>CAWFMG010000005.1:0-425443 GCA_963816875.1 uncultured Actinomycetota bacterium
GGCGCGAGGGGCCGCACTACGCCAACGTCATCGGCTCCAACGAGATGTGGGGCAGCGGCGACATATTCCCCTCGGGCCACACCGCCAACGCGGTCGTCACCTGGGGCATACTCGCCTATCTGGCCACCACGCCGGGCGCCAGGCGGACCCTGTCGGTCGTCGCCGCCGTGTTCGCCCTGGGCGTGGGCACCACCACCGTCTACCTCGGCACACACTGGGCGAGCGACGTGCTGCTGGGCTGGGCCGCTGGTGTGCTGGTGCTGCTGGCCATGCCGTGGTGCGAGCCGAGCATCTCCCGCCTGGAGCGCGGCCTGCTGGGACTGCGGGACCGGCTCCGCGGCACACCACCGCACCGACCCGACGCGCTGCCGACGCTGCCGGTCACCGCCTCCCCGCTGCCGGCCACGGCGCTGCCGGGCGACGCCCCGGTGGCCGAACCGGCGGTGGCCGGTCCGGTGGCGGCGAACGGCGCGGGGCGCATCGCCCCGGTGCGGCTCCGTCCGGGGCCGCACGGGCACTCCGAGCACGAGCACCCGCCGCGTCCGGTCGGCAGCCGCTGAGCCGGCGTCTGCGCCGTCCGGCCGGGCTCGACCGGGTCAGCCGGACCAGCAGCGGACGACCTCGTCGTCCCGCACCGCGAGGTTCAGCCGCCCCGCCATGTACTCCATGGTGATGACGGCGTCCGGCGGGAGCCGACGCACGGTGCGCCAACCCCGGTCTCTGGCACGCCGTTCGGCGGCCTCCGCGGCCAGCCCGATGTAGTCGTCGGGGGCGTCGTCGGGGGTGTCGGGCCGGGGTGGAAGCGGTGCCATGGCGCCACCGTACGGGGTGCCCGCCACCACCCGGAAGTCCCGCCCGGATCCGGGTAGTGTCACGCTTGTGTCACAGCGACGCCCCGGCGTGCCGGACGGCCGATCGTGCACGTCCTGTAATGGTCGCCGCGCCGATAATTCCCGGAACCCCGACCGTACGGAATTCCGAAAAGCATTCTCCCGGGCAGACCGGGCGTCGCCTTGCACACGCGAAATTCACCCGGGAGATGAACGGGGTGAACGCTAGGTTTATGGTCGACGCCGGCTGCCGCGCGGCCACACCCGGCCCGTCTCACATCGCTTCCGCACCGCGCGCTCCCCGCTCATCCGCGCGCCAACCGCTCGGATGTGCGGGCGGGTCACGACCGCCCACCGAAGCGGCGATTCGCCTGCCGCGGGGCGTGACCCGCGCGCCGCCCGGCCCGTTGTGCACGGGGCACCCCCGCCGGCCGTGGCGGAGATCCCGAACCGAGGAGCGACAGTGTCCCCCCTGCTCGACGTCAGCGACGACGTACGCGCCGAGATCGGCGACGAAGAAGCCGAACGGCTGCTCACCGGGGAGAACGCCCCGGACAGCTACGACTGCACCTCGTGCCGCACCCAGGGCAACCCGCACCAGGAGCGCACCAGCACGGTGCTGTTCGTCGGCGAGGAGACCGCGGTGCTGGCGTTCGCCCACGCCAGCTGCATCCCCTCGCAGGTGGTGCCCGTCTCCGAGGAGCAGTTGCGCGGCGCCGTGCGGTCCATCACCGGGGAGAGCCAACACCGGCCGCCGCCCACGGCGACGGTGCCGAACCAGGCGACGCCGGCGCCCGACCCCGCCGCCTCCGGCCAGGCCGTGCTCGGGGTCACCTGCGGCCAGATCCTCGTCGACGCCGAGTTGTACCCGGCGATCGTCGTCGAGCCCACCGGACCCATCGTCCGCCCCGGCGCCACCGGGCCCGGCGACGACTTCCTGCCGCTGCTCATCGAGGCGGGGTTCGCCCCGGTCATCGACGTCGCCAACGCGCCGTCCCGGCTGCCCGGCTGGTCGGTGCTGCTGGCCATGGGACGGCTGCACGCCGTGCTCCAGCCGGGTCCGGCCGGCGGCCAGGGCTCCGCCTGGTGGCAGGCGCACCAGCCGCTGCCGGTGACCGAGGGCTGGCGGGCCAGCGCCGTCAAGCACCAGACGGTGTTCGTCTACGGGGCGCCGGCCGGCTCGATCGGCCAGCAGCCGCGCGAGGACCTGCTCCGGGACGCCCTGGAGAAGGCCGCTGCGGGCGGCATCCTGGTCGCCGCGGCGATGCCGCTCGCGGGCACCTAGTCGTACCGGATCGCGGCCGGCGCTGAGGCGTTCAGGTGCAGCACAGCGTCCCCCCGCATCCGTCTGACCGGCGGATCGTTGGACGGATGTGCAGCATTACGAACCCTCCCGACCGCAGCCCTCCTACCGCCACGGTCAGACGTCCGGCGGTCCCGGCATCCCCGGTATGCGTTCGCCCTATGAGCAGCCGGCCAGCTCGGCGACGCCCATCTACGACTCGTTGTGCGCCGAGTACCGGCGGCTGCTCCGGGCGCTCCCGGGTGACCGCTCCGGCGAGGAGGAGCTGCGGTTCGCCGGCTTCGGCCTCCTGCTCGGCACGGCCTGGGGCACCGGCGGCTGGCAGGTCTACGGGCGGCACCCGGAGGCGCCGGGGCTCGGGTACGCCGGCTACACATCCCCGGCCCACTCGCCCAGCCAACACGGCCACCTCGGCGGCTCGATGGCCGGCCAGGTGCCGGGGCAGGTGAGCGCTCATGCGCCGACCCACGCCCCCAGCCATCTGACCGGGCACACGGCCGGCCAGGGCGGCGGGCACATGCACGCCGGCACGCACGGCACCCACCCGGCGCACGGAATGCACGGGGGCCATATGGGAGGCATGACGGCGCCGGGGCGCGGGCTGCAGGCGGCGCTGCCGCCGGCCCGGCAGGAGCCCCACGACCCGACGGCCCAGGAGATGCTGTCCGGCGGCTGACCGCCTCGGGCACGCCCGAGGACGCCCCGGCGCGGACGCCGGGCGCCCGTCAGCTTCGTCGCGCCCTGCCCCGCTTCTCCCGCACCCGCACCGACACCTTGATCGGCGTGCCCTCGAAGCCGAACTCCTCGCGCAGCCGCCGTTCGACGAAGCGGCGGTAGTTCGCCTCCAGGAACCCGGAGGCGAAGAACACGAACCGGGGCGGCTGCGTGCCGGCCTGCGTGCCGAACAGGATCCGGGGCTGCTTGCCGCCCCTGACCGGGTGCGGATGCGAGGCGACCAGCTGGCCGAGGAACGCGTTGAGGCGCCCCGTGGGCACCCGGCTCTCCCAGGCCGCCAGCGCCGTCTCCAGCGCCGGCACCAGCTTCTCCATATGGCGCCCGGTGCGCGCCGAGAGGTTCACCCGGGGAGCCCAGCGCACCTGGACGAGCTCCTGCTCGATCTCCCGTTCCAGGTAGAAGCGGCGCTCCTCGTCCAGCAGGTCCCACTTGTTGTAGGCGATGACCAGCGCCCGGCCGGCATCCACCGCCATGGTGATGATGCGGGTGTCCTGGACGCTGATGGGCTCCGTGACGTCGATCAGCACCACCGCGGCCTCGGCCTTCTCCAGGGCGGCGGCGGTGCGCAGCGAGGCGTAGTAGTCCGCGCCGTCCTGCATGTGGACCCGGCGCCTGATACCGGCCGTGTCGACGAAGCGCCAGGTCTTCCCGCCGAGCTGGATCAGCTCGTCGACCGGGTCCCGGGTGGTGCCCGCCGTCTCGTGCACCACGGCGCGTTCCTCGCCGGCCACCTTGTTCAGCAGCGACGACTTGCCGACGTTCGGCCGCCCAAGCAGCGCGATCCGGCGCGGGCCGCCCACACCGCCGCGGAAGTCCTCGGCCGGCGCCTCGGGCAGCACGTCGAGCACCGCGTCGAGCATGTCGCCGGTGCCCCTGCCGTGCAGCGCGGAGACGGGGTGCGGCTCGCCGATGCCGAGCGACCACAGATAGGCGGCGTCGCCCTCCAGGGACGGCCCGTCCACCTTGTTGGCGGCCAGCACCACCGGTTTGCCCGCCCGGCGCAGCAGTTTGACCACGGCCTCGTCGGTGTCGGTGACGCCCACGGTGGCGTCCACCACGAACACCACCGCGTCGGCGGCCTCCACGGCGAACTCCGCCTGCGCGGCGACGGACGCCTGGATGCCGAGCACGTCCTGTTCCCAGCCGCCGGTGTCGACCACCTTGAAGCGCCGGCCGGCCCATTCCGTCTCGTAGGTGACCCGGTCCCTGGTGACCCCGGGACGGTCCTCGACGACCGCCTCGCGGCGGCCGAGGATCCGGTTCACCAGTGTCGACTTGCCGACGTTCGGTCGCCCGACCACGGCGAGCACCGGAAGCGGGCCGGCCGAGGCAGCGGCCAGTTCGCCGTCGACCTCCTCGGCGCCGAAGCCCTCCTCGGCGGCGAGCTCCATGAACTCCGCGTACTCGGCGTCGCCGAGGGCGCCGTGCCAGCCCGCGCCGGCGTGGTCCTGCTCGTTCATGACGTCCTGTACCTCGTTACGTGGCTGGTGGTGGTCTGACTTCCGCGGGCTTCGGGGTGCCCCGCCGCCCGGGCCAGGGTGTGGTCGGTCCAGTGTGCCGCCGTCTAGCGACCGGTGAGGCGCCTGGCCTCCTTCAGGTGGGCGGCCAGCTTCTCCTGTATCTGCCCGGTGGCCTCGTCGAGCGCCGCCCGGGTGCGCCGCCCGCCGCCGTCGCCGACCGGGAACGGGGCGCCGAAGACCGCGTCGATCCGGGCTCTGGGCGGCGGCAGGGCCCGCACCAGCCGGCCGCGGCGGTCGCTGCCGCCGAGCACCGCCACCGGCACGATCGGCGCGCCCGAGCGCAGCGCGAAGTACGCGAGGCCCGACCTGATGGTGGCGAAGTCGCCCTCCGTGCGGGTGCCCTCGGGGAAGATGCCGAGCACGCCGCCGGTCTCCAGCACGGCGAGCGCCGAGACCACCGCGGTCCGGTCGGCGCTCTCCCGGTCCACCGGCAGCTGTCCGATGCCGCGCAGGAAGGTGCCGACCGGGCCGACGAACGCCTCCTTCTTGACCAGGAAGTGCGTGGGTCGCGGGGCGAGAGCCATCAGCACGGGGCCGTCGACGTTGTGCGCGTGGTTGACCGCCAGTATCACCGGCCCCTCGGCGGGCACCCGCCAGGCGCCGAGCGCGGTCAGCCGGAAGGCCCCCCGCAGGATGCCCGCCGCCAGGCGGCGCCCGGCCGCGGCGCCGCGTGCGCTGGTCACGGCTCTCGCCGCCTCCGCTCCTCGACCAGGGACACCACATGGTCGATGACCTCTTCCAGGGTCAGCTCGGTGGTGTCCACCTCCAGGGCGTCGTCCGCCCTGGCCATCGGGGACGCCTTCCGGCCCGCGTCGGCGGCGTCCCGCCTGGCCAGCGCCTCCCGGGTGGCGGAGACGTCGGCCGTCCCGCCGTCGGTGCCGACGAGTTCGGCGCTGCGGCGGGCGGCCCTGGCCTCGGGCGAGGCGGTCAGGAAGATCTTGACGTGGGCGTCCGGCAGCACGGTGGTGCCGATGTCCCGGCCCTCGACGACGATCCCGCGCGGCGCCGCTGCGGCGATGGAACGCTGCAGCTCGGTGATCCGGGCCCGCACCTCGGGCACCGCGCTCACCGCGCTGACCGCCGCGGTGACCTCGGGGCCACGGATCGGCCCGGCGACGTCCGTGCCGTCGACGCTGATCGTCGGGGCGAGCGGGTCGGTGCCGGAGACGATGGACGGCTTCACCGCCGCGGCGGCGACGGCCGCGGGCTCGTGGACGTCGATACCGTTGACCAGCGTCCACCAGGTCATGGCTCGGTACTGGGCGCCGGTGTCGAGGAAGTCCAGGCCCAGCCGGGCGGCCACGGCCTTGGATGTGCTGGACTTGCCCGTGCCGGAGGGGCCGTCGATGGCGACGATGACGGGTGTTTCGGCCACGGCGATGGACGCCTTTCTCACGTTTTCTCACGTTGTCATGCGGAACGGCTCTCGGGCGGGACGAGAGCTTCAGGGGCGGAGTCGACCCTCCGAAACCCCGGGAAGAAGGGTACCCGTACCCCACAGGCCCGCGTTCCGCGGCCGACCGGGGCGCAGGGGGGCGCCTCCCGGCCTTCCCTGGCTGGGGAGGCCGCTGGGGCGCTCACCGGCGGATCGACCAGCCCTGCTCGCGCAGGGCCGCGGCCAGCGCGGGAGCGGCGCTGGGCTCCACCATGAGCTGGACGAGTCCAGACTGCTGCGCGGTGGCGTGCTCGATGCGGACGTCCTCGATGTTGACCCCGGCCCGGCCGGCGTCGGCGAAGATGCGGGCCAGCTCGCCCGGCCGGTCGGAGATCGGCACCGCGACGGTCTCGTACGCCGCTGGGGCGGCGCCGTGCTTGCCCGGCACCCGCTGCCGGCCGGCGGCGCCGCGCCGCAGCAGCTCCTCGATGCCGGCCGCCCCGTCCCCGCGCTTGGCCTCGTCGGCGGACTGCAGGGCGCGCAGCGAGCGCACGGTCTCCTCCAGATCGGTGGCGATCTCGGAGAGCACGTCGGCGACCGGCCCTGGGTTGGCGGAGAGGATGTCGATCCACATCGTCGGCTCCGAGGCCGCGATCCGGGTGACGTCCCTGATGCCCTGACCGCACAGCCGCACCGCGCTCTCCTCCGCGGTCTCCAGCCGGGCGGCGACCAGGCTGGAGAGCAGCTGCGGGGCGTGCGAGACCAGGGCGACGGCGCGGTCGTGGCTGTCCGCGTCCATCACCACCGGCACGGCGCGGCAGAGCGCGATCAGCTCCAGCGTGAGGTTCAGCAGTTCGGTGTCGGCGCCCGGGGTGGTGGCGATCACCCAGGGCCGGCCCTCGAAGAGGTCGGGGGTGGCCGCCAGCGGCCCCGACCGCTCGCGGCCGGCCATCGGGTGGGTGCCCAGGTACGAGCCGAGGTCGCCGCCGTGCGCGGCGAGCTCCCGTCCTGGCCCGCCCTTGACGCTGCCGACGTCCACGTACCCGCGGGCGACGCCGCGCCGCTGGGCGGCGGCCAGGGTCTCCGCGATGCACGCGGGCGGGACGGCGACCACGGCGAGGTCCACCGGATCAGCGGCCGGCTCCTCGGTGCCCGCGCCGAGCGCGGCGGCGGTGCGCAGGGAGTCCTCGTCGCTGTCCTCCAGATGTACGCGCACCCCGCGGGAGGAGAGGGCGAGCGCGATGGAGGTGCCGATCAGGCCCGTGCCGATGACCAGAGCGGTACGCATGGCTCCCAGCGTAGTGCGCGCGGCGAACCGTTTCCCCCGCCCTACCTGCCCCGGCCGGCGCTACAGCCCCACCGCCTGCATCACCTGGCCGACCTCGGTGTTGGTCATCCGACGCAGCCAGCCGGACTTCTGGTCGCCGAGGGCGATCGGCCCGAAACGGGTGCGCACCAGCCGGTCCACGGGGAAGCCCGCCTCGGCGAGCATCCGGCGCACGATGTGCTTGCGGCCCTCGTGCAGCGCAACCTCGACCAGGTAGTTGCGGCCGGTGTTCTCCACGACGCGGAAGTTGTCGGCGCGGACGAAACCGTCGTCCAGCGGCACGCCCTCCCTCAGGCGCTTGCCGAGGTCCCGCGGGATCGGGCCCTGGATGGCGGCGAGGTAGGTCTTGGTGATCCCGTACCGGGGGTGGGTGAGGCGGTGGGCCACCTCGCCGTGGTTGGTGAGCAGGATCAGGCCCTCGGTCTCGGTGTCCAGGCGGCCGACGTGGAAGAGCCGGGTCTCCCGGTTGGTCACGTAGTCGCCCAGGCACTGGCGGCCCTCGGGGTCGTGCATGGCGGAGACCACACCGGCCGGCTTGTTGAGGGCGAAGAACAGGTACTTCTGGGCGGCGACCGTGAGGCCGTCGACCTTGATCTCGTCCCGCTCCGGGTCGACCCGCCGGCCCTGGGTGGTGACCACCCGGCCGTTGACCTCGACCCGGGCGGCGTCGATCAGCTCCTCGCAGGCGCGGCGCGAGCCGAGCCCCGCGCGGGCCAGCACCTTCTGCAGGCGTTCGCCCTCCTGCTCGCCGAACGTCTTCGGCAGCTTGCGGGCCGGCCTGTCGTGGCGCGCGCGGACGCGCTCCTCCGCCTCGGCCTGGTACTCCCGGGACCGCGCCGGCGGGGTGCGCCGGCCCGGGGGCGGCCCGCCGCGGCGACCGCCGGCCCTGGCCCCGGGGATGCCGCGGCCCGACCCGCCGTCCGGCGCCTTCCGGCCGTCCCGGCCGTCGCGACGGTCCCTGCTATCCCTGCTGTCCCTGCTATCCCGGCGGTCGCGACCGTCCCTGGTGTCACGGCTGTCCCTGGTGTCACGGCTGTCCCTGGTGTCACGGCGGTCCCTGGTGTCACGGCGGTCCCGACCGTCGCGCTCCTGCTGACCGTCGCCGGGCCGCTCGCGCCGGTCGTCCCGGGCGGGCCGGTCCTGCCGGGCGGGCCGGTCCTGCCGGGCGGGCCGGTGGGGCGGGCGGTCCTGCCGGGCGGGGCCGCCGCTCGTCGGGTACCTGCGCTCCTCGGGACGGGGTCGGCCCGCCCCCTGTCGCTTGGCGTCCCGGCCGTTGCCCGCGCCCCGGTTGTTCCGGTTGCTGTTCCTGCCGCTGCTTCGCATCGTTGATCCGTTAATGGTCCGTCGGGGAGTCGTCGCTGTCGTCGACGTCGAACGACGGCACCCCTTCCTGGCTCTCGCCCTCGACCTGCTCGGCCTCGGGGAGGAAGGGCGCCAGCTCCGGGAGCTCGTCCAGCCCGCGCAGGCCCATCCGCTCCAGGAAGTAGTGCGTCGTCACGTACAGGATCGCACCTGTTTCGGGTTCGGTGCCCGCCTCCTCCACCAATCCGCGCTGGAGCAGGGTCCGGATCACGCCGTCGCAGTTGACGCCGCGCACCGCGGAGACCCGGGACCGACTGACCGGCTGCCGGTAGGCGATCACCGCCAGGGTCTCCAGGGCGGCCTGCGTGAGCCGGGCGTGCTGGCCGTCCAGCACGAAGCTCTCCACCGCGTCGGCGTACTCGGCGCGCGTGTAGTACCGCCACCCGCCGGCGATCCGGCGCAGCTCGAAGCCGCGGCGCTGTTCGGCGTACTCGTCGGCCAGCTCGCGCAGCGCGTCGGCGACCGCTCGGCGCGGGCGGTCGAGCACCTTGGCGAGGTGCTCCTCGGTGGCCGGCTCGTCGACGACCATCAGGACGGCCTCCAGCGCGGGCTTGAGCTCCAGCGCGGCGACGCCCGCGGCGTCCGGCTCGCCGGCCTCCGGGCCGGTCTGCTGGGGGATCATGTGGGCTCTTTCTCGAGCTCTTTGTCGGACGGACTCGGGCTCGGGCTCGGACTCGGTTTCGATCGGGTGCTGCTCGGCGGTATCACCGGCGGGCGTTGCCCGGTCGAACTCGTCGGTGACCACCGGCCGGCTGTCCGCCCCACCGCGCCAGCGGATCACCAGCCGGCCCAGCGCCTCCTCCTGGTCGAGGTCCACGGCGCGCTCCCGATAGAGCTCGAGCAGGGCGAGGAACCGGGCCACGACGGTGAGCGTGTCCGGGGCGTCCCTGGTCAGCTCCGTGAAGTCGACGTCCCCGAGCTCGCGGAGCCGGGCGATCACCACCTCGGCCTGTTCGCGCACGCTGACCAGCGGGGCGTGGATGTGGTCGACGTAGACCTGCGGCTTCGGCTTGGGCTGCATCGCCTTCACGGCGAGCCGCGCGAAGCCCTCGGGGCCGATGCTGATGACGACGTCCGGCAGCAGTTCGGCGTGATGCGGCTCCAGGCCGACGGTGCGCGGGTGACGGCGGGATTCGGAGGCCAGCCGGTCGGAGAAGATCTCGGCGACCGTCTTGTACGCGCGGTACTGCAGCAGCCGGGCGAAGAGCAGGTCGCGGGCCTCCAGCAGGGCGAGGTCGGCCTCGTCCTCCACCTGCGCGGACGGCAGCAGCCGCGCGGCCTTCAGATCGAGCAGGGTCGCGGCGACGACCAGGAACTCGGTGGTCTGGTCGAGGTCGAAGTCCGGGCCCATGGCGCGGATATGGGCCATGAAGTCGTCGGTGACGCGGGACAGCGCGACCTCGGTGACGTCCATCCGGTGTTTCGAGATCAACTGGAGCAGCAGGTCGAAGGGCCCCTCGAAGTTCGCCAACACCACCTTGAACCGTCTGTCGTCCACGGCGGCCTCGCCGGCCTCGCCACCCTCGGACGACACGGCGGCCTTGCCGGCCGCCTCGGGCGACACCAAGGGCGGGGGCACGACGGCCTCGGACGGCTCAGTGGCTGCCTCCGACGGCGCCGAGGGCCCCGGCAGGACGGGCCCATCAGACGTGAAGCTCTCGGGGGAACCGGACGGCCCGGGCACCACGGCTTCCGGTGGCGCCGACGGCGAAGCCAGCACGGCGGCATCCGGCGGTGCCGAGGGCCCCGGCAGGGCCGGGTCACCGGACGTGACGGCCTCCGGCGAACCCGACGGCCCGGGTACCACCACCCCGGACGACTCAGTGGCTACCTCCGACGGCGAAGCCGCCACGGCGGCCTCCGACGGCGCCGAGGGCCCCGGCAGGGCCGGCCCATCAGACGTGACGGCCTCCGGCGAACCCGACGGCCCGGGTACCACCACCCCGGACGACTCAGTGGCTACCTCCGACGGCGAAGCCGCCACGGCGGCCTCCGACGGCGCCGAGGACCCCGGCAAGGCCGGGTCACCGGACGTGACGGCCTCGGGGGGGCCGGACGGCGGGGACGCAGCGGGGGGTGTGGTCTCGGGTGGGTCGGCCGGCACGGCCGACGCTCCGCCTCGGCCCAGCGCCCGGCGGTGGCGTTCCGGCCCGCTCATCGGGGTCTAGCGTCCACGCAGGCGGCGCACCAGGATGCTCGCCTCGCCGCGGGACTCGAGGTCGGCCAGCACCACCGCGACGGCCTCGCGCACGATCCGGCCGCGGTCCACGGCCAGCCCGTGCTCACCACGCAGCACCAGCCGGGCGTGTTCGAGGTCCATCAGCTCCTCGGCCGAGACGTAGACGGTGATCTTCTCGTCGTGGCGTTCCCGCCCGCTCGGGCGGCGACCGCCGCCGCGCCCGCGCCGCGGGGCGTCCGTGGCGCCGGACGACGTCTTGCCGCTGCCGCCCCCGCGCCCACCCGAGGCGCGTTTCGCCTGCGCCGGCACGCCGTCGCGCCCGCCGGCGGGCCTGGTCTCCGCCGCCGCGTTCGGCGTGGTCTCCTCACCGCCCTCCCCCGCCGGGTGCTGTTCGCCTGCCGGAGCGGGGACCCGCGGCGCGGAGGTGTCCGTGCCGCCACTGGTGTGCTCGGGAGGGGTCGAGGGCTGCACGGCGGCCCCTCCGGTACTACGGAACAGTTCGTCGGCCGCCGGGAGACTCACTCGGCGTGGCACCGGGCGAGCACCTCCCTGGCGAGTTGACGGTAGGCGGCGGCCCCCACCGAGTTGGAGGCGTAGGTGGTGATGGGCTCGCCCGCGACCGTGGTCTCCGGGAAACGCACGGTGCGGCCGATGACGGTGTGGTAGACGTTGTCGTCGAACGCCTCGACGACCCGCGCCAGGACCTCGCGGCTGTGCACCGTGCGGGAGTCGTACATGGTGGCCAGGATGCCGTCGAGCCGCAGGTCGGGGTTGAGCCGCTCCTGGACCTTCTCGATCGTCTCGGTCAGCAACGCCACGCCGCGCAGCGCGAAGAACTCGCACTCCAGCGGCACGATCACCTTGTGCGCGGCGGTGAGCGCGTTCACGGTGAGCAGGCCGAGTGAGGGCTGGCAGTCGATGATGACGAAGTCGTAGTCGTTCATCAGCGGTTGCAGCGCGCGTTGGAGCGTGGACTCCCGGGCGACCTCGCTGACCAGCTGCACCTCGGCAGCGGACAGGTCGATGTTGCTCGGCAGCAGGTCCATGCCGGCGACCGCGGTCTTCAGCAGCACCTCGTCGGGGGCCATGCCCCGCTCCATCAGGAGGTTGTAGATGGTGAGGTCGAGCTCCATGGGGTTGACGCCGAGGCCCACGGAGAGCGCGCCCTGCGGGTCGAAGTCCACGAGCAGCACGCGGCGCCCGTACTCGGCGAGGGCGGCCCCCAGATTGATGGCCGAGGTGGTCTTGCCGACCCCGCCCTTCTGGTTGCACATGGCGATGATCTTCGCCGGGCCGCGTTCGGTCAGGGGTCCGGGAATGGGGAAGTACGGCAGCGGGCGCCCGGTGGGGCCGATGCGCTCGCGGCGCTGTCTGGCCGCGTCCGGCGCGATGGTCGCCGCGTACTCGGGATCGGGTTCGTACTCCGCGTCCGGGTCGAAGAACTGCCCGTCGGGGAGGTCGTAGTCGGGGAACCGGCCGGGCTCTCCGCCCGTGCGGTCTGCTGCCATGGCAGTCATCTCATGGCCGTCCGTGCTCTGATGCGCTGTCATGCTCGGTGGGCTCTGGTGGGTTGCGAAGGTATGGACGGCGACGGAGCCGAGGCCCGTCGGTTCCGAGGCGCGCTGGAGCCGCTCGGGGACCCGCGGTTGTCCTTCCCCGGGAGTAATTGTCGACTCATTCACAAGTCGTCTTACCTCCTTGGGGACCAGGAAACTTCTAGATAGGGTCAGCGTTCACCATGCCGACGTTTGGCGACTCTATGGCGTGTCGGCGGTCCGCAGCAACACAATCCGCCGGACCGGCGCGGATGTGTCGGCCGTCGAACATTCACTTGTCAAGGGCACGTGCCTCGTCGACAGGTCGGTTCAGCGGCGCACGAAACGGTTAAAGCGCCACATTCGCGACGAGTTGGTACCACCGGTGAAGCCGCCGGGCCGGCCCGCGGCCGGTGCGCAGGCGTCAAGTCCCTTCCCCCTGCTGTGACATTCGTGATGTTGACGCTAGCACCGTCGGGACGCGCTCCGTCAGTCGAGTACGGCGCACAGCTCGGCGTGCGGCAGTCCGTGCGCGCTGGCGACCGGCTCGTAGACCAGCTGCCCGTCGTGCGCGTTCAGTCCGCGGGCCAGCGCCGGGTCGCGGCGCAGGGCCTCCCGCCAGCCGTGCCCGGCCAGCGCCACGACGTACGGCAGCGTGACGTTGGTCAGCGCGTACGTCGAGGTGTTGGGCACCACGCCCGGCATGTTGGCCACGCAGTAGTAGAGCGACTCATGCACCCGAAAGGTGGGCTCGGCGTGCGTGGTGGGCCGGGACCCCTCGAAACAGCCGCCCTGGTCGATCGCGATGTCGACAAGGACACTGCCCGACTTCATCCGGGACACCAGCTCGCGAGACACCAGCTTCGGCGCGCGGGCTCCCGGCACCAGCACCGCGCCGACGACCAGGTCGGCGTCGAGCACCGCCCGCTCCACCGTGAAGGAGTTGGCGGCGAGGGTCTCCACCTGGGTTCCGAAGACCCGGTCCGCCTCGCGGAGCTTGGCGGCGTCCGTGTCGAGGAGCGTCACCCGGAAGCCCATGCCGACCGCGATCCGAACGGAGTTCCAGCCGGCGACGCCGCCGCCGATGACGACCGCCCGGCCCGCCGCGGTGCCCGGCACGCCGCCGGGCAGCACACCGCGGCCGCCGGCGGAACGCATCAGGTGGTAGGCGCCGACCTGGGGCGCGATGCGGCCGGCCACCTCGGACATCGGGGCGAGCAGCGGCAACGCCCGGCCGGCGGTGGTCTCGGTCTCGACGGTCTCGTAGGCGATGGCCGTGGTGCCGGAGGCCAGCAGGGCGTCGGTGCACTCCCGTGAGGCGGCCAGGTGCAGGTAGGTGAAGACGGTCTGGTCCTTGCGCAGCCGCGGATACTCCTCCGGCATCGGCTCCTTGACCTTGAGCAGCAGCTCAGCCTCGGCCCACACCTCCTCGGCATCGGCGAGCACGGCGGCTCCGGCGGCCCCGAACTCCTCGTCGGGGATGGCGGAGCCGAGCCCGGCGTCCCGCTCGACGAGGACCTGGTGGCCGGCGGAGACGAGCTCGTGGACGCCGGCCGGGGTGAGGGCGACGCGGAACTCGTTGTTCTTGACCTCGCGGGGGATACCGACCTTCACGTCGATCACGGTCCTTGCGCTCGGAAAGGTGCTGTGATCATTGTAATGAAGGGATCACGCTTGTCTAGCCTTGCTTCTCGTCAATCATATCGGCGTGTCGTCTGTGTTTCATAAGTATGCGGATTGCTGCGTACCACCTGACCCGGCGCCAGCCGGGAGGGTGCCAGCAGCCGTTCGGCGGCGGCGCGGTGGGCCACGGCGGCCGAGTCCCGGCCGAGCGTCTCGGCGCGGTCGGCCAGGTCGAGCCGGAGCGCGGCCTGGAGATGCGGGTCGCCCAGCCGCTCGGCCAGCCGCAACGCGTCCAGTCCGGTGCGCAGGGAATCCTCGGTGCGCCCGGCGCACGCCTGGACGCGCGCGGCCTCGCCCAGCGCCCTGGCCTGCTCCTCGACATCCCCGAGGCGCCGGTGCGCCGCGGCCGCGCCCCGCCAGGCGCGCAGCGCCTCCGGCCACTGCGCGGTACGGGCCAGGGCGCCGCCGAGCCGGCCGTGCAACCGGGCGGTGGCGGCCAGACCGTTGCGGAACTGCCACAGCGTCAGCGCCCGGTCGTACCAGTCGGCGGCGCGCTGCCAGTCGCCGAGGGCCGCGTAGGTGTCCCCCATCGACTCCAGGAGCCGGCCGACCGTCGCCTGGTCCTGCTTGCCGCGCTGTCCCCTGGCGGCCTCCAGGGCGCCGCGGTAGCGGTCGAGCGCCTGCTCCAGCCGGCCAGCCCTGGCGTCCAGGTCGCCGAGGTTCAGCAGCGCGGCGGACTGCTCCCTGGGCAGCGGCTGCCGTTCGGTGACCCGAAGCGTCAGCTCGTGCAGCCGGTAGAGCTCGGGGGCCGCCGCGTCGGCGCCGCGGTGGGCGATCAGCGCCCGGCTCAGCGCCCCGAGCAGCCGGCGGGCCAAGGTGTCGAGCTCGCCGTCCGCGGTGGCCAGCCGGGCGGCGGCGAGCAGCACCGGCAGCCGGGCCGTCAGCCAGCCAGCGGCCGTGTCCTGGCTCGCGAACCGGAGCGAGTTCGGCTGCTCGGCCAGCCAGCCGCGCTCGGGAGAGTCGGGCGGTTCGGTGACGGCCTCACAGGCGCGCAGGAGGCGCACCAGCCGTTCCAGCATCCTGGCCCGGGCCAGGAGGGCGTCGGCGGGCTTCTCGCGGGCGCCGAGCAGCGCCCGTAGCAGCGGGTCGAGGCAGCCGGGCACGAGGTACTCGGGCTCGCCGGCGGCCGGTCCTCGGTCGGCCGCCGGGGCGGCCGTGGCGCGGTCGGGCGCGGGCCGGGACGCGGTGGTGCGCAGGAAGCCGAGCCGGGCCAGGTCGGCCAGCGTGGCGCGCGCGGTGCCGATGGGGCAGCCGGCGAGCGCGGCGGCGGTGTAGGCGTCGGTCAGTCCGGCGGGGGCCAGGGCCAGCAGGCGCAGCAGGCGCGCGGCCGGGGTGGGCAGCATGGTGTAGGCCATGCGGAAGGCCCGGCGCAGCGCGTCCTCGACGGCCAGGGCGGCGGCGGCCCGCGGCGCCGAAGGAACGAGGGCGCGGAGGCCGGGTGGGCCGTCGTGGTCTGCCGGATGGCCGAGGCCCTCCCGTTCGTCGGGACCCGTGTGGTCGTCCCGCTCCGGAAGCCCGTCACGGCTCGTGCGGTCCGCGCGGCCATCCCGGCCCGCGCGGTTCGCGGCGTCGGCCGGACGACGCGACCGCGGCCCCTCCGCGCCCCCCGGCCCGGTGGGATCGTCCGGTGCTTCCCGGGCTGCCGACGCGCCCAGCTCCGAGCCCTCCGCGGGCTCGCGGATGCGGCGCACGGCGTCGACCACGGCCGCGTCGGGGTGGGCGGCGAGCCAGCCGGCGGCCAGCACCAGCGCGGCGGGCAGCTGACCGCATTCCTCGGCCAGCCGCAGGGCCGCCGTCGGGTCGACGGTGATGCGCACGTCGCCCGCGCCGCGGGTCAGCAGCAGCATGGCGGCGGGGGTCCGCAGACCGCCCAGCGCGCAGGGGCGGACGTCGGGCACGCCGGTGAGCGGCCCGCGGGCCACCGCGATCACGGTGCAGCCCCGGGTGTCCGGGATCAGCCCGTCCAGTTGTTCGGCCGAGCCCACGTCGTCCAGCAGCAGCACGGCGCGGCGCTCGTCGAGCGTGTCCCGCAACACGGCGGTGAGCTCGTCGTCCGAGGCGCCCGCGGGCGCGACGTCGCCGAGCCCGGCCAACAGCTCGCGGACGGTGCGTTCGGTGGGGACCCGGACGCCGCCGGGGTCGGTGAGCCGGGCGCGCAGCAGCCCGTCCGGGTAGTCGCCTGAGGCCAGCACCTCCCGGGCGAACTCCTCGGCCAGCACGGTGCGGCCCGTGCCGGGCCGGCCGGCCACCAGAAGCACCCTGGCCCGCGGCAGGGAACGCCCGGCCAGCGTGTCCAGGCTGGCGCGCTCCATGTCGGCGCGCAGCGCGGCCAGTTCCTCCTGCCGGCCGAGAAACGCGTTCTCGGCACCCGGCGCAGCCGCGCCGACGGCTTCCTCGTCCTCCCCCTCGGACCGCGGCCCGGCAGCCGCGCGTGCGTCGTCGCTCACGTTGGGGAGCGTATGCCAGCCGACCCCCTCTGGAGCGGTCAGGACACGTCAGGAGGCGAACGGTCGCGCCGGCCAGGGGGCGTCGGCCGGCCGCAACGCGGACAGTCCTCCGTCGGCGCGCGCCGCCTGGAGCGCGAGCACGCCGACGACCAGACAGTTGTTGTGCAGCCGGCCGGCGAGCACGCCCTGCACCAATTCCGCCACGGGCACCCGGGCGAGTCGCATGTCCATCTCCTCGCCCGAGGGCTCGTAGCGATCCTGATCGGCCGCCGAGAGCTCGCGGGCAAGAAAGACCCGGACGGCCTCGTCGCAGCCCCCCGGCGTGGTGTAGACGTCGGTCAGGACCCGCCAGTCCTCGGCCTTGATGTGGGCCTCCTCGTAGAGCTCGCGCTGGGCGGCGTGCAGCGGGTTCTCGCCCGGCACGTCGAGCAGGCCGGCGGGGATCTCCCACAGCTTGTGCCGCACCGGGTGGCGGTACTGCTCGATGACCACCACCCGGTCCCGCTCGTCGAGCGCGAGAACCGCAACGGACCCGGGGTGCACCTGGTAGTCCCGCCGGGCGGTGGCACCGTCCGGCATCACCACCTCCTCGACGCGGACGCTGGTCTTGTTCCCGGTGAACGGGGTGCTGGAGGAGGTCACGGACCAGCTGACGGGCGTGTCGGACGGGGGCGTGGCGGGCGTTTCTGTCATGCCGCTAGTGTGCCTGGGCCTGCCCGGCGGCCGCGGCACGCCCGGCGCTCCTGCCCTGGATGGCGGCCCTGATCAGGCCGGCGAAGAGCGGGTGCGGGCGGGTCGGCCGGGACCGCAGCTCCGGATGCGCCTGGGTGCCCACCAGGTACGGGTGGACCTCCCGCGGGTGCTCCACGTACTCGACCAGCTTGTTGTCGGGCGAGGTGCCGCTGAACACCAGGCCGGCCTTCTTCTCCAGCTCGGCGCGGTAGGAGTTGTTCACCTCGTACCGGTGGCGGTGGCGCTCCTCGACGTACGGCTCGCCGCCGTACACCTCGCGGACGATCGAGCCCTCGACGAGCTTCGCCGGGTACAGGCCCAGCCGCATTGTGCCGCCCATGTCGCCGTCACCGGCGACGATGTTCAGCTGCTCGGCCATCGTGGAGATCACCGGATGCGCGGTGCCCTGGTCGAACTCGGTGGAGTTCGCCCCCGCGATGCCGGCCAGGTTCCTGGCCGCCTCGATCACGATGCACTGCAGGCCAAGACAGAGGCCCAGCACCGGGACGCGGTGCTCCCTGGCGTAGGTGATGGCGGCGATCTTGCCCTCCACGCCGCGCTCGCCGAAGCCGCCGGGGATGCAGACGGCGTCGCAGTCGGCCAGCTGCCGCGCCGCGCCGCCGGGGGCCTTGCAGTCGTCGGAGGTGACCCACTTGATCCGGACCTGGGCGTTGTTCGCGAAACCGCCGGCGCGCAGCGCCTCGGTGACCGAGAGGTAGGCGTCCGGCAGGTCGATGTACTTGCCGACCAGGGCGACGGTGACCTCGTGCTCGGGGTGGTGCACCCGGCGCAGCAGATCGTTCCAACGCGCCCAGTCCACGTCGCGGAACGGCAGGTCGAGCCGGCGCACCACGTAGGCGTCCAGGCCCTCGCCGTGCAGCACCTTGGGGATGTCGTAGATCGACTTGGCGTCGATGGCGGCCACCACGGCGGCCTCCTCGACGTCGCACATCAGGGAGATCTTCCGCTTGATCGCGGTCGGCACCTCGCGGTCGGCGCGCAGCACTATGGCGTCCGGCTGGATGCCGATGTTCCGCAGGGCGGCGACCGAATGCTGGGTGGGCTTGGTCTTCAGCTCGCCAGAGGGGCCGATGTAGGGCAGCAGCGAGATGTGCACCACGAAGACGTTGTCCCGGCCGATCTCGTGCCTGACCTGGCGGATCGCCTCCAGGAAGGGCTGGGACTCGATGTCGCCGACCGTGCCGCCGACCTCGGTGATCACCACGTCCACGTCGTCGGAGGCCATCCGGCGGACGCGGTGCTTGATCTCGTTGGTGATGTGCGGAATGACCTGGACGGTGTCGCCCAGGTACTCGCCGCGCCGCTCCTTGGCAATTACCGTGGAGTAGATCTGCCCGGTGGTGACGTTGGCGCTGCCGTCGAGGTCCACGTCCAGGAAGCGCTCGTAGTGCCCGATGTCCAGGTCGGTCTCGGCGCCGTCGTTCGTGACGAACACCTCACCGTGCTGGAAGGGATTCATCGTGCCGGGATCGACGTTGAGATAGGGGTCGAGCTTCTGCATCGTGACGCGGAGGCCGCGTGCCTTCAGCAGTGCTCCTAGGCTGGAGGCGGAGAGTCCCTTGCCGAGCGAGGAGGCGACTCCGCCGGTGACGAAGATGTGCTTGGTCGTCGTGGTACTGGGCGGCATGGCCAAGAGTCGCTCCCGTGGTCGCGAGGTCGGATAGGCGACAGCAACCGCTGCGGTTCTCAGCCCGCCGCGGGTGTCTGGATGCCATCGCTGCGGTTCGGGGGTCCTCTGCCCTCCGCTCCACGGGCTACCAGACTATCAGCGGGGGCGGCGACAGGGGGCACCCACGGCGAAGTACCCACATGTGAGAGAACAGACCTTCCGCGGCAAAATCCAACATAATCCATCGCGAGCACCCCTGTTCTCACGCGACTGACAAACAAATGCCCAGGCGGCGTCGTATCCTGCTCGGACGCTCGAATGGGCGATGGAAACGCACGTCCCACGGGGGCGGACCCACTGTTCGACTGGAGTAGCAAGTGGCCGGGCGCATCGAGGATTACGCACTCGTCGGGGACATGCAGACCGCGGCGCTGATCGGCCGGGACGGCTCGGCCGACTGGCTGTGTCTGCCGCGGTTCGACTCCCATGCCGTCTTCGCGGCCCTGCTGGGCACCGGCGAGCACGGCTTCTGGCGGCTCGGCCCCGCGCACGGCAGAGACGTTCCCCCACCGCCCGCGAGCCGGCGGCGGTACCAGGGGGACTCGCTGATCCTGGAGTCCGAATGGGACACCCCGCGCGGCACGGTGCGGGTGACGGACTTCATGCCGCCGCGCGGCCGGGACGCACCGCAGCTGATCCGGATCGTGGAGGGGATCAGCGGCCGCGTGCCGATGCGCTCGGCGCTGCGCATGCGCTTCTCCTACGGCTGGGTGGTGCCGTGGGTACACAAGGTCGAGGACCGCACCGTGGCGGTGGCGGGCCCCGACTCGGTGTGGCTCGACACGTCCGCGGACACCTACGGCAAGGACCTGACGACCTACTCCGACTTCACCGTGGCCCCCGGGGACCGGGTGACGTTCGCCATCAGCTGGCAGCCCTCGCACAAGCAGCCGCCGCCGGTGCCGCGGCCCGAGGAGGCGCTGGCCGAGACCGACGAGTTCTGGCGGGACTGGGTGGCCCAGTGCACCTACCACGGCCCGTACCGCGAGGCCGTCGTCAGGTCGCTGATCACGCTGAAGGCGCTGACCTACGAGCCCACCGGCGGCATCATCGCGGCCCCCACCACCTCGTTGCCCGAGGAGATCGGCGGCTCCCGGAACTGGGACTACCGCTTCACCTGGCTGCGGGACGCGGCCATCACGCTCTCCTCGTTGCTGCGCACCGGCTACCACGAGGAGGCGCGGGCCTGGCGTGAGTGGCTGCTGCGCGCGGTGGCCGGCGACCCGCAGAACCTGCAGATCATGTACGGCATCGCTGGCGAGCGGGAGCTGGCCGAGGCGGAGCTGAGCTGGCTGCCCGGCTACGAGAACTCGCAGCCGGTGCGGATCGGCAACGGCGCGGCCGGCCAGCTCCAGCTGGACGTCTACGGCGAGGTGACCGAGGCGCTGCACCTGGCCCATATGACGGGCCTGGCCCGTAACGACCACGCGAACCTGCTCCAGCTCAAGCTGATCCGCTACCTGGAGGAGCACTGGTTCGAGCCGGACGAGGGCATCTGGGAGGTCCGCGGGCCGCGGCGGCACTTCGTGCACTCCAAGGTGATGGCCTGGGTGGCCGTGGACCGCACGGTCAAGCTCATCGAGTCCGGTGAGGTGGACGGGCCGCTGGAGCGGTGGCGCGCGATGCGCGACGAGATCCACCGCACGGTGTGCGAGCGCGGCTACGACCGGGAGCGCAACACGTTCACCCAGTCCTTCGGCTCCAAGGAACTGGACGCCTCGCTGCTGCTGATCCCGCAGATGGGCTTCCTGCCGCCGGACGACAAGCGGGTGATCGGCACGATCGAGGCGATCCAGCGGGAGCTGTCCACGCTGGACGGCTTCATCCTCCGCTACCCGACGGCGGGCGCGAACACCGGTGTGGACGGCCTGGAGGGCGACGAGGGCGCGTTCCTGGCGTGTTCCTTCTGGCTGGCCGACGACCTCGCGATGATCGGCAGGGTCGACGAGGCGCGCAAGCTGTTCGAGAAGCTGCTGGCGCTGCGCAACGACCTGGGGCTGCTGGCGGAGGAGTGGGACCCGCGCCGGATGCGGCAGGTGGGCAACTTCCCACAGGCGTTCAGCCACGTCCCGCTGATCGACACGGCGCTCCGCCTCACCGCGTCCGGCGCGTACGGCGGCTGACGCCGCCGGAGAACCACGGCCGGCGCCGGTCGGGGCCACGGCGCTGCGCCGTGGCCCCGGCCGGTGCCCGCCGGCACGCCGGTCCGCCGGGAGGCGCCCACCTAGACGGGCACAGCGGCGCCCGGCCGCGCACCGGGCATTGCGCCGAGCCGCTGACGAACCTCGCCGGCACCCCCGGCAGCACAGGTCCGCCCCGGGGTGCCCGGCCCGGCACCACGGATGGGCACCGGTCCTTGGCCGGCACACCACGCGGCATCCGGGGCGGACAGGCCCGCCAAGCCACCCGGCCAGCCAAGCGCCAGGCCCACTAGATGAATGAGTCCAAGGGTTCGCCTGCGGACATGAAGCGAGGGCGTCCATGGTCGAGCTGTGGAGAACAACCTGGACACCCTCGCGACAGCACTCTATGCCCGTATCGATGATGAGTTGAAGGCTTCACCGTGGCTGGCTCCGGCACGCCCGGCTGTCGGGATCGCGCCTACGCTCAGTGACTCCGAGCTGCTCACGCTGGCGGTGATGTCCGCGCTGCTCGGCTACACCTCCGAGCGGCGCTGGCTGCGCCGGGCCGACCGCGATTTCCGGCACTTGTTCCCCTACCAGCCTGGCCAGTCCGGCTACAACAAGCGGTTGCGTGCCGCACCGGCCCTGCTCACCCACATGATCCGCATCCTGGCGACGGACACGACGCTGTGGAGCGATGATGTGTGGGTGGCCGACTCCACCCCGGTGGGCTGCGGCTGCTCGCGGGAGACCGCCAGGCGCTCGGACCTGGCCGGCTGGGCCGAGTACGGCTACTGCGCGTCGCACTCGCGGTACTTCTGGGGCCTGCGCCTGCACCTGGTGTGCACCCTTGGCGGGCTGCCGGTCCTGTTCGCGATCACCGGTGCCAAGGCCGACGAGCGCGAGACGCTGCGCGACATGCTCGACACCGCACCGGAGGTGATGGACTCCCACCCCGGGCAGACGATCATCGGGGACAAGAACTACTACGGCCGCGAGTTCGAGCACGACCTTGCGGAGCGTCGCCTGAAGCTGATGCGTCCGGCCCGCAAGGGCGAGCCCCAGCGGGCCGGAGCGCACCTGTTCAAGCCGCTGCGGCAGGTGCTCGAGTCGATCAACCAGACCCTCAAGGGCCAGCTCGACCTGGAACGACACGGCGGCAAGAGCCCGGCAGGAGTGGCCGTGCGGATCCTGTCGCGCGTCCTGGCACTGACCGCAGCGATCTGGCACAACGACAAGACCGGCCAGCCGGTGAAGCGATCACTGATCGACTACGACTACTGACCGCAACGACACCCCTTGGACTCATTCATCTAGGCGGCCGGCCCACTCCAGCGCCCACAGCAGCACAGGGGCCCGCGCTGGTTGGCTGCGCGCCGGGCGTAGCGCCGACCGGTGACGGGCACCCGCCGGCATCCATGGCGTGGCCGGGCCCGCCCAGGCACCCGACGGGGCATCGGGCGTTGCCCCGGGTCGGTGACGGGCCCGCGCCAGCCGAGCCGACCGGGCAGCGCGCCACGGCTTTCCGCCCGGCGGAAGATCGCCGCGCCGGCATCCGCGGCAGACCAGGCCACTCAGGCGCCCGGCCGACGTTGTCCCCGGGTGGAGTGACGGGCGCGCGCCGGCATCCAGGGCCGACCAGCCGGCCGCGCTGCGGGCGTTGTGTCCGGCCGGGACGAGCCGCGCCGGATCTACCGCGGGGCCGGGGTGCCCACGCCTGGTCGGGTGGAGAGCCCCGCTCAGGGGGTCGCGAGTTCGTCGTAGACGCTGAGGACCTGGGCGACCGTCGTGTCCTCCGTGGGCCAGCTGCCGGCGCGGAGCCGGCCCGCGTCGGCGAGCGCGGCGCGGCGGTCGGGGTCGGACAGCAGGGCGGCGATCTCCCTGCCCAGCGCCGCCGGGTCGCCGAACGGCACCAGCGCGGCCGCGTCGCCGACCAGGTCGGGCACGCCGCCGACGGCGGTGGCGACCAGCGGGACCCCGCGGCGCAGCGCCTCCTGGGCGAGCGGCGCCCGCGCCGCCCAGCGGGCCACGAACACCACCAGATCGGCCGCGGCGAGCTGTCGGAAGGCCTCCTCACGGTGGCCGAGCAGCCGCACCGGCAGGCCCTCGCGGTCCACCCGCCGCTGCACGGCGGCCCGCTGCGGCCCCTCTCCGGCGATGAGCAGCAGCGGCTGCGGCACCAGCCCGCGCCACGCGCGGGCGGCCGTCAGCAGCATCTCCAGCGCGTCCGCGTCCGCGCCGCGCTCCAGCCGCACCGAGGTGACCAGCAGCGGCCGGTCGAGGGCCCCGAGCTCGGCGCGCAGCTTGTGCCCCTGTGCCTCCCGCGGCGGCGGGTCGGGGGCCCTGCGCTGGCCGGGCAGCGCCACCGGCGCCAGCCGTGCGTCTCTGGCGCCGCGGCGCCGGGCGCGCGTCACCAGGTCGGGCGTCGCCGCGAGCACCACGGAGGCGCTGCGCGCCACCCAGGACTCGGTCAGCCGCCGCGCCCCCGCGCGCACCCCGCCGACCCCGAGGGCGGCAACGCCCCGCGACAGCGGTGGCACTGTGTGCCAGGTGACGACGAGCGGCACCGGGCGGCGGTTCAGCGCCAGCGAGGCGAGCAGTCCGACCCGGATGCCGTGCGCGTGCACCAGGTCCGCGTCGGAGCAGACGGCCCGCAGCGCGCTGACGGCCTCAAGTCCGCTGGGGGCACCTTCCGGCCTTCCAGGCTGGGGTAGGGCGGTCACCGGGACGAAGCGCGCTCCCACGCGGGACAGCGCCCAGCGCCGTTCGGCCGCCGGCGAGGCACAGATCGTCACCCGCAGGCCGCGGGCCACCAGGCCGGCGGAGAGCGAACGAACGTGGCTGCCGGCGCCCGCGCCGCCTCGCCCGAGCAGCTGCACCACGTGCAGCGGGGCCCGGCCGGGCACGGGAGCGGCGGGGTCGCTCACGGCGCCGCCCCGCGGCGCCACCGAGGGGTGGGGTCGCCGGCGCGCCGCCCGGCGGGCGCGGCCGCCGTCCGGAGAGCGTCGCTCACGGCAACTCCTGGTTCGCTGGCAGTGGAATGCGCCGTCCAGCATGCCAGCACGGCCGTGCCGCGCGGTAGCGCCGGCCACCCGCATGGGCTAGGTCGGGGGGTCCTCGCCATCCGTCCCGTGGCCCAGCCGGGCCGCCGTGGCCAGCAGTTCCTCGGCGTGGGCGCGGGCCAGCCGGGAGTCCTCCTGGCCGGCGAGCATCCGGGACAGCTCGCGCACCCGGCCCTCGCCGTGCACGGACCGGACGCCGCTGCGGGTGACAGATCCCTCGCTGGTCTTCTCCACCACCAGGTGCCGGTCGGCGAACGCGGCGACCTGCGGCAGATGGGTGACCACCACGACCTGTGCGGAGTCCGCGAGCCTGGCCAGCCGGCGGCCCACCTCGACGGCCGCCTTGCCGCCGACCCCGGCGTCGACCTCGTCGAAGAGGTACGTGGGCACCGGCGCCGACCCGGCGAAAACGACCTCGACCGCGAGCATCACTCGGGACAGCTCGCCGCCCGAGGCGCCCTTGGCGATCGGGCGCGGCGGCGCGCCGGGATGCGGGGCGAGCAGCAGTTCGATCTCGTCGGCGCCGTGTGGCCCGTAGGCGACGGTGCGGCCGCCGAGGTCGATGCCGTCGTCCTTCTCCGAGGCGCCACCGGCCAGCTCGGTCTGCCGCACCTCCACCTGGATCCTGGCGTGCGGCATGGCCAGCTGGGTGAGCTCGTCGGTGACCGCGTCGGAGAAACGCTTGGCCGCCGCGCCCCTGGCCTCGCTGAGCGCCAGCGCCTGCGCCCCGAGCCGGTCGCGCAGCGCGTCCCGCTCGGTGGCGAGCTCGCCGATCCGGTCGTCGTCACCGTCGAGCTCGGCCAGCCGGGCCGCGCCCCGCTCCGCCCAGGCCAGCACGGTGGCGCAGCCGCCTCCGCCGCCCCGCGCGGACTCCTCCGCGTCGCCGTACGTCGGCTCGCCGTACTTGCGGATCAGGTGGGCCAGCACGGCGCGCCGCTCCTCGACCGCGGCCAGCCGCAGCGGGTCGGCGTCCAGGCCGTCGGCGTACCCGGCGAGCTCGCCGGCCACGTCCGCGAGCAGGATGTTCACCTCGGCCAGCCGGTCGGCCAGGCCGGCGAGCGCCGGATCGTGCGCGCGCACCGCCGCCAGCGCCCGGTGCGCGCCGCCGGTCAGCGTCACCGCGTCGAGGCCCTCGGGGTCGGCCGGATCACCGGCCAGCGCGCCGTGGGCGCTCGCGGCGGCGGCGGCCAGCGCCTCGGCGTGGCCGAGCCGTTCCGCCTCGGCGGCGAGTTCGGCCTCCTCGCCGGGGCGCGGCTCGGCGGCGGCGACCTCGTCAAGACCGAACCGCAGCAGGTCGGCCTCCTGGGCGCGCTCCCTCGCGCGGGTGGTGAGCTCCGCCAGTTCGGCGGCGACCGCGCGCAGCCGCCGGTAGGTCTCCTGGTACGCGGCGAGCGGCTCGGCCACCGCGCCACCGGCGTAACGGTCGAGCGCCTCTCGCTGGCGTGCGGGGCGCAGCAGGCCCTGCTGGTCGGTCTGGCCGTGTACCGCGACGAGTTCCTCGCCGAGTTCGGCGAGCAGCCCGGCCGGCACGGAACGGCCGCCGACGTGGGCCCGGGAGCGGCCCTCGGCGGAGAGGGTGCGGCTGATCAGCAGCGCACCCTCGTCCAGTTCGGCGCCCGCGTCCTCGGCCCGGCGCGCGGCGGGCGCCCCCGGCTCCAGGCTGACCCGGCCCTCGACGACGGCCGCGGCCGCGCCCGCCCGCACCAGGCCGGCGTCGGCTCGGCCCCCGAGCAACAGCCCGAGGCTGGTGACGACCATGGTCTTGCCCGCGCCGGTCTCGCCCGTGACCGCCGTGAAACCCGAGGACAGCTCGACGACGGCGTCATCGATCACGCCGAGGTCCCTGATCCGCATCTCCTCCAACACGGATACGACCATACGAGGTGAAGCGGCGGCACCGCGACGTCGGTCCCGATCCCGAGGGCTCAGCCGGGGCTCAGTGCGGCCCGCCGCGCCAGCCCGCAACGGGCAGGGCGAACTTCGCCACCAGCCGGTCGGTGAACGGCGCGTGGTGCAGCCGGGCCAGCCGGACCGGGACGGCGCCGCGCCGCACCTCGACCCGCGCGCCGGGCGGGAGTTCGGTGCTGCGCCTGCCGTCGCACCAGAGCACGCCGTGCCCGGTCTCCCGCCTGACCTCGACGGCGAGCACCGAATCCGGCGCGGTGACCAGGGGCTTGGCGAACAGCGCGTGAGCGCTGATCGGCACCATCAGCAGCGCCTCGACCTCCGGCCAGACCACCGGGCCGCCGGCGGAGAAGGCGTACGCGGTGGACCCGGTCGGGGTCGCGCACACCACCCCGTCGCAGCCGAAGGCGGACACGGGACGGCCGTCCACCTCGGTGACCACCTCGACCATCCGTTCCCTGGCGGCCTTCTCCACGGTGGCCTCGTTCAACGCCCAGTCGCGGTGCGCCACGTGCCCGCGGTCGCCGTTGCTGCGGACCAGCACGTCGAGGGTCATCCGCTCCTCGACCTCGTAGGCGCGGGCCACCACGCGGCTGACCACCTGGTCGAGGTCCTCCCGCTCGGCCTCGGCGAGGAAGCCGACGCGGCCGAGGTTGACGCCGAGCATCGGCACGCCGGAGGCGCGGGCGAACTCCGCGCCGCGCAGCAGGGTGCCGTCGCCGCCGAGCACCATCAGCAGCTCGCATCCGTCGAGCACGCCGCGTTTGGCCTCGGCCGGATCGCCCCGGCGGACGGCCCGGTGCGGCTTCTCGACCTGCTCGACCTGGTCGGGCAGGGGCAGGTCGGCCGCCTCCTCGGCGAGCACCCGCACCCCGATGCCGTGCCCGAGCAGGCCCTGGACGACGAGTTCGGCGCTGCGCACGGCCGCCGGCCGGCCGGTGTGCGCGAGCAGGAAGACGGTGCGGCCCGGGTCGATGCGGGTGCCGGCGGTGCTGGTCGCGGTGGTAGTCACTGGGGGCCCTCCGATACGGCGCGGTCGACCTCGGCCGGGATCAGCGGGGGCGCCCCGGCGCGCAGCCACAGAAAGTATTCGACGTTGCCGGAGGGACCTGGCAACGGGCTCGCGGTGACGCCGAGCGTGCCGAGGCCGAGCTCGGCGGCCCGTTCGGCGACCCGGGTGACCGCCTCGGCGCGCAGCTCGGGGCTGCGCACCACTCCCCCGCTGCCGAGCCGTTCCCTGCCGACCTCGAACTGCGGCTTGACCATCAGCACCAGATCGGCGTCCGGCTCGGCGCACCGCCGCAGGGCGGGCAGCACCAAGCCGAGCGGGATGAACGACAGGTCGCCGACCACGAGTTCGACGGAGCTGCCGCCGATCATCTCGGGCGTCAGGTCGCGCACGTTGGTGCGGTCGAGGACGGTGACCCGCTGGTCGGTCCTGAGCGACCAGGCGAGTTGGCCGTATCCGACGTCAACGGCGACCACCCCGGCCGCGCCGGCCCGCAGCAGCACGTCGGTGAAGCCGCCGGTGGAGGCGCCGGCGTCCAGCGCGCGGCGCCCGGCGACCCGGAGGCCGCGCGGGGTGAACGCGGCCAGCGCGCCGGCGAGTTTGTGGCCACCGCGGGAGACGTACTCGGGGTCGGCGTCGTCTGCCCTGACCACGAGGGCGGCGCCGGTGCCGACCTGGGTGGCGGGTTTGCTGGCGGGCGAGCCGTCGACGGTGACGCGTCCCGCGTCGATGAGGCTCCTGGCTTGGTCCCGGGAACGGGCCAGGCCGCGGCGCACCAGTTCGGCGTCGAGCCGGCTGAGGCGTCGGTGGGTCGCTGCTGCCACGTGGGAGTCAGCTCCTGGGGGTGGGCGTGGGGGTGGGAGGGGCGACGGGCGATACGGCCGATGGCTGGCCGGGGCGGGCCGGCGGGGGCGGGCCTGGCGGCCGGTCGAGCTCGGTCAGGGTGTCGCGCAGGGCGCGGTGCACCTCCTCGTAGAGCGGGAGGTGCTCGGCGACGTCCAGGTGGTCGGCCTGGGTCAACAGCTCCAGCTGCGCGTCCACGCCGGGATGCCCGGTGGGCGCCTCGGCGGCGCCGGGAGCGCGCTGCCCGCCGGCCGGGTCGTCGGCGGTCGCCGGAGGCGGGGGCGCCGCCCAGCCTCCTGCGCTGGAGGAGGGCGGTCCCGGTCGCGGGGGTGAGGGCTCGTGCATAGGCCCGACGCTACCCGGTGGTGCTACGGGGCGGCCGCCTCGAGGGCCGAGCGCCGCCGCGCTGCGGGCACCACGAGGGGGGTACCGGTCTCCGGATCCTCGATCACCCGGCAGGGCAGGCCGAAGACCTCCTCGACGAGCTGGGCCGTGACGATGTCTCCGGGCGCGCCCTCCGCGACGATCCGGCCGTCCCGCATCGCCACGAGGTGGGTGGCGTAGCGGGCGGCGTGGTTGAGGTCGTGGAGCACGGCCACCAGGGTGCGGCCCTGCTCCTCGTGCAGCCGGGCGCACAGGTCGAGCACCTCGATCTGGTGGGCGATGTCGAGGAACGTGGTGGGCTCGTCGAGCAGCAGCAGCTGGGTCTGCTGGGCCAGTGCCATGGCGATCCACACCCGCTGCCGCTGACCGCCGGAGAGCTCGTCGACATAGCGATCCGCCAGTTCGTCGACACCGGTGGCAGCCATCGACTCATCGACGACGCGCTCGTCCTCGGGCGACCACTGGCGCAGCAGGCCCTGGTGCGGGTAGCGGCCGCGGGCCACCAGGTCGGCGACGGTGATCCCGTCGGGGGCGGTCGGCGACTGCGGCAGCAGCCCGAGGACGCGGGCCAGCTTCTTGGCCGGCATCGAGCCGATGGCCTGGCCGTCGAGCAGCACGCCGCCCGCGGTGGGCCGCAGCATCCGGGACAGGGCGCGCAGCAGCGTGGACTTGCCACACGCGTTGGGCCCGACGATCACCGTGAAGGACCGGTCGGGGATCCGCACCGAAAGCCGTTTGGCGATGACCCGCTGGTCGTAGGCCAGGGTGACGGCGTCGGCCACGAGCCGGGCGGCGGGGTCGGCGGCTGTGCTGTGGGGCGCGGTCAGGGGCGCGGTCACTGTCTCACTCCCGGTCTGGCTGGTGTCGCTGGTGTCACTGGTCGGGGCGGGCTGCGGGGTGCGGGTCATATCCGGCCCGCCCGGCGTTCGGTGGCCAGCAGCCACAGCAGGTAGCAACCGCCGAGCACCCCGGTCACCGCGCCCACGGGGAACTGCCGGGAGGCGAACCCCCACTGCGCGAGGAAGTCGGCGGCGACCAGCAGCAGGGCGCCCATCAGCGCCGCGGTCAGCAGGTTGGGCCCGGTGGCTCGGGTGACCCGGCGGGCCAGCTGGGGCGAGGTGAGGGCGACGAAGGCGATGGGCCCGGCGGCGGCGGTCGCGGAGGCGGTGAGCAGCACCCCGGCCAGCACCAGCACCAGTCGGGTCCGCTCCACCCGCACCCCGAGGGCACCGGCCGCGTCGTCGCCCATCTCCAGCATCCGCAGCGGGCGGGCTTGGCTGAGGATCACCGGGACGAGCACCACGCAGGCGCCCAGCAGCGGCCAGACATGCTCCCAGTCGCGGCCGTTGAGCGACCCGGTGAGCCACAGCACGGCGCGCGCCGCGTCCACGATGTCGGCGCGGGTGAGCAGGTAGCCGATGACCGCGTTGAGCATGGCCGCGGCGCCGATGCCGACGAGCACCAGCCGGTAGCCGTGCACGCCGCGGCGCCAGGCCAGCAGGTAGACGGCGACCCCGGTGGTCAGCCCGCCGACCAGCGCCCCCGCGGCGACGGCGGCGCTGCTGCCGGTGAACAGCACGATGACGGTCAGCGCGCCGGCGGCCGAGCCGTGGGTGAAGCCGATGACGTCGGGGCTGCCCAGCGGGTTGCGGGAGAGCGCCTGGAAGACGGCGCCGCCCATGCCGAGCGCGGCGCCGACCAGCAACGCGAGCAGCGCCCTGGGCAACCGGAGCTCGCGGACAATGAACTCCTGGGCGGTGCTGCCGCTGCCGACCAGGGTGCGCAGCACCTCTCCGGGGGACAGCGGATAGTCGCCGGTTCCGATCAGCACGACCGTGAAGGCCAGCGCGAGCAGCGTCAGCAGCAGCCCGGCCAGCGCGGGGCGGGGTTGGAAGCGCAGGGACCAGCCGCTACGGGTGCGCAGCACCAGCGAGCCGGGGGGTCGGTGCGTCACAGCTGGTTCATCCTCCGGCGGCGCACGAGGTAGATGAAGAGGGGGCCGCCGACCAGGCTGGTGACGATGCCGACCTGCAGTTCGGAGGGCCGGGCGGCGAGCCGTCCGAGCACGTCGGAGCCGAGCATCAGAACCGGCGCCAGCACCATCGCGTACGGCAGGATCCAGCGCAGGTCAGGGCCGGTCAGGGCGCGCACGATATGCGGGACCATCAGGCCGACGAAGATGATCGGCCCGCAGGCCGCGGTGGCCGCCCCGCACAGCAGGGTGACCGCGGCCATCGCGAGCACCCGGGTGCGGGTGAGGTGGGCGCCGAGCGAGCGCGCGGTGTCGTCGCCGAGCGCCATGGCGTTCAACGGGCGGGCCAGGGCCAGCGCGAGGCACAGGCCGACGGCGATGAACGGCAGCACCTGGCGGATGACGTCGCCGTTCGCCGAGGCGAGGGAGCCGACGGTCCAGAACCGCATCCGGTCGAGCGCCGCGGTGTCGAGCAGGATGACGGCGTTGACGTAGCCGATCAGCGCGGCGGTGACGGCGGTGCCGGCCAGGGCCAGCCGGACGGGGGTGGCGGAGCGCGCGCCGCCCAGCGCGTAGACCAGGAACGAGACGACGGCGGCGCCGAGGAAGGCGAACCACACGTAGCCGGTCAGCGAGGTGACGCCGAGGAAGCTGATAGCGGTGACCACGGCCGCGGAGGCGCCGGCGTTCACGCCGAGCAGTCCCGGGTCGGCCAGTGGGTTGCGAGTGAGGGCCTGCATCACCGCGCCGGCCAGGCCGAGCGCCGCGCCGATCAGCAGGCCGAGCACCGTGCGCGGGACCCGGACGTCGCGGACGATGACGTCGGCGTCCGTGCCCGCGTAGTAGAACAGGCCGTGCCATACCTCGCCGGGCGAGATGGACTTGGCGCCGAGGGCGATGCTGGCGAGGGTGACGAGCGCCAGCAGGCCGACCGCCGCGGCCAGGCCCACGGCCCGGTTCAGCGAGCGTCGGGGCGGCGGCGGGGCCGGCGCCTGGCGCTTGGCGACGGCATCTCGACCGGCACCCTCGACCCGCTCCGCCGAGGTCGGGACGCGCGGCGCGGCGGGTCTCACCACGGTCACGCCGTCCTCCCCTTGGTAGCACTCTCGTCGAACATAGGGTTAGGTTAGCCTAACCTTTGCATACGGCAGTTGAGAGACCAAGGCAGCTCATGAGCACTCCCCGCGTCCCGCGCGTCCCGCGCCTGTCCCGCCGTTCCCTGCTCGCCGCGGGCGGCGCCCTGGGAGCCGCCGCCCTCGTCTCCGCGTGCGGCGACGAGGATTCGGGTAACGGCGCCGGGTCCGGCGACGACACCGGCGGCGCCCCGTTCCGCTTCACCGACGACCGCGGCGAGACCGTGGAACTGGACGGCGTCCCCGAGCGGCTCGTCGCGTTCATCGGCTCCGCCGCGGTGCTGAAGGACTACGGCGTCGACTGCACCGGTGTCTTCGGCCCGACCACCCGCGAGAACGGCGAGCCCGACGTGCAGGCCGGCGACGTCCCGGTGGACCGGGTGACGATCCTCGGCCAGACCTGGGGCGAGTTCAACGTCGAGGACTACGTGGAGCTCGAGCCCCAACTGCTGGTCACGAACATGTTCGAGCCCGACGCGCTGTGGTACGTGCCGGAGGAGAGCAGCGAGGAGATCACCGGCTTCGCGTCCAGCGTCGGCATCCTCGTCGCGCCCACCGGCGACCACCCCGACCTGCGGCTGACCACCCCCCTGGAGCGCTACGCGGAGCTGGCCGAGGCGCTCGGCGCCGACCTCACCGCCCCCGCCGTCACCGAGGCGCGGACCCGCTTCGAGAACGCCGCGGAGGCCCTGCGCCAGGCCGCCCGCGACAACCCGGACATCACGGTGCTGGCCTGCTCCGCCGCCGCCGACCTGTTCTACGCCTCGGACCCGACGGCCTCCTGCGATCTGGCCTACTTCAAGGACCTCGGCGTGTCCCTGATCACTCCGGACGAGCTCGACGAGGGCGGCTTCTTCCAGAGCCTCAGCTGGGAGAACGCCGACGCCTACCCCGCCGACGTGCTGCTCCTGGACAACCGCAGCGTGGCGCTGCAGCCCGACGCGCTCACGGACAAGCCCACCTGGCGCCGGCTGCCGGCCGTGCAGGCGAACCAGATCGCCCCGTGGAACAGCGAGCCCAGGTACTCCTACGCCGGCTGCGCCCCGCTGCTGGAGCAGCTGGCCGAGGCCATCAGAACCGCCAGGAAGGTCAGCTGAGATGGCCACCCCGACCGCCGCGCGCCCCCGGCGGGTTCGCCGCCGGACCGGCGCCCCGTTCCCGCCGCTGACCCGCCGGGGCCTGCTCGCGGCCGGCGGCTCGTTCGGCGCCGCGGCCCTGCTGACCGGCTGCGGCGACGACGCGGCCGACGACGACGCCCCGGGGGGCGGCGACGGCTGGACCTTCACGGACGACCGCGGTGAGCGGCTGACCCTGGACGCGGCGCCCGAGCGCATCGTCGGCTACGTCGGCTCCGCCGCCGCGCTGCACGACTACGGCATCGAGTGCACCGGCGTCTTCGGCCCCACCGTCCTGGCGAACGGCGAGCCCGACGTGCAGGCCACCAACCTGGACGTCGACCGGCTCACCGTCCTCGGCAACGCCTGGGGCGAGTTCAACGTCGAGGAGTACGCGCGCCTCGAACCGCAGCTGCTGGTCAGCGACATGCACGTGCCCGAGGAGCTGTGGTACGTGCCCGAGGAGAGCGCCGACGAGATACTCTCCCTCGCCCCCAGCGCCGGCATCCTCACCCAGGGCACCTCGCTGCGCAGCGCCGTGGAGCGCTACGCGGAGCTGGCCGAGGCGCTCGGCGCCGACCTCACCGCCGCCTCCGTCGCCGAGGCCAGAACGGGCTTCGAGGCCGCCGCGGAGGCCCTGCGCCAGGCCGCCCGCGACACCCCGGGCCTGCGGGTGCTGGCGCTGTCCGCCACACCCGACCTGGTCTACCTGGCCATCCCCGGCGACTTCTCCGACCTGGCGTACTACCGGGACCTCGGCGTCGAGTTCGTCGTGCCGGAGCATCCCGACCCGGCCGGTAACTGGGAGATCGTCAGCTGGGAGAACGCCGACCTGTACCCGGCCGACCTGATCCTGGTGGACAGCCGCACCGGCAACCTCCAGCCGGCCGACCTCGACGACGCCAAGCCGACCTGGCGCAACCTCCCCGCCGTCCAGGCCGGCCAGGTCGCCGGCTGGACCCCCGAGCCGACGTACAGCCACGCCGGCTGTAGCCCGCCGCTGGCCGCCCTCGCCGAGGCGGTACGCACCGCGCGGCCGCTGGGCTGAGCGGCCGACACACCGCGCACCGTCCCCGTCGCCCGCCGCCACCCTCCCGCCCCACCGACCACTGCACCGACCCACCGCGCCAAGGAGCCACCGTCGTGAGCCCGACCCGAACCACCCGCGGGCTGTCCCGCCGCGCTCTGCTCGCCACGGGCGGCGCCCTGGGCGCCGGCGCGCTGCTCGCCGGCTGCGGCGACGAGGTGGGCGACGATCCGGCCGGCGATTCCGGGTCGGACGGCTGGACCTTCACCGACGACCGCGACGAGACCGTCCACCTGGACGGGCGGCCGGAGAACATCGTGGCGTACGTGAGCTCCGCCGCCGCGCTGTACGACTACGGCATCGAATGCGTCGGCATCTTCGGCTCGAGCAGCCCGGTGCGCGGCGAGCGCAACCCCCAGGCCGGTGACCTCAACCTGTCCCGGCTGACCAACCTGGGCGAGGCGTGGGGAGAGTTCAACATCGAGGAGTACGCGCGCCTCGAACCCAAGCTGCTGATCAGCAACATGTTCCCCGCGCCCGACCTGTGGTACGTGCCCGAGGAGGCCAGGGACGAGATCTTCGCGCTCGCTCCCAGCATCGGCATCAACGGAGCCAGGACGTCGCTGCTCGACCCGCTGCGGCGCTACACCGAGCTCGCCGAGGCGCTCGGCGCCGACCTCAGCGCCCCGGCCGTGACCGAGGCGCGGACCCGTTTCGACAACGCCGCCGAGAGCCTCCGCCAAGCCGCGCGCGACAACCCGGGACTGAAGATCATGGCGATGACCGGCGACGCCCAGCAGCTCTACGTGGCCGTCCCGGACTCCTACACCGACCTCCACTACTTCAGGGACCTCGGGGTGGACCTGGTGGAGGGCAGGAAGGTCGACGAATGGGGCTTCTGGGAGTTCCTGAGCTGGGAGGAGGCCGACCACTACCACGCCGACCTGATCATGATCGACAACCGCACCCAGGCGCTCACCCTCGAGCAGCTGGCCGAGAAGCCGACCTGGACCAGGCTTCCGGCGGTCGAGGCCGGCCAGACCGTTGCCTGGTCCATGGAGGAGCGCTACAGCTATGCGGGGTTCGCCCCGGTCCTCGAACGGCTCGCCGAGGCCGTGCGCAACGCCCGCACCCTCGCCTGACGCGGCGAGCAGCGAGTCCGAAACCCAGAACCCGACAGCCCAGAACCCGACAGCCGAGAACCCGAGAGAACGGAACGCCTCACGATGACGACCGCCCCGTTCGAGTTCTTCGAATTGCACGTCCTCAGATCCGAGCGGATCAGCCCGGGATTCGCCCGGGTGACGCTCGGCGGCGCGGGCCTCGGGCGCCTCGCCAGCGGCGGCAGGGACCAGCGGATCAAGCTCTTCCTGCCCCGGCCAGGACAGCACGAGGTCGCCGTGCCCGTCGAGGCGGGCGCCGAGTGGTGGCCGGCGTGGCAGCGGATGGACCCGGACGAGCGCGCCGTCATGCGCACCTACACGGTGCGGGAGCAGCGCCGGGACCCGGGCGAGCTGGACATCGACTTCGCGCTGCACGGCGACACCGGTCCGGCCTGCTCCTGGGCGCTCGCGGCCCGGCCGGGCGACCGGGCGACCGTGCTCGGCCCGGTCGAGGAGGACAACGGCGGCGTCGACTTCCGCCCGCCCCAGGACGCGGAGTCGGTGCTGGTCTGCGGCGACGCGACGGCGCTGCCGGCGGTGTCGGGGATCCTCGCGGCGCTGCCGCCCGGCATGCCGGCGCGGGTCTGGATCGACGTCGAGCACGCGGCCGACCGGCAGGAGCTGCCGACCAAGGCCGATGCGGAGATCACCTGGCTGTGCCGCGACGCTCCCCCAGGCCCTGAGGGCCTGGGCGGTGCCCCCTTCGATGGGCAGCTGGCGGGCGCCGCGCACCCGCTGCTGGAGGCGGTGCGCGCCGCCGACGCGCCGGGAGACGCCCCGTACGCGTGGCTCGCCGGCGAGGCCGGCTGCGTGAAGGCGTTGCGGCGCCATCTGGTCAACGAGCGGGGCGTGGACCGGCGCCGGATCACGTTCACCGGCTACTGGCGACACGGCACCAGCGAGGACGACCTCATCCGACAGGCCATCGCCGCGGCGGCCTAGCTGGCCGCCGGAACCGGATGTCAGACGGCGAGGCGGGCCAGCGCGTCGTCGGCCGGCAGCGCGCGGCCGCCCGGGCCCGTCTGGCTCCAGGCGGCCGCGCAGAGGGCGCGGAGCCCGTCGATGGGGGCACCTCCCAGGCCCTCAGGGCCTGGAGCAGGGTCCGCCGTTGCGGCGTTCCCCGGGCCGGCGTCCTCGGGGCCGTCGAGGCGGAGCCGGTCCGCGCACGCCGTGGCGCGCCACGCGCCGCATCGGAAGGAGCCGCCGTCGCGCGTCACCGGCGGGTGTGACGTGAGCAGGCCGCGGAGGTCGGCGGCGACGTACGTCGGCCGGTGGTCGGGGCGCGCGGCGAGCAGCCGGGCCGCGTCCGTCACGCCGCTGAGCACCAGCAGCGCGTCCACGCCCCCGGCGTGCGCGCCCTCTATGTCGGTGTCCAGCCGGTCGCCCACCACCAGCGGGCGGCGGGCCCCGGTGCGCAGGATCGACTCGCGATGCATCGGGGGCGCCGGCTTACCCGCGATCACCGGCTCCCTGGTATGCCCGGTGGCGATGCGCACCACCTCGACCGCCGCGCCGTTGCCGGGTGTGATGCCCCGGCCGCTGGGGATCGTGGCGTCGGTGTTCGAGGCGAACCAGGGCACGCCCCGCCCGACGGCGAGCGCCGCCTCCGCCAGCACCCCCCAGGCCATGCCGGGCCCGCCGTAGCCCTGCACCACCGCCGCCGGCTCGTCGTCCGCCGAGTCCACCGGCCGCAGCCCACGCTCGCGCAGCGCGACCCGCAGGCCCTCGCCGCCGGCGCACAACACCCGCGCGCCCTCCGGCACGCGCTCCGCGATCAGCCGGGCCACGGCCTGCGCCGAGGTGATCACCTCGGACTCGTCCACCGGGACGCCGAGCCGGGTGAGGTGTTCGGCCACGGTCCGCGGGGTACGGGCGGCGTTGTTCGTCACGTACCCGAGCCGCAGGCCGGCGTCCCGGGTCGCGGTGCGCAGCGACTCCACGGCATGCGGCAGGGCGGCACCGCCGGCGTACACGACGCCGTCGAGGTCGAGCAGCGCGGTGTCGTACGCCTCGCACAGCGGGCGTTCCGACGCCCACGGAGGGCCGGCCGTCCCGGCCTCCCTCGCCGTCGGCTCCGGCCCGGGGGGCGCGTTCCCGTTTCCGCCGTCGCGGTTCCCGCGGCGCGCGCGGTCGTGCTCAGTCATAGCGCCTCCGATCATCCCTCACCGTCCGGAGCCGGCGCCGGAGGGGCCGGCTTACGATGCGGGGATGCGTTCCGACGGTCTCGACCTGGCTCCCTTCCGCGCCCTTCGGTACGCCCCCGAGCGGGTGACCAGCCTCGCGGCGGTGACCTCCCCGCCGTACGACGTGGTGGTCCACCCGGAGGGGCGGCGCCGGCTGGAGACCGCCGAGCCGTACAACATCGTCCGCCTGATCCTGCCGGAGGCCACGGATCCGGCTGCCGGTCACCGGCAGGCCGCGGCCACGCTGCGCCGCTGGCTGGCCGAGGGTGTACTGGCCCTCGACCCGGCGCCCGCGCTGTACGTCTACGAGCAGCGCGCGGGCGACCGGCTGCAACGCGGCCTGCTCGGCGCGCTGCGGCTGAGCCGCCCGGAGGAGGGCGTGGTGCTGCCGCACGAGGACGTCATGCCCGAGGTGGTGGCCGACCGGGCCGCGCTGATGCGGGCGACGGCGGCCAATCTGGAGCCGTTGCTGCTCTCCTACCGCTCGGACGGCGCCGTGGCGGGCGCGGCCGCCGTCGTCGAGCGGGCCGCCTCCGGGCCGCCGCTGCTGGCCATCGCCACCGCGGACGGCATCAGGCACCGGCTCTGGGCGGTGACGGATCCCGCGGAGCAGGCCGACGTGGCGCGAGACCTGTCCCGGCGACAGGCGCTGATCGCCGACGGCCACCACCGCTGGGCGACCTACCTGCGGCTGGCCGCCGAACACGGGAACGCGCCGCCCTGGGACCGCGGACTGGTGCTGCTGGTGGACACCGACCGCTTCCCGCTGCGCGTCCAGGCGATCCATCGGGTGCTACCAGGACTGCCCGTGGCCGAGGCCCTGGCCGGTCTGGCCGGGGCGTGCCGGGTGCGGCGGGTCGACGGCCCGCTGACCGAGGCGCTGGCCGCGCTCGCCGGAGCCTCGGGGAACGCGTTTCTGCTGACCGGCGCCGGCGCGTTCCACCTGCTGGACCGCCCGGATCCCGGGCTGCTCCACCGGGCCGTGCCCGCCCACCGGCCCGCGGCGTGGCGGGAGCTGGACGCGACGGTGCTGCACACGGCGCTGCTCGGCGAGGTGTGGCGGCAGCGGGCCGAGGGTGCGCGCATCGGCTACCTGCACGACGCGGCCGCCGCCGTGGCCCAGGCCGAGACGGCGGGCGGCACGGCGGTGCTGATGCGCCCGGTGCCCGAGGAGACCGTGCGCGCGCTCGCCGAACAGAGAGTGACGATGCCGCACAAGTCGACGTCGTTCGGGCCCAAACCGGCGTCCGGGCTGGTGCTGCGCGCGCTGGCGTCGTGACCTCGCTGAGGGCGGCGGCGCGTCAGTCCTCCTCCTGGGCCCGTTCCGCCTCCTCGTCGAGCGCGTCGATGAACTCCAGACCGTCCAGCTCGGCAAGCCGGTCCGAGGCGTCGGTGGCGCCCTGCTGGTCGACCTCCAGCGCCCTGGCGAACCATTCGCGCGCCTCGCCCTCGCGGCCTACGCCGAGCAGCGCGTCGGCGTAGGCGTACCGCAGCCGCGCCGTCCAGGGGTGCACGGCGTGGGACGCCAGTTCGGGGCTCTGCAGCGTGACGACGGCGGCGTCGGCCTGGCCCATGTCGCGGCGCGCGCCCGCGGCGACCAGGCGCATCTCGACCTGGCCCGCCTTGTCGAGCTGCCGCACCTCGGGTTCGCCTGCCATGGCCAGGGCCCGCTCGGGGCGGCCGAGGCCGCGCTCGCAGTCGGCCATGATGGGCCAGAGGTGCACGGAGCCGGTCATCCGGCGGGCGGCGCGGAACTCGCGCAGCGCCTCGGCGTACTTCTCCACCGCGTAGGCGGCGAAGCCCGCGGCCTCCCGGACGGCTCCGACGCGCGAGGCCAGGCGCAGCGCGGTGCGGGCGTGCCCGTACGCGCGCTCGGGCTCCTCGTCGAGAAGCCTGGCCACCATCACCAGATTCCTGGCGACGTCGAGAGCCAGGGTCTTGGGCAGGCTCATCAGCTCCTGACGCACGGACGGGTCGATCTCCTCGCCCGTGACCTCGTCGGGAATCGGGAGACGGGGGACGTGCTCACGCTCCCGCGCGCGCGGGTCGCGGGTGTCCCGTCCGTCGCGCCGGAAGCCACCACGCGGCCCGGGGCCACCCCCACGGGAGGGCCCGCCGCTGCGGGCGCCGAAGCTCCGGCCTCCGCCGCGCGGCCCGCCTCGGCCGGGCTCACGGTCGTCGCGCCGGTCGCGGCCGTATCCACGGTCGTCACGGCCGGGGCGGTCGCCACGGTCTCTCGTGTCACTGCGCCGGTCGCCGCCCGGCCGGCCACCTCGTGGCGGGCCGCCGCGGTCGTCACGGCGCCAGGCGTTGCCGCCAGGCGCTCCGCCCCGGTTGTCGCGGTCTCTCGAATCACCGCGCCGGTCGCCGCCCGGCCGATCGCCCCGCGGCGGGCCGCCGCGGTCGTCACGGCGCCAGCTGCTGCCGCCGGGCCCCCCGCGGCGGTCGTCCCGCCCGCGGTCACCACGGTCTCTCGAATCGCCCCGGCGGTCGCCGCCTTGCCGGTCACCGCCTTGCCGATCACCGCGAGGGGAACCGCCACGGTCGTCACGACGCCATGTGCCGGCGCCAGGCTGCCCCGAAGCGCTGCGGCGGTCGCCACCTTGCCGATCACCGCGAGGAGAACCGCCACGGTCGTCACGACGCCACGTGCTGCCGCCAGATCCCCCGTGATTCGCGTCGCGAGGACCACCGCGGGACCCGCCGGTGTCGTCCCGCCGTGCGCCGCCACGCGCGTCGCCGCGGTCGCGGCGTTCGTAGCCGCCCCTGGGGTCGCGCCGATCGCCTCCGGACCGGGCGTCGCGTCCGCCGCGTGGCCGTTCGTCGCGACCACCCTCGCGGCCCTCGCGGCGCTCGCCATAACGCCGGCCGTCGTCTGAACGCCCCTGGGGGCGTTCCTCAGGATTCCTGGGACGCTCCGACTCGGACATCGTCACTCCCGTCATGAGAAAACAAAAAAGACCTCTGGTTCACCAGCTCGTACGCTGGTAAACCAGAGGTCTTCAAAAATTGTCCGGCGGTGACCTACTCTCCCACACGGTCCCCCATGCAGTACCATCGGCGCTGGGAGGCTTAGCTTCCGGGTTCGGAATGTAACCGGGCGTTTCCCTCCCGCCATGACCACCGGAACACTATTTTCAAGTGCTCCAAGTCGAACAAGCGCACTGTTCAGTTAGCACTCGAACCGGCCAAAAAAGGCCAGGATCGAAAAGTCATAGTGGACGCGAGCATCTGCGGACAAGCCCTCGGCCTATTAGTACCAGTCAACTCCACCCCTCACAGGGCTTCCATCCCTGGCCTATCAACCCGGTCGTCTACCGGGGGCCTTACCCTCTCAAGGAGGTGGGAGTCCTCATCTCGAAGCAGGCTTCCCGCTTAGATGCTTTCAGCGGTTATCCTTCCCGAACGTAGCCAACCAGCCATGCCCCTGGCGGGACAACTGGCACACCAGAGGTTCGTCCGTCCCGGTCCTCTCGTACTAGGGACAGCCCTTCTCAAGACTCCAACGCGCACAGCGGATAGGGACCGAACTGTCTCACGACGTTCTAAACCCAGCTCGCGTACCGCTTTAATGGGCGAACAGCCCAACCCTTGGGACCAACTCCAGCCCCAGGATGCGACGAGCCGACATCGAGGTGCCAAACCATCCCGTCGATACGGACTCTTGGGGAAGATCAGCCTGTTATCCCCGGGGTACCTTTTATCCGTTGAGCGACGGCGCTCCCACAAGCCACCGCCGGATCACTAGTCCCTGCTTTCGCACCTGCTCGACCTGCCAGTCTCACAGTCAAGCTCCCTTGTGCACTTACACTCACCACCTGATAACCAACCAGGCTGAGGGAACCTTTGGGCGCCTCCGTTACTCTTTAGGAGGCAACCGCCCCAGTTAAACTACCCACCAGACACTGTCCCTGATCCGGATCACGGACCCAGGTTCAGGCATCCAGCACGATCAGAGTGGTATTTCAACAATGACTCCACCCACACTGGCGTATGAGCTTCACAGTCTCCCACCTATCCTACACAAACCGAACCGAACACCAATATCAAGCTGTAGTAAAGGTCCCGGGGTCTTTCCGTCCTGCTGCGCGAAACGAGCATCTTTACTCGTACTGCAATTTCACCGGGCCTATGGTTGAGACAGCCGAGAAGTCGTTACGCCATTCGTGCAGGTCGGAACTTACCCGACAAGGAATTTCGCTACCTTAGGATGGTTATAGTTACCACCGCCGTTTACTGGCGCTTAAGTTCCCAGCTTCGCCCCGAAAGGCTAACCAGTCCCCTTAACGTTCCAGCACCGGGCAGGCGTCAGTCCGTATACATCGCCTTACAGCTTCGCACGGACCTGTGTTTTTAGTAAACAGTCGCTTCTCGCTGGTCTCTGCGGCCACCCCCAGCTCCGACCGAAAAGGTCATCACCGGGAACGGCCCCCCTTCTCCCGAAGTTACGGGGGCAATTTGCCGAGTTCCTTAACCATAGTTCACCCGAACGCCTCGGTATACTCTACCTGACCACCTGAGTCGGTTTAGGGTACGGGCCACCATGAAACATCGCTAGAGGCTTTTCTCGACAGCATAGGATCATCCACTTCACCACAATCGGCTCGGCATCAGGTCTCACCCATAAACACTGCACGGATTTCCCTGCACAGCGGGCTACACCCTTACCCCGGGACAACCACCGCCCGGGCTGGACTACCTTCCTGCGTCACCCCATCACTCACCTACTACCCCCTCGGACCACCCACACCCACCATCCAACACGCCCCGAAGGGCAATGCCAGCGGCAGTATGGGCTTAGCATCAGGAGATTCAGCGTTGGCGCTTCACGGCGGGTACCGGAATATCAACCGGTTATCCATCGACTACGCCTGTCGGCCTCGCCTTAGGCCCCGACTTACCCTGGGCAGATCAACTTGACCCAGGAACCCTTAGTCAATCGGCGCAGGAGTTTCCCACTCCTGTATCGCTACTCATGCCTGCATTCTCACTCGCACACCATCCACAACACGGTTACCCGGCTGCTTCACCCGGTGCACGACGCTCCCCTACCCACCACACAAAAATGCGGTGACACGACTTCGGCGGTGTACTTGAGCCCCGCTACATTATCGGCGCGGAATCACTCGACCAGTGAGCTATTACGCACTCTTTCAAGGATGGCTGCTTCTAAGCCAACCTCCTGGCTGTCTAAGCGACTCCACATCCTTTCCCACTTAGCACACGCTTAGGGGCCTTAGTCGATGCTCTGGGCTGTTTCCCTCTCGACCACGAAGCTTATCCCCCGCAGTCTCACTGCCACGCTCATCTTACCGGCATTCGAAGTTTGGCTAAGGTCAGTAACCCGGTAAGGCCCATCACCTACCCAGCGCCCTACCTCCGGCAAGAACACGCAACGCTGCACCTAAATGCATTTCGGGGAGAACCAGCTATCACGGAGTCTGATTGGCCTTTCACCCCTAACCACAGGTCATCCCCCAGATTTTCAACTCTGGTGGGTTCGGGCCTCCACGCGGTCTTACCCACGCTTCACCCTGCCCATGGCTAGATCACCCCGCTTCGGGTCTTGGGCATGCTACTCAAACGCCCTATTCGGACTCGCTTTCGCTACGGCTTCCCCACACCGGGTTAACCTCGCAACACACCGCAAACTCGCAGGCTCATTCTTCAAAAGGCACGCAGTCACCACACACCACAACACAAGGTCATGGCATGCGAGGCTCCCACGGCTTGTAGGCACACGGTTTCAGGTACTCTTTCACTCCGCTCCCGCGGTACTTTTCACCATTCCCTCACGGTACTATCCGCTATCGGTCACCAGGGAATATTTAGGCTTACCAGGTGGTCCTGGCAGATTCACACGGGATTTCTCGGGCCCCGTGCTACTCGGGAAACCATCAAACGAGTTACAGGCATTTCAGCTACGGGGGTCTTACCCTCTACGCCGGGCCTTTCGCATGCCCTTCGCCTACACCCATAATTTCTTACTCGTCGACTATCCGGCAGAACAATCCAGACAGCTCCCACAACCCCACGCACGCAACCCCTGCCGGGTTCATACACGCACGCGGTTTAGCCTCATCCGGTTTCGCTCACCACTACTCCCGGAATCACATGTTGTTTTCTCTTCCTGCGGGTACTGAGATGTTTCACTTCCCCGCGTTCCCTCCATACCGCCTATACATTCAGCGGTAGGTGACAGCCCATAACGGCTGCCGGGTTTCCCCATTCGGACACCCCCGGATCACAGCTCGGTTGACAGCTCCCCGGGGCCTATCGTGGCCTCCCACGTCCTTCATCGGTTCCTGGTGCCAAGGCATCCACCATGCGCCCTTAAAAACTTGGCCACAGATGCTCGCGTCCACTATGCACAAATCAACCAACAATCGAGACCACACCCACCTCACGGCGAGCCCGTGCCCTCAGACACCCAACAGCGTGCCCCCACACCAACCCCCACCCCTATGGGCGCGGATCCGCGTGAGGCGTTGTCAATGTTCCACCCATGAGCAGGCCACTCCGGGACATCCGCCCGAAGCTGGCGCTAATGCTCCTTAGAAAGGAGGTGATCCAGCCGCACCTTCCGGTACGGCTACCTTGTTACGACTTCGTCCCAATCGCCAGTCCCACCTTCGACGGCTCCCTCCCACAAGGGGTTGGGCCACCGGCTTCGGGTGTTACCGACTTTCGTGACGTGACGGGCGGTGTGTACAAGGCCCGGGAACGTATTCACCGCAGCAATGCTGATCTGCGATTACTAGCGACTCCGACTTCATGGGGTCGAGTTGCAGACCCCAATCCGAACTGAGACTGGCTTTTAGGGATTCGCTCCACCTCGCGGTATCGCAGCCCATTGTACCAGCCATTGTAGCACGTGTGCAGCCCAAGACATAAGGGGCATGATGACTTGACGTCGTCCCCACCTTCCTCCGAGTTGACCCCGGCAGTCTCCCGTGAGTTCCCGCCACCACAAGGGCGCGCTGGCAACACAGGATAAGGGTTGCGCTCGTTGCGGGACTTAACCCAACATCTCACGACACGAGCTGACGACAGCCATGCACCACCTGTACACCGGCCCAAAGGGAGGCTGTGTCTCCACAGCTTTCCGGCGTATGTCAAGCCTTGGTAAGGTTCTTCGCGTTGCGTCGAATTAAGCCACATGCTCCGCCGCTTGTGCGGGCCCCCGTCAATTCCTTTGAGTTTTAGCCTTGCGGCCGTACTCCCCAGGCGGGGCACTTAATGCGTTAGCTGCGGCACAGACCACGTGGAATGCGGCCCACACCTAGTGCCCACCGTTTACAGCGTGGACTACCAGGGTATCTAATCCTGTTCGCTCCCCACGCTTTCGCTCCTCAGCGTCAGTATCGGCCCAGAGACCCGCCTTCGCCACCGGTGTTCCTCCTGATATCTGCGCATTTCACCGCTACACCAGGAATTCCAGTCTCCCCTGCCGAACTCTAGCCTGCCCGTATCGACTGCAGACCCGGGGTTAAGCCCCGGGCTTTCACAACCGACGCGACAAGCCGCCTACGAGCTCTTTACGCCCAATAATTCCGGACAACGCTTGCACCCTACGTATTACCGCGGCTGCTGGCACGTAGTTAGCCGGTGCTTCTTCTACAGGTACCGTCACCCGAAAGCTTCTTCCCTGTCGAAAGAGGTTTACAACCCGAAGGCCGTCATCCCTCACGCGGCGTCGCTGCATCAGGCTTTCGCCCATTGTGCAATATTCCCCACTGCTGCCTCCCGTAGGAGTCTGGGCCGTGTCTCAGTCCCAGTGTGGCCGGTCACCCTCTCAGGCCGGCTACCCGTCGTCGCCTTGGTAGGCCACTACCCCACCAACTAGCTGATAGGCCGCGGGTCCATCCCATACCGCCGAAGCTTTCCACCACCAGCCATGCGGCCAGCAGTCCTATCCGGTATTAGACCCGGTTTCCCAGGCTTATCCCAGAGTACAGGGCAGGTCACCCACGTGTTACTCACCCGTTCGCCACTAATCCCCAACCGAAGCCGGTTCATCGTTCGACTTGCATGTGTTAAGCACGCCGCCAGCGTTCGTCCTGAGCCAGGATCAAACTCTCCGTGAATGCTTCAAAAACCATCCACGCGAGCAAGAACATCCTCGCTGAATGTGCCAGACCCACCCTTACGGGCTATCTGGCTGTCAAATCATCTGGCATTGACAACATGACACGCTGTTGAGTTCTCAAGGAACGGACGCCACCCGGGCGTTTCCGCTGTGTTCCTCTTCCATATTAGCCAACTTCCCTTGCGGATCCTAATCCGCTCTCCCCGGGTCGCTTTTCGGCGCACCGAAGGAACCCCGATAAGGGGAAGATCGTGGCTGAGATGGTAGGCCGCTTCCCTCTGCACCTCTCCGGCGCTGTCCTCCGACTAGCCTCAGGCTAGATCGTTTGACTGGCCTCATGGAGCGTGCCGCTTGAAGCGACTCGACCAACATTACGACTTCGTCCCCCCGCCGTCAAGTTCAGCGGTTTTCGCAGGTCGGGTGTTGCGCGGATGGGCCCGGTAGGGGCTGACCGTGGGGTCGGCGTGGACCCAGAAGCGCCAGGGCGGAACCGCCCCCTCGCCGCGGATCCCGGTGCGGGGACCCGTCCTGACCAGCTCCCGGGGTGGTGGCTCGCCGTGCAGGATGCCCAGTTCGGGGCCACCGCAGACGTCCGCACCATCATGCGTCCGGTCCAGCGCGAGCGCCGTGGCCAGCCGGGCCGGGCCCCGCGCGAGGTCCGCCTCGACCCGCGACGACGGCCGCCGGCTGCGGGCCAGTTCGACGCCCGCGAGCACCTCGCCGGCCCGCAGCAGCACCCCGCGGGCCTCGCCCGGCGGCCCGCAGACCAGGTTCGCGCAGTGCCACATCCCGTAGGTGAAGTAGACGTAGGCGTGGCCCGGCGGCCCGTACATCGTGGCGTTCCGCCGGGTGCGGCCGCGGTAGGCGTGCGAGCCGGGGTCGCGCTCGCCGTCGTACGCCTCGACCTCGGTCAGCCGTATCCGAATCTCCCCCTCCGCCTGGTACCGCACCAGGGTCCGGCCGAGCAGGTCGGGGGCCACGTCGAGGACCGGCCGGTCGAAGAAGTCCCGGGACAGCGGACGGTCGGACCCCGCGCTCCCGCTCATCGCGTGCCCCTCCGCATGCCCGACTCCCTCCGTCCTCCTTGGCCACTCCGGCCGGCCGCCGGCGCGGCCATCCGACACTACGCCCACGGCGCGCGGGTCCCGGTGGTGCTGGCTAGGCTGACCGGGGCAGAGATCCGCTCAACCAGGAGGTTCCGACATGCCCGAGTCGCCGCGGCGCCCGCTCCCCCACGACTTCCACCCCCCGGTCGCGCCCTTCACCGTGGCCAGCGATGACGTGCGGGACGGGAGTCCGCTGAGCGACGCCCAGGTGCAGGCGGGCGGCAACACCTCGCCGCAGCTGAGCTGGAGCGGCTTCCCCGAGCAGACCCGCAGCTTCGCCGTCACCTGCTACGACCCGGACGCCCCGACCGGGAGCGGCTTCTGGCACTGGGTGCTGTTCGACATTCCGGCCTCGGTCACCGAGCTGCCGACCGGTGCGGGCACCGGCGACATGGCGGGCCTGCCGGCCGGCGCGGTGCACGCGCGCAACGACTACGGCAGCCGGGACTTCGGCGGCGCGGCGCCGCCGCCCGGTGACGGTCCGCACCGGTACGTTTTTACCGTGTACGCCGTGGACTCCGAGAAGCTGGGCGCGGACGCGGACGCCAGCCCGGCGGTGGTGGGGTTCCTGCTGCGCTTCCACGCGATCGGCCGGGCGCACGTGATCGGCGAGTACGAGAACAAGGCCGCGGGCTGACGCCCCTCCCACCCCCACGCTCCCTCTCCCCTCTTCCCACCCCGGCGCGCCAGTGGCGGGCCGAAATTGCGTTGTCCGTCACACCCCCCGCGGGCACAGTGGGAGCCATCCCGCCACGGGGGCGGGGGGACCATGCGGGAGGTGGGCGGGATGCGGCAGACCCTTGTGCTCAACGCGAGCTACGAGCCGCTGTCGACGGTGGCGCTGCGACGCGCCGTCGTCCTGGTCCTCCAGCACAAGGCGGTCGTCGAGCACGCGCATCCGGGCCTGCGGGTGCGGGCGGCGGCGCTCGACCTGCCGGTGCCCCAGGTGATCCGGCTGCGGCGGTTCGTGAAGGTGCCGTTCCGACAACGGGCCCCGTGGTCGCGGCGCGGCGTGCTGGTGCGAGACGGGCACCGGTGTGCGTACTGCGGTCGCCGGGCGACCACGATCGACCACGTCGTGCCCCGTTCCCAGGGCGGCCGGGACACCTGGCTGAACACGGTGGCCGCCTGCGCGGAGGACAACCACCGCAAGGCGGACCGGACGCCCGCCCAGGCGGGCATGCGCCTGCTGACGCAGCCGTTCGAGCCGACGCCCGCGGACGCGCTGGTGCTGGCCCTGGGGCTGCGGGCCGGGGACACCCTGCCCGAATGGCTGCCGCTGCCGCAGGCCGCCGGGGTCTGACGCCCCCGGGGACGCCCCTGTGACAACGCCGCCCCGCCGGCCTCGTGGCCCGGCGGGGCGGCGCGCTGTCGCGGGGGGTGGTCGCGCTACTCGATGCGCGGCCGCTGTTGGTGGATGCCCGGCTTGTCCATCCTCGGGGACCCGTCGTCGCCGCCCTCGCCGCCGCCGCCGGCGCCGCCGTTCGCGAGCTTGCCGAGGTTGCCGCCGAGCCCCTTCAGGGCCTCGCCGATCTCGCTGGGCACGATCCACAGCTTGTTCGAGTCGCCCTCGGCGATCTTCGGCAGCATCTGGACGTACTGGTAGGAGAGCAGCTTCTGGTCCGCGTCGCCGGCGTGGATGGCCTCGAAGACGGTGCGGATCGCCTGGGCCTCGCCCTCGGCGCGCAGCGCGGACGCCCTGGCGTCACCCTCGGCGCGGAGGATCTCGGCCTGCTTGGAGCCCTCGGCCTGGAGGATCTCCGACTGCCGGACACCCTCGGCCTGGAGGATCGCGGCGCGCTTGTCGCGGTCGGCGCGCATCTGCTTCTCCATCGAGTCCTGGATGGAGGTCGGCGGCTCGATCGCCTTGAGCTCGACACGGTTGACGCGGATGCCCCATTTGCCGGTGGCCTCGTCCAGCACGCCGCGCAGCGCGGCGTTGATTTCCTCGCGGGAGGTGAGGGTCCGCTCCAGGTCCATGCCGCCGATGATGTTCCGCAGCGTGGTGACCGTGAGCTGCTCGATGGCCTGGATGTAGTTGGACACCTCGTACGTCGCCGCGCGGGCGTCGGTCACCTGGTAGTAGATGACGGTGTCGATGTTGACGACGAGGTTGTCCTGGGTGATCACCGGCTGCGGCGGGAACGGAACGACCTGCTCGCGCAGGTCGATGCGGTTGCGGATGCGGTCGATGAACGGGACGACGATGTTGAGACCGGCGTTCAGAGTGCGGGTGTAGCGACCGAAGCGCTCGACGATGGCGGCGCTGGCCTGCTGGATGACCTGGATCGTCTGGACCAGCGCGATGACCACCAGCACCACCAGGATCACCAGCACGATGATGATGGCGTCCATCGTGTATTCCCCCTGCGGCTAGCTGAGTTGGAACAGTTGTCGGTGGAGTGACCGATCCATCACATCACGACAGCGGTGGCTCCGTCGATCTCGACGACGCTGACCTGACTGCCGGGTTCGAAGGTGTCGTCCTCGCTGAGGGCGCGGGCCGACCACGTCTCCCCGGCGAGCTTGATACGCCCGCTGGTGCCATCGACGCGCTCCAGTACGAGGGCGGACTTGCCCATCAACGCGTCGACGCCGGAGCGGGAGGCCTGGGGTTGTGGCCCGGACCGGGCGCGCCGCGCGACGGGCTGGACGGCGAGGATGAGGGCGGTGGACACCACGGCGAAGACGACCACCTGGATCACCAGGCTGTCGGTCATCCCGGCGGTGACCGCGCCGGCCACAGCTCCGGCCGCGAGCATGCCGAGCTCCGGCATGGCGGTCAGGACGAGCACGATCGCGAAGCCTCCGGCGGCTATCAGCCACCACACCCAGAAGTCCACGATGTCATGGTAGTTCGCCCGTCAGGCGCCGAACAGAGGTCGGCCGAGGCGGCGTCAGCTCAGCGGCAGGCCCTGGGCGGTCCAGCGTTCGCCCTGCTGCTCGACGATCAGCGGCAGGCCGAAGCAGTGCGAGAGGTTGGCCGACGTGAGGGTGGTCGCCATCGGACCGGCGCTCAGCACCCGGCCCTGACGGATGAGCAGCGCGTGGGTGAAGCCGGGGGCGATCTCCTCGACGTGGTGGGTGACCATGACCATGGAGGGGGCGTACGGGTCGCGGGCCAGTCTGCCGAGGCGGCGCACCAGGTCCTCACGACCGCCAAGGTCGAGGCCGGCCGCGGGCTCGTCCAGGAGCAGCAGTTCGGGGTCGGTCATCATGGCGCGGGCGATCTGCGTCCGCTTGCGCTCGCCCTCGGAGAGGGTGCCGAACTTCCGGTCCAGGTAGGCGCTCATGCCGAGCCGGTCGAGGAACGCGAGGGCACGGCGCTCGTCGATCTCGTCGTACCGCTCCTGCCAGCCGGCGGTCATGCCGTAGGCGGCGGTGAGCACGGTCTGCAGGACGGTCTGCCGGCGGGAGAGCTTCTCGGCGAGCGCGCTGCTGGCCATGCCGATGCGCGGGCGGAGCTCGAAGACGTCGACGCTGCCGAGCTTCTCGCCGAGGATCTGGGCGGCGCCCGAGGTGGGGAAGAGGTAGCTGGCCGCGACGTTCAGCAGCGTGGTCTTGCCGGCCCCGTTCGGTCCGAGGATCACCCAGCGCTCGCCCTCGGCGACCGACCAGGAGACGTGGTCAACCAGAGCCCTGCCGTCGCGGACCACGGATACGTCCACCAGCTCCAGTACATCGCTCATGCGCGCGGTCTCTCCCCTTGCGGTCGCCGACTTCCGGGCCTGGCACTGTCCCGGGTCGGGCCCAGGCGAGTCCCCGAGTCAAAACCTACGCCACCCCCCGGCCGTACCGGTCGTCAGGAGGCTCGTTGGGCTTCCTTCCCTAAGGTAGGGGTCATGTTGGATGAACCACGTGCGGGGCGGTTGGCGACCTGGGGGAATGCCCTCTTCGCCGGACTTGTCTCGCCGGACGACGCGGCGATGCGGACGGTGGGCGCCGATGCGGTGCACCGGGTCGCCGAGCTGCCGGACGAGCCGGGGCCCGTGGGGCTGACGCTGGCGTTCGGTCGATTGCGCGCCCTGGGGGTGGTCGGGCTGCGGGTAGCGCTGCCGGCCCCGGGGCATCCGCTGGGCCTGTGCGGGCCGCCGGAGTTCAACATGGCGGCGCTGGAGGCCGGCGAGGCGGTGCTGACGGCGGCGGGGTCGGAGCGGACCCCGGCGCTGGGGCTGGTGCCCGAGGTCAACGAGGCGGGTCCGGCGGGCGACGTGCTGACCGAGGTGCTCTGGCGCTGCCTGCCGGTGCGGCAGGCGCCGCCGGCCGACGTGCCGTCGCTCGGCGAGGCGGAACGGGAGTTGGCCGAGGTGCTGCGGGAGGCCACGGAGGCGCTGATGGTGCTCGACGTGGCGGGCGCGGGGCCGGTGGCGCTGGCGCGCCTCGACGCGTACCGGGCCAGGTCGGGGCCGCGGGAGCTGCTCGCGCCCGGCTATCCGCCGCGGGCGGTGCGGGTGCTGGAGCTGGCGCAGCGGGTGGGCGCCCTGGTGCAGATCGCCAAGGAGTCGACGGAGCACGGCGCGGCGGTGAGCGCGGCGCAGATCGCCGAGCGGGACCGGCTGTTGCGTCCGGTGGAACGGGCGGCCAGGCGGGCCAGGGTGGCGGCGTACAACGCGTACGCGGAGGATGCGGAGCGGCAGCGCGGCTGAGCGGCGGCGCGCCTCGGCCCCCGGAGGGGTCATTCCGGGGGCCGAGACGACCGCTGGTGCGGCGACGGGCTCAGTCGAGGGTGTCCGTGTCGACGGTGTACCTGTCGACGGTGTCCGTCGTCCGGCCCAGCGGTCGGGTGGCGTCGCTCAGTGGTTGACGCTGCTGTTGCCGAAGGCCGGGTTCAGCACGCCGATGACGTTCACCGAGTTGCCGGTGGCGTTGACCGGGACGTGCACCGGGGCCTGGACCAGGTTGCCGGAGCCGACGCCGGGCGACAGGGTGGCGGCGCCGTTGGCCCCCGCATCGGCCGAGGCGACACCCGCCCCGGCGGCGATGATCCCGCCGGTGATCAGGGTCACGGCGGCAGCCTTCTTCAGGTTCTTCACGTGGTTGACCTTCCTTGCACGCTTGCGACTTACTCCTAGCCGCGGACGTTCGCGGCACGCCATGCAGAACGGATCAACGCCGGTCCGGTTGCGCCATTCGGGGGATATTCACACGACAGAATGAATGTCAGTCCGGAGGCTGACGGGATCGCCGCCCCGATCAGTCGGTGACCCCGTGCCGCACGGCCCACAGGGCCGCCTGGGTGCGGTCGGCGAGGTCCAGCTTCATCAGGATGTTCGACACATGCGTCTTGACGGTCTTCTCCGACAGCACCAGGGAACGGGCGATCTCCCGGTTCGACCGCCCGCGGGCGATCAGGCCCAACACCTCGCGCTCCCGGTCGGTCAGCGAGCCGGCCCGCCCGCCGCCCGACGCCCCCTCGGCGAGCAGCGCGTCCGCCACCTCGGGCTGGAGCAGCACGTGCCCGGCGTGCACCGAGCGGATGGCGCCGGCCAGCGCGTCGGGGTCGATGTCCTTGTGCACGTAGCCAGCCGCGCCCGCGCGCAGCGCGGGGACCACGGTGCGCCGCTCGGTGAAGCTGGTCACGATCAGCACCCGGGCCGGGACGCCCAGCTCGCCGAGCCGGCGCAGCGCCTCCACGCCGTCGGTGCCCGGCATCTTGACGTCCATCAGGATCACGTCGGGTCGTAGCTCCTCGGCGCTTTTCACGCCCTCGGCGCCGTCGGCCGCCTCCCCCACCACCTCGATGTCGTCCTGCACCTCCAGGAAGGTGCGCAGACCGCGCCGCACCACCTGATGGTCGTCCACGAGCAGCACGCGGATGACGTCAGCCACCGGGCACCTCCACCTCGATCACGGTGCCCTTGCCGGGCGCCGACTCCACGGTCAGATCGCCGCCGACGGAGGCGGCACGCTCCCGCATCGACACCAGGCCCAGGTGCCGCCCGGCGGCGCGGACCGCCGCCGGGTCGAAGCCGCCGCCGTCGTCGGCGACCCGCAGCACGGTGCCGAGTCCGCGCCGGAAGAGGCTGACGGCCACCCGGCGGGGCTCGGCGTGCCGCAGCGCGTTGTGCAGGGCCTCCTGGGCAACCCGCAGCAGCGCCTCCTCCTGGGCGGCGGGCAGCGCCCGCACCTCCTGGCAGTCCAGCGTGACCCGGGCCGGGTGGGCGCGGTCCAGCACCTGGATCTGGGCGCGGAGGGTGGCGTGCAGGCCGTCCTCGTCCAGGGCCGCGGGGCGCAGCTCGATGACGGCGGCGCGCAGCTCCTCGGCGGCCTCGGCGGCGAGCGCGGCCACCTGCCGCAGCTCCTGCCGGGCCCTGATCGGATCGCGGTCGACCAGGGTGGCGGCGGCCTGAGCGGTGAGGCGCAGCGAGAAGAGCTTCTGGGACACCGCGTCGTGCAGCTCGTGGGCCAGCCGGGCGCGCTCCTCGGCGATGGTCAGCTCCCGGCTGCGCTCGTAGAGCCGGGCGTTGGTCAGCGCGATGGCGGCGTGCGCGGCCAGCAGCCGCAGGAGCTCCTCATCGTCGGCGGTGAAGGCGCAGACCCCGGGGGGCGGGCGGCCACCCGGCGGGCAGCGCTTGTTGGACAGGAAGAGCGCGCCGAGCACCTCGTCACCGTCCACGATGGGCATGCCGAGGAAGTCGATGATCTCCGGGTGGGCGCCGGGCCAGCCCTCGAAGCGGGCGTGCTGGCGGACGTCGGCCAGCCGCACGGGGACGCCGTCGTGCAGCATCGCGGCCAGCACCCCGTGCTGCCGCGGCAGCGGGCCGATGGCCTGCCACTGGCGGTCGCTCACACCGTCGACGATGAACTGGGCGAAGCCACCCTGGCCGTCCGGCACGCCGAGTGCGGCGTAGCGGGCGGCGAGCAGCTCGCGGGCGGAGCCGACGATCGTCTGCAGCACGTCCCGCACCTCCAGGGTGCGGTTCATGGCGAGGAGGGCGGCACTGACGGCGGCGAGCCCGGTTCCGGGGGGTGTCACGCTCTGCACGGTAACGCGGCGCGCCGGGCGGCCGTATCGGGCCGACGGTGGGGCGGTCTGCGTCGGGAGGCGTAGGACCGGCGACGGATCGCCTGAGCGGGCCCGGAGGACGGGCACGGCGGGTGGCGAACCGGACACCCGCGGTGGCGTCGGGCGACGGCCGGAGTGAGGCGGCGCACAGGACCGAGGTCCCGCTACGAGGCCGGATAGGAGGCGCCGTGGCCGGACGAGGCGGCACAGGCGGGCGTTCGGGACGGTCCCGGGCCCCTCGACGGTCCACGATGCACGGTAGTAAATGACCCCTTTGACCCGATTTTCCGGCCTCGCTAAGACTGGGCGCAACCCCGATCGACAGGCCGTCCGACGCGGCCGGAAGCTGAGGTTGAACTTCATGTCCCTTCGCACCGCCCTGCGCCAGAACCGCACCCGTACCCGTCGCCTGACGACCGCCGGCGTCGTGGCCGCCTCCGCCGTGACCCTCGGCGTGACCGGGATGACCGGCTCGGCCAGCGCCGCCGACACCGGCAGCGCCCAGGCCATCGCCCAGGAGATGGTGGGCGACCCGGTCCAGTACCAGTGCTTCTCGAACATCGTGCAGAACGAGAGCGGCTGGGACCCCAGCGCGACCAACCCCGAGAGCGGCGCCTACGGCCTGGTCCAGGCGCTGCCCGCGGAGAAGATGGCGACCGCCGGCTCCGACTGGCAGACCAACCCGGCCACCCAGATCGAGTGGGGCCTCGGCTACATGAACGAGCGCTACGGCAGCCCTTGTGACGCGTGGGCGTTCTGGCAGGCCAACGGCTGGTACTGACCGGCCGCGCAGGACCGCGCAACCGCCGGTGGCGGGCATCCGGATCCCCGGATGCCCGCCACCGGCGTTTCTGTGCTCTGCCGGGCCGCTCCCGCGCCCCCACGCGTCCGCTAGGCGCGCATGACCTCCGGCTCGTGCCGGCGCAGGAAGCGCATCACCAGGAAGCCGCAGATCACCGCGATCACGCCGAGCATCGCGACGTCCAGCAACCACATCCCGGCCTCGTGCTTCCACAGCGGGTCGGGGTCGGCATCCGCCTCGCCCGTCGCCGTCAGGGTGTTGAGGTCCGTGGTGGTGCCGACGCCGGCCAGCGCCCAGCGGGAGGGCATCAACCAGGCGACCTGCTCCACGCCGAGGGTGCCGTGCACGGTGAACAGCGCGCCGGTGAAGACCAGCTGGATCACCGAGATCATCACCAGCAGCGGCATGGTCATCTCGGAGGTGCGCACCAGCGAGGAGATGACCAGGCCGATCATCATCGAGGTGCAGCCGAGCGCCATGATGACGAGCGTCATCTCCAGGTAGGGGCCGTCGCTGAAGATCACGCCCTCGGCCGGTTCGTCCCGGGGGAGGAAGCCGATCATGCAGAGGAGGGCGCCCTGGATGACGGTGACGATGCCCAGCACGAACACCTTGGACATCAGGTACGCGGAACGGGACAGTCCGACGGCCCGTTCTCGTTCGTAGATCACCCGTTCCTTGATCAACTCACGAACCGCGTTGGCCGCGCCGCTGAAGCACATGCCCACGACGATCACCAGCAGGATGATGCTCGCGTCGTTGTTCCGCCCCGGGATGCGGCTGTCCAACGGGCCGTAGCCCAGCCCGAAGTCGGACGGGATGATCGCGCTGACCAGGCCGAGGACCACCGGGAGGGCGACGGTGAGGCCGAGGAACCCCCGGTCGGCGACGATGACCGCGGAGTAGCGTTTCATCAGGGTCCAGACCTGGGAGCCCCAGCTCTGCGCCTTGTGCTGCATCGCGGCCATGGCCATCGGCTGCACCTGCGCGGCCTGCGGCGGCGCGGCGTCGAGGTCCGCGGCGTACATCTGGTAGTGCTGGGAGCCGCGCCAGCGGCCCATCCAGTCGAAGTCGCGGTAGTTCTCGAAGGCCGAGAAGACATCCGCCCAGTTGTCGTAGCCGAAGAAGTTCAGCGCCTCGGCGGGCGGGCCGAAGTACGAGACACCGCCGCCCGGCGCCATCACCAGGACCCGGTCGCACAGGTTCAGCTCGGCCACCGAGTGGGTGACCACCAGCACGGTCCGGCCGTCGTCGGCCATGCCGCGCAGCAGCTGCATGACGTCGCGGTCCATGCCCGGGTCGAGGCCGGAGGTCGGCTCGTCCAGGAAGATCAGCGACGGCTTGGTCAGCAGCTCCAGGGCCACCGAGACGCGCTTGCGCTGGCCGCCGGAGAGCGAGGAGATGCGCTTGGTGGCGTGCGGGCTGAGCTTGAGCTCGGCCAGCACCTCCTCGACCCGGTTGTTGCGCTCCGCCTCGCCGACGTCGCCGGGGAAGCGGAGCTGGGCCGCCAGCCGCAGCGCCTGCCGGATGGGCAGCGCGGTGTGCAGGATGTCGTCCTGCGGCACGAGGCCGATGCGGTGGCGCAGCTCGGCGAAGTGGGTGTACAGGTTCCGGTGGTCGTAGAGCACCTCGCCGTACGTGGCCGGGCGGTAGCCGGTCAGCGCGCGCAGCAGGGTGGATTTGCCGGATCCCGAGGGGCCGATGACGCCGACCAGCGACTTCTCCGGGACGCCGAAGGAGACGTCGTTGAGGATCGTCGTCTGGCCGTTGTTGACCTGCACGGTGAGATGCCGGGCCGAGAAGGAGACGGCACCGGTGTCGATGTCCTCCTGCAGCTGGTTGCCCACCAGCCGGAAGGTGGAGTGGCCGATGCCGACGGTGTCGTTCTGGCCGAGGTAGCGGCGGCCGTTCTTGGGCAGCTGCTGACCGTTGACGTAGGTGCCGTTGTGGCTGCCCAGGTCGTGGAGCTCGAAGCGGCCGTCGGCGTGCGCGAGGAACTCGGCGTGCAGCCGGGAGACCTGCAGGTCGGAGACGACCAGCTCGTTCTCCAGGGCACGACCTATCCGGGTCACCTGGCCGACGGTCAGATGGTGGAAGGTGGTGGCCGGGTTCACCCCGCCGCCGCCCGGGGCGGCGGCCTGCGGGTAGCCCTGGGGCGGGCCCTGCGGCGGCACCTGGGCCGCGCCCTGCGGGGCCATCTGGGGCGGTCCCTGCGGCGCGCCCTGCTGCGGGTAGCCGGGCGACTGCTGAGGCATCGCCGGCGGCTGGTTGGCCATCGCGGCGGCGGGGGCCTGCTGCCGCGGCACGGGAGCCGTCGAGGAGAAGGTGAGCCGAGGGCCGTCCACGGCGTTGCCAAGGTGAACGACCGAACCGGGGCCGAGCGGGAGCTGCTGGATGCGCTGTCCCTCGGCGTACGTCCCGTTGGTGCTGCCCTGGTCCTCCACGAGCCAGCCCTGGCCACCCCATCGGACCGTGGCATGCCGCCAGGAGACCCGGGAGTCGTTGAGTACGAGGTCACCCTGGGGATCTCGACCCACGTTATAGGAGCGGGTGCGATCCAAAGTCCATGTCTGTCCGTTCAGTTCCAGTACGAGTTCCGGCACGCCATGCCCCACAAAACAAGTTGTCCCCCGAGAAGACCCCAGGCGAGGTCTAGGGATGAATGAACATCGTTGGGAACTATTCCAGGCGTGGGCCGTTCGCGTGAAGTCACCCCCCGGAAGTCACCGAGCTGGTGCAGAGCGTCAGCTTCTTCGTGACGTTCGCCGCTGCCCCGTTTCCCACCGCGTCTCGCGCCGGATCGCGGTGTCCAGGGGTCGGACACGACGCTCGGCGACCGCTCGGGGGCGACTACGGTGGGATCATCATGAGCGCCCCGCACTCACCGGCGTCCACCGGCGGCCCGCAGGCCGCGACCGGCACGGACACCGCGACGGATACCGCCACCCTGCTGGTGAAGATTTTCGGCAGCGACCAGCCCGGCCTGACGGCAGGGCTCTTCGACGCCCTCGCCGCGTACGGCGTGGAGGTCATAGACATCGAGCAGGTCGTCACCCGGGGACGGATCACGCTCTGCGCCCTGGTGACCTCGCCGGCCCGCGGCCCGGGAGGCGGCAGCGACGCCGAGGGGCAGCTGCGGGCCACCGTGCACAGCTGGGCTGAATCGTTTCGCCTCCAGGCGGAGATCATCTCCGGGACCGGGGACAACCCGGCCCGCCGGGCCGGGCGCTCGCACGTCACGGTGCTGGGCAGCCCGCTCACCGCCGAGACCACGGCGGCCATCGCCGCCCGGATCGCCCGGTGCGACGGCAACATCGACCGCATCAACCGGCTGGCGAAGTATCCGGTCACCGCGGTGGAGTTCGACGTCTCCGGGGTGACCACCGAACGGCTGCGCACCGAGTTGGCCACCGAGGCGGCGGCGCGCGAGGTCGACGTGGCCGTGGTCGCCTCGGGGCTGCACCGGCGGGCGCCGCGACTGGTGGTGATGGACGTGGACTCCACACTCATCCAGGACGAGGTCATCGAGCTCTTCGCCGGGCACGCGGGCTGCGAGGCCGAGGTCGCCAAGGTCACGGCGGCGGCGATGCGCGGCGAACTTGACTTCGTGGAGTCCCTGCACGCCCGGGTGGCGCTGCTGGCCGGGCTCGACACCTCGGTGATCGACGCGGTGCGCGAGCAGGTCAGGCTGACGCCGGGGGCGCGGACGCTGATCCGGACGCTGAAGCGGCTGGGCTGCCAGGTGGGGGTGGTGTCCGGCGGCTTCACCCAGGTCACGGACTCGCTGCGGGAGTACCTGGGCCTGGACTTCGCCGCGGCCAACACCCTGGAGGTGGTGGACGGGCGGCTCACCGGCCGGGTCACCGGGGAGGTCGTCGACCGGGCGGGCAAGGCCAGACTGCTGCGCCGGTTCGCCGAGGAGGCGGGTGTGCCGCTGTCCCGGACGGTGGCGATCGGCGACGGGGCGAACGATCTGGACATGCTGAACGCGGCCGGGCTCGGGGTGGCCTTCAACGCCAAGCCGCTGGTGCGGCAGGCCGCGCACACGGCCGTGACGGTGCCGTTCCTCGACACCGTGCTGTACCTGCTGGGGATCACCAGGGAAGAGGTGGAGGCGGCGGACGCCCAGGCCCAGCGGTGAGTCGCCGGGCCCGGGCTGCGGCCGGGCCGGTCGGGGCTCGGGCGGGGCTCAGTCGTGCGGCGCCCAGTAGGCGACCAGGCGGGCGACCCCGAGCTCCACGGACTTCCAGCTGCCGGTCAGGCTGAGCACCGCCATGGCCGACGTGGAGAAGCCGCTGCGGTTCATCCGCTCCCGTGCGTCAGCGTCCGCCTCCCCGGCCAGCCCGTCGGCCAGCGCGTGGACGCCCGGGTTGTGGCCGACGAGCATCAGGTCCCTGACGTCGTCCTCCACCCCGTTGAGCACGGCGATCAGCTCGCCCGCCGACGCATCGTAGATCCGCTCGTCGTACACGGTCCGGGGCCGCCGCCGCAGCTCGGGGACGGCCAGCTTCCAGGTCTCACGCGCCCGGTTCGCGGTCGAGCAGAGGGTCAGTTCTGGGGTGACTCCGGCGCCCGCGAGCCAGCGTCCGGCCCGCGGGGCGTCCCTCCTGCCGCGGTCGGCGAGCGGACGGTCATGGTCGGAGACGTCGGGCCAGTCGGCCTTGGCATGGCGAAAAAGAACGATCCTGCGGGGAACATCGACGCTCATGCGCCCCAGCTTCGCACGAAACGTGCTGGGGGTCGCGGGGGTTGACGATCTTCCCGGAACGCCTGGCCCGGCCGGCGACCAGGGGCCGGCCCTGGCCGGGAATCAGGGCATCAGCGCGCTGGTGACGAGGCCGATCAGCTCGCCGGCGGCGGGCGGCTCGCCGAGCGTCTCGCGGTCGGCGCCGGTTCCCGCGAGCAGGAGCGACAGCAGAAGCGAGAAGGCCACCGCGGGGAGCAGCAGGGCCCACCAGCGGAGCCGCGTCTCGACGCCGGATCGGTGCGCGTGGGCGGTCATGGCGCTCGCCTCCATCCGTGTCATGAACGCTGAGGAGAACGCTACGGATCCGCGTCGCGGCCGCCCATCCGGTGACCCACCCAGTGACCCCTGAACCTGGCCCCCTAGGGGATGGTGGTGCTAGCACCACCATCCGGGGTCCGAGGGACGGTCTCCTAGGGCGAGGCGATCGTCGCGATGATGGCGATGACGACGCTGATCGCCATCATGGAGCCGAGGATCAGCAGCAGGGTCCGCTGGCCGCCTGTGGGGTTCGGGTCGAGCGCTGGCATGCTGCCCAGTCTCCCACTTGGGCCTGGCGCGACCGCACCCCGGCCACGCTCAGGAGCGCCTCAGCGCGTTCTCAGCCGCCGTTCTCAGCCGCCGTCCTCGATGCGGCGGTCCCGGCCGGCGAGCGTGCCGGCCGTGATCTGCGCCAGCATCAGCACCATGAGGAACGCCAGTGGCAGCTGCCAGCCGCCGGTGGCCTCGTTCATCGTGCCCACCAGCAACGGACCGGGCACGCACAGCAGATAGCCGGTGCTCTGGGTGAACGCCGAGAGCCGGGCAACGCCCTGGCCGGTGCGGGAGCGCAGGCCGATCATGGTCAGGGCGACCGAGAACGCGCAGTTCGAGAGGCCGAGGAAGACCGCCCACACCCAGGCGCCGCCGACCGGCGCCAGCCACAGGCCGGCGTAGCCGATCAGGCCGCAGCAGCCCAGCACGACGACCAGCGGTCCCTGGTGGCGCATCCGGGCGGCGACTCGGGGCAGGACGAGGCCGAACGGCACGCCGACGCCCATGATCACGGCCAGCAGCACGCCCGAGGTGCCGGCGGAGACGCCGGCGTCGCGGAAGATCTGCGGTGCCCAGCCCATGGTGATGTAGGCGGCCGTGGCCTGGAGGCCGAAGAACACCGCGAGCGCCCGGGCAGTGGCGGAGCGGCTGAGCCGGGGCAGCGCGGGCGCCTCGTGTGCGGGATCCATGGCGCGGGCGCCGGCGCTCTCGGCCGGGTCCGCACCGCCCGCGGCGCGGCTCGCGCGGCGGCTCCGGCGGCTCCGGCGGCCCAGCAGCAGCACGCAGAGCCAGGGCGGCAGGGCGAACACCGCCAGCACCGCCCACACGCTGAGGCCGACGCGCCAACTGCCGCCGAGGGCGTCGGTGAACGGGATGGTGAGGCCGGCCGCCGCGGCGGTGCCCAGGGCGAAGCCGGTGGAGTACAGGCCGGTGACGGCGCCGACCCGGTCCGGGAAGAAGCGCGTGACCAGCACCGGCATCAGCACGTTGCCCACGGCTATGCCGGCCAGCGCGAACGCGCTCGCGGCCAGGAAGAACCAGGTGCCGCCCGCCAACGGGCGCAGCGCGAGCCCGGCGACGACCGCCGTCAGGCCGGCCAGCATCACGGCCACGGGCCCGTGCCGGCGGGCCAGCCGGGGCGCGGAGAGGCCGACGAGGGCGAAGCACAGCGCCGGCAGGGAGGTGAGCAGGCCGGCCACGGTGCCGTTCATGCCGAGGTCGTCGCGCATCTCGGCCAGCACCGGGCCGAGGCCCGCGATGGCGGGGCGGAGGTTGAGCGCGGCGAGCATCAGACCCGCCAGGACCAACCAGGGCGCCGGGGAACCGGGAACCGACCGTGCGCCGGAACGCTCCGAGAGGGTACGGTCATCCTTCGTCAACGGCATACCCAGCATCATAGAATCATGGGATGAATCCGTGGCCCGCCGAATGGCCATGGATCCGGAGAGCCCGGGAGAGATATGTCACTCACCGCGCCCCGCCGCTCCGCCCTCGCCGACCAGGTGATCAACCAGCTGCGCACGCAGATCACCTCGGGCGCGTGGCCGGTCGGTTCGCGCATCCCCACCGAGCCGGAGCTGGTCGAGCGGCTCGGGGTGGCGAGAAACACCGTCCGGGAGGCGATCCGGGCCCTCGCGCACAACGGCCTGCTCGACATCCGGCAGGGCTCTGGCACGTACGTGGCGGCGACGAGCGAGCTGGCCGGGGTGATGCACCGCCGGTTCGCCGACGCGGACCCGGGCGACATCGCGGAACTGCGCAGCGCGCTGGAGGCGGCGGCGGCCCGGCTGGCCGCCCGCCGACGCACCGAGCGCGACCTGCGGCAGCTGGAGGCGCTGCTGGGGCGGCGGGAGTCGGCCTGGGCGTCCGGCCAGGTGGAGACCTTCGTGGAGGCGGACGCGACGTTCCATATGGCGGTCGTGCAGGCGTCGCACAACGAGGTGCTCACGACCGTCTACGCGGACCTGGGCTCCGTGGTGCGCGCGCTGCTCAGGCACGACGTGGGCGAGGAACTGCGTCCTGAGGACCATGTGGACCACGCCCGGCTGCTGGACGCGATCCGCGCGGCGGACGAGGCGACCGCGGAGGCCGAGGCGGGCTCGCACGCCCTGCACTGCCGCGCCCTCGTCGAGCGGACGGCGGACGAGGCGCGGAGCACCGACGAGGCGTAGCGGCCGGAGCCGCCACGCCTCGGTGCTGCCGCCGGAGTCCAGCGGGATGCCCGGGAGGGGTCAGGCCCCCATCATGTGAACGCCGCCGTCCACGTGCACGATCTCGCCCGTGGTCTTGGGGAACCAGTCGGACAGCAGGGCGACCACGCCGCGGGCGGCGGGCTCCGGATCGGACAGGTCCCAGCCGATCGGCGCGCGGCTGTGCCAGACCTCGGCGAGCTCCTCGAAACCGGGGATCGACCGCGCGGCCATGGACTTGATCGGTCCCGCCGACACCAGGTTGCAGCGGATGTTGCGGGCGCCGAGATCGCGGGCGAGGTACCGGGTGGTGGCCTCCAGCGCTGCCTTGGCCACCCCCATCCAGTCGTACTTCGGCCACGCCACCTGCGCGTCGAAGTCCATGCCGACCACCGAGCCGCCGCGCTGCTCCAGCAGCGGCAGCAGCGCCATGGTGAGGGACTTCAGGGAGTACGCGGACACCTCGACCGCCGTGGCCACGGACTCCCAGCCGGTGTTGAGGAAGTTTCCGCCGAGCGCGTCCTGCGGCGCGAAGCCGATGGAGTGCACCACTCCGTCCAGGCCGACGCCCTCGCCGAGCTGTTCGGAGACCCGGCCGGCCAGCGAGTCCAGGTGCTCGGCGTTCTGCACGTCGAGTTCCAGTACGGGTACCGGCTTCGGCAGTCGCCTGGAGATCCGCTCCACGAGGCTGAGCCGCCCGAAGCCGGTGAGCACCACCTCGGCGCCCTCCTCCTGGGCCAGCCGGGCCACGTGAAAACCGATGGACGCATCGGTGAGCACCCCCGTGACGAGAATGCGCTTGCCGGCGAGAAGTCCGCTCATGTCAGTGCCCCATGCCCAATCCGCCGTCAACCGGGATGACGGCTCCGGTGATGTACGCGGCGTCGTCCGAGGCGAGGAAGCGCACCGCGGCGGCGACCTCCTCGGCCTGGGCGTAACGCCGCAGCGGCACCTGGCCGACGATCTCGGCGCGCCGTTCCTCGGTCAGTGCCCGCGTCATGTCGGAGTCCACGAAGCCGGGCGCGACCACGTTACAGGTGATGCCGCGGGAGCCGAGCTCGCGGGCGATCGAGCGGCCGAAGCCAACCAGCGCGGCCTTGGAGGCGGCGTAGTTGGCCTGCCCGGCCGAGCCCGTCAGGCCGACCACCGAGGAGATCAGCACCAGGCGGCCGGCTCGGGCCCGCAGCATGCCCTTGGTGGCGCGCTTCACCACGCGGAAGGTGCCGGCGAGGTTGGTGTCCAGGACCGCGGAGAAGTCCTCCTCCGACATCCGCAGCAGCAGTTGGTCCCGGGTGATGCCGGCGTTGGCCACCAGCACCTGGACCTTGCCGTGCGCGTCCTCGATCACCTTGTACGCCTGCTCCACCTGCTCGCTGTCGGTGATGTCGCACCGCACCGGCAGGCAGCCGCGCTCGGTGAGCTCCGCGGGGGGCTCGCCGGAACGGTAGGTGAACGCGACCTGGTCGCCGGCGTCGGCGAAACCGCGGGCAATGGCCAGGCCGATGCCGCGGTTGCCTCCCGTGACGAGTACCGAGCGGCTCACGGGACCACCCCTCTCTGGACATGCTGACGTCGCTCGGCAGACACGCTAGTGCGCGGCGGCGGCGTTCCGGGGCTCGGCGGACGACAGGCGCATCGCCGCGGTGCTGTCGGGTTCCTACAGCCCGCTCGGGCCCGCCACCGGCGATAACCCTTGGGCGGCGCCCGTCCGGGGAGGCATGATCGGTACGGGGCGCTCCCCTGCCGCCCCGGCCATCGCAGACGGCGACGGACAGGAGAGACCGTGCCAGACACCGCGTCCAGATCCCTAGACGACACCTTTCTCGCGCTCCCGCTGCGGCAGCTGGCCGATGCGGCGCTGGCCCGCGCGAAGGCGCTGGGGGCCGACCACGCCGACTTTCGGCTCGAACGCATCCGAGACGCCAACTGGGTGCTGCGCAACGCCCGTCCGGCCGGGATGCAGGACATCACCGACACCGGCTACGCGGTGCGCGTGGTGCACAGCGGCAGCTGGGGCTTCGCCGCCGGCGTGGAAATGACCATGGACGGCGCCGCGCGGGTGGCCGCGCAGGCGGTGGCGATGGCCAAGCTCTCCGCCCAGGTGATCGCGGCGGCCGGCTCCGACGAGCGGGTGGAGCTGGCGCCCGAGCCGTCCTACGGCGAGCAGACCTGGGTCTCCGCCTACGAGGTGAACCCGTTCAGCATCCCGGACACCGACAAGACCGCGCTGCTGGCCGACTGGAGCGCGCGGCTGCTGGCGGCCGAGGGCGTGACGCATGTGGACGCCCGGCTGTGGGCGGTGCAGGAGAACAAGTTCTACGCCGACACCGCGGGCACGATGACGACCCAGCAGCGCGTCCGGGTCCAGCCCGAGCTGACCGCGACCGCCGTGGACGCGGTGAGCGGCGCGTTCGACACCATGCGCACCCTGGCGCCGCCGGCCGGGCGCGGCTGGGAGTACCTGACCGGCACCGGCTGGGACTGGGACACCGAACTGGACCAGCTGCCCGGGCTGCTGGCCGAGAAGATGGCCGCGCCCTCGGTCGAACCCGGCAGCTACGACGTGGTCATCGACCCGTCCAACCTGTTCCTCACCATCCACGAGTCGATCGGCCACGCCACCGAGCTGGACCGGGCGCTGGGCTATGAGGCGGCCTTCGCCGGGACCTCGTTCGCCACCTTCGACAAGCTCGGATCGCTGCGCTACGGCTCCGAGGTGATGAACGTGACGGGCGACCGGACCGTGGAGCACGGCCTGGCCACCATCGGCTACGACGACGAGGGCGTGCAGACGCAGTCCTGGGATCTGGTGAAGGACGGCGTCCTGGTCGGCTACCAGATGGACCGCCGGATCGCCCGGCTGAAGGGCTTCGAGCGGTCCAACGGCTGCGCGTTCGCCGACTCCGCCGCGCATGTACCGCTCCAGCGGATGGCGAACGTCTCGCTCCAGCCGGCGCCCGACGGTCCCGACACCGAGGAGCTGATCTCCGGGGTGCGGCGCGGCATCTACATCGTGGGCGACGGCTCGTGGTCCATCGACATGCAGCGCTACAACTTCCAGTTCACCGGCCAACGCTTCTTCAGGATCGAGAACGGCCGGCTGGCCGGCCAGCTGCGGGACGTCGCCTACCAGGCCACCACCACCGACTTCTGGGGCTCGATGGAGGCCGTGGGCGGCCCTCAGACCTACGTGCTCGGCGGCTCGTTCATGTGCGGCAAGGCCCAGCCGGGGCAGACCGCGGCGGTTTCGCACGGCTGCCCGGCCGCGCTGTTCCGGGACATCAGCATCCTCAACACCACCCAGGAGTCCGGCCGATGAGCAGCAGCCAGCCGAGCAGACCGCACGAGATCGTCGAACGCGCGCTGGCGCTGTCCCGGGCGGACGGCATGGTGGTGATCGCCGACGAGGAGTCGAGCGCGAACCTGCGCTGGGCGGCCAACGGGCTGACGACGAACGGCGTCACCCGGGGGCGGCGGCTCACCGTGATCGCCACCGTGGCCGGTGCGCAGGGCACCGCCGCCGGCGTGGTGACCAGGTCCGCGGTCACCGACGACGATCTGGAGCCGCTGGTGCGGGCGGCGGAGGAGGCGGCCAGGCAGTCGCCCTCGGCCGAGGACGCGCAGCCGCTGGCCGAGGGCACGTCCGCCTCCCCCGACTTCGCCGAGGCGCCGGCGGAGACCAACTCCGACGTCTTCGCGGCCTTCGCGCCGGCGCTCGGCGAGACGTTCGCGCGGGCCCGCGCCGAGCAGCGGGAGCTGTTCGGCTTCGCCAGCCACCAGATGGTCTCCACCTACCTGGGCAGCTCCACCGGGCTGCGACTGCGACATGACCAGCCGACCGGCAGCGTCGAGCTGAACGCCAAGTCGCCGGACCGGCAGCGGTCGTCGTTCGCGACGATCCCGACCGACGACTTCCGCGACGTGGACGTCACCGCCCTCGACGCGGAGCTGGCCACCCGGCTGCGCTGGGCGGAGCGCCGGATCGACCTGCCCGCCGGCAGGTACGAGACGCTGCTGCCACCGACCTCGGTCGCGGATCTGATGATCTACCAGCACTGGATGAGCGACGCCCGCAACGCCCACGAGGGCCGGACGGTCTTCAGCAGGGCGGGCGGCGGCACCCAGGTCGGCGAACGGCTCAGTGAGCTGCCGTTGACGCTCTACAGTGACCCCGCCGCGGCGGGTCTGACGGCGGCGCCGTTCCTGGTGGCGCACACCTCGACCGACATCTTCACGCCGGGCATCTCGGTCTTCGACAACGGCCTGCCGCTGTCCCGGGCGGACTGGATCCGCGAGGGCGTGCTGCACCAGCTGCCGACCAACCGGCACTCCGCCGAGCTCACCGGGCTGCCGGTGGCGCCGCTGACCGGCAACCTGCTGCTGGACGGGGGCGGCGACCGTTCGCTGGACGAGCTGGTCGCCGACACCGAACGCGGCCTGCTGATCTCCACCCTGTGGTACATCCGCGAGGTGGACCCCAAGACGCTGCTGCTCACCGGGCTCACCCGGGACGGCGTCTACCTGGTGGAGGGCGGCGAGGTGACCGGTGTGGTGAACAACTTCCGGTTCAACGAGTCGCCGGTGGACATGCTCGGCCGCGCGACCGAGGCCGGCCGCACCGAGCGCTGCCGCTCCCGCGAATGGGGCGAGTACTTCCCCCAGGTCGCGATGCCCGCCCTGCGCATCCCCGAGTTCAACATGAGCTCGGTCAGCCCGGGCGTCTGAGCGAGCGGAATCTCTCCCGGCGGGGCGGCCTTCCCGCCGGGAGAAACCGCTCGGTCGGACGCCCGAGCCCGCCGTAGGATGGGCGCCGACCGCTCTCCCCCTCCGACCTCCGGGACTGATCGTGACACGCCTCGGCGAATCCGTGCAGCGCGTTCGGGCGCTGCTGGCGCAGGACCTCTCGACGGACCAGACCGTGCGGGAACTGCTGACGGAGACGGGCGCGCGGCGGTATCTGGAGCTGACGGATCTGTCGGCGAAGGAGCAGGCCGAGCTGATCGCGGCCCGGGCGGTGGACGTGCTGCCGTCGGTGGCCACGCTGGCGGAGCGGATCGAGAAGGCGCAGGCCGAGGGTCGCGGGCTGCGGGTGAAGCTCGGCATCGACCCGACGGCCGTGGACGTACACCTGGGGCACGCGGTGCCGATCATCGCGCTCAGCCGCTTCCAGCGGATGGGCCACGACGTGACGCTGATCATCGGCGACATCACGGCGAAGATCGGCGACCCCTCGGGGCGCTCCAGCGAGCGTCCGCCGCTGACCGACGAGGACATCGCGCGGAACCTGGCGGGCTACCGCGACCAGGTCAGGCCGTTCTTCGACTTCGAACGCGTTCGGTTCCGGCACAACAGCGAATGGCTGTCCGGGGTGGCGCTGCCGCGGCTGATCGGCCTGCTGGCGCAGGTGCCGGCCTCGGCGCTGCTGCAGCGCGAGGACTTCCGCACCCGTCTGGAGGGCGGGCACGGGCTCACCATGTCGGAGCTGATCTACCCGGTGGCGATGGCCATCGACTCGGCGGAGATCGACGCCGAGGTGGAGCTGGGCGGTGTGGACCAGCTGCTGAACATGCAGATGGGCCGCCGGGTGATGGAGATCTACGGGCTGGCGCCGCAGCAGGTCGTCTCGATGCCGCTGATCGAGGGCACCGACGGCACCGGCGCGAAGATGTCGAAGTCGCAGGGCAACTACGTCGCGCTGGGGGCACCCGCCGACGACGTGTTCGGCAAGATCATGTCGGTGCCCGACCGGCTGATGGAGCCCTACCTGCGCGCCTGGACGGAGTGGACGGACGCCGAGATCGGCCTGGTCACCGACCGGCTGGCCGAGTCCTCGCTGCACCCGATGGACCTCAAGCGGGTGCTGGCCGGCGAGGTCGTCACCGCGCTGCACGGCGTGGACGCGGCGATGGCGGCGCGGGCGGGTTTCGCGGCGCAGTTCTCCCGCCGGAGCTTCGGCGAGGTGGCCGCGCTGCCCGAGGTGGACCTCGCCGAGCACGGCGCCGAGGGCGTCGCCACCGTGCTGACCCGGGTGCTGGAGTTCACGCCGAGCGCCTCGGCGGCCCGCCGGCTGGCCAAGCAGAACGGACTGCGGCTGGTGCTGGAGTCCGACGGGGGCGAGCAGCGGGCCACCGTGCTGGCCGAGCCGGACGCGCTGCGCCCGCTGGGCGAGGTGGTCGCCGAGCAGCTCGCGGGGGCGAGCGGCACGACCGGCGTGTTCCTCAAGGCCGGCCGGAAGCTGGCCGTGCTCCGCGGCGCCCCGGGACCGACAGCCTGACGCGGCCTGACCGGGCCCGGGGGCCCGGCGTAGGGTGGAGATGAGGGGTGGTGATCGGTGTGACACGACGACGCACACAGGCGGAACCGGCCGTCTTCCGGATCACCGGCGCCCGGCAGAGCCTCGACGACGATGTGCGCGGGCGGCAGCGCCGCTACGTGATCTCCATGCTCGTGCGCACGGCCGCCGTGCTGCTCACCGTGCTCCTGTGGGACGTCAGTCGCCCGCTGGCGGTGGTGACGCTGGTGCTGGGTGCGGTGCTGCCGTATATCGCCGTGGTGATCGCCAACGCCGGCAGGGAGAACGTCCCGAAGCTGCCCTCCACCTTCCTCACCAGCACCTCCCACGATGCGCTGCCGCCGTCGGAGCGGGACGCCGAGGATGATGATCACAAGCGGAGCTGAGTCCTCCGCCGAGAAAGCTCAAGAAATCCTCAGATGATTTGAGCGCTTCCGGTGCCGCGGGTGCGGCGTTGCATGTCATACTTCAAGAGCGCTCCGTATCCCCCGTCGGAGCGACGGACCGACGCCGGGCGGCTCCCCCCGTGGCCGCCCGGCGTCGCCATGTTCATCCCGTGAGGCACATGAGGAAGTTGGATGGATTCGGTGTTCGGTGAATCCACGGACGGCCCGGTGGTCTGCTCGGCGAAGGGGTGTCGCGCCGCCGCCGTATGGGTGCTCGTCTGGAACAACCCCAAGCTGCACACACCTGAGCGGCGCAAGACCTGGGTGGCGTGCGAGGAGCACCGCGAATATCTCGGGCAGTTCCTCGGGGTGCGCGGGTTCCTGAAGGACGTGGTGCCGCTGGAGGAGTGGCGGCGGTCAGCCGCCGATGGCTGACATCGGGCGGCCCGGCTGGCGGAACTCCGGCTCGTCCAGGCCCGACCCGGCCTTCTTCCCCCACGTCGCGGCCCGCCAGCGGGCCGCCAGCTCGGCGTCGCCGACCCCGGCGCGCAGCGGGCCGCGCAGGTCGGACTCCTCACGGGCGAACAGGCAGGTGCGCACCTGACCGTCGGCGGTCAGCCGGGTGCGGTCGCAGGCGCGGCAGAACGGGCGGGTGACGGAGGCGATGACGCCGACCCGCGCCGGCCCGCCGTCGACCAGCCAACGCTCGGCCGGGGCCGAACCGCGCGTGCCGTCGTCCTCCGGGGTGAGGGCGAAGCGGGTCCGCAGCGACGTCAGGATGTCCCCCGCGGTGACCATCCGCTCGCGCTGCCAGCCGTGCTGCGCGTCCAGCGGCATCTGCTCGATGAACCGCAGCTCGTAGTCGTGCTCCAGGGCCCAGGCGAGCAACTCGGGCGCCTCCGCCTCGTTCAGCCCGGGCATCAGCACCGCGTTCACCTTGACGGGGGTGAGTCCCGCGGCCTTGGCGGCGGTCAGGCCGCGCAGCACGTCGCCGTGTCGGCGGCGCCGGGTGATCCGGTGGAACGTCTCCGGATCGACCGTGTCCAGCGAGACGTTGACCCGGTCGAGGCCGGCCTCGCGCAGCTGGCCGGCGACCCGCTCCAGGCCGATGCCGTTGGTGGTGAGGGAGAGTTGGGGGCGCGGGCGGAGCTCGGCGCAGCGCGCCACGATGGCGACCAGGCCGGGGCGCAGCAGCGGCTCGCCGCCCGTGAACCGCACCTCGGTGACGCCCAGCTCCGTCACCGCGACGCGCACCAGGCGAACCACCTCGTCGTCCGTGAGCAGGTCCGGCTTGGCCAACCAGGCCAGCCCCTCCTCGGGCATGCAGTACGTACAGCGCAGGTTGCAGCGGTCGGTCAACGAGACCCGCAGATCGGTGGCGGTCCGACCGTAGGTGTCGAGCAGCATGCGAGGACCTCCGACCTACGAGCCCGGTGGGAACGGCTGCTGAGCAGCCTACGGCACGGGTCTGACAGGCCCCGGCCCTTCATACGGGGGCGAGCCCGTGGGTCGGAGCTGGCCAGGCGTCAACTCCGGGGCGTGTGGCGGGCGCTGTCGGTGGCGCCCCGTATCCTCAGGGACCATGCTTGAAGACCACCAGGCAGCCGCGACGCAGGCGCCCGAACAGCAGTCCGTCTCCGGCTCGTGGCCCTCCGGCTATCCCGCCGGATACGCCGTGGTCGACGTCGAGACGACCGGGCTCTCCCGGGACGACCGGATCGTCTCGGCCGCGGTCTACCAGTTGGACGCCAGGGGCGAGGTCGAGGACCACTGGTACACGGCGGTCAACCCGCAGCGCGATCCCGGACCCACCTGGATCCACGGACTGACGGCCGACATGCTCGCGGACGCGCCGCTGTTTCCCGAGATCGCCAGGGATCTCGCGGACCGGCTGGCCGGCCGCGTCCTGGTGGCGCACAACGCGGAGTTCGACTGGGCGATGATCGCCCGGGAGTACGCGCGGGCCGAGGGCGCGGCCCCGGTCGAGCACCGGCTGTGCACCATCAAGCTGTCCAAGGCCCTCGCGTTGCCGCTGCGGAACCACAAGTTGGAGACCCTGGCGGCGTACTTCGGGGTGGCGCAGCGGCGCGCGCACCACGCGCTGGACGACGCCCGGGTGCTGGCCGAGGTGTTCCGGCCGAGCCTGCACCGGGCCGCCGGCGCCCGGCTGCCGCTGCCGCTGCTCGCGTGCCGGCCGCTGACCGTGTGGACGGAGCTGCCCGATCCGTCGGCGGGCGAGGCGGAGGACGGCGATCGGACGCGCCGCGACCGGACCTGGCGCGGCGGCCGGCGCGCGACGCGGCGGCGCCCGCCGTGCCCGTACCCCAATCCGGGGCGGTGGGAGCCGGGCGGGCGGCTGATGCAGGGGATGCGCGTGGCGTTCTCCGGGGACACCTCGGTGGAGCGGGACCTGCTGGAGGACCGGACGGCGGCGGCCGGCCTGCAGGTGGCGCCCGTGGTGTCCCGGCTGACGAGCCTGCTGGTGACCAACGATCCGGAGGCGGCGACCGCCAAGGTGGCCAGGGCCAGGTCGTTCGGGACCCCGGTGGTGGACGAGGCGGTCTTCACCCGGCTGCTGGGCGACGTGGCCCCGGCGCAGGAGGGATAGCCGGCTTCGGGTACGGTCGGGGGCTGTGTACCGCTTTCTGCTGTCGCGGCAGTGGGTGATCCTCACGCTCGTCGCGCTGGGCCTGATCCCGACCATGGTGTGGCTGGGCTTCTGGCAGCTGCACCGGCACGAACAGCGGGTCGAGCGCAACGACCTGATCGCCGGCAGCCTGGACAGCCCCAAGGTCCCGATGGCCGAGCTGACCGAGGTGGGCGGCGAACCAGAGCCGGACGACCGGTACCGGCCCGTGACGGCCACTGGCGAGTACCAGGCAGAGGGCGAGGTGCTGGCGCGGCAGCGGGCCAACGACGCGGGTTCGGTCGGGTACTACGTGCTGACCCCGCTGATCCAGGAGGACGGCAGCGGCATCCTCGTCAACCGCGGCTGGGTCCCGGCGGGCAACGACCCGACGCGGGCGCCCGAGGTGACCGCGCCGCCCGCCGGCGAGGTGACGGTGACCGGCCGGCTGATGGTCGACGAGACCAGCGACACGACCGGCATCCGGGACCGTTCCGGGCTGCCCGAGGGCATGGTGATGCTCATCAGCGCCGAGCAGGTGGGCGCGGAGCTGGACACGCCGATGCTGGGCGGCTACCTGGAGCTCACGGACACCGCGCCGCCGGCGGCCGGGGGTGGCGGGGGCGGCGGCAGCCGCCCGGAGCCGCTGCCCGAGCCGGACCACACCAGCATCGGGGCGCATTTCGCGTACGCCATCCAGTGGTGGCTCTTCACCGCCGGCGTCCCTGTCGGCTGGATCCTGCTCCTCCGCCGTGAACTCCGCGACCAGCAGACGCAAGGCGCGCATGGCGCCGGAGGCGCCAAGGCCGGCGCGAGCGGTGGTGACGGCCAGCGCGGAGACGGCGAGGCGGCGGGGAACGACGCGGACGGCACCGAGGGGGACGGGAACGGCGCCCTCGAACCCGCCTCCGATACGGCCGCCGCCCGGCTCTGACCCACCGCCGTCCGGCCCCGCGCCCGGCCAGGCACCGCAGCGGATGCCCCTGACTCGCCGAGGCCACGGCCGCCGTCACCCGGAGAGCAGACGTTCCCCCAGCCGGGCCTCGCGGCCACAACCGTCGCTTCGGACACGGCTCCCGGTCGAACCAGGCGCACGGCGGCCCCGGCGGCCTCACTCCACGACCGCCCTCGCCGGGTAGCACCGATCCGGGCGCCTCCCCGCCTGTTCCCCGCCGTGCACGAACAGCGCGTCCGCCGTCTGTGTGCCCGCCACGGCCGGCCCTGGCCGAGCACCGTTGGTCGTCCTGCTCCGGCGGCGGAGGGCCGGGCGGCCGCGTCAGCTGACGCGTTCGGCCGCGTGTTTGGCGGAGCTCAGGCGGACCTCGGCGGGGAGGGTGGGGAGGCCGGCGGAGACGCGGGCGTGTTCGAGCGCCTCGGCGCGCAGCCGGCGGACCGCGTCGCCCGGGTGTGCCTGGGGCGCGAGCAGCAGACCCACCCGGGCGCGTGGCTGGTTACGGCGTCCGACCAGCGTGACCCGGGCGCGTTCGACGCCGGGCAGTGTCTCCACCTCCGCCGTCACCACCTCCTCCATCGCCCGGCCGCGCAACAGCGCGCCGACGCCGTCGCCGCTGTCCACCAGCACCTCCGTGAGCCGCTTCCGCCGCAGCTGGGCGAGCAGCCACCACAGGGACAGCAGGACCAGCACGGACAGGCCCCCGATGACCACCGGCCACCACCAGCCCTCGGCCCGCCACTGGACGCGGTCGGCGCGGGTCAACAGCACGTCGTCGGGGCCGCGCCAGGACCACCAGGACGGCGGTGTGAACCCCCAGCGACGCGGCAGGTCCAGCGCGGCCATCGTGGCCGCCAGGCCGAAGCCCAGGAGTACGAGGCCGCACAGGCCCATCAGCACCCGGTTGACGATCCGCAGCATGCTCTCCCCCGATCTCTCAGCGTCTCACCGGGCGGCTCACGTGCACGGCCAGCGCGAGCTGGCGGGCCAGCCCGAGCTCCCCGATGCCGTGGTCGAGCACCCGGTCCAGGTCCGCCCTGACCTCGTCCAGGTCGCGGAAATGCGCCTCCGCCAGGACCCGCACCCGGCGCCGGCCGACCGTCACCCGGACGGTCCGTACCCCGGAGACGTCCATGGCCCGGTCTCTGAGCACCACGGCCGCGGCGCGCCGTTCGATCCCGGCCCGCAGGTCATCGCCGTCCAGCCGCATCGGCAGCAGGGCGCGCAGCCCCGGGGCCACCGCGAGCACCACGAGACAGATCCCGAGCAGCATCGCGAGCACCGCCCCGAACACCACCCAGCCGTCGTCCAGGGTGCGGGTGGCCAGGCCGTCGGCCACATCCCGCCGCCACTCGGCGGCCGGGCGGTCGGCCCGCACCGCGGTGACGTCGTAGAGCAGCAGGCCGCAGCCGCCCAGCAGGACCGCGCCGACCAGGGTGGCCGGGACCCGGCGCGGCGACCAGAAGCGGCGGGCGGGCCCCTCCTGCCGGCCGTCAGGCTCGTACCGGGCCGCCGAGGCGGACTGGGCCATGGCCGGGCCCCGCTCCCCGTCCAGCTCCGTCGACGCTCCCCGACCGGTCTCCGGCTCCGACTTCTCCAGCGTGGGCGCGGGCGGTCCGCCGCCCGGCTCGTCGTTCATCCCGCGCTCACCTGACTCTCCCGGAACCGGGTCCACGCCCGTCGAAATGGGTGGAGCGCAGCCGTTCCACGTCCACGATCACGTCGGCCGTGTCCATGTCGGCCAACTCCTTGATCCGCCGGCTGATCTGACGCCGCACCGCGCGGCACTGCGCGCCGATGTCCGACGGGTAGCCGAGCTCCACGGCGACACGGATGCTCGCCAGTCCGCCGGTGCCGTCGGCGTTCGGCGGGCGGCGCAGCATCGCCGTGGCCTGCGGCCAGCCACCGCGGCGCGGCGACGCCGCGGGCGCCGGGGCGGCCGCCGTGACCAGGGCCTCCTTGGCGGCCTGGATGGCGAGCTTCGCGATCACCTGCTCGGCGATGCGCGTCGCGCCGCGCTCCGCCGCGGGCACCACGGGTTCCATCGGGTCACCGCCGCCGCTCGTCGTCGCGCTCCCTGGGGCGGAAGAAGTCTCCGGGCTCCAGGTCGCCGTCGGCGAACCTGCCGACGAGGAAGCCGATGGCTCCCAGCGCGGCCACCAACAGGAAGGCCGCGAATCCGCCGAAATATCCGGCGAAGCCCAACGCCATGCCGGCGATCATGCCGGCCACCGCCATGCTCATTGTCCGCTCCTTGACTCAGCGAGGCTTCCGGCTACTGCAACGGCGGCCGTTCTTCGTCATCTTCCTCGCTCTCGGGCAGCTTGACATCACCCACGTTGATATTGACCTCCACGACCTCGAGGCCGGTCATCCGCTCCACCGCGGAGATGACGTTCTCCCGCACGGTGCGCGACACGTCGGCGATGGACACGCCGTACTCGACGACGATCTCCACGTCGAGCGCGGTCTGCACCTCGCCGACCTCGGCCTTCACACCACGGGTCGCCGACTTGCTGCCGCCCGGCACCCGGTCCCTGACCGTGCCGAACGTGCGGGCCAGGCCGCTGCCCATGGCGTGGACGCCGACCACGTCGCGCGCCGCCATGCCGGCGATCTTCGCCACCACGCCGTCGGCGATGGTGGTGCGCCCGCGGGTGGCGGGGTCGCCCGTGCCCCGGCGGGTGCCCAGCGCCCTGGCCGGTACCGGGAACTCGGTCGCCGTCCCCGTGTCGGTGTCCGTGTCGGTCACTTCGCCATCACTCCCTTCGGGCGACGGTCACCGCCCGCCGCTCCCTGTGCCACAGTAAGCGTGTTCGCGCGCCCGGGACCGGGCCGGGCGCCCGGATGGGGCACCTCCCAGGCCCCCGTGGGCCCGGGGGAGGGCGCGCGTCGACGCGTAGGACATGCTGTACCCAGGTCCGGCCGGTTCGCACGGGGGGGCGGGCGGCGGGACGCACGGCGGACGGAGACGAGACGCATGACCGCGGACGGGCGGCTGGTGGAGGCGGTCAGGGAGCAGCTGAGCCTCGGCAGACTGGTGGCGCTCGGAGCGCCCGAGGACGGCGCGTGGCTGGCGGAACGCGCCGCCGCGCGGGTGCTGCGGCGGGCGGTGGCCGGCGCGGTTCCCGACGCCCGGGTGGGCGGCCTGCGGCTGGCGCTGGCGGAGCCGGGGACGGCGGCCGCGCCCGTGGTGCCACCGCCGCCCAGCGGGTTGCCACCGGGGCCGCTGCGGATCGCGGCGGAGTGCGCGGTGGGGATGACCAGACCGCTCCCCGAGCACGCGGCCGCGGTGCGGGCGGCACTGGCCGGGGCCGCGGCGGAGCGCGTCGGACTGACGGTCTCCGCGGTGGACGTGCATGTGGTGGCGCTGCTCGACGAGGCGGAGCCGGGCGGGGTCGCCGCGGAGCCCGCCGCGCCGACAGAGCCGGACCGCCCGGCCCTCGGCGAGCCGTCCGGCGATCCGGTGGCCGAGGCGGTGCTCGCGGTGCCCGGGGTGCTCGGGCTGTCGGAGGCGCTGCCGTGGCTCCCCAGGACCGCCATGCCGCGGATCGTGCCCACCGGCGGGGGCGCCGAAGGGCCGGCGCGACGGCTGGTGCGGCTGCAGCTGGTGCTGGATGCCGGGCGTCGCACGCTCGACGTGGTCCGCGACGCGCGGACCGCCGCGGCCGAGGCCGCGGCGGCCACATCGGCCGACCCGGTCGTCGTCTCCCTCCTGGTCACCCACCTGGCCGACGAGGCACCCCGGCCAGTCACCGAATGAGGGCCCGGATCGCTGGTGCGGACACCGGCCCAAGCTGCTGATCACGCTCAACCACCGGGAGCCCTGGGGCGGCCGGGCCGTGGCCGGGCGGGCTGGAGCGCTGGGATCGGGCGGCAGGTCACGGAGCTCCGACACGGCCGGGCCCCGACCCACCGTCCCAACGGGGCCGTGCGTCCCGTGGCCCCGGCGAGCAGCCCGGGTCGTCCCGGTCGCACAGTGGGGCCCACCTTCCTCCTCGATCACCCCGTCGCGGTGGTCGAGGAACCCCATCGCCCGCACCCCCACCACGGCGCCCGCGCCACCGGCGCGGCCCGCGGCCCGGCGAGCCCGCGGGAAGCGGTTCGTGCGGCTATTCGGCGAGGCCTGCGAGGTCGCGGAGGCGGCGGGACTGTGCGGCGCGTTCGGCGGCGCGCTGGGCGTCGTAGTCCTGGGTTCCGGCGGCGCGTAGCAGGGCCTTGGTCTCGATCAGCGCGTCCCGCGGGGCCGCCAGCAGCGCCGCCGTCAGGTCGTCCACGGTCGCGTCGAGGGCGGCGGCCGGCACGACGAGGTTGGCCAGCCCGATGCGCTCCGCCTCGGCGGCGTGCACCGCGCGGCCGGTGGCGCAGATCTCCAGGGCCCGCGGGTAGCCGACCAGCGCCACCAGTGGGTGGGTGCCGCCGAGGTCGGGCACCAGGCCGAGCGAGGTCTCGCGCATCGCGAACTGCACGTCCTCGGCGCAGACCCGCAGGTCACAGGCCAGGGCGAGCTGGAATCCGGCACCGATCGCGTGCCCCTGCACGGCGGCGATCGTGACCAGGTCACCGCGGCGCCACCAGGTGAACGCCTCCTGGTAGCCGGCGATGGTCTCCGCGAGTTCGGCCTCGGGCAGCCTGGCCAGCTCGGGGAGCCCGGGCTCGCCCTCGATCCCGCCGGGCGTCAGGGCCCGCCGGTCCAGCCCGGCGGAGAAGGAGGGACCCTCGCCGCGCAGCACGACGATCCGCACGTCGCCGGGCAGCAGCCGGCCGGTCTCGGCCAGTGCCCGCCACAGGGCGGGGGTCTGGGCGTTGCGCTTGTCGCCGATCGTGAGCGTGACGGCGGCCACGGCGTCGCGCACGGTGACGCGCACGCCGTCACGGTCGAGCAGGTTCATCGGCCCTCCGAGAAGTTACCCATCGGTATTTACCACCGCAGGGTAACCGGCACGGGGGACGCACGCCGCGCTCAGGATGCCGTCGTGGCCTTCTTGCCGCGCGTGGCACCACCGCGCCCGCGGAGCGTCACGTCGGCCTCGCTGAGCATGCGGTGGACGAACCCGTACGACCGACCGGTCTCCTCGGCCAGCGAGCGGATGCTCTGCCCCGCCTCGTACTTGCGCTTCAGATCTGCCGCGAGCTTTTCGCGCGCGGGCCCGGTCACCCGGCTGCCCTTCTTCAGAGTCTCGGCCACCCGTGCCTCCTCGTGGGAAGTGCGCTCTGGACTCTCATGATCACCCCTATCCGGTTTCCTGGCCACCCATGCGCAAAGGTCCGTACGACAAGCGGACTGCTGTCCGGGGTTGGTGTGGGGGCGCCCGGCGGGGCCGCGCGCGCCGGCGGGCGGCCCAGCGGTGCGCCGCGCCGGCCGAACGGGCAGGTCAGCCAGGGTGCGCGGCGGGCAGGGCGGGCGGTGGGCCGCCGCACGACGGCCCGCCGGCGCGACCCAGCGGACACGCCGGGGTACCAGCCGCCTTCACACAGATGACGGAACGGGGTTCGGCCGAATGATCCATCGCGGGTGATCACATCCGCCGGGCCGCGGGCGGCGGCGCCGGGCCCGACGGGCCTCAGGCGAGCGCGACGAGGTCCGCGTAGTCCTGGCTCCAGAGGTCCTCGACGCCGTCGGGCAGCAGGATGATCCGCTCCGGCTGGAGCGCGTCCACGGCGCCCTCGTCGTGGGTGACGAGCACCACCGCGCCGGCGAAGGTGTGCAGCGCCCCGAGGATCTCCTCGCGGCTGGCGGGGTCCAGGTTGTTGGTCGGCTCGTCGAGCAGCAGCACGTTGGCCGAGGAGACCACCAGGGTGGCCAGGGCCAGCCGGGTCTTCTCGCCGCCGGACAGCACCCGCGCGGGCTTGTCCACGTCGTCGCCGGAGAACAGGAAGGAGCCCAGCGTCTTGCGGATGTCCACCAGGTCCATGTCGGGCGAGGCCGAGCGCATGTTCTCCAGCACCGTGCGGTCCGGGTCGAGCGTCTCATGCTCCTGGGCGTAGTACCCGAGCTTCAGGCCGTGGCCCGGGCTGACCTCGCCGGTGTCGGGCTTGTCGAGCCCGGCCAGCAGCCGCAGCAGCGTCGTCTTGCCGGCGCCGTTGAGGCCGAGGATGACGACCCGGGAGCCCCGGTCGATGGCGAGCGAGACGTCGGCGAAGATCTCCAGCGAGCCGTAGGACTTCGACAGGCCCTCGGCGGTGAGCGGGGTGCGGCCGCACGGCGCCGGGTCGGGGAAGCGCAGCTTGGCGACCTTGTCGCGCTGCCGCTCGCCCTCCAGGCCGGCGAGCAGCCGCTCGGCGCGGCGGGCCATGTTCTGCGCGGCGACGGCCTTGGTGGCCTTGGCGCGCATCTTGTCGGCCTGGGCGTGCAGTGCGGCGGCCTTCTTCTCGGCGTTGGCGCGCTCGCGCTTGCGGCGCCGCTCGTCGGCCTCGCGCTGCACCAGGTACTGGCGCCAGCCCATGTTGTACTGGTCGATCTGCGCGCGGTTGGCGTCGAGGTAGAAGACCTTGTTGACGACCGTCTCGATCAGTGCGACGTCGTGCGAGATCACCACCAGGCCGCCCCGGTAGGTCCTCAGGAAGTCGCGCAGCCAGACGATGGAGTCGGCGTCGAGATGGTTCGTCGGCTCGTCGAGCAGCAGCACGTCGGCGTCGGAGAACAGGATGCGGGCCAGTTCGACGCGGCGCCGCTGGCCGCCGGAGAGCGTGTGCAGCGGCTGCTCAAGCACCCGTTCGGGCAGCCCCAGGCTGGCCGCGATGGTGGCGGCCTCGGCCTCGGCCGCGTAGCCGCCCTTGCTGAGGAACTCGGTCTCCAGCCGCTCGTAGCGCCGCATGGCGCGCTCGCGGGTGGTGGTCAGGCCGCTGCCCATCCCCTGCTCGTCCTGCCGCATGCCGCGCAGCACGGTGTCCAGGCCGCGCGCGGACAGGATCCGGTCCCGGGCCAGCACGTCCAGGTCGCCGGTGCGCGGGTCCTGGGGCAGGTAGCCGACCTCGCCGCCGCGGATCACCTGGCCGCCGGCCGGCAGTCCTTCGCCGGCCAGACAGCGGGTGAGCGTGGTCTTGCCGGCGCCGTTGCGGCCGACCAGGCCGATGCGGTCGCCGCGGGAGATGCGGAGGGAGGTGGGCTCGAGGAGGATGCGGGCGCCGGCGCGCAACTCGATGCCAGTGGCGGTGATCACGGACGAACTCCAGGCAGCACAGGGGGCGGACGTACGGGCAAGGGCGGGACTGCGCGTGGGTACGTCCGCTAATGCACGAGGAGCGATGTGTCCATGCGGTCATTCTAGCGGCGGAGCGCAAGCCGTTTTCCCGCCTCAGCTCCCTCCGGTGTGCAGCTGGAAGGCCGCCCGCCTGATGCGCCGGGCGAGCGCCGGCTCCGGGTGGGCGGCGGCGAGCGCCAGCAGCACCTGGACGGTGCGGGGGTGACCGCACGTCCGGATCTCGTCGACGAGCTCGGCGATGGTCGTCTGCCGGGCGGCGTCGAGGTGGTCGAGCAGCAGTCGTTCCGCGCCGTTCTCCTGCGCGGCCGAGGCGGTGTCCACCCACAGCCAGGTGGCCTCCTCGCGGGTCAGCACGCCGATCGTGGAGTCCGTGCCGTCCCGCGGGTCCCCGCCCTCGTGGTCGGCGAGCCACAGCAGCGCGTACGGGCGCAGCATCGACTCCTCGGCGACGGCCCGGACGGCGGCCTGGGCGGGGGCGCCGACGACCTTCAGCGCCTCGAAGGCCAGGCCGCGGATCAGGGCGTCCTCGCCGCGGGCGGCGTCCAGCAGCTCGGTGACGGCGGGCCCCGAGGGCCGGGCGGCGAGCCAGGCCCGGTACTCGGCGCGGGCCGGGCCCGGCGTCAGGGTGGCGCAGCCGCGCAGCATGTCCACGGCGGACTGCTCGATGTTGCCGGCCGGGCTCTGCGCGGCGATGCAGATGTGCTCCAGCTTGGTCCACATCGCCCAGCCGCCCAGGGCGGTCAGCCGGGCCCGGACCGGGCGGGTGCCGCGCGCGTGCAGGGTGAGTGCGCCCACGGCGGCCAGCGCGTCCAGGGCCCAGCCCAGCAGGCGGACCAGTTCGGCGTCGTCCGCGTCGCCGGCCGTCGGGGCGTGTGGGGCTCGGGGGGTGGCGGGAGCCGCGTCCTCGGGGTCGGGCGCTATCTCCTCGGGTCCGGGTCTGGTCTCCTCGGCGGGACGCTCGGCACGGAGCTCGCCGATCCGCTGCCGCAGCAGGTCGACGAGGCCGGCGGCGGTCACCGGGCCGTCGGACAGCTGCATCACGGACAGCAGCTGCGGCACCGCGGCGACCACCTCGGCCACCGCGCCGGGCTCGGCGTCCGGCGGGGCAGGGCGGGCCAGCGACCAGGCGTCGAAGAGGGCGACCCAGCCGCGCAGCGCCGCCGTGTCGTCCTCCTCCCAGGCGCGCAGCCGCCACCCGGCCCTGACGGTGCCGCCGTCCGCGCCGTCGGCACCGTACTCCACGAGACCCGCCAGGCGGGCGCGCCCCCAGTGGTCGCTGACCTGGCTCTGGGTCAGCCCGAGCTCGGCCGCGGCCTCCCGGCCGGCGGCCTCGGGTGAGGTGCCGGTGCGCTCCGCCCATCGCGCGAGCCGCACCGCCTCCGCGAGCTGGGCGCGCGCCTGCCGGGCGAGCCGGGGGCGTGGCACGGCGTCGTTGGGGGGCGCGGGGGTGCGTCGGCCGGGGCCGGGGCGGCCGGCTGCGGAGGCGCGGGGGGACGCCGTCTGGGGGACAAGTCGCAACCGGGGCTCACGCGGAGTTCGGGACGTCACGTGAGCAGTTTCACGCCTTCGGGTCCGAAAGCCCAAACTCCCCGCACAGAGCCTCACATGAGCGGGGTGAGGAAACGTCCCAGCGTCTCCTCGTACGCCTGTGGGTCGGCGTTCCACATCGCGGCATGCTGGGCCCGGCGCACGGTGTGCAGCACGACGCTGTCGGCGTGCCGCGCGGCCAGCTCACGGGAGGCGGCGAACGGGGCGATGGTGTCGTCGGGGCCGTGCAGCAGCAGGACCGGCAGGGGCGCGCCGCGCGGCCCGGTGGGGTGGTCGGGCGGGCCGTCGAGCGCGTGGTCGGAGCGCGCGGCGGTGGTACGTGGCCGGGCGCCGGGGCCGGTGCTCGTCCCCGTGCCCGCCGCCTGGCCGCCGTCGAGGCCGATTCTGGCCCGGGCAGCGCTCACCGCCAGCGGCACCAGCGGCCCCGGCACCCCGCGGTGCGCGGCCAGCGCCCGCACGGTCGCGGCGGGATCCAGCACCGGCGAGTCGAGCACGATGCCGCTGATCCGCCCGCGCAGCGGCGACTGGGCGGCGGCATACAGGGCCATCGTGCCGCCGGTGGACCAGCCGTACAGCACCAGGCGACGGGCGCCGTTCCTGATGGCGTACCGCAGCGCGGCGTCGGCGTCGGGCCATTCCGCCGCGCCGAGCCTGCTCACGCCGGATCGCGGGCGCGGCGCGTCGGGGTCGCCGCGGTAGCCGGGCAGCAGCACGGGAAGGGCGTGCCGGTGCAGGAACGGGACGAGGTTCAGCGGGTGTTCGCGGGTGGCGCCCAGGCCGTGCAGCGCGATCACCCAGGTGTCGCGTTCGCCGGGCACGAACCAGGCGGGCAGCGGGCCGTCCTCGCCGGGGATCTCCACGTCGGCGTGCGGGATGCCGAGGGTCATGCGCGGGTCCCCGCTGTGCAGCTGCGGGGTGAGCGCCACGGTGGCGCCTGGTAGCAACTCGCCGAGGGTGACCCGCTCCAGGCGGCGCACCACCGTGTCGGGGTCGCTGTCGACGTCCAGGACGGGGCCGACCACGGCGTGTCTTGTGCTGGAGGCGATGGCGAAGGTGCCCGGCAGCTGTGAGTCCAGCGACCGGGTGAGCGTGACCCGCCCGGCGGCCACGCCGTGCACCGTCAGCCGAGGCCCGGCGAAGCCGGCCGGGCGCGGGAAACGGGAGGCGGTGCCCAGTGCCGCGCCGCTGGCCCATCGGCCCGCGGCGAGCGTGACCGCCCCCGTGGCGAGCAACGTGCTGGCGGCAACGGCCGCCGTCGTGCGCCGACGCATACCTCCCAGCATGGCGGCACCCCGCTCCCACGGCCAGCCGGCACAACGGCCGGAAATGGCCCACGGCGGGCATCACTTCGCGGAATGCCACATGTCATACTGAAACTAGCAGTTCGACTACAGGCGTTATGTAAGCCTTCCCTTAGTTAGGTGGCACTTAGTGAGGTAGCACTTAGTTAGGTGGACCTTGGCTCATACCGCCCCCACGTCCGTGAAGGAGCTCCCCATGTCCAGGGCAGACGACCCGGCCATCAATCGCCGCAGGCTGAGCGCGGAGCTGCGCAGAGCACGGGACAAGAGCGGCCTGACGCAGCATCAGGCCGCGGACGCCCTGGAGTGGTCGGTCTCGAAGATCATCCGCATCGAGAAGGGCACGGTCGGGCTGTCCGTGACCGACCTGCGGGCGCTGCTCCAGGAGTACGGGGTGGACGACCCCGAGCGGGTCTCGTCCCTGACGGAGGCGGCCAGGCGCAGCAAGGGGCAGTCCTGGTGGGCCGAGTACAAGGAGGTCATCGATCCGAAGTTCGCCCTCTACCTCGGGTACGAGGGGGCGGCGAAGACGATACGTGCCTTCCACCCGATCCACTTCCCCGGCTTCCTCCAGACCACCGACTACACCCTGGCGTTGATGGAACCCGACGGAAAGCCCGAGGTGGCCCGGCGCATCGCCGAGCTCCGCGCGGCACGTCAGCGGCGCCTCTTCGACGAGATGGGCGGTCCCGAGACGTACTTCATCCTCGACGAGGCGGCCATCCGTCGGCGGATCGGCGACCCGACCGTCATGCGTCGGCAGCTTGAGCACGTCAGGGAGCGCATGGCCCAGGACCGGGTACGCCTGCGGGTGCTCCCCTTCACCGCCGGAGCGCACTACAGCACGGCGGGCAGTTTCACGCTGCTGAGCTTCGAGGACGACGAGGATCTGGTCAACGTGGAGTCCCTCACGGGCATCCTGGCCAGCCGCGACGACCTCGAACTGATCGCCGCCTACCAGGAGTGCTTCGAGCACCTGGACACGCGTGCGCTGAGCGACGCGGCGACGGCCGAGCTGATCGACCGGGCTCTGGAGGATCTCGGCACGAGTTGACGCGGGCGGGCACGCCGGCGGGGGAGGGAGTCACTGGTTCCGATGTCGGACTTCAGCAGACCAGAGGTCCAGCCGGCGGACGGCGTGTCCCCCGTGCCTCCGCCGAATGGGCCGGATCAGGTCGCCTACGCGTCGACCCCCCACGACATCACCCGCCACGCCATGGGTGACGAGGCCGCCCTCGAGCGGCTCATCCGGCTGGAGCGCAGCCGGAACCGGTGGGGTATACGGCGGTTCGTGGCCAAGATCGCCGCGCTCACCGTGTCCCTGGTGATCGTGGTGCACGCCGCCCGGGGCATCGACGTGAACGTGCCGGCGGCGGTCTGGCCGGCCCTGAGCGTGGTCGGCGCGAGCCTGGTCACCGCGGCCGTCACGCTCGCGGGGGGACGCCTGCTGGGGCGGCGGGGCACCAGGGCGGACGAAGGGACGGGCGAACCGGGCCGAGCACGTGACGGCGAGCTGTAGCCGGGCCACGGATCCACCACAGGCCGGCGGCGCCCGCCACGGCGAGGGCCACGGCCAGCCAGAGCGCCAGTCGAGCCGTCACGCCGTCGGCGAGCAGCCAGGCACCCGCCCCCGCGACGGTGGCGACCGCGCCGGAGACCAGGCAGTAGCTCGGCAACGCGTACGCGGCCGGCTGCCGCCGTTCGTCGCCGGCCCTCACGGCGCTGGCCCTCACGGCGCCCCTCTCCCGTTCGTTTCCGGCGCGCGGCACGGTCAGGAAACGGCCCCTCCGGTCGCGCGGAGCGCCGGCAGCGCGGCCCGCCACGACGTCGTCGGAAACCGCAGCACCGGCCCTCGGCGAACCTTCGAATCCCGGACCAGCACCGCCCCACCGGTGCGCGCCACCTCGCAGCACTCGTTGCCGTTCGTGCTGAAGCTGCTCTTTTTCCATGTCCACGTGGATGGCTCGGTGACGGCCACGTTCGATCCTCCTGGAAACCCGAGAGTCAGCGACCCCGGCGCGTTGACCCTTCGCCCGAACCGTTCCGCCTAACGCCGCGGTCGTCGGACCGCACCGGGGATCAGGGAGACGGTCATATCTGCGACTTATCCGGCGACCTTCGCTTGTTATCCGTTGGTCCTCGGTGAGTTCTGGCCATACGGGGCCGTGCGGCCAGTCGGCCGAGGTCAGCCGACCATCCGGCCGCGCAGCACGATGCGGCTCGGGTGGGCCAGCACGCGCACGTCGAGGCGTGGGTCCTCGGGGTAGACGACGAGGTCCGCGGGGGCGCCCTCGGTGAGCCCCGGCCGGCCCAGCCACTCCCGGGCCCGCCAGGTGGCCGCGGACACCGCCTCGATGGGCGGTAGGCCGGCGGCCACCAACTCGGCGACCTCGCCGGCGATCAGCCCGTGGGCCAGGCCGCCGCCGGCGTCGGTGCCGGCGAAGACCGGGATACCCGCCTCGTACGCGGCCCGTACGGTGTCGTGCCGCCGGGCGTGCAGGCGCCGCATATGGTCGGCCCAGCGCGGGTACCGCGCCTCCCCGGCGAAGGCCAGGGAGGGGAAGCTGTCGATGTTCTTCAGGGTCGGCACGATGGCCACCCCGCGCTCCACGAACAGCGGGATGGTCTCCTCGGTCAGCCCGGTGGCGTGTTCGACGCAGTCGATTCCGGCCTCGACCAGGTCCCGCAGCGAATCCTCGGCGAAGCAGTGCGCGGTGACCCGGGCGCCCTCCTCGTGCGCGGCGGCGATCGCGGGCCCGAGGGCCTCGCGCGGCCAGCACGGCGCCAGGTCGCCGCGCTCCCGGTCGATCCAGTCGCCGACGAGCTTGACCCAGCCGTCGGAGCGGCGGGCCTCGCGCCTGACGTGGGCCGTGAGTTGCTCCGGCTCGATCTCGTGGGCGTACTCCCGGATGTAGCGCCGGGTGCGGGCGATGTGCCGGCCCGCCCTGATGAGGCGCGGCAGGTGGGAACGCCCGTCCATCCAGCGGGTGTCGGCCGGCGAGCCGGCGTCGCGCAGCAGCAGCGCGCCGGCGTCCCGGTCGGCGAGCGCCTGCCGTTCGGCGGTCGCCTCGTCCACGGCGCCGTGCGCGTCCAGTCCCACATGGCAGTGCGCGTCCACCAGGCCGGGCAGCGCCCATCCCGTGACGGTGATCGCGTCCCGGGTCTCGGCGGGGCGGCGCAGGCTGATCCGGCCGCCCACCACCCACACCTCGTCGAGGACGTCCGTCTCGGGGCGCGGGCCCGTCAGCACCCGACCCAGGATGTGCAGCACTGGTCCGTCGGTCATCTCGGCAGCGTACGCATCCCCTGCTACTCTCCAGATTCGTTGGGGGTTTGAACGCACGGACGAACACTGCACGACCTGTCGAACGATTTCGACAGGTTCCCGAGCCGCAGACCGAGGAGGCCGGCGTGGCCACCCCCACCGAAGACTTCCACGCCTTCTTCGAGCAACATCATGCCGAACTGTCCAGACTTGCCCACCTTTTGCTGGGCAACGCCGATGGCGCGGACGGTCCCGACGATCTGGCGGCCGACGCCCTGGTCGCCATCTGGCACCGCTGGGACCGCGTGAGCGCCGCCAACCATCCCCTGGCCTACGCCCGTGGGGTGGTGGCCAATCTCGCCCGTTCGCGCATCCGCAGCAGGACGCGCGAACGGCGCCGCGTCGCCCTGTTCTGGTCCAGACACACGGAGCACGCTGAGGGCCCCGACGTGCCGGCGGTGCTCGACGTGCGCGCCGCCCTGAACCGGTTGCCGTACCGGAAACGCGCCTGCGTGGTGCTGAGACACGCGTTCGATCTCTCCGAACGGGAGACCGCCCGCGCCCTCGGCATCTCGGTGGGTACCGTGAAGAGCCAGACCTCACGCGGTATCGCCGAGCTGGAGCGGCTGCTCACGCAGACTCCGGCCCGGCGGGACGAACGGGGCGCGCACGAGTCCCTCCGGGTACTCCCCAGCGCTCCCGTCGAACGGAGAAGTTGAATGTCGGACCGCCCGGACGCCGCCGAGCTGCTGCGCGCGGCGGCCCGCGCGCACCAGCCCGACCGCGAGCGGATGCTGGCGCGCGTCGAGCGGGGCATCCGCGGGTCCGGCGCGGCCGGCGGCGCGAGGCGGTCCGACGAGGAGGTCACCGGCCGAGGGCTCGGCCGGTTCCGCGGCAGGGCCCGGGTGGTCGAGGCGGCGGCGGCCCTGACGGTCACCGTCGGGGTCGCCTCGGCCGCCGTGGCCTGGACCGCCGACCAGCCGTCCGCGCCCACGGCGCGACCCGCGGACCCCTCGGCCCCGACCGGCACCGGAGGCGCCGGGGACCCCGGGGACGCGGCGGTACGGGCCTGGGCCGAGCTGGACCCGGGCAGCAACCCCTACTGGTCGCAGACAAACGTCACGGTCCGCACCAGCAGCCCCCTGAGCGCCTTCACGCTGGAGCTCCGCATCGCGGCGAACGGCGGCGTGGCGGCGACCGGCGCCTGGCGGACGCTGCCCAGCGACGCCTTCGACCTGGACGTGGTCACCGAGGACGGCTCGCTGGTCTTCCGCTGGACGCTGCGCCAGGGCGCCGAGATCCCCCCGGGCGAACATGTGTTCGCCGGACAGTACGACCACAACGAGGGCCCGCGCGCGACCGTCGACGACTCCTACCGGGTGGCGGGCACGAGCCCCGACGGCCCGGTGTCGGCACGCGGCGACTTCGAATCCCGCTAACCCAATCGGACCACTCGAACACACTTGAGTGCACTGAGGCCCGACCCCGTACCTGAGATTTTCTCCGGCAATTCATCGGAACGTTTGCGGGGCAATGGAGAGTGGAGGTATCGAGCCGCTTCTGCCCCGTTTCCGATGCCTTAAACGCCGGCATTCTTGTGATGTTGAGCGTCACTGCACGGGGTCGGCAGCATCACAACTCCGTTACGCAAATGTGACAAACTCTCCACTCGCGCCCGCTTTGTCCGGTAACTAACGGTCATACCAGTCGATTTCGCCGCCGCCTGCGCCTGCGCGCCTGCGCGCGATAACACATCACCTCGGGCCTGTTAACCCCCCCTCCCAATGCGATATCAACTTTCCCTCGGTAAATTCGATATGCATGACGCCCGCACCAGCGAACCACGCACCTGTCGATAGCGATTACCTGAATACGCCCCCGGGAGTGGTGCTGGACAGTCCCCGCACGGAGGACGGAGCAGTCCTCTGGCGGATTGCCCGCGACTCCCGCGTACTGGATCTCAACTCGCCCTACAGCTACCTGTTGTGGTGCCGCGACTACGCCGCCACCTCCATCGTGGCCCGGGACGCCACGGACTCCCTGCAGGCCCCGGTCGGCTTCATCACCGGCTACACCCGCCCCGACGCGCCACGCACCCTGCTCATCTGGCAGGTGGCCGTCGACCAGTCCCGGCGCGGGCAGGGCCTGGCCGCCGCGATGCTGGACGCCCTGGCCCTGCGGGCCGGAGCGACGTGCGGGGTGGACGCCATCGAGACGACCATCACGCCCGGTAACAAGGCATCGCACCGGTTGTTCACGTCCTTCGCGGAGCGGCACTCGGCCGCGGTGGCCCGCGAGGTGCTCTTCGACACGGGCGCCTTCCCCGAAGCGGGCCACGAGCCCGAGGTGCTGTACCGCATCGGGCCACTCACGGCCCACCGGCCCTGACCCGGCCCAGACCCCGGTCCCCCTGAATCCACTGGACCTAGGACCTGCGGAACTCAACACCCTGGAGAACGCCGTGACCATCACCCAGCCCGATCTGAGCGTCTTCGAGGGCGTGGAGTCGGAGGTGCGCAGCTACTGCCGTGGCTGGCCCACGCTCTTCGACCGCGCCCAGGGCAGCTACATGTACGACGAGGACGGCCATACCTACCTGGACTTCTTCGCCGGCGCCGGCTCCCTGAACTACGGCCACAACAACCCCGTGCTGAAACGAGCCCTGCTCGACTATCTGGAGCGCGACGGGGTCACCCACGGCCTGGACATGGCCACCACCGCCAAACGCGCCTTCCTGGAGACCTTCAGGGACGTGGTGCTGCGGCCGCGGTCCATGGACCACAAGGTCATGTTCCCAGGACCCACCGGCACCAACGCCGTCGAGGCCGCGCTGAAGCTGGCACGCAAGGTCAAGGGCAGGGAGGCCATAGTCTCCTTCACCAACGCCTTCCACGGCATGTCGCTGGGCGCGCTGGCGGTCACCGGCAACTCGTTCAAGCGGGCCGGCGCCGGCATCCCGCTGGTGCACGGCACGCCGATGCCGTTCGACGACTACCTCGACGGGCAGACCCCTGACTTCATCTGGCTGGAGCGACTGCTGGAGGACTCCGGTTCGGGCCTCAACACGCCCGCCGCCGTGATCGTCGAGACGGTGCAGGGCGAGGGCGGCGTCAACGTCGCGCGCGCGGAGTGGCTGCGCGGCCTGGCCGACCTGTGCGGGCGCCACGACATGCTGCTGATCGTGGACGACATCCAGATGGGCTGCGGGCGCACCGGGCCGTTCTTCTCGTTCGAGGAGGCCGGCATCGTGCCCGACATCATCACCGTCTCGAAGTCCATCAGCGGTTACGGCCTGCCCATGTCGCTCACGCTGTTCCGGCCCGAGCTGGACATCTGGGAGCCCGGCGAGCACAACGGCACCTTCCGCGGCAACAACCCCGCGTTCGTCACCGCTGCCGCCGCGCTCGACACCTACTGGACCGACGACCAGATGGAGAAGCAGACCCTCAGCCGCGGCGAGCAGATCGAGGTCACCCTGCGCGCGCTGGTCGCCGAGCACGCCCATGCCGGCGCCAGCTACCGCGGCCGCGGCATGGTGTGGGGCCTGGAGTTCGCCGACCATGCGCGGGCCTCCGCGGTGTGCCGGCGCGCGTTCGAACTGGGGCTGCTGCTGGAGACCTCGGGGCCGGAGAGCGAGGTGGTCAAGCTCCTCCCGGCGCTGACCATCACGCCCGAGGAACTGGACGAGGGCCTGCGCGTCCTGGCCCGCTCGGTGCGGGAGACCGACTGACCACCGTCCACGACGGCGACCGGCACGGCGCGCGTCACGAGACGACCGAAGGGAAGAAGAAACTGTGATCGTCCGATCGATCAGCGAGATCGAGGGCAGCGACCGAGATGTGCGGTCCGCCTCGGGAACCTGGCGCAGCAAGCGCATCATCCTCGCCAAGGAGGGCGTCGGCTTCTCGCTGCACGAGACCGTGCTCTACGCGGGCACGGAGACCTCGATGTGGTACGCCAACCACATCGAGGCCGTGTACTGCGTGGAGGGCGAGGCCGAGCTCACCAACGACGAGACCGGCGAGAAGCACCTGATCCGCCCGGGCACGATGTACCTGTTGGACGGCCACGAGAAGCACACGCTGCGCCCCATCACCGACTTCCGCGCGATGTGCGTCTTCAACCCGCCGATCACCGGCCGGGAGGACCACGACGAGAACGGCGTCTACCCGCTGCTCACCGAGGCGTCGTAGGAGCAGGAAAGGAGTACTCATGACCACCGCACCCGAACGAACCGCCGACCTGTACCCCACCCGCGGCGCCACCGAGGTGACCACACCGCGGCAGGACCCCGTGGTCTGGTCGGACCCCGGCGACCCCGGGCCGCTCGAGACCGGGCAGCTGGCCGGCTTCGAGCGGGACGGGTTCCTGGCGCTCGACCAGCTGATCACGCCCGAGGAGGTCGGGATCTACCGGGCCGAGCTCGAACGCATGATCAGCGACCCGGCGATCCGCGCCGACGAGCGTTCGATCATCGAGCCCAGCTCCCAGGAGATCCGCTCGGTGTTCGAGGTGCACCGGCTCAGCACGGTCTTCGCCGGTCTGGTGCGCGACCCGCGGGTGGCCGACCTGGCCAGGCAGCTGCTGGGCTCCGAGGTGTACGTCCACCAGAGCCGGATCAACGTCAAGCCGGGCTTCGGCGCGAGCGGGTTCTACTGGCATTCGGACTTCGAGACGTGGCACGCCGAGGACGGGCTGCCGCGGATGCGGGCCGTGTCGGTGTCGATCGCGCTCACCGAGAACTACGACACCAACGGCGGCCTGATGATCATGCCGGGCTCGCACAAGACGTTCCTCGGCTGTGCCGGTGAGACGCCGAAGGACAACTACAAGAAGTCGCTGCAGATGCAGGACGCGGGCACGCCGTCCGACGAGGCGCTGACCTCGATGGCGGGCGAGCACGGCATCCGGCTGTTCACCGGCAAGGCCGGCGCGGCCACCTGGTTCGACTGCAACTGCATGCACGGCTCGGGCGACAACATCACGCCGTACCCGCGCAGCAACGTCTTCATCGTGTTCAACAGCGTGGAGAACGCGGCGGTCGAGCCGTTCGCCGCGCCGGTCCCCCGCCCGGACTACATCGGGGCGCGGGACTTCACCCCGGTGAGATGACGGGCTGACGAGGCACGCGACGACGGGCCCGACGCTCCGAAGCGGAGCGCCGGGCCCGTCCCGCGCTCGCGATGCCCTACCAACGGCGGTTTGGCATGGCCGCGTCGGACCTTCGTGCGCATCCGGTCCCATGCGGTGGGACTCCTCGCGCACGATGGAGCACGCGGGTAGACGGCCGGGGCGACACGACCACGCCCCCGCAGTCCGGCACGCCGGACACGGGGGCGCGTTATGTGTTGTCGAGGACCTCTGCCTACGCCTGACCGAACTCCTCGCTGACGACACCGGCGATGAATGCCTTCCATCCGTCAACGGTGCTGGTCAGCACCGGGCCCGCCGCGTCCTTGCTGTCGCGCATGGCGACCGCGCCACCGAGATCGGCCACCTCGACGCACTCGCCGTTGCCGTTGCTGTGGCTGGAACGGACGAACGCCACCTCGACGCAAGCTCCGTTGCCGTTGCTGTAACTCGACGTGAACCACTCCGCGTGGTCGAGATCAACCCTGTTCATAGCTCCTTGCCGCCTCAGCGAGCAGACGTCGCGACGCCTGCTCATCGAGTGAAGACTCCCAGATTTCGTGGAACGCCGCGTCGTACTGTTCCACCTCCCTCGGCTTGTCCAGGTACAGGCCCCCCGTGTAGCCGTCCGCGTAGACCGTGGGCGGCTCCGTGTCGATCCCGTCTCCGTTGACCGGGAAGCGCAGGATGATGAACGGCCCGGTGATGACCCCGGAATGCGCGCCGGCGGCGAACGGCACGACGCGCAGCGAGATGTTCGGCAGCTCGGACACGTAGACGAGATGCGCCAGTTGCTTCACCATCACCGCGGCCCCGCCGATGGCACGGCGCAACACCGCTTCACCCAGCGCCACCCGCAGCTCCAGCGGGTCCGTGACACGGGTCAGGATCGTCTGCCGTTCGACCCGCAGGCGCACCCGGCCGTCGAGGTCCTCCTCGCCGATGCCCCGGATGTGGGTCCGGGTGATCTCGCGGGCGTAGCCCTCGGTCTGGAGCAGCCCCGGCACGACGTCGCTCTCGTACGCGCACTGGCTCACCGCGGCCTCCTCCAACCCGACGTAGACGTCGAACCCTTCCGGGATCACGTCGCCGTACGCGTGCCACCACCCGCGCGCCTTGGTCTCCTTCGCCAGGCCCATCAGCGCCTCGGTGAGCTCGCCCGACGCGCCGTAGATCGTGCACATGGCCTGGACATCGAGACTCCGCAACGGGGTCTGTCCCGTCTCGATGCGCCACATCTTGGCCTCTGACCATTCGAGCTTCTTCGCAGCGGCCCGGACGGTGAGCCGTGCCTCGTTGCGCAAGTCCCTGAGGTGCCGCCCCAACTGACGACGCGGCACGGTCGACCCGGTAGCACCAGCCACCATGTCCCACCCTCTCCTCACCCAGTATGAGGGACTTCCCTCCCACCCGATGAAAGCAACCAAGTACCCGGCATGCAATACGAGTCATAAGTTCGAATCTCTATCAGCGGTACATCGCCATGAAGTCTTGCACGAGAGGAAATCCCTGGACACGCTGATAGGACTCGCCGTATCGCTACGAGCCGGATCTCTGCGCGGCCACAAGGGGTGAACCATGCCCAACCAGCACACGTCACACGTGCGTTATCCACGCCACCGTGCCGCTGTCCCGAAGGCCCGCAGCCATGCGCGCGACCTCGCGCACCTCTGGGACGTGCCCGAGCTCGCCGACGACCTCGCGCTCGTCGTCACCGAACTCGTCACCAACGCCGTCCTGCACGGCTCGACCGGCCCCAACCGCCAGGTCGCCGTCACCTACCACCTCAACGCCTTACGCCTACGCGTCGAGGTGCGCGACCCCGGCGACGGAACCCCCACCCTCCAGGAGCCCCGCCCCGCCGACGCGGAGAACGGTCGCGGCCTGCTGATCGTGTGCGGCCTCGCCGACGCCTGGGGCGTCGACCCCCTGGCGGTCGGCAAAACGACCTGGGCCGCCTTCCACCTCGACGCCGAACGCACCGCTCCCGAAGCCCGCGAGGCGACGCCGTGTTGACGGCCGCCGGCATCCTCCCGGCCCCGAGCAGCTCGCCGGCGCGGTTCCGCGCCGGCCGCGTCGCCCACCTCTCCGGCCGTGACGCGCCGGTACCCATGGGCACCCATCCCGCTGGCACGGCATGGTTCGCGCTCCTCTGGCTCGCCGTGCGCGCCCCGACCGAAGGAATCCCGCAGTGATACGCCGTCTCATCTCCGCACCAACCGAGGCGATGTTCGACCTCCTCAGCCACGCCCCGCTCTCCCCACGCACCCGCGCGGCCCTGACGCACGTCATCGGCCGCGCCGACGAAGCGTGGTACTGGCTCTACCAAGGCGCCCTGTGCGCTCTCGGCGACGATCCGGGGAAGGCCGACGCGATGTACGAGCGAGGCCCACGCGGCGAGGCGCACGCGTGGCAGGACGTCGTCCAACGCCTCAGAGACGGCCCCGACGAAGGCCACCGTGACGGCCCTGCCCCGAACCGAGGCTGACATCAGAGACCTCTGCTCTCGCCCGGTGACGTCGTTCCGGGCGGGAGCAGAGACACCCGCCACCGGGCTTCTCCGAAAGCCTCCGGGGGCGGTCTCACCTCCTCCCGCGAGGAGATATCCGCGAACAACCCTGTCGCGGGAAACAAGAAGGACCCGAGAAAGAGGTGAAGGCAGTGACAACAGCGTTAGAACCGCCGATGTTCCCCCTCCCGGCCGCGCGGCCGGAGGGCACCACCGAACCCGGCTATGTCGTCCCTTTCGGGATCACCACGGCGTTGCCGATTGACCGGCACCCCGAGGCCGACCTGTCGGGCTTGACGCTCTGCCCCGATCGGCAGGTCTCGCTCGCCGCCAACGGCGAGCCGTTCCTGCACGCCCCCTCGATGGCCACGTCGATCGAGACGGTCACGACCACCGTTGAGGACATGCAGACCTTCGATGACAACGAAGGCACCGACACCGACTAGGGGAAGCTGAGGTTCGCTCAATGACAGTTCTGGTGCTTACCCGCGCCTCCGTCGATGGAGTTGCCGACCTGGTGATTGCCGAGCTCAACGAGCGCGGAACACCCGTTGTTCGGCTGGACCCCGGCGACTTCCCGCAGAACCTCACGATGTCCGCCCGTCTTGATCCCGGACGGGACTCGTGGCGTGGGGTATGGCGCGGTGGGCTCCGGGACTTGGATTTGAGCACCGTCCGGGCCGTCTACTACCGGCGGCCCGGACGGTTCCGCCTGAACCCTCGCATGACACCCGACGGGACGCGATGGGCGGACGCCGAGGCTCGCGCCGGGCTTGGTGGCGTCCTCTCCTCGCTTCGCTGCACGTGGGTGAACCACCCCTGGCGCAACGCGATTGCCGCGTTCGCTCCGCACGCCCTGGCCGAGGCCGCCCGTTGCGGCCTTCTCGTACCGTCCACGCTCATCACTTCCGACCCCGACGAGGCCCGCGCGTTCGTGGCCGGCTTCCCCGGTCGGGTGGCCGCGTACAAGGCCCTCGGAACCGCACGCCCAGGCGTCCACGACGGGCGGCAGGTCGCGCTGTGGACCTCCAGGGTTCGAGCCGAGGACATCACCGAATCCGTCAGGCTGACTGCTCATCTGTTTCAGCAGTGGATCGACAAACGGCATGAGGTGCGGTTGACGGCCGTGGGTGACCGCCTGTTTGCCGCGGAAGTCCATGCGGGCTCCGAGGCGTCCCGCATCGACTTCCGGCGCGACTACGCGTCGTTGACCTATCGGGTCTGCGACGTGCCCGACGCGACCGCCGCAGGGGTTCGGATGCTGATGGGTGTCTTCGGGCTTCGCTACCTCGCCCTTGACTTTCTCGTTAGTCATGACGACCGCTGGCATCTGGTGGACATCAATCCGACCGGGCAATACGGCTTCGTTCCGGAGCTGCGCCAGCCGATCACCACCGCACTCGCCGATGTACTGGAAGGCACCCGTGACTCTCAGCCTTGAGGCAGCACGACACAGCATGACGGACACCATGACGCGTGAGCGGGCGCTCACCTCGGCGCACTGGATCGACGCTTTCCGCAGCGTGCCGCGAGAGGTCTTCGTCCCACGGTTCTCCATCGGCTACGGGACCGACCGCCGCGTCTACGAGCAAGGTGACGACGACTATGCGGAAGCCACCTACACAGACACGTCCCTGGTCACGCAATGGGATACGGCGGGAGCGCCCACGAGCTCATCAAGTACACCAAGCCTCATGGCCCGCATGTTGGAAGCGTTCACGGATGCCGGCTGTCCTGTCCTGGAGATTGGCACCGGCACCGGCTACAACTGCGCGTTGCTGTGCCACCGCTACGGCGCCCACCAGGTCGTGAGCGTGGACGTAGAGCCCGCCCTCACCGACAGGGCACGCGAGAGGCTGGCCGACCTCGGCTATCGACCCACACTGATCACGGGGGACGGAACCGCCGGGCATCGAGAGCGTGCCGCCTATGGCGGCATTCTCGCGACCTGCGGTGTGGATCGCGTCCCTTCGGCCTGGCTGCACCAGGTCCGCCCCGGTGGCGTCATCGTGACCAACATCGGGAACGGCATTGCCGTGCTTGTCGTGGACAACGAGGGCGGCGCATCCGGAGGGTTCCAGCACGATGCCGCGGCATTCATGCGCGCCCGGCCGACGCCCGAGTACGTCGCTCAACGCGCGCCCCAGTACAGCAAGCTGATTGTCAACGGCACCGGGCAGACCCGAACCGAGCCACTGCCGCACCATCCTGACGGGTCGGATGCGATCCTGCGTGACCTGGTCCTCACTGACTCGCTGGAGATCTGGCTACAGCATCACGACGTGCTGAGTATGTCGCTCCGCCCCACGAAGGACACCAGCATCCACGGTCTCGTCCACCCGCCCACCGGTTCATGGGCCCGTATCACCCCCGCCGACGGCCACACCGTTGAGGTAGCGGGCGAAGGCCCTCGCGACCTCTGGGCGGAGCGCATCGCCCTATTCAATGGGTGGATCAAGGCCGGCCGACCCACACCGAGCGCCTACCACCTCACCATCGACCCCGACGGACAACACACACTGCGACGCGACCACGACACCTGGACCCTCAGCTGACCGACGAACTGCCCCGCCCGGATACCCCGGGCGGGGCGCGTGTCCGTGCTCTGGTGTTGGTCTAACTCGGCCAGTTCATGCCGGGGAGGGCGCGGTCGTCGTAGTCGAACCAGGCCTGGTTCTCCCAGCCGTTACCGGAGGACGGGTCGGTCTCGTCCCAGCCGTTGCCGGTCGTGGCGGTCCAGGCCGGCTCCCAGTAGAAGACGCCGAGCCCGCGCCCGTTCGGCACCGAGGCCACCACGGAGCAGATGTCCTCCAGCCAGGCGGCCTGTCCCTCGGGCGTTGCCGCGTAGCCGGACACCAGTTGGGACTGCTGGCCGATGATGTCCGCGTGGCCGTCCTCGCTGCCCAGCCGGAACGGGTAGGCGGTCTCGGCGACGAACACGTCCTTGCCGTACCGGCCGGCGACGTCGTTCAGGTTGGTCTGGAGCTCGCCGAGCGTGCCGTGCCAGTAGCCGTAGAACGAGGCCCCGATGACGTCGAACGGGACGCCCTGGTCCACCGCGTTGTCGAACCACCAGCGGAAGAGCTCGTTGTCGCCGCCCTCGGCCAGGTGCAGCGCGACCCGGGTGCCGGGCGAGGCGGAGCGGGCCGCCTCGACGCCGGCGGTCAGGAGCCCGCCGAGCGCGGACCAGTCGTCCGTCGAGCCGTCCGGCCACACCATGCCGCCGTTGATCTCGTTGCCGATCTGCACCATGGCGGCCGGGGTGCCCTGGTCGGCCAGCGAGCCGAGGATGTCGGCGGTGTGGTCGGCGAGCGCCTGTTCCAGTGAGCCGCCGCTGAGCCCCTCCCAGGCGGACGGCTTGTACTGCTTGCCGGGGTCGGCCCAGGTGTCGGAGTAGTGGAAGTCCACCAGCAGGCTCATGCCCTCGGCCGCGACGCGCTGGGCCATGGCGAGCATCTGCTCCCGGCCGTGGTAGCCGTCGGCCGAGTCCACCCAGACCTTGATCCGGACCCAGTTGGAGCCCGCCTCGCGCAGGATGGTGACGGGGTCACCCACGGTGCCGTCGGCGTAGCGGAAGACGGCGCCGAGGTCCTCGGCCTTGGGCACGGAGGAGAGGTCCACCCCCCGGATGGACAGCGCCGCCGCCTGGGCGGAGCCGGTGGGCAGCGCGGCGAACACGGCGGGCGTGGCCAACGCCGCCGTGCCCAGCCGGAGAATGTCGCGTCGGTGCATCATGGTCGTCCTTCCATGAGTGGGGTGACGTGCGCGTGCGTTGGGCGAGCGGGGCGCGCGCGGACGCGGGGGGATTCAGTCGTCCAGGCGCACCACCCGGACCGCGCCGGCCGGCACCGCCAGCCGGGCCTCGGCCCTGGTGCCGGTGAGGAGTTCGGTGCCCGGGGCGGCGAGCGGCACCTTGGCCTCGGCGCCCGTGTGGTTGATGACGAAGAGGAACGTGCCGGTCTCCCCCGTGCGGCGCACCACCTCGACATCGCGCGGCAGATCGTCGCGCGGTGCGAGGCCGGCGTCGGCGCAGGCCGCGGCCAGCACCGGGTCCAGACCAGCGCGGTCGAGGCGGGTGGAGACGTACCAGGCGGCGCCCCGGCCGTGGGCGTGGCGGGTGACGGCGGGGCCGCCCGCGGCCGGCCCGTCCGCGTAGCGCCAGACCGGCTCGGCGCCGTCGGGCACCAGGGTCTCGGCCCAGACGTCGCCGCGCAGCAGCGCCCCGTCCTGCCCCTCGATCCGGATCTCCTGCCCGGCCCGCAGCGGCTGGAACTCCTCGACGCGCAGCCCGAGCACCTCCCGCAGCGCGCCCGGATGCGGGCCGGGATGGACGGCGTCGTACTCGTCGACGATGCCGGAGAAGTACGAGACGAGCAGCGTGCCGCCGTCCGCCACATAGCGGGAGAGCCCCGCGCCGGCCGCGGCCGTGGTCAGGTACAGCGCCGGCACCACGACCAGGGGGTGGTCGGTCGAACCGGCCGCCTCCGGGGGCAGGAAGTCGACGGTGAGGTGCCGGTCGAAGAGCGCCGCGTAGTACGCCTCGGCGCGCTCCCGGGTGTCCAGGTCCTGGCTCGGGCGCCACTCCAGCCTCTGCGCCCACCAGGACTGCCAGTCCCAGGCCACGGCGACGTCGGCGACCGTCCGGGTGCCACGGATGGCGGCCAGCCGGTCCAGATGTGCGCCGAGTTCCACCACCTCCCGCCAGATCCGGCTGTCCGTGCCGGCGTGCGGGAGCATCGCGGAGTGGAACTTCTCGGCCCCGAACCGGGAGGCGCGCCACTGGAAGAACATCGCGCCGTCGGAGCCGCGGGCCACGTGGGCCAGGCTGTTGCGGGCCATCTCCCCCGGGGCCTTGGCGATGCCGCGCGGCTGCCAGTTGACCGCGCTGGTGGAGTGCTCCAGCAGCAGCCAGGGCCGGCCGCCGGCGACCGAACGGCTCAGGTCGGCGGCCATCGAGAGGTTGACGTGGTTGCGGTCCTCCTCGGCCACCAGATAGTGGTCGTTGGTCACCAGATCCACCTCGCCGCCCCAGGCCCAGTAGTCCACGGAGTCGCACTGGGTCGGCGAGACCATGAAGTTGGTGGTGACCGGGATGCCGGGCGACAGCTCCCGCAGCAGGTCGCGCTCGCGGCGGAAGTTGACCAGCGCGCTGTCGCTGGCGAACCGGGCGAAGTCCAGGCGCTGGGCCGGGTTGGCCACGGTGGGCGTGGCCCGGGGCGGCTGCACCTCCTCCCAGTCGCCGTACGCCTGGCCCCAGAACGCGGTCCCCCAGGCCTCGTTGAGCGCCTCCAGCGTGCCGTGGCGCTCGGCGAGCCAGCGCCGGAAGTCGGCGGCCGACGTCGCGCAGTAGCACTCCAGCACCGGCACGCCGTACTCGTTGTGGACGTGCCACAGGGCGAGCGCGGGATGGTCGCCGTAGCGCTCGGCGAGCGCTCGGGTGATCCGGGCGGCGGCGTCCTGGTAGGCGGGCGAGCTGTGGCAGATGGCGCCGCGCGAGCCGAACTCGTAGGTCACGCCCTCTCGGCTGACCGGCAGCGCCTCCGGGTGCTCCCGGTAGAACCAGGCGGGCGGCACCACGGTCGGGGTGCCGAGGTCGACGCGGATACCGCCGGCGTGCAGCAGCTCCAACAGCCGGTCCAGCCAGCCGAAGTCGTACGTGCCAGGGCGGGGCTCCAGCCGCGCCCAGGAGAAGATGCCGACGCTGACCATCGTCACCCCCGCCTCCCGCATCAGGGCGACGTCCTCGCGCCACACCTGCTCCGGCCACTGCTCCGGGTTGTAGTCACCGCCGAACGCGAGCCGGCTTAGGCCACGGGGCGCGGCGTACGACATCGGCATCTCCCTGAGACTGGGAACGTGCACAGTCCAATATTGGCTGCACAAGCCAACATAATCGCACAGTCACGAGCATTGACAAGTGATGGAACGGCCTCTCTACTGTGAACGCTCACAGCCTCAGCCCTGGGAGGGACCATGAGATTCCGGACCGTCGCGGCCTGCGCCGCGGCCGTGCTCACCGCCGTCGCGGCCACCGGCTGCGGCTCGTCCGACGATTCGGGCGACGGCCCGGTCGAGCTCACCTACTGGGCCTGGGCACCGGGTCTGGACAAGGTGGTTGAGCTGTGGAACGAGGCGCATCCGGACATCCAGGTCACCGTGAAGGAGCAGGCCAGCGGCGACGATCTGGTCACCAAGACGATCACGGCGGCCAAGGCGGGCGACGCCCCCGACCTCATGCAGGCCGAGTACCAGGCTCTGCCGACGCTGGTGAGCAACGACGTGCTGGCCGACATCTCCGGACAGGTGGGCGAGGCGGAGGCGGAGTTCCCCGAGGGGGTGTGGCAGCAGGTCACCCTCGGCACGGACGCGGTCTACGCGCTGCCGCAGGACTCCGGGCCGATGATGTTCTACTACCGCGAGGACCTCTTCGAGCAGTACGGCCTGAGCGTCCCCGCGACGTGGGAGGAGTTCGCGGACACCGCCCGTGAGGTGCGGGACGTGGCGCCCGACGACACCTACCTGACCACCTTCTCGGCCAACGACGCCGGCCTGTTCGCCGGGCTCTCCCAGCAGGCGGGCGCCGAATGGTGGACGGCCGAGGGCGAGGAGTGGCGGGTCGGGATCGACGACGAGGCCACCCAGCGGGTCGCGGACTTCTGGGGCGGCCTGGTCGCCGAGGGGGCGATCGACAACCAGCCGATGTACACCCCCGCGTGGAACCAGGCGATGAACACCGGCCAGCAGATCGCCTGGGTGAGCGCCGTATGGGCGCCCGGCACGCTGACCACGGCCGCCGCCGACACCGCGGGCAAATGGGCCATGGCGCCGCTCCCGCAGTGGGAGGACGGCGCGAACGTGACGGGCAGCTGGGGCGGTTCCACCACCGCCGTGACCAACGACGCGGAACATCCGGAGGAGGCCGCCGAGTTCGCCACCTGGCTCAACACCGACCCGGAGGCGCTCGCCGCCCTGGTGCGGGAGGGCGGGATCTACCCCGCGGCCACCGCCGCCCAGACCGGCGACGCGCTCGCCGAGCCGCCGGCGTTCTTCTCCAACCAGCCCGACTTCTACGAGACGGCCGCCGGCGTGGCCGAGGGCACGGCGCCCGCCGCCTGGGGACCGAACGTCAACGTGGCGTACAGCACCTTCAACGACGCCTTCGGCCAGGCGGCCGAGGACCGCACCGACTTCGGCGAGGCGCTGACCGCCATGCAGGAGGCCACCGTCAGCGATCTCACCGAGCACGGGTTCCAGGTCGCCGAGTGACCTCCACCGCTCCCCACCGGACGCCGGCCCGGCGGTACCGCCGGACCCACCGGGTGCGCCGGGGCGCCCCGTACGCCTTCCTGATGCCGGCCATCCTGCTGTTCCTGCTGTTCTTCGCGCTGCCCATCGGCTACGCCGGCTACCTCAGCCTGCGCCGGGTCGAGGTACAGGGCCTCGGCCTGGGCAGCGGGGCCCGCCAGGAGGTGTGGGCCGGCCTGTCGAACTACACCGACGCGCTGACCGACGCCGAACTGCTCGACGGTGCCCTGCGGGTGCTCGGCTACGGCCTGCTCGTGGTGCCCACCATGCTGGGCCTGGCGCTGCTGTTCGCGCTGTTGCTGGACGCCGAACGGGTGGGCGGGCGCCGTTTCAGCCGGCTGGTGATCTTCCTGCCGTACGCGGTGCCGGGGGTGATCGCCGCGCTGCTGTGGGGGTTCCTCTATCTGCCCAGCGTCAGCCCGCTGCACTACGGACTCGACCGGCTCGGCCTGCCCCAGCCCGATCTGCTGGACGGCGGCGCGCTGTTCGTGGCGCTGGCCAACATCGCGGTCTGGGGCGGCACCGGCTTCAACATGCTGGTGATCTACACCTCGCTGCGGGCCATCCCCGCGGAGATCTACGAGGCCGCGCGGCTGGACGGCTGCACCCAGGCGCAGATCGCGTGGCGGATCAAGATACCGATGGTGACGCCGTCGCTGGTGCTCACCTTCTTCTTCTCGGTGATCGCCACCCTCCAGGTGTTCAGCGAGCCGACGACGCTGCGGCCGCTGACCAACGGCATCCCGACCAGCTGGAGTCCGCTGATGAAGGTCTACCAGGACGCGTTCGTCACCGGGGACATCCACGCCGCCGCGGCCACCGCCGTGGTCATCGCCGTGGTCATCCTGGTGCTGTCCTTCGGCTTCCTGCGGCTGGCCACCGCCCGGACCCGGCAGGAGGGCCTCCGGTGACCGCCACCTACCCGAGCACCACGGCGGCCGGCGCCTCGCCGGGGCGCGGTCAGGACCCGCGGCCGGCCCGGCGGCCACGCCGGATCGCGGCGCTGCCCACGGCGGCGCTGCTGGCCGGCGCGGTGTACTGCCTGCTGCCGGTGACCTGGGTGCTGGTCGCCTCGACCAAGGCGGGCGACGAGTTGTTCTCGACGTTCACCTTCGCGCCGGGCACCGGCTTCATGGAGAATCTCGGCGACCTCTCGGCCTACCGGGACGGCGTCTACTGGCAGTGGATGGCCAACTCGGCGCTGTACGCGGGCGTCGGCGCGCTGCTGTCCACCGCGGTCTCCGCGGTGAGCGGCTACGCGCTGGCCGTCTACCGCTTCCCCGGCCGGGAGTCGATCTTCAACGTGCTGCTGACCGGGGTGCTGATGCCGCCGGTGATCCTGGCCGTGCCGCAGTACCTGCTGCTCGCTGAGGTCAACCTGACCGACAGCTACCTGTCGGTGCTGCTGCCCGTGATCCTCTCCCCCTACGGCGTCTACCTGGCCCGGATCTACGCCGCGGCGGCGATCCCCGAGGACGTGCTGGAGGCGGCGCGGATCGACGGCACCGGCGAATGGCGGATCTTCCGGGCCATCGCGCTGCCGATCATGCTGCCGGGTCTCGTGACGGTCTTCCTGTTCCAGTTCGTGGCGATCTGGAACAACTTCCTGCTGCCGTACATCATGCTCAGCGACGACGAGAAGTTCCCGCTGACCCTGGGCCTCTTCACGCTGCTCAACCAGGGGTCCAACTCCCCCGCGCTGTACACCCTGGTGATCACGGGCTCGCTGCTCGCGGTGCTGCCGCTGATCGCGCTGTTCCTCTTCATCCAGCGGTTCTGGAATCTCGACCTGCTCACCGGGGCCGTAAAGTCGTGACCGTGAGCAACCCCGCAGCCCGCCGCCGGCGACCGACGATCCACGACGTGGCCCGCGTGGCGGGCGTCTCCCGCGGCACGGTGTCCCGGGTGCTGAACGGTGGGCACCACGTGTCCCGGGAGGCGGCGGACGCGGTCAACGCCGCGATCCGCACGACGGGGTACGTCGTCAACCGCGCGGCCCGCAGCCTGATCACCGGCCGCTCGGGTTCGGTGGCGTTCCTGCTGACCGAGCCGCAGGAACGGTTCTTCGAGGACCCGAACTTCAACGTGCTGCTGCGGGGCTGCACGGCCGCGCTGGCCGCGCAGGACATCCCGCTGCTGCTGATGATCGCCGGCACCCGCACCGAGCAGCGCCGGATCACCCGCTATGTCACCGCGGGGCACGTCGACGGGGTGCTGCTGGTGTCCAGCCACACCGGGGACCCCGTCGCCGAACAGGTGGTGCGGGCCGGGATCCCGGTGGTGGCGTGCGGCAAGCCGATGGGTGAGGCGCTGCGCGGGTCGCGGCTGGGCTACGTCGCGGCCGACGACCGGGACGGTGCGCGGGAGATGGTGCGCTATCTGGTGGCGGCGGGGCGGCGCCGGATCGGCACGATCACCGGGCCGCTCGACACCCCGGGCGGGGTGGAGCGGCTGGCCGGGTACCGGGAGGTGCTGGCCGAGGCCGGCCTGCCGGCCGACGACGCGCTGGTCGCCACCGGCGACTACACCCGGGCCAGCGGCGCGGCGGCCGCCGCGGAACTGCTCGAACGGCGCCCGGATCTGGACGCGCTCTTCGTCGCTTCTGACCTGATGGCGCAGGGCGCGCTGAGCACGCTGTCCCGGGCGGGGCGGCAGGTACCGCAGGACGTCGCGGTGGGCGGGTTCGACGACTCCTCGGCGGCCCTGGCGGCACGGCCCGAACTCACCACGATCCGGCAGCCGTGGGATCGGATCAGCGCGGAGATGGTGCGGGTGCTGCTCGCGCAGATCGACGGTGAGTCGGCGGCGGCGGTCATCCTCCCGACGGAACTGGTCCGCCGCGAATCGGCCTAGCCGGCCGAGGGCTCGGGGACGGCGAGCCCCGCCGGGGACCGCCCGGGAGCGGGCGGCCGGTTCGCCCGTGTGCGGGGCGACCCGCGCCGAGCGGCGCGCACGCTCGCGCCCCGCCGGCAGCGTCCGGGCTTCCGCCCGACCGGACCGCCGGACAGCGAGGCCCAGGGCCGCGACGGGCCCGGATGCACGCGGGTGCACCCCACCCGGCGGGGAGCAGGCTCCGCCCGACCGGCCCGGAGCATCCGTGCCGGATTCCGCTCCAGGCCCCGGGCCAGGGGTGGCGAGGGGGTGAGCGCGGAAGCGCCGCGCGCCGAGCGGCGTTCCACTCACACCCCACCCGGCGCGGAGCGGGCTCCGCCCGACCAGGCCGCCGGAGCCCTCGACCCGACCGGCCCGGAGCATCCGTGCCGGATTCCGCTCCAGGCCCCGGGGCGGGGAGGCGTGCGGGTGGTCGCGGGAAGCGCTACGCGCCGATCACGCCGCCGTCGCGGCGGCGGATGGCTACGGTCGCGGAGCGGGGGCGGCCCTCGGGGTCGAAGTCCGGCCAGTTGCTGACCGCCCGCGGGTCCTCGGGGGTGGGCTCGCCGAACGCCACCGTCGACTCCCCCGGGTGCTGCACGTTGACGAACAGCGTGCGCTGGTCGGGCGTCGCCGTCACCCCCGTAATCTCGCATCCGCGCGGTCCGGTGAGGAAGCGCCGCACCTCGCCGGTCTCCGGGTCGGCGGCCAGCATCTGGTTGTTGCCGATGTTGTCGTAGCCCTTCTCGGCCAGGTGCTGGCTGGAGTTGGAGACGTCGGTCTGGATCCACAGCCGGCCGTCGTCGTCGAACCACAGCCCGTCGGGCGAGCCGAAGACGTCGGAGGACTCCAGCTCCACCCGCTCGTCGTACGCGGGGTCACCGGCCAGCAGGAAGATGTCCCATTCGAAGGTGGTGGCGGTGTGGTCCCGCCCGTGCTCGGTCCAGCGGATGATGTGCCCGTACGGGTTGGGGGTGCGGGGGTTGACCCCGCCGTTCGCCCAGCCGCTTCCGTTGGTGAGCGTGCAGTAGACGTCGTGGTTCTTCGGGTTGACGGAGATCCACTCGGGCCGGTCCATCTTCGTGGCGCCCACCGCGTCCGACGCCTGCCGGGTGCGCAACAGCACGTCCGCCTGGTCGGCCCAGCCGTTCTCGGTCGTCAGCGCGCCGGTGCCGTGCCGGAGCGGCAGCCAGGTGCCGGTGCCGTCGTCCTCGAACCGGGCGACGTAGAGCGTGCCGTGGTCCAGCGGGCTGCGACCCATGAGCCGCTGGAGCCGCCAGTGCCCGTCCCCGACGAACTTGTAGATGTAGTCGCCGTCCTGGTCGTCACCCGTGTAGGCGACGACGCGGCCCCGGGACTCGGTGACCGTGCAGCCCTCGTGCTTGAACCGGCCCAGCGCGGTGCGCTTGACGGGCTTGGCGCGCGGGTTGTTCGGGTCGATCTCGACGATCCAGCCGAAGCGGTTCGGCTCGTTGGGGTTAACGGCCAGGTCGAAACGCGGGTCGGCCAGGTGCCAGCGGAAGCCGCCGCCCTCGTTGGTCACGCCGTACCGGGCGTGCTCCTCGGTCGGCTCCCAGGAGGCGTCCTCGGTGGCGAAGTAGTTGTTCCAGTTCTCCTCGCACGTGAGGTACGTGCCCCACGGGGTGGCGCCGCTCGAGCAGTTGTTCAGCGTGCCCATCGGCTCGTTGTTGGCCCGGAGGCGGGGGTGGCTGCCCCGGACGGGCCCGGAGAACTCCACGGGCGTGGTGCCGGTGACCCGGCGCGCCCTGGGCGAGTCCGCGACCCGCCATTCGCCGCGTCGCCGCTCGATCTCCACCACGCTGACGCCGTGCGCGGCCAGCGCCTTGGCCACCTTCTCCGCGGTCATCTCCTCGTCGCCGTCGGGGAAGAGCAGCGTCTGGTCGATGTACTCGTGGTTGAGCACCAGCAGGCCGCGTTCGTTCCCGTCGCGGCCGCGCCCGAGCGGGAAGAAGTGCATGCCGTCGTGGTTCATGCCGACCTGCCGCTCCTGATCGGCGGCGGAGTTGGAGGCGTCCTTCTGCCACTGCGGACCGCCCGGCCGGATGGGCGTGCCCCAGGGGATCAGCACCTGCGTCTCGTAGCCCTCGGGAACGGTGAACTCGTCGGTGTCGCTGACCGGCACGGGGTCGAAGCCGAGCAGCCGCCGACCGCCGTGTCCCCCGCGCCCGGCCGCCGTCACGCCGGCGGAGGCACCGGCGGAGGCGTCGGCGGGCGCGGCGGCGGCGCTGCCGGCGCCCGCCGCGACCAGGAAGCCCGCGGCGGCCGCGGTTCCGCCGCGCAGCGCGGCGCGGCGGGACATCCGCGTCTCCAGGACCTCGCGGAACGACCGGTTGCCGGAGGTGTTGGAGCTGACCTCGTCGGGATCGAGCTCAGGAAAAACCGGACGCTGTGCTGACATCGTCGGACCTCACTATGGTCATACTCATGTTGGTCCGGTGAGGCTACGAGCCATCAGTGGCGCGGAGAGGCCACCTAGGTGAACAGCCGGCCACCTTCGCACATACGGCCGCTTCACCTGGGCGGTGGGCGGACGCGCCGTGAAATCGCAGGGCCGGCGGTCAGCGCGGGTCGAGCACGAAGACCGGGATCACCCGATCGGTGTGGGTCTGGTACTCCGCGTAGTCCGGATACGCCTCGACGGCGCGCGCCCACCATTCCTCCCGCTCCCGGCCCTCGGCCAGATGTGCGGTGTACTCCCCGACCTCCGGGCCGTCCTGGAGTGTCACCTCGGGATGGGCGAGCACGTTGTGGTACCACACCGGATGCTTCGGGGCGCCGCCCAGCGAGGCGACCAGCGCGTACCGGGTCCCGTCGCTGACCCGCATCACCGGGAACTTCCGCACCGCGTTCGTCTTGGCGCCCCGGCCGGTCACGACGACGGTGGGCCGGCCGCGCACCGTGTACCCGTCGGTGCCGCCGCTCGCCTCGTAGCGCGCGACGTGGTCGGCGGAGAACTGCTTGATGTCGAAGGGGGGCTCGTTCGCAGCCGCCATGCGTCTTCTCCTGAGGTCGGTGGGCCGCCCGGCGCGGCATGGTGCCGCGCCGCGGCTCCCGCGACCAGGGTCGCGTCGCCCACGTGGTCCCCGGGGAACGCCACGCGGGCGGGGATCCATGCCCACGCCGGGGGACCACTCGGGGACGTCCGGAGGTCACCGGTGCGGACGGGCACCCCGGGCGACCCGTGGGACGGGCCGCCCGGGACTTCGCGACAGGACCTAGATGAATGAGTCCAAGGGTGTCGTTGCGGACAGAAGTGAGTGCGTCAGGTCGATCAGTGAGAACCGCTTACACCGGCTGGCCGGTCTTGTCGTTGTGCCAGATCGCTGCGGTCAGTGCCAGGACGCGCGACAGGATCCGCACGGCCACTGCTGCCGGGCTCTTGCCGCCGTCGTCGATTCCGAGGTCGAGCTGGCCCTTGAGGGTCTGGTTGATCGACTCGATCACCTGCCGCAGCGGCTTGAACAGGTGCGCCGGGCCGACCGCGATTGCCGGCGCTCGTTCCCTTGCGGGCCGGACGCATCAGCTTCAGGCGACGCTCCGCAAGGTCGTGCTCGAACTCGCGGCCGTAGTAGTTCTTGTCCCCGATGATCGTCTGCCCGGGGTGGGAGTCCATCACCTCCGGTGCGGTGTCGAGCATGTCGCGCAGCGTCTCGCGCTCGTCGGCCTTGGCACCGGTGATCGCGAACAGGACCGGCAGCCCGCCAAGGGTGCACACCAGGTGCAGGCGCAGGCCCCAGAAGTACCGCGAGTGCGACGCGCAGTAGCCGTACTCGGCCCAGCCGGCCAGGTCCGAGCGCCTGGCGGTCTCCCGCGAGCAGCCGCAGCCCACCGGGGTGGAGTCGGCCACCCACACATCATCGCTCCACAGCGTCGTGTCCGTCGCCAGGATGCGGATCATGTGGGTGAGCAGGGCCGGTGCGGCACGCAACCGTTTGTTGTAGCCGGACTGGCCAGGCTGGTAGGGGAACAAGTGCCGGAAATCGCGGTCGGCCCGGCGCAGCCAGCGCCGCTCGGAGGTGTAGCCGAGCAGCGCGGACATCACCGCCAGCGTGAGCAGCTCGGAGTCACTGAGCGTAGGCGCGATCCCGACAGCCGGGCGTGCCGGAGCCAGCCACGGTGAAGCCTTCAACTCATCATCGATACGGGCATAGAGTGCTGTCGCGAGGGTGTCCAGGTTGTTCTCCACAGCTCGACCATGGACGCCCTCGCTTCATGTCCGCAGGCGAACCCTTGGACTCATTCATCTAGTGCTCCCGCCGGCCGTCGACCCGGCGGGGCAGGCCGAGCGGGTTGTCCTCGCGCAGCTCCGGCGGCAACAGCGCCTCCGGGGTGTTCTGGTAGGTCACGGGCCGCAGCCAGCGCTCGATCGCGGTGGCGCCGACGGACGTGGAGGTGGAGGTGGTGGCCGGGTACGGGCCGCCGTGGTGCTGGGCGTGGGTGACCGCCACGCCGGTGGGCCAGCCGTTGACCAGGACCCGTCCGGCGAGCGGGGTGAGCGCCGAGATCAGCCGGGCACCGTGCCCGCCGTCGCCGTTCCCCTCGGACTCGCTGAGGTGAACGGTGGCGGTGAGGTTGCCGGGCAGCCGGGCCAGCACGGCCGCGATCTGCTCCTCGTTGGCGTACCTGGCGACCACGGTGACCGGGCCGAAGCACTCGTCGAGCAGCAGGTCGTGGTCGCCCTCGGCGACCAGCCGCTCCGCCGGAACCGTGAGGAAGCCGGCGGCCACCGCGTTGGCGTCGCCCTCGCCGGCCGCCACGGGCGCCCGGACGCCGGGCAGTTCGGTGCGGGCCCGCACTCCGTCGAGGAACGCCTCGCGCATCCGGGCGTCGAGCAGCACCCCGGCCGCGGCCTCGCCGACCTTCTTGGCCAGCGCGTCGAGCAGTTCGTCGCCCTGCTCACCCTCGGGCGCCAGCACCAGGCCCGGCTTGGTGCAGAACTGGCCGGTGCCCATGGTCATCGAGGCGGCCAGGCCGCCGCCGATCTCGGCGGCGCGCTCCCGTGCCGCGCCCTCGGTGACCACCACCGGGTTGAGGCTGCCGAGCTCGCCGTAGAACGGGATCGGCACCGCGCGGGCCGCGGCGGCGTCGAACAGGGCGCGCCCGCCGCGCACCGAACCGGTGAAACCGGCCGCCGCGAGCAGCGGGTGCCGGATCAGTTCCAGGCCGGCCCCGAAGCCGTGCACGACGGCGATGACGTCCTCGGGCAGGCCGGCCGCGACGGCGGCCCGGCGCAGCGCGGCGACGGCCAGCTCGGAGGTGGCAGGGTGGTCGGGGTGCGCCTTGACCACCACGGGGCAGCCCGCGGCCAGGGCGCTGGCGGTGTCGCCGCCGGGCGCGGAGAAGGCGAGCGGGAAGTTCGAGGCGCCGTAGACGGCGACGACGCCGAGCGGCAGCTTGTAGCGGCGCAGGTCGGGCCGGGGCGGTGCGACCGAATCGTCCGCGTGGTCGACGATCACGTCCAGGTACCCGCCGTCCAGCACCTCCTCGGCGAAGGCGCGCAGCTGTCCCGTGGTGCGGGCGAGCTCGCCGGTCAGCCGGGGGGCGCCGAGCGCGCTCTCGGCGTCGGCGGTGCTCACCAGCTGCTCCCCGACCGCCTCCAACTGCTCGGCGGCGCCGCGGAGCAGCGCGACCCGGGCGTCCCGGTCGGCGAGCGCCTCCCTGGCGGCGTGGGCGGCCCGGACGACCACGTCGATGTCGGCGGCGGTAGCCTCGACCGCGACCTGCTCTCGCTGCGTTCCGCTGCGGGGATCCACGCTCCACACTGGTACTGCCACCGGAATCGTTCCTCCTGCGACGTTCGATATAGTGAATGTTCGAGATATGGAACAACGTCCCTGTATGTGAATACTGTGGGACTCTATGTCGCTCGAACAAGGGGGTCAAGGACGATGTCAACAGCCGAGACGGCAGGGTCCGAGACGGCGGGGTCACCGGCAACGCCCCAGGTCACGCAGCCGGTTACGGCCCAGGTGAAGTCGGCGGTCCGAACCGTGGAGCTGCTGGAGTTCTTCGCCGGCCGCCCCGGGATGCACTCGCTCGCCGACGTCCAGGTCGCCGTCGGGTACCCCAAGTCGAGCCTCTACATGCTGCTGCGCACGCTGGTCGAGCTGGGCTGGGTGGAGACCGACGCCACCGGCACCCGGTACGGCATCGGGGTGCGCGCGCTGCTGGTCGGCACCTCCTATATCGACGGCGACGAGGTGGTGGCCGCCGCCCGGCCCACCCTGGACCGGCTCTCTGACGACACCACGGAGACCATCCACCTGGCCAGGCTGGACGGCGTCAACGTGGTCTACCTGGCCACCCGCCAGTCCGAGCACTACCTGCGCCCGTTCACCCGGGTCGGCCGCCGGCTGCCCGCGCACTCCACCTCGCTGGGCAAGGCGCTGCTCGCCACCTACAGCGACGAGCAGGTGCGCCGGATGCTGCCCGAGAGGCTGGAGCGGCTCACCGAGCACACGACGACCGACCGGGAGCGGCTGATCGACGAGCTGCGGCTGGTGAGGGAGCGCGGCTACGCGGTGGACCGCGAGGAGAACACGCTGGGCCTGAGCTGCTTCGGCGTCGCCATCCCCTACCGCGTCCCGGCCAGGGACGCCATCAGCTGCTCGGTCCCGGTGGCCCGGCTGACCCCCGCGCACGAGCAGCTGATCAAGGACGCGCTGCTCGACGCCCGCGACCGGCTGGCGCTGGCCGCCCGGCACCTCTAGTCTCCGACGGTTCTCCCCCGCACGGGGGAATGGGTTCGTCGGCGGGCAGGACGCGCGGGGGTGGGGTTCGACGGGAGCGTGGAGGCATGACCTCAACGCACCACATCCCCGCCCCCACACCCGCTCCCACCGCCACTCCCCCGGCCGCACCCGGCGGTCACCGGGCCGGCGGTGCACACGCCGCGCCTCCGGCCCGGCCCGGCACCACGAGCCGACTCCGCCGGGGCCTGCGCGCCGGGGCCGTCGCCTCCTGCCTGCCGTACCTCGCGCTGAAGACCGCGTGGCTGGCCGGCAGCCACATCGGCATCCCCGAGGGCAGCGAGCTGCGCACCCCGGACGGCGAGACCACGCTCTTCGCGCTGAACCTGCTGACCGTGCTGATGGACGCCGCGGTCATCGTGCTGGCCGTCGCGCTCACCCGGCCGTGGGGCAGGCGACTCCCGGCGTGGCTGATGCTGGGCCCGCTGTGGGCCGCCACCGGCCTGCTCGCGCCCATCCTGGTGGGCTTCCCGACATCGCTCCTGGCCGAGGCGGCCTCCTCCGGCACCGCGTCGGAACAGCACGAGCTGTTCCTCGACGACTGGGTCTTCACCGTCGTCTACTCCGGTTTCAGCGTGCAGGCGCTGACGTTGGGCGCCCTGTTCGCGCTCGCCATCCGCGACCGCTGGGGCCATCTGCTGCGCGGCCGGCTGGCCGGGCTGCCGGGCGCCACCTCCCGCCCGACCGCCGGGACCGCGGTGGCCGCCGTGCTGCTGCTCCTGTGGCCGCTGGCCATGAACCTGCTGTGGCTGGGCGGCTCGACCGCCGGGCTGAACGGGATGCAGATCGAGAACCGCGACGCGACGTACTACGTGACCACCGCCTCGGACGTACTGTTCGCCCTCGCGGCGGGCGCCGGCGTGCTGCTGCTGACCTTCCGGCCCGCCCGGTTCCGGCAACTGCGGACGGCCACCTCGGCCGGCATGGCCTGGGTCGGCAGCGCCGCGCTCGGCGCCTGGGGCGGCTGGATGCTGCTGACCGCCGGCGCCAACCTGGGCAGCGCCGAGGCCGACGAGCGGACCACCACACTCACCGCCGTGACCTACGCTGTGCAGGTGCTCATCGGCCTGCTGACCGTCGTCGTCGGCGCCCGCCTGCTGACCGCTCGGAACGCGGCGTCGGCGCACCGGGCGGCATGAGCGCGCTCCTGAGAGTCCTCGGGCCCCGCTGGGTACATCAGTTGCTCGGCGGGGCGCTGCTCATGCCGTACTTCCTGCTGACGACGGTGGCCATCGGGGTCGTCGTCCCCGGTGCCAACACGTTCACCCACCTCGGCTGGCAGTTCCTCGGCTACCTCCTCGCGCTGCCGCTGGTCGCCGTGACCGGCCTGTTCCCCCTGGTCCGTTCCCTGGAGGCCGACGCGGCCCGCGCGCTGTCCGTGGTGCCGGTCGGCACCGCGGAACTGGCGACAGGTCCGGCGCGGTCCTGGGCCGCGCGGCGGCGGGCCGCCGTCTGGTTCACCGCGCATGTCGGGGTCGGCGCCCTGGTCAGCGGAATCACGCTGGCCCTCCCGCCGTTGGCGGTGGTGCTGGCGGTACTGCCGTTCTCGGCCGAACTGCGGCGCGGCCGCTTCGGCGGCGGGCTCGGGCCGTTGACCGACCTGCCCTGGCTGGGGCCGCTCGCCGGCCTGGCCACGATCGCCGTGGTCGTCGCGGCCGCCGCCGCGGGGGGCGCCCTGCTGGCCCGGCTCGCCCCCGTGCTGCTGGGCCCCACCCCGGCCGACCGGCTCGCCGCGGCCGAGGAGCGGGCCGCCGACCTGGCCGCGCGCAACCGGCTCGCCCGCGAGCTGCACGATTCGGTCGGCCACGCGCTCAGCGCCGTGTCGCTCCAGGCGACCGCGGCGCGCACCGTGTTGGACACGGACCCGGCCTTCGCCGGGGAGGCGCTCGCGGCGATCGAGGAGACCGCGCGCGGTGCCGTCGGGGAGCTCGACACGGTGCTCGGACTCCTCCGCGAGGAGGACCCGGGAACGGGAGGCGCCGACTCCGCGCCCGCGCCCACCCTGGCCGACCTGGACGGGCTGCTCGATCGCACCCGCGCCGCCGGCCTCGCCGTCGAACTGGCCGAGGACGGCCGGCCTCCGCCGGCGCTGCCCGCCCTGGTGTCCCGGGAGGCGTTCCGGATCGTGCAGGAGGGCCTGTCCAACGCCCTGCGCCACGCCGGTCCCGTCCCGTTGACGCTCCGCTTCTCCGTCCGCTCTCCCGCCGATTCCCCCGCCCACTCCCCCGTGCAGGAAAGCGAGCTGCTGATCGCCATGCAGAACCCCGTGTCCGAGGTCACCGGGCCGCGCAGCGGCGGCGGCCGTGGCCTGCGCGGTATCGCGGAACGCGCCACGCTGCTCGGCGGCGGCGCCGAATGGGACGTCGAGGACGACGTCTGGCGGCTCGTCGTCCGGCTGCCCCTGGGAGCCGACCGATGAGCCCCGCCCCGCTGCGCGTGGTGCTCGCCGACGACGAGCGGCTGGTGCGCACCGCGTTGCGGGCCATCCTCAGCGCCGAACCGGACATGACGGTGGTCGGCGAGGCGGCCACCGGCGCCGAGGCGGTGTCCATGGTCCGCCAGCAGCGCCCCGACGTGGTGCTGATGGACGTGCGGATGCCGGAGGTGGACGGCATCCGCGCCACCGAACAACTGCTCCGCACCCTCGACGAGCCGCCGCGGGTCGTCGTGGTGACCACGTTCGAGAACGACTCCTACGTCTACGAGGCGCTGCGGGCCGGAGCCAGCGGCTTCCTGCTGAAGCGCGCGGCGGCCGAGGATCTGGTGCAGGCGGTCCGGCTGGTGGCGCGCAGCGATTCGCTGCTGTTCCCGGCGGCCGTCCGCTCCCTCGCGGCGCACCACGCCAGGCGGCGCCGCGCCGACGCGCTGCGCGGCCGGTTGACCGACCGGGAGGCCGAGGTGCTGCGGCTGGTGGCCGAGGGCCTGAACAACGCGGAGATCGCCGAACGCCTCACCGTCGGGCCGCAGACCGTGAAGAGCCACGTGGCCTCGCTGCTCGCCAAGCTCGGCGCCAGGGACCGCACCCAGGCGGTGATCGCCGCGTACGAACACGGCTTCGTCACCCCCGGATAGCGTTTCTTACACGCCTCCCCTCGCGCACCTCGCGCTCAACTACGCTCTCTCCTCTCAGATAGCGCCGCTCGCGCGCGGGTGGCGGCACATACGGGGAGAGCTGAACACATGGACGCTCCGCGTCGTTTCGCCGATCGGTACGAGCTGCGGAAGATGCTGGGTCGAGGCGGGATGGCGGAGGTCTACCTGGGGCGCGACATGCGTCTGGAGCGCCAGGTGGCGGTGAAGACGCTGCTGCCCGACCTCGCGAGGGACCCCGCGTTCCAGACCAGGTTCCGCCGGGAGGCACACGCCGCCGCCTCGTTGAACCACCCCGCGATCGTCGCCGTCTACGACACCGGCGAGGAGCAGGAGAACGGCGTCTCCATCCCGTACATCGTGATGGAGTACGTCGAGGGCGTGACCCTGCGCGAACTGCTGCGCTCCGGGCGGAAACCCTCTCCGGAGGGCGCCATGGAGATATGCGCCGGGGTGCTGCGGGCGCTGGAGTACTCGCATCTCAAGGGCATCGTGCACCGCGACATCAAGCCGGCCAACATCATGCTCACGGCCGACGGCGGCCAGGTGAAGGTGATGGACTTCGGCATCGCCCGCGCCATGGGCGAGGCCGGGATGACCATGACGCACACCGCGGCCGTCCTCGGCACCGCCCACTACCTCTCCCCCGAACAGGCCAGGGGCGAGAAGGTGGACACGCGCTCCGACCTGTACTCCACCGGCTGCCTGTTGCACGAGCTGCTCACCGAACGCCCCCCGTTCACCGGCGACTCGCCGGTGTCCGTCGCCTTCCAGCATGTCGGCGAGGAGCCCCGGCCGCCGAGCGAGCTCGATCCCGGGATATCCGCGAACGTCGACGCCATCGTGCTGAAGGCGCTCGTGAAGGACCGGGAGCACCGCTACCAGACCGCCGGGGAGATGCTGGCGGACCTGGGCACGGCGCTCGCCGGCGGCACGGTCACCGCCACCGCGCAGCGCACGGCCGATCTGCGTCCGGCGCCCTCCCGCACCACGCCGACGTCGGCCGCCGGCGGCGGTGGCGCGGGACGCGGTGCCCAGCGGCGTGCCGGGGAGGGGAGCGGCGGGCGGCGCGGCTCCCGGACGCCGCGGGTGCTGCTGGCGGTCGGCGCGGTGCTGCTGCTCGTCGCCGCGGGCGTGTTCGGCGGTTCACTGCTCGGCGGCGGGGAGGGCGGTACGGTCGCCGTGCCCGACCTGGTCGGCCTGTCCGTGGCGGAGGCCGAGGAACGGGCGGCCGAGGTCGGCCTGTCGGTCGCCGAGGGCGACAGCCGGCCCTGTCCCGAGAACCGCGGCCTGGTCTGCGCCACCACCCCGGGGGAGGGCGAGGAGATCGCCGAGGGCGAGACCGTGACGCTGGTGCTCTCCGCCGGCCGGGCGCCGGTCCAGGTCCCCGACGTGGTCGGCGACGCCTTCGCGGACGCGCTGACGGCGCTGCAGGAGGCCGGCTTCCGGGTGGCGCAGGAGACGGACGACGACTCGGACCAGGCGGCGGGCACCGTGCTGGACCAGGACCCGCCGGGCGGCGAGGAGGCCGCGCCGGGGACCACCGTGACGCTGACCGTGGCGGGCGAGACGGCCCCCGACCCGTCGGCGGACCAGACGCCGGAGGACGACCAGACGGAGGAGCCCGACCCCCCGACGGACCCGGAGCTCGTCGAGGTCCCGGACGTCACAGGGCTGCTCTACGCCGACGCCGAGGTGGAGTTGGAGGCGGCCGGCTTCATCGTGGGCCGGTGGGAGGCCGTCGAGTCGCAGGGCGTCGAACCGGACACCGTGCTGGTCCAGGACCCGCCGGGCGGCAGTTCCCTGGAGCCGGGCGGCGTGGTCACCCTGACCGTCGAGCCGCCCCTCGCGGAGGTGGTGGTCCCCGACGTCGCGGGGCTGTCGTACCAGGACGCGGAGCAACAGCTGATCGACGCCGGCCTCGACCCGTCGCCGGTGAGCTACCCGGACCCGCTGGCGGGCTGTGAGCCGGAGGATCTGATCGACCACACCAGCCCGGGCGCCGGCGAGACCGTCACCGAGGGCGATTCGATCGACCTCGTCTGCTCCAGCATCGAATGACGGCCGGCCGGCGGACGCCGCCCGCCGGCCGGGCCGCCCTAGCTGGCCTCCTCGGCGTGGTGCCAGGGCAGCCTGACCGGTTCGGCGGGTATCCGGCCGGCGAGCAGTTCGTCCAGCAGGGCGGGCAGCCCGAACGGCGTGATCCGCTCCCGGGTGGTCGCCAGTTCCTCGACGGACCACCAGCGGTGGGCCGTGGTCTGCCCGCGCTCCAGCTCCTCCATGTGGCTGGTGTCCACCTCGTGCGCGTGCACCCGGTGCAGGAAGAAGACGTCCTCGAAGTAGCCGCTCGCCCAGGTGAACTCCGCGTGGCCGCCGGTCCAGGCGACCCGCGCGCCGAGGTCCCGGGGGGCGACGCGCAGCCCGGTCTCCTCCCACAGCTCGCGGGCGGCCGCGGCACGCAGCCGCTCCGCGCGCCGCACACCGCCGCCCGGGGTCATCCAGGAGAACGTGCCGGGCGTGGCCTCCTTCATGCGGAACAGCAGCAGCCGGTCGGCGGCATCCAGCAACAGCACGCGGGCGGAGCGGCGCACGGGCCGCTGATGGCGAGACGGCATCCGTCCAGTCAACCAGCCGCCCGGTCGGCCAGCCGGCCCGGTCAACCAGTCGGTCAGTCCACGCCGAACAGCTGCTCCACGGGGTCGATCGCGAAGTAGACGACGAACAGCGCGGAGGCCGCCCACATCAGCCAGCTGACCGTGCGGGCCCGGCCGAGCACGGCGGCCAGCACCACATAGGCGATGAAGCCGGCGCCGATGCCGTTGGTGATCGAGTAGGTGAACGGCATCACGACGATGGTGACGAACGCCGGGACGGCCACCGACATGTCGGCCCAGTCGATGCGGCCCACCTGGGACATCATCAGGAAGCCCACGGCCACCAGGGCGGGCGCCGCGGCCTGTGAGGGCACCACGGCGGCGAGCGGGGCGAGGAAGAGTGACAGGGCGAACAGGCCGCCGGTCACCAGGTTGGCGAAACCTGTGCGGGCGCCCTCGCCGACGCCGGCCGCGGACTCGATGTAGGAGGTGTTGGAGGAGGCGGAGGCCGCGCCGCCGGCCGCCGCGGCCAGGCCGTCGGTGAACAGCAGCCGGCCGAGCCGCGGCACCCGGCCGCGTTCGTCCAGCAGCCCGGCCTCGTTGGTGACGCCCACCGCGGTGCCCATGGTGTCGAAGAAGTCGGTGAGGAAGAGGGTGAAGACCAGCAGCACCACGGTGATGGCGCCGACCTCGTCGACCGCGCCGAACAGGCTGAAGTTCCCGAGCAGGCCGAAGTCGGGGGTGGACACCAGGTCGTCCGGCATCCTGGGCGCGGTCAGGCCCCAGTCCTGGTCCGCGATGTCGGCGATCGCGTTGATGACGATGGCCAGCACGGTCGTGCTCACGATGCTGATCAGGATGGCGCCCTTCACCCGCCGGGCGAGCAGCGCCAGGGTGAGCAGCACGCCGAGGCAGAAGACCAGGGAGGGCCAGCCCGTCAGCTCGCCGGTGCCGCCCAGGCTGAGCGGCGGGGAGCCGGCCAGGCCGACCGTGAACCCGGCGTCCACGAAGCCGATCAGGGCGATGAACAGGCCGATGCCGACGCTGATGGCCATCTTCAGCGGCATCGGGATCGCGTTCATCACCGCTTCCCGCAGCCCGGTCGCGGACAGCACGCAGAGGAGGAGGCCCTCGATCACCACCAGGCCCATGGCGTCTTCCCAGGACATCCGCGGCGCGAGCTGGAAGGCGACCAGCGCGTTGATGCCGAGGCCCGCGGCGAGGGCGAGCGGCAGGTTGGCGGTGATACCCATCAGCACGGTCATCACGGCGGCGACCAGCGCGGTCACGGTGACGAGTTGCGGCAGCGACAGCTGGTCGCCGTGCATGTCCTTGGCGCCCCCGAGGATGATCGGGTTGAGCACCAGGATGTAGGCCATGGTGAAGAACGTGGCGAGCCCGCCGCGCGCCTCGCGGACCAGGGTGGTACCGCGCTGGGAGATCTGGAAGAACGAGTCGAGCCAGGGCGGCATGGGCATCCTCACGGGTGGCGATGCTGGGACGGCGGGTGGCCGCTGGGGACGGGGGGATTCTGCCCGTCGGGCAGCGCCGCGAGGTTTTGTCCGGGTAACACGATGCCGCACCGTTACGGAATTGCGCTCCCCCGGACCAGATGGCGGGCCCGGACGGCCGGCCCGGACGTCCGGTCCGGGGGAGCGCGTCAGCGCAGCGTCGCGAGCGCGGCGGCGACCGTGCGCAGGTCGTCGTCGGCGGCCAGCCCGGCGTGGTAGAGCCGCAGCTCGTCCGCGCCGAGTTCGACGGCGTGCGCGGCGTCGGCGGCCAGTGTGGCCGGGCTGCCGCCCATGCCGGCGACGACCGGGAAGTTGGCCGCCAGCACGGTGTTCGGGCGCCGGTGCCCGGCAAACGGAGTCAGCAGGGCGGAACGCACCGCCGGACCGCCGGCGCAGGGCACCACCACGCCGTCGGCATGGTCCAGGATTTCCGCCGGGCGCACCCCGACGTTGGCGCCGCAGCGGTGTGCGCCGGGGTCGGCATGCAGCAGCACCCGGAACCCAGGGCGGTCCGCCGCCGCGGCCCGGACGGCGGCGACCGTCGCGCGCTGGAACGCGTCGGCGGTCGCGTCGCGGTGTGCGGTCGCGGCGGCGGCCGGCTCCGCGCCGAGCAGCCGGGCGAACTCGGCGCGTTCGCCGTCCCGGTCGGCCGGCTGGGCGCCCGCCTCCCCGGCCCAGTACGGTTCGAGGGCCGCGATCACCAGGGCCCGCAGTTCGGCGGGGTCCGCGCCGTGGGCCGCGTAGCCGGTCTGGCAGACCTCGCAGAAGCACAGCGACATCAGCCAGCCGCCCACGGTCCCCAGTCGCGCACCGCCGATCTTGTCATGCGCGTGCAGGTGCTCCAGGCCGTACCAGCCGCACGACTCCAGCTCGGTGCCCTGGGCGCCGGGGCGCGCGGCGGCCTCCGCCGCGAGCCGCACGGCGTACTCCCGCACCTCCGGACGCGCGATGCACGGCGCCCAGGCGTAACGGTCGCCGTGGGCGTTGCGAATGGTGATCTCCGGATGCTCCGTGCCCAGCCGGGAGTTGTGGGCCAGGATCACCCAGGAGTGCACGGCCAGCCCGGCGTCGGCGAGCGCCGTGGCGGCCTCGCCGAACGGGTCGGCGCCCGGCACCCAGCGCTGCCGGTGCGGCCGCAGCGGCTGGCCGTCCCAACGGGCCTCGTCCGGCGGGTAGTACACGGCGGCGTGCCGCGCGGTGACGATGCGGTGCCGGGGGTGCCGTGGGGTGAGGGCGCGGGTGGCGTGGTAGGAGGAGGCCAGGGTGACCGAGGTGACGCCGAGATCGGCGACCCGGCGGGCGGCGTCCGGATCACCCACGACGTCCCACGGGTAGAGGAAGGCGGCGGCGCGTGGGGCAGGGGTCATCGGGTCACTCTCCCACCAGCGCGAGGCCGTTCCGCAGCAGGGTGTCCAGCTCGGCGACGTGCTCGGGGGCCGGTTCGGTCAGCGGGAGGCGCACCTCGCCGACGTCCAGGCCGCGCAGCCGCACGCCGGCCTTGACGAGCGAGACCGCGTAGCCCCGGCCGCGGTTGCGCAGTTCGACCAGCGGCCGGTAGAAGCCGTCGAGCAGCCGGCGCACAGTGGCCTCGCCGTCCGGACCGCCGCGCTCCAGGGCGGCGTGGCAGGCCAGGGCGATCTCGGGGGCGAAGCAGAACACCGCGGAGGAGTACAGCCGCACGCCGAGCGCCCGGTAGGCGGGCTGGGTGAGCTCCGCGGTGGGCAGGCCGTTGAAGTAGCGGAAACCGTCGTCGGGGAGGTGGCCGCGGACGGCGGAGACGATCCGCTGGAGCAGGTCGAGGTCACCGAGGCCGTCCTTGAGCCCCACGATGCCGGGCGTCTGGGCCAGTTCGATGACGGTCTCCGGTGTGAAGACCACGTTGTCGCGCTGGTAGACGATGACGTCGAGCCGGGTGGCGGCGGCGAGCGCGCGGTAGTGGCGCAGCAGTCCCGCCTGGCTGGCCAGCACCAGGTACGGCGGGAGGGCGAGCAACCCGTCCGCGCCGGCCGTCTCGGCCTCGCGGGCGAACTCCACGGCCATCGCGGTGCCGTAGCCGGTGCCGGCGACCACCGGGACGGCACCGCCGACGACCTCGACGGCGGCGGCCACGCAGGCGCGGTACTCGGCCAGGGTGAGGGCGTGGAACTCGCCGGTGCCGCAGCAGGCGAAGACCGCGCCGGCGCCGGCGTCCACGCCCGCGCCCACGTGCGCCCGGTAAGCGTCGAGGTTGAGCGAACCGTCGGCGTGGTAGGCCGTCACGGGGAAGAAGAGCAGGCCGTTCAGGCGCTCGGCGAGTGAGGCTTCGGTCATTCGCGTCTCGTCTCTCGTACAAGTACCTGACTGGTGTCTATATTTATGAACGCGCTTCTCACGCTAGAACAGCCGGCAACCGGGGTCAAGCCAGCGTTGACCCCGTCCAGGCGGAGGAATAGCGTGTCCTCATATCTGAACACCGAACGGAGGATCCCATGCCCGCGCCCCGCACCGTTCTGCTCACCGGCGCCGCCGGCATTGTCGGTACCCTGATGCGCGAGCTGCTTCCGCCCTACGGCTACGAGTTGCGGTCGTTCGACGTCGACGAGGTGCCGGGCGCGCCGGACGCCGTGGTCGCCGATCTCGGTGATCGCGACGCCCTGCGCGAGGCCGTGGCCGGCACGGACGCGATTCTCCACCTCGCCGGCATCTCGTTGGAAGCCCCCTTCGAACAGGTGCTGAAGGCCAATATCGAGGGGACGTACAACCTCTACGAGGCGGCGCGCGCCGAGGGCGTGCGCCGGATCGTCTTCGCCTCCAGCAACCATGCCGTCGGGTACACGTCCTGGCCCCGGGAGGGCGACCCGCTGGTCCCCGTCGACACGCCGCGCCGCCCCGACACGTTCTACGGCCTGTCCAAATGCTTCGGCGAGGACCTCGCCCAGCTCTACTGGGACCGGCACGGCATCGAGACGGTGTCGGTCCGCATCGGCTCCTGCTTCCCGCGGCCCAACTCCGTCCGGATGCTGTCGGTCTGGATGAGCCCCGAGGACGGTGCCCGGCTCTTCCACGCCGCGCTGACCGCGGAGGACGTGGGCCACACGGTGGTCTACGGCTCCTCCGCCAACACCCGCCTGGTGTGGGACCTCGCCCCGTCCCGGGCGCTGGGGTACGAGCCGCAGGACGACTCCGAGCGGTTCGCCGAGAAGCTGGTGGCCGAACAGGGCGAACTGGACCCGGAGGGCAACCCCGAGCACACCTACCTCGGCGGCGCCTTCACGACGAAGCCGCCGCGCTGGGCGGACCGGCACTCCCGGACACTCTGACCGCCCCGGCGTGCGGGCCAGCGCGCGATCAGCGACGCGAGCTGGCCCGCACGCAGGCGCGGGCCACCCGAGCGAGACGCTCGGCGTCGGGTCCCGCGCCAGCGGGGTTCGGGAAGCGCGGCCGGACGTAGCCCAGGGCCAGGCCGCTGCGCGGATCGGCGAAGGCCATGGCGCCGCCGGCCCCGTCGTGCCCGAAGGCGCCGGCGCCCAGAAACGGGAGCCCGACCATGAAGCCGACGCCGTACGCCCGGTGCATGCCGAGCACCACGTCGTGCCCGACCGCCTGCGGCCGCGCGAACTCCGCCCTGGTGACGTCCGTCAGGAACGGTCTGCGGCCGTCCACGCCCGACAGCGCCGCGGCGTAGAGCCGGGCCAGGCCGCGGGCGCTGCCGACCCCGCCGACGGACGCGGGACCGCCGGCCCTGACCCGCGGCACGTTGGGCAGCGCGAACAGCTCGGTCGCCTCGGGCGAATGCCGGTTCCCGGCGATACCGCCGAGCGAGTCGGGGGCGTCGGTCTCGGGTTCCGGTTCGGACTCGGGTGGCAGCACGGGGACGACGCGCGGCTCCAGCGCTTCTGGCAGCCCGAGATACAGATCGACCGCGTACGGATCGCGGATCTCCCGTTCGTAGACGTCCGCGAGCCGCACACCGGTGGCGCGCCGCACCACCTCGCCGGCCAGGGCCCCCGCGGTGAGGCTGTGATAGCCGAACATCGCGCCGGGGCGCCAGTACGGGCGGTGCGGCGCGAGCCGCGCGGCGATCGCCTCGTCATCGGCGAGCTCGGCCAGGGTGAAGCCCGAGTCGACGCCGATGGCGCCGGCCCGGTGGGTCAGCAGCTCGCGCAGCGTCACCCCGCCCTTGCCCTCGGCGGCGAACTCCGGCCAGTAGGCCCGCACCTCCCGGTCCAGGTCGAGCACGCCGTCCTGGACCAGCCGAGCCACCACGAGGAACGCGGCGCCCTTGGTGACGGAGAACACCCCGACCAGCGCATCGGGCGCGAGCCCGGGGCCGCCGCAGAGGTCGGCCACCGGGCTCCCGTCCACGTAGACCGCGAGCTGCGCCGCGAGGTCCGGCTCCGCCGCCAACACGGCATCGAACTCCGCCCGCAGCGGCTCATATCCTGTGGTAACGGTGCCTGTGGCAACGGTGCCGTGTGCCATGTTCTGGACCTCCTGCGGCGCGGCTTCGTGGAGGCTACTACCGAAGCGGCCCGCCGGCGCCCGCGCGTGCGTCGATCAGCGCCGGCAGACTGCGCGGGTGGTCGATCCGGGTGCGCAGCTCCGGGGTCCAGCCGGCGTCGTCGCCGAGCGGGGCCTCGGGGTTGGCCTCGTTGTAGGCCGCCAGCAGGTCGGCGGAACGGCCGTTGAGGTAGTTGCCGCCCTCGGTCATCGCGGTGTCCGGGGTCCACTGGCGGATGACGGTGGCCGGGTCGATCGCGTACGGCAGGGTGAAGGCGTTGCGCTCGGCGACCAGCGCGGACTCCCGACCGATGCCGAAGCTGTAGACGTACGGCACCTGGGAGTCGGCGGTCTGGCGGAAGTGGTTGTTGTAGACGTCCACCTGGCCGAAGCGGACCCGTGGGGCACGCTCGCCGAGGTCCTCGAAGAGGTTGTGGTGGAACGTGGTGCGCAGCGCGCCGCTGTCGGTGTCGCCGGCGCCGTCGCTGTTGCCGATCAGGATCGACTTGCTGTGCTCGGTGAAGACGTTCCAGCTGGCGGTCACCAGGTCGGCGCCGGAGACGATGTCCAGCAGGCCGTCGTGCTGCTGGTAGAGGTAGCCGAAGTAGTACGGCTGCTCGCTGTCCTGCCGGTCGCCGTCGGTGAAGGTGTTGTGGTCCACCCAGATCCGGCGCGATCCGGAGAGCTGGAGGTTGTCGTACTCGGAGTTCCACTCGCCCGACGGGTCCCAGGAGGGGAAGCAGTCGTAGGCGTCCTCGAAGGTGAGGTTGCGGATGACGACGTTCTCCGCGCCGCTGACGTTGAGGGTGGCGCCCAGCAGCCGGGCGTCGTCGTCCGCGCCGATGATCGTGGTGTTGGAGCCGACCGGCAGCGCCACCCGCTCGGCCTGGCGGGCGGCGGAGGCCAGCCGGGCCTCCTCCATCGGCCCCGACGGGTCGGCGTCGCCCCAGGTCTCGGGGTCGTACGCGGCCAGGTAGCCCTCCAGCGTGTAGCCGTCGGTGGCGTAGTCCTCGCAGGTCAGCGGGTTGCCCTGGGCATCGGTGTTGGCGTCGATGGTGCCCTCGACGCGGATGATGCGGGGCGTGTCCGGGTCGCCCGCGGCGAGGGCGGCGGCGAGTTCCGAGCGGTCGCCGACGGTGAAGTCGAACGCGGGGTCGGCCGCCGAGCCACCGGTGACCGGGCCCTCGGCGGCGCCCCAGCCGTCGCCGGCCGGGAGCGCGGCGCGGGCCGGATCGCCGCCGGCGGGCACGGGGTGGGCGGCAGCGGACGGCAGCAGGCCGACGGCGAGGGCGGCGGCACCGGCCGCCAGCAAGGTGGCGCGGGCATGACATCTGAGCGTGCGAAGGGTCGGGCGCATGGCGTGGCTCCTCGGGGCGACGGAACGGGACGGGACGGTGCAACGCGGGCCGGCCGCGGGGGCGGCCGGCCCGCGAGGGGCGTTACTCCATCTGCTCCCGCCATTCGGCCTGCGCCTCGTTCAGCCGCTCCGCGAGATCGTCGAGGAACTCCTGCGCGGTCATCTCGCCCAGCAGCACCCGCTGGAAGTTGGGCTCGGTGTCGGCCTTGCTGATGTTGTTCCAGTCCGGCAGGTAGTAGGGCAGGTCGACGATGGTGGTGTTCTCGTCGCTCAGCGCCTCGACCGCGGCCTGGGTGGGGGGCGCCTCGGCGACCCACGGGTCCTCCATGGCGGCCGTGTTGGCCGGGATCTGGCCGGCCGACTCGTTCCACATGCTGTTCATCTCGTGCGAGGCGGCGAACTCGATGAACTTCCAGGCGGCCGACTTGTTGTCGCTGGAGCCGAAGAGCCCGAGCCCGTCCACCGGATTGGAGACGAAGGTGTGGTGGCCGCCCTCCTCGGTGGTGGGCATCGGCACGCCGACCACGCCGTCCTCGCCGAACGCGGCCACATGGTCCACGTAGGAGCCCAGGTTGTGCTGGAGCATGCCCACGGTGCCGCCCGTGAAGGTGGCGACCATGTTGGTGAAGTCGTTGTTGAGGTCGGCCTCCGGGGTCGCGGTGTTGTACAGGCCGACGTACCTTTCGAGCGCCTCGACGTTGGCCGGGTCGTTGACCGTGCTCTCGGTCTCGTCCTCGTTCCAGAAGCTCTCGAGCCCGGACTGCGAGTACATCGCGTCCAGGGCCTGCGCCACCGAGCCCTCACCGCCGCGGATGGTGAAGCCGAACTCGTTGGAGTCCTTGTCGGTCAGCTGCTCGGCGGCCTCGTAGAAGGCGTCCCAGTTGGTCGGGGGCTCCAGGCCGGCCTGCTCGAACAGGTCGGGGCGGTACCACAGCACACCCTGGTTGGCCGAGGTCGGTATGGAGAACAGTTCCTCGCCCGCGGTGGCGCGGACGCTGTCCAGCATCGCCGGCACCAGCTGGCTCTCCAGTTCGCTGTCCGCGAGCCGGTCGCCGACCGGGTCGAGCGCGCCCTGGGCGACCAGGTTGGCCAGGTAGGACGTGGAGACCATGCCGACGTCGGGGAGGCCCTCGCCGCCCTGGATAGCCGCGTCGTACTTGGACTGCACCTGGTCGATGGGGATGCCCTCGTACTTGACGGTGATGTCGGGGTTGGCCGCCTCGAACTCGTCGATGATCTGGTTCCAGACCTCGGTGCGGACGCCGCCGTTGTTGTCCCAGAAGGTGATCTCGCCGGTGCCGTCGCCCTCGGTGCCCGAGGAACTGCCGTCGTCACCGCAGGCGGTGGCGGTCGTGGCCAAGAGCAGGGCCAGGACGCCGACGGCGGCGCGGTGTTGCTGCTTTTTTCTCATCGTGCGACTCCCTTGTCGTTTCCGCCGTGTCCGCCGCTGCCGCGGAGTCTGCGGTGTTCTTCGAATGAGTGGTGCGATGCGGTGTGGGGGTGCCTGCGCCGTGGGGGTGGGGTGCTGGCTGGTCTCGGTCGGTGGCGGGGTCAGGTGACGCGGAACCCCTGGAACAGCGCGGCGCCGCCCGGTTCTTCACCGGGACGCGGCGGCGCGGCGGCGAAGAGGCCGAGTTGGGCGCCGACCCAGCGCCACGGCGTGGCGGCGAACTCCTGTCCGGACGGGCGGAACGCGGCGCCGGGCGGCACGGCGGCGGCGAAACGGCAACGGGCGTGGTCGGTGACCTCCACCCGCAGCAGGGCGCGGCCCTCGGGCGCCGGGTAGGCGTGTGCCGCGTCGCGTTCCCGTTCGGCGACCAGGTCCCCGAAGCGGTGCACCAGCCGCACCCCGCCCCCGCCGTCCGGGTCGCGCTCCAGGCCGATCCAGCTGAACGCGTCGCCGACCACGGCCAGTCCGGCCTTGGCGCCGGGCGCCGGGTCGTCCAGCCGCAGCTCCACCTCGATGGTGCGCGGCCCGATCGGCAGCCGCTGCACCAACAGGCTGGGCAGCCGGCGCAGGTCGGCCGCGGCGACGGTGGGGCGGCAGGCCAGGCGCAGCCCGGGGCCGTCGCCCGGCAGCACCCAACCCGGGGCGGGGTTGGCCAGCCAGGACCACTGCGGGCCGAACGTCCCGTCGGGGAAGTCGTCGTCCGTGACCGGGGCGCAGGGCTCGGCGCCGGGCAGCGGCAGGGGGTGTTCGGCGACCGGCCGGCCGCGGTCGCCGAGCACCGGCCAGCCGTCCACCTCCCAGCTCATCGGCTGGAGGTGCACCACCCGGCCGAACGCGCCGCGCTGCTGGAAGTGCAGGAACCAGTCACCGCCGCCCGGATCGGTGACCCAGGCGCCCTGGTGCGGGCCGTTGACGTCGGTGTCGCCCTGGGCGAGCACGACCCGCTCCTCGTAGGGCCCGAAGAAGTCGCGGGAGCGGAACGCGCCCTGCCAGCCGGTCTCCACCGAACCGGCGGGCGCGAAGATCCAGTACCAGCCGTCCCGCCGGTACACCTTGGGACCCTCCAGGGTGAACCAGCCGGGCAGCGCGTCGCCGTCGACGATCACCCGCCCGGCGTCCAGCAGTTCGCGGCCGTCCGGCGACATGCCGTGGCCGGTGAGCAGGTTCTTGATGCCGGCGCGGGAGAACGCCCAGCCGTGCACCAGGTAGGCGCGCCCGTCCTCGTCCCACAACGGGCAGGGGTCGATCAGTCCCTTGCCGGCCTTCACCAGCCACGGCGCGCTCCACGGGCCGCTGATGTCGGGCGCGTTGATCTGGTAGATGCCGTGGTCGGGGTCGCCCCAGAAGATCCAGAACCGGCCGTTGTGGTGGCGCAGCGCGGGCGCCCACACGCCGCGGTCGTGGCGCGGCTCGGCGAAGTCCTCGGCCGGCTCCAGGCGCCTCAGCGCGTGGCCGACGAAGCGCCAGTTGACCAGGTCGCGGGAGTGCAGCAGGGGCAGGCCCGGCACCCGGCTGAAGCTGGAGGCGGTCAGGTAGAAGTCCTCGCCGACTCGGATGACGTCGGGGTCGGACCAGTCGGCGGGCAGCACCGGGTTGCGGTACGTGGTCACGACAGCGCCTCCTTGTCGGCCGCTTCGCCCGCGCCGTGCCGCGCGGGCTCCGTCGCGGGCAGGGTCACCGTGTGCGGGGTGGACAGCGCCCAGGGGGCCCCGAGTTCGGAGAAGAGGGCGAGCCGGCGGGCGCCCTCGGCGGTGAGCCGGTCGATGCCGGGGATGACCCGCCGCGGGCCGCGGACGCCGGGCTCGACGCGCCAGGCGTCGGCGGGCAGCCGGGCCGGTTCGGGCGCGGTGCGCACCGCCTCCACCAGGCTCGTGAACGCGCCGGTGCGCTCCAGCGGCACCAGCAACGGCGTTCCGTCGCGCAGGTGGTCGACGAGGTTGACCAGCAGGTCCGTGCGCCCGTGGTCGGTGGTCTCCGAGGGCTTCCCCCGGCGTTCGAGCAGCACCCGGTCGGCCTTGTACCAGAAGGTGATGCGCCCCTCCTCACCGTGCACCACCACGTACGGCTCGCCGGGCTGTTCGGCGCAGAGCGTCACGGCGGTGACGATGTCGGTGCCGCCCGCCGCGCCGTCGGCGCCCGCCCGTGGCGCGGTGCGGATCCGGGCGCAGGAGGTGTCGTCGGCGGCGATGTCGTTGATCCGGTAGAGCTCCAGCTCGATGGCGGCCAGATCGGTCTCGCGTTCCGCGCCGTCGATGTGCAGGGCGGTGGCCAGGGCGTGCGCCAGCGGGTTGGTGAGCACGCCGTCCACGACGTCCCGGCCGCCCAGGGTGCGGTGCCCGCCCCAGGGGGCGCGCCGCCAGTACGCCTCGTCACGCACCCAGGCGCCGGCCGCGCCGATGCCGCGCACCGCGCCGATCGCGCCGTCGGCGACCAGTTCGTGGATGTCCCGCACCGCGTGCGAGCCGAGCGACTGGAAGCCGATCTGGCAGGCCACACCGGCGCGGGCGATGCCGGAGGACAGCTCGCGGAACGCTGCCAGGGACGGTGTCGGCGGCTTCTCCAGCAGCAGGTGGACGCCCCGCTCGGCCGCGATCAGCCCCAGCTCCGCGTGGGTGTGGATCGGGGTGCAGACGATGGCCACCTCGGCGCCGGTGCGATCGAGGAGCGTGGCCAGGTCGTCGGCCTGTTCTGGCGTGACGACGCCGTCGGGCCCGGCCAGGCCGACCGGTCCCGCCAGCCCTTCGGGGCCGGCGGGTGCGGCGGGTCCCGCGGGCTCCCCCGGTCCCTCGGGGCCGTGCAGTTCGGCGAGTTCGGCGGCGTCCAGCGGGGTCAGCTCGCAGATCCCGACGAGCCGGACCACGCCCTGGCGGGCGAGACGGCCGATGTTGCGCAGATGCCAGCGGCCGTGACCGCGGGCCCCGACGAGCACCACGGGGACGGGGCCGCCGCACCGGGGACCGTGCTGGGGGCGGGAGTCCCGGGTCATCCCTTCACCGCCCCCGCGCTGAAGCCGGTGATCAGCCAGCGCTGGATGAAGGCGAAGACGATCACCACGGGCACCGCCGCCACGACGCCACCCGCGGCGAGCGCCCCGAGGTCCACGCTGTCGGAGCCCATCAGGGTGTTCAGGCCGACCGGGATGGTCTGCTTCTCCTGGGAGTTGAGGAACATCAGGGCGAAGAGGAAGTGGTTCCAGCTGTGCACGAAGGCGAAGGAGCCGACCGCGATCAGGCCGGGCCGCAGCAGCGGCAGCACGATCGCGAGGAAACCGCGCATCCGCGAGCAGCCGTCCACCCAGGCGGCCTCCTCCAGCGACGCCGGCACGTTCCGGATGAAGCCGCTGATCAGGATCATCGAAAGCGGCAGCTGGAAGACGGTCTCGGCGATGATGACGCTCCACAGGGAGTTGAGCATGGTCAGCTCCCGGAAGATCTCGAAGAGCGGCACCAGCATCAGCGCACCCGGGATGAACTGCGAGGTCAGCAGCGCCAGCATGAACGGCATCCGCAGCCGGAACTTGAAACGAGCCAGCGCGTAGCCGCCGGAGAGCGCGACCAGCAGGGTCATCAGCATCGACGCGATGCCGACGTACATGCTGTTGACGAAGTACGTGTCGAAGCTGCGCTCGGTCCACACCTTCTCGAAGTGCTGCCCGGTGATCGGCCACGGCACCAGCGAGTCGGAGCCCGGCTCGCGCAGCGCGAACAGCAGCATCCAGTAGAACGGGATCAGCGTGAACAACAGGTAGAGGCCGAGCGGAAAGAAGATCTGCCAGCGCGGCGGCTGGTCGAGCGACCGCCGGCGGCGCCTCCTGGCGGGTGGCGCCGGCGGGGCGCCGGCGGGCGCGGCGTCCCGGTCGATGACGGAGGGGGCAAGGCCGCTCACTTGTCGTCGCCTCCGAACTTGCTCAGACGCAGGTAGATAATCGAGCAGAAGAGCAGGATCACGAAGGCGACGGTGGTCAACGCGGCGGCGTAGCCGAACTCGTTGCCGTCGATGCCGGTCTGCGCCACGTACAGCGGCAGCGTGGTGGTGACGCCGGCCGGACCGCCACCGGTGAGGGTGTACAGCAGGTCGACGTTGTTGAACTCCCACACCGCGCGCAGCAGGGTGGACAGGATGATCGCGTCCTTCAGATGCGGCAGGGTGATATGCCAGAACTGCCGCAGCCGGCTCGCGCCGTCCACCGACGCGGCCTCGTACAGGTCCTTGGAGACGGACTGCAGGTCGGCGAGCAGCAGGATCGCGAAGAACGGCACCCCGCGCCACAGTTCGGCGAGCACCGCGCCCCAGAAGACGGTGCCGGTGTCGGCCAGCACGGAGGTGCCGTACTCGCCGATGCCGGCGTCGGCCAGGTAGCGGCTGACCCCGGTGGAGGGGTTGTAGAGCAGGATCCAGATGGTGCTGGTCAGCACGCCGGAGACGGCCCAGGGCGAGAAGACCAGGGCCCGGGCCATGCCGCGGCCGACGAAGGTCTGGTTGATGATCAGCGCCAGGGCCAGGCCGAGGAGCAACTGGAGGCCGACCTCGACGACGACCCACTGGGCGCTGAAGGTCAGCGTCTCCCAGAAGAACGGGTCGTCGGTGAGGATCTCCCGGAAGTTGTCCAGGCCGGCGAAGCCGTTCCGCCAGGGCTTGGTGACGTTGTAGTCCTGGAGGCTGTAGTAGAGGACGCTGAGCATCGGGTAGGCGATGAAGCCCAGCATCAGCAGCGCGGCCGGCGCTATCAGCAGGTACGGCAGGTGGCGCGGGGTGGCGCTTCTCCGCCGCCGGGGTCGGCGCGCCGCCGGCGGCGCCTCGCGGCTCGGATCCTTCACGCCGATGGACATGGGCACCTCGCAGGCGTTGCGGCTCCGGGCGGCGGGCCAGAGCCTGTCGTTCGGATCTTCGCGGGGCCACGAAGATCCGAACGACAGGCTCCAGGCTCGTCCGCCGCGTGTGGGAGGGCTCCCACGGAAGAGCGGGGGGTCACGACCGTCATCCCTTCGTTGCGAGGCGGTCGGCGCGCGGGGTGCGCGCCTGGTGGTGGCTGAAGGCGCCTAGCCCGCGTAGGGCTCGGGCACCTCACCGGGACGGGACAGGAAGGCGAAGTCACAGCCGGTGTCGGCCTGGGTGATGTGCTGCTCGTACAGCGCGCCGTAGCCGCGCCCGTAGCGCGGCGGCGGCGGGCGCCAGGCGGCGCGGCGCTCGGCGAGTTCGGCGTCGCTCACCTCCAGGCGGAGGGTGCGGGTCGCCACGTCGAGGGTGATCTGGTCACCGGTGCGGACCAGCGCGAGCGGCCCGCCGACGTGCGATTCGGGGGCGATATGCAGCACGCAGGCGCCGTAACTGGTGCCGCTCATCCGGGCGTCGGACAGCCGCACCATGTCGCTGACGCCCTGTTTGAGCAGGTAGTCGGGGATCGGCAGCATGCCGTACTCGGGCATGCCGGGCCCCCCGAGCGGTCCGGCCCCGCGCAGCACCAGCACGGTGTCGGCGGTGATGCCGAGCGCCGGGTCGTTGATCCGCGCCTGCATGTCGCGGTAGTCGTCGAAGACCACCGCGGGTCCGGTGTGCTTCAGCAGGTGCGACTCGGCGGCGACGTGCTTGATGACCGCGCCGTCGGGGGCGAGGTTGCCGCGCAGCACGGCCACGCCGCCCTCCTCGGCGAGCGGCTCGTCCAGCGGCCGGATCACCGTGGCGTCGTGCACCAGCGCGCCGTCCAGCTGTTCGCGGAGCGAGGCGTGCGCCACGGTGGGGCGGTCCAGGTGCAGCAGTCCGGCCTCGGCGAGCCGGGACAGCAGCCCGGGCAGGCCGCCGGCGTAGTAGAAGTCCTCCATCAGATAGGCGCCGCCCGGCCTGAGGTTGGCCAGCACCGGCACCCGGCGGGCGACCCGGTCGAAATCGTCCAGGGTCAGCGTGACGTCGGACCGGCCGGCCATCGCGATCAGGTGGATGACCGCGTTCGTCGAACCGCCCAGCGCCAGCACGGTGGCGATCGCGTCCTGATACGCCTCCGGCGTCAGGAAACGGGAGAGGCGGGCGTCCTGCCGCACCAGCTCGACGACGCGCAGCCCGGCGGCGGCGGCCATCCGCGCATGCGCGGAGTCCACGGCCGGGATCGCGGCCGCGCCCGGCATGGTCACGCCCAGCGCCTCGACGGCCGAGGTCATCGTGGAGGCGGTGCCCATCGTCATACAGGTGCCGGGCGACCGCGCCAGGCCGCACTCCAGTTCGGAGAGCTCACGCTGGCCGATGCGGCCCGCGCGGTGCTCGTCCCAGTACTTCCACATGTCGGTACCGGAGCCGAGCGTCTCGCCGCGCCAGTGGCCACGCAGCATCGGTCCCGCGGGCACGAAGACGGTGGGCAGGTCGGCGCTGGCGGCGCCCATCATCAGCGCGGGCGTGGTCTTGTCGCAGCCACCCATCAGCACCACGCCGTCCACCGGATAGGAGCGGAGCAGTTCCTCGGTCTCCATGGCGAGGAGGTTCCGGTAGAGCATCGGGGTCGGCTTCTGGAACGTCTCGGACAGCGTCGAGACCGGGAACTCCAACGGGAAGCCGCCGGCCTGCCAGACGCCGCGCTTGACGGCCTCGGCGCGATCGCGCAGGTGCTGGTGACACGGGTTGATGTCGGACCAGGTGTTCAGCACGGCGATGACCGGCTTGCCCAGATGCTCCTCCGGCAGGTACCCGAGCTGCCGGGTCCTGGCCCGGTGGCTGAACGACCTGAGCCCTTCCGTCTCGTACCACCGGGCGCTGCGCAGGCCGCTTGCCGCTTGCCGCTCCCCCGGGCCACCGCCGGCCGCCGCCGCAGGGGCCGCGCCCCCGGTGCCCCCATCCGCGCCGGAGCTCGCGCTCCGGACGCCGGAGGCTTCCGTCCCGCCACCGGCGGACGCGGGCGCCGCCCCACGCTCGGAGGCGATGCCGTCAGCGGCCGACGCGGGCGCATGCGCCGGACCCGCGGCGTCCGGACGGGTGTCGGCGCCGGAGGCGACCCGCACCGGGCTCGGGCTCTCGGCCGGAAAGGCCGGTGCGCTCATCGGAGCTCCCACCCTTCGAGGATCGCGACGACCGCGGCGCGGCCCGCCTCGTCGAGGAGCGAGCTGGGCGGTCGGATGTCGCGGCGGCACAGGTCCAAAGCGGCCAGCGCCTCCTTGACGACCGTGACGTTGTTGGCGGACTGCTGGGCGGCGCGCAGTTCCTCGAAGGGGCGGATCAGGTCCCACACCTTCATGGCCGCCGGATAGTCGCCGGCGCGCAGCGCCCGCAGCATCTCCAGGGAGACCTCGGGCGCGACGCTCACCAGGCCCGAGGTGAATCCCGTCGCGCCGCAGGCGAAGTACGCCGGCGCGTACAGCTCCGCCAACCCCGCCACCCAGACGAACCGGTCGAGGCCCGCGTCGCGCGCCACCGTGGCGAACCGCACCGGATCGGACACGGCGTACTTCACGCCGACGACGTTGGGGCACGCCGCGCCCAGGTGGGCGATCGCCGAACCCTCGATCAGCGGGTTGCGGACGTAGGGGACGACGCCCAGCTCGGGCACCGCCTCCGCGATGGCCCGGTGGTAGTCCACCCAGCCGTCCTGCGAGACGTAGGGGTGGACCGGCTGGTGCACCATCACCATGGTGGCGCCCGCGTCCCGCGCGTGCCGGGCGGCGGCCACCGCGGTGGGCACCTCCTGGCCGACCCCGGCGATGATCTGCGCCCGCGGGCCGGCCGCCGCGGCCACGGCGGAGTCAACCGCCTCGACCGTCAGCTCCACCTCGGCGCGCCGTTCGGCGGGGGTGAGGGAGTAGAACTCGCTGGTGTTGCCGTTGGGGGTCAGCGTCCGCACGCCGGCGGCCAGCAGCCGCCGCAGCAGGGCGGTGTAGGTGTCCGTGTCCAGCCGGTCGGCCTCGTCGAAGGGGGTGACCGGAATGGCCACCACGTCCGCGAGCGCCTCCCGTTGCGCCGCGAAGTCGTTCATGCCTGGCCCTCCTCGTTCGAGTCCTTCGGGAACGCTCGGCGCACGAAGCCCTGGATGTGCTCGTGCAACAGGCGGGCGGCGGCATCCGCGTCGCCCTCCTCGGCACGGGCGAGTATCGCCCGGTGTTCGTCGGCCTCACGCCGCCACGTCGGATCCACCTGCCAGGCCACCGAGGACACCAGCGCCGCCTGGTCCCGCAGATCGTCCAGGAGCTGGGCGAGCAGCGGGTTGCCGCACGGCAGGTACAGCGCCCGGTGGAAGTCCCGGTTCGCCAGCGAACGCTCCGCCGTGTCCACGGCCGAATCGGCGCGCGCCAGCGCGGTGTGCGCCTCGGTGAGGTCGGCCTGTCCGGCCACCGTGCGGCGCACCGCCTCCGGCTCCAGCAGCAGCCGGACGTCGTAGACGGAGCGCGCCATGGCCGCGTCCACGGTGCGGACCGCGGCGCCCCGGTACTCGCTCATCACCACGAGGCCGCGTCCCGCCAGGGTCTTCAGGGCCTCCCTGACGGGGGTCTTGGAGACGCCGAACCGGGCGGCGAGCTCGTTCTCCACGAGCGGCAGGCCGGGCGTCAGCTGTCCGGTGAGTATCGCGCGGGTCAGGGCCTCCAGGACGAACTGCGTCCGGGAGGGGATGGGCACCGGCGCGGCGCCGGACAGGGGAACGCTCATGTGTTGCGGTTTCTCCACTGACTGCTGCGAGTCATATATGGCATCTCGTATATGACATATGGCGTACGACGTGAGGTGGGACGACCGTAGGCGGCGCATGGGGCGTCCGTCAACGGTTCCGGCAGAATTTCGGTAAGGGCTTTCTGTCAAGGGACGCACGGGCACATGCCGCCGGCGACGGGCGCGGTGCCCGTCGCCGGTGGCCGTGCGTTGGGGGTCACACGTGGGAGCTGTGGTTCCGCGGGGGCGGACTCAGCAGGTGTTGTCCGCGCTGTTCTCGAAGGTGACGTTGTCGATGACGGTGTTCTCGCCGCACGGGTTCTCCGTGACGGCCGAGTCGATCACCGTCAGGTTCGACAGCGTGATGTCGCGGTTGTTGGCGAACTCGTCGCGGGCGGCGAGCCGGATCTCGCCGCCGCCCGACACGGTGCCGCCCTCGGCCGCGATCTGGACGTTGTAGCAGTTCTCGATGAGGATGGCGTTGTTCCCGGTGTCCGAGATGTCCACCCGGTCGATCACCACGCCGCCGCTCTCCGAGACGCAGAAGATGCCGCGTCCGCCGCCGCGCGCGACGACCTCGCCGACGTGGATGTTGGTCTCGTAGTTGTTCAGGGCACCGTTGCGGTTGGCCATCCGGAACGTCGCGTAGCCGGTGCCGGCGGCGACGTTCTCGCCGATGACGCTGCCGATCTCGGCGTTGTACGTGTCCTGGATCAGCAGCCCGGACTCGCCGACGTCGGTGGCGGTGACCGTGCCGATGGTGAGGCCGTCCACGCCGTAGGTCTCGATCGCGTGGCTGCCCGCGCCCGAGATGTTCGCGCTGTCGAGGGTGACGTTGTTGGTGCGCCAGCTGGTGTCGTCGTGGTTGTCGATCCGCATGCCGAGGCCGCCCGACAGGGTCATGTTGATCTCACCCAGGTCGACGTTGGAGGCGTTGCGGACGAAAATCCCGAAGTACGGGGACCCGGTCATGCCCTCCAGGTACGGGATGGCGACGTCGTTGACGCCGACCATGCGGAGCGGGGCCGCCTCCCGACCGATGGAGCCGACGACGTTGATCGTGCCGCAGACCTCGATCGAGGTGTAGCTCGGGATGTCGATCGAGTCCTCGGACCCGATGTCGCCCGAGCCACGCACGACGACCGACTCGATGCTGGAGCGGCCGTCGGTGAGGCTGTCGATGCCGGCCCTGATGGCCTCCGGCATGGAGTCACCGCTGTAGCCGGGCGCGGTCCAGGTGCCGCCGTCCTGCACCACCTCCGCGTTGTAGCTGCCGTCGCCGCAGGCCATGGTCTGCGGGTCGTCGGCGGGTTCCTCGGCGGCGTTGGCCGTCACGCCCAGGGTGGCGCCCGCGGTCACCAGGGCCAGCAGGCCGGAGACCAGCAGGGTTGACCTGCGCCGGATGATGGGGGGTGCGACTCTGCGTCCCATCGTTCACTCCTGTGTGGGGGTTGTGGGGGTTGGGTGGCGCGGATATGAATCGATTCACATCCGAGCCGCGCATGACCCATGGGCGCGGCCCAGGGCCGTGGGGTGCGCTTGCGGCAACGCAGTAAGCGCTTGCCGGACGGCCGAGTATTCCAACGCCCGGGAACGGCCGTCAACCGGCGATTTCCCGCCACCCGCGGCCCGTTCGGCCACCGCGGCCCACCGACTCGCGCGCCGCGGGGGGGACAAGGCGCCGAGACGAGTTCGTGCGCGGCGCGTCCCGGAAAACGGGACGTGGCGCGCGCGACGTCGGCCAACGCCCGGCGCGGGGTGCCGCCGGATGCGGGCCGGGGGCGCGTGGGCGTGTGGGAAGTGTTGACAAACCGACCGAGTGCTTGAAAGCTCTGACTTACATCACGCAAGAGAACGACTAATTGACGCAAATTTCTTACTAGCACCCAGCAGGCGCGCGTTCGACCGCGTGCTGCCACCCCCCACACACCACGGCTCTGTCGCTCCCCACCGAACAGAGGACCCCCATGACTCGGAAACAACTCAGCCGGCGACTGCTGGGCGGCATTCCCGTCGCCGGCCTGATCGCCGTCGGCATCGTGTCCACCTCCGCCCCCGCGGCGGAGGTCGCCCGGAGCGGCGACGCCGCGGTCGCCGCCGCCGACCGCGGGGCGGCGCTCCCGTACGTCGAGTACGAGGCCGAGGCCGCCGAGTACCAGGGCACGCTGCTCCAGACCGACCCCGAGCGCACCTTCGGACACACCAACTTCGCCACCGAGTCCTCGGGACGGGAGTCGGTGCGCCTCGACAACGCCGGGGAGTTCGTGGAGTTCACCTCGACCAACGACTCGAACTCGCTCGTGGTGCGCAACTCGATCCCGGACGCGCCGGGCGGCGGCGGCATGGATGCCACCATCAGCCTGTACGTCAACGACGAGTTCGTGCAAAAGATCGACCTTTCGTCGAAGCACAGCTGGCTGTACGGCAGCACGGACGACCCCGAGGGCCTGACCAACAACCCGGGCGGTGACGCCCGGCGGCTGTTCGACGAGTCCCACGTGCTGCTGAACGAGAGCCACCCCGCCGGGAGCACCTGGCGACTCCAGCGCGACGACGGCGACACGGCGTCCTTCTACATCATCGACCTGATCGACCTGGAGCAGGTCGCCCCGCCCTCGGAGAAGCCGGCCGACTGCGTCTCCATCGAGGAGTACGGCGCCGTTCCCGACGACGGCAACGACGACACGACCGCGATCCAGGCCGCGGTGACGGACGACCAGAACGGCGTCATCCCCTGCGTCTGGATCCCGGCCGGGCAGTGGCGCCAGGAGCAGAAGATCCTCACCGACGATCCGCTCGACCGGGGTGAGTACAACCAGGTCGGCATCAGCGACGTGACGATCGGCGGCGCGGGCATGTGGCACTCCCAGCTGTACACGCTGACGCCACCGCACGAGGCGGGCGGCATCAACCACCCCCACGAGGGCAACTTCGGCTTCGACATCGACGACAACACCCAGATCTCCGACATCGCCATCTTCGGTTCCGGCACCATCCGCGGCGGCGACGGCGGCGCCGAGGGCGGGGTCGGCCTCAACGGGCGCTTCGGCGAGAACACCGCGATCAGCAACGTGTGGATCGAGCACGCGAACGTGGGCGTCTGGGTCGGCCGGGACTACAGCAACATCCCCGAGCTGTGGGGCCCGGGCAACGGCGTCGAGTTCAGCGGCATGCGCATCCGCGACACCTACGCCGACGGCATCAACTTCACCAACGGCACCAGCAACTCCTCGGTGACCAACTCGTCGTTCCGCACCACCGGCGACGACTCCCTCGCCGTCTGGGCCAACCGGTACGTCAAGGACCCGTCGGTCGACATCGGCCACGACAACCACTTCACCAACAACACGATCCAGCTCCCCTGGCGCGCCAACGGCATCGCCGTCTACGGCGGCCACGGCAACACCATCGAGAACAACCTCGTCTACGACACGATGAACTACCCGGGCATCATGCTGGCGACGGACCACGACCCGTTGCCCTTCTCCGGTCAGACCCTGATCGCCAACAACGGGCTCGACCGCTGCGGCGGCGCGTTCTGGGGCGAGGCGCAGGAGTTCGGCGCCATCACCCTGTTCGCGGCCGGGCAGGACATCCCGGGCGTCACCATCCAGGACACCGACATCGTCGACTCGACGTACGACGGCATCCAGTTCAAGTCGGGCGGCGGCGCGGTGCCGGGGGTGGCAATCAGCAACGTGACGATCGACCAGTCCAACAACGGGGCCGGCATTCTGGCCCACGGCGGCGCGCGCGGCAGCGCGACGCTAACGAACGTGAACATCAGCAACTCGGCCGACGGCGACATCGTCATCGAGCCGGGCTCGCAGTTCGTGATCAACGGAGGCTCGGGTACGAGCCCGGCGACGTCCCCGGCCCAGTCCGCCGCCTGGGACGCGGCGCCGGGTTCGCGGTCGGGCAGGGCGCTGGCCTAGCCCGTCCGTGAGGGGGCCTGTGGCCCCGCGTCGAGGTCGGCGCGGGGCCGTGGGGTCACCCCCCGGCGCGGGAGCGGGCCTTGAAGGCCGCCTTCCTGGCCTGCTTGGCGAGCTGGCGGTCGGGGTGCAGCCGGCCCATGGCGTCCAGCACCTCGGCCGTCGCCGGGTGGTCGGAGCGCCAGGCCCGGTCGAAGAACTCGCCGTGCTGGCCGGTCAGGTCGCGCATCAGCTCGCCGAGCTCGGCCGCCTCCTCCTGCTCCGCCGGGGTGTCCAGCTGGGCGGCCAGGGTGTCGATGGTGAGCCAGAAGACCATGTCCTCGTCCGGCGGCGGGATGTCGGCCGCGCCGCGCTCGGCGAGCCAGACCCGGGCCAGGCCGCCCAACTCCCGGTCGTCGAGCACCTCGCGCAGCGCCTCCTCGCCGCGGGCGTCCACCAGCGAGAGCACCAGCTGGCAGCCGAGCCGGCGGCCCGGCGCCTCGGCGTCGTCGCCGCGGGCGGCGGCCAGCAGCAGTCGCGCGGCGTCCAGCGGTTGGCGCTCGGCCAGCCACAGCTCGGCCTCCTCGCGGGCGGCCGACTCGGGGCGGTAGGGGATCGCGGCCAGCAACTCGCCGGCCGGCTCCTGCCGGAGATCGCCGACGATCGGCGCCTCCAGGCCGGCCTCCAGCATCCGCCGCCGCACCCCGTAGAGGCCGAGCGGCGTCAGCCGCACCCGCCCGAAGCGGTCGAGGTCGAGCTCGCCGTCGACGTCGTCCGCGTCGCCCTGGTGCCGGTGCCGGTGCCGGCCGCCAGCAGGTCGACCGCGTCCGCCGCGCCGTCCTCGCTGGGCTGGTACTCCAGCAGCCCGGTGCCGTCCAGGGCGCGGAACTGCTCGTCGAGCCGCATCACCACGGCGGACATGTCGTCCAGCACCTCGTCGGACGGCTCCTCCGCGCCCTCCGGCATCACCACGGCCGCGGCGACCATCGGCAGCGGCACCATCGCGCCGGCCGCGACGTCGTCGTCCGAGGTGGTGAAGAGATAGAGGGTGCCCAGGGCGGAGTCCAGCAGGTCGGCCTCCTCCTCCGGGTCCCAGTCGAGCTCCTCCAGGTCCAGCTCGTCGGCGTCGAGCCACTCGCCGTCGGCGACGCCGCGTCCGCGGAGGTCGCCGAGCCGGTCCAGGTCTTCCAGCACCTCGGGCTCGGCGAGGACCCGGCCCTCGGTGGCGCCCAACCCCTCGGGGTCGTCGGGGCCCTCGGCCGCGACCTCCTCGCCCGGGTAGGCGACGTCGGCGAGCACCGCGCCCACGCCGTCGGACCAGATGTCCAGCACCTCCGCCGGCCGGCCCCCGGCAAGCCGGTCCAGATCCGCGCCGGGGGTGGCCACGCCGGTGGCGGCGTCCAGGGTGACGGGCAGCTCCAGGCGGTCCTCCGGTTCGAGGGCCTCCGACTCGGGGCCCTCGTCGACCACGACGAGGCCCGACTCCAGGGCGAAGACCCACGCCTCGCCGGCGTGCGCCGGGCCGTCCTCCTCCGCGTCCAGGCCGAGCCGCGTGACGGCCGCCTTCAGTTGCTGGGACGGCAGCTCGCCACCCGGGCCGACCGGGATGCCGGGCGCGGACCACCGGGCGAGCTCCGCCGCCCGGGAGAACAGCACCGTGGCGAGCGCCTCGCGCGCCAGTTCACCCTCGGAGGGCAACCGCACAGGGGGCAGCGCGGAACGGTCGGGGCGGGACATGACCTCGGACTCCTAGGACTCTCGCGGGAAACGAGCGGGCCGCTCCAACCCTAGTTGAACCGCCCCCACCGCGCGTCTCGCGCCAGCGCGTGACAGGCGCAAACGCGCCGCTCGCGGGCGATGTGCTCCGTACCTCTCCAAGCGGACGCCCGCCCTCCGCGCCGGCTCCCGGCGGGCCGTGCCCGCGCCCGGGTCGGCAGACAGGGCGCGCGGGCCTCGTCGCGATCCGGCGGACAGGCGGCACGCCCCCGGATGCTCCCGATTCACCGAAACGTCGCCGCGCGGACCGACGTGAGCCGTTGACAACCTTCGCGCCCCTGCGGGAACTTTACGCGCGTAGCTGCTGCCCCCGGAGGATCCCGTGCCCGCTCTTCCCTCCCGCCGTCCGCTCGGCGGCGTCACGCTCGCCGGCCTGCTGTTCGCCGGGCTCGGCGTCGCCCTGCTGGCGCCCCAGTCCGCCGACGCCGAAGCCGGCTCCGCCCCGCGGATCCACGACATCCAGGGCCCGACGCGGATCTCGCCGTACGCCGGCCAGCAGGTCGCCGAGGTGCCGGGCGTCGTCACCGCCGTCCGCGGGTACGGCTCGCGCGGCTTCTGGCTCCAGGACCCCGAGGGCGACGGGGACGCGGCGACCAGCGAGGGGATCTTCGTCTTCACCAACGCCGCGCCCACGGTGGCGGTCGGCGACCGGGTGCTGGTCTCCGGGCGGGTGGACGAGTACTTCTACGGCGGTGCGGACCAGGGCGGCCAGTCGGTGACCCAGATATCCCGCCCGTCCGTCACCACGGTCTCCTCGGGGAACGACCTCCCGGCGGCGTACCGGCTGGACGCGCGGTCCCTGCCCGACGCCTACGCGCCGGCCGGCGACCCGGCCGAGAACGGCTCGATCGAGAGCCTGCCGCTGCGCCCGCACGCCTACGCCCTGGACCGGTACGAGTCGCTGGAGGGCATGACCGTCCGCATCGGCGGCGCTCCCGTGGTCGGCCCCAGCACCGAGTACAACGAGCTGTGGGTGACGCTGGAGCCCGGGAGCAACCGCACCGCGGGCGGCGGCACCCGGTACGGCTCCTACGACGCGCAGAACCCGGGGCGGCTGAAGGTCGAGACGCTGGTCCCCGTCTCCGAGCAGCCGTTCCCCACGGCGAACGTCGGCGACCGGCTCGCCGGCGCGCTCAGCGGGCCGCTGGACTACGACGAGTTCGGCGGCTATCTGCTGGCCGCCCGGGAGACGCCGCGGATCGAGGCCGGCGATCTCGCGCCGGAGTCCACCCGCGACCAGCGCCCGGGCGAGTTGGCCGTCGCCTCGTACAACGTGGAGAACCTCCACCCGGACGACGACCAGACGAAGTTCGACCGGCTGGCCGCCGGCGTGGTGGAGCACCTCGCCTCCCCCGACATCGTCGCCCTGGAGGAGATACAGGACGACACGGGACCGGCCGACGACGGCACGGTGTCCGCCGGGGAGACGCTGCGGCGGTTCACCGACGCGATCGTCGCGGCGGGCGGCCCGCGCTACGAATGGCGCGGTATCGACCCGGCCGACGGCCAGGACGGCGGCCAGCCGGGGGGCAACATTCGTAACGTCTTCCTCTTCGACCCCGAGCGGGTCTCCTTCGTGGACCGGCCGGGTGGGGACGCCACCACCGGCACCGAGGTGGTCGAGCGCCGGGGCGAGGCCACGCTGAGCCTCTCACCGGGCCGCGTCGACCCGGCGAACACGGCCTGGACGGACAGCCGCAAGCCGCTGGCCGGGGAGTTCCTCTTCCGCGGCGAGCCGGTCGTGGTGGTCGCCAACCACTTCGCCTCCAAGGGCGGGGACCAACCGCTGTACGCCAGCCATCAGCCGCCCGCGCGGTCCACCGAGGAGCAGCGGGTGGCCCAGGCGGAGGCGGTCGCCGCGTTCGCGGCACAGCTGCGCGCGGTCGACCCGGGCGCCCAGGTGGTGGTGCTCGGCGACCTCAACGACTTCGAGTTCTCGCCCACCATGCGGGCGTTGACCGACGGCGGGGACCTGCGCACCGCGGTGACCTCGCTCCCCCGCGACGAGCGGTACACCTACGTCTTCCAGGGGAACTCCCAGGTCCTCGACCAGACGCTGGTCTCCCCCGGCATCCGTCGCTTCGACTACGACATCGTGCACCTGAACGCCGAGTTCGCCGACCAGGCCAGCGACCACGACCCGCAGGTGCTGCGCTTCCGGCCCTGAGATCGGCCGGGCCCGGGGCCGCGCCCGACCCCGGGACGGCCCCGGACCTGGGAGAACGCGGACGCCGCAGCGACGCTGAAGGGTCGGCGGAAGCGAAGCTACGTGGACCGGCGAGGGCCGGCGGCCCAGACTGCCGGGTATGACGACGCCACCCTTCGGCCGCCACGCGGCCGCGATGATCACGCCGTTCACCGGCGACGGAGCCCTCGACCCGGCGGGCGCCCAGCGCCTGGCGACCCACCTGGTCGACCGCGGCGGCTGCGACGCGCTCGTGCTCAGCGGCACGACGGGTGAGTCGCCGACCACCACGGACGCGGAGAAGGCCACGCTCGTACGGGCCGTCGTCGAGGCGGTGGGCGACCGGGCCCGGGTGCTGGCCGGGGTGGGCACCAACGACACCGGGCACTCGCTGGCCCTGGCCCGCGCGGCCCAGGCGGCAGGCGCCCACGGGCTGCTGGTGGTGACGCCGTACTACTCGCGGCCCACCCAGGAGGCGATGGTCCACCACCTGCGGGCGGTCGCCGACGCCACCGAACTGCCCGTGCTGCTTTACGAGGTGCCGGCGCGCACTGGCCGCGGCACCGCGCTGACCGCGGACTCGCTGTGCCGGCTGGCCGAGCATCCGCGCGTCGTCGGGGTCAAGGACGCCGCGTTCGACCTGCTCAAGTCCGGACTGGTGATGGCCGAGACCGACCTTGCCTACTACTCGGGCGCCGACGAGCTGAACCTTCCGCTTTTCGCCATCGGCGGCTACGGCTACATCAGCACCCTCGCCAACGTGGTGGGCCCTCAGGTGCGGTCCGTCTGGGACGCCTTCGCGGCCGGCGACCACGCGACGGCCGCCGCCCGGCACCGGGCGCTGCTGCCGCTGATCGAAGCGGTGATGAACGAGGTGCCGGGCACGGTCGCGGTCAAGGCGCTGTTCGGGGCGGCGGGCCTACCGGGCGGCGGGGTGCGCGGCCCGCTGCTGCCGGCCGACGAGCAGCTGACCGCCCGGCTGGCCGAGACCCTGAAGGTGGCCATCTCGGCCTGTGCGTCGGCCCGTTCCGATAGGGTCACCGTCACGCAGGACCGGTAGGTCACGGCACTCGGGGGACAGCAGGCATGCATGGTGCGGCCACGGCCGGACACTCAGCCCAGCCCGGCGGCGGGAACGCGACGGACGGGCGGGAGGCGTTCCAGCCGCTGGAGCCGGACGATCCGCGGTCGGTGGGGCGTTACCCGCTGGCCGCGCGGCTCGGCGCCGGCGGGATGGGGCGGGTCTACCTTGCCTACACACCGGGCGGCCGCGCGGTGGCCCTCAAGGTGGTCAGGCCCGAACTCGCCGACGACCCACGCTTCCGGCAGCGTTTCCGTCGCGAGGTGCAGGCCGCCGAACGCGTGCGGGGCGTGTACACGGCGCCGGTGGTGGACAGCGACACCGAAGGCCCGCGCCCGTGGCTGGCCACCGCCTATATCCCTGGGCCCTCGCTGGCGGAGTGCGTCTCCCGGCACGGACCGCTGCCGGTGCCGACGGTGCTGCCGCTGCTCGCCGGCATCGCCGAGGCGCTGGAGGCGATCCACGCCGCCGGGCTGGTGCACCGGGACCTGAAGCCGTCCAACGTGCTGCTGGCCGCCGACGGGCCGCGGGTCATCGACTTCGGCATCGCCCAGGCCGTGGAGGTGACATCGTCGCTGACCAGCACGGGCGTGGTGGTGGGCACGCCGTCGTTCATGTCGCCCGAACAGGCGGCGGGCGGGATGGTCGGCCCGGCCACCGACGTCTTCGCGCTCGGGCACCTGACGGCGTACGCGGCGACCGGCTCGCCGGCGTTCGGCGAGGGCACGTCGCACGCCGTGCTCTACCGCATCGTGCATGAATGGCCAGAGCTGACCGCCGTACCCGAGCCGCTGCATTCGCTCGCCGGCCGCTGCCTGACCAAGGACCCGGCGGCCCGGCCCTCCGCCACCGAGGTGGTCGGCCTGTGCCGGGCCGCCTTACCGCAGGCGCATCCGCCGGCCCCCGGCCAGTGGCTGCCGGCCGCGGTGGCGGCCGAACTGGCCGGCCGGGCCAACGCGCCGCTGCCCGGCACGGCACCGGCCGAGCCCACGACCGAGGCGGACGAGGACCGCGAGGCCGAGCAGGGAGCGGACCCGGACCGGCCGTCGCCCGACCAGGGCACGACCGAGCAGAGCCCGGGCGAGCAGACGCCTCCGGAGGACCCGGCACCCGAGGAGGAGCCCGCCGCGACGTCGGAGCCCGAACCGGAGCCGGACCCCGACCCCGAGCCCGCCTCGTACCGGGACATCGACCTGCCGGCCGGCTACCACCTGTACTTCGGCGAGGACCCGGTGGACCCTCGGGAGTCGGGCAGCTGGAACATGACCGAGATCGACTTCCGCTACTTCACCGGTGCCGAGCCCGCGCAGCTGCGCACCGCCGAGGGCAACGAGATGGTGCTGCTCGACGACGGCCGCCAGGGCTCGCTCGATGCCTGCCGCGCGGAGACCCGGTACACCGAGACGGTCGGCATGGACCTCGTCGAGGTCGGTGACCAGCTCTGTGTCCGCACCGGCGCCGGCCACGTCGCCCTGATCACCCTCACCGGCCGCTCCCCCGCGTCCGACCCCAGCGACTACATCAGCGTGGACGCCACCGTGTGGCGCGACGCGCTCTGAGCGGCGGCCGACGAAAGGCGGCCGGGCGCCGCTACCGCCCGCCGCCGGCAACGCCGCCGGGCAGCTGTCCGGCGGCGGCCGAACCAGGGGGTACGGGGGCCGCGCTCAGCTCGCGCACCAGCAGCGTCGCCCCGGCGACCGCGCCCGGCATCAACAGCACGGCGACCAGTGGCACCAGGAACAGCAGCACCAACGGCACACCGAAGCCCAACGTCGCCCCCAGGTGGCGGCGGAGCAGCCGTATCCGGTCCCGCACCGGCACGCCGCGCCGCTCCATGGCGAACGAGGTCAGCTCGACGGTCAGGAAGAAGCCCGAGACGGCGAAGCCGAGCAGCGGGATGATCGTCTGCCCGAGGAACGGCACGAAGCCGAGTGCGAACAGCGGCAGCGCGAACAGCAGCACCCGCCCCAGCACGTGGAGGCTGTCCCGCAGCGAGCCCCACAGCTGCCGCCACAGCGGCGGGTCGGCGCCGTCCGGGGTCGGCCCCGCTGAGCGCTCGACCTGTTCCGAGAGCCGCTCGTAGAACGGGTCGCCGAGCAGCAGCGTGACGGCCGTGAAGGTGAGCACGGCGAGCAGCAGCCCGCCACCGAACAGCACCAGGGCGAGCAGCGTGCGCAGCAGCGAGCGCCAGGTGTCGTCCCAGTCGTCCGCGAAGGGCGTGGCCCATTCGGCGAGGTCGCCGACCGTGAGCGCCAGCGCGACCAGCGCCCCCGCGTAGATCACCAACGCGATCAGGGCGGGCAGCAGCCCGAACCCCAGCCAGCGCCGGTGGCGCACCACCCACATCTGCCCCTGCACCAGGAAACGCACGCCCGCCGCGACACCGCTCACGGCGGACAGGCTAGTACAGGGCGCCGACATCGCCCGCCGGCCCCCCGACGTCGTACCGCGGTGCCTGACGGGAGCTCAGTTATGGGTGTGCAGCACCTCGTTGAGGCCGCCCCAGGTGCCGGTGCGGGGCAGCGCCTCGACGGTGCCGGTCACGGAGTTGCGGCGGAACAGCAGGTTGTCGGCGCCGGACAGCTCCAGGGCCTTGACCACCTGCCCGTCCGGCACGGTGACCCGGGTGCCGGCGGTGAGGTACAGGCCGGCCTCCACCACGCAGTCGTCGCCGAGCGAGATGCCGAGGCCCGCCTGGGCGCCGAGCAGGCAGCGCTCGCCGATCGAGATGGTCCGCCGGCCGCCGCCGGAGAGGGTGCCCATGATGGAGGCGCCGCCGCCGATGTCCGAGCCGTCGCCGACGACCACCCCGGCGCTGATCCGGCCCTCGACCATGGAGATGCCGACGGTGCCGGCGTTGAAGTTGCAGAAGCCCTCGTGCATCACGGTGGTGCCGAACGCCAGGTGGGCGCCGAGCCGCACCCGGTCCGCGTCGCCGATGCGGACGCCGGTGGGGACCACGTAGTCGGTCATCCGCGGGAACTTGTCGACGCCGGTGACGGTCAACTGGGTGCCGGAGGCGCGGGCGGCGAACCGGGCGCGGTCCAGATCGCCGACGGCGACCGGCCCGAGGTTGGTCCAGGCGACGTTGGCCAGCAACCCGAAGATGCCGTCCAGGCTCAGCCCGTGCGGGCGCACCAGACGATGGCTCAGCAGGTGCAGCCGCAGGTAGACGTCGTGGGCGTCGAGCGGCTTGTCGTCCAGCGCGGAGATGACCGTGCGCACCGCCACGACCATCACGCCGCGGCGCGGGTCGGGGCCCAGCGCCGGCAACGCCTCGGCGCCGAGCAGTTCGGTGGCGCGCTCGGCGGTCAGCCGCTCGCTGCCGGCCGTGGTGTCGGGCTCCTCGACGAGTTCGGGGGCCGGGTACCAGGTGTCGAGGACGGTGCCGTCGTCGGCGAGGGTGGCGAGCCCGGCCGCGACGGCGCCGGTGGTGCGGGAGGAGCGGGAGGCGGAAGCGTCGGTCATGGTGCGACGCTAGCCGCTTCCCGCGCGGGAAGGCGAACCCGTCCGGGAGCTGGTCGGCGCGGCCGCCCGGTCAGGTGCCGGTGTCCTCGTCCGTCAGCAGCCGGGCGAACGCCGCGACGGTCTCCGCCGCGTCGTACGGGCGTCCGGTGAGCAGCAGTTGCAGCAGCAGCCCGTCAGAAAGCGCGACCAGCGCCCGCGCCGTGGCCTCGTCGCGGACCAGCCGGCGACGCACCAGCCCGACCATGGACTCCACGCATTCGGCGGCCAGCGGGCGCACCTCCGGATGCCGCAGCCCGGCCACGTACAGCTCGTACTCCAGCTCGGTGCGGGCCCGGTGGTCCGACAGGCAGGCCTGGACGAAGCCGGCCGCCTGCGGGGCGAGCGGCCGGTCCCGGTCCACCGACTCCACCCAGCGGTCGAAGCGGGCCAGCCAGGCGTCGTTGACCTGGCGCAGGGTGGCGAGCAGCAGCTCGTCCCGGCCGGTGAAATGGTAGGTGGTGGAGCCGAGCGGCACGTCCGCCTCGGCCGCCACGGCGCGGTGGCTGAGCGCGGCGACGCCCCGCTCGGCCACCACCCGGACCGCGGCGTCCACGATGCGCTGGCGGCGCTCGGGGTCGTAGCGGCGGGCCATCAGTGGTCCGCCCCGGCCAGGTTCAGTGTCACGACCCCGCCGATGACCATGGCCAGGCCGAGCAGCTTCGCGGCCGTCGCGGACTCCCCCAGGAACGCCATGCCGAACGCGGCGACGAGGGCGGTGCCGGCGCCCGCCCAGATGGCGTAGGCAATGCCGACCTCCATCGTCCGCAGCGTCTGCGCGAGCAGGGTGAAGGCGAGCACGTAGCTGACGGTGGTGCCGAGGGTGGGCCACAGCCGGGTGAAACCGTCGCTGCGGCTCATCAGCAGGGTGCCCAGGATCTCCAGCAGGATGGCGCCGGTGAGCGTCATGTACCTCATGCGTACAAGAGTACACAACGATGCGTACCGTCGTACATAACGATCGGCCGCCGGAGGGACCGCCCCGCGTGCCGGCGGTGACCCGGCGACGGTTCCGGACATTCTGGCGGCGAACCGGCGACACGAGGAGTGATGGATCATGGCGCAGTGCGAGGTCTGCGGGAACGACTACCGGATGGCGTTCGAGGTACGCGCGGCGGGCGAGGTGCACGTCTTCGACAGCTTCGAATGCGCGGTGCAGAAGATGGCCCCGGTCTGCGAGAACTGCCAGTGCCGCATCATGGGCCACGGCATGGAGACCGAGGACGGCCACTTCTACTGCTGCGGCCACTGCGCCCGGATGCAGGGCCACGAACAGCTGGTCGACCACGCCTGACCCGGGATCAGGGAAAAGCGCGCGAGAGGGCCCACGCGGCGTACTCGGGCGCTAACCTGGAGGAAGCATGTGATTGTGTGACCAACGGGGAGCGGTGCGCAGGGGGCGACATGCAGGGGCGGCGCGACACGTGGACGATCCCCGGGTACGCGGAGTACCGCGAGCTGGGGTCCGGCGCGATGGGGTGGGTGGTGCTGGCGGTCCACGCCGGCACCGGCACCCCGGTCGCCGTCAAACACCTCGGCGGACGGCTGGTCGGCGACGCCGAGTTCCGGCTGGCGTTCCGGGCCGAGGCCGATCTGCTGGGCGAGTTACGCTCACCGCACGTCGTGGAGTTCTACGAGTACGTCGAGCAGCACGACACGGCGCGCGCCGCGCTCGTCATGGAGCTGGTCGACGGCGGCTCGCTGCGGGAGCTGCTGCGCCGGGAGGGCCCGACCGGTCCGGAGGCGGCGCTGCGGGTGCTGCACGGCTCGCTGCTGGGCCTGGCCGCCGCGCACGCGCGCGGCGTGGTGCACCGCGACTACAAACCGGAGAACGTCCTGGTCACCCGCGACGGGACGACAAAGCTGGTCGACTTCGGCATCGCGGCGCGCAGCGGCACCGTGCCCGAGCGGGACGGCAGCCCCTGGTACCTGCCGCCCGAGCAGCAGGGCGGCGCGCCCGTCGCCTCCCGTTCCGGCGACGTCTATGCCGCGACCGTCACCTTCTACGAGTGCCTGACCGGTCGGCGGCCGTTCTCCCGCGACGACCTGGAGGCGCAGCGGATGGGCGCCGAGGTGCCGGTGCCGCTCGATCCGGTGCCGGCCGAGTTACGCGAACTGGTCCGGCACGGGTTACATCCGCATCCGGCCCGCCGCCCGGCCGACGCCGCGGCGCTGGCGGGCTCGTCCGCCCCCTCCCCCGACCTGACCACCACCCCGATGTCGCCCACCGGGAGCGAGACGACCAGTCCGACCGCACCGCCGACCGAACCGCGCCCCACGGACGACGTCACCACGCAGGTGCCCGTGGTCGACGCGACGGTGCTGTCCGTGGACGTCGACGACGACTCCCTGGACTACACCGCGTACACGCCGGATCTCGGGCCCTGGTACTACGACGTCACCGCCGAGGCGGCGCTCACCGCCGACGGCCCCGGGCCGATCACGGTGTCCGTGCAGTGGTACGAGGTGAACGCCGACGACGCCTGGATCGAGCACGGCGTGGCCGAGACCTTCGAGATGGACGACGCGACCAGCTACACCCTGCCGTTGGAACACATCTACGAGTACACGGACTGCGAGACGTTCGGCCTGGCGGTGTGGGCGGAGCCGGACGAGGACCCCGCGGACAGCGCCAGCCTCGTCGCGGGGTGCGACTGATGGCCGCCGAGCAGCGGCCGCGCTCCGCACCCGGTCTGCTCCGCGTCGGCCCCGGGGTCCCGCCGCCGGAGCGGCCCACCGCGACGGCCGTCGGGGTCTGGCGCGGCGCCGTCGCGCCCCCCGAATGGCTGCGGCCGCGGCGACGGCGCCGGGTGCTGCGCGAGCTGCGCCGCTACGCGCTGGCGGGCACGCTGCTGCTGGCCGTGCTCGGCTACCTGCTCTGGCAGCGCACGGGCCCGGAGCTCCGCGTCGAGGGCGTCGCCGTGTCCGCCAGCACCGTGGGACCGGCCGACTGCGGCGAGACGGTCGAGGTGGTCGCCGTGGTGCGCACCAACGGCGGCGCGGGCTCGCTCAGCTACCAGTGGGTGCGCAGCGACGGCGGCGCCACCGAGGCGCGGGAGGAACGGCTGCCGCGGGACCGGGACGAGGCCCGGCTGCGCCTGCTGTGGACCTTCCAGGGCGAGGGGACCATGGAGGCCGTCGCCGAGCTGCGGATCATCGTGCCGACCCGGCTCTCCGCGGCGGCCCACATCAGCTACCGCTGTACCTGACCCGGCCACGCCCGGCCCCGGCGACGGCGTGGCCCCGGCCGGTCCCGCGGAGGGCGGGGCGGCCGGGGCCACGGGGGCGGTCGGGGACCGCTCAGACGTTGAAGCCGAGGGCGCGCAGCTGCTCGCGCCCGTCGTCGGTGATCTTGTCGGGACCCCACGGCGGCATCCAGACCCAGTTGATCTTCAGGTCCTTCACCAGGCCCTCGGTGGCACTCCTGGCCTGGTCCTCGATGACATCGGTGAGCGGACAGGCCGCCGAGGTCAGCGTCATGTCCAGGGTGGCGATGTTCTCCTCGTCGACGTGGATGCCGTAGATGAGGCCGAGGTTGACCACGTCGATGCCCAGCTCGGGATCGACGACGTCCATCATGGCCTCGCGGACCTCCTCCGCGTCGGCCGGCTTGGCGGTCGCGGTCTCGCTCATGCGGTCTCCTTCAACGCGCCCTCGCCCAGCACCTGGGCGGTGGCGTCCTTCCATGCCATCCAGCTCAGCAGAGCACATTTCACCCGCGCCGGATACTTCGAGACGCCGGCGAAGGCCACGCCGTCCTGGAGCACCTCCTCCATCGCGTCGTCCGGCACCAGCCGCCCCTTGGACTGCATCAGCTCAAGGAAGGTCGTCTGGATCCGGCGCGCCTCGGCGAGGTCGACGCCGACCAGCAGGTCGTTGAGCACCGAGGCGCTGGCCTGGCTGATGGAACAGCCCTGGCTCTCGTAGCTCACGTCGGCGATGGTCTCGCCGTCGTAGCGCACGCGCAGCGTGATCTCGTCCCCGCACGTGGGGTTCACGTGGTGCACTTCGGCGTCACCGTCACGCAGGCCACGGCCGTGGGGGTGCTTGTAGTGGTCCAGGATCACGTCCTGGTACATCGATTGCAGCTGCACGTCGTCAAACCGCCCTCATCGCGAGTGGTCACCTATCCGAAGAAGCTCCGCACGTACTCCAGGCCCTCGACCAAGGCGTCCACCTCGGCCGGCGTGGAGTACAGATAGAACGACGCTCGCGTGGTCGCGGGAATTCCGTACCTGAGGCAGACGGGACGGGCGCAGTGGTGGCCGACTCGGACCGCGATTCCCTGCTCGTCGAGCACCTGGCCCACGTCGTGCGGGTGGATGTCGCCGAGCGTGAAGGAGATGGTGGCGCCGCGGTGCTCCGCCGCCACGGGACCGATGAGCCGCAGGTCCGGCACGTCGGCCAGCCGGTCGAGCGCGTACTCGGTGAGCGCGTGCTCGTGCGCGGCGATCTGCTCCATGCCGATGGCGCTCAGGTAGTCGACGGCGGCGCCCAAGCCGACGGCCTGGGCGATCGGCGGGGTGCCGGCCTCGAACTTGTGCGGTGCCGGCGCGTAGGTGGAGGAGTGCATCGAGACGGTCTCGATCATCTCGCCGCCGCCCAGGAACGGCGGCAGGTCCTCCAGCAGCTCCTGCCGCCCCCACAACACGCCGATGCCGGTCGGACCACACATCTTGTGCCCGGTGAACGCCACGAAGTCGGCCTGCAGCGCCTGCACGTCCAGCGGCATATGCGGGGCCGCCTGGGAGGCGTCGAGCAGTACCAGCGCGCCAACCTCCTGGGCGCGCCTGACGATCTCCTCCACCGGGTTCACCGTGCCCAGCACGTTGGACGCCAGCACGAAGGAGACGACCTTGGTGCGCTCGGTGATGACCTCGTCGATGCGCGACAGGTCGAGCCGGCCCTCGTCGGTCAGCGAGAACCACTTCAGCGTCGCGCCGGTCCGCTGCGACAGCAGCTGCCAGGGCACGATGTTGGAGTGGTGCTCCATCTCGGTGATGACGATCTCGGTCTGGGCGTCCACCCGGTAGGGCTCGTCGGCCCAACCGAGCATGTTGGCCACCAGGTTGAGCGACTCCGAGGCGTTCTTCGTGAAGACCACCTCGTCGCGGCTGGGGGCGTTGACGAACGCGGCGACCTTGTCGCGCGCGCCCTCGTAGAGGGCAGTGGCCTCCTCGGCCAGCACATGCACGCCCCGGTGCACGTTGGCGTGGTGCCGCTCGTAGTAGGTGTTCATCGCGTCGAGCACCTGGCGCGGCTTCTGCGAGGTCGCCGCGCTGTCCAGGTACACCAGCTTCTTGCCGTCCTGGACCGTGCGGTCCAGGATCGGGAAGTCCTTCCGGATCGCGTCCGTGTCCAGCAGTCCTGGCAACGGCGCGTGGCGGGTCAGGGTCATGAGGTGGCCACCCCCTTCGTGTACTGCTCGTATCCCTCCGCCTCCAGCTTGTCCGCCAGCTCGGGACCGCCGGACTCGGCGATCCGTCCCGCCGCGAAGACGTGCACGTGGTCGGGGGTGACGTAGCGCAGGATGCGGGTGTAGTGGGTGATGAGCAGGGTGCCGGCCTCGCCGCTGGCGCGGACCCGGTTCACGCCCTCGGACACGATGCGCAGCGCGTCGATGTCCAGGCCGGAGTCGGTCTCGTCCAGGATGGCGATCCGCGGCTTGAGCAGCTCCAGCTGCAGGATCTCGTGGCGCTTCTTCTCACCGCCGGAGAAGCCCTCGTTCACGTTGCGCTCGGCGAAGGAGGGGTCCATGCCGAGCCGCTCCATGGCCTCCTTGACCTCCTTCACCCAGGTCCGCAGCCGCGGCGCCTCGCCGCGGATGGCGGTGGCCGAGGTGCGCAGGAAGTTGGAGACGGAGACGCCGGGCACCTCGACCGGATACTGCATGGCGAGGAACACGCCGGCCCGGGCCCGCTCGTCGACGGACATCTCCAGGACGTCCTCGCCGTCGAGGGTGACGGTGCCGCTGGTGACGGTGTACTTCGGGTGGCCGGCCAGCGAGTAGGCGAGGGTGGACTTGCCAGAGCCGTTCGGGCCCATGATGGCGTGCGTCTCGCCCTGCTTCACGGTCAGGTCGACACCGCGCAGGATCTCGGTGGGGCCGCTCTCGCCCTCGACGGAGACGTGCAGGTCGCGAATCTCAAGCGTTGCCATGGTGCCTTCAGGACTCCTGGGTGACGGAGACGAGCACGGCGGCGCCGGGCCCTTCTCCTTCGATCGTGACGGGATAAACGGGAATGGGGCGGGTGGCCGGCAGCCCCGAGGGCTTGCCGGTGCGCAGGTCGAAGGTGGAGCCGTGCAGCCAACACTCGATCTGGCAGTCCTCCACCTCGCCCTCGGAGAGCGAGACGTTCGCGTGCGAACACGTGTCGTTCACCGCGTGGACCTGGCCCTCGGCGCGGACCACGCAGACGGGGACACCGTCCAGCTCCACCCGCAGCGGAGTGTCCTCCTCCAGGTCGCCCAGCGAGCAGACCCGGACGAAGCCGCCGGGAGCGCTGTCGGGAGCGTTGTCGGGCGCGGTCATGCGATCGACGCCCCCAACTCCTCGTCCAGCTTGTCCAGCAGCCGCTCCTCGACGTCCGGAACGCCGATCTTCTGGATCAGCCCGGCGAAGAAGCCGCGCACCACCAGGCGGCGGGCGTCCTCGGCGGAGATTCCGCGCGACATCAGGTAGAACAGCTGCTCGTCCTCGAAGCGGCCGGTGGCCGACGCGTGGCCGGCACCCTGGATCTCGCCGGTCTCGATCTCCAGGTTGGGGACCGAGTCGACGCGGGCGCCGTCGGTGAGGACCAGGTTGCGGTTCAGCTCGTAGGTGTCGGTGCCGGTCGCGGCGGCCCGGATCAGCACGTCGCCGATCCACACCGCGTGCGCGCTCTGGCCCTGGAGCGCGCCCTTGTACGCGACGTTGCTCCGGCAGTTCGGGGCGGTGTGGTCCACGAACAGGCGGTGCTCCTGGTGCTGTCCGTTGTCCGTGAAGTACAGCCCGTACAGCTCGGCCTCGCCGCCGGGTCCCGCGTAGGTCACCCGCGGGTGCAGCCGGACCACGTCGCCGCCGAAGGTGACGACCACGGAACGGAAGCTCGCGTCGCGGCCGACCAGCGCGTTGTGCTGGGAGCAGTGCACGGCGGTGTCGTCCCAGTCCTGCACGGAGACCACGGTCACCTTGGCACCGTCGCCGACCTGGAACTCCACGTTGGCGGCGCGGACGCCGTCGCCGGTGTGGTCGATGACGAAAACCACCTCGGCGAAGCTGCCGACGGCGAACACGGTGTGCCCGTAGCTGACGCCGCCCTCGCCGTGCAGCGAGACCCGCACGGGCTCGTCCAGCACCGCCTCGTTCGGCACCGAGATCACCGCGGCCTTCTCGAACGAGCTGAAGGCCTGGGCGGCGACCCGGTCCACGGGCGTGCCGGCGCGCCCGATGCGCGGGTCGTCGCGGCCGACGGTCTCCACGGTGACGGCGTCGGGCGCCGAGACCTCGACCTTGACGGTGCCGGACACGACGGCGCTGCCGTCGTGCAGGCCGCGCAGCCGTTCCAGCGGGGTGAACCGCCACTCCTCCTCGCGGCCGTGGGGGACGGGGAAGTCCGCCACGTCGAAGGACGGCGGGGCACTCATCCGGGTGGCGACCGTCGATTCGGCGGCCACCGCCACCGCTCCGCCTGCGCTGGAGCCGGCCGGCATGCTCTGGGCCTCAGCCATGGGTCTCGTCGTGCTCACTCTCTGGTCTCTTGGGCTTCTGGTCTCGTGGTCGGGCGGTGGGCCGGACGGTCGCGGAAGGGAAGCGCCCGGCCGGCCCCGTCGGCCGCCGGCGGTCAGCCGACGGCGCCCTCCATCTGCAGCTCGATGAGGCGGTTCAGCTCCAGCGCGTACTCCATCGGCAGCTCCTTGGCGATCGGCTCGACGAAGCCGCGCACGATCATCGCCATCGCCTCGTCCTCGGACATGCCGCGGCTCATCAGGTAGAAGAGCTGGTCGTCGCTGACCTTGGAGACGGTCGCCTCGTGCCCCATGGTCACGTCGTCCTCGCGAACGTCGACATAGGGGTAGGTGTCCGAACGGGAGATGGTGTCCACCAGCAGCGCGTCGCACAGCACGTTGGACTTCGAGCCCTCGGCGCCCTCGCCGATCTCGATCAGCCCGCGGTACGAGGTGCGCCCGCCGCCCCGCGCCACCGACTTGGAGACGATGTTGGAGGAGGTGCGGGGCGCCATGTGCACCATCTTGGCGCCGGCGTCCTGGTGCTGGCCCTCGCCCGCGAAGGCGATGGACAGCGTCTCGCCCCTGGCGTGCTCGCCCATCAGGTAGACGGCCGGGTACTTCATGGTCACCTTGGAGCCGATGTTGCCGTCGATCCACTCCATGGTGGCGCCCTCGTAGGCCACGGCCCGCTTGGTCACCAGGTTGTAGACGTTGTTCGACCAGTTCTGGATGGTCGTGTACCGGCAGCGGGCGTTCTTCTTGACGATGATCTCGACGACCGCCGAGTGCAGCGAGTCCGACTGGTAGATCGGCGCGGTGCAGCCCTCGACGTAGTGCACGTAGGCGCCCTCGTCGACGATGATCAGCGTCCGCTCGAACTGGCCCATGTTCTCCGTGTTGATGCGGAAGTAGGCCTGGAGCGGGATCTCCACGTGCACGCCCTTCGGCACGTAGATGAAGGAGCCGCCGGACCACACCGCGGTGTTCAGCGCGGCGAACTTGTTGTCGCCGGTCGGGATCACGGTGCCGAAGTACTCCTGGAAGAGCTCGGGGTGCTCGCGCAGGCCGGTGTCGGTGTCCAGGAAGATGACGCCCTGGGACTCCAGGTCCTCGCGGATCTTGTGGTAGACGACCTCGGACTCGTACTGCGCGGCGACGCCGGCGACCAGCCGCTGCTTCTCGGCCTCCGGGATGCCCAGGCGGTCGTACGTGTTCTTGATGTCCTCGGGCAGGTCTTCCCAGGTCTGGGCCTGCTTCTCGGTGGACCGCACGAAGTACTTGATGTTGTCGAAGTCGATGTCGCCCAGGTAGGCGCCCCAGGTGGGCATCGGCTTCTTGCCGAAGAGCTTGTGGCCCTTCAGTCGCATCTTCAGCATCCAGTCCGGCTCGGACTTCTTCGCCGAGATGTCGCGGACGACCTCCTCGGACAGGCCGCGCTTGGCCGCGGAACCCGCGGCGTCGGAGTCGGCCCAGCCGTACTCGTAGGTGCCCAGCCCTTCCAGCTCGGGGTGGGCAGTCTCCGTGGGGAGCGTCATGCGGGGTTCCTCCCGGCGTTACGTGCTGTTGCGGTGGTCTTGAGGGGGTGGGTCACGGTCTGGGGCGCGGGCTCGGCGGCCGGCTCGGGGACGGATGCGGGGACGAAGGTCGTGCAGACGCCGTCCCCGTGGGCGATGGTCGCCAGGCGCTGCACATGCGTGCCGAGCAGGCCGGAGAACGCCTCGGTCTCCGCCTCGCACAGCTGCGGAAACCGCTCCGCGGCGTGCGCCACCGGGCAGTGGTGCTGGCACAGCTGCTGCCCGGCCGCGGCCGGCGCGGTGCGCGCGGTGGCCGCGTACCCGTGCAGCGACAGGGCCTCGGCCAGCGCCCGGGTCCGGTCCTCCCTGGCGGCCCGCTCCACGAGCGGACGGTACTGCTCGGCCTGGGCGGCGGCCTTGGCCCGCGCGAACGCCAGCACGGCCGCCGAGCCGCGCTCGCCGCCACCGGCGCCGTGCTCGATCCAGCGCAGCGCCTCCACGGCCAGCTCGTCGTACGCGTGGTCGAAGGCGTCCCGGCCGCAGTCCGTCAGCGCGAAGACCTTCGCGGGGCGACCCCGGCCTCGTGCGCCGTAGACCCGCTTCTCGCGGGGCTCCACGACGCCTTCGGCCACGAGCGCGTCGAGGTGCCGCCGCACCGCCGGCTGGGTCAGCCCCAGCCGCGCGGCCAGCTCGCCCGCGGTGGACGGGCCGTGGTCGAGGATGGAACGCGCCACGCGCTGCCGCGTGCCGTGCTGCTCCTCCGGGCCCGCGGACAGACCAGAAGCACCGGCGGCATCGGCCACCGGCGTCTCACGCTGCTCCCGCCCGTTTTTCACAACGCCATTGTTGCTTAATTCCGACGACGCGAGCAAGCCGCGTCCTGACCGGCGAGAATGCGATGCGTCACGTAAGGCGAACCTAAGTCAGCGGGCAGTGCCCGGACTGTCAGTCGACCTTCCTAGACTTGTCCGCATGGGAAACACGCAGGCCGGACCGGCCGTAGAAGCCGTTGGCCTGGTCAAACGCTATGGCCGCACGACGGCGGTGAACGGCCTCGACCTCACCATCGACCGCGGCTCCGTCACCGCCGTGCTGGGGCCGAACGGCGCGGGCAAGACCACCACCATCGAGACCTGCGAAGGGTATCGGGTGCCGGACGCCGGGCGGCTTCGGGTGCTCGGTCTCGACCCGGCCGCCGAGGGAACCGCACTCCGCCGCAGGATCGGCGTGATGCTCCAGGGCGGCGCGGGATATCCCGGCGCCCGGGCCACCGAGATGCTGCGCCACATGGCCAGGCTGTACGCCCATCCGCTGGACCCCGCGATGCTCGTCGAGCGGCTCGGCCTCGGCGGATGCGGTCGGACGCCGTACCGGCGGCTTTCCGGCGGCCAGAAGCAGCGCCTCGGCCTGGCCATGGCCGTGGTGGGCCGCCCCGAGCTGGTCTTCCTCGACGAGCCGACCGCCGGCCTCGACCCACAGGCCAGACGCGCGGCCTGGGAGCTGATCAGAGAGCTGCGCGCGGACGGCGTGAGCGTCGTGCTCACCACCCACCTGATGGACGAGGCCGAGGAGCTGGCCGACCGGGTGGCCATCATCGACGCCGGCCGGGTGATCGCCAGCGGCAGCCCGGCGGAGCTCAGCCGGGGCGGGCGGGGCGACGTGCTGCGCTTCTCCGGGCGGGCCGGCCTCGACCTGGCCTCGCTGCGCGCCGCGCTGCCGCAGGGCAGCGAGGCCGCCGAGCCCACCCCGGGCCACTACCGGATCACCGGCGACGTCGGCCCCCGGCTGCTGGCCACCGTCACCGCCTGGTGCGCCCAGCACGGCGTGCTGGCGGACCGGATCACCACCCGGCGACACTCGCTCGAGGACGTGTTCCTGGAGCTGACCGGCAGGGAGCTGCGCTGATGACCACGGCCTTCAACCGCGACGCCGAGCTCGACGCGGCGACCGCCCACACCGCGGCCCGCGGGCACGACGGAGCCACCGGTGACCCCGACGACGCGCCACCGGCCCCGCGGGCGGGCGACCGGGTGCCCAGGCAGCGGGAGCCAGGGCGGTTCGTGCCCCATCCGGGCGCCGCGCCGCTGCGCCGGATGATCGCGGCCCAGGCCGCGCTGGAGACCAGGCTGCTGCTCCGGCACGGCGAGCAGTTGCTGCTGACGATGGTCATCCCGACGCTGCTGCTGGTGCTCTTCGGCACCCTCGACATCGTGGACACCGGGGCGGGCGAGCCGGTGGACTTCCTCACCCCGGGAGTGCTGGCGCTCGCCGTGCTGTCCACCGCGTTCACCGGCCAGGCCATCGCCACCGGTTTCGAGCGGCGGTACGGGGTGCTCAAGCGGCTGGGCGCCTCGCCCCTCCCCCGCTGGGCGCTGCTCTGCGGGAAGACCACGGCGGTGCTGGTCACCATCGCCCTGCAGACGGTGCTGCTGGTCGGCGTGGCGCTCGCCCTTGGCTGGTCGCCGCAGGGGAACGTGCCGGCCGTGGCGGTGCTGATGCTGCTCGGCACGGTGGCCTGTTCGGGGCTCGGGCTGCTGATGGCGGGCACGCTGCGGGCCGAGGCGACGCTGGCCGCGGCGAACCTGGTGTTCGTGCTGCTGCTCTTCGGCGGCGGCGTGATCGTGCCGCTGAGCGACTTCCCCGAGCCCGTTCGGGTGGTCCTGGAGCTGCTGCCGCTCGGCGCCCTGGCGGACGGGCTGCGCGACGTGCTGCAGCACGGGGCCGTGATGGCCTGGGCGGACGCCGGGGTGCTGGCGGTCTGGGGGGTGCTCGGCCTGGCGGGCGCGGCCCGGTTCTTCCGCTGGGAGTGACCCCTCCCGACGGCCCCTCGCGACGGGAACCTCGTGAAAGGGCGCACAAGCGAGGGGCCTACCATGAGCGGGTGCTGACCGCCCTCCGAAACCCCCTCGCCTACCTCGCCACGCGCTGGACGCCGCGGCCGCGCACCGTGCGTCTCGCGGCGCTGGCCGCGCTCTCGATGAGCGTCCTCATCGTGGTCACCGGCGGCGCGGTGCGGCTCACCGAATCGGGTCTCGGCTGCGAGACGTGGCCCAAGTGCAGCGACGAGAGCCTGGTCGCCACGCCCGAGATGGGCCTGCACGGGTTCATCGAGTTCGGCAACCGGCTGATGTCCTACGTGGTGTCCGCCGCGGTCGGCTGGTTCATCGTCGCCGCACGCTGCGCCAAGCCGCGCCGCCGGTCGCTGACCCGGCTCGGCTGGGCGCAGTTCTGGGTCGTGGCGAGCAACGGGGTGGTCGGCGGGATCACGGTCCTCACCGGCCTCAACCCCTACGTCGTCGCCGCGCACTTCCTGGCCGCCATGGCACTGCTGACCACGACCACGCTGGGGTGGATGCGCTGCCGCGAGGGCGACGCCCCGCCCCGGCCGCTGGTCGGCGGCACCGTGCGGCGCGCGGTGCTCGGGCTGACCGCGCTGGCCGGGGCGCTGGTGGTGGCCGGCACGGCGGTGACCGGCAGCGGCCGGCACGCAGGGGACGCCAGCGAGGACATCGAGCGGATGCCGTTCGACTGGGAGACCGTCACCCGCGTCCACTCGGCGCTGGCCTGGGCCGTGGTGCTCGGCACCGTCACGCTCTGGGTCGGGCTGCGGCTGATGGACGCGCCGCCAACGCCTCTGGCCCGGGCGCGCGAGCTGCTCCTCGTGCTGTTCGCGCAGGGCGCGATCGGGTACGCGCAGTACGCCCTGGACGAGCCGGAGCTGCTGGTCGGCTTCCACATGCTGGGCTCCACACTGGTCTGGATCGCGGTCCTGCGCCTGGTGCTGGCGACCCGCGAGCGAGGGCCGGCGGACCCGGCCCACGAGCCGGAGTCGAACCCCGAGCCGGCCGACCGCCCGCAGCCGATCCCCGCGACCACCCACCACGGCTGACGCCGCTCACCCCCGCGCCGCCCGGCCTCCCCCAGGCCCCCAAGGGCCTGGGGGAGCCGCGGGCTGATCCTCCCCAAGCCTGGCAGGCCGGGAGGCGCCCCCATCGATCGACAGGACAGGACCTAGCGCCCGCCGAGTTGGATGCCGGCCATTCGGCGCCATTCGTAGGGGCCGGTGCGCAGGCGGGACGCCAGATCGCCGTCGAGGGTGTCCCGCAGGGTGACGCCGGCGGCCTCCGCGGCCCGGGCGAGCGAGTCCCGGTCCGGTGCCACCACGTCCCCCCAGCCGCCGTCCGCGCCGACTAGCACCAGCCGGTAGCCCCGGGCGCCCAGGTACGCGATCTGTCCCTCCGCCGAGCCGCCGTGGGCCGCGGCGAAGGCCCGCAGGCGGCGCGTGAGGCGCGCCACCCGCCGCCGCTCCGCGCGGTCCTCCCCCACGCCCTCGGCGGCGGCCTCCGACGCCGTGTCCGGCTCCGTTTCCGGCGTCGCCTCCGGCGAGTCGTGCCCGTCCGTCCTGCCCGCATCACTCATGGACGCATGGTACCCAGCCACCTACCGACAGGTAACAAACCCGCGCACTGACCGCGCAGGCCACCACGCGGGAAGCGCTACCGCAGGAAGGGATCGATCGCGACCGCCAGGAAGACCAGCGACACGTAGCTGATCGACCAGTGGAACAGCCGCATCTCCTTGAGCTTCGCCCCGGTCAGCCCGGCCCTGGCCCGCGACTGGAGCCCGTGCGCCTCGCGGAGCCACCACGCACCGGCGAGCCCGGCCACCAGCGGGTAGAACCATCCGACGTAGCCGAGCGGCCACAGCATCAGCGACACCGCGACCATCGCCCAGCTGTAGATGACCACCTGCCGTGCCACCACCGTGTTGGCCGCGACCACCGGCAGCATCGGCACTCCGACCCGCGCGTAGTCGTCCTTCACCTTCATCGACAGCGGCCAGTAGTGCGGCGGCGTCCAGAAGAAGATCACCACAAAGAGAATCACGGCGGCCCAGGACAGCTCGCCCGTCACCGAGGACCAGCCGATGAGCACCGGCATACAGCCGGCGATCCCGCCCCACACGATGTTCTGCGCGGTGCGGCGCTTCAGCAGCATCGTGTAGACGACGACGTAGAACAGCAGGGCGCCCAGGGACAACGCGGCGGAGAACCAGTTCACCGTCAGCCCGAACCACAGCGTGGACACCACGGCCAGCGCGATGCCGAAGGTCAGGCATTCGCCGGGCCGCACCACGCCGGTGACCAGCGGCCGGTTCGACGTGCGGTGCATCAGCGCGTCGATGTCCCGGTCCAGGTACATGTTCAGCGCGTTTGCGCCGCCGGCCGACAGGTAGCCGCCCAGGCAGGTGGCGAGCACCAACCACAGGTCGGGCACGCCCTGCTCGGCCAGGAACATCACCGGCACCGTGGTGATCAGCAGAAGCTCGATGATCCGCGGTTTGGTCAGGGCGACGAACGCGCGAAGGCGGTCCGCCGGGGTCCACGGGCCAGAGCCCGGGCGGAGTTCCGGACCGGACTCTGCCACGGGACGGGATTCGACGGCCGTCACGGACACCCCTGCTCTGCGTGGTCAGCGGCTGGCGCTGTGGACATGCGTGCTCCGGCCGGCGAACCGGCTGGTGGGAGCTCGCGCGTTTCCCGGTCACTCTAGACGCCCGAGATACGCCGGTTGTCGCCGGGTCCCCGCCTGAGCAGCCGCCCATGGCCCGCCGGTGTCCACGCACGGCACGGCTCCGGCGGGCGCCCCCACCCCCGGGGGTAGGCTCGATGGCGGCCCGGTGAGCCTGCCAGCGTGGTCAGGCCCAGGGCATGTCCGTCCGGATCCCTTCGGATGCACCGGACAGGCCCAGCCACCAGGCATCCCCCGTTACCACCGGCCTCGTGTTACGCGGAGAGGAGCCCTGACGCAGGGTGAGCAGCATGCCGACCACCTCAGAATCTCGACTCGACTGGACCGAACTGGACGACCGGGCCGTCGACACGGCCCGGGTTCTGGCCATGGACGCCGTGCAGAAGGTGGGGAACGGGCACCCCGGCACGGCCATGAGCCTGGCGCCCGCCGCCTACCTGTTGTTCCAGAAGCTGCTGCGGCACAACCCCGCAGACCCCGACTGGACGGGGCGGGACCGCTTCGTGCTGTCCGTGGGCCACAGCAGCCTCACTCTCTACATCCAGCTCTACCTGGCCGGATACGGCCTGGAGCTGGACGACCTGAAGTCGTTCCGCACCTGGGGCTCGCGCACCCCGGGCCACCCCGAACACGGCCACACCGTCGGGGTCGAGACCACCACCGGGCCGCTCGGCCAGGGCATCGGCAACGCCGTGGGCATGGCCATGGCGGCGCGGTACGAGCGCGGCCTGTTCGACCCGGACGCCGAGCCCGGCGCGTCCCCGTTCGACCACACCGTCTGGGTGTTCGCCGGCGACGGCTGCCTCCAGGAGGGCGTCTCCAGCGAGGCCGCCTCGCTCGCCGGCCACCAGAAGCTCGGCAATCTGGTGCTGCTCTACGACGACAACCACATCTCCATCGAGGGCGACACCGAGACGGCCTTCTCCGAGGACGTGCTGCGCCGCTACGAGTCCTACGGCTGGCACGTGCAGCGGGTCGCGCCGAAGGAGAACGGCGACCTCGACCCGCCCGCGCTGCACGAGGCGTTCCAGGCGGCGCGGGCGGAGACCGGCCGGCCCTCGATCGTCGCCGCCCGTTCGATCATCGCCTGGCCGGCGCCGAACGCCCGGAACACCGAGGCCGCCCACGGTTCCGCGCTGGGCGCGGCCGAGGTGGCCGCCACCAAGGAGGTGCTGGGCTTCGACCCGGAGAGCCACTTCCAGGTCGAGGACGCGGTGCTGACCCACGTCCGCCGGGCCGTGGAGCGCGGCGCCGCCGACCAGGCCGCCTGGGACAAGCGACTGGCCCAGTGGCGGCAGGCCAACCCCGCCCGGGCCGCCGAGTTCGACCGGATCCGCTCTGGGATGCTGCCGGAGGGCTGGGAGAAGGCGCTACCGGTCTTCGAGGCGGGCACCTCCGTCGCCACCAGGAAGGCCTCGGGGCAGGTTCTGAAGGATCTCGGCGCGGTGGTGCCCGAGCTGTGGGGCGGCTCCGCCGACCTGGCGGGCTCGAACAACACCACCATCGACGCGGGCTCCTCGTTCCTCCCGGCCGGCAATCCGCTGCCGAACGCGGACCCCTACGGCCGCACCATCCACTTCGGCATCCGCGAGCACGCCATGGGCTCGGCCATGAACGGCGTGGCGCTGCACGGCAACACCCGCGTGTACGGCGGCACCTTCCTGGTGTTCTCCGACTACATGCGCCCCGCGGTGCGGCTCGCCGCGCTGATGCGGCTGCCGGTCACGTACGTGTGGACGCACGACTCCATCGGCCTCGGCGAGGACGGCCCCACCCACCAGCCGATCGAGCACCTCTCCGCGCTGCGGACCATCCCAGGTCTGAACATGGTCCGCCCGGCGGACGCGAACGAGACGACCATCGCCTGGCGCGAGATCCTGCGGCGGCACACCACCGCGCCCGCCCCGCACGGCCTCGCCCTGACCCGGCAGAACGTGCCGACGTACGAGGCCAACGAGGACGCGGCCAAGGGCGGCTACGTGCACACCGAGGCCGAGGGCGGCGCGCCCCGGGTGCTGCTCGTCGGCACCGGCTCCGAGGTGCAACTCGCCGTGGCGGCCCGGGCGGAGCTGCAGGCCGCGGGCATCCCGACCCGGGTGGTGTCCATGCCGTGCCTGGAGTGGTTCGAGGAGCAGGACCGCGCCTACCGCGACACCGTGCTGCCGCCGGCCGTCCGGGCCCGGGTCGCGGTGGAGGCCGGCGTCGGCATGACCTGGCACCGCTATGTGGGTGACACCGGTCGGGTGGTCTCGCTGGAGCACTTCGGTGCGTCGGCCGACTACCAGACGCTGTACCGCGAGTTCGGCCTGACCGCCGAGGCGGTGGCGCAGGCCGCGCGGGAATCCCTGACCGCTGCCGAGCGCTGAACCCTCTATACGACCAAGCAGGAGATGCGATTGCCATGACCGACGCACTCAAGCGCCTCACCGCAGAGGGAGTCGCGATCTGGCTGGACGACCTGTCGCGCAAGCGCATCACGTCCGGCGACCTCGCCGAACTACTCGACCAGCAGCACGTCGTCGGTGTGACGACCAACCCGGCGATCTTCCAGAAGGCCATCTCGCAGGGCGACGGATACGAGCGGCAGCTGGCCGACCTCGCCGCCCGCAGGCTCACCGTCGAGGAGGCGGTGCGGATGATCACCACCGCCGACGTCCGGGACGCGGCGGACGTGCTGCGCCCGGTGCACGAGGCCACCGGCGGCCTGGACGGCCGGGTCTCCATCGAGGTGGACCCGCGCCTGGCGCACGACACCCGGGCGACCGTCGCCGAGGCCAAGCAACTGGCCTGGCTGGTGGACCGCCCGAACATCTTCATCAAGATCCCGGCCACCCGGGCCGGGCTGCCCGCGATCACCGAGACCATCGGCCGCGGCATCAGCGTCAACGTCACGCTGATCTTCTCGCTGGAGCGCTACCGCGAGGTGATGGACGCCTACCAGGCGGGTCTTGAGCAGGCCAGGGCCAAGGGCCTCGACCTGTCCGGCATCCACTCGGTGGCCTCGTTCTTCGTCTCCCGGGTGGACACCGAGATCGACAAGCGCCTCGAGGCCCTGGGCACCGAGCAGGCCTCCGCGCTGCGCGGCAGGGCCGCGGTGGCCAACGCCCGCCTGGCGTACGAGGCGTACGAGGAGGTCGTCGCCGCGGACCGCTGGCAGGCGCTATCCCGCGCCGGGGCCAACCCGCAGCGCCCGCTGTGGGCCTCGACCGGGGTGAAGGACCCGGCGTACCCGGACACGCTGTACGTCACCGAGCTGGTGGCCCCCGGCACGGTCAACACGATGCCGGAGCCCACGCTTCGGGCGACCGAGGACCACGGCGAGGTCACCGGCGACACGGTCCGCGGGCGCTACGAGCAGGCCCGCGCCGACCTGGCGGCGCTGGAGGAGCTCGGCATCTCCTACGACGAGGTCGTCCAGCTGCTGGAGGACGAGGGCGTGGAGAAGTTCGAGACCGCGTGGACCGACCTGTTGGCCTCCACCGAGGCCGAGCTGAAGCGACTGGGCGAGGAGTCGGGGACGCCGTGAGCGCAGCCGACCGCACGCGGGCCGGCGCGTCGTGGAGGAACCCCCTCCGCGACGCGCAGGACCGGCGGCTGCCGCGCATCGCGGGGCCGTCCGGGCTGGTCATCTTCGGCGTCACCGGCGACCTGTCGCGCAAGAAGCTGATGCCGGCGGTCTACGACCTCTCCAACCGCGGGCTGCTGCCGCCCGGCTTCTCGCTGATCGGCTTCGCCCGCCGGGACTGGGCCGACGAGGACTTCACGCAGGTGGTGCACGACTCCGTGAAGGCGCACGCGCGCACGCCGTTCCGCGAGGAGGTGTGGCGCCAGCTCGCCGACGGGATGCGCTTCGTGCCGGGCGTCTTCGACGACGACGACGCGTTCGTCACGCTGCGCTCCACCATTGAGCAGCTCGACAAGGAGCGCGGCACCGGCGGCAACTTCGCGTTCTACCTGTCGGTGCCGCCGAAGTTCTTCCCGACCGTGGTCCGGCAGCTGAAGAAGCACGGGCTGTCCGAGGCGCACGGCGACAGCTGGCGCCGCGCCGTCATCGAGAAGCCGTTCGGGCACGACCTCCGCTCCGCACAGGAGCTGAACAACATCGTGCACGAGGTCTTCCCGCCGGACGAGGTCTTCCGGATCGACCACTATCTGGGCAAGGAGACGGTCCAGAACATCCTGGCGCTGCGCTTCGCCAACACCATGTACGAGCCGATCTGGAACCGCAGCTACGTCGACCACGTGCAGATCACGATGGCCGAGGACATCGGCATCGGCGGCCGGGCGGGGTACTACGACGGCATCGGCTCGGCCCGCGACGTGATCCAGAACCACCTGCTCCAGCTGCTGGCGCTGACCGCCATGGAGGAGCCGGTGTCGTTCGACGCCGACGCGCTGGTCACCGAGAAGCTCAAGGTGCTCAGGGCCGCCCGGCTCCCCGCCGACCTGGCCGCGCACACCGTGCGCGGCCAGTACACGGCGGGCTGGCAGGGCGGCGAGAAGGTCGACGGCTACCTGGAGGAGGAGGGCATCGACTCCGGCTCCCTGACCGACACGTACGCGGCGCTGCGCCTGGAGATCGACAACCGCCGCTGGGCCGGGGTGCCGTTCTACCTGCGCACCGGCAAGCGGCTGGGCCGCCGGGTGACCGAGATCGCGGTGGTCTTCCAGCGCGCGCCGTACTCCCCGTTCGACACCACCGACACCCAGGAGCTGGGCCATAACGCGCTGGTGATCCGGGTGCAGCCGGACGAGGGCGTGACGGTCCGCTTCGGCTCCAAGGTGCCGGGCACCCAGATGGAGATCAGAGACGTGACCATGGACTTCGCCTACGGCGAGTCCTTCACCGAGTCCAGCCCCGAGGCGTACGAGCGGCTGCTGCTCGACGTGCTGCTGGGCGACGCCAACCTCTTCCCGCGCCACCAGGAGGTCGAGCGCTCCTGGGAGATCCTCGACCCGGTCGAGGAGTTCTGGGCGAGCCACGGCCGCCCCGAACCGTACACGGCGGGCACCTGGGGGCCGAAGGCCGCGGACGAGATGCTGGCGCGCGACGGACGGAGCTGGCGGCGGCCATGAACATCGACCTCACGCACACCACGTCCAGCCAGACCAACGCGGCGCTGGTGCGGGCCCGCAGGGCGACCGGCACGCCGGCCGTCGGCATGGTCCTCACGCTGGTCATCGTCACCGACGAGGGGAACCACTACGACGCGCTGCGGGCGGCCAGCGAGGCGTCCAAGGAGCATCCGGCGCGGATCCTGGTGGTCATCCGGCGCCCCGGCCGCTCGCCGCGCGAGAAGGCCGCGGCGCGGCTCGACGCCGAGGTGCGGGTCGGCGGCGAGACCGGCAACGGCGAGACGGTGCTGCTGCGGCTGCACGGCGAGCTGTCCGGGCACCCGCACAGCGTCGTACTGCCGCTGCTGCTGCCGGACGCGCCGGTCGTCGTGTGGTGGCCGAACGAGGCGCCGGGCCATCCGGCCGACGACCCGCTGGGTGAGCTCGCGCAGCGGCGCATCACCGACGCGGCGTCGGCGGAGGACCCGGTGGCCACGCTCGGCTCGCGCGCCGAGGTGTACGCGCCGGGCGACACCGATCTGGCGTGGACCCGGGTCACCCCGTGGCGCAGCGTGCTGGCCGCGGCGCTCGACCAGCAGCACGCGGCGATCACCGGCGCGACCGTGGAGGGCGAGGAGTACAACCCGAGCACGGAGCTGCTCGGGATGTGGCTCGCCGAACGGCTCGCGGTGCCGGTGGCGCGCAGCGTCTCCGGAGGTCCCGGTATCACGGCGGTTCGGCTGGCCACCACGGACGGGGTGATCTGCCTGGACCGGCCCGACGGCTCGCTGGCCATCCTGGCGGTGCCGGGGCAGCCGGACCGGCAGGTGGCGCTGCACCGGCGCACCACGGCGGAGCTGATCGCCGAGGAGTTGCGGCGCCTCGACCCGGACGAGGCGTACGCCCAGGCAGTGCGGCACGGCGTAGGCAAGCTCGACAACCCACCACCCACCCCGCGGGAGCCGGGCGAGCCGCCCGGCACCGCCGAGGCGGACGCGGACTCGTGACGTCCACGCCGCAGCTGGTGGTGCACCGCGACGCCGAGCTGATGGCGCGGGCCGCGGCGGCCAGGCTGATCACCAGACTGGTGGACGCCCAGGCCGCCCGCGGCTCCGCCTCGGTCGTGCTCACCGGGGGCCGCAACGGCAACGGCCTGCTCGCCGCGCTCGCCGACTCACCGGCCCGGGACGCGGTCGACTGGCGCCGCCTCGACGTGTGGTGGGGCGACGAGCGCTTCCTGCCGGACGGCGACCCCGAACGCAACCACACGCAGGCCCGCCGGGCGCTGCTGGACACGGTCCCGCTCGACCCGGGCCGGGTGCACGTGATGTCGCCGTCCGACGGGGCGTACGGCGCCGACCCGGAGGCCGCCGCGGCGGCGTACGCGGCGGAGCTGGCCGCCGCGCCCGACCCGTTCGACATCCTGCTGCTGGGGGTAGGGCCCGACACGCATGTGGCGTCGCTGTTCCCCGAACAGCCGGCGTTGTACGAGCGGGAACGGCTCGCCGTCGCCGTGCACGGCGCCCCGAAACCGCCGCCGACCCGCCTCACCCTGACGCTGCCGGCGATCCGCACGGCGACCGAGGTGTGGCTGCTGGCGGCCGGCGCGGACAAGGCGAGGGCCGCCGCCCTGGTGCTGTCGGGCGCCGGCGAGGTCCAGTCGCCCGCCGCCGGCGCCTGCGGTCGCGCCCGCACCCTCTGGCTCCTCGACCGCGCGGCAGCCGCCGACCTGCCCCCCGACCTCTACCCCCCGGCCACGGCCTAGTCCCACCACGCACCGGCGACCAGCCGCGTGCTGGCCACGCGCCGTGCCTGCTCCAGCCACCGGTGAATCCGGCGGGACGCGCCGCCGGCCCCGCTCAGGCCCGCATCCGACGCGCCCCCGGCCGGCCCGTGCTGACACGCCGAGCCGAGGGCTCGGCCCGGTCGGCCAGGCCGCGCCAGTGCGGGCCTGGCCGGCAGGGCGTCAGCGGGCTCGGAGCGTCCGGTAGCGGGCGACGAGCCCGGCCGTGGAGGGGTCGAGCCCGGCCGCCTCGGACGCGGCGTCCCCGCGCAGGAGCACCGGCTCGACGCGCTTCGCGAGCACCTTGCCCAGCTCCACGCCCCACTGGTCGAAGGAGTCGATGTCCCATACCGCGCCCTGGGTGAACACCTTGTGCTCGTAGAGCGCCACCAACTGCCCCAGCACGGACGGCGTCAGTTCGGACGCCAGGATCGTCGTGGTGGGCCGGTTCCCGGGGAACGTGCGGTGCGGCACCAGCTCCTCGGCGACGCCCTCGGCACGCACCTCCTCGGCCGACTTGCCGAAGGCCAGCGCCTGCCCCTGGGCGAAGAGGTTCGCCATCAGCAGGTCGTGCTGGTCGGCGAGGCCCGGCTCCAGCTCGGCGACCGGGAGGGCGAAGCCGATCAGGTCCGCGGGGATCATCTCGGTGCCCTGGTGCAGCAGCTGGAAGTACGCGTGCTGCCCGTTGGTCCCCGGCGTGCCCCACACCACCGGGCCGGTCTGCCAGTCCACCGGCCGGCCCTCGCGGTCCACGGACTTGCCGTTGGACTCCATGTCGAGCTGCTGGAGGTACGCCGTGAAGCGCGACAGGTAGTGGCTGTACGGCAGCACCGCGTGCGACTGCGCCCCGAAGAACGCGCCGTACCAGATGCCGAGCAGCCCCAGCAGCACCGGCGCGTTGGCCTCCAGCGGGGCCGTGCGGAAATGCTCGTCCATCAGCCGGAAGCCGTCGAGCATCGCCCGGAAGTGGTCGGGACCGATCGCGACGAGCAGCGAGAGGCCGATCGCCGAATCGTAGGAGTACCGGCCGCCGACCCAGTCCCAGAACTCGAACATGTTGGCCGTGTCGATGCCGAACGCGGCCACCTTCTCGGCGTTGGTCGAAACGGCCACGAAATGCCGGGCGACCGCCGCCTCGTCACCGCCGAGGCCGGCCAGCAACCAGCGCCGCGCGGCGGTGGCGTTGGTGATCGTCTCCACGGTGGTGAACGTCTTCGACGCGACGATGAACAGCGTTTCCGCCGGGTCCAGGTCGCGCACCGCCTCGTGCAGGTCGGCGCCGTCCACGTTGGATACGAAGCGGAAGGTCAACTCCCGTGCGCTGTAGGGCCGGAGCGCCTCATACGCCATGGCGGGGCCGAGGTCGGAACCGCCGATGCCGATGTTCACCACGGCCCGGATCGGCCGACCGGTGTGGCCGGTCCACTCCCCCGTGCGCACCCGGCCGGCGAAGTCGTTCATCCGGTCGAGCACCGCGTGCACGGCCGGCACCACGTTCTCGCCGTCCACCTCGATCACCGCGTCCCGGGGCGCGCGCAGCACGGTGTGCAGCACCGCGCGGTCCTCGGTGACGTTGATCCGCTCCCCCCGGACCATCGCGTCCCGCAGCGGCTCCACCCCGGCGGCCGTGGCCAGCTCACGCAGCAGCCGCAGGGTGTCGTCGGTCACCAGATGCTTGGAGTAGTCCAGGTACAGGTCGCCGACCCGCACCCCGTACCGCTCGGCACGTCCGGGATCGGCGGCGAAGAGCTCCCTCAGGTGCACCTCCCCCAGGTGCTCCCGGTGCTTGGCCAGCGCATTCCACTCCGCCAGCCGGTCCAGCCTGGCGCGCCCGCGTGCGTTCATGTCGGTGTTCAGCCCATCTGTGTGTTCGCGTCGTGATCGCTCGGATCCTCGCGAACCACAGGCTACGCGCTGCGCCGCCCCCGTCCCGCGCGCCTCAGATCTCGCCGCGGAGCTTGGCCAGGGCCTCGGCCAGGATGGCCTCGCCGTCGGCGTCGCTGCGCCGCTCGCGGACATAGGCGAGATGCGTCTTGTAGGGCTCGGTGCGGGGCGGGTCCGGCGGGGCTTCGCGATCGGTCCCGGCCGGGAAACCGCAGCGTGGACAGTCCCACGTGTCGGGAATCTGTGCATCGCTCGCGAAGCTGGGCCGCGTCTCGTGCCCGTTCGCACACCAGAAGGAGACCCTCAGCCGCGGCGCGGACTCGCCCCGTTCGGCCTCTCCCATGGGCCCCGCGCCGACCCGGCTGCCCCGGATCGCGTTGCCACCTGCCACGGTCGTAACTCCCTGCCTCACGTGCTGTGTGCTGCGAAGTCGCCTCAGTCTATGCAAGGCTCAACGCACGTCCAGTGCTTCGAGTTACTGACTTACCGGCTTGTGGCCGACGTGTCACTACCGCGTCACGACTTCATCAGTAGTCCGAGCCCCACGACGATTCCGAACCAGATCAGGCCGACCACGACCGTGATCCGGTCGAGGTTCCGCTCGGCGACCGAGGAGCCGCCGACCGAGGACTGCATGCCGCCGCCGAACATGTCGGAGAGGCCGCCGCCCTTGCCCTTGTGCATGAGCACGAGCAGGCCCAGCAGGGCGCTGAAGACGATGAGGGCGATCTGGAACGCCGTTTCCACGACTGGACCAACTCTCTCTGGCGGCTCGGTGATCGCGAACGATCTCGGACAACGATCTGGGACAGTGTGACGCCAGTCAATCTACCGGCAGACGGGGGCCACACCCAACGGTCGGGGACGGCCCCCGTCAGGGTACCGCCAGGGGTCACTGATCGCGGAACCGGACGATCTTGACGAACTCGTCCGCGTCCAGCGAGGCGCCGCCGACCAGGGCGCCGTCCACATCGGGCTGCGCCATGATCGCCGCGACGTTGCCCGCCTTCACGGAGCCGCCGTACTGGATCCGCACCTGTTCGGCGACGCCCTCGTCGTACAGCTCGGCCAGCCGGGACCTGATCGCCGCGCAGACCTCCTGGGCGTCGTCGGGGGTGGCCACCTCGCCGGTGCCGATCGCCCAGACCGGCTCGTAGGCGACGACCAGGGTCGCCGCCTGCTGGGCCGGAACGTCACGCAGGCCGCCGTCGAGCTGGGCCAGGGTGTGCGCGACGTGCTCGCCGCCCCTGCGAACCTCCAGCGGCTCGCCGATGCACAGGATCGGCGTCAGGCCGTGCCGATAGGCCGCCCTGACCTTGGCATTGCAGATCTCCTCGGCCTCGCCGTGGTACTGGCGGCGCTCGGAGTGGCCGACGACCACGTAGGAGCAGTTCAACTTGGCCAGCATCGGTCCGGAGATCTCGCCGGTGTACGCGCCGGACTCGTGCGCCGAGATGTCCTGTGCCCCGTACCTGATCTTCAGCTTGTCGCCGTCCACCAGGGTCTGCACCGAGCGCAGGTCGGTGAACGGGGGCAGCACGGCGACCTCGACGGCGTCGAGGTCCTTGTCCGACAGGCCGAAGGCCAGCTTCTGCACGTGGGCGATGGCCTCCAGGTGGTTGAGGTTCATCTTCCAGTTGCCGGCCATCAGCGGCGTGCGCGGGCTCGTGGTTGCCATCGTGTCAGTCCTCCAGAGCCTGCAGTCCGGGGAGCGTCCTGCCCTCGAGGTATTCGAGGCTGGCGCCGCCGCCGGTGGAAATGTGTCCGAAACCAGACTCCTCGAAGCCGAGGGTCCGGACGGCCGCGGCGGAGTCCCCGCCGCCGACCACGGTGAAGGCCGAACTGTCCAACAGTGCCTGGGCCAGCGCCCGGGTGCCGTCGGCGAAGTCCGGGTGCTCGAAGACGCCCATCGGCCCGTTCCAGAAGACCGTGGCGGTGTCCGCGAGCCGGGACGCGTAGAGCTCCTCGGTGCGCGGGCCGACGTCCAGGCCCATCAGCTCGGCCGGGATGGCGTCGGCGGCCACCACCTCCGCGGCCACGGCGGCCTTGGTCCGCAGGTCGGGGAAGTCCTTGGCGGCCCGCACGTCGACCGGCAGCACGAACTCGACGCCGCGCTGCTCGGCCTCACGGAGGTAGTCCCGCACGGCGGGGATCTGGTCCTCCTGCAGCAGCGAGGCGCCCACCTCGTGGCCCTGGGCCGCGAGGAACGTGTAGGCCATGCCGCCGCCGATCAGGATGCGGTCGGCCCGCTGGAGCAGATGGCCGATGACGCCGAGCTTGTCCGAGACCTTGGCGCCGCCGAGCACGACGGCGTAGGGGCGGCTGACGTCCTCGGTGAGCCGCCTGAGCACGCCGACCTCGGTCGCGATCAGGCCGCCGGCGGCGTGCGGCAGCCGGGCCGGAAGGTCGTAGACGGAGGCGTGCTTGCGGTGCACGGCACCGAAGCCGTCGCCGACGTAGAGGTCCGCGAGCGCCGCGAGCCGGTCCGCGAAGACGCCGCGCTCGGCGTCGTCCTTGCTGGTCTCGCCCGCGCTGAAGCGGAGGTTCTCCAGAAGCGCCACATCGCCGTCGGCCAGGTGCTCGACGATGGCCTGCGCCGCACCGCCCACCGTGTCGGCGGCGAACGCCACGCTCTTGCCGAGGAGTTCGCCGAGCCGGCTGGCCACCGGGGCGAGCGTGAACGCGGGGTCGGGGGCGCCCTTGGGGCGGCCCAGATGGGAGGCCACGATCACCCGGGCGCCCGCGTCGGCGAGCCGGGTGATGGTCGGCACGGCGGCCCTGATGCGGCCGTCGTCGGTGATGGTCCCGCCGTCCAGCGGGACGTTGAGGTCGGCGCGGACGAAGACCCGCCGCCCTGCGACCTGGAGGTCGTCAATCGTCTTCATGCGTTAGGTTCCGGACTCTCTCGAGACTGCTGGGGCCGCTCCCGCCGTCGCGGCACGCGCCACACGGCGTAAGGGCTCGCAGCGCGCGACGGTGCGCCCTGCGAGCCCTGCCTGTCGAACGGTTCAGAGCCGCTCGCCGACGTAGACCGTCAGGTCCACGAGACGGCTGGAGTAGCCCCACTCGTTGTCGTACCAGCCGACGATCTTCACCTGCGAGCCCTGCGCCATGGTGAGGCTGGAGTCGAAGGTGCAGGAGGCGGGTTGGTTGACGATGTCCGAGGAGACGAGCGCGTCCTCGGTGTACTCCAGGATGCCCTTCAGCGAGCTGTCCGCGGCCTGTCGGAAGGCGGCATTGACCTCGTCCTTGGTGACCTCGCGGCCCAGCTCGACCACCAGGTCGGTGACGGAGCCGGTGGGCACGGGCACCCGCATCGCGATGCCGTCGAGCTTGCCCTTGAGCTGCGGCAGGACCAGGGCGGTGGCCTTGGCGGCGCCGGTAGTGGTCGGGATGATGTTCACCGCGGCGGCGCGGGCCCGGCGCAGGTCCTTGTGCGGGAAGTCGAGGATGCGCTGGTCGTTGGTGTACGCGTGCACCGTCGTCATCATGCCCTTGACGATGCCGAAGTTCTCGTCGAGGACCTTCGCCATCGGCGCCACGCAGTTGGTGGTGCAGGAGGCGTTGGAGACGACGTGGTGCTGGGCCGGGTCGTAGGCGTCCTGGTTCACGCCCATGACGATGGTGAGGTCCTCGTTCTTCGCCGGGGCGGAGATCAGGACCTTCTTGGCGCCGGCGGCCAGGTGCTTGGCGGCGTCGTCACGCTTGGTGAAGATGCCGGTGGACTCGATCACGATGTCCGCGGCCAAGTCGCCCCAGGGCAGGGCGGCCGGATCGCGCTCGGCCATCGTCCTGAACGTCTGGTTGCCCACCGTGATGGTGTCCTCGGTGTGGCTGACCGGCTCACGGAGGCGGCCGAGGACGCTGTCGTACTTCAGCAGGTGTACCAGTGTCGCGTTGTCGGTCAGGTCGTTGACACCGACGATCTGGACATCCGCTCCCTGTTCAAGGAGCGCGCGGAAGTAGTTACGTCCGATACGGCCAAAGCCGTTGATTCCTACGCGGATCGTCACGAACCGATCTCCTCGTGGTGTGCCGGTGGCGGACACCGGCGATGCTGTATTGGGATGTCCCCGACCGACTCCGACCCTACCGCGCCCGCCCTGGGCGGGTGACACCGACCGGGCGTGTTCGGGCCGTGGCTTCCGGGATGTCCTGTCGCCGGCGGGGCCGTAGGGCGCCCAGCGCCGCGGGGGCCGCGCGCCGGCGCCAGGCCGTCCCTAGCCGACCATCTCCTCGGTGAGGCTGGACTCCGTGCCCGCAATGCCGAGGTCCTGGGCGCGCTTGTCGGCCATGGCCAGCAGCCGGCGGATCCGGCCGGCCACGGCGTCCTTGGTCAGCGGCGGCTCGGCGAGCGCGCCGAGCTCCTCCAACGACGCCTGCTTGTGATCCATGCGCAGCCGGCCGGCGGCGGCCAGATGGTCGGGCACTTCCTCGCCGAGGATCTCCAGCGCGCGCTGCACCCGGGCCCCGGCGGCCACCGCGGCGCGGGCGGAGCGGCGCAGGTTGGCGTCGTCGAAGTTGGCCAGCCGGTTGGCGGTTGCCCGCACCTCGCGCCGCATCCGGCGCTCCTCCCAGGCCAGCACGGACTCGTGGGCGCCGAGCCGGGTCAACAGCGCGCTGATCGCGTCACCGTCGCGCACCTGCACCCGGTCCACGCTGCGCACCTCGCGGGCCTTGGCGCCGATCTGCAGCCGCCGCGCCGCGCCGACCAGGGCGAGGGCGGCCTCCGGGCCCGGGCAGGTGACCTCCAGGGACGAGGAGCGGCCCGGTTCGGTGAGCGAGCCGTGTGCCAGGAAGGCACCCCGCCAAGCGGCCTCGGCGTCGCAGGTGGCCCCCGAGACCACCTGCGGCGGAAGGCCCCTGATGGGGCGGCCCCGGCCGTCCACCAGCCCGGTCTGCCGGGCCAGCTGGTCGCCCCCGGCGACCACCCGCACCACGTAACGGCTGCCGCGCCGCAGCCCGCCCGGGGCCATGACCACCAGGTCGGAGGCGTGTCCGAAGATCTCCAGGATGTCCCGGCGCAGCCGCCGGGCCGCGATACCGGTGTCGAGCTCGGCCTCGATCACGATCCGCCCGCTGACCAGGTGCAGACCGCCCGCGAACCGCAGGATCGACGACACCTCCGACTTGCGGCAGCAGGTACGGGTGACCGGAAGCCGGGAGATCTCGTCCTTCACCGCAGCGGTCATCGCCATGGGCCGATCCTTCCATGCATCCGAAAAATACGGTCGTACGCGGCGGCCAGCAGCTCCGGGTCGTGGCGGGGAACTCCGCCGGACGCGGCCACCGGCGCCAGCTCGACCGTGGCCCCCAGCCGCTCGGCGGCCCGGCTCAGACTGTCCTGGTCGGGCACGGCGGCCCGGTCGGCCAGCACCACGTCGAAGGCGAGTTTAGGGGCGTGTTGTACCAAAACCTCCACATGACGCTGCGGGGAGAAGCCATCAGTTTCCCCGGGTTGTGGTGCGAGGTTGAGCGACAGCACCTTGCGCGCCTGGGTGCGGGTGAGCGCGTCGAGCAGGCGCGGCACCAGCAGATGGGGGATGACGGAGGAGAACCACGAGCCGGGGCCGAGCACCACCCAGTCGGCGTCGAGCACCGCCTCGACGGCCTCCGGCACCGCCGGAGGATCGTGCGGCACCAGCATCACCCGACGGACCTCGCCGGGGGTGAGCGCGACGGTGGCCTGGCCGCGCACCTTGCTGAGCCGGAGTGGCTCGGACGGCCGGTGGCCGCGGACCACGGCCTCCAGCTCCAGCGGCACGGCCGACATGGGGAGCACCCGGCCGTGCGCGCCGAGCAGCTTGCCGACCAGGTCGAGCGCCTGCACATGATCGCCGAGCTGCTCCCACAGCGCCACGATCAGCAGGTTGCCGACGGCGTGGTCGTGCAGCGCGCCGCCGCTCTTGAAGCGGTGCTGCACCACCTCCGACCAGGTCCGGCCCCATTCATCGTCGCCGCACAGGGCGGCCAGGGCCTTGCGCAGATCGCCGGGCGGCAGCACGCCGAGCTCGTCACGCAGTCGGCCGCTCGACCCGCCGTCGTCGGCGACGGTGACGACGGCGGTGAGGTCGCCGGTGATCCGCCGGAGCGCCGTGAGCGACGCGGACAGCCCCATCCCGCCGCCGAGCGCGACGACCTTCGGTTGGGCGCCGCGGCGCCCGCCGCGGAGCGAGCGGAGGGCCCGGCGACTGCGGCCCTCACCCGCTCCGGAACGGCGCTGCCAGACGGCTCTGCCCGTCATCGCTATTCGCGCCCCATGTCCCGGTGCACCACGACGGTCTCGACGCCCTCGGCGGCCAGCCTGCGGGCCAGCCGCTCGGACATGGCCACGCTTCGGTGTTTGCCGCCGGTGCAGCCGACCGCGATCGTGACGTACCGCTTGCCCTCCCGCCGGTAGCCGTCGGCGACCAGCCGCAACAGCTCGGCGTAGCGGTCGAGGAACTCCTTGGCGCCCGGCTGGTTGAAGACGTACCCGGCGACCTCCTCGCTGGTGCCGGTGAAGGGTCGCAGCTCGGGAACCCAGTGCGGGTTCGGCAGGAAACGGCAGTCCACCACGTGGTCGGCGTCCACCGGCAGCCCGTACTTGTATCCGAAGGACATCACCGTGGCGCGCAGCTCCGGTTCGTCACCCCCGGTGAACTGGGCGTCCATCTTGGCGCGCAGCTCGTGCACGTTGAGGTTGGAGGTGTCGATGACCAGGTCGGCGTCGCCGCGCAGCTCGCGCAGCAGATCGCGCTCGGCGGCGATACCGTCCACGATGCGGCCCTCGCCCTGCAACGGGTGCGGGCGGCGGACCGACTCGAAGCGCTGGACCAGCGCGTTGTCCGAAGCCTCCAGGAAGACGACGCGGCGGGTGACGCCCTTGGCGTCAAGGTCGGTCAGCGACTCCCGCAGGGTGTCGAAGAAGCCGCGGCCCCGGACGTCGACGACCACGGCGATGCGCGCCACGTTCCCCTGGGAGCGGGCCCCGAGGTCCACCATGGTCGGGATCAGCGAGGGTGGGAGGTTGTCCACGACGAACCAGCCCAGGTCCTCCAGACACTTCGCGGCGGTGGACCGCCCGGCGCCCGACATGCCCGAGATGATCACCAGCTCGGGCATGGTGACGGCCTCGGCGCCGCCTGCGGCGGCCTGCTCCGCGTCTGCGATCTGCTCACTCATGGTGCCGTCCCCCGATGTCTCGTGTTCCGGTGTGGGTCTCGTGTCGGGTATGTCGCTTATGCCATGGTGCCTGATGCGGGACCGAACGGTGGCTGGGGCCGCTCAGTCCTCGACGATCTCGCCGGTGGCGGTGTTCACCGCCGGCGCCGGCCGGGCCGCCTGGGCCAGGCTGGCCACGACGGTCTCGGCGGTCTTGCGGCCGATGCCCGGGACCTCCGTGACCTCCTCGACCGTGGCGGAGCGGAGCCGCTTGACCGAACCGAAATGCTTCAGCAGAGCCTTCTTCCGGGTCTCCCCGAGGCCGGGTACGGCGTCGAGGGGACCCGTCCTTATCGATTGTGACCGCTTCCCCCGCTGGTAGCGGATGGCGAACCGGTGCGCCTCGTCCCGCACCCGCTGGAGCAGGTACAGGCCCTCGCTGCTGCGCGGCAGGATGACCGGATCGCCCTCGTCGGGCAGCCAGACCTCCTCGAGGCGCTTGGCCAGACCGCAGACGGCGACGTCGTCGATGCCCAGTTCGTCCATGGCCCGACGGGCGGCGGCCACCTGCGGCTGTCCGCCGTCCACCACGACGAGCTGCGGCGGGTAGGCGAAGCGCTTGGGGCGACCGTCGTCCGCACGGAACGACGCCGGGCCGCCGGCCTCCGGTTCCTCCTCCTCACCGGCGGCCGGGCCGGTCGGCGGCTGATCCGGCTCCTCCCCGGCCCATTCGCCGGTGCGCTCCTTCTCGCGCAGGTACCGGCGGAAGCGCCGGGAGACCACCTCGTGCATGGCGCGGACGTCGTCCTGGCCGGCGAAGCTCTTGATCTGGAAGCGGCGGTACTCGCTCTTGCGGGCCAGGCCGTCCTCGAAGACGACCATCGAGGCCACCACGTCCTCCCCCTGGAGATGGGAGATGTCGAAGCATTCGATGCGCAGCGGCGCGGAGTCGAGGCCGAGCGCCTCGGCGATCTCCTCCAGGGCGCGGGAGCGGGTGGTCAGGTCGGAGGCGCGCTTGGTCTTGTGCAGCACGAGCGTCTGCTGCGCGTTCCGCTGCACGGTGGTCATCAGGTCCCTCTTGTCCCCGCGTTGGGGTACCCGCAGGCTCACCCGGGAGCCGCGGCGCTCGCTCAGCCACTCGGTGACCGGGTCCGCCAGCTCGGGCAGGACCGGGACCAGCACCTCCCTGGGCACGGCCTCGCCGCGCTCGTCCCCGTAGAGCTGCTGGAGCGCGTGCTCGACGAGCGCGGCGGTGTCGACGTTCGCCACCTTGTCGGTGACCCAGCCGCGCTGGCCGCGCACCCGGCCGCCGCGGACGTGGAAGATCTGCACCGCGGCCTCCAGCTCGTCCTCGGCCAGCGCGACGAGGTCCGCGTCGGTGGCGTCGGCGAGCACCACGGCGTTCTTCTCCATGGCGCGCCGCAGCGCCTCGATGTCGTCGCGCAGTCGGGCCGCCCGCTCGTACTCCAGGTCCTCGGCGGCCTGCCGCATCTCCTCCTCCAGACGACGGAGGTAGGTGCCGGTGCGGCCGGCCATGAAATCGCAGAACTCCTCGGCCAGCGCGCGGTGCTCCTCGGGGGTGACCCGGCCGGTGCAGGGTGCGGAGCACTTGTCGATGTACCCGAGCAGACAGGGGCGCCCGACGGCGCGCGCCCGCTTGAACACGCCGGCCGAACAGGTGCGCACCGGGAAGACCCGCAGCAGCAGGTCCACGGTCTCCCTGATGGCCCAGGCGTGGCCGTACGGCCCGAAGTACCGCACACCCTTGCGCTTGGGCCCGCGCATCACCTGGGCGCGGGGGAACTCCTCGTTCAACGTGACGGCGAGCGACGGATAGCTCTTGTCGTCGCGGTACTTGACGTTGAACCGGGGGTCGTACTCCTTGATCCAGGAGTACTCCAGCTGGAGCGCCTCCACCTCGGTGGAGACCACGGTCCACTCCACGGAGGCGGCGGTGGTGACCATGGTCGCGGTGCGCGGATGCAGCCCCGAGAGGTCCTGGAAGTACGACGAGAGCCGCTGGCGCAGGCTCTTGGCCTTCCCGACATAGATCACCCGGCGGTGCTCGTCGCGAAACCGGTACACCCCCGGGGAGTCCGGGATCTGGCCCGGTTTCGGGCGGTAGCTGGAGGGATCGGCCATGGTCGCCAGCCTACTGCCGGGGTCCGACAGGGCGGCACACGGAACGTCACCAGCCGCGGGCGCGCCACTCGTCGAGATGCGGGCGCTCGGCGCCCAGTGTGGTGTCGTCGCCGTGCCCCGGGTAGACCCAGGCCTCGTCCGGCAGCTCGGCGAAGAGCTTGGTCTCGACGTCGTGCAGCAGCCTGGTGAAGGCCTCCCGGTCACCCCGCGTGTTGCCGACGCCACCCGGGAAGAGGCAGTCCCCGGTGAAGACGTGGGGGTGACCGTCCGGATCGTCGTACACCAGCGCGATGGACCCGGGGGTGTGCCCGACCAGATGCCGGGCGGTGAGCCGGCAGGCGCCGACCGGCACCGTGTCGCCGTCCGCCACCGGCATCTCGGTGGGCACGGGGATGCCCTCGGCGTCGTACGCGCCGGCGTAGGTGCGCGCGCCGGTGGCGCGCACCACCGCGCCGAGCGCCTGCCAGTGGTCCCCGTGGCGGTGCGTGGTGACCACCGCGCCGAGGCCATCGTCGCCCGCCAGGCGCAGCAGCGTGTCGGGCTCGTTTGCCGCGTCGACGAGCAGTTGCTCGCCGGTCTGCCGGCAACGCAGCAGGTAGGCGTTGTTCTCCATGGGGCCGACGGCGACCTTGGAGATGATCAGCTGGGCGAGCTCGTGCACGTCGGCGGGTCCGCCGACCGTGACCTTCCCGGTGTAGGACATGGCGGGAGTCTCTCAGAGCGGCGGCAGCACCGGCAGGGACTCGCCGCCCGTGATGCTCAGGCCGCTGCCCGTGGTCCGCCCGGAGAGCCAGCCGACCAAGGCGGCCGGGGTGCCCACGACGACCACGGCGCCGCCCCCGACCGACTCCTCGGGGGCCGCGCCGGTGCGCCAGCGACGGCCGTCCTCGGCGCGCAGCTCCAGGGACCTGACGTCGGGATGGCCGGCGAAGCGGGCGGTGAGGTAGTCCAGCGCGCGGTCCAGGAAGACGCCGGGCAGCTCGGCGACGGACAGCCCGAGGGAGAGGTCCAGATGGTGCAGCTCGACCTCGATCCAGCGTCGGAGCGGGATGCTGGCGGCGACGTCGGTGACGCCGTTGCGGAGGGTGACGACGGTCCCCCACTGTTCGTCGGTGAGCTCGGTGGCGGCCGCGTGCAGCCGGGCGGAGCTGTCCCGCAGGTCCTCGCGGTGGGTGGCCGCCGGACGGGCGGCGTCCCGCTCGATATCGTCGTTCCGCGCCTCGTCGCTGGGGTACATCGGCCGGCCGGCCAATACGTTGACCAGGGCGTCGGCGTTCCTGGAGAGATGGGCGAGCACATGGCCCCTGGTCCAGCCGCGCAGCGCGGAGGGCTCGCCGACGGCCGCGTCGTCCAGGGCGTCGACCGCCGTCAGCAGGCGGGCCGTGGCCTCCTCGAGGGCGGTGAGGTCGGTGGTGGGAGCCGTGGGTGCCGTCATGATCACACGCTAACTCCCCACCCCATCGAGTGAAAGTGTGGCGACGCGTCCGGGAATCGAACATCTTTGCTATAGGCTGCCTTCGCGAGGGCTTCCCGGCGTCCGGGCACGCGCGTCAGCACGCGTCTCGACGATCGTCGGCATGAGTGTCAGTGGCCCCCCATACCCTTGAAGCCGGGGTGTCCCGCATGCCGCGGGCTCCCAGGAACCACAGGAAAGGTGTCATCCGGCGTGGCCGACCGACTCATCGTGCGAGGCGCTCGCGAGCACAACCTGAGGAACGTCTCGCTCGACCTGCCCCGCGACTCGCTCATCGTCTTCACCGGCCTGTCCGGCTCCGGCAAGTCCTCGCTCGCCTTCGACACGATCTTCGCCGAGGGCCAGCGTCGGTACGTGGAGTCGCTCTCGGCGTACGCGCGGCAGTTCCTGGGGCAGATGGACAAGCCCGACGTCGACTTCATCGAGGGCCTGTCCCCCGCGGTCTCCATCGACCAGAAGTCCACCTCGCGCAACCCGCGCTCCACGGTCGGCACCATCACCGAGGTCTACGACTACCTCCGGCTCCTCTTCGCGCGCATCGGCAAACCGCACTGCCCGGAGTGCGGCCGGCCGATCGCCCGGCAGTCGCCGCAGGCGATCGTGGACCGGGTGCTGTCCCTGGAGGAGGGCAGCAGGTTCCAGGTGCTGTCGCCGCTGGTGCGACAGCGGAAGGGCGAGTTCGCCGACCTCTTCTCCGACCTGCAGACCAAGGGGTACAGCCGGGCCCGGGTGGACGGCGCGACGGTGCAGCTCACGGACCCGCCGAAGCTGAAGAAGCAGGAGAAGCACACCATCGAGGTGGTGGTGGACCGACTGACGGTCAAGGAGAGCGCCAAGCGGCGGCTGACCGACTCGGTGGAGACGGCGCTGGGGCTGTCGGGCGGCATGGTGATCCTGGACTTCGTGGACCTGCCGGCGGACGATCCGCAGCGCGAGCGGATGTTCTCCGAGCACCTGTACTGCCCGTACGACGACCTGTCCTTCGAGGAGTTGGAGCCGCGCTCCTTCTCGTTCAACTCCCCCTTCGGCGCCTGCCCTGAGTGCACCGGCATCGGCACCAGGATGGAGGTGGACCCGGAGCTGATCATCCCCGACCCGGAGCGGGCGCTGGAGGACGGCGCCATCCACCCCTGGTCGCACGGCCATACCAAGGGGTACTTCAACCTGCTGATCGGCGCCCTGGGCGACGCACTGAACTTCCGCACCGACATCCCCTGGGAGGGGCTGCCGCAGCGCGCCCGCAAGGCCCTGCTGTACGGGCACAAGACCAAGATCGAGGTCCGCTACGAGAACCGGCACGGCCAGGAGCGCGCGTACACCACGGCCTTCGAGGGCGTGATCCCGTTCATCAGGCGCCGGCACGCGGAGGCCGAGTCCGACTCCAGCCGGGAGCGCTTCGAGGGGTACATGCGGGAGGCGCCCTGCCCGGCCTGCCAGGGCACCCGGCTCAAGCCGCTGGTGCTCGCGGTGACCGTGCAGGACCGGTCGATCGCCGAGATCGCCGGGATGTCGATCAGCGAATGCGCCGAGTTCCTGCGCGGCATGCGGCTGACCGACCGGGAGAAGACCATCGCCGAGCGGGTGCTGAAGGAGGTCAACGAGCGGCTGCGGTTCCTCGTCGACGTCGGCCTGGACTACCTCTCGCTCGACCGCGCGGCCGGCACCCTGTCCGGCGGTGAGGCCCAGCGGATCCGGCTGGCGACCCAGATCGGCTCGGGCCTGGTCGGCGTGCTGTACGTGCTGGACGAGCCGTCGATCGGCCTGCACCAGCGGGACAACCACCGGCTGATCGAGACCCTGGTCCGGCTGCGCGACCTGGGGAACACGCTGATCGTCGTGGAGCACGACGAGGACACCATCAAGACCTCGGACTGGGTGGTGGACATCGGGCCGGGCGCGGGCGAGCACGGCGGCGAGGTGGTGCACAGCGGCCCGTTGGAGAAGCTGCTGACGAACGAGGCGTCCGTGACCGGGCAGTACCTCTCGGGCGCGCGGTCGATCCCGATGCCGGCGACGCGACGCACGGTGGACACCGGGCGACGGCTGACCGTGCACGGCGCCCGGGCGAACAACCTGCGGGACATCGACGTCAGCTTCCCGCTCGGCGTGCTCACCGCCGTCACCGGAGTCTCGGGGTCCGGCAAGTCCACGCTGGTCAACGACATCCTCTACACCCACCTGGCGCGCGAGTTGAACGGCGCGAAGGCGGTGCCCGGACGGCACACCCGGGTGGCCGGCGACGACCTCGTCGACAAGGTGGTGCACGTCGACCAGTCGCCGATCGGCCGCACCCCTCGTTCCAACCCGGCGACCTACACCGGGGTCTTCGACCACGTGCGCCGGCTCTTCGCGGAGACCATGGAGGCCAAGGTCCGCGGGTACCTGCCGGGCCGCTTCTCGTTCAACGTCAAGGGCGGGCGCTGCGAGAACTGCTCGGGCGACGGCACCATCAAGATCGAGATGAACTTCCTGCCCGACGTGTACGTGCCCTGCGAGGTCTGCCACGGCGCCCGGTACAACCGGGAGACCCTGGAGGTGCACTACAAGGGCAAGTCCATCGCCGAGGTGTTGGACATGCCGATCGAGGAGGCGCTGGACTTCTTCGAGGCGGTCCCGGCCATCGCCCGTCATCTGCGCACGCTCAACGACGTGGGCCTCGGGTACGTACGGCTGGGCCAGCCGGCCCCCACCCTCTCGGGCGGCGAGGCCCAGCGGGTCAAGCTCGCCTCCGAATTGCAGCGGCGCTCCACCGGCAGCACGGTGTACGTGCTGGACGAGCCCACCACCGGGCTGCACTTCGAGGACATCCGCAAGCTGATCTCGGTGCTCTCGGATCTGGTCGACAAGGGGAACACGGTCATCGTCATCGAGCACAACCTGGACGTGATCAAGACCGCCGACTGGGTCGTGGACATGGGCCCCGAAGGCGGGTACGCGGGCGGGATGGTGGTGGCCGAGGGCACGCCAGAGCAGATCGCCTCGGAGCCGGCCAGCCACACCGGGAAGTTCCTGCGGGACATCCTCGGGGACCATCCGCGCTGATCCGGGCGGCGAGTTGTTTCCCGAATGTTCTCGGCCACCCTCTGGTGTAGACCGCTCCTCCTTGGAACCCTGAGCCGCTGGACGGGCGCAGGGCCCGCCCGGTTGAGGCGTTCCGAGGAGCTTCGGTGGCAAGAGGTGCCCGTCACGGGGGAGTTCGCGCACGCGCGGTGACGGCGGCGGGTGTCGTCGCCGCGCTGACCGTCAGTCTGGTCCCGGCGGTGGTGGCCGCTCCGGCGGCCGCCGCACCCGCCGGGACGGCGTCGGTCACGCCGACCGGCATCGTCGACGGCGACGGCATGGAGCTGTCCCGGACCGAGCAGGCGCTGGCGCCCGGCGCAAACCTGACGTCCTATCAGCGCCTGGAGTCGGACAAGTGGCTGAACGCCCAGGCGCTCAGCCTCGACCTCACCAGCGGTCTCGACATCGACTACCTCTCGCCTGGACCGGTCGCCGAGGCGGCACCCGTCAGCGAGCTGGCGGCCGACCACGACCCGGGCGAGGGCCGCACCACCGTCGCGGCGATCAACGGCGACTTCTTCGACATCAACGCCACCCAGGCGCCGTTGGGCCCCGGCCTGTCCGGCGGCGAGCTCACCCAGTCCGGCACGGAGGGCGCCACCCAGGTGGTGGGCATCGGCCCGGACGACGCGGGCCGCATCCTGGACCTCTACTTCGACGGGACGCTCACCCTTCCCGACGCCACGGCCGCCCTCGACGGCTACAACGCGGCGGTGCTGCCGGCCGACGGCATCGGCGTCTACAGCCCGCTGTGGGGCGAGGCCGACCGCGCCCAGCCGGTGTCCGGCGCCGCGGACATCGCCGAGGTCGTCGTGACGGACGGCGCGGTGACCTCCGTGTCCGACAAGCCGGATGACGGCCCGGTGCCCGAGGACGCCGTGGTGCTGCTCGGCCGCGAGGGCGGGGCACGGACCCTGGCGTCGCTCGCCGTGGGCGACGCCGTGGAGCTGGAGTACGGGCCGCGCACCTCCGACGGCGGCGACCTGCCGCGCACCGCGGTCGGCGGGCGCGGGCTGCTGGTCGTCGACGGCGAGCCGCAGAACTGGGAGGGGCGGCCGAACAACGAGACGGCCCCGCGCACCGCCGTCGGCTTCTCCCGGGACGGCCAGGAGATGTACGTGCTGACGGTGGACGGCCGCCAGACGCACTCCGGCGGCGCCACGCTCACCGAGTTGGCCACGATGATGGCGGACCTCGGGGCGTACAACGCCCTCAACCTGGACGGCGGCGGCTCCAGCACGCTGCTGGCGCGCGAGCCCGGTGACGCCGAACTCAGCCTGATGAACAGCCCGTCGGACGGCCAGGAGCGGTCGGTGCCCAACGGGCTGGCCATCACCGCCCCGGTGGGCGAAGGCGAGTTGGCCGGCTACCGGGTGGACACGGCCGCCGAACCGGACCGCACGCCGACCGCGGACACGGTGACCGGCGGGCACCCGGACCGGGTCTTCCCCGGCCTCACCCGGCAGCTGACCGCCACCGGCTACGACGACGCGTACGGCCCGACCGAGGGCGACCCGCGTTGGCGCGCCGACGACCGCTCCGTCGGCACGGTGTCGCAGGACGGTCTGTTCACCGCCCGCCGCCCCGGCGACACGACGGTCACCGCGGGGGAACGCGGCGCCGACGACGGGAGCCTGGAGCTGACGGTGCTCGGCGACCTCGACCGGATGACGCCCACCACCCAGCGGGTGGGACTCGCCGATGCCGACGCCGAGGGAGACTTCGGGCTGGTCGGCTACGACGCCGCGGGCAACTCCGCGCCCGTCGAACCAGGCGACGTCGAACTCGAATACAACGCCTCGCTGTTCGCCGTGGCGCCGGACGTGGCGGACGGCGGCTTCACGGTCACCGCCGCCTCCGACGCGGGGACCACCAGCGGCACCGTCACCGCGCGGATCGGGGACGTGACGGCCCTGGTCGCCGTCACCGTCGGGCTGAACGACACCCTGGTCGCGGACTTCCAGAACGCCGCGGACTGGGAGTTCACCCACGCCCGCGCGGACGGCTCGATCGAGCCGGAGCCCGCCGGGCAGGAGGGCACCGCACTGCGTATGGCATACGACTTCAGCCTGAGCACCGCCACCCGGGCCGCCTACGCCACCCCGCCCGCGGACATCCCGGTGCCCGGGCAGCCGCAGAGCTTCACCCTGTGGATCAACGGGGACGGCCGGGGCGCCTGGCCCTCCCTGCACCTCGTCGACTCCCACGGCACCGACCACGTGCTGCGGGCCGACTACGTCACCTGGGAGGGCTGGCGTCAGGTCACCTTCGAGGTGCCCGAGGGCGTGGCCTATCCGTTGTCGGTGCACCGCTTCTACGTCGCCGAGACCCGGCCGACCGTGAGCTACTCCAGCGAGATCGCCATCGACGAGCTGCGGGCGCAGATACCGCCGGACGCGGAGCTGCCCGAGACGGCGCCGCGTGCCGACGCACTGGTCGGCTCGGCCGCGGAGGTGGCCGACCGCGACTGGCAGTTCGCCGTGGTCTCCGACGCCCAGTTCGTGGCCAGGGAGCCGGATAGCGAGATCGTGGCGAAGGCGCGGCGCACGCTGCGCGAGGCCCGGGCCGCAGAGCCGGACTTCGTGCTGATCAACGGCGACTGGGTGGACGAGGGTTCGCCCGCCGATCTGGAGTTCGCCCGTCAGGTGATCGAGGAGGAGCTCGGCGACACCCCCTGGTACTACGTGCCGGGCAACCACGAGGTGATGGGCGGCTCGATCGAGCAGTTCGAGGCGGAGTTCGGCGACTCACAGCTGACCTTCGACCACCGGGGCACCCGCTTCATCACGTTGGACACCTCCTCGCTGACGATCCGCGGCGCCGGCTACGAGCAGGTGCGGGAGCTGCGCGATCAGCTGGACGCCGCCGCGGCGGATCCTGAAGTGGACTCGGTGGTGGTGGTCGCGCACGTGCCGCCGCGCGACACCACGGCGCAGCCGGCCAGCCAGCTGTCGGACCGGATGGAGGCGGACCTGCTGGAGGACTGGCTGGCCGACTTCCGGCGCGAGTCGGGTAAGGGCACCGCGTTCCTCGGCGCGCACGTCGGCGTCTTCGACGCCTACCACCTGGAGGGGGTGCCGTACTTCATCGGCGGCGACGCGGGCAAGGCACCGGCCGCGGCGCCGGACGAGGGCGGCTTCACCGGCTGGGCGATGGTTGGCGTCGACGAGGTCTCGGGCGCCGAACAGGCCGCGGCGCGGCGGTGGCCGCACCGGACGCTGCCCGACTGGATGACCATCCAGACCCGACCGCAGGTGGACGAGCTGACGCTGGACGCCCCCGCCTCGCTGGGTGTCGGCGAGACCGTGGCGGCGGGAGCCACGCTGGAGCAGTGGGGGGCGGCCGGCACGCGCGAGGTGCCGGTGGCCTTCCCGGTGAGCGCGGACTGGTCGGGGTCGCGCGACCTGTTCGTCGGCCCCGCGGACGAGGCGGGCCGCTGGGACACGGCCGCCTTCGATCCGGCCACCGGCGAGCTCACCGGCCTGCGGCCGGGCAGCGCGCGCCTGGAGGTGGAGGTCGGCGGCGTGAGCCGGGAGGTGCTGCTGGAGGTCACCCGCTGAGCCCCGCCGCCCGGCCCGGGGAGCCTTCCCCGGGCCGGACGGCGCGTCGCTACAGGTGGGGGGTGATCGACGGCAGCAGGTCCTGGAACGTGCGGCCGCTGGCCGGCTCGCCGATCGCGGTCATCTGCCAGCCGGTGCCGTCGCGGTGCACCTTCGCCATGATCTGGGCGGTGTAGGGGCCGCCGCCGGCCAGGGTGTAGCGGGCCAGCTCCCGCCCGGTGGTCTCGTCGACAAGCCGACAGAACGCCTCGCCGACCTCGGCGAGGGTGTGGCCGGTGAAGGAGTTCACCGTGAAGACGATCTTGTCGACCTGCGGCGGCACCCGGGGCAGGTCGACCAGGATCGACTCGTCGTCTTCCTCGCCGGCACCACCCGTCAGGTTGTCCCCGGTATGGGTGACCGAGCCGTCGTCGCTGGTCAGCTTGCGGAAGTAGACCACGTCCTCCGCCTCGCTGCCGGCGAAGAGCACGGCCGAGGCGTCGAGGTCGATGTCGCTGCGGGTGGCGAACAGCTTCGCGAAGAATCCCGTGGAGCGCTCCATCGCCTTCCAGCCCAGGCCCATCCGCACCGTGGTCAGCCGAGCACCGTCGGGCTTCCGCAGGCTGATCGCCTGTCCCTTGGACAGGTTGACGCTCATCAGGGTGGTCTCCCTCCGGAGGTACGGAAAAACCCTACGCAGCGTCGTGCGTGGCCCACAGCCCACCGGGGGGTTCGTGTCGCTTCTTAACGCCCTGCTAACGCCTCGACGGCGAGCCTCAGCGTAGGCCCACCTCCCGCATCTGCCGCAGCTCCCGCTTCATCTCCGACACCTCGTCCCGCAGCCGGGCGGCGATCTCGAACTGCAGCTCCGCGGCGGCCGCCCGCATCCGCTCGGTGAGCTGCTCGATCGTCTCGGCCAGCTCGGCGGCCGGCCGGTCGGTCAACTCCCCCGGGGCCCTGCCGTTCTTCCCGGTGGGCGCGGTCGGCACGGGGGCCTTGCGCCGGCCCGCCTCGGCCCCCTGGCGGTACCCCGTGCCGAGCAGCTCCTGGGTGTCGACCTCCTCGCGGGCGATCGTCGCCACGATGTCGTTGATCTTCTTGCGCAGCGGCTGCGGGTCGAGGCCGCGCTCCTCGTTGTACGCGACCTGCTTGGCGCGACGCCGGTTGGTCTCGTCGATCGCCCGCTCCATCGCCGCGGTGACCCGGTCGGCGTACATGTGCACCTGGCCCGACACGTTCCGCGCGGCGCGGCCGATGGTCTGGATCAGCGAGGTGCCCGAGCGGAGGAAGCCCTCCTTGTCGGCGTCCAGGATGGCGACCAGCGACACCTCGGGCAGGTCCAGGCCCTCCCGCAGCAGGTTGATGCCGACCAGCACGTCGAACTCGCCGGACCGCAGCTCGCGCAGCAGCTCCACCCGGCGCAGCGTGTCCACGTCGCTGTGCAGGTACCGCACCCGGATGCCGAGCTCCTGGAAGTAGTCGGTGAGGTCCTCCGCCATCTTCTTGGTGAGCGTGGTGACCAGGACCCGCTCGTCCCGCTCCGCCCGGCTCCTGATCTCGTGCACCAGATCGTCGATCTGCCCCTCCGTGGGCTTGACCACGACCTCGGGGTCGACCAGGCCGGTGGGCCGGATGATCTGCTCCACCACGCCGTCGGACCGGGACAGCTCGTACGGCCCCGGGGTGGCCGAGAGGTACACCGTCTGCCCGATGCGCTCCTGGAACTCCTCCCATTTCAGCGGTCGGTTGTCCAGCGCCGAGGGCAGCCGGAAGCCGTGGTCGACCAGGGTCCGCTTGCGGGAGGCGTCGCCCTCGTACATCGCGCCGACCTGCGGCACCGTGTTGTGCGACTCGTCGATGACCAACAGGAAGTCGTCGGGGAAGTAGTCCAGGAGGGTGTGCGGCGGGGAGCCGGTCTCCCGGCCGTCGATGTGCAGCGAGTAGTTCTCGATGCCGGAGCAGGTGCCGATCTGCCGCATCATCTCGATGTCGTACGTCGTGCGCATCCGCAGCCGCTGCGCCTCCAGCAGCTTCCCGGCCTGCTCCATGCCGCCGAGCTGGGTCGAGAGCTCCGCCTCGATGCCGGCGATCGCCCGCTCCATGCGCTCGGGACCCGCCACGTAGTGCGTGGCGGGGAAGACGTACAGCTGGTCGTCCTGGGAGATGATCTCGCCGGTGATCGGGTGCAGCGTGGAGAGCGCCTCGATCTCGTCGCCGAACATCTCGATGCGGACGGCCAGCTCCTCGTAGACGGGGAAGATCTCGATGGTGTCCCCGCGCACCCGGAAGGTGCCGCGGGTGAAAGCCACATCGTTGCGCGCGTACTGGATGTCGACGAAACGACGCAGCATCGCGTCCCGGTCGATCTCCTCGCCCACCCGTAGCGGCACCATCCGGTCGACGTACTCCTGGGGAGTGCCCAGGCCGTAGATGCAGGAGACGGAGGCGACCACCACGACGTCACGCCGGGTGAGCAGCGAGTTCGTCGCGCTGTGCCGCAGCCGCTCGACCTCCTCGTTGATCGAGGAGTCCTTCTCGATATAGGTGTCCGTCTGCGGGACGTACGCCTCCGGCTGGTAGTAGTCGTAGTACGAGACGAAGTACTCGACGGCGTTGTTCGGCAGCAGCTCGCGGAACTCGTTGGCCAGCTGGGCGGCCAGCGTCTTGTTCGGCGCGATCACCAGCGTCGGGCGCTGCAGCCGCTCGATCATCCACGCCGTGGTCGCCGACTTGCCGGTCCCCGTCGCGCCCAGCAGGACCACGTCCTTCTCGCCCCCGCTGACGCGCTCGGCCAGCTGGGCGATGGCCGCCGGCTGGTCGCCGCTCGGCTGGTAGGGACTGACGACCTCGAAGGGCGCCATCGTGCGTTCGATATGAGAAACGGGCCGCATGCTCCCCACGGTACGACTCCCCACTGACATCCCCCGCGCCCCGCCGTCATTGGCCGCACCATCGGCGTTCAGCTCGCCCCCTGTCCAGTGGTCACCTCCGTGCGGGAAGCTGCCCGCGACCGTTTCGTAGGCGATCACTCGCGAGGAGTCCCCCCATGCACCTGCACCCCGCCGTTCGCTGGACCGTTCCGGCGCTGGGCCTGGCGGCTTTGGCCGTGCCGGCCGCCGCGTCCCAGGCCGCGGCGCAGAGCGCGGCCGAACAGGCCGCCCCGGTGATCATCGCCCACCGCGGCGCCTCCGGCCACGCCCCGGAGAACACCGTGGCGGCCGCCCAGGTCGCGGCCGACCTCGACACCTCCTGGGTCGAGACCGACGTCCAGCGCACCGCGGACGGCGAGCTCGTGCTGATGCACGACACCACGCTCGACCGCACCACCGACGCCGAGGAACTGTTCCCCGACCGCGCGCCGTGGAACGTGTCGGACTTCACCGCCGCGGAGATCGCGCAGCTCGACGCGGGCAGCTGGTTCGGCGAGGAGTTCGCCGGCGAACCGGTGCCGACCCTGACCGACTTCCTGGACGAGCTGGAGACCAACGACCAGCAGCTGCTGCTGGAGCTGAAGGCGCCCGACCTCTACCCGGGGATCGAGGAGGAGATCCTGGCCGAGCTGGACGCCGAGGGCTGGCTGGACGAGGCGGTCCCCGGGGAGCGGCTGGTGCTGCAGAGCTTCGACGAGGCGTCGATGCGCACCGCGCACGAGCTGAACCCCGATGTGGAGATCGGCTTCCTGGGCACCCCCGAGGTGGCCGACCTGCCGGCGTTCGCCGAGTTCGCCGACCAGATCAACCCCACGTACCGGGACCTGAGCGCTGACTACGTGGCCGAGGTCCACGCGCTGACCGGGCCGCACGGCAACCCGCTGGAGGTGCACACCTGGACGGTCAACGACGCCGAGACGGCGGCCGACGTGACCGCGCTGGGGGTGAACGGGATCATCACCAACTTCCCGGACGTGGTGCGCGACGCGGTCGGCGGCTGACCGCCGGGAGCCGGCCTCCGCTCCTCCCCGCCGGAACCGGCGGGGAGGAGCGGGGTGGGGCGCCGCTGTCAGTAACGGGCCGTAGCCTGCGGCCATGAGCGCTTCGCAGAGGGACTGGGCCTGGGCCGTGCGGGACACCCCGATCGGCCCGCTGCTGCTGGCCGCCACGGGGCGGGGGCTGGTCACCGTGGTCTTCCACGCCGACGAGCGGCGCATCCGCAGATCGCTGGGCCAGTTGGCCGCGGTGTTCGGTTCCGGGCCGGAGCGGGTGGACGGGCCGGTCCCGAATCCCGGCGGGGTCGCCCGGACGCCGGCCGAGGGCGTACCGGCCGGGGAGGCAGCAGCCACGGCGCCCCAGGACACGGTCGGGCGGGCCGTGGCCGAGCTGGACGTGTACTTCCACGGCGAGCTGCGCACGTTCGCGACCGCACTCGACTGGTCGCTGGTCTCCGGATTCAACGAGCGGGTGCTGCGGGAGCTGGCCGCCTCGGTGCCGTTCGGCAGCGTGGTCGGGTACGGGGAGCTGGCCAAGCGGGTCGGCGAACCGGACGCGGCACGGGCGGTCGGGGCCGCCATGGGGGCCAATCCACTGCCCGTGGTGGTGCCCTGTCACCGGGTGGTGGCCGCGGACGGCGGGATAGGTGGTTTCGGTGGCGGACTGACCACGAAGCGCGAGCTTCTCGCCCTGGAGGGTGTGCTGCCGCAACCGCTTTTCTGATGGTCAGATGCGTATGACTGTCTTCTTGGCTGGGAATCACCCAGGGAAAGCGCGTTCCCCGTCTCCCACCCCGGGAGGGCGACGATGGCCATACCTCAGGAGTCGAACCACCAACGGACCGCAATCACCTACCTTTCCTTCGACACCCTGCGGGCGCGCGGCTGGACACCGTTCCTGGTGCGCACCTTCCTCGGCGAACCCGACCGCACCGCCCCGGTCCCCCTGTATCTGTCCTCGCGGGTGCGAGCCACCGAGGCCCGGCCGGACTTCGTCGCGGCCCGCAGCCTCCGCCGGCGCCGCGCCGAGGCGCTGCGGGACGCCATCACCAGACGCCGGGAGCGCGCCCTGGAGGCCATCAGAACCGTGCGGCTGGACCTGCCGCGGCTGGACCCCGCGGAGCTCGCCGCCCGCGCCGTACAGCACCGCAACCTGCGGGACGCGCAGCGCGCCGCGCTCTCCTGGGGCCACCGGCCGGACCCGGTCAGCCTGGAGTCGGTCTACGCGGCGGAGCTGATCCGCTGGCAGGTGGTGTACCTGCGGGACGCCCTGGCCGAGCACCGGGCGTTGCTGGAGGCCCTACCGCCGGGCGCCAGCAGGACGGAGGGCAGGCGACTGCTCACGGAGCGCGTCTTCGCCGCGATCGCCGCCGCCTATCCGTCCCTGGAGCTGGAGTGCCGCAGACAGCAAGCGGCCGCTCAGGCCGCCACGTGGGCGGCTTGAGCGGCCGGTCGATGCTGGCGGCCGGGGTCCGGGTCCCGCTGTGCTGCTGGACCCGGGCCCGGGCCACCGGTCACACGTTGGTGTGGTGGTTGTGCAGGAAGTCCACCGGGTTCACGGCGGTGCCGTAGTTCGGGCTGGTCCTGATCTCGAAGTGCAGGTGCGGCCCGGTGCTGTTACCGCTGTTCCCGGACTGCGCGATCCGGTCACCGGTGGAGACCTTGTCCCCGACGGAGACCTCGACGTCCGACAGGTGCGCGTACTGCGAGTACGTGCCGTTGTCGTGCTCGATCACCACGGCGTTGCCGTAGGCGGGGCCGTCGCCGGCGCCGTTGCCGCCGGCCTTGACGACCGTGCCGCCGTGCACGGAGTGCACGGTGGTGCCGGTCGGGACCGCGAAGTCCTGGCCACTGTGCGTGGAGGTCCAGTTGTCGCCACTGTTACCGAAGGGCGCCGACAGGGTGTAGTCGGCCGAGATCGGCGACACCCAGGACCGCTGGAGCTCCTGCTGCTTCTGGTGCTCCCGCTCGGCGGCCTCGGCGGCGTCTCGCTGGGAGTCGGCCTGGCTGTGGGTGGAGTCGGCGAGCTCGGTCGCGGTGTGCGCGGCGAAAACGTCGGCGCCGGCACCATCGGAGCCCGCGGCGACGGCCGCCGTGGCGACACCGGCGGTCGCGAGCACGGCCGAGGCGCAGGCCCCGGCGGTCGCGACGGCGGCGCGGGTGCGCAGACGGGTACGAAGCGCGGGGCGGCGGCTGGTGCTGTTCGACATGGGGGGACTACCTCGCTGAGATCGGGGGAGGTGGTGCACATCCTTGGTAACGGCTGATTTGTCCCGCCTCAAGTAAGGCAATTACTAAGGAACCCCGTAGACCCGAAACAGGAATAAGAGCGCCCCAGAACCGTCGACCCTGACCCCGGGAGGCGCCATATCTGTGGCCCGCGCCACCCGCTCTGACCTCGCGCTACGCGGACACGGCGGGTCGCGTAGAGCCCAATGTCGGAGGCGCCCCTTCCGAATACCCCACCCCGAGAGGACGAAGGTCCCGGCCCTTCGTCACTTTCTTCTCCTATCGAGCTTCGTAATTCTCTTTTCCCCTGTGGCGTACCTCACCGCAGACGCCTCGAAAACGCCGGGATCACGAGGGGAATCGTCCTGGGAGTCGCCGCCGGATCACGCCGGAGCCGGCGCCGGGATCACCGGGGAAAGAGCTCGAACGTCACGCAGGGCCGGCCGCCGAAGCGCTCAGCGGAGCCCTGCCAGCCCTCGGTGAGGAACTGCCTGGCGTACGCCTCGGGCTCCTGGTCGCTGAGGGCGGAGATATAGGCGCGGTGCTCCGCGAGCGAATCGATGGCCCGCTCCCTGGAGCGCTCGCTCACCGCCTGCGCATGCGTCGGCTGCGGGGAGGCGGCCACCGCGACCCAGCGCACCCCGTCCCAGCGCTCCAGCCCGCCCGGACCCGCGCCGAGCTGCTCGGAGAAGATCCAGCGGTTGCCCGCGTCGCCCGCCGCGTCGATCACCGCCCGGCCCACCGCCCGGTGGTCCGGGGTGTTCCAGGCCCGGCCGCCCCAGGTGTCCCGGTGGTTGAGCGTGATCAGCAGCTCGGGCCGGTGTCGCCTGATCGCCAGCGCCAGGTCCCGGCGCAGCGCGAGTCCCTCCTCGATCACCCCGTCGGGGTGGTCGAGGAACTCCACCGCCCGCACCCCCACCACGGCGGCGCTGGCCCGCTGCTCCGCCTCCCGCACCCGCGCAGACTCCTCGGGCGCGATCCCGTCGATGCCGGCCTCACCCCGGGTGACCAGCAGATACGAGACCTCCTTGCCGGCCTCGGTCCACTCCGCGACGGCCGCGGCGGCGCCGTACTCCAGGTCGTCGGGGTGCGCGACGACGGCCAGGGCCCGCTGCCAGTCGAGCGGCGTCTCCGCCAGCGCCTCCGCCACCGAATCAGCCACGTCGGCCTCCCGTCTCCGTGCGGTCGTGGGGCATGATCACCCTAGCCCGTGGGCCGCACTCCGGCGCCGGGTCGAGCACCCGCGGCCCGGGGTCGGGTGTGGCGCTCAGCGCCAGCCGTGGCGCAGCTGGAGCGCGTGCACCACCCGGTTGAACCGCGCCCGGTCCAGCGCGCACGCCTCGCGCCGCATCCCACCCGGATGCACCCGCAGCACGCGGTCCAGGTGCACCCACGAGTCCCGCCCCGAGCGGTCCCACGGGCCCGACCCCAGCGGCATCCACTCGTCGTCGTGGTCCCGGCCCCGGCTGGTGAGCTGCACCGCCAGCAGCGTCTCGCGCCCCACCTCCCGCGCCACCACCAGCACCGGACGGTCCTTGCCGCGCCCGTCGTTCTCCTCGTACGGCACCCAGGTCCACACGATCTCGCCCGGATCCGGATCACCGTCCGGCTCGGGCGCGTACTGGGTCCGCACCGTCCCGACCCCGCGCGGCGCCACCTCGACGGTGGCCGACGGCCCGCTGCGCCCCGGTATCTGGTCGATCTGCTCTGTCGTCATGCCGACACGCTACCGAGCGGCGGCGCCGGCACGTCGGGCCGGGGCCGCGGCCATCCTCCCCTCCCTCATCCGGCGTGGCGGCCCGTCACGCCGACGGCTCCGGCCCCGTACATCGGGGAGGGGGCGACCTTCCCCTCTCCCAACTTCGGACGCACGATGGACACATGGAAAAGGAGACGGGGCAGGCGCGACTGGATGTGTACGTCGAGACGCTACGCGCGCGGATGCCCCCAAATCAGTTCATTCTGCTGATGCGCGCCTTCCACGCCTGGCTGACGGGCGGCGGCATGACGCGGCTGCATCTGGAACCGGCGGAACAGGAGTTGTTCACGCCCGAACTGCAGGGCGAAATCCTCACCCTGATGGGCTTAGTCCGCTCCCTCTCCCCCGCTGACGAGGGCCGTGACGACGAGGTGGTCGTCACATTCGGCGACGGCGAACATGTCAGGGACGCCCGCACCCTCGTCCCGGCCGACGTCGCCGGCGACCCGGGCCGCCTGGCCGAGATGCGCCAACGCCTCGAGGACCGGGAGGAGCAACGCGCGCACGACACCGAGGAGGTCCGGGCCATCGCCCGGGCCAGCGGCCTGCTCCCGACCGACGACTCCACCAGCACCTGACCGGGCGTCAGTCGGGCGTGGACCAGGCGGGGTGGGTGGGGTTGTCGGCACGGACGAGGACGTCGGCGGCCCGTGCGGGGTGGACCTCGGCGTCGTAACGGGCGAAGGCCGGCAGGGTCCAGTGGTCGGCGGGATCGGTACGGCGGGCGAGCGCGGCCGGGGAGAGGCTGACGTGGACCGAGAGGTCCGTGGGGAACCAGTGGCCGAGGAGCAGCGGGCCGTGCAGCACCAGGACGCCGCCGGGCGGAAGCGCCACCCGCGGGCTGCGGGTGGCGCGGTCCGCGTCCGGGTCCCAGAGGTCGGGCAGCACCCATCCGGTGCCGCCCGGGTCCAGCGGCCCGAACACCTCGCGCCACAGCGCGCCGGTATCGAGCCAGCGTTCGTAGTACACGTCGGCGTCCCGCCGGCCATGCTCGAAGCGGAGCGAGGCGGCGCGCAGGAAGCCGGCGGCGGCCACCACCAGGGCCGGACGGCCGCGCAGCCGAAGCGCGGCGCCGAGGGCCTCGGCCGGCCGGCCCGGGTCGGCGGCCGGCGCACCGTCCAGGAGCACGCGCAGCCACGGGCCACCGTCCGCCGCCGTGAGACCCGCGACCCGGTCGGCGAGCGCGTCGGTCAGTCGCTCCCAGGTGATCGCCTCCAGCCGCATGCGCACCATCATCCCCATCCGGCGGGACGAGAGCGCCACGGGCACCGGCCGGCACCGCGTCCGGCAACCCGGTTTCGCCAGCCCGGACCGTTACGATCTGAACCGTGCCGGAGGTAACTGACCGCGTCGCTCAACTCGTCAGGTGGGTCGCCCAACCCGTCGTGACGCAGACGCTCCGTTCGGCGACCGCCGCGACCCTCGCCTATCTCGCCGCCCTCTGGCTGACCGACGTGCCTGCGCCGCTGCTGGCGCCGCTGACCGCGCTGCTCGTCGTGCAGGTCACCCTCTTCGCCACGATCACCAGCGGCGTCCGCCGGGTGAACTCCGTGGTGGCCGGCGTGGTGCTGGCCACCGGATTCAGCGCCCTGGTGGGCCTGAGCTGGTGGAGCCTGGGCCTGCTCATCCTCTGCGCGCTGACGATCGGTCATGTGGTGCGGGTCGGTGAGTTCGTGCCCGAGGTGGCGATCAGCGCGATGCTGGTGCTGGGCGTCACGCAGGTCACCGCGACCGCGCTCGACCGGGTGCTGGAGACGGTGATCGGCGCGGTGGTCGGGCTGCTCTTCAACGTGGTGTTCGTGCCGCCCGTGTGGGTGCAGTCTGCCGAGGAGGACATCGAGGAGCAGGCCCGCCGGATGCGAGAGCTGCTGGTGCGGCTCGGCGAGGACTCGGACGAGGGGCCGACGCCGGTGGCGCGCGTCACGGCGCAACTGCTGGAGGCTCGCCAGCTCGACCAGGACGTGGCCCAGGTGGACGCCTCGCTCACCCAGGCCGAGGAGAGCCTGCGCCTCAACCCGCGGGTCAAGGAGGGGCTGCTCACCCGGATAGTGCTGCGGACCGGCCTGGACACCCTGGAGATCTGCGCGGTGCTGCTGCGCACGCTGTCCCGGACCCTCATGGACCTGGCCCGACACCGGGAGCCGGACGAGGAGCTGTTCCCGCCCGAGGTGGCCGTCATACTGCGGGAGCTCTTCACCCGGCTGGGGGACGCGGTGGCGAGCTTCGCCGTGTTGATCACCAGTCAGGTCAGCGCCAGCGCGGAGGAGGCGGAGAGCCGGCTGGTGGAGGAGCTGGAGGCCAGCCGCGAGGCCCGGGAGCGGGTCGCCTGGATACTGCTCAGCCGGGTGCAGGAGCATCCCCGGCAGTGGCAGCTGCACGGCGCGCTGCTGGCGGACATCGACCGGATGCTGGACGAGTTGGATGTGGAGCGACGCTCGATGCATCTGGCGGAGGAGCTGGACCGGTACTCCCGGGAGCGGCCGGACCGCCCCCGGGCCATGCCCTCGTTCGGCGCCCGGCTGTGGAAACGCCGGGAGCGCGCGGCCGGAGGTAAGCGCGGCGACTGATCTGGCTACGGATACCAGCCGGCTACGAGCCGAAGCTGATGTTGCCGTGAATGTCGCGGGCCTGGATGACCTGGCCCTGGATCCTCGCCTCCGGCGCGATGGTGTTGTGCACGGTCCCCCGGCTCTGGTCGATGCTGAGGCGGAGGGACTCCTGGTGCTCGGCCGCCCAGCGGGTCAGCTGGTCCCCGAAGTCGGCGTCCGCGCGGGCGCGTTCGACGATACGGCCGACCAGCGCGTGCCGGTCCGCAGGCGATTCGGGCACCGCGGCCGGTTCGGCGTCGCCTCCGGAGCCGCGGCCGGTGACGCGGCGGCCGAGGGTGGCCAGCGACTGCCAGATCGCGCGCCCCGCCTCGGTGGCGGTGCTGATGGCGGTCGCGGAGAGTGCCAGGGCGATGGCGGCTTCGACGTCCATGGCAGCACGGTAGTCCGGACGGCCGGGCGCCGCCATGCCGCGCGTTCAGGCCGCGTCCCGGGACCGTTGGGCCAGCCGTTCCCACAGCTCGTCGACCTGGCGTTCGAGGTCCGCGCGGAGGCCGTCGTTGTCGAGCACGACGTCGGCGATCGACAGCCGCTCCTCCCGGCTGGCCTGGGCGGCCATCCGGGCCCTGGCGTCCTCCTCGCTCATGCCGCGCAGCCGCACCAGCCGGTCCAGCCGCGTGGCGTCGGAGGCGTCCACCACGACCACCGTGTCGTACCGGTCCGCCAGCCCGTTCTCGGCGAGCAGCGGGACGTCCTCGACGACCACGGCGTCCGGGTCCGCGGCCTCGCGCAGTTCGGCGGAGCGGGTGGCGACCAGCGGATGCACGATGGCGTTGAGCGCGCGGCGCCGCTCGGGGTCGGCGAACACGACGCGGCCCAACCGGGGCCGGTCCAGCGAGCCGTCGGGGGCCAGCACCTCGGGACCGAACTCGGCCACCACCGCCGTCAGGCCCCCGGTGCCCGGCGCGACCACCTCGCGGGCGATCCGGTCGGCGTCGATGGCCACCGCGCCGCGCTCGGCCAACAGCCGCAACGCCTCGCTCTTACCGGCACCGATCCCGCCGGTCAGTCCCACGATCAGCATGCCCGCAGGCTACCGGTGGCCAGGCGGGTCCGCCCTAGTCGGGCCTGTCGCCGTCCTCGCGTTCGGCGAGGAAGCGTTCGAAGACCTCGCCCAGTTCGTCGGCCGAGGGCAGCTCCGCCGGTTCGGCCACCAGGCTGCCGCGGGTGGCGGCCCCGGCGAGCGCGTCGTACTGCTGCTCCAGGCCGCGCACCACGGAGACCAACTCAGAATCGCCCTCGGCCAGCTCCCGCTCGATCTCGTCCTGCGTCTTCAGCGCGCGGCTGCGCAACAGGTGCGCGGCGTCGGGGAGCACCAGGCCCGTGGCGCCGGTGATGGCCTCCAGCACCACGAGCGCCGCGTCCGGGTACCGGGAGCGGGCGATGTAGTGCGGCACGTGCGCGGCGACGCCGAGCACCTCGCGGTCCGCCTGGGCGAGCCGCAGCTCCACCAACGCGGCGGCGCTGCCCGGCACCTGCGCCTCGTCGAACAGGCCGCGGTGCCCCGGCACCAGGTCGGTGCGGTTGCCGTGCGGCGTCAGCCCGACCGGGCGGGTGTGCGGAACGCCCATCGGGATGCCGTGGAAGGTGACGCTGAGCCGGACCCGGAGCTCCTCCACGAGCTGCCGGACGGCGAGCGCGAAGCTCTCCCATTCGACGTCCGGTTCGGGGCCGCAGAGCAGCAGGAACGGCTGCCGCGTGGCGTCGTGCACCAGCCGCAGGTCGAGCGCGGGCGTCTCGTAGTCGGTCCACCGGTCGCGGCGGAAGGTCATGGCGGGGCGGCGGGCGCGGTAGTCGATCAGTCGGTCGTGGTCGAAGCGCGCCACGGTGGTCTGCGGATGGCCGTCGAGCAGCTGCTCGACGAGCTGTTCGCCCGTCTCCCCCGCGTCGATGAACCCCTCGAAGTGGTAGAGCATCACCAGCCCGGTACTGCCCTCGCCGCCCGCGGCCTGCAACGCACGCTCACGCCCCTCGGGGTCCCACGCGTACAACTCCTGCGGATCGCGCACCGTCACCGCACTCCTTCAGCCGTTTTCCGTGCACCGAGCACAACGCACCGTACCGTCGCGGCATTCCCGGCCGATGACACGGCGACGGCCGGGTCGCTCCGCGGAGCGACCCGGCCGTCGTGGGCTGTGAACGTGGGCGAGCGGCTAGCTCTGCCCGCCGGCCAGTTTCTCCCGAAGCGCGGCCAGCGCCTCGTCCGAGGCCAGCGCGCCCGAGTCGTCCCCTCCGGGGGAGGAGTACGAGCCGCCACCGCCGCCGCCACCACCACCGGGCTGCGGGGAGGGCGAGCCACCGCCGGACTCGGCCTCCGCCTGGGCGTCCGCCTCGCGCGACTTGATGACCTGCGCCTGGTGCTGCTCGAAGCGGGACTGCGCCTCCGCGTACTGGCGCTCCCACTCCTCACGCTGCTTCTCGTACCCGGGCAGCCAGTCGTTGGCCTCCGGGTCGAAGCCCTCGGGGTAGATGTAGTTGCCCTGGTCGTCGTAGGAGGCGGCCATCCCGTAGAGGGTGGGGTCGAACTCCACGGACATCGGGTCGGGGCCGAAGTTCTCGTTGGCCTGCTTCAGCGAGAGGCTGATCCGACGACGCTCCAGGTCGATGTCGATGACCTTCACGAAGATCTCGTCGTTGACCTGGACGACCTGCTCGGGGATCTCCACGTGACGCTCGGCGAGCTCGGAGATGTGCACCAGGCCCTCGATGCCCTCGTCCACCCGGACGAACGCGCCGAACGGCACCAGCTTCGTGACCTTGCCGGGGACGACCTGGCCGATCTGGTGGGTCCGGGCGAACTGCTGCCACGGGTCCTCCTGGGTCGCCTTCAGGGACAGCGAGACGCGCTCGCGGTCCATGTCGACGTCCAGCACCTCGACCGTGACCTCCTGGCCGACCTCGACGACCTCGGACGGGTGGTCGATGTGCTTCCAGGACAGCTCGGAGACGTGCACCAGGCCGTCCACGCCGCCCAGGTCCACGAAGGCGCCGAAGTTGACGATCGAGGAGACGACGCCGGAGCGCACCTGCCCCTTCTGCAGGGTGGTGAGGAAGGTCTGGCGGACCTCGCTCTGCGTCTGCTCCAGCCAGGCGCGGCGGGACAGGACCACGTTGTTGCGGTTCTTGTCCAGCTCGATGATCTTGGCCTCGAGCTCCTTGCCGACGTACGGCTGGAGGTCGCGGACGCGGCGCATCTCCACGAGGGAGGCGGGGAGGAAGCCGCGCAGGCCGATGTCGAGGATCAGGCCACCCTTGACGACCTCGATCACCGTGCCGGTGACGATGCCGTCCTCGTCCTTGATCTTCTCGATCGTGCCCCAGGCGCGCTCGTACTGGGCGCGCTTCTTGGAGAGGATGAGGCGTCCCTCCTTGTCCTCCTTCTGGAGGACAAGAGCCTCGATCTCGTCGCCAACGGCCACGACCTCGTTCGGATCGACGTCGTGCTTGATCGACAGCTCGCGCGAGGGAATGACGCCCTCGGTCTTGTAACCGATGTCGAGCAGGACCTCGTCCCGGTCGACCTTCACGATGACGCCGTCGACGATGTCGCCGTCGTTGAAGTACTTGATCGTCTCGTCGATCGCGGCGAGGAAGGCTTCCTCGGAACCGATGTCGTTGACCGCGACCTGCGGGCTGGTCACGGTGGGCTCGGTGCTGCTCGTCATGTGGTAAAGGGCTCCGGTACGGACATGGTGTCGTCGGCACTGCTACGCCGTAGGCCCATGTTCGCACCGCCGAAGCCGGACAGCCTGAGAAGCGCTACCAAAGGCTCTGAGAGCCGGAAACGCCTCGACAACCGAGGGGACATACAACAGATGCGAGCGCGACCTGCTCCGTCCGAGGCGCGCAGGCCCGCAGCGCGTCTTATAGCATACGGGGGCTTCCGAGCATGGTCAATGCGCGGTTCGCCCCACGAAGGGCACTATCGGGCCAAACCTGGCGCCAGACCTGCTGTCACACGGGTGCGCGCACGGCCGATCGGCCCGCGCGGCGGCGAAGGGTCTGGCGATTGTACGGCCAGCGCCCGGCTCACGGAAAGAGAGCCGGGCGCTTCGTACGGTCAGATGAGAGGCCGGGGCAGCACGGCCAATTCGGTGGGCCGGCCCGCGGGGGTGGAGTCGGGCGCGGAGTCCGAGCCCTGCGGTTCACCAGGCTCGTCGGGGTCCGCCGGGTCGTCGCAGCCCTCCTCGGGCTCCTCGGACTCGTCCGGCTTCGTGCTCGCGCCGTCCGAGGGCTCCGTGGTCTCCGTGGTCTCCGCCGTGCCCTCCGCTACGCCCTGGGTCGTACCGGCCGCCTCGCCGGCAGGCTTCGACGACGCGGGGTCGTCCGGGTCCGGCTCGGCGGGGCACTCCGGCTCCGTCGGGTCGTCCGGATCGCTCGGGTCGCTCGGCTCGTCCGGATCGCTCGGGTCGTCCGGATCGCTCGGGTCGTCCGGATCGCTCGGGTCGCTCGGCTCGTCCGGATCGCTCGGCTCGTCCGGGCTCTCGGGGTCCGAGGGCTCGGTCGGGTCCTCGGCCGGCGGATCGGTCGGGCTGGGCTCGGGCTCCGTCGGCTCCTCGTCGCCCGGGGCGTCCGGGTCGTCCGGGGCGTCCGGGTCGTCCGGCTGCTCGTCGCCCGGGTCCCCCGGCTCGGTGGGGCATTCGGGGTCGGTCGGGTCGCCCGGCTCCGTGGGGTCCTCGGACGGCGGATCGGTCGGGGTGGGCGCCGGCTCCGTCGGCTCCCCCGGCTCCTCGGTGTCGCCCGGGTCGTCCGGCTCCTCCTCGCCGGGGTCGTCGGGATCCACCGGGCACTCGGGATCCGTCGGCTCCTCGGGGTCGTCCGGGTCCGACGGGTCGGGGTCCTCGCCGTCCGGGTCCTCCGAATCGTCCGGCTTCACCGACCCGTTGCCCTGGGTCGGCGGCGGGGTCGACCCAGGGTCGTCCTCGTCCTGCCCCGGCTCCCGGTCCGGGCCGTCGCCGGCGTCGTCGCCGCCCGAGTTACCTGGCCCCTGGCTGGCGGGCAGCTGGCCGTCGCCGTCCGGCACCTCGTGGGTGCCGCGGTAGTAGTAGTCCAGCCAGGCGCGGACGGTGTGCACGTAGTCCCAGGAGTGGTTGTAGCTCAGCAGCGCCTGGTCCAGGCCGTCCGGGTCGGCGAGGTCCCGGCCGCCCGCGCAGAGGTAGTCGCCGGCGGCGAGCGCCGCGTCGTACACGTTGTTCGGGTTCGCCACGCCGTCGCCGTTGCCGTCGGCGCCCCAGCTGGCCCAGGTGGACGGGATGAACTGCATCGGGCCCACCGCCCGGTCGTACGCGGCGTCGCCGTCCCAGCGGGCGTCGTCCGTGTCGGTGATCTGGGCGAAGCCGTCGCCGTTGAGCACCGGGCCGAGGATCGGCTCGTACGTGGTGCCGTCGGCGTCCACCGCGCCGCCCGCCGCGTGGCCCGACTCGACCTTGCCGATGGCCGCCAGCACCTCCCAGTCCAGCCCGCAGGCGGGGGTGGTGTCGGCGAGCACGGACTCGGCCCGGCGGTAGGCGTCCAGCACCGTGGCCGGTATCCCGGACTCGGCGGGGCCGAGCGAGTCGAGGCCCGTGTCGTCTCCGGCGGCGTCCTCGTCGTTCTCCGCCGTGTCCAGCGGCGGCAGGTCGGTGTGATACGGGCGGTCGACGCTGCTGTCCTCGCCGCCGTCCTCCTCCAGCACGGTCGCGTCCTGGGTGCTCTCGGCGGCCGGCTCTCCGGCCTCATGCGGCTCCGTGCCGCCGCCGACCCAGTCCGGTCCCTGAGACGCCGTCAGCGCGGCCATCGCGGCCGCCGCCACCGCCGATCCCGAGATGCCCTTGCGAACCCGCCCACTACGCCCACCGATACGCAATGCCACGCGTGTTCCCCTCCGTGTGTCGGCCCCATGACCGGGACGACAGTACGACAGGTATGGTTCCCGAGCCAGGACATCCGGGGGTCTCCCGGGAGACCAGGGGGAAACGCGCCACCATCGGCCTAAGTGGGCGCCGGGCGAGGTGCCCCAACGGGCCGAGCCACCTGCCCCGACGGCCGGGGCCAGCTGCCCCGACGGCCGAGAGAGGGTGGGCTCAGTGCGCGGCCGCCTCCCAGGTGGCGCCGGCGCCCACGGAGACGGTCAGCGGGGCGCGGAGGGTGGTGGCCGCGGCCATCTCCTCGCGGACCAGGTCCGTGACCCGGTCCCGCTCGCCCGGAGCCACCTCCAGGACGATCTCGTCGTGCACCTGGAGCAGGAGCCGGGAGCGCAGCTCCTCCCGGGTCAGCGCCCGGTCCACCCGCAGCATGGCGATCTTGACGATGTCGGCGGCCGTGCCCTGGATCGGCGCGTTCAGCGCCATGCGCTCGGCCATCTCCCGGCGCTGCCGGTTGGAGCTGGTCAGGTCGGGCAGGTACCGGCGGCGGCCCAGCATGGTCTGGGTGTACCCGATGGCCCTGGCCTCCTCCACGGCGCGCCGCAGATAGTCCCGGACCCCGCCGAACCGCTCGAAGAAGGTCTCCATCAGCCCGCGGGCCTCCTCGGGGGTGATGGCGAGCTGCTGGGAGAGGCCGAACGCGGACAGCCCGTAGGCCAGGCCATAGCTCATCGCCTTGATCTTGCGGCGCATCTCCGCATCCACCCCGTCCTTCGGAACGCCGAAGACCTGGGAGGCCACGGTGGTGTGCAGGTCCTCACCCGAGGTGAACGCCTCGATCAGACCGGCGTCCTCCGACAGGTGGGCCATCACCCGCAGCTCGATCTGGCTGTAGTCAGCGGTCAGCAGCGACTCATACCCCTCGCCGACAAGGAAACCGCGGCGGATGGCGCGGCCCTCGTCCGTGCGGACCGGGATGTTCTGCAGGTTCGGGTCGGTGGAGGACAGCCGCCCGGTGGCCGCCACGGTCTGCTGGAAGGTGGTGTGGATGCGGCCGTCGGAGGCGATCGTCTTGATCAGCCCCTCCACCGTGGTGCGCATCCGGGACTGCTCGCGGTACCGCAGCATGATCACCGGCAGCTCGTGCTCGGTCTGCGCCGCCAGCCAGACCAGCGCGTCCGCGTCGGTGGTGTACCCGGTCTTGGTGCGCTTCGTCTTCGGCAGTCCCAGCTCGCCGAAGAGCACCTCCTGCAGTTGCTTGGGCGAACCGAGGTTGAACTCGTGGCCCACCGAGGCGTGCGCCTCGGCGACAGCCTGCTGCGCCGCGGCGGCGAACTGCTGTTCGAGACGCTCCAGCCAGGCCCGGTCGGCGGCGATGCCGGCCCGCTCCATCCGGGCGAGCAGCGCCGAGGTGGGCAGCTCCAGGTCGTCGAGCAGCTCGGCCGCCCCGACGTCGGCGAGCCGGACCCGGAACACCTCGCCGAGGTCCAGGATCGTCCGGGCGTGTCGCATCAGCGTGTCCGCCTCGGCCGCGTCGTCGGCGCCGAGCGCCAGCTGGCCGCCGCCGCCCTCGGCCGGCCGCTCCAGCTCCCGACCGAGGAACTCCACGCTGAGCGCGTCCAGCGCGAAGGACCGGCGGCCCGGCTGGACCAGGTACGCCCCGAGCGCCGTGTCCATGGTGACGCCGGCCAGCGACCAGCCGTGCTCGGCGAAGGCGCGCTGCACGGCCTTGGCGTTGTGCACGACCTTGGGCTGGTCCGCGGCGCCAGCCCAGGTGGCGAAGGCCCGCTCGTCCGCCTCGTCCAGCTGCGCCGGGTCGAACCAGGCCGCGGGGCCCTCCGCGGTGGCCAGTGCCACCGCGTGCACGCTGCCCACTCCCAGCTTCCAGTCGTCCACGGTGGTCAGCCCCAGCGGCCCGGCGCCGTGCGCGGCCAGCCAGGGGGCCAGTCCGCCCGCCGCGAGCACCTCGCCGGCCACGGCGACGCCGTCCTCGACCGCCGTGGGCTCCTCCTGCTCGGCGCCCGGATCGACCGCGAACAGCCGCTCCCGAAGATTCGGGTTCCGGAACTCCAGGGCGTCGAGCAGGCCGAGCAGCGCCGGCCCGTCGTACGGCTCGCGGACCAGGTCCGCCGGCTCGCAGCCCAGCTCCATGTCCCGCACCAGCTCGGTCAGCACCCGGTTGAGCAGCACCGACTCCAGATGGTCGCGGAGATTCTGCCCGGCCTTGCCCTTCACCTCGGCGGCCCGCTCGGCCAGCCCTTCCAGGGACCCGAACTGGGCGAGCCATTTGGCCGCGGTCTTCTCCCCCACCCCCGGAATGCCCGGCAGGTTGTCCGAGGGGTCGCCGCGCAGCGCCGCGAAGTCCGGGTACCGCTCGGGAGACAGGCCGTACTTCTCCTCGACCTTGGCGGGCGTGAAGCGGGTGAGCTCGGAGACGCCCTTGGTCGGGTAGAGCACGGTGACCTGGTCGCTGACGAGCTGGAACGCGTCGCGGTCCCCGGTCACGATGGACACCTCGAACCCCTCGGCGGCGGCCCGGGTGGCCAACGTCGCGATGACGTCGTCCGCCTCGAAGCCCGAGACCGCGAACCGCCGCACCCGCATCGCGTCGAGCAGCTCGCCGATCAGCTCCACCTGGCCGCGGAACTCGTCGGGCGTGGCCGACCTGGTGGCCTTGTACTCCGCGAAGCGCTCCGAGCGCCACGTCACCCGGGAGACGTCGAACGCGACCGCCACGTGGCTCGGCTGCTCGTCGCGCAGCGTGTTCGCCAGCATGGAGGTGAAACCGTAGATCGCGTTCGTCGGCTGACCGACGGTGGTCGTGAAGTTCTCCGCGGGGAGGGCGAAGAAGGCCCGGTAGGCCAGCGAATGCCCGTCCAGCAGGAGCAGGCGGGGGGCGGTGGTCGTCTGCGATGCGTTCTCAGCCACGCACCCGATCCTGCCACGGACCACTGACAGCGACCCGACTCCGGTGGGCTCCGGCGCCACCTGATAGAACGCGTCCCAGACCAGCAAGCTCCAAGCAAGCGACCGGAGTGCCTCATGGGCGAAAGCGCCACCACCAGCTTCCCGCGACAGATCCTCGACCAGTGGAGGGCCCTGGGCGTCGATCTCACCGCCCTCTTCTCGGCCGGGGAGCTCGGCGAGCGGATGGGGGTGAAGGTGCTGGAGGCCGCGCCGGAACGGGTCGTCGGCACGCTGCCGGTGGCCGGCAACACCCAGCCCTACGGGCTGTTGCACGGCGGCGCGACCGCCGTGCTCGCGGAGACCCTGGGCTCGGTCGCCGCGATGCTGCACGCCGGCCCCAACAAGATCGCCGTCGGCGTGGACCTCAACTGCACCCACCACCGGCCGGTGCGCTCCGGGCTGGTGACCGGCGTGGCCACGCCCGCGCACACCGGACGCACCTCCGCCACCTACGACATCGTGGTGACCGACGAACGGGGCAAGCGGGTCTGCACGGCCCGGTTGACGTGCGCGCTGCGCCCCGCCGCCCAGCCGACCCGGCCGGACCCCGCCGCCACCACGCAGAACGGGGGCGGCGAGGCGGCCTAGGCTTCCCTAGTCCCGGGATCCGTCGAGTTGGTCGAGCTGGTCGGGATCGTCCAGCTCGTCCAGTTCGCCGAGGTAGGCGGCGCGGATCCGGGGGTCCTCCAGCAGCAGGCTGCACTCGTCGGACATCACCACCGCGCCGGTCTCCAGCACGTACCCGCGGTCGGCCAGCTGCAGCGCCTGCGCCGCGTTCTGCTCGACGAGCAGCAGCGTGGTGCCCTGGTCGTTGATCTCCTTCAGGATCTCGAAGATCTGCCGCACGATCAGCGGGGCGAGGCCCATCGACGGCTCGTCGAGCAGCAGCAGCTCCGGCTTGCCCATCAGGGCGCGCCCGATGGCGAGCATCTGCTGTTCGCCGCCCGAGAGCGTGCCGCCGATCTGCTTGCGCCGCTCCGCGAGAACCGGGAAAAGCGAGAACACCCGGTCAAGATCGGCCCGGTCGGGCCGGCGCAGCCGGTACGCCCCCATCTGGAGGTTCTCCAGCACCGTCATCCGGGGGAACACGCGCCGGCCCTCCGGCACGTGCCCGATGCCGAAGCGCACGAGCTCGTGCGAGGGGATGCCGTCGACGCGCTCGCCGCGCAGCAGCACCTCGCCCGAACGCGGCCGCAACATGCCGGACGCCGCCTTCAGGGTGGTGGACTTGCCCGCGCCGTTGGCCCCGAGCAGCGCCACGATCTCGCCCTCGGCCACGGTCAGGCTGATGCCCTTCAGCGCCTCGATCGCGCCGTAGGCCACCCGCAGATCGCGCAGTTCCAGCAGCGCGGGCGGCGCGTCCGCGCCCGGTGCCGCGCCGTGCGGCTCCTTCTCCAGCTCGACGTCCATCAGGCCCCCTCCTCCGGCTCGCTCTTCCCGTCGGCACCGCGGTCGTCGGCAGGGTCGTCGGCCCGGTCGGCCGCCGGCCGCTGGGCCGGCACGGCCAACTCCTCGGCCGGCGCGCCCAGGTACGCCTCGATCACCGCCGGGTCGCGCTGCACCTCCTCGGGGGTGCCCTCGGCGATCTTCCGGCCGAAGTTGAGCACCGCCACCCGGTGGGCCACCGACATCACGAGCCGCATGTCGTGCTCGATCAGCAGCACGCTGACGTCGCGCTCCCGGTTGATCCGCCGGATCAGCTCCTCCAGATCGCGCTTCTCGGTCGGATTCGTGCCGGCCGCGGGCTCGTCGAGCAGCAGCAGCTCCGGCTCCGTCGCCAGCGCGCGGGCGATCTCCAGACGGCGCTGTTCGCCGTAGCTCAGCGCGGAGGCCAGCTCGTTCAGTCGGTCGCCCAGGCCGACGAACGACAGCACCGCCTGCGCCCTGCGGTCGCTCTCCGCCTCGTCACGACGGGCGTTGGGCAGCCCGAGCATGATCGACAGCGGGTCGGTCTTCTGCCGGGTCTCGACGGCGATCTTGACGTTCTCGATGGCCGTCAACGCGCCGAACAACCGGATGTTCTGGAAGGTGCGCGCCACGCCGAGCCGGCTGACGCGGTGCGGTTTGCGGCCCCGCAGCTCGTGCCGGCCGCCGTCGCGCGGCAGGAAGGCGATGCTGCCCTCCTGCGGCACGTACGCGCCGGTGAGCGAGTTGAACAGGGATGTCTTGCCGGCGCCGTTCGGCCCGATCACCGCCAGGATCTCGCCGCGCCGCATGCGCAGGTCCACCCGGTCCAGACTGGTCAGGCCGCCGAAGCGCAGGGTGATCGCGGAGGCCGCGAGCACCTCGTCGGCCCCCGACGCGGTCGCCCTCGCGGGCCCGCCGGACTCGCTGGTCTTGGTCGTCACGCCTGTCCACCTCCCGGTTGCGCGCTCAGGCCGTCGGCCGAGACCGTGCCCTCCTCGGCCAGCCGCAGCTCGCGCTGGCGCCGTCGGGACGGAATCAACCCCTGCGGCCGGTAGATCATCATGACCACCAGCACCGCCCCCAGGTACATGTACCGGTCGGCCGGATCGACGAAGTCCCGCAGCTGCTCAGGGAGCCAGATCAGCAGCGCCGCGCCGGCCATGACCCCGGGGATCGAGCCCATGCCGCCGAAGATGACGTACGACAGCACCAGCACGGAGAACAGCACGACGAACATCTCGGAGTTGATGAACCCCGACTTGCCCGCGTAGATCACGCCGGCGACGCCCGAGGTGGAGGCCCCGATGGCGAACGCCATCAGCTTGAACCTGACCGTGTTCACGCCGGTCGACGCGGCCGCGACCTCGTCCTCCCTGATCGCGGTCCAGGCGCGGCCGACCCGCGAGTGCTCGAGGCGGAGGAAGAGGAAGACGATCACCACGGCGAAGAAGAGCTGAAGCCAGTAGTACGGCACCGGGTCCAGACCCCAGGTATAGGAGAGGAAGCCCAGATCCACCGAGAAGTCGTCCACCGTCTCCGGCGCCGTGCCGCGGGTACCGCCGGAGAACTCCGGCCAGTTGCGCGCGAGGAGGTAGACGATCTCGTGGAAGCCGAGGGTGACGATCGCCAGATAGTCGCCGCGCAGGCGCAGCGTGGGCGCGCCCAGCAGCACGCCGGCGATCAGGCAGGTGACCACCGCGATCGGGATCACCAGGAAGGTGTTCACCTCGAACGGCGGCTTCGCCGGGAGCGCGCCCGTCCAGAAGGCCGCGCTGTAGGCCCCGATCGCGAAGAACGCGATGAAGCCCAGGTCCAGCATGCCCGCCCAGCCGATCACCACGTTGAGGCCGATCGCCAGCAGCACGTAGATGCCGATCTGGTCGACCAGCACCTGCTGCCAGTAGGTCGCCACCATCAGCGGCAGCACGGCCAGGAACGCCAGCCCGACCGCCATGGCAGCGATCCGGAAGTACCGGTGAAGGCGCAGTGCCTCGATGACGCTCCGGACCGACCGGATGGCCATCACCGGTGCCCAGAAGTGGATCAGACCGTAGTGTGGCGCGTTCTCCGTGCTGGCCCACACGTCAGCGGGCCGGCGCACCGGGAGCATGGCCTCCTGCCTGACCTGGGCGGTGTAACGGGTCAGCGGCGCCGGCGCCTTGTGCAGGAACTCGCGGATCAGCCAGATGCCCAGGAAGACGGCCAGCCAGACGGCCATGCCCGGGCCCGTGATGTTGTTCTTCAGCGCGGCGAACAGATCGCCCCTGACGCCCTGCTCGCCGGTGACCTGGGCCACCACCACGGCCGTCGCGAGCAGCGCCGCCAGCCGCCGCCAGCGGGGCTGCTGGTACCACGCGACATGACGCAACCGCGCGGCCGACGGGCGCTTCTCTCCGCCGCCACCGCCCTTGGCCAGCACCGTCTCCGTGCTCATGCCGTCCTCCCCACGCGCTCACCGAGAATGCCCGTCGGGCGGAACATCAGCACCAGGACCAGCACAGCGAACGCGCCCACGTACCGCCAGGCATCGCTGGAGAGCTCGACCGTGAACGCCTCGACGACGCCCAGGGTCAGGCCGCCGAGCATCGCGCCGCGGACGTTGCCGATACCGCCGAGCACCGCCGCGGCGAACGCGGTGATGCCGGGCAGGAATCCCATCGTGTACTCGACCTGGAGGTTCACGCCGAAGAGGAAGCCGGCCACGCCGCCCATCAGGCCGCCCAGGACGAACGTCCGGGACACCACCTTGTCGATATCGACGCCCATCAGCGACGCGACCTCGGCGTCCTGGGCCACCGCGCGGATGCCGGCGCCGAGCTTGGTGCGGTTCACCACGAAGTCCACGCCGACCAGCATCAGCACCGCGGACACCAGGATGAGCGTCTGCGTGATGCTGATCCCGGTGCCGAAGAGCGTGAACAGCCGCCTGTTGTCGTACATCTCCGGCATGGGGATCGGATAGCGGCCGAAGAGCTTGCCCGCCAGGTTGTAGAGGAAGAAGGAGGCGCCGACGGCGGTGATGAGGAACACCAGGCGGGGTGCGTGGCGCCGGCGCAGCGGCCGGTACGCCGCCTTCTCCAGGCCGAACGCGATCGCGCCGCCGAGCAGCGCACCTGCGAGCATGCCCAACAGGATGTAGAGGAGGGACTGGAACCCCGACGGGTCGGCGACGGGTTCGACGAGCGTGAGGGCGATCAGGCCCCCGAAGCCCCCGGCCATGAAGACCTCGCTGTGCGCGAAGTTCAGCAGCTGGAGCACGCCGTAGACGAGCGTGTATCCGATGGCGATGACGGCGTAGAGCGAGCCGAGCACCAGGCCGAGGACGAGGACTTCCCAGATATCAGAAAGCGACATGGACTGACTTCCTTGTGGGAACGAGCGGGTGGCGCATGGGGCGACGCGGCCGGTGTGGTGGGCCCACACCGGCCGCCGAAGTCGGGTCGCCCTAGCTGCCAGCCACCTCGCTGGTCTCGCCGAGGTAGCCGATCGCGCCGTCCTCGACCTGGTAGAAGTAGATCGCCTCGTTCTCGAACTCGCCGGTGTCGTCGAAGCTGAACGTCTTGGTCAGACCCTCGTACTCGGCGGTGGACAGGGCCTCGTACAGCTCCTCACGGGAGGGGTCGCCACCCAGTTCGGCGATCTGCTCGATGATCATGTTCGCCACGTCGTAGGACTCGGCCGAGTAGGTGCCGGGAGCGATGTCGTACTCCTCCTCGTACCGCTGGGAGAACTCCTGGGTGGCGTCGTTCGCGTTGGCGTCCGTGCACGGGCAGGTCAGGTACCAGCCCTCGGCCGCGTCGCCCGCCAGGTTGACGAGCTCGTCGTCGTTCGAACCGTCGCCGGAGATCCCGATGCCGTCGTAGCCGGCCTCGTCGAGCCGGGTGGCGAACGGGCCGAGAGCCGCGTAGTAGCCCGCGTAGATCAGCGCGTCCACGCCGGAGTCCACCACGGTCCTGGCCGCGCTGCCGTAGTCCACCGTGTCGGCGGGGACGCTCTCCCGCTGCACGTCGAGACCGGCCTCCTGCAGGCTGGTCTCGGCGACGCCGGCCAGGCCCTCGCCGTAGGCGGTGACGTCGTCGATCACCATGACCGACTCGACGCCCTCCTCGTTGGCCAGGAACTCGGCCATCGCCGCGCCCTGCGCGTTGTCGTTGGGCACCGCGCGCAGGAAGGTCGGGAACTCCTGCTCGGTCAGCGTCGGGTCGGTCGCCGAGCTGGAGATCGCGGTGAGGCCGGCCTCGCCGTACAGCGGGGCCGCCACGTTGGCCGGGCCGGAGAAGGCCGGGCCGATCACCGCGACGACGCTGGTGTCGTCGATGGCGAGCTGGGCCGCGGTGTTGGCCTGGCCCTCCACGCCGCCGTCGTCGGCCGGGAAGTACTCGAGCTCGAAGTCGTACTCGCCGGACTCATTGGCCTCCTGGATGGCGAGTTGAATACCGCGCTCCATGTTCTCGCCAAGCCCGACGTTATCGCCCGAAAGCGGACCTTGGTAGCCGATTTTGATGCTGCCGCCATCGCCTGAGCCACCTCCGCACCCGGTGAGCAGGAGCGTGCTGGCGGCGACGGGTATCGCGAGCCTCACGATGGTTTTGTTCAACACTTCGAAAAACCCCCTGGAGCGGGCCCAGTCATGTCGTCGCCGCACAGTTCACATGCACACACATGCGAACCACGGCACACGGGTGCGGCGTGCAGCGGAATCTATTGCCCCACGCGCTCCACAGACACGCCGCGGCGACAGTTGTGATGGCCTCGTGACCTCAGGCATATGCCGGAAACAGAACACGGCCGACCGGTGAGCGGACGATCCGGTCAAGATCGACTCATCCCGGGCCGCACTCCCGGCGCCCCTGAATCGGGCGCCGGGCACCCACTATTTCTCCTTCTGCTGCCGCTTCTCCGCCGCGTCCTGGATGACCGCCTCGGCCACCTGATGCATCGACAGGCGGCGGTCCATGGAGGTCTTCTGGATCCATCGGAACGCGGCGGGCTCGGTCAGCCCATACTGCGTCTGCAGGATGCTCTTGGCGCGGTCGACCAGCTTCCTGGTCTCCAGGCGCTGGGCGAGATCGGCGACCTCCGCGCTCAGCGTCCTGAGCTCGTTGAACCGCGAGACGGCGATCTCGATGGCGGGGATCACGTCGCTCTTGCTGAACGGCTTCACGAGGTACGCCATGGCTCCGGCGTCCCTGGCCCGCTCCACCAGATCGCGCTGGGAGAACGCGGTCAGCATCAGCACCGGCGCGATCCCCTCGGCAGCGATCTTCTCGGCGGCCGAGATACCGTCCATCACCGGCATCTTCACGTCGAGGATGACCAAGTCGGGCGCGAGCTCCCGGGCCAGCTCCACGGCGCGTTCGCCGTCCCCCGCCTCCCCGACGACGGTGTAGCCCTCCTCCTCGAGCATCTCCTTCAGGTCGAGCCGGATCAGCGCCTCGTCCTCCGCGATGACCACCCGGGTGGTGTGCGGCGGGACATGGGCGCTGTCGTCTCCGGACTCGGCCGGAGCGGGGTTCTCGTCGGGGACGTCGGGGGTGCTCACGATGCTCCTCGGTATGTGCCGGGCTGGGCACCATCGAGGGTACCCAGCTGAGGTACGCTAGGGGACACGGAGAAGCCGTGAGCCTTGGATTCGAAAGCCCCGGTAGCCCAATTGGCATGAGGCGATGCTCTCAAACAGCATACAGTGTGGGTTCGAGTCCCACCCGGGGCACTTCTAGCTGTGATTCCAAGGTAGGGCGGGTTTCCCGCTACCTGGTATCTGTGAGGGTCGAATTCGTGCCCCGCTATCCCGCCGCGCCGCGCGGTTCGTCGTAGGGCAGCGTGGTCCCAGGAATCTCGTACTCCTGCCGCCGGCCGCACATTCCGTAGCCCGCCTCGCGGGTGGGGCCCGAGGTGTGCAGCGCCGCCTGCCAGAGGTGTTCCGCGTCGCCGGCCGACAGCCCGTCGAGGTGTCGGGCCGTGGCCTCGGCCGAGGCGAGCGGGCCGGCCCGCCAGCGCTCGCGCCAGGTGGGGATCCGCGGGGCGACCAGCCGGGCGGCGGCGGCGTAGAAGGCACGCAACGGCTCGGTGTCGCCAGCCCGCACGGCCTCGCGCAGCGTCAGGTAGCCCTGCACCGCCAGGTCGCGGCGGCGGCGCGCCGGCTCCTCCACCTCGGGCCCCTCCCGGGCCGGCAGGGCCGCGGCCGCGGCGTACCGCTCCGGGTCGGCGAGCACCTCGGGCGGGAACGTGAAGACGGCGTCGCCCGCCTCCGGCAGGCCGCTGTTCTGCATCAGGACGGTGATCCTGAGATCCCCGCCGTTGACCATCCGGTGGATGGTGCCGGGGGTGAACCAGGCGACCACGCCGGGCCGCAGCGCGGTCTCGGTGTAGCCGTCCGGGGTGAGGGTCTGAACGGCCCCCGCCCCGGCGGTGACGACGTACGCCTCGGTGCACGCCAGGTGGATATGTGGGCTTCCGCCGCAGACGCCGTCGGTCGCCAGCCAGTCGTAGGCGGTGATGTGGGAGAGCCCCACCGCACCGGGGAGCGGGTTGTCCAGGGTCATTACGTGCGTCCTTGTTACCAGGGGTGGTTCTTGAGGTAGTTCTCGATACGTGCCGCGTCCCAGGCGCCGTCGGCGACCACGATGCGGTACCGGAAGGCGAAGGACCGCTCGGGGGCCAGCTCGAACTCCTCGAAGAAGGCCCAGGAGAAGGCGACGGTGGGCGTCGCGCCGGAGCGGACGAACCAGTGGGAGGGGTGGATCGCGGTCTCCCCGGTGTTCTCCGGGGCGTGCGCGAAGACGAGGGTGGAGTGCGCGTCCACGTCGTCGCGCTGGGCCGTGAACCCGAGCCAGGGCGCCTCGGCGACCGGGGTGCCCATGGTCGCCTCGTCGGTGCTGGGCCCGGCGGGGGTCACCACCTGGCCGCCGGCGAAGTCCCGCGGGCCGCGCCAGTGCAGGCCCGTGTAGCCGGCCATCTCCCGGCCCGCGGTGGTCGGGCTGCCGAAGTGCAACGGCTCGCCGCGGACGTTCGTGAGGTGGAGGGACCAGTCGAGCGCCCAGGCGCCCTCGGCGGGCTCCACGGAGTGGAGGGTGACGGTGCGCGCCTCCTTGGCCCACTCCTCGCCACCGTGGTTGAGCCAGGTGAGGTCCTCGGCGAGCTCGACCCGGTCGCCGTCGGGGGCGGACGCGTCGATGCGGGGAAAACCGTCGTGCCGCATCCAGCCGACCCGGTCCTCGACGCGCTGGTAGCCGACCTCGGGGTTGAGATAGGAGTTGCCGCCCCAGAAGTTCTGCCCCGACACGTGGCTGGCGGTCATCTGCACGCCCTTGTGCCAGCGGTGGTCGTTGGGGCGGTAGCCGGTGACCAGGTTGCCGGCGAGGGTCCGCACCGGGTGGGCGTAGGGCTTGCGGGACTCGAAGGCGTCGGGGTCGGGGCGGTAGACGTACGTCAGTATCTCGGTGCCGTCGGCGGTGACCGTGATCCGGTCGCCGTGCGTGTGGGTGGCGGTGAGCTGCGCGGTCACTGCTCGGTCTCCTCAACTGCCTGGGTCGGCTCGGGCGCCGGGGGCGCCCAGTCGGGATGGTCGCCGTGCATGGCGGCGTAGTAGGGGTCTCCTGAGGTGATCTCGCCGGCGCGCACCGGACGGCCGGTGAACGCCGCCTTGTACAGCGCCGCGTTGAACTCCAGCGTGCGCCGGGCGTCGGCGCCGCTGCCCGGCGGGCGTGCGCCCTTCCGGAACGCGGTGAGGATGCCCGCCAGCTGCGCGGCGTGCGAGCTGGGCAGATCGGACGCCGGGGTGCGCCAGCGGGTCACGCGCGCCTCGTCGTCGAGCCCCGGGCGCGGGGTGTAGACCCAGTCTTCGTTGCGGTGGCCGTAGAGGTGGGTGAGCTCCACGGTGGCCTCGTCGCAGTCGATCCGGATGCGGCTGACCTCCTGGGGCGATATGACGCTGTTGACCACGGTGGCCACGGTGCCGTTGGCGAAGCGCACCAGCGCCGTGGCGACGTCCTCGCTCTCCACGTCGTGGACCAGCCGGGCGGCGAGGGCGCGGACCTCGGACCAGCCGCCGAGCAGATGCAACAGCAGGTCGGTCTGGTGGATGCCGTGGCCCATGGTGGGGCCGCCGCCCTCGGTGCTCCAGCGGCCGCGCCACGGCACCTCGTAGTAGGCGGTGTTCCGGTACCAGGTGGTCTGGCAGTGTGCGACGTGCGGCCGGCCCAGTTCGCCCGAGGCGATCAGCTCGCGGGCGTGCACCGCGCCCGAGCCGTAACGATGCTGGGCGACGACGGTGGCGTAGGGACCGCCCTCGCGCTCCGCCGCGGCGATCTCGTCGAACTCCGAGAGGGAGAGGCACAGCGGCTTCTCGCACCAGACCCAGGCGCCCGCGGCCAGTGCGGCCAGCGCCTGCTCGTGGTGCAGGCTGGGCGGGGTGCCGATGAGCACCAGATCGGGCCGCTGCTCGGCCAGCATGGTGGCCAGCTCCCGGTATCCGGTGACCGACCCCGAGTCGCCGGCGAACCCGGCCTCGGCGGCGGCGGTCCGGAAGGCGGCGAGCCGCTCGTCGTCGATGTCCACGGCACCGACGAGCTCGACCTCGTCGGAGTGGGCGGCGAGCGCGGGGAGGTGGGCGTGGGTGACGATGCCGCCGGTGCCGACCACGGCGGCGCGGACGCGGGTCGGGGACGGTTCGGGGTCAGCCATGTGGTGCGACTCCAGGCTGTGGTGGTACGCGCGTAGTAAGCGCTTTCGATCCGGTCGTCTGGAAGCCAATCACGCGACGCCCTGACGTGACAAGAGGGGGCCGGCCCGACGGACGGGCCGGCCCGATGTGCGGGGCGGGTGGGGCGGGCTCAGCTCGGGGAGTCGTCCTCGCCCACGTGGTGCACCCGGACGAGATTGGTGGTGCCGGGGGTGGCCGGCGGCGAGCCCGCGGTCATCACCACGATGCCGCCCTGGCGGCACCGACCGAGCCGCAGCAGCTGCTCGTCCATCTGCGCCACCATCTCGTCGGTGGTCTGGACGGTGGGCACCAGATAGGTCTCCACTCCCCAGGTGAGGGTGAGCTGCGCGTGCGTGGCGGGGTCGGGGGTGAAGGCGACCACCGGGATCGGCGAGCGATACCGGGAGAGCCGGCGCGCGGTGTCGCCGCTCTGGGTGAACGCGACGAGCAGTTCGGCGCCGAGGAAGTCGCCGATCTCGGCGGCGGCCCGGGCGACCGCGCCGCCCTGGGTCCGGGGCTTGCTGCTCTGGGACAGCGGCGACAGGCCGCGGGAGAGCACGTCCTCCTCGGCGGCGACCACGATCCGGCTCATGGTGCGGACCGTCTCGACCGGGTACCGGCCGACGCTGGTCTCGCCGGAGAGCATCACCGCGTCGGTGCCGTCCATGACGGCGTTGGCGACGTCGGACGCCTCGGCGCGGGTCGGCCGGGAGGACTCGATCATCGACTCCAGCATCTGGGTGGCGACGATGACCGGCTTGGCGTTCCGCTTGGCGAGCTTGACCGCGCGCTTCTGCACCATCGGCACGGCCTCCAGCGGCACCTCCACGCCGAGGTCGCCGCGGGCGACCATGATGCCGTCGAAGGCGTCGACGATGTCCTGGAGGTTCTCCTCGGCCTGCGGCTTCTCGATCTTGGCGATCACCGGCAGGAAGCGGCCCTCCTCGGCCATCACCCGGTGCACGTCCTTGATGTCGTCACCGCTGCGCACGAAGGAGAGGGCGACGATGTCCACGCCAGTGCGCAGGGCCCAGCGCAGGTCCTCGATGTCCTTGGCGGACAGCGCGGGGACGGAGACCGCGACGCCCGGCAGGTTGATGCCCTTGTGGTCGGAGACCAGGCCGCCCTCGACGACCCGGGTGTGCACCTGGGGACCGTCCACGGCGATGACGTCGAGCGCGACGCGGCCGTCGTCGATCAGGATGCGCTCGCCCGGCAGCACATCACCGGCGAGTCCGGGGTACGTGGTGCCGCAACGGTGCTGGTCGCCGGGAACCTCTTCGGTGGTGATGATGAATTCGTCCCCGCGTTCGAGGAGGACGGGGCCTTCCTGGAAGCTGCCGAGCCGGATCTTGGGCCCCTGGAGGTCCGCGAGAATTCCGATACTCCGTCCCTTTTCCTGGGCGGCGCGGCGCACCCGCTGGTACCTCAACTCGTGCTCACGGTGGGTGCCATGACTCAGGTTGAGGCGGGCGACGTTCATTCCCGCCTCGACCAGGTCCGCGATGCGCTCATATGAGTCAGTCGCAGGACCAAGCGTGCAGACGATTTTTGCTCGACGCATACGGCAACCCTAGGAGTTACCGCCGAGTAGAGAGCTATCCGAATGTGACGAGCGGTAGGCCCGGATTTAAATAGGCATCGACAATTCTCAGGATGAGCGGAAACTCGCTCCTTTGAGCTGGGCGGGCACCCGAGGCTCCCGCGGCGCCGTCCGCTCGCCGGCGTCCCGGCGTAGGCCGAAGGTGGTGAACGCGGCCCGTTCGGGCAGCGGATAGTGCTCCTCGCCGGTGAGCGTGTTGAGGATGGTGGCGCTGCGATGCGCGATCAACCCCAGATCGGGGGCGCCCACGCCGTGCGTGTGGCGCTCGGCGTTCTGCACGAAGACGGCGCCGGTGATCCCGGGGGCGAGCGCCATCCGGTACCGGGCGTCGACCACCGGGCGGCCGGCGGCGTCGCGGCGGGGTTCGAGCGCGGCCAGCAACGGGTCGAGCGGCCGCTCCCGGTACCCGGTGGCGAGCACCACGGCGTCGGTGACCAGGCGGCTGCGCTCGCCCTGCTCGGCATGGTCCAGATGCAGTTCGATCCGGGTGGTGCCGACGCGGCCCGCGGTGCGGACGGCGACGCCCGGGGTGAGCACGGCGTCCGGCCAGCCGCCCCCGACGGAGCGCCGGTAGAGCTCGTCATGGATGGCGGCGAGCGTCTCGTGGTCGACCGCCTTGTGCAGCTGCCACTGGCGCGCGACGAGCTGGTCCCTGACCGCCTCGGGCAGGGCGTGGAAGTACCGGGTGTAGTCGGGGGTGAAGTGCTCCAGGCCAAGCTTGCTGCACTCCATGGGCGCGAACGCGGGGGTGCGGGCCAGCCAGTGCAGCCGCTCGTGGCCCGGCGGGCGGTGGCGCAGCAGGTCCAGGAAGATCTCGGCGCCCGACTGGCCCGAGCCGACGACGGTGATGTGCTCGGCCGCCAGGAGGCGTTCGCGCTGGTCGAGGTAGTCGGACGAGTGCACCACGGGCGCGCTGGCGGCCCTGGCCAAGGGCCGCAGCGGCTCGGGAACGTGCGGGGCGGTGCCGATGCCGACGGCGAGGTGCCGCGCGTAGGCCCGGCCGTCGGTCGTCCCCTCGTCGTCCTGACCGGTGACGTCGACCTCGAAGACGGCGTGTTCGGGGCTCCATCGGACGGCGTCCACCTCGTGGCCGAAACGCAGCCCGGGCAACCGCTCGCTGGCCCAGCGGCAGTATGCGTCGTACTCCACGCGCGGGCTGTGGAACCGCTCGGCGAAGTAGAAGGGGAACAACCGGTCGGTGTGCCGCAGGTAGTTGAGGAAGCTCCACTCGCTGGTGGGGTCGACGAGGGTGACCAGATCGGCGAGGAAGGGCACCTGGAGCGTGGTGCCGTCGATGAGTAAGCCCGGATGCCAGTGGAACGCCGGGCGCCGCTCGTAGCACGCGGTGGTCAGACCGGGCAGGGGCTGGGCCAGCGCGGCGAGCGAGAGGTTGGCCGGGCCGATGCCGACGCCGAGCAGGTCGAGCGGCTGCTCGGGGGTGGTTCCGGGCTCAGCGGCGGTCATCGGCGGGGACCTCTCCGGAGTGCGCGTGGTCGAGGACCAGCTTGACGAGGGCGGCCAGGTCGCTGGCCTGGGCGTGCGGGTTGAGCAGGGTGGCCTTGAGCCAGAGCGCCGGCGGGCCCTCCGGGTCGTGGGCCCGGGCGCGGCCGAGCACCGCGCGACCGTCGGCCAGCAGCCGGCGGCGGATCTCGGCCACCTGCCGGTCGTCGGCGCCGACCGGGCGGAACAGCACGGTGCTGATGGTGGGGCGGGCGTGCAGCCGCAGGTGGGGTTCGGCGGCGATCTGGTCGGCCAGCTCCTCGGCGGCGGCACAGGACGCGTCGACGAGGGCGCCGAGCCCGGCGCGGCCGAGCGCCCGCAGGGTGACCGCGATCTTGAGCACGTCGGGGCGGCGGGTGGTGCGCAGCGAGCGGCCCAGCAGGTCGGGGAGGCCGGCCGCGGTGTCGTCCTCGGCGTTGAGATAGTCGGCGCTGTGGTCCAGGGGGCGGAGGATGGCGGCGTCGGGGACGGTGAGCAGGCCCGCCGCGGCCGGCTGCCAGCCCAGCTTGTGCAGGTCGAGGGCGACGGTGTCGGCCCGGTCCAGGCCGGCGAGCCGGGCGGCCCTGGTGTCGCTGAAGAGCAACGGGCCGCCGTAGGCGGCGTCCACGTGCAGGGCGGTGGGCTCGCCGGCGGCGCGGCGGCCGGCGACCGCGTCGGCGAGCGGGGCCAGCGGGTCGATGGCGCCGGTGTCGGTGGTGCCGGCGGTGGCCACGACGAGGGCGGGGGCGCCGGGCGGCAGGCGGTCGAGCGCGGCGCGGACCCCGGCGGGGTCGAGGACGCCCTCGGGGGTGGGCAGCACGGTGGGCTCGGGCAGGCCCAGCAGCCAGGTCGCACGGTGCACGCTGTGGTGGGCGTTGGCGCCGCAGACGACGGCGAGCCGGGTGCCGTACACCTCGCGGGCGAGCAGCGCGCCCAGCAGGTTGGACTCGGTGCCACCGGTGGTGACCAGGGCGTCGGGGGCGTGCCCGCGCGGGTGGACGAGGGCGGCGAGCGCACGGGCCAGCCGCTCCTCCAGGACGGAGGCCGCGGGGGCCTGGTCCCAGGAGTCGAGCGACGGGTTGAGCGCGCTGGCGGCCAGGTCGGCGGCGGTCGCCACGGCCAGCGGCGGGCAGTGCAGATGCGCCGCGCAGTGCGGGTCGGCCGGGTCGGCGGCGCCCTCGGCGAGCGCCTGGATCTGCTCACGGAGCGCGGCCTCACCGCCGATGCCGTGTTCGGGCAGGGGCGAACCCAGCGCGGCGATGCGGCGGGCGACGGCCGCCGGGCCGCCGGGCGGCAGCGGACCACCCCGGGAGGCGGCGCCGTCGGCGAGTGCGGCAAGCACGACGTCGAGCAGCGGGCCCAGGGCCCGCGGGCCTCCGGTGCCGCCCGCGAGCAGGCTGGGATCGAGCGGGGCGGGCATGACGGCAGCCTCTCTCGAAGCGTGTGGTGGGGTGAGGCCGATGACGACTACGCGCCCCAAGTTACGCCAAAGGCAGGCATGTTGACGGAGTGGTGGCACACCCTTCGCCAGAACGAGTGAACGATGGGGAGCGTGTGACCAGTGACGACTCAGGAGCTGGCGTCGCGGGCGTCGAACGCCTCCCGGGCGTCGAGCAGTTCCTCCCAGTGCGCGGTGGCCCAGGCCACTGCCACCGCCATCGGCGCCAGCAGGCTGCGCCCGAGCGAGGTCAGCGCGTACTCGACGTGCCGGGCGGGGGTCGGCCGCATGGTCCTGCTGACCAGCCCGTCACGCTCCAGGGCGCGCAACGAGCCGGTGAGCACCTTCGGCGTGACGCGGGGCAGCGCGACGCGCAGCTCGGAGAAGCGGCGGGGCCCGTCCGCCAGGCACTGGATGACCAGGCCCGCCCACTTGTCGCCGAACCGGATCGGACAGAGCCCGGAGGGGCACAACTCGTCGAACATGTCCGGGTCGAGCGGCCTCCTCGGCCGGTCCGTCCGGTCCTCCCGCTCCGCCTGGTCCATGCGCCCACGATAGGCCCCGGGCCGGTATCAGGGAGGAAACCCGCCGCCCGGCTAGCGTCCCCGCCGTGGCGCGTCACCGGGACCGCCGCGGGACGAGGAGTGTGAGCGGTGAGCGGGATCGTGGTGTTCGGCGCGGGCGGACGGGCCGGGCGGCGACTGGTGGCGGAGGCGCGGCGGCGCGGACACGAGGTGACCGCGGTGGTGCGGAACCCGGCGGAGCACGCCGGGTTGGCAGCCGACGCAGCCCCGGTGGTGGCGGGCGACGCCACGGACCCCGCCGAGGTCGCGGCGGCGGCCGCCGGCCGGGACGTGGTGGTCTCGGCGGCGGCCGTCTACGGTCAGGGAACGGACCCCGACGGGTTCTTCACCGCCTCGTCCCGCGCGCTGCTGGCGGCGGCGCGGCGGCCGGGCGTGCGCCGGCTGGTGGTGGTCGGGCTCTCCGCGCTGCTGCGCGACGGCTCGGGCACGCCGTTGCTCGACTCCGCCGGGATTCCGGCGGAGTTCCGTCCGTTCTGTCTGGCGCACGGCGCCGGCCTGGAGATCCTGCGGGCCGAGGGCGCCGACGTGGACTGGCTCTACGCCAGCCCCGCCGGCGACTTCGACCACGACGGGGACCGCACCGGACGCTACCGAGTCGCCGAGACCGGGGACATGGCGAGCCGGATCAGCTACCAGGACTTCGCGGTCGCGCTGCTCGACGAGATCGAGAAGCCCCTCCACCACCGCGTGCACGTGGGCTTCACCGGCGCTCCCTGACCCGCAGGGCGCGACGGAGGTCGTCGAGTTGGTCGGCGAGGCCGCGGCGCAGCGCGGCGGTCGGGGCGTCGCCGGCCAGGCACTCCTCGGCGAGCCGGAGCGTCTCCGGCTCGGTGAACGGCAGCGGGAAGGCGTGCCGGGTGACGGCCTGGGCCAGGGCGTGGCCCCGGCGGGCGGCCACCTCGGTGGCGGCCGGGAAGTAGCGGGGCAGGTAGGGGGCGAGCAGCGCGCGCTGCTCGTGCTGCCAGAAGCCCTGGGCGGTGGCGATGAAGAGGTAGTTGGAGAGCCGGTCGGCGGGGTCGAACATGGCCTCCCAGGCGGCCTCCTTGGCGGCCGGTTCCGGCAGCGCGGCGCGGCAGCGCGCGGCGCCCTCCTCGCCGATGGAGCTGGGGTCGCGTTCGGCCTCGACCTGGATCTCCTCCGCCGTCGTGGCGCCCAACACGGCGAGGCGGTGCAGCAGCCGCCAGCGCAGCTCGTTGTCCAGCGCCGGACCGCCGGGCACGGTGCCGGCCCGCCACCAGTCGCGGATCTCCTCGGGCTCGGTGGCGTTGTCGATGACGGCCCTGGCGGCCACCAGCCGGCGGTCGGCCGCGGCGTCGGGCACGAGCAGCGCGCGGGCCACGGCGCCGAGGTCGGCCAGCGCCGCCGGGCGGTCGGCCGGGTCCAGATAACGGTCGGCGACGTGCCCCCGGGCGAAGCCGAGCACGCCCTGGATCAACGGGATCTCGGGCTCGCGGACCAGGTTGTCGCGGACCGCCTCCAGGTAGGCGGCGGGGGCCAACTCCCCGTCGCGCACCATGTCGCGGGCCGCGTTCCACACCACCGTGCGGCTCAGTGGATACGGCAGCGAGGACACCGCGCGCCGGGCGGTGTCCCAGGAGTCGGCGTCCAGCCGGATCTTGGCGTAGCTGAGGTCCCCGTCGTTGACGACCAGCAGGTCGGGGCGCCGGCCCGGGAAGTCGTGGCTGGTGGTGGACTCGTCGGCGGCGAGTTCGAGCTCGCGGTGCTCGCGGAGCACCAACCCGCTCCGGTCGTCCGGCGCGGTGTCGTACGCGCCGAGGCGCAGCCGGTGTGGGCGCCCGCCGGCGTGCGCCAAGCGCAGCCGCCAGCCCGCGGCGGGCGCGTTCTGGACGGCCTCGATCTCGGGTGTGAGGGTGTCAGGGCCCGCGGTGCGCAACCAGGAGTCGGCCCAGGCGGGCACATCGCGGCCCGAGGCGTCGGCCATGGCGCCGATGAAGTCAGCGAGCGTCGCGTTGCCGAAGCGGTGCCGGGCGAAGTGCAGGTTGACGCCGGCGAGGAAGGTGTCCTCGCCGAGCCAGGCGACGAGTTGACGGAGCGCCGAGGCGCCCTTGGCGTAGGAGATGCCGTCGAAGTTGAGCCAGGCGGACGCGGTGTCCGGGACGTCCTCGGGCGCCGGCGCGACGGGGTGGGTGGACGGGCGCTGGTCGGCCTCGTACCCCCAGGGCTTGCGCACCACGGCGAAATCGGTCCACGGCCGGTAGTCGGTGGCCTCGGTGAGGATCTGGTACCCCATGTACTCGGCGAACGACTCGTTCAGCCAGACGTCGTCCCACCAGCGCAGGGTGACCAGGTCCCCGAACCACATATGCGCCATCTCGTGGGCGATGACGGTACCGCGCAGCTCCCGCTCGGTGTCGGTGACGGCGGAGCGGAAGACGTACTCCTCCCGGAAGGTGACGAGCCCTGGGTTCTCCATGGCGCCGTAGTTGAACTCGGGGACGAACGCCTGGTCGTAGGAGTCGAACGGGTAGGGCTCGTCGAAGACCTGGTGGAAGCGGTCGAAACAGCGCCGGGTGATGTCGAGGATCTCGTCGGCGTCCTTGTCCAGGTGCTCGGCCAGCGAACGGCGCACGTGGAGCCCGAAGGGCAGCCCCGCGTGTTCGGTGCGCACCGAATGGTACGGGCCGGCGGCGACGGCCATCAGGTAGGTGCTGATGGGCGGGGTGGTGGCGCAGCGCCAGTGCCCCGGCCGGTCCGGGACCCGGGTGGCGACGCCGTTGCCCAGCACGGTCCACTCCTCGGGGGCGACGACGGTGACGTCGAAGGTGGCCTTGAGGTCGGGCTGGTCGAAGGCGGCGAAGACCCGTGACCCGTCGGACAGGCAGCACATGGAGTAGAGATAGGTGAGGCCGTCGGCCGGGTCGGTGAAGCGGTGGATCCCCTCCCCCGTGTGGGAGTAGGCCATGTCGGCGGCGACCCGCAGCTCGTGGACGCCGGCGGCGAGGCCGGTCAGCGGGAGCCGGCCGTCGACGAGCGAGTCGGGGTCGAGCACACGGCCGTCCAGCGTGGCCCCGTGCAGGGTGACCGGGAGCACCTCCACGAAGGTGTCGCCGGCCTCGCGGGCGGTGAAGCTGATGGTGGTCACGGACGCGAACGCGTCCGCGCCGTCGGTGACGTCGAGCTCGACGGCGTAGTGGTGCACCTCGATCAGCCGGGCACGGGCTTCCGCTTCGTCGCGGGTCAGGATGGCCATGGGCTCCATGGTGCAACAGCGCCCCGCGAATCGGCGGGCGGGGGCACCCCCGGCCGGGCCGGCGGCGCGGTCCGGTTCCGGAACAGTGGTGTAGACCTTGACGGTTGGCACGTTCACTCCTAAGAACGAGGTCTGTACCAATGGCCGGCGACCCCACCGGCGGCCATGGTCGTCAGTCCTGCCAACCTGGATGTGATTCCCTTTGCGATCCCCACAACGTCGCCGACTCGTCGGCACGCTCGTCGCGCTGTCCTCCATCGGCATTCTCGACACCGCCGCGGCCGCACCGGCCCCGACCCCCGCATCGACCCCCACACCCCACGCCACCCTGGGCGTCGCCCCCTACCTCTACAACGGCTGGGGCGACCCGCCGGACCCGACCACGGTGATGAACGCGACCGGGGTACGGAACTTCACCCTCGCGTTCGTCCTCAGCAACGGCTACTGCACCCCGCAGTGGGACGGCTCCCGTCCGCTGACCGGCGGCGTGGACGAGCAGACCATCAACGCCGTCCGGGCCGCGGGCGGCGACGTCGTCCCGTCGTTCGGCGGCTGGAGCGGTAACAAGCTGGAGAGCTCCTGCGCCACCGCGGAGGAGCTCGCCGCGGCCTACCAGACGGTCATCGACGCCTTCGGCCTGACGGCCATCGACATCGACCTGGAGGCGGAGGCGTACGACGACCCCGCCACCCAGCAGCGCACGGTGGACGCGCTGTCCACCGTCAAGGCGAACAACCCGGGTCTGGAGGTGTACGTCACCATCGGCACCGGACAGAGCGGCCCCGACACCAGCCTGATCGACCGCGCCGCGGCCGCCGGCCTGACCATCGACGCCTGGACCATCATGCCGTTCAACTTCGGCGGTAACGGCCAGAACATGGGCGACCTCTCCGTCGGCGCCGCCGAGGGCCTCAAGGGCGCGCTGATGGCGGCCTACGGCTACTCGGAGGCGGAGGCCTACCAGGTGATGGGCATCTCCTCGATGAACGGCACCACCGACGTCGGCGAGACCATCACGGTGGCGGACTTCGAGACGATGCTCGCCTACGCCCAGGAGCACCAGATCGCCCGGCTGACCTTCTGGTCGGTCAACCGCGACCGGCCCTGCACCGGCGGCGCCACCGACTCGTGCTCGGGCGTCGACCAGACCGAATGGGAGTTCACCAGCGTCTTCGCGCGCTACACCGGCTGAGGCCGGGTCCCTCGGGCCCTCCGGGGCCAACGGCCAGGCCCACGGGTCGGTCCCGCCGCGTCATTCGCGGGGCCGGCTCCCGGCCGTTTCAGCCAGCGTCTCGTGGTGCCTGATCACCTCGGCGATGATGAAGTTCAGGAGCTTCTCCGCGAACGCCGGGTCGAGCTTCGCGCTCTCCGCGAGCTGGCGCAGCCGGGCGATCTGCCGGGCCTCCCTGGCCGGGTCGGCGGCCGGGAGCTGGTGGACCGCCTTGAGCCGGCCGACGCGCTGGGTGCACTTGAAACGCTCGGCGAGCATGTGGACGACGGCGGCGTCGATGTTGTCGATGCTCTCGCGGAGCTGGATCAGCTCGGCGCGCACGCCCTCGTCGAGGCCGTCGATGGCGTTACCGGTGCCGCTGTTCATGTGACCACCCTATGCTGCCGAGGTGATCGCGACGGGCGTTGTCACCTGGCGGACAGCGGTTGAGCCGTGACCGCCGACGCCTTTCCCCGTCTGGCCACGGTGCGGGCCGCGCTTGCCGCGCTGTACCGGGGTCTGGGCGCCGACCAGGTGCGGGGCTTCACGGCGAGCGTGCTGCCGACGCAGGTGGCATGGGACCCCGACGAGGATCCGGCGACGGGGGTGCGGCGGATCGTCCGGGTGATGGTGGCGCATCTGGGGCTCCCGCCGGCCCCGGTGTCGGTGCGGTTCCGGGCCATGGCCGAGGCGGCCTGGGTGGAGCTGACCGACGGGCCCGGCTACGCGGTGGAGCTGCACGAGCGGTTCGCCGGCCAGCGGCGGGACGTCGGGGCGGTGCTGGCGCACGAGGTGACGCACGTCTTCCTGCACCGGGCCGGGCTGTCGTTCCCCGACACCGGGGAGAACGAGGTCCTCACCGACACCGCGGCCGGCTATCTGGGCGCGGGCTGGCTGCTGCTCGACGCCTTCCGCGAGGACGCGCTCTCCACCCAACGGCTCGGCTACCTCACACCGGAGGAGTTCGGATACGTGCTGGCCAAACGGGCCGCGGCGTTCGGGGAGGACCCGCGGGTGTGGTTCACCAGCCCGCAGGCGTACGAGGCGTACGGCCGGGGGCGGGCGCTGGCCGGGCGGGACGCCGGGCGGCCGCCGCTGGCGGCGGCCGGACCCGCGGCCCGGGCCGCGTACGCCGCGCGGCGCGCCCTGGCGCTGCGCGGACGCCCCGACGTGCCGACGGGGACCACGGCCTACGCCTTCGAGCCGGCCGCCGCGGGCGGACCGCTCCGCGTGGCGTTCGACTGCCCGGTGTGCTGCGGGCGGCTGCGCCTGCCCGTCCGCGGCCGGCTGCGGGCGCGCTGCGGTTGGTGCGGCACGGTGCTGGAGTGCGATACGTAGGCGCCGGGGCGGCCGCGAGGGCTCGGTCGACGGGCCGGAGATGCGGGGGAACCGGGGACGCGGCTTCGAGCGTGGAGGGACGGGAGGCGCGGGACGGCCGGGGAGAGACCCGGCCGGGGCGTGAGCTTCGGAGCCGGCTCGCCGACCGGGGAGCGGCGGAAGCCGGGGAACGACGAGACGGGAGAGCGGACGTGGGTGACGGGGACGCGGGGACGCTGGTCGGCCAGGGTGGCGCGGTGCGGGGGCTCGCGGAGCGCTGGCTGGCGGAGTCCCGGGACGGGGCGGCGGACTTCGTGCACTCCCCCGCCGGGCTGTGGCTGGCGCTGACCGCGGTGGCCGCCGGCGCCGAGGGCGCCACCGCGGACGAGCTCAGGGCGCTGCTCGGCGTCGCGGGCGAGGAGGCCGCGGCGGCGGCCACCGGGGTGGCCAGGGAGCTGACCAGGACCGACGCGCTCGGCGTGGCCACCGGCGTATGGGCGCGGGTACCGGTGTACCGGGCGCTGCGCGAATCGCTGCCGGACATCGCCTTCCGGCCGCTGGAGGCGCCCGAGGCGATCGACGCCTGGGTGCGGGAGGCGACCGGCGGACTGGTCGAACGGCTCCCGGTGCGGGTGACCGCCGACACCCTGCTGGTGCTGGTCAACGCGCTGCTGCTGAAGGCCCGCTGGGAGACGCCCTTCGAGGGCTCGAACACCCACGACCGGCCGTTCACCGACGCCGCGGGCGTCGTTCACCGGGTGCCGACGATGCACGGCTCGGTCCCCCTCGCCGACGCGTGGCGGGCGACGACGGCAGGCGGCGACGGGCAGGTGGAGGTGGTGGAGCTGCGCTGCGCCACCGAGTCCGGCGGCCTCCCGGCGAAGGTCCGCTTCGTGCTGGGCCCGGAGGGCGCGCCGGCCGGTCAGGTGCTGCCCGCGGCCTGGGCGGGTCCCGGGGAGCGCGTCGGCGTCGAAGCCGACGTGGTGAGCCTCGCGCTGCCTCGGCTGGAGCTGCGGAGCACCGAGGACCTGCTGCCGCCGCTCCGGGCGCTGGGGATGCGGATCGCGGCGACGAGGGAGGCGGACTTCTCCCGGCTCTCGCCCGAACCGCTGCGGATCAGCCAGGTGGTGCAGGAGTGCGTGCTGCGGGTGGCCGAGCGCGGGGTGGAGGCGGCGGCCGTCACGGTCGTGGCGATGCGGGCGGGGTCGGCGTATCGGCCGATGCGGGTGCACTCCGTGCGGTTCGAGCGGCCGTTCGGGGTGGTGGTGCTGGACGGCAGCGGGAGCGTGCCGCTGTTCACCGCCTGGCAGGCGTCGGCGCCTGCCGGCGGCTGATCCCCCACCCCGCCCCTTCCCGGCCGCCCTTTCCCAAGCTGGGGGTGCGGGGCCTCAGCGGATGGCGCCGGCGGCCAGGCCGCCGGCCAGTCGGCGTTGGACGATGACGAAGAAGATCAGCACCGGGAGCGTGATCAGCGTGGAGCCGGCCATCACCGCGCCCCATTCCGTCTCGTACTGGCCGAAGAAGCGGTGCAGCCCGACGGCCGCCGTGTACTTCTCGTCGTCCTGCAGGAAGGTGACGGCGAAGACGAACTCGTTCCAGGCGACGATGAACGCGAACACGCTGGTCGCCACCAGTCCAGGCGCCACCAGCGGCAGCAGCACCGAATAGAACATCCGCCACCAACCGCAGCCGTCCAGGTAGGCCGCCTCCTCGACCTCCCTGGGCACCGCGGCCACGAAACCGCGCAGCGTCCAGATCGCGAAGGGCAGCGAGAACGCCAGGTAGACGATCGTCAGGCCGAGCAGGCTGTTCAGCAGGTCCAGATCGCGCATCTGCAGGAAGAGCGGGATGACCAGCGCCTCCAGCGGCACCATCTGCACCACGAGGATCAGCACCAGCACGGTGGTGCGCATCCGAAACGCGAAACGGGCCACGGCGACGGCGGCGAAGAGCGCGAGCACCCCGGACAGCAGCACCGTGCCGAGGCCCACCAGCAGCGAGTTGAGCAGATAGCCGCCGAACTCGCCGGTGTCGAAGACGTACCGGAAGTGCTCCAGGGTGAAACCGTCGGGCAGCACCGAGGAGCCGCGGTGGTCCGCGCCCGGATCGAACGCGGAGCTGACCATCCAGTAGACCGGGAAGAGCGTGAACAGCATCAGCGCCGTGACGCCGGCCGCCAGGCCGACGCGGCCGGCCGTCGTGGTCTGGGTCGTCCGGCTCACAGCTCGTCTCTCTCCTTGAACAGCGCCCGCACGTACACCACGGTGATGCCGAGCAGCAGCACGGTGAGCAGCACGGCGATGGCCGAGCCCGTGCCGTACTCGTTCTGGTTGAACGACTGGATGTAGGACCACACGCCGAGGTTGAGCACGTCCGGATTGGAGCCGGCGCCGCCCGGCATCAGGTAGATCTGCGCGAAGACCTTGAAGTCCCAGATGGTCGACAGGATGGTGACCACCATGAAGACCGGCTTGATGGTCGGCACCGTGATCATCCAGAACCGCTGCCAGCCGTTGGCGCCGTCCACCAGCGCCGCCTCGGGCAGTTCCTTGGGGATGGTGAGCAGCCCGGCGAACACCGTGATGGCGACGAACGGGAAGCTGTGGTGCACGACGTTGAGGGTGGCGATGGCGTAGAACGACCAGCGGTCGGCGAACCAGTTGGTCTCCCGCGGCTCGATCAGCCCGAGGCCGTCCAGGCCGTCGCTGACCGCGCCGTTGAGCGGGTCGAAGATCCAGATCCAGACGTAGGTGCCGGTGACGGCGGGCATCGCCCAGGCCATCATGACCACCGTCGAGCAGATCACCCGCCAGGCCCGGCCGAGGCGCTCCAGCAGCAGGGCCACCAGGGTGCCGACGACGACGGTGAGCACCACACACGAGACGGCGAAGAGCACCGTGTTGAGCAGCACGGTGTCCCAGAGGAACGAGTCGCCGAGGATGTCCCGGTAGTTCTCCAGGCCGTTGTAGTTGGACTCGCCGGTGTTGATCTCCCGCAGCCCGTAGTCCTGGAAGGACAGCATCCCGACTTCGACCATCGGCCACAGCAGCAGCACGGCCAACACGCCGAGGGCGGGGGCGAGCAGCAGCCAGGGGCGTAGCCCGCGGACGCGGACCGCGCGGGCCGCGGCGCCCCTCCCCCAGGCCCTGGCGGCCTGGGAGGTGCCCCCGGATCCGGCGGCGTCCTGTTTGGCGAGCTCGCGCTCGTCGGCGGCCAGGGTGACCGCGCCGGGGCCGGTCTCCTGACCCTCGCGGGGCGGGGCGGGAGAGGCGGTGATGGGCTCCGGGGCGCCCGGGCCGTTCTGGCCCGCGGCGCCCCGGTCCTCCGGATCAGCTGCCACCAAAGGTCTCATCCATCGCCGCGGCGGCGTCGTCGGCAGCCTGTTGGACGTCCTTCTCACCGGACAGGATCGACTGCAGCATCTGGAGGGTGACCTGCTCGCCCTGGATGGTGCCGTAGTGCTCGGTCACCGGCACGCTCGCGCCGGCCTCGCCCATCTGCGTGGCGAACGGCGTGACCAGCGGGTCGTCCTGCGCCTGGATCTCCTCCAGCGCGGACGCCTGGCCGGGGAAGTAGCCGGACGAGTCGGCCCAGCGGGTGGCGTATTCGCCGGTGCTCATCATCTTGATGAGCTCCCATGACAGCTCGGGGTCGTCACTGTTGAAGTCACCGAGCAGCGAGCCGCCGACGAACGACGGGCTGTAGCCCTCCTCCTGACCCGGGATCGGCACGACGCCGAGCTTGTCCTCCCAGGCCGGGTCGGCCTCCAGCAGCGTGGCCACGGTCCAGTTACCGTTGATGACCATGGCGGCCTCGCCGTCCTGGAACGACTGGAGCTGGTCGACCTCGTCCCAGGTGTCGGCCGCGGCGACCGACAGGTCGTCCTCGGTGGCCAGCGAGGTGTAGTACTCGATGCCCTCGACGGCGGCCGGCTCGTTGATCGTGGCCTGCCACTCGCCGTCGCCGGTCTGCTCCGCGATGTTGCCGCCCGCGCCCCAGATGAACGCGTCCACGCTGTACTCGCCGCCGCCGATCACCGGGAACGGGATCATCTCCGGTTCCAGGTCCTTCAGCTCAAGGGCCACGTCGCGCAGTTCGTCCCAGGTGGTGGGCGGCTCCAGGCCGTGCTCCTCGAAGACGTCGGCGCGGTACATCAGCGAGCGGGTGCCGGCGTACCAGGGCATGCCGTACATGGCGCCGTCCACGGTGGCCGCCTCCTGAAGGGCGGGCACCAGGTCGTCGCCGAGGCCGTCCGCCTCGATGTTCTCCGACAGGTCCGCCAGCGCACCGGCCGCGCCGAACTCCGCGGCCCAGGTGCTGCCGATCTCGGCCACGTCGGGGAGTTCGTCGGCGGCCATCGCCCGGGTGATCCGGTCGTGCGCGTCGGCCCACTGGATGAACTCGATGTTCAGGTCGGCGCCGGTCTGCTCCTTGAACGCCGCCTTGAGGTCCCTGACGTAGGGGTCGGCGTCGGGGTTGGTCCCCTCCATGATCCACACGTCGAGGGACTCGCTGTCCCCGTCGCCGCCGTCGTCCCCGCCGCAGGCGGTCAGCAGGCCGAGGGAGAGCGCCGCCGCGGCGGCGAGGGCGCGACGCGTCCGGCGATGGGAATGGTGCCCCCCTGGTGAAAGCGGCATGGCCGGTCCCCTCCTGGTCTAGATCAATGAGCCCGACTGAGCGTCGATTGTGACAGCGCGGACTCAGACGAGCCAGGTCACGACATCACGGAACGGCACCGATTGTGGTGTAGACCACTGAGGCCGCCGGAGGTCCAGGCCGGTGGCCGGGCGCGGGTGGGAACCGGTCGGAACCCGTCGACGGCGCGCCCCGTCACATCCATGTGCGCACCGGAGCGAGCCAAGGACGAAACGAGCCAAGGAGGTAACCCATGAACAGGCGAGCGATCGTCCCGTTGGTGGCCGTGGTCGGTCTGCTGTTGGCCGGATGCGGCGAGGAGGGCTCGGACGGCGACACCGGGAGTGGCGCCGCGAGCAGCGGTGGCGGCGGTACCGACGGCGCTGGTGATGGCGGCGGGGGCGGCGAGCCGGCCGACACCTCTCCGAGCATGACCGAGGAGCAGTTCGGGCAACGGGTCGAGCAGATCGCCACGCAGTGGCCGGACGTCACCGGCGTCACGCCCCCCACGGACGACGCCGTCCTCGAGCTGGTCTCGGACGCCGGGCCCAACGACGACACCATCACCGTGACCGTGGGGCGCGGGTCGTGCGATCTGGACTGGGGAGCGTGGCTGGACGAGACCGACGACCTGGTGATCGTCGGCGGCTGGACCCAGCCGGACCCCGAGGCCGACGTCTGCACCGACCAATTGCTCCTGGAGGAAGTGGAGCTGTCGCTGGATGCCGACCTGGGCGACCGTACGGTCGTGGACGCGGGCACCGGCGAGGAGTTGTCGAGCGACCTGCGGTGAGTCACGGCGCCCGCCCCGCCGAGAGCGGGGCGGGCGCCGCGTGCGTCCGTACGACACTGTACGGAACGACGTGAGCGGCCGGCGCGGGCGCCGCCGCCAGACCCGCCGCTAGACCGCGAGCGCCCGGTCGGTCGGGCGGATCGGGTAGGGCAACGAGGACTCGCCGCCGGACAGGAAGCGGTCCACGCCGCGGGCGGCGGCGCGCCCCTCGGCGATGGCCCAGACGATCAGCGACTGGCCGCGCCCCGCGTCGCCCGCCGCGAAGACGCCCGGCACGCTGGTGGCGTACTCGGCGTCGCGGGCGATGTTGCCGCGCTGGTCGAGCTCCAGGCCGAACTGCTCCACCAGGCCGTTCTCCCGGTCGGTGCCGGTGAAGCCCATGGCGAGGGTGACCAGGTCAGCGGGGATGCGCCGCTCGGTGCCCGGCTGTGGGGTGAGCTTCCCGTCCACGAACTCCACCTCGACGAGGTGCAGGTAGCGCACGTTGCCCTGTTCGTCGCCCTCGAAATGGGTGGTGGAGACGGAGTAGACCCGCTCGCCGCCCTCCTCGTGCGCCGAGGTGACCTTGTACGTCATCGGGTACGTGGGCCACGGCTGGTGTCCCGGCCGGGCGTCGCCGGGTCGGGGCATGATCTCCAGCTGGGTGACGGAGGCCGCGCCCTGGCGATGCGCGGTGCCCACGCAGTCGGCGCCGGTGTCGCCGCCGCCGATGACCACCACGTGCTTGCCCTCGGCGGAGATCGGCGGGGAGACGAGGTCGCCCTCCTGCACCTTGTTGGCCAGCGGCAGGTACTCCATGGCCTGGTACACGCCGGTCAGCTCCCGGCCCGGCACCGGCAGGTCGCGCGCGGTGGTGGCGCCGGCGGCGATGACCACCGCGTCGTACCGCTTGCGCAGCTTCTTCGCCTCGATGTCGCGGCCGATCTCCACGCCGGTGCGGAACTTGGTGCCCTCGGTGCGCATCTGCTCGACGCGCCGGTTCAGATGGCGCTTCTCCATCTTGAACTCGGGGATGCCGTAGCGCAGCAGCCCGCCGATGCGGTCGGCCCGCTCGTAGACCGCGACGGTGTGGCCGGCGCGGGTCAGCTGCTGGGCGGCGGCGAGGCCGGCGGGGCCCGAGCCGATCACCGCGACGGTCTTGCCGGTCAGCCGCTGCGGCGGCTGCGGGGTGACGTGCCCGGCCTCCCACGCCTTGTCGATGATGGTGACCTCGACGTTCTTGATGGTCACCGCGGGCTGGTTGATGCCCAGCACACAGGCGGACTCGCACGGCGCCGGACACAGCCGGCCGGTGAACTCCGGGAAGTTGTTGGTGGCGTGCAGCCGCTCGCTGGCGGCCTCCCAGTCGCCGCGGTAGGCGTAGTCGTTCCACTCGGGGATGAGGTTCCCCAGCGGGCAGCCGTTGTGGCAGAACGGGATGCCGCAGTCCATGCAGCGCCCGGCCTGCTTGCTGATGACCGGCAGCAGCGATCCGGGGACGTAGACCTCGTTCCAGTCCCTGACCCGCTCGGCGACCGGACGGGTGCGCGCGGCCTCCCGCTCGGTGGTGGAGAGGAAGCCCTTCGGGTCAGCCATTCGCCGCCTCCATCATCTTCTCGTGGGTCTCGGATTCGCTCAGTCCGGCCCGTTCGGCGGCGTCCTTGGCGGCGAGCACGGCCTTGTAGGTGGTGGGCATGATCTTGCTGAACCGGGTCAGCGCCTGGTCCCAGTCCTTCAGCAGGGCGTCGGCGACGGTGGAGCCGGTCTCCTCGGCGTGCCGGCGCACTACCTCGTGCAGCCACGTCCGGTCGGTCTCGTCGAGCGGCTCGACGCCAACGAACCCCGGGTTCACGTGCTGGGGGTCCAGGTCGATGACGTACGCGATGCCGCCGGACATACCGGCCGCGAAGTTCCGGCCGGTCCGGCCGAGCACCACGGCCCGGCCACCGGTCATGTACTCGCAGCCGTGGTCGCCGACCCCCTCGGCGACGACCACCGCGCCCGAGTTGCGCACACAGAACCGCTCGCCGACCCGGCCGCGCAGGAAGATCTCGCCGTCGGTGGCGCCGTACGCGATGGTGTTGCCGGCGATCACCGAGTACTCGGGCAGATGGTCGGCGCCCCGGTCGGGGCGGACCACCAGCCGGCCGCCGGAGAGGCCCTTGCCGACGTAGTCGTTGGTGTCGCCCTCCAGGCGCAACGTGACGCCGCGCGGCAGGAACGCCCCGAAGGACTGCCCGGCGGAGCCGGTGAAGGTGATGTCGATGGTGTCCTGCGGCAGGCCGACGCCGCCGAACCGCTTGGTCACGGCGTGGCCGAGCATGGTGCCGACGGTGCGGTTGATGTTGCGGATGGCGAGCTGCGCGCGCACCGGCTGGGCATCCTCGGGGGTCTCCGCGGACAGCGCGTCGGCGGAGAGCCGGATCAGCTCGTTGTCCAGGGCCTTACCCAGCCCGTGGTCCTGTTCGGTGGTGCGGTGCCGGGCGGCGCCCTCGGGCAGCTCGGGCACGTAGAGCAGCGGCGCGAGGTCGAGACCCTCGGCCTTCCAGTGGTCCACGGCGCGGGAGACGTCGAGCAGCTCCGCGTGGCCGACCGCCTCGGCCAGGGTACGGAAGCCCAGCTCGGCGAGCAGGGCGCGGACCTCCTCCGCGATGTACTCGAAGAAGGTGATCACGAACTCCGGCTTGCCGGAGAACCGCTCGCGCAGCACCGGGTTCTGGGTGGCGATGCCGACCGGACAGGTGTCCAGGTGGCACACCCGCATCAGGATGCAGCCGGAGACGACCAGCGGCGCGGTGGCGAAGCCGAACTCCTCGGCGCCGAGCAGCGCGGCGATCAGCACGTCGCGGCCGGTCTTGAGCTGGCCGTCGGTCTGCACCACGATCCGGTCGCGCAGCCCGTTGAGCAGCAGCGTCTGCTGCGTTTCGGCCAGGCCGAGCTCCCACGGGCCGCCGGCGTGCTTCAGCGAGGTCAGCGGGGACGCGCCGGTGCCGCCGTCGTGCCCCGAGATCAGCACCACATCGGCGTGCGCCTTGGACACGCCGGCGGCGACGGTGCCGACGCCGACCTCGGAGACCAGCTTGACGTGGATTCGCGCCGCCGGGTTGGCGTTCTTCAGATCATGGATCAGCTGGGCGAGATCCTCGATGGAGTAGATGTCGTGGTGCGGAGGCGGGGAGATCAGGCCGACGCCCGGCGTGGAGTGCCGGGTCTTCGCCACCCACGGGTACACCTTGGGGCCCGGCAGCTGGCCACCCTCGCCCGGCTTGGCGCCCTGCGCCATCTTGATCTGGATGTCGTCGGCGTTGACCAGGTACTCGCTGGTCACGCCGAAGCGGCCGGAGGCGACCTGCTTGATGGCGCTGCGCCGCTCCGGGTCCACCAGGCGGTCCGGGTCCTCGCCGCCCTCGCCGGTGTTCGACTTGGCGCCGAGCCGGTTCATGGCGATGGCCAGGGTCTCGTGCGCCTCCTTGGAGATGGAGCCGTAGCTCATCGCGCCGGTGGAGAAGCGCCGGACGATCTCGCTGACCGGCTCGACCTCCTCCAGCGGCACCGGCGGGCGCTCGCCCTCCTTCAGCCGGAACAGGCCGCGCAGCGTCATCAGCCGCTCGGACTGCTCGTTCACCCGGTCGGTGTACTGCCGGAAGATGTCGAAGCGACGCTCGCGGGTGGCGTGCTGGAGCCGGAAGACGGTCTCCGGGTCGAACAGGTGCGGCTCGCCCTCACGACGCCACTGGTACTCGCCACCGATCTCCAGATCGCGGTGCGCCGGCGCGACGCCGGAGGCCGGATAGGCCGCGGCGTGCCGGGCGGCGACCTCGCGGGCGACGACGTCCAGGCCGATGCCGCCGATCTTGGTCGTGGTGCCGTGGAAGTAGGCGTCCACGAAGTCCGGGTCCAGGCCGACGGCCTCGAAGACCTGGGCGCCGCGGTAGGAGGCGACGGTGGAGATGCCCATCTTGGACATCACCTTCAGCACGCCCTTGCCGAGCGCCTTGATGAGGTTGCGGATGGCGAGGACGGGGTCGTCGCCCGGCAGGTAGGTGCCGCGTCCTGCCAGGTCCTCCACCGACTCCATCGCCAGGTAGGGGTTCACCGCGGCGGCGCCGTAACCGATGAGCAGCGCGACGTGGTGCACCTCGCGCACGTCGCCGGCCTCCACCAGCAGCCCGACCTGGGTCCGCTGCTTGGTGCGGATCAGGTGGTGGTGCACGGCCGAGGTGAGCAACAGCGACGGGATGGGGGCGTGCTCGGCGTCCGAGTGCCGGTCGGAGAGCACCAGCAGCCGGGCGCCGTCGGCGATGGCGGCGTCCGCCTCCGCACAGATCTCGGCCAGCCGGGCGGCCAGCACCTCGCCGCCGCCGGCCACCCGGTACAGGCCGGAGAGCGTGGCGGCGGCGAAACCGGGCAGGTCGCCGTCGGCGTTGATGTGGATCAACTTGGCCAGCTCGTCGTTGTCGATCACCGGGAACGGCAGGGTCACGCTGCGACAGGACGCCGGGGTGGCCTCCAGCAGGTTGCTCTCCGGGCCGAGCGAGGAGTACAGGGAGGTGACCAGCTCCTCCCTGATGGCGTCCAGCGGCGGGTTGGTGACCTGCGCGAACAGCTGGCTGAAGTAGTCGAAGATCAACCGGGGACGGTCGGAGAGCGCGGCGATGGGGGTGTCGGTGCCCATCGAGCCGATCGGCTCGGCGCCGGTCCTGGCCATCGGGGCCAGCAGGATCCGCAGCTCCTCCTCGGTGTAGCCGAAGGTCTGCTGCCGGCGGGTGACCGAGGCGTGGGTGTGCACCACGTGCTCGCGGTCCGGCAGGTCGACCAGGTCGATCAGGCCGGCCTGGAGCCATTCGCCGTAGGGGTGCTCGGCCGCCAGCGTCGCCTTGATCTCGTCGTCCTCGATGATGCGGCGCTCGGCGGTGTCCACCAGGAACATCCGGCCCGGCTGCAGGCGGCCCTTGCGGACCACCCGGGACGGCTCGATGTCCAGCACGCCGACCTCGGAGGACAGCACCACCAGGCCGTCGTCGGTGACCCAGTAGCGGCTGGGGCGCAGACCGTTCCGGTCGAGCACGGCGCCGACCCGGGTGCCGTCGGTGAAGGTGACGCAGGCGGGGCCGTCCCACGGCTCCATGATCGTCGAGTGGAACTGGTAGAACGCCCGGCGGGCGGGGTCCATCGACTCGTGGTTCTCCCACGCCTCGGGCACCATCATCAGCACCGCGTGCGGCAGCGAGCGCCCGCCCAGGTGCAGCAGCTCCAGCACCTCGTCGAACGTGGCGGAGTCCGACGCGCCAGGGGTGCAGACCGGGAAGATCCGGTCCAGCGTCTCCTGGCCGCCGAACAGGTCGCTGACCAGCTGCGACTCCCGGGCGCGCATCCAGTTGCGGTTGCCCTGCACGGTGTTGATCTCGCCGTTGTGGGCGACGAAACGGTACGGGTGGGCCAGCGGCCAGCTCGGAAAGGTGTTGGTGGAGAACCGCGAGTGCACCAGGGCGATGGCACTGGCCAGCCGCCGGTCGGACAGGTCGGGGAAGAACGGCTCCAGCTGCCCCGTGGTGAGCATGCCCTTGTAGACGAGGGTGCGGGCGGACAGCGAGGGGAAGTAGACGCCGGCCTCGTGTTCGGCGCGCTTGCGCAGCACGAAGACCCGGCGGTCGAGCTCCAGCCCGGTCCGGGGCTCGCCCGCACCGTCGGCGGCGGGCGTGGTGTCGGCCAGGAACAGCTGACGGAAGGACGGCATGGTCTCCCGGGCCGCGGCGCCGAGCAGCTCGGGCGCCACGGGCACGTCACGCCAGCCGAGCACGGCCAGGCCCTCGTCGGCCGCCAGGCCCTCCACCGCGGCGACGGCCGCGGCCGCCTCGTCCTGGTCGGAGGGCAGGAACGCGATGCCGACGGCGTAGCCGCCGGCCGGGGGCAGCGCGAAGGGCACGGTGGCGCGCAGGAAGGCGTCGGGGACCTGCATGAGGATGCCCGCGCCGTCGCCCGTGTCCGGGTCGGATCCGGTGGCCCCGCGATGCTCGAGATTGCGCAGCACGGTCAGCGCCTGGTCGACCAGCGCATGGCTGGGCTCGCCGGTGAGCGTGGCGACGAAGCCCACGCCGCACGCATCGTGCTCATGGCGAGGGTCGTACATCCCCTGCGGTGCCGGGTGGGACGCTGAACGCATCGGCTCTCCCGTCGTCGTCGGTGCGTGGTGATTCCGAGGGACGACGCTGGCCCTGGCAAGGAGATGAAATTAAACGTACAGGTAACACAATGGGCCCGGATGCCGGGAAGCGGTAAGCACTGTCCACGATACGGACTTGGCACCGCTGATGGCGCTACCGGCGACGGCGGGATCTACCGCCCAGGGCTCGGGGTCGGCGCGGCGTCGCTGCTCGCGGCTGCGTGGCTCATGCCCCACGTCTACGACCTGAAACCCTCAGGAAACAAAGCTTACCCAAGAACCACACCCGGATGACATAGCGTGGTGACCCGGGCGGGGTATTCCCGAGGGCGTGTCCGGGCTAGCCGACGGCGGTGCCGAAGAGGGAGCCCAGGCCGTAGCTGAGGGCCGCGGCGGCGGCGCCGAGACCCAGCTGCCGCAGCCCGCCGAACCACCACGGTCTGGCCGTCACCCGGGCCACCAGCGCGCCGCAGAGGAAGAGCCCGGCCAGCGCCAGCACCGCGGCCGGCCACAGCGCGGTCGCCCCCAGCAGATACGGCAGCACCGGGAGCAACGCGCCGAGCGCGAAGGCGGCGAACGAGGCGGCGGCGGCGAGCGGCGGCGAGGGCAAATCGTCGGGGGCCACGCCCAGCTCCTCGCGGGCATGCAGTTCGAGCGCCTGGTCGGGGTCGACGGACAGCTGCCTGGCGACCTCGTGGGCCAGCTCGGGCTCCACCCCGCGGGAGACGTAGACCTCGGCGAGCTCGGCCAGCTCGGCATCCGGGTGCTGCCGGAGCTCGCGCCGTTCGACGTCCAGTTCGGCGAGCACCAGCTCGCGCTGCGAGGCCACCGAGGTGTACTCCCCCGCGGCCATGGAGAACGCGCCCGCGGCGAGGCCGGCCAGGCCGGCGATCGCGACGGCCCGGGAGTCGGCCGAGCTGCCGGCGACGCCGCTGACCAGGCCCAGGTTCGAGACCAGCCCGTCCATGGCGCCGAAGACGGCGGGGCGCAGCCACCCGCCGGTGACGTCGCGGTGGCGGTGGTGCGCCTCGGCTGATCCGGGCATGGCTTCCTCCGGCTCACAGCCTGGCACGCCGCCGGGCCGGTCCCTGGGTACGGTCGCGCGACCGCCGGGGTCAGCGCCCCCGCGGCTTGGTACCGGCGGGGCGGTCGCTGGCGGCGACGGTCTCTGACCCTGAGTCCTCGGAGTCCCCGGAGTCCTCTGCGTCCGCGCCGTCCGTCGCCGCGTCGGCGGTCACCGGCTCCGTGGGCTCGTCCCCGGCATCCTTCGGCTCGGCCGGCTCGGGGTCGGGCGTGACGTCGGCGTCCGCGTCGTCTGTCGTCTCGCTGGCGGTCTCGTCGACCGGTGCGACCTTCGTCATGGCGACCGGCGCGGCCTTCGTCACGTCGCCGTCCGCCGGGTCCTCCGCGTCCTCGTCAGCCTTGCCCGCCTCGTCACCCTCACCGGCCTGGTCCGAGGCGTCCGCCTCGACCGAGGCCGCGGCACCGCCGTCGGCGTCGGTGTCCGGTTCGACGTCCTTCTCGCGGCCGGGGCGGCGTCGGGCGGAGATCACCAGGTAGGCCACGGCGGCCAGGAAGACCACGACCGAGGTCCAGTTGTTCAGCCGCATGCCGAGGAACTCGTGGGCCTCGTCGATCCGCAGCGATTCGATCCAGAACCGGCCGACGGTGTAGGCCGCGACGTACAGCGCGAACGTCCGACCGTGGCCGAGCCGGAACCGGCGGTCGGCCCAGATCAACAGGACGCCGACGCCGAGGCACCACAGCGACTCGTACAGGAATGTCGGGTGGAACGTGCCGGTGTGCTGACCGTTGTCGATCTCCACCGCCCAGGGGAGATCCGTCGAGCGACCGTACAGCTCCTGGTTGAACCAGTTGCCCCAGCGCCCGATCGCCTGCGCGAAGGCGATCCCGGGGGCGAGGGCGTCCGCCATCGGCGGCAGCGCGATGCCGCGCCGCCGGCACGCGATCCACGCGCCCAGCGCGCCGCCCGCGATCGCGCCCCAGATCCCGATGCCGCCGTCCCAGATCTGGAACGCGTCCACCCAGTCGCGACCGTCCCCGAAGTACAGCTGGTAGTCGGTGACGACGTGGTAGACCCGGGCCCCGAGCAGGCCGAACGGCACCGCCCAGACGGCGACGTCGGCGACCGTGCCGGGCCGCCCGCCGCGCTCGACCCAGCGCCGGCCGCCCAACCAGATGGCCAGGAAGACGCCGACGATGATGCACAGGGCATAGCCGCGCAACGGGAACGGCCCGAGGTGGATCTCGCTCTCGCTCGGGCTGGGAATAGAGGCAAGAATCTCCATGGTGGGTCCGACGCTACCGTGCGGGCGCCCGCCAGGGAATCCGCGCCCGGAGATCGTCCACTGTGTCACCGAGTGTCCGCTTTGGCGCGCGCTCGGTGATCGCCGGCCCCGGATTCAGCCGGCGGCCAGCTCCTCCACCCGCTCCCGCAGCCGCTCCGGGGTGAGCGGATCCTCGACGTCGCCGTAGACGTCCTCGCCGTTCAACAGGACCGTCGGCGTCGCGTTGTAGTCGGAATAGTGGAAGTCGGCGGTGGACTGGCTGACCCACTCGTCGTGCCGGCCACTCTTCACGCAGTCGCGGAACTCCTGGTCGTCGAGGCCCTCCACCTCGCCGGCGAGCTCGATGAGGTGGTCCTTGTCGGCGAAGGCGTCGTCGGTCTCCTCCGGCTGGTTGCGGTAGAGGACGTCGTGGTACTCCGTGAACCGTTCGGCGTCCCGCGCGCAGGCGGCGGCGTTGGCGGCGTTCTTCGAGCCGGTGCCGCCCATGTTGCCGTCGATGATGGTGACCAGGTGGTAGTCGACCTGGAGCCGCCCCTCCTCCGTGAGCTCGTGGATGGTGTCGCGGAAGGCGTCCTCGAACCCCGCGCACGCCGGGCAGCGGAAGTCCTCGTAGACGGTGAGCGTCGGGGTGCCGGGCTCGCCGACGCTGATCGGCGCGGCGTCCTGCCCGTCGCCGCCGCCGTCGTCGCCACCGCCGTCCTGGGCCGCGGCGAAGACCCCGGCCGCCGTGGCCACGCCCAGCACCAGGACGGTCGCCCCGACCACCTTGGCCAGCCGCAGCCGCCGCTCCCTCATCTGCTCCCGCTCGCGCTCCTGCCGCAGCCGCTCACGGGCGGTGTTCTTTCCGTCACGGTTCTTCTTGCTCACGCCCGTGCCAACGAACCCGGCCCTGGCAGGACACGGGGGCGCGGCGGCCTTGGGCCGGATCTGACGAAGCGGTGACGTCCGCCGGTTGACGTGCGGTTCGCGGCTCCGGCCCACCTAGCGTCAACCGGGTGACCACTCCCCAGGCGTCCGGTCCCCGGACCTCGACGACGCAGCCCTCACCGGCGCAGCCCTCGCCGACCACGCGGCCGACGCGGACGACACCGCCTCGGCGCGCGATGTCGCGGGCCGCGTCACGGGACCGGGCCGACCTGCTCGCCGTCGTCCTGGCGGCGGCGCTGTTCGCCCTGGCCGCCGTGATCGGCTCCGCGATCAACGAACGGAACCGGCTGATCCTGCGCTTTCCGCCGGTCCACGCCCACGTGGACCCGCATCTGGGCCCCGGCACCCCGGCCGCCCTGGCGGTGGCCGCGCTGGTCGTGCTGTACGGCCCTACCGTCGCCCGGCGGCTGCGCTGGCGCCGGCTGCTGGCCGCCACCTGGGGCGGTTCGATGGCCTGGATCTGGTCGCTGGCGCTGGTGGACGGCTGGCGGGACGGGGTGGCGAACCGCTTCTACCAGAAGTCGGAGTACCTCCAGACCGTCAACGACGAGGAGCTGTGGAACGGCGCGGACGTCCGGCACTTCCTGAGCACGTTCACCGACCACATCCTCATGGGGTCACCGGACCACAACTGGCCCGCCCATGTCGCGGGGCATCCCCCCGGCGCCACCCTGACCTTCGTCGGCCTCGACCGGATCGGCCTGGGCGGGGGCGGCTGGGCCGCGGCGTTCTGCGTGACCGTGGCGGCCAGCACGGCGGTGGCCGTGCTGGTGACCGTGCGCGCGCTGTCGGGTCCCGACCGGGGAGAGCGGCTGGCCCGGCGGGCGGCGCCGTTCCTGGTGCTGGCGCCGGCGGCCGTCTGGATGGGGGTGTCGGCGGACGGCTACTTCGCCGCGGTGGCCGCCTGGGCCCTCGCACTGCTGGCACTGGCCGCCACCGGGACGGTGCGAGCCCCGCGCGTCGCGGGGCTGGGCTCCGGGCTGCTCTTCGGCCTGCTGCTGTACCTCTCCTACGGCCTGACGCTGATGGCGGTGGTGGGTGTGGCGGTCATGCTGCTGGCGCGCGACTGGCGCCCGCTGCCCTACCTGCTGGTCGGCATGGTGCCGTGGGTGGTGGCCTTCAGCGCCGCCGGGTTCTGGTGGTACGAGGGCTACACGACCCTGGTGGAGCGCTACTACCAGGGTGTCGCCGAGCACCGGCCGTACGCCTACTTCGTGTGGGCCAACTACGCCGCCCAGGTGCTGACCGGCGGGCTGGCCACGGTGGCCGCGCTGCGCCGGTCGGCGGTCGCGCTGCCGGGCGCGGCCCGGGGCGCCCTCGGCGCGCTGCGCGCCGGCCGGGCCGTTCGGGGGCGCGCAGCGCTGCTCGGACTCGTCGCGGCGGCGGCGCTGGCGATGCTGGTCGCCGACGTGTCCGGGATGAGCAAGGCGGAGACGGAGCGGATCTGGCTGCCGTTCCTGGTGTGGCTGCTGCCGGCCACCGCGCTGCTCCCCGCGCGGCGGGCCCGGTGGTGGCTGGCCGCTCAGGCGGTGCTCGCGCTGACCGTCAACCATCTGCTGACGACGCACTGGTGAGGGGCGTGGCGATGCGACGACGCGGGCGTCTTCGGAACGGGCCGCCAGAAGGGCCAGCGCTGCTGCCCCGGTTCCGCGGTCGGCTGCACGACCCCCGCACCGCGACGGTGATTGGCCGCTGGCTGGGTGCGGCGGTCCTGGTCTGCCTCCTGACCGGGCTGATCAGCCACGGCCTGCAGCGGCCGCCCGGCTGGCTGGCGCCACATCTGCCGACCCGCCCGGTGTGGGGCTATCGGGTGAGCCAGGGCCTGCACGTGGTCACCGGCCTCGCGCTGGTGCCGCTGCTGCTGGGCAAGTTGTGGACGGTCTACCCGCGGCTTTTCGTCTGGCCCCCGGTGCGTTCGCCGGGGCACGCGCTGGAGCGGCTGTCCATCGCGGTGCTGGTGTCGACGGCGCTGCTCGAGGTGCTGCTCGGGCTGCTGAACATCTTCCAGTGGTACGCCTTCCCCTTCTCCTTCCGGCCGGTGCACTGGGCGCTGGCCTGGGTGCTGGCCGGATCGCTGCTGTTGCACCTGGCGGCGAAGGCCCCGCTGATCGCCGAGCACTGGCGGCGGGCGCCCGCCGGCGCGGACCCGGACGCCCGGGAGCGGCGCTCGCTGCTGCTGGGGCTGGGAGCGGCCGTGGGCACCGTGACCGTGGTGACCGCGGGCCAGACGTTCGCGCCGCTGCGGCAGCTCACGCTGCTGGCGCCGCGCGACGCCGACCACGCGCGGCAGGGCCTGCCGGTGAACCGCACCGCGGCCGAGGCGGGCATAGACCCGGCGGCGATGGCGGCCGACGCCTGGCGGCTACGGGTCGCCGGCCCGCGGGGCTACGAGCTGACACTGGTGGAGCTGGGCGCGCTGCCGCAGCACACGGCGCGGCTGCCGATCGCCTGCGTGGAGGGCTGGAGCGCGTCGGCGGAATGGACGGGCGTGCGGCTCGCGGACCTGCTGGACCGGGCGGGCGCGCCGGACGGCTCGGCGGTGCGCGTCGTGTCGTTGCAGACCCGCGGCGGCTATCGCGAGATGGAGATGCCGGCCGCGTACACCCGCGACCCGCTGACGCTGCTGGCGCTGCGGCTGAACGGCGCCGAGCTGTCGGCGGACCACGGCTTCCCGGCGCGGATCATCGCGCCGAACCGGCCTGGGGTGTGGCAGACGAAGTGGGTCTCCCGGATCGAGGTGCTGGTATGACGCGGGCGAGGCGCGTGACGGTGGCGCGCGGGGCGCTCGGCGCGGCCGGGCTCGGGCTGCTGGTGTGGGGCGGCTGGCTGCTGCTCGGTGAGACGAGCGCGGGCACGGCGCGGGGGGTGGCGTACTGGCTGCTGGCGGCTCTGCTGGTGCACGATCTGGTGTTGGCGCCGCTGGTGCTGCTGGTCGGCCTGACGCTGGGGCGGCTGCGGGGCGCTCGGCGCGCGCTGCGCGCCGGGCTGCTGGTGGCCGGCTGCGTCACGCTGGTCGCGTTGCCGCCGCTGCTCCGCCCGGGGACGCCCCGCAACCCGACCGAGCTGCCGCTGGACTACCCGCGCAACCTGCTGCTGCTCCTGCTCGCGATCCTGATCGCCACCACGGTCTCCGCGGCGGCCGCCACCGCCCTGACGCGCCGAGCGAAGGACTCTCCGGGCCCGTAGGCGGCGCTCCGGCGCCTCGCGGCGCTCTCGCGCCACGCGCGAAGGCCGCCTACGGGCGGGCCCTTCGCCGGACGTCACAGTCGATGCCGCCTCCATGACCTCCATGAAGGTGAGGGCCGCGGCATCAACCGGAGGTGCCAACGCGGAGGAGCTGGGGCCTCGAATGGCCTAACGAGCAGACCCGTTGGCGGTCGCGGTCTCGCTCATCCGTGACCACCCGACCCCGGCCGGACCTCACGGCCAGCGTTCCCGAACGACTACTGGTCTCGTCTTCTGACTGATTCGCCGTGGCTTCGTGCGGCCCTTGTGGTGGGTGGGCCGTTGGTGGAGGCCCGGGCTCGTCCCCTGCCGCGACCCGTGTCGCCGGGCCGGGCGGCGAGGGCTCGTCAGTCGAGGCCGAAGGGCTCACGGTAGGGCGCGCGAGGGCCCGCGTTGTCGAGGATGGCGGCGCAGGCCGCGTTGGCCGCGCACGCCTGTGCGGGATCCTCCGTCGGCAGCCGGGTGTTCTCCTCGAACGTCACGTCGTGCGGGTCGCCACAGGGCCACGCGCCCGGGATCGGCCGACGCTCCAGGTACTCGGGCAGTGCGTCGTCCCAGAAGTTTCCGGTGTAGCGGATGTTGCTCACTGGCCGGTCGGGGAGTTCGTCGCAGCCGCCGATGGAGGCGGGATAGCCGAAGACGGCGTTGTCGAGGACGGTGGCCCAGTTGGTGGTGTCATCGGTGTACAGACCGATGCTGAACAGGTCCCGCCCCTCGTTGGTGACCGCGTTGCCGCTCAGGACGGCGCCGTCGGCATAGGAGCTGCCCTGGTCGCCGCGCAGGTAGATGCCGCCGCCGTCGCTCAGTACGAGGTTGGTGTCGAACACCCGGTTGCCGATGATGCGGTTGCCTTGAGCCAGGTTCCGCAGATCGGGGTTGGGGCCGCTGAGGATGCCGGTGTACGGGACGTCGTTGACCTGGTTGTGCGCGACGGTCGTGTCCTGGGTCGCGGTGGTCCAGATTCCGGAGGCCCCCCGGTACTCGACGCCGACGTGGTGGATCAAGTTGTCGGTGATCCGGTTGCCGCGGTTGGTGCCCTCGGTGTCCGGCAACACCACGCCCATCAGGATCCCGCCGTCCGAGACATCCGTGATCTCGTTGCCCTCGACGACGATGTCCGAACTGCTCTCGGAGAACTCCACTGTCTGCGCCCCCAGATGCACGAAGCGGTTGCCCTCCAGCGTGATGCGCTTCGCGGTGCGGAAGCGGACGTTGCCCGGCACGGTCAGCCACGTCTCCTGGTCCGGCCGCTTGTACATGCTCCAGGCGGAGACGAAGCCGGCGTCGGTGCTCGGTTCCAGCCACGTCGCGTGGGCGAACGTCAGCCCGCGGAAGGTGATGTCGTGCAGGGGGCTACCGAAGTGTCCTGTGCCGTCGACCACCGTCTCAAGGACCGGCGCGACGACCTGCGCGTCGCGCATGTCCTCCCCGTCGCGCGGGACGTAGAGCAGCATGTGGTGACCGGGGCGCGAGCGGTCCAGGTACCAGCTGCCGGGCTGGCCGAGGAAGCTCGGGCTGTTCTCGATGCTCGTCGGGCCGGCCAGCGGCTCCGGCGGCTCGCCGGTGCCGTCCCCGCCCTCCTCGTACAGGCTTCGGGCCAGTCGCCAACAGGGCTGGTCCATGGTGATGACGGTTTGCCGCTCGTCGCCGGTGATGTCGGCGACACCACAGCGGCCCTCCGCCCAGAAGGGGGTGGTCCAGACGAACTCCATGTCCTGTGGATCGCGCCAGGACTGCGGCAGGGTGCTGTCGGTGACGTAGCCGGTGTCCGTCGTCACCACCCCGCCCGGCAACCCCGCCCCGCGCGGGGCTCTGTCGGCTCTCCGGCCGTCGACGTAGAGCTGGCGGGTCTCGAGGTCGCCGACCTCCGCCTGCCAGACGCCGTCCGCCTGCGGGTCGGGTCGCCATGTGATGACCTCCCGGCCGCCGCTGAGCGTGACGTTCTCCTGGGAGGACGTGCCATAGCCGTAGGCCTGGTAGATCACCTCGTGCCCGTTACGGCCCGAGTCGCCGACGGTGTCCGACAGCCGCGGCGGCTCGGTCAGTGTGTGGGTGCCGGCGCGCAGGTTCACCACGATGTCCGACGCCATCCGCCCACAACCTCGCGGGAGCGGGGTGCAGCGCGCGGCAAGCGCTAGGTGTGGAACGCGAGGAAATGGCGGCCCTGTACGGTCCAGCGGCCGGTGGGGGTCCAGCCGGTGCCTGTCGCGTGGGCGTGCAGCGCCTCCTGGCCGACGCGGGCCCAGGGGAAGGCGGGCCCCGCCGGGCCCGTGCCGGCGTCGAGGCGGACCTCGAACCGCTCGTCGACGTCCGCCGCGTCGGCCTCCGCCAGCAGCAGGCCCCCGGGCGTGACCAGCCGGCGTATGCGGCGCAGCAGTGCGGCGGCGTCGCCGCCGATGCCGACGTTGCCGTCCATCAGCAGCACGCTCCCCCACCATCCCTCGCCGGGCAGCTCGTCGAAGACCGAGCACAGCAACGCCGCACCGCCGTCGCCGCGGGTGCGGGCCACGGCGGCGGGCGCGGTGTCGATGCCGAGCGCCGGGCGGGCCGCGCGGGCCAGCGCGGTGACCATGCGCCCGGGACCGCAGCCGACGTCGAGCACGGTGCCGGCACAGCGGCGCAGCACCGTCCGGTCGCCCGCGTCGGGGTCCGCGCACCAGCGTTCGACGTCGAGCGGCAGCCGGCGGCCGTCCGCGCGGCGCAGGGACAGCGGGCCGTGCCCCTCGGCCAGCGCGGTGCCGTACGGGTCGGCGGCCCAGGCCGCCGCCGCGGCGTCCCGCGCGGTGGTGAGCGTCATCGGGTCGCGACCTCCCGCAGCTCGGCGAGGCGGGCGGCGAACCGGCCGCCGGGCGCCTGGCAGGCGGCCACCGCCGCGGCGTCGGCCGCCGTGTCCACGTCCCGCAGCACCGGAAGTTCGGCCACCGCCAGGCCCGCGTCGACCAGCCGGCGCCGTTGCGCCAGCCCGGTCGTCGGCGTGGACATCGGCACGCCGCGCACCAGCGCCGGATCGGGCTCCGCCAGCCCCAGCGCCCAGAAGCCGCCGTCCGCCGCCGGGCCGAACCACGCCCGGCCCAGCGGCCAGGCGTCCGGCCGGGTGGCCGGGGCCAGCAGCTCGGGCGTCAGCTGCGGGGTGTCCATGCCGACCAGCAGGGCCGGTCCGGCACAGGCCGCGAACGCCGCGGCGATGCGCTCGTCGAGGCCGCCGCCAGCCTGCGGCACGACGTCGAAACCGGTCGGCAGCCAGGCCCCAGGTCGGCCGTCGAGCACCAGCACCCGCCGGCGCGCCGGTACGTCCAGCGCCGCGCACAGCGTGTCGGCCAGCGCCGCCTCGGCGAGCGCCGCCGCCTGCTCCGGCGTGAACGGCGGGCACAGCCGCGTCTTGACCCGCCCCGGCACCGGCTCCTTGGCGATGACCAGCAGCGTCGCGAGGCCCGCGGTCACCGCAGCACCGCCCGCATGTCGTGCACCGCCTGCCAGGTGCCGCGCCAGGTGCCGGTCACCTTGGAGCGGCCGGCGCGCGGCCGGTAGGCCACCTCGGTCTCCCGGATGCGCCAGCCCGCGTCGGCGGCACGCACCACCATCTGCAACGGGTAGCCGCTGCGCCGGTCGGTCAGCCCGAGGTCGAGCAACGGGACCCGCCGGGCGACCCGTAGCGGCCCCAGATCGCGCAGCCGCACGCCGGTGCGCCGGCGCGTCATCCGGGACAACGCGCGGTTCCCGAGCCGGGCGTGCAACGGCCACGCGCCACGCGCCGTCGGGCGGCGCCGGGCCAGCACCAGGTCCGCCTCGCCCGCGAGCACCGGCTCGGCGATCCGGGGCAGCTCGGCGGGGTCGAGCGAGGCGTCGCAGTCGCAGAAGGCGACCAGTTCGGCCTCGGCGGCCAGCAGGCCGGCGTGGCAGGCGGCGCCGAAACCGCGCCGGGACTCGTGGACGACCTGCGCGCCGAGCCCGGCGGCGATGTCGGCCGAGCCGTCGGTGGACCCGTTGTCCACGACCACGGCGCGCCAGCCGCGCGGGATCCGCCCCAGCACCCAGGGCAGCGCCTCGGCCTCGTTCAGACAGGGCAACACCACGTCGCCCCCTGCGGGTTGGACAGAGTGAGAGTCGATCACCCCTCAACCCTACGAGAACAAAAGGAACATATCGGGGCACCCACTGCTTACGAAACCCTGACGTCGTCGCCGCTCCCGGCCGCCCACCCCCGCGACCGCCGGTCCCGGTGTGACACTCGACGCCATGAACGCGCCTGTGCAACGGCCCGAGCGGCCGCCCCGCCGGGTCCTGGTGGTGGACGACGACCCGACCGTCACCGAGGTCGTCGCCGGCTACCTCGACCGGGCCGGTTTCACCGTGGACCGCGCCGCGGACGGCCCGGGCGCGTTGGCCCGCGCCGCCACCCACCCGCCCGATCTGGTCGTGCTCGACCTGATGCTGCCCGGACTCGATGGCCTCCAGGTGTGCCGACGGCTGCGCGAGGCCGGCCCGGTGCCGGTGGTGATGCTGACCGCGCGCGGCGACGAGGAGGACCGGATCCTCGGCCTGGAGGTCGGCGCCGACGACTACGTCACCAAGCCGTTCAGCCCGCGTGAGTTGGTGCTGCGCGTCGCCTCGGTGCTGCGTCGGGCCGGCGCCCGCGGTGCGGCGGGGCCCGGGGGCACCCTGACGCTGCGGGGCGGCGGCATCACGCTCGACCCCGCCGCCCGCACCGCCGCGGACGCGCGCGGGCCGCTGCGGCTGACGCTGCGGGAGTTCGATCTGCTGGCCCATTTCCTGCGCCACCCGGGGCGCGCGTTCAGCCGCGAGCAGCTGATGGCCCAGGTGTGGGGCTGGGACTTCGGCGACCTGTCCACGGTCACCGTGCACGTGCGACGGCTGCGGCACAAGGTGGAGGCGGACCCGGCCAGCCCTCGGCTGATCACCACCGTGTGGGGCGTCGGCTACCGCTTCGACGCGCCGGACTCGGACGAGGGGTGAGGGCGGATGGGGTTCCGGCAACTGCTGGGCGCTCTGCCGCTGATCGCGCTGTACGCGGCGGTCGGCGCGGCGGTCGTCGGTGTGCTGGGCGCGCTGGTGCTGACCGCCGTGCGGCGGCGTTCGGTCGGGGTGTCGCTGGCCGTGCTGGTCGCCGTCACGGTCGGCGCGATGCTCGCCGGCACGCTGTCGGTGGCCTGGGCGATGTTCCTGTCCGCGCACGACCTCGCGGTGGTCGTCACGGTCGGCCTGGTGGGCGCGCTCGGCGCGACCGTCACGGCACTGCTGCTCGGGCGCTGGGTGATCGGCGCGCACCGGGCGCTGGAACGGGCGGCCCGGGCGATGGGCGAACGCGACGGGGCGGTGGCCGGCGCTGCCGGCACGCCGGGCGTCTTCGTGCTGCCCACCGCCCCGATGCCCGCCGAACTCGCCTCCCTGGCCCGCCAGCTGGCCGACACCAGCGAGCGTCTGGCCGCGTCCCGGGAGCGCGAACGCGCCCTGGAGTCCTCGCGCCGCGAGTTGGTCGCCTGGATCTCACACGATCTGCGCTCGCCACTGGCCGGGTTGCGCGCCATGGCGGAGGCGTTGGAGGACGGCATCGCGGAGGACCCTGACCGGTACCACCGGCAGATCCGCGGCGAGGTGGAGCGGCTCAGCGCGATGGTCGGCGACCTGTTCGAACTCTCCCGCATCCAGGCCGGGTCGCTGGCCCTCGTCCCCACCCGGGTCTCCGCCTACGACCTGATCAGCGACGCCATCGCCGGCGCCGACCCGTTGGCCAGGGAGCGTGGCGTGCTGCTGGCGGACCGGGGCGTCGAACCGGTGCCGGTCGAGGTGGACGGCAAGGAGATGAGCCGGGTGCTGGCCAACCTGCTGGTCAACGCCATCCGCCACACGCCGGCCGACGGCACGGTGGCGGTGGCCGCGAGCCGCCGAGCCGGCTCGGTGGTGCTGTCGGTGACGGACGGCTGCGGCGGCATCCCCGACGGCGACCTGCCCCGGGTGTTCGACACGGGCTGGCGCGGCAGCGATGCCCGCACCCCGCCGTCCGGCGCGGGCCTCGGCCTGGCCATCGTGCGCGGCATCGTCGAGGCGCACGCCGGCCGCACCGGGGTGCGCAACGTGCCGGGCGGCTGCCGTTTCGAGGTGATCCTGCCGGCCGCCGGCTGAGCTGAGTCGCGCCCCGCCCCCCGAATGGCGTTTGACATGACAACCTGGCGACGCCCTCTGTCGCCCCAACGTCCTCTGCGTGCATCATCAGTTGGATCGTGCACGAGTCGATCATGCACGGGTGGATTGCACGCACCAGGACGGACCTCACGGGGAGGCTTTGTGTCACGAGAGCGCGCGCAACGATGGATGAACCGCCGCGGGCTGCTGCGGGCGGGCGGCGGTCTGGCCGCGGGAGCGTCGCTGGCGGTGGGCTTCGGCGCCGGCCGGGCGGCGGCGGCCCTCCCGACCTCGCAGCGCTTCGTGCTGAGCGAGCCCTCCTACGACCTGTTCCGCCACAAGCCGCTGCACAACGACACGGTGCAGCAGTCCTTCTGCTTCGACAACGTCAACCGCCGGCTCTTCGTCGCGCAGGTCCGCAACAGCACCGCCACCGAGGACGGCGACCTCTGCATCACCCAACTCGACTTCTCGGGCAACGAGCTGGGCTACATGTACCTCACCGGCTTCGGCCACGGCGTGTCCTTCGCGGCGCAGCCGGTCGGCGGCGACACCCACCTGTGGACGGAGACCGACACGAACGGGGAGGGCCGCGGTGTCCGGCTGGCCCGTTTCCGCTGGAGCAGCGGCACCACGCTGGACCGCACCTCCTCGGCGCTGACCAAGCACACGCCGGTCACCGGCGCCGACGCCATGACCTGCGCGATCGACACCGTCAACAACCGGATGGCGATCCGCTACGACTCCACTGCCGGCGGCTTCCGGATGGCCGTGTTCGACGTGGCCGACGTGGCCGCCGGCGACTACGGGAACAAGCTGGTGGACGTGGCGCTGCCGACCGGCCTCGGCACGTTCCAGGGGTACACGCTGTACGGCCAGTACGCCTACCTGCTCACTGGTGACGCCTACAGCGACGACAACCCTGACGGCAACTCCACCGTGCACAGCGTGGACCTCAACGACGGCGGCCGGCTTGTCGAGAGCTTCCTGACGGGGGCCGGCTCCACGCTGACCCACCGCGAGCCGGAGGGCATGGCGCTGTACCGGACGACGGCCGGCGAGGTGCGGCTCTTCCTGGGCTTCGCCTCGGGCGAGACGGGCGACCGGCGCTGCAACATCTTCTACAAGAACGCGCTCGTCGGCTGACCGCCGAGGCGGACCGGAACCCGCCCCGCCGCCCGCGCCTCCGACGGCCGGCGGCGGGGCCCTGGCCCTCGGCCCCGTTCAGACCGCGCGCAGCGGGGCCTTGGCGAAGCGGGCCATGCCCTCGGCGAACGGCACCCGGGGCCGCCAGCCGAGCTCGGCCCGCAGCCGGGCCGAGGTGGCCGTGATGTGGCGGACGTCGCCGAGCCGGTACTCGCCGGTCACCTCGGGCTCCGGCCCGCCGAAGGCCGCGGCCAGCGCGCGGGCCATCTCGCCCACCGTGTGCGGTTCGCCGCTGCCCACGTTGTACGCGCGCAGCGCGCCGTCCCCGTCCCGGCCGTCCCCGTCCCGGGCGGCGCCCGTCGCGAGCGCGTCGAGCGCCGCCACGTTGGCCGCCGCGACGTCCTCGACGTGCACGAAGTCGCGCCGCTGCGCCCCGTCCTCGAAGACCCGCGGCCGTTCGCCGCGTTCCAGCGCGGAGCGGAAGAACGACGCGACCCCCGCGTACGGGGTGTCACGCGGCATCCGGTCGCCGTAGACGTTGTGGTAGCGCAGGCTGATCGCCCGGCCGCCGGTGGCCCGTGCCCAGGCCGCCGCGAGATGCTCCTGGGCGAGTTTGGTGGTGGCGTAGACGTTCCGCGGGTCGGTCGGGGCGTCCTCGCCGACCTCGCCCGGCGCCAGCGGCGCGCCGCACTCCGGGCACGGCGGCTCGAACCGGCCGGCCGCCAGGTCCTCTGGCCGCCGCGGCCCGGGCCGCACCCGCCCGTGCCGAACGCAGTCGTACCGGCCCTCGCCGTACACCACCATCGAGCCGGCCAACACCAGGCGCGGCACCCCGGCCTCCGTCATGGCCGCGAGCAGCCGTGCGGTGCCCAGGTCGTTGACCGCCACGTAGTCGGGCGCGTCGGCGAAGTCGCGGCCGAGCCCGACCTTCGCGGCCTGGTGGCAGACCATGTCCACGTCGGTCAGCGCCCGCACCAGAGCGTCCGGATCGCGCACGTCGCCCCGTAGCCACGCGACCGGAGCCGCGTCGGGCGCCGGGTCTCGGGTGTCCAGCACCACCGGCTCCCGGCCGAGGGCGAGCAGTTCCTCCACGACGTGCGAGCCGACGAACCCGGCTCCTCCGGTGACCAGTACGCGCATACCGGTCACGCTAGCCGCGCACCCTCGCCGCACGGCCCGCCGAGCGCGACACGTCAGCGTTCCGTAAGGTGCCGGGACGACGGTCGCCGTGCTCACCCGTCACGGCAGCACGGCGGCACGGCCGTCCCACCGGTACGAGCCAGCCCCAACCGGCCTGGGTTACGCGGTCAGCGGCGCTCGCGGTCCCGTTCCGGGCGTTCCCAGTCGACCTTCCACGGGACGCTGAGCCAGGGGCTCTCCGGGTCGGTGGTCAGGATGCGGTGGACGGCCACCATGTCCGTGTACCACTGGCCGAACTCCTCGCTGTCGAAGTGCAGGCAGCGGCCGAGGATGAAGCCGACGGCGAAGTCGCCCCAGGACGCGTACGCCTTGCGACCGGCCTCGCCGGCGCGCAGTAGCGCCCGCTCCGCCTCCGCGGCGTCGCAGAACCGGGCGCCGACCCCCCACCGGGCCATGCCCGAGGCGCGGCCGAAGTCCCAGGCCAGCACGGAGCGGACGCAGGCGTCGTCGTCGAGGATGCCGTCGGCGCGGAACCGCGCCTCGTAGCGCAGCACCCGGCCGATCAGCCCCTGTACCAGGGCGATGTCCGCGTCCAGGTCGAACTCGGGCGGCCGGCCGGTCTGGTCGACCAGTTCGGCCGTTCGGGACAGCAGCACCCGCTCGGCGGTCTCCCGCCACTGCGCCGCGCCCGGCGTGGTGCGGTACTCCTGGATCAGCGCCTGCCGCACCCGCAGCACGAACTCCCACACCGGTGAGGACAGTTCGCCGTTCAGCAGGGTCTCCTGGGCGCGCTGCCACTGCTCCCGGCTGGCGATGTCCCACCAGTGCTTCAGCCGGGTCTTCTCCTCGGTGTAGCCGCCGTACTGCCAGCCCAGGTGGTTCCATATCTCGCCGTTGTTGACCAGCAGCAGCGCGCCGCAGGCCATGCCGTGCGCCAGGGCGTCGTGTCGGGGCCCGGTCCACAGGGTCTTCAGCCGCGGCTCGGCGCCGGCGCGCTTGGCGTACCGCTTCCAGCGCTTGGGGTCGGCGGGCAGGAACGTCTCCACCGGGGTGCCGGGGTTGACCGCCAGCCAGCGGACGGTGCCGGGCCAGCCCTTGGCCAGCGAGGCCAGCTCCGCCCGCTCGAAGACCTGGCCGCCGATCGGCGGCGGCACCATGCCCCGGGTGAAGACGGCGAGCGACAGACCGTCGAAGCGCGGGTCGCGGAACGGGCTGAACCGGATGCGGTCGGGCAGCGCGTCGGACAGCTCGCGCGACTGCGACAGGAACAGGTCAGTGGCGGCCAGCGCCTCGAAGTACCCGGCCCAGTCCTCGCGCAGCCCGGCGTCGTAGAGGTCCCGCTCAACGGCCGTGGGGGGCTCCCAGCGTGGGTCTGCTCGCCCTGCGTCGTCCCCCGAGTCCGCCGCGTCACCCTGACTCCACATGGCCCACGACCCTACCCGGCGCGGGCGGTCGGCCGGAACGCGGGCCGGGGGCCCCGGCCCGCGTTCAGAGCACGGTTGACGGCTGGTCAGGCGCCGCCGGCGGGCCTCATTCGGCCCCGCCGGCGCGGACCGTCCCGCGGGCCAGCTCGCCGGCCAGCGCACGCACCTCGCGCAGTGCCGCCGCCTCGTCCGCGGCGTGGTCCAGGACCCGCTTGACGAACGCGGAGCCCACGATCACCCCGTCCGCGAACGCCGCGACCTCGGCCGCCTGCGCCGGGTTGGACACGCCGAGCCCGACGCACACCGGCAGCCGCGTGGTGGCCCGGGTGCGGCGTACCAGGTCGGCGGCCTCCCGGCTGACCGACTCCCGGGTGCCGGTGACGCCCATCAGCGAGGCCGCGTAGACGAAGCCGCTGCCGGCCGAGGTGATGGCGGCGAGGCGCTCGTCCCGGCTGCTGGGGGCGACCACGAAGACCGTGGCCAGGCCGTGCTGCGCGGCCGCCTTCCGCCAGGCCTCCGACTCCTCCACCGGCAGGTCGGGCAGGATGCAGCCGGCGCCGCCCGCGGCGGCGAGTTCGGCGGCGAAGCGCTCGGGGCCGTACCGGTCGACCGGGTTCCAGTAGGTCATGCAGAGCACGGGAACGCCGGTGGCGGCGTGCACCTCGCGGATGGTACGCAGCACGCCGGCGATCCGGACGCCGCCGCGCAGCGCGATGTCGTCGGCGGTCTGGATGACCGGGCCGTCCAGCACCGGATCGCTGTGCGGCAGCCCGATCTCCAGGATGTCGCAGCCGCCCTCGGCCATGGCGGTGGCCAGCCGGATGCCGCCGTCCACGGTCGGGAAGCCGGCGGGGAAGTAGCCCATGAGGGCGGCCCGGCCGGCCTCGCGGGTCGCGGCGAACGCGGCGCCCAGCGCCTCCACGCCGGTGCGGGTCGTACTCCCGGTCCGGCCTGCGGTCGTGCTCTCGCTCATCGCGCCTCTCCCTCGCTGCGCTCGCTGTTCCCGGCCTGCTCCGCGTCGTACAGCCCGAAATAGCGGGCGGCGGTGTCCATGTCCTTGTCACCGCGCCCGGAGAGGCTGACCAGCACGAGCCCGTCGGGCCCCAGTTCGCGGCCCACGTCCAGGGCACCGGCCAGCGCGTGCGCGCTCTCGATGGCCGGGATGATGCCCTCGGTGCGGGAGAGCAGCCGCAGCGCCAGCATCGCCGCCTCGTCGGTGACCGGCCGGTACGCGACCCGTTCGGTGTCCTTCAGGTACGCGTGCTCGGGCCCGATCCCCGGGTAGTCCAGGCCGGCCGAGATCGAGTACGGCTCGGTGATCTGGCCCTCCTCGTCCTGCAGCACGTAGCTGCGGGAGCCGTGCAGGATGCCGGGCTCGCCGGCGGTGAGGGTCGCGGCGTGCTCGCCGGAGTCCAGACCGCGGCCGGCCGCCTCGCAGCCCACCAGCCGGACGTCCGCGTCGGGCAGGAACGCGTGGAACAGCCCGATGGCGTTGGAGCCGCCGCCGACGCAGGCGACGGCCGCGTCCGGCAGCCGGCCGGTGCGCTCCCTGATCTGCCGCCTGGCCTCGACGCCGACCACCCGCTGGAGGTCCCGCACCAGGGCGGGGAACGGGTGCGGCCCGGCGACGGTGCCGAACAGGTAGTGCGTGCGGTCCACGTTGGCCACCCAGTCGCGGAACGCCTCGTTGATCGCGTCCTTCAGGGTGCGGCTGCCGGAGGTCACCGAGATCACCTCGGCGCCCAGCATCCGCATCCGCGCGACGTTCAGCGCCTGACGCTGGGTGTCGACCTCGCCCATGTAGATGGTGCACTCCAGGCCGAACAGCGCGCAGGCGGTGGCGGTGGCCACACCGTGCTGGCCGGCGCCGGTCTCCGCGATGACCCGCGGCTTGCCCATCCGGCGGGTCAGCAACGCCTGGCCCAGCACGTTGTTGATCTTGTGCGAACCGGTGTGGTTGAGGTCCTCCCGCTTGAGGAACATCCGGGCGCCGCCGGCGTGCTCGGCGAACCTCGGTACCTCGGTCAACGGGCTGGGGCGGCCGGTGTAGTTGACGAGCAGCTCGTCCAGTTCGGCGGCGAAGGCCGGATCGGCCTTCGCCTTCTCGTACTCGGCGGCCACCTCCTCGACGGCGGCCCGCAGGGCCTCCGGAATGAAGGTGCCGCCGTAGTCGCCGAAGTAGCCTCCGGCGTTCGGCACCGACCCTTCGGGGTCGGGATGGAAGAAACGTTCATCGGACATGACTGAGCCCTCCGGGCAGCAGCAGACGAATTCGATGGAAGAAACGGACGCGTGCGACGGGCGGCGGCCGGTCAGACCTTGGGGGTCCCCCCGGACGAAGTCTGAGGGGAGGCTGGGCGGCGGAGCCCCGGAATGCGCACGCGGACTAGCGCCATCGACGACCGCTGGTCTGCCCGGGCTCGCAGCCGATGTGGTAGCGCACGCGCCGCCCGAGTATCCGCCGGGCGGGCGCGCGGCAGCCGCGCGGCCTGGCCCCCCGCACGAGGCCGGCGAACCGGTCCCCCGGGAGGACCGCCGCGCTGACCGCGAGCCGCGCGGCGCCGCGCCGGGGCGGCGTCAGGCCGTGGCCGGCGGCGTCCGGGCGGGCACAGGGGACGAACGGGAGGGGGCGCCGGGCACGCACGGGCGTCCGGCGGAGCGAGGTGGCTCCCCCGTCTGCCCGGCTCGCGCGGCGACCGTCCATCGCGATCAGCGGCCCTGCCGGAGCGCGGGGTGGGCGCCGGCCGCGACCAGGTCGGCCACGGCGGCGCGGGGATCGCGACCGGTCACCAGGGACTCGCCCACGAGCACCGCGTCGGCCCCGTCGTTGGCGTACGCGATCAGGTCGTGCGGCCCGCGCACCCCGGACTCGGCGATCTTCACCACATCGTCGGGGATGGTCGGCGCGACCCGGGCGAACGTCGACCGGTCCACCTCGAGCGTCCTCAGGTTCCGGGCGTTCACCCCGATGATCTTCGCCCCGGCGTCCAGCGCGCGGGTCACCTCGTCCTCGTCGTGCACCTCGACCAACGGCGTGAGGCCGATCGACAGGGCCCGCTCGACCAGCGAGACCAGGGCCGGCTGCGGCAGCGCCGCGACGATCAGCAGGACGAGGTCCGCGCCGTGCGCCCTGGCCTCCCACAGCTGGTAGGAGCTGACGATGAAGTCCTTCCGCAGCACGGGCACGTCGACCTTGGCGCGGACGGCCGTCAGATCGGCCAGCGACCCGCCGAAGCGGCGGCCCTCGGTCAGCACGGAGATCGCCGCGGCGCCGCCCGCCTCGTAGTCGGCGGCCAGTCCGGCCGGGTCGGCGATCGCGGCCAGCGCGCCCTTCGACGGGCTCGACCGCTTGACCTCGCAGATGACGGCGACGCCTTCGCCGTTGAGTGCGGCCACTCCGTCCCTGGCCTCCGGGGCCCGCGCGGCGGTCTCCTTGAGCTCTTCGAGGCTGACGCGCGCCTGCCGTTCGTCGAGGTCGGCGCGCACTCCTTCGATGATCTCGTCGAGCACACTCACGCGAGCGGCCCCTTTCCGTGTCGAGGTGCCTGCCGGCGACCCGGTCGGTGCGCCTGGGGACGAAGGCGACGGGGGCAGACACATCGATGGTATAGGGCGGTGGGGGGAGGTTCGCACTTGCCCGCCCCTCGGGACGGCGGCGTCCACGCCGGCCGGTCAGGGCGCCAGCGCGGCGCCCATGGGCAGGTTCCGCAGCAGGGTGAACGCCGCGACGATGAGGGCCGCCGCCAGCAGCACGGCCGCGGCGGTCGGCGTCCGCCGTCGGCGGGCACCCGCCCGCTCGGCGGGACGTCCGAGCGCGGCCCGGAGCAGCCACGTGAGCAACGCCACGGCCAACGCGGCCAGCCCGGCGACGGCCAGCGCATTGGCCCCGAGGGCGGCGGCCAGATCGCCGTGCGCCAGGGCGTGGGCGCTGCGGAGCCCGCCGCAGCCGGGGCAGGACAGGCCGGTGAACGCGGCCACCGGGCAGGCCGGGTACCGCCCGGGCCGGTTCGGATCGACCGCGCCGACATAGCCGAGGGCCCCGGCCACCACGCCCAACGCTCCCACCGGCGCGGCCACCCGCGCCAGGAACGGTCGAGCGATGCGCCCGGGTGACCCGGAGTGCCGCCAGAGTCCGGACGAGTCGGGTCGTGTGGTGCGCACCCGGCCAGCCTCCCCAGCACGCCGACGCTCCGCAACCGACACGACGGCGGCATCCCGCCGTCTCGCCCACCGTCTCGGCGCCGCGCGTGCCGCGGGCTGCCTCGTCTCCGGCTCATCTCCGGGCGGCGGTGCGCCCGGGAGTCGGGCGGTGTCAGCCGGCCGTGGCCTCCGCCGCCGCGGGGGTGGCCGAGCGGGCCAACGGGGCGTCGTCTGCCTCGGCCACAGCCGCGGCGACGGTCTCCGTCGCCGGCCGCGACGGGGCCGCCGGCTCCTGGCCGAGCCCCATCGCGCGCATGATCATGCCGACGACGAGGCCCAGGGCGACGATGCCGCCGCCCGCGACCACGCCCAGCGGCTGGGCCATCACCGTGAAGGCGCTGCCGACGCAGAAGCCAACGATGATGATGACGACGGCCGTCCAGGCGGCAGGGGAATTTCCGTGGTGGTACTTGCCCGCCATTGTGCGTGCTCCTCGTGTCCGGCGATCCGTGACCGCGGGCCGGTCGCGTCTCCACGGCGCGCCCCGCGTCCACCAACGATTCTGACAGGCGCCACCCACAACCAGGGCGCCAGGTCCGCCTCCCGCCACGTCACCCCGCGGCGGCCGCATCCCGACTCGGGGGCAGCGCCTCGAAACGGTCACCAGCCGCAGCAGGCGCGCGGGCACCCGTTCGCGGATCGCCGCGGCCGAACCAGCGATCGCGCCACCGGACCGGACGCTGACGGCCACACCCATCAAGGTCAGGGCAGTCGGGGGCCGCCACGACCACGCCGCCACGGTCGGGCACCGGACCCGCCGCGGCAGCAGCGGCACCAGGGCCGGGCCGTCGGAGACGGCGCGCGGCCACGGCACGCAGGCACCGCCCGGTCAGGTCGTCGGGTCCTCGCCGCGGTCGAGGGCGCGCCAGAGGTCCTCGGGGCGATCCGGGTCCGCACCGCGGGAGCCGCGACGGCCCGCGCCGCGCTCAGCGCGCTCAGCACGCTCGTACCGCCCTGACATGGCGGGCCACTGCCGCCCGTAGCTCAGCGCCAGCAGCCCCGCGCACAGCAGCAGCAGGCCGCCCACCGCGGACGCCCACGGCCAGCCGGTGTGGCTGACGCTGGTGACCGACGCCTCGGTCAGGCCCATCGCCTCGGCCGCACGGGACTCCAGCGCCTCCGTGTCGCCCGAGCCGAGCAGGGCCGCGCCCACCGCGCCGGCCCCGCTGAGCGCCAGCACCGTCGCGACGACCATCCGCCCGGTGCGCCGCACCGCGAACACCGCGACCAGCGAGGCCAGGCCGACCAGCGCCAACGCGCTCGGCAGTCCGGACACGTCACCGCCGCTCGCGGTCACCGGCAGCTCCGCGCCGCCCACGGCCGCCTCGGCCTCGCCCCAGGTCTGGCCCGCGGCGATCAGCACCACCGTCGCCCCGGCCGCTCCGCACAGCAACGCCAGGGCCAGGGCGCGACGGGTCGCGCGCTGGCCGTCCTGGCTGCCGTGCTCGGCGGGGTCACGATTCACCCTTCAACGCTACCGCGCAGTCGGGAAGCCGCCGCCACCGCCCTGAGGACGGCCGCCGCCTTGTTCCGGCACTCGGTGTCCTCGGCGACCGGATCGGAGTCCGCGACCACGCCGGCGCCCGCCTGCACGTAGGCCGTGCCGTCCCGCACGAGCGCCGTGCGGATGGCGATCGCGGTGTCCGCGTCGCCCGCGAAGTCCAGGTACCCGACACAGCCGCCGTACAGGCCGCGCCTGGTGGGCTCCAGCCGCTCGATGATCTGCATCGCCCGCGGTTTGGGCGCCCCGGAGAGGGTGCCGGCCGGGAAGCACGCGGTGAGCGCGTCGAAGGCGGTGTGCCCCGCCGCCAGCCGCCCGGTGACCGTGGACACGATGTGCATGACGTGGCTGTAGCGCTCGACGGACATGAAGTCCACGACCTCCACCGTGCCCGGCTCGCTGACCCGGCCCAGGTCGTTGCGGCCCAGGTCGACCAGCATCAGGTGCTCGGCGCGCTCCTTCGGATCGGCCAGCAGCTCCTCGCCGAGGGCCGCGTCCTCGGCCGGGGTGGCGCCCCGCGGCCGGGTGCCGGCGATGGGGTGCAGCATGGCCCGGCCGTCCTCGACCTTGACCAGCGCCTCGGGGCTGGAGCCGATCACGTCGAACCCCGCGTCGCCGTCCTGACCCGCGAACCGGAAGAGGTACATGTACGGGCTGGGGTTGGTGGCCCGCAGCACCCGGTAGACGTCGAGCGCGCTGGCGGCGCACGGAGTTTCGAAGCGTTGCGAGGGGACGACCTGGAACGCGTCGCCCGCGCGGATGTGCTCCTTCACCACCTCGACCGCCTCCTGGAAGGCCGGCCCGCCCCATTCCGCCGTGTACGACGGCAGCTCGGACGGCGGCAGCGACACCGCGCCCGTCGGCACCGGACGGACCAGGTCCGCGGCCATCGCGTCCAGCCGGGCCACGGCGTCGGCGTACGCCTCGTCCACCCCGGTGTCCAGGTCGTTGTGGTTGATGGCGTTGGCGATCAGCAGCACCGTGCCGTCGCGGTGGTCGAGGACCGCCAGATCGGACGCGAGGAGCATGGTGAGCTCCGGCAGGCCCAAGGCGTCCCTGGCGCTGTCCCCGATCGACTCCAGGCGGCGCACCACGTCGTAGCCGAGGTAGCCGACCATGCCGCCGGTGAACGGGGGCAGCCGCGGGTCGCGCGGGGTGTGCAGGGCCTGGAGCGTCTCGCGGAGCACGTCCAGCGGCTCGCCCTCGGCCGGCACGGAGACCGGCGGGCTGCCCAGCCAGTGCGCGCGCCCGTCGCGGACGGTGAGGGTCGCCGCGCTGCGCACGCCGACGAACGAGTACCGGGACCACGTCCTGCCGTTCTCCGCGGACTCCAACAGAAAGGTGCCGGGCCGCTCGCCGGCCAGCTTGCGGTACAGGCCGACCGGGGTGTCCCCGTCCGCCAGCAGGCGCCGGGTGACCGGTATCACCCGGCGTTCCTTGGCCAGCACCCGGAAGCGGTCGAGGTCCACCTCGGGGTCACCGGCGCCGGGAGTGGCGTTCGTCACGCTCGTCATGCCGCAGCAGCTTAGTCGCCGAGCGGCAACGCGCCGGAGTCGAAGCAGGTGCGATCGCCGGTGTGGCACGCGGAGCCGATCTGGTCCACCTTGACCAGCACCGCGTCCCCGTCACAGTCCAGCGCGACGGACTTGACGTACTGGACGTGCCCCGAGGTGTCGCCCTTGGCCCAGTAGGCGCGGCGGCTGCGGCTGTAGTACGTGCAGCGGCCGGTGGTGAGCGTGCGGCGCAGCGCCTCGTCGTCCATCCAGCCGAGCATCAGCACCTCGCCGGTGTCGTACTGCTGGGCGATGGCGGCGACCAGGCCGTCCGGGGTGCGCTTGAGCCGCGCCGCGATCGCCGGATCCAGGCCGGCGGGGTCGGTGGGCTGCGTGGGTGCGGGGGACATGGCTCCATTCTGCCGCCCCGCGGCACCGACCCGTCGCCCGAACGGCGGCGTCGCCGAGGACCGCGCCGTAGGCTGGAGGCATGTCTACCCATGCAAAGCGGGAACGGCTGCTGTTCGCGGATCTGCTGGAGAGCGTGGGGCCCGAGGCCCCCACTCTCTGCGAGGGCTGGACGACCCGGGACCTGGCCGCGCACGCGGTGGTGCGGGAGCGCCGGGCGGACGCGGCGGGCGGCATGCTCATCAAGCGGCTGGCCCCGCGCCTCGAACGGGTGCAGGGCGAGTTCGCGGCGCGGCCCTACGAGGAGCTGGTGCAGCTCATCAGGACAGGTCCGCCCCGGATGTCGCCGTACGCGCTGAAGCAGGTCGACGAGGCAGCGAACACCGTCGAGTTCTTCATCCACGGTGAGGACGTGCGCCGCGCCCAGCCCGACTGGACGCCCCGGGAGGTGGACCAGGTCTTCGCGGACGCGCTGTGGCGCCGCCTGGAGAAGACGGCCCGGCTCATGGGCCGCCGCAGCCCGGTCGGCCTGGTGCTGCGCCGGCCGAACGACCAGACCGCCGTGGCCCACAAGGGCACCCCGGTGGTCACGGTCACCGGCGAGCCGGGCGAACTGCTGATGTTCGTCTCCGGACGCCAGGCCGCGGCACGCGTCGAAACGACGGGCGACGAGGCCGCCACCACCAAACTCCACCAAGCCAAACTCGGCCTCTGAACCCACACCCCTGCTCCGGCCCCCCGAAGGCCCACACCAGCCCCTGAACATCCGGTGCTGGACATCCGCCGGTATGAGCACCAACGGCACACAACCTGCCCTCGCCAGCGGCCGACACCCGCCCTCGGGCACCCAACGGCAACCACCCGACGCTGCGCACTCCCCGAGCATCCGACTCGACGCCGGACATCCAGCCTCAACACCCGACACCCCGACCACCCGCCACCCCGCGTGAGCAGTCATCGGAAACCACCCGAGGCTGAGTACTCCCCCAAGCATCCGCCGCCGACCACCCGACGGCGGACAGCCGACTTCGGCGGCCCGAGGTCGGGAATCGACGCGCCCCGGTCGGCGGTGACGCCAGGGTCCGCGAGTTCCGCGGCCCGCGGCCGGCGGTCGGTGCCCGCCCGCACCCGCCCTCCGCGTTACCGCACCGCGGCGCGCGCGGCGCGGCGACGCGTCCCGGTGCCCGGCCGCGCCAGCGGCAACGTGACGGGCCCGCAGGACAACTCCGCACATACCCGCGCAGGCGCCTCCGAGGGCCCGGTCTCGGTCCGCAACACTTACCCGACCCCGCCACATCTCGTGCATGGAAAGCGCTTGCCACGCCCGCCACTTGAGGCGTTAAATGAATCGATTCACGGTCTACTCGACCCGCGAATCCCGATCAAGAGACGGGAGTGACGGATGAGAGGCACCTTCAGAGCGGCGGCGGCCGGTCTCGCCACCCTTACCGCGGCGGTCGGCCTGGGGCTGACGACGTCCGGCGACGCCGGGGCCTCCGCCGCCCCGACCGTCTACATCGCCAGCGACTCCACCGCACAGACCTACAACGCGTCGTACGCGCCCCAGACCGGCTGGGGTCAGGTGCTCGACCGCTTCTTCGACGACACGGTGACGGTCGCCAACCACGCGATAGGCGGCCGGAGTTCCCGTTCCTTCATCGAGGAGGGGCGGCTGGACACGATCCTGAACGAGATCCAGCCGGGCGACTATCTGTTCGTGCAGTTCGGCCACAACGACGCCAGCTGGGACAAGCCCGAGCGCTACACCTCGCCCGAGGACTACCAGGAGTACCTGCGCAACGACTACATCGCGGGGGCACGCGAGCGCGGCGCGATCCCCGTCATCGTCACGCCGGTCTCGCGGCGCGACTACGACCCGGCCACGGGGAAGTTCAACGTCTCCTTCCCCGAGTACGTGGACAAGGCCGTCGAGGTCGCCGCCCAGGAGGACGCGGCGCTGGTCGACCTCTCCGCCTCCAGCCGCGCATACCTGGACTCGATCGGCCCAGAGGCCGCCAAGGACGTGTTCCTGTGGACCGATCCGGGCGAGTATCCGAACCGCCCGGACGGCACCCAGGACAACACGCACTTCCAGGAGTACGGCGCGATCGAGATGGCACGTCTGGTCGCCACCGACGTCGCGGCGCTCGACGTGCCGCTGGCCGGTTACGTCGAGAACACAGGCGCCGCCGCACCGTAGACCGCCCGCTCCGTGATCCGCGAGCGGGTCCAGAAGCGGAGTCCGTGTCGTCGCGTGGGGCGGCGCGGGCTCCGCGCCCCGAACCGGCCCGGGCGCCCATCAGCCCCCAACAGCGGGGCGCCCGGGTCTCCACACGGTTCCCGCCGCGCGTGCCGCCCGCCGCCACCCGGCGGCGGGCGGTCTCGCATGCGCCGGCGAACTCCGTGGCGCGCGCTCGGCGCGTCCCACTAGCCTGCCCCGATGCACCACACGCCCCCGCCCGCCGCCCCCGTCGCCGCCCTGACGGGCGTCAGCCTGCGCCGTCTGACCAGCGACCAGGCCATCCTCGACGACGTCGACTGGACGGTGCGGGCCGGCGAGCACTGGGCGCTGCTCGGGCCGAACGGCGCCGGCAAGACGTCGCTGGTGCGGCTGCTCGGCGCGGTCAACCACCCCACCACCGGCACGGTCGAGGTACTGGGCCATCGCCTCGGCCGGGTCGACATGCGTGAGCTGCGGGCCCACGTCGGCCTGGTGTCCGCGGCGCAGAGGGTCCCGCCGGACGCCACCGCGCACACCGTGGTGCTCACCGGCGCCACGGGCACCGTGCAACCGTTGTGGCGCAGGTACGACGCCGCGATCCGCGAGCGCGCCCGGGCGCTGCTCACGGAGATGGAGTGCAAGGAGCTCGCCGACCGCCCCTTCGGCGTCTGCTCAGGCGGGCAGCGCGCCCGAATCCTCATCGCCCGGGCGCTCATGTCCGACCCCGGGCTGCTCCTGCTGGACGAGCCGTTCAACGCGCTCGACCTGCCCTCCCGCGAGGATCTCATCGATGCCCTGCACCGACTGGCCGTGAGCCGGCCGGAGTTGACGACCGTGACGGTCACCCACCACCTGGAGGAGCTGCCGCCGAGCACCTCCCGCGTCCTCCTGCTCAGGGAGGGCCGGGTGCTGGCCGCGGGACCGGCTCCGGAGATCCTCACCGACGAGCTGCTGACCACCTGCTTCGGCCGCCTCATCGAGGTGACCCGGCACAACGGCCGCTGGCTCGCGACCTCGGCTCGGACACCCGGCGCCGACCCGTCTCACCGGCGGTACGGATAGACGAACGGCTCCGTCGATCTCCACACGTGCTCCCGGAGGGCGAGCGTGCGCGGCCCCGCCGCGTAGAACCGCCCTCGAGCCTTGCCGTGCTGTTCCAGCCAGCCGAGGCGCACCAACTCGCGAATGTCGCGGGTGGACTGCTGGAGGCTGAGTTCGGCGTCGGACTGGTAGACGGGACGCCGTATCCGGTTCCCCAGGAAAACGGGCAGCAGGGCCGTCACCACCCGTTCGTCCAGACCCGTTTCCGCCGTCGCCTCGGTCAGCGCCAACCACGCGCGCGAGTACAAGTCAATGCGTCGTTTGGCCTGCTGGGCCTGGATGTGGTGTCCAGTGAGACAGAACTTCAACCATCGCGACGTGTCGGCCCCGGGACTCCATAGAGGGTCCCCGGTTTCCCGCAGCACCCCGTAGTAGCCATACGTGTTCTGGCCATGGCCCAGCCACTCCTCGATCGAGGAGAACTCGGCCGGCATCAGCGCCTCACGAGAGAAGACCAACGTGGACAGGACTCGAGACATCCGGCCGTTCCCGTCCGCCCAGGGGTGGATCTTGACCAGGCTCAGGTGGGCCATCGACGCCCGCACGGGTACCGACGCGTCCAGATCGCCCTCGTTGAGCCAGGCGATCAGCTCCTCCATCAGAGGAGGGACGTTCTCGCTGGCCGGTGCGGTGCAGAGGGGAACCATCTCGTCCTCGGGGCTCGCGACGTAGACGGATCCCTTCCTCAGGCGGCCCGGGCGCTTCTGTGGGTGATGTTCCTGGATCATGTAGTGCAGGCCGTTGATGAGGCCGAGATCGTAACGGAAGTCCGCGCCGACGTCGCAGGCGAACCCGGCCTCTGGGCCGCGTGACCTTCGGATGGTGTGATCGTTGGGCCAGGCGGATCACGCACGCCACCGCGGCGAGGGAGGCCCCAATACGATGGGTGGTCATGTCGGAGAGCGTGGAGGATCTGGAGATCGTCCTGAACCAGTACGGGGTCCCGGACGGCTTCACCGCCGAGATCGACGATGGACAGATCGTCTTGACTCTCCGACGCGAGGAACACAACCGCATCAGCCGCGTCATCGTTTGGGCCATCACCGATGTATGCGGCCGACATCGCCCCGTCCTAGAGGACGTCCGGGTCAACTTCCCAGGTAAGGACGTCGCGTTCGCGCCGGACGTCGCCCTTCCCCGGTCCGGCGCGCCTAGGGCGGACAACGACAAGTTCGACGCCAGCGACCTGGACTTCGTGGCCGAGGTCGTGTCCCGGGAGAGCCGAAAGTCGGACTACGGGCGCAAGTCCGATGCCTACGCCGCGGAGGGCATCCCCGCCTACCTGATCGTGGACGACGCCACCGGGTGGTGCGAGCTGCGGCGGAAGCCACGCGAGGGGCAGTACACCCAGGTTCACCGCTTCCGGTTCGGCGACACAATCGACGTCGAGGCGGGCGGCTCGTCGTTCGTCGTGGACACCGCCACCTTCGCGCTGCCCTGAGGGCCGCGACCGATCCCGCTCACCTGGAGGGCTTGACGCGGCCGAGTCGCCGTTGTCAGACTCCCCCCAACTCAGTAAGCGCTTGCCACCCTTGGCAGCCGCGCTCCCCGGTCACGCCCCAGGTGGGCACGGTCGGCCTACGGACGGTTATGGAATGAATCGATTCACCAGGGCGACACGACCGCCGCGGAGCAGCGAGCCGCCCACCCGCGGCGCGTCCACCTCGACCGACGCGCCAGTTAATTGCCACACGCCCAACAGATCACTTTAGCGTTTCCGAAAAGTTATCGGCCGCCAGGTTGCCCTACCAGAGGCCGACGGTATTGTAACGATTCACTTCGGGTGTCGCGAGGGCTGTGAATCCGCTGACACCGCTCATGGAGTGCCGTTGCGCATTGACAGAGCAGGGAGGCTCTTATGTCAATCAGGAGAACCGCGATATGCGGTCTCGCGGTAGCCATTGTCGGTTCGGTGGGCCTTACCGCCTGCGGGTCCGACGACGGCGGCAGTGGAGACGGAAAGGTCACCCTGAACTTCACCTGGTGGGGGGCTGATGAGCGCGCTTCGCGATATGAACAGGCCATCGACCTCTTCGAGGAAGCGCACCCCAATATCAAGGTCCAGACCAGCTTCGCCGAATTCAATGACTACTGGACCCAGCGCAGCACGGACGCCACAGGGCAGAGCCTTCCCGACGTGTTCCAAATGGATATGTCCTACATCCAGGAATACGGAAACAACGGCCTACTGTACGACATGAGCGAATACGCGGGCCAGCAGCTCGACACCTCCACCATCGACGAGCAGTTGCTCGGCGCCGGCGTAGTGAACGACCAGCAGGTGGGCGTCCCCCTCTCCACCAACACCTGGGCGCTTCTCATCAACCCGGACCTGTTGAACGAGCTCGGCGTGGAGGCACCCGACTGGGACTACACCTGGGAGGAGTTCAACGACCTCATCGCCGAGGCCTCCGCGGCGGGTGCCGACATGGACCCCCGGGTCTACGGCGGCGGCGACTACACCGGGGTGTGGTGGTCGTTCATGCAGTACCTGCTCCAGAACGGCACCCAGCCGTTCAAGGACAGCGGCGAGTGGAACTTCACGGAGCAGGACCTGATCGACTTCCTCGGCACGACCGACGACCTGCGCGCCGACTCCATGGTGCCGACCGAACGGGTCGAACAGCTCACCCCGGCGACCCCCTTCGGCTCCGGCGAGTCCGCCATGGACATGACCTGGGACAACTTCCTCACCAACTGGGGCGCCGAGCTCGGCAGCGAGAACCTGGAGCTCCTGCCGCCGCCGACCGGCCCCGACGGCGAGAAGCACATGTTCTTCAAGCCGAGCATGCTGCTGTCCATGGGCGCCAACACCGAGCACCCCGAGGAGGCCGCCCAGCTGGTCGACTTCCTGGTCAACGACACCGAGGCCGGCCAGATCATCGGCACCGACCTGGGTGTTCCGGCCTCGCAGGAGCGGCTCGACGCCCTGGAGGTCGAGGAGGGCAGCTACGACGCGAAGGTCATCGCGTACGAGCAGCAGGTGCGCGACGAGGGCTACGTGACCGAGTCGGTGCCGGTGCAGCCGCAGGGGTTCGGCGCCGTGGAGAGCGAGTACACCACCGTGCTGGCCAAGGAGTTCTCCTACGGGGAGATCGACGCCGAGGAGCTCGCCTCCCGGTTGTTCGACTCCCTGGAGACGAACATCATCACCTACTGACCCCTCCGTTGCCCGACCGGCATCCATCGCATCACCGAACGGAAGCTCCTCGTGACTGTCACCCATGAGGCGCACCGGGCTTCGGAGACCGGCAAGCCCCCGCGACGGCCGCCCCGGCGGCCGTCGCGGCGGGCGGCCGAGACCCGGGCCGGCTACGCCTTCCTCGCCCCCTGGCTGCTGGGCTTCATCGCCCTGACCGCTGGCCCCATGGTGGCCTCCGCCTACCTGGCCTTCACCGACTATCACCCGATCCGCGGCGGGTCCTGGATCGGCCTGGAGAACTTCGAGCGGCTCTTCGACGACCCGCGCTACCTGGAATCCGTCGAGGTCACCCTCAAGTACGCGATCATCGGCACCCCGATCAAGCTGGCGGCGGCGCTCGGTGTCGCGATGCTGCTGAACAACCGCCGGCGCGGTCAGGGCAGTTACCGCTCGCTGTTCTACGCGCCGTCGCTGATCGGCGCCAGCGTCTCCATCGCCATCGTCTGGCGGGCGATGTTCAACGACGACGGCATCGTCGACGGCATCGGCCAGACCTTCGGCATGGAGGCGGGCGGCTGGATCGGCAACCCCGACCTCAGCCTGCCGATGATGATCCTGCTCACCGTCTGGCAGTTCGGCGCCCCGATGGTGATCTTCCTGGCCGGCCTGAAGCAGATACCCAACGAGCTGTACGAGGCGGCGCAGGTGGACGGCGCGGGCGCGTGGCGCCAGTTCCGCCGGATCACGCTGCCGATGCTCTCGCCCGTGCTGTTCTTCAACCTGGTGCTGGAGACCATCCACTCGTTCCAGGTCTTCGCCTCGGCCTTCATCATCTCCTCGGGCACCGGCGGGCCGGCGAACTCCACGCTGTTCTACACCCTCTACCTCTACGAGAGCGGCTTCGGCCCGCGCGGCCAGCTCGGCTACGCCGCGGCCATGGCGTGGCTGCTGGTCATCGCGGTGGGCGTGGTCACGCTGATCTTCTTCCGCACCTCTCGGTACTGGGTGTTCTACGCAGGGGAGTCGAAATGACCACCTCGATCCCGACGAAACCGCCGACCCCCGCGGCCTTCCCCGCCCGGCGGTACAAGCACCGGCGCCGGAGCATGGGCCGGACCGTGGTGTTCCATCTGGCGACCTGGGGACTGCTGGTCGTCATGCTCTATCCGGGCGCGTGGATGTTGCTGTCGTCCTTCCGTCCGACCGACCAGATCCTCGGTGAGACCGGCCTGATCCCCGACAACACGACGCTCGACAACTTCCGGACGGTGTTCGAGGGCATCGGCAGGATCTCGTTCTGGACGTTCTTCATGAACTCGGTGTACCTGGGCGTCGGCTCGGTGATCGGGATCTGCCTGTCGTGTTCGGTGGCGGCCTACGCGTTCGCCCGCATCGACTTCCCGGGCCGGAACCTGTTCTTCGGGATCATGATCGGCACGCTGCTGCTGCCGTTCCACGTGGTGATCATCCCGCAGTTCATCATGTTCAACGAGTTCGGCTGGGTCGACTCGTACACCCCGCTGCTCATCGGCAAGTTCCTGGCCACGGACGCGTTCTTCGTCTTCCTGATGGTGCAGTTCATGCGGACGGTGCCGCGGGAGCTGGACGAGTCGGCGCGCATCGACGGCGCGGGACACCCGCGGATCTACTGGTCGATCATGCTGCCGCTGATGCGTCCGGTGCTGGCGACCGCGTCGATCTTCGCGTTCATCTGGAGCTGGAACGACTTCCTGGCGCCGCTGATCTACCTGCGCAGTCCGGAGAAGTACACGCTGCCGCTGATGCTCCGGCAGTACGCGGACCAGACCAGCGTCTCCGACTACGGCGCGCAGATGGCGGCGGCGATGCTGGCGCTGGTGCCGGTGATCCTGTTCTTCGCCCTCTTCCAGCGCTATATCGTCGAGGGCGTGTCGACCCAGGGGCTCCGCGGTTAGCGGCGCGCGCACGGCGAAAGGCGGCCGACGATGACCGGCGGAAAGCGCTGGACCAGCGGCTTCGCGCTCTTCGGCGAGGTCGTGATCACCGGCGTGCTGGTCGCGGTGCTGTCGCTGCCGGTCATCACCGCGCTGCCCGCGGTGACGGCCGGCACGGCGCATCTGCGGCGGCACCTCACCGGCGACAGCGTGCGGGTGGCCGACCTGCTGCGGGACTTCGCGGCGGCCTGCCGCGCGCTGTGGCCGCTCGCGCTCGGCTTCACGGGCGCGGAGCTGGTGCTGCTGTGGAACCTCTCGCTCGGCCAGGCCGGGATCATGCCGGGTGCGGGCGGGGTGGTGGCCGTTTCCACGCTGCTGCTGGTCGCCTGGGCGGTGCTGCTGCTGCGCACCGCCGCCGGCTGGCGACAGGGCGCGGCCGGCGGCGGCGAGCTGCTGCGCGGCACCGCTGAGCGGGCCTGGCGGGATCCGGCGGGCTCGGTGCTGCTGGCGTTCGCCTGCGGGATGTGCGTGCTCTTCGTGTGGATGCTGCTGCCGCTGGCGCTGGTCGCCGGCGGCCTGCTCTCCCTGGCCACGCTGGCCGTGGAGCTGCGCCGCGAGGCCCGAACGGCACCGGGCCCCGACGCCGCCGGCGGCATGGCGGAGGGCTAGGGCGGGTCGCGAAGCCCTCCACGACCCTCCCCCAGGCCCTGGGGGAGCCGCATGGGCCGCCCGGGACTTCGCGACACGCCCTAGAGCGGCCCGCCGGACGTCGGCTGCCCGGTCGGATCGGCGGCGGTGAAGGCCGCGACGAGCGCGTCGGTCAGGCGGCGCCCGGCGATCAGGTCCGGGTCCAGGTCGGGGTCGTAGATGGTCACGTCGAACCCCACCGCGCGCGGCGAGGCGAGCAACCGGCCGGCGACCGCGGCGAGTTCCTCGAAGGACAGGCCGCCGGGCTCCGGGGCGTCCACGGCGGGCAGCAGGGCGGGATCGACGACGTCGGCGTCGACGTGGATCCAGAACCCTTCCAGGCCTGGGCGTTCGACGACGCGCAGCGCCCTTTCGGCGGCGGAGACCGGATCGGCGGCGACCGCGGGGGCCTCGATCAGGTGCAGCCCAGCCGCCGACGCCTCCGCGGCGTACTCGTCGCCGGGACGCAGACCCAGCACGGCGGTGTCGCCCGGGTCCACGTAGGGGCGCAGCCCGTCCAACCCGGCCAGCTCACCGCCGAGCCCGGTGGTCAGGGCCAGCACCTCGCCGCCCGCCGCGCCCACGTCGGGGCTGTCGTGCCGGTAGTCCAGGCCGTCGAGACAGACCAGCCCGAACGCGCCGCGCCGCCGCATCGCCAGGCCGATTCCGATGCCGATGCTGCAGTCGCCGCCGAGCACGACGGGGAACGCGCCGCCGTCCCACAGCGCGGCCACCCGGCCGGCCAGCCGCCGGGCGTACGCGGCCAGCGCGGCCTCGTTGCGCACCGTCCCCGGCCGGTGGTCGGGACGGTAGCGGGGCGCCGTCACCACACCGCCCTCGGCCGCGCCGATCCGGCCCGGCAGCCCGAGGTCCCGGTACACCCCCGGCGCCTTGTCACATCCGGGCACCACCCCGGGCTCCGGCGGTCGCAGCCCCAGGTTCGACGGCGCGTCCAGCACGGTCAACCGCCTCGCCAGCATGTCGGTCACCTCCCCGCCGTACGGACCGCGCGCGCCGGCGCGGTCGCGTGCGTTCGTCGGGTGCGGGCGTGTTCGACGGCGGCCGTGGCCAGACCGGTGATCAGGGGGTGGGCCCGAGTGCCGTCGCCGTCCAGCTCCGGCTGGAAGAGGGTGCCGAGGAAGAACGGGTGGCCGGGGAGCTCGGCGATGCGGACGCCGCCGTCCTCATCGGTGCCGGTGAACACCAGCCCGTGGGCGCGCAGGACGTCGAGATGGCGGGAGTTGGGCCCGTAGCCACAGTGATAGCGCGCCTGAACGCGCTCGGCGCCGAGGAGGCGCGCGGCCCGGGAGCCGGGGACGACTGTGACGGTCCCCTCGTGGCCGACCAGGGAGCAGACCAGCGGCACGACCACGGCGTCCTCGTCGGCGGTCCCCGGATCGTTCTCGGCGTGGCCGGCGCGGTCCAGACCGCAGACGTGACGGGCGAACTCCAACAACGCGTGCTGGAAACCGCCACAGGTGCCCAGAAACGGTATGCCGCCCTCGCGTGCCGCCCGGATCGCCGCCAGGACGCCCTCCTCGCTGCGGTACGGGCTGCCGGGTAGGACCCAGACGGCGTCGAAACCGTCCAGGTCCTGGTCGGCGTCCCGGGAGGGGATCCAGTAGGCGTCCAGGTCCAGCCCGTCGCGCACGCGGAGGGCCTCCAGCAGGCGGGGAACGCGGGTATGGGAACGAACGGCGTCGGAGCGGTCCCCGACCAGTGCGACACGTGCGTGGGTCATGGCGACCATGCTGCGACCCGCACCCGCATCACGTCCAACGATGATTCCCGGACTCGGCATCAGGATCGCTGATGCACGCCTGGACACTGAGGCCCATGGACCCACACCTGCTGCGCACCTTCGTCGCGGTTCTCGACCACCGCTCGTTCTCCGCCGCCGCCTCGGCCCTCGGCTACACCCAGTCCGCCGTCTCCCAACACATCGCCACCCTGGAGGCCGACCTGGGAGCCCGGCTGGTCGAACGCCGACCCGTGTCCCCCACGCCGGCCGGAGCACGCCTGATGGAGCACGCCCCCGCGCTGCTGCTGCGCCTGGCCGCGGCCCGCGCCGACGTCGCCCGCACCCGGCAGACCGACGCCGCGCGACTGACCCTCGTCTGCTCGCCGCTCGCCTGCGGCCCCGCCGTCGCCGGGGCCCTGGCGCGCCTGTGCGCGTCCGCCCAACCCCTGGACCTGGAGGTGCGCGTGCTGGGCCGGGGCGCGGTGCTCAAGCAGGTGCTCACCGGGCACGCCGACGTCGGCCTCGTCGACGGCGTCGCCGCCCCCAGCGATCCGCTTCCGCTGCCCGACCTCGGGCCGGCCAGCACCCTCGCCGCGGCCGAGGAGGAATTGGCCGTGCTCCTCCCCCACGACCATCCCCTGGCCCGGCGACGCTCCGTGCGCCTGACCGACCTGGCGCGGGCCCGGTGGATCGACGCCCCGGACACCGCCGTTCCCCTCGACCGGCTGCGCGCCGTCTGCCGCGCCGACGGTTTCCTCCCCCGGGTCCGGCACCGCGGCACCGACGTGCACGGCCTCGCCACGCTCGCCGCCGCGGGCCACGGCCTCACCGCCCTCCCTCTGCCCCTCGCGACCACGCTCGCCGGCGCGGCCGTTCCGGTCGACACGCCCCGCCTGGTCCACCGCACCGAACTCATCCACCCGGCCACCCCCACCGACCTGGTCCGCCACCTCGCCGGCCTGCTCACCCGGAGCGCCTGAACCTCGGATCGACACCACTCGACACCGCCCCGTCCTACGATGGTCGTGTCCGACGGAGGTGGACGCACGTGGGGAGCTACGCGACACGACGCGGCGCCCGCACCGGCGCGACGCTGTGGCGGGTGCGCGCGGACGGCCCGGAGCAGCACGTCGCCCCCGATGGCGTGATGGATCTGATGGTGATCCGGGACCGTCTCGTCGTCGCAGGACCCGATACCCGACCGATGGTCGCGCAGACCCGTGCCGGCGAGGTGACGTGGGGCCTGCAACTCGCGCCGGGCATGGCGCACGCGCTCCTCGGCGTGCCCGCATACGAACTGACCGACCAGCGCGTCGAGTTGTCGGAGCTCGTCGCGCTACCGGAGCACGACGCCTGGTCGTTCGAGGACAACGCGGCCGATACGCTCGAAAAGGTCTTCATCGCCCTGTGGACGCGGGCAGACCCGGAGCGCTCCGTCCTTCGGATGGCTGCCTCTCTCGACCGCGCCGCGCGCGAGGGTCTGGGCGTGCGGGAGACGGCAGAGCTCCACCAGTTGTCGGAGCGCTCGTTGCGTCGGCTCAGCAACCGGCTCTTCGGCTACGGCCCCAAGACGCTCATGCAGATTCACCGCCTCGAACGTGCGCTCCACCTGGCGCGGTCAGGCCTGTCGCTGAGTGAAGCCGCGGCGACGGCGGGCTACGCCGACCAGGCCCACTTCAGCCGCGAGAGCAAACGGCTCACCGGTCGAACACCCGCCACGCTCACCCGCGCCGCGTAGCCTCGCGGCCGGCCCGTTTCGTCCAAGCGCGCCGCTGCCGCGCGACCGACGACGGGAGCTCGAGCCGAACCTTCGGGCACCGGAGAGCCAACCGGGAGGCGCCCTTCGCGTATGTGCTCTCCTTCGCGCTCCCGTTGATCGACATCGCGGCCGACACCCGCTCGGAGGCGCGTGAACTGCTCGACCGCCTGGAACGCGGGCAGCGACAGGACGCCCGAATGACGCAGGCACGTATGCGTCACCGAAGCCCCTCAAGCGCTCTCTCCATCAGCGCCTTCGAGGCGATCTCAGTCAGGTGGCCCGTCTCTGGCGGGCGATGTGCCCCAGGCATCGGGAAGGACAACGGCCGCTGGGCGATGGTCAGTTCTACCCAGACGACCTTCTCTCCGGCCAGCGGCCGGTAGCCGTTCCAGCTCTTGGTGAGCATCCCGACAAGTACGAGCCCGCGGCCACGCTCCGCTTGCCGGTGTGCCTGACCGCGTTGCCTACGAGCTCCGAGACAACCAGTTCGGCCGTCTTGAGCGTGGCAGCGCCCCAACCCCAGGCCAATCACCGTCTGTTCCGAACCGGGCCAGCCGGTCGCGGTGCTCAACCACGATCACCGCCGCCTGCGGGTCGGACAGCAGGCGGTGCAGCTTGCGGCGCCGCCCGTTCAGCCCTGAACCCACTTCGGTGACGACCTCGGCAACGGCCAGGCCCAGCCTGTTCGCACCGGACACGACCCGGGCGGCCTGCCGGTCAACGTCACTCTTCTGGTCGGCGGACGACACGCGGCAGTACGCCACGACACGCCCGTGCGACTGGACGGCGACCTCGTCGACCAGCCACGTCCCGGACGGCGCCTGGCGAACGGGGACGGGCATCTTCCCGTCCATCACCCACCGCCAGGCGGTCTGGTAGCTCACGCCCTGCTGACGCGCCCACTCCGAAAGCTTCACAAGTCCACGCTAATCGAGACATACGACAAGAGGTGACTATGAATGACTAGAAAATCTGTAGCATCTTTCACCCCCCGGCGACGGTGACCAGGGAGAGAGACGCGTGAGCGACAACCAGCAGGCCATCAACGAGCACCAGTCGCGCCAGGCCAAGCTGATCTGGAACTACCACCAGATGCGGCACGAGGTCCGGCCCGTCAATGTGGCGATCGGCCTGGGCAGCCACGACCTCGGCGTCGCCGCCCACTCCGCCCAGCTGTATCGCGCAGGACTCTTCCCGGCCCTGGTGTTCACCGGCGGTAACAGCCCCACCACCGCCAAGGTCTTCCCGCGCGGTGAGGCCGCCCACTTCCGCGAGCACGCCATCGACCTCGGCGTCCCCGCCGACGCGATCCTGCTCGAGCCCACCGCAGGCAACACCGGGCAGAACATCATTCTCTCCCGCGAAGTCCTGGCCGCGGCCGGCATCACCCCGAAGTCGGTGCTGCTGGTCTCCAAGCCCTATATGGAAAGGCGGTCATTCGCGACCGCCCGCAAGCTGTGGCCCGATGTCGAGATCCTCTGCACGTCGGAGCCGCTGGAGTTCGACGACTACGTGAAGTCCATCGGCGACGAGAAGCTCGTCCTGGACATGCTCGTCGGTGACCTCCAGCGGGTGATCGAGTATCCGAAGCTCGGATTCGCCATCGAGCAGGCGGTCCCGGAGGACGTGCATGCAGCATACGAATCCCTCATCCGTGGCGGCTTCACCAGCCGGCTCCTCGCCTCCTGACCTGCCCGAGCCGGGCGGGCTGTGCTCCATCCACCAACCGAACTTCCTGCCCCGGCTGGCCACGCTCGCCAAGCTGTTCGCGGCGGACTACTGGATCGTCCTGGACGACGTGCAGTTCGCCCGCCGCGACTACCAGCACCGAGCCCGCCTCGCCGACCTCGACGCCCCGGCCCGCCACCGGTGGCTCACCATCCCCACCCACCTGCCCCAGTGTCGCGCGACCCTCATCCGGGACGCGGCGATCGCCGAGCCGGACCCGGCCGCCGCCGGACCGCGGGGATGCTGCGACAGCACTACGGCGCCAGCCTGCACTGGCCCGTCCTCGCCAAGGCCCTGAACCCGATGCTGGACGCCTTTACCACCGGCCGGATCGCGCCCGTTGCCGAGACCTCCACCCGCAGCCTGCTGGATCTGCTCGGATGGCGGGGCAAGATCCTCTCCAGCAGTCAACTGCCGTCCCGGCCGGGCCGATCCCAGCGGCTCGCCGACCTCGCCGTCGCGACCGGCGCCCGCGCGTATCTGTGCGGGACGGGCGGCATGGCCTATCTCGATGAGGTCCCGTTCGCCGCCCGGAACATCGCCGTGACACCGTTTCGGACGCCGACAACCACCATCTGGTCTTCCGGCCGCCGGCTCAGTGCCCTGTGGGCCCTCGCGACGCTGGGCCCGGACCCCGTGGCCGCTCGCCGCCAGGCCCTCGCCGCCGACCACGGGTCCCGCAGACCACCGCCTGACCGCGGCTGCCCCCTCCTGGCGCTCGCGCAGACAGAACCGCAGCGGCTCCGCGGGTACGGGCTCGTCTCTTCTCGTCGAGACGCCCTGAGCTAGGGCCAAACAAGCACTGCCTCTGGCCCCGACGCGGGCCACTACGCGGCGTGCGACATCACGATGCGCTGCAGCTCCCGGGCGGCGCGGGGTGGGGAGACGTCGGTGCGGTGGGCGATCGAGATGGTGCGATGCAGGCCGGGGCGGGTGAACGGGGTGGCGCGCAGGCCCGAGCGCGCGGCGACCATGCGGGGCACCACGGCCACGCCGAGGCCGGCCCTGACGAAGCCGAGCACCGCGTCCATCTCGCCGCCCTCGACGCTGAAGGACGGTTCGAACCCGGCGCGCTGGCAGGCGGCCAGGGTCAGCTCGCGCAGGTCGTAGCCGTACCGGAACATCACCAGCGGCCGGTCGCGCAGGTCCGCGATCCGGATATGCGACGCGTCCCCCGGCACCGGCGGCGGTTCGGTCGGGGAGGAGATCACCACCAGCTCCTCGCGCAGCAGCTCGTGTGTGGTCAGCGCCGGGGCCTGGCCCGGCACGGGCGTGATGACCAGCGCCAGGTCCAGCTCGCCGGCGGCCAGGCTGCGGACCAGGTCCTGCGAGCCGTCCTCGTGCACGAAGAGCTCGACGCCCGGATAGCTGTCCCGGAAGGTCCGCAGCACGTCGGGCACCAGGCTCGCGCACAGGCTCGGCGGCGCCCCGAGCCGCACCCGCCCGCGCCGCAGCTGCGCGACCTCCTGCACCTCGCGGCGGGCCGTCTCGGCGTCGGCGAGGATGCGGCGGGCCAGCGGCAGCAGCGCCGCCCCGGCATCGGTGAGCGAGATATGGCCGCGCGCCCGATGGAACAGCTCGGCCCCCAACTCCCGCTCCAGGGCCCGGATCTGCTGGGAGAGCGACGGCTGCGCGACGTGCTCCCGGTGGGCGGCCTGGGTGAAGTGCCTGGTCTCGGCGACGGCGGTGAAGTACCTGAGCTGCTGGAACTGCATGTGGCCAGCATACGACGGCATAGCGGTTGCCTATCGAAAGCAGCGTTTCTATGTCTTGGACTGATGTACCGCGAGATACATACCGTCGGATGTATGGCTGTGGCGACCAAGGAGCGCGCGCGCTCGGAGCACCGTCCCCCGCCCCCGTCCTCGACGGTGGCCCGGATGTGGCGCTCCACCATCGGCAAGAAGACGGCGATGGCCGTCACCGGTGCGATCATGCTGCTCTATCTGGTGGCCCACATGATCGGGAACCTGAAGGTCTTCTTCGGTCCCGACGAGATGAACGGCTACGCGCACTGGCTGCGCACCATCGGCGACCCGGTGCTGCACCACGAGTGGTTCCTGTGGATCATGCGGCCGCTGCTGCTGGCCGCCATCGTCGTGCACGGCGTGGCCGCCTACCAGCTCAGCCGCCGCGATCTGGCCGCCCGTCCGGTGGGATACGCGCACCGCCGCCGCCCAGCCAGCTACGCCACCCGCACGATGCGCTGGGGCGGCGTCATCGTCGCGCTGTTCGTCGTCTGGCACGTGCTGGACCTGACCACCGGCACGGTGAACCCCGACTACCGCTCGGGTGAGCCGTACCACAACATCGTCGAGACCTTCAGCACCTGGTACGGCAACGCGATCTACATCGTGGCGATGCTGGCCATCGGCCTGCACATCAGGCACGGCTTCGCCAGCGCCGCGCGGACGCTGGGCGCCGGGGGCGGCGGCCGGGACCGCGCGCTGCGCCTGACCTCGAACGCCCTCGCCCTGGTGCTGACGGTCGGATTCCTCTCCGTGCCGGTCGGCGTGATGACCGGATTGGTGGACTGATCATGACCTACTCCGACTACGCCACGGGCGACCCCGTCGCCGACACCAGGGCCCCGGACGGGCCGGTCGCCGAACGCTGGGACCGCCGCCGGTTCGAGGCGAAGCTGGTCAACCCGGCCAACCGACGCAAGCACACGGTGATCGTGGTGGGCACCGGGCTGGCCGGTGGCGCCGCCGGCGCCACCCTCGCCGAGCAGGGCTACCGGGTGGTCCAGTTCTGCTACCAGGACTCCCCGCGCCGGGCCCACTCCATCGCCGCGCAGGGCGGCATCAACGCCGCGAAGAACTACCGCAACGACGGCGACTCCATCCACCGGCTGTTCTACGACACCGTCAAGGGCGGCGACTTCCGCGCCCGCGAGTCCAACGTGCACCGGCTGGCCCAGGTCTCCGTGGAGATCATCGACCAGTGCGTCGCCCAGGGCGTGCCGTTCGCCCGCGAGTACGGCGGGCTGCTCGACACCCGCTCGTTCGGCGGCGTGCAGGTCTCCCGCACCTTCTACGCGCGCGGCCAGACGGGCCAGCAGCTGCTGCTCGGCGCGTACCAGGCGCTGTCCCGGCAGATCGCCGCGGGGAACGTGGAGATCCACCCGCGCACCGAGATGCTCGACCTGATCGTGGTCGACGGCCGGGCCCGCGGCATCGTCGCCCGTGACCTGGTCACCGGCCGCGTCGAGACGCACCTCGCCGACGCCGTGGTGCTGGCCACCGGCGGCTACGGCAACGTCTTCTACCTCTCCACCAACGCGAAGAACTCCAACGCCTCGGCGATCTGGCGCGCCCACCGGCGCGGCGCGTACTTCGCGAACCCCTGCTTCACCCAGATCCACCCCACGTGCATCCCGCGCGCCGGCGACCACCAGTCGAAGCTGACGCTGATGAGCGAGTCGCTGCGCAACGACGGCCGCATCTGGGTGCCCAAGCAGGTCGGCGACAACCGCCCGGCGGCCGAGATCCCCGAGGACGAGCGGGACTACTACCTGGAGCGGATCTACCCCTCCTTCGGCAACCTGGTGCCGCGCGACATCGCCTCCCGCGCCGCCAAGGTCGTCTGCGACGAGGGCCGCGGCGTCGGCCCCGGCGGACAGGGCGTCTACCTGGACTTCGCCGACGCCATCGCCCGGATGGGCCGCGAGGCGGTCGCCGCGAAGTACGGCAACCTCTTCGACATGTACCAGCGGATCACCGCCGAGGACCCCTACCAGGTGCCGATGCGGATCTACCCGGCCATCCACTACACGATGGGCGGCCTGTGGGTGGACTACGACCTGCAGACCACGATCCCCGGCCTGTTCGCCATCGGCGAGGCCAACTTCTCCGACCACGGCGCCAACCGGCTCGGCGCCTCCGCCCTGATGCAGGGCCTGGCCGACGGGTACTTCATCCTGCCCGCCACCCTCGCCGACTACGTGGCCCGCCACCCGAACGCCGAACCGGTCCCCGCGGATCACCCGGCCGTGGCCGAGGCCGTCACCGAGACGACCGACCGGCTCCAGCGGCTGCTGGCCGTCGACGGAGACCGCACCCCCGACTCGTTCCACCGGGAGCTCGGCGAGCTGCTGTGGGACGAGTGCGGGATGTCCCGCAGCGAGACCGGACTGCGCAAGGCGCTGGGCCGGATCCCCGAGCTGCGCGAGGAGTTCTGGCGGCGCGTGAAGGTCCCCGGCAGCGGCGCCGAGCTCAACCAGTCCCTGGAGAAGGCCAACCGGATCTCCGACTTCCTGGAGCTCGCCGAGCTGATGTGCCTCGACGCGCTGCACCGCAACGAGTCCTGCGGCGGCCATTTCCGCGAGGAGAGCCGGACCCCGGACGGCGAGGCGGAACGCCGCGACGACGAGTTCTCCTACGTGGCCGCGTGGGAGTTCGACGGCACCGGCGAGGCGCCCGTGCTGCACCAGGAGGCCCTGGACTTCGAGTACGTCCACCCCACCCAGCGGAGCTACGCGTGAACCTCACCCTGCGCATCTGGCGCCAACCAGGACCGGACGCGGACGGCAGCATGACCACCTACGAGGTCGCCGACGTCTCCCCCGACATGTCGTTCCTGGAGATGCTGGACACCCTCAACGAGGAGCTGATCCTCCGCGGCGAGGAGCCGGTGGCGTTCGACCACGACTGCCGGGAGGGCATCTGCGGCGCCTGCGGCATGGTCATCAACGGCCAGGCGCACGGCCCCGAACGGACCACCACCTGCCAGCTGCACATGCGGCAGTTCTCGGACGGCGACGTCATCGACGTGGAGCCGTGGCGGGCCGCCGCGTTCCCCGTGGTGCGCGATCTGGTGGTGGACCGCTCCGCGTTCGACCGGGTCATCGGCTCCGGCGGGTACATCACCGCACCGACCGGGGCCGCGCCCGAGGCGCACGCCACCCCGGTGCCGAAGCCGGCCGCGGACACCGCGTTCGAGCACGCCGAGTGCATCGGCTGCGGCGCGTGCGTGGCGGCCTGCCCCAACGGTTCGGCGATGCTCTTCACCTCGGCCAAGGTGGTCCACCTCAACTCGCTGCCGCAGGGCGCGCCGGAACGCGAGACCCGGGTGTTGGACATGGTCGACACCATGGACGCCGAGGGCTTCGGCGGCTGCACCAACACCGGGGCCTGCGCGACGGTCTGCCCCAAGGGCATCCCGCTCAGCTCCATCAGCACCATGAACCGCGAGTACCTGCGGGCGGTCCGGAAGGGCGGCTGAGCCTCAGATCCGGCCGACCCCGGCCCCCGCCGGGACGATGTCCGGCAGGGTGTCGGGGTCGTCCAGGGTGTAGGCGTAGTAGGTGCTCGGCTCCGCCACCGTGCCCAGCGTCTCCGGCGTGCCGGAGGAGACGTAGACGTTGTCCCGCTCCACCACCCGGCCGGGGCCGCTCTCGTCGTAGCCCGAGTAGATGGGGAAGGGCACGTTCTCGAAGTAGTTGCCCTCCACCAGGACGCCGGCGTCCATGGTCGACGCGACGCCGTAGAGCGCGGTGCTCCGGTAGTAGTTGTTGTAGACGTGCACCGGTTCGCCGAAGCGCACCCGGGGGTGGCGCTGCTCGGTGCCGTCGAAGTAGTTGTGGTGGAAGCTGACCCGCAGATGGCCGGTGTCCTGGCTGCCGTTGGAGTCGGAGTGGCCGATGAGCATCGTCTTGCTGTGGTCGTGGAAGTGGTTCCAGGAGACGGTGATGTAGTCGGCGCCGCGCACGATGTCGATCAGGCCGTCGGCCCCCGAGCTGAAGTCGCAGTGGTCGATCCAGATATGGTGCGAGTCCTGCTGGATGCTGATCGAGTCGTCGTCGGCGCCGGTGAAGCGCAGGTTTCTGATGATCACGTTCTGCCGGCGGTACATGTCGAGGCCGCCGCCGGCGATGGTGGCGTTCGTGCCCAGGCCGATGACGGTCTTGTTGGAGCGCAGCCCCTGTTTGCTGGTGATGTTCATGGTGCCCTGCACCTGGATGACGTACGGCTCGTCGCGGTCGCAGTAGTCGAGGAACGTCTCGGCGTCGGTGACGGTGACCACCTCGCCGCCCTCGCCGCCGGTGACCCCGTTCTGGCCCAGCGCGTTGACGCCGGCGAAGCCGTCCGCGACGTTCAGCACGGAGGGGTGGGCGGCGGAGCCGGAGGGCTGGGCGAGCGCGGAGCGCGCCGCCGGGGTGGCGACGGCCAGCGCCGCCGCGGTGGCGGCCGAACCGGTGAGCAGGCGGCGTCGGGTGATACGGCTCATGAGCTGTCTCCTCAGATCTTCCCGGTGCCGGCGCCGGCCGGCACGATGGTGGGCACGTCGGCGGCCGGGTCCGGGGCGTAGGAGTAGTACGCGGACGGCTCCTCGACGGACCCCCTGACCTCGATCTCGTGGTTGCAGTCGACGAGGATGTTGTCGCGGGACACCATCCGGCCGAGGTCCCCGCTGAAGTCGACCCGGGCGGGGTTGTTGACGCTGAAGAAGTAGTTGCCCTCCAGGACCACGCCGGCGTCCATCGTGGAGGCGACGCCGTAGCTGTTCTCCCGGTAGTAGTTGTTGTAGACGTGCACCGGTTCGCCGAAGCGCACCCGCGGATTGCGCTGGTCGGAGGCGTCGAAGTAGTTGTGGTGGTACGTCACCCGCAGCCGGCCCAGGTCCTGGGCGGAGGCCTCGTCGTCGTGCCCGAGCAGCAGCGTCTTGTCGTGGTCGTGGAAGCGGTTCCAGGAGACCGTGACGAAGTCGGAGCCGCGCTTGATGTCCAGCGCGCCGTCGTCGCCGCCCGAGAAGTCGCAGTGGTCGATCCAGACGTGGTGGGAGAACATCTGGACGTTGATCAGGTCGTCGGTGGCCCCGGTCAGCGAAAGGTTGCGGATGACGATGTTGTGCACCGCGTCGGCCGGCGGGCTGGTGATGTCGTCGTCCACCGGGAGGCCGATGTTCAGACCGCCGCCGGTCAGGCCCGCGTTCGCGCCGAGGCCCAGGATCGTGGTGTCCGAGGCCACGCCGTGCATGCCGTCGCTGTCGCCGGTGGGCAGCGTGATCGTCCCGCTCACCTGGATGACCAACGGTTCCGGGCGGGAGATGTAGTCGAGGAACTGCTCGGTGCTGGTGGCGGTGACGACCTCGCCGCCCGCGCCGCCGGTGGTGCCGTTCTGGCCCAGCGCGGCGACGCTCGCGAAACCGTCGCCGACGTTGAGGACGGTGGCCCGGGTGGCCGTGCTGCGGCGCGGATCGGGCGCGGAACGCGCGGGCGGGGTGGCGACGGCCAGCGCGGCCGCGGTGGCGGCGCTGCCGGTCAGTAACTGGCGTCTGCTCAAGCGGCTCATGCTCTGTCTCCTCAGCGTCTCCGGCCCCCGCCGCGAGAAAGCGCTTACTGTCTGCCGGACAGTAAGCGCTTGCTACGGACATGTCAATACTGTGGACAGCACCCCGGGCGCGGTCCGCACCCGGTGCCTGTGGAGACCCGCGGTCAGCGCACCGGGTGGCCGGCCGCGCGCAGGGAGTCCTTGACCTGGCCGATGCGCAGGTCGCCGAAGTGGAAGACGGAGGCCGCCAGCACGGCGTCGGCGCCGGCCTCGACCGCCCGCGGGAAGTGGTCCAGGCGGCCCGCCCCGCCGGAGGCGATGACCGGCACGCCGACGTGCTCACGCACCGCGGCGATCATCACGGTGTCGTAGCCGTCCTTGGTGCCGTCCGCGTCCATGGAGTTGAGCAGGATCTCGCCCGCGCCCAGCTTGGCCGCGCGGGTCGCCCACGCCACGGCGTCGATGCCGGTGCCGCGCCGCCCGCCGTGGGTGGTCACCTCGAATCCCGAGGGGGTGGTGGTGCCCTCGGGGCAGCGGCGGGCGTCGACCGAGAGCACCAGCACCTGACTGCCGAACCGCTCGGCGATCTCCCCGATCAGCTCGGGCCGGGCGATGGCCGCGGTGTTGACGCCGACCTTGTCCGCCCCGGCGCGCAGCAGGCGGTCCACGTCCTCGGTGGAACGCACCCCGCCGCCGACCGTCAGCGGTATGAAGACCTGCTCGGCGGTGCGGCGCACCACATCGTAGGTCGTCTCCCGGTTCCCCGAGGAGGCCGTGATGTCGAGGAAGGTCAGCTCGTCGGCGCCCTCCGCGTCGTAGACCCGGGCCATCTCCACCGGATCGCCGGCGTCGCGCAGGTTCTCGAAGTTGATCCCCTTGACGACCCGGCCGGCGTCCACGTCCAGACAGGGGATGACTCGTACGGCCAGGGTCACGAGGCGGCTCCTCGGGCTTCCGGATCGGCTGCTGGCTCGGCTTCCTCGCCGGCTGCCGAGCCGGCTGCGCGGCGGGCTCGGTACGCCTCCAGCTCCACCTGCACCAGCACCCGGGAGTCGGCGAAGCCGGAGACCAGCACCAGGGTGGTGACCGGCCTGACCGCGTCGAACAGCTCCTTGTGCGCCCGGCCGACCTCGTCCGCGTCGCGGCCGTGGCTGATGTACAGGCGGGTGCGGACGACGGACTCGACGCCGAGCCCGAACGGCTCCAGCGCCGCCACCGCGTCGGCCAGCGCGGATTTGGCCTGCTCGTAGGGGTCCCCGGCGGCGGCGGCCCCGGCGGCGGGCGGCATCGTGCCGGCGACCAGCACCAGTTCACCGGCGGCCACCGCGCGGGCGGAACCGACCGACTCGTGCCAGGGGCTGCCGTTCCGCACGCGCTCGATGGTCATGGTGACACCGCTTCCAGGGCCTCTTCCAGGGTGAACGCCCTGGCGTAGAGCGCCTTCCCCACGATGGCTCCCTCGACGCCCTCCGGTACCAGGGTGGCGATCGCGCGCAGGTCGTCAAGCGAGGACACTCCGCCGGAGGCGACGACCGGGCGGTCGGTCACGGCGCAGACGTCCCGCAGCAGCTGGAGGTTGGGACCCTTGAGGGTGCCGTCCTTGTTGATGTCGGTGACCACGTAGCGGGCGCAGCCCTCGGCGTCGAGGCGCTCCAGGGTCTCGAAGAGATCGCCGCCGTCCCGGGTCCAGCCGCGGCCGCGGAGGGTGGTGCCGCGGACGTCGAGGCCGACGGCGACCCGGTCGCCGTGTTCGGCGATGACCTTGGCCACCCACTCCGGCGACTCCAGCGCGGCGGTGCCCAGGTTGACCCGGGTACAGCCGGTGGCCAGCGCGGCGGCCAGCGTGTCGTCGTCGCGGATGCCGCCGGACAGCTCCACGCGGATGTCCATGGTGTGGACCACCTCGCCGATCCGCGCGCGGTTGTCGCCGGTGCCGAAGGCGGCGTCCAGGTCGACCAGGTGCAGCCATTCGGCGCCGGCGCGCTGCCAGGCGAGGGCGGCGGCCAGCGGATCGCCGTATCCGGTCTCGGTGCCGGACTCGCCGTGCACCAGGCGGACCGCCTGACCGCCGCGGACGTCGACGGCCGGGAGAAGCTCAAGCATCAGAGGGTCTCGATCCAGTTGGTGAGGAGCTGGGCGCCGGCGTCGCCGGACTTCTCCGGGTGGAACTGGGTGGCCCACAGCGGGCCGTTCTCCACGGCGGCGACGAACGGGGCGCCGTGGGTCGACCAGGTGACCTGGGGCGCGGCCAACGGGTCCTCGGGGCCGGGAGGCGCCAGCTCCCAGTCGTGCACCGCGTAGGAGTGCACGAAGTAGAAGCGGGCGTCCTCGGGCACGCCGGCGAAGAGCCGGGAGCCGGCCGGGGGCCGCACGGTGTTCCAGCCCATATGCGGGACGATGTCGGCCTGGAGCGGGCCGACCGTGCCCGGCCACTCGTCGAGCCCGTCGCTGGCCACACCGTGCTCGACGCCGCGGGCGAAGAGGATCTGCATGCCGACGCAGACGCCGAGCACGGGGCGACCGCCGGCCAGCCGGCGGCCGACGACCCAGTGGCCACGGGCCTTGGTCAGCCCCGCCATGCACGCGGCGAACGCGCCGACGCCCGGGACCACCAGGCCGTCCGCGGTCATCGCCCGGTCGTAGTCGCGGGTGATCTCGACGCGGGCGCCGGCCCTGGCCAGGGCGCGCTCGGCGGAGCGCACGTTGCCGAAGCCGTAGTCGAAGACCACGACATCCTTGGCGTTGTTCGTCACGCTCACACCCCCAGCCTCAGCACGCCGGAGACCAGGCACAGCCCACTGCTTATGCCGAGCAGCAGCACGACGCCGCGCGGCATCCCCTGCTTGCGGAACGAGTACACGCCGCCGAGCAGGAACAGCCCCAACACGATCAGCAGGGTGGACGCGCCGTTCACCGTGCCCTCCGCTCCCCGGTCACAGCGCGCCCTTCGTCGAGGGGATCCCCGGCTGCCGAGGATCGATCTCGCTGGCCTGGCGCAGCGCGCGGGCCAGGGCCTTGAACTGGCACTCCACGATGTGGTGCGCGTTCCGCCCGTAGGGCACGTGGACGTGCAGCGCGACCTGGGCCTGGGCGACGAAGGACTCCAGGATGTGCCGGGTCATGGTGGTGTCGTAGGAGCCGATCATGGGGGCCATGCCCTCCGGCTCGCGGTGCACCAGGTACGGGCGCCCCGACAGGTCGACGGTGACCTGGGCGAGCGATTCGTCCAGCGGCACGGAGGCGTCGGCGAACCGGCGGATGCCGCTCTTGTCGCCGAGCGCCTGGCGGAACGCGGCGCCCAGGGCCAGGGCGGTGTCCTCGATCGTGTGGTGGCTGTCGATGTGCAGGTCGCCCTCGGTCTTCACGGCGAGGTCGAACAGGCCGTGCCGGCCGAGCTGGTCCAGCATGTGGTCGAAGAAGCCGACTCCCGTCGCTACGTCGACCCGGCCGGTGCCGTCGAGGTCGATCTCGACGGTGACCGAGGTCTCCTTGGTGGTGCGTTCCACCCGGCCCACGCGGCTCATCGGCTGTCCTCTGCCTTCTCGTTCCGGTCGTACGTGTCGTTCCGGTCGTGCCTGTCGCTCTCCAGGTCCTTGGCCACCGTGCGCATCGCCTCCAGGAACGCGTCGTTCTCCGGGCGGGTGCCCGTGGAGACGCGCAGCCAGCCGGGGATGCCGTAGTCGCGGACCAGCACGCCGTGGTCGAGCAGCCGCTGCCAGACGGCCGCGGCGTCCTCGAAGCGACCGAACTGGACGAAGTTGGCGTCCGAGTCGGTCACCTCGCAGCCCAGCGCCCGCAGTTCGGCCACCACCCGGTCCCGTTCCGACTTCAGCTCCTCGACGTACCCCAGGAGCGTGTCGGAGAACTCCAGGGCGGCGAGCGCGGTGGCCTGGGTGACCGCCGAGAGGTGGTACGGCAGGCGCACCAGCTGCACGGCGTCGACCACGGCGGCGTCGGCGGCGAGGTACCCCAGACGGAGTCCCGCGGCGCCGAACGCCTTGGACATGGTACGGGTGAGGACGAGGGTGGGGCGGCCCTCGATCAGCGACAGCAGCGAGGGCCGGTGGCTGAACTCGGCGTACGCCTCGTCGATGACCACCAGCGCGCCGGCCCCTCCCCTGGCCTCCTGCGCCGCCTCGTACAGCGCCAGCACGGACTCGGGCGCGACGGCGGTGCCGGTGGGGTTGTTGGGCGAGCAGATGAAGAGCACGTCGGGGCGGTGCTTCTGGATGGCGGCGAGCGCGGCGTCGGTGTCCACGGTGAAGTCGGGCCGCCGCGGCCCGGAGACCCAGTGGGTGCCGGTGCCCCGGGAGATCAGGGCGTGCATCGAGTACGTCGGGTCGAAGCCCAGCGCGGTGCGGCCGGGGCCGCCGAACGCCTGGAGCAGCTGCTGGATGATCTCGTTGGAGCCGTTGGCCGCCCAGACCCGGTCCTGGTCGAGCCGGTACCCGGTGGTGCGGGTGAGATAGCCGGCCAGCTCGGTGCGCAGCTGCACCGCGTTCCGGTCGGGGTAGCGGTTGAGGGACCGGGCGGCGTCGGCGACGCGCTCGGCGATGCGCCGCACCAGCGGCTCGGGCACCGGATACGGGTTCTCGTTGGTGTTCAGCCGGACCGGGACGGTGAGCTGCGGCGCGCCGTACGGGCTCTTGCCGCGCAACTCGTCCCGGATGGGCAGGTCGTCGATGCGGGTCACTGCGGGCCGGGAACCTTCCATTCACTCGTGCCTTCTGGTTCGCCTCCGGCAAAACGTGCCTTGACGGCCGTGCCGTGGGCCGGGAGGTCCTCGGCCTCGGCGAGCGTGACGACGTGGTGTGCCACGTCGGCGAGGGCCTCGCGGTCGTACTCCACGACGTGGATACCGCGCAGGAAGGACTGCACGGACAGGCCGGAGGAGTGGCAGGCGCAGCCGCCCGTGGGCAGCACATGGTTGGAGCCGGCGCAGTAGTCGCCGAGGGAGACCGGGGCGTAGGGGCCGAGGAAGACGGCGCCGGCGTTGCGCACCCGGGGGGCGAGGGCGGCCGGATCCTCGGTGATGATCTCCAGGTGCTCGGCGGCGTAGGCGTTGACCACGGCCAGGCCATGGTCGAGATCGCGGACCAGCACCGTGCCCGACTGCCGGCCGGCGAGCGCCGCGGCGATGCGCTCGTGGTGCTTCGCGGCGGCGACCTGGCGGCGCAACTCGGCGTCCACCGCGTCGGCGAGCTCGGATGAGGGGGTGACCAGCACGGCGGCGGCCAGCTCGTCGTGTTCGGCCTGGCTGATCAGGTCGGCGGCCACGATGCCGGGCTCCGCGCTGGCGTCGGCCAGCACGGCGATCTCGGTCGGGCCCGCCTCCGCGTCGATGCCGACCACGCCGCGCAGCAGCCGCTTGGCGGCGGCCACGTACACGTTGCCCGGGCCGGTGACGAGGTGCACCGGGCGGCACTCCTCGGTGCCGTGCGCGAGCATGGCGATGGCCTGGGCGCCGCCGGCCGCGTGCACCTCCTCGACGCCGAGCAGCGCGCAGGCGGCCAGGATCGTCGGGTGCGGCAGGCCCACGCCCCAGTCGTTCCCCGGTGAGCGCTGGGGGGGCGAGGCGACGACGAGGGAGCCGACGCCCGCCTCCTGGGCGGGCACCACGTTCATCACCACGGAGGACGGATAGACGGCCTGGCCGCCCGGCACGTAGAGCCCGACCCGCTCGACGGGCACCCAGCGCTCGGTCACCGTGCCGCCGGGCACGACGCGCACGGTGGAGTCCGCGCGCCGCTGGTCACGGTGGACGAGGCGGGCCCGCCTGATCGACTCCTCCAGGGCGGCGCGCACCGCCGGGTCCAGCTCCGCCAGTGCCCGGGTCAGCGCCTCGGCGGGAACCCGGGTGCGGGTGAGGCGGACGCCGTCGAACCGCTCCGAGTACTCGATCACGGCCGCGGTGCCGCGATGATGCACGTCCTCGCAGATGGGCCGCACCCGGTCCAGGGCGGCCGCCACGTCGAGCTCGGCGCGGGGCAACAGCGCGCGGTCGATCCCGCCCGACGAGGGGTCGGAATCCCGCAGATCGATTCGGTTCAGCACGGCTCCAGTCTCGCAGAACGCTCCGACGGGCGGTCGCGTCATTTCACGATGCGGGCCGGAGGTGGCGGCTCAGCCGCTAGGCTCACCGGCTGTGACAACGACGCGCCTGCCACTCTTTCCACTCAACACGGTGCTGTTCCCCGGGCTGGTGCTGCCGCTGAACGTGTTCGAGGCGCGCTACCGCGCGATGATGCGGGACCTGCTGAAGCTGCCGGAGGACGGCCCGCGCCCCTTCGGGGTGATCGCCATCAGGGACGGCCACGAGGTGGCGCCGGCCGCCACCGGTCTGCCGGAGCCGGGGGAACAGCCGGAGGCCGGTCCCGGCTCGGGCTTCGCGGAGGATCCGATGAGCTCCTTCCACGGGGTGGGCTGCGTGGCCGACGCCGCCACGATCCGGCCGCGGCCGGGCGAGGGCGGTCCCGACGACGCGGGCGAGGGCTACGAGGTGCTCGCGACCGGCACCACCCGGTTCCGGCTGCGGTCGGTGGACGCGAGCGGCGCGTATCTGACGGCCGAGGTGGAGCCGCTGCCCGAGGTGACGGGCGAGGGCGCGGGCGCGCTGGCGTCCGGCGTGCTGCGGGCGTTCCGCACGTACCAGAAGGTGCTGGCCGGGGCGAACGAGCGCACCCTGGCGCCGGGACAGGAGCTGCCGGAGGACCCGGGCGTGGTGTCCTATCTGGTGGCGGCGGCGACCATGCTCTACGCGCCGGACAAACAGCGGCTGCTGCAGGCGCGGGACACGGCGACGCGGCTGGCGGAGGAGCTGCGGATCCTGCGCCGGGAGACAGCGCTGATCCGCCGGCTGCCCACGGTGCCGGGGGCGGAGTTCACGCTGCGGCCGACGAGCCTCAACTGACGGGGAGCGCGTGGTGGGCGGGAAGCGGGGCTCAGGCTCCGGGGGTGGGGGAGGGACGCCGGCGACGGTGGCCGCGACGCGCGCCGGCGTGACGTTCTCCTTGCACGCCTACCGGCACGATCCGGGCGCCGACTCGTATGGGGCGGAGGCGGCGCGGGAGCTCGGCGTGGATCCTGAGCGGGTGCTGAAGACGCTGGTGGCCGAGGTGGACGGGGCGCTGACGGTGGCCCTGGTGCCGGTCGCCGCCTCGCTGGCGCTCAAGGCGCTGGCCGCGGCGGTCGGCGGCAAACGGGCGGCGATGGCCGATCCGGCGGCGGCCGAGCGGGCGACGGGATACGTGCGCGGCGGCATCTCGCCGCTCGGGCAGCGCCGGCCGCTGCCGACCGTGGTCGACGCCTCGGCCGCCGGCCACCCGACGGTGTTCGTCTCGGCCGGCCGCCGGGGCCTGGAGATCGAACTGTCCCCCGCCGACCTGGTCACCCTCACCAACGCCCGCACCGCCCCCATCGCCCGATCCGGACGCGCCGGCTAGGGGCGGAAGGCTTCAGGCCCGCGGTTGGTCGCCGTTGTCGCCAGGGCTGGTGGCGCCGGGGGTGGCGGGTCCGGGGCTGGCGGGGCCAGGGCTGGTGGCGCCGGGGGTGGGCCGCCCGTCGGGGACGCCCCAGCTCGGCACGGGGATCGGCGGCTGCGGTTCGGGGTCGCGCGGCCCCCAGAGCGCCATGCAGACCAGGTGCACACCGAGCGCGGCCAGCGGCAGTCCCATCAGCACACCGCGGGCGGTCAGCTCCAGCGGCCCGTCGAAGACCACCTCGGGCCCGACCGAGCGCGCGTGCGCCCGGATGTCGTCGGTCGGTCCGAACCAGGTCCCGATGCCCCAGGCCAGCAGCGAACCGAGCAGCGAACCGGCGGCGAGGCCGAGGACCACCGCCACTCCCCCGTGGCGACGCAGCAGGAAGATCGCGAGGCCGGCCACGGCGCCGACGGCGAGCCCGTAGAGCAGGAAGGTGCCGTCCGCGCCGACGACCTGCTCGCCCTCGGAGCTGACCAGCAGCACCTGCTCGCCGTCGGAGACCAGCGGCAGCCGCGGCGCCCGCCACAGCCACAGCAGCCCCAGGGCGGTGCCGGTCACCGCCAGAACGGGGAGGGCGACCAGGACGACCTGAGCTATCCCCCCGAGCCACTGGCGAGCGGAGCGGTGCGCCGGCACGTCCTTGTCCGGCACGGGCGCCGCCCACGGGTCGTGGGGGCCGCGGTCCCGGTCCCGTACCGCCGCGTCGTCCGCCGCGTCCGTCTCGTGGTGCGTGTCATGATCCGGTGAAGGCTGGGCTGGGGTCACTCAGTCATCCTGTCAGGTGCGGGTGGCCGTTCGATGCCTGGGACATCCGTTCGTGCGTATCGTGCCTGATCGTGCGCCGACGACGTGCGGGGCGGGAGGCGGTCAGTGGCGCGCCGCGCGGCCGTAGGCCCAGGTCGCCAGGGCCAGGGCCGCGGCGCCGACGGCGGCGCAGACGCCGAGGTTTCCGGCCACCGTGCCCCATTCGGGGTGCGGGCGCAGCGCCTCGGCGAGCGCGTCCACGCCGTAGCTGGAGGGCAACGGCTCGCGCAGCCAGCGCGCGGGTTCCGGCAGCCGTTCCTGGGGCAGCACGCCGAGCAGCAGCGCCGCGGACATGCCGAGCTGGCCGCAGACGGTGGCGAGTTCGGGACGCGGGGCCAGGAGTCCGAGTGCGGCGCCGAGCCCGGCCAAAGCCGCGCCGGCCAGCGGCACCACGGCGAACAGCACCCACAGGCCGCCCAGCGGCAGCCCGTAGAGCAGCCCGCCGGTAACCGCGGTGACCGCGACGCCGGGCACGGTGAAGGAGGCATAGGCGGCCGCGGTGCCGAGCGCCACGGCGGCGGCCGGCACCGGCAGGGTGGCGTAGTGGTCGAGGCCGCCGCCGGCGCGCAGCTGCCCGAAGTACTGGGCCAGCAGGTTGAGCGCGACGAACGCGACGACCAGCACGGCGGAGCCGGCGACCACGGCGCGCGCCTCGGCGCCGCCGTGGTCGCCGTCGACGACGCCCCGCATCAGGACCATGATCCCGATGGACTGGAAGGTGGCGACGAACAGCAGCGGGATCCTGGCCACCCTGACCCGGGACAGCTGCGCTCGGTAGACCGCCGCCAGGGCGGGCCACAGCCGCGCCCCAGGAGCCAGCGGCACCGCGCTCACGGGGCCCACCCCCCGATCCCGGCCCCGGGCCGCGGGACCGCTCCGCAGAGGTCCGCCGGCCGGGCGCCGGAGGGCACGAGCGGGGGCGCCAGGGCCGCCCTCACCCGGCCGAGAACGCGGACATGGCGGGCGAGGCCGATCGCGCGACGGCGGTGGCCCGGAGGGCGACCGGTCGGCGGCCCGGGCTCGTGGACCGCGGCGCCGCACAGCGATGCCGCGGTCACCGGGTGAGCCCCGTGGCTCGGCCGCCGAGGGCCAGGTAGACGTCCTCCAGGCTGGGGGTGGCGAGGGTGAAGTCGTCGAGGGCGGCGAAGGCCGGGCCCTGGGTGATCGCGGCGACGGCGGCACGGGCCTCGTCGGGCGGCAGCCGCAGCGTCCAGCGCCGCCCGGAGACGGTGGCGCGGGCGCGTAGGGCGGCGAGGTGTCCGTCGGCCGCGGCCGACGGCGGCTCCGAGCGCCACAGCAGGTCGAGCCGCACCTCGGCGCCGACCCGCTCCTTCAGGCCGCCCGCGGTGTCGCAGGCGATGACCCGGCCGGCGTCCAGCACGGCGACCCGGTCGAGCACGGTCTCGGCCTCGGAGACGTTGTGGGTGACCAGCAGCACCGTGGTGCCCTGCTGCGCGCGGCGGCGGTCGAGGGCGGCCCACACGGCGCGGCGGGCGACGGGGTCCATACCGGCGGTGGGCTCGTCGAGCACGAGCAGCGGACGGCGGCCGGCGAGTGCGGCGGCCACGCAGGCGAGCCGGCGCTGGCCCCCGGAGAGGCGCTTCAGCGGGCGGCCGGCGAGGCCGGCGAGGTCGAGTTCCTCCAGCACGGCGTCGCGTTCCCGGCGGGCGTCGGCGGCGTCCAGACCGCGCAGCCTGGCGGTGGTCTCGGCGGCGACCGCGACGGTCAACTCGTCGAGTGCGGTGGACTCCTGTCCGAGGTAGGCCAGCAGCCGCGCGGCCCGGCGCGGGTGCCGCACCAGGTCGTGGCCGAGCAGGGTGATCCGGCCGGCGTCCGGGCGGAGCAGCCCGGTGAGCTGCCTGACCAGGGTGGTCTTGCCCGCGCCGTTGGGGCCGAGCAGGCCGAAGATCTCGCCGCGGGCGACCTGGAGGCTGACCCCGTCGGTGGCGCGGACGGGAGGCGCTCCGGCCCGCCGGGCACGGCGGCCGGCGGGGTACGTCTTGACGAGCTCGCGCACGCTGAGCGCGGTCTCGGCCGGGGCGCTGCGCGGGTGGTCGGCGGGGGGTGTCTGGTGGCGTTTCCCAGGCCCCCAGGGCCTGGGGGAAGATCCGGCCCGCGCGATGGAGGTGGGCACGGCTCACGAGCCTACGTGTCGCGGCAGGACGCGGGCACGCCGGGTTGTCGCTTCCGGCCCGATTCCTCAGGGGCGCTCGGCGCCGGTGCGGGTGTCGACCTCGCGCCAGAAACCAGCCCTGATGGCGTACCGGTCGCGCTCGTCGATCTGGTCGTCCTTATGCGCCAGCAACCCGAACCTGGCGGCGTAGCGCAGCAGTTCGCCGTCGATGCGATGCGGGATGCGCGGGTACTCGCCGGACAGCTTGTGCAGGGGGTCGGTGCCGGCGAGGCGCTCGGCCCAGCGGCGCGCGAAGACCTGGCCGACCTCGAAGGGGTCGCCGCTGACGGCGGTGATGTCCTCCTCGCGGTCGGCCCACCGCTGCTCGGCCGTGGTGAGTTGGGAGAGCATCGGCAGCGCCGCGGACTCCGCGGACTCCTCGGACCCCCCGCGGTCCACCCAGCCCCGGTCGGAGGACCAGCGCAGGGTGGCGGTGGGCTCGGGGTGCGTGGCGCGGTTGCCGAGGGTGGCGAGGTCCTTGGGGGTGGGCACGGCCCGACCCGGCGCCAGGACGGCGTCCTTGACGGCGGCCCCGGCCTCCTCGCCGCCACGGTGCGTGCCGTTCTTCTGGCCGGCCCGGTCGTGCTGCTCGGTCTCCTGCGGCGGCGCGGCCGGGGTCTCGGGCAGCGGGGCGGCGAGGATGGCCGCGATCTCGGGGCGCGGGGTGGTGTGCGGGGCACCCACGTCGGGCGTCTCGCTGAGCCGCACCGCCTGGGTGATCCAGGAACGGTCGAGCACCCGCCGCTCGTCGGCCTCCGCGACCAGGTCCTCCGACTGGTTGTAGTCGCCGTCGGCGGCCTGGACCGCCCACAGATGAACGGCCACTCCGTGCTCCTTGGCGGACATCAGCCCGGGCAGCAGGTCGCCGTCGCCGGTGACCAGGACGATGTCCGCGCAGGCGCGGTTGCGGGCCAACTCGGTGAGCTCGGCGTGCATCGCGGCGTCCACGCCTTTCTGCGCCCAACGGCCGTCGCTGCGGGTGAGGGCACCGAGGCGCACCGTCACCCGCGGCATCACGCGCAGCCGCCGGTGCTCGGGTTGGGGCACCCGGTCGGGCGCGCCGTCGAACCAGTAGATCCGCAACAGGTCGCGTCCTGTGTCCGCCTCGGCACGGTCCCGCAACCCCTGGATGAGCGCGGCATGGTCCACGGTGATGCGCGGGCGGGAAGGCTCCCCGGCGAGCAGGCTGGCGGCGGCGCCCAGCAGATACCCGGCGTCCACCAGAACGACGCAGCGGTCCACGTTGCACCTCTTTCGCCGAATTCGCCGAGTGTTCGTTGAAGCGTTTTCATGAGTCTGCCCGACCAGGCCACTCTTATCTGCCCTGCTTGATCTTCGGCGTGGCGAATCGGAAGCCGGCTGTTCGCCGAGGTGCGGGGCGCGTCCGGGCATGCGAATCTGGGGGCGAGGAGGCGATCATGGCCAAGGACAAGAACCGCGACCGACAGCCTGCCCCGCGTCCCGGCGCGGAGCCCGCGCCCAGCGACTCTCCCAGGGACGGGCGGCGGTCCGCCCCCGTCTCGTCGCCAGCGGGCATGCCACGCAAACGACAGCGCCGCTTCGGCCACAACTGATCGGCGACCGGTCAACGAACCGGCCACACCCGACGCATGACGAGGGCGCGCCCCGACAGGGGCGCGCCCTCGGTGCGCACGGACCACCCAACGGGCACGGGTCACGCGTCAGGTGAACCCGTGCCGTTCGTGCGCGGAGGCGAAGTACCGCGCGTCGGCCAGCTGCGAGGCCACCACGACCCCGTCCGGCACACCGCCGTGCGCGATGTCCCACGCCTCGGAGACGCAGCGCACCCGGTCGTCGAAGGCGGCGCCGGGGAAGTACTCCGCCAGCGCGTGCACCGCGTCCTGGCGCGACACATGAGCCTCTCCGAGAAGAAAAGCGGCCTTCGCGATCATCAGGGCATCCATGACCATCCCACCCCTCATACGGGCGATTACCTCATCCCTGAAGGTAGCGCCGGTCACGCCCCGCTTCGGTAAAGCACGCTCCATCTTCCGACCAAGCAACTCCCCCATCGAATAAAGGGGTTGGCGCATGTGCCGAGAGGGTCCCGGGATGGTTCGAGCACGGCGCGGCCGGCCGGCGGCGCGGCCGGACGGACCCCCTCCAAGGCTGTGACACAGATCACTCCCGACTACTTCTCGCCACCGCCCGCGCGCGTGCCGGAAAGGGTCGTCGTCCTGGGGTCGGCGACCGTCGTGGCCACGCTTTTGGAGCCGGCTCGCGGCGTTAGGGTGGACCATCTCACCGCCCCCATGGTCCACTCGCGAGGAGTCCTGTCGCATGGCTGACAGCTTCGTTCACCTGCACGTTCACACCGAGTACTCGATGCTCGACGGAGCGGCGAAGAACAGCAAGCTGTTCGCGGAGGTGGCGCGGCAGAACATGCCCGCGGTGGCGATGAGCGACCACGGGAACATGTTCGGGGCCTACGAGTTCTACGACCTCTCGAAGAAGACCGGCGTCAAGCCGATCATCGGCATCGAGGCGTACGTCGCCCCCGAGTCGCGCTACACCAAGAAGCCCGTCTTCTGGGGTCCGGGCGGCAAGCGGGCGGTGTCCGACGACGGCGAGGGCAGCAAGGACGTCTCCGGCGGCGGCCGGTACACCCACATGACCATGTGGGCGCGGAACGCGCAGGGCCTGCGCAACCTCTTCCGGCTCTCCTCGCTGGCCTCCTTCGAGGGCTACTACGGCAAGCCGCGGATGGACCGCGAGCTGATCGCCGAGCACGCGTCCGGCATCATCGCCACCACCGGCTGCCCCTCGGGCGAGGTGCAGACCCGGCTCCGCCTCGACCAGTACGACGAGGCGGTCAGGGCCGCGGCCACCTACCAGGACATCTTCGGCAAGGAGAACTACTTCCTGGAGCTGATGGACCACGGCCTCGACATCGAGCGGGACGTCCGCGAGGGACTGCTGCGCATCGCCCGCCAGCTCGACATCCCGCTGCTGGCCACCAACGACTCGCACTACGTCACCGAGGACCAGGCCGACGCGCACGACAGCCTGCTGTGCGTCGGCGTGGGCAAGACCAAGGCGGACCCCAACCGCTTCAAGTTCAACGGCTCCGGCTACTACATCAAGACCCCGGAGGAGATGCGGCAGCTGTTCCGGGAGCTGCCCGAGGCCTGCGACAACACGCTGCGGCTCGCGGAGATGGTGGAGTCCTACGAGGAGGTCTTCAGCTACGTCGACCAGATGCCGCAGTTCGACGTCCCCGAGGGCGAGACGCAGGCCAGCTGGCTCCGCAAGGAGTGCGAACGCGGCCTGAAGGAGCGGTACGGCGACAACCCCTCGCCCGAGGTGCTGCAACGCCTGGAGACCGAGCTCGACGTCATCACCCCGATGGGCTTCGACTCCTACTTCCTCGTGGTCTCCGACATCTGCCGGCACGCCAGGAACAACGGCGTGCCGGTCGGCCCGGGACGCGGTTCCGCGGCCGGCTCGCTGGTCGCCTACCTGACCCGGATCACGGACGTCGACCCGCTGCTCCACGGCCTGCTGTTCGAGCGGTTCCTCAACCCCGAGCGCATCAACCCGCCGGACGTCGACATCGACTTCGACGACCGCCAGCGCGACGTCATGGTCCGCTACCTGAGCGAGCGGTACGGCGTCGAGTACACCGCCCAGGTGAACACCTTCGGCACCATCAAGGCCAAGGCCGCCGTCAAGGACGCGGCCCGGATCCTGGGCTTCCCCTTCTCGATGAGCGACCGGATCACCAAGGCGATGCCGCCGGACGTGATGGGCAAGGGCATTCCGCTCACCGGCGTCTTCGACTCCGAGCACCCGCGGTACAGCGAGGCGGCCGAGGTCCGGCAGATGTACGAGAACGAGCCGGACGTGAAGAAGGTGCTGGACACCGCCCGGGGCATCGAGGGCCTCACCCGGGGAACCGGCGTGCACGCCGCCGCGGTCATCCTCTCCCGTACGCCGCTGCTCGACCTGGTCCCGATGCACCGGCGGGACCGGGACGGCGTCATCATCACCGGCTTCTCGTACCCGCAGTGCGAGGAGATGGGCCTGATCAAGATGGACTTCCTGGGTCTTCGGAACCTGGGCGTCATCGATCACGCCGTCCAGCTCGTCAAGGACAACCGCGGCATCGAGATCGACACCGCCACGGTCCCGCTCGACGACCGGAAGAGCTTCGAGCTGCTGGCCCGCGGCGACACCCTGGGCGTGTTCCAGCTCGACGGTGGCCCCATGCGGGCGCTGCTGCGGCTGATGCGTCCCGACTGCTTCGACGACATCTCGGCGGTCCTCGCCCTGTACCGGCCGGGACCGATGGGCGTGGGCTCGCACACCAACTACGCCCTGCGCAAGATCGGCCAGCAGGAGATCCAGCCCATCCACCCGGAGCTGGAGGAGCCGCTGCGGGAGATCCTGGAGCCGACCTACGGCCTGATCGTCTACCAGGAGCAGGTGCAGAAGGCCGCGCAGATCCTCGCCGGGTACAGCCTGGGCCAGGCCGACCTGCTCCGCAGGGCGATGGGCAAGAAGAAGCCCGAGGTGCTGGCCAAGGAGTTCGTGCCGTTCCAGAACGGCTGCCGGGAGCGCGGGTACTCGGACGAGGCGATCCAGTCCGTCTGGGACGTGCTGGTGCCGTTCTCCGGATACGCCTTCAACAAGTCGCACACCGTGGCGTACGGCATGGTGGCGTACTGGACGGCGTACCTGAAGGCGAACTACCCCGCCGAGTTCATGGCCGCCCTGCTGACCTCCACGGACAACGACAAGGACAAGGCCGCCGTCTACCTCGCCGAGGCGCGCAAGATGGGCGTCAAGGTGCTCTCCCCCGACATCAACGAGTCGGTCGCCGACTTCTCGGCCGTCGGCGACGACGTCCGCTTCGGCCTCCAGTCGGTCCGCAACGTCGGCGCCAACGTCATCGAGTCCCTGGTCAAGACGCGGAAGGCGAAGGGCAAGTACACCTCCTTCGCAGACTTCCTCGACAAGTCCGAGATCGCCGTCTGCAACAAGCGGACCATCGACTCGCTCATCAAGGCCGGCGCCTTCGACTCCCTGGACCACACCCGCAAGGGTCTGTGCGACGTGCACGAGACGGCCATCGACTCGGTGCTCCCCGTCAAGAAGCAGCAGGCCATCGGCCAGGACGACCTCTTCGGCTCGCTGGCCGCCGACGACGACACCCCGGTCATGGGCCTGGACTTCGAGGTCGGCGAGCAGGAGTGGAACCGCAAGGCCAAGCTCTCCCTGGAACGCGAGATGCTCGGCCTCTACGTCTCCTCGCACCCGCTGGACGGCGCCGAGCACATCCTGGCCCGCAGCCGCGACACCTCCATCGCCGAACTGCTGGCCTCGGGACGCACCGAGGGCGAGACCAAGCTCGCCGGGCTGATCAGCGCCATCGACCGGCGGATCAACAAACAGGGCGACCCCTGGGCGATCGTCACGCTGACCGACCGGGACGCCAGCATGGAGGTGCTGTTCTTCCCCAAGTCCTACGCGCTGGTGCAGCACGAGCTGATCGACGACAACGTGATCTCGGTGCGCGGCCGGCTCAACGAGCGGGACGGCGCCATCAGCATCTTCGGTCAGGAGCTCTCCCCGCTCGACGTCTCCGCCGCCGAGCACGGCGGCCGGCCCCCGGTGCTGCTGGTGCTGCCCGAGCACCGGATCACCGAGCAGGTCGTCGGCGAGCTCAAGCGCACCCTGCGCGCCCACCCCGGCGACTCCCCGGTCCGGCTGAAGGTCGAGGGCCGGGAGAAGACCACGGTCTACGAGCTCGGCTTCCTGGTGAACCCGGACAACATCGCCTCGGACATCAAGGGCAGCTTCGGACAGGCGGCCTGGGCCGGCATCGCGGCCTGACCCGGCCGTACCCGGGCGAAGCGGTCACGGTGCGGTCACCCCTTATACCTCTTTGACACCAGGCGTGGCACACTCTGGCTCGATGGGCATATCAGCACTCCGGACCCCCGGAACGCCGGGCGTCGCCGGAATACGCGTCGCGCGCGCGGCGGTCTTCGCCGCGCTCTGCGTCACGCTGTCCACCGGCGCCCATGTGCTGCTCTCCGGCGCCCCGCTGCCGCTGCCCACCGTGGCCGCGGTGACGGCCGCCGTCTTCGTGATCGCCCTCGTCCTCGCCGGAAACGGCGAGCGCCGCTTCTGGCATATCGCCGCCCTGCTGATCCCGTTGCAGCTGGCCGCCGACACGGTCTTCACCACCGGCCAGGAGGCCTGCTACGGCCCCGGCGGCGGGCCCGTCACCGGGCCGCTGCGGGTGATGGGCGTGGACCTGATGTGCGCCGGCGGCGACGTCGGCACGCCGCTGGACTGGGGAGCCAGCCTCGCCGCCGGCGAGCACGCCTCCCAGCTGCACCACCCGGCCGGCCCCTGGCTGCTGCTCGCCGCGCATGTGGGGGTCGGCCTGGCCGCCGCCGCGTGGCTGCGCAGCGGCGAGGCCGCGCTCGGCCGGCTGCTGCGCTCCGCGGTGGCCGCCACGTTCCGCCCGCTGCTGCTGGCGGTGGCGATCCGCGTTCCCGCGGCGGACTCCGGCGAGGCGCCACGGCGCGCCCGGCCGGCCGCACGCCCCGAGGGATCCGCCCCGGCGCTCCCCCTGCTCACCCACTCCGTCGTCCGTCGCGGCCCGCCGCCGTTCCTCGCGCCCGCCCGCTGAGGCGACGCGCGCCCGGTAGCCACCAGCACGCAGGACCCTTTCTTCACCGACGGAGACATCAACCATGAGCAAGCGCAACTCCCCCGAGGCCAAGCGCGCCGCCCGCGAGCGACTGCGCGAGGAACGCGAGCGCCAGGCGAAGCGCGAGAAGGTCCGCCGCCAGATCGTCGTCGGCAGCTCCGTGGTGGCCATCCTGGCCATCGCCGCCGGCATCGGCATCGTCGTGGCCGGCATGGACGAGGGCGGCGACAAGACCGACTGGAACGCCGTCCAGGACCAGATCGACGGCAAGGCGAGCGAGGACGCGGAGACCTACGCCGCCGACGCGCCCTCCGGCGCCAGCGGCGACAACGGGCTGACCGTCCTGGTGGGCGACGAGGACGCCGAACACACCCTCTCCCTCTACGAGGACGCCCGTTGTCCGGCCTGCGCCGCGTTCGAGCAGTCCATGGGCGAGAACGTGCGCCAGGGCATCGAGGACGGCGCCTACCAGGCCGAGTACGTCTTCGCCACCTTCATCGACGACAACATGGGCGGCACCGGCTCCAAGAACGCGCTCAACGCGCTGGGCGCCGCGCTCGACGTCAGCGACGAGGCGTTCCTCGACTTCCACGACGCGCTCTACACCCTGGAGAACCACCCCGCGGAGACCGACGACGCCTTCGCCGACGACGAGCGGCTGATCGAGATCGCCCAGGACGTCGCCGACCTCAAGGGCAACGAGGACTTCGAGAACGCCGTGCGGAACGACAAGTTCGCGGTATGGGCGCTGCAGATGTCGGAGAAGTTCAACGGCACCGAGGGCGTCGAGTCGACCCCGACGCTGATGTGGGAGGGCGAGATCATCGAGACCCCGCAGACTCCCGAGGACTTCGACGCCTTCATCGAGGAGAGCACCTCGTAACGGCGCCGCCCAGCCACGGTCCAGCCGCCGTCCAGCCACCCGACGGGTGGGCGAACACCAGGTGATATTCCGGGTGTTCGCCCACCTCCGGGGCTGCTCCGGGCCTAGCATCGAGGGCCGTGACCCGACCCGCGCCCGCCCCTCGCCGCCGCACGGTGGTGACCGCCGCCGCCACCGCGGCCGCTGCCGCCCTGCCGCTGGCCACCACGCCCGCCGCCCGCGGCGCCGACACCCCCACCTTCCACCACGGCGTCGCCTCCGGCGATCCTCCCCCAGGCCCCTAGGGGCCTGGGAGGTGCCCCCATCCGGACGGCGCTCTGCTGTGGACCCGTGTCACCCCCACTCCCGAGGCCGTGCCCGGCTCCGGCGTGGGCCCGGCACCACCGTCGGTGGGAGGTGGCCGGGGACGCGGCGTTCGCCGGTGGCGTCGTCCGGGGCGAGGCCGTCGCCACCTCCGCGGCCGGCCGCACCGTCAGGGCCGACGTGCGCGGGTGCGTCCTGACACCGCGTACCACTTCCGGTTCACCGCCGGCGGCGTCGTCTCGCCGGCCGGGCGCACCCGCACCGCACCGGTAGCCGACGCCCCGCGGCCCGCGGCCTGCGCCTGGGCGTGGTCTCCTGCGCCAACGGCGAGGCCGGCTACATCGCCGCCTACCGCCACCTGGCCGCCCGCACCGACCTGCACACCGTGCTGCACCTGGGCGACTCGTCTCGGGTACGACACCGCCGAGTACCCCGCCGGCCCGCCAGGACGCAGTCGCGCCCGCCCACGAGATCCGCACACTGGCCGAGCCACCGGGTCAGGCACGCCCACTACCGCACGGACCCCGACCTCCAGGCGCTGCACCCCGCCCACCCCGTGGTCGGCGTCTGGGACGCCCAGAGGCCGCCAACGACAGTTGGCGCAACGGCGCCGTGCGCCAACGGCCGATGGGGCGCCTGGGCGGACCGGTGGCCGCCGCCGCGCGGGCGTGGTGCGAGTGGCCGGCGGTCGGGCGTCCGTCGGTAGGGGCACCGCCCACCGGCGGTGGGCTTCGGCGCCGTGGCGGACCTGCACGTGCGCGACCTGCGCTCCTTCCGCGGCCGGCAGGGCCAGCGCCGGCGACGCCGAGGTCGAGTCCCCAGGTGCCGCACCATGCACCGGGCGCGCGGCCAGCTGGACTGGCTGAAGTGCGGGCTGTCCGCCGGCACCGCCCGCTGGCATCTGGTGGGCACCTCGGTGAGGATCTCCCCGGTGGCCGCGGGCTCGGTGCCGGCCCACGTGCGGGCGCATCCCGGCCGGGGAGACCGCCGGCGGCCTGGTGAACCGGAAGTGGGACGCGGTGTCGGGACGCACCCACGACGCGGCCGGAGGTGTGGTCGGCCGCGGAGGTGGCGACGGCTCGCCCCGGCGGCGACACCGGCGAATGCCGTGGCCGCGGCATTCACCTCACCGGGCCAACGAGGTGCCGGGCCGCCGCCGGAGCCGGGCACGGCCCGGAGTGGGGGCGACACGGGTCCACAGCAGTACGTCGTCACCTCGGTCACCTCGGACAACCTCGACGACATCCTCGGCGTGCCGCCGCAGACCCTGTCGCCGGTGGCCGCCGCCGCGAACCGGGCCGCCAACCGGCACGTCCGCTGGGTGGACCTGGACGCGCACGGCTACGCGGTGCTCGACATCACCGCCGAGCGGGCGCAGATGGACTACTTCGCGCTCTCCGACCGGGCCGACCCCGCGGCCACCAGCGCTCCTCTGCGCTCCTACCGCACCCGCGCCGGCCAGCGGCGGGTGGAGCGGGCCGACGGCCCCGTGGCCTGACCTGGCACGGAGGGCTCAGGCCGGGGCAGCGGTGTCCGGTTCGCCCAGACTGTCCAGGAAACCGAGCGCGACCCGCCAGGTCGCCTCGGCCGCCGCCGCGTCGTGATCGCGCAGCTCCGGGTCCGTGTACAGATGGCCCGCCCCCGGGTAGCGGTACACCTCGACGTCCGCGCCGGCCTTCCGCATCCGCAGGTACCAGGCGCTCAGCCAGTCGTGCGGTTCGAACGGGTCGGGGTCGGCCACGTGCAGCTGGACCGGGAGATCGTCCGCGTTCGCATCGTCCGGGAGGTCCGCGGTACCGTGCAGGAGCAGCAGGCCACGGGCCCGCTCGTCGTTGAGGGCGAGGGTCTGGGCCAGTGAGCCGCCCAGAGAGAAGCCCGCGTACACCAGACCGGTGTCCGAGAGCCGGGCGCTGGCGGCGATCGCCCGCCGCAGCAGCTCGTCCCGGCCGATCTCGTCCCTGATCGCCGCGCCCTCCTCCACCGAGTCGGCGGTCCGCCCGTCGAAGAGGTCGGGCGCGACCACGCGGTGACCTGCGTCACGCAGCCGCTCCGCGGCGGCCGACACGGCGGGGCGCAGGCCGTACATGGAGTGGAAGAGCATGACATCGGTCACGGCGGGCACCGCCTTCGAAAGGGGAAGGTGGCCCCCGACCGGGGACCTCGGCCATCATCCTGCCAGGTGGCCGAGCCCACCTCGGACCGACGTACGAAGCTGGAGGAACCATGGATGATGTGCTGCGGCCGATTCTCGTGATCGGCGGCACCATCACACTCACCCTGGTCATCGGCTGGCTGATCGACCGCGCGCTGTGCGCCGCCGACCGCCGCCACCCCGACACCCGGCTGTGGAGCCTGCTGCGCCGCTGCCAGATGCCACTCCAGCTGCTGCTCGCCTCGACGGCGGTGCAGGTGAGCTACGACGCGTTCCACGTGCAGCTGCGGCGGGACGACGTCATCCAGAGCATGCTGGCCACCATCACCATCGTGGCCGCCGCCTGGCTGGTGATCCGGGCGGCCGGCGCGGTCGCCGAGAACTCGCTGACCCGCTACGCCGCCCGCACCACCGACCAGGCCAGGGTGCGGCAGTTCCGCACCCAGCTGGCCATGATCCGGCGGGTGGTGACCACCGTGCTGGCGATCGTGGTCGCGGCCGTGGCGATCCTGCTGGTCTTTCCCAGCCTGCGGGCGCTGGGCACCTCGATGCTCGCCTCGGCGGGCGTCATCGGCGTCATCGCCGGCGTCGCCGCCCAGTCCATGCTGAGCAACCTGTTCGCCGGGCTCCAGGTGGCCTTCGGCGATTCGGTGCGGATCGGCGACACGGTGGTGGTCGACGGCGAGTGGGGCACGGTCGAGGAGATTTCCCTCGCGTTCCTCACGGTGCGGATATGGGACGACCGGCGGCTCACCATGCCGGTGTCGTACTTCAACAGCAAGCCGTACGAGAACTGGTCCCGCGGCGGCCAGGAGATCACCGGCACCGTCTTCTTCCACCTCGACCACACCACGCCGGTGGCCGAGCTGCGCCGGCGGCTGCACGACTTCCTGCGGGACCGCGAGGACTGGGACGGGCGGCACTGGGGCCTGGTGGTCACCGACACCACCCCGACCACCATCGAGGTGCGGGCGGCGGTGTCCGCCCGGAACCCGGACGACGCCTGGTCCGTGCGGTGCGCGGTCCGGGAGGAGCTGGTCGCCTGGCTGCGCGACCACCACCCCTACGCGCTGCCGCGGGTGGCCACCTCCCCGGCCGCTCCCTTTCCCGGCGCCGAGGCCGCGACAGACGGCCAGGCACGTGACGGGCACGCGTCGGACGGGCAGGCACGGGACGGGCAGGCGTCGGACGGCGAGGTGGAGGCCGGGATGGCGGCGGAGTCCGAGGCCAGGGCCCAGGCGGTCAGGAGCTCTCGGCGCGCAGGATCGTGAGCGCGCCGCGCAGGTCCTCCGGGTAGTCGCTGTGGAAGACCACCCAGTGGCCGTCGGCCGGATGGGAGAAGCCCAGCCGCGCCGCGTGCAGCCACTGCCGGGTCAGCCCCAGCCGCCGGGACAGCGTCGGGTCGGCGCCGTACATGGCGTCCCCGACGCAGGGGTGCCGGTGCGCCGCCATATGCACCCGGATCTGGTGGGTGCGGCCGGTCTCCAGCCTGATGTCGAGCAGGCTGGCCGCGCGGAACGCCTCGACCAGGTCGTAGTGGGTCACCGCGGGCTTGCCGTCGGCGGTGACCGCCCAGCGGTAGTCGTGCTGCGGATGGCGGCCCACCGGCGCGTCGATGGTGCCGCTGAGCGGATCGGGGTGGCCCTGCACCAGCGCCTGGTATCGCTTGTCCACGGTCCGCTCGCGGAACTGCTGCTTCAGCCGGGCGTACCCGGACTCGGACTTGGCCACCACCATCAGGCCCGAGGTGCCGACGTCGAGGCGGTGCACGATGCCCTGCCGCTCGGCCGCCCCCGAGGTCGCGATCCGGTAGCCGGCGGCGGCCAGCCCGCCGACCACCGTGGGTCCGGTCCAGCCGGGGCTGGGGTGCGCGGCGACCCCGACGGGCTTGTCCACCACCACCAGGTCCGCGTCGTCGTGCACGATGTCCATGCCGGACACCGGCTCGGCGACGACGCGCACCGGGGAGGGCGGCGCAGGCATCTCGACCTCGATCCAGGAGCCGCCGGTCACCCGCTCCGACTTGCCGACCTCGGAACCGTCCAGACGGACCTTGCCGGCGGCGGCCAACTCGGCCGCCTTGGTGCGGGAGAAGCCGAGCATCCGGGCGAGCGCGGCGTCGACCCGCTCCCCCTCCAGTCCCTCGGGTACGGGCAACGTGCGGATCTCGGGGACCTCGGAAAGGGGGCTCACCCGTCCGAGTATGTCAGTCCCGGTGTACCGAGCCGTCCGGGTCCAGGCCCCGGAAGGACAGCAGCACGATCAGGATGCCGCCGCAGACGATCGCCGAGTCCGCGAGGTTGAACACCGCGAAGTAGCGGGGCGCGATGAAGTCCACCACATGCCCCTCCAGGAAGCCGGGGGCGCGCAGCAGCCGGTCCGTGAGGTTCCCCAGCGCACCGCCGAGCAGCAGGCCGAGCGCCACCGCCCAGGGCGTGCTGTACAGCTTCCTGGCCAGTCGGATGATCACCACGATCACGCCCACGGCGATGCAGGTGAACACGACGGTCAGCGCCTCGCCCACGCCGAACGCGGCGCCGCCGTTGCGCACCGCCTCGAAGCGCAGCCACTGGCCGAGCACCTCGACCGGCTCCCGGTGTTCCAGCCATTCGACGACCATGATCTTGGTGACCAGGTCGAGCAGGTACGCGAACGCGGCGACGCCGACCAGCACCGGGATGCGCCGCCGGCGCGGGGCGTCCGCGCCGTCCCCCGCCGGCTCCGCGTCCGCGCGCGACGCGGCGCCGGAGGGCTCCGGCTCGTCCGGGCCGGGACGGCCGGCCGGGTGCTCCGGGCCGTCGGCCGTCGGGGGGTCGTCGGGTGACTCGATGGTCCGCTCCGCCTCACTGCTCACGGGATGAGCGTACGACACAGCAGTGCGATCATTGGACGTCCCTCGGACCGCCGTTCGGGAACCCGGCTCAGAATCGACGTTCCTGCTTCTGCTTACAGTCCACGCACAGGGTGGCGCGCGGGAACGCCTGCATCCGTGCCTTGCCGATCGGGTTGCCGCAGTTCTCGCACAGGCCGTAGGTGCCGGCCTCCAGCTGTCGCAGCGCGCGCTCGGTCTGGTAGAGCACCTCCCTGGCGTTGCTGGCCAGGGCCATCTCGTGCTCCCTGGTGACGTTCTTGGTGCCGGTGTCGGCCTGGTCGTCGCCCGCGCCGTCGCCCGAATCGCGCATCAGCCCGCTCAGCGCCGCCTCAGCCGCGGAGATCTCGTCGCGCAGCCGGTTCGCGTCGGCCCGCAGTTCGGCCGTGGCCTCGGCCACCTCCTCCTCGCTCCAGGGCTCCTCGCCGGCGCGTACGGCCAGGTCACCGGCGGCGGCGGGCGCCGCGGCACGGGCCTGCGGTACCGCGGTCGCCGACCTCTCCGTCGTGCTCTTCTTCGCAGCCACCTTCTTGGCTCCTGTCTTCCGGGCCCTCTTCGCTGTCGCCGTCTCGGCGGCCTTCGCCGTCTTCTCCGCGGCGGTCTTCCGCGCCGTCTTCCTTGCGGCCTTCTTCTCCGTGGCCCCGGACGCCCCCGCACCGGTGCCCCCGGCCGCCTTCCCCGTCGCCTTCGTGGTCGCCTTCTTCGCTCTGGTCACTTCCCCGGCCTGCTCGGCCGGCCCAGCCGTCCGCTTCGCGGCCCGGTCCCCGGCCTCCTCGTCCCCGGCCTCCTCGTCCCCGGCCTCCTCGTCCCCGGCCTCCTCCTCGGCCCTCTCCTCGGCCGGTTCCCCGGCCGACCGCCCCGCCTTCGCCTTCCGCGCGGTCTTCTTCGCTGCCGGCTTGTTCGCCGCGGTCTTGCTCGCCACCATGGCGGCGGCCCCTTCACATAGTGTGATCTTGCTCGCGAATCGTGACCGGAACGATAAATCGACAGCGAGCTCGCGGCAACGAGGCCACGCCGGTCTGCCTGCGTTGTGCCCCGCGCGGCCCCCGGGTAACCGGTCGTACCGGACCACGGCGGCCCGTACACTGGGGGACAGCGAAAGGCGTTGATGGGGACGAGTAGCGTCGTCAGGCAGCCGCGAGCGACCCGGGGACGGTGTGAGCCCGGGGGCGAGCGCGACGTGAAGATCACCCCGGAGCCGTCGGAAGAAAGCCCCGTGTCACGCGCGGGCGAGTAGACCCGGCAGCGCGGCCCAACGAGCGGGTCGCGGGCAGTCCCCGGCCGTGGCCGGTCGGCCGCCTTCGGCCAAGGAGGGTGGTACCGCGGGGGCCGAGCGTCCTCGTCCCTCCGACGGAATACGCAGCGTGTGTCCGCCGGAGGACGATCCGATGAGCAGCCAGTACCGGCCCGTGCCGGCCCAGGTCGATCTGCCCGCCCTCGAGCACGAGGTGCTCGATCTCTGGCGGGAGAAGGGGACCTTCGCCAGGAGCCTGGAGCAGTCCGAGGGACGCCCCGAATGGGTGTTCTACGAGGGCCCGCCAACGGCCAACGGCATGCCGGGCGCGCACCATATCGAGGCCCGGGTCTTCAAGGACGTCTTCCCCCGCTTCCGGACGATGCGCGGGTACCACGTCGCCCGCAAGGCCGGCTGGGACTGTCACGGCCTCCCGGTGGAGCTGGCCGTGGAGAAGGAGCTGGGCTTCACCGGCAAGCGCGACATCGAGGCGTACGGCATCGCCGCGTTCAACGCCAGGTGCCGCGAGTCGGTGACCCGCCACACCGACGCCTTCGCCGAGCTGACGACCCGGATGGGGTACTGGGTCGACCTCGACGACGCCTACCGCACCATGAACCCGGACTACATCGAGTCCGTCTGGTGGTCGCTGAAGCTGATCTTCGACAAGGGGCTGCTGACCCAGGACTACCGGGTGGCGCCCTGGTGCCCGCGCTGCGAGACCGGCCTGTCCGACCACGAGCTGGCGCAGGGATACGAGACGGTGGCCGACCCCTCGGTCTACGTCCGCTTCCCGCTGACCTCGGGTCCGCTGGCCGGCGAGGCGGACCTGCTGGTCTGGACGACCACCCCGTGGACCCTGGTGTCGAACACCGCGGTCGCCGTGCACCCGGACGTCACGTACGACGTCTTCGAGGCCGAGGGTCAGGGCCGCGTGGTGGCCACGCGGGAGCTGTTCGAGAAGGTGGCGGGCGAGGGCTGGACGGCCACCGGGCAGAGCTTCACCGGCGCCGAGATGGAGCGCTGGTCGTACCGCCGCCCGTTCGAGCTGGTCGACTTCGGCGGCGCCGAGGCGCACTACGTGGTGACGGCCGAGTACGTGACCACCGAGGACGGCACCGGGCTGGTGCACCAGGCCCCGGCGTTCGGCGAGGACGACCTGCGGACCTGCCGCGAGTACGGCCTCCCGGTGGTGAACCCGGTGCTGACGAACGGCACCTTCGAGGACGGCCTCCCGCTGGTCGGCGGCCAGTTCTTCAAGAAGGCGGACGAGACGCTCGTCGCCGACCTGACCGACCGCGGCCTGCTCTTCCGGCACGAGGCGTACGAGCACAGCTATCCGCACTGCTGGCGCTGCCACACCCCCCTGCTGTACTACGCACAGCCCTCCTGGTACATCCGCACCACCCGGATCAAGGGCGACCTGCTCAGGGAGAACGAGGCGACCACCTGGTACCCCGACTCCATCAAGCACGGTCGGTACGGCGACTGGCTCAACAACAACGTCGACTGGGCGCTGTCCCGCAACCGGTACTGGGGCACCCCGCTGCCGATCTGGCGGTGCCCCGAGGAGCATCTGACCTGCGTCGGCTCGCTGGCCGAGCTCGGCGAGCTGTCCGGCGCCGACCAGACGAGGCTCGACCCGCACCGCCCGTTCATCGACGAGGTCACCTTCGCCTGCCCGGCGGCCGGCTGCGGGGCGACCGCCCGCCGGGTGCCCGAGGTGATCGACGGCTGGTACGACTCGGGCGCCATGCCGTTCGCGCAGTGGGGCTACCCGCACCGGAACCGCGAGGAGTTCGAGAAGCGGTATCCGGCGCAGTACATCTGCGAGGCGATCGACCAGACGCGCGGCTGGTTCTACACGCTGATGGCGGTCGGCACCCTGGTATTCGACCGGTCGTCGTACGAGTCCGTGGTGTGCCTGGGCCACATCCTGGCCGAGGACGGCCGGAAGATGTCCAAGCATCTGGGCAACACCCTGGAGCCGATCCCGCTCATGGAGCGGCACGGCGCGGACGCGGTGCGCTGGTTCATGGCCGCCGGCGGCTCGCCCTGGGCGGCCCGCCGGGTGGGGCACGGCGCCATCCAGGAGGTGGTGCGCAAGACGCTGCTCACCTACTGGAACACCGTGGCCTTCCAGGCGCTGTACGCCCGCACCGGCGACTGGTCGCCCAGCGACGCGGATCCGGCGCCCGCCGAGCGGCCGCTGCTGGACCGCTGGCTGCTCAGCGAGCTGAACGCGCTGACCGAGATGGTCACCAAGGCCATGGACGGGTACGACACCCAGCGCACCGGCAAGCTCATCTCGACCTTCGTCGACGACCTCTCCAACTGGTACGTGCGCCGCTCGCGCCGCCGCTTCTGGCAGGGCGACCGCGCGGCGCTGCGCACCCTGCACGACACGCTGGAGACGGTCACCCGGCTCATGGCGCCGCTGGTCCCGTTCATCACCGAGCGGGTGTGGCAGGACCTGGTGGTGCCGGTCACCCCAGACGCACCGGACTCGGTGCACCTGGCCGCCTGGCCCGATCCTGACCTGTCGCTGGTCGACCCCGAGCTGTCCCAGGACATGCTGCTGGTCCGGCGGCTGGTCGAGCTGGGCCGGGCGACCCGGGCCGAATCCGGGGTGAAGACCCGTCAGCCGCTGTCCCGGGCGCTGATCGCCGCGCAGGGCTTCGAACTGCTCAGCGACGACCTGCGCGAGCAGATCGCCGACGAGCTCAACGTCACGACGCTGGCCTCGCTGTCCGAGATGGGCGGCTCGCTGGTCGACACCACCGCCAAGGGGAACTTCCGGGCGCTGGGCCGCCGGTTCGGCAAGCGCACCCAGCCGGTGGCCCAGGCCATCGCGGCGGCGGACGCGGCGGCGCTCGCCGAGGCGCTGCGCGCCGGCACGGCCGCCGTCGAGGTGGACGGCGAGCAGGTGGCCCTCACCCCGGAGGAGGTCATCATCACCGAGACCCCGCGCGAGGGCTGGTCGGTGGCCTCGGACCCCGGCGCCACCGTGGCGCTCGACCTGGAGATCACGCCCGAGCTGCGTCGCGCCGGGCTGGCGCGGGACGTCATCCGGCTGGTCCAGGAGTCGCGCAAGAACAGCGGCCTCGACGTGGCCGACCGGATCGCGGTGCGCTGGCGCACGGACGATCCGGAGCTGGAGCGGGCGTTCGAGGAGCACCAGGCGTTGATCTCCGCCGAGGTGCTGGCCACCGACTTCGCGGCGGGCGCCGGGGACGAGAGCTTCGGCCCGGAGTTCCACGACGAGGCGCTCAGCCTGGTATTCCGGCTGCGCCGGACGTAGGCAGAGCCGGCCGCGCCGGTCGGCGCGGGGAGACACACAACGGCGCCGGGGCCCGGATGATGATCCGGGCCCCGGCGCCGTATGGGTCGTGCGCTAGCCGTTCGCGGTCAGCTGTCGTCCTCGTCGATGAGGAAGCCGCGCATCGGCGAGGGCGCCTGGTGCTGCACCGGCTGCGGTCCCTGGGGCCGGACCGGCGCCATCGGCTGGGTCATCGCGGGGGACATCTGCTGCTGGCCGCCGTAGGCCCCCTGCGGACCCGGGCCCGCGGGCCCGCCCATGGACTGGTTGCCACCCATCGAACCGGCGCCCATCGAGGAGTTGCCGCCCATCGAGTGGTGCCCGCCCATCGAGTGGTTGCCACCCATGGAGTGGTTGCCGCCCATCGTGCCGCCGGGCGCCGGGGCGCCGGCCGAGGCCAGCGACGGCTGCGGGGACGGCGGCAGCGGCGCGGCGGCCGGGGAACGCGGCGGCGCCAGCGAGTCGTCGGACTGGCTCTCCAGCTGGCGCAGCTGGCTCTCCAGGTACGACTTCAGCCTGGTGCGGTACTCGCGCTCGAAGCCGCGCAGATCCTCGACCTTGCGCTCCAGCGTGGCGCGCGCGGACTCCAGGGAGCCCATGGCCACCCGGTGCTTCTCCTGCGCGTCCCGCTCCAGGGCGTCGGCCTTGGCGCGCGCGTCGCGCTCCAGGCCCTCGGCCCGGCTCCTGGCCTCGCCGACGATCTTGTTGGCCTCGGAACGGGCCTCAGCGATCGCCTGGTCCGCCGTCTGCTGGGCCAGCGAAAGCACTCGCGCGGCGCTCTCGTTACCGCCGCCCGGCATGTGCGGCGCGGGGGCCGGGGCACCCATCTGCCCACCGGGGCCGCCGAGCTGGCCGGCCGGCCCGCCCATCTGGCCGCCCATCTGCTGGCCGCCCATCTGCTGGCCGCCCATCTGCATGGGGGCGCCGGGGTGACCCTGGTGCGCCTGCGGACCCAGCCCGCCGGGGGCCACGGGCTGGTGGCCGCCAGGACCCATCGGGCCGCCGGGATGCCCCTGGGCGCTCTGCCCCGCCGGCAGTTGCGGCGGACCGCCCATCTGCTGCTGCGGGTGCTGTTGGGGCACCGGCTGCGGTCCCGATATGGCGGCGGGCACCGGGCCCCCCGGGCGGTCCTGGGGCTCGGGTTTGCGCATGTTCTGCTGGTTCTGTGCGGCTGCCCGGGTGGCCGCGGCCAGCTTGGCGCGCAGGTCCTCGTTCTCCCTGAGCAACCGGGTCAACTCGGCCTCGACCTCGTCGAGGAAGGCATCGACCTCATCCTCGTCGTAGCCCTCGCGGAGGCGGACGGTCGTGAACTGCTTGTTCCGCACGTCCTCGGGAGTCAGCGGCATCTCTTCACCTCAACGTAATTCGTCGGCATATCGGCAAGACCGTAACCGTTCACAGCCTGGCCACGACGCTGATCAGGATGTAGACGATGATCATGAGTACGAAGAAGGACAGATCAAGCGCCACACCTCCGAAACGCAGTGGCGGGATCACCTTCCGCAGCGCCTTCAGTGGCGGATCGGTGACAGTGTAGGTGGCTTCCAGTGCGACAACCATCCCCTTGCCGGGCTGCCAGGAGCGCGCGAACATGAAGACGTAGTCCATCACCAGCCGGAAGAGCAACAGTCCGAGAAGGCAGTACAAGGCAATCAGGATCACCTGCTGAACGATGCCCATCCGGCCTGGCCCTCTCCCCTGTCTCCTGCCCCGACCACCTGGCCGGGGGCATGTCTTCCGGCGCCATGCGTCAACTCTGGTTGAAGAACCCGCCCTCAGCGATGCGGGCCTTGTCCTCCGCCGTTACATCGACGTTAGCAGGCGACAGCAGGAAGACCTTCTGTGTCACGCGCTCGATGCTCCCATGCAGACCGAAGACAAGACCAGCAGCAAAGTCGACAAGTCGCTTTGCATCCGTGTCGTCCATCTCCGTGAGGTTCATGATCACCGGGGTCCCCTCGCGGAAGTGTTCCCCGATGGTACGGGCCTCGTTGTACGTCCTGGGGTGGAGCGTCGTGATCCGGTAGGGCTCCCGCTCTGACACGACCTTGGGCATGATCACCGGCGCGCTCTTCTCCGCGTTCTGTCGGTCGGATGTGATGGAAGACACGGGAGCGATCCTCCCGGGCCGTCTACTTTCGGTCAGCAGCGCGGAGGGCGTCGGCTCCGTCTCGCGCTGCGCCGGCGGGTGCACGACCCGGACCGGCTCCTCGACCCGCTCCCGCTGCGGAGGCTCGTGCGTCTGCTGACGCCGCCCCCGTTCGGGCTCCGGCTCCGGCTCGAACTCGTCGTCGGGGCCGTACCCCGGGCGGTCGTAGCCGTCGTCCTCCACGAGGCCGAGGTAGACCGCCATCTTGCGCATAGCGCCAGCCATCGACTGCGTCCTCCGCTCTGTGGTGGATCGGCTCCGCCTGTCGGGGCCGTGACATCCACGTGCTGTCGGAAATGACCATATTTTCGGTTGTGATCCCTCGCGTGGCGACGTTACCTGAGGGATTCACGGACTCCGAGCACCGCACTGCCGACGCGCACGTGTGTCGCTCCGGCGGCGATAGCCTCCTCCATATCCGCGCTCATGCCTGCCGACACCATGGTCGCAGCAGGATCGGTCCTGCGCAGGCCCCTTGAGATTTCCACCAGTCGATCAAAGGCTACGCCCGGCCGCCCGGCGTAAGCCCCCGAAAGTGGTGCGACGGTCATGAGTCCCGCCAGCCGCAGACCGGGGGCGGCGCCGATCGAGGCCGCCAACTCCGGCACGCCCTCCGGGGCCACGCCGCCCCGATCGCCGGCGTCCCCCTCCTCCTTCTCCAGCGCCACCTGAATGAGGCAGCGCACCGGACCGCGCTCGCGCCGCTCCCCGGCCGCCGAGAGCGCGGTGATCAGCCGGAGTCGGTCCACGGAGTGCACATAGTCCGCATAACCCAGCACGGAACGCACCTTGTTCGTTTGCAACTGCCCCACGAAGTGCCAGTTCAGCGGAAGATCCGCGCAGGCCGCGGCCTTCTGGGCGGCCTCCTGGTCCCGGTTCTCCGCGACATGCCGCACGCCGAGTTCGGCGAGCAGCCGGACGTCCGCGGCGGGGCGCGTCTTGGTGACGACGATCAGCGTGACGTCCTCGCGTGCGCGCCCCGCCGCGTCACACGCGCTGGTGATGCGCTCCTCCACTCGGGCGAGCCCGGCGGCGAGTTCGGCCCGACGCGTCGCGCTCACGAGGCCACCCAGACGTAGCTCGCCTGACGCCCCGTGGTCGCGGCCCTGCGATAGGAGAAGTGGTCGGGCGACTCCAGGGTGCAGACGGGGGGCGGCGCGACGTCGGTGACGCCGACGTCGGCCAGCTGGTTCGCGACCCCGCGCGGGATGTCGATGGCCGGCGTGCCCTGGCGCGTGGTGGCGGCGCTGCCCGGCACCGCCCGTTCGGCCTCCGCGCGCATGTCCGACGGAACCTCGTAACACCGGCCGCAGACGGCGGGGCCGATACGAGCGACGATCCCGGCCGGCTCCGCGCCGAGCCGGCGCATCGCCTCGACCGTCGCCGGCACCACTCCGGCGAGCAACCCCGGCCGTCCGGCGTGCGCGGCGCCGGCCACCCCGGCATCGGGGTCGGCCAGCAGCACGGGAACGCAGTCCGCGGTCAGCACGGCGAGCGCCATTCCCGGGACCGCGGTGACCACGCCGTCCGCCGCCGGCGGCCCGCCGTCCGGCCACGGGCCTTCGGCCACCGCCACCGCGCGGCCGTGCACCTGGTGCATCCAGCGGACGTCACCGGAGTCGAGCCCCAGCGACTTGGCCGCGAGCTCGCGGTTGGTCAGCACGTCGGCGGACCGGTCGCCGACCGCGCCGCCGAGGTTCAGGGCGTCATACGGAGCGGCGCTCACCCCGCCCCACCGGTCGGTGAAGGCGAAATGGGCGCCGCTCGCGGTGTCCTGCCGCTCTATCACGAGGAGCTTCGGATCACTTCAGGAAGTCGGGCACGTCGAGCTCCTCGACCTGACCGCTGTCGTACGGGCGGGCCGAGGGCACCTGCGGGGTCGGCGGCTTCGGCTCCGCGATCGGGTCGGGCTCCCTGCCGCCCGAACCGCCGTCCAGGTCCGCGGACAGGCCGGCCACCTCGCGCGGGGGCAGCGAGCCCAGCCCGCCGAAGGAGGGACGGTCGGGCTCGCCGTGCTCGGCGACCCGCTCCGCACCGGTCGACGTGTCGTCCCGGCCGCCGTAGCCCAGCACCTTCTCCCGGGTGCGGGAGGGCGGCTGGCCACCGTCGAAGCCGGCGGCGATCACGGTGACCCTGACCTCGTCGCCGAGCGCGTCGTCGATCACCGCGCCGAAGATGATGTTCGCCTCGGGGTGCGCCGCCTCGCTGACCAGCTGGGCCGCCTCGTTGATCTCGAACAGGCCGAGGTCGGAGCCGCCGGAGATGGACAGCAGCACGCCGCGGGCGCCGTCGATCGACGCCTCCAGCAGCGGGGACGAGATCGCCATCTCCGCGGCGGCCACCGCGCGGTCGTCGCCGCGCGCCGAGCCGATGCCCATCAGCGCCGAGCCGGCCTCCGACATGACCGACTTGACGTCGGCGAAGTCGAGGTTGATGAGTCCCGGCGTGGTGATCAGGTCGGTGATCCCCTGCACACCGGACAGCAGCACCTGGTCCGCGGACTTGAACGCGTCGAGCACGCTGACCTGACGGTCCGAGATGGACAGCAGCCGGTCGTTGGGAATGACGATGAGCGTGTCCACCTCGTCGCGGAGCGCGGCGATGCCGTCCTCCGCCTGGTTCGCCCGGCGGCGCCCCTCGAAGGTGAACGGGCGGGTGACCACGCCGATCGTCAGGGCGCCGAGGGTGCGCGAGATGTTGGCCACCACCGGCGCGCCGCCGGTACCGGTGCCGCCGCCCTCGCCCGCGGTGACGAAGACCATATCGGCTCCCTTGAGGACCTCCTCGATCTCCTCGCGGTGGTCCTCGGCCGCCTTGCGCCCCACATCGGGGTTGGCGCCCGCGCCGAGTCCGCGGGTGAGCTCGCGGCCCACATCGAGCTTGACGTCAGCGTCGCTCATCAGGAGCGCCTGCGCATCGGTGTTGATCGCGATGAACTCGACGCCCTTGAGACCGACCTCGATCATCCGGTTGATGGCGTTGACACCGCCGCCGCCGATACCGACGACCTTGATGACTGCGAGGTAGTTCTGCGGTGCTGCCACGTCGAAGGCCTCTCGCCTCGATTTACGTGTCGGGCTCCGCGTGTGCCGCAGTGCGCCGACTGATGCCGATGGGACGGCTCGGATATGCCGACCCGAACCCTAACGCTTCAGTTTAGGGTTACCTGTGCTCGCTGTTCCTTGGATTCCTCGGAACGGACACTAAGCCGCAAGTGGTACGCGTTCAACGAACACGCCGAACCTCCCGTTTTTCTTTTCACCCTATGTGATCGCGCTCGGTACCAGTCAACCTGGGTGCGCACGTCAACCCCCGGACGCGGCAGGGGCGGTGACCACGCTGACGTCGAAGTGCGTAGCATCCTCGGCCGCCTTCATCACCCGGGTGAGCGTCTCGGCCTTGGCCGCCGAGTCCTCGGGGCTCCCCCACAGCACCGTACGGCCGCCGGACAACTCCAGGCTGACGGAGTCGTAGGACTCGACGTGGATGACCTGGGTGTCGCGGCGCACCGCCGCCGGCAGCGCGGCGGCCACGCCGACCGCCTCGCGCCGAATGCGGTCCGCGCCGAAACGGCCCAGGCTCGGGCTGTTCCCCAGTTCCAGTTCGAGGAGTGGCACACCGGACGGGCGCTCGTCGACCTCCGCGAACGGCACTCCGGCGCCGTCCACCTCGGTGTAGCCGCCGGCGCTCCGCATCACCACCTCGGCCTCACGTTCCGTCACCTTGAGGGTGACGCCGTGCGGCCAGGCCCGGACCACGAGCACCGACTCCACCCGGGGCAGGGCGTCGAGGACCCGCTCCCGCACCGCGTCCTTGTCGAGCGCGATCATCGGTTCGCCGACCGGCACCTGAGCAGCCGTCAGGATCTGATCGTCCGTCACCTGGTGCGGACCCTCGATCCAGCGCACCGCGACCCGCTCGACGCGCAGCCAGTCGGAGCCGTACAGCGCCCAGGTGCCGAAGCCACCGACTGCCAGCGCGAGCACCACCAGCAGCACCAGGGTGCGCCGCCTGGCCAGCCGGCGGCGCCGGGCGGGGGGCACCGGCGAGGGCGGGCCGGTCGCGTCGTCCGTCGGGCCACGGCCCGCGCCGCGCTCTGCGGTCGTCGCTCCGGCCACGCGCCTCGTCTCCCGTCTCGTTCCTCGTCGTTCTCCCCGGCGATATCCCGCGCCCGGCGCGGGAGGGCTAGGCCCGGCGCGCGGCGATGGCCGCGTGCACCATGCCCAGCAGCAGGTCGTCCGCGTCCCGCCGGCCGAACTCGGCGGCGGCCCGGGACATGGCGACCAAACGTCCGGGATCGGTCAGCACCGGCAGCACGGTCCCCCTGACCCACTCCGGCGTCAGCTCGGCGTCGTCGATCAGCAGTCCACCGCCGGCCTTGACCACCGGCTGGGCGTTCAGCCGCTGTTCCCCGTTGCCGATGGGCAGCGGGACGTAGGCGGCCGGCAGCCCGACGGCGGACAGTTCGGCGACGGTCATGGCGCCGGCGCGGCAGAGCATCATGTCCGCCGCGGCATAGGCGAGGTCCATGCGGTCCACATACGGTACCGGGATGTAGGGCGGCATTCCGGGCATCGTGTCCAGCTGCGGCAGCTCGTTCTTCGGGCCGACCACGTGCAGGACCTGCACCCCGGAACGCTGCAGGACGGGGGCGACGGCCTGGGTCACCTCGTTCAACCGCCGCGCGCCCTGGGAGCCGCCGGACACCAGCAGGGTGGGCAGCCGGGCGTCCAGGCCGAACGCCGCCCGCGCCTCGGCCCGGACCGCGGCCCGGTCCAGCGTGGCGATGGAACGCCGCAGCGGGATGCCGACGTACCGGGCGTGTCGCAGCTTGCTGTCCGGAGTCGAGACGGCGACGAAGCGCGTGTACCGCGCGCCGATCCGGTTGGCCAGCCCCGGACGGGCGTTGGCCTCGTGCACCACGATCGGCACCCGCTGCCGCTTGGCGGCCAGGTAGCCGGGCAGCGCCACGTAGCCGCCGAAGCCGACCACGCAGTCGGCCTTGGTCCGCTCGATGATCTCCTCCGCAGCCCGGATGGTGCCGCGCAGCCGTCCCGGCACGGTGATCAGCTCGGGAGTGGGCTTCCGTGGCAGCGGCACAGCCGGGATCAGTCCAAGCTCGTACCCGCGCTCGGGGACCAGCCGGGTCTCCAGGCCGCGCTCCGTGCCGAGCGCGGTGATGCCCACGGTCGGGTCCTGCCTGCGCAGGGCGTCCGCGAGGGCGAGCGCGGGCTCGATGTGGCCGGCGGTTCCGCCGCCGGCGAGGACAACATGCACCGAAATTTCACCGCTCTCCGTACGGCGCCGCCTGCGCGTGCCGTCACGTCGTCTTCCGTCTCGTCGTCTTCCGTCCGAACCAGGCCAGCCGTCGGCCGGTCGGGCGCCGCGTCGCCAGGGCGGCTCTGGCCGCCGTGTCGCTGCGAGCGAAGGCGATCAGCAGCCCGACGGCGAACATGGTCGGCAACAGGGCGGAGCCCCCGTAGGAGAACAGCGGGAGGGGCACCCCCGCGATGGGCAGCAGGCCCAGCACGGAACCGACGTTGATCACGGTCTGGGCCATGAGCCAGGCCGTCACCCCGCCCGCGGCATACCTCACGAAGGGATCCTCCGTGCGTCCGGCAACGCGGATACCCGCATAGCCTAGAGCCGAGAAGAGGGCGAGGACCGACAGCGTCCCCGCCAGGCCGAGCTCCTCCCCGGTGATGGCGAAGATGAAGTCCGTGTGGGGTTCCGGGAGTTCGCCCCATTTCTCCACGCTGGCGCCGAGCCCCGAGCCGAACCAACCGCCCGAGGCCAACGCGTAGATGCCGTGCACCGCCTGCCAGCAGTCGTCCTCGGCGCCGGGCTCGGCGGCGATGCAGGCCAGCCGGTCCATGCGGTGCGGGCTGCTGACGATGAAGAAGGCGCCGAGCGCGGCGGCGGTGGCCAGCACGCCGGTGAACAGTCGGGTGGGGGCGCCGGCCAGCCAGAGCAGCCCGAACAGGATGGCCACCAGGATCATCACGGTGCCCATGTCGCCGCCGAGCATCACCAGGCCGCAGACCAGCAGCGCGCCGGGGACCAGCGGGACGAGCAGATGCCGCCACTGGGCGAGCAGCCGCCGTTCGCCCTTGCGGGCCAGCAGATCGGCGCCCCACAGCACCAGCGCCAGCTTGGCGAACTCGCTCGGCTGGAGCTGGAACGGGCCGCCCACGGCGATCCAGCTGGTGTTGCCGTTGACCTCCACGCCGACGCCCGGCACCTGCACCAGGCCCAGCAGCACCACCGAGAACGCGAGGAACGGGTAGGTGAGCGCGCGCAGCAGGCGCAGCGACGTCCGGGAGGCCAGCAGCAACAGGGCGCCGCCGATCACGGCGGCGACCAGCTGCTTCTGGAAGTAGTAGCTGGCGGAGAGGTCGTAACGCAGCGCCTGGATCTGGGAAGCCGAGAAGACCATCATCAGGCCGAGCAGTGTGATCAACAGGCCGGTGCCCATGATGACGTAATAGGCCGTCAGCGGCCGGTCCCAGGCGCGGCGGGCGCGGGCGACGAAACGCGGCGTGCGGGGCGGGCGCGTGGTGCCGCGCGCGGCCGGAACGCGGGCCGGGGCGGGACGCCTGGCGGGCGCCGGCGCGGGCCGGACGGCCCGCGCCGCATCCGCGCTCCCGGCGCGGCGGCGCGGGTACACCGTCGACCCGGCCACCGGCCCAGGTGTCGGGCGGGCCCTGCCGGCCGCGGCGCCGGCCTGGTCGGCCGGACGTGCTCGGCCCGTTCCCGGGTGATCGCCCGTCATGCTCGGCCCCTCCTTCGGACCCGCGCCAGCGGTCCGCGGGCCACCGGCGGGCTACTGCTCGTCGCTGCGTGCCTGGTCGGCGGCGAGGTCGCGGACCGCGGCGGCGAAGGCGTCGCCCCGCTCGCCGTAGTTGGTGAACATATCCCACGAGGCGCAGGCCGGGGCCAGCAGCACGGTGTCGCCGCCCCTGGCCAGCCGGGCCGCCGCGCGGACGGCCGCCGCCATCGCCCCAGTGTCGGTCCGGTCCAACTCCACGACCGGCACATCCGGCGCGTGTCGCGCCAGCGCTTCCGCGATCAGGCGGCGGTCTGCGCCGATCAGCACGGTGCCGCGCAGCCGGGGTGCCGCGGCGGCGACCAGCTCGTCGAAGTCGGCGCCCTTGGCCAGCCCGCCCGCGATCCACACCACCGAGGGGTAGGCGTCGAGCGACGCCTGGGTGGCGTGCGGGTTGGTGGCCTTGGAATCGTCCACATACGCCACGCCGCCGACGTCGGCGACGTGCGCGATCCGGTGCGGGTCGGGGCGGAAGGCGCGCAGCCCGTCGCGGACCGCGGCCGGTGGCACGCCGTACGCGCGGGCCAGCGCCGCCGCGGCCAGCGCGTTGGCGACGGTGTGCGGCGCGGCGCGCGGGGCGCCCGGCACGATGTCGGCGACCTCGGCGAGCTCCTGGGCCTCGCGCTGGGTGTCGGGGACGAACGCGCGGTCCACCAGGACGTCGTCGACCAGGCCGAACTGGCCCGGGGCCGGGACGTCGAGGGTGAAGCCGATCGCCCGGCAGCCCTCGACCACGTCCGCCTTGCGGACCAGGGTCTCGGTGGCCGGATCGGCCACGTTGTAGACGCAGGCGGCGACGTTGCCCGCGTAGATCCGGCCCTTGTCGGCGGCGTACGCCTCCATCGAGCCGTGCCAGTCGAGATGGTCGGGGGCCAGGTTGAGCACGGCCGCGGCATGCGCCCTGACCGAGGGCGCGTAGTGCAGCTGGTAGCTGGACAGCTCGACGGCCAGCACCTCGGGCCGCCCGTCGGGGGTGCCGCTGGCCCCGCCGGCGCCGAGCACCACGTCGACCAGGGGCGTGCCGATGTTGCCGACCGCGGCGGTGCGCAGGCCCGCGGCGGTCAGCATCGCGGCGAGCATCCGGACCGTGGTGGTCTTGCCGTTGGTGCCGGTGACGGCGAGCCAGGGCGCGGCGTCGGGGCCGCGCAGCCGCCAGGCGAGCTCCACATCGCCGAGGACCGGGGCGCCGGCCGCCTCGGCGGCGACGAACAGCGGGCTGTCGGGACGCCATCCGGGCGAGGTGACGACCAACTCGGTGCCGGCCGGCAGGGTGGCGCCGGGACCGGCGCCGAGCCGGGCGGCGATGCCCTCCTCGGCCAGCTCCGCGGCGCGGGCCCGCTGGCGTTCGCCGTCGGCGCCGTCGACCACGGTGACGCGGGCCCCGAGCCGGGCCAGCGCGCGGGCCGCGCTGACCCCGCTGACGCCCATACCAGCGACGGTGGCGCGTCGGCCGGCGAGATCGCCCAGATCGCCTGGGCCGCCGAGCCCCGCGGGGTACGTGGACGAGGGGTTTGGCCTGCTCACGATCACAAGTCTGCCACCCAGGCGCCGTAGAAGATGCCGATGCCGACGATGACGCACATGCCCTGGATGATCCAGAACCTGACCACCACCAGGACCTCGCTCCAGCCCTTCAGCTCGAAGTGGTGCTGGAGCGGCGCCATCTTGAACACGCGTTTGCCGGTGAGCCGGAAGGAGCCGACCTGGATCACCACGGACATGGTGATCAGCACGAAGAGGCCGCCCAGGATGGCCAGCAGCAGCTCGGTGCGGGAGACGATGGCCAGACCGGCCAGCGCGCCGCCGAGCGCGAGCGAGCCGGTGTCGCCCATGAAGATCTTGGCCGGCGAGGTGTTCCACCACAGGAAGCCGAAGAGCGCGCCCATCAGCGCCGCGGCGACCACCGCCCCGTCGAGCGGGTCGCGCACCTCGTAACAGGTGGCGCCCGCGGTGCCGAACTCGGCGCAGGTCTGGCCGTACTGCCAGACGCCGATGAAGACGTAGGCGCCGAAGACCATCACGGAGGCGCCGGTGGCCAGGCCGTCCAGGCCGTCCGTGAGGTTCACCCCGTTGGACATGGCCAGGATCATGAACAGCGCCCAGAGCACGAAGAGCACGGGGCCGATGGTCCAGGCGAAGTCCGTGGTGAAGGACAGATGCGTGGACGCGGGGGTGAGCTGCCGCTTGTCCTCGAAGTTCAGCGAGAGGATGGCGAAGGTGACGCCCACCGAGAACTGGCCGAGCATCTTCGCGCCGGCCCGCAGGCCGAGGCTGCGCCGCCGGACGATCTTGATGTAGTCGTCAAGGAAGCCGACCAGGCCCATGCCGGCCATCAGGAAGAGGACCAGCAGCCCGGAGATGGTCGGCGGCTCGCCGGTCACGAGCTTGGTCGCCACGTACGCGATCAGCGTCGCCAGGATGAACGCGATACCGCCCATCGTGGGGGTGCCGCGCTTCGCGTGATGGTCGCGGGGCCCGTCGTCCCTGATGTACTGACCGTAGCCGCGGCGGGCGAGCAGCTTGATCAGCAGCGGGGTCCCGATCAGGGTCAGGAAGAGACCGATGGCCCCGGAGAAGAGAATCTGCCTCATGGGGCGGCGACCTCGCCATCCACGCCCGGCGCCTCGGCGCCCTCCTGGGCGAGCTGGAGCGCGACCCGCTCCAGCCCCACCGACCGGGATGCCTTCACCAGCACCACATCCCCCGGCCGAAGCTCACCGCGCAGCAGCCTGACCGCCGCCTGAGCGTCGGACACGTGCACCGACTCCTCACCCCACGAACCCTCGTTCTTGGCACCCGCGTCCAGCCAGGCGGCCTCCTGGCCGCCGACCGACACGAGCCTGTTGACGTGCAACCGGGCAGCGAACCGCCCGACCTCGTCGTGCTCGGCACGCGACTGCGCGCCGAGCTCGGCCATCTCGCCGAGCACCGCCCAGGTCCGGCCGCCCTTCGCCTGCGCGGCCTCGCCCATCGCGGCCAGCGCGCGCAGCGCGGCCCGCATGGATTCGGGGTTGGCGTTGTAGGCGTCGTTGACGATCGTCACGCCGTCCGGCCGCTCGGTGACCTCCATCCGCCACCGGGCGAGCGGACCCGCCGCGGCCAGCGCGCCGGCGATGTCGGCGGCGGACATCCCCGCCTCATGCGCAACGGCGGCCGCGGCAAGCGCGTTCGACACATGGTGCTCACCGTACAGGCGCATGGTCACCTCGACGCACCCGGTGGGGGTGGTCAGCCGGAACGACGGCCGGCCCTCGGGGGTCAGCCGGACGGCTTCGGCGCGGACCGCGGCGTCGGGCGACTCGCCGAACAGCACGACGCGGGCGGTGGTCCGGTCGGCCATGGCGCGCACCCGCGGGTCGTCGGCGTTGAGCACGGCGACGCCGCCGTCCGCGGCGGCCGGCAGGGCCTCGACCAGTTCGCCCTTGGCGACGGCGATGCCCTCGACGGAGCCGAACTCGCCGACGTGCGCGGTGCCGACGTTGAGCACGACGCCGATGCGCGGCGGGGTGAGCGAGGTCAGGTAGCGGATATGGCCGCGGCCGCGGGCGCCCATCTCCAGCACCAGGTGCCGGGTGTCGGTCTGGGCGCGCAGCGCGGTCAGCGGCAGCCCGAGCTCGTTGTTCAACGACCCGTGGGTCCACACCGTCGGCCCGGTGCGGGACAGCAGTTGGGCGGTCAGGTCCTTGGCGCTGGTCTTGCCGACCGAACCGGTCAGCCCGACCACGGAGACGCCGCCGCCCTCGGCGAGCCGGGCCACCGTGTGCCGGGCGAGCGCGCCGAGCGCGGCGGTGACGTCCTCGACGACCACCGCGGGCACGCCGACCGGGCGGGTGGCGAGCACGGCCGCGGCCCCCGCCGCGACGGCGCCGGCCGCGTAGTCGTGGCCGTCCACGCGCTCCCCCGGCAGCGCGGCGAACAGCGCGCCGGGCTCGACCAGCCGGGAGTCGATGACCACGGGCCCGGTGATGCGGGGTGGCGGCTGAGGTATGTCGTGCGGTTCTCCCCGCACGACCGTGAGGAGCTCAGCTAGGGGAAGGGGGATCACTGCAGCGGGCCTCGCCTGGCGTCGGATGCTTGCTCGGGAGATGGGGAGGAAGCGGGGGGAGCTGATGCCGTGAGGGGCGCGGTGAGGGAGGCGAAGCGGTGGCCACCGCCCTGTTCGATGGCCGCGCGCAGCTCCTCGCGGTCGTCGAAGGGCCGGATCACGCCGGCGATGTCCTGGCCTCGTTCGTGCCCCTTGCCGGCCACCAGCACCGTGTCGCCCGGTTCGGCGCGGGCCACGGCGGCGGCGATGGCCGCGGCCCGGTCCTCCTCGACCAGCACGGTGCCGCGCTCGTGGGTCGGCACCTCGGCGGCGCCGGCGAGCATCGCGGCCAGGATCGCGAGGGGGTCCTCGGAACGCGGGTTGTCGGAGGTGAGCACGGCGGTGTGGGCCAGCCGGGCGAGCGCGGCGCCCATGGCGGCGCGCTTGTGCGGGTCGCGGTCGCCGCCGCAGCCGAGCACGGCGTGCAGCCGGCCCTCGGTGACCTTGCGCAGCGCGTGCAGCACGGACTCCACGGCGTCGGGCTTGTGCGCGTAGTCCACCACGGCGAGGAACGGCTGGCCGGCGTCCACCCGCTCCAGCCGACCCGGCACGCCGGGGACCGCGGCCACGCCGGCGGCGGCGATCGCCGGATCCAGGCCGGCCACGGCCAGCGCGGTGACGGCGGCCAGAGCGTTGGCGACGTTGAACGGGCCGGGCAGCGGCACGCTGGCGGGCAGCCGCAGGCCGTCGGGTCCGAGCACGGTGAAGGTGGAGCCCAGCGGGCCCAGCTCGATGTCGGCGGCGCGCCAGGCGGCGTCCGGGTGGCCCTCGGCCGAGTAGGTGGTGATCGGCAGCGGGGACTCCGCGAGCAGCCGCCGGCCGTACTCGTCGTCGAGGTTGACCACGCCGGCGCGGGCCCTGGCGGGGGTGAAGAGCTGCGCCTTCGCCCGGAAGTAGTCCTCCATGTCCGGGTGGAAGTCCTGGTGCTCGGGGCTGAGGTTGGTGAACACCGCGACGTCGAAGAGCGAACCGTCCACCCGGCCGAGCACCAGGGCGTGGCTGGAGACCTCCATGGCGACCGAGCGGACGCCGCGTTCGCGCATCACCGCGAACAGCGCCTGCAGTTCGGTGGCCTCGGGCGTGGTCCGCTCCGAGGAGACGCGCTCGCCGCCGATCCGGGTCTCCACGGTGCCGATGAGGCCGGTGGCGTCGGCGTCGCCGTGGCCCGCGGCGCGCGCTGGCTGCGCCAGGCCGCCCTCGACGAGGTAGCTGGTGGTGGTCTTGCCCGAGGTGCCGGTGACGCCGATCAGCAGCAGGTCGCGGCCCGGCTCGTCGTAGATGGCGGCGGCCAGCGCGCCCATCCGGCGGCGCGGATCGTCGACGGTGAGCACGGCCAAGCCGGTCGCGGCGGCGCGGGCGGCGCCGGCCGGGTCGGTGAGCACGGCGACGGCACCCAGGCTGGCGGCCTGCGCGGCGAAGTCGGCGCCGTGGAAGCGGGCGCCGGGCAGCGCCGCGTAGACGTCGCCAGGCAGCACGGCGCGGGAGTCGTGCGTGATGCCGGTGACCATCGGCTCCTTGGCGCCCGTGGGCGCGGCGCCGGGGGCACCGGCCGCGGGGGCGGTGCCCAGCAGCGTGGCCAGCTCCGCCAGCGGCACGGGCCGCACCTTCCGGGGGCGGGGCGGTGCCGAGGCGGTTCGAGCGGCGCCTTGATCACGAGAGGGCACGGCCGTGAGCGTACCGGGCGGGGCGGGGGTGGGGCGAAACGAGGGGCCCGGCCGGGCGGCCTTCCCCGGCCGGTCGCGTTCCCCGTCGGTGATGGTTCTCACGTGCCGTTCCGCTCCGCTCGTTGGACTGATGACTCGGCTGGCTGACTCGGGGTGACGCGGCTCACGCCTCGGGCTCGAAGCTCACCGGCAGGCCGGTGAACTCCTCGCCGGTGGGCGGGATCTGAAGCGCCTTCAGGGAGAACTGCATGACCTCGTTGAAGACCGGGCCGCATACCTCGCTGCCGTGGTAGCCGCCCTCGATCGGGTCCTGCACGGCGCAGTAGACGGTGATCTCCGGATCGTCGGCGGGGGCGAAGCCGGCGAACGAGGAGGTGTAGCCGTTGTAGACGCCGGTCTCCGGGTCCACCCGGTTGGAGGTACCGGTCTTGCCGGCGACCCGGTAGCCGGGGATCTGGGCGGCCGCGCCGGTGCCCAGCGGGTCGGTGACCACGGTCTCCAGCATGCGGGTGAGCTGCTCCGCGGTCTCCTCGCTGACCACCCGGTGCTGCTCGGGCTCGGGCACCGGCTGGTAGTCGCCGTCGGGCCCGGTGGCGCCGCGGACCAGGGAGGGCTCGACGCGGACCCCGCCGTTGGCGATGGTGGAGTAGACCGAGGCGGCCTGCAGGGCGTTCACGGACAGGCCCTGGCCGAACGGGATCGTGTACTGCTGGGAGGCGTTCCAGTCGTCGGGGTCGGCGAGGATGCCGGCGGTCTCACCGGGGAAGCCGAGGCCGCTGGGCTGGCCGAAGCCGAACTCCGTGAGATAGGAGTGCAGCACCTCGTTGGCCTCGGGCTGGGTGCCGCCGAGGGTCTCGGCGGCCAGGATGGTGCCGATGTTGCTGGACCGGGCGAGCACGCCGGCCAGCGTGAGGTAGTACGTGTCGTGGTTGTGGTCGTCGGCGAAGTTGCGGTCGGCGCGCGGCAGCCGGTTCGGCACGGTGACGTGGGTGTCGGGCGTGGCCACCTGCTCCTCCAGCACCGCCGCCATGGTGGCGACCTTGCTGACCGAGCCCGGTTCGAAGGCGTCCTCCAGGGCCGGGCTGCCCAGCAGGTCGGGGTCGGTTTCGCCGACCTGGTTCGGGTCGTAGCCGGGGGCGCTGGCCAGGCCGAGGATCTCGCCGGTGTCGGTGTCCTGGACCACCACGTAGCCGGCCTCCGCGCCGGACTCCTCGACCTGCTCGGTGATGGCGCTCTGCGCCGCCCACTGGATGTCACGGTCCAGGGTCAGCTCCATGTCGGCGCCGGGCACGGCGGGGTCCTCGCGCTCCCCCGCGGTGGGCACCCGGCGGCCGCCGGACTGGGCGTAGGTGATGGTGCCGTTCTCGCCCGCCAACTGCGCGTCCAGCTGGGCCTCCAGGCCGCCGCCGCCCGCGCCGTCGCCGTTCACGAAGCCGAGCACGCCGGCGGCCAGCTCGCCCGCCGGGTAGACGCGTTTGGCGTTCTCCTCGGCGAAGACGCCGGCCAGCACCTGGTGTCCCGTGCCCGCCGCGTCCTGTTCGGCGAGGTTGTTCTTCAGGTCCTGGATCTGCCGCCAGACCTGCGGGGTCTGCTGGTGCGCGAGGACCACGTAGCGGGTCTCCGGGTCGTCGAGCTGGTCGGCGATCTCGGCGGCGTCCCGGTCCAGGATGGGCGCGAGCAGGGCCGCGGCCTGGGCCGGGGCATCGGCCGTGCCCGTCTGCTTCCTGGTGAAGAGATAGGGGTCGGCGGTGATGTCGTAGGCGTCCACGGTGGTGGCGAGGGCCACGCCGTTGCGGTCGGTGATGTCGCCGCGCTGGGCGGCCAGCGGCACCGTGACGTAGCGGTTGACCTCGGCCTGCTCGGAGTAGGAGGCCGCGTCCACGGCCTGCACCTGCACCAGCCGGACGGTGAACGCGAGCATCACCAGGGTCAGGCCGAGGCCCACCAGCCGCAGCCGGGGCCGGTGGCCGGCGAGCCGCAGCGGTGCCCCTGGCCGGCTGCCGCGGGGCGCGCCCGGCGCGCTCATCGGGGACCCTCGAGGTGGCACGAGCGGGGGGCGGGGACCGCGTTGGGCCGGCTCATCAATCGTCCTCCGGGGTCGGCTCGGGAGCGGGCTCCGGCTCGCCGAGCACGGAGCCGTCGGGGGCGATGAAGGCGGGCGGGCCGCCCGGGACCATGCCGAGCTCGCGGGCGCGCTCGGCCAGCGCGTCGGGCGCCGAGTAGCCGTCCACCTCGGCCTGCAGCTCCTGCTGCTCGTCGGTCAGCTCCTGGGTCTCCTTGCGCAGCTCGCTGAGCTCGAACGAGCCCTGGTTGAGCGAGGCGTTCAGGAAGAGCAGCCCGAGCATGCCGACGGCCAGCAGGACCACGATGAGCAGCACGAACGGGGTGCGGGCCGCGGTGGCCGAGCCGGTGGGAATCAGTCCGGCCAGCCGGGGTGCCCGCGACCGGCGGGGCGATGCCGCGGCGCGCGTCGGATCGGCTCTGCGGGGCCGGTCGGTCACTACGGCTCCTCCCTGATGCGTTCCGCGGCGCGCAGCCGGGCGGACGCGGCGCGCTGGTTCTCCGCGAGCTCCCGCTCGTCCGGCTGTTCGGCGCCGCGGGTGAGCAGCCGCAGTCGCGGCTGGTACTGCTCGGGGATCACGGGCAGCCCTGGTGGCGCCGTGTCGGCCGCGCCCTCGGCCAGCACCCGCTTGACCATCCGGTCCTCCAGCGAGTGATAGGAGAGGACGACCAGTCGCCCGTGCAGCGCGAGCGCGGCGACGGCCGCGGGAAGCGCGCGCTCCAGCACGGTGAGCTCGCCGTTCACCTCGATGCGCAGCGCCTGGAAGGTGCGCTTGGCCGGGTTGCCGCCGGTGCGCTTGGCGGCCTGCGGCAGGGCCTCGCGGATCAGCTCGACGAGCCGGCCGCTCCTGGTGATCGGCCGCCTGGCGCGTTCGGCGACGACCGCCTCGACGATCCGGCGGGCGAACCGCTCCTCGCCGTAGCCGCGGAGCACCCGGACCAGCTCGCCCGGCGGGTAGGTGTTCAGGACGTCGGCGGCGTTCGCGCCCGTGGTCGGGTCCATCCGCATGTCCAGCGGAGCGTCCCGCGCGTAGGCGAAGCCGCGGGCGGCCTCGTCCAGCTGCATCGAGGAGACGCCGAGGTCGAAGAGGACGCCGGCCACCCGGGGGGAGCCGAGCTCGGTCAGCACGGCGGGCAACTCGTCGTAGACGGCGTGCACCAGGGTGGCCCGGTCGCCGTGCCCGGCCAGGCGCTCCCGGGCCAGGGCGAGCGCCTCGGGGTCGCGGTCCAAGCCGACGAGCCGGACGTCGGGGAAGGCGGTCAGCAGGGCGTCGGCGTGCCCGCCGAGGCCGAGCGTGCAGTCAACGACCAGCGGCTGCGGCCCACGCAGCGCCGGTCCCAGCAGGTCCAGGCAGCGCTGGAGCATGACGGGACGGTGCCGGGTTCCCGGTGACCGGTCGTTGCTGGTGGTCATGGGCCTTCCGAGGGGAGGTGGGACGGAGTGACGGGGCTTAGCTGGCGGCCTCGGGGCTCCCACTGAGCGTCACCCTAGCCCACCTCCGTTGCCGGTCAATCACTGAGGTTCGCCGTGTGGCGGGCGTGTGGCGAGGTGTGACAAGGTCGCGGCGCACTACCGCGAAACCGTCTTCTCGTACTACCGTCCCAGATATGCCTCGCACGGTCACCGACGAGCTGGTCAGCAACAACGCACAGTACGCCGAGGAATTCGTCGACCCCGGCATGGACGCCCGGCCGGTACGCGGGGTGGCCGTCGTCGCGTGTATGGACGCCCGCCTCGACCTGCACGCCGCCCTCGGCCTGGAGCTGGGCGACTGCCACACCATCCGCAACGCCGGCGGAGTGATCACCGACGATGTCATCCGGTCGCTGACGATCAGTCAGCGCGTGCTCGGCACCCGGTCCGTCGTGCTGATCCACCACACCGGCTGTGGCCTGCTGAAACTCACCGAGGAGTTCCGCCACGACCTGGAGCTGGAGGTCGGCCAGCGGCCGAACTGGGCGGTGGAGTCCTTCACCGATCTCGACCAGGACGTGCGCCAGTCCATGGTGCGCGTGCGCACCTCCCCGTTTCTCCCTCACACTGAAGACGTCCGCGGATTCGTGTTCGATGTGACAACCGGTCTGCTCCGCGAGGTCGATCCCGCCGGTCCGCCCGTTCGGTAACGGGCGGCCCCGGATGTGTGAAGAATGCTTGTCGGAAGCAACCGCCCGGCGCCTTTCCGGTGTCGGGGCAATCGGTGATGCCGGCCCCAAGGAGGTGCCGGGCGCTGAAGACGGGCCGAGGAGGGCCGGGTGACGACCTATGAGGAGCACACCAAGCTCAGCGATCTGAGCGCCACCGCGGACGAGGTGCGCCGCGCGGTGGAGAGCGTGATCGAGGGCAAGCCGGAGGTCGTGCGACTCTCCCTCACCGTGCTGTTCGCCGGTGGTCATCTGCTGCTGGAGGACGTTCCCGGCGTGGGCAAGACCATGCTGGCGAAGGCACTGGCGAAGTCGATCGACTGCTCCGTCCAGCGCATCCAGTTCACGCCGGATCTACTGCCCTCGGACATCACCGGCGTGAGCGTCTACGACCAGCAGCGCAAGGAGTTCGAGTTCAAGCCGGGGGCGGTGTTCGCGCAGATCGTCATCGGCGACGAGATCAACCGGGCCTCGCCCAAGACGCAGTCGGCGCTGCTGGAGTCGATGGAGGAGCGGCAGGTCACCGCGGATGGCCGCAGCTACGAGCTGCCCAGCCCGTTCATGGTCATCGCCACCCAGAACCCCATCGAGATGGAGGGCACCTACCCGCTGCCCGAGGCCCAGCGGGACCGTTTCATGGCCCGGCTCTCGGTGGGCTACCCCAGCGTCGAGGCCGAGCTGCGGATGCTGGAGTCGCATGGCGGGTTCTCGCCCCTGGAGGCGCTGCGGCCGGCCGCGCGGGCCGACGAGATCGTGAAGCTGATCCAGACGGTGCGCGAGGTGCACGTCTCGGACGCGGTGCGCAGGTACGCGGTGGACCTGACCACGGCCACCCGGTCCCACCCCGAGCTGCGGCTCGGCGCCTCGCCGCGCGCCACACTGCATCTGCTGCGGGCCGCCAAGGCCGCGGCGGCGCTGGCCGGCCGCGGGTTCGTGCTGCCGGACGACGTGCAGCAGCTGGCGGTGCCGGTGCTGTCGCATCGGCTCCTGCCCACCGCCCAGGCCCAGCTGAACCGGCACACCACCGAGCAGTTCGTCGCCGACATCGTGCGCCGCACCTCGGTCCCCGATCCGTACGCGGCGCAGCGGCTGCGGGGCTACTGATGGGAGGGCCCGGCCTGACCAGCGCCGGTGCCGACGACCGGGGCCCGTTGCGGGCGGCGTTCGGCGGCCTCACCACCCGCGGCCGGTCGTTCATGGCCGCCGGCGGGGCCGCCGCGGCCTGCGCCTATCTGCTGGGCCAGTCGGACCTGCTGCGGGTGGGCGCGCTGCTGATGGCGCTGCCGGTGCTGTGCGTCCTGGTGCTGTACTTCACCAGGAGCCAGGTGGCGGCGGCGCGGCGGCTGTCCCCCGCCCGGGTGCCGGCCGGCACCGAGGCCCGGGTGCATCTGCGGGTGGAGAATATTGCCCGGATCCCCAGTGGCATGCTGCTGCTCCAGGACCGGGTGCCGTACGTGCTGGGGCCGCGGCCGCGGTTCGTGCTCGACCGCATCGAGCCGGGCGGGCGGCGCGAGGTCTCCTACCGGGTCCGTTCCGACCTGCGGGGCCGCTATCCGCTGGGGCCGTTGCAGCTGCGGCTGGCCGACCCGTTCGGGATGGTGGAGCTGAGCCGGTCGTTCAACGCCTACGACATGATGACCGTGCTGCCGCGGATCGAGCCGCTGCCGGTCGTGCACCTGAGCGGGGACACCGGCGGGCACGGCGAGGGCCGGCACCGCGCCCTCGCGCTGGCCGGCGAGGACGACATCGTGCCGCGCGAATACCGGCACGGCGACGACCTGCGCCGGGTGCACTGGCGGTCCACCGCGCACCGGGGCACGCTGATGGTCCGGCGGGAGGAGCAGCCGCTCAGGGCGCGCTGCACCGTGCTGCTGGACACCAGGCGGGTGGGCTACGCCGGCTCAGGGCCCGAATCGCCGTTCGAGCGCGCGGTGTCCGGGGCCGCCTCGGTGGTCTCCCACCTGGTGGCCAGGGAGTACGCGGTGCGGCTGGTGACGGACACCGGGACGCTGCTGCCCGGGCCCGACACCAAGGGGGTGGCCGACACCTCCGAGCTCACCGGCATGATCATGGACGCGCTGGCGGTGGTCGACCACTCGTCCGGCACCACGCTGGACGACGCGCCGGCGGCCGTGCGCGGCGCGGAGTGCGGGCTGCTGGTCGCCTTCCTCGGCACCGTGGACCGCACGCAGCTCGCGGTGCTGGCGCGGCTGCGGCAGCGCGCGACGAGCGCGCTGGCCTTCGTCGCGGCCGGGCAGGTGGATCCGAACCTTGAGGCGGCCCGGCTGGACCGGCTGCGGGCGGCGGGCTGGTCCGCTTCGGCGCTCGAACCCGGGGTGCCGCTGGCCCGGCTGTGGCAGCGGGCCGCCGCGGAGCAGACCGGCCGAGGCGGTCGGTGAGGGGATCGGGATGGGTGCCGGCGGCACGGGACTGGGGACGGGAGCGGGGTCGGGGATGACCGGGACGGGCGCCGGGATGGCGAACGGCGACGGGAGCACCGAGGTGACGGCGGGTCTTGACGGCCGCGTCCGCATCGCGTTCGCCGCCTGGCTGGCCACGCTGGCGGCGGCTGGCGCGCTGCTGCCGCTGGTGGACCAGCGGGACTGGCTGGTTCCGGCCGGCACGCTGCTGGCCTGCCAGACCGCGACGGGTGTGCTGCTCCGCTGGCGGGGGGTGCCGGGCGCGCTGGTGCTCGCCGCGCAGGCGCTGGTCTCGTTGATCCTGCTCACCGCGACGGCCGTGCCGGAGTACGCGGTGGGCGGCCTGCTGCCCGGGCCGGCGGCGTTCGACCGCTTCGGGCAGCTGCTGTCCACCGGCGCCGACGACGTCAGCACGTACGTCGCGCCGGCGCCGGTCACCGACGGCATACAGCTGATGCTGCTGGGCGGGGTCCTGGTCGTCGGCCTGCTGGTCGACCTGCTCGCCGTGACGCTGCACAGCGCGGCAGCCTCCGGGCTGCCGCTGCTCGCCCTCTACTCGGTGGCCGCGGGGGTCAACCAGGACGGGGCGAGCTGGCCGTACTTCCTCTGCGCGGCGGCCGGCTTCCTGGTGCTGCTGCTGGCCGAGGGTCGGCATCGGCTGACCCGGTGGGGTCGCTTCTTCGCGGGCCCGCCGGTCGCCTGGCGGCCGACCGCACCCGGCTACCCCGCCGCACCACCGCCCCCACCGCCGGTGCCCATGCAGGGCCCCCGGGTGCACACCGGGCGCCGGATCGGGGCGGCGACGCTGGCGCTGGCGGTGCTCGCGCCGCTGCTGCTGCCCTCCCTCGGTGACGGCCTGCTCGGCCTCGACGGCCAGGGCAACGGCGGGAGCGGCGAGGCGGGCGACATCACCGCGGTGAACCCGGTGGTGGCCCTCCAGGACCATCTCAACCAGCCCGACGACCGCACGGTGCTGCGGTACGCGTCCCCTGACCCGTCGGAGACCGAGCCGCTGTACCTGCGGCTGGTGGCGCTGGACGAGTTCGACGGCAGTGAGTGGCGTTCCTCCGCCTGGTACGAGGACTCCCCGCCGCCGGCGTCCTGGCAGGTGCCGGGACTGACCTCGTCCGAGGTGAGCACGGTCCCGGCCTCCGTGATCATCGCGGCGGACGACGGCTACGCGCAGAACTCGCTGCCCGTGCCGTATCCGGCCACCTGGATCGCGACCTCGGGCGACTGGGACTTCGACCGCGGGTCCCAGACCCTGGTGTCGAACGACGGTCTGACCACCGAGGGCCGCAGCTACGAGGTGGACTACCTGTGGGTCGAGCCGACCGCCGAGCAGCTCGCCGCCGCCCCGACGGCGGACGAGGAGCTGCGCGACTACTACACGCGGGTTCCGGACGATCTGGCGAGCGAGGTGTTCGGCACGGCCGTGGACGTCACCGCGGGGGCGGCCAACGACTACGAGCGGGCGGTGGCGCTCCAGGACTGGTTCACCCAGGACGGCGGCTTCCGCTACGACACCTCAGTGGCCTCGGGGACCGGCAGCGACGCCATCGTCAACTTCCTGGGGCAGCGGGAGGGCTTCTGCGTCCACTTCGCCTTCACGATGGCGGCGATGGCCCGCACGCTGGGCATCCCGGCGCAGGTCGCCGTCGGCTTCACGCCCGGCGACCTACAGCCCGACGGCTCCTTCGAGGTGGGCATCCACAACGCGCACGCCTGGCCTGAGCTGTACTTCGAGGGCATCGGCTGGGTCCGCTTCGAGCCGACCCCGGGGCAGGGCACCGCCCCCGACTACACCGTGCCGGAGCCGGCCGACCCCGGCCCGGTGGACCCGACGGATCCGGAGCGGGAGGATGCGACCGAGCCCACCCCCTCGGCCACGCCGGCCCCGACGCCCTCGCCCTCCGGCTCGGAGGGGTGCGACCCGGTGCTGGACCCGGCGGCCTGCGAGGAAGAGCCGATCCGGACGCCGGAAAGCGACGACGAGGGGCTGGCGCCGCTGGTCTGGCCGATGATCTTCGGCGGCGGCGGGCTGCTGCTCGCCGGGCTGCTGTGCTGGCCGATGCTGTGGCGACAACGGCTGCGCGTGGTGCGCCTCAGGCGGGGCCGCGGGGTGCTGCCGGCCTGGCGGGAACTCAACGACGCCGCGTGGGACTTCGGCCTACCGCCGCAGAGCGCCGAGACGCCGCGGCAGACCGCGGCGCGCATCGTGCGCGGCGCCGCGCTGGCCGACGAGCCGGCGGCCGCGGCGCACCGGCTGGCCGACGCCGTCGAGCACGCGCTGTACGCGCCGGAGGCGCCGCCCGGCGGGGACGAGACGCGGACGGACCGGATCGGCGCGGACGTGCGCACGGTGACCGCGGGGCTGCGCGCCGGGGCCGGTCGCGGCACCCGGCTGCGCGCGCTACTGCTGCCGCGTTCCGCCATGCGGGTGATGTACGCCATAACCGAGCGCCGGCTGCGGATCGATCGGCGGCTGACCCGGGTGCGCGCCCGGGTCACCGCGCCGCGCCGCTCGCGCCAGGGGGTATAACCCTCCGTGCCCTGACGGGCCCTTTCCTGGCTTGTTTCCGTGGCTCGCCTCCGCGGCCTGGGAGCCGGACGGTGCCCGGACGTGGGGATGGCGGTGGGGGGAGCTCCGAAAACTCGGAGCTCCCCCCACCGCCATCCGTGCGACGACGCGCCGGACCGGCGCGAGGCCGTCAGTCGCGTTCGTCGCGGCGTCGCTGCCAGCGCTCCTCGATCCGGTTCATCACCGAGCGCCGCTGCTTCTGAGGGCGTCCCCGCGGGCTCGCCGCCGGGCTGGCCTGGCCCTCGCCGGGGGGCGGCGACCTGCGCCAAGCGGTCACGCCGATCGCCGCACAGCCGAGCATGATCAGGAAGCCGACGACGCTCAGCCACTCCTGCCCCACGGGAAGGCCGATCATCAGGAGGGCGATGCCGAGCAGGAAGCCGGCGACCGACTGGTAGACCCGCTTGCGGGTGTACGTGCGCAGTTCGCTGCCCTCAAGCGTGGTCGCGAACTTGGGATCTTCGGCGTAGAGCGCTCGCTCCATCTGTTCGAGCATGCGCTGCTCGTGGTCCGAGAGCGGCACGGAGTCCTCCTACTCGTCGGTCGCGGTGGCGACCGAATCCGACTCTTCAAGGATAGGCAGGGAAACCTCCCTGTGAAACCCACCCCTGTACGCCAATTTCGCCCACCACCTCGTGCTCAGGGGAGCCTTGGGAGGTGGACTAGTCCTTCCCTTGCGGGCCTCCGGTCATGCCGGACGGCCGATCCGATGAACTGATGTCGATGATACGAGGAACGCCGGCGACGGCAGCCTAGGACCGTCCGGACCGCCGCTCCGCGAGCACGTGCAGCTCCCCGGCGACCGCCTGGAACGCCGGCACCCCGGCGGCCTCCGCCTCCAGCCGGGTCAGCGCCCGCAGCGCCTCGGGCTCGGTGTCCACCAGGGCGCCCGGCACCAGGTCGGCGAAGATCCGGACGCCGTGCACCTCGCCCGGCGCCAGTCCGGCCCCGGCCACCAGCGCCCGCAGCCCTTCGACGGTGAAACGGTGCGGCACCGGGTCGCCGTCCCCCCAGCCGCCCGTCGGATCGGCGAGCACCCGCCGGGCCTCCTCGAAGCGGCCGGCCAGCGCGCGGGAGAGCACCGCGCCGCCGGTGCCGGCCACGAGCAGGCTCAGCGTGCCGCCGTCCTCGCGCAGCGCACCCGCCACGGCGCGCAGGTCGGCCCCGGGCTCGTCCACGTACTCCAGCACGCCGTGGCACAGCACCAGGTCGTATTCGCCCCGCTCGACGACCTCCAGCAGGTTCCCGGTGTCGCCCTGGAGGCCGCGGACGCTGCCCCGGGTCGCGCCCGGGGTGGCGCCCGTCGCCACGTCCTCCTCGGCGGCCCGGCGCTCCAGCGCGAACAGCGCGTTCGGGCTGGGGTCCACGACGGTGACCCGGTGCCCGAGCCGGGCCACGGGGACGGCGAGGCTGCCGCTGCCGCCGCCGGTGTCGAGCACGTCCAGCGTCTCCCGTCCGGCGGCCCGGCACCGGTCGGCCAGCGCCTCCCGCAGCACCTGCCACACCACGCCACTCCGCAGCGCGGCGTGCGGTCCCGGCGGTGAGCCCGGCAGCGATCCGGGCGAGGCTCCCGCGGGGCGGACCATCGGCTCTGAGGGCATGGCGAACGGCTCCTCGCTCGGGCCCTGCGTGGGCCTCAGGCTGGCGTGCTGTCGGGGCCCCAGACTACTTCGCGGCATGACCGCCCGGTGGCTCCTCCAGTCGCAGCACGGGCTGCTGCACCAGCGTCGCCTCGACCAGCCGCAGGAAGTACCCGGCGGCCCTGATCAGGTCGGTGGCGTCGCGGCGGCCCACGACGCCGCGGATGCCGGCGTCGATCCGCGCCCGCCGCTCGGCGCTCGCCGCGAACAGCACACCCCACTCGGCGAGCTCGGGGGCTATCTCCGGGAGCACCTCCCAGACGCTGCGGATCCGCCGGCGGGCGCGCTCCGTGGTCTCCGGGCGGCCCCGCACGGCGAGGACCGCCGCGGCGGCGCGCAGCGCGGCGAGATGGGCGGCGACGTATGCCTCGCCCGGGTCGGTCAGCGTGGACGCCTCGGCCAGCCCGCGCTCGGCCTGGCCGAGCAGGTCGAGCGCGGCGGGCGGTGCGGGCGCCCGGCGTGGCACGGGGTGCACATCAGTCGGGAGTCCGGTCATGACGAGCCTCCTGTCGTCATCAGCGGTCACGCGTTCGGCAGGTGCTTCTTCGCATCTGGACACATGGTGACCCATGGCACTGACAATTCCGCCGGGCGGCCGCAAACGGTCCAACTCCCCTCCCACCCACCCCAACAGCCCCCGGAGGGCGGCGGCGCGGGCCCACCGAGGCGCCCAGCAGGTCGAACGCACGTGCGAGAGGTGTGATGGAGGCACGGGGCGGGCAGCGGGCGTCCGACGTCACGGAGGAGAATCGGGCCATGACACGCACGGGCACACGTCGTGGGGACGCCACCCGGCGGCGGCTCTACGCGGCCGCGATCACGCTCGTCGCCGAACAGGGCTTCTCCGCCACCACGGTGGAGCAGATCGCCGAACGCGCCGGGGTCGCCAAGGGCACGGTCTACTACAACTTCGCGAGCAAGACGGAGCTCGTCGAGGGCCTGCTGCGGGACGGCGTCGGCCCGCTGACCGCCTCGCTGCGCCGCGCCGCGGACGACGCCAGGGCCACGGGCGGCGGCGCGTTCGCGGCGCTGGACGGCATGGCCGCCGCCGGTCTGGGCTACGTACGCCGCCACCCGGAGTTCACCCGGCTGATCATGGCGGAGCTGTGGCGGGTTCACCGCCCCTGGCACGCCACGCTGGTCGCGGTGCGCCGGCGGACCGTCACCGTGGTGGCCGACGTGCTGCGGGAGGGCCAGCGGTCCGGCGAACTGGACAGGCGCCTGGACGTCGAGCTGACCGCCGGCGCGCTGGTCGGCATGGTCGTCGTGGGGGCCCTGGACTGGCGGGCGTTCCACCCCGAGCACGCGCAGGACGAGGTGCACGCCGCGCTGTCGCGGCTGCTGCGCGGGCGGCTGGCGGGGCCGGACGTGCCACCGTAACCCGTGCGGCGAGGCCCGCGGAGCGCTCCGCCGCCCCGTGCCGGCGGTGCGGTCCGCGGGCCTCGTCCTGGGTCCCAGCCTGTCGCGGCCCGGGTGACACCCCATCCGTACGGATACTCACCCGGGTACTCAGGCGCGGGGCCGGTCCTAGGTAGGGAAGGTCGGCGGTCTCGAAGGGAGGTCTCGGTGGGGAGTCTCTGTGGGGGGCGCGGCGGGGAGTCGCGGAGAGAGGTCGAGGGGGGCGCTTCGGCTGGTCAGTAGCGCGGGCCGCTGTCGAAGTAGTACCCCTGGCCGCCGTATCCGTCGGGCTGCGGCTCGGATTGGGGGTAGCCGTACCCGGGCGGCTCGGCGGCCGGGTCGGGTTCGCGCTGCTGCGGCATCCAGACGCCGCCGGGCGGCGTCTCGGTGTAGTAGGCCTCGCCGGGGAACCCGCCGTTCGCGGCGTAGTCCGGCGCGTAGGCCCCGCCGTACGGCTGCTGGTCGGGCTCGGGCTGGTACGGCTGCTGGGCGCCGTAGTCGGGATAGGGATCTGTGCCGGCGGCCGCCGGATCGCCGATGTACGGATCGGAGTAGGCGGCGTAGGCCGGCTCGTAGGGCTGAGCCACCGGCTGCTGCTCGGGCGCCGGTGGGCTCGGATACCCGTCCCCCGCGCCGTAGGCGTCGTAGCCGCCCGGGTACGCGTCGACGTAGCCGGTGGCCGGCTGGTACGACGACGTGTCGGGGAATATCTCCTCGGTGTACGGGCCGCCCTCGGCTGCGCCGGGCAGGGCCTGCACGGTCTGGAAGGCGGCGGTCGTCTCGTAGGGCTCCTCGTACCCGCCGCCGTCCTGCCCGGTGTCGCCGTACTGGTCGGGGTACCCGCCGTCCCCCTCGTCCCGCCGGCCGTCCGGCGCGGCCTCGTAGCCGTCCTGGTAGGGGGCGGGCGGCGGTGGGCCGGGCGGCGGGTATCCGCCGCCGGCGGCGTCGGCCGCCTGGTCGTCGGCGAGCGGATCCAACGGCCGCATCTCGGCGCCGCCCCGGCGCCGCCTGCTGGTGCCCGGTTTGCCACCCAGCGCCCAGCCGGTGGAGAAGCCACGCCGGAAGGAGAGTGTGACGAAGGTCTGGCCCATGGCGAACGCGACGGCGCCCAGGGCGATCACGGGCACCGAGGGGATCACCACCCCGATCACCACGCCGAGGAACCCGCAGAAGGCCACCAGCCGCCAGCGCAGCCGGGCCTTGTACTGCAGGAGCACCTCGCCCAGAAGCCACAGGGCCACGACCCCGAACGCGATGTAGAGGACCGTCCAGCCCATGTACGCCCCTCTCCGCGGTGTTCCTACGTCCGCTGGTGCAGACCCAGGTTCCTGTACACGTCCAGTGTCGCCGTGGCGTGGCTCGAGGTGTTCAGCGTGATGAAGTGCAGCCCCGGAATGTCCTCGTTCATCAGCCTCGCACACAACTCCGTGGCGAATTCGATCCCGACCGAGCGTACCGCCAACGGGTCGTCCTTGACCGCGAGGATCCGTCTTTCCAGCTCCGGGGGGAACGTGGCGTTGCTGAGCTGGGTGAAGCGCTCTATCTGACGGATGTTGGTGATCGGCATGACCTCGGGGATGATCGGCGTCGAGCAGCCGGCCGCCACGACCCGGTCGCGCAGCCGCAGGTAGTCCTCCGGGTAGAAGAACATCTGGGTGATGGCGAAGTCCGCGCCCGCCCGGCACTTGTCCACGAAATGCCTGATGTCGGTGTCCCAGTCGGTCGACCGCGGATGCATCTCGGGGAAGGCCGCCACGCCGACGCAGAAGTCCCCCGACTCCTTGATCAGCCGGACCAGCTCGGCGGCGTAGGTCACGCCCTCCGGGTGCCTGGTCCACTCCCCCATCGGGTCGCCCGGCGGATCGCCGCGCAGCGCCAGCATGTTGCGGATGCCGGCGGCGGCGTACTGGCCGATGATGTTGCGCAGCTCGGCCACGGAGTGGTTGACCGCGGTCAGGTGGGCCACCGGCGTCAGCGTGGTGTCGGTGGCGATGTGCTCGGTGGCCCGCACGGTGCGCTCCCGCGAGGAGCCGCCGGCCCCGTAGGTCACCGAGACGAAGGTCGGCGCGACGGCCTCGACCCGGCGGATCGCGTTCCACATGGTGCGCTCGCCGCGCTCCGTCTTGGGCGGGCTGAACTCGAAGGAGTACGAGCGCTCGCCTGCGGCGAGCAGCTCGCGCACGGTCCGCGCACGGTCCGCCATGGTGCTGGGAATCCCTAGGGCCATACGCGCAGGCTACCCAGCGCCGGCCCCCGTGACGGGGGGCGTTCCGCTGGGCGGACGCCCCCCGTCAGAGGCACGAGCGCTCGCGCAGCCGCCGGGCCAGCCAGGACGCGGCCGCGCCCGGGTCGTCGGCCTCGGTGATGGCCCGGACCACCACCACCCGGCGGGCACCCGCGTCCAGCACCTGGTCCAGGGTGTCCGCGTCGATGCCGCCGATGGCGAACCAGGGCCGGTCGGCCGCGGCGGCGCGCTCGGCCGCGTACCGCACCAGCGGCAGGCCGGGCGCGGCCCGCCCCGGTTTGGTCGGGGTGGGCCAGCAGGGACCGACGCAGAAGTAGTCCACGCCGGGGTCGGCCAGCGCGATGTCCACCTCCGCCTCGGCGTGCGTGGAGCGGCCGAGCAGCACCGTGTCGCCGAGGATCGCCCGGGCCGCCGGCACCGGCAGATCGCCCTGGCCCAGGTGCAGCACCGGCGCGCCCACGGCGTGCGCCACATCCGCCCGGTCGTTGACCGCGAGCAGCCGGCCGTGCCGGCGGCAGGCCTCGGCGAATACGGCGAGGAGTGCCAGCTCCTCCGCCGCTTCCAGCCCCTTCTCCCGCAGCTGCACGATGTCCACGCCGGCGGACAGCACGGCGTCGAGGAACTCGGGCAGGTCCCGCTGCCGCCGCCGGGCGTCCGTGCAGAGGTAGAGCAGGCTGCCGGCGAGCGCGGCCCGGGCCTCGCGGCTCACACGGCGAGCGCCTGAGCCCGGCGCTTCACCTCCGTCCCGCGATTCTCCCGGAGTGCCTGGGCCGGTGTGCCGGGCAGGCTCTCGTCGGGGGTGAACAGCCACTCGAGCATCTCCTCGTCGGTGAAGCCGTCGTCCTTCAGCAGCGTGAGCGTGCCGGACAGGCCCTTGACGACCTTCCCCTCGTCGATGAAGAGGGCGGGCACCTGGAGCACGCGGTTCTCCCCGCGGCGCACCGCGATCAGCTGGCCCTCCTTGACCAACTGCCGCGCCCGCGTCACCTCGACGCCGAGCTCCTCGGCGACATCGGGGAGGGTGAGCCAGGACGGGACCAGGGCGTCAATCTTCGGATCAATCGTCGTCGGATCGGTGTGGTTCACATGTCCTAGCCTGCCATCTTCCACCGACACTCGTCAGCGGACCGCGGCCTTGAGGGGGACGGACGGGTCGGCGGCCCGGACCGGGTCGAGGCGGGCGCCGCGTTCCACCAGACGCCGGCCCTGGGCGAGGTCACGCGGCCGGTCCACGGCGAGCACCGCGATCAGCGCGTCGTCGCGCAGCCAGCACGCGGTCCAGCCCTCGCCGTCCCCCGGATCGCGCCACAGCAGCCGGTCGTCGGGCGCGTGCTGGCCCGCGTACTGGACGTGGCGGCCGAACTGCTCGGACCAGAAGTACGGGACCGGGTCGTAGTCGGCGGCGCCGCCGAGGGCGTTCTCGGCGACCGTGCGGGGCCCGGCCAGCGCGTTGTCCCAGTGGTGCACCAGCAGCCGTCGGCCGTACCTGGCCGAGGGGAACGACGCGCAGTCGCCGACCGCGTACACCCCCGGCGGGCCGGCGCCCAGCCGCGCGTCGGCGCGCACCGAACCGTCGGGCGCCAGGGCGATGCCGGAGCCGGCCAACCAGCCGGTGGCCGGCCGGGAGCCGACGCCCAACAGCACCGCGTCGGCGCCGAGCACGGTGCCGTCGGCGAGCTCCACCTCGCCCTCCCGCACGGCCGTCACCGGCTGCCCGGTGCGCAGTTCTGCGCCGGCCTCTGCGTACCAGGCGCGGGTGCGCGCGGCGATCTCGGCGGGCAGCGCCCCGGGCAGCGGGTGCCCGGCGGCCTCGGCCACGGTGACGCGGCAGCCGGCGGCGCGTGCCGCCGTGGCGACCTCGGCGCCGATCCAGCCGGCCCCGACCGCGACCAGGCTGCCGCGCCCGTCCAGCACCGGCTTCAGCCGGCGCGCGTCGTCCAGCGTGCGCAGCATGTGCACCGCGGGCGTGTCCCGCACGTCGCCGCCGGGAACGGGCAGCGTCGCCGCCTCGGCCCCGGTGGCCAGCACCAGCAGGTCGTACGGCAGCGGTCCCGCGTCGGTGTCCAGGCGGCGCTCGGCGGGGCGCAGCCCGGTGGCCCGGCAGCCGAGCAGCAGTTCGATGCCGAGTCCGGCGTAGTCCACGTCGAGCTCCGCGCCCTCCGCCTTGCCGAGCAGCAGGTCCTTGGACAGCGGCGGCCGGTCGTAGGGCCGGTGCGGTTCGGCGCCGACCAGGAGGACGCGCCCCTCCCAGCCCCGCTCCCTGAGCTGGACGGCGGTCTGCACCCCGGCGAGGCCGGCCCCCGCGATCACGGCCTGTCCGCGCCGGTCTGTCGTGTCCGTCACGTCGCCCAGCCTACGAGGACCGGGGGGACCCACCCTCCTGGCCCAGGCGGACATCCGTACGAGGGTATAAATGCACAGTGACCACGGAACCGCCCGCCTCGCCGCCCAGGCCGGTGACTCTGGAACATGTGGCGCGCGTCGCGGGCGTCTCCCGGGCGACCGTATCGCGCGTCATCAACGGCGAGTCGACCGTCGATCCGCGGCTGCGCCGACTGGTCGAGGAGGCCATCGCCCGGACCCGTTACGTGCCGAACCGCGCGGCCCGTTCGCTGGTGACCCGGCGCACCGACTCGGTGGCGCTGGTGGTCTCGGAACGCGAACAGCGCGAGGTCACCGGGCCGTTCGTGGGGCGGATGTTCACCGATCCGTACTTCGGCCGGGTGGTCACAGGACTGCTGGAGGTGGCCAGGCCGCGCGGGGTGCAGGTGGTACTGATGCTGGCCGACGACGAGCTCTCCCGCGGGCAGTTGCTCGGCTATCTGCGCCAGGGGCACGTGGACGGCGTGGTGTTGATCTCGGCGCACGCCACCGACCCGTTGCCCGGGCTGCTGTCCCAGACCGCACTGCCCGCGGTGCTCGCCGGCCGGCCGGCCACGCCGACGCCCGTCACGTACGTGGACGCCGACCAGCGCGCCGGCGCCACGCTGGCCGCCGAGCATCTGGTGGCGATCGGGCGGCGGCGGGTGGGCGCGATCGCGGGGCCGCAGGACATGCCGGTCGCGCAGGAGCGGCTGGCGGGCTTCCGCACCGCGATGGCCGACCGCGGGCGGCCCGAGGTGCCGTGGACCGAGGGCGACTTCACCCAGGCCAGCGGCGCGATGGAGATGCGGCGGCTGCTGGAGCGCGAGCCGGACCTCGACGGCGTGTTCGTGGCGTCCGACCTGATGGCGCTGGGCGCGGTGTCGATGCTGCGTCAGGAGGGCCGGCGGGTGCCGCAGGACGTGGCGGTGGTCGGCTTCGACGACAGCGTGCCCGCGCTGAACTGCGACCCGCCGCTGACCACGATCCGGCAGCCGGTGGAGGAGATGGCGGCCGAGATGGCGCGGCTGCTGATGCGGCAGATCGACACCGGGGAACGGCCGTTGCCGTCGGTGGTCTTCCATCCGGCGTTGGTGGTGCGGGAGAGCGCGTGACGCGGCCCGCGGCCGAACGTGGGCGGGCCGCCGGACCCCCGTCGTGCGGGGATCCGGCGACCCGGTGCGGGTGCCGGCCGGCCCGGCCGCTGCTGACCGTGGACTGTCGCACGACCGGCACCGGTCGGGAGCGCGACGCGTCGACGCCCGCTTACTGGTAGACGCGCACGTAGTCCACGACCATCTGCTGCGGGAAGGTCGAGGAACCGTTGGGCGGACCCGGCCAGTCGCCGCCGACGGCGACGTTCAGGATCATGTAGAAGTCGTGGTCGAAGACCCAGGGTCCGACCGTCGTCTCCAGCTCCTGCCGGTCCACGGTGTGGATGACCTGGTCGTCCACGGTGAACACCATGCCCTGGCTGTCCCATTCCACGGCGAAGGTGTGGTAGCCGTTCGAGATCGGCTGCCCCAGATCGAGGCTGGTGCCGTAGCCGTTGCCGCCGAAGTAGGCGGGGGCGTGCAGGGTGGAGTGCACCAGGTTCGGCGAGGTGCCGACGTGCTCCATGATGTCGATCTCACCGGTGTACGGCCACGGTCGGCCCTCGTTGAAGTCCGAGCCGAGCATCCAGAACGCCGGCCACAGGCCGACGGTGGTGGGCACCTTCATCCGGGCCTCGACCCGGCCGTAGATGAAGTCGAAGTTCCCCGCGGTGTTGAGGCGCCCCGAGGTGTACTGGCAGGTGGTGCTGCCGCTGACCGGGTCGACCGGGCAGTTCGAGCCCGGCGTCTCCTCCCGGCGCGCCTCGATCACCAGATTGCCCTGGCCGTCCAGCCGGGCGTTCTGGTTGTCGGTGTACATCTGGAGCTCGTTGTTGTTGCCGTTGCCCGGGTCGGCGGTCCACTTCGTGGCGTCGGGCGCGCTGCCGGCGGCGCCCTCGAACTCGTCGCTCCACACCAGCTCACCGGGGAACGTCGGGTCCTGCGGGGCCGGTGGCGGGGTCTCCGGCGCGCCGCCGGTGCCGTACACCTGGAACTCCCACAGCGAGTAGCCGTAGCCGTTGGACCGCTGGGTGCCGTACATCCGCACGTAGCGGCCGCTGCCGGAGACCTCCAGGGTCTCCTTGTAGCCCCCGCCGCCGGTGGTCTCGTGGATCGACTGCCAGTTCTGCGCGTCGTTCGAGACCTGGATCTGGTAGTTCACGGCGTACGCCGGGTCCCACTGCAGCACCACCCGGCTGATGTCGGCCGAGGCGCCGAGGTCCACGTAGATCCAGCCGGGGTCCACCCAGCCGCCCTCGGGAGAGGTGGCCCAGCGGCTGGCCGGGTCGAGGTCGAACGCCTTGTCGGGGCCGCATTCCCAGCAGCTGCCGTCGTGCTGCGAGGTGGACGCCTTTGCCGGCTTGTTGTAGGAGAGCAGGACCTCCTCGGCCGCCACGGAGGAGGAGGGCGCCGCCAGCGTGGTGATCCCGAGAACGGTCGCGAGCACCGCCATCAGCGTGGCCAGCGGCCAGCGTGGTCGCCTCCGGTGCGACGTGGTCACCGGGGTGGGCTCCGGTGTGGTGACATCCATCTTCTCGGTCTGGTCCTTCCTGTGTGAGGGGTACGTGTGGGGGTGAGGGGTGCGTCAGTCGCCGAGCCGGGCGAGCTCGTCGAGTTGGGTGGCGCGCGTCTCGGCGAGTTCCGCGGCGAGGGTGGTCGCGCCGTCGTCCGTGCCGGCGTCCCGTTCGGCGCGGGAGACCTGCCCCGACTCCTCCAGGTGCTCGCGCAGATGGGCGGTGGCCTCGGCGTCGAAGGCGGCGCCGCGCAGGCGGATGAGGTCGTCGAGTTCCTCCTCGGTGACCATGCCGGGCATGTTGTGGCCCTCGTGGATGTCGGTGTAGGTCACGCCCGCGTCGTCCAGCAGGGCGTGCAGCCGGTCGAGTTCGGTCCGGTGGCTGGCCGCGAGCGCGTCCGCGAAGCCGCGGAGCGCCGCGTCCGGGCTGCGCCGCGCGACCTCGTCGAGCATCGCGAGCATCCGGTCGTTCAGCGGGATCATCAGCTGGGCCCAGGCCAGGTCGGTCGGGCTCAGCCCGCCGGTGGCCGCCGCCCCGTCCGATCCACCGGCCGTTGCCCCGGCCGCCGTCTCCGCGGTGGCGTCCGGCGCCGCGCCGTCAGGCGCCGAGCCGGACTCCCCGGAACCGCCGCATCCGGTGAGGCACCAGGACAGCAGCAGCACCGAGCCGAGGGCCGTGCCGACCGCCCGCAGGAGTGCGGGGGCCGGCCGGCACAGGACGGGGCGGCGCACTACGGGGTGCCGTCGGGGCCGCACTTGATGACGGGGTTGATGCAGTCCGACACCCGCCGGGCCATCTCGTCGACGGGCCAGGCGTTGAAGAAGTCGCCGTGCATCGTGTAGCCGGGCCCGGAGGCCAGCTCGAACCCCGCGGGGTCACCGTTGACCGGGTAGCGAAGCACCTGGCGGAGCTTCGGCACCGGCACCGGGTGGGTCGCCGGGCACGCGCCGTTGACCGGGTAGGCCATGTGGTCCTTGTGGTTGGGCGAGTCGAGGTCGACCCCGTTCCAGCACTGGGGGAAGTCGAGGTACGACTCGAGCGCCGTGCCCTCGGGGCAGGTGACGAAGTCCTTCGACGGGTCGACGTGCCCGGCATGCAGGCACGACCACCGCGCGATGGACTGGTCGGGACCGCTGGCCACGGCGTTACCGGCCACGATCTTCAGTCCCTGCGGCAGCGGTTGGATCTTCGAGGGGTCGTTGACGCCCTCGCCGAGGTAGTAGAACGTCGCGGACTGGGGCTGGACCGCCTGCCCGTCCACGAACAGCGTCGGCACCCAGTACGACGAGAGGTCGATGGCGGGGTCACAGGTGCTGTCCGACTCGAGCAGGTCGCCGAGGTTGGTGTGTGCGTTGGTCGCCGTGCTTCCGAAGAAGCTGTGCATATGCGAGGCCCCGGCCAGGCCGGGAAAGACGATGGGGTCGTCGGGGAGTTGGTGGCTGAACGTGCATTCCGCCACGAACTCCGCCACGCGCACGACGTCGGCCGCCGTGCTGTCCCCCGCCGGGTCGTCACCGGCGGCCGCGCCGCTGACCCCGACGACGAACTGGGAGCCGATCAGGCCGACAAGGGCGAGCCCGGCGTAGAGCGCACGCCGCGGCCAGGTGTGTGGTTTCACGTGCTCTCCTCGAAGAGGTGGGGGGTGTGAGAGAGCGCTCTCTGACCCGGGAACCTAGAGTTGGGGAAAGAAGGCGTCAAGAAGTTCGACACATTCCCGGAACTCATCTGGTTACTTCGCGGCCATCGGCCGGTGGCCGGAATCATCCTGAGAGAGCGCTCTCTCAGCCTCGGGTTTCGGCCCGCCGGCCCGGGTACTAGGCTGCGGGCGAAGGACACCCACGGGAGCCCGGCGCACCGGGCTGAGAGGGAGGCTGGCCGGCCTCCGACCGTACGAACCTGATCCGGGTCATGCCGGCGAAGGGAGGAGTCGCGTGAGTTCGCGTACGTCAGCGGACGTCGCCGTGGTCGGCGGGGGCGTCATCGGCCTGGTCACCGCCTGGCGGGCGGCCCAACGAGGGCTGCGCACCGCGGTGGTCGACCCGCGGCCGGGCGACGGCGCCGCCGGGGTGGCCGCCGGGATGCTCGCCGCCGTCACCGAACTGCACCACGGCGAGGAGGCGCTGCTCGACCTCAACCTCGCCTCGGCCGCCCGCTATCCGGAGTTCGTCGCCGAGCTGACGCAGCTGACCGGCATCGACATCGGCTACCGCCCGTGCGGCACCCTGGTGGCCGCGCTGGACGCCGACGACCGGGCGCTGCTGCGCGAGCTGCACGCCCTGCAGCAGCGCTGCGGCCTGGCGACGCAGTGGCTGACCGGCCGGGAGAGCCGCCGACTGGAACCGATGCTCGCGCCCGGCGTGCGCGGCGGGCTGCGCGTCGACGGCGACCACCAGGTGGATCCGCGCCGGCTGCTGGCCGCGCTGCTGACCGCCTGCGAGCGGGCCGGCGTGGCGTTCCACCGGGTCTGGGCCACGGAGCTGACCGTCACTGGGGAGCGGGCCACCGGCCTGGTGTTGGCGGACGGCGGCGCGCTGGCCGCCGGGCAGGTGGTGCTCGCCGGCGGCTGCCGGAGCGCGGAGCTCGCCGGGCTGCCGCCCGAGGTGGCGCCGCCGGTGCGGCCGGTGAAGGGGCAGATCCTGCGGCTGCGCATGCCGGCCGGACAGCCGCCGCTGCTGAGCCGCACGGTGCGGGCGGTGGTCCGTGGCGGCTCGATCTACCTGGTGCCGCGCGCGGACGGCGAGCTGGTGCTCGGCGCCACCTCGGAGGAGTGCGGCCCGGACACCACCGTCACCGCGGGCGGCGTCTACCAGCTGCTGCGCGACGCCCACGAGCTGGTGCCTGGGCTGACCGAGCTGCCGCTCGTCGAATGCCGGGCCGGACTGCGACCCGGCTCGCCGGACAACGCCCCGCTGCTCGGCCCGAGCGGCCTGGCCGGGCTGCACCTGGCCACCGGGCACCACCGCAACGGGGTGCTGCTCGCGCCGATCACCGGCGAGGTGCTGGCCGAGGTTCTGACGAGCGGGGAGCTACCAGAACACGCCCGCCGGTTCACCCCGCGGCGCTGGTCGCACGCCGAGCCGGCGCCCACGGCGCGCGCGGAGGTGGCTGCCTGATGCTGTTGTCAAGCCACGAGATGAAGAGGTGGCCGGGCTCGGAAGGGCTGTCGGTCACGCAGGATCGCGTAGAGGACGTTCACCTTCCGGCGGGGCAGGGGGATCAGCCACCTGAGCCATCAAGGGCAGCCAGCATGAAAGCCATCCCTGCCCCACCCGCGCTGTCCCAGAGTCGCGAACTCCCGGGACGCACTCAAGAAGGTAGGGCGGCATGAGCGTGGACCTGCGGGTGTGGGTGAACGGGGAGCGGCGCCGGCTCGCTCCCGGCACCACCCTGGACCGGCTGGTGGCCGAACTGCTCGCGGCGCCCGCCGCCACGGGCGGGATCGCCGCCGCCGTCAACGAGACCGTGATCCCGCGCGGTCAGTGGCCGGACACGGCGCTCGTCGAGGGCGACCGGGTCGAGGTGCTGACCGCCGTCCAGGGAGGCTGAGACCGCCATGGCCCACACGAACGCCACCGACACCGCCGAGACCCCCGACGCCCCAGGCACCACGGACACCGCAGGCACCACGGACACCGCAGGCACCACGGACAGCGGGGGCGGTGCGGACGCCGGGGAGGACGGCCTGGTGCTGGGCGGGCTGCGGCTGTCCTCCCGCCTGATCATGGGCACCGGCGGCGCGCCCAGCCTGGACGTGTTGCGCCGCGCGCTGACCGCCTCGGGCACCGAGCTGACCACCGTGGCCATGCGCCGGATCGACCCGGGCGCCCGGGGCTCGGTGCTCTCCGTGCTCGCCGAGCTCGGCATCCGGCCGCTGCCGAACACCGCCGGCTGCTACACCGCGGGCGAGGCCGTGCTGACCGCGCGACTGGCCAGGGAGGCGCTGGGCACCGAACTGGTGAAGGTGGAGGTGGTCGCCGACGAGCGCACCCTGCTGCCCGACGCGCTGGCCACCCTGGAGGCGGCCGAGACCCTCGTCGACGACGGCTTCACTGTGCTGGCGTACACCAACGACGATCCGGTGCTGGCCCGCCGTCTGGAGGACGCCGGCTGCGCCGCCGTCATGCCGCTTGGCTCCCCCATCGGCTCCGGGCTCGGCATCCGCAACCCGCACAACATCGAGCTGATCACCGAACGGGCCGGCGTCCCGGTCATCCTCGACGCCGGCGTCGGCATCGCCTCCGACGCGGCGCTGGCGATGGAGCTGGGCTGCGCCGGCGTGATGCTGGCCTCCGCGGTGACCCGGGCACAACGGCCGGTCGCGATGGCGCGGGCGATGCGGCACGCGGTGCTGGCCGGGTGGCTGGCCGGCGGCGCCGGGCGGATTCCCCGGCGGCACTTCGCGCGGGCCTCCTCGCCGGTGGACGGCCTGGCCAGCCTGGACGCCGACGCCGATCGCGAGCGTCCGGCCTTCTCGCACTGAGATACGATCCGCCCTGGCGACGGGCCGGCACGCAGCGGCGCCCGCGCACTGGGGGCACCTCCCAGGCCCTCCCGGGCCCGCATGCCTGGGGGAAGGCCGCACCGAGACCGCCGCGCTACTCCGGGGGAACCATGGACAGTCCGCAGCCACCGCAGGGACCGGGCGCCTGGCCGGCGCCCTCCGGACAGCCGCAGGGCTCGCCCCCGCCCCCTCCCCCGCCGTACGGTCCGCCCCACCCGGGCGGGCCCGGCCAGCCGCCCCACGGCGGCCCGCCGCCGTGGGGCCAGCCCACCCCGCCGGTCAGCGGCCTGGCGGTCGCCGCCCTGGTCACCGGACTGTGCGGACTGTTCCCCGTGGCCCTGGCGCTCGGGCTGGTCGCGCTGGCCCGGATCTCCGCCCGCCGCGGGGCGGAGCGGGGCCGTGGCCTGGCGATCGCCGGCGTCGTGCTGGCCGGCGTGCAGATCGCGGCGCTGGCCGTCATCATCCCGGTCGCGATGACCTCGGATGACGACGGCGACGGCGCCGAGGCCACCGAGCAGCAGCGCCCCGAGCGGCGGGAGCCCGAGGACGAGCCCTCGGACGACCCCGCCCCGACAGATCCGGCTCCCGAGGACGGCGAGCAGATCGACGTCTTCGACATCCAGGTCGGCGACTGCTTCGACTCGGGCACCGGGCTCGACGGGTTCGACGAGGGGGAGGGCACCGAGGAGACCACCGTCACCCGGCTGTCCTGCGACGCCCCGCACGAGGCGGAGGCGTACGGCACCACCCAGGTGACCGGCTACGACGACTTCCCCGGCGACGCGGAGCTGGCCCGGGTCGCCTTCGACGAATGCGGCCGGCTGGTCCAGCCCTACGTGCTCGACACCTGGGAGCTCGACACCTCGACCACCATGTACTTCTACTACCCGCAGCAGAGCAGCTGGTCCTTCGGCGACCGGGAGATCCTCTGCTTCTTCGGCCACACCGACGGCACGCCGCTGGACGGCTCGCTGCGCGGCGACCCGGGCGAGTTGAGCGCGGACCAGGCGAACTACCTGGAGATCACCACTCCGCTGGAGATCGTCATCTGGAACGAGCCGTACCCGGACGAGCCGCTGGAGGACCAGCGGACGTGGGCCGAGCAGATGGCCGAGACCATCGACCAGGAGGCCGGCGACCTGGCGGCCGCCGAATGGTCGGGCGACGTCGCCGGGCAGATCGACGGGTTGGTGACGGCGCGCGAGGAGAGCATCACCCACTGGACCGCGGCGGCCGACGCCCAGGACATGAACGAGTTCGACACCCAGTACACGGAGGGCTACGGGACCCTCGGGGTCGAGCAGGAGATCGCCATCCGGCAGACGCTGGGGCTGACCACCGGGTAGCGAGCCGGCCGGGTGGTTGGACGCCGACGTGCAGCGGATACGTCACCGTTCCGCTGCAAGTCAGGCCCCGGGGTCGACGGAACGCCCGAAGTCCGGCGCCCGACTCGTAGACTCGTGAGCCGTGGATACGACCCTTCAGGACCCGCTGATCGGCCGGTTGCTCGACGGCAGGTACCGCATCGAGCAGCGGATCGCGGTCGGCGGCATGGCCACGGTCTACCGCGCCACGGACGCCCGGCTCGACCGGGTGGTGGCCCTGAAGGTGATGCATCCCGCGCTCGCCGCGAACGCCGGCTCCGTCGACCGGTTCATCCGGGAGGCCAGGTCGACCGCCCGGCTCGACCACCCGAACATCGTGGGCGTGCTGGACCAGGGCACCGACGGCGGCTACGTCTACCTGGCGATGGAGTACGTGGCCGGCTGCACCCTGCGGGACGTGCTGGGCGACCGGGGGGCGCTCCCGCCGCGGGCGGTGCTCGACATCGTGGAGCCGATGCTCGCCGGCCTGGCGGCCGCGCACCGGGCAGGACTGATACACCGCGACATCAAGCCGGAGAACGTGCTGATCGGCGACGACGGCCGGGTCAAGGTCGCGGACTTCGGCCTGGTGCGGGCGGTGGACCCGCAGGACGGCCAGACCTCCACGAGCACCGACTCGGTGCTCGGCACGCTCTCCTACCTGTCGCCCGAGCAGATCGAGGGCGGCACGGTCGACGCCCGCACCGACGTGTACGCCTGCGGCGTGCTGCTCTACGAGCTGCTCACGGGCCGTAAGCCGTACACCGGCGAGACCGCCGCGCGGGTGCTGTACGCCCATGTGAACGAGGACATGCCGCTGCCCTCCCAGGAGGTCGAGGGCCTGGCGCCGGAGCTCGACGGGCTGGTCGCCAGGGCCGCGGCCCGGGACCCGGAGCGCCGGCCGGCCGACGCCGCCGCGCTGCTCTCCCTGGTGCGGGCGGTGCGCGCGGTGCTCAGCGACACGCAGCTGGACACGGAGCCGGGACCGGCGGCGCCGGGCGAGGCGGGCCCGGAGGACAGGACCCGCGTGGTGCCACTGCCCAAGGGCGTGCGGGCCACCGCTCCCGACGGTCGCCGGGAGAGCACGGCGCGTATCCAGGTACCGCTGCTGCCGCCGTACGTGGCCGAGGAGGAGTTCGAGTCCGAAGGGTTGCCGCCGCGCCGCCGAATGCCGCGCCGCCGGGTGCTGACCCTGGTCGGCGCCGTGCTGCTCCTGATCGGCATCGGGCTGGGCGTCTGGTACATCAACTCCGGGCAGTTCCTGCAGACACCCGGGGTGTACGGACTGTCACAGGCGGAGGCCGAGGAGCGGCTGCGGGACGCGGGCCTGCGGGTCGAGGTCGAGCACGACGTCTCGGAGACCGTGGAGCCCGGCCACGTCATCATCTCCGACCCCGAGCGCGGCGACCGGGTGCGCCGGAACTCCACGGTCACCATCGTGGTCTCCGACGGGCCGCCGGTCGCGGTGGTGCCGGATCTGCGCGGCTCGGGGCTGGCCGACGCCAAGGAGCAGCTTCGGGAGGCCGGCCTGACCCCGGGCGAGGAGATCTGGGAGTACTCCGCCACGGTGCCGCGCGGCTCGGTGATCGAGACACGGCCCGGACACGGAGAGGAGCGCCGGCCGAACTCCGCCGTCGACCTGGTGCTCAGCCGCGGCGCGGAGGTCGCCGTGCCGGACGTCGTCGGGCTGCCGGAGGCGCAGGCGAAGCAGCGGCTCCGGGCGGAGGGCTTCCTGGTCACCATCGCCGAGGAGACGGTGCACTCCGAGGAGGAGGCGGGCACCGTCGCCGAGCAGTCCCCGGGCGCGGACGAGACGGCCGCCGCCGGGGAGCGGATCACCCTGACCCTGTCCTCGGGTCCGGAGCTGGTCGTGGTGCCCGACGTCCGGGGCGAGTCGGTGGACGAGGCCACCGAGATCCTCGAGGACGCGGGCTTCGAGGTGAACGTGAACCAGTTCTTCTTCGCCGGCGATGTGTGGAACCAGTCCGTCCACGGTGGCGATCGGGCCCCGCGCGGATCCACCATCACGCTCTGGGTCCGCTAGCTCACCCCGCACAGCGCCCGTCGGCCGCGGGGCGGCCGGGGGCGCCTTCCGGGCCACTGGGGCCAGGGGGAGTGTGAAGGAGGCCATAGGACCAAGGTCCTCCTACGAAGGCGGATAGTTTCCGCACGCCCCAGAGCGCCCAGCGAATCCGCCATCCCACGACCGGGCATTTCTTCGGGTACGACTATCCAGCGTAGTAATCGGGTCCTTTGCACCGGCTTTTCCCCGCCTGTTACCAAGGGCTGCGAACCCCCGCTCGCAATGGATCCGAGGTACTCCCATGGCTACTCGCGTGATCAACCGACTGCCCCGAAGTACGCGCTCGCGTGCCGCCGCGGCGTTCGCCACGGCCGGCACCGCCGCTGTGGTGCTGAGCATGGCCACCGTGCCGGCCGACGCCCAGGAGTCCGTCCCCTCGCCGACGCCGCACACCGAGGCCGTCGCCTGGGACGTCAAGGCCGACGAGCTCCCCGTTCAGGAGCTGACCGACGGCCTGGGCCCGGAGACCGGGATACCGGAGCGCGGCGGTGACCACGGCGGTGGAAGCAGCGGCGATCACGGCGACCGTGGTGACCGTGGCGACGGCGGCCGGTCCGGCGACGAGTCCGGCCACGGCCGGGGCGACGGCCGGCCGGAGCGTTCGCCGAACACCGGCGACCCCCAGCCCGCGCCCGCCAGCGCCCTCGACGGCTGGATCGACGAGGCCCTCTCGATCATGGAGAAGAAGGGCATCCCGGGCACCTACGACGGCCTGCACCGGAACATCATGCGCGAGTCCAGCGGTGACCCGAACATCATGAACGACTGGGACATCAACGCGAAGAACGGCGTTCCCTCGATCGGCCTGCTCCAGGTGATCCCGCCGACGTTCGACGCGTACCACGTCCAGGGCACCCCGGACGACATCTACAACCCGGTGTCGAACCTGGTCGCTGCGGCCAACTACGCCGCGGACCGGTACGGCACGATCGACAACGTCGACAGCGCGTACTGACCCGCCGCGCCACATAGCCGATCCCGAGCGGCTGGGCGACGCCCCCGCGGCCCCCGCCGGGACGAAGAGCTCCGCGCCACTGGCGCGGAGCTCTTCCCTTCTTTCGCCTGGCCGGCGCCTCAGAGCTCCGGGCCGTCCCCCGGCTCCTCCTGGTAGGAGTAGCGCTGCTCGCGCCAGGGGTCGCCGATGTTGTGGTAGCCGCGCTCCTCCCAGAAGCCGCGGCGGTCGGCGGTCAGGTACTCGACGCCGCGCACCCACTTCGGCCCCTTCCAGGCGTACAGGTGGGGCACCACCAGGCGCAGCGGGAAACCGTGCTCGGCGGTCAGCAGCTCACCGTCCCGGTGGGTGGCGAAGAGCGCGCGCGGATCGGCGAAGTCGGCGAGCCTGAGGTTGGCGCTGTACCCGTACTCGGCCCACACCATCGCATGGGTGACGTCGGGCGCGGGTGGCGCGAGGGCCAGGATCGTGTCGGTCGGCACGCCGCCCCATTCGGCACCCATGATGCTGAACTTCGTGACGCAGTGCAGGTCGGCCACGACCGTGCGGTACGGCAGTTCGCTGAAGTCCTCGTGGTCCCAGCAGCGCTTGTCCCCGTCGGCGGTGGCGCCGAAGACCCGGAACTCCCAGCGCTCGGATCGGAACCTCGGCACCGGCCCGTAGTGGGTGACGGGCCAGCCACGACGCGCCCGCTGCCCCGGGGGCAGCCGCTCCACGCTGGCGTCCGGCACCTGACCTGTGCCGCTGTCCGGCTGACCCATGCCTCCATGGTGACAGACCGCATCGGCCGCTTTGCACCACCTCCCCCACCAGCGGGCTTCATCACCGCAATTCTCCTTTAAAGCGGACGAACTGCCATATTTCCCCGCTATTTTGGTTAGGCTTCTCTTACTGGACGGATCACCAGAGCGATGCCACGATGCGCGGACACGGTTCCTCGCACCGCTCACCGTCGGAAGGAGCGCGCCGCCATGCAGGGCGACCCGGAGGTCATCGAGTTCCTCAACGAGCAGCTCACCGCTGAGCTGACCGCGATCAACCAGTACTTCCTGCACGCCAAGATGCAGGACAACTTCGGCTGGACGAAGCTCGCGAAGTACACCAGGGCCGAGTCGTTCGACGAGATGCGGCACGCCGAGCTGCTCACCGACCGGATCATCTTCCTGGAAGGGCTGCCGAACTACCAGCGGCTGTTCCACGTCAGGGTCGGGCAGACGGTCACCGAGATGTTCCAGGCGGACCGGCAGATCGAGGTCGAGGCGATCGACCGGCTGCGCCGCGGCATCGAGGTGATGCGAGCGAAGGGCGACATCACCTCGGCCCGGCTCTTCGAGTCGATCCTGCAGGACGAGGAGCACCATATCGACTACCTCGACACCCAGCTCGAGCTCGTGGAGAAGCTCGGCGAGCAGCTGTACCTGGCGCAGCAGATCGAGCAGCCCGCGGAGGCGTAGACCCTGCCCGGTGCCGGGGCCCTGCCCCGGCACCCCGCGCCCTACCCGGCCGCGGCCTGGGGGGCCAGCGCCATGGCCGGCACGGGGGTCTGGGAGGGCGTGGGCGCCTGGGTCGGCAGGGGTCGGCGCAGGGTGCTGGCGGCCGGGCAGCCGGTGCGGCCGAGCAGTCCCTGGATGCGGCGAACGCAGGACCCGCAGTCCGTGCCCGCGCCGCTGGCCGACGCGATCTGCCGCGGCGTGCAGGACCCCGCCGCCGCATGCTCACGCACCTGCTCCTCGGTGATGCCGAAGCACGAGCAGATGTACACCGTCACCTCCACCGCGGGATGGTTCACCTCGTGCGACCCAGGACCATCCTGGTGAGGTTAGCCTCACCTTACCCGAGGGAGGTGACGGTGGCATGGCCGCCCCCCGTCGGACCGCGGTCAGGCCCGGTACATCTCCGCGACCAGGAACGCCAGGTCCAGCGACTGGCTGCGGTTCAGCCGCGGGTCGCAGGCGGTCTCGTACCGCTGGTGCAGGTCGTCCACGAAGATCTCGTCCCCGCCGCCGACGCATTCGGTGACATCGTCCCCGGTCAGCTCGACGTGGATGCCGCCGGGGTGCGTGCCCAGGCCCTTGTGCACCTCGAAGAAGCCCTTGACCTCGTCCAGCACGTCGTCGAAGCGCCGGGTCTTGTGCCCGGAGGCCGCCTCGAAGGTGTTCCCGTGCATGGGGTCGGAGACCCACGCGACCTCGGCGCCGGCCGCCCTGACCCCCTCCACCAGCAGCGGCAGCCGGTCCCGCACCCGGTCCGCGCCCATCCGGGTGACGAAGGTCAGCCGGCCAGGCTCGCGCTCCGGGTCCAGCCGGTCGACGAGCGCCAGCGCCTCGTCCACCGTGGTCGTCGGGCCGAGCTTGACGCCGATGGGGTTCCGGATGGTGGCGGCGAACGCCACATGCGCGCCGTCCAGCTGGCGGGTGCGCTCGCCGATCCACACGAAGTGCCCGGAGACGTCGTAGAGCCGCCCGGTCCGGGAGTCGGTGCGGGTGAGCGCCCCCTCGTAGTCCAGCAGCAGCGCCTCGTGCGAGGCGTAGAACTCCACGGTGTGGAACTCGGCCGGGTCGGCGCCGCAGGCCTTCATGAAGTTCAGCGCGTTGTCGATTTCCCGCGCCAGCGCCTCGTACCGCTGGCCCGAGGCGGAGGTGCGCACGAAGTCCTGGTTCCAGGCGTGCACCTGGTGCAGGTCGGCGTAGCCACCGGTGGTGAAGCCGCGCACCAGGTTCAGCGTCGCCGCCGAGGAGTGGTACATCCGCCGCAGCCGCTCCGGGTCGGGGGTGCGGGCCTCGGCGGTGAACTCCGCGCCGTTCACCGAATCGCCCCGGTAGGACGGCAGCGTCACGCCACCCCGGGTCTCGGTGGGCTTCGAACGCGGCTTGGAGTACTGACCGGCGATCCGGCCGATCTTCACCACCGGCACCGCCGCGGCGTACGTCAGTACCGCGCTCATCTGCAGCAGCGTCTTCAGCTTCGCCCTGATGTTCTCGGCGCTGACCTGGTCGAACGCCTCCGCACAGTCGCCACCCTGGAGCAGAAACGCCTCGCCCCTGGCCACCGCGGCCATCCGGGCCCGCAGCTGGTCGCATTCGCCGGCGAAGACCAGCGGCGGATACGTGCCAAGCTCCGCGGTCACGGCGCGCAGCGCCGCCGGGTCGGGGTACTCCGGCTGCTGCGCCGCCGGCAGGTCGCGCCACGCGGCGCCGGAGGCGGGCGCGGCGGTCGAGATGGCGGTGGCGATGCTGCTCTCAGCGTTCAGGGTCACAGGGCCAGATTACGGGGTGGTGTCCATCCTTTTTCCGGGTCGGCCGGGGAGTGAGACGGTCGCCACGTTGGGCCGTGCCGCGTATAGTGCGCGCCATGAACGCGCAGCGGCTTCAGCCGCACGTCTCCAGCTGGTGGTGGACCGCTCTCCGGGCGGCCCACTGACTGCGCGTATCGACTGACCGACGCGAGGCCGCCCCCGAGGGGCGGCCTTTCTCGTGCGTGGCCGGCCGTCTCTCGGGCCCGTGACCTCCGGACCAACCAGAACCGGAAGGACCACCGCCCATGCCACCACTCCCCCGCCCCGAGCCCTCCGCCGAGCCCTCCGCCGAGGCCGGCTTCGGGACGACGGCCCTGATCGACCGGCTGCTGGCCGACGCCACCCCGTTCGCGCTGCTGCGCCGCCGCGCCCCGGGCCGCGATCCCGGTCTGGTCGAACTGCTCACCGGATCCGTCGTCGAGGTCGAGCGGCTCGCCGACATCCCGCTGCCCGAGGGGCGCGGGACCGGCCCCGCCGCGCTGGCTCTGGTGCCGTACCGCCAGCTCGCCGAGCGCGGTTTCGAGGTGACCGACGACGGCACCCCGCTGGCCGTGCTCGTGCCGGCCCAGACCCACGAGCTGCCGCTGGAGGAGGTGCTCGCGGCGCTGCCCGCCCACCAGGTCAGCGTCGCCGACGGCGGCTTCGACATCGACGACGCGGATTACGCCGAGGTGGTCCGCGCGGTGCTGGAACGCGAGATCGGCGCCGGCCAGGGCGCCAACTTCGTCATCCGCCGCACCTTCACCGGGCGGCTGACCGGGGACGGCCCCGTACCCGGACGCCAGGGCCGGCACGCCCGTCTGGCGGACGCGCTGGCCGTCTTCCGCCGGCTGCTGGCGGCCGAGCCCGACGCGTACTGGACCTTCGTGGCGTATACCGGCGACCGCATGCTGGTCGGCGCGAGTCCCGAGGTGCACGTGCGGATGACCGGCGGCACGGTGGTGATGAACCCGATCAGCGGCACCTATCGCTATCCGCCCGAGGGGCCGAGCCTGTCGGGACTGCTGGACTTCCTCGACGACCGCAAGGAGACCGAGGAGCTGTCCATGGTGGTCGACGAGGAGCTCAAGATGATGTGCACCGTCGGCGACCAGGGCGGCGTGGTGGTCGGCCCGCGGCTGCGGGAGATGGCGCATCTGGCGCACACCGAGTACGAGCTGCGCGGCCGGAGCACGCTGGACGTGCGCGAGGTGCTGCGCGAGACGATGTTCGCCGCCACGGTCACCGGCAGCCCGCTGGAGAACGCCTGCCGGGTCATCCGCCGGCACGAGAGCGGCGGGCGCGGCTACTACGCGGGAGCGCTGGCGCTGCTGGGCCGCGACGCGACCGGCGGGCAGACCCTGGACTCGCCGATCCTGATCCGCACCGCCGACGTCGACGCGGCCACCGGCCGGCTCCGGGTCCCGGTGGGCGCGACGCTGGTGCGGGGCTCGGACCCGGCGGCCGAGGTCGCCGAAACGCACGCGAAGGCGGCGGCGGTGCTGGCCGCGCTCGGCGTGCAGCCGGGGGCCGGGCAGGCGGACGGCACCAGGCCGCGGCTGGCCGAGGAGCCACGGGTACGGGCGGCGCTGGCGGGACGGCGGGCGGGGCTGGCGCCGTTCTGGCTGCGGATGCAGACGGGCGGGCACGAGGCCGCGGGAGGCGCGGTGGGCGAACCGGCGGGCGCGGCGCCGGCGCTGGTGATCGACGGCGAGGACACGTTCACCTCGATGCTCGCCCACCTGCTGCGCTCGGGCGGCCGCGAGGTGACCGTGCTGCGCTACGACGCACCGGGCGCGCGGGAGCGGGCGCTGGCCCACGCCGGCCCGGTGGTGCTCGGGCCGGGGCCCGGCGACCCCGGCGACCCGGACGACCCGAAGATGCGGCTGCTGCGCGGGCTCGGCGCGGACCTGCTGCGCCGCGGGAATCTCCTGGGGGTGTGCCTGGGCCACGAGCTGATCGCCGTGGAGCTGGGGTTGCCGGTGCTCCGCAAGGACCGGCCGTATCAGGGGGCGCAGGAGCGGATCGACCTGTTCGGACGGGCCGAGACGGTCGGCTTCTACAGCTCCTACGCGGCCCGCTGCGACGACGCCGCGGCCGCGGCGCTGGCCCGCCGCGGGGTGGAGGTCAGCCGCGACCCGCGGGACGGGGAGGTGCACGCGTTGCGCGGCCCGGGCTTCGCGAGCGTGCAGTTCCATCCCGAATCCGTACTGACGCTGAACGGTCCGGCCATCGTCGCGGCGCTGCTCACCGCGCGCCCGGCGGAGCCGGCGGCGGCGCCGACGGCCTGACCACCACCCGCGGGCCATGGGGGGAGGTCCGGCGCGGCCGGCGGCGCGCCGGACCTCCCCCAGCCCTCAATTCCGGGGCCCGGCGTCAGGGGGTGTCCAGGCCGCGTTCTATCGCGTAGCGGACCAGCTCCGCCCGGTTGTGGAGCTGGAGCTTGCCCAGGGTGTTCTGGACGTGGTTCTGGACGGTGCGGTGGGAGATGACCAGGCGGGCCGCGATCTGGCGGTAGGTGAGGCCCTTCGCGACCAGGCGGAGCACCTCCGTCTCGCGGTCCGTCAGGTGCGGCACCTCGGGGTCCCGGGGGTCGCGGGACTCGGAGACCGCGGCCAGCCTGCGGTACTCGCCCAGCACCAGGCCGGCCAGCCCCGCGGTGAAGACGGGGTCGCCGGCCGCCGTGCGGCGCACCGCCGCGACGAGTTCCTCGGCGCTGGCGGACTTCAGCAGATAGCCCGTGGCGCCGGCCTTCACCGCCTCCAGCACGTCCTCCGCCTCGCCGCTCGCGGACAGCACCAGCACGCGGGGCGCGACGCCGGCCTCGCCGCCCTCGGCACGCTGGCCGGCCGCGCCGCCGGCCAGCAGCCGGCAGACCTCGGCCCCAGGCAGGCCCGGCAGGTTCAGGTCGAGCACCAGCACGTCAGGACGGGCCGCCCGGGCCCGGCGCACCGCCTCAGGGCCGTCCCCGGCCGTGGCCACCACCTCGAGGCCGGCCTCGCCGAGATCCCGCGCGACCGCGTCCCGCCACATCGGGTGGTCGTCCACCACCATCACCGTCACCGGCCGCTCGCTCACCGTCCCGCTCCCCTCGCGCCCTGCGCCGTGGTCGCCGTATGTGTCCTCACGTCTCCCGGGGTTCGCGCGGTTCCCGCGGCCCTCGGGCCCTGGCGCCCCGCGCACCCCGGCCGGGCGCGGCGCCGGCGCGTTCCGGCCTGGGCACCCGCAGCTCCACCTCGGTGCCCTCGCCGGGCACCGACAGCCATTCCGCGCTGCCGCCGAGGCCCACCAGCCGCCCGCGGATCGACAGCGACGCTCCGAGCCGCCCCTCGGCCTCCGCCTCGGCGAGCCGGCCGGCGGGGATGCCCGGCCCGTCGTCCCTGACCGTGACGAGCACCGCGTCCGGAGCCTCCTCCAGCAGGATCCAGACACCCGCCGGCCGCCCGTCCGGATGGGTCGCGTGGCGCCGCACGTTGTCCAGTGCGGCGCCGACCGCCGCCGCGACCTCCCTGGCCGCTTGCCCGGGCAGCAGCACGGGCCCCGAGGGGCCGGCGTACGTGACGCCCGCCCCGCCGTGCGCCGCGAGCAACGCGCCCAGATCCGTCGGCTGCTCCGCGGCGTCCCCACCGTCCCCGCCGGCTCCCCTGGCCTCGCCGGCGGCGGGCGCGGGGACGCCCTGGGGCAGCCTGCCGTCGCCGGCCACCAGTGCGCGCAGCGCCCGTTCCTGCTCCCCCGCCAGCCGCCCGAGCTCCGCCGCCTCGCCGTCGAGCGCGGCGCCCCGGCGCTGCACCATGGCCAGCACCTGGAGCACGCTGTCGTGGATGTCCCTGGCCAGCCGCTCCCGCTCCCGGGTCGCCGCCTCGATGCGCAGCGCCCTGGCCAGGGTCCGCTGGCTGGCCCTGGCCAGCTCGACGACGTAGCCGATGCCGATGCTGGCGATGCACACCAGCAGCGCGTTGTGCAGGGTGTCGCCGGAGAGATGCCCGTCCTCGACGACGTTGGCGACGCCCACCAGCACCGAGGCGCCGGCCGCCCAGCGCCAGCCGCCCTTGATGGCGACGGCCAGCACCGCGCCGGCGACCCAGACCGACGGCAGGGTGGGGTCGACGGCGTCGCGCGGGTCGGCGAGCGGGCTGATCAGGATGCCGGCCACCGCGACGGTCAGGTCGACGACCAGGAACGGGGGCGTGCAGCGCTCCGCCGAGGAGACCAGGCGCAGCGTCAGCAGCGTCCACAGCACCAGCACGGACAGGTAGCAGACGCCGACCAGCGGGCGGCCGTAGTCCTCGTGCCCCAGCCAGAACAGCAGGACCGCGTAGCAGCTGGTCAGCAGCCGGTAGCCGGTGAGTGCCTGCCACATCGGCGCCTCGACGGCCCGTCCCGTCGCCCCGGATGCGCTCGCCGGCTCGCCGGCCATCGGCCTCGACCCCCCTGTTCTTTCGGGCCTGTTCTTTCGGGCCTGTTCGTGATGTTCGTTCGGGACGGGCCGTTCAGGCCGTCCGCTCGGGATCCCGCCCGGCCCGGTCCTCGCCCTGCTCGCCGGTGCCGGTGCCGGTGCCGGTGCCCTCGGCCAGCATCCGCTTGGCGGCCGTGGCGTACATGTCGACATACTCCTGGCCGGAAAGCTTCATGATCGCGTACATCACCTCGTCGGTGAGCGAGCGCAGGATGAAACGGTCGCCCTCCATGCCGTGGTAGCGACTGAAGTCGAGCGGCTCGCCGATCCGGATGCCAGGGCGCATCAGCTTGGGCACCACCTTGCCGGGCGGCTGGATCTTCTCCGTGTCGATCATCGCGACCGGCAACACCGGCGCGCCGGTGGCCAGCGCTATCCGACCGAGACCCCCCGGCTTACCCCGGTACAGCCGACCGTCGGGGGACCGGGTGCCCTCCGGGTATATGCCGAACAGCTCCCCGCGCTCCAGCACCGCGATGCCGCTCTGTATCGCCGCCTCGCCCGCGCCCCGGGCGCCCGACCGGTCCACCGGCAACTGGCCGACGCCCTTGAAGAACGCCGCGGTGAGCCGACCCTTGATCCCGGGCGAGGTGAAGTACTCGGCCTTGGCGATGAACGTCACCCGGCGGTCGAGCACCGCCGGCAGGAAGAAGGAGTCGGAGAACGACAGGTGGTTGCTGGCCAGGATGGCGGGTCCGGTCTCCGGTACGTGCTCCTTGCCCTCCACCCACGGACGGAAGGCGAGCTTCAGCCCCGCCCCGACGGACACCTTCATCGCGCCGTACAGCACCGCGACCTCCTGGGTTCATTTCTGCCCGACCCTAACGGGGTACCCCGTTCTCGGCGCCCCAGGGGGCAGCACGCGCGGGCTACCCGCTGACCTTACGGCCCACGTAGGCTGACAGACACCCCGGCGGCGGCCTCCCCAGGCCTTGGCGGCCTGGGAGGTGCCCCATCCATCGCCCCCGCGCCGAACGGAGCCCGCGATGCCGCTTATCCCCGGGGCCGAGCCCTTCGCCCATCGCGGCTCGGCCACCGGCGTCCTGCTCTGTCACGGATTCACCGGCTGTCCGCAGGCGCTGCGCCCCTGGGCCGAGCATCTGGCGGGGCAGGGCCTGACGGTCTCGCTTCCGCTGCTGCCCGGGCACGGCACCCGCTGGGAGGACCTGCGGCTGACCCGTTGGACCGACTGGTACGCCACCGTGGCCAGGGAGCTGCGGGAGCTGACCGAGCGCTGCGACCAGGTCTACGTCTGCGGTCTGTCGATGGGCGGCACGCTGGCCCTGCGGCTGGCCGCCCGGCACGGCCCGGCGGTCGCCGGCGTGGTGGTCGTCAACCCGGCGATCTCGCTGCCCTGGTGGCACGGGTACGCGCTGCCGGTGCTGCGACACGTGGTGCCCAGCGTCCGCGGTCTGGTCTCGGACATCGCCAAGGGCGGGGTCAGGGAGACCGGGTACACCCGGGTGTCGCTGCACGGCGTCCACGCGCTGCACGGGCTGTTCGCGGCCACCCGCGCCGACCTGCCCCGGGTGACACAGCCGTTGTTGCTGCTGCGCAGCCGGGTCGACCACATAGTGCCGCCGCGCGACTCGGCCCTGGTGCTCGCCTCGGTATCGTCAACGGACGTGACCGAACGCGTGCTCGAGGACAGCTATCACGTGGCCACGCTGGACCACGACGCCGAGCGTATCTTTCAGGAGACGGACGCCTTCCTCACCCGGCTGGCGAACAGGGCGACAAGGAAGACTGCTCGTGACGGAACGTGACCCGGAGCGCGGCGACGGCCGCGACCCGCTCGACGAGGAAGCCGCCTGGGCCGAGATCGTCGCCGGCTACGGCGACGAGCCCGCCGATCCGCCGGGCGTGTGGCCGCGGGGCGAGGAAATCGACCTGACGGACACCGTGGACCGGGCGCTCGACCGGGCGCTGGAGCGCGCGGGTGCCGATCCCGAGCCACCCGAGCCGCCCGAACTGGGCCCCAGGGACTGGGAGGCGCCCGAGGACGAGGAGGACGACCACTTCGTCCCCCCGGAGCCGCCCCCGCTGCCCCAGTCCGATATGACCACCAAGCTGGCCTGGGTGGCGGTGCTCGGCGGCCCGCTGCTGCTGATCGGGACGGTGCTGCTCCAGCGGGACATGACCTGGTGGATCGCCACCCTGGGCATCGGCGGCTTCCTCGGCGGCTTCGCCACGCTGGTCGCGCGGATGCGGGACGGCGAGGACGACGACTGGGTGGACCCGGGCAGCGGCGCGGTGGTCTGACGCGCGCCGGCCCTCGCCGGGGGGTCGGGCTCGACGGCGAGACGCCCGATCTCGCCCCTGCCGCGGGCGGCCTAGGCGTCGCCGTCGAGAAGACCGACACGAACGACCGGAACACGGTCGGGCACACCAGCACAGCGCCCGATGTCGGCCATGGCACGGCCCGAGTCGCCATCGCCGTCGGGAAGACCGACGCGCGCGTGCCACGCGGACAAGTCCGGGCGGGGTCGGGCCCGGTGCGTTCAGTTCTCCTGTTCGGGGACCTGGAGCACGGCCAGCACCGGCAGATGGTCCGTGGCCCGGAACAGGTCGTCCCGGTGAATGCCGGGCAGCGCGGCGGGGGGCGGCACGCCGCAGCCGAGCACCCGCACCCCCGAGGTGCACAGCACCGCGTCGATACGGCGCACCGGGGCGTGGGCGGGCGAGGTGAGCTCGCCGCCCGTCGGGGCCGCGACCCAACCGTCGGTGAGCTCCTCCGTCAGCCGCTGGAACGTCCGCCCGCGCGGCCGCTCGTTGAGGTCTCCGGCGACCACCGCATGCGGCGCGCCCAGATCGGCCAGCCGGCGCAGCAGCAGCTCGCCCTGCACGAACCGCTCGTCCCGTTGCAGGCTGAGGTGGCAGCTGACCACGCCCAGCCGTGCCGTGCGGCCGAAGCGCAGCACGGCGGTGGCCAGGCCCCGCCGGTGCAGCCCGGGGGTGAGCGGGAAGGTGACGTCCTCGGTGTGCTCCACGGCCGCGCGCAGCGTGGACAGGATCATCGTGCCGCAGGAGGGCGCGCCGCCGGTCACGTACGTCAGACCGGTGGCGCGGGCCAGCCGGGCCACGGAGGCCCGCCAGCGGACGAACCGCGGGGCCTCCTGCACGCACACCACGTCGGGCGCGCAGGCCCGGATCACCCGGGCCAGCGCGGCCACGTCGTCGCGCATCGAGCGGATGTTGTAACTCAGCAGGCGCACCTGGGCGGCCATCCGCCGACCTGCGCCCTCAGCCCTGACGCGCGAGGTCCGCGGCGCCCACCAGGCCCGCCCGGCCCCCGAGTTGGGCGGCCACGACCTGAGCGTGCGGGCGGTACCTGCTGCCCACCAGCCAGCGCCTGAACGACTTCCTGATGGGCTCAAGCACCAGATCGCCCTCGTCGGAGACGCCGCCGCCGACGATGAACGCCGACGGGTCGAAGAGCGAGGCGAGGTCGGCCAGTCCGGCGCCGGCCCAACGGGCCAGCTCCCGGAAGGAGTCGATGGCCACCGGGTCGCCCTGCCGGGCGGCGCTGCTCACATGCCGGCCCTCGATGCCCTCGGGGGTGCCGTCGCCGAGGCCCAGCAGCGTCTCGGCCGCCTCGGGGGTGGCGGTGGCGCGCTGCTGCGCGTAGCGGACCAGCGCGCGCCCCGAGGCGTACTGCTCCCAGCAGCCCTGGCTGCCGCAGCCGCACAACAGGCCGTCCGGGACGACCCGGATATGGCCGAACTCGCCGGCCACGCCGAACCGGCCGCGGTGCAGCCGGCCGCCGATGATGATGCCGCCGCCCAGCCCGGTGCCGAGCGTGATGCAGACGACGTCGTCGTGGCCCACCCCGGCGCCGAAGCGGTACTCCCCCCAGGCGGCGGCATTGGCGTCGTTCTCGACGACCACGGAGAGGCTGACGCGTTGTTCGATCTTGTCCTTCAACGCTTCGTGCCGCCAACGGATGTTGGGCGCGAAGAGCACCGTGGCGCGCTTGTCGTCGACATAGCCGGCCGCGCCTATGCCCACCGCATCGGCGGAGCTGCCGCTGCCCACGTTCCGGATCGCGTCGGCGATGGCCTCCACGACGCCCTCGGGGGTGCCCGGGGTAGCCACCTGGCAGGTGTCGAGGATCGTGCCGTCTTCGTCGACCACGCCGGCCGCGATCTTCGTGCCGCCGATGTCGACGCCGATGGTCAGTCCCATGTGTCCCTCAGTCGTGTCAGTGGATCCCCGCCGCTGAACACGGTACCGGAGGGAGCGCAGGCTACCGTGCGGTCACGGGTTCCGGATCAGTCCAGGTCGATGCGGTGCGGGCCGCCCTGACCAGGGGAATCGTCCCGGTGGTCCGGAACGTCCCGGTCTCCCGTGTGCTCCTCGGGGGTCGGCCGGGCGTCCTCCGGCGGATTGGGCCCGTCCTTCGGATCGGGCCGGTCGGGCCGGTCGGCGCGGGTCCAGGAACGCTCCTGGCCCTCGACCGCGGACCGGTAGGCGGCGAGCAACTCCTGCCCGGCGGAGGCGAGGTGCTGGAACACCTCCGCGTTGCGCTCGATCACCGGCTCGATCGCGGCCCTGGCCTGCGCGGCGAGCGGTGCGGCGCCCAGCCCGAGCCCGCCGGGGAGGCGGGCGATCCGCTCGGTCACGGCGTCGGCGAGGCGGCGCAACTCCTCGGCCGGGTCGGGGGGTGGCGAACCGTAGCGCTCGCGGCGTCGCGCCTGCTCGGCGGCGAGGTCCTCCTCGGTCGCGGTGGCCCACGCGTCGGGGTCGGCGGTGCCGGCCCCGGTGGGGCGCTGCTCGACGGGCTGGTCCTCGGCGTCACTCATCAGCGGCCTCCTACGACGGGGCCCTGTCTCCCGGCCCTCTTCCGACGTTACCCGACGCCGGGCCGGCCGGTCGGATTTCGCGGCGATCCCGGCGGGAGCGGGGGTCAGGCGCCGGCCGGTTCCCGTGGCCACTGCGCCGGATCGGGCGCGAAGCGGACCGCGAGGGTGCCGTCGTCCTCCAGCGCGGCGCCGGTCACGGTGCACCGGCGCAGCACGGCGGACAGCGGCAAAAGCCGGCGGAACGGTCCCGTGGTGACGATGAGTTCGTCCCCGCGGCGGACCAGGTCCAGCTCCTCGCGCACGGCGCCGGGCAGCGGCAGCCGCCACACCAGCAGGCCGTCGGCGGCGCGCCGGTCGTCCAGCGACGGGGCCATTCGGTGCGGGGCGGCGGCGGGTGGCGGCACGCCGAGCCCCGGCAGGTCCGCGGGTCCAGGCTCGCGGCCCAGATGCGGCAGTTCGTGCGGTTCGGGGTGCGGCGCGGCGAGCCCGGCGGCGCGGCTCAGCTCGGCGAGCGCGTCCCGTTGCCGGTCGGCCATGCCGGCGAGCCAGGGGTCGGCGGAGCCGACCGGGAGCATCCGGTTGGCGACGACCGCGTCGAGCGCCAGGCCGTGCAGGGCGAGTCCGGCGCGGGCGGCCCGCGCGGCGGCCACGGAACGGGCGGAGCACGGGTCCACCACCAGGCGCACGGCGGTGCCCGGCGATTCGATCACCCGCTGCGCGGCGGCCAGCGCGGCGTCCCAGCGGTCGGTGGCGGCGAACAGATCGGGGAACGGCAGTGGCACGCCGGTCAGCTGGGCCAGCAGCGGGCGCAACCCGCGCGCGGTGAGCCGCTCGGGCGGCAGCAGCCGGCGCAGATAGCGGCGCAGCTGCTCGGGCAGGACCAGCAGCCGCAACGCCTCGCCGACCGGCGGCAGGTCGACCACCAGCAGGTCCCAGCGGCCGGCGGTGTGCGCCGCGGGCACGGACCTCAGCAGGGCCAGCGCGTCTGAGCCCGGCAGCTCGGTCAGCTCGTCGTCGTCCAGGGCGGTGGCGCCGGCCGCGTCCAGCGCGGGGCGGACCCGCCGTTGCAGGCTCAGCACGCCCTCGCGGAACGCCTCGCCGGCGTCCACGCGCGCCACGTCGAGCCTCGCCGGCGGCGATCCGGCGGCGTCCGGCGGCAGCGGGAGGGCGTCGGGCCAAGCCGGCGGTGCCGTGCCGAGGAGCGCGGCCAGCCGGGCGGGCGGCGCCGAGGTGAGCAGCAGCGTGGCCGTTCCCGCGCGGGCCGCCGCGAGCGCGGTGCCGACCGCGACGGTGGTGACACCGTCTCCGCCGGGCCCGGTCACGAACAGCGGGCGCCCCTGCGGGGTCATCGCTCCCCGGGGGCGCTCTCCACCCGCTTCTTGAGCCCGTCCAGTGCCCGTTCGATGATGACCTTCTCGGCCTTCCGCTTGATCGTGCCCAACATCGGGATCTTCACGTCCACGGTCAGCTGGTAGGTGACCTCGGTGTGCTTGCCACCGGCCACCGGGTCCAGGCGGTAGCTGCCGTCCAGCGCCCGCAGCATCTTGGAACGCACCAGCGTCCAGCTCACCTCGCGGTCGCCCGACCACTCATAGGCCAGCGTGTGCTCGTCCCGGATGGCGCCGGCGTCCAGCAGCAGCCGCACCTGTTCGGCGCGTCCCGCCGTGTCGGCCGAGAGCACCTCGGCCTCCTTCACCTCGCCGGTCCACTCGGGGTAGCGGCCGAAATCGGCGATCACCGCCATGACGTCCGCCGGGCTGGCTTCGATGGTGGTGCTCGACCTGGTGTGTTCGGCCATCGCCGTGGCTCCTTGGAGATGTGGTGCGGGCCGGGCGTACCCGCGGCCGTCCCGGGAAGGCTATCGCGCCCGTGGACGGGCCGGTCGCCGACGCCTGACGCCGGGGCCGGCGGCCTACAGGAGGCCGTCGAGGCGTTCCGCGAGCAGGTCCCAGCGCCAGTTCTCCTCGATCCAGGCTCGGCCGCGCTCGCCCATCCGGCGCCGCAGCTCCGGGTCGGCGAGAAGCGCCACGATCCGCTCGGCGGTCTCCGCCGGCGCGGCCTCGCCCGAGCCGCGCACGACCCAGCCGGTCTCGCCGTCGATGACCGCGTCGGGCGCGCCACCGGAGTCGCCGCAGACGACCGGCAGGCCGGTCGCGGAGGCCTCCAGGTAGACGATGCCCAGGCCCTCCACGTCGAGCCCGCCCAGACGGGTGCGGCACGGCATGGCGAAGACGTCGCCGACGCCGTAGTAGGCCGGCAGGTCCTCCCAGGACACCTCGCCGGCGAACCGCACCGAGTCGGCCACCCCGGTCTTGTGGGCGAGCTTCTCCAGCGCCCCGCGGTACGGGCCGCCGCCGACGATCATCAGCACGGCGTCCGGCTGCGCGCGGAGGATGTGGGGCATGGACCGGATCAGGGTGTCCTGGCCCTTGCGCGGCACCAGCCGGGAGACGCACACCACCACGGGCCGGTCGGACAGGCCGAGCTCGGCGCGGAGCGCGGCACCGCCGGCGTCCGGGTGGAAGGTCTTCTCGTTCACGCCGGGCGTCAGCTGCACCATCCGCGAGGCCGCCTCGGGGGTGAGCACTCGGGAGATCTTCTCCCGGTGGTACTCGCCGAGGTAGGTGATGGTGTCGGTGTGCTCCCCGATCCGGCGCAGCAGGCGCTTGGTGCCCGGCATCCCGGCCCAGCCGGACTCGTGCCCGTGCGAGGTGGCCACCAGCTGCTCGGCGCCGGCGGCGCGCAGCGTGGGTGCCATCAGCGCGAGGGGCGCGGCGGCGCCGAACCACACGCCGGTGCAGCCGTGCTCCTTCAGGAGCTCGGCGGCCCGCCGGGCGACCCGGGGGGTGGGCAGCAGCATGCCGGCCCGGTCCCGGATGACCGGGAAGGGCTGCTCGGCGTCGAACCGCTCGGCGGCCCGCCGCGTCTCGTCGTCCCGCGTCCAGTCCGACACGTACACCACGACCTGTCGAGGGTCGAGGCGCTGCGCCAGCGTGTGCAGGAAGATCTGGATCCCTCCCGGACGGGGCGGGTAGTCATTGGTCACGATCAACGTCTTACGCATCGCCCTGACCATATCCGCTCAGGAGGCGCCTCGGATCCGCCAGGGGTCACCGAGATCAGTCAGAGCCCCGCAATCGGCGTTCGATGGGGGTTCAAGAACTCTTTCATCCTGATTTAGCCGTGATTTGCGTTGGATCGAGTCCTGATGTGGCCCTCCTCACGGTCTGGGCTCACGGTCTGACGACCGCGGAGACCGGCATCATGCCGACCGGGTCGTAGCGCACCGTCGCGCCGGGATGGGGCGAGTGCACGATCTGGCCGCCGCCGACGTACATCCCGACGTGGCTGGCGTCGGCCCGGTAGACGACGATGTCGCCCGGCTGCGCCTGGTCGAGCGGCACATGTGGGCCGGCGGCCGCCTGCCCCTGTGAGGTGCGCGGCAGCGCGACGCCGGCCTGGGCGTAGGCCCACTGGATCAGGCCCGAGCAGTCGAAGGCGTCGGGGCCCGCCTGGCCCCACCCGTACGGGGCGCCGACGACGCTCTGGGCGGCGGCGACGGCGGCCGCGGCCCGGGAGGACACGGGGACGGCGGACGACGGGGCGGTCTGCGCGACGGCGGGGGTGGGCACCGGAGACGGCGTGACCACCGCGGCGGCGGCCCGTTGCCGCTCCTGGCGGGCCACGCGCTCGGCGCGCTCCTCGGCGGACAGCCGCTCGTAGTGCTCCCGCGCCTCCGCCAGCCGGTCCTCGGCGGCGCGCCTGCGGTCGGCCAGCTGGTCGCGCTCGCCCGCCAGTTCCTCCAGCGCGTCCTCGGCCTCCGCGCGCCGACGCTCCAGGGTGCGCTGGGCGGCCAGCAGTTCGCGCAGTTGCCCCGACTGCCGGTCGCTGATCCGGTCCAGCGTGGTGGCGCGGTCCAGGTAGCCGTCGGGGTCCCCGGAGAGCATCAGGGCGAGCGAGGGGTCGATGCCGCCGGCGCGGTACTGGGCGGCGGCGGCCGTGCCGAGGGCGCGGCGCTGCTCGTTCACGACCTCCTGGCCGCGCGCCACCCGCTCCTGACGGAGCGCCACCTCGGCCTGGAGCTCCGCGACCCGCTCGGCGGTGCCGTTGTACGCCTCGACGGCCCGTTCGGCGCTGGCCAGCAACCGGTCCACCTCGGCCGCGGCCGCGGCGCTGTCGGCGGGGGGCGCCTCCGGCGTGCTGGGGCGTCCCGGGTCGGCGAGCACCGGCACCGCGGTCATCGCGGCCACCGCGGTCGCCGCGGTCACGGCCGCGGCGATGACGGTGACCCGAGCCACCAGCGCCCGGTTCGCCTGGGCCTGCAGAGCACGTCGATGGCAGACCACGTCGGCCGCTCTCCCTTCGGAGGAATCCTGAGGGGAGCAGAATCTAACCGTGCGGCGGCCAGATGCACGGAAGGCAATGGGCGCATACGGCGACTCCGGACACGCAGACGCAGGTCACACCCGGCGCGCGGGCGCAACGCGACTCCCCGGAATCACCTGGATGGGCCAGCACGCCATGCTGACGTTCGGGAGATTCGGACGGCGGCGGCTCAGCCGACGCGGACCCCCCACATGAAGGGCATCACGTCGATCGGGCTGTACTCGACGACACCGCCGGGCTGGGGGGCGTGGATCATCTGGCCGTTGCCGGCGTAGATGCCCACGTGGCTCAGCTCGTCGTAGAAGAACACCAGGTCGCCGGGGGCGAGTTGGTCGAGGCTCACCGTCGTGCCCGCGTACGCCTGGTCCTCGGAGATTCGCGGCAGCGAGACGCCGGCCTGGCTGTAGGCCCAGGACGTGAGCCCCGAGCAGTCGAAGGAGCTGGGGCCGGTGGCGCCCCAGACGTAGGGCGCGCCCAGCGCGGTCTGCGCGGCGCTCAGCGCGGCGGCGCCGTACGAGGAGGCGTCGCCGAGGTCCGCCGGGAGCGACGAGGCCGCATCCGCGGCGTCCTGTGCCTCCTGGGCCTCCTGCGCCTCGATCGCGGCCTGCTCCTCGGCGGTGAGCTGGTTGAGCAGCTCCTGGGCCTCGCTCAACTTCTCCTGGATGGTGTCCTTCTGCTCACCGAGCTGCTCGCGGAGTTGTTCCAGCTCGTCGAGCTTCTGGGTAGCCTCCTCGCGCTGCTGGTCGAGGGTGCGCTGCTGGCTCTCGATCGTCCGCAGCGTCTCGGCCTGCCGGCCGCTGACCTGGTCGAGGGTGGACGCCTGGTCGAGATAGGCGTCGGGGTCGGCGGAGAGGAAGAGCTGCACGGAGGGGTCGAGCCCGCCGTTGCGGTACTGCGAGGAGGCGACGGAGCCGAGGCTGCCGCGCAGCTCGTTCAGCTCCTCCTGGCCGCGGGCGGCGGAGTCCTGGAGCTCGTCGACCTCGTCCTGGAGCTCTTCTTCCTGCTCCTTGGCGCCGTTGTACTCCTCGATGACCTCTTCCGCCTCATGGTGGAGCTCGTCGACCTCCTCCTGGACTTCCTCCAGGGTGGGGTTCGGGTCCGCCTGGGCGGCGTGGGTGGAGGCGAGGGCTGCGGTGGCGACGGCGGTGGCGCCAAAGAACGTCACGCGGGCGCGGCTTGGCTGCTTGGGACGACGGTGGGACGCCACGAGGGGCGAGCTCCTTCTTCCTCAGCCGCCTGCCGGGAGGGGACGAACCCGGCTCCGCGTCGCAACCGCGGATTCGGCGGTAACCTCACGGCCACCCCTGGTGGGTGATCGACCGCGTGAAGGTTCGAGCCCTGACCCTAGCGAGCAGGGTTTCGCCGATTCAAATCCCTGCGGGCATATTTTACTTACCTCACACGGCTAGCGATCGCCGCTCCACGGTGTGTGGATGACACAGTGTGGCAAGCAGGACGTAAGCGGTGGCAACTGCGCGGAAGGCGCGCAATCCGGCACATGGGCGCGCAACGGACACTCGCCGTGTGACCGTGCGCGGAGATTCCGTGCGGATCCACTGGCGCGACCCCGCCCCTGCGACCCCCGTGTGACGACCGGGCGCGGAAGTGATGCCCCGCGCGACGGCGCGCCAATCCTCCCGCAGGCGCGCGAGCGCGCCTGCACGCGCTCCAGCCCACTCCGACGCGCCGCACACCGCCGGCGGACGCCCTCCGGCCCTCAGGGGCCGGGTAGGTCCCGGAGACCCCGCGGCACTTGAGAGCTGGATCCGCGGCGAGAGCCGTGCGAGTCCCTCAGACCGAGCGGACTTCATGGGCCGAGCGGTGCGCGTGGCCGTGCGGGTTCCTGCTGTGCGACCTCAGGGTCCGAGCGCACCTCACGGCCGCCAGGACTCCGCGGGCCTGGCAGCGCTGGCCGACTGAGCGGGTCTCGCCGACTGAGCGCGTCCCGTGAGCCGAACAGACCTCACGGCCGACCGGACCTGGCAGGTCCTGCGAGCAGCGACGGATCTCGCGGGCTGCGGATTCCGAAGGCAGCGCGAATGCCGCAGACGTGCGGGACCCACGAGCCGAGCAGACCACACGGGCCGAACGGATCTCGTGGGCGTGCGGGTCTCGCGGCAAGCGTTACGCGCGGGAGAGGCGGCGGAGTAGGAGGGCGGAGGCCACGGGGCGTGCGCCGGCGCGGGCCACGCCGTCGGCGACCTCCCGGTCGGCGGAGACCACCACCACGGGGCGCCCCGGCGGTTCGGCCCGCACCAGGCGCCTGATCAGCTCGTCCGCGGTCTGTCCCGGCCTGCTGAACAGCACCCGCACCCCGCGCGGCGGCGCGAGCAGCACCGGCGCGGCGAGCTCCGCGCCGTCGAAGACGCACGTCACCTCCGCGCCGCTCTGCGCCGCGAGCCCGGCCAGGCCGCCCAGCAGCCGCAGCCGCTGCTTCTCCAACGGCATGCTGGGATAGCCGGTCTTCGTCACGTTGTAGCCGTCGACGACCAGATGCACCTGGGGCAGCGCCAACAGCTGGTCGAGCAGCGCCGGATCGTCCTCGGCCAGTGCCCGGTGCGCCACCTCCTGTGGGCTCACGTCGCCGGGCGTCACCGCGTCCACCGTCTCGGCCGGCCGCAATGCCGCGGGCGGCAGGGCCAGTTCGCGGCGCAACCCCTGCGCGGACTCCAACACCGTGTCGAGCAGCAGCCGCAGCCGCATGTCGGTCAGGCTGCGGCCCTCGCGCACCGCCCTGCGGCCCGCCTCCAGCGCCTCCTCGGCCTCCGCGAGCCGGGTCCGCAACCGCCGGGCCTCGCTGTCGGCCCGGGCCCGCTCGGCGCCCGCCTCGGCGCGCACCTCGTCCAGTTCCGAGCGCAGCTTGCGCAGCGCCGCCTCGCCGCGGCGCACGTCGCTCAGCGCGCTGCGCAGCTTGCGGCGTACCGCGTCGGTCTCCCGGCGCGCCGACTCCAACTCGCCGCGCAGCCGTTCGCCCTCACGCCTGGCCGCGGTCCTGGCCTGCGCCAGCTCCTCGCGGAGCCGGGTCAGTTCCTGTTCGCGCTCCTGCTCCACCCGTTCGGCCTGGGCCCGTTGCGCCTCCTCGCCGGCCGCGGCGACCAGCTTGGCCCAGCCCGGCGGCCGCAGCACGAACGCGGCGGCGGCCACGTCCGCCGGATCGGCGGCGGGCGGCGGCGAACCGCGCTCCACGGCCTGCGCGAGCTCCGGCTCGGTGGTCCGCAGCCGGGCGGCCACCCGCTGCCGGAAGACGGGGTCGCCCTCCAGCGCCGTGGCCATGGCGCTGCCGCCGAACCGCACGCGGCGGGAGGGCGTGAAACGGGCGTACTGGCGCAGCGGGGCGGGCAGCTCGGAGACCGTCAGGCCGGCGAACGCGTCGCTGGCCAGCGTGATGACCCGGTGTCTGACCCGCTCCGGCAGCGGTCGGTCGAGGCTCTCACCCGGCTCCACCGGGTCGTCATTGCTGGGACCCATCACCCTCACACCGTCCGTCAGCCCAGCGGGCCCGGCGGGCCGGAGCGGCCGGCCCCGGGGGTCGGCCGCGGCGGTGGGTGATGCGCCATCGTGTCGCCTACTCTCCGTTTACTGTCCGTGCCCGCGTCACGTGCCCGTGGTGAACGCCTCCACTGTCACCCTACGACCTGGTACGCCTCGCGTCTGCCGCGCCCGTGGCGCGCCTGGGGTGGCGGGCTAAGGTGAGCTGCGTACGTCGTCGTACGGCGCCGCTCGCGGGTGAGCGGCGATCCGGGAACGCAGGGAGAGGTCCAGACGTGATCACTTCGATCGTGCTCATCAAGACCAGCGTGGACCGCGTCCCGGAGGTCGCGGAGCAGATCGCGTCGCTGGAGGGGGTCAGTGAGGTGTACTCCGTGACCGGGCCCCATGACCTTATCGCCATCGTCAGGGTGCGCCACCACGACGATCTCGCCGAGGTGATCCCCGGCCGCATCAGCAAGGTCCCGGGCGTCGCCGCCACCGAGACGCATATCGCTTTCCGCGCCTACTCCCAACACGACCTGGAAGCCGCCTTCGCGATCGGCCTCGACGCGTAGCCCTTGCCGGGCGGGACCCGGACGACGTGGCTCGCCCCCGCGGCGGGGCGGGATCGGTGCCCCGTGAACCGGCCGGCGTCGGCCCTGACGGGCCATGACAGCCCGCGCCCGGACGGCCCGCGACCGCGGCATGGTCCGACAGTCGGCAACCGCGGCACGGTGACCCAGAACCCGTCCCGGGTCCGTCCGACGGTGGCTCCCACCACCGGCACGACATCGCGGCCCGCGCATGTCCCGACGCTCGGTAGCCACGGCCAAGTCTGCCGCCCGGCGACGACCCGCCCTCAGTCCCGCGAAGCTGCGGCTGCGCCGGGCAGTCCGCGACGCGGCGATGGCGGGTTCGGCTGCCGGTGGCGACCGCCTCTCATGTCCGGCCCATCAGGCGTCCCCCGCCGCCGGCACAACCGCGCGGCCCGCGCCCGGACCGGTCGCGATGCGGCGACGGCCCGGCGATCGGTAGCCGCGGCGCCTTCAGCCACCCGACGGCGACCCGTACTCGGCTCATGTCGGTCAGGGCTGGCGCCGGTGCCCACGGCCGCGGTCCGCGGTCGTGGGCACCGCGGCGGTCCGGGGAGCGGACCGCCAGGGAAGGGCTACGCGTGGCTGGCGGCGATCCAGCGGGAGAGGGTGGTCTTCGCGGCGCCGGAGTCGATGGACTCGGCCGCCTCGGTGATGCCGGCGGCGATCCGCTCGGGGAGGGAGGCGTCGTTCGGCCGCAGGGCGGCCAGCGCGGCGGCCGCGTTGAGCAGCACCGCGTCCCGGACCGGGCCCTGCTCGCCGTCCAGCACGCGGCGCGCGACGTCCGCGTTGTACGCCGCGTCGGCGCCCCGCAGCGCCTCCACATCGACGAGTTCCAGGCCCACCGAGCGCGGGTCGAAGGACTCCTCGGTGACCTTGCCGTCCCTGACCGTCCACACGGTCGAGGTCGCGGTCGTGGTGAGCTCGTCCAGGCCGTCGTCGCCGCGGAACACCAGCGCGGAGGTGCCGCGGTCGGCCAGCACCCCGGCCAGGATCGGCGCCATCCGGGCGTCCGCGACGCCCGTCGCCTGGGCCTTCACCCGGGCCGGATTGGTCAGCGGGCCCAGGAAGTTGAACGGCGTGGCGATGCCCAGCTCCTTGCGGGCCACGGCCACATGGCGCAGCGCCGGGTGGAAGCGCACCGCGAAGCAGAAGCTGATGCCGGCCTCCAGCGCCACCTCGGCGACCCGGGCCGGGGTGAGGTCGAGGTTGACGCCCAGCTTCTCCAGCACGTCCGAGGAGCCTGAGGCGCTGGACGCGGCGCGGTTGCCGTGCTTGACGACCCGGGCGCCGGTGCCGGCCACCACGATCGCGGCCATGGTGGAGATGTTCACCGTCCTGGCGCGGTCGCCGCCGGTGCCCACGATGTCCACCGTGTCGCCCGGCACCTCGATGACGTTGGCGTGCCGGTACATGGTCCGCACCAGCCCGGTGATCTCCTCCACCGTCTCGCCCTTGGCGCGCAGCGCCACGGCGAAACCGGCGATCTGCACGTCGGTGGCCTCGCCGGTCATGATCTGGTCCATGGCCCAGGCGGTGTCCTCGGTGCTCAGGCTCCGGCCCGCGAGCAGCGCGCTGAGCAGGTCGGGCCAGGTGCGCGCCGTCGCGGTGTCGCCTCCGGCGGGGGTCGCAGCACTCATGGGGATCACTCCAGGCATGGTCACGGGGTAGTGCGGTCGGGATGCGACGGCCGACACCGCAGCCGTCGCACCGAGCATATGGCCTTACCGACCGGTCACGCCGGGTGCCGGTCGGCGTGGACACTCCGGGACACCGGCGGGGACACCGAAGGGAACGCGACGGGGGCCGCGGCGCCTCCGAGGTGGAGGTGCCGCGGCCCCCGGACGGGCGCGGTGCGAGCGTCAGTGATGGCCCCCGCCGCTGGTGATCTCGCGGTACTCCTCGGTCGTCGGCTTCGGGATCTGGGCGTGGTCGCCGTAGTAGCCACGGCTGATCCGGGCCCGCGCCCGCTCCAGCGGACCGATCCGCCGGCGCACGCCGTTCTCGTCGGTCTCCGGACCGATCTCGAGCGGCCGGTGCTGGTCATGCGCCGTGAGGATGTGGCGCTGTTCGGCGGAGAGCGGCGCGTGCACCTCGATGAACTCGCCGTGCGGCAGCCGCTTGATGACGCCGGTCTCCCTGCCGTGCAGCACCTTCTCCCGGTCCCGGCGCTGGAGGCCGAGGCAGATCCGGCGCACCACCACGAAGGCGATCACCGGGAGCACGAAGAACGCGATCCGGCAGAACCAGGTGATGGAGTTGATCGACAGGTTGAAGTTGACGGCCCACACGTCGTTGCCGCCGGCGATCATGCAGACGAAGAACGCCGTGAGCCACGCCATGCCGAACGCGGTCCGGGTCGGCGAGTTGCGTGGGCGCTGCGCGATGTGGTGCTCGCGGTTGTCCTTGTTCACCCAGGACTCGAAGAACGGGTAGAGCCCCATCACCAGCAGCAGGCCGGGGAAGACCGCCAACGGCACCAGCAGGCCAAAGTTCACGGTGTAGTCGCCGGGCAGCACCCACTCCCATCCCGGCATCATCCGGACCATGCCCTCGGAGAAGCCGAGATACCAGTCCGGCTGGGCGTTGGTGGAGATCTGGTCAGGTCGATACGGTCCGAGCACCCAGATCGGGTTGATCGTGACGGTCGCCGCGATCACCGTGATGACGCCGAAGACCAGGAAGAAGAAGCCGCCGGCCTTGGCCATGTAGACGGGCAGGAACGGCATGCCCACGACGTTGTTGTTGCCGCGTCCCGGACCGGCGAAGTGGGTGTGCTTGTGGTAGACGATCAGGATCAGGTGCGCGGCCACCAGGGCCAGCATGATCCCGGGCAGCACCAGCACGTGGACGATGAAGAACCTCGGGATGATGTCGTTGCCCGGGAACTCCCCGCCGAAGATGAACATCTGCAGGTAGCTGCCGAGGACCGGGGTCGCCAGGATCGCTCCCTCGGCGAACCGGATGCCGATGCCGGACAGCAGGTCGTCGGGCAACGAGTAGCCGGTGAGGCCGGTGAAGATCGCCAGAATCAGGAGCGTGAAGCCGAACAGCCAGTTGATCTCGCGCGGCTTGCGGAACGCGCCGGTGAAGAACACCCGCATCATGTGCATGAACAGGCCGACCACGAAGATCAGCGCCGCCCAGTGGTGGATCTGGCGGACCAGCAGGCCGCCGCGCACGTCGAAGCTGATGTCCAGCGTCGAGGCGTAGGCCTCGGACATCATCTGGCCGTGCATCGGCGCGTACGGGCCGTGGTACTCGATCTCGGCCATGCTCGGCACGAAGAACAGCGTGAGGTAGACGCCGGTCAGGATCAGGATGAGGAAGCTGTAGAGGCAGACCTCACCGAGCAGGAACGACCAGTGGTCGGGGAAGACCTTCCGCATGTTGGCCTTGGCGAGGCCGTACAGGCCCACCCGGCCGTCGGCCCAGTCGGCGACCTTCTCGCCGGCCGGTCCCTTGCCCCGGGTCCTGCTCTTCGGGGCTTCCGTTGCCGTACTCATCCGCGCTCCCAGAAGCTCGGTCCTGGCGGCTCGGCGAAGTCACCGAGCGCCACGAGAAAGCCCTCGTCGTCCCTCGTGATGCGCAGCTGCGGCAGGGGGTGGCCCGCCGGTCCGAAGAGCACCCTAGCGCCGTCCGCGAGGTCGAACGTGGACTGGTGACAGGGGCAGAGCGCGTGGTGGGTCTGCTGCTCGTAGAGGGTAGCGGGGCAGCCGATGTGCGTGCAGATCTTGGAGTAGCACAGGATGCCCTCGTGACCCCAGTCGGCGGACTGCTGGTTCTTGATGTCCTCGGGCTCCAGCCGCACCAGCATGACCGCGGCCTTGGCGATCTGCTCGGGGAAGTCGTGGTCGTGCGGGTCCAGTCCCTCGGGCATGGCCTGGGTCAGCGAGCCGACCGTGATGTCCTCCGGGCGCAGCGGCTGCATCGTGCTCTCGTTGATGATCCGCGCGCCGGCGCGCCAGGCCGTGTGCTGGAGCTTGTCGCCCGGCAGCGGGCCGAGGTCGCGCAGCAGCACCAGACCGGAGAGCGGCACCAGGGCGAGCGCGCCGTACAGCGTGCGCCGCACCAGGGTGCGCCGGCCGAACTGGGACTCCTTGGCGCCCTTGGCGAACTCCGACAGGACGTGCGCCCTGGTCTCCTCCGACGCCTCGATCGCGTGCCGGTCCTCCGAGACCTCCACGTCCGACATCAGGGTCCTGGCCCAGTGCACGGCGCCGGCGCCGATGCACAGCAGGGCGACACCGAGCGTCAGGCCGAGCGCGAAGTGTAGCCCGGCGACGTGGCCGACGGGCCAGATGTAGACGATCTTCTCGATCGGGATGGCGACGTAGGAGACGATGAAGCCGATCGTGGCGAGCATCGAGAGGGTGAAGAGGAACGCCACCGCGCGCTCGGAGCGCCTGGCCGCCTCCTCGTCCACGTCCTGCCGGCGATGCTCGTGCGGCGGCAGGCCCGGGTCGGCGAACGGGTCGTCCGAATGGGCGACGACCGTGCCGTGCTCGCGTTCGGCGGGCAGGTGCTCCGCCCGCGAACTCTCTGAGCTGTGTGTTGCGTGCTGTTCTGTCTGGCTCATGACTTCCTGGCCTTTGCACTCCGGGCACCGACCCAGACGGCACAGCCGACCAGGAACGCCACGCCGAACGTCCAGGCGAAGAGACCCTCGCCGACCGGCCCGTAGCCGCCCAGCGTGAAGCCGCCGGGCTGGGCCGAGTCGCCGCTGTTGACCTCTTCCAGCCAGGCGATGACGTCGCGTCGGTCCTGCTCACTCAGCGTGGGGAAGGACGGCATGCTGCCGGAGCCCACCATCATCGCCTCGTAGATGTACCGGGGCGGAGAGTCGTGCAGGTTCGGCGCTTCCTTGCCCGCGGTGAGCGCGCCGCCCTCACCGGTGAAGTTGTGGCACTGCGAGCAGTTCGTGCGGAACAGCTCGCCGCCGCGCGCGGCGTCGCCGTCGGCCGGGTCGTACGCCGACTCCTCCGGCACGCTGGGGCCGGGGCCGAGGGAGGCGATGTACGCGGCCAGCTGGTCGATCTCGGCCTGGGTGTAGTGGTTCGGCTTCTCCTCCGCCTGCGGCCCCGGCTGCTGCAACGGCATGCGGCCGGTGCCCACCTGGAAGTCCACGGAGGCGGCGCCGACGCCCACCAGACTCGGACCGTCACTGCCGCCCTGGCCCCCGTTGCCATGGCAGCTGGAGCAGCCGACGTCGTACAGCTTCTTGCCCTCCTCGATGGCGAGGGACTGGGCCGAGTTCGTGCCGGCCTGTGCCTCGTCCGCGGGGGCGAGCGCGGTGTACAACCCCCCCGTGGCCGCCAGCGCGAGGAGGAGGACGACGAACGCCGCCAGCGGATGGCGCCGTCGTGCGGAGAGCTTTTTCACGGATTACCCCGGTGTCAGGATCTTCTGCGTCGCTGCGTGTGCTGTGGTCGGTGCGTGGTGCGGTGGTGGTCGGGCTGCTTGATGGCTACTTGATCAGGTAGATCGTGGCGAAGAGGCCGATCCAGACGACGTCGACGAAGTGCCAGTAGTACGACACGACGATCGCGGTGGTGGCCTGCTCGTGGGTGAAGCGTCGGGCCGCGTAGGTGCGGCCCAGCACGAGCAGGAAGGCGATCAGGCCGCCCAGCACGTGCATCCCGTGGAACCCGGTGGTCAGGTAGAACGCCGAGCCGTAGGGTCCGGAGGAGAGCGAGATTCCCTCGTGGGCGACGAGCTCGACGTATTCCGTCACCTGACCGCCGATGAAGACGGCGCCCATGACGAAGGTGATCACGAACCACCGACGGAGCCGCTTCACGTCGCCGCGCTCGGCGGCGAAGACGCCGAGCTGGCAGGTGAGCGAGGAGAGCACCAGCACGGTGGTGTTGGCCGCCGAGAAGGGCACGTTGAGCGTGTCGGCGTTCTCCTGCCAGTACTCGGACCCCATGACGGACCGCAGGGTGAAGTACATCGCGAAGAGGGCCGCGAAGAACATCAGCTCGGAACTCAGCCAGATGACGGTTCCGACGCTCGTGACGTTCGGCCGGTTCACCGAGGGAACCGACGGATGCGCGTGCCCGGTGTCTACTGCTGTTGCTGTCGCCACGCCGTCATTATGTCGGTCGCTCATCCGACGTTCGCTGCGGGGGTGCCGTTCGGAGTGTTCAGCGGGCGAGGAGTAGCATCCGGCGTGTCCGCCCGGGCCCACGGAGGTAACGATGCAGCGCACCGCCACGGTGCTGGTCTACAGCGACGACGTCAACACCCGCGAGCAGACGCGGCTGGCCGCGGGCCGCCGGCCGGCCGCCGACGTGCCGGCGGTCGAGTACGTGGAGTGCGCGACGATGCCAGCGGTGCTGAGCGCCCTGCGGGACGGCGGCATCGACGCCTGCGTGCTGGACGGCGAGGCCGTCCCGGCCGGTGGGATGGGCGTCTGCCGGCAGATCAAGGACGAGATCTTCGACTGCCCGCCCGTACTGCTGCTGATCGGCCGGCCGCAGGACGCCTGGCTGGCCACCTGGAGCCGCGCGGAGGCGGTGGTGGCCCACCCCGTGGACCCCGCCGAACTGGCCGCCGCCCTCGCCTCGCTGCTCCGCCGCAGGGTTCTCCCCGAACCGGCCTGAGCGACGTCCTTGCCGGACCGGCCCGGAGGGCCCCGTGACCGGGGTCAGATGGTCGGGCTCAGGTGGCCCTGCCTGCTCTCGTCGGCGACAGCGGACAGCGCGCTGCCCTGCTGCCACTCCTCCCAGCTGAGGTTCCAGTCGCCGAAGCCGTTGCCGAACGCCGGCATGTCCTCGCCGAAGCCGTTGACGTGCTCGACGATGTCGCCGGGGCTCAGCAGATCGTAGAACCAGCGGGCGTTCTCCGTGCTCAGGCCGGTGCAGCCGTGGCTGACATTGTCGATCCCGTGCGAGGCCAGGGACCAGGGCGCGCCGTGCACGTACTCGCCGCTCCAGGTGAGCTGGGTCGCCCATTCGACGTTGAGGTCGTAGGACTCGGCGCTGCCGGCCGGTATGCCGATGCTGGTGCCGGTCATCCGCACGTTCGGCGCCTGGCCGAGCACCACCTTCTTGCCGTCCCGGGTGCGGAAGCCCTCCTTGCCCGTGGTCATCGGCATGGTCCGCAGTTCCTCGCCGTTGCGTGACACCGTCATGGTGAGGGCGGTGATGTCGGCGACGACCTCGATACGGTCCCCGGTGGTGAGCTCCAGCGGCTCGGCCTTGGTGCCCCGCAGCTCCGCGCCGAGCGGGAGCCCCGTCAGGTCGGCCTGCACCGTGATGCTGGCGTCGGTGGGCCAGTACTCCTTGGGCCGGTAGTGCAGCGTCTCGTCGTCGACCCAGTGCCAGGAGCCCACCACCGCGGGCTCCGACCGCACCAGCAGGGCGCTCTCGACCAGCGCCCGCTGCGACGATTCGGCGATCCCGGCGTCGAGCGTCGCGGTGATCGGCTGGCCCACGCCGTACTCGCCGGGCAGGGGACCGAGCGTGACGCCGAGTTCCTTGGCATCGGACGGGCCGGTGCGGAAGGCGTGCTCCCCGCGGCCCGGCTCCCCCTCGTCGTTCTCGGTGCTGACCCGGACCGTGTAGCTGCTGTCCGGGGCCAGCGGTCCGGTGCTGCTCCAGCCGCGGCCGTCCGCCGTCAGCTCGCCCGGCAGCGCGCGGCCCTCGGCGTCGGTGGCGATCACATCGGTGATCCGGCTCCCGCCGTCGCCGTTCGCGGTGATGCGCAGCGGCTCGTCCGGATCCACCGATCCTCCCCCCTGGGTGTCGAAGCTGAGCTCCTCGGTGGCGTCGTACGTGCCGGTCGGCGACCCGCTGCCGGCGCACCCGGCAAGGCCGGCCGACAACGGGACGAATATCAGTACACAGCCGATGGCTATCCGGGCGGTGCGGCCTCTGTCGGAGCGGCCTATATCAGTGCTCATAGCCAAAAAGTACGTAAATCTCACCCACACGGCGCGCTGGCTGACTGCAAACGGGTCGGCCCCCGGAAGGACGCTGCCTTCCGAGGGCCAGATGCCGTCGATCCGCGACGCGCGGCGTCAGCTCACTGGTTCTGGTTCTCGCCGCGGTAGTACTCGAAGACCCAGAACCACAGGCCCACCGCGACCAGCGGGGCGGTGAAGTACAGGAACCACCAGCCGAACACCGGGCTCATGAAGGCGCACAGGCCGCCCCCCGCGAGCAGGATCGGGGCCCAGCTGTGCGGGCTGAAGAAGCCGACCTCGCCGGCGTCGTCCGCGACGTCGGCCTCCTTGTTGTCCTGGGCCCCGGTGTCCACGCGGCGGGCGGTGAACACCAGGTAGAAGCCGATCATGCCGGCCAGGCCGAAGGACAGGAAGAGCGCCGTGGTGCCGACCGGCTCCTTGGACCACACGCCGTAGACCACGGCGGAGCCCAGCATGAAGACGGCGATCGCGCTGAAGAGGTACCCCTGGACCCTCACTTGTCAGCCCCCTTGCCGGCCTCGACGGCCTCGCGGTTCTGGATGTCCAGCTGGTCGAGCGCCGCGATCTCGGGGTGGTGCAGGTCGAAGGCGGGCGACTCGGAACGGATCCGGGGCAGCGAGGTGAAGTTGTGCCGCGGCGGGGGTGAGGAGGTGGCCCATTCGAGCGACCTGCCGTAGCCCCACGGGTCGTCGGTCTCGACCCTCTCGCCGTACTTCCAGGTCTTCCAGACGTTGTAGAAGAACGGCAGCATCGACAGGCCCAGCAGGAACGAGCTGATCGTGGAGATGGTGTTCAGCGCGGTGAAGCCGTCCGCCGCCAGATAGTCGGCGTAGCGGCGCACCATGCCCTCGGCGCCCAGCCAGTGCTGCACCAGGAAGGTGCCGTGGAAGCCGACGAACAGCGTCCAGAAGGTGATCTTGCCGAGCCGCTCGTCGAGCAGCTTCCCGGTGAACTTGGGCCACCAGAAGTGGAAGCCCGCGAACATCGCGAAGACCACCGTGCCGAAGACCACGTAGTGGAAGTGGGCCACCACGAAGTACGAGTCGGAGATCGCGAAGTCCAGCGGCGGAGAGGCCAGGATGACGCCGGTCAGGCCGCCGAAGAGGAAGGTGACCAGGAAGCCGATCGACCACAGCATCGGCGTCTCGAAGCTCAACGAGCCCTTCCACATGGTGCCGATCCAGTTGAAGAACTTCACCCCGGTGGGCACCGCGATCAGGAACGTCATGAACGAGAAGAACGGCAACAACACCGCGCCCGTGACGTACATGTGGTGCGCCCAGACCGTCACCGACAGACCGGCGATGATGATCGTCGCGGCCACCAGGCCGATGTAGCCGAAGACCGGCTTGCGGCTGAAGACCGGGATGACCTCGGAGACGATGCCGAAGAACGGCAGCGCGATGATGTACACCTCTGGATGGCCGAAGAACCAGAACAGGTGCTGCCAGAGGATGGCGCCGCCGTTGGCCGAATCGAAGATATGTGCCCCGAAGGCCCGGTCGGCCTCCAGCCCGAACAGCGCGGCCGCCAGGACCGGGAAGGCCAGCAGTACCAGCACGCCGGTCAGCAGCACGTTCCACGTGAAGATCGGCATCCGGAACATCGTCATGCCGGGCGCGCGCATGCAGATGATGGTGGTGATGAAGTTGACCGAGCCGAGGATGGTGCCGAAACCGGAGAACGCCAGGCCCATGATCCACATGTCGGAGCCGAGTCCCGGCGAGTGCACCGCGTCGGACAGCGGCGTGTAGGCGAACCAGCCGAAGCTCGCGGCGCCCTGCGGGGTGAGGAAGCCGCCGACCGCCAGGCAGCTGCCGAAGAGGTAGAGCCAGTACGCGAACGCGTTCAGTCGGGGGAACGCCACGTCGGGCGCGCCGATCTGCAGCGGCATGATCCAGTTCGCGAATCCGGCGAAGAGCGGGGTGGCGAACATCAGCAGCATGATCGTGCCGTGCATGGTGAACAGCTGGTTGTACTGCTCGTTGGTCACCAGCTGGGTGCCGGGGCGGGCCAGCTCGGCGCGCATCAGCAGGGCCATGACGCCGCCGATGATGAAGAAGACGAACGACGTGATCAGGTAGAGCGAGCCGATCGTCTTGTGGTCCGTGGTGCTCAGCCAGGAGACGATGACGGCACCACGCGACTTGCGCGGGGCTGCGGTCGCCCCGGGCTCCTCCGCCGCGGAGCCGGCCGCCTGGTTGTGGTCGAGGATGGTCACGGCTTCCCCTCGTTGGTCTCCGCGTTCACCGCGTCCTCCGTCTGCTCGATGCCCGCGGGGACGTAGCCGGTCTGGCCGCGGTCCGCCAGGTCCTGGAGGTACTGGTCGTACTCCTCGGGCGAGACCACCTCGACGTTGAAGAGCATGCGCGAGTGGTCGACGCCGCACAGCTCGGCGCATTTGCCCATGAACGTGCCCTGCTGGCTGGGGGTCACCTCGAAGGTGTTGGTGTGCCCCGGGATGACGTCCATCTTCATCAGGAAGGGCACCACCCAGAAGGAGTGGTTCACGTCCCGCGAGGTCAGTACGAACTGCACCGTCTCGCCCTCCGGCAGCACCAGGGTCGGGCCCGGGTTGCCGGTGTCGGCGTTCTGCTCGCCCGGCGTCCCCACCTCGTACACGCCGTCGGCGTTCTCCGGGACGCGCTCCATCATGCGGTCCGGAATGGCCTCCAGCTCGGGCGCGGTGTGCGCGTCGGTGTCCGAGGCGCCGACCGGCTCCAGGTAGTTGAACGCCCAGTTCCACTGGAAGCCGACCACGTTGATCACGTGGTCCGGCTCGTCGGAGGTCTCCAGCAGCTCCGTCTGGTCCCGGGCGGTGAAGTAGAAGAGCACCGAGACGACGATGAGCGGAACGAGGGTGTAGAGCGCCTCGATCGGCAGGTTGTACCTGTTCTGCGGAGGTACCTCCACCTTGGTCCTGGAACGCCGGTGGAAGAACACGCTCCACAGGATCAGGCCCCAGACCAGCACGCCCGTGGCGAGCGCGGCGGCCCACGAACCCTGCCACAGGGACAGGATCCGGGGCGCCTCCTCCGTCACCGGGGTGGGCATGCCGAGGCGGGGAAAGTCCTCCGAGGTGCAACCGGTGGCGGTTACCAGGACCGCGCCCGTGATCAGCGCGTGCGGCAGGATCCGCCGCACCGGGCGCCGCGACGAGCGGTCGGAGCCGTTGGGACTCACGTAGCGCCTTCCCGAGAGTCTCGCCCGTGACGGCCGGGTGCTTACGCACGTCCACTTCCGCGGGGCCGACCCTGGCACGGGCAGGGTGTCGTTGCTTTATGCGGACCAAACCCTACTCGACCCCCGGGGAGCCGACGCGGGGAGGGTGCCCAACGCGCCGTGCCTGGTCGAAGCCACGACACGCCAGGGCGCACCACCGCGCTAGCGTTGCCATCGTGCCCTACTTCGACGCGGCCTCCGCCCTCCCGTTGCACCCGCTCGCGCGCCAGGCGTTGCTGGCCGCGGCCGAGGACGGCTGGGCGGATCCGGCCCGGCCGCACGGGGCGGGGCGGCGCGCCAGGATGCTTCTTGATGCGGCTAGAGAATCAGCCGCCGAATCGGTCGGCTGCCGCCCCGACGAGCTGACGTTCACCACCTCGGGCACCAGGGCGCTGCACGACGGCATCGCCGGGGCGCTGGCCGGCCGGGCCCGCGCCGGGCGGCACCTGCTGGTGTCGGCCGTCGAGCATTCGGCGGTGCTGCACGCGGCGGAGGCGCACCGCGCGGCGGGCGGCACGGCCGCCGAGATCGCCGTGGACCGGGGCGGTCGGGTGGCGCCCGAGGCGGTGGCGGCGGCGCTGCGCGACGCGCCGGCGCTGGTCTGCGTGCAGTCGGCGAACCACGAGGTGGGCACCGTGCAACCGGTCGCCGAGATCGCCGAGGCCTGCCGGACGGCCGGGGCGCCGCTGCTGGTGGACGCCGCCCAGTCGCTCGGCTGGGAGCCGGTCCCCGGCGACTGGTCGCTGCTCGCGGCCAGCGCGCACAAATGGGGCGGGCCGCCCGGGGTGGGCCTGTTGGCGGTGCGCAAGGGGGTGCGCTTCGCGCCCCGGGGGCCGGGCGACGAGCGGGAGTCCGGGCGGGCGCCCGGGTTCGAGAACATCCCGGCCGTGGTGGCCGCCGCGGCGTCGCTGCGCGCGGTGCGCGAGGAGGCGCGGCGGGAGGCGGACCGGCTCGCCGGGCTGGTGGACCGGATCCGCGAGCGGGTGCCCCGGCTGGTGCCGGACGTGGAGGTGGTGGGCGACCCGGTGCGGCGGCTGCCGCACGTCGTCACTTTCTCCTGTCTCTATGTGGACGGCGAGGCGCTGCTGTACGCGCTGGACCGAGAGGGCTTCGCGGTGTCGTCCGGCTCCTCGTGCACGGCGAGCACCCTGACCCCCAGTCACGTGCTCCGCGCCATGGGGGTGCTGTCCGAGGGGAACGTCCGGGTGTCGCTGCCGCCGGGCACGGCGGAGGAGGACGTGGACCGCTTCCTCGCCGTGCTGCCCGGGGCGATCGCGGCGGTCCGGGACCAGCTCGCCGCACCCACCACCGGGCCCGCCACCACCGCGAGCGCCGCCGAGGCGGCGCCGGCGGAGGCGGCGGACGCGGTCACCGTCGACTCGCTGGGCCGCCGCTGCCCGGTGCCGGTGATCGAGCTGGCCAGGGCGATCGTCCGGGTGCCGGTCGGGGGCGTGGTCACCGTCCTGGCGGACGACGCGGCGGCCTCCCTGGACATCCCGGCCTGGTGCGCGATGCGGAACCAGGAGTACCTGGGCGAGACCGCCCTGGCGACCGGCGCCGGTGCGGCGTACCGGGTGCGCCGCACCGCCTAGACCACACCGCCCAGACCGCACCGCCGGTTAGCGGAGGTGCTGGCGCACCTCGGCCGCGGCGTCCTCGCCGTACGCCTTGGTGAAGCGCTCCATGAACGGCCCCCGGGCCAGCGTGTACTCCTGGGTGCCGACCGTCTCGATGACCAGCGTGGCGACCATGCAGCCCACCTGCGCGCAGCGCTCCAGGGAGGCGCCCCAGGCCAGCCCCGCCAGGAAGCCGGCGCGGAACGCGTCGCCCACGCCGGTCGGATCGGCCTTGGCCAGCTCCTCCGGGCAGCCGACCTGCAGCGGCTGCTCCCCCGCCCGCTCCACGCGCACGCCTCGCGCGCCGAGCGTGGTGACGCGGGTGTCGACCCGCGCCAGCACCTCTTCGGCCGACCAGCCCGTCTTGGACTCGACCAGGGCCTTCTCGTACTCGTTGTGGAAGAGGAAGGCGGCCCCGTCGGTGAGCGTCCGGATCTCCTCCCCCTCCATCCGGGCGAGCTGCTGGGAGAAGTCCGCGGCGAACGGGATGCCCCGGGTGCGGCACTCCTCGGTGTGCCGCAGCATCCCCTCGGGGTCGTCCGCGCCGATGTGCACCAGGTCCAGCCCACCGACCCGGGCGGCGACGGTCTGCAGCTCGATCAGCCGGGCCTCGCTCATCGCGCCGGTGTAGAAGGAGCCGATCTGGTTGTGGTCGGCATCCGTGGTGCAGACGAACCGGGCGGTGTGCAGCACCTCGGAGATGCGGACCGAGGCGGTGTCCACGCCGTGCCGATCCAGCCAGGCGCGGTACTCGTCGAAGTCGGCCCCGGCCGCGCCGACCAGGATCGGGCGGGCGCCCAGCTGCCCCATGCCGTAACAGATGTTGGCCCCGACGCCGCCGCGACGCACCTCCAGGGCGTCCACCAGGAACGACAGCGAGACGGTGTGCAGTTGATCGCCGACGAGTTGGTCGGCGAAGCGGCCGGGGAAGGTCATCAGATGGTCGTGGGCGATGGAGCCGGAGACGGCGATGCGCACGGCGGGTGCTCCCTGGGGTGGGGACGGCGGACGGTCACGCCCGTTCAGGCTAGCGGCACGGACCCCCGGGAACCGGTCGCCGAGGCCCACCGTCCAACGGGGGTAACGCAGTTGCACGTCTCATCACCATCCGACGAGTACGACGATCACAGGAGTACGGCGTGGCCGACGAGGAAACGGGTCCGGAGAGCGTGGACCTGCCGGACGACGGGCGGGATGACTCGCCGGACGACCCGCCGGGCGACGGGCGGGACGACGAGGCGGGGCGGCGTCGGTGGCCGGTGATCACGGCGGTGGCCGTGGCGGTCGCGGCGATCGCGGGCGGGCTGTACGGCGTGCAGGGGCTGACCGGCTCGGACGGGACGGCGGACGACGCCGCCGAGCCGCTGGTGCTGGACGAGTACGCGATCGAGATGGGTGAGGCAGGGGACGAGGCCGCCGCCGCGGATTCCTCGAGCTTCGCCGGGTACGGGCTGACGCTGACCGCCGACGGCGCGCTGCCGGACGGCCCCGAGCGGGCGGCCGAGCACCGCTTCGATGACGAGGTGCCGCGCGAGCGGGTGGCCGAGCTCGCGGCGGCCCTGGGCCTGGACGGCTCGGTGGCGGAGTCCGGCGGCTCCTGGACGGTGGCCGGCACCGACCCCGACGCGTCGATGCTCACCGTGTCACAGGAGGCCCCGGGCTTCTGGTGGCTGGGCAGCGCCACGGCGGCCGGCGGCGCGGAGGCGGACGAGCCCACGGACAGTGACGCGTCGATCAGCCAGTACGACGGCGACGAGCCGGTCAGCGACGCCGACGCCGACGCCGACGCGGCCCAGGCGGACCCGCCCTCCGTCGAGGAGGCGCTGTCCGCGGCCGAACCGCTGCTCGCGGAGCTCGGCCTGGCGGACGCCCGGACAGACACCTCGTCGACCCTCGGTTCCGAGCGGGTCGTGCAGGTCGTGCCGCTGGTGGACGGCCTGCCGGTGAGCGGCATGGAGTCATACCTCACCGTCGGCCCGAACGGGGGGATCAGCTCGGCGGCCGGCACGCTGCTCCAGCCGACCGGCGAGGGCACCGAACGCGACGTGATCGACGCCCGGGAGGCGCTCGACGCGTACAACGCGCACGCCTCGGAGGACAGCATTCTTCGGGAGCCGCAGTGCTCCGCCGACAGCATCGAGCCGGCGCCCATGCCGGAGCCGGAGATCGAGCCCGAGGTCGAGTCGGAGATCCAGCCGGAGGTTGAGTCGGAGACGGAGTCCAGCGAGGCCGACGGGTCGGCCCCGGACACCGGCAGCGCCAACGGATCCGCCGGAGACGCCGGCGACGGCACGGACGCCATGCCGCCGGTGGACGGCGGGGAGACCGGCGAGGACCTCCCGTGCGCGGAGGCACCGAAGCCGGAGCCGCTGGAGGTGACGGCCGAGTTCGGGCTGGCCCTGCACACCTCGGGCGACGAGACGCTGCTGGTGCCGTCCTGGCTGTTCAGCACGGCCGGCGACACTCCGGCCTACGTGGCCACGCAGCCGGCCGTGCCCTTCGAGTACGCCACGGAGTCGGGCGACGCCGCGGTGGACGTCTCCGACGCGGAGGAGCGGGCCCAGCCCGACGACTCGGGCGAGGAGGACGGCGCGGTCGGCCAGGAGCAGCCGGGCGACGACGCCGGCGCCGAGGTGGAGCTGCCCGGCGGCGGCATGGCGATCGAGTCCTACGCCGCCGACAGCGAGACGCTGACCCTGAGCTTCTATGCCGGGGTGTGCGACGAGTACACCGCCACGGCCGAGGAGTCGGGCGACGAGATCGTCGTGCGGGTCACGGCGGAGAACTCGAACCCGGACCGCGAGTGCATCCTGGTCGCGGAGCTGCGGACGGTCGAGGTGCGGCTGGACGAGCCCGTCGGTGACCGGATCGTCCGCGACGCCCAGGGCACGGAGGTCCCGGTGGACTGACGGACGCACCACGCACGCGTGAGGGCGACGGCACCAGACGTTGGTGCCGCCGCCCTCACGCGTGTTTCGGACTCAGCCGGCCACTCAGCTGAAGGAGTCGCCGCAGGCGCAGGAGTTGCCGGCGTTCGGGTTGTCGATCGTGAAGCCCTGCTTCTCGATGGAGTCCACGAAGTCGATGGCGGCGCCGCCGAGGTACGGGGCGCTCATCCGGTCGGTGACCACCCTGACGCCGTCGTAGTCCTTGGTCACATCGCCGTCGAGCGAACGCTCGTCGAAGAACAGCTGGTATCGCAGACCGGAGCAACCGCCGGGCTGGACCGCCACGCGGAGCGCCAGGTCGTCGCGCCCCTCCTGCTCAAGCAGGCTCTTGATCTTCCCCACGGCCGCGTCGGACAGGATGATGCCGTCGCTCACAGCGGTCTGTTCCGATACGGACATCTGCTTCTCCCGGGTAGTTCGGAATGCTCTGCCTTGTGCGCTGCCATTGCACCGCCCCAGCACCGTCCTGGCGCTGCCGAGTGCTGCAACAGACGGTTCTCCGGATTCATTCCGAATCCGGGCCGTTCTCTCATGCTCGCACACCGGGCGGGATCGGTCATCGGGCCTCCTGGCGAATGCGTCACATTGACGCAATCGCCCTCGTCAAACTGACATGAAGGGGGTTATGATCCATTACGTCAGTTCGACGAAAAGTCGTGGAACAGCAACAGAAAGGGTGCGTGCCGTGAACACCGCCCAGCCCCTGGACGTCGAGCCCACCCCGCTCGCCCTGCTCCTGCTCGGTCGCGACTCCGACCCGTCCAGCGAGCGCGGGGTGGACTGTCCTGGCGACCTGCCCGCGCCCTCCGACCCGAACCTGGTGGCCCGCGCCCGCGAGGCCAAGGCCCGGCTGGGGGAGCGCGTGTTCGTGCTGGGCCACCACTACCAGCGCGACGAGGTCATCGCCTTCGCCGACGTCACCGGGGACTCCTTCAAGCTCGCCCGCGACGCCGCCGCCCGACCGGAGGCCGAGTACATCGTCTTCTGCGGTGTGCACTTCATGGCCGAATCGGCGGACATCCTCACCTCGGACGCGCAGCAGGTGGTCCTGCCCGACCTGGCCGCCGGCTGCTCGATGGCCGACATGGCCACCGCGGAGCAGGTCGCCGAGGCGTGGGACGTGCTGACCGAGGCCGGCGTCGCCGACCACACCGTCCCGGTCACGTACATGAACTCCTCGGCCGACATCAAGGCGTTCACCGGCCGGCACGGGGGCACCGTGTGCACCTCGTCCAACGCGCGGCGGGCCCTGGAGTGGGCGTTCGCCGAGCGCGAGCCGGGCGCCGGCAAGGTGCTGTTCCTGCCCGACCAGCACCTCGGCCGCAACACCGCCGTGCGCGAGCTGGGCCTGTCGCTGAACGACTGCGTCGTCTACAACCCGCACAAGCCGAACGGTGGGCTGACCGAACGCCAACTGCGCGACGCCCGGATGATCCTCTGGCGCGGCCACTGCTCGGTGCACGGCCGGTTCACGCTGGACTCGGTGGACGAGGTGCGGGAGCGGATCCCGGGCGTCAACGTGCTGGTGCACCCCGAGTGCCGCCACGACGTGGTCGCCGCGGCCGACCACGTCGGCTCCACCGAGCACATCATCCGCATCCTGGACGCCGCGCCCGCCGGCTCCAAATGGGCGGTGGGCACGGAGCTGAACCTGGTGCGACGACTGGCCAACCGCTACGCCGAGGAGGGCAAGGAGATCGTCTTCCTCGACCGCACGGTGTGCTTCTGCTCCACCATGAACCGCATCGACCTGCCGCATCTGGTGTGGGCGCTGGAGTCGCTGGCGGACGGCCGGATGGTCAACCGCATCCAGGTGGACGCGGACACCGAGCGGTACGCCAAGCTCGCCCTGGAGCGGATGCTCGCACTGCCCTGAGCCTGACGGCCCCTGTCGCGGCGCGCGTCCGGCGCGCCACGATGGGGGCCATGATGCTCCGCCAGCTCCGCGACACCGGCACGGACGCCGAGGCCACCAGGGCGGTGGCCGTCGCGGCGTTCAAGCGGGGCGCGCCCGAGGCGGGGACCGTCAGGTTCCTGCGCCGGGTGCGGCATCTGGTGGTCACCGACCCGCTCGGCTGCTGGCTGGCCGAGGACGACGACGGCCGCCCCGTCGGGGCGGCGCTGGCCAGCAGGCGGGAGGGGCTGTGGGGCCTGTCGTTGCTGGTGGTGGCCCCGGAGGCGCAGGGCAAGGGCGTGGGCGCGGAGCTGCTGCGCCGCGCACTGGAGTACGGCCGGGGCACGCTGCGCGGCATCATCTGCGCCCCGCCGGGGCCGGTCGCCGCCCGCCTCTTCCGCGGGGCGGGCTTCACGCTGCATCCGACGATGCGGATGACGGGCGCGGTGGACGCGACGCGCCTGGCCCCGCCCGACGGGCCGGCGATCGAGGGCGGCGCCCGGCAGCGGGACCTGATGGACTCGGTGGACCGGCAGGTGCGCGGCGCGGCGCACGGCCCCGACCACGAGGAGCTGCTCCGGCACCACCGGGTGGTCGTCGCCGACGACCTGGCGGGCAGCGGCTACTGCTACCTCGACGAGCGGGGCCGGGTGCGGCTGCTGGCCGCGACGTCCCGGCGGATCGCGACCAGGCTGCTGACCTCGGCCCTGCTCAGCGCGCCGGCCGGGGCGACGGCGCGGCTGCGCCACCTGACGGCGGAACAGGAATGGGCGGTGGACACCGGCCTCGCCGCCGGCCTGGAGCTCTCCCCCGACGGCTACCTCTGCCTCCGCGCCATGCGCCCACCCACCCCCTACCTCCCCTCCCCCGCCTTCCTCTGAGCCCCGGCGTACGCAACCCAAGAGACGGAGCACCGACGCACGAGGGCGGGCCGGAGCCCGGTCGCGGCCACCCCACCGACCCGCGCCGAGCGCGGGACAACGCCAGCCACCGGCAGCGGATGCCGAGGCCCTGACCGGAACCGGGCATCGGGCGCGAACGGAGCCGGCCCGGCTCTCAGCGGCCCGCGCGGCGGCTGCGGGCCGCCCCGGAAGGGAAACGAGAAGGCGGAGCACCGACGCACGAGAGCGGAGCGGCCCGGTCGCGGCCAAACCACCGGGCCAAATCCGGGGGACAACGCCAGACGCCGAGTGCTGCCGCCGGGGCGCGGGAGGCGGAGCACCGACGTACGCGGGCAGGTCGGAGCCCGGGCGCGACCACGGCACCGGCCCGGGCCGAGGGTCAGGACAACGTCAGACGCCAGCGGCGGATGCTGAGGTCCCGGCCCGGCGGAATCGGGCGTTGGGCGTCACGCGACCGGGAGCCGGGCGAAGGGGGGTGCCCCCAGCCGCAGGCTGGGGGAGGACCCTGGCGCGGGCGGGAGGCCCGACCAGCCGGCCGGAAGCTCAGCGTCCGCGCGGGCACGGTGCCGGGCGGTCAGGGGTGTCGGGGAAGGCACAGCGCAGCGTCACGTGCGGCGGCGGACGAGGCCCGTTTCGTAGGCGATGACGACGAGCTGGGCCCGGTCCCGGGCCCCCAGCTTCGCCAGCAGGCGGTTGACGTGCGTCTTCACCGTCAGCGGGCTGACCTCCAGGCGCAGGCCGATCTCGTCGTTGGACAGGCCGCCGGCGACCTCGACCAGCACCTCGCGCTCGCGCGCGGTCAGGACCGCGAGCGCCGTCGCGTCCGCCGACTCGGGATTCGGGCCGTCGCCCTGCGCCAGGAAGCGGGCGATCAGCCCGCGCGTCGCCGCCGGCGACAGCAGCGCCTCGCCGTCCGCCACCAGCCGGATCGCGTTGAGCAGCTCGCGCGGCTCCGCGCCCTTGCCGAGGAAGCCGGACGCGCCGGCGCGCAGTGACTCCACCACGTAGTCGTCGGACTCGAAGGTCGTCAGGATCAGCACCTTCACCCCGGCGAGATCGGGGTCGGCGCCGATCGCCCGGGTCGCGGCCAGCCCGTCCGTGCCGGGCATCCGGATGTCCATCAGCACGACGTCCGCGCCGTTGTCCCTGGCCAGCCGCAGCGCCTCCTCGCCGTCCGACGCCTCGCCGGTCACCGTCATGTCCGGCTCGGACTCCACGAGCACCCGGAACGCGCTGCGCAGCAGTGCCTGGTCGTCGGCGAGCAGCACGCGTATCACGCGCGTCGCCCCCCGCGCGGCACGGCGGCCGCGGTCGCGGTTCGGTGGCAGGTGGACGTCACGGGGGCGGGGAGCTCCGGCTCGGTCGGCCGCGGCGGCCGGAGCGGCAGCCGGACGCTGACCCGGAACCCGCCGTCCTCCAGCGGCCCGGCCTCGCAGGAGCCGCCGAGCGCGGCCGCGCGCTCGCACATGCCGGTCAGCCCGTGCCCGCCGCCGGACGTCGCGGCCTCCTCCGCCCCCGGCTCCGTCGAACCCCCAGCCGCACCCACAGCCGGGTCGCGCGCCGCGTCCGGCCCGGGGTCCGCCGGCGTCGGAGCCGGGGCCCCTGCGCCTGCGCCGGCGGGGCCGTCGTCGAGGACGGTGATGTCCAGGGTCTCGTTCGCGGCGCTGCCCAAGCGGACCAGCCGGACCAGGGCCGTCGCCGCGGGACCCGCGTGCTTGTGCACGTTCGTCAGTGCCTCCTGCACCACCCGGTACGCGGCCAGGTCGACCGCGGACGGCAGCGGCCCCTCGGCCAGCCTCGCGTCCACGGTCACCGACATGCCGGCGCGCACGAAGCCCTCGACCAGGTCGTCCAGCACCGCCAGGCCCCGGGCCGGCTCGGTGGGCGCGATCGGCTCGTCCTGGTGGCGCAGCAGGCCCACCGTCGTCTGGAGCTCGCCGAGCGCCCGTCGGCTGGCCTGCCGGATGTGGGAGAGCGCCTCCTTGGCCTGGTCGGGCCGGCTGTCCATGACGTGCGCGGCCACCCCGGCCTGCACGTTGACCAGCGCGATGTGGTGCGCCACCACATCGTGCAGCTCGCGCGCTATCCGCATCCGCTCCTCGGCGACCCGGCGCCTGGCCTCCTCCTCCCGGGTGCGTTCGGCCCGGTCGGCGCGCTCCCTGATCGCGTCCACCATCGCCCGCCGGTTGCGGATCGCCTCGCCGGTCACCGCGCCCAGCGCGGTCCACGCGAAGACGCCCAGCTGCTCCTGCGAGTACCAGGGCTGCTGGCCCAGCACCATCGCCGCGGGGGTGGCCACGGCCAGGGTCAGCAGCCCGACCCGCACCGTGGTCCGCCGGTCGGTCTGGATCGCCACCGTGAAGAGCGCGAACGCCGAGGTCATCAGGATCGACGAGTGCCGCTCCGCCGGGATGTGGCTGAACGAGCCGAGCACCAGCTCCAGCACGCTCAGCGCCAACGTGACACCCAGCACGCACGTCGGCGCCCGGCGGCGCAGCACCAGCGCGGCGCAGGCCAGCAGGCCCAGCAGGACGCTGTGCGGGGGCAGCTGCCGCTCGCCGAAGCCGGGGCCGTCCGTCGGGGCCTGCGAGACGGTGACCGCCGCGCACAGGTAGGCGGCGTAGACGACGGTGGCGACCAGGCAGTCGAGCGCCAGCGGGTGCACCCGCGGCCACTGCCGGCCACCCGCGACCTGCGGCGAGCCCACGGGCGGCGCGCTCACGGGCGGCGCGGGCGGCGGGCTCACGGGGGCGGCACTCATGGCTGCGGGAGGGGAGCGACGGGGCACGGCCCCGGGGCGGGGATCGCGCCGGCGTCAGCCGGCATCCGGGCGGACACCATCGGAAACCCCGTCCGGCGCGTCGCCCGCATCGCCCGGGATGAGTCCGTCCTCGGTCAGCATGGCGCGCACCTCCTCGATCGACGCCTCGGCGGCGGGCAGAATCAGCTCGGACGGCTCGAGGGAGTCGTCGGGCAGCGGGCTGCCGGCCGTCCGCACGGCCTCCAGCAGGGCGCCCAGGGTGCGGCGGAAGCCCTCCTCGTCGCCGGACTCCAGCTCCGCCATCAGCTCGTCGTCGAGCTTGTCCAGCGTGGGGAAGTGGCCGTCGTCCAGCAGCATCTGCCCCTCACCCATGATCCGTACGATCATGCCGCTCTCCTCGTCAGGGCCCCGCCGTCAGTGCCGTCAGTGCCGGTCTCCTGGCCTGTCTACCACTGCCCGCCGGTCACTGCTTGTCGAACTTGGGCGCGTCACGCTGCTGCTCCTGCTGGGGCTCCGCGTCGGTGGCCGCGCCGCCCTCGATCGCCTGCCGTCCCGCGGAGCTGCCGCCGGAGAGCTCGGCCTTCATCCGCTCCAGCTCGAACTCGACGTCCGCATTCCCGGAGATCCGGTCGAGCTCGGCCGTCAGATCGTCCTTGGTGGTGCCCGTCGGGTCGTCCAGGGCGCCGGAGGCGAGCAGCTCGTCGATGGCGCCGGAGCGGGCCTGGAGCTGCGCCGTCTTGTCCTCGGCGCGCTGGATCGCCATGCCGACGTCGCCCATCTCCTCGGAGATGCCGGAGAACGCCTCGCCGATCCGGGTCTGCGCCTGGGCCGCGGTGTAGGTCGCCTTGATCGTCTCCTTGCGAGTCCGGAAGGCGTCGACCTTGGCCTGCAGCCGCTGGGCCGCCAGGGTGAGCTTGGTCTCCTCCGACTGGAGGGTCTCGTGCTGCTGCTCCAGGTCGGCCACCTGCTGCTGCAGGGCCGCGCGCCGGGTCAGCGCCTCGCGGGCCAGATCCTCCCGGCCCAGCGCCAGGGCCTTCTTGCCCTGCTCCTCCAGCTTGGTGGACTGGTTGCCGAGCTGGTTCAGCTGGAGCTCGAGCCGCTTCCGGGAGGTGGCCACGTCCGCCACCCCGCGCCGCACCTTCTGCAACAGCTCCAGCTGCTTCTGGTACGAGTAGTCGAGCGTCTCGCGCGGGTCCTCGGCCCGGTCCAGGGCCTTGTTGGCCTTCGCGCGAAAGAGCATCCCCATCCGCTTCATGATGCCGCTCATGGGCCTGCCGCGCCCCCTTCATGACGGACTCGTACCTCTAGGGCCTGGTTGCTGCTGCACCCCTAGCCTACGGGGCCTGAATCTATTAGGGCACTCTCCAGAGCCGAATGCGCTCCTCCTACAGAATGATCGCAACCCCGAGGCCCTCCCGCTCAGGGTGTAGCAAAGGGCGTCGAGGAGGGCGCGCGGCGCCGTTGCACGATCGTTTTCCCACAGGCTGGGAGGAGCACCGCGACCAGCCCGTAGGCTGGGAACGTGTTCCGAAGCCGTTCCAAAGAAGACCAGGCGCCCACCGAGCCGCCCGCGGAGCAGGAATCCCGCGACGCGCAGGCACCCAAGGGCCGCCCGACCCCCAAGCGCCGCGATGCCGAGGCGCTGCGTAAGGCTGTGGTGAAGCCGCCGGCGAACCGCAAGGAGGCGGCCAAGCGCGCCAGGGACACCCGGCGGGCCGCGCTGACCAAGCAGCGCGAGGCGCTGATGTCGGGTGACGAGCGGCATCTTCCGGCGCGCGACCGCGGCGTCGCCCGGCGTTTCACCCGCGACTACGTGGACGCGAAGTTCCACGTGGCCGAGTTCTTCCTGCCGATCGCGGTCCTGATCCTGGTGCTGAGCATGGTGCCGTCCATCGCGGCGCGGAACCTCGCGCTGCTGATGTGGCTGTTCGTGATCGTCATGATCGTGTTCGACTCGGTGGTCACCGTCCGGCGGCTGAAGAAGACGCTGCGCGCCCGCCACCCCGACGAGAGCCTGAAGGGCATCAGCGCCTACGCGCTGATGCGCACCCTCCAGATGCGGCGGATGCGGCTGCCCAAGCCGCAGGTCAAGCGCGGCGAGGAGCCCCGCTAGCGCCGTAGGGGCGATGGGGGCACCTCCCAGCCTCCCCCAGACTTCGTCTGGGGGGACCCCCATGGCTGGGGGAGGGTCACCCGGAACGGGGTAGCGCCGCTGCACGGCCGCGAGGCCGCGGACGACGACAATGCAGCCATGAACCCCGGCATTCCTCGCGTCACCCGTCTTTCCGACGAATCCGGCACCGGCGGCTCCCTAGCCCCCCGGGCGACGGGCGCCGCCGCGGTCTGCGGCGTGCTGCTGTTCCTGACCGGCTGCTCGGGCCCGGCCTCGGGCTCCTCGGCGCCACGGCACCCGGCGACCGCGCCCGCTCCCACCGTCTCCGGCGAGCTGCAGGACAGCTACCAGCGGGTGGTGGGCGACGTGCTCCCCTCCGTCGTGGAGATCTCGGCGGGCGACGGCCTCGGCTCCGGGGTGATCTACGACGAGGAGGGGCATATCGTCACGAACGCCCACGTGGTCGGGAACACCAAGGAGTTCGAGGTGGTGCTGGCCACGGGCGGGGAGGCGATCCCGGCCCGGCTGGTGTTCGCCTATCCCCGCCAGGACCTCGCCGTCATCCAGCTCACCGAACTGCCCAAGCGGCTGCACCCGGCCACGTTCGGCGACTCCGGCGCCGTGGAGGTGGGGCAGATCGTGCTCGCCATGGGCAACCCGCTGGGGCTGAACTCCAGCGTCACCCAGGGCATCGTCTCGGCGGTGGGCCGGTCCGTCAGCGAGGGCGAGGGCGAGGCGACCCTGGGCAACATGGTGCAGACCTCGGCCGACATCAACCCCGGCAACAGCGGCGGCGCGCTGGTCAACCTCTCCAGCCAGGTCATCGGCATCCCCACGCTGGCCGCGCGGAACCCGCAGCTGGGCGGCGACCAGGCGCCGGGCATCGGCTTCGCCATCCCCGCGTCCACCGTCACCTTCCTCGCCGACCAGATGATCGAGAACGGCCGGGTGACCGAATCTGGCCGGGCCGTGCTCGGGGTCACCGTGCGCACGGTGCTCGGCGACGGCTTCGAGCCCGCGGGGGCGGCGATCGCCGAGATCACGGAGGACGGCCCGGCCGCGCGCGCCGGCCTGCGGCCCGGCGACGTGATCACCGCGCTGGCCGGCGAACCGGTCACGGACGTGGTGTCGCTCGCCGAGGCGCTGGCCGGGGGGCGCCCGAACCAGGAGACCGCGGTCGAGTACCTGCGCAACGAGGAGCGACACACCGCCCAGGTCACGCTCGGCGAGGCGTCCGCCTAGGCGGCCCGGCCAGGAGTCCTGGCCGGGCCGGCAGAGGAGGGCGCCGCTCAGTCCTCGGCGGCCGCGTGCAGGCTCATCGGGCCGTACACCCGGGCGCCGTCCTCCAGGAGCGACACCTGGTCGACGCCCTCGTTCAGCAGTTCCTGCCAGATCTCCCCGATCCAGGACTCCGCGTCGCCCTGAGTGCCGAAGTCGCCGGGCGCCTGAGACGGCTCGGTCGTCGAGCCGTCGGCCTTCTCGAATCGCCACTCCCACGCCATGTCCGCTCCGCCTCCCGGGGTGCCACGGTGCCACTGCGCATGCTCCCGGCAGCCTAGATCACGACCACCCCCTTTGACCGCTGTGCGTGCACGTCGCGTCGTCGGGGGGCGCGCCGGACTGCCGGGAAGGAGAGGATCAGTGCGTGAACATCACTCTGCTCGGCACCGGAGCGCCCGCCGGACTGCCGCGACCCGGCTGTCCCTGCGCGGTCTGCGCCCGGGCGCTCGGGGCGCACGCCAGGACCCCGACCGCGCTGCTCGTCGACGGGGTGCTGCTGCTCGACCTGACGCCCGGGGCGGTGCTCTCCGCGGCCCGGGCGGGACAGTCGCTGCACGGGGTGCGGCAGGTGCTGCTCACCCACCCGCACAGCGGCCCCGTGCTGGAGCTGCCGGCCGAGTTGCCCACGCCGGTGCGGGTGCCGGACGGCCGGGAGTTGGCGCTGCTCACGGGCCACCGGATCCGCGCGGTGGCGGTCGACGCGCCCGGCACCGGCTACGCGGTGACCGGCCCGGAGGGTGACCGGCTGCTCTACCTGCCGCCGGGGGCGGCGCCGGCCGGTCTGGCGTCCGGCGGGCCCGCGTACGACATGTGCCTGCTCGACGTCGTGGGCCGGCCGGACGCGCTGGCGCGGCTGCGCGCGGCGGGGGCGGTGGCGCCGATGACCGACGTGCTCGCCGTGCATCTGGACCACGACGTGCCGCCCGGGGCGGAGTTGCGCCGCCGGCTGGCCGCGACCGGCGCCCGGGCCGAGCCCGACGGAGCCACCCTGGCGGTGGGCGACTCCCAGTTCGTGCCCGATCTGCCACGGCGCACGCTGGTGTTGGGCGGCGCGCGCTCGGGCAAGTCCGCGGAGGCGGAGCGCCGGCTGGCGGCGTTCCCCGACGTGGTCTACGTGGCCACCGGGGGGCGTGGCGCCGACGACCCGGAGTGGGTCGGCCGGATCGCCGCGCACCGGGAGCGCCGACCGGCCGGCTGGACCACGACCGAGACCCGAGACCTGGCGCCGCTGCTGGCCCAGGCCACGGGGCCGCCGCTGCTGATCGACTGTCTGACACTGTGGTTGACCGACGCCATGGACGCCGCCGGCTGCTGGGACAACGCCCGCTGGGACGACGGCACGGCCCCGGCGGCGCTCACCCGGCGCACGGCGGAGCTGGTCGCCGCGTTGCGCGCGACCTGGCGCACGGTGGTGCTGGTGAGCAACGAGGTCGGCTCAGGCATCGTCCCCGACACCGCGTCAGGCCGCCGTTTCCGCGACGAACTCGGCCGGCTCAACGCGGCCGTGGCCGCCGAATGCGAGCAGGTGCTGCTCGTGACGGCGGGCACCGCCACGCCGCTCCGCGCCTAGGGAGCCCATCGGGCGGGCGCCCGGGCCCTGTTCGAGGTGGCGTTCGGGATGGTCGGCGGGGTGGTGGCCGGGCCCGAGCCCTCGCGGGGCGGGCGGTACCCTCATGCGCATGACCGATGGCGGGCTGAATCTCAACGACTTCGGCGATCTCATCGAGCGGCCGAGCTCCAGGTTCCGGCGGCAGGCCGAGGAGCGGCGGAAGCGGCTCTCGTTGCCGCCCACCGCGTTGGGGCGGCTGGACGAGCTCGGCACCTGGCTCGCCGCGGTGCAGGGCCGGGGCGTCGCGGCGCCGATCGAACAGCCGCGGGCCGTGCTGTTCGCCGGGGACCACGGCGTCGCGTCGCTCGGCGTCTCCGCCCGCCCCGCCGGCGGCGCGACCGCGCTGGTGCGCGCCACCCTGGACGGCACCAGCCCCAGCGCCGTGCTGGCCCGCGCCACGGACGTGCCGCTGCGCGTCGTGGACACCTCACTGGACTGCCCGCCCGACGAACTGCCCGACGAGGTGAGCCGGTACCGGGTGCGCCGCGGCTCCGGGCGCCTGGACGTGGAGGACACGCTCACGCCCGAGGAGGCCGAACAGGCGTTCCGGGCCGGCATGGCCGTCGCCGACGAGGAGGCCGACTCCGGCGCCGACCTGCTGGTGCTCGGCGACGTCTCGGTCGGCGGCACCACCGCGGCCGGCGTGCTGGTCGCGGTCATGTGCGGCACCGACGCCTCGGTGGTCACCGGCCGCGGCGGCGCGCGGATCGACGACATGGCGTGGATGCGGAAGTGTGCGGCCATCAGGGACGGCCTGCGCCGGGCCCGGCCGGTACTCGGCGAACAGCTGCGGCTGCTCGGCGCGATCGCCGGGGCGGACCTGACGGCGATGACCGGTTTCCTGCTGCAGTGCTCGGTGCGGCGCACCCCCGTGGTGCTGGACGGCCTGGTCTCCGCCGCGTGCGCGCTGGTCGCCCAGCGCATCGCGTTCCGCTCTCCCGACTGGTGGCTGGCCGGGCAGGTCACCGGCGAGCCGGGGCAGGCCAAGGCCCTGGACCGGATGTCACTGCGGCCACTGCTCGACCAGGGCGTGACGGCCGGCGAGGGCGTCGGCGCGCTGCTCGCCGTGCCGCTGATCCGCTCGGCCGCCGCGCTGGCAGCGGAACTGCCGGAACAGCCGGAACAGCCGGAGCCCGACAAGGACTCCGAGGCCCCCTCCGCCGAAACCCCCCAGTCCCCCACCGCCGTCGCCGACGCCACCTGAGCCTTCCCGGCAACCCGCCCGCGGCACACCGCGCGCGCCGACCCGGCCGCGTCACGGAGACGGCGGCAAGCCACCGACGGACCCGACCACCCACGGCGCCGGCCGGCCCGCCGGACAACGCCACCGCACCACAGACACGGCGCCGAGCCGCCGCACCGCACGGACGAGCCGACCGGCCACGACCTCGGCCATCCCCCCCGCCGGGGGCAACGCCACCACGCGAAACGGCGGCAAGCCACCCCGCCGGGTGGCCCGGCAAGGGGCGGTTCAGGGTTCGTCGTTGGGGGTGCCGCCGAGGAGGTTGCGGAGGCGTTGTTGGAGGCCGCCCCAGCGGGCCTCGTGGCGGTGGGCACGGCGCTCCGCTCGCGCCGCCGTGCGCGGCCGCCGGCGGTACGCGCGGGTGGCCCACGGCGAGCCGGGCCGGGCCAGCCGCACCGCGCCGACCAGCGCCACCAGGGGCACGAGCACGCCGAAGACCGCGGTCCGCAGCTTGCCCTTCACCAGGGCGACGAGCACCAGCAGGAAGTTGCCGAGCACGGTCGCCACCGCGCCGGCCCGGTCCTGGGACTCGTCCTCGCCCACGCCGTTGACCCCGAACGGCGAGATCCCGGCCAGCACCATGATCAGCAGCGCCGCGGTCGTCACCACGGCCTCCACGCTCTTCTGTCCCTGTTCCGTCCAGTAGACGTCGTGCAGGTAGAGGATCAGCGCGAACTCGTCGAGCACCAGTCCTGCGCCGATCCCGAACACCACCGCCGTCACGCCGGCCACCCACCCCCGCCCGCCGGCCGCGACCCCGCCGAAGCCACCGACGCACATCAGCACCACGCCCGGCACCACATGGTGCACGTGTCGCCCACCCACCGACACGTCGTGGAACGGCCCACGCCCGGCCCTGATCATCCGGGTCACGCCGCGCGTCACCGCGAAACTGAGAACGAACGCGGCGAGCGCCAGGAGCAACGGCAGCTTTCCGGGCTCCACCACGTTCCGATACCACCAATGCTCCATAACTCCTCAGCGTCCGGCGCTAGGCTGCGGTGCGATGAACGCCACGCCGCCGCCTCCAGCCGAGCCGCCCCGCGCCACCGGGACGGACGCACTGCGCTTCGCGTTCGGCACCCTGACGGTGCTCCCCGTGGGCACGCCGCGTTGGGATCGGAACGCCGCGCGGCTCGGCATGCTGTGCGCGCCGGTCGTCGGGGCCGCGCTGGGTCTGGCCGCCGCCGCGCTCTCCTGGCTGTTACTGGAGCTGGAGGTCGGCTGGCTGCTGACCGCCGTGCTGACGGTCGCGCTGGGCGCCGTGCTGACCCGCGGGCTGCACCTGGACGGACTGGCCGACACGGCGGACGCGTTGGGCAGCGGGCGGCCGGCAGCCGACGCGCTGGAGATCATGCGGCGGTCGGACATCGGCCCGTTCGGCGTGGCCACCCTCGTGTTCGCGCTGCTGGCCCAGATCGCGGCGCTCTACGAGATCTTCCACCACGGCACGGGGCACGGCGTGATGGCCGCCTGGCTCGCCTGTCTAGCCGGCCGCACCGCGCTGACCTGGGCCTGCCGCGAGGGTGTGCCGGCCGCCCGGCCCGAAGGGCTGGGCGCCGCCGTGGCGGGCAGCGTGCCGGTACGTTCGGCGCTTGCGGTGGCGGGAACGGCGTGCGCGGCGGCGTTCCTGCTGGGCGCGATGACCGGCGAGGCCACCCGGGCGGTCGCCGCTCTCTGCGCGCTGCTACTCGCGCTGAGCGCCGCCGAGTTGCTGGTACACCACTGCCGGCGCCGGTTCGGCGGCGTCACCGGGGACGTGCTGGGCGCCGTCTCCGAAACCGCGACCACCGTCGCCCTGGTGGTCCTCGCCGTGACCGCCTGACCGCCTGCCCCGGGGCGCCGCGAGGCAGGGCGTAGTCTTCTGCCAGACGACCCTGGGAGGCGGCGCGAACACGGAAACCCGTCACCACGCCCGCCCGGCCGCCCCGCGGACGCGTCCGTCCGACGTGCCGGAACGCCGTCGGGACCGTCGGCACCGCGCCCGCCGCGTCGGGAGTGCCAGAAAGGTGACCGCGCACCACCGATCCGGCCGCCCTCTCGGGGCCGAGCCACGGCGGGGGTGCCCGCCCGGCGCCGGGACGCCCGAGGGGTCTCGGCACGCGCCGCGTCCCGCCGTTCGTCCCCCGGTCCCTGACCCCTCCCTGGAGTCACGCCGCGCCCTCGGAAGGATACCCAGCGTTCCGTCCGATGCCCGCGGCGTGCCACCGTACACCCGCACCACGCCCCGGCCCGGCCGGGCATCTCGAAAGGATCCAGGATCACCGTGACTTCCCTGACCCTCAGCACCTCTACCGCCGCCCAGGCCGCCGCGGACGCCGTGGTGGTCGGCGTCGTGAAGGACGGCGGGGCGCCGGCGCTCGCGCCGGGGCACCCGGCCGCCGAGGCGGCGGACGCGGCCTTCCACGGCCGGCTGGCCGCCGCACTGGCCACCGTCGGCGCCAGAGGCGGTGAGGACGAGATCACCAAACTGCCCGCGCCGGACGGGCTCGGCGCCCCGCTGCTGGTGGCCGTCGGGCTCGGCGCCCTGCCCGCCTCCGGGGCCTTCGAGCCGGAGACGCTGCGCAGCGCCGCCGGCGCCGCGGCCCGCGCGCTGGCTGGCACAGAGCACGCCGCGTTCGCGCTGCCGGTCGGCGACCGGGACGCGCTCGCCGCCGTGGCCGAGGGCGCGCTGCTCGGCGCCTACTCCTTCACCCTCTTCCGTGGCGACCAGGTCGGGGACGACTCCAGGGCGCCGTTGGCCCGGGTCACCGTGCTCGACCCGAGCGCCGAGGACGCCGACCACCGGGCGGCGGCCCGCCGGGCCGAGGTGCTGGCCGCCGAGGTGGCCCGCGCCCGCGACCTCATCAACACCCCGCCGAACGCGCTGGCGCCCGCCGACTTCGCGGCCGCCGTGCAGGGCGCCGCCGAGGAGTTCGGCCTGAAGGCGGAGGTGCTGGACGAGCAGGCCCTGGCCGACGGCGGGTACGGCGGCATCCTGGGCGTCGGCCAGGGTTCGGCCACCCCGCCCCGGCTGGTCCGCCTGTCGTACACGCACGACGCCGCCTCCGCGACCCTGGCCCTGGTCGGCAAGGGCATCACCTACGACTCCGGCGGCATCTCGCTGAAGCCGGTGGGCGCCAACGAGACGATGAAATGCGACATGAGCGGCGCCGCCGCGGTGTTCGCCACGGTGCTCGCCGCGGCCCGGCTGGAGCTCCCGGTGAACGTCACCGGCTGGCTGGCGCTGGCCGAGAACATGCCCTCGGGATCGGCCACCCGCCCCGGCGACGTGCTGACCATGTACAGCGGCAAGACGGTGGAGGTGCGGAACACCGACGCCGAGGGCCGGCTGGTGATGGCCGACGCGCTCGCCCGGGCCTGCGAGGAGTCTCCCGACGCGCTGGTGGACGTGGCGACGCTGACCGGCGCCATGACGATCGCGCTGGGCAACCGCACGTTCGGCGTGCTCGGCGCCGACGAGGCGTTCCGCGACCTGGTGCACGAGACCGCGCAGCGGGCCGGCGAGCTGTCCTGGCCGATGCCGATGCCGAACGAGCTGGCCGAGGCCATGAAGTCGCCGGTCGCGGACATCGCGAACGTCGGTGGGCGCAAGGGCGGCGGCCTGTCCGCCGCCCTGTTCCTGAAGGAGTTCGTGGCCGACGGCACCCCGTGGGCGCATCTGGACATCGCCGGGCCCGCGTTCCACGAGGGCGCGCCCTTCGGCTACACGCCCAAGGGCGGCACCGGCTCCGGCGTGCGGACCCTGCTGCTGCTCGCCGAGCGTGTCGCGGACGGCGACCTGACCGGCTGACCGGCTGGCCTCCGACCGGGGACGCCGCCCGGACGGCGGTCGTCCGGCCCCTGCTGTTCGCCCTGGGCGATCGCGCGCCCGGCCGGGCGGCCGGCCACCGGCCCGGCGTCCCGCCGGTCGGCGGTAGGTGCGAAGATGTTCTCCTGGCAGGACAGGGCCAGGCTCACACCACGGGAACGAGCCACACTCCGGCCGCGGACCGCGGCCCCACAACCCCATCCTTGGAGGAACGTGACGTGGCGAACGACGCCAGTACCGTTTTCGACCTGGTGATTCTCGGTGGCGGCAGCGGCGGGTACGCCGCGGCCCTGCGCGCCTCGCAGCTGGGCCTGGACGTGGCCCTGATCGAGAAGAACAAGCTGGGCGGCACCTGTCTGCACAACGGCTGCATCCCCACGAAGGCCCTGCTGCACGCCGGGGAGATCGCCGACGCCGCCCGGGAGGGCGCCGAGTTCGGCGTGCGCAGCACCTTCGACGGCATCGACATGGCGGGGGTGCACAAGTACAAGGACGGCGTGATCGCCGGCCTCTACAAGGGCCTGCAGGGCCTGGTGGCCTCCCGCAAGATCACCTACGTGGAGGGCGAGGGCCGGTTGTCCTCGCCGACCTCCGTCGACGTGGCAGGACGGCGCTACACCGGCCGGCACGTCGTGCTGGCGACCGGCTCCGCGCCTCGGTCGCTGCCCGGTCTGACCATCGACGGGGACCGGATCATCTCCTCCGACCACGCGCTGGTGCTGGACCGCGTGCCGAAGTCGGCCATCGTGCTGGGCGGCGGCGTCATCGGCGTCGAGTTCGCCTCGGCCTGGCGGTCCTTCGGCGCCGAGGTCACCATCGTCGAGGGTCTGCCCCATCTGGTGCCGGCCGAGGACGAGAGCAGCTCCAAGCTGCTGGAGCGGGCCTTCCGCAAGCGCGGCATCGGCTTCTCCCTCGGTTCCTTCTTCAAGGGGGCCGAGTACACCGACGACGGGGTCAGGGTGACCCTGGACAACGGCAAGACCTTCGAGGCGGAACTGCTGCTGGTCGCCATCGGCCGCGGCCCGGTGTCCGAGGGCCTGGGCTACGAGGAGGTCGGGGTCGCCATGGACCGCGGCTTCGTGCTCACCGACGAGTACTGCCAGACGAACGTGCCGACGATATCCGCGGTCGGAGACCTCATCCCGACGCTCCAGCTGGCGCACGTCGGCTTCGCCGAGGGCATCCTCGTGGCGGAGCGGCTGGCCGGCCTCTCCCCGGTGCCCATCGACTACGACGGCGTGCCCCGGGTCACCTACTGCCACCCGGAGGTCGCGTCCGTCGGCGTGACCGAGGCGAGGGCGAAGGAGCTGTACGGCGCCGACCAGGTCGTCTCCATCCGGTTCCCGCTGGGCGGCAACGGCAAGAGCAGGATCCTCAGGACGACCGGCGAGATCAAGCTCGTGCGGGTCCGCGACGGCGCCGTGGTCGGCGTCCACATGGTCGGGGACCGGCTGGGTGAACAGGTCGGGGAGGCACAACTCATCTACAACTGGGAGGCGCTGCCCGACGAGGTGGCTCAGCTCATCCACGCGCACCCGACGCAGAACGAGGCGCTGGGCGAGGCCCATCTGGCCCTGGCCGGCAAGCCCCTGCACTCCCACGACTGACACCTGGCCGCGACACCACATTGCGTAAGGAGCACCAGAAACCATGGCGGTTTCCGTAACCCTTCCGGCGCTCGGCGAGAGCGTGACCGAGGGCACCGTCACCCGCTGGCTCAAGGCAGAGGGCGAGCGCGTGGAGGCCGACGAGCCACTGCTTGAGGTCTCGACCGACAAGGTCGACACCGAGATCCCCGCACCCGCGGCCGGCGTGCTGTCCGCCATCAAGGTCGCCGAGGACGAGACCGTGGAGGTGGGCGCGGAGCTGGCGGTGATCGACGACGGTTCCGGAGCCCCTGTCTCCGACGGCGGCCAGGACGCGGCGGCGGCCCAGGCACCGGAGCCCGAGCCGGCGCAGCAGCCTGCCGCCCAGCCCGAGCCCGAGCCGGCACCGGCGCAGCAGGCCGCCGAGCCGGCGCCCGCGGCCCAGACGTCCGAGCCGTCCCAGCCGTCGGGAGGTGCGGCCGAGGGCACCGAGGTCGTGCTGCCCGCGCTGGGCGAGAGCGTGACCGAGGGCACCGTCACCCGCTGGCTGAAGGAGGTCGGCGAGGAGGTCGAGGCCGACGATCCGCTGCTCGAGGTCTCGACCGACAAGGTCGACACCGAGATCCCAGCCCCGGTCGCCGGCACGCTGCTGGAGATCACGGTCGGCGAGGACGAGACCGCGCAGGTCGGCGCCAAGCTGGGCGTGATCGGCGCCGCGGGCGCGAAGCCCGCCGAGCCGAAGCCCGAGCCGGCCCCCGAACCGCAGCAGGCACAGCCGGAGCCCCAGCCGGCGGCCAAGCCCGAGCCCCGGCCGGAGCCGGCGGCCAAGCCCGAGCCCGCTCCGGCTCCCGCCGCCCAGCAGCCGGCGCCGACGCCCGCCGCCGCGCCGGCGACCGCGCCGCGGGCGACCCAGCAGGCACCGGCCGACGGCGCCTACGTCACACCGCTGGTGCGCAAGCTGGCCAGTGAGCACGGCGTGAACCTGTCCCAGGTCACCGGCTCCGGCGTCGGCGGCCGGATCAGGAAGCAGGACGTGCTGGCCGCCGCCGAGGCGGCCAAGGCCGAGGCCGCCGCACCCGCGGCGCCCGCGGCCGCGCCGGCCAAGGCCGCCGCCCCGGTCCAGCCCTCGCCGCTGCGCGGGCAGACCGTGAAGATGAGCCGCATCCGCAAGCTCATCGGCGAGAACATGATCAACGCGCTGCAGAAGCAGGCGCAGCTCTCCACGGTCATCGAGGTGGACGTCACCCGCGTCATGCGGCTGCGGGCCCGGGCCAAGGACGCGTTCCAGGCCCGCGAGGGCGTCAAGCTGTCGCCGATGCCGTTCTTCGTCAAGGCGGCCGCCGAGGCGCTGAAGGCGCATCCGTCGGTCAACGCCAAGATCAACGACGATGGCACGGTCACGTACCACGACGTGGAGAACGTCGGCATCGCGGTGGACTCCGAGAAGGGGCTGATGGTCCCGATCATCAAGGGCGCGGGCGACCTGAGCCTGGCCGGCATCGCGAAGAAGACCGCGGAGCTGGCGGGCAAGGTACGCAACGGCGGCCTGGCCCCTGACGACATGTCCGGCGGGACGTTCACCATCAGCAACACCGGCTCGCGCGGCGCCCTGTTCGACACGATCATCGTGTACTACCCGCAGGTCGCCGAGCTCGGCATCGGCGCGACGGTGCGCCGCCCCATGGTGGTGAACCACCCCGAGCTGGGCGAGACGATCGCCATCAGGGACATGGTGTACCTCACCCTGTCCTACGACCACCAGCTGGTCGACGGCGCGGACGCCGCCCGCTACCTGGGTGACGTGAAGGCCCGGCTGGAGGCCGGCGAGTTCGAGGGCGAGCTCGGCCTGTAGCAGGCGACCGACCACCCGCGCCCCGCCCGGACCCCGTCCGGGCGGGGCGCACCCGTACGTCCGACCGCGCCCACCCGGCCCGCGCGGCCGTCCCGTGCGCCCCGCGCGCGGCAGGAAGGAGCACCGAGATGAGCCCGCCCGTCGTCCACTCGCTACGCAAGCAGATCCGCGAGCACATCGTGGAGGGCATCGTCAGCGGGCGCTGGCAGCCAGGTGAGCGCATCGTGGAACGCCGGATCGCCACCGAGCTCCAGGTCAGCCAGACCCCGGTGCGGGAGGCGCTGCGCGAGCTGGAGTCGCTCCGGCTGATCGAGTCCTCCCCGAACAAGGGCGTGCGGGTACGCGCCCTGACCGCCGCCGACCTGGAGGAGATCTTCCCGGTGCGGGCGGGCCTGGAGCAGATCGCCGCCGAACTGGCCGCCGAGCGGCTGGCCAAGGACGTTTCGGCGCTGACGCCCGAGGTGGCGGCGCTGCAGCGGGCCGACCGGGCCGGCGACGCGGAGGCCCAGGTCGGGCACACCGTGGCCTTCCACCGCGAGTTGGTCAAGGCGTCGGGCAACAGCGTGCTGCTGCACACCTGGGAGTCGCTGGGCATCGAGATCGTCACCGCGCTGTCCATCCGCTGGCTGGGCACCCGGCAGCAGTCGTACGCCGAGGAGCACCAAGAGCTGATCGACGCCTTCGTGCGGTGCGATCCGCGCATCGGCGAGCTCGTCAAGGAGCATGTGCTGAACTGTGCACCGCGTGCCTGAACTTCCGCACTGACCTGCGCCGATGACTGGCACGGGATGCCAATTTCTCCGATTCGCTGGATTTTTTTGCCGGAACCCTTTGATCGATCATCGATCAGATGTCAGAGTCTTCCTCGTAAGGCGAGCCGCGCCGCACTGCGCCTGTCCTGCCCGCAGCGCGGTTCCCGCCCGAGGCCCGGGTCCCGTACGTCGCGCCGAAGCACGGGGCCCGGCCCTCATGGTGGTCGCCGGGCGATCCGCCATCATGGGCGGATGCGCGCGGCCCGATTGATCAGGATGGTGTTGCTGCTCCAGGCCCGGCGGGCGATGACCGCCGCGGAGCTGGCCGAGGAGCTCGAGATCTCGGAACGCACCGTGACCCGCGACGTCGCCGCGCTGTCCGAGGCCGGGGTGCCGGTCTACGCGGACCGGGGACGCGCCGGTGGCTACCGGCTGATCGGCGGCTACCGCACCCGGCTGACCGGGCTCGGCCGAGGCGAGGCCGAGGCGCTGTTCCTTTCCGGGGTGCCCTCCGCGCTGCGCGAGATGGGCCTCGCGGACGCCGCCTCCGCCGCCCGGCTGAAGGTCTCCGCGGCGCTGCTCCCCGAGCTGAGCGACGCGCACCAGACCGCCGCGCAGCGCTTCCATCTGGACGCTCCCGGCTGGTGGCAGGCGCCGGATAGCCCCGCGCTGCTGCCGGCCGTGGCCGAGGCGGTCTGGGACGACCTGCGGCTGGACGTCGGCTACCGGCGCGGGGACGACCCCGAGGTGCGCCGGGTGCTGGAGCCGTACGGGCTGGTGCTGAAGGCCGGCGTCTGGTATCTCGCGGCCCGGGTGCCCGACCCGGCGGGCGGACACCGGGGCTACCGCGTGTACCGGGTGGACCGCTTCACCCGGGCGACCGCCGAGGGCGACCGCTTCGAACGGGACGAGGACTTCGACCTGCCCGGCTTCTGGGCGGACCAGGCCGCCGCCTTCGCCCGTTCCATCCTGCGGGACGAGGTGACCGTGCGGCTGACCGAGGCCGGCGCCCGGGCCCTGCGCTACGTCACCGACCGGACGGCCGCCGAGGAGGCGCTGGCCGCCGCCGGGCCGCCCGACGAGCGGGGCCTGGTCACCGTCACGCTGCCCGTCGAGTCCCAGGGCGTCGCGTACACCCAGCTCCTCGGGCTCGGCCCGGAGGCCGAGGTGCTCGCCCCGCCCGCCCTGCGCGCCCGTCTCGCCGAGGCCACGGCCCGCGCAGCCGCGCGCTACCGCGACACCCCTCGCCGGGACGATCCGACGGACGGCGGACCCAGCGGGACGGTCGAGCGGAAGAGGGCGCGAGGGACCTCCCGGTGACGAACGGCCGGCCTCGGCGCGAGGTACTCGCGCCGAGGCCGGCTGGCCTGGCGGACGGTGGGCCCTCAGCGGGACGGGAGATCGGAGGCGAGTGCGACGGACGGAGCCATGGCCCACGACCCGGCAAGGCGCTCGCGCCGCCCCGCCCCGCCCCGCCGAGGCCACCACCGCGCCGCCGCCGCCACCGCGGACTGGCCCCAAGGCCGGATGGCTCGGGGGGGTGAGGCGCTCGCGCCGCCGGAACGAGCCGGGCGCCACGCCTCGGAGACGGCCGGCGCGGACGCCTCCCGGCGCGCGGGGCGCGGGGCGCGGGGCGCGCCGGACCGTGGCGGGTCCGGCGCGTGCCATGGCCCGCCGAGGGAGCGGCGGCAAGCGCCCCGCGCGTCCGAGCCGACAGGTCAACGGCGTGGCCGCCGGTCGCCCGGTAGGGCGGGCCGGGGTCACGCCGTCCAGCACCCAGCGGCAAGCGCCCCGCGGCTAGCGGTACTGCTCGGCGTCGGCCTCCTTGCCGCCGAGCACCACCTCGGAGATGTAGGCGAAGCCGTCGGGGCGCGAACCGTCCGCGTCGGTGACGTCGTACTCCCTGGCGAGCTGGCCGCTGGACAGCGACTGTCCGTTCCAGCGCGCCACGTCGGGGTCGGCGGCCAGCGCGGCGAGCGCCCGGCCGATGTAGACCGGCGACTCGGAGATGGCGAAGGCCGGCTCCTTCTCGATGGCGTCCCGCCAGTTCTCCTCTGTGACCTTCATGTACGTGTCGAGCATCGCCTCCGAGCGGATGAAACCAGGGGTGAGCGATACGGCGGTGCAGCCCAGTCCGCGGAGTTCCTCGGCGAGCGCGAGTGCCATCCGGATCGGCGCGGTCTTCGCCAGGTCGTAGTAGAAGTGGCCGCGGTAGGCCCGGTTGAACTCGGCGGTGCCGTCGGTGACCTCGACGACCAGCCCGCCGGGCCGGCGGACCAGGAGCGGCAGGGCGTAGTGGCTCGTCACGATGTGCGTTTCGACGCCGAGCCGGAGCATCCGCAGGCCCTTGTCGAGGGTCTGTTCCCACATCTTCCCGCGGAACGGGTGCTCCATCAGATGGTCCCCGCCCCAGACGTCGTTGACCAGCACGTCGAGCCGGCCCTGCTCCCGGTCGATGCGCTCGGTCAGCGCTCGCACCTGTTCCGGCTGCAGATGGTCGGTGGGCACCGCGATCCCGGTGCCGCCGGCCTCCCGTCCGGCCTCGGTGACCAGCTCCGCGGTTTCCTCGATGGTCTCGCTGGTGCGGCCGATCTCGCTGGTGTGCGTGCGGGTGGTCCGCCCGGTCACGTACACGGTCGCCCCCGACCGGCCCAGTTCCACGGCCATCGCCCGTCCGGCCCCCCGGGTCGCCCCGGCCACCAGCGCGATCCGTCCGGTGAGCGGTCCTGGCCGGTGGCTGTCCTGCTGCTGTTCCACGCGTGCGTCCTTCCGAAGATGGCGTTCGATTCGACGTTCGCAGCTAATCCCGACATCTCCTGTCCGGCTTTCCCGACGGCTCGGAGCCCGCGCCACGGGGTGCGGCCGGATGCCGCAGCGCCGATGCTGGAGCCGTGATGGACGAGACGGACTTCTGGGAGATCGTGGACGGCACCCGGGCCGCCGCGGACGACGACCCGACGACCCATGCGGAGCTGCTGGTCGACCGGCTGAGCCAGCTCGACCCCGAGTCCGTCCTCGACTTCGCCCGGCACTTCGAGGCCCGGTTCAACCGCGCCTACCGCTGGGACGTGTGGGGCGCCGCCTGGGTGCTGCTGGACGGCGCCTCGGACGACACGTTCGAGAACTTCCGCTGCTGGTTGATCAGCCAGGGCCGCCGGGTGTTCGAGGGCACGCTGCACGAGCCGGACGCGCTCGCGGAGCTGCTCGACCGCTTCGACGACGGGCGGGACGGGGAGGCCGAGGACGTGGGCTACGCGGCGTTCGAAGCCTACGAGCGGCTGACCGGTAACGAGCTGCCCGATCTGGGGTTGGAGGAGCCGTCTGAGGAGCCGGCGGGCCGGCCGCTGGATCTGGAGGACCCCGACACGCTGACCGCCGCCTATCCCCGACTGTGGTCCCGGTTCCGCATCTGACCGACTTTCCGGCGAGCCGCCGGCGGGCCCGACGTCGCCCACCCCTGCGTGGCGACGGTCGACGCGATCCAGCAGGATGACGCCATGGACACTCCCGCCCCGGACTCCCCCTCCCCCGCCCCTTCCCCCGGCGGCCCGAGCGGCGGGCGCGTCGCCGTCACCGGCGCCTCGGGGCTGATCGGCTCGGCGCTGGTGCCCGCGCTGCGCGCGGACGGACACGATGTGGTGCGGCTGGTGCGGCGCCCGCCGCGGGCCGACGACGAGGCCGAATGGGACCCGAGCGGACGCCGTCAGGAGCTGACCGCCGGGGCGCTCAAGGGCTGCGAGGCAGTCGTGCACCTGGCCGGCGCCGGGGTGGCCGAGCACCGGTGGACCGAGCGCTACAAGGGCGTGCTGCGGGACAGCCGGGTGCTCGGCACGGCGGCGATCGCGGCGGCCCTCGCCTCCCTGCCGGAGGGAGCCAGGCCGCGCGCCCTGGTGTGCGGCACCGCGATCGGCTACTACGGGGACACCGGCGACACCCCCGTGGACGAGGACGCGCCGCTCGGCACCGGCTTCCTGGCCGAGCTGTGCCGGGACTGGGAGGCGGCGGCCGAACCGGCCGCCCGCGCCGGCGTGCGCACGTCGTTCGCGCGCACCGGACTCGTGGTGGCCAGGTCCGGCGGCGCCTGGGGCCGGCTGTTCCCGATCTTCCGCGCCGGGCTCGGCGGCCGGCTGGGCGGCGGCCGGCAGTACTGGAGCGTCATCTCGCTGGACGACCACGTCGCGGCGCTCCGCTTCCTCATCGACGGGGACCTGTCGGGCCCGGTGAACCTGACCGGACCCGAACCGGTCACCAACCGCGAAGCCACCCGCGCCATGGGGCGCATGCTGCGCCGGCCCACGCCGTTCGCGGTGCCCGCGCCCCTGCTGCGCCTGGTGCTCGGCGAGTTCGCCGAGGACGTGCTCGGCAGCCAGCGGGTGCTGCCCTCCCGGCTGCTGACCGCGGGTTTCTCGTTCACCCACCCCACGCTGGAGGACGCCCTGCGGGCCGCGCTCGCCCGGCCTCGCTGACCGCGCGGACTCGGGCGGGGACGCACCGTGACCCCGGCGTGCGCCCGTGCGCCCGTCCGCGTCACGGGAACCCCTCCCCGGCCCCTGGTCTGGGGGAATGTGGCTCTTTTGACCGACAAGGTCCCCCTGGCCGTGATTTCCCGGCCGATGAGCGGGCATCAGTTCGAAAGGCTCACCCACAGCCTGCGAATTCCGCCGCTCGGAAGCACCGACCGCCGACCCGGGAGGGCACGTGCCAGGCAGCCGGACCAGCGACACGGGTCACCACAAGGATCCGCACATAAACCGTCTCATCCAGCGTCAAGCGGAGGGCGAGTCCGCCGACGTCGTCGTCGTGGGCGGCGGCCCAGCAGGGCTGCTCGCCGCGCGCCATCTCGCCGCCGGCGGCCTCGGGGTCACCGTGCTGGAGGCGACCGACCGCCTCGGCGGCCGGCTGGCCACCGAGCACCGCGACGGCTTCCTGCTCGACCGCTCCGGACAGCCGCTGGTCGCCGACCGGCGCGCGCTCGGGCTGCTGCCGCGCCCGCTGCCGCTGTGTCGGCTGTCCGGCGGCGTGGCGCTGCACGGCGCCGCCGGCGCGCTGCGGGTCGGGGACACCACGCCGCCCGAGGACGACGCGCCCCCCGCGGCGACCGCCGACTTCGACCGGGTGTGGCTGCGCGCCCACCTGGCCAGGTTCGGCGGCCTGCCGGACGAGCGGCTGCACGCCCGCCCCGAGCTGACGGCCGCCGCTGCGCTGCGCGCCCGGGACATCCCCGACCGGATCGCCGGCGGGGCGCTGCGGCCGCTGCTGGCCGCGCTGCTCGGCGACCCCGAGCTCGCCACCTCCAGCCGGCAGAGCGACCTGCGGCTGCGCGCCTTCGCCCGGCACGGGCTGGCGCTGCCGGCGGCGGGGGCGCTGACCCGGCTTTTGACCGAAGGGCTGCCCGAGGGCGTCACGGTGCGCACCGACACCCGGGCGACCGAGGTGTCCACCACGGCTGTGGAGACGGAACGCGCGGGCGGGGAGCGCGGGCCGATCCGCTGCCGGGCCGTGGTGGTGGCCACCGGCGTGGCGGAGGCGGCCCGGCTGCTGCCCGGGCTGCGCCGGGTCCGGCACAGCCCGGCGACGGTGCTGCACCATGCCGTGCCGGGACCGCTGCCCGGCGCGCCGCCGGTCTCGGCTCCCGGCACCCCGCCGACCCCGCCGGACGCGTCGCACGGACCCGCCCTGCTGGTGGACGCGGCCGGGCGCGGGCCCGTGGCGTACACCGTGGCCGCGTCCGCCGCCGACCCGGCGCGCGCGCCGGAGGGCTGGACGCTGGTGACGTCGGTGGTGCTCGGGGCGCCGGCGGCCGAGCCGGCGGAACTGCTGGACAAGGCGGCGCGGCCGCAGCTGGCCGACCTGTACGATGCCCCGGCCGAGGAGTGGCGGCTCTTGTCCGCGCGGCACGACCCGATGGCGGCACCGCTGCTCGCGCCTCCGTACGCCCCCGCGCGCACCACCCGGCTCATCGACGGCCTGTACGTATGCGGCGACCATCGCGACGTACCGGGTCTGCTCGGCGACCTGGCATCGGCCACCCGGGCCGCGAAGGCGCTCCTCGCCGACGCCGGACAGGAACCCTCCAGCGCCCTCGCCGCCACCCCTGCGGCATAACCCCTGAGCGCCGCCCCGCGGCGTCGCACACCGCGGCTGACGTGTCGCGAGAGCACCCGGCGCCGGCAGGGGCCAGCCGTTCGCCCCATGAACCGGGCGACGCCCGCCCTGGCGGGTCGTTCGGCGACGAACGCGACGTCCGAATGCCGCCGGCGTCTGGACGGGCCGAGCACGATGATCGTCGACGGCGCCGTCGCCTGACGCCCGGTCGGCGAGGCTCGCGGGCCCGCCCCGGCGCTACCGATCTACGAAAGACCCCTGATGACCCAGTCCACCCCCGCCGCCGACGCCTTGTTCCCCACTGCCGCACCGGCCGGCCAGGCACCTCGCGTCCCCGCGACGGACGGCTTGCCCGCGCTCGGCGCGCTCGACTGGGACCAGCTGTATGCCCAGCTGAACGAAGAGGGCGTGGCCCTGACCCCTCCGCTGCTGTCGCGCACGCAGTGCCACGAGATCATCGACACCTTCGACGAGCCCGGTCTGTTTCGCTCCACCGTCGTCATGCAGCGCTACCAGTTCGGTCGCGGCACCTACAAGTACTACGCCGACCCCGCCGCCGTGCCGCTGATCCAAACGCTACGGGAGCGGCTGTACCCGCCGATGGCGTGGATGGCCAACCAGTGGGCGCCGCAGCTGAACCAGCGCACGTTCCCCCTCTCCCTGGGGGAGTTGCTGGCCGAGTGCGCGGACCATGGGCAGCACCGCTCCACCCCGTTGATCCTCCGGTACGGTCCCGGCGACTACGCGTGCCTGCACCAGGACATCTACGGCGACATCGTCTTCCCGCTGCAGATCGCCGTCATGCTCAACCAGCCCGGTGAGGACTTCACCGGCGGCGAGAACGTCTTCGTCGAGCAGCGGCCCCGCTTCCAGTCCCGCGCCATTGTCGTCAAGCCACAGCTCGGCCAGGGAATGATCTTCCCCGTGCGGCACCGCCCGATCCGCGGCAGCAGCGGCTTCCGCCGCCACCCGATGCGCCACGGGACCAACGCCGTCGAGTCCGGGCAGCGCACCACTCTCGGCCTCATCTTCCACAACGCCCGCTGACTCCCGGGCTCCCCCGGAGCGTGACGTCCGCATCCCGCCAGCATCCGTGCCCGCCGGAACGCAGAGTCGAGGGTGGAACGAAGACTGACCAGAAGGAGGCGACGATGACCGCCTACACAACGATCACCAGCCCGCTGGGCGATCTGCTGCTGGTGGGCGAGGAGACCACCGACGGGCTCACCCTGACCTCGCTGTCCCTGTCCGGCCAGAAGAACGCCCCGGCCCTGGGCCCCGGATGGCGGCAGGCCACGGAACCGTTCGCGGACGTCATCGCCCAGCTGGAAGCGTATTTCGCGGGCGAACTCACCCGCTTCGAGATCGGGTACGCCACCAGCGGCTCGGATTTCCAGCAGCGGGTGTGGACGGCCCTGGAGCCCATCCCGTACGGCACCACCGTCACCTATGGCGATATCGCCGACAAGATCGGTGCCCCCAGGGCCGCGGTGCGCGCCGTGGGCACGGCGATCGGCGCGAACCCGCTGCTGGTCGTCCGCCCCTGCCACCGCGTGATCGGCGCCAGCGGGCAGCTGACCGGCTACGCCGGTGGCCTGGAGCGCAAGCAGCAGCTCCTGGACCTCGAAAACGTCCACCAGGCCGCCTGAGCGGCACCAACCCGGCCCCGCCCGTCCCCTCACGGATCCGAGGAATCCCGACATGACCGACACCACCCGGCTCGCGGGCCCGGTCGCCGACCGGGTCGCACAGACCGACTGGGCCGCCCTCGCGTCCGAACTCGACGAGCACGGCAACGCCCTGACCGGGCAGCTGATCAGTGCCACCGAGTGCCGCCAGCTCACCGCCCTCTACGACCAGCCCGACCGCTTCCGCACGACCGTGGACATGGCCCGTCACCGCTTCGGCTCCGGCCAGTACCGCTACTTCACCCACGACCTGCCCGACCTCGTGCGGGACCTGCGCGAGGCGATCTACCCCCGTCTGCTGCCCATCGCGCGCGACTGGGCCGCCCGGCTCGGCAAGCCCGCCCCCTGGCCGGACGGCCTGACCGACTGGCTCGAGATGTGCCACGCGGCGGGGCAGGCCAAGTCCGCGCAGATCCTCCTGCGCTATGGGCCCGGCGACTGGAACGCCCTGCACCGCGACGTGTTCGGCGACATGCTCTTCCCCCTGCAGGTCGTCATCGGCCTCGACGCCCCCGGCACCGACTTCACCGGCGGGGAGTTCCTGATGACCCAGCAGCGGCCCCGCGCACAGTCCCGCGGCTCGGCCACCACCCTGCTCCAGGGTCACGGACTGGTCTTCACCACCCGCGACCGGCCGGTGGCCACCCAGCGCGGCTGGTCGAACGGCCCGATGCGGCACGGCGTGAGCACCATCCGCTCCGGCCGCCGGCACACCCTCGGCCTCGTCTTCCACGACGCCGCATGACCCCCGCCGTCGGCGAACCCGGACACACCTACACCCTGCTCGGCCCGAATGGACAGCCCTACCGGAGCCCGACCCCCGGCACACTCGGCGGACACCGCCGCGGACGGCTGTACGGGCGGCTGGACTGCCCGTCCGCGCTGCGGGCCATCGCCCGCGGCCACTACGTCACGCACCGGGTGTTCTTCGCCGACGAGACCACCTCCGTCGCCGCCGGATACCGGCCCTGCGCCGTGTGCCTGCCCGCCGCGTACGCCCGTTGGAGAGCCAACCGAGAAAGCGCCACCGCCCCATGAACACCCTCACCGAGCGGGGCGGAGACTCCCGCTCGCCCCTCGTCAGCCCGGCCGACCTCGCCGCCCACGCAGGCGACCTGCCCACGCCGCGGCCGCACACCGGCGCCGAGCTCGCCTCGCTCATCGACCTGCTGACGGAACCGAGGCGGCGGATCGAGACGGTCGCGATCGGACACAGCCGCGACGACGCCTCCCGCACCGCTGCCCAGGCCTTCGCGCACGCGTGGACGGCACGTGGCGGACACGTGCTCACGGTCGTCGACTGGCCGGAGACCGCCGCCTCCTGGCTGCGCCCGGCAAGGCGTCTGACCGCCGAAACCCCGGACGCCTGGGTGATCGCCGCCTCCGTGTTGGGCTGCGCCCAACTCGCGCGCCGCCTACGCCGGTCCACCGACTTCGGCCCGGGCCGCACCGTCGCGTTCTCCTCGCTGAACACCTCCCGACTGACCGCGCTCGCCGGCCCCGGCACCCTGGACGGGCTGCGCGGCGCGAGCGCCGACGGCGGCACCTGGGACGTACGCGGGGCGTGGGTCACCACGTATCCGCCGGCGAGGTGAACGCGTGAGCGCGCTGATTCCCCGCCCCGCCATGGAGGTCGCGCCCGGCGCGATACACGTGCCGGACTGGCTCACCCTCGACGAGCAGCGCGAACTGGTCGCCGCCGGCCGCGCCTGGGCTGCCGGCCCGGTCCCCATCCGACACACCCGGCTGCCGCGCGGCGGAGTCATGTCCGTGCAGACCGTGTGCATCGGCTGGCACTGGCAGCCCTACCGCTACACCCGCACCGCCGGCGACGTGAACGGCGAACAGGTCGCCCCGTTCCCCGACTGGATGGTGACGCTCGGCCGCCGCGCCCTGCGCGAGGCGTACGGCGACCAGCAGGCGGCGGCCGACTACACCCCGGACACCGCGTTGATCAATTTCTACGACGGGCAGGCCCGGCTCGGCATGCACCAGGACAAGGACGAACGCTCCTCCGCGCCCGTCGTGTCCCCTGTCCATCGGCGACAGCTGCGTCTTCCGCGTCGGCAACACGCAGACCCGCGCCAAGCCGTACGCGGACCTCGAACTCGCCTCCGGGGACCTGTTCGTCTTCGGCGGCCCCTCCCGCTACGTCTACCACGGCGTCCCCACGGTCCACGAAGGCACCGCCGACCCCGCCTGCGGTCTGGACTCCGGTCGGCTGAACATCACGATGCGCGTCACCGGCCTCACCGACCCCGAGATCCCGCCCGGACCCCGCCCTGGGCAGGGGCGGGGCCGCGGGCGCCGGCGGGGAGGCTTGGCCGGCGATCGGGTCGGACGGATCGGACGGGTATCGGAGGGATCGGACGGGTCGGAGGGCTGACGGGCTAGACCAGGGCGGCGGTCCGCTCGCGGTAGGCGCGGACCGGAGCCGCGTCGCGGTAGGGCTCCAGGCGGCGCTCGAAGTCCTGGAGGTACTCGTGGGCGCGCGCGGAGCGCATCTCGGTGGCCTGCTGGGCCGCCTCGGCCGCCAGCGCGCACGCCTGCTCCACATCGCCGAGGCCGAGCCGGGCGCAGGCCAGCACCACCCGGCAGAACAGCCGGCTGCGCGCGAACGCGGGGGCGCGCAGTTGGAGCGAGCGCTCCGCATGCCGCGCCGCCGCCCGGTACTGCTTGAGGTCCCGGTGGCAGTGCCCGAGCTCGTCGGCCAGCTGCGCCTCGTCGAAGAACCGCGCCCAGGACGGCACGTCCTCGGCCCGCCGCGCCGCCTCCAGGGCGCGCTCCGCCCTGGCCAGCGCCGCGGTGCAGGACCGCACCTCGCCCAGCAGCCCGTGCCCGCGCGCCTCCACCGCGTGCAGCAGCGCCTGCACGGTCGGCACCGCGGAGCTGGCCATGCCCTGCTGCGCCACCCGCGCCAGCTGCACCGCCTCCCTGCCGTGCCCCAGGTACACCGCCTGGCGGCTCATGGACACCAGCACGTAGCTCCCGTACGAGCGGTCGCCCGCCGCCTGGGCCAGCCGCAGCGCCTGCACGAAGTACCGCTGTGCCAGGCCGTGCGCCGCGATGTCGTACGCGGTCCAGCCGGCGAGCCGGGTCAGCTCGGCGGCGGCCGAGAACAGCCGCCGACCGGTCTGCTCGCCGTACGTGCCGCGCAGTATCGGCTCCAGCTCGTGCTCCAGGTACCGCACCAGGGCCTGCCGGGCGTGGCCGCCGCCGTAGGCCTGGTCGAGCGTGCGGAACAGCTCGGCCACCGAGCGCAGCGCCGCGATGTCGCCCGCCGTCACCCGCTGCCCAGGGCCGCGTTCGACCCGGTCCAGGCGGCTGGGCCGGGGCAGCGTCGCCGCCGCACCCGGCGGCCCGGGGCGGCCGACGCCCGGTGGCGCGGCCGGCCGGAGCACGCCGCGGGTCTGGCCCGGCACCCGGCCCCCCGGCCCTGGGGGCCCGCTCGGACCCGGGCCGGCCGCGGGTCCCGGGCCCGGCTCGCCGCGCGCGACCCGTTCGTCGGGGCGGCCGATGAGCCAGTCCCGGCTGGGCACCACGAGGCCGGCCGGGGTGAAGGCGATCTTGCGCAGCTCCGCGTAGCTGCCGGAGTCCTTGCGCCACAGCCCGGCCACGATGTCCACCGCCTCGGCGGGGCTGGCGGCGAACTCCAGGCCCGCGTAGACCGGGGCGCAGGCCTCCAGGCCGAGATCCTGGGCGGAGAGCCGGCGGCCGAGTCGCCGGGTGAACACCTCGGCGATCAGCGCGGGGGTGGTGCCGCGGGGCCGCTGGCCGCGCAGCCAGCGGGTGACCGAGGTCTTGTCGTAACGCAGATCCAGACCGTGTTCGAGGCCGAGCTGGTCCACTCTTCTGGCCAGCCCGGCGTGTGAGAATCCGGCCTCGGCGATCAGCGCGGCGAGCTGGCGATTCGGGGTGCGCTGCGGCGAAGGGCCGGGCTGCGGCGAGGTCGAGCCTCGGGGTCGTTCCGTGGACATCAGCGAAGCGGTCTCCTGCCTTACGGCGTGTGGCTGGAACGGCGTGAATGTAACGGTCCTGCAGCGCCGCATCGCCGCCTGCGCCGAGGATTCATCCGTATGTGTGAGGGCGAGGGCCCTTGGGGATCAGGATCGGGACGGCCGTACAGTGGTCTGAGGCGTTCAGGCGTGCCTGTCGTGCGCGTGTGCCTTGAGGAGAGTGAACCGTCGTGAGCGACGCGAGCCCATCGAGCGAGCTGCGCTTTGTCCATCTCGGCTTCGGCCCCGACGCCGTCGAGTACCACGCGGCCTGGCAGGAGCAGCGACGCGTGCACACCGCGCGGTTCGCCGGCGAGATTCCGGACACCTGCCTGCTGCTGGAGCACCAGCCGGTCTACACCGCAGGGCGGCGCACGGAGGACAACGAGCGCCCGCTGGACGGCACCCCGGTGGTGGACGTCGACCGGGGCGGGAAGATCACCTGGCACGGCCCCGGGCAGCTGGTGGGCTACCCGATCCTGCAGCTGCCGCGGCCGGTGGACGTGATCGCCCACGTGCGCCGGCTGGAGGAGGCGGTGATCCAGGTGTGCGAGGAGTTCGGGGTCGCCACCACCCGGGTCGAGGGCCGCAGCGGCGTGTGGGTGCTGGGCGACTCGCTGGACGGCGGGCGCCCCGGCGGGCTCGGCGCGGGCGGCCTGTCGCTGGACTTCGACCCGCGGCTGAACGACGAGGAGTTCGACCCGCGGCTCAGCGGTCCGGAGTACGCGCCGTCCAACGCCGGACAGCGCCGCGAGGACCGCAAGCTGTGCAACATCGGCATCCGGGTGGCCAAGGGCGTCACCATGCACGGCTTCGCGCTCAACTGCGACCCGGACATCACCTCGTTCGACCGGATCGTGCCCTGTGGCATCAGGGACGCCGGGGTGACCTCGCTCTCCCAGGAGGCCGGGCGGACCGTCTCGGTCACCGAGGTGCTGCCCGTGCTGGAGAAGCATCTGCGGGCCGTGCTGGAGACCACGGTGCCGCTGCCGCGCGCCGTCTGAACGGCGCACGAGCGGCGCACGAGCGGCGTCGGACGGGCCTCGGAGTCGAGGGCCGGCCGGCAAGGCACCGGCGAAATAACAGGCGTACGCTGGGGTTCGCCGAGGAATCGAAAGTGGTAGGGAGCCGGACGTGTCCGCTGTCGCACCCGACGGGCGCAAGATGCTGCGCCTCGAGGTCCGGAACAGCCAGACCCCGATCGAGCGCAAGCCCGAGTGGATCAAGACCCGCGCGGTCATGGGCCCCGAGTACCGCGAGCTGCAGGGGCTGGTGCAGCGCGAGGGCCTGCACACGGTGTGCCAGGAGGCCGGCTGTCCCAACATCTTCGAATGCTGGGAGGACCGCGAGGCGACGTTCCTGATCGGCGGCGAGCAGTGCACCAGGCGCTGCGACTTCTGCCAGATCGACACCGGCCGGCCGGCGGAGCTGGACCGCGACGAGCCGCGCCGGGTAGCCGAGTCGGTGCGCCAGATGGAGCTCAGGTACGCCACCATCACCGGCGTCGCGCGCGACGACCTGCCGGACGGCGGCGCCTGGCTGTACGCGGAGACGGTCAGGCAGATCCACGAGCTGCTGCCCGGCACCGGCGTGGAGCTGCTGATCCCGGACTTCAACGCCGAGCCCGACCAGCTGGCCGAGGTCTTCGGCTCCCGGCCCGAGGTGCTCGCGCACAACGTCGAGACAGTGCCGCGGATCTTCCGGCGGATCCGCCCCGCGTTCCGGTACGAGCGCTCGCTGGCGGTGCTGCGGCTGGCCCGCGAGGCCGGCCTGGTCACCAAGTCGAACCTGATACTCGGCCTGGGCGAGACCCGCGAGGAGGTCAGCCAGGCGCTGCGCGATCTGCACGCGTCCGGCTGCGAGCTGATCACCATCACCCAGTACCTGCGGCCGACGCCGCGGCACCACCCGGTGGAGCGCTGGGTGAAGCCGGAGGAGTTCGTCGAGCTGCGGGAGGAGGCCGAGGAGATCGGCTTCTCCGGGGTGATGTCGGGGCCGCTGGTGCGTTCCTCCTACCGGGCTGGCCGGCTGTACCGGCAGGCGGTGGAGCAGCGCGAGCGGACCGGTTCCGACCTGCCGTCGCGGGCGGCCTGACGGCGCGCACGGCGCGTCCGGGTCGCGTTCGCCGGAGCGTTTCGTGACGCGTTTCACGGCGATTTTTGACGCCTTGGTCACCGGGCGGTAACTCCCCTCCGCGACAATGGAGTCATCGTTCGATTCGCCGCCCGGGGAGGGACCGGCCATGGGGGCCAGCAGGACCGTCACGACCATCACGACGAGGACCGAGCAGGTGAGCGCCCTGCGTGCGCTGCGCGCGCTGGAGGAGCGGCTGCTGCGGGGCCGCCGGGAGACGGCGCTGCGCAACGCGTGGGCCGCGGTGCAGGAGGACCGGGAGCGGGCCGCCGCCCGTTTCGAGGCGGAGCGGTCGCTTCGCGCCCTCTGACCGGCCCGCCGTGCGGGAACGCCGCACGGCCACGGCCACCGCGCGGTCGGGCGCGCCGCCGGCGCGCCGTACACTACCGGCATGGCGCGGAAGGAAAAGGCACAGGCCTCCGAGGAACCGGGTCGGCTGAAGCAGATCGGCCTGACCTACAAGATGACCCGGCGGGCCGACCGGTGGATCGGCTGGATCATCTCAGCCGTCTTCCTGGGCACGTTCGGAGTGGTCCTGGCCCTGGGCTTCCTGCTCGGCCACCCCATCTTCCTGGGCATCCTGGGCTTCCTCGTCGCGCTGCTGACCACGGCGATCATCTTCGGCCGGCGGGCCGAGCGGGCGGCGTTCAGCCAGATGGAGGGTCAGCCGGGCGCGGCCGCCGCGGTGCTGGAGAACGTCAAGCGCGGCATCGTGTTCACCCCGGCCGTGGCGATCAACCGGAACCAGGACGTGGTGCACCGGGCGGTCGGCAAGTTCGGCGTGGTGCTCGTCGGTGAGGGGAACCCGAACCGCCTGAAGGGCCTGATGTCCGCCGAGAAGCGGCGGATGAACCGCGTGGTGTCCGACGTTCCGGTGCACGACGTGGTCGTGGGCACCGAAGAGGGCCAGGTGGAGCTGAAGAAGCTGCGCTCCACGGTGATGAAGTATCCGAAGGTGTTGGCGGGCCCCCGCGTCACCGAGGTCAACGACCGGCTGCGCGCGATGGGCGACCTGATGAAGAACATGCCGGTCCCGAAGGGCCCGAT
>CAWFMG010000006.1:0-933785 GCA_963816875.1 uncultured Actinomycetota bacterium
CCATGCCGATCTTGGCGGCGCCGACGCTGACGTTGAGCAGCAGCAGGGCGGTGACCAGCACCAACAACGGACGCGGGGTCCGTTGTCGCCAACTGCGCCACGCCAGCCACGCGGCGATCAGCACGGCCGTCGGCCCACGCTGACCGAGCACCACGAAGTAGTCCAGGAAGGCGTGCATCTCCGGCCACTGCTTGTAGGGCCGGAAGAGCATCAACTGCCAGTCGAGCGTGACCAGCCACGAGGTGCTCCACACCGCCGCCACGATGACCGCATAGAAGCCCAGCGTGAACCACAGCAGCATGACCCGGGTGCGGCTCATTACGGGAGCCGGCACCTCCGGGGGCTTCTGCTCCTGCTCCAGGCGGGCGAGGAATCGGTCGGTACGCACACTCTCAAGATTACCGGCAGTGATAGCAGCCCTCCGGTGTCGCCCCGCCTTCGTAACGGCTATGTGATGTATGGCGAGTGCATTCGCGATCTCGTTATCCCCGCTTTATGAAATGGGAGGCGTCCGGCTTTGCCAGGACGGAGCATTCGGGGTGGCGGTTCGGATTGTTTTCTTATCGTCACGGCCAGGTGAACGGCGTCCGCGGACGCGGCCCCCCGGCGCCTGTCGTAGTCTGTGTGACCATCTGCCCTCCACGCCGCGCCGGGCGTCACACGCGCCGTCCGGACTTCCCCCGGGTGTGGAGGTGGGAGCGCGCCATGGCACAGGGGAGCCGCAGCACTGGAGGTGGCAACCAGATGTCCGGGACGACCTCGCCCGGAGCCGGCAGGGCGAGCAGCCGCTGGACGGTTCTGGTGGTGCTCTGCGCGAGCCTGCTGCTGGTGGCCATCGACGCCACCGTGCTGCACGTCGCGGTGCCGGCCGTCACCGAGGACCTCAAGCCCGGCGGCGTCCAACTGCTGTGGATCGTCGACGCGTATCCGCTCGTCTGTGCCTCGCTGCTCATCCTGTTCGGCACCCTCGGCGACCGGATAGGCCGGCGTCGGGTGCTGCTCCTCGGCTACGGCTGCTTCGGCGTGGCCTCGGCCCTCGCCGCGTACGCCGGGAGCCCGGCGACGCTGATCGGGGCCCGCGCGCTGCTCGGCGTCGGCGGCGCGATGATCATGCCCGCCACCCTCTCCATCCTCCGACAGGTCTTCCCCGACCGGCGCGAACGGGCGCTGGCCATCGGGATCTGGAGCGCGGTCGCCGCGGCGGGCGCCGCCATCGGCCCGTTGGTCGGCGGCGTGCTGCTCGAACACTTCTGGTGGGGCTCGGTCTTCCTGATCAACATCCCGCTGATGGCGGTCTGCCTTCCGGTGGGCCGCTGGCTGCTGCCGGAGTCCACCGGGGACCGCGTCGGCCCCTGGGACGTGGGCGGCGCCGTGCTGGCCGCGCTCGGGCTGTTCGCGGCCATCCTCGCCGTCAAGCGGGCCGGCGACGGCGACACGTTCACCCCCGGCACCGCGATGGCCGTCGCGCTCGCCGTCGTGCTGCTGACGCTTTTCATCCGCCGCCAACGCCGCCGCCGCTTCCCGCTCATCGACCTGGCGGCGTTCGCCCGTCCGGCGTTCGGCACTTCCGTGGGATGCATCGTGCTGACCGTGCTCGCCCTGGTCGGCCTGGCCCTGGTCGCCGCCCAGTACCTGCAACTGGTGCTCGGGCTCTCGCCGCTGGAGACCGGCCTGCGGCTGCTGCCGCTCAGCCTGGCGGCGATCGGCGCCGGTCTGGTGGGTTCCCGGCTGTTGGCCTGGCTCGGCCCGCGCCTCATGGTGGCCCTGGGCTTCGTGCTCACCGCCATCGCCGTGCTGTCCCTGATCAGCCTCGACCAGCGGGACAGCCCCGCGGTGATGACCCTCGGCTTCGTGCTCCTCGGCTTCGGCCTGGAGACGACGCTGTTCGGCTCCTACGAGTCGATGCTCAGCGACTGCCGGGCCGGGGAGGCCGGCGGGGTCGCCGCCATCGGCGAGACCGCCTACCAGTTCGGCGCGGGGCTCGGCGTCGCCCTGCTCGGCAGCGTGATGAACGCCAAATACGCTCCCGGCGTGCTCCGGGCGAGCGAGTCGAACGACGTGAGCGCCGCCGACGCCGAGTCCGCCAGCCATTCGCTGGGCGAGGCCTACACGGTGGCCGCCCGGCTGGGCGGGGACGGCGGCGAGACGCTCAGGGCGGCGGCCAGGGAGGCGTTCGTGCACGGCATGCACACGACCCTGCTGGCCAGCGCCGTGATGCTGCTGCTCGGCGCCGTGGCGGCGCTGCGCCTGCCACGCGTGCTGGGCCCCGGACACGGCGGGGGTGACGGCCCGGGGGAGCGGGACGGGCGGGCCGCCGCGGGCCGGCTCGGCGCCCCGCGGGACGGGCTTGGTGGGCCGGGGTCGACGAAGCCCGGGGACCGGCCGTTGTTGCCGACCGGGAGCGGCAGGCCGTAGCGTCGGCCGCGTTCCGCCGCACCGGAAGGGCCCGAATGACCGCCGCCGAGCCGCCGCCGTTCGACCCCGCCGACCCGCTGGGCCTGGACGACCTGTTGACGCCCGAGGACCTGGCGGTGCGGGACACCGTCCGCGCCTGGGCCGCACGGCGGGTGCTGCCCCGGATCGCCGAATGGTACGAGCGCGGCGAGCTGCCCGAGATCCGCGAGCTGGCGAGGGAGCTGGGCGCGCTCGGCGCGCTCGGCATGACCCTGCGCGGCCACGGCCGTGCCGGCGCCTCCGCGGTGCAGTACGGGCTGGTCTGTCTGGAACTGGAGGCGGCCGACTCCGCGCTCCGCTCCCTGGTCTCCGTGCAGGGCTCGTTGGCCATGCACGCCATCCACCGCTACGGCACCGAGGAGCAGCGGGAGCGCTGGCTGCCGCCGATGGCCGCCGGCGAGCTGATCGGCTGTTTCGCGCTGACCGAGCCCGAGCACGGCTCCGACCCCGCGGGCATGGCCACCCGGGCCGAACGCGACGGCTCGGACTGGCTGCTGACCGGCCACAAAACCTGGATCACCAACGGTTCGCTGGCCGGCGTCGCCGTCGTCTGGGCCCGCACCGACGACGGCGTCCGCGGCTTCCTGGTGCCCGCCGGGCTGCCAGGCTTCGCCGCCACCGAGATCCGGCACAAGGCGTCGCTGCGCGCCTCGGTCACCAGCGAGCTGGCGTTCGACCGGGTGCGGCTGCCCGCCGACGCCGTGCTGCCGGAGGCGCGCGGCCTGCGTGCCCCGCTCGGCTGCCTGAGCCACGCCAGGTACGGCATCACCTGGGGCGCGATGGGCGCCGCCCGCACCTGCTTCCAGGCCGCGCTGGACTACGCCGGCGCGCGCGAGCAGTTCGGCCGGCCGATCGGTGGCTTCCAGCTCACCCAGGCCAAGCTGGCCGACATGGCCGTCGAACTGCACAAGGGGCTGCTGCTGGCGCACCACCTCGGCCGCCGGATGGACGCGGGCCGGCTGCGCCCCGAGCAGATCAGCCTCGGCAAGCTGAACAACGTCCGCGAGGCGCTGCGGATCTGCCGCGAGGCCCGGACCGTGCTCGGCGCGAACGGCGTCTCGCTGGAGTACCCGGTGATGCGACACATGGCCAACCTGGAGTCGGTGCTGACCTACGAGGGCACCGCCGAGATGCACCAACTGGTGCTCGGCAAGGCGCTCACCGGCCTGGACGCCTTCCGCGGCTAGGGCTGGGGGCGTCGCTGGTGGGGTAGGGTGACGGGGCCGTGGTCGAGGCTGCCGCGGAGTTTCATCCGGACCAGCCCGAGGAGGTGAGCCCCATCAACGCCAGGTCAGGCCGGGCGCTCTCACCCCACGGCCGCGCGGTCCGCCGGACGCACCGGCGCGGGTGACCGGGAGGGCACCCGTAGCGTCGCGTCCCGCGAAAGGCTCTCCCCTTCGTGTCCTGCTCTCCTCCTCGCTGCCCGTCCCCAAGCCCTGCCCCGGGCCCCACACCACCCTCGTCCCGATTTCCCGCCGCCGGGCCGGCCGGGTCGGGCTTCGACGGTCACGGTGCCGACGCCCTCGACGTGGTCCGCACCCTCCGTGCCGCCGGCTGCGTCTTCGCCGAGGACGAGGCGCGGCTGCTGCGCGCCGCCGCCGGCTCGCCCGCGGAGCTCGCCGCGCTGGTGGGCCGCCGCGCCGCCGGACTGCCGCTCGAACAGGTGCTTGGCTGGGCCGAGTTCTGCGGGCTGCGGATCGCCGTGGAACCGGGCGTCTTCGTGCCGCGCCGGCGTTCCGAGTTCCTCGTGCGGCAGGCCGCCCTACGCCTGCGCCGCCTCGCCCGGCGGGCCGTCGTCGTCGACCTGTGCTGCGGCTCGGGCGCGCTCGGCGCCGCGCTGCGCGACGCGCTGGACGGACGCCTCGACGTGTACGCCGCCGACCTCGATCCGGCGGCGGTGCGCTGCGCCGGCCGCAATGTTGCCCCGGATCGGGTGTACCGGGGGGACCTTTTTCAGCCGCTGCCAGTGGCACTCCGCGGCCGGGTCGACGCGCTCGTCGCGAACGTTCCGTACGTGCCGACGGAGGAGGTCGGGCTGCTGCCGCCGGAGGCCCGCCTGCACGAGCCGTTGACGGCGCTGGACGGCGGGGCGGACGGGCTCGACGTGCTACGCCGGGTGACCGCGGAGGCGCCGGCGTGGCTGGCGCCGGGCGGCTGCCTACTGGTGGAGACGAGCCAGCACCAGGAGGCGCGCGCCGTCGAGGCGTTCGTCGCGAGCGGGCTTCGCCCCCGGCTGGCCCGCTCCGATGAGCTGAACGTGACGGTCGTCGTCGGCACCCGGACCCCGGCGCGACCAGGTCTCGGCTGACTGGCCGGCCTGCTACCCCGGCCGCGTCCGGACAGCGAACGGCCCCGCCCGTCCCGGAGGACCGGCGGGGCCGCTCGGTGTCAGCTCTGCCCGCGTCAGCTCTGGTTGAAGAAGCCTCCCTCGGACGAGTGGCGGGTGTCGCCGTTAACCACGTGGTAGTCGGCGGGGGTCAGCAGGAACACCCGGTTGGCCACCCGGTCGATGCTGCCGCGCAGTCCGAAGATCAGGCCGGCCGCGAAGTCCACGACACGCTTGGCATCGGAGGTCTCCAGGGCGGTGAGGTTGATCACCACCGGGACGCCTTCCCGGAACAGCTCGCCGATGCGGCGGGCGTCCCTGAAGCCGTCAGGGGTCACCGTGGCGATCCGATTGCCCTGGTCGTGCGCCACCTCCACGGCCACCCGGACCCGGGGGTCGGTCGTCCACGGCTCGGCGGTGTCGCCGGGCTCCGGCCCTTCGGCGTACTCGTCGTCGTAGTAACGCATCTCGCTGTCATCGACGAGGCCCAGCCAGGCACTCGCCCTCCGTACGGATCCCATGGACGCCCTCCTCTCCTCGTGCGGCCCGTACCGTCATTCTCTCGGTCTGCTTCCCTATGGTCGTCCATCATGCGCACGTTGTGCCAAGCAGTTTGCGACTCGTACCGGGTTTCGTGACGGTTCTGGTGCATACGATATGGCGGCCATTCAGCCGAGAGCCCCCCGCGGGATGCTGACGCAGAGTGCGCTAGCGGACCGTCACGAGGCCGGTGCGCGCCGGTGCGCGCCACGCGCTCGCCTGGCCGAAAGTTGTTCTCGACAACACGGCCGACCGTGAGAACACTCAGGACAGCGCTTGTCAGGGCCATGGCTTAACGGCCGTCCCTGGCCACGCCTCACGGGTCGCCACCTGGCGGCCCTCTGAGTCCTTATCTGGAGGAAGCACGTGAGATCCAAGCGCACCAACCCCCACACCGGCCGGCTGGCCCGTCGGCTGCGGCAGCTCGCCGCGGCCTCCGGACTGCTCGCCGCGGCGGCGTTCCTGGCGCCGGGCGCGGCTCAGGCGGACGACGCCCAGGTGTTCAGCGCGAACCAGCTGGCCGTGGCCAGTGACGCGGTGCTCGCCGCGGACGTCGGCGGCACCGCCTGGGGCGTCGACCGCGCCTCGAACAGCGTGGTGGTCACCGTGGACGAGACCGTCTCCGAGGCGGAGATCGCCCGCATCGAGCGGAAGGCGGGCGAGCTTTCAGAAGCGATCACCATCGAGCACACCGACGGTGTGCTGCAGCGCTACATAGCGGGTGGAGATGCGATCTATGCGAGTAGCTGGCGCTGCTCGCTGGGCTTCAACGTGCAGAGCGGCAGCACGTACTACTTCGTGACCGCCGGCCACTGCACCGACGGCGCCGGGACCTGGTGGGGCAACTCCAGCCACTCCACCACCCTGGGAACGACCGCCGGCTCCAGCTTCCCGACCAACGACTACGGTTTGGTGCGGTACACCGGTTCCGTCTCCCACCCGGGCGAGGTGAACCTGTACAACGGCTCGACGCGCGACATCACCGGCGCGGCGAACCCCACCGTCGGCCAGTCCGTGCAGCGCAGCGGTAGCACCACGGGCCTGCACGGCGGCACCGTGACGTCGCTCAACCAGACGGTCAACTACGGCGGCGGCGACGTCGTCTACGGGATGATCGGGACGAACGTGTGCGCCGAGCCCGGCGACAGTGGCGGTCCGCTGTTCTCCGGTAACACCGCGCTGGGTCTGACCTCCGGTGGCAGCGGCAACTGCTCCCGCGGTGGCGTGACGTACTTCCAGCCCGTCGTCGAGGCCCTGAACGCCTACGGCGTGACCGTCTCCTGACGTCAGGCGACGCTCTCCTCGGCGCCTAGGCGCCGGTCGAACTGCCCCCGCCCGGTCCGCCGGGCGGGGGCAGTGTCACGAAATCCGGACGTCGAGATGCGGTGAGCGGGCGGCTAGTGCCCGTTTCCAGCCAGGTCTAGGCCACACATCTCGTCCTCGGGTCTGTCCCTCCGCGTCGTTCGCAGTAACGGACCGCTTTCTTCCGCACGCGAGTGGTGCCCTGAGTGTCGCCCCACGGCAGGAATGCCGGGAGTGTTGTGGATGCCTCGCACCGATTTCCTGCAAAGGTGTGTTGATATGGCCGGGGCGCGAACTTGTTCCTTGTGCGCTCCCTGGTGGGCTCGCGATACTCGCCAGACCGCTTGGCATGGACGTGACTAGGTGCGGCCGGACCGTACCGGTACGCACGGGTCCGTGCTCTCCGGAGCCTTGGCTCCAACCCCCACAGGAGGAAAAGAGCGTGACACACCGACGCAAGTCAACGCAGCGCCTGGCGATCGCGGCGACCGGCATCGCGGCCCTGGTAGCCGGAAGCTTCGCCATCTCGCAGGCGAACGCCGCCCCCGCACAGGAGACGTCCGACGGCATTCAGGTGCTGTCCTCCGAGCAGGCGGGCACGCTGGCGACCACCCTCACCGACGAACTCGGCGCGGCGGCCGCGGGCACCTACTACGACGCGGACGCCGAGAAGCTCGTGGTGAACGTCGTCGACGACTCGGCGGTGGAGGCCGTGGAGGCGGCCGGCGCCGAGGCCCGGCTGGTGGACCACACGCTGGCCGAGCTGAGCGACGTCAAGGCGCAGGTCGACGAGTTCGCGGTGCCCGGCACCGCCTGGTCGGTCGACCCGGTGAGCAACACCGTCCTGGTCACCGTGGACAGCACCGTGACCGGCGACAAGCTCGCCCAGGTGGAGAACGCCGTCGCCGATCTGGACGGCATGGCCACCCTGGAGTCCGTCGCGGGCGAGTTCGCTCCGTTCATCGAGGGCGGCGACGCGATCTACGCGTCCGGCGCCCGCTGCTCGCTCGGCTTCAACGTCTCGGTCGGCGGCGCTCCGGCGTTCCTGACCGCCGGGCACTGCGGCAACATCTCCGCCAGCTGGTCCGACTCCTCGGGCGGCGGCGAGATCGGCACCGTGGTCGACAGTGTGTTCCCGGGCAGCGACTACGCGCTGGTCGAGTACACCGCCGACATCGACCACCCGAGCTCGGTCGACCTGTACGACGGCACCTTCCAGGACATCACGGGCGCCGGTGACGCCGTGGTGGGCCAGGCCGTCGAGCGCAGCGGCAGCACGACCGGTGTGCACGGCGGCGAGGTCACCGGCGTGGACGTCTCCGTGTCGTACCCCGAGGGCACCGTGGACGGCACCATCCAGACCACGGTCTGCGCCGAGCCGGGTGACAGCGGTGGCGCGCTCTTCGCGGGCAGCACCGCGCTCGGCCTGACCTCGGGCGGCAGCGGCAACTGCTCCTCCGGTGGCACCACGTTCTTCCAGCCGGTGACGGACGCGCTGGCCGCGACCGGCGCCACGCTGCCGTGATGTGAACCACCCGCCGCTCCCAGCCGAGTGGCAGACTACGGAAGCCCCCGGCCCGCGCGGCCGGGGGCTTCTGGGGCTTCGGCCCGAAAGGAACGACGGGGGAGAACATGTTCGGCATCATCAGGCCGTGCCAGCATCGGCTGTCCGACGGGATGCACACCGAATGGCTGGCCCACCTGTGCGGGCTGTGCCTGGCCCTGCGCGGCACGCACGGGCAGTCCGCCCGCCTCGCCACCAACTACGACGGGCTGCTGATATCCGTCCTGCACGACGCGCAGATCCGGCGGGCGCCGGGCGAACTGCGCCGCACCGCGGGACCCTGTCCGCTGCGCGGCATGCGCACCGCCTCGGTGGCGCGGGGCGAGGGCGCCCGGCTGGCCGCGGCGGTTTCCTTGCTGCTGGCCTCCGCCAAGATCCGGGACCACGTGCTCGACGGCGACGGCCTGCTGCGCCGCCGCACGCTGGCCTCCGCGGCCGGCCGGGTGGCGCGCGGCTGGGACCGGGCCGCCGCGCGCAGCGGGGCGGCGCTCGGCTTCGACACCGACGTGCTGGTGGCCGCGGTGGAACGGCAGCAGGACCTGGAGTCGCTGACCGGCCCCGGCACCTCGCTGCTGGCCGTCACCGAGCCGACCGAGACCGCCACGGCCGCGGCCGTCGCGCACACCGCGTGGCTGGCCGGCCGGCCGACCAACGCCGAGTCGCTCGCGGAGGTCGGCCGGCTCTTCGGCCGACTCGCGCATCTGCTGGACGCGGTCGAGGACCTGGAGGCCGACCGGGCGGCCGGGGCGTGGAACCCGATCGCGGCCACGGGCACGCCGCTCGCCGAGGTGCGGCGGCTGTGCGACGACGCGGCGTACGGGGTCCGGCTGGCGCTGCGCGAGGTGGAGTTCGAGGACGACGAGCTGCTCCACGAGCTGCTGGTGCACGAGCTGCCGCGCGCGGTGGACCGGGCCTTCGGCACCGGCTGCGAGCACACGGGGGCGGCGGGCGCCCAGGGGGCGTACGGCCCGCCCGGTGGCGGCTCGCCGTACGACGCGCCGCCACCCGGGATGCCGCCGGGCGCGCCGCCGAAGCGGCCGTCCGGCCAGCACGGCCTCCTCGCCGGATGCGGGAGCTGGACGCTGCTGTGCTGTACCTGTCAGGTGTGCTGCCGCGACGACTACCGGGACCCGTGCTCGGGCAAATGGCGCAAGGGCTGCTGCCGGCGAAACAAGAAGAACCGGAGCGACAAAAGCGACTGCGGTGACTGCTGCGACTGCTGCTCCTGCGACTGCTAGGCGCATGGCGCTTCCCGTGCGGCTGTAGCGGCTGAACGACGGGCCGGGCAGGGCCGTGTCGGGTCGCCTTCTCCGGGCGGCGGCATGTGGCTCGCGGGACGCCAGGGTTGGTGGGGTGCGGCCGGTGCTGCCCATCCCGCAGGGGCCGGTGGGCGCCGGGACGGGCGTCGCTGGGGGCACCCACCCAGGCCCTCAGGGCCTGGGGGAGGGTCGCGTCTGCCCTCGCGGTGCGTGACCGCGTCCCTCGGTTGGCGGGGTGACGCGGCGGTGTGGGTCGGGGTGGTGTCGCTCGTTTCGCCGTGCGCCGCGTCCTGGCGGGTCGGCGTGTCGGCCATGTTCTCCCGAAACTACGGCGAAGTGACAAGTAGCTCTCTGTAGTCAGAGTGACGCTCGGTCAGGGATGGTGAGGCGGAGCCCAGGGACTTGACGACCTGGAGGGCGGCGAAGTCGGTGTGGGCCTGTTCGACGGCTTTGGGGTACGCCTCGCGCTTGGCGTGCTCGGCGAGCGCCGGGTAGATGCTCGGCGACCGAGAGGGCTGTTCCTTGCGCTTGCCGGTGGGGATGAACAGGCAGACTGGATCTGCTCGACGGACTCACCGAGTGCCCGGCGCCGCAGCACGGTGTGCACCATGTCGTCGGTGATGACGGGTGGCCGGCCGCCGTACTTGCCCATGCGGCCGCGGTGTCGAGCCCCTTCAGCGTCGACTCCCGGATGTTCTCCCGCTCGGTCTCCGCCATCGCCGCGAAGAACGCGAACAGCAGCTGCCCGGCCAGCATCTCCGTTCGCCTCCGGTGAAGATCGCCAGCGGTCGGCGGGGACGGCTGGGCTCATCTGTTCGGGCTTCGCGGGCAGCGGCTTGCAGTCGGCGACGGCGTCGTGCGGGCCGCCGAGGGGGTTGGCTGCGGTAGGCGCCGCGCTTGACTGACCACCAGCAGCTCCCCGATCTGTCATGGCCGCGGCGAGGCTGCGTCCAGGAGAGCACGTCCAGCCTTGGTGAGCTCGTGCGTGGCCGTGCGACCGGCCCGGCTGCTGTCGATCAACCCGGCGTCTCGCAGGATTGCCAGGTGTTCGCTGGCAGTCGGGGGGGTGACGCTCACCAGCCTGGCCACAACGGTCGTCTGCAGCGGAGTGGCGAGCGCGGCCAGGATCCTCGATCGAGTCACCCCCAGAAGACGGTCAAGCGACCTCGGAGTGGGAGGTGCCGCCCAGAGGTACCGCCCGGATGCCGGGTAATAGATCGCCGGAGTCCAGTGGTCCGAGGTGGTGCACTGCATCCGGTCGGAGATGAACAGTGACGGTACGAGAATGAGTCCTTCAGGGCAGTCGACGTCGATGTCGACGGTCTTCTCGACGGTGATGGTGTCGCCTTCGCACGCAGCGGAAGGGTGCAGGCGCGGAAGGACTGCGCGCAGCCCCTTGCGGTTGACCTGGATGGCCCGATCCAGCATCTCGGCACGCAATGCCTGCCGCATGGACGGCCATTCCGGTTCTACAACTGCCCTCCAGAGACGGCGCAGCGCATCGGCGGCCTCGGACCTGGCTCGGTCAGGGTCGGCGAGCAGTCGGCGGCCCACTTCTGCCCCGCGCCCCATCGTCGCGTCGACCAGCTCGGCGTACGTCTGGTCCGCCGGCGCGGCGAGGAGGGCATCCATGCCTTCCTCGAACGTTGGCTCACTGGACATCGGCGATGGGTCAAGGAAGTCGGGTCGATACGCGCCATCGGCCATGAAGACCGTGAGCGCCCCCAGGTCGGGGAGCGAGAGACGGCGGCGACGGCGAAGCCAGGGGTGGAACATCGGGTGACGCTGCGGTTCGGTCAAGAGCTGGGCAAGACTGACCACTTCGTGGATCGGCGACATCGCCCACCGCACACTCGCAGCACCAACGCCCAATCGGTAGCGGATCATCGCACTATTGTTAGGCCACCGCCGAAGTGAGCGCGAGCAAAGCGGCGAAGCCTCGAGACTCGGGTCATGACCGACACGGAGTCGATTGCCCGGTGTTCCAAGGAACCCGAGCGAGCCCAACAGACGCGAACGATCCGGCTGGGCGCCAGCGGATCGACCATCGGAATCCTCGCGAGTCCGGCGGAGACCAGCGGGATCGTGAGCATCTACCGGTGGCGCATGTCGCCCGCCAGCCGGGGACCTGCCCCGCACTTTCACGCGACCTTCAGCGAGACCTTCATCGTCGAAGAAGGTGAAGTCGACTACTTCGATGGGCAGGCCTGGCGAACGCTGCGGCCCGGCGACACCGCGCATGCCGCGGTGGGTGACGTCCACGCCCTCCGGAAGGAGCGCGCCGAACCTGCCACCCTCCTGATGGCACTCTCGCCAGGTGTACCGCGGGAGGAGTACTTCGCACAGCTCGCCACTGTGAACGAGCGTGACCTGAGCCGGCTTCACGAAGCCCACGACAACCATTTCGTCGACGACTACGGGCGGTGAGGGCACCGACAACGGCATGCGCCCCGCGCCCGGCCCACTCCACTACCTGGAATGCGCTCGTAGAGCTGCTCCCGCGCGTGATCGCCACCGCCGAGCCGGGTCCGGAGGCCGGCTTCGTCCGCAGTGGCCCTCAAGGTGTTGGTGATCTCTGCCTACGACCTGGAGCAGGCTGGCGAGGCGTTCGCCGCGTTCGGCGCCAGCACCTCGGCAAGATCGCGCTCACCGTCGCCTGAACCACCCCTTTCCCAACGGGTTTCCCAGCAAAGGATTCACAGTGCCCAGCATCGCCATCGTCGGAGCCGGCCCCGGTATGGGCCTGGCCATCGCCCGTACCTTCGGCTCCCACGGCTTCGACGTCGCTCTTATCGCCCGCAACCGCGACAAACTCAACGACCTGGCCGGCCGGCTCGACGCCGAAGGCATCACCGTCGCCGCGTTCCCCGCGGACGTACTCGACCCTGACGCACTCACCCAGGCGCTCCAGGACGCCGCCACCCGCTTCGCCGGCATCGACGTCCTGGAGTACTCCCCAGCCGGGAGCCTCGAATCCACGCCGCTCACCGCTCCGTCCGAGACCAACCCGTCCGATGTGCAGTGGGCGATGGACTTCCTGCTCTACGGGGCCATCGCCGCCACACGGACCGTGCTGCCCGCAATGCGCGAGGCCGGCGCGGGCACCCTGCTCTACACCAACGGCGCTGGCTCGGTCGACCCCACTCCGATGCTCGGCAACCTCAACGCCGCCCAGGCCGCGCTGCGCAACTGGGTACTCAGCCTGCACAAGGAACTGGCCGACACCGGCGTCCAGGCCGCGCACGTCGCCATCGGCGTGTGGATCGGCACGGACGGCCCGCCCGGAGTACCGGCGGCCTCGGCCGAGGAGGTCGCCCCCCTCTACTGGGACCTGCACACGCAGCGCGACGAAGTCGAGCGCGTCTTCACCGTGTGACGCCGTCCCGGCCCTCCCCGTCCCACCATCGTTGATCCCCGATCCGCCAGTACGGCGGTGGCCGGCCTCGGTGCCTCGGGACAACCGATTGCGGGAGGAAGTGTGTTCGCGCAGTTCAAGGAGGAGACCGGGCCCATCGTCCTGGCCAACACCTTCTTGGTTCCGAAGGAGGATCGAGGCGTTCCTGACCCTCTTTCGGAGGCAGGCGGAGTTCATGAAGGCTCAGCCGGGATTCGTCTCCCTGCAGATGCACAAGGGAACGGCGGGCAGTCGACTCCTGATGAACGCTCGGTCTGGGAGTCGACCGAGGCTCCTGCCACGGCGTTCGGCAGCCCGGAGTTCCAGCGCATGGCTGCCGAGTTCCCCGACGACATCGTGTCGTACCCGCACGTCTTCGAGCGGGTCGACATAGGACACTGCAGCTGGAGAGGCGTCACTGTGCTCGTCAGCGACCCCGCCCTGCACGGCACCCTCGCCACTCGCTCGGACAGCGACACTCCTGACGAACGCACCATGCCCATCGCCTCCTCTCGGGAGAACAGGGCCGTGTCGGGTCGCGCGGCGCGGTGCGTGGCGGCGTGGCCCGGTTGGCGCGGTGACACGGCGGGACGGCGGGGGTCCACGGCGAGCAGCCGGGTGGGGGAGCGCGCGGGGCTTCGCCCGCGGCGGCGCGTTGGGTGTTCGGGGGCCGCGGGTCGAACGACCCGCGGCCCCCGAACACCCGGGTCGCGCCGTCAGGCGTGGGTGTGTTCGGCCGCGACCAGCTCGGCGATCTGGACCGTGTTGAGCGCCGCACCCTTGCGGAGGTTGTCGTTGGAGAGGAAGAGCGCCAGGCCGTTCTCCCGGGTCTCGTCGCGCCGGATGCGGCCCACGTAGCTCGGGTCCCGGCCGGCGGCCTGCAACGGCGTGGGGACATCGGACAGCTCGACGCCGTCCGCCCCGGCGAGCAGCTCGCTGGCGCGCTCCGGGGAGAGCGGACGCTCGAACGCCGCGTGCACCTGCAGCGAGTGCCCGGTGAACACCGGGACCCGGACGCAGGTGCCGGAGACCTTCAGGTCGGGGATCTCCAGGATCTTGCGGCTCTCGTTGCGCAGCTTCTGCTCCTCGTCCGTCTCGGCCAGCCCGTCGTCGACGAGGGAGCCGGCCAGCGGCAGCACGTTGAAGGCGATGGGCCGGGCGTAGACCGCGGGGTCCGGCAGGTCGAGCGAGGCCCCGTCGTGGGTGAGGCTGGTGGCGCCCTGGGCGACCGCGGCCCTGGCCTGCTCGTCGAGCTCCGCCACGCCGCTGCCGCCGCTGCCGGACACGGCCTGGTAGGTGGCGACGACCAGGCTGGTGAGGCCGGCCTCCGCGTGCAGCGGGCCGAGCACCGGCATCGCGGCCATCGTGGTGCAGTTCGGATTGGCGACGATGCCCTTCGGCCGCCGGGCGAGCGCGTGCGGGTTGACCTCGGAGACCACCAGGGGGACGTCCGGGTCCATGCGCCATGCGGAGGAGTTGTCGATCACCACGGCCCCCGCCGAGGCGACCTTTTCGGCCAGCGCGCGGGAGGTGCTCTTGCCGGCCGAGAAGAGCACGACGTCCAGTCCGGAGTAGTCCGCCGTGGCGGCGTTCTCGACGGTGATCTCCTCGTCCTGCCACGGCAACGAGCGGCCCGCCGAGCGTGCGGACGCGAACAGTCGGAGCTGGTCGACCGGGAACTTCCGCTCGGCCAGAATCCTGCGCATCACGCCGCCGACCTGACCGGTGGCTCCGACGATCCCGATCTTCATGGAACTCCCTCGTCTGGCTTTCGTCTCGCTCGTGTGTCGCTGCGCCCCGCTCCCCCTAGCGTGCCTTGCCGGTCGGGTCCCGGGCCAATCCTTTGATCTCTGTCACAATCGGTCACCGTGATGCGCGAATACTTCTGAATGGAAGTAACGCCATCGTAACGAGGTCCCACTAGCCTCCACTGGCTGGCGCGTTTTCGTACGGCGGTGACGGCGGTGATGACGGTGCTGGCGGGCATGAGGACGGGCAGGACGACGGTGAGGTGGAACGCGTGCACTTGACCCCGCGCGAGCAGGAGCGGCTGCTGATCCATGTGGCGGCGGACGTGGCCGCCAAACGGCGGGCCCGCGGACTGCGGCTGAACCATCCGGAGGCGGTGGCGATGATCACCGCCCACGTGCTGGAGGGCGCGCGGGATGGCCGGACCGTCGCCGAGCTGATGGATTCGGGCCGCCGGGTGCTCGGCCGGGCCGACGTGCTGGAGGGCGTTCCCGAGATGGTCAGGGACGTACAGGTGGAGGCCACCTTCCTGGACGGGACGAAGCTCGTCACCGTGCACGAACCGATCGCCTGAGCCGCCCCGCACCACCCCCCTCGTTCCGGCCCCGCGCCGCCCCGCCCCGCGCCCGTCATCCGCGCCGCCCCGCGCACGTCGCCCGAGCTTGCCGCCCGCGTCCCGTCCGAGCCGTTCCGTGGACCGTTGGAGAGGTGCCCGTGATACCCGGAGAGATCCTGTTCGCCGAGGCCCCGGTGCCGCTCAACGAGGGCGCCCCGGTCACCCGACTCGTGGTGCGGAACGTGGCCGACCGGCCCGTTCAGGTCGGCTCGCACTACCACTTCGCCGAGGCCAACCCCGGCCTCGACTTCGACCGCGCCGCCGCCCACGGCCGGCGGCTGGGCATCGCCGCCGGCACAGCCGTCCGGTTCGAGCCCGGCGTGCCCGTGGAGGTCGAGTTGGTCCCGCTGGCCGGCCGCCGGGTGGTCCACGGTCTGCGCGGCGAGACCGGGGGAGCGCTCGATGGCTGAGCTGAGCCGCCCGCGGTACGCCGACCTGTACGGGCCGACCGCCGGCGACCGGATCCGGCTGGCCGACACCGACCTGCTGATCCAGATAGAGGAGGACCTGGCCGGCGGACCAGGACGGGCCGGCGACGAGGCGGTGTTCGGCGGCGGCAAGGTCATCAGGGAGTCCATGGGCCAGGCCCGCGCCACCCGCGCCGAGGGCACCCCGGACACCGTGATCACCGGCGCGGTGGTGGTGGACCACGGCGGCGTCGTCAAGGCGGACGTCGGCATCAGGGACGGCCGGATCACCGCACTGGGCAAAGCCGGCAATCCGGACACCATGGACGGGGTGCACCCGGATCTGGTGATCGGCCCGGAGACCGAGATCATCGCCGGCAACGGCCTGATCCTCACCGCCGGCGGCGTCGACGCCCACGTCCACCTCATCTCCCCGACCCAGGTCGCGGAGGCCCTGGGCTCCGGCATCACCACGCTCGTCGGCGGCGGCACGGGACCCGCCGAGGGCACCAAGGCCACCACCGTCACCCCGGGGTCCTGGCATCTGGCCCGGATGCTCGCGGCGATGGACGGGCAGCCGGTGAACCTCGGGCTGCTGGGCAAGGGCAACACCGTCTCCCGAGACGCCCTGCTCAGCCAGCTCCGCGGCGGCGCCCTGGGGTTCAAGATCCACGAGGACTGGGGGGCCACCCCGGCGGTCCTCGACGCCTGTCTGCGGGTGTGCGAGGAGAGCGGCGCCCAGCTCGCCATCCACACCGACACGCTGAACGAGGCCGGGTTCGTCGCGGACACGCTGGCGGCGATCGCCGGGCGCTCGGTCCACGCTTACCACACGGAGGGCGCCGGCGGCGGGCATGCGCCCGACATCATCACGGTCGTCTCCGAGCCCAACGTGCTGCCCAGCTCCACCAACCCGACCAGGCCGCACACCGTCAACACGGTCGAGGAACATCTCGACATGTTGATGGTGTGCCATCACCTCAACCCCGCCGTTCCCGAGGATCTGGCGTTCGCCGAGTCCCGGATCAGGCCCACCACCATCGCCGCCGAGGACGTGTTGCACGATCTGGGCGCCATCTCGATCATCTCCTCCGACTCCCAGGCCATGGGGCGCGTCGGCGAGGTGGTGCTGCGCACCTGGCAGACCGCGCACGTGATGAAGCGGCGGCGCGGCGCGCTGCCGGGCGACGGGTTGGCGGACAACATGCGGGTTCGTCGTTATGTCGCTAAATACACGATCAACCCCGCGGTCGCGCACGGCCTCGACCACGAGATCGGCTCCGTCGCGGCGGGCAAGCTCGCGGACCTGGTGCTCTGGGACCCGGCGTTCTTCGGCGTCAAGCCGCGGTTGGTGATCAAGGGCGGGCAGATCGCCTGGGCCCAGATGGGTGACGCCAACGCCTCTATCCCCACCCCGCAGCCGGTGCTCCCGCGGCCGATGTTCGGGGCGCACGGCCGGGCCCCCGCCGCCAACTCGGTCAACTTCGTCAGCCCGCTGGCGCTTGACGACCAACTCGCCGAGCGACTCGACCTCGGCAAGCGGCTCGTCCCCGCCCGCGACACCCGGCGGGTCGGGAAGGCCGACATGCGGCTCAACGACGCCCGTCCCGAGGTCACCGTGGACCCCGACAGCTTCACCGTCACGATCGACGGCGAGCCGGTCACCCCGGAGCCGGCCGCCGAGCTTCCGATGGCCCAGCGCTACTTCCTGTTCTGAGGTGAGGGCCGTGACGACGGGAGCGAGCGCCGCGTTGCTGCTGCTGGCGGACGGCCGGTTCCCCGCCGGGGCGCACGCGCACTCCGGCGGGGTCGAGGCCGCGGTCCGCGCCGGCCGGGTCACCGGGCCGGCGTCGCTGGCCGCGTTCTGCCGGGGCCGGCTGCACACCACGGGCCTGGTCGCGGCGGCCCTGGCCGCCGCCGCCTGCGCCGGGCACGACCTCGCGGAGCTGGACGCCGCCGCCGACGCCCGCACGCCCGCGCCGGCGCTGCGCGCCACCTCGCGCCGGCTCGGCCGCCAGCTGCTGCGCGCCGCCCGCGCCGCCTGGCCGTCGCCCGAACTGGACGCGCTCGCCCCCCTCCGCCCCGGACCGCACCAGCCCCTGGTCCTCGGCCTCGCCGCCAGGTCCGCCGGGCTCGAACCGCGCGACGCCGCCAGGGCCGCCGCCTACGACGCCGCGGGATCGCCGGCCAGCGCCGCCGTCCGGCTGCTCAGCCTCGATCCGTTCGACGCCGCCGCGCTGCTCGCCCGGCTCGCCGACGACATGGACGCCGTCGCCGAACGAGCGGCGGCCGACGCGGCCGGGGTCGCCGAACGCGGCACCGACGCCCTGCCCGCCGCGTCCGCGCCGCTGCTCGACATCGCCGCGGAACACCACGCGACCTGGCCCGTCCGGCTGTTCGCGTCCTAGCCGCCGCCGACGCCCGCCCCGCCCCGTTCGACACCAGGGAGCCCGCCATGCACCTCGACCACCCCGAGACGTTCCCCCAGCGGCACAGCCACGCCGCGAGCGCCATGCTGCCCGGCGGGGGTCGGCGGGCGCTGCGCATCGGCCTGGGCGGTCCGGTCGGCTCCGGCAAGACCGCCACCGTCGCCGCGCTCTGCCGCGCCCTGCGCGACCGGCTGGCCATCGCCGTGGTCACCAACGACATCTACACCCGCGAGGACGCCGACTTCCTGCTGCGCAACGCCGTGCTCCCCGCCGAGCGGATCAGCGCCGTGGAGACCGGCGCCTGCCCGCACACCGCGATCCGCGACGACATCTCCGCCAACCTGGACGCCGTCGAGGACCTGGAGGAACGCACCGGGCCGCTGGACCTGGTGCTGGTGGAGTCCGGCGGCGACAACCTCACCGCCACCTTCTCGACCGGGCTGGTGGACGCCCAGATCTTCGTCATCGACGTGGCCGCCGGCGACGACATCCCCCGCAAGGGCGGCCCCGGCGTCACCACCGCCGACCTCCTCGTCGTCAACAAGACGGACCTGGCCCCGTACGTCGGCTCGGACCTGGAGCTGATGGCCCGCGATGCGGCCGCCCAGCGCGGCGACCTGCCCGTGGTGTTCACCTCGTTGACCGCACCCGACGGCGTCCGGCCGGTCGCCGACTGGGTGCTCGCCCGGCTCGCCGCCTGGGCCCGGGCGTGACGGTCACCGCCGACGCCCGGATCGTCGCGGCCCCCGGCGGCGCGCTGCCGGTGCTGCGCGGCGACGGGCCGCTGGCGCTGCGCCGCACCCGGGCGGCAGGACCGTACGCGCAGGTCACCGTCGTCGGCGCGATGACCGCGCCGTTGGGCGGCGATCGGTTGCGGCTGACCGTCACCGTGGAGCCGGGCGCCGCGCTCCGGGTCACCTCGGCCGCCGCGACCGTGGCCCTGCCAGGTCCGGAGCCCGGCGCCGCCACGTACGACACCGTGCTCTCCGTCGCCGAGGACGCCGAACTGCACTGGCTGCCCGAGCCGGTGGTCTCCGCCCGCGGCAGCCATCTCGTCGCGACCACCCGGGTGGACCTGGGGGCCGGCGCCCGGCTGGTGCTGCGCGAGCGCCTCGTGCTGGGCCGGGCCGGCGAGGACCCGGGCCGGTACGCCGGCCGGCTCACCGTCCGCCACGCCGGCCGGCCGCTGCTCGACCAGGAGCTGTCCTACGGACCCGGCGCCCCCGGCTGGGACGGCGGCGCGATCCTCGACCGGCACCGGGCGGCCGGCCAGCTCCTGGTGGTCGACCCGGCGCTCGCCGAGAAGCCCGCCGAACCCGTGCTCCTCGGCGACACCGCCGTGCTCACCCCACTGCCCGGCCCGGCCGCCCTGATCACCGCCGTGGCCCCCGACGCCCTCGCCCTCGACCGGCTGCTGGCCGCCGGCGCCTCCTTCCTGACGCGCAGTGACTCCACTTTGTTCGTTGAGTGATTGTCTGGTGACTCCGCGTCAGTCGGTCGTCATCCTGGAGGCGAGGGAGTCGTCGAGGGAGGGAGCGCAGATGGTCAGGCGGCTGAGGTTCGTCGGAACCAACTCCGGCAACAGCGGATGCCCCATGCTGTACGAGGACCCCGACTCGGATCAGATTCTGGTGCAGGGAGAGGCGGCCGTCGCCAAGGTGACCGATGAGCTGCCCGCGCTGATCGAGTCCACCTTCGCCACGGTCCGGCACCGCACCAAGGTCACCAAAGGGCCCGGGCCCCGAGCCGCCGGCCTGCCCATGGCCTTCAACCTCCATCCAGTCCGCCCAGGCCCGCTGGCGCGCGGTCAACGCGAGCCGGCGACCGCAGCCTGACGTGCGGTGCTAGACAGAGACACCGTGAGAGAGGGAGCAATGGACCAAGGCACCCGCGGCGAGCTCATCAGTCGGCTGGCCGAGGCGATCAGGTCTGTCACGACCGCGCACCCGCTGAGGGTCGCCATCGACGGGCCGCCCGCCGCCGGCAAGACCACGCTGGCCGAGGAACTCGCTGTCGTCCTGCGCGCGCAGGACCGCGACGTCATCCGCGCGACCATCGACGACTTCCTCTTCCCCCGTGCACAGCGCTACCGACGCGGCCAGTACTCGGCCGAAGGCTGCTACTTCGACGCCCACGACCACGCCGCGCTGTGCCGGGTCCTGCTCGACCCGCTGGGCCCAGGCGGAGACCGAAGGTTCCAACACGCGGTCTACGACACAGACACCGACACCTCATCGTCCCTGCCGGCCAGGACCGCCCCCGCAGACGCCGTAGTGCTCTTCGACGGCGTCTTCCTCCTGCGCCCAGAACTCATCGACCGGTGGGACCTGCGCGTCTTCGTGTCCGTCCCATTCGAGCAGACGGTAGAGCGCGCCCGGGACCGAGGCACAGCGCTGGCCGGATCCACCGCCGACACCGCCGAAATCGAAAGGTCCTGGCGCAACCGCTATATCCCCTCCCAGCAGCTCTACTTCGCCACAGCCCACCCAACGGACCACGCCGACATCATCGTGTTCAACGATCAGCTCCAACGGCCGACCTGGGAAGTCCGACCACACTCATCGATACACAGGATCTGACAATGGCTCCGGGTCACCGTTGTCGGGGCGATGACCGCGCCGTTGGGCGGCGATCGGCTGCGGCTGTCCGTCACCGTGGAGCCGGGCGCCGCGCTCCGGGTCACCTCGGCCGCCGCGACCGTGGCCCTGCCGGGCCCGGAGCCGGGCGCCGCGACGTACGACACCGTGCTCGCCGTCGCCGAGCGCGGTGCGCCGAGAGCGCGTCGCCCGATCGCGACGCCGGCGGCGTCGTGGCGGGTGGTCTTGCGGTTCTTGCTGCTGAGGGGCTTCTGCCAGTGCTCGGCGCCCCGGCGGGAGGTGTAGGCGGGGTCGACGACGACGGTGATGCCGAGTTCGGCGGCCATGGACACGAGCCGTGCCCGCAGTCTGGCGACGGGCATGCCGGAGATCAGCTTGCGGAACTGCTTGCTGCGGCCGTGCTCGCGTCTTCTCCGCGTCGAAGTCCAGGTCCTCGATCGCGACGGAGACGCCTTCGCGCCGTGCCCAGCGAAGGAGGCGGGTGAGGGCGTGCCTCACCTGGGCGTCCCGGTAGGTGGCTGGCCCGTCGAGGTCGTAGAAGAATCGGCGGGGCTCCCCCATCGGGTTGCCGTGCTCGTCCAGACGCCACGCTGCGAAGTGGTCGGCGTTGGTGTCCACACCGATGAGCCCGTTCGCCCTGGCTAGGTCAGGGGAACGGTCTTCACCGGCGGGATCGTCCATTGGAGGCGAGAAACCCGTCGAGGGAGGGAAAGCGCAGATGGCCAGGACACCGAGACCTACCGACGCTTCGCCGCCGGCCAGGATGCTGGACGGGACCTCGACGACGCCCGGGGCAGCCTCGCCGACCGGGGGCCCGGGCATGCGGAGTAGCGGGAGGTGGGCGTGGACCTCGCGGTGTGGATTGCTGGGCTGACCACCCTGGCCGGAGTCGGTCTGGGCGGTGCGCTCACCTCTCGTGCCCAGGAGCGTGCCTGGAAACGCGAGGACGCCCGGGCCTGGCGGGATGCGCGGCGGGCGACCTACGGCGGTCTCGTCGCGGCGGTGAGGCGCTACCGCGGCTACGTGGCCGGCCCTCAGGCCGACGTCGAGGTGTGGTTTCACCCTGACGGCGAACGCCTGGTCCCGGGCATCGGTACGGACGGCGCCGCGCACCAGGACGCCATGGAGTCGGCCTTCACCGAAGTGCAGTTGACCGCCCGCGACCAGCACACCGTCGACCACGCACACCTGCTGACGAGCATCGCCCGCCGCGTCGCGGTTGCCCGAGCCGTCCACGGCGCGGGTCACGTCCCCTCCCACTTGGACGAAGCCCTGTTCACCGCCGAACGCGACTTCCTCAACGCCGCCCGCCGCGACCTCGGCCTGCACCCTGTCGACGCCAGCCCGTTCCCCGACACGCTGCACCACATCGATCGCGAACTGCTGCAGGCTCACCGCGCCCAACCCCCCACGGCACCACCGGACTGGTGACGGGCCCACGGCGTACGCGGCGGCTGTCTGCCGAGGGCAGGGCTGAGCGGCTCTGGGTCATTCAGCGCAGAGACTCGGATGGGGTCTCCGTCGTAGGCTGGCGAGGACCCGGGCCGGTACGCCGGCCGACTCACACCGTCCGCCCGCCGCGCAACCTGGCCAGCAGTCACCCCCGTCAGGCCGCGTTGGCTGCCGCAGCCAGGATCCGGGCCAACTCGGCAGGCTTGGTGACCATGGGCCAGTGGCCGGAGTCGATATCGGCGAAGTCGAGGTGCTTGGCCCGGGCCAGCTCCGGGACGTCGCCAGCGTTGATCCACTCCTGAGCCTGTGCGGGCGTGAACTCCGGGCATACGACCACCACCGGGACGTCGAACCGCCGGTCGTCCGCCAGCCGCACCACGCCCCTGGCCACGCCTTGGGGCACGGGGATCACGGCAGCCGCGAACTCTCGCCTGGCCTCGTCGTCGAGGTCGGCGGCGTCCGGCCCCTCGAACGGGCTCCAGCCCGGGAAGGGCATGATGCCGTCCCTCACCTCGAAGAAGTCGGCGTACAGCTGACCGTGGGGGGACGGGAAGCCGCCGATGAGGACGACCTTGGCCAGTCGCCCCGGCCGCCGGTCAGCGGCCAGCCAGGCCAGCGAGCAGGCGGCGGAATGCCCCACCACCATGAGCTTGCCGGGCGCCGCGTCCACAGCGGCGAGCACCGTCTCCACCTGGTCGTCGAGCGTGGCGGACGCGGCGCCGTCCCCCTGGCCCGGGAGGGTGAGCGGCACAGGGCGATGGCCGAGCGCCTCCAGCGCGGAGGCGACACGGCCCCACACGGATCCGTTCAGCCACAGGCCGCCGATGAGCAGGATGTTCATGATCAGTTCCCCTTCTTCTGCCTCACGGATGTCACCGTAGGAGCAGATCCGGACAATCCACTGCCGGTTCCCGCGGACTCCTTTGACCCCGGAGCTCAGCGGAGCGGATTAGCCTGCTCAGGTGCCGAACGATCTCAGCCCCACCGCGCGAGCCCTGCGCGCCCTGGAGATCATCCAGGCCCGCCCCGGTACGACGGCCGGTGAACTTGCCGTACGGCTGGGCGTCACGGAGCGAGCCGCGCGCCGATACGTCGAGATTCTCCGAGAGGCCGGCATTCCCGTGGAGTCGGCCCGGGGGCCGCATGGCGGATACCGGCTGGGGCGCGGAACGAGACTGCCCCCTGTGCATTTCACGCAGGCCGAGGCCCTCGGCCTGGTGATGGCCGTACTCAGCGGCCAGCCGAGCACAGCCGGTGCCGACGACCTGGTCAGCACCGCCCTGGGCAAGGTCGTCAAGGCGCTGCCCGAGAGCGTCGGCCACCATGCGGCAATGCTGCGGGAGTACGCGTCGGCCGCACCGGACCCGTACTCGGCCCGCCCGGATCCGGCCATCACCAGCGAACTCGTCGGTGCCGTCGCGGCCCGGCACCGCGTGTGGGTCACGTACCGAAGCGAGGCCGGCAACGAGTGGGAGGCTGAGGTGGATCCCTGGTCCCTCGTCGTCCGCTACGGGCGCTGGTACCTGCTGTGCCACTCCCATCGCGCGGACGCAATCCGCACTTACCGGGTCGACCGGGTCCGCGCTGTCCGGCGGACCGGGCACAGGTTCGAACCACCCGAAGGTCTCGACCCGGTGGCGGTGCTGGAGGAGAACCTGGGCCTCGGATGGGAGTTCTCCACTCGCGTGGTGTTCGACCTCCAGCTGACCGAGGTGGCCCCCTGGATCCGGCCGCCGATGGGACGGCTTGAACCCTTGGGGGACGGATGCCTGCTGGTCGGCAGCACTCGCAACCCAGCCATGTACGCGCAGGAATGGCTGGCGCGGCTACCGTTCGCCTTCCGCGTCGAGGGCGGAGAGGAACTGCGTGCCGCGGTCGAGACACTCGCGGCGCGTTTCACCGCCGCCGCGGATCGGCGTGAGTAGCGCCTTGCCCCGAGGACTGGACGCATGTTCGCGTCATTCGCCGGCCAGCTCACCGAGCATCGCGGACTTGCGTTCGTCCGAAGTGAACGCCGCCCGGATCGCGTTGCGGGTGAAGCCGGCAAGCTGCTCGACGCTCATGCCGAGTCCGGCCGCCACGGCGTACTCCTGCTCGATCGTCGTGCTGAGCTGGACGGGATTGTCCGTGGCCAGGGTGATCGCGACGCCCGCCTCGACCAGCCGCAGCAGCGGATGCTCCTCGATCTCCGGCAGAACGCCGAAGTAGTCGTTGCACGTCAACGCGCATTCCAGCGTGACGCCCTGGTCAACCAGCAGGTGCAGCAACTCCGGGTCCGTCGCGGCGTGGATGCCGTGTCCGATCCTGGTCAGACCCGGCATCCGGGCCGCGGCAGCGATGTTGGCCGTCGACACCTCGCCCGCGTGCGCCGTGATCCCCAGACCGGCTTCGGCGAATCGCTCTGCCAGCCGGTACAGGGGTGCCCAGTCCGCCTCGGTGTCATACGGCGCATAGAGAAAGTCGACCCCCGCCAGCCCTTCGCCCGCCGCGCGGATGCAGCCGTCGGCGAACGCGTTCACGCGTTCGGGTTCCTGCGCCGTGTGGATGACGATCGCCAGCGGCTCGGCGCGCAGGCGCGGATAGTCGGCACGCACCTGCTGCTCGGCTTGCCGAAACATCGACATGAAGCCGTCGCGCGTGACGACCTCACCACCGCAGCGAATCTCGACGTAACACGCGCCGGCGGCAGCGTGGTCGCGCATCAGCGCCGCGAACCTCGCGACGAACAACTCGTCGTCCTCGTCGTGTTCGAGCGGAACCGGCTGCACCGACCCGATCCGCCGCAAGCGCTCCTTGCCGGGCGGAAGCTCAGCCGCCAGTCGCCGGCGCCAGGCCGACCAGTCGTACGGCATTCGGCCTTCGCGTTCGGCCAGGATCAGATCGAGATAGCGAGTGGCTTCCTGATGGACGTGCAGGTCGGCTTTCGGCAAGCTCGCAAGGGAATCCGAGGCCTTCATCATCCGACTCTATCGGCTGGCGAAGGCCCGATCAAACGACTTTTCGCTGGTCAGAGCCGTGTTTATGAGCGTACGAACACCTGGATCAACGGTGGCGGGCGGTGGTGAGGAACGCCGTGAAGGCGGTGACAGGAACGGTCAGGACGGGGCCGTCGGGGGTCTTGGAGTCGCGGATGGCGATGCGGGCGGTGAGGTGGAGGCTGGCGATCTCCGTTCTCCGAGCTGTAGGAGGACTTGAACCAGGCGGTTTGGGGTGCGGAGTGGTGCGTCATGCTCGTTCGGCTCTCTCGTGATCGTCTGTTGAGGGACCGCGTTGACTCTGGCGAGCAATGCTCAAGATCTGTGGATCGGTCTCGGGTTGGGACGTGAGAGGGCGTACTTTTCCGAGTGATCGATAGGTCACCGAGTAGACCGACGTTGCACCGTCGGTTGGGAAGGGTGAAGTAGGCCGCCGACGAGGTGCCCAGGGCTCGGGCCCTTTTCCGACGGCCCCTTCCCGAACCGGGCATGCGGCTTATGACCGCACCCGGCTCTCCAGTGTCGTGTTCCGCGTGTGCTGCCCCGTCGGCTGTCCGTTGTGGATGGCGTGGTGGCAGCGACGGCAGACGACCAGGGTCTTGCGACGGCGGCTGGCCATGCGCTCGGCCCATTCGGGCTTGGGAGCCCTTCCTTTCGGTTGAAGGTCTTTGAGGTGCCGAACATGGTGCACCTCGATGTTCCGTCCGGACCCGCAGAGCTCGCAGGTCTCGGCGAGGAGCCGTTGTACCAGTTCGGACCGTTGGTTGTTCCAGACCTTCGGAGGTTGGTCGTCGAGGGCCTTGACCACGGTTCTACGGGCCAGGGAGATCCCTCCCCACTGGGCTACCAGTGGCTTTCGGTCGTCACCACGCTCGATGACCACTTGCAGTCCCTGGCGGGGACCGTGATCGGTGGCCAGGACGGCACGGTAGCGCCGGTAGACCTCGGGGACACTGATGCGGTATTTGTGCGCCAGTGTCTTGGTCAGCGAGCACTGCATGACGTACTTCAGCCATTCGAACTGGTGCCGGTTGATGGCCAGTTGGTAGTAGTTCACAACGCCCCGATACTCCGCCTGGTATTGAGCGATGATCGAGAAATCGCTGTCGGTCATGCGCTCAGTCCGGTGGATTGGTTTGCCGTGTCGTAGGTAGGGCTTGGCCTTTGACTGTGCGACACCTCGGGGAACTTTCAGCCCGATCTGTGCATTGATGCTGCGCCAACCGCGTTGAGAGTGCTTGGTGTCGCTCTGGTGAACTATGATCTCGTAGCCGAGGAAGTGGGCGGCACTTGTCCGCCCGTGCGTGATCAGAGTCTTGCTCGGGGAGAGTTCCAGCTTCAGCTCGTTGCGTAGGAACTCGCCGATATTGGCCTTGATCTCCTCGGCTTCCAGCTTCGGACCGGTGAATCCAAGCAGCCAATCGTCCGCGTAACGGCAGTAGTGAAGCCGCCGAAACCCTGAATCGGCCGGATCGCGAGAGGGCAGCCGCTGCATCTGTTGCCACAGCATCCTTGCCATGTCTCGGTTCCCGGCCTTCTCCTGGCGTCGGTAGGTGTAGCGCAGCCGCATGTATGCACGGTTGAACTGGCGCTGTTTTCCACGGTTGTAGGCGGGTAGCAGGTTCGACTCAATGTGCTTGTCCAGCCGGTCCAGGTAGATATTGCAAAGGACAGGTGAAATCACACCGCCTTGCGGACAACCGCTCAGCGTCGAGTGGTAGCGCCATTCCTCCAGATATCCGGCCCGGAAGAGTCCATCCATCAGGCGCAGGAACCGGCCGTCGTGGATCTTTTCGGCCAGGATCGACTTCATGATCGAATGGTCGAGAGATCCGAAGCAGTCGGTGACGTCGCCCTCGATGAACCATGTCGTACCTCGCCAGCCAGGGCTGATGCTCTGCAAGGCAGTGTGGCAGCCTCGTCCGTGTCGGAACCCGTGCGAGTGGCCGGAGAACTGCGGCTCGTAATACGCCTCCAGGAGGAGCCGGATCACTTCTTGCAGCAGTTTGTCCGTCCACGACGTCACTCCGAGCGGGCGCTTCTTTGCTGATCCTTTCTTCTCGATGTAGACGCGCCGTGTCGGAGTCCAGCGGAAACGCTCTCCACGGAGAGCGGCGATGATCGCCTGAATCTTCTCCAGACGCATCCTGTCCGCCGTTTCCATCGTGCTGCCCGGTGTCATAGCACCGGCATTGCGGTAGATCCTGCCGTAGGCCAGTAAGTACAACTCTGGGTTGAACAGGCATCGGTAGAGACGTTCCAGCGGCAACCCCTTTCGGCCGCGTTCGCGGATGATCCCCAGTACGACTTCGGCTTTCTGCATTTCGCATACCTCGCCAACATGGACGATCTTCTGACACCTGGGGCCCTTCGCCCTGTGGACGGCTTTCCCGTCCTCCCCGGTCGGACGTAACTCCGGCGACTACTACGGCCCCTCCGTCACCATAGGACTCACGTCCCGTAGGCGATCCCGCATTCCCCTTGCACTGGACGTATCGAGTGCGACGTAGGCGGTCTTTCCATCCCCTTGGGCGAGCTCACTGCCCGCTGTCCGTCGGCCGGAAGGATTGGGGCCGTGACGTGCCTTGTGGCCTTGTACCGACGGCTCCGACATCAGGCGTCGTGTCGGAGGATGAGCACTTGCATCTCTGGAGACTCAGACTTCAAGCAATCGGCCTTCGCCATATCGCACGGGTCTCGCACGGCCACGCCTTCGACGCCTTCTCTGCGTCCCGCGCTTTCCCGCCATGCTCTGGTCCCCTCCCGCTTTCGCGTTAAGGTAAGGCGGGTGACCCACGAGGTGTTGCTCCCTCCGTTCCTCATGTTCCCTGCGGGAACGATCCAGCGCCGAGTGAAACGGCGCACCACGCCCATGCTCAGCGTGGTCAACGAGGACGGCACGACGGAGCCGGTTCCTTGATCGACGAGATCGTCCGCGACGGGGCCCGGCGGATGCTCGCTGCCGCGCTGGAGGCTGAAGTCGAGCAGTACATGAACGAGTTGGCGGCTGAACGGGACGAGCGCGGGCACCGCCTGGTGGTTCGCAACGGCCACCACCGGCCCCGCACTGTCATCACCGCGGCAGGCCCCGTGGAGGTCACTGCGCCTCGGGTGAACGACCGGCGCGTCGACGAGTCCACCGGCGAGCGCAAGCGGTTCTCCTCCAGGATCCTGGCCCCGTGGTGCCGCAAGTCGCCGAAGATATCCGAAGTGCTTCCCCTGCTTTGCCTGCATGGACTGTCCTCGGGGGACTTCGTGCCCGCGCTGGAGCAGTTCCTCGGCGGCTCGGACAGGCCCACTCGTGCGTGCTGGTCCTGCTCGGGGTGCGGCTGGACGGCACGAAAGAGCTGATCGCGCTGGCCGAAGGGCTGCGGGAGTCCACCGAGTCATGGGCCGACCTGCTTCGCGATTGCCGCCGACGCGGCATGCGCGACCCTGAGCGGGTGGTCGGCGACGGTGCGATGGGGCTATGGAAGGCCCTCTACAACGCCGAGGACCGCACGCACGCCGAGAAGGCCATCGAGGCGTTCGCGAAAACCTACGGCACGAAGTGGCCCAAGGCTGCCGCGAAAATCACCGACGACCGGGACGAGCTACTCGCCTACTTGACTCCCGTCTCCTCCAACGCGGGACATTGTCGCCTGCTTGGAATCGGCCACGCTCGCCTTCAGCGGCTTCAACCAGATCCAGCGCCTGGCCGTCGCCGATGGCGGCCACCTGGCGATTCACCCCGCAATTAGCTAGGTTGCCCTCACCTCGGCCGATTCTCACAGGGGGAGTGGCAGCCGTGCCGCAAGAGCACAAGACCTTCCAGTCGATCGAGGTCGATGACGGCGGCGACGGGCGGTGGGCCGCCTACGCCCGGACCCTGTGGCAGGACATGGAGGGCCTGCTGACCGAGGAGGGCCGGACTCCGCAGGGCGCGGACCGTGTTCTGGCGCTGTTCCATGCGCACATGCCGGAACTGGTCCCGGTTCTGGACCGCCTGGCCAGCCAACTCGACCGGCCCGAGGCGGAAGCCTTCCTCACCCACGCGGCACTGCGGCCGTTCTCCCAGGCATGCACCCAGATCGGCCAGAACGGCACTCTGCTGCGCAACTATGACCTACGGCCCGATCAGTGCGAGGGGACCATCGTCTCCTCCTGCTTCCTGCGCCCCGTGATCGGGATGCAGGACATATTGTGGGGTTTGCTGGACGGGATGAACGACGCCGGTCTCGCGGTCTCGCTCACCTGGGGCGGACGTTCCGTCTACGGACGCGGCTTCGCCATTCTCATCGTGGTGCGCTACCTGCTGGAGACGTGCGACACCGTCGATGAGGCGGTCGGCAGGCTGCGGTCCCTGCCGGTCGCCGTCCCACAGAACCTCACCCTTGTTGATCCCACCAAGGCGGTGACGGTGTTCGTGGGGCCGGATATGTCACCGACGGTGGCGCCGGATGCCTGCGCCGCCAACCACCAGCACCTGCCGGTGACCGACGAGCAGGAGCGGGCCCTGCGGACGCAGGAGCGGCTGCGCGCCATTCGCGCCGCGGGTGCGGACGTGGCGGCGATGCTGAAGCCGCCGCTGTACCGATCCGTCGACGAGCAGGGGTCGAGAACGCTTTACACAGCCCACTACCGGCCCGTCGAGGGCCGGGTCACGTACTACTGGCCCGGTGAGTCCTGGCAACAGTCGTTCGACGACTTCACACCCGGATCCCGCACCGTGACTTTGGGCCGGACCAGCTGAGAGGCTTTCCGGACCCCGCTCACCCCTGCACGAAGATCTTGCAAGAACGTGATTCACCCGCCGCCGACAGGTCCTCCCTCGGCCGGCCCCGCCACGGCCGCACGATGAACCGGCAGGGGCTCGGCACCGCTCCACCGGTCGGGACGAGCGCCTCGCCCGATACACCCGACAAGGCGTCTCTCGCTACGTAGTCACCAATCCACAGGTCTCGACAATTGCTCGACTCTGGCTGGGGGACCGGGCTGCGGGATGCTCACGATTTCGCGGCCGGCGGTCAGCCATGCTCCCAACGCCGCGCGCACCGGCGCCGTGAACGCCGCCTGCGCCACCCGCGGGTTGTCGTTCAGCCGCTCCATGGTGCGCAGCACGTCGACGAAGGGCGAGTGCCGTAAGGCGTAAGCGATGTCCGCCGCCTCCGCCCCCTCATCCCCCGAGACACAGGCGTGCCAACGTTGCAGCAGGTTGCGGCAGGTGACGTAGGCCATACGTCGACCGGTGACGAGATCCTCGCGGCTGTTCAGCCCGAAGACACGGACTGTCTCCTCGCCCTTACGGCTGCTGGGCTCGTACGTTCCGGAGTGAAGCAGGAGTTGAAGGTCGTCGGCGGGGTGCTGCGCCGTCGGGTCGATGAGCAGGCACTCGCCGTCGTCGTCGCACGGGTACGCGTCTCGCTTCTCGTTGCTGTTGCAGTAGGAGCAGGCGAGGAGATGGTTCGGCCAGTCGAAGGCGCGCAGCGGCGCGACGGCGAGGGGCTGGAAGTGGTCGATGTCTGTGCCCCGGCTGTCCTCGCAGTACATGCACCGCTTGATGCCCGGGGCCATGGCTTCCAACAGTTCGCGTAACTGCTGCTTCGCCGCAGTGGCGTTGGACCACACCCTGCGGACCTGCTTGCCGTCCGTCGCGCACGCCCTGACCTTCGCGGTGCGGTCGTCCAGTTCGGCGACCAGCTCCGCCGGAGCGGGCAGCCGCCGGATCGGGATCACCGGTCGCCGCCCAGCCGCGCCGCGACCTCGGCCACTCGCGTTTCGAGGGAACTGGTCAGCAACTCGCCGAGGCGTTGATACTCCGCCGCCTCCTCCGGGCTGGCCTCGCCCGCGAACACCTTGCGCTCAAGCTCCACGAGGCGTTTCCGCTTCGCCTCGGCCCGGCTGGAGTATGGGGTCTCCAGCCCGAACAACTCGGAGAGCGCGGCATCGTCACCGCTGCCGTACACGATGCGCTGGTAGAGGTCGTCGTCCACCACCTCGGGCGCTCGCTCCTCGTCCGGACCGGGCAGGCGAATGAGCCCACCCGGGTCGGCTGCCTGGCAGATATAGGGGCTGTGGCTGGTGACGATGAACTGGAGGTCCGGGAAGTGCTGGCGCAGCCAGTCGCCGATGCGGCGTTGCCAGGTGACGTGCAGGTGGGCGTCGATCTCGTCGATCAGCACGACGCCGGGCACTCGCACTTCGGGTCGCCCATCCACCGTGGCCGTGAACATGGCCAGCCTGCTGTAAGCGGCCTGGAGCTGCCGGACGATGTCCAGCACCAGCGCGGCGACCGTGCGGTAGCCGTCGCTCATCTCGCGCAGCGGGAACGCGTGCTCTGCCTCGTCAGCGTTGGCGATCCACAGTCCTTCGGAGTTCACGTCGACCACGCGGTAGTGTTCCGGGAGGAGGCCGTCGGAGAGCAGGGACTTGACCGTGTCCAGCAGTTCTGCCGCTCCCTCACGCTGTTCCAAGTGCCGCAAGTGCAGATCGATGAGCCACGAAACGCCCTCCGCGAGGGAGGCGTCTTCGTGGAACAGCGTGGCCAGCCTCCCGGCGGGACCCAGTGCGCGCATGAGCCGCTGCGCCTCTCCCGAGCCGCCCACCAGCCGCCTGAACGGGCCATAGCCCGCGCAGAACCAGCCCAGCGGAGCGTCCGCCCATGGGCCGGCCTCCGCAGTCACGTTCCGGTCGTAGGTGAGGTCGGGGCGCTGTCCCCAGGCCGGGCGCCGACTTTCGGCGGTGGTCGGCGGTACAGCCCACTTCATACTCAGGGTGAGCGCGCCTTGGGACGGACTCAACTCGGTGCCGCCATCGAAGTGGGAGTCAGGTGTGACCCGAGCCTCTACGCGACCCGAGTTCGCTCCGGTGGTGACCCAGCCGCTGAAGTCGGGGACGAGGCTGCGGGCCACATACGGTCCCCTCATAGCCACCGCGAGCGAGCGCAACAGCGTGCTCTTCCCGGAGCCGTTGCGGCCCGCGATCACGGTCCATCCACCGCCCGGCCGCAGGGTGAGGTCGACCGTGCGCGCTCCCGTGAAGCCTCTGATGTCCGAGAGGCGGATGCCCGTGACGTACACCTGTGTCTCCTGATGCCTTATGCGGAACGGGTCGTGGAGACGAACGCCGCGAAGGCGGTGGCAGGGACGGTCAGTATGGGGGCGTCCGGGGTCTTGGAGTCGCGGATGGCGATGCGGGCGGTGGGGTGGAGGTTGGCGACTTCCACGCAGTTGGTGCCGTTCTCCTGGCTATAGGAGGACTTGAACCAGGCGGCGTGGAGTGCGGTGAGGTCAGTCATGCTCGTCAGATCTCTCGTGCTAGTCGGTTGAGGAACTGCGGCGTTTCGCTAGGGGAGAGCGCTCCCGCCCGCAGGGCATCGAACCTGCGGGAGAAGGCCCAGATCGTGGTGTCCTTGTCGCTGACGTTCGAACCCTCGGCCATGTCCGACTGCACGACCGTCGGCAACGGGGAGCCGAACTCCAGCAGGGTGAAGTTGTCGCTAGAGCGGTATGTCGGGGTGCTTGTCGGGAGGATCTGGACCGTCACGTTGTCGAGCGCAGAGAGCCTGACGATCTCCTCGTACTGCTCGCGCATCCCTTCCGCGCTCCCGACGACCCGCAGGAGTGCAGCCTCGTCCAGGATGACCCACAGCTCCACGGGACTGTCCCTACGCGTGATCACCGACTTGCGATCCATCCGGAGCTGGGTGGTTCGCTCCACGAACTCGGTTGTGGTCTCGTTAACTGGCTTTGCCGTCAGGAGCATCTCCCGGACGTAGCGTTCGGTCTGGAGGAGGCTGAACACGACGTTCGGCTGCCAGGCGCGGATGGTGCGGGCGCCACTCTCCAGGCCCACGTACGTGGCCATGCCGGAGGGCATCGTGCTGCGGTAGTGCGACCACCAGCCCCGGTTGAGCGAGTCGCGGTGGATCTCGACCAGGAACTCGATGTCGTCGTCGGTCACGCCGTACCGGTCGAGCAACGTCTTCAGGTCGGCCACCTTCGGGAGCGCGCTGAGCCCGGTCTCCACGCGGAAGAGCTTGGAGACGGAGAACGTCAACCCGTCGACCGCCTGGGCCAGGGTGAATCCGTTCCTTTCGCGCAACCGCTTCAGCTCCCAGCCGAGTTGCATACGCCGGACCGTGGGTCCGGTGGGTGCTGCCATGAGTCCGCCTTCCTGATGACCGAGCTTAGCGAGCCACGGGGCGAGTGCTGAGCGTCGCTCCTTCAGCACTGTTCGTGAAGGCTAGAGCACGCTGCGCCGTATATGCCATCTCAAGCGAAAATTCCGCTATCTATTGCGCCATCGATTCCGCCTCGCGCACGCTTGGTTGCGTCGCCGGACGGCTACAGTCCGTGGTGGGGCGCGAGGGAGCTCGCATGCACGAGAACACGTCACAACACCGGGAATGGCTGGCGATCGGCGTCCGCGCGCTGGACACGGCGGAGGGCCGCATCGGGGTAACGCAGCTCTTCCGTGATCACCTTGGGTCGATCAACGGAGATCGGCCGATAAGCGGCGCTACGCACGTACTGCTTCGGCCGGTGGGGAGCGGCCACCAGCCGTGGTGGGCGCGGATCGTGGATGTCGAGCGGCCGCGGTGAACGGCGGCGTGGGGCGGGACCTCGGGCTGCTGCACGAGACGCATCCGCTGCTGGGGAGGCTGGTCGTGGACACCGGTACGGGCCGGATCGGGGTGCTGCGGGCGATCGTGCGGGACGTGCCGGGTGGGGAGCGGCGGGCGTGGCTGCGGCCCGAGGGCGGCGGCGTTGAGTGGGCCGCCGCCCCCGAGGCGATCGCGGAGCTCAGCGCGTGACGTACGCGTCGAGGATGGTCTGGGTCGTGGCGTTGCCGTCGTGGTCGGACACGGCCGCGCGGAAGGAAACCGTGCCGCCGGCGGCCGGGTTCTCGACCGTCACCTCGCCGTCGTGGACGGGGAGTTCCGTCCACGTCTCGCCCCGGTCGTAGGAGACCTTGACGGTGAGGGAGGCGAGGTTGTCACCCGCCGCCGAGCCCTCGAGGGTGACCGGGACGGACATGCTGGCGCCCGCCTCGGCGGTGCTGTCCAGGGCGAGGTCGGGGCTGAAGCGGACGACCGAGAACGGGATCTCGTCCCACCAGTCCTCCGCGTCCTCGGGCGGACCCTGGGAGGAGGTGAAGGCGAGGGAGAGGGACACCTCGGTGCTCACCGGGGCGCCGTCGCCGCGCGTGGCCGTGGTGACCAGCTCGTAGTTCGCCTCCTCCGGCGACAGGCCGGGGAAGTTGAAGCCGTCCTGGGCGGAGTTGTCGACGTGACCGACCTCCTCGCCCTCGCGGTAGAGGGTGGTCGTGCCCTCGGTCATGTGCGGCCCTCCCCTGTTGCCCTGCCCGTCCCCGAACAGCGAGAGAATGCCCCAGATCTCGTTGTCGGTCCGGTTGAGGTCCCGGCCGGAGCCCGAAGCCGGGCCGAAGACACCGGTGTTGATAGTGACCTCGTGGCGCGTGCCCGGCTCGTAGGTGGCCGGAGGCGACGTGTACTCGGCCTCCTCCTCGCCGTTGCCGCCGTCGGGGGCGACCCACAGCTCGTAGCTCCACGGCACGTTGCCGGTGACGTACGCGGTGGTGGTGCGCGGCAGCTCGTGCCAGTCCGCGTCGAACGCCCAGCGGCTCTCCGAGGAGAAACCGAGAATGCCCCCTCGGCCGGGCAGTGGGCTGCCCTGCGTGACGTCGATCCTGGCCAGTTCGGCGCTCGTGACGCGGTCGTCGATGCCGTTGAAGAACTCACCGGATCGCTCGTACGCCGCGTGGTACTGCGTGTCCTCGCCCGCGGTGGCCCAGCTCGCGCCGCCGTTCGAGAACAGCTCGTCCTCAGTGAGCTTCAGGCCGCTGCTCTGGGCGTGCAGGCCGAAGTCCTCGTCGTTGCGGCTGGTGTACCCGAAGCCGCCGCCGGCCGGGGGGATGATCCAGCCGGCCTCGACCGTGGTGCGGGTGGCGTGCTGGTCGTGGAGGACCGGGGCGATCTCCTTCGCCTCGCCGGCGTCGAAGGTGACGGTGGTGTCCTCGTCGACGTCGAGCACGTGCGTCTGCATGTAGACGTCCGTGGGGTCCTCGGTGCCGCCCTCGTACATGCTGGAGTAGAGGAACGTCCGGCCCGCCGGGACGCGGGCGGTGCCGGTGCCGTTCTCGACCTCGATCACGAGGGACTCGTCGGCGTCGTAGTTGAAGTGGACGAGCTCCCAGGCGTCGTCGGCCGCCGCGTCGCCGGACGTGGCGATGCCCTCGACGGTCAGGTCGTACATCTCCTGCTCGCGGTGGACCGTGCCGGCGGTGCGGACGCTCTGGCCGTCGGCGGCGGTCGCCGTGACGGCGAAGGTGTAGTCGCCGTGCACGTCGCCGCCGAGCGTGGTGTCGGCGATGACCGGCACGGTCGCGGTGCCGCCCGCCGGGACGGTGATCTCGTCCTGGCCGGTGGTGAACATGCCGTCGGGGGCGGGGTTGCCCGCCGGGTCGGTGCCGGCGGCGGACAGGTCCAGGGTGACGTCCTCGGTGCCGAGGTTGTGGTACGTGAGCTCGCGGCTGGTCGGCTCGTCGTCGGTGTGCGGCCAGGCGACGGTGCCCAGGTTCAGCGAGGCGGCGCCAGAGGGCGTCTCGGCGATGACGGTCTGGTCGATCGCCGCCGCCACGTCAACTCGGCCCGTGCCCTGCTCGAACGCGTTCAGGCCCTCGGTGGGACGGGTGGAGCCGACGAGGGCGGACTTCAGCTGCTCGCCGGTCCAGTCGGGGTGGCGCTGGGCCAGCAGCGCTGCCGCGCCCGCGACGTGCGGGGCGGCCATCGAGGTGCCGTCCAGGCCAACGTAGCCCTCGGCGACGGGCGTGCCCTCGCCGGCGAGGTAGCTGCCCTCGGCCGCCGCCGCGCCGATCCCGGCGCCGGGCGCGGTCAGGTCGGGCTTGACGGCGCTGTCGCCCACGCGGGGGCCGACGGCGGAGAACGCGGCCAGCGCGTCGGCGTCGTCCACCGCGCCGACCGCGAGCGCGGCGTCGGCGCTGGCCGGGCTGCTGACGCTGCTCTCCATCGGCCAGGGCACGTTGCCCGCGGCGGCCACGATGAGCGCGTCGGAGTCGGCGGAGAGGGTGTTGACGGCGTCCTCCACCGGGTCGATGCCGGGGGAGTCCTCCGCGCCGAGGCTGAGGTTGACGATGTCGGCGCCCTGCTCGACGGACCACTCCAGGCCCGCGATGACTCCTGAGTCCAGGCCGTAGCCCTCGTCGTCGAGCACCTTGGCGCTGAGCAGGTTCGCGCCGGGCGCGACGCCGGTGTACGCGCCGTCAGAGGCCGCGCCCGTGCCGGCGGCTATGGACGCGACGTGCGTGCCGTGGCCGTAGCGGTCCTCGGCGTCGGCGGCCTCGGAGAAGTTCGCCTCGGCGAGGACCTTGCCTCCCCCGCCCCCGCCGGCTACGCCCTCATTGGCGGGGGTGCCCCCATTGGCCAGATCGGGGTGGGTCGCGTCGATGCCGCTGTCCACGACCGCGACGGTGACGCCCTCGCCGTCGAAGCCCGCCTCCCACGCGGCGGGCGCGCCGATCTGGGGGACGCTCGTGTCGAGGCTGGCGCGGCGTACGCCGTCGAGGGTCAGGGACGTGACGCCGGAGGCGAGGGCGCGGGCGCCGGTGCGCGCGTTCCCGCGGGTCAGCTCCTCCCAGAGGCCCGGGTCCGAGGTCGGGTCGAGCGTCAGCGCCTCGGCGTTCAGGCTCTCCAACTCGGCGCGCACCTCCGGTCCTCCGTCGCGGAAGAGGCGTGCCGGGCGGTCGCCCTCGTAGCCGACGATGACGGGCACGCCGCCGTCGGCGAGGCGGTCGTACGCCGGGTCGTTGAGCTCGGCGACGTCGAACAGCGCGCGGTCCAGGGCGCCTTGTTGGATCAGCGGGTAGGCGTCCTGCGGGATGACGTAGCTGTGCTCCTCGTCGTACTCGGTGATGACGCCGACGTCCTCGCGCCCCTCGGCCGGCAGCACGCCCGCGACCTGGCCGTCCGCGCGCAGCAGCACGCGGTCACCGGTGATCAGGGTCACGGACCCGGCTACGCCGGAGGGCTCGCTGCCGAGGGACGGCGCGGCGGGCACGGCGGCCTGGCTGGCCGGGATCAGCGCGATCCCAGCGCTTAAGGCGGTGACGATCCCCGTGATGGTGCGTTTCCTGTGGCGCACTCGGTCTCCTTCGTCTTTCCTGGTGGTGGCCGTCGGCTGGGCTGGAGACTAGGCGACCGGGGCAGGCCGGCGCGTCCCCATCCGCGCCGATCTTCCGGGGTCCGTCTCAGGTACTACGTGGTCCGCCCCGTGAGCGGGAGCAGCCAACCAGCGCGCGCGGCCGCGACGAGGCGCCGACGACGCGCGTGCGTCAGCCGCGGTCCAGGTAGGCGCGTTCCACGGTCTGCTGAACGCGGTTGCCGGCCGCGTCGGTGGCCGTGACCCGCAGGGTCACGTACGCCTCGCCGTCCACACCCGCCGGCCGTTCGAGGGTGGCGGTGAAGCGGTTGTCGTCGTGTTCCCGCACCCGGGCCGCGGGGACGAACGTGGCGCCGTCGTCGTACGACACCTCGACCTCCAGCGCCACGTCCTCCGGTGCGGCGAGCCCGTCCTGGTGCCGGACGCCGAGGCCGATGGAGTGGCGGCGGCCGTCGTCGACCGCGTTGTGCTCGTCGGCGCGGACCTCGTAGTCGAGTTGCATCAGCGGCAGTGGCGTCTCCTCCTCGACGCTGCCGGAGACGAAGTCCCAGGAGGTCTCGGTCGCCGTGCCGAAGAGCCAGTCGGCGCCGCTCCGGCTGGTGCTGAGGTCGAAGCGGTACGCGGCCTCACCGGCCGGCACCTCGAACGTGCCCCAGCCGCCGTCGGCCGTGCCGATCTCCTCGCCGTCGCGGTACAGCACGCCGTCCGCCGAGCCGCCACTGGACCACTGGCCGGCGCCCGCCCCGGAGTCGGCGAACTCGGGGATCCGCAGCGTCATGGTGTCCCAGTCCCGCACCGAGTCCACCGCGCCGCCGGCCGGGATCGCGGGGCGCACCACGGCCCCGAACCACTCCTGGGCGAGCCGGTCCGTGGACCGGTAGGCGCGCGGCTGGTCGCGCATGGCGACCCCGTCGACCGGGAGGTCGATCAGCCAGGGCACGGTGTAGTGCACGAAGCGCTGCCACGTGGTGTCGCCGGCGCTGACGTACTCGGTGCGGGTCAGCCCCGTCGGCGCGTCGATCGGCGGGTCCACGATCGCCGTCGACTGGTACGGGCGCCAGATCACCTGGTGGGTCATGGCGTAGTCCGTGGCGCCGGTCTCCGCGTACGTGGTGCGCAGCTCCGCCGTGTTCCGGTCGGTGACGGTGTGCACCACCCGCTCCGGGATCCCGTCCCGCGACACCTGCACCACGTCGTAGGCGTAGGGGCTGCGGACGGTGCCCTCGAACGCCACCGCCGTCGGCCGTTCGGCGACGCGCGCCAGCAGCGCCTCGCCCTGTTCGGAGCTCACCCGCATCAGCGGCGTGGCGAAGCGCGCGCCGTTGGGCAGCCATCGGGTGACCGGGTTCTGGCCCTCCGGTGCGACGGTCAGCACCGCGGCCACGCCGGCCGCCGCCGCGTTTTCCATGAGGTCCCACGAGCCCGACGGTTCCCCGCGCAGCACGGCCAGCGCGCCGGCGGCGTCGGAGAAGTCGGGATCCGCGACGGTGCCGGCGTCCACCGCGGTCAGCCGTTCGCCGTCCGGATCGAGCAGCGGCGAGAACGGCGTGTAGTAGGGGTCGAGGTCGAGCCGGGAGTGCCGGACGTCGGCGGTCAGCAGCGGCGCGGTCAGATGCCAGCGGGAGACGAACTCGAACTCGCCCTCGGTGACCTCCTCGGTGGGCGTGACCATGAGCCGCGCCCCCGCCGGGTACTGCACGTAGCCGATGTACTCGTGTCCTTCGATCTGCCGGTAGACCTGGAAGGACAGCCACGACCGGGACTCGGCCGGGCGCGGCGTGCGGATCTCCACGGGCGTGACGTCGCTCAGGTCGAGGGTGGCCGTGGTGTCCTCGGTGACCTGCACCTCGGGGAGCATGGCCATCCGGTACTCGGGCAGGCCGTCCTCGCCGCGCGCCTGGCCGAAGTCGATGCCGATATAGGTGCCCTCCGGCACCTCGGACGAGGAGGAGTCGCCGCTCGCGTCGTCCCAGTGGACGAAGCCGGACGGCCCCCAGAACAGCGGCACCGCGTTCGGTTGCGGCTCGCCGTCCGGGCCGAGGACGGTGACGTCGAGGAGGTGGGTGGGCGGCGCCACGACGAGGCTCAGCGTGGTGTGGACCGCCACCGCGCCGTCGGCGGTGGTGGCGGTGGCGTAGCCGTAGTAGCGGCCGTACGGCACGTCGGCCGGATCGGCGGTCAGCGGCACCTCGACGGTGGCGCCGGGGGCGACCGTGACCTCGTCGGCGCCGAGCCGCACGGCGCCCTCGGGGAGGCTGGTGCCCGTGTCGGTGGCCAGCGCGGCGTCGAGGGTCAGGGTGACCGGTTCGGCGCCGGTGTTGGTGTAGGCGAGGGTGTGGGCCTCGGGCTCGTTCGGGCCGTCGCCCGGCGCGAACGGGCCGAGGGCGAGCGTGCCGGTCGCCGTCACCGTGCCGGTGGCCGCGGCGCCCACGTCGAGCCGGCCGCCGCCCTGTTCCGTCACGGCGGTCTCCGGCACCGTGTGCGCGGTGCTGATCAGAGCGGACCGGAGACGTTCGGCGTCCCAGTCGGGGTGGGCCTGGGCGAGCAGGGCGGCGGCGCCCGCCACATGTGGGGTCGCCATCGAGGTGCCGGAAGCGGAGGTGTAGTCCTCGTCCACCGGGGTGCCCATCGCGGTGCCCTCGGCACGCGCGGCCACGATGCCCACGCCGGGGGCCGTGAGATCGGGCTTGACGGCGCCGTCGCCGGGGCGCGGGCCACGGCTGGAGAAGGGGGCCAGCGTGTCGGCGCGGTCCACGGCGCCGACGGTCAGGGCGGTGTCGGCGGCGGCCGGCGAGCCGATGGTCTCGTCGCCCTGTTCGCCGGCGTTGCCCGCGGCCACCACGAAGAGGGTTCCGGTGGTCTCGGTCAGCTCGTCGAGCGCCTGGCTGAGGGGGTCGGTGCCGTCGGACGGCTCGTCGCTGCCGAGGCTGAGGTTGACGACGTCCGCGCCCTGTTCCGTGGCCCATTCCATGCCGGCGATGACCTGCGAGAGCGGGCCCTGTCCGTCGTCGCCGAGCACCTTCCCGACGATCAGGTCCGCCGCCGGTGCCAGGCCCTGGCGGGCGCCGTCCGACGCGGCGCCGGTGCCGCCGACGGTGGCGGCGACGTGCGTGCCGTGGCCGTAGGCGTCGTGGGTGCCGCCGCTGCCGGAGAAGTCCTGGGCGGCGGCGATCCGGCCCGCCAGATCGGGATGGTCGGCGTCGACGCCGGTGTCCAACACGGCGACGGTGACGCCCGCGCCGTCGAGGCCGGCGTCCCAGGCGGCGGGGGCGTTGACCTGCCGGGTGCTGCGGTCGAGGCGCGCAGAGACCGTGCCGTCCAGCCACACCCGGGGCGTCGCGGCCGCGCGTTCCCGGCTCATCCGCGCGGGCGGGTCCAGGCGTTCCCAGAAAGCGGACAGGTCCTCGCCGTCGACGCGCAGCGAGGTGGCGTCGATGCTGTCCAGGTCGTACGAGGGCGCGTCGGCGTCGTGCAGCGCGGCCAGTTCGTCGATCCTGCGGTCGGCCGCCGCGGCGGTCGGGCCCTCGGGTTCGTGGACCAGCAGCGGCAGCGCGTCGGCGTGGGCGGTGTCGTAGCCCTGCTCGACCAGGGCGGTGACGTCGAAGAGGGTGGGGTCGATGGCGCCCGTGGCGAACAGCGGCACCACGTCGGCCGGCAACACGGTGATGCTGCCGTCGTGTTCGATGGTCTGGAAGGGCATGTCCTCCCGGCCGGGGCCGGGTTCGATCGAGGTGGTGCGCCGTCCGTCGCCGAAGGTGGTGACGGTCACCGTGTCGCCGGTGACCAGCCGCACGGCGGTGGCGTATTCGGCGGCCGGAGCGGCCCCGGACTCCCCGTCAGCCGCGGTGTACGTCGCGGTGTTCGTCGGGGTGTCCGCCTCGGCGACGCGCGGCAGGGCGAGGCCCGCCACCAGAAGCGCCGTCGACGCCGCCGCCATCAGGCGGATCCGTCTGTGACCTCTCGGGCCTCTCATCAGCCGCCGTCCTCTCTTCCCGTCTTCCCGCCCAGGACCAGGGCGGGCACAGAAAGGATCGGATGCCGCGCGACGCCCTGTCACGATGCGCGCGTTGTCGCAGTGGCGTCATGTCGCTAATGTGACAGGCCGGAGGGGCGGGAGGTGCGCGTGCTGGCGGCGGCGGGGCTCACCCCGGACGAGGAGGCGGTCTACCGGTACCTGGTGTCGGTGGAGTCGGCCTCCGTGGCGGATGTGGCGGCGCGCACCGGCCTGGGCCGCGAACGCGCCGAGACCGTGCTGCTCGGCCTGGAACACCAGGGTCTGCTCAGCCGTGTCGGCCTTGAGCCGGTGGCCTTCGCCGCGAGCCCGCCGGACGTGTCGCTGCTGCCCCGCCTCCAGCGGCACGCGCACGCGCTGGACCAGGCCAGGGCCGCCATGGGCCCGTTGCTGGAGGCGTACCGGGCCACTCGCCGGCGCCACGACGCCGGTCAGCTCATCGAACTGGTCACCGGTGCCGCCTCGTTGCGCCGCTATCTGGAGCAACTCCAGGGCGGCGCACGTCACGAGATGATGTGGTTCTGCCGGGCCCACTACGTGGCCATGCCCTCCAGCGACAACGACGCCGAGTTCGCCGCGCTCGCCCGCGGCGTGCGCTACCGGGTGGTCTACGAACGGGCGTACTTCGAGGACCCGGGCTCGGTCGACAGCCTGGTCGAGGGCGTCCGCGCGGGCGAGCAGGCGCGTTCGGTGCCGGGACTGCCGCTGCGCATGGCCATCGCCGACCGGGAGCTCGCCGTATGCCCGCTGGTCCCCGGCGGCCCGGGCGGCAGCCCCGAGGAACCGACGGCGGCGGTGGTGCGCAGCGGCAGCCTGCTGGACGCGCTGATCGCGCTCTTCGAACGTTACTGGGAGGACGCCGTGCCGCTGCGGGTCAGCCCGTCGGGCACGCTCACCGGAACCGAGGGCGTGCCCGACGCCGCCGAGGAACTGCTCTCGCCCACGGACCGGCAGCTGCTGTCCCTGCTCGTGGCGGGCGTCGCCGACAAGGCCATCGCCAGCCAACTCCAACTCAGCCGCCGCACGGTGCAGCGCCGGGTGCAGCACATGATGGAGACGACCGGCGCGGCCACCCGGATGCAACTCGCCTGGCACGCCGCCCGCCGCGGCCTCGTCTAGCGCTCACCCGGGGATCAGCCGTTCATCGAGCCGTAGTCTCCTCGTACCGGATGAAGCCACGGCCACGACAGGGGGCGGGGGATGCTGGAGTTTCGGGTGCTGGGTCCGGCCGTAATCCTGCGGGACGGGCGTGCCGAGACGTTGTCCGGCCGACTGCAACGCACGCTGCTGGCCATGCTGCTCGCGCGCGCCGACCGTCCGGTGCCGGTGGACGTGCTCACCGATGCGCTGTGGGGGGACAACCAGGACCTCCGGGTCGAGCAGAAGCTGCAGATCCACGTTCACCGGCTGCGCCGCACGCTCGGCGAGCCGGACCGCCTGTCGTACGTCGTCGAGGGGTACCGGCTGCGGGTACTGCCCGGCGAACTGGACGCGGAGCGATTCGAATCGCTGGTCGCCGAGGCGGTGGGGATCGCCCGCCAGGAGCCGCGACGCGCGGTCGCGGCGCTGCACGAGGCGCTCGGGCTGTGGGGCGGAACCCCCTTCACCGATATGGATGTTCCGGTCCTGACCGACTGGGCACACCGGCTGATCGAATGCCGGCTGACCGCGGTCGAGACGCTCTACCAGGCCAAGCTGGCCTGCGGGCAGGACGCGGCGGTCGTCGGTGAGCTCACCGACCTGGTGAGCGCGCACCCGTTCCGGGAACGGCTGCACGGCCTGCTGATGATCGCCCTCCACCGAGCCGGCCGGCGGGCCGACGCGCTGGCGGCCTACCACACGGCGCGGAAGGCTCTCGTCACGGAGCTGGGCCTCGAACCCGGTCCCGGACTGCGCGCGTTGGAGCAGCGCATCCTGTCCGGCGAACCGGTGGAGCCGGACGGCGCCGGACGCCCACAGGCGCCCCCGCCCGCCCAACTGCCCGTGAACGTCTGGGGCTTCGTGGGAAGGGAAGCCGAGCTCGCGGAACTCGACGGCCTGCTGTCCGCGGAGGCGCCGGCGGTGATCTCGGCGGTGGCCGGAACGGCCGGAGTGGGCAAGACGGCCCTGGCGGTCCGGTGGGGGCACCGGGTGCGGGAACGGTTCCCGGACGGCCAGCTGTATGTCGACCTGCGGGGTTACGGCCCCGACCAGCCGGTGTCACCGGAGGACGCGCTGGCGGGATTCCTGCGGGCGCTGGGCGTGGACGGTGCGGCGGTGCCACCCGACCTCGCCGAGCGTGCCGCGCGGTTTCGCACCCTGGTCGACCGGCGTCGGGTGCTGATCGTGCTGGACAACGCCCGGACGGTCGAGCAGGTGCGCCCCCTGCTGCCCGGCAGCCCGTCGTGCTTCGCGCTGGTGACCAGCCGGGATTCGTTGGCCGGGCTCGTCGCGCGGGAGGGCGCCCACCGCATCGGCCTGGGCCTGCTGCCGTTCCGGGATGCCCGCGGCCTGCTGCACGAGTTGCTCGGCGACCGGGTGGCCGCCGAGCCCGAGGCGGCCGATCTGCTGATCGAGCGCTGCGCCCGGCTGCCGCTCGCGTTGCGCATCGCCGCCGAGCTGATCAGGGCGCAGCCCGCGCGCGGGGTCGCCGAGTTGGCGGACGAACTCGCGCATCAGCAGGAAGCGCTCGATCTGCTGGACATCGACAGCGACGCGCAGACGGCCGTGCGCGCGGTGTTCTCTTGGTCGTACCGGCGGCTCGACCCGGCCGTGGCCCGGGTGTTCCGGTTGATCGGCCTGCACCCGGGGCACGACATGGACGCGTACGCGGTGGCGGCCCTGGCCGGGAGCGGGCTGCGGGAGACCCGCGGGGCGCTGGACGCGCTGCTGCGCGCGCACCTGATCGACCAGATCTCCGGCGGGCGGTACCAGCCGCACGACCTGCTGCGCGCCTACGCCGCCGAGCTCGCCGCGGACACCGACAGCGCGGCGGAGCGGGAGGCCGCGCTGGTCCGGCTGCTTCATCATTATCTGGGCACCGCCTCGGCCGCGATGGACGCCGTCGCACCGGACGACTACGTGCCCAGGCCGAGGGTGCCGGAGCGGGGGTGCGAGGCCCTCGCGTTTCCGACCTACGGCGACGCCTTCCGCTGGCTCGATGCCGAGCGGGCCAATCTGCTGGAGGTCACGCGGCACGGCGACGGGGTGTTCGTGAGCCATCTGGCGCAGACGGTATGGCGATATCTCGACATCGCCGGGTACCACGACGAGGCGGCGCTCCTGCACACCAGGGCGCTGGACGCCGCGCGAGACCTGAAGGACTCGCTCGGAGAGGCGCACGCACGGCGTGCGCTCAGCCTCGCGATGAGCCGCATGGGCCGCAACGACGAGGTGATCGCTCATCTCACCTGGGCACTGGCCGTCTACGAGCGGGCCGGGGAGGAGTTGCTCCGCGCCGCCACCCTGAGCCTCCTCGGGAACGTGTACTCGAAGCGAGGGGACCTGCACGAGGCAGGACGTCATTTCGAACGTGCGCTGGCACTGAACAGCCGGAGCGGACACTGGCAGTTGACCGCCGTGTCCTCGACCCACCTCGCCCGGAACCTGCTGAGCCTGGACCGCTACGAGGAGGCGCTGCCGCCCCTCGACGCCGCCGTGACCCTCTCCCGCAGCAACGGCAGCAAGCCCCTCGAATGCAACGCCCTGTGCGTCCTCGCCGAGGTGTGTGCGCATCTGGGCCGCGACGAGGAGGCGTTCGGCCACGCACGCCGGAGCCTGGCCCTTGCCCGCGAGACGCGCTACCGCGCGTCCGAAGGCGAGTCGCTGCGCGTCCTCGGCATGCTCCACCTGAAACTGGGTGACGACGAACAGGCGGTGCGCCACCACGAAGAGGCGCTGGCGATCTCGCGGGCCGTCAACAGCACGCTGTCGAGCGCCAAGACGCTGATCGCGCTGGGGGCCGCCCACGCATCCGCCGGACGCCCGGCCGAGGCGATCCGCTCCTACGGTGACGCCCGTGCCGTGGCCGTCAAGGCCGACCTCCGCGTGCAACTGGCCCACGCGCATGCGGGGCTCGCCGAAACGCACGCCGAACTCGGGGAACACGAGCCGGCCCGAAACCACTGGCAACAGGCGCTTCGGTCCTACGACGAACTCGGCCTGCCCGACCGGGCGGCCCGCGTGCGGGCGCGGCTGGAGAGCCTTCGCGCCGCGGGCGGCGAGCGGGGGTGATCCGGGTGCGCGGGGGACGGGGTTCCGGTCCGGTCAGGGGGGCGCGTGGCGGTCTGCTCTGGGCGGTGCTGTTCGGGGGGATCGCCTTCGTCGCCGTCACCGGCGTCGCCGCCGCCCGTGACGCCTACGAACGCGTTCCCGAGGTCGTCACCCCATGTCTGGAGGACCCCACCGCGACGTGCGAGGAGGCGACGGACGCGGGGTTCCGGCTGCACGAGCCCGACTGGTGCGGGGCGTTCGCCGCGGGTGCCGTCGCGGCGCTGGGCGTCGCCGTGGTCACCGCGGGGGTGCGGGTGTTCGTCGCGGCTCGCCGGCAGCGCCTGAAGGGCGGGAGGGGTCCCCGGGGGTCGCCGTAGCCTTGGATGTCCGAGAGAGCCGACGCGGTCGGACGGGGAGGGCACGTGCCTGACAACGCAGTCGGGGACCACAAGCCGCATTTTCCGGAGACGGACGGGGGGCGGGAGTTCGTCGCCACGTTCCGCGAGGCGGTGGTGCCGGGGGAACGCCGGTCCGTGAAGCGCCGTGGCCGGGCGGTGTTACCGCCGGTCGCGTTGCTCACGGAGGGGGAGCAGTCGCGGGCCAGGGCGCGGCGGATGCTGTGCTGGCTGGACTCGTGCCTGCACGCCGAGAAGGGGCCACGGGCCGCGAAGCTGGTCCCGCACGCCCTGCTCACCGCAGACGACCTGACCGGGGACCGGTTGGTCACCGACCGGCTGGTGGCCCGGCTGGTGGAGAGCGTTCCGGCGAGGACCGGACGCCTGCCGTTGCCGAACTACCTCCTGATGCGCGACGTCGCCGCATGGTTACGCCGGCCGGGCGGAGCGGAGGCCGCGGGCGACAAGGCCCTGCGTGACCACTGCCACGCCCGGCTTCGTGAGCGCGACGGCCTCAGGTCCGCCCTGTGGTGGCTCGGCGGCCGGGACGACGCCGGCGGGGGCGGCGGCGGTCTGGGGGCCCTCTGGCATGTGGCCGGCCACCCGCTGCTCCAGGTCTTCCCCCGGTGGCGGTGGGCGCACCGCTGCACCCGGCGCGTGGTGTGGTCCAGGCGCCGCGGCTGGTACGCGCGGGCGCAGGGGCTGCCGCACGGCCGGACGTCCGTGGAGTTCTTCTCGAACGCGGCGACGCTGCGGGCCGAGGACCTGGACAGGCTGCTGCTGCACGCGCTCTTCGAGGATCTGGGCCGGGCGACCCGGCCCACCCGGATCTCGCCGTGGCGCCGCCGCCGGGCCACCCGCTACACCCTCCTGCTCGAACTGCCGCCCGACGAGGGCCCCGACGGCCCGGTGCGGCGGTTCCTCGACGCCTACGGCGAGGCCGTGGAGGAGACGTCCTGCACCGCGACGTTACTGGTCGCCGCAGGTACGGCGGAGAGCGCGCCGGCCGGGGTGACCGTCAGCCTGCGGGAGGCGGCGCACCGGCTGGCCTCGGACCACCATCACGCGCTCGCCGACGACGCGCCGCACCGGCCGCTCCGGATCCCGCTGCCGGCGAACGACGAGGCGTGGCCCGTGGACGGGCGGCGGCCCAGGGCCGTCGTGCCCCGACGGTGGCGGACCGGTCCGAGCACCTCGGCGGTCGCCCAGGCCACGGTGATCGTCGCCGCGCTGGTCGCCGGCGGACTCGTGGGCGTACCGCGGCTTCCCGTCAACGAGGACGACGCCTGCCTCGGCGGCCCTCCCTCGGCCGACGGGGTTCGGTCGACCGTCCCGGAGGACGCGTCCGTCAGCCTGCCGGAGCAGTACCGCGCCGCCGTGGCGATGATCGAGGAGCAGAACGCGCGGGCCGACGCCGCCGAACAACGCGACAGAGTGGTGCGCACGATCGTCTACGTCGGTTCCGCGGTGACCGCGGGGGAGCCCGAGGACGAGCAGCGTTCTGACGGGGCGGTGCCCGAGCTGCGCGGCATCGCCCTGGCCCAGCGCGAGGTCAACGACGACGCGCGCGACGACGGCGAGAAGGTCTGGCTGCGGGTGAAGATCCTGGACGCCGGCAAACGGTACGAGGACGCGGTCGACCTCGCCGAGGACATCGTGGCGGAGGCCCAGACGAACTCGGACATCGTGGGCGTCGTCGGCTTCCGACAGAGTCGGACGGTGACCCAGGACGCGGTGCGGGTGCTCGGCGAGGCCGGCATCCCGGTGGTCGCCACCACCGCGACCGCGGACGAGATGGCGACCACGGACTACTACCACCAGCTCGCGCCCTCCAGCAGCCGCGAGGCCGAGGTCGTCAGCGAGTTCGTGCGGTCGGGCGACATCGTCGAGAACGGCTCCGGCGGATGCGCCCCGGCCGACGTCGCCGTGGTGGTGCAGGACCCGGCCGACCTGTACAGCAGCTCGTTGGCGGGCAGGTTCGCCGGCTACGTCGAGGAGTCCGGCGGGATGTACCACCAACTCGGGTACACCCCGCCGGACTCGGAAGACGACGCGGCGCCGTCGCCAGCCGACCCGGACGTCACGATGGCGGACGACATCCTGGACCTGGCCGAGTCGGTGTGCGAGCGGATCCAGGAGGAACCGGGGAGCAACACGGTCGTGTACTGGACGTCCCGGTCGCGCGAGTTCCAGGCGTTCCTCAACGACTTCGGCGACAAGACGACCTGCGAGGGCACGCGCCTCACGGTGGTGGGCGGCAACGAGCTCACCAACGCGGCGATGTCCGGACAGTTCGCCCTCCCGCCCTGGCTGCGTTTCTACTACACGGCGCGGTCGCTGCCGGTCGGGGACGACCGCAACAGCGACACGACCGCGGAGTTCCACGCGGAGTACGCCGAGAAGTTCGGGGAGGACGACGTCTGGCGCGACGACGGACACCAGGGGCTGGCGTACGACGCCGTGCAGGTGATGGCGGCCGCCGTCAACGAGGCCAACTCCTTGACGGACGGGCACGACATCAGTCCGTTGAGCGTGCAGGGCAACCTCCACCACGGCATCGAGATCGAGGGGGCGAGCGGCCACCTCGCCTTCCCCGAGGGCGAGGCGTACTCCGTCGACAAACCGCTGGCCGTCCTGCACCTCACCCAGGACGGCGCCGAGCCGGTCCTGGCCTGTGGATGGACCGCGCGCAACACCGGCCTGCTCGAGGAGTGGGGCCCCGACGGCGAGTTCGACTGTCCGACGGATCTCTCCTAGCCGCGGCGGTCGCGGTAGGCGCCGGGTGGGACGCCGTAGCGTTCGCGGAAGAGGCGGCTGAAGTGGAACGGGCTCGCGAAGCCCGACGCCGCGGCCACGCGTTCCACCGGCAGCGCGGTCGCCTCCAGCAGGCGCGCGGCGTGCCGCAGCCGGGCGTCGCGCAGCACCCGCATCGGCGTGTGGCCGAGCTGCTCGGCGAACAGGTGGGCCAGCCGGGAGGGGGAGAGCGCCACCTCGGCCGCGAGCGAGGCGACCGTGTGCGGCGCGCCCGGGTCGGCCGCGATGAGCGCGGCCACCCGGCGCACCCGGGGGTCGACGCCGGCGCCGGGGGCCGCGGCGCCGGCGGTCGCCAGCAGCAGCACCTCCTCCACCCGGCCGAGCGCCAGCTCCCTGGCGGCCCAGCCGTGGGCCACCGCGACCCGGCCGGGCTCCGGGGCCGGCTCGGGCTCGGGTGGCGCCGCGTCGCCGGTCCACCGGGCGTCGGCGTGCATCCGGCGGAACGCCACCTCGACGCGGGCCCGCAACGCGGGCGGCACGGGCGCGACCGCGTACAGCCCGTCGCCGGCGCGGTGCGGCCGTAGCCAGCCGCCCCAGTCCTGGCGCGCCTGGCAGTGCACCCACCAGAACGCCCAGCGGGTGGCGCCCGCCGCCACCGCGTAACGGTGCGGCAGGCCGGGGCCGAGCACCACCAGGTCCCCGGCGCCCGCCGAGGTCTCGGACTGTCCCTGCCCCACCTCGCCGCGCCCGGCCGTCGTCCAGGTGAAGAGCCAGCTGTCCGCGCCGCGCGGCCGACGCACCGCGTAGCCGGGGCGCTCGTCGAAGTAACCGATGGTGACGAGGCCGCCCGGGGGCGCCGGCGCAGCAGTTTCCGGCAGGTCCTCAGCATCCACGGGCATCCTCACCACGCTCGCTCGGTCCTAGCGTCGAACCCATGACAGCGACGACGGCCACGACGGCCACGACGACGCAGATCCTGCCAGACGAGGACTATCAGCGCTTCCAGGACGAGGGCTTCGCGGTGGTGCGGGGCCTGTTCTCCCAGGCCGAGGTCGACGAGATCTGCGCGGAGTTCGCGGCGCTGCGGGAGGCCGGGCCGATACCCGGGCATTTCGAGCCCCGGGAGACCGAGCGGACCGGTCCGGCCGACCCGCTGCACAGCTACCCGCGCGTCATGCACCCGCACCAGGTGAACGACCTGGCACGCCGCTATCTGCTCGACGCGCGGCTGGCCGCGGTGCTGGAGCGACTGCTGGGCGAGGAGGCGCTGGCCGCGCAGAGCATGTTCTACTTCAAGCCGCCAGGCGCTCGCGGCCAGGCGCTGCACCAGGACAACTTCTACCTCAGGGTCGAGCCGGGCACCTGCGTGGCCGCCTGGGTCGCCTGCGACGTGATCGACCGGGAGAACGGCGGCCTCGAGGTCGTGCCCGGCACGCACGCGATGGACCTCTTCTGCCCGGAGGAGGCCGACCAGGCGACGTCCTTCGCCCGCGAGTACGTGCCGCCGCCGCCGGGACTGGCCGCGGTACCGGTCGACATGCGACCCGGCGACGTGCTGTTCTTCAACGGCGAGCTGGTGCACGGTTCAGAGCCGAACCGCAGCCCCGACCGGTTCCGGCGCTCGTTCATCTGCCACTACGTGGGTCGGTCCGCGGAGAAGATCGGCCACTGGTACCACACGCTGACGATGAACGGCGACCGTGTGCACCTCCCGGAAAGCGAGAACGCCGGTCCCTGCGGCACGGAGTTCGACAGGGTCGGTCCCCACTGACCTGGCCGCGTGGCCCCGGTTCGGACATGGGGACCGGGCGTCACGTGTTGAGCAGGACCGGGAGCTTGCGCATGTCGTCGAAGACGACCGTGTTCTCGCCGGCCAGCCATTCGGCCGGGGTCAGGCCGCCCGCGTAGCCGAACGAGCGCATGCCGGCGGCGCGGGCCGCCCGGACGCCGTACTGGCTGTCCTCCACCACCACGCACCGCCCGGGCGCCACCCCAAGCCGCTCCGCCGCGTGCAGGAACAGATCGGGCGCCGGCTTCCCGTGGGCCACCTCGCTGGCGCTGAAGATGCGCCCGGCGAAGCGCTCGTACAGTCCCGTGCGGCCCAGCGTGCGCCGCATCTTGTCGTGCCGGCCGCTGGACGCGACGCAGGCCGGGATGGTGATGGCGTCGAGCGCCTCGGCGATCCCGTCGATCGCTATCAGCTCCGTGTCGATGGCCACCGTCAGCCGGGCCCGGTACAGCTCGCCCCAACGCTCGGCGGCCGCCTCGCCGAGCCGCTCGACGACCTGGGCGCGCACCGCGCGCTCCGACCGGCCGAGGAACCGGTCGATGATCTCCCGGTCGGTGAGCGGCCAGCCCAGCTCGGCGCCCAGGCCCAGGCAGACCCGCAGCGCCAGCGGCTCGGTGTCCACCAGCACGCCGTCGCAGTCGAAGATCACCAAATCGATGGAATCAGCCATCCCGGCAGCCTAACCTGCCGGGATGACCACATCAGGGCCGGAACCGGCGCGGGCCGGGCAGTCCGGGGGAGAGATCCTCGTGCTCAGCGGGCCGCCGGGCGCGGGGAAGACCACGGTGGCCCGGCTGTTGGCCGAGGAGTTGCTCCCGCCGCCCACCGTCCACCTGCACACCGACGATTTCTGGGCCGTCATCCGGCGGGGTGCGATCGCGCCCTTCCTGCCGGAGTCCCGGCGGCAGAACGAGACCGTGGTCGGTGTGCTCGCTCGCGCGGCGGCCGGCTACGCGGCGGGCGGCTACCGCGTGGTGGTGGACGGGGTGGTCGGCCCGTGGTTCGTCGATCCTCCCCCAGCCTTCGGCCGGGGGGACCCCCCATCGCGCGGCGGCCCGCGCCGCCGGGGTGGCGCTGCACTACGCCGTGCTGCGCCCTGACGAGTCCACGACGCTGACCCGGGGCACCACCAGGGCCGACCATCCGCTCACGGATCCGGGCCCGATCCGGTCGATGCACGCGCAGTTCCGCGAGCTCGGCCCGTACGAGGGCCACGCCCTGGACACCTCGGCGCTCGCGCCGGCGGCCACCGCGGACGCCGTGCTGGCGGCCCTGGCGGCGGGACGCCTGCGGCTCGTCTCGCCGTCTCAGCCGCAGTCTCAGCCCGCGGAGGCCTGACCCGCGGTGAACCGCTCGACCCAGTACCTGGTGCGGTCCAGGTACGCGGTCTCCGAGGCGGCGCCGGTGGTGCCGTAGGCGCCGTCGAAGGTCTGGTATCCGTGCCCGGCCGGCGGATTGGCGGAGGCGGGCTCGACCATCGTGCCCTCGTGCCATTCGTTGAAGGACGTGATCGACACCCAGTCGGGCGGGCCGCCGTTCTCCGGCGCCAGCGCGCCCGACCAGAGCCGGTCGTACGTCTCGCCGTCGGCGTGCTCCAACTCGGGCGTCGTGTTCCCGGGGACCGCGCGGTCGTCCAGATAGCTGGGGCTCACCGAGGGCGCCCAGATGCGGCCGTTGGCGCGGCACCAGTCGGCGATGCCCTTCCAGCCGGTCAGGTCGCCGAAGTTGGTGTAGTTGTACAGGCCGCCGAAGTGGGTCGCCTTGGAGACATCGGTGGTCTGGGTGAGCACGATGTTGTCGGCGTTGACCGCGGCCAGCGGCGACCAGTCGGCGATCTGCAGGCTGTTGAAGACGTAGAACGCGGGACGGTCGCCGTGCCGGGGGTCCCGGTGGAAGCCCGGATGGGAGCCGTACCTGTCGTTGAGGTACCGGATGTCGTCGACCGTGGAGGCGGCGGTGCGTCCCGAGTACGGCTCCAGATGCCAGGCGACCCGGACGCCGTACTGGGCGGCGACGTCCAGGAGCAGCGGCACCCGCTGGTCCTCGTAGCCGCCCTGGCCCCACCAGGTGGTGGCGATCACGCCGACGCCCGCCTGCCGGATCCAGACCATGTGCTGGGCGACCACGGCCTCGTCGCCCGCGTCGTACGGCCCGAGCGCGGGATAGAAGTCGGCGCCGATGTCGTCGGGCGGCTGGTGCTCGCCCTGCTGCCAGTGCCGCCAGCTGCCATACACCGACGGGCTGCCGTACCAGGGGTAGTAGAAGAAGTGCACGTCGGTGGAGGCCGGCGGCGGTTCCGCCGCGGTGGCGGTCCGGGCCGCCTGGAGCGCCGTGCCGCCGAGGCCGGCGGCGGTGGCGGCGCCCGCGCCGAGGGCGAACAGGCGGCGCCTGCTGAGGTCGGCGGCGTGCCGAGGGGACGGATTCGGTGTCACGAGGTCGCGTCCTTCCGCGTGGTGGGCGGGGTGGGGTCCCGCCCGAGCGCCCAGAGAGTAGGGGCGGGCCGACGCGCCGTCCAGAGGGTGGGCGCAAGGAATCGACACGTTCGGAGAAAATAACTCCTCTTCTGTCGAAGGAAGCTCGATAAAGAGAAGAAAGAATCCGTCGGCAATCTCGCCGATCGGTCGGTGGACGGCTCGCCGGCCGGCCGTTTTCGGCCAGGGGGAATCCGGTCGAGCCCGCGGTGACCTGCCGGTCTAGGCTAATCGTACGAATGTTCGATGTCTGGTTTATGGTGGACCGAGACGGCTGAGAGCAGGGGGTCGGGCGTGACGGGAGGTGCGAGATGGCGGGCGCTGCTCCTGGCTTCGCGCACCTGCACGTGGCGTCCGGGTTCTCCGCCAGATACGGCGCCTCGCACCCCGAGACGCTGGCCGAGCGCGCCGGCGAGCGGGGGATGGAGGCGCTGGCGTTGACCGACCGGGACACCCTGGCCGGGGCCGTCCGGTTCAGCAGGGCGTGCGGCCGGGCCGGGGTGCGCCCGGTGTACGGGGTGGAGCTCGCCGTGGAGGAGCCGCCGACAGATCCGGATGGGATGAGGGACGCCGCCGGCCGGGGGAGCACCCGGCGGCGCAGGACGCCGGTCAGGGGAGGTACCTTTGTCGACGAATCGGCACCCCGGGTGGTGTTCCTGGCCAGGGACGGCGCCGCCGGCTGGGCGGGGCTGTGCCGGCTGGTCACCGCGGCCCACGCGGATGCGGACGGCGAGCGGCCCCTGCTGCCGTGGGCCGAGGCCCGGGCGCACGGCGAAGGACTGATCGTGCTGCTCGGCCCGGACGCGGAGGTGGGCCGGGCGCTCGCCGCCGGCCGACCGGACCGCGCCGCCCGGCTGCTCGCCCCCTGGCGGGAGGCCTTCGGCGACGCGCTGCGCCTGGAGGCCAGCGCCAGCGGCCCGACCCGCACCGCGGCGCGCACCCTCGGGCTCGCCGCGGAACTGGGCATCCGGCCGGTGCTGAGCAACGCGGTGCGCTACGCCGACCCGGGCCAGGGCCCGGTCGCCGACGTGCTGGACGCCGCCCGCCGGCTGGCCCCCATCGACCCGCGTCGCGGCCTGGACAACGGCGAGCGCTGGCTGAAGGGGCCTGACGCCATGGCCCGGGCGGCCCTGCGGATCGCCGAGGCGGCCGGCTACGGACGGTCCGTCGCCCATCGGCTGCTGACCCTCACCGAGGAGACGGCCGGCGCCTGCCGGGTCGACCCCGAGGACGATCTGGGCATCGGCCGCGTGCACTTCCCCGAGCCGCATCTGGTCGGCGCGGGCGCGCGCACCGCGGACCGAGTGCTGCGGTCCCGCTGCGCGGCGGGCATGATCGCCCGCCGCCTCGAACGGGACGAGGCGCGCTGGCGGCGCCTGGAGCAGGAGCTGCGGATCATCGAACGGCTCGGCTTCGCGTCCTACTTCCTGACCGTCGCCCAGGTCGTCGAGGACCTGCGCGCGCTCGGCATCCGGGTCGCGGCCCGTGGCTCGGGCGCCGGTTCGTTCGTGAACCATCTGCTCGGCATCGCCCACGCCGACCCCGTCGAACACGGCCTGCTGATGGAGCGCTTCCTGTCCCCGCGCCGTGCGGTGCTGCCCGATATCGACATCGACGTGGAGTCGGCGCGCCGCCTGGAGGCGTACCGGGCCATCTTCGAGCGCTTCGGCGAGCAGCGGGTGGCGACCGTCGCCATGCCCGAGACCTACCGGGTGCGGCACGCCGTTCGCGACGTCGGCCTCGCGCTGGGCCTCGACCCGGCCGAAACCGGCCGGCTGGCCAAGTCGTTCCCGCATATCAGGGCGCGGGACGCGCGCGCGGCGCTGGCCGAGCTGCCCGAGCTCCGCGCGGTCGACGCGGAGGCGCACGGGCCCCGGATGTGGGAGCTGGTGGAGGCGCTGGACGCGCTGCCACGCGGGGTCGCCATGCATCCGTGCGGGGTGCTGCTCTCCGACGCCTCGCTCCGCGCCCGCACGCCCGTGGTGCCGACCAGCGGCGAGGGTTTCGCGATGTCGCAGTTCGACAAGGACGACGTGGAGGACCTCGGCCTGCTCAAGCTCGACGTGCTGGGGGTGCGGATGCAGTCCGCGATGGCCCACGCCGTCGCGGAGATCGAACGCGCCACCGGTGACCGCGTCGACCTCGACGCGGTCCCCTTGCCGGGAGCAACCCCGTCCGGCGTGACACCGCCGGACGGGTTCCGGAGGACGGGCCGTGCGCCTCGGCTCGCCTCGAAGGCCGGGCCGGACACGGATGCCGCCGGCCCGGCGGGCTCCGCCACCAGCGAGAAACCCGGCGAAGGGCGGGACGGCTCGGCCGGCTCGGTCGACGAGAGGTCTGCGGCGTCGGTGACAGGCGTCCCGCCCGGCCCGACGCCGGGCGGCTCCGCCACCGGCGAGGGGCCCCGCGGAGCGTGGCATGGCGCACCCGGCACGGGGCCGACATGGCCGCCCGTCCGGCCGGACGGTGACGGCGAGGCATCCGCGAGGACCGGCAGGCAGCCCGCGGCGCCGGCGGAGGGCACCGGACGGCTGGCGCCCTCCGGATCCGCCGATCGGCCGGCGGCGGGCGCGCTGACCGGCTCGGACGGGTCCTCCGGTGCGGGGCCTGTGAGGCGGTCGGGTGCGCCACCGGGGACCGGTGGCCCGGCTGGGCGGGAGGCGGACACCGGGCCTGGTGGCCGGCGGAACCTCTCGCCTCCGCCGCTCGCCTCCGCGGCGGGAGCCGGCGGGGCCCAGGGCGAGTCGTCGGGTGCGGGAGCCGCGGGGCGGTCGCGTGGGGTCGTGGGGCTGGGTGGGTCACCCGGCGGGGCGTCTGGGGCGGTGGTCGGGCGGCGGGCGGCCGCTGGTGCGGCGGGTGGACGGCGGGGCGTTCCGGTTGTGGCCGGCGAGGCGTTCGGGGACGAGGCGACGTACCGGTTGATCCGGTCATCGGAGACGCTCGGGTGCTTCCAGATCGAGTCGCCGGGGCAGCGGGACCTGATCGCCCGGCTCCAGCCGCGCGACTTCCACGACCTGGTGGTGGACATCAGCCTGTTCCGGCCGGGGCCGGTCGGCGCCGACATGGTGCGGCCCTTCATCGACGCCCGGCACGGCCGCAGGCAGCCCCGCTACCCGCACCCCGACCTGGTGCCGGCGCTGCGCGAGACCTACGGCGTGGTCATCTTCCACGAGCAGGTCATCCGGGTCCTGGCCACCATGACCGGCCAGGACCACGCGCTGGCCGACGAGGCCAGGCGCGCGCTCTCTGACCGTGAGCGGCAGGGGCGGGTGCGCGCCTGGTTCACCGCGGAGGCGGAGAAGCGCGGCTACGCCCCCGACGTGATCCGCCGGACCTGGGAGATCATCGAGTCGTTCGGCAGCTTCGGCTTCTGCAAGGCACACGCCGTCGCCTTCGCCGTGCCGACCTACCAGTCGGCCTGGCTCAAGACCCACCATCCGGCCGCCTTCTACGCCGGGCTGCTCACCCACGACCCGGGCATGTACCCCAAGCGGCTGCTGCTGGCCGACGCCAGGCGGCGCGGCGTGCCGATCCTGCCGCTGGACGTGAACCATTCCGACACGGTCTACAGAGTCGAACTGGAGTCTGAATCCGGGCGCTGGGGCGTCCGGTTGGCGCTCGGCGAGGTGCGGGGGGTCTCCGAGGCCGAGGCGGAACGGATCGCGACGGGACGGCCGTACGCCTCGCTCCCCGACCTGCTCGACCGGGCCGCTCCCTCCCTGCCGGTCGCCGAACGGCTGGCCCAGGTCGGCGCGCTGGGCGCCTTCGGCGACAACCGCCGCGACCTGCTGTTGCACCTCGCCGAACTGCACCGGCAGCGGCGGGGCAGTGGTGCGGGCGGCCGGCAGCTGCCCTTCGGCGCGGCGGGGGAGGCCGGCGAGGAGGCCGAACAGGCGGGCTCGCCGGGCCGGCTGCCGCCCGCCGGGCTGCCCGATCTGGACGCGGACGAGCGGCTCGGCGCCGAACTCGGCGTGCTGGGCATGGACGCCTCCCGCCATCTCATGGCGGACCACCGCGCGTTCCTCGACGAGTTGGGCGTCGTCTCCGCCCGCCGGTTGCGAGAGGCGGAGCACGGCCAGACGGTCCTGGTGGCCGGGGCCAAGGCGGCCACCCAGACCCCGCCGATCAGGTCGGGCAGGCGTGTCATCTTCGCCACCCTGGATGACACCACGGGCCTGGTCGATCTGGCGTTCTTCGACGACAGCCACGCCGCCTGCGCGCATACCGTCTTCCACTCCTGGCTGCTGCTGGTGCGCGGCACCGTGCAGCGGCGCGGCCCACGCGCGTTGAGCGTGGTCGGGCAGGCCGCCTGGGACCTCGCCGAACTCGCCGCGCTGCGCGAGTCCGGCGGCCTCGACGCGGTCGCCGCCCGGCTCGCCGAACGCCCCGAAGGTGACCCGGACGACGCCCCGGACGACAGCGACGCCGGCGAGGGCGGCGAGGGCGGCGGGAGCGATCGTCATATCGAGATGTCGACCGGTTACACGCTCCACCCCTGGGCCGACCTCAAGCCCGCCGGGGACTCCCCCAAGAGCGTGGCCGAGAGCGTGCGCAAGATGTGGCACGCGAGCCCGGGGAGCGCGGGATGACCGGCCAGGTGCCGCACCGGGTGCTCTACGTGCGCTTCCTCGGGCTCGCCGAGCGGGCCGCCGCCGGGTCCTGGACCGCCGAGGCCGCGGAGGCGGAGTACCGGGAACTGCTGCGGCTGCTGCACGACATCACCCCCGTGGTGCAGCCACTGCCCCCCGATGCCGCGCTCGCCGACCTCCGCGGCACGCGCCGCTACTTCGGCCTGGACCCGGCGCCGCTGGCCCGACTGGTCAGGGTCAGGGCGCTGGCCCTGCACGGCGTCGACTGCGCCATCGGCGTCGCCGCCAACCCCCTGCTGGCCCGGATGGCCGCCGCGCGGCACGAGGGTGGTCCCGGGGTGTCCGCGGGGCCCGGTGATCCGGACGATCTCGTCGGCATCGCGGACTTCCTGGCCTCGCTGTCCCCCGAGGCGCTGCCCGGGGTGGGGCCGGCGACCGCCCGGGCCCTGCGTGGGTACGGCCTGGACACCGTCGCACGGGTCGTCGCCACGCCGTCCGCCACGCTCCAGCGGATCCTCGGCGCGGCCAGGGCCCGGCAGGTCCACGACCTGGCCAGGGGCATCGACCCGACGCCCGTCGTGCCCGGCGCGCCGTCCCGTTCGGCCAGCGCCGAGCACCGTTTCGACCGCGACGAACTCGACGCCGACAGCCGGCGGCGGGTCCTGCTCACCCTCGCCGACGACCTCGGCTACCGGCTGCGCGGCACGGGGCAGGCGCCCAGGGCGCTCACCCTCACCGTCCGCTACGCCGACCGGACCGCCACCACCCGCACCCGCGCGCTCGGCGAGCCCACCGCCCACACGCCGGCGCTGGTGAACACGGCCTACGCCCTGCACGACGCGCTCGGCCTGCAACGCGCCCGGGTCCGCGGGATCGCGCTGCGGGCCGAGGAACTGACCGAGGCGGCCCGCGCTCCGCATCAGCTCTCCCTGGAGCCGGGGGACGAGCGCCGCCGCCGTGCCGAGGCGGCGGCCGACCGTGCCCGCCGCCGCTTCGGCCACCACGTCGCCGGACCCGCCGCCCACCTGGGCCTGGAGAGGAAAAGGGCCCGGCCCGCCGGTGACGAGGCGGCGGGCCGGGCCGGTGGAGCCGCGCGCTAGTTGCGGATCAGCAGGACGACGATCGCCGTCACCAGGGCGAGGGCGACGGCGCCCACCCCGTACTCCAGCCGGTGCGCGCGCAGCGGGGCCACGGGCAGCAGCCGGTCGACGGCGTACCGGCCGGGGCCGGTCAGCGCCAGCGAGGCGGCGCCGAGCCCGATCAGCATCGGGTACTCGAAGCCTTCGGGGGCGAAGAAGCCGCCGTCCCAGTGGACGGCGAAGACGGCGTTGATCATGGTGCCCAGGACCGCGGCGCCGGCCAGCGGGGTGAGCAGGCCGAGCGCTAGGCCGAGACCGCCGAACGTCTCGCTCAGACCGGCGATCACGGCCATGGTCTTGCCCGAGGGGTATCCCATGGCCTCGAAGCCCTGCCCGGTGGCGGTCAGGCCTGGTCCGTCGAACCAGCCGAAGAGCTTCTGGCTGCCGTGTGCGGAGATGGTCAGCCCGACGGCGATCCGGAGCAGCAGCAGGCCGAGGTCGTGGCCATGCGGGGACGGCGTGACGGCGGCGGGCGCCTGGGGGGCCAGTGTGGTGGTGGAAGGCATGCGGCACTCTCCTGAGATGGGGGGTGTCTATGCGTGTCAGGGGACGGTGGCGAGGGACCGTACGGGAATGGGCGTCCATGGCCGTACGGGATGGGCTGTTCGCGGTGCCGTGCGGGTCGTGCACGATGCCTGTTCGAACTCGAATATCCCTCGTCGTGACGACCCTAGCGAATGGTTCGAATTCGAACAACTGCGTACTATGGGGGAATGGCGAGGGTTCGGTGGCTTGACAAACAGGAGATGGCGGCATGGTTGGCGTTTCTGGAGGCGAGCCACCGGGTGCTCCGCTCGGTGGAAAGGCAGTTGCGTGACGATTCGGGGCTCTCGCACCAGCAGTACGAGATCCTCGTCAAACTTGCCAATGTCGGGCCGGAGGGAATGCGGATGACGGAGCTGGCGGAGTCCCTCATCACCTCCAAAAGCGGCCTGACCTATCAGATCGGGCAGCTCGAGAAGCGCGGCCTCGTGGTCAGGTGCTCCTGCCCGACGGACGTCAGGGGCGTGACGGCGCGGCTGACCGAGGACGGCAGGTCCACGCTGGTGCGGGCGGCGCCCGGACACGTCGAGCGGGTGCGCGAGGCGATGATCGACGTGCTGGACCGGGAGCAGTTGGTCGCCCTCACCGACGCGCTCAGCGTCGTTTCCACGCACCTGCGCGGCGAGTGAGCCGGTGAGCCGGGGGGTCGACGCGCCGCGTCGGCCCCCGGAGGTCAGCCGGCGGGGCGCGGGCGGAGGCGCTTGGCGTAGCGCCACTCGTCGGACGCCGGGCGGTAGCCCAGGCGTGTGTTGACCGCGAGCATCGGCGCGTTGCCGGCGTCGTTGCCGGTGAACGCGTGGGTGTAGCCGGCCGCGCGGGCGCGGCGGAGCGAGTCCAGCTTGGCGATCCTGGCGAGCCCGCGGCCGCGGAACGCGCGCCGGGTACCGGTCATGCCCGACCAGTACCGGGACGTCCCGTCGGTCTGCGCCACCGTGTACGCCGCGACCTCGCCGCCGACCAGCACCACCGTGGACAGCTCGTGGTCCAGGTCGGGGCGCTGCCAGTCCAGCCGCAGCCACTCCTGGTACGGCAGCGGCAGGGCGGCCACCTCGTTAGGCTCGTCCGCCACGCATTCGGTGTCGGCCGTGTAGAGCGGGCGCGGGTCCCCGGCGAACGCCGCCCGGGGGCGCACCGCCACGCCCGGCGGCAGCGGCTCCGGCAGCGGCGGCAGTTCGGCCGCCGCCAGGTCCAGGCTGAGGAACCGGGCGCGGCGCAGCCGCTGGTAGCCGCGCCGCTCGGCGAAGGCGGGGGAGCGGCCGTCGTCGGCCGCCCAGGTGTAGATCGTCGTGGCGTCCAGGTCGACCAGGTACGCCTCGGCGGCCGCGACCAGCGCGGCCCCCGCGCCGCGGCCCTGGTCGTCGGGCCGCACGGCCGTGTGCAGGAACGCCTCGCCGGGCTCGGCGCTCTCGAAGTGCAGGCCGGTGTCCGCGCAGCCGACGATCCGGCCGGCCTCCTCGGCGACCAGCCAGCGCTGCCGCCTGGCCGGAGGCGCTGCGGACGCCTCCCAGGCGATGGCCGCGCCGGTGCACACCATGTGCGGCACCGCGGCCCGGCGCACCGCCGCCACCGCCTCGGCGTCCTCGGGTTCGAAGGTCCGCACCCGCACCGCCGTCGCCTCACCAGCCGTCATGGGCCGGACCCTACGCCCCGAACGGGGCGCTCGCCCGCCGTTTTCAGCCGCGTGCCCCCGTGCTGCGGCAGAATCGGGTGGGTGAGGCTGACCATCGATTCCCGCTCGCCGACCGCGCCGTACGAGCAACTGCGTGCCCAGATCGCTGGGCAGGCGCGCGCGGGGGAACTCCCCGTCGGCTACCGGCTGCCGACCGTGCGGGCGCTCGCCGGCGAGCTGGGGCTCGCCGCGAACACTGTGGCCAAGGCGTACCGCGTGCTGGAGGCCGACGGGGTGGTGGAGACGCGGGGGCGCAACGGCACGTTCATCGCCGCCGCGGGGGATGCCGCCGCCCGGGAGGCAGCGGCGGCGGCGCAGGCGTACGCCCAGCGCGTCCACCGGCTCGGACTGGACCGCGCCGCGGCCCTGGCCGCCGTCGAGGACGCGCTTCGGGCGGCATACCCGGCGTCGTGACGGCCGTCGCTGGCGGGACGGCCGTCGCCAGGCGGACGGCTACGCTCGTGCGCCCCCGCCCCACAGCCAGACGGTGGTGTCGCTGGGCAGCTTGCCCCCGTCCAGGCGGTCGCTGGCCAGCAGCACGCCCCAGTTCCTGGGCAGGCTGAACGGCTCCGCCGAGAGGTTGACGGCACATCGCAGGTCGGGGCCGCGCTCGAAGGCCAGCACTCCCTCCGGCGCGTCCAACCAGCGCAGCGTCTCGCCGCGGAACGACGGCTGCTCACGGCGGAGTCGCAGCGCCGCCCGGTACAGCTCCAGCGTGGAGCCTGGGGTGCCCGACTGGTGCTGTGCGGTCATCCGCCCCCATTCGGGCGGCTGCGGCAGCCACGGCTTGCTGCCCCGCGGCCCGAAGCCGAACGGGGCCTCCACCCCCGACCAGGGGATCGGCACCCGACACCCGTCCCGGCCGCGCACCGTGTGGTTGGACCGCTCCCACGTCGGGTCCTGCAGAAGCTCCTGCGGGATGTCCTCGACCTCCCACAGGGCGAGCTCCTCGCCCTGGTAGAGGTACGCGCTGCCGGGCAGCGCGAGCATCAGCAGCGCCGCCGCCCGCGCCCGGCGGGTGCCGAGCTCCCGGTCGCACGGGCGGCCGTCCAGGTCATGCTCCAGGGTGAGCGTCTCCCCGCGGCCGTACCGGGTCACGTGCCGCGGCACGTCGTGGTTGGAGAGCACCCAGGTGGCGGGGGCGCCGACCGGGGCCAGCGCGGCGACGCTGCCGTCGATCACCTCGCGGAGCGCGTCGGGCTGCCAGGACGACTTCAGGAAGGCGAAGTTGAAGGCGGTGTGCAGCTCGTCGGGCCGCAGGTAGTTCGGCAGCCGGTCGGGCCTGACGTGTGCCTCGGCCACGAACACCCGATCGTCCGCGTAGGAGTCGGCGATCTTCCGCCAGGTCTGGTAGATCTCGTGCACCGTGTCCTGGTCCCAGTGCGGATGGTCGTCCCGGAGCCGTTCGGTGTCGAAAAGCAGGTCGTCGGCTATGCCGAGATCGGGTAGCGCGGGATCCTTGGCCAGGCCGTGGGCCACGTCGATACGGAAGCCGTCCACGCCACGGTCGAACCAGAAGCGCAGGACGGACTCGAACTCCGCCCGCACCTCCCGGCTGCTCCAGTTCAGGTCGGGTTGCTCGGAGGCGAACAGGTGCAGGTACCACTGGCCGGGCTTGCCGTCGGGCCCCGTGGCGCGGGTCCAGGCCCGGCCGCCGAACCGGCTGCGCCAGTCGTTCGGCGGCAGCATGCCGCCGGGCCCCTTGCCGTCGCGGAAGACGAAACGCTCGCGCTCGGGGGAACCGGGCGGCGCCGCCAACGCCTCGGTGAACCACGGATGCTGGTGCGAGGTGTGGTTCGGCACGATGTCGAGGATCACCCGGAGGTCGAGGGCGTGTGCCTCGGCGATCATCTCCTCGGCGTCGGACAGGGCGCCGAAGGAGGGATCGATGCCGCGGTAGTCGGCGACGTCGTAGCCGCCGTCCGCCATCGGCGACGGATACCACGGATTGATCCAGACGGCGTCGATGCCCAGTTCCTTGAGATAGGGCAGCCGGGCCCGCAGCCCGGCGATGTCGCCGATGCCGTCGCCGTTGCCGTCGGCGAAGCTGCGGATGTAGACCTGGTAGATGACGGCGGTGCGCCACCAGGGCACCGCCGAATTCTGATCAGTGCGGGTGCGGGGCACGAATCTTCCACTCCTCTTGCGAGTTGACCCTGCGAGAAGATGCGCGGTCTCAATCGCTCACCGCGCACGTGGGTGCTGCGGCTCCCGTGCCGGTCACAGTGGTTCCTGGGCCGGGTTCCTTCGGGGTCGGGCCACCCGAGCCGATCCGGTGGTGCCCCGGACCACGAGTCGGGTGGGCACCACCACGCGGGTCGGCTCCTCATTCGTCCCGGACAGCGCGTCCAGGACCTGTTGGGCGAGCAGTTCCCCCTGATGGGTCACGGGTTGAGCGATGGTCGTGAGATCGAGCAGCTCGGCCGTCTCGTGGTCGTCAAACCCGATGACCGAGACATCGTCGGGGGCCCGCAGGCCCATGCGATGGAGCGTCCGCAGGGCACCGAACGCCATCTGGTCCGATTCCGCGAAGACCGCGGTCGGGGGGTCGGGCAGGCTCAGCAGCTGGGCCATGGCCGAGGCGCCCTCGTCGATACCGAAGTTGCCGGGCGCCTCGAGCTCCGGCTCGTAGGCGATGCCGGCCTGCGCCAGCACCGAGCGGTACGCGTGCTGGCGGACGATCGGGGTGGTGAATCCGCGGGGGTCGCCGAGGGCGCCGGTGATCATGCCGATCCGCCGGTGTCCGAGGTTGATCAGGTGGCGCACGGCGGTGCTGGCGCCCTCGGCGTTGTCGATGGAGACGTGCCAACAGCCGGGGATGCGGGTGCCGAGTACGGCGATCGGCACCTCCATCGACACCAGGGCCTCGGCCTCAGGCTTGGACAGCGGAAGGTTGAGCACGATCAGCGCGTCCACCCGGCGACGCAGCGGCATCCGGTCGAAGAAGCGCTCGTGCACGCGCGCGTCGCCGAGGTTGTACAGCAGCAGGTCCAGATCGTTGGCCCGTAACACCGAGTCGATGCCGGCCACCACCTGGCTGTAGAACCACCGGTTGACGAAGGGCAGGACCACGCCGACCGTGCCGGTGCGCCCCGAGGCGAGGTTCGAGGCGTGCGGCGAGATCGCGTACGACAGCTCCTCCGCGGCCCGTAACACGCGCTCCCGCGTCGCTTCCGAGACGTTCGGCAGTCCACGTAACGCGCGCGAGACGGTGGCGGTGGACACCTCCGCCAGACGCGCCACGTCGATGATGCTGGCGGCCATGGCCCTCCGATCAACGTTCCGTTGACGGCTGTGCGCTGAACGTACTGCCGGGGTGCGCCTGATGCAATCGTTTACATCAAAAGATCTTCAGCATGCGTCAGATTGTGTGCGGTGGGGTCAGGATGACGAGAGAGTCGCAGGTGAACCGCTTGGCGCCATGATGTAAACGAATGCAGCGAATGATGGCGGGAAACGGGCGGTGACGGCCGAAGTCCGCCCGTCACCGCACCGGGGCTTCGGCTCCGGCTCCCCCTCGGCGCCCTCCCGCAGAAGGGTGGGGTGAGCCTTCGCTCGTTGCAGTCGTCGCCCTTGTGCAAACGGCAACGCACCCGACGCGAAGGCGTCCGCGGGGAGTCGGCGTCGGCGCGGGTGAACTGGACGGGTGATTCCTCCTTGGGGGTGGGGTTCTGATGGCACATATCGCCCATGATCGGGCACGGAAGCCCGGTGCGTACCCGGGTTTTCACGCCGAACGTGAACCCGCCGCGTTCGTCAACCCCGTTGCCGGGAAAGGTGAATCGTGGGACCGGGATACCCACGTGTGCTCCTGTGGCGTTAGGGTTACCCTGCCCGGACCGGGTGCCCTCGTACGGGTGGGAGAGTCATGAAGCAGATACAAGCGCGCAGCAGGCCGCGGGTGCCGGCCGTCGACTGCGGAAGCAGCGCCAGCGGCGCGCGGCTGGAGCGCCATCTGAGCGTGCTCTCCGGTCCTGCCGTGCCGCACGGGGAGGCCGAGGAGGCCACCTCGCTCATGCGCGAGCTGACCAAACGAGACGACGCGCGTTCCCGGCGCAACCGTGGCGCACGTGTGCACCTGCTGGCGCCCCTGCGCCGCCTGCGACGCTCGCTCTTCGGCGGGCGTGGCTGACGCGGCCTCACCCGCAGGAACCCCCCGTCCCGCCCGATGAACGACACGCTCGCGAGGCGTGTGATCAAGATCACTGATGCCTGATGTTTCGTCAGGTGTGCCCGGTCGCCGAGCCGTGCCCGGACGGTTCGGCGACCGGATCCGACGAGCCACCCCTGTCCCCGGCCGCTCGCCTCCCTCTCCCTGTCACCCCCGTCCGCCACCCCGGCCCCGTACCCGCCCGGGGCCGTCAGTGGCGTCTTCGTGCCTTCTCGCGGGCGTGTGGGCGCCTACGGCGCCCCTGTGCGTGGCCCGGCGTCCGCCGGCGCCGTTCGCGGCTCTCGTTGGCCGTTATGGGCCGTCCGGGTGTTTTGGCGGCCTCCCCGGCGTTCTCCTTCAGTCCCCGTCCGTCCCCGTCCGTCCCCGCGGCCTCGACGGTCAGCGGCCGAGGGTCGAACGGGCCAGCAGCTCCGCCGCCCGTTTGCGGTTGCGATGCGGGCGCAGGGCCTGGCGCATGTCCCGCAGCGCGCGCTCCGCGTCGCCCGAGCGCAGCCGCTCCCGCGCCACCAGGAAGCTCTCCCAGGCCGCGCACGCCTCGTCGAGGCGGCCGGTGCGCAGCAGCAGCTGCCCGCATCTGGCCTGGGTGAGCGCGTGCCCGCGCACGTCGGAGGGGGCGCGTTCGCCGGCCGCCCGGCGCAGCGCCCCCAGCGCCCCCGCCAGATCACCGAGTGCCTCCAGCACCGTCGATGTCTGGAAGAGCAGCGCGGCCCGCGGGTACCGGTCGAACGGCGCCGAGCCGCTGTCCGCGCGCTCCGCCGCCCGCTCGGCGCGGTTCAGCGCGGCCAGCGCGCCGCGCCGGTCACCGCTCACCCCGAGTGCGACCGCCAGCTGGGCCTGCACGTACGACTGCTGCGCGGCCGGCGCACCCCGCGCCCCACAGGCCGCGGCGTCGGCCAGCTGGAGCGCCGAGGGCAGGTGCCCCAGGCGCTGCGCCTGGGCGCTCATCGCCCGCAGCACCACGCTCCAGGAGGTGCGGTCGCCCGACTCACCGGCCAGCCAGTGCGCGTGCGTGTAGTACCGCTGCGCCACGCCGTGCCGCTGGCCGTCCTCGTACATCCGGGCCAGCAGGAAGGCCAGGCGCGACGCGGCCACCAGCAGCTCCCGGCGCAGCCGGGCCGGCTGGCTGGCCGTCAGCAGCGGGGTGACGTCGTCGGCGAGGTACGCGGCGAGCGCGCTGCGCGCGTGCCGGCCGCCGTGCGTGTCGATGGAGGCGGCGAAGAAGGTCACCGCGTCGTGCAGCCCTGTGGTGTCCGCGGTGCGGGAGCCGAGCCGCTCCGCCGGCTCGGGGAGGCGCGGCGCCCGCGGCACCACCGCCTCGGCCACCTGGTACGGGCGCTGCTGGAGCGGGGTCCGGTGGGTGGCGTCCGCGTTCGCGCGGCACAGCGCGACGAAGCGGCCGACCGGATCGACCGAGGCCGGCTCGTCCGGGGCGGTGGGGAAACCGGCCGCCTCGGTGCTGATGGTCCGGCCGAGCCGTCGGGTCAGCGCCTCGGCGGCGAGCTGCGGTACGGGATGCCGGGGGCGGGTGCCGGCCAGCCAGTGCGCCACGGCGGTGCGGTCGTAGCGCAGATCCGCGCCGATCTCGCCCCCCAGCGCGTTCACCGCCCTGGCCAGCGCCCCCTGGGTCCAGTCCGCCTCGTCCAGCAGCACCCGCAGTTGATGGTTGGGGGCGCGCCGTTGTGTCATGTGTCCTTGTTCTCACGCCGGCGGGCGAATGGGCAGGGCGCACGGTGGCACGGTCCCCGGCCGGCGGCGGGACGGCCTGCGCCTGAGCCACCCGATCGGGTTGCTTTCCCGGCATTTGGTCACACCCCGGAGGCGACCGTGGAGCCGCCGATTGACCGTGACGGCATGAACGATCCGTGCCTGTACGCCGCCGCCCGCCCGGTCGCTAAGCGCCTGCTCACCGCACTGGTGTACGGTGATGGATCGCGCCGGGTCACCGGCGGTACCAGCCCGACGAGGGGGTCTAGCGCCCATGCCAGGTCGGACCGGAACCGAGACCGTGCCCGGCGCTGAGGCGCCGGGGACGTCGTCGGACGCCCCGCAGCGACTGCTCAGCGCGGCGGTCGAGGCGTTCGCGGAGCGCGGTTTCCACGCCACCACCACCCGCGACATAGCGGGCCGCGCCGGCATGAGCCCCGCCGCGCTCTACATCCACTACCGCACCAAGGAAGAGCTGCTTTACCACATCAGCCGGCTCGGTCACGAGCGCTCCGTGTGGATCCTGACCGAGGCGGCCGCGCGCCCCGGCGGCGCGGCGGAGCGGCTGTCGGCCGCGATCGGCGCGTTCGTCCGCTGGCACGCCGAGCGGCGCGCCACCGCCCGGGTCGTGCAGTACGAACTCGGGGCGCTCGCCGACGAGCACGTCGTCGAGATCCGCGGTCTCCGGCGGCGCTCCAGCGAGATCCTGCGCACCATCCTGGCCGGCGGTGTGGCGGCGGGGGAGTTCCGCATCGACGATGTGCGCACCACCGCGCGCGCCATGCTCTCGCTCTGCGTCGACGTGGCCCGCTGGTTCGATCCGGCGGGCCCCGAGAGCTCCGACAGGCTGGCCGCCCGCTACGCCGACCTCGCCCTCCGGATGGCCGGCGCGTCGCGCTGACGTGTCGGCCATCCGGAGGGCGAGGCGCCCGGAGCCGCGGGCCCCGGCCTGCGGCTCTGGTCACCCGCCGCCCGCGCGCCGGTCACGCGCCGGTCACGACCCGCAGCCCGGGGTGCGTGCCGTCGCTCGCCGGAGCCGGGGAAACCGGGGGAGCCGGGTGCTCGGGGGCCGTGGCCGACGCCGTCCCGGCGCTCGGCTCCCGGCCGTGCCGGATCGCGTGACCCGCATCGATCCCGTACCCGAACGCCCGCAGGGCACCGGGCACCGACCGCAGTATCCGCCTCATGCCAGCCTCCTTCGAAGCCTGATCTACACTGGTCTGTGAACCTGTCTATGAGACTACTACACAGATCTGTGAATGCAAGGGGGTGTGCGCGATGAGCGCCGCCAAGTCGTCCCGCACGGGCGACCAGCTGACCCCGGGTGCCAGGCGCATCCTGGAGGTCGCCTCTGAGCTCTTCTACCGACGCGGCATCCACGCCGTCGGCGTCGACACCATCGCCGCCGAGTCCGGTGTCACCAAACGAACGCTCTACGACCGCTTCGGCTCCAAGGACGGCCTGCTGGTCGCCTATCTGGAGACCAGGGACCGCCGCTGGCGCGACATGGTCGTGGCCCGGCTCGACGTGGTGCCGGCGGACGATCCGGTCCGGCGGGTGCTGGTGCCCTTCGAGGTGCTGCCCGAATGGCTGGTGCAGTCCGATCGGGGATGCAGCTTCATCAACGCCTTCGCCGAGCTGCCCGAGCCCGACCATCCCGGGCGTCAGGTGGTGGTGGCCGAGAAGAAGTGGCTGCGGGCGCTGTTCCACGAGCTGCTCGCCGAGGCCGGCGCCACTCGCCCCGACGAGCTCGCCGTGCAGCTGCTGACGCTGCACGAGGGCGCCATCGTCAGCAACGCCATCGCCGAGGAGCACGGCGCCGCCACGCTCGCCCACGCCGCCGCCCGGACCCTGGTGACCGTGGCGCTGGGCGACGGCCGGGAGTAGCGGCGCGAGCCGCTCCGTGCGGTCGGAGTTCCGGGCGAACAGAGGTGGGCCGGCGGCCCTCAGTGTTGACCGCACACGGTCACGATGGTCTGATCGAGACGGCGCGTGGGGCTGAACGAGACACCGTTCCCGTGGGGACCTGGGAGGTTCCATGAAGGCCCACAGCATCCGCAGCAGTAACCGACTCCGCGTCGCCCTGGCCGGCGCGGTGGTCACCGCCCTGGCGGCCGGCCTGCTGACCGCAGGTCAGGCAACCGCGGCGGCACCCGGCGCGGCCGACGCGCCCATGGCGGCGCCCGTCGCCGTCGAGGAGCTGTCCGACGGCTGGTCGGTGCCCTGGGGCATGGGCTGGCTGCCCGACGGCTCGGCGCTCTACGCCGAACGCGACACCCACCAGCTCGTCCACCTCACCTCGGACGGCGTGCGCACCGAACTGGGCACCGTGCCCAACGTGGTGAGCGGCGGCGAGGGCGGCCTGCTCGGCCTGGCGATCTCGCCCGACTTCGCCACCGACCAGACGTTCTACGTCTTCCACACCGCCGCCAACGACAACCGCATCGCGCGGATGACCTACGACGGCAGCGCGATCGGCGGCTACACGCCGATCCTGACCGGCATCCAGAAGGCCACCTACCACAACGGCGGGCGGCTGAAGTTCGGCCCCGACGGCTACCTCTACGCCGCCACCGGGGACGCCGGGAACAGCAACCTCTCGCAGGACCGCAACTCGCTGAACGGGAAGATCCTGCGGCTGACCCCGGACGGCCGGCCGGCGCCCGGCAACCCGTTCGGCAACTACGCCTACTCCTACGGGCACCGCAACGTGCAGGGCCTCGCCTGGGATCCGGACGGCCGCCTGTGGGCGTCCGAGCTCGGCCAGAACACCTACGACGAGCTGAACCTGATCGAGGCGGGCGACAACTACGGCTGGCCGATCTGCGAGGGCGTCTGCGGCCAGCAGGGCATGACCGACCCGCTGCGGACCTGGAGCACCTCCGAGGCGTCGCCCAGCGGCCTGGCGTTCGCCGGCGACGCGCTCTACATGGCGTCGCTGCGCGGCGCGCGCCTGTGGCGCATCCCGGTCACCGGCACCCAGACCGGCACCCCCGTGGCCTACTACCAGGGCGAGTTCGGGCGGCTCCGCACCGTCGAGACGGTGCCGGGCGGGGGCGCGCTCTGGCTGACCAGCACCAACTCCGACGGTTTCACCGCCCCGCCCGGACAGGACGCGGTGTACGTGGTCACCCTCGGCTGAGCGCCGTCAGGCCGCGGCGCCCAGCAGCAGCGCGCCCAGCAGCGCGCTGAGCATGATCACCCCGGCCGCCCGCACCATCGTGGACTCCTCCACGACGGGCGGCCGGCGGTCGTCCGCCAGCGCCCGGATGCGCCGGTGCGCCAGCACCAGGAAGCTCACCCACAGCAGCGCCTCCAGCGCCACCGCGACCACCGCGAGCGACGGGACGCCGTCGTCCGAGACCACCAGCTTGCGGGCGGCCAGGACCACCACCAGCGTGAAGGTCAGCGTGGTGCGTCGCCACGCCAGCCGGGTGCGCTCCGGCTGGGCCCCGGGGTCCCGGGCGACGCTCATCGACCCCCCCGGCGTTCCCGGCGCTCCCGGTGCGCCGGGCGGACCCGGCGCACCGGGCCCATCAGCCGGCACCGCCGAGCAGCACCGCGAGGATCACTATGACGGAGGCGGCCACGGTGCACACGGCGAGCGCCGCGGGGAAGCGGCTCTGCGGCAGGTCCTCGCCGCGGCGCATCGCCCGCTCCGAGAGCACCCAGTGGTTCACCGCCCGGATCGCGCACAGCGCGCCGGCCACCAGCAGCAGCAGCGCGATGGTGGTACGCGCCCCCCAGCGCAGGTCCGTCAGGAACTGGTCCACCGCGATGCCGCCGGCCACCAGCGCCAGCGCGGTGCGCAGCCAGGCCAGGAAGGTGCGCTCGTTGGCCAGCGAGAAGCGGTAGTCGGGCGTGGCGCCGTCGGCGCGCACACGGCTCGGCGAAAACCACAGCCGCATCGCCTCGAACGCCTCTCGCATCATGCTGTCGAGCCTAAGCCCCGCCCGTCCACTCGGCAGGGTCAGGTCAGCTGTAGTGCATATGCCTCCGACAACTCGCCCAGCGAGTCCCGCAGGTAGGCGGCCAGCAGGGCTTCCGCGCGCGGGGCGTCGCCCGCCCGCAGCGCCCCCAGGATCTCGTCGTTGCGCGTCAGGTACGGCTCGTGGAAGCGGCGGATGTCCGGCATGACGTGGAAGACCAGGCGGAGCTCGGCGAGCACCCCCCGCATCAGCTCGTCGGTGCGCGGGCTGCCGGCCAGCGCGACCAGCTCCTGGTGGAACCGGATGTTCGCGGTCGCCAGCTCCCGCCAGGCACCCTCCCGCCGGGCTCGCTGGCCCGCGGCGACCGCCGCCGCCAGGCCGTCCAGCGGATACGGCGGCGCGCCCAGCTCCCGCAGCACCGCGCATTCCACCAGCCGCCGCACCCGGTAGAGGTCGGCCAGATCGTCGACGCTGACCAGGCGCACGAAGACCCCGCGGTTCAGCTCGTGCACCAGCAACCGCTCGTGGGTGAGCAGCCGGAACGCCTCGCGCAGCGTGTTCCGCGAGACGCCGAGACCGCCGCCGATGGCCTCCTCGGACAGCCGTCGGCCCGGCGCGAAGTACCCCTCGGCGATGCGGGTGCGCAGGATGTCGGCGACCCGCTCGGCGGTGCTGGTGCGGTCCAGCAGCGCCCGGTCGCCCGCCAGCGCCGCCTCAGCACTCTCCGGGCTCTCCGGGGACGGCCGGCTCTCGGTGCTTTTCACGGTCCGACAGTCAACCCCGATCGCGGTAACGAGTCAACATGAGGATTGCAGGATCGTTCAACAATCCCTACGGTGGACGGAGGACATGAACCGCGGGCCACCGCGTGAAATCCTTGGAGGGGGACACGCCATGACACTCCACACGACCCCGCTCGACGCCGCCGACCCCCGGCGGGCCCGGGCCCGTTTCCGCGACGGGCGGCCGGGCCCCACCGCCGGCTGGGCGCCCGGCTACGCCCAGGCCAACCTCATCGCCGTGCCCACCGACTGGGCCGAGGACGTGCGCGCGTTCTGCGCGAGCAACCCCCGGCCCTGTCCGCTGCTCGACGCCACCGAGCCCGGCTCCTGGCACACCCGGCTGGCCGAGGGCGCCGACCTGCGCACCGACCTCCCCCGCTACCGGGTCTGGCGGGACGGCGAGCTGGTCGAGGAGGCGGCCGAGGTGACCGGCCACTGGCGCGACGACCTGGTGGCGTTCCTGCTCGGCTGCAGCTTTACCTTCGAGGCCGCGCTCGCCGCCGCGGGCGTCCCGCTCCGCCACGTCGAGCAGGGCCGCAACGTGCCGATGTACCTCACCGACCGGCCCTGCACGCCGGCCGGGCGGCTCCGCGGGCCGCTGGTCGTCTCGATGCGGCCGATCCCCGACGCGCTGGTGGACACAGCGGTCCGGGTCACCGCCCGGCTGCCCGAGATGCACGGCGCCCCGGTGCACACCGGCGACCCGGGGGCGCTCGGCGTCCGGGACCTGGACCGGCCGGACTTCGGCGACCCGGTGGACCGCGCGCCCGGCGACGTGCCGGTGTTCTGGGCCTGCGGGGTCACCCCGCAGGCCGCCCTCATGGCGTCCCGCCCGCCGTTCGCGCTCACCCACGCCCCCGGGCACATGTTCGTCACCGACGTTCGCGACGAGGAGTACCTGCGGCCATGACCCATCCCGTGACCGAACATCCGCTCATCGACCTCAACGCCGACCTCGCCGAGGGCTTCGGCCGCTGGCGGCTGACCGACGACGACGGCCTGCTGTCCATCGTCACCAGCGCCAACGTCGCCTGCGGCTTCCACGCCGGCGACCCGCCGACGATGCGCCGGGTCTGCGAGCTCGCGGTCGAGCGCGGTGTAACCATCGGCGCCCATGTGGGCTACCGCGACCTGGCCGGCTTCGGCCGCCGGGCCATGGACGTGCCGGCGCACGAGCTCGCCGCGGAGACCGCCTACCAGATCGGCGCGCTGGAGGCGTTCGCCCGGGCCGCCGGCGGCCGGGTGGCGTACGTCAAACCGCACGGCGCGCTCTACAACCGCGCGGTGCGGGACCCGGAGCAGGCCGCCGGTGTGGTCGAGGGCGTGGTGCTCGCCGGCGGCCGGCTGCCGGTGCTCGGGCTGCCCGACTCGCGCCTGCTGACGGCCGCCGCCGACGCCGGGCTGCCCGTGGTGACGGAGGCGTTCGCCGACCGCGCCTACGCGGCGGACGGCACGCTGGTGTCGCGCCGCGAGGAGGGCGCGGTGCTCACCGAGGCGGAGGCGGTGGTGGCGCGTTCCGTGCGGATGGCCAGGGACGGCGAGGTGACCACCCACGACGGCGCCACGATCCCGGTCCGCGCGCGCTCCCTGTGCCTGCACGGGGACACGGCCAGGGCGCACATGCTGGCCGGCCGGGTCCGCGCCGCGCTGGAGGCGGCCGGCGTCAGCCTGGTGGCGTTCGCGTGACCGGGTCCCCACCGCGGCCCGGGGCGCCGACCGGCAGGCCCGCGGCGTGGCCAGGTCCCGCCGGGCGGGGCGTGGTGCGGCGGGTGGGGGAGCACGCGCTGCTGGTCGAGTTCGGCTCGGGCGAGGAGGCCCTGGCCCTGCACGCCGAGCTGAGCCGCCGCCGCGTCGCCGGAACACTCTCCGCGCGGGAGGTCGTGCCGGCCGCCCGCACCGTACTGCTCGACGGCCTGACCAGTCCGGAGCGGCTGGCCGCCGAGCTCGCGGACTGGCCGCTGCCGCCGCTCACCCCGGGCGTCGGCCCGCTGGTCGAGATCCCGGTGCGCTACGACGGGCCCGATCTGGCGGACGTCGCTGCGCTGTGGGGGGTCACGCCGGAGCGGGCCGCCCGGATCCACGCCGAACCCGAGTACCGGGTGGCGTTCTGCGGGTTCAGCCCCGGTTTCGGCTACCTCACCGGGCTCCCCGACCGCTACGCCGTGCCGCGCCGGGACACGCCGCGCACCCGGGTGCCCGCCGGCTCGGTGGCGCTGGCCGGCCCGTACGCCGGCGTCTATCCGAGCGCCTCGCCCGGCGGCTGGCAGCTGATCGGCAGCACCGACGCCCGGCTCTGGGACCCCGCCAGGGACCCCGCCGCGCTGCTCGCGCCCGGTACAAGGGTCCGGTTCGTGCCGGACCCCGCCCCGGACCCCGCCCCGGACTCTGAACCCGGTTCCGGACCGCACCCCGGGCGCGGGGAGACGGGCGGGGAGACGGAGCGTGCCGGATGACCGACCGGGCCGTCGCCGTGACTCGTGGCGGCGCGCTGACCACCGTGCAGGACCTCGGCCGCGCCGGCCTCGCCCACCTCGGCGTGCCGCGCTCAGGGGCCCTCGACCTGCCCGCCCACCGGCTGGCCAACCGGCTGGTCGGCAACCCGCCCGAGGCCGCCACCCTGGAGACCACGCTCACCGGCTGCGCGCTCCGCCCCCGCTGCCCGGTGACGGTGGCGGTGACCGGCGCACCCTGCCCGGTGACCGTGGACGGCCGCCCCGTTCCCTGGGGCGCGGCGGTGCGGGTGCCGGCGGGTGCGGAGCTGGTGGCTGGCCCGGCCACCTCGGGGGTGCGCAGCTACCTCGCCGTCAGCGGCGGCGTGCGCGTGCCGCCCGTGCTCGGCAGCCGCGCCACCGACCTGCTCTCCGGCCTCGGCCCGCCGCCGCTGGCCGACGGCCAGGTGCTGCCGCTCGGCCCGGCCGTCGCCCCGCCGCCCGCTGCCGACGCGGTGCCGCATCCGGCGCCGCCGGCCGAGCTGTCGCTGCGGTTGCTCCCCGGGCCGCGCGACGACTGGTTCCCGGCGGACGCCCCCGCCCTGCTGGCCCGCGGCGACTTCCGGGTGGCCTCCGCCAGCAACCGCGTCGGCCTGCGCACCTCGGGCCCGGCGTTGCGCCGCGCCCCACACGCCGAGGGCGCCGAACTGCCCAGCGAGGGCATGGTGCTGGGCGCGGTGCAGGTGCCGCCCGACGGGCGTCCCGTGGTCTTCCTCGCCGACCACCCGACCACCGGCGGCTACCCCGTGATCGGGGTGGTGCCGGAACCCGACCTGGCCGCCGCCGCCCAGGCGGTGCCCGGCACCCCCGTGCGCTTCCTGCCGCGCTGGCCCACGGACCGCCGCGGCGGTTGACGCCACGGGCGCGGGCGCCGAAGATCGACGCGACCGACGAGCGGGGAGGGCGCGCCACCATGGCCTACGATGCCGACGCCATCGTGATCGGGGCCGGCCTCGCCGGCCTGGCCGCAACCGCCGAACTGGCCGACGCCGGGCGCCGGGTGATCCTGCTCGACCAGGAACCCGAGGCGTCCCTGGGCGGCCAGGCGCACTGGTCGTTCGGCGGCCTGTTCCTCGTCGGCTCGCCGGAGCAGCGCCGGCTGCGGGTCCGCGACGACCGCGAACTGGCCTGGCAGGACTGGCTCGGCACGGCCGGCTTCGACCGGGCCGAGGACCACTGGCCGCGCCGCTGGGCCGAGGCGTACGTGGACTTCGCCGCCGGCGAGAAGCGTTCCTGGCTGCGGGGCCTCGGCATCCGCTTCTTCCCGGTGGTCGGCTGGGCCGAGCGCGGCGGCTACGCGGCCACCGGGCACGGCAACTCCGTGCCCCGTTTCCATATCGTCTGGGGCACCGGGCCCGCGCTCGTCGAGGCGTTCGCCCGCCGGGTGCGCGAGGCGGTCGACCGCGGCCTGGTCGAGCTGCGGTTCCGGCACCGGGTCACCGGCCTGGCCGGCACCGCGGGCGCCGTGGACACCGTCACGGGGGAGCTGCTCGCGCCCAGCTCCGCCCGCCGCGGCACCCCGAGCAACCGCCAGGTCACCGGCGCGTTCGAGCTGCGGGCCCAGGCCGTGCTCGTCACCTCGGGCGGCATCGGCGGCAACCACGACCTGGTGCGGGAGCACTGGCCGAAGCGGCTCGGCACCCCGCCGCGGCAGCTGCTCTCCGGCGTGCCCGCGCACGTGGACGGCGCCATGCTCGGCGTCGCCGAACGGGCCGGCGCCCGGCTCGTCAACCGCGACCGGATGTGGCACTACACCGAGGGCATCGCCAACTGGGACCCCGTCTGGTCCCGGCACGGCATCCGAATCCTGCCGGGGCCCTCCTCGCTGTGGCTGGACGCGACAGGACACCGGCTGCCGGTGCCGCTGTTCCCCGGCTTCGACACCCTCGGCACCCTGGAGCACATCACCCGCACCGGGCACGACCACACCTGGTTCGTGCTCAGCCACCGGATCATCGAGAAGGAGTTCGCGCTCTCCGGTTCCGAGCAGAACCCCGACCTCACCGGCAAGAGCGTGCGCAAGGTGCTCGGCCGGGTGCGCTCCGGCGCCCCCGGGCCGATCCAGGCGTTCCTCGACCACGGCGTCGACTTCATCGTGGAACGCGAGCTGTCCGCCCTGGCCCGCGGCATGAACGAGCTGACCGGCGAGCCGCTGATCGACCCGGACCGGCTGCGCCGCGAGGTGGAGGCCAGGGACCGCGAGGTCGGCAACCCGTTCACCAAGGACCTCCAGCTCACCGCGGTCCGCGGCGCCCGCGGCTACCTCGGCGACCGGCTGATCCGGGTGGCCGCCCCGCACCGCCTCCTCGACCCGGCGGCCGGGCCGCTGATCGCCGTGCGGCTGAGCATTCTCACCCGCAAGACCCTCGGCGGCCTGGAGACCGACCTGTCGGGCCGGGTGCTCACCGGGGACGGCGCCGAGCCGCTGCCGGGCGTCTACGCGGCCGGCGAGGCGTCCGGCTTCGGCGGTGGGGGAATGCACGGCTACCGCTCCCTGGAGGGCACCTTCCTCGGCGGCTGCCTCTTCTCCGGCCGCGCGGCCGGCCGCGCGGCGGCCCGCGCCGTGTCCTGACCGGCGGCACCGGGGAACCGGATGCCGCCGCGGCCCGTCGATGCCAACGAACGAGGGCACCGGGGGAGAGGGCGGTCCGATGGGTTGGCGGGGGATGAGCATGAGGGGCACGAGGGGCCGGGCGCGGCGCGCGTTGACCGTGGTGCTGGCGCTGGTGGCCGCGCAGCTGGTCGCGCTGGCCTGGCCGGCGTACGCCTGCGGCTGCGGCGGCATGGTGGTCGACCAGCAGGACGAGCTGTACGTCGAGCAGGAGACCTCGGCGGTCCGGTGGGACGGCGAGACCGAGGAGATCGTGATGAGCCTGACCGTCGGCGGCGACGCCGCGGAGGCCGCCTGGATCATGCCGGTGCCGAACCGCGCCGAGGTGGCGCTCGGCGACGAGCGGCTCTTCGACGACCTGTGGAGCGCGACCCGCCCGGAGCAGCGGGACCGCCACTACTTCTGGCCTCGGGAGGGCGACTGGCCGCTGTCCGCCGACGACGGGACCAGTGGTGCCGGGGGCGACCCGGGGCGTGGGCCCGTGGAGGCGGCGCCGCCGGTCGACGTGATCAGCCGGGACCGGCTGGGCCCGTTCGACGTCGCCCGGCTCGCGGCCACCGATCCCGGAGCCCTGGAGACCTGGCTCGATGACAACGGCTTCGCGCTGCCCGACGATCTGGCCCAGGCGCTCCGGCCGTACGTCGAGCGCGCATGGGAGTACGTGGCGGTCCGGCTGGCGCCGGACGACGGCGGGGCGCCGGCCGCGGAGGACGTGGTGCTGGGCGGCACGCTCGACCCGCTGCGCCTCAGCTTCGCCTCCGAGGAACTCGTCTACCCGATGCGGCTGTCCCGCCTGGCCGACGTGGACCAGTCGTTGAAGCTCTACGTCCTCGCCCCGCACCGGATGGAGCCGGCCGGCGCCATCGGCGGCGAGGAGCCCCGGGTCGGCTACGCGGCCCGGTTCGCGCCCGAGGAACTGCCCGCCGGGCCGGCGCGTGAGCTCGCGGGTGGCGACACCTTCCTCACCGTGCTGGAGCAGGAGTTCCCGCATCCGGAGGCGATCGACGGCGACCATGTGCTGCGGGCGGCGGCCGAGGACACGGAGTACGTCCCGGTGGAGTACACCGACCGGCTGCTCACCTGGGGCGGCGTGCCGGCCTGGTTGGTCACGGTGACCGGCGGCCTGGGACTGGCGGCCCTGGCGGCCTGGTACGCCACCCGTCGCACCCTGCGGTACCGCCGCCACGTCGCCCTTCTCGGCGTCCATCCGGGCCGCTGACCCGGCCATCTCGCGCGCATATGACGCGGCGCCGGGGTGAACATCACCCCGGCGCCGCGTCATATGGTGGCCCGCCCGGCAGGGGCGGGCCGGAGGGCTAGCCGGCTCCCTCGCGGTCCGCGCGGTCGTTCGCGCGCTGCCGCATCTGCTCGGGAGGCTCGCCGTTACCGGGGGAGATGCTGATCTCGAAGTCGCCGTCGTACCGCTGGTGACCCTGGATGACCGCCATCTCCATGACCTCCTCGCCCTTCTCACCGCGCAGGATCAGCGGATCGCGGCGCAGGTCCCGCATGAAGGCGAAACACATTCCGACCATGACGAGCGCGAACGGCACCGCCGCGAGGATGGTGAGGTTCTGTAGGCCGTCGAGCGCGGTGCTCTCCTCCCCCTCCTTGCCGCCGGCACCGACCGCCAGCATGATCGCGGCGACCGCGCCCGTCACCGCGCCCCAGAAGATGACGACGAGACGGTCCGGCTCCAGCGTGCCGCGCTGCGAGAGCGTGCCCATCACGATGGACGCGGCGTCGGCACCGGACACGAAGAAGATCCCGACGAGGATCATCACGATGAGCGCGGTGAAGCTCGCGGCCGGGTACTCCCGCAGCACCGCGAAGAGCTGGCCCTCGGTGGTGCCCTCCTCGGAGAGGTTCACGCCCTGTTCCTGCTGGCGCATGGCCGTGCCGCCGAAGACCGCGAACCACACCAGGCTGACCGCGCTCGGCACCAGAATCACGCCGCCGACGAACTGCCGGATGGTCCGGCCCCGGCTGATTCGGGCGATGAACATCCCGACGAACGGCGTCCAGGAGATCCACCAGGCCCAGTAGAAGACGGTCCAGTCGCCCAGCCAGGCGCCGACGTCCTCGCCGGTGCTGGCCTCCGTGCGGGCCGCCATCTCCGGCAGGTCGCTGAGGAAGGAGCCCAGAGAGGTCGGGATCAGGTCGAGGATCACCACGGTGGGTCCGGCGATGAAGACGAACAGCACCAGGGCCGCGGCCAGCACCATGTTGATGTTGGACAACCACTGGATGCCCTTGGCCACCCCCGAGACGGCCGAGACCACGAACGCCAGCGTCAGACCGGCGATGACGAGCACCAGCAGCCCGGTGCCCACGTCCTCCATCCAGTTGAGCTCCTCTATGCCGCTGCCGATCTGCAGCGCGCCCAGACCCAGCGAGGCGGCCGAACCGAAGAGCGTGGCGAAAATCGCCAGAATGTCGATGACCCGGCCGGTCGCGCCGTTTGCCTGCTTCTCGCCGATCATCGGCGTGAACACGGCGCTTATGGTCTGCCGGCGGCCGCGCCTGAAGGCGCTGTAGGCGATCGCCATGCCGACCACCGCGTAGATCGCCCAGGGGTGCAGCGTCCAGTGGAAGAGCGAGGTCGCCATCGCCGTGGACATGGCCTCGCCGGAGTCCTGCGGGTTCGTGCCGGGCGGCGGGTTGGTGAAGTGGAAGAGCGGCTCACTCACCCCCCAGAACATCAGGCCGATGCCCATGCCCGCGCTGAACATCATCGCGACCCAGGAGACCGTACGGAACTCCGGCTCCTCGCCCTCCTTGCCCAGCGTGATCTTGCCGTACCTGCTGGCCGCCAGCCACAGGGCGAAGACCACGAACGCCGAGGCGGCGAGCACGAAGGCCCAGCCCGCGTTGTGAATAACGTCTCCCAGCAGGTCGCCGGAGAAGTCGGCGAGCCCGTCGGAGGCCGTCGCGCCCCAGAGCACGAAGGCGAGCGTCAGCACCGCCGTCACCCCGAAGACGACCATGTCCGTTCGACCGCTGAGTGTGGCCCCCGGTGACGTCAGGCCTTGTGGGCCATCCTTCGCTGTTGGCTGCTTGTCGCCTGGCACGCTGTCCACCTATCTGTCTTCACGTCGATTCATGTGCGGAGCGGCTACCCGACATCTCTTCACACATGCGTAGTAATTTCCGTTCCGGATGTGAGGGAAAGCCCATCCCGGCCAGCGCCTGTTCCGTTGTATATTCCCGGTCACGTTGCTATCTGAATTGGGTAAAGAACGCGCCGGGAAAGGGCGGTCCGCGGGCCGGCCACGAGTCCTCGTCCGGGCGGTGGTGAGCTTAACCCCCCGTCGTCATGTGCCTCGACGACCGCCCGCACGATCGACATGCGGAGGCCGGCTACGCCGGGTTCCAGGTGAAGGTGGCCACCGCACCGGCCGGCAGGGTGTAGCCGAACGAGACGCCCTCGTCGCTGAGCGAGAAGTTCTGGGCGGTGCCCGTGGCGTTCACCACATACGCGACCCGGGTGCCGTCCGGGTTTTCGAAGACGACGTTCTGCACGCCGCCGGAGCCCTGGCTGCTGGAGCCGATGCGGACGGCGCCGGGGTCGACGAACTTCGTGAGATGCCCGAGCACGTAGTACTCGGCGCCGCGGGTCACCGTGCCGTCGGAGGAGATCTCCACCACACCGTTGCACCGGTTGTCGCAGTGGCCCTGGTGCGGGCCGCCGTTCTCGTCGAGGGCGAGGTTCCAGGTCAGCACGGTCTCGCCGCCGCTGCGCATGTTCCGCACCACGAGGTTCTCCGCCTGCCACCTGAGGCTGTCGCTGAAGGTCTGGTTCGGCGAGGCGCTGTCGGTGCCGGAGCATTCGGTGAAGAAGACGCGCTCGCCGGCGTCCCGCAGCTGTGCCTCGGCCTCCGGGCTGCCCCCGTAGCAGTGGAACGCCCCGCCCAGCACCCGGTCGAGATCCGCGGTGGCGGCGAGCACCTCGAGCGGGTACTCGGGGTGGTCCCAGTTGTGGTCGTAGGCGAGGAGGTTGGTCGGCAGGTTCGCCGCGGTCAGCGCCGCGTCCAGCACCCGGAAGAACTCCGCCTGTTCGGCCGGGGACATCGCCATCGACGGATAGCTGGTCGCGAACAGCGGCTCGTTCTGCACGGTCAGGTCGGTGAGCTCCACGCCCTCCTGCGCGTACGCCTGGACGGCCCGCACCAGGTAGTCGGCGTAGTCCTGGTAGTTCTCCGGACGCAGGCTGCCGCCATTGAGCGAGCCGCTGGTCTTCATCCAGGCCGGCGGGGACCACGGGCTGCCCATCAGCCGGATGTCGGGGTTGACCGCCAGCGCCTGCTGGAGCACCGGGATGATCTCCTGGCGGTCCCGGTCGATGCCGAACTGTCCCGGGGTGTCCTCGTAGGTGTAGAAGCCGCCGGCATTGAAGTCGGTGCTGCCCAGTGGCTGCCGCAGGTAGTTCAGGCCGATGCCGTCGTCGCCGGTGGAGAACAGCGACGCCAGCAGCGCGTCCCGGTCCACCTGGGACAACTCGCTGATCAGGTGCGCGGACGCCTCGGTCACCGAGGCGCCGGCGCCGGTGAACTGCTGATCGCGCTGGCCGGCGTCGACCTGGATGTCGATCGCCTGCGGCGTGCCGTCGAAGGACACCTCGCCGGCCGGGGTCAGGGCGCTGCCGCCGTCCGCCGTGGTGATCCACACCTGCGCGGTGGTGGGGGCGGCGTGGGCGGTGCCGGCCGTGCCGACGAGGCCGACGCCGGTGCCCACCAGCGCCAGCGCGCCGCAGGCGACGGCGACGCGGCGCACGCCGGGGCGGCGCAGAATAATCATGCTCATGACAAATACTCCGTTTCCTCTGCCGTGGTGATCCGGGCCCGGTGGGTGCCCGGCCTCTCCCCCCGAAGCCTCAGCGCGGCGCTGCCGCGCGACCGTCCGCCCCCTCGGTGCCGGGTTCCGGGTCGGTGATCAGGACCTCCGTGGTCAGCCGCAGGTCGCGGCTGGACCGGCCGACGCGCAGGCGGTAGCGGCCCGGCGGTGTGCGCCAGCGGCCGGCCTCCGGGTCCCAGACCCGGAACGCGCGGGCTGGCACGACGACCGGGACGTCGGCGGACCCGCCGGCCGGCACCTGGGCCCCGGCGAATCCGGCCAGCGCCCGCACCGGCCGGTCAGGACCGCCGGGTGGCGCCTCCAGGTACACCTGCACGGTCTCCCGCCCGGCCCTGGCCCCGGCGTTGGTCAACCGCACGGTCAGCCGCAGCGCCTCGTCCGGCGTACGGCGCGGCGCCTCGGCGGTGACGGACTCGTACGCCCAGTTCGTCCAGCCCAGGCCGTGGCCGAACGGGAACGCCGGCGTCAGTCCGTCGCGGTCCCAGGCGCGGTGGCCGAGGTGGAGCCCTTCGGCGTAGTCCACGACCCCGTCCACGGGTCGGGCGTGCGGCACGGGCACGTCCTCGGCGCGGGCGGGCAGCGTGCAGGGCAGCCGGCCGGTCGGTTCGGCCCGGCCGAACAGCACGTCGGCGAGCGCGTGCCCGGCCTCCTGTCCTGGCAGCCAGGCCCACAGCAGCGCCGGCACCTCCGTCGCCCACGGCAGCGGCGCCGGCGCCCCCGCGTTGACCACCACCACGGTGCGGGGGTTGGCGGCCACCACCCGGCGCACCAGCTCCACCTGGCGGCCCGGCAGCTCCAGGTCGGTCCGGTCCCAGCCCTCGGACTCGACCTCCTCGTTGGTGCCGACCACCACCACGGCCGCGTCGGCCCGCGCGGCCGCCGCCACCGCCTCGGCGATCTCCTCCTCGACGGAGGGGCCGGGACGCCGGTGGCGCAGGTGCGCGGTGACGAACCGGCCGTACCCACCGGCGTCCACCACCGTGAGCTCCGCCTCCACCCGCATCCGGCGGGGTCGGTCAACGACGTGGAACTCGACGGTCGCGGTGGGCGGATGGTCGTGCACGGACTCCAGGATCAGCTCCACGCCGCGGTCGTCGTCGCCGGTCGCGAGCACCGCGTCGTCCACCCGCACCAGGAAACGGCCGACGGCGCCGACCGCCAGCCGGTGGGTGCCCGGCTCGGTCAGGGTGAGCACGGTGCGCAGCCGCACCCGGTGGGTGCCCGCGGGGAAGTCGCGGTGGCCGCCCCAGTCGCCGGTGGCCCGCACCGCGCCGCCCAGCCGGAGCCCTGTGGCGTCCAGGTAGTCGGCGCGCACCCCCGGGCGGTCCAGGTCGTCGGGGTCGCCCGTCAGCTCAGGACCGACGAACGGCGGGTGGCGGCGGGCGTCGCCGCCCCGGTACGTGCTCAGTGCGACGTGCTCGGGCAGCGCCGCGCGCAGGCCCTCGACGAACCCCACGGTGCGGATCGCGGGCACGAACGCGCTGCCGCCGCCCTGGAGATAGGGCGACACGGCGTTCGGGCCGATCAGCGTCAGGCTCTTCAGCCCGCCCATGGGGGCACCTCCCAGGCCCGCAGGGCCTGGGGGAGGGTCCAGCGGCAGCAGCCCGTCCTCGTTGCGGAGCAGCACCATCCCGCGGGTCGCGGTCCGGCGCAGCAGCGCGAACTCCGCCTCCTCGGGCGCCGCCGCCCGGGCGGTCACCCGGGCCTCGGCGGCCGCGGCCGGCGACGGCGGCGGCTCGCCGTCCGGCGCCCACGGCGCGGTGAGCCGGCCCACCCGCCGCGCCAGCCGGAGCAGGCGCAGCACCTTGTCGTCCACCAGCGCCTCCGGCACCTCACCGGCGCGCACGGCGGCCACCAGCCGGTCGCCCCACGGCCCGACAGGGCCCGGCATCACCAGGTCGAGCCCGCCGGCGGCCGAGGCGGCGGCCGAGCGGGTGGCGGCCCAGTCGCTCACCACCGGCCCTGGGAAGCCCCACTCGCCCTTCAGCACACCGCGCAGCAACCCGGCGTGCTCGGTCATCGGCGCGGCCCCCGTGCCGTCGTCCACCCCGGAGTAGGCGGCCATGACGAGCCACGCGTCCGCCTGGACGAGCACCGTCTCGAACGGCGCCAGGTACACCTCGCGCAGGGTGCGTTCGTCCAGCCGGGAGCGGTAGCGGGTCCGGTCGGTCTCGGACTCGTTCGCCACAAAATGCTTCGGGCAGCTCGCGACGCCGGCGTCCTGGAGGCCGCGCACCACGGCGGCCGCCAGCACGCCGGTGAGCAGCGGGTCCTCGGCGAGGTACTCGAAATGCCGGCCGGCCACCGGGGTGCGCTGGAGGTTGACCAGCGGGGCCAGCACCCCGTCCACGCCCTTGCGGCGGGCCTCGACGGCGAAGAGCGCGCCCAGCCGCTCCGCCAGCTCGGGGTCCCAGGTGGCGCCCAGGGCGCTCGGCGCGGGCGCCAGCAGCCCGGTGGCGCTGTCCTCCCCGCCCACGCCCCGCACGCCCTGCGGCCCGTCCGACAGCGTCACCGGGTGCAGCCCGAGCCGCGGTTCGGCGGGCAGCGCCCAGGTGGTGGCCCCGGTCAGCAGCCGCACCCGCGCCTCCAGCGGCAGGGCGCGCACCCGCCGGACCAACTCGGCCTCTTCCAGGGCACCCTCGTCCAAGGCGCCCTCGTCCAGGGCGGCGCCGTCCTCGGCGGTGGCCGACGGCGGGCTGGAGAGGGAGGTCATGCGGGGAGTCTAGGGCACCTACTGACCACTTAGTAAGTCCTCACGGAAGTCTCTCCGCCCCCTCAGAGATCGCCGACCCGGCCCGTAGACTCCTCACGGTGAGAGGGAAAAGCACGCAGCACACCGGGGAGCAACGGCGCGAGGAGATCCTGCGCATCGCGATGGAGACGTTCGCGACGCGCGGCTACCACAACGCCTCGTTGGCCGAGATCGCCGAACGTGCCGGCCTCACCCAGGCCGGCGTGCTGCACTATTTCCGCTCCAAGGCGGGGCTGCTCACCGGCGTGCTGGAGCTCAGGGACTCCTCCGACCGGCAGGAGTTGGGCGCCGAGCGGGCGCACGGTCTCGACCTCCTGCGCCACCTGGTGGACACGGTCAGGCGCAACGCCACCCGCGAGGGCATCGTGCGGCTGTACGCGGTGCTTTCGGCCGAGAGCGTCACCGAGGGCCATCCGGCCCAGACGTACTTCCGCGACCGGTACGTCGGCCTGCGCGCCATGGTGGTCGAGGCGCTCCGCGAGGCGCGCGACCTCGGCCAGGTGCGCGCCGACCTGGACGTGGAGACCGCGGCGACCACCATCATCGCGGTCATGGACGGCCTCCAGGTGCAGTGGCTGCTCGCCCCGGACGCGGTGGACATGGCTGCCGCCACCCAGCAGGCGATCGACTCCCTGCTGGGCATCGCCACCGACCGCGCCTGACCGGCCCTCAGCCGCCCCGCGCCGCGCCGGCGCCGGGCCCGCGGTCCGTGCCGTCCGCCGACTCCAGCCGGGTCACCAGGCGGCCAAGCAGCCCCGCGAGCAGCTCGTCGTCGCCGCCCCCGGGCAGCAACTCCCAGCTGGCCCGCACCCGTTGGTCCAGCCGTCGCCACAGCTCAAGACCGCGGGGGGTGAGGAAGCCCAGGATCCGGCGCCGGTCCAGCGGATCGACGCGGCGGTGCACCACGCCGTCGTCCACCAGCTGGTCCACCAGCCGGGTCAGGGTCGGCGGCGGCAGCAGCGCCCATTCGGCTATCGCCGTCATACCGTGCCCCGCCCCGTCGGAGAGCAGGCACATCACCCGCCAGGCCTCGACCGAACAGCCGGACTCGTCGAGCACCGCGCGCAGCCGGCGCACGGACAGCCGCTCGGCCCTGGTCAGCAGCCCGGCCACGTCCGCGGGCAGGCCCCGTTCCCCGGGAGCCGTGGCGGTTTCCTGGCGCTGCGCAGGCGGTACGGGATCTGGCATCTCGCTCCCCAGGGCCGGTCTGGGCCGACCGCCCCATCCTACGGTCCGCCATCATGGGGCGGTGACGCACAGGGACGACGCTCGGCCACCGGGGCCTCTCGCCCCGGAGCCCGGCACGCTGGGCGTCGCGCTGGTGGTGCCCCGGCAGGGCCCGGCCGGCATCTTCGGGCCCGCCTGCGAGCTGTGCGCGCGTCTGGCCGCCGACGAGGTCAACCAGGCCGGCGGGGTGCTCGGCCGCGAGCTGCGTCTGATCACCGTGGACGGCGGGGACCGCCCGGACCGGGTGACGGCCGAGGTGGAGGCGCTGGTCTCGGCCGGCATCGTGCACGGCGTCACCGGCTGGCACATCTCCTCGATCCGGCAGGCGATGGCCCCCCGTATCGCGCACCGGGTGCCGTACGTGTACACCGCGCTCTACGAGGGCGGCGAGGACTCCGCCGGCGTCTTCCTCACCAGCGAGACGCCGGACGGCCAACTGCGGCCCGCCATGCGGCTGCTGGCCGCCGAACGACGGGTGCGCCGCTGGTACGTGGTGGGCAACGACTACGTCTGGCCCCGGCGCACCGCCCGCGCCGCGCACGCCTACGCCAGGGAGACCGGGGGCGGCATCTGCGGCGAGAGCTACCTCCCGCTGGGTACCCACGACTTCGCCGCCGCGCTGGCCCGTATCGAACGGCTGGCCGCCGACGCCGTGCTGATGCTGCTGGTGGGCAGCGACGCGGTGCGCTTCAACCGGGCCTTCGCCGCCGCCGGACTCGACCAGCGCTGCCTGCGGCTGAGCACGTTGATGGACGAGAACATGCTGGCGGCCAGCGGCCCCGACGCCACCCGGGGCCTGGCCGCCACGGGTGGTTTCTTCGGCGCCCTGGCGACCGCCGACACCCTCGACTTCCACGGCCGTTACGCCGCCAGGTTCGGCCTGAACTCTCCGGCGCCCAGCGCCCTGGGGGAGTCCTGCTACGAGGGCGTGCTGCTGCTGGCCGCGCTGATCACCCGGGCCCGCTCCTGGCAGGTGCCGGCGATCGAGGGCGCCGCCGAACAGGTCAGCTACGAGGGGGCGCGCGGCCTGCTGCGCCTGAACCGCCGTCATGTCCGGCAGCGGATCTACCTCGCGGAGGCCGAGGGACTCGACTTCTCGGTGACCGCCGACCTCGACGACTGGAGCGGCCCGATGCCGTGATACTTCCGAACGGAAGTATTAATGGGCGCGAAACGCAAGAGAAACAGCTCCCTCTGAAGCTGTGGCATGTCCGCGTCGGGCACCGCCGGCCCGGCCACCCCGCTCAAGGAGGTTCCGACATGCCCAGAGCCCGGGTAGACCGGTTGATCGCCTGTCTGATCGCGTTCGCCGCAGCGATCGCACTGACCGCCTGCGGGGCCAGGGCCGGTGAGGCTCCGTCAGGTGACGCCGCGGAGGTGGACACCTCGGGCGACACCATCAAGGTGGGCCTGCTCAACTCGCTCTCCGGCACCATGGCCATCAGCGAGGTCACCGTGCGCGACGCGCTGATGCTGGCCATCGAGGAGATCAACGCCGACGGCGGGGTGCTGGGCAAGCAGATCGAGCCGATCAGCGAGGACGGCGCGTCCGACTGGCCGACGTTCGCCGAGAAGTCGGAGAAGCTCATCCAGGAGGACCAGGTCGCGGCCGTGTTCGGCTGCTGGACCTCGGCCAGCCGCAAGGCGGTGCTGCCGGTCTTCGAGCAGAACCGCTCGCTGCTCTTCTACCCGGTGCAGTACGAGGGGCTCGAACAGTCGCCGTACATCTTCTACACCGGCGCCACCACCAACCAGCAGATCGTCCCGGCCCTGGACTACCTGCGCGAGGAGGGCGCCCGCTCGCTCTACCTGGTGGGCAGCGACTACGTGTTCCCGCGCACCGCCAACCGGATCATCAAGGAGTACGCCGCCGCCCACGACATGGAGATCGTCGGCGAGGACTACGCGCCGCTCGGCTCCACCGAGTTCGGCACCATCGCCAACAAGGTGGAGTCCTCGGGCGCCGACGCGGTGTTCAACACGCTCAACGGCGACAGCAACGTCTCGTTCTTCAAGGAGTACGACTCCTCGGGGCTCACCGCCGAGACGCTGCCGGTGATGTCGGTGTCCATCGCCGAGGAGGAGGTCAGGTCCATCGGCGTCGAGTACCTGGAGGGACAGTTGACCTCCTGGAACTACTACCAGACCACCGAGGGCACGGCCAACGACAGCTTCGTGACCGCCTACCAGGACCGGTACGGCGCCGACCGGCCCACCTCCGACCCGATGGAGGCCGCCTACACCTCGGTCTACCTGTGGAAGGAGATGGTCGAGGCGGCCGGCTCCTTCGAGGTGGCGGACGTCAAGGCCGCGGCCGCCGAGGGAGGCATCAGCTTCGAGGCTCCCGAGGGCACCGTGACCGTGGACGGCGAGACCCAGCACCTCTACAAGACCGCACGGATCGGCCGGATCGGTGCGGACGGCCAGATCACCGAGGTGTGGAGCTCCGACGAGCCGATCGAGCCCGACCCGTACCTGCTCGGGTACGACTGGGCCGCGGATCTGGCCTGAGGCCGCGCCATGACCGTTCTCATCAGCCAGTCCTTCACCGGCGTCAGCATCGGCGCGGTGCTGCTGCTCATCGCGCTCGGCCTGTCCCTGACCTTCGGGCAGATGGGCGTGATCAACATGGCCCACGGCGAGTTCATCATGGCCGGCGCCTACACCGTCTACCTGCTCCAGGGTCCGATCGGCTCGGCGGGGATCTCGCTGCTCCTCGCCCTGCCGGTGGCCTTCCTGGTCGCCGGCGCCATGGGCGTGCTGCTGGAGTGGCTGCTCATCCGCCGCCTGTACGCGCGTCCGCTGGACACGCTGCTGGTCACCTGGGGCGTCTCGCTGATGCTCCAGCAGCTGGCCCGCGACCTGTTCGGCGCGCCCAACGTGCAGACCCGGACGCCGGACTGGCTCTCCGGGCACGTCACCCTGATCGGCGGCGCCGACCCGCTGACCCTGGCGCACCGCCGGCTGTTCATCCTGGCGCTGGCCGTCGCGGCCGTGGTCGCCCTGACGATGACCCTGCGCCGCAGCCCGCTCGGGCGCCGGATCCGGGCCGTGGTGCAGCACCGCGAGCTGGCCGAGGCGTCCGGTATCGCCACCGGCCGGGTGGACCGGCTGACGTTCTTCCTCGGCTCGGGCCTCGCCGGGCTGGCGGGCGTGGCCCTCACGCTGGTCGGGCCGATCGGCCCGACCATGGGCACCAACGTCATCATCGACGCCTTCCTGGTCGTCGTCGTGGGCGGCATCGGCCAGCTGCGCGGCGCGGTCATCGCGGCGTTCACGCTCGGGGTGCTGCAGTCGCTGGTGGAGTACCAGACCACGGTGAGCGTCGCCCGGGTCACCGTGCTGGTCGCCATCGTCGCCTTCCTGCAGTGGCGCCCCCAAGGCATCTACACCCTGCGCACCCGGAGCCTGGCATGACCGATCCCCGTCTCTCTCGTCTCCGACGTCTCGACCGCTGGGCGGCCCCGGCCGGCTACGCGCTGGCGGCGCTGGCGCTGTTCGCGCTCGCCCCGGCCCTACTCAGCGACTTCCGGCTGGGCCAGCTGGCCCGCTACCTCTGCTTCGCCATCGTCGCCGTCGGCATCGCGCTCGCCTGGGGGCGCGGCGGCATGCTGACCCTCGGCCAGGGGCTCTTCTTCGGCCTCGGCGGCTACGTCATGGCGATGCACCTCAAGCTCGCCGACGCCGGCCCTGGGCAACTGCCGGACTTCATGCTGCTCTACGGCTCCACCGACGAGCTGCCCTGGTGGTGGGAGCCGTTCCGCTCGCCGCTCGTCACGCTGGTCGCGATAGCGCTGCTGCCGATGGCGATCGCGGCGCTGATCGGCTACGCCGTGTTCCGGCGCCGGGTGCGCGGCGCGTACTTCGCCATCCTCAGCCAGGCGCTGGCCGCCGCCTTCGCGATCCTGCTCATCGGCTCGCAGGCCACCACCGGCGGCACCAACGGCCTGACCAACTTCCAGGGCTTCTTCGGCTTCTCCCTCTACGATCCGATCAACCGGCGCATGGTGTACTTCATCATCGCCGGCACCCTGCTCGCGCTGCTGCTGCTCACCCGTCAGCTGTTCCGCAGCCGGTACGGGGAACTGCTGGTCGCGGTGCGGGACTCCGAGGAGCGGGTCCGTTTCCTCGGCTACGACCCGGCCCTGGTCAAGCTCGTCGCCTACACGGCGTCCGCCGGCATGGCCGGCATCGCGGGCGCGCTGTTCGTGCCCGCCGTGGGCATCATCTCCCCGGCGCTCGTCGGCATTGTGCCGTCCATCCAGTTCGTCATCGGCGCCGCCATCGGCGGCCGGGCCAGCCTGGCCGGTGCCGCGCTCGGCGCGATCGCCGTGGCCTGGGCGCAGACCACGCTCTCCGAGGAGTTCCCGGCGGCCTGGACGTACTTCCAGGCGGGCCTGTTCATCGTGGTGGTCGCCTTCCTGCCCGGTGGCCTGGCGTCCCTGGGCCGGCTGCTGCCCCGCCGCCGGCGGCGGTCCCCGGCGGGGGAACAGCGCACCGACGACGCGACGGAACGGGCGGTGCTGACAGCATGAACACCCCAGCCACGAAACCGTCGGTCGCGGCCCCCGAGGGCCGGCCGCTGAAGGGTCTGGAGATCACCGACCTCACCGTCCGCTTCGACGGCTTCACGGCCGTGGACCGGGTCAGCCTCCACGTCGGCCCCGGCGACCTGCGGTTCCTCATCGGCCCCAACGGCGCGGGGAAGACCACGCTCGTGGACGCCGTCACCGGGCTGGTCCCGGCCGGCGGCTCGGTCCGCTTCGGCGGCCACGAACTGCTCGGCCGGCCGGTGCACCGCATCGTCCGGCTCGGCATCGGCCGCACGTTCCAGACGGCCACCGTCTTCGAGAACCTCACCGTGCTGCAGAACCTCGACATCGCCGCCGGCGCCGGCCGGAGCGCCCGCACTCTGCTGCGCCGGCGCCGGGCCGTCCCCGAGGCGGTGGCCCGGGCGCTCGCCACGGTCGGCCTCGACGGCCTCCGCGACCGGCCCGCGGGCGCCCTGGCACACGGCCAGAAGCAGTGGCTGGAGATCGGCATGCTGCTGGTCCAGGACGTCCAGCTGCTGCTGCTCGACGAGCCGGTGGCCGGGATGAGCCACGCCGAGCGCGAGGCCACCGGCGCGCTGCTGCGCCGGGTGGCCAGCGAGCGCACGGTCGTGGTCATCGAACACGACATGGACTTCATGCGGACCTTCGCCAGCAGCGTCACCGTGCTGCACGCCGGCCGGGTGCTCAGCGAGGGCACCGTCGCCGAGGTCCAGGCGGACCCGCGGGTCCAGGAGGTGTACCTCGGGCACCCGGCGCGGCCGGGCGCCGAGCCGGGAACGAGGGAGGCGTGATGCTGCGGATCGAGTCACTGACCGCGGGGTACGACCGCAGCACGGTGCTGCACGACGTGTCGCTGACCGTGCCGGCCGACGGCGTGGCCACCGTGCTGGGCCACAACGGCGCCGGCAAGTCCACGCTGCTGCGCGCCGCCCTCGGCCTACTCAGGCCGCGCGCCGGCACGGTGCTCCTCGACGGCGAGGACGTCACCCGGCTGCCGGCGCACCAGCGGGTCAGGCGCGGCATGGCCTACGTGCCGCAGGGGCAGCAGAGCTTCCCGCGGCTGACCGCGCTGGAGAACCTCCGGCTCGTCGCCGACGCCCATCCGGGCGGGCGGGCGGCGATGGCCGAGGCGCTCGACCGGTTCCCGGCGCTGCGCGAGGCGGCGGCCCGCCCCGCCGGTCTGCTCTCCGGCGGGCAGCGCCAGCAGCTCGCGATCGCCAGGGCGCTGGTCACCCGGCCGCGTCTGCTGCTGCTCGACGAGCCCACCGAGGGCATCCAGCCGTCGGTGGTCGCGGAGATCCAGCGGACGATCCTGGAGCTGGCGGCTCGTGGCGGGCTGTCGGTGCTGCTGGTGGAGCAGCACGTCGGCTTCGCGCTGCGGGCGGCCGAGCGGTACTACGTGCTGGAGGCCGGCCGGGTGACCTCGTCGGGAGCCGGCGACGAGGGGGCCGAACGGGAGGTGCGCGAGGCGCTCAGCGTATGAGCCAAGGCGGGCATAGGTAGTACCCGGGCATAGGTCGTACCATCGTTAAAAGGGTGACATAGTGGTCATCACGCGCCTTCCGGGAGCACGACATGGGCGAAGGACCGACGATTCCGGCCACCGCCGCGTCGCCGCCGAGGGACTGGCCGGTCGACCCGGGCGTCAGCCTGGCGCTCAACCGGATGGGCACCTTCGACTGGGACCTCGACAGCGGCCGGCTGCGGCTGGACGAGGCGGCGCTCGTCGTCTTCGACCTGCGCGCTGACGAGTTCGACGGCCGGCCCGCCGGGCTGGCGCTGCGCGTCCCCGACCCGGAGGCGGGCCGGCTGGACACCCTGGTCAATCAGTCGCTGCGGGACGGCAGCACCACCTACGGCGCGTACTTCCGCATCCGGCGCAGGAACGGCGAACCGCGCTGGACGCACACCCAGGGCAGCATCCAGCGCGACGCGGACGGTCGTCCGCACCGCATCATCGGCGTCGTCAGGGACGCCACGGCGGAGCTGGGACACGCCGCCCAGCGCCAGGCCACGGACGAGGAGCGGTCCCGCGACACCCGCCTGGTGGAGGAGATCACCAGTGTGCTGGCGCACGCCAGGACGGTGCGCGACGTACGGGACGCGCTGGCCGGCCCCCACAGCCTGCGCCGGCTGGGCGCCATGGGCATCGTGCTGGGGCTGATCGAGGCCGGGCGCATCCACATCGACTACCGTGCCCCGGGCGGCCCGGTGATCGGCGAACTGGAGGGCGGCCACGTCGACGACGACCTCCCGCTGAACCTGGCGATCCGCGACCAGGCGCCGCGCTATGTCAGGAGCCGCGAGGAGTTCGCGGTGCGCTATCCCCGTCTGTGGCGGTACTTCGGCCCGCAGGGCATCGCCTCGGCCGCGTACCTGCCGCTGACCGCACAGGGCCAGCCGCTCGGTGCGCTGGGCCTGCTGTTCGACGAGGAGCGGCACTTCCCACCCGAGGAGCACAACCTCCTGGTCGCCCTCGCCAGTGGCATCGCACAGGGCCTCCAGCGGGCCATGTTGTTCGAACAGGAGCACGATCTCGCCGAGAACCTCCAGCAGGCCATGCTCCCGCGCCGTATCCCGCAGATCCCGGGCACCCAGATCGCGACCCGCTACCGCTCGGCGGGCGTCAGCCGGGACATCGGCGGTGACTGGTACGACGTGATCCCGCTGCCCGGCGGCCGGGTCGTGGCCGTCATCGGCGACGTGGAGGGACACGACACGCACGCCACGGCGGTCATGGGCCAGCTGCGGATCGTGCTGCGGGCCTACGCCGCCGAGGGTCATCCGGCGGTCGCCGTGATGGCCCGCGCGTCCGCGTTCCTCGAGGATCTGGACACCGAGCGCTTCGCCACCTGCCTGTACGCGGAGCACGACCCCGCCACGGGGTGGCTGCGGCTGGTCAGGGCGGGGCACCTGGCGCCACTGCTGCGGCGCGCCGACGCGAGTGCCGCGACGCTGCCCGTGACCGGCGGGGTGCCGCTCGGCATCGCCGCGCCGCCGACGGCCGACACCCCGGTCAACGACCTGCGGCTGGGGCGCGGGGAGACCCTGCTGATGTGCACCGACGGCCTCGTCGAGCGGCGCGGCAGCGATCTCGACGAGGGCATCGCCGGGGTGCTCAGGGCGCTCCGCAGCGGTCCCAACGATCTGGAGAAGCTCGCCGACTGGGTCAGCGAGGCCGACGCCACCACTCCGGACGAGGACGACATGGCCCTGGTCCTCCTCCGCCGCGTCTAGCCTTGCCGGCTGCGGGACCCCCGAGGCGTGCGGAAGGGTTCTGCTGCGCCCCCCTGTCCGGCCGCGAGCGCTCCGCTCGTCGGCGGCCCGGTCGTGGCGAGCGGCCGCGGTCAGCGTCTCGTGGCACGGGGTGGGGCCCGGTCGCGTGGGGGAAGCCGGCCGGGCCGACCGCGGCAAGGGCTCCGTGGCGCGGCGTGGGGCGTGGTCGTGGCGGGCGGCCGGTCAGGCAGAAGCGGTCCGCGGTGGGGCTCGTCAGCCAGCCGCGGTGGGCGGCTGGGGCGGCGGGGAAGCGCTCCGCGGTGCGGCTTGTCAGCCAGCCGCGGTGGGTGGCTGGGGCGGCGCGGGAAGCGCTCCGTGGCACCGGGTGCCGTGGTGAGGGCTCAGCCGATCTCGGCCCAGACCGTACAGCCGGCGCGGCGGTCCGCGGCGATGACGCCCCACGCGTCGGCGAGGCAGTCCACGAGCAGCAGGCCCCTGCCGTTCTCCGCGTCCGGGCTCTGCGCCGGGTACGGGGACTCGCAGGTGCCGAGCGTCTCGTCCAGGCCCACCCCCTCGTCGGCCACCTCGATGCGCAGCCGACCGCCGCTGGCCTCGATGCGGCAGACGATCTGGCCGCTGTCGGTGTGCAGCACGGCGTTCGTGAACAGCTCGGACAGCACCAGGCGCGCCGTGTCGCAGAGTGGCTCCGACAACCCCCACAGCCGCAGCCAGCGGACCACGATGCGCCGGGCGACGGCCACCGAGTCGGCGCGAGCCGGAAGCGTGAATCGTTCGCCCGGGGGGTTGGCGGCCGAGCGGGCCGGACGGGGGAGCGGGAGTGGCGTCGTGCCGCGAAGTGAAGACACGGGCTGTTCCGCCTTCCGTGCTGCCGAAGCGGTCGTGATCCGGGTCACCCGTTTACTATGCGCATCCATGTGCGCAGAGCGCAAGGGGAGTTCTGCAATTTGCATTTAGCCAAGAGATATCTGCCGCTGGCACTGCGTGTATGGCACACTTCTGCCAGGTTCGGCGGAACCAAGCCCAGCCACGCCATGAGGGAGGCGCCGTGGCCGAAGCGCGATCAGGGCCGACCGTCGGGCAGATCGTCCTCGGCCTGCGGCTGAGGGATCTGCGCCAACGGGCCGGTTGCTCCTTCGCGGACGCCGCGGCCGTGCTCAGCGTCAACACGACCACCGTGCGACGCATGGAGAAGGCCGAGGTCGGTCTCAGACCCCTCTACGTCAAGGCACTGCTGGAGCGCTACGGCGTGGCGAAGGAGGAGACCGACTCCTTCCTCGCGCTCGTGGAGGAGGCCAACCGGCCGGGCTGGTGGCATCGGTTCCGCGACGTGCTGCCCGACTGGTTCAGCCTCTACGTGAGCCTGGAGGGTGAGGCCAGCCTCATCCGCGCCTACGAACCCCACTGCGTCCCCGGTCTGTTGCAGACCGAGGACTATGCGCGCGTGCTGCTGCGGACCGGCTTCCCCGGAGCCACCGAGGAGGAACTGGACCGTCGCGTCGCGTTGCGCATGGAGCGGCAGGAACTGCTCGCCCGGCCACACGCCCCCTTGTTGTGGGCGGTGGTCGAGGAGCATGTGCTGCGCCGCCGGGTCGGCAACGCCTCGGTGATGCGAGGCCAGATCGACCGCCTGGTCGAAGCAACGGCGATGCCCAACGTCACGTTGCAGATCATGCCGTTCAACGCCGGACCGCATCCCGGCATGTTCGGGCCGTTCCAGCTCTTCCGTTTCGACATCCCGGAACTGCCCGACATCGTCTATGCCGAGAGCCTCACCGGCGCCGTCTACCTCGAGGAACGCCCCGACACCGCGGCGTACCGCGAGGTGCTCGACCGCATGAGCGCCCAGGCCGCACCGGTTCAGGACACCGGGACCTTCCTCGGTGAGATTCGCAAGGAGCTCTGACCACCATGGATCATGACAAACGCGGCACGCCGCGTCCCATCTACAACGGAATGCCAGCCAGGGACCTCGGCAGCGAGGGATGGCACAAGCCTTGGAGCGGGACCAACGGAGGCAACTGCATCGAGGCGATGAAGCTCGCCGACGGCCGGGTGGCGCTGCGCCAGTCCACCGACCCGGACGGTCCGGCGCTGATCTACTCACCCCATGAGATAGCCAGCTTCATCCAGGGCGCCAAGCGCGGCGAGGCCGACTTCCTCCTCGCCTGAGACAGCTCGCCCGAGACGGAGTAGGACACACGTCAGTACGTCTGCATCACGGCGCGGTGGTCAACGCCGCGCCGTTGTCGTGTCGTCCGTGGTTCCCGCCGCCACTCCGTCGGTCGACCCGTCCGCCGCCGGGCCGGCCGCTCCGTCGCCCGGCTCCGCGTCACTGCGCAGCCGCGTCTCGCGGATGAAAAGCGTCAGCAGCAGCGCCAGCAGCGCCGCCGGCGCCGCGCACAGGAAGATCTCGGCCACCCCCTGCCCGTACGCGCTCTCGATCACGGCGCGCGACGCCTCGGGCAGCTGCCGCGGGTCCGGGATGGCGCCGCTTCCCGCCGCCGGCCCCAGGGTGTCCCGCGCGTAGTGCGAGACCCGGGCGGCCAGCACCGCGCCGAGCACGGCCACCCCGAGCGCGCCCCCGAAGGAGCGGAAGAACGCGACCACCGAACTGGCCGCGCCCAGATCCCGCGGCCCCACCCGGTTCTGCGCGACCAGCACCAGGTTCTGCAGCAGCATGCCGATGCCCAGGCCCATCAGCGCCATGAACACCGCCACCCACGGGTACGGGGTGTCGTGCCGCACGGTGCCGAGCAGGCCGAGTCCCAGGGTGGTCAGCACTCCGCCGGTCACCAGCCAGTACTTCCAGCGGCCGGTCCGGGTGATGAGCTGCCCCGAGATCGTGGAGGACAGCGACATGCCGCCGATCAGCGGGATGGTCATCACCCCTGACAGCGTCGGACTTCGGCCGTCCGCCAGCTGGAAGAACTGGCTGAAGAACACCGTTCCGCTGAACATGGCGATGCCCACGAAGAGCGAGGCGAACGAGGCGAGGGCGATCGTCGGGTCCCGGAACAGGCGCAGTGGGATGACCGGCTCGCTGGCCCGCGACTCGGCAAGCACGAAGGCCAGCCCGAGCGCCACCGCGCCGCCGGTCATCGCCGCCGTCTGCCAGGACAGCCACGGGTACCGGTCGCCGGCCAGCGTCACCCAGACCAGCAGCAGCGACACCGCCGCGCTGACCAGAAGCGCCCCCAGCCAGTCGATCCGCACGGCGCGCCGGGTCACCGGCAGCCGCAGCGTGCGCTGCAACACCACGAGGGCGACCACCGAGAACGGCACCCCGACGAAGAAGCACCAGCGCCAGCCGAGCCCCGGCGTGTCCGTGATCACGCCGCCGATCAGCGGGCCGCTGACGGTGGCGGCGGCGAAGGTCGCGCCCAGGTAGCCGTTGTACCGGCCCCGCTCCCGGGGCGCGATCATGGCGGCCATGATGATCTGCGCGAGGCCGGCCAGTCCGCCGACGCCGATGCCCTGCACCGCGCGGACGGCGATCAGCATCGCGGGGCTCTGGGCCAGCCCGGCGACCACGGAGCCGGCGGCGTAGAGGACCAGGGCGCTCTGGATCAGCAGCTTCTTGCTGAACAGGTCGGCCAGCTTGCCCCACAGCGGCATCGAGGCGGTCATCGCCAGCAGGGTCGCGGTGATCACCCACGTGTAGGCGGACTGGCCGCCGCCGAGGTCGGAGATGATCCGCGGCAGCGCGTTGGTGACGATCGTCGAGGACAGCACGGCCGCGAACATGCCCAGCAGGAGCCCGGAGAGCGCTCGCATGATCTCCGCGTGACTCATCGGGCCGTCGGCGGTCGGCGAGGCCGCGCTCTCACGCGCCGGTTGCGTCACGGGTTCCCCTATCGAACGGCTCTTCGCAGGCGACCCTAAAACATGTTGCTTAATACACGTAAATGAATTGACGAAAGCTTTGTCCGATGAATACTCCAGGCATATGCCACAGGCATTCCGCACCGCACGGGATGCCCCGGTCGCGTCGCCGCGACCGGGGCATCCCGGACCGTCTCGAACGAGAGGACGGCCTAACGGCCGTGTTCCGCCAACAGCTCCTCGAACAGCTCCGACCACTGGTCGCGGATCGCCTCGGGGGAGTAGGACTGCACGGTCATCAGCGCCGCGTCGCCCATCTCCGCCCGCAGCTCCTCGTCCGCCATCAGCCGGGACATGGCGCGCCCCAGTCCTTCGATGTCCTCGGCCGGCACCAGCAGCCCGTCCTTGCCGTCGGTGAGGACGTCGGAGGGCCCCGTGGGACAGTCGAAGCTCACCACCGGTAGGGCGTGCGACATGGCCTCGATCATCACCATCGGCAGACCCTCGAAGCGCGAGCTCAGCACGTACATCGACGCCTTGGCCAGCTCGTCGTCGAGCTTGTCCGTCAACCCCATCAGGAAGATGTGGTTGTACATGTGGTACTCGTCGATCAGGCCACGCAGCTGGGCCCGCCGCTCACCGGAGCCGAAGATCCTCAGCTGCCAGTCCGGATGCTCCTCCACCGCCTTGGCCCAGGCGGGGATCAGCATGTCGAACCCCTTCTGGCCCCGGAACCGGCCGGCCGCCACCGCGATCTTGCTGGAGCAGGTGGACATCTTCTGCTTCAGCGAGTGCACGGCGTTGGGCACCCGGACGACCCGGGCGCCGGGCGCGAAGATCTCGTAGTCCTCCCGGTCCCGGTGGGTGAGCACCGCCACCGCCTCGCACCGCGGGTAGAGCTCGGCGATCGCCGCCCGCACGTCCTTGCGGTGCGTGTAGAGGTTCATGTGCTCCTGGGCGACCCGCACCACCCCCGCGGTCGCGAAGAGCGCGGCGAGGATGTTGAGCGCAGGCCTGGTGGAGACGAGGATCCCGTCCTTGAGCTCCCGCAACCAGTCGATCGTCTCGACCTCTATGTTGCGGTCGAAGTTGCTGTGCCCGAACTCGCCCTCGGGGATGTGCTGGGGCGGCTGGCCCGTCAGCTCGGCGGAGCGCCGGGCGCGCCGGCGGGCGATCGGCCCGCGGGGGAGGGGCCGCTTGGCGGAGCCGTCGCGCTGGTCGGTCAGCGCCCACACCTTGACGCGGGGGTCGTAGGGGAATCGCGGCTCGTCGACGCGCCGCAGCACGCTCACGACCTCGACCTCGTGCCCCGCCTGCACCATGGCACTGGCCTGGGTGAACACGGTACGGATCGTGCCACCGGTGCCGTACGCGTGCATGATCAGATAGCGGATCTTCATCGAGTCCGTCGCCTTAGGCCTTCTGCGGGAGACATTCGACCGACAGGTTGTCGTGAAGCGTGTAGTACGGCCTCACCGTGACGGTCTGCTTCGCGGAGGTGACCGGCTGGGCCGGGAACACCATGATCTTCTTCTTCCCCTCGATGTCGTCCAGCAGCCGACCGACGCGCAGCCGGGGCGCCTTCGAGTCGGCCTCTGTGGTCATGTACAGGTCCCACTGGGCCGGCACCGAGACCCCCTCGGGGACCAGGTCCTCGACCGGGAGTGAGACGTCGAAACCGGGTCCTTCCAGTTCGGCCGGATAGCGCAGCCGCAGCTCGTGTTCGCCGCGGAGCACCAGCAGCAGGCTCCAGTCGGCCCGGTCGGCCGATTTCGCCTCCTCGCCGTGCAGGTGGCCGACCAGCCGCAGGCGGCCGTCGCGCGGCCACACCTGGGCGATCTCGGCGTGCCCCATCACGAGGCCCGTCCATCCTCTGCGGACTCGGGGAGGTAACCCCACGCCGCGGAGATGCCGCGCAGCGGCTCGGGGATCTCCTCGACCGAGGAGGGCAGCTCCCGACCCGGCTGGATGGTGCCGCTCTTGATCTTGTCCTTCCAGTCGCCGAGGCCCTTCTGCAGGTCCCCGCCGTTCCGCGAGCCGTACTCCAGCATCTCGGACTCGAAGTCGATCTCCAGGAAGGCGCAGATCTCCTTGAGGGTGCCGGCCGGGTCGTCCGTCAGGTCCTCGTAGCGCACGGAATGACCGGTGAGGCCCTTGCGCGCGCGCTCGGCCGCGTTCATGTACCGCAGCGCGTCGAGCGCGGCCTCCTCGGCGTTGCGCTTCTTGGGATCGGCCTCGTGCCAGGAGCGGGCCACCGAGACCGGGTGCCGCTGCAGGAAGAGGAACCGGGCGTCGGGCCAGCACGCGGCGAGCCGCTTGTAGACGAAGGCGTTGCTCGGCGTCTTCTCGACGATGAACTCCTTGCCCGACTTGCTCAGTTCGCGGTGCAGCAGCCGGTCCCAGAGCAGATGCTCCAGATCGCTGCGGTCCAGTTCCAGCGCGGACATGGACCGCTCGGCCAGCGAGGTGGAACACCGCACCTCCAGCCGGCGGAAGTGCAGCTCGTGTGGGGCGTGCAGCTGCGAGTGCGCGTTCAGCAGCATCCGCAGCAACGTTGAGCCCGAACGCACCGGGGCGATGATGAACACCGGCCGCCGCAGCAGGCGGTCCGCCTCGGGGTCAGCAGGCGCGCGGTATTCAAGGGGCTGGGACTTGGGCTTGGCCGAGGTCTTCGCCTTCGGCTTGCCTGGCGCCGGCGCGGAGGCCGGGGCTGGCGCGGCGGCCCGACCGCGGGCGCGACGAACCTCGAACCCGGTCGTCGAGGCGAGCGCCGTATTGATTCGCTGTAGAAGAGTCATGGCGTACGAGGCTAAACACCATCCCGGAGAAGAACAACGGAGGCCGATTCAGAACCGTTCATACACCAGGAATACACCTGTGCGAGGGTGCGTCGCGACTCGGGCCGGGACGGCACGATTCCGAAAATCGACGGTACGGGAACCCAGTGTAGTTCCCCGTGTGCGAAGGGAGATGACGAGCCGGGCCCATCCCGAAATCTTGGGTTAATACTGCGAAGACCAGGGGCGCCTGCGTTCGGCGGGTGCCTCGGGGGCTTGCTAGCCTCACGGCCATGCAGTGGAAGCGCAAAGCCAGTACCGCTCGCGACCGGGCCCTCGGCCCGCGCGCCTCACGTGCCCTGGACGGCACCGGCCCCGGGCAGCAGTCCCAGGCCGCTTCCTCCCCGTCCCGTAAGACCAAGCCGAAGGACTTCTCCCCGCCTCCGGCGAAGGTGGCCGCCTCGGCACGTCCCCCCGCCGACCCGGCCACCGACCGGCTGCTCAAGGCCCCCGTGATCGTGCTCTCGCCGCCCCGGTCCGGCTCGACCCTGCTCCGTGTGGTGCTCAACAGCCATCCCCAGCTGCACGCCCCGCACGAGACCCACGTCCGGCGGCTGACGGTCAAGCTGACCACGCAGCCGGTCGTGCACGCCATGGAGGGATTCGGCCACAACGTCGCCGACATCGAGCACATCCTCTGGGACCGGATGCTCCACCGGGAGCTGCTGCGCAGCGGCAAGGAGACGGTCGTCGAGAAGACGCCGAGCAACGTGTTCGTCGCGCAGCGGCTCGCCACCTGCTGGCCGGACGCGCGGTTCGTCTTCCTGATGCGCCACCCGGTGTCCATCGCCACCTCCTGGCACGAGGGCGACCCGGTCAAGCGGCCGATGGAGCTGGCGATCCCGCACACCCTCAAGTACATGGTGGCCCTGGAGAAGGCGCGGGACAGCCTCGCCGGCCTCACCCTCAGGTACGAGGAGCTGACCAGCGACCCGGAGACGCAGACGCGGCGCATCTGCGAGTTCCTCGACCTCCCGTGGGAGCCCAGCATGGTCACCTACGGGAAGAAGGACCACGGCCCGTACGTGAAGGGCATCGGGGACTGGAAGGAAAAGATCAAGACCGGCACCATCCAGCCCGGTCGGGCGCTGCCGAAGCCCGAGGACATCCCGAACGAGCTGCGGGAGATGTGCCAGGTCTGGGGCTACCTCCCGGCGGACGCCCCCTCACACGGCTGACCGTCCGGCCGAGCGCCCGGCGGACCACCTGCCGGCCCCGGCGGGAGCTCCCGCCGGGGCCGGCAGGGCCGCGTTACCTGGCGAGCTGGCTGACCCAGGAGCCCACCACGGAGTTCCAGTCGTTCCGGCCCGCGTCCTGGTGCGTGACGGTGAAGCGGTTGACGACGTCCCGGCCGCTGCTGAACATGCCGCCGCGCTTGTCGGCCTCCAGCACCACCTCGACCCCGGTGGGCGAGGCCAGGAAGGTCACCTCCAGCTGCTGCAGCTGGCCCGCGAACTGCGGCGCGGGGCTGAGCTCTATCTCCTGGTAGAACGGCAGGGTCTGCCCGGTGCCGCGGATCCGACCGCGCTCCAGATCGGCCGACTTGAAGCCGAAGCCGAGCTGTCCGAGCGCCTCCAGGATCGCCTCCTGCACCGGCAGCGGGCGCACCGTCAGCGGGTCCAGGTCGCCCTTGTCCACCGCGCCGGCCACGGCCAGTTCGGTGCGCACGCCCAGCGGTACGCCGAGCGGCTGCCCGTACACCTCGGTGACGGGCGTCTCCCACGGCACCATCATGCTGAACGGGAGGCTGTGCTCCTGCTCCTTGGCCAGCCGGAAGCTGCCGCTCACGGTCAGCCGGTCGAAGGCCACGGTGGCGTCGTACTCGACGTCCTCGCCCTCGACCTCCACCCGGGCCACGAGGTCGAGCGTGACATGCTCGATGTCCACGTCCATGGTGCCGCCGCGCAACATGATCCGTCCGGCCAGGGCGGAGCCCGGCTGCACCGCGCCCCCGTCCAGGACCGTGTCCACCGAGGGTCCGCCCACCCCGAGCGCTCCGAGCAGCTTCTTGAACACCATCTCGGTGCTCTCCTTCGTGTCGTGTGCCTGTGTTGTCGTCGCTCTTCGTCAGCTGCGTGTTTCGTCAGCTACGCACGGCAGCCACGTGCGACGCCCCCAGCCCGTCCGGCCGAAACCACCTGGCCGGACGGCGCCGCTCCCAAGCTACCCTCCGCCGGGGCGACTTCCGGCCAGTTCGCGCGATCGACGCGCCCCGCTCCGCGCCGGCGGCCGGTACCGGCCCCTCGTCAGCTCGCGGGGCGCAGCAACTCCTCGGCGAAATGGCAGGCGCTGCGGCGGCCCGGCTCGACCTCGCGCAGCGCCGGCGCCTCGGTGACGCAGCGCTCGCGGCCCTCCGTCGTCCGGTCGCGGTAGGCCGGGCCGATCGGGCAGCGCGGGTGGAAACGGCAGCCGCTGGGCGGGTCGAGCGGGCTCGGCAACTCGCCGGCCAGCACCGGCGCCGGTTCGGAGCGGCGTTCCGCGGTGGCGGCGCTCGGCTCGGGCACCGAGTCGATCAGACTCCGGGTGTACGGGTGCAGCGGCGTGTCGAGCACCGGCAGCGTGGGCCCGCTCTCCACCACCGTGCCCAGGTACATCACGCTCACCCGGTCGGTGAAGTACCGCACCAGGGACACGTCGTGCGAGATGAAGACGTACGCGAGGCCGCGCCGCGCCTGCAACTCGTCCAGCAGGTTCACCACCTGGGCCTGGAGCGAGACGTCGAGCGAGGACACCGGCTCGTCGCAGACCAGCACGTCCGGGTCGACGGCGAGCGCCCGCGCGATGACGATCCGCTGCAACTGGCCGCCGGAGAACTGCCGCGGGCGGCGGTCCAGGATGTCCTCGGGCAGTCCGACCGCGCGCAGCAGCTCCGCACAGCGCTTCCGCCGGGCCGCCCGGTCCGGCTCCAGGCCGTGGATGATCAGCGGCTCCTCCAGGAGCGTGCCGATGGTCATCCGCGGGTTGAGCGAGGCCAGCGGGTCCTGGAAGATCATCTGCACCGAGCGGCGGAAGTCGGCCAGGGCCCGTCCTGACAGCCTGGTCACGTCCGTGTCGCCCGCGGCCACTCGGCCCGCGGTCGGCTCGTCCGCCCGCACCAGGAGCCGGGCGAGCGACGATTTGCCGCAGCCGGACTCGCCGACGATGCCGAGCGATTCGCCGGGCGCGACGTGCACGTCCACGCCGTCCACCGAGCGCACCAGGCCGGCGCCGCCCCGGCCGAGGCCGCCGCGCACCCGGTGGTGCCGCGTCAGCCCGGTGCCGCTCAGCGCCGGCGGTCCTGTCTCGCCCTCGGCCGCCGGCCGCCGCGCCCGCGGCGGCGTGCGTTCCGCGGCGCCGTCGCCCGCCGCCTCCGTGGCGCCGTCGCTCGTCTCGCCGTCGTCCGACTCGCCGTTGATCGCGTCCGGGTCGATGACCGGCAGACGGCGGTCCAGCGGCGTCGTCATGCTGGGCACGCAGGCGATCAGCCCTCGGGTGTAGGGGTGGCGGGCGTCGGTGAACACCTCGGGCACGCCGGCGCGTTCCACGATCCGGCCGCGGTACATCACCACCACCCGGTCGCACAGCCGCGCCACCACGCCGAAGTTGTGCGTCACCAGCACGATCGCCGTGCCCAGCTCCCGGTTGAGCCGCGCGAAGACCTCCAACACCTGGGCCTGCACGGTGACGTCCAGCGCGGTGGTCGGCTCGTCGGCCACCAGCACCTCGGGCTCGCCGCTCATGGCCAGCGCGATCATCATCCGCTGCCGCATGCCGCCGGAGAACGCGAACGGGTAGTCGTGGAAGCGGCGCTCCGGGCCGGGGATGCCGACCAGGCGCATCAGCTCGAGGGCCCGCTCGCGCACCTCGCGCCGGCCGAGCCCCGGCCGGTGCAGCCGGATGGTCTCCTCCAGCTGCCGGCCGACCTTCATCACCGGGTCGAGGGAGTTCATCGGGTCCTGGAAGACCATGGAGATCTTCGCGCCGCGCAGCGCCGACCGTTCGGCCTCCGGCATCTCGAAGAGGTCGCGCCCCCGGTAGTGGACGTTCCCCGACTCGACCCGCCCGGGCGAACGCACCTCGCCCAGCAGCGACAGGGCGGTCACGGTCTTCCCCGAGCCGGACTCGCCGACGATGCCCAGCGTCTCGCCCGCGCGCACGTCCAGGTCGACGCCGCGCACCGCGCGGACGTGCCCGGAGCCGGTGCGGAACCCGATGTGCAGGTCGCGCACCTGAAGGATGGTGCTCCCGGTCACGTCGTCTCTCCCCACGTCTCTCTCGTCGTGCATCGCGGTCACCGCCGGGCCAGCTCGCGGTTGAGCGCGTCCGCGAGCAGCGTGAAGCAGAGCACCAGCGCGCTGATCACCACCAGCGGGCCGATGGCGTAGAACGGCGACGACGTCAGGAAGGTCAGGCTGGCGTTGAGCAGGCTGCCCAGGGAGGCGTCGGGCGGCGGCACGCCGAGACCGAGGAAGCTGAGGCCGCCCTCCAGGAACACGGCGGTGGAGCAGGCCAGCGCGGTCTGCACCAGCAGCACGTCGAAGCAGTTGGGCAGGATATGCCGCAGGTACAGGCGTCCCGTGCCGACGCCCAGCACCCGTTCCGAGAGCACGTAGTCCCGCGCGGCCTGGGAGCGGACCGCGCCGCGCAGCACCCGGCCGAACATCGGCGCGGTGGCCACGGCCACGGTGACGATGACCGCCCCCACGCCGACGCCCATCAGCGCGGCGAAGGCCAGGCCCAGGATCAGCGCGGGGAAGGCCAGCACCACGTCGAAGAGCCGCTGCACCGGGGTGTCGGTCCACCGGGCGGCGGACGAGAAGAGGCCGAGCAGGCCGCCGGCGACCAGCGAGATCGGCACGGCCGCGAGGATGACCAGCAGGCTGACCCGCACCCCGGACAGCAGCCTGGCCAGCAGGTCACGGCCGAGCTCGTCGGTGCCCAGCGGGTGGTCGAGCGACGGGGCGGTGAGCGCCTGGTCGGAGACCAGCTCGTTGGGTCCGTACGGCAGCAGCGGCGGCAGCACGAGGGCGGCGAGGGTGATGAGGCCGATGACGGCGAGGCTGAGCCCGATGGCGGGCCGGCGCAGCAGCGCCGTGACCGACGCGGTGCGGCGCGCGCCTGGTTCGACCGGCAGCGGCGCCGCCGGCTCGATCACCCCGGGTACGGGTTCGCTCATGGCCTGGGCCCCCTGTCCCTCCGGTTGTCTCTCGGGCGGCTGTCTCTCGGGCTGTCAGCGCCGGGCGTCACGTCTGCTCCCGCACCCGCGGGTCGATCGCCGCGTAGACGAGGTCGCTGAGCAGTTGCAGCACGATGAAGACGGCGACCGCGAGCAGCAGCAGCGCCTGCACCACGGGGTAGTCCCGGGCCTCCGCCGCACGCACCATGGCCTGGCCGAGGCCGGGCCAGGCGAACACGCCCTCCACGATCACCGCGCCGCCCAGCAGGTTGCCGATCTGGATGCCGAGCACGGTGACCACCGGGCCCACCGAGTTCGGCAGCCCGTGCCGCACCAGCAGCCGCCGCCCGCGCAGTCCGCGCATCCGGGCGGCGAAGTAGTACTCCTCGGTGACCGCGCGCTGCAACGAGGCGGTCAGGAAGCGGGCGAGCACCGCGGCCGCCGGCAGCGCCAGGCAGATGCTGGGCAGCACCAGGAACTGGAGGCTCTCCACCGGATCGTCGAAGAACGACACGTATCCGCCGGACGGCAGCAGCCGCAGGCCCACCGCGAAGATCAGCACCAGCAGCACGCCGGTGACGTAGGTGGGGATGGCGAGCATCAGCACGTTCACGCCGGCCAGCAGGGTGCGCAGCCAGCCGCGGCGCACCACCGCCCCGGCCACGCCCAGCGGGAAGGCCAGCACCAGCGCGAGCAGCAGCGCGCACAGCGCCAGCATGCCGGTGTTGCCGATGCCGCGGGAGACGATCTCGGAGACCTCGGCGCCGTTGACGAAGGAGGTGTCCAGGTCGCCGGTCAGCACCCCGCCGATCCAGTCGCCGTACTGCTCCACCAGCGGCCGGTCCAGGCCCAGCTCGTGCCGGGCCGCGTCGATGGCCTCGGGCGTGGCGTCGGCCCCGGCGAGCGTCGCCGCCGGGTCGCCGGGGGAGAGCCGCAGCACCAGGAAGATCGGCACGGTCGCCAGCAGCAGGACGAGCACGCCGGTGGGCAGCTTGCGCAGCAGATAGCGGAGCATTCCTCACCCCTCGGCCAGGTAGGCGTCGTCCAGATCCAGGTTGTTGAACATCGTGTAGCCGATGTCCCGCAGCGAGTCGCTCAGCACGAACGACTGCGAGCTGCTCAGCAGGTCGATCACGAACTGCTCCTCCAGCAGCAGCTGGGTGACGTCGGCGTAGACCTGGGCGGCCGCCGCCTCGTCGGTGGCCTTCCAGGCCTGGTCGGCCAGCCGTTGGTAGCGCTCGCTGACGAAGTTCGAGGCGTTGGCGCTCGCGTTGAAGGGGAAGGCGCCGTTGAGCATGGTGGCGGGGTTGAGCTGGCCGAAGCCGTGCCCGGCCACCCACAGGCCCGGCAGGTTGGCGGTGCCGAGCCGGGTCTGGAAGTCGGCCGGCTGGTAGACGACGATCTCCACGTCCAGGCCCACCGCGCGCAGCCCGTCCTGCACCACCTCGGCCGTCGAACGGTCGCCGCCCGGCTCGCTGGAGCGGATCGCCAGGTCCAGCGAGGTGCCCTCCACCCCCGCCTCGCGCAGCAGGTCGCGGGCCCGGTCCGGATCGTGGTGGTAATGCGTCGCGGCGTCCCGGTCGTAGGCCGGGTTGGACGGGGTCCAGGGGCTGGAGGCGGCGCGGCCGACCGTGTCGACCACCATCCGCAGCAGCTTGTCCCGGTCGATGGCGTAGGCGATCGCCTGCCGCACCCGCCGGTCGCCGAGCGGTTCGACGTTCACGTTGCAACCGACGTAGTGGCCGTAGTCGTTGGTGTCCAGTTCGTGCACGGTGAGCCGGTCGTCGGCCCGCACGTTGTGCAGGTGGTTGCCGTTCAGCTGGTAGCCCAGATGCGTCTGGCCGCTCTGCAACGCCGCCACGATGGCCTGCTGTTCGCCGACGATCCGGATCTCGACGTCGTCGAGGAACGGGCGCCCGCGCTTGAAGTAGTCGGGGTTGCGCCGGAAGCTGAGGGACACGCCGGGGCTGTAGTCGGTGAAGACGAACGGGCCCGTGCCGACGAGCTGCTGGCCGGTCACCACCTCCGCGAACGTCTCGTGGTCGGCGATGAACATGACCTCGCACAGGTCGAAGAAGTTGCTCACGCCGTGCGCCAGCCGCAGCGTCACCTCGTGGGCGCCGGTGGCCGAGGCGTCGGTGACCGTGGCCGCCGTGGACCTGAGCTGGCCGGGGGCGCCCTCCTCGCTGGCCTGCCAGCGGAGGTTCTCGATCACGTCCTGCGGCCCGAACGGCCGGCCGGAGTGGAAGCGGACGTCGTCCCTGAGCCGGAGCACGATGGTGCGGCCGGCGTCGCGGGTCTCCCAGTCGGTGGCCAGCGAGGGACGGGGCGTCAGCGTCTCGTGGTCGTACTCGGTCAGCGTGTTGAAGGCCAACCGTTGCCAGGAGAAGTTGGGGGTGTTCTGCTGGCGGAAGGTGGCGAAGTTCAGATCGTCCACCTGGGCCAGCACCGCGGAGCCGCCGCGCTGCCGGCCGCCACCGGCGTCGCCGACCTGCCGGGCGACCAGCGTGCACCCCCCGAGGCCGCCCGCCGCCACGGCCGCCGCTCCGCCGAGGCCCAGTCGGCGCAGCAGCGTGCGCCGGGGCATCGAGGGACCGGACGCGGTCCTAGCAGGCATCGGGGTCTCCTTGAAAGCTGCTGCGGGGCGTCATGTGAACGCCACCTAAGCAGCGCCCCGGCGCCGCTTCAAGGGTCAGAGAGATAACGCTTCCCGCGTCGTCGCAGGACCGTGGGCCATTCGAACGCGCTCTCGCAAGGGCGGCGCGGGCCCCGGAGCGGCGCGCGTCGCGGTCCCCGGGCGCCGAAATGTTAATACGGCGTGACTGGCGGCAACACGCCCGTCAGGGAGCGCCAGGCGTCACCGGCAGGCCCGCGGGTACGCGTGAGGACAAGCGTGTCTCCGATCCCCCTCCGGGAGGACCACCATGTCCGGCCTGATCGATCGTCTCAAGCGGTTCAGCCGCAGTCCGCAGGGCCGCAAGGCCGTGGACTCGGCCCGCCGCGCCGCCTCCGACCCGAGGAAGCGGGCCCAGGCCCGCCAACTCCTCAGCCGGCTGCGCGGCCGCCGCTGAACCGCGGCGCGCCCTGAGGAGGCGCCTGCCCCTGAGCCGCCCCGGGACCGGGCTCGCCCGGTCCCGGGGCGGCCGATTCGCGCGCCGTGGTCGCGGTGGTCACTCACACGGCGCAGGAGGCTTGGCTCCCCGGGGGCCATGGGCCACGATGGGCGCTGCCGTGGGATCTCACCGGGGGAGCGCCGGGGAAGGGGAGCGCGCGTCATGGACGAGGAGTCGTTGGCGGACTGGGCCGCGCGCCGGGAGCGGCGGCGCGCCGACCGATACCGGGTGGACACCCTCAGCCCGGGTCCGCGGCAGGGCGACCACGTGAACCCCGACGCGCCCCGGTTGATCAGCCGGTGGAACGGCTACGAATGGGAGGCCGTGGCGCTCGCGGCCAACCTCGCAGAGGCCAAGCGGTTCACACATCCGCAGACGGCCGGCACACACCTCCCAGACCCCGGGAGCCTCGGAGGTGCCCCCAGCGCCGGTCCGCTCTCAGGCCCTGGGGGCCTGGGTGGTGCTCCCAGCGCGGGTTCGCCGGGGACCTCCCGCGGCACCGGGCGGCACCGCAGGCCGTCCGTCGGCGATGCCGAGGACCGCGGCCCGTCCCCGGCCACCTGACCGGCCGCCCCCGCTCGGGCCCTGCCGGGCCGGTCTTGCCGGCCCCGCGTACCCGGACTCCGTCCGGGGGGAGGCCGGGAGTGCCCCTACCGATCGGCCCGTCAGGACTCAGGGCGGGCCGCGAAGCCCTCCACGACCCTCCCCCCGGCCCTCAGGGCCTGGGGAGCCGCATGGGCCGCCCGGGACCTCGCGGCACGTCCTAGCCGTGTGCCCGCGTAGCGTTCCTGAGCCAGAGCAGGGCGGATTCGGCGGACCGCAGGATCGAGATATGCCCGTCCTCCGGGCTCAGTCGCAGCTCCGCGGTGTGGCAGTGGCGCGCCAGCCAGCGGCTGTGCCCGCTGGGCACCACCAGGTCCCGCTCGCCGTGCAGCAGCAGGAGCGGCGCGGTGATCCGCGCGGGGTCGAAGCCCCACGGGGCCACGTACGCGAGGTCGTCGTCGACGTGCGGTCCGGGTCCCGAGGCGAGGGCCGGGCCGACCACGTCGCCGAACCATGACCATGCGCCGGCCAGCGCCGCCCAGTCCTCCGGGGTGAAGTCCGGCTCGCCCTCGGCCTCGGCCTGGGAGATGAGGTGCCGTTTCTTCTCCGCCCGGCCCGCGGCCGCAGCGCGCAGTGACGCCACGCCGGCGTCGCCCATGCCCGCGAACCAGTCGAGCCCCTTGGCGTCGAACGGCGCGAGCCCGGAGACGCTGACGACGCCGAGCACCCGGTCCGGCAGCAGCGCGCCACATGCCAGCGCGTGCGGGCCGCCCCCGGAGTGGCCCATCACCGCGAACCGCTCGACGCCCAACGCGTCCACGACGTGCGCCACGTCATCCGCCGCGGACCCGACGGGTCGGTCCGGGCGCGGCGTCGAACCGCCGTACCCGGGGCGGTCGTAGGACACCCACCGGATGCCGAGCCGCTCCGCGGCCGGGAACAGCGGCGCGGGCGGCGAGCCGATGTTCGGCGTGCCGTGGTGCCAGACGACGACCAGGCGCTCCTCGCCGCCGTCCCCCGCACCGGTGTCGTACACGCGCAGCGTCCGCCCCCGTCCCAGGTCCAGGTCGGTCTCGACCACCTTCGTGGTGCTCTCGCCGCCGGCCGCGCCGCCCGCCCTGTCGTTGGAGGTCACGTGTCCCACATCCCCTTTCCGGCCCTTCGGGCCGCCCGCCGACCACGCGATGCGGCGCGGTCGTCGTGGGGTGGACCCGGGCGGAGCGGAGAACTCATCGCCGGCGGCGGGTCGCCGGGGGCGGCGCCGTGCTGGCGCGGACCGCCATGTGGGTGGGCACCACACTCGTCCCGGCCATGGGGGCACCTCCCAGGCCCGCAGGGCCTGGGAGAGCGTCCGCGTCCGCGTGGACCTTGCGCAGCACGTCCTCCACCAGCAGCCGCCCGACCTCGGCGAAGTCCTGGTGGATGGTGGTCAGTGGGGGAGTGAACGAGGCCGCCTCCGGGATGTCGTCGAAGCCCACCACGCTGACGTCGCGTGGCACCTTCAGGCCCCGCTCGTGCAGCGCGCGCAGCAGGCCGAGCGCCATCTGGTCGTTGGCCGCGAACACGGCGGTGCAGCCGGGCTCGTCGGCGAGCAGCAGCCCCGCCTGGTACCCGGACTCCGCCGACCAGTCGCCGCGCACCGGCGGCGGCACCGTGCGATCCGCCGCCTCCAGGGTGTCCCGCCAGGCGGCGGCTCGGCGGTTCGCCGCGAACGACTCGGCCGGTCCCGCCAGGTGCCACACCGTCTCGTGGCCGAGGTCGAGCAGGTGCCGCACGGCCTCCCGGCTGCCCCCCGCCTGGTCCGTGTCCACCACGCTGTAGCGGTCGCCGGCGTCCGAGTCGGCCACCGCGATCTGCACGCCGGGCGGCAGCGACACCGTGGCGGCGTCCATCAGGTGCACCTCCATGATCACGATGACCGCGTCCACCGCCAGCTCGCCGAGCCGGGTGAACGCGCCACGCACGCCGTCCTGGGTGGGAACGGCGACCGGCAGCAGCGTGACCGCGTAGCCGTGCCGGGCGGCCGAGGTCGCGATGGCCTCCAGCGTGCGCATGTTGCCGGTGGTGGCGAGCGTGAACAGGATGACGCCGATGGTGCGGAACTCGCCCCGCTTCAGGGCGCGGGCGGCGCTGTTGGGCCGGTAGCCCAGCTCCGCCATGGCCCGCAGCACCTGCTGTCTGGTCGACTCCACCACGCCGGGGTGGCCGTTGGAGACGCGGGAGACGGTCTGCGAGGAGACCCCCGCCTGCCGCGCGACGTCCGCCATGGACACCCGGCGACCCCGGCGCGGCGCGGGAAGCTGGGAGATCGGCGGCCCTCCGCCGTCCCCGCCGTCCGCCCCGGCCTCCGGAACCCCGCCGGAGGGCGCGACCTTCGCGGACCCCGCGCCCTCCACGGTTCCGGCGGCTTCCGTGGACCCCGCGAATTCTCCGAACGCCGCGCCCCCCGGGGTTCCCGCGGCTCCGGAGACATCCGCAGGCGCCACGGGCGGCCCGGCGCCCGAGCCGCTTGCGCCCGAGCCGTTCGGGGATCCCGTATCCCCGGCCGCCGCGGCGGCCCGAGTGGCTTCCTGCACCCCCGCCTCCCCTTCGCCGTTGAAGGCCGACGCCTCTTGACGCCCGCCACTGAGCAGTGTAAATATCACGCCCAACAATGTTTACGCAAACATCGTCGAGATCGATCATTTTCCACCACGATATCGGTCCGTGACCTTCCGTCGGACTGAGCGAGGAACCACATGACGACGCTGTCACCGCCCGCGCCCGCGCCCGCGGCCCGGTCCGCACCGTCCCGCCGCGCCAGCCGCCGCCGCGCCTGGGTCGGGTGGGGCTTCATCGGCCCCTTCATGGCGGTGTTCGCCCTGGTGTTCCTGGCGCCCATCGGCTATTCGATCTACCTCAGCCTGTTCCGCGAACAACTGATCGGCGGCACCTCGTACGTCGGCCTGGAGAACTACCAGAACGCCCTGGACGACCCGCGGTTCTGGGAGGGGCTGGCCCGCGTCGCGCTGTTCCTGTGCGTCCAGGTCCCCATCATGCTGGGCATCGCGATGCTCGTCGCCCTGGCCATCGACTCCGGGCGGCTGTACGGCAAGAGCTTCTTCCGCATCACGATCTTCCTCCCCTACGCCGTGCCCGCCGTCGTCGCCGCCCTCATGTGGGGCTTCATGTACGGCACTCGCTTCGGCCTGGTCGGCAACATCAACGACACCTTCGGCGTCGAGCTCCCCGACCCCCTCTCCGCCGGCCTGGTGCTCGCCTCCATCGGCAACATCGTGACCTGGGAGTTCGTCGGCTACAACATGCTGATCTTCTATTCCGCGCTGCGCGTGATACCCCACACCCTCTATGAGGCCGCGGAGATCGACGGCGCCGGCCAGTTCCGCGTCGTCACCGCCATCAAGCTCCCTGCGCTGCGCGGCGCCCTCGTCGTAGCCACCATCTTCTCGATCATCGGCAGCTTCCAGCTCTTCAACGAGCCGAGCATCCTGCAGAACCTGGCGCCCAACACCATCACCACCGACTACACCCCCAACCTCTACGCCTACTCTCTGGCGTTCAACGGCCAGCAGCACAACTACGCGGCCACCGTCGCGATCATCATGGGCCTGGTCACCATGATCATCGCCTACGTCGTGCAGCTGCGCGGCATGCGAAAGGACGCGTGATCAGCGATGGGCACCCCGGCTGTTGCTTCCCCCCGTCCCCGCCCCCGCTCCGCTTCCCCGCTGCGCACCCCGCGCCGTGCGCGCCGCCTGCGCACCGTCTCCCGGCCGCGCCGCAGCATCACGCTCACGCTGCTGACCGGCCTGGTGCTGCTCTACACGCTCGTGCCGCTGCTGTGGCTCCTCATCAACTCCACCAAGACCCAGCCCAGCCTGATGGACTCCTTCGGGCTCTGGTTCAGCGGCGACTTCGCGCTCTTCTCCAACATCGGCGACACGCTGACCTACGACGACGGCGTGTTCGTGCGCTGGCTGCTGAACACTCTGCTGTACGTCGCCCTCGGCGCCGGCGGGGCGACGATGCTGGCCGTGCTCGGCGGCTACGCGCTGGCCAAGTTCAACTTCCCCGGCAAGCGCGCCGTCTTCGCCGTCATCATCGGCGCCGTCGCCGTGCCCGGTACTGCCCTGGCCGTTCCGACGTTCCTGATGTTCAGCGAGATGAGCCTGACCAACACCCCCTGGGCCGTCATCATCCCCTCCCTCATCTCGCCCTTCGGCCTCTATCTGATGTGGGTCTTCGCCACCGACGCGATCCCCACCGAACTGCTCGAGGCTGCCCGCATCGACGGGGCGGGCGAGTTCCGCACCTTCTGCAGCGTCAGTCTGCCGCTGCTGGCGCCCGGCATGGTCACCGTGCTGCTGTTCACCATGGTCCACACGTGGAACAACTACTTCCTGCCGCTGATCATGCTCAAGGACCCGGACTGGTACCCGCTGACCCTGGGCCTGAAGTCATGGAACGACCAGGCCGCCACCGCCGGCGGCGAGGCCATCTTCAACCTCGTCATCACCGGCTCTCTCCTCACCATCATCCCGCTGATCGCCGCCTTCCTGCTGCTGCAGCGCTACTGGCAGTCGGGGCTGTCCGCGGGCAGCGTCAAGCAGTAGCGCCGACCGGCCCGCACACCCCGGACACCTTCCCGCACCCCATTCCTAATACTAATAAAACGGACAATCAGGCAATCTGACAATGAAGTGAGAAACCCATGAGACGGACCACGACACCCCGCACCAGCGCCGGCCGGGGGCGGTCCCGCCGCCGGCTGGTCGCCGCGGCTGCCGCGACCTGTGCCCTTTCCCTGGCCATGGCCGCGTGCGGCTCCGACGACGACTCCGCGGACGGCGGCTCCCCCGACGACGTCGAGGCGGCCCTGGAGGAGGGTGGCAAGCTCACCGTCTGGGCGTGGAGCACGACCATTCGCGAGGCCGCCGAGGCGTTCGACGAGGCGCACGACAACATCACCGTCGATCTGGTCAACGCGGGCACCAACCAGGACCAGTACGTCGCCCTGCAGAACGCCATCGACTCCGGCAGGGGAGTGCCGGACGTGGCGCAGATCGAGTACTACGCCCTGCCGCAGTACGCGATCGCCGAGTCCGTCACCGACCTCAGCTCCTTCGGCGCCAACGAGCTGGAGGGCACCTTCACCCCCGGCACCTGGAACTCCGTCCACCCCGGCGGCAGCGAGGGCATCTACGGCATGCCCGTGGACTCCGGCCCGATGGCGATGTTCTACAACAAGACTGTCTTCGACGAGGCCGGCATCGAGGTCCCCACCACGTGGGAGGAGTACGTGCAGGCCGCCCGTGACCTCCGTGCCGCCGACTCCGACTCCTACATCGCCTCCGACACCGGCGATGCCGGCTTCACCACCAGCATGATCTGGCAGGCCGGTGGTCAGCCCTACCAGGTCGACGGCACCGACGTCACCATCGACTTCGCCGACGAGGGCTCCCAGCGGTTCGCCGACACCTGGCAGCAGCTCGTCGACGATGATCTCCTGACCGACGTCACCGGCTGGACCGACGAGTGGTACCAGGCCCTCGGCGACGGCACCATCGCGACGCTCGTCACCGGCGCCTGGATGCCCCCCAACTTCGAGTCCGGCGTGGCGAACGCCTCCGGCGACTGGCGCGTGGCCCCCATGCCCCAGTGGGAGGACGGCGGCGACTTCGTCACCGCCGAGAACGGCGGCAGCTCGCTGGCCGTGCTGGAGGCCAGCGAGAAGAAGCCCCTGGCCTATGCCTTCGCCGAGTACATGACGGTCGGCGACGGATCGCAGGTCATGCACGACCTGGGCTCCTTCCCCGCCGACACCGCCACCCTGGAGTCCGAGGAGTTCCTCAACAAGGAGTTCGAGTACTTCGGCGGTCAGCGGGCCAACGAGATCCTTTCCGAGTCCGCGGCCAGCGTCGCCCCGGGCTGGTCGTACCTGCCCTACCAGGTCTACGCCAACTCCATCTTCAACGACACGGTCGGTCAGGCGTACGTCTCAGGCACCACCCTGGCCGAGGGCCTGCAGGACTGGCAGAACGAGTCCGTGACGTACGGCAACGACCAGGGCTTCACCGTCAATCCGTAACCCACCGCACACAAGGAGACCGCATGTCCCCCGCCCCCTCGCCCGGCCGCTGGCTGCGCTGGCCCGACGGCGAAACGACCCCCCGTTTCGCCTACGGTGCCGACTACAACCCGGAGCAGTGGCCGCGCGAGGTGTGGCGCGAGGACATCGCGCTGATGCGCGAGGCGGGCGTCAACGTCGTCTCGCTCGCGATCTTCTCCTGGGCCCGACTCCAACCGGCCGAGGACACCTGGGACTTCGGCTGGCTCGACGAGATCATGGACCTGCTGCACGAGGGCGGCATCGCGGTGGACCTGGCCACCGCGACCGCCTCGCCGCCGCCCTGGCTGACCGCTCGGCACCCGGAGATCCTGCCGGTCACCGCCACCGGCGAAACGGTCTGGCCCGGCGCCCGCCAGCACTGGCGGCCCACCTCGCCGGTGTTCCGCGAGCACGCGCTGCGGCTGGTCGCCGAGCTCGCCGGGCGGTACGCGGAGCATCCGGCGCTCGCCGCCTGGCACGTCAACAACGAGCTCGGCTGCCATAACGTCTACGACTACTCGGACGACGCGGCCCGCGCCTTCCGCGCCTGGCTGCGCGGCAGGTACGGCACCCTGGACGCGCTCAACCACGCCTGGGGCACGGCGTTCTGGTCGCAGCGCTACACCGACTGGGAGCAACTGCTGCCGCCCCGGCTCGCCGCCTCCCACCCCAACCCCACCCAGCAGCTGGACTTCAAGCGCTTCTCCTCCGACGCGCTGCTCGACCACCTGCGCGCCGAACGCGACGTGCTGCGCCGGCTGACCCCGGAGGTCCCGGTCACCACGAACTTCATGGTGATGGGCGAGACCCGGGGCATGAACTACGCCGAGTGGGCCGCCGAGGTGGACTTCGTCGCCAACGACCACTACGTGCTGCCGGGACCGCAGGCGCTGGACGAGCTGTCGTTCTCCGCCAACCTCACCGGACATCTGGCCGGCGGCCGCCCCTGGTTCCTCATGGAGCACGCCACCAGCGCGGTCAACTGGCAGCCGGTGAACCTCGCCAAGGAGCCGGGCGAACTGGCCCGCGACTCGCTGCTGCACGTGGCCCACGGCGCCGACGCCGTGTGCTTCTTCCAGTGGCGCCAGTCCGCCGCCGGCGCCGAGAAGTACCACTCCGCGATGGTCCCGCACGCCGGCCCGGACAGCGAGGTCCACCGCTCGGTGATCGCCCTCGGCCGGCAACTCGCCGAGCTCGCCCCGGTGGCCGGCTCGGCCCGCCACCCCGCCCGCGCGGCGATCCTCTTCGACTGGGAGTCGTGGTGGGCCAGCGAGCAGGACTCCCACCCCACCTCCCGGCTGCGCTACCGGCAGGAGGCGCTGGACTGGTACTCGGCGTTCCTCGCGCTCGGCGTCCGCGTCGACGTGATCCCGGTCGGCACCGGCCTCGACGACCTCGACCGCTACGACGTCGTCGTGGCACCCGTGCTGCACCTGGTCCCCGGCACGCTGGCCAAGGAGCTCACCCGCTACGTCGAGGGCGGCGGGCACCTGGTGACCACGTACTTCTCCGGGATCGTCGACGAGAACGACCACGCCTGGCTCGGCGGTTACCCCGGGGCGCTGCGCGGCCTGCTCGGCATCCGCATCGAGGAGTTCGCCCCGCTGCCCGACGACGCCACGGTCGAACTGGACGACGGCACCGACGCCGGCCTCACCGGCGCGCTCTGGTCGGACCGCGTCGAGCTGACCGACCCCGCCGCCGAGGTGCTGGCCAGGTACGCCTCGGGCGCGCTGGCCGGCCGGCCAGCCATCACCCGTCGCCGCGCCGGTGCGGGCTCGGCCGCCTACGTCTCCACCCGGCTGGGCGCCGAAGGGCTCACCGGCGTGCTGGCCCGGCTGCTCGACGCCGCCGGGGTGCCCGCCGAACTGCCGGAACCGGCGCGCGGTCGGGTCGAACTGGCGGTGCGCGCCGACGCCGACGCCGCCTACTGGTTCCTGGTCAACCGCACCGCCGAACCCGTCGAGGTGCCGGACGTCGCCGGCGAGTTGCTGGCCGGCCGCCGCGCCGGCACCGCCCCCGACGCCCCGATCCGGCTCGACCCGCGCGGCGTCGCGGTGCTCCGCCGACCCCTCGGGTCGTAGCCGAACCTCCTGAACAGGGCGGGCCGTTCGCGGCCCGCCTTCTTCATTTCCTGAACGCGGGGACCGCTCGGGCGCCCCGCCGAAGAGATTCTGACGTGATGTATTGACGACTCCCAGGGTTGGCGGTTAACTCCCACGCACCACGCCGGAACCGGTTCCGGAACCGGTACCGGTGCTGCCGCCGCGTGTCCCGCGGCGGCCCCGTCAGCGCGGGAAGGAGTCCCCATGCGTGTCACCATCGCCGACGTCGCCCGCACCGCGGCCGTCAGCAAGACCACGGTCTCGCGGGTGCTCAACGGCAAGGCCGAGGTGGACGCCGAGACCGCCGACCGGGTGCGTTCCGTCATCGAGGAGCTCGGCTACGTGCCCAGCTCCCGTGCCGTCGCGCTGTCCCGCGGCAGCAGCCGCACCCTCGCCATGCTGGTGCCCTCCCTGACCTGGCCCTGGATGGGCGAGGTGCTCCAGGGTGTCGCCGACACCGTGGAGGACGCCGGCTACGGCCTGCTGCTGTTCACCTGCAACCGCGGCGAGGACTCGATGGCCCAGTTCACCAGTCAGGTGTCCGCCCGGGCCTTCGACGGCGTGCTGGTCATCGAGCCGGAGAACACGCTGCGTTCCATCGCCGCGCTGCACCACCAGGGCCTGCCGCTGGTCCTCATCGACGACCGCGGCCAGCGCCCCGACTTCCCCTCCGTCGCCACCACCAACGCCGAGGGCGCCGCCTCCGCCGCCGCGCACCTGCTGGCCTCGGGGCGCAGCGCGCCGCTGATCATCAGCGGGCCGCAGCGCTTCGGCTGCGTCCACGACCGGCTGGCCGGCTTCCTCGACGTGCTCCGCGAACACGGCGTGCACCAGCCCAGGGCCCGCGTCATCGAGGGCGACTTCACCATCGACTGCGGCCAACTCGCCGTCGAACGCGCGCTCGCCGAGGGCCTGCCGTTCGACTCCGTCTTCGCCCACAACGACCTCAGCGCCACCGGTGCGCTGTACGCCCTGCGGGCCGCCGGCCGCCGGGTGCCCGAGGACGTCGCCGTCGTCGGCTTCGACGACGTGCCGATCGCCGCCTACACCGAACCGTCGCTGACCACCGTGCGCCAGCCGATGCGGGCCATGGGGGAAACCGCCGCCCGCCGGGTGCTCGACCACCTGAGCGGGATCACCCCGCTGGAGGCGGCCCCCGTGGTGCTGCCCACCCAACTCGTCGTCAGATCCTCCGCCCCCGGCTGACACCCCCGCCCGCGCGCCCCGGCACCACCCCCCACAGGACCCATCGCAACGAAGCCTGGGAGTTCCCATGAGATTCCGAGCGCGAACGATCAGATCCGCCACGGCCGTCACCGGAGCCCTGCTCGTCCTCGCGCTCGTCGCGGGCTGTTCGGGCTCCGCCGGCCCGCAGGGCCCGGGCAGCGCCGCCGGCAGCGGCGTGCTGACCATCGGCATGCCCAACGGCCCGCAGGCCAACAACAGCAACCCGCTGCTCGACACCTCCGCCGGCGCCTCGCTCGGCTACCGGGCCATGATCTACGAACCGCTGGCCGTGACCAACAGCGTCCGCCCCGAACAGCAGCCCAAGCCCTGGTTGGCCGAGTCCTGGGAGTGGAACGACGACTACACCGGGGTGGCCCTCACCATCCGCTCCGGCCCCACCTGGTCGGACGGCGAGAGGTTCAGCGCCGCGGACGTCGCCTTCACCTTCGAGATGCTGATGGGCAACGACGCGCTGAACATGTACAGCCTGCCGTTCGAGGACGTCGCGCACGACGGCGACACGGTGACGCTCACCTTCGGATCGCCGCAGTTCGTCAACGAGTTCCGGATCCTGGACACCTACATCGTCCCCGAGCACATCTGGTCCGAGGTCGACGACCCCGCTACGCATCAGAACCAGGAGCCCGTCGGCACCGGCCCGTTCGTCCTGGAGAGCTTCACCCAGCAGGCCGTCACCCTCACCCGCCGGGACAGCTACTGGCAGGATCTGCCCGCCGTCGAGGAGCTGCGCTACACCTCCTACAACGACAACAACGCGCAGACCACCGCGCTGGCCAACGGCGACTGCGACTGGTCGTGGGTGTTCATCCCCAACTACGAGCAGGTCTACGTCGAGCGCGACGCCGAGCACAACGACCTGTGGTTCCCGACCGGACTCAGCATCGACGCCCTCTGGGTCAACAACGAGGTCGAACCGTTCGACGACCCCGAACTCCGCCGCGCGACGTCCATGGTGATCGACCGCCAGGCCATCAGCGAACAGGCCGAGGCCGGGCTCTTCCCCGCTCTCACCTCGCCCACCGGGCTCCCGCTGCCCGCCGGAGAAACGTTTCTCTCCGAGGAGTACCAGGACGCCGGGCTGTCCGTGGACGTCGAGGGCGCCCAGCAGGTGCTGCGCGACGCCGGGTACGAGCTGGACGGTGACACGCTGCGGACCCCCGAGGGCGACCCGGTGAGCCTGACCCTCACCGACCCCTCCGGCTGGTCCGACTACCTCACCGCGCTGTCGATCATCGACGACAACCTGGCCACCATCGGCATCGAGGCACAGGTCGAGACGCAGACCGCGGACGCCTGGACCAACGCGGTCAACGAGGGCGACTTCGAGGCGACCCTGCACTGGACCAACGGCGGCGCCACCCCCTACGACATGTACCAGCACATGATGGACGGCGCCCTCTACCAGCCGGTCGGCGAATCCTCTCCCGGCGGCAACTTCGCCCGCTTCCGGAACGACGAGGCCGACCAGGCGCTGCGCGACTACGCCGAGGCCACCGACGAGGACGTGCGCGCCGAGGCGCTGAACACCCTGCAACGGGTGATGGCCGAAGAGGTGCCGGTCATCCCGACCGTGGCCAGGCCCGCCGGCGCCGAGTACCGCACCGAGAGCTGGACCGGCTGGCCCTCGGATGACGACCCCTACGCCAACCCGCAGCCGACCCAGCGCGGCGCCCTCGACATCGTGCTCCAGCTGGAGCCGGCCGCCTGACCCGCGCCCGGCTCACCCCCGCCGGCTGACGCCGGCCCGTAACGCGCCCGCCCCCGCCTTCCCTCCCACGCCGGCCCATGGCGGGGGCGGGTGTCTCCCCGCCGATCGTTCGACCGGACGCACGACAGGACCCCGCCCATGGCCCACGCATCAGAGTCGCCCGCCGATCCCGACGTCGTCCTCCAGTCCCGCGGCCTCACCAAGCACTTCCTGGCCAGGCGGGGCCCGCGCGGCCTGCGGGGCCTGGCCACCCGCGACCGTCCGGTGGTGCACGCCGTCGACGACGTCTCGCTGACGCTCCGCCGCGGCCGCGTGACCGCGGTCGTCGGCGAGTCCGGCTCGGGGAAGTCGACCGTCGCGCGACTCCTCGCCCAGCTCTACCCGGCGACCTCGGGCGAGCTGCGGCTCGCCGGACGGCCGGTGCGGGTCGCCCGCGGCGGCCGGGCGTTCCGCGCCTACTGCCGGCAGGTCCAGCTCATCTTCCAGGACCCGTTCGGCTCGCTGAACCCGACGCACACCGTCAGGTACCACCTCATCCGGGCGCTGCGGATCCACGGCCGGGCCGGCCGGACCGCGGCCGAACGCGAACGGGCGCTGACCGACCTGCTGGCCCGGGTGCAGCTGACGCCGGCCCCGCGCTATCTGGAGGCCTTCCCGCACGAGCTCTCCGGCGGCCAGCGGCAGCGGGTGGCGATCGCCCGCGCGATGGCCGCCGACCCCCGGGTGCTGCTGGCCGACGAGCCGGTGTCCATGCTGGACGTCTCGATCCGGCTCGGCATCCTGAACCTCCTTCGGGACCTGAAGGAACGACTCGACCTCGCCGTCCTCTACATCACCCACGACATCGCCTCGGCCCGGTACTTCGCCGACGAGACGCTGGTGATGTACGCCGGCCGGATGGTGGAGGGCGGCGACAGCGAGACCGTCACCCAACGGCCCGCCCACCCGTACACCCGGCTGCTCGTCGGCTCGGCCCCCGACCCCGACCGGATCCTCGCCACCGACGGCGCGACCGGTGAGCGCCTCCCGGACGACCCGGCCGACCCGGACGACGACCAGGCCGCGGGCGAGCCGCCCAGCCTGATCACCCCGCCCGCCGGCTGCCGCTTCCACCCGCGCTGCCCCAGCGCGATGGACCGCTGCCGCACCGAGCCGCCGCCGCCCTTCGACCTGCCGGGCGGCCAGTGGGCGGCCTGCTGGCTGTACGACGAGCGGACCGCCGCCGCGGCGCCGCCGACGCCCCGGGAGGCCCCGGGATGAGATACCTCCTGCAGCGCCTCGGCTTCTACCTGCTCACCGCATGGGCCGCGATCACCATCAACTTCTTCATCCCGCGGCTGATGCCGGGCGATCCGGTGCAGTCGCTGCACAACCGCTACCAGGGCCAGCTGAGCACCCAGGCCATCGACTCGTTGCGCACCCTCTTCGGCCTGGACCAACAGAGCTCGCTCTGGCAGCAGTACCTCGACTACTGGGCCAATCTCTTCCGGGGCGACCTCGGCACCTCGTTCACCTACTTCCCGGCCGGCGTCGCGGACATCATCGGCCAGTCGATGCCCTGGACCCTGACCCTGATGGGCATCACCACGGTCCTCAGCTTCGTGCTCGGCACCGTCATCGGCGTCTACGTCGGCTGGCGGCGCGGCTCCTGGCTGGACGCGCTGCTGCCGGTCACCACCTTCATCTCCGCCATCCCGTACTTCTGGCTCGGGCTGATCGCCATCGCCCTGTTCGCCGTCCAGTGGCAGATCTTCCCCGCCGCCGGCGGCTACGAGAGCGGCCTGGTGCCGGGCCTCGACTGGGAGTTCGTCTCCAGCGCCCTCTACCACGGCGCGCTGCCCGGCATCACCATCGTGGTCAGCGCGGTCGCCGGCTGGATCCTCGGCATGCGCAACATGATGGTGTCGGTGTCCGCCGAGGACTACGTGCTCGTCGCGCACGCCAAGGGACTGCCGGAGCGGCGCGTGATGTTCGCCTACGCGGCCCGCAACGCGATCCTGCCAAACATCTCCAACTTCGCGCTCTCGCTGGGCTTCATCGTCGGCGGCACCCTGCTCGTGGAGATGGTCTTCTCCTATCCGGGCATCGGCTACGTGCTCTTCCAGGGCGTCAACGCCAAGGACTACCCGCTGATGCAGGGCGTCTTCCTGCTCATCACCCTCGCCGTGCTCGCCGCGAACCTGCTGGCCGACCTGGTCTATCTGCTGCTCGACCCACGCACCCGACGGGAGGCGTAGCGCATGGCACGGCAAGCGATGGAACCCGACGCGCCGCTCGACCCCGCCGTCGCGGACGGCGCCCCGGCCCCCCGGCGTCGCGACCGGCTGCGGTTCCTGCGCAACCGGAAGACCGTCACCGGACTGGTGATCCTGGGCGTCTTCGTGCTGCTCGCGGTCGCCGGCTCCTGGCTGGCGCCGCACGACCCCTCGGCGCGCGGCGACGAACTGCTCCAGCCGCCGTCCTGGGACCACCCGTTCGGCACCACCCAGACCGGGCAGGACATCTTCTCGCAGATCCTGGTCGGCACCCGCGACGTGCTGGTCGTCGGCTTCCTGGCCGCGGCCATCGCCACCGTGCTCGGCGTCCTCATCGGGGTGACCGCCGGCTACCTCGGCGGCGTCGGCGACGATCTGCTGTCCTCGCTGAGCAACGTCTTCCTGGTCATTCCGGGGCTGCCGCTGATCATCATGATCACCAGCCTCCTGCCGGACACCAACGACCTGACCATCGCGCTGGTCATCGGCCTGACGTCATGGGCCTGGGGGGCGCGGGTGCTGCGCGCCCAGACGCTCTCGCTGCGCGGCCGCGACTACGTGCAGGCGGCCCGGGCCACCGGCGAGTCCACCTGGCGGATCATCGTCTGCGAACTGCTGCCCAACCTGACGCCCGTCATCGCCTCGGGATTCGTCGGCACGGTGATCTTCGCCGTGCTCGCCGACATCACCCTGGCGTTCATCGGCATCGCCGACATCTCCCACTGGAACTGGGGCACGGTGCTGTTCTGGGCGCAGAACAACCAGGCGCTGGCCCAGGACGCCTGGTGGTGGTTCGTGCCCGCGGGCCTGTGCATCGCGCTGCTCGGCACCGCGCTCTCGCTGATCAACTTCGGCATCGACGAGTTCGTCAACCCCCGGCTGCGTTCGGAGGGCGGGCCCAGCCGCTCGGTGCGGATGCGCGTCGGCTTCACCCCCGTCGTCCGCGCGCCCCGGCAGGACGCCCTGCGGAAGGACATCCGGTCATGACCCCGCCCGTCCTGGAGATCAGCGGCCTGTGCGTCGACTACGGCCTGGGCCCCTCCGCGGTGCGCGCGGTCCGTGACGTGGACCTCACTCTGCGCCGCGGCGAGGTGCTCGGCCTGGCCGGCGAGTCGGGCAGCGGCAAGTCGACCCTGGCCTACGGACTCACCCGGCTGCTGCCGCCGCCCGGCGTCGTCACCGGAGGCCAGGTGCGCTACCACCGGCGCGAGGGTGACCAGGTGGACATCCTGGAGCTGTCGCCGCGACAGCTGCGGGCGTTCCGCTGGCAGGAGATCTCGCTGGTCTTCCAGGGCGCGATGAACTCCCTGAACCCGGTGCACAGCGTGCGCGCCCAGCTCACCGACGTGCTCAGGGCGCACCGGCCCGGCATGGGCCGGGCCGAGCGCACCGCCCGCGCCGCCGAACTGCTCTCCCTGGTCGGCATCTCCGCGGACCGCCTCGGCAGCTACCCGCACCAGCTCTCCGGCGGCATGAGGCAGCGCGTGATGATCGCGATGGCCCTCGCCCTGGATCCGGAGATCGTCATCCTCGACGAGCCGACCACCGCCCTCGACGTGGTGATGCAGCGCCAGATCCTGCGCCAGCTGGCCCGGCTGCGCCGGACGCTGGGCTTCGCCGTGATCTGCATCACCCACGACATCTCGCTGCTCGTCGAGTTCTCCGACCGGATCGCCATCATGTACGGCGGCCGCATCATCGAACAGGCGAACGCCAGGGACCTCTACGCCGATGCGCTCCACCCCTACAGCGAAGGCCTGTTGCACTCCTTCCCCGCGCTGCACGGGCCGCGCCGGGAGCTGTCCGGCATCCCCGGCTCGCCGCCCGACCTCACCGCGATGCCGCCGGGCTGCGCGTTCCACCCCCGCTGTCCGAAGGCGTTCGAGCCCTGCGGGCGGCGGGTCCCGGCGCTCGACTCACCCGTTGTCCGCTCGCGCGGCGACGATCCGGAGCCCGCGGGCATCGGCCGGAGCGTCGCCTGCTGGCTGCACGCCGACCACTGACCACCGACGGGCCCCAGGGCCCGCCCGACCGGGAGCGACCCCTCACGCCATGACTGCCACCACCACGTCGTCCACCGACCTCGCCGGCGCCCCGGCGCCGGCCGCCATCCCCGAGCTGTCCGCCGACTTCCGCTGGGGCGTGGCCACCTCCGCCTACCAGATCGAGGGCGCGGCGGAGACCGACGGCCGCACCCCGTCCATCTGGGACACCTTCTGCCGGGTGTCCGGCGCCGTGGTCCGCGGCGAACACGGCGACGTCGCCTGCGACCACTACCACCGGACGGCGGAGGACCTCGACATCATCGCCGGCCTGGGCGTGGACTCCTACCGCTTCTCGCTGGCCTGGCCGCGCATCCAGCCGGGCGGGCGCGGACCGGCCAACCCGCGCGGCATCGCGTTCTACGACCGCCTCGTGGACGGCCTGCTGGAACGCGGCATCACCCCGTGGCTCACCCTCTACCACTGGGACCTGCCGCAGGAGTTGGAGGACGCGGGCGGCTGGCCGGCCAGGGACACCGCCCACCGGTTCGCCGAGTACGCCGAGCTGGCCTACCAGGCGCTCGGCGACCGGGTGACGCACTGGACCACGCTGAACGAGCCGTGGTGCTCGGCGATGCTCGGCTACGCCGAGGGCGTGCACGCCCCGGGCCGCCGGGACTTCGCCGCCGCCATGAGCGCCGTGCACCATCTGCTGCTCGGCCACGGCCTGGCCGCCGGGCGGCTGCGCGAGCTGGCGCGCGGACCGCTGGAGCTCGGCATCACCCTCAACCTCGGTCGGGGCACCCCCGCCACCGACGCCCCGGCCGACCGCGAGGCCGCCCGCCGCGCCGACGGCCTGGGCACCCGCCTCTACCTCGACCCGCTGGTGCACGCCCGCTACCCCGATGACGTGGTGGCCGACCTCGCGGCCCGGAACGTCACGCTGCCGGTGCGCGACGGCGATCTGGCGGCGATCTCCGCGCCGCTGGACGTGCTGGGCGTCAACTACTACAGCAGCCACCAGTTCTCCGGTACCACCGAGGACGGCGCCACGACCGGCGAGGACGGACTGCCCGTGGTGCGCGCGGTGCCGTTCGGCCGCCCCCGCACCGCCATGGACTGGGAGATCGTCCCCGAGGGCCTGACCGAACTGCTACTGCGGCTGCACCGGGACTACGGCCTGCCGATGGTCATCACCGAGAACGGCGCCGCGTTCGACGACATCGCGGAGGAGGACGGCGCCGTCCGGGACGTCGCCCGGATCGGCTACTTCCGGGACCACCTGCGCGCCGTGGCCGCCGCCCGCGCCCGCGGCGCCCGGGTGGACGGCTACTTCGCCTGGTCGCTGTTGGACAACTTCGAATGGGCCGAGGGCTACGGCAAGCGGTTCGGGCTGGTCCGGGTCGACTACGACACCCAGCGCCGGACGGTGAAGGACAGCGGCCACTGGTACCGCGAGACGGTCCGCCTGACCCGGGGCCGGTGAGTCGACCCCAGGCCCTGGCCGGGGGCCTGAAGGGGGCCCGCCGGGGGCGCGCCCGGTCCGGACCGTCATGCCGGACCGCCCGCGCCCCCGGGCGGGTGCCGCAGACTGGGAGGCATGGAACTGCAGATCACCGCGACCGATCCGGAGCAGCCGGCCGCGCTGCTCGACCTGCCCTGGGACGTGCCGCTCGAGGAGTGGCCGGAGAAACATCTGGTCGCGCTGCCGCGCGGCATCTCCCGGCATGTGGTGCGCTTCGCCCGCGCCGGCAACCAGGTGTTCGCGGTCAAGGAGGTCGGGGAGTGGGCGGCCGTGCGGGAGTACGGGCTGCTCCGCGACCTGGACCGGCTGGCCGTGCCCGCCGTGGATCCGGTCGCCGTGGTCACCGGCCGTGCCGACGCCACCGGCGAGGCGTTGGAGCCCGTGCTGATCACCCGACAGCTGGTCGGCTCGTTGCCGTACCGCTCGATGTTCGAGACCACCATGCGGCCCAGCACCATCAAGCGGCTGCTGGACGCCCTGGCCGTGCTGCTGGTCCGGCTGCACCTCAGCGGCTTCGCCTGGGGCGACTGCTCGCTGTCCAACACCCTCTTCCGCCGGGACGCGGGCGCGTACGCCGCGTACCTGGTGGACGCGGAGACCGGGCAGATCCAGCCCCGGCTCTCCCGCGGTCAGCGCGCCTACGACCTGGAGGTGGCCCAGGTCAACATCGTCGGCGAGCTGATGGACCTGGAGGCCGGCGGCTCGTTGCACCCCTCGGTGGACCCGGTGGCCTTCGGCGACGAGATCATCGCCCGCTACGGCGATCTGTGGCACGAGCTCACCCGGACCTCCGTCTACCCGAAGGACAAGCGGCACTACATCGACCGCCGGATCCGCCGGCTGAACGAGCTGGGCTTCGACGTCGCGGAGATGCAGATCCAACGTTCGCCCGGCGGGGACACCGTGACCTTCCTGCCGAAGGTGGTGGACGCCGGCCACCACCAGCGCCAGCTGCTGCGGCTGACCGGCCTCGACGCCGAGGAGAACCAGGCCCGCAGCCTGCTGAACGACCTGGAGACCTGGATGGCCTCCCAGGAGGACTACACGCCGGGTGATCCCCTGGGCGCCCGCCTGGAGGTGCTCGCCCACCGCTGGGTGCGCGACGTGTTCCGGCCGGCGGTCCGCGCCGTGCCCCTGGAACTGCGGGACGGTATCGACACCGCGCAGATCTACCACGAGCTGCTGGAACACCGCTGGTACCTCTCGGAGCGGGCCCAGCGGGATATCGGCATGGACGCCGCCGCCGACGACTACGTGCGCGCCATCCTGACGGTCCGCCCACGTCCGGAGGCGGCGCTCGCCGAACCTGAGCCCGGGGACGCCTGAGCCCGGGGACGCCTGAGCCGGGCCGGGCTCCGCGGCGTACCGTGGAGGATATGCCTGAACTGCCGGATGTCGAGGGATATCGACGGATCCTGGCCGAGGAGGGCCAGGGCCGGCGCGTCGACGAGGTCAGGGTGGCCGATCCCGGTGTGCTGCGCGAGGTGACCCCGGGCGGCCTGCGCCGCGCGCTGCGCGGCCGCCGCATCGAGGCCGCCGACCGGCACGGCAAATGGCTGGTGGCCCGCACCGACGGCCCGGCGCTGCTGCTGCACTTCGGCATGACAGGACGGCTGGTCGGCTGCCGAGCCGACGAGCCGCCGCACCGGCACGACCGGGTCGTCTTCGGCCTGGACGACGGGCGGCAGTTGCGCTTCCGCGACCAGCGCAAGCTCCAGGGCATCCGGCTGGCCGACGACCGGGCCGCGGTGGACCGGATCCTGGCCGGCCAGGGGCCCGACGCGCTGACCGTGGACGCCGCCGGCCTCGACCGGCTGCTGGCCGGGCGGCGCGCCGGCGTCAAGGCGGTGCTGACCGACCAGTCCGTGCTGGCCGGCCTCGGGAACCTGCTGGCCGACGAGATCCTCTGGCGGGCGCGGGTGCACCCCTCCCGCCGGACCGACGGCCTCGGGCCCACGGAGCGGCGGCGGCTGGCCGACGCGATGCGCCCGGTGCTGCGCGATTCGGTGAAGGCCGGCCACGTGCCGACCCGCGGCGCCTGGTTGACGGCGCACCGGGACGACCGCGAGCCGACCTGCCCGCGCTGCGGCACCCCTCTGCACCGCGATCGGATCGCCGGCCGCACCACCGTCTGGTGCCCGCACTGCCAGCCGCCGCCCTGACGCCGCTCCAGGGACCGGCCGGCCCGGATGCGCCCGCCCGGATGCGCCGGCGGGGCGGCCCACCCATAGTGGGTGGGAACGGGGAGGGAGGAGCCGCCCCCATGGGCCACGCGATCCGGGCCGAAGGACTGGTGAAGTGCTTCGGCGAGACGATGGCCCTGGCCGGGGTGGACTTCCGCGCCCCGCCCGGCACCGTGCTCGGCCTGCTCGGGCCGAACGGCGCTGGCAAGACCACCGCCGTGCGGGTGCTGGCCACGCTGTTGCAGCCGGACGGGGGCCGGGCCAGCGTCGGCGGTTTCGACGTCTGCCGCGATCCGCACCGGGTGCGCCAGCTGATCGGCCTGACCGGCCAGTACGCCTCGGTGGACGAGTCCCTCACCGGCCAGGAGAACCTGCTGCTGATCGGCCGGCTGCTCGGCATGCGCCGCGCCGACGCCCGGCGGCGGGCCCGGGACCTGCTGGAGCGGTTCGGGCTCGCCGACGCCGGCGGGCGCGCGGTGAACACCTATTCGGGCGGCATGCGGCGCCGCCTGGACCTGGCCGCCAGCCTGGTCGGCCGGCCGCCGGTGCTCTTCCTGGACGAGCCGACCACCGGGCTCGACCCGCGGGCCCGAACCGAGCTGTGGGAGCTGATCCGGCGGTTGGTGTCCGAGGGCACCACCGTGCTGCTGACCACCCAGTACCTGGACGAGGCCGACGAACTGGCCGACGACATCGTGGTGATCGACCGGGGCGAGGTGATCGCCACCGGCACCCCCGACGAGCTCAAGGACCAGACGGGCGGCCGGACGCTCGCCGTGCAGCCGACGGACGCCGCGCACGTTCCGCTGGTGCGCGCTGCGGTGGCCGAGCTGGCCGGCGCCGAACCGCAGGTGAAGGGGAACCGGGTGACCGCGCCGGTCACCGACCCCGGCGTGCTGCCCGCCGTGGTGCGGCGGCTGGACGACGCGGGCGTCCTCGTCACCGAGTTGGCGCTGCGCGGCTCCAGCCTCAACGAGGTGTTCCTGACCCTGACCGGCCGGCCGCCGAAACAGGAACCCGGGGCGGAGCGTGAGCCGGGGCGTGAAGTGGAGCGTGAGGCGTCATGACCGGCAGTGCTGAGGGGCTCGCCCCCAGGGTGACGCTGGCCCAGGGCCTGCGCCAGACCCTGACCCTGGCCTGGCGTACCGTCATCCAGGTCCGCCACAACCCCTACGAGCTCAGCGACTTCAGCATCCAGCCGATCATGTTCGTGCTGCTGTTCACCTACGTCTTCGGCGGCGCGATCGCCGGTTCGGTCGACGACTACCTGACCTTCATGCTGCCCGGCATGCTGGTGATGAACATGCTGTTCGTCACCCTCTACGTCGGCCAGGGCCTGAACACCGACGTCACCAAGGGCGTCTTCGACCGGTTGCGCTCGCTGCCCATCGCCCGGTGGGCGCCGCTGGCCGGCCGGATCGCCGCGGACCAGGTGAAACAGGCCTGGTCCATCGTGCTGGTGCTCGGCGTCGGACTGGTGCTCGGCTTCCGGCTCGGCTCGCCGGGGCCGCTGGGCATGTTCGGCGCCGGCGCGCTGCTGCTGTTCTTCGCGCTCGCCTTCTCCTGGGTGGCGGTGCTCGTCGGACTGCTCGCCAAGGACGCCGAGCGGGTGCAGATCTTCGGCTTCACCGCGCTGTTCCCCGTCACCTTCGTCAGCAACGTGTTCGTGCCGACCGGGACGATGCCCGGCTGGCTCCAGGCGTGGGTCAAGGTCAACCCGGTGACCGTGCTGTCCGAGGCCTGCCGCGGCCTGATGCTCGGCGGCCGGGTGGCCACCCCGCTGCTCCAGTCCGTGGTCTGGGCCGTCGCGATCGCCGCCGTCTTCGCGCCGCTGTCCGTGCTGGTCTTCAAGCGCAAGGTCTGACCGGACGACCGGCCCGCGGCGCGGGCCGGCCCGCCGGCTACCAGCGGTGGTGCACCTGCGCCCGGATGCGGCGGTCGTACAGCTCGCGGACCGCCGCCAGCGTCGCCTCGGGCAGCGGCGCCAGCTCGGCCGCCGCGGCGTTCGCCAGCGCCTGCTCCGCGGAGCGCGCGCCCGGGATCACCGTGGTGACGCCGGACTGCTGCACCACCCAGCGCAGCGCCGTCTGGGCCGCGGTCGCGCCCTCGGGCGCCAGCGCCGCGAACTCCGCGGCCGCCTCGACGCCCGTCTCGTAGTCCACGCCGGAGAACGTCTCGCCCTGGTCGAACGCCTCGCCGTGCCGGTTGTAGGTCCGGTGGTCGTCCGCCGCGAACACGGTCTCCCTGGTGTACCGGCCGGACAGCAGGCCGGAGGCGAGGGGCACCCGGGCGATGATGCCCACGCCCGCCGCCTCGGCGGCGGACAGCACCCGCTCCAGCGGCTTGAGCCGGAACGGGTTGAGGATGATCTGCACGCTCGCCGTGCCCGGGCGCGCGATCGCGGTCAGCGCTTCCTCGCAGGTCTCGACGCTGACCCCGTAGCCCGCGATCCGCCGCTCCGCGACCAGGGTGTCCAGCGCGTCGAACACGGCGGCCGAGGAGAACACCGGCGACGGCGGGCAGTGCAGCTGCACCAGGTCGAGCGTGTCGACGCCCAGGTTGGCCCGGGACCGGTCGGTCCAGGCGCGGAAGTTGTCCAGCGTGTAGTTCGCCGGGTCCTGCGGCATCCGGCGGCCCATCTTGGTGGCCACCATGACGTCCGCGGCCGGACGTTTCTTCAGGAACGCCGCGATCAGCCGCTCGCTCCGCCCGTCGCCGTAGACGTCGGCGGTGTCCAGGAAGGTCACCCCGGCCGCCAGCGCGGCGTCGAGCACCGCCATCGCGTCCTCGTCCCGGACGTCGCCCCAGTCGGCGCCGAGCTGCCAAGTGCCGAGGCCGACGACGGACGCCCGGCGGCCCAGCCTGCCGAATTCTCGCTGCTCCATGGCGGCATTCTCGCAAGCGGCCGGTGGCGCCCGGGTGCGGGGGCGGCTCTCAGGACTCAGACCATCAGGACTCGGGTCATCAGGGATGGGGGGAGGCCTCCGGCAGCGGCTGTTCGGTCCAGATGGCCTTCCCACCCGGCGTGAAGCGGGTGCCCCAGCGCTGGGAGAGCGCGCCGACCAGCTGGAGCCCGCGGCCCCCCTCGTCGGTCTCGGAGGCCCGGCGCACGTGCGGCGTGGTGTGGCCGCCGTCGGACACCTCGCAGATCAGGCTCCGGCTGCGCAGCAGCCGCAGCCGGATGGGGCCGCTCGCGTGCCGGATCACGTTGCCCACCAGTTCGCTGGCGATCAGCTCCGTGGGCATCGTCAGCTCCTCCAGATGCCATCCGGCCAGCTGTTCGCGCACGTGGTCGCGGGCCTGCCCGGCCGCTCTCGGATCCTCGGGCAGCGACCAGGCCGCGATGTTCTCCCTGGCCAGCTCGTGGGTTCTGACCACCAGCAGCGCCGCATCGTCGCTGGCCCGCAGCCGGGCCGGCACCAGCGTCGAGGCGACGGACTCGGACAACTCGTCGAGGTGTCGGGCCCGGCCCTGGCGATGCGCCTCGATGAGCGTGTCGGCCAGCCGGGTCATGCCCTCGTCGAAGTCCCGTCCCCGCGACTCCACCAGGCCGTCGGTGTACAGCACCAGCAGGCTGCCGTCGGGCAGCTCCAACTCGTCGGTGTCGAACGGCGGGGCCGCGGTGCCCAGCGGCGCGTTGGGTGCCAACTCGGGGAACCACACCCGGCCGTCCGGATCCACCACGGCCGGCGGGGGATGCCCGGCGCGGGCGAACACGCAGCCCCGGGTGGTCGGGTCGTACACGGCGTACAGACAGGTCGCGTAGAAGTCGTCGCCGAGCCCGGCGACCACGTCGTTGAGGTGGCCGAGGATCTCGTCGGGCGGCAGCTCCAGGTCGGAGAGCGTGTGCACCGCCGTGCGCAACCGCCCCATGGTGGCCGCCTCGGACAGGCCGTGCCCCATCACGTCGCCGATGACCAGGGCGACCCGGTCGGCGGAGAGCGGAAGCACGTCGTACCAGTCGCCGCCGACCTCGATGCCCCGCCCGGCGGGCAGGTACCGGGCCGCCGCGGAGACCGCCGTCAGCCTGGGGAGCCCCTGCGGCAGCAGACCGCGCTGCAACGCCTGGGCGCGCCGGTGCTCGACGTCGAACAGCTGGGCCCGCTCCAGGGCCTGGGCGACGAGGCCGCTGACGGCGATCAGCAGGGTCCGCTCCTCGGCCGTCACCCGGCGCGGGTGGTCGAAGGCGATGATGCAGGCGCCGAGGGCGCGCCCCGACGCCATCAACGGCAGGAACGCCCACGCGCGTTTGCCCGACCGTTCCACCAGCTCCTCGCTGCCCGGATAGCGCTCCAGGAACTCCTCGGGCGACGCGAAGTAGGTGGGCGCGCCGCGCCGGAGTGCCTCGTCGATCGCGGTGGCGTCGCGGAGCGGCACGCCGTCGATCCACTTGAGGAAGTCGTCGTCGTAGCCGACGGCATCGAGCACCTTCAGGCGTTCGTTCTCCACCAGGTGGACGACGAGCGCGGAGGCTCCGAAGGGCGGCAGCACCCGGTCCGCGAGGGCGCTGACCACGTCCCGGGCCGTGACCGCCTCGGAGAGCGCGGCCGTCAGCTCCCCGATGCGGGCGGCCCGTTCCGCCGCCGCCCGGTCCTCGGCCGCGCGCTCCCGCTCCCTGCCCCGGCGCTCGGTGACGTCCGTGAGGTAGATCGTGAGCCCTTCGGGGCCGGGGACCAGGCGCAGGTGGTACCACCGGCCCTCGCCGGGCCAGCGCGCGTCGAACTCGGTCGGCTGGCCCTCGGCGACCGCGCGCCGGCAACGGGACGGCAGCCCCGCCACCCGCAGCACCGTGGGCACGTCCCACAGCAGCCGTCCCGTCAGGCCCCCCGAGGTGCCGAGCAGCCGCTCGGCCTCGACGTTGACGAAGGTGATCCGCCAGTCCACGCTGACGGCCAGGAACCCGTCCCTCATCTGGCGCAGCGCCCGGCCGACCGACTCCAGTGCGTGGTGCGCCCTGGTGGTGTCCCACAGCGCGCCGGCCATCCCCACCGGTTCGCCGGCGTCGTTGGTGATCGTCCGGCCGCGGGTCTGCACCCAGCCCTCGGTGCCGTCCGGGCGGCGCACCCGGTGCTCGAACTCGGTCTCGCCATGCTCCCGCATCGCGCGGGTCACCTCCGACTGCACCCACGGAAGGTCGTCGGGGTGCACCAGCCGCTCCCAGGTCTCCACCCGGCCGTCGAAGTCGTCGGGGTCCAGGCCCAGTACCTTCAGCGTCGTCGCGTTCCACGCCACCTCGCCGGTCCGCAGGTCGAACTCCCAGGCGCCCACCCGGACCGCCTCAAGCGCCTGCGGGACGTCGGAGATGGCGGAGTCGTTGCCGGTCAACAGCTGGATCCGGCTGGCGGGCGGCACCTGCCGCAGCCGTCCGGCGGCCCATTCGGCCAACGCGTCGAACACCGCCCGCTGCCGCGGGGTCGGGACGCCGGTCGCGTCGGCGACCAGCACGGTCAGCGCGCCCAGCGCCTCCTCGGAGCCCCGCAGCGGCACGGCCGCCATCGCGGTGTCGGCGGGCACCCCCCGGGCCGCGGAGGTGGGCTGCCACACGGGTGCGCCGTTCCGGACGGCGCGGGCCGGCGGGGTGGGGCCGGCGCCGGGCAGGCCGTCCCAGTCCCGGATGAAGGAGCGCGGCAGGCCGCTGCTGGCCACCAACCGGAGCCCGAACTCGGGTGAGGCGCCGCGCAGGTGCACCAGGCCGCCGAGGCCGCCGAGCGCGGACACCGCGTGCTGGAGGGCGAGCAGCAGCGTCTCCCGTACCGCCAGATCGGGGGCAGCGGCGGAAAGCAGCAACAGCCGGCGCGCGGCCTCACCGCCGTTCGCACCCATCCCGCCTCCCGGTCGGGGTGCTCCTGGCGAGAGAACAGACCAGGAGATAACCGAAAAAACACCTTCTTTTGCCACTCTATAACGCGGGCCGGTCGCCCGGACGCCCGGCGTGCGCGGGTACGCCGCCGAGCCGGGCCGCGCCCGCTTCGACGCCCATGTCACCCGACTGGGTCAGCGGCTGGCCGGCTACCTCGACCGGCACGGACGGTGCGACCGCGGCACCGCCGGGCGTTGCTGGGCGGATGCGCCGGCGATCCACGAGGAACCTCGCCGCTCCCGGGCCCGGCAGGCGCGCGCCCGCCGGCTCGCGGACCAGCCCGCCGCGCGAGCCCGAGGCCGGGCTCCCTCCTTACGCTGGAGATGCTCGGGCTCGGCGCCGCCGACGCGGCCGCCGCGGGTCGGAGCCGACGAGTCGGAGGCGATGGGACGATGCGACGGCCGACGCAGACGGCCGCTTGGCCGCCAACGCACCCGTCAGGCGCCGGTGAGGCCGCGCCGTGACGGAGCGAAAGCGGACGTTCGGCGGGGTGGCGCTCTCGGCTGTCTACGTGTTGGACCGGACGGGTGAGCGGTTGCACCTGACCGAGACCGCGGGCGGTCCCAGCGCGGAGTACGGGCTGGTCGACGCCTACCCGGTGGACGGGCCCTCGCCGGTCGCCGAGGCGTTTCGCGGCGGTCGGCCGCTGTGGCTGAACGGCACCGCGCTGGCGTCCTACGGCGACGCCGCGCCGGGTCCGCCGCGTCCCGGTGTGGGGGCGTCTCCCGGGCCTTCGGGGTCTGGGGGAGTGTCGATGGCGTCGCTTCCGCTCGGCGCGGAGCGGGGCCCGTTGGGCTGCCTGGTGATGGTGGACGAAACCTCCGACGGCTTCCCGCCCGACCGCCGCAGCTTCCTGGAGCTGTACGCCGCGCATGTGGCCGAGCGGCTGGAGGCCCTCGACGAGCCGGACGCCGCGTCCGACCGCGCCATGGACAGCGTCCGCCTCGGCTCGTTCACCCTGGATCTGAGCTCGGGGCGGGTGGGGGCCGATGCGCCGGCCCTGGAGCTGATGGGCATCGTCCCGGAGGGCTTCGACGGGCGGGTGGAGACGCTGCTGGCGCACACCGTGCCGGAGGACCTGCCCGCGCTGATGTCGATCGTCGAACCGGCGTCGGTGTCCTCGGGCGGCCGGGAGCTGGAGTTCCGCGTCCGCCGCGGCGTCGGCGAGCTGAGCTGGCTGCACCTGCGCTGCCGGGTGCTGATGAACGCCGTCGGCCGTCCGGAACGGCTGCTCGCCGTGGTCGCCGACGCCTCCCGTCTGCGGCCCAGCGCCGACGAGGTCTCCCGGGTGCAGCGGCTGTCCGCCACCCTGGCCACCGCGGTGACCGTGCGGGACGTGAGCCAGGTCGCGGTCGCCGCCCTGCGGGAGCTGGGCGCCGACCGGGTGGCGCTGGCCGAGCTGGAGGCCGACCGGCTGGTGGTCACCGCGCTCGACCCGCCGGACCCCGGCGGCTGGCCCGATCTGTGGCGCCCCGAATGGCCGGACGCGCCCACCTCCGCGCTGCCCACCATCCAGGCGGCGCTCCGCGAGGGCCGCACCAGCCTGTGGCCGCCGGGCGAGGTTCGGGAGCCCAGCATCGCCGTCATCGGCCCCGGCGGCGTGGCCGTGCTGCCGCTCCTGGCCGACGGCCGGACCGCCGGCGCCTGCCTGGTCGGCTGGCAGGAGCCGCACGAGTTCGGCACCGAGGAGCGATTCCTGCTGACCGCCGCCGCGGGCCTGGTCGGGCAGGCCCTGGTGCGCGCGCGGGCGTTCGACGCGCAGCACGAGCTCGCCGCCATGCTGCAACGCAGCCTGCTGCCGCGCACGCTGCCAGATCTGCCGGGCGGCGTGGCCGTGGCCCGCTATCTGCCGGCGACGGTGGGTCTGGACGTCGGCGGCGACTGGTACGACGTGATCCCGCTGACCGACCGCCACGTGGCGCTGGTCATCGGCGACGTGCAGGGCCACAGCGCCGCCGCCGCGACGATCATGGGGCAGATGCGGACCGCGATCCGGGCCTATGCGGTGGAGGGCCACTCGCCCGACGTGGTCGTCTCGCACGCCAACCGGCTGCTCGTGGGCATGCAGACCGACCTGTTCGCCACCTGCTGCTACGTCGCGCTGGACATGGAGGAGGGCGACACCTGGCTGGTCCGCGCCGGACATCTGCCACCGCTGGTGCGCGACCCGGACGGCGGCACCCGGGAGCTCGAGGTGGAGGGCGGTCCGCCGCTGGGCGTGCTGGCCGAGGCCGAGTTCCCCATGACCACCGTCGGGCTCGCCCCCGGCTCGGTGGTGACGCTGCTGACCGACGGGCTGGTCGAGTCCTCCACGCTGCGGCTGGAGGAGGGCCTGGACCGGGTGCGCGAGGCCCTCGCCGCCGGCGACCCCGCCGACCCCGGAGGGCTGGCCGACGTGCTGCTCGGCGACGCCAACCGGCGCGACGACGACGTGGCGCTGCTGCTGCTCCGCTACGACGGCACCCGGGACCGGCCGCGGCGCGCCACCTGGGCGGTGTGGCGGCTGCCCGACGCGGTCGGGCACGCCCGCCGCTTCACCGCCAGGACGCTGCGCTCCTGGGGCGTGGCGGAGGGCGCCGACACGGTGCTGCTCGTCGTCTCGGAGCTGGTCACCAACGCCCTGGTGCACACCCAGGGCCAGGTGCGTCTCGACCTCACGCTCGCCGGGGAACGGCTGCGGGTGGCGGTCAGCGACGCCTCGCCGCGTACGCCGGTGAAGGCGCCGAGCGGTGACTGGGAGGCGACAGGCGGCCGGGGAATCCTGCTGGTCGACGCCGTCTCGCGCGCCTGGGGCTCGGTGCCGCTCAGCGGCGGCAAACAGGTGTGGGGGGAGATCCAGGTGACCCTGCGGCCCTCGGGGCCGGCGGACGCCGCCAGCGACGTGGACGGCTTGCGACCCGTGGGCGGTGGGCGTTCCATGTCTGATAAGTGAGAAAAGCCCGAAACGGAGATCCGAGCCGAAGATCCGAACCGAAGGGAAGCCAGGGGGAGCGAAGAGACCCGAAGGGAAGCAGGGATGGCAAGGCTGCCCCGCGGTGCCGCCGCCGTCGCGTGCGCGACGGCCCTCGCACTCGGCCTCACGGCCTGTGGCGACGGCACGGAACCGGGCGGGGCCGACGAGGGCGGGACCGTCGACATCGGCCTGCTGCTCCCCGACTCCCTCGGCCGTTGGGAGGGCTTCGACCGTCCGCTGATCGAGCAGGCCGTCGCCGAGCGGTGCGGCGACTGCACCGTGGAGGTCGCCAACGCCCAGGGCGACGTGGCCACGCAGCAGCAGCAGATGGACTCGATGATCACCGGGGGTGTCGAGGCCCTCATCCTCAGCCCTCTCGATGCCATCGCCATCCGGGCCTCCGTCGAGCGGGCCCAGGAGGCGGGCATCCCCGTGGTGGCCTACGACCGTCTCGCGGAGGGCCCCGTCTCGGCCTACGCCTCCTTCGACAACGAGCAGGTCGGCAGGCTGCAGGCCACGGCGCTGCTCCGGGCCCTGGACGATCTGGAGCGGCCCCGGGTGGTCATGCTGAACGGCTCGCCGACCGACCCCAACGCGGAGCGGTTCTCCCGCGGCGCGCGGGAGGTCTTCTCCGACCGGGTGGAGGTGAACCAGGAGTACGACATCCTGGATTATTCCCGGGAGAACGCCTACACCTCGATGTCGGGGGCCATCGTCAAGTTCGGCGCCCCGCGGATCGACGGCGTCTACGCCGCCAACGACAGCATCGCCTCCGGCGCCATCGCCGCGCTCCGGTCGGCCAACATCACGCCGCTGCCGCCGGTGACCGGGCAGGACGCGGAGCTGTCGGCCATCCAACTCATCGTCACCGGCGAGCAGGACATGACGGTCTACAAGCCGTTCCGCATGGAGGCCGAACCCGCGGCCGAGATGGCCCTGGCGCTGGCCCGCGGCGATCCGCTCGACAGCGTGGCCACCGACGCCGTCGCCAACGCCACCGACGGGGACATCCCGGCCGTCCTGGCCGCGCCGATACCGGTGACCGTGGACACCATCGAGAGCACCGTGGTGCGGGACGGGATGTTCACGGTCGACCAGATCTGCACGCCGAGGATCCTGCCCGCGTGCCAGCGGGCCGGCCTCACCGACTGAGACCCGCTCGCGTCGCGCCAGGAGATGGTTCCTATGCCACCCGTGCCCATGCTGAGGCTGCGCGGCGTTTCCAAGCGCTTCGGCGCCGTGCAGGCGCTCAGCGACATCGACCTGGAGATCCGCGCCGGGGAGGTCGTCGCCCTGGTCGGCGACAACGGCGCCGGCAAGTCCACGCTGGTCAAGGTGGTCTCGGGCACCGACCCCGCGGACGCCGGCGAGATCGAGTGGAAGGGACGGCCGGTCCGCCTGAACCAGCCCCACGACGCCCAGGCCCTGGGCATCGCGACCGTCTACCAGGACCTGTCGCTGTGCGAGAACCTCGACGTCGTCGGGAACCTCTTCCTGGGCCGGGAGATTCACCGGTCGGGGATCCTCGACGAGGTCGAGATGGAACGCCGGGCCAGCGAACTGCTGCGCACCCTCGCCAGCCGCATCCTCAACCTGCGCATCCCGGTCGCCGCCCTGTCGGGGGGCCAGCGGCAGGTGGTCGCCATCTGCCGTGCGCTGCTCAGCGATCCGGAGGCCGTGCTCCTCGACGAGCCGACCGCCGCCCTGGGCGTGGAGCAGACCGCGCAGACCCTCGACCTCATCGAGCGCATGCGCGACCGCGGACTCGGGGTGCTGATCATCAGCCACAACCTGGCCGACGTGAAGGCCGTCGCCGACCAGGTCGCGGTCCTGCGGCTGGGGCGCAACAACGGCTTCTTCAGCGTGAACACCACCTCACAGGAACAGATCATCGCCTCGATCACCGGCGCCACGGAGAACGCCGTGAGCCGCGCGGGCCGGCCGTGGCCGTGACCGGCCGCGGCAGCACAGACACACGGACAGAACAGGGCGGAGCATGAATCCCAGCACGACGGGCCGCGGGCGCACGGACGGCGAGGCCAGTGACGCGGACCCGCGCCTGATCCGGCGCGAGTCGGGCCTCGCCGGCTATCTCGGCGAGTTCCGGCGCCGGATGCGCGGCGGCGAGTTGGGCTCGGTGCCGGTGGTCCTCGGCCTGCTCGCTATCTGGATCACCTTCCAGTTCCTGGACAGCAACTTCCTCTCGCCGCGCAACCTCTCCAACCTCAGCGTGGACATCGTCGGCATGGGCATGATCGCGATCGGCGTCGTCTTCCTGCTGCTGATCGGCGACATCGACCTGTCGGTCGGCTCGGTCAGCGGGCTGGTGGCCGCCGTGTTCGCCGTGCTCAACGTCAACCACGGTGTGACGGAGTGGCTCGCGGTCGTCCTCGCGATGCTGTGCGGCGCGGCCACCGGGGCGGTGCACGGTTTCTTCGTCGCCCGGATCGGCGCGCCCGCGTTCGTCGTCACCCTGGCCGGACTGCTGGGTTGGAACGGCCTGATGGTCTACCTGCTGGGCACGGCCGGCACCATCAACCTCAACGACGAGGGCCTGGTCGCCAGGTTGACCAGCCAATACCTCACCAGCGACGTCGCCACCTACGGGGTGGCCGCGGTGAGTGTGGCCGTGTTCTTCCTGGTGTCCCACCGGGAGGCGCGCCGCCGGGCCGAGGCCGGGGTGCCGTTCCGTCCGCTCATCGAGATCGTGGTGCGCACCGCCGTGTTGGCCGCCATCGCCTTCGGCACCGCCGTGGTGCTGGCGGAGTTCCAGGGGCTGCCGCTGGCCCTGATGATCTTCCTGCTGTTCGTCGTCGGCCTCGACCTGGTGCTGCGCCGCACGCCCTACGGGCGGAAGGTCTTCGCGCTCGGCGGCGGTGTGGAGGCCGCTCGCCGGGCCGGCATCAACGTGGTGTGGGTGCGGATCTCCGTTTTCATGGTGTCCGGCACCATGGCCGCGATCGGCGGGCTCTTCCTGGCCTCCCGGCTGACCTCGGTGAGCCAGGCGCTGGGGGCCGGCGACCTGCTGATGAACGTCATCGCCGCGGCCGTCATCGGCGGCACCAGCCTGTTCGGCGGGCGCGGTACCACCTGGTCCGCGCTGCTCGGCGTGCTGGTCATCGAGTCGATCGCCTCCGGCATGACACTGCTGGGCATCGAGGTGGCCGTGCAGTTCATGATCACCGGCGGCGTGCTGCTCGCCGCCGTGGTGATCGACTCGCTCTCCCGCCGCCTGCAGAAGGCCCATGGCCGGGCCTGACGGATGGTGGCGCAGCGACGGGAGAACGAGCCCACGCCCCGTTACCGGCGGGGCGGTCGTGGCGGGGTGCGGCGTCCGCCGGGACGGTGCCCGCACCCCGCCTCTCAGGGGAGTCCACGCTGGGCGTCACTCCCGGGCGATGAGGTGCTCAGTCATCGTCCCCTTCTCCTGGCTCGCACTCGCGCCAGGCCAGCTGGTACTCGGTCTCGATCTCCCCGTCCGTGGAGTCCATCATCATGAAGCTGGTCGTCTGGGACGGGTCAGACGTGCCCGCACTGACCCGCAGCTCCGTGTTGATGTTGAAGTTGCGGATCTCCCCGCAGGGGGCCCAGACCAGGGCGGGCAGTTCGGTCACGTCGGTGACCGTCCAGTTGTCGTCCATCGCGCCGGTGAACGTCTCCTGGTGCTCGGCCGTGCTGGGCGAGCCCTGGAAGTAGTACGACGCCCGCTGCTGGCCGGTGGCGCCCTCTTCGAGGAAGGCGTAGCCGCGGTAGTCGACGCTGGCGATGGCGTAGGTGAAGCCGGACGGCACCTTCACGGCCAGGTTGAGCTGACAGTTCTTCCGGAAGTCGGTCGGTGACGCACCGACGCCGACCATCGCGAGGTAGTCGCTGTAGGTGACGGTGAAGGCGGTGTTGTCGGCCGAGACGGCGATGGCGGCGGTGCCCGGCTCACAGCCGGATCCGTTCACCGTGAGAACCTCGATGGCCATTTGCTCGTCCGGCACGTCGGTGAAGTACGGCGGTTCCGCGATCTGGTTGACGGGAGTCGCGGACGGAGTGGCGAAGGCGAATAACGCGGCGAAGGCGCTACCCACGGCAATAAGACCGGACATGGTTCTCCAATCGGTCGTTTAGGACCGGTCCCGGGCAGGCGAATTCCGGGACGGGGGTCCGTGGTGGTCTGAAGCTCGCGAGGCGGGTGGTGGTGAAAAGGCGTGACCCGCCGGGGCTCATTCGCGAGGCACCGCATTTCCGGCGTGCGGTGCGAGAAGAGAACCCGGAGTGATGCTCCTAGCCCCACGTGATGGGCGAGGAGGCACAGGAGCATCAGCCCGGTGCGTCGGAGTTCCGCTCTCAGAGAAGCGATGTTTGCGCAGGAGAACGGGGAGTTGTCCGCCGGTTGGTGCTGGTCCACGGGCCGTGCGGCCCGCGGAGGGCCCGAATCAGCTCGGGCACTCCTGCCAGGACAGGTGGTAGGTGGTGCTCACGGCGCCGTCCGTGGAGTCCATGGTCATGAAGCTGGTGTCGTTCGAGGAACCGCTGCTGACCCGGAGCTCGGTGTTGATGTTGACGTTCTTGTCCTCGCCGCACGGCGACCACACCAGACCGGCCCATTCGGTGGTCTTGTTGGCGTGCCAGTTGTCGTTGTACGGGCCGGCGAAGGTCTCCTCCGACGACGCCGTCTGCGACGAACCCTGGAAGTAGTACTGCGCCTTCTGCAGGCCGCTCGCGCCGCTCGCCAGGTAGGCGTAGCCGCGGTAGTCGACGCTGGCGATGGCGTAGGTGAAGCCGGACGGGATGTGGACGTCCAGACTCAACTGGCAGTTTTTTCTGAAGTCGACGGGCGAGGCGCCCTCTCCCGCCGACGCGAGGTAGTCGCTGTAGGTGACGGTGAAGGCGGTGTTGTCGGATGACACGGCCACGGCGGCGGTGCCAGCTCGACAGCCCGAGCCGTTGATCGTGTCGATGCCGACCGTGATTTTCTCGGACGGGGCGTCGGTGGCGGTGGACACACCCTGGCCGGAGACGGTCGACGCCAGTAACGCCGCCATCGCTCCGCCGGCAACGAGAATACCGGACATGATTCTCCAATCGGGTCGTCTCAATGCGGTGACGGGCGCACGTGCCCGCACCGCCGGGAACGGGGGGTGGAACGCGGCGAGCCGCAGGGGAGCCGGCTCGCCGTGAGGTACCGAGCACGTGCTGACCGCACAGGTGCGAGTTGCCTCCAGCAAACCTCTACAGGGCCTCTCGGAATGGCCGGTGACGATCGACCTTCCATGCCGCAGCCGACTGAGGGTGGGCTCTCGAATCGACTGCCGTTCGATGATGCTCGCGTTCCCGCATGATGGATGCGGCTGGCCGGGAATGCGGCACTGCCGAACCCGGGACGACGGTGACCCGAACCGTTCCGCGAGATCGGGTCGCCGCCTTCTCAAGTCCGTCGAGGCGTTGTGTGGAAGCGCTCCCATGTTAGGGCGGGGTAAATGCGCTGTGAAGAGGTTCAGCCCTTCGTCGCAAACCAGGCCGATATATGACCACGGTGGATGGTCATCCCCAGGGAAAATGTCGCCCCGACGGGCATGATGACCGGAAAATCCTGACGTAAGCGAAGCGCCGCCTTCCGGTGCTGCCGGCCCGGAGTGTGGCGTTGCGCACAGTTCTCGTCGTTCTTCTCGCCATTTCGGGGGCATCCCTGCCCCGGTGTGTCCCGGCCGCCGCCTCGGCCAGGACATCATGTCGCACCGCGGTTCCGGTGCGTCACACGGGTGCTACTCGGAGATGGTCGGGGTCTGCCCGGCGACGAGGGTTCGGCTGTCCAACACCGTTCCGTCGGCGTCCAGGGCGCTGACCCGGAGGACTTCCGCGTCTCCCGCGGAGACCCGGGTGTCCGTTTCGAACCCGGTCCTGGCGACCGTCTCCACCGTGCCGAGGCTGTCCGTCGAATCGCCGGACTCGATGCGCCAGCTGTCCACCTCGGTGGCACCGTTCCAACTCATGTGGACGGACCGGGCGCCGTCCTCGTCCGGCTCGCTCCAGGCGACGTCGGGCGCGGTGGTCGGGGTGCCCACCCAGTCGGCGACACGCTCCGCCCGGTAGGTCCAGTTGGTCCCCGCCAGACTGGCCGTGAAGATCGGCTGGCCATCCCTGAACTCCACCATCTCCCCGGTGTTGCCGTAGTCGACCAGGTGGTTGCCGTTGTCCAGCAGCCGGTTGGAGCCGGTGTACAGGGCGGACAGCGGGGTGTTCGGCTGGAGGTCCTCGACGAGTTGGGCCGTCATGGCGGTCTCGTCGAGCTCCCACACCGAGCCCCTGGAGTACGACGGGTTACGCCCGTTGCCGTTGTCGAACGCCGACAGGCGTCCGTCCGGCAGCCGCACCACGTCGTGCTGGTAGCTCGGCTGCTGCGACTGGCCGGGGAAGCTGAAGTCGCTCCGCTCGCCGCCGAACCGCCAGATGATGTCGCCCGTCTCGCGATCCACCTTGTACACCGTGCTGGTGTTGCGGGCGCCGATCAGAATGTTGCCGTCGGCGTCGTAGGCCAGCGAGTTGAGGTGGATCCAGTCCACGAACGGCGCCGTCAGCGGCTCGGTGGTCTCGTCGATCGGGACCTCCTCCAGAGACTCCCATTCGAAGGTGACCTGACCCGTCGCCAGCTCGATCTCCTGGACCACGCCGTTGATCACCTGCGCGTTGGACGAGCCGCCCCACGGGCTGAGGTCGTAGGGCGTGGTGACGTAGGACATCAGCAGGACATGCGAGCCGTCGGGGCTCAGCTTCATGTCGTGGAGGTCGGTCGCCGAGCCCGATGTGGTGAAGGACGCCACCTCCTGGTAGGAGGAGTTCAGCACCTGGTACTCGGACTGGCCCCCGCTCGCGAAGTGCACGGCGAGCGCGGGCTCTCCCTGCCAGGTGATCTCGTGCAGGTTGTTGTACGCACCCTCGGCGTACCAGACGAGTTGTCCGCTGTTGTCGTAAATGGCCGCTCCCGAGCCGCCGTAGCCGGCGCCCGGGGTGGTCAGCAACAGGCCGGAGTCCTCCTGGCCCGTCGTGGTGGTGGTGAGGGTCGGAGCGGCGAGAGCGATGTCCGGACGTGACTCGAAGGTCACGCTCTCCGCCGTGGCCTGCTGCTCCACGGCGCCGGCGGAGGCGGTGAACGGCAGGGCGAGGGCCATCGTGCCGAGCACGACGGCGCTCCTCCACGCCATCCCCGCGTTGGTACATTTCCCGTTTAACTGCTGCCTGAGGTGCATGAGGTTCCTCTCGTCGACGAGACACGAACGCGTCGGGCACCGGGTCGTCGACCCGGCGCCGGCGGGTGTTCAGTCGGCTCGCCGAGAGAGCGTGCAGCCGCGCACGGCTTCGGCACTCACGTGTTGCTGGTCGGCCCACACCTCCCAATGAGCCACCAGGGCGGCCGACCACGGGGGATGTTACCTGCGCGGAATACGTCAGGGGAAGACGCGGTCAGGCCCCAGGAAAGTACCGTTCGTGCTGGTCAGAGGCATGCGGAGGACCCGCCGGGTGCCCCGGCGGGTCCTTAAGTGGATCGCGTCCCCGGTCAGTGCGTCAGTACGTCACCTGGCCGTTGCCGCCGTCGAAGACGACGTCGGAGCAGGAGTAGAAGTTCTCCTGGCTGTCGGACCTGATCCAGTGGATGAAGATGATGGCGTCGCCGCTGCGGTCACTCGGCAGCTGGAGGTCCCAGTAGTAGGCGCCGCCGTTCGAGCCCGCGCCGCCGCGCTGCGGCGGGTCGGTCACGGTCTGGACGAGCTCCAGGTCACTCCACCCCAGCGACTGGGTGGGGCTCCAGCCGTTGTTGGTGATGTAGACGTCGAAGTCGCCCGGGTGCGCTGCCCAGTTGCTGTACTCGATCTCGATGGACTGACCCGCGGTGAGGTGGGTCTTGGGCCAGTCGTTGCGCGTCGCGTTGTACGAGGAGAAGTCGTACGGACCGTTGTGGCCGCCGCTGCACAGCTCACCGTCGGGGATGTACCCCGTGGTCTGGCCGCCGCCGTTGGAGTCCAGCACGGCGAACCAGTTGTACAGCGGGGTGGTGCCGGTCTCCGCCACCGCGGCGGCACAGGCCGGGTTCGACGGCGTCTGGTTGCCGCTCGCGATCATGTCCTCGTAGCAGAGGAAGGTCCGCGAACCGGGCGACATGGCGACGCCGTGCGCTGATGCGGGTGTCGGCATGCCCGCCATGATGAGGGCCAGCAGCCCGGCACCCAGCACGCTGAGCAGGCGCACCCCGCGGAGCGGGGCTTGCTTTCGATCGATGTGTCCAGTGACCATGTGGGGGGATCTCCTCAACCCGTTTCCGGGATCTTCAGCTTGTGTGGAACCGCTCCCGCTTGTGGGGGTAGATAGCCCACGTGTAACGATCCCAACTGCGACTCTTCCGTGGGAGCGCTCCCGCAATCCCACGGTAGCGCCCCCGGCATCGCCCGTAAACGCCCCGCGCAACATCTCTTGCGCCCTACACGCGGGTTGCCCGGTCGGAGCGGGGCGCTTGCCGCTGGGTGCTTGCCGCGGCGCGGCTGGTGGCGGGCCGCGGTCGTTCGGGCGGTGGCCGACGGCGGCCCGCGCGGACCGGCTGGTGGCCGCCGGCCCGATCGTTGGTGCGCGGTGCGCGGTGCGCGGTGCGCGGTGCGCGGTGCGTGGTGCGTGGTGCGTGGTGCGTGGTGCGTGGTGCGCGGTGGTTGGCGGGCGGCGCGTGGCCGGTGGCCGGTGCGCGGGGTGCGCGGTGCGGGGTGCGTGGCGCGCTGTGGTGGGTGCGCGATGGGCGGTGGGTGGTCGGGGTGCTCGGTGGCCTCTGGTCGTGGTCGGCGCGTAGGTGGGCCGGCTCGGGGGGAAATGGCCGTCGGTCGCGGGCGCTTGACGCCGGTACCTGGTGTGGGCGGCTGGTGCGTCGTGGCCGCGCTGGACAGATGGTGGCTCACCGTCCGGCGCCGATCCCTGCGTGGCGGTGGCTGGTTACCGCTCCGGCGGTGGGTTGTGTGGGGCTGGGGAGGTGTTTGGGGCGCGCGTTAGGCTGCGCGGGACGTCTCAGGTCGAACGGGGGAGACGGCGCCGTGGATGGTGCGACGATCGTTGAGTTGATGCCTGCGTTGTTCGGCGGCTGGCTGCTGTGGAAGGGCGGCCGCACGCTGCGCCGGATCGCCCGGCTGCAACGCTCGGCCGCGAAGGCGGAGGGCAGGGTGGTCCGGGTGCAGCGGCGCACGCTGACCTCCGGCGGCCACCGGTACCACGCGGAGGTGAAGTGGACGACGGCCGACGGGCGGGAGATGCGGCAGCCCATGCGGTGGGGTAAGCGGCAGGAGGAGTTGGACGGGTTCCAGAAGGGCGATCAGGTCCTCGTCCGATACGACCCGGACGACCCGTCGGTGATGGAGCTTGAGGGGTGGCGGGACGACATGGGCTCCACCGCCAGCTGGATCCTGTGCGCCGTCGGCGCCCTGCTGTGCGCCAGCGCCCTCGCGCAGGCCACGCTCAGCTAGGCCACCCGAGCAGGGGCATCGCACGGACGCCGAGTGGGCGGTGCGAGATCACCGGCAGATGATCAACGACGGTCATTCACCGGCTCGGTACGGGTGTCAGCGGCGTAGCTCGCCTGACCAGTCCGGTCCGCGGGAGAGGCTACTGCGGCCCGTGCCCGCACCGCTGGGTGCGTCAGGGGGTCGAGGCAGGATCAGTTCGTCTGTGGGCGCTCCTGGCGCAGCCGCAGAGGGACACGCCCTAGACGTCCCGGTATCGGTCTCGGACCTCGGGGCGTTGCTGGAAGCCGGCTGACCTGTAGGTGGCGATGCCGCCGACGTTGGAGCTCGGGGTGCAGACGATCGCGCTCGACGAGCCCAGCTTCTGGAGTGCGGCGGCCGCGGCGATGCTGATCGCCTCGCCGTAGCCGTGACGGCGATGGTCCCTGTGCACGCCCATCGGTTCGAGCAATCCGGGCTTACCCGGCCCGGCCGACCACACCGTGACCGCCGCCACCGCGTTGCCCTGGTCGTCGTACGCGACCAGACACCGGGCGTCGGCGTACGGCAATCCGGCCGCCATCGCGTGCCAGCGCTCGTCCGTGAACCTCGACCCGTCGAACGCCGCCCGATGCACGGCGGCCCGCACATGCGCCTGCTCCGGCCCGACCACCTCGATCCGCACGCCTGGTTCCTTCACCGGCTCCGTGAGGTCGTGGCGCAGCGGCGTCCACGGCTCGTCGACGTCCCAGCCGTCCTCGAACAGCAGATCGTGGACCAGCGCGCCCGTGGGCGCCTCGATGTTCACCTTCCCCTCGGGCAGTACGCCGCGCTCCGGCTCGGTCACGTCCTCCACCAGCTGCTGCGCCAGTTCCTCGTCCCGCTGGGCGTCCGGCGCGATCGTCAGCCGCAACAGGCCGGGGCCGTCCAGCAGCCCGACGGCGAGAATCTGTCCGTCCCGGCTCCACGTCCGGACCGCCGCGGCCGTCGCCTCCGCGCCTGACCGCCAGAACCAGCCCAGGTCCCCCGGATGCAGTTGCATCGGCGCCCCGTCGTACTGCCACTCCCGCAGCACGCCCACAGCCTTGCTCAGCCCGCCGACGCCCGGCTCACCCAACACGATCGCCATACGCCCAATCACACACCACCGCACCGACCGCCCGCACCCGGGTTTCCGGCCGGCCGGCGTGACGGGGATTGCGAAGTGGCGCGGCGCCAGAGGGATCGTGCGCGCGCAGTCCCGTGGAGCGGGACGCTACGCGCACGAAGTGTTGTGGCAGGTCGGTACGCAGGCCCAGAGGCCCACCGGGTGGTCCAGGCAGTCGCGCACGGTGCCCAGATAACGGATGTCGGGAACGGCTGGGGGCGGAGTCCCGGCCGCAGCGGGCGCATGCGATGCCCTTCAGTTGCCATAGGGTCAGCCGATTCGGATCGATGCCCGGGATGCTCACGCCGTCGGCTCCTCGACGGACGCGGCGGGGCACGGGTGCTCCTCCCGCTCCGCCTCGCTCAGCAGCAACCCGCAGTCGCAGAAGTCCCGACGCGGAACCGGACGCCGAATGTGCTCCGGCGTCCCCGGTGGCCACTCGATCGGCTCAGGCAACGTGCCCCGCCTCCCCGAGACGTTCGTTGATCGCCGACCCTTTTCTCCCTGGTCGGCGCGTACGAACAGGTAACAGGGCCTATGGGCCGGGCGGTGCCGTCGAGGGGCCGGGTGAACGTGAAAGCCATGAAAGCCACCAGGAGTTCCGAATGGCCGCCCAACCGCGCACGCCCAACACCCACCTGCGCAGGCTGCTCGACCAGGCGCGATGGACCCGAACCCAGTTCGCCCGCGCGGTGAACCGCGTCGGCGCCGAAGCCGGCCTTGAACTGCGGTACGACCAGTCCGCGAGCACGGGCATCTGGAGGCGAGCCTGCGAGAGCTGGCACCGTTTCATGGACGACCACCAGCTGGTGTCCACGGCCCGAGGCGACGGGCACTTCGAGGCGATGCGGCGCCGGGTGCGTCCCTACCGTGACACCCGCGCGGTGCGCGAGGCGCTGGAGCGTGCGCAGGGGATCGCGGTCACGAAGGCGTGAGATGGCGGTGTCGTCCGTCGTCGTCGGTCGACGCAAGCGACGGATGAGGGTATGGCGGTCCTGCGCTCGAGGTCTAGCCAGTGGTCCGGGGTCGCTCCCCGCCTTTGCCGGGTGGCCCGGCTTCGATGCGGGACAGCAGCTGTGCGTACGGCGCGCGTCGGCCACTCATATGCTCCAGCCACCAGGTGACGCCGGCCGCCTCGTAGCGCGCGAACACGTCGTCATCAGGACCGCCGGAGACCCCTGTCATGGCCACCTCGAACGACGTGTCACGGCCAGGGCCGCGATGCTCTCGGATGCGGGCGAGATCCTCGACCAGGCTGCCGGGCGCCCGTGTCATCTCACCCTGCTCGTTGTCGCCGCCGATGATCCAGCCGTCCCAGCGCGCCGCCCGGCGTTGCGCCGCGCGGCTGTCGCCGCCGATCCAGATCGGCACGTGCGGACGCTGGACCGGCAGCGGCGCGAGTGTGACCCCGTCGACGGCGTAGTGCTCGCCCGCGAAACTGACCGGCTGTCCCTCCCACAGCGCCGTGACGACCTCGAGCGCCTCGTCGAGCATCCCCGCCCGCACCCGCGCCTCCGCGGGCTCCCGGAACGCCGTGAACTCCGCCGGGACGCCGCCGGCCCCCGCGCCCAGCACCACGCGGCCGCCGCTGAGCCGGTCGAGGGTGGCCACGGCATGGGCCACGACCGCCGGTCGACGGCGGGGCAGAGGCGTGACGGCGGGCCCCAGCCGGACGCGGGTCGTCGCCTGGGCCACCGCCGCCAGCAGCACCCAGGGATCGGCCGATGGCACGCCCCAGGTGAAGGCGAGATGGTCCCAGAGGAACACCGCCTCCCACCCGGCGGCCTCGGCCGCCTGAGCCATCTCGACGACCCGGGCCGGCTCGGCGAGCTCACCGAGCGTGCAGATGTCCACGCCGTATCGCATGGCCTCATCGTCTCAACGGGGTCTGACACCGTGCCCGGTCCACGTCGTGGCGACCGTCCCGTGCCGGTCAGCGGACGAACGCCAGCGAGCTCCAGTGCACGTCCGCCCGGCCCAGGTGGTCGGTGCCCTCGGAGGTGTGGTGCAGCAGGCGTAGGCCGCGGCGTTCGGCCAGCGTGATGGTCTCCTCGTCCGAGACGTCGAACATCCGGCGGTTGGGTGGGGGTGGGCCGTGGCGCAGGGAGATGAGGAGGCGGCCGGCCGGGGCGAGGAGTAGGTGCAGACGGGCGACAGCGGTGGCACGTTCGGCCTCGTCCAGGTGCATCCAGACGGCGGAGAGCAGGATCACGTCGAACGGGCCCGCCAGGCTCGACAGTGCGGGGAGGGAGTCCGCCCGCCAGCTGATCGAGGGGTCGGGGTGAAGGCGCTGGGCGACCTGGCGGAGCTCCCGGACGGGCTCGACGGCGGTGACCGCGTAGCCGCGGGCGGCCAGGGCGGCCGCGTCGCGGCCGGTGCCGGCACCGATGTCGGCGACGGTGGCCGGGCCCGGCGGGAGGAAGGGAAGAAACGCCTCGTGGGCGTCCTCGAAGGTGAGGGACTCGTACTGGCCCGCCAGTCGGTCTGCCGACTCAGCGTAGTAGCGCTGGGCGCCAGGACCGACGAAGCCCTCGTCGTGCTGCTCGCATTCCATGCGACCAGGCTAGTGACGCTCGCCATGGATGACTTCGTGCGCACCCGGTCCCGCTCAGCGGGACTTCACGCGCACGATGTGCTGCGGCAGGTCGGGGCGCAGGCCCAGAGGGGCACGGGGCGGTCGAGGCAGTCACGGATGGTGCCCAGGTAGCGGATGTCGGCTACGGCCGGGGGGCGGAGTTCCCGGCCGCAGCGGGTGCAGGCGATGCCCTTCAGCTGCCAGAGCGTCAGCCGCGCCGGGTCGACGCCCGGGATGCTCACGCGGTCGACTCCTCGACGCCCGCGGCCCGGCAGGCGTGTTCCTCCCGCTCGGCCTCGCTCAGCAGCAACCCACAGTCGCAGAAGTCCCGACGCGGCACGGGATGCCGGATGTGCTCCGGCGTCCCCACCGGCCCCTCGATCGGTTCGGGCACGGCACCTCCAAGGAGAGATCCATGCCTCGTCACGCTACGGATGCGTTCGATCACAGCTCAATGACAGTTCGGGACCGCCGCTGCCCGAAGCGCCACACGGCGTCACATCGGCAGCCGAACCACCTCGGCGAGGCGCCGCATCCCGGGGGACAGGGTGCGCCGCTGTTCCACGACGAGTCCGAGCACCTCGCGGGCGTACCGCTGGTGTGGCAGCCACTGTGGGGCGTCCCGCTCCACCAGGAGCAGAGTGTCGATCGCGTCCCCGTACTGGCGGGTGAGCACCTGCGCGTGCGCCACGTCCAGGAGATGTCGGTTCCTGTTGCCGACGGTGGAGGGCAGGGACCGGGCGCGGATCCGCTTCGCCAGGCGCAGGACCACCTCCGGCCGTTCCTCCACCATGGCGTGTTCCGCCCGTTGCATGGCGACGGTGAGCTGGGAGTACTTCCGGACGAACCCCGCGCGTCTCATGGCCACGGACGTGCCGGCGGTCCCCATCGTGACCGCCGCCGCCGCCGCCGTCGCCAGTCGCAGGGCCAGACCGGCCTCGTCCGGCCGGTTGTCCCGGGACGCGGTCGCGGAGACCCGCAGTAGGACCCAGCCCCCCAGGCGCTGAGTTCTCCCGCCGTGGCCCGGGAGAGCCGAGGTTCCAAGTCGTCCGCCCACCGGATGGCCAGGTCACTGGCCTCGGCCAGGCGGCCCCGGCGCAGCAGCAGCCAGCAGCGGTTGTTGGCCAGGGCGGCGCCATGGACCTCGTCGGGTGCGTCCCGCTCCACGGCCTCGAACGCGAGGTCGGCCGCCGCGTAGTTCCGGGTCTGGGTCATGAGGCGACCGGCGATCTGCATGACCTCGGACCTGACCGCACGCCCTTCGTCGTTCACGCTGACCAGGGCGTGGGAGTCTCGGATGAGACGGGGCAGCAGGTCGACCATGCCCGTGCAGGTCTCCACTGGTGTACAGGCTGATGGCCTGGTCCAGTCCCGCACGCACGCCGCCGAGGGTGGGTGACTCGTCCAGGTCCTCGGCGAGTGGGGCCGCGACAGCGGAACGGACCGCCCACAGGTCCGCGGCGGGCCCCTCGGCGGGTTCGGCGTCTCCTGCCTCGGCGGCGATGAGCTGGGTCGTGGCCACCCCCAGCGCCGCGGCGAGTTTCCGGGCGGTCTCCAGGCGTGTGTCCTGCCGCTCACCCTGCTCAAGCCTGCGGATGAGCGAAAGTGACACGCCCGAGGTGTCGGAGAGCCCACGCTCGGTCAGTCCCCTGCGCTTACGGGCCCGTTTCAGCCGCTGTCCGAGACTGTCGTTGGTCATGGGGCGGGGCCTCCATTCCGACGGACACTAGAACGGTAACTCCCGGATCGCGCCGAGCGTCACTGTCGATCGCGGTCCGATGCGGATGCGCACAGAGGGACGAGCGGTACGCGCCTGACGGCGGTCGTCGCCAAGTCCGCGGAGACCTCGGCGCGTTACATACGCTGGTGGTGGGCAACCAGAAGGCCAGGTCGTCGGTCGTCTACGGGGCCCGGGGTCACCGCCGGTGACCGGGGCGGTAGGGGTGGTCGGGGCGGCCGTGCCCGCGGAGGGAAGGGATGCTGAGCCGATGAGTGGTCGTTCCGGGGGCACGCTCGGGGCCTGGGCGCAGGCGCAACGGCAGTTGCAGCGGAGCACGCAGGCCACGCACCGGGCCTGGATCCAGCAGCAGCGCGAGCGGGAGCGCCAACAGCGGGCGTACGAGCGCGAGGTGGCGCGCTCCGAACGCGAGCGGAGGGCCGCGTACCGGCGCGGCCGGGAGGCCGGCGCGCGGCAGCGGACCGAGGAACTGGACGCCCGGGTCACGGAGCTCGGCGGGCTGCTGGTCGCCGGCTGCGCCCAGCCGGCCTTCGATCCGTCGGCGCTGCTGCGGCCCGAGGAGGTGGAGCCGTTCGCCCCCGGGGCGCTCGCCCAGCCGGTTCCCATGCCCGACCCGGCCCGCTACCAGGCGCGCTCTGGCTGGGGCGCCCGGCGGGCCCAGGCCGAGGCCCGCGCGCGTTACGAGCACGACTGGCACGCGGCCCAGGCCGCGGAGACACAACGGCAGCGGCAGCTGGCCGACTACCGGGAGCGGTACGACCGTTGGGCGGGGGAGCGGCTGGCGGAGACACGACGGCACAACGCGGCCATTCATCGGCTCCTGGAGGGCCTGCGCGACGGGCGGACCGAGGCCGTCGTCGAGTACTTCTCCGCCGCCCTCTACGCCTCGACCGGCTGGCCCGAGGGCTTCCCGCGGGGCGTGGACGCGGCCTTCGACGCGGCTGGCCGCCAGCTGGTGCTGGACTGGGAGTTGCCCCGGTACGACGTGGTCCCGGAGACGAAGGCGGTCCGCTACGTCGCGTCCGCCGACGAGGAGCGGGAGACGCCGCGCCCGGCGACCCAGCGACGCGCGCTGTACCGTGAGGCGCTGGCCCAGTCCCTGCTGCTCGTGCTGCGCGACGTGTTCGCCGCCGACACCGGCCGCACCCTGGGCTCGGTCGCCCTCAACGGTTTCGTGGACGCCCACGACCCGGCCACCGGGCGCCGCACCCAGGTCGTGCTGGCCACGGTGACGGTCTCCCGTGCGGACTTCGACCGTCTGGACCTGTCCCGGGTCAGCCCGGTGGACTGCCTGGTCGACGGCCTGGGCGGGCGGCTGTCGGCGCGCCCCGACCAGCCTGCCGCGGTCCGCCCGGGACGCCGGCCCACCGACCTCGGCGACGACGTCGTGTCGCTCGGCGAGGACGACCCCGACCTGCTGGAGATGGACCCGGTGGAGTTCGAGCGGCTGGTCGCCGAGCTGTTCCGGGCGCGCGGGATGCAGGCGGTGACCACCCAGCGCAGCAACGACGGCGGCGTGGACGTGGACGCGCTCGACCCCGACCCGATCAGCGGCGGCCGGATCATCGTGCAGGTGAAGCGCTACCGGGCGACCGTGCCGCCCACCGCCGTCCGGGACCTTTACGGCACCGTGCAGAGCGCCGGCGCGAACAAGGGCATCCTCGTGACCACCTCGGGCTTCGGCCCTGGCTCCTACGCCTTCGCCAACGGAAAGCCGCTGACGCTGATCAGCGGCGCCGAACTGCTGGGCCTGCTGAGCGAGGCGGGGCTCACGGGGCATCTGGGCGGCGACCAGGCGCCGGCCCCGGGCACCGCGCCACGCCCCGAGCCGGACGAGACGCCGGAGCCACCCACCGGCAACGTCCTCGGCGTGTCGTGGGGCGGCGATGTCGCGCTTGACGTGTGCGCCCTGGTCTGCCGGGGCGCGCGGGTGCTCAGCGAGGAGCATTTCGTCTTCTACAACAACCCCCGCACGCCCGACGGCTCCGTGCGCTCGGTGCCCGCGCGGGCACCGGACCGTGCGGCCCTGCGCGCCGACTTCGACGCGCTGCCGGACCAGGCCGACCGGCTGGTGCTGGTCGCGGCGATCGACCCCGAGGTGGACGCGGACGCCGACCTGGCGGGCTTCACCGGCGCCCGCCTCCGGCTGACGGACGCGGCCGGCGCCGAGCTGGACTGGCTGGAGGTCTCCGACGGCCGACCGGGGGAGACCGCGCTGGTGCTGGGCTCCTTCCGGCGCCGCGACAACGGCGACTGGGCCTTCGTGGTGGGCGGGCGCGGCTACCGCGGCGGACTGGCAGAGCTCGTTGGGGACTTCGGCGTCGAGGTCGCCTGAGCCCGGCGGGGAACGGATCCCCGCCGGGCTCAGGCGACATCCGGCTCAGTGGGCGGTGATTCCGTCGCCGGTGATTCAGTCGTTGGTGATGGTGTAGGAGTCGAGGATGGCCGCGTGCTCCAGCACGTCCTCGAACGGGTCGTCGATCTGGCCCGTCACCAGGAGCCCGGAGCGTGGCCCGATATGGGTCTCGCCGTCGTAGTGCTCATCGGCGCTGGCCACCCCGCCGGCCAGCGCCGTCCCGCCGAGCGTCACCAGCACCGCCAGCGGCCACCGTGCCCACCTGTTCATGCCGTGCACCCTCCTGCCGTCCGACCTGTCGTCCGAACCTGTCGTCCGTCCGGGCCTGTGTGCTCAGACGTCGTTCTGCTTATCAACCGGGCGGCGGAAAAGTTACGACGATTCACCCGGTCGGCTCATCTGGTCGCACGGGGGCCCGGCGTCAGGAGCCACTCCGCGGCCGGAGCACGTACGCCGCGCCGGCGTCGGTGGCGAAGGTGACGAGGTCACGCTCCGGGCGTTCCACCGCCACGGCCGCGCCGGCCACGGTCACCCGAACGGGCCGCGGGCTGCGCACCCGAACGGGGGCGCCGGCCAGCGAACGCAGCGTGGCCTCGCGCAGCCGGCCCCGCTCCCAGGCGATGTCGATCTCGAAGCCGCCGCGGGCTCGCAGGCCGGTGACGCTGCCGTCCCCCAGCTCGGGCGGGAGTGCGGGGAGCAGGTCGATCTCGTCGGTGTGGGACTGGAGGAGCCATTCGGTGATGCCGGCGGTGGCGCCGAAGTTGCCGTCGATCTGGAACGGCGGGTGCAGGCAGAACAGGTTGGGCGCCGTGCGCTCGGAGGTCAGCTGGTCGGTCAGCAGCTTGTGGGAGCGGCTTCCCTCGCCCAGCCGGGCCCAGAAGTTGATCTTCCAGGAGAGGGACCAGCCGGTGCCGTCGTCGCCGCGTTGTTCGAGGGTGGTGCGGGCGGCCTCCGCGAGGTCGGGGGTGGTGCGGGGGGTGATCTGGTTGCTGGGGTGGAGGCCGTAGAGGTGGGAGACGTGCCGGTGGCCCTGCTCCGGGGCGATCGCGTCCCAGTCCTCCTGCCATTCCTGGAGCTGGCCCTGGGCGCCGATCTTCGTGGGCGCCAGGCGGTCGCGGGCGGCGAGGACCCGTTCGCGGGTCTCGGCGTCGGTGTCGAGGAGGGCGCTGGCCTCGGCGACGGCGGTGAACAGATCGCGCACGATCTGCATGTCCATCGTCGGCCCGGCGCAGACCGACACGTCGGGATGGTGGGCGTTCTCCGGGGAGTTGGAGGGGCAGGTGACCAGATGCCCGGAGTTCGGATCCGTCACCAGGGCGTCGAGGAAGAAGCGCGCGGCGCCGGCGAGGACGGGGTAGTCGGCGCGGAGGGCGTCGAGGTCGCCCGTGAAGCGGTAGTGCTCCCAGATGTGGAGTGACATCCAGGCGCCGCCGGTCTGCCACTGCCCGTAGAAGGGGGCGTCGACGGGCGCGGTGCCGCGCCAGCCGTCGGTGTTGTGGTGGGTGACCCAGCCGCCCGCCCCGTACTGGACGCGCGCGGTTTCCGCGCCGGTGACGGACAGGTCGCGCAGCATGGCGCGGACCGGATCGAGGCACTCCAGCAGGTTGGTCGGGCCGGCGGGCCAGTAGTTCATCTCGGCGTTGATGTTGATCGTGTACTTGGACTCCCACGGCGGCAGGAGCTGGTGGTTCCAGATGCCCTGGAGGTTGGCGGGCTGGGTGCCGGGTCGGGAGGAGGCGATGAGCAGGTAGCGGCCGAACTGGTAGAGCAGGGTGATCAGCTGCGGGTCGGCGGAGCCGTCGCCGAACGCCGCCACCCGCTCGTCGGTGGGCGTCGCCACCGCGTCGCTGCTGCCCAGGTCCAGGGTGGTGCGGGAGAAGAGCGCCTGGTGGTCGGCGATATGGCGGGTGCGCAGCTCGTCGTAGGGGGTGTCGGCGGCCGCGGTCAACGGGGCCTGGGCGCGGGCGTTCTGGTCGGCGGTCAGGTCCTGGTAGTCGACGTAGTTGGTGCCGATGGAGATCAGCACCAGGGCCTCGTCGGCATCGGTGACGGTGACGGTGCCACCCTCGCTGGTGACGGTGCCGCCGGTGGCCCGCACGGTGGCCAGCGCCCGGAAGGCCACCCGGCCGGTGACGCCCTCCACGGTGCCCGTGATGCCGTCCAGGGCGACGGTCAACGGGTCGGGGGAGGAGATGGTGGTGTCCTGCGGGCTGTCGAACTCCGCGGAGAAGTCGATCCGTTGGTCGTCGTCGGCGGTCAGCCGCATGACGATCACCTGGTCGGGGGCGCTGACGAACACCTCGCGGACGTACGTCCGGTCGTCCAGCACGTATCGGGTGGTGGCGATCCCCGTGGTCAGGTCGAGTTCGCGGTAGTAGTCGAACGCGGGCCAGCCGCCCCGCGCGAACTCCAGCCGCAGCGCGCCCACCGTCTGGTACGGCAGCTGGCCGACCGGGGTGCCCACGAACGTCTCCTTGAGCAGGTCCTGGGCGGCGGCCCACTCGCCCGCGAAGACCAGGCGGCGGATCTCCGGCAGCGCTGCCAGCCCGTCGGGATTGGCCGGATCGTACGGGCCACCGGCCCACACCGTGTCCTCGTTGAGCTCGATCCGTTCCTCGTCCACGCCGCCGAAGACCATGGCGCCCAGCCGGCCGTTGCCCAGCGGCAGCGCCTGGACCCACTCCGAGGACGGCCGGTCGTACCACAGGCGCAGGTCGTGCCTGTCGGGTCGGATGCCGGGGGCGATCCGCGGTGCGGCGCCGTCGTCGGCCGCCCACGCGGGGGTGGTGCCCAACCCGGCGGCCGCGCCGGCGCCCGCGGCCGCGCCGCCTGCCGTGGCGAGGAACTGTCTGCGGTTGGCGTTCGGGGACATCGGCGGCTCCGATTCTGAGGGGCGTGCGGGGTGGACAACCCGAAGCTCGTACGTTATTCGTCATACGTATGCTTCATTCGAGGAACCTAGGAAGGCGCCGCAGGGGTGTCAAGACCGTGGACCACGCGAAACGACTCCTGGCGTTAGCGCTGCCGTTACCGCTAACATCTGGCCGGCGACGACGCCGGCCGTGAGACGAGGTGCGCCGATGAACGATCCCCACAGCGAGCCCCACACCGATCCCCAGAGCGAGCCCAGGTCCGCCCGCGGCCGCGAGCCGGCCGGACGGCCAGGACCCGCGCCGCACGGGCGGGCGTTCCAGAAGCGAGGCCGCCGGTGACCGCCGCGCTGGTCACCGGGGCGGGCGGCGGGCTCGGCCGGGCCATCGCCGTCCGGCTGGCCACGGACGGCCACGACGTCGCCGTGCTGGACATCGACGGCCCGTCCCTGGCGGACACCGTGCGGGCGGTCGAGGCGGCGGGCGGGCGCGCGACGCCGCTGGAGGCCGACCTGGCCGATCCGGCGGCCGTCGAGGCCGCGGTGGACCGCGCCGCGGACGAACTCGGACCGCCCCGGGTGCTGGTCAACAACGCCGCCGTCTACCCGGCCCGACCGTTCCTGGACGTCGAGTTGGCCGAGTATGAGCACGTGGTGGCCGTCAACCAGCGCGCCCCCTGGGTCGCCGCCCAGGCCGCCGCCCGGCACCAGATACCCGCCGGCGGCGGCTCGGTCGTCAACATCGCGTCGATCACCATGCACGGGGGCTGGTCCGACCTGGCCGCGTACGTCTCCACCAAGGGCGCCGCGGTCGCCCTCACCCGGGCGCTCGCCCGCGAGCTGGGCCCGCACGGGATCCGCGTCAACTGTGTGTCGCCCGGGGCGTTCCCGACCCGGGCCGAGGAGATCCACGAGAACCCCGAGGAGTACCGGCGGTTCGTGCTGGACCGCCAGGCGCTGAAGCGGCGCGGGCGCCCAGAGGAACTGGCCGCGGTGGTCGCCTTCCTCGCCGGCCCCGACGCCTCGTTCGTCACCGGCCAGTGCGTGGAGGTCAACGGAGGATGGGTGATGGCGTGAAGATCGGCGGACGTGACTACGACCGGGCCGAGTTGGCGCGGCACGCGGGCGACCTCGGCGCGGCGGGCGGTGTGCGCGCCGTGGTGCTGGACGACGGGCCCGAACGCGGCATCCGCGCCCTGGAGTTCCGCACCGGCGCCGGCCTCGGCTTCGACGTGCTGGTGGACCGGGCGATGGACCTCGGCACCGCGGAGTTCCGCGGCCTCGGCTTCGGCTGGCGCTCGGCGACCGGCTTCCGTCACCCGGGGCTGCACGAGTACCGGGACGACGACGGCCTGTCCCTGATGCGCAGCTTCTCCGGGCTGCTGGTCACCGCGGGCCTGGACCACACGCTGTTCACCGCCGAGGTGGACGCCTCGCAGTACCGCTACCCGCACCGCGCCACCGTGTGGAACGGGCTGCACGGCCGGGTCGGCAACATCCCGGCCAGGCTGCACGGTTACGGCGAGGAGTGGACCGAGGACGGCGGCTGCCGTCTGTGGGCCGAGGGCGAGGTCAGACAGGCCGCGATCTTCGGCGAACATCTGCGGCTCACCCGCCGCATCGAGGCCGACCTGGGCGGCACCGAGATCCGGCTTATCGACACCGTGCGGAACGCCGGCTTCGACCCGACGCCGCACATGTACCTGTACCACGTCAACGTCGGCTGGCCGTTCCTGGACGAGGGCGCGCGCTACGAGGTGCCGGTCGAGCGCACCCTCTGGCAGTCCGACAGCGTCGCCGAACAGGGCGTCTCGCACGTCGAGATGCCGCCGCCCCAACCCGGTTTCGTCGAGCAGGTCTACGAGCACCAGGTCGTCGCGGACCCGGAAGGACGAGCGCGTCCGCGCCTGGTGAACGAGCGGCTCGGCGTTTTCTTCGAGCTGGAGTACGACACCCGGGAGTTCCCCGCGTTCTTCCAGTGGCTGCACCTGCGCGAGGGTGCCTACGCGGTGGGCTTCGAGCCCTCGACGCACCATGTCGAGGGCGAGCTGGCGGCCCGCCGGGACGGCACCATGACCTTCCTGGAGCCCGGCGAGGAACGCCGCTACCACACCACGTTCCGCGTCGGCATCCTTCCGGGGTGACGGCCGACCGATGACGCATTTCCGCGGGCTCACCTGGGACCACCCCCGCGGCACCGCGGCCCTGCGCCGCGCTGCCGCGCGTTTCTCCGCCGAACCGCACGACTCCACGCTCGGCTGGGACAGCCACTCGCTGGAGGACTTCGAGTCGCGCCCCGTCGCCGAGCTGTGTGAGCGATACCACCTGGTGGTCCTCGACCATCCGCACCTCGGTGACGCCCTGGCCGCCGGCGCGCTCCAGCCGCTCGACGCGCTGTTCCCGCCCGAGGAGTTGGCGGGGTGGCGCGCGGCGGCCGTCGGGAACTCCGCCGCGTCCTACACCAACGGCGGGCGGCTGTGGGCGGCCCCGCTGGACGTGGCCACCCAGGTCGCCGCCGCGCACCGGGCCAGGGTGCCGCGGCTGCCGCGCACCTGGGACGAGGTGACCGAACTGGCCGCCGGTCTGCCGGTGGCGCTGTCGCTGGCCGGGCCGCACGCGCTGCTGACGTTCCTCTCGGTCTGCCTCGCCCTCGGCGAGACGCCGTACCCGGCGCCCGGCGCCGCCCTGGTGTCCCGGGAGGTCGGCCGCACCGCGCTCGAGCTGATGCGGGACCTGGCCGGGCGCGCAGACCCGGAGACCCACGCCCTCAACCCGATCGCCCTCCTCGAACGCATCGCGGCGGGCGACCGGTTGGCGTACTGCCCGTTCGTCTACGGCTATGCCGGCTACGCCGCGCGCGAACGGGGCGCGCCGGTGCGGTTCGGCGACGTGCCCCGGCTCGCGCCGGACGGGCCGCTCGGCTCCACGCTGGGCGGCACCGGCTTGGCGGTGACCCGCGGCACCCGAGTGTCCGCCGCGCTGGTCCGGCACCTCGGCTGGCTGATGTCCACCGAGGCACAGCGCACGTTCCTGCCGGGACACGCCGGCCAGCCTGCCCGCCGCGAGGCGTGGACCGACCCCGGGGTCAACGCGGCGTACGGCGGCTTCTACGCGGACACCCTGGCCACCACCGAACGCGCCTGGGTGCGTCCGCGCCACCCCGGCTATCCCGCGTTCCAGGCCGCCGCCTCGGCCGTGCTCCGGGAGGCCGTCACCGGCCGCCGGCCGGCGGGGGAGGCGCTGGACGAGACCCTCCGGCTGCACCGCGCCGCCGCCCCGATCCGTTGAGGAGCGCACCACCATGCCCGACGCCCCGCCCAGCAGCACCGAGAGCACCGTCGAGGAGCTGCGCTGGTACCTGTCCGATCACGTCGCCGTGATCACCCTCGACCGCCCCGCCAAGCTGCACGCGGTCACCGCCGCGATGTCGGCCGAGCTGATGCGGCTGGCCGACTGGTGCAACGACGCGGACGAGGTGCGCGCCGTGGTGCTGACCGGCAGCGGGGACCGCGCCTTCTGCGCCGGCTCCGACATCGGCGAACTGGACGGCTACGCCACGCCCTGGGACTTCCGCAACCGCTCCGACTACTGCGACTCGCTGCGCCGGCTGCGCAAGCCGGTCATCGCGGCCGTCAACGGCTTCGCCCTCGGCGGCGGGCTGGAGACGGCGCTCAGCTGCGACATCCGGATCGCCTCCACCGCCGCGCGGTTCGGGGCCCCGGAGATCCGGCTCGGCTGGATCGGCGGCGGCGGTATGTCCGCGCTGCTGCGGGCCTCGATCGGCGAGAGCAACGCGGCCCTGATGCTGATGACCGGCGATCCGATCGACGCGGCCACGGCCGAACGCTGGGGCCTGGTCAGCGAGGTGACGGAGCCGGACCGCCTGCTCGACCGCGCCCTGGAGATCGCCGCCACCATCGCCTCCCGGGCGCCCATCGCCGCCGAGACCGCGAAGGCCAACCTCCGGGCGGCGGCCAACCTCCCACAGGACCAGGCGCTCGTCTACGAACGCGACCTCCAGACCGTCTGCTTCGCCACCGAGGACGCGGCCGAGGGCCGCGCCGCCTTCCGTGAGAAGCGCACCCCGGTCTTCCACCGCAGGTGACCCCGCTGGCGACCGCGGTACCCGCCGAGGCCCGCGCGGGACTACGCTGACCGGCGATGAGGATCCACGTGGACCGCGGCAGCGTCGCCGTGGGTGACGACTCCCGCCCGCACGCCGAGACGATCGACCTGCCGCCCGAGACCACCCTGGCCGACGTCGTCGCGCACCTCCTCGAACGGCATTTCCTCGCCGTGATCGCGGGCGGGAAGGCCACCTGGATCCTCGTGACCGACCGTCAACCCCTGGCGGTGGTGGCGCAGCAGTGGGCCCGACCCCGCTTCCTCGTCGACCCATCGCTGCCGATCCGCACGTGGGCGGGGGAGGGGCGGGGCGTCCCGCTGATGTTCCGCTACTGGAAACAGCACGACCCCGACCACGTCTTCGACGACCTGGCCGCCGGCCGCGAACCACTGCGCTGAGGGCTTGCCGCCTTCCGCAGCCCGGCAGGCGAAGGCCCGTAACGGACGCGGGCACGCCCCGGCGAGCCTGACGGCATCGGGGCACCGGCCGCCTCAGTGACGGCCACGCCCCCGCGCCCGTGAGCGCCCGCGGGGCGCCCCCCGGGCCACCCACTCCCGCCGCGGGGTGGGGGCACCTCCCGGGCCTTCCAGGCCCGGGGGAGGCTATGCGCTGCCGCGGCGGCGGATCTCGAAGCCGAGGTCGATGGTGCGGGTGGCCGGGCGTTCGCCGCGCATGCGGCGGAGCAGCAGGGTGGCGGCCTCCCGGCCGATCGTGGCGTTGGGCAGCGCGACCGTGGTCAGACTCGGCCGCAGCATCCCGGACAGCTCGAAGTCGCCGAAGCCCGTCACCGCGATGTCGTCGGGCACCCGCAGGCGGCGCTGACCCGCCGCCAGCAGCGCCCCGTTCGCGAAGACGTCGGTGGAGAAGACCAGCACGTCGGCGTCCGGGTGTGCGCGGCGCGCCACGTCGAGCAGGCGGGCGCCGGACTCCAGGGTGAGCGGGTGGCCCGAGGCGTCCACCACCCGGGGCTCCCGGCCCGGCCAGTGCTCCGCCACCGCCCGGCGGAAGCCGGCGAGTCGGCGCCGCGCCCGGTGGTCGCCGGCCGGCAGCGAGCCGACGAAGCAGGGCCGCCGGTACCCGGCGCCGTGCAGGTGGCACACCATCTCGTACATGGCGCGTTCGTTGGAGAAGCCGACCAGCACGTCCAACGGGGTGTCCGTCCAGTCCCAGGTCTCCACCACCGGGATGCGGGCGGTCCGCAGCATCGCGACGATGCTCTCCCGGTGCACCGCGCCGGTCATGACGATGCCGTCGGGGCGCCGGCCGACCAGCGAACGGATCAGCGACTCCTCCCGCTCGTCGTCGTAGTCGGTGTAGCCGAGCAGCAGTTGGTAGCCCTCGGGGGCGAGGACGTCGGACAGGCCGGTCAACGTCTCGGAGAAGACGGAGGCGGACAGCGACGGGAGCACCGTGGCCACGATCTTGCTGCGGTTGGAGGCGAGGTTGCGGGCGGCGAGGTTCGGCACGTAGCCGCACTCCCGGATCGCCTCCTCGACCCGGGCGCGGGTGTGCGGGGCGACCTCGTCGGGGATCCGCAGCACTCGGGAGACGGTCTGCGACGACACCCCGGCACGGGCCGCGACGTCCCGCAGGGTGACCGAACGGGTCGAGGTGCGGCGCCGCACCGTGCCGTGCGTGCCGTTCGCCGGTTCCTGACCGCTGCTCATCCGCCCGCTCTCCCCATGCCCGATGCCGAGGCAACTCTACGGAGACCAGCCGCCCGCCGGCGTGGTGTTAGCGCTGCCGATAGCGCTAACATTACTCGGTATGAGAGTTCTCCAGGGCATCCGTGTGCTCGACCTGTCCATCGCGATGTCCGGGCCGTTCGCGGCGATGAAGCTGGGCGACCTCGGCGCCGACGTCGTCAAGGTGGAGCCGCTGACCGGCGAGTGGCAGCGGCACGCCGCCGCGGGCGGCGCGACCGGCAACGAGGTGAACGCCTCGTTCCTCTCGCTGAACCGCAACAAGCGCAGCCTGTCCGTCGACCTGAAGTCGGAGGCGGGGCTGGCCGCCCTGCACCGGCTGGTCGCCACCGCCGATGTCTTCCTGCAGAACTACCGCCCGGGCGTCGCCCAGCGGCTCGGCGTGGACTACGAGACGCTGCGGGCCATCCGCCCCGACCTGGTCTACGTCTCCGTCTCCGGCTACGGCGAGACCGGCCCGTACGCGCGCCGGCCCGGACAGGACCTGCTGCTCCAGGCGATGAGCGGCGCGCTGTTCAGCGCGGGGCGGCCGGGCGAGGCGCCGACCCCCGCGCCGTACTTCCTGGTGGACGCCTTCGCCGCGTACTCCGCCTTCGAGGGCGCGCTGGCCGCACTCTTCCACCGTCAGCGCACCGGCGAGGGGCAGCTGGTCCAGGTCAACATGCTGGACGCGATCATCGCCGCGCAGATGCAGGAGATCAGCGTGCGCACCGTCGGCGGGGTGCCGCAGCGCCGCGGCGAGCACATCCACGCGCACGGCTACATCCGCGCCCCCTACGGCATCTACCCCACGAGCGACGGGTACCTGGCGCTGTCCTTCGCCGAGCCCGCCCGGCTGGCGTCGCTGCTCGACGAGCCGGGCCTGGCGTCCCTGGACGCCGAACGCGACGGTTTCGAGCGGCGCGAGGAGATCTCCGCCCTGGTCGAGGCGCGGCTGCGGACCCGCGCCACCGACCACTGGCTCGACGTGCTCGGCGAGGCAGGGGTCTGGTGCGGCCCGGTGTACGACTACGACGCGCTGCTGGAGGACCCGCAGGTGCGGCACAACGGCTCGTTCGTCAGCTACGAGCACCCCACCGAGGGCCGGGTCACCACGCCCGGGTTCCCGTTCCGGCTGGCCGGGAGCCCGCAGTCGGTGACCCGCCCCGCCCCGCTGAACGGCGAGCACACCCGGGAGGTGCTCCGCGACGCGGGGCTGGACGCGGAGAGCATCGCGCGTCTTGAGTCGGACGGCGTGGTTCACTGCGCGGCGCCCGCGTCGCCGGTCCCGGCCACCGCCCCGTCTCCGGCTCAGTCTCCGGCCATCTGAGTTTCCGGGCGGGGCAGTTGACGGCGGCGCGGTCCCCGATACTGACAGGGGGCGCGCCGCCGCCCCGGCGGGGCGGCCGCCTCGGATGACGCGGATCCACTCGCTCGTGTAACGTAAGTCGTCATACGAATGCTGCACGGTGTCCGCGGGCGGGAGCACGTTGGCCCGGGGCAGCCCTGACGCGGAGGGATGCGCATGGCACGGACTGGCGCCAGAGGCACGAAGGCCACGGCCGGAGCATTGCCGACCTGGCCCAAACGTCCTGCCCGCTTGGCGCACGCGGTCGTCGAGGTCCTGGTGGACCGTATCGCCAGCGGCGACTTCGCCCCGGGCGCCTCGCTGCCGACCGAGCAGGAGATGTGCGAGAGCTTCGGGGTCAGCCGCACCACCATCCGTGAGGCGGTGAAGAGCCTGGAGGCCAAGGGCCTGGCGCACGCCCGGCAGGGCTCGGGCACGACGGTGACCTCGCCCGACAGCTGGAACCTGCTGGATCCGCTGGTGCTGGCCGCGGCGGTTCGGCACGACGACGAGCTGGTGATCCTCGACCAGCTCGTCGCGGTCCGCTCCGCACTGGAGTCGCAGATGGCGGGGGAGGCGGCGACGCGCGCGACCGGAGACGAACTGGACGCGATCCACCACACCCTGGGGCTGCTCGACGAACAGGCGCCCACGCCGGAGAAGTTCACGGAGACCGACGTCGAGCTGCACGACCTCATCATGAAGGCGTCGGGGAACACGCTGGGCCGCTCCATCGTCGGCATCGTGCACGCGCAGGCGCGGACCACCACGCTCTACACCGGCATCCCCGACCCCACCGCCTGCGGCACGGCCAACGACGAGCACCGCGTCATCGTGGAGCGGCTGGTGGCCCGCGACCCGCTGGGCGCGTCCCAGGCCATGAGCGCCCATATCGAGCAGGCGTGGAGCCGGCGCCGGGCGCCGGCCCAGCCGAGTCGGGGGAGCGGCGCGGACGCCGCCGGCGTTCCGGAGGCGTGACCTCGGCTCCCCAGCCCGACCTGAGCCCCAGCCGAGCCCGGCCCGGCGGCAAGCCGTACGCGACGGCGCCCCCGGACCAGCCGGTCCCGGGGGCGCCGCCGCGTCCGTGACTCACCGTGGGCCGATGCCCTCCAGCGTGAAGTCGCGGTTCCACTCCCGCACCCAGTCCCGGCCGAAGCCGTCGGTGGAGTTGAGCGAGGTGGCCCGCGGGTCGAAGCGTCCGGTCTCCGGGTCGAAGGCGAAGTCCGCGGCGTCGTCGCCCGACACGCTGTACGACGCGAAGTCCGGGTTGAAGGTCTTCATGCTCTGCCCGTCGGCATCGTCGGTGAAGGCGAAGCCGCCGGTGTCGATCAGGACCGAACGGCTCAGCACGTTGTGCGCGGGCACGTAGACCGAGTTGGGGTTCTCCCAGACGTCGGTCATGGTGCATTCGGTGGTGCCGATCTCCGTGCACACCTCGCCGGCGGCGTCCGCCGGCACGTACCAGTCGCGGATGTTCGGGTACTGGTCCGCGTAGTGCCGGTACCAGCGCCGCACGTTCTCTGCGGTGTTGGTGAAGCCGGTGCCGTCGCCGACGAGCAGCATGTCGTTGAAACGCTCGATGACGACCTTGGCGTTCGAGACCGGCAGGTCAGGGCCGTCCTCGTGGTAGAGCTTGTCGTGGCCCAGGTACTCCACGCCGCTGAAGACGTTGTCCGTGGCCACGTTGGAGTGCCCGGAGTTGTAGAACAGGCCGTGCTGGGCGGTGTCGAAGAAGTTGTGGTGGATCACCATGCCCGACATGCCGTCGTCCATGTAGACGGCCTGGTTGCCGTCCTGGCCGATGTCCTTGAAGTAGTTGTACGCGATCTCGTTGTTCAGGTACGTGTAGTCACGTCCTGAGTAGATGACGCCCTGGTCGGAGGCGTTGGTCACCAGGTTCTCGAAGCGGTTGTGGGTGATCCGCATGTCGTTGCCCATGATCTGGATCGCCATGTGTGGCGCGTCGTGGACGTAGTTGTTCCGGAACGTGTTGCCGACGCCGTAGAGGTAGCCGGCGGGCGTGTAGGTGGCGAGCTTCGAGAAGTTGTAGATCTCGTTGTGCGCCACCACGTTGTTGCCGCGCTCCAGCGAGTCGCGGTCGCCGCCGGCCAGGAACACCCCGCCGCCACCGAGGTCGTGCAGCACGCTGTTGACCACCCGGTTGTCGTGCCCGCCCCGGCTGGTGCGGTACTCGGCGACCGCGGTGATGGTGTCGGTGGCCTCGCCGATGGTCACGGCGTCGAGGCTGACGTTGAGGATCTCGACCCCGTCGATGGTGCAGGACTCGGCGTCCAGCAGCCGCACGCCGCTGCTGGTGGAGCCGTTCATCCGGATCCCCTCCAGCGTCACCCCGGTCACGTCCTCCAGGGTGAAGAAGGGCTGGTCGAAGGAGGTCAGGCTGATCTCCCTGCCCTCCACCGTGCCGTCCGGCGGGTAGTAGTAGAGGACGTCGTGGCCCTCGAAGCGGTCGATGTAGTACTCGCCCTCGGCGTCGAGCTCGGCGAGCACGTTCTGCGCCACGAAGGACGTCCACTTGTCAGTGGAGGCGTACATCGTCGGGTAACCGGTGCGCAGGTGGTAGCCGTCGGCCACGCCCTCGTCGTTCAGACCCTCCGGGCTGATGGAGTCGATCCGCACCCGGTCGTTGGCGTAGTTGTTACCGAAGTAGCCCGACAGCCAGCCGTCCGTCTCATAGGAGGTGCTGTCGACGTTGTCGACCATGGTCCCGCCCGACTGCTGGTACGGCGCGGCCCAGGTGCCGAACCGCTCCGTCACCGCCGGGTCGACGGCCGTGAAGACGGGCCCCGGCAGCTGGAGCATCTCCTCGTACGGCATCGTGCTGCCGTCCGCCGTCTTGTCGGAGAAGAAGTCGCGCGCCCCCTGGTAGGCCTCCCGCACGCTGAGCGCCGCGCTGTCGAGGGTGGCGTCGCCGTTCGGGTACTGGGCCAGCGTCTGGACCACGTCGTCGGTCATCAGCTCGGGCGCGAAGGGCTGCGGCTGCCAGTTGAAGCCGTTCTTGTTGATCTCGCCGGTCGGGATGCCCTCGGCCCCGAGGTCGTAGACGTACACCTGGTCGCTCGCCGCGGCCGGCACCCGTGCCCGGGACGAGAACCGTGGGTCGTCGGGCGCCTCGGCGAGCGGCACGAACCCCGAGGCCGGCAGCGTCGTCACGCCCGTGAACTCCACGTCCTCGCCGGGGTAGGCGGCGTAGGTGACGTGGCTGTTCTCGGCGCCGGCCAGCCGCACCGTCTCGGTCACCGGGTACACGCCCTCGCGGATGAGGACTTGCCCCGGGTGGCGCGCGCTGGTCCGGCCGGCGAGCGCGTCCCTGGCTTCCTTGACCGTCGGGAACGGGTCGTCGTGGGTGCCCGTGGCGCCCTCCTCGCCGTCCAGCGACACGTACACCACGTTCCCGGCCGGCCCGGTGCCGGCGCCCCCCGTTCCCTCGGCCATGGCCACCGGCACCCCGGCGGTGGCCGCGACCACCGCCGCCGCCATCAGGGCACCGGCACGTCTCTTCGGCATCGTCTCGCACGCCTCCTGACACGACATACATCACACATATGATTTATGAGGGGAGACCGTAGCGTCGGGGCGGGGGAGGGGCAATGGTTCCGACCGGGATTCACAAGACATCACTCGTATGATAAGTTGCGAAACCGCTGGTCGCGGCGCCAAGGAGCGATGTCGAATGAAGATCACCGGGTACCGAAGCCTCAGGACCGTGCACCGGTGGGGGCGTCCTGTCGGGGACGCGAACGGCGTCATCGCCGCCGGCGTGACGGAGGTTCCGGTCATCCTGGTGGAGACGGACGGCGGCCTGACCGGCGTCGGCCTCGGCCTGCACACCGACGTCGAGCGGGTCTTCCCGGCCATCGAGGGCGCGGACCCCCGGGCGGTCACCGCGCTCTACGACCGGATGCTGGCCCATGTCTTCAAGAGCGGCCACGGCGGGACGACCTTCGGCGCCATCGGCGCGCTGGACATGGCGCTGTGGGACCTCAAGGCCAAGCTCGCCGAGGAGCCGCTGTGGCGCACCCTCGGCGCCGCCGACCGCTTCGTCCCCGGCTACGCGTCGGGACTCGACATCGCGCTCGACGACGACGCCCTGGTGGCGTTCTACGAACGGTGGGCCGAGCGCGGTTTCACCGGCGCCAAGATCAAGGGCGGGCTGGACGCCGACCGGGACGCCGCCCGGCTGGAGGCCGTGGGCCGGACGCTGGGCCGCAACACCCGGCGCCCCGCCCTGATGCTCGACGTCAACGAGAGCTGGGGGCGGCATCAGGCGGTCCGGCTGCTGTCCCGGATCGAACAGCGGGTGGACCTGACCTGGATCGAGGAGCCCGTGCGGCGCTGGGACTCCGCCGGCAACCGCGCGGTCGCCCGGGCCGCGCGCGCGGCCGTCGCGACCGGCGAGAACCTCACGGGACTCGAGCAGTTCTGGCCGCTGCTGGCGGCGGACGCGGTCGGCGTCGTGCAGGCCGCCAGCGCCTGGGGCGTCACCCACTTCCTGCGCGTCGCCACCCTCGCCCAGGGGCGCGACCTGCCCATCAGCCCGGTGGGGTACCACGCCAACCCGCTGGCGCACGCCGCCGCCGCGGTGCCCAACCATCTGGTCACCGAGATCCAGGACCTGACCGACCCGGTGGGCCTGACCACCGACCAGACCGTCGAGAACGGCGGCATCGTGCTCGGCGACACCCCTGGCCTCGGCATCACCGTGGACGAGTCGGCCTTCCCGGTTCCGGTGCCGGTGCCGCCCGGGGATGACGCGTCGACGGGGAAGGCCGACGGAAGCTGGTCGCAGCCGGACGGGCCGCATGTGCGCCCGGTCAACGCGGGGCTCCGGCTGGTGCCGCAGGCACATGCCGCCGCCTCGGCGGGCGGCGCCCTGTGACCCGACCCCGCGCGACCTTCGCGATGAGCCCTGCCTCGCTGGTCCGGCAGCTCTTCCCCGGCGAGGCCCTGGACCGGCTGCGCGGGCTCGTCGACCTCGACCCGGACCTGGTCCTCACCGAGCTCGACTCGGCGGCGGCGCGCCGCGCGCTCGCCGAGACCGACGTCCTGCTCGCCGGCTGGGGTGCCCCGGTGCTCGCCTCCCCGGCCGCCGCGCCCCGGCTGCGCGCCATCGTCTACGCCGGCGGCGTCGCGGCGACCTGCGTCGCGGACCCGCGTGCGCTGGCCGCCCGCGGCGTGGTCGCGGCCAACGCGCGCGCCGCGAACGCCGTGCCGGTGGCCGAGTTCGCCCTCGCCATGGTCCTGCTCGCGAACAAGTCCGCCCTCCGCGCCGAGCGGATGTACCGCGAGCGGCGCGTCTCGTTCGACCGCGTCACCGAGCTGACCGACACCGGCAACTACCGGCGCACGGTCGGCATCGTCGGCACCTCGACCACCGGGCGGGCGCTCATCCGGCTGCTGCGCCCGTTCGATCTGGACGTCGTGGCCTACGGCCCGGAGCTGACGCCGGAGCTGGCGGCCGAGCTCGGCGTCCGCGCCGGCACGCTGGACGAGGTGATGGCCGCCGGCGACGTGGTCTCGTTGCACCAGCCGCTGACGCCGGCCACGGTCGGCCAGATCGACGCCCGCCGGCTGGCCCTGATGCGGGATGGCGCGACCCTGTTGAACACCGCGCGCGGCGCCGTCGTCGACCACGAGGCACTGCTGGCGGAGCTGCGCTCCGGGAGGCTGTCGGCCGTGCTCGACGTCACCGAGCCGGAGCCGCTGCCGCCCGACAGCCCGTTCTTCGAACTGCCCAACGTCGTCCTCACGCCGCATGTCGCCGGGTCCCTGGGCGGCGAGCTGCACCGGCTGGGGGAGAGCGTGACCGCCGAGGTCGCCCGTTTCGTGGCGGGCGAGCCGTTCGCGTATCCGGAGAGGCTGGACGAGGCATGAGTATCCCCGCGGACCGCGCCGCCGCACCGCCCACTCCGCAGCCCGCTCGGCTGCCCGCCCGCGCCCCGCGGCGCGGACCCGCGCTCACCGAGCTGGGCTTCGGCGCGGCCCAGCTCGGCAACCTGTACCACGCCACCAGCGACGAGGAGGCGGCCGGCGCCGTGGGGGCCGCCTGGGACTCCGGTGTCCGCTACTTCGACACGGCCCCGCACTACGGCCTGGGACTGTCGGAACGCCGCCTCGGCGCGGCGCTCGCGGGCCGGCCGCGCGAGGAGTTCGTGGTCTCCACGAAGGTGGGCCGGCTGCTGGTGCCCAGCCCCGAGACCGCCGACCGGCCGGACGACAACGGGTTCGCCGTGCCGGCCGCGCTCCGCCGGGAGTGGGACTTCAGCCGGGACGGGGTGCGGCGCTCGCTGGAGGGCAGCCTGGAGCGGCTCGGCCTCGACCGCGTCGACGTGGTGTACCTGCACGACCCGGACGATCACTTCGCCGAGGCGTCCACGACGGGCGTGGCCGCGCTCGTCGAGCTGCGCGAGCAGGGCGTCGTCGGCGCGATCGGCGCCGGCATGAACAGCTCCGCGCCGCTCGCGGAGTTCGTGCGGCGCTGCGACGTGGACGTGGTCATGGTCGCCGGCCGGTACACGCTGCTCGACCAGTCCGCCCAGGACGACCTGTTGCCGCTCGCCGCCGAACGCGGCGTCGGCGTGGTGGCCGCGGGCGTGTACAACTCGGGGCTGCTCGGCTCGCGCCGCCCCGCCCCCGGCGCGCGCTACGACTACCGGCCCGCGCCGCCCGCCCTGCTGACCCGGGTGCACGCGCTCGCCGACCGCTGCGAGCGGCACGGCGCGACCCTGCCGGAGGCCGCGGTGGCCTATCCGCTGCGGCACCCCGCGGTCGTCTCGGTGGTGCTCGGCAACCGCACCGCGCGACACTCCGAGACCAACGCGGCCCGCTACCGCGCCCGCCCGCCCGCGGCGCTGTGGGCGGAGCTCGCGGAGGCCGACCTCATCCCCGGCGAAGGACCCACCCGATGACCGTTTCCGACCCGCACGCTCAGCACCCCCACGACGCCCAGGTCGCCCGGGACGCCGAGCACGCCCCGAACGCCGCCGCCCTGGCCCGCTGGACCCGCACCTGGGTGACCGAACACGGCGCGCTCCACGGCTTTCACAACCACAGCGTGTGGGGCACCAACCCGGCCACCTTCCTGGACTTCACCAGCGGGCACTCCGCCTTCGCGGCGCCGGCGCTGGGGGCGTACGCCGAGGCGCTCGCCGCCCGTCCCGACGAGCGCGGCCTGGAGCTGTGGCGCCGGATGGCGCACTACCAGGCGCACGCGGTGCAGCCGGACGGGCAGTACCGGCACATCGGTTTCCAGGTCGGCGAGTCCGCCACCTCGGGGCTGATCCACAACGCGGTCGGCAGCCTCGGCCTGCTGCTGGGCCTGCGGCACGCCGGGCATCTGCTGCCCGCCGACGACGTGGCGCACGTGCTGGCCGCGGTGCGGCGCAACCTCGACGCCTGCGGCGCCTACGGTGGCGGCCGGCCCGCCGAGGACGGCACCTGCAACCAGGAGTACGCCCGGGTCTGGGTCAAGCTGCTGTACTCCGAGCTGTCGGACGACACCACGTTCGTCGACCAGATCCCCAAGGATCTGGACACCCTCATCGAGCTGTTCCACCACCCCGGCGTGCCGGACCCGGACAGCACCGGCGCGTTCCGCAGCGTCCGGGACCGGCGGGACGGCGGAATCCTCGAACCGGCTGAGTACTACGGGCTGATGATCGCGCCGCTGGTGCTCGCCGCCCGCCGGTACGACACCCCCAGGTACCTCGACGAGGCGGTCCGGCTGTGCCGGCACGTGGCGCGTTCCCACTGGACGGACGACGACGGCCTGACCCGTTTCCACCGCTACTGGTACGTCACCGGCGACCGGGCCCGCAGGACCGACACCCCCATGCTCATCGCCGGCATGGGCCTGACCCTGCACGGCGTCGAGCAGGTGCTGCGGGAGGCGCCGGACCCGGAGCTCGCGGACTTCGTCACCGCCTGCCTGCGCACCTACGCGCGGCACCAGACGCCCGCCGGCTACTTCACCTCGGCGACCGGCTGGCACAACGAGGCGGACGTCGCCCCCAGCACCGCCTGGCACGCCCACGACCTGCTGTTCCTGGTGTCGCACGCGTGCTCCCACGGCGGCCTCCCCGAGGACTTCTGGGACACCGTGTTCGCGGCCCACGACCGGCAGTCCGTGCTGGTCAGCGAGCGCGCCTTCTACGCCGAGTACGGCCCGCACTGGTGTGTGCTGAGCCCGCTCACCGCCGGCGACCTGCACCTGTACGGCCGCAAGGATCGGGCCACGTTCGCCCGCGAGTTCTTCGCCTGGACCGACCGGGAGGACCTCCCCGAGGAGCTCCGCTACCCGGACGCCCCCATGTTCTTCGTCGCCAACGACGGCATCTACCGCGTCGACCGGAGCGACCGCGCCACCGACGTGTCCGTCGTCGGCCCCCTGCCCTACCAGGGCGCCCCCTGACCCCCCGTGAGCACACCTGGAGACAACGATGTCAACACTCAGACGGCGCCGTGGCCGCACCACCCTGGTGGCGGGCACCGGCCTGCTGCTCGTCCTCACCGGCTGCGCCGACGACTCCGGCGGCGGTAGCAATCCGGACGAGGTGCGGATGCTGGTGAACCTCACCGACAACCTGGACCAGGCGTACTGGGAGGACCTGGTCCGCCCCTTCGAGCAGGAGACCGGACTCGACGTCAAGATCGAGGGGCCGACCGGCAAGTCGGTGGCCGAGACCTTCCCGCAGCAGCTCGCGGCGGGCACCGCGCCCGACGTGATCCAGTCGATCTTCCCCGACGATGACACCGCCCCCGAACTGCTCGACCTCGGCGATCTGAACTGGGTCGCGGACACCCCGATGGTCGAGGACTACGCGCTGGACGGCGCCCGTTACGTGGTCGGCGTCGGCTCGCAGGCCCAGTCCCTGGTCTTCTACAACAAGACCGCCTTCGAGGAGGCGGGCATATCCGAGACGCCCACCACCTGGGCGGAGTTCACTGACGCACTCGGCCAGCTCGACGACGCCGGGTACACGCCGATGCAGACCGCCGGCCAGTGGCAGACCGGCCTCCAGCTCCAGCAGCTGTTCCACCCGACCCTGAACACCACCCACCCGCGGTGGCAGAGCGCGGTCACCGAGGAGGCGCTGGCGGTCGGCGACGCCTATCTGCCGATGTTCGAGCACTACGCGGACTGGCTCGGCGCCGGCTACGTCGCGCAGGACGACGTGGGCCTCGACCCGACCACCGCGGACGGCAACTTCGTCGCCGGCGACGTCGGCCTCTACCCGAACGGCAGCTGGTTCCTCGCCACCCTGGACGCGGCCGGCGAGCTGCCGTTCGAGGTCGGCGCGTTCTCACCGCCGGTGGACGAGGGCCAGCCCTACCCGGGCCCGCAGGGCGCCACCATGGCCGACCCGTACATGATCTGGCAGGGCACGGGCAACCCGGACGGCGCCCAGCAACTCGTCGAGTACCTGGTGACCGACGAGGCCGCCATCGAGACCCAACTGCTCGCCGACGGCATCTTCCGGCAGGGCATGGCCGTCGAGCAGACCCCGTTGGGCGAGGAGGTGCAGGCCATCGTCGACGAGGCGCCCGAACTGGCCGCGGTGGGCGAGGGCTCCGGCGACAACCGGCTGCCCGTCACCGGCTTCAACCCGAAGTTCACCGAGGTCGCGCAGGGCCTGTACACCGGCCAGACCCCCGAGCAGGCGGCCGAGGCGATAGACCAGTGGATCAGCGAGAGCCGTTGACCATGGTGCGGAAAACAGCCGCGCGGCGGCGGGGATGGCGCGAGGCGGGCGCGCGCGCCGGCATGGTCGTCCCCGCCGTCGTGATCTACGTGGGCCTGCTCGTCGTGCCCGTCGGCTACGCCTTCTACTACAGCCTCACCGACTACAACGGGTTCCCGACGCAGGCGCCCGAGTTCATCGGCCTGGAGAACTATCGGGACGTCTTCGCCTCCTCGGACATCACCGGCGCGATGGTGGTCACCGGGATCGTCGCGGTGGCCGGCGCGGTCATCGTCAACGTCGCGGCGCTCGGCCTCGCGCTGCTGCTCCGCCAGACCAACCGGTTCAACACCTTCGGCCGGGTCGTGATGTTCTACCCCCACGTGCTCAGCGCGCTGGTGGTCGGCTTCCTCTGGCAGGCGATGCTCGGCCCGCAGGGCGTGGTCAACACGATGATGGAGAAGGTCGGCGCCTCCTCCTTGCCGTTCCTGTCGAACGAGACGTGGGCGCTGTGGACGATGATCCTCGTCATCGCCTGGTCCCTCTTCGGCGTCCAGCTGATCCTCTACCTGGCCGGGTTGCAGACCATCTCCGCCGACCTGGTCGAGGCCGCGCGGATCGACGGCGCCGGCCGCTGGCAGGTGTTCCGCGCCGTCACCTGGCCGGCGCTGGCCCCGACGGTGACGGTCGCGATCATCACCTCGGGCATCTCCCTGCTGAAGACCTATGACGTGGTGGTCTCGCTCACCGGGGGCGGCCCCGCCGGCTCCACCAAGACGCTGGCGTACTCGATCCTCGCCGTCTCCTTCCCCGAGCGGAAGATCGGGCTCGCCTCGGCCCAGGCGGTGGTGCTGGTCATCGCGGCCGCCGTCCTGGCGTTCACCGTGCTGGCGCTCCGCCGGCGGGCAGAGGAGGGGGCGGAGTCGGTCGGATGAGAACCTCGTCCCGTCTGGCGACCTCGACGCGCATCGGGTTCGTGTCGCTGCTCTCGCTTTTCATGCTGGTGCCGATGTACATCCTGGTCATCAACGCCTTCAAGGACCAGCAGGACATCCTGACCAGCCCGTTCACCATCGATCTCGGGTCGGCCACCACGGTCCATCTGACCGATGCCTGGAGCAACCCGGACTTCAGCGTCCCCTACGGCTACGCCGTCACGCTGGTCCTGGTGGCCTCCGTCAACGTCCTGGCCATCGGCGTGTGCACCCCGGCCGCCTATGTGCTGGCCCGCACCTCGACCCGGATGTTCCGGCTGCTGCTGATGTTCTTCGTGGCGGGCATGTTCGTTCCCACGCAGGTGATCCTCATCCCGGTGATCTTCGTGCTGCGCGAGCTGGACCTGATGGGCACGCTGCCCGGCCTGGTGCTGTTCATGACCGCCACCGCGGTCCCGTTCACGCTTTTCGTGTTCGTCGGCTTCATCCGGGTGCTGCCCCGGGCGCTGGACGAGGCGGCGGCCATCGACGGCGCCGGCGCCAACTACACGCTGTGGCGCATCATCTTCCCGCTGATGCGGCCGATCGTCGTGACCGTCTTCATCCTGAACTCGCTCAGCGTCTGGAACGACTTCGCCAGCCCGCAGGTCATCCTCGGCCCCGGCAGCGGCGTCTACACGGTCACCACCGGCGTCTACGCGGCGGTCGGCGCCTATTCGGCCGACTACACGAAGGTCTTCCCCACCCTGCTGCTGGCGGTCATCCCCATCCTGGTCCTTTTCATCGCGCTACAACGCCACGTCATGAGCGGCCTGGCCGCCGGATCGATCAAGGGGTGATCCGGCGCGCCCGGGCCGCGGGCGGTCACACCAGCCGCTTGTAGAAGAAGCTGCAGTCCTCCAGCACCCCGGCCGGGTCGGCGGCGTAGTCGGGGACGACGCCGTAGCGGGTCCAGCCGGCGGAGTGGTAGAGCCGATCCGCCGGGCTGTCGGTCACGGTGTCCAGCATCAGCAGCGTCACGCCGGCGCGCGCGGCGGTGTGCTCCGCCGTGGCGAGCAACTCGCGCCCGAGCCCGCGCTTGCGGGCGCCGGGGCGCACCAGCAGCTTGAGCACCTCGCCGCGGTGCCGCCCGTTCGGCTTGGGCTCCAGGGCGAGGCTCACCGTGCCGGCGAGGCCGTCGGGACCGTGGCAGACCCACACGGTCAGGCTGCCGTCGGCGACCGCCGGGTGCCGCGCGTGCCACCAGGCCGCCGCGGCCGACCGCTCGAAGGGGGAGACGAAGCCGACCGAGGCGCCGTCCGCGACCACCTCGGCCAGCACGTCCGCCAGATCGTCCACGCAGCCGGGGAAGTCGTCCCCCGAGAGCCGGGTGATGGTGTGCACGGTGCCGCTCCTCGTCTCGCTCCTGTTCGTTTCCCGTCCGAGTCGTGGCGCGCTCACGGCGGCACCACCAGCAGCGCGTAGCGCGCCGCCTCGGGCCCGGGGCAGCGGAACCGCGTGCGGTCCCATACCCGGAACCGCAGGCAGTCACCGGCCCGCAGCGCGTGCTCCGCATCGCCCACGGTGACCTCCAGCGCGCCCGCCAGCAGCCACAGGTGCTGTTCCAGCCCCGGCACCCCCGGCTCGTCGTACACCAGGTCGGCGCCAGGACGCAGCACGCATTCGACCACCTCGCCGCGCAGCCCCGGATGCGGCGGCGACACCGAGCGGCGGGTGAAGCCCGCGCCCTCGTCCCGCCAGACCTGCTGCCGGTCGGCCCGCATCAGCCGCGGCGGCTCCGGCTCCACCTCGGCCAGCAGCCGGGACATCGTCCGCTGGTACGCCGCGCAGAGGGTGTTGAGCAGCGTGGCGGTCGGGCTGATCTCGCCACGCTCCAGCCGCGACAGCGTCGACCGACTCACCGAGGTGCGCCGCGCCAACTCCTCCAGCGACCAGCCGCGCTCCTCCCGCAGTGCCGCGAGCCGCTCCGCCAGTCGCCCGTCCATGCCCTCCCGTCTCATATTCGGGAGACTATCCCAGATCAGGGAAATCGATCGGGTGTGTTGCAAGAACGACACAAAGAGGGGCCGCGGCGGCCGGAGCGTCAGTGGGGCTGCGTAGGGTCGTGGGAACCGTCGGCGAAGGCGGTCGAGTGAACCAGGAAGGGACAGCACGTGAGCCTCAACTTGTCCAAGGGGCAGGCGATCAACCTGCAGAAGTCCGACGGGGGCACCCTGACCGCGGTGCGGATGGGCCTTGGCTGGCAGTCCGCTCCCCGCAGGGGACTTTTCGGGTCCAGGACCCGGGAGGTCGACCTCGACGCCTCGGCGGTGCTTTTCGCCGACAAGCAGCCGAAGGACGTCGTCTTCTTCCAGCATCTGGTGAGCGACGACGGTTCGGTGCGGCACACCGGTGACAACCTGGTCGGCGGTGCCGGGCAGGGCGGCGACGACGAGGCGATCCTGGTCGATCTGCAGCGGGTGCCGGTGCACATCGACCAGATCATCTTCACCGTGAACTCCTTCACCGGGCAGACCTTCGCCGAGGTGGCGAACGCGTTCTGCCGCCTGGTCGACGAGACCAACGGCCAGGAGCTGGCGCGGTACACGCTGACCGGCGGCGGGCAGTACACGGCGCAGGTCATGGCCAAGGTGCACCGCCAGGGCGCCGGTTGGCAGATGACCGCCATCGGCGAGGCCGCCAACGGCCGCACCTTCCAGGACCTGCTGCCGGCGCTGATCCCGTACCTGTAGCAAGCGTTACGCGGCGGCGTGTGCCGCGCCGCCGCGCTCCCGACCCGGACCGGGCCCGGCGGTCGTCTGCCGCCCGCCGGGCCCGACCCCCTCTCATCGCCCCCAGGCACCGACGAGCGAAGGAAATTCGAGGCGCACGATGACGGCCGAGCTGATCCGCGGGCAGAACCATCCCCTTCCCGACACCCGACTGGAGATCCGGGTCTCGGCCGGGCAGCCGATCGTGGCCGGGGTGACCCTCAACGACGACGAGTGGCGGATGCGGGACGCCGCGTGGATCGCCCACCCCGCCTCGCCCCAGCTGCCCGGCATCGAGGTGTCCCGGCAGGCGGCCGCCGATCACCGACTCGCCGTCGACCTCGACGCGTTGCCCGCCGACGTGCACCGGGTCAACGTGATGCTCGCCGTGCCCACGGTGCCCGGCGGGCCGACCAGCTTCGGCGGGATGACCGCCCCGATCGTCGCCGCCACCGGCCTCGACGGCACCGGGATCGCCAGCTACACGCTGGTCGACCTCGACACCGAGTCGGCCGTGGTCGCCCTGGAGATCTACCGCAGGAACGACGCCTGGAAGGTGCGGGCCGTCGGCCAGGGGTACGCGGGCGGGCTGGCCGCCATGCTCGACGACCAGGGCCTGCCACAGGCACAGCAGTTGGCGGACACCATCAACGAGGCGGTGGCCAACGGCATGGCCCGTTCCGTGCCGCCGCCGCGGCCCAGCGACGCCTCCGCCAGCGGTTCCAGTGGTTCCACCGGCTCCAGCGGTTCCAGTGGTTCCACCGGCGGCCGGATCAACTACCAGCACCCCGACCGCCAGGCGTCGGCCCCCGCCGCCGCGACGGCCGCACCCGCTCCCGCCCCGGCTCCCGCGCAGCCGGGCCAGCCCGCCCAGCCCGTGGCCGGCGACGCCGCCGGCTGGAGCATGGACGAGCGGCTCTACAACCAGGTCTGGGGCATGTTCGAGGACCTGGCCCGCACCGCGGCGGCGTACCGCAGCGCCGTCGACTTCGCCGACTCCCGCATGGACCAGGAACTGGAGCGGGTGCTCTCCGATCCGCGCAACCGCATCGGCCAGGTCGCCGACCAGGCCAGGGCCGAAGCCCGCGCCAAGCACACCCAGCTGGTGGACCAGGCGCGCGCCGCCTTCGACCGCGACCTGGCCCAGCTGGAGGCCGAGTCCGGGGTCGTCGAGCCGGCCCTGCCGCCGGCCTACGCCCGCTGGGACAACCCGGCGTGGCAGGCATACCGGGTGCCGACCGAGGCGCCGATGGCGCTGCGCCTCGGCGACCTCAGCCTCCCCGAATGCCCGGACCTGCGGATCCCGATGCTGGTGCGGCTGCCGCTGGAGCGCGGCCTGTGGATCGACTGCGGGCGCGGTGCGGGTTCGGTCGAGTCCGCGCTCGTCGACTCCCACGAGCTGCGCCGGCTCGGCGCGGAGACCGCGACCGCCATCGCGGCCCGGCTGCTGGCCGTGCACCCGGTGGGCGACTTCCGGGTGCACGTCATCGACCCGGCGGGCTCCGCCTCCGCCGCGCTCGCCCCGCTGCTGGAGACCGGCGCGCTGCGCGAGCCCCCGGCGGCCGGCGTCCCCGGCGTGAGCACCACGCTGGCGAAGCTCACCCAGCGGGTCGACCTGGTGCAGATGGCCATCCGCAGCGGCGCCGCCGACGCCCTGCCGGCCGACGTCGACACCGCCGACCAACTGCTGATCGTGCACGACTTCCCGCACGGTTTCGACGACCGCTCGGTCACCCAGCTCCGCTACCTCGCGGACGAGGGCCCGTCGGTCGGGGTGCACGTGATGATGGTGGCCGACCGCGAGGACGCCCGGGTCTACGGCCCGGTGCTCGACCCGCTGTGGCGCGCCCTGCTGCGCATCACGCCGGTGCCGGACAACCACCTCGGCGACCCCTGGGTCGGCCACGCCTGGACCTACGAGCCGCCGCTGCTCCCCAAGGGCAGCCAGGTCGCCGCCCAGGCACTCCACCAACTCGCCGCCGCCCGCCAGTCCGCGGGCGGCTGAGCGTCGGCGCTCGCCAGAACCGGCCCGCCGCCGTCCCGTTGCGGGGAGGCGGGGGGGACGGCGGCGGGCGACCAGGCCCTGTCCGGCCGGTCTTGCCGGGCCCACGCCTCCCCCAGACTCCGTCCGGGGGGACCGGGGACCCCCATGCCACCGCACCTCGCTGCGTTACCGAATCGCCCAAGTGCGTCCCCCAGACTCCGTCTGGGAGGTGCCCCCATTCGTACAAGTGGCGATCCGACCGACCGGACAGGACCTAGACGAGCGCGTCGCGGAGTAGGCCGGTGATCTCCGCGGCGCGTTGGTGGACGAAGAAGTGGTCGCCCGGGATCGGGCGGAACGCGAAGGCGCCCGTCGTCAGGTGGCGCCACGCGCGCATCAGGCTGGGCGGCACGCTGTGGTCGGCGAGGCCGGCCAACGCGGTGACGGGGCAGCTCAGGCCCGGCTCGACGGGCGTCGCGTAGGTCTCCAGCAGCGTGAAGTCGGCCCGCAGTCCGGTCGCGGCCAACTCGACGGCCGCCGGATCGTCGAAGAGCTCCACCGGGACCTGCCCGTACAGGCCCAGCATCGTCAGGAACGCGGCGCGCGGCAGGTCGTGCAGCGGCGCGCGGTCGCTCGGCTCGTGCGGCGGTCGTTGGGCCGCGACGACCAGCCGGCTCGGCGGCCGACCTTCCGCCTGGAGCCGGCGCGCCGCCTCGAAGGCGACGGCGGCGCCGAGGCTGTGGCCGAACAGCGCGTACCGGCCCGTCAGGTGCCCGCGCAGCACCGGGAGCAGATCGGCCATCAGGCTGTCCATGTCCGTGTGGGGCCGCTCCGTCGCCCGCCCCTCGCGGCCCGGCAGCTGGATCGGCACGACCTCGACGTCCGGTTCCAGGAGCCGCTGCCAGGACCGGTAGACCGACGCGCCCCGCCCGGCGCACGGGAAGCAGAAGAGGCGGGTCGCCGCCCCCGTACGCGAGGGGAACGGGATCCACGGGTCGCCGGTCGGCGTGCTCATGGGCTGATTATCCCGGCGATCGCCCGGACGGTGGGGTTCTGGATCAGGGTGGCGATGGGCAGGTCGGTGTCGAACTCGCTGCGCACCCGCGCCGCCAGCTGGACCGCGACGAGGGAGTTCCCGCCGAGCGCGAAGAAGTCGTCGTCGAGTTCCACCCCCTCGATGCCCAGCGCGTCCGCCCACAGTCGGGCGAGCCGCTCGTGCGGCGTCGCCGCGTCGGCGGCCGGGGCCGTCGCGGCGATCGCCGTGGGGCCGACGTCGGACGGGCCGGCGGCGGTGCCGGCGGGGGGAGCGCCGGCGATGACGTTCTGGGTGAGCCGCTCCACCGTGCGCAGCCGGTCGTGGACGCCCTCGGGCACGACCACCACCTGCGGCCCGAGGCGCTCGCCGAGTATGTGCCACAGCGCGCGCACGCCCTCCTCTGGCCGGATCGCGAAGTCGCCGCCGAGACCCGGCGCGGCGTCGGGCACCGGATCCGCGGCCGGGGCACCGGCCGGTGCGGATCCGCCGCTCTGTTCGGCCAGGTCGGTGACCGCCTCGCGGAAAAGCGTCGGGTCCCAGACGCGGCTGGTGTATCCCGAGAGGTCCACGAGCTCCCGGCCCGCGTCGTCGGTGACCGTGATGTCGAACGTGATCAGGTTCCTCATCGAACCGCGCCGCCGCGAGAACGCGTGGATGGTGGGCGGCAACGGCGCCCATACGGTGATGTCGCTGATCGAGAAGGGCAGGTAGCTCTCGCCGGTGTCGGCGAGTTCGGGCAGCCACACCGCGTTCGAGGTGGCGGCGTCCAGAAGCGCCGGATGCAGCGGATAGTCGGGCAACTCGGCGACGTAGGCCTCCGGCAGCTCGATCCGGGCCAGCGTGGAGGAGTCGTCGCGGCGTATCTCCGCCATGCTGATCCAGCGGGGACCGAAGTCGACCAGCCCGATCTGGGGGGCGAAGGACTCGGTGTCGGGCTTGACCACCGGGAAGCACTCCCGCAGCACGTCGAGGTCGTGCACCGGCGGCCGGCCGGCCGGCGCCTCGCGGACCAGTCCCGTGACGTGCTCGGTCCACTCCTCCTCGTCGGCGGAGCTGGAGATGGTGAAGCGCAGCGACTCCCGTTCGGGCACCAGCGTGGTGCGCAGCGTGCGGCGTTCGGCCAGCGTCAGCACGGCGAGGAACGTCACGTCGTTCAGCAGGATCGGCGCGTCGGCCGCGGCCGGCCCTCCGGCGTCGCCCGCCAGCGCCTCTGAGCCGGCGGCGCGGGCCATCTCCAGATAGGCGGTCGCCGGCCAGACGGGCGTGCCGGCCACCAGGTGTTCCAGGGTCAGCCAGTGCGAGGTGGCGTCCATGGAGACGCGGTAGCTGATCTCCCCGTCGGGCCCGTCCTTCCGCACGCCCAGCAGCGGATGCCCGCCGGCTCCGGGCGCGGACGCGGCCCCGGATTCCGCCGCCGGTTCGGCCGGTGACTCGACCGCCGCGACGGCCGGTTCGTCGATCGGCCCGCGCGGCGCGGGCACCCGTGCCGCGGGGCGCGTCACGAGCGAGCCCATCTCCGTCGCGGCCCCGGTCTGCAGCGCGCGGAACGCGGCGGGGGCCAGCGCGTCCGCCTTCGCGGCCATGCCGACGTCGCTCCAGGCGTCCCAGTTGACGGAGACCGTGAACCCGGGTCCCTCGGCGGTCCGGGCGTGGGCGTACGCGTCGAGGAAGGCGTTGGCCGCGGCGTAGTCCGTCTGCCCCAGATTGCCGGCCACCGAGACGATCGAGGAGAAGAGCACCATCAGCTCCACCCGGTCGCCGAGCAGCCGGTCCAGCACGAGGGTGCCGGCGACCTTCGCGGACATCACCCGCTCGGCCTCGGCCCGGGTCTTGATCGCCAGCAGCCCGCCGCCCGGCACGCCCGCGGTGTGGAACACCCCGTGGATCGGCCCGAAACGGCGCTCCGCCGCGTCCACCACGCTCCGCATGGCGTCCTCGTCGGCGACGTCGGCCCGGCACACCAGCACCTCGGCGCCGTACTCCTCGATCCGCCGCAACCAGCGGAGGGTGGCCAGCACGTCGGCGCCCGGCCCGGCTGCCCCGCCCCCGGTCCCCTCGCCGGCCCCGCCGGCCAGTAGCCGGTCCCAGTCCTCGCGGGCCGGAAGCGGCGAACGCGCCGTCAGCACCAGCCGGGCCCGCACGGCCCGGGCCAGCGCCTCGGCCACGGTGAGGCCGATCCCGCCGAGGCCGCCGGTGATCAGGTACGTGCCGCGTTCCCGCAGCGGCCCCGCGGTGCCCGCGGTCCGCGGCTCCGGCACCTCGCGATAGCCGAGCAGCCAGCGCTTGCGGCCGCGCAGCGCCACCCAGCGCGCGCCGGTCCGGCCCAGCTCCTCCGACAGGCCCTCGGCGAAACGGTGTTCGGCGACGTCGACGCAGCGGACGACCACCTCGGGCAGTTCCTTGGCCATCACGTCGCAGACGCCGGACACCGCCGCGCGGGCCGGCTCCAGGAGTTCGGCGCCCGACACCGACCGGGTGCGCGAGCCCACCACGTCCCACAGCAGGCCAGGTGCCAGCGCGGAAGAGTGCTCGGCCAGCGCCTGGGCGAGGAACAGCACGCTGAAGAAGCCCAGGTCGAGCCAGCCGCCGGTGCTGTCGTCGTCCGCGTCCGTGGCCGGCCCGAACAGCCAGCCGTGCAGGATCCGGCGCGGAGCCAGGCCGTCGGCGGCCAACGACGCGACCAGCAGGTCGTAGTCCTCCCGGACGCCGGGCCGCAGCAGGTAGCGACCGCCGGTCATCCGCTCGTAGCGCGGGCCCGGTTCGACGGTGACCACCTCGCCGCCGGCCCGCCGCAGCCGGTTGACGATCTCGTCGAGGCCGGTGCCCCGGCGGAACACCAGCCAGGTGGTGGCGAGAGGCGCCGTCCCCACGGGGTCGGGACCCGCCGGCCGGTCCTCCCGCCATTCGGGCTGGAACAGCGCCCGTTCGATCGGCCGGCGGCCCTCCTCCGGCTCCGGCCGGCTCGGTTCCTCGGCGACCGCGGGGGCGGCGACCGGGTCGAGCCAGTGCGTCTTCCGCTGGAACGGGTAGGTGGGCAGCGGCACCCGGCGCCAGTCCTCGCCCCAGTACGCCTGCCAGTCGACCGCGGCACCGGCGCTCCACAGCGTGCCGACCGCCCTGGCCATCCGGGCGGCGCCGTCCTCGTCCCCCTGCGGCATCGGCATGGTCGGTTCGATGGTCCGGTCGCGACTGCCGGCCGCCACGGCCTGGGCGCGGGCCAGTCCGCTGAGCACCTGTCCGGGACCCACCTCGACCAGCAGCCGGTCGGCGTCCTGAAGCAGCAGGGCGACGCTGGGCGCGAAGCGGACGGGTGCCCGCAGATGTCCGACCCAGTAGGCCGGGTCGGTGGCCTGCTCGTCGGTGATCCAGTCGCCGGTGACGTTGGAGACGAACGGCAGCCGCGGCGCGCGCAGCTCCACCTGGGCCAGTTCGGCGGCGAAGGCGTCGAGCGCCGGCTCCATCATGGCGGAGTGGAAGGCGTGCGAGGTGTGCAGCCGGCGCCCCGTGACGCCGCGCTCCGCGAGCCGGGCGGCGGCCGCCTCGATCGCCTCCTCGGGGCCCGAGACGACGGTGAGCCGTGCGCCGTTGTAGGCCGCGACGTCCACCCCGTCGAGGTCGGCGAGCTCGTCCGCCGGCACCTGCACGGCCATCATGCCGCCGCCCGGCAGCTGCTGGACGAGCGCGCCGCGCCTGGCCACCAGGCGCACGGTGTCGGGCAGCGAGAAGACGCCGGCGAGGCAGGCCGCGGTGTACTCCCCGACGCTGTGCCCGACCATGCCGGTGGGGGACAGACCCCACGCGGCCAGCAGCCGCGCCGTCGCGTACTCGACGGCGAACAGCGCCGGCTGGGCGAGCCGGGTTTGGGTCAGCTTCTCCGCCGCGCCCGGCCCGTCGGCGGCGAACATGACCGCGCGCAGATCCTCGTCCAGCAGCGGCCGGGCGAGGTCGGCGCATTCGTCCAGCGCGTCGCGGAACACCGGCTCCTGGAGGTACAGCGCCCGGCCCATGCCGAGATGCTGGGAGCCCTGGCCCGGGAAGAGGAACGCGACCGGGAGGCGGCCGTCCCCGGCCGGCGCGATCCGGTGCTCGGGCACCGAGCGGAGCGCCTTCGGCGCGCCCTCCTCGCCGACCACCACGGCGGTGCGGTGGCTCAGCTGCGGGCGGCCGCAGCTGAGGGTGGCCGCGACGTCCCGGAGGCTGAGCTCGGGATGCGCCTCCAGATGTTCGGCGAGCCGCCCGCCGGCGGCGGCGAGGGGTTCGGCAGCCCGGGCGGAGAGCGGCAGCAACAACGGGCGCCGCGGCGCCGGTTCGGCGGACACCCCGACCGCCGACGCCGGGGACGCCGCGGTGGGGGGCACCGCCGCGCGGGCCTGGCCGGCGGTCATCCCCGTGACACCGGCGGTGGCGGCGGCCGGCGGCACCGCCGGGGGCTCGGCGACCACCACATGCGCGTTGGTGCCGCCGACGCCGAAGGAGCTGACCGCCGCCAGCCGGGTCGGCTGGTGCTCGGGCCACGGCGAGAGCTCGGTGTTGACGTAGAACGGGCCCTGTTCGAAGTCGATCTCAGGGTTCGGCTCCGCGTAGTTGATGCTGGGCGGTATCCGCCCCTCCCTGATCGCCAGCACCGCCTTGATCAGGCCGACCACGCCGGCGGCCGGCCCCAGATGCCCCACGTTGCCCTTCACCGACCCGATCGGGCAGCTGCGGACGCCGGTCATGCCGAGCTCGCGGTACGCCCGGGTGAGCGCGGCCACCTCGATCGGGTCGCCGACCCGGGTGCCGGTGCCGTGCGCCTCCACGTAGCCGATCCGCTCGGGGTCGATGCCGAACGTGGTCATGGCCCGGCGGATCAACGCCGCCTGGCCGCGCACGCTGGGGGCGGTGAACCCGGCCTTGAGCGCTCCGTCGTTGTTGATCGCCGAGGCGCGGATCACGCCGTGCACCTGGTCCCGGTCGGCGACCGCGTCGCGCCAGCGTTTGAGCACCACGGCGCCGACGCCGGTGCCGAAGATGGTGCCGTCGGCCGCGGCGTCGAACGGCCGCACCCGGCCGGTCAGCGAGAACATCCCGCCCTCGGCGGACCGGTAGCCCGTGATCCGGGGCAGCTCGACCTGCACCCCGCCCGCGACGGCCGCGTCGCATTCGCCGGCGCGCAGCGCCTGGCAGGCCAGGTGCACGGCGACCAGCGACGTCGAACAGGCCGTCACCACGTTCGCGCTCGGCCCGGTCAGGCCGAGCTGGTAGGAGACGGCGGTGGTGATGTAGTCGGTCGCGTTGGCGAGCACCACGCCGACGTCGCCGAGGAACGCCGCGGCCGACGGATGCGAGTTGACGTTCCATTCGCGGTAGAAGTTGGGCGCGCCGCCGCCGTAGACGCCGACCGCGCCGGGCACGCCGAACGGGTCGTAGCCGGCGTGTTCCAGCGCGGTGTAGGCCGACTCCAGGAACAGCCGGTGCTGGGGGTCGCGCGCCTGCGCCTCACGGGGTGTCAGGCCGAAGAAGGCGGCGTCGAACTCGGCGACATCCTCCAGAATCGGCTTGGCCCTGATGTAGGTGGGGTCCGCCAGATCGGCCTCGGCGATCCCGGCGGCGCGGAGTTCGTCCTCGTCGAAGCGGGTGACCGACTCCACCCCGCCCGCCACGTTGGCCCAGAAGTCGTCGAGGCCGGGGCTGCCGGGGACCCGGAGCGACATGCCGACGATCGCGACGGGCTCCGAGCCGTCCGCGGGCTCTTGCCTACGTTCCGTCAAGTCCATGGAGTTTCACCCCGTCGTTCACCGTCGGACGATCATTCCGCATCCTGCAGCCGTGATGAGCGCACGTCAATGCTTGTGGTTCGACTATGACGTCTGGTCGTCGACAATGACGTACGGCAGTCCCGGGATAGGGTCTCTCCCAGAGAGGAGACCACTCGTGCCCGAACCGACGTCGTACCCGCCCGGCGCGCTGTGCTGGGCGGATCTCCTGGCTCCCGAACCGGCCGCCGCGCAGCGTTTCTACGCCGACGTCCTCGGCTGGCGGTACGTGCACGCCGGGGCGGTCTTCGACGACTACGCCTACGCCACCCACGCGAGGCACATGGTCGCGGGCATCGCGAACGGTGAGGAGGGGACGGGCGCCTGGGTCGTCACCTTCGCGACGGACCGGGCCGACGCGCTGGCCGAGCGGATCGTCGCGGCCGGCGGCGAGGTCAAGGACGGGCCCCGGGACTTCGGGATCCAGGGCCGGAGCCTGTTCGCCGCCGACGCGGCCGGGGCGCATGTCGGGTTCTGGCAGCCCCTGGCGCACCAAGGCGCCGGGCTGGTCGGCGCGCCCGGCGCGCTGTGCTGGGCGGAGCTCGCGGTGCGCGACGTCCCGGCGGCGGACTCCTTCTACCGGGCGGTGCTCGGGCTCAGAACCGCCGCGCACGCGGCGGCCGGCAGCCCGGACTACGCCGCGTACCTGCTCGACGCGGACAACGGCGCCGACAACGGCGGGGACGGCGGCGTGGCCGTGGCCGGCCGGACCGTGCTCGCGGGGTCCGACGTCGAGCCGTTCTGGATGCCCTATTTCGGGGTCACCGACGCCGCCGGGACCGCCGCCCTCGCGGCGGACCACGGCGGCACGGTCAGGCACACGGGCGCGGACGCCACCGGGCGCGGGCTCGCGGTGCTCTCCGACCCGTGGGGCGCCACGTTCGCGGTGCTGGAACTGCCCCCCGACGCCTGACGCCGGCCGTGCCCCACCACCGCGAGGGTGGTGGGGCACGGCGTGGGTGTCGGGGACGGGGGACCTACGGGGTGAGGGTCCGCGGCTCTCCGAGCGGCTCCCCGGACGCGTCGAGGGCGGTGACGCGGTAGACCGTGTCGTCCTCGGGCGCGGCCACCCGGGCCGCCGTCTCGAAGCCGGTCTTGTCCACGGTGGCCAGTTCGGTGAGCTCGCCCTGGCCGGGCCCGGCCTCGATCCGCCACCGCTCCACCTCGGTGGCGCCGTTCCAGCTCACGGAGACGCGGCTGCTGCCGTCGTCGGCGGACTCGTCCACCACGACGTCCGGCGGCACGGACGGGGTGGCCTCCCATTCGGCGCGCTCGGTGCGGTAGGTCACGTAGCCCTGGTCGAAGCGGCCGGTGAACACCTGCTGCCCGTCCCGGTACTCCGCGAACTGCCCGGTGTTGCCGTAGGAGACGAGGAAGTTGCCGTTTTCCAGCAGCCGGTTGTTCCCGACGTACATGCCGAAGAGCGGCGAGCTGGGCCGCATGTCCGCCACGAGCGTGGCGGTCATGGCCTGTTCGTCGATGTCGTAGACGGTGCCCCGGGAGGTGGCGGGGGAGTGGGCGTTGCCGTTGTCGAACACCGAGAGGCTGCCGTCCGGCAGGCGCCGGGCGTCGTGCTGGTAGCTGGGCATGGCGGCCGAACCGCCGGCGAAGGTGAAGTCGCTGTTCTCCCCGCCGAAGCGCCAGATGATGTCGCCGGTGTCGATGTCGATCTTGTAGACGGTGCTGGTGTTACGGGCGCTGACCAGCAGGTTGCCGTCCGTGTCGTACTCCAGCGAGTTCGTGTGGTAGAGGTCGAAGAAGCCGAAGCCGCCGGTGAGCGACTCCGTGGTCTCGGTGACGGGGATGTTCTCGATGGCGCTCCACTGGAAGGTGACCTGGTTCGTGTTCAGGTCGATCTCCTGGATCACCGGGTTCATGATCGTCGCGTTGCTCGGGCCGCCGTACGGGCTGAGGTCATACGTGGCGGAGGCGTAGCTCTGCAGCAGCACCTTGGTGCCGTCGGGGCTGAACTCGACGTCGTGCGGGTCGAGCGGGAGGTTGCTGCCCTGCATCGTGAACGACGCGATCTCGTTGTACGAGGTGTCCAGGATGACGCACCGGGTCCCGGTCCCGCCGAACGAGGCGACGCTGAACGTGGCCAGCGCGGGCTGGCCACGGAAGGTGACGGGCTCGAAGTCGTAGTACATGCCGCCGCCGGTCGCGGCACGCGTCCAGATCAGCTGGCCGCTGTTGTCGTAGATGGCGAGGTCGCCGCCGCCGGTGCCCGAGTTGCCGGGCGTGGCCAGGATCAGTTCGTCGGACACCTCGCCGGTCGTGGTGGTGGTCAGACCGGGTGCGACGAGGGTGGGCTGGGTGACGAAGGGCGCGTCGGCGGTGGGCGCCGCGGACGGCCCGGCGGGCGTCGTCGGACGCTCTGCCGCACTGGCGGCCGGTGCGAGGGAACACAGCACGGCCGTGACGGCCGCCGCGGCGGTGGTACACCGCAGCAGCGGACGATTCCTCAGTAAGTAGCGCATCGGAGCCCTTTCGTTCAGGTGGCGAGTGAGTTCGATGCGCTCCTGCCACCTCAACCCTCCCCGTATTGCGCCGTGTTAACACGGCATTGCGAGGCCCCGTCCGTCGGACTCAGCCGCCGCCGCCCCCACCGCCACCGCCGTCTCCGCCTCCACCACTGCCCCCGCCGCCGTCTCCGTAGCTGATCTCACCACTTGAGCCGCCGCCGCCGTGGCTGCCCCCACCGCCGCCCCGGCGCCGCCCGGACCGGCCGGCCAGGGTGGCCACCGCCAGTAACGCCACGAACGCGACCAACGCCAACCACAGGAACGCTTCCCTCATGACTCCCCCTCCGACGTGCGCTTCTCCTTCGAGGGACGCGGGGCGGGGCGCCCCGTCTCGCGCGACGGGCAATCCCCCACAGGATCTCCACGAACGAAGGGCCCGTTACCGCATCGTCGCGGTCAGGCTCCGGCCGTACGTCTGACGGGTGGTCACGTTCACCAGGGTGCCGCCGGGGACCCGGCTGATCCGGACGCCCTCGTCCGCGGTCTGCGCGCGCAGCGTTCGGCCGCGGACGAGGACCGAGACCGTGTTCCGCTCCGTCGTCGGGTCCGCCACGGCGATCGACACGGTGCCGTCGCCGGCCTCGCGGAGGATCACCGAACCGGGTCCTTCGAGGCGGAGGCGGCCGGCGCGGTGCGTGCCGCGGCCGAAGCCGTTCAGGGCGACCAGGCCCAGGCCGGCGTGCTCGACGGCCTGCGCGTCGCGGCCGTTGGCCAGCACCCGCAGCGGGCCATCGGTCGCAGCACGCCGCAGGCGTGCCGCGGAGGCGCCGGGGACGAGGGCGTAGGCGAACTCGCCGGGGCCCGCGGCGGCCGGCCGCTCGACGGAGACGGAGAACACCTGCTTGGTGACGGTGGTGTCCGGGTTCGACGTGCGGACGAGGCGATGGGCGCGGGTCACCTCCTCCAGCGCCACGTTCGGGTGCTGCCGGTCCAGGAAGGCGTACCCGACGGCGGTGCCCCGGGTCTCGTTGGCGTAGCGCAACCAGGCGAGCGGCGCGGTGCCGGTGCCGGACCAGGCGGAGCCGTCGCGGAGCCCGCCGGTGACCGCGACGGCGTCCGACGCGTCGGCGATCCGGGCGTCGAGGGTGCTGGTCACGGCGCGCCCCGCGGCGCCGCGCAGCCCCGCGACGAGCACCACGATCTCGTCGTCGAACATGAACCAGGACTTCGTGGCCTCGGCGTTGCGGTAGACCACGAAGTCGTCGGGGAGCAGCCCCTCGCGCCGCGCGGCGTACGCGGCGTCGTCGGACTGGACCAGGCCGGCCGCGCCGTACGCGCCGAGGGTGGCGCCGCCGGAGAACGCGTTGGTGCCCCGGGGGAAGTAGACGTAGGTGTTCTGCGCCTCGGAGGACGAGGTGAAGCCGGCCTCCGGATTGTCGTACCACAGCGCCCCGTAGAGCTCGGGTATGGTCCGGCGCTCCTCCACCGGGGCGGTGACGCCGGCGAGCCGGTAGGGGGAGACGGCCGTGTAGTAGTCGACGCCGAAGGCCCGCGTCTGGTCCTCGCCGGCGAGGTACAGGTAGTGGGCGCCGTCCCCCTGGAACCACGGCATGAGGTTCTCGCCGCTCATGTACTCGTACTTGCTGATCCGCGCGGAGCTGCGGGCCACGGCGAAGGCGTAGCCGGGCCGCCGGTGCACGGTCTTGTCCATCGCGTTGAACGCCACGTTCCGTGCGGCGGGGTTGAGGTCGTCCGCCGGGACCGACGCGTCGGCGAGGATGTCGGCGTAGCGGGCGACGGACGCGGGGGAGACGAACGCGGTCGGATTGGGCGGCACCGTCGCCGTCTCGCGCACGTGCTTGACGTAGCCCTTGAGCGCCGTGGCGTCGGCGCCGGTGGCGTGGTCGGACAGGTCGGTGACGGCCTCCACCACGGCGGCGACGGCGGCGTACCCGTTCGTGCTGGTCCGGGACACCGAGCGGCCCTTGACGATCTCCATCATCCAGCCCTCGAAGATCAGCGGGGCGAAGCTGTCGACCACCCAGCCGCGCACCGTCTCGACGAGCTCGCCGTCCGGGACGTAGCCCGTCCCTTCGAGGATCTTGACGGTCTGCACGACACGGGTGAGCAGCGCCGTGCCGTAGGAGCCGGTGTAGGCGACCGAGGAGTGCTGGACGAAGGAGCCGTCGGCGTAGAAACCGTCGGTGACGCCGTGTTGGAGGTGGTACGGGTCGATGGTCGCGAGGATCGTCGACTGGTCGGCGACCGCCTTGGCCACCCGGGCCTCGTCGCCGAGCACGGCGCCCTGGAGCATGCGGTTCGTGGTGATGTCGGCGAGGTTCGCGCCGGTGTGGAAGCGGGAGTCGAGGTCGACGTCGCCGTTCTCGCCGTTGCGCAGGTAGGCGTCCATCGAGGCGACGTAGGTGGCGGTGAGGTCGGGGCGGTGCTCGGCGAGTTGGTCGCGCAGCAGCACGAGGGTGCGGCTGACGTGGGCGGAGATGCCGATCTCCCAGTTGAACCAGTTGCCGTAGTAGCCGCCGGCCTGGTCGCCGTAGTAGTGGTCGTGCAGCCACTGCAGGCCGTCGATGACCCGCCGTTGGACGGCCACGTCGTCGCGCAGGTCGGACGGGGTCGGACCGGGCACCCGGGTCGCCAGCGCGATCTCGTAGAGATACTGGTAGGACGCGTTCAGGTTGGCGTCGCTGGTGCCGAGCGTGACGCCCCGGAAGAGCTCGCCCTCCCCGGCCTCGTCCAGCGCGGTGAGCCGGGTCCTGGCGGTCGACTCGATGGCCGCGAGCTTGGCGGCGACCTCGGGTCGGGCGTTGGACTCCGCGGTGCCGGCGAACACGGCGACGACGTTGGTCATCAGCCGCGCCGGATCGCCGGCCCGGGTGCCGACGGCGCCGGCGGGCGCGACGCTCCCCCAGGCCCTGGGGGCCTGGGAGGTGCCCCCAGGCCGGGCGACGGACCACAGCGCCGCCGCGGGGGCGACCGACAGCACAGCACGACGCGAGATCCGCATGGGGCGCTCCAACTCTCGACCGGGAACCGGTGGTCGAACCGGTGGTCGCATCCAACCAACCGGCCGTCCCGGTGTCACTAGACGAGCAGTTCCGATGTGCCTGTGCTCACCGCTGTGCTCACCGTTGCCCCTCCTCCGTCACCGCCCGATCCGCTGTGGTCGTCGCACGTTGTCCGGCCGCTGCCTTGTGGTCCCACCAGGCCGGGACGAGGGCTGTCAGCATCAGGAGCGCGGTCAGGACGAATGCCCAGGGGTACCCGGTCAGGCCGGCCATCGTGCCGAAGCCGACCGCGCCGATGCCCATCCCCGCGTCGTAGGCGACGTTCCACAGGGCGCTCACCGTCCCGTACCCGGAGGCCGGGACCCGGGAGTACATCAGCGTGATGGTTGCGCTCTGCGTGATGCCGAAGCCGACCCCGAACACGGCCGCACCCACGACGACCGCGAGGGGGACGCCCGTGAGGGCAACGACGAGGATGCCGGCGGCTGAGGCGACCAGCCCCGGCACGACCAGCCCGGCGGCTCCGCGCCGGTCGGCGCGCCGACCGGCGAACCAGCGGGACGCGGTCGCGGCGGCCGGTTGCACGAAGAGAGCCGCGGCGACGACACCGGAATGGCCCGGCGCCACGGCCAGTGGCAGAAAGGTGACGACGATCCCCGCGCCGACCGCCGTCACCGCGAAAACGGCCGTGGGGCGGCCGAGCGCGCCGGAACGGGCCCCGGCGAAGATCCCCAGGGGCGGCCCCGACGCCGCATCCCGGCCGGGCAGGCCCGGGACGGCGGCGATGGAGACCAGGGCGATCAGTGCCGCCACCGTGCAGACCGGCCCGTACCCCGTGTGCAAGGCCAGCCAGGCCCCGAGCGGCAGGCATACCAGTGACGGCACACCGGCCATGACACCGATCAGGGCCAGCCCTTCCCCGCGGCGTTCTGGCGGGATCAGCGACGCCGTCAGCGCCCCACCCGCCACCAGGGTGAACGCGAAGCCGAACCCCCGGACAAGGCACACCGCCACGATCCACGCCATGCTCTGCGACACGGTCAGGACCAGTGCCGGAGCACCCAGCAGGAACAACCCCGCCCCCAGCATCACGCGATAGCCACAGCGTGCGGCCAGCCACGGGGCTATCAGCTCGCCGGCCACCGTGGCCAGCATCAGCGCACCGGTGACCAGGCCCGCCTTGCCGCTGCCCCCGCCCGGCCCGCTCTGCGCGTACGCCGGGACGACCGGCAGCAGCAGGAAGAAGCTCGCCGAGGAGCCGACGACCGTCACGAAACGCAACAGCAGCGCGCGGGTCACCAGACGCGGCCGCGCCTCGGCAACCCGGTCCTCAGGACCGACGGATGAGGCCATGGGGTGAAACCTAGGGGACGGAGCCGCCAGAAGGCTCCCCGTTTCCCTGCCGGTTCAGCGGGTCCGCGGACGGGTCGGCGCCAGGTTCCGCCGGGCCACTCGGACGCCATCGTCACCTCGTACTCGACACCGTCGACGTCCGCACCGGCGAGAAAAGACCGTTCGACCCGCAGAGGTGGGGGGTGGGCCGGTGACCCGTCACAGGTGGTCCGCGAAGACACTCCGGAGAGGGAAGTGAATCACGCGATATGAGTACTCAGGGCGTCGGCATGGTCGCTCTGGGTAGAGGTTGGGTGTCTGTTCCAGCCTCATTCGAGAGGACATCATGCGCATCCGACACGTCGTGGGGGGCGCGGCCGCGGCCGCTCTTCTCGTCATCGCCGGACCGGCCGCCACGGCGAGCGCCGAGTCGACGGGCATCTTCCGCTACAGCCTCCCCGGGGGGAACGAGGAGACCGTGGACGACCCCATGCCGTACCAGTGCTACGAGATCGGCGCGTCCGACAAGCCTGTCACCCTCGGCTTCAACAACACGGTCTTCGTCGCCGACCTGTACGCCGACTCGAACTGCCAGCACCCGCTGGGGCAGGAGGTCCCGCCCAACGAGGGCTTCGCCAGCGACCCCGTGATGAGCGTCGCCTTCCGTCCGGCCTGACGACCCGGCCTGACGACACTCCGGAGTCCCAGATTTCCAGAGCCCCGGCACCCGCGACCCGCCGCGCGTGGGTGCCGGCCCTCTCCCCGCCGCACGGCGGACGATCCGCAGTACCGGGTGCGAAGCGAGAAGTCCGGCAAGTCGGCGGCGCACCGGCCGGAGGCCCTGCGCCCGAAGAAGGGCCGGAAGCGCAAGGACTCGTGAGGGCGCGGCGCTCCCTGAGCTGGTCTCAGCGTGCGAACTTCTCCGCGTCCCGGACCAGCCGCCGCACGGTCGCCGCGGCGTCCCGGGCGTGGCGTCGGGCCTCGGTCGCCGAGCGTTCGGCCTCGTGCCGGAGCTCCGCCGTTTGCCGCCGGGCGGTGTCGGCCTCCTCCCGCTCGTGCTCGGCCCGCTCGAGCCGTTCGCGCGATTCGGCCACCCGCCGGTCCGCCTCCGTCAGGCCGCGTTCCGTCTCCTCGTGCCGCCGCTCGGCGTCCGCCTGCCGCTCCTCCCGGTGTCGCAGCTCCGACTCGGCCTCGTCGGCCGTCCGGCGGGCCCGCTCCAACTCCTTGAGGGTCCGGTCGGCACGCCGCTCGCGGGCCTGGTCCAGATCGCCGACCGGCGCCCGGCCCCGAGCCCGGCTCGGCCTACGCCCCCGCCCCTGAGCCCGGTCCCGGCGCCCCGTCGTCTGGTCCCCCTCGTCGGGGAGGCCCACGCCGCCGAGGTCGGACGGCGGGCTCAACGGGCGGTCCAGCCGGCCGGCGGACCAGCGGCGGGACGCGTCCTCGTCGGCCAGCACGGCGAGCAGCGTCCGCTCCACCTCCCGTTGGGCCTCCTCGCCGATCGGGTGCCCCGCCTCGTCGGCCAGCCGCGCCGCCTGCCCGGCCAGCACGGCCACCAGCCGGCGCTGCCGGCCCAGCAGCTCGCGCAGCTGTGCCCCGTCCAGGTCGCGCATGGCCTGGCGCAGTTCCCCTCCCAGCTGCGTCAGGCGCTCCGCCGCGTCCGGTTCGGCGCGCACCAGCAGATTGCTGGTCCAGGCGGCCAGGGTTGGGCGGCGCAGGCTCCTGACCCGGTCGGCCAGTTCCCGGTCGCCCGCCTTCCTGGCGGCCCGGGCGTGCCGGTCCCGGGCGGCGGTGAACTCGTTCGGCCGCAGCCCGTACAACTCGTCGGCGATCGACTCCTGGTCCACGAGGCCCTTCCCGCCAGCGCCGCGGCACCGCACGCCCGGATGACTCGATCCTCACCCGGTTCCCCCGCGGGTGCCTCGCGATGCTGACCCGACGGCGTCGGCCCGTGACCCGGTCGGCCCCCCGCCGGCCGGGCGGAGGGGCCGAGGGATCGAGGGGTCAGCAGAACCAGCCGTCCTGGACCCAGCCGCGACGGTTGACGTTGCCGTAGGCGAAGCCGTACACCCAGTCGCCGGACACGCGTTCGACCAGGAAGGTCTCCGGGTGGTAGAGCGTGCCCATCCACGCGCCGAGCGGCTCGGTGCGGACGAACAGACTCTCGGCGCAGACGGTCTCCCGCACCCCGGGCGTCCCGTTGTCCGCCTGTGCGGGCGTGGCGGTGAGGCCCGTGGCGAGGGTGAGGGCGGCGGCGGTGGCCCCCAGGGTGGCCAGGGCGCGGCGGGTCACCATGAGCCCCACCCGCCCAGGCACTCGTACCGCACGTAGCCCCAGTCGTTGGGGCCGAAGTCGAAGGTGGCGGCCCAGCCGTTGTAGACGGGGTGCGCGCCACGGGTGTGACCGACCTTGTCGCCGTAGCCGAGCGTGCGCTTCAGGCCGACGGGTCCCGAGGAACTGTCGTAGTTGTCGTAGAAGCTGGCGCTCTGGCAGACGATGATCGCGTGGTCGGGCACCACCGGATCCGCGTGCGCCGGCGCGGAGCCGAGAAGCACGGAGGCGGCGAGGGCCGAACCGACGGCGGCGAACCGTCTCAGACGTTGAGGCATGCGGGGTGTCTCCCAGGGTCGGGGTTGGCATGTCCATTGCTATCTACCCGCGTGGATCGGCCGGCCATGCGCGGTCAGACGTGCCAGCAGACGCACAGGTGCACCGAATGGTCGAACTCCGTCAGGAAGCAGTACTGCGCCAGATGGTCGCCGTCCAGGCCGGTCCGGGAGAGGAGGACGCCGGCGCCCTCCCCAAACAGCGACACCGTGTACGTCACCCATTCCTCGCCGGCCATGAACTCCTGGAGCGAACGGTGGTGACGCGCGAGTTCGCCGGCGATCGCGCCGGCCACCGCGGCCACCGCCTCCGCCCGGGAGCCGCAGCGCCCCACGTTCGTCCCGCCGTAGACGTCGAGCCGGGAGGCGGCGATCCGCGCGGTGGCCCGGGGCAGGTCCTCGATCCCGCCCGACAGGCCGTCCACCACGGCGAGCACCGCGTTGCCGGGATCCGCCCCGGTGGCGACCAGGTGTTCGGTGCCGGCGTCCCCGGCCAGCCAGGGAGGCCGCCCCGGTTCGCGGCGCCGGGTCAGCCGCGCGGCGAACGCGTCCCACCGCTTCTCGCATCCGGCGCACGCGTAACCGTTCGGCCGGCCCGCGGCGTTGCGCGACTCCCGGAACGACGACGGGTCCCCGGCCAACTCGCAGAAGTCACACCGGAGCGGGGCCACCGCGACCCGTCCCGTGTCGGACCCCGGACCGCGCCTGAAGAAGCGCATCACGACGGGGTACCGCCCCCGCCCCGGGAGGGAGACCAGCGCCACCATGTCCGCGCGCGCATCCGGACCATACGCCCTCCCTACCCCGGGGGTCGCGCTCCTAGGCCGCCTCCTCCCGGGCCATCGGCGTCCGTCGGCGCGTTGCGCTCGTTCCGGCCGACCCGGGTCACTCCCTGGTGTGGCGAGCCCCGCGTGGACGGACAGGACCGCCCCCGGCCAGAGGGCACCGGGTGGGGCCGTCGCCGGCCGACAGACAGGGCGCGCCCCTGCCCAACTCCCTGACCGCACGCGCGCCGAGCGCGAGCAGTTCCCGCCACCACCGGTCGTGGTGGCGGAGGTCGTCGAACACCGGGTACATCGCCTCGGCGACCTCCGCGACCTCGCGGTGCATGCCGAGCGCCGCGGCCCGCCGGGTGGCCGCCGACCAGTTGGGGAACTCCGCGTCCAGCCAGTCCAGGGCGGCGGCCGCCCCGTCCGCGTCACCGCCGGCGCCTTCCCCGGCACCACTCGCGGTGGCGCCCGCCCCGTCCGCCGCCCGGGCCTCCGCGATGGCCCGGCGCAGCAGCGTCTCCGTCATCCGGGACACGGCCGCCGAGCGCACGACGGGCCCGTCCTCCGTCTGCAGCGCCTCGGCCGCGAAGATCCGCACCAGATTGTGGAAGCGGTAGCGGAAGGCGGCGGGCGCGGGCTCCAGCATTCCGGCGTCGGCCAAGTCGTCCAGCGCCGTCTCGGCCTCGACGGGGCCGAACCCGGTCAGCGAGGCCGCGACCTCCGCGCCGAAGTCCGGCCCTGGTACCAGCGTCAGCAGCCGGAACAGACCGCGGACATCGGGCGGCAACTGCCGGTAGGACAACGCGAAGGCGGTCCGGACGTGCTGGTCGCCGTAGCCCAGGCAGTCGAGCCGGTGCTCCTTGCGCCGCAGCAGCCCCGCCAACCGCCGCGCCGGGGCGGGGTCGAGCCCGCCGACCGAACTGGCCAGCCGGCTCCCGGCGATCCGTAACGCCAGCGGAAGGCGGCCGCAGAGCCGGGCGAGCTGTTCCGCCGCCTCGGGTTCGGCGGCCACGGCGCCGCCGCCGGCCGTCCGGTCCAGGAGCCGCACCGCCTCCGTGCGGGACAGCACGTCGAGCCGGAACCGCGCCGCGCTCTCCAGACCCGCGAGCTGGCGCCGACTGGTCACCAGCACCAGACAGTGCGGCCCTCCGGGTAACAGGGGCCTGACCTGGCTCTCGTCGGCCGCGTTGTCCAACAGCAGCAGCATCCGCCGGCCGTGCGCCAACGACCGGTAGAGGTCGCCACGCTCCTCGGCGTCCAGCGGGACCCGGCCCGCGGGCAGGCCCATTGCCAGGAGCAGTGTGCTGAGGGCCTCGGCCGGCGGCATCGGCCGGGTGCCGGCGCCGGCCAGGTCGAGATGGAGCAGGCCGTCGGGAAAGCGATCGGCGCATTCGTGGGCGACCTGCAGCGCCAGGGCGGTCTTGCCGACGCCCGGCTGCCCCGCGACGGTGGTGATGACGGCGGTACCGCTGTGGCCCTCGGCGGCCGCCACCACCAGCGGACGCAGCCGGGTCAGCTCGCGGCCCCGTCCGGTGAAGTTGCCGGGCGGCGCGGGGAAGGCGGGCTGCGCCTGCTCGGGGGACGCGGCGAGGGTCCCGGTCGCGGTGCGGCGGCGTCGGGTCGCCCGGCCCGCGGCGGCGGCCAGGAGCAGCGCCTCCCGGAACGGCGGGGAGACGGTCAACGAGTTCGCGAGCGCCTCGACGGTGGACCGGTGCGGGCCGCGGTTCCGGCCGCTCTCCAACTCGCTGACCGAGCGCACGCTGATCCCCGAGGCGACGGCCAGCTCGCGCTGGGTGAGCCCGACCGCTCTTCGCGCGTCACGTAACAGGTGCCAGAAGCCGGTCGTGGGCAGGTGCGGATCGGTCGCCATGGTCCCGCCAGAGTGGTCGTCGGAATCGGGCGCCGGCGTACTCCCCGGAAGTTGTTTCGGCCCCGGGCGTAGTACCCGGCTGCCCATAAGGGCTTTTAGAATTCTATTCGTGCAACAGGGCTGCGGGCAGGGCGCCTTTTCGAAAAACTTTCGAGAGCCCGGGTCGCCGGCGGCCGGCGCGACCCGCGCCCGAGGCATGCTGGCGGACCTCCTGGCCGCCCACCGGGCGGAGACCGGCCTGAGCCAGGAGGCGTTGGCCGCCGCGGCGGGGATGAGCGTGCGGGCCGTCAGGGATCTGGAGGCCGGGCGGGTGCGGGTGCCTCAGCGGCGCTCCGCGGCATCCCTGGCCCGGGTGCTGTCCCTGACGGGCGAGGCCAGGGAGGTGTTCCTCACCGTGGTCGCCGAGGCGCGCCGCGACCGGGCCCGGATCCGCGCGGGTGACGACGCGGAGTCGCCGCCCTTCGCGTACCCGATCCCCGCCCAGCTGCCCCCGGCGCCCGGCGACTTCACGGGTCGCGCGACGGAGGCGGCGGCGCTCCGCCGCCACCTGCTCGCCGGCACCGCGCCGGGACGACGGGCGGGCGCGGCCGTCGCGGCGATCACGGGGGAGGGCGGGCTGGGCAAGACCGCGCTCGCCCTGCACACCGCGCACCGGTCACGCGAGGACTTCCCCGACGGGCAGTTGTACGTGGACCTACGGGCCAGCCACGCCGCCCCTCCGGACGCCGCCGGGCTGCTCGCCCGGCTGCTGCGCGGCCTCGGCGTGCCCGACGGGGCCGTGCCGGCCGGCACGGAGACCAGGGCCGCGCTCTACCGCCGGGTCACCGACGGCCGCCGCCTGCTGGTGGTGCTGGACGACGCGCCGGCGGCGGCCGATGTCCGGCCGCTGCTGCCCGCGACGCCCACCAGCGCGGTGCTGGTGACCAGCCGGCACCGCTACGCCGACGACCGGGACGGGCCGCGGCCCGGGGCCGCGGAGGTCCGGCTCGGCCCGCTCTCCCGGGCGGCCGCCGTCGAGTTGTTCGCCCGACTCGCCGGCCCGGGACGCGTGGCCGGAGAACCCGAGGCGGCCGCCGCCATGGTCGAGCTGTGCGCCGGATCGCCGCTGGTCCTCCGGGAGATGGCCGCCCGGCTCGCCGGCCGACCCCGGTGGAGTATCGCCGCCATGCTGAGGCGGCTGACCGGGGAGCGGGAGCCGGGCGAGGGTCCGGCGGCTCAGGTCCTCGCGCCGGCGCCCGGGCCTCCGCCAGGCCCCACCCCGGGCCCCGAGGACCTGGGAGGTGCCATGACCCACCACCGGCCCGCGGGAATCGCGGCGTCGGGCCCCGGCGTCACCCCGAGCGAGCGCAGCATGCGCGCGTAGGCCCGGCGGCTCCGCTCCGCGGCGGCGGGATCGCCGAGCCGCTCCCTGGCGGCCACCAGAATGCGCCAGGCCTCGTCCAGATACGCGTCGAGCGTCAGCGCCTGCTCGGCCGCCGACGCCGCCGCGTCCGCCCGGCCGAGCCCCAACTCGCCGCCGGCGAGCGTCGCGTACAGCCGCGCCGCGCGTCCGCGAAGCCGCCGCCGCTCGCCCACCACCCACTCCGCGGCGCCCTCCTCGGGCAACAACTCTCCGCCGTACCAGCGCAGCGCGGCCCGCAGCCTGGCGATCCGCCGCTCCGGGTCCTCGCCCGACTCCGGCCGCAGACAGGCGGCCGACCGCCGGTCGAACTCGCGGACGTCCGAGGTGCACCGCCATCCGAGCGCGAGCCCGTAGGAGTGCTCGTCCCGGGTCAGCAGGGTGGCCGCGCCGCGCCGCACCCCCGGCTCCAGCAGGGTGCGCAGCCGCGAGACGGTCACCTGGAGATTGCGCACCCCCGCCTCGTGCCCGAGATCCGGCCACAGCGCGTCGAGCAGCACGTCCCGGTGCACGGGCGCACCGGCGCGCAGCGCCAACAGCCGCAGCAGGCTCCGAGCCTTCGGCCGCACCGCACCGCAGTTCACCGCCACGCCGCCGACCGTGACGCGGAAGCCGCCGAAACACCGGATCTCCACCGCCGCCCGGTCACCGACCTCCCCCGGCCGCCACGCCTCCGGCGCGTCGCCGGTCGTTCCGCCGTCCGGGGACGGACGCGCCGCCCCGTCCAGGTACGGCCGTAACAGCGTCACCGCCGTGGACAGCAGTTCCTCGACCTCCTGAAGTCCGGGCTCCTCGTCGGGAACCCCCGACTGCCCGGCATCCGTCACACACCTGTACAACAGCCGCTCCCCTCCGCACGCGCGGGATCCGCCCGACCCATCGCCTCGCCCCCTCGCCCACGGGTGCGGCCGGGGCCCAGGGGACTGCGGCCATCTAGCAGATCACGGGGACCGCCCGGCGACCAGGCAGAACAGGTAGCAGAGTTCTGCCGGTGGCATCAGTCGCGGGTGAAGAACTCCACCTCGCCGAGCGCCACCAGCCGGGTCGGCTCGTACCCGTACACCGAACGGATCGTCAGGCGCAGTGAGGCGACGTCGTCCATGGTCAGGTCCACGACCTGCTCGCCGGCCCGGTCCTCCAGGGTCACGGTGCGCTCGTCGACCTGCTCGCCGTCGCGGTTCCACGCGGTGACGGTGAGGGACGCCGGGCGAGCCCGTGTGAGGAATTCGTCGGTTCGGTCAGAACTGCCGGAATGCACGACGAGTTCGGTCAGCCGGAAGTCCGTTTCGAAGGACGCCTCCAGCCACTGACCCGCCGGCTCCCGGTCCGTCGCCGGGGCCCAGAAACGGTTCCAGGCGCCGTCCACCGCCAGGTCCGCCGGGTGGTCGGCGGCGGAGCTGGACGACTCCACCGCCGCCGGACGCACGGACACCGGATCAGTGAACCGTTCCCGCACCCGGTCGAGGATCCGGGGGCCGTAGACGATCGAGGCGAGCACGAGCCCGGCCACCGCGGCGAGCACCGTGAGCCGGGTGAGCGGCCGGCGGAAGCGTCCCGCCGGTCCGCGTCGGCGGGAGCGCCGGCGTCGCGACAGACGTCGCAGCAGGCGTCGCCACCACGACAGGCGCGCGTCGGCGTCCCGCGGGCGGAGCGGGACGCCGCAGCGGCGGCAGAACGAGCGGCCGGCCGGGTTGGCGGTGCCACACGCCGAACAGGCGACGTCGTCGGGAGCCGCGGTGTAGGCGAGGGCCGCCGGCCTGACCTGAGGGCTCCGTACGGCCTCCCGGCCGGGAGGCACCGCCACCGGGCGCCCGGCCGGCTCGGACGGGGACGCCGGGGTTCGGGCCGAGCGGTCCCGGGGCCGCGCCCGCGGCCGCGGGGTGCCGGTCGGGGCGGGGGCCAGCAACGCGGCAGCCCGAGCGTTCGCCTCCGGCGGGTCGGCGGGGGCCTTGCCGACCTCCGCTCCGGACTCCGTGTCGGGGCCACGGCCGGGGTCGGAAGAGGGGTCCTCCGGAGCGGTGCCGGGCGCGTCGCTGGGGTCAGGGCCGCGGGCCGTGTCCCCGGCACCGCCTGCGGCGGGTGGCGGGCTGTCGGTTGCGGGGGAGTGGTCTCCCGGGCCGTGGTCCTGGTTTCCGGTGCCCGCCCCGGGCGCTGCGGTGTCGGTGCCGGGGGAGTGGTTTCCCGGGCCGTGGTCTTGGTTCCCGGTACCCGCCTCCGCGGGTGCCGGGCCGTCAGCGCCGGCGGAGCCGTGTCCCGGAGCGGGGCTCTGGTTCCCGGTGCTCGTCTCGGCGGATGACGGCCCATCGGTCGAGGAGGAGCCGTCTCCTGGACCAGCGTCCGGCCCGCCACGGCCAGGCGTGGGGTACGAGGCAGGATCGGGGGCGGGCCCGGCGTCCGGCTGGCTCGCGGGCGCGGCCGGGACGGTTCGGGAGGCATCGCCGGGCGCGGGACCCGGGTCCGGCTCGGGCTCTGCCCCGGCCGGCGGCGCCGGCCGGGGCGACGTGTTCCAGTCGAGGAAGGCCCCGCATTCGCCGCAGAAGGCGTCTCCCTCGTTCACCCGCGCGTCGCACTGGTCACAGGTCACCGCCGCACCGCCCTTCCGTCCGGGCCCGCGGAAGCCGCGTGCCTCCCCCAGCCCTGCGACGCGCCGCCCGCAGCGGCGCGGTGTCATGCCCCGTCACGACCCACCACCTCGACCGTGCACGGCACATGTGCCGGGCGGTGGGCGTCGACGAGGACCTTGAGCCGCGACATCGGCAGCGCGTCCGGGTCGTCGCTGCGGATCAGCACCCGCAGTGAGGGCTCCGGGCTGCCCGGGAGTTCGCCGCCCGGGGCCGCCGACCAGGTGGCCCCGCCGCTGTCGACGACCTCCGCCTCGACGTCGAAGGCGTCCCCGAGCAGTTCGGAGAGCCCCCGTGCGGTACCGCGCAACCGGTGCAACCGCACCGCGCGCGCCACCGCACGGCGGCGGTCGGTGAGCGGCCGGCCGTCGTCGACCTCGGCCGCGACCCAGGTCGCCAGCCAGTCCAGGAAGTCCTCGGGGGCCAGCTCGGGGTCCCAGTACGCGTCCAGGCAGTCCAGCACCGCGAGGACCGGGGCGAGCACGTCGTCGAAGGCCGAGACGAAGCGCTGGACGAATCCGTCCTCGGCATAAGGACCTGGCAGCCGCTCCCCGAAGGGGTGAGGGGAGGTCAGACCCGCGACATGGTGGCGCCGGGAGGGCGGCCGGTCGGGCGCCGCGGTGACCTGGGTCATGTCTCCTCCACCCTGACCTGGTGCTGGTAGGAGAAGACCAGCGCGTGGCGCTCCAGGTCGATCCGGTCGCCGACGTCGTTGCGCTCCCCGGTGAGCGGGTTCGCCGCGAAGATCCGGACGTCGTCGACCAGCTCGACTCCGGGGACGCCCTGCAGCACCGCGTGCGCGTCGCCGGTCTGCACCGGGCGGCCGAAGGGCCAGCCGTCGCCGCCCGGGCCGCCGCTGACGGGGTGGAAGTACCGGTAGAGCGCGTCCGAGGCGCGTTCCCGCAACCGCCCGGCGCTGGTCCCCGGTTCGGCGGTGAGCCGCGCGACCACGGTGACGCCCTGGTAGTAGGGCGGCTGGACCAGCAGCCGGGCGCCGACCGGCCGGCGCTCGTCCAGATGGCCGGCGATGTCGGCGAGCATCTCGTCGGGCGGGACCAGTTGTTCGAACCGCAGCCGGTGGCCCGAGTCCGCGACCACCTCGGGCACCACCAGCACCCGCACCCCGCCGGCCTCGGCGCCGTCACCGGCGGGGATGCACCGGATCCGGGCGGCGGAGGGCGCGGCCTGGCGGGCGATCAGCTCGTAGTCGGACGCCGTCACGGCGCGGTCCTGGGCGCGGAGTTGAAGTGGCGCCCGGAGCCTGGCGCTCGCCACGGACTCGCCGTCCACGCCGCCCGCCGCCGCCTCGCGGTTCTCCACGCGGGAGACGTAGGGGATGGAGGTGCGCAGCACGGTCAGGGTGCCGCGGGCGACGTTGCCCCGCCGCCCGCCGCCGGTCCGGTAGCGGCGCACCCGGATGCGCGCCCCCTTGGGCGGCACCGCGCCGAACTGGCGCAACGAACCGTCGGGTTCGCGCACGGCGGGCCCGAAGCCGACCTCTCCGGTGGTCGGGTCCAGGCGGATGTGGCGGTCGTCGGGACCCGAGGCGCCGAAGGACTCCACGCGAGTCCACTCCTGCCAGCCGCCGTCCGACACCTCCACGACGAAGGGGTCCCGGCCGAGGAGCACCGGCGGCCTGTCGACGGCGAAGCGCTGCCCGGGCGTCCCCGCCGACGTGCCGATGGTCTCGCCGTCCACCGTTTCGGCCTGCAGCACCTCGGTGGTGCCGCCGATCGTGAACGCCTCGGCGCCGCGGACCGTGGGCGAGGCGGAGTAGAACGGCTGGTCGGGCTCGGCCGGGGTGACCCGGCAGCGCAGCCAGCCGGCCCGGCGCCCGCCGATCGCGGCCAGGGCGTGACCCGAGGGCACGTGCAGCACCACGTCGCCCGGCCGGTTGAGTCCTCCGGTGCTGTCCTCGTCCAGCTCGCAGGGCAGCCACCGGACGCCGTCGTACGCCTCCCAACGCAGCGGGGGATGGCGCGGGTCGACGCCGATGCCCTCGACCCTGCTGTCCAGCCGGAGGACCACGGCGCAGTGCGGCACGGCGGCCGAGAGCCCGATGAGCATGCTGTCCCCGGGCGAGGGAGTGGCCCCGAAACAGGGCACGTCCTGGCCGTGCCGCGCCTCGTCGGTCCGCTCCACGGGCCGCTCGCCCTCCTCCTGGGTGAGCAGATGGGCGAACTCGCAGGGCTCCACGGTGAGGTCGGCGGTGGTGGCGAAGACCTGCGCCTCCTCCGTCTCGGTGCGCTCGGTGGCGATCTCGGTCCCCTCGTGCAGCACCACCGGCGCGGTCTGCGGGGCGGACAGCCAGAACGTGGCCCTGGTGCTGGCCGCGGTCGGCGGGAAGAGGGTGACGCCGAGGAGGTCCAGGAAGGCCAGGTAGTTCTTGTCCGGCACCCGGTTGAGGCGGTAGAGCAGCTGGTCCGTCATGTGGGCGAACGCCTCGATCAGGGTGACGCCCGGGTCGGAGACGTTGTGGTCGGTCCACTCGGGGCAGCGCTGCTGGACGAACCGCTTGGCGTCGTCGACGAGTTGCTGGAAGCGGCGGTCGTCCAGATGGGGGGCGGGGAGGGCCATCAACGGCCACCTTCCTGGTCGAAGGAACTGCCTTCGGCCTCCGCGTCGTGCGAGGGGATCACGTAGAAGGGGAACACCAGGTTGCGCGGGTCGTTGGTGCCGCGGTGGGTGTAGCGGATGTCGATGTAGAGCGTGCCGTTCTGCCGGGCGTCGACCACGACGTCGACGTCGGTGACCTCGATCCGCGGCTCCCAGCGGTCCAGGGAGCGGCGCACCTCGTACGCGATCGCGCCCGCCGTGTTCTCGTCGGCCGGGGCGAAGACGTAGTCGTGGATCCCGCAGCCGAACTCCGGCCGCATGGGGCGCTCGCCCGGCGCGGTGGCCAGGATCAGCCGGATCGACTCGGTGAGCTCCCGGTCACGCGACACCAGGGCGATGCCTCCGGTCGCGCTGGTGCGCAGAGGGAAGGCCCAGCCCGACCCGATGAACTGCGCGGTCATCAGTTGATCTCCACGATCCTCGCGTTGACGGCGCAACGGGTGCCGCCGTTCAGGTCCAGCCCTCTTCTGGCGTCCACCGAGACCGACCGGCCGGTCAGCCTCAGATCGCCGCTTCCGGAGTCGAGGACGATGCCGTTGCCCGTGACGGTGACCTCCTGGCGTGCCGAGATGTCGACCCTGCCGTCGCTGTGCACGGTGATCACCGTGTTCTGCTGGTCCAGATGCAGCATGAGCCGGTCCCGGTGGGTGCGCAGCCGGACCCCGGAGGGGCCTGGCACCGCGTCCAGCAGCTCGATCCGCTGTCCACCGCGGGAGACGAAGGAGCGCCGGTTGACCTTGCCGGTGCTGCCGTCGACGAGCGCCAGCTGGTCCGATGTGGGCTTGTCAACGCCGTTGTAGAGCCCGCCGATCACGTAGGGCCGGTCCAGCATGCCCTGCTCGAAGGCGACCAGGACCTCGTCGTTCACCTCGGGGCTGAAGACCCCGCCGCCGCCCACCCCGCCCAACTGCACGGTGCGCACCCAGTCGGTCACGTAGGCGCGTTCCCGGCCGGTGTCGTCCGACAGCCACGGCAGCTTCAGCCGGACCCAGCCCTGCCCCCGGAGCGCCCGTGGCGCCTTCACATCGGTGACGATGCCGACGGCGACGCCCGGGACCGAGGACGTCCTCCCCGGCGTGGAAGCGCCCGTCGCGAGGCCGTACGGGGTGCGGTCCTGGCGTCCGCTGACGGTCACCCAGGTCTCGTAGCCGGTGCCCGGCTCGTCGGTGTGTCGGCTGGCGGTGACGGTGTACTTGCCGTCGAAGGGCGTGCCGGCGCCGTCCAGCACGACCGGGGTGCCGGCCCGCAGGCGCGGGTTGCCCCGCACCCCTACCTCCAACTCGGCGACGGAATCGGCCAGATCGGCGGCGAACGCGGTCGACACCGCCTTCACCTCGGCGTCGGTCTGGTAGGGAAAGTCCGCGATCAGCGTCTCGGACGGCCGGGCCGCCCGCTCGAACGGCTTGATGGTCTCGGGCGGTGTGACGCCGATCCGCAGCCCGTCGCCGGCCTTCACGCGTTGTTCGGAGCGCAGGCCCTTCTTGCGCTTGACGTCCCAGCCGCGCACCGTAACCCGGGCGGTCTGATTCGTGGAGGTGATCGACGAGCGGACGAAGAGCACGTTCTCGCCCATCGCGATCCCTACGGGGCTCTGCTCGACCGCGCCGGATCCGGCCGGGGCCGAGGCAGCCGGCTGGGACCTGCGGAAGAAGAACTTCCCGTCACTGACTCCCATCTCGCGGTCGTTCTCCCTGGCGAGCGTCGCGAGGAACTCCCAGTCGGTCATGTTCGCCTGGGTCCGCAGCGGATAGGTGGTGGCCGTGGGGTCGATCCTGCCGAGCGGGACCCCGGCCGCCCTGGCCACCTCGGAGGCGATCTCGGACGCCTTCCGGCCGATGAAGCCCGTTACCTTGCGGCCGCGTTTCAGTCGGTGCGACGCGTCCATGGCCCGCACGGTGGTGAAGCTGCCCGCGCCGTCGAACTCGATCTCCAGAGAGACGACCTCGCCGGTGAACAACGGGAGCTCGGCCGAGCCGGGACCGGGCTTGACCCGGATCACCAGCGGCGTGCCGATCTCGATTTTCGTGTCGGCCAGCAGCTTCCGCTTGTCGTCCAGGAACCGGAGTTGGGCGACGGCGGGCAGGGTGTTGCTCTCCTCGACGTCGATGCGGACCGGCATGGTGTCCCAGGGCGGGGGGAGGGGCCCGGGGGCCTTGATGACGAAGGTGTTGGTGTTCTCTCCGATGGTCATCCGTCGTTCCCCTCCAGCTCGTCGGGCGAGGGCACCAGGATCTCCGTGCCCGGCCGTAGCCGCAGCGGGTCGTCGATCCCGTTGGCCTCGGCGATCACCCGCCAGGCCGTGGGGTCTCCGTACTCCTGGTGGGCGAGCATCTCCAGCGAGTCGCCCACCACCAGCCGGTGGGTGCGGTTGGTGCCCGGCGAGCCCGAGGTGGGGTTCTGCCGGGGCGTCGGATCGCCGGCCTCGGTCAGCTGGACGGCGCAGGTCGCCCGCAGCGGTTTGCCGTCGGCGTCGAAAAGCGAGTAGGTCGCGCTGGCCTCCTCCAGATAGCCGAAGAAGGACACGCTGTCGAAGGAGCCCCAGGAGAACCGGACCCGGGGCGCCGAGGGGGCGTTGGCCGCGATGCTCCGCGCCGTGGGCACGCACCAGCTCAGCAGGGTCTCCACGCCCTTCTGGACGCTGGTGTCGTGGGTGTCGGTGGCGTCCAGGAACAGTTCGAGGCTCAGCCGGCGCGGCAGCGACCCGGTGAACTCGGGGACGCCCACCTGCTTGGCGCTCCTGGCCTGGTGCCGGATCCACTGCGCCCCCTTGCTCAGCGCCAGCGTCTCCGGGTTGAACTGGAACGAGATCGGCGACCCGAGTATCCCGCCGGGCGGCATGCCCGGCTTCTTGGGCGGCTCGTACGCCGTCAGCCTGGCGCGTGCCCGCGTGGCCATCGTGCGGTTCCTCCTGCTCGTCGGGGGGCGGACGCTCGTCGGACGGGGGCGTGGCCCGCGGGGCTCACAGGAAACCGTGGTGCGCGAGCTCGATGCTCTCGGTGGCCACCTCCGAGCGGCTCGGGTCGAACGTCGGCCCGGTCCAACTCACCACCACCACGTCCCGCAGCGACCACTGGACGATGGTCTCGGACAGGTTGGGGCGCAGCGCCGTGATCTGGGCGGTGCCCCGCTTGACCTTCTGGGGCAGCGTGGCCAGGAAGCGCGTCACCCTGGTCGAGTCGGGCGTCAGCGGGCGGGTGAGGGTGACGTGCGGATAGGTGATCCGGGACGGCAGCTGCCAGACGAAGTCGTTGTTGCCGCCCTCCGTGCGCTGCTCCACCTCGACCTGGACACTCAGCCCCGAACAGGTGTTGAACGGGCCGAGGTCGATGCCGTCGATCTGCAGCCTGAAGTGGACGCTCGTCCCCGGGTCCGTGGTCGACATGGCGCGCTCTCTCCGTCCTGACGGGGGTCGTGGTCGCGGCGGGCGTCACCGGCCACCGTCCAGCAGTCGCCCGGCGCGTTCCCGGCCGAGCCGCATCTCCGCACGGAGCAGCCGGCCCAGGGGGCCGACGAGCCGGTGGGCCAGCGCGTCCACGTGCTTGCGCTCCAGGAGCCGGAGGATCGCGTCGCCGTCGGGTGGCGGCGGAGCGTCGCTCTTCTGGTGTGTGCCGCCGGACGTGGCCGCCTGGGCGGCGGGCTGGGGCTGGGCCGCGGCGCCGCCTCCTCCGGAATCCTCGGGGCCCTGGGGGACCGGGGGGCCTGGGGGTCCTGGGGACGACGGAGCGACCCTGGGGCCGCCGCGGGCCGGGGTACCGCCGCCGCCCCTGCGTTGGATCGGGGTGGCCGCCGTCGTGGGTGGGACGGTCCCGGCGGGGCCGTGGCGCCTGGCGGTGGGAGGGCGCCTGCCGGCACCGGCCGCGGGTGGGAGCGGCGTCGGCGGGATGGCGGGCGCCGGGGGTGAGGGCGTGGCGCGGGTGGTGCTCACGCGCGGCGCCGGTTCGCCAGGCCCCGGCGGCCTGGGAGGTGCCCCCATCCCGAGGGCGGCCGGACGGGCGGCGCGCTGGACCACGCCGGGTGGCGGGCCGGCCGCGCGGCGCGGCGCCGGGGTGGTCACGGACGGCGGGGTGGTCACGGACGGCGGGGCGGTGAACGCCGGGGCCGACGGTCCCGCCGAACCGGGAGGGGTGGGCGGGACCGCCGGTGTCGAGGGGGCGGACGGGCCGAACGGAGCCGACGGGCGCGTCGGGGCGACGGGCGTGGTCGGGGTCCCCGGGCCTGCCGACATCGACGGGCGGGCGGGGTCGCTCGGGTTGTGCGGGCGGTTCGCGCGCGGTGGAGTGCCTGGAGTGCGTGGGGTCGACTGGGTGGACGAGCCGGGTGGGGTGGCCCCTGGTGACGGGTCCGGCCGGGTCGCCGGGGGAGCGGCGGTCGTCTCCCGCTGCACCGTCCGCGCGGTCCGGTCGGCGGCCGGGGTCCGACGGGGAGTGGTGCGCCGCAGCGCCCGGCGCAGCGCCCCGCCGGTCGGGGGCGCCGCGGGCCGGCGGGCGACGGCGCCCTGGTGGGGGGCAGCGGGAGGACCGGCCGACGGGTCGGCCGGGTCGGCCGGGTCGGCCGAGGCGGCCGGTTCGCGGACCGCACCGCCCTCCGCCGGGCCCGCCGGGGTGTCGGCGTGGTCGGGGTGGGGGCCAGGCCGGCTCCGGCGGAGCGGCACCGTCACCGGGGCCGGTTCCCGGGGTGCCGGGGCCGTGCCCCCGGGACCGCGCCCGTCCAGCACCGGCCGGAGCGGGCGGGCGGCGAGCAACTGCACCACGGGCAGCGGTGCTTCCGCCGCACGCTGGGCCGGCCTTCCGGTGGGGCCTCCGGTCGGGGTGGCCGCGCGCCGGCGTGCCGAGGCGTCGGGCCGCGCGGTCGGCGGCGTCCCGCCACTCGACGAGACGTCGGGCGTCGCGCCGCGCGTCGTTCTCCCCCGGGCCCTCGGGGGCCCGGGAGGTGCCCCCATCGCGCCGGCGGCCGTCTGCCGTGGCGCGTTCGGGCGGGCGCCGGCACCGTCCTCGCGAGGAGACGGCACGGCGCCGGGGTCGGGGCCCGGGGTGTGGGCGAGGGGCAGGGACCCGGGGGGCGTCGGCTCGGGTGCGGCGGGCACGGCGGGGGGCGTCGCGCGGGGCGCGGGCGACCGATCCGGGGGCGCGGGGGGCACGGCGGCGCCCGAGGGGATGTCGGGGACCGCGCCCAACGGCGCCCCGAGTCCCGGTCGTCGGGGCCCGCCGCGCGCCCGGGCGGGGGCGCGGTCGGGCGCCGAGGTGGCGGGCGCCCGCTGGACCAGGGGGGTCTCCGGCGTAGGGCGGCCCTCGGGCGATGGGGGCACCTCCCGGGCCCCCGAGGGCCCGGGGGAGGGCGACACCGCGGCGGCGCCCGGCGGCGCGGCCATGGCGGTGCCGGCCCGCGGATCCTGGGGTGGCAGGCCGGGCAGGGGCGCGCCCAGACCCGGCCTGCGGGGCGCGGCGGGCCGGTCCGCGGTCCGCGGCCTCGCCTCGGCCGGCACGGCGGTGTCGGCGTCCCGCCGGGCGACGACGGGCCGTTCGGACCCGCCCGAACCGGTCGCGGTCGCGGGGGCGGAGCCGCTCTCGGCGCTCCGGCCGGGGCCCAGGGCTGGGAGCGGGCGGGCCGGGAGACGCGTCGCGGGGGCGACGGTCAGTGGCCGGCCGGTGGTCCTGGCCGGCCCGCGTGCGGGAGCCCGGCTCACGACGAACCTCGGCGACGCCGGGCCGGGCACGGACGGGGCCGGTGCGGAGCCGGGTACGGCCGCGGCGGGTGCAGTAGCCCGGGCGGGTGGGGTGGGTGCCCCGGGAATCGGGGTTCGCGCCGAGGCGAGGGGCACCACGACGGGTTCGGAAGCGGGCTCCGGGGCGGGTTCGGGCTCCTGATCCGGCGCAGTCGCGCGCCGCAGATACGGCAGGGCAGGACCGGCCGCGCGGTGCGCGGTAGGGCTGGCGATCCGCGGTCCGGCGACGGCGTGCACCAGCCCCGACGGGGCCAGCGGATCGACGAGGTGGCCGAGTTCGGTGTGGAACGCCGGCGCCTGATGGCTGGTCAGCCGATCGCGGAAGCCGAGCGGATCGGTCATCAGAACCCGGTCGGCCACCGCGCGCTGCAACGGCGGAACGGTCCGCCACGCGCCGCTCGCCGGAGAACCCGCCGCGGCCGTGGGGGTGCCTTCCGGGTCCTCAGAGCCTCGGGGAGCCTCCGGGGCCGGTTCGGCCTCCGGGCGCCCGGCGCGCCGGCCACGCAGGCGGTGCCGAAATCCCACGGTCCGTCACTCACTCTCGTTGACACGGGTGTTGATCCGGGCGATCTCCTCGACCCACCGGGTCCGCTCGGCGTGCGTCAGGCCGAGGATCTGCTCCCGCGGCCAGTGGAAGTGGTAGGCGATGTACGCGGCCTCCTCGTAGAGCCGGTCGGCCGCGTACGTCACGATTCCCCCAGGCGCCCACCCGCCAGGTCGACCTCGAACGAGGAGTCGCATTCGGGGCAGGTGACCGCTGCCCGGGTGTGGCCCTCCGCGTTGATCCGCCGGTAGAAGTCCTGGAGGAAGGCGAGGTCAGAGGCGAAGAGCCGCTCCACCACGCCGCCGTGCACGTCGGTGACCGTCCCGATCCGGGTGATCACCAGGCCGAGCAGCACCACCGACAGGTAGGCCGGGTTCTCCTTGACCCGCAGGTCGGCCAGGGGCAGCAACTCGTCGCGCGCGGTGGCCAGGCGCATCGCGCCCCGCCGGTGCACGGTGCCCGACTCGTCCACGTAGCCGCGCGGCAGCTCGAACTCGAACTCGGTCTGGATCCGCTCGACCTGAGCCGCCGGGGCGGCGTCCGGGGCGGCGGTGTCCGGAAAGGTGGGGGAGGCGCTGCGTCGCATCAGTTGAACTCGATGTCCTCGAAGACGATGGTGACCTTCTCCGTCGCCGGCTGGGCGTCCCCGGCCTTCAGCCCCGGCCCCTCCCATTTCTGGGCCCAGGCGTTCTTGAGGTTGATCGTCCGCTCCCCGCCGCTCATGGAGTCGGTGAAGATGATGCTCAACTGCTGGCGGGCTCCGTCGACGTCGCCCTGCTGGAACGTCTGCTTGATCCAATCGGTGAAGCTGCTGGCCTGGTCCATGCCCCGGGTGATGGTGACCTCGCCGCCCTTGCGCGCGCCGGGGAGCTTCCGAATCAGCAACTGCCCCTGTGCGGTGACCTGGACGACGTCGATGGTGTCCAGCTCCATGGACAGCCCGCTGACCTCCTGGACGGTCTCCACCTGGATGCCGCCGAGCTGGACCTTGAACGTATGGGTGGCGAGCGCGTCACCCGTCTCCTGTGCCATCTGCCACTACCTTTCGACGCTGATGTGCCAGGACGGGAGTACCTCCCGGTCCCGCCGGGCCTGGGGGATCACTCGTTGACGAGGCTGGTGCTGTCGGAGAACTGGGCCAGCCGGAAGATCACGAACTCGGCGGGCTTCACGGGGCAGACCCCGATCTCGCAGATCACCTGTCCTGTGTCGATGGTCTGCGGGGTGTTCGTCTCCTTGTCGCACTTGACGTAGTACGCCTCGTTGGCGGTGGAGCCGAGGAGGGCCCCGCGCCGCCACTCCTCCATCAGGAAGGCGGCGATGTTGCGGCGGATGGTGCTCCACAGGTACTCGTCGTTGGGCTCGAAGACGACCCACTGGGTGCCCAGCAGGATCGACTCCTCCAGGTAGTTGAAGAGCCGCCGGACGTTGACGTACTTCCAGGCGGGGTCGGAGGACAGGGTGCGGGCACCCCAGATCCGGATGCCGCGCCCCGGGAACGCCCGGATGCAGTTGACCCCGATCGGGTTGAGCAGGTCCTGCTCGCCCTTGGTGACGGTGGTCTGGAGCTCGACGGCGCCGCGCACCACCTCGTTCGCCGGCGCCTTGTGCACCCCGCGCTCGGTGTCGTTCCTGGACCAGACGCCCAGGACGTGGCCGCTCGGCGGCACGAAGCGGTTCTGCCCGGTGGCCGGGTCGAACACCTTGATCCAGGGGTAGTAGAGGGCGGCGTACTTGGAGTCGAAACCGGAGCCCTCCTGGCGCCACTCCCGCACCTGGCGCGGCGTCATTTCGGGCAGCGGGTCGATCACGGCCAGCCGGTCGCCCATCAGTTCGCAGTGGGTGATCATGCCGAGCTGGACGGACTTGACGCCCTCCTCGTCGATCAGCCCCGACTGATAGGCGGCCATCAGGTCGGGCACGGCCAGCATGGTGATCTCGTCGATCGCCTCCAGCGCGCCGATCCCGGTCCGGTCGTCGGCCGCCCCCAGGTACTCGCCCGCGTCGACCACCGCCGGCAGCGCCTCGCCCGTGCCCGGGGGAGGGGCGGCGGCCGGCAGGGACACACTCTGCTTCTGGGGCCGGGCGAGCGCGCTCGCCGCCGCGCCCTCGGCGACCACGATCAGCTCGGACTTCTCGCGGACCTGCCCGACCACGTAGTTCTTGGTGGACTTCTTCGCCGAGACGTCGAACCGCTCGGCCTCCTTGCCGCCCTGCCTGACCACCAGCGTGAAGCGGTCGTCCGGGGCGGACTCCGTGGCCGGGTCGGCCACCTCGACGGTGAGATCCGCACCCGTACCGGGCCGCGCGGCCACCGTGAAGGTGCCGAGGGCCACCGGCTCCCCGGCGGGAAGCTCCTTGGCCCGGCCGCCGGCCGCCTTGCCGTCCCCGGCCGCTGCGGCCCGGTCACCGACCCGGACGACGTAGGCGATGCCGCCGCCGTTGGCGAAGAAGCCGTAGACCGAATGGGCCAGATAGCAGCCGTCGACGCAGTCGCCGAAGGTCTGGGTGAACTGCGTCCAGTTCGTCACCAGGGTCGGCGTGTGGAACGGGCCCTTCTCGGCGAAGCCCACGAAGGCCGCGACGGAGGTGCCGACCGACTCGATCGGCCGGGGCCCGCTCGGCGACTCCTCCACATAGACGCCGGGCGACAGATACGACGGCATTCCTGCTCCTCTTCCCGGGTGACACGCGGGCACGTCCCATGCCTTCCAGGGCCCGGGACGGGGTACCTCCCAGGCCCCCGAGGGCCTGGGGGATCCGCTCCGCAGCCTGGCGCACCGCGCGCGTCGGGAACCATGGCTGCTGGGCACAGCGCCGGGGCAGCGAGACGTGCCCTATGGGGCATCCGTCCCGGCCGGCTCGCGCGTGGGGTAGGGCGCGAACTCGTCCGCCAGCACCAGCCGCCCGAGCTTGCGGTACTCCCGCTGCACCGCCACCACGAGGTCCGCGGTGCGCAGCGGGCGACCCGATGCGGCGGCCAGATAGGCGGCGGTCACCGCGCAGGCCCTGATGGACCCGCCGGCCAGTTCGAAGCGGGCGCAGAACTCCAGGTCGAGCGCGTCCTCGCGGGGCACCGCGGTGCCCAGACAGCGGTCCCACAGGGCCCGGCGCTGGTCGGCGTCCGGCAGGGGGAAGTCCACGATCATGTCGAGCCGCCGGGTGAACGCCTCGTCAAGGTTGGCGCGCAGGTTGGTGGTGAGCACGGCGATGCCGTCGAAGCGCTCCATCCGCTGGAGCAGATAGGCGCTCTCCAGGTTGGCGTACCGGTCGTGGGCGTCGTTGACCTCGGAGCGCTTGCCGAAGACGGCGTCCGCCTCGTCGAAGAGCAGCACGCCGTTGACACCGGCCGCTTCGGTGAAGATGCGTTCGAGATTCTTCTCGGTCTCGCCGACATACTTGTCCACCACCGACGACAGGTCCACCACGTAGAGGTCGAGGCCCAGGTCGGCCGCGAGCACCTCAGCGGACATGGTCTTGCCGGTCCCGGAGTCGCCGGCGAAGAGCGCCATCACCCCGCGGCCGCGGCCCCCGCCGGGACGCATCCGCCAGTCCCCGAGCACCAGGTCGCGGTGCCGGGCGCGCAGGGCCAGTTCGCGGAGCTGTGTAGTGGTGTTGGCCGGCAGCACCAGGTCCTGCCAGCCGACGGCCGGTTCCACACGGCGCGTCAGCCGCTCCAGACCGGCCGCGTTCTGCGCCCGCACCCCGGCCCGCAGATGGGGTGCCGAGACCGGCCCGTCGCCGTCCAGCAGCGCCTGCCGCCGGGCGGTCCTGGCCGCCTGGCGAACCTGGCCGGGGCTCAGCAGGAAGGGAGCGAGCTCCGCGGCCGGTTCGACGCCGGGGGCGGGTTCGGCGCCGTCCAGCGCCTCCCGCCACAGCTCGGCCCGTTCGGCGACGGTGAGCTGCGGGGCCGTCAGCAGCAGCGGGCCGTCCTCGGCCCACAGTGGGTCCCAGCCGCTCCGGCCGGTCAGCAGCACGGGCACGGACAGGCCGGCCAGGCCGCGCAGCAGCCGGGGCGGCGCCCCGTCCGTCCGCAGCGTCTCCACGGGACCCGCCACCAGCCCGGCGCCCAGCAGTCCCGCCTCCCTGGCGAGCGTCCGCAGGGCCGCCTCGTGGTCGGGTCGCGCGGCCAGCGCCGCGAGGTCGACGCCGAGGGCGGGGCGGCCACAGGCGGCCAGGGCGGCGGCGGCGAGGGACGCGGCCGAACCCCCCGGCCGCTCCCGCACGTAGACCAGCCGCACACCGCCCGCGAGGGCACCGGCCAGCCGGGTCGCCGGCGGCGAGGGCAGCGCGGTGGGGTGGGTGAGCAGCCCGCGCAGCCCGGGGTCCGGCGCGTCGTCGCCCAGCAGATACGCCGTCACCCGGTCGGGCACCCGCAGCGAACGGGAGAGGAACGGCCGGTCGGCCTCCTCGACCAGCAGCAGCCCGCCGTCCACCAGCGGGGCACCGGGGAGGAGCCTGGCCCGTGCCTCGGCGCGCAGTGGCGCGGCGCCGGCCAGGTGCAGCGCGAGCCCGACGCTGGCCCGGCGCCGGGTGACGTCGTCGTTGAGGTAGCCGTAGAGCTTCTCGAAGCGGCCGTCGGCGTCCGGCAGCAGGGCCACCAACAGGAGCTCGACGTCGAGCGGCGTCAGCGCGAAGTTCCGGGCGAGCGTGCGCAGGGGCAGCCGCGCCCCGGCGGCCTCCGCCTCGTCCGCTGCCTTGTCCGCGCGCGCCTCCGCCGGATCCGGGCCGGTGCCGTTCGCGGTCGGTTCGGCGGGGAGGGACGACGCGGCGAGGATCCGGTCCACGGCCTCGTCCGACAGGTACAGCCCTCGTAGCGGGTCGTCCGGCTGCGGGTCCGTGCCGCGTCGCGCCGCGACGGCGTCGCGCACCCGCCGCTCGGTCGCCCGCAGCCGGGCGGCGAGGTGGGCGGCGCCCGGCCGCGCGCCGGCGAGGTGCTCGGCCCGGCCGGGAACGGTGACGGTCACCGGGGCACCGGTCCGGTCGGCGGGCGGCGCGCCGACTCGCCGCGCACCCGGCGCACCCCGACCGGCACGGCGCCACCGCCCGGCGCCTCCGGATCGCTCTCGTACCGGGACCGCCGGACCTCGCCGCGCGGCGCCGCCTGCGCCGAAGCCGGGGTGGTTCCCCCGGCTCCCGAGGCGTCGGTGGTGCGCAACAGCAGCGCGTCGGACACCGGTGGCGCGACCGCCCGGCGGCCGGCGGACAGCGGGGCGGTGACGACGAGGTCGAGGGACGGTTTCAGCTCGCCGCCGAGGGCGCTCCACACGTCGGCCAGGGCCCGGCCCTCGCCCGGCGGCATGGCCACGGTGTAGGGGACGGCGAGGCCGAGCGCCGCCAGGGAGCCGGGGAGGCGGTCCGCCGGCAGCGCGGTCTGCCGCAACAGGCCGCCGAGCAGCACCGACAGGAGCCGGTGCTCGTCCTGCGGCCGCTGGGTCCAGGCGGTGACCAGATAGGACAGCATGAACCAGCGGGGCGGCTCGTGCACCGCGACAGTGGTCCCGTCCGCGTCCTGCTCGGTGATCCGGCCCTGCTGCCGGTGGGTGACCGACTCGCGGATGTCGTAGAGGAAGAGGTTGATGGTGGGCGCGTTGCGCCGGGCCGCCCACTCCTTGGTGGGCGCCTCGAAGCCGACGTCCACCCCGGTGCCGCCCAGCACGTCGTCGGTGAGCAGACCCTGCAGGGTCTCGTCCACCTCGTGGATCACGCCGTCCCGCCTCCTCCTGTGCCCGTGGTCGGCTAGTAGTTCCGGCTGTCCCACAGCGGCGGGTCGGGTGTCTGATCCACCACCAGGAACTGCGTCGTCACAGGCGAGAACGGCGGCGCCCCGGTGACCCGGGCGCCCTCCGCGGTGATGGTGCGCGGGCCGAGGGCGTCTCCCGGCAGGATCAGGAGCTGCGCCGTGAACGTGCCGTCGGCCTCGGCGACGACCGGCCGGGCGGTGGCGGTGATACCGGGGGACCAGCTGATCTCGACCGGGACCCCGGGCGGGAAGTCCGTGCCACGCACGGAGGTGACGAACCCGGGGGCGCCGATGTCGGGCACCGCCTCGATGCGGGGCTGCAACACCCGGACGGACGTCTCGGCATCGTTGTTGCCCGAGGCGGCGTCGGTGCCGGTCGTGGTGAGCGCCCCGGCGAAGTCCAACGTGCCGGCATCCTCGGGCGTGAGGACCACCCGGAGCCCCGTCGACGCGCCCGGCGCCAACTCGTCGACCGTGCAGCGCAGGTCCGCGTCGCACGCCCCGGGCACGCTCTCGACGGGGACGCCGTCGGGCAGCGCGAGCTGGACGCTGGTCCCGGTCGCGGCGCTTTCTCCCTCGTTGGTCACCTCGAAGGTGACCGTCAGCTGGCCGCCGACGTACGCGGGGCGCGGGGAGGCGGTGATCGCCACGGCCGGGTCGGCCGGGTCGGCTGGGTCGTCCGGCGGACCGGCGTCGGGCCCGCCGCCCGGATCGGACGGCGTCGACGTGGGCGTCGGGGTGGGCGTCGGCGTGGGGGTCGGGTCAGGTTCCGGCTCCGTCACCACCACCTCGGCGGTGTCCTGGTTGTCGGACGCGTCGGGGTCGGGCAGTCCGCTGTCCACCGTCCAGCTGACCGGGAAGGTGCCGGGGGCGGTGCCCGTCACGTCCAGGTCGACGTGCACCACCTGGCCGGGCTCCAGGGTGCCGAGCGGGCAGATCAGGTCGGCGCCGCAGACGCCGGTGTCCGGTACCGCGGTGGCCGGCAGCAGGTCCTCGGGCACGGCGATGGTGAGCACGGCGTCGGGCGCGGGCGCCGGTCCCAGGTTGGTGACGGTCAGGCCGAGATCGCCGGTGTCGCCCACGGTGATCGGCTCCGGCGGGGTCACCAACTCGGTGTGCAGGTCGGAGGTGCGCTGCCAGGTGGGCGCCACCTGCTGGCCGTCGTCGCCCGTCATGCCGCGGAAGCCCGCGCCCGTGATGCGCTGCGACGTGCCGGTCGCGGGGTCCACCAGGGCGATGAACTGCCGGTACGGGTTGGGGTCGTAGGCGGTCACGTAGCCGGTGGGATAGCCGCCGTCGTATCCGTCGTAGGTGCCGTAGGCGGGAACGAACTCCTCGCCCTGCTGGCCGTTGGCGGCCAGTTGGGCGCCGTCCGGGGACCAGGTCGGGTTGGCGCAGGTGCCCCCGGCGTAGGTGGAGCCGCACAGCTGGTCCGGGTCGGGGATGGTCGTCGGTCCGACGCCGTCCGCGCCGACCAGCCCGAGGCGACCGTCCGCGACGAGCGCGATGGTGGCGCCGTCCGGCGCGTACGCCGCGTGACTGTCCTGGTCGCGCACGCCGAATGGGTCGTCCACCGCGGTGAGGTCCCGCTGCCCGCTGCCGTCGGCCGCCGCGACCGCCCACAGGTGGGTGGTCTGCGTCTCGCTGTCGAGATCCTCGCGGGTGAAGACGAGGGTTTCGCCGTCCGGCGCGTACGCGGCCTCGCTGTCGGACTCGTTGTCCCCGCGGGCGATCTGGTAGAGCTCCTCCCCGGTGGCCACGTCGACGACCGCGACGCGGCTGCCGGGATCGCAGGGCAGGCAGGATCTGGTGAGCGCGATCCGGCTGCCGTCCGGGGACCAGGCGGGGAAGCCGGTGCTCGTCGTCGGCAGGGCGGCGTCGTCGGGCAGCGGCCGGGGATTGCCGCCGTCGGCGTCGGCGATCCACACCCGGCTGGTTCTGACATCCTCCTCGTAGGTGACGCGGGTGAAGGCGATGGAGCTGCCGTCCGGCGAGTACTGCTGGCTGACGTCGGAGAGGTCGTAGCCGTACGCCGCGTCCTGGTTGAGGTCGCGCAGCGACACCCCGAGGTCCCGCGGGTCCGAGCCGTCGGGCCGGACGTCCATCAGGTTCATCGTCGAGGCGGTCTCCGCGGAGGTGCGGGTGACCAGCAGCCGGTCGTCGCCTTCGGACGGCGAATACCAGGTGGGGGTGGCGAGCAGCCGGTCCTCGTCCAGCCGGAGTTCGGGGGTTCCCACGGTGCCGTCGGCGGCCAGGTCCACCGTGTAGACGCGGTCCTGGTTGGGCGCCTCGGGGTCGTCGTCCGGCGGGGTGTGGCTGACGAACGCCACGCTCTCGCCGTCCGGTGACCAGCTGCCCTGGCGGGAGTCCCGGTTGGGCATCAGCTCCACGCCGGTGGTGCCGAGTGAGCCGCTGGCGGGGATCCACTTCAGCGCCGCGGCCTCGCCGGCCTCGGTGCTGGGGCGGTGGCAGGTGATCAGGATGCGGTCGTGCTCCGCGACCGGGTCCCAGGCGGGCTGGATGTTGCCGAGCACCTCGGTGTCGGTGAGGTCCTCGTCGACGCGGTCGTCGGTGAGCTGGACGATGGCGCCGCCGGCGGCGGGCACCCGGAAGATCTGCCAGCCGCCGTCGTCGGTGCGCTGGCCGGCGAACGCGAGCTGTTCGCCGTCCGGGGACCAGGTGGGCCAGGTGTTCTCGCCCAGGCCGTCGGTCACCCGCCGCGGATCGCTGCCATCCGCGTTCACCACCCAGATGTCGTGGTCGCCGTCCTCGCTGCCGGTCGAGGCCGCGAAGGCCACCCGCTGGCCGTCGGGTGACAGCACCGGATGCTGCACCTCCTCGGCGTCCACGGTGAGCTGGACGACGGGTCCTTCACCCTCCCTGAGGTAGACCTGCGGGAGCACCGAATCGCGCAGGCTCGTCCAGACCACGGTGTCGCCGAGTGCCGACGCCTCGTCGTCGTAGTGCTGCGGGCCGTCGGGGAACACCGGCGTGCTGGTCCCGGTGTCCGCCGGGTCGACGGTGCCCATGCTGCGGTGCAGGGTGCCGCCGTAGGCGATCCGGCCGGCGGCGGCGCTGCCGTCCGGACTGGCGCTCGCGGGCGGGGCCTGGAGCTGAGTGAAAACGGTGCCAGTGACGACGAGTAGCAGCGACAGGACGGCGGCCCAGAGCCTGCCGCCCGGTGCGCGGTTGGGAAGACGCACCAACGGAGATCCCCTCAGGGGCGGGTGACACCCGCCTGCGGTCGTTTTGCCAGCCATCTTCCGCGCGGACCGGCCCTCGCGCCCCGTCCGTCGGGACGGGACACGGGGAAGCGGCCGCTGCCCGTTCGGGCAGGGCACCGTGGGCCGCCCGGGGCCGCCCGGGGATCGTGCGAGGACCGCCGCTCGTGGCCCGTCAGATCAGGCCCTCCCGGATGGCGTACGCCACCGCGTGCGAGCGGTTGCGCAGCCGCAGCCTGCTGGTGATGTCGTGCAGCACGTTCTTCACCGTGCGTTCCGAGTAGGCCAGATGCTGGGCGATCTCCCGGGTGCCGTACCCGTCCGCGACCAGCTTGAGCACCTCGATCTCCCGTGAGTCCAGGCCCGAGAAGGGGATACCCCGCGGGTCGAGGACCTGACGCTGGAGCCGCCCCATCTGCTCCAGGAGCCGCCCCAGCAGGTCCGCGGGCATGCTGCCCTCGCCGCGCGCGGCCGAGGTGATGGCCCGGGCGAGGGTGGCCGATGTAGCATCCCGGCGCCTGGCCAGCCCGACCACCCCGCATTCGACGGCCGTCGCCAGCCCGCGGTCGTCCACCCGCGAGACGACCAGGATCAGTTGGGCGGGGGTGCCGCGGCGCAGCCGGTGCAGCAGTTCGGTCGTCCGTTCGTCGACGGCGTCGGCGACGACGAGCAGCACCGCGGCCTGCTCCTGTTCCGCCGTGTCCAGGACCCGGAGTTCGGGGCAGGTTCGTAACTGGCTGACGACGCCGGACTGCGAGATCGGATCGTCGGCGTGGACATAGACGGGAACGCGTTCCAAGGGAACTCCTCACGGGCAGCCGAATGTACGGGCACGGGAGACGACGGGGCGTGAGAGGACGAGGGAGAGCGGTACGGCCTGCCGGGGAGCCGACCGGGACTCAGTGTGCGAAACGGCTCCTTCCAGGCCCCTAACGCCGACCTAACAGCCTGCGAATCTGCCCGAAGTGGTTCCCTTTTCGGCCGTGTGCCCTGATGAACGGGCTCCCTACAGTCGGAGACCATGAGTACCACTGCCCACGTGGCCTCTCCCTCCGTGTCCGTCGCCCCCGGCGACGAGCAGCACGTCGTCCTGCACGTGCGCAACGGCGGGGACATCGTCGAGTCCTACCAGCTGACCGTCGTCGGCGACGCCGCCGACTGGATCAGCGTGGAGCCCGAGCAACTCTCCTTGTACCCGGGGACCGAGGGCACGGCGACCCTGACCCTCCGCCCGCCCCGTTCCTCCGCGGTGCGGGCCGGCGAGGTGCCGTACGGGGTGCGCGTGCTGCCAGCGGAGCGCCCCGGCGAGGTGGTGGTCCCCGAGGGTCGCGTCGAGGTGCTGCCGTTCCACGAGTTGGACGCCGAGGTGGTGCCCGCCGAGCGGAGGCGGCGGCTGCGGGCCCGGTTCCAGGCGCGCGTCGCGAACCGGGGGAACACGCCGGTCACGGTGTCGCTCGCCGTCGAGGCGACCTCGGAGGAGGTGCGGCACGCCCTCTCCTCCGAGACGCTCACCCTGGAGCCGGGCGAGGAGACCTACGTCGACCTGACCGTCCGGCCGCAGAAGCTGCTCTGGTTCGGCACCGCCGTGCAGCACCCGTTCGGCGTGCGGGTGCGGCGGGACGGCGAGGAGGATCCGGTCGTCCCGGTCGCCCCCAACGGGACGTACGTCCAACTTCCGCTGCTGCCACGCTGGTTGTTGGCCCTGCTGGCGCTGCTGCTGGCGCTGATCGCGCTCTGGTACGCGCTGGCCCTGCCCGCGGTGCGTTCGGCGGCGCGGGAGCAGGCCGACGAGGCCATCGAGGAGTCCACGGACGACACGGCGGGGCCCTCGGCCGACCCGTCCGGCGACGCGGGCGGAGAGGGCGCCGGCGCCGGCGGGGAGGAGGGCTCCGCCGACTCCGGCGGCGAGCAGCAGGGGGACGACGGGACCGGCGCCGATTCGGGATCCGCCGGTGCCTCGGGCGGCAGCGGCGAGGAGTTCGCCACGGTGCTGGAGACGAGCGCGGCCCCGGGCGAGAGCGAGACGGCGGTCTTCGAGGTGCCCGACGACGAGCTGCTGCTGATCACCGACATCGTGGCCGACGCGCCGCAGGGGGACACCGGCACCCTGCGGGTCACCATCAACGACCACACGGTCACCTCGCTGGCGTTGGAGAACTTCCGCAGCCACGACAACCACTGGGTGACGCCCATCGAGGCGCCGCCGGGCAGCACCATCGAGATGTCGGTGACCTGCCGCCAGCCGGGCAGCCCGCCGGAGGCCCCCGCGCCCAGCACCTGCGAGGAGTCGCTCTTCGTCACCGGCACCCGGGTCGTCGTCGAGTAGTTCCCCCGGGCCAGCCGGGTCACCGGGTGCCGGGCGGCGCTGCCGGCCAGGGCCTAGCCCGCGACCCGGGTGGTCCGCTGGCCCGCGTCGACGACCGTCACCGCTCCCATCCAGTTGCACAGGCAGGTCGAGGTGGCGGTGAGCGCCGGCACCCGGCCGACCAGCACGCTCGGGGAGCCTCGGGTCCAGGGCGCGGTGACCGCCGGCACGCACGGCGCCGGGGTCGGCACCCCGGCCGCCGCGGTGGTGGCCGACACCACCGCGGGGTTCGTCGGGGCGGTGCACATGCCGAACGGTGCGAGGTTCACCACCGGCCGGTTGTCGTCGATCCGGGCGACCGGCTGCCCCGACGCGGTGACCCCACGCGGCAGCACCCGCAGGACCCCGGGGGCGAGACCGAACGAGCACCGGAGCGTCGCCCCCGCCACGACCAACATGCTCATGAACTCCTCCTGGACCGCTTCGAGGTTCCTTCGGCGAGCCTCGTCACCAGCACTATGCGGCCGGGCGGCGGGCGGATGAGGCACGACAGGGCACCGCCGGGGGCAGACCTGCCTGCACGGAGCGACCGGAACGACGCGGGTCAGCGCGCCGGAAGCAGATGGGCCTCCGAGGCCGGGCTGCCGGAGAGGATGCTGTGGTGCAGCCGCTGGATCATCGGCATCGGCTCCATGCCGAGCCGAGCCACCAGGCGCCGGTGCAGGCCCAGGTACAGGTCGAGTGCCTCGCCCCGGCGGCCCGTGCGGTACAGGGCCAGCATGAGCTGGGCGTGGAAGGTCTCCCGCAGCGACTGCTGGACCTCGCCCTCGCCGAATGGGACGGTCCGGTGCTGGCCGGCACCGCGCCCGAGGGCCTGGCCCAGCGGCTGGGCGCGGCGTTCGAGGGACTGCACCTCTCGGCGGTGACGCAGCGGGCCGAGGCCAGGCTGGCGCTCGGACAGCTCAGCCTGCTACTCGCGGAGACCGCCCGGATCGCGGTCGAGCATCCCTGCCACGAACGGCTGGCCCGGCTGCGGATGATCGCGCTCCACCGCTCGGACCAGCGCGCGGCGGCGCTGCGGGTCTACGACGAGACCCGGCTGAGCCTGGAGCGGGAGCTGGGCGTCGAGCCGGGCCCCGAGCTGCGGCGCGCCCATGCGTTGATCCTCCGCGCCGTCGACCCCCTGCTGCCGGGCACGAAGAGGGAGGCCTCGCCCCCCGTGGCCCGGTCGGCGCCGCGCGACGCGCCCGCGCCGGCGGGGGCCCAGGTGCTGCCCCGCCGGTTCGGGCGGGGCGCCTTCACCGGCCGGGCCACGGGAGCTGGAACGCCTGACCCGGCTCGCCGCCGAGGCCCAGGAGGGATCGGGTCTCGTGCTGATCGTCGGCGGGCCCGGCAGCGGCAAGACGTCGCTCGCCCCCCAGCGGTGCCGGCAGGCTGGCGAGGAACTGCCGGGCAGCCGGCTCTTCCTGGACCTGCGCGGCCACTCCGGGGGAAGCCCGCTGGGCCTGGGACGCGCTCACCGCGCTGCTCCGCGCGCTCGGCGTGCCCTACGCCGAACTGCCCGCGGACGGCTGCACGCCGTGCCGGTCGTCGAAGTCGAGGATGAGGTCGTCGTTTGACCCGCAGCCCCATCAGGTCGGCGAAGAACCGCGCCGCCCTGTCCCGGTACGTGGCGGAGACGAGTCCTCCGCCGCCGACGCCGGACCGGAGAGCGGCCGGAAGCTGCGGGCCGAGTCCCACCTGTGGCAACGCCGTTCCCTCGACGGGCTGACCGCCGGCTGGGACGAGCATCATCGCCAGCAGTTCGCCCGCTGTCTGCGCCGCCTGTCCCGCACTTCGTCTCGCCCTCCGGCGCGTTGCGCGACGGGGTGGGGGACCCTGGGTACCATCGCCACCTGGCCCTTCAGGAGGGAAGCCGTCGAGGCAGGGGAACGGTGCCTGATGAGCGACGACGCGCTGAACGCTGCGACACCGACGGCCGGGAGGACCGCCTCGGCCTTCGGCGCCCTGGTGGTGCGGCTGCGCAGCGCCAGAGGACTCGGTCAGGAGCAGTTGGCGGAGCGGGCGGGGATGAGCGTCCGGGCCATCCGTGACATCGAGCGCGGCCGGGTCCGCAGCCCGCAGCGGCGCTCGGCCCAGGCACTCGCCACGGCGTTCGCGCTCGACGGCGCCGCCCGAGCGCAGTTCCTGCGGGAGGCGGCGGCCGGACGCACGTCGCGTCTCGGCCCTGCCGCCGGGGCGCCGAGGTCCGCGGCGGGCTCCGCGACCGCGGGTAGCGGCGGCGCACGCGGCGAGCCGCGCGTCGGTCCCGAACATCTGTGGGCGCTCCCGGTGGGCCCCACCCGCCTGTCGGGACGGGACCGCGAACTGGCCGAACTGCGCGCCTGGGCCGAGGAGGTGACGGGCCAGGACCACGACGCGGCCCGCCCGGCCGCCAGCGTGCACGGGCAGCCGGGGGTCGGCAAGACCAGCCTCGCCGTCGAGGCGGCCAGGGCGCTCGGCGCCCGGTTCCCCGACGGCTGCCTCTTCCTCGACCTGCGCGGCACCGACGACCGTCCCCCCGCGCCGGCCGAGGTGCTGGAGCGGCTGTTACGTGGGTTAGGGGTGCCGGAGTCCCGGCTGCCCTCGACCGTGGAGGAGCGCTCCAGCCTGCTGCGTGTCCTGCTGCGCAGGCGGCGCGTCCTGCTCGTTCTGGACAACGTGTCCGACGAGCGTCAGATCCGCCCCGTGTTGCCCTCGGGGCCGCCGTCCGCCGCGCTGATCACCAGTCGCCGAGCCCTCGTCGGCCTCGACGGCGTTCGTCATCTCTCCCTCGACGTGCTCTCCGGCGACGGGAGCCTGCGCCTGCTCCGCCGCATCGTCGGATCGGACCGGGTGGACGCCGAACCGGAGGCGGCCTCGCTGCTGGCCCGCCTGTGCGGGCACCTCCCGCTCGCCCTGCGCATCGTCGGCAACCGGCTGGCCGTCCGGCCCCGGTGGAGCCTGGCGCATCTGGCCGACCGGCTGGCCGACGAGGAACGTCGGCTGACCGTGCTCTCCGCGGGGGACCTGGAGGTGCGGGCGGCGTTCCACCTGTCCTACCGGCCGCTCGCCCCCGACATCCGGCGGGTCTTCCGCCGGCTGTCGCTCCTGGCCGGTGCCGAGTTCGGCGTCGAGACGGGCGCCGCCCTGGTGGACGCCGCGGCCGAGGACGTCGAGTCGGTCTTCGAAGGGCTCGTCGACAGCGGCCTGTTACAGACCGGCCGCGAACCGGGACGGTACCGGCTGCACGATCTGCTGCGGCTGTTCGCCCGGGAGCGGCTCGCCGCCGAGGAGCCGGCGGCGCGGGTGCGCGAGGCCGAGGACCGGCTCACCCGCTGGCTGCTGACCCGTGCCACCGAGACCGGCTCTCTGCTCGACGTGGAACGGCGGGTGACGCACAGCGAGGCCCAGTCGGCGTTCCAGTGGCTGGAACGGGAGCGGGAGCACTGGATCGCGGCCGCGCGGACGGCCGCCGCCCGGGGACGGCACGCGGAGTTGGTGCCCTTCGCGCGTGCCATGCACTGGTACTCCGACGGCACCGTCGCCCGGGTGCCGTGGGACGAGCTCTTCGGCGACGGTGTGGCGGCGGCCCGCGCGCTGGGCAGCGAGGAGGACGAGGTGGTGCTGCTCAACTTCCTCGGCTGGGCGCAGAAGACGTACGGCAACCTCACCGACGCGCAGCAGACGCTCGCCCAGGCCGTGGCGCTCGCCCGCCGGATCGGGCAGCCCGGCGAGGAGGCCTGGGCCCGTGCGTACACCGCGAGGGTGCTGGTCGTGCTCGGCCGCCCCGCCGAAGCCGTGGAGCACGGCGTCGCGGCCCGCCGGCTGGCGGCGGAGGTCGGCCTGCTGACCGCGGAGCACTACGCCGCGGCATCACAGGCCAGCGCGCTGTCGGCCCTGGGGCGGCACGAGGAGGCACTCCGGCTGTACCGCGAGACCGGCGAGGACTACCGGCAGACGCAGGGGCAGTTGACCCAGGAGCACGCCGCCACCGGCGAGGCGTTCATGCTGCTCCGCGCGGCGGGATCGCTCGCGGCGCTCGGTCGCTGGTCGGAGGCGGTGGAGACGCTGGTCCGGGCCAGGAAGGGCATCGCGATGCTGCGGGCCTACGACGAATGGGGGGCCGAGGCGGCGTTCGACGAGGGCGTGGCCCGCCACCACCTGGGCGACGCCGACGCCGTGGAGTGCTTCCGGGACTCCCTTGAGGTCTTCATCGCGCTGGGGAACCCGGACGGGCAGGCGCGGGCCCGCGCCGCGCTGGCGCGGCTCGGCGCCCCGCCGCGCAGCCCGGACGAGCCGCCGTCCGGCGAGCCGGGACGGTGAGGAGGGGCGGTGCGGAGCACGGTACCTACCGGCAGAACCCACCCTTCTGCCGGTTGTTCTTCCTAGACCGGCACCGCGGTTGCTGGTTGCCTGGGATATGTGGATCCTCCGCGGGACGGCCGCCCGGCCGCCCGGCCGCGATGGCGCGGTATGGCAGCGATCCGCCGTTGCCGTCGTCTCCGTCGTCACTGCCGCGTCGCGGTGATCGCCCCGATTGCCTCGCAGCCGTGACGCGATGTCCGTCCGGAGAAGAGCAGGGGGTGGGACGTGGTGGCCCTGACGAGCGCGGTCCTGACGAATGAGGTCCTGACCAACGACATGCCGGTGCGCGCCGGCCTGACCCTGGGCGACCGCCTGGAGGCCGCGCGCTGCCGGAACTTCGTCGGCCGAACGCAGGAGGTGTCGCTGTTCCGCGCGGCGCTGGCGGGGGAGCCGGGCGTTCCCGCCGTGCTCCTGATGCACGGCCCAGCGGGGGTGGGGAAGACGACGCTGCTCCGGCGGTTCGCCGCGGAGGCCCGCATGGCGGGGCGCCCGGTGGTGTGGGTGGACGGGCGGGCCGTGATGTCCTCGTCCTCCCCAGAGCACTGTGCCGGCGCCTTGGGGGCATCCCCGATGCCGCAGTCGGGCCAGATGTTCCAGGTGTCCCGGGTGTTCCAGCGAGGGGCCGCCCGGGCGCTGCGCCAGGCGCGTGCGGTGCTGCTGGTGGACTCCTTCGAGGACTGCCGCGGCCTGGAGACGTGGGTGCGCGAGGAGTTCCTGCCCCTGCTGCCGGCCGGCGCGTTGACGGTGCTGGCCGGCCGCCTTCCCCCGGAGCCGCAGTGGCGGACCGACCTCGGCTGGCACGAGGCGACGACAACGATGCCGCTGGGCGGTCTCACCCCCGCGCAGACCGCCGCCTTCCTCGACCGGCACCGCATCGCCCCTGAGCTGCGCGAGCCGCTCGCCTGCTTCACCGGCGGCCACCCGCTGGCGCTGCGCCTGGCCGCCGAGGCGGTCGAGGCGGTCGGGACCATCGAGGCGGCCGCCCCGGCGGGGATGCCGTGGACCCCGCCCCGCGCGGTGGTCGAGACGCTGCTGTCCCGCCTGGTCGGCGAGGTGCCGTCGCCCGTGCACCGGCGCGCCCTGGAGATCTGCGCGCACGCGCTGGAGACGACCGAGGAACTGCTGCGCGTGCTCCTTCCCGACGACGCGGCGCAACTGTTCGCCTGGTTGCGCCGGCTGCCGTTCGTCGAGCCTGGGCGGCACGGTCTGGTCCCACACGTCGTGGTGCGCAACGTGGTGGACTCGGACCTGAGATGGCGCGATCTGGTCGGCTACCGGGCGATGCACCACGCGATCCGGGCGCATGTCGTGGAGCGGGCGCGTGCGGCGACGGGCCCAGCCGTGCAGCCGGCCGTGGCCGCCCTGGCCCACGTGCAGCGCGGCGGCGTCCCACCGCGCGGACTCCCGTGCGGGCGGTGGGACGACGGGCTGCGCGAGGAGGAGTTCCGGCCCCAGGACCTGCACGCCCGCGCCGAACTGCTGCGGCTCGCGGCCCAGGCGGAGGGAAAGGAGTCGGCGGCGGCGGTGGACTTCTGGCTCGACCGGCAGCCCGAGGCGTTCCACGTGCACCGGGACGCCCGCACGGGCGAGGCGGCCGGGTTCGTGGCGTGGCTGCGCCTGACCGAACTGCCCGCGCGGGCGGCCGCGGTCGATCCCGTCGTCGCCGCCGCGTGGGAGCACGGCCGCACGGTCGCACCGCTCAGGGCCGGCGAACACCTGGCCGTCGCGCGGTTCCTGGTGCATCCGACGGCCCACCAGCGGCCGGCCCCCGGCATGGACCTCGCGCTGCGCCGGATCATGGCGGGATGGCTCCACGCGGACCGGCTGGCGTGGTCGTACTGCGTCTTCGCCGACGCCCGGTTCTGGGCGCCGCTGATGGCGTACGCCGATCACGCCCCGATCGCCGCCGAGCCGGTGCTCGGGGGCCGGGCCCACGGCCTGTTCGCGCACGACTGGCGGGCGGTGCCCGTGGAGGCGTGGCTCGACCGCCAGGAGGACCCGCAGTTGCGCGCCGCGCGCGCCGGCACCGCGGAGCTGACGGTGCTGTCCCGCGCCGACTTCGCCACCGCGGTGCGCGACGCGCTGCGGCTGTGGCACCAGCGCGACCGGTTCGCCGGCAACCCGCTGCTGCGGACCCGGCTGGTCGCGCACGGCGGCGGCGACGATCCGGTCCACATCCTGCGGGGTCTGCTGCGACGGGTGGTGGCCACGCTGGGCGAGGATCCGCGCTCCGTGGACAGCCACCGGGCGCTGACCACGACGTTCCTCGACGGCACGCCGACCCAGGAGGCCGCCGCCCGCCGGCTCGGTCTGTCCTTCAGCACCTACCGGCGTCATCTCGCCCGCGGCATCGAGCGCGTCTGCGCGATGCTGTGGGAGCGGGAGGTCGGCGGGCGGTCGCCCCTCTGGCCCGACCCCGCGTAGCGGGGTCATCAGATGTAGCCCTCGCGCAGCGCGTAGGCGACGGCGTGGGTGCGGTTGCGCAGGTGCAGCCGCGAGGTCAGGTCGTGGACGGTCTTCTTGACCGTGCGTTCCGAGAAGGACAGCGCGGCGGCGACCTCCCTGGTGTCCATCCCGCCGGCCATCAGCCGCAGGATGTCCACCTCGCGCGCGGTCAGCCCCGACGGCCGGACGGCGACGCCGTCGGCGAGTCCCGACTGCAGGGCGGCCATCTGCTGAACCAGCCGTCCCTGGAGGTCCGAGGGCATGTCCCCGTCACCCCGGGCCACGGCGAGCACGGCTCGGGACAACCGGTGTGCGGTGGCGTGCTGACGCCAGACGATGGCCTTGACGCCGCTGGCGAGTACCTGGGGCAACTCGGGCTCGCGGAGGCCGCTGGTGACCAGCACGACCCGCCGTCCCCCGGTGCGGGACAGCTTGCGCAGCCGTGCCAGCGTCGCGTCGTCGAGCGGCTCGGCGAGCAGGATCGCCACCGTGCCGGGTGGGGTGCTCGCCTCCTCGACGAGGTACACCCCGGGGTGGTCCCTGAGCTGACTCGTGGTGCCCCGGTACGAGATCGGATCGGCGGCGTGCACGATGACCGGTACCTTCTCGCGCCTGCTCGCGCTCACGGGTGGCGTGCCCAAACGAACTCCCCAGGATCAGTCGCGGCCCGAGCCGTATGAGGCAGGTGCGCCTCCCAGAACGGTTCGGAGATGACCAACCCTGTTCCGACCGGGTTGTCCAGAGAAAGTCCAGACGCTGATCGTTCCCTGCCCGGCGCTGTCCACGGGGGAACCGGCGTTGCCCCGCACCGGGCACTTTCGTCCGCTGCCACCACGCCGCGGAAGCGTTAGCGTTGGTGCCCCGCCCGTGAGCGGCGGACGAGCGTCTGCACCTGCTCGTCCTGCCGCTCAGGGGTCGTGGCGACTACTCGGCGAGCACCTCGTCCAGCACCTTCAGGCGGCCCGTTCCGCTGAGCGACGCCAGGTCGATGTCGGCGACGCAGCGCACCTTGACGTAGTTCAGCGTCAGCGTTCCCTCGATATGCACGCTACCGCTGGCGTTCGCGAAGTCCGCCCTGCGCAGATCGGTGGCCGCCTCGTCGACGCGCACACCCAGGTTCGTCCCCCCACGCGAGTCGGAGAACGTGATGAAGACATAACCCATCTCGGTGATGCGCCGCTGAAGCTCCCCCGCGGAGGGGGAGGGGCCGCCGACGATGACGTTCCGCCCCTCGGCGCAGAGACGTTCGACGAGCTCGTCCATGATTTGCTCCTCCCAAGACTGCTAGTGGCACTTGACAAGTGATCGGTTCTTCGGGATGTGTGGTTCGACGGCCGTGTTCGTCGGGGCGGGCTACGCGCTGGCGCCTCTGCCCGCCGCCGACTCCTCCATCTGCCTGCGCAGGCTCCGGGGGCGCATGTCGGTCCAGGCCTCCCGCACGTAGGCGAGGCATTCCTCCTTCGAGCCGGCGACTCCGGTGTCGCGCCAACCCGAGGGAACGGCGAGGTAGCCGGGCCACAGGGAGTACTGCTCCTCGTCGTTCACGAGAACCTTCATCCCGTTGTCTTCCATTGCCGATCTCCAACCCTTGGTGTGAGACGTTTCCGTTGTTTCGCGCGGCGCTATCGCACCGGAAAGAGCCAGGGCGCCTCCTGGCTGCGACGCTGCTCGTAGGCGAGGATGTCGTCCTTGTGGGAAAGCGACCATCCGATGTTGTCCAGGCCCTCCATGACGGCGTTCTTCTTGAAGGGGTCGATCTCGAAGTGGAACTTCTGCCCGTCCGCGGTCGTCACGGACTGGGCCGGGAGGTCGATGAGCAGCCTGGACGCGTCGCTTTCGAGAGAGGTGACCAGCGCGTCGACCTCCGACGCCGCCAGGGCGATCGGGAGGATGTTGCTGTTGAAGCAGTTGTTGTGGAAGATGTCCGCGAAGCTCGGGGCGATGACGGAAAGGAACCCGTACTCCCTCAGCGCCCACGGGGCGTGTTCGCGTGAGGAGCCACAGCCGAAGTTCTCGCCCGACACGAGAATGCTCGCGTCCTCGTAGCCGGGCTGGTTCAGCACGAACTCCGGATTGGGCGTGTGCCCGTCCTCGAGGTAGCGCCAGTTGGCGAACAGCGAAACGCCGAAACCGGTGCGGCGAATCGACTTGAGGAAGCGCGCGGGGATGATGTCGTCGGTGTTCACGTTGGTCCGTACCAACGGTACGGCGGTGCCCTCGTGCGTAATGAACTTCACCACGGAGGTCCTCTCTCTAGAGCTGACGAACGTCGGCGAAGCGACCGGCTATGGCCGTGGCCGCCGCCGTGGCGGGACTGACCAGATGGGTCCGGCCCCCGCGCCCCTGGCGCCCCTCGAAGTTGCGGTTGCTCGTCGACGCGCATCGCTCGCCGGCCGAGAGGCGGTCGCCGTTCATGGCGATGCACATGCTGCAGCCGGCCTCGCGCCATTCGAAGCCGGCCGTGCGGAAGATGTCGGCCAGCCCCTCCGCCTCGGCCTGGCGGCGGACGCTCATCGAGCCGGGCACGACGATGGCGCGCACGCCGGGCGCGACGCGCCTCCCGGCGACGTGCCCGGCAGCCCTGCGCAGGTCCTCCAGCCGCGAGTTGGTGCAGGATCCGATGAAGACGGTGTCGATGTCGATGTCCTGGATGCGCTGCCCCGGCACCAGGCCCATGTAGGCCAGGGCCTGCTCCATCTCCGTACGGGCCGCGGGGTCGCTCTCGGCGGCCGGGTCGGGGACCCTTCCGGTGACGTCGGCGACCATGCCGGGGTTGGTGCCCCAGGTGACCTGCGGGGCCAGGTCGTCGACGTCCAGCCGGTGCTCCGCGTCGAAGCGGGCCCCGGGATCGCTGGCGAGCTCCCGCCACTGCGCGGCCGCGCGCTCGAAGAGCGCGCCCGAGGGTGCGAAGCGCCGCCCGCGCACGTAGTCGATCGTGACGTCGTCGGGGGCGACCATGCCCGCCCGCGCGCCGGCCTCGATCGCCATGTTGCACAGGGTCATGCGCCCCTCGATCGACAGGGAGCGCACGGCGGAACCGCTGAACTCGATGACGTGGTTCGTGCCGACGTCGGTGCCGAGTCGACCGATCACCGCCAGCGCGAGGTCCTTGGCGGACACGCCGTGCCCCAGCACCCCGTCGAGCCGGATGTTCATCGTCCTGGGCCGCTGTTGCAGCAGGCACTGGGTGGCCAGGACGTGCTCCACCTCGCTGGTGCCGATGCCCACCGCGAAGATGCCGAGGGCGCCGTGCGTCGACGTGTGGGAGTCACCGCACACGACCGTCATTCCGGGCAGCGACAGGCCCAGTTCCGGCCCGATGACATGGACGATTCCCTGGTCCTCGTCGTCCATGTCGAGGAGCCTGACTCCGAACTCCCGTGCGTTCTCCTCCATCGTCTCGATGCACATGACGCTCTGGTCGTCGACGACGTCGATCAGCCGGCGACCCGGCACCGTGGGAACGTTGTGGTCGATCACGGCGACGACGGTGTCGGGGCGGTGCACCGGAAGGTCCCGCTCCCGCAGGCCGGCGAAGGCCTGCGGCGAGGTCGCCTCATGGGTGAGATGCCGGTCGATGTACAGCAGGGGCACCTCTTCGGGCTCGTCACGCACGATGTGCGCGTCCCAGATCTTTTCGAACATCGTTCGGGGCATCGTGGTGTCTCTCCAAACGTGCCGGTCGAAACAACGAAGGAGCGCTCAGGCTCCCTGGGGCGCATGCGCCGCGTAGCACTCCTCGAGTTCTGCCGTGGTCAGTTCGCGACCCAGCCGGTTCGCCCGCGCGAGAATCCCCTCGATGGTCTCCGAGGAGAGCTGTCGGGGATCGCGCCCGCTGTTCATGTAGGCGAGCTTCACGGCGCTCTGGCCGCTCCATGGACTGACGCCCACGGACTGGGTGCCACCGACCGTGGCGGGATCGACGGCCGAGTACACGGTGCGGGCCATCTCCCGCAGCTTGCCCTCCAGCGCGAAGTTCTTCGCCTCCCTGGCCCGGTCGGCCAGGCCGAAGGCCTTGAGGATGGCGTCCGTGTGAATGCCGGAGGACGTGTGGCTGTAGCGCTTGCCGAGCACTCCGTGCTCCGGCGTGGTGACGTCGACCATCTCCTGGTAAAAGGAGATGAGCCGGAGCAGTTGGGACATCTCCCAGGGGACCGGCAGGCCGGCCTCCTCCTGGATGGCGGCGAAGTTCAGCACGATCTCCTCCAGGGAGGCGTTGCCCGAACGCTCACCGACGCCGCGCGACACGACATGGATGCGGTTGATCCCGGCCGCGGTCGCCATCATCGCGTTGCCCAGCGCGTTCCCCGTGTCGCGGTGACCGTGCCAGTCCAGCTTCACCTCGGGGGCGCCCATGGCCTCGAGTTCGTCGCGGACGAAGCGGACCAGTCGGTAGGTGCCGAGCGGCCGGATGATGCCGATGGTGTCGGCCAGGGCGATGCAGTACGCGCCGCTCTCCACCTGCGTGCGGATGATGGCGCGCACGTCCTCGGGAGACGTCTGGGTGGTGTGTTCGGTCCCCGCGATGACGGGGATGCCCATGTCCACGGTCTTCCTGATGAACGTGTCCAGCTTGTCCTGGATGAAGCCCAGATCCCAGCCCTGGGCGAGCCGCCGCGAGGGTGCGCTCCCCATGAACACGAGGGACTCGAGAGCGGGATGGATCTCCCGGCATTCGACGGTCCACTTCAGCGATTCCTCCGTGCACATGGAGAGCACGGAAGGCACGATGGAGGGAACCTCCTCCTTCATCCGCGCGAGGAGTTCCTTCATGATCGCGCTGAGCCCGCCGGCCTCACCGGGGTAGATGCCCACGGTGGCGTACGTGATCCCGAACTCGTCGAGCAGATGCAGATACTGCATCATCTTGTCGACCGACGGGTATCCCGATATGCCCTGGAGGCCGTCTCTCAGACATTCCGAAAGAATATCCGTGGCGGCGACCTGCGAGGCGAGCGGTTCACCGGGGATGTTCTCCGGGAGCGGCGAGAGCGGACTTTCCTCGCTGTTCCAGTTGAAGTTCATGGGAACATCGATCGAGTTGATGTCCTCGCGACGGTTCTCTTCGTGTACGCGTGTTTCGTTCTGCATGTTCCTCTCCTTGTCGGAAACGGAAACGATGGCCTCGGCCGTGCGACCGACCATCAGTCCGCCGGGACGGGCAGGATCCCGACCGAGAAACGGACGTAGTCGTCGGAGTAGCCGAAGGTGGATCCGGGTATTCCGGCGAGCCCGGTCTTCTCCAGCACGGAGAAGCAGTCCTCGCCCGCCCTGAGCCTGCTCCAGTTGTAGATCGTCGCGTCGTCGTCGAGATAGATATGCTCAAAAAGGTCATGCTCCTTGTCGAATCGCTCCAGCTGCCGGCGCAGCCGGGAACGACGCAGTCGGTAGAAGTCACGGATCTTCTCGATCAGCCGGGGGTTCTCGCGGAAGAGGGTGTGGTAGGCCATGAAGCGCAGCTGCCACTCCCCGGGCAGCGAGCCCACGCTGTTCGTCCAGCTCGATCCCATGGCCGCGGCGAAATCGGCGTCACCGAAAACGGCCCAGCCGAACCTCTCCCCGGTCAGCGTGTGCGTTTTGGAATAGCTGCTCACATAGATCATCTGACCGGCCAGGGCGGCGTCGGAGGTCAGGCCGCGCATGCGGGCCTGGTCCTCGGCGGGCGGACCCGTACCGACGTACGCGAGGTCCGCCAGGACGTGGACGCGCCGCCCCCGGTCCGCGAGACGCCGCACGACCGCCTGGATGGCCGAGAGCTCCTCTGGCGAGTACGCGAACGTCGTCGGGTTGTTCGTGACCGTCAGGTAGACGACCGTGACGTCCGGGTTCTGCTCGAGATTCCGCGCGAGCAGCGCGTCGGTGAGCTTGAAGCTGTCCTCGGCCCGGGTCCGGACCGCGTGCAGCCGGTATCCGTAGGACGCCGCCTGGATCTCCGGCATGTTGAAGCCGGGGGTGGCGAACAGGACCGCGCCGGGCGGTCGCGAGCGGAGGTGCGCGAGGTGGGCGAGGCCGCGCAGGGTCTTGTCGATGCAGTCCGTCGCGCCCAGCCCGAGGGCCACGTGCCGCGCGGAGGCGGTCACCCCCCACTGCCGCATGTCGTCCGCCAGCCAGCCGCGGAGTGTCGGATTGCCGACGCCGTGGATGTCGTAGACGCGCGGATCGTACCCGGCGGCGAGCAACTGCCGTTCGGCGTCCAGCATCTGCGCCCTGAGCCACCGGTAGCCCTCGCCCGACGCGGTGTACCCGTTCAGGTCCTCACCCGGCAGCGCGATGCCGAGTTCGTCCCCCAGCAGCCGGAAGTCCCCGGGGCCGCCTTCCTCGCCCTCACATTCGGTGATGGATCGCAGGTCGACGTCACCGATCGTCCGGTTCACGATCTCGAGCCGGATCGCCCGCTGGTCGAACTTTCGTTCCACGCACTCGCGTTCCAGGTCCTGGACGATGCGCGCCATGACCCGGATGGGCGGCTCCGCGCTGGCCTCCCGGCGACCCCGGTGGCGTCGGAGTATGTCCCTGCGGGCCTGCCGGACGAGCAGGCGCTGCTCCTCGAGGCTGGTCTCGGTCCCCGCGGGGGGACCCTGCGACATCATCAGTGGGTAACCTCCAGCTACCAGTTCGTCGAACAGCGCCAGGTTCAGGACCGCAGCAACGCGTCGCCGACGCGCCGACCCATCTCCCGGGTTCCGATGACCGTGCGCCCGCCCTCGTGGAGGTCCACCGTCCGGTATCCCTCGCGGATCACCTCCTCGACCGCCTCCTCGACGGCGGAGGCCTCGCGGCCCAGGCCGAGGGAGTGGCGCAGCAGAAGGGCGGCGGAGAGAATCGCGCCCACCGGATTGGCCTTGTCCTGACCCGCGATGTCCGGGGCCGAGCCGTGAATGGGTTCGTACAGGCCGAACGTTCCGCCCGCGGTGCGCCGGACCCCGAGGCTGGCCGACGGGAGCATGCCGATGGAGCCCGTCAGCATCGACGCCTCGTCGGTGAGGATGTCGCCGAACAGGTTCTCCGTGACGATGACGTCGAAGTCCGCCGGCGTCCTGATGAGCCGCATGGCGCAGGCGTCGACGAGCATGTGTTCGTAGGCCACCGTGGGGTAGTCGTGGGCCACCCGGTCCACGACCTGGCGCCACAGGACGGAGGAGCTGAGCACGTTGGCCTTGTCGACCGAGGTGACCCTGCGTTGCCGATGGACGGCGATCTCGAACGCGGCCCGCACCACGCGTTCGATCTCCTGCTGGGTGTACAGGAGGGTGTCGACGGCCTCCAGGTCCTGACCCCGGCGGCGGATCTCGCTGGGTTTGCCGGGGACCGATTCCAGATGCCCGTAGTAGAGGCCGGCCGACAACTCCCGCACGAAGACCATGTCGGTGCCCTTGAGGTACTCCGGCTTCAGCGGGGACGCCGCGAACAGGGACTCGACAGGGCGGACCGGCCGGAGGTTGGCGAAGAAGCCGAACTCCTTGCGCAGGCGGAACAGCGCCTGCGCCGGCCGGGGTCCGTCGCTCCGCCGCTCCCCGGCCGGCAGGCTGCCGATCGCGCCGAAGAGTATGGCGTCGCTCCGCGCGCACGTCTCGAAGGTGGCGTCCGAGATCGCCACGCCCTCCGCCATGATGGCGTCCAGGCCGACCAGACCGTGATGGATCGTGAACGAGTGACGAAACCGCTCCTCCACGGCACGCAGCACCTGGAGGGCCTGCTCCGTCACTTCCGGGCCCACACCGTCGCCCGGAAGCACGGTGATCGTGGCATTGCTCATCGGCTTATGACCTTCCCTTGACGGGGGAGCCCTTGGGCTTGGGGTGGAAGGAGAGCAGCCGGTCGACGATCGAGCCGCGCCAACACACCATGTCGTGGCCCCCCGTGTATTCGAAGTAGTCGACCTCGTAGCCCTTTTCCTGGAGGACGTCACGCATGTTCCGGTGCGTCGTCATCGGGTCGTACTCCATGATGGCGAGCTCCAGGCTGCCGATATCCATGGAGAATCGGATGGGCAGCCTGGAACGCTCCCTGAACTGCTCCGTCAACCATTCGTCCGCCAGTCCCGGGGTGCCCTTCCCCGGCCACCAGAACGATCCCGACTGGGAGATCACGTTGCCGAACCGCTCGGGCGACGTGAATGCGGCGTACGCCGCCGCCAGGCCGCCGAAACAGGAACCGCCGACCACGGTACGCGCGGGATCCGACGTGATGTGGTAGTTCTCGTGAACCCAGGGCATCAGCTCCTGGTTCAGGAAGTCGACGAACGGCGCGTGGCAGGGGAGTTCGCGCGCACGGATCTCCTGGTCGGCATTCGTGTGCATGACGAGGAGGTACGGAGGAATACGACCTGTGTACATCAGGTTGTCCATCACGGTCGTGATGTTGGCGAAGTTGTAGTACGACCATCCGTCGAAGAGTAGGAAAACGTGGCACTCGTCGCCTTCTGCGGTGTAGCCGGGCGGCACGTGGACGGTGATGTGCTGCCGCGTCCCCAGGATCTCGCTGTCCATCGTGTGCATGTGGTTGGTGCCCTTCGGCACCCCGCGACGGGGGATGTTCCACGGCTGTTTCGGGGCTCCCGGCAGTTCGAGCACCGACACCTTGAATTCGTTGGGATTCCCCATCAGCGTGTAGTCACGGGGGTTCAGCGGATCGGTCCGGTAGTCAGGAAGGCGCTTCAGAACGTCCGCGTAGGACTCGAAGGGCACCATCGGGTCGTTGACCGAGAACAGATAGGTCGTCCGCAGGTCCGAGGGCAGGAAGTAGGACTTGTACCAGAGCTCGGTGCCCGGGATGTTGGCCATCTGGTATTCGCTGAAGTCGTCGTTGCTCGGTGCGCTGAAGAAGAGCACGAGCACGTTCTCGGTGTCGCCGGGGTCCCGCCACAGGAAGGTGACCAGGGTTCGGGAGTCGTCGTCCCCGACCTGCTCCATCAGCGGCGCCCCCGAGTCCGCGACCTCCTTCCACAGCTCGTCGAGGGCCTCGCGACGTCCCGCCTCCGCGGCCTCGGCCACGCGGGCGATGCGGGGACTCACGATGGATGTCTCCGGAGCGAACATGGTCGTTTCTCCTTGTGCCTCGCAGGTGCGCTGACGGTGCGTGGTGCGTCGGGGATGCTCAGAGCAGGTCGAACAGCTCCGCCGCGTCCATTTCCTCGCTGTCGCCCTCCTCGACGCTGTGGTCGATGACCTGCGCGAGCGCCTCGATCGTCCGGTTCTGGAAGACCGTCTGCAGCATCAGCTCGATGCCCCACCTCTCCTGGACCTCGGTCGCCATGGAGGCGACCAGGAGCGAGTGGCCGCCGAGGTTGAAGAAGTCGTCCCTGATCCCCACCCGCTCCATTTCCAGGAGGGCGGCCCAGAGCTCCGCCAGCGTCTTCTCGGTCTCGGTCCCGGGAGCGACGTAGCTTTCGCCCGTCCGGGCCTGCTGCACGATGTCCGACAGGCCGGGCAGCGACTTCCTGTCCACCTTGCCGTTGGCGGTGAGCGGGAATTCGTCCAACGGCACGAAGTAGGCGGGCACCATGTATTCCGGGAGATGTTCGAGCAGATGCGCCCGGAGGTCGTCCTGGGTCGCCTCGTGGCCGGGCCGCGTGGTGAGGAAGGCGGTCAGCCGCTTGTCGGCGGACGTGATCTCGTGCACGACGACCAGGCACGACCGGACGGCCGGATGGTCGGCCAGAACGGCCTCGATCTCCTCGATCTCGATGCGGTAGCCGCGGATCTTGACCTGGTGGTCCTTGCGCCCGGCGTACTCGATGACGCCCTCGGCCCGGTACCTGGCCAGGTCGCCGGTCGCGTAGAGACGACCGGGGCCGAAGGGGTTGGCCACGAAGCGTTCGGCGGTGAGGTCCGGGCGCTCCAGATAGCCGCGGGCCAGCTGGACGCCGCCGATGTACAGCTCACCGATGACGCCGTCGGGCACCGGCGACATCGCCTCGTTGAGTATGTACAGCTGCGTGTTCGCCACCGGGCGGCCGATGGGCACGGTGCTGGCCCCGGGGACGGTCGTGCACTCCCAGAAGCTGACGTCGACCGACGCCTCGGTGGGCCCGTAGAGGTTGTGCAGCCGCGTGTTCGGCAGGGTCTGTTGGAACCGCTCCTGGACGTCGAGCGGAAGGGCCTCGCCACTGCACACCACGTGCCTGATGCCGCGACACTGTTCGGCCACCGTCGGCTGCTGGAGGAACGCCTGCAACATCGAGGGAACGAAGTGCAGGACGTCGATGCCCTGATGCTCCGTCAGCTCGGCCAGGTAGGCCGGATCCCGGTGCCCGTCGGGGCGCGCGACGTGGAGGTGCGCACCCACGATGAGGGGCCAGAAGAACTCCCAGACCGACACGTCGAAGCTGTAGGGAGTCTTCTGCAGGACGCGGTCGTGGTCCCGCAGGCCGTAGGCGTCCTGCATCCAGAGCAGACGGTTGCCGATGCCACGGTGCGACAGCATCGCGCCCTTGGGCCTGCCCGTGGAACCCGAGGTGTAGATGACGTAGGCCAGGTTGTCCGGACTCACGTCGACGTTCAGAGGCTCGGGGCTGGCGTCGAGCCAGGGGGCGTCGCCGCCACCGAGCTCGACGAGCCGCACGCCGTGCTCACTCAGAAAGCCGATGCGCTCCCTGGTCCCGGGCTGCACCAGGGCGATCCGGACCTGGGCGTCCTCGGAGATGAACGTGAGCCGCTCCGGCGGGTAGTCGGGGTCCAGCGGCACATAGGCGCCGCCGGCCTTGACGATGGCGAGAAGGCCGATCACGAGGTCGAGCGAACGGTGCATGCAGATGCCGACCCGCGTCTCGGGACCCACCCCGTGGTCGCGCAGGGTCCGCGCCAGCCGGTTGGCGCGCCGGTCCAGTTCGGCGTAGCTCAGCTGATGGTCCTCGTAGGACAGCGCCAGACGGTCCGGCGTCCGGCGGACCTGCTCCTCGAAGAGCTCGTGGAGGCATACCGGACGCAGGGCGTCCGCATCGTGCGTGGTGTTCCGCTCGCCGAGTATCGCGGCCCGCTCCGCCGCCGAGAGCAGTGGGAGCCGGGCGATCGGCGTCTGCGGTGCGGCCAGCGCCTCCTCGGTGAGAGTCCGCAGGTGTTCGCCCAGGCCGACGATGGTGTCCCGCTCGAAGAGGTTGGTGCTGTACTCGAAGGTGAACTGCGGCTCGCCGTCCCGCTGCTGGATGCTGAGCCCCAGGTCGAACTTGGCGACGCCGATGCCCTCGCCCGTGACGTCGTGGATCCAGGCGGGCTGTTCCCGCTCCTCGGGGACCTCCTCGAAGAGCTTGTCGAGACCGGTGAACATCACCTGGAACACCGGGTTGTAGCTCAGGCTGCGCTCGGGCTTCAGCTCCTCGACGATGCGCTCGAACGGCACCTCCTGATGGCTCTGCGCCTCCAGGAGCTTCCAGCGCACCTGCTGGAGCACGTCCGAGAAGGTCGGGTCGCCCCCCAGGTCCACACACAGGGCCACGGTGTTGACCAGGAACCCGATCAGGGGTTCGGTCTCCACGCGGCCGCGGTTGGCGACCGGAATCCCGATCACCACCTTCTCCTGCCCGCTGTAGTGCGAGAGGAGGACCGCGAAGGCGCTGAGCAGCGTGATGAAATGCGTCGTCCGGTGCTCGCCGCTCACCCTCGTGAGCCGCTCGTTGAGCTCCGACGGCAGGGAGCACATCACGTTGGCGCCCTGGTAGTTCTGCACCGCCGGCCGGGGGTGGTCGGTCGGCAACGAGATCAGCGCGGGCGCGTCCGCCAACTGCTCCTTCCAGTACGTCAGGTGCGGCCGCAGCCGCTCCTCCTCGAGCCACTGCTGCTGCCACACCGCGTAGTCGGCGTACTGGACGGCCAGCGGCGTCGGCAGGGACGGGTCGTCGGTCGCGAGGGCGTCGTAGATCCGCAGCAGCTCCTCGTTGAGCACGCGGACCGAGAAGCCGTCGATGATCGCGTGGTGCGCGCTGAAGACCAGCAGCGCCTCGGCGTCGGACAGGCGGATGAACAGCGTGCGGAACAGCGGGCCCGCGGTGAGGTCGAAGGTCCGGGTCCACAGCTCGCGCGCGAGGGCCTTCACCGATTCCGGCCGCTGCTCCGCCGACTCGGTCGACAGATCGACCTCGACGAACTCGACGAGGTCGCCGCGCGCGGCGGTCCCCGCCTCGGCGATCTCCTGCCAGACCCGTCCCCGGTCCTCCCGGAAGGTGGTCCGCAGCGTCTCGTGACGCGCGACGAGCACGTCGAGCGCGCGCCCGAGCCGCTCCGAGTCCACCGAGCCCGGCCGGTGGAGCAGCCAGCCGACCGTGTAGAGGGAGCTGTCCGGGTGCAGCCGGTCCATGTACCAGAGCCGCTGCTGGTCGAACGTCGCGGGAACCGGTTCGTCGCGCCCGACGGGTACCAGCGGGACGACGCCCTGCGGGTGCTGGTCCTCGAGCAGGCGATCCAGTTCGGTGGCGATCTGGGAGATGGTCGGCTGCTCGAACAGGACGCGGACCGGCATCTCGACCTCGAACGTCTGCCGAATGCGGGCCAGGACCTTCACCGCGAGCAGCGAGTGGCCGCCCAGGGCGAAGAAGTCGTCGAGGACGCCGATGGAGCCGCGGTCGAGCACCTCCTCCCAGATCGTGGCCAACCGCGCCTCGGTCGCGGTCCGCGGCAGCGCGCTGGCGGCGAGCGCGGGCGCCGCGCCCTCCTCGGGCAGCGGAAGCACCCGGCGGTTGAGCTTGCCGTTGCCGTTGAGCGGTAGCTCGTCCAGGTAGAGGAAGGCCGAGGGCACCATGTACGAGGGCAGTTGTTCCCGCAGATGCGTCTGGAGCGCCTCGGTGGTGGGCGCGGCGTGCGTGGCCCGCGGAGCCTCCTCGTGCGGCACCACGTAGGCCACCAGACGCTTGGTGGACCCGTCCGGCTGGGCGAGCACGGCGCAGCCGCGCACCAGCGGATGCTGTTCCAGCACCGTCTCGATCTCGCCGAGTTCGATGCGGAAGCCCCGGATCTTCACCTGGGTGTCCACCCGCTCGACGAACTCGACGTTCCCGTCGGGGAGGTACCTGACGAGGTCACCGCTCTTGTAGAGGCGGCCGCCGGGCTCTCCGCCGAACGGGTCCGCGACGAAGCACTCGGCGGTCAGGTCGGGGCGGTTCATGTAGCCGCGGGTCACGCCGATGCCGCCGATGTAGAGCTCGCCGGGCACCCCGACCGGGACAGGCTGCATGGCCGCATCGAGGACGTACAGCCGCACGTTGGTGATCGGGCGGCCGATGTGGATGACGTCCAGGTGCTCGTCGGTGTGCGTGCCGGTGGCGAAGATCGTCGTCTCGGTCGGCCCGTAGACGTTGAAGAAGACCCGGTCCGGTGCCCACGCCCGGATGAGGTCCGCCGAATAGGCCTCGCCGCCGACCACCAGCGTGCGCAGATGGGGCAGTGGGGGAGTCGTCGGCAGCGTTGCCAGCGCGCCCGGCGTGAAGTTGAGGCTCTCGATGGCCCGCTCGGCCAGCATGTCGTGCAGGTCCGTGCCGATCATGCGCATGTCCCGGGGAGGGATGTGCAGCGTGCCGCCGGTCATGAGCGGCATGACGATCTCCCAGACGGAGAAGTCGAAGCTCAGGGAGGCGACCTGGAGCACGTTCTGCGGCCGGTCGAAGCACGCGTTCCGACGGATCCACGGCACGATGTGATGGATACAACGGTGGGCGACCATCACTCCCTTCGGCCGTCCGGTCGACCCCGAGGTGTAGATGATGTAGGCGAGGTTCTCCGGCGTCAGACCCGTCGCCGGCGCCTCCCTCGGTGCCGAGGCGACGGAGGACCATTCGGAGTCCAGGCAGAGGGTGCGCAGGTCCCCGGCCGGCAGCTTCGGGAGCAGGTGCGCCTGCGTGAGCATCAGGTGCATCCGCGCGTCCTCGACGACGAACGCCATGCGGTCGAGGGGATAGCGCGGGTCGATGGGGACGTACGCCCCGCCGGCCTTGAGGATGCCCAGCAGCCCGACGATGCCCTCCAGCGAGCGCTCCAGGCACAGCCCGACGAGGACCTCGGGCCCCACGCCGTGCTCCTTCAGCCAGTGCGCGAGCTGGTTGGCGCGACCGTTGAGCTCGGCGTAGGTGAGGTGCCCCTCCTCGTGGACCACCGCGACCGCGTCCGGGGTCACCCGCGCCTGCGCCTCGACGAGCTCGTGCAGATAGGTCGGCTCGACGTCCGCCGTGGTGTCGGTGCTCCACGCGTCCAGCGCCTGAGTGAGCTCTCCGTCGGTCAACAGGGTGATCTGGGCCAGGGACTTCCGGGGCGAGGCCACCAGCTCGCGACAGATCCGTTGCAGGTGCCCGAGCATCGCCTCGGCCGTGCGGTCGTCGAACCGCCGGGTGTCGTAGAGGATGTTGATGCCGATCCGCTCGCCGACGGTGATCACGGTGTTGAGCGGATAGTGGGTCTGCTCCTTCGAACCGGTCGCCTCGAAGCGCAGCGCCGCCTCGCCGGTCTCGTCCTCTGGATAGTTCTCGAAGACGAACAGGGTCTCGAACAGGGGGGCGCCCGCGGCGAGTCCGCTCCACTGCTGGACCTGGCTCAGCGGACTGTGCTCGTACTGGCGCATCTGCACGTTCTGTTCCTGCAGACCGTGCAGCCATTCGAGTACCGAGGCGCGTTCCGGCACGCGGACGCGCAGGGGGAGGGTGTTGATGAAGAGGCCGACCATGTGTTCGACGCCCTGGACCTCGGACGGGCGGCCGGAGGCCACCGTTCCGAAGACGACGTCGTCCGTGCGGGTGTAGCGCCCCAGCAGCAGCGCCCAACACCCCTGGAGGACGGTGTTGAGGGTGAGCCGGTGCTGCTGGGCGAAGGCCTGGAGCTCCGTGGTCTCCGCCTCGCTGAAGAACGCGGTGGTCCACGCCTGCGGGGCCAGCTCCCCGGAGCCGTCGTTTTCGGCGTCGGTTCGCTTCCCCGTGTTCAGGGGCGTGGGGTCGTCGAGTCCCTGGAGGGTTTCGCGCCAGTAGTCCTCGGCCTGGCGCGTGTCCTGGCGCTGGAGCCAGGCGACGTAGTCCCGGTAGGGGCGGGTGGGGGCCAGTTCGAGGTTCCCGCCCCGGGTCAGCGCCCCGTAGCACTGGACGGCCTCGCCGAGGAGCAGGCTGATGCTCCACCCGTCGAGGATGGTGTGGTGGGCGCTCCAGACGAGCTGGTAGCCGTCGTCGGCGGTGCGGGCGAGCAGCATCCGCCACTGCGGCATGTCCTGCGGATCGAACCCCTGGGTGCGGTCCCGCGTCAGGTAGTCGTCCAGGCGGGCCTGCTGTTCGTCGGGTGTCGCGGCGCGCCAGTCCTGCACCTGGAGGGGGACCGGGACGTCGGCCCAGACCAACTGGAGCGCCTGGGTCTCCGCCTCCCGGAAGCTGGTGCGCAGGATCGCGTGGCGGCGCATGACCTGGGACCAGCTCTGTCGGAAGGCGTCGACGTCGAGCGCCTGGTCGATCCGCAGCAGGGTCTGGACGTGGTAGAGGCCCTCGCCCTGCGCGTAGTGGCTCTGGAACCACAGGCCCTGCTGGATGGCCGTCTGCGGATAGCAGTCCTCGAGAGGACGGACCGACGAGCCGGCCTGCTGCCAGGCGGGCAGCGAACGCAGCTGGCCGACCAGGTCGTTGATCTGGGACTGGGTGAGGCCGCTGAGGGGGAGGTCGGAAGGGCTGTAGCCCTGGACGTCGGGGCGCCTGGCCTCGTGGGCGAGCTGCCTGAGCACCTCGAGCGTCTGCTCGGCGATCTGTCGGATCGTCTGTTCCTGGTGGACGGTGTCGCCGTAGGCCCATTCCATGTGTAGCTGGTCGTCCTGGACGCGGCTGACGATGTCGATCAGGTAGGGGCGCCGGTTGTCCGGATGCGAGTCGGGGCCGGCCCTGCCGGAGGACGCGGCGAAGCTGCCGGCGAGGGAGCCGTCGAACCGGCCGAGGTAGTTGAAGCTCACCTGCGAGGCCGTGGTCTGCCCCAGCGCGGCGCCGGAGCCGGAACCGCCGTGGGCGAGCAGGCCGTGTCCGATGCCGTGCCGGGGCCGCTGGCGGAGCAGTTCCTTGATCTGCTTGAGTCCTTCGCCGAGACCGTCCGGGGACGGGACCGGCAGCCGCAGGGGCGAGACGGTGGTGAACCAGCCGGTGGTCCGGGAGACGTCGACGTCGTCGAACAGTTCTTCGCGGCCGTGTCCCTCGAGGTCCAGGCGGACGTGGCTGTCCTGGGTCCAGGCCCCGAGGGCCGAGGCGACGGCGGTGAGCAGCACGTCGTTGATGCGGGTCTGGAAGGCCGCGGGGATGTCCCGCAGGAGGGCGTGGGTCTCCTCGGTGCCGAGGACGGCCTCGTAGACGCGGCTGTTGCCGATGGTGTTGTTCTGGGCCGGTCCGTCCATGGGGAGTGCGCGGGCGGGTGCCTCGGCCTGTTCGCGCCAGTAGGTGAGTTCCTCCGTCGTCGCGGTGCTCTGGGCCTCCTGGCGGAGTCGGGTGGCCCACTGCTGCCAGGAGCTGGACTTCGCCGGCAGGGCGAGCTCCTGGCCTTGGCGGATCTGCTCGACGAGGGTGCCGAGGTCCTCCAGGAGCACGCGCCAGGACACGACGTCGACGACGAGATGGTGCGCGACCAGAAGCAGCCGATGCGGGTGATGCTCCGACCCGGTGAAGAGGGCGGTGCGGAGGAGGGGAGCGGTGGTGAGGTCCATGCTGGACTGGGTCCGCTGGGCGATCTCCACCAGCCGGTCCTCGCGTTCGGCGGGCGGGATCGCGGACAGGTCGTGGACCTGCCAGGGGAGCGTCTCCGGGAGGTCGGCGATGTCCGCCTGCCAGTCGGACCCGTCGTGGAAGAAGCGGGTGCGGAGCCCGTCGTGGTGCTCCAGCAGACGCCGAATGACCTGTTCCCATTGCTGGGAGGTGAGCTCGGCCGCGATCTCCACCAGGAGGGACTGGTTGAAGTGGCGGGGGTGGGCGAAGTTCTCAGTAAGGAACCAGCGTTGGATCGGGGTGAGTTCCACCGGTCCGGTGACGAGGCCTTGTTCGGCCTGTACGCGGGGGGCTTCCTGCTGTTCCACGATCGGGGCGAGTTCGGCGATGCTCTGGTGCTGGAAGAGCTGTTTGACGGTGAAATGCAAACCGTCCTGGTTGGCGCGGAAGATGACCTGGAGGCTGAGGATGGAGTCGCCGCCCAGGGTGAAGAAGCTGTCGTAGACGCTCACCGGTTGACTCAGGCCGAGCACGTCCTGCCAGATCCGCGCGAGCAATTCCTCCACAGCCGTGCGCGGCGCGACGTACTCGCGTTCGCCGGCGGTGTGGCTCTCCCAGGACAGGGCGGCCAGGGCCTTGCGGTCGACCTTGCCGTTGGGGTTCAGCGGCAGGGTCTCGACCGGCACGAAGACGCCGGGGACCATATAGGCGGGAAGCCGGTCGCCCAGGAACGACTGCAGATCCTCGACGGCCACCGGTTCGCGGGAGACGACGTAGGCCACCAGGCGTTTGGTGGTGCCGTCCTCGTGGAGGAGGACGACGGCGTTGCGCACCTCGGGGTGTTGTGCGAGGACGGCCTCGATCTCGCCGAGTTCGACGCGGAAACCGCGGATCTTGACCTGGTCGTCGACGCGGCCCAGCACCTCGATGTTGCCGTCAGGACGCAGGCGCGCGAGATCGCCGGTCTTGTACAGGCGGTTGCCCTCGACCTCGCTGAACGGGTTGGCCAGGAACACCTCGGACGTGAGGTCGGGCCGCCCCAGGTAGCCACGCGCCAGCCCGACCCCACCGATGTACAACTCACCAGCCACTCCCACGGGCAGCAACTGCTGACGGGAGTCGAGGACGTACAGCTGCGCCCCGCCAAGGGGACGACCGATGTGGACGCGCTCCAGCTCCGGCGTGTACCGGGCAAGGCACACGCCGACCGTGGCCTCGGTCGGGCCGTAGCCGTTGAAGAACGCCCGGCCGGGAGCCCAGACCCGGACGAGATCGAGCGGACACGCCTCACCGCCGACGGTGACGCAGCGCACGAACGGCAGCGAGTCCTCGGGGAGCGTGGTGAGCGCGGACGGCGTCAGGCTGATGTTCTCGACGGCCTGCTCCATCAGCAGCTCGGCGAGATCGGCGCCCATCATCTGCAGATGAGGCGCCGGCAGAACCAGGGTGCCGCCCGACAGCAGCGCCGCGGAAAGCTCCCATACCGAGATGTCGAAGCTCAGGGACGTGCCCTGGAGCACCCGCTGCGGAGTGTCCAGGCCGTAGTTCTCGTGCTGCCACTGGGAGAGGTTGCGGAAACCGCGGTGAGTGACCTGAACGCCCTTCGGTCGACCGGTGGATCCTGACGTGTAGATCACGTAGGCCAGGTCGTCGCAGGTGCCGCCGGAAACGGGAGGAGTGTCGGGCCACTTCTCCAGTTCGGCCCTGATGTCCTCCATCGCCAGGACCACCGCGTCGGATTCGGGCAGCGCGTCGAGCGCCGACCGCTGGGTCAGCACGATCGGCAGCCCGGCATCCGTGACCATGTACTCAAGGCGTTCGCGTGGATACGTGGGATCCAGCGGGACGTAGGCCCCGCCGGCCTTCAGGATCGCCAGCAGGCCGACGACCATCTCCAGGGAACGCGGCATGCACAGGCCGACCAGGCTCTCCCGGCCGACCCCCCGGTCCCGGAGCAGATGAGCCAGCCGGTTCGACAGCCGCTCCAGGCCCGCATAGCTCAGCTGGCAGTCACCGAACGCCACCGCCACACGATCGGGAAACCGGCGAGCCCGTCCCTCGAACAGCTCGTGCCACGACGCCGGCTGCGCCGCCTGCTGCTTGATCTGCTGGAGCCGCACGCGCAGGAGTGCTTGCTGCTCCGCAGTCAGGTTCGCGACTTGCTGAGGAAGAAGTTCACTCATGGTTCTCACTCGTCTCCGTAGCCGGTGGAGCGCTCAAGATCTGAGCCTGAAGATCGCTTGGCGACATGCCCTGAACCTCCGCGACGAGTTGCTCAAGGAGGTCGCGGTCTTCGGCGTTGTCTAGTCCTGCTGCGAAGGCCGACAGGTCGAAGTCGGCATCGACCACCGTCTCCTCGGGCGTGGAGGTCCCCTGCTGGAGGATCTGCAGGCGTTCCTCCTCCGTGAGGAGGGTGATCTCGCTCAGTCGCATCTCCGGGGTGCGGGCGATCTGGGCACAGATGCTGCGGAAATGACCGAGCATGCGGTCGATCGCTTCCCTTTCGAAGCGCGCGGTGTCGTATTGGACGGTGATCTGGAGTCGGCCCTCGACGGTGGCCACGACCCCCAGTGGGTAGTTGATGCGTTCCTCCGCATGGACCAGGTCGAAGCGCAACGTGGCGTCGTCGTCCTTCTCCACCGGGTAGTTCTCGAAGACGAACAGGGTCTCGAACAGGGCGGCGCCCGCCGGGAGGTCGCTCCACTGCTGGACCTGGCTCAGCGGGCTGTAGTCGTACTGGCGCATCTGCACGTTCTGTTCCTGCAGACGGTGCAGCCATTCGAGCGCCGGGGTCCGGTCCGGCACGCGGACGCGCAGGGGGAGGGTGTTGATGAAGAGGCCGACCATGCGTTCGACGCCCTGGACCTCGGAGGGGCGGCCGGAGGCCACCGTTCCGAAGACGACGTCGTCCGTGCTCGCGTAGCGACCGAGCAGCAGCGCCCAGCACCCCTGCAGGACGGTGTTGAGGGTCAACCGGTTGATCTGGGCCAGGGCGAGCAGTCGAGCGGTGTCCTCATCGCTGAAGGAGGCGCTGACCTCGGCCTGGTCGATCGCTCCGGACGACGTGGTCACCGCGGCATCGTGGCGCTCCGTGCTGAGGGGGGTGGCCTGTTCGAGTCCTCGGAGGGTTTCGCGCCAGTAGTCCTCGGCCTGATGCATGTCCTGGCGCTGGAGCCAGGCGACGTAGTCGCGGTAGGGTCGGGTGGGGGCCAGTTCGAGATTCCGGCTCCGAGTCAGCGCCCCGTACCAGCGGACCACGTCGTTCAGGATCAGGCTGATGCTCCAGCCGTCGATGATGGCGTGGTGCGCGCTCCAGACGAGTTGGTGGTTGTCGTCGGCGGTGCGGGCGAGCAGGAGCCGCCACTGCGGCATGTCGTGGGGGCTGAAGCCCTGGGTGCGGTCCCGCGTCAGGTGGCTGTCGAGCCGGGCCTGTTGTTCGTCGGGTGTCGCGGCGCGCCAGTCCTGCACCTGGAGGGGGACCCGGGCGTCGTCCCAGACCAGCTGGAGGGCTTCCTTTCCTTCCGTCGTCCAGAAGTTGGTGCGCAGGATCGGGTGCCGGCGCATGGCCTGCGACCAGCTTCGTCGGAAGGCCTCGACGTCCAGCGCTTGGTCGATCCTGAGGATCATCTGGACGTGGTAGACGCCCTCGCCCTGGGCGTACTGGCTCTGGAACCACAGGCCCTGCTGGATGGGCGTCTGCGGGTAGCAGTCCTCCAGCGGGCGTGGCAGCTTGTTCGCCCGCCAGGCGGGCAGGGAGCGCAGCTGGTCGACGAGGTGGTTGATCTGGGTCTGGGTGAGGCCGCTGAGGGGGAGGTCGGAAGGGCTGTAGCCCTGGACGTCGGGGCGCCTGGCCTCGTGGGCGAGCCGCCTGAGCATCTCGAGGGTGTGCTGGGCGACCCGCTGGATCGTGTCCTCGCGGTGGGCCGCCTGGCTGTAGCTCCACTCCATGTGTAGCTGGTCGTCCTGGACGCGGCTGACGATGTCGATCAGGTAGGGGCGCCGGTTGTCCGGGTGCCAGTCGGGCCCGGCCCTGCCGGAGGACGCGGCGAAGCTGCCGCCGAGGGACCCGTCGAACCGGCCGAGGTAGTTGAAGCTGATCTGGGAGGCGGTGGACCGGGCCAGCTCGGTGTCCACCGCACCGTGGGCGAGCAGGCCGTGTCCGATGCCGTGCCGGGGCCGCTGGCGGAGCAGTTCCTTGATCTGCTTGAGTCCTTCGCCGAGACCGTCCGGGGACGGGACCGGCAGCCGCAGGGGCGAGATGCTGGTGAACCAGCCGGTGGTCCGGGAGACGTCGACGTCGTCGAACAGTTCTTCGCGGCCGTGTCCCTCGAGGTCCAGGCGGACGTGGCTGTCCTGGGTCCAGGCCCCGAGGGCCGAGGCGACGGCGGTGAGCAGCACGTCGTTGATGCGGGTCTGGAAGGCCGCGGGGATGTCCCGCAGGAGGGCGTGGGTCTCCTCGGTGCCGAGGACGGCCTCGTAGACGCGGCTGTTGCCGATGGTGTTGTTCTGGGCCGGTCCGTCCATGGGGAGTGCGCGGGCGGGTGCCTCGGCCTGTTCGCGCCAGTAGGTGAGTTCCTCCGTCGTCGCGGTGCTCTGGGCCTCCTGGCGGAGTCGGGTGGCCCACTGCTGCCAGGAGCTGGACTTCGCCGGCAGGGCGAGCTCCTGGCCTTGGCGGATCTGCTCGACGAGGGTGCCGAGGTCCTCCAGGAGCACGCGCCAGGACACGACGTCGACGACGAGATGGTGCGCGACCAGAAGCAGCCGATGCTTGTGGCCCTCCGGGCCGGAGAACTTGTGGTTCTCCGGCCCGGTGGACTCCCGATCCGCCGGTCCGGAGAACTTGTGGTCCTCGGGCTCGGTGGACGTCTGGTCGTGCAGGCCGGTGAAGAGGGCGGTGCGGAGGAGGGGGGCGGTGGTGAGGTCCATGCTGGACTGGGTCCGCTGGGCGATCTTCAGCAGCCGGTCCTCGCGTTCGGCGGGCGGGGTCGATGAGAGGTCGTGGACCTGCCAGGGGAGTGTCTCCGGGAGGTCGGCGATGTCGGCCTGCCAGTCGGTCCCGTCGTGGAGGAAGCGGGTGCGGAGCCCGTCGTGGTGCTCCAGCAGACGCCGTACCACGTCCTGCCACTGCTCCGGGCTGAGATCGGCGTCGACCTCCAGGAGCAGGGACTGGTTGAGGTGGTGGGGATGGGCGAAGCCCTGTGCGAAGAACCAGCGTTGGATCGGGGTGAGTTCCACCGGTCCGGTGACGAGGCCTTGTTCGGCCTGTACGCGGAGGGCTTCCTGCTGTTCCACGATCGGGGCGAGTTCGGCGATGCTCTGGTGCTGGAAGAGCTGTTTGACGGTGAAATGCAAACCGTCCTGGTTGGCGCGGAAGATGACCTGGAGGCTGAGGATGGAGTCGCCGCCCAGGGTGAAGAAGCTGTCGTAGACGCTCACCGGTTGACTCAGGCCGAGCACGTCCTGCCAGATCCGCGCGAGCAATTCCTCCACAGCCGTGCGCGGCGCGACGTACTCGCGTTCGCCGGCGGTGTGGCTCTCCCAGGACAGGGCGGCCAGGGCCTTGCGGTCGACCTTGCCGTTGGGGTTCAGCGGCAGGGTCTCCAGCGGCACGAAGACGCCGGGGACCATATAGGCGGGAAGCCGGTCGCCCAGGAACGACTGCAGATCCTCGACGGCCACCGGTTCGCGGGAGACGACGTAGGCCACCAGCCGCTTGGTGGCGCCATCCTGATGGACGAGGACGACGGCGTCGCGCACCTCGGGATGCTGGCCCAGAACGGCCTCGATCTCGCCGAGTTCGACGCGGAAACCGCGGATCTTGACCTGGTCGTCGACGCGGCCCAGCACCTCGATGTTGCCGTCAGGACGCAGGCGTGCGAGATCGCCGGTCTTGTACAGCCGGCTGCCCGGCGTTTCGCTGAAGGCGTTGGCGATGAAGACCTCGGCCGTCAGGTCGGGCCGCCCCAGATAGCCACGCGCCAGCCCCACCCCACCGATGTACAGCTCACCGGCGACGCCGGTGGGGACCGGCTGCAGGGCTCGGTCCAGCACGAACACCTGCATGTTGTCCAGGGGCCGGCCGATCGGCACCGTCGCCGGCACCTCCGCCCGCGGCTCCATCCGGTAGCTGGTGGCAAACGTCGTCGTCTCCGTGGGCCCGTAGACGTCCACCACCACCAGCTCCGGGCACGCGGCACGCACCCGCCGCACCGCCTCCGCCTGGACCGCGTCGCCCCCGGTCCACACCTCACCGAGACCGGCCAGACATCCCGGGTCCTCCTGCGCGAAGAGATGGAACAGCGCCGACGTCAGGAAGATCGCGGTGATCCCGTACGCCGCCACCACCTCCCGCAACAGCCCCGGCGTCACCGGTTCCGGCGGGGCCAGCACCACGCGGCCGCCGGACAGCAAGGGCGCCCAGAGCTCGTACGTCGACGCGTCGAACGCCTGCGGCGAGTGCAGTAGCACGCATTCGTGCCCGTGCGCGAAACGGCTGTCCAACGCCAGCGTCGCCACGTCCGCGTGGGTCACGGCCACGCCCTTCGGCTGGCCGGTCGAACCCGACGTGTACATCACGTACGCCAGGTCAGCGGCGGTGCTGCCCGACGCCGGAGGCGTGTCGGGCCACGTTTCCAGCTGGGGCCAGACGTCCTCCACGGCCAGGACGACCGCGTCGGATTCGGGCAGCACGTCGAGCGCCGACCGTTGGGCGAGGACGACGCGCAGCCCGGCGTCCGAGCCCATGAAGGCCAGACGCTCGCGCGGATACGTCGGGTCCAGCGGAACGTACGCCCCGCCGGCCTTCAGGATCGCCAGCAGGCCGACGACCATCTCCACGGAGCGCGGCACGCAGAGGCCGACCAGGCTCTCCCGGCCGACGCCTCGGTCGCGGAGCAGATGGGCCAGCCGGTTCGACTGCCGATCGAGATCCGCGTAGCTCAGCCGTTGGTCGGCGAACTGCACCGCGACGTCGTCGGGCGACCGGCGTGCCTGCCGTTCGAACAGCTCGGGCAGGGATGCCGGTTCGAGAGCCTTCTCGTTGCGGGCCCCCTGCCCTCGTTCGACGATATGCCCGCGCTCGTCGTCGTTGCTGATCGGCAGGTGCACAACACTCTGCCCGGGGTCGTCCAGCGCGGAGTGCAGGAGCATCTCGAAATGGTCGGCCATGCGCCCGACCGTCTGCTCCCCGAACAGGTCGGTGCTGTACTCGAATCCGAAATGCATGCCGTCGGGGGCGGCCTGGACCATGAGGGTGAGGTCGAAACGGGCCACGCCGACGCTCATGCCCTGTTCGATCAGGCTGTGCATCCACGGCTTCGACTGCGCCAGGGCCGACGCATGGTCCAGGAGCGGAAGGCTCTCGTCGGCGAACATCACCTGGAAGACCGGGTTGTAGCTGAGGCTGCGGGTCGGCCGGAGCGCCTCGACGATCCGCTCGAAGGGCACCTCCTGGTGGCTCTGGGCGTCGAAGAGCTGCTTGCGGACCTGGAGCAGCACCTCCTCGAAGCTGGGATTGCCGCGCAGATCCACGCAGACGGCGACCGTGTTGACCAGGAATCCGATCATGGATTCCAGTTCGGCGCGGTTGCGGTTGGCGATCGGCACACCGATGACGACCACGTCCTGTCCGCTGTAGCGCGACAGGAAGACCGCGAAGCTGCTGAGCATGGTGATGTAGTTCGTCACCTGGTACTCGCGGCTGACCTGCGCGACCCGCTGCGTCGTCTCGGGAGACAGCCGCCGCCTCAGGAAGTCGCCCTCGAAGCTCCGCTCGTCCGGCCGTGGGACGTCGGTGGGCAGCGCGAGCACCTCCGGAGCCTCGGCGAGCTGCTCCTTCCAGTAGTCCAGGTGGAAGGTGAGCCTGTCCTCCTCCAACCAGCTCTGCTGCCACACGGCGTAGTCGGCGTACTGCACCTCGAGATCCGGCAGTGGGGAGGGTGCCTCGTCGACCAGGGCCTGGCAGATCTGGAGGAACTCCTGACCGAAGAGTCCGATCGAGACGCCATCGAACACCGTGTGGTGGGCGCAGAGGGCCACGACCTGGTCCGTCTCCGACAGCCTCACCAGTTCGGCCCGCAACAAGGGGCCGTTGCGCAGGTCGAAGGGCTGGTCCCAGCACCGTCGGATCTCGACCTGCGCCTGCTGTTCGCACTGCTCCTCGGGGAACGTGGAGAGATCGACGACCGGAAGCGCGACCTGCCAGTCCTCCGCGATGACCTGCCAGACCTGGCCATCCGTCTCGTGGAGGGTGGTGCGGAGCGTCTCGTGGCGCCGCAGCATCTCGTTCAGCGCGTCCCTGACCATCGGGGCCTCGACGAACGTCGGCAGCGGGATGAGCCAGTTGACGGTGTAGGACGTGGTTCCGGGGCTCAGCCGGTCGATGAAGAAGAGCCGCTGCTGGTCGAAGGTGGCCGGCAGCGGGCCGCCCCGCGGTGTGGGGACGAGCGGACGCAGTTGCAGTGGCTGCAAGTCGTCCTGGCGCCGCTGGAGATCGCGCGCGACCTCGGCGATCGTCGGAAGGTCGAAGAAGAGGCGAACGGGCACCTCCAGCGAGAACACCTGGCGGATCCGGGTCACCAGCTGTACGGCGAGGAGCGAATGCCCGCCGAGCTCGAAGAAGCTGTCGAGGACGCCGATGGGCGAACGGCCCAGGGTCTGCTCCCAGATCGAGACGAGCAGCGCCTCGGTGGTGCTGCGAGGGGGCACCCGCGTGGTCGGCTCGGCGGACGCGGAGGTCTGGGGGAGGAGCAGCGCGCGCCGGTCGAGCTTGCCGCTGGAGGTGATGGGCAACGCGTCGAGCGCGACGAGCTCTGACGGCACCATGTAGCCGGGCAGCCGCTCGGCCAGGTAGGCGTGGAGCCGAGGCATCAGGAGGTGCTGGATCTCCGCCTTCAGCGGCTGGTTGGCGTAGTCCGACCAGTCCCTGGTCTCGCCCTCGCCCGCACCCTCGCCCTCGGGCCGGGGCTGGGCGACGCGTTCCTCGTCGTCGGGACCGTGCTCGATTCCGGCACGGGACAGGAGCACGGTGAAGCCGCCGTCCGTGCCGTGGCGACCCCAGTCGATGCGGGCCTCGTAGCCGACGTGCCCGACGAGCTCCCGGACGTCCTCCGGGTCGATCCCCTTCAGCGGCTGCCCGTGCGCGCGCCAGGCCTCCACCGTCTCCAGCCCGGACTCGCCCCTCAGCCAACGGAGGGTGCGGGCCGCCTCCTCGACGCGCGCGTTCGGGACGTTGCGCAGCCGGAGCCGTTCGGGCTGGTCGCCGACCAGCGTGTCGTGCAGCCGCGAGAGGGTGAGCGCCTCGGCGGCCCAGTCGAGCTCCGGGATGTCCGGCCCCGGACGGCCGGTCCCGTTCTGCGCCGTGCGCGAGACGTGGAGCACCACCTGGTAGCGGAACATCGACATCTCGTTGAGGTGGTGGCCACGCTTGGGCCGGATCTCGACCCGGGAGACGAGGCCGGTATGGGCGGCCCAGTCCCGGAAGAAGGCCGGGTCGAGGGTCAGCTCCTCCTCCTGCTGCACGCGCTGCTGGACGCGTTGCCAGAGCTGCTGGCGCGTCGTGGACTCGGGCGCGCGGCTCGCCTCGACGCTGGCGTGGAAGGCGTCGAGCAGCGGGAGACTGCGCACGTCTCCGACGATGATCCGACCGCCGTCGGCGACCCGGGAGATCGCCCCTTCGAGGACCCGGAGCAGATAGTCAATGTCGGGGAAGTACTGAATGACCGAGTTGATGACGACGGTGTCGACGGGCTCCAGACTCAGGTCGTCGAGGCGGTCCGCCTCCCTCTGGTGCAGGACCACCGAGTCCCGGAGCTCCGGGTGGGAGTCGAGGCGGCTGCGGATGGACTCCAGGGCGGACGAGGAGAAGTCCGTCCCGTAGTACCGGCGACATCGCGGAGCGAGCGGGAAGAGCAGGAGCCCGGTGCCGCAGCCGATCTCCAGGATGGCGCGTGGGTCGTAGCCGCGGACCAGGCCCACCGTGTCGTCCTGCCAGGCCCGCATCTCCTCCAGCGGAATGGGCTGGCCGGTGTAGCTGCTGTCCCAGCCCGAGAAGTCGTGGTCGTCCCCGGACGTCTTCGCCGCGTTCGGATCGAAGGCGTCGTACACCTCACGCCAGTGGTCGACGCGCTTGCCCGCCAGCGACAGCGAGTCCTCGTGGTCCTGGACGGCGGAGTGGGCGCGCTGCGGATGCAGCACGACGTAGGACACGAGGGTGCGGTCGCCCGGCCTGTCCTCGCGGACGATGGTCGCCGTGTCCTGGACGACGGGGTGCTCGTTCAGGACGCTGTCGATCTCACCGAGTTCGATGCGGTAACCCCGGATCTTGACCTGGGAGTCGGTGCGTCCGAGGAACTCCATGTTCCCGTCCGCACGCCACCGGGCCATGTCGCCGGTCTTGTAGATGCGCTCCCCTGGTGTGGCGCTGAAGGGCGACGGGAGGTACTTGCTCGCCGTCAGCTCCGGCTCGTTCGCATAGCAGGAGCTCAGGCAGATGCCGCCGATGTACAGATCGCCTGGCACATCGATCGGGCACGGGCGCAGGCTCTCGTCGAGGACGTAGTAGCGGGCGTTCCGGATGGGCTTGCCGTACGGGATGCTCGACCAGGCGGGGTCCACCACGTCGATCGGGAAGAAGTTCGACCAGACCGTCGCCTCGGTGGCGCCGCCCAGGCCGACGACCCTGACGTTCGGGAACGCCGCCCTCATGACGTCCGGCGAGTGGACCGGGATCCAGTCGCCGCTCATGAAGATCAGGCGCAGGGAGTGGGAGACGATCTCGTTCGAGCCCTCGCTGTCCGTGGGCAGGAAGGGCACGAGCTGCATCAGGGCGGCGGGCGCCGAGTCCCAGAACGTGATGGGCTCGTCCGCGAGGTAGCCCAGCAGGTTCGCCGGCTCCTGGATGTCCTCGCTTGAGGCCACGCGGATCGACCCGCCCGCGGCGAGGATGCCGAAGACGTCGTAGACGGACAGGTCGAAGGTCAGCGAGGTGACGAAGAGGATGCGGTCGTCGGGGCCCACCGAGAACGAGGAGTTGACCCACTCGATCAGGTTCACCGCCGGGAAGTGCGCGACCGTGACCCCCTTGGGAGTCCCGGTGGAGCCGGAGGTGAAGATGATGTAGGCGATGTCCTGCGCGCTGCCCTGCACGGGGAGGTCGTCCCGGGGCATACCGGCGAGCTCGGTCGACGAGTGGACGGCGTACGGGCCGTCGGCCGGGGGGTCGTCGTCGCCGGCCGGGTCCATGCACACGATATGGGCGAGGTCGGGCAGCGGGTCGGTGGCCAGCAGACGCGGCACGAGGGCGTGCTGGGTCAGGACGCACGAGATCTTCAGCGAGTCGATGATCCAGTGCCACCGTTTCACGGGAGCGTTGGCGTCCAGCGGGACGTAGATGGCCCCCACCTTCAGGATCCCGAGGAGCGCGGGGACCATCTCCGCGGAGCGCCCCATCAGGATCGCGACATGGTCCCCGCGGCCGAGGCCGAGCCGCTTCAGGTAGTGCGCGACCTGGTTGGCCCGCTCGTTGACCTCGCGGTAGGACCAGCGCTCGTCGCGGAAGAGCAGGGCCAGCGCCTCGGGGGCTTCCTCGACGCGCCTTTCGAACAACTGCTGGATGCAGAGGTCCTGCGAGTACGGCGCGTCGGTGTCGTTCCACGCGTGGACGAGCTGCGAGAACTCGGGGGGAGTGAGGAGCGTCAGTTCCCCCAGACGGGCCTGCGGCCTCCGCACCAGATCCGTGACGAGCTGGCGGAGGTGTCCCCCCATGCGCTCGACCGTCTGCGTCGCGAAGCGCCGGGTGTCGTAGTGGATCGTGAGCGTGAGACGTTCCCCGGGCGTCACGACGACGCTCAGCGGATATCCGGCGTGGCTCTCCTCCCAGCGCCTGACCATCCGGAGCGGACCGGTCGCACGCTCCGGGTCGGGCTCCTCGACCGTCAGGACGCTGTCGAAGAGCGACTCTCCCGAACCGATCCCGCTCCACTGCTGGACCATCAGCAGCGGGCTGTACTCGTGCTCCTGGATCCGCTCGTACTGGCGTTGCACGCCCCGCATCCACTCCGCCCAGCCCATCGAGGCCGGCACGCTGACGCGGAGGGGAAGCGTGTTGATGAGGAGCCCCACCATGCCCTCGACGCCGGGCAGATCGGCGGAGCGGCCCGAGGTGGTGACCCCCATGACCACCTCGTCGGCGCCCCGGTAGCGGCTCAGCAGAAAGGCCCAGGCACCCCGGACGAGGGTGGGCAGCGTCAGGTCCCGCCGCTCTCCCGCGGCCCGCAGCGCGATGGTCTCCTGCTCGTCCAGGACGAGGGTGACCTGGGCGTACGCGGCGGGCGGCGGATCCGCGGACGCGTCCTCGTCGGCGGGAGGCCTGAGCTCGACGGGAAGCGGGCTCACGGACGGAGCGGACTGCAGCGCGTCACGCCAGAAGGCCTCGGCGCGACCGACGTCCTGGTGGCTCAGCCAGTCGACGTACTCCTGAAACGGCGTCACCGGCGGGTCCTCGACCGGTTGCTGCGAGGTCAGCGACGCGTAGGTCCGTGCGACGTCGCTCAGCACCGTCGTCTGGCTCCGGCCGTCCAGAAGGACGTAGTGGAAGCTCCAGAGGACCTGGTAGTGCGGGTCTCCCAGACGGGAGACGTGCACCCGCCACAGCGGCGCCTCCTCGAGGGAGAAGCCGCGCGCGCGGTCCCGCTCCAGAAGAGCCTCGAGCCCGTCCGCCCGCTGCTCCGCGCCGAGGGGGCGCCAGTCCTCGTACTCGAAGGGGAGCTTCACGCTTTCCCAGACCGTCTGCACCGGTTCACCGCCCGGCTGCTCGCGGAAGCCCGTCCGCAGCGCCGCGTGCCGTCGCATGACGTGCGCCCAGCTCCGGCGCAGCGCCTCGATATCGAGGTCATGCGCGATCTCGAACACGACCTGGGCGTGGTAGAGCCCGGTCCTTTCCCCATGGCGGGACTGGAACAGGATGCCCTGCTGGGTGGGTGCCATCGGGTAGGAGATCTCGACCCGTCCATCTCCTGAGAAGGCGGGGAGGTCTTGCGCTGAGTCGTCAAGAGTGCTCACGGCAGCAGTCCTCTGAAATCAATGATGATTTGCGCTTCCGGACATGACTGAGAGAAAGGCGGCGCGCCGAGTGAAAGGTGTGAATTCCGGTGTCCCGTGACGGTCGCCATCGACCGTTCCTGAGCCGCGCGCATCGACGTCATCGAGCACAGCAGAGCCGGATTTCAGCCGGTAAATTCCTCGTTAACGGCCTGCGGACATGCCAAGGATCCTTGACGCCAGGCCGGTCACGTGGCAGCTGTCAGGGGGGAGTCGTGGCCCGGGTTCCGCGCGCTCGATGCGCGCTCCTGGAATCCGCGGGGTTGATGCCTCGTCGAGGACGAGCACTGCCACACCCTCGACGGGGAGGAAGCCGTCGGAGCTGGCGTCGAAGGGCGCGCACCCGGCTGGCGGGTGCGCGATGTCGATGCGCGTCGCCCTGCTCGCGCCGAGGGGGTTGGGGCTGGTGGCAGCCCAGGCGCGGTAATCGCAGGTCAAACGCTCCTGGGGCTACTGGGGAGGGCGCGCGGGAAGGCCCGCGTCGTGGCCTGGTCCCGCGTGACGCCCTGGGGCTCGGCGCCGCCGGCGATCTCCTGGAGAGCACGGATGTGCTCGATGCCCGGACCGCTGGCGGTCTCGAGAGGCACGCCGATCCATCAAGGATCCACCACCGCCCACCCGGCGTCGCCCCTCGTCCGAGAACTGCTGTCGTATTGACGCCGGTAAAGGCGGTAATGACAGGGCTGTGCACATGGCAACAGCCCATGGATCTGAGTCTGGCCCACATATCCACGTCAAGTCCCCCGTATGAGAACAGTCCCTGTGGAACTCACAGGTGACGGGACCTTGCTGCTTTGGTTGCTATGACGCTTCCCCGTTCGGCGCCTCGCATCCCCCGGTATGTTGATACGCGTAGACGGCGTCCGTCAACAGGTCGGATCGACGTTGTCAATTGACGATCAAGGACCGGGAGCGTGTCTCATGTGGTGAGTTGCAGGCCTGTTTTGAGTGGGTCGGGGCGGGTACGGGGCTTGGGTTAGTGGCAGGGTGTGCCAGGTATTCCCTAGTGCGATTTATCATTCAACTTTTGAAAAGTCGGCACGGCGCGCGCGGAAGGTGACTCCCAGCGGGGGGTGGTGCGCGGGGCGCGCGCCGGCGCTCCGGTCAGCGATCCGCCTTGGCGGCCCGGACGACGGCCGCGTTCACGATCGCCGACGTCCAGTCGGGCTCTCCGCGGGCCCCGAGACCGTCCCGGACGGCCTGGTGCAGCCGCTGCCACAGACCGGCCTCGGTCCACACGGAGAAACGCCGGTGTGCGGTGGCCGGGGAGACGCCGAGCGCCCCCGGTAAGTGCCGCCAGGCGCAGCCGCTGGTCAGCACGTACACCACGGCGGTGAACACGGCCCGCTCATCCACGGGAGCGGTCCCGCCACCCTGTGGACGGGATGTGAACGAGGGGAGCATTGGTGCGACAACTGACCAGAGTTCGTCAGGAACCAACCGCTGTGACAGTCCAGGACGCATGACGGGTATCATGACGCTTCTATCTGAAGCAGCGTGAGACGTCGTGTGACACCACGTGAGACAATGTCTGAATCGGTTCGCCGACGTTCGAGTGGTCATCGCGCCAGCCCAGGGCCCTGCGGGCCGCCGCGCGCGAGGCAATCCGACGCATCGCGGCTGGGAGGCAACGCTGCTTCATACTAGTTGATTCCCCAGTATGGTCTAGACCTCGCCCGGTCGTCACGCCGCCTGCACGATTCGTCCCAACGGCGCGATCGACGCCCTTGACATCGCCTCCACCTCTTGCTTACGAGGGGATCACGTCTGTCTCTCGCCGCCGCGCTCACCTATGCTGCAGCCATGGTCGGGGAGTTACCCTGGCGACGGTCGGAGGCCGGCAGACTCTCTCTGCCTCAGACGCTGACTCCGGCTTCGATTCCGGCTCCGACTCCAACTCCGCCCCCGAGCGCCGACTGGCGCCCGTGCCGACGGGAGCGCTGACGTGGCCCTCCTTCTCCTCAACGCCGCCGTGATCCTCTCCCTCCTCGGCGCCGTCCACTGGTACCTGTGGAGACGCCTGGTCAAGGACGTCTTCCGCAGGGCAGGACCCTGGCGGCGCACCGGCGCGGTGCTGGTGTCGCTGCTCGCCGCGACCGCCGTCGGCGTGCTGGTCTCCGGACCCGACGGCGCACCCTTCGGGGCCATCGACCTTGTCGTCGGGGCGGGTTACCCCTGGCTGACCCTGCTGCTGTACCTCACCCCCGCCCTGCTCCTGGGCGAGCTCGTCCGTCCCCTGCTCCGCCGGGGACTCGCCCGCCGTGCCGCCGGCCGTGCCGCCCGACCGCAGAACGGGTCCGGCGAGCACGCGGACGGCGGCGCCGCCGTGACCGAGGCGCCGCCGGAGGGTGGTCCGGCACCCGGACCGGCGGGTGAAAACCCGTCCGCCGACGCCTCCCGTCGGCTCTTCGTCGCCCGCACCGTCGCCATCGGTGCCACCACCGTCGCCACCGGGCTCACCTATGCTGAGGCCGTGGCCGGAGAGGGATCTGGACAGCAGTCGGGGGCCGGAGCCGAGGGGGTCGAGATCTCGTTCCCCTTCGCGGGACTGTGGCGTGCCAGGAACAGCCCGGCCCGGCGGATCCCGAGCCATGGCACCGACCTGCTCGGTGGACGCTATGCCATCGACTTCATCGGCGTGGACGACCGCCACCGGACGACCGACAGCCGGAGCTGGCGGACCCTGTTCGCCACCGAACCGCCGGAGATCTTCTTCTCCTTCGGTCGGCCGATCCTGGCTCCGGTGAGCGGCACCGTCGTGGAGGCGCACGACGCCGAGCAGGACCACGATGCGCGGCGGTCGCAGTTCGCCCTGGTGCCGTACGCGTTGGGCCAGGCCGGCCGAATCCGCGACGGAGTGACCGCCATCGCCGGAAACTACGTGATCATCTCGCTGCCAGAAGGCGGCGTCCACATCGCGCTGGTGCACTTCAAGGCCGGTTCCGTCCGCGTGTCCGTCGGCCAGACCGTGACGCAGGGGCAGCACATCGCGGACTGCGGCAACTCGGGCAACTCGACCCAGCCGCATGTGCACATGCAGGCCATGGACAGCGCGGATCTGTCCGTCGCCCGAGGCGTGCCGATGCTGTTCCGGCGCTTCCGCGAATGGCCCTCCGGCCCGGAGCACGCTCGGATCAGGGAGCTGGCGGTGCCGGACGAGAACGCGGTGGTGGCACCTCTGCCGGCCCCGTCGACGGCGACCGGCCGCTGATTCGGCCGACCCGGCCAGGGGCTTGTGCCGCTGATCCCGCTGCGGCAGTCTGTCGCACTGGCATGCAGGCAACTAGGCCTTCCACCGCAAGGGGAAAACAGTGCGAACAGCTTTGTCGACTATTCGCCGTTCACATGTCATTGCCGCTCTGGCCGTTGGTGCTCTGCTGGGGATGGGAACATCGGCCACCCCGGGATACGCCCAGGAAACGGGGAACATTGTCAATTCAGAAAGCGTCGCAGCGGTAAACGGAAGCTATCTCGTGGTGTTCGAGGAAGGGGAGCGGCCGGACGTCGCCGGCGAGTATGGTGTGCGAGTGCTGGAGAGATTCGACGACGCACTGGACGGGGTGCTGATCGAGGCCAGCGAGGAACAGGCGCAACGGCTGGCGGCCGATCCGTCCGTACGGGTGGTGGAGCAGAACACCCAGGTGCAGCGAATGCCCTCGCGCGAGGCGACGCAGTCGGACCCGGTGTCCTGCGGGTTGGACCGGATCGATCAGCCCGCCCTTCCGCTCGACGGCTCCTACACCTACCCGAACCGCGCCGGGCAGGGCGTGGACGTCTACCTGGTCGACACCGGCATCGACTACCACCACCCCGACCTCTGGCCGCGCGCCAAGCCCGGCTTCGACGCCTTCGGCGGAGACGGCAGCGACGAGAACGGAAACGGCACCCACATGGCCGGCATCATCGGTGGCACGGAATTTGGGGTGGCAAAGAAGGCCGAGCTGATCTCCGTGAAGGTGCTGAATGCGGAGGGCGGCGGCACCATCGCCGGAGTGATCGAGGGCCTCGACTGGATCACCGAGCACGCTTCGGGGCCTTCGGTGGTCAATTTCGTCATCGGCCTCCCCGTCAGTGAGGTACTTGACGAGGCGGTGCGGAATTCCATTGCGGCCGGAGTCACGTACTCACTGGAGGCGGGCGCCGACTCCGCCGACGTCAGTGACGCCTCCCCGGCGCGGGTGACCGAGGGCATCACCGTGGGCGCCTCCGACTGCGGCGACCGGGTCGCCTCGTTCAGCAACTACGGGGCGGGACTGGACCTCTACGCCCCCGGGGTGGACATCACGTCGGCCTGGCTGGGCGGAGAGACCCGCACCGTGTCCGGCACCCACGTCGCCGCGGCGCACGTCTCCGGGGTCGCCGCGCTCTACCTCGGCGAGCACCCGTGGGCCACCCCCCGCTCGGTGGGCCACGCCCTGTCCCGTGCCGCCGTGGACGACACACTCACCGGCGTACCGACCAGTGCCACCCCCAACGCACTCCTCCAGGTGGCGAACCACTGCCGCTGACCCCCACAACCCGCCTCACCGGGCCGAGCCGCGGCACCCACCCGCGGCTCGGCCCGGTGAGCCGAGCATGCCCGCGGCTGTCCAACCCCCTCCGCTACGGCTTCTCGGAGGCTAGGCTCCCGCGGAGGATGGCGTGCGTGATCGAGGGAGGGGATCGCATGACGGTGAGTCGACGCGGACTGGTTCGGGCGGGCGGCGTCGCCGCCGCAGCCGCGCTCGTGGGGATCGGAGGGCTGCGCAACGCGCCAGGCGCCGCCGCGGACGTGCCGGACTCGGCGCAGTTCGCGCTCGACGGCGCCGGCGGGAACCCGGTCTTGCGGGCGTCGTTACACGCCAACTGGCAGATGCAGTCGTTCGCCTACGACAACGTCAATCAGCACATCTACTTCGTGCAGACCAACAGCGAGAACGACGATCCGGCGCGGGTCGGGGACCTGTGGGTCACCAGGACCGACACCGCGGGCAACGAACTGGGCGCCATGGCGCTGCACGGCTTCGGACACGGGGTGCAGATCGCGGTCGAGCCCTACGACGGGCAGGTCTACCTGTGGACCGAATGGCGCACCAGCGCCGGCGGTTTCGGCACCCGGGTCGGGCGGTTCCGGTTCGTCAACGGCGCGACGCTCGAACAGGACGACCCCGCCATCCAGGACAGCACCCCCGTCATCGGCGACACCATGGTCAACCCTCAGCCGGCCATTGATCCGGCCAACGACCGGCTGGTGGTGCGCTACAAGGTGGCCACCGACATGCCGCGCATCGTCGTGTTCAGCCTCAGCGACGCCCGTGCGGGGCGGCTGTCCAGCGAGTACCGGCTCGCGGAGCGGGCGCTGCCCTCGCGGGGCACATGGGGGGAGGAGCATCCCTTCCAGGGCTTCACCGCCTACGGCAGGTACGCCTACCTGTTGGAGGGCGGGGTGAGCACCACCTCGTACCTCACCACCATCGACCTCAACGACGTGGGCCAGTCGACGGAGGTGGATCGGTTCGGCACCACCGCCGGGCAGTCGCTGTCGGGCCGGGAGCCGGAGGGCATGGCCATCTGGCTGTCCTCGGGAGGGCCGCGGCTGGCCTTCGGCTTCCACTCGAACACCGGCGGCGTGCGCCAGGCCAGCGTCTTCTACAAGAGTGAATGGACCTAGCGGGCCTTCCGACGCGCCGGTGCCCGTTCCCGGAGACAGGCACTGCTTCCGGCTACCCGATGCGGCGTTCTCGCCCCTCTTCCATGTGACCGGTCACACTGCTACGTTGCGAGCGGGCTGTGAGGTGTCCCCCCAACACCCCCCAAGGAGTCTTCATGCCGATACGAAGGCGTACCTTTCTTTCCCTCGCCGCCGCGTCAGGAGCGGGAGCGGGCACGGCGTTCCTCGGACCGCAGGCGGCCAGGGCGCTGACCACGCTCGTGGTCGACGTGAGCAAGCCCATCCGCCCCGTCAGCCAGCTCGGCAACGGCATGCTCTACGGTCTGGCGCTCCCCGACCGGCCGCCGGTGGACCTGCTCCTGCCGCTGAACCTCAACACCCTGCGCCAGCCGCCGCCCAACCACGAGCACTTCCCCAACGGCGAGACCGAGCATGTCGGCGACATCCTCGACATCGCCGCCAACGCCATGGCGGCGGGCGCGGAGATCACCGTCGACATGGCCGACACCTTCAGCGGTTTCCCCTATAACTGGGAGGGCTGGGACGACTGGCTGGGCCGCGTCGACCGGATGATCGCCGACCTCCGGGCGCGCCCGGACATCACCAACGTCACCGCCTGGGAGATCTGGAACGAACCGGACTGGACCTGGTCGGACTCCGCCGGCAGCTTCAACGACGGCTGGGCCCGCACCCACCAGCGGATCCGCGCCAGCGCCCCGGACGCCCCGATCATGGGCCCCAGCATCTCCCACTGGGACGTCAACTACATGCGAGACTTCCTCACCGCCGCCCGAGCCACCAACACCGTGCCGGAGATCATCGCCTGGCACGAACTCTCCGGCTGGCAGGGCGTCGACACCCGCATCAGGGCGTACCGTGCGCTGGAGCAGGAACTGGGCATCGGCCCGCTGCCGATCTCCATCAACGAGTACGCGGGGACCGACGAGATCGACGTGCCCAGCACCGTCAACCACTACATCGCGCAGTTCGAACGCGAGGGCGTGCACGACGCCCAACGCACCTTCTGGTACGAGGCCGGGACGCTCAACGGCCTGCTGCACAACAACCAGCCGACCGCCTCGTACTGGATGTACCAGTGGTACGGCGAGCAGACGGGCGACATCGTCAGCGTCACCCCGACCCAGTACAACGACGCCGTCGCCGCCTACGACGCGAACCAGCAAATCGTCAGCATCGTCTTCGCCGGAGAATCCGGCGACAACACCATCCAGGTCAACGGCCTGCAGGGCTTCGGCTCCTCCGTGACCGCCACGCTGGAGTACACACCCGGCTCCGGCCGCACCACCGTCGTCAACGCACCGACCCGGATCTTCACGGAGGCCTCCCCGGTCTCCAACGGCAGCACCAGCATCCTGATCAACGACGAGGACCACCTCGGCGCCTACCGCCTCACCCTGACACCCGCCTGAGTACCGAGGGAGCCGTACCGGAGGCCCGCTCGGTGAGGTTGTAAGGGGGGAGGGGCGATTCCCTTCCCCCCGCTCGGGCGGCGCCGCAGCCGATGGCCATGATCACCTCATCGGCGATGTTGCTGGGTGGCGCTGCACGGTGCGCCGGGTCACGCCCTGCCGTGTTCGCGCAGGGTCCGGATGGCGCCCAGGGTGACCACGCCGCGCCATTCCACGGTCTGGCCGGGCGAGAAGTGCAGGAAGTGGAAGTCCCAGCCGCCGTCGTCCAACTGCTCACGCTCGAGCCGGTCCACATCGGCCGCGATCATCTCGTCGCTGAACAACGCCCGGCTCGGTGTTCCGGGACGTGGCGAAAGATAGAGCGGTTTGATGTGTTCGTTCTCCATCCCACCCTCGACGGCGACCGTGCCGTCGTCGCGGATCGCGGGGCGGAAACGGTCGACGGCCGCCGCGGCGCGGGCGGGGTCGGGTACGGCGTCGAGGAACTGCAGGGTGAACAGGACTGTGTAGCCGCCGGGTTCTTCGATCGCGTCGATCTGGTTCCAACACCAGGTGGTGGCCTTCTCCAGCCACGGGTGCCGCACGCCGAGCCGCCACAGCTTGGCCGCGAGTGCGTAGGTCAGGAAGCCCGCTTCGGGGCTGGGCTCCATCCACGGCGCGCGCGGGTGGCCGGCCGCTGACGGCAACACCGTCGGCACGCCGCCGTCCGGGTGGGCGATCGTGGCGATCCAGTCGGCCACCTCGGTGACCACGGGGTCATGGGCGGCGTCCAGATCGGCAAGCACATCGAGCGCGGAGAGCGCCGCCGACGGCTGGCTTCCGGGACACCGAACGTCGGGCTCCAACGCGTGGCCGAACCCGCCGTCAGCATTGTGGTATGCCCTGAGTGCCGTCAGGACGGGCTCGATGGGCCCGTCGTCGAGAAGGACGGCGAGCTGGTGCCGTTCCAGGACGCGGGCAGTGGATTCGATGAACTGTCGGGCTGCTTGCAGGTCAATGCTCATGCCATCGACGCTAGGCGGCCGTGAGCGTGGCTTCTTCCAGAAATCGGACAGGCGTGAGGCCGGTGAGGCGCCGCACCTCATCGGTCATGTGCGCCTGGCTGGCGTAGCCCGCCGCATACGCACGATCCGCCAGCGGGCCCCTGCGGACAGCGACCAGTCGGCGCAGCCGTGCCACACGAGCCAGGAGCTTGGGGCCGTAACCCACGGCTGCGGTGACCCGCCGGTTGAGGTGGCGCTCGCTGACTCCGAGGGCGTGCGCCACGGTCGAGACCCGAGCGTCGGGGACGACCAACCGGCGCACAGCGGCGCCGATGAGCGGGTCCGGTTCGGCTTTCCGGTGCAGTACGGCCTCGGTCAACAGCCGAAGCCGTGCCGACGAGTCCGCGGCCTCGGCGCGGTCGGTCAAGTCCTTCACCGCTGGCCAGAGGAGGGACAGCGGGACTTGTTGATCGCGCACTTCGTCGGCGGGCACGCCCAGAACAGCGCATGCCGTCCCCGGCCGTAGCCGGATCCCGCTGGCCGGCGCACCGACCGCCTCCCACACCATCGGCTGGGTGTCCGCGCCCACGACGAGGAGGCGCTCACCGAGCCAGACCAGATCGACGCATCCGTCCGGGACGACGCGCTGCGTGCCGTCGACGAGAGCATCGCTTTCCCACACGCATGCCACCACGGGCTCCAGCCCGGCCGGAGGTCGGTACTCACGGTAAGCGCCCACCCAGCCACCCTAACGCCGTCTCTTCGTGATCTTGGAGACCGGCCAGGACCCCGCATCGACGAGCGGGCTGTCCAAGTGCCGGGTAAACGCATCGGACCCCGATCCCAGATCCCACGGAGCAGGGCGACGTCATCGCGTTCGCCACCTCCTCCGACCACGACCCGTCCCTCACCTTCCTGTTCACGGGGCCCGATGTGCCAGGCTCCTTTGCGCAACTAGCTGGTTCTGCAAATTTCTGAGCAGCCGGCTCGCTCGCATCGACGAGCGATCCGTCCAAGTGCCGAGACCACGCATCGAACCCGATGTCAGGCTGTCGCAATGCGAAAACTCCCCCTGAGCAGACGCTCCCTGCTGACCGCCACCGCCCTGGGCGCGGTGACCGCCGCCGCCGGAAGCGGGCCCGCGCTGGCGACCCCGCGCGGACGAAGGACGGGCCTCATCGGCGCCACGCGCACGACGGCCACCGCCGCCGACGTGACCGCCGTGCCACTGGGCGACCTCAACGGGCTCCATATGTGGCAGCCGGCGGTCGTCAACCGGAACGGCGACGTCATCGGCGCCAGCACGGTGCTCGACCCCGCGTCGGTGGTCTGGTCGCGTGGGGAGTTACACACTCCCGCACTGCCCGCGACGGGCACCGCGCATCTGGAGGACATCAACGACCAGGGCCAGTTCGTCGGCGGCTTCCGCCGTTCCGCCGACTACAAGCAGTTCGCCATCGTCTGGCCCGAGGGTGTCAACGGGGAGGCGGTGCTCATCGAACCCGGCGACGACTTCCGCGACAGCGTCGCGTACTTCGTCAACAACAACGGCCAGGTGTTCTACACGGCCGTCGACACGGGCTCGGACGCGCAGCGCGCCTTCGTCTACGACCTGTCCGACGGCTCCCGCACCGAGGTTCAGGCGCCCTCCGGGTACCCAGAAGGGGTGGGCCCGCGGGGCTTCAACGCCACCGCGCAGGCCGTCGCCGTCAGCGACGATCTGGCCTTCTTCTGGGAGGGCAGCGTCGCCACCCCCCTGGTGGCGGCCGGGCTCAGGACGATTCGACACCTCAACGAGGCGGGGCAGGTGCTCGCCGAGTACCGAGGGTCGCTCGGCCGGCGCGCGTACGTCTGGCAGGACGGGGTCTTCACCGACATCCCCACGCCGAGCGAGTTCGACATCTACCTCTCCTCCACCCGGCAGCCGATGAACGACCACGGCGACGTGATCGGGCTCAACGAAACCGCCGACGGGGTGGTCCCGTTCCTCTACTCCGGCGGCCGGACGACCCAACTGCCGACCGACGCCGGCAGCGCGGCCGAGCCGCTGGGCCTCAACAACGACGGCCTCATCGTGGGCCGGCACAGTCCCGAGGGCGTCGCCGACAACCACGCCTGCCTGTGGCAGGACGGCGCGTTCCTCGACCTCGGCACGGTGCAGGGCTACAGCCATACGGAAGGGCTGCTGGCCACCGAGCAGGGCGGCGTCCTCGCCGTCGCCTTCAACCACGCCAACGACAACTGCGCCTACCTGCTCACCGTCAACTGACCCACGCCCACCCCACTCCCGCCCGGCGGCCCGCGGCCGCCGGGCAGTTGCTGCCTCGGGGGACCGGAGCGTCGTGGCTCAGCCAGCGATACCAGTGATGGCGCTCCCCGATCTGGTCAGCGTGTAGGTGAGGGTCTCGCCGCTCCAGAAGTGGAACGTGAGCGTCACCGTGGAGTTGTCGGTGACCTCGGCGAAGAAGGACTGGGTGAGGGTGATCTGGTCGGCGGCGTAGTCGGGGGAGAAGGTGCGGCCGTACTCCTTGTAGGAGGTCCAGTTGTGCGGGCCGGCGTTGGTGCCGTCGGCGTAGACCGCTTCCATGGTGGCCAGCCGGTCGCCGTTGAACGCGGCCGGGATGGTCAGGCCGCTGGTGGTGCCGGTGGCGTTCTGCAGAACCACCGTGTCGTAGGTGATGACGTTCACGTCCCACGGCACGCCGCGGTTGAACCGGAGTGACAGTGCCGCGTTGACGCCGTGGCCCTGGCCCTCCGTGAGGCGCGCGAGCGTGGCGGCGGCGATGGTGAGCTGGTCACCGCGAACCGTGTAGTCCTCACCGCGTTCCAGCTTTTCGGAGCCGTTGAGGATGGAGGTCAGGCGGTTGCCGTTGAGATTCAGCGTGAGCGTCGCGTCCGACGGCTCCTGCCCGGCGGGTACGAAGATCTGGTCGCTGGAGGCCGTGGCGGAGTCCCTGGTCCAGCTGGAGCGGATCTGCCGGAACAGGCTCGGATCCCTCCACTCGAATGCGGAGCGGTCGAAGTGCTGGCCGTTGTCCCACAGCATGGTGGTGAGCTGCTTCTGGCGGGCGTAGGAGCCGAAGAACTCGAAGAACTTCAGCATCTCGCCGTGCTCGATCGCGCCCACGTCGGTGTCGAAGCCGAGCAGGCCGTACTCGCCGACGATCACCGGGATGCCCCGGGAGACGAACGTGTCGTGGACGCGGTCGAAGGAGCCGGTGATGTCGGCCTGCACCTCGGCGTTGAAGCGGGTGTAGCCGGCGATGTTCACGCTGAACGGCCAGAACCCGTAGAAGTGGACGGTGGCGGCGATGTTGGGGTCGTCCAGCGCGGCGATCGTGTCGGCCAGCGAGTCGATGATGGCCTGGTCGGAGCTGGTGTGCAGGCTCGGCAGGACCAGCACGCGGTCGGCGTTGGCGCCGCCGGTGCCACGCACGATCGAGTGGAAGGTGGTGTTGAGCTCGTCCAGCAGCTGGAACTCCTGGGCCTCGCCCGAGCTCTCGGTGAACTGCGGCTCGTTGATGCTCTCGAAGAGCACTCTGCGGGGCGCGTCGCGGAAGGTCTCGGCGATCTGGGTCCAGGTGGCGGTGTAGCGGGCGAGTACCTGGTCGTGCTGGGTGGGCATGTCCAGAACCCACTGCCATGAGTCGTGATGGAGGTTCAGGAGGACGTACAGACCTTCGTCCAGGGCCCAGTTCACGACCTGCTGGATGCGGTCGAGGTAGGCGGGGTCGATGGTGTAGTCGGGGGCTCCGCCCTGGTGGTCGGTCCAGGTCACGGGGAGCCGGATGCTCTTGAAGCCCTGGTCGTGGATGGCGGCGAGCAGTTCGGGAGTGATCCGCGGGTTGCCCCATGACGTCTCGTCGGGGATGGCGTCCAGGGTGTTGCCCACGTTCCAGCCTGGCTGCATGGCCGCGACAACCTGCTGCGCCGAGGGCTTGTGCGGCCGGCCCTTCCCGTCCTCTCCTGCCGCTGCGGCGCCTGACAGGGCGGTCGTCAACACGACCGCCACGCTGAGGAAGACCGCCGCCAGGGCGGTCAAGAGTCTGTGTTTTCGTTGCTTCACAGTCGTCCCTTTCTATGGTTTTGAGCTGCGCAGGAGGCACGGCCGGTTCCAGGGAGCGGTTCAGCCTTTGATGGCGCCGATGAGCATGCCCTTCTTGAAGTGGCGTTGGACGAAGGGGGATAGTACGGCGACGGGGAGGAGGGCGAGGATCATGACGGCGGTTTGGACGGAGATGCTGGGGACCTGGCCGCTGGCGATCATCTCGGACATGCCGGTGGGTCGTTCGCGGCGTACGACGATCTGGTAGAGGACGTTCTGCAGTGGCAGTTTGTCCTGTTCCTGGATGTAGATGAAGCCGGCGAACCAGCTGCCCCAGTAGCCGACGGCGTAGAAGAGGGCGATCACGGCGAGGACGGCGCGGGACAGGGGCAGCACGATCTGTAGCAGGATGCGGAACTCGCTGGCGCCGTCGATGCGGGCGCTGTCGATGAGTTCCTGGCCGATGTTCATGAAGAACGCGCGCAGTACGAGGATGTTGAAGACGTTCACGGCCATGGGCAGGATCAGCGCGCCGTAGGTGTTCATCAGGCCCAGTTCCTGGATCAACAGGTAGGTGGGGATGATGCCGGCGCCGCCGAAGAACATCGTGCCCATCATGGTGATGAGGATGGGGCGGTGCCACAGCGAGCCCATGCGGGTCAGGCCGTAGGCGGCGAGGATGGAGATGGCCATGGAGAAGGCGGTGCCGATGGTGGTGATGCCGATGGAGACCCACATGGCGCGGGCTACCTGGCCGCCGTTGAGGAGTTCGCGGTAGGCGTCGAGGGTGATGCCTTCCGGCCACACGACGAGGCCGCCGGTCTTGGCGATGGTCTCGGCGTCGGACAGGCTGGTGATCAGGACGATCCACACCGGGAAGAGGATCGCCGCCAGGGCGATGGACAGGATGACGCCCTTGGCGGTCAGGCCGACGCGAGTGGGTGGTTCCTCCCAGGCGGGGCGGTGTCGTTTTCCCTTCTCGTCGTCGGGGTCGTCGACCAGGACGCTTGTGTCTGCGGTGTTGTCCTTGGTGATGGTGGCGCTCATTGCCTTTTGTACACCCCCTGCTCGCCCATCGCATGGGCGACTCGGTTGGCCGCGATCACCAGCGCGATGCTGAAGACGCCCTTGACGATGCCGATGGCCGCGGCGTAGCTGTAGTCGCCGTTCTCGATGCCCTGGTTCCAGGTGTAGGAGTCGAGGACCTCGGAGGCTCCTGGGCCGACGGCGGTGCGCTGGATGAGGTACTGCTCCATGCCGACGGAGAGGATGTTGCCGACCTGCAGGACCAGCAGCAGGGCGATGACGGGCCGCAGCGCGGGCAGGGTGACGTGCCACATGCGGCGCCAGCGGTGCGCGCCGTCCACGGCGGCGGACTCGTAGAGCTCCTGGTTGACGGTGGACAGGGCGGCGAGGAAGACGATGATGCCCCAGCCGGCGTCCTTCCAGATGACCTGGAAGGTGATGAGCCATTTGAAGAAGCCGGGTTCGGTCATCAGGTCGAAGCCGTCGCCCCAGCCGTTGTCCCGCATGGTCTGGGCGATCAGTCCCGCGCCGCCGAAGATCTGCTGGAAGATCGTGATGACCAGGACCCAGGAGAAGAAGTGCGGCAGGTACAGCACGGCTTGGGACCAGGCGCGCACCTTGCTGTGCAGGAAGCTGTTGATCAGCAGGGCCAGCGCGATGGGGACGGGGAAGAAGAAGATCAGCTGGAGCGAGGCGAACACCAGGGTGTTCTCCAGGGCGTTCCAGAAGTCGTGGTCGTCGAGCATCCGCTCGAAGTTCTCCAGCCCGGTCCAGGCGCTGGCGGCCATCGAGTCGAAGAAGTTGTCCCCGAGATAGGGCTCGTAGAACTGGAACGCGATCGCGTTGGCGGCGATCGGGATGTACGCGAACACCGCCAGCAACACCAGGACGGGCAGCGTCATCAGGATGAGCGGATAGTCCCGCCGCAGCTTGTGCCGGAACGTGATACCGCCGACGAGACGTGGATCATCACGACGACGACGCCCGACGCTGGACGTCGTCCTGGGCTTGATCAGGCCCGGCCTGCGCTGTTTCGCCGGCGGCGGACTTCCGCCGGTCTCAGGGGGTACGGGGGACCGCGGGACCGTGCTCTGCGACACGGGAGTCTCCTAGCTCTCCGCAGTGTGCCGGGCTGGGCGGGAGGAAGCGCCGCGGAGGCGACCCAGCCCGGCACACTGACCGATGGGTGGTGGGAGGCCGACGGGGGCCGGGCCCCTAAGCGCCGTCCTCCTCCTCATCGAGCAGTCGCTGGTAGAAGTCGCGCAGCTCGTCTCCGCCGTTGCGTCGCCATTCGTCCACGGCGTTGCGCACGTCGCGGATCGACTGGCGGCCGCGGACCACGTCGTTTCCCAGGTCCTCGAAACCGTCGGAGATGCCGGCCAGCCGGGCGGGCTCCTGGATCTGCCGGCCGACGAAGAGCCAGTCTCTGAGGAAGGGGAAGTTCCGCTTCTGCCAGGCGGTGTGGTCCTCGGCGATCTCCGGCAGATCGGGGCAGGCGATGAAGCTCTCGGGCGAGCAGATGAAGCCGTAGGACTCCGGGACGACCTCCGCGTTGCCCTGCTCGGTGCGGACCGGCAGCCCGTCCTCCAGGGTGTAGTGGGTGCCCTCGATGCCCCACTGCCTCAGCCGCTGCTCGACGGTGCCGTAAGGAGCAGCGGTGAAGTTGGCCAGCTCCAGCGCCGCCCGGATGCGGTCCTCGGAGAGGTTCTTGTTGACGAAAGCCCAGATGCCGGAGCCGTTGCCCCGGTACAGCACGGGGTCGCCGCCGTCGGGGGCGAAGAAGTCGAAGGCGTTCATGTGGAAGTCCGCGTTCGACTTCCGCTGCTCCACGGACGTGGGATACCAGGTTCCGTTCCCGCCGATGAACATCAGGACCTCGCCGGCGGTGAAGCGCACGCCGGGATCGCCGGTGGAGGCGACCGCGTCCGGGTGGACCACCTCGGCCTCGAAGAGGGTGCGGGTCCACTCCAGGGCCTGGATGTACAGGTCGGTCTCGTAGCGGCTGACCAGCCGGCCGTTCACCAGCTCCCATTCGGGGCTCCCGTACATGATCCCGCCGAACCACTGCATGTCCTCGCACGCCCACACCCGGTTGCGGGGGGAGGTGATCTCCTTGGCGAGATCGAGGAACTCCTGGGCGCTGGTGGGCGGCGTCCAGCCGTTGGCGTCGAAGATGTCCTGGCGGTAGAAGGGAACGACGCTGCCGAACGTGGGCGTGGGCATGGGCAGGCCGCGCAGCGCGCCGCCGAAGACCGACGGCTGCCACGCCTCGGTGGGGATGGCGGCGAGGTTCGGGTAGTCGAGCACCTTGTCGCCGGAGAGGAAGGGGCCGAGGTCCGCGAAGCGGCTGGAGATGGCCTGGGGTATCTGGCCGTTGAGCTCCCATTCGGGAACACACACCAGGTCGGGGATCTCGCTGCCGGCCAGAGTGGCGGAGAGCTTCTCGCCGTAGGCGCTGCCGTCCTGGATCCGCCAGTCCATGCGGACGCCGATGCCCTCGTCCATCGCGGTCCAGAACGGGTTGCCCGGCCGCGGCTGCGGGCCCCACAGGGGCGTCATGGCGGAGAACTGCGCGTCGCCGCCCCGGGGTTCGGGCACCGAGGTGCCCAGTTCCCCGTCGGGTATCCACCGGGTGTAGCCGGGGCTGGAGCCGTGCTCGACGGCGATGTCCGGGTCCACCGCGGCGTCCGACGCCTGGTAGGTCGGCAGGATGGACCTCAGCTCGTCCTCGGAGACCCGGCCCTCCTGGCCGCCGCTCCCCTCGCCGCCACACGCGGTCAACAACGGCATCCCGCCGACCGCGGCGGTGGCGACCGCGGTGGAGGTCAGGAATGTTCTCCGGCTTGGCCCGGAGCGTGAGTTCGGCACGACGTCGACGACCCTTCATGGCTCTGCGCTTCGCAAGGCCGTACATAAGACGAATGATCGAAGCGCTTCGATGACCGCCGAGGGTAGGGCCCCTCTCCGGGTCACACAACCCCCGCGGCAGAAAAGTTCAACTACAGGCCTGGTCGCTGTTGACCATGGGGCTACGGCGTTCTCGGGTCGTTGTGGAGCGGTGTCTTGACAGGATCTGTGCCCTAACTCAGCATCGAAGCGCTTCGAAAGGTGGCCTCGCCACCTGCGACCGCCACCGCAAGGGAACGCCTGTGACCGCTGAACCGCTGCCGTTTCGGGATCCGCGACTGCCGACGCCGGAGCGGGTCGCCGACCTGCTGGGGCGGCTGACGCTGGCCGAGCGCATCGCCATGCTCCACCAGTTCGCGCCCGCCGTGGACCGGCTCGGGCTGTCCGCCTTCCGCACCGGGCAGGAGGCGCTGCACGGCGTGGCGTGGATGGGCAGGGCCACCGTCTTCCCGCAGGCGGTGGGCCTGGGCGCCACCTTCAACGACGACCTGGTGCGCCGGGTCGGCGAGGCCGCCGGGCGCGAGGTGCGCGCGATGCGGGCCAGCGACGCCAGGGTTGGCCTCAACGTCTGGGCTCCGGTGGTCAACCTGCTGCGGCACCCGCTGTGGGGCAGGAACGAGGAGGGCTACGCCGAGGACCCGCACCTGACGGCCGCGCTCGCCGCCGCGTACACCCGCGGCCTGCGCGGCGACCATCCGCGCTACTGGCGCACGGCGCCCGTGCTCAAGCACTGGCTGGCGCACAACCACGAACGGGACCGGACCACCGCCTCCACCTCGGTGCGGCCGAGGGTGCTGCACGAGTACGAGTTGCCTGCCTTCGCCGGGCCGGTGCGGGCCGGCGCGGTGGCCGGCGTGATGCCGGCCTACAACCTCGTCAACGGCCGCCCCAACCACCTCTCCCCGCTGCTCGCCGACGAGCTGCGCACCTGGACCGACGCGCCTCTGGTGGTCTGCTCCGACGCCCACGCCCCCAGCAACATCGCCGGCTCGCAGGCGTACTACCCCAGTCACGAGGAGGGCCTGGCCGCCGCGCTGCGCGCCGGCGTCGACAGTTTCACCGAACTCGGCGAAAACTCGCAGGTGACCATCGACCGGCTCACCGCCGCCCTGGAACGCGGCCTGATCGACGAGGCCGACATCGACACCGCCGCCGGCAGGCTGCTGCGGATGCGCTTCAACCTCGGGGAGTTCGACGAGATCGACGACGCCGAGGAAACCCTCGACGCCGCCTTCGACACTCCCACGCACCGGGCGCTGGCGCTGGAGGCGGCGGAGCAGGCGGTGGTGCTGCTGAAGAACGACGGGCTGCTGCCGCTGCGCCGCGGCATCCGCCTCGCGGTGGTCGGGCTGCTGGCGGACGAGGTGAAGCTGGACTGGTACGCCGGGGCGCTGCTGCACCGCGTCAGTCCTATCGAGGGACTGCGCGACCACCCGGCCGTCGCCTCTGTCGCCTACGCCGAGGGCACCGACCGGGTGCGGCTGCGCTGTGCGCGGGGCTGGGTGACGGTGCCGGAGGTGAAGGAAACCCCCGAAGCGGCCGAAGCGGCGACGGCGGCGCTGGACCCGGCGTTGCTGCGCGGCCGCACCGATCTGCCGGCGGTGACGGTCAGCGGCGAGGACGACCAGGAGACGGCCACCGCGCTGCACCTGATCGAGTGGGGCGGCGGCGTGCTCACCCTGCGTGCGCCCGACGGCCGGTACCTGTCGGTGGCCGACGACGGTTACGTGCGCGCCTCAGCCGCACAGCCGGGCGGTTGGGTGGTCCAGGAGGCGTTCCGGCTTCAGCCGCACGGCGCCGGCCACCTGTTGAGGCATCTGGGCAGCGGCCGACATGTCACCGTCACCGCGGACGGCCTGAAGGTCGTTGAGTCGGAGGGGGACGACGCCGGCGAGGTCTTCACCGTCGAGACCATCCAGCGCGGCGACGAGGCGGTGGCCCGGGCCGCCGCCGATGCCGACGCGGTGATCGTCGTCGCCGGTAACGACCCGCACATCAACGGCCGCGAGACCGAGGACCGCACCACGCTGGCGTTGCCGCCGCAGCAGGAGCGGCTGTGGCGCGCCGCTCACGCCGCCAACCCGAACACCATCCTGGTGCTGACCTCCTCGTACCCCTACGCCGTGCCCGAGGCCGACGCCGCCCTGCCCGCACTGCTGTGGACCGCACACGGTGGGCAGGCCGCGGGCACCGCACTGGCCCGGGTCCTCACCGGCGACGTCTCTCCCGGGGGCCGGCTGCCGCAGACCTGGTACGCCGCCGACGGCCAACTGCCCGCCATGCTCGACTACGACCTCATCACCACCCGTAGCACCTACCTCTACTTTGACGGCGCCCCCCTCTACCCCTTCGGTCACGGCCTCTCCTACACCACCTTCGCCTACTCCGACCTGGCCGCCACCCTGGACAACACAGGCGACCACCCCCACCTGACCGCCGAGGTCACCATCACCAACACCGGCCCTCACCCCGGCGACGAGGTGATCCAGCTCTACGCCCGCGCCGCCCAACCCAGCGTGCCCCGGCCCCACCGCCAACTCGTCGCCCACCAACGCATCCACCTCACCCCCGGCCAGGCACAACGCCTGACCTTCACCCTCCCGGCTCACCAGGCGCTGGGCTTCTGGGACGTGGCCCACTCCCGGTGGACCATCGAACCAGGCACCTACGAGATCCAAGCCGCCGCCTCGAGCCGCGACATCCGCTGCTCGCAGACAGTGACCACAAACGGCCAACCCCTGCCGCCCCGGCCCGTGATGACCACCGGACTGGCCGCCGCCGACTTCGACGAATCGCACAACATCAAACTGACTGACTACAGCAAGACCACCGGCGACTCGGTGACGCCCGCGAACCACCAGGCCACACCGGGCGAACTGCTCTACCGCGCCTGCGACTTCGGCCCCGGCGGTCCTCGGGCGGTCACCGTCGTGGCCGCCGCCCCCGGCAGCCCCACCCCCGCTGAGATCGAACTCGTCATACCCGGTACCAACCTCCGCACCACCCTCCCCGTCCCCAACACCGACGACCGCTACGCCTACGCCACCACCCAGCACACGTTCGACAACTCCCCACCCGGAGTCCACGACCTCCACGTCACGCTCCACGGAGACATCCGGCTACACCGGCTGGAGTTCGCGACGCCACCCGCTGACAGGGGGTAGATGATGACCCGACGGGTGAAGCCGCCAGCCACCTCGGTCGACAGGGGTGCTACTCGCACCATCAAGGTCCTGCAGGCTCCGCCGTGGTGTCAGGTCGCCCACCTCATCACCCGCACCGACGCCCGCGGTGACGGGCTCGTCATCATTTCGAGAGACACCTCGAAAAACCTACGCCCTCGGTGGCGCGGAGCCCGGCGGTACCGGGGAGGTTAGCGCCCTCATATGACATAACGTCATCAGTCGGTCGGTGCCATGGCGGAGCATGCCCATGACGGTGGTCGGCGTCGGTCTGACATCTCATATTCCGGAGCAGTTATTTTCTGCCAACTCATCGAAACTGAGTGTCGGAGAGGTGTTGACGCCGCCTGTTGAGCGCCCATGCTCCGTATCGTCTGATTCCCCGGTCTCCGTTCGAAAACGCGAACAATGACCGCTCTGTGTGCCCCGCCCTGGCACCTCCGCCGATCCCGGCGCCACCTGCCACCCGCAGTTGGTCGGCACCCGCGAACGGCCAGCCGGTCCTGCCTCGCACGGGTACCTCGAAGAGCCGCGCCGCCCCCTGCTCCGCCACCGTCATCACATGAGGAATCCACATGTCGATTCGAAGACGTGCCGTTCTCGGCTCGCTCCTGTCTCTGGGCGCAGGAGTGGCCGGAGTGTCCCTGCTCGGTGTCACACCGGCCCACGCCCAGGCGCCGACCCAGCAGTTCAGGGTGGGAGTGCGGGACTTCTCCTGGAGCCGCGGCAGTCGGCGGTTGAACACTCGCATCTTCTACCCGATCGCCGGCACACCGGGCGGCGAACCGGTGCGCAACGCCCCCATCTCCGATGGTGTCGTCCCCATCGTCGAGTGGAGCCACGGGATGTACGGCCACTCCGACAGCTACGCGTCGCAGGTCCGCGGGCTGGTCTCCGCCGGCTTCGTCGTCCCCGCTCCGTCGTTCCCCGACAACACCAACCTCGGAAGCGTCTACGGGGGTGAGTGGTCGAGGGACGTCTCGGAGGTCATCAGCCGGACCATCGCGCTGAACACCACAGCCGGTGACCCGTTCGTCGGCCACCTGGACACCGGTGTCGGCGTCGGCGTCGCCGGTCACTCGATGGGCGGCATGACCACCCACGGCCTGCTGACCGCCTGGCCGGACGACCGCATCGTCGCCGCCGTCCCGGTCGCCTGCGTGGACATGGCACCCCGGCCGGCCTCGCCGCCAACGTGCTGTTCATCCACGGCGACCAGGACGGCACCTGCCCGTACTCCTCCGCGCGCACCGCCTACGGGGAACTGGCCGCCCCCAAGGCGTTCCTCACGCACCGTGGGTCGGACCACAGCTCGTACCTGGTCCCCGGCTACCCGACCTACCCCCAGACCGAGAACACCTTCCTGGACTGGTTCCGCTGGAGTCTGTACGACGACACGGCCGCCCGCGACCGCCTCGCCGCCGACGCCACCAGCAGCGGCACCTCCTGGGAATCCACCCTCGCCTCCTACCCGTCGTCCGTCGTCACCCTCCGGGCCCGGGCCAACGACCAGTACGTCTGCGCGGAGAACGCGGGGGCCGACCCCCTGATCGCCAACCGAGCCTCTGTCGGCTCGTGGGAGACATTCCAGCGCGTCAACAACGCCGACGGCACCATCAGCCTGCGAGCACCGGTCAACAACCGGTACGTCAGCGCGGAGAACACGGGGGCCAGCCCGCTCGTCGCCAGCAGCACGGCGATCGGCCCCGGGGAGTCGTTCGACCTGATCAGCGCCTGATCCCCCCGCCGCCGCGCCCATCCGGCGCGGCGGTTCGGGCGTGGGGCACGGCGTGCCCCGTCACAACGCACGCCACGACTGGCGCCGAAGGCCACGAGATCAAGGACGAGGACGTCGCCCGGCGGGGGGAGGGGGGACCACGTCCCGGTGACGGTCACGTACCGGTGAGGCCGGACGTGGCGAAACCCTTGATGATCTGGCGCTGGAAGAAGAGGAAGGCGACGATCAGCGGCAGCGCGGCCATGATCGACTGGGCCATGAGTTGGGCGTACTGGATGCCGTAGGCGCTCTGGACGGTCTGGAGGCCGACGGGGGAGCGTTATCAGATCGTCGTCGTTGGTGACCACGAAGGGTCAGAGGAAGTCGTTCCAGGCACCGATCAAGACGAAGATCGAGACCGCCGCGAGGATGGGCCTGAGAGCGGGAGAACGATCTGCCACAGAATGCGCAAACGGCTTGCGCCATCGATCATGGCGGCCTCCTCCAACTCGTGCGGGATCTGCTGGAAGAAGCGCGTCAGAACGTAGACGATGGGTGCGGCGACGACCTGGGCGGAACGATGAGGATCTGCCCCGGGACCATGATCGATCCCACGACGATGTCGAGCGCCGTCGGCGCCGCGGGCAGAATGGGCGTGTGCCGCCTTTCGACCGATCCCGTTTCCGGCTGCCGCGTGGCGCCCGCGCTGACGCTGCGCTGGCCAGCGGGGTGTTCGTGCTGGTGGCGCGCGAGCGCCCCGCGGACAGCTGACGACTCACCCGGCCCGCCCGGCCGTTGAGCGCGGCGGTGGCCTTGGTGCCGGCACGGTGTGCCGGCACCAAGGTGGCTGATGCGAGGGGTCAGTAGCCGTAGATCATCTTGTAGGCGACCTCCGGTAGGAACTGCCCGGCCGTGGAGCCCGATCCGACACCGCAGTCGCCGTCGGACTCACCCGGGGTCTTGAGCCACAGGAGCATCTCGGCGCCGTTGCCCCCTTCCTGGGAGGGGGTACCGATCTTGCGGCCGCCGGGGTTGCACCATTCGCCGTTGGAGCCGTTGCCGTTACGGCTGGTGTCCACGACGAACGGTTTGCTGTAGCCGTAACGCTGGCTCAGCGCCTGGTTGACGCTGCCGGCGTAGGACGCGTTCTGGGAGGTGGGGAAGTAGTTCGAGACGTTGATGGAGAAGCCCCTGGCGAGGCTGAGGCCGGAGGCGTTGAGGCGATCGGCCATGGTCGAGGCGTCGGCCCAGCCGGGGTTGCCGGCGTCGAGGTAGACCCAGGCGTTCGGCGCCTTGGACCGGAACTCGGTGAGGGCGTTGACGAGCATGTTCTGGCGCTCGTTGATCTGGTCCTGGGTCATGCAGCTGTAGTCGCCGAGGGCGTCGGGTTCGAGTATGACGACGGCCGGCCGGTTGCCGATGCCACTGGCGAAGGCGGAGACCCAGGTGGCGTATGCGGACGGGGACGCGGCTCCGCCCCCTGAGTGCCCACCGCAGGCGTCGCGGCCGTACATGTTGTAGGCGACGAGGAGCGGCAGCTTGTCGGCGGACTGGGCCGCGCCGACGAACGAGCTCGCGGCGGAGCCGATGTCGCCGCTCCAGGAGCCGAACCAGCGGGCCATGGGGACGCTGGCGATGGAGTCGCGGATCGCGGAGGCGCGTCCGTCACCGGGATTGGCGGCTGACCAGACCGCAGGGCTGGAGTTCGGGTCGACATAGAAGCCACTGGTCATGGCGAGCGGGTCGGATGCCGCCTGAGCGGAGGGCGAGGAGGCAAGGAACAGTGGCAGCGCGAGGAGTCCTGCCACTGCCCCGCGTAGGAGTCTGCGCATCGATGTACCTCATTCGTGGGGAGGGAAGCGCCGCGCGGCTTTCGTCCTGAGCCCGCGAGGCGGGGGTGCGATGGCGCCGGGCCGCGGCACCCCGGGGCGTGAGTGACGCGGCGAGGGCCGGGATAAATTGGGAGCGCTCCCAGTTTTGTAGAAGGCTGCCCTAGGGCCTCTCGACATGGTGTGTGAGCAGTTGAGAGCTGTCAAGGGAGGTCACGCAACTCTCCTTCCGCTCTAGGGTTATGGGCGCTGGCCGGGTCCTAGAATGGAAGCGCTTCCACGATTTCCCAGGGGGAGTAGCCCGGCAGACGCAGCGAGAAAGGGGCCCAGTCCATGACAGATGTGCCGCGCCGGCAGCCCACGCTCGACGAGGTGGCCGAGCGTGCCGGCGTCTCCCGTTCGGCGGCCTCCCGGGTGCTCAACAACGCGCCCCACGTCAGCCGTGACAAGCGCGAGGCGGTCCAACGGGCCATCAGGGAACTCGGCTACGTGCCGAACACGACGGCGCGGGCACTGGTGACCCGCCGGAGAGGCGCGGCCGCCCTCGTCATCTCCGGAGAGACGCCGTCGATCTTCGCGGACCCGTTCTTCGCCAGGGTGATCGTCGGCGTGTCCGCAGCCCTGGAGGAAGCCGGTCTGCATCTGATGCTGTGTCTCGCAGCCGCCGACCGCAGTCGACGGCGCCTGAGGGAACTGCTGCGCGCCCGGGGCGTCGATGGCGTCATGCTCATGGCGGTTCGGGAGAACGACCCCGTGCTCCACATCGCCGGGGAGACGGAGCTGCCCGTGGTCTTCGGCGGGCGTCCGGTGGGTTTCGAGCCGCCGTGGTATGTGGACGCTGACAACATCGGTGGCGCTCGCCAGGCCACGGAGCACCTGCTCGCCCGCGGGCGGAGGCGCGTGGCCATGATCTGCGGACCGCCGGACACCCAGGTGAGCCGTGCTCGTCACCGTGGCTACCGGGAGGCCATGATCCTGGCCGGTCTGGAGCCGTTCACCCCGGTGAGTGGGGACTTCAACGAGCCCAGCGGGGCCACCGCGATGGCCGAACTGCTGGAGCGTCATCCTGAGGTGGACGGGGTGTTCGCCGCCAACGACAACATGGCGGCCGGTGCCCTGCGCGCGCTGCGCGGTGCGGGCCGGGTCGTCCCCGGCGATGTCGCGGTCGTGGGCTTCGACGACCTGGACATCGCGCGGATCGCCGAGCCGTCGCTGACCACGGTCCGCCAGCCCATCGAGGCCCTGGGGCACGAGATGGCGCGCATGCTCGTCAGGCTCATCGGCGGCGAGGAACCCAATCCGCTGGTCCTGCCCACCCACCTGGTCACGCGCTCCAGCACGTGACCAGTCCGGGCCGGCTGGGCGGCGCCGTGCCCGTGCCCGTGCGATCGATGATGACCCGAACGGTGTCGACGAGCCCCTTCCGATCGGTTGATCGGGACACACTGCTGCGAGATGCTGGGGAAATCGCAGCTATGTGAGCTTTTGACCAGTTTGGGATCGGCTGGAACGAGGGGTGAGCCCTCCCTATGGACGACGAGCCCGTCACCACCGGAGGCGTGGCGAACTCGGGAGTGCCCGAGGACTTCGCGGTCGTCATCGACGCCACCGGGGCGGTCATGGTGTGGGGCGCCGGGGCCCGGAGCCTGCTCGGATACGAGACCCAGGAGATCGTGGGCCGTCCCGCCACCGATCTGCTCGCTGTGGAGCTACCTACCGCCACGCAGCGTCACATGGCTGCCGGGGAGCCGTGGACCAGCGACGTGGCGCTGCGGCACCGGGACGGTTACCGCGTTTCGGCGGAGCTCTGTGGAATCCCACTGGAGAGCGCGGACAAGAGGCCTCACTGGATCTTCACTCGGGCACCAGCGACCTATCCCGCTGGGCCGACGGCCATGGGGGCGGCCGACCTGTGGGACCGGACACTGGCGCAGCTCCCTCTACCTGTGGCCATCTACGGCCGCGATGCGCGGTTCGTGACCTGCAACAAGGCGATGAGTCACGCCATGGGCATGACGCCCGAGGAGATGGAGGGGCGGACACTGTCCGAGATTCAGTCCACCCCAGCCTTGGAAGAGATCGACAGGCTCCAGCGGCAGGTGCTGCGCACCGGCGAGATGGTCCACAGCGAGGAAAAGCCCGGTCGGGCCTCCGGTGAGATCCGCGATCACGCCTGGTCGATCTTCCTCTCACCGCTGAAGGGCGAGGCCGGCACGGTGCAGGGCCTGTCGGCGCTGGTGATCGACACCACCGAGCAGTACTGGGCCCGCCGCCGCCTGGCGGTGCTCAACGATGCCAGCGTCCGCATCGGCAGCACCCTGGAGGTGACCAGGACCGCGGAGGAACTGGCCGACGTGGCGGTGTCGGGGTTCGCGGACTTCGTCACCGTCGACCTGCTGGAGTCCGTCGCCTTGGGCGACGAACCGGAGCCGGTGTCGTCCACCGGGCCGGTCCCCTGCCGCCGCGCCGCTCAGCGGTCGGTGCTTCCCGGATGGCCCGAATCCGTGATCCCGACGGGTAGCACGGACGTCTACCCTCCCGGCTCCCCACCGGCCCAGGTGCTGCTCACCGGTCGGGGAACGCGGCACCGGGTGGCCGATCCGGCGATGCGGGGATGGTTGATGACCTCCGCGGCCCGTGCCGCGAGCGTGCGGCGGTACGGGATGCATTCGGTGATGATGGTGCCGCTGCGTGCAAGGGGAGTCACCCTCGGTCTGGTGCACTTTGTGCGGCACCGTACACCGGAGGCCTTCGGGCCTGACGATCTGGTGCTCGCCGAGGAGATCGTCGCGCGGGCGGCGGTGAGCGTGGACAACGCCCGTCGGTACACCGGTGAGCGCCGGACCGCGCTCGCTCTCCAGCGCAGTCTGCTGCCGGGGCGGCTGCCGGGGGTGGCGGCGGTGGAGCTGGCGTACCGGTACCTGCCGGCCGGTTCCGGGAGCGGCGTCGGTGGGGACTGGTTCGACGTCATCCCCTTGTCCGGGGGGCGGGTCGCTCTGGTGGTGGGCGATGTGGTGGGGCACGGTATCCACGCGTCGGCCACGATGGGCCGGCTGCGGACCGCGGTGCGGACCCTCGCCGACGTGGATCTCGCCCCCGACGAGCTGCTGACCCAGCTCGACGACCTCGTTCTGCGTCTTGACCGGGACGAGGATGGGCGGCAGCAGGAGGAGGGGGTGTCGGGGGAGGTGGGGGCCACCTGTCTGTACGCCGTCTACGATCCGGTGTCCGGACGCTGCGCGCTGTCGCGGGCCGGGCATCCGCCGCCCGCGCTGGTGGACCCCGGGGGCGCCGTGCGGTTCCTGGACCTGCCCGCCGGGCCGCCGCTCGGCCTGGGCGGCCTGCCCTTCGAGACGGTCGAGATCGAACTCGGCGAGGGTAGCCTGCTCGCCCTCTACACCGACGGTCTGATCGAGGCCCCGGGACGGGACATCGACGTCGGACTCGACCGGCTGCGGGACGCGTTGGTCAGTCCAGCCGCCACACTGGAGGGCATCTGTGACCAAGCGATGCGCACTGTGCGGCCCGATCCCCCGACGGATGACATCGTCCTGGTCCTGGCCCGCACCTCCTTGCTCGGGACCGGCCGGGTGCGCACCTGGCCGGTGCCCGTGGAACCAGAGGCTGTGGCCGAGGCCCGGCGGTGGGCGCTCGAACAAGTGGATGTGTGGGGACTGGCTGATCTGGCGTACCCCACCGAGTTGATCGTCAGCGAACTGGTCACCAACGCCATACGGTATGGCAACCCGCCCGTCCAACTGCGGCTCATCCGCGGTGACACGCTCATCTGCGAGGTGTCCGACGGCAGCATCGCCGCACCCCATATGCGGCGGGCCCGCACCTTCGACGAGGGCGGGCGCGGCCTGTTGCTCGTCGCCCAGATCGCCGAGCGCTGGGGCAGCCGCCAGATCCCCACGGGCAAGACCATCTGGGCCGAACAACCCCTGCCACGCTGAGGGTTACGCCTCGCGCGGGAGATGGCTGGTGAGTGGAGGGGGCCCCTGTTTCCGCGGTCCCGACTCCGGAGAGTGAGGCGTTGTCGAGGCGACGCCAGCCCAGGGCCAGCCACAGGGGCTGGTGTGGGGGAGGGCTGGCCCTGGGTGGCACGGCGATTCTTTGCGGTGGTCTAGGTCAGGGCGGCGTCCCAGTTGGTGCCGGGGGTGGTGGCGTCGGCGGAGAGGCGGTCGCGGGCGGTGGTGTCGCCGTACAGGCTCCAGCGGAACCAGTCGAGCATGGTGTTGGTGGTTTGGGGGTAGGTCCCGGCGTCGCGGTAGAGGTACTCGCCGTGGCCTTGGCCGAGGTGGGTGAGGAATGCCTTGGGGGCGGGGAGTTCGTCGTAGGCCTGGCGGGCGGAGGAGTAGGGGCAGGTGCCGTCCTGGTCGCCGTGGATGAACAGGACGTTGGCGTTGACCTCGGCAGCGGGATTGCCCATGTCCACGCAGGCGATGGGGACGGCGGCGGTGATGCGGTTGTCCGGCCAGGCGGTGAGTAGGCCGTGGGTGGTCATGCCGCCCAGTGAGTGGCCGGAGGCGCCGACGCCGACGCTGGTGTCGAGGTGTCCGTTGAAGGGGTCGCCCGGGGTGTCGTTGAGGGCGAGGGTGTTGGTGATGATCTGGGAGACGTCCTTGGACTGGTTGCCGTTGTAGACGTCTTGTGGGCTGCCGGTGCCGGGGAAGCTGGGGGAGGGGACGATGAAGCCGGCTTCGGCCAGTGGTTCGACCTGTGCGTCGTAGCTGTCGGCGTTTCCGCCCCATCCGTGGCTGAACTCGACGATGGGGAAGACGCCGTTGGCGATGGGCGCGTCGCGGACGGGGTCGCCGCCGGGGGTACCGGTGCTGGGGTAGTAGACGTGAGTGGTGAGTTGGCGGCCCTCGCGGGTCCAGAGGTACTCCCGCCATCCGATGGCGAACGGTTCGGTCGGTGCTCGTCGTGGGGAGGGGGACCTCGTCGCGATATCGGCGAAGGCCCGCCCGGGGCCCAGCATGCTGGCGCCCAGACCGGCTGCTCCGGCAACACCAGAAACTCCATGACGGCTCGGCCGACAAGGCCCGCCCACGCGGCATCCTGCGTCCTCAGGAGTCCGGTAACTGACTGTGTGTGGGGGGTGCCTCACCGGAACAACGAATGGTGCGCGTACTTGTCATGAGAGCCCGTGGGGCAGCACAGGCAGAAACTGCCACACGTACGTTCGATACCTCGAACGCCGGCTGGCTTTTCAGACGCCAGGATCATAGGCGAGTCGAGTGGAAGGCTCAACATACGTCGTACGTCTCATACCGATGTGCCGAACCGGCTACGCACCGACGCTGCCGCACCCTTCCGGGTCCTGTGTGATCGCGAGGGCTGGCGCGGCAGCCGTGCGGCGCCGCCAGGAGGGCTTCAATGGGTCAGCCTTGGCGTCCATGACGTGTATGGACCCCGCCTCGGGCGCGTCGTTCGGGTCGTGAGCGGCGATCCGCTCATGGGTCGCGACCTTGCGCCCGCAAGTCTGATGGGTGCGCATCGGCCCTCTTGACCGAAGACATCATACGAGTTATGTTTCCGCCTCATCGGACCTGATGGGACCCCTAGGGCCTCCGGGAAGTGAGCGGCAATGAAGCAGCGAGCACTGTGGTCGACGGTTCTGGTGGCGGCTCTCGCCCTGACCGGGTGCGGTAGCGCGGGATCGGGTTCGTCGTCCGGCTCCTCGGACGACACGCTGGTGGTCTGGGACTGGAAGTCCGGTGACGAGGCGGTCGCCGGCTACATAGACCAGGCGAAGGCCGACTTCGCGGAGCAGCATCCCGACGTGACCGTGGAGTTCGTGGCTCAGCCGTTCGACCAGTACTACACACTGCTCGGCACGGCCATTCAGTCCGGTGAGGGCCCCGACGTCATGCTCTTCAACGGCGGCGGCCAGATACGGGACAGGGTGGACGCGCTGCTTCCCCTGGACGACTACGTGGCCGAGGACAGGCAGCGGCTGGCCGGCTGGGAGGCGTTCACCGACGACGGCACGGTCTATGCCGCCCCGGTGACGCTGCAGGGACATCCGATCTACTACAACAAGACGCTCTACGAGGAGGCCGGGCTCGATCCGGAGAGGCCGGCGACGACATGGCAGGACTTCCTGGACGACTGCGAGACCATCGCGCAGGAGACGGAGGCCAGTTGCTTCTCCCTTGGAAACAAGGAGGGCTACGGCATTCAGTTCTTCCTCTCGGGGCTGGGCTCTGCCGTTCTCCCGCCGCAGGAGTACGACGACTGGATCGATGGGAACCGTGACTGGACCTCTCCCCACGTCCGTCGGATCTTCGAACTCTGGCAGGAGGTCAACGAGGCCGGACTGAACAACGACGGGGTCAACTCCACCGCGTTGTTCAACGACTCCCTCGCGCTCTTCCAGTCCGGTGACGCCGCCCACATCGTCGGGCTGATGTCGGACATCGGTCACTGGAAGGACTTCGGCGAGTTCCTCGGCGAGGAGAACGTCGGCGTGATGCAGGCGCCCCTCGTCACCGCGGATACCAGCCCCAACCTCCCCTACGACGGCGGGATCGGGTACGCCGTCGCGAAGTGGACCGAGCGCCCCGAACTGGCCGCCGACCTGGTGCGATCCCTGACCTCCACCGAGGCGCTGACCGCCTTCTACGCCGACGCCGGCGCGGTCGTCTCCGACACCACCGTCGACGTCTCCGGCGGCGGCTCGGCCCTGGGCGCCATCGTGCCGGCCATCGAGTCCGGCAAGCCCGCGCTGCACGTCGCGCTCTCCTCGGAGACCCTGGATCTGATGGGGAGGCTCTCCCAGCAACTCCTGAGCGGATCGGTGAGCGTCGACGACGCTGTACGGCAGTTGGCCGATTCCGACCAGGCGGGCTGATCCCATGCCGTCGAGAGGTTCGCTGTCCTCCATCCGCCCGGTCGATGTCGGGCGGATGGACGAAGCCACCGTCACGCCGCGCCTGCGCCGCGCGGCCCTCGCGACGCGTTCGCCAGGAGCCTCCGGCGGCCGGCGTGCCGAGCGGCTCGCGCCCTACGTCCTGGTGGCTCCGGCCGTCCTGATCCTCGTCCTGTTCCGCCTCGTACCGCTGCTCCTGGGCGTCAACTTCTCCTTCACCGGCGACGGCGAGCGCGACGGGACGACCGTCGGCCTGGACAACTACCTGGAACTGTTCCAGGATCCGCTCTTCCGCACCGCACTGGAGAACGTCGCCCTACTGGTGCTGCTGCTTCCGGTCGCCGTGGCGATCCCGGGAATGCTCGCGACGTTCATCTACCTGCGCGTGCCAGGGCACCGGTTCTTCCGGAGCGTCTACTTCTTTCCGGCCGTGCTCTCGCCGGTGATCATCGGGGCGATCTTCAATCTCCTGCTGGCTTTCGACGGCCCCCTCAACTCCGCGATAGGGACCGCTGGTATGGGCCCGGTCGACTGGCTCGGCGATCCGGACGTCGCCATGTTCACGGTCGTCGGCGTGCACGTGTGGGCCACCTTCGGGATGGCTCTGGTGGTCTTTCTCGCCGGATTCGCCACCCTGGACGCCTCGCTTCTGGACGCCGCCCGAACGGATGGGGCGTCGCTGGCGCAGGTCATCTGGCACGTGATCATCCCGAGCCTCTCCCGCACCATTCAGTTCGTCGTCGTGACCACGATGATCGGGATGCTGACGTCCATGTTCGGTCTGCTGTACGTGATGACCGACGGCGGACCTGAGGGCTCGACCTACCTGCCGGAGTACTACATCTGGGTCCAGCAGGGAGAGATGAACCGCCCCGCGCTCGCCTCGGCCGCATCGACCGTGCTCTTTCTCATCATGCTCGTGGTGGGGCTCCTGCAGATCGCGCTGCTCCGCCGGTCGGGGAGGGAACGCTGATGCGCGGGCTCCGCCTGACCACATGGGTGGCCGCCGTGCCGATGGCGGCCCTCGCGCTCGCGACGATCTATCCCCTGGTGTTCACCGCGAACGTCGCGATGAAGACCCGGCACGACTACATTCTCGACCGTTTCTCCCTGGCGCGCTCCGCGAACACGGACAACATCGCCGCGGCCTGGACAAACGTCGGCATGGAGCGGTACTTCGTCAACTCCCTCATCGTGGTGACGGCCGCCGTGGTGCTTCTCCTGCTGATCGGCTCGATGGCCGGCTTCGCCCTGAGCCATCTGCGGTTCCGGGGGGCACGAGTGCTCTTCCTCGGCTGCCTGGCGGCGCTGTTCGTCCCCTTCCAGGTCATCATGGTCCCGCTCGCGCGGATCATGGCGGACAGCCACCTCATGGACACCTACACCGGGCTGATCCTCGCCTACGTCGCGCAGTTCCTGCCGTTCACGATCTTCCTGATGACGAGCTACTACACCGGGATTCCGGGCGAGATCATGGACGCGGCCAGGATCGACGGCAACACGCCGTACGGCGTCTACCGGCGCGTCATGCTGCCCATGGGCCGGCCGGCCCTGCTGTCGGTCGGCATCCTCAACGCCCTGTTCTGTTGGAACGACGTGCTCATCTCCCTGCTGATGATGCCGTCGCCGGAACACCGCACGCTCATGGTCGGGGTCACCTCACTCCGCGGACAGTACGGCGACGACATCCCCGTTTTCGCCTCAGGGGTGCTGATCGCCGCACTTCCCGTCCTTGTGCTCTACCTCCTGTTCCAGCGTCAGATCGCCGACGGCGTCACCGCCGGTTCTACGAAGGGCTGACATGCGCATTACCGGTTTTCGCACCCTCACGACGATCCAGGAATGGGGTCGCCCCGTCGGTGACGCCAACGGCGTCTTCGCCGACGGGGTGGTCTCGGTGCCGATCGTCCTGGTCGACACCGACGAGGGCATCACCGGCGTCGGTCTGGGATCACACGTGGAAGTGGACTCCCTCTTCGCCGCCATCGAGGGCGAGGACCCCCGGTGTGTGACCGCACTGTATGACCGGATGCTGCGCCAGACGTTCAAGGCCGGTCATGCCGGAGCCCTGTTCGGGACCATCGGCGCACTCGACACCGCGCTGTGGGACATCAAGGCGAAGGCGGCGGGGGAGCCACTGTGGCGGCTGCTCGGCGGGCGTGACCGGAGAGTACCCGCCTACGCGTCCGGTCTGGACATCGACCTGAACGATGACGACCTGGTGGCGGTCTACCAGGCCTACGCCGACCACGGTCTGCGTGCGGCCAAGCTCAAGGGCGGCCTCGACATCGATCTGGACCGGCACCGCCTGACCCTCATAGAGGAGGTGCTCACCGAGGCCGGAAACGGGCTGCGGCCGAGTCTGATGCTCGACGCGAACGAGGCGTGGACCCGCAAACAAGCGGTCCGCCACATCTGTGAGCTGGAGCGCACTCTGGACCTCACCTGGGTGGAGGAGCCCGTCCGGCGCTGGGATGCCGAGGGCTTGGCCGCCGTCCATCGCGGCATCCGCGCCTCGGTCGCCAGCGGCGAGAACCTCACCGGGCTCGAGCAGTATCGCCCGCTGCTGGCGGCGGGCGCGGTCGATGTCGTCCAGACGGCGGCGGTCTGGGGGACGACCCATTTCCTGCGGGTCGCGGCGGTGGCTCACGCCCACGACCTTCCGGTCAGCCCGGTCGGCAACACCCCCGTCGGGCTCCTGCACGCGGCGACGTCCGTGCCCAACCACCTCGTCAGCGAGTTGCAGGACCTTCAGCCGCCGATCGGCCTGTCCATCGACCTGCACGTCGAGGACGGTGCCTTCGTCCTGGGCGACTCACCCGGTCTGGGCATCCGCATCGACGAGGAGATGATCGCCGCGTCACGACGGAGACCCACGAACGCCCCCGCTGACGGCCCTCATGTGAGGCCAGAGGGCGCCGGACGACGACTCCTCACGGTTGCCGACCAGGGTTCCGCTCCGTGGCGCCTCCAGAATGCTCTTTCCGCACGTCCGAACAGCCGCGCCTCGCACGCCACCACGCGGCACGCTGGCACACCGCTCTCGCATCTCCCCGAGGAAAGGACGTAAGGCCGTGCACCTCCCACTCTCGCTGTCCCGACGAACACCCGTCGCCGCAGCCGCCGCGGCGGCCCTGGCCGCCGGAGTACTCACCGTCATGCCCACCCCCCACGCACACGCCGCCGCCGAGTACACCCTCTTCGTCGCACCGACCGGTGCCGAGAACAGCGACGACGACGGTCCCGGCACCGCCGACCAGCCGCTGGAAACGCTTCAGGAGGCGCAGCGTCGGGCCCAGGACTTCGCCGCCCAGGGAGACGGTGCCGTCACCGTCACCCTGCTGGACGGCACCTACCGGCTCGACTCGCCGCTACGGTTCACCGCCGCTGACTCCGGCCGCGACGAGCACACGGTGACCTGGCAGGCCGAGCCCGGAGCGACGCCGGTGGTGACCGGCGCGGAGCCCGTCACCGGCTGGGAACTCGACGACCCCGCGACCGGTATCTACAAGGCGGACGTCGGCACCGGCTTCGACACCCGGCAGCTCTACGTCGACGGGGAGCTCGCCCAGCGTGCGCGGCTCGGCCTGTCCCAGTCCGACATCACGCTCAACGCGGACGGCTTCACCCTCAACAACCCCAACCTTGGCTACCTGGCCACGCTTCCCGACCAGCAGCGCATCGAACTCCAGGCGATGCTGTCGTTCACCAACCGGTTCGCGCCGGTGGAGCGCATCTCCGGTTCGACGGTCACCATGCAGCAGCCCTCCTGGGACAACAACACCTACGGGTACGACACCATCCAGTCCCCGTTCCGGACACCGACGTTCTCCCTGCTGAACTCCAAGAGCTTCCTGAACGAGCCCGGCGAATGGTACCTGGACACGACCGCCGGCACGCTGTACTACAAGCCGCTTCAGGGGCAGGACATCGACAGCGCGCGCGTCGAGCTGCCGCGACTGGAGACGTTGGTCGAGGTCGGCGGAACCTACGACGAACCGGCCCGCAACCTCGCGTTCGAAGGGCTGACGTTCACCGGCACCACCTGGCTGCACCCCAGCTCGCCCAACGGATACGCCAACCAGCAGACCGGCGCCTTCATCACCGGAGAACAGGAGCATCGGCCCGACGACGCGTTCACGTCCTGCGCCGTCGGTTGTAAGGGCTTCGAGGGAGCCCGCAACAACTGGGCACAGGCGCCCGCGGCGGTGCAGGTGTCGGCGGCGGACGGCATCACGTTCGAGAACAACGACTTCGTGAACCTCGGATCCGTCGGGCTGGGCATCGGCAACGACGCCAACGCCCACGCCACCGGCGTGGGACTGGGCGCGCACGACGTTTCCGTCATCGGCAACACGTTCACCGCGAGCGCCGGCGGCGGCATCGTCGTCGGCGGGGTGCGTCCCGACGCCCACCACCCCTCCGACGAGCGAATGACCAACAGCGACATCCTGATCAGCAACAACAGCATTTACGCCACCGCGTTGGAGTACCTCGACCAGGACGCGATCTTCGCCAGCTACGTCACCCGGCTGACCATCGAGCACAACGAGGTCTCGGACATGCCGTACAGCGGCATCGGGGTCGGGTACGGCTGGGGTGCGAACGACCCGGGCGGCAGCCCCGAGTACATCAACCGAGGGCTCTACGACTTCCAGCCGATCTACGACACGCCCACGACCCTGAGCGACGTCCGCATCGTGGGCAACCACGTTCGCGACGTCGTGCAGACGCTGTTCGACGCCGGCTGTGTCTACACGCTCTCCGCGATGCCCAACAGCACCATCGAGGAGAACTTCTGTGAGAGCAGCGGGCAGCTCGGCCTGTACTTCGACGAGGGCTCCCGGTACCTCACCGCGAGCGACAACGTCTTCCTCAACACCGCCGGACAGTGGGCGCACGCCAACAACCAGAACGGCAACCTCACCGGCAACCTCACCGTGATCGACAACTACACGACGAACCCGGCCATCACCGGAATCACCAACGGTGATCGCGGCAACGTCGTCGGGAACAACACCACCTACTCCGCCAACAACATCCCCGCCGCGGCCAGGCAGATCATGGACAACGCGGGTCCGACCGACGCGAATCGCGGCCAAGCCGAGAGGTGACGCCCTGACGATCACGTCGACGCCGTGACCTGGCCAACCTGATGGCCACCGTCACCTTGGAGCCGACGAGGCCCGGCCGCGCCGCATCGACCCACGCACCGTCCGGACCAGGACGAGCGGGCGCGGCCGGGTCTCCGTCTCCGTCACCGGCCACACGGCTCGACGACAGAGAAAGGCCCGCTGTGGACCAGTCGTTGAACATAGGCATCGTCGGCGCCGGCACCGTCAGCCGCGCCTATCTGACCACGCTCAGCCGCCTCGACGGCCTGCGCCTGACCGTCGTCACCGACCTCGATCGCGACCGCGCGAAGGACCTGGCCCAACGTGCCGGCGACACCGTCGCCGTCGCCGACAACACCGAAGCACTGATCGCCCGTGAGGACGTCGACGCCGTCCTCAACCTCACCGTTCCCGCCGCCCATGCTGACGTGACCCAAGCCGCGCTGGGCGCCGGCAAACACGTCTTCAGTGAAAAACCGCTGGCCACCACCCGCGAAGAAGCCGGCGCCATTCTCACCCACGCTCAGCGGGCCGGACTGCGCGTCGGCTGTGCGCCCGACACCGTCCTGGGTGTCGGCATCCAGACCGCGCGCAGAGTCATCGACGACGGGCTGATCGGCATCCCCATCGCCGCCACCGCCTTCATGACCGGCCCCGGACACGAGGCATGGCACCCCGACCCGGAGTTCTACTACCAACCCGGCGGCGGCCCACTGCTGGACATGGGCCCCTCCTACCTCTCCGCTCTCGTTCACCTGCTGGGACCAGTCACCCACGCCACCGGTGCGGCCTCACAGCCCCACCACGAACGCACCATCGCCAGCGGTCCACGCGCCGGCACCCGCCTCCCCGTGCACGTCGACACCCACGTCACCGGCATCCTCCACCACGCCAGCGGCACGCTGACCACCCTCGTCATGAGTTTCGACGTGCCCGCCACGCGACTCCCGTGGATGGAGATCTACGGCAGCACCGGATCGCTCTCCGTGCCCGACCCCAACCGGTTCGACGGCTCGCCCGCCGTCAGCGTGGGCGAGGCCTGGAAGCCGCTGCCCTACACCGTCGGATACCAGCCCGGCGGCCTCGGCGTCGGCCTCGGCGACCTGGCCGAGGCTCTCCGCACCGGCCGACCCCATCTGGCCTCCGCCGAACTCGCCGCCCACGTCCTGGACGTCATGCTCACCCTCCTCGACGCCGCACACCAGGGCGTCACGCTCCCCGTCACCCGCGGCACCCAGCGACCCGAACCCGTGCCCTGCCTCGCCTTCACCACCGTATAGCCGCCATCGACCCGTTCGACAATCAGCAAGGAGTGGACGCGATGAGAGTCCGCCTCGCCTTCGGCACCGACGGCCTGGTGGCCGAGTTCCCCGGACCGCCCGAATACCCACCGGAGACGACCGTCGTGGTGCGGCCCGAGTACCGCGACGCGATACCGGACCCTCGGGCCGCGCTCCGCTCCGTGTTGCGACGCCCCCTGGCCGGCCCGCCACTGCGCGAACTGGTCCGGCCCGGACAGACCGTGGCGATATCCGCCTGTGACGGCACGCAGCCGCAGCCCCGCCAGCTGATGATCCCCGCCATCCTGGAGGAACTTGAGGGAATCGTCCGCCTCGAGGACGTCACGATCCTGATCGCCACCGGCGCCCACCGGGGGCACACACCGGACGAGATCCGGCAGATGTTCGGCCGGCAGGTCGCCGACAGCCTCCGCATCGTCAGTCACGACGCCCGCGACGACGCGTCGTTGACCTGGCTGGGAACCCACGGAAACGGCGTGCCGGTGTGGCTGAACAGTCACTGGTCCAGCGCGGACGTGCGCATCACCACCGGGCTCGTCGAGCCGCACGCCTTCACCGGTTTCTCCGGCGGGCCCAAGCTCGTCGCACCCGGGCTGGCCGGACTCGAGACCCTGCTGACGCTGCACGACGCCCGCCGGATCGGCCACCCGAAGGCGCGCCGGGGCATCACTTACGGCAACCCCGTGCACGACGACATCCGGGCCATCAGCGAGGCCACGGGGGTCGACTTCGGCCTCGACGTGGTGCTGAACCGGGACCAGCACATCGTCGGCGCCTTCGGCGGCGACGGGCTGGTCGCGCACGCCGCCGCCACGGCGGCGGCCCGCCGCCTGTCGATGCGTCCGGTCCAGGGCTTCTTCGACGTCGTGGTCACCACCAACGCCGGCCATCCGCTCGACCAGAACCTCTACCAGTCCGTTAAGGGCATGAGCACCGCGGCCGAGGTGGTCAGGCCCGGCGGCGTCATCATCTGCGCCACCGAGTGCCGCGGCGGATTCCCCGACCACGGCCCCTACCCGACCGTTCGCGACCAGTGGCAGGAGATGCAGGCCAGGGTCCAGCAACGAGCCAGGACCGTCGTGCACAGCACCGGCCTGACGGCGACGGATCTGGCCGCCGCGCACCTGGAGCACACGGACGACGTCGCCGCCACCGCCCGCGCCGCACTCCACGAGACAGGGCCCGGTGCGCGTCTGTGCGTGCTGCCGGAAGGACCTCGCACCATCCCCTACGTGGAGGCGTTATGACCCCAGCCCTCATGACCCGAGCGGCCGTCAGGAGGACGACGTGGCGAGGGCGTGGTCCACCTGCTCCGGCGACAGAACGTGGCCGATCGCGAGGAGCGCGGCTCCCAGCGTCGCCGCGTCCTCCCGCACGCGGCTGGGCTCGATGAGCAGGTCGCGGGTCGCCAGGGGGTGGGACCGTCGGTAGACGGCCTCCCGGACGCCGGCGAGCAGTTGATTGTGCACCGCCGAGAGCACACCGCCCATCACGATCGCCTCGGGGTTGAAGAAGTTGATCAGGCCGGAGAGCACCTCACCGATGGTGCGTCCGGCGTCGCGGACCATCCGGACCGCCTCCTGGTCACCGGACATGACGAGCCGCACGACCTCATGTGCCGACGCGACGGGGGTCCCCCGGGCGCTGAGCCGGCGCGCCAGCGCCGCACCTCCCGCGATCGCCTCGAGGCATCCGGTGTTGCCGCACCGACAGGGGGTGTCGTCGGTGCTCACCCGGGTGTGGCCGATGTCGCCGGCGGATCCCTTGGCGCCGCGGTAGAGATGACCGTCCGCGATGATGCCGCAGCCGATGCCGGTACCCATCTTGACGAACAGCAGGTGCCTGGCGTCAGGGAGGACGCGACGCTGCTCCGCGAGTGCCATCAGGTTCACGTCGTTGTCCACCAGGGTCGTCACCCCGAAGCGGTCCCGGAAGAAGCCCGGTATGGGGTAGCGGTGCCAGCCGGGCATGAGCGGTGGGTCCTCCGGCATCCCGGAGGTGAACTCGACGGGGCCTGGCACCCCGACTCCGATGACGCTCAGGGTGGAGAGCCGCAGTCCGGCCTCGTCCAGCAGCTCCTGGATGCCTTGTGCCACGACGTCCAGTACCACGTCAGGACCGTCGGCGATCCGCATCGGATGCTCGCGTACGGCTAGTGCGGCGCCCCCCACGTCCACGAGCGACACGCGGTAGTGCGTCGCCCCGAGGTCGACGCCGACGGCCACCCGGTCCCTGGTGCGCAGGCGCAGCCGACGCGAGGGCCTGCCGCCCGTGGAGCGACCGTCCTCGTACTCCTCCAGATAACCGTGGGAGATCAGCGCGTCCACCCGGTGCGCGACGGTCGAACGGGCCAGCCCGGTGGCGCGTGCGATGTCGACCCGCGTCTCCGCGACACCGCTGGTGATCAGGGCGAGAACCCGACCGGACATGTCGCCTCCGTTCGTGGATGAGTGGTGCCAGGCTACTTGATCCAGTAACCGATGAAAGTTACCTCTCTTCGTGTCGTAAGTCGGCAGACTTTGGCTGCTGTTGTCTCTCACTTTCGCAACTAACTTTCTTTTCTTGCTGACGATGCGGGACATGACAAAGAGCTTTCTGGGCACGCCTGTGCTCCAGGGCGTCTCCCTCGAGCTGCGTCCGGGCCAGGTGCACGCGATCGTTGGCGAGAACGGGGCCGGTAAGTGGACGTAGATGAAGCTGCTGGCCGGCGAGTACCAGCCGGACGGCGGCCGGATCGAGATCGACGGTGTGCCGTGCTCCTTCGGCCACCCCGCCCAGGCCCAGGCCGCCGGGATCCGGGTCAGGCCGTTGCGGCCACGGCGGCTTGGCGCGCTCTGGATCGATGTGGATGGCCACGCGCACGCCGGGGGCGAGCTTGCCCGAGGCCGGCGGCGGGCAGATCGCCTCCAGCGGAAGCCCGGCGGTGGTCGTGACCTGACAGCGGACGGACGACCCCTGGAAGACCGCGATGTCGACGATGCCGTCGAAGGTGTTCGTGAGGTCCGCCTCGTCGCCCAAGCGATGCTGACCCCGCGCAGCGTCGCTGTCGTGGGCGCGTCGAACGATCCGGCGAAGACGACAGGACGCCCGCAGCGGTTCCTCACCCACGCCGGCTACCAGGGGAACGCCTACTTCATCAACCCGACCCGCGACCGGGTCCAGGGCGAACGAGCCTGGCCGAGTCTCTCGGCCCTGCCCGAGGTGCCGGACCACGTCTACACCATGACGGGGGCCGAGACAGCCATCGAGGTGGTGGGGGAGTGCGCGCGACTCGGGGTGCCGGTGGCCACGGTTCTGGCGTCGGGGTTCGCCGAGGCCGGCGAGGTGGGCCGGCGACGCGAGGATCTGCTGCGGGCGCGGGCCGCCGAGGGCGGTGTCCGGGTGATCGGGCCGAGCAGCCTGGGCGTGGTCAATCCGCGCAACGGCCTGATGCTCACCGGAAACGCGGCCTTCAGCGAGCCGGACACACCGCGGGGCGGCGTCTTCGTCGCCTCGCAGTCCGGCAGCGTCATCGGCGCGCTGGTGAGCCGTGCGCGGGGTCGTGGCATCGGGTTCTCCGGACTCGTCTCCACCGGTGGTGAGGCGGACCTGTCGCTCGGAGCGCTTTGTGAGGCGACGGTGGACGACCCCGGCATCACCGCGTACGCGCTGTTCCTCGAGTCGCTGAGGCACTCCGCTGACCTCGGCTCCTTTGCCGAGGCCGCGCATCAGGCGGACAAGCCCGTGGCGGTGTACAAGCTCGGCAGGTCGGAGGCGGCGGCGGCTCTCACGGTCTCCCACACCGGGGCGCTGGCGGGTGAGGACAGGGAGTCCGAGGCGTTCTTCACGGCGTGCGGTTTCGCCCGGGTGTCGCAGTTCGAGTCGCTCGTGGAGGCCCCCGCGGTGCTGCGGCGGGTGCCGGGCGCGGATCGCCCGCGTGTCCCCCGGATCGGGGTGGTCACCACGACGGGCGGTGGCGCCGCCGTCATGGTGGATCAACTGGCCCTCCGGGGCCTGACCGTCGTTGGACCGAGCCCCGAGCTCGTGGCGCGGATGGCGGAGGCGGGGGCCGACGTGCCACACAGCCTGATCGCCGACCTGGGTCTGGCCGGGGCCCGGCACGACATCGTGACGAACGCGCTTCGGCTGATGCAGGACAGCGGCGAGTTCGACCTGATCGTGTTCGTCATCGGCTCCTCGGCGCGGACCAATCCGGAGTTGGCGGTCCACGCCATCGCGGCCCGCGGCGACCACCCCGTGCCGCTGGTGGCCTTCGCGCTGCCCGAGGCCGCCGCATCGGCCGAGTTGCTGCATGCCGCCGGCGTGCCAGCGTCCCGCACACCCGAGTCATGCGCGGACGTGATCGAGGCGGCGTTCGCGCGCCGAGCGGCGACGATAGGCCGGCATCTGATCACGCAGGCTGACGTTCACGCCGCGCCGGCGATGCTCGACGAGCATGCGTCCGCGGCCGTGCTCGCCGAACAGGGGGTTCCCTTCGCGCCCGCCGTCACGCTGGCCGTGGACAGCCTGGAAGGGCCCGTCGACCTGCCCTTCGGCTATCCGGTGGTGGTGAAGGCGCTTTCCGACCGCCTGCCGCACAAGAGTGACGCGGGCGGTGTCGTGCTCAACGTGCGTGACGACGAGGGCCTACGTGCCGCGGCCCGCACGGTGGTCTCCAACGTCGCCGCCCATGACCCCACGCTCGTCGTCGATCGAGTTCTCGTGCAGCGCATGGTGGAGACCGGCGTTGCCGAAGCCCTGGTGGGCTACCGGGTGAGCCCGGACGTCGGGCCCCTGGTGGTGCTGTCCACGGGCGGCGTGCTGGCCGAGGTCTTCGCGGACTCGGCCGCGCGGCTGGCACCCGTCACGTATGAGACCGCGCTGGAGATGATCGACGAGGTAAGAGGACTGTCCGTGCTGAACGGACATCGCGGTGCGCCCGCCGGTGACCGCGACGCGCTGGCGCGTGTGATCGTCAGCATGTCGAGTCTTGCCGTCGCCGAGCCCGACGTGTGCGAAGCGGAGGCGAACCCGGTCTCGGTCGGCCCCTCCGGCGCGGGCGCCGTCGCCCTCGACGCCCTCGTCGGCTACCGGACCGCTCCCCTTCTGCGAATCCCGGCCGGCTAGGGCCACGGCGCCACGCTGAGCCATGGCCCGGGGACCGGTGACCAATCCCGGCCCGGCCGTGACCGTCACGGACCCCACCACCGTCGAGTTCGCCGCGCCGCGCGCTCAATTGCACCGAAAGGGACATCTGATGACCAAGCGGGACGTCTACATCGCCGATGCCGTCCGCACCCCGATCGGCAAGTACGGGGGTGCTTACGCCGCTGTGCGGCCCGACGATCTGGCCGCGCATGCGGTTCTGGCGCTGCTCGACCGAAGCCCGGCGCTCGACCCGGCCCTGATCGACGAGGTGGTGCTGGGCAATGCCAACGGCGCCGGGGAGGAGAACCGCAACGTCGGACGCATGGCCGCACTGCTCGCGGGACTGCCCGTCACCGTCCCCGGCTCCACGGTCAACCGGCTGTGCGCCTCCGGCCTCGAAGCCGTCGTCCAGGCCGCGCGGGCGGTCGCGACGGGCGACGCGTCAATCGTGGTGGCCGGCGGTGTCGAGTCGATGAGCCGCGCTCCCTGGGTGCTGCCCAAGCCGGACCGGCCCTTCCCCTCCGCGCACCAGGAGCTGTACTCGACGACCCTCGGCTGGCGCATGGTCAACAGCGGGATGCGGCCGGAGTGGACGGTGCCGCTGGGCGAGGGCGCCGAGCTGATCGCCGACAAGCACGGCATCACCCGCGAGCGACAGGAGGAGTTCGCCCTCGCCAGCCACATGAAGGCCGCCGGCGCCTGGCGGAAAGGCAGCTACGCCGCCGAGTCCGTCGGCTACCCCGGCGTCGACCTGTCCCGCGACGAGAGCATCAGGGACGGCGGCACCCCCGACGCCCTGGCACGCCTCAAGCCGGCCTTCCGGCCCGGCGGCACCGTCACCGCTGCCTCCTCATCGCCGCTCAACGACGGCGCCGCCGCCCTGCTGATCACCGACGAGGCCGGCCTCGCGGCCACCGGCCGAGAACCGCTCGCCCGCCTCACCGCCACGGCGGTCACCGGCATCGAACCGCAGTACTACGGCCTCGGTCCGGTCGAGGCCATCACCCGGGCACTGACCAGAGCCGGCCGGAGCTTCGGCGATCTCCACACCGTCGAGCTCAACGAGGCCTTCGCCGCGCAGGTCCTGGGGTGCCTCGCCGAACTCCCCGACCTCGACCCGGACCTCGTCAACCCGCGCGGCGGCGCGCTGGCCATCGGCCACCCGCTGGGCGCCTCCGGCGCCCGCCTCGCCGGTGCGGTCGCCCACCAGCTCGCGGCCCACGGCGCCGGCACCGGCGTCGCCGCCCTGTGCATCGGCGCCGGGCAGGGCCTGGCCGTCGTCCTGGAGCGCTGACCCTCGCGCGTCCGGGCCTCATGATCACCACACCATCACGAAGGACCACACATGGCACGGCTCCAGGAGTCCACGAACAGCAGCGAGGTCGCTGATCACATCCGGCTCCGCAGAGGAGGCCGACTGACCCCGCTGGACGGCATCCTGCTGCACAGCCCACCCGTCGCCGACGGGTGGAACCAGCTGCTCAGCGCCGTCCGCACCCAGACGACCCTGCCGGCACTGATCCGGGAGCTGGTCATCCTGCGGGTGGCCGAGCTCAACGGAGCGGCGTATGAATGGCGCGCGCACGACCGGTCGCCCGCGTTGCTGGCCTGACAGACGCGCAGCTCCAGGCTCTGCGGAGGGGTGCGGACATGATCCCGCTGACGGCACAGCAGCGCGCCGTGCTGGCGTACACGGGCGCCATGACCCAGGACATCGCCGTGCCGGACGCTCTCTTCGACGATCTGACCGCCTTCTTCGACGACAGGCAGCTCGTCGAGCTGACCGCCACCATCGGCACCTACAACCTTGTCTCCCGCTTTCTCGTCGCGCTGAAGGTGGGCTCCGAAGAGTCAGAGGCGGCGGAGAGGAATCCTTGCGAGGACGGAGCGACAGCATGACCGGACGACTCGACGGCAAGGTGGCCGTCATCACCGGAGCGGGCAGCGTCGGACCAGGCTGGGGGAACGGCCGGGCGGCCGCCGTGCTGTTCGCCCGCGAGGGCGCCCGGGTATTCGCGGTGGACTTCGACGAGGGCGCCCTGGAGGCGACGGTGACCATGATCGGTGACGAGGGCGGCGAGGTCGACGCCCACGTCTGCGACGTCACCGACTCCGCCGCGGTGGTCGCCATGCTGGCGGCCTGCGAACAGCGCACGGGTGGCGTTGACATCCTGGTCAACAACGTCGGTGGCTCCCGCCCCGGCGGTCCCACGGAGCTGCCGGAAGCCGACTGGCAGGCACAGCTCGACGTCAACCTGACGAGTGTCTACCTGACCTGTCGGCAGGTCATCCCCCTCATGCGGCGGCGCGGAGGCGGCGCCATCGTGAACACGGCCTCCACCTCGGGCATCCGCTGGACCGGTTCACCCCAGGTGGGCTACGCGGCGGCCAAGGCGGCGGTGATCCAGCTGTCCCGCGTCGTCGCTGTGCAGCACGCCGCCGATGCGATCCGGGTGAACACCGTCGTGCCCGGTCAGCTCCACACCCCGATGGTCGAGGCCCGGCTGGCCGGTCAGCGCGCGGGCGGTGACGTGACCGCGCTGCTCGCGCAGCGGCGGTCCCGGATTCCGCTGGGATTCATGGGAGACGGCCGTGACACCGCCTACGCCGCACTGTTCCTCGCCTCGGACGAGGCCCGGTTCGTCACCGGCACAGAGATCGTTGTCGACGGCGGCATGACCGCACGTTGCGACTGAGCGAGAGGGGAACGCCTTGCCACGACGGAACCCACCCGCCCTGGCGGCGCAGCACGTCCGGTGTTAGCCCGAAGTGGCGCCCGTCGCTCTGGGCGAATCTGAGGGGTTCGTCGTCGCCTCCCGCAGCGCTACCTCAGCCGGCGACGGGGGTGGATGCTGCCCGTTTGGCCGAAGGCCGGGGCCCGGGGCGCCCGTTCGGGCGGGTGCCGGGCCCCGGCCGGTGGCGGTCAGGTCGTGGTGCCGGTGACGGTGGTGCCGGACCGGGTGAGGGTGTAGGTGAGGATCTCGCCGCTCCAGAAGTGGAATGTGAGGGTGACGGTGGAGTTGTCGTTGACCTCGGCGAAGAACTCCTGGGTCAGGGTGATCTGGTTGGCCGCGTAGTCGGGGGAGAAGGTGTGGCCGAACTCCTTGTACGACGTCCAGTTCTGCGGGCCGGCGTTGGTGCCGTCGGCGTAGACCGCCTCCATGGTGGCCAGCCGGTCGCCGTTGAACGCCGTCGGGATGGTCAGGCCGCTGGTGGTGCCGGTGGCGTTCTGCAGCGCCGGGGTGTCGTAGGTGATGACGTTCACGTCCCACGGCACGCCGCCGTCGAACTGGAGCGTCAGCGTCGCGTTGACGCCGTGGCCCTGGCCCTCTGTGAGGCGCGCGAGCGTGGCGGCGGCGATGGTGAGTTCACTGCCGTTGACCGTGTAGTCCTGGCCCTGGGCGAGCTGCTCCGAACCGTTGACGATCGAGGTCAGGCTGTTGCCGTTGAGGTTCAACGTGAGCGTCGCGTCCGTCGGGGCCCGGCCGGCGCGGACGAAGATCTGGTCGCTGGAGGCCGTCGCCGAGTCCGTGGTCCAGCTGGACTGGATCTGCCGGAACAGGCTCGGGTCGCTCCACTCGAACGCGGTGCGGTCGAGGTGCTGGCCGTTGTCCCACCACATCGTGGTGAGTTGCCGCTCGCGCGCGTAGGAGCCGAAGTACTCGAAGAACTTCAGCATCTCGCCGTGCTCGACGGTGTCGAGGTTCTTGTCGAAGCCGAGCAGCCCGTACTCGCCGACGATCACCGGGATGCCCTGGGAGACGAAGGTGTCGTACACGCGGTCGAAGCTATTGGTCACGTCCTGCTGAGTCTCGGCGTCGAAGCGGGTGTAGCCGGCGATGTTCACGCTGAACGGCCAGAAGCCGTAGTAGTGGACGGTGGCGGCGATGTTGGGGTCGTCCAGCGCGGCGATCGTGTCGGCCAGCGGGTCGATGATGGCCTGGTCGGAGCTGGTGTGCAGGCTCGGCAGGACCAGCACGCGGTCGGCGTTGGCGCCGCCGGTGCCGCGCACGATCGAGTGGAAGGTGGTGTTGAGCTCGTCCAGCAGCTGGAACTCCTGCGCCTCTCCGGAACTGCCCTCGAACTGCGGCTCGTTGACGCTCTCCAGCAACAGTTCGGGGGGCGCGTCGCGGAAGGTCTCGGCGATCTGGGTCCAGGTGGCGGTGAAGCGGGCCATGACCGCGTCGTGCTGGGTCGGCATCTGGTGCACCCACTGCCACGAGTCGTGGTGGATGTCCAGCAGCACGTACAGGCCCTCGTCCAGCGCCCAGTTCACGACCTCCTCGACCCTGTCCAGGTAGGCGGGGTCGATCGTGTAGTCCGGTGCCCCGCCCTGGTGATCGGTCCAGGTCACGGGCAGCCGGAGGCTGTTGAAGCCCTGATCGTGGATGTTGCTGAGCAGTTCTCGGGTGATCGGCGGGTTCCCCCACGACGTTTCGTCGGGGATGGCGTCCAGGGTGTTGCCGACGTTCCAGCCCGGCTGCATGGCCGCGACCGTCTCCTGCGCCGAGAGCGGACCCAGATCCGCCTTTCCGGCCGTGGCCTCCGTGCCGGTGTTGGTGGCCAGTGCGGTGGCTGGTATGGCCACCAGGCCGAGAAGGACCACCACCAGGGCGATCAGGAGTTTGTGCTTACGAGGCTTCACGGGTCGTCCCTTTTCTGTGGGGGTTGACGCGGCTCCCGCCCCGTTGGTGGAGGCGAGGGGGCGGGGCGGCCATCGGTCTCGGTCGACGTGATGCGTAGACGAGTGATCGAAGCGCTTCGATTGCGCCGAGACTAGGACCCTTGAGCAGGTCGCACAAGCCCCGCGGCAGAAGTTCGACAACGGGCGATGCGCTGGGTTATTTCCTAGGTGGCCCACGGGATTTATCAAGGCGCCGCACGCCCTCTCGTTCCAGGAGAGTGGTCCAAATCGGTTGTCCAAATCGCCATCGAAGCGCTTCGACATACCTGTCGGTCGACGAGCGGACAGGCGACTTCCCCGGTGTTCCGTGGCGCCAGGACGCACCTCGCCCCCGGTGCCTGAGAGGCACCGGGGGCGGATGCGTGAGGGTACTTCAGGTCGCCGTTACGGTCGACCTCGATTCGTCACGTGACCACGGGGATCACAGGGGCGGGTAGGCGTTCTCCATGAGCTCCTGGAACTGCGCGTCGAACCAGTGGCCCGAGAGCGGCGCGTCGCCCAGGGCACCCGACATGTGGTTCTGGTTCAGCGGGTTGCCCTCATAGGTCGGGTCGCACATCCGGTCGAAGCCCTTGCCCTCGTCGTTCGGGATCTCCTCGCTGGAGCCGTCCGACTCCCCCGGGGGCTTGATCCACGCGTAGGCGTCGATACCCGAGGCGGGCGCGGCCTGCGGCCGCTCACCGAGACCGGCGCCGGACTGGTTGCACCAGTTGCCGGTGTGGATCCGCTGGTCGACACGACCCTCGTTGACGTACTCGTCAACGCTGCTCTCCGGCCCGGGGCCCGGGAGCTCGGGGCCCCAGCCGTTGCGGGACGTGTCGAGGATCAGGCCGTGGTTGCCATCCACCGCGGCCGCGAAGTCCAGCCCGAAGTCGGTGTTGTTGGTGTACTGGTTCCAGTCGATCCACTCCGACTGGCGCACCGGGGTGCCGCCGATCGTCTCGTCGACGGAGAAGTTGGGCTCCTCGATCGAACCGTAGTTGGCCACGTTCACCGCGATGCCGGCGACCTTGTCCGGGCTGGCCGGCGCGGTGCCGATGACCTCGTTGAACAGGTCCGCGGCCGGCTGGAAGTTGGTGTCCCAACCCAGCCAGCCCCAGTGACCGGCGTCCAGGTAGTTGTAGACGTTCTCGTACTCGCCGAGCGTGCCGACGTTGTACGAGACGCCTTCCTGGTAGTTGCCGTTGTCCAGCATCTCGTTGCACTCGGGGGTCGCCGTCTCGGCGCTGCCGGTGTTGGTGATGAGGTTGGGCAGCGAGTCGATCTCGACGATGTTGACGATGCGGAGGTTCGGGTTGGCCTCCGCGTACTCGCCGACGATCTCCGCGATCGGGTCGATGAACTCGGTCTTGTACCGGTCGATCTCCTCCGGCCCGAGCTCGCCGTTGGAGGCGAGGGCTGAACAGTCACGTCCCGGCAGGTTGTAGGTGACCATCTGGAACACGTACGGCTCGCCGCCCGCCTGCTCCACCGCGTTCTGCAGGTGCTCCTCCAGGCCGGTGCTGTTGCCGGCGGAGCCACCCGTGATGGCCGCAATCCGGTCCAGCCACACCGCGGTGGGCTGGTCGGCGACCGCGGACCCACCGCTGGCCTCCGCGTTGGCGGACCAGTCCGGGTTCACGTAGACCCCGGCGCCCTGATACGGGTTGTCCACCCGCTCGAAGGTCACCGGGTCCTCGCCAGCCGAGGCGAAGCTCAGGGTGCCCGCGGTGAGGGCGACCGCGCCGACGAGCGCGCCCGCGAGCTTCACGGACCGTCGGCGTCGGCGGTGTTGTAGGGGGTTGGTGCGGCTCATTGCTGTCCTCCGGGTCGTTTCTCTGGTGGCCTTGCTCTGGTGAGGTGCGCTCGGCCGTTATCGTGCTGGCCGAGCTGCCGGGGCAGGAGGCGCGGGGTGCTCAGGTGGCCTGGCGCGTGGCGATGCCTTCGCGCCAGGCGGCGGGGTGGTGCGAGGCCGGGGTCCCGTCTTCCTGGTCGTGGTGGTTCGCGGGTGCGGCGGCGTTCAGGGCGTCTAGTACGGCGCCGTAGGCCTCTTTCTTCTGGTAGTTGGCGTCGAACAGCAGCGGGGTGTCATCGCCGCGCCAGGAGTACTTGTCGGTGAAGCCCCAGATGGTGATGCCGGCGCAGGCGGAGACGGCGACGCAGGCCTGGGTGACGGTGCGGTAGGCGTTGGCCTGGGCGCTGCCGGAACCGCCGATGTCCAGTTCGGTGATCTGGACCTCGACGCCGAGGTCGGCGAAGCGCTGGAGGTTCTGCTGGTAGCTGCTGAGGTCGGAGTTCGAGTCGAGGTGGCTCTGGAAGCCGACGCAGTCGATGGGGACGCCGCGGGCGAGGAAGTCCTGGACCATCCGGTAGATGCCGTCGCTCTTGGCGTTGATGCCGTCGGTGCCGTAGTCGTTGTAGCAGAGCGTGGCGTCGGGGTCGGCGGCGTCGGCGGCCCGGAAGGCTTCTTCGATCCAGCCGTCGCCCATCTGCTGCTGGAGGTTGGACTGGCGGCGGCTGCCGTCCCATTCGAAGGCCTCGTTGACCACGTCCCAGGAGTCGATGTCGCCGGCGTAGTGGCTGGCGACTCCGTCGATGTGGTTGACCATCGCCTGGCGCAGGCTGTCGCCGGTCAGGCCCTGGACCCAGCCTGGCTGCTGGGCGTGCCAGACCAGGGTGTGGCCGCGGATCTCCATGCCCTGGCTCTGGGCGTGGGCGACGAGTTGGTCGCCGCCGCTGAAGTTGAACTGGCCGGGGTTGGGCTCGGTGGCGTCCCATTTCATCGCGTTCTCGGCGACGAGGCTGTTGAACTCGCGGTTCAGGGTGGAGGCGTAGTCCGCCTCGCCGAGGAAGTTCGGGACGACGGCGGTGCCGTAGTACCGGCCGCTCTCGGCCGCCGCGGCACCGAGCGTGTCGGCCTGGGCCGAGGCGGTGCCGGACAGGGCGACGACGCCAGTCGCCGCGAGGCCCGCAGTCGCTACTGCGACAACCGCGGCCCGGACTGGCCGGCGTCGGCGCCGGATGGGCGATCTGTCGATCACGTGGAACCTCTTTCTTCCGGTGGGGGAGACAGGGGCGACCCCTGTCCCGGAGTGGTGGCGTGTGACCGGCCACGGGACCCGGCCGACGGGCGACACCGAGCACGGTGACGTCGCGCCGAGCGAGGCCCTTGGGGGCGTGTCAAACGTCCCGTGGCGAAGGCGCGTTCGGGACGCTGAGCGCCGGCAGCCGGCGTTCTTCACCCGCCCTGTCGGGAGTCCGCGGTCACCCGCGGAACGGTCTCGTCGTCCTGGGTGGGAGTGGCCCCCCGGACGTCGGCAGCGTGCGCTGCTCGACCGGGCGACGCTCACGGTGCGCGAGGCCACATCGGCCGCGATGAGGCGAACCTTCCGGTGGAGCTTCTTCGCCTCGTCCGATCTCGGGCTGGAACGCGCGGCCAGCGGGGTGGTCCGGCGCGGACCGCTGGTCAGCGCTGTTCAGCCGACCGAAGTGATGAGCGAGAGCCGCAGGCGGTACCGGCATGCTGACGAGGTCTCCGGTGAACCCGCGGGCGATGCTGGCGCCCCACGCAGGCTCCCAGTCGCCCAGGATCTTCCGTCGGGCCACATCCATAGACATGACAACTCCGATTCGCAGCGCCCCTGCGGCTCCAACAAAAGCACGGCGCTCGACGAACTTCAAGAGCCCATCACACGTATGTTGACTAATGGCCCGCACCGCCTATGATTTCGAGACGTCTGAAGTATCAGCCGGCGTTCGGTATACCGGACGTTCGAGGCTGGCGGTATGGGTCTGTGCCTGCCCCACAGATCACGCACGACCGTACGCGCACCATCCGTCTTGTTCCGGTGAGGTCCCCCACGCGTTCACCGTGCCGGACGCCACAGACAGGCGTCGTTGTCGTGAGCGTGTCCTCTCCGGCGACCAGACCGCTCGCCTCTCCCAACAGCTCCACACGGCTATCCCCCCACACAAGAAGGAGTCACCCATGACGATGCGACGACGCACGCTCCTGGGTATCGGCGCGGTAAGCGCGGGCGCGGTCCTGCTCGGCGCCGCGCCGGCGCGCGCCATCCGTAGCACCAGGCAGGCGCCGGTTGAGCCGTTCGCGATCGGTGTACGGGAGTTCAACTGGGCGCGTGGTGGGCGCTCGTTGTTCACGAAGATCTTCTATCCGACCCCGGGTTCGCCCGGTGGGTCGCCGATCCCGAACGCGCCTGTGGCGGAGGGGGTGTTCCCCGTTGCGGAGTTCAGCCACGGCATGGGGTGCAATTCCGACTGCTACTCCTCGCAGACCCACGATCTGGCGTCGGCGGGGTTCATCTGCCCGGCCCCGTCGTTCTCCGACAACACCAACATCGGGAGCGTCTACGGGGGTGAGTGGTCGAGGGACGTCTCAGAGGTCATCACCCAGACGCTCGCGCTGAACGACGCCTCCGGTGACCCGTTCGCCGGTCACATCGATGTCGGGGCGGGGGTCGGTGTCAGTGGTCATTCCATGGGTGGGATGACCACGCACGGGCTGGTGACCAACTGGCCGGACGACCGGATCGCCGCGGCCGTCCCGATCGCCTGTGTGGACATGGGCAACCCCGCCGGTCTGGCGGCCAACGTGTTGTTCATCCACGGTGATCAGGACCCGACGTGTGACTACAACTCGGCACGTCAGGCGTATTCGGAACTGGGCGCGCCGAAGGCGTTCCTCACCCACCTCGGGGCTGACCACGGCGGGTACCTGGTGCCGGGCTTCCCGACCTACGACCAGACCCACAACACCTTCCTGGACTGGTTCCGGTGGAGCCTGTACGACGACACCGCCGCCCGCGACCGTCTCGCCAGCGGCGCCAGCAGCGGCGGTACCGCATGGGACGCCAGCCTCGCGTAGTACGGCGCAATGACTCGCCGTACCAATGGTGGGCCGCGGGGCACCGTCTCAACCTGCGGAGCCGGTGAACCGCGCCGGTACGGCGTCGGTGCCTCCCGGGGCCAGCCCGTTGGTCCTCCAGCGACGGGTGACTGGCCCCGGGGCGGCACCTTCCTCGATCAGCGCTGCAGCCGCGCGGGGGCGCCGGATTTGCCCCGGCGGACCAGCCAGGCGTCGGTGATGTGCATGAACATCGCCTCGGCCGCGCCGCTCGGGTCGTGCGCGGCGATGCGTTCGTAGATGCGGCGGTGCCCCTGGTTGGACGCGATGCACAGGGCCCGCTCCGTCTTGCCCACGTACCGGGCCGCGGTGATGACCTGGCTCTCCAGGGAGCGCACCACGGCACGAGCGATGCGGTTCTGCGAGGTCTGCATGACCACGTCGTGGAAGGCGCGGTCCTGCTCGGCGTACGCGACGTGGTCGTCGACGAGCTCGTCCATCCGGTCCACCAGCGCGCGCAACCGGTCGACGACCTCGTCGGTGACGAGTTGGGCGGCGACGTTGGCCATGTCGGACTCGAGCAGGCGCCGCGTGACGACCACGTCGTCGAGGACCGACAGGCTGTCGTCCTCCTCGATGCTCGCCGCCAGGACCAGCTCGTCGAGCATGTTCCACTGCGTCGGTGGGGTCACCATGGTGCCGGCGCCCTGGCGGACCTGCACCAGGCCCTTTTCCTGGAGCACCTTCACCGCCTCGCGCACGACGGTTCGGCTCACCGCGAACACCTCACAGAGAGCGGGCTCCGAAGGGAGGGCCGTGCCCGGCGGGTAGACCCCGCGGACGATGCGCCCCACCACTTCCGCGGTGAGCGCCGTCGCGAGGTTGGCCGGTCGCCGGACCCAGGCCGGGGCCGCCGTGGCGCTCTTGATGTCGTGCTGCGATGCCGTCATGGTCCTCCCACGGGCCGCAACCGGCGGCGCCACATTCCGCATGCAGTATACGCGCCGATCTCCTGACACGATATACGTCATACGAATTATGTAACCGGTTTTTTGCGACCGAGTGGCGCCCGTCAACGGCGAGCGCGTCTCACGGTTTGCGGCCCATGCCGCCGGCGATCAGCAGGCCGCTGCCGTCCAGCGGCTGCTTGACCGGCGTGTCAGGACGCCACAGCGGCGTCGGGACGACCCCGGGTTCCAGGAGTTCGAAGTCGTCGAAGAAGGCGGTGATCTCCTCCGTGCTGCGCAGCTGGCCACGGCCGATGGCCCGCAACAGCACGTCCTTCAGGGCGCGTGCCTCGGGGAAGCTGTTGCAGAAGTGCGAGAGGAAGAGGTAACTGCCGGACGCGATGCGGGCCTTGTAGGCGTTGACCACGCCCACCGGATCCTCCTCGTCCAGAATGTGGTGGACCACGGAGAGCATCACCAGGCCGATCGGACGGGAGAAGTCCAGGAACCCGGCCACCTCGGGGTGGTCGAGCACCTCGGCCACGTCGAGCAGGTCGGCCGTCACGACCCTGGTGCTGGTGTTCCTGGCCAGCAGCGCCTGGCCGTGGGCGAGCACGATCGGGTCGTTGTCGACGTAGACGACTCGCGCGTTCGGGTTCTCGGCCTGCGCGACCTGGTGGGTGTTCTGCGCGGACGGCAGGCCCGAGCCCAGGTCGAGGAACTGGTCGATGCCCTGGCGGGCGAGGTGCCGGACGCCGCGGATCAGCAGGTCGCGGTTGGCGCGCGCCGCCCCGACCGGAGCCGGGGAGATCTTCAGGGCCTCCTCGATGACCGCGCGATCGACGGCGTAGTTGTCCTTACCGCCCAGCGCCGCGTCATAGACCCGGGCGATGCTGGGCTTGCTGGTGTCGATCTCGGGCGGCACGTGTCCGAGATCGCCCGCGGCCCAGCTCCAGTCATGCTTCTCCCCCCAGGCCGCCCGACCCTCGGCCTCCGCGTCGTCATTCGTTCCCGGTTGCCCGTGACTCTCGACCATGCGGCGCAACTCCCTTGGTACGTCAGCAACGTGGTCACCTGACTCACGACACGGTCTCACGGAAGCTCTCGAAGCCAAGGCGTGGGTAGGCGATTTCGCTATCAGCATCGAAAGAAGTGGCTCGATCGGCGTCCATCGATGGCGCGAGGCGTGACGCCGCACGTGGCCGCGTTCCGGTGACCGGGCCTGCTGGGTCTGTCCTCCCGTCCGGGTGCCGGAAAGTTTTCGTTGTCTCCACCGAAAAATAGTGCGGCGGAAGGTGTTGACGGGCCGTGCTGGATGCCTAATCTGTGTCCGTAGCGTCTGTGGACCACGCCAGGCAGCTCGGTCAAGCGCCACCAGCACTGGTGTGGACCGGCGTCATGACTCGCCGCGTCAGAGCGATTGGCGGCCGTTGCCGGCCAGCGGAGTTCGTCGGTGACGGAGCATGGGAACCGCATGGCTCGGCGACGGCGCCTCCCAGGGTCAGTCTCATAACTCGCCCAGCCCTCCGCGGCTGGCCCTGGGCAGGTGCCTCCGAGGGCCCCTGCTCGGCTGAAAGTCGACCCAGACCCATAAGACGTATGTTGTTTCCGGCCAGGAAGTCCTATGGTCCGGTGAGCTCTCCTGCGGATCGCCGTTCCCCAGTGATCACTGGGGAACGGCTCACCGTCGCCGGTTGGTGGGTGGGGCGGTGCTGGCGCGCGAGATGAGCTGGGTGGCGAGCTCGACGTGCTCGAAGGGCAGCGACTCCCCGCGGGCCAGGGCGACCGCCATGGTGGCGGCCGCGGTGCCCATCTTGAGGAGTGGCTGATGGATCGTGGTGAGTGGGGGGATGATCCAGGAGGCCGGGGGCATGTCGTCGAAGCCGACGACGCTCAGGTCGTCGGGGACCCGGAGCCCGGCCTCGGCGACCGCCTGGTACACGCCGTAGGCCATCCCGTCGTTGCACGCGAAGACGGCGGTCGGCGGGTCGGGCAGCCGCAGCAGCTCGCGGGTGTGTGTCAGGCCGTCCTTGATCGCGAAGGCGCCGACGCGCACGATCTCGGGGTCGATGGGCACGCCGGCCATGTCCATCGCGGCACGGTATCCGTCCAGCCGGGCGCGGCTGGCGAGCAGACCCTCGGGGCCGGTGATGACGCCGATGCGGCGGTGGCCGAGCTGGAGCAGGTGGCGGGTGGCGGCGACTCCGCCGTTCCAGTTGCTCGCGGCGACCGAGGGGAGCTCATGGCCGGGCTCGCCGGTGGGGTCGAGGAGCACCAGAGGGATGCCGCGGCCGCGCAGTTGCTCGGTCTGGTCGTCGGTGAGGCCGGAGTAGACGGCGATGACCCCGGTCGGTCGGCGGGCCAGGACGTCCTCGAACCAGCCGCGGCCGGGTGTGTGGCGGCCCTGGAGCTCGGATATGACCACGCCCAGGTGGTGTTCCCGTGCCACCTGTTGGACTCCGTTGAAGATCTCGACCCCGTACTCGCCCCGCACCTCGTGGAAGACGATCTCCAGCAACGGAGCCGGGCGGCTGGCGCGCTTCTGCCGTCGGTAGCCGCGGCGGCGTATGAGGCTCTCGACCTGTTCGCGGGTCTCGGGAGCGACGTCGAGGCGCCCGTTGACCACCTTGGAGACGGTCGCGAGCGAGACCCCGACGTGTTCGGCGATCTGCGCGATGGTCAACGGGCCGCTGGGTTGGTCGTCGGGCGCCTCGTCCGCCGTGATGCTCCCTTGTGCTGAGGTCATGGCACGCAGTGTAACTCCCGGGTAGGAGACCGTTTCGAGCCGCGAACCGGTCGCCACGGGGATCTTGACCGCCCTGTGAAACACCTTCTACAGTTCCGGCCACATAAATGTTCGGTCGTTTGATCGAAAAGATCATCCAGAACAGGGGCGCCGATGCGCACGAGGAAGACCCCGACCAGGTTCCGCGTCGCCGCGTCGGTCGCGCTCGTCACGGTGCTCGCCGCTGCCGGCTGTTCGACCGGCCCCGCCCCGGGGAGTGGCGACGGCCGGTCCTTCGAGTTCTGGTCGTTCACCGGCATCGACCAGGGAAGCGACGTCGAGGAGTACGAGCGGGCCCACCCGGAGATCGACGTGAAGCTGACCGAGGTGGGCAGCACGGTGGAGACGGCCCAGTCACTGACCATCGGGCTCGCGGCGGGCAAGGTGCCGGACCTGGTGCTCATCCAGGGTGACGACATGCCCCGGTTCGTGGACCAGCCGCAGAACTTCCTGGACCTGCGGGAGTTCGGTGCCGACGAGATCAAGGGCGACTACCTGGACTGGGTGATGAGCCAGAGCATCGCCGAGGACGGCTCGATCATCGGCGTGCCGACCGACGTCGGGGGGATGGCGATCGCCTACCGGGCCGACCTGTTCGCCGAGGCCGGTCTCCCCACGGACCGCGAGGAGGTCGGCCAGCTCTGGCCCACGTGGGAGGACTTCATCGCCACCGGGGAGCGCTACACGGCCGCCACGGGCGAGCCGTTCGTCGACAACGCCGCGACCAGCGTCTTCTACCAGGCGGTCAACCAGGTGTCGCAGAAGTACTACGACGACGAGGGCGAACTGATCTACTCCGACAATCCCGAGATCCGCGACGCCTTCGAACTGGCGCTCCAGGCCATGGAGGCGGGCATCACCGCCCGGCAGAGCACCTTCACCGAGGGCTGGAGCGCCGCGATGAAGCGGGGCGACTACGCGGTGGTGGCCGCCCCGTCCTGGATGCTCAACAGCATCCGCAACAACGCCCCGGAGACCGAGGGCCAGTGGGACGTCGCCACCATCCCCGGCGGCGCGGGCAACTGGGGCGGCAGCTATCTGGCCATCCCGGCGGACGCCGAGAACCCCGAGGCCGCGTGGGACTACATCCGCGAGACGCAGTCCCCCCAGGGCCAGTTGGAGCACTTCACCGCCGTCGGCGCCCTGCCGACCACGCCCTCGGTGTACGACGACGAGCGTCTCGCCTCGCACACCGACCCGTTCTTCTCCAACGCCCCGACCGGGCAGGTCTACACCGACTCGCTGTTGGGGCTCGAACCGTTCCACATCGGACCGGACAGCGCGCCGATCGGCCAGGAGTTCCTGAACGCCCTCACGGACGTCGAGTCGGGCTCGGGCGATCCCGACCAGGCGTGGGAGAAGGCGCTCCACAACATCGAGATCGCCATAGGGGAGTGACCGTGACCACGACACGGCTTGGCCCAGAGCCGGAGGCCGCCGCCTCCGCGACGCCGCCCAGACGTCGGGCCACGAAGCGCGCACGGCAGGGCATCATCGAGCGCGTCGCTCCCTACGCCTACATCGCGCCGTTCTTCCTGATCTTCGCGGTGTTCGGGCTCTTCCCGCTGCTATTCACCTTCTACATAGCCCTGTTCGACTGGAACCCCATCGGCGACCAGACCTTTATCGGCTTTGACAACTTCACCCGCCTCTGGGACGACGGACGATTCTGGAACGCGGCGGGTAACACCCTCAGCATCTGGCTGCTGTCCACCGTCCCCCAGCTGCTGCTGGCCCTCGTCCTGGCCCACCTGCTCAACCACGCCCGGCTGCGCTACGCCCCGTTCTTCCGGATGACGATGCTGGTCCCCTACGTCACCTCGGTGGCCGCCACCACCATCGTCTTCGCCCAGATGTTCGACAGGGACTACGGGCTGCTGAACTGGCTGCTCGGACTCGTCGGCATCGACCCGATCAACTTCGTCCAGTCCGTGCCCGGCAGCCATCTGATGATCGCCACGATGGTGACCTGGCGCTGGTTCGGCTACACCACGCTGCTCTACCTGGCCTCGCTCCAGGCGATCCCGCGCGAGACCTACGAGGCCGCGGCCGTGGACGGCGCCAGCGGCGTCAAACAGTTCTGGCACATCACCGTGCCCTCGCTGCGGCCGGTCATCATCTTCACCGTCGTGACCTCGACCATCTACGGCCTGCAGGTCTTCACCGAACCGCTGCTCGTCTCCCGCGCCGCGCCGCTGACCTGCGGGCCCGCCAGGGAGTGCCAGACCCTCACTCTCTTCCTCTACGAACAGGGATTCGGCGTCTTCGAGTTCGGTTACGCGGCCGCCGTCGGCGTGGGGCTCTTCGTCATGGTCGTCGTCCTGACGCTGATCAACTACCTGGCATCCACCCGTATCCGCTCGGAGCGATGATGACCGCCACACCACGACCGCGTTCCCACCGTCCCGTCGACCGGGTCCGCTGGTGGACCTACGCCCTGCTGGTGCTGGGGTCGGCGATCTGCCTGTTCCCGGTGTACTGGATGTTCGTGGTCGCCTCGACCGACACGGCGACCGCGACCGAGATGCCCCCCGAGGTCGTCCCCGGCGGCAACCTCCCGCACCTCATCGACCTCGTCTTCAGCACCGTCCCGTTCCTCCAGGCCCTGATCAACAGCGTGGTCGTCGCCGGTGTCATCGGTGTGGGCCAGGCGATCCTCTGCTCCCTGGCCGGCTTCGCCTTCGCCAAGCTGGCCTTTCCCGGCCGCGACACGTTGTTCCTCATCGTCGTGCTCACCATGACCGTGCCGACGCAGCTGGCGATCATCCCGCAGTTCCTGATCGTCGCCGAGCTGGGCTGGGTGGACACCCTACAGGCGCTCATCGTGCCGGGCCTGGCCAGCGCGTTCGGGATCTTCTGGATGCGGCAGCATCTGAGCACCGTCCTCAGCGACGAGCTGATGCAGGCGGCGCGGATCGACGGCGCGAACAGCTGGCAGATCTTCTGGCGCATCGCCTTCCCCATCGTCCGACCCGCCGCCTACGTCCTCGGGCTCTTCGGCTACGTCACCGCCTGGAACGACTTCCTGTGGCCCTTCGTCGTCCTCAAGTCCCCGGAGAACTACACCGTCCAGATCGCCATCAAGGCGTTGCAGAACAGCTTCGACATCGATCTGGGCCTGGCCATGGCGGGCTCCTTCGTCGCCACCCTCCCGCTGCTCGTGCTGTTCGTCTTCGTCGGCCGCCGCATGGTCGCCGGCATCATGGACGGCGCCTTCAAGGGATGACCCGCGGCAAGACGGCGGGCGGCTATCTTTCGTCATCATTATCGAAAAAAAGTCATCAACGTATTGACGCCCCGTCGGGACCACCTAGGATCTCCTGTGTCTGAAGTGACGTTCGGTGTTCGATATTTGGAACAATGCTGAACGGTTAGCGGCCCCGTCCTCCGGTGCGGTTCCCCCCACATGCCACCGTGCCGGGTCCACAGGACACAGGTTGCGTTCGTGTGCGCCGGCCTCCGATCGAGCCGCCACGGAGCTCTCCCCGCACGCCGCCGTCTGGTTCCGCATGCCGCCAAGGTCCTCCGCCCCGGAGAGACCTACCGTTCCACCACCCTCCACACCTTCACCGCCGACGAGGGAGGGCGACTGAGCCGTGTCAGAAAGGACGAAACCCGCCATCTCCTCTCGCACGAAGCGCAGACAGGCGCCGCGGTCCGCCGCCGGCTCACTCACCGTGGCCGCGAGCACCGGCCGGACCTGATCCGCGTTTCCGTCACACCCCGTTCCGGACGGGCATACCGCCCGTCACCCCCACCGGAAGAAAAGGGAGTCGCAATGATCAGCACCTCGCCCACGTCGCGTCCACCGAGGCGGCGCGCCCGCCGGCACGGCAGGACGGCCCTCACCGCCGTGGTCGCGGCCGGCCTGGCCACCACCGGCGTCGTGGTCTTCTCCACCACCGCCCACGCCGCCGACACCCTCGGCGCCGCCGCGGAGCAGAGCGGCCGGTACTTCGGAACCGCCATCGACCCCGCACGCTTCGGCGAGACGGACTACATGTCCGTGCTGAACGCCGAGTTCAACAGCGTGGTGGCCGAGAACGCGATGAAGTGGGACGCCACCGAGCCCAGCCAGGGCCAGTTCAACTTCAGCGGCGGCGACCAGATCGTCGCGCACGCCCAGAGCCAGGGCATGGAGGTGCGCGGCCACACCCTGGTCTGGCACGCCCAGCAGCCAGGATGGGTTCAGGGCCTGACCGGCGACAGCCTGCGCCAGGCCATGCTCAACCACATCACCGAGACCGCAGGCCACTTCGCCGGCCAGATCTCCTCCTGGGACGTGGTCAACGAGGCGTTCGAGGAGGACGGCAGCCGCCGCCAGTCCAACCTGCAGCAGCAGCTCGGTGACGGCTGGATCGAGGAGGCGTTCCGCGCCGCCGACGCCGCCGATCCGGACGCCAAGCTCTGCTACAACGACTACAACCTGGACGGCGTCAACGCCAAGAGCGACGGGGTCTACGCGATGGTCGAGGACTTCCTCGCCCGGGGCGTGCCCATCGACTGCGTCGGCATCCAGACCCACCTCAGCCAGGACTCCGACCTGAGCTCGTATCAGGAAAACCTGCAGCGGTTCTCCGACCTCGGGGTGGACGTGGAGATCACCGAGCTGGACGTCGGCGGCTCCGGCAGCGCCCAGGCGGACGTGTACCGGACGGTCACCGAGGCATGCCTGGCCGTCGAGCGCTGCACCGGCATCACCGTCTGGGGCATCACCGACAAGTACTCGTGGCGCGCGGAGGAGACTCCGCTGCTGTTCGACGGCAGCTACCAGAAGAAGGAGGCGTACACCGCCGTCCTGGACGCGCTCAACGCCGCCGCCCCGGCGGACGGCGGCCAGGAGGAGGCCGCCGCCGAGGCGTACGACGGATTGGCGCGACGCGACGACTCCCACACCGGGCAGCTCTCCTGATGGCCTGAGACGGGACGGCCTCCCGGTAGGGGGCGGGCGACCCGACCGACCCACGCGATGGCGGTGCGGCGGGACGCCCGCCCCCGAAGGGGCGTGACACCTCAATGGGCAGCGACGTGGCCTCAGTCAGCACCAAGGCGAGGAATAGTCGCTGATGCCGCCGAAAGTCCTTCTGCAAGAGAGTTGTAAGGGAATAAAGAGATCAATTATGTGCCTAGCGATGTCGAGGATTCGGCTGATCGCTGGGAAGCATCCGTGACTTCTTTCGGTCTGTGTTGTGAAAATTAGTCCCGTCAGGTGTTGTCGTTGTCCGCTGACTGCCTATGATCCGGATGTTTGATAGTCCGGCCAATGTTCGATAGATCGAACGAATGCCTGGCTGTGGCGATTTGTGCCTGCCCCACAGATCACACGACAGCATGCGCACCATCCCTTTTGTTCCGGTGAGGCTCCCCCCACGCACGCCAGACCGCCGGACGCCGTGGACAGGCGATGTTCGTGTGGGTGGGGCCCTCCGGCCGAGCCGCCATGGAGTTCTCGTGATCGCTTCAGCACGTCGTTTCCGCTCGCATCCACTGCGCGCGGTCCTGGTCCTCCTGCTCGGGTTGGCGGTGGCGTTCTCCGCCGCGCCGACCCCCGGCGGGCCGGGGGAAGCCCAGGCCGCCGAGGCGGCCAGCCCTGCCGCGTCCACGGCCGCTGCCGAGTTGCCGGGTAGTTTTCAGTGGTCGTCCGGTGGTCCGGTGATATCGCCGCAGTCGGGTATCAACTCCGTCGCGGCCAAGGACCCGTCCGTGGTTCAGGACGAGAACGGGACCTGGCACGTCTTCTTCACCAGGGTCGACACCTCCGGTGACTGGGGCCTGGCCTACACCAGCTTCGACGACTGGTCCCAGGCCGGCTCCGCCCCGCAGACCGATCTGGAGGCCGCCTCCGGTGTCGGCAGTGGCTACCGGGCCGCCCCCCACGCGTTCTACTTCGCGCCGAAGAACGAGTGGTACCTCGTCTACCAGACCGGCCTGCCGTCCTACTCGGTCAGCACCAACCCCAGCGACCCGAGCAGTTGGTCCACGCCCCGCAACTTCCAGGACAGCATGCCGGAGATCGTCCAGCAGAACATCGGCAACGGTAACTGGCTGGACTACTGGGTGATCTGCGACGCCAGCATGTGCTACCTGTTCTCCGCCGACGACAACGGCCACCTCTACCGCGCCGAGACCACCGTCGCCGAGTTCCCCAGCGGCTTCGACAACACCCAGATCGTCCTTGAGGACTCGCCGAACAACCTCTTCGAGGGCGAGGCCATCTACAAGGTCGAGGGCAGCGACAGCTACCTGCTGATCATGGAGGCCATCGGCTCGGACGGCCGACGCTGGTACCGCTCCTTCACCGCCGACAGCCTCACCGGCCAGTGGCAGCCCCTCGCGGACACCGAGCAGAACCCGTTCGCCCGCAGCAACAACGTCAGCTTCGACGGCGGCAACGCCTGGACCCAGGACATCAGCCACGGCGAACTGCTGCGCACCTCCCCGGACCAGACCATGACCATCGACCCCTGCAATCTCCAGCTCCTCTACCAGGGGCTCGACCCGAACGCCGGCGGCGAGTACTCGCAACTCCCCTACCGTCTCGGCCTGGCCACCAACACCAACGACGGCTGCTGACGCCCGAGCGCGGCCGGGCCGCTCAGCGGCCGGGCCGCACGTTGCGTTTTCGCCCCCTGCCGTGACACCCCCACACCCCCACACGCAAGGAGACAACGATGTCGATACGACGGCGAACCGTGCTGGGCTCCCTTCTGAGCCTGGGCGCGGCCGGAGCCACCGGAGCGGGGGCGAGCCTGCTCGGTGTCGGGCAGGCACGCGCCACCACCGTGCCGAAGGACGCGCCGACCGAGCCGTTCGCCATCGGCGTCCGCGAGTTCCCCTGGAGCCGCGGCGATCGCCAGCTCGTCACCCGCATCTTCTACCCGGTTACCGGCACCCCGGGCGGAGAGCCGGTCCGTGACGCCCCCATCGCGGACGGGGTCTTCCCCGTCTGCGAGTTCAGCCATGGCCTGGGCGGTAACCCGGAGAGCTACGCACCGCTGGTCCGTCCCCTGGCCGAGGCCGGGTTCATCGTTCCGGCACCCGTTTTCCCGACCACCTCCACCGGTACCGAGGGCAACATCCAGGACGTCTACAACGGCAACCAGTCGATGGACGTCTCCGAGGTCATCACCCAGACCCTGGCGCTGAACGACGCGGCGGGCGACCCGTTCGCCGGTCACATCGACACCGCCGTCGGCGTCGGGGTCGCCGGGCACTCGTTGGGCGGGATGACCACCCACGGCATCCTCACCGCCTGGCCGGACGACCGCGTCGCCGCGGCCGTTCCCTTCGCCTGCGTCGACATGGGCAACCCCGCCGGCCAGGTGGCCGCCAACGTGCTGTTCGTCCACGGCGACCAGGACTCGATCTGCCAGTACTCCTCCGCCCGCACCGCCTACGACGAACTGTCCGCGCCGAAGGCGTTCCTGACCCACCTGGGCACCGGGCACGACGAGTACATCTGGAGCGGTTACAACCACGACCAGACCGTCGCCACCTACGTGGACTGGATGCGCTGGAGCCTGTACGCCGACACCGCCGCCCGCGACCGCCTCCAGGCCGACGCCACCTCCGGCACCACCACCACCAAATGGGAGTCGGTCCTGGCGTAGATCGGCGCAACGGTACGCCGTGACACAGCGGTTGGCAGCAGCGAACCCAGCCGACGACGGAGCCGGCGAACCTCTGTGGCTCGGCGTCGGTGCCCCCGGGGCCAGTCAGTCTCCTGGCTCCCTCCGGCCTCCCCGGCTGGCCCCGGGCCGGCATCCCCCTTCCGACAGTCGTGCGCCGATCCCGTCCCGGCGCACGGCACAGCGACCACAAGGAGACTGATCCCGTATGTCCTCTCCTCGTCACGTTCCCAGCCGTCGGGCGGTGCTGGCGACCGCAGCAGGCCTGGCTGCGGGGGCCGCGGTGCCCGTCGCCGCGTCAGCATCGACCGGACCAGCCGCGCCGACCCGCTCCGGGGCACCCACCCTCCTGGCGGACTTCACGAATCCGGTGGTCTGGCAGGACTTCGCGGACATCGACATCATCCGGGTCGGTGACACCTTCTACTACTCGGCCTCGACGATGCACTACTCGCCGGGCGCGCCGATCCTGCGCTCCTACGACCTGGTCAACTGGGAGTTCGCCGGCCATTCCGTGCCGGTGCTGGACTTCGGCGCCAAGTACGACCTCGACGGCGACCGCGCGTACATCGACGGCATCTGGGCCTCCTCCCTCGGTTACCGCCCCAGCAACAGCACCTTCTACTGGCTGGGCCAGACCGACTTCAGCCAGACCCACATCTACACCGCCACCTCCGCGGAGGGCCCCTGGAACAGGCACACCACGCTCAACACCGCCTACTACGACGCGGGACTCCTCTTCGACGAGGACGACACCCCCTACGTGGCCTTCGGTGCCACCACCATCAGCGTCGCCCAGCTGTCACCGGACGCGAGCAGCGAGGTCCGGGCGCAGGAGGTGTTCAGCACACCGTCGGAGATCGGCGTCCTGGAAGGCTCCCGCTTCTACAAGATCAACGGGAACTACTACATCTTCCTGACCCGGCCGGCCAACGGCCAGTACATCCTCAAGTCGAGTTCCCCGTTCGGACCGTACGAGCTGCGGGAGGTCCTCCTCGACCTGCGGGGACCGGTCGCCGGCGGCGGCGTGCCCCACCAGGGCGGGCTGGTGGAAACCCAGAACGGCGACTGGTACTACATGTCGTTCGTCGACGCCTACCCCGGTGGTCGAATCCCCGCCCTGGCGCCGATCACCTGGACTGGCGACGGCTGGCCCGAGCTCCAACTGGTCGATGGCGCCTGGGGCGCCTCGTACCCCTTCCCGAACCTGCCCACCCCACCCCGGGAAGTCGAACCGCTCATCGGCGTGGACACCTTCGAGGGCACGTCCCTGACGCCGAAGTGGGAGTGGAACCACAACCCCGACACCTCCAGGTTCACCGTCGACAACGGGCTGACGCTGCAGACCGCCACCGTCACCGACGACCTCTACCAGGCCCGCAACACCCTCACCCACCGCATCCAGGGCCCCACCTCCACCGCCACCATCGAGCTCGACTGCTCGGGCATGGCCGACGGCGACCGAGCTGGCCTGGCGATCCTGCGCGACGCCTCCGCGTGGATCGGCGTCACGCGCGACGGCGGCGCCTCCCGCGTGGTGATGGTCGACGGCCTGACCATGGACAGCGACTGGAACACCACCGGCACCGGCACGGAGCGGGCCGCCGGCGACTTCTCCGGCGACCAGATCTGGCTGCGCGTCAACGCCGACATCGCCCCGGGGGCACCCGGCACCGCCACCTTCTCCTACAGCACCGACGGCGCCGCCTTCACCCCCCTCGGCCCCGGCTTCAGCATGCACACCGACTGGCCCTTCTTCATGGGCAACCGCTACGCCATCTTCAACCACGCCACCCAGGCCCTCGGCGGCTCCGTCACCGTCAGGCGGTTCGAGCTGGCGACGCCGTAACACGCACGGCGCGGGTCCCCGCTCATGGCTGAGCCGCCACCGATCACGACCGGTGGCGGCTCAGCCATGCTGTTCACCCCATGCAGCCTCCTCGCGAAAGTCCCCGCCTGGGTGCCCGACCCTCAGGCGGTGCTGAGGGTGAAGTCGTCGACGTCGAACAGGAACCCGGTGGAGCCGGTGAAGACCAGGTAGAGCGTGGTGCCCTCGGCGGGGGCATCGGAGAGGGCGGTTGTCACGTTCTGGAAGGTCTCCCAGCCGCCGGTCGTTGGGCACTTCCACGGTGCCGAGCAGGGTGCCGTCGGTTGAGCCGGCGCGGACCTCGATGGTGCCGCCGGAGCCGCCGGAGGAGACGCGGGCGGTGAAGTCGGTCGCGTTGGAGAGCAGGTAGGGCTGGAACGCGATCCAGTCGCCGTTCTCGATGCTGCCCGCGGTGCGGCCTCCGTGGGCGGGGGTGTGGCTGACGACCTCGACGCCGTTCTGGTCGGAGAAGTGTTCGGCTTGTCGTTGGCTGGTCTGGGTGAGGTGCTGGTCGGTCCCGGTCAGGCCGCCGGCGTCGGTGTATTCGGCGTTCCAGACGCCGAAGATGTTGGCGTTGGGGTCGTGTTCTCCGTCGGAGAGTGTCTGGAGGGTGCCGGAGCAGCCGGTGGTGGAGGTCTGCTCGTGGGCGTGCTGGTCGTGGCCGATGAGGAAGGCCAGGGTGACCTGGGAGCAGTCGATGGTGGTGTCTTCGGGGTCGGTGACCGTGATTTCGTAGGGGATGGCGTCGCCGAAGTCGACGATCTGGCCGTTCTCGGGCAGGTTGAGGGTGACGGTTGGTGCGGTGTTGCCGACGGTGATGGGGACGGAGGCGGTGGCGGTTAGTCCTGTCGTGTCGGTGACGGTCAGTGTTGCGGTGTAGTCGCCGTCGTCGGTGTAGGTGTGGGTGGGGTTGGCGTCGGTGGCGCTCTGGCCGTCGCCGAAGTCCCAGGCGTAGCTGAGGGTGTCGCCGTCGGGGTCGTTGCTGCCCTCGGCGGAGAAGGCGACGTCCAGGGGTGCTTGTCCGGAGGTGGGGTCGGCTGTGGCTTGGGCGATGGGGGAGAGGCCGCCGGAGACGTTCTCGATTCGGTACAGGGCGCTGCTGGCGTCGCCGCTGCCCCAGCCGGTGCCGTAGTCCAGGACGTACAGGGCGCCGTCGGGGCCGAAGGCGGCGTCCATCAGTTGGGTGCCGGACCAGGGGAAGGAGTTGATGGCCTCGGGGCTGCCGTCGGCGCCGACGTCGATGTTCTTGATCCAGCGGCGGCCGAACTCCAGGGCGAAGAAGTCGCCGTCGAACTCCTGGGGGAACTTGACGGCCGAGTTCAGGTTCGGGTCGTAGTTGTAGACCGGGCCGGCCATGGGGGACTCCGAGCCGCTGCCGAACTCCGGACGCGAGCCGCCGTCGTAGGGGATCCACGCTGGCTGGGCCGGTGGGAGGGTGGTCTGGCCGGTGTTGTTCGGGGAGTTGTTGGTGGGTGCGGAGCAGTTGAACGCGGAGGTGGAGGCCCCGGTGGCGAAGTCGTGGTCGATGTAGGGCTGGTTGTCGCCGACGCAGTATGGCCAGCCGTAGTTGCCGGGCTGGGGTACGCGGGCGAACTCGACCATGCCGCCGGGGCCGCGGGTGGGCGAGGAGGTGCCGGCGTCGGGTCCGTAGTCGCCCACGTAGACGACGCCGGTTGCCTTGTCGACGCTCATCCGGAACGGGTTGCGGAAGCCCATGGCGTAGATCTCGGGGCGGGTGCCTTCCGTGCCGGGTTCGAAGAGGTTGCCCTCGGGGATGGTGTAGCTGCCGTCCGCCTGCGGGGTGATCCGCAGCACCTTGCCGCGCAGGTCGTTGGTGTTGCCGGCGGAGCGCTGGGCGTCGTAGACGGGGTTGCGGTCGCCGCGTTCGTCGATGGGGGTGTAGCCGTCGGAGGCGAACGGGTTGGTGTCGTCACCGGTGGACAGGTAGAGGTTGCCCTGGGCGTCGAAGTCGATGTCGCCGCCGACGTGGCAGCACTGGCCACGGCTGGTGGCCACCTCAAGGACGGTCACCTCGCTGTCCAGGTCCAGCGTGTGGTCGTCGTTCAGGGTGAAGCGGGAGAGCCGGTTGACGCCGTTCCACGGTTCGAAGTCCGCCGCGCTGCCCTGGCTGGGAGCGTCCCCGGACGGGGTGTCGAGCGGGGGCGCGTAGTACAGGTAGATGTGCTGGTTGGTGGCGAAGTCGGGGTCGACGCCTATGCCCTGGAGGCCCTCCTCGTCGTGGGTGTAGACGTCGAGCCGGCCGGCGACGCTGGTGTTGCCCTCGGGGTCGGTGACCCGCACGGTGCCATCGCGCGAGGTGTGCAGCACCGAACGGTCGGGCAGCACCGCCAGCGACATCGGCTCACCCAACTCGGCGACGCCCTTGGCCAGGGTCACCTGCTGGAACTCCGCGGCCAACGGATCCGCCGACGCCGTGGGCTCGGCCGAGGCCGACGACAGCAGAGTCACAGCGCCCGCCGTGGCGAGCAAAGAGCCGGTTATCGCGGCCACAAGCCTTCTGAAGCTCCTGAACATGTGAGTCCTCCGTGGAGATGTGGGGTCCAGGCCCATCAGCCCCGAGGGCGAGCCGCCCCGGCGAGGCCGGGACGGGGAGGGGGGAGGTGGGGGGTGGGAACGGAAGCGGGCGGGCCGTGGCGCCGGCCCAGGGCCAGCCGCAAGGGGCTGCGGGGTAGGAGGCTGGCCCTGGGAGGCACCGACACCGCACCACGGTGGGACACCGGCTCTGTGACGAACCGGTTCGCTGCTGCCTGAAACACCGTGGCGCGGCGGGTCGTTGCGCCGGACTACGCCGGGATGTGGCTGGTACACGCCCTGTGTGGGACCCGGGCGGCCCCCATGACCCGGGTCCCACACGGCTCGAACGATGGCCGGGGCCGGCGTGGGACGGCGGAGGGTGATGCCCACACGCCGACCTGAACCGTCGTCGAGTCCAGAGGTGCGCGACGGATCAGCGTGGTGTCGGGATGGAGGTCGTTGGGCAGCGGCCGCGGACCGGCGGTGGATTCCGCGGTCGAGTAGCTCTTTTCGCGGTTCTGCCCGACGCTGTTCGGTGTCGTGCCGCGCCGACGGTGGCGCGGCGACGTTGTGGGGGAGGCACGGACGGCTCCTGGCGGCTCTCGCGGCGGGACCGACCACGGGCGTGAGAGGGTCTCACCGAAACGAAACTGTGGTGCGCGTGCTGTCGTGCGGTGGCCTGTTGGGCGGTACAGGCCGTTTCGTGCTGTCAGGGGGAGATCGAACCGTTCGGCATGGCGAACGCAGGTCGATCTGACAGACTCTGAGCATAGAGGGCTCATGCGCCGCGTCAACCTCCCGGGCGCCTTTTTATTCGGAAAGAACCTCGAAAAAATTCCTCCCGGCGGGTGTTGGCGCGCGCGGTGGCGGTCTATAGTGCCTGTCTGATAACTCGACCATGGTTCGATATTTCGACCATCGGACTGCCGGTCTGTCTGCGCTCCGGGACGTCGTGACCGAGGGAAGCCGCGGTCATCTGGCCATCCGCATGTTCCGGTGCCTCTGTGGGCGCCACCCGATGGGAGTCAACTGATGTCTCCGCACACGAATCGTAGGCACTTCCTGGCACTCTCCGCCGCCGGTGCGGCGGCGGGCGCTGTGGCCGCCCCGAGCGCGCAGGGGAGTCCTGCTGCCTCCGCCGATGCCGCGGCGGCGGACGGCCAGGCCCGCCAGGACCACGACCTGCGCCTGTGGTATCCGGAGCCGGCCTCCGAGTGGCTGGAGGCGTTGCCGATCGGCAACGGTCGGCTGGGCGCCATGGTGTTCGGCGGCGTGGACGCCGAGCGGATCCAGCTGAACGAGGACACGGTGTGGGCCGGCGGGCCCTATGACCCGGCCAACCCGGAGGGCCTGGCCAACCTGGGAGAGATCAGGAACCGGGTCTTCCGCGAGGACTGGGGCGGCGCGCAGTCGCTGATCGACAGCACCTTCATGGGTAGCCCGCTGGGTGAGCTGGCCTACCAGACGGTCGGGGACCTGCTGTTGACCTTCCCCTCCGGCGCCGCGGCGAACGACTACCACCGGGAGCTCGACCTGACCACGGCGGTCGCCCTGACCCGTTACACCCAGGACGGCGTCACCTACACCCGCGAAACCTTCGCCAGCGCCGCCGACCAGGTCATCGTCATCAACCTGACGGCCTCCACGGCCGGCAAGATCTTCCTCACGGCTGCCTTCGAGAGCCCGCAGTCCAGCAGCACCCACTCGCCCGACCCGCTGACCATCGGCCTGGACGGCACATCGGAGGGCATGGAAGGCATTCCCGGCCAGGTGCGGTTCCGCGCGCTGGCCACCGTCCGCGCCACCGGCGGCTCGGTGACCAGCCAGAACGGCACCCTGCTCGTCAACGGCGCCGACGCGGTGACGCTGCTGGTGTCGATCGGCACGAACTACACCAGCTACCAGGACCTGAACGGTGACCAGAACGCCCGCGCCCTCGATCCACTGACGGGCGTGGAGGGCCTGTCCTACGACGAGCTGCGTTCCCGCCATGTCACCGAGTACCAGCAGTACTTCAACCGGACCACCCTGGATGTGGGCACCACCTCGGCCGCCGAGCAGCCCACGGACCAGCGGGTGGCCGGCTTCTCGGGTGGGGATGACCCGCAGTTGGTGTCGTTGTTCTTCCAGTTCGGCCGGTATCTGCTGATCTCCAGCTCCCGCCCCGGCACCCAGCCGGCCAACCTCCAGGGAATCTGGAATGACCAGTTGGCCCCGTCCTGGGACTCGAAGTTCACGGTCAACATCAACACCGAGATGAACTACTGGCCCGCCGGTCCGGCCAACCTCGTCGAGCTGATGGAGCCGGTGCTGGAGCTGGTGGAGGATCTGTCCGTCGCCGGCCAGCAGACCGCGCGCGTCCAGTACGGCGCCGGCGGCTGGGTGTGCCACCACAACACCGACGGTTGGCGGGGGACCGCGCCGGTGGACGGTGCGTTGTGGGGCATGTGGCAGACCGGTGGGGCGTGGCTTGCGTTGCATGTCTGGGAGCACTACCGCTTCACCGGCGACCTCGACGCCCTCCGTGACCGCTACCCGGCCCTCAAGGGAGCCGCGCAGTTCTTCGTCGACACCCTCGTCCAGGACCCGAACACCGGGGCCATGGTGACCTGCCCGTCCAACTCACCGGAGAACCCCCACCACTCCGGCGTCTCGGTCTGCGCCGGGCCCACCATGGACATGCAGATCATCCGGGACCTGTTCGGGGCGGTCGCCGAGGCCGCGACGCTGCTGGACGTCGATGCGGACTTCCGCGGCACGGTGACCGAGCTGGCCGGCCGTCTGGCGCCCACCAAGATCGGTGGTCAGGGGCAGCTCCAGGAGTGGCAGGCGGACTGGGACGCCGGCGCCCCCGAACAGGGCCACCGGCACGTCTCCCACCTCTACGGGCTGCACCCCAGCAACCAGATCACCCCCGCCGGCACTCCCGACCTGGCCCAGGCTGCCCGGGTCACCCTGGAGCGGCGCGGTGATGCCGGCACCGGCTGGTCCCTCGCCTGGAAGATCAACTTCTGGGCCCGGCTGGCCGACGGAGGCCGTTCGTACAAGCTGCTGCGCGACCAGCTCACGCCCGACCGCACCGCCCCCAACCTCTTCTGCCTGCACCCGCCGTTCCAGATCGACGGCAACTTCGGCGCCACCGCCGGTATCACCGAATGGCTGCTGCAGTCCCATACCGACGAGATCCAGCTGCTGCCCGCGCTGCCCCCCGAACTGCCCAACGGCACGGTGACCGGACTGCGCGCCAGGGGCGGCGACACCATCGACATCACCTGGCAGAACGGCGAGATCACCCGGGCCACCCTCCACGCCCAGCACACCCACACCGTTTCGGTACGCACCGCGCGACCGGTCACGGTGAAGGCGGGCGGGAAGAACGTGGCCGTTCGGAGGGCGGAGGCCACCCTGGTGACCATCGATGCCGAGGCCGGCACCTCCTACAGGCTCCGCGGCCGGTAGCACGGCGAGCCCCACAAGCCGTCGCGCGACCACGATCACACCACCACGGTGATCACGACCACCACGAAGGGAGCCTGCCGTGGGCGATCCACTGAACGTGGGCATCATCGGCGCTGGGGTGATCAGCGGTGCCTACGTGTCCACCCTCCGGGCGCTGGACGGCTTCCGGATCAACGCGATCACCGATCTCGACTTCGACCGCGCTCGCGGCCTGGCCGAACGCGCCGGTGACGGCGTCACCGTGGTGCACTCCTTCCAGGAACTGCTGGAACGCGACGATGTCGATGCCGTCCTCAACCTCACCCTCCCCGCCGATCACGCCGCGATCACCCGAGAGGCGCTCAGAGCGGGGAAGCACGTCTACAGCGAGAAGCCGATCGCGGCCTCCCGGGAGGACGCCGACGACCTGGTCGAGGAGGCACGGAAGGCTGGCCGAAGACTGGGGTGCGCGCCGGACACCGTGTTGGGCGCGGGTACGCAGACGGCACGCAAGGCCGTGGACGACGGGGTGATCGGCACGCCCGTCGCCGCCACCGCGTTCATGACCGGCGTCGGCCACGAAGCCTGGCACCCCAACCCCGAGTTCTACTATCAGCCGGGTGGCGGACCCCTCCTGGACATGGGCCCCTACTACCTCTCCACGCTGGTGCACCTGCTCGGGCCCGTGACCCGGGTCATGGGCGCGGCCTCCCGAGCCCGCCGGGAACGCAGCATCTCCAGTGGCCCTCGGTCCCGCACGCGGTTCCCCGTTCACGTCGACACCCACGTCACCGGCGTGCTGGAACACGACAGCGGAGCGCTGACCACCCTGGTGATGAGCTTCGACGTCCGCGCCGCCCGGCTTCCCTGGATCGAGATCTACGGGACGGAGGGAACCCTGTCCCTGCCCGACCCGAACCGTTTCGGCGGCTCTCCCGCGATCAGCCGCGGCGGCTCCTGGCGGCTTCTGCCGTACTACGCCGGCTACGAGCCCGGAAGGCGCGGCGTCGGCCTCGCCGATATGGCCGACGCCCTACGAACCGGCCGCCCCCACCTCGCCTCGGCCGAACTCGCCGCGCACGTGCTGGACACCATGCTGACGCTGCTCGACGCCGCAGGGCAGGGCGTCTCCCTCCCCGTCACCCGGATCACGGAACGGCCGCCGGCGGTGCAGGGCATCCTGACGACGATCTGCTGAGTAACTCCGTGGCTGGGGCCTATCGTTCCTGCTGGAGGAGCCATCGCAGGATCGAGCTGTCCTCGTAGGTGGGTCCGAAGGCGGCGTGGTAGTCCGGTTCGGAGAACGCGTCGTTCTCGTACTCGGTGTAACGGATGAGGTTCTCGGCCTCGGCCGGGTTGGCGCCGGCGGCGACGTACGCGTCGCGCAGCAGGTCGGTGGAGTCGCGTCCGTAGCTCACGGGGAGGAGATGGTCATGGAGACCGTGGGTGATCCAGATGGGCGTGCCGTCGGCGGCGATTCGTGTCGCCTGATCGGGGCTGATGCGGAATCCGCCGGTGACGAGCGCGGCGCTGAACAGGCCGGGGCGCGTGGCCATGGCCTCCCACGCGAGGGTGGAACCGTAGGACACGGTGGAGGCGTACACACGGTCCGGATCGACGCCGTGGGAGTCCATGAAGTCCTCCACGAGCGCGGTCATGATCTCCGCCTCGGCCGCGGCTCCGACCCGTTGGTTCTGCGGGGCGAGGACGATGACGTCCTCGTCGGTGCCGGTCCGTTCGGGGCGCAGCCAGGCAGTCGCCGGAATGTCGGCGGCGAGTTGGACTCCGAGGTTGTCGCCGTCCCAGCCCATGCCGTGCCCGGGAAGAATGACGACGAGGGGGTAACGGCGGCGGGGGTCGTAGTCCGCGGGCAGATGGTAGGCGTAGGGGAGGACGGTCCCGTCCCGTAGGTAGGTGTCGTGCTCGAAGGCGTCGACCAGGGGGTTGACCGTCTCGCCGGTCAGCGGATGGCTGGTCGACGCGCCACGCGCCAGGAGCCTGCCGGGACCGTGGCCGTGGCCGTGGCCGGGCCGGGCATGGACGTTCTCGTTCTGGACGACCTCGGTCGGCAGGTCCGGGTTGACCTTCACCGAACAGAGGGCCGTGGGGCACCGGGAGACCATGACGGTGTTGCCGCCCGGGTCGGTCGGCGCCAACTCGACGATGACGTACCGTCCGGGCCGGGATCTGCCGTCGGAGTTGGTGGCGATCTCGTCGTTCGTGTAGACCCTCGTGACCGTCCGGTCGGCGAACTTCGTCAGGTCCTCGATCGGGTTGTAGCGGAAGTTGTAGATGCTGTCGGTCACCGTGAAGGTATGCGGGTCGAGAGTCCGAGGGTTGACGATCGCTGAGTACCCCACGGCCACGGCCGCGACCTTCTGGCCGTACGTGTCGACATCCGTGATCGCCGTGACGCTCTGGATGCCGGTGTCCGGACCCCGGTCCGCAGGCGACGCGGCCGACGCCGGCATGATCAGTACACCGCTGAGTCCCGCGGCGGCGAGCGCGGTGGTGCGGCGACGAGTCAGCATGGGTGATCTCCGTCCCTTTCGGTGGAACTCATCCGAGGGGGTGAGGCACCCCGGGCGGCCGTCGAGTGGTAGCTAAATCGCGTTAGCGACGGAGTTTCACGTCCCGTCCGGCGGGTGTCAAGATGTTCGACGCTCGGACTGCGACCGCCTGGTGGCTGTCAGGGCGACGGGAACGGGCCGCTCGGGCCGTCAGGCGTCGGCCGCCGCCACGGACTCGCGGACCCGCACCGGCATCGGAACCCGGTGCATCCGGTTCGCGCGGTCCGCCCCCTCGCGGTGTCCGTCGATCTCGTCGAACAGGACATCCACGGCCTTGCGGCCGAGGTCGTAGTGCGGGAGCGCGACGGTGGTGAGCTTGGGGCGGATCCACGTCGCGATGGGGTGGTCGTCGAAGGAGACGACGGAGACGTCGTCAGGCACGTTCAACCCGGCCCCGTCGAGGGCCTGGTAGGCGCCGAGGGCGATCCGGTCGTTGAGACAGATCAGGGCGCGTGGCCGTTCCCGTGCCAGGAGTGCGCCGGTCGCCTCGTACCCGTACTCCGGCTGCCAGTCGGGGCATACGCTGCCGCTGGCGATCGTGACTCCGGCCTGGCCGAAGACGTCGCGGATGCCGGTGATCCGTTCGATCCCGGCGACGGTCCCGGGAGGGACGTCGCGCACGCCGGGGCCGGCGCCGATCAGGTGTATGCCCTCACGGTGGCCGGCGTCGAGCAGCACCCGGGCGGCGGCGCGGCCCGCCTCGGCCTCGTCGGGCACGACCGAGGGGAGCGAGGAGGATCGCGCGGGAAGCGCGTTGAGCAGGACGGCCGGGCCGGCGGTGAGCGTCTTGGGGACTCGGATGGTCCGGGTGAACATCGAGGCGAGAATGATGCCGTCGACCCGGCGGTCGTGCATGGCCTGCAACAGGCCGCTTTCGAGGTCCGGCTCGCCCTCGGTCTCGCCGATGAACAGCATCACGCCCCGCTCCCGCGCGGCCTCCAGGGCGCCCTTGATCATGTCGCCCGCGAGCCGCGAGGTCGCGACGGTGTCGGAGATGAACCCGATGGTCCGGGTGGTTCCGGTGCGCAGGGCGACGGAGACGCTGTTGGGTCGGTACTTCAACTCGTCGGCGGCCGCCAGGACGCGCTGCTCGACGCTCTGGGAGATGCGTAGTTCGGGTCCCCGTCCGGAGAGGACCAGTGACGCCGTGGTGCGGGAGACGCCGGCGTGCCTGGCGACATCGGCCAGGGTTACCCGTTGTGGGCTCACCGGGACCTCCAACGTTTTCGAGCCGGGTGCGGAGCCTTGACACCAGGCGGCACCGGAGTGACACTAGCCCGCGCTAACACGATTTAGCAACCGGCTCCTGACCACCCGGGCGCGCCGGTCAGCCCACAATCTACAGAGGTGCGCGATGACGCGTTCTTTCAGCCGCCGTGAGGTCGCGCTGGGGTTCCTCGCCGCGGCGGGGACGTTGGCCGCCGGCTGTGGCGGGCCGGGAAGCGACGAGGCACAGCCGGCGGGCGTCGGTCCGTCGCCGACCACGGCGCCGACCATCGGCTCGGAGCCGGTCACGATGACGGGCTATTTCGAGACTGGCTTCCCCATGCCGAAGGCGCTCACGGACGAGTTCACCCGGCAGTTCCCGAACGTCACGTGGGACGTCCGCGAGGACCAGTTCGCCGTGATCACCCAGAACGCGCCCCGCGTGCTGGCCGACGACCCGCCGGATCTCATGCGGCTTCCTCAGGTCTCCGAGCTCGTGAAGGACGGCCTGCTGATGAACCTCGACGGATACGCGGAGGTGTTCGGTTGGGACGCGTGGCCGCCGTCCCAGCTGGAGCAGCTCCGGCTGGGCGAGGGTGGCCGGCCGCGCGGCGAGGGGGCGCTGTACGGGTTGGGCCTGAACTTCAGCATGACGGGCGTCTTCTACAACAGGACGCTCGCCGACCGGATCGGAATGTCGTCGCCGCCGACCACGCTGGCCGAGTTGGACGACGTGCTCGACCGGGCGAAGCGCGCCGGCATCACCCCGATCGTCCAGTTCAACGGTGGTGCCACCGGCGGGTTCGCGTTCCCGCTGCAGAACCTGATGGCGGCGTACGGGCCCGCGGGCCCGATCAACGACTGGATCTTCCAGAAGTCCGGCGCCACCATCGACACCGAGTCGAACCTGCGGGGTGCGCGGCACCTTGAGCAGTGGATCACGGCGGGCTATTTCGACCAGGACGCCAACGCCATGGACTACGCGAAGATGATGAGCAGGTTCCTGGACGGCGCCGGCCTGCTGATGTTCAACGGCGACTGGGAGTCGGGCAAGCTCGACCAGGAGATGCCCGGCGAGGCGGGCTTCTTCCTGATGCCGTCCGCCGAGGAGGGCGGCAAACTCGCCACGATGTCGGCCCCGCTGACGTTCGGGATCAGCGCGAACGCGGAGCACGCCGACTACGCGGCGTTCTTCCTCGACTGGGTGGCGACCAACGAGCGCGCCCGCGAGATCGCCGTGGAGGTCGGCGGCTCGCACCCGATGGGACCCTCCGACGGGCATCTCCCGGAGACGGACGAGGGCACCGTCACCGCGCAGACGCTCGCGGCCGGCGCCCGGATCGCCGAGGACGACGGCGCCATGGATTTCATCGCCAACGCGACCGGCTCGATCTACGCCAAGAGCTGGACCCCCCAGCTCCAGGAGCTGTTCGCCGGTCAGCAGACGCCGGAAGAGCTGCTCCGGTCGGTGCAGAGCGAGTACGAGAGCGAGGTCGGGAGCTGAGATCGTTGGCACGGCAGACGCTGGACCCAGCCGCCGAACGCACCGCCGCCCGACCGGCGCCGCTGTCCCGGGCGAAGGGCCCGGCCACGAGGGCCGGGCTCCGCACCCGGTGGTGGGTCGGCTGGGTGTTCACCGCCCCGGCCCTGGCGGTCTACGCCGTGTTCGTGCTGTGGCCGATGTTCCTGACGTTCGAGTACTCGCTCTACCAGTGGGACGGCATAGGCCCCTCCACCTGGGTCGGGCTCGACAACTACACGAAGGTCTTCAGCGATCCCGAACTGTCCGGCACGATCGTCAACGCCTTCGAGCTGATCGTGTTCTTCAGCGTGATCCCGGTCCTGCTGGGCCTGGCGATCGCCGCCACGATCCGAAACATCGCCGCCAGCCGGCTCGCCGTCGTCGCCCGGACCGTGCTGTTCGTCCCGCAGGTCATTCCACTCGTCGCCGCGGGCATCGCGTGGAGTTGGCTGCTCTCCTCGACCGGCCTGGTCAACCAGGTGCTGTCGGCCGTCGGCCTGGACGGCATGACACGCGCCTGGCTGGGTGACTTCGGCACCGCGCTGCCGGCCGTCGGGGTGATCGGCGCCTGGGTGCTTCTCGGCCTGTGCACGTTGCTGCTTCTCGCCGGCATGAGCAAGATCGACCCGGCGCTGTACGAGGCCGCGCGGATCGACGGCGCCGGGCCCCTGCGCGAGTTCTTCTCCATCACCGTGCCGAGCCTGCGACAGGAGATCGGCGTCTGCGTCACCGTCACGGTCATCGCCGCCCTCGCCAGCTTCGACATCGTCTACGTCGCCACCCAGGGAGGCCCGGGCAACGCGACGATGGTCCCGGGGCTGGAGATCTACTATCAGGCCTTCTCCGACCGGGAGGTGGGCGTGGCCTCGGCACTCGCGGTGGTCCTCATGGCCCTCGTCCTCCTCTGTGTTCTCCCCATCCAGCGGCTCACCCGGGAGGAGTCATGATCGTCGGACGTCGCGAGGGGTGGACCGGTCGGCTGTTCCTGGTCCTGCTGATGGTGGTGACGGTGGTGCCGTTCGTCAGCCTGTTCGTCACCGCGCTGCACCCCTCGGGGAGCTACCCATCCGGCCTGGACTGGCCCAGCGACCCGCAGTGGGGCAACTTCGCCGATGCCTTTCGGGCCGCCCACATGGACGAGTTGCTCTGGTCGAGCGTGCTCATCGTGCTCGGTGTGGTGCCGATCTCGCTGCTGCTGGCCACCATGGCCGGCTTCGCCCTCGGCCACCTGAGGATGGCGGGGCGCCGCCTGGTGTTCCTGCTGTTCGTGCTCGGCCTGACCCTTCCGTTCGAGGGCATCATCACGCCGCTGTACTACCTGGTGCGTGACATGGGCCTGCTCAACACCAGATGGGCGATCATCCTGCCGCTCATCGGGCTGTTCATGCCCTTCGCCGTCTTCTGGATGCGCGCCCACTTCATCAACCTGCCCGACGACCTCTCCGAGGCCGCCCGGATCGACGGCGCCAGCGTGTGGCAACTGTTCTGGCGCGTCCACGTGCCCCTCGCCATGCCGGCGATCTCGTCGCTCGCGATCCTGCTCTTCCTGTGGACCTGGAACCAGTTCCTCCTCGCGATCGTGCTGGTCGACGACCCCGCGAAACGGACCATGGCCGGCGCCCTGGGCGCCTTCCAGGGCCAGTGGGGAACGGACATTCCGCTCCTGTGCGCCGGATCCCTGCTGATCCTCACGCCCACGCTCGCCATCTTCCTCGTCTTCCAACGCCGTTTCGTCTCCGCCCTGCTCCAGGGCTCGTTGAAGGGCTGACCCGCCATGCCGACTCACTGTGGAGCCCTCAGCCGGAACACGGCAGGTGAGGAGTGACGACCACACGCCCCACACGGTGGACGCGACGTCACCTCGACCGGATCGTCGACGCTCCCGCCACCACCGCGCCGGCCATCCGCACCGCACCGCCCCGGGTGCTGCCCCACCACGACGTCTGGGACCTGTGGCCCATCCAGGACACGGACGGCTCACCGGCCGTCGTCCAGGGCACCGAGATCTGGATGGCACTCTCCGCACCAGCCGTCGGCCATCCCGAGGACCGGCACGACCGGGCCCGCATCCGGCTGCTCGCCCATACCGACGACGCCTGGACCGATCTCGGGGACGTGTTCGCCGACGGCACCTCGCTGGGCAGCCGCGAATGGTCCGGGTCCGCGCTCCGCCGTCCCGACGGCACGGTGTCGATCTTCTACACCGCCGCAGGGGAGCGCGGTGAGTCACGGGCGACGTTCCGCCAGAGCGTCGTCGAGGCTCGCCCGAGGCTGACCACGGTGCGTGGCGCCGTCCGGCTCGAACGACGTGTCGAGCACCACGTTGTCCTGCGTTCCGACGACCACCACTTCCTTCCCGCCGACGAGATCGACGGCGGTCCCGGCCGGATCAGGGCGTTCCGGGATCCCGGTTGGTTCCGCGATCCCGCCGACGGCCACGAGTACCTCCTCGTCGCGGCCTCCGTTCCGGGGCACGACCACTTCATGGGCGCTGTCGCCCTCGCTGGTGCCACCCCCGGCGGCTGGGCGCTGCTGCCACCCCTCGTGGTGGCCGACGGCATCAACCACGAGATCGAACGGCCGCACATCGTCGTCCACCAGTCGCGGTACTACCTGTTCTTCTCCACCAGCCGCCACGCCTTCCACCCGCCGGGCTGCGCGCCGACCGGACTCTACGGTTTCGTAGCGCCCGAGGTGGCGGGCCCCTACGAACCGCTCAACGGCTCCGGACTCGTCCTGCGAAACCCGGCGACGGGACCCGACCAGGCCTACGCCTGGCTGGTGCTCAGCGATCTCCGCGTCGTCGGCTTCGCCAACTACTTCTCCGGCGACGGCGGCGACCCCGGCCGGACCGGCGCGGCGGAGGCGAGGGCCCGCTTCGGGGGCACCGCCGCCCCGGTGCTCCACCTCGCCCTGGACGGGGCGACCACGTATGTGGCCGCGCGGACGGCGTCCTCAACGCGTACGGCCGGGGGGCGGCCGGGGCTCCTTTAAGGCCGGGGCCGGGGGTTGGGAGGTCACACTCCGAAGTCAACGGATTCGCGGTCCCGGCCGAAACGCGTTCCGGCCGGGACTGTGGGCAGGTTCACCGACAGGTGCCGCCTGGGATGGTCGCCCTCAGGTGAGTTCCCACCTCTGGTTGGTTTGGTTGTTGCAGGTCGACAGGACCAGCCGGGATCCGTTCGCGGTGCCGGCCTGGTCGACGGTCAGGCAGAGGCCCGCGTTGACGTTGCGGATCGTGCCGTCGGCGCCGAGGGTCCACTTCTGGTTGTTCTGGCCGTTGCATGACCAGATGATCACGGGGGTGCCGTTGGTGGTGCCCTGCTCGTAGGCGTCCAGGCACTTGTCGCCGTAGACGCGGATCTCGCCGCCCTCCCACGTCGTCCACTGCTGGTTCGCGGCGGTGTGGCAGTCCCAGATCAGCGTGGCGGCGCCGGCGGCCGTGGCGGCGTTGTCGACGTCCATGCATCGGCCGGACGCGGCACCGCGCAGCTGGGAGGTCGTGTTCGCCAACGGGCTGCCGCCGGACACCTCGAACACCGCGACGCCGTGCGCCGGCACGCTGGCCGTGATCTGACCGCTGGTGGAGGACGTGGCGCCGGTCCACAGGTCGGTCAGCGTGAACGATGAGCCCGACAGCCCGATCTGCGCCGCCGTGGTGCTGATGTTCGCGGTGCCGCTGCCGCGGTTGAACAGCCCGACCGCGACGGAGCCGTCGGCCAGCGGCTTGGCGAACACCTCGACGTTGCCGTCGTCGCGCACCCGTCGCCCGCCCGCGCCCAGCTCGTCCTGGTTGACGGCCGTCAGACGCGGGTTGCGCAGGATCGCGCTGACGTCGGCGGACATGGTGCGGATGTCGTTGCCCGCCATCAGCGGCGCGCCCATCAGGGCCCACAGCGCGAAATGCGCCCGCGACTCCGTCAGGGTGAGCCCCGGCCTGCCGACCACCAGCATGTCGGGGTCGTTCCAGTGGCCCGGCCCGGCCTGGGCGGCCAGGGGGGCGTTGACGTCGACGACGTTGCCCACGCCCATCGGGTAGCTGTTGGTGTTGCCGTTCTGCCAGATGTCCAGCAGGTCCTCGGTGGTGCGCCACAGGTCGGCGACCTCGCCCCAGTCGTAGGTGGAGCCGGTGATGGCGTGGAAGCTGTTGGGGTTGATGCTGTAGACGATGTCCCGGCCGGTGGCGCGCAGGGCGTCGCGCATCAGGGAGAACCGGGTGACCTGCTGGTCACGGGTGCCGTCGGGTGAGCACCAGTCGTACTTGAGGTAGTCCACGCCCCAGGAGGCGAAGGTCTGCGCGTCCTGCACCTCGTGCCCCATGCTTCCGGTGGATCCGGGGTGCGTGCCGACGCGCTGGGCGCAGGTGCGTTCCGTGGGCACCTGATAGATGCCGAACTTGAGCCCGAGGCCGTGGATATAGTCGCCCAGCGCCTTCATGCCGCTGGGGAACTTCGTCGGATGCGCACGGAGCGTGCCGTCGGCGGCGCGCTGGGGGTCGAACCAGCAGTCGTCGACCACGACGTACTCGTAGCCGGCGTCCCGCATCCCCGAGCTCACCATCGCGTTGGCGGCCTCGCGGACGACCTGCTCGTTGACGTTGCATCCGAAGCTGTTCCAACTGTTCCACCCCATGGGCGGGGTCAGCGCCGGACTTCCCGGGGCGGCCTGGGCCGTCGGCCCGTCCTGCACCGGGGAGAACAAGAGGGTCAGTGCGGCGACCAGGGCCGCGAGCAGAGATAGGCGTCTGCGTGATCGAGTACGCATCGTGTCCCTTTCCGGATCGATCGGGTGGCCACGCTGGGGCGGAGCGGTGGCGCTTTCCGAGAGGTGCCTGACGGGGAGCGGCGGCGCCGGACGACTCCTGGGCGACTCGGCCCCTGTCGTGCGGCGGCCCATAGAGCGCAGGCCGACAGGACCGTCGTTGTACGAGATGGCGAACGACGATCGAACTATCAGACAGGGATGATAGAGGGCTCGGGCTCGACGTCAACCTCTCCGGAGCGGTGAGTTTCGACGGGCCGAGCGAAAGTTTGCGTCGCACTGCCTGGTCGGCCTCCCTGGCGCCCTGCGGTTATCCGCTTCTCCTCGCCCGGGCACGTAATGTTTTCGTTCACGAATACGAAAAGAGATCCGTCGGGGTGGTTGACTCCCCATGCGGACCGTCTAGGCTGCGTGTCTGATAGCCCGGCCATCGTTCGTCATATGGAACGACAGATAGGGCTGGACGGCCTGTTCTGCCCGTCAGGCCACGGCACGACAGCACACGTACCACTCGTTTCCGTTCCGGTGCGGTCCCCTCACACGCATCACGGTGCTGGATGCCTGAGGACGCAGGCGATGCCGTGGGGAGACCCTCCGGTAGAGCCGCCATGGAGTCGTCCGTGTTCCCCCACCTCGTCGCCGCGCTGCGCTCGGTCGGCCAGGACGGCCATGCCTCCCGTGCCGCGCGGCTTCGGCTGGCGGCGGACCACCGGCGGTTCGACCTCGTCTCGGGAGGCGTCCGCAGGCACGCGCGTGTCGACCGACGCTCCCCCCACCCCGATGAAGGAGCAGTCAATGTCGATATGTCAGCGACAGAGGGAGTTGCGCGATGTCGAAGCGTAAGTCCCTGATCGGAACGATCGTGGCCGCGGCGCTTCTGGTCCTGGGCGCGGGCAGCCCGGCGCTGAGCAGCACCGGCGGCACCGCGTCCTCGACGGATGTCGGGACGGTCGAGGCGACCGCCGGCTGCGGTCAGGACCCCGCCCTGCAGGACGGCACACACACCATCCAGAGCAGCGGCCAGGAGCGCAGCTTCATTCTCGACCTCCCCGACAACTACGACTCGAACCGCCCCTACCGGCTGGTCCTCGGGTTGCACTGGTGGGGCGGCACCGCCACCGACGTCGCCACGGGCCAGACCGTGGAGACCGGCACCTGGGCCTACTACGGACTCCAGCGACTGGCGGACAACAGCACGATCTTCGTCGCCCCGCAGGGCCTCGACAACGGCTGGGCCAACTCGGGCGGTCAGGACGTGGTCTTCATCGACGACATGCTCCGGCAGCTCGAGGAGGGCCTCTGCATCGACACCTCGCAGCGCTTCTCCATCGGCTTCAGCTACGGCGGCGCGATGAGCTACTCGCTCGCCTGCTCCCGGCCGGACGTCTTCCGCGCGGTCGTGGTCCAGTCCTCCCCCGGACAGCTCAGCGGATGCGACGGCGGCACCCAGCCGGTCGCGTACCTGGGCGTGCACGGCATCGGCGACAACATCGGCAGCGGTGAAGGGTTGCGCGACACGTTCGTCAGGAACAACGGTTGCACCGCCCAGGACACGCCTGAGCCCGCACCGGGCAGCCTCACCCACGTCACCACCACCTACGAGGGCTGTTCGGCCGACCACCCGGTCGTCTGGGCCGCGTTCGACGGAGGCCACATCGCCGCGCCGCAGGACGGCGCCGGGGGTGACAGCGGCTCCAACACCTGGGTCCCGGGAGCAGCGTGGGACTTCATCACCCAGTTCGAGAGCACCCTGGAGGCTGACCGGCTGACCGGCTGACCGGCTGACCGGCAGTGAGCGGCGTGGGGGTGGCAGCCCACCTGGCTCCACCCCCACGCGGTTTCGGCGAAGTGGGCGAACGAATGCTCCGCCGTCACCCTGAGATCCAGCGCACCGGCTGGACGGTATGTCGGGGAGATTCCAAAAGATCTGAGGGATGCGGCAACCTTTCGAGGCATCGGCGGAAACTAACCAACGAACCTCCGCCCGCAGGGGCGTTGGGGCCGGTCCGCACCCTGCGTGCACTGCTGTGGGTATGACGCCCTGGCAGGTCCCGTCACCCGCCATCGGGCGGGACCTCTCCCGCCCCTGCCTGCTCCACCCGCGCCCGCGCCACAACCTCCCCCACGAACTCCAGGCACGGAAGGACATGACGATGTCCCCGATCGACGAGCGCACCCCACCACGGCCCGGCAGGACCCGACTCCGCTCGCGGCTGCGCACCGTGCTCGCCGCGCTGCTCAGCGCGGCCCTGCCACTGACGGTCGCGACGCTCCTCGCCACCACCGCCCCGCCAGCCACCGCCACGGCCCCGGCCACCGCACCGGGGTCCGTCACGGGAGCGACCTCCATCTCCGCCGCCCAGCTCACCGAGGTCACCGACTTCGGTGCGAACCCGTCCGACCTCCGCATGCACCTCTACGTGCCCGACAACGTCACCGAACGGCCGGCCGTGCTCCTGGCCCTTCACTACTGCACGGGTACTGGCGAGGCCTACTACAGCGGCACGCAGTTCGCCTCGCTCGCCGACCAGTACGGCTTCATCGTGATCTACCCGACGGTCACCCGCAGCAGCCAGTGCTGGGACGTGTCCTCGCCCGCGGCCCTGAGCCGTGACGGCGGCAGCGACCCGGTGGGCCTGATGTCGATGGTCGACCACACCGTCGAGGCGTACGGCGCCGACACCAGCCGTCTCTTCGTCACCGGTGGCTCGTCCGGCGGAATGATGACCAACGTCATGCTCGGCGTCTACCCCGACGTCTTCGCCGCGGGCGCGGCGTTCTCGGGTGTGCCCTTCGGATGCTTCGCCACCACCAACGGCTCCGAGTGGAACAGCGAGTGCGCCAACGGCCAGATCACCCACACGCCGCAGGAATGGGGCGATCTGGTACGCGCCGCCTACCCCGGCTACACCGGCCCGTACCCGCGCATGCAGCTCTGGCACGGCACCGTGGACGACATCCTCGCGTACCCGAACTTCGAGGAGGAGATCAAGCAGTGGACGGACGTCCACGGCCTGAGCCAGAGCCCGGAGTTCACCGACAGCCCGCAGCCGAGCCTGACCCGTACCCGCTACGGCGGCACCGGCACCCAGGCCATCGTCGAGGCGAACAGCTTCGAGGGCTCGGGGCACGGACTGCCGGGCGGACTGGAACAGCAGGCGATCGAATTCCTCGGCCTGGACAGCGCCGGTTGAGCGGCACGGCTGGCCAGGAAACGGTCGCTTCCCGACCACCACCTAACTGCTTGGAGGCACACAGTGATCTTCACAGCACCACTCCTGGCCCAGCTGAGACCCGGGCGCCGCGTCGCCTGGCTGGTCAGCCTCCTGTGCGTCCTGTCCGTCTTTCAGCCCACCGCGGCCAAGGCGGACAATCCCATCATCCAGACGATCTACACGGCCGACCCGGCTCCGCTGGTGCACGACGGCAAGGTGTACCTCTACACCGGACACGACGAGGACGGCTCAACCTACTTCACCATGAAGGAGTGGCGGGTGTGGTCGTCCTCGGACATGGTGAACTGGACCGATCACGGCTCGCCCATGAGCCTTGAGACGTTCGCATGGGCGAGCGCGGACGCGTGGGCTGGTCATGTGGTCTCCAGGAACGACAAGTTCTACTGGTACGTTCCGGTGAAGAACCGGGCGACCGGCAGGATGGCCATCGGCGTGGGGGTCTCGGACAGTCCCACCGGTCCCTTCGAGGACGCTCTCGGTCATCCGCTGGTGGAGAACGGCGAGATCGACCCCGCGGTGTTCATCGACGACGACGGGCAGGCGTATCTGTACTGGGGCAATCCGAACCTGTGGTACGTGAAGCTGAACCAGGACATGACGTCCTTCTCGGGCGGCCCGACCCAGATCCCCCTCACCACCGCGGGGTTCGGCGCCCGACAAGGGAATCCAGACCGTCCGACCCTGTACGAAGAGGCGCCCTGGGTCTACAAGCGCAACGGGCTGTACTACATGGTGTTCGCGGCGCAGTGCTGCTCTGAGTTCATCGCCTACTCAACGGCCCCCGGCCCCACGGGTCCGTGGACCTACCGAGGGACGATCATGCCCACCCAGGGCGCCAGTTTCACCAATCATCCCGGAGTCATCGACTTCAACGGAGACTCGTACTTCTTCTACCACAACGGCGCGTTGCCGGGCGGCGGTGGCTTCACCCGCTCGGTCGCCGTGGAGAGGTTCGAGTACAACGCCGACGGTTCGTTCCCGACGATCACCATGTCCGACACCGGGGCACCCCAGGTGGGCACCCTGGATCCCTATGCCCGCCAGGAGGCCGAAACGATCGCCTGGGCATCCGGCGTCGAGACGGAGCCCTCCAGCGAAGGCGGAATGAACGTCGGATGGATCGAGAACGGGGACTGGACCAGGGTGAAGGGCGCCGCCTTCGGCGCCGGCGCGAGCTCCTTCGACGCCAGGGTGGCCTCGGCAACCAGCGGCGGCTCCATCGAGGTTCGGCTGGACAGCGCCAACGGCCCGCTCGTCGGGACGTGCGACGTTCCCGGCACCGGCGGCTGGCAGAGCTGGGTGACCGTCTCCTGCCCGGTGAGCGGCGCGACGCAGACACACGACGTCTACTTCAGGTACACCGGCGGAAGCGGCAACCTGTTCAACGTCAACTGGTGGCAGTTCTCCGACTGATCCCAGACTGAGGCGCCAGGTCCTCGGCGGCACGGAGCGTCACCCGCTCCGTGCCGCCGTCGGGCTTGGGCGCAAGGCCCCCGCTTCAGTGGCCAATGGGAAGCGGCTCATAGTGGAACCAGTCGAAACGCACGGTGCCCGCCGTGGCGTACATGCCGATGACACTGCCGGTGAAGCCGCCGGCCACTTCGGTGGACAGGTAGCGGCCATCGAGAGCGCCGAGCACGGTGAACGTGCCGTCCGACTCCTCGACCCCGAGCGAGACGGTGTCGGGTCCGGTCCGCGCGTCGTGGGGCGGCAGGGCCCCCGGTCACCTCGATGCCGAGCGTCACGGGTCCGGCCGGGCACCGGCCGTGACGCCACCACCGTGGACAGCGGGCCGATGCGGGCGACCACGCGTACCTCCGTGCCGGAGTGGAACCCTGGTCTGAGGTCTGGTCTGGTCGGATGATCGTGGCGTGGCATCGGGCCAGGCGGGCCGGCGGTGCTGCCGGGAGTGTGGTGATCCGTTGCCGGCGTCGATGGCGGCGGGGGGCGGTGTTCTGCTCGGGTCGGTGCAGGTCGCGTCGGTGGCGGCGGTTGCAGGCAGCTCGGCGGCGGGTGGCGGCGATGCAGCGGGGTGAGCAGGCGGAGTGCCCGGTGCGCGGCCGGTCCTGGACGGTTGGGGTGGAGCGGGCGCGGTCGGCGGTGTACTGCTCGACGCGGTGTCGGGTGCGGGCCTGCCGGCGGCGGGCGTCGGGGGATGGTGTTACGGAAATGCCGTAGCCGAACGGCTCGATGGGCGCGACCAGCTCCGCCGCCGCATCCGAACCGGCAAGGGCCGCTGCCCCTACCCCGTCACGCTGATCGTGGACTCCCAGTCCGTGAAGGGCGCCTCCACCGTCGGCGCCGCCAGCCGCGGCTACGACGCGGGTAAGAAGATCAACTGTGATAGTTGAGCTGCGGCCCGGGATGGGTTGCTGCCAGGCTCGACGCTCGTGATCCGGTATGACCCGAAAATCAACTGGCGCCTCGTCAGGGGCTGCCGTTCGGCCGTGAGGCCCGACGCGCCACCCACATCAACCACACGATCGCCAAGACTGTCGTTGCTGTCGCCCAACGCACCGAACTCGGCCTCGCCCTGGAACAGCTCCAGGGCATCCGCGAGCGGGTCACGGTTCCCCGCGACCAGCGAGCACGCCAGCCCTCCTGGCCATTCCACCAACTCGGCTCGTTCATCGCCCACAAGGCCAAACGCGCCGGAGCACCGTTCATCGAGGTGGACTCGGCCTACACCTCGCAGCGCTGCCCGCGCTGCGGCCACACCGAGAGAGCCAACCGGCCCACTCGGGACCACTTCCACTGTCGTCGGTGCGGCCTCGCTGGGCCGGCCGACCACGTCGCCGGGGCCAACATCGCACGGCGAGGAGCCACGGCGTGGGTATTCGTCAACATGCCCGATCCCGTCCCCCGCACAGATAGGGACCGGTAAATGTGACCCGTCACCGTCCTGTCGTAGGGGACAGCCGGGAGCATCAGCAAAGCCGTACGAACCGAGTCAACAAGCTCGGTCGTTTACGGCCGAGTAGTTGACGCGTCCACGAGCTTTTCGAAGAAGAACTCGTGCTTGAGGAAGGACACGTCGTGTTCGTGTCCCGGATAGGGCGGGATCAGCTGGGCCGCCTGAATCAGGCGCCAGCCGGCGCACAGGGCTGCCACGCCCGTCGCGTAGGGCGGTTCCTCGGCGTCGCCTGTGGTCGGTGAGGTGCGACCGGTGCCGTCGTAGCGTGACCAGCCGACGACCTCGGAGTCCAGCGCGGAGGTCGCCAGGTACAACACGAGGACCTGCTGGCGCACGCCGGGAACGGAGGCGGACGAGGGCTCGGAGCCGGGGGGAGTCGCGGTCATGCGGCAGCCTCCTGCGGCCGGTTCGAGACGCGGGTCACCCAGTATTCGAGGTCGAAGTCGTCGTCGCCGGTCAGCGCCCGCCACAGCAGCACGCGGTTGTACCTCTCCAGGCGGCCGGTCGCGTGTTCGTACCAGGGGAAATGAGCGTCCAGTTCCGCCGTCACCCGCGGGTCGGCCAGGTCCGAGGTGTCCCACAGCCGTCGCTGTCGCACCGTCGGGTTGAAGCGGATCTTGAACATGTAGCGCGGGGTGTCACTGTCGTTGCGCCGGCCGCCGTGCCAGAGACCGTGGTGGAGGAAGACCACCGTGCCCGCCGGGCAGACCAGTCGGCTCTGGCCACGCAGGTTCTGGTACCGGCCGGTGTCGCTCTCGTTAGTACGCCGCAGATGACTGCCGGGCACGCTGAGCGTGCCGCCCATCTGAAGCGTCACCTCGCTCGGGTAGTACATGAGCTGGACGTCGAACGCGTCCGGTCGAACATCGATGATCGCGTCCGCGTGCAGCGGCTGCGCCTGGCCCTCGTGCGGCTGGCGGATGTGCACGGCGTGGTGGTCGATGTTCGGGCCCGGGCCGACGAGGCTGTGCAGCGCGCCCGCCACCCGGGGTAGTTCGATGAGGCGTCGCACGAAGGACCCCTCGGGATACGCGTCGGGCACGGGTGTGCCGTACGGCACCGCCGGGACGCCGCCGGGAAGGACCTCCATCGCCTCGGCGTTCATCTCCGCCGGAACCACGGCGTCCATGCGCAGCGACCCGTGGGAGACGAAGTGCGCCATCTGCACCGAGCTGAGCAGATGCTGCGTGGCCGTCGTTGTCATCATGCGGACAACGGTAGGCAGCGCACGACCTCGGGCGCGTTGGTCCAACTCACCACTACTGGTCATTTTTCACCGTGCGTCCGCTCGGCGAGGAGAAGATGAGAGATGAACCATCGATGCCTGCCATCGCCGATTGGACGACCGTGTGCGGACAGCTACCGTCGTCAGCGTGCGGGAACGGGGCTGACGCCGCTGCCGGTCACGCCCGGCCAAGGCGACCGGGGCGTTCTCCGGCCCGCGAATCGGGGCCGGTGCCGGTTCAGGCCGTCTGGTCGCCGGGCGGCGCGGCGGTGCTGTTGCGAACGATCAGCTTGGTGGTGAGCTCGACCCGCATCTGATCGGGCGCGTTTCCGCGCACGAGGTCGATCGCCATGGTCGCGGCAGCGGTTGCCATCTCGGCGAGTGGTTGCCGCACGGTGGTCAGCGATGGAGTGAGCCACTGGGAGGGAAAAAGATCGTCGAAGCCGACGACGCTCAGGTCCTCCGGGATGCGCAGGCCGGCCTCGGCGGCCGCCCGATACACGCCCAGGGCCGAGCCGTCGTTGCAGGCGAAGATCGCCGTGGGCGGCTCCGGCAGCCGCAGCAACTCGCGGGTGTGGGTGATGCCGTCCTCGACCTGGAAGTCGCCGATGCGGACCAGTGTGTCGTCCACCGGGGCGCCGGCGATGTCCATGGCGGCGCGGTATCCGTCCAGCCGGGCCCGGCTGGCGAGGGCGTCGGGTGGTCCGGCGACGATGGCAATGCGGCGGTGTCCCAGCTGGAGGAGGTGGCGGGTGGCGGACATCCCGCCACTCCAGTTGCTGGCCCCGACCGACGGACAGTCGTAGGCCGGCTCCGCGGGAGGATCGACCAGCACGAGCGGGATGTCGCGGCTGCGCAGCTGGCTCTGCTGGGCGTCGGTGAGCCCCGAGAAGATCGCGATGACCGCGGTGGGGCGCCGGGCCAGGAGACCCTCGACCCAGCCGAGCCCCGGCGTGCGGCGGCCTTGGAGCTCCGTGACCGCGACGGCGAGGGAACGCTCACCGGCGACCCGCTGGACGCCCCTGACGATCTCGACGGGGTAGGGGCCCGCCAGCTCGTGGAAGACCACCTCCAGCATCGGCGCCGGCCCGCCGGCCTTCTTCTGCCGCCGGTACCCGTGGCGGCGGATCAGCCCTTCGACGACCTCTCGGGTCTCGGCGGCGACATCGGCCCGCCCGTTGACCACCTTCGACACGGTTGCGACGGAGACGCCGGCGCGCTCGGCGAGCTGCGCGATGGTCAACGGCTGGGGCTGCGGCCCGTCACCGGGAGCGTTCACATCGGTGGAGGTCACCCCTGCAGTCTACGCATCCCACTTGAATCGTTTCGTCGCCCTGGTCCTCTTGGTGAGGGGCTCCGTACCGCCCCTGCGGTGCTCCGGACCGGGAGCCGAACCCCTGGCCGGCCGCGGCTCGGCCTGCACAGGCTGTTGTTTTCGTGAGTCTTGTTGAAAAAAAGTGACCGAAGGGTGTTGACGCCACCCGTCGGACCCTTATCTTTATCCGTAGACGTCTGACACATCGGTCATTGTTCGTGATATCGAACTTTTCTGACCGTCCTGGCTTGTGCCCGTCCCGCAGGCCATCGCACGACCGCACGTGCACCACCTGTCATTTCTGCTGAGAATCTCCCCACGCGCGCCGGGTTGCCGGGCTCCTGAGGACACAGGGTCGCCGTGTGGATGGTCCTCCAGTCGAGCCGCTCGACAGCACACCTGGCACGTCCGCACGACCATCACCCACAGCGCCGCGAGGCGCCCTGGGCAACCGCTCCGCAGGTCGCCGCCCCGGCCACCAGAGCGCCCTCGAGGTCGCACCGCCCACGCCTCGCCCACCCGCGTCACCTGAGGAGTTCCCCGTGTCGATGAGACGGCGTTCCATCCTGAGATCGATGTTGGCCCTGAGCACGACCGGAGCCGCCGGAGCGGGTGCGTCCCTGCTCGGGGCCGGTCAGGCACGTGGCGCCGCCACCATTCCGTTGGACGCGCCGACCCAGCGTTTCGCCATCGGGGTGCGGGAGTACGCCTGGAGCCGTGGCAACCGACGGCTGATCACCCGGATCTTCTACCCCGCCGCCGGCACCCCCGGCGGCAATCCCGTCACCAACGCTCCCCTCGCGGACGGGGTCTTCCCCGTCTGCGAGTTCAGCCATGGCCTGGGCGGTAACCCGGAGAGCTACGCACCGCTGGTCCGTCCCCTGGCCGAGGCCGGCTTCGTCGTTCCCGCGCCGGTGTTCCCCACCACCTCTTCCGGTACCGAGGGCAACATCCAGGACGTCTACAACGGCAACCAGTCGATGGACGTCTCCGAGGTCATCACCCGCACCCTCGCCCTCAACACGACGTCGGGCGACCCGTTCGCCGGCCACCTCGACACCGCCGTCGGTGTTGGGGTGGCCGGGCACTCATTGGGCGGGATGACCACCCACGGCATCCTCACCGCCTGGCCGGACGACCGCGTCGCCGCGGCCGTTCCCTTCGCCTGCGTCGACATGGGCAACCCCGCCGGCCAGGTGGCCGCCAACGTGCTGTTCGTCCACGGCGACCAGGACCCGATCTGCCAGTACTCCTCCGCCCGCACCGCCTACGGGGAACTGCCCGCGCCGAAGGCGTTCCTGACCCACCTGGGCACCGGGCACGACCAGTACATCTGGAGCGGCTACAACCACACCCAGACCGTCGCCACCTACGTGGACTGGATGCGCTGGAGCCTGTACGCCGACACCGCCGCCCGCGACCGCCTCCAGACCGACGCCACCTCCGGCACCACCACGACCCGATGGGAATCCACTCTCACCTCCCTCCCCTCGTCGGTGGTCAGCCTTCGAGCCCGGGCCAACAACCAGTACGTTTCCGCGGAGAACGCGGGTGCCGAGCCGCTGGTCGCCAACCGCACCGCCATCGGTCCCTGGGAGCAGTTCGACCTGGTCGACCTCGGGGGAGGCGCCGTCGCGCTCCTCGCGCAGGCCAACGGCCAGTACGTGTGCGCGGAGAACGCGGGTGCCGAGCCGCTGGTCGCCAACCGCACCGCCATCGGCCTCTGGGAGACCTTTCAGCGCGTGGACAACGCCGACGGCTCGATCAGCCTGCGCGCAGAGGCCAACGACCGTTATGTCACCGCCCCCAACGGCGGAGCCGCGCCGCTCATCGCGACCGGCACGACGATCGGCACCCCAGAGTCGTTCGACCTCGTCGACGGCTGACATCTCACGACGTCGCCCGCGTCCACCGGCGGGCGCGCAGGAGTGCCGCAGCCAGTACCTCCGACGTGTCCCGGGCCAGAGCCGCGTCCGCCCGGGCGAGCGGCGGCGCACCTGTGACTACTTCAGAAGGGACGAATCATGGACCAACCGATTCGGGCGGGCGCAGGGACTGCCCCGCTCAGCCCGCTGAGACGGCTCAGAGCGCTGGTGATGCTGCTCACCATCGCGCTCGTCGCCTCGGGAATGACCATGGCGCTCGCCGGCTCCGCCCAGGCCGGCACCACACTGGGTGCCTCGGCGGCCGAGAGCGGACGGTACTTCGGCACGGCCGTCGCCGGGGGCAAGCTCGGCGACAGCGTCTACACCTCGATCCTGGATCGGGAGTTCAACAGCGTCACCGCGGAGAACGAGATGAAATGGGACGCCACCGAGCCGTCCCGTGGCTCGTTCAACTACAGCTCGGGTGACCGGATCCTGAACTACGCCCTGCAGCGCGGCATGGACGTGCGCGGACACGCCCTCCTCTGGCACTCCCAGATGCCGGGCTGGGCGCAGGGGATGGAGGGCAGCTCGCTGCGGTCGGCGATGATCAACCACGTCACCCAGGTCGCCAGCCACTACCGCGGTCAGATCTACGCCTGGGACGTGGTGAACGAGGCCTTCGCCGACGGCAACAGCGGGGCACGCCGCGACTCGAACCTGCAACGCACCGGGAACGACTGGATCGAGGCCGCCTTCCGCGCGGCCCGCGCCGCCGACCCGAACGCGAAGCTCTGCTACAACGACTACAACACCGACGGCATCAACGCCAAGAGCACCGCGATCTACAACATGGTCCGCGACTTCATCGCCCGCGGCGTGCCCATCGACTGCGTGGGGTTCCAGTCCCACCTGACCAACTCCGTGCCCAGCGACTACCAGGCGAACCTCCAGCGTTTCGCCGACCTGGGCGTCGAGGTGCAGATCACCGAGCTTGACATCTCGGGCTCGAACCAGGCCAACGTCTACTCCACCGTCACCCGGGCCTGCATGGCCGTCGCGCGCTGCACGGGCATCACCGTCTGGGGTATCCGGGACAGCGACTCGTGGCGGACCGGTCAGAACCCGCTGCTCTTCGACAACTCGGGGAACAAGAAGGCCGCCTACACCTCGGTGCTCAACGCGCTCAACGAGGACGACTCGACACCGCCCACCGGGATCGACACCAGCGCCTGGTACGTGCTGGTGAACCGGAACAGCGGCAAGGCGTTGGACCTGTACAACCTGGCGACCAACGACGGGGCGCGGATCACGCAGTGGTCGCGGAACGACCAGGCCCAGCAGCAGTGGCAGTTCGTGGACTCGGGCAACGGCAACTACCGGATCAGGTCCAGACATTCGGGCAAGGTGCTCGACGTCTACAACTACTCCACCGCCGACGGCGGCAGCATCGTCCAGTGGGCCGACAACAACACCACCAACCAACAGTTCCGGCCCACCGTCCAGAGCGACGGCTACGTACGCCTGATCAACGTCAACAGCGGAAAGGCGCTGGAGGTGCAGGGCTCCGCTACCACGGACGGCGCCAACATCGTCCAGTACGCCGACTGGGGCGGCACCAACCAGCAATGGCAGCTGGTGCGCGTCGGCTAGTCAGGCAGGGACCGCCATGTGGTGCTCCCGTCGCGCGGGACGGCGTGACGGGAGCTCATCTCCAGACGTCAGGGGAGTCCGGTAGGACCCCCGGCCGTTGCCGCCGCCTGGCAACGGCACCGGCGCCTCCGCCACGCACCACGACCGGAGCGCCGGTGACCGAAGGCGGCACCTTCTCCTGCGGCCACGGGCGCGGGCAACGCGGTCTGGCCCTGACGACGAAACGGAGCTCCCATGACCGGGACAGAAGACATGCCGACGGCGCCGCGGATACGAGCGTCCCGAGAGTCGCGCCGCTGGGCCCGGCGACGGCGTCGACTGGGCGCGGTGATCGTGTCCGTCGTGGTCTCCCTCCTGGCGGGCCTGACGACCGTGCTCGGCGCCGCGCCCGCCTCGGCCGCGACCGTCGACACCAGCGCCTGGTACGTGCTGGTGAACCGCAACAGTGGCAAGGCGTTGGACGTGTACAACCTGGCGACCAACGACGGGGCGCGGATCACGCAGTGGTCGCGGAACGACCAGGCCCAGCAGCAGTGGCAGTTCGTCGACTCCGGCAACGGCTACTACCGGCTGAAATCCAGACATTCGGGCAAGGTGCTCGACGTCTACAACTTCTCCACCGCCGACGGCGGCAGCATCGTCCAGTGGAGCGACAACAACGCGGCCAACCAACAGTTCCGGCTCGCCGACTCCGACAGCGGCTACGTACGTCTGATCAACCGCAACAGCGGAAAGGCGCTGGAGGTGCAGGGCGCCGATACCACCGACGGCGCGAACATCGTCCAGTACGCCGACTGGGGCGGCACCAACCAGCAATGGCAACTCGTCCCCGTCGGCAGCGGCAATCCGCCCGACTCGTCGCTGCCCTCGTCCTTCCAGTGGAGCTCCAGCGGCGTGCTGGCCGGACCGAAGTCGGACGGCAGCCACGACATCGTCGCCATCAAGGACTACTCGGTCGTCCGGCACAACAACCAGTGGCACGTCTACGCCACCACCGCCAGCCGCAGCGGCGGCTGGAACCTGGTGCACTTCGCCGCCCCCGACTGGTCACAGATGGCCAACGCGCAACACACCTTCCTGGACACCGCCTCCGGCGTCGGCACCGGATACCGCGCGGCTCCACAGGTGTTCTACTTCGCCCCGCAGAACCTGTGGTACCTGGTCTACCAGACGGGACTTCCGTCGTACTCGGTCAGCAGCGATCCCAGCAACCCGAGGTCCTGGTCCACCCCGCGGAACTTCATGAGCAGCATGCCGGACATCGTCCGGCAGAACATCGGCAACGGGAACTGGCTCGACTTCTGGGTGATCTGCGACTCGGCCAACTGCCACCTGTTCTCCAGCGACGACAACGGCCACATCTACCGCGCCCAGACCTCGATGGCCAACTTCCCCAACGGCTTCGGCAACACCGTCATCGCCCTCCAGGATTCCAAGAACAATCTCTTCGAGGGCAGCGCGGTCTACAAGGTCGGGGACACCGACGAGTATCTCCTGCTCCAGGAGGCCATCGGGTCCAACGGCCGGCGCTGGTACCGCTCCTTCACCTCCAACAGCCTCGCCGGCCCATGGACCGCGCTCGCCGCCAGCGAGTCCAACCCCTTCGCCCGGTCCAACAACGTGACCTTCCCGTCGGGGGCCTGGACCCAGGACATCAGCCACGGCGAGCTGATCAGGGCGAACAGCGATCAGACCCTCACCATCAACCCGTGCGACCTGCAGTTTCTCTACCAGGGCATGAACCCGAGCTCCGGCGGGGACTACAGCCAGTTGCCGTGGCGCATGGGCCTGCTCACCCAGACCAACTCCACCTGCTGACCACCATCCGGCGCCCCCGCCGCCCATGCGGGGGCGCCCAGGTCGTGGCCCCAGCTCGTCGCCGCCCATCCGGCCCGCCGGTTCCTCGTCTCGCCACGAAGGAGAGTGTCTCGAGTCATGTCATGGCAGCATCAGAACTACAGTCGCCGGGGGGTGCTCGCGGCAGCGGCCGGCCTGACCGCGGCGTCCGCGTCGTTGAGCCGCGCCGCGGCGCAACAGCACCCCGCGCCGTCCGCCCTGGCGGACTTCACCAATCCGGTGATCTGGCAGGACTTCGCGGACATCGACGTCATCCGCGTCGGTGATGCCTACTATTACTCCGCCTCGACGATGCACTACTCGCCGGGCGCGCCCATCCTGCGCTCCTACGACCTGGTCAACTGGGAGTTCGCCGGCCATTCGGTGCCGCGCCTGGACTTCGGCTCCAAGTACGACCTCAACGGCGGCCGCGGCTACGTCCGAGGGATCTGGGCCTCCTCGCTGGGCCACCGCCCCAGCAACGGCACGTTCTACTGGCTTGGCCAGATCGACTTCACCCAGTCGTACGTCTACACCGCCACCGCCGTCGAGGGCCCCTGGAACCGGCTCACCACACTGCCCACCTACTACGACGCCGGACTGCTCTTCGACACCGACAACACCCCGTACGTGGCCTACGGAAACACCTCCATCCACGTGGCCCAACTGTCGTCCGACGCACGCAGCCAGGTCCGCACCCAGCAGGTCTTCAGCACCCCGTCGAGCATCGGCACGCTGGAGGGCTCCCGCTTCTACAAGATCAACGGGAACTACTACATCTTCCTGACCCGGCCGGCCAACGGTCAGTACGTCCTCAAGTCGACCTCAGGACCCTTCGGCCCCTACACCCTGCGGCAGCTCCTGCTCGACCTACGAGGTCCGATCTCCGGCGGCGGCGTCCCGCACCAGGGCGGGCTCGTGCAGACCCAGAACGGCGACTGGTACTACATGGCCTTCGTGGACGCCTACCCCGGCGGCCGGGTCCCCGTCCTGGCCCCGATCACCTGGACCTCGGACGGATGGCCCCAACTCCAGCTCATGAACGGCGCCTGGGGCACCTCGTACGCCATGCCGAACCTGCCGCCGCCGCCGCGCCAGGTCACCCCACTCATCGGCGTCGACACCTTCGACGGCACCACCCTGAAGCCGCAGTGGGAGTGGAACCACAACCCGGACGACGCCAGATGGTCGGTGAACAACGGGCTGAGTCTCCAGGCCGCGACGGTGACCAACGACCTCTACTCCGCCCGCAACACCCTCACCCACCGCATCCAGGGCCCCACCTCCACCGCCACCATCGAGCTCGACTACACCGGAATGCGGGACGGTGACCGGGCCGGACTCGCGCTCCTGCGCGACTCCTCCGCCTGGATCGGCATCAAGCGCGACAGCGGCGCGACTCGGGTGGTGATGGTCAGCGGTCTCACCATGGACAGCAACTGGAACACCACAGGAACCGGCTCCGAGCAGGGCAGCGCAAACGTCTCCGGCGGCCGGATCTGGCTGCGGGCCGAGGCCGACATCCGCCCGGGAAGCGGTCGTCAGGCGCACTTCTCCTACAGCACGAACGGCGTGACGTTCGCAGCGCTCGGCCCCGGCTTCACGCTGAAGAACGAGTGGCAGTTCTTCATGGGCTACCGGTTCGCCATCTTCAACCACGCGACGGCGTCCCTCGGCGGCGCCGTGACCGTGGAGCGCTTCGAGCTGGCGACCGAGGTCGCCCCCGGCCCGTCGTCACTGGTGAGCCTCCGCGCCCGAGCGAACAGCCAGTACGTGTGCGCGGAGAACGCTGGGGCGGAGCCGTTGGTCGCCAACCGCACCGCCGTCGGACCGTGGGAGCAGTTCGACCTGGTCGACCTCGGCGGAGGAGCCGTCGCGCTCCGCTCCCGGGCCAACGACCAGTACGTCTGCGCCGACGACGGCGGCGCCTCCCCGCTCATCGCCAACCGCGCCACCGTCGGCGTCTGGGAGACATTCCAGCGCGTGGACAACGCCAACGGCTCGATCAGCCTGCGCGCACAGGCCAACGACCGCTATGTCACCGCCGCCGACGGCGGAGCCTCCCCGCTCATCGCGACCAGCACGACGATCGGCACCGCGGAGTCGTTCGACCTCATCACTGGCTGACCTGCCGCACACAAGTACGGACGCGCGCCCGCCCCGCTGAGCGCCGCGCCGACGCCCTCCGACACAGGAGCCGCCATGTCTCCCCGCACGAATCGCAGACAGTTCCTCGCCCTCTCCGCGGCGGGTGCGGCCGCCGGTGCCGCCACCGGCGCGGCGGCCGCCACGCCCGCGCGGGCCGGCGCCTCGGCGGCAACCGCCCGGGACGGCCAGGCCCGCCAGGACCACGACCTGCGCCTGTGGTATCCGGAGCCGGCCTCCGAGTGGCTGGAGGCGTTGCCGATCGGCAACGGTCGGCTGGGCGCCATGGTCTTCGGCGGCGTCCAGGCCGAGCAACTCCAGCTGAACGAGGACACGGTGTGGGCCGGCGGGCCGTACGATCCGGCCAATCCCAACGGGCCGGCCAATCTCGCGGAGATCAGGCGCCGGGTGTTCGCGGGCGACTGGGGCGGCGCGCAGTCGCTGATCGACAGCCGTTTCATGGGCAGCCCGCTCGGCGAGCTGCCCTACCAGACGGTCGGGAACCTGCGGTTGACCTTCCCTTCCGGCGGGTCGGCCACCAACTACCACCGCGAGCTCGACCTGACGACCGCCGTCGCCCTGACCCGTTACACCCGGGACGGCGTCACCTACACCCGGGAGACCTTCGCCAGCGCCGCCGACCAGGTCATCGTGCTCCGGCTCACGGCGAGCACGAACGGGCGGATCTCGTTCTCCGCCACCTTCGACAGCCCACAGTCCAGCTCCCGCCATTCCCCCGACCCGCTGACCGTCGGGCTCGACGGATCGGGGGAGACCGTGAACGGGATCGCCGGCCGGGTGCGGTTCCGAGCGCTGGCCACCGTCCGCGCCACCGGCGGCTCGGTGACCAGCCAGAACGGCACCCTCACCGTCAGCAGCGCCGACTCGGTCACGCTGCTGGTGTCGATCGGCACCAACTACACCTCCTACCGGGACCTGAACGCCGACCAGAACAGCCGTGCGCTCACCCCGCTGCTGGCGGCGGGCAACCGCGCCTACGACGAGCTGCGTTCCCGCCATGTCACCGACTACCAGCAGTACTTCAACCGGACCCACTCGATGTGGGCACCACCTCGGCCGCCGAGCAGCCCACGGACCAGCGGGTGGCCGGCTTCGCCGGCGGTGATGACCCGCAGTTGGTGTCGTTGTTCTTCCAGTTCGGCCGGTACCTGCTGATCTCCAGCTCCCGCCCCGGCACCCAGCCCGCCAACCTCCAGGGAATCTGGAACGACGCGCTGCGCCCGTCGTGGGGCTCGAAGTTCACGGTCAACATCAACACCGAGATGAACTACTGGCCCGCCGGACCGGCCAACCTCATCGAGCTGATGGAGCCAGTGCTTCAGCTGGTGGAGGATCTCTCCGTCGCCGGCCAGCAGACCGCGCGCGTCCAGTACGGCGCCGGCGGCTGGGTGTGCCACCACAACACCGACGGCTGGCGCGGCACCGCCCCCGTCGATGGTGCGTTGTGGGGCATGTGGCAGACCGGCGGGGCATGGCTTGCGTTGCATGTCTGGGAGCACTACCGCTTCACCGGCGACCTCGACGCCCTCCGTGACCGCTACCCGGCCCTCAAGGGAGCCGCGCAGTTCTTCGTCGACACCCTCGTCCAGGACCCGAACACCGGGGCCATGGTGACCTGCCCGTCCAACTCACCGGAGAACCCCCACCACTCCGGCGTCTCGGTCTGCGCCGGGCCCACCATGGACATGCAGATCATCCGGGACCTGTTCGGGGCGGTCGCCGAGGCCGCGACGCTGCTGGGCGTCGATGCGGACTTCCGCGGCACGGTGCCCGAGCTGGCCGCGACCGTCTGGCGCCCACCAAGATCGGTGGTCAGGGGCAGCTCCAGGAGTGGCAGGCGGACTGGGACGCCGGCGCCCCCGAACAGGGCCACCGGCACGTCTCCCACCTCTACGGGCTGCACCCCAGCAACCAGATCACCGTTCGTGGCACCCCCGATCTGGCCCAGGCCGCCCGGGTCACCCTGGGGCGGCGCGGTGATGCCGGCACCGGCTGGTCCCTCGCCTGGAAGATCAACTTCTGGGCCCGGCTGGCCGACGGCGCCCACTCCTACCAGCTGCTGCGCGACCAGCTCACCCCCGACCGCACCGCCCCCAACCTCTTCGACCTGCACCCGCCGTTCCAGATCGACGGCAACTTCGGCGCCACCGCCGGCATCACCGAATGGCTGCTCCAGTCCCACACCGACGAGCTCGAACTCCTGCCCGCGCTGCCCCCCGAACTACCCAACGGCACGGTGACCGGACTGCGCGCCAGAGGCGGCGACACCATCGACATCACCTGGCAGAACGGCGGCATCGCCGAGGCCACCCTCCACGCCAACCGCGCGCGCACCGTTCGGGTACGCACCACTTCGCCGGCGGACGTCACGGCCAACGGCCAACAGGTGACCGTCCAACGTCCGGAACCCACCGTCGTCACCTTCGCCACCACCGCTGACACGACCTATCAGCTCACCTTCCGTCCCACCCCGGTGGTCAGCCTTCGTTCCCGGGCGAACAACCAGTACGTCTGTGCGGAGAACGCGGGAGCCGAGGCCCTCCTCGCCAACCGCACCGCCATCGGGCCGTGGGAACAGTTCGACCTCGTCGATCTGGGCGGTGGTGGTGTGGCGCTGCGCGCCCATGCCAACGGCCAGTACGTGTGCGCGGAGGACGCGGGGGCCGAACCGCTGATCGCCAGCCGCACCGCCATCGGGGTCTGGGAGACATTCCAGCGCGTGGACAACGCCAACGGCTCGATCAGTCTGCGCGCAGAGGCCAACGACCGTTATGTCACCGCCGCCGACGGTGGAGCCTCCCCGCTCATCGCGACCAGCACGACGATCGGCACCGCGGAGTCGTTCGACCTCATCACCGACTGACACGCCGCCAGGGCCGGGACGCTCGTTGTCGCGGTGGTCGTGCGGGTTACGGCACTCGATGTCCGGCGGCGCGGAAGAGCTCGTACCAGTCGGCCCGGGTGAGCGGCAGGTCGGATCCCTGGGCGGCGCCGCTGACGCGGTCCGGGTTGGTGGTGCCGAGCACAACCTGCATCCGCGCGGGATGGCGGGTGATCCACCCCGTCGCGATGGCGATCGCCGGAACCTGGTGCCGAGCGGCGAGCCGGTCGATCACGGCGTTGAGCTCGGGATAGTCCGGCGAGCCGAGAAAGGTGCCGTTGAAGAAGCCCGCCTGGAACGGCGACCACGCCTGGACGGTGATGTCGTTCAGCCGGCAGTAGTCGAGGACTCCGCCGCCGTCGAGGGTCGCCGACTGCTGCTCGTTGAGCATGTTCGCCGCGACCCCCTGGGCGATGATCGGCTGGTGGGTGATCGACAGTTGCAGCTGGTTGGCGACGATCGGCTGGCGCACCGACCTCCGCAGGAGGTCGATCTGGCGTGGAGTGTGGTTCGAGACCCCGAAATGGCGGACCTTGCCCGACGATTCGAGGTCGTCGAAGGCACGAGCGACCTCCTCGGGCTCGACCAGCGCGTCCGGGCGATGCAGCAGCAGGATGTCGATCCGGTCGGTCTGCAGGGCCCGCAGCGATCCCTCGACCGAGTCGATGAGGTGGTCGTAGGAGAAGTCGAAGTAGGGCCCTTCCCTGACGATCCCCGCCTTGGTCTGGAGCGTGATCTCGTCGCGTTGCGACGGGGTGAGCCGCAGTGCCTCGGCGAAGCGACGCTCGCAGCCGTGCAGCTCGTTTCCGTACACGTCGGCGTGGTCGAAGAAGTCGATGCCGGCGTCGCGGGCCGTGCGGACGAGTCCGCGGACCTCGTCGTCGGTCTTGTCGGCGATACGCATCAGGCCGAGCACGACGTTCGGCGCGTCGATCTGGGTGCCGGGCACGGTGAAGGTCTTCACGGCCTGTCCTTTCGGGGCGTACGGAGGGCTGTCGGCGCCCGTCAACGCGGATCCCGGAGCCGGAGGACCCGGGCGGCGGGCGCAGGCCCGCCCACGAGGCGGAGCGCGCCGGCGTCGGCGTCCCAGTCGGCCGGCCAGGCGGTCAGTCGCCGCGGATACAGTACGTCGATCTCCGCGTCGACGCCGCGCAGGTGCGGCATCGGCAGGTCGACGACGTCATCCGCGCCCGGCCGCCGCCACACGGCCAGGATGCTCTCGCCGCCCGCACGCAGACCGAGGGCGATCCAGCCGTCTTCCCATTCGGGCAGGCCAAGTGGCCAGAACGGCACCGCTCGGGCCAGCTCTCCGCGGATCGCCTTATGCGCGTGGACTCCGTCGCGGACCAGCGCGAGCTGATCGGCCGTCATGCGGTTGAGGTGCCCGGACAGGTAGAGCCGGCCGAGCAACCCGGTGACCATCGTGAACGCGATCTCCTCGTCGGACATGTCCGACTGTGGGTAGGCCCAGCTCGCGGACTGCTCGGGCAGCACGGCCATCGGCGCCGCCGCGGCGATCGGCGGATAGCGCAACGGGTTCTCCTGATCGCTGGTCGACTGCAGCTGCAGCCGGGCCAGCATCGCGTAGTCCATGCGCATGCCACCGGAGCCGCAGTTCTCCAGCACCAGGCCCGGGTGCCGGTCCAGCACGCCCTCGAGCCAGCGCAGATGAGCGCGGTTGTGCGCCAGCAGCCCGGCACCGGGTGCCTCGGCCTTCACATCGGTGCCGGGACCGGGATTGACGTTGTAGTCGAGCTTGAAGTAGTCGATGCCGAACTCGCTGACCAGCCGGTCGACCGTGGCGTCCAGATGCGCGATCGCGGCGGGGTGGCGCAGGTCCAGGTGGTATCGGCCGTTCTCGACCTGCCGCCGGCCGTCCCGCTGGAAGAACGCGTCGGGCGGGAGGCTGTCCGCCAGCGGGCTGCGCATGCCGACGACCTCCGGCTCGAGCCACAGTCCCGGCCGCATCCCCGCGGCGCGGATCCGGTCGATCACCTCACCCAGACCGCCCGGGAACCGCGTACGCGAGGGCGTCCAGGCGCCCACGCTGTCCCACCACGCGCCGTCCTCGGCGTACCAGCCGGCGTCGATGCAGAAGTACTCGGCACCGGCCGCCGCGGCGGCGTCGATCAGTGGCAGCAACCGTTCAGTGGTCGGGTCGCCGCGCAGGGTGTTCATGAAGTCGTTGAACACCACCGGCAGCGCTGCCCGGTCGGGGTGCGGCCGGACGATCGCCCGCCGGTACGCGGTCAGCGCCGCGATCGCCGACTCCATGCCGCCGTCGCCGACCGCGAGACCGACCGGCACGCCGGCGAACCCCTGGTCCGGATCGAGCGTCTGGCGCCACTGGTGGTCGCGGTCACCGGGTCCGTGAACGGCCAGGTACACGCCGTCCAGATGCTCGCCCACCTCCCACCGCCACGCCCCGTTGTGCTCCACCTGGAACGCCCACGCCCGCCCGCTGTCCGCGTCGACCAGCGCGCCCATGGGCAGGTACTCGCCCGACGACCACGAACCGTGGCTGGCCATCACCAGCGCGCCGCGCGGTCTCAGCCCGTAGGTGGCGACGTCGACGTCCGGCAGCCGGCGCTTCCGCAGCGGCTGCCGTTCCCATCGGTTTTCGGCCAGCCAGTCGTTCTCCGCCCAGTACACGTCGATGCCGTCCGCGCCGGCGCCGGGCCGGAACGCGCCGGTCACGAGCGAACTGACCGCATGCAACGTCACGGGCTCGGCACCGACCGCCCGAACGCTGGTGCACACCTGGATCGCCGGGACGCCCTCCGGGGATCGGATCGATGTCCGGACCTGGAGTCCGGCCTTGTCGTCCACCTGCTCGAGCTCAAGCTCCACCCAGCCCTCTGCGCTCCCGACGCGATGGCTGACGTAGCGCAGCCGGAGCCCGACCGCGGTCCCCACCCCCCGGGGCCCGGACCAGGGCGGCCCTTCGCCCGCGATCAGCACCTCGACCAGTGGCTGACCGGATCGGCGTATGCCCGCCCCCTCGTCGGTTTCGGCCCGACGTACGTCCATCGACTCGAGTCGGGTCAGGCACACCGGCGCATCGGCGTCAGCGGCCAACTCGAGGGTCAGCGCGGCGTGGCCCCACAGAAGGCGGATCGGAGGTCGCGTCACCATGCGGGGGCCTTTCGGATTCGCTGCTACGGAACGTCGGCGTCGTCCTGGTCGCCGGCCGTGACTCGGTCGGGCACCCAGCGGGAGACAGCGACCGATTCATCTGATGTTCTCACGCTGATGTCGGGTTCGCAATTACTTGCCCCGCTGCGGACCGGGCGACAGAGACCCTTACGCTGCGCCGCACGAACGATCACGATGAGTGGCGGCAGGGAAACGATGAACAGCTCTCCGACGTGGGAGTTCACATGAAGTAGCGCTGATCGTTCCGGCGTCGGCACCAGGCCCGCTCGGCGCCGTCTGTCCGCGCGACCTCACGATGCGGGCTGGCCACGCGAGCCCCGATCGCTTAGAGTTTCGCCACTATTCATCATATGACTCGCGACCCAGGCTTGCGGATATTCGCCCACGCAGGCGGCCGCTCGGCCGACATCGAAGGGAGCACCGAGGTGGGAATCCGCGCCATGCCGATGGACGCCGTACGGTTGCGAGCCGGACTCTTCGACGAGCGCCGGCAGCGCAATCGCGAGTACCTGCTCTCGCTCACTGCCGACAACCTTCTCCAGAACCACTACCTGGAAGCCGGGATCTGGAGCCGGCTGTGGCATCTGCAACCGTCATCGGAGGACCCCGAGCCCCGCGGAGTCGGGCGACACTGGGGCTGGGAATCCCCTGGCGGACAGCTACGGGGACATTTCGTCGGCCACTGGTTGTCCGCCGCAGCCCGTGAGGTGGCCGTCACCGGAGACCCTCACCTTCGTGCCTGCGTCGCCGACATCGTCGGCGGGCTGGCCCGCTGCCAACAGGCCAACGACGGGGAGTGGGTCTTCTCCATACCTCCCCGCTATCTCGAGCTCCTGGCCGATGGCCGGCAGGTCTGGGCGCCTCAGTACACGATCCACAAGACCCTCATGGGGCTCGTCGACGCGGCGCGCGATCTCGAGGACCCTGTGGCGCTCGAGGTGGCGCGCAACGCGGGGCGCTGGTTCGCACGCTGGGCCGCACAGTTCGACCGTGAGAAGTTCGACGACATCCTGGACGTCGAGACCGGCGGCATGCTCGAGGTATGGGCCGACCTGCTCGAGCTCACCGGCGAGGCGGTGTTCCGCGATCTCCTGGACCGCTACTACCGCGGGCGACTGTTCGATCGCCTCGTTGCCGGGATCGACGTCCTCACCAACATGCATGCCAACACCACCATCCCGGAGGTGCTCGGCGCCGCGCGCGCCTTCGAGGTCACCGGTGAGTCGCGCTGGGCCGACATCGTCCACACGTACTGGAGTTGGGCGGTGGACCGACGCGGCACGTTCTGCACGGGAGGACAGACCGCGGGCGAGATCTGGACGCCGCCGTTCGAGTTCGCCGCACGCCGGGGCGACAAGAACCAGGAGCACTGTGTCGTCTACAACCTGATCCGGCTCGCGGATGTGCTGTTCCGCTGGACCGGTGAGGTGCGCTACCTGGACTACATCGAGCGCAACCTGTTCAACGGCGTTCTCGCTCAACAGCACCCCCGCACCGGCATGGTGGCGTACTTCCTGCCGCTCGAGGCGGGGGCCAGGAAGCGCTGGGGAACGCCGACCGAGGACTTCTGGTGTTGCCACGGCACGCTGGTCCAAGCACACACGCGGCACAACTCGCTCGTCTTCTACGAGGACGGGGAGACCATCGTCGTGGCGCAGCTCATCCCGGCGGATCTCCGAATCGACCGAGCCGACAGCCCCGTCCGGGTGCGGGTGGAGAGCCGCGAGACGGCGGCACGGGTCGGGCCCGACGCCAATGCGGGCCAGGCGGGCGCGCGACACCGGCCCGACTCCTGGGGGGTGGCACTCCGCATCGAGTCGGAGCACGACGTGGAGCTGACGCTGCGGGTGCGGATCCCGTCGTGGGTGGCCGGCGAGGCGCAGATCGCTCGCGACGGGGAACCCCTGGACGCGCGGCCGACGGACGGGTTCGTCGAGCTTCGACACGTGGGCCGGAGCACGGAGTTCGAGATCACCCTCCCGGCCCGGCTCTGGACCGACCCGATCCCGGACGAGCCCGGGACGGTCGCGTTTCTGCACGGCCCGGTGGTGCTCGCCGGTCTCACGGACATCGAGTCCCGGCTCGTGGGCGACATCGACGAGCCGGCCACGATTCTGTCTCCCGACAACGAGCGCCAGTGGGCGCAGTGGCTGCACGGCTACCGGACGGTCGGACAGCCGGCATCGATTCGCTTTCGTCCGTTGCACGAGGTCGTCGACGAGCCCTACACGGTGTACTTCCCCGTGGCCGCGGATGGCGCGAGCGGGCTCCGACCGGGCACTGAGCGGACGCTGGGTGCGGATACCCGCGATGACCCGGTCGCCGGCGGCTGAACTGGCGAGCGTCTGACTCATGAGAGGACTCCAATGATCCGCCGATCCTTCTCCGACGACTGGTGGTTCCGCACCACCCACACCGAGGGCACGCCGGCCGAGGGGGACGCGCCGGCCGTGCGGGTGACGCTGCCGCACGATGCCGTCCTGACGTCGCCACGACGCCCGGACCCAGCGCTGAGGGGCACGGCCTACTTCCCGGGCGGCGCCTGGGAGTACTCGAAGCGGTTCCGGGTGCCGGGGGAGTGGCGGAACCGCCATGTCCTGCTGGAGTTCGAAGCCGTGTACCGCTCCGCCGCCGTCTTCGTCAACGGCAGCCTGGCCGCACAGACCGCGTCCGGGTACTCGGAGTTCAGCGTGGACCTCGATCCGTTCCTCCGGTTCGGCGCCGAGAACGAGGTGCGCGTCCAGGCGCGCGCCCACCGGGACTCGCGGTGGTACTCCGGCGGCGGAATCATCAGACCCGTCCACCTGGTGGTCGCCGACCCCGTCCACGTGGCGCTGGACGGGATCGTCGTGACCACTCCGGACGTCGATGCGGACTTCGCGTTGGTGCAGGTCGACACGACGATCGACAACGTCGGCCGGCATACGGCGACGCGCGCCGTGACGACGCGCGTCATCGCGCCGGACGGCGCCGAACGCGCCGCCGACACGGCCCGGGTCACGGTGCTTCCCGGCGAACCCGCGGTGGTGCACCAGCGGATGCTCGTGCCGGAACCTCGGCTCTGGAGCACGGACGCGCCGTCGCTCTACCGAGCCGTCGTGACGGTCACGGCCGACGGCGCGGTGACCGACGAGGCGGAGACGACCTTCGGGATCCGGGACATGCGGCTGGACGTCGCGCGTGGTCTGCGGATCAACGGTGAACCGGTCAAGCTCCGCGGCGCGTGTGTGCACCATGACAACGGCGTCCTCGGCGCTGCCGCGATCGCACGCGCCGAAGAGCGCCGCGTCGAACGTCTGAAGGCGGCCGGCTTCAACGCGATCCGCAGTGCCCACCAGCCGATGAGCCGAGCGATGCTCGATGCCTGTGACCGCCACGGGATGCTCGTCATGGACGAACTCTCCGACATGTGGACGCAGTCCAAGAGCGACCACGACCTCGCCACGACGTTCCCTGATGTCTGGCGGCGCGACCTGGAATCGATGATCCGCAGGGGCCGGAATCGGCCGTCCGTGTTCGCGTACTCGATCGGCAACGAGATCCCGGACATCGCGACGGGGCACGGCGCGGCGTGGGGGAGACGCATCGCCACCGAGGCGCGTCGCCTCGATCCGACCCGGTTCGTGACGAGCGGCGTCAACGGGGCCCTGCTCGTGATGACCGACGTGCTCGAACACGACCCCGACCTGCTCGGGGAGGCGGCACGAGCCGAGGTCACGGAGATCAACGGGTTCATGATGGGGCTCGCCGAGAAGATGAACACGCTCGGCACCTCCGAGGCGGTCAGCGAACTGACCGCCGAACCCTACGCCGCACTCGACATCGCCGGGATGAACTATCTCGACTCGCGGTACGGGCCCGACCGAAGCCTGTTCCCGAACCGCGTCATCGTCGGGTCGGAGACGTTCCCGACGCGGATCGACGAGCTCTGGGCGCTCGTGCTCGCGCATCCGCACGTCATCGGCGACTTCACCTGGACCGGATGGGACTACCTCGGCGAGGTCGGCATCGGCCGCCCGCGCTACGCGGAGGATCCCCCTGGTCCTGGTCCGCTGGCGGAGTACCCGTGGATCACGGCGTGGGTCGGCGACATCGACATCACCGGGCGCCGCCGCCCGGCGTCCTTCTATCGGGAGATCGTTTTCGGGCTGCGGGCCGAACCGTACCTCGCCGTGCGCCGCCCAGGAACCAAGGGGCTCACCCCGAAATCGAGCCCGTGGGCGTGGTCCGACAGCGTGTCGTCGTGGACGTGGCCAGGCGCTGAGGGAGCGGCGGTCGAGGTCGAGGTGTACAGCGACGCTCCCGAGGTCGAGCTGTTCGTCAACGGGACCTCAGCGGGCCGCCTGCCGGCCGGACCGGCGCATCGGTACCGCGCCGTCTTCGACGTCCGGTACGAGCCCGGACGCCTCGACGCGGTCGCCGTGCGGTCGGGCCGCGCCGCCGAACGGGTCTCGCTCCGATCGGCGAACGGCGACCGCCGGCTCGTGGTGGCGCCGGACCGCGCCGAGATCGAGGCCGGCGACACCGATCTGTCGTTCGTCGACATCGACATCGTGGACGCGCGCGGCACCCACGCCGCCGACGTCGAGACCGACCTGGAGCTCAAGATCGACGGACCCGGCCATCTCCAGGGATTCGGAAGCGCGGCGCCACAGACGGAGGAGTCGTACCTGGATCCCCGTCACCGCTCCTTCCGTGGCCATGCCCTCGCCGTGATCCGGCCGACCGCATCCGGGACCATCACGGTGACCGTTCGCGCGACCGGCCTCGGCCACTCCGGCATCGACCACTCCAGCGCGACGATCGTCGTGCACTGACATCGGACAGCGCGACGAGGACGCACGGGCTCCGTGCCGAGGCACTCGGACGCGGTCTGGCCGCCCCGCCTCCGGTCACCTACGATCGCGTCTGACAACCCGGTCGGCGTTCGTCATCACGAACGCTATCGGGGCATGAGCGGCTTGTGCCCGCCCCACAATCCGCACATGACAACACACCAGCGGATCAGCTGTCCTGTTCCGGTGCGTCCCTCCTCACCCGGAGCTGTTCGTGTGGGTCGGGCCCGCCGGTCGAGCCGCCACAGCTCTCCGTGCCCCTTTCGTTGAGCCACCTGGACCCCCCACCCAGGCCAACGCCTCGCGGCCGCCGTCTCCCTGCTCGGCGTCGCGGTGGTCACCGCCCCGCGTCGGGTGGGAGCCGGCCAAGTCCAAGGGAGAAGTGACCACCATGCGCAGAATCGACCCCCTCACCCAGCGGGCGGCCGTGGCCGTCGTCGCCCTGGTGCTGACCGCGGCAGCCGCGCTCATGCTCGGTTCGCCGTCCACGTCCGCCGCCACGGTCCCCACCACCACGTCACCGTCGCCATCGCAGTCGCCTACGGACCCCCCGGCGGTGGACAACGATTTCCCGGTCACCAGGGAAGGTGCGTACGGCGACAACCGCTACACGGTGTTTCGTCCCACGGACCCACAGGCCGTCGGCCATCCCCTGCCCGTGCTGTCCTTCGGCAACGGCGCGTGCGCGCACACCGACAACAGCGAGGTCACCCAGGCGTTGACGTTCATCGCGTCGAAGGGATTCGTCGTGGTGGACACCGGATCAGTCGACGGCTCGTCCAACGGCGTGCCGAGCGGTTCGCCCATCCCGTCCCTGCTGACCGACGCGATCACCTGGGCTGAGCAGGAACAGGACCGCTCCGCCTCGCCGCTGTTCCAGCAACTCGACCTGACGAAGGTGGCCACCGCGGGCCATTCGTGCGGCGGTCTGGAGGCGCTCGTCGCCGCCCAGGACGACAGGGTGTCCGCCGTGGTCTCGCTGAACAGCGGGTTCTTCGAGGACGGCTCGTTCGGATACCCCCGCTCCGAACTGGAGAAGCTCCACACGCCGGTCATGTTCGTGGACGGTGGTCCCTCCGACATCGCCTACGCCAACTCCCAGGCCAACTACGGCCTGACCACCGTCCCCGCCGTGCTGGCCACCCAACCGCAGGCCGGGCACGTGGGCTTCATCACCGGCAGCCAGCTGGCCGAGGGGATGACAGCGGCCGTCTCGTTCCTCGACATGGTGCTCAACGGCAACGAGACGGCACGGGACTACATCCTCGACCCCGCGGGACTGGCCGCCCAGGCCCCCTGGACGGTAGCCACCAAGAACTTCTGAACCAGCCGGCTACTCCCTCGGCCCTGCCAGGGCCGACATTCCACCCACCCCTCCTGTGGTCGCGCCCTGCGCCGAGTCGTGTACTGGCGGCAGGGCGCGACCACAGGCGTGCCGGTTCAGCTGGCGTCGTAGGCGTTCTGCCAGATCTCGAGGTAGCGGTCCACGCCGAGTCCGTCCATGCCGTCGAGGTAGGACTGCCAGTCCCCGTCGCTGTTCGGGTCACGGACACCGGTGACGAACTCCGCGGTCGACGTCGCGATGTACGTCTCCACGTTGGTGAGCAGCGTGGAGAGCTCACTGCCGTCCTCAAGGGGTATCCAGACGTTCCAGTACGGGAACATCGCGTCGGTTTCCTTGCCCTCGTAGATCCCGGTGGCTTCGAACAGCCGCCGTTCGGCGCCCTCCAGCGTGTAGATGTCCATCGGCTGAACCTGCGTGTTCCGCCACTCCTCGGTGTCGAACACCTGCGACATCGGGCCCCAGCTCCCGTTGTAGTCGGCGGGGTTGTCCTCGTCGGGGGGAATGTCGACGATGACGGGCTCCAGGCTCTCATCGAGAGCGATCTCGCCCTCCTGCGGCTCCCGCCAGCCGATGCCCTCCTCACCGAACTGGGCGCGACGGTGACCCTCCGGCGAGAAGATGTAGTTCATGATCTCCACGATCTTCTGCTGCTTCGCCTCGCTGGCAGCGCTCGTGACCACGAAGGTCGCCCCCGGCGTGCTCGGCAGCACGTAGGTCGCTGCCTCACCGGCCGGCCCGTTCAGTGGCGGCAGCGGGTCGTACTGATTGTCGCGGCCGTCCTCCTGGCCCATCGTGAGCAGTAGTCCCGGATGCATGATCGTCGCGCCGCCGACCATGACACCTTGCGCCGAGTTCCCGGTCGCCTGCATGGTGTCGGGGCCTTGCGAGAAGGCGGCGGGATCGATCAGGTCCGCCTCCCACATGCGGTTCAGGAACTGGAGCCCTTCGCGCCAGCCGTCCTGCGCCGCCTGAACCTGCACGGTGTCACCGTTCAGGCCCAGCGACACCGGTTGCCCGACCGGCCCGGTGTTGAACGCGTTGTAGATGAATGCGTTCATGATGAACGGCACCAGCGAATCCTGGGTGCTGGCGGTGATGGGGATCTCGTCGGCCTTACCGTTTCCGTTCGGGTCGTCCTCCTTGAACGCCACCATCACGTCGAAGAACTCCTCCGGCGTCGTCGGCATCTCCAGGCCCAGGTTGTCGAGCCATTCGGTGTTGATCCAGAACTTATAGGGATAGGAGCAGTGATAACAGTCGTTCCATTGCGGCAGGCCCCATATCGTCCCGTCGGGGGCCGTCGAGAAATTCTCGAAGTCGGGCTCCTCTTCGAACGCGGCCTGGATGTTGGGGGCGTGCTGCTCGATGAGGTCGTTGAGCGGTACGAGGAGCCCCTGCTGGCCGTAGCGGAGGAGCTCGGACTGGTTGAACTGGGTCGCCCATGCCACGAGCATGTAGGCATCGGGGAGGTCGCCGCCGGCGAGGGAGATCTGACGCGCCTCCGTGGCCGACGAGGCCTCGTAGGAGGTTGTCTCGAATCGCAGGTCGACGTTGAACTTCTTCTCGAGATGACGTGTGAATGAGTTGGTGTTGAGGTCCATCTGCGCCGACTGCGAGGCGAAGATCGTGATGACGTCGTCATCGCCGCCTCCAGTCGGGCTCCCGCAGGCGCTGGTCAGTCCCAGTAGCGGTGGCGAAAGAGGCAAGGGTGGCGGCGACCGTTCTGACGCGGCGCGATCTCGATCGATTGGTTGACGAGATGAGTAGCACGGCTCTTCTCATTTCTGTGGGCGGGCGCGGTCGGGGGAGACCGAAACCAGCCGACGTCATTTGTGTCGGGTGGCCTCCCGGCCGCTGAGGCGAAGTCGAGGAGCCGCAGACACCACGGCTCGTCCGGTCAACCCTTGACGGCGCCGATCATGACGCCCTTGGTGAAGTACCGGGCAACGAAGGGATAGATCAACATGACGGGTACGGTGGATACCACGATCAGCGAGTACTTCATCAGGTCGGCGAGCTGCTGCCTTTCCATCGCAGCGGCGGCATCCATTCCCGGGGCCGACTCGTTCAGTATCAGTACGTTGCGAAGCACCAACTGAAGGGGGTAGAGGTCAGGGTCGCGTATGTACAGCAGCGCGTCGAAGTAGGAGTTCCACTGGAAGATCGCATACATGAGTGCGATGACCGCGATCAGCGGTTTCGACAGGGGCAGCACCACGGTCCAGAGGAACCGCAGATCGCTGGCACCGTCCAGTTGAGCCGCCTCGTAGAGTTCGTCCGGGATCGTGGAGCGGAAGAACACCATGGCGATGATCACCTGCCACACCCCGACCGCCTGCGGCAGGATAAGAGCCAGTCGGGTGTCAAGCAGGCCGAGATTCTGTACCACGAGATAGGTGGGGATCAGCCCACCCGCGAACAGCATGGTGAACACGACGATCATGGTGATCACGCCACCGCCCCAGAGATCCTTCCGGGACAGCGGATAGGCGATGGCGACCGTCAGGGTCACGCTCAGCAGGGTCCCGACGCCGGTGTAGAACAGGGAGTTCATGAACCCGGTCAGGATCTGGTCGTCGCTGAGCACGCGCTCGTAGCCCTCGAACGTGAAGTCGACCGGCCACAGCGTGACGCGCCCGGACGAGACCGCCAACGGGTCGCTGAACGAGCTGGCGACGATGTAGATCAGCGGCAGCAGAACCACCAACAGAAACGTCGTGAGCAGAACGTACACGCCGATCATGAACACGCGGTCCACGAGCGGATCCCGGATGTGGTTGGATCGTTTCCGAAACGCCTTCGGGATGGTGCGTCTGGCGATGGTTCTCGAGTCGGTCACCATAGTCCGTTCCCGGTGATCCTCTTGGCTGCGGAGTTCACGACTAGTAGCAGGACGAGGTTGACCACCGAGTTGAGTAGGCCGATAGCAGCGGCCTGACTGAAGTCGGCGTTCAACAGTCCGACCTTGTAGGTGTAGGTCGGGATTATCTCCGACGTCGACAGGTTCAGCGAATTCTGAAACAGGAACGCCTTCTCGAATCCGATGGCCATGACGTTGCCCACGCCGAGCACGAGAATGATGACCGCGGTCGGCATGATGCCGGGGATGTCCACGTGGATGATCTTCTGCAGACGGTTCGCGCCGTCGACGCGCGCCGCCTCGTACAGCGCCGGATCGATGGCGGACAGGGCCGCCATGTAGATCACGGCAGAATAGCCGACCGTCTGCCAGACATCAGTCGCGACGTAGATGTGCCGGAAGTAGTCCGGATCGCTCAGGTAGTCGACCGTGCCCATGCCGAAGAACGAGGTCATGTCGCTCATCAGGCCCAGCCGCGGTGACAGGAAGAGGATCGTCATCGAGATCACGACGACGGTCGAGATGAAGTACGGCGCGTAGGTGACCATCTGCACCGTGCGTTTGAAGAAGCGGTTGCGGACCTCGTTGAGCGCCAAGGCCAGGATGATGGGGAAAGGAAAGCTCGCCAGCACCACGTATCCCGAGAGCAGGAACGTGTTCTTCACCAGCGTCCAGAACTGCGGATTGTCGAAGAGGCGCTCGAACTGGTCGAACCCCACCCATTCGCTTCCCCACACGCCGTCGACGACGTTGTAGTTCTTGAACGCGATGACCGAGTTGACCATCGGGATGTACTTGAAGACGGCGAAGTACACCAGCGGCGGAACCATGAGAAGGTACAGTTGCCAGTGCCGGCGGAAGCTCTTCTTCGCGCCGGCCCAGCCGCGCGCGGTGCCGCGCGACCTGATCTTCTCCTGCGTCGGCCTCGCCGCCACCGGCGTCACCATCGTGACTCCATCCCAAGTAGCAACGAACCGGCCTGCCATGGACCGGCGCGGCGCGTGGCCCATTCCCAACTACTCGACGTCATCGTCGGGCACCAGCCAATCTCCGCCGTTCACTGACGACGTCACCATAAAAGTCATATCAATCAGTGTCAACAGTCAGTGTCCGCCTCGGTTCCGCAGGGCCGCGGACCGGCGCCGCGGGCCACGTGGCCGTCGGCATGACGCCGGTGCGACCTCGTAGCCGCCGGCGTCTCTTCGGCTCGCGCGCTGTCCGCGCGAGCATGGGCATCACCGTGGGACGGCTGAAGCACGTCCGAAGGTTCGGGCGATCACTTCTCTGATGGGTGCACTCCGGAGTGCGAGGCGCTGAATCACCGCAGGTCGTCTGGTCAACGGTCGGACTTGCTCGGCGCCTTGGCGGGGAGCGGGCGGGCTGCCCGACCGGACGCCGACCCGCCCGCCGCGGTGCCACGGCGGCACGGCGGGCGCGGACGGCCAGGGACGGGCCCGCCCGGCGTTCCACCCCGCGTGCCGGTCCCGGGGCACGGCAGCGCGATCCGGCTCCGCCCGCACGGCGAAGGACCTCCGTCCGGACCCGGAGGCCGCGTGTTCAGATCAGATCTTTGAGCCTGATCGACGGGAGATGCCACAGGCACTGTGAACCGCGGTCGCCGCTGTCCCTGCCGCACGGATCAAGCCAGCTGACCACCATGCCCGTCGCGGACCCGGAGCGGCCGACGCTGGCGCCACGGTCGGCTCCGGGGCACGGTCCTCCTCGGTCACCGCAGCGCAAACATCTAATCTTCTCGAGGGAGGCGAACGACGGGCGCGGCAACCGCGTTGTGTTCGAAGAACGCGCCGAACGAATACTCACCAGGTCAGCCGCCCAGAACCAGTGCCCTGAGGACGCCCGCCCGATATTGACGCATGGAGAAGCGCCTCCCTACACTGCCGTAGTCATCTGATCTTTGTGTGAAACAGGCGAAGGGCCGGTCCATGCCGCAGATCACCGCCGTGACCGTTGAGGACGTCCGTTTCCCGACGTCGCTCACCGGTGACGGATCCGACGCCATGAACAAGGACGGGGACTATTCGGCGGCGTACGTCGTCCTGCACACCGACGGCTCCGACAGCACGGGCGCCCAACTCGCGGGCTACGGGCTGACGTTCACGATCGGCAGGGGCAACGACATCGTGGCGGCCGCGGCCCACCAGCAGGCCCAGCAGCTCATCGGTCAGGATGTCGACGCGATGGCGGCGGACATGGGCGCGGTCCACCGTTTTCTCACGTCGGACTCGCAGTTGCGCTGGCTGGGCCCGGAGAAGGGCGTCGTCCACCTCTCACTCGCGGCCGTGCTGAACGCTTCGTGGGATCTCGTCGCCCGCCGCGCGGACCAGCCGCTGTGGCGTCTGCTCAGCGACCTGACTCCGGCGCAGCTGGTCGACATCGCCGACCTTCGCTATCTCTCCGATGTGCTGACGCGCGACGAGGCGCTGGAGATCCTCCGGTCCAGGGAGAGTACGAAGGCCGACCGGGTGGCCGACCTCGCCCGCACCGGATACCCGGTCTACACGACCTCGGCGGGCTGGCTCGGCTACGACGACGACAAGCTGCGCCGGCTCTGCCAGGAGGCGGTCGACGCGGGGTACGGCCACCTCAAGCTCAAGGTGGGCGCCGACCTGGACGACGACGTTCGTCGCCTTGCCATCGCACGCGAGATCATCGGGCCGGATCGCAAGCTCATGATCGACGCGAACCAGATATGGGACGTCGGGCAGGCGATCGACTGGGTGCGCGCTCTGGCGCGGTTCGAGCCTCTGTGGATCGAGGAGCCGACCAGTCCCGACGACATTCTGGGCCACGCAGCCGTCCGGCGCGCGGTCGCGCCCATCGGCGTCGCGACGGGCGAACACTGCCACAACCGGGTGATGTTCAAACAGCTGTTCCAGGCCGATGCGATCGACTACTGCCAGCTCGACACCGGCAGACTGGCGAGCATCAACGAGATCGTCGCTGTGCTGCTCCTCGCCGCCAAGTTCGATGTCCCGGTCTGCCCACACGCCGGCGGCGTCGGTCTGTGCGAGATGGTTCAGCACGTCGCGGTGCTCGACTACGTCGCCATCTCCGGCGACCTGACCAACCGCGTCACCGAGTTCGTCGACCACCTGCACGAACACTTCACCGACCCCTGCGTGGTACGCGACGCCGGCGCGGGCACGGGCTACGTCCTTCCGACCCGGCCTGGCTACTCTACTCAGATGTATCCGGCCTCGATCGAGGAGTATCGCTTCCCCGACGGCCGCTACTGGGCAACCGCGGCGACGCCGTCCGCGGGACGAGCGGCCGCTGCCGCCGCCAGAACCTAGGAACATACTCCAGTCATGTCTCGTACCGAAAAAGTCGTCGACGGCATCAAGCGGATGATCCGCGAAGGCCGGCTCCGCCCCGGCGATCGCCTGCCGATCGAGAAGGACCTCGCCGAAGCCCTGGGCGTCTCACGCGGTCCCCTGCGCGAGGGTGTCTCCGCGCTGTCCATCCTGGGCATCCTCAACACCCGGCGGGGCGACGGGACGTACGTCACCAACCTCGATGTGGCGCGGCTGCTGGCACCGATGGGATTCGTCGTCGACATCCAGGGCGACGGCACCGCCGTGAACACCCACGCCGTGCGCCGGGTTCTCGAATGCGAGGCGGCCCGGCTGGCCGCCACCAGGATCACCGACGAGGCGCTCGGTGAGGCGGGAGAACTGCTCGACGAGGCGGCCCAGGTCGTGGGCCGGGTACCTCAGGACCACGAGCGGCTCATCGAGATCGACATCGCGTTCCATCGCATCATCGCCGCGCACAGCGACAATCCGGTCCTCGCCGGGCTGATCGAGGCGTTCGCCGGCCGCACGGTGCGTGGCCGGCTCTGGCGCAGCCTCCACGAAGAGAGTGCCGATCTGCGCACTCACGAAGAGCATGTGGCGATCCTCGAGGGCCTCCGGGCCCGCGACTCCGAGACGGCGCGCATCCGGATGGCCAACCACCTGGTCGGCGTCGAGCAGTCCCTGCGTGATCTGCCCGACGACGGCGATTCGCCGGCCGAGCCGTAGCCGGCCGGCGACTGATCCGGAGCCGAGTCAGCGCTCGATTCGGTGCCCGGGGCGCGAACCCCGACATCGCGTCATCGATCGTCGAGGCGAACGGCCGCCGGACGATCGACGGTGCTCGTGATCGGGACAGAGCGGCCTTCGGCCGCGGCGGTCAGCACCGCCTCCATCACCTCGAGGACGTGGAAGCCGACTATCCCCTGGGCCCGGCCCGCCGACGGATCACCAGCGAACGCACCCGACCAGAGGAGGTCGGCCAGACCGTAACCGCGGGCGGCCTGCCGGTACCCCGCCGAGACGGGCAGTACCTTCCAGCCCGAACCCGTGTCGAGTTCGACGTCGCCGGTGAACAGGTTCGGGTCTGGTACGGCCAGCGACCCGTCCGTCCCGTGCACCTCGATGTTGGCGGCATGGGTGGACAGCGCGTCGAAGCTCATCAGCAGGGTCGAGATGGCGCCCGAGGCATGCGTCAGCGCTCCGGTCACATGGGTGGGGGTGCTCACGGAGATCCGCTGGCCCGCCCGCGGGCCCGACCCGATGAGGCGTTCGCTCCGGATGGCGCTTGCGGCGCCGACGACGCTGACGACCGGCCCGAGCAGTGTCACCAGCGACGTCAGATAGTAGGGCCCCATGTCGAGGAGAGGGCCACCGCCTGGTTGGTAGTAGAAGTCCGGCGACGGGTGCCAGCGTTCGTGACCCGGTGTCACCATCGTGGCCGTGGCGCTGAGCGGCGTCCCGATCACACCCTCGTCGATGGCCGCGCGAGCGGTCTGCACACCGGTGCCGAGGACGGTGTCGGGCGCACTGCCGAGGACGACGCCGGCGGCGGCTGCGGCATCCAACATCGTGCGGCCCTGCTCCGTCGTGGCGGCCAGCGGTTTCTCGACGTAGACGGCCTTGCCGGCCTCCATCGCCGCCAGTGACGTCTCGGCGTGGGCCGCGGGGATGGTGAGGTTCAGCACGGCGTCGATGTCGTCGCGGCGCAGCATCTCCGCGACGGTCAACGCGGCTCGCGCCGTACTCGTCCGCCGCCGCGGCGGCACGGCTGTCATCCAGATCGGCGACGCCGACGAGCTTGAGATCGTCGAGCCGGGCGATCGTCTCCAGGTACTGCCGGCTGATGACACCGGCGCCGACGAGTCCTATGGTCAGCGGCTGGCCCACAGCATCCCCCGTTCGATAATCGTCCGGACGTTCCGGTTCTCCAGGACCTCGACCCGATGACCCGGCGTGCACGCGAAGATGCGTCCCGCACCCCAGGCTCGGGTCCACACGGCCGGACAGGTGTGCGGCTGGTGCCACGGATCCCACGGGCGGGCCGGCAGCGTCGTCGTGGCCAGGACGTCGAGCAGCCCGTCGCTGAGAACCCAGTACTGCTCGGTGACGAGGTCGAAGCTGTCGATCCCGACGGTGATGGGATGATCGGCTGCCGCGGGCAACATGTCGATCCGATGCGGTATGTAGTTGTCGGACTGCTCGCCTGTCCGTTCGTCCGGGTGCTTGCCCGGATGGTGGGCGAACTGCGCCCCCATCAGCTGCAGATAGTCGTCGCTGGCCCGGTACGAGTCGGCGATGCCGCCGTGCCAGCCGGCGAAGCCGGTACCGGCCTCGATCGCCGCACTCAGTCCGCGGACCTGTTCTCGTTCGATCGTCGACATGGTCATGCACTGCAGGACCAGGTCAACGGTCGCCATCCGGTCCGCGTCCGCGTAGATCGCCGGTGAGTCGAAGATCTCGTATTCGAAGTCGTTGCGAGCGAGGTGGGGGAGGAACAGCTCGGTGGCCGCCTCGGGCTGGTGTCCGTCCCAGCCGCCGCGAACGATGATCGCCTGTTTGCTCATGTAGAGGTACTTCCCTCGGTGTGCTCTGTGCCGCGTTGGGCGTCTGTGCAAAGTGGTGGTCGATGGTGATCGCGGCTCGTCACGCGAGCTGAGTTCGTACCTCCTCGTCGCGGTGTCCGATCCGGACGGACCCCTCGGAGCCGCTTCGCCACCCGTGCCCGGGGCGGACGAGCCTCGCGTGGAACGTCCGGGTGGCTGGGCCGCCGGGACGGAGTCCCTGCGGCGCGTCGATCACGAGCGTGCGCTGCGCGTCGATCCAGCGCAGCGTGGTGCGGCTGTACTCGCCGGTCTCGTAGCCCCAGCCGTCGCCGTCGTCCTCGTAGAGACTGAACGTACCGTCGGCTCCGGGGAACACCAGCACGTCGAGATCGCCATCCGGACGAGCGAGGGGCAGGATCGTTCCCGCCTTCGCGTACACGGGGATCGTCTCGAGCCGGGCCCGAGCCTCGACGCGGGTGCCGCCGTCCTGAGTGGTGCCGGTCCATGCGTCGATCCAGGCGGTGCCCCGGGGCAGGTACACCGATCGGGTCGGCTCGGCGCCGGGCGGAAGGCCGGACCCGGAATCGACCGGTCGGGGTCGAGTGACGGGACAGACCATCAGCGACGGTCCCAGGAGGAACTGGTCGTCGACGCGCAGAGCGTCAGGATCGTGGGCGAAGTCGAAGGCGAGCGCTCGCATCATCGTCGACGACTCGAGATACACGGCGCCCGCGACCGCGTACAGGTAGGGGACCAGCGCCTTGCGCAACTCGATGAAACTTCTGAGCGTGTCGTAGACAACCTCCCCCGGCTCGCCGAGATGCCAGATCTCGCGAGGAGTGTCGCTGCCGTGGACGCGGAACATCGGGAGGAAACAGCCGTACTGGAACCACCGGAGAAAGAGCTCCCGGTAGGCGGGATCGTCCACACCGTCGGGGAACTCGCCGCCGGCGAACCACGCCTCTCCGGGCCCGACGAAGAAGCCACCGACATCGCAGGTCCAGTAGGGCAGCCCCGAGGCGGCGAAGTTGAGCCCTTCGGGGACCTGCCGGGCCAGCGTGTCCCACGTGGCCGAGATGTCGCCGGACCAGCTGAACGTTCCGTACCGCTGCTGGCCGGGATAGGCCGAGCGCGTCAGGTTCAGCATCCGGCTGGAGGAGCCCGAAGCGCGGTGGCCGTCCCAGATGCCACGGGCATGCGCCAGCGCGTAGGAGTTCGCCCTGCTGGGCCCGAGGTACCGTTCGGCGGCCCCGACGTTGATGGACCGCTGCTCCTCGGGACCGGGCCGGTCGGTCCCCTCCCAGTCGGCCTCGAACGGTTCGGAGCAGTCGCACCACACGGCGTCAACCCCGTACGTGAGCAGGCCTTTACGCAGCTGTTCCCAGAAGAGGGTCCGCGCCTCAGGGTCGAACGCGTCGTAGGTGCGACCGTTGGCGAGCAGCTTGCCAGCCGCGTGTAGCTCCACGTGGTCGGCACCACCGGCGTCCACATGAGGCCAGACCGAGACCATGACCTTGGTCCCGAGCTCGTGCAGCTCGCGGCACATTTCCCCGGGATCGGGAAAACGACGCGTGTCGAAGGACTTCTGACCCCATTGACCGTCCGGCCAGTACTGCCAGTCCACGACGATGCACTCCGCTGGCAGCCCGAGCTCCGCGTAGCGGCGCGCGACCGACAGCACCTGCTCCTGCGTCTCGTAGCGCTCTCTGGACTGGACGAAGCCGAACGCCCAGCGAGGTGGGATGGCCGCCGCGCCGGTGAGATGGCGATAGCCGGCGATGACACCGTCCATGGCGTCGCCGGCGACGACGAAGTAGTCGATCTCGTCGACGCAGTCCGCCCGCAGGGTGGTGCCCGAGGCGTCATCGTCGAAGCTCATCGCCGAGTAGCAGTGCCACAGCAGTCCCCAGGCGCGCGACGAGAGGAGGAAGGGGACGGAGACCTTCAGATTGTGCTGGTAGAGGTCGAGATGGCGGCCCCGCCGATCGAGGATGCCGTCCTCATGTTGACCGAGCCCGTACAGGGCCTGATCACCGGAGACGGTGAGGGCGAGGCGGGCCTGGAATCCGCGTGCGTCCGCCCGCGGCTCCATGGCACCACCGGCCGCGCCCTGTTCGGCGAACAGCAGTTCGCCGCGACTGTTGCGATACGAGAGACCGCCGGTCGAGCGGTCGACATGCAGGGCCAGCGTTCCATCGGACAGGACGAGCTCCTGTTCCGACTCATGTGCGCTGAAGCGCACGGCGTGCCGAGAACGTCCCGGATCGAGCATGGGCCCCTCGTGAAACGACGGGACACCGTTGCCGTTCCACCGTGTGCCGACCCGCACGACCCCCTTGGCCTCCCACGACACCCGGACCACGGTCGCGCCGCGATGGATCAGCACGCCTCCCTCGTGTTTCGCCCACGAGAGGTCATTCGCGACCTCGCCGCGCGGTTCGGCACTCTCCATGCGTTGGCTCCCCCGTTTCATGGGATGAATGTAAGCCTGATCATCACGCAATGTCCAGAGGCTCCTCTTGCGCACCTTTCTGACCTGGTGATTCATCAGATCTAAGGCGGCGGAGCAGCAAGGGCTCGAGTGCGATCGCGTCACTTACATGGGATGTCTCAGGGCGGCCACCCGCGGGAGGGCGGGTGGCCGGCGGTGGCGTTCAGCCGAGTTCGACGGCGAGGCAGGTGAGGTAGCGGGAGGGGGCGTGTTCGGGCAGGTCCACGATGAGTTCACCGGTGGTGCCGGACTGGGTGAAACGCAACGGGCCGGTGTCGGCGCCGAGGAGGCGGACGCGGGCGACCTTGTCGCGTGCGTCGATGCTGCGGACGACGGCCCGGCGATCGGCGGGCCAGGCCATCTGGAAGGCGTAGACCGTGTCGCCGCGGCGGGTCAGCCGGAAGTCGGCACTGGTCCAGGCCACCTGATCCTCGCGGAAGCCGTCGATCGTCACGCAGCTGGGTCCCTCGATGCCCTCCCGGAAGGGGCGGGTGCCATGGATGCCCTCGCTGTGGACCTCCATCCAGTCGGCCAGTTCGGTCAGCAGGTGCTGACATTCGGCATCCAGGGTGCCGTCCGGCAGCTGCGGAACGTTCAGCAGCAGATTGCCGTTCTTGGCCACAATGTCGACCAGCAGCTCGATCACGTGGGCGGGTGTCTTGTAGACGGCGCGGTCGTGGTAGAACCAACTCCCCAGACAGGTGTCGGTCTGCCACGGCACTGGCGACACGTGCGGTTCCTGGGTGCGTTCGACATCGAGGACGCCGATCCGGCGCATGTGCTCCTGGCGCTCCTTGTGCGCGAAGATCGCCTGGTTCCGGCCGCCGTGCGCCGCCGAGCTGGTGTTGTAGAGGTGGGCGGCCGCTGTCAGGGCGGGCTGGACGCCGTGCGGGAAGAACGGCGGCGAGCCGTCGGTGTACCACAGGTCGGGCTGGTACAGATCGATCATCTCGGTGACGAGGTCGAGCCAGCGCTGGTGCCACCAGGAGTTGGTCGTGTACCAGGGGGAGACCGGCAGCGCCTGGCAACCGGGGACGAAATGCTCGTGATTGGGCAGGTAGAGGTCCTCGTGGGCCGGATCGGCGCCGTCGTAGGGCACGCCGGCCCAGGGCCCGGACTTGTCGGCCCCCTTGTTGACGGACCACCAGCTGAAGGTGGCGGCGAGGTGTTCGCTGAGGCCGAAGGGCAGCCCGTGCCGGCGCGCGGCGCCCTGCCACAGGCCGACGATGTCCTTACCGGGACCGACCTCGACGGCGTTCCACGGGTGCAGCCGGGAGGCGTAGTTCAGGAAGTAGTCGTGGTGCGCGGCCTGCGCCACGAAGTATTTGGCCCCGGCCCGGACATAGAGATCCATCAAGGCGTCCGGGTCGAAGTTCTCGGCCTTCCAGAGCCTGACCACGTCCTTGTAGCCGAATTCGGAAGGATGGCCGTAGGCGCGGACGTGATGGCGGTACTGTTCCGACCCCTCGACGTAGATGTTCCGCGCGTACCAGTCACCCTGCCGGGCGACCGACTGCGGGCCCCAGTGCGACCAGATACCGAACTTGGCATCCTGGAACCACTCCGGGCATGTGAACTCGCTCAGCGATTCCAGCGTCGGCTGGAAAGGCATGGCAGCCTTTTCGTCAGACATAACTCATTGCTCCCGATATTTGATCACTGCCTGAGAGTGGCAGTGGGTGGCCGCCGCGAGAGGGCCGGGGTGTCGATGTGAGCCTCGTGCGGTCACGGGGTGCGGGGGCGGAGGCGGAGGCCGTGCATGCCGCCGTCGACGGCGAGGTCGGTGCCCGTGGTGGCGCCAGAGTTCGGGCTGGCCAGGTACGCGATGGCGGTGGCGACCTCTTCGGCGGTGACCAGGCGGCCAGAGGGCTGGCGCGCCTCCAGAGCGGCGCGTTCGGCAGCCGGATCGTCGGCCGCTGCCAGGAGGCGCCCAACCCACGGGGTGTCGGCGGTGCCGGGGTTGACGCAGGTGACGCGGATGCCGTCGCCGATGAGGTCGGCGGCGGTGGCCCGGGTGAGCGCCAGGACGGCGCCCTTGGTGGCCGAGTACAGGGCCCGCTGGGGCAGCCCGGCGGTGGCGGCGATCGAGCAGGTGTTGACGACGGCCGGTGCGGTGGAGCGGCGGAGGTGGGGGAGTGCGGCGCGGGTGGTGCGGACGATGCCCAGGACGTTGACGTCCCAGACGCGGTGCCATTCGTCGTCGGAGTTGTCCTCGATGCTGCCCTGGGCGCCGATGCCCGCGTTGTTGACGAGGATGTCCAGGCCGCCGCCCAGGGCCTCGACGGCCGTGGCCACGGCGGCGCGAACGGTCTCGTCGTCGGCGACGTCGGCGCGCACGCCGATCAACGGTTGGGGAACCTGGGGCGCCAGATCGAGGCAGGCGACGCGGGCGCCCCGGCGGCTGAGCAGCGTGGCGGCGGCCAGGCCGATGCCCGAGGCGCCGCCGGTGACGAGGGCGGTCAGGCCGCCGAACTCCTGATCGATCATGGTTGGGTGCTCCACACGGGTCCGTCGAGGTAGCGGTGGCCGGCGGTCGAGGCCGGGTGTGTCCGGGCGCTCAGCCCGGGTGCGATGGGTGGGGGACAGCGGTGCGCGCGCAGCCGCACGCGGTCGGTGACGTGCTCGTGGAGGTGGTCGACGCACTCGCTGACCCGATCCTGGGTCGTGCGCTGACGCGCGCCACCCCACCCTGCCCACAGCACCGTCCGAGTAGACATGGGATCGATTTATAAAGCCCCTTCGCCTGATAGTCCAGTTTCCCGGGAAAATCGACCCGTATCCCGCAGGACGTCTACCCAGACATGGGATCTCTGGTCTACTCTGCGCGCATGTCACTGACCGACGGGGCGATCGTCCGCATCCGGGAGCTGATCAGGTCCGGCGCCCTGCCTCCGGGCGCCAAGCTCCCCCCGGAGCCGCAACTGGCCGCCGAGCTGGGCCTGTCACGCAACCTCATGCGCGAGGCCGTGAAGGCCCTGGTCGTCGCCCGGGTCCTGGAGATCCGCCGCGGGGACGGTACCTACGTCACGAGTCTGGAGCCCGGTCTGCTGCTCGAAGGGCTCAGCGCCGCGGTCGAAATGCTCCGGGGCGAGACCCTGCTGGAGGTCAGCGAGGTACGGCGCCTGCTCGAGCCGGTCGCCACCGCGCTCGCCGCGACCAGGATCACCGATGCCGACCTGCACGAACTGCGCCAGAACCTGAAGGCGATGCGCGGCTGCCGCGACGACCCCCAGCTCCTCACCGAGCACGACGCCGCGTTCCACCGCACGGTCACCCTCGCGACCGGCAACGCGACGCTCGTGTCCGTGCTGGAGGGCATCTCCAGCCGCACGCTGCGCGGCCGGGTGTGGCGCGGCCTGGTCGACGAGGATTCGGCGGAGCGAACCATCGCCGAGCACGAGGCCATCTACGCCGCGCTGGCCGACCGGAACGCGCCGCTCGCGCAGGCCACGGCCCTGGTGCACGTCAGCACCACGGAGAACTGGCTCCGCGCCCACCTGAGGCCTGACCTCCCGTCGGATGACCACCTCGGCTGACCCCTTCCGCACGACCCCGGAGAACCATGCGTTTCCTGAGAGTTGGCCCGCCCGGCGCCGAACGCCCCTGTCTGCTGTCCGCGGACGACACCGCCCTCGACCTGTCGCCGCTCACTCATGACGTCGACGGCGCCTTCCTCGCCGGCGACGGCCCTCGGCGGGCACGGGAGGCGGCTGCCGCCGGGCGGCTGCCGCGCGTCGATCTCGCCGGCGTCCGGACCGGCCCGCCGGTCGCCAGGCCCGGCAAGGTGGTGTGCGTCGGCCTGAACTACCGCGACCACGCCGCGGAGACGAACACCCCGCCGCCCGCCGAGCCCGTCATCTTCATGAAGGCGTCCAACACCGTCGTCGGCCCCGACGACACGGTGCTCGTGCCCCGTGGCAGCACCGCCACCGACTACGAGGTCGAGCTCGCCGTCGTCATCGGCGCCACCGCCCGCTACCTCGACTCGCCCGACGCCGCGGCGGCCTGCGTCGCCGGATACGCGATATCCGACGACGTGTCCGAGCGGGTCTTCCAGCACGAGCGCGGCGGCCAGTGGGTCAAGGGCAAGTCCTGCGAGACGTTCAACCCGCTGGGACCCTGGCTCGTCACCCCGGAGGAGGCGGGCGACCCGCAGGCCCTGGGCATGCGGCTGTGGGTCAACGGAGAGCCGCGCCAGCACGGCAGCACCGGGGACATGATCTTCGGCGTGCATCACGTGATCTGGTATCTGAGCCAGTTCATGGTGCTCGACCCCGGTGACGTCATCAACACCGGAACCCCGGCGGGCGTCGCGTTCGGCGCCAACGACTTCCCCTACCTGCGCGCCGGCGACGTCGTCGAGATCGAGATCGACCGGCTCGGCCGGCAGCGACACACCCTGGAACAAGCCTGATGACCGCCACCCGTCAGGCCCACCTGGGCCGCTCGACGGTGACGGTCGGGCGCATCGGACTGGGCACGGGACCGCTCGGCGGCCTGTTCGCCGAGGTGTCGGACGAGCAGGCCCACGCCGCGCTGACCGCCGCCTGGGACAGCGGAATTCGGTACTTCGACACCGCGCCGCACTACGGTGCCGGGCTGGCCGAGGAACGGCTCGGCGCCTTCCTCGCCGACCGCCCGCGCGGCGAGTTCACCGTCTCCACCAAGGTCGGCCGGCTGCTCGTGCCCGGGGCCGCCGAGTTGGACGCCGGCTTCCACGGCGGGCGGGACCGGGTCCGGGTGCCGGACTACAGCGCCGACGGCGTGCGGCGTTCGCTCTCCGAGAGCCTGGAGCGCAGCGGCCTCGACGCCTTCGACGTGGTGCTGATCCACGACCCCGACGACCACTGGGAACCCGCGGTGCGCGAGGCGTACCCGGCGCTGGAACGGCTCCGCGCCGAAGGCGCCGTCCGGGCGATCGGCGTCGGCATGAACCAGTCGGGCATGCTCAGCCGCTTCGTGACCGAGACCGACATCGACTGCATCCTGCTCTCCGGCCGCTACACCCTCCTGGACCGGGACGCGACCCAGGACCTGCTGCCGCGGTGCCAGGAGCGGGGTGTGAGTGTGCTGGCCTGCGGCGTCTTCAACAGCGGCGTCCTCGCGGACCCGCGACCCGGCGCGTTCTACGACTACGCGCCGGCGTCCGAGGACGTCCTGCGGCGCGCCCGACGACTGGCGGACCGGTGCGCGGCCCACGGCGTGGCACTGCCGGCCGCGGCGATCGCCTTTCCCCTGCGCCACCCGGCCGTCACCGGCGTCATCCTCGGCGCCCGCAGCGCCGACGAGGTCCTGCACAACGCCGACCACGCCGCGACCCCCATCCCCGACGCGCTGTGGGCCGAACTCGATGCCGAGGAGACCGACGGATGAGCCGGATCGACGCCCACCACCACGTATGGGACCTCACGCTGCGGCCCCACTCCTGGCTGGACGCGCCCGAGATGGCGACCGTCCGCCGGACCTTCGCCCTCGACGACCTGGCCCCGGAGGCCGCCGCCGCGGGCGTGACCCGCACGGTGCTCGTCCAGGTACTGCCTGATCCGACCGAGACCCGGGAGTTCCTGGCGCTGGCGGCGGGGAGCGACCTGGTCGCCGGAGTCGTCGGCTGGGCCGACCTCACCCGCGGCCCCCGGCTCGCCGAGGAGCTGGCTGCGCTGCGCGCCGGCCCCGGCGGGGATCTGCTCGTCGGCATCCGCCACCTGGTCCAGGGCGAGGACGACCCCGACTGGCTGCGGCGGCCGGACGTCCGGGCCGGGCTTGCCGCCGTGGCCGATGCCGGCCTGGTCTACGACCTGCTCGTCCTGCCCCACCAGCTGCCGGCGGCCATCGACACCGCCCGCTCGCTGCCCGGCCTGGTCCTCGTCCTGGACCATCTCGCCAAACCCCCCATCGCCACCGGCCGGCTCGATCCGTGGCGCGCCCTCGTCACGGAGCTGGCCGCCGAGCCGAACGTGCACTGCAAGCTCTCGGGGATGGTCACCGAGGCCGACCGCCTGCGCTGGACGCCGGACGATCTGCGGCCCTACGCCGACACGGTCCTCGACGCCTTCGGCCCCGACCGCACGATGTTCGGCTCGGACTGGCCGGTGTGCCTCCTGGCCGGAACCTACGAGCAGGTCGCGGACGCGGCCGCCAGTCTGACGGCCCAGCTGTCGCCCACCGAACGGCACGCCGTCTTCGCCGCGACGGCGGAGCGCGCCTACCGCCTGCGTCCCGCGCCAGCCATCGCAGGGGAGCAGCCATGCTGACCGTGCGACTGGCCTATGGCGAGACCGGCCTCGACCTGCGGGTCGATCCGGCCGCGGCCACGGTGATCACCCCGGTGCACCATCCGGCCGCCGACGATCAGATGGGCGTCCTGCGCCGGGCGCTGCGCTCGCCCGTCGCCGGCCCGCCGCTGCGCGAGCGGGTGCGGCCGGGCCAGACGGTGGCGATCTCGGCCTGCGACGGCACCCGACCCCAACCCCGCCACCTGATGATCCCGGCGGTCCTCGACGAACTGGACGGCGTGGTCGACCCGGCCGACGTCGTGGTGCTCGTCGCCACCGGCACCCACCGCGGCAACACCGACGCGGAGCTGCGGCGCATGTTCGGTGATCAGGTCGTCGACACCGTCCGCGTCGTCAACCACGACGCCCGCGACCGCGCGAGCCTGGCCTGGTGCGGGACGTTCGGCGACGGCGTGCCCGTATGGCTGAACCGCGAGTGGACCGAGGCGGACGTCCGCATCACCACCGGCTTCGTGGAACCGCACTTCTTCGCCGGTTTCTCCGGCGGCCCGAAGCTCGTCGCGCCCGGCCTTGCCGCGCTGGAGACCGTGCTCGTCCTGCATGACGCGGCCCGGATCGGCGATCCGCGCGCCACCTGGGGCATCATCCACGGCAATCCGGTGCACGACGACGTCCGGGCCATCGCGGAGGCGACCGGGGTCACCTTCTCCCTCGACGTGGTCCTCAACCGCGACCAGGACATCGTCACCGCGTTCGGCGGAGACCTGCTCCCGATGCACGCCGCGGCCACCGAGGCGGCCCGGCGCACGGCGATGCGGCCGGTGGACACCCTGTTCGACGTCGTCGTCACGACCAACGCCGGCTACCCGCTGGACCAGAACCTCTACCAGTCCGTCAAGGGCATGTCGGCGGCGCACAAGGTGGTCAGGCCGGGCGGCACGATCATCTGCGCCGCCGAATGCCGCGACGGCTTCCCCGACCACGGCTCCTACCGCGAGGTCCTGGCGTCGGCCGATTCGCCGCAGGCGCTGCTGGACACGCTGGCCCGGCGCGCCGAGACCGTTCCCGACCAGTGGCAGGCCCAGATCCAGGCCCGCGTCCAGCGCGACGCCCGGGTGCTGGTGCACACCTCGGGACTGAACGCCGACGACCTCGCCTCCGCGCATCTCGGCCACGCGGACGACGTCTCGGCCGCGGTCGCCGACGCGCTGGCCGCCGCCGGCGCCGGCGCCGGCGCCCGGGTGTGCGTCCTGCCCGAGGGACCGCAGACGATCCCCTACCTGCGGGAGGGCGTCGGATGAACGGAACACCGGTGGGGCGGCGGCCGGCGCTCGACCTGGAGTACGCCAGGATCGATCTCGACCGCGAAGCCCGGCAGGGACTGCCCGAGGTGGTCTACGGGCCGGGCAAGACCGTCGCGCAGCTCCGTGGCATCACCGCGGGCCTGCTCGCGCACAACACCGGACCGGTCCTGGTCACCCGGATCGGTCCCGACACCGCCGAGGCCCTTCGCTGTTCGGGCGACGGATCCGTCCACGACGCCGAGGCGCGGCTGCTGGCCTGGCGTCCCGCGCCGCCCCGCCCGTTCGCCGTCACCGTCGTCGCCGCCGGCACCTCCGACCGCCCGGTGGCCGCCGAGGCGATCGCGGTCTGCTCCGCCGTCGGCCTGGCCACCACGGCCGTGCACGATGTCGGCGTCGCCGGTCTCGACCGTCTCCTCGCCGTCGAGGACGAACTGCGGTCGGCCGATGCGCTGATCGTCGTGGCCGGCATGGAGGGCGCCCTGGCCAGCGTCGTCGGCGGTCTCGTCGCCGCTCCCGTGATCGCGGTGCCCACGTCGACCGGCTACGGCGCCTCCCTCGACGGCATCACCGCCCTGCTGGCCATGCACGCCTCCTGCGCGGCGGGGGTCACCGTCGTGAACATCGACTCGGGCTTCTCCGCCGCGATGGCCGCCCACCGCATCGCCCAGCTCGGAGCCGGCCGCCCATGATCCGCCGGCCGAACACTACGCCTGACCGCGCACTCCGAGAGCGAGAAGAGGAACTGTCGCGCATCGTCCGCGCTGCCGGTCCCCTGGCCGTGGCGTTCTCCGGCGGCGCCGACTCCGCCCTCGTCCTGGCCGCGGCGGCCCGCGCGCTCGGGCCGGACCGGGTCCTGGCCGTCACCGCCGTCTCGGAAAGCCTGGCCCGTGGCGAACTCCCGCGCGCCGCGGCGTTCGCCGCCGGACTCGGCGTCCGCCACCTCACGTCCCGCACGACCGAACTCGCCGACCCCCGCTACCGCGCCAACACCTCGGACCGCTGCTACTTCTGCAAGTCCACGGTGCTGGACGCGATCGGCGCCCTCGCCGCCGCCCACGGCTTCCCCACGGTGGCGACCGGCACCAACGCCGACGACGCGGCCAGCCCGCACCGCCCCGGCATCCGCGCCGGCCAGGAACGCGGCGTGCTCACCCCGCTGCGCGACGCCGGCCTGACCAAGGAGGACGTCCGCGCTCTCAGCCGCGCCTGGCAGCTGCCCACCTGGGACAAGCCCGCAACCCCCTGCCTCGCCAGCCGCATCCGCTACGGCCTCCAGGTCAGCGGCCCCCGCCTGGCCCGCGTGGACCACGCCGAAACCGTCGCCCGCGCCGTGCTTCACGACGCCGGCCTGCGACCGCACGACCTCCGCGTCCGCGACCTCGGCGACACCGCCCGCCTCGAACTCGACGCCGACCTCGTCCCCGCCGCACGCGCACTCGACACCCTGACCCCCGCCCTCGCCCAAGCCGGCTTCGCCAACGCCCCGATCGAGATCACCGCCTTCCGCAGCGGCCGCCTCAACGAAGAACCGCCCTTCACGAGGCGAGCCGAACGCGGCCCCGGGCGATGAACCAGGGAAAACGAGCGGTGGATCCCGATCATGGAGGATGCACCAGTAGAGTCCAAGGTCAACGACCTTCCAGGCGCTTGCGTTGGCCTGAGGGCACGGTGGTGTGCCATGACGGGGTGAGGACGCCGCCATGTCCTCACCCCGCCGGTCCACGTCAGCGGGCGTACTGGTGTCGCGGCGGTTGACCGGTCAGCTGACCGGTTCGGAGCCGGAGGCGCCGACGCCGCTCAGCTCCTTGATGCGGATGTTGCGAAAGGACACGGTGTCGTCGGGGCCGTGGTTCTGGATGCCGATATGGCCCTGCCCGAGGCTGCGGGCGGGGTCGGTGTTGGTGAAGTCGTTGATCAGCACACCGTTGAGGAAGACGCGCAGGCGTTCGCCCTCGACCCTGAGCTCGTAGGTGTTCCACCCGCCGGGCGGGTTCAGGGCGGCGTCACGGGCGGCGAGATCGGGTCCCTGGATCGCGTAGATCGAGCCGGTGGTGCGGTCGTCGGCGTCGGTGGCGTCGATCTGGACCTCGTACCCGGTGTCCAGCGCGGCCTGCGGGTTGGAGGTGGCGGGGAAGCCGACGACCACGCCCGAGTTGTCGTCGCCTTCGAGCCGCCAGTCGAGCTTGAGCGAGTAGGAGCCGAACTCGCGCGTCTCGTACCAGAGCATGCCCATCCCGCCCTCGGAGGTCAGGGTGCCGTCGGCGAGAGTGAAGGAGCCGGGACCGGCCTGCGACCAGCCGTCGGTTCCGTTGCCGTCGAACAGGCTGGTGTAGCCGCTCTCGGGGCGGCTGTCGGCCTGGACGATGCCCGCGGCCCACCGGATGCCGCCGAGCAGGTGGCGGCGGAACTCCGGGTCGGCGTAGGACTCGACGGTGTGGCCGCCGCCGGTGTAGAACGAGCGGCCTCCCGCGTACTCCTGGCACCAGGCGATGGGGTGGTCGCCGTTCATGGCCCCGCCGCTGTAGCTGGACTCGTCCAGCGAGGCCAGCACCCTGACGTTCTCACGGGGGTTGGACCGGTAGTCGTACCACTCGTCCGTGCGCTGCCAGGTGGCGCCGAGGTGGGCGGTGGCGTCGTGCGCCCGGTCCTCGACGACGACGGTGGCGGCCTGGATCGCCGGATGGGACTGGAAGTACGCGCCGACCAGCTCGCCGTACCAGGGCCAGTCGTACTCGGTGTCCGCGGCCGCGTGGATGCCGACGTAGCCGCCGCCAGCCGCGATGTAGTCCTCGAACGCCGTCTGCTGGGCGGCGTCGAGCACGTCGCCCGTGGTGCTGAGGAAGACGACCACCGCGAATCGGGCAAGGTTGTCGCTGGTGAACGCGGTGGCGTCCTCCGTCGCGGTCACCGAGAAGTTGTTCTCGGCGCCCAGCTCCTGGAGCGCGGTGATGCCCTCGTCGATGGAGTCGTGTCGGAAACCCGCCGTCCTGGAGAAGACCAGGACCTCATAGGGGGGATCCGCGGGATCCGCCGCGGCGCCCGAGGCCGTCACGGTCGGCAGCGCCACGGCTCCCGGGGCCGCCACGATCGGCAGCGTGGCGGCCCCGAGGACTCCCGCTGCGAGGAGGGACCGACGGGTGGGGTACTTGGTCATGGGGTTGTCCCCTCGGTGAGGGTGAAGTCGTCGACGTCGAACAGGAACCCGGTGGAGCCGGTGAAGACCAGGTAGAGCGTGGTGCCCTCGGCGGGGGCATCGGAGAGGGCGGTTGTCACGTTCTGGAAGGTCTCCCAGCCGCCGGTCGGTGGCACTTCCACGGTGCCGAGCAGGGTGCCGTCGGTTGAGCCGGCGCGGACCTCGATGGTGCCGCCGGAGCCGCCGGAGGAGACGCGGGCGGTGAAGTCGGTCGCGTTGGAGAGCAGGTAGGGCTGGAACGCGATCCAGTCGCCGTTCTCGATGCTGCCCGCGGTGCGGCCTCCGTGGGCGGGGGTGTGGCTGACGACCTCGACGCCGTTCTGGTCGGAGAAGTGTTCGGCTTGTCGTTGGCTGGTCTGGGTGAGGTGCTGGTCGGTCCCGGTCAGGCCGCCGGCGTCGGTGTATTCGGCGTTCCAGACGCCGAAGATGTTGGCGTTGGGGTCGTGTTCTCCGTCGGAGAGTGTCTGGAGGGTGCCGGAGCAGCCGGTGGTGGAGGTCTGCTCGTGGGCGTGCTGGTCGTGGCCGATGAGGAAGGCCAGGGTGACCTGGGAGCAGTCGATGGTGGTGTCTTCGGGGTCGGTGACCGTGATTTCGTAGGGGATGGCGTCGCCGAAGTCGACGATCTGGCCGTTCTCGGGCAGGTTGAGGGTGACGGTTGGTGCGGTGTTGCCGACGGTGATGGGGACGGAGGCGGTGGCGGTTAGTCCTGTCGTGTCGGTGACGGTCAGTGTTGCGGTGTAGTCGCCGTCGTCGGTGTAGGTGTGGGTGGGGTTGGCGTCGGTGGCGCTCTGGCCGTCGCCGAAGTCCCAGGCGTAGCTGAGGGTGTCGCCGTCGGGGTCGTTGCTGCCCTCGGCGGAGAAGGCGACGTCCAGGGGTGCTTGTCCGGAGGTGGGGTCGGCTGTGGCTTGGGCGATGGGGGAGAGGCCGCCGGAGACGTTCTCGATTCGGTACAGGGCGCTGCTGGCGTCGCCGCTGCCCCAGCCGGTGCCGTAGTCCAGGACGTACAGGGCGCCGTCGGGGCCGAAGGCGGCGTCCATCAGTTGGGTGCCGGACCAGGGGAAGGAGTTGATGGCCTCGGGGCTGCCGTCGGCGTTGATGTCGATGTTCTTGATCCAGCGGCGGCCGAACTCCAGGGCGAAGAAGTCGCCGTCGAACTCCTGGGGGAACTTGACGGCCGAGTTCAGGTTCGGGTCGTAGTTGTAGACCGGGCCGGCCATGGGGGACTCCGAGCCGCTGCCGAACTCCGGACGCGAGCCGCCGTCGTAGGGGATCCACGCTGGCTGGGCCGGTGGGAGGGTGGTCTGGCCGGTGTTGTTCGGGGAGTTGTTGGTGGGTGCGGAGCAGTTGAACGCGGAGGTGGAGGCCCCGGTGGCGAAGTCGTGGTCGATGTAGGGCTGGTTGTCGCCGACGCAGTATGGCCAGCCGTAGTTGCCGGGCTGGGGTACGCGGGCGAACTCGACCATGCCGCCGGGGCCGCGGGTGGGCGAGGAGGTGCCGGCGTCGGGTCCGTAGTCGCCCACGTAGACGACGCCGGTTGCCTTGTCGACGCTCATCCGGAACGGGTTGCGGAAGCCCATGGCGTAGATCTCGGGGCGGGTGCCTTCCGTGCCGGGTTCGAAGAGGTTGCCCTCGGGGATGGTCGTAGGACGCCGTCCGCGTTGACGAGGGATCCGCAGGACCTTGCCGCGCAGGTCGTTGGTGTTGCCGGCGGAGCGCTGGGCGTCGTAGACGGGGTTGCGGTCGCCGCGTTCGTCGATGGGGGTGTAGCCGTCGGAGGCGAACGGGTTGGTGTCGTCGCCGGTGGACAGGTAGAGGTTGCCCTGGGCGTCGAAGTCGATGTCGCCGCCGACGTGGCAGCACTGGCCGCGGCTGGTGGCCACCTCCAGGACGGTCACCTCGCTGTCCAGGTCCAGCGTGTGGTCGTCGTTCAGGGTGAAGCGGGAGAGCCGGTTGACGCCGTTCCACGGTTCGAAGTCCGCCGCGCTGCCCTGGCTGGGAGCGTCCCCGGACGGGGTGTCGAGCGGGGGCGCGTAGTACAGGTAGATGTGCTGGTTGGTGGCGAAGTCGGGGTCGACGCCTATGCCCTGGAGGCCCTCCTCGTCGTGGGTGTAGACGTCGAGCCGGCCGGCGACGCTGGTGTTGCCCTCGGGGTCGGTGACTCGCAGGGTGCCATCGCGCGAGGTGTGCAGCACCGAACGGTCGGGCAGCACCGCCAGCGACATCGGCTCACCCAACTCGGCGACGCCCTTGGCCAGGGTCACCTGCTGGAACTCCGCGGCCAACGGATCCGCCGACGCCGTGGGCTCGGCCGAGGCCGACGACAGCAGAGTCACAGCGCCCGCCGTGGCGAGCAAAGAGCCGGTTATCGCGGCCACAAGCCTTCTGAATCTCCTGAACATGTGAGTCCTCCGTGGAGATGTGGGGTGCCGGCCCATCGGCCCCGAGGGCGTGCCGCCCGGCGAGGCCGGGACGGGGAGGGGGGAGGTGGGGGGGGGAACGGAAGCGGGCGGGCCGTGGCGCCGGCCCAGGGCCAGCCGCAAGGGGCTGCGGGGTAGGAGGCTGGCCCTGGGTGGCACGGCGATTCTTTGCGGTGGTCTAGGTCAGGGCGGCGTCCCAGTTGGTGCCGGGGCTGGTGGCGTCGGCGGAGAGGCGGTCGCGGGCGGTGGTGTCGCCGTACAGGCTCCAGCGGAACCAGTCGAGCATGGTGTTGGTGGTTTGGGGGTAGGTCCCGGCGTCGCGGTAGAGGTACTCGCCGTGGCCTTGGCCGAGGTGGGTGAGGAATGCCTTGGGGGCGGGGAGTTCGTCGTAGGCCTGGCGGGCGGAGGAGTAGGGGCAGGTGCCGTCCTGGTCGCCGTGGATGAACAGGACGTTGGCGTTGACCTCGGCAGCGGGATTGCCCATGTCCACGCAGGCGATGGGGACGGCGGCGGTGATGCGGTTGTCCGGCCAGGCGGTGAGTAGGCCGTGGGTGGTCATGCCGCCCAGTGAGTGGCCGGAGGCGCCGACGCCGACGCTGGTGTCGAGGTGTCCGTTGAAGGGGTCGCCCGGGGTGTCGTTGAGGGCGAGGGTGTTGGTGATGATCTGGGAGACGTCCTTGGACTGGTTGCCGTTGTAGACGTCCTGTGGGCTGCCGGTGCCGGGGAAGCTGGGGGAGGGGACGATGAAGCCGGCTTCGGCCAGTGGTTCGACCTGTGCGTCGTAGCTGTCGGCGTTTCCGCCCCATCCGTGGCTGAACTCGACGATGGGGAAGACGCCGTTGGCGATGGGCGCGTCGCGGACGGGGTCGCCGCCGGGGGTACCGGTGCTGGGGTAGTAGACGTGAGTGGTGAGTTGGCGGCCCTCGCGGGTCCAGAGGTACTCCCGCCATCCGATGGCGAACGGTTCGGTCGGAGCCTGTCGCGCGGAGGGGAGCTTGGTCGTGGCACCGGCCAGGGCCTGCCCGGGACCGAGCATGCCGGCTCCCAGACCGACGGCTCCGGCCGCGCCCAGACCCAGGAACGTACGACGTCCTATCGACATGGTGGCTCCTATGTGGGGGATGGTGTGTGGGGGATGAGGACACTGATGCGGGTGGTGCCTGATGGCCGGTCGGTGGCTGCTGGAAGCGCCAACGGCTTTCGGAGGACGAGGGTGGACCGCTGTGTGCTACGTGGGGATCCGGCAGGTCCTGGCCGTGGAGAAGCCCGGGCTGGCGGACCGGTGGGCCAGGACCAGCCGCAGACCGGCGGCCTCGGCCGCGTCGCCGTCATCGGATTTCCGTCAACCCGATGACGAAACGGCGGTCAGGGCCGGTACGGCACCGCAGGGGGCCGTCGCGACCCCGAACGGGCGGAGCGGAGGGGAGCGACGCGCTGAAGCGAACACGGAAGTCTCCATGGCGGCTCGGCCGGTGAGGCCCACCCGTGCGGCATCCTGCGTCCTCAGGAGTCCGGCCACCTGGCTATGCGTGGGGGAGCCTCACCGGAACAAATCGAATGGTGCGCGTGCCAGTCATGAGATGACCCGTGGGGCAGACACAGATCGATACAGCCAACATGTCCGTTTCGTGCGACGAACACCGACTGGCCCTTCAGACGCCACGGAGCATAGGCCCCTTGGGCTAGGAGGTCAACATACGTCGTACGTCTTGTGAGTCGCGTGGCGGTATCCGGACCCATGGCGGGTCGCCGCGACCCTCGGCCCGCTGGGTCGGGTGGTCGGGGGTTAGCGTCGGAGTCGTTCGGGGTTTCCGGGGGCGTTGCGGCGGACGAGCCAGGCGTCGGTGATGTGGGTGTACATCGCTTCGGCCGCGCCGGTTGGGTCGTGGGCGGCGATCCGTTCGTAGACGTGGCGGTGGCCCTGGTTGGAGGCGATGCACATGGCGCGTTCGGGATGGCCGATGTATCGGGCGGTGTTGATCACCTGGCTCTCCAGGGCGCGCACGACGGCGCGGGCGATGCGGTTGTTCGAGGTCCGCATGACCGTGTCGTGGAAGGCGCGGTCCTGTTCGGCGTAGGTGACGTGGTCGTCGACGAGTTCGTCCATCCGGTCCACCAGCGTGCGCAGCCGGTCGACGACGGCCTGGGTGGCCAGCTGGGCTGCGACGTTGGCCATGTCGGACTCCAGCAGCCGGCGCGTGACGACCAGATCGTCCAGGGTGGTCAGGCTCTCGTCCTCGTCGATGGTCGCCGCCAGGACGGTCTCGTCGAGCAGGTTCCACTGTGCCGGTGGGGTCACCACGGTGCCCGCGCCCTGGCGGATCTGCACCAGTCCCTTCTCCTGCAGTACCTTCACCGCTTCGCGGACCACGGTGCGGCTGACCGCGAACGCCTCGCACAGGGCGGGTTCCGAGGGCAGGGACGAGCCTGGCGGGTGTACTCCGCGCACGACGCGTTGGACCAGTTCGGCGGTGAGCGCGCTCGCCAGGTTGGCCGGTCGTCGAACCCAGGCGGGAGGCGCCGAGGCGTTCGGGGCCGCCTGATCGGATGCCGTCATGTTGTCCTCCGAGGATCCCGACCAGCGGCGCCGCAAACCTCACCAGTATACGCACCCACTCCCTTGACATGAGACGTCATACGAGTTACGTTCCGCCCTCACCAGGCCGGGTGGGACTCCCTCTCCGTCGGTCCGTCGGCGATCCCCGTCGGAAGCTCGCGGACGGGCTGGTTCGCCACCCTCGGCGCCAGGAGACTCCGACATCGCGGACGTATCACCTCCCTCCGCGGATGATTGGCCCAAGGCGACTTGATTCGATACTCGACGAAAGTCTCCGTCAGTTCTGCATTAAGTAGGCAGACTTTAGCTCTTGCATGCTTTAACTTTCGCAAGTAACTTTCTTTTCGTGCTGATGATGCAGGACATGACAAAGAGCTTCCTGGGCACGCCCGTCCTCCAGGGCGTCTCCCTCGACCTGCGTCCGGGTGAGGTACACGCGATCGTTGGCGAGAACGGCGCCGGCAAGTCGACGTTGATGAAGCTGCTGGCTGGCGAGCACCAACCGGACACCGGGCGGATCGAGATCGACGGTGTTTCGTGCTCCTTCGGCCATCCCTCCCAGGCCCAGGCCGCCGGCGTCGGGGTCATCCACCAGGAGCTGGCGCTGCTGCCGGATCGCACAGTGGCCCAGAACGTCCACCTCGGCCGAGAACCCACCCGGCGTGGCCTGGTGGATCGAGCCGCCATGGAGCGACGGACCGCCGACCTGCTCGACGAACTCGACGCGACCGGCATCGACCCGCGCACCCAGGTTCGCGATCTGACGGTCGCCAGACAGCAGATCGTGGAGGTCGCCAAGGCTCTCGCCGCTGACGTGCGCATCCTGGTGATGGACGAGCCCACGGCCGCCCTGGCCGAACACGAGGTGGCGGTCGTCCGCGATCTGGTGCGCCGGCTGGCCGCCCGCGGACTGGGCGTTCTGTACATCTCGCACCGGCTGCGTGAGGTGTTCGACCTGTCCCAGCGGATCACGGTGCTCAAGGACGGTCGCCGCGTCACCACCCTCGACACCTCCGCCACCAGTCCGGACGAGGTCGTCCGGGCCATGGTCGGACGCGAGTTGAGCGCCTACTACCCGCCACGTGCCGTCCCGGACGAGGTGGGCGAGGACGTGCTCACCGTCAGCGGCGGCGGCAACGACCGGCTGACGGACATCAGCCTGTCGCTGCGGGCGGGGGAGATCGTCGGGATCGCCGGTCTGCAGGGCTCCGGGCGCTCGGCGCTGGCCCGTGCCCTGTTCGGTGCGGCGCCGTTCACCCGCGGCACCATGACGGTTGGCGGCGGGCGACTGCGGCCACGGCGGCCGTGGCAGGCGATCCGCGCCGGCATCGCGCTGGTGCCTGAGGACCGCAAGGCCGACGGGCTCGTCCTGCGCCAGTCCGTCCGGGACAACACGCTGCTGGTGATCCGCGCCATCCCGGCCAGGGAACGGCCGACGCTTGCGCGAGCGCTCACGGAGCTACTGGAGCACGTCCGGTTGGTGGCTCGGGGGATCGAGCAGGAGGTTCGCTACCTCTCTGGCGGCAACCAGCAGAAGGTCGTCATCGCCAGATGGCTCGCGGCGCGGCCCCGCGTGCTGCTGTTCGACGAGCCCACGCGTGGTGTGGACGTCGGTGCCAAGGCCGCGATCCACACCCTCGTCCGGGAGTTGGCCCGCGACGGGATGGCCGTGCTGCTGATCTCCTCGGAACTGCCCGAGCTGATCGGTATGAGCGACCGCGTCCTCGTCATGGCCGAGGGGCGGGTGGCCGGCGAACTCCCGCCCGGCCCCTCGGAAGAGGACATCATGCGCCTGGCCACGGGCAGCGGGCCCCGGCCCGGCCCGATGGCTGGAGCGAAGTGATGTCCACCGAATCGCATCAGGCGGCGCCGCACTCGCCACGGCCACCGCGGCGGGCGCGGCCGAAGACCTTCACCGACTCCGGCCGGCCGAACCGGGCCGGTCCCGCGTCGGGTCGTGCCGCGGCATGGCTGACGGACCCCGCCGCGGGGATCTGGTTCGCCGCGCTCGGCGTCACCCTGCTGGGCTGGATCGTCGTCACCGCCCGCGGCGGCGACTTCCTCACCCAGCCCAACGTCACCGGGATCCTCCAGAGCTGCGTGGCCCTCGGGCTGGTGGCGCTGGGACAGACCATGGTGATCCTCACCGGCTCGCTCGACCTGTCGGTTGCCTATCTCGTGAGCCTGGGCACCCTCCTCGCGGCCGAGACCATGGCGGGTCAGGACGGCAACATCCTGACCGCGATCATCGCCGTCCTCGCGCTGTCAGCGGCGGTGGGACTGGCCAACGGCCTGATCGTCACCAAGCTGAAGGTGCACGCGTTCGTCGCCACCCTGGGCACCGCGCTCATCCTTCGCGGCTGGATCGAGGACAACTACACCGGCCCGGCCGGGTCGGTGCCCGCGACCTTCCGGCGCCTGGGCTACGACCGGATCGGACCCGTGCCCGTCTCGGTCTTCCTGCTGGCCGCCGTGGCGCTGGCCCTGTGGTTCGTCTGCCGGCGCACCAGGGTCGGTCACCACATGTACGCGATCGGCGGGGACGAGCACGCGGCCCGGCTCTCCGGCGTACGCACTCACCGGACCGTGGTCATCGCGCACGTCCTCTGCTCGCTGTGCGTCGGCGTCGCGGCGCTCTTCCTCGCCGCCCGCTTCGGCGCGGGATCTCCGTGGGCGGGCACCGAGGCCCGGTACGACCTCGAGTCGATCGCCGCGGTCGTGCTCGGCGGCACGATCCTCGCCGGCGGCCGCGGCGGGGTCGCCGGGACGCTGGGCGGCGTGGTCGTGCTGGCGGTGCTCGACTCCGTCTTCGACCAACTCTCCGTCGACCCCTTCGTCAAGAACGTGCTGCGCGGCCTGGTGCTCATCGTCGCGGTCGCCCTGTACGCACGGCGCCGCCGCCCCTCAAGGAGGACCGCGTGACCGCCGCGGATCACACCCGCACGCCCCCGCCGGCGCTTCGCGCGCGGCTGTCCACCGTGCTCGGCACCGCGGCACCGGTGTACGGCCTGCTGCTGGTGCTGCTGGTGGCACTCGCCGTCACCGACCCGGGCTTCTACGAGCCTGACCGGCTTCTGGCGTTCGTCCGGCGCGCCGCCCCGCTGGTCATCCTGGCCGCCGGCCAGTACCTGGTCATCGTCTGTGGCGAGTTCGACCTCTCCGTCGGAGCGATCGTGACGGCCGGCGTGGTGGCCGCCGCGGAGCTGTACCAGGAGTTTCCCGGGGCGAACTGGGTGGTGGTCAGCTGCGTGTTGTTGCTGGCCGGCGCGGCGGTCGGCCTCGTCAACGGCCTGGTGACCACCCTGCTCGCGGTGCCGTCGTTCATCACCACCCTCGGCATGATGCTCATGCTGGAGGGCGGCGTCTTCTACTGGACCGGGGGCTCTCCTCAGGGCTACCTGCCCGACGACTTCCGGGCCGTTGGCCGCGACGACCTGTTCGGCTGGCTGCCGTTCGGCATGCTGGTGTGCCTTGCGGCGGGTGCCGGCGTGGTCGTGCTGATGCGCTCCCCTCTCGGCCGCACGCTGGTGGCCACCGGCGACAACGAACGAGCGGCCACTCTGGCGGGCGTCCGCGTCGCGCGGGTGCGCACCGTCGCGTTCATGCTGTCCGGCACGGCCGCCGCGCTGGCCGCGATCCTCGTCGGAGGTTTCTCCGGCGTCTCCGCGCAGGCGGGCTCCGGCATGGAGTTCGAGGCCATCACCGCCGTGGTGCTCGGCGGTGTGGTGCTCGGCGGCGGCCGGGGCTCGGTCGCCGGCGCCATGGCCGGAGCCTTCAGCCTCATCGCCCTGTTCACCCTGCTGAATCTGCAAGGCGTTTCGGGCGCGCTGGAGTCCACCGTCCAGGGCGTGATCGTCATCGCCGCGGTCGCGCTCGGGGCCGCCGACTGGTCCCGTCGGCGCCGCTCACCATCCACCGGAGGCCACACCTCATGACCAGACGACCCCTCGTTTTCGCCGTCCTGCTGACGGCTGCGTTGCTCACCTCCTGTACCAGCGACACGCCCACGGAGGACGCGACCCCGCCGGCAGGCTCCGCCACTCCGGGCGACGACAGCGCGGCGGATGCCGAGTTCTTCGAGCGCGGGGAGTACGAGCAGCAGGTCGCCCTCGGCGAAGAGACGCCCGAAGGGCCAGCCGACCGGCCATGGGAGCAGATGCTGCGCCCCGACATGGTGGACACCGAGGAGTACGCGATCCCGGACGGCGACGTCGAGCTGTGCTTCTCCAACGCCGGCGTGTTCAACCCCTGGCGCCAGGTCGGCCTGGAGACGTTGCAGGCCGAGGTGACGCTCCACGACGGTGTCTCCCTCACCGTGCTGGATGCCGAGGGGCAGGACGACAAGCAGATCTCCGACATTCAGGATCTCAGCAGCCGTGGGGACTGCGACGCCCTCATCGTCTCGCCCAACACCACCGCCACCCTCACCCCGGCCGTGGAGGAGGCGTGCGGCAGGCTGCCCGTCATCGTCTTCGACCGGGGCGTCGACACCGACTGCCCGGTCACGTTCATCCACCCCGTCGGCGGCTACGCCTACGGCGCCGCCGCCGCCGACTTCCTGGTCGACACCGTCGAACCGGGCGGGAACATCCTGGCGCTGCGCATCTCCCCCGGCGTCGACGTGCTGGAGAACCGCTGGTCCGCCGCGGAGATCGCCTTCGAGGAGAGCGATCTCGAGGTCGTCGATGTGGAGTTCACCGAGGGCGACCCCGCGACGACCAAGTCCATCGTCACCGACGCCATCCAGCGGCACGGTCATATCGACGGGGTCTGGATGGACTCGGGCGCCACCTCGGTGGCGGCCATCGAGGCGTTCGAGGACGCGGGGGAGGAGATTCCGCCCATCACGGGCGAGGACCAGCAGGACTTCCTCCAGGCATGGCACGACAAGGACCTGACGGCCATCGCCCCCACCTACCCGACGTTCCAGTGGCGCACCCCCGTCATCGCCGCGCTGCGCGTGCTCGACGGCGAGGAGGTGCCCGGCGAGTGGCGGCTCCCGCAGCCGACCATCACCGAGGGCAACCTCGCGCAGTACCTGAACGAGGACATGCCGCCGCTGCACTACGCCATGTGCGGCTGCGAGGACCTCCCCGGCTATCCCGGGGACTGGGGTGGCGAGTGATGGACGCGCTGCCCATCGGGGCGAATCCGTGGATCTGGCACTCGCCGGTCACCGACGCCGCCCTCGCCGAGACGATCCCCAGGCTGGGGAGTTGGGGCTTCGACGCGATCGAGCTCCCCCTGGAACAGCCCGACGACTGGTCGCCGTCCTCCGTCGGGGAGCTGCTGAGGTCCTGCCGGCTGCGGCCCGCGGCCGTCATCGCCGTGATGTCGCCGGGACGCGATCTGGTGCGTGCCTCCGCGGAGACCGTGCGCACCACGCAGGAGTACCTGCTGCGTTGCGTGGACGCGGCCCACAACATCGGCGCCCCGGTGGTGGCCGGGCCGGTGTACGCCGCGGTGGGCCGGACCTGGCGCATCCCCGCCGAGGAGCGGGCCGGGATCTACGCCGAGTTCCGGGACGGGCTGACGCCCGTGGTGGAGCACGCGCGCGAGGCCGGCGTCCGTATCGCCGTGGAACCGCTGAACCGGTACGAGACCAGCGTGCTGAACACGGTGGCCCAGACCCTGCGGGCGCTCGACGGGCTGCCGGTCGAGACCGTCGGCGTGGCGCTGGACACCTACCACCAGAACATCGAGGAGCACGGGCTGGACATCGCCACCCACCAGGCCGCCGGGCGCATCGCGCACGTCCAGGTCTGCGCCAACGACCGAGGAACACCAGGCAGGGACGGCCTGAACTGGTCTGAATTCCTCCAGACGCTCCTCGCCAGCGGCTACGCCGGGCCGCTGTGCATCGAGTCGTTCACGGCTCATAACGACAGCATCGCGGTCGCCGCCTCCGTATGGCGCCCGCTGGCCGACTCCCAGGACGCCATCGCCGTTGACGGCCTGGCCTTCCTGCGGAAGACGTTCTCCCTTCTCTGACTCGCCCAGAGCCGCATCGCATCGGAGAGGAAAAACCCCACATGAAAAGTCACCACCGCAAGCGCTCACGCACCCTCGTGGCGCTCGGCCTGGCGCCACTGCTCGCCGCCGGCGCCCTGACCGTGACCGCGTCCACCGCGGAGGCGGCCGAGTTCCGGGCCCTGCTGTTCACCAGGGCCGTCGGCTACGTCCACGACTCCATACCCGCCGGCATCCAGATGTTCCAGGAGGAGGCGGCCGAGAACGACATCGAGCTCGTCCAGACCGACGATCCGGCCGTCTTCAACGACGAGGAACTCGCCGGGTTCGACGTCGTCATCATGCTCCAGAACTCCGGCATGGTCTGGGACACCGACGCCCAGCGGCAGGCCATGCAGGACTATGTGACCGGCGGCGGGGGAGTGGTGGCCCTCCACAACGCCCTCGACGCCGGCATCGAGGGCGAGTTCCCCTGGTGGGACGAGGTCATCAACGGCGGCGCCCACATGCCGGGGCACGCCTACGGTCCCCAGAACGGCACCGTCCACATCGAGGACCCGAACCACCCCTCCACCCAGGGCCTGCCCGAAACCTGGGAGCGGTCCGAGGAGTGGTACAACTTCGACCCCAATCCGCGGTCCAACGTCCACGTGCTCGCCACGGTCGACGAGTCGACCTACGACCCGGGCGAGTTCGCGATGGGTGAGGACCATCCCATCTCCTGGTGCAGTGTCGCCTCCGGCGGCCAGGTGTGGGCCACCGCCATGGGGCACTACGCCGAGTCCTACTCGGAGGAGTCCTTCCGCGACCATGTGATGGGCGGAGTGCAGTGGGCGTCCGGCAACGCGCCGGGAGACTGCGGGGACGAGACGCCCGTCCAGGAGACCTTCGACAAGGTGACCCTCGACGACAACACCGCCGACCCGATGGAACTCGACGTCGCCCCGGACGGCCGCGTGTTCTACATCCAGCGTGGCGGCGAGCTGCGCATCTTCGACCCGGAGACGAGCACCACCGTCACCGCCGGTGACCTGGACGTGTACACCGGCGGCGAGGACGGGCTGATCGGGCTGGCCCTCGATCCGGACTTCGCCACCACCAACCGGATCTACCTCAACCACTCGCCCGCCGACAGCGCGGAGGACGTCAACCGGGTGTCCGCCTTCACCATGAACGGCAACACCCTGGACCTGGCGAGCGAGCAGACGGTGATCGACGTCCCCGCCTACCGGGACCGCACCTTCGCGGAACCCGGGCACACCGGCGGCAGCATCGAGTTCGGTCCTGACGGCACCCTGTACATCGGCACGGGAGACGACGTCGCGCCCAACCTGGACTCGAACTGGCAGGGATACGCACCGCTGGACTGGCGCCCGGGACACGAGATGCAGGACGCGGCCCGCACCGCCGGGAACACCAACGACCTGCGCGGCAAGATCCTGCGCGTGCAGCCCACGGACGGCGGCGGATACTCCATCCCCGAGGGGAACCTGTTCGCCGAGGGAACGGCGAACACCCGCCCCGAGATCTACGCCATGGGCTTCCGCAACCCGTTCCGCTTCTCCGTCGACCCCGCCACCGGCGCCGTGCACATGGCCGACTACGGCCCCGACCGGCACGGCACCACCGACAACCGCGGCCCCGCCGGCATGGGCGAGTACAACGTCATCACCGAGCCGGGTAACTACGGCTGGCCCTTCTGCCACGGCAACAACGAGCCCTACGCCCCCTACAACCCCGACACCGGGCAGGTCGGCCAGAAGTTCGACTGCGACAACCCCGTCAACGAGTCCCCGAACAACACCGGGCTGACCGAACTGCCCCCCGTGCAGGCGCCCGACATGTGGTACGGCTACGACGCCTCGGCCGAGTTCCCGGAACTCGGCGCGGGCGGCATCGCGCCGATGGCCGGACCCGTCTACCGCTACGACGCCGACAACCCCTCCACGATCAAGTTCCCGGAGTCGCTGGACGGGTCGGCGTTCTTCTTCGAGTGGGAGCGCAACTACATCAAGGAGTTCGGCCTCGCTGACGGCGGTGGGCTGGAGTCGATCAACGACTTCATGGCCGACACCGCGTTCGCCAAGCCGATGGACATGACCTTCGGCCCGGACGGCGCGCTCTACCTCCTGGAGTGGGGCAGTTCCTTCGGCGGCGGCAACAACGACTCCGGCCTCTACCGCATCGAGTACGGCGTCGAGGGGCAGCCGGTCGCCCACGCCAGCGCCTCGGTGACCAGCGGTCCCGCACCGCTGGAGGTCTCCTTCTCCAGCGAGGGCAGCGAGGACCCGGGCGGCGGGGAGCTCACCTACGCATGGGACTTCGACGGCGACGGCAGCTACGACTCGAACCAGGCCAACCCCACCCACACCTACGAGACCGTCGGTGACGTCACCGCCCAGCTGCGGGTCACCGATGCCGAGGGGCTGACCGCGTTCGCCAACATCCCCATCACCGTCGGGAACACCGTTCCGACGGTGACCCTGGAGATCCCGGTGAGCGGCACGATGATCGACTTCGGGGACCAGATCCCGTACGAGGTCACCGTGACCGACCCCGAGGACGGCGAGATCGACTGCTCCGAGGTCATCGTCACGCCCGCCCTGGGGCACGCCGACCACGAGCACCCGACCACCGACCTGCACGGCTGCTCGGGCACGGTGGACACCGGGGACCTCGGCGGTCATCCCGAGGGCGCCGACCTGTACTACGTGCTGAACGCCGAATACACCGACCAGGGAGCGGAGGGCGCCAGCGAGCTCACCGGCTACGCCCGCTCGATCCTCCAACCCCGGCACAAGCAGGCCGAGTACCGCGACAGCCAGTCCGGCACCAGGATCGTCTCCCAGGGCGACGCGGAGAACGGTCAGCGCATCGGCGACATCAGCAACGGCGACTGGATCGCCTTCGACTCCATGAGCGTGGAGGGCGTCGACTCCGTCAGCTACCGGTTCTCCTCGCCCGGCGGCGGCGGCGCCATCGAACTCCGCGCCGACGCGCCCGACGGGGAACTGCTCGCGACCACGCCGGTGCCCGCCACCGGTAACTGGGACACCTATGCCGCGACCGATCCCGTGCAGGTAGCGGACCTGGCCGGCACCCACACGCTGTACCTGGTCTTCACCGCCCCGCAGGCCAACATCTACGACGTGGACGCCGTCGAGTTCCAGACGTCCTGACCCCCCCACAGAACCACCCCCCACGCCGGGCGGGCGGACGCCGCCCGCCCGCCCGGCACCCACCACGGCCCCCGAACCAGGGCCGTGCGTGGCCAGCCACACCCCCACGAGAGGTTCGCAGTCATGTCCTCTTCATCGTTCCGGCCCAGCCGCCGCGGGCTGCTCGCGGCGGCTGGCGGTGTCGCGGCCGGCGGCCTGCTGTCGCGGGTCGGCGCCCCCCAGGCCGCCGCAGCCGCCCAGGGCTACACCCCGGACTGGCCCTCGGTCGACCAGCATCCGCCGGCTCCCGAGTGGTTCCAGGATGCGAAGTTCGGCATCTACTACCACTGGGGCGTGTTCAGCGTCCCGGCCTTCGCCAACGAGTGGTACCCCCGCAGCATGTACATCGGCGGCTCACCCGAGAACGCCCATCACCGCGCCACGTACGGAGACCCGTCCGTGTGGCCCTACCACAACTTCATCAACGGCGCCGAGGACCTGGCCGGCAACTTCGTGCAGTTCGCGCCGAAGCTGAAGTCCGAGGGCGGCAACTTCGACCCCGAGGAATGGGCGCAGCTGTTCGCCGACGCCGGCGCGAAGTTCGCCGGACCGGTGGCCGAGCATCACGACGGCTACTCCATGTGGAACAGCACCGTCAACGAGTGGAACTCCGTCGCCACCGGACCCGGGCTCGATCTCGTCGGGCTGCACGCCGACGCGATCCGGGGCCAGGGCCTGAAGTTCATGCTGTCCATGCATCACGAGTTCAACTTCGGCGGCTACTACGACCATGTGCCGCCGCAGTCCGACCCCAGCCTCCAGAAGCTGTACGGCCAGCTGGACTGGGCGGTGGAGGAGCAGCTGTGGTTCGACAAGCTCAGGGAGGTCATCGACGGCTACCAGCCGGACATGATCTGGCAGGACGGCGGCCTGATCGCGCTCAGCGAGGCGGTACGGCTGGAGTTCCTCGCGTACTACTACAACCAGGCCCTCGCCTGGGACCGGGAGGTTGTCGCCACCTACAAGGACGGCTTCAACACCAACGGTGAGGTGTACGACTTCGAACGCGGCGGTCCTGCCGACCTGCTCCACCCGTACTGGCTGACCGACGACAGCGTCTCCAGCACCAGTTGGTGCTGGACCCAGGGCATCGGCTACTACCCGCTCAACGCCATGCTGCACGCGTTCATCGACCGGGTCAGCAAGAACGGCAACCTGCTGCTGAACATCGCCCCCAAGGCCGACGGCAGCATCCCCGAGGAGCAGCAGGCGATCCTGCGGGAGGGCTTCGGGGACTACCTCGGACGCTTCGGCGAGTCCCTCTACGCCACCCGGGCCTGGACCGACTACGGCGAGGGACCCACCCAGATGGGCGGCGGCTCCTTCGTCGAGCCGGTGGAGGGAACCAACGCCGACATCCGCTTCACCCGCAGCAAGGACAACACCGTGCTGTACGCCACCGTGCTGGGCTGGCCAGGCGCCACCCTCACCGTCACGACCCTCAGCTCGGACCGGATCGATCTGAGCACCCTGGCCTCCGCCCAACTCCTCGACGACACGGCCGGGTCGTACGTCAACCTGCCCAACCCCAGCCAGGACGGCGCCGGCCTGCACCTGGCCATGCCCTCGACCGACGTGCCCTTCGACGCCCCGGCCTACGTGGTCAAGCTGACCTTCTCCGGCCAGATCCCCGAACTGAGGTAACCGCGCTTGCCGCTACACACCCCTACGCAGGAGGAGAACAATGAAGTGGAGTAACACACCGCAGTCACCATCTCGCCGGCGAGGCTCGCCGGGATCCGTTGTCGCGTGCGTGGTGGCGGCCCTGGCCATGGTGCTGGCGACCGCGTTGACGTCGTCGGCGCCGGCGACGGCGGCCGACACCGGCCCGTGCGACATCTACGAAGCAGGCGGCACGCCGTGTATCGCCGCGCACAGCACCACGCGCGCGCTCTACGGCTCGTACGACGGCGACCTCTACCAGATCAGGCGCGCGTCGGACAACGCGACCCTGGACATCGGGGTGGCCTCCGCGGGCGGTCCGGCTGAGGCCTCGGCCCAGGGCGAGTTCTGCGCGGGCACCGAATGCGTCGTCACCGTCCTCTACGACCAGTCAGGACACGGCAACGACCTGTGGTACCAGGGGTCTGACCAGGTTCCCGGGTCCGACCAGAGCAGCCCCGCGGACGCGATGACCGAGTCACTCACCGTCTCAGGCAGCGAGGTCTACTCGCTCTACATCAAGCCGGGGAACAGCTACTGGCGGGACGGCCACCTGACGGGCGTGCCGACCGGGGCCGAACCCGAGGGGATGTACATGGTCACCAGCGGCACCCACGTCAACGGCGGCTGCTGCTTCGACTACGGGAACAGCGAGACGACCAGGATGGCCGACGGCGCCGGCACCATGGACGCGATCAACTTCAGCACCCAGTGCTGGTTCGGCGGGTGCTCCGGCACCGGGCCCTGGGTCCAGGCGGACCTCGAATGGGGTCTCTACTCCGGCGGGAGCCAGACCTGGAACCCGAACCAGCGGGACTTCACCAACCCGTACGTCACCGCGATGCTGAAGAACGACGGGTCAACGCGGTTCGCGCTCAAGGGCGGCGACGCCACGGCCGGCAGCCTCACCACCCTGTGGGACGGCTCGCTGCCACCCGGGTACAGCCCCATGAAGAAGCAGGGGGCCATCGTCCTGGGAAGCGGCGGGGACTGCTGCAAGCCCGGCGGCGGCGCCAATCTCAGTGAGGGCACCTTCTACGAAGGAGCCATGGTCTCGGGCTATCCGTCCGACGCCACCGAGGACGCGGTGCAGGCCAACATCACCTCCGCCGCCTACGGACCACTGAGCACCGGCTGATGACGTCCTCAGCAGCGGCCACCCAACGGGCGGCATGACCCCCTGGCCCCTGCTCACCAACTGGCCCGACGACTCGTCGCCGCCGCCGTCCCGGTCGCCTGCGTGGACATGGGCGCCCCCACCCGCCTCGCCGCCGACGTCCTGTTCATCCACGGCGACCGGGACCGGCCCGCGACGACGACCGGCTCGCACGGCGTTCGGCGGGGATGCGCGTGGTGGTTTTCGACGGGTTGCGCGAAATTAAGCTGTCCGCGGCAGGGGCCCGTTGGGCCACAATCATCAGAACGGCCTGGTCAGAGCGTTCAGCGCCGTTTGATGATGTGATGATGTGTAGGTTCCTGTGATCCGGTTGACCCTGCGGAGTCATCGGTGCTTCGCTGGGCGCCGGCAGGGGGCTGCCGACGGAAGGAAGCTTTCCGTGAAAAGCACGCCCACACGCAGGTTTCTGGCGGGGCTGACGGGCATGGGACTGGTCGTCTCCCTCGCCGTCGCCGGTACCGTGCTCACCAGCACTCCCGCGGCCGGCAAGGACGACACGCTCGCGATGACTCCCCCCATGGGATTCAACAACTGGAACGCGTTCTTCTGCGACGTCAGTGCCGACCTCATCATGGACACCGCCGACGCCATGGTGGCGACCGGCCTGAAGGACGCGGGCTACGAGTACGTCAACATCGACGACTGCTGGGCCGAGCACGAGCGGGACGCCGAGGGTCGGCTGGTGCCGGACGACGTGAAGTTCCCCAACGGGATATCCGCCGTCGCGGACTACGTGCACGGCCTCGGACTCAAGCTCGGCATCTACGCCGACGCGGGCACCGCGACCTGCGCCGGCTACCCCGGCAGCCTGGGCCACGAGGAGATCGACGCCCAGACCTTCGCCGACTGGGGCGTGGACTACCTGAAGTACGACAACTGCAACAACCAGAGCGACGGCTCCCAGGAGGACTACATCGCCCGCTACTCCGCCATGGAGGACGCACTCGACGCGACGGGGCGTCCGATCGTCTACTCCATCTGCGAATGGGGCGCCTCGCGTCCCTGGGAGTGGGCCGCCGACGTCGGCCACCTGTGGCGCACCACGGGCGACATCGGGGACAACTGGAACAGCCTGAAGAGCATCATCGGCCAGAACATGCGTCTGGGCGACGCCGCCGGGCCGGGCCAGTGGAACGATCCTGACATGCTGCAGATCGGCAACGGCGGCATGACGGACACCGAGTACCGCACCCACTTCAGCCTGTGGGCCGTCATGGCGGCGCCGCTGCTGATCGGCACCGACCTGCGCGACGCCTCCCAGGAGACGCTCGACATCCTCCTCAACGAGGACGTGATCGCCGTGGACCAGGACCCGTTGGGTGCCCAGGGCCGCGTCGTCGCGGATTCCGGCGGCCTGGTCGTGTTCGACAAGCCGCTGGAGGACGGCAGCCACGCGGTGGCGCTGTACAACTCCACCGACTCCGACGCGAACATCTCCGCGACCGCCGACCAACTCGGCCTCCCGGACGCCGCCGGCTACCAGCTGACGGATCTGTGGAGCAAGGAGACGAGCGAGACCGCCTCGGAAATCGCCGCCTCCGTCCCGGCGCACGGCACCACCCTCTACCGGGTCGAGCCCCTCGGCTCCTGAGCCGGTGACCGTCGAGCCGTGTCCGGCCGCGGAACGCTCCGCGGCCGGACACGGCCACCGGCACCGTCAGACCGCGGTGATGCTCCACTGGAGGTTGGTGCTGCTGCCCGGCGCCCACAGCCCGACCGTCGACCCGGAAGCGACGCTGCCACGCCCGTCGAGGGCGGTGCCGGTCCCGCGATTGACGATCTGGTAGCGGCCGTTGCCGACGCTCAGGAGTCGCCACTGCTGGTTCTGGCCACCGCTCCACGGTGCCTGACGCGCGTCGGCACCGCTGCTGGCGTCGCCCCAACTGTCGAGCACCATGCCGTTCGTGCGGTTGACGACCCGGTAGAAGCCCTCGCCGAGCTCGACCAGTTGCCAGTGCAGGTTCGTGCTGCCGTCGTAGGTCCACTGCTTGACGACCGCTCCGGAGGCGACGTCACCGCCGCTGTCGAGGGCCAGCGCGTTGGTGACGTTCGCGATCCTCGCCCAGCCGGTGGGCAGGGCGGGCGCCTCCAGCGACGGGATCTGCCCGGAGAACGTCAGCTTGACCACGTACGCCGGCGCGTCGAACGGGGCGGTCGAGGACGGCATGGAGAGGTGCAGCCCGCTCCCGTCCTGGGTCCGGTCGGGCAGGTTCACGTGTTCGTCGGCGGTCGGACCCAGCAACTGGACCCCGGTGAGCGTGCCGAGGTTGATGCGTCCTGAGCTGAGGGTGGTGATGTTCAGCGTCGACCCCGGCCAGCCCAGGACCGTCGCGTACAGGACGGTGTTGGCCTTGTCGCGGGTGAACCTGATGTCCCGGTTGGTGCCGGCGATCGGGGTGACGAACGAGCCGCCGCCCATCTGCGTCGGGCCCTCGCCGTAGGCGGTCCAGGCGCGCGTGGCGTAGATCGACTCGCCGAACCGCCTGAGGTAGTCGCCGATGCCCAGCAGGATCGAGCGTTGGCCGTCGGGGATCGTGCCGTCCGCCATGGGCGCGATGTTGAGCAGCACGGTGCCGTTCTTGCTCACCCGGTCGATCAGCGAGTGCAGCATGGCGGCCAGCGAGTAGTAGCCGATGCCGTTGGTGTAGCACCAGCTGGAGCTGGAGATGCTGTCGTCGGTGAGCCAGTACGGGGTGAGGATGTCGGCAGGGCCCCCGCGTTCGAAGTCGTACACCTCACCGTTGGTGTTGAAGCCGTCCTTGTACGTCGCGACGACCTCCCGGTCCCAGGCGACGGCCTGGTTGTAGTAGTACGCCAGGAAGTTGAGCCGTTGGTTCTCCGGGACCTTCGACAGGTCGAAGTCCTGCCAGATGAGGTCGGGCTGGTAACCGTCGATCACCTCCCTGAGCTTGTCGTACCAGAGCTGGTGCTCCGTCGCCGCGTCGAGCTGGCCGTAGAGCTTCCGCAAGGATGGGTCGGACTGGGCGGGTGCCCACTGGAAGAAGCCCGTGAAGTTGAAGGCATGGTGCAGGGACACCATGAACTTGAGCCCCTTGGCCCGGATGGCGTCGGCGTGCAGCCCGACCAGGTCCAGGTGCGGCCCCTTCGCGACGGAGTTCCACTCGTTGACCGAGCTGTCCCACATCGAGAACCCGTCGTGGTGCTCGGCGACCGGCCCGGCGAAGCGGGCGCCGGCGTCGGCGAAGAGCTGCGCCCACGCCTCGGGGTCGAAGGCGCCGCCCTCGGACGCGAGCTTCGGCGCGAACTGCACGAAGTTGCCCGCCTTGTCCCGAGCTCCGTTGATGAAGTTGTGGTACGGCCACGCCGACGGGTCGCCGTAGGTTTCGATGTGGTGGGCGTTCTCGCCGGAGCCGGGGTTGTACATGTTGCGGGGATACCACTCGTTGGCGAAGGCCGGGACACTGAACGCGCCCCAGTGGAAGTAGATCCCGAACTTGGCGTCCTGGAACCATTCGGCCGCCGGCGGATGCTGGTCCACTGACTCCCAGGACGGGGAGTAGCTGCTCGGGCCGGGGATGTCCGCCGCGGCGGATGACGCGAAGCGGAGGTCGACGGCCCCTTTCAGGGTGACCGCGGCGCCGACCGTGCCGAGCGTTCCCAGGAACGTGCGGCGGTTGTGGGGAGGTGGCATGAGGCCCTCCGGGCTCGAATTGATTCGGGGTCGCGCGGCGATCGCTCGGGTGCGTAACGCCGAGTGCCGCAGGGGCGTCCGAATGGTGATTCGCCCTCAGGCACGTCGAACGGCCGGAACACCCACCGCGTGGGCCGCACACACAGGCGTACGTGTGCGAAAGATGGAACGATAACTTGGGATCAAACGAAAAGATAAAGGCGGAATTACGGGGTGTCAATGCCGTGTGCCCCCATGGCTGACCCCTTCTCCGCGCTGCGGTCCACCATGTTTTCGTTCGGATAAACGAGAATTGCTGTTTCGGGGTGGTTGACGCCGCTCGGCGGAGTCAGTCAGGCGTTCGACATCACGAACGATGCCAGCGGCCGGAATGAGCCGTCCGGAGTGGGGCACCGCCGTGTCAGCGGATCCCCGCCGACGCTCGCGCCCGTGCCCCGTCCGGCACATCACGCCCTCTTCCCGGTGGGTGGCGCGCACGTACTCCATGAGGTCCCCGGGGGCGCAAACTTTCGCATCATCTGCCGAAAGAAAAGGCCGCTCAGGCCTTGACGCCTCCTGTGCGCTGTCTATCATCACGTAAGCGTCCGAGAAGTCGGCCTTCGTTCGCTATATCGAACGTGCTGACCGGGTCGGTCTGTGCCCGCCCCGCCCCAGGCCGCACGCGACAGTTCGCGCACCATCCGTTGTTGTTCCGGTGAGGCTCCCCCCACGCTCCAGCCAGCCGGACGCCAGGACAGGCGTGTTCGTGTGGGTGGGTCTTCCGGCCGAGCCGCCATGGAGTTCTTCATGCCCGTGACCAGCAGTTCCCCCACCCCACGCGCGCGTCGCCGCGCCCGGGCCGCGGTTGTCGCAGTAGCGACTGCGGGCCTCGCGGCGACTGGCGTCGTCGCCCTGTCCGGCACCGCCTCGGCCCAGGCCGACACGCTCGGTGCCGCGGCGGCCGAGAGCGGCCGGTACTACGGCACCGCCGTCGTCCCGAACTTCCTCGGCGAGGCGGACTACGCCTCCACCCTGAACCGCGAGTTCAACAGCCTCGTCGCCGAGAACGCGATGAAATGGGACGCCACCGAGCCCAACCCCGGCCAGTTCAACTTCAGCGGCGGCGACCAACTCGTCGCCCACGCCCAGAGCCAGGGCATGGAGATCCGCGGCCACACCCTGGTCTGGCACGCCCAGCAGCCAGGCTGGGTCCAGGGCCTGACCGGCGACAGCCTGCGCCAGGCGATGATCAACCACATCGACGGAGTCGCCAGCCACTACGCCGGCGACATCGACTCCTGGGACGTGGTCAACGAGGCCTTCGAATGGGACGGCAGCCGCCGCCAGTCCAACCTCCAGCAGCAGATGGGCGACGGCTGGATCGAAGAAGCCTTCCGGGCCGCCGACGCCGCCGACCCCAACGCCACGCTCTGCTACAACGACTACGGCACCGACGGCATCAACGCCAAGAGCGACGGCATCTACCGGATGGTCCAGGACTTCCTCGCCCGCGGCGTCCCCATCGACTGCGTCGGCTTCCAGAGCCACCTCGACTCGAACTCCGACCTCAGCAGCTACCAGCAGAACCTCCAGCGCTTCGCCGACCTCGGCGTCGAGGTCCAGATCACCGAACTGGACATCGGCGGTTCCGGCAGCGCCCAGGCCAACGCCTACCGCACCGTCACCCAGGCCTGCGTCGCCGTCTCCGCCTGCGCCGGCATCACCATCTGGGGCTTCACCGACAAGTACTCCTGGCGCGGCGATGACACCCCGCTGCTGTTCGACGCCAACTACCAGAAGAAAGAGGCCTACGGCGCCGTACTAGACGCCCTGAACGCCGCCGCACCCGCGAACCACCACGACCAGGAAGACGGGACCCCGGCCTCGCACCACCCCGCCGCCTGGCGCGAGAGCACCCTCACGGGGCAGCTCACCTAGACGCCTGACGTTCGCCTCTCTCCTCCGGCCGGGGCGGGACGACCACCAGGCCTCGCGCGTCACGCCGCGCGGGGCGTCCCGCCCCTGCTCCTCTGCTGCCACCAACCCCCCACGAGCCCGCCGTCACGAAGGGCAGACCCATGACCCAGGCCATCAAGCGCCGTCCACAACCATCCACGAGGTTCAGGAGCCGCCTGGCGCGACCCCGATCGGTGCTCGCCGCGCTCCTGCCGCTGCTGGCAGCGACGGTCCTCACGGTGACCGCGCCCCCCGCCGCCGCGGCCCAGCTGACCGAGGTCACGGACTTCGGTGAGAATCCCACCAACCTGCGCATGCACCTCTATGTGCCGGACAGCGTCACCGACGACCCCGCGGTGGTCCTGGCGCTCCACTACTGCACGGGTACGGGTGAGGCGTACTACTCCGGCACCGAGTTCGCCTCGTTCGCCGACCAGTACGGCTTCATCGTGATCTACCCGACGGTCACCCGCGCCAGCCAGTGCTGGGACGTCTCCTCGCCGCAGGCCCTCACCCGCGACGGCGGCAGCGATCCGGTGGGCCTCATGTCGATGGTGAACCACACCGTCGAGACCTACGGCGCCGACACCAGCCGTCTCTTCGTCACCGGCGGATCCTCCGGCGGGATGATGACCAACGTCATGCTCGCCGACTACCCCGACGTCTTCGCGGCCGGCTCGGCCTTCGCCGGCGTACCCTACGGCTGCTTCGCCACCACCAACGGCTCCGAGTGGAACAGCGAATGCGCCGGCGGCCAGATCACCCACACGCCGCAGGAGTGGGGCGAGATGGTGCACGCCGCCTACCCCGGCTACACCGGCCCGTACCCGCGCATGCAGCTCTGGCACGGCACCGTGGACGACATCCTCGACTACACGAACTTCCAGGAAGAGATCAAGCAGTGGACCAACGTCCACGAGCTGAGCCAGACCCCGGAACACACCGACAACCCGACCCCGGAGTGGACCCGCACCCGCTACGGCGGCACCGGCACCCAGGCCACCGTCGAAGCGAACAGCTTCGAGGGCTACGGCCACGGCCTGCCCGGCGGCCTGGACCAGGGGGTGATCGAGTTCTTCGGCCTGGACGGCACCGGTTGAGCGGCGGCTCGGGGCCGGCGCGAGCTCCTTCGACGCCAGGGTGGCCTCGGCAACCAGCGGCGGCTCCATCGAGGTTCGGCTGGACAGTCCCACCGGCCCGCTCGTCGGGACGTGCGACGTTCCCGGCACCGGCGGCTGGCAGAACTGGGTGACCGTCTCCTGCCCGGTGAACGGCGCCACGCAGACGCACGACGTGTACTTCAGGTACACCGGCGGTGGCGGCAACCCGCTCAACGTCGACTGGTGGCAGTTCCAGGACTGAGGTGCCGGTCCTCTCTCAGAGAGGTGCCGGTCCTCGGCTGCGCGTCGAACCCGGCGACGGCGCGTCCGGCGCCGTCGCCGGGTTCGACGATGCTGTGGCGTGCCGCGCTCGGCGGAACGCCGTAGGCGCGGCGGAACGCCTTGTTGAAACTCTGCAGGTCTCGGAAGCCGACCAGCGGCGCGACGGCCTTCACTGAGAGTGACGTCCGAGTGAGCAGATGGTGGGCGCGGGCGAGCCGGCGGGACCTGATGTAGGCAACGATGGTGCTGTTCAGCTGCGCGCGGAACAGCCGGCACAGGTGGTTGTGGGACAGACCGACGTGGTCGGCCAGCGCCGCGACGCTCAGCGGCTCCCGCAGATGGGCCTCGACGTAGGCGAGCGCGGCGCGCACCGCCGGGTGCAGGCCCAGGGCGTCGTTGTACCGGGACGCCTGCCGGCCGGCGAGGTGGCAGAGCAGGCTCCACAGCTCGGCCCGTGCCAGCTCCGGGACCCGGGTGTGGAACTCCAGCGCGGTCTGAAACCGGTCACGCACGCGGGGCAGATCGGCTCCGCAGTCCAGCATCGCGGGCAGGTCGGTAGGCGTGCCGTGGACCGCGTCCGGCAGCCGGATGTGGGCGAACAGGTGAACCGCCTCGCCGCGGTAACGGTACACAGTGGCCACGCCGGGAGGAACTACGCTCACCCGTCCAGGAGCGATGGGAAGAACGACGCCGCCGACCTCCAACTCCCCGGAATAGCCGTAAAGATGCAGGGACCACAGGTCCCGCAGGCACCACTTGTCCGTGGGACTGGTGAGACCGTGCCTGCCCACCCCGATATCCGCGATGGACGGTGGTTCCTGCAGCGGCACCGTCCATCTCACCGGCGATCGCTGGTCGAGCATGGCGCCACGCTACATCCGAATCGCGACTCGTGCCAGAGGGTGAAAACGAACCACCGATGTCGCGCCACAACCATTGGTCTGTTCCGCCTGGAGCGCTTACGGTCGTCCGACATCGAATTCGAACGCCTCTGGATTGGTGACCCTGTTGTCTCACGAGCGCCGCGCAGGCCCGTTTATTCCCACGCTGGATTCGCTGGGCGGTTTCGACTGCCCCGACTGGTTCCGCGACGCCAAGCTGGGCATCTGGTCCCACTGGGGACCGCAATCGGTCCCCAGATATGGAGACTGGTACGCACGCAACATGTATATCGAAGGCTCCGAGCAATACCGTTACCATCTGCGTACCTACGGTCATCCCTCGGAGTTTGGCTACAAGGATCTGGTGTCGCTCTGGAAGGCCGAGAGATTCGATCCCGAAGGCCTCATGGACCTCTACGTCCGGGCTGGCGCCCGGTACTTCGTGGCCCTCGCCTCACACCACGACCATTTCCTCACCTATCCGTCCCGGCTGCACCGCTGGAACGCGGCCGAGGTCGGCCCTGGTAAGGACATCGTCGGCCTGTGGCAGGCCGCCGCCCGACGGCACAGTCTGCCGTTCGGATTGACCGAGCATCTCGGCGCCACGTTCAGCTGGTGGTCCGTGAACAAGGGAGCCGACGGGCAGGGCCCCTGGGCCGGGGTGCCGTACGACGGTACGGACACCGCGGCCGAGGACCTCTACCTTCCCAACGGCGAGCACCACGTGCCAGGTCGACGCCCCGACCCGGTCGCCCCCTGGTACACCGCGAACCCCTGGTGGCACCAGCGTTGGCTGGACCTGGTGACCGAGATGATCGACCGCTACCAGCCCGACCTGCTCTACTCCGACGGCCCGCCGCCCTTCGCCCCCCACGGCCTCGACGCGGGGCTCCGCGCGGTGGCTCACCTGTACAACACCAGCGCCGAGGCGCACGGCGGAGAGAACAGGGCGGTCTACACCCACAAGGACCGCCAGGAGCAGACCCGCCGCATCGGGGTGCTGGACGTCGAGCGCAGCCAGGAGGAGCGCGTCGTGGAGCGCCCCTGGCAGACGGACACCTGCCTGGGCGGCTGGTTCTACGACGTGCGCGCCGTCTACAAGACTCCCGCGCACGTGATCGAGATCCTGGTCGATGTCGTGGCGAAGAACGGCAACCTGCTGCTCAACGTCCCCCAGCTGCCGGACGGCACCCTGGACGAGGAGTGCCACCACCTGCTGGCGGAGCTCGCGGGCTGGATGGAGCTGTGCGGCGAGGGCATCCACGGCACCCGCCCGTTCCGGGACGGTGTCGAGGGCCCCAGCGGTGTCGTCGTCGACGGCTTCCGCGAGGAGCGAGTCGACTGGACGTCCGCCGACTACCGGTTCACCAGACGGGGCTCCACCGTCTACGCCTTCCAGATGGCGTGGCCGGCGGACGGTCGTGCCATCATCCACGCCCTCACCCCCGAGGACCGGGTGGCCTCGGTGCGGCTGCTGGGCGGCCGCCCTCTTGTCCACGACCGGCTCTACCCCGGTGGCGCCCTGGTCGTGGACCTGCCCGACCACGCACCGTCCTCCTACGTCAACTGTTTGGCCATAGAGCTGAGATGAGCGGACGATGAGATCACCGGCGTTCACCAGGAGACAACTGCTGGGCACGTCCCTGGGCGTGGGCGCGGCCGCCGCCGGCGGGCTGACCGGTTGTGGGCTGACGCGCGACCGCGACGAGCTGTTCTTCGGTTTCCACGGCGACACCATCTCGATCGGTGTCTACGAGAGCATCGTCGACCTGTATCGGCGCAAGTACCCGAAGCGGCGGATCGGCTACACGTACGCCGACTCGTTCGGCTTCTTCCAGCGGCTGCCCCTGATGTTCCGGGCCGGAACGGCGCCCGACGTGATGATCGTCGCGGAGAGCTGGGTCTCCGGGCTGAGTCACCTCGGCGGCTACGCCGACCTGACGCCGTTCGTGCGGGGCGACGGCCTCACGGACGATCTCTGGGTGCCCGGCTCCCTCACCCCGGCCCGGATCGAAGGCCAGACGTTGTGCCTGCCGGTCATCGTCTACCCCAAGGGCGTCACCTACAACGCCACGCTGCTGAACGAGCGCGGGATTCCGCTCCCCGAGCCGGGCTGGAGCGAGCGCGACCTGGCCGAGACGGCGGCGGCGGTCACCTCGGGTGAGGAGCGCACCTGGGGGTTCCGCGACTGGTTCCTGATCTACGACTGGGCCACCATGCACGGCGCGCTGCCGTTCGACGTGGCGACCAGGACGATGGCCGCGACCGACGACCGCATGGTCTCGGCGCTCCAACTCGTCTCGGACCTCGTGCACGACTACCGGGCGATGCCGACGGGTGCCCAGTCCCAGTACGCCGTGGACTTCAGCAGCGGGCTGTTCGGCCTCGAACCGTTCGTCGGCTATGGCCTCACCGCGCTCAGGACCTCGATCGGCGATCGGTTCGAATGGGGAGTGGTGCCCTACCCCACGGAGTGGGCCAGCGCCTACCAGAACAACAATGCCGCGATCTTCGGAGGCTCGCGGCGCAAGGAGGAGGCGTGGCACTTCGTCTCGTTCCTGACCACCGACCCGGACGCCCAGCGGCTGCTTCAGCCCATCGGCACACCGGCCCTCGCCACGGCGGCGGCGGAGTGGCAGCGTGACCTCGCCCCCGAGGACCGCGAGCTCCCGTGGGAGCTGATGATCCCGCGCATGGCGGACCAACTCGTCGCCTACCAGGGCGGCGTCTTCAACAAGGTCTGGGACCTCCTCGACCAGAAGTTCCAGGCCGTGGAGAGCCGCCGGATCCCGGTCCGCGAGGCCCTGGACGAGGTGCAGGAGCGCGGCACCGCGCTCCTGCGGGCCTGAGCACGATCGGAGACACTCGTGATGTCGATCAATCGGCGGCGCACCGCGCTGGCCTCGGAGTCGGCGGCCTTCTGGCTCTTCATCAGCCCCTGGCTGATCGGGCTGGTCGGGCTGACGCTCGGCCCCATGCTGTTCTCCCTGTATGCCGCCTTCACCCGCTGGGACGGCGTCAACTCACCCGAGTTCATCGGCCTGAACAACTTCCGGGTGATGTTCACCTCGGACCCGGACTTCTGGCCGTCCTTCGGCCGGACCTTCGCCTACGCCGGGGCCCGGGTGGTGCTCGGCACCGTGCTGGCCCTGGCGTTGGCAGCCATGGTCAACACCCGCATTCCCGGACGGACGTTCTTCCGGACCGTCTTCTTCCTCCCGGCGATCGTGACGGGTGTGCCGCTCTTCGTCGTCTGGATCTGGATGCTCGACCCCACAGCCGGCATCCTCAACTACGTCCTCGGGACGGTCGGCATCGACGGCCCCGACTGGCTGGCCAGCAGCACCTGGGCGATACCCGCGCTGGTCCTCATGAGTCTGACCGCGACCGGCGGAGCCATGATCATCTTCCTGGCCGGGCTCCAGGACATCCCCACCGACCTACGGGAAGCCGCCACCGTCGACGGCGCCGGCTGGTGGAACCGGTTCCGCAACGTCACCGTGCCGCTGCTGTCCCCGGTCATCCTCTTCAACGTGATCATCGGCCTGATCGGCGCGCTCCAGGTGTTCGCCGAGCCCTACATCATGACCGGCGGTGGTCCCGAGCGCTCCACGTACTTCTTCGGTCTCTACCTGTACAACGAGGCGTTCTGGTACTCCAACGTCGGCTACGCCTCGGCCCTGGCCTGGGTGCAGTTCCTGGTCATCGTGGCGCTGACCGCCATGGTGCTGCGCTTCTCCCGCCGCCATGTCCACTACCTGGGCTCCTGAGAGGAACGACCGCACACCATGGAATCCAGCCGCACGCTGAGACTGAGGGTGACCAGGGGCCGCATCGCGCTCGTCCCGCTCTACATTCCACTGGGCATCGCCGCCTTCTTCTTCGTCCTCCCCTTCCTGTGGATGCTGGCCGGCGCCTTCAAGGAGCCCAGCGAGGTCACCGCCTACCCGCCCACCTTCTGGCCCAGTCGCTTCGACACCGACAACTTCTCCAACGCCGCCGCCGGAGTGTCGCTCTGGCGCTACTTCGGCAACTCCCTGTTCGTCGCGGTGGTCTCCACCGTCGGCACCGTGCTGTGCTGCTCGCTGGCCGGCTTCGCCTTCGCGCACCTGCGTTCCCGTGCCCGCGGCCCGCTCTTCGCGGTCCTGCTCTCCACGATGATGCTGCCGCCGTTCATCACACTCATCCCCTCCTACTCGATCTACCAGGAGCTGGGCTGGCTCGACACCTACCTGCCGCTGACGGTGCCCAGCTTCCTCGGGGTCGGCGGCGCGTTCTACATCTTCCTGCTGCGACAGTTCTTCCTGGGCGTTCCGAAGGAGCTCTTCGAGGCCGCGCACATCGACGGCGCCAGCCGGCTCCGGCAGTACGCGCAGATCGCGCTTCCCCTCTCCCGGCCCGCCCTGCTGACCGTGGCGCTCTTCCAGTTCGTCGCGTCCTGGAACGACTTCTTCGGTCCGCTGATCTTCCTGACCGACTCCTCGAAGTTCACGCTGCCGGTCGGCATCCGCTTCTTCCAGAACCTCTACGCTGCCGACTACGGCACGCTGATGGCGGCGAGCTGCGTCACGGTCGCGCCCGTCCTCCTGCTCTTCCTGGTGGCCCAGCGCTTCTTCGTACAGGGCATAGCGACCACCGGCGGGAAGAGCTGAACTCCGCCGCGCGCGACACGCGGTCGGCTCCCACCGCGTCCGCCGAAGCTCCACCTCGCGAGCCGCTGCCGCCACGATTACCGGTGCCCCGAACACGGCATTGCTCAGACCCACCGTGCCGCCGCACGCCAACGGGCCCAGGCGTGCTGCCGTCTCGAGCCGCGCTTCCTCGAACCAGACGTCGCGGGAGAAGGTGGTCCCAACGAAACGGGCGTCGCCAAAGAACGTGGCCTTGTCGAATCGGGCGTAGCCGGAGAAGGAGGCCCGACTGAACCAGGCGTTGCCGAAGAAGGTGGCTACACCGAACCCCGCGTCGCGGTAGAAGACGGCTCCACCAAACCTTGCGTCGCCAGAGAAGGTGGTCTCACTGAAACTGGTGTCGCGGTAGAAGATCGCCGCTTCAAAACGGGCCTCGCCGGAGAAGGACGCTCTGTGGAAGTTGGCGGTGCCGAGGGGGTGACCAGTGGTGGGGTCACGCAGGGCACGAAGGAACTGGCTGAGCAGTTCGGGGGTGAAGAGAGTGCCACGGTGGTCGATGTCAGCGCCGGGCTGGAGTCTGGCCAGGTATGCGACGCGATCGGACTCATCCAGATGAGCCAGGCAGGTGCTATGCCGCGGTGAAGCTTCCCCTTGATCTTGGACACCTGGAAACTGGGACGTGAGAGCCCAGAGGAAGCAGTGCCAGGTGGGAAGCAAGTACACGAAGCGGTACTCGGACGAGTACAAGCGGGACGCGATCGAGCTCGTGCGGTCGTCGGGCCGGACGGTGACCGAGGTCGCCCGGGAACTCGGGGTCAGCTCGGAGTCCCTGCGGGGTTGGGTGAAGAAGGCCCGCGCCGCCCAGGACACCGGATCCGGTCCCGTGGCAGGGCGGGCCGGGCAGAGTGCCGACGACCGGGACGAGGAGCTGAAGCGGCTGCGGAAGCTGACCTCTGAGCAGGCGAAGACGATCGAGATCTTGAAAAAAGCGACGGCCTTCTTTGCGAAGGAGAGCGACCGGTGAGCGCGATATGCCGGTTCATCCACGCGGAGAAGGCGAACTACCCGGTCACGCTGCTGTGCAAGGTGATGAAGACTGCGCGGTCCACGTACTACGCGTGGGTGGCCGGAAGGGGAGCCCGTGAAGCGCGGCGGCGGGCCGATGAGGCCCTGGCGCACGAGATCACGGTGATCCACCTCGCCTCCCGGCGGAACTACGGCGTCCCGCGCGTCACCGCCGAACTGCGCCGACAGGACCGGCTGGTCAACCGCAAGCGGGTGGCACGGGTCATGCGAGAGCACGGCATCGCCGGGAACAGTCGGCGCACCGGCCGCCGCAGCCTGACCAAGGCCGACACGAAAGCCGCCCCGTCGCCGGACTTGATCGGCCGGGACTTCACCGCCACCCGCCCCGGCACGAAGATCGTCGGGGACATCACCTACATCCCCACTGCCGAGGGCTGGCTCTACCTTGCCTCGTGGCTGGACCTGGCCACGCGCGAGGTCATCGGCTACTCGATGGCCGACCAGCACCGCGCCGAACTCGTCGTCGACGCGCTCGACATGGCCGCCGCGCTGGGCCGTCTGGAGCCCGGCTGCGTGATCCACAGCGACCGCGGATCGGAATACACCTCCCGCCACCTACGCGACAGAATCGCCTTGCTGGGGCACAGGCAAAGCATGGGCCGGACCGGGAGCTGCTTCGACAACGCCGCCGCGGAGAGCTTCTGGGCTGTACTCAAAGAGGAGATCGGCACCCGCTTCTGGCCCGACCGCGCGACCGCCCGCGCCGGCATCTTCGACTTCATCGAGACCTTCTACAACAGACGCCGCCTGCGCAAGCACGTCCACTGGGGCTACCTCACACCCCACGAGACACGCCAGCGCTACCAGCAGGATCAGGCCCTCACGGCGTAACGACGACGTGTCCAAGATCACGGGGAAACTTCACCCGTCCGCTGGCCACCGACCTCCGCCGCCCCTGGGAGAAACCCGCCCCGCCGCACAAACTCACCCCGGCACGAGTGCGGCGGGGGTTCCGGAACCTCCGCACGAGGACGGGCTCCCCCGCCAGTGCACCCAAACCCACCACCCCCGGTCCCGGCCGCCCGCCCGGCTCGAAGAACCGACGCCCAGCGACACGTCATGACGTGGGGCGAGTCCTGGCTACTGGCGAGGCGTACAGGCACCCAGCCCACCACAAGAAGGGCACGAAACCACGGCGCGCGGAATAGCACGGCACAGAGCGCAACCAGCCAGGCGGCGGTTGACTCTCGGGCGACCCGAGACCTGATGCTGTCGAAGTGAGCAACGACAACCTCTTGGGCATCGGTGGCTTCGCGCTCCTGAGCGGCCTGTCCATCCACGCCTTGCGGCACTATGACGAGGTCGGCCTCCTACGACCGGCCGTCGTGGACCCTGCTACGGGCTACCGCCGCTACCGGCCCGACCAAGTCCCGCGCGCCCGGCTTATCGGCGCCTTGCGCAAGGTCGATCTGCCGCTCGACGCGGTTCGCGACGTTCTCGACGACCCGAACCCCGTCACCCGCCAGGCCATCCTGGCCCGGCACCGGGAGCACTTGTCGGAACGAGCTCACATCCTGTCCCGCATGGTCCACAGCATGGACCAGTACATCGAACACGGAGTCGACATGCCACAGGTGACCAGTCCCCGCATCGTCCAGGTGACCATCAACGTCCGGGACCTGAAGGAAGCGAAGACCTTCTACCAGGGAGTGTTCGAGGCCGAGTTCAACGAGGAAATCTCCTCCTTCCAGATCGGGACCTGGCCTGGTGAGGAGTTCTTCCTGCTGACCGTCGCGCACCAGCCCGACCACCCCGGCCCCACGGGCCCGTCCCGGTTCGGCCTCCTGGTCACCGACGTCGACACGGTGCACCAGCGCGCGCTCGATGCAGGCGCAACGCAGGTGGAGGCCCCTGCCGACAGGCCGTGGAAGCCGCGCTCGTCCTGCGTGACCGATCCCAGCGGCAACCGCATCGACCTCTTCCAGGGCTGACACCGAAGGGGAGGGCTCTCGAAGCCCTCCCCACACCGGTTAAACAACAAGCTTAGCGAAGCGCGTTCAGCTCGTCGAGGGCGCGATGGCCGCGCTTGACCACCCCTGGAAGGACATCGTGGCGCCCGTGACGGATGGGGATCTCGAGCATGTGGAGGATCTGTGCCGCTGCGAGCACCGCCGCCCCGTCCCAGCCGACCAGGTCGAGGATTCTCGCCCACAGCCGCCTTCGGACGCCGTCCAGCAACGGATCCTGGAAGGTGTACCACACGAGGGTGGTGAGATCAGTCGCCCGCGTCCCGCTACCTGCGTTCCCGATATCCACGACCGCCACCACCGCTCCGTCACGGACCAGGACATTGCTGGGGGTTGAGAGATCGGCATGGACCATGTCAGGCGCCTCTCGTGGTGGTGGGACGTCGGCACACACGAGCCGCAGGCGCTCGACCAAGGCCGACACCACGGAGGAATACCCCGAGAGCCTGGCCACGGACTGGCGGAGACGCGACTGCTCCGGCGTCTCGTTGAAATCCAGCCCGGCGACAGCCGATTCCTGACCGGTGGCGACCCGCCAGGCGTACGACCAGTGGTCGTAGGGCTCGGAGGCTTGGCCAGCCTGGAGTTCGATGATCTCCATCAGCTGCTCAACGAGGGACGGGGTCAGCTCTGGCGCGGGAGCCGCGTCAACGAAGTCCATCAGATGCCATACATGAGTGGCTGTGGCCCCCACTCCGAGCCAGGCCGGGGTGGGATAGCCGCGCCTACGCATGTGCTCGACCACTCTCTGGGCTCGCAACGTCTCGTCCAGGTGGTTGAGGTGTGCCCGGGGCACTGCTTTGAGCACTGCATGTGCCCTTCCGGCCAACTGGACGCGCATGGCACCCCCATTGACGCCTCCGGGTAGGCGACTGAGAAGAGTGACCTCTGCCCCGACCACGCTGGCCACGTCGTCCAGGACCTCGGCCGGCAGCTCTTCGGGATGAGCGCAGCACATGCACAGCATCTTACGGACGAACGCCGTGACGGAAGGCGACACTGCGAGACGCCGTCACCGAACGTCACCACGACCGAGACCAACACCACCGGACTGCAGAAACAGGTACTCAGCTTGTTCTTTATCTTCCGGCCTCGAACGGTGTCTCGAACTGAGTCGCTGACCTGGGGATTCGCCGGACACGGGGGCGACCTTCGTCTGATCATGTGCTCCGACCAAGGTGCACTGACCAAGACGAAGGCCGTGAGGGTGAGTCTGCTGCCTGAAGCTGCGGTAGGGGAAGCGTTCGCGGAAGCGTCACGCTTCCGGGGAGAGTTCTACGAGTGTCTGACCGCTCGGCGCGATGAGTTGTTCGAGCTGGCGGATGCGGTGCTGTGTGCGGATGGCGGGGTGAAGTTCCCGGTGGACCTGACGCTGCTGCCCGAGCACCGTCGTGGGCACGGAGCGATGTACGGCGGCCTGAACCACGGCCGGATCGACACGGATCGGCTGCGGACGGTGCTGGCCGGGTTGTCACTGCCGCGGTTCGACGGCGGGCGCCTGGTCCTGGCGGTCGATGTGTCACCGTGGCTTCGCTCGGACGCCCCGTGCTCGGCAGAGCGTCTGTTCTGCCACGTCTATGGCCGGGCGAAGACAGCCTCGCAGTTCATCCCGGGCTGGCCCTACTCCTTCGTCGCCGTGCTGGAGCCGGGCGCCACGTCATGGACCGCGATCCTGGACGCGGTCCGGCTCGGCCCGGCGGACGACGCGACCGCGATCACCGCAGCCCAGCTGAGGAGTGTCGTCGAACGGCTCATCGCAGCGGGCCAGTGGCAGGCCGGCGACCCGCATATCGTGATCGTCAGCGACGCCGGCTACGACGTCACCCGCCTGGCCTGGGTCCTGCGTGACCTGCCCGTCGAGCTGGTCGGCAGGGTCCGGTCCGACCGCGTCATGCGGCTGCCGAAGCCGCCCCGCCGGCCGGGGACGAACGGCCGGCCGCCCAAGCACGGCCCTGAGTTCCGTTTCGCCAAGCCGGAGACCTGGCCCGAGCCCGCGGTCACCACGGTCACGGCCACCACCAACTACGGCAAGGCCGAGACCCAGGCGTGGGACCGGGTTCACCCCCGGCTCACTCACCGCTCGTCATGGCTCGACCACGACGGCGAACTTCCCTTGGTCGAGGGCACGTTGATCCGCCTGAAGGTCGGGCACCTGTCGAAGGAGCGGGATGCCCCGCCGGTGTGGTTATGGTCCTCCAAGACCGGCGCCACCCCGGACGATGTGGACCGTTTCTGGCAGGCATTTCTCCGCCGCTTCGACCTGGAGCACACCTTCCGCTTCGCGAAGCAGACTCTGGGCTGGACCACCCCAAAACTCCGTACTCCCGAGGCGGCGGACCGCTGGACCTGGATCCTGATCGTCGCTCACACCCAGCTCCGGCTCGCCCGACCGCTCGCCGCGGACCTCCGCCGGCCCTGGGAGAAGCCCACCGCCGCGGACCGGCTCACCCCGGCCCGGGTCCGCCGGGGGTTCAGGAACATCCGCGCTCACCTCGCCTGCCCGGCCCGTGTTCCCAAACCCCGAGGAGCCGGCCCCGGACGGCCACCCGGCGCCAAGAACAAACACCGGGCCCCCCGCTACGACGTCGGCAAAACCGTCAAACGCCCCGAGACCCTCAAGGCCATCGGCAAACCTGGCAGATCTTGGTAGATAAAGAACAAGCTCAGGGGGAGGTGGCCCGGACGCGCTGCCCCGCGCTCCGGGCCACCTCGGTTGCCACGAGTCACGCAGCCGGATCGACGCCGGCGCCGAACTCCAGCCAGTTCACTCGCACCTGACCGTCGGGGAAGACGAGGTACAGGGGGAAGGTTCCTCCCTCGGTCTGGTTCAGGCCGATGGTCACGTTCTGCCACGTCCCGGTGTCCTCGGGGATCACGACGGTCGCGTCGTTGCCCTGTCCGGAGGAGTCCACGGCCGTGCTGCCGCCGTCCTCGTCGAACGGGTACCAGGCGACGTTGCCACCGCCGACGTCACCGCCGCCGGGGCTGGCGGTGAGGGACTGGATCTCGTCCTGCGCCAGGGCCCGGTCGAAGATGCTGAAGTCGTCGACCGCACCGTCGAACAGCGGGTCCGCCGACCACTGCGAGTCGCCGATCCAGTTCTGCTCCGTCTGGCCCAGGTCCGACGGGTCCAGCGTCAGGTTGGTGTTGGTCCCGATCGGCTCACCGTTCAGGTACAGCGTTCCCGTGCTGCCCGACAGCGTGACCGCGACGTGCTGCCAGCCGTCGGTGGGCAACTGCTGCGAGCCGTCGATGATCTGCTCACCGGAGCCCGTCGTGATCGCGAATCTCAGGTTGTTGGTCCCGCCGGCGCTCGGCGTGAGGAACATGTAGTTGCCGGTGCCGGAGCCGAAGTCGAAGATGCGGGCCCACGACTGGTCGCCGGACCAGTTCACCCACGCGGAGATGGTGACGTCGTCGACTCCGCTGACGATGCCCGTGGGCAGCTCCACCTTCTCGAGCTGGCTCTCGCCGCCCAGTTGGACCGCGCTGCCGAAGCCCTCGGGGCCGTCGACCCGCGGCACCTCGACGTTGCCCTCGATCTGGGCGGTGCCCAACAGCTCACCGTCGGGCGCGCCGCGCCGCACCTCGACCGTGGCGTCCTCGGCGGCCGCCGCGCGCAGCGTCACCTCGCCGATGCCGTCGAGGCTGTACGGCTGGTACGAGGCCCAGGCGCCGTTCTGCCCGGTGATCGCCTCACCGCCCCCGGTCTCCGCGTCGTTCGCGGCGCCCACGGTGACGTCCGAGGAGTCGTCGAAGTGCTCGACCTCCTTCCGTGTCTGTTGCAGGAAGTGCGTCTCGCCACCGAGCAGCTCCGGCGAGCCGGCCTCGCCGCCGAGGTCGGTGTAACTCGCCGTCACCGTCAGCGCGATGTCGGCGGCCTCGCCGTGCTCCGCGTCGGACTGGGTGACGAGCACGCCCTCGCAGCCGGTCTGTGACTGACCGGGATGCACGTGGGCGTTGCCGCCCTCGTCGTGGTAGAGACCCTGCTGTACCGTCACGCGCTCGCAGTCGATCGCGTCGCCCGACCCGTCCTCGGCGTCGGCCACGGAGACCCGGTAGGGAATCTCGTCACCCCAGTCGAAGACCTGGCCGTCGGTCGGTAGCTCGATGGTCACCACGGGACGGGTGTTCCCGGCGGTGATGGTGAGGTTGGAGCTGCTGGAGCGCCCGGAGGGATCGGTGACCGTCAGCCTCGCCGAGTACTCACCGGGCTCGGCGTAGGTGTGGGTCGGGTTGGCCTCGTCCGACGTCGTGCCGTCGCCGAAGTCCCAGGCGTACGTCAGCGGGTCGCCGTCGGGGTCGTGGCTGCCCTCGCCGGAGAACGTGACCTCCAACGGAGTGGGCCCGGAGTCGGTGTCGGAGCCGGCCTCCGCGATCGGAGTCCGTGCCCCCTCGGTGTAGTTGATCTTGTAGAGGCCGGAGTCGGGATTGACGTTCGCTCCCGCGTAGTTGAAGTCGTTGCCCCACTCGATCAGGTACATCGCTCCGTCCGGCCCGAACTCCATGTCGTGCGGACTGCGGAAGAGCGTGCTCGGCATGAACGGCTCGAAGCTCTCGTAGTCGCCGTTCTCGTCCAGCCGGAGCGCGCCGATCCACTTCCGCGACCACTCCATGACGAAGACCGCGTCGTCGTAGTACTCAGGGAACTGCCCGTCGCCCAGCGATCCCTCCTCGTAGTGGTAGACGTCACCGGCGAACGCGGAGCGACCGGCTCCCTCGGGCAGCTCAGGGAACTGCGAGGACTCGCCGTACGGATAGAAGACGAACGCGTCCTCGGCCGGTGGGACGACGTCGAGACCGGTGTTGAACGGCGAGTTGTTGGCCGGCCCGTTCTCGCAGTCGAAGGACTCACCGGGGGTGCCGGTGGCGAAGTCCCATTCCCGGTACGCCTGGCTGTCGGCGATGCAGTACGGCCAGCCGTAGTTGCCCGCCTCGCGGATCTGGTTCCACTCGTCGTAGCCGCGCGGGCCCCGGTCGGGGTTGTCGCTGCCCGCATCGGGCCCGACCTCGCCCGCGTAGACCCAGCCGGTCTCGTCGTCGACGGCGATGCGGAACGGATTGCGGTGGCCCATCGTGTAGATCTCGGGCCGGGTTCCGTCGGTGCCCGACGCGAACAGGTTGCCCTCCGGGATCGAGTACGTGCCGTCGTCCTCGGGCGTGATCCGCAGGATCTTGCCTCGCAGGTCGTTGGTGTTGCCCGAGGTGCGCCGCGCGTCGTAGGCGTGCTGGGCGTCCTCGCTGTTCTGCTCCTCGTGGACACGCCCGTCGATCGGGGCGTAGCCGTCGGAGGCGAAGTGCGCGGTGTCGTCGCCCGTGGAGATGAAGAGGTTGCCGTCGGGGCCGAACGTCATCGAGCCGGCGGAGTGGCAGCACACCTCCCGCTGGTGCGGGATCTCCAGCAGAACCTGTTCGGACGCCATGTCGAGTTCGGCGCCGTCGACGGTGAACCTGGAGACGTGTTGCACCTCCGGCGACGGCGCGCTGTAGAAGAGGTAGACCCACTGGTTGGTCTCGAAGTCCGGGTCCAGGGCTATGCCCAACAGTCCGTTCTCGTTGCCGCGGTGCACCGGGATCTGCCCGGCCACCTGCACGGAGCCGGTCTCGGGGTCGTAGAGCTTCACCGTGCCGGCCAGTTCGACGTAGAAGACGCGCCCGTCGGGGGCGACGGCCAGTTCCATCGGGTTGGCGGTGTTGTCGTCCAGCGCGACCTTCTCGAACGAGGCCTCCGTGGGGACGCCGTCGCGCGGCTCGCCGCAGTCGCCCTCGGCGACGCCCGCCGCCCACTGGATGCCCCCGAGGATGTGCTGGCGCAGCAGCGGCTCGTCGTAGTGCTCCGGCTGGTGGCCCAGCGCCGAGTACCAGGTCCGGCCGCCGTCGAAGTTGGAGCACCAGGCGATCGGGTGATCGTCACCCATGGCGTCCGGTCCCGGGTTGTACGTCGACTCGTCCAGCGTGGCGAGGACGTGGACCTTCTCGCGGGGGTTGGCGGTGAAGTTGTACCACTCGTCCTCGCGGACCCATTCGGCCGGCAGGTCGGTGGTGGACGGGTGGGTGGGGTCCTCGATCCGCACGGTCGCGTCCTGGAACTGGTCGGCGCCGGAGGGGTGGCTCTGGAAGGACGCGCCGCCCATGAGGTCGGACCACCACGCCCAGTCCGTCTTGTCCATGTTCGACGCGGAGTGCAGTCCGGCGAAGCCCCCGCCGCGCTGGATGAAACGCTCGAAGGCGTGTCGCTGTTCGGTGGTGAGGGTGCTCTCACCGTCGGTGAAGAAGACGATGGCCTCGTACGGGGCGAGCCCTTCGTCGGTGAACACCGAGGCGTCCTGCGTCTCGGTCACCGAGAAGTCGTGCTCCAGGCCCAGCTCCTGGACGGCCGAGATGGCCGACGGGATGGAGTCGTGCCGGAAGCCGGTGGTCTTGTGGAAGAACAGCACGTCGTAGGCTGCTGCTTCGGAGTCTTGCGCGGTACTGGTGGACATCCCTGGGAGGAACGAGAACAGGACAGCCGCCACCACCGCGAACAGGGTGCATCGATAACGTGTTCGCATGGCCTTCTCTCCATGGCTTTGTTGCTGGGGACCGGCGATCCGCCGGATGGGGGGTTCCGCAGCCACGCCCCCCGTGGTGCTGTTCGCCGGGGAACGCGGTTCGTCCGGGGGTGTGGATGACGACTGTCGGCTCACGTGGACGACGCGGCCGGTCGTTCGCTAGCGCCCGCCTCCTTCCCGCAGGAGACCGGCGAGACCGGTGAGAAAGGACAGCCCGTCGACGGCTATCGCGTCCTGGCTCGGAGCCAGCGGCCGCCAGATCGAGGCGGCCGTCGCCATCATCTCGTTCTCGCTGGTGAACGACTCGATGACGAGCGGGCCCTCGTACCCCGCCGCGTCGAGCGCGGTGAGGATGCCCGGCCAGTCGAGGTGGTCCGCGCCCGGGGTGCCCCGGTCGTTCGCGCAGACCTGGACGTGCGCGATGCGGCCCGTGGCCTTCCGGATGGCCGCCGCGACGCCCCGCTCCTCGATGTTCATGTGGTAGACGTCCAGGCCGACCCCGCAGCCTTCGGCCGGCAGGCCCGCCAGCACCTCCAGCGCCTGGTCGACGGTGTTGATGACGCTCGTCTCGTACCGGTTGAGGGGTTCGACCGCCACCCGCACGCCCGCGTCCGCCGCGTGCCCGACCACCGGTGCGAGACTGTCCCGCAACTGCTCGTAGCAGGCGCGTCGTTCCGCCGCCCCCATCCGCCAGGTGCGCCCCACCGACGCGTAGGCCGGGCCCGCGACCGTCGGCGAGGACACCGTGGCCGCCACGTCGACCACCCGCCGCATGTAGTCACGCGTGGCGGTGATCGTCTCCCGGTCCGCCGCGACCAGTTCGCGACCCGGCGCCATCGCCAGCACGACGGTGGCCGACAGGCCGAGCGAGTCGAGCAGCCTCGCCGCGCGCCGGGGGTCCCAGTCGCCCACGTTCTCCACGGGAAGCTCGATCACGTCGAAGCCCCACTCCCGGACGCGGGGCGCCAACTCGGCCAGTCGCCGGTCGGTCAGGGGCGCGGTCCACACCCACGTGCTGACCCCGACCCTCCTCGTCACCTTCATCGGTCCTCCCGTTCCGTGTGGTTCCTCGACGTGCCGCGCGGACCGGCCATCAGGCGCCGACGCCGAGGTATCTGCGTTGCGCGTCCGGGCGGGCGAGCAGCTCGTCGCCGGTGAACTCCGCCTCGATCCGGCCGGAGACCATGACGAGCTGGCGCCCCGTCATCCGCACGGCGGCGCGCAGGTTCTGTTCGACGACGAGGACGGCCACCCCCTCGCCCACCAGGTGGTGCACGGCGTCGACCAGGACGTCGACGATGGTCGGGGCCAGCCCTTCGGACGGCTCGTCCATCACGATCAGGCGCCCGTTCAGCAGGAGGGCCCGTCCGACGGCGAGCATCTGCTGCTCGCCGCCCGAGAGGTCGGCGCCGCCGTGTTTCCTGCGCTGGGCGAGCCGAGGGAACAACTCGTAGACCGCCTCGGGTGTCCACCGCCTGCCGCGTGTCCTCCTGGCCAGCATGGTCAGGTGCTCGTCCACGGTGAGCGACGGGAACAGCCGCCGGCCCTGCGGAACGTAGGCGAGGCCGGCGTTGGCGATCTTCTCCGGCGCCCGTCCGTCGAGCCGCTGACCTCGCAGCAGGATGGTCCCGCCCGACGACGGGAGGAAGCCGACCAGGGTGTCGCAGAGCGTGGTCTTCCCCATGCCGTTGCGACCGACGATCCCGACCGCCTCGACGCCCATGCCGAAGCTGAGGTCCTCCAGGACCAGGGACGCGCCGTGGCCGGCCCGCAGCCCGCGGACGTCGAGGAGGGGTTCGGTGCTCATTAGAGGACCATCCCTTCTACAGCCCTCTTCGGTAGGGTTGTGACCTCTCGGTCCCGGTGGGTGCGTGGCCAGTACTGCGAGCCGTTCGACGGCCAGCATGAGTTCCGCCAGCCCCGCCGGGCCGAGGCCGTCTGATCGGCTTCAGGGACACGCCCCACAGAGGGCCGATTAATGAGCTCCCGGCAGACGACCTCACCACCGGGCAGGTGCTCCGCCACAGGCACAGGAGTACGACCTTCGTGTTCATCGGATGGGACTGGGCGACCGAGACCCATGACGTGACCGTCATGGACGAGTCCGGAAAGCGCATCGACCGGTGGGAACTGGCCCACACCGAGGAAGGGTTCGCCAAGACGCTGACCCGGCTGGGGAAGCACGGCGTCCCGGCGGGTCTTCCCGTGGTGATCGAGACCAGCCGCGGCCTGGCCGTGGACCGGCTGCTCGCCGCCGGCCACCCCGTGGTTCCGGTGCACCCCAACGCCTTCCACGCGATGCGGCCCCGCTGGGGCGCCTCCAAGGCCAAGACCGATGCGGGCGACAGCATGAAGCTCGCCGACTACCTGCGCACCGACGGGCACCTGCTGCCCCGCCTGGAGCCCACCGAGCAGGCCACCCTGGATCTCCAGGCCCTCACCCGGACCCGCGCCGACCACGTCGAGGCCCGCGTCGGCGCCGTCAACCAGCTCGCCGCGCTGCTGGATGCGCACTGGCCCGGTGGCAAGGCCGTCTTCGCCAACCTCGACAGCGACATCGCCATGGCCTTCCTGGAGCGTTACCCCACCCCCGGCTCCGCCGCCAGGCTCACCGCCGGACGCCTGGAAGCCTGGTGCAAGCGTCGCGGCTACTCCGGCAGGAAGCCCGGCAGCGTCCTGATCGAGCGTCTGCGCGCCGCCCCGAAGGCCGCCTCCCGCCTCGGGGAGGCAGTCGTCGAACAGCTGGTCCGGGTCCAGGTCCAGCTGGTGAAGGGCATCCGCACGACCATCCGCACGCTGGACAAGGCGATCTCCCAAGCGGTCGAAACCCACTCCTACGCGCCGCTGTTCGCGACCATGCCGCGCATCGGCACGGTCAGCCTCGGCCAGATCATCGGCGAGATCGGCCCGCTCCTGGAACGAGCCCGCACCAGCGAGCAACTCATCGCCGAGGCCGGAGTCGTCCCCGTCACCCGCGCCTCGGGCAAGTCCCGCACGGTCGCCTTCCGCTTCGCGACCAACCGCAGAGCCCGTATCACCCTGACCACCTTCGCCGACAACAGCCGGCACAGCAGCGACTGGGCCGCCAAGATCTACAACGACGCCCGAGCCCGCAAGAAGCGACACCCCCACGCCATCCGCATCCTCGCCCGCGCCTGGCTCCGGGTGATGTGGGCCTGCTGGCGTGACGGCACCTGCTACGACCCCGCCATCCACCAAGCCAACAACAAGATCAACACGGCTACAGAGGTACCCCTGGCGGCATAGAGGTTGACTCAGGAAACTCATGCCGGTGCCTCCGTGCCCAGATAGATCTGGTGGACGTGGGGATCGCTGCGGATCTGCTCCGGGGTGCCGGCCGTGACCTGCCCGCCGTCGGCCATCACCACGACCCGCTGGGCCACCCGGAACGCCACGTCCATGTCGTGCTCGATGAGCACCAGGGTCAGCCGCTCGTCGAACGACTCGATCAGCTCGACGAGCCGCTCGCGCTCGCCCCGTGACAGGCCGGACGCCGGCTCGTCGAGCAGCATCACGTCCGGGCGCGTGGCGATCGCCATCCCGAGTTCGAGCTGGCGCTGCTGCCCGTGGGCGAGTTCCCCGGCCACGGCGTCGAGCCGCCCGGACAGCCAGACCCGGTCCGCCACGCCGGCGGCCTCGTCGCTCATCCGCCGGTCCGCGGACGACCGCCAGAGTGCCCGGTGCCGGCCGCGGCGGCCGGCGAGCGCGAGACAGATGTTCTCGCGCACGGTGAGGCCGGCCAGCGCCCGAGCCTTCTGGTACGTCCGCGCGACGCCGAGGCGCGGCCGGTACCGCGAGGGCCGGTGGACGCACTCGACCCCCCTGATGACGACGGAGCCGGCGGTCGGCGTGACGTCGCCGGCGATCACGTTGAAGAGCGTGGTCTTGCCGGCTCCGTTCGGCCCGATGATGGCCAGTCGCTCGCCCTGCGCGATGTCGAGGTCGATACCGCGCAGGGCGAGCAGGCCACCGAACGCCACCGTGATCCCGCGCACCTGGACGACCGGCGTCGAGCCCTCGGACCGCGCGGCACTGGGGTGAGCCATGACGGGCATCTCCTATCGCTGCGGGACGCCGTCGACGACGGGTATGGACTGGCCCTCCCACGGCAGGTCCGCCTCCTCGCACGCCGGGAAGTCACGCCCCGGCGACGGCGTGTCCGGACTGAACGTGCCACCGAAGGTCTGGTCGACGCCGGGCACGATGGCCACGGTCTCCTGGACGACCTCGCCGGAGTCGTCGACCGCGAGACGCGAAAGCCCGACGTCGACGACGCCGCTGCGGTTCTCGTCCAGGCTGATGTCGCCGTACGGCAGGTCGAGCGTGAGGCCGGCGACGGCCGACTGGAACGCCTCGACGTCGGAGATGTCTCCGCCGGTCGCCTCCAGCGCCTCGACCAGCGCCACACCGGCCGTGTAGTACCCGTAGAAGAAGCCGAAGGCCGCGGCGGTCGACGGCGGGGCGGGCTCGTTGGCGCTCAGCGCCCCCGGAAGGCTCTCCCACGTCTCGTCCGCGCTGGCCAGGTACTCCTCGATCTCCGGGGTTTGGACGTCGCCCGGCAGCGTGGCGAAGCCGCCGATGTGCGCGCCGGCGATGTCGGTGCCGAGGGCCTGGGCGAGGTCCGGGTTGAAGAACAGGTTGCCCGCGTGCTGGTCGCCGGTCAGGTCGCCCTTGGAGTTGATGAACGCCTCCAGCGCGGCCTGCGTCCCGGTGCCGCCCACGGCCCAGAAATAGCCGTCCACCTCGTCGGGGTTCGGGAGCTGGGCGATGTAGGAGGAGTAGTCGGTGGTGCCCAGGGGCGGGAAGACCCGGTGGGTGACCTCGCCGCCGGCGGCGCAGAAGTCGGCGATGAAGCCGGCCGCCGAGGTGTGGCCGAAGCTGTAGTCGTCGGCGATGACCGCGACCTCGCGCCAGCCCTGCTCGTTGTACAGCAGGTCGCCGAGGCCGGCGTTCCAGATCGCCCCGTCGCCGTAGAACCGGAAGTAGTTCGGCGCCTGGACCTGCAGGGTCTGCTCCTGCGAGCCGGAGATGCCGGCGAGCACCGTGAGGTCGGGATGGTTCTTCGCGTACTCGGCGACGGCGATGCCCTCGTCGCCGGAGAGTGGGCCGATGATGACGTTGGCGTCGAACTGCTCGACCAGGCGGCGCACCTCCTGGAGGATGCGGTCGGCGGTGTCGTCGCCGCAGCCGACGCCGACGAGCTCGATCGGGGTTCCCGCGACCTCAGCGCCGGTGAAGCCCTCCAGCGCGCTGGTGGTCGAGTTCGGGGTGGCGCCGGCGAACCGCGTCAGGGCGAGCGTCGTGCCCCCGACGACGTCCTCGTGGAAGCCGCCGAACGGGCCCTCGCACTGGCCGAGTATCCCCAACCGCACCCCGTTGTCGCTGGTGGCGTTCGTCCCGCCGCCGGGCTGCTGGTCGGCGGGCAGCCCCGCCGAATCGTCGCCGCCGCTGCATCCCGCGGCCGCCAACGCCAGGATCGCCGCCGTGGCGACCACGGGTGTGGTCTTCCGTCTGCGTCTGCTCATTGTCGTGTGCCTCCGAGTTCCTTCTGGGTCGTGTCAACGGACAGCGGTCCACGGGTGGACGGGCCCGGCGTCGGATGGGTGCGGGCTCCGGGGCGGCGACGCAGTCGCGACAGGATCCCGGTCAGGCCTTCGGGAGAGATCACCATGATCACCAACACGGTCACGCCGATCACGGTGTTGAACCGCGCCTCGGTGATGCCGACCTGGTCGATCAGCGGAACGTCGCGCAGGTAGGTGAAGACCAGCACGTAGACGAAGGCACCCAACCAGGCGCCCTCGAAGGACGAGATGCCGCCGATCACCGCGATGATCAGCAGGATCAGGGTGGGTCCGATGGAGATCGACGCGGGATCGATCTGGCCGTTCCACCACACGTTGAGCAGTCCGGCCAGCCCGGCCACGAACCCGGCGAGGGTGAACGCCAGCGCCCGGTGCAGATGCACGTTGAACCCCAGCGAGGCCATCCGGACCGGGTCGTCGCGAACGCCCCGCAGCGCCAGCCCGAACGGGGTCCGCCCGACCGCCCGGAAGCCGAGGTAGGCCAGCAGGGAGAGCAGGATGCCCGCCTGGTAGAGCCGGACCGGCGGCCCCAGGAGGTCGGGCCGCTGGATGCTGGTGAGTCCACCCGGCCCGGAGATCTCGACGATCTGCGCGAACACGAAGTAGCCGAGGACGGCGTAGACCAGCGTGAGCATGAGGAAGTAGAGCCCGGTGGTGCGGCTGGCGATCGCGCCGAGGACGAACGCGACCGCGGTCGTCACCACGATCGCGAACCCGACCGCCGCCCACGGGCCCCAACCGAGGTTCAGGCCACGCGCCCCGGCGTCCAGGGCCGCGTTGCCGAACATGAATCCGGCGATCCCGAACAGCAGGAACTGCGCGAGCGACGTCATGCCCCCGTACCTGGCGAGGAAGACGATCGTCGCGGCGGCCAGTCCCAGGATGAGCGTCTGCGTCATGACGAAGTTGACGAAGAACGGCGTTGCCAGACCCGGCAGGATCAGCAGGACGCCCGTCAGAGCGGCGACGAGGAGGTTGCCCCGGGTCAGGAGGCCGCGCGCGGTCATGCCGGCCGCCCGAACAGGCCGTAGGGCCGGACGGCCAGGACCAGCGCCAGCAGGGCGAAGGTCATGATGATCGCGTAGTAGGAGTACTGGGTCGGCAGATAGACGGGGGAGAACGCGACGACGGTCCCGTACAGCAGCGATCCGGCGGCGGCGCCCCGGAGCGAGCCCAGACCGCCGACGATGACGACGATGAGCGCGTTCAGCAGCCAGCTCCCGTCGGTTCCGGGCGCGGCTCCGGCGAACGAGGCGCCGAGCACTCCGCCCACGCCGGCCAGGAACGAGCCGACGAAGAACGTGATCGCGAAGACCAGCCGGATGTTGATGCCGAGTCCCCGCACCATCTCGCGGTCGTCCACGCCGGCCCGGATCAGCATCCCCATGCCGGTCCTGGTGAGCCAGAACCACAGCAGCGCGCCGACCAGTACGGCCACGCCGAGGACGAACAGGCGGGTGACGGCGTAGCGCTCGCCCAGGACGGTGAAGAAGCGGCTGATCGCCCCGGGCCAGACCATCGTCTGGGCCAGCCCGCCGAACTCCCGCAGCATCTGGTCGGCCAGCACGACGGTGAGAGCGAGCGTCATCAGCGCCTGGCGCAGCTCCTGACCCTCGTTCCACTGCAGGAAGATCTGTTGGATCGCCAGTCCGAGCAGCGCCGCGACGCTGGCTCCGACCAACATCGGCACCAGCCAGTCCAGCAGGCCGACCTGCTCCGGCTCGATGTTGCGAGAGCGGCCGACCATCGTCTCCTGCACCCGGATGGCGATGTAGGCGGCTAGCAGGAACAGCGAACCGTGCGCCATGTTCACTGTGCGCATCAGCCCGAAGATCAGGGTGAAGCCGGACGCCGCGACGAACAGGAGCCCGCCGAACGTGACCGCGTCGAGCGCCGTGACGACGAACTTGCCCGGGTTCTCCGCCGCCGGCCCGGCCGGGGTGCCGTCGGCGAGGAACGCCACCCAGGCGGCGGCCGCGGTGACGGTCAGGGCGACGGCCCAGACCGGGAGCCGGCGGAGTTCGGCTCGCCGCCGCTTCGTGGCCCCCGCAAGTCTTCGTTTCGGGGGCGCGGTCATCGGGACCCCGCTCGCACGTCGCCGGGCGCTCCCCGCTCGCGTGCCCTGGGGTTCCCGGTGTGCGGATCGGTCTGGGCAGGATTCATCTGTTTCTCCCGCTGTTGAGCGCCGTGCGGCGGCGCGTGTTCTCCGTCATCGCGAGGTCGGTCGGCGCGCCCCACACGACGTGCGGAAAGGGCGACATGGCTCGGTCCGCTCAGGGGCGTCCGCCGCCGCCGGGCCGGACGGCCGGGCACGTGGTCGGACGATGAGGCGGGGCTGGCTCAGGCGACCCGCGGCGTCGTGACGGACGCCGTCGCCGTCACGTCGTCACCTGCGCGTAGTCGGGGATCGTCACCCACGCACCCCCGCTCATGGCCGAGTCGTGCGCGCAGATGCCCACCGACGTCCAGTTCGCCGCGGTGATCTCGTCGATCGCGGTTGGTCGGTCCTCGACGATGCTCCGGAGGAACTCGTGTGCCAGATGCGGATGTGATCCGCCGTGGCCGCTGCCCTGGACGAACGAGAGATGCTCGTTGTCGTCGTCGTAGACGCCGCGCGTCGTGAACGGGGCGATCTGCGGCGGCAACAGGTGTGCGAAGTCCGGGATCCCGACGGTCGTGGGGACCTCACCGGTGTGCAGGATGTGGCCGGAGCCCTGGGTCTGTTCCCATTCGAAGCTCGCGCGGTCGCCGAAGACCGTGAAGCTCTCGACGTACTCACGCGCCGTCTCGAAGAGCGAGCGCGCGATCTCGGCACCCACGGGTGAGTCGCGGAGGGTGAGGATGGCGCTCTCGACGGCGAAGGGCGATCCGTACTTGCTGGCGAGGTCCGGTGAGATCCGGCCGGACCCGATACAGGCGACGCTCTCTGCCAATGCCCCGGCGAGACTCAGCACGGGACTCACGGCGTGCGTCGCGTAATGCATGGGTGGCAGCCCTTCCCAGTAACCGGGCCAGCCGGCCATTTCCTGGTAATGGGCTCCGCGAAGGAACTGGATTCGGCCTATGGTGCCCTTCCTGACGAGATCCCGTACGAACAGGAACTCGCGGGAGTAGACGACCGTCTCCATCATCATGTACTTCCTGCCCGACTCCCGGACCGCCGCAACGATCGCGCGGCACTCGTCGAGTGTCGTGGCCATCGGCACCGTGCAGGCAACGTGCTTGCCCGCCCGCAGCGCCGAAACCGTGTGCTCGGCATGGTTCGGAATCGGGGTGTTGATGTGAACCGCGTCGATGGTGGGATCCTGCACCATCGCCTCGAAGCTGGTGAACCGGCCCGGGACGCCGAAGTGGTCGGCCACCTCCTTCACGGAGGTCTCGGTGCGTTGACAGACAGCCACCAACTCGGCGTCGGGATGAGCTTGGTAGATGGGGATGAACTCGGCACCGAAACCGAGCCCGGCAATCGCCATCCGCACTCTCTGCGTCATCGTTGACCTCCCCTGGCTCATGCCAGGCTACGGACGGCTTGATGACCAAACCATGCGTTATTCAGCAGTCTGACTTAGGATTTTTACATGCCCGGACGCCAGACCCATCACGTCGCGTTGCTGGTCGAGACGTCCAACTCATACGCCCGCGGCGTGCTGGTGGGCGTGAAGAAGTACGTCGAGACCCACCCCGGTTGGTCGATGTACCTCGCCGAACACAGCCGTCACGAGACCGACTTCTCGTGGCTCGAAGGGTGGCAGGGCCATGGCCTGTTGGCCCGCATCGAGAGCGCCCAGACGGCTCGGTTCATCCGGCGCCTGGGCTTGCCGACGGTCGACCTCAGCGCGGCACGACTCGTTCCCGAGCTGCCTGGCGTCGAGACCGACGACGGCACGATCGCACGGTGGGCCGTCGAGCACTTCGAGGAACGTGGCCTCCAGCACTTCGCCTTCTGCGGGGACGAACGATTCGGCTGGTCGCTCAAGCGCGGCGCCTGGTTCGCGGAGCACGTGCGCGAACGCGGGTTGACCTCATCGGAGTTCCGCATGAAACCGTCTGGGATGCGGGCCGCGGACCGCGAGCTCCTCGCGGAGTGGCTCACCCGTCTGCCCAAACCGGTCGGTGTTCTCGCCTGCTACGACATCGCGGGCCAGGAGGTGCTGGAGGCCTGCAAAATCGCCGATCTCCCCGTGCCCGACTCGGTCGCCGTCATCGGCGTCGACAACGACGACCTCATCGGCAACCTCACGACGCCCCCGCTGTCGAGCATCGAGCCGGACACGACGAGGACCGGCTACCTCGCCGCGGAACTGCTGGACCTCATGATGCAGGGCCAGTCCCTGGAACCGGGGCTGCGGCTGATCGCACCCACCCGGCTCGTCGCCCGGCAGTCGTCGGACATCCTCGCGGTGGACGATCCACTCGTCGCCGAGGCCCTGCGGTTCATCCGTGATCGTTCGGACCAGAGTGTCGCGGTCGACGCCGTGCTCCGGCACGTCGGGCTCTCACGACGTGCGCTCGACTACCGGTTCGTGCGGATACTGGGCCGGACGGTCCACGGCGAGATCGTGCGCGCCCGGGTGGGTCACGTCGCCGAACTGCTGTCCTCGACGGACTGGACGCTCCAGCAGATCGCGGAGCGGCTCAGTTTCAGTCACCCGGAGTACATGAGCGTCATGTTCAAGAAGTACACCGGCAAGTCGCCGGGCCAGTACCGGCTCGCCGTGAACGGTTCCGTGGCACGTCAGGGCTTCTGGCGGGAGTGATCACCCGCCATCACCAGCGAGGCCGCCGCCATCGACAACGACGGCGGCACCGTCCACACGACCGAGGGTGCGTTGGCCGCACGGCGCGCATCTGTGGATCAACCGCACCGTCGATCCGCCCCAACTGGGACCTTGGCATACTGCCAGCGAATTGACGACTCAGGACACTAGTCCACGGTCACTTCTCGCCAGCGCGGGCTAATGTCCTGGTCGCCGCCCCCTGCGGTTGTCTCGTTTTCCCGCTTCAGCCCTATGCTCCGCGGGAACGCTTCCGCCATGGGCTTACTCACGACCAAGGGATACTGGACGGACGTGCCCCAGTTGCCGGGCCTCGAGATGAATCGGGATGACAACAAAAACGAGATCGAAATCAGGTGGGGCACCCCCGTCGACGGCGCTAACAAAAGCGGCTATGACTTCCAGGGCCACGCTACCAGTGGGGAGCTCGACGGTAACGACTTCCCACTGGGCACCTTCACTCACCACAACTTCCCAATCATACTGGGACACGAGCAGTTCTCGGTGACCCTTGAGCTCCAGGTGTACTTCCAGGAACATGACCTCCTGCACACCTGCAGACTGGTCTTCGCGCATGATGAGACGCCCAACGTGGGCCCGCACTGGAACGACACGGTGAAACTGCCGGACGTCCACCCAAAGGACGTTAATGTGCAGGTCAACGGCGTCGAGTACAAGGTGATCCTCACGGGTTTCCTGGTGGGGGAGGGGCAGCACAGAACACTACAGCCCTCTTTCGACACCTCCGAGAACGATCAGATCAGCGCCAAGATCTTCGCCCGGTTCGAGCGGACGGGTCCGCTGGGTTCCTGACCGGAAATGGAGCGGCGGAGGCCCGGGGGGATTCCGGGCCCCCGCGCGTCTGTGAGCCGGAAAAACCAACCGACCGCTCCGACGAAGCCTGCCAGCACACGCTTGAGAAAGCGGTTCGTGAGCTCTTGAGTGATCCTATGTCACCTGATGGTGTGGGGGGTGGAATCCGCTGGTCCGGCGCCGGTGGTCGTTGGCGTGGCGGGGTGAGTGAACGCAAGCCGTATCCGAGTGGCATATCGGACGGCAGTGGCCGTTGATCGAGCCGGTTATCACTGCATGGAAGGAGCGGCACCGCTCCGTCAGCGGGCACCAAGGTGCCTATGCGATGCGGAAGATCGTGAACGCGATCCTCTACCAGAGCGGGACGGCTGTCAGCGGGCCTATCTCCCGCACGTACTACCACTTCGCTGCCTGGTGGGACGAAGGGAGCGACCAGGTCCCCGCAAGGCGCTGGTCGACCAGGGTTTCAAGAACCAAGTCGCCGCGCACGGCAGCCGGCTCGGCATCGACGTTGGGACCGCCGAACGCAACCCACAGGACCAGGGGTTCGTCCCGCAGCCGAAATGGTGGAGGATCGAGCAGACTCACGGGGGGACGCTGATACTGCATCGGCGCCTGGTCCGGGACTACGAGCACCACCCGTCCTCGTCCGCCTCCCGTGTCGACGGGGCGAGCGCGGTCGTGCATGCGGATGTCGTCCAGCCCGCCGGCTTCAGGTGCGCCAGGTCCTGGCCCGGGTCCCATCCGCCTTCGCCCGAAGGCCCGGACCCTCCTCACCGAGCTCCCACCGACCGGTGACCCGCCCCGTGCGGCCTCACTGCCGGGCGTACTCCTCGGACGTGCCGTGGAGGCAGATCAGGGTGAGCGTGTCGCTGTTCACCGCCCAGGCCGCGTTCATGACCGGGTACGCGTTCGGGTCCGCGGAGTCGTACAGCTCGCAGGTGGTCAACGCGATGTCGTGGTCCGTGGCGATTCCGGAGCACGCTCCGCTCTCCGGGCTGGTGAACGTCAGCTGTGCCATGGTCGACGTCAGCGTGCTGTCGCCGGCGACCCAGGTCCCCTCGAGTTCCTGGGTGATGCCGAGCCCGGCGTCCGCACCGGTGCCGCCGTCGTCGGTCTCCTCGGGCCCGGGGCTGTGGGTCTGCTTCTCGTCTCCCGGCTACCAGGTGATCGGGAGGCTGGCGAGGCGGTCGCTGAGGAGGCCGGAGAGGATCCGGTGGTCGCTGGTCGAGGGGTGCCAGTCGCAGCCGAGGTAGTCCAACGGCGCGTCGCCGTAGTCCCAGTGGGCGACGCGGTTGTCGCCCTGGGCGTTGCGGTCCTCAACGATTCGCTGGACGATGTCGCCGAACGAGGTGGCGCTGAGGACGAGGAACGTCTCGGGGCTGTAGCGGGCGCGCAGGGTGTTGAGGAAGCCGTGGTAGGCGCTCTCGTAGTCGGCCACGAGCTCCTCCTGCGTGGCCCATCGTTCGCCCGGGTTGAGCGGGGTGGAGAAGTCGTTGGTGCCCAGGCCGATCACGACGACCCGCGGCTGCCAGGTGGCCGGCTTCTGCCAGACGTCGCCGTCGGCGTGGAGCAGTGCCCGGTCGTAGAACGTGCGGTAGGTGACGTCGGGGGAGTGGCCGTTGTAGTTGCGGACAAGGCCGAGGCCGGAGAAGGCGATGAGCTGATAGTCGGCGTCCAGGCTTCGGGCGGTCAGGGCCCCGAAGCTGAGGTCGGCGTTGGTGTTGCGGCTGACCCCGCCGTTGTTGGAGCAGTCGCGCTGCCCGGAGACGTTGCCGTAGCCGACGGTGTGGGAGTCGCCGATGAACTCCATCTGCCTGCCGCGCGCCGAGGGCTTGGCGAGCATCTCGCCGCCGGCGGCGGCGGTGAAGCCGCCGAACCGGCCCGCGACCCAGGTGCTCTCGGTGCGTTTGACCAGCCGTACTCTGTGGTCCCCGGCGGCGAGGTTGTTGATCCAGTGGGTGGTCTGGCCGGGGGTCACCAGGGTGGCGACGGTCGTTCCGTCGATCTGGACGTCGTAGTCGTTGTTGGCGTCGTCGAGGACGATGCCCACGCCCCTGCCGCGGAAGCGCCCTTCGAAGGAGATGCCGGGCCAGGAGTACTCCACGAACCCGTCGGCGGCTTCCTTGACGCGGCCGACCGTGTGAACGTCGGAGAGCGTGGTGGCGGATGCTCCCGACGCGCCCGCGAGGGCGGTGACGGAGCCCACGGCGGCGGCCGTGACGAACGACCGTCGGGACAGACGGTGAACTTTCTGCATGTGACATCCTTTGTACGTGGTAAACACGGACCGCCCGGTCATTCCGGATGCGCGGCCCTCGGAGCGTCATACGGCGCGAGGCTCCACCGCTGGTCGAGCGTGACGGTGCCGGAGTAGATTCGGATGGCGGTTGTATCTGCCGCGGGAGTGGAGCGATGCCCCAGCACGCTGCCGGGCCGTCGGTATCCCGGAGGCGGTGATGCACCGGGAGAAACGGCGACTGGCGCCGGACATCCTCGATGAGCTCCCGGCTGGCAGCTGGCCGCGCCGGTGATCGTCGTCGACGCCGGACCGGCCGCCTTCACGGCCGTGACCTGGCGGGCGGGCAACAAGGGTGCGATGACCTCCCGCTTCGCCATCCTTGGCGTGCGCCCGGTCGGTAAGCAGGCCACCGCCGCCGCTCAGCAAGTAGGCGGTGGCCGTGCCCGCTGGGATGGCGTGCTGCCCCTGCGTACCCTGCTGATCGAGTGGCCCGCAGACCAGCCGGGGCCCGAGGTCGGCGAAGCGGCTGGAGATGGCCCGTGGGATCTGGCCGCCCAGTTCCCATTCGGGGATGCACACCAGGTCGGGGATGTCGCTGCTGGCGAGGGTGGCGGCGAGTTTGTTGCCGTAGGCGTTGCCGTCCTGGATCCGCCAGTTCGTGCGGACGCCGATGCCCTCGTCCATCGCGGTCCAGTAGGCGTTGCCGGGGCGCGGCTGGGTGCCCCACAGCGGTGTCATGGCGGTGAGCTCCGCGCCGCCGCCCCGGGGTTCGGGGACCGAGACGCCCAGCTCCTGCTGCGCGATCCATCGGGTGTAGCCGGGGCTGGAGCCGTGCTCGCTGGCGATGTCGGGATCGACGGCGGCGTCGGAGGCGCGGTAGGTCGGCAGGATGGACTCCAACTCCTCCTGGGAGACCCGCCCCTCCTGACCGCCGCTCCCCTCGCCGCCACACGCGGTCAACAACGGCAGGCCGCCCATCGCGGCGGTGGCGGCCGCGGTGGACGCCAGGAATGTTCTCCGGCTCGGGCCGGAGCGTGGGTTGGACATGACGCGGGACCCCTTCGTGACTCTGCCCTTCGCAAGATTGGGGCACATAAGACGCATGATCGAAGCGCTTCGATGACCGCCGAGAGTGTGACCCCTCTGCGGGTCACACAACCCCTGCGGCAGAAAGTCCCACGACGAACTGGCAACGTTGCCAACGGAAGGCTTTGGACGTCCAAGTCGTTGATGGGTGATCTCTTGACGGGACTGGGGCTCTGACCCGTCTTTGAAGCGCTTCGACCGCTGACCGCGCCTACAGGATCGGAAGGCCGTAACGGGGCAAGGCGGCCTGGATGGGGCCCGTCACCGCGACTGGGGCCGTCCTCAGTCCGCGCGGCAGGTGGTCGAGCCACTCCTGCCGATAGAGGTTCGGCCCCGAGTGGCTCCTGGACACGCGGCTCGGCACAGGTCGGCCGACAGCTCGCACCGCAATACCGGGAAGGTGCGACGGTGCGCACGCCGTTCGGCAGCGTCATCGGCCTCACGGTCGCACTCGCAGGGACCACCGACGAGTTGAGTCGCCGCTGTTGTCCCTATCCGACTGGTTCGTAGTCGAACCAGTCGAAGTGGACGACACCGGACGTCACGTACATGCCGATGACCCGGCCGGTGAAGCCGCCGGCCACCTCGGTCGACAGGTACCGGCCGTCGAGCGTGCTGAGCGCGGTGAATGTGCCGTCGGGTTCCTCCACGCCGAGGGAGAGAGTGTCGGGCCCGGTGCGTGCGTCGTGCAGCTTCTGTCTGGCGGTCACCTGGATGCCGAGGACCACGGGCTCGGCGGGCATCGGCCGGGTGTTCACCACAGTGCGCAGCGGGCCGATGCGGGCGATCACCCTCACCTCTCCGGAGGCTGCCTCGATCTCGTAGTGGTGCTGCTCGTCGAGGCGGACGGCCAGGCCGCCGCGTCCTTCCGCCGGGTCGGTCAACGCGCGCACTCGGCATGACAGGTGCTGTTGGCGACGGCCGACGAACACAACGTCGGGATCGTCCAGGGAACTGCCGCGGGCGCGGAGCGTCAGCCAGCCGGTCCTCTCTTTCGTGGTGCAGTACTGCGCGGGACGGCTGCGCAGGGAGACCCAGCACGGTCGCAGCTCGCTGTGCTCGAAGTCGTCCCGGCCCGACTCGACGGGTCCGGGCGAGAGCGGCCAGGCGGGAGCGGGCATGTCGGGTGCCAGATCACCGACGACGGGCCAGCTGTCCACCCAGCTCACCGGGGCCAGGAAGGTCTCGCGGCCGAGCACGTGCCAACCCGGGGTGCCGCCGCCCGGTCGCACGCCGAGCAGCACCATCCACCAGGATCCGTCGGGTGCCTGCACCAAATCCGCGTGGCCGGTGTTCTGGACGGGGTGCTCAGTGCTGCGGTGCGTCAGGATCGGGTTGGCCGGGCACGGCTCGAACGGGCCGGCGGGCGTTCGGCCGCGGGCGACCGAGACGCCGTGGCCTCGCTCGGTGCCTCCTTCGGCGATGAGCAGGTACCAGTACTCGCCGATCTGGTACAGGTGTGGCGCTTCAGGCGCTTTGGCGCCGGGGGAGCCGGACCAGAGCCGGCGCGGCGGGCCGAACGATTCCCCTGTGTGAGGGTCGATGCGGACCTGTGCCACCCCGGCGATGGTGCACCAACAGGTGCCGTCCTTGTCCCAGGCGAGATCAGGATCGATGCCGGGGACCCCGGGCAGCCTCATTGGGTCGGACCATGGTCCGGCCGGGTCGGTGGCGGTGAACAGCAGGTTGCCGCCGCCGTCGCTCACGTTGGTGACGATCAGCCAGAAGCGGCCGTCGTGGTGACGCAGCGTGGGTGCGTAGATCCCTGCGGATGAGGGCGCATCCAGCGGAAGACGCAACTGGCTCGGCCGCTCCAGGGCATTGCCGATCTGCGTCCAGTGCACCAGGTCGCGGCTGTGGAAGAGGGGCACCCCGGGGAAGTATTCGAAGCTGGAGCATGCGAGGTAGTAATCGTCCCCCACACGGCAGATGCTGGGATCGGGGTGGAAACCGGGAAGCACGGGGTTGGAGACGGTGCCGCCCGCCTGAGGCTTGTCTGACATGTACATCACATCCTTGTCGGTCGGTGGATCGTGCGTCACTTCTGACGTCAGCTGGCAGCGCAGCGGTGTTGCACGGGCCAGGGAGGCGGCCGGGCATCACCGGTTGTCCCGGTTCACCCCCGGTTCCAGCAGGGCCCAGGAGAAGACGCCCACGGTGGCCAGGTTGACCCCGGCCTGGCGCATCAACTCGTCGTCCTCCTGCCAGGCCGACTCGTCCCACTGTTCCGGGTTGTAGTCCCCGCCGAACGCGAGCCCGCCGAGGCGTGCTACTAGCTGACGTGTCGTCACATCTACTCCATCAATAGCCGACGGCGCACGGCCCGTGCGACCTCACTGGATGTTCCCGGTGCGAGGCGGGACAGGGGCGTTCACGCCTCGCGGTGTGCTCGACGCGGCGCGGGCTCTCCGGAGATCGAGCGATTGTCGAGGGTGCGTAGGGTCGGCGATGGCGATCTTCCAGCCGTGCGGGGAGTCAGCGGTAGACACGGACTGGGACAAGGCCGTCGGGCACCTCCGCGGGTAGAACTGGCTGTTCACCAGGGAGATGTGCGCGATGGCCTGCCCTATGCCGCCCAGATGGCGGACGCTGTCACTGGGGGCACGCCCCGGGCAAACGCCCGCGCACACCGCATCCTTGATCGGCTACACCATCAGACGGGACGCCATCCCAGCAGCCCGAGTGTCAGGTCGGCTACGACGAATCGAGCGCTCGGAGCGGAGGGGCGGCCTCGGCGTGGGTGATCCGGCAGGCTCCGGGGGTTGATGCGGGGCCTGCCGGACGCACGGGCGACGGATGGCCACTACATGTTGGCGACCACGAGCGGGGCGTGGCCCTGTAGGAAGTCGTCCCAGCCGCCGGTCAACGGTGCACCGTCGGACAGCAGGTTGGAGGCGTCGGTTCCCACGTCCAGCTTCCAGGCGGTCCAGGAGATGTTGTTCGCCTGCATCCAGTCGATCCACGCCTGCCCCTCGGCTTCGCAGACCACGCCGTCGAGGCCGCCGTCGGCGTGGGTCGCGCCCCATTCGGTGACGAACAGCGGCAGGCCGGCCTCCAGCGCGGCGTCTCCCGTGTCGCGCAGCCATTGGGTGTGGCTGCATGCGTAGAAGTGCAGGGTGTACATGAGATTGGTGCCGTCTACCGGGTCGGCCGCCGCCTGGTCGACGAGCTGCGACCACTGGGAGGTGCCCAGCACGATGACGTTGTCCGGGTCGGCGGCCCGGATGGCGGAGGTCACGCTCTCGTGGTAGGGCTTGATCACATCGCTCCAGCTCACCTGCAGGGGCTCGTTCCAGGTCTCCCAGATGACGTTCGGAAGGTGTCCGTAGCGCTGAGCCAGGTCGGAGAAGAACGCCTCGGCCTCGGACTGCACCAGATTCGCCTCGTGGGCGTGGAAGTCCACGATCACGTACACGCCTGCGCTGACCGCGTTCTGGATGATGGTCTCGACTTGGGAGCGTGCCCTGTCGGGGTCGTCGAGGTAGGCGCCTTCCGGTTCGACGCCCATCGCGGCGCGGATCACCTGGAGGTTCCAGTTGTCGCGCATCCACTCCAGTGCATCGAGGTTCTCCGCATAGGGGGCGCTCTCCCAGTTCAGCCACATGCTGCTGACACCACGCAGTTGCACCTGGTTGTCGTGCTCGTCGCAGAGGGTGGTGCCGCACACGTGGAGCTGGCCGTGCGTGCCGACGGGGGTGTCAGCCTGGGCGGTGAGAGGCCCGTCACCGCCGGTGGCCGACGCCTGCGGGATTGCGGCGGGGGCTGGGTCCGCGATCAGCAGGGCGCTCGCGATCAGCGCGACGCTCGCCAGGGCCGCGGTCACCAGGCGTATCGGCGAGCCGAGCCAGGACGACCGTGTGGGGGCCGGTCGGGCTTCGTCCATGTTCTCTTCTCTCCTTCAGGTTGGGCCGTCCGGCCGAGCCGTGAGGTGTTCAGCCGGGACGGCGACGGCCGCATCGATCCCTGCGAACGCCGCGCGAACGCGGTGTCGGCGCCGGGGCGCTCGCGATCAGCCGCGTCTCCTCCCAGGACGACCGGCACCTGATCCACGAAGCGCATCGGCTCCAGAAGCGTCGCCCCGGAAGCCACGCTCACCGCTGTCATCGGTGAGACGAGCGGTCGAAGCGCTTCGATGTTGGCTGAGATTAGGGCCCGATGAGGAGGTCGCACAAGCCCTGCGGCAAGGGTTGGAAGCACGGGTCAGGCCGCCAATTGGCGAGAAACCACAAGGGTTTTCCCGTGTTTCCCCGACGACCTCGCGGTGCCAGTGGGTTCCCAACCAGCGTCGAAGCGCTTCGAAAGGGGAAGCGTCGCGTTCGGGCCGGTAGGCATGGCGGCATCCTTGCAGCGGCCACCGTCAGCGCCGGCTGGCATCAATGTGGTTCGGCGACGGCCGGGAGCTGAGCGGGCGGAGCCAGCGGATCGGCACGGTCGGCGTCTCTTCGACCAGCAGCGCTTGCCACGCTGCCTCCCACTCCTCGGACGAGACGATCGGCTGCGGCGTCATGGGTTTCCTCGTTACCCCACAGCGCGGCCGATGAGTTTGTGGCTCCCGGCCGGTCAAAGCTCGTGACTCCCTAGGAAAGGACACCGCCATGTCGGAGCTTCTGGTCGATTTCATCACCTCCCTCGACGGCTACGCATCGGGAGAGGGATGGCCCGGGTTCTGGGGCCTGGAGGGCCCGGAGTACCTCGCATGGCTCGGTGAGCAGCCCGAGGTCACCTACCTGATGGGAGCGAACACCTACCGCCTGATGTCGGGCTTCGCCGCCGGCGAGGTCCCGGATGGCCAAGAGGAGTTCAGGCCCGAGGAAGAGGCGTCCGTCGACGAGCTCACGCGAGCGTCCAAGGTGGTGTTCTCCTCCTCGCTCGAGGAGCCACTGACGTGGGCCAACTCCACGCTCGTCCGCGACGACGCCGTCGAGGCGGTCCGCGCCATGAAGTCGAGTGGCTCGGGGCTCCTCAGCACGATCGGCAGCCTGAGCCTGTGCCGGTCCCTGCTACGAGCCGGACTCGTCGACCGCTTCCGGGTCGTGATGTTCCCGGTGATCACCGGGGCCACGGGCGCGGAACGCATCTACGACGGCTATCCGGACGTCGCCCTCGAGATGATCGAGCACCGCACCTTCGACGGCCGCACCCAACTGGTCGAGTACAAGCCCCGCGTGCTCGAGCACCCGCCGCTCGGCGCCCCTGCGTGACGTCGCCCCGTCCGCCGGTCTGGACCGCCGCCAGGCCGGCGGGCGCGGAGCAAGCTCAATCCACATAACGTGCATTCGCGCCGCGCGAGGGCAGCCTGGTCGGAGAGGGTCATCGTCATCGTGCTGTGGGTCCCACCTCGCCCTGGTCTACATCAAACGGAGTCTTGCATTCCGCGTCTCAAACAAGACTGACAGACAGGGGGGAGCTACGGGCGCATCATCTTCCGGTGCACCCGTCACAGGAGACGAAGCGAAGGATGCCGGGATACCTGTTTTTGGCTCCCTGAACCTTCCCCTTGATCGTGGACACCTGGAGACTGGGACATGTGAGCCCGGAGGAAGTAGTGCCAGGTGGGAAGTAAGTACACGAAGCGGTACTCGGAGGAGTTCAAGCGGGACGCGGTCGCGCTGGTCGGCTCCTCCGGGCGGACGGTGGCCGAGGTTGCCCGGGAGTTGGGGGTCAGCGGCGAGAGCCTGCGGGCCTGGGTCAAGCAGGACCGAACCGACCGGGGCCAGGGAGCGCCGGGCGAGCTGACAACCGCGGAACGGGAGGAACTGCGCCGGCTGCAGCGGGAGAACGCCGAGCAGGCCAGGACGATCGAGGTACTGCGAAAAGCGGCGGTCTTCTTCGCCAAGGAGAGCGATCGATGAGCGAGGTCCATGCGTTCATCGAGGCGGAGAAGACCACCTTCGGCGTTGCTCTCCTGTGCCGGGTGCTGAAGGTGGCCCGCTCCTCGTTCTACGCGTGGCTGGCCGGCAAACAGGCCCGGGCCGCCCGCAAGGCGGCCGACGACGCCCTGGCCCACGAGGTCACCACGGTGCACCTCGCCTCGAACGGCGCCTACGGAGTACCGCGCGTCCACGCCGAGTTGCGCCGGCAGGGTCACCGGGTCAACCGCAAACGGGTGGAGAGGGTGATGCGCGAGCGTGGCATCGCGGGCGTGACCCGGCGCAAGCGCCGGTCGCTGACCCGCCCGGCGAGGAAGGCGGTCCCCGCCTGCGACCTGCTGGGCCGTGACTTCACCGCACCCACGCCGGGAGTGAAGCTGGTCGGCGACATCACCTTCATCGCCACCGGCGAGGGCTGGCTGTATCTGGCGACCTGGCTGGACCTGGCGACCCGCGAGATCGTCGGCTACTCGATGGCGGACCACCACCGCGCGTCCCTGGTGGTGGATGCCTTGCGGATGGCCACCGGCCGCGGACGGCTCCAGCCCGGCTGCATCGCACATTCGGACAGGGGAAGCGAGTACACCTCCGACGAACTCCGCCGCGAGATACGTGACTTGGGCATGCGGCAGAGCATGGGCCGCACCGGCTCGTGCTTCGACAACGCCGCCGCCGAGTCGTTCTTCGCGGTGCTGAAGGAGGAGATCGGCGTCCGGCACTGGCCCGACCGGGCCACCGCCCGCGCCGAGATCTTCGCCTTCATCGAGACCTTCTACAACCGCAAACGGCTGCGCAAGCACCCGGTCTGGGGCTATCTCACCCCACTGGAGACCCGACAGCGACACGAGCAAGGACACACCCTCACAGCGTAGGAAGCGAGTGTCCAAGATCACGGGGAAACTTCACCCACGCAGATTTCGAACACTCCCACGCGCTGCCGCGCGGAGCCCCGGCAGCCTCGGGACTCGCCGGGCGGCGTTCAGCCGCCGTGGGGCAGCACCTGCTCGCCGAACGTCCGCAGCTCGCCCGAGCGCTACGAGTGGTTCCAACGGGCCCTTGCGCGGGCCACACGACCGCCACCGAACCGGACCAGACCTCCGAGCTGACCGGACACACACCGCCTTGACTGCCGAGGGAACCGGTGCGCGAGCGGGTACTACCGCGGTCTTCCGGGATACTCAGTGACGCCTCGTCGAGAGCGGGCCGCGGGTGTCCGGTGGACCAGGTGGGCTCAGTGCGTGGGAAGCACATCCAGGGCGGCGGATGCTTTCATGAACGCCTGGGTGGCCATCTCGTCGACGGGGAGGTCCCGGTAGCCGGGGTAGTTGACCTCGACGCAGTAGGGGCCGCGGAAGCCGCGTTCGTGCAGGCCCAGCAGCAGGCCCGTGACGTCCAGTTCGCCGTCGCCCGGCAACAGGCGGCCGCGTCGTGCCTCGGCGAGGAAGTCGTCGTGCACGATGCGGCCGTCGTTGAGCTGGACGGCCGTGATGCGGTCCGGGGGCAGGCCCGTGAGGTCGGCGAGGGTCGAGCGGCTGTTGTAGAAGTGCCAGACGTCGATCATCAGTCCGGCATTGGGGGCACCCGACGCCTCCAGCACCGCGCGCGCGGTGGCCACGTCCTTCAGACCGGACCAGGGGAATGCCTCGACCGCGACGCGCAGACCGTGATCGGCGACGGCGTCACAGATCGCGCGGAGCCGGGCGCCCGCGGCGGTGATGTCGAGTTCGCCGCAGGTGAACTCGCCCGCTGTGACGTGATGGGGGCGGAATGCGTGGCCGAGAGCGTCGACGGTGGCGAGGTTACCGCCTTCGGGGTCCGCCGTGGCCCAGCCGCTGAGGAACTCGATTTCGCACAGGGCAAGTCCATGCGTGCCGAGCAGCGTGCGTAGGGACTCGTCGCTCGCTCCGGCTGCTCGGATCCGCTGGTAGTCGTCGATGTGCAGGCCGATACCCGTGAAGCCGGCGGCGGCCGCCGCGCGGCAACGCTCGGCGAATGGCACGCGGGCCGGCTGCGCGAAACCGGCGCCGGAGAGGGTCACGAAGCTCGCGGTGAGTTCGGGGAGTGTGGGAGTCATGGCAGGGTCGGGGTGGCGTGGGAGTGGAAGCTGTCGGGCACATCGAGGCCCCAAGCGGTGGAGCGGCCTTGGCCCTCGGTCGTCCAGGTGACCGGTTCCCAGTCAGGAGCGAAGATGTGGAAGCCGCCGGCGAACACCTCAATGCGGTTGCCGCCTGGTTCCAGGACGTAGAGGAAGAAGCCCTGGGTGCGCGAGTGTTTGGCTGGGCCGAACTCGATCTGAGTGCCCAGCTCGCAGAAGATGTCGGCGGCGCGGAGCACGTCCTCGCGATTCTCGACCGCGTACGCGAGGTGGTGAAGCCGCCCGGTGACCCCGGGAACCGGCTCGCGGGTGATGGCGAGGTCGTGGGCCTTGTTCATCAGGCTGAGCCAGGCGCCTGCCTCGGGCCGGCCGGGTGGGATCAGGTGTTCGCGAAGCTTGAAGCCCAGCGTCTCGCACATGAGCCCACGCGTGGTGGGCACCTCCTGTGCCAGGACGTTGATGTGGTCGATCCGCGCCGCGCCGACACCGGCGGAGAGGGAGGACTGGGGCTGGTTGGGCAGGTACGACGCCTTGCCCTCAGGAGCGCGGTACTTCTCGGTCTCGTAGTAGAGCTCCATGCGCTGGCCGCTCGGGGCGATGAAGGAGTACGCCTTGCCGTGCCCGAAGTCCCCGTCGGTCCACTCCCCGTCGGTGCCGCGTTCCTCCAGGGCCGCTACCCGGCGTGTCAGGGCCTGCGGGCTCACCGCGCGCCAGGCGACATGGCCGAGTCCGGCGCGGTCGGCTGCGGTCAGTTTCAGGGTCGTCAGGTCGTGGTCGCCCCATGCGCGCAGATATGCGCTGCCGCCGGACTCATGCACCAGATGCAGGCCGTAGACCTCGGTGAAGAAGGCCAGGCTCTGGTCGTACACGGGGGTCAGCAGCTCGGCGTGGCCGAGGTGGGCGAGCTCGTAGAGCGGTTCAGTCGTTGTCACTGCTTCTCGCCTTCTTTCGCCTTCTTCTCCAGCTCCGCGATGTCGGCGAGCACCTGGGGGCCGCGATTGATCGCGGAGAATCCGGTGAACAGGAACGCCAGGTCGATGACGGCGCGCAGTTCGTCCCAGCCGGCACCGGCTCGTAGGGCGGCGAGGCCGTGCAGCTTGGCGGCGTCGCTGAGTTTGGCGTGCAGGATGCCGAAGAGCACGAGCTGGACGGTCTTCTGGTCCAGCGCGTCCGGATACATGATCATATTGCGCAGGCGCTCCTGCGCGAGCAGGAGTTCCGGATTGGTCTCACCCGACGCCTCGAATCGGGCGGCCACCCGTGGGGGGACGAAGCCCAGCATCCGCTCGTAGGTCGCGCGGTAGTCCTCGGGGGTCTCCGGTCGGTCAGTCATGGGATGCCTCCTGTTCGGCCTTGGTGACGTCCCCCACCGCCCAGTGCTCCGGCGGGATTTCGCGTACGAGGACACGGATGGCGCCCTCGGGGGCGTTCAGGGAATCCCGTACGGCGGCGTGCACCCGGTGGATGAGGTCGCGGATCTTCTCCGGGGGGCGTCCGGCGATGACGCTGATCTCGACGAGTGGCATCTCAGGCTCCTGTCATGCGCAGCGTGCCGAGGTGGGTGAACTCGGCGCTGATCTCCCGTCCGGGCTCGACGAAGACTGCGTCGGTGAGGCCACCGGTGAGCACAATCCAGCCGGGCTCGATGGCGAGGCCGCGCGCCCCAAGGGAGTTCGCCGCCAGCGCGAGCGCCTCGGCGGGGTGGCCCTGTACGGCGGCGCCGGTCGCGGAGTGGGTGATCTCGCCGTCGATGCCGAGCAGACATGCCTCCAGCGCGAGGTCGAGCCCCTGTGCCGGCATGCCGTTGCCGCCGACGACGAAGCGGGAGGAGGAGGCGTTGTCGGCGACCACGTCGGGGAGGGTGAACGCGAAGTCGGTGTAGCGGCTGTCGATGATCTCGAAGCCGGGGTGCACGCTGCTGACGGCGGCAAGCGCGGTCGCGGCGGTCACCCCGGGACCGGCCAGCCGCTCGCCCATGACGAAGACGATCTCCGGCTCGGCGCGCGGGTGGATCAGCTCACCCATCGGTACCGGTGTGCCTTCCGGAAGCACCATCGCGTCGGTGAGCCATGCGGTGAGCGGGGAGTCGATGCCCATCCGCTGCTGCTTGGCGCGGGAGGTGAGACCGAGTTTGACGCCGACGAGCCGCTCACCGGATTCGAGCCTGCGCCGCAGCAGCGCGTCCTGCACCTGGTAAGCGGTCGGCAGGTCAAGACCGGGCCATGCGTCGGTGATGCGGCCACCGTCCCGGCGGTCCGCCTCCCGGCTCAGCAACTCGGTCACCGCGCGGTCGATCGTCCAGTCAGTCAGGCCCGTCATTGGGGCACACCTTCCAGGGCCGTGGCGGGGACCGTGGCGCGCGACGACAGGCCGATCGCCACATCGATGATCATGTCTTCCTGGCCGCCGACGTATCCGGCTTCACCGACCGCGCGCAGGATGGCGTGCGCGGGTATGCCGTAACGCTCGGAGGCGCTCTGCGCGTGCAGCAGGAACGAAGAGTAGACGCCGTACCGCCCCTGCTCGATGGCCGGACGATCCGCGACGGGCAGCCGCGGCACCAGCGGAGTGAGGACCTCATGCGCGGCGCGCAGTACGCCGTCCACGTCCAGGCCCGTGGGGATCGCCAGCCGGTCGAAGACGGTGGCCAGCAGCTCCGTCGGCGCGTTGCCTGCCCCGGCGCCGAGCGCGCACAGGCTGCCGTCGATCTGGCGGGCCCCGGCCTGGTAGGCGGCGATCGAATTGGCGATGCCGAGCGAGAGGTTCTGGTGGCCGTGGAAGCCGACCTCCGCGTCCGCTCCGAGCTCGGCGACCAGGGCCGACACGCGGTCGGTCACGTCGGTGGGCAGCAGCCATCCCGCGGAGTCGACCACGTACACGCTCTGGCACCCGGCGTCGGCCATGATCCTGGCCTGCCCTGCCAACGCCTCGGGCCCGATCCGGTGCGAGAGCATCAGGAAACCAACGGTCTCCAGGCCCAGTTGGCGGGCGGCCTGGAAGTGCTGCACGGAGACGTCGGCCTCGGTGGCGTGGGTCGCCACCCGTACGATCCCGGCCCCCGCGTCCCGGGCGCGGTGCAGGTCCGCGACTGTGCCCAGGCCGGGCAGCAGCAGGACAGCGATGCGCGCGTCACGGGCCTCGTCCACGGCCGCCTCGACCAGCTCGATCTCGTCGGTGTGCGAGAAGCCGTAGTTGAAGGACGACCCGGCGAGGCCGTCGCCATGGGTGACCTCGATGACCCGCACTCCCGCATCGTCGAGGGCACGGGTCACGGCCCGCACCTGTTCGACCGTGAACTGGTGGGCCACCGCGTGGCTCCCGTCGCGCAGGGTGGTGTCGGTGATGCGTACCGCCGGTGTGGTCTCACTCATGGCGTCATGACTCCCTGTCGCAGCGTGATCAGCTCGCCGACGCGGACGGCGGCGGCGGTCATGATGTCGAGGTTGCCTGCCCACGGCGGCAGGTAGTCGCCGTTGCCGCGCACCTCCAGGAAGACCGCCACCCTGGCCCGTCCCTGCCAGCCGGGGCGCGGGTCGTCGTACTGCGGCTCGGCGCGAAGCGTGTAACCGGGGACGTAGAGCTGCACCTCAGCGACCGTCTGGTGGATGGATGCGGTGATCGCGTCGCGGTCGGCGTCCGCCGGGATGGCGCAATAGACCGTGTCGCGCATGATCATCGGGGGGTCCACCGGGTTCAGGATGATGACCGCCTTGCCGCGCTCGGCGCCGCCCACGGCCTCGATCGCGTGTGCGGTGGTCTCGGTGAACTCGTCGATGTTGGCGCGGGTGCCGGGCCCGGCGGACCGGGACGCGATCGAGGCGACGATCTCGGCGTACGCGACGGGTACGACCCGGGACACGGCCGCGACGACCGGGATGGTGGCCTGCCCGCCACAGGTGATCATGTTGACGTTCCGGGCGGCCGCGTGCTCGGTCAGGTTCACCACGGGGCAGACGAAGGGTCCGGTCGCGGCGGGGGTCAGGTCAATGGCCGTGATCCCGGCCTCCGCATAGCGGGGGGCGTTCGCCAGATGCGCCCTGGCGGAGGTGGCCTCGAACGCCAGGTCTGGCAGCTGCGGTCGTGCCAGGAGCCAGTCCACGCCTCCGGCGCTCGTTTCCAGCCCCGCGCGGGCCGCCCGGGCCAGGCCGTCCGAATCGGGGTCCACCCCGACCATGTATCTGACGTCGATGTGCTCGTTGCGCAGCAGCTTGACCATCAGGTCTGTGCCGATGTTGCCCGGTCCGACGATGGCGGCGGTGGCGGTCGTCTGGGGGGTCATGCGTCCTCCTGTTCGTGGGCCCGGTCGCCGACGAACCGGGCGGTGACACTGCCCAGACCGCCGAAGGTCGCGGTGACGCAGTCACCGGCGGCGACGGGCACCGCGGCGCAGACGGAGCCGGGCAGCACGACATGGCCGGCCGCCAGGGTGACGCCGAGCCGGCCCACGGTGTTCGCCAGCCACACCAGGGCGTTGAGGGGTGAACCGAGGACGGCGCCTCCCGCGCCGGTTCCGACCACCATGCCGCGCCGGCTCAGCACACAGCCGGCCAGCCGCAGGTCGACCGCGCCGACCGGAACGGGGCGGCTGCCGAGCACCACGCCGCCCGATGACGCGTTGTCCGCCACCGTGTCGACCAGGCCGATCTTCCAGTCCCGGATGCGGGAGTCGATGATCTCGATGGCAGGCAGGACGTAGTCGACCGCCGAGAGCGCCTGGGCGGCGTTCACCCCCGGTCCGCTCAACGGCCGCTTCAGTACGAAGGCGATCTCCGGTTCGACCTTGGGACTGATGAACGCGTCCAGCGCGATCGGCAGCCCCTCCAGGTGGAACATGCCGCCCATCAGGTGCCCGTAGTCGGGCTGGTCAACCCCGAGCTGGCGCTGCATGGCCGCCGAGGTGAGCCCCACCTTGTGTCCCTGGACGGGCTGCCCCTCCTCGGTCCAGACGCGGACCTGCGCCAGCTGGATCGCGTAGGCGTCGTCGACCGTCAGCCCGGGGTGGGACCGGCTGAGCGGGGGGATGGCCTCATGGCTGCGCCGGGCCGCCAGCAGTTCCTCGGCGACCACGCCATGCGTGGCTCTGTCCATCCGCGTCTCCTCGGTCGGGCTGTGACGGTCCCCTCGAAGCATGTTCGGCGGCCGCCCGGCCGACAAGCCGAGTGATCCGCTGAACGGATCATGATCGTGAATGATCCACGCGAGATTGTGTCCCGCTCAGCGGATCACCTTGCTTGCTCGCTCCGCGCCGCGGGGGGACAGTCGGTCTCCGCTAACGCGTGAAATACCACAGGCCGAACGCGATGGAGGGAACGGCATGAGAGGACCAGCGGCGCCCGGACAGGCCATGCGCCGTGTCCGCTCAGCGTTCGTCCGGGACGGGGCTGGGGCCCCGCAGTTCGCGACTGATGGCGAGCGCGGCCGTACGTACCGCGGGGCCCACCCGTCGCAGATTGAGCCGGCCGCTCCAGCCCGAGATGGACACCGCCGCGACCGCTCGGCCGCCCGCCCCCAGGATCGCACTCGCCACACACCCCACGCCGGGGCCGGACTCCTCGCTCTCATACGCGAGCCCCGCCCCGCGGATCCGTTCCAGTTCGCGCCTCAGCAGCTGCGGCGCCGTGATCGTCCGCGGGCCAACCGCGGCCAGTCCACGCACGCAGACCGCGTCGACCGCCTCGGGCTGGCTGAACGCGAGAAGGGCCTTGCCCACCGCGGCCGCGTGGGCCGGCAGCCTGCCCCCCACCTGCGATCCCATCCTTGGAGCGCCCTTGCTGCGCAAGATCTCGACGTACACGACCTCGGTGCCGTCCAGGACCGCGAGATGGACCGTCTGTCGGGTCGCCTCGCGCAGATCGGCCATGTACGGCAGGGCTATCGCCCGGAGATTCCGGTGCCGGGAGGCCAGCTCGCCGTACTCGAACAAGCGCGTGCCCATGTGCAGCGTCGCGCCGTCGCGCTCCAGGAATCCGTACGCGACGAGGTCCCGGACGAGGCGGGAGGTCGTGGACTTGGGCAGGCGGGACCGGCGGGCGATGTCCGACACTCCCAGCTCGGCGTGGAGCGCGTCGAAGGCCCCGAGCACGGCGGCGACGCGGGCCACACCGGAATCAGGAACGTTCCGTTCAGCGGGACACATCCTCGGATCATGACGGGAGAACCAGACGGCATGCAAGCATGCGCGTACGGCCTTATCGGCGCCGGCATAGGAACATCACTGTCACCGGCCCTCCACGAGGAGGAGGGCCGGCACCACGGCCTGGGCGTGTCCTACGCGCTGATCGACACCGCCCGCCCCGGCACTCCGGACGAGTTGGGAGGGCTGCTGCGGGACGCCGAGGCCCAGGGCCTCGCCGGGCTCAACATCACGCACCCGTACAAGCAGCAGGTGATCCCTGAGCTGGACGAGCTCTCCCCCCTCGCCCGGGCGATCGGCGCCGTCAACACCGTGGTCTTCCGCGACGGGCGCCGGATCGGCCACAACACGGACGCATCCGGATTCGCCCGATCGTTCCGGCGCGGACTGCCCGGCGCTGCGACCCGCCGTGTCGTCCAACTCGGCGCGGGCGGCGCCGGAGCCGCCGTCGCGCACGCCCAGGTCGCGGCGGGAACCGGGCATGTGGCGATCGCGGACACCGACCCGTCCAGGAGTGCGGCGCTGGTCCGCGCCCTGCGGAAGGCGTTCGGCGACGAGCGCGCCGACGCGGTCGACCCGGACGGGCTGCCCGCCTCTCTGACGGCGGCCGACGGGGTGGTCAACGCCAGCCCGGTCGGCATGATCAGCCACCCCGGCACCCCGGTCGCCGTGGAACTGCTACGGGACGACCAGTGGGTCGCAGACGTGGTCTACATGCCCGCCGAGACCCGGCTGCTGTCCGAGGCGGCGGCGCGCGGCCTGCGCACCCTGGGCGGCACCGGCATGTGCGTGTTCCAGGCAGCTGGGGCGTTCGAGCTCATCACCGGCCGCACCCCCGACACCGAGCGGATGCTCCGCCATCTTTCCCGGCTCCTCGACCAGCGGGAGGCGGCCACGCCCGCCTGACCGGCGCCCCGTATACCCACTTGCCCACATCCCCGTGAAGGAGCCGCACGTGAGCGATCGCACCACCGGCAGCGAGGCTGGACGGACCGTCCTGTTCCTCAACGGCCCCAACCTCAACCTGCTCGGCACGCGCGAGCCCGACAGGTACGGGTCCACCACGCTGAGTCAGATCCAGGAGACCGTGACGAAGACCGCCGCCGAACACGACCTGACCCCCCGCTTCGTGCAGAGCAACCACGAGGGCGTGCTGATCGACGCGATTCACGCGGCGCGCATCGAATGCGGCGCGATCGTCATCAACCCCGCCGGCTTCACGCACACCTCCGTCGCACTGCGGGATGCGCTCGCCGCCGTCGCCCTGCCGACCGTCGAGCTGCACATCACCAACGTGCACCGGCGCGAGGAGTTCCGGCGCCACTCCCACATCTCCGCGGTCGCCGACGCCCTGATCGTCGGCGCCGGCACGCACGGCTACGTCCTGGCGACGCTGCACGCCGCGCACCTCCTCTCCCGCTGACCTCGTCCCCGCCCCCATCCCCAGGGGCACCGCACCGCTTGGAGAACGACATGTCACACGAAGGGCCGACGACCGTCAGACCTCCCGGTTCCGGCGAACCCGGCGACGCCGAGATCCGGGACCTCCCGGAGCCGATGCCCCTGCGGCGGATGGTCGGCCCCGGTGTCGTGGCCGTCGGGATCGGACTGGCGGCCGGCGAGATCATCCTGTGGCCCTACCTCACCTCGATCGGCGGCCTCGGTCTGCTGTGGCTCGCCCTGACCACCCTGGTCGTCCAGACCGTCATCAACATGGAGATCGAGCGCTACACACTGGCCACCGGTCAGACTGTCGTCGCCGCCTTCTCCCGGTGGTGGAAGGGCTGGGGGATCGCCATCTGCCTGGCCGGCGCGTTCCAGTACGTCTGGCCGGGCTGGGCCACCAGCGGCTCCACGGTGTTCACCTACCTCGTCGGCGGCGGTGATCCGGTCTGGGTGACGGTGATCGCGCTGGGCGTCATCGGCGCCCTGCTCTCGGCATCGAAGGTCATCTACCGGACGGTGGAGCGGGTCGAGGTCGTCAAGGTCGGGCTCACCCTCTTCTTCCTGGCCATCGTGGTGATATTCGTGATCTCCGCCACCAGCTGGGGCCAGGGAGCCAGGGAGACAACCACCGGTTTCGGGCAGATCCCGGACGGCGTCACCTTCACCATGCTGCTCAGCGCGATCGGAGCGGCCGGCGCCGGGGGCGTGCACAACCTGGTGTTGAGCAACTGGATACGCGACAAGGGGTACGGGATGGGCGCCCACGTCCCCCGCCTCGTCTCACCGATCACCGGCCGGGAGGAGGCCGCGGGCACCGACCGATACGCCTTCCCGCAGGACGAGGCCAACCTCGCCCGCTGGAGGATCTGGTGGAAGCGCGCGAATACCGAGCACCTCATGATGTTCTCGCTCGTCTGCGTCGTAACGATCACCATCATGAGCCTGCTGGCGTACGAGACGCTGTTCGGCCGCGACGACCTCGAGTCCAGCCCCGAATTCCTCAACATCCAGGGAGACATTCTCAGCGATCAAGTCGGGGAGTGGCTCAAGCTGCTGTTCTTCGCGATCGTCTCGGTGTCGCTGTGGGCGGCCGCCATGGGACTCCTCGACGTCATCGGCCGTGTGGCCGCCGACTTCCTCCGGCGCAGCTACCTCCCGAACTCCGCCTTCTGGACCGAACCCCGGCTCTACCTCGCCGTGGTGTGGGGCGAGATCATCCTGGGGTCGTTCATCCTGCTGGCCGGGTTCACCCAGCCGATCGCCCTGCTCGTGGTATCCACCTGCGCCGCGTCCGTGGTGACCCTGCTCTACTCGATCCTGCTGGTCCGCCTGAACACCAGGGACCTGCCCAGCACCATCCGCCTGCGCGGCGCCAGGCTCGGCGGAATGGCGGTAGCCATCGGGTTCTACGGCTTCTTCGCCGTGGCGATGGTGGTGACGCAGATACGGGACAACGTCCTGTGAGCCCGTACTGAAACTGTGCCGAAACACCGTGATCATCCGCCCACGGACAGGCCCGCCCCGCACGGAGTCATTCCGGCTGGCCACCAGCATTCTGGACCACCGACTCGCCCCGGCACGACACCTGGCAGCGGTCTACCACGAACGGTGGGAGATCGAAAACGGCTACGCAGAGTTGAAGAACCGTCTACGCGGTGCCGGGTTCATCCTGCGCTCCCGATCTCCCGAGCTCGTATGCCAGGAGGTCTACGCCCTCCTCACCGTCTACCAGGCACTGTGCGCGCTGGAAACCGACCGGCAGAGCAGGCCGCGATCGACCCGGACCGCATCTCGTTCACCGTCACCCTGCACCTCGCACGCCTCAGCGTCGCAGGCCAGGCCGCAACAACCCCCGCCGTACTGCAAGCCTCACGCCGGGTGGTCATACGAGAGCTACTCGCCGACCTTCTCCCGGCACGCCGACGCAACCGCCAATGCGAACGCGTGAAGAAGGCATCCAAGAACACCTTCGAGGTCAAGAAACGAGACCAACCCCGCACACCCGGCAACGTCCGCTACACACTCAAAATCAGCAGACACCCCACCTGACCTGCACCAACGCACTAACTCACCGGCATTGCAGGCCAGCGGCACCTTTCTGCTGTCAGGGCGTCAGCTCACCCAAATCCACTGAATAACCGGGGTTAAGCAGGTGAGGTGGAGGGTGAGGACAGCTTGGAACGCGTTGGTGATGCGAGTGGTGCTGCACCGCAGCTTCCGCAGCAGCCGCCAGGTCTTCAGCGTGGCCATCGCCTGCTCGCCCAATGCGCGGATCTTCTCAAGTGATCGGTTGACCGCCTGCTGACCTGCGGAGAGTTTGTCCCATCGTCCGCGGTACGGCACCCGGACGGTGCCATGGGCTTCCTGATACCCCTTGTCCGCCCAGCATGCAACGTTCTTCCTGCTCAAGGCATCGATGATGCCGTGGGCGCGGGCCGCACGGATGTCGTGGACCGCGCCGGGCCGCGCGGGCGAGGCCCACAACAGCCGGCCGAAGGCGTGGCGCCCGCGACCAGGCCGGCGGTGGCCGCCATGACTCTCCGGCGGCTGTGGGGGTGTTGGAGCCAGGACATACGAGATCAGCTTCCTCACGCGTGGGGGGACCGAGAGCCGAAGGTGCGGAGCGGTGGGGTGTTTCCCCGCAGTAGCGGAGGATCCACTCTCATCATCGAAGCGCTTCGATACTCAGCCAGGGTCCTGACCCTGTCAAGAGATCGCGTGACAACGGCTTGCGGTGCCCGCTGGAACCCGTCGGTAACGTTGCCAAGTTCCCCCGAACTTCTGCCGCAAGGCTTGTGCGCTCCACTGAGAGCTCCTAACCTCAGCCAGGCGTCGAAGCGCTTCGATCACTCGTCATACGTCTCACGGGGATCTTGGATTTTGCAATGAAGCAGAGCCATGGAGGGTCGCTGACGTCATGCCGAACCCACGCTCCGAGCTCAGCCGGAGAGGTTGGAGAAGCCGCTGCAGAACGTGCGCTACCAGATCGTCGTACGCCGCCAGCGGCCCGCCGGCATGTCGGAGATGATCGCCAGCGGCCAGGTGCCCAGCCTCGCCGTGTAGACCGCCGTCATGATCCTCGCGCTGCTGCCCGTGGCCGTCCTCTTCCCCTTCGTCCAGCGCCACTTCACCAAGGGCATGCTCATCGACGCCATCAAGGGCTGAAACGTACCGCACCACATCGACAGTTCGGACAGCCTCTGGCGGAGCGCGGCCGACCGGAATCGCTTGCTCAGGAATCAGTCAGGGATGAGGAGTCCCCCCATGCGAATAGGACGAATCAGCCGCGGGCGTCTGTCCGCGATGCTCACCGCCGTGGTCGCGACCCTGGTCGCGGTGGCGGCGTTGCTCGTCGGCAACCCGGCTCAGGCGGGCACCAGCGACACCGCGCAGTGTGCTCTTCCGTCGACGTATAACTGGTCCTCGACGGATGCGCTGGCGCAGCCGGCCAACGGGTGGGTCTCGCTGAAGGACTTCACCAGTGTCGTCTACAACGGCGAGCACCTGGTCTACGGCTCGACCGTCGACGAGTCCGGCGCGTACCACTCGATGGGCTTCGCTCCCTTCACGGACTGGTCGGACATGGCCTCGGCCCCCCAGACCCAGATGAACGTGGGCACGGTGGCTCCCACGCTGTTCTACTTCGCGCCCAGGGACATCTGGGTGATGGCGTCCCAGTGGGGTCAGTGGCCCTTCTTCTACAGCACCTCCACCGACCCCACCGACCCCACCAGCTGGTCCGAGCCCCAGGAGCTGTTCACCGGCAGCATCCCCGACAGCGCCCCGCTCGACCAGACCCTGATCGCTGACGACGAGAACATGTACATGTTCTTCGCCGGCGACAACGGCAGCATCTACCGGGCCAGCATGCCGATCGGGGACTTCCCCGGCAGCTTCGGCTCCTCCTACGAGACCATCATGACCGACACCAGGGAAAACCTGTTCGAGGCGGTGGAGGTCTACAAGGTCGACGGCCAGGACCAGTACCTCATGATCGTCGAGGCGATGGCCAACGGCGCGCGCTACTTCCGCTCCTTCACCGCCTCCAGCCTGGACGGTGAGTGGACCCCGCAGGCCGCCACCGAGGACAACCCCTTCGCGGGCAAGGCCAACAGCGGCGCCACCTGGACCAACGACATCAGCCACGGTGACCTGGTCCGCAGCAACCCCGACCAGACCAAGACCGTCGACCCCTGCAACCTGCAGTTCCTCTATCAGGGCCTGCCCCTCGACACACCGCCGGACACTGACTACGGCCAGCTGCCGTGGCGGCCGGGCCTGCTCACCCTGCAGCAATGACCCGCCCGATCCACGGTGATCACGATGCGGTGCGGTCCGCCGACACGTAGACGAGCGGTCTACGGCGTGGGCAACTTCACCTGCTGACCGATACCCACCGCCTTGAGGAACCCCAGCCGTTCCGCCACCGGCAACGTCTCGCGTCCCTCAGCCGCCGGAGCACATTCCCCCCACCTCTTTCTGGAGTAACGATGGCGTCTCCACGATTCTTGACCAGCAAGAAGTCTCGTCGCGGCCTCGCCTGGTTGGTGAGCCTGCTGTGTCTTGTGACGGTGTTTCAGCCCGCAGGGGCCAGGGCGGACAACCCCATCGTCCAGACCATCTACACCGCTGACCCTGCGCCACTCGTCCATGACGGGCGGGTGTATCTCTACACGGGCCACGACGAGGACGGCTCGACGAACTTCACCATGAACGACTGGCGGGTGTTCTCGTCGTCGGACATGGCGAACTGGACCGATCACGGTTCCCCGCTCAGCCTTGAGACGTTCAGCTGGGCGAGCGCGAACGCGTGGGCGGGTCACGTCGTCGAGCGGAATGGCCAGTTCTACTGGTACGTTCCCGTGACGAACGACGCGACTGGCGGGATGGCCATCGGGGTGGCGGTGTCGGACAGCCCCACCGGGCCGTTCGAGGACGCCCTCGGACATCCGCTGGTGGAAAACGGTGAGATCGACCCGAACGTGTTCATCGACGACGACGGGCAGGCGTACCTGTACTGGGGCAACCCGAACCTCTGGTACGTGGAGCTGAACGAGGACATGACCTCCTTCTCCGGCGATCCGACCCAGATTCCCCTCACTCCCGAGGGCTTCGGCAGCCGCGAAGGAAATCCGGACCGTCCCACGCTCTACGAAGAGGGGCCATGGGTGTACAAGCGTGACGGCTTGTACTACATCGTGTACGCGGCCGAGTGCTGCTCCGAACACATCGCCTATTCGACGGCCCCCAGCCCCACAGGGCCATGGACCTACCGGGGGACGATCATGCCCACACAGGGCACCAGCTTCACCAATCACGCCGGCGTCATCGATTTCAATGGCAACTCCTATTTCTTCTACCACAACGGCGCCTTGCCGGGCGGTGGTGGCTTTACCCGCTCGGTCGCCGTGGAGGAGTTCGAATACAACCCCGACGGTACGTTCCCGACGATCAACATGTCCGAGGAAGGGGCGCCCCAGCTGGGCACCTTGGACCCCTACGCCCAGCAGGAGGCCGAGACGATCGCCTTTTCCTCCGGCGTCGAAACGGAATCCTCCAGTGAAGGCGGATTGAACGTCTGGTCCATCGAGAACGGGGACTGGATCAAGGTCAAAGGCGCCGCCTTCGGCGCGGGCGCGAGCTCCTTCAGCGCGAGGGTGGCATCGGAGACCAGCGGCGGCCAGATCGAGCTCCGCCTGGACGCCGCCGACGGCCCGCTGGTGGGCACGTGCGACGTCCCGGGCACCGGCGGGTGGCAGACCTGGCAGGACGTCTCCTGCCCCGTGAGCGGCGCGACCGGGACCCACGACCTGTACCTCACGTTCACCGGCGGCAGCGGCTACCTGTTCAACGTCAACACCTGGCAGTTCTCGGCGGCCCCCTGACTCCAGAGATCACCATCGCGACGGCCGCTCGCGATCGCCAGTCAGGGCAGAGCAAGTGTGGTATTGCCAGTCGGCAAGGTCACGGCCAAGCCCGCGGACCACCCGGCGGCGTCGGCGGCCCTGGCACCGCCGGGGCCGCCGATCGGATTCACGAGCATCCCACTGACGGCGCCCCTCACGCGGACCGTCACCCCGGACATCCACCCGCCCAGTCCGCTTGCTCGATGTCCCGATTATGAGGAGGAGCGCGAGTGCGCCGGAAGAGCCCTCGCCGATCGGCATCTTGGAGAACAACCAGGTACGGGTGGTTGTCGAGCACATCCCGGACAACGACGGCGCCGCGCTGGAGGGTCCGATCACCATCGAGGACTCGGTGGTGACACTGTCCGGCAACGCCACGACGGTCAACCTGCCGCACACCGTCATCAACGACGCCTACACCATCACCCTGCTGCCCCCCTCAGCCACCCAGTAGCGCCTGTTCAGGGGCCGGGTTGCTGCGGCGGCGACCCGGGCGCCGGCCCCCAACGGCATCGTGGACGAGCGACGCGCCGGCGACGAGTTCGGCGTGATCGCTGCTGGTCAGTTCGAATTGGGCAACCGCAAATGAAATATCGAACGGAAGGTGCGGGTGGTAGCACCCCGCACGAACTCGTCGGCCGTGGGGCTGCGCACATGGCCGACTCACTCGACACGAAGGACGGCGAGATAACCATGTGGAACCGACGCACTTTCCTCTCCCGAGGCGCCGCCTCGCTGGCGATGGGCACCGTGGGGCTCACCGCGCTGGCGACGAGAAGCTCCGCCGCCCAGGCCTACGACGGCTATGTGATGGGCTACTTCACGGAGTCGCCCGACCAGCTCGGCGCTGACTACGGTCTCCACCTGGCCGTCAGCCCCGACGGCTTCGCCTGGACGCCGCTGAACGAGAACGAGCCGGTCGTCACCCCGACCGCCGGCACGAACGGTCTGCGGGACCCGTTCATCCAGCGCAAGCAGGACGGCACCTTCGTCCTCATCGCCACCGACCTCTACGGCCTCGACTTCGGGGCGGAGAACCAGTACATCCACGCCTGGGACACCGCCGACCTGTGCACCTTCACCGGCTACCGGCGGCTGAAGATGCACGACATGGGCGGCCACACCTGGGCGCCCGAGGCGTTCTGGGACGCCTCCCGGGGCGAGTACGGCATCATCTACTCCGCCAACGGCGGCGGCAGCGACGTCTTCTGGGTCAACTACACCACCGACTTCCAGACCGTCAGCGCCCCCGAGGTCTTCTTCGACCCCGGCTTCGCCGTCCTCGACGGCACCATGCACATCACGCCGGGCATGAACTATCTCTATTACAAGAATCTCGACGACGGACGGCTCTACGGTGCCCGCTCCACCACGCTGGCGCCCGGGAGCTTCGACGACGGCACCTACACGGCGGGCGTCATCAGCGGCGCCATCGAAGCGCCCCACATCATGAAGGCCAACGGCAGCGACCAGTGGTGGCTGTGGGGCGACTCCTTCAGCCCCAACAACGCCGAGCTGATGGCCTGGGCCAGTACCGACATCACCGGCGACAACTGGAGCCCTGTCGGGAAGTTCGACTACGCCCAGCCGCTGAACGCCAAGCACATCTGCGTCACGCCGCTGACCGACGCCGAACGCACCCGGATGCTGGACTTCTGGGGCGCCCCGTCCTGGCACCGCCTGCGCTCCTACAACCTGCCCGACTACGTGATCCGGCACTCGGGCCTCGCCGGGCGTATCGACCCTTACCCCTTCGACCCGTACCCCGACTCGCAGTGGCGGCTCGTGCCGGGCCTGGCCGACTCCTCGGCCGTCTCCTTCGAGTCCGTCAACCAGCCGGGCCACTTCCTGCGGCACGCGGACTCCGTCGTCACCCTCGTCCAGAACGACGACACCTCCGGCTTCGCCGCCGACGCCACCTTCCACCGCGACCCGGGCCTCGCCGACGCCTCCTGGACGTCCTTCCGCTCCGCCGGCCAGCCCGACCGGTACCTGCGGCACGCCAACTACCTGCTGCGCGTCGATGCCCTCGGCACCGGCTCGCCCGCGAGTGACCGGGCGGACGCCACCTTCCAGGTCGTCTACTGAACCGGCCCGTTCGCTCCGTTCGCGGGCAGTGCTGCGGATGGGGGCACGCCATGGGATCGGGTGGCCCAAGGGGAGGGAGATGCGCCCCGGGCCACCCGAGTCTGAAGGGCTGGCCGGCTCAGTCGCCCACACCGCTGCGGTCGGCGGCACGCTTGATGTCACGAGCTTCGCGACGGGTGATCAGACCGTCGTCCACAGCCCCGCGGGCCGCCGCTCGCTGTTCCTCCTCGCTCGCCATGCACCGATTCCTTCCCCCGGCTGGTCCACCAACCCCCGCCGCCCGCCCGCTGGTTGTGACACCGAACGGCCTGGACCTCAGGCCCCACGCCTTGGGCTCGGAACGTGGAATGCCCCGACAACGAACTGCCTGTGCCCGCGTGGGCTGGTGCGGTGTGATGGGCGGTGCGCCCGGATCGTGGAGGGCGACCCGTATCTGGCCGTCCGGCGGCCACATGTTCACTGTCGCCGTTCCCTCTCGGCCGCCGCTTCCATGGCCGCACGACTTTCTGCGAGGAACCCCCTGGGGTCGGCTTCGTACTTCTCGCAATCGGCTCGCCATCGGTCGAAGGCGCTGGCGATATCCTCCGCGGAGTGCTGAACATCTCCCTCTTCATCGGTGCTGTGCCTGACAGTTCCGCGTTTTCCAGGAACACGTACCAGGTCGAATCCGTGGAGGGAGTACAGGGCCCTACCGACCATCGGATCGCTGACCTCGTCGAGCCGACGCTCCACCCACGGCTCCGGCAAGCCAGCGAGCTCATCACCCGCCACCACCGTCACCACCGACCCCCACAGGGCATGAAGTTCGCCGTCGGGGTGACGGCCGACGGAACGCTCGCCGGTGTCGCAGTCGTCGGACGGCCCGTGGCCCGCCACCAGGATGACGGCCGCACCGCTGAAGTCACACGCACCTGCACCGACGGCACCCCGAACGCCAATTCCGCCCTCTACGGGGCAACCTGGCGCGCAGCCCGCGCAGCCCGCGCACTGGGCTATCGGCGGCTGATCACCTACACCGAAGACAGCGAGAGCAGAACCAGCCTTCGCGCGGCCGGCTTCCGCAACGCCGGGCACCTGGCACCCCATCAGGGATGGAACGCCCCCGGCCGCCGCCGGCAATCCCAGCGGAAATCCGTCGGCCGAACCCGCTGGGAGGTGTCCCGCGCCCGCCACGACGGCCCAAGCGGCCCGCACCACACAGCCAGCGCGATGACCGGACACGACACTCCCGACACGACGGGCTGGGGAGGCAAGCATGATCAAGCGCACATTCCATAGCCCTCACCACCCATGCATCACACACCCGGTCGAGGCCTCCTTTTTCACCCGGACCGCTGTAGGATCCCAGGCCCGCTACAGGGATCTGACCAGCTGGTTCGTGCCGCGCGCCATATCCGGACCAGCGCAGGACGAAGAAGAGAGCATCGATGCCGCTTCCATCAATCGCCTCCAGCGCGTGCATACCCCTCCACCCGAAGCCGGCACGCTCCAGCGCCGCACGAGAACGATCTCCCCACCACCGAAGCCGACGTCCTCCATGCGAGGCAGCTGCCCTGTGGAAGATGCGCAACGCCGGGCACCGCATACCCCGGACGTCGAGGGCGGACAGGGCGGTGCTCCCCTGGGCAGCGCCCATGGGTGATCAACGCAAAAAACCGCCACAGTCGGACGCCGACCGGCCAGCCCAGGAGCTGACGGTGCTCGTGCCCGAACAGCCCCCGGTACTCACACCGGCCGCGGCCCGCGCCCTGCTACGGCTGCTGCAGACCGCCCACCCGCAGCGCACCGGTATACCCACCGAGCACGACCTTGGCGACGGCAGTGAGACCGGGCACGAGGAATCCGGAAGGAGGACAGCGTGACCACCACGTTCGCCTTCGCCGGACGGTGCTCCACCGAGGATCTCCAGGATCCTGAATCCTCTCGCGCCTGGCAGATCACCCGGGCCGAGGCCCTCATCGAACCGCAGGGCCGGATCGTGACGGAGTTCTTCGACTCCGGACAGTCCCGGTCGATCCCCTGGGCACGCAGGCCTCGCGCATCCGCGCTGCTGGACGCCCTCAAAGACCCCAACCGGGGCTTCGACGCCGTCGTCATCGGCGAGCCGCAACGCGCCTTCTACGGCAACCAGTTCGGCCTGACCTTCCCCGTCTTCGCCCACTACGGCGTGCCCCTGTGGGTGCCGGAGGTCGGCGGTCCCGTCGACCCCGAATCCGAAGCCCACGACATGGTGATGTCCGTCTTCGGCGGGATGAGCAAGGGCGAACGCACCCGCATCAAGATCCGGGTGCGCACCGCGATGTCCGCCCAGACGAAACTCGAAGGCCGATTCCTGGGCGGTCGCCCGCCCTACGGATACCGGCTCGCCGACGCCGGACCGCACCCCAACCCCACCAAAGCGGCCGACGGACGCCGCCTGCACCGCCTGGAACCCGACCCGGACACCGCCTGGGTCGTGCAGCGGATCTTCCTCCACTACAGCGCCGGCCGCGGCCTGTATGCCATCGCCGAAGCGCTCACCCGCGCGGATATCCCCTGCCCCTCGGCCCACGACCGCCCCCGCAACCGCCACCGCAGCGGCATCGCCTGGTCCAAGGGAGTAGTACGCGCCATCCTGACCAACCCCCGCTACACCGGCCACCAGGTCTGGAACAAACAGCGCAAGGACGAAGTCCTCATCGACGTCAACAACGTCGCCCTGGGCCACGAGACGAAACTGCGCTGGAACGACAAGGAGACCTGGATATGGTCCACCACCATCGAGCAATGCTCAGGACTTGTGGATCAGCTCCTCTGGAGGATGCGCGAAGGGCGTACCTTCCCGAGTGAGTGATCGTCAAGTCACCGAGTAGGCCCGCGCTGCGAACGCGGGTCGGGAAGGCACGCCCGTGCTCAGCGTAGTCAATGAAGACGGCACCACCGAGTCCGGTTCCCTGATCGACGAGATCGTCCGCGAGGGTGCTCGGCGGATGCTGGCCGCCGCCCTGGAGGCGGAGGTGGACCAGTACATAGCCGAGCTCGCCGGGCAGCGTGACGAGGCCGGTCGCCGACTGGTGGTCCGCAACGGTCGGCACCGGCCGCGGACCGTGACCACGGCTGCTGGGCCGGTTGAGGTGGCCGCCCCGCGCGTGAACGACAAGCGGGTCGACGAGACGACGGGTGAACGTCAGCGGTTCTCCTCGAAGATCCTGGCGCCGTGGTGTCGGAAGTCCCCGAAGATCAGTGAGGTACTGCCGCTGCTCTATCTCCACGGCCTGTCGTCGGGCGACTTCGTGCCCGCGATGGAACAGTTCCTGGGCACCTCGGTCGGGCTGTCGCCGGCCACGGTGACCCGGCTGACGCAGCAGTGGACCGCCGACCACGCCGAGTTCCAGCGCCGTGACCTGGCCGGATCCGACTACGTCTACGTCTGGGCCGACGGCGTCCATCCCAAGATCCGCTTGTCCCAGACGCGCTCCTGCCTCCTGGTCCTGATGGGCGTCCGCGTCGACGGCACCAAGGAACTTATCGCTATCACCGAGGGTCTACGCGAGTCCACCGAGTCCTGGGCGGACCTGCTGCGCGACTGTCGGCGGCGCGGGATGCGCGATCCGATGCTCGTGGTCGGCGACGGTGCGATGGGCCTGTGGAGGGCACTGGCGGAGGTGTTTCCGCAGGCCAGGCACCAGAGGTGTTGGGTTCACAAGACAAGGAACGTCTCGAACGCGCTGCCGAAGTCCGCGCAGCCCGGCGCGAAGAAGGCTCTGCAGGAGATCTACAACGCCGAGGACCGTGCGCACGCCGAGAAGGCGGTCACCGCGTTCGAGAAGGCGTACGGGGCGAAGTTCCCCAAGGCCGTCAAGAAGATCACCGGCGAGGTCGACGAGCTGCTGGCGTTCTACGACTTCCCCGCCGAGCACTGGGTCCATCTCAGGACGACGAATCCGATCGAGTCGACCTTCTCCACCGTGAAGCTTCGGACCAAGGTCACCCGCGGCGCCGGCAGCCCGGCCGCGGCCCTCGCGATGGTCTTCAAACTCGTCGAGTCCGCCCAGGCCCGCTGGCGAGCGGTCACCGCACCGCACCTCGTCGCCCTCGTCCGAGCCGGCGCCCGCTTCGAGAACGGCCTCCTCGTCGAACGAGACGAGACCCTCGCAGCGTGATCCACCTCAACTGATCCACAGGTCTTGACAATTACTCACCACCATCGTCCACGAGCCCTTGATCGACATGGAAGCCTTCCAAGGGGTCCAGCAGATGCTCGCCGGCAAGGGAACCGGCCGCAAGCACCGCGAACGCCAGGAGACCCAGCACAGCTACATGTTCCGAGGACTGCTCCACTGCGGCATCTGCAACCGGCGCATGCAAGGTCAGCAGAGCAAGCAGCGCCTGTACTACCGCTGCCGCTTCCCCAACGAATACGCCCTGGCCAACACCATCGACCATCCCCGGAACGTCTACCTCAACGAAGCAGACCTCCTCGCCCCACTCGACGACTGGCTCGCTGGAGCCTTCGCCCCCGAACGCTGGCAGACACCATCGAACGCATGCAGAGGGCCCAGCCCGACATCGCTGTTGTCCCGGGCGCCGAGGCCGCCGCCCGGGTGATCGCCGAATGCGACGCCAAGCTCTCCCGCTACCGCGAAGCCCTCGAAGCCGGTACCGACCCCAAACTCGTCGCCATCTGGACCGCTGAAGTCCAAGCTCGCCGCGCCGAGGCGGTCGCCCAAAACCGCCAGGTCACCGGCCAGCGACGGATGACCGAGAAAGAGATCCGTTCCATGATCAAGCCGCTGGGCGCCATCAGTGGGGTTCTCGCCGCAGCGGAACCGACAGCGAAGGCCGAGGTCTACCGCAACCTCGGCCTCAGACTGACCTACGAACCCCGGAAGGCGCTCGTGCGAGTCGAGGCAAGCCTTGACCCGCACGAGTTGGGGATACGGTCGGTGTCCGAGGGGGGACTTGAACCCCCACGCCCTAAGTCGGGCACTAGCACCTCAAGCTAGCGCGTCTGCCATTCCGCCACCCGGACAGGTGTGCGCACGACCAGTGGCCGTGGCGACGTGGGAAACCATAGCAAAATCCTGGGCCCCGCGATCTCGCGGGCCAGGGTGGGCAGGGGAGGATGGGGGGAAGCACCACGGAGGAGGAGTCAGCGTGAGCCAGTCGAGCGCCGGGCAGGACCGCAGCGGCAGCGAGCAGGGCGTTGGGAACGCCGACAGCGAGGTCGTCGGCCTGTGCCGCGACCTGATCCGCATCGACACCAGCAACTACGGGGACGGCTCGGGGCCCGGTGAGCGTGCCGCCGCGGAGTACGTCGCTGAGAAGCTCGCGGAGGTCGGCCTGGAGCCGCAGATCTTCGAGTCCCGGCCGGGCCGCGCCTCCACCGTCGCCCGGATCACGGGGGAGGACCCCTCGCGGCCCGCGCTGCTCATCCACGGCCACACCGACGTGGTGCCGGCCAACGCCGCCGACTGGCGGCTGCCCCCGTTCTCCGGTGAGATCGCCGAGGGCTGCGTCTGGGGCCGGGGCGCCGTGGACATGAAGGACATGGACGCGATGACGCTGGCCGTCGTCCGGGAGCGGATGCGCACCGGCCGCAAGCCGCCGCGCGACGTGGTGCTCGCCTTCCTGGCGGACGAGGAGGCGGGCGGCGTGTACGGCGCCCGGCACCTCGTGGACAACCATCCGGAGCTGTTCGAGGGGGTCACCGAGGCGATCAGCGAGGTCGGCGGCTTCTCGTTCACCGTCAACGAGAACCTGCGGCTGTACCTGATCGAGACCGCCCAGAAGGGCATCCACTGGATGCGGCTGACCGTGGACGGCACCGCGGGCCACGGCTCGATGACCAACAACGACAACGCGATCACCGAGCTGTGCGAGGCGGTGGCCCGGCTCGGCCGGCACCGTTTCCCCGTGCGGGTGACCAAGACCGTGCGGGCGTTCCTCGACGAGCTCTCCGACGCCCTCGGCGTCGAGCTGGACCCGGAGAACATGGAGGAGACCCTGGCCCGGCTCGGCGGCATCGCCAGGATCATCGGCGCCACCCTGCAGAACACCGCCACGCCCACCCAACTCGGCGCCGGGTACAAGGTCAACGTCATCCCAGGCCAGGCCACCGCGCATGTGGACGGCCGCTTCCTGCCGGGCCATGAGGAGGAGTTCCTGGCCGAGGTCGACCGGATCCTGGGGCCCCGGGTGCGCCGCGAGGACGTGCACTCCGACCGCGCCCTGGAGACGACCTTCGACGGCGCCCTGGTGGACGCGATGCAGTCCGCGCTACGCGCCGAGGACCCGGCGGCCCACGCGGTGCCGTACATGCTTTCGGGTGGCACCGATGCCAAGTCCTTCGACGATCTGGGCATCCGCGCCTTCGGCTTCGCGCCGCTCAAGCTGCCGCCGGAGCTCGACTTCGCGGGAATGTTCCACGGCGTCGACGAGCGGGTGCCGATCGACGGACTGGAGTTCGGCGTCCGGGTGCTCGACCGTTTCCTCGACGCCTGCTGAGCGGAGCGGTAGGCGTCGTCCATCTGTGCGAAATTCCCCATAGTGGGTGAATGGCCTCGGCGATTCGTGCCCTCACCCGACCCTCCTCGTTACATCGAGTGCAGTTCCCAGCTGGGACCGCATTTGTCACCAAGGAGGAAGAATGATCAAGAAGGTCGTCGCTGCTGCGGCTGCCACCAGCGGTCTGATGCTCGCAGGTGCGGGCGTGGCCGTTGCGGACGCCGGCGCCAACGGTGCTGCCGTCGGTTCTCCGGGCGTCCTCTCCGGCAACGTTGTTCAGGTGCCCGTCCACGTCCCGATCAACGTCTGTGGGAACACGATCGACATCATTGGCATCCTGAACCCCGCCTTCGGCAACGTCTGCGTCAACGACTGATGCCGTGCCCCATTCCATGAGGGCTTGATGTCTGCGGCCCCGGGATGCGTGGTCCACGCCCCGGGGCCGTTCGGCTGTACGGGGGCGCGGGCGCCCTCACCCCCCACCCCGCGACCCACAGAGCAAACTTAGGGGAGAGTCAACCATGCGACAGGTCACGAAGAAGGGCCTGCTCACCGTAGCCGCTGCGAGCGGCGTTCTCGCCATGGCGACCGGGACGGCCCAGGCCGATGCCGACGCCTCGGGCATCAGCAGCAACTCGCCGGGCGTCGGCTCGGGCAACACCGTGCAGGCGCCGGTCCACGTGCCGGTCAACGTCTGCGGCAACACCATCAACGTGGTCGGCCTACTGAACCCGTCCTTCGGGAACACCTGCGTGAACGGCGGTTCGGGCGGCGGGGGCAACGAAGGGGCCGAGGGCAGCGGTGCCGAAGCGAACGGCGTGGCCCAGGACTCGCCGGGCGTCGGCTCGGGCAACAACGTGCAGGTTCCGGTCGAGGTGCCGGTGAACGCCTGCGGTAACACCGTCGACATCGTCGGCGTGCTCAACCCTGCGATGGGCAACAAGTGCGAGAACGGCAACGGGCCGGAGCAGCCCGAGGAGCCCCCAGCCCCCGAGGAGCCCCCGGCCCCCGAGGAGCCGGAGCAGCCCCCGGCCCCCGAGGAGCCGGAGCCCGAGGCGCCGCCGGCCCCTGAGCAGCCGGAGGAGCCGGAGCCCGCTCCGTCCGCACCCGAGGAGGAGCCCGAGCCCATCGCGATGGAGCCGGAGGGCGAGCTCGCCGAGACCGGCTCGAACTCGGCCCTGCTGGTGGCCCTGCCGCTGGGCGCAGGGCTGGTGGCCGGGGGAGTGGTGCTCTACCGGCGCCGGGCGCGCCTGGTGAGCCGGGGCTGATCCATCTCACCCTTTCGAGTGGGTCCCGCGCGGCGGGGCCCACTCGTTCTCTTACTTCTTCTTTCTTGTCTCTCTCATCGCGAGCCGCGTCTCCTCACCAGGTGGCGCGGAGCTGCCGGATGATCTTCCGTCTCAGGCGGACGCGGCGACTGCCGTCCGGGTACAGCCGCAGTCGGGCCAACTCCCAGTGACCGTATTCCGCGTGCTCGGTCAGCAGGCGGGTGGTGGCGGCACGGGAGACCCCCCGCGGCACATACACATCGCGAAACTCGTATTCCAGCATCGAATCTATTGTGCGGCCACGCCCTCGATGCCGATACCGTCTGCACCATGTCTGATGCTGTGCAGCCAGGCGCTGCCCAAGTCCGTGCCGCGGCCGACGCCCTCAAGGAGGCCATCGACCGGCACCTCGCGGCCATCGAACGGCGTGCCGCGGCGCCCGACGCCGATGCCGACGCCGACGCCGAAGCGGACGCCGAGGTGTTCGCCGCGTTCAACGAGATGGCCGCCGCGGGCGAGGCGTACGACGAGCTGCTGTACGACGCCTACGACGAGGTCACCCCGTTCGAGGTGCCGGAGACGGACGGCACCGCCGCCTACGCGGGGCCCGCGGAGCCGGAGGCGCTCAGCGTTTTCATCCGGAGGGATTACACGGTGGTCGATCCCCGGCGGCTGCTCGCCCAGGCACGCCGGGTCGCCGAACTCGACCCGGAGGCCGCGGCCGACCAGGAGGAGGCCGACGCGCAGGACGCGGCGGGCCGCAGTATGCCGACCGCGCTCGGGGTGCTCTTCGGCGAGTTCGAGCCGGACGAGATCGCCAGCCGCCACAAGGAGTTCGGCCTGGAGGAGGGCGACGCCACGCTGTGGGTCTCGGCGATGGACGAGCCCGCGGAGCCGGGCGAGTGGCTGCCGTCGCCCTTCGAGGCGGCCGACCCGGAGCGGGTCATCTGCCGCTTCGACATCAGCGAGGCCTTCGACGGCGACGACGTGGAGAGCGCCCTCTAGGCCCCCGCGACCTGGGCGCGCAGCAGCACCCTGAGCCGCGTCGTCCGGCCCGCCGCGCCCGGGCCGGCGACCGCCTTCGGCAGCGCACCGCCCGCGCCCTGCACAACCGACAGGTGTCGCTCGCCGCGGCTGAAGGCGGTGTACACCCAGGAGCGGTCGAGCGCCGCCGTCGCGTCGCCGGGCAGCACCACCACCACCGCGGGCCAGCGGCTGCCGGCCGCCTGGTGGGCCGTGATCGCCCAGCCGTGACGCACCGTCTCCGCAACCCGCTCCCGCGGCACCACGAAGCGGCCGTCCTCGCCCGCCAGCCACAGGCCCTCGGCGTCCGCCGACACCACGGTCCCCGGCCGGAGGTGACCCGGGGCGGGGGAGTACACCACCCGGTCCCCGGGGTCGAAGCCGCCGAACCGGCCGGGCCCCGGGTGCAGTCGCTCCTTCAGGGCGGCGTTCAGCGCGCGGGTGCCGGCCGCGCCGCCGTGCCCCGGGGTGATCACCTGGATGGCGTCGGCCGGCTGGTCGAAGGCGCGGGGGATCGAGTCCGCGACGAGCTGCACCGTCCGGTGCACGGCCTCGGCGGCGTCCCGCACCGGCACGATCACCACCTCCCGGCCCGGCGCCTCGACCTGCCGCAGCGCGCCGCCGGCGATGCCGGCCACCAGCCGCCCGACCGGCCCTGGCGCCGTCTCGCGGGAGGCCACATGCGGGCAGACGTCCGCCGCCAGCACGTCGACCAGCACCTGTCCAGGCCCGGCGGCGCCCAGCAGCCCGGGATCGCCGCTGAGCACCAGCCTGGCTCCGTCGGGCAGCGCCTCGACCAGCGATGCGGCGTCCTCCGCGTCCAGTTGGGACGCGTCGAGCACCGCCAGCAGGTCCAGGGGGAGCAGCCCGTCCGCATCGCGCGCCGGTCCCTCCTGGCCGGTGAGCAGCCCGTCCACCGTGACCGCGGCGTCGCTCGCCTCAGCGGGCAGCCAGGCCGCCAGCCGCCGCCGGCCGTCCTCGGTGTGGACGGCGGCGTAGGCCCGCAGCCCGAGCGACCTGGCCGCCGCGACCAGCGCCGCGGGCTCGTCCCTGGCGGCCTCGCCGCCGGTGTGGGCCACCAGACCGCTCCCGGCGGCCGCCCGGATCAGGTCGGCGGCGGACGCGGACGGCGCCCCGGCGGCCGCAGTCGCCCACCGGGAGCGTGCGGCGGCTCCGTCCGCGGCTCCGTCGGTGTCGCCGGCCGGATCTCCGTCCATGTCCGGGGAGTCGAAGGTGGCCAGCAGCCGGGTCAGCCCGTCGGCCAGGCTCTCCTCGGCCAGGGCGTACCGGTCGAGGCCGAGCAGCGCCCGGCGCGGCCCCGCCTCCGACGCGTCCTCCGCGGCGGACTCCGAAAGGTCATCCGAGGCAAGGGCCGCGTCGGGGTCGAGGTCGGGGTCCGGGTCGTGGAAGGCCAGCACGGCGCCGGACTCGACCGCGTCGCGCATGGCCTCGTCCGGGGCCGGCACCGCGTGCCCGGCCAGGCCGCGCTCGACCTCCGTCGCCGTCACCGCGGTGTGGCCGGCGCGCGCCGCCCGGTCGAGCAGCCAGGCCGTGAGCGCCCTGGTCCGCCGCTCGTCGGCGGGTGAGCTGTCGGCACCCAACAGCGCCCGGGCGAAGTCGTCCGCCTGCTCCGCCGTCACACCCGGCACGGCGAGCAGTCGCCAGGGGTCGGCACGCAGTTCCCGCTCGGCCGACTCGCCCAGCGTGACCGCGGCCCGCGCCGCCAGCGCTTCGGATGCCGAGCCCTCGGCGAGCAGCTTGGCCACGCCCTCGACGCTTCCCGCGGAGGGTCCGGGACCGGCCGCCGCCCCGGCCGCGGGCCCGGGGCCGGAGCCGCCGGCCCGGGCCACTCCCCCGCCGGGCGGCGGGGGAGTGGGCTTGGGCCGGGGGAAGAACGAGTCGGCGGAGCGTTCGCCGCTCTCGACGGCCAGCACGGCGGCCCGCAGTTTGTCGGTGACGCTGGCCGGCTCGGCGGCGCCGGCCTGCCCGGCCGGGCGCCCGCTCTCGCCCGCCTCATCCGCGGTAGCCGGGTCGGCCGGGTCGGCCGGCGGAGGCGTCTCGGAGGGCGGGGAAGTCTCGGAGTGCTCGGCGTTCACAGCGCGCTCCAGTCCTGGTCGGGGTAGCGGTGCACGGGCGCCGACACGTCGTCCAGCGCCCGGCAGATCTCATCCGGAAGGCTAAGCTCCTCCACTGACAACGCCTCGCTCAACTGCCGCCCGGTCCGCGCGCCGACGATGGGCGCGGCCACCCCCGGCCGGTCCCGCAGCCAGGCGAGCGCCACCTGCAGCGGCGTGACCGCCAGCCCGTCCGCCGCTATCGCCACCGCCTCCACGATCCGCCCCGCCGCCTCCTCCAGGTACGGGGCCACGAACGGCGCCAGCTGCTCCGAGGCGCCCCGGGAGCCGGGCGGCGTGCCGTTGCGGTACTTGCCGGTCAGCACCCCGCGTCCCAGCGGCGAGGAGGGCAGCAGGCCGATCCCCAGGTCGAGCGCCGCCGGCAACACCTCGCGCTCCACCCCGCGTTGGAGCAGCGAGTACTCCATCTGGGTGCTGGCCAGCCGGGTGCGCACGCCGGGTGCCGCCAGCTGCCAGGTCGCCGCCTTCGCCAGTTGCCAGCCACAGAAGTTGGACACCCCGACGTACCGGGCGCGCCCGCTGGTCACCGCGATGTCCAGCGCCTGCAGCGTCTCCTCCAGCGGCGTCTCCGGGTCGAAGGCGTGCACCTGCCACAGGTCCACGTGGTCGGTGCCCAGCCGCTCCAGCGACGCGTCCAACGCGGCCAGCAGATGGCCGCGGGACGCGTCGAAGCGACGGTCGGGGTCCGGCACGCTGCCCGCCTTGGTCGCGATCACCAGGTCCCGCCTGGGCACCAGTCCGTCGAGCAGCCGCCCCAGCAGGTACTCGGCGCCGCCGTCCGCGTACACGTCGGCGGTGTCCACCAGCGTGCCGCCCGCCGCCCAGAACGTCTTCAGCAACTCCGTGGCAACCTCTTCGCCGGTGTCCCGTGCCCAGGTGAGCGTGCCGAGTCCGAGCCGGGAGACGCGCAGGCCGGTCCGGCCCAGGTGCCTGAGATCCATGGCCGTTGAGCGTACTTGCGACGGGGACCCCCGGGGCCGCGGGCGGTATCGTTACTCGCCGGTAACGCTGTCGTGCCGGCCGGCCACCGGCGGCACGGCGACTGAGACGACCGGCGGGACGACCGGCGAGTCGCGGGCGAGACGACAAGTGAGGAGAGAGCGAGTGCGGTTGGGAATCAACCTCGGCTACTGGGGAGCCGGGATGGACGCGGACAATCTCGCGGTCGCGCGCGAGGCCGAACGCCTGGGCTACGAGGTCTGCTGGGCCGCCGAGGCGTACGGCTCCGACGCACCGACGGTGCTGGCCTGGGTCGCCGCGCACACCGAGCGCATCGACGTCGGCGCCGGCATCCTGCAGATCCCCGCCCGCGCCCCCGCCATGACGGCGATGACGGCGGCCACCCTGGACTCGCTCTCCGGCGGCCGGTTCCGGCTCGGCCTCGGGGTGTCGGGCCCGCAGGTCTCCGAGGGCTGGTACGGCGTCGGCTTCGACCATCCGCTGGCCCGCACCCGCGAGTACGTGGCGATCGTCCGCAAGGCGCTGACCCGCGAGCGATTGACCCACGAGGGCGAGCACTGGACCCTGCCGCTGCCCGGCGGGCAGGGGAAGCCGATCAAGCTCACCGTGCACCCGGTCCGCGAGCGCATCCCGCTCTACATCGCCGCCATCGGTCCGAAGAACCTCGCCCAGACCGGGGAGATCGCCGACGGCGCGCTGCTGGTCTTCTTCGCCCCCGAGCAGGCCGAGGAGACCACGCTCGGCCCGCTGCGCGAGGGCAGGGCCCGCGCCGGGCTGACGCTGGAGGGGTTCGACGTGGTGCCGACGGTGCCGCTGGCGGTCGGCGACGACCTGGACGCGCTGGCCGACCACTTCCGTCCCTATACCGCCCTGTACGTGGGCGGCATGGGCAGCCGCCGGCAGAACTTCTACAACCGGCTGGCCCGGCGGATGGGCTACGAGCGCGAGGCCGCCGAGATCCAGGAGCGGTACCTGGCCAGGGACCGGGACGGTGCCGCCGCCGCGGTGCCGCAGCGGCTGATCGACGCCACCACGCTGATCGGCCCGGTGGCGCGGATCGCCGACCGGATGCGGGCCTACGCCGAGGCCGGCACGACGACGCTGTCGCTGGCCCCGGCCGGTTTCGACCTGGAGCAGCGGATCGCCGGGCTGCGCGCCGGCGTCGAGGCATTGGAACGCGCCGGGCTCGGCTAGGGCGTGTCGCGAAGCCCTCACCCGACCCCTCCCCCAGGCACGCACCTCTGCTGCGTTGCCGAATCGCGCGGGCACCTCCCAGGCCCTCCAGGGCCTGGGGGAGCCGCATGGGCACCCGGGCCGGTGTTCGCACAGCGCCTCGCGCCGCCCGGCCGGGGACAGCGCTTAGGGTGGGCGCCATGCCCACCCTGCTGCTCCTCCGACACGGCCGCACCACCGCCAACTCCGCCGGTGTGCTCGCCGGCCGCACCCCGGGAGTCGGCCTGGACGGCCACGGGGCGGCCCAGGCGGCGGCGCTTCCGGCCCGGCTGGCGGGCGTGCCGCTCGCCGTCGCCGTGCACAGCCCGCTCCAGCGCTGCGTGGAGACGCTGGGGCCGCTGCGTACCGCCCGCCCCGACCTGCCGGTGCACGCCGACGAGCGGGTGATCGAATGTGACTACGGCGCCTGGACCAACCGCGGTCTCAAGGAACTCGCCGAGGAGCCGCTGATGGCGACGGTCCGCGAGCAGCCGGCCGCCGTGGTCTTCCCCGGCGGCGAATCGCTGCGCGGCATGCAGGCCCGCGTCGTGGACGCGGCACGCGACTGGGACGCGCGGGTCGCCGAGGAGCACGGCCGCGACGCGGTCTGGCTGATGTGCACGCATGGTGACAACATCAAGGCGATCGTGGCCGACGCACTCGGCCTCCACCTCGACCTCTTCCAGCGCATCGTCCCGCACCCCGCGTCCGTGACGGCCATCCGCTATGGCAGGCTCCCGCTGCTGCTGCGCTTCGGAGACACGGGCGACCTCGGCGAGTTCGGGCCGGAACGGCGAACCGCCGCGCGGAACGCGGCCGAGGACACCGAGGCGCCGGTGGGCGGCGGCTCCTGATCACCGCGGGTGCGATGCGCAGTAGGGTGCCAGTGACCCACCCAGCGACCCGACCGACCGTCCAACCAATCACCCGGAGCAGTGCGTGTCCCGTCAGGTGTTCCTCTACGACCCTCCCGAACGCTTCGTCGCCGGGACGGTCGGACTGCCTGGCCGCCGTATCTTCTTTCTGCAGGCGTCGGCGGCGGGCCGTACCACGAGCGTTGCGCTGGAGAAAGCCCAGGTGGAGGCGCTCGCCGAGCGGATCGACGAACTGCTGGACGAGGTCGTTCGGAGATCCGGCGGCAACACCTCGGTCCCGGCCGTCGCGCCGGCCGAGCTGACCGACGCCGGGCCCCTCACCACTCCCGTCGAGGAGGAGTTCCGCGTCGGCACGATGGCCCTGGCCTGGGACAGTGAGACCGAGCGCATGATCGTGGAGGCCCAGGCCCTGGTGGAGCTCGACGCCGAATCCGAGGAGGAGTTCGCGGAGGCCGAGGAGCGACTGCTGCGCGACGACGAGAACGGCCCGCCCATGCTGCGCGTGCGGCTGAGCGGCACCATGGCCCGCGCCTTCGCCAAACGCGCCCTGGAGGTCGTCAACGCGGGACGGCCGCCGTGTCCGCTGTGCAGCCTGCCGCTCGACCCGGAGGGACACGTATGTCCGCGTCAGAACGGATACCGTCGCAGCAGAGCCTGACCGCGGCCGAGGTGCTGGCCGACGGCGGGCTGACCGTCCACGGCCGCATCGCCGACGCCTCCAACACCGTGCTCTACGCCACCGCCGAGCTGTCCGGACGGCGGGTGCCCTGCGTCTACAAGCCGGTCGCCGGCGAGCGCCCGCTGTGGGACTTCCCCGAGGGCACGTTGGCGCAGCGCGAGGTCGCCGCCTACGAGGTGTGCCGGGCGCTGGGCTGGGACCTGGTGCCGCCCACGCTGCTGCGCGAGGGGCCGTTCGGCCAGGGCATGTGCCAGCAGTGGGTGGGTCCGGCCCCCGACGCGGAGACACCGGACGCCGACGTTGGCGGGCAGGGTCCCGACGAGCTGCTCGCCCTGGTCGAGGGCGACGCGCCGGGACCCGGCTGGCGGGCCGTGGTGCGGGCCACCGTGGGCGAGGGACGGACCGCGCTGCTGGTGCACGCCGACGACGAGCGGCTGCGCCGGATGGCCGCGCTCGACGCGGTCATCAACAACGCCGACCGCAAGGGCGGCCACCTGCTGCCGCTGCCCGACGGCCGGCTGTACGGCATCGACCACGGAGTGACGTTCCACACCGACGACAAGCTGCGCACCCTGCTGTGGGGCTGGGCCGGGGAGCCACTTCCGGACACCGTGCTGGCGGCGCTGCGCCGGCTCGCGCCCGAGCTCGCGGAGGGCCGCCCCCTGGCCTCCCGGCTGTGTGCCCTGATCAGCGACGAGGAGCGCCAGGCGCTGCGCGCCAGAACGGCCGAGCTGCTGCGCACCGGTCGTTACCCGCGGCCGAGCGGCGAGTGGCCGGCTCTGCCCTGGCCGATCCTCTGAGGCCCGCTCAGGCCCCTGTCGTCCGGGGCGCGATCCTCCGGTTAGGCTCGGGGCATGTACGCCTGGCCCGCCCCCAACGTTCCCGCACTGCCCGGTCGGGGCCCCGACCTCACTGTTCACGACACCGCGTCGGGCCAGCGGGTGACCCTCGCCCCCGGGCCCGTGGCCCGGCTGTACGTCTGCGGCATCACGCCCTACGACGCCACGCATATCGGGCACGCCGCCACCTACACGGCCTTCGACCTGGTGCAGCGGGCCTGGCTGGACGCCGGCCACGAGGTGCACTTCGTGCAGAACGTGACCGATGTCGACGACCCCCTGCTGGAGCGGGCCGCCGACACCGGCGAGGACTGGCGGGAGCTCGCCGGGCGGGAGACCACACTTTTTCGCGAGGACATGACGGCGCTGCGGGTGCTGCCGCCACGGCACTACTGCGGCGCCGTCGAGTCGATAGCGCTGATCATCCCGCTCGTGGAGCGGCTTCGGGCGCACTGCGCGGCCTACGACCTGGAGGGCGACGTCTACTTCTCCGTGGACGCCGACCGGCACTTCGGCTCCGTGTCCGGGCTGGACGCGGCCGCGATGCGGGTGCTGTCGGCCCAGCGCGGCGGCGACCCCGAGCGGCCCGGCAAGAAGAACCCACTGGACCCGCTGCTGTGGCGCGCCGCGCGGCCCGGTGAACCGTCCTGGGACGGCGGTTCGTTGGGCCAGGGCCGGCCGGGCTGGCATATCGAGTGCGTCGCCATCGCGCTGGAACACCTCGGCATGGGCTTCGACATGCAGGGCGGCGGCTTCGATCTCGCCTTCCCGCACCACGAGATGGGTGCCTCGCACGCCCAGGTGTTGACCGGGGAGTACCCGTTCGCCACCAGCTACGTGCACGCCGGTCTTGTCGCCTATGACGGCGAGAAGATGTCCAAGTCCAAGGGGAACCTGGTCTTCGTCTCCGCGCTGCGGAACGACGGCGTGGACCCGGCCGCGATCCGGCTGGCCCTGCTCGCCAACCACTACCGCACGCACTGGGAGTGGACGAACGCGGTGCTGGCCGAGGCGGTGGAGCGCCTGGCGCGGTGGCGGGCGGCGGTGTCCCGGCCCGACGGGGCGCCCGCCGACGAGGTGGTGCGGCGGCTCCGTGCGGCGCTCGCCGACGATCTGGACACGCCGTCCGCGCTCGCGGCGGTGGACGCCTGGGCCGGGACGCAGCTGGCCACCGGGGGCGGCGACCCGGGCGCCCCCGGGCTGGTGAGCCGCGCCGTGGACGCCCTGCTGGGCGTGGCGCTCTGAGCGATCTCTGAGTGACCGGGGCGCGGCGGCTACTCGTCGCCGTCGCCCTGGCCGCCCTGATCGGACGGTGGTTCGCCCTCCGGCGGACGGCGCGGTGGTCTGGTCCGCCCGCTGCCCGGGTCGCGCAGGTACGTGCCACTGCCGCCGTCCCCGCTCGACGGTGAGCCGTCCCGGCGGCGCAGGTAGCGCTCAAACTCCTTGGCGATCGCCTCGCCCGAGGCCTCCGGCAGCTCGGCGGTGTCCCTGACCTGCTCCAGCGACTGCACGTACTCGGCGACCTCGCTGTCCTCGGCGGCCAACTGGTCCACGCCGATCTGCCAGGCCCTGGCGTCCTCGGGCAGGTCGCCCAGCGGAACGCCCACGCCCAGCAGGTCCTCCAGGGAGTTCAGCAGGGCCAGCGACGCCTTCGGGTTCGGCGGCTGGGAGACGTAGTGCGGCACTGCCGCCCACAGGCTCACCGCCGGTACGCCGGCGTGCGCGCAGGCCTCCTGGAGGATCCCGACGATCCCGGTCGGGCCCTCGTACCGCGACTCCTCCAGATCCAGGCTGCGCGCGAGCTCCTCGTCCGAGGTCACGCTCGTCACCGGCACCGGGCGGGTGTGTGGGGTGTCGCCCAGGAGCGCGCCGAGCACCACCACCATCTCCACGCCCAGCTCGTGGGCGAAGCCCAGGATCTCGTTGCAGAACGAGCGCCAGCGCATGCTGGGCTCGATGCCGCGCACCAGCACCAGATCGCGTCGACGCTCCGTGCCGTGCTCCGAGCCGACCCGGGCGACGGACAGCCGGGTGGTCGGCCACGTGACACGGCGCACCCCGGCGTCCAGCCACATGTGCGGTCGGTTCACCTGGAAGTCGTAGTAGTCCTCGGCGTCCAGCGCCGCGAACACCTCGCCCTTCCACTCACGCTCCAGATGGGCGACCGCGGCGGAAGCGGCGTCACCGGCATCGTTCCAGCCTTCGAACGCGGCCACCATGACCGGGTCGACCAGCTCGGGAATCCCCTCGAGCTCGATCACCCAGCGCCTCCTTCCGGCCGGGGCGGGACGGGCCCGGCCCGGCTGCCGATGTTTCCGTGCGGCCCCAGCCTACGGCGTCACCGTGCCCACCCCGCAGCCCTCGTACGCATGGGTATCATCCCGCCCCGGACGCGCTCCGGTCCGTGTCCCGTCACGCTCCGCCGCACCACCGTCGCGCTCCGGCCCCGCTCCGGCCCCGCGCCGGCCCCGCGCCGGCCACCGACGGCCGGCGCGGGGCCGGAGCGCGACGGCTAGCCGTCGACGCCAAGCAGCCGGGCCACCCGGGCGCGCACCTCGTCGGTGTCCAGGCCACGCACTGTCAGCGTGGTGCGGCGACGCAGCACGTCGTCCACGGTCTCCGCCCACTCCTGGTCGCGCGCGTAGACGACCTGGGCCCAGATCTCCGGCCCGTCGGGGTGCACCGGTTCGCCCAGAGCGGGATCACGACGCACCAGGTCGGCGATGTCGAAGGCGAGCGAGCCGTAGTGGGTCGCGAGGAACCGGGCGGTCCCGGGATCCATCGGGGTGGCCAGCTCCCGATCGGCCAGCAGCCGGTGGGCCACCGCGTTCGGGTTCGCCACACCGGGCAGCGGCACCCGGCGGACCAGACCGGAGACTGGCTCCATCTCGGAGCCGAGGTCCGCGCCCGGCACGCCGGGCAGCGCGGCCAGCCGGGCGAGCACGCTGCGGCCGATGTGCCGGTAGGTGGTCCACTTGCCGCCGGCCACCGACAGCATGCCGCCCCGGCCCTCGGTCAGCACGGTCTCGCGCTTCGCCGACTCGACCCCACCCGGGCCGCCGGGCAGCACCCGCAGGCCGGCGAAGGCGTAGGTGAGCAGGGAACGGTCCAACTGCTCGTCGCGCACCGAGTAGGCCGCCTCGTCGAGGATCTGGGCGATGTCGGCCTCGGTCGCCGCCACCTCGCCCGGGTCGCCCTCGTACGCCTCATCCGTGGTGCCCAGCAGCAGATGATCCTCCCAGGGCAGCGCGAAGGTGATGCGGTACCGGTCGACCGGGGTGGCCAGCGCGGTGCGCCATGGCGTCGCCCGGCGCAGCACCAGGTGCGCGCCCTTGGACAGCCGGATGCTGGGCGCCGCGCCCGGGTGCTCCATCCGGCGCAGATGGTCCACCCACGGGCCGGTGGCGTTGAGCACCAGCCGGGCGGTGACGCCGAACTCGGTCCCGTCCAGCCGGTCGCGCAGCTCGGCGCCCGTGACCCGGCCGCGGCTCGTGCGCAGCCCGGTGACCTCGGCGTGGTTCAGCACGGTGGCACCAGACTGCACGGCGGCGCGCACCGTCATCACCGCGACGCGGGCGTCGTTCATCTGGTGGTCGGCGTAGACGGCGACCGCCCGCAGGTGCTCGGTGCGCAGGGCCGGGTTGGCCGCCTTGGCCTTGGCCGGGGAGATGATCCGGCCGACGCCGTCGCCGAAGGCGGACAGCGCGGAGTAGGCGAACACGCCGGCGCCGAGCTTGGCGGCGCTGTGCGGGCCGCCCTTGTAGACGGGCAGGTGGAAGGTGAGCGGGTTGACCAGGTGCGGCGCCACGTCCCTGGCCAGCACGCGGCGCTCGTGGTGGTTCTCGGCGACCAGCCGCACCGCCCCCGTCTGGAGGTACCGCAGGCCGCCGTGCACCAGTTTGGAGGAGGCGGAGGAGGTGGCGCCGGCGAAGTCGCCGGCGTCCACCATCGCCACCCGCAGCCCGGCCTGGGCGGCGTGCCAGGCCACCGAGGTGCCCAGGATGCCGCCGCCCACCACCAGCAGGTCGTGGACTGCCCCGGCGAGTCGCTCCCGCGTCGCGGCGCGCCGGTCGCCTCCCGCGGGAGCGGTGAGCCCGGATATGGCTGCGGGCTCTGCGGTCGGGGGCGGGGTGTTCATCGAGTGGTCCTCCTCGGCGTCCGTCAGACGTCGCTGTCGTGGGGCCTGCGTCGGGTCAGTCCTCCTCGTCGAGCCAGCTCATGGTCCGTTGCACGGCCTTGAGCCAGAGCTGGTACTCGCGCTCGCGCTCGGTCGCGTCCATGGCTGGGGTCCACTCGGCGGCCCGGCGCCAGTTGGCCCGCAGCTCCTCGACGCTGGACCAGAAGCCGACCGCCAGGCCCGCCGCGTAGGCGGCACCGAGGCAGGTGGTCTCGGAGACCATCGGGCGCACCACGGGGGCGTCCAGGAAGTCCGTGATGTTCTGCATCAGCAGGTTGTTCGAGGTCATCCCCCCGTCCACCTTCAACGAGGTGAGCTCGACGCCCGAGTCCTTCTTCATGGCGTCGACGATCTCGCGGGTCTGCCAGGCGGTGGCCTCCAGCACGGCACGGGCGATATGTGCCTTGGTGACGTACCGGGTGAGGCCGGCGATCACCCCGCGGGCGTCGGAGCGCCAGTACGGGGCGAACAGGCCGGAGAACGCCGGGACGAAGTAGGCGCCGCCGTTGTCGTCCACCGACAGGGCGAGCGTCTCGATCTCCGCGGCGCTGTTGATCAGGCCCAACTGGTCGCGCATCCACTGCACCAGGGCGCCGGTGATCGCGATGGAGCCTTCCAACGCGTACACGGGCTGCTGGTCGCCGATGCGGTACCCGACGGTGGTGATCAGGCCGGCGTAGGAGTTGATCGCCTCGCTGCCGGTGTTCATCAGCAGGAAGGTGCCGGTGCCGTACGTCGACTTGGCCTCGCCGACCGAGAAGCAGGTCTGGCCGAAGAGCGCCGCCTGCTGGTCGCCGAGTGCCGAGGCGACCGGCACGCCGTCCAGCACCCCGCCCTTGGCGTGGCCGTAGATCTCGGAGGAGGACCGGATCTCCGGCAGCACGGACTGCGGGACGCCGATCGAGTTGACGATCTTGTCCTCCCACGACAGCGTGCGGAGGTTCATCATCAGCGTGCGGGAGGCGTTGGTGACGTCGGTGACGTGCACGCCGCCGTCGACCCCGCCGGTGAGGTTCCAGATGACCCAGGAGTCCATGGTGCCGAACAGCAGCTCACCGCGGTCGGCGCGCTCGCGCAGGCCCTCCACGTTGTCCAGCAGCCAGCGGATCTTCGGGCCGGCGAAGTACGAGGCCAGCGGCAGGCCGGTCTCCCGGCGGAACCGGTCCTGGCCGACGTTCCGGCCGAGCTCCCGGCAGAGTGCGTCCGTGCGGGTGTCCTGCCAGACGATGGCGTTGTGCACCGGCTCGCCGGTCGTCTTGTCCCACAGCAGCGTGGTCTCGCGCTGGTTGGTGATGCCGATGGCCTTGACGTCGTCCTTGGAGATCCCGGCCTTCTCCAGGGCGCCGGCCACCACCTCCTGGACGTTGGTCCAGATCTCCGAGGCGTCGTGCTCCACCCAGCCGGGGCGCGGGAAGATCTGCTCGTGTTCCTTCTGGTCCACCGAGACGATGCGACCGTCGCGATCGAAGACGATGCAGCGGCTGGAGGTCGTGCCCTGGTCGATGGCCGCGATGTACTCGCGGGGGGCGGTGGGTGAGTCGGTCATACCGCGGCTCCTGATCGGTGAATGCGGCGGGGTGGATGAGGTCAGTGGATGAGGTTGTGGATGACGGCGGCCACCACGGCGCCGATCACGGGCCCGACCACGGGTATCCAGGCGTAGCCCCAGTCGGAACTGCCCTTGTTGGGCAGCGGCAGCAGGGCGTGCACGATCCGCGGGCCCAGGTCACGGACCGGGTTGATGGCGTAGCCGGTGGGGCCGCCGAGCGACAGGCCGAGGCCGAGCACCGTCAGCGCGACGATGAGGACGCCGGTGCCGGAGAGCACCAGACCCTCGTTGATCCCGACGCTGAGGACCAGCAGGATCAGGACGGCGGTGGCGATGGCCTCGGTGACCACGTTCTGCACGGGGTTGCGTATCTCGGGGGCGGTGGCGAAGACGCCCAGCACCGGGCCGGGAGCCTGGGGGTCGGCCGCCGGCCTGGTGCCGCCGTCCCGTGTCCCCTTCACCGTCTCCGGACCGGGGGTCTGCGAGCCGCCGGTGACCTCGAGTCCGCGCAGATGGGCCTCGAAATGCCCGTAGTAGGCGAGCCAGACGAGCAGCGGACCTATCAGGGAACCGAGCATCTGACCGGCCAGGTAGGTCGGCACGTCGCCCCACTCGCCCGTGTCTATGGCAACGCCTATCGTGACGGCGGGGTTGAGATGTCCGCCGGAGAGCCCGAAGGAGATGTAGGCGCCGGCGAGCACGGCGATGCTCCACCCGAAGGTGACGGCCACCCAGCCCGCTTCGAACGCCTTGGATTTCTTGAGCGAGACGGCGGCGCACACGCCGCCACCGAGCAGGGTCAGCACAGCAGTGCCGACGACCTCGCCGAAAAAGATATCGGAGCTGGACACCCGTGACTCCTTTGTCCTTCGTCCAGGGTTGGCGGCCGACGTACGTCCATTGTTCGACAATGTCGACCATTGACCGGCAGTTTTTCTCCGGGAAGCCCTGCCGTCAAGGGTCTGCGCGGCAGAGAACTCGCGATGCCGGCGGATTCCTGACTTGTGAAGGATTGTCCTAGAAGCGCCCGACCCCGAGGTCGCGCGACACGGACCGGGCGCAGTCCCGCACCGCGGCGACCAGCCGGGGCTGCAGATCGCCGTCCGACTGCATGCGCTCCACCGCGCCCGTGATGCCGACCGCACCGACCGGCATCGTGCGGCGGTCGAGGATCGGCGCGGCGATCGAGGCCACCCCGTCCCAGGTCTCGCCCACGTCGCTGGCCCAGCCGCGGGCCCGCACCAGCTCCAGGCCGGCGTCGAACGCGGCCGGATCGGTCACCGTCCGTGCGGTGATCGCCTGGAAGCCGCAGTCCATCGCCTCGTTGTGCGCCACCGGGTCGAAGGCGGCCAGCACCTTCCCCAGGGCGGTGCTGTGCAGGGGCTGCATCGCCCCGATCTCCAGCACCTGGCGGCTGTCGTCCGGCCGGAAGACGTGGTGCACGATCAGCACGCCGTGCTGGTGCAGCACGCCCAGGTACGCGCTCTCGCCGCTGGCCCTGGCCAGATCGTCGGTCCACACCAGCGCCCGGGCGCGCAGCTCGTGCACGTCCAGGTAGCTGTTGCCGAGGCGCAGCAGCTCGGCGCCGAGCTGGTACCTGCCCGACCGCTCGTCCTGCTCGACGAAGCCCTCCTGCTGGAGCGTCCGCAGCAGGCCGTGTGTGGTGGCCTTGGCCAGGCCTATGGAGGAGGCGATGTCGGACAGACCCAGGCGCCGCTCGCCACCGGCCAGCAACCGCAGCACGGCCGCAGCTCGCTCCAGCGACTGAATGCTCCGCGCCATCGGGTTGCCTCCCTGCTGTCCATCACCATGACGGCCGCCCGCCGCGCTGGCGGCGGGTGACCGGAGACCGGCAACGGGTCACCGGTCCATGTTCGGCATTGTCGAACGACATCGGGTGATGTCGATACCCCCGGAAGCCGGAATTGAGTCTAAGGCCGTCCAGACCCCGGAATACCCGAGGACGCGCGGCCCGGTCCGGCTAGGCTGGCCGGGTGCGCCCGGCGGTGCCCGGGCGCATAGCCGACAGTCGTCGCACCCTGGGAGCTCGTCCATGACCTCGCTCAGCCCGCCCGAATCCGCGGATCTCCCCGCCACCCCGCCAGGCCCCGTCGACCTCCCCGACCAGGAGCGGCGAGCGGCCGCCCTGCGCGAGGCCTTCGCCTCCCGCGTGGTGGTGGCCGACGGCGGGATGGGCACCATGCTGCAGGCGCAGGACCCCTCGCTCGACGACTTCCAGCAGCTCGAGGGCTGCAACGAGGTACTCAACGTCACCCGCCCCGACATCGTCGGCTCGGTGCACCGGGAGTACTTCGAGGCCGGCGTGGACTGCGTCGAGACCAACACCTTCGGCGCCAACCTGGCCGCCCTCGGCGAGTACGACATCGCCGAACGGGTCTTCGAGCTGTCCAGGGCCGGAAGCCGGATCGCCCGCGAGGTGGCCGACGAGTTCGCCGCGGACGACGGACGGCAGCGCTGGGTGCTCGGCTCGATGGGCCCCGGCACCAAGCTGCCCACCCTGGGCCACATCGGCTACGCCGCGCTGCGCGACGCCTACCAGCAGAACGCCGAGGGCCTGGTCGCCGGCGGCGCCGACGCGCTGCTCGTGGAGACCAGCCAGGACCTGCTGCAGACCAAGGCCGCGGTGCTCGGCGCCCGGCGCGCCCTGACCGCCACCGGCACCAAACTGCCTCTGCTGGTCCAGGTCACCGTCGAGACCACCGGCACCATGCTGCTCGGTTCGGAGATCGGCGCCGCGCTCACCGCCCTGGAGCCGCTGGGCATCGACATGATCGGCCTCAACTGCGCCACCGGGCCCGCCGAGATGAGCGAGCACCTGCGCTACCTCGCCCGGCACGCCGAGACGCCGCTGTCCTGCATGCCCAACGCGGGCCTGCCCGTGCTCGGCCGGGACGGTGCCCACTACCCGCTCGGCCCCGGCGAGCTCGCCGACGCCCACGAGACGTTCATCGGCGAGTTCGGCCTGTCCCTGGTCGGCGGCTGTTGCGGCACCACGCCCGAGCATCTGAGGCAGGTCGTCGAGCGGGTGCGGGGCCTGACCCCGGCCCCGCGCGACCCGCGCCCCGAGCCCGGCGCCTCCTCCCTCTACCAGACGGTGCCGTTCCGGCAGGACACCTCCTACCTGGCCATCGGCGAGCGGACCAACGCCAACGGTTCGAAGAAGTTCCGCACCGCCCTGCTGGAGGGGCGCTGGGACGACTGCGTGGAGCTGGCCAGGGAGCAGATCCGCGAGGGCGCCCACCTGCTCGACCTGTGCGTGGACTACGTCGGCCGGGACGGCGTGGCGGACATGCGGGAGCTGGCCGGCCGGTTCGCCACGGCCTCGACACTGCCCATGGTGCTGGACTCCACGGAGCCGGCCGTGATCCAGGCCGGCCTGGAGGCGCTCGGCGGTCGCGCGGTCATCAACTCCGTCAACTACGAGGACGGCGACGGCCCCGACTCCCGTTTCGCCCGGATCACCCGCATGGCGGTGGAGCACGGTGCCGCCCTGATGGCCCTCACCATCGACGAGAAGGGGCAGGCCCGCACCGTCGAGGACAAGGTCGCCATCGCCGAACGGCTGATCGACGACCTCACCGGCACCTGGGGCGTCGCCGAGACCGACATCATCATCGACTGCCTGACCTTCACGATCTGCACCGGCCAGGAGGAGTCCCGCCGGGACGGCGTCAACACCATCGAGGCGATCCGCGAGCTGAAGCGGCGCCACCCCGACGTGCAGACCACCCTTGGCCTGTCCAACATCTCCTTCGGCCTCAACCCCGCGGCCCGCCTGGTGCTGAACTCCGTCTTCCTGCACGAGTGCGTCCAGGCCGGCCTCGACTCGGCGATCGTGCACGCCGCGAAGATCCTGCCGATCGCCCGCATCGACGCCGCGCAGGTAGAGGTGGCCGCGGACCTGATCTACGACCGGCGCCGCCCCGACTACGACCCGCTGCAGCGTTTCCTCCAGCTCTTCGAGGGCGTCGACACCAGGTCGATGAAGGCCGGAAAGACCCAGGAGCTGCTGGCGCTGCCCCTGGAGGAGCGGCTCCAGCGCCGGATCATCGACGGCGAGCGCAAGGGCCTGACCGAGGACCTCGACGAGGCGCTGCGGGACCGGCCGGCGCTCGACATCGTCAACGACACGCTGCTCGCCGGCATGAAGGTGGTCGGCGAGCTCTTCGGCTCGGGCCAGATGCAACTGCCGTTCGTGCTCCAGTCCGCCGAGGTGATGAAGAACGCGGTGGCCCATCTGGAGCCGCATATGGAGAAGACCGACGACGCCGGCAAGGGCACCATCGTGCTGGCCACCGTCCGCGGCGACGTGCACGACATCGGCAAGAACCTGGTGGACATCATCCTCACCAACAACGGCTACAACGTGGTCAACCTCGGCATCAAGCAGCCGGTCTCGGCCATCCTGGACGCCGCGGAGGAGCACCGGGCCGACGTCATCGGCATGTCCGGGCTGCTGGTGAAGTCCACCGTGGTGATGAAGGAGAACCTGGAGGAGCTCAACCGCCGCGGCCTGGCGGCGGACTTCCCGGTCATCCTCGGCGGGGCCGCCCTCACCCGCGCCTACGTCGAGCAGGACCTGCACGAGGTCTACCAGGGCGAGGTCCGCTACGCCAGGGACGCCTTCGAAGGGCTGCGGCTCATGGACGCCCTGGTCGCGGTGAAGCGGGGCCTGCCGGGCGCCGAGCTGCCCGAGCTGAAGCGCCGCCGGGTGTCCCGCCGGGACGCCGCCGACGCGCCGGCCGCCGCGGTGGCCGAGACCTCCGCCGGCACGCCCGTGCGTTCGGCCACCGCCACCGACGTGCCGGTGCCGCGGCCGCCCTTCACCGGCACCCGGGTGGTCAGGGGTATCGCCCTCAAGGAATACGCCGAGTGGCTGGACGAGGACGCGCTGTTCAAGGGCCAGTGGGGCCTGAAGGCGGCCCGCGGCGCCGACGGCGCGTCGTACGAGGAGCTGGTGGAGACCGAGGGCCGGCCCCGGCTGCGCGGCTGGCTGGACCGGCTGCACACCGAGGGCCTGCTGGAGGCGGCCGTCGTCTACGGCTATTTCCCCTGCCACGCCGAGGGCGACGATCTGGTGATCCTCGACGACGACGGCCGGGAGCGCACCCGCTTCACCTTCCCCCGGCAGAGCCGCGGCCGCCGGCTGTGCCTGGCCGACTTCTTCCGCCCCGCGGAAAGCGGCGAGCGCGACATCGTGGCGCTGCAGACCGTCACCGTCGGGCCGCGGGTCAGCGAGGCCACCGCCGAGCTCTTCGCGGCCGACGCCTACCGCGACTACCTGGAGCTGCACGGCCTGTCCGTGCAGCTCGCCGAGGCGCTGGCCGAGTACTGGCACGCGCGGGTCCGCGTCGAGCTGGGCATCGCCGGGCAGGACCCGGAGCAGCTCGCCGGCATGTTCCGCACCGAGTACCAGGGCTGCCGCTACTCACTGGGCTATCCGGCCTGTCCCGAGCTGGCGGACCGGGCCAAGATCGCCGCGCTGCTGGGCCCCGAGCGCATCGGCGTGACCCTCTCCGAGGAGTTCCAGCTGCACCCCGAGCAGTCCACCGACGCGATCGTGCTGCACCATCGGGAAGCCAACTATTTCAACGCGCGCTAACGCCCCAGCGCCGGGCGTCAGGCGAGCGTTCATCTCCGGGCGTAGACTGGACGATCCGGTACAAGGCCGGCCGACCCCTCCGAAGGGGGGAAGGCCGGCCTTCTCGCCCCCTACGGAGGTGTGCGCGGATGACGCGTTCCATTCCCGCCCTCGACACGCGGCTCGTCCCCGGGCCCGACCCGCGGGCCGTGCTGCTCGACATGGACGGCACCCTCGTGGACACCGAGGGGTTCTGGTGGGACGCCGAGGTGGAGGTGTTCCGGCGCCTGGGACACCGGCTGGCGGAGCGGCACCGCCAGGTGGTGGTCGGCGGCCCGATGACCCGCAGCGCGGGCTACCTCATCGAGGAGACCGGCGCCGACATCACGCTGGAGGAGCTGAAGGGGCTGCTCAACGCCGCGTTCCTGCGGCGTATCGACCGCGGGGTGCCGCTGATGCCCGGCGCCCGGCGGCTGCTGACCGAGCTTGCCGCGCACGGCGTCCCCACCGCGCTGGTGTCGGCGTCGCACCGGACCGTCATCGACCGCATGCTGGGGTCGCTCGGCGCGGAGCACTTCACGCTCACCATCGCCGGCGACGAGCTGCCGCGCACCAAGCCGCACCCCGACCCGTACCTCACCGCCGCGGCCGGGCTGGGTGCCGAGCCGGCGCGCTGTGTGGCCGTGGAGGACACCGCCACCGGCGTGGCGTCCGCCGAGGCAGCCGGCTGCCGGGTGATCGCGGTGCCGTCCGTGGCGCCCATCCCGCGGGCGGCCGGCCGCGTGGTGGTGGGCTCGCTTGAGGAGGTCGACCTGGCCTTCCTGCGCTCCCTGGCCGCCCGCGCCGCCGCCGTCCGGACGACGCGCCCGCTCGGCCGCGGGCGGGCGGGCGCGCCCGCCGAGGGCGTGGGCCGGCCGGGTTAGCCTCGTCGAGGCCGCCCGCGCGCCGCGCTCGCGGCAGGGGCGGCGCTGCGCGAGGTACGAGACACCGTGAGGAAGAAGCACGTGAGGAAACGCGTCCGGTGGGCGGTGCTCCCGCTGGTCCTGGGACTTGCCGCCACCCTGCTCGGCGGCTGTGGCTGGCTGGAGGACGACGGCCCCGGCCAGGGCGAGGCGATCGTCATGGGGATGACGGACGACGTGCTCTCCATCGACCCGGCCTCCGGCTACGACCCCGGCTCCTGGCTGGTCTTCAACAACGTCTTCCAGTCGCTGCTGAGCTTCCCGCGCGGGGGCAGCGAGCCGCAGCCCGAGGCGGCCGAGGAATGCGGCTTCACCGACCGGATCAGCCAGCGTTTCACCTGCATACTGAGGGACGGCCTGACCTTCAGCAACGGCAACGACCTGACCTCGACGGACGTGCGCTACTCCTTCGAACGCACGCTGCGGATCGACGACCCCAACGGCCCGGCCGTGATGCTCTCCACCATCGACCGCATCGAGACGCCGGACGAGCACACCATCACCTTCCACCTGAGCCAGCCCGACGCCACGTTCCCGCTGAAGATCGCCTCGGGCGCCGGTTCGATCGTGGACCATCGGGAGTACCCGCCGAACGCGCTGCGCACCGATGGCGAGGCGGTCGGCTCGGGCGTCTACACCCTGGAGAGCTACGACCGCGACGAGGCCGTCTTCGAGGTCAATCCGGACTACCGGGGGCCGGCCGAGGTGCAGAACTCCGGCATGACGATGCGGCTCTTCCACGGCGACAAGCAGGCGATGAAGCAGGCCGTGCTCAGCGGCGCGGTGGACATCGCCTACCGAGGGCTGTCGGCAAAGGACATCGCCGAACTGGAGACCTCCACGCTCGACCAGCACGACGACCTGAAGGTGGTGGACGGCACCAGCGCCGAGGTACAGCACCTGGTCTTCAACATGGCCGACCCGGTCGCGGGCGAGCCGGCGGTGCGCCGGGCCGTCGCGTACCTGATCGACCGCTCCGCCCTCACCCGCGACGTCTATGCACGCACCACCGAGCCGCTGTACTCGATCGTCCCGGCCGGCATCACCGGCCACACCACTCCCTTCTACGACCGCTACGGCAGCACCCCGCAGCCGGACCGGGCGGCGGAGGAACTGCGCGACGCCGGCATCACCGAGCCGGTGGAGCTGACCCTGTGGGCCACCCCGGACCGCTTCGGCCCGGACACCGTGGAGGCCTTCGAGTACCTCGCGAGGCTGCTCAACGACAGCGGCCTGTTCGAGGCCACCGTCCGCACCGCGAACACCGAGGAGTTCGCCGAGGGCGTCGAGAACGGCGACTACGCCGCGTATGTGCGCGGCTGGGTGCCCGACTACCCGGACCCGGACAACTTCACCGCGCCGTTCTTCGGCCAGGACAACGTGCTGGCGAACCGCTACGACGCCGGCCGGATCACCGACGAACTGCTGCCCCGCACCGCCGCCCAGAGCGACCGGGCGCAGACGCTCGACGACTTCGCGGCGATTCAGGACATCGTGGCCGAGGAGCTGCCGGTGATCCCGCTCTGGCAGGGCAGGCAGTACGCGGTGGCCGCCGAAAACGTCACCGGTCTGGAGTGGACGCTGGACGTCTCCACCGTCTTCCGCTTCTGGGAGATCGGCAAGATTCCCGGTATGTAGCGGCGCCGGCCCCGGTCCGGTGCCCCGTCAGTTGCCCGGGCGCACCAGGCCGCTCTCGTAGGCGAAGACGGCGGCCTGCACCCGGTCCCGCAGCTCCAGCTTGGTGAGCACGTGGCCCACGTGCGTCTTCACGGTGGTCTCGCTGACGAACAGGTCGGCGGCGATCTCCGCGTTGGACAGGCCGCGTGCCACCAGCTTCAGCACCTCCACCTCACGCTCGGTCAGCGTGGTCAGCGAGTCGGGCACCGACTCCTCGCCCGAGGGCAACCGGCCCGCGTACATGTCGAGCAGGCGGCGGGTGACGCTGGGCGCCAGCATCGCCTCACCGGCCGCCACCACCCGGATGGCCTGCACCAGTTCGGCGGCCGGGGCGTCCTTCAGCAGGAACCCGCTGGCCCCGGCGCGCAGCGCCTCCACCACGTACTCGTCGAGGTCGAAGGTCGTCAGCACCAGCACCTTGGCGGGACCGTCCTTGGCCGGTCCGGTGATCTGCCGGGTCGCCTCGACGCCGTCCATCCGGGGCATCCGGATGTCCATCAGCACCACGTCCGGCTGCAGGGCTCTGACCTGGTCGAGGGCCTGCAACCCGTCGCCGGCCTCCCCGATGACGGCGACGTCCTGCTCCGCCTCGAGGATCATTCGGAACCCGGTGCGCAGCAGCGGCTGGTCGTCGACCAGCAGAACGCGGATCGGCATGGGGGCACCCTTCGGCTAGACCGTCCCCATTCTCGCCTACCGCAGCGCCGGTGCGTCCCCGGGGCGCTCCTCGGCCCGTCCCGCTGCCTCCCCGGCCGTCACCGCTGCCTCCCCGCCGTCCCCGTCCGCCGCCCCCACGGCTCGCTCCGCCGCCGCCGGGGCCTCCGCAGCGGTCTCGACCGGGTCCGCGGCCGTCCCGGCCTGGAGCGGCAACTCGGCCTGCACGACCAGCGGATACGGCGGGGGAGTGCCGCCGAACTCCGGGCAGCGCGCCTGATGGTCGCACCAGCCGCACAGCCGGCTCCGGTTGGGTCGCCAGTCACCCGACTCCGTGGCTCGCCGGATCGCCTCCCACAGGGCCAGCAGCTTGTGCTCCACACCGCGCAGGTCCGACTCGTCCGGGTCGTACGTCAACACCTCGCCGCTGCCCAGGTAGACCAGCTGAAGCCGGCGCGGCACCACGCCCCGCAGCCGCCACAGCACCAGGGCGTAGAACTTCATCTGGAACAGCGCGCCACCCGCGAACTGGGGCCCTGGTGCCTTGCCGGTCTTGTAGTCCACGACGCGGACCTCGCCGGTCGGCGCGACGTCCACCCGGTCGATCACGCCGCGCAGCCGCAGCCCGGACTCCAGCCGGGTCTCCACGAACAACTCCCGCTCGGCCGGCTCCAGACGCGTCGGGTCCTCCAGCGAGAACCACCGCTCCACCAGCTCCTCGGCGCTCGTCAGCCACTCCGCCAGCCGCGCCGGGTCCGGCGCCACGGGACCGGCCTCCGCCGACCCGTCCCCGTCCGCCCCCCCGTCCGTGGGGGTCTCCTCGGCGAACAGTCCGGCCAGCTCCGGCCGCCTGGCCAGCAGCCGCTCCCATTCCCGCACCACCAGACCTCGGGCCCGCGGCACGCTCCGCTCCGCGGCGGGTGCGTCGAACACCCGCTCCAACACCGCGTGCACCACGGTGCCGCGGGTCGCCGCGGCATTCGGTGCCTCGGGCAGTTTGTCGATCACCCGGAAGCGGTACAGCAGGGGACACTGCATGAAGTCCGCGGCCCTGGAGGGTGAGAGCGAATCTGGACGCGCGGTGGTTGACCGTTCCATGAGGCGAACCCTACGGCGCGTCACTGACAGGTAGCCGCATACCATCGACTTCGGACCCGTACGCCCGGCATGATCGCTGCCGGAGCACCGGCGAGGTACGGAGCCCGAACGCAGCAAGGGGACCTGGTGGGAGACTCGGAATCGGACCGGACACCGCGTGCCGGAGGCCGGAAGGGCCAGGACGACGGGCCGCCCCGCCCGAGGAGCGCCGGCGGCGGCCTGCTGATGGGCCGGGTGCTGGGCGTCCCGATCTACGTCGCCCCCAGCTGGTTCCTGGTCGCCGCGCTCATCACCTGGTTCTTCGGCAACCAGCTCGACCGCGTGCTGCCCGAGCTCGGCGGCAGCCGCTACCTCGTCTCGTTGTTCTTCGCGGTCGCCTTCTACGCCTCGGTGCTGGTGCACGAGCTCGCGCACACCGTCGCCGCGCTCCGCTTCGACCTGCCCGTCCGCCGCATCCAACTGCAGTTCTTCGGCGGCGTCTCGGAGATCGAGAAAGACTCCCAGACCCCCGGCCGCGAGTTCGTCCTGGCCGGCGTCGGGCCGCTGCTCTCCCTGGTGCTCGCCGGGATCTGTTACGCCGGGATGCTGGCGGTCGAGTCCGGCACCGTGCCCGGCGTGCTGCTGGCCGGGCTGATGATCTCCAACCTGATCGTCGCCGTCTTCAACCTGCTGCCCGGGCTGCCGCTGGACGGCGGCCGGATGCTCCGCGCCGTCGTGTGGAAGCTGTCAGGACGCCCCATGGCCGGCACCGTCGCCGCCGCCTGGACCGGCCGGGCGCTGGCCATCGCCGTGCTCGTCGGCTTCCCGCTCGCCACTCACACCGGCTCGCTCACCGACCGCGACTCGTTCACCGGAATCGCCTCGCTCACCGACGCCCTGCTGGCCGCCATCCTGGCCGCCATCATCTGGACCGGAGCGGGCAACAGCCTGCGTATGGCCCGGCTGCGCGAGCGGCTGCCCAACCTGACCGCCCGCGCCCTGACCCGCAGGGCGGTGCCGGTCTCCGGCGAGATGCCGCTGTCCGAGGCGCTGCGCCGGGCCAACGACGCCGGCGCCCGGGCCCTCGTCGTGGTGGACGGCACGGGTGAGCCGGTCGCCCTGGTGCGGGAGGCGGGCATCGCCGGCATCCCGCAGCACCGCCGCCCCTGGGTGCCCGTCGGCACCATGGCCCAGGACCTCACCCAGGGCATGCGGATGCCCGCCGACCTGACCGGCGAGGGGCTGCTCGACCATCTGCGGGCCACCCCGGCCACCGAGTACCTGGTGGTCGAGGACACCGGCGAGATCTACGGCGTGCTGTCCACGAGCGACGTCGAGCGCGCCTTCATCAACGCCATGTCCCGCACCGCGCCCTCCCCGGGCGCCTCGCCGGCCGGCTAGCCGCGGGCCCCGGGCCGGCGCGGCCACCCGCCTGGACTAGGGTGGGATCATGTCCGAACCGACCGGCGCCGCCCGCCGTCGCGGGCCCTTCCAGGTCGGGGACCAGGTCCAGCTCACCGATCCCAAGGGACGCCACTACACGTTCACGCTCGAGGCCGGGAAGAGCTTCCACACCCACAAGGGAGCCTTCCCGCACGACGAGCTGATCGGTGCCCCCGAGGGGACCGTCGTCCGCACCACGGGCAACGTCGTCTACCTGGCGCTGCGCCCCCTGCTCCCCGACTACGTCCTGTCCATGCCCCGCGGTGCCGCCGTGGTCTACCCCAAGGACGCGGGGCAGATCCTGGCCATGGCCGACATCTTCCCCGGGGCGCGCGTCGTCGAGGCCGGCGTCGGCTCCGGCTCGTTGAGCACCTTCCTGCTGCGCGCCATCGGCGACCAGGGGATGCTGCACTCCTACGAGCGGCGCGCCGACTTCGCGGACATCGCCAGGGAGAACGTCACCCGCTACTTCGGCGCCGAGCACCCCGCCTGGCGACTGACCGTCGGCGATCTCCAGGACAACCTCTCGGACACCGACGTCGACCGGGTCATCCTGGACATGCTCGCGCCCTGGGAGTGCCTGGACGCCGTCTCCAAGGCGCTGGTGCCCGGCGGCATCGTGTGCGCCTACGTCGCCACCACCACCCAGCTGGCGCGCGTCGTGGAGAGCGTCCGCGCGCACGGCACCTTCAACGAGCCGTCGGCCTGGGAGACCATGGTCAGGACCTGGCACGTGGAGGGTCTCGCGGTGCGCCCCGACCACCGGATGATCGGGCACACGGGCTTCCTGGTGACCGCCCGGCGCCTCGCGGACGGGGTGGAGCCGCCCCGGCGCCGCCGCCGCCCGGCACCCGGCGCGTACGGCGAGGACTACACGGGACCTGGCGCGGACTGAGGGACCGTCGGCAGGGAGCGCACCCCGCCGTTCCCACCCCATGTGAGATATGGCACGATGCCGGCACGCGCTGACGGCGGGCCTCGCAGGGGACGCTGTGGCGTTTCTCACGACCCCCAGGCGCCCCTCCTCTCGCCCTCAGGAGTCCCCGCGTGCAGCTCCCGGCCGGTCTCGACCTCCCGCACACCCGCGCCCGCACCGCCCACTGGGTCACGACCGCCGCGGCGCTCGCCGCGGTGAGCGGGGTCGCGATCCTGGTGCAGCCGTCCGACGCCACCGCGAAGGCCCCGGCCGCCACCGTCCCGGGCCCCGAGGCGTCGGACGCCGAGTACCCGCTGGACTGCGGCCCTCATCCGATTCTGGTGACCGAACAGGTCGGCGTGGACTTCGACGACGACGGCCACGCCGAGACCGTGGCGGCGGTGCGCTGCGACGCGGGCGGCGGGACCCCGCCCAGCGGTCTTTACGTGCTGACCGAGCCGGCCCGACCCGGCGGAGCGCCGCGGGTCGCCGAGACGCTGGTGGACCCGGCCGAGGGGATGACGGTCGACGGGCTGGAGGCCGCCGCGCGCCAGGTCTCCGTGCGCCTGTTCGGGTATTCCTCGCCCGATGTGCCGCGCTCCCAGCCGGACCAGCAGCGGGACGTGAGCTGGACCTGGGAGGAGGGCCGGCTGCGGCTGTCCGCCGAGACGCCGGCCGCGACCACCGCCTGAGCCGGACCGAGACAGGACAGAGCCCGGCGGCTAGGCGGTGACGTCCGGCCCGTACACCTCGGTGCGGTCGGCGACCCGGCGCACGTGGATGCACTCGCCGGGACAGTCCTTGGCCGACTCGGCCACGTCGCGCAGCAGCGGCAGCGGCACCGGGGCGGTCGCCCCGGGCTCGGTCAGCAGCTCGGCCTCCTCGCCGGCCGGCACCGGGGGCTTCACATAGGCAAGCCCGTCGATGTCCAGTTCGAACACCTCCGGCGCGTACTGCGCGCAGATCCCGTCACCCGTGCAGAGGTCCTGGTCGATCCAGACCTCGAGAGCCTCGGCGGTTTCGTTCGACGCGGTCATGTGGCCTACCGTTCCTAGAAGAGTCCTCGATCCCGGGAAGCAAAGAGAGCCGTCCCTGACGGGTGTTGACCGGTCCCGACGATACAGCGGCCCGCTTTCCGATGAGGCAGGGTGGGTATTCCCTGGCGTGAGGGAGTGCGCAAGGGTGAAGATCGGACACACCCCGACCGTCTTTGTGATCTAGGGGTTTCGAACTACACCGGTCCAGGTAGGGTCTGGAAGCGTCCAGCTCCCCTTGGAGGAGGTGAGGACCGTGGCATCCCACGATGACGACAGCAACCGCGGCGTCCGGCCCGGTCGGGGTTCCGACGACCCTTCCCGGCAGCTCGCCGATCTTGAGCAGGAGATCACCGTCCTGCGCCGAAAGCTGGCCGACTCTCCGCGGCACACTCGGATTCTCGAGGAGCGGATTGTCGAGCTGCAGACGAATCTGGCCGGCGTGTCCGCGCAGAACGAGCGGCTCGCGAACACGCTCCGTGAGGCCCGGGACCAGATCGTGGCGCTCAAGGAGGAGGTCGACCGGCTCGCCCAGCCGCCGTCCGGCTTCGGCGTCTTCCTCAAGTCCAACGACGACGACGATACCGCGGACATCTTCACCGGCGGCCGCAAGCTTCGGGTCAACGTCAGCCCGAACATCGAGCTCAACGAGCTCAGGCGCGGCCAGGAGGTCATGCTCAACGAGGCGCTGAACGTGGTCGCCGCCATGGCCTTCGAGCGGGCCGGCGACATCGTCACCCTCAAGGAGGTGCTCGAGGACGGGGAGCGCGCCCTCGTGGTCGGCCACACCGACGAGGAGCGGGTCGTCCGGCTGGCGGAGCCGATGCTGGACATCACGCTGCGTGCCGGCGACTCCCTGCTGCTGGAACCCCGCTCCGGCTACGTCTACGAGGTCGTGCCCAAGAGCGAGGTCGAGGAGCTGATCCTCGAGGATGTGCCGGACATCGACTACACCCAGATCGGCGGCCTCGGCGGGCAGATCGAGCTGATCAGGGACGCGGTGGAACTGCCCTACCTCTACCCGGACCTGTTCCGGGAGCACGAGCTGCGCCCGCCCAAGGGCGTGCTGCTCTACGGCCCGCCCGGTTGCGGCAAGACGCTGATCGCCAAGGCGGTCGCCAACTCCCTGGCCAAGAAGGTCGCCGAGGTCACCGGCAAGCCCGCGGGGAAGAGCTTCTTCCTCAACATCAAGGGCCCCGAGCTGCTGAACAAGTACGTCGGCGAGACCGAGCGGCACATCCGGCTCGTCTTCCAGCGGGCCCGGGAGAAGGCCAGCGAGGGCACGCCGGTGATCGTCTTCTTCGACGAGATGGACTCCCTCTTCCGCACCCGCGGTTCCGGGGTCAGCTCCGACGTGGAGAACACGATCGTCCCCCAGCTGCTCTCCGAGATCGACGGTGTGGAGGGCCTGGAGAACGTCATCGTCATCGGCGCCTCGAACCGCGAGGACATGATCGACCCCGCGATCCTGCGCCCCGGCCGGCTCGACGTGAAGATCAAGATCGAGCGTCCGGACGCCGAGGCCGCCAAGGACATCTTCTCCAAGTACCTCACCCCCCGGCTGCCGCTGCACGCCGACGACCTGAACGAGCACAACGGCAGCGGCGACGCCACCATCGCCGGCATGATCCAGACCGTCGTCGAGCAGATGTACGCCGAGACCGAGGAGAACCGCTTCCTCGAGGTCACCTACGCCAACGGTGACAAGGAGGTCCTGTACTTCAAGGACTTCAACTCCGGCGCCATGATCGAGAACATCGTGGACCGGGCGAAGAAGATGGCCATCAAGGACTTCCTCGACCATAACCAGAAGGGCCTGCGCGTCTCCCATCTGCTCGCCGCCTGCGTGGACGAGTTCAAGGAGAACGAGGACCTCCCGAACACCACCAACCCGGACGACTGGGCCCGCATCTCCGGCAAGAAGGGCGAGCGGATCGTCTTCATCCGCACGCTCGTCACCGGCAAGCAGGGCGCGGACACCGGCCGCTCCATCGACACGGTGGCGAACACCGGTCAGTACCTCTGAATCCACGTACCCGACGTCCGGCTGCGGGGCACGGCATGCCGTGCCCCGCAGCCGGACGCCTTTCCCAGACAGCCCGAAGGAACCCGCAGTGATCTCCCCACCGCATGCCGTGTCGCTTAGGCTCGTACCCAGGGGCGCGGTCGTGCGGGGCCGGCGCCGGGCAAGGAGGGCCGCATGACTGTACGGCGAGTGATGGGCATCGAGACCGAGTACGGCGTCTCCGTGCCGGGTCACCCGAACGCCAATGCCATGCTCACCTCCTCCCAGGTTGTGAACGCCTACGCGGCGGCCATGCACCGGGCCAGGCGAGCCCGCTGGGACTTCGAGGAGGAGAACCCGCTGCGCGACGCCCGGGGCTTCGACCTGGCCAGGGAGAACGCGGACGCCAGCCAGCTCACGGACGAGGACATCGGGCTGGCCAACGTCATCCTGACCAACGGCGCCCGGCTCTACGTGGACCACGCACACCCCGAGTACAGCGCCCCCGAGACCACCAGCCCGAGGGACGCGCTGCTGTGGGACAAGGCGGGCGAGCGGATCATGGCCGAGGCGGCCCGGCGGGCCGCCGAGGTCCCCGGCGCCCAGCCGATCCACCTCTACAAGAACAACACCGACAATAAGGGCGCCTCCTACGGCACGCACGAGAACTACCTGATGAAGCGGGAGACGCCGTTCTCCGACATCGTGCGTCATCTGACCCCCTTCTTCGTCTCCCGCCAGGTGGTCTGCGGCGCCGGCCGGGTCGGTCTCGGCCAGGACGGCAGCGAGCACGGCTTCCAGCTGACCCAGCGCGCGGACTACTTCGAGGTCGAGGTCGGCCTGGAGACGACGCTCAAGCGGCCGATCATCAACACCCGCGACGAGCCGCACGCCGACGCCGAGAAGTACCGCCGGCTGCACGTCATCATCGGCGACGCCAACCTCTCCGAGGTGTCCACCTACCTCAAGCTGGGCACCACCGCGCTGGTCCTGTCGATGATCGAGGACGGTTTCATCGCCGTGGACCTCGCCGTCGACCAGCCCGTGCGCACCCTGCACCGGATCAGCCACGACCCTGGTCTTCGCGAGCTGATCACGCTCCGCAGCGGCCGGTCGCTCACCGCGGTGCAGCTGCAGATGGAGTACTGCGAGCTCGCCCGCAAGTACGTCGAGGAGCGCTGGGGCGCGGACGTCGACGAGCAGACCGTGGACGTGCTCAGCCGCTGGGAGGAGGTGCTGACCCGGCTGGAGAGCGACCCGATGAGCCTGGCCGGGCAACTCGACTGGGTGGCCAAGCGGGAGCTGATGGAGGGCTACCGGCGCCGGGACGGCGTGGGCTGGGACGCCGCCCGGCTTCATCTGGTGGATCTGCAGTACGCCGACGTGCGCCCCGAAAAGGGCCTGTACAACCGCCTCGCGGCCCGTGGCCGGATGACCAGGCTCCTGACCGAGGAGGACATCCTGCGGGCCCAGAGCAGCCCGCCAGAGGACACCAGGGCCTACTTCCGGGGCCGCTGCCTGGAGCAGTACGCCGACGACGTCGCCGCCGCCTCCTGGGACTCGGTGATCTTCGACCTCCCCGGTCGCGACTCGCTGCAACGGGTGCCGACCATGGATCCGCTGCGTGGCACCAGGGACCACGTGAAGGACCTGCTGGACCGCTGCGCCACGGCGGAGGATCTGGTGCGCGCCCTGTCCGGCGGCTGAGTTCCTTTGGTTTCCCCGTTTTCCGGGGATACGGGAATCATGGAGGTGGCCCCTGCGCGTTACAGGGACGAGAAACGGTGGAAGAGCCGATGTCAGCCCCGGCTAGTAGGGTCTGATCTTGATACGTCGAAGCCGAGCATGGGGTGAGGGAGATGGCGACCAAAGACACCAGCGGCGGCCAGCAGAAGGCGTCGCGTACCACCGAAGAGACCGACGAGCAGACCCAGGACGTGGAGGTCTCCGAGGAGCTCAAGGAACGCCAGGAAGAGCTGACGGACGACGTGGATTCCGTGCTGGACGAGATCGACGAGGTCCTGGAGTCGAACGCCGAGGACTTCGTACGCAGTTTCGTGCAGAAGGGCGGCGAGTGACGCCGGCGCGATGTGGATCATGACCCCCTGACGGGTAAGGTCCGTGGCGTATCCCGCTTCGGCCGCGCCGTCGTGACGGCGCGGCCGAGCGATCAGCACAACGTGTTCCAGCGAGCCGATTCCACCTACCTGGAGGGAACTCTGTGGCAGCCAACTCCCACGGGCAGGGGCGACTCCCCGCGGCCTTCCTGAAGCCGGGCTCCTCCTCGTTCCTCGACTTCCTCGCCGACCACGCCCCCGAGCGACTGCCGGGCCACCGGGCCCTGCCGCCTGTGGAGGGTGCGCTGGAGGCGGTGCACGGCACCACCATCGTGGCCGCCACCTTCCCCGGCGGGGTGGTGCTCGCCGGTGACCGCCGCGCCACCATGGGCAGCATGATCGCCCAGCGGGACGTGGAGAAGGTCTTCCCGGCCGACGAATACTCCGCCGTCGGCATCGCGGGCACCGCGGGCATCGCCGTGGAGCTGGTGAAGCTCTTCCAGCTGGAGCTGGAGCACTTCGAGAAGGTCGAGGGCGACGTGCTCTCGCTGGAGGGCAAGGCCAACCGGCTGTCCACCATGATCCGCGGCAATCTCGGCATGGCCATGCAGGGGTTGGCCGTCGTCCCGCTCTTCGCCGGTTTCGACCTGGAGCGTGAGAAGGGCCGGATCTTCTCCTACGACGTGACCGGTGGTCGGTCCGAGGAGCTGGGCTTCGCCGCCGTCGGCTCCGGGTCCATCTTCGCCCGTGGCTCGCTGAAGAAGCTGCACCGCGAGGATCTGACCGAGCGGCAGGCCGCCACCGTCGTGGTGCAGGCGCTCTACGACGCGGCTGACGACGACTCCGCGACCGGCGGCCCCGATCTGGTGCGCAAGATCTACCCCATCGTCACGGTGATCACCGACGAGGGTTTCCGCCGGCTGACCGACGACGAGCTCGCGGAGATCGCGCAGGCGGTGTTCGACGGCCGTCTGGAGCTGCCCGACGGCCCGCGCGCGCCGGTTGTGTAGATTCCCGGTTCAGGGATTCCCACCCATCTGACGGACAGTGAAGGGACGAGTAGCCGGTGTCGACGCCGTTCTATGTCTCACCCCAGCAGGCCATGGCGGATCGCGCCGAGTACGCCCGCAAGGGCATCGCGCGCGGCCGGAGCCTCGTCGTGCTGCAGTATGCCGACGGCATCGTGTTCGTCGCCGAGAACCCCTCCCGCGCGCTGCACAAGGTGAGCGAGATCTACGACCGGATCGCCTTCGCGGCCACGGGCAAGTACAACGAGTACGAGAGCCTGCGCATCGGCGGCACCCGCTATGCCGACCTGCGCGGGTACACCTACGACCGGGAGGACGTCACCGCCCGGGGCCTGGCCAACCTCTACGCGCAGACGCTGGGCAACATCTTCTCCAGCACGGCGGAGAAGCCGTACGAGGTGGAGCTGCTGGTCGCCGAGGTGGGTGAGAGCCCGGCGGAGGACGAGATCTACCGACTGCCCCACGACGGCTCGATCATCGACGAGCACGGCTCGGTCGCCGTCGGCGGGAACTCCGACCAGATCGGCAGCTATCTCGACCAGCGCCACGAGGACGGCATGAGCCTGGGCGAGGCCGTGCGGCTGGCCGTCGCGTCCCTGGCCAGGGACAACGGCGGGGAGCGCGAACTGACCGCGGACCAGCTGGAGGTGGCGGTGTTGGACCGCACCCGGCCGCAACAGCGGAAGTTCAAGCGGGTGCTCAGCCGTCAGCTGGCCCAGCTGCTGGAGGAGGAGGCGGCCTCGTCGGCCGACGACCAGCCTGCCCAGGACGGGGAGGACGAGGCCGGGTCGTCGGGGTCCACGGACGACAGCTGAGGCGTTCTCGCAGTTCCCGGGCGTTCCACCGGCTCGCCGGTAGGCGGAAAATGATCGAAACGCCGTCCGGGAACCCGGTTTCGAACCGGGGCTTCGGGCGTACTGTTCAGTCATGGATCGCCGAATCTTCGGGCTGGAGAACGAGTACGGGGTCACCTGTACGTTCCGGGGACAGCGACGGCTGTCCCCGGACGAGGTGGCGCGGTACCTCTTCCGCCGAGTCGTGTCATGGGGCCGCAGCAGCAACGTGTTCCTACGCAACGGCGCCCGTCTCTACCTGGACGTCGGTTCGCATCCCGAGTACGCCACTCCGGAGTGTGACAACGTCACCGAGCTCATCACCCACGACAAGGCGGGTGAGCGCATCCTCGAGGGCCTTCTGGTGGACGCCGAGCGTCGACTGCACGAAGAGGGCATCGCCGGCGACGTCTACCTCTTCAAGAACAACACCGACTCCGCCGGGAACTCCTACGGCTGCCACGAGAACTACCTGGTGGCCCGCCACGGCGAGTTCTCGCGGCTGGCGGACGTGCTCATCCCCTTCCTGGTCACCCGCCAGCTGATCTGCGGCGCCGGCAAGGTGCTGCAGACGCCGCGGGGCGCGGTCTTCTGCGTCAGCCAGCGGGCCGAGCACATCTGGGAGGGCGTGAGCTCGGCCACCACCCGTTCCCGGCCGATCATCAACACCCGCGACGAGCCGCACGCGGACGCCGAGCGCTACCGTCGGCTGCACGTCATCGTGGGCGACTCCAACATGTCCGAGACGACCATGCTCCTCAAGGTCGGCGCCACCGACCTGGTGCTGCGCATGATCGAGGCGGGCACCGTGATGCGCGACCTCACCCTGGAGAACCCGATCCGCGCCATCCGCGAGGTGAGCCACGACATCACCGGACAGCGCCGGGTGCGCCTGGCCACCGGCCGGGAGGCGTCGGCGCTGGAGATCCAGCAGGAGTACTACGACAAGGCGCTGGACTTCTGCGAGCGCCGCGGCATGCGCAGCGGCCTGACCGAGCAGGTCCTGGAGCTGTGGGGCCGGGCGCTGGAGTCCATCCGCAGCGAGGAGCTCGACAAGATCAACACCGAGATCGACTGGGTCATGAAGTACCAGCTCATCGAGCGGTACCGGGCCAAGCACAACCTGACCATGTCGCACCCGCGGGTCGCCCAGATAGACCTCGCGTACCACGACATCCATCGGCGGCGTGGCCTGTACTACCTCCTGGAGCGCAAGGGCCAGGCCCAGCGGATCTGCAACGATCTGAAGATCTTCCAGGGCAAGTCGGTGCCGCCACAGACCACGCGCGCCCGGTTGCGTGGCGACTTCATCCGCCGGGCCCAGGAGCAGCGGCGGGACTTCACCGTCGACTGGGTGCACCTGAAGTTGAACGACCAGGCCCAGCGCACGGTGCTGTGCAAGGACCCGTTCCGGTCAGTGGACGAGCGGGTGGAGAAGCTCATCGCCGGCATGTGACCGGGGGCACGGGCCGGGGAGGCCGTAGGGTGGGGCGGGACCAGCGAGTCCCGCCCCACCGACCGCCTCTACCCCGAGTTGGACTGATGATCCCCACCACACGAGTACGCCGCACCGTCGCGGCACTGGCCGCATCGGCCGCGCTCCTGCTCACCGCCGCCTGCGGCTCGGAGGAGGGCGGCGAGGACACCTCGGACGCCTCGTCCACCGGCCCGGTGGCCTCCGTCTCCGGCAGTCTTGGCGAGCGTCCCGAGATCGACATCAAGAAGGACGCGACCGTCGGCGAGGAGACGGTCTCCCAGGTAGTGGAGAAGGGTGACGGCGCCGAGATCGCCGACGGTTCCTTCCTTCGGTTGGATGTTCTGGCCCGGCTCGTCCAGGCGGACGAGGACCTGCTCGACACCTGGGCGTCGACCGCTGAGGACGGCGGGGACGAGGAGGAGCAGAACGGCGAGGACCAGAGCGGCGAAGAGGACCTGAGGCAGCAGATCGTCAGCCAGGCCGGCGTCGAGTCGTACCTGCCGCCGTCCGTCACCGAGCCGCTGATCGGCAAGACGGTCGGCAGCCGGGTCCAGGTCGAGGGTCGGGCGGCCGAGATGTTCGGCGCCGACGTCGCCGCCCAGTACGGCATGGCCGAGAACGAGGGCGTGGTCTGGGTCATCGACGTGGTCGGCGCGGTCGACGTGGAGCCCACGGCCAGGGCCGAGGGCGAGCAGGCGGCGGTCGACGAGGGCATGCCCGAGGTCGACGCCGACGGCGAGAAGCCCGCGACGATCACCATCCCCGAGGGCGAGGATCCGCCCGGCGAGCTGCAGGAGCAGGTGCTGATCGAGGGCGACGGCGCGGAGGTGGAGGCCGGCCAGGCGCTCGCCGTCCAGTACACCGGGGTCACCTGGGCCGACGGAGAGAAGTTCGACTCCTCGTGGGACCGGGAGAGTGCCTCGGCGTTCCAGATCGGCACGGGGCAGGTGGTGCCGGGCTGGGACGAGGGCCTGGTCGGCAAGCATGTCGGGGACCGGGTGCTGCTGGTGCTGCCGCCCGACATGGGGTACGGCGAGGAGGAGCAGGAGGCCATTCCGGCCGGGTCCACCCTGGTGTTCGTGGTGGACATCGTCGGCGCCGCCTGAGTACCCCGCACGACGCAAGCGAACGTCTCAAGGAGCAGTCACGTGAACATCGACAAGCCCGAGGTCGAGTTTCCCGGCGGCGAGCCGCCTGCGGATCTGGAGATCAAGGACCTCTGGGAGGGCAACGGGCCGGTCGCCGAGGCCGGAGCGCAGGTCTCCGTGCACTACGTCGGGGTCTCCTTCAGCACCGGCGAGGAGTTCGACGCCAGCTGGAACCGCGGCGCCCCGCTGCGCTTCCAGCTCGGGGCCGGACAGGTCATCCCGGGCTGGGACCGCGGCGTCCAGGGGATGAAGGTCGGCGGTCGGCGCCAGCTGACGATCCCGCCGCACCTGGCCTACGGCGATGCCGGGGCCGGCGGGGGTCGGATCAAGCCGGGCGAGACGCTGATCTTCGTCTGCGATCTGGTCGCGGCGTAATCGCGCCGACCCGCATGGCGGTACCGTGGGCCCATCCCGAAACCGGGACGGGCCCACGGCGTTTGACGGATGAAGAGAGGGCGGCGCGTCCATGGCGATTGCCAAGGCAGAGCGGCTGATGAACCTCGCCCTGTGCCTGTTGGGCACCGGCCGGCCGTTGACCAAACGGGACCTGCGGACCTCCATCGAGGCCTATCTGGAGGTCAGCGGCGAGGACGCCTTCAACCGCATGTTCGAGCGGGACAAGGACGACCTGCGCGAGCTGGGCATGGTCATCGAGACCGTGGAGAGCCTCGACGGCGAGGTCGGCTACCTGGCCCACCGGGATCGGAACCGGCTGCCACCGGTGACCCTGGACGCCGAGGAGGCCGCCGCCCTGGGGCTCGCCGCCAAGGTGTGGCAGCAGGCCAGGCTGGCGGGCGCGGCCAGCGGCGCACTGCAGAAGCTGCGGGCCGCGGGCATGCCGCTCGCCCCGCAGGAGCAGGAGCCCTACAGCGCCCTGGAGCCGCGGATTCCCGCCGGCGAGGCCGCCTTCGAGCCGCTGATGATCGCCTGCCGCGACCGGCGTCCCGTCACCTTCGACTACCGCAAGTCCAACGCCGCGCACCCGCAGACCCGGCAGGTGGAGCCCTGGGCCCTGGAATGCTGGCGCGGGCACTGGTACCTGGCGGGCTGGGACCGGGAGCGCGGTGCGGCGCGGGTGTTCCGGCTGTCCCGGATCGTGGGGCGGGTGAGATCCCGCTCCGGGGCCTTCACCGCCGAGGTGCCAGGACAGGTGGCGGTGCGCGAGAGCGTGGCCCGCTGGGCGGGGGAGACCGCGACCGGACTGGCGCGGATCCGGCTGCGGGTCGGCTCGGGATACCCACTGCGGGCCCGGGCGATGTCGGTGAGCAGCCGGAACACGGAGTGGGACGAACTGGAGATCCCCTTCGGGCACGGCCTCGACGCCTGGCTGGCCGAGTTCGGGCCCGACGTGATCGTGCTGGAGCCCGCTGAACTGCGGGCGGACGTGGTCGACCGGCTGCGCGCGGTCGCCAAGGGCTGACGCCCGCCGGATTCGTAACGACTTGGGAGGATCGAGACCGACATGGCGACGACCGCCATCGACCGGACGCGGCGGATGCTGTCCCTCATCACGTACCTGCGGGAGCGGCCGGGTGCCCGGGTGGACGAGGTGGCCCGTGCCTTCGGCATCACCGAGGACGAGCTGATCGGCGACCTCGGCGTGCTGCCGATGTGCGGCACCAGCTTCCGCGGCGGGGACCTGCTGGACATCGACACCGACGGCGAGCACATCTGGTGGCACAACGCGGAGGCCGTCGCCTCGGGCACCGGCCAGCCACTGCGGCTGGCCGCCGACGAGGCCACCGCGCTGCTCGTGGCGGCGCGGGCGGTGGCCACACTGCCGGGGCTCAGCGACCGGGACCGGGACGCGCTGCTGCGGGCGACGGCCAAACTGGAGGCCGCGGCCGGCGAGACCGCCGCGGTCAGCTCCCGGCTGAACGTCACCTTCGAGGCGGAGGGCGGAGTGCTCGCCGAGGTGGACCGGGCCATCGCCGAACGGCGCCGGCTGCGCATCCGCTACTACTCCCCGGGCCGCGACGAGCTCACCGACCGGGAGATCGACCCGATCCGGCTCTTCGCCGTGGGCCACACCTACGTCGAGGCCTGGTGCCGCAGGACCGAGGCGCGGCGGACCTTCCGGCTGGACCGGGTGGCCATGATCGAGCTGCTCGACGTGCCCGCCGATCCGCCGCCGCTGGAGCCGCGCGATCTCAGCGAGGGCCTGGTGCAGCCGGCGCCCACCGACCCCGAGGTGGTCATCGAGGTGGGGCCCGGCGGGCGTTGGGTCGCGGAGTACTACCCGCACGACGCCGCCGAGGAGCTGCCGGACGGAGGGCTGCGGGTGCGGTTGCGGACGCCCGACCCCACCACGCTGCGCCGCCTGGCGCTGCGGCTGGGCCGGGACGGGCGGATCGTCTCGCCGCCCGAGCTGGCGGACAGCGCCCGGCAGGCCGCCCGGGCGGCGCTGGCCGAGTACGAGCGGCTGCCGGTGCCGTGACCACGAAGCGCGTCAGGAGCGGGAACGCGGGGATCGACGGGAGCGCCGTCGACATGACCAGCGGGAGGCGGTGAGCCGCGATGTTCTGGCCGATGGTCCAGCTGGCCCTCGCCTTCGCCGGGGTGGTCGTGCTCGGCGTGCTGGGGGTGCGGGTCGGGGTGGAGGTGCGGCGCTTCTCCCGGGCGGTCGGGGACAGCGCCGAGCGGATCGGCCGGGCCGCCGAGGAGTTGGAGCGGGCCGCCGCCCCGCTCGCCGCCCGCGGCGGTTCGCTGCGGCGGTCTGGCGCGAGGCGTGAGTAGCCGGGGAGACTACGTGTACCCTCGGGCATTGATTCGTGTTCACCCTTGCGCGTTAAGATTGCTGCCCGTGCGGGACGTTCGGGACGCCCGACCGGTGGGACCGGTCAGGACCTCCCCAGAGAAGAGAGTGGACGGACACTATGGGCTCCCTTTCACCGTGGCACCTCCTGCTTGTTGCCATCATCGTCGTGCTGGTCTTTGGGTCGAAGCGGCTGCCTGACACCGCCCGGTCGCTCGGCAAGTCCATGCGGATCCTGAAGAGCGAGACCGCGGCCATGAAGGCGGAGAACCAGCAGGCCAACCAGGACACCGCCACGGCCAACAGCACGGAGCAGCCCGCTCCGAAGACGATCCAGGCCGCGCCTGGGGACGTCGCCGACTCCCGGCCGGTGCAGGAGCCCAAGGGCACCTCCCAGAGCTGACCGACTGCCGTTACCTACAGTGAAGTCTGGCGGCCGGAGCGGTTCCGGCTGCCCTACGAGATGAGGACGTGGGGTGCCTAGAGCCGCTGGAAACAGGGAGAAGGACCCCGAGGGGCGGATGCCCCTCACCGAACACCTGCGGGAGCTGCGGAACCGGCTCGGGATGGCCCTGGCGGCGGTGCTCGCCGTCACCATCGTGGCGTTGTTCTTCGCCAAGGACATCATGGGCTATCTGACCGATTTCGTGCCGATCTGCGAGATTAATCAGGAGCGCCAGGGCGGCGAATGCGCCCGGGTCGTCCAGTCGGGCATCACCTCCCCGTTCGCCACCTACTTCCGCGTCGCACTGCTGGTGGGGTTGATCGCGGCCTCCCCGGTGTGGCTGTACCAGGCGTGGGCCTTCATCGCTCCTGGGTTGCACAAGAACGAGAAGAAGTACTCCCGAGCGGTCGTCGCCTTCGGTGTGCCGCTGTTCGTCGCTGGCGCCGCGTTCGCCGCCTGGGTGCTGCCCCGGGCGGTCGACGTGCTGCTCACCTTCACCGCGGAGGACGCCGAGAACCAGATCGACGTCGACAACATCCTCGACCTGGCCGTTCGGATGGCCCTGGCCTTCGGGCTGTCCTTCGAGCTGCCCCTGGTGTTGGTCCTGCTGAACCTCGGCGGCATCGTCACCGGCAAGCGGATGCTCAGCTGGTGGCGCTGGATGGTCGTGGGCATCGCGATCTTCGCCGCCGCGATCACGCCCACCGACATGATGTCGATGATCGCGCTCCAGGTCCCCGTGACCGGGCTCTACTTCATGGCCTGTGGCATCGCCCTGTTCAACGACCGGCGCAAGCGCCGGGCCAACCCCGACGCGGAGTTGGACGACGACGAGGCGTCGCAGGTCGACCTCACGCCGTCCACCATCGAGACGGCCGAGCGGGTCCCGGCGAGCAGTGCCGACGACGCGGGCGCCACCGCCCCGCGCAACGGCTACGACGACGCCACGTGATCCGGTAGAACTCGAGCGTGAGCAGTGACATCACCCTGCTGATCAACCCCACGGCAGGACGCGGACGCGCCGCCGGCGCCGCCCAGCCGGCCGCCAGCGCCCTGCGCGAGGCCGGGTTCACCGTGCGCGCCGTCGTGGGCGAGGACGCGCCGGACGCCCTGCACCGGGCCCGGGAGGCCGTGGCCGACGGGACCGGGGCGCTGGTCGCCGTCGGCGGCGACGGCATGGTCTCGCTGGCCCTCCAGGCGGTGGCCGGCACCGGCACGCCGCTCGGCATCGTGGCCGTCGGCACCGGCAACGACTTCGCCCGCGCCTGCGGCCTGCCGGTGCGGGACCCGGGCGCGGGCGCCCGGGCGGTCGCCGCCTCGCTCAAGGCGGGCGACGCCCGGGACGTGGACCTCGGCCGCTGCGGCTCCGACTGGTTCGGTGGGGTGCTGGCCTCCGGCTTCGACTCCCGGGTCAACGACCGGGGCAACCGGATGCGCTGGCCGCGCGGCCGGCTGCGCTACGACGCGGCGATGCTCGCCGAACTGGCCGCGCTGCGCACCTTCCCGTTCCGGATCAGGTTCGACGAGGGACCATGGCAGGAGCTCGCGGCCACCCTCGTCGCGGTGGGCAACGGACCCGACTACGGCGGCGGCATGCGGATGTGCGCGGGCGCCCGGCTGGACGACGGGCTTTTCAACGTCACCGTGGTGGGGGAGTGCAGCCGCACCACCCTGGTGCGGGTCTTCCCCCGGGTCTACCGGGGCACCCACCTCGACCATCCGGCGGTGACCGTGCACCGGGCGGCCAGGGTGGCCCTCGACGCCCCCGACGTCACCGCGTACGCGGACGGCGAACCCCTGGGGCCGCTGCCGCTGACCGCCGAGTGCGTGCCTGGCGCGGTGCGGGTGCTGGGCGCCCGGCTCCCCGAGCCCGCCGCCGGCTAGCCCGCCCACCCCCACGCCGCCGGTGGCCGGCGGCGTCGTGCTGTCCGAGGCGGCCGGTAGGCTCGTAAGCACAATGACCGACGAGATGTCACCCGCCGAGCGCTATTCCGCCGCTCGCCGGCGCGCTGCCGAGCAGGCCACCGCGTTCGCCTCCTTCCGCGAGATGTACGACTTCGATCTTGACGGCTTCCAGATCGAGGCCTGCCAGGCCCTGGAGTCCGACTCGGGCGTGCTGGTCGCCGCGCCGACCGGCTCGGGCAAGACGATCGTCGGGGAGTTCGCCGTCCACCTGGCGCTCGACCAGGGCCGGAAGTGCTTCTACACGACGCCGATCAAGGCGCTGTCGAACCAGAAGTACACCGATCTGGTCAAGCGGTACGGACCCGGCCGGGTCGGCCTGCTGACCGGCGACAACAGCGTGAACGCCGGGGCCCCCATCGTGGTGATGACCACCGAGGTCCTGCGGAACATGCTGTACGCCGGCTCCGCCACCCTCAGCGGCCTCGGGTACGTGGTGATGGACGAGGTGCACTACCTCTCCGACCGCTTCCGCGGCGCGGTCTGGGAGGAGGTCATCATCCACCTCCCGGAGTCCGTGACCCTCGTCTCGCTGTCCGCCACCGTCTCCAACGCCGAGGAGTTCGGCGACTGGCTCGGGGCGGTCCGCGGCGAGACCCGGGTGATCGTCGCCGAGCACCGCCCGGTGCCGCTGTGGCAGCACGTGCTGGCCGGCCGCCAGCTGTACGACCTCTTCGAGGAGAAGGGCCAGAAGCGCGAGGTCAACCCCGACCTGCGCCGGATGGCCCGGATGGAGAACAGCCGCCCGCTGCCCCGCGAGCGCTACCGGAACGGGCGGGACCGCCGCGGCGCCGCCGACCGGGAGCGGGAGCGCCGCCAGCGCACCCGGACCTACACGCCCAGCCGCCCCGAGGTGATCGCCCGGCTGGACGCCGCCGCGCTGCTGCCGGCCATCACCTTCATCTTCAGCCGGGCCGGCTGCGAGGCCGCGGTCCAGCAGTGTCTCTTCGCCGGCCTGCGGCTGAACGACGCGCCAGCCAGGGCCCAGGTGCGGGAGATCGTCGAGCGCCGCACCGAGGGCATCCTGAACGAGGATCTGCACGTGCTCGGGTACTTCGAGTGGCTGGAGGGCTTGCAGCGGGGCATCGCCGCGCACCACGCCGGCATGCTGCCGACCTTCAAGGAGATCGTCGAGGAGCTGTTCGTCCGCGGCCTGGTCAAGGCGGTCTTCGCGACCGAGACGCTGGCCCTGGGGATCAACATGCCGGCTCGCTCCGTCGTGCTGGAGAAGCTGGTGAAGTGGAACGGCGAACAGCACGCCGACATCACCCCCGGCGAGTACACCCAGCTGACCGGCCGCGCCGGGCGGCGGGGCATCGACATCGAGGGCCACGCGGTCGTGCTGTGGCAGCGCGGCATGGACCCGGACGCGCTGGCCGGGCTCGCGGGCGCCCGCACGTACCCGCTGCGCTCCTCGTTCAAGCCGTCGTACAACATGGCGGTCAACCTGGTCGCCCGGTCCGGGCGGCACCGCTCCCGCGAGCTGCTGGAGACCTCCTTCGCCCAGTTCCAGGCGGACCGGGCGGTGGTCGGCATCTCCCGCCAGGTCCAGCGCAACGAGACGGGCCTGGCCGGCTATCGCGAGGCCATGACCTGCCATCTGGGCGACTTCGAGGAGTACGGGCGGCTGCGCCGGGAGCTGAAGGACCGGGAGACCGAGCTGGCCAGGCAGGGCACCGCGCAGCGCCGGGCCGCGGCGGCCAACGCGCTGGAGCGGCTGCGCCCTGGCGACATCATCGAGGTGCCCAGCGGCAAGTTCGCCGGGCTGGCGCTGGTGCTGGACCCGGGGGTGGACTCGGGACGCGGCCCTGGCTCCCGTGGGCACGAGTACCAGGACGGGCCGCGCCCGCTGGTGCTCACCGCGGAGCGCCAGGTCAAGCGGCTGGCCTCGATGGACTTCCCGGTGCCCGTGGAGCCGCTGGACCGGATGCGCATCCCCAAGTCGTTCAACCCACGCAACCCCGCCTCCCGGCGCGATCTCGCCTCGGCGCTGCGCACCAAGGCGGCCGGTGGCGGCCGGAGCGCCCCGGCCGCGCACGGCTCCCGCCGGCGGCGGGAGCGCGCCGCCGCGGCGGACGACGCCGAGATCGCGCGCCTGCGCGCCGCGATCCGCGCGCACCCCTGCCACGGTTGCGCCGAGCGCGAGGACCACGCGCGGTGGTCCGAGCGCTACCACCGGCTGCTGCGGGACACCCGGTCGCTGGAGAAGCGCATCGACGGCCGGACCAACACGGTGGCCCGCACCTTCGACCAGGTGTGTGCGCTGCTGACCGAGCTGGACTACCTGCACGGTGACGAGGTCACCGAACACGGCCGCCGGCTGGCCAGGCTCCACGGCGAGCTGGACCTGCTCGCCAGCGAATGCCTGCGGGACGGCGTATGGGAGGGCCTCGACCCCGCCGAACTGGCCGCGTGCGCCTCGGCCCTGGTGTACGAGGCCCGGGTCGCCGACGACGCGCCCGCGCCCGAGCTGCCGGGCGGGCAGGCCCGCCAGGCGCTCGGGGACATGGTGCGGATCTGGGGTCGGCTCGACGCGTTGGAGGAGCGGCACCGGATCAGCCAGGCCACCGGCGTCGGGCAGCGCGAACCGGACCTCGGCTTCGCCTGGGCGGCCTACCGCTGGGCGCAGGGCGACGGGCTCGACGCGGTGCTGCGGGACGCCGACATGCCGGCCGGGGACTTCGTCCGCTGGTGCAAGCAGATCATCGACGTCCTCGGCCAGATCGCCGCCGCGGCCCCGTCCGACGGCACCGTGGCGAAGCACGCACACCGCGCGGTCGACTCGATGCTGCGCGGCGTGGTCGCCTACAGCTCGGTCGGCTGACCGCGGAGGCGCTTCCCGCGCGCCGAGCCGCGTCCGCCCCCGGCGGCCGGCGGCGGACGCCCCGGGCGCTGAAGGGCGGGCCCTCCGACACCCCGGGCCCGGCGCCGGGCGGGCCCGTGGGTGAGGGGTGGCGTCAGCCGTTCAGTGTGGCCAGGAGGCGGCGGAGTGGGCCGCCGAGGTTCCAGCGGGCGTCCAGCTCCTTCAGCGCCCGCGGGTCGGCGGGGGCGGACGGCAGCGCCAGCGAGCGGTCCGGCAGCGACACGTCGAGGGCGACCCTGACCACCCGGGGCGCGACGGCCAGGTACGGGCGGGACTCCTCCAGGCGCCGGCGTTGGGTGGGGGTGAAGCCCGCCGCCGGGTCGTCCAGCGCGGCCAGGATCCCGGCCAGGTCGCCGTGGCGCTCCAGCAGCTTGGCCGCCGTCTTCTCGCCGATACCGGGCACGCCGGGCAGCCCGTCGCTGGGGTCACCGCGCAGCAGCGCCAGGTCCGCGTACCCCGACCCGTCCACGCCGTACTTCTCGTGCAGCGCCGCCCCGTCGAAGGTCGCCAGCGTGCCCACGCCCTTCACCGGGTAGAGCACGCGCACCCCGCGCGCGTCGTCGACCAGTTGGAAGAGGTCGCGGTCCCCGGTGACGATGTCCACCGGGCCGGCGGCCCGTGCGCTGAGCGTGCCGATGACGTCGTCGGCCTCGTACCCGGCGGCGCCCATCCGGGCGATGCCCAGCGCGTCGAGCACCGCGTCGATGACCGGCACCTGCGGGGAGAGCGTGTCGGGCACCTCCTCGGTGTCCGGGCCCTCCGCCGCCTCCTCGGCCACCCGGTGCGCCTTGTAGGACGGGATCAGCTCGACCCGCCAGGCAGGGCGCCAGTCCGCGTCCAGGCAGGCCACGAGGTCGTCGGGGCGGTGGTCGGCGACCAGCCGGGCGATGAAGTCCAGCAGGCCGCGTACCGCGTTCACGGGCGTGCCGTCCGGGGCCCGCACGGACTCGGGCACCCCGAAGTAGGCGCGGAAGTACAGGGAGGCGGTGTCGAGCAGCATCAGGCGTCGGGTCGCAGAGGTCACGCCACGGATCATGCCGCACGGACGCCCTCCGGGGGGCGCAGCCGAGGCCCCAAAAATCGTTTGGTAGGCTAAGTATTAACATTTTCTTGACGCGCCCCGTGCGCCCCACGCACCCCGACCGAGCCGTCCGGACGCCAAGGAGGAGCTATGCGCTCGCTGACGCCCGCCCGACCCGGCCCCCGCCGGTGACCCCATGGGACACGCCGAAACCCTGCTCGCCCTGGGCGGCGCCTTCGTGGCCGCCGCCGTCCTCGCCCGCCTCGGCGGCCGCATCGGGCTGCCCACCATCCCGCTGTTCATCCTGGCCGGCATGCTCCTCGGCCCGAACACGCCGGGCTACGTACATGTGGAGGATCCGCACGAGCTGGAGATGCTCTCCGCGCTCGGCCTCGTGCTGCTGCTGTTCTACCTGGGGCTCGAGTTCCACCTGGACGACCTGAAGACCGGCGGCCGGAAGATGTCCGTGGCGGGGTGCACGTACCTCGCGCTGAACGTCGGCGCCGGCCTGGTGTTCGGCTTCGCGGTGGGCTGGGGGACCTCGGAGGCGCTGGTGCTGGCGGGGGTGCTCGGCATCTCCTCGTCCGCCATCGTCACCAAGATCCTGGTGGACCTCGACCGGATCGGGAACGAGGAGACCCGGCCGATCCTCGGCATCATCGTCGTCGAGGACGTCTTCCTCGCGCTCTACCTCGCCGCCCTGCAACCGGTGATCGCCGGCTCCGAGGGCCTGGGGTCCACGGCCTGGCAGATCGGCAAGGCCTTCGGGTTCCTGCTGCTGCTTGCCCTCGCCGCGCGTTTCGGCACGGGCCTCGTCGGACGGCTGTTTGCCACCAAGGACAACGAGCTGCTCACCATCTCCTTCCTCGGCGCGGTGGTCCTGCTCGCCGGGGTGGCCGAAAAGTTCGGGGTGGCGGACGCCATCGCCGCGTTCATGGTCGGCTTCATCCTCGGCAACACCGCGTCGGGCGAGCGGATCCGCGAGCTGGTGCACCCGCTGCGGGACGCCTTCGCCGCGATCTTCTTCTTCGCCTTCGGGCTGTCCATCGATCCGGGCGACCTGATGACCGTGGTCTGGCCGGTGCTCGCCGCGCTCGCGGTGACCCTGGTGATGAACCTGTTGGCCGGGCTGGTCACGGCCAGGATCTACGGCTTCGGCCCGCGGCCGACCGCCAACGTGGCCACCACGCTGCTGGCCCGGGGTGAGTTCGCGTTGATCCTGGCGACCATGGCGGCCGCCGCCGGGCTCGACGAGCGGCTGTCCCCGTTCATCGCCGGCTACGTGCTGGTGCTCGCCGTGGTGGCCCCGCTGGTCGCCGGCCAGTCGCACTGGCTGGCCCGGCTGCTGCCGGGCGGCGGGGCCGGGGGCCCCACCGGGCGCTCGGACCGGCCCGCGCCGGCGTCCGCCGGGCACTGAGCCGGCGCCTCAGCCGCGGGCGGGGTCGAGCGGGGAACCGAGCGCGGAGCCGCTCGAGGGCGTTCCGCCCCGCGCCTCGGCGTCCCTGGCGGCCGCGGTGGTGAGGGCGCGCAGCAGGCGGACGTCGTGCTCGCCCTGCCCGGCCTCCGGGTGCCACTGGACGCCGAGTGCGAAGCCGTCCCGGTCGGGAAGCTCGATCGCCTCCACCGTGCCGTCCGCGGCGACCGCTGCCACCGCCATCCCCGCGCCGAGCCGGTCCACCGCCTGATGGTGGAAGGTGCGCACCCGCACCGGGTCCGGCAGCGTCTCGGCCAGCCGGGTGCCGGGCAGCGGCGTCACCTCGTGCTCCCCGAAGACCCCCGGCGGGCCCGCGTGGCCGTCCAGATGCTGGAGCAGCGTGCCGCCGCACGCCACGTTCAGCAGTTGCATCCCCCGGCAGACGCCCAGCAGCGGCGCGCGGGCGGCGAGCGCCGCGTCGATCAGCGCCAGCTCCCACGCGTCCCGCTCGGGCGCCGACGGGCCGGTGCGCGGGTCGCGGGGCGCCCCGTACCGTGCGGGGTCCACGTCCGGGCCGCCGGCGATCACCAGGCCGTCCAGCCGCGCCACCACGGCCGCCGCCGCCTCCGGCCGCCCGTCCGGCGGCAGCAGCACGGCGATGCCGCCGGCCCGGGTCACCAGCCTGAGGTACGTGGCGGGCAGCAGCGCCGCCGGCACGTCCCACACGCCCCAGCGGGTGGACTCCTCCAGGTAGGTGCTGATGCCGATCAGCGGCGGCGATCCCGGCACCGACGCCTCCCTTCCTCTTCCCTCGCGGCCCCCTGTCGTCCCCGGTCCCCTGATGGCTACGTGGTGACGCGGGGGCGGGGTCAGTCGCGTTCGAGCTCGGTCTCCGCCTCGGCCAGGGCCGCGAACTCCTCCTCGGGCGCGGCGGCCACCAGTCGGTGCCGACTGTAGAAGGCGAAGTAGCCGACCGCCACCGCGTACACCCCGACCGCGATGAGCGCCGCCGTGCGGTCCACCAGGAACGTCGCCGCCAGCGCCGAGAGCGCCAGCACGAAGGCCGTGCCCGAGGTCCAGACCCCGCCCGGCGTGCGGTACGGGCGCGGCAGCCCCGGCTCGCGCCGGCGCAGCACGATATGCGAGAGCGTCATCAGGGCGTACGAGATCGTCGCGCCGAACACCGCCACATTGAGCATCCGCGCGCCGTCGCCGGTCGCCGCGGCCAGGCCGAAGCCGAGCGCGCCGGGTATCAGCAGCCCGAGGTAGGGGGCCTTGCGGCGGCTGGTCAGCGACAGGAAGCGGGGCAGGTAGCCGGCCCTGGACAGCGCGAACAGCTGCCGGGAGCCCGCGTAGACGAGCGAGAAGAACGAGGCCACCAGGCCGGCCAGCCCCGCGTAGTTGACGAACCGGCTGAGCGCGGTGGCCTCACCGTCCGGCTCCAGCGCCGCCACCAGCGGGTTGCCGGCGTCCTGGACGGCGGCGGAGCCGCGCGCCCCGGTCGCCGCCACGAACGTCAGCAGCGCCAGCACCAGCAGCACGCCGATCGCCCATGCCATGGCCCGCGGCAGCGTACGCTTCGGGTCCCTGGTCTCCTCGGCCGCCAGCGGCACCCCCTCCACGCCCAGGAAGAACCACATGCCGAACGGGAACGCCGCCCAGATGCCGAGCAGCCCGAACGGCAGCCAGGAGCTTGCGCCCAGCGCGTCCCCGTCGACGGGTATGTCGTCCAGCGAGCCGGCGTCGAACTCCGTCGCCGCGCCCACCACGAAGACCAGCAGCGCGGCCACCGCGACGGCGGTGACCACCAGGCTGAAGCGCAGCGCCTCGCCCACCCCCCACAGGTGGATGGCGAGGAAGACCACGAAGCAGCCCAGATAGACCGGCCAGCCCGAGGTCAGCCCGAACAGGTCGAGGGATTCCACGTAGTCGCCGATGAAGATCGCGATGGCGGCCGGGGCCAGCACGAACTCGATGAGGATGGCGGTGCCGGTCAGGAAGCCGCCCCACGGGCCGAGCGCGCTCCTGGCGAAGCCGTAGCCGCCGCCGGCGGTGGGCAGGATCGCGGCCAGCTCCGCCAGCGCGAACACCATGCAGGTGTACATGACGCCCATCAGCAGGGCGGCGACGGCCAGGCCGCCGAAACCGCCCTCCGCCAGGCCGTAGTTCCAGCCGGCGTAGTCGCCGGACACCACGTACGCCACGCCAAGTCCGGTCAGCAGCAGCGGACCCGCGCTGCCCCCGCGGAGCGCCCGCCGGCGGAGGTACTCCGCGTCCTGGGGCGGGACCGGATGCGGGGCGTCGGCCGGCGGCTGGCCGGCCTGGGCCGCGGGGGTGGACTCGGTGTCGTCGGTCATGGGCCGCTCCCGCCTCGCGCCGCAATGGTATGGCCGCACACCTTTGCGGCTTCCGGCGCGCCGCGCAACCCCCCGGTGTGAACGGGTGGTTACGGTCCCGGCCGGCAGCCGAGGAAGCCGCGCAGCAGCGCCGCGGTGCCCGCGCAGTGCTCGCGCATCGCCTCCCGTGCCCGCTCCGGCTCCCCGGTCAGCACCGCCGCGACCACCTCGGCGTGCTGCTCCTGCGAGTGCGCGAGGTTCCGGACCAGCAGCGGAATGCGGTCCAGCAGGTCGTTCAGCCGGGCGCGGACCGCCGCGTACTGGGCGGCCAGCGAGGGCGAACCCGACAGCTCCACCAGGGTCAGGTGGAGCAGGGTGTCGGCCCGCCGGTATTCGGCCAGCGGCGCCTCGTACGTGGCCGCGAGTGCGTCCCGCAGCCGGCGCGCGCCGGCGCCCGCCGGGCCGTCGGCCGCGCACAGCCCGGCCGCCCCCACGTCGAGCACCTCGCGCAGCCGCAACGTGTCCTCCACGTCGACGCCCGCGCCCAGCCCCGTCCCCGACCCCGTGCCGAGGAGCGCGCCGGCCCGGCCGCTCGCCGGGTCGACCCCGCCGGCCGCGTCCCGGACGAACGTGCCGCCGTACCGGCCGCGCCGGCTCTCCACCAGCCCTTCGTCCTGGAGGACCCGCAGCACCTCGCGCAGCGTCACCCGGCTGACCCCGAGCCGCTCAGCCAGCTCCCGCTCCGCCGGCAGCCGCCCGCCCGCGGGCACCAGGCCGAGGCGGAGCACCTGGAGTATTTGCTCCAGCGCCTCCTCGAACCCGTTCCCCGCGCGGACCGGCCGCAGCACCGCGGTCAGCCGGTCCGCGGCGGCGGCGCCGCTGGCGTCGTCCATCGGACCTACTTCCCAATCAATGGTCTGCACCGATACCTTATGGCCTCCGGCTGACGCGTCAGGAGGGCCCTTCCGTGGCAGGTTCGCTGGCAGGATCCCGGGCGGGGGACACGCCCCCGCTCTCCGTGGAGGAGCTCAGGGCCCTCGCCGATCTCGGCGAGATCGACACCGTCGTCCTCGCCTTCGCCGATATGCAGGGCCGGCTCCAGGGCAAGCGCTTCGCCGCCCGCTTCTTCGTCGACGAGGTGCTCGAGCACGGCACCGAGGGCTGCAACTACCTGCTGGCCGTGGACGCCGACATGAACACCGTCGACGGCTACGCCATGTCCTCCTGGGAGCGCGGCTACGGGGACTTCGCCCTGCACGGCGACCCCGGCACCCTCCGCCGGGTGCCCTGGCACCCCGGCACCGCCATGGTCACCGCCGACCTGTCCTGGCACGACGGCTCGCCCGTGGCCGCAGCGCCGCGGCAGATCCTGCGCCGCCAACTCGACCGGCTCGCCGAGCGCGGCTGGCGCGCGTACGCCGGCACGGAGCTGGAGTTCCAGATCTTCACCGACAGCTACGAGCACGCCTGGCGGTCCGGCTACCGCGGCCTCACCCCCACCAACCAGTACAACGTGGACTACTCCATCCTCGGCACCGGCCGCGTCGAGCCGCTGCTGCGCCGCATCCGGAACGAGATGGGCGGCGCCGGCATGGTCGTGGAGTCGGCCAAGGGCGAGTGCAACCTCGGCCAGCACGAGATCGCCTTCCGCTACGCCGACGCCCTGACCACCTGCGACCAGCACACGATCTACAAGACCGGCGCCAAGGAGATCGCCGCCCAGGAGGGCTTCGCGCTGACCTTCATGGCCAAGTACGACGAGCGCGAGGGGAACTCCTGCCACATCCACTTCTCGCTGCGCGACGAGGCCGGTCGTCCGGTGTTCGCCGATTCCGACCCCCGCGCCGAGGGCGGTATGTCCGAGGTGATGCGGCACTTCCTGGCCGGCCAGCTGGCCGCGCTGCGCGAACTCAGCCTGCTGTACGCGCCGAACATCAACTCCTACAAGCGCTACCGCCCCGGCTCGTTCGCCCCCACCGCCGTCGCCTGGGGCCCGGACAACCGCACCTGCGCGCTGCGCGTGGTCGGCCACGGGCGCTCGCTGCGGATGGAGAACCGGCTCCCGGGCGGCGACGTGAACCCGTATCTCGCCCTCGCCGGCATGATCGCGGCCGGCCTGGACGGCGTCGAGCGGCGGCTCGACCCGCCCGCCCCCTGCACCTCGAACGCCTACGCAGGCGACGCCGAGCACGTGCCCGGCACGCTGCGGGACGCCGCCGAGCTGTGGCGGGACAGCGCCCTGGCGCGCGCGGCGTTCGGCGACGAGGTCGTCGACCACTACCTGAACATGGCCCGCGTCGAACAGGACGCCTACGACACCGCCGTCACCGACTGGGAGCGGTACCGCTCCTTCGAGCGGATGTGAGCCGCGGCCGACCCGACGCGGCACCCACCAGCGAGACCACCAGGCGAGACAGAGGAACGAACGCGCCGTGCCAGACCCGCACGCCCCGCCCACCGAGCACCAGGTCGTCAACCCCGCCACCGCGGAGGTCATCGCCACCGTCCCGGCGACCAGCCCCGCCGGCGTCGACACCGGGGTCCGGCGCGCAGCCGAGGCCCAGCGCGGTTGGGCGGCTCTGGCCCCGGCCGACCGGGCCCGGCTGCTGCGCCGCTTCGCCGCGGCCGTGGACGCCGCGGTCGAGGAGTTGGCCCTGCTGGAGGTGCGCGAGGCCGGCCACCCCATCGGCAGCGCCCGCTGGGAGGCCGGCAACGTCCGCGACCTGCTGGACTACGCGGCCGGCGGTGTGGAGCGGCTGACCGGCCGCCAGATCCCGGTGGCCGGCGGCCTTGACGTCACACTGCTCGAACCGCTCGGCGTGGTCGCCGTCATCGCGCCCTGGAACTTCCCCATGCCGATCGCCGCCTGGGGCACCGCGCCCGCCCTGGCCGCCGGCAACGCGGTGCTGCTCAAGCCGGCCGAGACGACCCCGCTGACCGCGCTCCGGCTGGCCGAACTGGCCGCCGAGGCCGGGCTGCCGGACGGCCTGTTCCAGGTGCTGCCGGGCGCCGGGCCGGTCACCGGCGCCGCGCTGGTGGACCATCCGGGCGTGGCCAAGGTGGTCTTCACCGGCTCCACCGCCGTCGGCCGGCGGATCATGGCCACCTGCGCCGCCGACGTGAAGCGGCTGACCCTGGAACTCGGCGGCAAGAGCCCCAACATCGTCTTCGCCGACGCCGACCTGGAGCGCGCGGCCGCCGCCGCGCCCGGCTCGTTCCTGGACAACGCCGGCCAGGACTGCTGCGCGCGCAGCCGCATCCTCGTGCAGCGTCCCGTCTACGACCGCTTCCTGGAACTGCTGGCGCCGGCCGTGCATGCCGTCCGGGTCGGCGATCCGGCCGACCCGGACACCGACATGGGCCCCCTCGTCTCGGCCAGACAACGGGAGCGGGTCCGCGGCTACGTCCCCGAGGACGCCCCGGCCGCGATCCGCGGTGCGGCCCCGCGCGGCGCCGGCTACTGGTACCCGCCGACGGTGCTGGAGGCGCACGAGGCAGGCCCGCGCGCCGCCGTCGAGGAGATCTTCGGTCCTGTCGCCGTCGTCACCCCGTTCGCGGACGAGGCGGAGGCGGTCCGGCTGGCCAACACCACCGACTACGGACTGTCAGGATCCCTGTGGACCCGCGACGTGGGCCGCGCCCTTCGGGTCTCACGCGCCGTCGCGGCGGGTAATCTCTCCGTCAACTCGCACAGCAGCGTCCGTTACGCCACGCCCTTCGGCGGCTACAAGCATTCGGGACTCGGCCGCGAACTGGGCCCCGACGCGCTGGCCGCCTTCACCGAGACGAAGAACGTCTTCATCAGTTCCGAGGACTGATCCGGACGCCGACAGGGAGGAGCAGGAGTCGCCGTGACCGATGATTCCGTCGTGTGCCGCCGGCTGGTGGGGCGCACCGCCGTGGTGACCGGGGCCGGCAGCGGCATCGGCCTGGCCAGCGCCCGCCGGCTGGCCGCCGAGGGCGCCCACGTCGTCTGCGCCGATGTGGACGAGGAGCGCGGCGCGGCCGCCGCCGCGGAGACCGGCGGCATGTACGTGCACACCGACGTCACCGACGAGGAACAGGTCGAGGCGCTGTTCCGGACCGCCCAGGAGAGCTACGGCTCGGTGGACGTCGCGTTCAACAACGCCGGCATCTCGCCGCCCGACGACGACTCCATCCTCACCACCGGGCTCGACGCCTGGCGCCGCGTCCAGGACGTCAATCTCACGTCCGTCTATCTCTGCTGCCGGGCCGTCATCCCCTACATGCGGCGCCAGGGCAGGGGATCCATCATCAACACCGCGTCCTTCGTCGCGGTGATGGGCGCGGCCACCTCGCAGATCAGCTACACCGCGTCCAAAGGCGGCGTGCTGGCGATGTCGCGGGAGCTCGGCGTGCAGTTCGCCCGGGAGGGCATCCGGGTCAACGCGCTCTGCCCGGGCCCCGTCAACACCCCGCTGCTCAAGGAGCTGTTCGCGAAGGACCCGGAGCGCGCCGCGCGCCGCCTGGTGCACGTCCCCATGGGCCGCTTCGCCGAGCCCGAGGAGATCGCCGCCGCCGTGGCCTTCCTGGCCAGCGACGACGCGGCCTTCGTCAACGCCGCCGAGTTCCTCGTCGACGGCGGCATCGCGGGCGCCTACGTCACGCCGCTGTGAGCGTCGGTCATCGGCCGAACCGGCGGTGGCGGCGCGGTGGCGCGCCGTGAGAGGTTCGGCGATATGAGCTGCGTGCGCGACGTGAGCGACGGGTGCACGGCGCACAGACCGCGGAGCAGGAGGGCACCGGCATGACGACGCCGCCGGGCTGGTACCCCGACCCCGGGCACGCGGGGGAGGGGCCGGGACAGGAGCGTTGGTGGAACGGCACGACATGGACCGAACACACCCGCGTCGCCGGCGAGTTCATTCCGGGACCCGTGGCCGCCACCCCCGTGCCACCGCCGCCCCGGGCGCCGGCCGGACGCGGTGACCGGGAGCGCCTGCCGCGCCCGCCCGGCGAGGAGCCCGCCGGGCGCGGCGGATGGGCGCTGGTCTCCGCCATCGCCGGCGGCACGCTGGTGATCGTCGCCTTCGTGGTCGGCGCCGTGCTGCTGCTGGGCGGCTCCGACGGCGGCTCCGACGACGGGCCCGAGGCGGGCGGCGACCCCTCGGCCACCGCGGGGCCCGACCCCACCCCGCAGACCCCGGACCCCGCGCAGGCCACCGAGGGACGCGTCGGCGGGGCGACCCTGCCACTGCTCGACGGCTGGCGGGAGGTCACCCGGGAGGAGGGCGCGGCGGTCACCACAACGACCGGCTACCCCTGCCCCGCCGACGCCGACCAGGAGTGCCTGACCGGCGGCGCGTTCCTCTCCCCGGCGCCCCAACACGACGGCGACACCCCCCGGGAGGCGGCCGCCGCGGACATCGCCGCGAACGCCGAGGAGTCCTACAGCCCCGACGCGTACGGGCGGATGGTGCGCCACGAGGAGCTGCTCGCCGAGGAGGTCACGGTCGCCGGCCAGGACGGCTACCGGGTCCGCTGGCGGATCGAGACCGCCGCCGGCACTGAGGCGTTCGTCGAGTCGGTGGCCTTTCCGGCGCCGGACGGGGATGGCATGCTGCTGCTCCGCATCGGGTTCGACAGCGGCGGCGACGCCCCGCCCGTGGCGGACATCGACCGCATCGTCGACGGCGTGCGGGCCGGGTCCGTCGGACCCGGTACCGGCGCATGAGGCGGCGCCCGTAAAGTGACTCCGTCAATCCAGACCGGCCGACCCGCAGCCGGTGGCCATGGGGGTGCGCGGATGAACACCGAGCAGGGCGAGCGGCGCGTGCCGCCCCCGCCCCCCGCTCCGCCCAAGCCCCCCGCTCCGCCCAAACCCGCGACGCCGCCCCGGCCCGCGGCCTCGGCCGGACCAGCCCTCTCGTCCCCGCCGTCCGGGAGCAAGCCCGCCACCTCGGCGGCCACCTCATCGGCCACGGCGTCATCCACCCGGTCGTCGACGAACTCGGCGCCGGCCGGCGCCGACTCGGCCGCCGCACCGCCCCAGCCCACGCTCGCGCCGCCTCGCAGGCCGGCCCCGGCCGGAACGGCGCCGCCCAAGCCCACCGCGCCGCCGAAGCCCGCCGCGCCCCCGAGCCCCGCCGCCAGCCGTCCGGGCGGCCCCGGCCTCCTCGACGACGACGCCTCGCCGCCCACCCTGATGCTGCGCGCCGTCGGCACCCGCCGTCGCACCGCGCGGCTGGTGGCGCCGGTCGCCTGCCTCGTGCTGGGCACCGGCCTGCTGGGCGGCGCCGCCGCCGGCGCCTGGCTCACCGACGACGCCGACCAGGACCCCACCTCCCAGGCCGCGTTCGAGGAGGGCCGCTCGCTCTGGCGCGACCTGCCCGTCGGACAGCTCTTCCCGCCGCGGATCGCCGGCCAGGACGCCGGTCCCGGCGGCGCCGACCGGCTGTGGAACCGGGTCGCCGTCGCCCCCGACGACGACTGCGACGACGCCTTCGACCCGCTGCTGGCCGAGGCCCTCGCCGCCGTCGGCTGCCAGCGCCTGCTGCGTGCCACCTACGTCGACGAGACCGAGACCAGCGTCACCACCGTCGGCCTGCTGTTCACCCGGGGCGAGGCGGTCGACATGCGGGCGCTCCAGGAGCGGTTCGACGCCGAGGCGCTCGACGAGCGACCCGACCTGATGCCCGGCGCCTACGGGCCGGCCGGCACGCTCGCCGAGGACTTCGGCGACGAGCAGCGCGCCGCCTGGACCGTCCAGGTGCTCACCGACCTCCCCGTGGTGGTCTACGCGGTGACCGGATTCGTCGACGGCCGGACCGTCACGGACCCGCAGCCGGCCGCCGAGGCCACCGAGGAGGACCAGGACACCACGGCGGCGCTGGCCGGGCTCGGCCACGACGCGGAGGGCATCGCCGACCGGGTCCAGACCGGCCTGCGCGACGCCGCCGACGGCGCCGAGGGGGAGGAGACACCATGACATCGCGCGCCGGCAGCACCCGGCGACAGGGGCGCGCCCTGGCGCTCGCCGCCACGCTGACGCTGCTGCCGGGCGCCGGCCTGGTCGCCGCCGGCGCGGCGCCGGCCCGTGCCGACGCCATCAGGGACCAGCAGCAGTGGGCGCTGGACGCGGTCAACGCCTCCGACGCCTGGCTGACCACCCGTGGCGCGGGCGTCACCGTCGCCGTGCTGGACACCGGCGTGGACGCCGACCATCCGGACCTGGTGGGGTCCGTGCTCGACGGCAGGGACTTCGTCGGGATCGGCGCCGGCCCCGGCGACCCGGAGTGGGCGGCGCACGGCACCGCGATGGCCGGCATCATCGCCGGTCACGGCCACGGCGCCGACGACGAGAGCGGCGTGCTCGGCGTCGCCCCCGAGGCCGAGATACTCCCCGTCAGGGTGCTGCTGGAGGACGACGATCCGGCCAGGGACGAGGCCCGTGACGCGCGCGGCGACGCGCTCGCCGACGGCATCCGGTGGGCCGCCGACCAGGGCGCGGACGTCATCAACCTCTCGCTCGGCGACGACAGCGAGTCGGCGCACGCCGACCCCGAGGAGGACGCCGCGGTCCGCTACGCGCTGAGCAGGGGCGCCGTTGTGGTGGCCTCGGCCGGAAACGGTGGCGAGGAGGGCGATCCGGTGTCCTACCCCGCCGGCTACCCGGGCGTCATCGCGGTCGCCGCGGTGGACCGGTCGGGCAGCCCCGCGGACTTCTCCACCCGTCGCTGGTACGCCACGGTCAGCGCCCCGGGCAAGGACGTGATAGTCGCCGATCCGGACGGCCAGTACTACTCGGGCTGGGGCACGTCCGCGGCCGCGGCGTTCGTCTCCGGTTCGGCGGCGTTGCTGCTGGCCGCCCACCCGAACCTCACCCCGGGCGAGGTCAAGCGGCTGCTCGCGGAGACCGCGCAGAACCCGCCGGAGGGCGGCCGCGACGACGCGGTCGGCGGCGGCGTGGTCGACCCGGCGGCGGCCATCGAGGCGGCCGCGGCGCTGGATGAGGATCCCGCGACGGCCGCCGGCCAGTACACCGCGGAGTACTTCGGTCCTGGTCCTCGACCGGGGGCGGAGGGCGACGGCGGAACGGCCTGGCTCGCGCCCGTCGCCGGCGTGCTAGGCGCGCTGCTGCTGGGCGCCGGGGGAGTGCTGTTCGTGCGGCTCAGGCGTCCGGCTCCGCGCTGACCGCCTCCACCGCCAACCGGGCGGCGGCCTCCACGACCGTTATGCCGGCCGCCTGCGAGGCGTGCCCGTCGGAGACCACCGCGACGAGGTAGGCGTCGCCGTCCACGATCACCCGGCCGATGCTGTTGATGTCCCACAACCCGGTCTGGCTGCGCGGCAGCCAACCGTTCTTCAGCTCGAACTCCCCGTCGCCCGCCGCCGATATGCCCCACTGCTGGTCGGGCACCACCGAGCCCATCAACTCCTGTATGTAGGCGCGGGACTCCGGCTCCAGCGCCGAATCCTCCCCGAACACCGCCCGCAGCAGGGCTATCTGATCGGCGCTCGTGGTCTGGGTGAGTCCCCAGGTGTAGTCCGGGCCCGCCGTCGTCTCGATCAGCCCCAGCCGCTCGTTGGCCGCGTCGAGGCCGTCGCCTGTCCCTATCAGGGACCACAGCTCGTCGGTCGACGCGTTGTCGCTGCTCTGGATGGCCGCCTCGGCGAGGCCGCGCTCGTACGCGGTCAACTCCCGCCCCTCGTCCTGGGCCTGAAGCAGCAGCGCGGCGAGAACGTCCACCTTCACGATGCTGGCGGTGTCGAAGGAGCCCTCCCCGTATCCGGCACTCAGGCCGTCGTCCAGGGCCAACACCGAGACGGACAGCCGCGCCTGCGAGTCGTCGAGCAGCGCGGGCACCTCGTCGGCCAGCCGCTCTTCCGCGGCATCCCCGGGCGGCAGGGAGTGCGGCGAGGCGCCCTGGGTCGGGCCGTTGCCGTCCTCGGTCACCTCGCTCTCGGCCGGCGCCCCGGTCTCGTCGGGCGAGACGGGCGCCGCCGCGCCCGCCGGTTCGGGGAAATGCGCCACATCCCCCGCGGCGAGCGCCAACAGGGCTGTGGCGAGTGCGGTGTTCATCACCAGGACGGGCCTGATCCGCCACGCCATCAGGCGGGGAACCGGGGGAGTCATGACTACGCACGCTATCCCGGGCAATCCAACGAGTCACCGGCTGCTGAATGACGAACACGTAACAGTCGGTGAGGAACGGGACGGATCAGACGGATCGGGCGGTACCCCGAGCGGGTCGCCCGACCACCCCGGCTACCCTCGACGCGTGGCGCCCATGAACATCCCACGGCCCGCCTTCGAGGGCGACGACGGCACGGCCGACCCCGCGGTCAGCCGGGCACTCGCCGACTTCGCCCGCGATCCGGCCGCCGAACCCCGGCTGCTCACCGCGCTCGCCCGCTCCCGGCTGTTGGTCCCGGTCGTCGCGGTGCTCGGCGAGGCCGAGACCGGGCCCGACGGCCTCCGGCACGAGAAGAGCAGCGACATGGCGGTGCTCACCCTCGCGCTGCCCAGCGGGCGGCGCGCCCTGCCGGTGTTCACCGCCACCGACACCCTGGCCCGCTGGCGCCCCGACGCCCGGCCCGTCGCGGTCAGCCCGGGCCAGGCGCTGCACGCCGCAGTGCAGGAGCGCGCCCACACCCTGGTCCTCGACGTGGCCGGGCCGGTCACCTACGAGCTCACCGGGCCGGGGCTGCGCGCCCTCGCCGGCGGCGGTGCCCCCGCCGAGAACCCCGCCGTGGCCCAGGCGGTGCGCGCGCTGCTCGGCGCCGAACCCGCGGTGGTGGCCGCCCGGCTGGTGCCCGGCGGCCAGGCGGACGGCACCCTGGCGGTGACCCTGGACCCGGACGCCGCGCCGGCCCGGGTGGTCGGCCGGCTGGCCCGAGCGCTGGCCGCCGACGAGGTGCTCCGCGGCCACCTGGTGCGCGGCCTCGACCTTGCCGTGCTCCCGCCGGGCACCCCGCTGCCCGGCGAGCCGACGTACCGCCGCTGACACCCGGCCGGGTCTCCCCGGGTGCGCCGTCGCCCCGTCGCCCCGACACTGCCAGGGAGACGGCGCGAACGCCCGGACTCACGCACGGAGGCCGCGATGTTCACCGACCTGTTCACGGGGTCCAGGGAGTCACTCAGGGGCGGGGAACCTGGCCCGCAACCGCTCGCCGGCGAGCTGCTCGGGACCTTCGCCCTGGTCTTCTTCGGGGTGGGCTCCGTCGTGCTGGCGTCGGAGTACATCGGCAGCTTCGGCATCGCGCTGGCGTTCGGTTTCACGCTGCTGGTGCTGATGTACGCCATCGGCCCGGTCTCGGGCTGTCACGTCAACCCCGCCGTCACGCTGGGCATGCTGCTCGCCGGGCGGATCGACCGCAGGACCGCGGGCGGCTACTGGCTGGCCCAGCTGATCGGCGCGATCGTCGGCGCCGCGCTGCTGTTCCTGCTGGCCCACCAGGTGCCGGGCCTGGAGACCAGCGAGTCCTTCGGCAGCAACGGCTGGGGCGACCGCTCGGCCGTGGACCTCTCCGTGGGCGGTGCCATCATCGCCGAGATCATGCTGACCAGCCTGCTGGTCTTCGTGTACCTGTCGGTGACCTACCCACGTCCGGAGGGGGCCGGCGGCGGCGCGGTCGCCGTGGCCGGCTTCGACGGGGTGCCCGTCGGGCTCGCCCTGGCGGCGGTGCATCTGGTCGGCAACCCGCTGACCGGCACGTCCGTGAACCCGGCGCGCAGCATCGCACCCGCGCTTTTCGCCGGCGGCGAGGCGCTGGCCCAGCTGTGGCTGTTCATCATCATGCCGCTGGTCGGCGCGGCCCTCGGGGTGCTGGCGCATCTGCTGCTCCATCCCCGGACCGCCCTCCCGGACACGACGCACACCGGCCCGGGCCCGGTGCCCGGTTAGCCGCCGGTTGGCCGCCGGCCCCGCCGGACGCGCGCCGCCGCCAGGTGCGGTAATCTGGTAGACGACCGGCCGGGCGGCAGTACGCCCGGCCCGCAAGTGGAGGCTCCTAGCTCCCACCTGACCGGCCCTCCCGGCCGGCAGGTCACTGGTCAGGCTGTGCCCCACGGTGTGCCGTGGCGGTGCTCCCCGTCCGAGGAGCCCCGCCTGCGTACCGATCGGGGCCTTCTTTGTGTTCCGGCGCGGTGGTCATCACGACAATTCCGGCATGGCTGCCCGCCAGGCAACCGTGCGGCGCAACCGAGGAGGCCCCATCAGCGCCGAGCCCCGCATCAACGACCGGATTCGCGTCCCCGAGGTGCGACTCGTCGGTCCCAGTGGCGAGCAGGTCGGCATCGTGCCGCTTGCCAAAGCCCTGGAGCTTGCCCAGGAGTACGACCTTGACCTGGTCGAGGTCGCGGCGACCGCCCGTCCGCCCGTGTGCAAGCTCATGGACTACGGAAAGTTCAAGTACGAGTCGGCCATGAAGGCCCGTGAGGCGCGCAAGAACCAGGCGCACACGGTCATCAAGGAGATGAAGCTCCGGCCGAAGATCGATCCGCACGACTACGACACCAAAAAGGGTCACGTCGTCCGGTTCCTCAAGCAGGGGGACAAGGTCAAGATCACGATCATGTTCCGCGGTCGCGAGCAGTCCCGCCCCGAACTGGGCTACCGACTGCTGCAGCGGCTCGCGGAGGACGTCCAGGATCTGGGCTTCGTGGAATCCAACCCGAAGCAGGACGGGCGGAACATGATCATGGTTCTCGGTCCGCACAAGAAGAAGACCGAGGCCATGGCCGAGGCCCGGGAGGCGCAGGCCGCCCGCAAGGCCGAACGCCAGCAGGGTAAGACGTCGGCCTGAGGGCGCGCCCCCAGGCCGCCGCTAGCACCAACACGAAACAGCACTGCGCGCTCCGCCCGAGCCCCGCGCCATCGGGCCGCCCAGGAGCGCCACGGACGAGGAGAGTTGCGGCGACATGCCGAAAAACAAGACGCACACGGGTGCAGGCAAGCGCTTCAAGATCACCGGCTCCGGCAAGGTGATGCGCCAGCGCGCCGGTCGCCGGCACTACCTGGAGCACAAGCCGTCCACGCTCACCCGCCGCCTCGCCGGCAAGACGGAGACGGCTCCGGCCGACGCCAAGAGGATCAAGAAGATGCTCGGCAAGTGATCCGCTTGCGCCGACCGCCCACCACACGGCGGCGGCGTCGGAGAGCCGACCGGGACCTCATCCGTTTCCGGGCCGCGCACGCCGCGGTCCCCTAGAAGGAGTACTCACGTGGCACGCGTCAAGCGGGCGGTCAACGCCCACAAGAAGCGCCGGGCGATCCTCGAACAGGCCAGCGGCTACCGCGGCCAGCGTTCTCGGCTGTACCGCAAGGCGAAGGAGCAGGTCACCCACTCCCTCGTCTACAACTACAACGACCGCAAGAAGCGCAAGGGCGACTTCCGGCAGCTGTGGATCCAGCGCATCAACGCCGCCGCCCGCTCGCACGGCATCACCTACAACCGCTTCATCCAGGGCCTGAAGGCCGCGGAGATCGAGGTGGACCGGAAGATGCTGGCCGAGCTCGCCGTCAACGACCCCGGCGCGTTCGCCGTGCTGGTCGAGACCGCGCAGAAGGCGCTGCCCAGCGACGTCAACGCGCCGAAGGCCGCCTGACGGACCGGGATCCATTAGGCGACACGGATCCCGGGGCGGACCTCGGGCACGAGCCCGAGCACCACACCGTGACCGGACCCGCGGGCGGCGCCCGCGGGTCCGTGGTGTCCGTACCCCGGCCTCGCGGCCGCCTCGCCGCCCGCCCGCCAGCCCCGTCCCTCCCGGACCCTCCCGGAAGCGAGCCGCCGCCCATGGGCCCCGCCGTCGAGCTCACCTCACCGCGCTCCCCGCGTGTCGCCGCCGCCAGGCGGCTGGCCCGGCGCACCGCCCGCGGCCGGGAGCGGCGGTTCCTGGCCGAGGGCCCTCAGGCGATCCGGGAGGCGGTCGCCCACCGGACGCCGGACGGCGGTGCCCTCGTCGAGCTGTTCGCCACGGTCGAGGCCGCCGAGCGGCACGGCGAGCTGCTCGACGCCGCCCGGGACGCCGGCGTCCGGGTGCACCTGTCGGGACCCGAGGTGCTCGCCGCGCTCTCGCAGACCGTGACCCCGCAGGGCCTCGTCGGGGTGTGCCGTTTCGTGGACCGGACGCTGGAGGAGGTACTGGTGTCCCGCCCGTGCCTCGTCGCCGTGCTCGCCCATGTGCGCGACCCGGGCAACGCCGGCACCGTGCTGCGCTGCGCCGACGCCGCGGGGGCGGAGGCGGTGATCCTCACCGACGCCTCGGTCGACCTCTACAACCCGAAGGCGGTGCGCGCCTCCGCTGGCAGCCTCTTCCACCTTCCGGTGGCCGTCGGGGTCCCCGTCGAGCGGGCCGCCCGCGGTCTGGCGGAGGCGGGGGTACGGGTGCTGGCCGCCGACGGCGGCGGCGAGCGCGAGCTGGACGCGGAGCTCGACGCGGGCACCATGGGCGGCCGCACCGCGTGGCTGTTCGGCAACGAGGCATGGGGCCTGCCCGAGCCCACCAGGGCGCTCGCGGACGCCGCCGTGCGGGTCCCCATCCACGGCCACGCGGAGAGCCTGAACCTGGCCACCGCCGCCGCCGTCTGCCTCTACGCCTCGGCCCGCGCCCAGCGCGCCCCCGGCGGATGTCGTGCCGAGCGGTGAGCGCTTCGCGGTGATCATCGCCCCCGACCGGGGCAGGGATGGATACGGCGGGCGTGAGGACGGTGACCAGCAGTGGGAGAGGGGCAGCAGCGGATGGACAGGGCGGCCGGTGCCGGAGGTCTTGACCTGCACCCCGACGACCTGCCAGACGGGCTCGTGGTGGCCGACCGGCTCGGCCTGGTGTGCTGCTTCAACGCCGAGGCGGCGCGGCTGACCGGGACCCGGCCGGCCGACGCCCTGGGCCGCCCGGTCGAGGCGGTGCTGCCGCTGGAGGACCCCGACGGTCGCCGCTGGTGGGAGCTCACCCGGCCCTACCGAGGCCTGGCCACCCGCTCCGGGCAGCCGGAGCGCAACCTGCTGCTGCCCGGCGGCAACGAGGTGCTGGTCTCCGCCCGGTACGTGCGGATCCGGCCCGGCGGCCCGGTGCGGCGGCTGGTCGTCACGCTGCGCGGCACCGACGCGCGGCAGCGCAGCGAGCGCAGCAACGCCGAGCTGATCGCGACCGTGGCCCACGAGCTGCGCTCCCCGCTGACCTCCATCAAGGGCTTCACCGCCACCATGCTGGACAAGTGGGACCGTTTCACGGACGAGCAGAAGCGGCTGATGCTCCAGACTGTGGACGGCGACGCCGACCGGGTCACCCGGCTGATCACCGAGCTGCTCGACGTCTCCCGGATCGACTCGGGACGACTGGAGATCCGCCGGCAGCCGGTCCACCTCGACGAGGCCGTTCGCCGCCATGTGGAGAACCTCGTCAGCCGGGGCTGTGAGGCCGACCGCTTCGAGCTGCGCATCGCCGAGCCCATGCCCGCGCTGTGGGCCGACCCCGACAAGATCGACCAGGTGCTGCGCAACCTGCTGGAAAACGCCGTGCGGCACGGCGCGGGTACTGTCACCATCGAGATGCACGGCGTGCCGCCGAACAGAACGCGTCAGGAAGGGACGGCCGTCACCGTGAGCGACGAAGGGCCGGGTATCCCCGACGGGGCGATGCACCGCGTCTTCACGCGCTTCTGGCGCGGCAGCGACCGCGGCGGCACCGGCCTCGGCCTGTACATCGTCAAGGGCATCGTCGAGGCCCACGGCGGCACCGTCACGGTCGGCCGCTCCGCCGGCGGGGGCGCCCGCTTCCGATTTATCCTGCCCGCGGGCATCCCGGCGTTCCTCACCTGAGGGCCAGGCCGCACCCGTGCGGCCCCGCCCCGTCACGCCGCCCGCGGGCCTCCTCGCGCACCTCGTTCGCGCGCGGAACCACCGCGTATCACCACCGCGTCACCGGCGTGCCGACCCCCCGTAGACTCAACCCTCGGGGCGCGGCGCCTGTCGGCGCAGACCACACGGAAGCACGGGAAGAGATGTCGGCACCCAACAAGTCGTACGATCCGATCGAGGTCGAGGCACTGAAACCGGAAGAGATCGACCGCGCCCGCGAGGCGGCGCTGGCGGCGATCGCCGCCGCCGGCGACCTCGACGCGCTGCGCGAGGCCAAGGGCGCTCACGCCGGCGCCACCTCGCCGCTGGCGCTGGCCAACCGCGAGATCGGCGCGCTCCCGCCGCAGGCCCGCGCCGAGGCCGGCAAGCGTGTCGGCGCGGCGCGCGGCCAGGTGACCCGCGCCCTCGCCGCCCGCGAGGAGGAGCTGGAGGCCGAGCGCGACGAGCGCATGCTGGTCGAGGAGGCGGTGGACGTCACGCTGCCCTACGACCGTCAGCCCGCCGGCGCCCGGCACCCGCTCACCACGCTCTCCGAGCGGATCGAGGACGTCTTCGTGGCCATGGGCTACGAGGTCGCCGAGGGTCCCGAGGTCGAGGCCGAGTGGTTCAACTTCGACGCGCTCAACATGGGCCCCAACCACCCGGCGCGGACCGAGAGCGACACGTTCTTCGTCGCCGGGCCCCAGGGACGCGATTCGGGCACGGTACTGCGCACCCACACCTCGCCCGTGCAGATCCGGTCCATGCTCGACCGCGAGCCGCCCATCTACGTCATCTGCCCCGGCCGCACCTACCGCACCGACGAGCTGGACGCCACGCACACGCCGGTGTTCAGCCAGGTCGAGCTGCTGGCCGTGGACGAGGGCCTGACCATGGCCGATCTGAAGGGCACCCTGGACCACATGGTGCAGTCGCTGTTCGGCGGCGAGGGCATGCGCACCCGGCTGCGGCCCGACTACTTCCCGTTCACCGAGCCGTCCGCCGAGATGGACATGGTGTGCTTCGTCTGCCGCGGGGCCTCGGTCGGCAACCCCGACCGGCCCTGCCGCACCTGTTCCAGCGAGGGCTGGATCGAGCTGGGCGGCTGCGGCGTGGTCAACCCCCGGGTGCTGACCGCCTGCGGCATCGACCCCGAGCGGTACAGCGGCTTCGCCTTCGGCTTCGGCATCGAGCGGATGCTGATGTTCCGGCACAACGTCCGGGACATGCGCGACATGATCGAGGCGGACGTGCGGTTCACCCGCCCCTTCGGAATGGAGATCTGATGCGCGTCCCGCTCTCCTGGCTGAGGGAGTACGTCGACCTGCCGGCCGAGACCACCGGCCGCGACGTCGCCGGCCGGCTGATCGCCGCCGGCCTCGAGGTGGAGTCCGTCGAGCGGCTCGGCGCCGATCTCACCGGACCGCTGGTGGTCGGCCGGGTGCTCGACATCGAGGAGCTGACCGGCTTCAAGAAGCCGATCCGCTACTGCCAGGTGGACGTCGGCAACGCCAACGGCACCGGCGAGCCGCAGAACATCATCTGCGGCGCCGCCAACTTCCGCCCCGGCGACAAGGTCGTCGTGGTGCTGCCCGGCGCCGTGCTGCCCGGCGGCTTCAAGATCACCGCGCGCAAGACCTACGGCCACGTCTCCGAGGGCATGATCTGTTCGGCCGCCGAGCTCGGCCTGGGCGACGACCACTCCGGCATCGTGGTGCTCCCGCCCGAGCACGAACCAGGCACCGACGCGATCGAACTGCTCGAACTGGTCGACGAGGTGCTGGACATCGCGGTCAACCCGGACCGCGGCTACTGCCTGTCGCTGCGCGGCATCGCCCGGGAGGCCGCCACCGCGTTCGGCCGGCCGCTGCGCGACCCGGCGCTGCTCGACGTGCCGGCGCGCAACGAGGACGGCTTCCCCGTGGAGGTGGCCGACCCCGCCTGCGACGGGTTCGTGGCCCGCACCCTCACCGGCGTCAACCCCTCGGCGCATTCGCCGATCTGGTTGCAGCGCCGCCTGCAGAAGGCCGGCATGCGGCCGATCTCGTTGGCCGTGGACATCACCAACTACGTGATGCTGGAGCTCGGTCAGCCGCTGCACGCCTACGACCGGACGCGGGTCTCCGAACCCATCGGCGTGCGCCGCGCCACGCCGGGGGAGCGGCTGACCACCCTGGACGGCGTCGAGCGCGCGCTCGACCCGGAGGACCTGGTGATCACCGACAGCACCGGGCCGATCGGCCTGGCCGGGGTGATGGGCGGCGCCAACACCGAGATCGCCGACGCCGCGGTCCAGCCGCTGGTCGGGCCGGCCGTTGGCACCACCGAGATCGTGCTGGAGGTGGCGCATTTCGACCCGGTCGCGGTGGCCCGCACCGCCCGCCGCCACCGGCTGTCCACGGAGGCATCCCGGCGCTTCGAGCGCGGCGTCGACCCGCAGGCCGCGGCCGCGGCGGCGCAGCGCGCGGTCGACCTGATGGTGCTGCTCGCCGGCGGGCGCGCCGAGCCCGGTGTGACCCAGATCGTCGCGGACGCCGAGGACCGGGCCCCGCGCACCCTGACCATCGCGGCCGACCACCCCGACCGGGTGGCCGGCGTCGCGTACGGCCGCGAGACCGTGGTCCGCAGGCTGCAGGACGTCGGCTGCGACGTCTACGGAATCGACGAGCTGACCGTCACCGTGCCCAGCTGGCGGCCCGACCTCACCGACCCCAACGACCTCGCCGAGGAGGTCATCCGGCTGGAGGGCTACGAGGAGCTGCCCGCCACGCTGCCCCGGCCGCCGGCCGGCCGGGGGCTCACGGCGCGGCAGCGGCTGCACCGCCGCGTCGGCCGGGCGCTGGCCGGCGCCGGCTACGTGGAGGCGCTGAACTCGTCGTTCGTCGGCCAGGCCGCGTTCGACGCGCTCGGACTGCCGGCGGACGACCCCAGGCGTCGCACCCTGCGGCTGGTCAACCCGCTCTCCGACGAGGAGCCGGAGCTGCGCACCACGCTGCTGCCCGGCCTGCTGGAGGCGCTGCGCCGCAACGACGGGCGCGGCAGTCACGACCTGGCGCTCTTCGAGACCGGCCTGGTGTTCCGGCCGACCGGCGAGGAGCCACCGGCCCCGGCGCTACCGGTCACCGGCCGGCCCAGCGACGAGGAACTCGCCGCGCTCGACGCGGCGCTGCCCGAGCAGCCGCGCCGCGTCGCGGTCGCGCTCGCCGGCTACCGGGAGCTGCCCGGCTGGTGGGGCGAGGGCCGGCCCGCCGGCTGGGCCGACGCCGTGGCGGCCGCTCGCGCGGTGGCCAGGGAGGCGGGCGCCGAGCTGACCGTGGGCGCCGACCGGCACGAGCCGTGGCACCCGGGACGCTGCGCCGCGCTGTCCGTGCGGATCGACGGGGAGCCGACGCTGGTCGGACACGCCGGGGAACTGCACCCGCGGGTGCTGAAGGCGCTCGGGCTGCCGGACCGCACGTCCGCCATGGAGCTGGACCTGGACCTGCTGCAACGGGCCGGCGCAGGACCGCCCGCCGCGCCGCGGATCTCCACCTTCCCGGTGGCCACCCAGGACGTGGCCCTGGTGGTGGACGCCGACGTGCCCTCGGCCGAGGTGGCGGAGGCGCTGCGCGCCGGCGCCGGCGAGCTGCTGGAGTCGCTGCGGCAGTTCGACGTCTACATCGGCGAGCAACTGGGCGAGGGCCGTAAGTCCCTCGCGTACGCGCTGCGCTTCCGGGCGCCGGACCGCACCCTCACGGCGGAGGAGGCCAGCGCGGCCCGGGACGCCGCGGTCGCCACCGCCACGGAGCGCACCGGCGCCACCCTCCGCGGCGCGTAGCGCTTGCCGCTCGCCGCGGAGTTCCGTGGCCCGCACCGGCCGGTTCCCCGTCCCTATGGCGGGCGGGGAGCCGGCCGGTTCCGTGCGGCCATCAGAGGGGCGTGTGCCGGTTCGGCGTCAGGATCGACGCTCTCCGGCCTGCGGCCGGGACCGAGGGGGCGGGCCTCGGCGCGCGGCACGTACCCGGCGGCACGGCGGACGAAGGCCAGCGCGGAGCGCTTGCCGCGGGTTCCACGGGCGTCGCGAGGCGACACCCGTTCAGCAGAGGGCGGCGGCGCTCTGTCCGGCCGATGGCCCGGAAAGAGCCCGAACCGGCCGCCTGCGTCATGCATGGACCCGCACCTGCCCGAACCCCGGGGCGCCCAGCATTGCCCTGGGGCGCGTGGCCTCATCCGGAGTGTCCACGACGCAGGCCTGCCGCAGCCTCACGCCGGACGCGTGGCGATGGGCGCCTGCCGCGGTGGCGTGGCCCGGGGCGCGGTCGGACTCGTTCCAGGCCGGGAGGGGTACGGCCTGGAGGGTAGGGAGCCGCTGCCGCCCGGACGGGCTACTCGTCGGGGAGGGGACGGGCGTGGGTGGGGTCGTGGAGGTCGGACATCAGGTCGCCGAGGTTGGCGAGGCGGTCCGGGACGTCCCGCAGGGTGAGGAGCAGCTCGTCGGGGTCGTCGCAGCCCTCGACCTCGTCCCAGGTCAGCGGCGTGGAAACGGCCGGCTCCGGCCGGGCGCGCAGCGTGTACGGCGCCGCCGTGGTCTTCGCGGCCGCGTTCTGGCTGTGGTCGATGAAGACGCGTCCCGGCCGCCGGTGCCGGGCCATCTCGGAGATGGCCAGCCCCGGCAGCGCCGCGGCGGCCTCCACCGCCAGGGCCCGCGCGTACCGCGACGTCCGCGCCGAGTCGACCGGGCTCAGCGGACACAGCAGGTGCAGCCCCTTGGCCCCCGAGGTCTTCGGGTACGCCGTCAGGCCGTCCGCCGCGAGGCGGTCCCGCAGCCAGCGGGCCACCTCGCAGCACTCCACGATCGTGGCCGGCGCTCCCGGGTCCAGATCGAAGACCAGGCGGTTCGCCACCCTCGGCGCGTCCACCGTCCACTGCGGCACGTGGAACTCCACCACCAGGTTCGCCACCCACACCACCGACGGCACGTCCTGGGCCAGCACGTGCCTGATGGTCCGGCCCTTCGAACGCGGGACGTCGCGCACCGTCACCCAGTCGGGTGTGCCCGGCGGCACGTTCTTGGTGAAGAACGTCTCCCCCTCAGGGCCGTCGGGGAAGCGCAGCAGGCTCAGCGGTCGGTCGACGATATGAGGGAGCAGCACCGCGGCCGTGGCCGCGTAGTAGTGCAGCACCTCACCCTTCGTGGTGCCGTCGGGGTAGATGATCTTGTCGAGGTTGGACAGCTGCAGACGACGTCCCTCGACCCTGACGACCGGCATACTCTGAGACTGCACGAAAGGGGCAGGTCATGCGAACCATATGGAAAGGGTCCATATCCTTCGGTCTGGTGAGCATTCCCATCCGGGTCGTCAGCGCCACCGAGAACCACAGCGTCTCCTTCCGCCAGGTCCACACCGCCGACCTGGGGAAGATCCGCTACCGCAAGGTGTGCGAGGAGGAAGGCCGCGAGGTCACCGGCGACGAGATCGGCAAGGCGTACGAGACGGCGGACGGGGTGCTCGTGCCGCTCACCGACGGCGACCTGGAGTCCCTGCCGCTGCCCACCGCCCGGACCGTGGACATCCTCGGCTTCGTGCCGATCGACTCCATCGACCCCTACCAGCTGGACCGCTCCTACTACCTCACGCCCGACGCCGGCGCGGCCAAGCCCTACGCGCTGCTCCGCGAGGCGCTGCGCCGCGCCGACCGGGGCGCCATCGCCAAGCTGGCGATGCGGGGCCGCGAGACGCTGGCCCTGGTCCGGGCGCTGGAGGGGGACGGGGAGGAGGTGCTGGGCATGCACACGCTGCTGTGGCCGGACGAGATCAGGTCCGCGGCCGGCCTGGCGCCCAGCGAGAAGGTCACCGTGCGGGACGCCGAGCTGGACCTCGCCGACACGCTGATGGACACCCTGGGCTCGGTCGAACTGGAGGAACTGCACGATGAGTACCGCGAGGCCGTGGAGGCGATGGTCAGCGCCAAGCTGGCCGGCGCGGAGCCGGAGCGGCCGCGCGAGCCGGCCGAGGCCGGTGGCAAGGTCATCGACCTGATGTCCGCCCTGGAGGACAGCGTCCGCAGCGCCCGCCACGCCCGGGGCGAGGAGGCGGGCGAGGCCACGGTCACCGAGCTCGGCGGCTCGGGTGCCGGGAAGACGGCCAAGAAGGCGCCGGCGAAGAAGGCGGCGGCCAAGAAGACCGCCGCGAAGAAGTCTCCGGCGAAGAAGTCTCCGGCGAAGAAGTCCACGGAGAAGAAGAGCACCACAGGCAAGACCGCGGCGAAGGGCACGAAGAAGCAGGAGGGCGAGCAGCAGAAGAAGAAGGCGCCGGCCAGGAAGCGGGCGTCCGGCGGCAGGCGCGCCTCCTGATCGCGGCCCGCCGGCCGCGGCCCGGTCAGCCGTACGCGTAGAACCCCGAGCCGGTCTTGCGCCCCAGATGGCCGGCCGCCACCATCCGGCGCAGCAGCGGGGGAGCGGCGTGCGCGACCTCGCGGTACTCCTCGTACATCGAGTCGGCGATCGCCGTCACCGTGTCGAGGCCGATCAGGTCGGCCAGCCGGAGCGGCCCCATGGGATGGGCGCAGCCCAGCTCCATGCCGCTGTCGATGTCCTCCCGGCCCGCCGCCCCCGACTCGAACATGCGGATCGCCGCCAGCAGGTACGGGATCAGCAGCGCGTTGACCACGAAGCCCGACCGGTCCTGGGCGCGGATCGGGTGCTTGCCCAGCGTCCTGACCACGAGCGCCTCGGCCCGCAGCATGGTGTCCTCGCTGGTGGTCAGCGCGGGGATCAGTTCGACCAGACGCTGCACCTGGGCGGGGTTGAAGAAGTGGATGCCGAGCACCTGGGCCGGCCGCGAGGTGGCCACCGCCAGCTTCACCACCGGCACCGACGAGGTGTTGGTGGCCAGGATCGCGTCCTGGCGGGTCAGCACATGGTCGAGCACCCGGAAGATCTCCGTTTTGACCTGCTCGTTCTCCACCACCGCCTCGACCACCAGATCCCGGTCGGCGAACTCGCCCAGGTCGGTGGTGAAGCTGAGCCGGGCCAGGGCGGCGTCCCGCTCCTCCTCCGTGAGCTTGCCGCGCTCGGCGGCCCGGTCCAGGGAGTTGACCAGCCGGGTGCGGCCCAGCTCCAGCGCCTCCCCGGTGGTCTCGGCGACCTGGACCGAGAGCCCGGCCCGGGCGCAGACCTCCGCGATGCCCGCGCCCATCTGGCCGCAGCCCACCACGCCGACGCGTTCGATGTCACTCACACCTGCCCCTTTCTGCCGTGGGCAACGACCGTACCCCGGGGCTCGGCGCGGCACGGCGACGGGGAGGACCGGCCGGAGCCGGTCCTCCCCGGGATGCCGCGCGGGGTGACGGACCGCGCGGCGGGGCGGGCGAGCCGGGGGCCTCAGCCGCCGGACGGCTCGCCGTAGATCACGCCGCGGCCGTTGGTGCTGACGTAGACACGCCCGTAGACGTCCGGGTCGCCGGTGATCGCGGCGCCGGTCCAGGCCCACTGGTGCTCGTCGTCGTTGATCCGCTCCCAGGTCTCCCCGGCGTCGACGGACCGGTAGATGCCGCGCACCCCGTCCACCACGCCGCTGCTGTACAGGGCCGGGTAGTCGGCGCCCGGCGCGGCCGCGCCGAAGCCGATGGTGTCCGCCTGCACGCCGGTCACCCGGGTGAACGTCCGCCCGGCGTCGGTGGAGTGCCACAGCCCCGTGCCGCCGGCCAGCCACACGTCGCCGCGGGTGCCGGCGACCGCGCCGAAGCGGGCCTCGCCGCTCGGCAGCCCGGTCGCGGGGGAGGCGGTGAACGTCGCGCCGCCGTCCGTGGAGACGTAGAAGGTGCCCTGGTGGAAGCCGTAGAAGAGGTCGGGATCCGCCCGGTCGGCCTCCACCCTGGCGCCCTGCGGGATGCCCTGGGACCGGGTCCAGGACTGGCCGAAGCCCTCCGTGCGGTAGACGGCCGTGCCGGACGGCGCCCAGACGAAGGAACTGCCGTCGGCCGCCGCGGCGACCGTGCCTCCGTTGGCGCTCTCCACCGGCCGGGTGCCCTGGAACCAGTTGGCGCCGCCGTCGGTGGAGAAGCCGATGGTGGGCGCCGTGCCGTCGCCGACGTGGTTGCCGACCCGGACCACGGTGCCCGGGCTGGACTCGGCGAAGTCCAGGCTGGTCGTGGTGCCGAAGGTCGGGAACGACGTCGCCGGCACCTGGTCCACGTCGGCGTGCCGGAAGCCGCCGATGTCGCCGAGGCCGCTGAGCAGTTCCACGCCGCCGGGCGGGGCCGCCAGATCGTTGACCGCGGTCTCCTCCAGACCCGACACCATCGGCTCGATGGTGATCGTCTGGTCGCTGTCCCAGTTCGTGAGGTTGGTGGTCCCGTACAGCGTGGCCCCGGTCCCGTACATCATGCGGTCGGGGTCGAAGGGGTCGATCTCCAGGCCCTCGGTCATCCAGCCGAGCTTCGGGTTCTCCTCCGGCGGCTGCGGGGTGGTGCCGTTGTCGAGCCAGGGCACCGAGGAGACGTCAAGGTCGAAGCGGTTGTCCCGGTTCGGGTAGCTGGTGAACTCCCAGGCCCGGGTCCAGGTGGCGCCGCCGTCGGTGGAGCGGAAGATCTGGGTGTCCGGCCACCAGGAGCTGTAGCCGGTGACCATCAGCGTGCCGGGGTTGGACCGGTCGACGGTCAGGCCGCTGAAGCCGAAGTAGCGGTCGGACCCGGACGGGACGGGGGAGATGTCCGTCCAGGCGCCGGTGGCGGTGTCGAGGCTCCAGACCTCGCCGTCCGTGCCGTCGTACGGGCCCGGGTCGTTGCTGGTGGTGACGTAGAGGTCGCCGGTCTCCTCGTCCAGCACCCCCTTGTGCGGCAGGAAACCGGTCGGCGCGCCGGGCACCGGCTCCCAGCTGGCGCCGCCGTCGGTGGAGCGGTAGATGCTCTGCTCCAGGTCGGCCACGCCGGCGTAGAGGGTCTGCGTCGGGCTGCCGGGCGAGCCGCCGCGCGGGTCGAAGGTCACCCAGACCACGCCGATGAGGTCGCTGAGGTAGCCGGTGGAGTCGCTCGGGTCGATGGCGTAGTCACCCGGGTTGGGGAAGGCGGTGACCTCCTGCCAGGTGACCCCGGCGTCGGTGCTGCGCCACAGGCCGTTGCCGCTGGGCGCGCCGAAGTAGAGCACGTCGTTGTCGTTGGGATCCACGGCGAGGCGTTCGCCCATGCCGCGGCCCGGCATGTTGCCGCCGACCTTGAACGGCAGCTCGGTGGTCTGCCAGGTCTCGCCGCGGTCGGACGAGCGGAGGATGGCCCCGTTGTTCGGGTCCCAGTCGTTGGTGTAGCTGCCCACCGCGGCGTAGACGCGGTCGGGGTCCACCGGGTCGGTGGCGATCGAGGCGACGCCGCTGTAGCCCCAGTCGTCCCAGCCGACGTGGTCGAGCAGCGGAATCCACTCCTGGCCCTGCTCGTTCCAGCGGTAGGCGCCGCCGATGTCGGTGCGGGCGTAGGCGAGGTCCGGCTCGGAGCGGTTGAACACGATGCTGGGCACGAAGCCGCCGCCGGCGATCTGCGCGTTCTGCCACGCGTAGTCCTCGGCCAGTGGCTCGGCCGCGGCGGACGACGGCGCCCCGGACTCCGGTTCGCCGCTGGCCGTGGTCGCGGTGGCGGCGAAAAGCCCGCCGGTCAGCGCGAGGGCGGCCAGCAGCCCGGTCGCCTGCTTCCATCTGCGCACGGTGGCACTCCTCTCCTCGATCCGCCGACCGGACTCTCGGCGGGCGGTGGGGGGACACACGGAACGGCAGGGCGAGGCGCCCGATGGGAGCGCTCCCAGTCGCGCGTGTCGCTGATGCTAACTGTCGAATGTTGTTCGCATAAGGGTGTGTCACAAGGACATTACGGGGAGGGCTGGGAAGGTTGTGTCAGGGCAGGAATCCGCTACCAGCCACAGCAGGGGGTACGACACGCATGGCACCCATCACCCGCAGGACCATGACCGCGGCCGCCGCCGGAGCGGTCGCCGGAATGGCGACGCTCACCCAGGCGTCGGCGTCCGTGCTGACCAGCGAGGCGCTCGCGGCACGCGGGCGCGGACACGGCCACGGCGGCTCCAGCGCGACCGCGCTGCGCGGCATGTGGATCGCCTCGGTCGCGAACATAGACTGGCCCTCGGAGCCCGGTCTGACGTCGCGTGAGGCACAGACCGAGCTGACGAGCCTGCTGGACACGGCGGTGGGCCTGAACCTCACCACCGTGTTCCTCCAGATCCGGCCGACGGCGGACGCGTTCTGGCCCTCGCCTTTCGAACCGTGGTCGGAGTGGCTGACCGGCGTGCCGGGGCAGGATCCCGGCTGGGACCCGCTGGAGTTCGCGGTCGAGGCGGCGCACGAGCGCGGCCTGGAGCTGCACGGGTGGTTCAATCCGTACCGGATCGCGATGCACACCGACCCCTCGAAGCTGGCCGAGGGGCACCCGGCGCGGGAGCATCCCGAATGGGTGGTGCCGTACGGCGGGAAGCTGTACTACAACCCCGGCATCCCGGACGTGCGCACCTTCGTGCAGGACGCCATGATCGACGCCGTCGAGCGCTACGAACTGGACGGGGTGCACTGGGACGACTACTTCTACCCCTACCCGGTGGCGGGCCAGACCTTCGACGACGCGGCGGCCTTCGCCGAGTACGGCGGCGACTTTACCGACCTCGGCGACTGGCGGCGGAACAACATCAACCTGCTGGTCCAGGAGATGCGTGACCGGGTGCACGCGGCGCGCCCCGGCATCCCCTTCGGCGTCAGCCCGTTCGCCGTCTGGCGCAACCAGAGCACCGACCCGCTCGGCTCCGCCACCCAGGGCGGCGTGGAGACGTACGACGACCTGTACGCCGATGTGCGCATGTGGGTCCAGGAGTCCTGGCTGGACTACGTGATCCCGCAGGTCTACTGGAACATCGGCTTCGACGTGGCCGACTACGCGGTTCTGGTGCCCTGGTGGGCCGAAGTGGCCAGCGGCACCGGCGTGGACCTCTACATCGGCGAGGCGCTGTACAAGGCCGGCGATCCGGCGCAGCCCGCCGAATGGCAGGACCCCGCCGAACTGTCCCGCCACCTGACGCTGTGCCAGGACTACCCCGAGGTGACCGGCAACGTCTTCTACTCCGCGACGTACGTGGTGAACGACCCGATCGGCGCCATGGCGCGGGTGTACGAGGACCACTACCAGGACCAGCACCACGGTCACCACGGGGACGCGGCCCGGGGCGCCGAGGCCGGCCGGTAGGCGGACCGCCGCCCGGCAACGGGAGGCCGGCCCCGCCCGAGGCCGGCCGTTCCTGACCCGTGTCCCAGGGCCACGATGCCGGGTCCCCGTCGCGGGGGCCCGGCATTCGTGTGGCGTGAACCCGTCACTGGTTGGGCACAGGTGGCCGAATTCGGTTTCGTCGCGGTTTCAGCAACTCCACGAGAGCGCGCAATAGTCCACACTTGGCCCCTCATCGTCCACAAACTCCGTCTTAGCATGTCCATGCCGAGCCGCGCGGCACCGGTGCTCCGGGCGTTACCAGTCACACCCCCACCCCCCAGCCACCAGCATTCCTGGATGGAGATGTCATGCGCAGGACGAGCGCACGGTTCAGACTGGCCAGCTTCGCGGCGGTCGCCACGGCGGTGGCGACCCTCGCGGGATTCACCGCGATCAACGGAGCGGCGGCCAGCGCCGCAGAGGAGGCCGACACGTACGTCGTCGGCACGCCGACCGGCTACGGTCGCAGCACGACCGGCGGCGCGGGCGGCAGCGTCGTCACGGTGTCGAACGCCACCGACTTCACCAACTACGCGAAAAGCAGCTCGACCCTGGAGATCCGGGTCAACGGGACCATCAACCTCAGCAGCATGACCAAGGTGGCCTCGAACAAGACGATCATCGGCGTCGGCACCTCGGGGCGCATCAGCGGCAGCGGCCTGAACGTCGCCAACGCCAACAACGTCATCATCCAGAACCTGACGCTGTCGGGCTCCAACGACGACGCCATCAACGTGCAGTACTCCACCAACGTGTGGATCGACCACAACACCGTCACCGGTGCCAGCGACGGCGGCATCGACATCAAGCGTGCCTCGGACAACATCACCGTGTCCTGGAACCGCATGTACGGCCAGGACAAGAACATGCTGCTCGGTCACGACGACGGCAACGGCTCCGAGGACCGCGGCAAGCTGCACGTCAGCTACCACCACAACTGGTTCGACGGCACCAACCAGCGCAACCCGCGCGTCCGCTTCGGCAACGTGGTGCACGTCTACAACAACTACTACGACGGCGTCGGCAGCTACGGCGTGGCCGCCACCATGGAGGGCGCCGTCCTGGTCGAGGGCAACTACTTCGAGAACACCGACGACCCGTACCACTGCGGTGAGGGCGACTCGCCCGCCGGCTCGCTGCGGGCCCAGAACAACTACTTCGTCAGCTCCGGCTCCGGCGAGACCTGTGGCTCGGTCGGCGGCGTCTCCTACGGCTACAGCCTGGACTCCGCCTCGAGCGTCAAGAACAGCGTCATGAACGGCGCCGGCGTCGGCCGCATCTGACCCCGCGCACATCCGTCACGAACACCCGCGCCCGGACACGGCCACGCCGCGTCCGGGCGCGGACCCGGTGGCGGCCGCTCGCCGCGCTCCGCCGGCTACCGGGCGGGCCCCGGCACGATGCCCTGGCCCGCCAGAAACGCCGCGGCGGCGGGCGAGGGTGGCAGGTTGCTCCAGACGAGATGTTCCACCCGGCGGGGGGCGTCGCCGACCCGCACCGCGCGCAGGTCCGGGAAGCGCGAGGCGATGGAGGAGGGCGCCATGCCGACCCCCAGGCCGTTGCGGACGAGCGCGATCAGCAGCTCCAGGCCGTTCGCCTCGAAGGCGACGTCCCGCGTCAGGCCCGCCGCCGAGAAGGCCACGTCCGACTGGGCACGGCCGGCGCTGCCCTCGGGGAAGTCCACGAACACCTCCTCGGCGAGGCGCCGCAGGGTCACCGCCCCCTCCGGCTCGGCCGCCAGTGGGTGCCCGGGCGCGACCACGGCCACCAGTTCGTCCCGCGCCAGCTCCCGGCCGCGCACGCCCTTCGGCCGGTCGCCGGGCGGCAGGCCGAGGAACGCGAGGTCCAACACGCCCTCGCGGACGCCCCTGGTCAGGGGCCCGCTTCCGTCCACCCGCAGGCTGATTCGCACCCGCGGATGCCGCTGCCGGAACTCCCTCAGCGCCTCCGGGAGGTCCACCGCCGCCACGGTCGGGATGGTGCCGATGGCCAGCCGTCCCCGGATCTCCCCGGCCGCCGCGGCCACCTCGGCGCGAGCCCGCTCGGCCGCCTCGAGCGCCTGCCGGGCCGCGGGCAGGAACGCCTCCCCGGCGGGGGTCAGCCGCACCCGCCGGCTGGTGCGCTCGAACAGCCGGGCGCCCAGCTCCCGTTCCAACTGGGCGATCTGGTGGCTCAGCGCGGACTGGACGACATGGCAGCGCTCGGCGGCCCGCGTGAAGTTCGCCAGTTCGGCGACCGCGACGACGTAGCGCATCTGCTGGAGTTCCATCGCCGTCGATCGTACCCAACGATCTCAAATCGAGATCGCTGGCATGAGAACGATGTGTTGGACTCATCGATGTGCCGGCCTCGATGCTGGTGCGCATGGCGAACACCTCGACGCACCACCGGACGAATGAGGCGAGCACCCCACAGGGCGCGGAAGACCTCCGCCGAGGGCTGCTGCTGCTCATGGCCACGGCGACCGGCCTGTCCGTCGCCGGGCTCTACTTCGCGCAGCCCCTGCTCGACCTCATCACCCGCGAACTGCACGTCAGCGCCACGGTCGCCGGCCTCCTCGTCACCGCCTCCCAGGCCGGATACGCGCTCGGCCTGATGCTGCTCGTCCCCCTCGGCGACGTGCTGGACCGCAGGCGGCTGGCGGTCGCCCTCTTCGCCGTCACGGCCGTCTCCCTGGCACTGACCGCCGCCGCACCCAACGGTCCGCTGCTGCTGGCCGGCACCGCGCTGATCGCGTTCACCTGCGTCGGCGCCCAGGTCATCGTTCCGCTCGCCGTCACCCTCGCGGCTCCGGCGGCTCGCGGCCGGGTCACGGGCACCGTGATGGCCGGAATCCTGCTCGGCGGCCTGCTGGCGCGCACGGCCTCCGGGGCCCTTGCCGAAGTGGGTGGCTGGCGCACGGTCTACTGGGTCACCGCCCTCCTCATGGCCGCCATGGCGCTACTGCTCGCACGCCATCTGCCGCGCCTGCGTGCCGGCGCCGACGGCCTGTCCTACCCGGCCCTCCTCCGCTCCACCCTCGGCCTGCTGCGCAGCGAGCCGCTGCTCCGCCGGCGTGCCGCGATGGCCGCCCTGCTGCTCGCCTCCTTCAGCGCACAGTTCACCGCCCTGACGTTCCTGCTCGCCCGGCCGCCCTACGACTGGTCCGAGGCCGCCATCGGGCTCTTCGGCCTGGTCGGCGCGGCCGGCGTGGCCACGACGCCGCTCGCCGGCCGCCTGGTCGACCGCGGCCACGCGCACGCGGTCACCGCCGCCGGGACGGTGCTGCTGACCGCCTCCTGGCTGCTGCTGCTGGCCGCCGAACGGTCGGTGCTGTGGCTTGCCGTGGGGGTGATCGCGATGAACGTCGCCCAGGCCGCGGTGCTCAACGCCAGCCAGAACGCCGTCTACGCGCTCCGCCCCGAGGCCCGGAACCGCGTCAACTCCGCCTTCATGACCTGCTTCTTCGCCGGCGGCGCCGCCGGCTCCGCGCTGACGGCCCTCATCTGGGACGCCGCGGGCTGGCACGGCGTATGCGCCCTCGGCACGGCACTGGCGGCCGGAACGGTCGCCCTGTGGGCCTCGGAACGCCATGGCCACCGCCAGCTGACCAGCCGAAAGGGCTGACCATGCAGATGCGTATCACCGTCTTCGGGGCCGCCGGCGGCGTGGGCCGCCAGGTGGTGGCCGAGGCCCACCGCCGAGGCCACGACGTCACCGCCGTGTCCCGCCGCCCCGCCGCCGGCCTCGTCCGCGGCGACGCGGGGAACGTCGAGGACGTGGTGATACTGAGCGGCGGCAGGGACCTCGTGATCGGCGCCACCCGCCCGGCCCCGGGCAGCGAGCGCGAGCTGGTCACCACCACCCGAGCCCTGCTCGCCGGCCTCGCCCGCACCGGCACCCGCCTCCTGCTCGTCGGCGGCGCGGCCACCCTCACCGTCCCCGGCACCGGCGGCGGAACCGTGCTCGACGACCCCGCCCTGTGCCCGCCCGCCTGGCACCCCATCGCCCGGGCCAGCGCCCTCCAGCTCGCCGTCTGCCGCGCGGCCACCCACGTGGACTGGGCCTACCTCAGCCCGCCCGCCCTGCTGGTGCCCGGCGAGCGTACCGGTCGCTACCGCCTGGGCGCCGACGAGCTGCTCATCGACCGCGAGGGCCGCTCGACGATCTCCACGGCCGACCTCGCCGTCGCCCTCCTGGACGAGGCGGAGCGCCCCCAGCACCACGGCGCCCGGTTCACCGTCGCCTACTAGGGTCCTGACCTGGGTCGGGGCCGGGCCTACGGGCGCCCGCCCGCGGGCCGCTCGGCGCGGTGTTCCACGACGGAGTCGGGGCCGGGTGACAGCACCTTCTCGTGCCCGTCGGTGAAGCGGACGCGGAACGGCGGCCCGCCCTCGCTCCCCAGCACCTCGACGATCTCGCCCTCCCGGTCCTGCTGACCCACGACCCGGCCGTGGGTCAGCAGCCGGTCGCCGACGTTGGCTCGCATCAGGAGGTACCTCCCGTCCTATAAGTGATACAGATCACGTTGTCTCCAGTCTACGGCGGGTTCGTCCGGCCGGCGTGGGCCGGGCCGGCCCGCCGGATCAGTACGGTCGCGCGGCCCTGGGGCGAGCGGCGGCTGAGCGGGTGGGAGCCGGCTGGCCCAGGCGCCGCACGGCGGCTACCACCGCTGGCCGGAACCGCCCGAGGGGACGGTCGACGCAAGGCAGCCAGCCGGTGGGGGGCGAACTCCTGGCGGGTCTGCGGCTGTTGCGCGCGGTTGGTGCTGAAGTGCCGGGCGAGATAAGGGAGTTCTGATCCTCGAACGGGGCGGCCTGCGGCTCGCAGGATTTCCCTTTCGGCTTCACGTTCCCTGCTGGTGCGTCTGTTCGGCTGCTCGTACGATCGCCGCATGCTGGTCACGCTGATCGCCGCAGCGCGCAGTGCGCCGCTTCTCGACGCCCGTTTCGGTGATGACCGCCCACTCGACACTGCGGGGTGGCACGCGGTGGAGCGCGCCATCCCGGCCCTGGTGCCCCTGGCGGCCGCGGAACTGCGCTACTGCTCGCCCACCCCGAGCAGCCGGCAGACCGGCGACGCGCTCGGACTCTCGCCGATCGCCCAGCCGGCGCTGCGGGACTGCGACATGGGGCACTGGCGGGGCATGACGTTGCAGCAGGTCGCCGCCAGGGAGCCGGAGGCGGTGGACCTGTGGCTGTCCGATCCGCGCTCGGCCCCGCATGGCGGCGAGCCGCTGCTGTCCTTCGTCTCCCGGGTGGGCGGCTGGCTGGACACCCGGCCCATCGAGGGGGACGGCAGGATCGTCGCGGTGACCGAGTCCTCGGTGATCCGCGCGGCCATGCTCTACGCGCTCAAGGCGCCACCGCAGTCGTACTGGCGCACGGAGGTCCATCCGCTCTCCGTGGTCAGCATCAGCGGGGCGCGCGGCCACTGGAACCTGCGGCTGGGCTGACCGCCTCGACCAGCGCCACCGCCTCGCCCAGCCGCGCCCGCTCCTCGGCGCTCAGCGTGCTGTTCGCCGCGCGCAGGGCGTGCGCCCGGGCGAGATGGGCCGGCCAGCCGTCCCGGTCGGCCGGACCGCCGGCCGGGTCCAGCCGAGCCAGCAGCGCCCCGAGCATCCGGCGCACGCCGTCCGCCTTGAGCGGGGTGTCCGGTAGGTCATCGCCGACCGCGACCTCGGCGAGGATCAGCGCGGAGACCGCGCGGTCGTACCCCGGCAGTCCCTCGACGGCGTTCGCCCAGTCGATGACCACCGGGCCGCGTGGGGTCATCAGCACGTTCTCGGGGTGCAGATCCAGGTGCAGCACCCGGGCGTCCGGCTCCGCCCCCTGTCGCGGCGGCAGCTGGTGCAGCGCGTTCAGCAGCCGGGCCAGTATCGTCCCCGCCCGTTCCGCGGCCACCTCCCCGGCGAGCACGGCGGCGGCCAGGGTCGGCCCGGTCAGCCGCTCCAGCACGAGATCGCCGCGGGCCGGGTCCGCCGCGCCGGGGAAGACCGCCGGCACCGGGTACCCGTGCGCCGCGACGTGGGCCATCACCCGGGCCTCCGCGGTGGCGTCGGTGCCCGCGCGGTAACGGCGCAGCACGCGGAGGTCGTCCAGGGCGAACACGTCCGCCGTCCGCCCGGTTCCCAGCAGTTCGCCCCGTTCCATGGCCGCCAACCTATCCGGGCGCCTGTTCGGCCGCGTCGCCGTCCCCCCGGTCCCGCTCCGCGTACCGGGCGGCGACCGCGGCCGCCGTGCGGGCCAGCATCGCCCGCGCCTCCGGGGGGTCGAGGACCTCCACGTCGGTCCCCAGCTGCAACAGCTGGTGCACCGCGCCGGGGGCCTCGTAGCCGAGCGTCACCTCCACCCAGGACGCGGTCTGAGCCGCCTCGGCCGCTTCCGCCGGGTCGGCCTGCTCCAGGACCAGGGGGCCGGCCAGGCGCACGAAGAGGTCGAAGCGGGCGCGCCGCACCCGGGCCCGCACCCGCAGCGCCACCGGCCGTCGCTCCACCTGCCGCCGCAGCACCTCCCAGACGTCTGTGAGTTCCACGGCGCGGCGCCGCACCGGCGCGTCGGTCAGCGTGGCCGTCATCAGCCGGTCGGCCCGGAACAGCTGGGGCGCGCCCCGCCGGTCGGCGACGAGGTACCAGACGCCCGCCTTGGCGACCAGCCCATAGGGATCCACGGTGTAGGTGCGCGGTTCGGCCGCGCCGCTGTGTCGGTAGCGGATCCGCAGCCGCCGATCGGCGAAGACGGCGTCCTGCAGCACTCCCAGGTCGATGCTCGGCTGTGGTCTGGCCAGCCAGCGGTCCGGGTCCACCAGGAGGCGCCGACTGGTCAGCTCCGCCGCCGGCCGGTGCGGGGCCGGCAGCGCCGCCATCACCTTGCGCAGCGCCGAGGCGAGCGCCTCGTGCAGCCCGAGCGCCTCGTGCGTGCCCGGCGCGACCAGCACGAACAGCGCCCGCGCCTCCTCCGCCGTGAGGCCCGTCACGTCCGTGCGGAAACCGGGCAGCAACGCGATGCCGCCGTGCCGCCCGCGCTCGGCGTACACCGGCACGCCGGCCGTCGACAGGCTTTCGACGTCCCGGTAGATGGTGCGCACCGACACCTCCAGGCGCGCGGCGAGCTCGGCCGCCGGGACGCGGCCGCGGGTCTGCAACAGGAGCAGCAGGGAGAGCAGGCGATCGGATTTCACCGGCCCAGCATGGCGCGGAAAAGCTGACGGCACATGTCAGGTTAGGGAGGCAGTCTGCGGGACGCGACCGGCGGCAGGCGTGCGACACGGCCGCGGGAGCGCGACAGCGAACGCAGGAGGAAGGGGCAGGACATGGGCCTACTCGACAAGGACCTCGCCACGCTGCGGGACCGGGCCCGCGGCCCGGTGCTGGTGCCGGGCGACGAGGGGTACGACGCCGAGCGTTCGGGGTTCAACACCGCCGTCGACCAGCGACCCGACGTGATCGTGGGCGCCACCGGGGCGGACGACGTGCGGGCGGCGGTTGCCCTGGCCGCCGCGGCGGGCCTGCCCGTAGGCGTCTCCGCCACCGGGCACGGGGCCGCGTTCGGCGCCGCCGGCGGGGTGCTGGTCACCACCCGCCGGATGACAGGCGTCAGTATCGACCCCGCCACCCGCCGGGCGCGGCTGGCCGCCGGCGTCCGCTGGGGTGAGGTGATCGAGGCCGCGTCCCGGCACGGGCTGGCCCCGTTGAGCGGCTCCGCGCCGCATGTCGGCGCGGTCGGGTACACCGTCGGCGGCGGGCTGCCGCTGCTGGGCCGCACCTTCGGCTACGCGGCCGACCGGGTGCACGCCCTCGACCTGGTCACCGCCGACGGCCGGTCCCGCCGGCTCACCGCCGACACCGAGCCCGACCTGTTCTGGGCGGTGCGCGGCGGGCGCGACAACTTCGGGGTGGTGACCGCCCTGGAGATCGAACTGGTGCCGGTGACCCGGATCTGGGGCGGCGGCCTGTACTTCGACGCGGGCACCGCGGCGCGCGCCGCCGAGATCCTCGACGGGTACCGCCGCTGGACCGCGACCGTGCCCGAGGAGATGAACTCCTCGCTGGCCCTGGTGCCGCTGCCCGACGCCCCCGCGCTCCCCGAACCGCTGCGCGGGCGGCACGTGGCGCATGTCCGCATCGCCTGGACCGGGGACGAGGCGGCGGGGGAGCGGTGCGTGGCGCCGCTGCGCGCCCTGGGTCCGCGGCTGCTCGACCACCTCGCCGGCCTCCCGTACACCGCGTCCGCCACGGTGCACAACGACCCGCCGATGCCGATGCCGTGGAACGGCGACGTCGCTCTGCTCGACGATCTGGACGAGGCCGCGGCACGCAGCATCGTCGAGCACGCGGGACCGGAGGCGGAGGTGCGGTGCATCGTCGAACTGCGACACCTCGGCGGAGCGCTGGCCCGGCCCCCGGCCGTGCCCAACGCCGTCGGCCACCGGGACGCCCGCTACAGCCTGGGCGTGCTCTCCCGGCTCGGCGGCCCGGACGACGCGCGGGCCCTGGCCGCCCACCGCACCCTGCTGGACGCGCTGGGCCGGCGGTTCACCGGGCGCCTGGTGAACTTCATGGGTCACGGCACCGACCCCGGCGAGCCGGCCTCGGCCGACCGGGTGCGCACCGCCTACGAGGCGGCGGACCACCGCCGGCTCACCGCCCTGAAGGCGGCCCACGATCCGGCCAACACCTTCCGGCTCAACCACAACCTGCCGCCGCTGCCGGCCTGAGGGCCGCGGCCGCCGCCGGAATTCCGTTGCCGGCCCGGCCGGCCGTCTGCTGTACTCCCGCGGACCGGCCGGTCGGACGGCTGTCCGGCTGCTGCCCAGGCCCCGAGACGAGGACGAGGAGACGACGATGCGGAAGACGTTCATGTCCACCCATCACCGGATGACCACCAATTCCGAGGACATGACGCTCCGTGACACTTCTCAATCTGGGAATTCTGGCCCATGTCGACGCAGGTAAGACCAGCCTGACCGAGCGACTGCTGCACCACGCCGGGGTGATCGACCGGCTCGGCAGCGTCGACGACGGCAGCACCCAGACCGACTCGCTCGCGCTGGAGCGCCAGCGCGGCATCACCATCAGGTCCGCCGTCGTCTCGTTCGCCCTCGGCGACGTCACCGTCAACCTGATCGACACACCGGGCCACCCCGACTTCATCGCCGAGGTGGAGCGGGTGCTGAACGTGCTCGACGGCGCCGTGCTCGTCGTCTCCGCCGTCGAGGGCGTGCAGCCGCAGACCCGCGTGCTGATGCGCACGCTGCGCCGGCTCGGCATCCCCACCCTGATCTTCGTCAACAAGATCGACCGCGCCGGTGCCCGCCCGGAGCCGGTGCTGCGGGCCCTGGCGGAGCGGCTCGTGCCCGACATCGTCGCCCTGGGCACGACCGGGGCGCTCGGCACCCGCGACGCCTGGTTCGCGCCGTACCCGGCGTCCGACGCCGGCCACACCGCCCGGCTGGCCGAGCTGCTCGCCGACCACGACGACGCGCTGCTGGCCGCGTACGTCGCGGACGAGGCCGCCGTCCCCCATCCGCGGCTGCGCCGCGCGCTGGTCGCGCAGACCCGCCGGGCGCTCGTGCACCCCGTGTTCTTCGGCTCGGCCATCACCGGCGCCGGCGTGCCCGAACTGGCCGCCGGTATCACGGAGTTCCTGCCGGCCGCCGGGGGAGACCCGGCGGGGCCCGTCTCCGGCACGGTCTTCAAGGTGGAACGCGACCGGGCCGGCGAGCGGATCGCCTACCTGCGGATGTTCTCCGGGACCGTCCGGGTGCGCGACCGGCTGCCCCGCCACGCCGGCGACGGGCGCGCCGCCGAAAGCGCCGAAAGCAGAGTCACCGCGCTCGTCTCGTTCGCGGGCGGCCGCGCCGTTCGGCGGGACGCGGTCAGCGCCGGCGAGATCGCCACCGTCCGCGGGCTCGGCGACGTTCGGATCGGCGACGCGGTCGGCGCGCCAGGCGGCCGGGCCGCCGCGCGCCGGCATTTCGCCCCGCCCACCCTGGAGTCGGTCGTGGTGCCGCGCCACCCCGCCGACCGGGGCCGGCTGCACGTCGCGCTCGCCCGGCTCGCCGAACAGGACCCGCTGATCAACCTGCGCCAGGACGAGGTCAGGCGCGAGGTGTCCGTCTCGCTCTACGGCGAGGTGCAGAAGGAGGTCATCCAGGCGACGCTGGCCGACGACTTCGGCGTGGACGTCACCTTCCGCGAGTCCACCACCCTCTGCGTCGAGCGGCTGACCGGCACCGGCGCGGCCGCCGAGTTCCTCCGCAGGGAGCCCAACCCGTTCCTGGCCACCGTCGGCCTGCGGGTCGCGCCGGCCCCGGCCGGCCACGGCGTGACGTTCGGTCTCGAGGTGGAGCTCGGCTCGATGCCGTACGCGTTCGTCCGGGCGGTCGAGGAGACCGTCAGGGAGACCCTGCACCAGGGCCTGTACGGCTGGCGGATCCCGGACTGCGCCGTCACCCTGACGCACTCCGGCTACGCGGCGCGGCAGAGCCACGCGCACGCCGTCTTCGACAAGAGCATGTCCAGCACGGCCGGCGACTTCCGCCATCTCACCCCGCTGGTGCTGATGGACGCGCTGCGCGCGGCCGGCACCCGAGTGCACGAGCCGGTGCACCATTTCCGCCTGGAGCTGCCGGCGGACACCCTCGGGCCCGTGCTGCCGGTGCTGGCCGGGCTGCGCGCGGTCCCCGGCACCCCGGCGACGCACGGCCCGACGGCCGTGCTGGAGGGGGAGGTGCCGGCCGCCTCGGTGCACCGGCTGCGGCTGCGGCTGCCGGCGCTGACCCGGGGCGAGGGGGTGCTGGAGAGCGCCTTCGCACGCCACCAGCCGGTCACCGGCCCGCCGCCGAGCCGTCCGCGGACCGACCGCGACCCGCTCGACCGCCGGGCCTATCTGCTCCAGGTCGTGCGGCGGGTGGCCGGCCGGTGACCCCGTCACCCCGACCCGGGGTCCCACCGGAAGCGGCAGACGGCGATCAGCGCCCCGACCGCGCCCCAGAGCAGCAGCACCGCCAGTTCGCGCCACGCGAATCCGGCGTGCTGGGCGAAGGCGCCGAGCAGCGCCTCGTTGAACGGCCGCACCGGCAGGGCGCCGGCGACGGCGTTCACCGCGTCGGAGTGGATCGGCAGATAGGTGCCGGACACGAACACCAGCGGGAACAGCACGAACTGCACCACCGCCGGCGCGGCCTCGGCGTTGCGGACCAGCGAGGCGACCCCGACGCCCAGGGCGCAGAAGCTGGCCGCGCCCAGCACCAGGGTGACCGCGATCGCCGGCCACTGCGCGGGCTCGGGCACCGGCACCCCGAACAGCCGGCCCACGCCGAGGATGAGCAGGACGTCCACCACGCTCACCACGACGCAGTGGGCCAGCAGCCCGACGAAGTACACCCAGGTCGGCAGCGGGGTCGCCCGCACCCGCTTGAGCATCCCGTTCTGCCGCCGGGTGGCCAGCACGATCGCCAACTGGCTGTAGCAGGCGCCGAGCACCGACACCGCGGCGATGGTGGCCACGTAGTACCGCAGCGCCGGCACGCCGTAGAAGTAGGTGCTGCGCTCGGCGCCGTGGAACATCACGCCGAAGACCACGATCACCAGCACCGGGAAGACGAAGGTGAAGAACGCGCTCTGCGGGTTGCGCCAGAACGACAGCTGCTCGTAACGGACCTGGTGCCACGTCAGGGCCGGGCCGGACCGGGGCGTCCCGGAGGTGGTCGTGCTCACCGCGCGCTCCTCTCCAGGGCGCCCTTCGCCCTCGGCTCCGCCAGGCCCTCGGCCGCGACCGGGTCGGTCAAACTCAGGTAGACGTCCTCCAGGCTCGGCCGGTCCACCGTGAGCCGGTCGAGCACCGCACCGCGCCCCAACGCCCAGGCCGTCAACCGGTGCAGCGTCTCGGTCGGCTCGGCGGTCCGCACCGTCACCAGCCCGCCGTCCCCCGCGATGTCGTCCACCGAGCCGACGGGCAGGTCGGGGACGGCGCAGCCGTCCGGCAGCGCGAAGCGGATCCGGATCAGCGCGGCGTCCCGCCCGCCGAGCTCCGCCGGCGTTCCCTCCGAGACGATCCGGCCCTCCGTGATCACGGCCACCCGGTCGGCGAGTTCCTGGGCCTCCTCCATGTAGTGCGTGGTGAGCACGACGGTGGTGCCCGCGTCCCGCAGGGCCCGCACCAGCCGCCACGCCGCGCGCCGCGCCGTGGGGTCGAAGCCGGTGGTCGGCTCGTCGAGGAAGAGCAGACGAGGATCGCCGATCAGGCTCAGCGCCAGGTCGAGCCGGCGCTTCTGGCCGCCCGAGAGCGAGCGCACCTTCCGCCGCTCGAGACCGGCGAGGTCGACCAGCTCGATCACCTCGTCGACGTCCCGCGGGGCGCGGTAGTACCCCGCGTCGCGGGCGATCGTCTCGCGCACCGTGAGGTACGGCTCGACCGCCACATCCTGCAGCATCAGCCCGATCCGCTCGCGCAGCTCCCGTCCGGCGGAGCGGTCGCCGGGGTCCAGGCCCAGCACCTCGACCCGGCCGGCGTCGCGGGCGCGGAACCCCTCCAGAATCTCCAGCGTGGTCGACTTGCCGGCGCCGTTCGGGCCGAGCAGCGCGAAGACCTCTCCGTACCGGACGGTCAAGCTCACCCCGCGCACCGCCCGCACTGCCCGCACCGCGCCGTAGCTTTTGCGCAGGTCCGCCACGACGACGGCGTTCGCGCTTGGCCGTGCGCTCACCGGCGCACGCATCGGATGTCCAGCGTCACGTCGAGCCACCGGCCGGTCATCCCGCGCGCCGTGGTGATCCCGAACTCGGTGCGGTCCAGGCGCGTCGTGGCGCGCACGGCGAGCGACCCCGCCGTCGCGTCGGCCTGTTCGACGGCCAGGCGCACCGGTCGGCTCACGCCGTGCACGGTGAGGGTGCCGGTGACGGCGGACGTCCCCACCTGGTCGGAGACGAACGCCATCAGGGGATGCCGGGCGGCGTCGAGGTAGTCGGCCGAACGCACGTGGGCGTCCCGCCGGGCGTTGCCGGTGTGGAAGCTCGCCGTCTCGATCTCCGCCCGGACGCCGGAGTCGGCCAGCGGCTCGGCGACGTCGACCGTGCCGTTGCTGATCGTGAAGGTGCCGCGCACCGGCACCAGGCCGAAAACGGCGCGGCACCGGAAGCTGACGGTGGAGGCGTCCGGGTCGATCGCGTAGCGGCCCAGGCCGGCGGTGGTCGTCGGGGAGATGCGTTCTGTGGTCATGCCCCGATTCCAGCTCCGCGAGGACGGCCGGGAACAGGGCTGGCCGTCGGAACCGGCGCGACGAACGGAGGGGACCTCGCACGGGCATGCGACTTTCGTAGGGTTCACCCCCCGCCGATCGTTCCCCGCGAGGTCGGAGCGCGCGGGAAATGTCCTACGGTATGCGGCATGAACGACCGACGGTGTGTTCGAGGCCGCGGCGCCGCCCTGGACGTGGCGATCGCGGCGCTCCTCGCGCTCGTCGACACCGGCGCCACCCTCGCCGGGGACAGCTGGTGGCCTGACGACCCCGGCACCCTCGCCTGGGTCCTGTTGGGCGGGCAGGCGCTTGCCTGTCTCTCGTTGGTCGCCCGCCGCCGGGCGCCGCTCACCGTCATCGCGATCCTGGGCGGGTTCACCCTCCTCGTCACGCTGGTGATCTCCCCCCTCGACGCGCTGACGCCGGCGGACGGCGGCAACGTCTGGGCCCCGTACTCGACCGCGGTGGCCGCGTACGGGCCGCTGTTCTACCGGAGGGACCCGGGGAGCCGGGAGAACCGCAGGACGGCCCTGATCGTGCTCGCCCTCTTCACGCTCGTCGTCGCCCGCCCCTGGGAGCCGTCGATCACCGTGATCACCATCGGGCTGCTCCGCACCGCGCTCGGCCCGCTGCTCGCGCTGTACTTCGACGCCCGCAGGCGGCTGGTGATGGCGCTGACCGAACGCGCCGAACGGGCCGAACGGGAGCGCCACCTGCTCGCCGAGCAGGCGCGCGCCGAGGAACGCGCCCGGCTGGCCGGCGAGATGCACGACGTGGTCACCCACCGGGTGAGCCTGATGGTGCTCCAGGCCGGCGCGCTGCGGATGACCGCCGCCGACGAGCCGACCCGGCAGGCGGCCGAGGAACTGCGCGCGGCCGGCTGCCAGGCCCTGGACGAGCTGCGCGACCTGGTCGGGATCCTGCGCGCGTCCTCCGAGGGCGACGAGGCGCCGACGGCTTCTGACGTCCCTCGGCTGGTCGCCGAGTCGAACGCGGTCGGCGTGCCCACCGAACTGGTCGAGGAGGGCGACCGGGAGCTCGCCTCGCCGGTCGTCGGGCGCACCACGTACCGGGTGGTGCGCGAGGCGCTGACCAACGTGCGCAAGTACGCCCCGGACGCCCGGGTGGTGGTGCGGGTGGAGTACGCCGAGGCGGGCGTGCGGGTCTCGGTTCGCAACACGGCACCCACCGGGCGTCCTGGCGGCGCGCTGGCCGCCACCGGCTCAGGACTGGGCATCGCCCACCTCAGGCAGCGGATCGAGTTGGTGCACGGCACGCTGCGCGCCGGGCCCACGCCGGACGGCGGTTTCCGGGTGGAGGCCGCGCTGCCCGGATACGTGCCGACCGCCGAGGCGGTGGCCTGACCGTGGTCCGGGTGGTCGTGGTGGACGACGAGCCGATGGTGTGCGGGTTCCTGCGCACCATCCTCGGCTCGGCCGAGGACGTCGAGGTCGTCGACGAGGCCCACGACGGGGCGGCCGGCGTCCAGGCGGTGACCCGCCACCGGCCCGACGTGGTGCTGATGGACCTGCGGATGCCGGGCATGGACGGGCTGACCGCGATCGAGCGGATCGTCGAACTGCGGGACCCGCCGGCGGTCGTCGTGCTGACCACCTTCGACGCCGACCAGTACGTGCTGCGCGCTCTGCGGGCCGGCGCCGCGGGCTTCCTGGTGAAGTCCACCCCGCCGGAGGACCTGATCGGGCTGGTGCGGGTCGCCGCCGAGGGACACACCGTGCTGTCGGCCGCCGCCGCCCGCCGGCTGGTCGCGGCCTCCAGCGACGACCACCCGGCCAGGGACCGGGCCAGGAGCCTCGTCGGTGCGCTGACGGAACGGGAGGCGGAGGTGCTCGCCTGCCTCGGCGAGGGCCTGTCGAACGCGCGGATCGCCGCCCGGCTGTACCTCTCCGAGGCGACGGTCAAGGGTCACGTCTCGCGGTTGCTGGACAAGCTCGACTGCGTCAACCGCACCCAGGCCGGTCTGATCGCCCACGACGCCGGCGTCGTGGGCCGGGCCTGAGCAGTGCAGCTGTCGGGTCGGGGGCCCGACGAGCCGCCGATCCGTCGCCCCGTTCGTCCGCGGCTCAAGGCCCCGAGGCCACGACCTGCATGCCGCGCCGGCCGGCGTGCGGCCGGTCAGCCGGGGAGTCTGACCCGCGGGCGGGCCGCGCAGACCAGGGTGCGCAGCAGCGCCGCGCCGGCCGCGATCGCCACCGTGTGCAGCGCCGCGGCGACCGCCGGATGTTCGGGCGGCAGCACGTCGCCGGGGCGCGCGAGCGCCACATAGAGGGTGAGCGGCAGCTTCCAGCCGCTCCACGCGAACAGCGAGCCCGAACCGAGCCAGCCCAGCGCCAGCGGCACCCACCGGGGCAGCCCCGCCGGCCGACCCGTGGCGAGCGCCCAGCCAGCCGCCACCGCGGCCAGCGCCCACAGCCCGCCCAGCACCGCCAGCAGATGCCAGTTGGTATCCCGCTGGTCCGGGTGGGCGAGGCCCGCGGTGCCGCCGGCCGCCCAGTACAGCCAGCACAGGCCGGGCATGGCGCCGGCCGCGACCACCCACCACGGTGCCGGGGTCGGGGCGTCCCCGAGCCGGCCGGCGAAGGCGTCCGGCCAGCGCCGGCGCAGATAGGCGGGCAGCGCCAGGGCCAGACCCAGGCCCATGCCCACGAAGCCGGCCTGGATCAGCCCCGCCTCCCAGGCCGGCATGGCGGCGTCGTCGTGACCCCCCGCCGCGCCCCCGCCGTCGCCCGACCCCAGCAGCGAGCTGACGACGGCGAAGGGCAGCACCGACACGAGGAAGCCCGCCCCCACCCAGGCCGCCAGCGCCAGCGGTGCGCCGGGTATCCGCATTCCCCAGGGCCGCACCAGGGCGAGCGCCAGCACGATCCCGACCCCCGCCATGACGATGGTCGCGCCGTTGAGCACCACCCACTCCGCGAGCGTGGCGGCGCCCCCGGTCGGCAACAGCCCGGCCAGCGCGCCCACCACCCACGTGATCTTGATCAACAGATACGGCGTCATCGCCAACGCCGCCCCGTACCCCCCGATCGAGCCCAACCGGTCCCACCGAGCCATCGGCCGCCTCCCTTTCGCGCAGACCCCAGCCTGCGCGGGTGACCTGCACGGGCACGTCGCCCACGAAGCTGATCCGCCTCCCCGGAGCGGCGGAGAACGGGTAGGCCCGGCGGAGGAGCCCGAGGACCCCGGGACGTGGCAGCCCGTGTGACTGAGCGCTTCAGTTGGCGAGTCGAGCTACGCCAGCCGCCCGCGGAGACGCATGTGCTGGCCTGCGGCAACACGACAGCAGCGCCGCGGGCCAGTCAGGACGCTCCCAGACGGGACAACCGGGTTAGCTGTCGGTGCACGAGGGCCAGTGGTCTTCTGCCCACTCCGGCCAGCCCGGCCAGCCCGCCGGTGGACTGGGGATCTCGCCGCCGTCGAGTTCGGCGGCGTCAGGCACCTGGAACTGCTCCCGCCATTGGTCTACCTCGGTCTCGCTCATCGGGAACGTCTGACGCGGTGCCGTCGCCTGGCGGTGCGCGATGCGGGCGAGCTGGACGTCCTTGTCCACGGGCACATAGACCACCTCACATGCTGCCCCAACCGACCGAGCCAGCCAGCGCAGTGCCGACCGCTCATCGTGGCCCCAGAGCCCGTAGTCGAGCACGACACTGGTCCCCAACCGCAGCGCCTGCAGGGCGACCGAGATGAGCCGCCCTTCGAGCACAAAGCGCTTGCCGTCGGCCATCGAATCGCCGAAGAGCGGGACCATCCAGTGATCCGGGGTCAGACGCAGCGCCCGGTGCGTTGCGGCGAGCTCGTTGGCCCGGGTGGTTTTCCCGGCTCCGGGGAGCCCAACCATCAGGAGCAAGGTGGCGACACGCGGGTTCTGCGTGGCGACGGGGCCGGCTACATGCGGGAATGGGTTTGCGTACTCTGAATCGAAACGCTGCGACTGAGACATGTCTCCCCTGATCAGGCAGGATGGCCCGGCAGCACAGAGGGCAAGCGTGTGACTGCCGACAGGACACTGATCCGGCGGTACGTCAGCAAGGGGCCGCGGTTACGGCAACCTCGGATACCGCCGCAAAGCGGCGGTACGGGTAGTCATGGCAGCGCAGCAACACATGCCTGCACCATAGCCGACCGACCCGGACGTCGATCCGTCAGCAACCTACGTGTCAAGCGAACCGGGCTCAGTCCTGCGGCGCCCTGTACGTGGCTCCGTCAATTCAAGCGCTCATCCGCCAACTGGAGTGCTCAGTCACAGCCCGGTGCGAGCGGGGGTCGACCCCGGGCTTGCATGACCATGCACTGGGATGCATATACTTCTGCCCGTGTCCAAGGTACTCACCTCCCTGCCCGCCGGCGAGCGCGTCGGCATCGCCTTCTCCGGTGGTCTCGACACCTCGGTGGCGGTCGCCTGGATGCGCGAGAACGGCGCGGTGCCGTGCGCCTACACCGCCGACGTCGGCCAGCACGACGAGCCCGACATCGCCTCGGTGCCCAGCCGCGCCACGACGTACGGCGCGGCGGTCGCCCGACTGGTCGACTGCCGGGCGGCCCTCGTCGAGGAAGGGCTCGCGGCCCTGGCCTGCGGCGCGTTCCACATCCGCTCGGGCGGCCGCGGCTACTTCAACACCACCCCGCTCGGGCGGGCCGTCACGGGCACCCTGCTGGTGCGGGCGATGCTCGAGGACGACGTGCAGATCTGGGGGGACGGCTCCACGTTCAAGGGCAACGACATCGAGCGGTTCTACCGCTACGGGCTGCTCGCCAACCCCGCCCTGCGGATCTACAAGCCGTGGCTGGACGCCGACTTCGTCAGCGAGCTCGGCGGCCGCAGGGAGATGTCGGAGTGGCTGCTCGCCCACGACCTGCCCTACCGGGACAGCGCCGAGAAGGCGTACTCCACCGATGCGAACATCTGGGGCGCGACGCACGAGGCGAAGGCCCTGGAGCACCTCGACGCGGGCGTCGAGACCGTCGAACCGATCATGGGCGTGCGGTTCTGGGACCCCACCGTCGAGATCGCCGCCGAGGACGTCACGATCGCCTTCGAACAGGGGCGGCCGGTGACGATCAACGGCAAGGAGTTCCCCACCGCCGTCGACCTGGTGCTGGAGGCCAACGCCATCGGCGGCCGGCACGGCATGGGCATGTCCGACCAGATCGAGAACCGGGTCATCGAGGCCAAGAGCCGGGGCATCTACGAGGCCCCGGGCATGGCGTTGCTGCACGCGTCGTACGAGCGGCTGGTCAACGCGATCCACAACGAGGACACCCTCGCCAGCTACCACAACGAGGGGCGACGACTTGGCAGGCTGCTGTACGAGGGCCGCTGGCTGGACCCGCAGGCCCTGATGCTGCGCGAGTCGTTGCAGCGCTGGGTCGGCACGGCGGTGACCGGCGAGGTGACCCTGCGACTGCGGCGCGGTGAGGACTACTCCCTCCTGGACACCTCAGGACCGGCGTTCAGCTACCACCCGGACAAGCTCTCCATGGAGCGGACCGAGGACTCCGCCTTCGGGCCGGTGGACCGCATCGGTCAGTTGACCATGCGCAACCTCGACATCGCCGACTCCCGTGCCAAGCTCGAACAGTACGCCGGGCTCGGCATGGTCGGCAGCGAGCACCCGGCGTTGATCGGCGCCGCGCAGGCGGCCTCGACCGGGCTGATCGGGGCGATGCCCGAGGGCGGAGCGGAGTCGATCGCCTCCCGCGGCGAGGTCACCGGTGACGACGCGTTGCTCGACCACGCCGCGATGGAGTCCGGCACCGACTGACCGCCCGCGCCGACACCGCACCAGCGCCCTACGGCCCTCCGCTCAACGGTTGGCCCACGGGTGGTCCGGTGGCCGTGGTGGCGAGGGTTCCCGGTGGTAGGGCGGGGGCACCCACGCCTCCTTCATCGACGCGAGCAGGCGCGCGGCCACGCCGGGGTGTGACGCGGCGACGTCGGTCGTTTCGGCCGGGTCGGCGATCAGGTGGTACAGCTCGAAGTCCCACGCCTCGTCGGGATGTTCCCGGCTTCCGTTGGGTGAGAATCTGACCGCCTTCCCCGGTCCCCGCAGCACGGCCTCCGCCGGGCGGCTGCCCGCCCGCGGTCCACCCGGTAGAAGTAGAGGCAGTCGTGGTGCGGAGCCGCGCCGCCGAACAGCGCGCCGAACATGGACAGCCCGTCGACATCGGTGGGCGCGGGGGCGTCCGCCAGGTCGGCGAGGGTGGGCAGCAGGTCCCAGAGCGCCCAGGGGTGTGCGCTGACCCGACCTGCCGTGTACCACGGCAGGCACGGGGCCCAGACGATCAGCGGCGCCCGGTGCCGCCCTCGTACAGGTTCCGCTTGTAGCCGCGCAGCGGGCCGTTGGCGTCGTACGTGTCGGGATCGGTGCCGCCCTCCTCCGTGCGGCCGTTGTCGGAGGTGACCAGGACGAGGGTGTTCGAGTCAAGACCGAGCTCCTCCAGGTGTGCCGTCAGCTCGCCGACATGCCGGTCGAGTCGGCTGACCTGCGTGCAGTGGAGCTTGTCCTCCTCGCTAAGCGCCGGGGCTTCCTGCGGGTGGTGCGGCAACTGCCCGCCGACCATCAGGAAGAACGGCTCGTCCCGGTGGCGTTCGACGAAGTCCAGGGCGCGCTCGTGGCACAGGTCGGGGACGTACGTCCCGCGTGGCGTCGTCCGCGTTGCCCTCGACCGGCACACGCTCGCCGTCGGCCCACTGGTAGGGCGAGTAGTAGGCCTGCGCGTGCTGGTGGGTCAGCTGGCCGAAGAACTCTTCGAACCCCTTGGCGTTGGGATGGCTGGGATGGGCTCCGTCCTCGGGGCAGAACCCCCATTTGCCGAACAACCCGGTGCGGTACCCGGCTTCCTGGAACACCTGGAACACCTGGGCGATGGTGGTGTCCTCCGGTTCGAAGGGCAGGTCCATGCCACCGCCCGGCGGGTTGTTGCGCACCCTGCCGTGCCCGGCGTGCATCCCCGTCAGCAGCGCCGCCCGGGACGGCGCGCAGGTGGCCGCGCCCGCGTAGAAGCGGGTGAAACGGATGCCCTCCTCGGCCAGCCGGTCGATATGGGGTGTCCGGATGGTGGTCTGGCCGTAGCAGCCAGCTCTCCTCGGCCGAGATCGTCGGCGAGGGCCAGCACGATGTTCGGGCGGCGGCCGGGTCCGGGCCGGAAGCCGGGTGCGGCCGCCGTGGCCGTGGCCGGGAGTGCGCCGGCCGACGCGGCCAGCGCCAGGCTCGCCGCGGCGAAGCTCCTGCGGTTCATTCGACGGCGCATCAGATGATCCCATCACGCCTGTTCGGGGGCCGGGTCGGCGACCTCGATGTGCACGGCGGCCTCCGGGTAGCCGTCCAGGTGCGCAGTGAGGCGGATGCTTCCGCGCCCGGCCGGCGCGGTGCGCACCCAGACCGCGCCGACGCCGCCGTTGCTCCCCAGGGGGAACGGCCGGTCGCCGATCACGGTGCCGGGCCCGGTCAGCGTCAGCTCCACGTCTCCCGAGACGTACGGGCGTGGTGCGCCGTGCGCGTCGACGACGCGGAAGACCACCCGGGTGGCGTCGAAACCGTCGCCGACGAGTTCCGCGTCGTCGGCGACCAGGGACAGCACGTCGCCCGCGGCGTCGCCGCTGAACCGCCGGGAGATCACCCGTCGGTCGCCGACGTAGCCGTCGACGCGCAGTTCGGGACGGGTCCCGCCGGCCACGGAGAGGTCCACGAACGCCGGCGGGTGGCGCAGGTCGCCGAAGCGCTCCTGGTCCGGGCGGACTGTGGCGTGGTGGGCGCCGTCCAGGTAGATCTCAAGACGCTCGCAGTTCGAGCAGATCATCGCGTCCGCGCCCGGCCCTTCGGCGGGGGAGCCCGGGCCGAAGTCCCAGTGGAAGGCGGGCACGACGACCGGCCGTACCGCGGGGTCGACCTGGGACTGGTAGATCGCCGCGCCCGGCTTCGGCACCCGGAAGACGTCGGCCACGCCCGACCATTTCAGCGCCTCGTACACGGTGCCGTGCCGGCTGGGGTAGTCGAAGGCGGCCCAGCCGACGACTCCCGCGTAGCGGTCGTCGGCCGCGGCCTGCGCGTGGGCGAGCGCGTGCTCGAAGCACTGGCGTTGCTGGACGGCGAGATCGTCGATCCGCCGGTAGTGCTGGCGGAACCGGGGGAACTGGCCGACGGCCTCGCTCACCAGATACGGCCTGCCCTCGATCGGCGGACGCAGGCTCACGTGTCCGTCGGGCCCCACCTGGTAGTCGTTGAAGGAGAACACGTCGTGGTCGAAGCCGGCGATCTCCTCATCGGTCCTGAGGTTCATCGCCCCGGTCGTCTGCCGGGTCGGGTCCAGGGTCTTGACCGCCCGCTCGCACCGCGCGTGCAGCGGGCTGTCCACGCTCTCGTTGATCCGCGCCCCCCACAGCACCACCGACGGGCGGCTGCGGTCCCGGCGGACCATCTCCTCGGCCATGGTGACCGCCCGGTCCTGCCAGGTCTGGCCGCCGATGTAGTGCCAGCCGGGCAGCTCCTGGAAGACCAGCAGGCCCACCTCGTCGCAGGCGTCGAGGAACGCCTCGGACTGTGGGTAGTGGGAGCAGCGGACCATGGTGCAGTTCAGCTCGTGCCGCAGGATCTGCGCGTCGCGCCGCTGGACCCGCGGCGGCATGGCCATGCCGGCGTGGGGGAACAGCTCCTGGCGGTTGAGCCCGACCAGCCGCAGCCGCTCGCCGTTGAGGAAGAAGCCGTCCGTCTCGAACCGCGCCTCGCGGAAGCCGATCCGGCGGCGGAAGCGGTGCACCGCGGTGTCACCGACGAACAGCACGACCTCCACGTCGTACAGCGCGGGGTCGGCCACGTCCCACAGCCGCACCGCGCCCAGATCGCCGAGGGTGAGCGTGGCCTGGGAGGCATCCGCGGGCATCTCCCGTGACGTCTCGGCGAGTCGGGTGTCGCCGTCCCACAACCGGGCGACCAGCCGGAGCGGCAGGTCGGGTGACGCGGCGGCGTCGAGGGAACAGACGACGTCGACGCGTCGTCGGTCGGCGGCGAGGACGTCCACCGGAGTGGCCCACACGTCGGACAGGAAGACCGGCGGCACGGCGCGCAACGCGACCTGGCGGGTCAAGCCGGCCGGTTCCAGGAAGTCGATGGCGTCGGGCCCTTCAGGGGAGCCGCCCGGGGGGACGTCCTGCCAGGTGCCGTCGACGGTGACCGCGACGAGGCCGGTCCGGCCCGGCTCCAGCAGGTCGGTGACCTCGTGGCTGAACGGCAGGTACCCGCCGACGTGCGGGGGCAGGTCGGTGCCGTTCACCGTGACGATCGCACTGGTCAGCACCCCCTGGAAGTCCAGGAACATCCGTAACCCCGTGGTGTCCGCCGGCCGTTCCACGCGACGGCGGTAGACGAACCGGTCCGACCAGGAGGCCGGGTCCCACTGCCGCCAGGACAGCGGGACGCTGGTGTGCGGCAGCGAGACCTCGGGGAAGCGGGCGTCGTCGAAGTCGGGGAGGTGGGCGTCCGGCTCGGCGGGGCCGACGAAGCGCCATCCGTCGTTCAGCGGGTAGCTGTGGGCGTCGGGTCCGTTCCCCGTCGCGGGCGAGGCGGCGGCCCGGCCGGCCACCGCCCAGCCGGCCAGGGCTGCGGCCCCGGTGGCCGCGAGGAGGTGGCGTCGGGAGAGTTCGACGGGCTTCATCGGGTGTCCTCCATCTCGAAGGCGCTGAGACTGGGGTCGTGGTCCAGGACGCCGATGTCGTACATCGGGGTCATCCAGTGATAGAAGTTGTCGCCGCGTTCGCGCAGCAGGTCGTACAGCCGGCGCATCAGTCGCAGCCGCACCGGCCGCGACTCCGGGTGCTCGTAACGGTTGCGCAGCTCGTGCGGGTCCGTGTCCAGGTCGTACAACTCGTTGACCGACTCGGGGTTGACGACGAGCTTGTAGCGCTCGTCGCGGATCATGCGCTGCGGGTAGGGGAAGTGGTGCCCGTGGAACTCGGCGGTCATGTCCGGGGCCCACGCCGGGTGCTCGCCGCGCAGGAGGGGGACGAGGCTGCGGCCGTCCACCGCGGGCGACGGGTCGCAGCCGGCGAGCTCCAGGATGGTGGCGGTGCAGTCCATCAGGTTGACGAACTCCCGCCTCGCCTGCGGCGGGGCGCCGGGCAGGCGCACGATGCCGGGGATGTGGTAGATGTCCTCGTACATCGCGGGACCCTTGTCGTGCAGCCGGTGGGCGCCGGTGAACTCGCCGTGGTCGGCGGTGAAGAACACCGCGGTGTCCCCGGCCAGGCCGAGATCGTCGAGCCGGTCGAGGATGCGGCCGATCTGCTCGTCGATGAACGAGACGTAACCCCAGTAGACGGCGATGAGCTTGCGGGTGACCTCGAGCGGCATGGTGTCGAACGTCCAGTGCGCGCTGTAGTTGCGCTGGACCTGCGGTTTGCCGTCGAAGGTCTCGGCGATCGACGCGGGCAGCTCGACCAGGTCGGGGTCGTAGCGGTCGAAGTACGCGTCCGGCAGCAAATAGGGCAGATGCGGGCCGAAGAAGTGGGTGGCCAGGTAGAACGGCCGGCCCGTGGCGGCGTAGCGCTCCAGATGCTCGATGGCCCGGGTCGCCAGGTAGTGCTCGAACGTGGCCTCCGCCGGCTGGTGGAGCCTGGCGGCCAGCAGATTGCCGGGGTTGCCGTTGGGGGTGGTCCCGCGGATCCGGTCGGAGATCCCGTACGGCGGCAGGCCGCGCTCGGCCAGGTAGGCCAGGTAGTCCGGGTGGTCCACCGGGTTGTGCCAGCCGGGCAGCGGCGGTCCCTCGAAGCCGAACGAGGCCGCGGTGCGGTGGGTGCCGACGTGCCACTTGCCGACCAGGCCGAGCTGGTAGTCGCGCTCCCGCAGGGCGTCGGGGAAGGTGAAGGCGTCCTCGGCGAGGTCCTCCAGATAGCCGACGTTGCGTTCGTGGTTGGCCAGCAGGCGGTGTCGGAACGGGGCCTGGCCGGTGAGCAGACTGGCGCGCGCCGGGGTGCAGATGGCCGTGGGGGTGTAACAGCGGTCGAAGCGGGTGCCGGTGGCCGCGAGGCGGTCCAGGTTCGGGGTGTCCACGTGGGGGTTGCCGTAGCACCTCAGCGTGTCGACCCGATGCTGGTCCGTCATCAGGAAGAGGAGGTTCACGCGCGGAAGGCCCTCGTGTAGACGTCGCCAGAGTAGTAGGAGGTGGAGTCCGGGACGGACTCGAGCTGGCCGGTCTCGGCGAAGAGCTGGTTCAGTCCGTCCAGCCACCCGGCGACGGTCCCGTCCTCGGTGCGGTCCACCAGGTCCGCCGTGGTCAGCAGCTCCACATGGGAGGCGTCGGCGGCCACCGTCTCCGCGTCCAGGTCGAGCATCTCGGCGGTGAGGCGGATGGCCTCCTCGGTGTGCGCCGCTCGCCAGTCGTTGGCCTCCTGGAGGACCTTGACCACCTTCTCGGTCAGCTCGGTGTCGACGCCGTTGCCGGCCACGAACGCGGTGGGGAAGGTGTGGTCGGGGAAGTCCTCGGTCGCGGCCACCTCGACCAGATCGGGCACGTTGTCCTTGATCGTGTCGATCAGCGGGTACCAGATGCCGGCCGCCTCGATCTGCCCGGAGGAGAAGGCCGAGACCACGGTGGAGGGGTCCATCGGCACCTTCCCGACGTCGTCGAGGGACATGCCGGCGTCCCGCAGCGCCAGGTTGAGGATCATCTCGCCCGAGGTGCCCTCGGGCACGCCCACCTGCCGATCGGCGAGGTCGGCCACGCTGGTGATGCCGGGCCTGGCGATGACCCGGTCGGCTTTGGTGAGGGTGTTGATGGCGGCGATCTTGACCTGGCCGGTCGCGGGCAGCCACAGGGCACCCGGGCCGATGTAGCCGAAGTCCAGCTCCCCGGCCCCGAGCGCCTGGACCTGGAGCGGACCGTTGGTGAAGACCTCGGTCGTGGGGGAGAGGTCGTGCCGTTTCCACAGGTCCTGCCGCTCGGCGATGGCGAGCAGACTGGCGCCGTTGAAGTCGGCGATGTAGCCGAAGCGGACCCTGCCGCCGTTCGAGCCGCCTCCCGAACCGCAGGCGGGCAGGGAGAGCCCCAGCAGCGTTGCCGAGGCGGTCGTGAGCAGGGTGCGACGAGACACACTCATGCGCTGACGATCCTTTCGGTGGGATGTCTCAGGCGCCCGACGCGGCCGGTGCCTGGTGGTAGACGGAGTGCCACACGTCGTTGCGGATGCGGGCGAACTCCGGTGACAGCCGTAGGGTTTCGGTCCGGGGGTAGGGCAGGTCGACGTCGATGGTCCGGTAGACGCGGCCCGGCCGGCTGGCCATGACGATGACGCGGTTGGCCAGGTAGACCGCCTCGTCGACGTCGTGGGTGATGAACATGACCGTGCGCTGTTCCTTGCTCCACGTCGCCAGGAGCTGGTCCTGCATCTGCACGCGGGTCAGCGCGTCGAGCGCCCCGAACGGCTCGTCCATGAGCAGCACCTGCGGGTTGACCGCATAGGCGCGGGCGATCGCGCAGCGCTGTTTCATCCCGCCGGAGAGCGTCTTGGGCAGCGCGTCGGCGAAGTCGCCCAGACCCACCAGGTCGATGGCGTGCTGGGCACGTCGCCGGCGCTCCCCGGCGGAGATCGAGGCGAGCCTGAGCCCGAACTCGACGTTCCTGCGCACGGTGAGCCACGGGAACAGCGCGTACTGCTGGAAGATGACGCCCCGTTCGGGGCCGGGGCCGCGGACCGGTCGGCCGTCCAGCAGCGCCTCGCCCGAGGTGGGCTCCACCAGCCCCGCGGCCATGCCGAGCAGGGTGCTCTTGCCGCATCCCGAGGGTCCGACGACGGTGACGAACTCCCGGTCGGAGATGTCCAGCGAGACGGTGTCCAGGGCCGTGAAGGTCCCGTTCTTCATGGGGTAGGTCTTGACGACCTCGCGGAAGGAGATCTTGGGAGCCGTGTCGGTGGTCGTGTCGGTGGTCGTGCCCGTGTTCATCGCCGCTCCTGCCAGCCGGTGAGACGACGCTCGGCGAGCAGCAGCAGGCGGTCCATCGCCAGCCCCAGAACGCCGATGCTGATCAGCGCCACGAAGATCGTGGGCAGGTCGTAGTAGAGCTGGGCCTGTTGCATCCGGCGGCCCAGCCCCTCCTGCGCGGCGATCAGCTCGGCCGCGACCACGGTGGACCAGGCCGAGCCGAGGCCGATGCGCATGCCGACCAGGATGAACGGGGTCGACGCCGGGACCACGACCTTGACGAAGACCGTCCGGTCCCGCGCCCCGAGCACCCGTGCGGCGTTGATGAGTGTCCTGTCCACGTCCACGACCCCCTGGAAGGTGGCCACGACGCTGGAGAGGAACGCCGCCAGGAAGATCACGAAGGTCTTCGAGGTCTCGCCGATGCCCAGAAGCACGATCGCCAGGGGGATGATGGCCAGTGGTGGGATCGTGCGGAAGAACTGGACGTACGGCTCGATCAGGCCGCGGGCCACGCCGTACCACCCCATCAGGAACCCCACGGGGACGGCGAGTCCGGTGCCCAGCGCGAACCCGGTCAGAACGCGTCGGAGGCTGGCCAGGACGTCTGCCGACAGCGTGCCGTCGGAGATCATCTCGCCGGCGCGCTCGCCGACCGTGATGGGTCCGGGCAGGCCCTCCACCTCCGCCGCGGCCAGCGACGACCAGATGGCCACGCCGATCGCGACGGCGATCAGATTGAGGACGAAGGTCGGAACGGAGCGTCGTCTGCCGGCCTCTCGGGGAGGGGTCTTCGACGGTATGTCGGGAACGGTGACTGCTGTCATGTGCGCAACCCTTCTTCGGGGTCGGGTGCGGCCGGGTAGCGGGCCAGCAGCGGCGATTCGTGCAGCACGAGAGCGATGCCGCCGAGGGCGCCTCCGATCTCTCCGAGCCGTGCCTGGCGGACCTTCAGCCGGCGTCGGATCATGGGCATGGCGTGAGTGCGCAGAACCTGCTCGACCGGATCCGTCAGGGCGGCGCCGACCTCGGCCAGTTCCCCGCCGAGCACGACCAGGTCGGGTCCCACCGTGTTGCACACGGCGGCGAGCACGAGTCCGACGTGGCCGCCGACCCGTTCCAGCAGGTCCCGCACGTCGGGGTCGCCGGCCTCCAGCGCCGCGACCAGGGACCGAAGGGTCCGCGCCCGCCCGCCCGCGTCGCGGTGGGCGTCCAGCACGGCCTTGACGGAGGCGATCGTCTCCAGACATCCCCGGCCCCCGCACCGGCACGGCCTACCGTCCGGATCGACGGTGATGTGGCCGAACTCGCCGGAGACCCCGTGGGCGCCGCGGTGCAGGGAGCCCCCGAGGACCAGCCCGCCGCCCACACCGTGGGACAGCCGCAGGTACAGCACGTCCTGGTGGCCCGCCGCCGCCCCCCAGATCGACTCGGCCAGGGCGGCGAGGCGGGTGTTGTTGTCCATCAGCACCGGCACGCCGAAGCGCTTGCGGAGCAGGGTGGGCACCGGGTCCAGCCGCCGGGAGGCGGCGCTCTCCTCGCCCGGGCTGCCCACGGGCCCGACGACGCCGACGCCGATGGCCTTCAGCGCGCCGAGCCGCATCTCGCCCTCCGACAGTTCGCCGATCAGCCGGTCGGCGATCTCCACCCGGCGCTGCCAGGGCAGGTCGGCGGCATGGTCCTCGCTGGCGGAGCCGATGATCTCGTGCGCCACGTTGACGATCGCCACATGCAGACGCCGGTGCGCGAAGTCGATGCCGATCGCCTGCCCCGCGGCGGGGTTGAGACTGAGGGACTCCGCGGGCCGGCCGCGTCCCCGCGCCGCCCGCTCGGGCGCCGTCGCCAGCACGGGGCCGTTCGCCATCAGGCCCGAGACGATGTCGTGGAGCGTGGTGCGGGACAGGCCGGAAAGGCGTCCCAACTCGCTTCGACTGAGCGCCCCGTGACGGCGCAACAGGTCGAGCACGCGTTCCTCGTGGCCGCGGCGAAGCCGCGCCAGTGCACCTTCCGGCTGCTCTGCCATGGCACGAGTGTCGGAGGCGCTCCCATTTTCGTCAACAGACCGGACAAAATAATCCGCCCGACGTCCGGTCGCGCGGAGGCCGGCCGCCGGCGTGCGATGCTGGGCTGGTGAACCTGGATGACCTGGTGCGGCTGCGCCGCGCGCGGGACGCCATGGATCGCGACTACGCGCGGCCACTGGACGTTCCGGCGCTGGCGCGCGTCGCCCTGATGTCGCCCAGGGCACTTCTCCCGCAGCTTCCGCGCCGCCTTCGGGGAGACTCCCTACAGCTATCTGATGTCCCGCCGCGTCGAGCGGGCGAAGGCGCTGCTGCGGCGGGGCGACATGACCGTGACGGAGGTCTGCTTCGCGGTCGGATGCACCTCGCTGGGGTCGTTCAGCTCGCGCTTCACCGAGCTGGTCGGCGAGAGCCCGAGCGCCTACCGGGCCCGCTGCCACGAGGCCGGCGCCGCGATCCCGGCGTGCGTCGCCAAGATCCTCACGCGACCGGTCAGGATCGGAGAAGCGGATTCCACCGCCGCCTCGTAGCGTCGGGGGCATGACCATCAAGCTCGCGCAGTGCTTTCTCGCCGTCGACGACCATGACGAGGCGCTCGCCTTCTATCGCGACGCCCTCGGCCTCAAGGTACGCAACGACGTCGCGGTCGAGGGCATGCGCTGGGTGACCGTCGGCTCACCCGCGCAGCCGGACGTGGAGATCGTCCTCGAACCACCGATCACCAACCCCAACGCCTCGCCGGACGACAAGCAGGCGATGGCGGAACTGCTGGCCAAGGGGATGCTGCACGGCGTGATCTTCTCCACCGACGACTGCGACGCCACCTTCGAACGCATCCGGGCCGCCGGCGGCGAGGTCCTGCAGGAGCCGATCGACCAGCCGTACGGCGTCCGCGACTGCGCCTTCCGCGACCCGGCCGGCAACATGCTCCGCTTCACTCAGCCCCGCACGCGCTAGGGAGCGCCCACCACAGGGCCGCCCAAACAGATAATGGAGTCACGATGAGTAAGGCCACGAGGATGAACACGCAGTCGACCGGGGCGCATACCGCTGACCGTCACGATGTGATCCGTGTGCATGGTGCGCGGGTGAACAACCTCAAGGACATCAGCGTCGAGATCCCGAAGCGTCGGTTGACGGTGTTCACCGGTGTGTCCGGCTCGGGGAAGAGTTCGTTGGTGTTCGACACGATCGCGGCGGAGTCGCAGCGGTTGATCAACGAGACCTACAGCGCGTTCGTGCAGGGGTTCATGCCGACGTTGGCGCGACCCGAGGTGGACGTTCTGGACGGGTTGACGACCGTGATCAGCGTCGACCAGCAGCGCATGGGTGGCGACCCCCGCTCGACGGTGGGCACCGCCACCGATGCCAACGCGATGCTGCGGATCCTCTTCAGCCGGCTGGGGACGCCGCATATCGGCCCGCCCAGTGCGTACTCCTTCAACACCGCCTCGGTGCGGGCGAGCGGCGCGATCACCGTCGAGCGCGGTGCGAAGAAGGCGGTGAAGGCGACCTTCTCCCGCACCGGCGGGATGTGCACCCACTGTGAGGGCCGGGGCACCGTCTCCGACATCGATCTGACCCAGCTGTACGACGACTCCAAGTCGATCGCCGAGGGCGCGTTCACCATTCCCGGATGGAAGTCGGACAGCTTCTGGACCGTGCGGCTCTACGCCGAGTCGGGCTTCCTCGATCCGAACAAGCCGATCCGCGACTTCACGAAGAAGGAGATGCAGGACTTCCTCCACCGGGAGCCGACCAAGGTGAAGGTCGAGGGGGTCAACCTCACCTACGAGGGGCTGATCCCGAAGATCCAGAAGTCGTTCCTGTCCAAGGACAAGGAGTCGATGCAGCCGCATATCCGAGCGTTCGTGGATCGGGCGGTCACCTTCACCTCCTGCCCCGAATGCGAGGGCACGCGGCTCAGCGAGGGCGCCAGGTCCTCGAAGATCGACGGGGTCAGCATCGCCGACGCGTGTGCGATGCAGATCAGCGATCTGGCCGCGTGGATCGGCGACCTCGAGGAGCCCTCGGTGGCGCCGCTGCTGACCACGTTGCGCAGGACCCTCGACTCGTTCGTGGAGATCGGGCTGGGCTACCTCGCGTTGAACCGGGCCTCGGGGACGCTGTCGGGTGGCGAGGCACAGCGGGTGAAGATGATCCGTCATCTCGGCTCCTCGCTGACCGACACGACCTACGTCTTCGACGAGCCCACGGTGGGGCTGCACCCGCATGACATCGAGCGGATGAACGCCCTGTTGCTGCGGCTGCGGGACAAGGGCAACACGGTGCTGGTCGTGGAGCACAAGCCGGAGGTGATCGCGATCGCCGACCACGTCGTCGACCTCGGTCCGGGAGCGGGCACGGAGGGCGGCACCGTCTGTTTCGAGGGCAGCGTCGAGGGGTTGCGGGCCAGCGCCACCGTCACCGGCCACCATCTGGATGACCGGGCCGCCGTGAAGAAGTCGGTACGCACCCCCACCGGGACGCTGGAGATCCGCGGCGCGACGGCGAACAACCTCGACGACGTGGACGTCGACATCCCACTGGGAGTGCTCACCGTGGTCACCGGCGTCGCCGGGTCAGGCAAGAGCTCGCTGGTGCACGGCTCGATCCCGGCCGGGGCGGGTGTGGTGGCGGTCGACCAGAGCCCGATCCGCGGTTCCCGGCGCTCCAACCCCGCGACCTACACCGGGCTGCTCGACCCGATCCGTAAGGCCTTCGCGAAGGCCAACGGCGTCAAGCCCGCGCTGTTCAGCGCCAACTCCGAAGGCGCCTGCCCCACCTGCAACGGCGCCGGTGTCCTGTACACCGACCTGGCGATGATGGCCGGCGTGGCCACCCCCTGTGAGGACTGCGACGGCAAGCGGTTCCAGCCCGCGGTGTTGGAGTATCACCTCGGCGGGCGGGACATCAGCGAGGTCCTGGCGATGTCGGTCACCGAGGCCGAGGAGTTCTTCGCAACCGGCGATGCCCGCACACCGGCCGCGCACGCCATCCTGGGCCGCCTCGCCGACGTCGGACTGGGCTACCTCACTCTCGGCCAGCCCCTGACCACCCTGTCCGGCGGCGAACGGCAACGGCTCAAGCTGGCCACCCACATGGGCGACAAGGGCGGCGTCTACGTCCTGGACGAGCCGACCACCGGCCTCCATCTGGCCGATGTGGAGCACCTGCTCGGCCTCCTGGACCGGCTCGTCGACTCCGGCAAGACGGTCATCGTCATCGAGCACCACCAGGCGGTCATGGCACACGCCGACTGGATCATCGACCTCGGCCCCGGCGCCGGCCACGACGGCGGCCACATCGTCTTCGAAGGCACCCCCGCCGACCTGATCACCACCCCCACCACCCTCACCGGCAAACACCTCGCGACCTACACCGCCACCTGACCGTGGTCGTCGGTGAGGGCCCGTGATCACCCCCGCGGCCCGACGCCCCCGGCGGGCCGGCCATCGACCGCGTGCCGACAGCCTCACCACGGGATGACGTCGTCCAGGGAGTTCGGCCCGCGGAAGATTCCGGTGGGGCCGTCGGCGGAGATGGTCGCGAGGAGGACCGGGACGACCGCGCCGTCGGCTGGGGTGCGGTCGCCGCGGGGGAAGGGCGCTGTGGCGTTCTGATCGGTCGGCACCAGCCCCGGGCTGGCGGCGTTGACCTGATGCCGTCGGCACGGAGGGCGTTGGCATAGATCACGGTCAAGGCGTTGAGCGCGGCTTTGGACGAGCCGTACGCCAGGAGTCCCTGAGCCGGCAGCGGACTGTCCGGGTCGCTCAGCAGGGTGGGCGACCCCAGACCGCTGGACATGTTGACGATGCGCGGGTTGCGGGAGCGGCGCAGCAGAGGCACACAGGCCGAGGTCACCGTGACGACGCCGAAGACGTTGACCTCGTACACCTCGCGAAGGTGAGCGGCCGTGATGTCGGCGGGCGGGATGCCCCACTCGTCGGCGATTCCGGCATTGTTGACCAGCACGTCCAGCCGTCCGGTCGCGGTCTCGATCGTCTCGACGGCCGCCTTCACGGATGCCACGTCGGTGACGTCGAGCCGCGCGAACCGGATGTCCAGTCCGTTGCGACGCCCGCCCGAGTCGGCAAGCGCCGCGCTGGTCAGCTCCTCGACGGCCGACTGGCCACGCTCCGGATCGCGGGCGCCGAGGTAGACGGTGAGACCCTGCTCGGCCAGCTGGCGGACGACCTCCCGGCCGATGCCCTTGTTGCCGCCGGTGACGAGTGCCACGTCGTTCACGTTCATGCCCCCACTCCAGCCGGCGCGACGCCGGAAGGGAAAGACCGATCCGGTGCCGCCCCATACCCTGGCGGTATGGCGGAGCCGGAGATCCGCGAACTGCGCTATTTCCGCGCCGTCGCCGAGGACTTGAACATCACCCGCGCGGCCGAGCGACTCGGCATCGCGCAGCCTCCGCTGTCCCGCGCCATGCGTCAGCTGGAGCGCCGGCTCGGTGTTGCCCTCTTCGATCGCACCGGACACCGGCTGGCGCTGACCCGGGCCGGCGAAACGCTCCTCAGGGAGGCGACGGCCGTCCTCGGTGCCCTCGACTCCGCGGCACGCCGGACGCGGCGTGCCGGCCTTCCCGGCCGTGGGCTCGTGGTGACCGCCAAACCAGGGGTCGCCACGCGGTTGCTGCTCCGGATCTGCGAACGGTTCCTGGCGGATCCGGCCGCACCGCGGATCCGGGTGGTGGTGAGCGGTTTTGGTGAGCAGGGCGACATGGTGCGGGACGGGCGCGCGGACCTGGCCATCGCCGCCTGCGTCGACGCCCACGACCTCGACACCGAGCTCCTGACGACCGAACCACGCGTCGCCGCGGTCGCCGTGGGACACGCGCTGGCCGGACGCGAGATCCTCAGCACCGCTGACCTACGCGCCGAACCGGCGCCCCGGTGGAGCGACCCGAACGTTGTCGACCGCGACTACTGGCTGGGACATCCGGATCGCCCGGCCGACGGCCCGATCGTGCGCGACACCGCCCAACTGCTGGACGTGGTCGCCCTGGGCCAGGCCGTGGCACTGGTGCCCACCTCGCTGGCCGCGCTGAACGTCCGGCCCGACGTGACGTACCGCCCGATCCCCGACGCGGCGCCGTACCAGACCCTGGCGCTCTGGCCGGCGGGCAGCCGATCGCCATGGATCGCCCGATTCGTCCGGACGGCGCTGGAGGAGGCGAGCTGACGCCGTGGCCCCCGCCGCGATCGGCGGCGCCATCATCGCCCACAGCGTCGTCGACCGCACCACGATCGAGCGGATCCTGCCTTCGCCTTCGTCGTCCGCTGTCGATGGACAAGCCCCTCCCGTAACGGCCCGGTACGTCGAGGGTCGCGTGCTCCGGCGGGCAGCACCCGGGGCCGCATTGCATATATCTTCTGGCCTATGTATAGTCATGCTATTCACGGATGGAGGCATGGCGATGGCGGTGCGCGCTGCGGTGGCGGGAGCCAGCGGCTACGCGGGGGGCGAGATCCTCCGCTTGTTGCTGACCCATCCCGAGGTCGAGACGGGTGCCCTGACCGGCGGGTCCAACGCGGGGCAGCCGCTCGGCGTGCTCCAGCCGCAGCTCGGCCCGCTGGCCGACCGGGTGCTGGAGCCGACCACGACCGAGGCGCTGGGCGGCCACGACGTCGTCTTCCTCGCCCTGCCGCACGGCCAGTCCGCGGCCGTCGCCGCGGAGCTGGGCCCCGAGGTGCTGGTCATCGACTGCGGCGCCGACTTCCGGCTGGCCGAGGCGGCCGACTGGGAGCGGTACTACGGTTCCCCGCACGCCGGCACCTGGCCGTACGGGCTGCCCGAGCTGCCCGGCGCCCGTGACGCGCTGCGCGGCGCCCGACGCATCGCGGTCCCCGGGTGCTACCCGACCGCCGTCACGCTCGCCCTCTTCCCGGCGTACGCCGCCGGGCTCGTCGAGCCCGAGGCGGTGATCGTGGCCGCCTCCGGCACCTCGGGCGCCGGGCGCTCGCCCAAGCCGCACCTGCTGGGCAGCGAGGTGATGGGCGCCATGAGCCCGTACGGCGTCGGCGGCACACACCGGCACACCCCGGAGATGGTGCAGAACCTGTCCGCGGTGGCGGGGGAGCGGGTGACGGTCTCCTTCACCCCCACCCTGGCGCCGATGCCGCGCGGCATCCTCGCCACCTGCTCCGCGCGCGCCCGGCCCGGCGTGACCGGCACCGCGCTGCGCGAGGCGTACGCCAAGGCGCTGGCCGCCGAGCCGTTCGTCCGGCTGCTGCCCGAGGGCCAGTGGCCCTCCACCGGCGCCGTGTGCGGGTCGAACGCCGCGCTTCTCCAGATCGCACTCGACGAGGCCGCGGGCCGTGTCGTCGCGATCAGCGCCATCGACAACCTCACCAAGGGCACCGCGGGTGGCGCGGTGCAGAGCATGAACCTCGCCCTCGGCCTCCCCGAGGATCTGGGCCTTCCCACGATCGGAGTCGCACCATGAGCGTCACGGCCGCGCAGGGATTCACCGCAGCGGGCCTCGCCGTCGGGATCAAGGAGAGCGGCGACCCGGACCTCGCCCTCGTCGTCAACGAGGGTCCGCGCCTCGACGCCGCGGGCGTCTTCACCAGCAACCGGGTGAAGGCCGCGCCCGTCCTGTGGTCGGAGCAGGTGCTCGCCGGCGGCCGGGTCTCCGCCGTGGTCCTCAACTCCGGCGGCGCCAACGCCTGCACCGGGCCACTGGGCTTCCAGGACACCCACGCCACCGCCGAGCGGGTGGCCGCCGCGCTCGGCCACAGCGCCGGCGAGGTGGCCGTCGCCTCTACCGGCCTGATCGGCGAGCGGCTGCCGATGGACCGGCTGCTGCCAGGAGTCGACAAGGCGACGAAGGAACTCTCGCCGCACGGTGGCGAGCGGGCCGCGATCGCCATCAAGACCACCGACACGGTGCACAAGACCGCCATGGTCGAGGGCGACGGATGGCGCATCGGCGGCATGGCCAAGGGTGCCGGCATGCTCGCCCCCGGCCTGGCCACCATGCTGGCCGTCCTCACCACCGACGCCGACCTGGACGCCGCCGCGCTCGATCAGGCGCTGCGCACCGCCACCCGAACCACGTTCGACCGGGTGGACTCCGACGGCTGCATGTCGACCAACGACACCGTGCTGCTGCTCGCCTCGGGCGCCGCCGGAGTGGCCCCGTCATACCCGGAGTTCGCCGAGGCCGTCCGTGCCGTCTGCGCCGACCTGGCCCAGCAGCTGGTCAGGGACGCCGAGGGCGCCTCGAAGGACATCCGCGTCGAGGTGGTCGGCGCCGCCAGCGAGGCGGACGCCCTGGAGGTCGCCCGCAGCATCGCCCGCAACAACCTCCTCAAATGCGCCATCCACGGCGAGGACCCCAACTGGGGCCGGGTGCTGGCCGCCATCGGCACCACCGCCGCCGTCTTCGAACCGGACCAGCTGAACGTCGCCATCAACGGCGTCTGGGTGTGCAAGAACGGCTCGGTCGGCGAGGACCGCGACGCCGTGGACATGCGCTACCGCGAGGTCCGCATCAGGGCGGACCTCGCGGCAGGCAATGAGTCCGCGGTGATCTGGACGAACGACCTCACGGCCGAGTACGTCCATGAGAACAGCGCCTACTCCTCTTGACGTGCCCGCTATCGCGGGTCCCACCGTCGCCAGTGGGGTTTCCTGCTTCATCGGCGACAGCCTGGTCGGGACGCATCCGACTGGGTCTTACACCGCCTCCACAGGCCAACACCGCCCGCCCGTCGGCTAAGACAGATCATCACGGAAGCCAGTCATGACGGACAACCACCCGATCGAGCGACATTCCACCCGCCGGCACACCGCGCTGCCCAAGGCGCAGATCCTCATCGAGGCGCTGCCCTGGCTGACCCGCCACCATGGCAAGACCGTCGTCATCAAGTTCGGCGGCAACGCCATGGTCGACGAGGAGCTCAAGGCCGCGTTCGCCCAGGACGTCGTTTTCCTCCGGCACGCCGGCCTGCGCCCGGTCGTGGTGCACGGCGGCGGCCCGCAGATCACCGCGCAGCTTGACAGGCTCGGCCTGACCTCGGAGTTCCGGGCCGGACTGCGCGTCACCACGCCCGAGACCATGGACGTGGTCCGGATGGTGCTCGCCGGCCAGGTCCAGCGCGAGCTCGTCGGGCTGCTGAACCGGCACGGCCCGTTCGCGGTCGGGATGACCGGCGAGGACGCCCATCTGATGACGGCGACGAAGCACTACGCCGACATCGACGGCGAGCGGGTGGACATCGGGCGGGTCGGCGACATCACCGGAACCGAGATCGGCGCCGTGCGGGCACTGCTGGACGACGGCCGCATCCCGGTCATCTCCTCCATCGCCCGCAGCACCGACGACGACCACGTCTACAACGTCAACGCGGACACCGCCGCCGCGGCGCTGGCCGCCGCGCTCGGCGCCGAGACCCTGATGGTGCTCACCGACGTCGAGGGGCTCTACGCGGACTGGCCGGACAGCGACGAGGTCATCAGCAGGCTGACCGTCAGCGAGCTGGAGAAGCTGGTGCCGGATCTGGCCAGCGGCATGGTGCCGAAGATGCAGGGCTGCCTGCACGCCGTCCGGAACGGCGTGCGCACCGCGCGCGTCATCGACGGCCGGGTCCAGCACGCCATCCTGCTGGAGATCTTCACCGACGAGGGCATCGGCACGATGGTCGTCCCGGACCCGTGAGCGGCACGGGGGGCGCGCGAGGACCGGGCATACGAGCGCCGCGGCATCCGAGGACCGCGGCATACGAGGACGGGGGGACGTGACATGCACAGGCACGAGGAGCGTGAGTTGATGAGCAACCAGGAGCTGACCACCCGCTGGCAGGGCGCCCTGATGGACAACTACGGCACCCCGCGCCTCCCTCTCACCCACGGCGAGGGCAGCAGGCTCTACGACGCCGACGGCCGCGAGTACCTGGACTTCGTCGGCGGCATCGCCGTCAACTCCCTCGGCACCGGCCACCCGGCCGTGGTGCGCGCGGTCTCCGACCAGATCGCGCAGCTCGGCCACGTCTCCAACCTCTTCATCGCCGAGCCGCCCATCACGCTCGCCGAGCGACTGCTGGCCCTGGCCGGCCGCGAGGGCCGCGTCTACTTCTCCAACTCCGGCGCGGAGGCGGTGGAGGCGGCATTCAAGATCGGCCGGCTCACCGGCCGCGGCCATATGGTCGCCACCCTCGGCGGCTTCCACGGCCGCACCATCGGCGCCCTGGCGCTGACCGGGCAGCCGGCGAAGCAGGAGGGCTTCCAGCCGCTGCCCGGCCGGGTCGACCACGTGCCGTACGGCGACGTCGAGGCGCTGCGCGCGGCGGTCACCACCGACACCGCGCTGGTCATCCTCGAACCCATCCAGGGCGAGAACGGCGTCGTCATGCCGCCCGAGGGCTATCTCGCCGCGGCCCGGGAGATCACCCGCGCCACCGGCACCCTGCTGGTGCTCGACGAGGTGCAGACCGGCATCGGCCGCACCGGCCACTGGTTCGCCGGCCAGGCCCAGAGCGTCGAGGCCGACGTCGTCACGCTGGCCAAGGGGCTCGGCGCCGGGCTGCCGATCGGCGCCACCCTGGCCTTCGGCGACGCGGCCCGGCTGCTGACCCCGGGCCGGCACGGCTCCACCTTCGGCGGCAACCCCGTGGCCTGCGCCGCGGCGCTCGCCGTGCTGGACACCATCGCGTCCGAGGATCTGCTCCAGCGGGTCAAGGACGCGGGGGAGCGGCTGCGCGACGGCGTCTGGAACCTGGGCCACCCGCTGGTGGACCGCGTCCGGGGTGCCGGACTGCTGCTGGGTATCGTGCTCACCGAGCCACTTGCACCGCGCGTGCAACAGGCGGCTCAGGACGCGGGACTGCTGGTGAACGCGGTCGCACCCGACGTGGTGCGGCTCGCCCCGCCGCTGATCATCGGCGACGCGGAGGTGGACGCGTTCCTCTCGGCGCTCCCCGGCGTCCTGGACGCCGCGGATTCCGCGGCCGCGGACCGATGACCCGGAGAGGGAGCATGACAGACGAGCGGCACCACGCAGGGCCGTCCGTACCCCAGACGCGCACCGCCCGGCACCGCAGGATCGTGGAGATCCTCAACCGCCAGGCGGTGCGCTCGCAGAGCCAGTTGGCGAAGCTGCTCGCCGACGACGGGCTGAACGTCACCCAGGCGACGCTCAGTCGCGACCTGGACGATCTGGGGGCCGTGAAGATTCGGAACACCGGAGGTGAGCTGATCTATGCCGTGCCCAGCGAGGGCGGCTTCCGCACCCCCAGGGCGCCGTTGGGGGAGTCGGCCAAGGAGGAGCGGATGGCGCGTCTGGCCGCCGAACTGCTGATCTCCGCGGAGGCCTCGGCCAACCTGGTGGTCGCCCGCACCCCGCCGGGCGCCGCCCAGTTCCTGGCCTCCGCGATCGACCAGGCGGAGCTGCACCACATCCTCGGCACCATCGCGGGGGACGACACGCTGCTGCTGATCAGCCGCGAGCCCACGGGCGGCCAGGCGCTCGCCGAACACCTGCTGCGCCTGGCGCAGAAGGACAAGGAGGGGGAGCTCTGACGGCCCGTGCTGCGTCGCGTGGACGCCGCGCCGGCTAACGGTCGCGCCGGACGGCGAACCGGGCGAGGGCGGCGAGGCGGGCGGCCGCCGAATCGTCGGGGGACGCCGCGCGCAGGCAGGCGAGCGCGAGCCCGAGCTGCTCCTCGGCCATCTCCTCGGCCCACGAGCGGCCGCCGGACTCCGCCACCAGCGCGGCGAGCAGCGCCACCTCTTCGGTCTGCGCCGTGCCGTCCTCGGCCGGCTCGGTCCGGCCATACAGCTCGGCGAGTCGATGCCCCGCCGCCGTGCCGGAGTCCAGCGCGGCGACCACCGGCAGCGACTTCTTCCGGCTGATCAGGTCGGCACCCGCTGGCTTGCCGGTGACCGACGGGTCGCCCCAGATGCCGAGCAGGTCGTCCGCGAACTGGAAGGCCAGGCCGAGGTGGGTGCCGAACCGGCGTAGCTCCTCCGTCTGCTCCGGCGAACCGCCGCCCCACAACGACCCCAGGGCGCAGGAGCAGGAGAGCAGCGCGGCCGTCTTCCGCTCGGCCATCGCCAGGGACTCGGCGAGCGTGACGTGCGCCCGCTCCTCGAAGCTGAGATCCGTTTGTTCGCCCTCGATCAGCAGGGTGGCGGCCTCGCTCAGCCACCGGATGCCGGTGTCCGTGCGCGGCCAGACCGGCCGGTCGGCCAGTACCCGGCTGGCGTGGATGAGCAGTGCGTCCCCGGCGAGCAGGGCCGCGGAGGAGCCGAACACCGTCCAGGCCGTGGCCCGATGCCGGCGGGTGGTGTCGCCGTCGAGGATGTCGTCGTGCAGCAGCGAGAAGTTGTGCACCAGCTCCACGGCGACCGCGGGGACCAGCGCGGCCTCCGCCGCGCCGCCCACCGCCTCGGCGCAGCCGATCACCAGCGCCGGTCTCAGCGCCTTGCCGGCCGGGGCGTCGTCGGGGCGCCCCGCGCTGTCGGTCCAGCCGAAGTGGTACGAGGCCACCCGGGCCACCGGGGCCGGCAGCCGGCCCACCCATTCACGCAGCGCCGGGTCGACGAGGGCACGGGCGCGGTGCAGGGCCTGCCGCGCGGTGTCGCGCTCACCCTGGGTCTCGGACAGAGTGGTCATGAGCGGACCGCCCCCTCCACTGCCGGCGCCCCGCCGCCCCCGCCCATCTGCGGGCTGGCTGGGCTGTCCTCGGCCTCCTCGGCCAGCCGCATCGCCTCCTCCACCAGCGCCTCGACGATCCGGGCCTCCGGCACGGTGCGGACGGTGCGTCCCCGGACGAAGATCTGGCCCTTGCCGTTGCCCGAGGAGACCCCGAGGTCGGCCTCCCGCGCCTCGCCCGGGCCGTTGACCACACAGCCCATCACCGCCACCCGCAGCGGGTGGGGAAAGCCGTCGAACGCGGCGGCCACCTGCTCGGTCAGCCGGTAGACGTCCACCTGGGCGCGCCCGCAGGACGGGCAGGAGACGATCTCCAGGGAGCGTTCCCGCAGGCCGAGCGACGCCAGGATGCCGAGGCCCGCCTTCACCTCCTCCACCGGCGGCGCGGACAGCGAGACCCGGATGGTGTCGCCGATGCCGTCGTTGAGTAACTGGGTGAACGCCACCGCGGACTTGATGGACCCCTGTAGCAGCGGGCCCGCCTCGGTGACGCCCAGGTGCAGCGGATAGTCGCAGCGCTCGGCGAGCTGCCGGTACGCGGCGACGACGGTGGCCGGATCGTGGTGTTTGACGGATATCTTCAGCTCGGTGAAGCCGTGCTCCTCGAACAGCGAGCACTCCCACAGCGCGGACTCGACCAGCGCCTCCGGCGTGGCCCTGCCGTGCTTGGCCAGCAGCCGCGGGTCGAGGGAACCGGCGTTGACGCCGATACGGATCGGCACGCCGGCGGCCGCGGCGGCCCGGGCGATCTCCCGCACCCGGTCGTCGAAGCGCCGGATGTTGCCCGGATTGACCCGCACCGCCGCGCAGCCGGCGTCGATGGCGGCGAAGACGTAGCGCGGCTGGAAGTGGATGTCGGCGACGACCGGGATGCGGGACCTGGCGGCGATCGCCGGCAGCGCGTCCGCGTCGTCCTGGGAGGGCACCGCGACGCGGACGATCTGACAGCCGGCCGCCGTGAGCTCGGCGATCTGCTGGAGCGTGGCGTCGACGTCGGCGGTGACGGTGGTGGTCATGGACTGCACGGAGACGGGTGCGCCCCCGCCGACCGGGACGTCACCCACCAGGACGCGGCGGGTGGTGCGCCGGGCGGGGGCAGGCGGGGCAGGCATGCCTAGGCTGACGGACATCGCGGGACTCCCTCGCAGGATGATCGTCCGCCCAGCTTGACCGCCAAACGCACGTGCAGGAACGGCGCGTTCGGGTTCCGGTTCACGCCGGAGGCGCACGGCGCGCGCCGCGGCGGGCTGGCTCGGGGAGCTGACCTGCCGTTACATTCCGGCCACGGCCCGACCCCGGCCACGCGCACCATGCGCGCGTATCACTCGTGTGGGTTATGCCTCGCGCCGCAGCCACTCATCGGCGAGCACCGCCCACACCTGGAGATCGTGCCGCTTGCCCCCCATGGCGAACACGCTGCGCAGCGTCCCCTCGTGCGTCATTCCCAGGCGTCGGGCGACCGCGATGCTCGCCGCGTTCGCCGGGCTGACCAGCCACTCGACCCGGGATATCCCGCGCTGCCGCACCGCCCAGTCGGTCATCGCGGAGGCGGCCCCGGTCACCAGGCCCCGGCCCTGCGCCTCCGGGGCCAACCAGGCGCCCAGCTCGCACGATCCCTGTTCGACGTCGAACAGCCGGAAGATCATTCCGCCCACCAGTTCGTCGCCCAGCCAGATGCCGTAGATCCGGCCGCCGTCGGCGGCCTGCCGGTCGGCGTAGGCCTGCAGGAAGCGCCGGGCCGATTCGGTGTCCGTCACGCTGTGGGCCCAGGGCAACCAGGGCGTCAGGTGCTCCCGCACCCGGTCGGTGTACGCGGCCAGCAGGGGTGCCTGCCAGGGTTCGAGTGGGCGCAGCTCCGCGCCCTCACCGAGGGGGGTGGCCAGCATGTTCGCCTCCAGGATCGCTGGTCGTCCGGCTCGCGCCCGAGCGTAGATCACCAACGCCGTCGGGCTCCCCCCGGGGCCCGGAGACGTGGGACGCGGGCGGCAGCGGCAGGGGCAGTCCCGGCAGGCCGTCGAGGCTCGTGGGCACGTGCTCCTTCCTGGTGAAATAGGCGTTCAGCGACTCGTCCGTCTCGCGGGCGAAGCGGGAGCCGTGCAGGGGTCGGTCGCCCTGGTAGTCCATGAACGGAACGCCGTAGCCGCAGGTGTCGCGGATCAGCTCGGCCGTCACCACGATGATCGCGCGCAGGCCGTGGCGGTAGGGGTCGACGGCGGGGAAGCGGGGCAGCAACTCGCCGAAGCGGGCGTCGTCGCGGAACAGCGGCTCGCCCCTGCCGTGCACCCGGACGATGTTCGGCGGCCCGTCGAACGCGCACCACATCAGCGTGATGCGGCCGTTCTCCCGCAGATGGGCGATGGTTTCGGCAGTGGATCCGGCATAGTCGAGGTAGGCCACGGTGCGCTCGTCCAGTACGGCGAAGGACCCGGCCAGACCCTTCGGCGAGAGGTTGACGGTGCCGTCGCCGGCCAGTGGTGCGGTCGCGGTGAAGAACACGGGCTGTCGCTCGATGAAATCCCTCAGCCTGCCGGCTATGCGCTCATGCGTTTTCCCCATCTGCGCAGTATGCGGTGGTGTCCCCCGGGCAGACGTGACCGGGTCGGCGACCGTGGTTTGACTCGTCATGCGTAACGCTGCATACTTATTCGAGTTCCTGCATGCTTCCCAAGGAGGCCCTCGTGCCCGAGCGCGTCGTACTCGCCTACTCCGGCGGACTGGACACCTCCGTCTGCATCGGCTGGATCGCCGAGGCGACCGGCGCCGAGGTCGTCGCCGTCGCCGTCGACGTCGGCCAGGGCGGGGAGAGCCTGGACGTCATCCGTAAGCGCGCACTGGCCTGCGGCGCGGTCGAGGCGGAGGTCGTGGACGCGCGGGAGGAGTTCGCCGACGAGTACTGCCTGCCCGCGGTCAAGGCCAACGCGCTCTACATGGACCGGTACCCGCTGGTCTCGGCGCTCTCCCGGCCGCTGATCGTCAAGCATCTGGCGGCCGCCGCCCGCAAGCACGGCGCGGGCACCGTGGCCCACGGCTGCACCGGCAAGGGCAACGACCAGGTGCGGTTCGAGGCGGGCATCGCCGCGCTGGCCCCCGACCTCACGTGCATCGCGCCCGTCCGGGACTACGCGATGACCCGGGACGCGGCCATCGCCTTCGCCGAGGACAAGGGCCTGCCGATCGCCACCACGAAGAAGTCGCCCTACTCCATCGACGCCAACGTCTTCGGCCGCGCCGTGGAGACCGGCTTCCTCGAGGACATCTGGAACGCGCCGATCGAGGACATCTACGAGTACACCTCGGACCCGGCGACCCCGAGGGAGCCCGACGAGGTGGTGATCACCTTCCGGCAGGGCGCGCCGGTGGCGATCGACGGTCGGCCGGTGACGATGCTCCAGGCCGTCGCCGAGCTGAACGAGCGGGCCGGCGCCCAGGGCGTGGGCCGGATCGACATGGTCGAGGACCGGCTGGTCGGCATCAAGTCCCGCGAGGTCTACGAGTCGCCCGGCGGCATCGCGCTGATCACCGCGCACCAGGAGCTGGAGAACGTCACGGTCGAGCGGGAGCTGGCCCGGTACAAGCGGCAGGTGGAGCAGCGCTGGGCCGAGCTGGTCTACGACGGCCTGTGGTTCTCGCCACTCAAGCGGGCGCTGGACGGCTTCGTCGAGGAGGCCAACCAGCATGTCAGCGGCGAGATCCGGATGACGCTGCACGGCGGCCGGGCGGTCGTCACCGGCCGGCGGTCCGAGCAGTCGCTCTACGACTTCAACCTCGCGACCTACGACACCGGCGACACCTTCGACCAGTCGCTGTCCAAGGGCTTCATCGAGCTCTTCTCCATGTCGAGCAAGATCTCCAGCAAGAGGGACCTGGCCCAGTGAGCGACGTGCGGAACGAGGACCCCGCCGGCGGCGCCGGCTCCGGCCCGGGCGACGTCCGGCTCTGGGGCGGCCGGTTCGCGGACGGGCCGGCCGCGGCCCTGGAGGCGCTGAGCGCCTCGGTCCACTTCGACTGGCGGCTGGCCCCGTACGACATCGCGGGCTCCCGGGCGCACGCCCGGGTGCTGCACCGCGCCGGGCTGCTGACGGAGGACGAGCTGACCCGCATGCTGGCCGGCCTCGACCGGCTGGAGGCGGACGTCGCCGACGGCTCGTTCACCGGCACCGTGGCCGACGAGGACGTGCACACGGCCCTGGAGCGCGGGCTGCTGGAGCGACTCGGCCCCGAACTGGGCGGGAAGCTTCGTGCCGGCCGGTCGCGCAACGACCAGGTGGCCACGCTGTTCCGGATGTACCTGCGGGACCACGCCCGGATCATCGCCGGCCTGCTCGCGGACCTCCAGGAGGCGCTGATCGGCCTGGCCGAGGCCCATCCGGACGTGGCCATGCCCGGCCGCACCCACCTGCAGCACGCCCAGCCGGTGCTGTTCGCGCACCATGTGCTCGCCCACGCCCAGGCGCTGGCGCGGGACGTGGAGCGGCTGCGGCAGTGGGACGCGCGGACCGCCGTCTCGCCGTACGGCTCGGGCGCGCTGGCCGGCTCGTCGCTGGGCCTGGACCCGGAGGCGGTGGCCGCCGACCTCGGCTTCGAGGGCGGCTCGGCTGCCAACTCGATCGACGGCACGGCGTCCCGCGACTTCGTGGCCGAGTTCGCCTTCGTCACCGCGATGGCCGGCGTGCATCTTTCGCGCATGGCGGAGGAGGTCATCATCTGGAGCACGAAGGAGTTCTCCTTCGTCACGCTCCACGACGCGTTCTCTACCGGCAGCTCGATCATGCCGCAGAAGAAGAACCCGGACATCGCCGAACTGGCCCGCGGCAAGTCGGGGCGCCTGATCGGGAACCTCACGGGGCTGCTGGCGACGCTGAAGGCGCTGCCGCTGGCGTACAACCGCGACCTCCAGGAGGACAAGGAGCCGGTCTTCGACTCCTGCGACCAGCTGGAGGTGCTGCTGCCAGCCTTCACCGGCATGCTGGCCACGCTCACCGTGCACCGGGAGCGGATGGCGGAGCTGGCGCCGGCCGGCTTCTCGCTCGCCACCGACATCGCCGAGTGGCTGGTGCGGCAGGGCGTGCCGTTCCGCGAGGCGCACGACATCGCGGGGGAGTGCGTGAAGGTCTGCGAGGCGGCGGGCATCGAGCTGGACCAGCTCACCGACGACCAGTTCGCCAAGATCTCGACCCGGCTCACCCCCGAGGTGCGCATCGTGCTCACCGTGGCGGGCTCGCTCGCCGCGCGCTCGGCCCGCGGTGGCACGGCGCCCTCGGCGGTCGCGACCCAGCTCGCCGACGTCCAGACGGAGCTGCGCGCCCAACGCGCTTGGGCGTCCTCCAGGCCCGGCGGCGGACCGGCCTGACGGCCGCCCCGAACCGGCCGCGACGCCGGCTTCAGGCCAGGCGACGTCCGGCTCCGGGGCGGCCGGTTCGGGGACGGGCCGGCGGCGGCGCTGGAGGCGCTGAGCGCCTTGGTCGGCTTCGGCTGGCGGAGCTTGCCCCGTACGACCCCGCGTGCCGCCGGACACCCACCGGCGGCACGCGGGGCGCGCCCGGCCGGCACGGCCGAATCCGCTGCGGCCGCGCAGGGACGTCGCGGCCACGCCAACAGGCGCGACCGCGCCCCAGCCGACCAGTTCGTGTGGCATGCCGCCGGCGCCCCGTAGCAGGCGGGTGGCCAGTCCGCGTCCACGGTGGTCAGGTCCCATAGCCGTGACCGTGTTCCGGCCGACCAGTTCGTGTGGCGCGCCGCCGGCGCCCCGTAGCAGGCGGGTGGCCAGTCCGCGTCCACCGTGGCCACGCCCCTCCGCCGGGCCGGTGGACAGAGGCGCGGCCGGGCATCCGGGCCGCGCCTCCGAACCGGCCATGACGCCGCTCCCACCCTTAGGCGGACAGCCCGCGTCGGTGCTGTCAGGCGGTCGCCCGGGCCGGGAAGGCCCACGGTGGCTCGGGCCGGGAAGGCCTATTCGCCGGGGAAGCGCAGGCCGATGCGGTCGCGGACCGCGTCGAGGGTGCGCATCACCGCCAGGCTGCCCTCCAGCGGCACCAGCGGCGACTCCCGCTCGCCGGCCCGCAGCGCCCGCATCACTTCGGCCGCCTGGTGGACGAACGTGCGGCCGGCCGTCGGCTCCGTGAACTCCTCGGGCTCGGCGCCCGCCCGGTGCAACACGAAGCGGTCCGCGAAGAAGAAGCCGCGCGGGAACTCGATCCGCCCCCGGGTGCCCGTCACCGCCCCGAGCAGCGGCGTGTCCGCCACCAGCGAGCAGCTCAGCACGGCGACGGCCCCCGAGTCGTAGCCCAGCACCATGCCGGTGTTTTCGTCCACACCACCGCGCAGCCGGCCCCACGCGGCCACCTCGGCCGGTTCGCCGAGCATCAGATGGGCGAGGGAGATCGGGTAGACGCCCAGGTCAAGCAGCGCCCCGCCGCCCAGTCCCGGGTCGAGCAGCCGGTGGCCCGGTGCGTGTGGCCCGGCCAGGCCGAAGTCGGCGTGCACCGCCTTCACCTCACCGATCGCCCCGTCCCGCACCAGCTCGGTCATCCGCCGGATCACCGGGTTGCAGTAGGTCCACATGGCCTCCATCAGGAAGACGCCCCGCTCCCTGGCCAGCGCCACCAACGGCTTGGCCTGCGCCTCGCTGAGCGTGAACGGCTTCTCGCAGAGCACCGCGCGCCCGGCCCGCAGGCACTGCGCGACGGCTGCGTGGTGCGCGTTCTGCGGCGTCGCCACATAGACCACGTCCACCTCGGGGTCGGCGGCCAACGCCGCCCAACTGGCGTGCGCCCGCGGGATGCCGAAGCGTTCGGCGAACGCCTCCGCCGAGGCCGCGGCCCGGGAGCCGACCGCCACCACCTCGGCGTCCGGCAGGGAGCCGAGGTCCTCGGTGAACCGCGCGGCGATCGCGCCCGTCGCCAGGATCCCCCACCGCACGGGCTGCTCGGCCCCGTCACTGCCACCGCTGGTCGGCATGCGCCTCGACCGCCCCTCGTTCGCCTGTCTCACACTCGAACCTTCCCGACATCACATTCCCTGACATCGTAGTCAGCGCCCCCCCACGGATCCGGGGCGCGTCGTGCGGCGCGGGTACGGTGAGTCGCCCACCCGACCGCGCCCCACCAGGCAGGAGGCCACCGTGGCGTTCTCCCGTTTCGACCCGCGCGCCACCCCCGTCGCCCGGATCGGCCTCGGCCTGGCCGCCGTCGGCCGGCCGGGCTATCTGACGCTCGGCCGCGAGCGCGACCTGCCCGCCGAACGCTCCCCCGAGGCGCTGCGCGCCCGCACCCACCAACTGCTGGACGCCGGATACGCGGCGGGCGTGCGTTATCTGGACGCGGCCCGCTCCTACGGGCGCGCCGAGGAGTTCCTCGCCGGTTGGCTGCGCGACCGCCCCGACGCCGCCGACGTGGTCGTCGGCAGCAAATGGGGTTACACCTACACCGCGGACTGGCGCACCGACGCCGAGGTACACGAGGTGAAGGACCACGGCCCGGCCACCTTCGACCGCCAGTACGCCGAGACCCGCGCGTTGCTCGGCGAGCGCCTCGATCTCTACCAGATCCACTCCGTCACCCCCGACAGCCCGGCGCTGACCGACCCGGCGGTGCTGGACCGGCTGCGCCGGCTCGCCGGGGAGGGGGTCAGCGTCGGCCTGTCCACCAGCGGTCCGGGACAGGCGGCGGCGATCCGCGCCGCCTGCGCCGTCGAGCACGAGGGGCGACCGCTGTTCCGCACCGTGCAGGCGACGTTCAACGCGCTGGAGCCGTCGGCCGGGCCGGCGCTGGCCGAGGCGCACGCGGCCGGCCTCACCGTCATCGTCAAGGAGGCCATGGCCAACGGCCGGCTCGCCGCCGCATCCGCCCCGCCCGCGCTGCGCCGGGTGGCCGAGGAGACCGGCGCCGGACCCGACGCCGTGGCACTGGCCGTCGTGCTGCACCGGCCGTGGGCCGGCCTGGTGCTCTCCGGAGCCGCCACCGTCGAACAACTCTCGGACAACCTGGTGGCCGCCGACCTTCGGCTGGGCGAGGAGCAGCTGGCGGCCCTGGACGCCCTGGCCGAGTCCCCGGACGCCTACTGGCGCCACCGCGCGGCGTTGCCCTGGTCCTGACGGCCGGTCCTCGGCCGGGCAGGCGTCCACGGGAATTTCATCTGAGGTTGGCGCCGGGACACACGATTGCGGAATTCCGGGCCGCCGTCGCCGTGGTGTTGCCGGAGGTGTTTTTCACGTGGCCACGGATGAAGTGCTGATTCCGGGCGCATTGCCGGTCGAATCTCGCCCCGACGCACCGCTCTTGACCCCTCGCCCTAGCCTTCACTACGTTCGTTTCATGCCGATGCCCGTGGACTTCACCCAGCGACGCGCCGTCGATCTCATGCGCGTCGCCGCCTCGGCCTGTCGCTGACCCCGACGCCTCCCCTCTTTTTTCTTTCGGTTTCCGGCGTTCGCCATGCCGTTCGCCATGCCGTCCGCCGGTGGCTTCGCCGTGCCCCTTTCAATTCCGAAAGCACCAGGAATTCCGCATGCCCAGAAAACGCCTTATCCAGCCGCGCCTCCGCGCGCCGCGACGACCCGGCTGGCTCGCCGTGTTGCTGCTCGCTCCCCTCGCGCTCGGCGGCTGCGCCACCGACGAGGCGGCGAGCGTCAGCGCCGAAGAGCTCGCCGAGACCCCGATCCCCGACGCCGTGGACCCCGACCTCACGCTCACCGTCGGCGCGCCCGAGACGCGGGTGGCGTTCGAGCTGTCCGGACTCGTCGATGAGCTGCCGTTTCGGGTCGAGTGGGCCAACATCAGCGGCGGTCCGCAGTGCTCGGAGGCGTTCCGGGCGAACGCCCTCGACATCTGCTCCTCCGCCGAGGTCCCTGCCATTCACGCCCACTGGACGGGCCTGGACACCCGGCTCGTGGCCGTCGCCTTCCGCGAGGACCCGCTCGACCACCCCGTGTACGAGCTCGGCATCGCCCCCGGCGCCGGCATCGACACGCTGGCCGACCTCCGCGGCAAGCGCATCGCGTTCAGCCCGGGGCAGGCCCAGGGCGCGCTGGTGCTGCGCATCCTGGACAGCGTCGGGCTCACCCCCGACGACGTGGAGCTCGTCGAACTGCCCAGCACCGGCGACGTCTACCCCACTGCGCTGGCCAGCGGCCAGGTGGACGCCGCGCCGATCGGCTCGACCAACATCCGCCGTTACGTGGATCAGTACGGTCCGGAGGGCGGCACCACGATCCACCACGGGCTGCGCGACGACCCCGAGCACCTCTGGGTGCCGACCGATGCGGTGGCGGATCCCGCCAAGGCGGCCGCGATCCGCGAGTTCGTCGAGCTCTGGGCCCGGGCGCAGGCGTGGATCGACGGACACCCTGAGGAGTGGATCGAGGGCTACTACGTCGAGGACCAGGGCCTGAGCCGCGCGGACGGCGAGTACCTGGTGGAGCAGAACGGCCGCACCGAGATCCCCGCCAGCTGGGACGGCGCCATCGAGCGCCACCAGCAGACCATCGACCTGCTCGCCGAGGAGCTGGGCAGCGAACCGTTCGACGCGGCCACCCTGTACGACCGGCGCTTCGAGGCCGTGGCCGCCGAGGCCGTGGCCGACGACACCTCGGGAGCGTCCCGATGACGGACCTGCGGAACGCCTCCCCGCCCGCGGCGTCCGCCGCGGACCCGGTCGCCGCCCCGCCACCGGTGACGGTGCGGCGGCGGCGCCTGGGTCCCGGGCGGCCGATACCCTACGGTTTCGCCCTCGGCCCGGCGCTGCTACTCCTGGTGTGGTCCCTTGGTTCGGCGGCCGGCTGGATCGACGAGCGCAACCTCTCCGCCCCCTGGCAGGTGGCCGGCACGGCCCGCGACCTCCTCGCGGAGGGCCGGCTCCAGGAGCATCTCGCCGCCTCCGCCGAACGCGCCCTGCTGGGGCTGATGTTCGGGGTCGGCGCGGGGTTGCTGCTGGCCCTGGTCGCCGGCCTGAGCCGGTTCGGCGAAGGACTCGTCGACGGCCCCGTGCAGATCAAGCGCTCCATCCCCTCGCTGGCGCTGGTCCCGCTGCTGATCCTGTGGTTCGGCATCGGCGAGACCATGAAGGTGATCACCGTCGCGCTGGGCGTGGTGGTGCCCGTCTACATCCACACCCACCACGGTCTGCGCACCATCGACGGGCGGTACGTGGAGCTGGCCGAGACCCTGGGGCTCAACCGCCGGCAGTTCCTGCGCCACGTGGTGCTGCCGGGCGCGCTGCCCGGCTTCCTGCTGGGCATGCGGTTCGCGGTCACCGCCGCCTGGCTGTCCCTCGTGGTGGTCGAGCAGGTCAACGCGACCAGCGGCCTCGGCTACATGATGGAGCTCGCGCGGACCTACGGACAGACCGACGTCATCATCGTCGGCCTGGTGGTCTACGGACTGCTCGGGCTGACCTCCGATGGACTGGTGCGACTGGCCCAGAGGAAGGCGCTGACATGGCGACGCACGCTGGCCGACTGACCCGTGGGCCGGTCACCCCGGCTGGCCGACCCTCCGGGCTCCGGCTGACCGGACTGGTCCGCGCGTTCGGCGAGCGCCGGGTCCTGGACCGCCTCGACCTGTCGGTCGCGCCGGGCGAGTTCGTGGCGCTGATCGGACGCAGCGGCTCGGGCAAGAGCACGCTGCTGCGGGTGCTGGCCGGCATCGACCGGGAGGTGACCCACGTCGACCGGCTGGTGGCGCCCGAGCACGTGTCGATGGTCTTCCAGGACGCCCGGCTGCTGCCCTGGCGACGGGTGCTGGACAACGTCGCACTGGGCCTGCCGGGACCGGACGCGCGGGCCCGCGGCCGGACCGCGCTCGCCGAGGTCGGCCTCGCCGGACGGGAGGACGCCTGGCCCGTGGAGCTCTCCGGCGGCGAGCAGCAGCGGGTGGCGCTGGCCCGGTCGCTGGTGCGGGAGCCGGAACTGCTCCTCGCGGACGAGCCCTTCGGCGCGCTGGACGCGCTCACCCGGATCCGGATGCACGCCCTGCTGCGGCGGCTGTGCGAGCGGCACCGGCCGGCGGTGCTGCTGGTCACCCACGACGTGGACGAGGCGATCACGCTGGCCGACCGGGTGGTGGTCCTGGAGGACGGCCGGATCGGGGCCGACCTGCCGGTGGACGCGACGCCCGACGGTCCGGCGCCCGCCGCGCTGCGGTCCCGGCTGCTGGGGCTGCTCGGCGTCGAGACCGGCCCGACCCCGCGTTCGCCGCGCCACCCGGACCACCAGGACCACCAGGACACCCCGAAAGGCCATCCCTCATGACCCTCCCGCGCCAGCTTCACCTGAACCTGTTCATCTATCCCGGTGGCCACCACGAGGCCGCCTGGCGTCATCCGGACTCGGAGCTGGACCGGCTGCTCGACGTCGACTTCTACCGCGACCTGGCCCGGCGCGCCGAGGCCGCGGCGTTCGACGGGATCTTCCTCGCCGACGGCCCCTCGCTGGCCGACAACGTCCGCTACGCCAGCCGGTTCCGGCTGGAGCCGCTGACCTGGCTCTCCGCCATCGCCACCGCCACCGAGCGGATCGGGCTGATCGCCACCGCCTCCACGACGTACACCGAGCCGTACAACCTGGCACGGCTGTTCGCCTCGCTCGATCACATCAGCCGGGGCCGCGCCGGCTGGAACATCGTCACCACCGGCGCGCCCCAGGCGGCGGGCAACTTCGGCCTGCCCGCGCACCCCGTGCACGCCGAGCGGTACGAGCGCGCCCAGGAGTTCCTGGAGGTGGTGACGCGGCTCTGGGACAGTTGGGAGGACGAGGCCCTGGTCGCCGACCCGGTGTCCGGGCTGTTCGCCGACACCGACCGCATCCACCCGATCGAGCACCGGGGTCGGCACCTGTCCGTGCGCGGGCCGCTGAACCTGCCCCGAGCCCCGCAGGGCCGGCCGGTGTACGTGCAGGCCGGCTCGTCCGAGGACGGCAGGGCGTTCGCGGCCCGCCACGCGGAGGCCGTCTTCACGGCACACCAGACGCTGGCCAGCGGGCGGGAGTTCTACGCGGACCTGAAGCGCCGGGCCGCGCGGTTCGGCCGCGATCCGGAGGGGCTGCTGGTCCTGCCGGGCATCAGCCCGTTCGTCGGCTCCACGGAGGCTGAGGCGCGGGCCCTGCACGAGCAGTTCAACGATCTGACCCAGCCCCCGTACTCGCTGGACCTGCTGCACCGGCTCCTCGGCGTGCGGTTCACCGAGTCCGATCTGGACCGGCCGATCGAGCGCGAGGCGATCGACACCGGCGGCGAGCGCGGCGTGAGCAGCCGTTTCCAGGTGGTGCTCGACATCATCGACCGCGAACGGCCCACCGTGCGCGGGCTGCTGCACCGGCTCGCCGGCGCGCGCGGGCACCGGGTGGTGACCGGCACCCCGGAGCAGGTCGCCGACCAGATCCAGGAGTGGTTCGAGAACGGCGCCGCCGACGGGTTCAACATCATGCCGCCGTGGCTGCCGGGTGGGTTCGACGTGTTCGCCGAGCAGGTGGTGCCCCTCCTGCGCCGCCGCGGGCTGTTCCGCACCGAGTACACCGGCCACACGCTGCGCGACCACTACGGGCTGCCGCGCCCGGGGAGCCTGTACGCCACGCGGGAGCCGGCCGCCTGACCCCGAGACAACACGCCGGCCGGCGACCGCACGCCACGTGGCGCGCGGTCGCCGGCCGGCGTGTTGTGGTTAGCCGGGCGTGGCGGAGAGCGGCGCTGCCCGCCCGAGCGCGGCCAGGAACTGGTCGAGCACCTGCTCCAGTGGCACGGCGGCGGCCGGGTCGACGGTCACCCCGCCGTCACCCGCCACCGCGATGTGCCGGTCCAGCACGAACCAGCCCTGAGTGACGTGCTCGGCGCCCATTGAGGACAGCACGGGGCGCAGCGCGTAGTCGATGGCCAGCACGTGCGCGGGGCTGCCCCCGGTGGCCAGCGGCAGCACGGTCTTGCCGCCCAGCGCGTACTGCGGCAGCAGGTCGAGCAGCGACTTCAGCAGGCCCGAGTACGACGCCTTGTAGACGGGGGTGCCGATGACGGCGCCGTCCGCCCGCGCGAACAACTCGGCGGTCGCCACGATGGCGGGGTGCCGGACGTCCGCCCCGGTGAGCGCCTCGGCGGGCAGGTCACGCACGTCCAGGGGCACCACCCGGTGCCCCGCGCGGGTCAGCTTGACGTCCAGGTGGCGCAGCAGGCGCGCGGTACGGGAGGTGGGCGAAGGGCTGCCGGAGACGGAAAGGACTGTGGCCATGGGGGTACACCTGTCGTTCAGAGGGCTTCGGTGAGCTGACGGGGCCGGGGCGCGGTGGAACGCTCGGCCGACCGCTCGGGCGGCGGGGTCCACAGGCCACGGTCACGGAGCACCGGCAGGACGCCCTCGCTGAACCAGTAGGCGGCCTCCAGATGCGGGTAGCCGGACAGCACGAACTCGTCGACGCCGACGCGGTGGTACTCGGCGACGAGGTCGGCGACCTCCTCGTGGCTGCCGACCATCGCGGTGCCGGCCCCGCCCCGCACGAGGCCGATGCCCGCCCACAGGTTCGGGTGGATCTCCAACGACTCCCGGCTCCCGCCGTGCAGCGCCAGCATCCGCCGCTGGCCCTCCGACTCCGAGCGCCCCAAGCCCGCCTGCGCCGCGGCCACGGTGTCCGGGTCGAAGCCGTCGAGCAGCCGCTGCGCCTCCGCCCACGCCTCCGCCGCGGTGTCGCGGTTGATGACGTGCAGCCGAACGCCGAAGCGGAGGACGCGCCCCTCGTCGGCCGCCAGCGCCCGCACCCGGGCGATCTTCTCCGCGACCTGGGCGGGCGGCTCGCCCCAGGTGAGGTAGACGTCCGCATGGCGGGCCGCGACGCGGAGCGCCGCCGGCGAGGAGCCGCCGAAGTACACCGCGGGCACCGGGCTCGGCGGCCGGGTCAACCTGGCCCCTGCCACCCGCAGGTGCGTGCCGTCCAGGTCGACCCGTTCGCCCGCCCACAGCCGGCGGACGACGGTGAGGAACTCGTCCGTACGGGCGTAGCGGTCGTCCTTGTCCAGGAAGTCGCCGTACGCGCGCTGTTCGCCGCTCTCGCCGCCGGTGACGACGTTGAGCAGCAGCCGGCCGCCGGTCAGCCGCTGGTAGGTCGAGGCCATCTGCGCGGCCAGGGTCGGGGAGACGAAGCCGGGCCGGAAGGCCACCAGGAACGTCAGCCGTTCACTGTGCTGGCTGACCATCGCCGTGGTGAGCCAGGCGTCCTCGCACCAGGCCCCGGTGGGGGTCAACGCGCCGACGAAGCCGAGTTGCTCCGCCGCTCGGGCGATCTGGGCGAGGTAGCCGACGGACGGCGGCCGGTCGTGGCCGGAGGCGCTGGCGGGCGTGCCATGGCCGCCGCCGACGAGGTGCCGGCTGTCGCCGTTGGTGGGCAGGAACCAGTGGAAGGCGAGGGACACGGGGGTGGTCTCCGTTCTCCGCCCGTGGGCACGTCCGTGCCGGGCGGCGGGCGGCCCTGGACGGCCGCCGCCCGGACGGGGCGGGCGAGCGCGGCAGGGGCGGGCCCGGAGTCGGTGAGAGGAAGGCGCGCCGGGGACGGCGGTGAGGTGGCGCGAAGGGCCCGGTGTGGGGCGCGGGAACGGCGGCGTCAGGCCGCGTGGTCACCGCGACAGGAGGTGGCCCAGGCGTGCGCGAAGTCGACATGTCGTCGGCGCGTCACCGCGAGTCGCGTCGTCATGTCCCACCTCCCCACGTCGATGTTCGGACCGGTTACCCGACCCGCCCGGAGGCCCGGAGGCCCGGACAGGCCGGTGGGCCCCGCACGCCATCCTGACATCGGAGTGTTAAGCCCGGCTGGCCAGCCGTGACAGTCTCGTGTCCCCCGTGCGTGTCCACGTGTCCCGTGGGCCATGGGGGTGTCGCCCAGCCCTCGGACAATGTCGCCGCCGGGCTGCGGCTGGGCGAGGAGCAGCTGGCGGCCCCGGACGCCCTCGCCGAACCCCCGGACGCCTACTGGCACACCCACTCCGCCCTGCCCTGGACCTGGCGAACCCGCGGGCCCACGGACCACGCGCACACCGTCGAACCGGCCCGTGCGCGGCGGAACGTCGGGCCGGGCCGGCAAGGGCCTACGCGGCCTTCACCTTGGTGGCGTACATGTCGACGTACTCCTGTCCGGAGAGCCGCATCACCTCGGCCATCACCTCGTCGGTGACGGCCCGCAGCACGTACCGGTCCCGGTCCATCCCCTCGTATCGGGAGAAGTCCAGCGGCGCGCCGAACCGCACCGTGATCCGCTGCCCCCGGCCCAGCCGCGGCAGCCCACTGCCGCCCGGCTGCACCTGGTCGGTGCCGATCATCGCGAACGGCACCACCGGTGCGCCGGTCATCAGCGTCAACCGGGCGATGCCGGTGCGCCCCCGGTACAGCCGGCCGTCGGGGGAGCGGGTGCCCTCCGGGTAGATGCCGAAGACCTTGCCCTCCTCCAGCACCCGACGCCCGGTCATCAGCGCCGCCACCCCGCCCTGCCCGCCGTCCCGGTCCACCGGGATCATGCCGACCGCGGTGAAGAACCAGGCCATCACCCGGCCCTTGAGGCTCCGCCCCGTGACGTACTCGTCCTTCCCGAGGAAGAGCACCTGCCGCTTGCTGATCAGTGGCAGGATGATCGAGTCGATGAACGTCAGGTGGTTGCCCGCCAGGATGACCGGGCCGGTGGCGGGGACGCCCTCCGCCCCCTCGACCCGGGGGCGGAAGAAGAGCCTCAGCAGTGGGCCGAGAAGCATCTTCAACAGCACGAATCGGGACAACTTCCCCTCCGTTGGTCATGGTCATGCGTCCGGCCGCATGCCTCAGGACCATACTCGGGTGACGGCCCTCCACGCGAACGGGGATGGTGCCGACGGGCACCGGCCCCACCGGCGTCGATCGGCCTTTCCCAGCTGTTCGCCCACGCGTTGACGCACTGGTGCGCGATCCTCCCTACGATCAGGCGATCCCACGAATCGCATCGGAGGCGACATGGCAGCGCACCAGGCCGAACACCGCACCCCCTCGACCGTGGGCCGGCGCGCCATGCTCACGGCCGCGGCGGCGGGCGCCGGCGCCGCGACGCTGCTGGGTGCCGCACCCGCGCGGGCGAGCGCGCGGTCCGGCTCGGCCGGCCACGGTGGCGACCGGCTGCCGGTGCCCACCGTCGTCGCGCACCGCGGGGCGTCCGGCTACCGTCCCGAGCACACCCTCGGCGCCTACCAGTTGGCCCTCGACATGGGCGCCGACGTCATCGAGCAGGACCTGGTGCCCACCCGGGACGGGCATCTGGTGTGCCGCCACGAGAACGACATCACCGGCACCACCGACGTCGCCGACCACCCGGAGTTCGCCGACCGCCGCACCACCAGGACGGTCGACGGCACGGCGCTCACCGGATGGTTCACCGAGGACTTCACCCTGGCCGAACTGAAGACCCTGCGGGCCACCGAGCGCATCCCCGCCCAGCGCCCGAACAACGAGCTCTACGACGGCCGGTGGACCGTGCCCTCCTACGAGGAGGTGCTGGAGTGGGCCGCCTCCCAGGCCCGCGAGCGCGGTCGCCCGGTCTGGCTGTACACCGAGACCAAGCACCCCACCTACTTCCGCGGGCTCGGCCTCGGCCTGGAGCAGCCGCTGGCCCGGCTGCTGCGCCGGTTCCGCCTGCACCGGGCGAGCGCCCCGGTCTTCCTGCAGTCCTTCGAGCCCTCCAGCATGGAGCGGCTGGCCGATCTGGTGGACACCCCGCGCGTCGTGCTGCTGTCCTCGGCCGGCTCCCGCCCCTGGGACTTCGTCGCCAGCGGAGACCCGCGCACCGTCGCCGACCTGATCACCCCGGAAGGGCTGCGCGAGATCGCCGGCTACGCGCAGGGCATCGGGCCGACCCTCGACCTCGTCATCCCTCGAACGGAGGACGGAACCCTGGGCGCGCCCACCACCCTGGTGGCGGACGCGCACGCGGCGGACCTGCTGGTGCACCCGTACACGATGCGGAACGAGAACGCCTTCCTGCCCGCCGACTTCCGCCGCGGCGACGATCCGAACCGCTACGGCGACGCCTTCGGAGCGCTGCGCACTTACTTCGAGCAGGGCATTGACGGGATCTTCGCCGACCAGCCGGACACCGCCCTGCTGGCCGCGGCGGACTTCCGCGCCCGCGCCGACGGGTGACACCGCGTGTGACGGTCGTGCGTCAGTGGTGCGACAGAGACGGAAATCTCAGGGGCAGTTGACCCCTACACGTTCCCCTCCGCACCCGCTCCCTTGCACAATGCTTCTGCGCGGCGCACACCCCCGCGCCGTCAGGGCTTCCATCGGCGGGACGCGTAACCCTCATCTCCACGCGCGATCCCGCCCGAGACCTCAGCTAGGGAGGCGTGTGTCCATGGGCATGAGTGTCACCATCGGCAAGGCGACCGAACGGGACGCGGAGCAGATCCTGAAGCTCCAGTACCTGTGCTACCAGTCGGAAGCGGAGTTGTACGGCGATTACACGATCGAGCCGCTGACCGAGTCGCTGGCCGAGCTGAGCACCGAACTGCTCAACGGCTGCGTGCTGGTGGCCCGGCTGGGTGAGGAGGTCGTCGGCTCGGTGCGGGGCACCGTGGACGCCCAGGGCACGGCCTCCATCGGCCGGCTCATCGTGCACCCGCGGATGCAGCGCCACGGCCTCGGCGGCCGGCTGCTCGCCGCGGTCGAGGAGCGGCTGGCGGCCGAGCGCGACGCCGCCCGCTACCGCCTCTCCGCTGGCCACCGCAGCGGCCTGCGGCTCTACCGCAGGCTCGGCTACGCGCCGGTGGCCACCGAGCAGATCTCCCGTCAGCTCAACCTGATCACCATGGAGAAGGAGGCCGCCCGGCCGCTGGCCGCCAGCGCGTAGCGCTTCCCGCGCGGCTCCGCGCGCCCGCTGTCCGTTCGCCCGCGTCGACGCGGGCGAACGGACAGCGGCGCCAGCCGCACACCTCGGACACGGGAGGCCGAGGCCCGGCCCCCCACCCGCCTCATGACACATCAGCGCGGACCCCGCCAACTCGCCGGCCTACGCCGCACCACCCGGCGCCCGTGCGCAGGGCCGCTGCCACTCGCATCAACGGGGCTCGCGTCCCGTCCGCACTCGCCGCCGTCTTGTCGGGCGCTCGTGCGGGGCCGTCACCACCCGCCCAACTGCGAGGCGCCGCGGCTTGCCGGTCTATGCCGCAGCGTCCCGGTTCCCCGCCCGGAGGGCGTCTGCGCAGGGCCGCTGCCACTCGCATCAACGGGGCTCGCGTCCCGTCCGCACCCGCCGCCGTCTTGTCGGGCGCTCGTGCGGGGCCGTCACCACCCGCCCAACTGCGAGGCGCCGCGGCTCGCCGGTCTATGCCGCAGCGTTCGGTTCCCCGCCCGGAGGGCGTCTGCGTAGCCAGAGCAGGCCGGTCACCGGCAGGATCAGCGGGAAGAACAGATAGCCCAGACCGTAGTCCGACCACACCGTCGCGTCCGGGAACGCGGAGGGGTCGAGCACCGTCCAGGTGCCCACGGTCAACACCCCGGCCAGTTCCGCCGCGCAGCACACCAGCGCGACCCGCCGCGCCCGCTCCCCGCCGCGGACCAGCGAGACCGTGATGAACGCGTAGACCAGCGCGGCGACCGCCGACAGCAGGTACGCCAGCGGCGCCTCGTCGAAGCGCATGGACAGCTGGTACACGGACCGCGACGCGGCCCCCACGGTGAAGACCCCGTACAGCGTCACCAACAGCCGTCCCGGCCCGTCGCGCAGGCTCGACCGGCCCGGCGCCCGGGGCGCCGCCTCGTCCGCGGAGCGCTCAGCCACCGGTGCCTCCCGCCCAGACGTCGGCCACGCGCAGCTGCAGCACCGCCAGCACCAGCGCACCGGCCGCCACCGTCGCCGAGCCCCACCGGCTGCGCTCGCCGAGCGCGACGATCGCCACCAGCGGCAGGCACAGCACCACCGCCACCACATACGACACGAAGACCGCGGTGCCGTCCCCGGCGGGTCGCTCGCCCCCCGCCAGCGCCACGGCCGCGACGGCGCCCTGCGCCAGCGTCAGCAGCAGCACCACCGCCATGCCCAGGTAGTGCCAGTCCTTGACCGGCTGGTCGCGCACGGCCGCGAACCCGCACCAGGCACACAGCAGCAGCGCGGTCACGGCGACCGTGACCGTCAGCGGGGTGAGCATGCGCCGACTCTACTGCCGGCCCCCGGCCCGCCCGGCGGCCGGGGGACGCCTCGGGCCGGGCATCCGCGCCGGCGTGGCGTTGGCCACAGGCCCTGGTCCACGACCCGGACCCGACCCGAGCGTCTGTTTTACTGGTGCGTATGACCACGACCCACGGCGGCCCGCACCAGCGTGCGGCAGCGATGCTGCCCGCCGCCCGCTGTCGGCGTCGAATGTGTCACCTCTGAGGGCCCACGTCTGAGAGTCGGCCTCGCGCCCCGAAGCGACCGCGCCCCGCGCACACCGCCGCTCTCGCCACCACCCCACCACGGACTCCGCCCGGCCGGCGTGCGCTGACGCGCGCCGGGTGCCCTGACGCGCCCCGTCGGGGCCGGAACCCGCCCCTGTCCGGCGACGCCCACCCCCACGCCGCCGGACACCGAACAGTGACGGACAACCCAGTGATCACCACCTCGGACCTGACCAAGGTCTACCGCTCCCGCGGCCGCGAGGTCACCGCGCTCGACGGCGTCGACCTGCATGTGCGGCCGGGCGAGGTCTACGGCGTCATCGGCCGCAGCGGCGCCGGCAAGTCCACGCTCATCCGCTGCCTCAACCTCCTGGAACGCCCCACCTCGGGCACCGTGACCGTGGACGGCCAGGACCTCACCGCGCTCGCCGGCCGCGGCAGCCGCGCTGGCGCCCCGCTGCGCCGGGCGCGCACCCGGATCGGCATGATCTTCCAGCACTTCAACCTGCTGTCCTCCCGCACGGTGCGGGGCAATGTCGAGCTGCCGCTGGAAATCCTCGGCCTCTCCCGCCGGGACCGCGCCCGCAAATCCGCGGAGCTGCTCGACCTGGTGGGCCTGACCGACCACGCCCGCGCCTACCCGTCCCAGCTCTCCGGCGGCCAGAAACAGCGCGTCGGCATCGCCCGTGCCCTGGCCGGTGACCCCAAGGTGCTGCTGTCCGACGAGGCCACCTCGGCCCTCGACCCCGAGACCACCCGCTCGGTGCTGCGACTGCTCCGCGATCTGAACCAGCAGCTCGGGCTGACGGTGCTGCTGATCACCCACGAGATGGACGTCGTGAAGTCCGTGTGCGATTCGGCCGCGCTGATGTCCGGGGGCCGGATCGTGGAGTCGGGCCCGGTCGCCGAGCTGCTGGCCACGCCGGGCTCCCGGCTGGCCCGCGAGCTGTTCCCGGTGGCCGGCGGCGTGTCGACGCCCGACCGGACCGTCGTGGACGTCACCTTCCACGGCGGCACGGCCGCCCGGCCGGTCATCTCCCAGCTGGCGCGGCGGCACGAGATCGACGTGTCGATCCTCGGCGCCGCCATGGACACCGTGGGCGGCCACCAGGTCGGCCGGATGCGCGTCGAGCTGCCCGGCAGGTTCGAGGAGAACGTGGTGCCCATCGGCTTCCTCCGCGAGCAGGGGCTCACCGTCGAGGTCGTCGACGCGGAACCCTCGGCCGGGCCCGCCGCGGCGCCGACCACCGAGCTGGCGGGGGAGCGGACGCTATGACCTGGGACGAGATGCGGCCGCTGCTGGAGCAGGGCACCATCGACACGCTCTACATGACCGGCTGGTCCACCCTGATCGCCGTGCTCGGCGGGCTGCCGCTCGGCGTCCTGCTGGTCCTCACCGACCGCTCGGGGCCGCTGCGGAACGTCGTGGTGAACCGCGCCATCGGCGTCGTGGTGAACGTGGGACGTTCGCTTCCGTTCATCATCCTGATGGTGGCGCTGATCCCCGTCACCCGTTCGCTCGTCGGCACCGCCATCGGGCCCACGGCCGCCATCGTGCCGCTGGCCATCGGCGCCATCCCGTTCTTCGCGCGACTGGTGGAGACCGCCGTGCGCGAGGTGGACCACGGCCTCGTCGAGGCCGGCCAGGCGATGGGCGGCGGCACCTGGACCATCGTGCTGAAGGTGCTGCTGCCGCAGGCCCTGCCCTCCCTGGTCGCCGGGCTCACCACCACCGTCATCGCCGTCGTCGGCTACTCGGCGATGGCCGGGGCGGTGGGTGGCGGCGGGCTCGGCACGCTCGCCCTCACCTACGGCTACCAGCGTTTCGAGACCGGCTTCACGCTCGTCACGGTCGTCGTCCTCATCGCCATCGTGACCGCCATCCAGCTGCTCGGCGACGGCGCCGTCCGGCTGCTGTCCCGTCGCGAACGCGCCACCGCCTGACACGTACGGCCGGACAGTCCCACTCAAACCACCCGTACCACTCGCACTACCCGCACCATCTGCACCACGCAACAAGCAAGAAGGAGGCACTTTTCGTGCGCACCCGAACCAGGACCAGCGTTCTCCTCGCGGCCACCGCCGCCCTCGCCCTCGGGCTCACCGCCTGCGGCACCGACTCCGACCCGGCCACGGGCGGCAGCGGCGACCAGGCCGACCCCTCGGCCCCGCTGGCCGTCGCCGCCACCCCCGTTCCGCACGCCGACATCCTCCACTTCGTCCAGGAGAACCTCGCCGAGGAGGCGGGTCTTGAGCTGGACATCAGGGAGTTCACCGACTACGTGCTGCCCAACACCGCGCTGCAGAACGGCGAGGTGGATGCCAACTACTTCCAGCACCAGCCCTACCTCGATGACTTCAACGCCAACCAGGGCACCGACCTGGTGGGCGTCGTCAACGTGCACCTGGAGCCGCTCGGTCTGTACTCCCATTCCGTCGACTCCCTCGACGAGCTGGGCGCCGGATCGACCGTCGCCATCCCCAACGACACCACCAACGGCGGCCGGGCGCTGAAGCTGCTCGCCGACAACGGGGTGATCGAACTCGCCGAGTCGGCCGGCTCGGACGCCACTGTCGCCGACGTCACCGACGCCCACGGCATCCGCTTCGACGAACTGGAGGCGGCCACCCTGCCGCGCGCCCTGGACGACGTGGACGCCGCCGTCATCAACGGCAACTACGCGCTGGAGGCCGACCTGTCGCCCGCCGACGACGCGCTTGTCTCGGAGGAGGCCGAGGACAACCCGTACGCCAACCTGCTCGCCGTCCGCGCCGGCGACGAGGACGACCCGCGGGTGCGCACCCTCGCCGAACTGCTCACCTCGCCCGAGGTCAAGCAGTTCATCGAGGACACCTACCAGGGCTCCGTGGTGCCGGCCTTCGGCGAGCCCGCCTCCTGACCGCCGCCGTCGGGCCCCGGCACGTGGCCGGGGCCCGACGCTGCGCCCCGCCACCGGATACTGCATGCTGTCCCCTCAGAAACGAGGCAGGGAGCGGCGCATGACATCCACCTTTCCCGACATCACCATCAGCACGGACCGGCTCGTGCTGCGCCCGTTCGAGGAAGCGGACATCCCCGAACTCGTCGAGATGATGAACGACGAGCTCACGGTGGCCTGGACGAGCGTCCCGCACCCCTACACCCGCCTTGAGGCCAGGGACTGGATCCTCCGCCGCGCCCCGGCCGAACGCACCGAAGGCCGGGGCATCGTGCTCGCCGTCACCGAGTTCTTCACCCACCGGCTGGTCGGCAGCGTGCATCTGATGAACACCAACTGGAACACCCTCTCCACCGAGGTGGGCTACGTCGTCGCCCCCTGGGCCCGGGGCGAGGGCTACGCCGCCGAGTCGGTGCTGGCCGTCGCCCAGTGGCTGTTCCGGGACCAGAAGTTCGAGCGCCTGGAGCTTCGCACGGCCGCCGGTAACACCGCGTCCCAGCAGGTCGCCCAGAAGATCGGCTGCGTCAGCGAGGGCATCCTGCGCAACGCCCTGATAGTGCGTTCGCGCACCGAGGACGGCGGCTGGACCGACATCCGCACCGACCTGATCGTCTGGGGTCTGCTGCCCGAGGACCTCGAGGACTCGCCGGGGCACTGACCGCGCACGGTAGGCTCGTCGCGTCCCTCGACCTGCCACGAGTCCAGGAGCGCCCCGACCATGGCCGACCGTGTCACGGTGATCGGATGGGATGGCTCCCCCCTCGCCCCCCCGGCCCGTGCGGCGTTGAAGGCGGCCACCCTCGTCGCCGGAGCCCCGCGCCACCTTGCGCTTCCCGAAGTCCCGCCGCACGCCGAGCGCGTGCAGCTCGGCAGCGTCTCGCTGGCCGCCCGCCGCATCGCCGCGCACCGCGGCACCGCCGTCGTCATCGCCGACGGCGACCCCGGCTTCTTCGGCGTGGTCCGCACCCTGCGCGACTCCGAACACGGCCTGGAGGTGGAGGTGGTGCCCGCCGTCTCCGCCGTCTCGGCCGCCTTCGCCCGCGCCGGCATGCCGTGGGACGACGCCCGGATCGTGGTCGCCAGCCGGCGCACCCTGCGGCGCGCGGTCAACGTGTGCCGGGCGCACCCCAAGGTGGCCGTGCTCACCGCGCCGGGCGCGGGACCGGCCGAGATCGCCCTGCTGCTCGGCGACGTGCACCGCACGTTCTTCATCTGCGAGGAGCTGGGCACCGAGCGGGAGCGCGTCTCCGTGCTCACCTCGGACACGGTGTCCCAGTACCGCTGGAGCGACCCCAACCTGGTGATCGTCGTCGGCGGTGCCGGCGTCACGCCGACCTCGTCGCCGGCCGGCGGCTGGCTGGCCGGCTCGGGTCCCGGCGGGGGGAGCGAGCCGCGCGGCTGGGGGCTCGACCCCGCCGCGTACCACCAGCCGGCCCGCACCGAGGGCGTGCCACCGCCGGGCCAGGACCCGCAGTTGCGCGCCCTGGCGCTTGCGGCGCTCGGCCCCGGGGTCGGGGACCTGATGTGGGACGTCGGCATCGGCGGCGGTCTCGCCGCGGTGGAGGCGGCGCGGCTGGGCGCGGCGGTCGTCGCGGTGGACCGCGACGCCCGCGCCTGCGCGCTGGCCGACGAGACCGCGCGCCGGCTGGGGCTGCAACTGCACATCGTGCACGGCGCCGCCCCGCAGGCACTGGACGACCTGCCCGAGCCCGACGTGGTGCGGGTCGGCGGCGGGGGTCAACGGACGCTGGTCGCCTGCGCCGACCGCCGCCCGCTGCGCATCGTGACGCATGCGCTGACCCGCGACGAGGCCGAGGCGGCCGGCCGGGTGCTGGGCGAGGCGGGCTACGAGGTGCGGTGCACGCTTTTGCAGTCCGTGGACCTGGAGACCCGAGGGTGGACCGAGCGGGGGCGCACGGTCGTGTTCCTGCTCGTGGGCAGTCGCCGGTCGACGCCACGGTGACAGGTGACAAACGGGGACCATCCGGGGTCACTCGCGCACCCCTGACCGGCGGCCGGCGCACTCCCGGGTAGGCTGATGGATCGTTGTGCCGGTGCCTCGACTTGATGGTTCATCCGTCAATGTCCGGGATGCGACGGCACGGCGGGCGCGGCGCACCCGCCGTTTGGAAGGAGCACAACCGATGGGCGAGGGGTACGCATGACGGACACCAGCCAGCTTCCGGAGGGTGGACAGCCGGAGCGGGCGGGAGCCCCGCCGGAACAGCCGGCGCCGCCGGCGCAGTCGGGCGTGCTGGTCGCGGCACCCGTCTATCCCTTTCCCGAACCGGCCGAGGAGCCGGGGGACGGTGAGGACGAGGACCTGCTCATGCCGCCCACCAGCGGCGCCTGGGGCGAGGGCGTGACGGCCCCGCAGCCCGCGGGCCCGCAGCTCGCGGCTCCGCCGCACCCGGGTGCCGCCTCCGCCACGCCCCCGTCCGGCACCGGGACCCCGGTGACCCCGCTCGCCGCCTCGCCCATGGCCCCGGCTCTCGCCCCCGCGGTCGCCCCCACCCCACCGTCTCCCGCCCCGCTCTCTCCGGTGCCGCCCGCCCCGCCCGCTCCTGTGCCCTCCGCTTCTCTGCCCGCCGCCTCGGCCACGCCACCCCAGGGCATCCCCGCGGCCACTGCCCCGTCGCCTCCCGCGCCGTCCGTTGCCGCGCCGTCCGTTTCGGCCACTCCGCCCCAGGGCACGCCCGCGGCCGCCGCGCCGGCCGGGCCCACGGCCCCTGCCGCCCCCGACACCCCGGCACATGGCACTCCCGTGCAGGGCACCCCGGCCCACGGCACCCCCGTGCAGGGCACTCCCGCGCAGGGGACGCCGGCCCCGCCTGTGCCGGTTGCCGTCGGCCCGGTGCCGACTCCTGCGCCCGAACCCGTCGCGGCTGCCCCCGCGGAGCCGGCGAACGTCGGCAGCGCGCCGCCGGCGGAGGCCGTCGCCTCGGGCACACCGCCGCACGGGACGCCCGCGCACGGCACTCCGGCGCAGGGCACTCCCGCGCAGGGGACGCCGGCCCCGCCTGTGCCGGTTGCCGTCGGCCCGGTGCCGACTCCTGCGCCCGAACCCGTCGCGGCTGCCCCCGCGGAGCCGGCGAACGTCGGCAGCGCGCCGCCGGCGGAGGCCGTCGCCTCGGGCACACCGCCGCACGGGACGCCCGCGCAGGCACTGCCGCCCGATGCGCCCACCACGCAGTCACTCGAGCCGGCCGGCACACCGCCGCAGGGGACGCCCGCGCAACACCCCGTCTCCGCTACGTCGGAGGCGACCGGCACGCCCGCCGCGGGCGTCCCCACGCAGCCGATGCCGGCCACCCCCTCGGCCGCGGCCCCCGCGGCCGAGCCGGTCGCCCCCGCCCCTGTCGCCGCACCGCCGCAGCCCGGCCCCGCAGCCGTGCCGGCCCCCGCTGAACAGGCCGCGGTCGACGCCCCGCCCACGCCCCCACAGCTCACCGCCGTGCCGGTCCAGGTCGGCGCCTGGCAGGCGCCGACCCCGGGCTTCCCCGCCGCGGAACGCGAGGCCGTGCACCGACTGATGCGCGAACGGCGCGACATCCGCGAGGGCTTCCGCCCGGACGCCATCCCCAACGACGTGCTGCTCCGGGTCCTCGAGGCCGCGCACACCGCCCCCACCGTGGGCGTTTCCGAGCCCTGGGACTTCGTCATCATCCGGTCGCCCGAGACCCGGCAGGCGGTGCACGAGCTGGCCGCCCGACAGCGCGAGGCCTACACCAAGTCCCTCCCCAAGGCCCGCGCCCGGCAGTTCAAGGAGCTCAAGGTCGAGGCGATCCTCGACACGCCGGTCAACATCGTGGTCACCGCCGACCCCACCCGCGGGGGGCCGCCGGCGCACGACCCGCGCACGCAGCCGCAACTGGCGCCGTACAGCGCGGCGCGCGCCGTGGAGAACCTCTGGCTCGCCGCCCGCGCCGAGGGCCTCGGCGTCGGCTGGATCGGCTTCTTCGACGAGCGGGAACTGGTCGGCGTGCTGGACCTGCCCGACCATCTGGAGATCGTCGCGTACCTGTGCGTCGGCTACGTGGACGAGGCGTCCGAGGAGCCGGAGCCGGCACCCGGTCCGGCCCAGCGGCGCCCGCTGTCCTGGGTGGTCCACGAGGAGTCCTACGGCCGTCGGGCGCTGCCCGGCGCCGAACCGCACGACCTGCTCAGCGAGACCCTCGCGGAGATCCGCCCGCTGGACGCCCAGGCACTGGGCGAGGCGTGGGAGCGGCAGAAGCGCATGACCAAGCCCGCCGGTTCGCTGGGCGCTCTGGAAGTCATCTCCGCCCAGCTGTGCGGCCTGGCCCGTGCCTGCCCGCCGCCCGTGCCCGAGCCCGCCGCCGTCGCCGTCTTCGCCGGCGATCATGGCGTGCACGCCCAGGGGGTCACCGCCTGGCCCCAGGAGGTGACCGGCCAGATGGTGGCCAACTTCCTCGGCGGGGGAGCGGTCTGCAACGCCTTCGCCCACCAGGTGGGCGCCGAGGTCTGCGTCGTCGACGTCGGCGTGCGCGGCGAACTGCCCGCGACCCCCGGCCTGATGCCGCGCAAGGTGCGCCCCGGCACCGCCGACTTCACCGTCGGCCCGGCGATGAGCCGGCAGGAGGCGCTGCGCGCCGTCGAGGTCGGCATCGAGACCGCGCGCGACCTGGTCGCTGCCGGCCACCGGGCGCTCCTCACCGGCGAGATGGGCATCGCCAACACCACCGTCTCCGCCGCCCTCATCGCGGTGTTCGCGGACGCCGAGCCGGCCGAGGTCACCGGCCGAGGCACCGGTATCGACGACGAGACGCACGCCAGGAAGATCGACGCGGTGCGCCGCGCACTGCGCCTGCACCAGCCGGCGGCCGAGGATCCGCTGGGCGTCCTGGCCGCCGTCGGCGGCCTGGAGCACGCCGCGCTCACCGGATTCGTCCTCGGCGGCGCCTCGCTCCGGGTCCCGGTGATCCTGGACGGCGTCAGCGCCGGGGCCGCCGCCCTGGTCGCCCGCGCCATGTCGCCCGAGGCCGTGTCGGTGTGCATCGCGGGCCACCGCAGCGCCGAGCCGGGCCATATGGCGGCGCTCACCGCGCTCGGCCTGCGCCCGCTGGTCGACCTCGACCTGCGGCTGGGCGAGGGTACCGGCGCGCTGCTCGCCCTACCGGTGGTGCAGAGCGCCGCCCGGGCGCTCCGCGAGGTCGCCACGTTCGACTCCGCCGGGGTCACCGACAAGAACTGACCCCGGCCGGGCCCCGGGCCCCGCGGCTTCCGCGACGGGGCCCCGCGGCGGGGCGCGCCGTAAGGTGAATGAGGGACGCACCCGCACGACCCCGGCACCCAGCCGTACCACCCGCACCACCGAGCCGCTCCAGCGCCGTAGCGGCGTCCGGCACGTGTCCATCCAGACGCCGAGGAGCGCGCAGCGCCGATGTCCGAGAACCCCGCATACCCCGTTGGGCTGCGCCTGGCCGGCCGCCGCGTCGTCGTGCTCGGCGGGGGCAGCGTGGCGCAGCGGCGGCTGCCCGCGCTGCTCACCGCCGGCGCGGACGTCCGACTGGTCGCCCCCGAGGTCACCCCGTCGGTAGAGGCCATGGTCGAGGCCGGGGAACTGTCCTGGGAACGCCGCGGCTACCGGGCCGGGGACCTCGACGGCGCCTGGTACGCGCTGATCGCCACCGACGATCCGGCTGTCAACGCCGCCGCCTCCGCCGAGGCCGAGGAGCGCCGGGTGTGGTGCGTGCGCAGCGACGACGCCGCGGCGGCGACCGCCTGGACCCCGGCCACCGGGCAGAGCGACGGGGTGACCGTCGCCGTGCTCACCGGCAACGACCCGCGCCGTTCGGCCCGGGTCAGGGACGCGGTCGTGGAAGGGCTGCGCGAGGGCACGCTGGCCGCGCCCCGGCTGCGCCACCGCGTGCCGGGCGTGGCGCTGGTCGGCGGCGGCCCCGGCGACCCGGACCTGATCACGGTGCGCGGCCGGCGCCTGCTGGCCGAGGCGGACGTGGTGGTCACGGACCGCCTCGGGCCCCGCGAGCTCCTCACCGAACTGCCCCCGCACGTCCAGGTGATAGACGCCGCCAAGATCCCCTACGGGCGGGCCATGCACCAGGACGCCATCAACGCCGCGCTGATCGAGCACGCCAGGGCCGGCCGGGCGGTGGTGCGGCTCAAGGGCGGCGACCCGTACGTCTTCGGCCGCGGCATGGAGGAGGTCGAGGCCCTCACCGCCGCCGGCCTCCAGGTCACGGTGGTGCCCGGCGTCACCAGCGCCGTCAGCGTGCCCGCCGCCGCCGGCATCCCGGTCACCCACCGCGGCGTGACGCACGAGTTCACCGTCGTGTCAGGACATCTCGCGCCGGACGACCCGCGCTCCCTGGTCGAATGGCCGGCGCTCGCCCGGCTGCGCGGCACCCTCGTGCTGTTGATGGCCGTGGAGCGGATGGGCGCCATCGCCGACGCCCTGGTGCGGCACGGCCGGGCGCCCGGCACCCCCGTCGCGGTCGTCCAGGAGGGCACCACCGCGGCCCAGCGCCGTCTGGACGCCACCCTCGACACCGTCGCCGAACGGATCGCCGCCGAGGACATCCGGCCCCCGGCCGTCATCGTCGTCGGCGAGGTCGCGCGGCTTGGCCCGCGGGCGCCCGTCGCCGGCGCCGAGCCGCGCGGGGCGGACCGCACGTGACCGAGTACCAGACGGTCACCGACCCCGACGATCCCCGCCTCGCCGACTACGCCAACCTCACCGACGTCGCCCTGCGCACCGTGCGCGAGCCCGCCGAAGGGCTGTTCATGGCCGAGGGCGAGAAGGTCATCCGCCGGGCGCTGGACGCCGGCTACCCGGCGCGCTCCCTGCTGCTGACGCCCCGGTGGGCGGACGCCATGCGGGACGTGGTCGAACGGGCCGGCGCGCCGGCGTACCTGGTCAGCCCGGAGCTGGCGCAGCGGCTGACCGGCTACCACGTGCACCGCGGCGCCCTGGCCGCCATGCGGCGCCGACCGCTGCCCGAGCCCCGGCAACTCCTCGGCCCCGGCGACCCCGGCCCGGAAGGACCGCCGCGGCGGGTGGCGGTGCTGGAGGACATCGTGGACCACGCCAACGTCGGGGCCGCGTTCCGCTCCGCCGCCGCGCTCGGCGTCGACGCGGTGCTGGTCACCCCGCGCTGCGCCGACCCGCTCTACCGGCGTTCGGTCAAGGTCTCCATGGGCGCCGTGCTCCAGGTCCCGTGGACCCGGCTCGACCCCTGGCCCGCGGGCATCGACCTGCTCCGCGCGGCCGGGTACGTCACGGCCGCGTTCGCCCTCGGCGAGGGCGCCGTGGCGCTGGACGAGCTGGCGGCGTCGCGCCACCCCAGGCTGGCGTTGGTCTTCGGGACTGAGGGCGAGGGCCTGGGCCCCGCCACCCTCGCGGCCGCCGATATCGTCGTCCGGATCCCGATGAGTGCCGGCGTGGACTCGCTGAACGTGGCCGCGGCCTGCGCCGTGGCCTGCTACGCGACCCGGCCGCGCTGAGCCCGGCCGGCCGCGCGGGAGTTCGCCGCCCAGCCCGGCGGCCCGAGGATGCCTCGCCCGCCGGGGTCAGACCGGGCCTTGGCACCCCTGCGCGGCGGCGATGCCCAGCGCGACCAGCAGAGTCACGGTGACGAAGATCACCAGGCGTTGGCGCAGCAGCCGACTGTCCACGCCGCGCGCCGTTTCCGGACGCCGCGCGGGCCCGCCCCGCCCTGCTCCGGGCCGCGGTCGGGCGGGCCGGCTCGGGCGGTCAGGACCCGGTCCGGCCCGGCGCGCCCCCGGCCGGTCCGCCGCCGGCGCCGTAGCCGTCGCGGCCGGGCGGTGCCTGACCCCCGACTGGCTCACACCGCGCGCCTCCCGGGTCGCGATCTCCTTCAGCCGCAGCGACAGCTGCAGCGTGCTCGGCCGCTCCTTCGGCGACTTCGCCAGGCACGAGCGCAGCAGCGGCGCCAGCGCGGCCGGCACGCCTCGCAGCTCCGCCTCCTCGTGCACCACGCGGTACAGCATCACCTCGGAACTGCCCTGGCCGAACGGCGAGTCGCCGAGCGCCGCGTACGCCAGCGTGGCGCCCAGCGAGAACACGTCACTGGCGGGGGTGACCGGCTGGCCGCGCACCTGCTCGGGCGCGAGGAAGCCGGGGGAGCCCACCGCCGTGCCGACGTTGGTCAGTGTGCTGGCGCCGGTCGACCAGGCGATGCCGAAGTCGATGATCCGCGGACCCTTCGGCGAGAGAAGGATGTTCGAAGGCTTGAGATCGCGGTGCACCACGCCCGCCTCGTGCACCGCCACCAGTCCCTCGGCGAGCGCGGCCCCGACGGCGGCGGTCTCGGCGGCGGCCAGCGGGCCGCGCTCCATCACCCGGTCGTGCAGCGAGGGACCCGGCACGTACTGGGTGGCGAACCAGGGCCTGGCCGCCTCCAGATCGGCGGCCACCAACCGCGCCGTGCACCCACCGCGGATCCGCCGCGCCGCCGACACCTCACGGGCGAAACGGGAGCGGAACTCCTGGTCCTCGGCGAGCTCGGGCCTGATGACCTTCAGCGCCACCCGCTGGCCGCGCCGGTCGGATCCGAGGTACACCACCCCCATGCCGCCCGCCCCCAGCCGCCGGTGCAGCCGGAACGTGCCGACGACTCGCGGGTCCTCGCGACGGAGCCGCATCATCGCCATGTCTACCTCGCTGCCCGGTCCTTGTCCTGGTCACAGCTTACGGACTGCCCGGCCGCCGTGCCCGAAAGGCCGCGCGTCGCCGGCCGCCGACGAGCCGCGGCGGGCCGTTCACCCACCCCCCTGGGGGAAATCCCTGGCTCCCCGGTTCGCATATCCACCCTGGGGAGTAGCCCGACCGCGACCGACTCATCCTGCGGGAGGCCCCCAGGTCAGTACGCCGGGCTGACGCCCGGAGCCACCCCCGCGCCTAATGTTGTCTTTCAAGCGGCGGGCGTCGCACTCGTCCCCCGAGGTCACCCGCCCGCCGCCCCAAACTCACGACGGGGAGGGAGAGATGGCGAACACGGCAGCACAACAGTCCACCCGGCCGCAGGCCGAGCGGCGTCACCCCTTGGTAGCCGCGGCCATGGTGTTGCCGCTCGCCATCGCCCTCGCCGTCGCGTTCGGCGGCGTCGAAGCCGTCGTCACACAGGCGTCGTCCGTTGCCGGAACGCTGGGGCGCTGAGCGGCGCCCCAGGCCCGGGAGAGCGGCCCGGGCCGGGGACAACCGGCGAACAACCCCGTGGGGACGGGGGTACGGACGGCACACGTGCCCGGGCAGCTGGGGAGCTGCCCGGGCACCTCGTGCGCTGCGACCGAAAAAGAGATGACCGGAGGAGCACCTACTCCTCCGGCCCTCAGCCGTTGGTGCGCGATACTGGGATTGAACCAGTGACCTCTTCCGTGTCAGGGAAGCGCTCTCCCGCTGAGCTAATCGCGCGCGGCCCTTGCGGGCCCGGTGGACGATACTGGGATTGAACCAGTGACCTCTTCCGTGTCAGGGAAGCGCTCTCCCGCTGAGCTAATCGTCCGAGGTGGAGACGGGATTTGAACCCGTGTAGACGGCTTTGCAGGCCGTTGCCTCGCCTCTCGGCCACTCCACCGGAGGGGTGTGGGCCCCCTTCGAGCGGACGACGAGATTCGAACTCGCGACCCCCACCTTGGCAAGGTGGTGCTCTACCAACTGAGCTACGTCCGCATCTGCTCTCCGAAGCCACATCCCTGTACCCCCGGAGACGCCTTGAACCCTACCGGATTCGCGAGCCAGCTCAAACTCCGTATCGCGCCCCGCCGCACGCGCGGCCCCGCGCGCCCGCCACCCCCGGAGAGGACGGCCCGTCCGCGTAGACTCGCACGCGTGAACGACCCCGCGCCGCTGGCCCGACTGGGCGGCGTCCTGGCCACCGGGCTGCTCGATGTCACCGACGATCCGGCGGCCCTGGACTCGACGGGCTGGTGGGCGGTCGTGGCGCATTACGACGGCGGCCTGGTGTGCGCCCGTTTCCGCGAGGTGCGCCCGGCCCCGCCGGCGCCGCGCGGCGGATGGCGCGGCCCGTGCCCCGACGACTGGACCAGCTCCCTGGACCGCGCCGGCTACGTCGCCGGGGTGGCCCGGATCCGCGAACACATCGCGGCCGGCGACGTCTATCAGGTCAACCTCTGTCGGGTGCTCTCCGCGCCGCTACCGGCAGCGCCCACACCGGACGTCGACGCCCTCGCCGCCCGGCTCGCGGCCCGCCACCCCGCCCGGCACGCCGGCGCCGTCCGGCTGCCCGCGCACGGTGTGGAGATCGCCACCGCCTCGCCCGAGCTGTTCCTGCGCCGCCGCGGCCGGACTGTGGAGTCCGGCCCGATCAAGGGCACCGGACGCACCGCGGCCGACCTGACGGAGAAGGACCGCGCCGAGAACGTGATGATCGTGGACCTGGTCCGCAACGACCTGGGGCGGGTCTGCGTCCCCGGTTCGGTCACCGTCCCCGCGCTGTGCCTTCCCGAGCCCTACCCCGGCCTGGTCCACCTGGTCTCCACCGTCCGCGGGGAACTCGCCCCCGGGGCCGGCTGGCCCGAGCTGCTGGCGGCCGGGTTTCCGCCGGGCTCGGTGACCGGGGCGCCCAAGTCCAGCGCACTGGAGATCATCGACGCCCTGGAGACGGCGTCCCGCGGCCCGTACTGTGGAGGTATCGGGTGGGTCGACGCGGACCGTGGAACCGGCGAGCTGGCGGTCGGCATCCGCACGTTCTGGATCGACCGCGCGCAGGGGCCCGCGCTGCTGCGCTTCGGCACCGGCGCCGGCATCACCTGGGGCTCCGACCCGGCGCGCGAGTGGGCCGAGACCGAGCTCAAGGCGGGCCGGCTGCTCGGGGTAGCGTCGGCGGCGGGGGAGACCAGCAAGGAAACGAGCACGGGAGCATATCTTGGCGCTGATCTGGCTGGACGGTGAACTGCGCGACGCCGACAGCGCGCGGGTCTCGGTCTTCGATCACGGCCTCACAGTCGGCGACGGCATCTTCGAGACGCTCAAGACCGAACAAGGGCGCGCCTTCGCGATGAGCCGGCACCTGGACCGGCTGGCGACCTCCGCCGCCGGGCTCGGGCTGCCCGACCCCGACCGCGACGAGGTGCGTCGCGCCTGCCTGGCGGTGCTGGATGCGCACCCCCTGCCGCGGGGACGGCTGCGTGTCACCTACACCGGCGGGTCCGCCCCGTTGGGCTCCGACCGGGGACAGGCGCCGCCGACCCTGATGGTCGCCCACGCGGAGGTCCCGCTCCGCCCGGACACCACCGCGGTCATCACCGTGCCCTGGACCCGCAACGAGCGCGGGGCGTTGGCCGGCCTGAAGACCACCTCCTACGCGGAGAACGTGATCGCGCTGGCCCGGGCCCGGCAGGAGGCCGCCTCCGAGGCGCTCTTCGGTAACACCATGGATCAGCTGTGCGAGGGCACGGGCACCAACGTCTTCGTCGTCCTGGACGGCGAGTTGCACACCCCGCCGCTGTCCTCCGGCTGCCTGGCGGGCATCACCCGCGCGCTGGTCGTCGAATGGGCGGGCGCCAAGGAGACCGAGCTGCCGATGGACTGTCTGGAGCGCGCGGAGGAGGTCTTCCTGACCTCAAGCACCCGCGACGTGCAGGCGGTCCGCCGGGTCGACGACCGGGAGCTGCCCGGCGCCCCCGGACCCGTGACCGCGCGGGCGATGCGGGTCTTCGCCGACCGGGCGGCGGCCGACGTCGACCCCTGACGGGCGACGCCCCGCGGTCCGGCCGCCGGGTGAGGCGAGTGCGGAAGGCAAGCGGGCAAGCCGGACGAGAACCGGGAACGGAGGGGGAACCGGCGATGACGACGACCTTGCGGCCCACCGGGCCGCCGGAGCCGACCGCGGACGGCGGCCGGTCGCGGGAGTTCCACGTCTGCGTCAACGGCCGTGCCGTGGGCGCCGTGCGGCTGTCCACGGACCTGCGCTTCGGCGCCCGGGCGGGCCGCATCGACCACCTGTCGGTGGATCCGGGGGAGCGCCGCCGCGGGCGGGCCACCGTGGCGGTCCTGGCCGCCGAGGAGGTGCTGCGGAGCTGGCGGTGCGAACGCGTCGAGACCCGCGTGCCGGCGTCCGCGGACGGCGGCGTTGGAGCTGGCCTCGGCGCTCGGCTACGTGGAGCGCAACCGCACCATGGCCAAGCGGATCGCCGCCGGCCCGCCGCCGCTGCCCGCCGGCTACGCGGTGCGGCCGATGACGGAGGCTGACTTCGCGGGCTGGTCGGCCGACGAGCGCGACTTCGTCGTGCGCGGCTGGACCGGCCGAGGGCTGCCGCGCGAACAGGCGGAGGCCCGGGCCGACGACGGCCTGCGTCGGCTGCTGCCCGACGGCGTCGCCAGCCGGGCCAGCGCGCTGCGGCTGCTCGTCCACGGCAGCGCCGAGGTCGGCGCCCTGTGGGTGGCCGTGCATGGCCAGGGCGTGGACCTCGACGTGGACGGGTACGTCTTCTCGGTCCGGGTCCACCCGGAGCACCGCGGGCGCGGCCACGGTCGCGAGCTGATGCGGGAGGCGGAGCGGATCTGCCGCGCGGCCGTCCGACCCTGGGGCACCTGCCCGGCCCTGGAGGTCCCCCACGCATCCGGGGCATCCGGGGCATCCGGGGCATCCGGGGCGCGGAGGAGCCTCGGCCTGAACGTATTCGCCGAGAACGCCCCCGCGCTGTCGCTGTACACGTCGCTCGGCTACCGCGTCCGGGACTACTACCTCTCCAAACCGCTGGGCTGAGCCAGCAGGGAGGCGGCGATCCCGGCCACCCGCTCCCGCAGCCCCTGTTGGTCGCGCCCGCCGTCCAGGCGCTCGCCGCCGATCACGTAGGTCGGGGTGCCGGTCACGCCGATGGCCTGACCCTCGGCCTGGTCCGCGTCCACCACCAGCAGGTGCCGCCCGTCGATCAGCGCGGTGTCGACCTCCTCGGCGTCGAGGCCGAGCTCCGCGGCGACCTCGGTCAGCACCTCGGGCCCCCGCTCCGCCAGGTCCGCGCAGCGGGCCAGCAGCGCGGTGCAGTAGTCGTCGCCCCGGCCCTGGGCGTACGCCTCTTCGGCCGCCTGCGCGGCGGCGAGCGCGTGCTGGTGGCGGGGGAGCGGGAAGTGCCGCCGACGGATCTCCAGCGTCTCGCCGAACCGCTCGCGCAGGGCCGCGAGGTCGCCCTCGGCCCGGTGGCAGTCGGGGCACTGGAGGTCGCACCACACGTCGAGAACGGCGCGGCGCGGCGTCGGTTCGTTCATGCGCCCAGTCTCTCACCGGGACCTCACCCGGAAATCTCCCTGATTCCGTCCCCGAGCCATGGCCCGCGGTGCGGGAGCGCGGCAGGATGGAAAGATGTTGACTGGCACCGTTTGCACCCTGATATCCGCCGCCGGTCTGGGCGTCGCCTTCCTGGTCGCCCGCCGTCGCCGGTACGCGCTGGCTCTCCGCGTGGCCGCCGTCGCGCTGCTGCCCGTGGGACTGGCCATGACCGGGGTGGTGCAGTTCGTGAGCCACATCACCTTCGATCCGGTCGCCTGGGCCGGCTTCGGGGTGCTGGGCGGATCCGCGCTGCTGTACTCGGTGGCGCGTCTCGCCGACGGTCGCGGCCGCCGCCAGGGTCGGTCCGGCGCCGATTCCGCCGGTCCCACGCCCGCGCTGCCCGCGAGCCGGCGCCGGGACGCGGGCGCGACGCCGCGGGGGAGTTCCGCGGCGGACGACTTCTCCGACATCGAGGCCATCCTGAAGAAGCACGGCATCTGACGGCGCGGGCGGAGCATCATATCCGGGCATCACCCGGCGATCCCAAAGAAGTCCGAATAACGTTGAATGACCGGACAAACAAGGCGTGTTGATCGCGCGCCGGGGTCCGGCTGCGTCATGATCACCGCGACATGGCGCACATCACCAGGGAAACCGCTCCCGATCCCACGAACCAGCCAGCCGACACGGCCTGCCCCGATCCGGACAGCCGGGGATGCCTCTACGCGCTGTCCCAGCCGCCGTTGATCCTCTTCCTGACGGTCATCGGCGCCCTGTTGCTCATCACGGGGGTGCACGACCAGTTTCTGCTGTGACCCCCTCCCGCGGCGTGGGTCAGGTCAGCCGGTGGGCGCCGGGGCGCCGCGGCGCCGGGCCCGGAAGGCGGCCACATGCAGCCGGTTCCCGCAGGTGCGGCTGGGAGCAGTAGCGGCGCGACCGGTTCCGCGACAGGTCGACGAACGCCCGCCCGCAGCGCGGCGCCGCGCCGCAGTCCGCGGCCAGATGGTGGGCGAGGGAGGCGCCGGGCGCGAAGTAGTGCACGTACCAGTCGTGACCAATCGTGGTCGGTGAGCCGGGGCGTGGTGCCGGCGGCCGCCACCAGCGCGTTGATCAGCTCCGCCGCCGCGGGGTCCGAGTCGGCCGCGAAGACGTCGGCGAAGCGGTCGCGCAGCGCGCGCACCGCCCGCAGGTCCGTCTCGTCGAGCCGCGCAGGACGCACGTCGCTGACGTCCTGCTCCGCACGAAGCGCCGCAGCGCGGCCACGTCCGGCAGCGCGTCGGGGACGTCCTCGAGGGCCGCGGTGTTGAGCAGGTCCACGGTCTGGTCGAGGGCGCACCGGGGGTCGTGGTTGATCAGCACGCGGGCCCCGATCCGCTCTGCGAGCTTCCATCAGCGGACTGTATCGGCTTCCACCGCACGCCGCCCGTACACCGGCGCACGCCGCCGCGCGCGACGGCGCCGCCACGCGGTCCCGCGCGGCGGCGCCGTGCCCTGGTGTCCCGTCGCCGGTCCCGCGCCGTCACCCCGAGTCAGACGGCGCGGAGAACCGGCGAGCCTGTCAGCTCTCCGCGAGGATGTGCGAGAGCTCCGTGTCGAGGTCGAAGTGACGATGTTCGGTGCCGGGTGGGACCGCCGCGTCGGTCCGCTTCAGGAACGACTCGAGGGCCCGCGCCGGGGCCTCCAGCAGGGCTTCACCCTCCGGCGAACTGAGGGCGATGCAGACGACTCCCTGTCCGTGGCTGCGTGAGGGCCACACCCGGACGTCGCCCGTGCCGGTGGGCCGGTGTAGACCCTCCGCCAGCAGGTCGCGGGCGAAAACCCACTCGACGGTTTCCTCGGCTCCGGTGTGAAACGTGGCGTGTACGGCGTACGGATCCGCCGTGTCATACCGCAGCCCCGCGGGTACAGGTAGTGATGACTCGCTCGATACAACGAGGCGCAGGTGCAGCTCGCAGCTGACCGTGGTGTTCATAAGCGCCAGGGCCTTTCGCTCAGTGTGCGCTCGGGGATTCGCACGTCGGCCAAATCGACATGCCACATTCGGCCCGCTTGTAAACGCCTCTGACCCATTTATGCCGTTTAACATCATTCCAATGGACGATTGCCTATATGGGATAAGCCAGTATCTGAATCGTTCCACCACTGAATGTGGTGACACGCCGGAAAAAGGAGGGCCACGGCCATGCGCGGGTGGAACCGGTACCGATTCCGCAGCGACTGGTGGGTCGATGCCCCGCCCCCTGCGGTCTACGGGGTGCTGGAGCGCGGCGAGGACTATCCGAACTGGTGGCCGCAGGTCCGCGAGGCCACGGTCACCGGGCCGGAGACCGGCCGCTGCCGTTTCCGCTCCGTGCTGCCCTTCGAGCTGATCGTGGAGGTCCGCTCCGCCCGCAGGGAGCCGGCCGCCGGGGTGCTCCAGGCCGCGCTGACCGGCGACCTGGAGGGCTGGGTGCGCTGGACCGTCTCCGCCGAGCGCGGCGGCAGCCGGGTGCGGTACGAGCAGGACACCCTGCTGTGCCGGAGCCTGCTGCGCCGCCTGTCCTGGGTGGCGCGGCCCGTGTTGCGGGCCAATCACGCGCTGATGATGCGGGCGGCGCGGACCGGTCTGCGGGCCGCCGCCCGGAGTTCGGCCGGAAGAGGGTTTGGATGACGGCCGCGGGGACCTGTATGGTTCTCTCCGTGCCGCAGGGCACGACCGCCAGGGCGATTAGCTCAGTGGGAGAGCGCTTCGTTCACACCGAAGAGGTCACTGGTTCGAACCCAGTATCGCCCACCCTACGGAAGGCCGGACCGCCATGCGGACCGGCCTTCCGCCGTTGCCGTTCCGTCCGTTCCGTCCGTCCCGTTCCCGTTTCCAGTTCCATCACGAGTCAGGTGAGACCGGTGTCCGAGACCCATGTGATCATCCAGCGCGATTCCGAGCGGGAAGAACGCGTGGTGGACACGGGCACGACGGCCGCAGCGCTCTTCGAGGGCGAGCGGTCGGTCATCGCGGCCCGGGTGGGTGGCGTGCTGCGCGACCTGGCCCACCCGCTGGCCGACGGCGACGAGGTGTCGCCCGTCGAAATCGACTCGCCCGACGGCCTCGACATCCTGCGGCACTCCACCGCCCACGTGATGGCCCAGGCCGTGCAGGAGCTCTTCCCCGAGGCGAAGCTCGGCATCGGCCCGCCCATCAGGGACGGCTTCTACTACGACTTCGACGTCGCCCAGCCCTTCCAGCCCGACGATCTGGCGCGCATCGAGAAGCGGATGCAGCAGATCGTGAAGCAGGGGCAGCGGTTCGCCCGGCGCCCGATCAGCGACGAGGAGGCGCGCGCCGAACTGGCCGACGAGCCCTACAAGCTGGAGCTGATCGGCCTCAAGGGCGCGGCGGCGGAGGCGGCCGAGGGCGCCTCCGCCGAGGTCGGCGCGGGCGAACTCACCATCTACGACAACCTCGACCCGAAGACCGGCGAGCGCCGTTGGCAGGACCTGTGCCGCGGCCCGCACCTGCCGGTCACCCGGCTGATCCCCGCGTTCCGGCTGATGCGCAGCGCCGCGGCGTACTGGCGCGGCAGCGAGAAGAACCCGCAGCTGCAGCGGATCTACGGCACCGCCTGGCCGAGCAGGGACCAGCTGAAGGCGCACCTGGAATTCCTCGCCGAGGCCGAGAAGCGCGACCACCGACGGCTGGGCACCGAGCTCGACCTCTTTTCCATTCCGGAGGAACTCGGCTCTGGTCTGGCCGTATTCCACCCCAGGGGCGGCATCATCCGCCGGGTGATGGAGGACTACTCGCGCCGCCGGCACGAGGACGAGGACTACGAATTCGTCAACACGCCGCACCTGTCGAAGGCCCGGCTCTTCGAGACCTCGGGGCATCTGCCGAACTACGCCGAGTCGATGTTCCCGCCCATCGAATTCGAGGGGCAGGACTATTACCTCAAGGCGATGAACTGCCCGATGCACAACCTCATCTTCCGGGCGCGCGGGCGTTCGTACCGGGAGTTGCCGCTGCGGCTGTTCGAGTTCGGCACGGTCTACCGGTACGAGAAGTCCGGCGTGGTGCACGGCCTGACCCGGGCCCGCGGCTTCACCCAGGACGACGCGCATATCTACTGCGCCAAGGAGCAGATGCCGCAGGAGCTGGACTCGCTGCTCACCTTCGTGCTCGGCCTGCTGCGCGACTACGGCCTCAACGACTTCTATCTCGAGCTGTCCACCCGCGGCGAGGGTGACAAGTTCATCGGCGAGCTCAGGGAGTGGGAGGAGGCCACCGAGACGCTGCGCCAGGCGGCGGGCAAGCAGGGCCTGGAGCTGGTCATGGACCCGGGCGGCGCCGCGTACTACGGCCCGAAGATCTCGGTCCAGGCCAAGGACGCCATCGGCCGTAGCTGGCAGATGTCCACCATCCAGGTCGACTTCCAGCAGCCGAAGCGGTTCGGCCTGGAGTACACGGCGGCTGACGGTTCGCGGCAGCAGCCGGTGATGATCCACCGGGCCCTGTTCGGCTCGATCGAGCGCTTCTTCGCGGTGCTGCTCGAGCACTACGCCGGCGCGTTCCCTCCCTGGCTGGCGCCGGTGCAGGCGGTGGGCATCCCGATCGGCGACGCCCACGTGTCGTACCTGACGGAGTTCGCGGCCGAGGCGAAGGCCCAGCGGCTGCGGGTGGAGGTGGACGCCTCCAGCGACCGGATGCAGAAGAAGATCCGCAACGCCCAGCGGTCCAAGGTGCCGTTCATGGTCATCGCCGGCGACGAGGACATGGCGCAGGGGGCGGTCAGCTTCCGCTACCGCGACGGTTCGCAGAAGAACGGCGTCCCGCGCGCCGAGGCGCTGCGGGAGATCGCCGAGGCCGTGGAACGCCGCGTCCAGGTCTGACGCCCGCCGCCACCAGGGCCACGACCGGGGCCACGAGGGACCCCGCCACGCCATATGCTGGCCGGCATGAGCAGCGAGCCGGAGCAGCAGATCGGGGTGGGGACGCCGGACGCCTTCCAGCGCCTGTGGACGCCTCACCGGATGGCGTACATCCAGGGTGAGGGGAGGCCGAGTGGCCCCGGCGCGGAGGACGGCTGCCCGTTCTGCACGATCCCCGGCAAGAGCGACGAGGACGGGCTGATCGTGGCCCGCGGCGAGCATGTCTACGCCGTGCTCAACCTCTACCCGTACACCCCGGGCCACCTGATGGTGGTGCCGTACCGGCACGTGGCGGACTACCCCGAGCTGACGGGGGACGAGACGGCGGAGTTGGCCGAGCTGACCAAGCGGGCGATGGGGGCGATCCGCAGTGTCGCCGGCGCGCACGGCTTCAACATCGGGATGAACCAGGGCACCGTGGCGGGCGCGGGCATCGCCGCCCATCTGCATCAGCACGTGGTGCCCCGGTGGGGCGGCGACGCCAACTTCATGCCGGTCATCGGCCAGACGAAGGTGCTGCCGCAACTCCTCGGGGACACCCGGCGGATGCTCGCCGGCGCCTGGCCGGCCTGACGCCCGGCGCGCGGGCGGCCGGGCGGGACCACCTCCGGGACGACCTCGGGGTCGCCTCGAGTCACATGTTGTACTCGTCGGCCTTCCGCGGGTCCGGGCCCTGCACCAGGCCGCCGAGCGCCTGCGAGCGGGCGTCGAAGCGGGTGATGTCCACGCCGTTCTCCTCCAGCACCCGGAACGCCGCGGCGTGCGCCACCCGCAGCACCGGCGTGGCGATGCGCATTATGTCGTCGACCATGAAGCGGTGGTTCCACGGCTTGGTGGCCCAGGTGTGCCGCAGCCCGAACGGCTCGGGCAGCGCCAGCGTCCCGCCGAACGCGTCCAGCCGCTTGGGGAACCAGGTCAGCGGCGCGCGGGCGGCCAGCCGGACCACCTCCTTGGTGTCCACCAGTGGCTCGGGCCGCTCCACCTGCTGCCAGAACCGCACCGGATGCCGCACCTTCTTCTTCTTGGCCTCGGGACCCTTGGTGAAGAAGCCGTGCACCGGTCCCAGCGCGTGCCCCGTGACGTCGATCCGCAGCGTGTGGTGCAGCACCGTCACCTGGATCATCATGGTGACCACGAGTTGGCCGCCCCAGAGCACGAACTGCGTGCCCAGGTAGTGCCGGTCGCCGGCGCCGAGCTGGTCCTCGTTGCAGATCCGCTGCACCTCGATGTTGCTGACGCTGTACCCGTCGGCGGTGGGGCCGTCGGGGCGGCTCACGGACCCGGCGTCGCCGACGTGGCGCACCACCCAGTGGACTATCGACGGGGTGGGAAAGCCACCGGTGTGCAGCGGGCCGCGCTCCAGCAGCCGGAGCTGGTCGTGGATCGCGCGGGCCACGTCCCAGCTGCGGAACGGGTCGATGTCCCGGCCCGGGTCCCGGGGGTGCAGGTCCTCGGCCAGGTGCCAGGCCCCCCAGCGCGCGCCCATGCCCAGTATTCCCTTGGGGCCCGCGTAGTAGATGAGGTTGCTGTTCTGCTCGGCGGACAGCTTGGCCAGGCCGACCCGCAGTCGCTCGGCCTCCGCGTCGTTGGGGTTCTGCGGGACCGCCTCGGGGATGCGGGCGCCGGCGCCGCCGCCACCCACCAGATCGGCCCAGTGCGCCCGCAGGTTCGACGCGGTGCGTTCGCAGATCTGCTTGGCCCAGAACCAGCCGATGATCGGCGCCGGCAGCATCAGCCACGCGTACAGCTGGAGGATGCCGCCGAAGGGCGCCCGGAGCAGGACCAGCGCGATCAGCAGAACGATGGCGACCAGCCCGACCATGCCGAACGCGCCGGCCCTGCGGTCCTGGGACCCGGCGATGGTGCGGCGGAGCTGGAAGAGGCCGAGCCAGATGGCCACACCAGGCAGGAAGAGCACCCCGAAGACGGCCATCACCACGGTGAGCCGCCGGTCGCGCTGCTTGCGGATCCGCTTGGCGGCCAGGCACTGCTCCACGACCGTCTGCGGCTCGATGCCGAACGACTGGATCAGCGGCTTCCGTCCCTCGTCCAGCATCCGCACCTCGATGGCGCGGGTGAACGCCTCGCCGAGGTTCGGCTCCAACAGCGAGAAGCGGCCCGGCTTGACCGTGGCCGCGTCGTTGGCGTCGCGTATCGCGTCGGGCGCCACGTCCCGGTAGGCGGCGGAGGCGATGGCCTGGCTTATCCCGCTCTGCCCACCCGCGCCCGAGAGCGGTACCTGGGCGCCCGGGGCGAAGTCGAAGTCCACGCCCGCCGATTTCCTGAGGTCGTCCAGCGCCGACATGGGTAACCCCCAGCTCCTCAAGCCAGTTCTCGAATCGAACTGCCGTCAGGCCCGTTCCCGGTACGCGGGGCGGGCACACCTGCTGACGCGTCCGTCGTCGGGGCCGCCCCCGGCCACAGCCCCGCCAGAGATCAGCCTATCGGCGGACGGCACCCTCTTGACGCCGGTCGCGGTATCTTCCTCACCCCGGACGACCCCGGCGTCGCCGTCCGGAGGGCCTGGCTACGATGGCCCTGTCGGTGGCCGCCCCTTGCGCGGCCCGCTGCGAACCCTGGGAAGGACATGCTCAACAAGTACGCGCGTGCTTTCTTCACGCGTGTCCTCACGCCGTTCGCCGCCCTGCTGCTGAGGCTGCGGGTGAGCCCGGACACGGTGACCCTGATCGGCACGGCGGGAGTGATGACCGGAGCGCTCGCCTTCTACCCCCGCGGGGAGTTCTTCTGGGGCACCGTCGTCATCACCCTCTTCGTCTTCTCCGACCTGGTGGATGGCAACATGGCCCGCCAGGCGGGCACGACGGGCCGCTGGGGCGCGTTCCTGGACTCGACCCTGGACCGCCTGGCGGACGCCGCGGTCTTCTCCGGCCTGGCGCTCTGGTACGCCGGCGACGGCGACGACACGATCCTCACCGCGGTGACGCTGTTCTGCCTGGCCAGCGGGCAGGTGGTGTCGTACACCAAGGCGAGGGGCGAGAGCATCGGGCTGCCGGTGCGCGTCAACGGTCTGGTCGAACGCGCCGAGCGGCTGGTCATCACCCTGGTCCTCACGGGCTTCGCCGGCTTCGAACGCACCTTCGGCGTGCCGCATATCGACCTGCTGCTGCCGCTGGCGCTGTGGGTGGTCGCGGTCGGCAGTCTGGTGACCCTCGTCCAGAGGGTGGTCACCGTCCGCCGCGAGGCCGCGGAGGCGGATGCTGCCGAGGGCGCAGAAGACGGCACGGATGGCGAGGACGACGCGGACGCTGAAAACGAGGACGCTGAGAACACGGCGACCGGGGACGCCACGGACACTGCGGAGGCCGCGGACGCCGGGAGCGCCGGGTCGAAGGACACGGACACCGGGAGCGCCGGCCGGGCCGGGAAGCCCGAGGCGGCAGGAGGCCCGCGGCGGCCGTCGAGGCCGGGGAGCCGCCGGGCATGAAGGAGCGGGCCGCGGACGCGCTGTACGGCCTCGGCTGGGGTGCCGTCAGGCGGCTGCCCGAGCCCACCGCCCAGGCCATGGGCCGCCGCATCGCGGACAGCGCCTGGCGACGCCACGGACCGGGCGTGCGGCAACTGGAGGCCAACCTCGCCCGGGTGGTGCCGGACGCCCCACCGGGCGCGCTGCGCGAGCTGTCCCGGGACGGCATGCGCTCCTACCTCAGGTACTGGATGGAGTCCTTCCGGCTGCCGGCGTGGCCCAGGACGAAGGTCGCCGCCTCCTTCCGACCCCACGGGATCGAGCAGATTCCGGAGATCCTCGACTCCGGCCGCGGGGTCGTCGTCGCCTTGCCCCACATGGCCAACTGGGATCTCGCCGGCGCCTGGGTGGTCACCCACCTCGGCATCCCCTTCGCCACCGTCGTCGAACGGCTGAAGCCGGAGCGCCTCTTCGACCGCTTCGTCGCTTACCGCGAGGCGCTCGGCATGGAGGTGCTGCCGCACGCCGGCGGCGCCTCGTTCGGCTCGCTCGCCCGGCGGCTGCGCCGTGGCGGCCTGGTGTGCCTGGTCGCCGACCGCGACCTGTCCGCCTCCGGTGTCGGTGTGACCTTCTTCGGGGAGGCCGCGCGGATGCCGGCGGGGCCCGCCCTGCTGGCCCTGCAGACCGGTGCCGCCCTGCTGCCGGTCACCCTGTGGTACGACGACTCGCCAGTGATGAAGGGTCGCGTGTACCCGCCGGTCGAACCTCCCGAGACCGGCAGCCGCGCAGAGAAGGCCGCGGCGATGACGCAGGCGACCGCCGACCGGTTCGCCGAGGGCATCACCGCCCATCCGGGGGACTGGCACATGCTCCAGCGGTTCTGGACGGCCGACCTGGTGCGGCCCCGGCCGGGAGAGCGCCCGCCGCGGCCCGGCGAACCGCGCCGGACGGTCGGGAGGCGATCGGCCCCGTGAGGATCGGCATCGTCTGCCCGTACTCCTGGGACGTCCCCGGCGGCGTCCAGTTCCACGTGCGCGATCTGGCCGAACATCTCATCAGGCAGGGGCATGTCGTCTCGGTGCTCGCCCCGGCCGACGAGGAAACCCCGCTGCCGCCCTACGTGGTCTCCGCCGGGCGCGCCGTGTCCGTTCCGTACAACGGCTCGGTGGCGAGGGTCAACCTCGGCTTCATGTCCGCCTCCCGGGTCCGGCGGTGGGTGCACGAGGGCGACTTCGAGGTGCTGCACATCCACGAGCCGATGGTCCCGTCCCTCGGGTTGCTCACCTGCTGGGCGGCGCGGGGCCCGATCGTGGCCACGTTCCACACCTCCAACCCGCGGTCCCGGGCGATGATCGCCGCGTACCCGATCCTGCAGCCGGCGTTGGAGAAGATCAGCGCCCGCATCGCGGTCAGCGAGTACGCGCGCCGCACCCTGGTCGAGCACCTGGGTGGGGACGCGGTGGTCATCCCCAACGGCGTCGACGTCTCGTTCTTCGCCCGGGCCGAGCCCCGGGACGAGTGGCGGGGCCAGACCATCGGCTTCATCGGCCGCATCGACGAGCCCCGCAAGGGGCTGCCGGTGCTGATGCGGGCGTTGCCGCGGATCCTCGCCGCGCGCCCCGACACCCGACTGCTGGTGGCCGGCCGGGGCGACGAGCGGGAGGCGCTGGGACGGCTGCCGGCGTCGGTGCGCGGACGGGTGGAGTTCCTCGGCATGGTCAGCGACGAGGACAAGGCCCGGCTGCTGCGCAGCGTGGACGTGTACGTGGCGCCCAACACCGGCGGGGAGAGCTTCGGCATCATCCTGGTCGAGGCGATGTCCGCGGGCGCGCCGGTGCTCGCCAGCGACCTGGACGCCTTCGCCCAGGTACTCGACCAGGGCGCGGCCGGCGAGTTGTTCCCCAACGAGGACGCCGAGGCGCTGGCCGCGGCCGCCGTGTGGCTGCTCGGGGATCCCGCCCGACGCGCGGAACTGCGTGACCGGGGCAGTCGGCACGTGCGCCGCTTCGACTGGCCCACCGTGGGCGCCGACATTCTGGCCGTGTACGAGACGGTCACCGCGGGCGCCGGGGCCGTCGCCCCTGACGACCGGGTGGGACTGCTGGGCCGGCTCGGCTTCGCCCGCGACTGACGCCCGGCCCGGCCGATGACCGGCGCCGGTAGGGTGGCGGGGCGTGATGACCGTCATCTGGATCGCCGTCGCCCTGTTGCTCATCGGGGTCTACCTCAGCTGGACGGCCGGACGCCTCGACCGGCTGCACGCCCGCATCGACGCCGCGCGGGCGGCGCTGGACGCCCAACTGCTGCGCCGCGCCTCCATCGCCCAGGAACTGGCCACCGCCGGTGTCTTCGACCCGGCCGCCTCGATGGTGCTCTACCAGGCGGCGCACGTGGCGCGGCTCGCGCCGGGGGAGCAGCGCGAGGTGGCCGAGAGCGAGCTGAGCCAGGCGCTGCGTGCGGTCCTGGCCGAGAGCACCCAGGTGCGGGCGGTCCGCCAGGCGCCGGGCGGCGAGGCCACGGCCGAGGAACTGGTCGCGGCGGTGCGCCGGGTGCCGATGGCCCGCCGCTTCCACAACGACGCGGTCCGCGCCGCGCGGGCGCTGCGCCGGCACCGCACGGTCCGATGGCTCCGCCTCGCCGGCCACGCGCCGTTCCCGCTGGCCTTCGAGATGGACGACGAGCCGCCCGCGGCGCTGGCCGGGTACGCGCCGCCGGAGGACGGCGACGGTTCAGTCCACTGACCCGAGATTGGCCCTTTGCGATGCAGGCCACCTCGGGTTTCCATCGGTGAGTGGCCCGCCGGATGTCGCCCGCGTGGCCGGACAGCCCAGGCCAACGAGCCTACGATGCTCAGTTCGATACGTTTCAGTCCGTTTCAGTCCGACTTTCTCCCCCTGTGAGGTCATCCGTGTCCAGCGTGTCCCCCAGCACCCCCCAGGACCCGGCCACCGGCACCGCTCGGGTCAAGCGAGGCATGGCCGAGCAGCTCAAAGGCGGCGTGATCATGGACGTCGTCACCCCGGAGCAGGCCAAGATCGCCGAGGACGCCGGCGCGGTCGCGGTGATGGCGCTGGAGCGCGTCCCGGCCGACATCCGCCGGGAGGGCGGCGTCGCCCGGATGTCCGACCCCGACCTGATCGACGGCATCATCGCCGCGGTCTCCATCCCCGTGATGGCCAAGTCGCGCATCGGGCATCTCGTCGAGGCACAGGTCCTCCAGGCGCTCGGCGTCGACTACATCGACGAGTCCGAGGTGCTCACCCCGGCCGACGAGGTCAACCACACCGACAAGTGGGGCTTCACCACCCCGTTCGTCTGCGGCGCCACCAACCTCGGCGAGGCGCTGCGCCGGATCTCCGAGGGCGCGGCGATGATCCGCTCCAAGGGCGAGGCCGGCACCGGCAACGTCGTCGAGGCGGTCCGCCACATGCGGCAGATCCGGGGCGACATCTCCCGCCTGCGCGGCCTGGACGCGCACGAGCTGTACGGCGCGGCAAAGGAGCTGCGCGCGCCGTACGAGCTGGTCAGGGAGGTCGCCGGGCTCGGCAAGCTGCCGGTCGTGCTGTTCTCCGCCGGCGGCGTGGCCACCCCGGCCGACGCGGCGCTGATGAGGCAACTCGGCGCCGAGGGCGTCTTCGTCGGCTCCGGGATCTTCAAGTCGGGCGATCCGGCCAAGCGCGCCGCCGCCATCGTCAAGGCCACCACCTTCTTCGACGACCCCAAGGTCATCGCGGACGCCTCGCGGAGCCTGGGCGAGGCCATGGTGGGGATCAACCTGGACGCCGAGCCCGGGTCCGAGCGCTACGCCGACCGAGGCTGGTAGTCGACGCCGTGAGCGAGCCCGTCATCGGCGTCCTCGCCCTCCAGGGAGACGTCCGCGAGCACCTGGCCGCCCTCGACGGGGCCGGCGCCCGGGCCCGGCCCGTGCGCCGGCCCGAGGAACTGGCCATGGTGCAGGGCCTCGTCATCCCCGGCGGCGAGTCCACCACCATCTCCAAACTGGCCGCCGCCTTCGGCCTGCTGGAGCCGCTCCGCGAGCGGGTCGCCGCCGGCATGCCGGCCTACGGCTCGTGCGCCGGCATGATCATGCTCGCGGACAAGATCCTCGATCCGCGCTCCGGCCAGGAGACCATCGGCGGCATCGACATGATCGTGCGGCGTAACGCCTTCGGCCGACAGAACGAGTCGTTCGAGGCGAGCGTGGAGGTCGCGGGGGTGCCAGGGGGCCCGGTACAGGGCGTGTTCATCCGCGCGCCCTGGGTGGAGTCCATCGGCGCGGCCGCCGAATCGCTCGCCGACGTGGACGGCCACAGCGTCGCGGTGCGGCAGGGGCGGTTGCTCGCCACCGCGTTCCACCCGGAGTTGACCGGCGACCCTCGGGTGCACCGGCTCTTCGCCGAGATGGTGCGGGCGATCGACTAGCCGAACACCCCCCGCGCTGCGGGTAGGATCGCGAATCGGCAGATGACGGCGAGAGCGAAGGAGCACAGGCGTGTCCGGCCACTCCAAGTGGGCAACCACCAAGCACAAGAAGGCCGTGATCGATGCCAAGCGGGGCAAGCTCTTCGCCAAGCTGATCAAGAACATCGAGGTCGCGGCCCGCACCGGCGGCGGCGATCCGGAGGGCAACCCGACCCTCTTCGACGCCATCCAGAAGGCCAAGAAGAGCTCGGTGCCGAACACCAACATCGACCGCGCGGTGAAGCGCGGCGCCGGTCTCGAGGCGGGCGGCGCCGACTACCAGACGATCATGTACGAGGGGTACGGCCCCGGCGGCGTCGCGGTGCTGATCGAATGCCTCACCGACAACCGCAACCGCGCCGCCTCCGACGTGCGCGTCGCCATGACCCGCAACGGCGGCTCGATGGCCGACCCGGGGTCCGTCTCCTACCTGTTCCAGCGCAAGGGCGTCGTGCTGGTCCCCAAGAGCGACCTGACCGAGGACGACGTGCTGGGCGCGGTGCTCGACGCCGGCGCCGAGGAGGTCAACGACCTGGGCGAGTCGTTCGAGGTGGTCAGCGAGGCCGGCGACCTGGTCGCCGTCCGCTCCGCGCTGCAGGACTCCGGTATCGACTACGACTCGGCGGAGGCCGGCTTCCTGCCCACCATGCAGGTCGAGCTCGACGAGGACGGCGCCCGCAGGATCTTCCGGCTGATCGAGGCCCTGGAGGACAGCGACGACGTGCAGAACGTCTTCGCCAACTTCGACGTCACCGACGAGATCATGGCCCGGGTCGACGCCTGACCTTGTTCCCCGGCCGGGTCGGCGGCCGGCTGTCGGTGGTGGCCGATAGCCTGCCGGCACGGTCGACCAGGACGGTCGATCAGACGATCGGGAGCGGTCGGCGAGGACGAGGCGAGGGAGGGCCGATGCGGGTGCTTGGCGTGGACCCGGGGCTCACCCGCTGCGGCGTCGGCGTCGTGGACGGCGCCCCCGGCCGCCCGCTTCGGATGATCGGCGTGGGCGTGGTGCGCACCCCGGCCGACACCGAGACCCCCCAGCGCCTGGTGCTCGTCGAGCGCGGCCTGGAGGAGTGGCTCGACACTCACCGGCCGGACGCCGTCGCCGTGGAGCGCGTCTTCAGCCAGCACAACGTGCGCACCGTCATGGGCACCGCCCAGGCCAGCGCCGTGGCCATGCTCTGCGCCGCGCGCCGCGGCCTGCCCGTCGCCCTGCACACCCCGAGCGAGGTCAAGGCCGCCGTCACCGGCAGTGGGCGGGCCGACAAGGCGCAGATCGGCGCCATGGTCACCCGGCTGCTGCGGCTGGCCGAGCCGCCTCGGCCGGCGGACGCCGCCGACGCCCTGGCCCTCGCCATCTGCCACCTCTGGCGCGCCCCGGCGCAGGACCGGCTGCGCCGGGCCCACGCCGCCGCCCGACCCCGCCCCGCCCGCACCCCTCCGGAGGGCAGCACCCCGTCATGATCGCCTTCGTCTCCGGGCCGGTCGCCGCCCTCGCCCCCGACGCCGCAGTGCTGGAGGTCGGCGGCCTCGGCGTGGCCGTGCAGTGCACCCCGGGCACCCTGGCCGGGCTGCGGGTGGGGGAGCGCGCCCGGCTCGCCACCTCCCTCGTCGTCCGGGAGGACTCGCTCACCCTCTACGGCTTCGCCGACGACGAAGAGCGGCAGGTCTTCGAGCTGCTCCAGACCGCGAGCGGCGTCGGCCCGCGGCTCGCCCAGGCCATGCTCGCTGTGCATGCGCCCGACGCCCTGCGGATCGCCGTGGCCACCGGCGACGAGAAGGCGCTGACGGCCGTCCCCGGCATCGGGAAGAAGGGCGCGCAGAAGTTGCTGCTGGAGCTGCGGGACCGGCTCGGCGAGCCGCTCGGGCCGGTCACGGCCGGTGCCGCCCAGGCCCCCGGCGCGGCCGCCGCGTCCGGCTGGCGCGAGCAGTTGCACGCGGCCCTGGTCGGCCTGGGGTACGCGCCGCGCGACGCCGAGCAGGCGGTCGCGGCCGTCGCCCCGCAGGCCGAGGCCGGCGACGCGGGGCCGCCGCCCGTCTCCCGGCTGCTCCGCGCCGCCCTGCAGACCCTGAACCGCACCCGCTGAGATCCGGCGCGCGGCGCCCCCGCCCACCCACCCCATCCATCCGAGGAGTCGCCGATGCCGCCCCCGCCGAACGCCGCAGCGGGTGCCCCGCCCGCCAGCCCGAGGCGGCGCGGCGTCCCAGTGCCGCGGCCCCACCCCGCCGGGACGGGCCGGAGCAAGTCGTTCGCCACCCGCGCCCGCACCGCGGGCGACGGGCCGTCCGAGAGCCATGCCGCCGCCGGCCCGGTTCGCGGGCGGCACCACCCCCGCCACTCCGGCCCTACCTGTGCCTCCCGCACGCCGGCCAGGGCTCACCGTTCCGCGGCGGCCTCCACGGCAGGGGGATCCGCATGAGCTGGGACGAGCCGCCGGCCGAGGGCGGACAGCGCCTCGTCGGCCCGGCCGCCGACCGCGAGGACCTGGCCGTCGAGGCCGCGCTGCGGCCCAGGGACCTGGCCGAGTTCGTCGGTCAGAGCCGGGTCCGCGAGCAGCTGGACCTGGTGCTGCGCGCGGCCCGCGCCCGCGGCGGCACCGCCGACCACGTGCTGCTGTCCGGGGCCCCCGGTCTCGGTAAGACGACGCTCTCCATGATCATCGCCGCCGAGATGGGCGCCCCCATCCGCATCACCTCGGGGCCCGCCATCCAGCACGCCGGGGACCTCGCCGCGATCCTCTCCTCGTTGGCCGAGGGGGAGGTGCTGTTCCTCGACGAGATCCACCGGATGTCCCGCCCCGCCGAGGAGATGCTCTACATGGCGATGGAGGACTTCCGGGTCGACGTCATCGTCGGCAAGGGGCCGGGCGCCACCGCCATCCCCCTGGAGCTGCCGCCGTTCACCCTGGTCGGCGCGACCACCCGGGCCGGGCTGCTGCCGCCGCCGCTGCGTGACCGCTTCGGCTTCACCGCGCACATGGAGTTCTACGCGCCCGCCGATCTCGAACGGGTGGTGCACCGCTCGGCCCGGCTGCTCGACGTCGAGGTGACCGCGGACGGCGCGGCCGAGATCGCCGGCCGCTCCCGGGGCACCCCGCGCATCGCCAACCGACTGCTGCGCCGGGTCAGGGACTACGCCCAGGTCCGTGCCGACGGGGTGGTCACCAGGGAGGCCGCCGAGCGGGCGCTGGCCGTGTACGAGGTGGACGAGCGCGGCCTCGACCGGCTGGACCGGGCGGTGCTGCGCGCCCTGCTCCAGCTCTTCGGCGGTGGCCCGGTCGGACTGTCCACGCTCGCCGTCGCGGTGGGGGAGGAGTCGGAGACCGTCGAGGAGGTCGCCGAGCCGTTTCTGGTCCGTGAGGGGCTGCTGGCCCGCACACCGCGCGGCCGCGTCGCCACCCCGGCCGCCTGGCGGCACCTCGAACTCACGCCGCCGCCGGCCGCCGGCGGCCAGGACGCGCGGTCCGGCGGCGGACAAGAGGGGCTCTTCGGGACGTGACGGTGCGAGATTTCTCCGTGACGGAACTCCGCTAGCATCGTGCACGTTGTTCCCCAGGCGCAGCCTCGCTTAGACTCCGCCGACGCCGCCCCACCCGCGGACCGGCGTGCCCACCCCCCAATCGGGTCGTGCAGCGGCCCCGCATAAGGACTCTCCTCCGCCGTGGATATCGCGATTTTCTTTCCCTTCCTGCTGCTGATCGGCGTCATGTTCCTCATGACGCGGTCGGCCAAGAACCGTCAGCGCCAAGCCGCGAACATGCGGGACTCGATGGCACCAGGCAGCGGCGTCCGGACGGTCGGCGGCATGTACGCCGCTGTCAAGGAGGTGCGCGAGGACACGGTGCTGCTCGAGATCGAGCCGGGCGTACACGCCGTCTTCGCGAAGAACGCCATCGGGGCCGTGCTGGACCCCGAAGAGTACGAGCGCATCATCAACGACGAGCCGGAGGCGGAGGACGACGACGCCCCCGTCGTGCCCGACGACGCCTCGTCTCTGACCGAGGACGAGTCCGACTCGACCGAGCCGGGGGACGGTGTCGACCTGGACAAGCGGGACGACGAGGGGACCGAGGAGCCGGAAGCGACCAAGGACAAGCGTGACACCGGAGCCGAGGGCGACAACGGCTCCAAGTCCTGATCGAGGGCAAGTCCTGACCGCTTGGCCTGACCGCTGACCCGGACGGAGAGAGACGACAAGGTGGCGACGAAGAAGGACTTCAGGTCCTCAGCGAGGCGGGACCTCAGCGCGCGGGGGGCGGGCGGCAGGCCGGGTCGGTCCCTGCTGCTGATCCTGGTGGCCATGGTGGCGCTCACCGGCGGCATGTTCCTGTCCGGGCACACCACACCGCGACTGGGTATCGACCTGGCCGGTGGCACGAGCATCACGCTCGAGGCCGTGGCGGACGAGGGCAACGAGGAAGCGGTCAACGCGACCAACATGGAGACGGCCGTCTCCATCATCGAACGCCGGGTGAACGGCCTGGGCGTCTCCGAGGCCGAGGTCCAGATCCAGGGCGACCGGAACATCATCATCAACATCCCGAAGGGGACGGACGAGCAGGAGGCCCGCCAGCAGGTGGGTACCACCGCGGAGCTGGGCTTCCGGCCGGTGCTCAGCTACGACACGGCGATCGAGACCGAAGAGGAGTCCGAGGGCAGCGACGAAGCCACGGACGAAGCCACGGACGAAGCCACGGACGAAGCCACGGACGAAGCCACCGACGAAGCGACCGACGAAGCGACCGACGAAGCGACCGACGAAGCGACGGACGAGGCCAGCGACGACGAGACGGACAGCCAGAGCATGCCCGCGCCGGACACGGGCAGCGGCTCGGCCACGGCCAACACGGCGTCCTTCGTCAGCGACGACGCCACGGACGAGGCCACCGACGAGGCGACGGACGAGGCCACCGACGAGGAGAGCGGCGACGAGGAGGCCTCGGACGTCTACACCCAGCTCGAGGACCTCGACTGCAGCACCGAGGAGGCCCGCCTCAGGGCCAGCCAGGCCGCCGCCCAGGCCGAGGACGACGTCGAGGTGGTCACCTGCGACGCCGACGGCTTCTACAAGTACGCGCTCGGCCCGGTGGCCGTGCCCGGCCGGGACGTCAGCGACGCGAACGCCGTGTTCGACACCCAGACCGGCGGCGGCTGGATCGTGCAGATGGAGTTCAACGACTCCGGCACCGGCAAGTTCGCCGACATCACCGAGTACCTGGCCACGCAGTACGAGCCGATGAACCAGTTCGCCATCGTGCTGGACGGCGAGGTCGTGTCCGCGCCGTCCGTCTCGGAGCGGCTGGGCGGCGGCCGGGCCGAGATCTCCGGCAGCTTCAACCAGGAGTCGGCCGAGGAACTGGCCAACATCCTCAAGTTCGGCGCCCTGCCGCTGAACTTCGAGGAGGCCAGCGTCTCCACGGTCTCCCCGACCCTGGGCGGCGAGCAGCTGCGAGCAGGCCTGATCGCGGGCGCCATCGGTCTCGCCCTGGTCGTGCTCTACCTCGTGCTGTACTACCGCGGCCTGTCGCTGGTCGCCTTCGCCAGCCTGCTGGTGTCCGCAGCTCTCACCTACACGATCATGGCGCTGCTCGGCCCGGCCATCGGCTTCGCGCTGAACCTGCCCGCCGTCTGCGGCGCCATCGTCGCCATCGGCATCACCGCCGACTCGTTCATCGTCTACTTCGAGCGGATCAGGGACGAGATCCGGGAGGGGCGCACGTTGCGCCCCGCGGTGGAACGGGCCTGGCCCCGCGCCAGGCGCACGATCCTGGTCTCCGACTTCGTGTCCTTCCTCGCCGCGTTCGTGCTGTTCATGGTCACCGTCGGCAAGGTGCAGGGCTTCGCCTTCACGCTCGGGCTCACCACCCTGCTGGACGTGGTGGTCGTCTTCCTCTTCACCAAACCGCTGATGACCCTCCTGGCCCGGCGGAGGTTCTTCTCCAGCGGGCACCCGTGGTCCGGACTGGATCCGAGCCGCCTCGGCGCCCGTTCCCTCCGCGGTGGGCGTCGCCCCGTCACCGCTCCCAGCGACCCGAAGGAGGCCTGAGATGTCGCGGCTCGGCGATCTCGGTGCCCGACTGTACCGCGGCGACGTCGGCGTCGACTTCGTCGGCAGGCGGAAGATCTGGTACGTCGTCTCGATCCTGGTCACCATCCTGACCTTCACGGGCCTGGCCGTCCGCGGCCTGCACATGGGCGTGGAGTTCGAGGGCGGAGCGGTCTTCACCACGCCGGCCACGGAGGTCTCGGTGGAGGAGGCCAGGGACGTGGCCGAGGAGGCGTCGGGCAGCACCGCCCTGGTGCAGACCCTCGGCGACGACGGTTCGATGCGCATCCAGATCAGCGGCCTGGACACCGAGCACTCGAACACCACCCGGGAGGCCCTGGCCGAGGAGCTCGGCATCCCCACCGAGGACCTCAACGCGGAGCTGATCGGCCCCAGCTGGGGTGACCAGATCGCCACCAAGGCGTGGCAGGGCCTGATCATCTTCCTGGTTCTGGTGGTCGTCTACCTCGCCATCGCCTTCGAATGGCGGATGGCCCTGGCGGCGCTCATCGCGCTGATCCACGACATCACCATCACCGTCGGCGTGTACGCGATCGTCGGCTTCGAGGTGACGCCGGGCACGGTGATCGGCCTGCTGACGATCCTGGGCTACTCGCTCTACGACACGGTCGTGGTCTTCGACGGCCTCAAGGAGACCACCAAGAACTTCACCAAGCAGAACCGCTACACCTACGCCGAGTTGGCCAACCGCAGCCTCAACGGCACGCTGGTGCGCTCCATCAACACCTCCGTCGTCGCGCTGTTGCCGGTGGCGGGCCTGCTCTTCATCGGCGGTGGCCTGCTCGGCGGCGGCATGCTCAACGACATCTCGCTGTCGCTCTTCGTCGGCCTCACCGCCGGCGCGTACTCCTCGATCGTGATCGCCACTCCGCTGGTGGCCGACTTCAAGATGCGGGAGCGCGAGATCCGGGCGCACGACAAGCGGGTGCTCGGCAAGCGCGCCAAGCGGGGCGACGAGCCGGAGCCGGGTGATGCCGCCGAGCCGTCGAGCGAAACCGACGGCGACGCCGGGAGCGGGGACGCGGAGACGGCGGAGGCCGCCCCGGCCCGCGAGCGGGCCGAGACCGCGGAGCGGCAGGACGCGGCGTCGGTGGGGGCAGGCGGCCAGGTGACGGGCCCGCGCGGGCCGCGCCGGCAGCCGGCCTCCCGGGGCCGCGGCCGGGGCCGCCCCTCGGGGAAGCGGCGGTGACCGGGACCGAGGGGACCGGGCTCACACCGCTGACGCCCGAGGAGCTGCGTCCGCTGCTGCTCGGCCGGATCCGGGACGTCCGCGACTATCCCAAACCGGGCGTCCTCTTCAAGGACATCACGCCGCTGCTGGCCGACCCCGAGGCGTTCACCGCGCTCATCGAGGCGCTGGCCGCCGTCTGCCTGGAGCGGGAGGCGACCAAGGTGGTCGGCCTGGAGGCGCGCGGCTTCATCCTCGCCGCACCGGTCGCCGTCCGCGCGGGGATCGGCTTCGTCCCCGTTCGCAAGGCGGGCAAGCTGCCGGGCGCCACCCTGTCCCAGGCGTACGAGCTGGAGTACGGCAGCGCCGAAATGGAGATCCACGCCGAGGACCTCACCCCGGACGACCGGGTGCTGGTGATCGACGACGTGCTGGCCACCGGCGGCACGGCGGAGGCGTCGCTGCGGCTGATCCGCCGCTCGGGGGCCCGGATCGCGGGCCTCGCGGTGCTGATGGAGCTGGGCTTCCTGGGCGGCCGGGAGCGCGTGCTGCCGGCGCTCGACGGCGCCGCGTACCGGGCGTTGATCACGCTCTGAGCCGGGTCCGCCCGGCCGCCGCCCGCCATCGGGTGCGGCCCGGGTGGACGGCTGGGCGAGAGGGACCGGCGAGGGCTCGTTACCATGGCAGTCCGAACGTTTCTCGGCCGGACTTTCCAGGGGCCGCCACCGGCCCTCAGGACTGTCCCTCTCCTCGGCTGCACATGAGCCCAGGAGGGGCCGAAAAGGAGCGCCCTTGCCCGACGACGCCCAGCCGCTCGCCTCTGCCCAGCGGAATGACTCCAAGCCGTCCACGGCCCTCGACTGGCGCGACGGCGCGGACGGTCGCGCCCCGGCGCCCGCCGCCCAGCCCGCGCCCGCCGTCTCCGGAGTGTCGGGACGCTCCGGCTCGTCCAATCGCGTGCGGGCCCGGCTGGCCCGCCTGGGCGTCCAGCGCTCCACCCCGTACAACCCGGTGCTGGAGCCGCTGCTGCGCGTCGTCAGGGCCAACGACCCCAAGGCGGACACCGCCGCGCTGCGCCGGATCGAGCGCGCCTTCCAGGTCGCCGAGCGCTGGCACCGCGGCCAGAAGCGCAAGAGCGGCGACCCGTACATCACCCACCCGCTGGCCGTGACCACCATCCTGGCGGAGCTGGGCATGGATCCGGCCACGCTGATGGCCGGCCTGCTGCACGACACCGTCGAGGACACCGAGTACGGGCTGGACAGCCTGCGCCGCGATTTCGGCGAGCAGGTCGCCCAGCTGGTGGACGGCGTGACCAAGCTCGACAAGGTCAAGTTCGGCGAGGCGGCGCAGGCCGAGACCGTGCGCAAGATGGTCGTCGCCATGGCCAAGGACCCCCGGGTGCTGGTCATCAAGCTCGCCGACCGGCTGCACAACATGCGCACCATGCGCTTCCTGAAGCGCGAGAAGCAGGAGCAGAAGGCGCGCGAGACCCTGGAGATCTACGCCCCGCTCGCGCACCGCCTCGGCATGAACACCATCAAGTGGGAGCTGGAGGACCTGGCCTTCGCCATCCTCTACCCCAAGATGTACGACGAGATCGTGCGCCTGGTCGCCGAGCGTGCCCCGAAGCGGGACGAGTACCTGGCCACCGTCATCGACGAGGTGCAGGCCGACCTGGGCGGCGCCCGGATCCGGGCCACCGTGACCGGCCGCCCGAAGCACTACTACAGCGTCTACCAGAAGATGATCGTGCGGGGCCGGGACTTCGCCGAGATCTACGATCTGGTGGGCATCCGCGTCCTGGTGGACACCGTCCGTGACTGCTACGCGGCGCTGGGCACCGTGCACGCCCGGTGGAACCCGGTGCCCGGGCGGTTCAAGGACTACATCGCGATGCCCAAGTTCAACATGTACCAGTCGCTGCACACGACGGTCATCGGACCCGGCGGCAAGCCGGTCGAGCTGCAGATCCGCACGTTCGACATGCACCGCCGCGCGGAGTTCGGCATCGCCGCGCACTGGAAGTACAAGCAGCAGGCCGTCTCGGGCACCGCGAAGGGACGTTCGGACGCGAAGGGCTCGGGCGGCAAGGGCGCCGGCGGCCGGCGGACCGGCGGCCGGGAGGAGGCCGCGGTCAACGACATGGCCTGGCTGCGGCAGCTGCTCGACTGGCAGAAGGAGACCGAGGACCCGGGGGAGTTCCTGGAGTCCCTCCGCTTCGACCTGTCCCGTAACGAGGTCTTCGTCTTCACGCCCAAGGGCGACGTGATCGCGCTGCCCGCCGGCGCCACCCCGGTCGACTTCGCCTACGCCGTGCACACCGAGGTCGGCCACCGCACGATAGGAGCCAAGGTCAACGGCCGGCTGGTGCCGCTGGAGTCCACCCTGGACAACGGCGACACGGTCGAGATCTTCACCTCCAAGGCCTCCGGCGCCGGTCCCTCCCGGGACTGGCTGGGCTTCGTGAAGTCCCCCAGGGCGCGCAACAAGATCCGCGGCTGGTTCTCCCGGGAGCGGCGCGACGAGGCCATCGAGCAGGGCAAGGACGCCATCGCCCGCGCGATGCGCAAGCAGAACCTGCCGATCCAGCACGTGCTGACCGGCGACTCGCTGGTGACGCTGGCGCACGAGATGCGGTACCCCGACATCTCCTCGCTGTACGCGGCCATCGGCGAGGGCCACGTCTCCGCGCAGAGCGTGGTGCAGAAGCTGGTGCAGGCGGTCGGCGGCGAGGAGGCGGCGGGCGAGGACATCGCCGAGTCCTCCCCGCCGGTGCCCGCCCGCAGCAAGCGGCGCTCCACCCCCGACCCCGGCGTGGTGGTCAAGGGCATCGACGACGTGTGGATCAAGCTGGCCCGCTGCTGCACGCCGGTGCCGGGCGATCCCATCATCGGCTTCGTGACCCGCGGCAACGGCGTGTCGGTGCACCGCGCCGACTGCGTGAACGTCGACTCGCTGTCCCAGGAGCCGGAGCGGATCCTCGATGTCGAATGGGCGCCCACCCAGTCCTCCGTGTTCCTGGTGGCCATCCAGGTCGAGGCGCTCGACCGCTCCCGGCTGCTGTCGGACGTCACCCGCGTGCTGTCCGACCAGCACGTCAACATCCTGTCGGCGGCGGTGCAGACGTCGCGGGACCGGGTCGCCACCTCCCGGTTCACGTTCGAGATGGGCGATCCGAAGCACCTCGGGCACGTGCTGAAGGCGGTGCGCGGCGTCGAGGGCGTCTACGACGTGTACCGGGTGACCTCGCCCCGGCGCCCCTAGCACGCGAGCATGCGCGAAGGGCCGGCCCCGCATGGCGGGCCCGGCCCTTCGCGCATGCCCTATCCGCCGAACTCCTGGAGGCCCTTGAGCGCCTGGTCGAGCAGCGCCTGGCGCCCCGCCAGCTCCTGCTCCAGCTTGTCGGCCTTGGCGGTGTTACCCGAGGCGCGGGCCTTCTCCGCCTGCTGACGGAGCCGGTCCACCGCGTCCTGCAACTGGCCGGTCAGCCCCGCGGCCCGGGCCCTGGCCTCCGGGTTGCTCCGGCGCCACTCGGTGTCCTCGGCCTCCGCCACCGCGCGTTCCACGGCGTGGATCCGGCCCTCGATCGCCGCCCTGGCGTCCCGCGGGACGTGCCCGATGGCCTCCCACCGCTCGCCGATCGAACGCAGCCCGGCGCGCGCCGCACGCAGATCGGTGACCGGCAGCAGCTTCTCCGCCTCGGCCGCGAGCTGCTCCTTCGCGGCCAGGTTGTCCCGCTGTTCGGAGTCCCGCTCGGCGAAGGCTGCGCCGCGGGCCTGGAAGAAGACGTCCTGGGCCGCGCGGAAGCGGGCCCACAGGTCCTCCTCGGCGTCCCGGTGCGCCCGGCCCGCCGCCTTCCACTCCCGCATCAGCTCCCGGTACCGGGCGGCCGTGGGACCCCAGTCGGCGGAGTCGGACAGCGCCTCCGCCTCGGCGATGAGCTTCTCCTTGCGCCGCTTGGTCTCCTCGCGCTGGGAGTCCAGGGAGGCGAAATGCGCCTTGCGACGTTTGGAGAACGCTGAGCGGGCGTGCGAGAAGCGGTGCCACAGCTCGTCGTCGGTCTTCCGGTCGAGTCGGGGCAGGCCCTTCCAGGTGTCCACGAGCTCGCGCAGCCGTTCACCCGCGGACCGCCACTGCTCGCTGCCCGCCAGCTCCTCGGCCTCCGCGACCAACGCGTCCTTCGCGGTCCTGGCCTCCTCCGACTGCCTGGCCCTGGCCGCCTTGCGCTCCTCGCGGCGCGATTCGACGGTCGTGACGAGGCCGTCGAGTCGCCGGGACAGGGCGTCCAGATCGCCCACGGCGTGCGCCTGCGTCACCTGCTCGCGCAGGTGCTCGATCGCGGTCGCCGCGTCCTTGGCGGACAGGTCGGTGGTCCGCAGCCGGCGTTCGAGCAGATCGATCTCGACCACCAGCCCCTCGTACTTCCGCTCGAAGTAGGCGAGTGCCTCCTCGGGGGAGCCCGCCTGCCACGAGCCGGCGACCTTCTCCCCGTCCGGCGTCCGCACGTACACGGTCCCCGTCTCGTCCACGCGGCCCCACGGCTCGCTGCTCACAGCGCCTCCTTTTGATGCCCACCTCGGGGTGCGTGCCCCCAGCATCGTCCACAGTTCTCATCCGGCTCGGCAGGCTCAGTCGGTCGTCCCGAGCCCGGCCGGGCGGAGCAGGCACCCTGCACAACGCCAACATAGGCGACCGCGCACCCGGCTGTCCGCACCTTGCCGCGCGGAAATTCCCGGTGGGCCCGGCTCAGCCCTCGCCCTCGCGACGCTCCACGGTGGCCTCCTGGATCACCACGGTCGCGTTCGGCGCCGTGTTGCCCGTGTTCGGATCGGCCTCGGTGGCGCCCGCGGCGGCGATCTTCTCCAGCACGTCCATGCCGTCGGTGATGGTGCCGAACGGGGTGTAGTCCGCGGACAGGGTGCTGTCCTCGTAGACCAGGAAGAACTGGCTGCCGCCGGTGTCGGGGCCGCTGTTGGCCATCGCCACGGTGCCCTTCGGGTAGACGCCGTCGGCCACCTCCGCGGCGTCGAGGTTCTCGTCCGGCAGGCTGTAGCCGGGGCCGCCCTGTCCGGTGCCCTCGGGGTCGCCGCACTGCAGCACGAAGATGCCCTCGTCAGTCAGCCGGTGGCAGGTGGTGTTGTCGAAGTAGTCGTGCCCCGCCAGGAAGTCGAAGGAGTTCACGGTGCGCGGGGCGGCCTCGGCGTCCATGGTGACCTCGATGTCCCCGCAGGTGGTCTTCAGCGTCATGACGTAGTCGGCCGAGGTCTCCACCGACATCTCCGGCTCCTCCTCCCACGAGTAGCCGAAGGGGAAGCCGTCCCCCGCCGGTTCGCAGGGGTCCTCCGGCGTCTCATTCGTCTCCCCGCTCTGCTCGTCGCTCGCCTGGTCGGTGGACTCGTCGTCCCCGCTCAGGAGCGCCGTGACCCCGAAGCCACCGGCCGCCACCAGCACCACGAGCGCCGCGGCGATGACCACGTTGCGCCGCCGGCTCCGGCGGATCCGCTCCGCCCGACGCCGCTGCTGGCGCTCCCACTTCGCCCGGGCCAGGTCCTTGCGCCGCTGATCCTTGCTGCTCACTTGTCAATCCTCCTGACAGTGCCGACAGAACGTTCCTCTCCGTGGGCCGCCGGACCCTGGGCGTCACCGTATACGGGATACGGGTTCGCGTGGTGGGCGCCGCCGCCGGTAGTCTCTGGGACCGGGCAGCCCGTAAGCCGTTGACGACCGAAGGACGACCGTGCTCGTTGCTGGGTTCCCCGCCGGGGCATGGGGGACCAACTGCTATCTGGTCGCGCCCGCCGCCGGCGAGGAGTGCGTGATCATCGACCCGGGCCACCGGGCCGCGCCGGGGGTGGCGGAGACCATCGCCCGGCACCGTCTCAAGCCGGTCGCGGTGGTGCTCACCCACGGCCACGTCGACCACGTCGCCTCGGTCGTGCCGGTCTGCGGTGCGCACGGCGTGCCCGCCTGGATCCACCCGCGGGACCGGTACATGCTCGCCGACCCGGAGAAGGCGCTCGGCGCCCGGATCGGTGCGCCGCTGATGGGCGAGCTGACCGTCGGCGAACCGGACGACCTGCGGGAGCTGTCCGACGGTGCGGAGCTGGCGCTCGCCGGCCTCACGCTCACCGTCGCGCACGCGCCCGGCCATACCGAGGGGTCGGTGACCTTCGGGATGCCCGAGCAGCCGGACGTGCCGCCGCTGCTCTTCTCGGGCGACCTGCTGTTCGCCGGCTCCATCGGACGCACCGACCTGCCCGGCGGAGACCACGCCGAGATCCTGCGGTCACTGGCTCGTGTCTGCCTGCCGCTGGACGACGCGACCGTGGTCCTGGCCGGGCACGGCCCGCAGACCACCATCGGCCGCGAGCGCGCGAGCAACCCGTTCCTTCGCCCGCTGGCCGCAGGCGACGGAGCCGCGGACGTCGCGGCGCCGCGACAAGGAATGTGACGACCACCCGTGAGCACCTTCTCCGCCCCCAGGGGCACCTACGACCTGATCCCGCCGGACTCCGCCGTTTTCCTGGCGGTGCGCGAGGCACTGACCGCCGCGCCGCGCCGCGCCGGCTACGGCTATGTGGAGACCCCCGGCTTCGAGCACGTGGAGCTGTTCTCCCGCGGCGTCGGCGAGTCGACCGACATCGTGACGAAGGAGATGTACACCCTCACCACCAAGGGCGGCACGCAGCTGGCGCTGCGCCCCGAGGGCACCGCGTCGGTGCTCCGCGCCACGCTCCAGGCCAACCTGCACCGGGCGGGCGGCCTGCCGGTCAAGCTCTGGTACTCCGGCACCTACTACCGCTACGAGCGCCCGCAGGCCGGTCGCTACCGACACTTCTCCCAGGTGGGGGCCGAGGCCATCGGCGCGGAGGATCCGGCGCTCGACGCCGAGCTGATCATCCTGGCCGCCGACGGGTACCGCTCGCTCGGGTTGACCGGTGTCCGGCTGCTGCTGAACTCCCTGGGCGACCGGGAGTGCCGCCCGGCCTACCGCGCCGCGCTGCAGGAGTTCCTGCGCGGGCTCGACCTGGATCCCGACACGCTGGCCCGCGTCGAGATCAACCCGCTGCGGGTGTTGGACGACAAGCGGGAGAGCGTCCAGCGCCAACTGGCCGGGGCGCCCCTGATGCGCGACCACCTGTGCCAGGCGTGCAAGGAGTACCACGAGGGGGTGCGTGAGTTGCTGCGCGCCGAGGGGGTCGCCTTCGAGGACGACCCGCGGCTGGTGCGCGGCCTCGACTACTACACGCGCACCACCTTCGAATTCGTCCACGACGGCCTCGGCGCCCAGTCGGCGGTCGGCGGCGGCGGCCGGTACGACGGCCTGTCGGAGCTGATCGGCGGCCCGCCGCTGCCCTCCGTGGGCTGGGCGCTGGGCGTGGACCGCACGGTGCTGGCGCTGCGCGCCGAGGGTGTCGAACCGGCGCTGCCGCCCGGCACCCGGGTCTTCGCGGTGCCCCTCGGCGAGGAGGCACGCCGGGCGCTGTTCACGGTCGTCACCGAGCTGCGCCGGGCCGGCGTGCCGGCGGACTTCGCCTACGGCGGGCGCGGCGTGAAGGCGGCCATGAAGGCGGCCAACCGCAGCGGCGCCCGGTACGCGGTGGTGGCCGGCGAGCGCGACCTCGCGGAGGGCGTCGTCCAGATCAAGGACCTCGACAGCGGGGACCAGTCCCCGTACCCGCTGGACACGGTGGTGGCCGAACTGCGCGACCGCCTCCCCTGAGCGCCCCGCAGCCTGCTCAGAGGAGGCCGTGGCGGAGTGCGTGGGTGACGGCGGCGGTGCGGTCGGTGACGTCGAGTTTGGAGAAGACGCGCAGCAGGTGCGTCTTCACCGTCGACTCACCGATGAACAGCCGCCGCCCGATCTCCGCGTTGGTGCAGCCCTCGGCCACCAGCCGCAGCACCGCCGTCTCGCGCTCCGACAGCCGCGGACGCTCGGGACGGGCGCGCATCTGGTCCACCAACCGGGCGGCCACCGAGGGTGCCAGCACCGTCTCGCCGCGCGCCGCCGCGCGGACCGCGTCGGCGAGCTCGCCGCGGGTGGCGTCCTTCAGCAGGTAGCCGGCCGCACCCGCCTCCACCGCCCGCAGGATGTCGCGGTCGGTCTCGTACGTGGTCAGCACCACCACCCGGCAGGGCAGTCCGGCCGCGGTGATCCGGGCCACCGAATCCACGCCGTCGCCGCCCGGCATCCGCAGGTCCATCAGCACCACGTCGGGACGCAGTGAGGCGGCCAGCGCCTCACCGCGCGGCCCGCTGTCCGCCTCGCCGACCACCTCCAGATCGGGCTCGGCGCCGAGCATTCCGCTCAGCCCGGTGCGCACCACGGGATGGTCGTCGACCAGCAGGATCCGGATCACGACTCGGCCCCCTCCTGTTCCCGCTCCCACATCCGCTCGTCCTCTCGCCGTCGCGCCGGCAGGGCCGGGAGGAACAGGCTGATCTCGGTGCCCGCGCCTGGCCCGCCGTTAATGCGCGCGGTTCCGCCGATCTCCGTGGCCCGGGCGCGGATGCCCGCCAGACCGTAGCCGCGCGTGCCGTCGCCCCCGTCCCCGGTCACCGTGAAGCCCCGGCCGCGGTCGCGGACGCTCAGGCGCAGCGAGTCGGCGCCGTACTCCAGGGAGATCGTGACCGAGGCGTCGGATCCGGCGTGCTGCCGCACGTTGGCCAGCGCCTCCTGGCACGCCCTGAGCGCCACCACCTCCACGGCCGCGGGCAGCGCCCGCGGGACGCCACCGACCTCGACGTCGGCGGCGGCGCCCGACTGTGCGCCGTGCCGGGCGGCCAGCCGCCGCAGCGCGTCCGGCAGCGAGCTGCCGTCCAGCCCGGCCGGTCCGCCGCCGGCCACCAGGGCTCGGGCCTCGGCGAGGTTCTCGCGGGCCGTGGCGGCCATCAGCGCCAGGTGGTCGCGGGCCCGCACGGGGTCGCGGTCCAGATCCGCCTCCAGCGCCTGCACCAGCATCAGCAGGCTGGTGAAGCCCTGGGCCAGGGTGTCGTGGATCTCGCGGGAGAGGCGGTCCCGTTCGGTCATGGCGCCGTGCTCCGCCGACAGGCGCGCGATCTCGTCCCGGCTGTCGGCCAACTCTCGGATCAGCCGGGCCTGTTCCGCGCTCTGTTCGGCGATATGGGTCACCCACGTGCCGAGGACCACCGAGAAGGCGAGGGCGACCACGGAGAACAGCGCCTGGGGCACCCACTCCTCGGCCGGTGGCCGGGCGACCAGCCCCCAGAGCGCGACGGGCAGGCCGTTGACGGTCACCATCGCGGCCACGGCCCATGTCCGGCGCAGCAGCATGAAGCACTGCGGGGCGATGGCGAAGGTCGCCATCTGGGTCTCGCCCACCACCACCGACAGCGGCAGAAAGAGCCCGACCATGCCGGCCGTGTAGACCACCGCGCGCCGTACACCCGCCTCGGCGGCCAGCACGGCGGGCCGGCCGACCCACACGTACCAGGGCACGGTGAGCGCGAAGAGCGCGGCGGTGATCAGCCGCGCCCGAAGGCCGGGCGAGGAGACGACGAGGATGAACAGCGTGGTGATCGCCCACACCATCGCGAAGTACAGGTCCCAGCGGCGGAAGTACCGCTCGGCCCACTGGTCTCCCACCACGAAGGCATCGCTCATCGGCTCGTCCCTCCCTCGCTGCCGGTCCGCCCGTCCGATCCGCCCGTCTCAGCCGTCGCGTTCGGTCTTCCAGCGGAAGGTGGTCAGGCACAGCACCAATCCTGCGACGCACCACGCGCCCAGCACCAGCGCCACGCGTTCGAACTCCCAGGCGCCGGCATGCTCCAGGACGGCCGCCGAATCGGGCAGGAAGACCCCGCGCAGCCCTTGGCACATCCACTTCAGCGGGAAGAGCGCCGCGACGCTCAGCATCCAACCGGGGATGCCGTCGATCGAGATGTAGACCCCCGAGATGAACTGCAGCACGAGGAACGGCAGGATCACCACCGAGGTGGCGCTCTTCCCCGACCGCGGCAGGCTGCTGATGGCGACGCCCAGCAGCGCGCAGGACGTCAGCCCGAGCACGAAGATCCAGCCGAACGTGAACCAGGTCGTCACGTCGGAGGGCAGCTCGATGTCCCAGAACACCACGCCCGCGAGCAGCAGCAGCGCCACCTCCAGGGCGCCGGTCACCAGCACCAGCCACAGCTTGCCGAGGAAGTACGCGGTCGGCGGCATCGGCGTGCCGCGGAGCCGCCGCAACACCTTCTCGTCCCGCTCGATCGCGATGGAGACGCCCAGCGACTGGAAGCTGACCGACATCATGCCGGCCCCGATCATCGCCGGCACGTACAGCTGCGAGGCGGTGATGCCGGCGCCCTCCACGTCGTCGCTGAAGATCGAGGCGAACAGCCCCAGGAAGATGATCGGGAAGGCGAAGGTGAAGACCGCCTGGTCGCGTTGGCGGAAGAACTGCCGGAGCTCGATGGCGGCGCGGTGGCGGCCCACGGTCCACGCGCCGGGCGGCCGGGGCCGGGTGCTCCGGGCGCTGCCGGCGCCCCTCGCGGTCCTGCCGTTCGCGCCCTTCGTGCGCGACGTGCCGGTGGTGGTGCTCATCGTTCGGTCCCCTCTCCGGTGAGCTCCAGGTAGACGTCCTCCAACGTGGGCCGGGTGATCCGCAGCCCGGGTATCTCGCCGCCGAGCCGGGCGGCGAGCTCGGCGACGGCGCGGGTGGGCGTCGCGGTCAGCTCGCTTCGCGGCCCCAGGAGCGGCTCCGACCAGTGCACGGTGGCCTCGCTGCCGTGCCGGTGCCGCAGTTCGTCGGCGGTGCCCTCGGCCACCACCCGCCCGGCCTGGATCACCGCGAGGCGGTCGGCGAGCACCTCGGCCTCCTCGAGGTAGTGGGTGGTGAGCAGGATGGTGGTGCCGTCCTCGGCGAGCCGCCTGATCAGCTCCCAGAACTGCCGCCGCGCGGCCGGGTCGAAGCCCGTGGTCGGCTCGTCGAGCAGCAGCAGTTCCGGGTCGCCGATGATGCCGAGGGCCACGTCGAGGCGGCGGCGCTGGCCGCCGGAGAGCGCTTTGATCCGGCTGCGTGCCTTCCCGGCGAGCCCGACCAGCTCGATCACCTCGTCCGGGTCCCGCGGGTCGGCGTAGTAGTGCGCGAAGTGCCGGACCGACTCGGCGACGGTCAGCTCGGCGGGGGCCGACTCGTCCTGCCAGACGATGCCGACCCGGGCCCGCCAGGCCGCGTCCGCGGTGGCCGGGTCGCGGCCCAGCACGCTCACCGTGCCGGCGTCGCGGACCCGGTGGCCCTGCAGGATCTCGATGGTGGTGCTCTTGCCCGCGCCGTTCGGGCCCAGCAGGCCGAACACCTCCCCTCGGCGGATGGTGAGGTCCACCCCGTCAACCGCGGTCACCTCGCCGTACCTCTTTCGTAGTCCACGCACCCGCACCGCGCGCTCGGTGTGCTCGCCGGTACGCGTCGCCGCGTTCTCCTCGGTGTCAACCGTCATGGCGCCAGCCTTCCGGACGTCGGGCGGCCGGGGGACGACCGGACGGTCCGTCCGGTGTCCACCGTTCGATGGACACGGGACGGGCACGGGCCGGGCATCGGCCAGTTTCGACGGGTCCGCCGGCCCGTTGCGCTGGTGCACAATGGGGAGCCGTATCCGGCGCGGAGTAGACCCGACACAGAGTGGATGGGTGAGATGGCGGCAACGGTGGTGGACGAGGTTCGGACGGACCAGCCCGCGCGGCGGGAGCCGGGCGGCGTGGGCGCGGGCCGCGCCTTCTCCCTGCTGCTGGTGATCACCGGGTTCGCGGGCCTGTTGGCCGCGTGGGTCATCACCCTCGACAAGAACCACATTCTCGAGGCCAAGGCCGTGGGCGACGAGTACATCCCCGCGTGCAGCCTCAGCCCGATCGTCTCCTGCGGCAGCGTGATGGAGAGCGACCAGGCGGAGGCCTTCGGGTTCCCCAACCCGATGCTCGGCCTCGTCACCTACGGCATGGTGATCGCCATCGGCATGGGGTTGTTGGCCGGCGCCAGGTACCAACGGTGGTTCTGGCTCGGGCTGGAGGCCGGGACGCTGTTCGGCGTCGGCTTCTGCACCTGGCTCATGTACCAGTCGCTGTACAACATCAACGCGCTGTGCCTGTGGTGCTGCCTGGCCTGGGTCGCCACCATCTTCATGTTCTGGTACACGACGTCGCACAACGTGCGGAACGGCATCCTGCCCGCCTCCGACGGCGTGAAGCGGACGGTGGAGGAGTTCCACTGGCTGTTCCCCGTGGTGCACGTCGCGGTGATCGGCATGCTGATCCTGACCCGCTGGTGGGACTACTGGACCAGCTGAGCGGCCACCCGGCTGTCAGCGCGGTGGCTTAGGGTCGGTCTCGTGGAAGCCGACCTGTTCACCGCCGCGGCGGAGGAGCGCGCCGAGAAGGATCCGGCCGCCCGGCCGCTGGCCGTGCGGATGCGCCCGCGGACCCTCGACGAGGTGGTGGGCCAGCAGCACCTGCTCCGCCCCGGCTCGCCGCTGCGCCGGCTGGTGGGCGAGGGCGCGGGGGGACCCGCCGGGCCGTCCTCGGTGATCCTCTGGGGACCGCCGGGCACCGGCAAGACCACCCTGGCGTACGTGGTCAGCCAGGCCACCGACAAGCGCTTCGTGGAGCTTTCGGCCATCACCGCGGGGGTCAAGGAGGTGCGGGCCGTGATCGACGGGGCCCGCCGCTCCTCGGGCGCGTTCGGCAAGGACACCGTCCTGTTCCTGGACGAGATCCACCGCTTCAGCAAGGCGCAGCAGGACTCGCTGCTGCCCGCCGTGGAGAACCGCTGGGTCACGCTGATCGCCGCCACCACGGAGAACCCGTACTTCTCCGTGATCTCGCCGCTGCTCTCCCGGTCGCTGCTGCTCACCCTGGAACCGCTCACCGAGGAGGACCTGCGCGGGCTGCTGCGCCGTGCCGTCGCCGACGAGCGGGGCCTCGGCGGCGCCGTCGCGGTGCCCGAGGACACCGAGGCACACCTGCTGCGGATCGCCGGCGGCGACGCCCGCCGGGCGCTCACCGCGCTGGAGGCCGGGGCCGGCGCCGCGCTCGCCAAGGGGGAACGCGAGGTCGCGCTGGCCACTCTGGAGGAGGCCGTCGACCGGGCGGCGGTGACGTACGACCGGGACGGCGACCAGCACTACGACGTGGCCAGTGCGCTCATCAAGTCCATCCGCGGCTCGGACGTGGACGCCGCCCTGCACTATCTGGCCCGGATGATCGAGGCGGGCGAGGACCCGCGGTTCATCGCCAGGCGGCTGATGATCTCCGCCAGCGAGGACATCGGCATGGCCGACCCGACGGCGCTGCCCACGGCGGTCGCCGCCGCCCAGGCCGTCGCGCTGATCGGCTTCCCCGAGGCGGCCATCACGCTCGGCCACGCGACGATCGCGCTCGCCCTGGCGCCGAAGTCGAACGCGGCGGTGCTCGCCATCGGGGCGGCGCAGGCCGACGTGCGGGCCGGGCTCGCCGGCCCGGTGCCGCCGCACCTGCGGGACAGCCACTACCGGGGGGCCGCCAAGCTGGGCCACGGCGAGGCCTACCAGTACCCGCACGACGTGCCGGGCGGCATAGCCGCTCAGCAGTACGCGCCGGACTCGGTGCACGGCAAGCGGTACTACAGCCCCACCCGGCACGGCGCCGAGGCCCGGTACGCCGAGGTGCTCGACCGCATCCGCGACCGCCTCGCCGGCGGGTCAGCCTCGGAGTGACCTCACCCACCGGGCGGGCCTGGCATGGTGCGGCAGGGCCGAACGGCCGGCCCGCGCGGGAGTGGCCCCGGAGGCGGCCCGGCGACGTTCCCCCCGTACGGTCGCCCCCACCGCTGCATGGCGGCCGTGGGCCCGCGTCCCAGGTGAGGCTTCGTCGCCCTTCAGGGCGGTCTCCTGGGGTCGGCCGGGGCGCCGCGTCGGGCCGTCGCCGTCATCCGCGACGCGCGACCGAACGCGGGTGCCGCCCGGCAAGGGCCTAGCGTGCGGCGGCCTCGAAGAGGTGCCGCATGGCGCGGCGGAACTCGCCGACGTCCCGGACCGGCTCGGGGAAGTCGAAGCGCGCGTCCCGACACAGCCGGTCCGCGCAGAAGCGCACCCGAAGTCCGAACCGGTCGAGGCCCAGCGGCACCACCCGGCGCCACGGCCCGTGGTCCCGAAGCGGCTCGCCGATCAGGCCGCGCAAGGAGCGCAACTGCTCCTCGTGCGCGGCGGCCAGGTGCTGCAGCAGTTCCGCCTCGTGCCGCACCAAAGGGTCGGGCGTCGCGGCGGCGAACTCGCCGGGTTCGACGTGCCCTTCGCCCCACAGGTCGTCGGTGTATGCCTCGCCGACCTCGAGCCGCAGCGGCGTCCAGTGCCGCCCCGCCGCCGGTCCGGTCGGGTGATGCCTGGCCAGCAGTTCGAGGCCGGTGGCGCGCTCCGCGCCCCGGGTGGCCGTCAGCCAGCCCGCCACCCAGCCACGCCCCCGGATCCGATGCGGCACCGAGACCGGCGCCACATCGGTGATCTCCATCACGACGGTGAGCTCGTCGTCCCTGGCGTGTGCCGCGGCCCTGGCCGCCAGCGAATCGGCGGGCAGCAGCAGGTAGACGTCCCCCGAGGGGGCCACGGCCCGGGACTCCGGCACCCCGTGCGGCGACCCCGACGGCGGTTCGGACGGTGGTGACCCGTTCAGCTCAGCGCCCGGAATCACCAGGGTCGCCGAGGCGTTTGACTCGATGAGGGTGCGCACCCGCTCTGCGGGCGAGGGCTGCCTGACCTGGCCGTCCGGCTCCTCGGGGCGCGGCAGATCCTCCTCGCGCACGGGGCTCCCGGGTCGAAACATGCGATCTCCTCAGCTAAGGTAAGCCTCACCTAACTTACATGGAGGTCCGTTCACCGTGAACCAGTCGCGTCCCAAGGTCAAGAAGTCACGTGCGCTCGGCGTGGCTCTCACCCCGAAGGCCGTCAAGTACTTCGAGCGGCGCCCCTTCCCCCCGGGCCAGCACGGACGCGGCCGGAAGCAGGCCAGCGACTACAAGGTCCGGCTGCTGGAGAAGCAGCGGCTGCGCGCCCAGTACGACATCAGCGAGCGGCAGATGGTCCGCGCCTACGACCGGGCGCGGAAGGTGACCGGCAAGACCGGCGAGGCACTCATCGTCGAGTTGGAGCGCCGGCTGGACGCCCTGGTGCTGCGCTCGGGGCTCGCCCGCACCATCTACCAAGCGCGCCAGATGGTCGTGCACGGCCACATCTCGGTCAACGACCGCAAGGTCGACAAGCCGTCCTTCCGGGTCAGCCCCGAGGACGTGATCGCCGTGCGCGAGCGCAGCCGGGGCAAGCATCCCTTCCTCGTGGCCAAGGAGGGCGGCTACGCGGCCGACGGCGAGACCCCGCGCTATCTGGAGGTCAACCTGCCGGCGCTGGCGTTCCGCCTGGACCGCGAGCCGAACCGGAGCGAGATCCCGGTGATCTGCGACGAGCAGCTGGTCGTCGAGTTCTACGCACGCTGAGCGCCCGTCACGAGCTCGCGGCGGGACGGCCACACTCGGCCACCCCCCGGCCGCCGGGCCGCCGCCTCGCGGGTCGGGTCAGGGGCGCCGCACGGCAGAAGCGGTTACGGCCCCGGGCGCCGAGCGCGATAGGGTCATCACCTGCCGCCGCCCCCTGAGACGGGCGCCGCCGGGCCGGTGAGCGGCGGCGCGCCCCGCGGAGCCCTAGACGGAAGGCAGCGCTCGTGTCCGGTGGAGAGGTGGCCGGCCTCCTGGTGGCCGTCTTCTGGGCCATCCTGGTCTCGTTCCTCGCCGTCGCGCTGGTGCGCCTCGCGCAGGCCCTGAGGGCCGCCACCACGCTCGTGCAGCACGTCACCGAGCGTGCCGTGCCGCTGCTGGGCGAGGCCTCGGACACCGTCCGCTCCGCGCAGGACCAGTTGGACCGCGTGGAGACCATCACCGCCGACGTGCAGGAGGCGGCGGCCAACGCCTCGGCGCTGTCCACCACCGTGGCCTCCACCTTCGGTGGCCCCCTGGTGAAGGTCGCGGCCTTCGGCTACGGCGTGCGCCGGGCACTCGGCCGCCGCCCCGGCCCCGACGCCCCGCACGCCGGCGCGGCCGGCTCCGGCGACCCCGCCGGCCCGCCCTCCGACCGGCGTACCGTCGTAGGCCGGACGCTGCCGCCCGCCCGGCGCCGCCGGCGGGGAAAGGACTGACTGCGCCATGTTCCGCCGCGCCTTCTGGTTCACCACCGGTGCCGCCACCGGTATCTGGGTCACCACCCGCGTCCAGCGCACGCTGCGGGAGCTCGCCCCCGACAGCCTGGCGGTCCGGGCGACCGGCCGCGCGGTCGCCGCCGGACAGCGACTGCGCGGGTTCGCCCTCGACGTCCGGACGGGCATGGCCGAGCGGGAGACCGAGCTGAACGAGGCGCTGGGGCTCACCGACCCGCCTGCGGAACCGACCAGAACCACCGCCGCACCGCGGCACCTGACGACTGGAAAAGAGGACCACTGATGGAGTCGGCTGAAATCCGCCGCCGCTGGCTGAGCTTCTTCGAGAAGCGTGGGCACGCCGTCGTGCCGTCGGCGTCGCTGATCGCGGACGACCCGACGCTGCTGCTGGTCAACGCGGGCATGGTGCCGTTCAAGCCGTACTTCCTGGGCGAGACCACGCCGTCCTTCCAGCGCGCCGTCAGCGTGCAGAAGTGCGTGCGCACGCCGGACATCGAGGAGGTCGGCAAGACCACCCGGCACGGCACGTTCTTCCAGATGTGCGGCAACTTCTCCTTCGGCGACTACTTCAAGGAAGGCGCCATCACCCTGGCCTGGGAGCTGCTGACCGGCCCGGTGGCGGACGGCGGGTACGGCCTGGATCCCGAGCGCCTGTGGATCACCGTCTTCGAGCGGGACGACGAGGCCGAGCGGATCTGGCGGGAGGTCGTCGGCGTGCCGGCCGAGCGGATCCAGCGCCTCGGCATGGGCCCCAACTTCTGGTCCATGGGCGTGCCGGGCCCCTGTGGTCCCTGCTCCGAGATCAACTACGACCGCGGCCCGGCCTTCGGCCCCGAGGGCGGCCCCGCCGTCAACGACGAGCGGTACGTGGAGATCTGGAACCTGGTCTTCATGCAGTACGAGCGGGGTCCCGGCGAGGGCAAGGAGGATTTCCCCATCCTCGGCGAATTGCCCGCCAAGAACATCGACACCGGGCTCGGCCTGGAACGCCTGGCGATGATCCTGCAGGACGTCCACAACATGTACGAGACGGACACCCTGCGCGTGGTCATGGACAAGGCCGGTGAGCTGACCGGCGTGCGCTACGGCGACGCCGAGAACTCCGACGTCTCGCTTCGCGTCGTCGCCGACCACCTGCGCACCTCGGCGATGCTCATCGGCGACGGAGTCACCCCGGGCAACGAGGGTCGCGGCTACGTGCTGCGCCGCATCATGCGCCGCGCCATCCGCACCATGCGCATCCTCGGCGCCACCCGGCCCGTCGTCGGCGAACTCGTCGACGTGGTGCTGAAGATGATGGGCCAGCAGTACCCCGAACTGCTGACCGACCGGAAGCGCATCGAGACCGTGGCGCTGGCCGAGGAGGCCGCCTTCCTCAAGACGCTGAAGGCCGGCACCACGATCCTGGACGCGGCCGTCGCCGACACTCGGGCCGCCGGCAGCGCCGTGCTCGCCGGCGACAAGGCCTTCCAGCTGCACGACACCTGGGGTTTCCCGATCGACCTGACCCTGGAGATGGCCGCCGAGCAGGGCCTGTCGGTGGACGAGACCGGCTTCCGGCGCCTGATGCAGGAGCAGCGGGACCGGGCCAAGGCCGACGCCCGGGCCAAGAAGCAGGGCCACGCCGACCTGTCCGCCTACCGCGAGGTCGCCGACGCCGCCGGCGTCTCCGAGTTCACCGGCTACAGCCAGACGGCCGGCGAGGCCCGGGTCGTCGGGCTGCTCGTGGACGGTGTGCCCGCGCCCGCCGCCAGCGAGGGCGACGACGTCGAGGTGGTGCTCGACCGCACCCCGTTCTACGCCGAGGGCGGCGGCCAACTCGCCGACAGCGGCCGCATCCGGCTGGAGAACGGCTCCGTGGTCGAGGTGCGCGACGTGCAGCAGCCGGTTGCCGGCGTCATCGTGCACAAGGGCACCGTGCAGGTCGGCGAGGTCACCGTGGGCGCCGGCGGATACGGCGAGATCGACGTGCACCGGCGCCGGGCCATCGCCCGCGCCCACAGCGCCACCCACCTCACCCACCAGGCGCTGCGCGATGCCCTGGGCCCGACCGCCGCCCAGGCCGGTTCGGAGAACGCCCCGGGACGCTTCCGCTTCGACTTCGGCTCGCCCGCCGCCGTCCCCGGCACGGTGCTGTCCGACGTGGAGCAGAAGATCAACGACGTGCTGGCCAGGGAGCTCGACGTCTCCGCCGAGGTGATGTCGATGGAGGAGGCCCGCAAGCAGGGCGCCATCGCGGAGTTCGGCGAGAAGTACGGCGACCGGGTGCGGGTCGTCACCATCGGCGACTACTCCAAGGAGCTGTGTGGCGGCACCCACGTGCACAACACCGCCCAGCTGGGCCTGGTCAAGCTGCTGGGCGAGTCGTCCATCGGCTCCGGCGTGCGCCGCGTCGAGGCCCTGGTGGGCGCCGACGCCTACCGCTTCCTGGCCAGGGAGCACACCGTCGTCGCCCAGCTCACCGAGCTGGTCAAGGGCCGGCCCGAGGAGCTGCCCGAACGGATCTCCGGGATGCTCACCCGGCTGCGGGAGGCCGAGAAGGAGATCGAGCGGTTCCGCGCCCAGAAGGTGCTGGAGGCCGCCGGCAGTCTCGCCGCCGGGGCCCGCGACGTGCGCGGTGTCGCGCTGGTCACCGGTCGGGTGCCGGACGGCACCACCGCCGAAGACCTGCGCACCCTGGTGCTGGACGTGCGCGGCCGGATCACCGGCGACCGGCCGGCCGTGGTGGCCCTGTTCACCGTGGCCAAGGGCCGGCCGCTGACCGTGGTGGCGACCAACGAGGGCGCCAGGGAGCGCGGCCTACGGGCCGGGGACCTCGTCAGGGCGGCTGCCAAGGCGCTGGGCGGCGGGGGCGGCGGCAAGCCCGACGTCGCCCAGGGCGGCGGCCAGGACCCGGCCGCCATCGACGACGCGCTGGCCGCCGTCGAGCGTCTGGTCGCGGAGACCGCGTGAACGTTCGGTCCCGCACCACGGCCCCGGCCGGGGGAGACGCCTGATGCGGCGTGGCAGGCGGCTCGGCGTCGACGCGGGCGAGGCCCGCATCGGCGTCGCCGCCTGCGACCCGGAAGGACTGCTGGCCACCCCCGTGGAGACCGTGCCGGCGCGCGACGCGCCGGCCGCCCAGCGGCGGCTGGCCGAACTCGTCGCCGAATACCAGCCGATCGAGGTCGTCATCGGGCTGCCGCGCTCGCTGCGGGGCGGGGAGGGCCCGGCCGCCGCCCGGGCACGGGCCTTCGCCGAGCGGACCGCCCGGCGGATCGCGCCGGTCCCGGTGCGCCTGGTGGACGAGCGGCTGAGCACCGTCAGCGCGGCGCGCGACATGCGTGCCTCCGGGGTGAACGCGAAGCGCGGACGGTCCCGCATCGACCAGGCCGCGGCCGTCGTCATCCTGCAGGGCGCCCTCGACGCGGAGCGGGCGTCGGGACGCCCTCCGGGCGAGAACGTCGAAGTGGTTGTCTGATCGCGATACGGTAACGTTCGGCGCGACGCGGCAGTCATCCGGCTGCCCGGCCGCCCGCGGCGGGGGGCGCGGCGAGCAGGAACTCCCGTCACAAGGGGATCGATGACAGAGTATGGCCGGGGCCCGGGCTCCGATCCGTGGCACCCCGACGACCCGCTCTACGGGGACCAGGGCTGGGCAGGGGGATACGACACGACGGCTGGCCAACCCCAGGGCGGCTGGGACCCCTACGGTGAGGCGCCGCAGCAGCCACCGCAGGACTACTACGATCCCTCGCAGACCGGCCAGTGGAACGGATCGAACCAGTACTACGACCCCGATCCGTACTCCTACGGGCAGCAGGCCGCCCAGCAGCCCTACGCCGACCCCCACGACACCGGGTCCTATCCGACGGGCCAGCACCAGACCGGTCAGCACCAGACCGGTCAGCACCAGACCGGTCAGCACCAGATCGGCCAGCACCAGACGGGTCAGCACCAGACAGGGCAGCACCAGACTGGCGGGTACCAGACCGGCCAGCACCACACCGGCGGGTACCAGGCGGGTCCGCCCTCGACCGGCGGCCATCAGGCGAGCACGTACCCCACCGGCGGACAGGCCCCGGCGTACGGCGGGCAGGACGTCTACCCGCCGGACCACCACCAGCCGCCCACACAGCAGCACGCCCGGCAGCGCCCCCACGGCCCACCGCAGCCCCAACCCCAGCCGGCGTACGAGGAGTTCGTGCCGGCCGGTCAGGCCGCGCCGCGGGTCCGCCAGCACCAGCCAGGACCCGACCCGGAGACCGGCTGGGATCCGGGCCCTGACCAGGGCGAGTCCGACTTCTTCTCCCGCCACGACGACGGTGACGACGGCGCGGTCGACACCCTCCGCACCCGCCGTTCGGAGCGCCGCGCCGAGGCCGGCCGCCCGAAGCGGCGGCGCGGCGGCTGCGGCTGCCTCGCGCTCGCGCTGGTCCTGGTGGGCGGCGTGGGCGGCGTCGGCTACTACGGCTACCAGCAGTACCAGGAGCGCTTCGGCCCGGCCCCCGACTTCGCGGGCGAGGGCAGCGGCCAGGTGCAGGTGGAGATCCCGGAGGGCGCCACCGCCTCCGACATCGGCAACCTGCTGAAGGAGGCGGGCGTCGTCAAGAGCCACGACGCCTTCGTCGAGGCGGCCTCGGCGGACCAGGAGGCGGCCCTGAGCATCCAGCCGGGCATCTACAGCCTTCGCGAGCAGATGTCGGCCGAGTCCGCGCTGCAGATGCTGACCGACCCGTCCACGCTCAACGTCCTCACTATCCCGGAAGGGCTGCGAGCCACCGAGGTCTACGCGGCCATCGACGAGAAGCTCGGCGAACCGGAGGGCACCACCGAGGACGTCGCCGAGACCGCCGACCTCGGCCTGCCGGAGTACGCGGAGGGCGACGTCGAGGGCTTCCTCTTCCCCGCCCGGTACGACGTGGGTGGGGACACCACGCCCGAGGAACTGCTCACCGCGATGGTGGAGCGCGCGGAGGAGGAGTTCGCCACGATCGACCTGGAGAGCCAGGCAGCGGAGTTGGACCGCAGCCCGCGGGAGGTCATCACCATCGCCTCCCTCATCCAGGCCGAGGCCCAGGAGGACGACGAGTTCGGCCGGGTCTCCCGCGTCATCCACAACCGCCTGGCGCAGGACATGCGGCTGGAGTTCGACTCCACCATCAACTACGCGATGGGCCGTTCCACCCTCGACACCTCCATCGAGGACACGCAGTTCGACTCGCCGTACAACACCTACGTCGAGTTCGGCCTGCCGCCCGGGCCGATCGACAATCCGGGCCACCAGGCCCTCGAGGCCGCGCTGGACCCGGCCGAGGGCCCCTGGCTGTACTTCGTCACCGTCTCGCCCGGCGACACCCGCTTCACCGACGACTTCGACGAACACCAGCGCAACGTCGACGACTTCAACGCCGCCCAGAGCGACGAGTGACCTCCGACCCGCGTCTCACCCGCCGCGCGGCGGTGCTGGGCTCGCCGATCGCGCACTCGCTCTCCCCGGCACTGCACCGGGCCGCCTACCAGGCGCTCGGCCTGCACCACTGGACCTACGGCCGCTACGAGGTGGAAGAGGCCGGCCTCGACGCGTTCCTCGGCCGCCTGGGCCTCGACTGGGCCGGGCTCTCCCTGACCATGCCGCTGAAGCGGGCCGTCATCCCGCTGCTCGACGAGACCAGCGAGACCGCCGCCGCCGTCGAGGCGGTCAACACCGTCGTCTTCGCCGACGACGGGCGACGCCGCGGTGAGAACACCGACATCCCCGGCATCGTCGAGGCGCTGCGCGAGCGCGGCGTGCGCCAGGTGGAACGGGCCGCCGTGCTCGGCGCCGGCGCCACCGCCTCCTCCGCGCTCGCCGCCCTGGCCCGGGTCTGCACCGGCGAGATCACCGCCTACGTCCGCGGCCCGGCCCGCGCCGCGGAGATGCGCGGCTGGGGCGAGCGGCTGGGCGTGCCGGTGCGCACCGCCGACTGGGCGGACGCCCACCGCGCGCTGGCGGCCCCGCTGGTCGTCGCCACCACGCCGGCCGGCGCCACGGATGCGCTGGCCGCGGCGGTGCCCGCCGCCCCCGGCACCCTCTTCGACGTGCTGTACGAGCCCTGGCCCACGCCGCTGGCCGCCGCCTGGGAGGGCCGGGGCGGGCGGGTCATCGGCGGCCTCGACCTGCTCGTGCACCAGGCGATGCTCCAGGTCGAGTTGATGACGGGCATCGTGCCCGCCCCGCTCAAGGAGATGCGCGAGGCCGGCGAGACGGCGCTCGCCGCCCGGCACGGCTGAGCCCGTCCACGCTGCGGACCCGTCCGTGGTCCGCCCCCGGCTCGTGGGAGGATCGAAGCGGTACCAGGCGTACCAGGCGTGGTATCGAGCACCGCGCCGACGAGGACGGCAAAGGAGCACCGTTGAGCAGGTTGCGCTGGCTGACCGCGGGGGAGTCGCACGGCCCCGCGCTCGTGGCGACCCTGGAAGGGCTGCCCTCGGGCGTGCCGGTGACCACCGAGCTGGTGGCCGACGCGCTGGCCCGCCGGCGGCTGGGTTACGGCCGGGGCGCCCGGATGTCGTTCGAGCGCGACGAGGTCACCTTCCTCGGCGGCGTCCGGCACGGGCTGACCCTCGGCTCGCCGGTCGCGATCATGGTCGGCAACACCGAGTGGCCCAAGTGGGAGAAGGTCATGGCGGCCGACCCGGTCGATCCGGAGGAGCTCGCCGGGCTGGCCCGCAACGCCCCGTTGACCCGGCCCCGTCCCGGCCACGCCGACCTCGCCGGCATGCAGAAGTACGGCTTCGCCGAGGCCCGGCCCGTGCTGGAGCGCGCCTCGGCCCGGGAGACCGCGGCACGGGTGGCGCTGGGCGCCGTGGCCCGGTCCTACCTCAGGGAGACCGCGGGCGTGGAGATCGTCTCGCATGTGGTGGAGCTCGGCGGCGCCGCGGCGCCCTACGGCACAGTCCCCCAGCCCGGCGACGTCGAGCGCCTCGACGCCGACCCGGTCCGCTGCCTGGACCCGGACGCCAGCAAGGCGATGGTGGCCGTGATCGACCAGGCGCACCAGGACGGCGACACCCTCGGCGGCGTCGTCGAGGTGGTCGCCCACGGGGTGCCGGTGGGCCTCGGCTCGCATGTGCACTGGGACCGGAAGCTCGATGCCCGGCTGGCCGGGGCGCTGATGGGCATCCAGGCCATCAAGGGGGTCGAGGTCGGCGACGGCTTCGCGCTGGCCAGAGTCCCCGGCTCCCAGGCGCACGACGAGATCGTGCCGGGTCCCGAGGGCCTCAGGCGCGCCACCGGGCGCGCCGGCGGCACCGAGGGCGGTCTCGCCACCGGCGAGCTGCTGCGGGTCAGGGCCGCGATGAAGCCCATCTCCACCGTGCCGCGGGCGCTGGCCACCGTCGACGTGGCCACCGGCGAGGTGACCCGCGCGCACCACCAGCGGTCCGACGTGTGCGCCGTCCCGGCGGCCGGAATCGTGGCAGAGGCCATGGTGGCGCTCGTGCTGGCCGACGCGGTGGCGGAGAAGTTCGGCGGCGACAGCGTTCGGGAGACCCGGCGTAACGTCACCGGCTACCTGGACCACCTGGAGGTCAGGTGACGACCAGCCCGGGGAGCACCCCGGCCGTCGTGCTGGTGGGACCGCCGGGATCCGGCAAGACCACCGTCGGGGCGCTGCTGGCCGAACGACTTGGCCTGACCCTGCGGGACACCGACGCCGACATCGAACGCGCCGCCGGCAAGGCCGTGCCGGAGATCTTCGTCGAGGACGGCGAGCCGCGTTTCCGCGCACTGGAGAGCGCAGCCGTGCGCGCCGCGGTCGCCGACCACGACGGCGTGCTCTCGCTCGGCGGCGGCGCCGTCCTCAGCCCGGAGAACCGCGCGCTGCTGACCGGCCTCCCCGTCGTCTTCCTGGACGTGGCGCTCGGCGAGGCGATGCGGCGGGTCGGGCTCGACACACCGCGGCCGCTGCTGGCCGTCAACCCCCGCCAGCAGTGGCGTGCCCTGATGGAGATCAGGCGGCCGCTGTACACGGAGGTCGCCCGCGCCGTGGTGCGCACCGAGGAGCGCACCCCCGGCGAGGTCGTCCAGGAGGTACTCGACGCATTGGAGCTCAGGCCCGCATGACCACCCGTCACGAGACCCCCGCGTCGCCCGCCGGCGCCGGTGCCGCGGCTTCGCCGACCCGGATCAGCGTGGGCGGCTCCGCCGGCACCGCGCCGTACGACGTCCTCGTCGGCCGCGGGCTGCGGGGCGAGCTGCCAGGACTGATCGGGGACGCGGCCACCCGCGTCGCGGTGCTGCACCCCGAGGCGCTCGCCGCCACCGGCGAGGAGCTGTGCGCCGACCTGGCCGCCGCCGGTCTCCAGGCCGTCGCCGTGCCGCTGCCCGACGCCGAGGGCGCCAAGACCGCCGAGGTCGCCGCCGCCTGCTGGACGACGCTGGGCCGCGCGGGCTTCACCAGGAGCGACGTTGTCGTCGGCATCGGCGGTGGGGCCACCACCGACCTCGCCGGCTTCGTCGCGGCCACCTGGCTGCGCGGGGTCAGGTGGATCGCGGTGCCCACCACCGTGCTCGGCATGGTGGACGCCGCGGTCGGCGGCAAGACCGGCATCAACACCGCCGAGGGCAAGAACCTGGTCGGCGCGTTCCACCCGCCGGCGGGCGTGCTGTGCGATCTGGCGGCGCTCGACTCGCTGCCGGTCGACGACTACGCCTCCGGCCTCGCCGAGGTCATCAAGGCCGGGTTCATCGCGGACCCGGCCATCCTGGAGCTGATCGAGGCCGACCCCGAGGCGGCCAGGCGGCCCTCGGGACCGCACACCGCCGAGCTCCTCGAGCGGTCCGTCCGGGTCAAGGCCCAGGTGGTCGCCGGCGACCTGCGGGAGTCGGGGCCGCGGGAGGTCCTGAACTACGGTCACACCCTGGGTCACGCCATCGAGAAGAACGAGGGCTACACCTGGCGGCACGGCGCGGCCGTCTCCGTCGGGATGGTCTTCGCGGCGGAGCTCGGCCGGCGCGCCGGGCGGCTGGACGACGCCACCGCGGACCGCCACCGCGCGGTGCTGACCGCGGTCGGGCTGCCCGTCGGGTACCGCGGCGACGAGTGGCCCCGACTGCTGGACGCGATGCGAATCGACAAGAAGTCACGGGGCGACCTGCTGCGCTTCGTCGTGCTGGACGGACTGGCCAGGCCGGCGCTGCTGGAAGGGCCGAACCCGGCCCTGCTGCGCGCCGCCTACGCCGCGGTCTCCGCCTGAACCTGGGCGCGGCCGCCGCGGAGATGGCAGGCTAGGGCGTACGCCCGCGCTTCCGCCCGGGTCCTCGACGGCGTGGACCCCGGTGGTGCGGGCACCCGGCGGCCACGTCGTGCGTTCCCCATGCGACGGGCACGACCGGTACGGTATGTCACCGAGTCGAACGGACGCGCGGTCCCGGTGGCCGCGTGCGGAGATGACGGAGTGGGCAGCGGATGCAACAGCACGGTGGGATGCCGGTGCCACCCCCCGCACCGTCGCGGCACGATGGGGGCACCCCCCAGGCAGCGGAGCTGCCCGGCGGAAGCGGGACCACGGGGTTCTTCCAGATGCCGCCAGGCGGCGTGGTGCCCGCCCCGCACCCGGCCCCGGAGGCGGCGCAGCCGGACGCCGCGCACGCCGGGGTCGCGGTGCTGCTGATCGGCCCCGCGGGGGCGGGCAAGACGACCGTCGCGCGGTTCTGGGCGGACCGCCGCCCGGTGCCCACCGCCCACATAAGCCTCGACGACGTGCGGGAGTGGGTGCGTGCCGGCTTCGCCGACCCGCGCTCCGGGTGGAACGACCGCTCCGAGGCGCAGTACCGCCTGGCCCGCCGCACCTGCGGCTTCGCCGCGCGCAACTACCTGGCCAACGGCATCTCCTGCATCCTGGACGACGCGGTGTTCCCGGACCGGCCGGCCGTGGGCCTCGGCGGCTGGAAGCGACACGTGGGCCCGGGGCTGATCCCCGTCGTGCTGCTCCCCGGGCTCGACGTGGTGCTGGAGCGGAACGCCGCCCGTAGCGGCTCGCGCCGGCTGTCCGACGAGGAAGTGGCCACCATCCACGGTCGGATGGCGGGCTGGTACGGCTCGGGGCTGCCCATCATCGACAACTCGACGCACGATGTGGCCACCACCGCTCGGATGCTCGACGAGGCCGTGTCCCACAGCCTGGCCAGCCCGCCGGCCTGGTGACCGACTCGGGCCCGCCCGTCCGGACGCGCTGAGGGGGCGGCCGACCGCCCCGCTGCGTAGTCTCGATCCATGTCCGAGGTACACGTGGCCCGCCGCTCACGGCTGCGTGCCGACAGCGCGCCGGTCGGCGGCACCGCACGGGTGGTCACCCGGCCGGCGAACGTGCGCTACCTGGTCGGCGCCGCGCCCGCCGGCTCTGCGCTGCTCGTGGGCCACGCCGGCGACGACGTGCTGTTGACCCACTGGGATCCGGGAACCGAACCGGAGGCCGTGAGCCGGCCGGCGGAGTCGGGCGGGTTGCGCACCGCGGTGCTCGACGACGACACGGACCCGGCCGTCGCCGCCGCCGGGCTGGCCGCCGACGCGGGCGCCGAAACCGTCGCGGTCGAGGAGCACCACCTGACGGTGGCCCGGCACCGGGCGCTGACCACGGCCGTGCCGGGACCGCGGTACACGGACCTGGGATACGCCGTGGAGCGGCAGCGGCTGGTCAAGGACGAGGACGAGATCGCGGCGCTGCGGGTCGCCGCCGAGATCACCGACCGGGCGCTGGGGGAGTTGCTGGAGTCCATCCTGGTCGGCCGCACCGAACGGCATCTCGCCCTGGAGCTGGAGCGCCGCCTCATCGACCACGGCGCCGACGGCCCGGCCTTCCGCACCTCCGTCGCCACCGGCAGCCATTCGGGCCTGGCCGGGCACCGGCCCACCGACCGACGGGTGGAGGAGGGGGACTTCCTCACCGTCTGCCTGGGCGCGCGGTTCCGCGGCTACCGGTGCCAGATCGGCCGGACGTTCGTCATCGGCACCAGCCCGGCTGACTGGCAGATCGAGCTGTACGAGGTGGTCTTCGCCGCCCAGCGGGCGGCGCGGGAGGCGCTCGCCCCGGGCACCGAATGCCGGGCCGTGGACGCGGCCGCCCGGCAGGTACTCGCGGCGGCCGGGCACGGCCGGGCGCTCGGTCCGGTCACCGGACGCGGCGTCGGCCTGGAAATCGGGGAGGACCCTCGGTTGTCACCTGCGGCCATGGGTAGACTTGGCGCCTGTGTGCCGGTCACCGTCGAGCCGGGGGTGCATCTCCCAGGCCGGGGCGGGGTTCGCATCGACGACACACTCGTCGTCCGCCCACCGGCGGACGGCGGACCCGAGCTACTCACCATCACGACCAAGGAGCTCCTCGCGCTGTAGTCCGGCGGACCGGCGCGGGCGCCCGAGGTCGCTCACGCGTCAGTCTGTAGGAGATTCCAGGCCGTGGCCACCACGAACGACCTCAAGAACGGCATGGTGCTCAAGCTCGACGGCGGCCAGCTGTGGTCCGTCGTCGAGTTCCAGCACGTCAAGCCCGGCAAGGGTGGCGCCTTCGTGCGCACCAAGCTCAAGAACGTGCTCTCCGGCAAGGTGGTGGACAAGACGTTCAACGCCGGCACCAAGGTCGAGACGGCAACCGTCGACCGGCGGGGCATGCAGTTCTCCTACAAGGACGGTGCCGACTTCGTCTTCATGGACACCGAGACCTACGACCAGCTCCACGTCCCTCCGGAGACGGTGGGCGAGGCCGCCAACTACCTGCTGGAGGGCCAGGACTGCACCGTGGCCATCTACCAGGAGAACCCCCTGTTCATCGAGCTCCCCGCGGCCGTCGAGCTGGTCGTGGAGTACACCGAGCCCGGCATCCAGGGCGACCGCTCCACCGGCGGCACCAAGCCCGCCCGCCTGGAGACCGGTTACGAGATCGGCGTGCCGCTGTTCATCACCACCGGCGAGAAGATCAAGGTGGACACCCGCTCCGGCGAGTACCTCGGCCGGGTGAACAGCTAGGTGGCTGCCCGCAGCAAGGCCCGCAAACGAGCCCTGCAGATCCTCTTCGAGGCCGACCAGCGGGGCAGCGACCCCACCGGGGTGCTGGCCGAACGGGTCCGGCTCGCCGGCACGGACGACCGGCCACCGGTCAGCGACTACACCAGGTTGTTGGTCGAGGGGTACGCGGACCACGCGGAGCGGATCGACGAGCTGATCACCCAGTACACGATCGGCTGGCCGCTGGACCGGATGCCGGGGGTGGACCGCACCATCCTGCGGCTCGCCGTCTTCGAGCTGATCTGGCAGGACGAGACGCCCGACGCGGTGGTGCTCGACGAAGCCGTCCGGCTGGCCAAGGAGTTCTCCACCGACGAGTCGCCGGCCTTCGTCAACGGCCTGCTCGGCCGCCTGAAGGATCTCAAGCCCACCCTCCGCCGCTGACTCCTGGTCAGCGGCCCGCACGGCGCCGGGGTGGCGGGACATCCAGTCCCGCCACCTCCCCGGCCCGCGTGACAGACTTCCGAAACGTGCGGGAACAGGGCCGGGAAGAGGGCGAGGTCAGCCCTCTTCCGTCTGCACCGCCCGGCGGGCGTCCGCGCCCAGCACACCCCAGCTGATCAGCTGCTCCGTCAGCACCGACGGCGACTGGTCGTAGATCACGGCCAGGGTGCGCAGGTCGTCCTGGCGGATCGACAGCACCTTGCCGTTGTAGTCGCCGCGCTGGCTCTGGATCGTCGCGGTGTACCGCTGCAACGGGCCGGCCTTCTCGCTCGGCACGGTCGCCAGTCGCTCCAGGTCGAGCACGAGCTTCGGCGGCGGCTCCGCGGCCCCGCCCGGCGTCGAACCAGGCAGCAGCTCCTGCACCGGGACGCCGTAGAAGTCGGCCAGCTCGGCGAGGCGCTGCACGGTCACCGCGCGGTCGCCCCGCTCGTACGAACCGACCACCACCGCCTTCCACCGGCCCTGGGACTTCTCCTCGACCCCGTGGAGCGACAGACCCTGCTGGGTGCGGATGGCACGGAGCTTGGTACCAAGCTGTTTTGCGTATTCGCTGGACATGTGTCTCCCCGGACGGCTTCTTCGTAACTCATAGTGAGGTTACGCAGCGTAATTTGGCTCGTCAAGCGGGGCGCGAAGAGACGGCCCTGACCTGCGGCGACGCACAGCGGGTGGCGGGCGCCTGATACGGTGGGATCGATCCACCCGACATCCTTTAAGACCCGTCCCGTGAGGCGGGGAAGGAGGTCCCTCTCATCATGGTCGACAATGGCAACATCCCACCCCGCCCCGTACTGGAGGCGCCGGACATCGCGCGGGGGCTCACCCGAATCGCCCACGAGATCGTCGAGCGCGCCAAGGGCGCGGACGACGTGGTGCTGCTCGGCATCCCCACCCGAGGCGTCTACCTCGCCCGGCGGCTGGCCGCCAGGCTTGAGGACATCACCGGTCACCCCGTCCCCGTGGGCTCCCTGGACATCACGATGTACCGGGACGACCTGCGGTTGCGCCCGGCGCGCGCGCTGGCCCGCACCGACATCCCGGGGTCCGGCGTCGACGGCCGGCTCGTCGTCCTGGTGGACGACGTGCTCTTCTCCGGGCGCACCATCCGCGCCGCCCTGGACGCGCTGAACGACATCGGCCGGCCGCGCGCCGTGCAACTCGCGGTCCTGGTGGATCGCGGGCACCGCGAGCTGCCCATCCGCGCCGACTACGTCGGCAAGAACATCCCCACCTCGCTGCGGGAAGCGGTCAGGGTCCTGCTGACCGAGGAGGACGGGCGCGACGTCGTGCTACTCGGCGTGCGTGACCCCGCCCCGGCGACCGAGCGCTAGCACGTCCCGGCGCATCCCTCGGCCCACCCAGGCCACGGACCAGGCCCTTGTCACGCCAGCACGCCCAAACCCACGGAAGGCACCAGATGAAGCGCCACCTCATCTCGGCCACCGACCTCACCCGCGACGACGCCGTGCTGATCCTCGACACCGCCGAGGAACTCGCCCGCGTCGCCGACCGGCCGATCAAGAAGCTGCCGACGCTGCGCGGGCGCACCGTCGTCAACCTGTTCTTCGAGGACTCGACCCGCACCCGGATCTCCTTCGAGGCCGCCGCCAAACGGCTCTCCGCCGACGTCATCAACTTCTCCGCCAAGGGCTCCTCGGTCTCCAAGGGCGAATCGCTGAAGGACACCGCGCTCACCCTGGAGGCCATGGGCGCTGACGCCGTCGTCATCCGCCACCACGACTCCGGCGCGCCGCACCGCCTCGCCACCTCGGGCTGGATCGGCGGCTGCGTCGTCAACGCCGGGGACGGCACCCACGAGCACCCCACACAGGCGCTGCTGGACGCCTTCACGCTGCGCCGCCGGCTCACCGCCGGCGGCGTCGGCCGGGGCGGCGACCTGGCGGGACGCCGAATCACCATCGTCGGCGACATCCTGCACAGCCGCGTCGCCCGCTCCGGCGTCCAGCTGTTCACCACGCTGGGTGCCGAGGTCACGGTCGTCGCCCCGCCCACCCTGCTGCCCATCGGCGTGGAGCGCTGGCCCTGCTCCGTGGACTACCAGCTCGACGCCGTGCTGCCGAAGTCCGACGCGGTGATGATGCTCAGGGTCCAGCGGGAGCGGATGAACGCCGCCTACTTCCCGACCGAGCGCGAGTACGCGCGCCGGTACGGGTTGGACGGCGCCCGCATGGCCCGGATGCCCGAGCACGCCATCGTGATGCATCCAGGGCCGATGAACCGCGGCATGGAGATCACCGCCGAGGTCGCCGACTCCCCCCGCTGTACCGCCGTGGAGCAGGTCGCGGGCGGCGTCAGCGTCCGGATGGCGGTCCTGTACCTGCTGCTCGGCGGCGCCGAGCCGGCCGTCACCACCCGCACCGTCGAGACCCCAACCGCCGAGGAGAGCGCGTGAGCACCACCAGGAACCAGCCCCCACGGACGCTGATCCGGGGCGCGAGCGTCCTCGGCGGCCAGCCTCGCGACGTGCTGATCGAGGACGGCGTGATCGCCGAGGTCAGCCGCAGCGTCACCGCGGCGGGCTCAGTCGTCGTCGAGGCCGAGGGCCGCGTGTTGCTGCCCGGGCTCGTCGACCTCCACACCCATCTGCGGGAGCCTGGGCGCGAGGACTCTGAGACCGTCCTCACCGGCACCCGGGCCGCGGCCACCGGCGGCTTCACCGCCGTGCACGCCATGGCCAACACCTTCCCCGTCGCCGACACCGCCGGCGTCGTCGAGCAGGTCTGGCGGCTCGGCCGGGAGTCCGGGTACTGCGACGTCCGCCCGGTCGGCGCGGTCACCGTGGGCCTGGACGGCAAGCAGCTGGCCGAGCTCGGGGCGATGCACGATTCCGCCGCCGGCGTCGTGGTCTTCTCCGACGACGGCCGCTGCGTGCACGACGCCGTGATCATGCGCAGGGCTCTGGAATACGTGAAGGCGTTCGACGGCGTCATCGCCCAGCACGCCCAGGAGCCGCGGCTGACCCAGGGCGCCCAGATGAACGAGGGCGCCGTCTCCGCCGAGCTCGGTCTGGCCGGCTGGCCGGCGGTGGCCGAGGAGGCGATCATCGCCAGGGACGTGCTGCTGGCCGCCCACGTCGGCTCGCGGCTGCACATCTGCCACCTCAGCACCGCCGGCTCGGTGGAGCTGGTGCGCTGGGCGAAGTCCAAGGGCTGGCGGGTCACCGCCGAGGTCACCCCGCACCACCTGCTGCTCACCGACGAGCTGGTGCGCTCCTACGACCCGGTCTACAAGGTGAACCCGCCGCTGCGCACCGAGGCCGACGTGCTGGCGCTGCGCGAGGCGCTGGCCGACGGCACCATCGACTGCGTGGCCACCGACCACGCGCCGCACCCGCATGAGGACAAGGACTGCGAGTGGGGGGCCGCGGCCATGGGCATGACCGGTCTGGAGACCGCGCTGCGCGTCGTGCAGCACACCATGGTGGACACCGGGCTGCTGGACTGGGCCGGCATCGCCGACCGGATGTCCCGCAGGCCCGCCGCCATCGGCCGGGTCGCGGGACACGGCAGGCCGATCGCGATCGGCGAGCCCGCCCACCTCACCCTGCTCGACCCGGCGCACCGCGCCGTCATCGACCCCACGCAGCACGCCTCCCGCAGCCGCAACAGCCCGTACGCAGGTCGGGAGCTGCCTGGCCGGGTCACCCACACCTTCCTGGCCGGCCGGCCCACCCTGGTGGACGGGGTCCTGACGTGACCCCCGGCACCGCGACCCGAGCCGCTCCAGACACTCGAAGCACCCGACGCCCGAGTACCACCAGAACCACCAGAACCACCCAGCAACCGGAGGGTGCCCGATGACCAGCGCCACCAGCCAGGCCCACTCCCCGGCCCTGCTCGTCCTGGAGGACGGCCGCGCCTTCCGCGGCCGTGCCTACGGCGCGGTGGGCGAGACGTTCGGCGAGGCGGTCTTCTCCACCGGCATGACCGGATACCAGGAGACCCTCACCGACCCCTCGTACCACCGACAGGTCGTGGTGATGACGGCCCCGCACGTCGGCAACACCGGCGTCAACGACGAGGACCCCGAGTCCGCCCGCATCTGGGTCGCCGGCTACGTGGTCCGCGACCCGGCCCGCGTCCCGTCCAACTGGCGCGCGGTGCGCTCCCTCGACGAGGAGCTGTCCGCCCAGGGCGTGGTCGGGATCAGCGGCGTCGACACCCGCGCGCTCACCCGCCATCTGCGGGAGCGCGGCGCCATGCGGGCCGGCATCTTCTCCGGCCCCGCCCTGGCCGACGAGCCGGCGCTGCTGGCCCGGGTGCGCGCCGCCCCCCGGATGACCGGCGCCGATCTGGCCCCCGAGGTCGCCACCGCGGAGCCGTACCTGGTGCCGGCACTGGGCCGCAAGCGGTTCACCGTCGCCGCGGTCGACCTCGGGATCAAGGGCATGACCCCGCACCGGATGGCCGAGCGCGGCATCGACGTGCACGTGCTGCCCGCCACCGCCAGCCTGGATGAGGTGTACGCCGTCTCGCCCGACGGCGTCTTCTTCTCCAACGGCCCCGGCGACCCGGCCGCCGCCGACCACCCGGTGGAGCTGATGCGCGGCGTGCTCGACCGCCGCACCCCGCTCTTCGGCATCTGCTTCGGCAACCAGATCCTCGGCCGCGCCCTCGGCTTCGGCACGTTCAAGCTCAAGTACGGCCACCGCGGCATCAACCAGCCGGTGAAGGACCTGGCCACCGGCCGGGTCGAGGTCACCGCTCACAACCACGGCTTCGCCGTCGACGCCCCGCTGGACCGCGACTCCGACACCCCGCTCGGGCGGGCTCGGGTCTCCCACGTCTGCCTCAACGACAACGTCGTCGAAGGGCTGCGGCTGCTCGACCGGCCGGCCTTCAGCGTCCAGTACCACCCCGAAGCGGCGGCGGGCCCCCACGACGCGGCCTACCTCTTCGACCGCTTCGTCTCCCTGATGGAGGGCGAGCGTGCCTAAGCGCACCGATATCACATCAGTCCTGGTGATCGGCTCCGGTCCGATCGTCATCGGGCAGGCCGCGGAGTTCGACTACTCGGGCACCCAGGCGTGCCGGGTGCTGAAGGCCGAGGGCCTGCGCGTCGTGCTGGTCAACTCGAACCCGGCCACGATCATGACGGACCCCGAGATCGCCGACGCGACCTATGTCGAGCCGATCACCCCGGAGTTCGTGACCAAGATCATCGAACGGGAGCGCCCGGACGCCCTGCTGCCCACCCTCGGCGGCCAGACCGCGCTGAACGTCGCCGTCGCGCTGCACGAGGCCGGCACCCTCGACGAGTACGGCGTGGAGCTGATCGGCGCCAGCGTCGAGGCGATCGCCAAGGGCGAGGACCGCGAGCGGTTCAAGACCGTAGTGGACGCGGTCCGGGCCAGCACGGGGCACGGCGAGTCCGCCGCATCGGTCATCTGCCACTCGCTGGCCGAGGTGCTGGACGGCGTCGCGGAGCTCGGCGGCTATCCGGTGGTGGTGCGCCCCTCGTTCACCATGGGCGGCGCCGGCTCCGGCTTCGCGCACAACGAGGACGAACTGCGCCGCATCGCCGGCCAGGGGCTCGCGCTCTCGCCGGTCGGCGAGGTGCTGCTGGAGGAGTCCATCGTCGGCTGGAAGGAGTTCGAACTCGAGCTGATGCGCGATCGCAACGACAACGTAGTCGTGGTCTGCTCGATCGAGAACCTCGACCCGATGGGCGTGCACACCGGCGACTCGATCACCGTGGCGCCCTCCATGACCCTCACCGACCGCGAATACCAGATCCTTCGCGATGTCGGCATCGCCGTGATCCGCGAGGTCGGTGTGGACACCGGGGGCTGCAACATCCAGTTCGCGGTCAACCCCGACGACGGCCGGGTCGTGGTGATCGAGATGAACCCCCGGGTCTCCCGGTCTTCGGCGCTGGCGTCCAAGGCCACCGGCTTCCCGATCGCCAAGATCGCCGCCCGGCTCGCCATCGGCTACACCCTCGACGAGATCCCCAACGACATCACGGGAGAGACTCCGGCCTCCTTCGAGCCCACCCTCGACTACGTCGTCGTCAAGGTGCCCCGGTTCGCCTTCGAGAAGTTCCCGGCCGCCGACGCCACGCTCACCACAACCATGAAGTCCGTCGGCGAGGCCATGGCCATCGGCCGCAACTTCACCGAGGCGCTCAACAAGGCGCTCCGCTCGGTGGAGAAGCCCGACGCGCCCTTCGACTTCGCCGCCGACCCCGGCGACCGCGACGCGGCGCTCGCCGTCGCGGCCATCCCCACCGATGGCCGGCTGGGCGCGGTGATGCGGGCCCTCCGCGCCGGGGCCACCGCCGCCGAGGTGTGCCGGGCCACCGGCATCGACCTGTGGTTCGTCGACCAGCTCTGCCTGATCAACGAGATCGCCGACGAGCTGGCCGCCGCCGACCGACTCGGCCCCGAACTCCTGGCCACCGCCAAGCGGCACGGCTTCTCCGACGCCCAGATCGGCGCCGTCCGCGGCCTCAGCGAGGACGTGGTGCGCGAGGTCAGGCACGCGCTCGGCGTGCGCCCGGTGTTCAAGACCGTGGACACCTGTGCCGCCGAGTTCGCCGCCCGCACCCCGTACCTGTACTCCTCCTACGACCAGGAGACCGAGGTCGCGCCGCGCGAACGGCCCGCCGTGATCATTCTCGGCTCAGGACCCAACCGCATCGGCCAGGGCATCGAGTTCGACTACTCCTGCGTGCACGCCTCGTTCGCGCTGAGCGCCGCCGGCTACGAGACGGTGATGGTCAACTGCAATCCCGAGACCGTCTCCACCGACTACGACACCTCCGACCGGCTGTACTTCGAGCCGCTCACCCTGGAGGACGTGCTGGAGATCGTGCACGCCGAGACCCAGGCGGGGCCGGTGGCCGGCGTCGTGGTCCAACTCGGCGGCCAGACCCCGCTCGGCCTCGCCCAGGCGCTCAAGGACAACGGCGTGCCCGTGGTCGGCACCCAGCCCGAGGCGATCCACCTCGCCGAGGACCGGGGCGCCTTCGGTCGGGTGCTGGCCGCCGCCGGCCTGCCCGCCCCGACCTACGGCACCGCGTTCTCCTTCGAGGAGGCGAAGGCCATCGCCGCCCGCATCGGCTACCCGGTCATGGCCCGCCCCAGCTACGTGCTCGGCGGGCGCGGCATGCAGATCGTCTACGACGAGGCGTCCCTGGCCGACTACCTCACCCGGCACGCCGGGCTCATCGACGAGCATCCGGTGCTGATCGACCGCTTCCTCGACGACGCCATCGAGATCGACGTGGACGCGCTCTACGACGGCGAGGAGCTGTACCTCGGTGGGGTGATGGAGCACATCGAGGAGGCCGGCATCCACTCCGGCGACTCCGCCTGCGCGCTGCCCCCGACCACCCTCGGCGGCTTCGACGTGAAGCGGCTGCGCGCCTCCACCGAGGCCATCGCCCGCGGGGTCGGCGTGCGCGGCCTGATCAACATCCAGTTCGCGCTCTCCGGCGACGTCCTCTACGTCCTGGAGGCCAACCCGCGGGCCTCCCGCACCGTGCCGTTCACCTCCAAGGCGACGGCCGTGCCGCTGGCCAAGGCCGCCGCCCGGATCTCGCTCGGCGCCACCGTCGCGGAGCTGCGCGCCGAAGGGCTGCTGCCGGAGCGCGGAGACGGCGGCACCCTGCCGCTCGACGCGCCGATCTCCGTCAAGGAGGCCGTCATGCCGTTCTCCCGCTTCCGCGACGTGCACGGCCGCGGCGTGGACACGGTGCTCGGGCCTGAGATGCGCTCCACGGGCGAGGTGATGGGCATCGACAGCGGTTTCGGCACGGCCTACGCGAAGTCCCAGGCGGCCGCCTACGGGGCATTGCCCACCAAGGGCCGGGCGTTCGTCTCGGTGGCCAACCGGGACAAGCGGGCGATGATCCTGCCCGCCCGCGCCCTGGCCGACCAGGGCTTCGAACTGCTCGCCACCTCGGGCACCGCCGAGGTGCTCAGGCGCAACGGCATCCAGGCCACCGTCGTCCGCAAACAGGGCGAGGGGGAGGGGCCGAACGGCGAGCCGACCATCGTCCAGCTCATCCACGACGGCCAGGTCGACCTGATCGTCAACACGCCTTACGGCACCACCGGACGCCTCGACGGCTACGACATCCGCACCGCCGCGGTGGCCCGGGGCGTGCCCTGCCTCACCACCGTCCAGGCGCTGGCCGCCGCCGTCCAGGGCATCCACGCGCTGGGCCGCGGGGAGATCAGCGTCCGCTCGCTGCAGGAACACGCGCGGCACCTCACCGCGGCCCGCGCCCGGTGAGCCGGCACCCCGTCTACCGGCTGCTGTTCGCCGGCGTGCTGCGCCGGCTGGACCCGGAGTCGGCGCACCGCCTGGCCTTCGCGCTGATCCGCGCCGCGGCCCGGGTCCCCGGGCCGCGCGGCGCGGTGCGGGCGGCGTTCGCCCGGCCCCATCCGGCGCTCCGGGTCACCGCGTTCGGCCTGGACCTGCCCGGGCCGTTCGGGCTCGCCGCCGGCTTCGACAAGAACGCCGTGGGCGCGGCAGGGCTCGGACTGCTGGGCTTCGACTTCGTCGAGATCGGCACCGTGACCGCCCAGCCCCAGCCGGGCAACCCACGGCAGCGGCTGTTCCGGCTGCTCCGGGACCGGGCCCTGGTCAACCGGATGGGCTTCAACAACGACGGTTCGGCCGCCGTCGCCGCCCGCCTCGCCCGCCGGACGCCGGGCCGCGGCCCCGTGATCGGCGTCAACATCGGCAAGACCAAGGCCGTGCCCGAGGAGGAGGCGATCGCCGACTACGTCACCAGCACCGAGCGGTTGGCCCGGCACGCGGACTACCTGGTGGTCAACGTCTCCTCGCCGAACACCCCCGGGCTGCGCGCGCTGCAGGCCGTCGACCGGCTGCGCCCGCTGCTCGTCGCCGTCCGGGAGGCGGCCGACCGCGCGACGCCGGGGCGGCGCGTGCCGCTGCTGGTGAAGATCGCCCCCGATCTCGACGACACCGAGATCGACGCCGTCGCCGACCTGGCCGTGGACCTCGGCCTGGACGGCATCATCGCCACCAACACCACCACCTCGCGCGACGGGCTCGCCAGCCCGCCGGACCAGGTGGCGGCCGCCGGCGCCGGCGGCCTGTCGGGCGCCCCGCTGCGCGAGCGCTCGCTCCAGGTGCTGCGCCGCCTGCACGCCCGGGTGGGCGACCGGATCACTTTGGTCGGCGTCGGCGGCATCGAGACGGCCGAGGACGCCTGGCGACGGATCCTCGCCGGGGCCACCCTCGTCCAGGGCTACACCGGCTTCGTCTACGCCGGTCCCGGCTGGCCCCGGGCGCTCCACCGCGGCCTCGCCGCCCGCCTGGCCGCGAGCCCGCACGCCACCCTCGCCGACGCGATCGGCGCCGACACCAGGAAGGCCCTGCCATGAGCGACGCTCAGCATCCCGAGCCCTTCGGAACCCGGCTGCGCCGGGCCATGGAGCGGCGCGGACCGCTGTGCGTGGGCATCGACCCACATCCGGCGCTGCTGACCGCCTGGGGCGTCGGGGACAGCCTGGCGGGGCTCGACCGCTTCGCCGGCACCGTGGTGGCGGCGCTGGCCGACCGGGTCGCCGTGTTGAAGCCGCAGTCTGCCTTCTTCGAGCGCTTCGGCTCGCGCGGCGTCGCCGTTCTGGAGCGGACCGTCGCCGAGGCCAGGGCCGCCGGTGCCCTGGTGCTCCTGGACGTCAAACGCGGCGACATCGGCTCCACCATGGCGGCGTACGCGGCGGCCTACCTCAGGCCGGGCGCGCCGCTGTTCGCGGACGCGGTCACGCTCAGCCCGTACCTGGGCTTCGAATCGCTGCGCCCGGCCCTCGACATGGCCAGGGCCGCCGGCTCCGGGGTGTTCGTGCTGGCCCGCACCTCCAATCCCGAAGGCACGCAGACCCAGGAGGCCACCACCCCGGACGGCGTCCCGCTGGGCCGACTGATGTTGGAGCGGTTGGCCGCCGAAAACGCCGGCGCCACGCCGCTTGGCTCCTGCGGCGCGGTGGTCGGCGCCACCCTCGACGCGGCCTCCGCCGCCGCGCTGGGCTCCGCCCTGGAGATGAACGGCCCGCTGCTGGCCCCCGGGCTCGGCGCCCAGGGCGCGGCCGCACAGGACCTGCCACGGGTGTTCGGCGGCGCGCTCCGCAACGTGCTGCCGAGTCTCAGCCGCGAGGTGCTGCGGCACGGGCCCGAACCCGCCGAGTTGCGCGCCGCGGCAGCCAGAGAGGCCGACGCGGTGGCCCGAATCCTCACCGAGACCGACTGAGAACGGTCACCCTGGGTACCCGAGTGGCTGCTGAAGACCGGTTACTGGTGGTGATATGACCGATAAGTCCCTGGGGATTCACAGCTGACCAGGACTTTTTGTCGATTCTCGCTGACTTGAGGCCTGGACGGCCGCTAGTCTCCGACGAGAGCGGAGCACCCGGGCGCGTTGCTCGTTGCTCCACTGGTGCGGTGCCAGTAGGTTCCTCACCGATTCCGTATCCGACAGTTCGATACCCGAGGTGACGTAGGCGTGGCTCTTCCGCCCCTAACCCCTGAACAGCGCGCAGCCGCGCTTGAGAAGGCCGCCGCGGCTCGCCGGGAGCGCGCCGAGGTCAAGAATCGGCTCAAGCACTCCGGCGCCTCGCTGCACGAGGTCATCAAGCAGGGCCAGGAGAACGATGTCATCGGCAAGATGAAGGTCAGCGCACTGCTGGAGTCGATGCCTGGCGTCGGCAAGGTCCGTGCCCGCCAGATCATGGAACGGCTCGGCATCTCCGAAAGCCGCCGGGTCCGCGGACTCGGCTCCAACCAGATCGCTTCGCTGGAGCGCGAGTTCGGCAGCGGTTCGGCCTGAGATTTTCCCGCCCCACGGGAACCGGGATAATCGCCGCATGAACGATCGTCCACGACTGACCGTGCTCTCCGGCCCCTCCGGGGTCGGCAAGAGCACGGTCGTCGCCCACCTGCGCAAGGCCCACCCGGACGTCTGGCTCTCCGTCTCAGCCACCACCCGCCGGCCCCGTCCGGGCGAGCAGCACGGCGTGCAGTACTACTTCGTGGACGATGAGGAGTTCGACAAGCTCATCGCGAACGGCGAGCTGCTCGAATGGGCCGAGTTCGCCGGGAACCGCTACGGAACACCCCGCCGGGCCGTCCTGGACCGACTCCAGGCCGGGGAACCGGTGCTGCTGGAGATCGACCTCCAGGGCGCCCGGCTGGTCCGTACCTCCATGCCGGAGGCGCGGCTCGTCTTCCTCGCGCCGCCGAGTTGGGAGGAACTGGTGCGCCGGCTCACCGGCCGGGGCACCGAGGCCCCCGACGTCATCGAACGGCGGCTGACGGTGGCCAGGACCGAGCTGGCGGCCGAGCCGGAGTTCGACGTCACCCTGGTCAACACCTCCGTCGAGGACGTCGCCGCCGAGCTGCTAGCCTTGGTGTTTTGAACACCAGGGGGCACCAGGCCCCCGGCGGAAGCCACCCAGCGGAAGGCAGAGCGTGTCCTCTTCCATCGCCACGCCCGAGGGCATCATCAACCCCCCGATCGACGAGCTGCTCGAGGCCACGGACTCCAAGTACAGCCTCGTGATCTATGCCGCCAAGCGCGCGCGCCAGATCAACGCGTACTACTCGCAGCTCGGCGAGGGCCTGCTGGAGTACGTCGGCCCGCTGGTGGACACCCATGTCCACGAGAAGCCGCTGTCCATCGCGCTGCGCGAGATCAACGCCGGCCTGCTGACCTCCGAGGCCGTCGAGGGCGCGACCGACTAGGTGGACGCACCGCGTGGTCCCAGGGTCGTCCTGGGCGTCGGCGGCGGCATCGCCGCGTACAAGGCGTGTGAGCTGCTCCGGCGGCTCACCGAGAGCGGCCACCAGGTGCGGGTCGTGCCCACGGCCGCGGCCCTGCGCTTCGTCGGCGAGGCCACCTGGGCGGCGCTCTCCGGAGCACCCGTGGCCACCGACGTGTGGGACGCGGTGTACGAGGTGCCGCACGTCCGCATCGGCCAGCACGCCGACCTCGTCGTGGTCGCCCCGGCCACCGCCGACCTGCTGGCCAAGGCCGCCACCGGCCAGGCCGACGACCTGCTCACCAGCACTCTGCTCACCGCCCGCTGTCCGGTCGTCTTCGCGCCCGCGATGCACACCGAGATGTGGGAGCACCCGGCCACCCGGGACAACGTCGCCACCCTGCGCCGGCGCGGCGCCCTCGTGGTCGAGCCGGCCGTGGGCCGACTGACCGGCGTCGACACGGGCCGCGGACGGTTGCCCGAGCCCGACGCGCTGTTCGAGGTCTGCCGCCGGGTGCTGAGGCGCGGCCCCGCCGCGCTGGACCTCGACCTGGCCGGCCGGCACGTCGTGATCAGCGCCGGAGGCACTCGGGAGCCGTTGGATCCGGTGCGGTTCCTGGGGAACCGCTCCTCGGGGAAGCAGGGCCACGCCCTGGCCCGTACCGCCGTCGCCCGCGGGGCCAGGGTCACCCTGGTCACCGCCAACACCGCCCTGCCGGAACCGGCGGGCGTCGAGATCATCCCGGTGGGCACCGCCGAAGAGCTGCGGGACGCCATGCTTAAGGCGAGCGCCGCCGCCGACGCGGTGGTGATGGCCGCGGCCGTCGCCGACTTCCGCCCCGCCACCCGGTCCGCCAGCAAGATCAAGAAGCGGGAGGGGCAGGACCCCGAGCCCGTCGCGCTGGTCCGCAATCCCGACGTCCTCGTGGAACTCGCCGCCGCCCGCCCGCCCGGCCAGGTGGTGGTCGGATTCGCGGCCGAGACCGAGAACGCGCTGGAGCACGGCCGCGCCAAACTGGCCAGCAAGGGCTGCGACCTCCTGGTCGTCAACCAGGTCGGGGAGCACCGGGCCTTCGGCACCGAGGAGAACGAGGCGGTCATCCTGGCGGCCGGCGGCGGCCGGACCGAGGTCCCGTTCGGCCCCAAGGAGGCGCTGGGCGACCGCGTCTGGGACGCGGTGCGGGAGCGCTGGGGCGTGCGACCAGGGGCTTAGGGATCGGGAGGGGCGCCGCGGAAAGCGCCGAAAGGGTGGGCGATCGGACGTCTCGGAGTGCGGGCCGACCTCCCCGCGCAGGGGTCCGGCGGCTAGAATGGCGCGGATCACCAACGACGAGTCGATGGTGGTCGATCAGCCAGCAGCCGCTGCAACCCCAGGGAGCGATGTGTCCCGGCGCCTGTTCACCTCGGAGTCCGTGACCGAAGGTCACCCCGACAAGATCGCGGACCAGATCAGCGACACCATCCTCGACGCGTTGCTCAAGGAGGACCCGGGCTCTCGGGTCGCCGTGGAAACCATGATCACCACGGGCCTGGTGCATGTTGCCGGCGAGGTCACCACCAAGGCCTACGCCCCGATCGCGGCCCTCGTGCGCAACAAGGTGATCGAGATCGGCTACGACTCGTCCAAGAAGGGGTTCGACGGCGCCTCATGTGGCGTGTCGGTCTCCATCGGCGCGCAGTCGCCCGACATCGCCCAGGGCGTGGACACCGCCTACGAGTCCCGGGTCGGTGGCGCGGGAGACGAGCTGGACCGCCAGGGCGCGGGCGACCAGGGGCTGATGTTCGGCTTCGCCTGCGACGAGACGCCCGAGCTGATGCCGCTGCCGATCCGGCTGGCGCACCGGCTGTCGCACCGCCTCTCGGAGACCAGGAAGAACGGCACCATCCCGTACCTGCGGCCCGACGGCAAGACGCAGGTGACCGTCGAGTACGACGGTTACAAGGCGGTGCGGCTGGACACGGTGGTGGTCTCCAGCCAGCACGCCAGCGACATCGACCTGGACTCGCTGCTCGCCCCCGACATCCAGGAGTTCGTCGTCGAGCCGGAGCTGAAGGCCCTGGTCGAGGAGGGCATCAAGCTCGAGACCGAGGATTACCGGCTGCTGGTCAACCCCACCGGACGGTTCGAGATCGGCGGCCCGATGGGCGACGCCGGGCTCACCGGCCGGAAGATCATCATCGACACCTACGGGGGCATGGCCCGGCACGGCGGCGGTGCCTTCTCCGGCAAGGACCCCTCCAAGGTGGACCGTTCCGCCGCCTACGCGATGCGCTGGGTCGCGAAGAACGTGGTGGCCGCCGGCCTCGCCACCCGCTGCGAGGTTCAGGTCGCCTACGCCATCGGCAAGGCCGAGCCGGTGGGCCTCTTCGTGGAGACCTTCGGCACCGCCACGGTGGGCCCCGACCGCATCGAACGGGCCATCGGCGAGGTCTTCGACCTGCGCCCGGCCGCCATCATCCGCGATCTGGACCTGCTGCGCCCGATCTACGCCCAGACCGCGGCGTACGGGCACTTCGGCCGCGAGCTGCCCGACTTCACCTGGGAGCGCACCGACCGGGTGGACGCACTGCGCGCCGCGGCCGGCGCGTAGTACCGACGGCCCCGGCGCCAGCGGCCCGTCCGCCGGCGCCGGACTGTCCGTTCCGTCTGGTGTACTGGCCGCATGGGTGAGGAGCGGCGGCGAGCGGACACGGAGAGCGAGCAGCTCGCGCTCATCCGCGAGACCGTCCGCGCCGCCAAGCCGCCGCGGGCCAGGCCGCGCACCTGGCGCGGCGCCGCGCTCGCGGACCGGCTGCCGGTCGCCCGGGTGCTGGTGGACAAGGGCCTGGTCCACCTCGACCGGTATTTCGACTACGCGGTCCCCGCCGCGATGGACGCCGAGGCCCGCCCCGGCGTCCGCGTCCGGGTCCGGTTCGGCGCCGGCGAGCGCGCCGGGCGTCGGGAGGGCGGCGGGCTGATCAACGGCTTCGTGGTGGAGCGCCGCGCGGAAAGCGACTATCCCGGAGTGCTGGCCCCGCTGGCGCAGGTGCTCTCGACCGAGCCGGTGCTCGACGAGCCGCTGCTGCGGCTGTGCCGCGCCGTCGCCGATCGCTACGCCGGGGCCCTCGCCGACGTCGTGCAGTTGGCCGTGCCGCCGCGAGTGGCGCGCGTCGAACGGCAGCCCTCGGGACCGCCGCCCGCCCCGCCGGCCGTCCCCGACCCCGGCGGCTGGTCCCGCTATCCCCGCGGCCCCGCCTTCCTCGCCGCGCTGGCCGCCGGCGAGAGCCCGCGGGCGGTGTGGACGGCGCTGCCCGGGCCCGGCTGGCCCGAGGAGCTGGCGCGCGCCCTGGCCACCGCGCTGGCCGGCGGGCGCGGCGCGCTCGCCGTGCTCCCCGACGGCCGGGCCGCCGCCCGGGTGGACGCCGCGCTCCGCGCGCTGCTCGGCGATGCCCACCGGCACGTGCTGCTCACCGCCGACGCCGGGCCCGAGGCGCGCTACCGCCGCTGGCTCGCGGTCAACCGGGGCGCGGTCCGCTGCGTCGTCGGCACCCGGGCCGCGATGTTCGCGCCCGTGCGCGACCTCGGCCTCGCCGCGATCTGGGACGACGCCGACCCCTCGCACGGCGACGACCGCGCGCCCCAGCCGCACGCGCGCGAGGTGCTGCTGCTGCGCGCCGCCCAGGAGGGCGCCGCACTGCTGCTCGGCGGGCACGGCGTCAGCGCCGAGGCGGCCCAGCTGGTCGAGACCGGCTGGGCCGCTCCGGTGGCCGCCGACCGGGAGACGCTGCGCGGCACGGCCCCGCTGATCCGGACCGTCGACGAGACGGACGTCGCCCGCGACCCGGCGGCCCGCGCGGCCCGGCTGCCCAGCCTGGCCTGGCGCACCGCCCGGGATGCCCTGGCCCTCGGTCCGGTGCTGGTCCAGGTGCCGCGCCGGGGGTACGCGCCCCGGCTGGCCTGCGACCGCTGCCGCGCCCCCGCCCGCTGCGACCGCTGCCATGGGCCGTTGGCCGCCGAGGGCGCGGGGGAGGAGCTGCGCTGCAGCTGGTGCGGTACCGAGGCGCCCGGCCGGCGCTGTCCGGAGTGCGGCGGCGCCGGGCTGCGGGCCACGGTCGTCGGCGCGCGGCGCACCGCCGAGGAGCTGGGGCGCGCGTTCCCCACCGTCCCGGTCCGCACCTCGGGACGTGAGCACGTGCTGGACACCGTGCCCGACCGCCCTGCGCTGATCGTCAGCACCCCGGGGGCCGAGCCGGTCCCCGAAGGGCCCGGCTACGCGGCGGCCCTGCTGCTCGACGGCTGGGCGCTGCTCGGCCGTCCTGACCTGCGCGCGGGTGAGGAGGCGCTGCGCCGCTGGGTCACCGCGGCCGCGCTGGTCAGGACGCAGCGGGACCAGGGCACGGTGCTGGTGCTGGCCGAGCCGACGCTGGCGCCGGTGCAGGCGCTGGTGCGCTGGGACCCGGCGGGGTACGCCAGGCGCGAACTGGCCGACCGCGCCGTCCTCGGCTTTCCGCCGGTCTCCCGGATGGCGGCGGTCAGCGGCCTGCCCGAGGCGGTGGACGGGCTGCTGCGGGACGCGCGGCTGCCCGCGGGCGCGCAGGTGCTCGGCCCGGTGCCGCTGCCGGTCACCGAGCCCGGCGCGCCGCGCCGGGTGGGCCGGCCGCCGCCGGGCGAGCGATGGCAGCGGGCGCTGGTCCGGGTCCCGCCCGGCACCGGCGCGGCACTCGCCGCCGCCCTGAAGTCCGCCCAGGCCGCCCGCCTGACCCGCCGGGAGGGGCCGGTCGCCTGGGTGCGGATCGACCCCCCCGACATCGGCTGACCCCGGCCGGCGCTCAGCCGGAGCGGGGCGCCGGCAGGGCGCTCGGCCGGATCTCCCGGGTCGCGGGTCCGGTGCGGGCCGGAGGGACGCCGGGGGCCACCGTCAGCGGCCGGTCGGGCACCGGCGGCTCGGGCTGCGCCGCACCCTCCCGTACGGCACCCGCGGCGGCCCGCCGGGTGCCGTACCTGCGGTGCACCGCCTGCTTCGTGACACCCAGGGCGGAGCCCACGGCGTCCCAGGAGAAGCCGAGTGACCGGTCGAAGTCGACGGCGGCGGTGACCAGCGCCTCGACGCTGTCCCGCAGCTCCTGGGCGAGCCGGACCGTGGGGGCGGGGGCGCGGCCGTAGACGACGAAACCGGTCGCTGGTCCGGTACGTCGCGGGCGGTAGACGTTGCCCAGCTGAGCGGTCAGCGTGCGCAGCGCGTCCACCTGGCGGCGAACCCGCTCGATGTCCCGCACGAGCAGATGCAGGCTGGCCCGTGCCTGTGCGTCAGGGGTGGCGTGGTCGGCCATGAACAAGCCTCTCGAACCGGCGACAGGGAAGGAAAACGGGCCGGGCGTCAGGTAGGCGGGGCCCGCTGTGGTCAATCTCACTTGACCAACGCGCCAGCGGCCGTCGGAGTCACGGTGCCGGAGTGAGCCGTCTGCCCGGCGGGGCGCGGAGGCGGGCCCGTACGCCCCGCCACACGCCGTGCGTTCACCTCCCGAAGCGGCCCGTAGACTCGTGCCTTCCCGCACCCGCGGAGGAGGCACGAGAGAGGTGACGTACCCCCGATGAGGCTCGTCTTCGCCGGCACGCCCGAGGTCGCCGTTCCCGCCCTGGACGCGCTGCTCGCCTCGGACCGGCACGAGGTCGCCGCCGTCGTGACCCGCCCCGACGCCCCGGCCGGCCGGGGCCGGCGCCTCGTCGCCAGTCCGGTGGCCGAGCGCGCCGCCGAGGCGGGGGTGGAGATCCTCCGGCCGCGCAGGCCGCGGGACCCGGACTTCCAGGACAGGCTGCGGCAGATCGCCCCCGACTGCTGCCCGGTCGTCGCCTACGGCGCGCTGCTCCCCAAAAGCGCCCTCGACATTCCCGCGCACGGCTGGGTCAACCTGCACTTCTCCCTGCTCCCCGCCTGGCGCGGGGCCGCGCCGGTGCAGCACTCGCTGCTCGCCGGCGACGAGATCACCGGGGCGACAACGTTCCTGATCGAGGAGGGTCTCGACTCGGGCCCGGTCTTCGGCGTGCTCACCGAGGAGATCCGCGCCGGCGACACCAGCGGCGACCTGCTCACCCGGCTCGCCCTGGCCGGCGCCGGGCTGTTGGTCGCCACCATGGACGGCATCGAGGACGGCACCCTGCGGGCCACGCCCCAGCCGGCCGAGGGGGTGACCGGCGCGCCCAAGCTCACGGTGGACGACGCCCAGGTGGACTGGACGGCGCCCGCGCTGCGCGTGGACCGGGTGGTGCGCGCCTGCACGCCGGCGCCCGGGGCGTGGACGCTCTTCCGCGGGGAGCGGCTGAAGCTCCGTCAGGTCACGCCGGCGCCCGAGCGCACCGACCTCGCGCCGGGGGAGCTCGCCGCCGATAAGCACGCCGTCCACGCGGGCACCGGCTCGCACGCCGTGGTGCTGCGCTGGGTCCAGCCGCAGGGCAAGAAGCCGATGCGGGCCGAGGACTGGGCCCGCGGCCTCCGGCCGGCGCCGGGCGAGCGCCTCGGCTCGTGACCGTGTCGTCCCTGCCCGCCGGGCGGCGCCGCGGTTGTCCGACGGGCGCCGGTGGCCGCCGGCGGGCAGGCCCTAGGCTGGGGCCGCCATGTCCCCGTGCCGCGTCCTCGCGCGCCGTCGCCAGCCCTCAGTCAGCACCGCCGGAGTGAACCGTCCCGTGAGCAGTCGGCCCCGCCGCCCCACGTCCCGTCCACGCCGCCCTCGCCGCGATCCGGTCCGGGTCCTCGCCTTCGACGCGCTGCGCGCCGTCGAGGAGCGCGACGCCTACGCCAACCTGGTGCTGCCCTCGCTGCTGCGCCGGGGCCGCGAGGCCGGCGAACTCGACACCAGGGACGCCGCCCTGGCCACCGAGTTGGTCTACGGCACGCTGCGCTGGCAGGGCAGCTACGACGCGGTGATCGAGGCATGCTCCGACCGGCCGCTGTCCGGTATCGACCCGCCCGTGCTGGACGTGCTGCGGATCGGTACCCACCAGCTGCTCGGCACCCGCATCCCGGGCCACGCCGCGGTCAGTTCGGCCGTGGAACTGGGCAGGTACGTGCTGGGCGACGGGCCGGCGAAATTCGTCAACGCGGTGCTGCGTCGGGTGACCGCCGACGATCTGCGGGGCTGGCTGGACCGCCTGGCCCCGCCGTTCGAACGGGACCCGGAGCGGCACCTGTCGCTGGTGCACGCCCACCCGCGCTGGGTGGTCTCCGCGCTCTGGGACGCGCTGGGCGGCGACCGGGAGGACATCGAGCGGCTGCTCGCCGCGGACAACGAGCGCCCGCAGGTCACCCTGGTGGCCCGGCCCGGCCGCACCACCGGCACCGAGTTGCTCGCCGAGGCCCGGGACGGGGACGAGGAGCGGGCGCGGCCCGGTCGGTGGTCCCCGCTCGCCGTGCGGCTGGCCGAGGGCGGCGACCCCGGCGCGATCCCGCAGGTGCGGGACGGCCGCGCCGGCGTGCAGGACGAGGGCAGCCAGCTGGTGGCCCTGGCGCTCGCCGCCGCCCCGCTGGAGGGCGCCGACGCCCACTGGCTGGACGGCTGTGCCGGCCCCGGCGGCAAGGCCGCGCTGCTGGGCGCGCTGGCCGCGGAGCGCGGCGCGGCGCTGTTGGCGGCCGAGCCGCGCCCGCACCGCGCCCGGCTGGTGCGTCGCGCGCTGGCCGGAATTCCCGGTGCGCACCAGGTCGCGATCGCCGACACCACCCGGCCGCCGTGGCGCTCCGGCGCTTTCGACCGGGTGCTGGTGGACGTGCCGTGTACCGGTCTGGGCGCGCTGCGTCGTCGGCCGGAGGCGCGCTGGCGGCGCCGCCCCGGCGATCTGGAGGGGTTGGCCGAGCTGCAGCGCGGGCTGCTGCGCCAGGCGCTGGCCGCCGCCCGGCCGGGCGGCGTCGTCGGCTACGCGACCTGCTCGCCGCATCTGGCGGAGACCCGCGCGGTGGTGGCGGACGTGCTGAAGAAGCCCGGGCAGGCCGCCGTCGAGTGGATCGACGCCCGGCCGCTGCTGCCCGGTGTGCCGGAGCTCGGCGACGGGCCCGACGTCCAGCTGTGGCCGCACCGGCACGGCACCGACGCGATGTACCTGGCGTTGCTGCGCCGCACCGGGTGAGCAGGTGGGTGAATACTTGACGGCATGGTGCAGATCAACCCGAGTATCCTCTCGGCCGACTTCGCGCGGCTGGCCGACGAGGCGAAGGCCGTCGAGGGCGCCGACTGGCTTCATGTCGACGTCATGGACAACCACTTCGTGCCGAACCTGACCCTCGGCCTGCCGGTCGTCGAAGCGCTGCGCAAGGCCACCGGCACCCCGCTGGACTGCCATCTGATGATCGAGGATCCGGACCGCTGGGCGCCCGGCTACGCGGAGGCCGGCGCCGGTTCGGTCACCTTCCACGCCGAGGCCGCGACGGCCCCGGTGCGGCTGGCCAGGGAGATCCGCCGGCTCGGCGCTCGCGCCGGCCTGGCGCTGCGGCCGGCCACCCCGGTCGAGCCCTTCGAGGACCTGCTGCCCGAGCTGGACATGCTGCTGGTCATGACGGTGGAGCCGGGCTTCGGCGGCCAGCGGTTCCTGGACGTGACGCTGCCCAAGATCCGCCGGGCCCGCCGGCTCGTCGAGCGGCACGGGCTGCCGCTGTGGCTCCAGGTGGACGGCGGCGTCGCCGAGGACACCATCGAGCGCTGCGCCGAGGCCGGCGCCGACGTCTTCGTGGCCGGGTCCGCGGTCTACGGCGCGGATGACCCGGCTGCGGCGGTGCGCCGGCTGCGGGCCGCGGCGGAGCGCGCGGCGGCCCGCGCCGAAGCCTCGGAGACGCCGCGGTGAACGCGCGGCCACCCCGGCGTGACCGCTGCGTGCACCCTGCATGGGCAGCGTTAGCGGGCCGGCGGATCTGCGAGGATGAACCCGCAGGACAGGAGCGGGACGTGAGCCGTAGGACAGTGAGGTGAGTGCGGTGTCGGCCGGAAGGTCAGCCACACGAATGGGACCGGCCGAGCTGATGCAGGCGGCGGCGATGGCCCGCCGCTTCTATCTGGAGGGCAAGTCGAAGATCCAGATCGCGGACGAGTTCGGGGTCAGCCGCTTCAAGGTCGCCCGCGTGCTGGAGTCGGCGGTGGAGCACGAGCTGGTGCGGATCGAGATCCGGGTCCCGGCCGAGCTCGACGCGGAGCTCTCCGACGCCCTGCGTGCCCGGTACGGACTGCGGCATGTCGTGGTCGCGCAGTCACCCTCAGAGGCGGCCGAGGACAACCCCGACCCGGAGCATCTGGGCGAGGTGGCCGCCGAACTGCTGGGCGAGTTGGTCGCGGACGGCGACGTCCTGGGCCTGGCCTGGGGGCGCTCCACCATCCACATGGCGGCGGCGCTGCGCGAGCTGCCGCCGTGCACGGTGGTGCAGCTGACCGGCGTCTACGACGCGGGGGCCGCGGAGCGCGGTTCGGTCGAGGCGGTGCGGCGCGCGGCCGCGGTCTCCGGCGGCCAGGCGCACCCGATCTACGCGCCCATGCTGCTGCCCGACTCCGCCACCACGGCGGCGCTGCGCCGCCAGCCGGGCATCGCGGCGGCGTTCGACTTCTTCGACAAGGTGACGATCGCGGCGGTCTCCATCGGCTCCTGGGAGCCGGGCATCTCCGCGGTGCACGACATGCTCGGCAAGGAGGAGCGCGAGCACTACGCCTCGCTCGGCGTGGCCGCCGAGATGTCCGCGCACCTGTTCGCGGCCGACGGCCGGCGGGTGGGGCGGGACCTGGGGGAGCGGTGCATCACGGTGGAGGCGGAGCGGCTGCGCCGGGTGCCGGAGGTGGTCGCCATCGCCGGCGGGCGCCGCAAGGCGGACGCCATCGGGGCCGTGCTGCGTTCCGGGCTGGTGACCAGCCTGGTCACCGACACGGTCGCCGCCGACCAACTGCTGGCCCAGTCCCCCGGCCGCCGACCCGCCCTGGAGCGGGTCGACCCGGACCAGGACTAGTCGGACCAGGACCAGTCGGAAAAGACGGGGATAATGGGAACAGGAGCCGCTGCTCCCCGCCCGCACGTTCCGCCTGGCCCGCAGGTGAGGAGAGCCGACGTGAAGTTCCTCAACGACGCCCCGCCGCCGTACGACCTGACGTACGACGACGTGTTCATGGTGCCTGGCCGCTCCGCGGTGGCCTCCCGGCACGACGTGGACCTCGCCACGGTCGACGGCTCGGGCACCACCATCCCCCTCGTGGTCGCGAACATGACGGCGGTGGCCGGCCGCCGGATGGCCGAGACCGTGGCGCGGCGCGGTGGGATAGCCGTCATCCCGCAGGACATCCCGATGGACGTGGTGGCCGACGTGATCGGCTGGGTCAAGCAGCGCCACCTGGTCTTCGACACCCCGATCGTGCTGGCGCCCACCCAGACCGTCGGCGACGCGCTGGCGCTGCTGCCGAAGCGGGCGCACGGCGCGGGTGTGGTCGTCTCGGCCGGGCGCCCGGTGGGCATCGTCACCGAGGGCGACCTCACCGGGGTGGACCGGTTCACCCAGCTCAGCGAGGTGATGTCGCGGGACCTGCTGGTGCTGGACGCCGGCATCGAGCCGCACGAGGCGTTCACGACGCTGGACGCCGCGCATCGCAAGATCGCCCCCGCCGTGGACGCCGACGGCCGGCTGGTCGGCATCCTCAGCCGGCGGGGCGCGCTGCGCGCCACGCTGTACACCCCGGCCACCGACCCCGTCGGGCGGCTGCGTGTCGCCGCGGCCGTCGGGGTGAACGGCGACGTCGCGGGCCGGGCGAAGGCGCTGCTCGACGCGGGCGTGGACACCCTGGTGGTGGACACCGCGCACGGCCACCAGGAATCGATGATGACCGCGCTGGCGGCGGTCCGCGGACTGGACCCCGGGGTGCCGGTGGTGGCTGGCAACGTCGTCTCGGCCGAGGGGGTGCGCGATCTGATCGCGGCCGGGGCGGACGTCGTCAAGGTAGGGGTCGGGCCCGGTGCCATGTGCACCACCCGGATGATGACCGGGGTCGGCCGCCCGCAGTTCTCCGCCGTGCTGGAGTGCGCGGCCGAGGCCCGCCGGCACGGCCGGCATGTGTGGGCCGACGGCGGCGTGCGCCATCCCCGGGACGTGGCGATGGCCCTGGCTGCCGGGGCGTCGAACGTGATGATCGGCTCGTGGTTCGCCGGCACCTACGAGTCGCCCGGCGACCTCCAGCAGGCCACCGACGGGCGCCTGTACAAGGAGAACTTCGGCATGGCCTCGGCCCGCGCGGTGCGCAACCGCACCGGCGAGGACTCGCCCTACGACCGGGCGCGCAAGGCCCTGTTCGAGGAGGGCATCTCCACCTCCCGGATGTACCTTGACCCGTCGCGCCCCGGCGTCGAGGACCTGATCGACACCATCATCGCCGGCGTCCGCTCCGCCTGCACCTACGCCGGGGCCGGGACCCTGGAGGAGTTCGCCGAGCGCGCCGTGGTCGGCGTCCAGAGCGCCGCGGGCTACGCCGAGGGGCAGCCCCTGCACGCCAGTTGGGACTGATGTGCTTCGATGACCCGCATGGGTCAACAGACACGTGACGGATGCCAGGGCACCGGACCGGGGGACATCACGCCGGACGGCTGCGCCGTGGAGCACTGGCTGCGGCTGTCCGTGGGCGCCGAGCCCGACGTTGTCGAGGCCGCCGTCCCGGCCGGCGCGTCGATCCTGGAACTCGGCTGTGGCGTCGGCCGGATCACCCACCCGCTGCTGGCACGGGGCTTCACGGTGACCGCCGTGGACGAGTCGCCGGAGATGTTGGCGCACGTGCGCGGTGCCCGCACCGTGTGCGGCCCCATCGAGACCCTCGACCTGGGTGACGAGCGGTTCGACGTGGTGCTGCTCGCGTCCTTCCTCGTGCACACCGGCGATCCCGAGGTGCGTCGGGGCCTGCTGCGGGCCTGCCGGCGGTACGTCGCGGACGGCGGCCAGGTGCTGATCCAACGCGAGGGCGTGGGTTGGTTCGAAGGGCTGCCGCGGGAGACCCGCAATCGGGACGGCGGCGTGGTGCGCGTCGTCTCCGCCGAGCCGACGGAGGTGCCGCACACCTCCACCATCCGGATGGAGTACGAGTACCCCGACGTCCGCTGGACGCAGACTTTCCTGTCCTTCACGTACATCGGAGACGCCTTCGAACGCGCCCTGGCCGAGGCCCGGTTGACGCTGGACACCACCCTGACCGAGGACGGTACCTGGGTGCGTGCCCGGCCGGCCTGAGCCGTCGCGCGTTCCGGGCTGCCCTCCTTCGTTCTTCGGCCGGCCAACTTCCGTGCACCGCAGGACCGTTGTGGTTTCCTCTACCAGCGCGTAACTTCTGCTTCCGGAATCGCGGGCCGCCGTCGGCGGCCAGCCCCACCCGATCTCCGGAGGACGTGCATGCGCATTCGCCATCGGCTTGCCACCGCCCTGACCGCCGCCACCCTCGCACTCGGCGGCGTCGCCGTCTCGGTCGCCCCGGCCGCCGCCGCGCCGGCTGCCGCCGCGCCGGCCGACAAGCCGCAGGTGCTCTCGAGCTGGACGCAGACCAACGCCGCCAGCTACGGAGCCTGGCTCGCCGCCAGGAACAACCAGTCCGCCTGGGCCGCCTACGAGTTCGACTGGGGCACCGACTACTGCTCCTCCTCGCCTGACAACCCCTTCGGCTTCCCCTTCGAGATGTCATGCGCGCGACATGACTTCGGCTACCGCAACCACAAGGACCTCGGCATCTTCGACGCCAACAAGGCGCGCCTGGACAGCGCCTTCTACCAGGACCTGCTGCGGGTCTGCGACGGCTACTCGGGCGGCACCGCGAGCGCCTGCGACAGCCTGGCCTGGACGTACTACCAGGCCGTGGTGATCTTCGGCTGACCGCGCTCGCGCGACGGGTGGCCCCGGCCGGGGCCACCCGTTCGCCGTCCCGACACGCGCCCCGCGCCGCCGCCTGGCATCCTGGACCCGGCCCCGACGGGACCGGCGTGGACGTCCCGCCCATCCGACCGGCACCAGGAAGGCGGTCGCAGTTGACAGCCTCGAAGCAGCGTTCCGACGGCATAGCCCTGGCCGGGGCCGCCGAGCCCGCCGGTCCGGTCCCGGCCAACCCCTTCGCCCGGCTCTCGCTCGCCGAGCTGCGCCGCCGCACCAGCATGAAGTGGCGCGCCTACCCCGAGGACGTGCTGCCCCTGTGGGTGGCGGAGATGGACGTGCCGCTCGCCGAGCCCGTCTCCCGGGCGCTGACGACGGCGCTGGCCCTCGGCGACACCGGCTATCCGACCGGCGGCGTCTACGCCGAGGCGCTCGACGCGTTCGCCCGGCGGCGCTGGGGCTGGGCGGTGCCGCCGGAGCGCTCGGCCATCGTGCCCGACGTGATGCTCGGGATCGTGGAGGTCCTCAAGCTGGTCACCGGGCCAGGTGACGCCGTGGTGATCAACTCCCCGGTCTATCCGCCCTTCTACGCGTTCGTCAGGAACCTCGACCGGCGGATCGTGGAGGCGCCGCTGGGTCCCGACGGCCGCCTCGACCCGACCGCGACCGAGGAGGCGTTCCGGAGCGCCGTCGCCGGCGGACGCCGGGCGGCGTTCCTGCTGTGCAGCCCGCACAACCCCACGGGCACCGTGCACACCGCCGACGAGCTGACCGGTGTGGCGGAGCTGGCCGCCCGGTACGGCCTGCGGGTGGTCGCCGACGAGATCCACGCGCCGCTCACCCTCCCCGGCGCCACCTACGTGCCGTACCTGTCGCTGCCGGGCGGCGCCGATGCCTTCTCGCTGATGTCCGCCTCCAAGGGGTGGAACCTGGCCGGGCTCAAGGCCGCGCTCGCGGTGGCGGGACCCGACGCCGCGGCCGACCTCGCCCGGCTGCCCGAGGAGGTCAGCCATGGGCCGAGCCACCTCGGCGTCATCGCGCATGCCGCGGCCCTGCGGGAGGGCGGCGACTGGCTGGACGAGGTGCTGCGCGGCCTGGACGAGAACCGGGCGCTGCTCGCCGGGCTGCTGGCCGACCAACTGCCCGCGGTGCGCTACCGGCAGCCGGAAGGCACCTATCTGGCGTGGCTGGACTGCCGACGGCTGGGCCTGGGCGACGATCCGGCCGAAACGTTTCTGTCCAGGGGGCGGGTCGCCGTGGTGCCCGGGCACCACTTCGGCACGGGCGGCGCGGGGCACGTCCGGCTCAACCTGGCCGCGTCACCCGAGGTGCTCGCCGAGGCGGTGCGTCGGATGGCCGCCTCGCTATGACGCCCGGCGGGCCGCGCGCCGGGAGGGACGTCGGCCGGCGACCGGTGCCCCGCCGTCGCGCGGCCCGCCGAGCACCCCGGCGATGAGCACCATGACCACGGCCGCGGCCGTCACCACGGCGAAGGAGACCCGCAGCGTCGACACCTCGCCGACCACGCCGATCAACGTGGGCGCGACGAGCCCGGTGGTGTAGGTGACGGTGGCCACGCCGGCGATCGCCTGACTGGCGTTCTCCCCGCTCCGCCCGGCCGCGGCGAAGGCCAGCGGCACCACCACCGCCACGCCGATGCCCAGCAGCGCGAAGCCCGTGATGCCCAGCGCCGGTCCCGGCGCGATCACCACCAGCGTCCCGCCGAGCACCGCGACGCCGCCACCCGCCCGCACGGTGCGCACCGGCCCGAAGCGCCGGATCACCAGGTCGCCGATCAGCCGCCCCGCCGCCATCGTGCAGTTGAACGCGGCGTTGCTGGCGGCGGCGACGGTCTCGGAGGCCGCGGTCACGTCCCGCAGGTAGACGCCCGACCAGTCGGCGCTGGCGAACTCGGCCAGGATGGCGCACATCCCGACGGCGCCGATCAGCAGCGCCGAACGGGGCGGCAGCGCGAAGCGGGGCGGCGGCTCCTCCTCGGGCTTGGGTCGCACGTCGAGCAGCCCGCGGCAGGACAGCGGGACGAGCGCGGTCAGCACCAGGGCCGCCAGCGCCAGATGCGCCCGGGCATCGGTCTCGGCGTGCACCGCGAGCACGCCGACCGCGGAGCCGGCCATCGCGCCCACGCTCCACAGGCCGTGCAGCCCGGACATGATCGACTGCCCGTGCCGTCGTTCGACGTCCACGCCCTGCGCGTTCATCGCCACGTCGGCCATGCCGGCGGTCGCCCCGCCCACCATGAGCAGCGCGCACAACGCGACCAGCGAAGGAGCGAGCGCGGGGAGCGCGAGCGCCGCGCACCACAGGGCGAGCAGCCCGCGCACCGTGGCCCGCGCTCCGTACCGGTGCATGAATCGTCCGGCCAGCGGCATGGTGGCCGCCGCGCCGACGGGCGGGAAGGCCAGTGCGAGGCCGAGCGCGGCGGTGCTCAGGTCGAGATGGTCGGTCATCCAGGGGATGCGGGTGGCGAAGCTGCCGGTGACGGCGCCGTGCAGGGCGAAGACGCCACCGATCGACCGCCGGGCCCGGCGGATGCGGGCGCGGTCGACGGGCGCGGCGGGGTGCGGTGGCATGGGCGTGTCGTCCCTCATGAGTGCCGAACGGACGGACGAGATATTATCAGGAAGGTTTCCTGATAGAAAAGAGCTGCGAGGATCGTTCCCATGACCACCACGCGCGGCGGCTCACCCCGCACGACCCGTGCCCTCAACGACCGCCTCGCGCTCGACCTGTTCGCGGAACGGGGGGCGTTGACGGCGACTCAGTTGCGCGAGCTGACCGGGTTGTCCCGGCCGAGCGTCGCCGACCTGCTGGAGCGGCTGGGCCGGGACGGACTGGTTACCGTCGTCGGGGAAGCCGGCGCCGACCGCAGGGGACCGAACGCGCGGCTCTACGGACTGGTGGCCGACCGCGCCCACGTCGCCGCCCTGGACGTCCGCACCACCGGCGTCTCGCTGCTGCTCGCCGACCTGACCGGCCGCACCGTCGGCCGCGCCGCCCTTCCGGTGGACGACGTGCCGGGCGGCGCGGGCGGCAGGGACGGCGCCATCGTCGGCGCGGTGTTGGAGGCGCTCGCGGACACCGCGCGCCGCGCGGGCGTGTCGGCGGTGCACACGGCGGTCATGGGCGCCCCGGGGCTCGCCGATCCGGCGACCGGCGCGTTCCGGCCGATGGGCGCGCTGCCCGGCTGGCACGCCGCCCTGCTGGCCGGACTGCGCGACCGCCTGGACGGCCCCGTGCTGCTGGAGAACGAGGTCAACCTCTCCGCCATGGCGGAACACCGGCTGGGCGCCGTGCGGGACCGGGATGCCTTCGTGCTGTTGTGGCTGGGGCACGGCACCGGCGCCGCCGTGGTGCTGGACGGCGCGCTGCGCCGGGGCGCCTCCGGCGGCGCCGGGGAGATCGGCTTCCTGCCCGTGCCGGGCACCGGCGGCCTGCCGTCGGCCACCGAATGCGACGGCGGCTTCCACATGCTGGCCTCCTCGGGCGCGGTCACCGCGCTCGCCCGCGAGCACGGCCTCGACCCGGCGGGCGGGGACGCCGCCGCGGCCGAGGCCGTGGTCGAGGAGGCTCGGCGGCGGGCGGCGGGCGACGCCGGGGCCGAGACGTTCCTCGGGGCGCTCGCCGAACGGATCGCGATCGGGTCGGCGGCCGTGACGGCGGTGCTCGACCCGGGCTGCGTGGTGCTGGGCGGTGAGGTGGGCCGGGCCGGGGGCGCGGAGCTCGCCGCGCTGGTGGAGCGGCGGCTCCGGACGCTCTCTCCGCTGGAGACCGAGGTGCGCGCCGCCACCGTGGTCGGCAATCCCGTCCTGCGCGGAGCGCAGCTCATCGCCCTCGACGCCGCGCGCGACGAGGTGTTCGTCTCCGGCGGGGCCCGCCGGTCGCTGTGAGCCGCCCCACAGCGGACCGGGGCGCGTCTCCGGGACGTGGCACACTGGAGGGCGTATCAGCGACGTAGCGCACTCCGGGGTCGGTGTAATTCCGAACCGGCGGTAACAGTCCGCGACCCGACCGCAGCCAGCGGCCGGTTGACCAGGTGAAATTCCTGGACCGACGGTGAAAGTCCGGATGGGAGGCAGTGCGCGGCGGAGCGAGGATCGGTTCGCCCTCATCTGTGGGCCCACCTTCGGGTGGCCCTGTCTGACGTGGCGTCAGCCGCGATTCCTCGTCACGCCAGTCCCGAAGCGCCCCGGAGCCGTGCCCGACGAGGCAGGAGGCAGGTTCCGGTGGCGGACCCGGCGCCTTTCGGCGATCCCGAGACCCGTGCGATGCGGCGCGCCCTGACGCTCGCGGCCCGCGGCCTCGGCACCACCAGCCCCAACCCCGTCGTCGGCTGCGTCGTCCTGGACGCGGCCGGGCACCAGGTCGGCGAGGGCTGGCACGAGCGCCCCGGGGGCCCGCACGCCGAGGTGCACGCCCTGGCCGAGGCCGGTGCGGCGGCCCGCGGCGGCACCGCGGTCGTCACCCTCGAACCCTGCGCCCACACCGGTCGCACCGGCCCGTGCGCCGAGGCGCTGCTCGCCGCCGGCGTCGCCCGCGTCGTCTACGCCGTCGCCGACCCGCATGCCGCGGCCGCCGGCGGCGCCGCCGCCCTCGCCGCCGCGGGCGTGCGCACCGAGGCGGGCCTGCTCGCGGCGGAGGCCGAGGCCGTCAACGCCGCCTGGCTCACCGCCATCCGCCGCGGCCGGCCGTACGTGCGCTGGAAGTACGCCGCCACCCTGGACGGGCGCGTCGCCGCCGCCGACGGCACCAGCCGCTGGATCACCTCCGCACCGGCCCGCGCCGACGTGCACCGGCTGCGCGCCGAGGCCGACTCCGTGCTGGTGGGCTCGGGCACCGCGCGCGCCGACGACCCGCAGCTGGCGGCCCGCGACGTCCCCGGGGCCGTGCAGCCGCTGCGGGTGGTCGTCGACACCGGGGCCCGCGTCGTCGGCCCCGGCGCCCGCGTGCTCGACGCCGCCGCACCCACCCTGGTCGTCGTCGCCGAGGACGCGCCGGACGGACGCGTCGCGCTGCTGGCCCGGCACGCCGAGGTGGTGCGGCTGCCGCGCGCCGCCGGCGGCCGCGGGCTCGACCTGCGCGCGCTGCTGGCCGAGCTGCACCGCCGCGAGGTCCGCTCGGTGCTGCTGGAAGGCGGCCCCACCCTCGCCGGCGCCTTCGTCGCCGCCCGCCTGGTCGACGAGATCACCGGCTACCTCGCGCCCGCCCTGCTCGGCGGCGGGCCGCACGCGCTGGCCGACGCGGGAATCGCCACGATCTCCGCCGCGTTGCGCCTGCGCGTCACCGACGTCATCCGCATCGGCGAGGACCTCCGGGTCACCGCCGTCCCCCTCCCCGCTGACAAGGAGCGTTGAGTGTTCACGGGAATCATCGAAGAACTGGGAGAGGTCGTCGCGCTGCGCACCACCGGCGACTCCGCGCTGCTGCGGCTGCGCGGCCCGCTGGTCACCGAGGGCACCGCGCCCGGCGATTCCGTCGCCGTCAACGGCGCCTGCCTGACGGTCGTCGAGATCGGCGACGGCGAGTTCACCGCCGATGTCATGGCCGAAACCCTGGAGCGCTCGAACATCGCCGGCCTCGCCCCCGGCGACGGCGTCAACCTGGAACGCCCGATGCGGCTCGGCGGCCGGCTCGGCGGCCATCTGGTGCAGGGCCACGTGGACGGCACCGCCACCCTCCTGGACCGCGAGCCCGGCGAGAACTGGGAGACGGTCACCGTCTCGCTGCCCGTCGCGCTCGCCCGCTACGTGGTGGAGAAGGGCTCCATCACCGTGGACGGCGTCAGCCTCACCGTCGTCAGCGTGCTCGACGACCGTTTCACCATCGGCCTCATCCCGACCACCCTGCGGCTCACCACGCTCGGCAGGAAGCAGCCGGGCGAGGCGGTCAACCTGGAGGTCGACATCTTCGGTAAGTACGTGGAGCGGCTGCTGGCCCACCGCGAGCGCTTCCCCGATGAGGTGACCGCGCCGTGACCGGCCTGTTCGACCCGCTCAACAGCACCGCGTTCACGGTCTTCGGGCAGCACGTCATCTGGTCCGACATGATCGGCAACCTCGCCGGGCTGGCCGCCCTCGCCCTCGGCTGGCGGCGTTCCGTGGCCACCTGGCCGGTGCAGCTGCTCTCCGGCCTCATCCTCGTCGCCGCCTACGCCTCGGCGCAGCTCGGCGGGGGAGTAGGCAAGCAGCTGCTGGTCATCACCGTCGCCCTGTGGGGCTGGCGGCAGTGGCGGCGCGGCAGCCGCGCCTCGGAGGACGGGCAGATCGCCATCCGGTTCGCGACCTGGACCGAGCGCGGCGTGCTGGCGGCCGGCGCGGCCCTGGGCACCCTCGTCGTCGGCGGGCTGTTCAGCGCCTTCCCCGACCTGTCCTGGAACCCCTGGCCCGACGCGTACATCTTCGTCGGCACCATGGTGGCCATGGTGGCCCAGGCCCGCGGCCTCGTGGAGTTCTGGATCGCCTGGCTGCTCGTCGACCTGGTCGGCGTGCCGCTGGCCTTCGACAGCGGCCTGCCGTTCTCCGGCCTGGTCTACCTCGTCTACCTCGGCCTGGTGCTGTGGGGCATGCGCGACTGGTGGCTGCGCTCCCGCTCCGCGCCGCCCCGGCCGGCCCTGGAAGGAGCAGCGGCATGACCATGACCCAACCCGCGACCTCAGCCCTCCCGACCCCGGCGGCGCCCGCGCCTGACCCGGTCGAGCGCGCCGTGGCGGAGATCGCGCTCGGCCGGCCCGTGGTGGTCGTGGACAGCGCGGACCGCGAGAACGAGGGCGATCTGGTGGTGGCCGCCGAATGCGTCACGCCGGAGCTCGTCGCCTTCATGATGTCCGAATGCCGCGGCCTGATCTGCGTGCCGATGGCGTCCGCCGACCTGGACCGGCTCCGGCTGCCGCAGATGGTCGAGCAGAACACCGAGTCGATGTCCACCGCGTTCACCGTCTCGGTCGACGCCACCGCCGCGCACGGGGTGAGCACCGGCATCTCCGCCGCCGACCGGGCCGCGACCATCCGGCTGCTCGCTGATCCGGCCGCCACCGCGGAGGACTTCGCCCGCCCCGGACACGTCTTCCCGCTCCGCGCCAGGCCGGGCGGTGTGTTGGTCCGCCCGGGCCACACCGAGGCCGCGCTGGACCTGACCCGGCTGGCCGGCCTGCGTTCGGCCGCCGTGGTGGTGGAGCTCGCGGCCGAGGACGGCACCATGCTGCGGCTGCCCGAGCTCACGGACTTCGCCCGCAGGCACGAGCTGGCGATCGTCTCGATCGCGGAGCTGGCCGCCCATCTGCGGCGCACCGGATCGGGCACCCCTGACCTGGTGCGCCGCGAGGCCGAGACCGTGCTGCCCACCAGCCACGGCGAGTTCCGGGCGTACGGCTACCGCTCCGCCCTCGACGGCGTGGAGCACATCGCGCTGGCCACCGGCGACCTCGGCGATGGCGAGGACGTCCTGGTCCGGGTCCACTCCGAATGCCTGACGGGCGACGTCTTCGGCTCTCAGCGCTGCGACTGCGGACCGCAGCTGCGGGCCGCCCTGGAGCGGATCCGCGCCGAGGGCCGCGGGGTGGTGCTCTACCTGCGTGGGCACGAGGGGCGCGGCATCGGTCTGCTGTCCAAGCTGCGCGCCTACGAGCTGCAGGAACGCGGCCGGGACACCCTCGACGCCAATCTGGAGCTCGGGCTGCCCGCGGACGCCAGGGACTACGCGGCCGGCGCGCGGATGCTCGCCGACCTCGGCGTGCGCTCGGTGCGGCTGATGACCAACAACCCCGAGAAGACCGCCGCCCTGACCCGGCATGGGCTGCGGATCACCGGCCGCGAACCGGTGCCGGTGCCGCCGGGCGAACACAACCTGAGCTACCTGCGGGCCAAGCGGGACCGGATGGGGCACGACCTGCCCTGGCTGGACGCGGTGCGGGTCTCGGCCTGCGGCAACCAGTGACCCGCGGCCGCCCCGACCGTCGGCGGGCCCGACCGCGCCGACGCCTCGGCGACGCAGCGACACGACCATCACGACGACAACGACGACGACGAGGAGACACGGTGAGCGGCAAGGGCGCCCCTGAGCTGGCGGTGCGGGACTGTGCGGAGCTGCGGGTGGCCGTGGTGGCCGCGCGCTGGCACGAGACGGTGATGGACGGGCTGCTGGCCGGCGCCCGGCGCGCGGCGGACGAGCTCGGCATCCCCGAGCCAGCCGTGCTGCGCGTCCCCGGCAGCTTCGAACTCCCGGTCGCCGCCCGCGCCCTGGCCGGCCGGGGCTACGACGCCGTAGTGGCGCTCGGCGTCGTCATCCGCGGCGGCACCCCGCATTTCGACTATGTCTGCCAGGGCGTCACCCAGGGCCTCACCCAGGTCAGCGTGGACACCGGCGTCCCGGTCGGCTTCGGCGTGCTGACCTGCGACACCGAGGCCCAGGCCGTGGACCGCGCCGGACTCCCGGGCTCCGCCGAGGACAAGGGACACGAGGCGGTCACCGCTGCCGTCGCCACCGCCGTGGCGCTGCGCGACGTCCCCGCCCCCGGCCGGACCGGTGCCCCGGGGGTCGCGGCCACGCCGTAGGCTAAGGGCCACCATGGCCAACAAGACATTCGACGGCCTCTTCACCGAGCTGAAGCACAAGGCCGCCACGGGTGACCCCGCCACCTCCCGCACCGCAGAGCTGGTCGCCGCCGGCGTCCACACCATCGGCAAGAAGGTCGTCGAGGAGGCCGCGGAGGTGTGGATGGCCGCCGAGCACGAGGACGCGGACCGGGCCGCCGAGGAGATCTCGCAGCTGCTCTACCACGTCCAGGTGATGATGGTGGCCCGCGGTATCTCCCTGGAGGACGTATACGCTCATCTGTGAGCCGATCCCGCGGGCCCACGCCCGCACCCTCCGCACCGCCCTCACCTGACCCGCGAAGGAGTGCCGCTCCATGCTGCGCATCGCCGTGCCCAACAAGGGAACCCTCTCCGAGCCCGCCTCGGCGATGCTCCATGAGGCGGGGTACCGGCAGCGCAAGGACCGGCGCGAGCTGGTGCTCATCGACTCCGACAACCAGGTGGAGTTCTTCTACCTGCGGCCGCGCGACATCGCCGTCTACGTCGGTTCGGGACAGCTTGACATCGGCATCACGGGCCGCGACCTGCTGCTGGACTCCGGCGCGCCGGCCGAGGAGATCATGCAGCTCGGCTTCGCCGGCTCCACCCTCCGCTACGCCACCCGGCCCGGCACCGTCAGCGACGTGCGGGAGTTCGGCGGCCTGACCGTCGCGACCTCGTTCGCCGGACTGGTCGCCCGGCATCTGGCGGACCACGAGGTGGTCGCCTCCGTCGTGCACCTCGACGGTGCCGTCGAGACGGCCATCCAACTCGGCGTCGCGGAGGTCATCGCCGACGTCGTCGAGACCGGCACCACGCTGCGCAACGCCGGCCTGGAGATCATCGGAGAGCCCATCCTGGAGTCCGAGGCGGTGGTCATCCGCCGCGCCGGCGGCGAGCCGGCCAACGGCCGGGTCCAGCAGTTCCTGCGCCGCCTCCAGGGCGTTCTGGTGGCCCGCAGGTACGTGATGATGGACTACGACATCCGGGCCGAACTGGTCAGCAAAGCCGTCGCGTTGACCCCGGGTCTGGAATCGCCCACCGTCTCCCCGCTGCACGACAAGGGCTGGGTCGCGGTGCGGTCCATGGTTCCGGTGCGGGACGCCCAGCGGGTCATGGACGAGCTGTACGAGCTCGGCGCTCGCGCCATCCTGACCACGGGCATCCACGCCGCCCGGCTGTGACACCCGAGGTGACCGTTCCCGACGACCGCGAGGCGCCCGTGCCCCCGGCGGACCAGACAGGGCTGCCCGTCACCTTCCGGCCGGTGGTGACCCGGATCGTGCTGCTGACCGTCGGCCTCGTCACCTTCGGCGCCCTCACCCTGATCGCGACGCTGCTGCCGGCCGGGGGAGCGGTGAGCTGGAGCCTCGGCGACCGCGCCGCGGTCAGCGGCAGCGGCCTGCTGGCCTGCTGCGTCCTGCTGGTGCTCAGCCGGCCGAAGGCGGTGGCCGACCGGGAGGGCCTGACCGTGGTGAACCTGACCGTCCGGCGCCGGCTGGTCTGGGCGGAGATCCTGCGGGTCACGCTGCGGCCGGGAGATCCCTGGGTGACGCTCGACCTGGCGGACGGCACCACCCTCGCGGTGATGGCGATCCAGCCGGGCCTCGCCCGGCGCCGGGCGCTGGACGACGCCCGGACGCTGCGCGCGCTCGCCGAGCGCCACGGCACCGCACGGCCGCCGGCCGGCGAAGGCTGACCGGCCCGGTCCGGCACTCAGGGCTCGGGCACGGCGTCGCCGTCGCCCGACCGGCGCGAACCCCGGCCCGACAGCACCTCGCCGTAGGCCTGCATCAGGTCCGGCAGCCGCAGCGTGGACAGCTCCTGGCGGGTCGGCGCCGCGCCCGACTCGGACAGCCGCACGTCCCGGAACGCGCAGCTGGTCTCGTACAGGGTGCGCAGGAAGCGGCCGTTGCCCAGTTCGTCGATCCAGCCCTCGGCGACCACATGGTCGCCGATGCTGCGCAGCTCCTCCAGCGCCTCCGCGTCCCAGGTGTCGCCGTGCTCCGCGGCCAGAAGCTCGCCGATGGCCGTCAGCTCCTGCGGTTGGTAGCTGGGGAACTCCACCCGGGCCGAGAACCGCGAGCTGAGCCCGGGGTTGGCGCCGAGCAGCCGGTCCATGCCCTCCGGATAGCCGGCGAGGATCACCACCAGGTGCTCCCGGCTGTCCTCGGCGCGTTTGAGCAGCACCTGCAGCGCCTCGTCCCCGTACGCGTCGCCCTTGCTGTAGCCGGAGTGGACCAGGCTGTACGCCTCGTCGATGAACAGCACTCCGCCCAGCGCGGAGTCGATCAGCCGGTTCGCCTTCACCGCCGTCTGGCCGAGGAACTCCCCGACCAGATCCGCCCGTTGCGCCTCCACCAGCCGGTCGTGGCCGAGCACCCCGAGCGCGTGAAAGACCCGACCCAGTATCCGGGCCACCGTCGTCTTGCCCGTCCCCGAGGGCCCGGAGAACACGAAGTGCCGCTTCGGCGGCTGCACCGGCAGGCCCTGCCCGGACCGCAGCCGTGCTATCCGGAGCTGCGCCGACATCGCGCGCACCTGCTCCTTGACCGGCTCCAGACCGACCATCCGGTCCAGCTCCCTGAGCGTCTGCTCCAGCAGCACCGGATCGCCCGGCGGCGGCAGGTCGGCCGGCGCGGGCGTCGGCCCCGCGTGCCCCTCGACCAGACCCTGCTGGCCCGGGAGGTATCCCCACGCGCCCCCCGGACCGCCCGCCGGCGTGCCCCGGTTCGCGCCCGCCGGAGCGGGGAACGGCACCCGCCGGCCCGCGCCCTCGTCCGAGCCGGGGAACGGCAGCTCCTCGGGCGTCGGCAGCGCACCCGCCGGCACCGTGCCGTCCAGGCCGGACAGGGGGCCCGGCTCGGGCCCGGTCAGCTGCGACGTCACATGTGCCGCGTCGGCGTCCTCGCCGGACAGCGCCGCCAGCCGCACCTCGGTGTCCATGAACTCCGGATCCACCTGGTGCACCGCGCGGTACAGCGGCAGCGCGGCCGCGCTGCGCCCACTGCCCTCCCGCGCCCGTGCCAGCCAGTAGCGCAACTCCTTGCGCTGCGGCTGCTCGGTGCGGCAGCGCACCAGCGCGGCCGCGAGCAGCGGCTCCGCCTGGTCGAACATCTCCAGCCGCACCCGGGCCATGCCGGCGAACAGGCCCGCCTCAACCCCCAGTTGCGGGTCATCCACCAGGGAGGCGGTGCACCGGAACAGGCCCTCCCAGTCCTTGGCCAGGTAGCAGCGGCAGGCATGCAGGAAGCGGGCGAACGGATCCGACTCCGGGGTCGGGCAGGCCATCAGGGCGACGTCCAGCTCCGCCATCCGCCGCCCGTCCAGCAGCTGGGAGGCGTAGGCGAGCAGCAGGTCGCGTTCGGTTTCCAGGACCGGCTGCACCCACCAGCCCAGCCAGTACCAGGAGCTCAGCGGGCGGCCGTACCGGATCCGCTGCTCGCCGAACCGCGCGCGGTTGCGGTACATCTGCTGCAACGCCACCGGCACGTCGGTGCGCAGCGCGTGCAGCCCGAGCCAGCCGTCGGCCATCTCCGGATCCTGGCGCACGGCCGAGCGGAACTCCTCCTCCGCCTCGGTGTAGGCGGCCGCGGTGTAGGCGTCCACGCCGCGCAGCCACGCCAGATCGGCCGAGGTGTACCGATCCCGCGCGCCGTGCGTGCCAGAACTCATCTCGACCCCTACTCACGGGCTGCTCCGCCGCCTGCCGCAGGGACCCGAAGGCGCTCAGGTGCAGGCATGGTAGCTGTCACCCCGCGGTGCTATCAGGATATCCGCAAAGGGCCTTGACGGATCATCAGCGAAGTGGCCACGCTCGGCCGCCTCCCAGGTCCGCCAGAACGCGGCCTGTCCGGGACCGTCCCGGCGCCGGCCGCTGGCCCAGGCCACCTCGGCCGGCACCGCCAGCCAGATCAGGCAGGCCAGATGGGGTCGCAGCGCCCGCCGGCCGGCGCCCACACCCTCCACCAGCACCACGGGGGCGGGCGCCAGGGTGGCGGTCGCGGTGAACGCCCGACGCGACCAGTCGTACACGGGATGGTGGGCGGCCTCGCCCCGGGACAGCGGCTCGATCACCGACCGGGTGACCCGGTCGGTCCAGGCGAAGAGCGCGTCATGGCTGGCGAGGTCGTCCAGCCGGAGCACCGGGGCGTCGTCCAACAGGGCGGCCAGCCGCCCGGCCAGCGTGCTCTTGCCGGATCCGGCGTGCCCGTCGACCCCCACCAGGCGCACGGGGCCGCAGGACGGCGCCAGGGAGCGCAGCCGGGCGGCCACGCCGTTCAGCCCGCCCGGCACGGGGTCGTGCGCGCCGGTGTCAGCAGCGGTGGTCACCGGCGCCACGATAGTCGTGCCACAGGTCCCACCAATATTGCCGCCGTGCGTTCCTGGGCGGTTACTGGTCGTCGGCCGCACGAGCGGAGATAGTGGTGGCCTGCCGATCCGAACGCCGATCCGAAACGCCGACGTGACTGCCGGCGTGACCCGCCGCAGTCCGCCCCACCACGTGCCCCACCCCGCCTCGACCCGGGAGACCATCACCGTGCCCACGACGCCACGCCGTACCGTGCTCGCCGCCGCCGTCGCCGCCGCGGTCGGCACCACCGCCGCCTCGCTCTCCTCCAGCGCGGCCGCCGCCGAGTCCGGCGGCGGCGCCGCCCGTCGCCGGCCCGGTTGCCGGACCGCCGACTCCACCATCGAGTACCAGGGCTGGACCACCGCCCAGGGCTGGCAGAGCGGCACCATGGAGGGCGTCGCGGTGGTCGGCGGCGTGCGCCCCGGCGTCGCCATCGACGCTCCGCAGGGCACCGTCGACTACACCGACCCGCATACCGGCACGACCGCCACCTGGGATTACGCCCGCTGGCTGTCGCCCAGCCACGAGGCGGCCACCCCGGCCACCGAGCTCATCGCCTCGTGGAACGCCGACACCCCGGCCGGCACCTGGGTCCGGGTGGAACTGCTCGGCACCTACAGCGACGGCACCCAGACCCCCTGGTACACCCTGGCCGTCTGGGCCTCGGGCGACGAGGACATCCGCCGCACCTCCGTGGACGGGCAGGAGGACGGCAAGTCCTCGATCTGGACCGACACCTTCGCCATCGACGATCCGGACAGCGGCCTGCGGCTGGCCTCCTACCAGCTCCTGCTGACGCTGTACCGGGCGGTCGGCGGCGACGCCACCCCGACGGTATGGCGGCTCGGTGCCATGACGTCCGACGTGCCGGCCCGCTTCGAGGTGCCGGCGACCGAACCGGGGCCGGCCGCCGGGATCGAGTTGTCGGTGCCGCCGTACTCGCAGAACGTCCACGTCGGCAGGTACCCGGAGTACGACAACGGCGGCGAGGCGTGGTGCAGCCCGACGTCCTCCCAGATGATCGTCGAGTACTGGGGCCGCCAGCCCACGCCGGAGGACCTCGACTGGGTCAACCCCGACTACGACGACCCCCAGGTCTGCCACGCCGCCCGCTTCACCTTCGACTATCAGTACAACGGCTGCGGCAACTGGCCGTTCAACGCCGCCTACGCCGCGACCTATCCGGACCTGCGCGCCGTGGTGACCCGGATCGCCACGCTCACCGACGCCGAGCGACTGGTCGCTGCGGGCATCCCGCTGATCACCTCACAGTCCTTCTACGAGGCCGAGTTGGGCGGCGCCGGCTACGGCACCGCCGGACATCTGATGACCGTCATCGGCTTCACCGAGGACGGCGACGTGATCGCCAACGACCCCGCCAGCGCGAACAACGCCGCGGTCCGACGGGTGTACGACCGGCGGGAATTCGAGAATATCTGGTTGAGGACCCAGCGCTACGACGAGTCCGGCGCGGTGCGCAGCGGCACCGGAGGCGTCTGCTACCTCTACTTCCCCGCGACGCTGTCCGTGGCCCAGCGGGAGGCGCTCGCCTCCGTCGGCGTGGTCTGACCGACGCGCACGTCCGACGGCCCCCACGCGAGCGCGTGGGGGCCGTCGGGTCTCTGCCGGGGTCCCGGGGGTCAGAGGTCCACGTCCGAACAGGCGTAGAAGGCGTTCCCGGTGTCGGCCACGTTCCAGACCGCCACGATCAGATGCCGGCCGGACTTGCCGCCGGGGACCGTGCCCTGGTGGTGCTCCGTCGCGCCCGGCTGGGCGCCGCCCATCGGCACCGTCAGGAACGGCTGCGACTCCAGGTCGGCGCGGGTCAGCGGCTGCGAGGGGTCGTAGCCGTCGTTGGTGATGAAGTACTGGAAGTCCGCCGTGCTGTGCCGCGCGGTGAACGTCCAGTCGAAGGAGTAGGACTGGCCGGCGGTGAGGTCCGTGGCCGGCCAGCCGCCGCCGCGCGGGTCGTCCAGCGCCGCGAACCGTGAGTTGCCGCCCGAGCAGATCTGTCCGTCCGCCGGGCCCGCCTGCGGGAAGCCCTTGGGGCCCTCCACGCTCTGTGGCTCCCACTGGATGTCGCCGCAGTTCGACGCCGCACCCTGGGCGCAGTAGGACTGACGGCTCGTGGGGGAGGTGGTGTACCCGTGAGCCTGGGCCGTGCCGCTGGTGCCGAGCACGGAGACCGTGACGAGCCCTGCCCCGATGGCCGCGGCCGTGATCTTCTTGCGCATGCTTCGCTCCCGGAGGTCGTGGGGGGTGTGAGCGCTCCGTTGGCATGCCGTGCTGCGGTCTAGACCAACCCTGACGGTACTGGCGCGAGTTGGTCATGTCCAGACCAATGACGCCGCTCGGTGAGCCCGGCACGACCGGGCCACGGCGGGGACGAGAAGGCGGGCCGACGCCCACCCGCGGCTCCCGGCGACCACGGTCGGCGGGGCGCGGAGGCGCGGCGCTTTCAGGCGGCCTGACGCACGCTCGGCAGCCGTGCCTGCTCCGGGGAGCCGGCGTGGGAGAACGGCCGGAGCCGCCAGTCCAGGCCTTCGGGCAGCGTCGCCCGGGCGGCGACGTCGACGTCACCGGGCGCCACGGGCAGGATCGTGGCGGGCCCGGCCTCGCCGGACACGCTCCGGCCCGAGCCGGGGCACACGGTCAGCCCGAAGGGGTTCCACGGGGTGGGGCAGAGCGCGTGCACCGGCAGCGCCTCGCCCGGCGCCTGCAGGGCGATCGGCTGCCCGCAGTCGGGACACGCCAGCCGGACGAGGTCGGCGTCCGCCACCCCGTCGCCCTCGTCATCGAGGAGGCCCGGCACCTGCTCGTCGAAGTCTCGCGGGGCGCTCCCCCCACGCTGAGCCGGATTCACGGTGTCGTTCATGGTGCGCATGACATCCCCCTCGGACGGCGCTGCGGCCTTGGCCACAGCAAGCATTTCCCGGGGGGTCCCGCGGCTAATCGTGAGCCAGAACCGGAGGTCGAACCGCGTTTGTGGCGTTCGTCACAGATCCGTTGCGAAAACGTGCCCTCGCGGACGCGGGCCCGGCCCTGAGTGCGCCGAGCGCGCCCCGGGCCCCGCCGTTGCCGGTAGGTTACGGTCCCGTGGAGGAACTGGACCGGCGCATCGTGGAGCTGCTCGTCAGGGACGGGCGCATGAGCTACACCGACCTGGGCAAGGCCACCGGCCTGTCCACCTCGGCGGTGCACCAGCGGGTACGCCGCCTGGAGCAGCGCGGGGTGCTCCGCGGCTACACCGCCATCGTCGACACCGACGCCGTGGGTCTGCCGCTCACCGCCTTCATCTCGGTCAAACCCTTCGACCCCAGCGCTCCCGACGACATCGCCGAGCGGCTCGCCGAGGTGCCGGAGATCGAGGCGTGCCACTCGGTGGCCGGTGAGGAGAACTACATCCTCAAGATCCGGGTCGCCACCCCGGCCGAGTTGGAGCACCTGCTGGCCCGCATCCGCAGCCTGGCCGGGGTCTCCACCCGCACCACAGTGGTGCTCTCCACGCCCTATGAGGCGCGCCCGCCGCGGTTCTGACCCCGCCGGGCGCGTCGCGGCCCCGGACGGGAAGACTGACCGGCATGACCGACCGCACCACCCCCCGCACCGTCCTGCTGCGCCACGGGCGGATCCACAGCCCGTCGGTCCCCGGCGCCACGGCCCTGGCCGTCGCCGGGGACCGCGTCGTCTGGGTCGGGCGGGAACCCGCCGCCGAGGACGTCGCCGCGACCGCCGACGAGATCGTCGACCTCGCCGGTGCACTCGTCACTCCGGCGTTCACCGACGCACACGTGCACACCACGGCGACAGGCCTGACGTTGACCGGCCTCGACCTCGCGGGCGCCGGTTCGCTGGCCGAGGCGCTGGCCCGGGTCGCCGGGTATGCCACGGCCCCGGGGCACGCCGCCGACGAGGTGCTGCTCGGCCAGGGCTGGGATGCCGCCCGATGGCCGGAGCGGCGCTCGCCCAGCCGCGCCGAACTGGACCGCGCCGCCGGCGGCCGGCCGGCCTATCTCAGCCGCGTCGACGCGCATTCCGCGCTGGCCAGCACCGCTCTGCTCGACCGGGTCGCCGGCGTGACCCGGTTGCCCGGCTTCCACGCCGACGCCCCGCTCACCGGCGCGGCGCACCACGCGGTCCGCCGGGCCGCGCACGCCACCCTTGCCCCCGCCCAGCGGGCCGCGGCCCAGCGCGCGGCGCTGCGGCGCGCCGCGGCCCTGGGCATCGGGTCCCTGCACGAATGCGCGGGTCCCGAGATCTCCAGTGAGGAGGACCTGGTCGGCCTGCTCGCGCTGGCCGCCGCCGAGCCCGGCCCCCGGGTCGTCGGCTACTGGGCGGAACTCGTCACGAATGCGAAGGATGCCGAACGGATCAGGGATCTCGGCGCCGCCGGCGCCGCCGGTGACCTGTTCGCCGACGGCTCGCTGGGCTCACACACCGCCCACCTGCACGCCCCCTATGCGGACGCCGCCACCAGCGGCATCGGGTATCTGACCGCCGAGGAGACCGCGGCGCACCTCACCACCTGTACCGAGGCAGGGCTACAGGCCGGTTTCCACGCCATCGGCGACGCCGCCATCGACGCGGTCGCCACCGGCGCCAGGGCCGCGGCGGCGCGGTTCGGCGCCCCCCGGCTACGGGCGCTGCGGCACCGCGTGGAGCACGTCGAGCTGATCGGTCCCGAGGCCGTCGCCACGTTCGCCGACCTCGGACTGACCGCCTCCGTCCAGCCGGCGTTCGACGCGGCCTGGGGCGGCCCCGACGGCATGTACGCCGAGCGGCTGGGGTCCGCCCGGGCCGCCGCGCTCAACCCGTACGCCGCGCTGCTGCGGGCCGGCGTACCGCTCGCCTTCGGCTCCGACGCCCCGGTCACCCCGCTCGACCCGTGGGGTGGGGTGCGGGCCGCCATCCAGCACCGCACGCCCGGCCACCGGATCCCGCCGGAGGCGGCGTTCGCGGCGCATACCCACGGCGGCTGGCGGGCGCTCGGCCGGGACGACGGCGGTGTGCTGGCGCCCGGTGCGCCGGCCGACTACGCGGTCTGGGAGACGGGCGCGCCCACCGCGGAGCCGACCCCGGAGCGGACCGGGGACCCGAGCCGGAGTGCGTCCTGGTTCCCCGTCCTGCTCCCCGATGCCGAGTCGCCTCGGTGCCTGCGCACGGTGGTCGCCGGCCGCACCGTGTACGACCGCGACCGGACCGGCTGAACGAGTGATCCGGGCCCGCGGCGATACCGCCGAACGACGTGCCCTCTGCCTGTCGGATCGCCACGAACACTCCGCACTGACCTGCCTCTTTGACGAAGATCGCCAGGTCAGAAGGCTGTTGACAGGCGGCGGTCGTGCCGGGGTAGGTTCGGCCGGGTCCACCACGAGACGTCCAACCGGCGCTCCTCCGCGCAGTCGTCGAACGCTGCTGGGCCAGAGTGCGGGGTGCCAGACCGGCACGCCGCCACCCGGAGCCAGGTCCAGTGCCTGTGGCACGGGGGCGGAAGGTTTCGTCCGGCTGGCTGGTGCGACCCGGGCGGGGCCCGGAGCTCAGTAGACAACGGCTTTCGGCAGACCCGCAGCCAGCGGGTCCCAGGTCGGCCCGAAGAGCGCCGGGTCCCTGCCCGCAGCCGTCGCACGTCCGGGCATGCGCCCGGCTGCCCGCCCCCGCCGCCGCCAGGGTACGGTCGTTCATCATTGCTCGTTCCCAGGGAGGGCCACGACCGTGCCAACGGGCCCCGAGACGACCACCGCCGGCGACGCCGACGGCACCGCCCAGCAGCGGGCCGCGGCCGGGGGCGCGGACCCCGCCCCCGAGGGGGCGCCCGCCGTCGCGCCGCCCGTGCTGGCCAGGTCCGTCGGCGCCCCGGCCCCGAACGCCCCCGAGGTCGCCGAGACCCCCGACGCCGCGGCGCCGGGCGCCCCCGCGCGCCGCCCGGGCCGGGCCCGCCGGCTCGCCGCCGCGGCCCGGCGGCACTGGCTGGCCAGTCTGGTGGCCGCGCTGGCCGGCCTGGCACTGATCGCCGCGTTCCCGCCGTACGACGTCTGGCCGCTGTCCATGCTGTCCGTGGCCGTGCTGTCGGTCCTGACCCGCGGCCGAACCCCCCGGCAGGGCGCCTGGCTGGGTTTCGCGCTCGGCCTGCCGTTCTTCATCGGGCTGCTGAAGTGGCTGAACGTCGTCGGCTGGGACGCCGTCGTCGGCCTCGCCCTGGTGGAGGCGCTGTTCTTCCTGCCGCTGGGTGCCGCGCTCGCCGTCACCTCCCGGCTGCCCGCCTGGCCGCTGTGGGCGGCCTGCCTGTGGGTGGCCGAGGAATGGGCCAGGGACCGCGTGCCGTTCGGCGGCTTCCCCTGGGGGCGCCTGGCCTTCGCCAACACGGCCACCCCGTACACCCCGCTCGCCGCGCTCGGCGGCGCGCCCCTGGTCACCTTCGCCGTCGCGCTCACCGGGGCCCTGCTCGCCTGGCTCGCCGTGGAACTGCACGGGCTGCGCCGCCGGCTCGCCGCCGGCCGCGCCGAGCCCGCCGCGCGCCTGCCGCGCGCCGTGCTGCCGGCCGCCGGGGTCCTCGCCCTGGCCGCCGCGACCACCGCGGCCGGCTACGCCGTGCCGGTGCCCACCGACGCCGACGAGACCGTCAACGTCGCCGTGGTGCAGGGCAACGTCCAACAGCCCGGCATGGATTTCCTCGGCCGCCCCATGCAGATCCTCAACAACCACGTCGAGGCGACCCTGGACCTCGCCGAGGACATCGAGGCCGGCCGCACCGAACGGCCCGACCTGGTGCTGTGGCCGGAGAACGCCTCGGATCTCGACCCCTACCAGGAGCCGGAGGCCCGCGAGGCCATCGACCGGGCGGTCGACGCCCTGGGCGTCCCGATTCTCGTCGGCGCCCTCGTCGACCACCCCACCGAGGAGGGTTACGTCGAGAACCAGGGCATCGTCTGGGACCCGGAGACGGGCCCCGGCGACTCCTACACCAAGCAGCATCCGGTGCCGTTCGGCGAGTACGTGCCCTTCCGCGAGCAGCTGAGCACGTTCATCAGCCGCCTGGACCGGATCCCCCGCGACTTCTACCCAGGCGAGGAGCCCGGCGTGCTGGACGTCGGCCCGGCCCGGCTCGGCGACGTGATCTGCTTCGAGGTGGCCTACGACGGCATCGTCAGGGACACCGTCAACGCCGGCGCCCGCGCCCTGGTGGTGCAGACCAACAACGCGACCTACGGCGGCACCGGCCAGCCCGAGCAGCAGCTCGCCATGTCGCAGCTGCGGGCCGTGGAGCACGGCCGAGCCATCGTCACCGCCGCCACCAGCGGTATCAGCGCCATCGTGGCCCCGGACGGCACCATCGAGCAGCAGACCGAGGAGTTCACCCAGGACGTGCTCACCGCCGAGCTTCCGCTGCGTGACGACACCACCGTCGCGGACCGGGTGGGCGAGACCCCGGAGTGGGCGATCGCCGGACTCGGCCTGCTGGCCTGGGGCCGGGTCGGGGTGCGGGGCCGCCGCGCCCGCCGGGAGGAGCGTGCGCGTGGCTGACCGGGACGCCCGCCGTCGCGCCCCGCTCGGCCGGGTGCTGGTGATCATCCCGACCTACGACGAGGTGGACAACCTCCCGCCGCTCGTGCGGCGGCTCCGCGCCGCGGCGCCGGACTGCGACGTTCTGGTCGCGGACGACAACAGCCCCGACGGCACCGGCAAGGTGGCGGAGGAAATCGCCTCGGGCGATGCGGGTGTGCACGTGCTGCACCGGCCGGGCAAGGAAGGGCTGGGCGCCGCCTATCTGGCCGGCTTCCGGTGGGGCCTGGACCGCGGCTACGGGGTGCTGGTGGAGATGGACGGCGACGGCTCGCACCAGCCGGAGGAACTGCCCCGGCTGCTGACCGCGCTGGACGGCGCCGACATGGCGCTGGGCTCCCGCTGGGTGCCCGGCGGGCGGATCGTGAACTGGCCGAGGTACCGGGAACTGCTCTCCCGAGGCGGCAGCGGCTACGCCCGGCTGCTGCTCGGCCTTCCCGTCCGGGACGTCACCGGGGGCTACCGAGCCTTCCGCGCGCACGTGCTCGACGCGGACCTGCTCACCCGGGTGGCTTCCCAGGGCTACTGCTTCCAGGTCGACCTCACCCACCGTGCCGTGCGTGCCGGGCACCGGATCGCGGAGGTTCCCATCACCTTCGTGGAGCGCACGCACGGTGACTCCAAGATGAGCAGGGACATCGTGATCGAGGCGCTGTGGCGGGTGACGGCCTGGGGCCTCGCGGCCCGCTTCAGGAAACTTGTCGGAGCCAGGCACACTTGAACCATGGCCACCGGCTCCCCTAACCCGTACCGCACCCGCCCCCGACGTGGCGTCCGAGCCCTGCTGCCGCTGGGCGTCGCCGCCTGGGCGCTGCTGGAGATCTGGCTGCTGATCCTGGTCGGCGAGACCGCCGGCGGGCTGACCGTCTTCCTGCTGCTCGCGGCCGGCGTGGTGGCCGGCGGCTCGGTGATCCGCCTGGCCGGGCGCCGCGCATGGCGGCGGCTGACGGCCAGCCTGCAGCCGGGGCACGGGCCCGGCGCCGACGGCGACTCGGCGGCCGGCCGCGAGCGGCGTGGCGGCACCGGCCTGGTGATGCTCGGCGGCCTGTTGCTGATGGTGCCCGGGCTGCTCTCCGACGCCGTGGGCCTGCTCTGCCTCTTCCCGCCCACGGCGGCGCTGCTGCGCCGGGCGGGGACGCGGACCGGCGTCCGCCTCCTCGGCGTGCCCCCTGAGGTCTTCGAGCAGGCGCGCAGGGCGGAGGAACAGCGCCGGACGCGCCGCGCGGACGATGCGGACGGCAGGGTCGTACAGGGTGAGGTTGTCCGCGACGAGGACAACCACCAGGACCGCCCCAACCGCGACGGCTGATCGCCGTCCCGGCCGATCCCGACGGACTCGTCGAGCCCCTCGAACGTCGCGGCGCGCCCTGCGTCGCGACGCAGGGCGCGCCTCCGGATCCGGACGCCCGCCAGGGCACCGCGCGGAACCCCCGGCAAGGGTTGAAGCACACCAAAAGGGGCCGGGTCACCCTGAGTGACCCGAACCCTGGTGTCCTGTGCGCTCGCGGCGTCGCCGCGAGACGACTAGGCCGTCTTGCGGCTGTCCCGCGGATGCACCGCGATGTTCATGGCGCCCGAACGCAGGACCGCCAGCCGCTCGGCCAGCACCTCCTCCAGTTCCTCGCGGGTGCGGCGCTCCATGAGCATGTCCCAGTGGGTGCGGGCGGGCTTGGCCTTCTTCTCCTCGGGGCCCTCGCCGTCGACCAGCAAGGCCTGCGCACCGCAGACCTTGCACTCCCACTCAGGGGGAATTTCGGCCTCAACGGAGAACGGCATCTCGAACCGGTGCCCGTGCTGGCAGGCATACTCCACCGCCTGACGCGGCGCCAGATCGATGCCTCGGTCCGTCTCGTAGCTGGTCACCACGAGTCGCGTGCCGCGTAGAGCTCGCTCACTCATGAATCGTGCCTCCCGGGCTGGTCGCCCTCAGGACAGGTGTCTCTGTCGTCATCACTCAGGTCAACGTCCGGTCGGCGGTGAAGATTCCCGCTGGGGGCCCGCGTAGCCCGTCGTGCCGCCCCTTCTTGTACCCGTCAGGGTCCGGTTTGTCACATCTGACAGGAGATGTCACCCGGGGTCCGCACAGGATGACCTGCGGTCATGGCCCATCCGGCGGGACCGAAGGGGTAGGTTACCGCCTTCCGCCCCCCGGCCGAAATCGTGTTCCGCCGGTCGGTCGCGCACGCCCGTCCGGGGGTCACCCGCGGGCCTCTCGCTGGCCCAGGTGGGCCGGCACGTGCCACCCTGTGGCCTGAAGGCGATGCCGCGCCATGGCCAATCGGCGAAAGGTGGCCTGCTGAAATGCCTGAGTGGACCTCAACGGTGGGCACCGCGCGGCTCGCCCGGCTTCTCGGCTCCCAGGACGCCGGGGGCCGGCGCCCGGACGCTCCCCGCGTGCCCGCCTACCGCTCACTGGCCGACGGCGTTCGGCTGCTGGTGTTGGAGGGCCGGGTCCCGGTGGCCGCCCGGCTGCCCGCCGAACGGGAGCTGGCCGAGGCCCTGCGCGTCAGCCGGACCACCGTCGCCGCCGCCTACGAGGCGCTGCGCGCCGAGGGCTTCCTGGAATCGCGGCGCGGCTCCGGGAGCTGGACGGCGGTCCCCGCGGGGCGCGCGCTCCCCGCCCGCGGCCTTGAGACGCTGTCGCCCGAGGCGACCGGTTCGGTGATCGACCTCGGCAACGCCGCGTTGGCCGCCCCCGAACCCTGGCTCACCCGGGCCTTCCAGGGCGCGCTGGCCGAGCTGCCGCCCGCCGCCCGCACCCACGGCGACTTCCCGGCGGGTCTGCCGTCGCTGCGCCAGGCACTGGCCGAGCGCTACACGGCGCGCGGGGTGCCCACCATGCCCGAGCAGATCATGGTCACCACCGGGGCGATGGGCGCGGTCGCCTCGGTCAGCCGGCTGTTCGCACCCGGTGGCGAGCGGGTCGCCGTCGAACATCCCTCCTACGCCAACGTGCTGCAGCTGATGCGGGAGGCCGGCACCCGCCTGGTGCCGGTGCCCATGGCCGAGGGCCTGGCCGGCTGGGACCTGCCGGCCTGGCGGCATGTGCTGGCGGCGGCCTCGCCACGCCTCGCGTATGTGGTGGCCGACTTCCACAACCCCACCGGCGCCCTGGCCTCCGAGGCCCAGCGCGGCGAACTGGTCGCCGCGGCCCGGGCCGCGGGCACCGTCCTCGTCGCCGACGAGACCATGGTCGACCTCGCCCTGGACCTCGCGCCGGGAGAGGCGCCGCCGCGGCCGGTGTGCGCCTTCGACCCCGGCGGCTCCACGGTCATCACCGTCGGCTCGGCCAGCAAGACCTTCTGGACCGGCCTGCGCATCGGCTGGGTACGGGCGGCGCCCGAGGTGATCCGCCGGCTCGTCGGCGCCCGCGCCCAGGCCGACCTGGGCAGCCCGGTGATGGAGCAGCTCGCCCTGGTCTGGCTGATGGCCTCGGGCGGCTGGGACGAGGCGATCGCGCTGCGCCGCGCCGGGGTCAGGGAGAACCGCGCCGCCATGGTCGACGCGCTGCACCGACACCTGCCCGACTGGGAGTTCCACGTGCCGAGCGGCGGGCTCACGCTCTGGGTGCGGGCCGGCGGCCTGTCGGGATCGCGGATCGCCGACGTGGCCGAGCGGCTCGGCGTCCGGGTGCCGTCCGGACCGCGCTTCGGGGTGGACGGCGCGTTCGAGGGCTATCTGCGGGTGCCCTTCACCGTGGACGCGCCGCTCGCCGACGAGGCCGCGTCCCGGCTGGCCGCCGCCGCCCGCCGGGTCACCGAGGGCGGCGACGCCGGACTGGCCGCCTCCCCGCTCGGCGCCACCACCTGACCGGCCGCCCCCGCGCCGGCCCCTCCCCGGCATCTACTTGGCGTCCGCGTAGCACTCGACCACGGCCGTGGTGAACGACAGCTGGACCGGAGTCACGCCGAAGGCGAGGCGGCCGGCCTCCTCGCCCGCCGCCGTCACGGCCGCGCGAACCGCCTCGGCGTCCTCGGCCGGACAGTGCACGATCACCTCGTCGTGCTGGAAGAAGACCAGCTCGGCCGGGGCGTCGCGGAGGGCGCGGCGCAGCGCCGCCAGCATCAGCAGCGCCCACTCCGCGGCGCTGCCCTGAACCACGAAGTTCCGCGCGAACCGGCCCCTGGCGCGCGCGGCGGGGCCGCTCCGCGGAGGGCCACCGTCCCCGGTCGCGTCGGCGGCGTCTGGCTCCGTCCACTCCGCCGGCTGCTCCCCGGCCGGCGGGCAGGTGCGGCCGAGCCAGGTGCGCACCAGCCGCCCCTCCTCGCCGGCCCGCGCCGCCTCGTCCACGTACGCCACCGCGTCGGGGAAGCGCCGCCGCAGGTCCGCCAGATGCCGCAGGCCGTCGCCCGAGGTCTGCCCGTAGATCGCGCCGAGCAGTGCCAGCTTGGCGTGCGCCCGGTCGCCGGAGAACCCGCGGAGCGCCAGCGCGGTGTACAGATCGCCCCCGCCGCCGGCCGCCGCCATCAGCCCGCGGTCCCGGGACACGGCGGCCAGCACCCGGGGCTCCAGCTGGTCCGCGTCGGCCACCACCAGCCGCCACCCCGGATCCGCCACCACGGCCCGCCGGACCACCCGCGGGATCTGCAGGGCGCCGCCGCCGTTGCTCGTCCACCGGCCCGAGGGGGTGCCGCCCGGCAGGTACTCGGTGCGGAACCGGCCGTCGCGTACCCACGAGCGCAGCCACGACCAGCCGTGGGCGGTGTAGATCCGGTACAGCTTCTTGTACTCCAGCAGCGGGGCCACCGCCGGATGGTCTATCCCCTTCAGCTCCCAGGCCCGGGTGGAGCCGAGCCGGATGCCCGCGCGGGCGAACGCCCTGACCACGTCGGCCGGCAGGTCGGGACGGACCGGCACCCCGCCGAACGCCTCGGACACCCGCTCGGCCAGCTCCGCCAGCCGCCGCGGCTCGCCGCCGCCCGCGTACCGCTCGCCGAGCAGCTCGTCCAGCATCCGGCGGTGCAGGTCGGCCCGCCAGGGCAGGCCCACCCGCCCCATCTCCGCCGCCACCAGCGTGCCGGCGGACTCGGCGGCCAGCAGCAGCCGCATCCGCTCGGGGCGCTCCGCCGCCGCCGTGCGGGCGAACTGCTCCGCGTACACCGCGAGCAGCGCCTGCAGCGGGTCCGCGTCCGCCGGCAGCGGCACCGGACCGGCGTCGAACAGCGAGGGCTGCGCGGAGTCCGCGGCGGCCGGCGGCGGGTCCTCTGGCACGGGCAGGCCGCGCAGCCGCGCCCAGGCGGCGCTCAGCGAACGCGGCCGGCCGTACCGCCCCTCGTGCCCCAGCAGCAGCGCCTCCGCGGCCTCCACGTCATAGCACCGCTCCACCCGCAGTCCCGCGTCCAGCGCCCGCGGATACACCGCCGAGGTGGCGCGCCACACCCAGCGGCCCACCCCGGGGCGGGCGCGCAGCGCGGCGGCCAGCGACGGCTCCGTCATCACCGGGCCGGCCGGGCGGCCCCGCTCGTCCACCGGACAGAGCCGGACCGAGCCGTCGGCGTACTCCGCCACGGCGCATCTGGCGGGGTCGGCCCGCTCCTGGTCCATGCGCCGAGTCTGGCAGCCGGCACTGACAACGCCCCGCCCCGCGGCGTCGTCCGGAGCAGCCGCGGCCGGGCCCGCTACTCCCCGCGCAGCAGGCCACAAGCCGCTGGCCGTACGACGACGCGGGCCGCGCCGGCGACGAGTCTGGGAGGTGTTCGGACGATGAGAGCACACGAGGCGGCACCCCGGGCGACGGGGCGCCGCGCGAGGAGCGTGAGACACGATGAACACCCTGGCGAACCACTGGGCGGACGACGGGCCGGGACCGTGGGTCCTCCTCTTCCCGCTCATCTGGGCGGCGATCCTGTTCGGTGCCTTCTGGCTGCTGCGCCGCACGGTCTGGCGCGGCGGGCGGTGCGGCCCGGGCGGCGAGCACGCGCCCGTCACCCTGCTCGGGCGGCGCTACGCCGCGGGGGAGATCGAGGAGGAGGAATACCGGCGGCGGCTGGCCGTGCTGACCGCCGACGCCCGAGGCGGCAAGGACGGCGCGGGCAGATGAGCCCCCGCCGCCCCCGCGGCACCGTGGAGCCCGGCGGCCCGCCCGCCGGGCTCTCTCGCGCGCTCGCGGCGCCCGGCGTCAGTCCTCCCCGTCCGCGCCGCCCGCGATCACCAGTTCGGCCAGATGTTCGGCGATCTCCCGCCGGTCGTCGGGCGGCAGCCCCGCGTCCGTCACCAGCGTGTCCACCTCGTCCAGTGAGGCGAAGGAACTCAGCCCCGTGGTACCCCATTTGGTGTGGTCCGCGACGACCACCACGCGCCGCGCCGAGCGGATGAAGTGCCGATTGGTCTCGGCCTCGGCCAGGTTCGGCGTGGACAGGCCCGCCTCCACGGAGATGCCGTGCACCCCCAGGAACAGCACGTCGAAGTGGAGCGAGCTGATCGCCGCGTCGGCGACCGGACCCACCAGCGCGTCCGAGGGCGTGCGCACGCCGCCGGTGAGCACCACCGTCGCCGCCGGCGTCCCGCCGCCCCCGCCCCGCCCGCCCTCGCCCAGGTGCTGGGCGTTGTGGAACACATCGGCGACCCGCACCGAGTTGGTGACCACGGTCAGGTCGGGGACCTCCAGCAGCTCGTGCGCCACGGCGAAGGTCGTGGTCCCGCCGGACAGCGCCACCGCGCTTCCCGAGGTCACCAGGTCGGCGGCCGCCCGGGCGATCTCGCTCTTGGCGGACAGCTCCAGTGACGACTTGGCCTCGAAACCGGGCTCGTGAGTGCGTGCCTCGGTCACCGGCACAGCGCCGCCATGCACCTTCTCCAGCGCTCCCTGACGTGCCAGCACGTCGAGATCCCGACGCACCGTCATGTCGGAGACCTGAAGCATGCGTGTCAGCTCGCTGACCCGGATGCCGCCCCTGCGGCGGACCTCGTCCAGGATGAGCGCCCTGCGCTGTCCCGCCAGCAGGTTCTGGTTGTCGCTCACGGCCCTCCTTCGTTCGCTCGAACGCGAGTCATCCTCGCACGTCCCGCTAACCGGGTGACGATTCCGTCGCGTTCCGCGGGCAGAAGCTGAACAGGCCCCCACAGCGGGCAGAAGCCAACGGCGGGGGCAGGAGTCCACGGCGGGCAGGGCCGCAGCGGGAGAGCGGAGGACCCATGACGAACGAGAGGACGACGCCGAAGCAGCCGGCCGTTCCGGGGCCGACGGACCCGGCGACCCAACCGGTGATGGAGCTGCTGGTGCACGGGGTGGGCGGCGCCACCCCCCAGGAGATGCTGGAGGACCCCAGGACGACCCGGGTCACCGGCGACACGACCGCCTGCATACACCGCCGCACCGAGGACCTCGACGACCGTCCCTGGGACGGGACCGAGCCGTGCCGCGAGGCGTACACGTGGTGCGGGCTGACCTCGGGGAACGGGGCCCGCGCGCTCTGGCTGTTACTGCTGCCGTTCATGGTGGTCAACCTGGCGCACTGGATGCGGCCCGCCTGTCGCGGCTGCCACCGCACCCAGCACGCCTACGACGTGCTGGTGCGGCTGGTCGCGCTCTCCCTCACCGCGCTCTTCGCCGCCGGCGCCTGCGCCGTCTGCGTCGACCTCGTCGCCTGGCAGTGCGCCGGCTCCGAGCCCTGCGCCGAGGGCGCCTCCTGGCTCGGCCCGGTGGCCACCGGCGGGGGCTGGTGGAACCAGCCCGGACGGCGCCTGGTGCTGGCGGCGGTGCTGCCGCTCGGCCTCGTCGGCCTGCTGTGGTGGCTCTCGCACCGCACCTGGAGCGCGTACGAGTCCGCCTCGCCGCCGCCGCGCCCGACCGTCGGCGGCCGCGACGGGGCGCTGCTCACCCTGCCCGGCTTCTGGTACGGCCAGGGCATCGTCTCCCGGCTGCGCGCGACGCACACCACGGCCGCGCTGCTCACCATCTGCGCCTCCCTGCTGACGTCCACCGGGCCCTACGACCGGGGCCCTCGGGGGGACGCCGGGCTCGCCGCGGCCGGCTGGCTGCTCACCGGCCTGTTGCTGTGCGGATGGCTGGCCGTCGCCGGCCAACTGGTGCGGCACGGCCGTACCGAGGAGGAGATCGACGAGCAGCCCGTGCCGCGGGCGGTCGCCCGGCTGCCCTGGGCGGCCCTCGTCCTGGTGTCACTCGCCGCCGTGCACACCGCGTGGAGCCGCCCCGAATGGCAGACCGACGGCCGGCACCCGGCCGGCGGCGTCGTCTTCGTGGTGCTGGCGGTGGCACAGGGCGCCCTGGTGATCGGCATGGCGCTGGTCGCCTACCGGCTGCACAGGAACGCCCGCGACGGCGACCGCGGCGCGTTGGCCGGACTCGGCGGCGCGGCGGTGGCGCTGCTGGCCTGCGCGATCGCCGGGGTGTTGACCGGGGGAGTGGCCCAGCGCATCGCGGACTGGCTCGACCCCACCGCCACCGGCGAGCGGGGCACCACCATCGCCGGGCCGCCGGTGCTGCTGAGCTGGCAGGCGGCGAGCATACCGCTGCTGTTGGCGGTCGTGCTCGGCTTGGCGCTGGTCGCGGTGCGCTGCGTGCGACGGCGCCGCGCCGAGCTGAGCCCCGGCGTCCGGGACCAGTACCCCGACGAGCCGGGGGAGCCGCTCAAGGAGCGCAGCGACGCCATCGCCGCCGCCGTCGCCCGGGCCGAGCTGACCGACTCGGCACCGTCGGCCGTCGGCTGGATCACCGGGGCCAGCCTGCTGCTCGGGGTGGCTGCCGTGGCCGGCGCGCTGACCGGCGAGTCGCCCCCGGCGGTGGCCGCGGACGTCTCCAAGACGCTGGCCGTGCTCGCCGACCTGGCCCAGCAGATGGGCTCCTGGCTGATGGGCGTGGGCGTGCTGCTGCTGCTGACCATGGGCCGCCGCGCCTACCGCGACGCCGGGGCCCGTCGCACCATCGGCATCCTGTGGGACGTCGGCACCTTCTGGCCGCGCGCCGCCCACCCCTTCGCGCCGCCCTGCTACGCCGAGCGCGCCGTGCCCGATCTCGCCTGGCGCATGTCCATGTGGGTGCACGCCACCGGCGGACGAGTGGTCATCTCGGGGCATTCACAGGGCAGCGTGCTGGCCGCCGCCGCGGTGTGGCAGCTCGACGTGGCCACCCGCGAGCGGATCGCGCTGCTCACCCACGGCTCGCCGCTGGAGCGGCTCTACGGTCGGTGGTTCCCCGCCTACTTCGGCCCGGCCGCGCTGCGTGGCCTGGACCGGGACATGCCGTGCTGGCGGAACCTCTGGCGGGCCACCGACCCGATAGGCGGTCCGGTGGGCGTGACCGGCAAGGACGGCACCGCGGTGGACCGGGGGCCGCTGGCCGACCCGATGCACTACGGGCGCACCGACCGCTGGCCGCTGCCCGAACCGGTGCTGGGCCACGGGGACTACGCCGCGGACCCGGCGTTCGCGGAGGAGCGCGCCGCGCTGTACCGGCGGCTGCTCGACGGCGATCACGCGATCGCGCCGCCGCCCGGGCCACCGCCCCCTCGGGAGGAGCTCAGGTAGTCTCCGCCCGCGTCCCCGGCAGGTCGTCCGGGTAGAGCAGGGTCAGCTCGTCGGTGCTGGGGTCGGTGACCCGTGCCACCCGCCCGGCGTGCCGCTCCACCATCGACTCGAACGTCTGCCGGGCGGCCCGTCCGTTGCCGAACGACGGGCCCCGTTCCAACCGCGTGAAATAGCGGAGCAGCGCGTCCCCGGTGCCCTCGGCCAGCGCGTACTCCTGCTCGTGCGCCTGCTGCTCGACGATGCTCAACAACTCCTCGGGGGCGTAGTCGCCGAAGGTGATGGTGCGCGAGAAACGGGACGCCACACCGGGGTTGGTGGCGAGGAAGCGCTCCATCTCCGTGGTGTATCCGGCCACGATCACCACCACCGCCTCCCGGTGATCCTCCATCAGCTTGACCAGGGTGTCGATCGCCTCCCGGCCGAAGTCCCGGCCCGCGTCCTCGGGTGACAGCGCGTACGCCTCGTCGATGAACAGCACCCCGCCGCGCGCCCGGTCGAACGCCTCCTGGGTGCGGATCGCGGTGGAGCCGATGTGCTCGCCGACCAGGTCCACCCGGGACACCTCCACCAGGTGCCCGCGCTCCAGCACCTCGAGCGAGGCCAGGATCTCGCCGTACAGCCGGGCCACCGTGGTCTTCCCGGTCCCCGGCGAGCCCGTGAACACCAGATGCCGGCGGACCGAGGCGGCCTTCAGCCCGGCCTGCTGGCGGCGGCGACCCACCTCGATCATGTCGATGAGCGCCCGCACCTCCCGCTTCACCGTCCGCAGCCCGACCAAGGACTCCAACTCGGCCAGCACCTCGTCGGACGGCCGGGAGGCCGGGCGCCCTGCCCGCTCACCCGCCGGGGCCTGGGCGGCGTCGCCGGCGCCCCGGGGCGCGGGCACGGCGGTCTCGGTGGCGACCGCGCCGGCCGCCGGGGCGGTCGCGGCGGTCAGCCGGACGTCCGCGCCGGGCGCGGTGGTCTCGTCGCTGCGGCAGTCCGTCAGCACCGGACTGTCCTCGGTGAAGACATAGCCACCCCGGGCGCACCGCTCGGTGCGGCAGCCGGTCAGCTCGCTGCGGCAGCCGTCGATGATGTGGAAGCCGTAGCCGTCGGAGCCGGTCACCCGGCAGCGGCCGAACCGCCCCCGGCCGCCGACCGAGACGTACACCCCCGCCTCGGTGGGCTCCGTCACGGTGCAGTCCGTCACCTCCGGGTCGGCGCCCTTGGTGACCAGCACGCCGGTCCGCGCCTGGGCGATGGTGCAGCCGGTGACCGTGCCGCCGCTCCCCGGGTCCCGGAACCACGCGCCGGTGCCCACCCGGCGGATGCGGCAGGCCTCCAGCCGGGCCGCCGCGCCGTCACTGACCGAGATCGCGGAGCCGCGCACGTCCTCGATCTCGCTGTCCACCACGTCGGCCCGGGAGCCCGCGTCCAGCACGAACAGCGCGTCGGACACCTGACGCATCCGGCAGGACTCCAGCACCGCGGTGGCGCCGTCGCTCACCCACACCGCCGGGTACTCCCCGGTGCTCTCCCCGATCTCGCAGTGGTGGGCGTCGGCGTGCGTGCCCGGGTCCCATACCGACATGCCGTTGCGCCCGAAGCGGCTGATCACCGTGCGGACCAGCGTCAGCACCGAACGGGAGCGCAGGTCCAGCGCGTTCTCCGGGATGTCGTGCAACTGGCTGTCGGCCAAGGTCAGCACCGCGTCGGACTCCAGGGAGACCCCGTCGCCCGTGGTCTCGCTGACCCGGCAGTCGGTCAGGTGCGCGGTGGCCCGCTCGGCCAGCCGCACGCCGGTGCCCCGGGTGCCGTGCACGCCGCAGTCCACGGCGTCCACGGCGCTCCCTTCACCGCTGACCGAGAGCCCGGCGCCGCCGGTCTGCCGGATCCGGCAGCGCTCCAGACGCACATGCGCCGGTCCCCGCACCACCACGCCCGACTCGGTGGTCTCGGCGACCTCGCACTCCTCGAACAGGCCGCCGCCCCCGTCGGTCACCGTGATGCCGCTGCCCGCCGTGTTGCTGACGAGGGTTCGGCGCACCGTGGGTCGCGCGCCGCCGCGCACCGCGATGCCGGCGGCCGAGGTGGTGTGGACGTGCAGCGCGCTGAGCTCGGGCGTGCTGTTCTCGACCAGCACCGCGGGGACCGAGGTGTCCTGGCCCTCGATGCGCAGCTGCTGGACGGTCGCGGAGCCGCGCACGGTCAGCGGCACCCCTTCGGGCGGCGCGATCCGGGCCGGGCCCTCCTTGGCCTCCTCCGGGCCACGCACGGTCACGGAGTGCTCGATCACCAGGTTCTCGCGGTACACGCCCGGGCCGAGCACCAGCACATCGCCGTCGGCCGCGGCGGCCAACGCCTCGGCGACCGTGCCGTAGACGGCGGTCCGGCGCCGCCAGCGTGAAGTTCCGGTGTGCGTCACCTGGACCGAGCCCGTAGCCATGGACTGATGTGCCCCAACCTCGTGCGATAACCGAGCGCCAACCGTGCCGAACTCGCGTTTCCTGGCGGCTCCACCGTAGCGCGCCGTGGGCTGACACACGGACTTGACGGGTTCCGCGCGGGGCGCGCCGTGCGCATGCGTCGCACGCTCCCGGAGTGCTACCGCGAGCCACCGGCGCACGATGGTCACGGATCGTGTCTCAGCGGGTGCGCACGGTGTGGGGTCGTCGTGAATGGATTCGCGTAATACCCAACAAATGCGCCGGAGAATCCATTGGATTGCCCCTCTTTCGAGTGATTGCTCGCCCCGCGCGGTGCCGTTAGCTTCGTTTTGCAGAAACGCCCGAACGGCCTACAAGGGCCCCTGGATTGGCGGTGTCTCCCGCATGACGACTTCCACCGAGCCGACACCTCAAAATAGCGCGGAGCAGTATCAGTTGAGCCTGGCCACGACGGCCGCGCGGAATCTGGCGACCACCACCAAGACTCCGCCGCAGATGCAGGAGATCTCCTCACGGTGGCTGCTCAAGGTGCTCCCCTGGGTGCAGGTTCCCGGCGGCACCTTCCGCGTCAACCGCAGGCTCACCTACACCGTGGGCAACGGGCGCGTCGAATTCGTCTCCACCGGGTCCGAGGTGCGCGTCATCCCGGGCGAGCTGGCCGAGCTCCCCGCCCTGGCCGGGTACGAGGACGAGGAGGTGCTGGCACAGATCGCCGCCGCCTGCGTGCAACGCGACGTCACCCCGGGCGAGGTGATCGTGGAGGCCGGGGCCCCGGCCGACCAGGTGATCCTGGTCGCGCACGGCAAGCTGAGCCTGCGCAGCCCTGGCCTGTACGACACCGAAACCGACCACGGCGTGCTGGCCGGCGGCGACTTCCACGGCGACCGGACGCTCACGGACGCCGAGCCCGGCGACTGGGCGTACACCATCACGGCGCTGACCAGCGGCACCGTACTGACCCTCGCCCGGCAGACCTTCCAGGACATCGTGAACCGGGCGGACAGTCTGCGCGCCCACCTGGCCGCGGTGCAGGCCGCCGCCCCCACCGAGCGGAACGAGGAGGGCGAGGCCGCCATCACCCTGGCGGCGGGGCACAGCGGCGAGCCGGTGCTGCCCGGCACCTTCGTGGACTACGAGCTCGCCCCCCGGGAGTACGAGCTGAGCGTCGCGCAGACCGTGTTGCGGGTGCACACCCGCGTCGCCGACCTGTACAACGAGCCGATGAACCAGGTCGAGGAGCAACTCCGGCTGACCGTCGAGGCGCTGCGCGAGCGTCAGGAGAACGAGTTGGTCAACAACCCGGAGTTCGGCCTGCTGCACAACGCTGACCTGCGCCAGCGGATCCACACCCGCAGCGGCCCGCCCACCCCCGACGACATGGACGAGCTGCTCGCCACCGTCTGGAAGGAGCCCAGCGTCATCCTCGCCCATCCCAAGGCGATCGCCGCCTTCGGCCGAGAGTGCAGCAAGCGCGGCCTGTACCCGACCAGCGTGGACCTGGCCGGGCACGCGATCCCGTCCTGGCGTGGCGTCCCGGTGCTGCCGTGCAACAAGATCCCGGTCAGCGAGGCCGGCACCAGCAGGATGCTGGTCATGCGCACCGGCGAGAAGGCGCAGGGGGTGGTCGGCCTGCACCGCACCGGCATCCCCGACGAGTTCCAGCCCAGCCTGTCGGTGCGCTTCATGGGTATCAGCGAGCAGGCCATCATCTCCTATCTGGTGAGCGCCTACTATTCGGTCGCGGTCCTCGTCCCCGACGCCCTGGGGATTCTGGAGGACGTGGAAGTCGGGTTCTGACTCGGCGTCGATTCTCGTGGTTCGTCGCGGGCGTGCTGAATTCCCGTCTTCGTCACGAGGATTCGGCACGCCCCCATGCCGATGAACGGGTACGCCGTCCGTCAACTCGAAGGGACCGCATTTCCCCATGACATCTCCACAGGAGACCCCGGAGCGGCTCGCGCTCGGCACCACCGCCGCACGGAAGCTCGCCGGTACCGTCAAGACGCCGCCACAGATGCAGGCAGTCTCCCCGCGGTGGCTGCTCAGGTCGCTGCCCTGGGTGCCGGTCACGGCCGGCACCTTCCGGGTCAACCGCCGGCTCACCTACACGCTCGGCGACGGCCGCGTCGAGTTCATCGCCTCAGGACCCAGCTTCCGGGTCATCCCGGCCGAGCTGACCGAGCTGCCGGCGCTGCGGGGGTACGCCGACGAGACGGCGCTGACCGCGCTCGCCGACCGTTGTGTGCAGCGGGAGTACCAGGCCGGCGAACCCCTGGTCGAGGCCGGCACCCCGGTCTACGAGGTGCTGCTGATCGCCCACGGCAAGGTCGAGCGGCTGGGCCCCGGCCGTTACGACGAGGAGGCCAGGCTCGGCGTCCTGGCGGACGGGGACTACGCCGGTGACCAGGCGCTGACCGGCCCGCCGGGCGAGTGGCCGCACACGCTGCGGGCCCTCACCCGGTGCACGGCCCTGTCGCTGCCGCTGCGGGACGTCGCGGCGGTGGCCGAGCAGGCACCCGGGCTGCGTGCCCACCTCGACGAGACGTCCGCCCGTCCGGCGCCCGCGCGGAACCGGCGCGGCGAGGCCGAGATCGCGCTCGCCTCGGGACACAGCGGCGAGCCGGTGCTGCCCGGCACCTTCGTGGACTACGACCCGGGCCCCCGGGAGTACGAGCTGAGCGTCGCGCAGACCGTGCTGCGGGTGCACACCCGGGTCGTCGACCTCTACAGCCAGCCGATGGACCAGACGGCCGAACAACTGCGGCTGACCGTCGAGGCGCTGCGCGAGCGACAGGAGAACGAGCTGGTCAACAACCCCGAGTTCGGCCTGCTGCACAACGTCGATCCGCGGCAGCGGGTGCGCTCCCGCGGCGGCCCGCCCACGCCCGACGACCTCGACGCGCTCATCACCCGGCGCCGCAGAACCAGGGTGCTGCTGGCCCATCCCCGCACCATCGCCGCGTTCGGCCGGGAGTGCAGCAGGCGGGGCGTCTACCCCCAGGAGATCGACGTCGACGGCACCCGGACGCGGGCCTGGCGCGGCATCCCGCTGCTGCCCTGCGACAAGATCCCCGTGACCTCCGCCCACACCAGCTCGATCCTCGCCCTGCGCACCGGGCAGGAGGACGCGGGGGTGATCGGCCTGCACCAACCCGGCATCCCCGACGAGCACGAGCCCAGCCTGAACGTCCGCTTCATGGGCATCAACGAGCAGGCCGTGATCTCCTACCTGGTCAGCGTGTACTTCTCCGCGGCCGTCCTGGTGCCCGACGCGTTGGGCGTCCTGGAGGACGTGGAACTCTGACGCGGGGCCTTTGCCCAAGGCCCCCGCCCCACCGGCGGCTGCGTGCCGCCTCGTCGTGGTTCCGTCAGTGGCCCGGCCCCTGCTCCGCCCAGTAGCCCTGCCCCGGGTAGGGGTGCTGCTGCTGAGGGGGGGTCGGGTACGGGTTCTGGTAGCCGCCGGGCATCTGGCGCGGCGCCGCCGGCCGCGGCGCGGCGGGTCGGGGAGCGGCGGGACGCGGTGCGGCCGGCCGCATCTGCTGCGGGGCCGGCGCCTGAGCGGGGTGGGGCGCCGGATAGGGCCGGGCGGCCGCGCCCTGCTGCGGAAGGTAGGGGGCGGGCTGCGGCGTCGGCGCGGGAGCCGGCCGGGGCTGACGCGCCGGAGTGGCCTGGTAGCCGGAGTATCCGGACGGGGCGGCCGGCTGTGCGGGGGAGGGGGCAGCCGGCAGGGCGGGCAGGGCCGGCTGGGTCCCCGGATGCTGGTAGCCCAGCGAGTCGTAGGCGGAGGGCACCCTGATGGGAGCGATCTGCGGGGTTCCCCGCTCGGCCACCAAGCTGTCGTAGATGGGCGTGTCGGGGAAGGGCGGTGAGGAGTAGTAGCCACCACCGTAGGGGCGCGGGGAGGTCATGCCCCATAAGTTAAGCCCACCATGCGGTCATTGGGGAGACCGATAAGCAGGTCATTTCGCGTGGTTGAGCCGAGGACGAGGCCCTCAAGAGGTGAATTCCGGAAAATAAGGTCAATGGGGTGCCCCATGGTGGTGTGTCCGGGGGCGTTTCGGAGGCCTGATGACCGAGGTGGCATAGTTGAGGCGCCGCCACTGCACAGGCCGGGAGACGACGGCCACCGACGGGGAGGAACCCAGGATGCTCAAAGGCTCGAACGTCCCGGTGCCGGCACGGTCGGTCCGTGTCGAGATCGGCTGGCAGACTGCCTCCGGCGTGCCGGACGTGGACGCCTCGGCCCTGCTCCTCGCCGGCGGCCGGGTCCGTTCGGACGCGGACTTCGTCTTCTACAACCAGCCCCGGCACGCCTCGGGCGCGGTGCGGCACGAGGGCAAGCAGCCCCAGGGCGCGGCCGTCACCGACCAGCTCGCCATCGACCTGGGCGGCGTGGAGTCGGACATCGAGACCGTGACGCTCGTCGCCTCCGCGGACGGCGGCACCTTCGGGCAGGTGCCCGGGCTGCACGTGCGGCTGGTGGACGCCGACAGCGGCGCCGAGGTGGCTCGCTTCGACAGCCAGGACGCCACCACCGAGACGGCGTTCGTGCTCGGCGAGCTGTACCGCAGGCAGGGCAGCTGGAAGTTCCGGGCGGTCGGCCAGGGCTACGACAGCGGTCTGGCCGGGCTCGCCTCCGACTTCGGGATCAGCGTCGACGACGAGCCGGCCGCGCCGGCACCCGCCCCCACTCCGCGCCCGGCGGCCGCCGCTCCCGCCGCCCCGGCGCCCGCTCCCGCGGCCCCGGCTTCGCCGCCCCCCGCGGCACCCGCGCCCGCGCCCTCCGGGGGCCCGGTACGGCTGAGCAAGGTCACGCTCACCAAGGAGTCCCCGGCCATCTCCCTGGCCAAGCAGGGCGGCACCTCGGGCCGGCTCCGGGTGAACCTCAACTGGCAGGAGCGGACCGGGCAGCGGCAGAGCCTCGGCTGGAAGGAGCGGCTGACCAAGGCCATGTCCGGCGGCCTCGACCTGGACCTCTGTGCGCTGTTCGAGCTGGCCGACGGCCGCAAGGGCGTCGTCCAGGCCCTGGGCAACGCCTTCGGGTCGCTGCACCAGCCGCCGTACATGCACCTGGACGGCGACGACCGGACGGGCGCGGTGGCCACCGGCGAGAACCTCACGATCAACCTGGACCACGTGCCAGAGATGCGTCGCATGGTGATCTTCGTGACCGTCTACGCGGGCGCCACCAGCTTCAAGGGCATCGCCAACGCCACCGTCACGCTCACCCCCGAGCGCGGCGCCCCCGTGGAGTTTCACCTCGACGAGTGCACCGTCGACTCCCCGGTGTGCGTGCTGGCGCTGCTGACCAACGAGGGCGGCGAGCTGATCGTCAACCGGGAGGCCCGCTACCTGATCCCGGACCGCGGGGTGAGCCCGCAGCGCACCGTGGACCACGCCTACGGCTGGGGCATGCAGTGGACGCCGGGTCGCAAATGAGCGCCCCGCGCCGCGCCGAGTGACCGGCTGGACCGGCCGGTACCCTCGATCCTCGTGAAGATCGCGCTCATCGACTCGGGCCTCGGGCTGCTGGCCGCCGCGGCGGCCGTGCGCCGGCTCCGTCCCGACGCCTCGCTGGTCCTGTCCGGCGACCCCGACGGTATGCCGTGGGGCCCCCGACGCCCCGACGACATCGCCGCCCGGGCGCTGGCCTGCGCCCGGGCCGGGGCCGCCGAGGAACCGGACGCCCTGATCGTCGCCTGCAACACCGCGTCCGTGCACGCCCTGCCGGCGCTCCGGGCCGCGCTGGAGCCCGCAGTGCCGGTGATCGGCACGGTGCCGGCCGTCAAGCCCGCCGCCACGACCGGCCCGGTGGCCGTCTGGGCCACCCCCGCCACCACCGGCAGCCCCTACCAGCGCCGGCTGATCCGCGAGTTCGGCGGCGGTGTGGAGACCACCGAGGTGCCCTGCCCAGGGCTGGCCGAGGCCGTCGAGCGCGCCGACGCGGCCGCCGTCCTCGCCGCGTGCCGGGACGCTGCCGCGCGCACCCCGGCCGGCACCCGCGCCGTGGTACTCGGCTGCACCCACTACGAACTCGTCACCGACCGGATCCGCGAGGAGTTGGCCGCCGCGCTGCCGGGCCCGGTCACCCTCCACGGCTCCGCCGCGGCGGTGGCCGCCCAGGCGCTGCGCCGCGTCGGCGCGGCGCCCGACCCCGCCGCGCCGCCCGGTGGCGAGCTGCGGGTGTTCGCCAGCGGCCGTCCTGCCGTCCTGCCGGCCACCGCCCGCGCCTACCCGGAGGCCGCGCTGCTGCCCGCCGCGGCCCGGTCGGCCGCCGCCCCGGCGGCGCCGCGCGCCTCGTAGGCTCGGGACCATGACGACACCCGGCTTTATCCGTGAGCTGCGGGCCAGCATCGGCAACCGGCTGCTGTTCCTGCCCGGCGTCAGCGCCATCGTGCTCGACGACGACGGCCGGGTGCTGCTCGGCCGCCGCGCCGACGACGGCCGCTGGGCGATCATCGGCGGCATCCCGGAACCGGGCGAGCAGCCCGCCGAGACCGCGGTGCGCGAGGTCTACGAGGAGACCGCGGTGCACTGCGTCCCGGAACGGGTGCTGCTCGTGGAGACCCTGGAGCCGATGCGCTACCCCAACGGGGACAACTGTCAGTACCTGGACATCAGCCTGCGCTGCCGCGCCGTCGGCGGGCAGGCCCGGGTCAACGACGACGAGTCGCTCGAGGTCGCCTGGTTCCCGCTGGACGGGCTGCCGCCGCTGAACGAGTTCGCGCTCACCCGCATCAAGCTCGCCACCACGGACGGCCCCACCTGGTTCGAACCGGCGCCGGCGTGGCCGCCCGGCGTCCCCGAGCCCTCGGGCCCCGAGACCCCCCCGGCCGTTCCCTAGGGCGTGCCCGCACCGTCCCTCCGCGGCCTGGCGGCGGCGTCAGGTCTTGCGGTAGGTGTACGCCTCGCCGGCCGCCGCGGCGACCGCCGGCAGGTCGGCCCCGGCCGAGGCGGTGACCAGCGCGGCCACCGCGCCCTCTACGAACGGCGCGTCCACCAGCAGCGTGTCGGGCGGCAGCTCGTCGCCCTCGGCCAGCAGCGCCCGCACCGTCAGCACCGCACTGCCCAGATCGGCCAGCACCGCGACCCCGGTGCCGCGGTCCACCCGCCGCGCGGCCGCCACGATCAGCTCCGAGCTGGTGCCGAAGCCGCCGTCGGGCGTGCCGCCCGCGGCCGCCACCGGGGCCAGATCGCCGGCGCCGGCCAGCGCCTCGGCCAGCCGGGCCACCGATTCGGCCACCTCCGCGCTGTGCGAGACCAACACGATCCCGACCGGCCCCCGTCCGCCGTCAGCCACGCTCGCTCGCCTCCCCGGCCGCCTCGGCCAGCGCCGCGAGCAGCAGCACCGACGAGGCGGCGCCCGGGTCCAGATGCCCGATGCTGCGGTCGCCGAGGTAGCTGGCGCGCCCCTTGCGGGCGCGCAGCGGCACGGTCGACTCCGCGCCGTCCACCGCGGCCTGCCGCGCCGCCTCGTATCCGGGCAGCGCCGCCACCGCGGGCAGCAGCGTGTCGAGCATGGTCTTGTCGCCCGCTGCCGCCCCGCCGAGCCGCGCCACCGCCTCCACACCGGCGCGCAGCGCCTCGGCGAGCTGCTCGTCGGTGACCCGCTCCGCATCGCCCAGCGCCTTGCCGGTGCGTCGGAGCAGCGTCCCGTACAACGGGCCCGAGGCGCCGCCGACCGTGGAGACCAGGGTCCGCCCGGCGAGCGTCAGCACCGCGCCGGGGGTCGGCGGCGGCTCGTTCTCCAGCGCCGCCCGCACCGCGGTGAAGCCGCGCCGCAGGTTCGTGCCGTGGTCGGCGTCGCCGATGTCCGAGTCCAGGTGGGTCAGCCGGTCCGCCTCCTGGTCGACGTCCTTCGCCACGATGCTGAGCCAGCGCCGGACGAACCCCGCGTCCAGCCGAGCCGCCTCCTCAGCCACCTCGCACTCCTTCCCGCTGCCGCCTCATCGGCCCCAGCGCAGCCCCGGCGTCCGTACCGGCGCGTCCCACAGCCGCAGCAGCTCCTCGTCCACCTGGCACAGCGTCACCGAACAGCCCGCCATGTCCAGCGAGGTCACGTAGTTGCCGACGAGGGTACGGGCCACCGCCACGCCGCGCTCGCCCAGTACTCGCTGCACCTCGGCGTTGAATCCGTACAGCTCCAGCAGCGGCGTGCCGCCCATGCCGTTGACCAGCACCAACACCGGTCCTTCCGGGGTCAGGTCGGACACCAGCGCGTCCACGGCGACGTCGGCGATCTCGCCCGAGGTCATCATGCTGCGCCGCTCCCGGCCCGGCTCGCCGTGGATGCCGATGCCCAGCTCCAGTTCGCCCGGCGGCAGCTCGAACGTCGGGCCGCCCTTGGCCGGCGTGATGACCGAGCTGAGCGCCACGCCGAAGCTCCGCGAGGCGTCGGCCACCTGCTGGGCGACCTCCGTCACCCGCTCCAGCGGCGCCCCCTCCTCGGCCACGGCGCCGGCCAGCTTCTCCACGAACAGCGTGCCGCCGGTGCCCCGCCGCCCCGCCGTGAAGGTGCTGTCGGTCACCGCCACGTCGTCCTGCACCAGCACCTTGGCGACCCGCACGCCCTCGTCCTCGGCCAGTTCCGCGGCCATGTCGAAGTTCAGCACGTCCCCGGTGTAGTTCTTCACCACGAACAGCACGCCCTGCCCGCTGTCCACCGCCGCCGCGGCCCGCACCATCTGGTCGGGCACCGGCGAGGTGAAGACCTCTCCGGGACAGGCGGCGTCGAGCATGCCGGGACCGACGAAGCCGCCGTGCAGCGGTTCGTGTCCCGAACCGCCGCCGGAGACCAGTCCCACCTTGTTGGCCACGGGTGCGTCCCGGCGCACGATCACCCGGTTCTCGACGTCGACCTCCAGCTCCGGATGGGCCAGGGCCATGCCGCGCAACCCGTCGGCGACCACCCGCTCGGGCACGTTCATCAGAATCTTCACGGGGGTGTCCTCCTGACCTCGGCGACCTCGCGGAGTGACGTCGGTGACGCCGTTGATCAGCCTACGGACCTCCGGCCGGATCGGCCCCCCGTACGCGGCACGGCCCGCCGTCCGGACGAGCTCCGGACGCGCCGGTGCCCCCGGACGCCCGCGACGTCCGGGGGCACCGGAGGGGTTACGGGGTCTGGCCGGTCTGCGCGAACTCGACCTTGTGCAGTCCGCCCGGCAGGTCGTTGACGTAGTACAGCTCGCCGTTCGCGTCCTGGCCGAACGCGGTGACCTGCGTTTCGAAGGTGCCGATGTTCGCCTGCTCGTAGCCGCCGTCCGCGGTCGGGCGCATCGCGATCGCGGTGGACGCGCAGTAGTCGGAGGCGAGGTAGGTGCCCTCGGCCAGGTCCGCGTACTCCTGGCCGTGGTAGACGAGGCCGCCGATGACGGCGCAGGCGCCGCCCGTGAGCGGGTAGGTGTGGACCGGCTCGACGAAGTCGGGGCTGTCGGGGCACTGCGCCGGGTCGTACTCCATCGACCCCTCCCGGCAGGACCAGCCGAGGTTGGCGCCGCCCTGGCCCGGTGCCAGATGGTCGATCTCCTCCTCCTGGCCCTGGCCGACGTCGCCGATCCACAGCGAGTTGTCGGCGGAGTCGAAGGAGAAGCGCCAGGGGTTGCGCACCCCGTAGGTCCATATCTCCTCGCGCGCCCCGGCCACGCCCACGAAGGGATTGTCCTCCGGAATGCAGTAGGCGAGGTCACCGCAGGCGGCGCTCACGTCGATCCGCAGGATCTTGCCCAGCAGGGTGTCCAGCCGCTGGGCGCTGTCGTAGGGGTCACCGGAGCCGCCGCCGTCGCCGATGCCCCAGTAGAGCAGGCCGTCGGCGTCGAAGGCGAGCTGCCCGCCGTTGTGGTTGGAGAACTCAGCGTGCTCCTGGTCCAGCAGCACCTCCAGGGCGCCGTCGGCCAGCGAGTAGCGGCCCAGCGTCACCGCCCCGTCGGGCAGTGCCGTGTACGCCAGGTAGAGCTCCTGGCTCTCCGCGAAGTCCGGCGAGAGGGCGATCCCGAGCAGACCGCGCTCGTTGCCCGACTCGTCGACGACGTCCGTGACGTCCAGCAGCGGTTCCTCGGCCAGGCCCGTGTCGGGGTGGTAGACGCGGACGGTGCCGGACTTCTCGGTGATGAAGAGCCGGCCGGTGCCGTCGTCCGGCGCCGCGATGGCGGTGGGGCGGGTGAGACCGGAGGCGACCTGCGTGGAGGTAGCGGACAGTTGTTCGAGTGGAACCGCGGTCGTGCTCGGTGGCTCGTCAGCGACCTTGGCGTCCTCGGCGGCCCAGCCGTAGGCGGCGAGCGGGCCGAGGGTCAGGGCCGCGACGAGCAGCAGCCGGCCGGTCCAGCGACGTGGTGACATGGCAACTCCAGAGAAACGTGGGGGATCTCTCCTTGTGGGCCCGTCCGGCGGGGCCCGCGGGCGGTCGGGCGCCGGGGGCGTCCGGGACGCTACCCGGCCACGCGCCGTGGCGCCAGAGGCAGTTGGGCGCAGCGGCACGGGAGCGGAGCCCGGGACGGATGGTGCGGCGGGGCCTGACCGACGTCAGGTGTCGTAGTGCTTGAAGTCGGCGAGCTCGTCCAGGGTGGTCACGCGTGGATGCCCGTAGACGTGTTCCAGATGCTCCCGGGAGTTCCACACGCCGTCGGTGAGGAAGTCCCCGCTCCAGGTGACGAACCAGCTCCAGTCGGTCTGGTACGCCTCCAGCAGGTCGGGGTCGGGGATCGGCCCCACCTCGGTGAGGGCCACCACCTTGGTGTCCTGGCAGAGCGAGACGAGCTTGTCGTAGGTGGCGCTGACCGGGCCGTGGTCGCCCGCCGACGGGTACGAGTCGGCGCTCACGATGTCCACGACGTCGTCACCGGGGTACCACTCGGGGCTGACGGAGTTCCAGACCCAGATGAGGTTGTGCAGCCCGTGGTGGTTCGTCATCCGGTCGTACATCAGCCGGTAGAGCTCGATGGCCGGGCCCGGGCCCTTCGCGCCCCACCAGAACCAGCCGCCCTCGGCCTCGTGCAACGGGCGCCACAGCACGGGGATGCCGGCGTCCTGGAGGCGCAGCAACTCCTGCGCGATGGCGTCGATGTCGCGCAGCAGCAGGCGGTAGTCCTCGGAGTAGGGGTCGGCCAGCGCCGCGGCCAGGTCGAAGGTGGTGGCGTCGGTGTAGAAGCCGCGCCACCATTCCTTGCCGGGTTCGTCGATCAGGCCGCTGGGCGCGTTCCAGTGCCAGGCGAAGGTGGTGATGCCGCCGCGGGCGTCCCAGGCCAGCGCGTTGTCCACGTCCACGCCCACGGTGCCGCGTTCGACGCGGCTGGGGGAGTAGTCCATCATGTCCAGGCCCGCGATGGCCGGGGTGACCCCGAGGTTGTCCTCCAGCCACTGGATGCTGGCCATGTCCTGCTGGCCGCTGAGGATGCTCTCGCCGTAGGAGTCGGTCAGGTAGCGCAGCAGCGACCTGGCCTCGGGGGTGGCCTGCGGGTCCACCGGTTCGCCGGTCGCCTGGTGCGGCGGGCGCGGCGGGGCCGGCGTCAGGGTGACCGAGTCGATCTCGTACCAGCCCCATCCGCTGCGCACGGTGAGGGTGTTGGCGCCGGCCTCCAGCAGCACCTTGCCGGCCGGCAAGGCGCCGAACTCGGTGCTGGCCGGCAGCGTGACCTCGCCCATGCCCTCGCCGTTCAGTTCCAGCTGGGCGTTCTTCTGACCGTACGGCGCGCGGTAGCCGACCGACAGCTCGTACAGGCCGCCGGGGCTGTCCGGGATGGTGACGGTGACCTGGTCCTCGGCGGCGTCGAAGCCCGTGACGTAGCCGGTCCCCGAGTGGCCGGGTGCGGTGGCCTCCACGGTGACGCCGACCAGCTCGCCGTCCTCGGCCTCGTACACCTCGGCCCGGGCGACCGGGGCCACCGCGTCCGTCCGGGCTCCGCCCGGCTCGGCCGCCGTCGAGGGCGCCGCGGTCGCGGCCAGCACACCGGCCACGACCGCCGCACATGCGGCGCGGGCCGCTGTTCGCAGTCTCACGGGAGGTACTCCTCACTGGGCCGGGGCCTTGTGAACGAGGGGAGGCAGGCGAGTGGGAGCGCTCCCAAGAATGTGCCTCATTCGAGCGCACGGCCGCGTGCATGTCAACAAGATGCGCACCGTTCGACCGTCCGGCGGCCGGACCGGGGCTGGTCACGGGCCTGCCGGTGGCCGAGGATGGCTCGAGCGCCCGGGACGGGGGTGGCGAGCCGTGGGCCGTCGCCGTCGTTCCCGGACGACGCACGCAGCCGCGAGCCGCCGGCGTCGACCGCCGCGCGACCCGCGGCGATCCATGTGAGGAAGGCACATCGAATGATCACCCCCACCGCCCGCCGGGCCCTGGTGGTCCGCGGCGGCTGGGACGGGCACGCGCCCGGCCCGGCCACGGACCTGTTCCTGCCCCTGTTGCGGGAGCACGGGTTCACCACCGTCGTCTCCGAGACCCTGGACGCCTACCTGGACGCCGAGGAACTGGCCCGCACCGACCTCGTCGTCCAGTGCTGGACCATGGGCGAGATCACCCGCGAGCAGTGCGCCGGGCTGACCGCCGCCGTGCGGCGCGGCACCGGACTGGCCGGTTGGCACGGCGGTATCTGCGACGCGTTCCGTGCCGATCCCGGGTACCAGTACCTCACCGGCGGCCAGTTCGTGATGCACCCGTCCGAATTCGTCACGCACACCGTGGACCTGGTCGAGAGCCGCCGGAGTCACCCGGTGACGGACGGCCTGCCGCCGCGGATCGACCTGCACACCGAGCAGTACTACGTGCACACCGACCCGAGCGTGGACGTGCTGGCCACCACCACGTTCGCCGAGGACGCGGACATCCCGGCCGAGGCCCGCGGGGTGACCTGCCCGGCCGTGTGGACCCGCAGGTTCGGCGCCGGCCGGGTGTTCGTCAGCACCATCGGCCACCGGATCGCCGACCTCGAAATCCCCGCGGTGCGGGAGCTGACCGGGAAGGGGCTGCTGTGGGCGGCGCGCTGACCCGGCCCGAGCCGGTCGCATCGGCCGGCCGGTGGCCGCCACCGCCTTCTTCGCCTGCTCGGGGCACGAGCGCTGGCACCACGACCCGGACTTCTACTACCAGCCGGGCGGCGGCCCCCGGCCGGACATGGGCCCCTACTACCTCACGGCGCTGATCCACCTGCTGGGCCCCGTCGAGTCCGTGCTGGGCGCGGTGTCCCGCAGCGGGGACGAGCGGACCATCGGCTCGGGGCCCCGGAGGGGGAGCGCGTGCCGGTCCGCACCGACACCCACGTCACCGGCGTGCTCCGGCACGCGGGCGGGGCGCTGACCACCCTGCTGACGAGCTTCGACGTATGGGCCAACGAGCTGCCGCGGATCGAGGTGCACGGCACCGGCGGCAGCCTGTCCGTGCCCGACCTCGACGGCTTCGAGGGCCCGGTCCGGCTGGCGACCCCGAACTCCGGGGGCTGGCGGGACGTCCCGCTCACGCACGGCTACGCCGCCGCCGGCCGAGGGCTCGGGCTGGCCGATCTGGCCAGGTCGGTGCGGTCCGGCTCCGGACACCGGGCCACCGGCGAGATCGCCCTGCACGTGTTGGACGTGATGGAGGCGCTGCTCGACGCGGCGGCCGAACAGCGCGCGGTACGCCCGGCGAGCAGCTGCCCGCGCCCGCCGCTGGTCCCCGAGTCGGCGCTGGTCGCGGAGGTCTGACGGCACTTCGGTCCGACAGCGCTTCGGTCCGACGGCACTTCGAGACCGGTACCGCCGCTGCCCCGGCGTCCCCACGCGCCGGGCGGGCGCTCACCCCCGTATCAGGGCGACCAGGTCGGGGCTGACCCGCAGTCCCGTGGCGTCCTCGTGCTTGTCGACGACGGTGAACCGCACCGTGTGCCAGCCCCGGTTCAGCCGGCGGCGGCCAAGATGCTCCGTCCGGAACGACCTGACGGTCAGCGTGGAGGTGTCCACCGTGCCGCCGACCGGGTGGCCGTCCAGGCTGACCGCCACCGTGCCGCCGTTCGGCAGCTGCCGGAACCGCGCGTACACCTCGTAGTCGGCCGTCCGCAGCACCTCGACCCGCGCCTCCAGGAAGGAGCCGTAGTCGGTGCCGACCAGCTCCACCCGCCTGCCGCCGCTGGCGTTGGCGTCGTCCACCATGAGCAGTTCGTCGCCGCCGGTCACCGGCGCCAGCGCCGCGAGGGCGTGGCCGGAGTGCTCCGGTCCTCCCCGCCCGTCGTCCGCACCCGAGGTCAGCCATGCCAGGTCGAACGCGGCGAAGGCGACCCGTGCGGAGAAGCTCGTCGACACCCCGTCGACGAGATCGCGTCCGTAGAGCACGCCGATCCGGCCGTCCGGCAGCGCCACCGCGTCCGAATAGGACGCCGGGCCGTCGGTGAGCACCCGGTCGAACGGAAAGGTGCGGCCTTCGTCGTAGGAGAGCGCGACGGTGAGGTTCCGTCGGGTGGGGGAGTCGGGGCGGCTGAACACGACCCGGCTGGGCCCGACCCGGCCGGGCTCCTCGCCGGGCCCACCGGTGATCCGGGCGACGCCGGTGTCCACCGCGTTGACCGGGCGGACCGCGGCGTCGAGCACGGGTTCCGACCAGCTGTCGCCGCCGTCCGCGCTGACCGAGACGATCCGCGGATGCGTGCCGCCCGAGGCGTACCGGCCGAACACCACCAGCGAGCCGTCGGGACGCTCCAGCAGCCGGGACTCGTTGACCGGGTAGGCGCCGTCCAGCGGCACCGCCGCGCCGTGCCGCCAGCTGGCACCGTGGTCGTCGCTGTGGATCACCGACACGCCGTACCGGCGCTCGGCGACGGGGAACGCGATGGCCCTGCGGTGCCAGACCTGGAGCAGCAGCCGGCCGTCCGCGCGCTGCAGGCCGTGTCCAGGACCGGGCATGTGCAGGGTCCAGGCGTGTGGGTTGGCGTCGAACAGGGAGGTGAGCTCCGTCGGCTCCGACCAGCTGAGCCCGTCGTCGTCGCTGCCGGTGACGTAGACCCGGGAACGGTCGGGCGAGCCGCCCGTGTTACCGGCGTCCCTGAAGCATTCGGCGAAGAACAGCAGCACCCGGCCGGTGTCGCGGTCGACCAGGGGAGTGGGGTTGATCAGCGATGTCGCGCCGTCGGACCGCCTGACGTACCGCAGCGCCTCCCAGGTGCGGCCGCCGTCGCGGCTGCGACGCAGCACGAGGTGGTGTGGGTCGGCGTCGTGCTGGGTGATGCGGCCCTCGGCGAAGGCGAGGACCGTCCCACGGGTGGTCACGGCGAGGCCGAAGACGTGGAACACCTCCAGGCCCTCGTCGCCCGCGGTGAAGACGGTGGACTCGTCGAACCGGCCCGGGTGGGAAAGGGGCGCCGCGGCGGCGGCCGGCGCGGCCGTCGCCGCCTGGGCGAGGGCGGTGGCCCCGGCCGCTCCGGCGGCGCCGAGCACCAGACCGCGACGGCTGAGCTGCCCGGGAAGCCGGCTGGAGGCCATCGCTCAACACCCTTCTAATACGTATTAATTGATGTCACCCGACGCTACTCGCAGTGCTCGACGAGCGTCAAGAGTGGTGCACGGGGCCGGGGTCGACGGCTGGTGCGACCCGCGCCGCACCCCCTCGTTCGGGCGATGCCGTGGGCCGGGAGGCGCGTCGCGGACGCGGCCGGAATCCGGTCACGGGCATAAGTACCTCACCACCTGGAAGCCATACTGGGTAGGCGTGGTGCAGAAACCGGGCCGATGACGGGGGCGAGAGACGGCAATGGCGCAGGGCACGCTGATTCACGGCCGCTACCAGCTCCTCGAGCCGATCGGGCGCGGGGGCATGGGCGAGGTCTGGCGTGCCCGGGACGAGGCGCTCGACCGGCGAGTGGCCGTCAAATGCCTGAAGCCGCTGGGCTCCCGGCACGAGGAGGCCTTCCTGCGGGTGCTGCGCGAGCGGTTCCGCCGCGAGGCGCGGGTGGCCGCCGGGCTGCAGCACCGCGGCGTGACGGTGGTGCACGACTTCGGTGAGTTCGAGGGCGTGCTCTACCTGGTGATGGAGCTTCTGGACGGCCGCAACCTCAGCGAGCTGCTCGGCGACCGCCGGTCCGCGCCGCTGCCGGTGGACGAGGTCGCCGACATCGCCGACCAGGTCGCTGGCGCCCTGGCCTACACCCACGAACACGGCATCGTGCACCGGGATCTGAAGCCCGCGAACGTCATGCGGCTGACCGACGGCACCGTCAAGATCTGCGACTTCGGCATCGCCCGGCTGGCCCACGACATCGGGCTGACGGCGAAGCTGACGAGCGTCGGGATGGCCATGGGCACGCCGCACTACATGTCGCCCGAGCAGATCGCCGGCACCAGCGTCGACCACCGCAGCGACCTGTACTCGTTCGGCTGCGTGCTCTACGAGATCGCCACCGGCGCCCCGCCGTTCGACCTCGGCGACCCGTACGCCATCCTGGTCGGCCACCGGGACACCCCGCCCGAGCCGCCCCGCATCCGCCGCCCCGAACTGCCCGAGGAGCTGGAGCGGTTCATCCTGGCCCTGCTGGAGAAGGACCCGGAGGACCGGCCCGAGGACGCCGCGGCGCTCGCCCGGCGGCTGGTGACCGGGTCGGTGCCGGTCCGGCCGGCCGGCGAGCGAAGCGAGATGGGGGTGCCCCCCGCCGAAGGCTGGGGGATGGTGCCGCAGCGCCCGCCGGACCGGCTCCCCGAGTGGACCCGCGGCATGCGGGCCGGCTCCCGGGCCAGCGGCTCCTGGTCGCTGCGGCTGCCGCCGCCCGACCGCTCGGCCGGGCTGACCGGGCAGTGGACCGGGCTGGTCGCCACCGCCGTCGCCCAACTCCCGACGGAGCGCCCGCACGGCCCGTCGCCCGAGTACCTGGCGGTGCTGGCCAGCCGGCACAGCGCCGGGCTCAGCCTGGGTCGCCTGGGCCGGTGGGCCGAGGCGCACGAGGTGCACCGGGCGGTCGCCGCGGAGCGGGAGCGGGCCCTCGGCGCGGATCACCCCGACACCCTGGACAGTCACTACGAGACGGCCTACGCGTTCGGCCGCCTCGGGCGTTGGGACCAGGCGCTCGCGGCGTACCAGCGGGTGGCCGCGGCCCGTGCCGCGGTGCTCGGCCCCGAGCACCCGGGGACCCTCGACGCCCGGTACGAGATCGGCATCAGCCTCAGCCGCCTCGGCCGCCGGGCCGAGGCCCTGGAGCTGTACGAGGACCTGGTGGCCGCGCGCACCCGCAGCCAGGGCCGCACCCACCCCGAGACGCTGCGCGCGCGACACGGTTTCGGTATCAGCCTGGGGCGCCTCGGCCGTTGGGAAGAGGCACTGGTCGAGGCCCGACAGGTGTGGGCCACCCGGGCCCAGATACTCGGGCCCGACCACCAGGACACCCTCGTCAGCCGCCGCGAGGTCGCCGTCGCGCTCGGCTGGCTCGGCCGTTGGGACGAGGCGCTCGCCGAGTACCGGCAGGTGCGCCAGACGCGCGAGCGGGTGCTGGGTGCGGGACACCCGGAGTCGCTGGCCAGTCGCAACGACGAGGCGCACTGTCTGGAGCGGCTCGGCCGGGCCGGCGAGGCCGTCGCGCTCTATCGGCAGGTGGCCACCCCGCACAACGGAGACGGGGAGGACTGAGCCGGCGTGCCGCCGCCCCGCGAGGGCGGCTCCGGGGGGCGTGGAACCGGCGGGTGCCGCCCCGACACCCCACGTACCATGGCGGCATGTCCTTTCTCCGCCGCCGAAGCGCCGCATCGCCCGCCGGTCCGGACTTCGACGTCCTCGCGATGGACCCCGGCGACTGGCCAGGGGTGCTGGGCGCCGGGCTGCTGCCAGCCCCCGACGGCAGCTGCCAGGGCGTGGTGCTGCGCTACGACCTGTTCGGTGGACGCGGCCCGGCGATGGTCATCGGCAACCTGCCCGAGGGCTCGCCGGCCCGTGACATCGCCGAGGGCGAGGTGCCCTTCGAGGTGCACCAGCTGCTCGCCGCGTTGGGCATGGAGGAGGAGGTCCGGGCCACCGGCACCGAGGAGATCCCGGTGATGCACGACGGCAACCTGCTGATCGTGCGCCGGATCTCGTGCACCGAGGGTCGGGTCTCCTGCGTCCAGTTCGACCGCAGCGACGGCGTGCTGGTCACCATCGCCAGCTGGGACCGGCCGATCAGCGAGGAGCTGTACCAGCTGCTGAAGCCGTTGCCGGCGGAGATGTTCCAGCGCTGATCCCCGACCCTCGGCGCCTCACCGGGTGCCCACGGCCGCCCGCACCGCCCGCCGCGCCAGCGCGCAGTCGTCGTGCAGCCGGCGCAGCAGCAGCCGTTGTTCCTCGCCGTAGGCCAGCGCCCCGCTCGGCGTTCCGGTGCTCGGCGGCAGCCCGGCGGGGGAGTGCATGGCGCGTTGCACCGCCGCCTCGCAGGCCCGGATCTCCCGGGTCAGCACGAGCATCAGATTGACCAGGAACGCGTCCCGTCCCTGCGGCCCTTCGGCCTGCGCGAGCTGGCTGATCTGCCGCCGGCTCAACGGCGCGTCGCCCACCACCGCCCACAGCGTGGCGAGGTCGTGGCCCGGCAGGTACCAGCCGGCCGCGTCCCAGCCCACCAGCACCGGGCCGGCGGGGGAGAGCACCACACTGGTCAGCGGCGAGCCGCCGTGGCAGAACTGGCGGGGCGTGCCCTGCCGCCCGCGCGCCCGGAGGCCGTGCAGCAGCGTCTGCAGGTCGCTGACGTCCCGGTCGGTCAGCAGCCCTCGCGCGTGGTACCGCGACAGCTGCGTCGGATAGCTGACGGCCTCGGGGAACATGCCGGGCGGCGGCCGCCAGGCGTTGAGCCGCCGCAACGCGCCCAGCGTGGCCCGCAGGTCGCCGGCGGAGGGCGGGGCGGCCGGGTGCCGGCGGGCGGCGGCGGTGCGGCCCGGCACGAAGTCGACGACGAGGGTGCAGCTGTGCGTGTCCGCCGCGATCAGCCCGGGCACCCGCACGCCCGGCCGGTGACGGACGAAGCCCCGGTAGGCGGCTATTTCCTGGCGGAGCCGGTCCGCCCTGGACCCCTCCGGATCGAGCAGGCATTTGGCGACGGCCGCGCGCCGGCCGGTCATGCCGACCAACGACAGCGTGGTCCGGGTCTCCCGCAGCACCTGCACCGGGCTGAACTCCGGGCAGATCTCGTGCACCGCGGACAGCGCCGTGCGCAGCCGGACACCCCGCGCTCCGGAGAAGTCCAGTCGTCCGCCGGCGTGCGGCAACGGCACCGGGCGGCGCGCCCGGGGCGGGAACTGGTCCGCGGCGGCGCCGGCCGCGCCGCCGAACTGGCCGCCCAACCGCGGACGCGTGGCCACGGGGGTGGGTGCTGGGTACATAAGCGGGCGTGGTCCCTTCGTGTGCCGGAAGGTTCGAGGCGCGCCACCCGGACCGGAGTGGACCGCTCGGACACCCTGGGGAATGTCCTCGGGTCCAGCCCGGACCGGGGTGGCGCGTGTCTACATCACTCCCTCGCGCGGGTGGCACACCATCTGGCGTGCCCTGGCGAACCCTGGCGAATAGGCGTGGGGCAGTTGCGCGGCGGCTACTGTCAACTCAGCCGAGATCCTGGGGGCTTGACGTGACCGGACGACCCAACACCCGTCTCGCGGACATGTTCCGGCTCGCCGGGTGGTCCAAGGGCGAACTCGCCAGGCTGGTGAACCGCCAGGCGGCCGCCCTGGGCCACTCCCAGCTGGCCACGGACACGTCGCGGGTACGGCGCTGGATCGACGGCGGCGAGACGCCGCGCGATCCCGTGCCCGAGGTGCTGGTGTCGCTGTTCACCGAGCGGCTCGGCCGTGTCGTGACCACCGAGGACCTGGGGTTGCGCCGGCCAGGGGAAGCGGGGACACGGCGGTCCCTGCACGGACTGCCGTGGGCTCCCCACCGGACGGCCGAGGTCCTCACCGAATTCACGGGAATGGATCTCATGCTCAACCGACGCGGCATGGTCGGTGCGGGAGCCGCTCTTGCGGCCGGATCCGCGCTCAGCGACGCCATGCACGACTGGCTCCGTGCCACTCCGGCACCGGACGCCGTGACCCCTGACGACCCATCGCACACCAACGACGCCGCGGGAGCGGACCGTTACGAGGCAGCCCCGGTCGGGGCCGAGGAGATCGAGTCACTGGAGCACTCGGTGGAGATCTTCCGCGCCTGGGACGCCACCCGCGGCGGCGGCCTGCAACGCAAGGCCGTGGTGGGCCAGTTGAACGAGGTGGGCGGAATGCTCGCCTACCAACACGTGGCCCACCTGCAACGACGCCTGTGGGGCGTGGCGGCGAACCTGGCCGCGCTGGCCGGCTGGATGTCCCACGACGTGGGCATGGAGCCCACCGCCCAGCAGTACTTCCTGATCGCCGCGCACGCGGCCAGGGAGGGCGGCGACCGACCACGGGCGGCCGAGGCGCTGTCCCGGGCGGCGCGCCAGATGGTGCATCTCGGCCGCCCGGACGACGCGCTCGACCTCATGCGCCTCGCCCAGGAGGGGGCCGGGCCCGAGACCCTGCCCCGCACCCGGGCCATGCTCTGCACCATCGAGGCGTGGGCGTATGCCAGCGCCGGCAGCGGCCAGGCCATGCGGCGCTCGCTGGGCGAGGCCGAGGACCTGTTCGTGTCGCACCGGAACGACGGGCCCGCGCCCAGCTGGATGCAGATGTTCGACGAGGCGGATCTGCACGGCATGGAGGCGCTGGCCTACCGGACGCTGGCGGAGCACGACCCGTCGGCGGCACGACCGGCCGAGCAACACGCCAAACAGGCGCTGGAGCTGCGCCAGCAGGGCCGGGACCGGTCGCAGATCTTCGACCATCTGACGGTCGCCTCGTCCTGCCTGCTCGCGGACGACCCGGAGCAGGCGGACAGCCACGCCAGGACGGCGCTGGGCAGCGTCGGCACCAACTCCTCACACCGGACGTGGGACCGGCTGCGCGGCATGTACCGGCTGACCGAGCGGTACGCGGACCACGCGGCGACCTCGGGGCTCCGCGAGGAGATCGAGCAGACGCTGCTCCGCGCCCCCCGGCCGCCGCGCGGCGCTCGGCTGGTCTGAGGGCGGACGGGACCGACGACGGCGCGCCGCGGCCGGCGGCGTCAGGGCCTGACCCGCGCCACCAGCACGCAGGCGTCGTCGTCGCGGCCCGTCTCGCCGCACGCCTCCACGATCAGCGCGAGGCACTCCTCCGCGCTGCCCGCGGCCGCCAGCCGGGGGCCCAGGGCCAGCAGCCGCTGGTCCCCGGAGCGGTCGGCGGGAACGTCCGGCGGGATGTCCGAAAACAGACCGTCCGTCGTCAACACCAGCACGTCGCCCGGCTCCAGCCGGTCGCCGCGCTCCGGGTACCGGGCGTCCGTGACCGCGCCCAGCAACGGTCCGACCGGCCGGGGCAGCGCCCGGCCGGTGCCCGCGCGGCACAGCAGCGGCGCCGGATGCCCGGCCTGGGCCCACGTCAGCACCCCGCCCGCGGGCCCGCCCGCCGACCCGTCCGCGGTCCGGCGCGCCGGCTCGTAACGACAGCAGACCGCGCTGGCCAGCACCGGATGCGCTCCGCGGTCCAGCAGATGGTTGAGGTGCCCCAGAAGCGGGCCCGGCTCCGTGCCGGTCAGCGCCACCCCCCGGATCGCGCCCAGCGCCGTCGCCGTGCTCGCCGCCGCGCTCGGTCCCTGCCCTGACAGATCGCCCACGCTCAGCAGCTGGGCCCCGTCCGGCAGCCGCATCGCGTCGTACCATTTGCCGCTCATCGGCGCGCCGGCGCGCGCCGGCAGATACCGGGCGGCCAGTTCCAACGAGCCCGGCGGCCCGGTCGCACCCCGCGGCTCCGGCGTGCCGAGCCACGGCGCGAGCGCCGAGTTCGCCAGCTCGATGGCCAGGCCCCGCTCGGCTCGCGCGATCCGGTGCTGCCGGCGCAGTTCCTCGTCCTCCTCGGGGACCGCCGCGAGCGTCCCCGCCTGGCTCCGGCGGAGCTCGCTGACGTCCCGGATCATCGCCCACATCGCCACCGTGCCGCCCTCCTCGTCGAGCACCGGTTCGCCGGACAGCTGTACGGTGCGCGTCGCGCCGTCGGGTCGGAGCACCCGAAACTCGCAGTCCATGCCGCGGCCGTCCACGAGACAGCCGGTCACGGCCGCGGTCAGCGCGGGCTGGTCCTGCGGCGGCAGGCAGGAGGGCAACTGGTCGAGGGTGAGCGGGCCGTCCTCGACCGGGCGGCCGAAGATCGCGTACACCTCCTCCGACCAGACCACACCGTCGGTCAGCAGATTCCATTCGGCGCTGCCGATATGCGCGCCGAGCCGCGCCTGGCCGTCCGGCGCGGCCACCAGGCTGAGCTGGTCCAGCCGGTCCTGGAAGTCGTCGAGCTGGTGCACCGCCAGCTCCCACACGGCGCGCCGCACCCGCTGCCGGGGCCCGCGGGCGGGCTCGGCCCGGCGCACCGCCTCGACGCCGTCCCGCAGGCGTCGGGTCCGCGCGATGAGCTCGGCCAGCGCCTCGTCGGCGGGCTCGGCGCCGGGTGGCGGGTCCGCCGGATGAGGGGCAGGGTGGTCCGGATGCTGGGAGGAGAGCATGACTGGTCCCCGAAATGGCGAGGTCGGGCCGCGATGCGCTGGCAGTGCTGTCCGCCGCAAGGGCTGGCGGCGGCTGACTTCAGACTGTTGCACAGCCCACGGCGCTCGGTAAGAGTTTCGGCCGCTCCGGGCCCTCCGCCCGCCGCGCGTTCAGGGCTCGTCGGGCCCTCGCGACGCCCTCCGCGCCACCCGCCGACGCCGCGAAGGTGTAGAAACACAGTGCACCGGCAAGGAGCGGCGCAAGGAAATCCCGTTGCCAGCGGATCCCCTTCAACGGATGCTGACTCATATGTTCGCTAGTCCTCTCGAAACAGGCATAGCGCCCAGCGGCACCCTCCTCGGGCTGCTCCAGCGGGGCCGCGGCGACGGCTGGCTGCACGCGCTGGCCGCCCCCCGTGCGACGGCCGTCGCGGCGCTGGAACGCTGTGTACTGCACGATCCGCGCAGGGACTGGCGACTGGAACATCGCTCGCTCTACTACGCCCGCCTCTACCGCGAGCTCGACGCCGGGCTCGACGCCATCGCGGCCCACCTGTTCCATCCGGCCGACCACCCGGACAACCATCCCGAGGAGCGCACCGGACTGGCGCTGTCCGTCCTCGGTCACCTCGTCTCGTACGGCGACGCGCGGGCGCTGGACCTGCTGCGCCGATACGCGGTCAGCGGCGCCAACTGGCGCTGGGCGCTCGACGAGCTGGCGGTCCGCGACGACGACGCGGGGCTGCGTGCCCTCGGCCCGAGCATTCTGGTGCGCTTTCCGCGGACCGAGGCGGGCGAGCGGGCCCTGACCGCCACCGTCCGCGACTCCTTCGAGCCCCGCCCGTGGCGGGTGTGGGCCGAGGATCCGGGCCGCCCCGAGCAGCGTGACCGGCTGGCCCGCGCGCTGACCGACGGCGACTTCGACCGTTGGCAGCGCCAGATGCGCCCCCCGGGCCCGCAGCCGGGGTGGAGCGTCGCCGCCGTGCTGGCCTGGGCCCAGGAGGGCTACGAGCAGACCCCCCGGCAGTGGCGCGAGGCGTCCGCCGCGCGCTGCCTGGGCGCCGTGGCCGGCCCGGCCGACCGGCCGGCGCTGCTCGCGGCCGCCGCCGAGGGCCCGCCCGCGGCCCGCGCCGCCGCGCTGCGGCATCTCGCCGAGCGCGGCGATCCCAAGGTCTTCGCACTCCTGGAGGTGGCCGCCGCCGCGGCCGACGAGGACGTCTCCCGCTCCGCCGTGACGGCGTTCTCCCGGATGAGCGACCGCGGCGCCCTGGTCTGGGCCAGGCGCTGGGCCGCCCGCCCGGACGACCTCGGCTCCTGCGCCGCCGCGATGCTCGCCCGGCGCGGCGAGGCCGGGGACGCCCCCCGGGTGCTCGCCGCGCTGCGCCGCGCGGTGCGCGGCCATGGCATCGACGCCCGGGAGCTGCGGCCCCTGGTGGAGGGCGCCGGACGGCTCGGCGTGACCGCCGCGGTGCCGGTGCTCCGCCATATATACCGGGAGACCTCGTCCTCGCAGCTGCGCGGCCACACCGTCCGCGCGCTCGCGGCCACCGATCCCTCCTTCGCCACGGGCTTCGCCGTCGAATGCCTCTGGGACTGCGAGGAGGACACCCGCGAGCTCGCCGCCCACTCCGCCGCCACCGCGGACATCCGGGTCGTCGAGCGGCTCCGTCGGCTGGCCGCCGACCCGGCCGAGCGCGCCGGCGTGCAGACGGCGGTACGGGGGCGGCTGGCCGCCCGCACCCTCGGCTGAGACCCGTCGGGCCCCGTCGCCCGCGGGTCGCGCCCACCGCTCATGGGACGTTTTCCGAACGGACATACGGATGTGGGCGGGGGAACGCCGGGGAAGGCGACAACGTCCGTATGCGCGTTGTCATCGTCACCGAGTCGTACCCCCCAGACATCAACGGGGTGGCGCACTGCGCCGTGCAAACCGCTCGCCACCTGGCGCGGCGCGGCCACCACCCCCTGGTGATAGCCCCGGCGCCCCCACCGGGTGTCCGCGCCCCGCACGACGGCCCCGCTCCCGTCGTGCACGTCCCCTCCCTCCCGCTCCCCGGATATCCACAGGTCCGCGTCGCGCTGCCCAGCCGCCGGCTGGCCACCGCGCTCACCGGACACCAGCCCGACCTGATCCACCTGGCCAGCCCGTTCGTGCTCGGCGCCCGCGGCGTCGCGCTCGCCCTGCGGTCGGGCGTGCCCGCCGTGGCGGTCTACCAGACCGACCTCGCCGGCTACGCCCGCACCTATCTCGGCGCCGGGGAAGCCGCCGCCTGGCGCCGGATTCGCACCATCCACGGCGCCGCCGACCTGACCCTGGCACCCTCCACCGCCTCCGCCGACGAACTGGAGTCCCGCGGCGTCCCCCGGGTGCGGCTCTGGCCGCGCGGCGTGGACACCGAGCGCTTCCGGCCGCACCTGCGCGATCCGGAGCTGCGCCGCGAACTCGCCCCCGACGGCGAACTGCTGGTCGGCTACGTCGGCCGGCTCGCCCCCGAGAAGCACGTGGAACTGCTGTCCCAGGCCGACGCCCTGCCGGGGGTCCGGCTGGTGATCGTCGGCGACGGGCCGAGCCGGCCGCGGCTGGCCGAGGCGCTGCCCCGCGCCCGCTTCCTGGGCCGCCGAACCGGCACCGACTTGGCCCGGATCCACGCCTCGCTGGACGTCTTCGTCCACACCGGACCCTTCGAGACCTTCTGCCAGACCGTGCAGGAGGCGCAGGCCAGCGGCGTGGCGGTGGTCGCCCCCGCGGTCGGCGGCCCGCTCGACCTGGTCAAGCACGACCGCACCGGCCTCCTGGTGCCGCCCCGCGACCTGGCCGCGACCGCCGAGGCGGTGCGCGCCCTGCGGGACGACCCTGAACGGCGGGTCCGCCTGGCCGCCGCGGGCCGGGCCGCCGTCGCCACCCGCACCTGGGAGGCGGTGGGCGACCAACTGCTCGACCACTACGCCGACGTCATCGCCACCCGAGCGGTGGCCGTGTCGTGACCGCCCCCACCACCCCCAGCGGCGCGCCCCAGGCCGATCCCGGCGGCACGCCGCTGCGCATCGTCCGGCTGGCCAACTTCGTCGCCCCGGCCTCCGGCGGCCTGCGCACCGCGCTGCGCGAACTCGGCGCGGGCTACCAGGCTGCCGGCCACGAGCCGGTGCTGATCATCCCGGGGCCCGCGGAGAACGACGCGCTGACCCGGCAGGGCCGGGTGATCACGCTGCCGGGCCGGCTCGTCCCCGGCACCGGCGGCTACCGGGTGCTGACCGACCGGTGGCGGCTGGAACGGCTCCTCGCCACGCTCGCCCCCGACCGGCTGGAGGTGTCCGACCGCACCACGTTGCGCTGGACGGGGGAGTGGGCCAGGCGCCGCCGCGTTCCCGCCGTGATGGTCTCGCACGAGAGCGTCGACGGGGTGCTGGGCACCTGGGGCCTGCCGCCGGCGACCTGCCGGCGAAGCGCGGACTGGCTCAACCGCCGCACCGCGCTGGCCTACACCTCGGTGGTGTGCACCACCGAATGGGCAGCCAGGGAGTTCCAACGGGTCGGCGCCCGCAACATCGTGCGCGCCCCGCTCGGCGTCGACCTGCGCCGTTGCCGCCCCGCCCTGCGGGACGAGGCGCTGTACCGCGAGCTGACCGGCGGCGCCCCGGTGCTGCTGGCCCTGTGCTCCCGGCTTTCCCCGGAGAAGCGCCCAGGGCTGGCCCTGGACGCGCTCGCCGCGCTGCTGCGGCGCGGCGTCGACGCACGGCTGGTGGTCGCCGGGGACGGGCCGCTCAGCGCCCGACTGCGCGAACGGGCGCAATCCCGGGGGCTCCCGGTGACCTTCACCGGCCATATCGGAGACCCCGCCGACCTCGCCGTGCTCCAGGCCACGGCCGACGTGGTGCTGGCCCCTGGACCAGCCGAGACCTTCGGGTTGGCCGCCATGGAGGCGCTGGCCTGCGGCACGCCGGTGGTGGCCAGCAGCCGCTCGGCGGTGCCCGCCCTGCTGGGTTCGGCCGGCGCGGTGGCCCACGGCGACGGCGACTCCTTCGCCGACGGCGTGCAGCGCCTGCTCGCCCGCCCCGAAGGGCAACGTCGCGAGGCGGCCCGGGCCCGCGCGGAGCGCTTCCCCTGGAGCGCCGCCGTCGACGCGTTCCTCGCCGCGCACCAGGCCCCGCCGCGCGGCCCGCTGCCCGTGCCCCGCACCACCACTTCCGCCCAAGGCGGCCGCGGATGACCCCCCACACCCCCACGGCCCCCGCCGCCGCATCCGAGCCCTTAACGACCACGGCCCCGCCCACCCCGCTCTCGGCCGAGCCCACTCCGTACCCACCCCCAGCGACGGCCCGTTCGACCGCCTCCCCTGCCTCTGGTCTGACCGAGCCCACTCCCCATCCGCCGGCGCCGCCGGTGCCCCCGCACCCCGTTCCGCCGACGGCCTGTGCGAGGCCCCTGCCGGACCTTGCCCCGGTCGAGCCCTCACCGACTCCCCATCCGCCCCCGCCGCCGCTCTCCGTGAACCCCGGGTCGCCGACGGCCCGTTCGATGCCCCTACCGGTCCCTGTCCCCGTCGAGCCGTTGCCGACTCCCCACCCATCCGTACGGCCGCTCCCTGCCCATCCCGGCCCACCCCCAACGCGTTCGGTCACTCCGCCCGCCGCATCCCCACCAGCTCCGCCCCCGTTCGCGACGCACCCCGACCCGCCGTTGCCCCGGACGCAGCACCCCCGACGGCGGGTTCGGCCGCCCCGCCCCGCGGGGCGGCCGAACCCGCCGTGTCCCACCCCCGCGCCGGAGGCGCTGCGCTTCGCGGCCCTCGGCGACTCCCTGACCGAGGGGCTCGGCGACCCGCACCCCGACACCGGCCTCCGCGGCTGGGCCGCGCTGCTGGCAGACGGCCTGCCCGCCCCGGGGCGCGGCGTCCACCTGGTCAACCTGGCCCGCAGCGGCGCCCGCGCCCGCGACGTCGCGGGCGAGCAACTCACCGCCGCCCGCGCGCTCCGCCCGCATGTGGCCGCGCTCATCATCGGCGTCAACGACACCCTGCGCTCCGCCTTCGACATCGGGCACGCCGCCCGCGTCCTGGACACCGCGATCGGCACCCTGTCCGCCGACGGCGCCGTGGTCCTCACCGCCTGCCTCCCCGACCCCGGCCGGATGCTGCGCCTGCCGCGGGCCCTCGGCGACCCACTGGCCCGCCGCATGCATGCGCTCAACGAGGTGGTGCACGCGCTGAGCCGGCGCTACGGCACGGTGCACGCGCATCTCGCCGGCCACCCGATGGTCGCCGACCCGGCGGCCTGGGGCGCGGACCGACTGCACCCCAGTGAGCTCGGACACCGGCTGCTGGCCCGACAGTTCCACGCCCTGTTGGCCGCCCGGGGCTGCGCCGCGGGACCGCCGCCCTCGCCGCTCCCTGAGCGGCCGCCGCCGGGCCGCGGGGCCAGCACCTGGTGGATGGCCACTCGCGGCACCCGCTGGGTGTTGGCCCGTTCCACCGACCTGCTACCCGGACTGCTGCGGCTGGCGTGCGTCGAGGCGAGGCACCGGCTCGCCGGCACCGAACACGCCCTGGACCGCGCGACCCGCGAGGCCACCGCGGCCGCGCTCCGCGCCACCGACCCTCGGCCGGCGCACCGGGTCGGGGCATCGGCGTCCGTGCCACCAGGACCGCCCGCGCGCGCCCCCGGCGGCGGCTGATCTCACCCGCGCCGTCGCCTCGTTGTCAGTGACACCGCCTAGTCTGTGGCACGTGACCGAGACCCTCCCGCCACCCGCCGGCGGGGCCCTGACCGCGTCGCGCCCGGCGCCCGGGCCGGCCGCCGACGAAGGGCTGGCCCGCCGGCTCCGCGCCCTGGCCTGCACCGCGCCGCTGCACGACCTGGACGCCCGCAAGGCCAATCTCGCCGGCGAGTACAGCACGTACGCGATGGCGGAGGTGGCGCTGGCCGCCATCGACCTGGTCACCCTCAGCATGGACTTCGACACCGGCGCCGACCACGAGCTGATCGTCGCCCGGCTGGTGCCGCGCGTCGCCGCGCAGGCACCGCGGCGCCCCGCCACCGAGCACGAGCGGGTCGCCCGCTGGGTGCTGGACAGCCTGATCAACGTCGGCAGCGTGGACCGCGGCTTCCGCGCCGTCTACGGCACCTTCGCCCCCGACGGCGGGTATGTGCGCAGGGATTACGACTTCAAGCTCGTCGAGGAGGTCCCGGGACCCGATGGCGAGGTGTACCTGCGCACCACCGACGAGGCGGTCAACGTGCTGGTCGGCGCCCTGGACACGGACGTCACCAGCGCCCAGATCGCGGCCGAGGTCAAGCTGGAGGTGCTGATCAGCCGCGGCCGGCTGGCCGACGCCCAGCTCGCCGCCGAGCAGGCGCGGTACCGCACGGTCCAGTACGCCGAGGCGCTGCGCCGCGCACTGGAGACCACCCGGCGGGACGTCCGCGCCGTCGACTGGCTGCACGCCGTTCCCGACCTGATCACCGAGGCGCTGGACCACATCGCCGACCGGTACCGCCACGAGAACGCGATCCTCACCAACATCCGCCGCGCCCGCGACGAGGCGGTGGAGCCGGAACACAAGATGCGCGCCGCCGAGCTCGTGGACATCGTCAAGGACTGCATCCGCCGGCACACCCAGCTCCAGTCGCGGCTGCTGCAGGCCGGGCCGATGTTCCGCGCCGAACAGGACCGGCAGGCGTTCCGGCCGCCCGCCGCCCGCGCAGGCACCGATTTGTACGGACAGCTGCTCGCGCCGCTGCTCGACCTGCCCGTGGCCTCCGCCACCCGGGTCACCGACGCCTTCTTCGCCCGCGGCACCGCCCCGCGACCGCCGGGCGCCGTGCGTCTGGGCGATCTGACCGAGCTGCTCCTCACCCCGCCCGCGCCGCGCGAGCACCTCGGCGCCGAGCTGCCCGACCCCGACCTGGTCGCCACCCCGGACGACAGCCGCTTCAGCGAGGACCAGCTGGCCGCCGCCACCGAGTTGCTCAGCCTCCCCGCCGATGCGCCCCGCCGCCTCTCCGGGCTGCTCGCCGACGCCCGTCGCGCCGACCCGGACCTGCCCCATCTGGTGGCCCTGCTGGCCGTCCACGCGGCCAGCCCGCCGGTCGGCACGGCGTACCGCCAGGGCGAGCCGCGGCTTCTCTTCGCGGCGGACGACGGCACCGAGCTCGACGACCCGGACTTCGGCGGCGCCGACCTCGTCGTGGGCACCGCCCTCCTCGACGCGGCCGGCATGGCCGCCGGCCGCTCGGATCGCACGGAGGGCGCCGAATGACCGGCCCCGTTCCCCACCAGGCGCGCGCGGAGGAGGAGTTCCCGGCCGGCGCGGAGTCCGGCGGCCGGCCAGGGGCCACGCTCACGCCGGCGGACGCCGCCGACGCGGCCCGTCTGGTCTCTCTCGGCCTGCACCCCCGGCTCCAGCCGGCCCGCGACGTCGAGTACGCCACGCTGCTGCGGCGCCATCAGGAGAACCCCGGTTTCGCCCGGCTCGCGGACGCCGTGGCCGCCGGCCTCGGCCTCGTCGTGCTCGAGGTCTCCGCCCGGGCCGGGATGGTGCTGGCCGCCGCCGAGGACTCGGTGTTCGCCGTCCGCATGGGCGACTACGCCCGCCGCGCCGCCGCCGACCCCACGGACCGCTTCCTGCACGGCCTGGCCCACCTGGCCGTCGCCGCCCTCGCCTTCCCCCGTCCCGCCGACCTCGCCGACGACGGATACATCGGCCGCATCACGGTGAACGGCGTGGAGGCGTTCGTCCGCCAGGCGTGCCTCCGGCTCCAGGAGCGGGCCGCCGAGCGCGGCGAGAACACCGACCCCACCTCCGACGCCCCAGGCCTTGAGGCCGCTTGGCGGGTGTACGCGCGGCGCAGCGCCACCGGCGCCACCAAGGACACCCGCCGGCTGGCCGGTTCGACCACCGGAATCGTCGGGAAGGCCGTCGCCTTCCTCACCGAATGCGGCTTCCTGCAGCGCACCGGCGACGAGTCGGGCGGCGCCTTCCGCACCACCGCCCGGTACCAACTCCAGGTCCGCGACATGGCCGCAGGCGCGGCCATGACCGAGCTGCTCGAGCTCGGCATCGTCCCGGTCAGCGACGGCGGCGGCACGCTGCTGCCGGCCGCGGACGCGGACGACCTCGGCCTGGTCGAGGGCGCCGGCCTGCCCTTCCACAGCTGACCCGACCGCACGAGCACGAGAGCCCTGTCGCCATGTACGAGCTGTCCCGGATCCGCCTCTACTCCATCGGCCCCGCCGGCGCCCGCTACGCGGACACCGTGCTGGACCTGCGCGGGGTCGGCGATCCGGTGCCCAGCCCCGCCCCGGCCCAGGCCGACTTCTTCGAGGACGAGCCCACCGGGCCGCCCCGTCGCCCGGCCCCCGCCGCCGTCCTCTTCCTGGAGAACGGCGGGGGCAAGTCGGTGCTGCTCAAGCTCATCTTCTCGGTGATGCTCCCCGGCCACCGAAACACCCTGGGCGGCGCCAGCTCCGGCGTGCTGCGCAAGTTCCTGCTGGCGGACGACTGCGGGCACGTCGCCCTGGAGTGGCAGCACACCCGCACCGGCGAGACGGTCGTCGTCGGCAAGGTGAGCGAATGGCGCGGCCGCCAGGTCTCCGGCGACCCGCGCCGGTTCGCCGAGGCCTGGTACTCCTTCCGGCCGGGACCCGGCCTGGCCCTCGACTCGCTGCCCGTCGCCGAGTCCACGGCGCTGCGGCCCCGCGGCGACGGCGCCTCCGGGGCCCGCGGCCGGCGCCGCACCATGAAGGGCTTCCGCGACATCCTCACCGAGACCGGCAAGGCGTACCCCAACCTGGACGTCGCCTGGGAGGAGGTGCACGAACGCTGGATCGAGCACCTGGGCCGGCTCGGGCTCGACCCCGAGCTCTTCCGGTACCAGCGCGAGATGAACGCCGACGAGGGCGAGGCCGCGGGCCTCTTCGCGGTGAAGAACGACGCGGACTTCACCGATCTGCTGCTGCGCGCCGTCACCGACACCCGGGACACCGACGGGCTGGCCGACCTGCTGCACGGCTTCGCCCACAAGCTCGGCCGCCGCGCCGAGCTCACCGCGGAACGCGATTTCACCGCGGGCTCGCTCGACCTGCTGGCCCGGGTCACCCAGGCGGCCGCCGAACGTGAGACCGCCCGTGGCGGGCACCGGGAGGCCGAGCACCGCGCCCGCGGCCTGGCCCGCCGGCTGACCGCCCGTGGCGAGGCGGAGCGCGAGCGGGCCGCCGCCCTGGCCGACCGGGTGGCCGCCGCCGGACAGGCGGTCGCCGACGCGGAACGCACGGTCGGCCGTGCCTCCCGCATCGCCGCCGAACTCGCCTACCGGCACGCCTCCTTGGCGCTCGCCGCCGCCGAGAAGTCCGCCGCCGCGCAGCGCCGCGAGCTAGGCGACGCCCGCACGCTGCACGCCGCATGGCAGGCCGCCGAGACCGTGCTGCTGCACCGCGCCGCGGCGGACCGCGCCGCCCGGGTCGCCGCCGCCATCCAGGACGCCGAACGGGACGCCGCCCCGGCGCTCGCCGCCCGTGCCCGCGCCGCAGCCGCCCTGGTCCGGGCGCTGCTCGCCGCCGCCGAGGACGGCGAACGGACGGCGGCCGGACACGAGGATCACTCCGCGGTCCTGCAGGCCGCCGCCGAGGCCGCACACGGCGAGGCCACCACCGCGGCCACGGAGGCACAGCGCGCCCGCAGCGAGGCGGAGCACCTGCGGCAGCGGCTGTCCGAGGTCGAACAGGAGACCGCCCAGGCGGTCCAGGCCGGATGGCTCCAGGACGAGGGATCCCACGCCGACCCGGCGCGCGCCGCGCTGGCCGCCAGCGACGCCGAGCAGACGGCGGCCGCGGCCCTGGAGGCCGCGGCCGAGGCCGCCCGACAGACGGCGGATCGTGCCCGGGCGGCCACCGCGGACCACGCGCAGGCGGAGCTCGCCGCCGCCCGCGCCTCGGACGCCGCCGAGGCCGCCAGGGCGGCCTGGACCGCCGAATACGCCACGGCCGCCGTGCTCGCCGCCGAGGACCGCCTCGCAGCCCTCCTCGGCCTGCCGCCCGCCGAGTCCCCCTCCGTTGCCCCGTCCGTCCCGTCGGACGGCGACGCCCCCGGAGATCGCCGCCCGCGCCTGGCCGCCGAGGACGTGGACCGCGAGGCGGAGACCCTCACCCGTCTGCTGGAGGAGGGCGTCGCCGACGCCGAGCGACAGCTGTTCGAGCTGCGCACCGCCGCCGCTGACGACGCCCGGATCCTCGCCGCGCTCGGCGACGGCGGGCTGCTGCCGCCGAGCTCCGACGTGCTCGCCACCGTCGAGTTCCTCGGCGAGCACGGCATCCCCGCGCTGCCCGGCTGGCGTTATCTCGCCCAGGCCGTGCCCACCGCCGACCACGCCACGGTGCTCGCCGCCCGTCCCGAGCTCGTCGACGGCGTGGTGATCACCGATCCCGACAGCCACGCCCGGGCCAGTGAGGCGCTCTCCGGCGTCGCGCTGCTGCCGCGCTCCGCGGTGGCCGTGGGCACCGCCGCCGCGCTGCTCGCCCCGACCCCGCCGCCCGGCGCCGGGGACAGCGGCGTCTTCCTGGTGCCGCCGAACCCGGCAATGCACGACGAACGCGCCGCGGACGCCGAGCGGCACGCGCTCCGCGAGCGCACCGCCGACCGGGACGAGCGGATCCGGCGGCTCGCCGCCCGGATCGCCACCGACCGGCGGCTCGCCGCCCGGCTGGCCTCCTGGCGTGCCGGCTGCCCCGCCGGCCGCCTCGCCGAACTCGCCGCCGCGGCCGAGCACACCGCCGCCGGGGCCACCGCCGCCGAGGCACGGCTCGCCGCCACGGCCGCCGCCCGCGCCGAGGCCGAGCAGGCCGCAGCCGAGACCGCGAGCGCCCGGGACGAGCGACAGGAGGCCGCCCAGCGGGCCAGCCGCTCCGCCGACGCGCTGGCCGGCCTCGCCTTCCGCCTCAGGGAACGCGCCCGCTGGCGGACCGGGCTCACCGAGCTCGGCGAGGAGGGGGCCGAGGCCGAGGAGCGGGCCACCGAATGCCTCGCCCGCGCCCGGGCCGCCGACGAGGACCGGCGCGTCGCCCAGCGCACCGCCGACGACGCCCGCCGCACCGCCCGGGCGCTCCGCGCCGAGCGCGCCGAGATCTCCGGCGTCCCCGACGATGCCCCCGGCGACGGTGCCCCCACGGACGCTCCCGACGACGCCGCCGCCGGCGCCCGCGCCTCCCTGCCCGCGCTCCGCGAGGCGTACCGCTCGGCCACCCAGCTCTACGAGAAGGTCGGCGTCGGGGCCGATCTGCGGGCCGAGCAGGCCCGCGCCGAGGGTGACGAGAGCGCCGCCCGCGCCGCGCTCGACCGACTCAGCGCGAAGGTGCGCACCCGAGCGGCCCGCCTGCTGGACGGCCCCGAGGGCGCCGACGGTCCGTCCCGGCAGGCCGCCGCGGCCCGCGCCGAGTCGTTGGTGCAGCTGCTGGAGTCCCGCGCCGCCACCGCCAGCGAGCAGCTCGGCCGGCTGCGCGGCGAGGCCGAGCGGCTGGCACCGGCCGACGGCGGGGTGCATATCGAGCTGTCCGCGGACCATACGCCGACCGACGCGGGGCGGGCCCGCGAGCTGCTGCGCGCCGCCACCGCCGAGCGGTCGGGCCGCGAGGCGGAGCTGGAGTCCGCCCGGGCCGCCCACGAGGACCTGCTCCGCGAGCACGGGCTCGCCGGGGACGCGGCCGGCGGCTTCGAGGAGGCCGCGGCGCTCCTGCGCGACCTGCTGCGCGAGCCGCAGCGGGCCGGCCAGGACCAGGACGCCCCGGGCGACGGGCCCGAGGGCGCGGACGGCAGGGGGCGCCCTGCGGAGACGTACCCGGGCGGCCTGGCCGAGGCCCGGCGGGACGCCACCGAGAACCGCCGCGCCCTGCGCGACCGCGCCGCCACCCTGTCCGCCGCCGAGGCCGCCGTGCGTGAGGCGGCCGACCGGCTGGTGCGGCACGCCAACGCCACCCGCTTCGAACAGGTGCGCACTCCCGCCCGCCAGCAGATCCGAGAGCTGCCCGCCGCCGCCCTGCCCGACCACGCCGCCGCCTGGTCCGCGGCGTTCGCCCCCCGGCTGCGGGTGCTCACCGACGAGCTGGCGCAGCTGGAGCGCAACCGCGAGGGCATCGTGGACCGGTTGCGCGGCCTCGTCGAGTCCTCGCTCGACACCCTGCGCGCCGCCCAGCGCCTGTCCCGGCTGCCCGAAGGCCTCGGCGAATGGTCGGGCCAGGAGTTCCTGCGCATCCGCTTCGAGGATCCCGACCAGGCCACCCTGACCGAGCGGCTCGGCGAGGTCGTCGACGACACCACCAGGGCCGCCGTGCAGAAGAACTCCGACCTGCGCCGGGACGGGATGTCCCTGCTGCTCAGGGGCGTGCACGCGGCCCTGCGCCCGCGTGGCGTCGGCGTGGAGATCCTCAAGCCCGACGCCGTGCTGCGCGCCGAACGGGTGCCGGTCGGTCAGATGGGTGACGTCTTCTCCGGCGGCCAGCTCCTCACCGCCGCCATCGCCCTGTACTGCACCATGGCCGCACTGCGCGGGAACGACCGCGGCCGCGACCGCCACCGGCACGCCGGCACGCTCTTCCTGGACAATCCGATCGGCCGCGCCAACGCCACCTACCTGCTGGAGCTCCAGCGCGCCGTGGCGGACGCCCTCGGCGTGCAGCTCCTCTACACCACGGGCCTGTTCGACACGACGGCGCTCGCCGAGTTCCCCCTGGTGATCCGGCTGCGGAACGACGCGGACCTGCGCGCCGGCCTGAAGTACATCAGCGTCGAGGAGCATCTGCGCCCCGGGCTGCCCCGGTCGGACGATCCGGACGCCGAACCGGCCCACGGCGAGATCACCGCGACCCGCGTCTTCCGCCGGCCCGCCCCGGAGGGCCCCTCCTGACGAGGGCCCGGGGGCCGGTCAGTCGCGGCTCAGCGGCCGGCGCCGCGCCACGCTGCTGGGCACCGACACCACCCCGTACCGCTGCCGCCACTGCTGCCGGGTGATCCAGATGTCCAGCACCGCCCACGTCGCCACCACCGTGCTCGCCACCGTGGACAGCAGCATCCAGAACGCCAGCCAGGAGCCGGCCAGCGTGCACAGCAGCACCACCACCAGCTGACTGAGCGTCAGCGACAGGATGATGACGGCCCGTACCGCCGCGGCACGCACCGGATCCGGCATGCGGGGTCTCGCGTACACTCCGCAGTCGCTCCCCCCGACGCTGAGATGCGCGGAAATGTCCTGCGCACACTCCATGGTAGAACGCCCCTTGCGTGCCGACGGCCGAGCGACGAAGATGAGCCGCCCTGAGGTGAACGGGACCAGCCGCCCCGGGCGTCGCCGCCCCGCTGGACGTGCTGCGCGATGGACGCCCGGGAGCCAATACCAGTAGTAGGCTCGCGCTGTTGGATGGTGGGGCAGACCACCGCGCGGTGGGACCATAGGGGAGGGCATGCGCTTTCGCGGCAAGTCGATCCGGCGGAGGATAGGGGCGCTGGTGCTCGTGCCCCTGCTGTCGCTCGTGTCGGTCTGGGCGTTCGCGACGGCCATCACCGTCGGAGAGGCACGACGACAGCTCGCCGTCGCGTCCGCCAGTGACGCCCTGGGCCCGGCCACCCTGGAGCTCGTCGAGGCAATCCAGCAGGAGCGCAGACAGACCCTCGTCCTGCTCGGCGATCGACGCCCCGCCGATCTGAGCAGCGGTCTCAAGAACCTCCAGGACGCCACCGACAACGCCGTGCGCGACGTCGAGTTCGGCGCCTCGGACGTTCGCGGCGACCTCAGCGACGCCGCCATCGAGGCCCTCGGCGACCTGTCCACCGCCCTGGCCGAGCTGGACCGGCTGCGGGACCAGGTGACCAGCAACACCATCTCGCTCACCGGCGCGTTGGAGGCGTACAACACCGTCGCCGACCCCGGGCTCCGGCTGGCCGCTGCGCTCGAGTCCGCCGGGGACGTGGCGCTCGACCGGCACGGCCGGGCCGTCGTCGGCATGGCACAGGCCCGCGAGTACCTCTCCCAGGAGGACGCCCTGGTGGCCGGCGCGCTGTCCGCCGGCCGGATGACCCAGTCCGAACTCCGGTCGCTTGCCGAGCGGATCGTGGAGCGGGACCTGGCCTACGACCACTACCTGCCGCAACTCCCGCTGGAGGATCGGCAGGACTACGACAGCTTCTGGGACAGCGGCGAGGGCCGGGTCCTCAACAGCACCGAACAGAGCCTGCTGGCGGGCGGCGCCGGAGCGGTGACCGACGAACAGTGGGAACGGGCCGGCTCCAATGCGCTGCAGGAGCTGCACCGGCTCGGCGAGAAGGCGGAGAAGCGGTATCAGGAGCGGCTGGACCCGGCGACCTCGGCGTTCGTGCGGCGCGCCGTCCTGGTGGGCGGCGTCGGCTTCGTCGCGGTGCTGCTCTCCGTGTTCGTCGCGCTGCGCCTCGGCCGCCGCCACCTGCGCGAGTTGCACACCCTGTCGAAGGAGGCCGAGGACGCCGCGGACGTCCGGCTGCCCGGGGTGATGCGGCGGCTGGAGGCGGGGGAGCGGGTCGACGTGGAGACCGAGGCGCCGCGGCTCGAGTACGGGTCGGACGACCTGGGCCGCGTCGGCCAGTCGCTCAACACCCTGCAACGGGCCGCGGTTTCGGCCGCCGTGGAGCGGTCGATCACCCGGCGCGGAATCTCCGAGGTGTTCGTCAACCTGGCCCGCCGCAACCAGGTGCTGCTGCACCGCCAGCTCAACCTGGTGGAGACCGTCGAGCGCGGCACGCAGGATTCCGGGCAGGCCGCCGACCTGGTCCGGCTCGGCCATCTGACCTCCCGGATGCGGCGGCACGCCGACGGGCTGATGGTGCTCTCCGGCGCCGTCCCGCCCCGCCAGTGGAGCCGGCCGGAGCAGCTGATGGACGTGGTCAGGGCGTCCGCCGACGAGGTGGAGGAGTGCGAACGCATCGAGCTGCGCCGGCTGCCCACGCTGGCGGTCGCCGGCGGCGCCGTCGCCGACCTCACCCACCTCATCGCCGAACTCCTGGAGAACGCCACGACCTTCTCGCCGCCGCACACCGCGGTGCAGGTATCGGGCGAGCGGGTGCCGCACGGTTTCATCCTGGAGATACACGACCGGGGCCTCGGCATGACCGCCGAGGCGCTCAAGGAGACCAACCAACGGCTGGCCGAGCCGACCGACTTCGAGCTGACCGACACCGACCGGCTCGGCCTGTTCGTCGTCTCTCGGCTGGCCGAACGGCACGGCGTGCGGGTGTCGTTGCGGGACTCCCCGTACGGGGGGACCACCGCGGTCACGCTGATCCCAGGTGACCTGCTCACCGAGACCGACGAGACGGAGCACGACGCGCTGCCGGGCCGCCAGTCCCCGCTGCCCGCCGAGCTCGACCTCCCGGTCGACGGGCCGGTGGAGCTGGAGTCGCCGCGCCGCGGAGCAGATCCCGCACTGGCCCCTGGCGGCGGCCCGGTGGCCGCCGTCGAACACGCGACACCGCGGAACCCCGACCCGCCGCTGCGGACGCCCCGCAGGCCGCACCCACCGGTACTGGTCAGCGACCACGGGCGGACGGTCGGCCCACCGCCGGACATCGCTCCCGCGGCGGCACCGGGTGGCCCAGTGCAGCACCAGCGGCCGGCCGAGAGCGAGGGCGGCGCCGACACCACCAGTGCCGGGCTCCCGAGACGGATGCGGCGCGCGGGCCGGATGCCGGGGAACGGACCCGGCGCGGCCGGTGCCGGAGCGGAGTCCGAGGGCGCGGGTGACACCGGCGGCCACTCCGCTGCCGGGGCCGCCGCGGACCTGGACGCCGACGCCATACGTACCCGCATGGCGGCCCTGCAACGGGGCTGGCGACGCGGGCGGCAACAGACAGACGTCCGGCAGGGGGAGACCCCGCCCGGACCACGACCATAGACAGACACAGAGGCGTAACCGATGACCGCACCGGAGGCCGCGGGCCACGGCGGCACACCATCCCATCACGAGCATCAGCGAGAGCAGCGGCAAGGGGAGAGCGGCCAGCTCGACTGGCTGTTGGACGAGCTGGTCCAGCGCGTCGCGAGTGTTCACCACGCGCTCGTACTGTCCAGCGACGGTCTGGCCCGCGGCGCCTCACGCACCCTCGGCAGGGAGGACAGTGAGCAACTCGCCGCGGTGGCCTCCGGGCTGCACAGCCTCGCCCGAGGCGTGGGCCGGCACTTCGACACCGGGGGGGTGCGGCAGACCCTGGTGGAGCTCGAGGACGCCTTCCTGATGGTGGCCTCGGCCGGTTCGGGCAGCGCCCTCGCCGTCTTCGCCGACGCGGAGGCGGACATCGGCCAGGTCGCGTACGAGATGACCCTCCTGGTCAAACGGGTCGGCCCGCACCTTGCCACCACCCAGCGCGGCCCCCGCCCCGGCGCCGGCGGCTGACCCACCGGCGTGGTTCTTCTCGACGTCGCTGCGCGGATGTCGCGAACGGGTGACAACGCCGCGGGCGGTGAACCGGAGCCCCGCGTCCGGCGTCGGAGACCAGTGACAGCGGCGGCCCGGGACCCACGGGGGTGGCTCCGGAACCGCCGCTGTCGTCCGTCCCGGCGCCCGCCAGCGACGACCGGGCCACCGGAAAGTCGAAGAAGCGCGCGGGGAACTGCTCCGGTTCGAAGATGAAGTGCCACCACTCCGTGGCCAGTGGCACGAAGCCCTCCGCCACCAGCGCCGCCCGCAGGGTCTCCCGCGCCGCCCGCTGCTCCGGGCCCACCGCCGGGGACGCCGGATGCGAACGCGGATCGAAGAAGTCGAACGGTGTGCCCATGCCCACGGCGCCGCCTCCGGCGCGCACCAGCGTGACGTCCACGGTGCTGCCGCGGCTGTGTCCTGACCGTTCGGCCAGGTAGCCGCGGGCGAACAACTCCGCCTTCGGCACTCGCGGATGGTACGTGGCGCGGACGCCGTCATCCTCCGGCTCCGCGGCCCAGCGCAGGAAGTGCTCCACGGCGCGCCGCGGCCGGTAGCAGTCGTAGACCCGCAGGCCCAGGCCGCGCGCGGCGAGCGCCCGTTGGGCCCGATCCAGCGCCAGGGCCGCGTCCCGGGTCAGCAGGCAGACCGGCTCCCGGTAGCCGTCGATCGCCTCGCCCACGAAGTTGTCGCGGCCGGCGTACCGCATCTCCACCCCGACGCCCGGCGCGACGTCCCGCAGCGCCACGAACTCCGGCGGCGCCGCGGCTTCCTCCGGGACCCGTCCCGGCGCCCGCGACCCGGCGAGACCACAGACCAGCCACGTCGCGATCAGAACGAAGCCGGTGATCCGCATGAGGCGGGCGAAGCGCTCAAGAGTGATGAAACGGGCAGAGCGGACTGATCCCCTCATAGGATCACTCCTACCAGCGTCGGCCCGGCCCGGCCACGGGAGAGCGCGGCCCGCCCTGGCGCACCCCGTGCGGAGCTGGCATCGTCCTGCCCACCTCATCCGCACCCCGGAGCCGCCATGACCACAGCACGTCCCACCCCGCCGCCCACCCCCGAGCCCCTGTGGCGGCCGGACCCCGACCGTGTCGCGGCCGCCCGGCTGACCCGCTTCCACGATTTCGCCGCGGCGGTCCACGGCGCCCCCGCGCCGCTGCCCGACGACCCGGAGGCCAGTTACGCGGCGCTGCACCGCTGGTCGGTCACCGAACTCGGCACCTTCTGGGAGGCCGTCGCCGACTTCTTCGGCGTCGACTTCGCCGCCCCCTACAGGACCGCGCTCGCCGACCGCGCCATGCCGGGCGCCCGCTGGTTCGACGGCGCCCGGCTCAACTACGCCGAGCATGCCCTGCGCCCCGGCCAGGACCCCGACAGGGCCGCCCGCCCCGCGTTGCTGCGGATCGACGAGCAGCACCGTCCTGAGCCGGTCAGCTGGGCGGAACTGCGCCGCCGGACCGGCGCGCTGGCGTCCACGCTGCGCCGCCTGGGCGTGCGCCCCGGGGACCGGGTCGCCGGCTACCTGCCCAACATCCCCGAGGCCGTCATCGCTCTGCTCGCCACCGCGGCGGTGGGCGCGGTATGGACCTCCTGCGCCCCTGACTTCGGCGCGCGCGCCGTACTCGACCGCTTCCAACAGGTCGAACCCGCCGTGCTGATCACCGTGGACGGCTACCGCTACGGCGGCCGCGAGCACGACCGCACCGGGACCGTCGCCGAACTGCGCGAGGGACTGCCCACGCTCCGCGCCGTCGTCCACGTGCCGCGGCTCGGCACGCCGGCTCCCGCCGGCGCCCTGGAGTGGTCCGCGGCGACCGAGCCGACCGGTGACGACGACGCCGAGCCCGAGTTCGAGCCGCTGCCCTTCGACCACCCGCTGTGGGTGCTGTACTCCTCCGGCACCACCGGGCTGCCCAAGGCCATCGTGCAGTCCCAGGGCGGCATCCTGCTGGAGCACCTCAAGCAGCTCGGCCTGCACTGCGACCTCGGCCCGGACGACCGGCTGTTCTGGTACACCTCCACCGGGTGGATGATGTGGAACTTCCTGGTCTCCGGGCTCCTCGTCGGCTCGTGCGTGGTGCTCTACGACGGCGCCCCCGGCTATCCGGACACCGCCGCCCAGTGGCGGGTCGCCGAGGCCACCCGTGCCACCCTCTACGGCACCTCCGCCGCCTACGTGATGGCCTGCGCCAAGGCCGGCGTGCGGCCCGGCCGCGAGCTGGACCTCTCCGCGACTCGCTGCGTCGCCACCACCGGGTCCCCGCTGCCGCCCGACGGCTTCCGCTGGCTGCACGACGAGGTCTCCGCCGATCTGTGGATCGCCTCGGTGAGCGGCGGCACGGACGTGTGCAGTTGCTTCGCCGGCGCCGTGCCGACCCTCCCGGTGTACACCGGCGAGCTGCAGGCCCCCTGTCTCGGCACCGACCTGCGCTCCTTCGGCGCGGACGGCACGCCGCTGACGGACGAGGTCGGCGAGCTCGTCGTCACCACGCCGATGCCCTCGATGCCCCTGCGGTTCTGGAACGATCCCGAAGGGGACCGCTACCGCGAGAGCTACTTCGAGATGTTCCCCGGCGTCTGGCGGCACGGCGACTGGACCACCCTCACCTCCCGCAACACCGTCGTCATCCACGGACGCTCCGACGCCACGCTCAACCGGCAGGGCGTGCGGATGGGCTCGGCGGACATCTACGAGACCGTGGAGCGGCTGCCGGAGATCCGCGAGTCGCTGGTGATCGGCCTCGAACGGGACGGCGGTGAGTACTGGATGCCGCTGTTCGTCCACCTCGCCGACGGGGCCACGCTGGACGACGCGTTGCGCGACCGGATCCGGCGGGTCATCAGGGAACGGCTGTCACCCCGCCACGTTCCCGACGAGGTCATCGAGGTTCCCGGGGTGCCGCACACCCTGACCGGCAAGCGCCTGGAGGTGCCGGTCAAACGGCTGCTCCAGGGCGCCTCGATGGACGTCGCGGTGAACCAGGGCTCGGTCGACGACCCCGAAGTGCTCGCGTTCTACGCCCGGCTCGCCCGCGAGCGGGCCACTGTCAGTGGCGACGACTACGGTGAGTGACGAATTGCATCCGATCCGTTGAGGGGGAGTCATGGCACACACCGGACGAGACGGCGGCACGGGAGGTAGCGGGGCCGGCGGGCGCGCGGAGGAAACCGCCGGCACCCTGGCCATCGTTCCCGACGAGGCCGGCTTCGCGCTGATGCGGCGGTATCCCAGCTTCCGCTTCGCCGACCACCCGGCTTACCTGCGCCATGCCGAGGCCCAGCTGCGCTCGATGGCCGGGCGGCACGGGTACACCGGCGTCACCCTGTTCGACCCGGCGGACTTCGCGGAGTGGTGCGAGCGGGAGGCGCTCGACCCCGACAGCCCGTCCAGTCGCGCCCGGTACGCCGGCGAGATCGCCGTCCACGGCGCGACCGTCGCGTACCGGGGGCAGCCCCTCAGCCGGCTGCTGCCGCGACTGCTGGCCGAGCACGACCGGTGGCTCGTCTGGGAGCTCGCCACCGACCTGCTCGCCGGGGCCGGCGGCTGCCCCGACTGCGGGGCGCCGCTGCCGCACTGCGCCTTCCAGCGGGCCACCGCCGCCCTGGGCGCCGTCCTGGACGGCGCGGGGCCCGGCCGACACCACCTGGTGTGCAGCCTTGCCGCGGACACCGGGCCGCTGACGGCGGCACTGCGCGCGGAGCTGGGGCCAGGTGCGGCCGTGCGGTTGCCGGAGCCCGACGCCCTGGTGCTGTGCACCGTGCTCGCCGCCGGGCTGGCCACCGGCCAGCCCGGCGGCCTGGTGCTGCGCTCCCGTCCCCTGTCGGAGCCCGCTCCTGCCCCCCACCCCGGCCCGGTCCGCGACCCTGACCCGAATCCACGCCCGAGCCCAGATCCCGACTCCGGCCCCGACTCCGGCCCCGACTCGGGTCACGCCCGCGCGCTCGGTGCCGAGCCGGGCCAGGATCGCGATCCCCGTCTCACGCCCGACCCGGGAGGCGAGGCTCGGCCGGAGGCCGGTCGCGTCCGCGGCTGGAGCCTGCGGCACGGCCTGGTGAGTCCGCTGAGCGCGGCGGGCGTCCGCGCCGCCTACCGGATCGACGCGCGCACCGGGAGTCAGCTGCCGCCGGAGGACGGCGCGACGTACCAGGACGCTCACGCCCTGCCGCCGAGCAGCTGCCCCGGGCTGACATCGCCGCCGGACTGACGGCCGCCGGTCAGCGTGCGGCGAGCGCGGCCTCCGCGGCGACCCGCGCGTGGGCCCCGCTGTCCGCGGCCCGCGCCGCCGCGGCGGCCCGCTCGCACTGCGCCAGGGTGTGCTCCGCCAGCGCGGCGCGGACGCCGGCGAGCGCGCCGGAGGCCATCGACAGGCTGGTGACGCCGAGCCCGGTCAGCACGCAGGCCAGCAGCGGGTCCGCGGCCGCCTCGCCGCACACCCCGCAGCTCTTGCCCTCGGCCTTGGCCGCCTCCGCGGTCATCGCCACCAGGTCGAGCAGCGCCGGCTGCCACGGGTCCTGCAACCGCGACACCGAGCCGACCTGCCGATCCGCGGCGAACGCGTACTGCGCCAGGTCGTTGGTGCCCAGCGACAGGAACTCCACCTCCTGGAGCACCGAGCGGGCGCGCAGCGCGGCGGCCGGGATCTCCACCATCGCCCCGGCCTTCGCCCTCAGCCCAGCGGCCCGGCAGGCGTCGGCGAACGCCCGGGCGTCGGCCCGGTCGGCCACCATCGGGGCCATCACCTCCAGGTACACGGGCAGCCCATCGGCGGCCCGGGCCAGGGCCCGCAGCTGGCCGGCGAGCACCTCGGGCCGGTCGAGCAGGGCCCGCAGTCCGCGCACGCCCAGCGCCGGGTTCGGCTCCTTGCTCCGGGTGAGGTAGGGCAGCGGCTTGTCCGCCCCAGCGTCCAGCACCCGGACCACCACGCGCCCCTCGGGGAACGCCTCCAGCACCTGGCGGTAGGCCGCGCTCTGCGCCTCCTCCGACGGGGCACGCTCCCCGCCGTCCAGGAACAGGAACTCGGTGCGCAGCAGCCCCACCCCCTCGGCGCCGGCCTCGACCGCCGCGGCGACGTCCGCCGGGCCGCCGATGTTCGCCAGCAGCGGCACCTTGTGGCCGTCCCGGGTGGCGCCGGGGCCGCTCACGGCCGCCAGCTCCGCCGCGCGCTCGCTGGCCACCCGGGCCCGCTCCGCCCGCTCCTCGGCGCTGGGGTTGACCAGGACCTCACCGGTCGAGCCGTCCACGACCACCACCGTGCCGTCCTCCAGCCGCGCGGCGTCGCGCAGCGCCACCACCGCCGGCACCCCGAGAGCCCGCGCCAGGATGGCGCTGTGGCTGGTCGGGCCGCCCTCCTCGGTGACGAAGCCGAGCACCAGCGCGGGATCGAGCAGCGCTGTGTCGGCCGGCGCCAGATCCCTGGCCACCAGAACGTACGGCTCGTCGCCCTCAGGGACGCCCGGCATCGGCACCCCCAGCAGCCGGGCGACGATCCGGTCACGCACGTCGTCCAGGTCCGCCACCCGGCCCGCCAGGTAGTCGCCGGCCCCGGCCAGCAGCTCCCGGTACCGGGCGAACGCGTCGTACACCGCACGCTCCGCCGCGGTGCCGGCCGCGATCCGGCGCTCCACGTCGGTGACGAGCTCCGGGTCCTCAGCCATCAGGGCCTGGGCCCGCAGCACCTCCTCGGCCGCGCCCCCCGCCACGTTCCCCCGGGCCAGCAGATCGGCGGCCACTCCCTCGACGGCCTGGCGTGCCCGCTTCTGCTCGGCCGGCGCCTCGGCCGGGTCGATCCGCCGGGTCGGCGGCTCCACCGGCGCCGTCCCCATGCGTCGAACCTCGCCGATCGCCATGCCCGGGCTGACGCCGACACCTCGAAGCCTGGTAGTCATGTCACGTCCCACGTCCGTCGTCGTCTGGCGGCCGTCCCCCGTGAATGCCACACAGCAGCCTAAGTCATGCGCGCGCACGCGTCCGCTCGGCGGCCGGTAGGGTCAGGGGGCCACGAGACGCACCGGCGTACGGAGCAGGGAAAACACGGGAGGCTTCCGGGTGGAGGTCCAGGAGACACGCATTCAGACCGACCGGGTCCTCACCATCCCGAACCTGCTGAGCATGGCCCGGCTGCTGGGCGTGCCGGTGTTCCTCTGGTTGGTGCTCTCGCCGGTGTTCGACGGCCCCGAACTCGACGGCTGGGCGTTGTTGGTGCTCGCCGCCAGCGGCGTCACCGACTACCTGGACGGCAAGCTGGCCCGCCGCTGGAACCAGATCAGCGCGCTGGGCCGGGTGCTCGACCCGGCCGCCGACCGGCTGTACATCCTCGCCACGTTGGTCGGCCTGACCTGGCGCGAGATCCTGCCGCTGTGGCTGACCGTGGCCCTGCTCGCCCGCGAGGCGCTGCTGCTGGTCATGGTGTGGCTCCTGGACCGGCACGGATACGGCCCGCCGCAGGTCAGCTTCCTCGGCAAGGCGGCCACCTTCAACCTGATGTACGCCTTCCCGTTGCTGCTGCTCAGTGACGGAAGTGGCACAGTCGCATCACTCGCTGCTATTTTCGGATGGGCATTCGCCGGCTGGGGTACGGCACTCTACTGGTGGGCAGGGATCCTCTACGTGGTCCAGGTCCGCCGCCTCCTGACGGCGGATACCACCACCGACTGAGCTCGCCCTGGCAGCGTCGCAGGGGCCCTGGCGCCCACCCGTGCCGCCGCATTCGGGGAGCCGAAGCCACCCCGCGCCCGGGCCACTCCAGACGGGCGCAGTCGGAGTGACTGTCAACTCCCCGAGGAGGACACTTCCGATATGAAGGCCGTCGTAATGGCTGGTGGCGAGGGCACCCGGCTGCGCCCCATGACCGCGAGCATGCCCAAGCCGCTGTTGCCCGTCGTGAACCGTCCCATCATGGAGCACGTGCTCCGGCTGCTGAAGCGGCACGGCCTCACCGAGACCGTGGTCACGGTGCAGTTCCTGGCCTCTCTGGTGAAGAACTACTTCGGCGACGGTGAGGACCTCGGGATGGACCTCACCTACGCCCATGAGGAGAAGCCTCTGGGCACGGCGGGAAGTGTCAAGAACGCGGAGGAGGCGCTGAAGGACGCCCCCTTTCTGGTCATTTCGGGAGACGCCCTCACCGACTTCGACCTGTCCGACCTCATCCGCTTCCACCGGGAGCGGGGCGCCATGGTCACCGTCTGCCTGACCCGGGTCCCCAATCCCCTGGAGTTCGGCATCACGATCGTCGACGACGACGGCCGCGTGGAGCGTTTCCTGGAGAAGCCCACCTGGGGCCAGGTCTTCTCGGACACCGTCAACACCGGTATCTACGTGATGGAACCGCAGGTCTTCGACTATGTCGAGGCAGGCGTCTCCGTGGACTGGTCGGGGGATGTCTTCCCGCGCCTGATGAAGGAGGGCCACCCGGTCTACGGGTACATCGCGGAGGGTTACTGGGAGGACGTCGGCACCCACGAGAGCTACGTCAAGGCTCAGGCGGACGTCCTGGAGGGCAAGGTCGACGTCGAGATCGACGGCTTCGAGATCTCGCCCGGCGTGTGGATCGCCGAGGGCGCGGAGGTGCACCCGGACGCCAAGCTCAGGGGCCCGCTGTACATCGGCGACTACGCCAAGGTCGAGGCCGGCTCCGAGATCCGCGAGCACTCCGTGATCGGCTCGAACGTCGTGGTGAAGTCCGACGCCTTCCTGCACCGCGCCGTGGTGCACGACAACGTCTACATCGGGCCGCAGACCAACCTGCGCGGCTGCGTCGTGGGCAAGAACACCGACGTGATGCGCGCCGCCCGGATCGAGGACGGCGCCGTCATCGGCGACGAGTGCCTGGTCGGCGAGGAGTCCATCGTCCAGGGCAACGTCCGCGTCTATCCGTTCAAGACCGTGGAGGCCGGTGCCTTCGTCAACACCTCGGTCATCTGGGAGTCCCGCGGTCAGGCCCAGCTCTTCGGCGCCCGCGGCGTCTCCGGCATCCTCAACGTCGAGATCACCCCCGAGCTCGCCGTCCGCCTGGCCAGCGCCTACGCGACCACCCTCAAGAAGGGCTCCACGGTCACCACCGCTCGGGACCACTCCCGGGGCGCCCGCGCTCTGAAGCGCGCCGTGATCTCGGCCCTCCAGGCCAGCGCCATCGACGTGCGCGACCTGGAGAACGTGCCGCTGCCCGTCGCCCGTCAGCAGACGGCCCGCGGTAGCGCCGGCGGGGTGATGATCCGCACCACCCCGGGTCGTTCCGACTCCGTCGACATCATGTTCTTCGACGAGCGCGGCGCCGACCTGTCCCAGGCCGGCCAGCGGAAGCTGGACCGGGTTTACGCCCGCCAGGAGTACCGCCGCGCGTTCCCCGGCGAGATCGGCGACCTGCGCTTCCCGGCCAGCGTCTTCGACGCCTACACCGGCTCCGTGCTGCGGGCCGTCGACACCACGGGGGTGGCCGAGTCCGGGCTGAAGATCGTGGTGGACGCGGCGAACGGCAGCGCCGGCCTGGTGCTGCCCAGCCTGCTCGGCCGGCTCGGCGTCGACGCCCTGACCATCAACCCCGGCCTCGACGAGGCCCGGCCCACCGAGTCCGCCGACGCCCGCCGCGCCGGCCTGGTGCGGCTCGGCGAGATCGTCTCATCGGCCCGGGCTGCCTTCGGGGTCCGCTTCGACCCGGTGGGCGAGCGGCTGGCGCTGGTCGACGAGCGCGGCCGGATCATCGAGGACCAGCGGGCGTTGCTGGTCATGCTCGACCTGGTGGCGGCGGAGCGGCGCAGCGGCCGGGTGGCGCTGCCGGTGACCACCACCCGCATCGCCGAGCAGGTGGCCGCGTACCACGGCACGCAGGTGGAGTGGACGACCACCTCGCCGCACGACCTGACGCACGCCGCCCACAAGGAGGGCTCGGTCTTCGGCGGCGACGGGCAGGGCGGTTTCATCATCCCCGAATTCTCCTCCGTCTTCGACGCCACGGCGGCCTTCGCGCGGCTCATCGGGCTGGTCGCCCGCACCCAGCTCTCGCTGAGCCAGATCGACGCCCGGATCCCGCGGGCGCACGTGCTGCGGCGCGACATCGCCACCCCGTGGGCGGTCAAGGGGCTGGTCATGCGCAGCGTCGTCGAGGCGGCCGGGGAGCGATCCGTGGACACCACCGACGGCGTGCGCGTGGTGGAACCGGACGGCAGGTGGGTGCTGGTGCTGCCGGACCCCGCCGAGGCGGTCACCCACCTGTGGGCCGAGGGACCGGACGACGCGGCGGCCTCGGAGCTGCTGGACACCTGGTCGTCCGTGGTGGACGGCGCCGACCGCTGACCCCCGGAACGGCGGGACCGCCCCCGGGGTCGGAGGGCGGTCCCGTGCGCCCGCGACGAGAAGGTCACCGTGCACGCCTTGCGGACGGCGGAGCAGCATGACTACGCTCAGTCGTCACCGTGACCGGATCTCGCCGCACAGGGGGCCGCCAACAGTCGGTGGCGTTCCGTGAGGGAAACTGGACGAGGGCCGAGCACGTTGACAGGACGTCGTTCACGGCCCGTGAGAGACAATGGACGGCCCGTCCGCCCGGGGCGGGCTAGGTGCGAGGGGAACGCTGGTGAGTTTTTTCGCTCGGTTGTTCGGCAGGCGGCGGAGCGGCGTGCACAGTGCCGCACGGGCCCGTGCCCGCCAACATGGCGAGCCAGCGCCGGCGTCCGGAGCGGAGCCCGGCCGCCCGCTGTTCCGTGACGAGGTCGGGGCTCCCGGTGACATAGGCTCCCAGGGTGCCGTCGGCTGTGCCAGGTGCGGCCACCGGAATCCGGCGACCAGCCGCTTCTGCTCCAACTGCGGTAACGCGCTGCGGCCCGGCGGCGAGGTGTCCTCCGAGACCACCTCCACGATCTCGATCTCCGGCCTGGAGGCGTACGAGGCGGAGGTGACCGGCCAGCATCCGGCGCCTGCGCTGTCCTCCGAGGCTCAGGCCGCGGTCGACGCCCTGCCCCCGGGGTCGGCGCTGCTGATCGTCCGCCGCGGACCGAACTCCGGCAGCCGCTTCCTGCTCGACGGGGAGCTGACCACCGCCGGCCGCCACCCGCAGAGCGACATCTTCCTCGACGACGTGACGGTCTCCCGGCGGCACGTGGAGTTCCGGCGGCAGGTCGAGGGTGGGTTCACCGCCAGTGACGTCGGCAGTCTCAACGGCACCTACGTCAACCGTGAGCCCATCGACTCGGCGATACTGACCAACGGTGACGAGGTCCAGATCGGCAAGTACCGGCTGGTTTACTTCGTCAGCCGGTACGGTGCGTGAGCCCCGCGGGGCCGAAGGCGCGCCGAGCGGGGGCTCTCGACTATCCAAATGCACCGGGCACGTCCTAGGGTTGCTGTGTGAATCAGCTCGACGTCGTGGGCGTACGGGTGGAAATGCCCAACAATCAGCCCATCGTGCTACTGCGTGAAGTGGGTGGCGATCGCTACCTCCCGATCTGGATCGGACCCGGGGAGGCGACCGCCATCGCGTTCGCCCAACAGGGGATGACCCCTGCCCGGCCGCTGACGCACGACCTCTTCAAGAACGTGCTGGAGGCGGTGGGACAGGAGCTCAGTGCGGTGCGCATCACCGACCTGAGGGACGGGGTCTTCTACGCCGAGCTCGTGTTCGCCAGCGGGGTGGAGGTCAGCGCCCGTCCGTCCGACGCCATAGCGCTCGCGCTGCGCGTGGGCACGCCGATCTACGGCAGTGACGCGGTGCTCGACGACGCGGGGATCATCATCCCCGACGAGCAGGAGGACGAGGTGGAGAGGTTCCGCGAGTTCCTCGACCAGATCTCCCCGGAGGACTTCGGCACGAGCAACCAGTAGCGGCGCGTGGCGATCGTTGACGTGCCGCGTGTGCATCCCTAGCGTCGATGGGGCATGTCTTGGGAGGAGCGCTGTGTGCGTGCTCATCGTGACAGTCGGTGAGCGGTTCGGGCACGGTCGGGGCATGCGGAACGGAGGCCGGCGTGGCAGGTAACGGGGACAGAGGAGCGGTGGGTGGGGTGTCGGCCCTTCCCGGATCGCCACCGAGCGAGCTTCGGCAGACCGTGGCCCCGCAGGGCCGGGGGGACCGGGAGCGCCTCGGCTACCGCGGCCCGAGCGCCTGCGAGGCGGCCGGCATCACCTACCGCCAGCTGGACTACTGGGCGCGGACGGGACTGGTGCAGCCGAGCATCCGCCCGGCCCACGGCTCGGGCACCCAGCGCCTGTACAGCTTCCGCGACGTGCTGGTGCTCAAGATCGTCAAGCGGCTGCTCGACACCGGGGTGTCCCTGCAGAGCATTCGCACCGCGGTGCGCGCCCTGCGCTGCGCCGAGCTCGCCGAGCTGACGGGGATGACCCTGATGAGCGACGGCGCGGCCGTCTACCGCTGCGCGTCACCCGAGGAGCTGGCCGAGCTGCTGCGCGGCGGCCGGGGGGTCTTCGGCATCGCGGTGGGCGCCGTATGGGCCGACGTGGAGGGCGCGCTGGCGCAGCTGCCAGCCGAGCGCGCGGACACCGGCGAGCGGGTCTCCGTCGAGCATCCCGCCGACGAGCTCGCGCGTCGGCGGCACCGCACCGGCTGATCCACGGGGCGTCGGGCGACGCCGTTGTCAGACCCGTGCGGCACCATCGGAGGGGTGCGGGGCGAACCGACGATTCTCCACCTCGACATGGACGCCTTCTACGCATCGGTGGAGCAGGCGGCCAAGCCGAGCCTGCGGGGGAAGCCGGTCATCGTCGGCGGCCTAGGCCCACGCGGCGTGGTCGCGACCGCCTCGTACGAGGCGCGTCGCTTCGGGGTGCGCTCGGCGTTGCCCACCGCCCAGGCCCGGCGGCTGTGCCCGAACGCCGCGTACCTCACCCCGCGCTTCGCGGTCTACCGGGAGATCAGCGGGGTGGTGATGGGCCTGCTGGCCGAGCTGTCCCCGCTGGTCGAGCCGCTCAGCCTCGACGAGGCGTTCGTCGACCTGGCGGCCGGCGGCACCGCCGCCACGGCGGAGCAGGCCCGCGTGGCGGGCAGCCGCCTGCGGGAGCGCATCAGGGAGGCGACCGGGCTGACCGGTTCCGTCGGGCTGGCCGGTTCCAAGATGCTCGCCAAGATCGCCTCGGAGCAGGCAAAGCCGGACGGGCTGGTGCTCATCGAGCCGGGCACCGAACGCGAGCTGCTCGCGCCGCTGCCCGTGCGGACCCTCCCGGGCGTCGGACCGGCCACCGACGAGACCCTGCGCCGGGCCGGCATCAGCACGGTCGGGGACGCGGCCAGGGCCGGCGAGGCGGAGCTGCTGCGGCTGCTCGGCAAGGCGCACGGCGCCTCGGTGTCCGCGATGGCGCGGGGCATCGACGAGCGCCGCGTGGAGCCGGACCGGGACGCCAAGTCGGTCTCCGTCGAGGACACCTTCGCCACCGACCTCACGGACCGGAGCCAGATCGGCTTCGAGGTGACCAGGTTGGCCCGCCGGTGCGCCGAGCGGCTGCGGGCCGCCGGCCGGTCGGGCCGCACCGTCGTGCTGAAGGTGCGCAGTTTCGACTTCACCACGCTCACCCGGTCCGAGACGCTCCGCGGGCCGACCGACGATCCCGCGGTGATCCTGGAGGCGGCCCAGCGCCTGCTCACCGGCGTGGACACGTCGGCCGGGGTGCGGCTGCTCGGGGTGGGTGTCAGCGGCCTCGCCGACTTCACCCAGGAGGACCTGTTCGCGCAGGCCACCCGGGCGGCACCGGAGCGAAGACCCGCGCCGGAGCGGCAGGCCGAGACCGCGGGCGCCGAGGACGGCGGCGAGCCGGCCCCCGGCGGCCGCCCGGTGGACCGGGACTGGTTTCCGGGCGCGGACGTCCAGCACGAGCGGCACGGGCCCGGATGGGTGCAGGGCAGCGGAGCCGGCCGGGTCACGGTGCGCTTCGAGCGGCCGGACTCGCCGCCCGGGCGGGTCCGCACCTTCGCCGTGGACGATCTCCTGCTGCGCCGGTCCGCGGCGCTGCCGCTCGTCCCGCCGGACGCCGCTCAGGCGTCCTCGGGCGGTGAGGCGAGCCGCCCGAAGTCGCCGCCGGACGGCGCGGTCTCGGAGCCGGGCACGTCGAGCCCGTAGTGGTGGTACAGCTGCAGCTCCTGTTCGGGCGACAGGTGCCGGCCCACGCCGAAGTCCGGGGCCTGCCGGATCAGCGCCCGGTCGAACGGCACCCGCAGCGCATCGGCCACGACCTCGCTCGGCTCGAGCGGCACGAACGCGTCCCGGCTGAACAGCCCGGTGCGTACCGCCGCCCACTCCGGGGCCCCGGTCGCGTCGTCGAGATAGACCTCATCCACGGTGCCGATCTTGGTGCCGTCTCGGTCGAATGCCTTGCACCCGATCAGGCTGCGCGGGTCGATATCGGTCTGCACGGTCTCCTCCAACTGATCGCCACTGGCCAGTGGCACTCTCCCCTCCCGGAAATCCCCGCTTTCCTCTTCTCTCCAGCATCCCTCTTATTACCCTACGAAAGGGCACATTCCGTCCGACAGCCAGTCGAGGCGGGCGACCGGTGCATCGCGCGGGCGGTCCGGCGGCGAGCAGGGGGGCGCATCCACCGCCGAAACGCCGCGGAAAAGGCACGCTGGTAGGCTCGGAAGCGGTCGAACACCTCGCGCGGGAGAGTTCTTCGGTCGACAGACCGGAGACGCCGAAGGAGCAACTCCTCCCCGGAATCTCTCAGGCCCCCGTACCGCGCGAGCCAGACCGCTCTGGAAAGCAGGGCGGGCCCGCGACACCGGCCGCGGATCCTCCCTCACCGACGGTGCAAGCCGTGCCGGGCGCCCGGCAGGGCGAAGCTCTCAGGTCACACGACAGAGGGGGAGGCCGTCCGGGGCACCTGGCTCCGGCGCCCCGAGGTCGCTCGTGACCGGGAGGAGCACTCAGGCTGATGACTGCCAACCGCATCCCGCTGACCACCCTCGAGCAGGGCACCCCCTTCGCCGACCGGCATATCGGGCCGGACGCCGAGGCGGAGGCGAAGATGCTCGCGCATGTCGGCTACGGCTCGCTGGAGGAGCTGGCCACCGCCGCCGTCCCCGCGGCGATCAGGACCGCCGAGGCCTTGCGGCTGCCGCCGGCCAGGAGCGAGGCCGAGGTGCTGGCTGAACTGCGTGACCTCGCCGGCCGAAACACCGTCCTGCACTCCATGATCGGGCTGGGCTATCACGGCACCGTCACCCCGCCGGTCATCCGGCGCAACGTGCTGGAGAACCCGGCCTGGTACACCGCGTACACGCCCTACCAGCCGGAGATCTCGCAGGGCCGGCTGGAGGCGCTGCTGAACTTCCAGACCGTGGTCGCCGAGCTCACCGGCCTGCCCACGGCCGGCGCCTCGCTGCTGGACGAGGGCACCGCCGCCGCTGAGGCCATGGCGCTCGCCCGCCGCGTCGGCCGGGTCAAGGGCGGCGTGTTCCTGGTGGACGCCGACTGTCTGCCGCAGACCGTCGCCGTCCTCACCACCCGTGCCGAGCCCGCCGGCCTCGAGGTGCTGGTGGCCGACCTGTCCGCGGGCATCCCCGCCGAGGCCGTCGAGCGCGGCGTCTTCGGCATGCTCCTGCAGTACCCGGGTGCGTCCGGTGCCCTGCGTGACCCGCGCGCCCTCATCGGCCAGGCGCACGAGCTCGGCGCCGTCGTCGTGCTGGCCGCCGACCTGCTCGCCCTCACCCTGCTCACCGCGCCCGGCGATCTCGGCGCCGACATCGCCGTGGGCTCCAGCCAGCGCTTCGGCGTCCCGATGGGCTTCGGCGGCCCGCACGCCGGCTTCATGGCGGTGCGCGACGCCTACACCCGGAACCTGCCAGGACGCCTGGTCGGCGTCTCCCGCGACGCCGCCGGCGGCTCCGCCTACCGGCTCGCCCTGCAGACCCGGGAGCAGCACATTCGCCGGGAACGCGCCACGAGCAACATCTGCACCGCCCAGGTGCTGCTCGCCGTGATCGCCGGCATGTACGCCGTCTACCACGGTCCCGACGGGCTCGCCGCCATCGCCCGGCGCACCCACCGCTACGCCGCCCTGCTCGCCGCCGGCCTGACCGCCGCCGGGGTCGAGGTGGCGCATCGCACGTTCTTCGACACCGTCACCGCCCGGGTCCCCGGCCGGGCCGCGGCCGTGGTGGCGGCGGCCCGCGAGGCGGGGATCAACCTCCGGCTGACCGACCCCGACCACGTCGGGATCGCCTGCGCCGAGACCACCACCCGAGAGCGGTTGACCGAGATCTGGTCCGCCTTCACCGCGGCCGGGGCGGGCAACGGCGCTGTCCCGGGCGACCCCGGCGACGTCGACGCACTGGACGCCGACACCCCCGACGCCCTGCCGGACGCGCTGTTGCGCGTCGACGAGTACCTCGCGCACCCGGTCTTCCACCGCCACCGCTCCGAGACGGCGATGATGCGCTACCTGCGTCGGCTCGCTGACCGCGACTACGCGCTGGACCGCGGCATGATCCCGCTGGGCTCCTGCACCATGAAGCTCAACGCCGCGGTGGAGATGGAGCCGATCACCTGGCCGGAGTTCGCCGAGCTGCACCCGTTCGCGCCGCTGGACCAGGCCCAGGGCTACCTGACCCTGATCCGTGACCTGGAGCGCCGCCTCGCCGAGATCACCGGCTACGACGCGGTCTCCCTGCAGCCCAACGCCGGCTCCCAGGGCGAGCTGGCCGGCCTGTTGGCGGTTCGCGCCTACCACCGCGACCGCGGCGAGTCCGGCCGCACGGTCTGCCTCATCCCGTCGTCCGCGCACGGCACCAACGCCGCCAGCGCCGTGCTGGCCGGAATGCGCGTCGTGGTCGTGGCGACCGGCGAGAATGGCGACATCGACGCCGCCGACCTCCGGGCCAAGGTCGACCGGCACCGGGACGAGCTCGCCGTGCTGATGGCCACCTACCCCTCCACCCACGGCGTGTTCGAGGCGGACATCGCCGAGGTCTGCGCCGCCGTGCACGACGCCGGGGGCCAGGTCTACGTGGACGGCGCCAACCTCAACGCCCTGGTCGGGCTGGCCCGTCCCGGCCGTTTCGGCGCCGACGTCTCGCATCTGAACCTGCACAAGACCTTCTGCATCCCGCACGGCGGCGGCGGTCCCGGCGTCGGCCCGGTGGCGGTGCGCGCCCACCTGGCCCCGTATCTGCCGGGCCACCCGTTGCAGCCGGCCGCGGGGCCTGAGGGCGGCGTCGGACCGGTCTCGGCCGCGCCCTGGGGCTCGGCCGGCATCCTGCCGATCTCCTGGGCCTACCTGCGGCTGATGGGCGCCGAGGGGCTGCGCCGCGCGACCCAGCTCGCCGTGCTCAGCGCCAACTACGTCGCCCGGCGTCTCGAACCGCACTTCCCCGTGCTCTACACCGGCCCCGACGGACTGGTCGCCCACGAGTGCGTCATCGACGTCCGCCCGCTGACCAAGGCCACCGGTATCAGCATCGACGACGTGGCGAAGCGACTCATCGACTACGGGTTCCACGCCCCGACCATGTCGTTCCCGGTACCGGGGACGCTCATGATCGAGCCGACCGAAAGCGAGGACCTGGCCGAACTCGACCGGTTCTGCGAGGCCATGATCGCCATCCGCGCCGAGATCGACCGGGTCGCGGCGGGGGAGTGGCCTCGCGACGACAACCCCCTGGCCGGCGCGCCGCATACCGCGGAGCAACTGGCCGGCGACTGGCCGCACCCCTACACGCGGCAGGAGGCGGCGTTCCCCGCGCACACCGACCGCCAGGACAAGTACTGGCCGCCGGTGCGCCGCATCGACGGTGCCTTCGGCGACCGCAATCTGGTCTGCGCCTGCCCGCCGATGTCCGACTACGCGGGCTGAGCCGCGTCGGGAAACCCCCAGGGCCGTACCGCCTCGTTGCGAGCCGGTACGGCCCTGGGGGTTTGCCTGCGGCCGGGTGTCAGGCCGGGGCGAGTCGTGGGGGCAGCAGCGGCAGCAGCGCTCCGGTGCTGATCGCCTGGTCGGCGGCGATGCCGGGCGGCGCCGGCGCCAGCGGCACCAGCAGGTCGTCGGGGCCGGGGTTGCCGGCTCCCGGGTCGGCGTCGGGGTCCACGTGCAACCACAGGGTCAACATGTACAGCTCAGGCAGGGACAGCAGTCGCGGCTGGTAGAGGGTCGGGAGCGACTCGGCGCGCCGCACCGCGCGCTCGGACGAACTGATGTACGGGCCCTCGCAGAAGTGGGAGAACGCCCACCCGTCCGCGGTGAGCATGGTCTCGGCGGCGCCGACGGCCCGGCCGCCGTGCTCCAGCAGAAATCGCCAGCCGGTGAGCTGCGCCCGCGGCGGTTCGGCGGGTGAGGTGACCGGAGCCAGCCGGTGCAGGGGAAGCGGGAGTGCCGGGCTCAGTGCCGCCCGATTCCGGTGCAGCGGGTGTGGTGAATGCGCGGTCGCCGACTGGAGCGCGGCACGGATGCTGCGCTCGGCGGCGGCGGGCGCCGGGGGGATACGCAGGGACATGATGGGTCGCCTCTCGCTTAGGAGTAGGTCGCCTCTTGAGTGGGAGACACGCGTTTCGGCGGAGCTTATACGAGGCATGTTCGCTCTACGTTTCATGTAGCCGACCCGGAGGGTTTCGGCAAGAAGAAAACGAGTCGCCGGCTCCGCGTCCCGGAAGGGTCCGGGCGGCCGGAAGGTGACGCGTGGCGACCTCAGGGTATTCCAAGGGAATATGCCGATGGCGGTGCCCGGGACGGCCGAAGGGCGTGTTACCCGGGCTGTGACGTGGGCAGGATCGTGGCAGCGTTCGACGCAGGAGGTGGGCCCATGGGAGAGAAGCTCGTCGCCGACCGGTTCGACCTGGCGGCCAGGGAGCGGTTCCGGGCCAGGCTCCACGCGTGTCTGGACGGGCTGCGGAGGCTGCTGAGCGAGCAGCGCTTCGACAGGCCCCGCGACCTCATGGGCGTGGAGATGGAACTGAATCTGGCCGATTCCGGTGGTGTTCCCCGAATGGTGAACGACGAGGTGCTCGCCCGAATGGCGAGCCGCGATTTCCAGACCGAGCTCGGGAAATTCACTCTGGAACTCAACGTGGCCCCGAGGCAGCTGGCCGGACGCGTCTTTGACGATCTGGCCGAGGAGCTTCGCATCGCTCACGGATACGCCGACCGAATGGCCGGTGAATTCGGGGCGCAGATCGTCATGATAGGTGTTCTGCCCACCCTCACCGCCGACGAGATGGGGCCCGAGACGTTCACCCCCGTCGACCGGTACGCGCTGCTCAACGAGCAGATCATGGCGTCCCGCGGCGAGCGGATCTCCCTGGACCTGGCCGGCGCCGAGACGCTGACCAGGACCTTCGAGTCCATTGCCCCCGAGGCCGCCTGCACCTCGGTGCAGTTCCACCTCCAGGTCACGCCCGATCGTTTCGCCGCCACCTGGAACGCGGCCCAGGCGCTGACCGCCGCCCAGGTCGCCGTCGGCGCAAACGCCCCCTTCGTCTTCGGCCGGGAGCTGTGGCCGGAGTCCCGCCCCCCGGTGTTCCTCCAGGCCACCGACAGCCGGCCGCCGGAGTTGGCGGCCCAGGGCGTGCGCCCGCGCACCTGGTTCGGCGAGCGCTGGATCACCGGCGCGGACTGTCTGTTCGAGGAGAATCTCCGGTACTTCCCCGCGCTGCTGCCGATGTGCGAGGAGGAGGACCCGCTGGCGGTCCTCGACGCCGGCGGCGTGCCCAGCCTGGCCGAGCTCACCCTGCACAACGGCACCGTCTACCGCTGGAACCGCCCGGTCTACGACGTGGCCGACGGCGTGCCGCATCTGCGGGTGGAGAACCGGGTGCTGTCCAGCGGCCCCACCATCACCGACACGGTCGCCAACGCCGCGTTCTACTACGGCCTGGTGCGGGCCTTGGCGGACCAGCCCGAGCCGGTGTGGGACAGCCTGCCGTTCGCCGCCGCCGAGGAGAACTTCCTGGCCGCCTGCCGGCACGGCATCGACGCCGAGCTGACCTGGCCGGTCGGTCCACCGGCCGTCGGCTGCACGCGGCTGCCGGTCACGCGCCTGGTCCGCGAGCACCTGCTGCCGCTGGCCGCGGCGGGCCTCGACGCCTGGCAGGTCGCCCCGGCCGACCGCGACCACTACCTCTCGATCATCGACGAACGGTGCCGCCTGAAGGCCACCGGCGCGGACTGGCAGACTCGGGTGTACCACCAGGAGGTGGCCGCCGGGGCGGATCGTAGGACGGCGCTGCGGCGGCTCGTCGAGCGGTACAGCGCCCTGTCTCGCACGGACGCCCCCGTGCACGGCTGGCCGACCGCGGACTAGCCGCCGGTCGCCGCGCCCCGCCCGGCCGCCTCCACCACCCCGGTGCGGGCGGCGCCGGCATCGCGAACGGAGGCACCGTGCGGGTCGAGTCGGAGCTGGCGGCGGCCGGACCGCCGCGCGTCGGGCTGTCGGAGGGCGCGTTGCGCCGGGAACTGCTGCTGGTCCTCGCCCTGTCGCTGGGTGCCAGCGCCGTGGCGGCGCTGATCAGCTTCACCGGCTCGCTGACCCGCCCCGGTGGCCTCGCCGACCAGGCGGCCACCCTCAACAGCTCGAACGCGCCAGGGCGGCCGTGGCTGGACCTGGCGTGGCAGCTCTTCGGCATCACCACCTCCCTCGTCCCCGTGCTGCTCGTCGCCCATCTGCTGCTGCGCGAGCGGGCGGAGCACACCGGGCCCGGCATGCGCGCCATCGGCTTCGACCTGCGCCGTCCCCGCTTCGACCTGGTATGGGGTGCCGTGGTCGCGGCCGGTATCGGTGGCAGCGGTCTGCTGCTCTATCTGGGGGCGCACGCCGCCGGCGCGAACGTCACGGTGGTGCCCGAGTCGCTGCCCGACGTCTGGTGGAAGATCCCCGTGCTGATCCTCTCGGCGGTGCAGAACTCCGTGGTGGAGGAGGTCATCGTCGTCGGCTACCTGTTGCGGCGGCTCACCCAGCTGGGCTGGGGCCCGCTCGGGGTTTTGCTGGCCAGCTCGCTGCTGCGCGGCTCGTACCACCTCTACCAGGGCATCGGCGGCTTCTTCGGCAACGTCGCGATGGGCGTGATCTTCGTGTGGCTGTACCGGCGGTGGGGTCGGGTCATGCCGCTGGTCGTGGCGCACGCGCTGATCGACATCGTGGCCTTCGTCGGCTACGCGCTGCTGGCCGGCCGGGTGGACTGGCTGCCCACGCCCTGAGCGTCCCGGGCCCCCGGCCGCCGCGCCGGGACAAGGTCAGCCGGGCCCGTCGCCCGCGGCCAGCGGCAGCGTCTCGATCCGGCCGTCGCCGCAGACCGTCCCCAGCTCCCACGCGGCGCCGGTGGTGCTGCGCTCGTCCGGCGGGATCACCCGCAGCGACGCCGGTTCGGGGTCGCAGCCGGTGGCCGGATCCCCCTCACCGGGCACCACGGACCAGTGCAGCCGGGCCCAGGCGCTCTCGTCCGGCTGGAGGGTGAGCTGCTCGGCGGTCTCGGAGCGGTCCCGCACCGTGGTGGTGGGGATCTCGTCCCCGTCCCGCGCGGTGAGCTGGAGCCCGGGCCAGCCCTGGGTGCGGCACGCGGCGTCCGAGGTGTTGGTGAGCACCAGCGCCGCGTACCGGTTGCCGGCGGCCGGGGACATCGCGTCCAGTGAGGCCGACAGCGAGTCGGTCGCGCACCACGCGACCTCGCCGGCGTCCGCCTCCGGGTCCTGGTCGGAGCCGGCGTCCGTGCCGGAGTCGCTGCCGGCGGTGGGCTCCGGCTCCGGTGAGCCGCCCGCGTCCGCCGAGGTGGGGGACGCGTCGGTGCCGCAGCCCGCGGCGAGGAGAGCGGCGGCGGCCAGGGCCGCCGCGGAGCGTAGGGGGTGAGACGCCATGGGATCCTCCCGGTGGGATGCGTCGGGTCGGACCGAACGGGGGAGTGCTCGGCGCCGCGCCGGTCGGACGCGGTCACCCACCACGGGTTCCCCGTCTCGGCATCTCACACCACGTCAACCGGTGGACGGCCGCGCGTAGTCGCGTAGGTAGGACGGCGCCGGCAGCTCGTCCGCCGTGCCGTCGGCCGGCTCCGGCGGGCCGTGGAGCGTGGTCACCGGCAGCACTCCGCGCCAGTGGGGGAGCGACAGGTCCGCCTCATCGTCGTTGGGCCCGCCCACGCGGACCTTCGCGGAGACCTCCGCCAGCTCCAGTTCCAGCACCGCGGTGGCGGCCAGCTCCCGGTCGCTGGGCGGACGGCAGTCCGCGGAGCGGCCCGGCACCACGTGGTCCACCACGGCCGCCAGCGCTCGGAGCGCGTTCTCCGTTCCCGTCACCGCGCGGGCCGTGCCGTGCACCACCACCGAGCGGTAGTTGACGGAATGGTGGAAGGCCGAGCGGGCCAGCACCAGCCCGTCCACGTGGGTGACCGTCAGGCACACCGGCAGCCCCGCCCCGCGGCTCGCCTCCAGCAGCGGTCGCGAGCCGGTCGAGCCGTGCAGGTAGAGCCGCTCGCCGATCCGGGCGTAGAGCGTGGGCAGCACCACCGGTGCCCCGTCGCGGACGAAGCCGAGATGGCACAGATAGCCCTCGTCGAGGATCGCGTGCACCACCGCGCGGTCGTACGTCGCCCGCTGGCGGCCCCGGGTCGGGATGGTGCGGTCGGTCGCCGGATAGTCGACGGTGGCGTCGCTCGGGTCCATGAGGCCCTCCTGGAGATCGCGGGGCGTGGTCGTGCTTGTCACGGGCATTGCACTAGTGCAATATGTTCTTTGTGCTAGGAGAATATCCGATCGCCGGGCGGCGCGCCGCTGATATCGCGGCCAGCGTCGAAGGCGGCGTGGCCCGCGGCGCCCTGCGCCCCGGCCAGGCCCTGCCGCCGCTGCGCGAACTCGCCACCCGCCTCGGCGTCAACCCGAACACCGTCGCCGCCGCCTACCGCACCCTGCGCGAGCGGGGCGTGATCGAGACGGCGGGACGGCGCGGCAGCCGCGTCCGGGCCCGCCCGGCCAGCACCCCGCGGGAGGCGATCCGGGTCGACGCCCCCGAGGGCGTCCGCGATCTCTCCCAGGGCAACCCCGACCCGGCCCTGCTGCCCCCGCTCGGCGACGCGCTCGCCGCGGCTGCCGCCCGGCACGCCGCCTCCCCGATGGGCTACGGCGCGCCGCCCGTCGACGACGGGCTCGCCCGCGCCGCCCGCGCCGGGTTCGACGCGGACAACGTCCCGGCCGGGCCCGTCGCCGTCACCTCGGGGGCGCTCGACGCGATCGAGCGGGTGCTCGCCGCCCACCTCAGAACCGGCGACACGGTCGCCGTCGAGGACCCCGGCTGGGGCGCCCTGCTGGACCTGGTGCCCGCGCTCGGGCTGCGCACCGTCGGCCTTCCCGTGGACGGCGAGGGGCCGCTGCCAGGACCGGCCGAACGCGCGCTGCGCGACGGCGCCCGCGCGCTGATCGTCACCGTCCGGGCGCAGAACCCCACCGGCGCCGCGATCACCGCCGGCCGGGCCGCGGAGCTCGGCGCTCTGCTCGCCGCGCACGCCGACACCCTGCTCGTCGAGGACGACAACGGACACGGCACCGTCGACCTCCCACCGCATCCGCTCGTGGGCCGCCCGGCGCACTGGGCGCTGGTCCGCTCCACCGCCAAGGCGTACGGGCCCGATCTGCGGCTCGCCGTGCTCACCGGCGACGCGGTCACCGTCGACCGGGTGCGGGGCCGGCAGCGGCTCGGACCCGGCTGGACCAGCCACCTGCTGCAGCACACCGTCGCCCATCTGTGGCGCACCGGCGCCGTCGATCCGGGGCGCGTCGCGCGCTCCTACGCCGCGCGCCGGGACGCGCTGCGCGACGCCCTGGCGGCCCGCGGCGTCCCGGCCTTCGGTCGCACCGGCATGAACGTCTGGGTGCCGGTGCCCGACGAGGCCACCGCCGTGGCCCGGCTGCTGCGCGCGGGCTGGGCCGCCGCCCCCGGCGCCCGGTTCCGGCTGGCCACCCCGCCGGGACTGCGGCTCACCGTCTCTCCGTTGACCCGCGACGACGTCCTCCCACTCGCCGACGCCGTGGCCGAGGCCGTCAGGACCGGGTCGCCGCGCCACTACGGCTGATCCCGCCCGTAGCGGCCGGGTCACGTCCGTCCGCCGATTGCGTAGCATTCCTGATGTGTTGACCATCGACCGCCTCCGCGTCCTGCACGCCATCCGCAGCCACGGCTCGGTGACCGGCGCCGCCGCAGCCCTGCACGTGACCACCTCCGCGGTGTCCCAGCAGATGGCCAAGCTGGAGCGGGAGACCGGCCAGCGGCTGCTGGCGAAGAACGGCCGCGGGGTGCGGCTCACCGACGTCGGGCGGCTGCTGGCCGAACACGCCGAGCACATCCTGTCCCAGGTCGAGCTGGCGCAGGCCGAGTTGGAGGCGCACCGCGGCCAGGCCGTCGGCGAACTGCTGCTCGGCGCGTTCGCCACCGCCGCCCGCGGGCTGCTGCCGCCGGCGCTGGCCGCGCTGCGCGTCGACCACCCGCGGCTCCGCGTCCGGCTGACGGAGACCGAACCGGCCGAGGCCCTGGCCGACCTGCTGCGCGGCGACCTCGACCTGGCCGTCGTGCAGGACTGGTACAACCGGCCGCTCGGCCTGCCCTCCGGCCTCTCCCGGGCGCCGCTGTGCGACGACGTCGCCGACATCGCGATGCCCGCCGACCATCCGCTCGCCGACCGCGACGAGGTGGACCTGGAGGACTTCGCCCAGGACCCCTGGGTCTCCTGGCCGCCCGGCGCCGTCTGCCACGAATGGCTGATGTTCACGCTGCGCCGCAAGGGCATCGAGCCGTACATCGCCCATACCGCCGCGGAGCAGCACACCCAACTCGCCCTCATCGCCGCCGGCCTCGGCGTCACCGTGGCGCCCCGGCTGGGCCGGGACCCGGTGCCGGCGGGCGTCGCCCTGGTCCCGGTGCGCCAGCCGATCACCCGCCACGTCTACGCCGTCTGGCGCGAGGACGCGGGGCGCCGGCCCGCCCTGAGCGCGGCCGTCACCGCCCTCCGCGCCGCGGCCCCGGTCGGCTGAGGCCGGCGCGGCTCAGTCCGAGGTCGGCCCGAGCCGGGCGGCGGCCCGCGCGGCGCTCAGCAGTCCTGGCCAGTCGGGGATCTTCACCGTGCGCCGGGACAGCGTCCGCCCCAGCTCCGTCTCGGCGCTCTCGATGCCGAGCCAGCCGCGCCACTCCACGGGGTCGTGCCCGGCGGCCCGCAGCGCGTCCAGCGGATCGCCGTCGGACACCTCCCGGCTCGTCAGCAGCGCGTGGTCCGCCAGCACCGAGCCGGCGGTCTCCTTGGCACACGGCCGGTTGGTGCCGATCACCCCGGTCGGACCGCGCTTGATCCAGCCCGCCACGTACTCGCCCGGCGAACGACCCCCCTCCCGCAGCACCCGGCCCGCCGCGTGCGGCACCGTGCCGCTGCCCGGGTCGAAGGGCAGACCGGGCAGCGGCACCCCGCGATAGCCCACGGAGCGCAGCACCAGGCCGGCCTCGACGTCCAGCGTCACGCCCGTGCCGACCACGCCGCCCGACCCGTCGGGCGTCGTCCGCTCGAAGCGCACCCCGCGCACCGCGCCCCGCCCGTCGTCCAGGATCTCCACGGGACGCAGGAAGAAGCGCAGCCGGATCCGGCGCGTCGCCCGGCCGACCCGCTCCGGGGCGCTGACCCAGGTCCGCAGCGCCGCCACGTTGCGCCGCGCCACCGCGGGCAGCCCGGACGGGTCGCGGTAGCCCGGGTCGGCCGCCAGCTCCTCCTCGTCCACCAACACGTCCGTGTCCGGCAGCGTGCCCAGCTCCCGCAGCTCCTTGGTGGTGAACTTGGCTTGCGAGGGGCCGCGCCGGCCCACCATGTGGACCTCCCGCACCGCGCTGGCGGCCAGCGCGTCCAGCGGTGCCTGCGGCATGTCGGTCGCCCTCAGCTCGTCCGCCCCGCGCGCGAGGATGCGCGCCACGTCCACGGCGACGTTCCCCACCCCGATCACCACTGCGCCCCGCTCGCCCAGCGGGAAACCGTGCCCGCCGGCGTCCGGATGAGCGCTGTACCAGGCCACGAAGTCGGTGGCCGAGACGCTGCCCACCAGGTCCTCGCCGGGGATGCCGAGACGCCGGTCCCTGGCGGCCCCCACGCAGTAGACCACCGCGTGGTAGAGCCGGCCCAGCTCGCGGGTGGCCACGCCGCCGTCGCCCACCGCGACGTTGCCCAGGAAACGCACCCCGGGGCGCTCCAGCACCTCGCGCAGCGTGCGTTGGAGCGACTTGATCTTCTCGTGATCGGGAGCCACGCCGTAGCGCACCAGCCCGTACGGGCACGGCAGCCGGTCGAGCACGTCCACCCTGACCGGAAGCCTCCGCTCGGTCAGCTGGTCGAGCACCGACTGCGCGGCGTACACCCCGCTCGGCCCGGATCCCACCACGGCAATGCGCAGCATGTGAGGTCTCCTTACGCCTGGGAGTAAGGACGCACCTTTCAGGATTACACCGAACGCGGCTCAGGGGGAGGCCGGCGCACCGTCGGGAACCGGCGGATATCCCAGCTCCCAGGGCAGGCTGTACCGGGCGAACAACTCGGCCCGCAGCCGGTTGTGCGGCATCGGCGCACCGGGCAGCAACTGGGCCACCACGGCGCCCATCAGCAACGCCCGCAACATCGGGTAGTCGGTGTCCGGATCGCACGAGCCGTGCCGCACCACCGTGTCCCGCAGCAGCGCCGCCAGCCGCTGCTGCTCGATGCACTGGATGAAGCCCTCCTGCTGCAGCAGACCCGCCATATGCGCCCGCATCAGCGTGGGCCGCTCCCTGGCCACTCCGAGGATCGCGTCGATGGCCCGGGCCAACAACTCCTGCCCGGCCCCGGGGCCGGTGGGGCGGGGCTCCCGGTCCAGCGCCTCGGCCAGGGTCAGGTGCATCAGCCGGTGCACGGCGGCCTGCAGCAGTTGACGCTTGCCGGGGAAGTAGTACGAGATCAGGCCCCGCGCGGCGCCCGCGCGGTCCGCGATGTCGCCCAGTGTGGTGGCCTCGTAGCCCCGCTCCGAGACGAGGTCGACCGTCGCCTGGAGCAGTCGCTGCCGAGAGCGTCGCCGCAACTCTTCATTGACGGATGCGCTGCGAGGGGACATGCTGGACTCCCGCGTTGACTGGCTCCCAGCCAATATACTCAGCTGGCGCCCACGATCCGCCCTGGCCCGGACCGCTCCGGCCGGTGGTGCGTGGCCCGGCCGGCGTCGGTTTCGGGCGGAGCGGGGGACCGCCCGAAACCGACGCCGGACCGGGCCGGTACGCCTCCGCGGGAGCCAGCCAGCCCGCCCCCGCCCGGTTCAGCCGACCAGGTCCAGGACCGGCCGTAGGCCGTCGGGGCGTGCCCCGACCGGCAGATGCTCGACGAGCCGCACCGCACAGCCCAACGCCGTCGCCCCGCCGTCGGCCCTCGCGTCATCCCCGACCATCAGCACGTCCTCGGGCGGCAGCCCGAGCGCCTCGCAGCCGAGGCGGAAGAGCCGGGGGTCGGGCTTCTGCACCCCGTGTTCGAAGGACAGCGCATAGCCGGCGACGTGCCGGTCCAGGCCGTGCGCCCGGAACACCGGGCGCAGGTCCCAGCCGATGTTGCTCACCACGGCCACGCGCACGCCGCGCTCCGCCAGCCCGCGCAGCACCGCGGCCGTGTCCGGGTAGGGGTGCCACGCGGCCGGCTCACGGTGCCGGTCGTACAGGGCGTCGTAAAGGTCGGGGCGCGGCAGCGGCACCCGGCGCGCCAGGCCGGTGTACAGCGCGCGGTGCCGGGTGGCGTCACGGTCCCGCACCCGCCACAGCTCCGCCAGCCCGGGCGGGATCGACCGGGGCGCCGACCCGCCGGGGAGCGCGCCGGCCGCCTCCAGCGCCGCCGCGCTCCGGGCGAGCTCCGCCTCGGACAACGCGATCCCCGCCCGCTCCAGGACGACGCGCAACCAGGACTCCGCCGGCTCGATCCGCATCAACGTCCCGGAGAAGTCGAACAGCACCCCCGCGCGCGCACCCCTGACAGCCATGGCACGATCCTGCCCGCCGCCGGGTGGGCCGCGCCAGGGCGCTCCGCGGCGTCAGCCGCCGAGCGCGCTGAGCCCTGGGGCGAACGCCACCAGCAGCGGCACCGCTGGGATCGCCGCGGCCGCCGCGGTCATCCGCACTCGGCGCGCCGCCGGCAGCCGCCGGCCCGGCGCCAGCAGCCGGCTGACCCGCTGCGGCACCAACGCCCGGGGCCCCACGGGGTCGCCGAACACCCCGCGGTGCTCGTTCAGCCCGACCAGCGCCAGGGCGGTGGTGAGCCGCCCGACCCGGCGGGAGGCGACGTCGTCGGCCGCGAGCTCCACCAGCCGGTCCACCTGGAGCCGGAACGCCGCGAACACCGGCACCCGCGGGAAGCCGGCGGCCAGCGCCCCCGCGCAGTACCGCAGCCAGTGGTGGCGGGCGCGCGCGTGTCCCTGCTCGTGGGCGAGCACCGCGTCCAACTGCCGTGGCGCCAGGCGGCGCAGCGCGGCGGTGGTGATGACCAGTCGCGGAGGGTGGCCGGGCAGCAGCCACGCGTCGGGCCGCGGGTCCTCCAGTACGACCAAGCGACCGCCGGAACCGGCCGTCTCGCCGGGCAGCCGTGGCACCCGCGCCAGCATCTCGGCCCGCCGCCGGTGCCAGGCCGCCCGCGCGGCGCGCACCTCGCGGGTGAGCATCACGGCCGTCCACAGGCCACCGCAGGCCAGCAGCACCGCCACGGTCGCCGCCCAGCGCTCCCCGTCGGGATGCAGCGCGTAGGCATCGACCACCTCCTGCGGAGCCGGGGCGAACACCTGTCCGCGCACCTCGTGCCAGCCCGCGGCGCCGGACAGCGCCATCGCCAACACGCAGCACAGCAGCACCGCAGCCACCACGCACTGCCACACCCACAGGGCCAGGACGGGCTCCCGTTCGGCCCAGCTGCCCCGGGCCAGCACCCGGGGCGCCAGCAGCGCGGTGAGCCCGCCAAGTATCAGCAACGCCAGGGCGATCGCCATGACCCCACCTTAGTGCCGCGTCGGGCGGCCCTTCGCGGGTCCGGCGGCTCACAGCGTGACGAGCATGACGAGCGTCCCCAGACTCAACGCCAGCCGGCACGCGGCCACCACCTCGGGCGCCCGCGGGGCCCGGGCCGCCCCCGGCGCCGCCGCGGCGGGTGCCGGCGGGCCGCCACCCGCCGGCACCAGCCGCGGCGCCGTGCTCAGCAGCAGGTACGCCGCCAGGTAGGCCAGTAGCAGGCCGGTCAGCGGTGGCACCCCGGAGGACGCGTGGCCGCCGCCCGCCGCGGCGGATGTCATCACCACCGCGGCGTAGACCATGGCCAGCGCCTCCACCACGTGGTGCGCCCCGTGCGCCCCCCCGGCCTCTGGCAGCACGGCCATCCACGCCGCCACGGCCGCGAAGAACGCCGCGAAGCCCGCCGCCACGGACACCGCCACCAGGGAACCGGGGGCTGCCGGCATCCAGGAAACCGGCACCACACCCCACGCCGGCACGGCCATCGCCGCCATGCCGAGCCCCATCGCGCCCTCCGCGGCCGCGCCCTCCCGCCCGGGCCCCGGCCCGCGGGCCGCCCACCCCAGGCAGTACCCGCCGGTGCCGCCGCATAGCGCCACCAGCAGCCAGCCCGCCAGTTCAGGACCGTGCCACACCGCGCACCTCCCCGCACCGCCTCCGGGGAGGCTTCCCCCGGTGGCCCTCCGTCGCCCGCCGGCAGGGGAGCGCACGGTTGCGTGGGGAGCGCGGGCGAGCGAGCGGCGTGGCGGAGGCGCTACGATCCCGACTCGTGACGGCGAAGACAGCGGCGACGGGCATACGCTTCCGTGCCGCCACCGAGGCGGACGTCCCGGCACTGGTCGGACTCGTCGAGTCGGCCTACCGCGGCGACACCAGCCGGGTCGGCTGGACCACGGAGGCGGACCTGCTGGACGGGCAGCGCACCGACCCCGAGGAGGTGCGCGCGGTGATCGGGGCCCCCGGCAGCCTGCTGCTGGTGGCCGAACGGGAGGCCGCACTGCTCGCCTGCTGCCAGCTGGAGCACCAGCCCGAGGCTTCGGACGAGAACGAGGCCAACGGTGAGCGAGAGGCGGATGCCGCGTACTTCGGCATGTTCGCCGTCCGCCCCGAATTGCAGGGCACCGGCGTGGGCCGGCTGGTCCTGACCGAGGCGGAGCGCCGCGCCCGCGCCGAATGGGGCGCGACCGAGATGCGGATGAAGGTCATCTCCGCCCGCGGCGACCTCATCGCCTGGTACGAGCGGCGGGGCTACCGCCGCACCGGGCGCCTCACCCCGTTCCCGTACGGCAACGAGCGCTTCGGCATCCCGCTCCGCGCCGACCTGGAGTTCGAGCTGCTGGTCAAGGACCTGACCGACTCAGCCGCCTGACGGGGCGTCGCCGGCCGCGCCGTCCCTGACCGCGCGCACGATCGCCGGCGAGTCGGTCACCACGCCGTCCAGCCCCAGCTCGCGCACCCGCGCCAGGTCGGCGTCGGTGTTCACGGTCCAGCTGATCACCCGGATCCCGGTCGCGTGGCAGCGGCCGACGACGTCCTCGTCCAGGTGGACGAGCTCGCAGGAGACCAGCTCCGCGCCCAGCTCCCCGGCGCGCTCCGGCGCGGTGGGCGTCGACTCCCCGGTGACCAGGCCCACCGGCACCTCGGGCAGCTCCTGTCGGAACTCGCGCAGCGCGTCGTCGTGGAACGAGATGACGGTGACGCGCTCGGCGAGGCCGGCCCGGTCCCGGATGACGCCGGCCAGCACCCGGGCCGCCGCGCGGTCCTTGATCTCCGCCTGGATCGGGGTGCCGACCGCGTCCACCACCTCGGTGAACACCGGGATCCGCTCGCCCTTCCCGGCGTCCAGGCCGCGCAGCTCGGTCAGCGTCAGGTCGCTGATCGGTCCCGCGCCGTCGGTGGTCCGGTCCACCTCCGCGTCGTGCATCACCACCAGCTCGCCGTCCTTGCTCAGGTGCAGGTCGAGCTCGATGACGTCCAAGCCCTCCCGGGCGGCCCGGCGGAAGGAGCGCAGGGTGTTCTCCGGCTCCACGCCCATCAGCCCGCGGTGTCCAACGGTCAGCATCGGCATGCCGCCACCCTAGGGCCTGCTCCGACGCCCCGCCGTACCGCCCTCCCAGGGTCCGGTTGATCGACGAAACTTCGGCAGCTACCGTGGTTGTACGCAAGGAACTCCTGCGAAGGGCGGATTATGACGGAAACTCTTGCGTCCGCGGCCCACAACGGAAAAATCACCGCGAGCGACAGCCTCGCCGGACATCCGGCGTGGGCGGAGCTGAAGAACGCCGTGGCGGCCATCCGCCCCGCCCAGTCCAAGGACGGCTCGATCGACTTCCAGGCCGACGGCGCCCCGACCCGCGAGGCGATGTGGCGGGAGGTCGACCGGGTCGCCGCCGCCGTCCGCGAACTGGCCCCGCTGCTGCCGCACGACGAGGCGTACCACCGGGCGCTGGAGAGCGACCTGCACCGCTGGGCCGACGACGGCTTCGGGGTGCCGGACTTCCTGGACTCGCTGATGGCGTTCCAGCCCGCGGGGACCCGCGCGGACGGCCGCCAGCACCTTGTTGTCTTCCCCATGTACACGCAGAACGGCAATCCGGACCGCAACCTGGAGGCCGTCGCCTTGCGTGTGATGTGGCCCGAATGGCTCGCCGAGCTGGAGCGCACCCGCTACGACAACCCGATGTTCCTCGGTATCACCTTCGAGGACTTCACCGACGGCTACGACACCCACTCGGCCGTGCTCTTCCCGGAGACCATCGCCGTCCGCAAGGCCCCGGAGCGCTTCACCTGGGGCGGCATCTTCTGCGACCGCGAGGCCGCCCGCTTCCGCCGGGTGGTCGGCGCCGCCTGCGAGGTCACCAGCCTCAGCCTGCCCGAGGACGCCCGCGGCCTGCTCACCGACCAGCAGCGCAGCCAGCAGGCGTTCGTGCTGTGGGACATGATCCACGACCGCACGCACAGCCACGGCGACCTGCCGTTCGACCCCTTCATGATCAAGCAGCGGCAGCCGTTCTGGATGTACGGCCTGGAGGAGCTGCGCTGCGACCTCACCGCCTTCCACGAGGCCGGCCGCCTCGCCACCGACGGCGTTCCGCAGGGGCGCGACGTGCAGTACGCCGTGCTCCTCGAACGCCTCTTCCGCTTTCCGGTCACCGGGGCGCGCAACCGCAACTACGACGGTCTGGGCGGCCAGTTGCTCTTCGCCTACCTGCACCAGCACGACGCGCTGCGCTGGCGGGACAACAGGCTCACCATCGACTGGCAGCGGGCCCGCACGACCACGGCGCAGCTGCGCGAGGAGATCGAGACCCTCTACCGCCTCGGCATCGACCGCCCGAAGATCGTGCACTGGTTCAAGGCCTACGAGTTGGTCTCCGGCTACCTGGCCCCGCACCCCGGGTCCACCTGGGCCAAGGGCCCCGACGCCCTGGACCTCGACCTGCCGCCGCGCAAGCTGGTGGACGACGTGCTGCCCGACGAGTTCCCGCTGAGCCTGTTCTACGAGGCGCTGGCGAAGAAGCTCCGCTCCGTGATCGAATCCACCCGGGGCATCACCGCCGACACCCCCGCCCCACAGGCGGCCTGACGCGCCGCCACCCCGCCGCGCGGGACGTTTCGGCGACGAACGGACGAACGAGAGCGACGAACGAGGAGGTGACGACCATGAGCACCCCGTCTTCTGGTCGTGGGAACGGCAACGGCGGCCCGTTGGACGGCGCGGTCGTCGCGGTGGCCGGCGCCGGCGGCCCCGCCGGGCACGCCACCCTGCTGCGACTGGCCGAGGCGGGCGCCACGGTCGTCGCCGCCGACGCCGACGCCGAGCGGCTCGCCCAGGGCGTGGACGCCGCCCGCTTCGCCCACGGCGGCGCCACCGTCACCGGCGACACCGTCGACCTCCTGCGGCTGGGCGCGGCCCAGGAGTGGGCGGACCGGATCGAGAAGGACCACGGCCGCGTCGACGGCCTGGTCCACCTGGTCGGCGGCTGGCGCGGCTCCGCCTCCTTTGGCGAGACCGACCTGGCCGACTGGGACGCGCTGCACGACCTGCTGGTGCGCACCGTCCAGCACACCTCGCTGGCCTTCGACGGGCCGCTGCGGCGCTCGAGCAACGGCCGCTTCGTGCTGGTCAGCGCGGCCGCCGCGGCGCGCCCCACGGCCGGTAACGCCGCCTACGCCGCGGCCAAGGCGGCCGCCGAGGCGTGGACCCTCGCGCTCGCCGACGGTTTCCGCAAGGCGGCGCCCGACGGCCCTCCGCCGGCCGCCGCCACCGTCCTGATCGTCAAGGCCCTGGTCCACGACGCGCTGCGGGCCGAGCGGCCCAACGCCAGGTTCGCCGGTTTCACCGACGTCCGCGATCTGGCCGACGCCGCCTGTCAGCTGTGGAGCAGGCCCGCCGAAGAGGTGAACGGAACCCGACTGTGGCTCACCCCCCAGCCATGACCCCCGCCCCGGCCCCCGACGCGACCGACGCCCGCCGCCGCCACGACCCCGCCGTCCGCGGCTTCGCCAGCGACAACTACGCGGGTGTGCACCCTGAGGTGCTGGCCGCCTTGGCCCTGGCCAACGGCGGGCACCAGCCCGCGTACGGCGGTGACGACTACACCGCCCACCTCCAGCAGGTCTTCCGCGGCCATTTCGGTCCGCGCGCCGACGTCTATCCGGTGTTCAACGGCACCGGCGCCAACGTCGTCGCCCTGCAGGCGCTGACCGACCGCCGCGGGGCGGTCATCGCCGCCGACACCGCGCATATCCACACCGACGAATGCGGCGCCCCCGAGCGGGTCGGCGGGCTGAAGCTGCTCCCCGTGCCCACCCCGGACGGCAAGCTGACGCCGGACCTCATCGACCGCGAGGCGTTCGGCTGGGACGACGAGCACCGGGCCACCCCACAGGTGGTCTCCCTCACCCAGAACACCGAACTGGGCACCTGCTACACGCCCGACGAGATCCGCGCCGTCTGCGAGCACGCCCACGAGCGCGGTATGGCCGTGCACCTCGACGGCGCCCGCATCGCGAACGCAGCCGCCTCGCTGGACGTGCCGCTGCGTGCCTTCACCACGGACGCCGGCGTCGACGTGCTGTCCTTCGGCGGCACCAAGAACGGCATGCTCTTCGGCGAAGCCGTCGTGGTGCTCAACCCGGACGCCGTCTCGGCGATGCTCCACCTGCGCAAGCTGTCCATGCAACTCGCCGCCAAAATGCGCTTCGTGGCCGTCCAGTTCGAGGCGCTGCTCGCCGGCGACCTGTGGCTGCGCGGGGCGCGCCACGCGAACGCCATGGCCGTTCGGCTGGCCGAGGGCGTGCGCACCGTGCCCGGTGTGGAGATCCGCTATCCGGTCCAGGCCAACGCCGTGTTCGCCCGGCTCCCGCACGAGGTGGGGGAGCGGCTGCGCAAGCGCTACCGCTTCTACTTCTGGGACGAGGCCGCCGGCGAGGTGCGGTGGATGTGCTCCTTCGACACCACCGAGGCCGACGTGGACGGCTTCGTCGCCGCGCTGCGCGAGGAGATGACCCGCTAGACCCCTGCCCCTGCCCGTCCCTGAGTGCCCCCGTCCCTGAGCGTCCCGGACCGCCGGCCGGCTACCGGGCCGGCTCCGGGGGCGGCGGCGCGCCACCGCCCAGGTGGGCCGGCAGCCACCAGGTGTCCTCCGCCCCCTGCGGCCGCGCCGGATACGCTCGCTGTGCCGTCTCCAGCAGCTCCTGTATTCGCCCGCGCAGCCGCCCGGTGAGCGAGTCCGCCGGCTCCGCGGGGTCGGCGGCCAGCGGCGCGCCTACCCGGATGGTGATCGGCAGATGCCGGCGGCGCAGGTCCCGCGGCCGGCCCTTGGTCCACAGCCGCTGGCTGCCCCACAGCGCGACCGGCAGCAGCGGCACCCCGGCCTGCTGTGCCATCCGCGCCGCGCCCGACTTGAACGGCGCCAGCGTGAAGGAGGGGGAGATGGTCGCCTCGGGGAAGACGCCCACCACCTCGCCCGCGCGCAGCGACCGCACCGCGTGCCGGAAGGCGCTCTCGCCCCGCGCGCGGTCCACCGGAATGTGCCGCATCCCGCGCATCAGCGGCCCGGAGATCCGGTGCCGGAACACCGACTCCTTCGCCATGAACCGCACCAGGCGCCGGGCCGGGCGGGCGGCGAAACCGGCGAAGACGAAGTCCAGATAGCCGATGTGGTTGCTGACCAGCACCGCGCCGCCGCGGCGCGGCACGTGCTCGGCGCCGCCGACGTCGAAGCGCAGGTCCAGCGCCCGGAACAGGGTCCGGGCGGCGGCGACGACCGGCGGGTACACCAGGTCTGGCATGGCGGGCACGCTCCTCACGGCTCCTGACGGCGGGGGCTACGCTCCCGTAACTTCCAGCGTTCCGGGATCGTGCCCACGCCGGCACGCGGGAATGCGTGCCCGCCCCGGCGCGCTGCACCAGACGACCCGTCCGCGTCGTCGGCCGCGATCGAAGCGGGGCGGACACCGGAGCGGGAGGCGAGGATGCGGGACCAACCGGAGGCACTGCTGTCGGCCGAGACGCTGGGCGTCGAGCGGCTGGGGGAGCGGGCCACCCTGGTGCAGTTCTCAAGCGCCTTCTGCCAGCCGTGTCGCGCCACCCGTCGCGTGCTGTCCGAGGTGGCCGCCCTGGTGGCGGGCGTGGCGCATGTCGAGATCGACGCCGAGTCGCGGCTGGACCTGGTGCGCGCCCTGGGCGTCACCGCCACCCCCACCGTGCTGGTCCTGGACGCCACCGGGCGGGTGGTGCGCCGCGCCGCGGGACAGCCGCGCCGCGCGGACGTGATCGCCGCCCTCGGCGCCGCCCTGCCCGGCTGACCGGCCACCCGGTCCCGCACCGCCCGGTCGATTCGCGCGATGATACGCACGTAGGCAAGGTCACAGTGCGACATTCTTGTCTGCGGGGGATAACCTGGGTGTACTGGCGAGTAACTATTCGGGATGATCTTCCGGATGACCGCGTGCGGACCGATAGTCGTAGGAGAGTCGGCGTGAGCTTGAGGATCGTTGTCTGTGTGAAGTACGTGCCCGACGCCACCGGCGACCGGCGTTTCACGGCGGACCTGACCACCGACCGCGAGGCGGTGGACGGCCTGCTGTCCGAACTCGACGAGTACGCCGTGGAACAGGCGCTCAGAGTCGCCGAGGACCGCCGGCAGGACGGCGAGGAGGCCGAGGTCGTCGTACTGACCGTCGGTCCGGAGGACGCCAACGACGCGCTGCGCAAGGCCCTGTCCATGGGCGCGGACCGCGCCGTCCACGTCGAGGACGACGCGCTGCACGGCACCGACGCCCTCGGCACCTCCCTGGTGCTCGCCAAGGCGATCGAGCACACCGGATACGACCTGGTCATGTGCGGTATGGCCTCCACGGACGGCACCATGGGGGTGCTGCCCGCGATGCTCGCCGAGCGTCTCGGCGTGCCGCAGGCAACGCTGCTGTCCGAGCTCTCCGTCACCGACGGCGCGGTCACCGGCCGCCGCGACGGCGACGCCGCCAGCGAGCGGGTACGCGCCGCGCTGCCCGCCGTGGTCTCCGTCACCGACCAGTCGGGAGAGGCCCGTTACCCCTCCTTCAAGGGGATCATGGCCGCCAAGAAGAAGCCGGTGGAGACCCTCGACCTGGAGGACCTCGAGATCGAGGCGGAGGAGGTCGGCCTCGAGGGAGCCCGCACCGCCGTCGCGTCGGCCACCGAGCGCCCTCCGCGCACCGCGGGCGAGATCATCACCGACGAGGGCGAGGGCGGCAAGCGCCTGGCCGCCTTCCTGGCCGAGCGCAAGTTCATCTGAGGCCCCGGCCCGTGCCGCCCACTCCCGACATCCACCCCCGTCGTCCCGCAGGAGCGCGATCCCATGGCTGAAGTCCTCGTTTACGTCGATCACGTGGACGGCGACGTCCGCAAGCCCACGCTGGAACTGCTCACCCTCGCCCGCCGCCTCGGCGACCCCGTCGCGGTCCACCTGGGCACCGGAGCCACCGCGGCGGCCGAGGTGCTCGCCGCGCACGGCGCCGTCCGGGTGCTCGCCGCCGACGCCGCCGAGTTCGCCGACTATCTGGTGGCGCCCAAGGTGGACGCGTTGCAGGCCGCCGTCGCCGCCGTGTCCCCCGAGGCGGTGCTGCTGCCCTCGTCCGCCGAGGCCAAGGAGATCGCCGCCCGCCTCGCCGTCCGGCTCGGCTCCGGCATCATCACCGACGCCGTCGACGTGACCGCCGGCGACGACGGTCCGGTGGCCACCCAGTCGGTGTTCGCCGCCGCGTTCACCACCACCTCGCGGGTGACCCAGGGCACCCCGGTCATCACCGTGAAGCCCAATTCGGTCACCCCCGAAGCCGCCCCGGCCGCCGGCACTCTGGAGACCCTCGACGTCTCCTTCGGCCCGCTGGCCACCGGCACCCGCGTCGTCTCCCGCAGCCCTCGGGAGTCCACCGGGCGGCCCGAGCTCACCGAGGCCGCGATCGTCGTCTCCGGCGGACGCGGCGTCAACGGCGCGGAGAACTTCTCCCTGATCGAGGCCCTGGCCGACTCGCTCGGCGCCGCGGTCGGCGCCTCCCGAGCCGCCGTGGACGCCGGCTGGTACCCGCACGCCAGCCAGGTGGGCCAGACCGGCAAGACGGTCTCTCCGCAGCTCTACCTCGCGGTCGGCATCTCCGGCGCCATCCAGCACCGCGCCGGCATGCAGACCTCGAAGACGATCGTGGCGGTCAACAAGGACGCCGAGGCGCCGATCTTCGAGCTCGTGGACTACGGCGTGGTCGGCGACCTCTTCGACGTGGTGCCCGCGCTGACCGAGGAGGTCAGGGACCGCAAGGGCTGACGTCGCGTCGGCGCCGCGCCCCCCGCCTCCCCGGCCAGGGCCGCGTCCGCCCCGGTCAGGTGACCGCGGCGGGCGCCGTTCCGGGCCGGCGCCGCACCGCGCCCCGCCGGCGCCGGCCGGGCGTCGGCTCCGTGCGCGTCGGCGCCGAGGCCGCCAGGCTCGCCCGGCGGTCCGCCTCGTGCCCGGCCACCACCGGGGGCGGACCGCTGCCGTCGTCCTGCCGCCGGCCGCCCATCATCAGGCCGGCCACCAGAAGCTGGTGATGTTCCATCATGTCCTCCGAAGTAGGGATGTGTGCGGATGTTTCCCGCTGCACCCCAGCCTCCGGCAGCCGCGTGACGCGGCCTTTGCTCCTCCGTCAATCCTGCGTGGCCGTTTGCCCCGACGCCGTGAACACCCGATGACCTCCCCACCCGTTGTGTTTCGTTCGGGCCCCGGTTAGCGTCTCCGACCAGGAGACTCAACGGAATGTTGAAGGCGGCGAGCGGAGGAGCGAGCGGATGCCGCGACGCGACGGCGTGCCCACCAGCCTCGGTCCGGCCGTCGCCGACCGCCTCGCCGCCGCCCTCGCCCCCGTGGACGCCGCCCTGGCTCGCCGCTGCTCCGGTCCGTCCGGCGCCCGCCAGCCGGTCCACACCGTCTACGTGCCCGCCGACGCCTTCGCCGCCGACACCGTCCGCAGCTGGGGCGAGCGGGCCCTCGCCCTGCTGGACCGGCACGCCCCCGACGCCGCCGCCCTGGCCGCCGTGCTCGGCCTCCCCGACGACTCTCTCGTGCGCGATGTGCACGCCCGGGTCCGGGCCAAGCTCGCCACCGAACCGGTGGAGGACCTGCGCATCGACTTCGAGGACGGCTACGGCCCCCGCCCCGACGCCGAGGAGGACGCCGCCGCGGCCCGCGCCGCCGGGATCGTCGCCGAGGCGCACACCAGCGGCGCCGCGCCGCCGTTCGTCGGCATCCGTATGAAGAGCCTGGAGGCGGCCGTCCGCGACCGCGGCATCCGCACCCTGGATGTCTTCCTCACCACCCTGCTCGCCGTCGGACCGCCTCCCGACGGGCTGCGCCTCACCCTCCCCAAGGTCAGCCACGCCGAGCAGGTCGCCGCCATGGCCCAGCTCTGCGAGGAGTTCGAGCGGGCCGCGGGACTCGCCCCGGGACGTATCGGCTTCGAGGTTCAGATCGAGACTCCCCAGGCCGTCCTGGGCTCCGACGGCCGCGCCACCGTCGCCCGGATGATCGACGCCGCCCCCGGCCGGATCACCGGCCTGCACTTCGGTACCTATGACTTCACCGCCGACCTCCAGGTCGCCCCCGCCCACCAGGCCCTGGACCACCCCGCCGCCGACCACGCCAAGGCGGTCATACAGGTCGCGGCGGCCGGCACCGGTATCCAGCTCTCCGACGGCTCGACCAACGTCCTCCCCACCGGCCCCACCGACCGGGTCCACGACGCCTGGCGGCTCCACCACCGGCTGGTCCGCCGCTCCCTCGCCCGCGCCTACTACCAGGGCTGGGACCTGCACCCCGGCCAGCTCCCCACTCGCTTCGCCGCCGTCTACGCCTTCTACCGGGAGGCCCTGGCGCCCGCCGCCGCCCGCCTGTCCCGCTACGCCCGCCGCACCCCCGGCGACGTCCTGGACGAGCCCGCGACCGCCCGGGCCCTGAGCGGCCTCCTGCTGCGCGGGCGCGACTGCGGCGCACTCGACGGGCACGAGGTGACCCGCCTCAGCGGCCTGGACGAGACCGGGCTGGCCACCCTCGCCGGACGCCGTGCCCCCTAGCGCCCCGCCATCCGACTGGACAATCCCGACCCTCACGGATCAGGCTTCCTGACCATGACCACGCATCTCGTCGCCGCCATCGACATCGGCGGCACCAAAATCGCGGGCGCCCTGGTGGACGCCGAGGGCGAACTGCTCCACCGCGTCCAGTGCCCGACCCCCGCCGGCGAGAGCGGGGAGCAGGTGCTGCGCAGCACCACCGATGTCGTCACCGGCCTGACCGCGCACCCGCTGTGGTCCCGGGTGGTGGCCGTGGGCATCGGCAGCGCCGGACCCGTCGACGCGCGCAGCGGCACCGTCAGCCCGGTCAACATCCCCGGCTGGCGCGACTTCCCGCTCGTCGCCGGGATCCGCGAGAGCACCGGCGCGCTGCCCGTTACCCTCGTCGGCGACGGTGCCGCCATCGCCGCCGGCGAGCACTGGCGCGGCGCCGCCCAGGGCCGCGACAACGCGCTCTGCATGGTCGTCTCCACCGGCGTCGGCGGCGGGCTCATCCTCGACGGCCGGCTCCGATCGGGGCCCACCGGTAACGCGGGACATATCGGCCATATCAGCGTCGACCTCGACGGCGACCTCTGCCCCTGCGGGGGACGCGGCTGTGTCGAGCGGATCGCCAGCGGCACCAACATCGCCCGCTACGCCCTGCAGGCGGGCTGGCGCCCGGCCACCCCCGACGGCGACACCAGCGCCGCGGGCGTGGCCGCCGCCGCCCGGGACGGGCATCCGGTGGCGCGAGCCGCCTTCACCCGCTCCGCCCGGGCGCTGGCCGCCGGCATCGCCGCCACGGCCAGCCTGGTGGAGCTCGAGACCGTGGTCGTCGGCGGCGGCGTGAGCCAGTCCGGCGAGGTCCTCTTCGCGCCGTTGCGCGCCGCCCTGCGGGAGTTCGCCACCCTGCCCTTCGTCCGCAATCTCGAGGTGGTGCCGGCCCGGCTGGGCACCGACGCGGGTCTGGTCGGCGCGGCGGCCGCCTGCTGGAGCGAGTCGGAGACGTTTTTGGCACGGGGTGCAGCGGGCACCTGACACCAAGGGCGAACGAAGGAGGGGGATCGGTGATCATCTGGCTCAACGGCGCGTTCGGGGCCGGCAAGACCACGGCCGCGCAGGAGCTGCTCGACCTGGTGCCCGGAAGCGCGCTGTACGACCCGGAGCTGGTCGGCGCCGGACTGCGGATGATGCTGTCCAAGGAGCGTCTGGCCCAGGTGGACGACTACCAGGACCTGCCGTCCTGGCGCCGGCTGGTGGTGGACACGGCAGCCGCCCTGCTGGCGGAGATGCCGGGGCCGCTGATCGTGCCGATGACCCTGCTGCGCCAGGAGTACCGGGACGAGATCTTCGGCGGGCTCGCCGCCCGTCAGATAGCAACCCAGCATCTCCTGCTGCACGTTGAAGAAACGTTCCTCCACGAGCGGATCGATCGCCGCAGGGCCGTGGACGGCGAGGCCGCCCGCGCCTGGTGCCTCAGCCACGTGTCGCAGTACGCGGCCGCGTTGCCGTGGCTGAGCACGGACGCCCATACGGTGGACGCCTCCGGGCTGACCCCCCGCCAGACCGCCGAGCGGCTGGCCGACGCGATCCGCAGCGGCGCCGGCGCCTGCGAGATCGTGCAGACCCCGGCGCCGCGCGCGGAGACCCTGGCCGCCGGCGTGCTGCTGTTCGACGACCGGGACCGGGTGCTGCTGGTCGACCCCACCTACAAACCGGGCTGGGAGTTCCCCGGCGGGGTGGTCGAGGCGGGCGAGCCTCCGGCACGGGCGGCGGTGCGCGAGGTCGCCGAGGAGCTGGGCCTGCACCTGACGCGCGAGCCGGCGCTGCTCATCGTGGACTGGGAGCCGCCGCGCCCCCCGCGCTACGGCGGGTTGCGGCTGCTGTTCGACGGCGGCCGTCTGGAGGCGGACCGGGTGCGGGAGGTGCTGCTGCCCGGCGCCGAACTGCGCGGCTGGCGCTTCGCCGAGGAGAAGGAGGCCGAGAGCATGCTTTCGCCCGGCCGGTTCGCCCGGCTGCGCTGGGCGCTGCGGGCGCGCGCGGAGGGACGCCCGCTGAACCTGGAGGCCGGCGTTCCGGTCGGGGCCTGACCAGCGGCCGTGCCACCCGGCCGACGCCGCTTCCGCCGGCCCGGCCGGGTCACCGTCGCGCCGCCCCGGGTCAGCGGCTCGCGGACGCCGCGTAGTGCTGCAGGAAGCGGGCCTCGGCCACCGACAACCGGGCGAGGTCGTCCGGCGAGACGCTCTCGTCCACCGCGTGGATCCGCGCCTCCGGATCGCTCAGCCCGATCAGCAGGATCTCCGCCCGCGGGTACAGGTCGCCCAGCGTGCTGGTCAGCGGGATGGAACCGCCCTGTCCCACCACCGCCATCGACGCGCCGTCGTACGCCTCGCGCATCGCCTCCGCCATCGCGCCGTACGCCGGGCTGCTGGTGTCCGCCCGGAACGCCTGTCCCTCGCCCGCCGGCTCCACCGTCACCCGTGCGCCCCACGGCGCCCGGGACCGCAGATGCGCCGCGAGCAGCCGCCCCGCCTCGCCCGCGTCGACGCCTGGCGGCACCCGCAGGCTCACCAGGGCCCGCGCGCTCGCCTGCACCGAGGGCGTGGCGCCGACCACCGGCGGGCAGTCGATGCCCAGCACGGTGACCGAGGGCCGCGCCCACACCCGGTCGGCGACCTCGCCCGAGCCGACCAGCCGCACCCCGTCCAGCACCCTGGCATCCGCCCGGAAGACGTCCTCCGGGTACGGCGTGCCCGTCCAGCTCCCGGCCGCCTCCAGCCCGTCGACGGTGGGGCCACCGTCCTGGTCGGTCAACGAGTCCAGTACCCGGATCAACGCGGCCAGCGCGTCCGGCGCGGCCCCGCCGAACGCCCCCGAGTGCAGGTTGCCCTCCAGCGTGTCCACCCGCACCCGGCACGCCACCATGCCGCGCAGCACGGCGGTCACCGTGGGCTGGCCGGCCCGGACGTTCCCCGTGTCGCCGATCACCACGGCGTCCGCCACCAGCAGGTCGGGATGCGACTCGGCGTACCGCTCGAGCCCTCCGGTGCCCTGCTCCTCCGAGCCCTCGACGATGACCTTGACCCCGACCGGGACGCCCCCGTGCTCCCGCAGCGCGCGCAGCGCCAGCAGATGCATCAGCACGCCGCCCTTGCAGTCCGCCGCGCCCCGGCCGTACCAGCGCCCGTCCCGTTCGGTCAGCACGAACGGTGGCGAGGTCCAGTCGGCCGGGTCCAGCGGCGGCTGCACGTCGTAGTGCGCGTACAGCAACACCGTCGGCGCGCCCGCCGGACCCGGCAGATGCCCGTAGACCGACTGGCTGCCGTCGGGCGTGTCCAGCAGTGCCACGTCGACGAACCCCTCGGCGCGCAGCGCCTCGGCGATCCACTCCGCGGCGGCGGCGCATTCGCTCGCCGGGAACAACTCGGCGTCCGCCACCGAGCGGAAGGCCACCAGCTCCGCCAACTCCCGCCGCGCCCGGGGCATGAGCGCGGCGACGGCGCCGGTGATCGCGGCGGCCTTACTCGGGTGCTCCATGGAAATGCTCCTCGTGCGGGCCCGCCGGGCGGACCGGATGAAACAGCTGTGCGGACAGGGTGCTGGCGATGATCCCACAGCCACCGCGTCGGCCGGCCGCGACCGCATCGGGCCCGGCCCGTGGGCGACGGCTTAGGATGCGGTCTCGGTGACCAGGCACGACACGCAACGGGGAGCGACAGCACATCGTGAGCAGCGACAGCAGCGCCAACGAGGCCGGGAACGAAGAGGTGTGGGACGTCGTCGTGGTGGGTGCCGGACCCGCCGGGTCGTCCGCGGCCCGCGCGGCGGCCGAGGCCGGCCGGCGCGTCCTGTTGCTGGAGAAGGCCGACCTGCCGCGCTACAAGACCTGCGGCGGCGGCATCATCGGGCCCTCCCGCGACGCCCTGCCGCCCGGTTTCGAACTCCCGCTGCGCGACCGGGTGCACGCGGTGACGTTCTCCCTCAACGGCCGGATGGCCCGCACCCGGCGCTCCAAGCACATGCTGTTCGGGCTGGTCAACCGCACCGACTTCGATCAGCAGTTGGCCGAGGCCGCCGTCAAGTCGGGTGCCCGGCTGCGCACCGGCGTCGCCGTCTCCCGCGTCGAGCAGCACGGCCCGGCCGTCCCCGACCGGCGCACCGTGGCCGTCGTGCTTGCCGACGGTTCGACGGTGCTGGCCCACGCGGTGGTCGGCGCCGACGGCAGCGCGAGCCGGATAGCGGCCCACGTCGGGGTTCGCCTCGACCAGGTCGACCTGGGGCTCGAGGCCGAGATTCCGGTGCCGCCCGAGGTCGCCCAGGACTGGGCGGGCCGGGTGCTCATCGACTGGGGCCCGCTGCCCGGCTCCTACGGCTGGGTCTTCCCGAAGGGCGACACCCTCACCGTCGGCGTCATCTCCGCCCGCGGCGAGGGGGCGGCCACCAAGCGCTACCTGGAGGACTTCACCGCCCGCCTCGGCCTGTCCGGTTTCACCCCCACCGTCTCCTCCGGCCACCTCACCCGCTGCCGCACCGACGACTCGCCGCTCTCCCGCGGCCGGGTGCTGGTGTGCGGGGACGCCGCCGGGCTGTTGGAGCCCTGGACCCGGGAGGGCATCTCGTTCGCGCTGCGCTCCGGACGGCTCGCCGGCCAGTGGGCCGCCCGCATCGCCGAGGCCGGCGACGCCGTGGACGCCCGCCGCCAGGCGCTGAACTACACCTTCGCCATCAAGGCGGGGCTGGGGGTGGAGATGGGCGTCGGGCGGCGCATGCTGACGCTTTTCAGCAACCGGCCCCGGATGCTGCACGCCACCATGATCGGCATCCGCCCGGCCTGGTCCATCTTCGCCCAGATCACCCGCGGCTCCACCACCCTCGCCGGCGTCGTTCGCACCCACCCGCTCGCCCGCAGGGCCCTGGCCGTGCTGGACCGGCCCGCGGCCAAGGACGCGGAGCGGGAGGCCGGGAAGGCCCGCCGCGGTGCGGACACCCAGGACACCAGCGCCGGCTCGGACAGCAGCGTCGGAACCTGACGCGGCAGCCCTGCGGCGCACGGCGCGCCGACCTCGGATACTGCGCCGGGAGTAGGCATGAGGACCACGCACAGGTGACGCGCCGTGCCGCACCGCGGGCTACGTTGACCAACATGACCGAGAGCCCTCCGCGCCCGTACCCGGGCGGCCCGCCGTGGCGACGCTGGCTGGCCGGCCCGCCCGCCGCCAGGGGCCTGCCGTGGCTGTCCTCGGCCGCGATCCTGGTGTTCCAACAGGTCGGCTCGACCTTCGCGGCCCACGGCCAGACCGACCGCGCCTCCCTGGACGTCTTCGCCCGCGTGCTGCTCGTGCTCGGTCCCGCGTTCCTGCTGCTGCGGCGCCGCCACCCCCCGCTGGCCATCTACGGTGTCTGCGCCGTCGCCCTGGTCTACCTCGGCTGCGGCTACCCCTACGGCCCGATCTACGTCGGCGTCGTCGTCGGCGCCTTCAACGCCGTGGTCGCCGGCCACCGCTACGCCGCCTGGGGCGCCATGGGCATGCTGTGGGCCGGCCAGCTCCTGGTCGGCCACTGGCTGTACCGCTGGCTGCCGCCACAGGACGACCATGCGATCGGCTGGGGTGCCGACGGTGCGACCGGCGCCTGGGCCATCGCCATCCTCGCCGTCTCCGAACTGCTCCGCGCCCGCCGGGAACAGCTCGTCAAGGAGCGCACGGAGCACGAGGCGGCCGAGCGGCGCCGCGCCGACGAGGAACGGCTGCGGATCGCCCGCGAACTGCACGACGTGCTCGCCCACAGCATCTCGGTCATCAACGTGCAGGCCGGCGTCGGCCTCGCCCTGCTGGACAGCGACCCCGACCAGGCCCGCACCGCGTTGACCACCATCAAGGCCGCCAGCAAGGAGGCGCTGGGGGAGGTCAGGCAGGTGCTCGACACCCTGCGCACGCCGGGAGGCAGCGCCCCCCGCGCCCCCGCGCCAGGACTCGCGCGCCTGCCCGAACTCGCCGCACAGGCCTCCGGCGCGGGCCTCCAGGTGGAGACCGAGACCGAGGGCACCCCCTCGCCGCTGCCGCCAGGCGCGGACCTGGCCGCCTTCCGCATCGTGCAGGAGGCGCTGACCAACACCGTTCGGCACTCCGGCTCCCGCGCGGCACGGGTGCGGCTGCGCTACACGGGCGAGGGCCTCGAACTGCGGATCGACGACGACGGTCCGGCCACCGGGGACAGCACCGTCGGCGGCAACGGCCTGGTCGGCATGCGTGAGCGCGCCGCCGCCTTCGGCGGCACCGTCACCGCCGGCCCCCGCGAGGACGGCGGTTTCCGGGTCACCGCCCGGCTGCCGCTGACCTCGCCGGCCGGCGAGGCGCCCGACTCCGGCACCCGCCGTCCCACCGACCGTCGAACCGACCGAAACAGCGACCAAAGCAGTGACAGAGACAGTGACAGAAGCAGCGACAGAAACGGGGAGAGCACGTGATCCGGGTACTCCTGGCCGACGATCAGGTACTGGTGCGGGCCGGCTTCCGCGCCCTGCTGGACGCCCAGTCCGACATCACGGTCGTCGGCGAGGCCGCCGACGGCGAGGAGGCGTTGGCCCAGGTGCGCGAGCACCGCCCCGACCTGGTGCTGATGGACATCCGGATGCCGCTGCTCGACGGCCTCGCGGCCACCCGCCGGATCACCGAGGACGCCGGCCTGGGCAGCGTCCGCGTGGTCATGCTCACCACTTTCGAGCTCGACGAGTACGTCTTCGAGGCCATCCGCTCCGGCGCCTCCGGGTTCCTCGTCAAGGACACCGAGCCCGACGAACTGCTGCGCGCCGTCCGGGCCGTGGTCGCCGGCGACGCGCTGCTGTCCCCTGGCGTCACCCGTCGTCTCATCGCCGAGTTCGCCGCGCGCTCCAAGGAGCCGGCCGACGCGGCGCTGCTCGGCGAACTCACCGAGCGCGAGCGGGAGGTCATGGCCCTCGTCGGCATCGGCCTGTCCAACGAGGAGATCGCCCGCCGGCTGGTCGTCTCGCCACTCACGGCCAAGACCCACGTCAGCCGCGCCATGGTCAAGCTCGGCGCCCGGGACCGCGCCCAACTCGTCGTCCTCGCCTACGAGTCGGGACTGGTGCGACCAGGGTGGCTGGGATGAACAATAGATGCGAGCGCAATTAATTCCGACGCAACAAAAGGGCGATCATCTGGTAACGTGCCGCCATGCCTGGGATGAAGGCGGAGGAGGCGCTCGTCGCCCGCTGGCGGGAGACGCTCTCCCTGCATGCGAGGACCGTCTGCGAACTCGACCGAGCCCTGCACGTGCATGGCCTCGGCGCCAGTGACTTCGAGGTGCTCGACGTGCTCGCGGGGGGCGAGGCGGAGGACGGTGGCTGTGCCTTCCGCGTCCAGGAGCTCATCACGCGGGTCCACCTCAGCCAGAGCGCCCTGTCCCGCCTGATCGGGCGGCTGGAGCGGGAGGGCCTGGTCAGTCGCGCGATGTGCAGCGACGACCGCCGCGGCGTCCGCGTCACCCTCACCGAGGGCGGCCGCAGGCGGCACGCGGAGGCGCTGCCCGCCCAACGAGCCGTGCTCGCCCGCATGCTGCCGGTCACCTGACCCGGCCCCTCTCCCCGCCGCGGCGTGCCTTCCGGCGCACGGCTGCGTCGGGCCCGGCCCTCAGCCCGGCACCCGCACCGCCCGCCGGGCCGCGTACGCCGTCACCGCCGCGGCCCCGGACAACGCCGCGACCGTGGTCAGCGCCGTGGCCAGCGACCACCACTCCGCCAGGAAGCCGATCGCCACGGGCCCGATCAGCATCCCGCCGTAGCCGAGCGTGGAGGCCGCGGCCACCCCCGAGGGCCCCGCGAGCGCGCCGGCCTGGCCGATCGCGATGGGAAAGATGTTGGCCAGCCCCAGCCCGGTCACCGCGAAGCCCATCAGCGCCAGCCACAGCACGGGCGCCAACGAGGCGACCAGCATGCCGGCCGCGGCCGTCGTCCCGCCGGCGACCAACGCACGCGTCTGCCCCACCCGTTCCAGCACCGTCGAGCCGGAGAGCCGGCCCACGGTCATGGCCAGGGCGAACACCGAGTAGCCGGAGGCGGCCACCCCCGCGCTCGCGCCCAGGGTCTCGCGCAGGTGCAGGGCGCTCCAGTCCGCCAACGCGCCCTCCCCGTACGCCGTGCACAGCGCGATGAAGCCGAGCACCACCACCAGCCAACGCGCCCGGCGCCGTCCCATCCCCTTCCCGGCCGCGCCGCCTGAGCCGGCCGCATCCGGACCCGGGGCCTCGGGCGCATCCGATCCGGCCCTGACGGGTGTCGGGGACGCCAGCAGCGCCCGCCCGGCGACCCCCGCGATGACCAGCCCCACCGCGCACAGCCACGTCAGATGCCACGCCGCGCTCAGCCGGCCCGCCACCAGTCCGCCCAGTCCGGCCCCGAGCATCCCGCCCAGGCTGAACGCCGCGTGGAAGCTTGGCATCACCGGCCGCCCCAGCGCCGCCACCAGATCCACCGCGGCGCTGTTCGCCGACACGTTGACCGCGCCGAACGCCGTCCCGAACACCAGCAGCATCCCGCCGAGCGCCAGCGCCGAGGTGGCGTGCGGCGGCAACGACACGCTCAGCGCCAGCAGCACCCCCGAGGCAACCGTCACCGGATGGTTCCCGAACCGCTGGCACAGCCTGCCGGTCACCATCATCGTCACCACGGCCCCCGCCGAGACCCCCAGCAGCGCCAGCCCCAGCGCGCTCGACGAGGCGCCGGTCTGCTCCTTCACTGCCGGGATGCGCACCACCCAGCCCGCGAAGACGAAGCCGTCCAGCGCGAAGAAGGCGGTGAGGGCGATGCGGAGCCGACGCAGCTCTCCCGCGGCCGGCGCGTGCCCGTCGCCGCGCCGCGGGCCGGGAACCAGTATTGCCCGGAGTTTGTTTATTGGTGGCACAAAGGAAGAATAGGGGTGTGACCCGCACCCCTACCAGGCTTGAGAGAGGCCGGAACGCCCTCGGCCCCGCACTCGAACTCGTTCACACCGGCCGCGCCCCCACCCGCGCCGTCCTCACCACCGAACTCGGCGTCACACGGGCCACCGCCGGCGCGGTCGCGGCGGAGCTCCAGACCCTCGGTCTCATCACGGTCGACGCCCGCCCCGCCGCCGCGGGCAGCCAGGGCCGCCCCTCCCACCGGCTCTCCATCGCCGATAACGGCCCCGTCGCCCTCGCGGCCCAGGTGCACGCCGACGGCTTCCGCGCCGCCCTCGTCGGGCTCGGCGGCCGCATCGTCGCCACCGCGCCCGGCTGCGTGACCGTCCCCGCCGACCCCGCTCAGGTGCTGCGCCAGGTCGTCGACGCCGGCGCCCGGCTGCTGGGCGAGAGCGGGCGGCAGTGCGTGGGCGCCGGCCTCGCCGTGCCCTCGGCCGTGGCCGAACCCGAGGGCACCGCGCTCAACCCGCTGCATCTGGCCTGGCCCGCCGGCGCACCCGTGCGCGACATCTTCGGTGACTGCCTGGCCGCCGCCGGCATCAGCGTCCCCGGCTTCTGCGGTAACGACATCAACCTCGCCGCGCTCGCCGAGCACCGCCACGGCGCCGGCCAGGGCTCACCACACCTGCTGTGCGTCGCCACCGGCCACCGCGGCGTGGGCGGCGCCCTGGTCCTGGACGGCAGGCTGCACACCGGCAGCGCCGGCCTCGCCCTCGAGGTCGGCCACCTCACCGTCGACCCGCAGGGCCGCCCGTGTCACTGCGGCGGCCGGGGCTGCCTCGACGTCGAGACTGACCCCCTCGCCCTGCTCGCCGCCGCCGGCCGCCGGCCGGGCCCGGAGGGCTCACTGCTGCACCAGGCCGGGGAACTCCTGCGCACCGAACACGCCACCGACCCCGCCGTCCGGCACGCCACCGGCACCGTCATCGACCGCCTCGGCCTCGGGCTCGCCGGTCTGGTCAACATCCTCAACCCCGACCGCATCATCCTCGGCGGCCTCCACCGCCATCTGCTGGAGGCCGACCCCGACCGGCTGCGCGCCACCGTGGAGCGGCACAGCCTGTGGGGGAGGAGCGGCAGCGTGCCCGTCCTGCCCTGCACCCTCGACCACGACAGCCTGGTCGGCGCCGCCGAACTCGCCTGGCAGCCGGTGCTCGACGATCCGCTGACCGCCCTGGCCGCCTGACCCCGCCGCCGGTGCGCGAGCCGACCGGGCCTAGAACGAGATCCTGCCCAGCAGCTGCGCCAGGCTCTCGCCGCCCACCTGGATGCTCCGCGCCACCGCCGTGCCCGCGAGATAGAAGCCGAACAGGCCACACACCAGCGCGTGCGACATCTTCAGCCCGTCCTTCCGGAAGAACAGGAGCATGACGACTCCCAGCAGCAGCACCCCGGAGATGGACAAGATCATGAGCCCTCCCGACGACGCGCCCGATATTCACTCTGGGTACTCTAAATCTGACAAACGGTGACCGATATGCGGCGCGGGCATCCGGGTGACAGCCACCCGCCCAGCCACCCCCCACATCCCGCAGCCGGGGTGACGCGACCGGCGCACCTCCGGACCTCGATAGGCTGGTCCCCGGCCACGACGGCCCGGGGCAAGGAGGAACACACACGATGGCAGACAGCACGCAACCGCTGTCCGCGCGCGCCAAACTGGCCGTGACCGCGGGACGTGCGGCCGCGGCGGTGTCGCGGGCGGCGGGACGCGGCAGCGGATCCGTGATCGGCGGGCGGGTCGCCCTCAAGCTCGACCCCGACCTGCTGTCCCGGCTGGCCGGCCACCTGGACGTGGTCCTTATCTCCGCCACCAACGGTAAGACCACGACCACCCGCCTGGTCGCCGAGGCCCTGCGGGCCGGCGGCGAGGTCGTCTCCAACGCGCTCGGTGCGAACATGCCGGCCGGCATCACCTCCGCTCTGTCCGGCGGCGCCAACGCCCGCTACGGCGTGCTCGAGGTCGACGAGAAGTACCTCACCGGCGTCGCCCGCGCCGTGTCGCCCAAGGCCATCGCCCTGCTCAACCTCTCCCGCGACCAGCTCGACCGCGCCGCCGAGACCCGGATGCTCGCCGAGCGCTGGCGCGAGGGCCTGGAAGGCACCAAGGCCACCGTCATCGCCAACGCGGACGACCCGCTGATCGTGTGGGCCGCCGCGTCGGCCACCAACGTCGTCTGGGTGGCGGCCGGCCAGGAGTGGAAGGACGACGCGTGGTCCTGCCCCTCCTGCGGAGGCGTGCTGCAACGCCCGGACGACGGCTGGGGGTGCGGCAGCTGCGGTTTCGCCCGCCCCACCCCCACCTGGGTGCTGTCGGGTGACCATGTGCTGGACCCGCACGGCTCCGCGTGGCCGATCCAGCTCCAACTCCCGGGGCGCGCCAACAAGGCCAACGCCGCCACCGCCACCGCCACCGCCGCCGTGTTCGGGATCCCCCCGCAGCTGGCCCTGCAGCGCATGCAGGCCGTCGCCGCCGTCGCCGGACGGTACGACGTCGTGCAGTACGACGGTCGGGACATCCGGCTGCTGCTGGCCAAGAACCCCGCCGGCTGGCTGGAGACGTTCTCCCTGATCGACCCGCCCCCCACCCCCGTGATCCTGTCGGTCAACGCCCGCGGCGCGGACGGCACCGACACCTCGTGGCTGTGGGACGTGGACTACACCCGGCTGGCCGGGCACCCCATCGCCGTCGTCGGCGACCGCCGCCTCGACCTCGCCGTGCGCCTGGAGGTCGCCGGACTCGACTTCCGCGTCCACGCCGACCTGCGCCAGGCCGTCGCCGACCTCCCGCCGGGTCGCATCGAAGCCATCGCCAACTACACCGCCTTCCAGGACCTGCGCCGCATCGTCGGCAACTGAAGGCCCCCGCTCGCTCAAGGACGGCACGCATGAGTAACCCCCAGGCCTCAGGCCTGCGGCTGATCTGGGTCTACCCGGACCTCCTCAGCACCTACGGTGACCAGGGCAACGTGCTGGTGCTGCGACGCCGCGCCGAACAGCGCGGCCTGCGCGTCGAGCGCCAGGACGTCCGCTCCGACCAGCCCATCCCCGCCGACGGGCACATCTATCTCATCGGCGGCGGCGAGGACCGCCCCCAGCGCCTGGCTGCCGAGCGGCTGCGGCGCGACGGCGGGCTCACCCACGCCGCGAACAACGGCGCCGTCATCTTCTCCGTCTGCGCCGGCTACCAGATCCTGGGCCACGAGTTCGTCAACGATCTCGGCCAGCGCGAGCCCGGTCTGGGTCTGCTCGACGTCACCAGCGTCCGCGGCGGCGCCGAGCGCTGCGTCGGCGACGTGCTCGCGGACGTCGACGACCACCTCGGGCTGCCCCAGCTGACCGGCTTCGAGAACCACCAGGGCGTCACCCACCTGGGGCCGGGTGTGCGCCCCCTGGCCCGGGTCCGCATGGGCAACGGCAACGGCACCGGGGACGGCACCGAGGGCGCCTGGCGCGACTCGATCTTCGGCACCTACATGCACGGCCCGGTGCTCGCCCGCAACCCGCAGATCGCCGACCTTCTGCTGCGGCTCGCCCTGGGCGCCGGCGTCCTGTCCCCCCTGAACGACCAGTGGTATGACGCCCTCCGCGCCGAACGGATCGCCGCCGCGACCCGCGAGGCCTGAGCCGCCGCGGCGGCAGCGACCAGCGACGGGCGAGAAAGCGAGCACGACATGGGCCAGCACGACCACGGCGAGGAACTGCCCCCCTTCACGCTGGGCCGCGCCCTGGAATTCGGCGGAGACACGGTCTTCCTCGTCCTCTGCGTCGCCCTGTGCCTCCTGTACGGGTGGGGCGTCGCCCGCCTCGTCCGCCGCGGCGACCGTTGGGGGGTTGGACGGACCGTCTCGTTCGGCGTGGGCGTGCTGTCCATCGCCCTGGTCACCTGCACCGGTGTGCACGACTACGGCATGGTCCTGTTCAGCGCCCACATGATCCAGCACATGGTGCTCAGCATGCTCACGCCCGTGCTGCTGCTGCTCGGCGCGCCGGTGACTCTGCTGCTGCGCGCCCTACGCCCCGCCGGACGCGGCCGCCGCGGGCCGCGCGAGTTGGTGGTCGCCGTCCTGCACTCCCGCTACGTCCGGGTGATGACCAGCCCGCTGTTCACCATTCCGCTGTTCATCGCCAGCCTCTACGGCCTGTACTTCACCCCCCTGTTCGACACGCTGATGGAGACCCGCGCCGGGCACCTCGCGATGATGTGCCACTTCCTCCTCGTCGGTCTGGTCTTCTTCTGGCCGATCATGGGCGTCGATCCCGGCCCGCACCGCACCGGCTATCCGCTGCGCATGCTGGAGCTCTTCGCCACGATGCCCTTCCACGCCTTCTTCGGCATCGCGCTGATGATGGCCACCGAGCCGATGGTCGACACGTTCGCCGACCCGCCCGCCTCCCTGGGCGTCGAGGCGCTCTCCGAACAGTCCGCCGCCGGCGGCCTGGCCTGGGCCTTCAGCGAGATCCCCACCGTCGTCGTGCTCGCTGCCCTGCTGGTCCAGTGGTACCTCTCGGAACAGCGCCAGGCCCGCCGCAAGGACCGCGCCGCAAGCCGGGACGGGGACCGCGAGCTCGCCGCCTACAACGCCTTCCTCGCCTCCCTCGAATCCCGCGGCCCCGCCCCCGGGCGCGGCAACCGCTGACGACGGTCAGGAGGACACGACCGGAGCCTTCGCCGGACGGGTCGCGGCCAGATGCCGTCGGGCGGTGACGAGGGCAGCGTCGACGTCGCGCGTCCCAGTGGACACGCACAGCGTGTAGACGACGTCCTCCATCCGCTGCCGCGCCTCCTTGGTGCCCTGCTCGGCGTGGAGCATCGCCAGCGTCTCGTACTGCTCGATCAGGTTCGTCAGCACCGCGGGGTGGGCCATCAGCATCGTCGTGCTCCTCTCGGCCTGCCCGGTCACCGAGCCGGGGGCCCCGGTGAAGTACCCCCAACGATCACATCCATGCCCCCGAACCCGATTCCGCGCCGGGCCGGCGGTGCAGCCCAAACCCCAAGGCCTCCGCCGTGTTGGCCGCGCCGCACCCCTGCGCGGCCAGGTCCGCCCCCGGTCGTCCGCGGGCGCCCGACGGCCGTGGGGGTCGTCGGGCGCCCGACGGTGCTCAGTCCTCGACGAAGCAGATGGAGCCGTAGGTGCAGATGATGGCCTCGTTCCCCTCGTCGGTGGCGTGTGCGGTCCCGGCGAAGCCGAGGGTCCCCAGAGCAGCGAAGGAAAGGGCGGCAATGGCCATGCGGATGCGCATTGTTATCTCCTGGGTTACGTCAGGCAGCCGCGGACGCCGTGTCCGGCGGCGCGCTCATACTTCGCCGCTTTGCGAGTGTGGCGGGTGCGACGCGCCCGGCCGAAGAAGCGGCGTCACTCTCGTGGGGGTCGGCGTCAAACGGCCATTGACGGCTGCCCCGCAACCGGCGCCGGTGCGGCTCACCGCGGATGGCCGCGAGCAACTGACCTTCGTGCCCGGCGAGGTCGCCCAGCCCGCCCGTCTCCGGCTGGGCGATGACGCCCACCGTCCTTCGCTCCGTCGGGACCCTGCTGCGGCGGCCGCACGACGCCGGCGCGACCGTCCGGTCGACACCGCCGCCGTGATCGACTTCGGCCTGGCGGCCCCGGGCCGCCCCGTCTGGGACGGTCGCCATGACCGCCCGCTACTGGGTCCCCATGCTCGATCCGGCGTCCGCGACCGTCTCGTACCCCGCCGGACTGGACGCGCCGACCCGCCTGAGGATCCTGGCTGGTGGCCCACCGCGAGACGTTCACGGCCAGCCTGCTGAACTGAGCCCGCCCAGCCGCCCCGGGGCCGAGCGGAATCCTTCCTCCTCGGCCATGTCCCCCGTGCCGCCCCCCTGTTAGCCTTCCGGCGTTCCACCCGCTGCCGACCCTCGGAGGCGACGATGCCCCGCGCCACCCGCCGTGCCGTACTGGCCGGAGCCGCCGGGCTGGCGGCCGCTCCGTTCCTGGGGTCGCAGGTCGCCCAGGCCCGTCCGGCCCTCTCCCACGAACGCGCCCGCGTGGTCGGCGAGCAACGCTTCGACGCCCGGACGCTCGACGTGACGGTCTCCTCGCCGGCCCTCGCCGCCACGGCGACCGTCCGGCTCCTGCTGCCCGCGAACTGGGCGCCGGGCACGCGACGCCGCTGGCCCGTGCTGTACCTGCTGCACGGCGCCTGGGCCGACTACACCTCGTGGACCGGGGAGACGGACGTCGCGGACCTGACCCGGGACGCCGATCTCCTCGTGGTGATGCCCGAGGGCGGTCGCGCCGGGTTCTACAGCGACTGGTGGAACGGCGGTGCGGGAGGCGCTCCCGGTTGGGAGGCATTCCATCTGCGGGAGTTGCGCCGGATCCTGGAGCGCGACTACGGTGCCGGGCCGGCCCGCGTCGTCGCCGGCCTGTCCATGGGTGGCTTCGGCGCCCTGTCCTATGCGGCCCGCCATCCGGGGATGTTCCGCGCCGCCGCCTCCTACAGCGGGGTGGTGGACCCGCCGTACGCGGGGCCCCACGCGCCCAGCGCCTACGACGGCCCGGCGTTCGTGCGAATGATCCTGGAGTCGAACGACCTGGATCCGCTGGCCCTCTGGGGAGACCCGGAGGCCCAGGCCGCTGTGTGGGCGGCGCACTCACCGGTCGCCCTCGCGCGGCGGCTGGCCCATATCCCGATCTTCGTCTCCAGCGGCGACGGCCGGCCAGGCCCGCTGGACCCGGCGGGCAGCCCGGTTGACCCGGACGTCGAGCCGCTGTGCGAGCTGATGAGCGCCGGCCTCGTGGCCCGGCTGCGCGAACTGGGCGGCGACGTCACCGCCCACCTCTACGGGGCGGGCCGCCACGCCTGGCCCTACTGGGAGCGGGAACTGCACGAGTCCCTCCCGATGCTGATGGACGCCCTGACCGCGGACCGCTGACCCGGCCCTCCTATCGGCCACCGGCGCTGAGGGCATTCCTCAGCCGGCCGGGGGTGGTGAAGAGGTGGCCGGCGAGGCCGATCGCCTCGGCGGCCCGAACGTTCTCCGGGCGGTCGTCCACGAAGAGGACCCGGTCGGGCTCGGTGCCCAGCGCGTCCAGACACCACCGGTAGGCGTCAGGATCGGGCTTGGCGTGGCCGATGCGGCAGGAGAAGCCGCGGACCCGGAAGTGGTCGAACCAGGAGTGTCGGGCCTCGTAGTGGGCGGCCAACTCCTCGGGGATGTTGGACAGCAGGGCCAGGCGGCGATCGGACGCCCCGAGTTCCTCGATCAGGGCGATCACCCGCGTGTCGACGCGGCTCCAACTGTCGATGTCGGCTTCGACGAGCGCGGCGATCCGGTCGTCGTCGAAGCGGGAGCCGAGGGCACCGGCGACCTGGCGCCAGTACTCGGGGCCGGTCACCTCCGCACGGTCGTACGGCGGGCGCAGCGCCCAGTAGGCGTCCCAGAGCGCTGGGACGGACGCGCCCGTGAGGTCCACCAGCCGGTCCCAGCCCTCGGTGGACTGGGGGTAGGCGATGACACCGAACAGGTCGAAGAGCACGGTGCTGGTCAGAGGTCACACCTTCCGCACGGTGACGCCCGCCGAGGCCAGGGCGTGGCCCTCGTCGTCCGGGGCGACCTGGTCGGTGACGACGCAGTGCAGGTCCGTCACGGGGGCGACGAACGCGAGCGCCGTGCGGGAGAGCTTGGCGCCCTCCGCGGCGGCGATGACGCGGCGGGCCGACGCGATCGCGGCGCGTTTGACGGTGGCGTCGTCCAGATCGTGCGCGGTCAGGCCGTTCGCCGCGGTCAACCCGCAGCAGCCGATGACGGCGGTGTCGAAGCGCACGGCGGCCAGCGACGCCACGGTCAGCGGGCCGGTGAGCGCCAGTTCGCCCGGGCGGGGCTGGCCACCCGGCACCAGCAGCCTCAGCCGCGGCCCGCCGGACAGCGCGTTCACCGCGTGCAGGGACAGCGGCATCACGGTCAGGCGGCGGTGCTCCAGGGCGCGGGCCACCTCCAGGCAGGTGGTGCCGCTGTCGAGGACGACGGACTCGCCGTCGCTGATCAGCCCGGCCACCTCCGCGGCGATGCGCCGCTTGGCCTCCCCTCCCTCCTGCACCCGCAGGGCGAAGGGGGGTTCCTCGCCGCGCAGCAGCAGGCTTCGCGCGCCCCCGCGGTAGCGCTCCAGGACGCCCTGGTCGGCCAGGGCCTCCAGATCGCGGCGGATGGTCATCTCGGAGGCGCCGGTGAGTTCGGCCAGCTCCGCGACCCCGACGCGCCCCGCCTCGCGTACCGCGTCGGTGATCTGCCTGAGTCGATCTGTGCTCGCCATGCGCTCATTGAACATCAAGCTCGATCGAAGTGCAATCTTACGAGCACCGATCATGTTCGTTATGTTCGTTTGCATGGAGAGAACACTGCGGGCCGGTCGTCTGGCCACCTTCGCCTTCTTCGCCCTGAACGGCTTCGTGATGGGGATGTGGATCGTCCATATCCCCGCGGTCGAGCACCGTGCGGGGATCAGCCATGCCGTGCTCGGCTGGCTCCTGCTGTTGCTCGGCGCGGGGGCCTTCCTGGGCATGCAGGTCGTCGGTCCGCTCACCGACCGCAGGGGCGCCCGCGCCGTCACGCCGGTGAGCGCGGCCCTGTGCAGCGCGGCAGTGGTGCTGCCGGGACTGGCCACGAACGCCTGGGCGCTGGGGGCGGCGCTCTTCGTGCTCGGCCTCGGCAACGGCTGTCTGGACGTCGGCATGAACGCCCACGCCGTCCAGGTGGAACGCGGCTACCGGCGGCCGGTCATGTCCGCCTTCCACGCCGCCTTCTCCATCGGCGGCGTCCTCGCGGCGCTCGCCGGCGCCGGCACGATCAGCTGGGGCTGGAGCCCGGCGGCGACGCTGGGTGTGACGGCCCTCGCCGGCCTTGCCGCCGCCGCGCTGACCGCGCCCGCGCTGCTCCGGCCCGCGCCGGCCGACACCGCGGGGCCCGCCACCGGCGCGGCCGGGGCGGCCAGGGCCCCGCGCAGGACCCCGCGGCGCGTCTGGACGCTGGCCACCCTCGCGTTCATGCTCATGCTGTGCGAGGGCGTGGCGAACGACTGGAGCGTGCTCCATCTGCGGGACGTTCTCGACGCGCGCGCCGCCACCGCCGCCCTCGCCTACGGCGGCTTCGCCACCGCCATGACCGTCGGCCGTCTGCTGGCCGACCGGGTCGCCGCGCGCCTCGGCCCGGTGGCCATCCTCCGCCACGGCGCGTCCCTGGCCGCGCTCGGCCTGACGCTGGCGGCGTTGTCCCCTTGGATCCCGCTGGCACTGGTCGGCTGGACCCTGTTCGGAACGGGGATGTCCGGGTGCGTACCCCAGCTCTTCAGCGCCGCGGGCCACACCGACCAGGACGCCGCAGGGGCCAACGTCTCCCGCGTCGCCGGGCTGGGCTACCTCGGCATGCTCGCCGGTCCCGCCATCCTCGGACCGTTGACCCACCTCGTCCCGCTCAACCTCACGTTCTTCCTACCCGTCGCGTTCTGCGTCGTCGCCGCCGCCGCGGCCGGCGTCCTGCGGGCCCAGCCCCTGACGAGCCGGGACGCGGAGGGCGCGGCGCTGACCCAGGGGGCCTCCCGGTGACGGGCTGGATCAGGTCTCGCGTGGGGCCGGAAGGCCCAGCAGGCTCGCCGCGGTCCCCGCCTCGGCGGCCAGCGCGTTGAGCGCCGTGACGATCCGGCGCTCCTCGAAGGAGAAATGGGACTCGAGGATGGCGGTGAGCCCGTCCAGCTCGCCCAGCACCCGCTGGGCCTCGGCCGCGCCGGGTTCGGCGGGGATGCCGTCGAGCAGGCGCTCCAGGCCGTGCTGGAGGACGCTGATCAGCTCGTGGTCCTCCTCCAGTTTCGCGATCGTGGGTGCCAGGTCGGGGTACTCCCTGGCCAGAGCGGGAAACGCCCCGGCGTCCTCCCCGGTGTGGTGCCTGGTCAACGCCGAACAGAACGACAGGCAGTGCGCCTTCAGCTCACGCGGCCGTTCGCCCCGTCCGTCGAGGTAGCGTCCGACGTCCGCGCGCAGCCTGGCCAGCTCCTCGCGGAGCCACGCGTGGATCTCGATCAACGCGTCGCCGAGGGCCGCAAGCCGCTCCCGAGAACCGTCGGGGACAGTCATGAGGATCATGCTACGACCCGGGACGCCGGGCCGGCAGGCTTCCGTGACCCCGGCGGCGGTCGGTCAGTCGGTCTCCGGCCGCTGCTCGGCCTGTCCGCCCCGCTCGCCCTTCGGGCCGTAGCCCCGTTCGGTGCGAGGGCCGCGGGAGCGCCAGTGGGGATCCCGTCGCAGCTCCTCCTTGGCCCTCTCGTTGGCATGCTGGTCGGGGACGCCCTGGTTCTCGGCGTTCTTCCGCCCGTGGGCGCGGTGGATGTCGTACTTCTTGCTCCCGGGTTCGGGCATCGCTATCACCTCGGACCCGGCGAGTCCCCGGCCAGCCCGGGGACCAAACTCCTCGGCGGCTCACCGCACGAGCTGGATCAGCGAGACCGACGGGGGAACACGCTCGCCGTCCAGGGTGGCGTCGAAGGCCAGCCGGTGGTCGGATCCCGGCCGGGCGTCGGCGGACGCGGTGCAGGTGAAGTCCAGCGCGACCCGGCCCCGCGCGGGGACCGCGACGTCCGCCCGCCGTGCCGGGCGCACCGACCAGGCGGAGGGCGCCCGGGCGGTGACGGTGACCGTCCGGGGCGCGTCGTCGAAGTTGTAGACCTCCAGCGTCAGCCGCGTGGTGGGGTCGAGGCGGTAGCCCAGCGGCGGTTCGGCGTCCCCGTGCGCTTTGTTCGGAGCCGCGTGCCGGGCGGCGAACCGCTGGTTCAGCACGATGTGCTCGGCGGCGGAGAAGCGGCGGCCGACGGGTGGCCGGACGGGGCATCCGGTCGGGGGCGGGGCCGCGTCGGCGACCAGATAGAAGGGGTCCCGGGAGGAGCGGGGCCGCACCGTGCCGCGTCGGGACGGCGTGAGGGTGTCCCGGTGAGCGCCCATCAGGTCGTGCACCTCGACCCGCCGGCCCGGTGTGGGGACCTCGATCCGCCGGTGGCCGGGGGCGTAGACCACCGTGACCGTGCGGTCGTCGTCGCCGAACACGAACCCGGCGGCGTCCGGCCCGAGCTCCGCCATCCCGACGAAGTCGGCCCGCCCCAACAGCGCGGTCAGCGCCGCGTACGCGCTGTACGCCGGCCACGGCTGGAAGTCGCGACTGAGCAGCGCGAACGACACGCCGTCGTCGGTGCACGGCGGCCCGCAGAACCAGAACTGCCGCTCGGTGCCCGCGGCGAGGCTCTCCACCGTGGACAGCACCAGGTAGCGGGCCTGAACGAGCCGCCACGCGTGGCTCAGGTCCGCGCCGGGCGCGGCTGGCAGGAAGGCCCCGCACTCCGTCATCCACATCGGCGTCGACCCGGCGCCGTACGCCTCCCGCAGATCGCGCTGGTCCTCGGCGGACGAGGGGAACTCCGGTTCCCCCTCGCCCGGCGGCGGATAGCCGTGAAAGCTCCACACGTCGGCGTAGCGCACCACGTCGTTGGCGAGCATCAGCTCCTGGAAGACGCCGCCCTGCGCGATGCCGGGCAGCAGGACCGGACGCCGCGCCGCACCCCGGGCGGTCGCCGCGCCCAGGGCCGCGGCCTTGACGTAGGCGGCCTGCTGGTCGCCGGTGCTCGCGGTGTCGTCCACGTCCGGTTCGTTGGACAGTTGCAGTGCGTCCGCCGCGGCGAGGCGCGCGGTGTACCGGTAGGCGTCCCGCAGGTCCGCGGGGAGCGGAACCGAGGTCTCGGTCAACGCCCATTCCGGGGGCGGCGAGACGACCTCCAGGACCCGCAGGCCGGCGCCCTGGAAGGCGCGGACGGTGTCCTCGAACACCGCGCCGCTGATCCGACCGCCCGGCTCCGGCTGCGCGGCGGGCCAGGAACTTCCGTCACGCACCCAGCCCACGCCCATCTGCCGCATCCCCGCGGCGACGGCGCGGAGCCGGGCGGGCGGCACCAGGGCGAAGGAGAAGACGTTGACGCCGAAGCGGTTCGCCGACCCCTCGGCGGGGCGCCCTTCGGGCAGCACCGCGAAGAAGCCGGTGGGACCCCCGGGCTCGTCCGTCGTCACCCGGTAGTTGCCGGGCGGCAGTTCGGGCAGCGGGACGGTGATCGCGTCGGAGCCGGCCGGGACCGTGGCGGTGCCGGAGGCGACCCGGGCGGCGCGGTGGTCCACGATGCGGTAGCGGAGGGCGCGGGCGGCGGGGGTCCGCCCGTTGAGCCGGAAGCGCAACCGGGCCGGACCGCCGGGTCCCGGCCGGTGGACGCCGAGGTTGACCGCCGGGTCGCCGAGGGCGATCTCGCGCAGCGCGAGCGGAACCGGAGTGAGGGTGAACTCGTCGAGCAGGAAGCGGTAGCCGAGGCGCCCGTCGGTGAGTGCGGTCGGCTCGCGCACGGTGAACGTGAGCGCGTTCCGGCCGCCGCGCAGCTCCACGTCGCCCAGCGTGCAGCGGGCCAGCGCACCCCAGGCGGGGGGCGATTCGTACCAGTGGGGCTGCCCGAGAGCGACCGGCAGGTCCGGCCCGTCGTTGACCGCCAGGCCGAAGTACGAGCCGGTCTCCTCGGTGTTTCGCCGCTCCACCGGAGCGGTGACGACGGCCACCAGGCGGTGGACGCCACCGGGAGCGGGGACGTCGACCTCGTAGCGCGCGAACCAGCCCCGCTCGGGCGGCGCGTGGCGCGTGGTCAGTGCCAGATGGGCGCCCCCCGCGGCCCGCGGGTCCCCGGCCGTGGGGATGTTCGTGCTGGTCGGGGACTCGCCCGGCACCGTGATCACGCCACGGTCCGCCCGGTCCTGCCCTCGTCCCGCCGTCACGGCTCCGGCTCCCCCCGTCGCCAGGGCGGCGACGCCCGCGACCGCCGCGCGCCGGCTGATGCTGACGTTGATCCTCATGCGTTCAGCACACCCCGGCGAAGGGCGCCCCGGCGTCGTGCGTGGGCAGGGTTCGGGCTCGGCCACGGGGTTGGGGGCGGTCTCCACCCTGGGGTGGAGACCATGCGGCGGCCGGCTCAGTAGGGTCGAGGCGTGCGACTCGTGCTCCCGGCCGCCCTCTTCGCCGTGCAACTCACGGCCGTGTTCCTCGCGGCGCCCGAAGGGCCCCCGGGGGCGCTGGTTTCGCTCGGGCTGCTGGTGTCGGTGCTGGCCGTCGGAGCGCTGGTGTGGCGCCGACGCGCACCGGCACGGGTCTGCGCGGCGGTGTTGCTGCTCGACGCGGTGGCGGAGCCGCTGCTGCCCGGTGCCGCGGTGGTTCCCTCGGTGCCGCTGGCCGCCTGGATCGCCCTGTACGCCCTGGCCGTCCACCGCCCGCTCGGGTCCGGGCTGTGGGGCGCCACCCTGGCGACCGGGGTGGTGACCGCGCCCGCCGTCGGCGCGGAGTCGGCGGCGCGGCTGGCCGACGATCTGCTGGCGGGGGCGCTGCTGCACCTGCTGATCGTGCTGTGCGGGCAGCTGCAACGTCACCGCAGGGCACGTCGCCTCCGGGTCGCGGCCCGGCTGGCGACGGCGGACGTGCTGCGCCGCGCCGCTGCGGCGGCCGAACGGGAGCGGCTCGCCCGCGAGGTGCACGACGCCGCGGCACACCACCTCACGGCGGTCGCGGTGCATGGCGCCGCCGCGCTGCGCCGCGCCGGTGGCCGCGCGGAGGTGACGGGGGCGGCGCTGCACGAGGTCGCGGCGTCAGGACGGGCGGCCCTCGCCGCGCTGGTGCGGCTGTCCGAGGCCGAGTCCGAGGGCGCGGACGGTCCGGCGGGCCCGCCACACCCGCACCGGTCGGTGGCGCCGCTGTGCGAAGGGCTGGAACGCCTCGGCCTTTCCGTCGAGTTCACCGTCGAGGGCCGGCCGCGTTCCGTTCCCCCGGAGGTGGCCACCGCCGCGCACCGCATCGTCCAGGAGTCGCTGACCAACGCGATGCGGTACGCCGCGGGCGCGGCCGTGACCGTGCGCCTCGGCTACCGACGCGATGGGCTGACGATCGCCGTGGCCAACGGCCCGTCGCCGACCCCCGGCGACGGTCCGCCCCTGGGGGCCGGGCGGGGTCTGGGCGGGCTGGCCGAGCGGGCGGCCGGCGTGGGCGGTCGGCTGGTGGCCGGCCCCGACCCCCGCGGTGGCTGGTCCGTGCGGGCGAGGCTGCCCACCGGCCGGACGTCCCGACCGGGCGTACCGGAGATGACGGCGTTCGCCGGCTGCGCGCTGGCGCCGGCGCTGCTCCTGCCGGACCCGGTCGTCGCGCTGCCGCTCGCCGCCGCCCACGCCCTGCCCCTGCTGTGGTGGCGGCGGGCCCCCGTCGCGGCGCTGGCCGCGATGCTCGTCCTGGCCCCCGTCTGCGCCCTGGTCTGGGCGGCCGTCGCCGCGGCCGCGGGTGGCGGCCACGGCTGGCCGGCCGCGCTGGCCTGTGCATCGGCGGCGGAGTTGCTGGGCGTCCACGAGGTGGCGGCGCGGGTCCGCCCCCGGTGGAGCTGGCTGGCTCCGTTCGCGGTCGGGGCCGTGGGCGGCTCGGCGGTCGGCATCGCGGCGAGTGCGGGCCCGGGCGGGATCTGGGCGCTGGCGTTGGTCGGCCTGACGGCGGCGCCCTGGTCGCTGCCCGTGTGGCTGGTGGGTCTGCTGACGCGGGCTCGCGGCGGCGCGGGCGGGCGCTGGGAGGAACGAGCCCTGGAGGCGATGGCGCTCCGGGTGGCCGGTGCGGTGGCGGCCGAACGGCGCGGGTTCGCCGCCGGCCTGCGCGGCGTGGTGCTGGAACCGACCGCCCGGCTGGTACGGCGGGCCGAGGCTGGCGATGCCACGGCCGGCGCGCTCGCCGAGATCACCCACGACGCCCGGCGCGCGCTCGGGGGACTGCGGGAGCTGCTGGGTTCGCTGGAGACCGCGCGATGAGGAACGGCGTGGGGGTGCTGGTCGTGGACGACCAGCGCATGGTGCGGGCCGGATTCGCGGCGGTCGTCGACGCCGAGCCCGATCTGACCGTGCTGGGGCAGGCGAGCGACGGCGAGGAGGCGTTGCGGCTGGCGTCCGCGGCCGCGCCGGACGTCGTGCTGATGGACCTGCGCATGCCCGGCATGGACGGGCTGGCCGCCACGCGGCGGCTCACCTCGCTGGCCCCGCCGCCGCGGGTGCTGGTGCTGACGGCCTTCCGCCACGACGAGTACGTCTTCGCCGCGCTCCGCGCCGGCGCCTCGGGGTTCCTGCTCAAGGACTGCGACCCCCAGGAACTGGTGGACGCCATCCGCACCGTCGCGGCGGGCGAGGCGCTGCTGGCGCCCGCCGTGACCCGCCAGCTCATCGACGCCTTCGCGGCCGGCACCGTGGCGCCTCGGGCCCGGCCCGACGGCCGCCTCGACGCGTTGACCGCCCGCGAGACCGAGGTGTTGCGCCAGGTTGCCAGAGGGCTGAGCAACCCCGAGATCGCGCGCCTCCTGGGCATCGGGCGGTCCACCGTGAAGACCCACGTGCACGCGATCCTCGACAAACTCGAGCTGCGCGACCGGGCCCAGGCGATCGTCCTCGCGTACGAGACGGGCCTGGCCGGCGCGGAGTAGACCGACCGCGCCGCCCTCGCCGGGCCTTCCCCGTCGCGGCGGCGCGATCACGTTCACGGAAGCGGCCGGAGCAGCCGGAGCAGGCGGGCGACCTCCTGCGCCATGCGGGCACGGGCGGGGCGCAGGTAGCGGCGCGGGTCGACGGCGGCGGGCTGGGCCGCGAGGTGGCTGCGGGCCGCGTCGGTGAAAAGCGTGTTGAGGTGGGTCGACATGTTGATTTTTCGGATGCCCGCGCGGACGCCGGCGACCAGCGCGACGTCGTCGACTCCCGAGGAGCCGTGCAGCACCAGGGGAACGGGCACCGCCGCGTGCAGGGCGCGGATCAGGTCGAGGTCGAGCCGCGCCGCCCCCCGGGCCATCTGGTGCGCGGTGCCGACCGCGACGGCCAGTGCGTCCACGCCGGTGTCGGCCACGAACCGGGCCGCCGCGTCGGGATCCGTGCGCACGCCGGGGGCGTGCGCGCCGCCCTTCCCGCCGATGGCGCCGAGTTCCGCCTCGATCCACACGCCCCGCTCGTGGCACCAGCGGGCGATCTCCCGGGTGCGGTCCAGGTTCTCCGCCCACGGCAGATGGGAGCCGTCGAACATGACGGAGGCGAAGCCCCGGTCGACGGCCTCCCTGACCAACTCGGGGCGGGTGGCGTGGTCCAGGTGCAGGGCGGCCACCGCCCCGGCGGCGGCGATCGCCTCGCGGGCCGCCGCGGCGAGCGGCCCGAGCCCGCCGCGGTAGGCGACGGCGTTCTCGCTGACCTGGACGATCACGGGGCACCCGGCCGCCTCCGCGCCCGCGAGCACGGCTTCGAGCTGTTCCAGCAGAACCACGTTGAACGCGCCGACACCGCATCCGGCGGCGGCAGCGGCGGACACGAGGTCGCCCGTGGTGGCGAGTGACATGGCCGGCCCTCCCGCGCCCGTCACCCGGCGGAGCCGAGGACGACGGAACGGGTCAGATGCGCCGGCCGGTCGGGGTCGCGCCCGGCGGCGAGGGCGAGCTCCACGGCGAGCCGCTGGGCGAGCACGAGCTCCGCGAGCGGATCGAACCGCGGCCCCACCAGCTCCGCGCCGGTGGCGCGGATCTGGTCGGCGAGCGACGCGGGCGGTTCGGTCATGCTCCACACGGCTCGCCCGGGCGCGGCCACGGCGATCGGACCGTGCCGGTACTCCATCGCCGAGTGGGACTCGGTCCAGTGGGCCGCGGCTCGCGCCCCCGTCGGTCTCGGCGAGGCGAGGGGCGGCCCTGGGGGGCAGGGAGGTGGCGGTCATCGTGCGGTTCCCTCCACGAGGTGCTGCGGGCGCCGGACCAGACGCGCGACCACGCCGAATCACCAGCAGGGCCCCGGCCAACACATAGGCGGCGGCCGCCCCGTAGCCCGCGGTGAAGTTCCGGAAAGCCTGCTCCCAGACGAAGTAGACGATCACGGTGGTCGAGCCGAGCGGCCCGCCCTTGGTGGTCACGTACACGAGGTCGAAGACCTGGAGCGCCTGGATGGTCTGCCACAGCACCAGGAACATGTTCACCGGTCGCAGCGCCGGCAGGGTCACATGACGCAGCAGCTGAAGGCGCCCGGCGCCGTCGATCCGGGCCGCGTCGACCAGGGAAGGGGACACGTCCTGGAGCGCCGCCAGGTAGACCACGACGCAGAAGCCCGTGCCGCTCCACAGCGAGATGGCCACCAGGACGAACAGCGCCTGCCCCGGATCGGTGAGGAAGCCCTGCGGGCTGACGCCCAGCGCGTGCAGCACCGCGTTGGCCGCGCCGAACTCCGGGTCCAGGATGAAGGAGAACAGCACCCCCTGGGCCGTGGCCGAGACGACGAACGGCACGAAGAACAGCGTGCGGTAGAGGCCGACCAGCCTGATCCGCCGGTTCAGCGCGACGGCAAGCGCCAGGCCGAGCACCATGCTCAGCGGCACGAACAGCGCCGCGTACAGCAGGGTGGTGCGGATCGCCTCGCGGAAGTTGGGGTCCTGGGCCAGCGCCCGGTAGTTGTCGAGGCCGACCCAACGGCCCGGTGTGACCAGGTCGTCGGCGCGGAACGACAGCAGCAGCGACCACGCGAGGGGCACGACGCTCAGCCCCAGGATGATGAGCACCGCGGGGGAGACGAACCCCCAGGCGGTCAGCGATTCGCCGCGGCGACGGCGGTCGGCGCGCGGCCGACGGCCGCCGTCGGACAGCGTGAGGGGAGCGGGCAGGCGGCGCGGGCGGTCCCGTCCGGTCGGAGGGTGCATGATGCGGTACTCCTCAACGCGGGATCAGCAGGGCGGCGTTGGCCTCCTCGGCGCAGCCGGCCAGCGCGTCGGCCGGCGCGCGCTCGCCGAGCAGCACGGAGACGATCGCCTCCCCGAGGGCCAGGGAGATCTGCGGATAGGCGGGGTGGGTGGGCCGGACCCGCGCGGCGCGGAGGGCCTCGGTGAACACCGGTAGCCCTTCGGTGTTCGCGTCCCGCTCGCGCCACTCGGGCAGCCGCTGGGTACTGCGGCTCAGCGGCAGGCTGCCGGCCCCGACGTCCCATCGCACGTCCTGCGCGGGCTGCATCAGCCAGGTCACGAACGTGCGGGCGGCCCTGACCCGTTCCGTGCCGTTGTCGAACGCCACCCAGGTGTCGGGGCCCGAGATCGTCAGGGGCCGGCCGCTGTAGCTGGGCAGCGGTACCACGCGGTAGTCCACTCCCGACTGGATGATGTCGGGCAGCTGCCACGGGCCGGTGACGACCATCCCGATCCGCCCGGACAGGAAGACCTGGTACATCTGCTCGCCCCCGGGTTCGGGATCGACGTAGACGCTGCCGTCGCGGACCAACTCCCGCACGGTCTCCAGCGCGCGCACGCCGGTGTCGGCGAAGCCGATACTCCTCCCGTCCTCGGCGATCACCTCGCCGCCCAGATCCCAGACCATGGGCCACAGCCGCCACACGGTGTCCTCGTCCCCGACGCCCGGCCATCCCGTGCCGAACACACGACGGTCCGGGTCCGTCAGCCGGGCGGCCGTCTCGACGAACTCGTCCCAGGTCCAGCCGGGCTCGGGCAGGTCGAGCCCGGCCGCGTCGAAGCGTTCCGTGCTGCACACCACCGCCAGTGAGTCAAGCAGCGCGGGCGCGGCCCGCACCCGACCGTTGAGGGTGACGGCCTCCCGGGCCGCGGGCCAGTAGTCGTCCCACGGGGTGGGCGTGGAGCGGACCGTGTCCGTCAGGTCCACCACCCGGGGGCTCCGGGCGATGCTGGCCAGGTCGGAGCCGAAGACGTAGGCGAGGTCCGGGTAGGAGCCGGCGGCAAGCGCGGCCGTCACCTTCTGGAGCATGGCGTCCGAGACCACGCCGCCCGAGGCGTCCACCCGGACGTCGGGGTGGGTGCGGTTGAAGTCCTCGACCAGGGCCTCGATCGTCGTCCGAGCCGAGTCGGTCTGCCCGTGCCACAGCTCGATCGTGACCCGGCCGTCGGGTCCGACGCCGTTCCCCGGACCTCCGGCGCAGCCGGCCAGCGCGCCTCCGGCGGCCGCAGTCACCAGCCCGGTGCCCAGCCGCAGGAGGCGGCGCCGCGCGAGGGCACGGACAAGACGATCGCCGGATGCCATCCGGACCTCCTTGGAGCGGAGTGCGGGAGTGAGGGGAATGCGGGGAGCGAGGGGAGAAGAGAGGCGGCGCGGGCCCGAGCGGGCCGGTGGCCCGGCCGGCCCGTCCCGGACCGCACCCGGATGGAGCAGATCGATCAGCAGGTCTCGCGGACGTATCCGCTCTCGTCGGGGGTGACGACGAACGTGTCGCGCCGCACGATGCTCAGCCGGTCGCCGTACTCCTGGCAGGCCGCGTTCAGTCCCCTGGCGGTGTACTCGATGACGATCACGTCGTCGCCGTACGCCGGCGTGAACTCGTCGCAGTTGCCCTGTTCGCCGCACTCCTCGGCGATGGCGAAGTCGAGCCCGGTGCGCTCGCGCTCCCCGGACAGCTCGGACGTGTTCTTCTGGGCGATGGCCAGCCCCTGGGCGTGGGCGTGCTCGGAGAGCAGCGCGATGTACGCCATGGCGGCCTCGTCGTCGAACTGCCCGCGCGAGCGGGTGAAGCTGTCGAAGTTGTCCGGCTCGACGGCCTGGTAACCGGCCTGGGCGCAGCCGTCGATCCAGCCGTTCACCGTGGCCGCGATCCGCTCCCGCTTGTCCTCGGTGGAGATGTCGAGCAGGGCCTCCTCCCACTCCTCGTCGATGATGACCTCGCCGTTCTCGTCCCTGAGCAGCAGGTCCTCGTCCCAGTCCGCGATCTCGCCCGGCTGCACCTGGAAGGCGTTGACGTAGCAGATGTTGTACGCGTCCCCGCCGGCCGGGGGATCCTCGCGGTCGCGGCTGACGACCGTCACCCCCTCGGGCAGGTCGTAGGCACCGCCGATCTGGTAGTCGAATCCGGCGCCGGCGGGGGGAGGGGCCACGGCCTCGGGCGCCGCTCCGGCCGTGGCGTTCATGAGCAGGGGGGTGATCACCGCGGCCGTCGCGGCCGCGACGGCGGCCAGCCACCAGCGAGATCGGTCACGAATGATGGGCATCATCGCGCTCCGGAGATGGGGGTGCGTCCCCGCCTCGGATTCCGCTGAGACAGCGGTCCTGGCGACTCGGTCCGGGCTCGCGGCGACAGACGCCGCATACCGGCTAGAAGATTCATGAAGATCTTGGGGTTGTGGCCCTGCTGCTCGTGTGGCGGGCCAGACTGTTTGGTGTGGTGATGGGGGAATGGGCCGGGGAGACGGTCGGGCCGGATGTGTGGGAGACCTGCCGGGAGTTGATCCCGGCCGGGAGTGTGTTCGCGTTTCTGGCCGAGCATCGGGGTGCGCTGTTCCCGGCCGGGATGTTCGCGGACATGTATCCCTCGGCGAACGGGCGGCCGAGTATGCCGCCGCAGATTCTGGCCTCGGCGATCACGCTGCAGGCCCTTAACGGGCTGTCGGACTTCGAGACCGTCCAGGAGCTGCGATGTGATCTGCGATGGAAGGCCGCGTGCGGGCTGGGGTTGCATGACATGGCCTTCGACCCGTCGTTGCTGGCTTACTTCCGTCGCCGTCTTTCCCGTTCGTTGCGGCCGAACCGGGTGTTCGAGGCGGTGCGGGAGGTGGTGAAGGCCACTGGTGTGATCAAGGGCAAGCACCGGCGGGCGCTGGATTCCACCGTGCTGGACGACGCGGTCGCCACCCAGGACACCGTCACCCAGCTCGTCGCCGCCATCCGGGCGGTGATCCGCGAGGTCCCCGGCGCCGGCCAGGTCGCGGCCGTGCAGTGCACCGCCCATGACTACACCGATCCCGGCAAACCCCGCATCGCCTGGCACGACGAGCAGGCCCGAGCCGACCTCGTCGACGCCCTGGTCACCGACGCGCTGCGGCTGCTGGGCCACCTGCCCGACCAGCAACTGGGTGAGAAGGCCGCGAACGCGGTCGGCCTGCTGGCCCTGGTCGCCGGGCAGGACGTCGAGCCCGCCACGGACTCCGACGGCCGCGACGGACGCTGGCGCATCACCCGCGGCACCGCCCATGACCGGATGATCTCCACCGTCGATCCGCAAGCCCGCCACGTCCACAAGACCCACACCCACCAGCAGGACGGCTACAAGGCCCACCTCGCCGTCGAGCCCGAGACCGGGTTATACACCGCCGTCGCCCTCACCCCCGGTGCCGGGCGTGCGCACCACGAAGCAACCGTCGGCCTGAACCTGCTGGCCGACGAACACGAACCGGTGGACGTCTTCGGTGACACCGCCTACTCCACCAACGACGCCCGCCACACCCTCCACCAGCAAGGACACCGGCTGTTCCTCAAGCCCGCCCCGCTGCGAGCCGCCGTCCCCGGCGGTTTCACCCTGGACGACTTCGCCATCGACACAGCCGCCGCCACGGTGACCTGCCCAGCCGGACACACTGTTCCCCTGTCCGACCCCGGCGGACGGCACCACCAGCGCACCGCCGCCTTCAAGGACCTGTGCACCAGGTGCCCCCTGCGCCAGCGATGCACCACCGCCAAAGCCGGCCGCACCGTGACCATCCGCCCCCACCACGACCTCCAAGCCGCCGCCCGACACCAGGCCGCCACCGACCCCGCCTGGCAAGCCGCCTACCGACGCTGGCGACCACCAGTCGAACGCGCCATCGCCTGGCTCGTCCACCACAACAACCGCAAACTCCGCTACCGCGGCACCATCGCAGGCGACACCTGGCTCCACACCCGAGCCGCCGCCCTCAACCTCCGCCGACTGATCAACCTCGGACTCACCCGCACAGACAACACCTGGACCCTCAACCCGGCCACTCCCTAGCGGAAAGGGCCGCCCAGCCCACAGCCGGACAGCCCCCTCAACAAGATCTTCATCAGCCTTCTAGGCGCACCTCTGGCACAGGGTGCTCGACCCTGGCGTTCCCCGGAGTCAAACGAATCAGGGCTGGCATGTCAAGAGCTCATGTCTGCTCAGTTCGCGCCGATCACTGTTCATTTCTGCGCGGTAATCTGCTGACATGCTGAGAACCGAGCGCCATGCGCGGATACTTGAGCACATCGCGGCCAGGGGCAGCGCCGGTGTCGCCGAACTCTCCGCGCTGCTCGGCGTGTCGGACGCGACCGTCCGGCGTGACCTGCACCGTCTGCATGAGCTGAACCTGCTGCGGCGCACCCATGGCGGCGCGGCGGTGGGCAGCATCAGCATCGAGGTGCCCGTCCACCACCGGGCCGCACGCTGCCGGCCCGAGAAGCAGGCGATCGCCCGGGCCGCCGCCGCCCTGGTCCCGGAGGGGGCCATCGTCGGCATGACCGGCGGCACCACCGTCACCGAGGTGGCCCGCGTGCTCGCGGCGCGCGGCCGGGTCACCATCGTCACCAACGCGGTCAACATCGCCGCCGAGATGGTGCTGCACAGGGACGTCACGCTGGTGGTCGTCGGCGGCACCGCGCGCCCCACGAGCTACGAACTGATCGGCCCCATCGCGGAGAAGACCCTCGCCGACGTCCACACCGACCTCACCTTCCTGGGCGTGGACGGCATCAGCGCGAGCCACGGCTGCACGACCCACGACCAACTGGAGGCCGCCACGGACCGCGCCTTCGTCGGCAGCACCGGACGCACCGTCGTGGTGGCGGACCATTCGAAGATCGGCAAGACCACCTTCGCCCGCATCTGCCCGCTGTCCGACATCCCCCATCTGGTCACTGACTCCGCCGCGACCGGGCCTCAACTGGAGGCCATCGCCGCCGCGGGCGTCTCCGTGACCGCCGTCTGACCGCCCCGCGGCCGGCGGATGACGCCACCCCGATCGGCCGTGGCCGGTCGACCGGGGCCTGAGGACAGCGCTCGGTCGGTGACGGACGGAGCCGGACTCACTCAGACGCAGTCAGACGGTGAACGGCTGCTGACCGGCGAGCCCGGTGCCGTCGGTGCCGACCTGGTAGAGGTTGGGCGTCTGGTACGGCGGCATCCGGTCGACGATCTGCCGGTGCAACGTGGTGTACGTCCCCTGGAAGCCGCCGCCCTTCCACGTGTTCAGCAACGTCTCGGTGAACAGGCCGTTGACCCCGCTGCCGTCGCTCGAGGTCTGGTTGTCCTGGCATCCGGAGATCAGCAGGACGCTGGCCGGGATCTCCTGTTGATCACCCGAGGGCAGGTCCCGTTGGATGCCGTCGTACACCTCCTGATCCCGCTGGTAGTTCAACAACTGGTACGCGCTGGGGAGGGTCCTGACCCGGAGCCGGACGGCGGCGGGCTCGCTGGAGTCGAAGGACCGCTCCAGCTCCGAGGAGTTCAGCAGCAGCGGCATCTCGCGGGCGACCGTGCCGCTGTGGCAGCTGTCGGAGAGGATGAGAATGCGAACGCCCGCGGCGAACGTGGCGTACAGGGCGTACAACTCGTCGTCGACGAACTGCCGGTCGTAGAGCACCCACGTCTCGTCCTTGCGGTCCAGCTCGTCGCTGTTCCGGTCGGTCACCTGCGAACCGTGCCCGGCGTAGGTCAGCAGCAGGATGTCGCCCTCGGCCAGCTCCGCCGCGGCCTGCTTCAGCAGCTCGGTCAGCTTCTGGCTCGTCGCTTCCCTGCTGAGGAGGATCGAGGTCACGGTGAAGTTGGCCGACTCCGCGAGCGAGGCCATCGCTCTCGCGTCGTTCTCGCAGTTCTTCAGTTCGCCCTTGGTGCCGTATTTGCTCTCGTCGATCTCGTTGAGGCCGATGTGGATGGAGATGCCTTTGGGCATTCTGTGCTCCTTACCCCCTGCGAACGGGCGTGCCGGAGGGGCGATGGGTATGCGCGTACCTCGTGGCATGTGATGCCCCTGAACCCCCCGTACCCCGGGCTTCACCGGATGCCGCGCCGGCCTCCCTAAACCCCCCACAAGCGTGAATTCGGCGCGCATCCGCCGCCGCGCCGTCGTCGAACGCTGCCTCAACCGGCCTTTTCGCCGGTCTCTTTCGCCAGCCTCGCGGGCGGGGGAGCGGTCGTGCTGCCGGGGGTGAGGGGCGGGTCGAAGAGCGTGCCGGCGGGGGTGCTGGCGGGGTGTGGCGGCGTGGGGGTGTCGAGGGTGGCGATGAGGTGGCGGGCCGCGGCGGTGGCGAGGTCGTGGGTGGGGAGCTCGATCACCGTCACGGGCGGGCGGGTGAGTTGGGCGGCGCGGGTGGGGCCGATGACGGCCACGACCGAGACGTCCTCCGGGACGCGGCGCCCGGTCGCCTGGAGGGCGGTGATCAGGCCGGCGACGGCGTCATCGTTGTTCGTGAGCAGGGCCGTCGTGGCCGGGCGTTCGCGGAAGAGCCGATCCACGCATTCGGCCGTGGCGTCCAGAGAGGTGCCGCAGCCGGCGGCCCAGGAGATCAGCTCGTGGGCGGCACAGGCGGAGTGGTAGGCGTCCCGGGCCCGGACCGCCGGGGCGTAGCCGGCGTCGAGGAGCGGCTCGGGGAGGTTGACCAGGGCGATGTCCCGGTGCCCCAGGTCGACGAGGTGACGGACCGCGCGGCGGATCATGGCCTCGGTGTCGGCGTCCACATAGCGCAGCCCTGAGGTGTCGGCGGGCCGGCCGACCAGGACGAACGGCACCTCGTAGCGGCGGAGCAGCTCGACGCGCGGGTCGTCCAGGTGCACCTCCATCACGATGAGGCCGTCGACCACCCCCTCCTGGATGAGGCGGGTGATGTTCGCCGTGCCGTCACCGCTGACGGCGAGCAGCAGGTCGTAGCCGTGCAGGCTGGCCTCCTCGGCGACCGCCGAGACGAACTCCAGTTGCGTGGCCACCAGGCCGCGCCCCAGCGGCGGCACCACCAGGGCGAGGGTCCGGCTGCGGCGGCTGGCCAGCGCGCGGGCGGCGGCGTGAGGCCGGTAGCCCAGCTCCCGCACGGCCCGCATCACGCGGCGGTGCGCTTCGGCGGAGACGGACTTCTTGCCGCTGAGCGCGTACGACACGGTCGTCGCCGAGACGCCGGCGCGGGCCGCGATGTCGGCCATGGAGACTGCCACGCGGGACATGTTAACCGTTGAGTGAAGCGCTTCACCTCAATATGCTAAATCTTGAAGGAAGTTGCTAGATATCTATGGTGATTCGCTTCACCACGCGGTTAGCTGGAGGACGTCAGGTGTGCGTGACGTCGAAGGAGTTCACCCATGGCACGGACCTCCGCCCCAATACCGACTTCCCCCTCCGGCCCGTCCCGTCGTGGCCTGCTGATGGCCGCCGTGGGTGGGCTTGCCGCCGCGACGCTGGCCGCCCGTACCGCGCGCGCTCAGGCGGCCCCCGCGCTCGCCGTGACATCGGGGAACGCCGATCTGGTCGCCGACTTCACATGGGCGCGGGACCAGGCGCTGGCGTGGGTGCAGACCGGCAAGGACCCCGCCTACCTCCCCTCCTACTGGGCGGGGCTGACGAACCGTCCCGCGTTCTACTCGCGCGACGTCGCCCACCAGGCGCTCGGCGCACACCTGCTGGGCCTTGACCTGGAGAACGTCACCATGCTGCGCGCCTTCGCCGCCTCCGCCACCGAGGCGCGGCTGTGGTACCCGCTGTGGTCGTTCGGCTTCGACGGCAGCATCTACCCCCTCGACTACCGCGGCGACACCGACTTCGTCCGTGAGATCCCCGCCGTCTTCGAGCTCACGCAGAAGGGCGTCGAGCAGTACCTGTGGACGGCGGACCGGGCGTATGTGGACGACGCGACGCTGTGGGCGTACTACACCAACTCACTCGACGCCTTCGTCGCCTCCCACGACCGCGACGGCGACGGCGTCGCCGACGAGGCCGGCACGGGCAAGATCTTTCAGGGCGTGGCCAGTTACAACGAGAACGGTGAGAAGCTGCTCGAGGCGGGCGACGCCGTCGGCTCGCAGTACCGGGCGCTGCTCGCCTACGCCACCGCCCAGGAGGCCCGCAACGACCTGGCCGGGGCGGCCCGGACGAAGCAGAGGGCCGCCGACCTGCGTGCGCATTTCGAGGCGAACTGGTGGTCGGAATCGGCCGGGAGGTACATCCGTGGCTTCAACGCCACCGGGTCCCTCACCGACTTCGGCAAGGAGAACTCCTGGTTCATGCCCATGAAGGGCATCACCGCACCCGGCTCCCGCACCGAGGACTACCTCGACTTCGTGGACGACTCCGTCACCGCGTTGCCCCCGTTCAACATCGAGGCCTACACCTACCTCCCCGAGACGTTCTTCCGCTGGGGGCGGCTGGACCAGGCGTGGAAGTGGCTGCGGTATGTGGCGGACAGCAGGGCCGCCTATCCGGAGGTCTCCTACACCGTCGTCGGCAACATCGCCGAAGGACTCCTCGGCATCCGCCCCAACGCCCCCGCCGCGGCCCTGTCGACCCTCCCGAACCTGCCGTCCGCCGTGCCGTGGCTGGAGATGGACCATATCCCGCTGGGCGGCCACGACCTCGCCGTCCGGCACGACGGCACGGGCAGCAGCACGGTCACCCACCACGCCGGGCCGCGCGCGCTGAAGTGGACGGCGCGGTTCGCGGGCGAGCACCCCTCGGTCCGGGTGGACGGGCGACTGCTGCCCGCCACGATCGTCACCGACGAGTCGGGCCACACGCTGTCCCAGGTCGTCGCCACGGTCGGGATCGGGCACCAGTCGACGGCGGAACTCGCGGACTGAGCCGCCGGCGGTTCAGGTACGGTCCGCCAGGGCCAGTTCGGAGAGATTCATGGCCATCCCGCGGTGCACCGCGGGAATCCAGTCCAGCGCGCGCAGCGTCGAGTTGCGCAGGCCGCGTAGCGGGGCGTTGCCGACGGTGGCGACTCTGGTCATCCGGTCCGTGAAGGCCACGACCTCCTCGGCGACCGGACGGCGTTCGGCCTCGTACCGGTCGAGGGTGTCCTCCGCGGCTCCGTCCCGCAGCACCAGGGTGAGTTTTTCCGCCAGGCTGAGCGCGTCCTGGATGCCGGTGTTCATCCCCTGACCGCCGGCCGGGCTGTGGACGTGGGCGGCGTCACCCGCCAGGAGGATCCGGCCCCGGCGATAGTGGTCGGCCAGCCGGTGGTGGACGCGGAACCGCGAGCTCCACACCAGCTCTGTGACGGTCACCGGGCGCCTGCGGGGGCCGCGCGCGTCGAGCAGCGCCTGGACGTCCGCGACGTCGGGCCGTTCGGGCGCCGGGTCGAGGGTGGCGACGATCCGGTGTCGGCCGCCGGGCAGGGGCGCCACCACGACCAGCCCGTCCGGCGCGAACCAGAGCCCGACCTCGTCGACGGGCGTTCCCCCGTCGAGGCGCACGTCGGCCAGCACGAACGACTGCGGGTAGGCGTCGCCGGTGAACGGGATGCCCGCACCTTCCCGGACCGTGCTGTGCATGCCGTCGGTGCCGACCACATAACGGGCCGAGATCACCCGTCCGTCGGCCAGGGTGGCGCGCACGCCGGCCGCCTCCTGGTCGATCCGGACCAGCCGGTGGGGCCGGTGTACCGTCCCGCCGAGCGCGTGCAGCCGATCGAGCAGTACCTGCTCGGTCACGTTCTGGGGGACCATCAGGGTGTAGGGGAAGTCGGTCGGCAGATCGTCGAAGCCCACCGTCAGCAGGGTCCGGTCCCGGTCGCGGACGGTGAACCTGGGCACGGTCAGGCCCCTGGCCACCAGATCGTCGCTCACCCCGATGCCCCGCAGCACCTCGAGCGTGCGGGCGTGCACGACCGCCGCACGCGAGGTGTTGGCACCCTCGGCCGCCTGGTCCACCAGCGTGGCGGACACGCCTTGGCCGGCCAGCGCGGTGGCCAGGGTGAGGCCGACGGGCCCGGCGCCGACGATCAGCACCTCCGCCCCGTCCGGTCGTTCTGCTCGCCGGTCGATGCCGTGGTTCATGTGGCGTACCTGCCTCAGTAGTAGTCGCGCATCAGTTGGGTGGCCCAGGCCGGCTGGCCGACCTCGCCCTGCGGCCCGAACTCGGCCATATAGGGCTTGAGATCGAGCACGGGTGTGCCGTCCACGGCGTCGAGGCCACGCACCCGCACGTCGAGGCCCTCGATCCCCAGCAGCCAGCAACGCGAGACGCCGAGCCGGTTGGGGCGGTCCTTGCCCCGCTGGGCGAAGATGCCGACGAGCGGCCAGTCGGGGTTGCCCCGGGGACGGCGGGCCGCGGTGTGCTCGCGCTCCGCGTCCGCCAGATGGAAGTGGAAGATCACCTCCAGATGGGAGAAGGCGTCGAGTCCGGCGATCGCGTCCGGGGTGAACCGGCCACCGTCGATCCGGATCACCGCCTCCTCGGTGTTCCAGTCGTCGTCGAACGGTTCGCGGCGACCGCCGACCACCGTCCCGATGGGTCGTACGACGATCCGGCCCGGATCCTCCATGGTTCGCTCCGTTTCTCGTTCCCGCCTCCGACGGTAGGCGGCACGGGGCGGGGTCCGGATCCGTCACGGTGACCTGTTCCGGCCGGCGGTGACCGGTCGACCGGCCCGTCGGATAGGTAGGGATAGGTAGGGATAGGTAGTGTCTGCACGTGTGTTCGGTCGAGATGCGGAACTGGCCCGCCTACAGCGCATGACCGCCGAGGCCGACGAGGGCCGCGGAAACGCCCTCGTCGTGCGCGGCGAGGCCGGGATCGGCAAGACGACGCTGCTCGACGAACTGGCGAGCCGCTGCGTCGGAACGCGGGTGCTCCGCGTCACCGGACATGAGGCGGAGCAGGACCTGCCGTTCGCGGCCCTCCACCTGCTGCTGCGCCCGGCACGGGAACTGATCGATGGCCTACCGGAACCGCAACGCGCCGCGCTGCGTGCCGCCTTCGGCCAGGTGAGGGCGGATGGCGAGGATCGGTTCCTGCTGGGCCTCGCGGTGCTGACTCTGCTGTCCGACCTGGCCGAGGATCGCCCGCTGCTGTGTTTGTTCGACGATGCGCAGTGGCTGGACCGTGCCTCGTCCGACGCGTTGGCCTTCGTGGCGCGCCGGCTCGACGCCGATCGGATCACCATGATCCTCACGGTCCGCGAAGGCCGGGAGGGTGTGCCCGGCACGACCCTGGGAGGACTGCCCGAGCTGCGGCTCACGGGGCTCGCCCGGGCGGGCTGCGAGAAACTACTGGCGACCGTGGCCGCCGATCTGGTGCCGGAGGTGCGCGACCGGGTCATCGAGGAGGCCGCCGGCAACCCACTGGCCCTGATCGAGTTCGCCGGCATGCTCACCCCGCCGCAACGGGCCGGCCATCTGATCCCGCTTCCGCTGCCGCCGACGCGGCTACCGGTGACGGGACGGCTCGAACAGTCGCTGCGCGCCGCCGTGCGACGACTGCCGGACGACACCCGACGCCTGCTGCTGATCGCCGCGGCCGAAGGCACCGGCGACCTCGACCTGGTCCTGCGGGCCGGCGGCCTGTTCGACTCCGGGCTCGAGGATCTGGCGCCCGCGGAACATGCGGACCTGATCCAGCTGACCGACGGGCGACTGGCCTTCCGCCACCCCCTCATCGGGACGGCCGCCTACCACGAGGCGCCGCTCGCCCAGCGGGTGGCCGCACACCGTGCGGTGGCCCGGGCACTCGACGCGGCCACGGAGCCCGACCGCAGAGCCTGGCAGCTTTCGGCCGCCGCGGTGGGGCCCGACGAGGAGGTCGGCGACGCGCTGGCGACGGCCGGCGACCGGGCGCGGCGACAGGGCAGCCACGCGTCGTCCGCCACGGCCTTCGAACGCGCCGCGCAGCTGACGATCGACCGGGAGCGCCGGGCGGAGTGGCTCGCCGCGGCGGCCGAGGCCGCGCTCGGCGCGGGCCAACTGAACCGCGCCGGAGCGGTGGCGGAACGCGGACACCGCCTGACCGAGGACCCGGCGCTGCTCGCCCGACTCGCCACCGTGCGGGCCGAGGTCGACGCCGAGCACGGCCGCGCCACACCGGCCGCGCACACCCTGATCGACGCCGCCGGCGGCATCCTGCACAGCGCACCGGCCAAGGCCACGACCATGCTGGCCACCGCCGCGAGCGCCGCCTGGTTCGCCGGCGACCACGCCGCGCTCCGCCGCGCCGCGGAGCTGATGTCCGAAGTCGAGTCGAAGGTGGACCGCTCGCTCGCCACCGTCATCGGCGCGGTGCACGGTATGGACCGCCTGGTCGCGGGCGAGGCCACCGTCGGCCTCGGCCTGCTTCGGGGCACGATTCCGCGGGACCGCGGCGCGATCACGGACCCGGTCGTCGGCACCTACGCCGTCTTCGCCGCCCTGATGACCGGCGACGACGAGGCCGCCCACGCACTGGCGGCGGCCCGGGTGGAGACCTGCCGGGAGCGCGGTCTGGTCGGCGCGCTGCCACACGCCCTGCAACTTCTCACCCAGGCCCAGATCCTCCGCTGTCGGCACGCGGAGGCGGCGGCCGCCGGCGCCGAGGCGTGGCGGATCGCGCAGGACACCGGACAGGAGGGGCGGCTGCGCCATCTCCACGGCGTCCTTGCCAGGCTGGCCGCGATCAGGGGCGAGGACCAGGAGTGCCTGCGCCGTGCCGAGGCGGCGGACGGCGCGGCCCAGGAACGCCACGGTTCCGGCTGGGGCGCGTGCGCGCTCATGCTGCTTGACCTGGTGCGCGCCCGGCACGAGGCGGTGGTCGAGCGGATGACGAGAGTGCTGGCCGGGCCACTCGGCCACACCGTGATCGTCACCTTCGCCATCGCCGACCACGTCGAGGCCTGCACCCGGCTCGGAAGGCCGGACCTGGCGGCCGCGGCGTTCCCCCGGTTCGAAGCCTGGGCCGCGGCCAGCGGCCAGCCGTGGGCCACCGCGATGACCCACCGATGCCGGGCCCTCCTCGGGCCACCGGACGACGCCGAGCGGCACTACGCCGAGGCACTGCGCCACCACGCCGCCGGCGGGCGCGAGTTCGAAGGGGCCAGAACCCGGCTGCTGTACGGCGAATGGCTGCGCCGCGCCCGCCGCAGATCGGAAGCGGGAACGCAGCTACGCGCGGCGCTCGACCACTTCGACGCGCTCGGCGCCACCCCATGGGCCGAACGCGCCCGTACCGAACTGGCGGCCACCGGCACCGGAGTGCCGGCACGGGCCGAGCCGGCCGACCCGCTGAGCACGCTGACGCCGCAGGAGTTGCAGGTGGTCCGACTGGCGGCGACGGGGTCGACCAACCGGCAGATCGCCGCTCGGCTGTTCCTCAGCCCTCGAACCGTGGGATTTCACCTGTACAAGGCCTATCCGAAACTGGGCATCAGCTCCCGCACCGAGCTGTCCACGCTCGCCCTCGACCCCCCGAGCCGACCCGTTGAGCAAGCGCCCTCCCGGTAGCGAGGCGCTACGGAGCGTCGCCGCGAGCGGCTTCCGCCCAGGTGTTGCCGTGGCGCTGCGCGACCGCGGCGATGGTGCCCCGCTCGTTGCGGTGCGGAAAGGGCTCGTCGGGCACGGGGACGCCGAGGAAGCCGCACAGCGGCGCCCAGCCCTCGGCGACGTCGAAGACGAGCAGCCGCCCGGCGTCGACGCCGCGCCGCACCGCCTCGTTGTGCTCGCGGTAGACCCGCAGCGCATGGTCCCGGTCCGCGAAACGGCCGCCGAAGATGCTGTCCCAGACGACCTCGCGCGCCATGGCCAGCATCCCCGCGTACGCCGGGTCGACGTCGGGCCCGAGCGGGGCGGTCGCGGCCGGGAAGATGCTGTTCCTGGTGCTCGCGTACCAGCGGTCGGGATCGCGCACGGTGAGAACCACCTTCACCTTGGGAAAGGTGTCGGTGATCTCCGGCCAGAAACGCGAGCCGGGCAGGTTGATGCTGGAGCGATAACCGGCGTAGAACTCCCGCCAGTCCACGGCTTCCCCGGCGGCGGCGCGCCGCCAGAACGGACCCTGTTCCGCATGCTCCAGCATGTCGAGCATGGCGTAACACGGCCCGAAGCCGAGTAGTTCCAGCGCCCTCTTCGCGGACCGGGTTCCGGTGCGCCCGAGTCCGGCGCCGAACACCTCAAGCATGGTTCGTCTTCCTTTCCGCCCGGCTACTTGCTGGGCAGCCACGCCCCGGGGCCAACGGCCCCGGGGCGTGGCTGCCGTATCTGGTGCTAGACAGCTGCCTGCTGGCCGGCCCGGTCGGGGAGGAGGGAAAGGTCGAGCTCGGTCCGCTGGGGGACTTCGCCGGAGGCGACGTCCATGGGCTGCCAGCCGGCCCGGATGGCGGGAGCCCGGTGAGGCAGCACCTCGCTCAGCCGGCCCATGTCCTGATCCAGGTTGACGGGGCGGATGTCGCTGCCGCCGGCCCCGAGGTCGCGGTAGCCCGATGCGTCGAGGCGGACGGGCACGGGCGCAGTCCAGTTGGCGTGGTCACCGTTGCTGCCTGACGCGACACGCTGCTCAGCCGCGCTGTCGGTGTCGGTGTCGGTGTCGGTGTCGGCGCCGGCGGAGACGGCCGGCGTGTGGGCGGAACCGGCCATGGGCTCGGGTCCGGCCGCCTGGGTCGCCGGCGAGGCGGCCGCGAGCGCTAGGAGCAGCGCTGTGGCGGCGAGCGCGGGGCGCAGCGGGCTGCGTGAGGTACGGGTCATGAGGCCCTCCCTGTTGGTTGAGTGAGGCAATGTCACCTCGACTCATCACCAAGAGTGTCTCCATGGATGCTCTCGGTTGTCAGGGGGGAAGCTGATGCACAGGAGAGGGGACGGGAGCCGGATGACTGTCGGACAAACCACGCGCCCACGTGGGGTCAGTCGCCTCGTGGTGCTGGCGGCTGCCCCCGTGGCGCGTCATGTCTCGGTGACCCCAGACGACAGCGTGCGCGGACAAACGCCCGCGCACGCAGACCGGATGGCCGGGGTGTCAGGGCGTCGCGGAACGGCTGTCGACGTTGAACAGGCGGGCGATCTCCTCGGAGAACAGCGTCTGCGCCTCGTGCATCTCGGGCGAGCGAATCTTCAGCAACGAAGCCCAGGTTGACCAGCGGCTGGTACGCGGGTGCCACCTGCGCCGCCCTGGTGTCGCGTTGGGTGAGGCGCTGGTCCAACAGCACGCCCTCCCTGACACCGAAGAAAACTCGATGTCCGTGGCAGGCGTGCCGGACTAGCGTCACCTGCCATGAACGACACGGATCCTCCGCCGCGCCTCAGCCGTCTCACCTTTCACGGTCCCCTTTCCGAGGCCCGGGCCGCTCGGATCATCGGCAGACTCGCCCGGCCGGCACCCGCGACGGTGCTCGACATCGGCTGCGGTTGGGGCGAGCTGATGCTCCGCATCGTCGAGGCGGTGGACGGGGCGACCGGTATCGGTATCGACCGCAACGGCGAGGACCTCGCCCGCGGCCGCGAGAACGCACGGCCCGCGCGCTGGCCGACCGCGTGGCGTTCGTGGAGGAGTCGGCCGACGGAACGACACGTGGGCCTGCCGATCTCGTCCTGTGCCTGGGAGCCAGCCAGGCGCTCAGCGACGCGCCGCCGCCTCAGCACACCACCCTCGCCCTGCACGCGCTGCGACGGCTGGTCGCCCCCGGGGGACGCGTCCTGCTCGGTGAGGGCTACTGGCAGCGCACCCCCACCGCCACCGAACTCGCCGCGATGTGGCCGGGCGCCCGCGTCGAGGAACACCACGATCTGGCCGGACTCGTGGACCTCGCCGTCGCCGCCGGGTTCCGCCCCGCCTGGATCGAGACGGCGAGCGGCGACGAGTGGGAGGAGTTCGAGTCCGGCTACCAGTCCGATGTGGAGGAGTGGCTGGCCACGCACCGCGACCACCCACTGGCCGAGGAGACGCGGGAGCGCGTGGACCGGCACCGGAGGAGCTGGCTGAAGGGCTACGGAGGGGTGCTCGGACTGGCCTACCTCACTCTGGTGCCCGTCGACTGAGGCCCTCCGCCCGCCGCACCTGGACGCATCCGGCTAACTGGTGTCCCGTTCTCCGGGAGCCCCGGAGGGAGACGGGAGGGCCGGGTCCGCGAGGCGGTCGTTCATGGAGCCGGAGCGGAAACGCGCGACGTGGACCGGCGCGGGGCCGAAGCCGGCCCGGCGGATCGCGTCGGTGATGTCCCGGTCGGTGCGGGCCCGTTCGACCAGAACGGGGTCCACCTCCAGGCGCACCGCGTCGCCGAGATCGCGGACGCGCAGGTCGCGGGCCGTGCCCAGCAGCGCGCGGACCGCGGCCTCGGCGCGTTCCACGCGGGCCAGACGGCGGGGCGTCACGGCGATGCCGTAGGCGACCCGGCTGGCGAGGCAGGCGGCGGCCGGCTTGTCCCATACGGGCAGGTCCCAGTGCCGGGCCACGGCGCGTACCGCCGGCTTGTGGAGGCCCAGATCGGCGAGCGGGGTGCGGGCGCCCCGTTCGGCCGCCGCGCGGATGCCGGGACGGAAGCCGGCGACGCGGTCGGCGGCGTTGGTGCCGGTGGCGACCACCGCGTACCCCAGCTCCGTGGCGAGGGAGTTCGCGGTGTCCAGCAGCACCCCCTTGCAGAAGTAGCAGCGACCGGGGCCGTCGTTCTCGCGGTAGCCGGGAACGTCGCCCTCCCTGGTGGCGGGCGTGTGGTGGGTGACCCCCAGGCCGGCGCAGAACGCACGGGCGGCGGCCAGTTCGGTGGCCGGGAGGGAGGGCGAGACGGCGGTGACCGCGGCGACCCGGGCGGGGCCCAGCGCGCGCGCCGCCGCGGCCAGCACGACGGCGGAGTCCACGCCGCCGGAGAACGCCACCAGCGTCGGGCCGTAGCCGGCCAGCTCGGCCACCAGATCCCTCGCGCTGTCCGCCGGGTCAGTCATCCGTCCGGTCCTCCCACTCCGTCGCCAGGCGGGCGGCCTCGGCCATGACCTCCCGCGGTGGGCGGCCGGTGGCCGCCGCCGCGGCCCGTACCTCGTCGTACTCGGGCTGCGCCGTCACCACGCGGTCGCCCAGGAACCCGCGCTTCACGCCCACCGTCGCGCCGCCCGCGACGCGGGTCTCGATCCGGTCGCGGCGCAGCGCGCGCCGTTCGACGGCGGAGACCCGTACGCCGAGGGTGGTCGTCTGCTCGAACACCATGCGGCACACGGCGTCCAGCCGTTCGGCGTCCACCAGCACGCTGAGCACCTGCCCGGGGCGGCCCTTGGCCATCAGCGCGGGGGTGCACCAGGCGTCGGCGGCGCCCGCGGCGCGCAGCGCCGCCAGCACGTCGGGCCAGAGCCGGGGGTCGAGGTCGTCGACGGTGCTGTCGAGCCGGTGCAGGGTGGTGGCGGCCCAGTCCGGCGGCGGCGCGGCCTCGCCGACCAGAACGCGCAGCACGTTCGGATGCCCCGCGGGATCGGCCCGCCCTGCCCCGGTGCCGACGGCCCGCGGCACGCAGTCGGGCGCATTGCCCCAGCCGGTGGCGAGCTCGGCGAGCAGCGCGGCGCCGGTGGGCGTGCACAGCTCCATGGCCGCCGGGTGGGAGCGCAGCGGGGCGCCCGCCTCCCTGAGCAGTTCGAGCACGGCGGGCACCGGCACGGGCAGCGGCCCGTGGGCGGTGCGCACGGTGCCGGAGCCCGCGGCCACCGGGGAGACCACCCGGGTGGTGGCGCCGAGCAGGTCCAGGCCGTGCAGCGCGAGGGCACAGCCGGTGATGTCGGCGATCGCGTCCAGGGCGCCGACCTCGTGGAAGTGGACGTCCGTCACGTCCGTGCCGTGCACCCGTGCCTCGGCGCGAGCGAGCCGTTCGAACACGGCCAGCGCGAAGTCCCGGGCGGGTGCGGGCAGCTCGGCCCGGGTCAGGATCGCGGTGATGGCGGGCAGGGTCCGGGTGGGGCCGTGCCCGTGGTGATGCCCGTGGTCGTGCCCGGGGGCCGCATCGGGGGCCGGCGCGTGCACCTCGGCGAGGGCTGCGGCCAGCCCGTGGCGCCGCACGCGGCGCACGGTCACGTCCAGCGTCTCCCCGTCCAGCGTGCCCAGGCCCCGCAGGCCCGCGCGGACCGCCGTCAGGTCGGCGCCGGCGTCCAGCAGCGCCGCCAGCAGCATGTCGCCGGCCGCCCCGTTGCCCGCGTCGATCCACACGACCTTCACCCGGCGGTCCTCCTCGCGATGCGGGCGGCCGCCACCCCTGCGCCGAAGCCGTTGTCCACGTTGACGGAGACCACGCCCGCCGCGCAGCTGTTGAGCGTGGCCAGCCAGGCGGTGATGCCCTCCAGATTCCAGCCGTAGCCCACACTGGTGGGCACGGCGATCAGCGGGGCCCCCACCAGGCCGGCGAGCACGGAGGGCAACGCGGCCTCCATGCCCGCTATCGCGACGACGGCGTCGGCCGCGTCGATCCGGTCCCGCTGCGCGAGCAGCCGGTGCAGCCCGGCGACGCCGACGTCCACGATCTCGTCAGGATCCGCGCCGAAGACCCGGACGGTCTCCGAGCACTCCCGCACCACCGGAAGGTCCGAGGTGCCGGCCGCGACCACCGCCACCCGCCCGCGGGCCGGCGAGGTGCCCAGCACCGCCGTCCGGCCCAGCGCGTCGGTGCGGGAGGCGGGCAGATCGCGTTCGCACGCGGCGAGCGCCTCGTCCGACAGCCGGGTGGCCAGCACGGCCCGGTCCGGATGGGCCTCGTGCAGGGCGCGCAGCGTCGCGACGATCTGCCGCGGGGTCTTGCCCTGGCCGAGCACCACCTCGGGGTCCCCGGTGCGGGCCGCCCGGTCGGTGTCCAGCCGGGCGAAGCCGAGATAGGCGACGCCCCGTGCCGGAGGCGGTGATGCTGCCACGAGAGCGCCCTTCTTTCTGCCAGACGGCCTGGGTAGGGACGAGCAGGGTACTCCTACAGGAAGCTGACGTTCTGGGCGAGGGTGAGCTCGCCGGAGTAGTTGACGGTCGTGGTGGTCCGCCGCATGTAGGCGCGCCAGGCGTCGGAGCCGGACTCGCGCCCGCCGCCGGTCTCCTTCTCGCCGCCGAACGCGCCGCCGATCTCGGCCCCCGAGGTGCCGATGTTGACGTTGGCGATCCCGCAGTCCGAGCCGTCGGCGGCGACGAACCGTTCGGCCTCCCGCTGGTCCCGGGTGAAGATCGACGAGGACAGGCCCTGTGGCACGTCGTTGTGCAGGGCGATCGCCTCGTCGAGGTCGTCATAGGTCAGCACGTACAGGATGGGCGCGAACGTCTCCTCCCTGACCACGTCGGTCTGGGCGGGCATCCGCACCAGAGCGGGCTCGACGTACGCGGCGTGCGGGGCGGTGGTGCGCCGGGCGCGCCCGCCGGCGAGGAGCCGGCCGCCGTCCTCCTCGGCGCGGGCGAGGGCCGCGCGCATGGCGTCCTCGGCGCGGCCGTCCACGAGGGGGCCGACGAGGGTGTCCGCGGCGAACGGGTCGCCGATGGGCAGCTTGCGGTACGCGGTGGTGAGCCGGTCCACCACCTCCTCCGCGACGTCCCGGTGCACGATCAACCGGCGCAGCGTGGTACAGCGCTGGCCCGCGGTGCCCGCGGCGGCGAACACGATCCCCGCGGTGGCGAGGTCGAGGTCTGCGGACGGGGCGACGACGGTGGCGTTGTTGCCGCCGAGTTCCAGCAGGCAGCGGCCGAACCTGGCGGCGACGCGGGGACCCACCTGCCGGCCCATGGCGGTGGAGCCGGTGGCGCTGACCAGCGCTGTCCGGCGGTCGTCCACCAGCCGTTCCCCGAGGGCCCGGTCACCCACCAGCAGCCGGTGCAGATCGCGGGGGGCACCGACGTCCTCGGCGGCGATCTCCAGGAGCCGACTGGCGGCCAGGGAGACCAGCGGGGTCTGCTCCGACGGCTTCCACACCACGGTGTCGCCGCAGACCAGGGCGATGGCGGTGTTCCAGGACCAGACGGCGGCGGGGAAGTTGAACGCGCTGATCACGCCGACGACGCCCAGCGGGTGCCAGGTCTCCGCCAGCCGGTGGCCGGGTCGTTCGGAGGCGATGGTCCGGCCGTAGAGCTGGCGGGACTGGCCGACGGCGAAGTCGCAGATGTCGATCATCTCCTGGACCTCGCCGAGGGCCTCGGAGCCGATCTTGCCGGCCTCGATGGTGATCAGGTCGGCCAGGTCGGCCTTGTGCTGCCGCAGCAACTCGCCAAGGCGCCGGACGAGTTCGCCGCGGGCGGGCGCGGGCGTGGTGCGCCATACGCGAAACGCGGCGGCGGCGTCCGCGATGGCGCCGTCGGCCTCGTCGTCGGTGGTCGCCGCGAGGCCGAAAAGCGGCTCGCCCGTGATGGGGGTGCGGGCGGCGAGGTCGTCGCCTTCTGGAACGGCGGCGCCGATCCGCGCGAGGCGGTCGCGGGCGCGCTCCGCCAGCGATGCGGTCGTGGGCAGGGCGAGGATGTCGTCGGTCATTCGGTGTCCTTGGTCGCCGTCGGGTCCGTGAGGTCGGTGGGGTCCGTGGAGTCAGCGGGGTCCGTCGCGAGGTCGCCGAGGCCGAGGACCTGGGCGACGTGCCGGACCGAATCGTCCCGCTGCCGCCGGTAGAGGCGGAACGGGTCGTGGATGTCGCGGTCGATCGTCCCGGCCAGCCGGGCGAGGTCGTAGTGAACGCCCTGCTGAGCCTCGTCCCTGGTCCCCTCGCCGCTGAGGTTCGACTGGAAGATGCCGGCGGCCGAACGCGGCAGGAAGTCCTCGTAGACGATCGGCTCCGCCCGCACCCACCCCTGGTCGAGCAGTTCCGGCAGGGTGGCCGGGGGGCGCGTCCCGGAGGGCCGGTCGGTCCGCACGTGGTAGGTGAAGTATCCGAGACCGGCGTCGATCAGGCCTCGTTCGGTGGCCGGCAGCCCGTCCTGCCACACGGCGCGCGCCACCTCGTCCCGGGCCGCGCCGGGGTCCTCGGCCGCGCGGCGGTCCACCTCGGCGAGGAGCGCGTCGTACCGGGCGCGTCCGGCCGGGCTGAGGGCGATGCCGCGGGCCTCCACCTCCCCGAAGCGGACCCGCAGCGCCCCGGTGCCGACGGTGCCGTCGGCGCGACGCATCGGGCGGGGCTCCGAAAGCGCCCGGAACGAGGTCTGCCGCAGCAGCACGTCGGGCCCGGCCCACCGGGGCGGGCCCTGGATGGCGTCGATCATCCGGACGCCGCGCTCGGTCATCCGCCGGTACAGCTCGTCGATGTCGAGCACGCGCGGGGTCAGGTGGTTGACGTGGGTGCTGGCGACGCCGCCGATGTCGGCCGCGACGGCGGACACCCGCTCCAGCGTCTCGTACCACCCCTGGTCCACCGGCTCCTGGGACAGCTCGAACGCGCCGACGGCCAGGCCCAGGAAGCGTTCCGCCTCCGGTTCCGGCAGCTCCCCGGCGCCTTCGGCCCGGTCCGCGAGGTCGAGCAGTTCGGGCGGGAAGAGCCGCCGGCGGGCGAGGAACGCCTCCAGACGGGCCCGCAGGTCCGCGTCGAAGAAACGCGGATCGGCCGGGGTCAGCATGGAGGTGAAGACCCGGAACGGATTGCGGGCCAGCTCCTCGGGGTCGATGGGCCGGAACGCGGTCGACACCACGGGGACGGCGCTGGCGGAGGCGTCCCGCAGGTCGTAGAAGCCGACCGGGTGCATGCCGAGCGCGCCGAAGATCCGGGCGACCTGACGCAGTTCCTCGGGTGTGCCGACGCGGATCGCCCCATGGCGTTCCGCGGTGACCCGGGCGATGGAGCCGAGCCGTTCGGCGTCGGCGCCGGAGCGGGCCAGGACGTCCTCGTTCACCTCGCGCGAGACGTCCACGAGCGTGGTGTAGGCGGGCACCTCGCGCCCGTACATGTCCGACAGCCGGCGCGCGAACTCGGCGCGCAGCCGCCACTGACTGATCGTTCTCATGGCGTGTGCCTCTCGGGTCGGGGCTCGGGCGCGGGGCCGACCACCCGTACGTCGGCGCCGCAGGCGGCGAGGACGGCGGTGGAGACGTCGATCTCGGCCAGGGCCAGGGTGTTGCGGATCCGCACCACCCTGGCCTCGGCCGGGTCGGGCAGGCCGAGGCAGCCGACGGCGATCCGCAGCGCGTCCTCGGGGGTCGGCACCACCACGGGGCAGCGGCTGCTCGCGGGGGAGCCGCTGGTCAGGCTGTTGCGGTAGGTGGCGCTCCAGTCGACGGCCTCGGCGAGCCGCCGCGTGACGAAGTCGGCGTTGCCGATGCCGGCCGCGTTGCCGTGGCTGGCGGGGGTCAGCTCGTGGGCGATGACGTAGCGCACCCGGGGGCTGGTGAAGGGCGGCTCGAACGGAACGCTGTGCCGGCCGATGACCTTGGAGTCCATGCCGGCGCCCGAGATGTCCTTGCCGAACTGCTCGATCACCAGGACGTCCACGTCCGCCATGGGCAGTCGTGGGGCCCACTCCTTCGCCAATGCCAGCAGCTCCCGCTCCCGTTCGACCAGGAGGGTGGGGTCGACCGCCTCGACCAGGCCGGCGCGGTGCGCGCCGTTCTCCACCACGGTGAGCCCGAACAGCACCCGGCCGGTGCGCACCAGCGCCTCGGCGGAGGCGACGACGACGCGTTCCATGCCGTGCCGGGGCGCGAGCCGGTGCTGGCGCACGGCGCCGTCCGGGCCGCCGAGGCCGATCGCCAGCATCTTGGCGAGGCCGGACTCGACGGTGCCGGAGAAGTCGGTGTGCGGCTTGATGCGGTTGACCGGCACCACATGGTCGGCCTCCGCGGCGGGCCGCATCATCAGGGTCTGCGTGCCCAGGGCGTCCGCCACCGGCACGGATTCGGTGGCGCACACGATCGGGCAGCCGACGGACTGCTCCGTGACGCCGAGCCCGGTGAGTACCCCGCGCTGTCCCTCCTCGGTGGCGCCGCCGTGGCTGCCCATGCCGGGCACCACGAACGGTTCCGCGCCCAGCGCGCGCAGGTGCGCGACGCAGGCGGAGACGAGCGGCACGATGTCGGCGATGCCGCGGCTGCCCACGGCGATCGCGATCCGCCGGCCCGGCAGCGGGCCGAGCCCCAGCGCGGCGAGGGTGTCGCGGGTCGCGGCGGCCGGGTCCGCGACGCGAGGGCCGCGCACGGGCTGCCGCACCCGCACCATGCGCGGCAGGTCCGCGGCCCGCGCCACGCCGGACAGGTCGGCCCCGGTCGGGCCGGCGCCGGGGCCGGGGTGGTCAGGTCCAGAGCACGTCATCGGTGATCTCATTCGTCGAACGAACGCCGCACAGCGCCATCGCCGTCTCCAACTCGACCCGCAGCCGGGTCACCACCCGCCGCACTCCCTCGGCGCCGTCGACGGCGAGCCCCCACAGACAGGGGCGGCCCAGCAGCACCGCGTCCGCCCCGAGCGCCAGGGCCTTCAGGACGTCGCCGCCCGACCGGATACCGCCGTCCACCAGCACCGGGACGCGTCCGGCGACGCGCTCGGCGACCCGGGGCAGCGCGTCCACGGTAGCCGGCAGGGTGTCGAGGTTGCGGCCGCCGTGGTTGGACACGATGATCCCGGCCGCGCCGGACGCCACCGCTCGCTCCGCGTCGTCGCCGCGGAGCACCCCCTTCACCAGCACCGGCACGTCCCGCTCGGCGCACAGCCGCGCGAGCCGGTCCCACGTCATTCCGGCATCCAGCGCCGGCCGGTGGATCGCCTCGGGGTCCGCCGGTGGGACCAGGCCCGCCGGCAGATCGCGCAGCACCCCGAACTCCAGCCCGTCCGGCAGGGACACGCCGTCCCAGCCCTGGCCGCTGCGCATGCCCGCCACCGGGGTGTCGAGCGTGACGACCAGGGCCTCGGCGCCCAGCGCGACGGCCTCGTCCAGCACCCTCCGCACGAAACCGGCGTCGGGGGCGGGGTTGAGCTGGAACCACCACGGCCCCCGCGCCGCCGCCGCGATGGCGGCGAGCGGCGTCGTCGTGTACGCGCTGACCACGAACACCGTCTCCGCGGCGCCCGCGCCCGCGACGCTGGCGAGCTCGCCGTCGGAGTGGACCAGGCGATGGCAGCCGGTGGGGGCGAGCAGCACCGGGTGCCGCAGGCGGCGGCCCAGCAGCCGGACGGCGGGGTCGACCGAGGTGACGTCCACGCCGACCCGGGGCGCGAGGAGGATCTCCTGGTACCGCTCCTCGTTCCGCCGAGCGGTGCGGCCGGTGTCGGCGGCCGACATCACGTACCGGTACGCGAGGTCGGTCATCGCCTCCCGCGCGGCGGCCGCGTAGTCGGTGAGCGTCGGCAGCGCGGTCATCACGCCGGTTCCCGGTCCCGGCCGAGCCCGCTCAGCACCGCGGCGCAGATGTCGGCGACGCCGGTGTGCGCGTCGCGCTCCTGGTAGCGCCGGAAGGCCTCGTGCTTGGCCCAGTCCCTGACCCCGATCGGCAGCTCGCGCAGCATCTCCCGGACGGCCGCCTGCACGTCGTCGGGCCAGATCTCCGCCAGCCGCTCCCGGCCCGGGCCGAGCGCGATGCCGTCGTCGGCCCGGCGCCGCCCGGCCCGCAGCCGTTCGGTCGCGGCCTCGTCGACCCGGCCGCCGCTGATCACCACGCCGTAGTTCCGCTCCGCGTACGCCTCGGTCAGCAGGTCCCACTCGACGTCGGCGAGGACCTCCGCGGCGGGCCGGTCGAGCGGGTCGCCGTGGCCGGCGCCCGCCGCCGACACGATGCTGACGACGTCGCCGGGGCCCATGCGCAGCAGGTCGATCTTGCCGATGTCCCGCTCCTCCTCGCCGCTCCGCACCGTGCACCGCCCGGTGGTGCCGGCCTGGCCACCGGCGGCGCCCCACGGCGACAGGGCGAACCGCTCCAGGCCGCGCGCGGTCACCTCGGTGTCGATGTGCAGCGCCTGGAAGTCCAGCCGCATGGCGAGCCCGCCGCGACGCCGCCCGGCGCCGCCGGTGTCGGGCACCAGCCCGTAGCGGCGGACGACGATCGGCAGGGCCGACTCGCACGTTTCGACCGGCGTGTTACGCATGAATCCGCCGTAGGCGCTCTCCGCCGCGTCGAGCCCGTCCACGTCGGGGCGGGCGCCGCCGCCGCCGAGGATCGGCTGCACGACCTCCACGAGCCGCTCGCCGCTCTCCGGCCGGGGCACCGCCGCCACGACGGGCGCGATGGAGCCGGAGGAGCAGGCCGGGATCTGCCCAGGCAGGGCCTGCGCCAGCGCGCCGTACACCGCGTCGCCCACCCGGATCGCCGTCGCGTACCGCACGCCGATGGCGGCGGGGTGCCGCGCGGACACCAGGGTGCCGGGCGGGGCGGTGAGGGTGACCGGCCGCAGGATGCTGCTGGTCTTCGGCAGGTCCTCGTCGCGGCTGGTCAGATAGCCGACGAGGGCCAGGCACAGCAGCGGGTTGGTGCCGGCGGTGCCGGCCATGTTCAGCGCGGAGGACACCTGCGGGTCGGTGCCGTCGAAGTCGACGGTGATGTCCGAGCCGGAGACCCGGACCTCCACCTCGACGCGCACCGGCACCTCGGAGTAGAGGTCGTCCTCCAGGTAGTCGACGAAGCGGTACGCGCCGTCCGGAATCTCCTCGATCAGGCGACGGGCCCGCGCCTCGCCGTACTCCAGGACCCGGTCGATGCCGTCCGCGACGGCCCGCCGCCCGAAGCGTTCCACGGCCTCCAGCACCTGCTGCTCGCAGACCTCCAGGCCCGCGCACATCGCCTCGAGGTCACCCTTGTTGGTCTCGGGGATCCGGGTGTTGTCGAGAATGAGGTGGAGCACCTCGGTGTTGACGCGCCCCGCGCGGTACAGCTTCGTCGGGCGCAGCCGCAGGCCCTCCTGGTAGACCTCGCGGGCCCTCGGCCACACGCTCGCCGGCACCGCGCCGCCGAAGTCGGACGCGTGGATGAAGGCGTAGGCCCAGGCGAGGATCTCGCCGTCGGCGAAGATCGGCCGCACCACATGGACGTCGGGCAGATGGGTGCAGGGCTGGCCCGCGAGGTACGGGTCGTTGCAGATGATCACGTCGCCGGGTTCGTACTCCGGGAAGTACTCAAGCAGCTCCCGCATGTTCGAGCCGAGGTAGCCGGGCGCGCCCAGGTTCCACGGGTACGCCACGTACTCTCCGGACGTGGCGACCACGCCGCAGGAGAAGTCCGCCGTCTCCTTGATGAAGGTGGCGTACGCGGTGCGTTCGATGACATGGGACATGTTCTCGACGATGGCCTGGAACCTGTTGTACAGGACCTCGAGTGGCACGTCAGCCGGCATGGTGGTTCGCCTCCGCGATCACGTTTCCTCGTTCGTCCATGGTCGCGGTGTATCCGGGGACCACCACGATGCTGCTGTCGGGCAGCGCGATCACCGCGGGCCCGGCGACGGGGGCGCCCGTCGCCATCCGCCCCGGGGTCACGACCTCCGCCTCGACAGTGCCCGCCCCGTGCGTGATCAGGCGGCGCTCCGGTACGGCGGCGCCGTCCTCGGTCTCCCGGTGCCGGTCGCCGGGACCGGTGCGGGCGTCCTGTTCCGGCAGCTCCACGGTCGCGAAGAGCCGCAGGGAGACCAGGAAAACGCCCTGGTCGGGGCTGGTGATGCCGTAGCGCCGGACGTACGTCTTCTCGAACAGCTCGCGCAGCGCTATGGCCGGGTCGCTGCCCAGCGACTCGGGCAGCGTGACCTCGATCTCGTACGACTGGCGCTGGTAGCGCATGTCCGCGGCGAGTTGGAGCGACACGCGGGGCCGCCCGTCGGCGAAGCCGTTCACCTCCAGCCACTGCTGGGCCTGCCGCCGCAGCGCCACCACGGCCTGCTCGTACGTGACCGCGTCGACGGTCTCCGCGTCGGTGTTGAGGGTGCGGATGAAGTCCGCCCGCGGCCGGGCCAGCACGGCGCCGGTGGCGCACAGCGTGCCGGGGGAGGCCGGGATGACGACCCGGGGCACGCGCAGTTCGTCGGCCAGGGCACAGGCCTGCACCGGCCCGGCGCCGCCGAACGCCACGAGGACCGACTGTTTGGGCTCGATTCCGGTGCGGGCCAGGACGGCGCTGGTGCCCCGGTGCAGGCTGGAGGTGGCGACCTCGACGATCTGCCGGGCGGTCGTCGTCACGTCCACGCCGAGCCGGTCGGCCAGCGGCCGGAGCGCGTCGCGCGCGGCCTGCTCGTCCAGGTGCAGGGTGCCGCCCGCCAGGCCGGTGGCACCCATGTAGCCGCAGACCAGGAACGCGTCGGTGAGCGTGGCCCGGGTGCCGCCCTTGCCGTAGCAGGCGGGTCCCGGTTCGGCGCCCGCGCTCTCCGGGCCGAGCTTGAGCACGCCGGTGTCGTCGACGCGGGCGATGGATCCGCCGCCCGCACCGATCGAGGAGATCTCGATGGCCGGCAGCACCACGGGGAAGTCGCCGACTTCGGCGTTGCGGGAGGTCACGGGCTCGCCGTTGCGGATGACGGCGATGTCGGTGCTGGTGCCGCCCATGTCCAGGGTGATGCCGGAGCCGATGTCGAGTTCGGCGAGCACGTCCCGGACCGCGGAGATGCCGGAGGCCGGACCGGAGAGCATCGTCTGGATGGCGTTGGCACCCGCGTCGTCGGGGCCGGTGACGCCGCCGTTGGACTTGGTGATCAGGCAGGAGGCGGTCACCCCCAGCTCCAGGAGCCGGGTCCGCAGGTCGGACAGGTACTGCTCGACGCGGGGCGCGACGTAGGCGTTGACGACGGCGGCGATGGTGCGTTCGTACTCGCGGATCTCCGGCCACACCTCGTGCGAGCAGCACACGGAGAGGTCGGGCCAGCGCTCCAGCAGGGCGCGTTGGGCGGCCCGCTCGTGCTCCGGATAGGCGTGCGCGTGGAGGAACGCGACGACGATGTGGTCGATGCCGTGGGCCTCGCGCAGCGTGGCGACCCGGTCGAGCAGCGTGTCGGTGTCGAGCGGGGTGTCCTCGCGACCGTCCACCAGCATCCGCTCGGGCACCTCGACGACCCGGGAGCGGGGGATCAGCGGGTCGGGGCGCACCGCGAACAGGTCCACCGGCTTGCCCAGGTGCAGCCGGCGCAGCTCCAGCACGTCCCGGAAACCCTCGGTCACCACCAGGCCGAGGCGCTCGCCGCGGCGCTGGAGGACGGTGTTCAGGGCGATGGTCTGGCCGTGTACGAACCTCCGCACGTCGGCCGGCCGGTGGCTGGTCTCGTCGAGGATCGCGGCCAGTCCGGTCACCACGGCGTCGGCGGGCCGGCCGGGGGTGGTGGGGCGCTTGGCGTGATGCGTGTGCCCGCTTTCGGTGTCCACGAGCGTGAAGTCGGTGAACGTGCCACCGATGTCCACGCCGATCTGCAGTGCGGCCACTACGCCACCCTCTCCTTGGTTCGTGTGTCCAGCGGCTCGTCCGCGCTGTCGAGTCGTCTGCGGTAGGTCTCGGGGAAGGTCAGGGCCACGGGCAGGACCAGCAGGGCCAGGACCGCGACGTACCAGCCGGGGGCGGAGAGCGAGTCCGTCTCGTCGACCAGGAACTGCCCGACGAAGGGCGCCGTGCCGCCGAACACCGCGTAGGCGATGTTGTATCCCACCGAGGCGCCCGAGTAGCGGACGCTGGTCGGGAACAGCTCGCACATGACCGTGGACACCACGGCGGCGACGCAGGCGAACGGCAGCGCCAGCATCAGCTGTCCGATCACGGCTGCCGTGGTGCTGCCGGACGAGAGCGTCGCGAACGCGGGGACGGCGAGGACGATCAGCCCCGCGGTGCCCATGATGAGCACCTTCCGCCGCCCGATCGAGTCGCTGATCCTGCCGAGAAAGGGCACCAGCGCGCACACCACGACGACGACCAGGCTGTTCGTGACCGCGGCGACCGTCGATCCGGTGTCGACGTTCTCCTTCAGATGCGTGGGCATGTAGCTGGTCAGGGTGTAGGAGGCGACCGAGTTGAGCCCGGCGACGGCCATGACCAGCAGCACGGCCCGGCGGTGCTGGGTGAGCACGGCGCGCAGCGGCGCCGACTCCTTGCGGTCCTCCTTCTCCAGGGCCCGGAACTGCGGCGTGTCCTCCACGCGCAGCCGCAGGTAGAGGCCGATGAGTGCGAAGGGGCCGGCGATGAGGAACGGCAGCCGCCACCCGTAGGAGTCGTATGCCGCGTCGGGCATGCTGCTGAAGGCCAGCACCACGAAGCCGGCGAACGCGAACGGCAGGGTTCCCGTGGCGACGGAGACGCCCGCCCACTGGCCGCGCCGATCCTCTGGCGCGTACTCGACGAGGAACGTGGAGGCGCCGGTGTACTCGCCGCCGGAGAAGAAGCCCTGGCCCAGGCGGGTGATGACCAGCAGGACGGGGGCGGCGATGCCGATGGCGCCGTAGGAGGGGATCAGGCCCATCAGCACCGTGCACACGCCCATGCCCAGGACGGCGACGGACAGCACGTTCTTGCGGCCGATCCGGTCGCCGATGCGGCCGAGGACCAGGCCGCCCACCGGGCGCAGCAGGAAGCTGACGCCGAAGACGGCGAGCGTGCCCAGCAGGGACGCGGTGTCGTCGCCGTCGGGGAAGAAGGCGTGGGAGATGGCGCTGGCCGAATAGGCGTAGAGGGCGAAGTCGTACCACTCGATCAGGTTGCCGATCGAGGCGGTCGCCACCACGCGGGCGCGGGAGGGGGGAGAAGAGGAAGGGGCGGTCACGGCTCTCACCTCATGCTTTTCTGATCAGGTCGAGCCGGACGAGCAGCTGCGTGAGGCCGGCCAGGGCGTCGGGGTCGTCCTCGACGGCCAGGCGCGGCGGGCGGGGGTATCCGGCGGGCCGGCCCTGGAGCCGCATGACGGCCTTGAGCTGGGCCTGCATGCCGCCGAAGACGCCGTTGCCGTCCGCCACGTGCAGCGCGGCGCGCACCGCGTTGAACTCCTCGGCGATGGCGAGCGCCTCGGCGACCTCGCCGGCCCAGAGGTGATCGAAGGCGCGGGCGGTCCTGGGGCCCAGCAGCATGCCGGCGCCGAAGTGGCCGTCCCCACCGTAGCCGCTGGCCATCAGGGACAGACCGGCGGGCGTGAGGGCGTTGCCGAACACCCGCAGCCGGTCCCCGACGGCGCCGATGGCGCGGTGGTACTGGAGGTCGTCCGGGGTGCTCTCCTTCACGGCCACGACGTTGGGGATGTCGGCGAGCCGCAGCGCGGTCTCCGGCGTGATGTTGGTGACCACGTCGGACGGAATGTTGTAGATCATGACCGGGCCGGGGATCCGCGCCGCGGTCCGCCGGTAGTAGGCCACCACCTCGTCGGGCGTGAGCCGCGCGGCGGGCGGCGGGGAGTACAGCACGCCGTCCGCTCCGGCGGTCAGGGCGTGCCCGGCGAGGGCGACGGTCTCCTCCTCCTGGAGGCTGGAGACCCCGACGAGGACGGGAATGCGCCCGCCGAGCGCCTTGGCGGCGATCTCGGCGACGCGCCGGCGCTCCTCGTGGGTCTGCGCGTACCACTCGCCGGTGCTGCCGTTGACCAGGGTCGCGTGCGCGCCGTCGTCGGCGAATCCGACGAGGACCTCGGCGAGTACGTCCTCGTCCAGGTGCCCGTCGCGGGTGAAGGGGGTGGGCGCGGCGGCGAAGTAGCCACGCCAGGCAACGTCTTGGCGATCCATTCCCGCTGGTTCTCCTCGTGCTCGTGCTCGCGCTGGGGAGAGCGCCCCCGTTCGCGGTGGGAGTCGGCGTCGACCCGGTCGAAGATCGTCCGTAGCGGGTGTTGCTTGACCGACTGTTCAGTAATGCTGAACGTCTTTCGGGATTGCGTGCCCCAGACGCTGACATCGGATGGCCCGAAACGTCAAGACCCTGTTCGGCATCGCTGTTAATGTGGCCGCATGACCGAACGACGGCCGCCGCGATCCCGTGTCCAGAGCCTCGACCGCGCCGCCCGGCTGCTCGGGATGCTCGCCGAGGGCGACACCTCGGGCCGCGGCCTCGGCGAACTCGCCGCTGGCCTCGGCGTCGCCCGCAGTACGGTGCACGCGATGCTGCGAACGCTGGAGGTGCACGGTCTGGTCGCCGAGGTGCCGGGACCGCGCTTCGTGCTCGGCACCGGCCTGATCCGGCTCGGCGACATCGCCTCGGGCCAGCTGCCCATCGCCGACCTGGCCCGCCCCGTGCTGTCCGCGTTGGGCCAGGAGACCGGACTCACCACCCGCCTGGCCATCGCCGATCACGGCTTTCCCGTGTTCGTCGCCAAGGTCGACGGACCCGGTTTCGTCAGGTTCCACACGCCGCTCGGTGGCCGGGAGGCGCCCAACGCCAGCGCCGCCGGCAAGGTGATCCTCGCCGACCTCTCCGAGGCCCGGGTGCGCGACATCGTCGAGCAGGTGGGACTCCCGGCCCGCACCCAGCGCACCATCACCGATATCGCGGCCCTGCTCAGCGAGCTCGACCGGGTGCGCACGCGGGGCTACGCCGTGGACGACGAGGAGGATCTCGAAGGGGTCTTCTGCGTGGCCGCCGGGGTGCGCGACGGTTCCGGCCGGCTCATCGGGGCCCTGTCGACCACGGGGATCACCTCCGACCGGCGGGCCCGTTCCGTCGAGGACCTGGGCGGCGTGGTCCGCAAGCACGCCGACGACCTGGGCACCCGCCTCGGCCGCTGACGACCTCCACTATCCCAGCGGTGTCAGGTGCTCCGCCCCGCGCGGCACCACGCCGCGCAGCGTCTCCAGGAACCGCGCCGTCATCGGGTTGGTGTTCCCCCTGCGGTAGGCGGCCAGCACGGTGCGGTGCGCCGGCGGCGCACCGGACACGGAGGAGGCCGCGACCCGCCCGTCCGGCCGATGGCCCAGCGCCGGCACGATCGCCACCCCGGCGGTGGCCACCACCAGCTCACGCACCACGTCGTAGTTGTCGCTGCGGAACGCGACCGACGGCGTGAACCCGGCCGCCGCGCACAGCCGGGTCAGCGACAGCGCCCCCGCGGTGCGCTGCCCACTGGTGATCCACTGCCGGTCCGCGAGTGCCCGCAACTCCACCGCCGCCGAGCCGTCCGAGGGCCGCAACACCAGTAGTTCCTCGCGCAACAGCGGCCGCGTGACCACGCTATCCGGCCAACGCCGCGGGCACAGCGCGTACTCGTAGACCAGGGCCACGTCCAGCTCGCCCGCCACCACGGCCGCCAGCAACGGGTCCGGCTCGTCCTCCTCCAGCGTCACCTCGGCGGCCGGGAACCGCTCACGGAAGCCGGACAGCGCCCGCGGCACCAGCCGGACACTGGCGGTCGGAAAGCTGCCCAGCCGGATCCGGCCGCTCCGCCCGCCCGCCAGCTGCCGCACCTCGTAGGCGAAATCGTCCAGACCGGCCAGCAGCGGCCGGCTCAGCTCCATCAGCCGGTCCGCCGCGGCCGTCGCCCGGATCCCGTGCGCCTCCCGCTCGAACAGCACCAGGCCGGTGTCCCGTTCCAGCGCCGCCATGTGCTGCGAGACCGCCGAGGCCGTGTACCCCAGCTCGCGCGCGGCCAGCGCGAACGAACCCGTCCGGTGTACCGCGCGGAACGTCAGCAGATGGGGAAGCTTGTACACGGGCACCTCTCAGCTCGCAGCCTCAGATTCTCTTATTCTCGCATGGCGAAGGTGTAGCCCTACTGGTCCTTCTCATGCCGCTTCCCTCGGCCCATCGTGGACAGCGAACGCGCCGGCCCGGCCCTCCGCGGGGCGCCGGCCACGACCGGCTCGCACGACGGGAGACGACCGCCAGGTGACGACACCGACCGCGCCCACGACCCCGCCGACCGACCCGGAGCCGGTGGCGCGCGCCCTGCGCGCCGCCGGCTCCGGCGACGTCGCGGCGGACCGCGCCAGCCGCGCCCGGTACGCGGCGGACGCCTCCAACTACCGCCGCGTTCCGCTCGCCGTCGTCTTCCCGCACACCCGCCGGCAGGTGCTCGCCGCCGTCGCCACCTGCCGCCGCCTCGGCGTGCCGATCACCTGCCGGGGCGCCGGCACCAGCACCTCGGGACAGGCCGTCGGCCCCGGCGTGGTGCTCGACTTCTCCCGCCACTACCACCGCCTGCTCCACCTCGACCCGGCGGCCCGGCGCGCCACCGTCCAGCCGGGCATCGTCCTCGACGACCTGCGTGCCGCGACGCGCCAGCACGGCCTCACGTTCGGCCCCGACCCCTCCACCCACAGCCGCTGCACGCTCGGCGGCATGATCGGCAACAACGCCTGCGGCTCCCGCTCCCTGGCCTGGGGCCGCACCGCCGAGAACGTGGTCGAACTCGACGTGGTGACCTACCGGGGCACGGTCCTGACCATCGGCGAGATGACCCGCGAGGAGATCGACCGCGCCGTCGCCGCCGACGACGAGCGGGGCCGACTGATCGCCCGCCTGCACGCCCTCGCACAGGACAATCTGGCGGTGCTCCGCACCCAGTTCGGCCGCTTCCCGCGCCAGGTGTCCGGCTACGCCCTGGAACACCTGCTGCCCGAGCACCGCTTCAATCTCGCCCGCGCCCTCGTCGGCGCGGAGGGCACCTGCGCCGTCATCCTCTCCGCCACCGTACGGCTGGTCCCCGAGCCTCCCGAGCGCCGCCTCGTCGTCCTCGGCTTCACCGACGCCGGGGCCGCGGCCGACGCCGTTCCCGCCCTGCTCTCCCACCAGCGGCCCGAGCCCGCCGCCCGGCTGCTGGCGCTGGAGGGCTTCGACCGCGACCTCACCGACGCGGTCACCGGCGCCGAGGCCCGCGCCGCCCTCGGTACCCTCCCTGCCGGCGGAGCCTGGCTCTTCGCCGAACTCGGCGGCCCCACCCGCGCCCTCACCGACGCCGCCCGCGCGCTGACCACGACCGCGCTGGCCGCGCCCGGCTGCACCGGCGCCGAGACCATCGTCGACCCGGCCAGGACCCGCCGCCTGTGGCGGTTGCGGGAGGACGGCGCCGGGCTTGCCACCCGGCTCCCCGACGGCACCGAGGCCTGGCCCGGCTGGGAGGACGCCGCGGTCCCGCCCACCGAACTCGGCCCCTACCTCCGGGCGTTCACCGCTCTGCGGGACCGGCACGGCCTGCGCGGCGCCGTCTACGGCCACTTCGGCGAGGGCTGTCTGCACGTCCGCATCGACTTCGACTTCGCCACCGACGACGGCGTGGCCGCCTTCCGCGCCTTCACCACCGATGCCGCCCGCCTCGTCGCCGCGCACGGCGGTTCGCTCTCCGGCGAACACGGCGACGGCCGCGCCCGGTCCGCGCTGCTGCCCGAAATGTACGGGCCTGAGGCCCTCGGCCTGCTCGACCGCTTCAAGCGCGCATGGGATCCCGACAACGGGCTCAACCCCGGCGTGATCGCCCACCCCGTGCCCATCGACGCCGACCTCCGAGCCCGCCCCGCCCCCCGGGCGCCGCAGCTGCTCACCGTGCTGCCGTTCCACCGGGACGGCGGCGACTTCGCCAAGGCCACCCGCCGCTGCGTCGGCGTCGGAAAGTGCCGCTCCAGCACCCCCGCCGGCTCCGTCATGTGCCCCAGCTTCCGCGCCACCCACGACGAGCGGGACTCCACCAGGGGCCGCGCCCGGCTGCTCCAGGAGATGACCAGGGGTGAGGTCGTCACGGACGGCTGGCGCTCCCGGGAGGTGCGCGACGCGCTCGACCTCTGCCTGTCCTGCAAGGGCTGCTCCGTCGACTGCCCCGTCGGCGTCGACGTCGCCGCCTACAAGGCCGAGTTCCTCCACCACCACTACCGGCGCCGCCTCCGCCCGGCCTCCCACTACGCCATGGGCTGGCTGCCGCTGCTCGCCCGGGTGGCCTCCCGCGCCCCGCGCACCGTGAACGCGGTGACCGGCTCCCGGCTGGCGTCCCTTCTCAAACGCCTCGGCGGCATCGCCCGGGAACGCGGCATCCCGCGGTTCGCGGACCGCACGTTCCTCTCCTGGTTCCGCGCCCGCCGGCCCGCCGGGGACGGCGCGCGCGGCCCCGTCCTGCTCTGGGTGGACTCCTTCAACAACCACTTCACCCCCGAGGTGCTCCGGGCCGGCGTCGCCGTCCTCGAACACGCCGGCTACCGCGTCCACGTCCCGCCCGGTACCCAGTGCTGCGGCCTGACCTGGTTCAGCACCGGCCAACTCGGCACCGCCCGCCGCGTCGCCGCCCGCACCCTGCGCGCGCTGGCCGAACCCCTCGCGGCCGGGATGCCCGTCGTCGGCCTGGAGCCCAGCTGCACCGCCACGCTGCGGACCGACCTCCCCGATCTGCTCGACGGCGAGCCCGCCGCGCGCGGCCTGGCCGAGGCCACCGTCACCCTGGCGGAGTTGCTGGTGCACCGCACCCCCGGCTGGCAGTCGCCGCGCCTGGACGCCGACGCCATCTCCCAGCCCCACTGCCACCAGCACGCCACCTCCGGGTTCGGCGCCGACACCGAACTCCTCGGCCGCCTCGGCGTGCGGAACGACGTGCTCGACTCCGGCTGCTGCGGCCTGGCCGGCAACTTCGGCTTCGAACGCGGCCACTACGAGGTGTCCCTCGCCGTCGCGGAACAGGGGCTGCTGCCCGCGGTCCGCGCGGCCGACCCCGGCACCGTCGTGCTCGCCGACGGCTTCAGCTGCCGCACCCAGATCGACCAGGCCACGGACCGGAGCGGCACGCATCTCGCGGAGCTCCTCGCCCGCGCCCTGCCGCCCCCACCAGCCGACCGACCGGGAAGGACCACCACACCATGACCAACGCCCTCGAACTGATCGACGACTGGGGCCCCGAGAAGATCGTCGTCGTCTCGCATCGCCGGACCGGCATGAAGGGCGTCCTCGTCATCGACAACACCGCCCGCGGCATGGGCAAGGGCGGCACGCGGATGGCCCCCGGAGTCACCGTGCCGGAGATCGCCCGCCTCGCCCGGGTCATGACCTGGAAATGGGCGGCGGCCGACCTCTTCTACGGCGGCGCCAAGGCCGGCATAGCCGCCGACCCCGCCGCGCCCGACAAGGAGGCCGTGCTGCGCGCGTTCGCCCGGGCCCTGTCCAACGAGGTTCCCCGCGAGTACGTGCTGGGCCTGGACATGGGACTCACCGAGGACGATGCCGCCGTCATCCAGGACGAACTCGGCGACCGCGGGGCCGCCGTCGGCACCCCGGCGCATCTCGGCGGCGTGGCCTACGACCAGCTGGGCGTCACCGGATTCGGCGTCGCCGAGTCCGCGGACGCCGCGGCCGAGCAGCTCGGCCGGCCGCTGGATGGCGCCCGGGTCGCCATCCAGGGATTCGGCGCGGTGGGCGCGGCCGCCGCCCGCCGTTTCCACGAACTCGGCGCCACCGTCGTGGCCGTCTCCACCGCGCACGGCGCCGTCCACGACCCCGCGGGACTCGACGTCGAGGCCGCGCTGCGCGCCCGCGAGGAACACGGCGACGGCTTCGTCACCTCCTTCGCCCCTGGCTCGCCGCTGCCCGCCGGGGCCGAACTCACCGTGGAGTGCGACGTCCTCGTCCCCGCCGCGCTCCAGGACGTCATCGACGCCGACACGGCCCGGAGCATCCGGGCCACCCTGGTGGTGGAGGGCGCGAACCTGCCCACCTCCCCCTCCGCCCGGACGATCCTGCACGAGCGCGGCGTCACCGTCGTCCCCGACTTCATCGCCAACGCGGGCGGCGTCATCGCCGCCGCCTACGCCATGGACGCCCGCTACTCCGCCTTCCGGCCCGATCCCGACGAGGTCTTCACCACCATCTCCACCAGACTCCGCGCCAACACCCGCCACGTCCTCACCGAATCCGAGCGCCACCAACTCACCCCCCACGAGACCGGCCACCAGATGGCCAGAGCCCGCGTCCTGGCCGCGATGCGCAGCAAACGGATGGTCTGAACCCCCTCCGTAGGGGCCGGTCCGGCCCTTGTGGCGGTTTCGGGCCGAGGCGGGAAACGCTTCGCACGGTTCGGTGATCACGTCGCATGCTGGGCGCAGCGCACCACAGTCACCGCCCCGCACACCGGAGAGAAAACCCGTGGCCCTCACCGAATCCGTGTTCGATACCGCTCATCCGGCGCGGGTGTACGACCACTTCCTGGGCGGCAAGAGCAACTACGCCGTCGACCGCGAGGCCGGCGACCAGATACTCGCCGTATGGCCGGGCGCCAGACAGGCGGCCCGAGCCAACCGGGCGTTCATGCACCGCGCCGTCCGGCTCCTGGCCCAGAACGGCATCCAGCAGTTCCTCGACATCGGCAGCGGCATCCCCACCGAGCCGAACCTGCACCAGGTCGCCCAGCAGACGGCGCCGGGGGCCCGCGTGGTGTACGTGGACAAGGATCCCCTCGTCCTGGTGCACGCCGACGCCCTCATGCGCAGCACCCACCAGGGCCGCATCACCTACCTCCAGGCGGACGTGACCACCGACGTGGACCGGATACTCGCCGAGGCGGCCCGCACGCTGGACTTCGACCAGCCTGTGGCGCTGTCCCTGGTCGCCCTGCTCCACTTCGTCCCGGACGACCAGGACGCGCACGGGATCGCCGCCCGCCTGCTCGCCCCGCTCCCCGCCGGCTCGGCCCTCGTGCTCTCCCACGGCACCGAGGACTTCGACCCGGAGGTGATGCGGCGGGTCGCCGAGGTCTATCGCAGCCGCGGAATCGCTGCCCAGGGCCGCGCCTGGACCGAGGTGGGAAGGTTCTTCACCGGCCTGGCCCTGCTCACCCCGCCCGGCATCGAGGCGCCCCACCGCTGGCGCCCCGACCCGACCGACACACCGGTCCGAATCCCGGATCTCGACGCCCAGGTCGCCATGTGGGCCGGAGTGGCCTTGAAGTTCTGACGCCGGGCCCGCCGTGATGAACTGACGGGACGCTACCTACCAGGAAGGGCACCCCGCTCATGCGCACCGTCTACGTCGTCACCCATCCGGAAGCGACGCACCACATCGAGGGGGTGGTCGGCGGATGGCATGATTCGCAGCTCACCCCCGCCGGCAACCGCGCGGCGGCCTCCATCGCCCAGGCGCTGCGGGCGCGGATCCCGGACGGCGCCGAGGTGGAGCTCTTCTCTTCGGATCTGCGGCGCACCCGGCAGACGGCGGAGAAGGTCGCCGAACTGTTCGGCGTGAAGACGATCCTGGACCGCAGACTGCGGGAGAAGTCCTTCGGCGAGGCGGAGGGCAGACCGCAGGAGTGGCTGGACCGAAGGTTCGTTCCGCCGCCAGCCGTCGGCGACCGGACGGAATACGACCAGGGCGTGCCGGGCGCCGAATCCACCGCGGCGCTTGCACGGCGCATCTACGCGGCCGTCGACGAGATCGTGCGGCGCCCGTGCGAACACCAGATCATCGTGACCCACGGCTTCGCCCAGACCTTCGTCATCGCGTCCTGGATCGGGATGCCGCTCGATGCGCTCGACTACGTCATCTTCCATGCACGCTCCGGCAGCATCACCACGCTGCACGAGGACGACTTCTATCGCAGTCGCCGGCTCGTCAGCCTGGGTGACGCCCACCATCTCGACCCCGTGGTCGACTGACCTCCTTCCGACCCACCGGTACCTCCGGGCGACGAGAAGAAGATGTCGCCAGCACGGCGTCAGGAGCTCGGCCGCGTCATGGTTCCGTGGCTCGCCGGGCCCGGAGTGCCCGGAGCTTGTGGCGATTGCCGCACCGCTCCATCGCGCACCAGCGTCGAGCGCCGGGGCGGGAGGAGTCGACGAACACCAGCGGGCAGTCGTCGCTCGCGCATTCGCGGATGCGTCCGGAGAACGGTCCGGACAGCAACTCGATCATCTCCCGCCCCAGGGTCGACAGCGCCTGCGTCGCCCGCACCGGCGTCGCCCACTCCGCGGCCGTGCCGGCGGCGGCCAACTCGGGGACCAGCGGCGGGGCGGCCGCGGCCCGGTTGATGGTGGCCACCGCCTCGGTGGGGAGCGGGCGACCCGCGGCCCGGGCATGCGCCGCGTCCCAGATCGCCTGGCGCAGGGCCCTGGCCGCGGTCAGCTCGCGCGCCGTCACCGGGACCGTCAGGACCGCGGCCAGCGGCGGTTGGGCCAGCCATTCGCCCAGGTCGGCGGGTTCGTTGAGGGTCTCGAACACCGCGTACCGGCCCTCGCCGCCCGTATGGGCGAAGTCCAGGCAGACCGCGCCGGCGTCGTACCGGAACGATCCGCCCCGGGGGTCGTGCAGCACCCGTCCGGTTGCGCTTGTTCGCATGGAACCACTATAACGGGTGTCATGCGACACCGCTTTTACTGGTGTCATTGTCAGAGGAGGCAACGCATGGGCGTACGGCACATCAACCCCGAGGGACTCCACCGAAGCCCGGCCTTCAGCCAGGCCGTCGTCGTCGAGCAGCCGGCGAAGACGATCTACGTCGGCGGGCAGAACGGCGTCGACGCCGACGGCAAGCTCGTCGGTCACACGGTGGGGGAGCAGACCGGACAGGCGCTCCGCAACCTCGCGACCGTCCTGGAGAGCGAGGGGGCGAGCCTGGCGAACATCGTGACGTGGTCCATCGCCGTGGTGGACGGCCACGCGTTCGACGAGGGGTACGCCGCCTTCCAGCAGATGTGGAACCCGGCCGATCCGCCGCCGGCCATCACGGTCCACGTCGTCGCCGGCCTCAACCCCGGGTTCCTCGTCGAGATCGACGCCATCGCCGTCGTCTGACGCCCCGGCGAGGCGGGGCTGCTCCGCATCTGGCGAGTGAGCGGTTCACCTGGCAGGGTCGCCGGCATGGCACTGCGACCTGTTCAGGTGAACATCAAGGCTCTTGATGATTCGGTGGTCGGCCGGTTCTGGGCGGAGGCGCTCGGCTGGAATGTCTACAGCACGGGATCCGGTGTGACGACCTACGTCGGACCTGTCGGCGGCTTCGTTTGGCCGCACCCGGTCGCCGTCTGCGTCGACGTCGTCACCGTCCCGGAACCCAAGACACCAACAAAGAACCGTGTGCACCTCGATCTCGCCACCACCTCTGCGGCCCATCAGACGGAGTTGGTCGCGCGCCTCCAGGCTCTCGGTGCGACGCCCGCCCACGTGGGCCAGGGCACAGTCCCGTGGACGGTCCTCGCCGACCCGGAGGGCAACGAGTTCTGCGTGCTGGAGCCTCGGGAGAGCTACCGGGACACCGGGCCGATCGCCGCGTTGGTGGTCGACTGTGCGGATCCGCGGGCCATGGCCCGGTTCTGGGATGAGGCGCTGGACTGGACCCTGCATGAGGTGACTGACGATCACGCGGTGTTGCGCTCCGCCCAGGGGGTCGGCCCGTATCTCGAGTTCCTCCGTGTGCCCGGCGTGAAGACCGTGCCGGACCGGGTCCATCTTGACCTGCTGCCGTACCCCGGCGACGACAAAGCAGCGGAGGTGGCCCGGCTGCGGTCCCTCGGCGCCACCGACCTCGACCTCGGCCAGGGCGACGTCCCGTGGACGTGCCTGGCCGACCCGGAGGGCCACGAGTTCTGCGTCCTCGCCCCCTCCTGAGCCAGTCACCTGGCCCGTACCGAGTCGACTCTCGCCGGCGGCGACACTCTTTTTCTTGCGGACACCGAGCCGGGGCTGCCCAAGAACGCCGCACCGGCGGAAGCGACCTGTCAGCTCCTTGAAGGCGCCGAGGAGTTACCGCATCGCTGACCCGTCCGTCCCGAGCGGAAGGGGGGAGGGGGGAGGGACGGGCCAGCGGGCAGCCGCCTCTGGCGCCGTTCGGGGCCCGGCTGCTCGAGCAGCCGGGCCCCACGCCACGGCGGGGCGCGTTGCCCTGCTCGCGGCAGCCGTGACCTTCTTCCTCATTCCCCGGTGCGGCTGTGCCGGCACCACCCGGCTATCCCCGCTGTCCACGCGGGCCGTGATCACGAGGTACCCGAGGTGCTCGTCCGCCTCGACCAACTGCCCCACGAGCCGGTCCATCAGCTCCACCGAATCGGCCCCGAACGCGGCGGTCAGCTCCTGCCGACGACCCTCCAGGGCCGCCTGGCTCCGCAGGCCGCTGTGGCGCGTGTGCTCGCTGATGTCCACCACGTCCAGCACCTCGAACCCCACCGCGCCGAGCAGTTCGAGCAGCCGCCGCCGGGTACAGAGGTGGGCGGACGGCACAGCGTCCATCCAGCGCCGAGCCCCCGGCTCTGCCGCGGGCTCCACCATGTCCACCAGCGCCAGCAGCCCACTCGGCCGCAGGCAGCGCGCCGCCTCCGCGAACGCCGCACGTTTGCCGCCCGCGGCCGTGTCGGGCAGGTGGGTGGCGACTTCCAGCATCAGGGCCCGGTCGAAGGAGCCCGCAGGGAACGGGAGCTCCGTGGCATCGGAGTGCCGGAAGGAGACCCGGTCGGCGGCGGCCGAGTCGGCGGCCTGCCGCCGCCCGGCCGCGACCATTCCGGGAGTCGCGTCGACGCCCACGACGGAGCACCCCGTCTCCTCGGCCAGCAGCAGCGCCGGCTGGCCCATACCGCACCCGATGTCGAGGAGGCTGTGCTCCGGTCCCAGCCCGAGCCGTCCCCCCACCAGCCGGACGAGGCGGTCGGTGGCCTCGGCGATCGTGGCCGGGTCCTCGGCTCCCGTGTAGTACCCCGTGTGCATGGCGCGGGTGCCTCTGAACGCCAGAGCCACGTCGGCATGGGACTCGTAGTGCTGCGCGATGGCACCTCGTTCGTCCTGCTTCTCCATGGTGGTCCGGTCACCCCGAGGACGGTCGGATGCGGCGCGCTGGCAGCCGGGCAAGGCGCCGGGCCGACGCGCGGGCGCAACCGAGGGCGAAGCTGGTGCCCGCGGCGGCGCCCCACGCCAGCCGGGTCCGGCGTGCCGTGGCGAAAAGGTCGTGTTGGGAGCCGACGGACTGCCGCAGCACGCACAGGGTTATCCGCACGTACTGGCGTGGCAGCTCCCGTGCGACGGGATCCGCGAGCTGCCACCAGCCGCGGGCCCGCTCCAGGTACCGGCGTGCCCGGTCGGCCTGGAAACGCACGAGGTCCCGCACGGGGCCCGTCATCCGGCGGTCGCTGACGGCCTGCACCAGATCGGAGCGGTCGAGGCCGAACGCCCGCAGGTCCTCCACCGGCAGGAGAAGCCGGCCGCCCGCCAGATCCTCTTCGAGGTCGCGGAGGTTGTCCATCAACTGCAGGCCGAAGATGGCGGCCACGGCCCGCTCCCTGGCCACCTCGCTGGTATGGGCGCGACGGCCCAGCAGCGCGTTGACCCACAGGATGTACGGGGCGCCCGTGCCACGGATGTATCGCTCCAGGTCGGCGAAGGAGGGGTATTCGGTGACATGCGCGTCGCTGGTCATCGTCTCCAGGACCTGCTGGACGGAGGCCGCGGGAACGTCCCAGACGCGCGTGAAATGCGCGAAGGCTCGGGCGAGTTGCCGGCCGACGGTGTCCTCGCGCGAGGCGGGGGCCTGGTCCCACGGGTCGGGGTCGTCGCCGTTCACCAGCGCGAGGACGGCGCGCGCGTAGGCGTCGTAGCGCGTCACGCGGTCCGCGGCGGGCACGTGGGGATCGTCGATGAGCCTGTCCGCGTGGATGGTGAACGCCTGGATCGCGTCGCAGTAGGGGCGTCGGCTGGGCGGCAGCAGCATCCGCGGCATGGCGTAGACGGCGGCGCCGCAGCGCCGCATGAACGCCTCGCAGGCCGCGTAGTCGTCGCGGAGGCCCGCCTGGTCGATGGCGGAGCTCATGAGTCGGTCCGCGTCAGGGTCCAGGTGTCGTAGATCGCGTGTGGACCGGACGGGGCGGTGGAGTAGTTGTGGTGGACCGCGACATCCGTGAAGCCGTGCTCGGCGGCCAGGCGGCGGACGGTGGCGTGGGGCAGCGGATAGTAGCGGTGCAGGTCACGGGTCCGGACATAGGTGCCCGCGGCGGCGTCGCCGTGCGCCGCGGGACTGAACTGGGTGTACGACATGTCGACGAACTCGACCTCGGCCGGCTGGGTGAAGGTCCAGAAGTACGAGATGTCTCCCAGTTCCAGGGCCATGACACGAGGCGAGGACGGGTCGAAGAACTTGTCGTAGAACCCGCGGCCGAAGACGTCGAAGACGAACGTGCCACCGAGGGGCAGCAGACCGGCGACGGCGCCGAACGTCCCCGCGATCTGCGGCTCGGAGAGGTAGTTCAGCCCGCCTGCCGCGCTGATGACGGCGTCGAACTCGCCCGCCGGAAGGGGAATGTCGGGCAACTCCGCCTGGACCAGGGTGGTGCCCCCGCCCAGCCGCCGCCGGGCCTGCTCCAACATCGCCGGGGACCGGTCGAGGCCGGTGACGACGTAGCCGCGCTGCGCCAGTTCGGTCAGCATCAGGCCGGTGCCGCAGCAGATCTCCAGGACCGTCCGCACGGGATGGCGCTGGGCCTGCCAGAAGGTCTGCAGGAAGTCCGCGACGCGATCGCGAGGGGACTCCTCCTGCTCGGTGATGGCCCACTCGGCCAGTTGGTCGTAGGACGCCGCGAGATTCGCGTAGGGGTCGGCAGATGTGGCCATCTCGACGCTCACGTGCTGACGGTTTCCTTTCCTGTGCCCGCTTCTTCATGAGCCGAGCCGCGGCGCCGGACCGACGCCGCGGCTGACATGCTCTTCCTTCCCCGCTCGCTCGTCGTGGACAGCGGAATTAGCCCCAACGAGTGATCAGATGCTGGAGAACCTCCCGCTCGACCGGTACGGGTGCATCACGATAATCGTCTTTTCGGCATGCATTCTTGGTCCGGATATCCGCACAGGAATGATTCGTGAACAAGGCAGTGAACCTAGCGGCCCAGGAGGCGCCAGGTCTGGTTGCGGGGGGAGCTCTGACCGGCGGGGTTGCAGGTCCACTGGTGGACCGGGGCCCGCACCGAGGTGGAGATCTCACTGACGTCGACGCATTTGCCGCTGTGTCGGGCGACGAGTTGGTAGTCGTGGGGGTCGCTGCCCGAGTAGGTGACCGGGCGCAGTGTGAACTGCTGGTTCTGGGCCCCGTCGCAGGTCCACTGCTGGACGGCGGCGCCGTCGGCGGTGGAGCCGCCGCTGACGGCGAGGCATTTGCCGGTCTGCTGGTTGACGATGGTGTAGGTGTTCGCGACCCCGGCCACCGGGCGGAAGTTCCACAGCTGCTGGTCGCCGCCCTCGCAGGAGTACTGCTGCTGCGGGTTGCCGTCAGTGGTGCTCAGGTCAGCGTTGTCCAGGCACTGCTGGGAGTGCTGGGCGACGGCGACGGACTGGAAGCTGGTGTCCGACGGGGGCAGCACGGTGATGGTGAAGGCGTCGTCGGCGTTGGTGTGCGGCAGGTTCACCGTCGTGCCGTTGCCGGACAGGGTCACCACGGAGTCCTGGACGGTGATCGGGCCCTGGACCGCGTCGCCGTTGTTGTACGGGATGCGCTGGACGACCACCCGCGCCTGGTTGTTCTGCACGATTCCGCTGGTGGCGTCGAGACGCTCGAGGTCGACCGCGATGTTTCCCGTCGTGCCGCCACCGCCGACGAGGATCTCCGCCGACCCGTTGGCCTTGGTGGCGAACGCGTCGTACGACTGGCTGGGGGTGACGGAGGCGATCTGACCGGTCTGCGACCCGTAGAAGCGGTAGACCCACCATTCGCCCGTCGGCAGGTGCTGACCCGCCGAGTCGCGGACCAGCAGGGCGGCGAGGTCGTTGTGGAGGCTCCCGCCGCTCGCCCAGTTGGCGCGCAGGCCGTCGGCGCCGGCCCGCTCCAGGCGCGTGATGTACCAGGCGCCGTCGCCGGGGTTCTGTTCCTGGGTCGATCCGTACTCGTTGATCTGGTAGGGACGCGAATGCGGGATCCCGCGCGCGTCGAGACTGGCGTTCGCCGCCGCCACGTTGGCCACCGGGTCACCCGGCAGGGAGTGCCAGCTGACGATGTCGGGGATCACGTTGTTCGCCCGGACGAAGTCGAGGTACTGCGTCCACCACGAGTTCGTGGTGGTCGGGACGCCGGCGTAGCTCGGGCCGACGATCAGGTGCGAGGGGAACGCCTGTCGGATGCGCTCGTAGGTGCGCTTCCACAGTTCGAAGTACTGGGACTGGGGGCGGTTCCAGAACATCGACAGGTTGGGCTCGTTCCACAGGTCCCACTGCACCGGGACGCCCGTCTCCCGCACGTCGTTGATCAGACGCGTAAGGAAGTTGTCGTAGTCGGTCCAGTCGCCGTTGTCGCCGGGGAAGCGCGAGATGGGGTAGCCGTCGGCGCCCCACAGGTCGTGCACCAGCAGGACGAACTCGCCGCCCAGGTCGCGGGTGCGCAGCAACTGGTCGCGGGTCGAGTTCCACCGGCGGTCGTAACGGCCGGACACCCATCCGCCGGGGCCGTCGAGCTGTGCGCCACCGGCGCGCATGTACTGGAAGTTCACGTCCTCGAAGAAGTGGTCGGCGGGACCCGACGCGTTTTCCGTCATGCCGTAGATCCACCCGGAGGCCCGGTAGGTCGGGGAGCCGCCGGCGGCGGAGAAGTCGACGGCGATGGACTCGTCCGCTGCCTGGGCCGGCGTGGTGAGCGTGACGAAGGACGTGACCATGAGAGCGCACGTCGCGAGGAGTGCGGTGAGGCCAAGGCGGCGTCTGCGCCGCCTGCTTGAGGTGATGTTCACGCATGTCTCCTTGAACAGCCGGAACGGGGGAGATCACAGGGCGTGCACAGTCGCGATGGCGGATCAGGAGTCCGCCTGGGTGAGGGCTCCGAACAGGTCGGGAACGCCAATCGAACCGGTTCGATGACGAAAAGTAACACCGGTGCCTTCGGGGTTCAATACATGTGCGTCAGGACGCGGTTCCCGCTCAAGGGCGGCGACACGCAGTCCGGCGACCCGACCACGCTGTGGGACGGCACACTGCCTCGAGGACGCGGTGCAGGCCACCATCACGACCGCCGGTTACGGGCCGTCAGGCGACGGCGGCTGACGGAGGTGACCCCGCGTTGTCGACGCGAGTGTCCGCCCACCGGCCGCGATGGGCGCGGCGGATGGCGGCGCCGAGGGCGCCTCCCAGGCGGCCGCGGGGAGTCGGCTACGCCGTGCGGACCTCGGCCGATCGTCCTCGGAGGCGGACGCGGCCGTCCGGTGATCCAGTACTGTTCTGCCATCCCTGCAAAAGTTCGCCGGTGGCCGCTGCCCAGGCGGGGGGAGTCCAAAAGGCATGTCGTGAAGAGGTTACGTGAGCGTTTTTGAGGCGATATTCCTCGGTGTCGTGGAGGGCCTCACCGAGTTCCTGCCGATCTCCAGCACCGGCCATCTGACCATTCTGGAGAGCCTGCTCGGCCACTCCCCGGACGACCCGGACATCACCGCGTTCACGGCGATCATTCAGGTCGGGGCGGTCATGGCCACCCTGCTGTACTTCCGGGCCGACTTCGCGCGCCTCATCGGCGCCTGGGTGCGAGGCACGCTCCGGGCGGAGCAGCGCAAGGACCCCGATTACGCCCTCGCCTGGGCCGTCATTCTCGGCGCGATTCCGATCGGCATCGTCGGGCTGACCTTCAAGGACACCATCGAGACCACCCTGCGCAGCCTGTGGTTCGTCGGATCGGCGCTCGTGCTGTGGAGCGCCGCCATGTGGTACGCCGACCGCAAGGGGTCCCAGCGGCGGTCGGAGAGCGACGTCACCTGGCGGGACACGCTGATCATCGGCACGGTGCAGTGCCTCGCCCTGATCCCGGGCGTCTCCCGCTCCGGCGCCACGATGTCGGCGGGCCTGCTGCGCGGCCTCGACCGGGTCACCGTCACCCGGCTCTCCTTCTTCCTCTCGGTGCCGGCGCTCACCGCGGCGGGCGGTCTCCAACTCGTCACCGAGTGGGACGCCATTTCCAACGGAGTCGGCTGGCCCGCGACCATCGCGGCGACGGTAGCGAGCTTCCTCGTCGCCTACGTCGCCGTCGCCTGGCTGCTGAAGTTCATCGCCAAGCACACCTACACGGTGTTCATCCACTACCGCGTGATACTCGGCGCCGGCCTTCTCGTCCTCTTGGCCACGGGCGCCGTCCAAGCCACCTGACCGACTGGGCAGTGCAGCCGTGGCCCCGCCGCCGCACCCCGGGAAATCCACGCGCTCCCACCGCCACGCCGGGGCACGATGGTGGAATGACGGAGCACGTGCAGGCGTACTACGAGGAGTGGGAGCAGGCCTGCTGCGGGAAGCCGTTCCGGGTCGGGGACGAGGTGGCCTGGGAGCTCGGGCTGATGGACCTGGGCGAGGACGGGCAGGCCACCTGGCGGGATCATCTCACCGAACTCGACCCGGACGAGCTGCCCGCGCTGCGCCGCACGGCCGTGGAACGGGAGCCTGTCTCCCCGCTCAAGGGTGCACGGCTGCACGGCATGGTGCAGGTGTGCCGGCACGGCGTGATCGGTGGTGAGTCCGAGCGGGTCACCGCGCGCATCAGCGCGATCCGCTGGGTGGTACTCGGCTGGCGGGAGGACCCGCCCGGATCGGGTTCCTTCGTTCCCGTGCCGGGGCGGTTGTGGCTGCACCCCGTCGAGGGGTCCGAGTCCACCGCCAACAGCCCGGACGTGTACCGCCTCGATGGCTGGCTGATCACGCTGACGGACGTCGCCCAGGGCTGGCCCCAGCGCCGCGGTCGTCGTCGACGCCGCTGAACCGGCCGCGGCGGTGGGACCCGAGTGCCGAACGTGCCCATGGCGGCCTAACCAGGGCGCGTCACCGCGTCGGCGGCCTCGCGAGCGGTCGACTCGGTGGCGGCCGGCTCGGGGGCCGCGGGCGGTGGGGGAGACGGTGTGCGGTAGGTGCGGAGGGGAGCGTTGGTCGCGGCCACGGAGGCGATCGCCAGGGTGGCGGACAGGCCGCCGGCGACCAGGGCGAACGGAGCTGAGGTGGCCGACGCCAGCAGGCCGCCGCGGAAGTTCCCGAGTTCGGGGCCCGCGACGCCGATGACGTGTTCCACGGAGGAGACCCGCCCCCGGTACGCGTCCGGGGTCTCCAACTGGACCAGGGCACTACGGGTGACCACCGACACGGTGTCGGCGGCGCCGGCCACGGCCAGGCAGCCGAGCGCCAACCACAGCGGCCCGGCCAGACCGAAGCCGGCCAGGGCCAGGCCCCAGACACTGGCCGCGGTCAGCTGGACCAGACCGCCGCGGCGGCAGCGCGTCACCGTGCCGGAGAGCAGACCGGCCGTGATTCCCCCGACCGCGACGGCCGAGAGGAACAGGCCGAGGGTCCGTGGGTTGCCGTCGAAGCGGATCTCGTTGACCAGCGGGAAGAGCGCGATCGGCATGGCCAGCAGTGTCGCGGACAGGTCGGTGGCCATCGAGCCCCACAGCGTCGGGCGGCGCAGGATGACCTTCGCCCAGCCTTCGGCCGGGGCGACCCACTTCTCGTTTGGCTCGCCGCCGCGCTCCCGCCGGCGTCTGCCCCTCGCCGCGTCGGCGCCCTCGGGCCGCATGGCCGGGAGGCGAACCACCGCGAGCAGCGAGACCGCGACGGCCACGGCCTGGGCGGCGTAGGCGGCGGGGAAGTCCCAGCGGGCGATGATCAGGCCGGCCAGCGCGGGTCCGGCCAGCATCGCCGCCTGAAAGGAGATGTTGGTCAGCGCGAGCCCGGCCGCGACCTGGTCGGCCGGCAGCAGCCGGACCGGGAAGGTGCGCCGGGCCGGCGCGCCGAGCGCGCCGCAGGCGGTCCCCGCGGCGACCAGAACGAGCAGCAGCAGCACGTTCCGGTTGTCCGCCAGGGCCTGGGCGCCCAGCCCGGCGGCGGCCAGCAGTTGGCCGGCGGTGGTGGCCCGCACCACCGCGCGGCGGTCAACGGCGTCGGCCAACATGCCGCCGAGCAGCCCGAACAGCAGCATCGGCAGGCCGGTGGCGAGCCCGATGGCGCCGGTGCCCACCGGGCTGCCGGTCAGGTCCCAGACCTGGGCCAGCACCGCCACGGTGGCTATCTGCCCGCCGAGTGCGGAGAGCGAGGAGCCGATCCACAGGTCGCGGAACGGCTGGCTGCTGCGCAGCGGGCGGGTGTCGAGAAATCGGACGCGCGCCCTCATCGCGGTGGCTCGACGAGGTGGTCGAGGATGCGCTGCCGCATCGACCGGCGCTCGAGCGCCCGCCGCAGCTCCTCGACCACCGTAGTCAGCGCGTACGGGATCTCGGCATCCAGTTCGGCGACCGTCGCGTGGGTGGCGCGCCACTCGGCCTCCAGGAACGGCACGAACGACCGGCCGCGCTCGGTCAGGTCGATCCGCCGGGTGCGGGCGTCGGGCCCTGGTTCGGAGGTGACCAGGCCCTCCCGGCGCATGGCGGCGATGGTCTGGCTGATCGCGGAGTGCGAGCGGTCGAGGGACTCCGCGAGCTGGCGGATGGTCAACGGGCCGGTGTGGGCGAGCCGGATCAGCGGATAGGCGAAACGCGGCCGCACCCCCTGGATGCCGCGCGCGAGGTACACCTGCTCGATCTCGCCGTCCATGGCGGCCAACAGGTCATGCAGCGGCCGCCAGGGATCGGGCAGTGCCGTGGGATCCGAATGTGTCACAGCGCTAATATAACAGCGCTGCGATAATGCCAGGGAGCAAGCCCGCGAGATTTCCTCGCGCCGGATGTTCCGGCCGGTACGAGGAGCCCGCTGATGCCGTCGTAGGTGCCTAGCGTCTGGGTGGCCGTCAGCCCGTCCGGGTCGGTCACGCGCACGCCGATCACCTGCGCCCCGGCGCCGGACGACCGCGCGTCGAACGAGCCGCCGCGTCGAGCAGCGGACCGTGCTGCGGGGACAGGCCCTGCGCCTGGAGCAGCGGCCCGTCGTTGGTGCCGAGCAGCAGCCGGGGCGGCCGGAGCTCCAGCGCGAACGGCGAGGGCTGGACGTAGGAGGGGTGGTAGCCGTTGGTCGCGACATCTGGCACCAGGCAGCGATCACGCCCCGGCAGCGGCAGCGGCAGCGGCAGCGGCCGCAGGTCGAGGTCGAAGGAGCCGCAGGTGACGTTCACACCGGGGCGCAGACCGGCGCGCTGCGCAGCACTCGCCCGTCGGTGACGGCCAGCGAGACGGTGTACCCGGAGTCGGCTGCCTCCGTGCCGAGCGCCTCGGACGGTGCGGCGAAGGTGCGCGCGCAGGGCAGCCAGCGCACGGTGTCGGTACGGGACAAGTAGCCCTTCACCGGGACCTGGGGGCCGGGGAACGGCGGCAGCACGGATGAGTTCCTCACGCACGCCGGTGCCGAGCGGCGAGGGAAAGGGCGAGAACGAGGAGGACGAGTCCGGCCGCGGGGGCCAGAGTGAAGGCGACGGAGGTGCCCAACTCGTCAGCGGCGCGGCCGGAGAGGGAGGCCGCAAGTGCCGAACCGGCCGCGCTGGCGGAGTTGTTCCAGGTGAACGCCTGGGTGAGGACCGTCGGGTGGACGGTCCGCTCGGTGAGGACGTTCAGCAGGACGAGCGTGGGCGGCACCGCCGCCTCGGTGATCACCACGGCTGCGCCGAGCCAGATCGTGGACGGTGCGAGGGGAAGCAGCAGCGCCGTGCCTGTCAGATAGGCGGTGGCGATGACGAGTTGGCGGTGCGCCGGGGCGCGGTTCCGGCGTCGCCCGTAGAGCCAGCCGGAGAGCAGCCCGCTGAGGCTGGCGGCGGCGAGGATCGGTGCGGCCGCATCGGGCATGCCGTGCCCGACGGCGAAGGCGCTCACCGAGACCCCCATGGTGCCGAAGTACAGCCCGATGGCCAGATTGAGCAGGACGAGGAGGAGGAAGTCAGGTCGTAGCAGCGTCCGCTCGGTGTGGTCATGTTCGGTGTGCTTCTGGGCGGGACGGGGCGCGGTGTGACGCTGGGCGGTCAGCGCCCCTCCGCCGCCGAGGATCAGGGCCGCGGCGATGACGTTGGCCAGGGCCGCGTTGCCGGCCGCACCGAGCGCGGCGACCATGACGGGCCCGAGCAGGAAGGCGGTGGCGTTGGCCAGCGATTCCAGGGAGAAGGCGGCGGGCAGTTCGTCGGCCCTCGTCTCGCGCAGCAGATGGGCCCAGCGCGCTGCGGAAAGAGTTCCGAGCTGGGGAATGGCCGCGCCGGCGCAGGTGGCGGAGGCGATGAGCGCGGCCGGGGAAGAGGACGCCAGGACGACGGCGATGGCGGCGCCGTAGGCGAGGAGACAGAACGGCAGGACACGAGTCTGGCCGAACCGGTCGACCAGGCGGGCCAGGTGCGGGCCGATCAGGGCCTCGGCAAGGGAGAACCCGGCGGTGGCCAGGCCGGCGGTGCCGTAGGAGCCGGTGCGGGCGTGTACCAGCCAGACCAGGCCGAGGCCGGTCATGGCGATGCCGACGCGGCCCATGGCGGCGGCGAGGAAGAAGGCGGCGGCACCGGGGATGCGCAGCAGTGGACGGTAGCCGGAAGCGGCGGACGACATGGGGGTCCTTCGTCGCCGCCAGGGGAAGCGGACCACCTCAGGTCGCCGGCGCCTGGCACCCCGCAGGGTGCGATGAAGTGAATGGTGCGACCCGTGGCCCGCCAGGGACGTCCAGAACTGCGGAAGGACGGGACACGCGCCCTCGCCGCCGCCCCTGATCACCAGGCGGAAGAGAAACGTCAGGCCCAGACCAAGGCGGGACTGGGCGACTGGCCAGACCCTAACAGGACGGAGAGGTAGTCAAAAAGGAATATTCAAGCGATGGCGGCGCGGAAGCGCCTGACCGTCGAGCCACGGTCCGTGCGCTCCCGCTCACTCGTCTCAGGGTCTACGTGTCCTCGGTCGCCATCGGCGCATCACGCGACCGAGAGGGGACCGTGACCGCGGCCGCCTCGTCGCGTTCCCCGTTCCGCCGGACCACCGCCCCGGCGCTCGCCGAGCTCACACACGCCAGAGCCGCCCACTGCACCACGGTTCCCGCACCGCCGGCGCCTGCGGGTTCCAGGCTGGTCAGCACGCCCACCGTCCGCGTCGGCAGCCGCCGCAGGGCTGCGTCCGGAAGGACGGCGAGTGCGGCTGACACCGGCCGCCCACATCGTGCTCCGCCACGCCGACACGCTGCGGATGCGGTGGGAGGCCGCCCAGGCGGAGCTCGCCCAGCACGGCACGGCCACCCGGGGCACGCTGCGGCTGTGCGGGGTGTCCTCCGCCCTGGCCGCTCTCGCCGCGCCGACCATCGCCCGGCTGCGGCGGGCACATCCCTTGGTGGAGCCGCTGATCCTGGAGGAGGAACGCGCCGAATGCTACCGGCTGCTGCTCACCGACGAGACGGACGTGGCCCTGGTGCTGCCCGGCCCGGACGCACCGCCCGTCACCGACACCCGCTTCGAGCAGGTACCGCTGCTGACCCGACCGCCAGGACCTGCTGGTCGCCGAGGGGCACCGACTCGCCCGGATCGAGGGGGTCGAACTCGCACAGGCCGCCGGGGAACCGTGGATCGTGAAGAAACGGAACAACGACACCTACCCGCTGGGGACAGCGGCGTGCGCGGCGGCCGGGTTCACTCCCCGCATCGCCCATGAGGTCAAGGAGTGGTACGCGGTCGCGTCGCTCGTCGCCGAAGGGCTCGGCGTCTGCCTCATGCCAAGGATCGTGCCGCTTCCCCAGCACCCGGTCACCCGGGTCCCCCTGAGCGGCGAACCGGTCCCCACCCGGCGGTTCCTGACCGCCACACGGCGCGGCAGCGCCGCATACCCCCTCGTGGCGGCCGGACTGGACGCGTTGCGCGAGGCGGCGTCCGCCCACACCGTCGACGACAGCCAACGCGTCGCGTGCGACGAACCAAGGTGAACAGGCCGCATCGAGCTCACTGCTTCCTCGCGGTCAGGCTCCGGCGGCCCTGACCGCGGGCACGCGTCCGGGCCCTCGGCCGGACATGCGCACCGCGGACGTTGTGCCGGAGCCTGAGGGGGCCTCAGGCTCCGGTGAGAAGGAAGGTGCCCGCGCGGCCGTTCGGGGAGTCGAGGGCGTAGGCGAGGATGTCACCCTGTTTCGGAGGCGAGCCCGGCTTCGCAGATCCCGTGGCCCTGCGGCGTGCCGAGGTCGATGAACTGCCCGCCGCGCCAGAGGCAGGCGTTGGTGACCAGGTCACCCGGCGGCCCGCAGGCGCCACGACATCGCCGATGTTGTCGAGGCCCAGCGGTCTGGCCGCCACGCCGGCGTCCGTGGGCAGCTCGGTCGTCCGGCCCCCGGTGTGGAGGAACGGGATCCGCGCGTCCCCGACCCAGCTGGCCCCGATGACGTCACCGAGGTCGTTCATGGGCTGACGCCAGCCGCTGAAGACGATGTCACCGTCGGCCAGCGTTCCGAGGTCGGTGAACACCCCGTCCTGCCAGATGTAGCCACGGGGGCGGAAGCCGGCCTCGGGCGGCGTGTAGCTGCCCAGCACCTGGCCGGCCTGGTTGAGGTAATCCACACTGTCGCTGCCGTACGGGGTCAGGTCCGTGGCGACGCCGTCCCCTCGACGGTGATCCGGCATCCGCTCACCTCGTTCGGCTCGGCCTGCATCTGCGCCGCCTCGGCGTCGCGAGCACCGTCGGGTGGCGCTCCTGCCGCTCTGTGACCCATGCCACATGCAATGCCTGTCAGGAATCGGGGCGCTGTCCCGCTCAACTCACGAAGAGCAAAGCGAACCGACAGGAGCATCACATGAAGCACCGCATCGTTGTCCTCGGCGCCGGCTATGCAGGGGCTTACGTGGCCGGGAACCTGGCTCGTCGGCTGTCCCCGGCGGACACCGAGATCACCGTGGTCAACGCCGTGCCGGACTTCGTCCAGCGGCTGCGGCTGAACCAGCTGGCGGCTGGCCGGGACATCGAGGCTCCGCAGCTCGCCGATGTCTTCGCGGGCACGGCGATCCGGCTGCGCGTGGCCCGGGTCACCGCCGTCGACCCCGAGCGCCGGCTCGTCGCCGTGGCCGACGCCGATGGCGGCGGCGACCTCGGCTACGACACGCTTGTGTACGCGCTCGGCAGCCACGGCGACGATCACGCCGTCCCCGGCGTGGCCGAGCACGCCTTCGACGTCGCCGCCAGGCCCTCGGCGCTGCGTCTGCGCGAGCGCCTGGACGACCTGGACGGCCTGGGCGGGCGGGGCGGAGGCGGGAGTGTGGTGGTCGTCGGCGACGGGTTGACCGGCATCGAGACCGCCACCGAGATCGCCGAAACCCGGCCCGGCCTGTCGGTGGCGCTGATCGCCCGCGGTGAGCTGGGCGCCCGGCTCTCCGCCGGAGCCCGCGGCCACCTCCGCCGGGCGTGCGACCGGCTGGGCATCACCGTCCTGGAGCACACCAGCGTCGAAGCTGTCGAAGCGACGCGGGTGCTGTGCGCCGACGGCGCCGCCCTGGCGTCCGACGCAACCGTGTGGACGGCCGGGTTCGCGGTCAACCCCATCGCCGCCGCCGGCGGTCTTGAGGTCACCGGGAACGGCCGGATCGTCGTCGACCGCACCATGCGGTCGGTCTCGCACCCGAACGTCTACGCCATCGGCGACAGCGTCCATGCCCTCGGCGACAACGGCCGTCCGCTGCCGATGTCCTGCGGCTCGGCCGGCTACACCGGTCGACAGGCCATCGAGGCGATCGTGGGACGCCTGACCGGCCGCAAGATCGCGAACGTCAAGTTGGTCTACCTGTACAACGCCATCAGCCTTGGGCGGCGGGACGGGCTCTGGCTGTCGGTCGACGACGAAGGGCAGGCAAAGCCGAAGTACATGGGCGGGCGGAAGGCCGCGCGGATCAAGGCGGCCATCGAAAGGGGGGCGCTGTGGGGCACCTCGCACCCAACCTTTGGCCTGCCCAAGCGCAAGCGCCGCCTGGCCACCGCGCCGGATGCGTCCGCCGAGAAGAGCGGTCGCGTAGCCGCCTAGGGTGATCCACGTGGACAGTTCTGCCACTGATCGCTTCGACACCAGCCGGTTCGAGGCCAGCCGGAACCGGCTGGCCTCACTGGCCTACCGGCTACTGGGCTCCGCCGCCGACGCCGAGGACGCCGTGCAGGATGCGTTCCTGCACTGGCAGGCCGCGGACCGGCAGCGGATCAAGGTGCCGGAAGCATGGCTGACCAAGGTCGTCACCAACCTGTGCCTCGACCGGCTTCGCTCGGCACAGGCCCGCCGCGAACGCACCGCTGGTGCCTGGCTGCCCGAACCGCTTCTCGACGGCGACCCGATGCTCGGCCCGGCCGACACCGCCGGGCAGCGCGAATCGGTCTCCCTGGCCGTGCTGACGCTCATGGAGCGCCTCTCACCCGTCGAACGTGCCGTTTACGTCCTGCGCGAAGCGTTCTCCTACGGCCACGCCGAGATCGCCGAGATCCTCGACATCACCAGGTCCGCAAGCCAGCAGCACCTCCACCGGGCCCGGCGCCGCGTCACCGTCGCGCGCCGCAGCGGCGGCGAAGTCGACCCGGCATCCGCCCGCGGGGTCGTCGAGGAATTCTTCGCCGCTGCCTCCTCGGGCCGCATCGAACGGCTGGTGGCGCTGCTCACCGACGACGCGACCGCGATCTCCGACGGCGCCGGCCTGACCAGGACGCTGCTGCGGTACGACACTCCGCGGCGCATCGCCGTCGTCGCTCGGGCCGGTTTCAAGCCCACATCCGCGAAGCGGCGAATTGCCGGCGGCACGCCCGCCATCCACTACGCGCTCGTCAATGGCGCCCCCGCCATCCTCTCCGTGCTCGGCGACCAGGTCATCGGCGCCGTGACGTTCGACATCACAGGCGGCAAGATCGCGTCCGTGCTCGGCGTCGCCGCCCCCACCCGCCTCGTCCGCCTCACCGAAGCCTGGCGGCAGCACGAGCCGGGCACGTCGCTCATCAGCCAGTGGTGACCCGACGCCGACCGCGGCCAGGCACAGCACCCGCGTTTCCCAGGACCACCCCAGGCAGCCCATGGCGCCTCGGCCACCTCGCGACCTACCAGCAGGCCCTCCCGTGGCTACAACAAGAAGCCACAGTGATCGACACGACTCGCCTCCCGCCAACGCGCGTAGCCGACCTCGTCATCAGCAACGCCAGGTGACCCCGGAGCACCTCACTGATCGCGGGTGAAACGACAGGCGGACTGCCCGTCAGCGAAGGAACCGAGGGCTTCCGGGCTGCCGGTATTCGGATGCGGCTACCGCCGGAGCCCGCCTAGGGTTTCGCCGTGACAACGACAGCCTCGTCCTCGGCCTCACCCGCCTATCCGCCACTCAACGTGCAGGTGCACACGCCCCGCTTGTCATTGCTGGGGGCGACAGACACGCTGTTGGATCATCTCCTGCCGACGGTCCGCAAAGGGGTGGCCAAGGCAGCTCCCTGGCCCTTTGACGACCCGATGTCCCTCTACAAGGACGGCCCGGAACGAGAATGGGCCTGGCTTCGAGGCGTGTGGGCCGGTCGCGGGCAGGTGAGTGACCGTTTCTGGCGGCTCTACTTCGTGGTCGTGGTCGCCGGCGAGCCGCTCGGGATGCAGGACTTGATCGGCGTCAACTTCTCGGCTTTCGGCACGGTCAGCACCTTCTCCTGGCTGAGTCCCGATGCCCGGGGCCGTGGCCTGGGCAAGGAGATGCGCCAGGCAGTGCTCCACCTGGCCTTCGAAGGGCTGAGCGCCCAGGAGGCAGGCAGTGAGGCCTTCGTTGACAACCACGCCTCGAACCGTGTCTCCAACGCTATGGGCTACGAGCCCAACGGCACCACCTGGTCCACCCGGCGGGGAGCCGCGGCTGAGATGAATCGGTGGAGACTGACCCGCGAGCAATGGATGAAGGGGCGGCGCAGTGATATTCAACTTCTCGGCGTCGCCGATTGTCTGCCGGTCCTCGGAATCCACTGAGAGCCTATCCTCCGAACATGGGTGGGTGGACGGGGGCGCGGCGCCGACGGTTGCACACCGTCGCCGCCACTTCATCCCGTATGCGTGAGAACTCTGCGCACGTTGTCCTCGATCGGGTCCACAGCATCGATGACCAGCCGCTCGACGGTCAGAGGCGGGTACGCGACGCGCATTCGATGCACATGCTCCCAGTCAACCTCGTGCCAGCCAGGGATTCCGCGCGCACGGCCTTCCAGTCGCGAACGGTGCAGGTCCGGGTCAGTGCAGACGCATTCGACGACGTGAAGCTCTGCGCCGTATTCGGCCGCGGCCGAGCGCCAGCCGGCAATGACGGCGTCATTGAGCAGGCAGTCGGTAATAGCTGACTGGCGGACCATCAGCTGCCGCCTGACGAGTGTTTCCAACAGGCCGTAGTACATCGCCAGGTAGGTCGGCCGATCCAGCGTGTCCAGCACGCCGTGGGGTTTGAGTGCACCCATCAGCCAGTCCCCGGCAAAGGCAGGGGCGCCGATGGCAACAGCCACCCGCTCCGCCAGCGTTGACTTGCCGGTACCAGGCAGCCCAGTGAAAGCGAGCACCTTGAGGCGCGAAGCGTTGGTGTCGCCCAGCATGACAGCCACCTTCCATCCTTTGATGGTTCGTCCGTAGCGCAACAAAGTAGCTCGGCAGCTTCGAATTTCTGCAACAGGCTCTTATCTGCCCGGATCCTGATCGGCTGCTCACCGAGCGGAAGATGGCGGGCAGGAGCCGTCGCCTGCGAACGTCTTCCCGATCCCGGCTCCGCCGGTCGACCGTCGACGGACCGGTGCCGCGGCGTCGTCCACTCGTGCCCGGGACCGGCCGCGCTCAGCTCGAAGAGCAGGAGCCAGTGCAACTGGTCGAGGACGCCGGCCCGCTGCCACCATCTCAGCCACGCCGGCACGAGCGGCTGGTCGGGCAGCGCTCGGGCAGAGCCAGATGCGGCTGACTTATGACTCGGAAAGATGTTTCCGCAGAGGTCTAGTCGGACGCCAGCTACGCATGTCACCCTGAGGTAACGAAATTGAATCCATTCAAAGCTGAGCGCGTGTCAAAAACAAGCCACATGCATGGCTGTGCCAGGGCGTCACCGTCGAAGAAGGAGCGCCGCATGACTCGCTTGGGAAGCCACAACGAACGACGCCGGCGCGTGCTGATCGCCGGGATCGCGGCGCTCGGCCTGTGTGCCGGGGGAGCGCCCGCCGCCGTCCCCGCGGCCGCCACTCAGGCCGGCGCGACGCGAGCGGACGAGGGCCTGCTCGCCTTCCCCGGAGCCGAGGGCTTCGGTCGCTACGCCACCGGTGGTCGTGGCGGCACCGTTTACCACGTCACCAACCTCAACGACAGCGGGCCCGGCTCGTTCCGCGACGCGGTGAGCACGCCGCACCGCACCGTGGTCTTCGATGTCGGCGGCATCATCGAGATCGACGAGCGCATCCAGGTGGCGTCCGACATCACCATCGCCGGGCAGACCGCACCTGGCGAGGGGATCACCATCTACGGCAACGGGCTGTCCTTCACCGACGCGGACAACACCATCGCCAGGTACTTCCGTGTCCGTCAGGGCGTGGGCGGGGACCCCGAGACCGATGCCGTCACCATCGTGACCGGTGACAGCATGATCTTCGATCATCTCTCCGTGACCTGGGGCCGCGACGAGGTGTTCTCGATCAGCAACGGCGACCCCGCCGCGGGCGCCAGCCGCATCACCATCCAGGACTCGATCCTGGGGCAGGGGCTCGACACGCACTCCGCCGGCGGGCTCATCGAGACGGCCGGCGGCGTGAGCCTGCTGCGGAACCTCTATCTCGACAACGACATCCGCAACCCCAAGGTCAAGGGCGTCAACCAGTACGTGAACAACGTCGTCTACAACTGGCGGCGGGAGGCGTACATCCTCGGCGGCTCGCAGTACACCTCCGAGGCGAACGTGCAGAACAACTACTTCATCGCCGGACCGAGCACCGAAACAGGCCCGTTCACCCGCGGGAACGAGAACTTCCACCTGTTCGCCGAGCAGAACTACCACGATCCGGACCGCGACGGCGTCCTGAACGGATACGACGTGCCGCGCGAGGAGTACACCACGGTCACCTGGATGGACGAGCCGTTCCCGTACCCGCCCGTCGAGAACGTGATGAGCCCGCCGGAGGCGTACGACCACGTCGTCGAGAACGCCGGGGCCTCGCTGGACCGTGACCGCGTCGACCAGTTGCTCATCGACGAGGTCACGTCGCTCGGCGAGGAGGGCGCCATCATCAGCGACGAGAACGACGCACCCATCAACGGGCCCGGGCCGGTCCGCGGCGGCCATGCCCCGCGCGACACCGACCGCGACGGGATGCCGGACTGGTGGGAGCGAGTGCACGGCCTCGACCCCGAGGTCGCAGGCAACAACGCCGACCGGAACGGCGACGGCTACACCGACCTGGAGGAGTACCTCAACTGGCTGGCCGGATGAGCCCTCACTGGTGAGCCCCAACCGGTGAGCCCCGCAACGCGGAATGACGCTCCTTGATCCCTGTTGTCCACAGCCGACATGAGATTGCGAGGAGAGGATGTCAACCACGTCCCCCCACACCGCCGGCCCGGTCATATGACGGACGTCCCACAGCGTGTCCCCCCGCCGACCCGGCCGCGGGGTCGCAGCCCGGTGGCGAAGCGTGAGGGCCGCGCCGCCTACCTGTTCCTGGCCCCCTGGTTCGTCGGCATGGCGGTCATCACCATCGGCCCGATCCTGGCCTCGTTGTACCTCTCGTTCACCGACTACAGCCTGCTCCAGCCACCGGAGTGGCTGGGCCTGGACAACTACCAGCGAATGCTGGACGACGAACGGCTGCACAAGGCGCTGCGAGTGACGTTCACCTACGTGCTCGTGTCCGTGCCGCTGCAACTCGCGGCCGCCCTGGCGCTTGCGCTCTTCCTCGACCGAGGGGTGCGCGGGCTGGCCATCTACCGGTCCATCTACTACCTCCCCTCGCTGCTGGGCGGCAGCGTCGCCATCGCCATCCTGTGGCGGCAGATCTTCGGCACCGAGGGACTTATCAACCAGTTGCTCGACATCGTGGGCATCCAGGGCGAGGGGTGGGTGTCCCACCCCGACTACGCGCTGGGCACGCTCATCACGCTCAACGTATGGACGTTCGGCTCACCCATGGTGATCTTCCTGGCCGGACTGCGGCAGATACCGGCCATGTACTACGAGGCGGCCGAGGTGGACGGCGCCGGCACGTTCACGAAGTTCTGGCGAATCACCGTCCCGTTGCTCACACCGATCATCTTCTTCAACCTGGTGCTGCAGATCATCGGGTCGTTCCAGACGTTCACGCAGGCGTTCATCGTCAGCGGCGGCACCGGCGGCCCGGCGGACTCCACGCTCTTCTTCACGCTCTACACCTACGACCGCGGCTTCGGCTCGTTCGAGATGGGATACGCGTCCGCGCTGGCCTGGGTGCTGCTGGTCATCATCGCCGGGTTCACCGCGGTGAACTTCCTGATGGCGAAGAAATGGGTGCACTATGGCGACTGACCTCGGCCCGGCCGTCGGCGGGGCGGGCGTGGGCGACGACACCGGTGGCACACAACGGGAATCCGCCCGGCGGTACGGGCGCCGGGACAGCCGGAGGCGGCGGCTGCTGAAGCACGTCGTGCTGATCGTCTTCGGCTTCGCCATGCTCTACCCGCTGCTGTGGATGGTGTCGAGCTCGTTCAAACCGTCGGACCAGATCTTCCGTGACCCGTCGATCATCCCGAGCGAATTCGACTTCAGCAACTACACCGAGGGCTGGACGGCGCTCACCCACCCGTTCCACCACTACCTGATCAACTCGGCGCTCATCGTAGGCTTCTCCGTGGTGGGCAACCTGCTCAGCTGCGCGATGGCGGCCTACGCGTTCGCCCGGCTGGAATTCCGCGGCCGGCGACTGTTCTTCACCGCGATGCTCGGCACGATCATGCTGCCGGTCCACGTCGTGATCGTGCCGCAGTACGTGCTGTTCTCGGAGCTGGACTGGATCAACACCTACTACCCGCTGATCGTCCCCAAGTTCCTGGCCACCGACGCGTTCTTCATCTTCCTCATGGTGCAGTTCATCCGCGGGCTGCCACGGGAGTTGGACGACGCGGCGCGCATCGACGGCTGCGGCCACGTGCGCATCTTCTGGCGGATCATCATGCCGCTGAGCCTGCCGGCACTCGCCACGACGGCCATCTTCACCTTCATAGCGGTGTGGAACGACTTCTACAGCCAGCTGATCTTCGTGACCGACCCCGATCTCTACACGGTCCCGGTGGCGCTGCGTACGTTCGTCGACTCGCAGGGGGAGTCCGCCTGGGGTCCGTTGTTCGCCATGTCCCTGGTGGCGCTCGGCCCGATATTCGGATTCTTCCTCGCCGGGCAGCGCTACCTGATGCGTGGCATCTCCACCACCGGCATCAAATGACGAAAGGAACATCCGCAATGCGAACCCGAACCCTCCGTGCCCTTGCCGCGGCCGTGCCTACCGCCGCGCTGCTGCTCACGGCCTGCGGTGGCGGCTCCGGCGGCGACAGTGGTGTGGTCGAGCTGCGCTACGCGTTCTGGGGCAGCGACGAGCGGGCGCAGATGACCCAGGACATGATCGACACGTTCGAGGCGGAGAACCCGGGAATCCGAGTGGAGATGGACTACGCGGACTTCGGTGCCTACTTCGACAGGCTGGCCACCAGCGTGGCCTCCGGCGACGCCCCGGACATCATGACCATGGGCGGCGCGTACCACAGCGAATACGCCGGGCGTGGTGCGCTGCTCGACCTGGCCCAGGTGGAGGACATCATCCGCACCGACGAGATCCCCGACGACATCCTCGCCCACGGCACCATCGACGAGTCGCTCTACGCCATCCCCACCGGCGTCGTCGGCTACGCCATGGTGGCGAACCCGGCCGTCTTCGAACAGGCCGGTCTGGAGATGCCGGACGACACCACCTGGACGTGGGACGACTTCGCCCAGCTGTGCACCCAGATAGGCACCGCGCTCGGCGACGACGGCTACGGTGCCCAGGACCTCACCAACCACAACACCCTGTCGCTGTGGGCCCGGCAGCACGGCGAGGAGCTCTACACCGAGGACGGCGAGGTGGGGGTGTCGGCCGGCACGCTCACGCAGTGGTGGGACTTCTCGCGCCAGCTGCGCGACTCAGGGTGCACGCCGTCGGCGACGCTGAGCGAGGAACTGGCGAGCCTGCCGGCGCCGGAGCAGACCCTCGTCGGCACCAACAACGCCGGCATGTCGCTGGTCTGGTCGAACGCGCTGGAGGCGCTCAGCACGGCGTCGGGTGAGCAGCTCGAACTCCTCATCCCGCCGGGCGAGAGCGAGGGCGAGCGCGGCATGTGGCTCGGTCCCTCGATGTACTACACGATCTCGTCGGGCACGGACCATCCAGAGGAGGCGGCCCGGCTGATCGACTTCATGCTCAACGAGCCCGCGGCGGCGGAGTCGTTCCTGACCGACCGCGGCCTGCCGGTCAACGGCAGCGTGCGCGACGCGATCACGGACCAACTCACGCCGGTGCAGCAGGCCGAGGCCGAGTACATCAACCAGCTCGAGGATGCCCTGGGGGCCCCGGGGTCGCCGGATCCGGTCGGATCGACCGAGACCGCCGACATCGTCACCCGGCTGAACAGCGAGGTGCTCTTCGACCGTTCGTCGCCGGAGGACGCCGCCGAACAGATGATCTCCGAGGTCGAGACGGCGATCAGCCAGTGAGCATCGACCGGCGAGCTTTGGTGTCCCAGCACGTCGTCGAGGTGACGGAGGTGGACGGACGCTCCCCGCTGTCGGTGGGCAACGGCGAGTTCTGCTTCACCGTCGACGTCACCGGGCTGCAGACCTTCCCCGACCGCTACCCGGTGGCGTCCAGGGACGGCACCCCGGCCGGGACACTCCTTGGCACCCAGGCCCAGTGGGGCTGGCACTCCGTCCCAGGAGACAACTTCCGGCTCCAGGACGTCCTCGTCACCTACGACACCCCCTCCGGGCCGGTGCCGTACGTCGACATGACCGGCAGCATCGGTGCGGGCGGCGACCGCACCGACTCCCCGGCCGAGCTGTGGCTGCGGTCCAACCCACACCGCCTCGACCTCGGCCGCATCGGTCTCGAGGGGGTCGCCGACGACGACATCAGCGACGTGCGCCACGTGCTCGACCTCTGGCACGGCGTCATCGACAGCTCCTTCACCCTGCGCGGCGAGCTGGTCCGGGTGCAGACGGTGTGCCATCCGGACTCCGACGTGGTCGCGATCCGGATCGTCTCCGAGGCGGTGCGGGCCGGGCGGCTCGCGGTGCGGATGGCGTTCCCCTACGGTTCGGAGCGGTGGCACGACGCCGCCGACTGGACCCGTCCGGACGCACATCGCACCACGCTCCGCGAGATCGACGGTGGCTGGCACATCGACCGGAAGCTCGACGCCGCCGGCTACGCAATCGTCGTCAGCGCGACTCCCGGCCTCGCGCTGATCCAGGCGGACGAGCACCAGCTACGCGTCACCGGCGACACCGCCACGCTGGACCTGGTCGCCGGCTTCGCCCCGGACGCCGCCGCGCTGCCGTCGCCGCCCACCTTCGACGAGGTACGGGCGGCGGCTGCCGAGCACTGGCCGGCGTTCTGGTCGGGTGGGGGCGCGGTGCGGCTCTCCGGCAGCACCGACGAGCGGGCCGCGGAGATCGAGCGGCGCATCGTGCTGTCGCAGTATCTGACCGCCGTGAACTGCGCCGGGTCCCTGCCGCCGCAGGAGACCGGTCTGGTGTGCAACTCCTGGCGGGGCCGGTTCCACCTGGAGATGCACTGGTGGCACGCGGCCCACTTCGCCCTGTGGGGGCGGCCCGAACTGCTCAGACGCGGCCTGCGCTGGTATCACTCGGCGTTGGACTCGGCCCGGGCGACGGCGAAGCTGCAGGGGTACCGGGGCGCGCGGTGGCCCAAGCAGGTCGGTCCGGACGCGCGTGAGAGCCCGAGCCCGATCGGCGCGTTCCTGATCTGGCAGCAGCCGCACCCGATCTACCTGGCGGAGCTGCTGTACCGGGCCGCCCCCGGATCCGAAGTGGTCGGCGAATTCGCCGAGATCGTCTTCGAGAGCGCCGAGTTCATGGCCGACTTTGCCGTCCCGACGGCGCGGGGGTTCCAACTCGGCCCGCCGGTGATCCCGGCGCAGGAGTCGTACGGGTCCATCCGGGCCCGCGCCACCAACCCGACCTTCGAGCTCGCGTACTGGCACTGGGCCCTGGAGATCGCGCAGCTGTGGCGGCAACGCGCCGGCCTGCCCCGGCACGAGCGCTGGAGCGCGGTGGCGGCCGGACTGGCGCCGCCGCACGTGCGCGACGGCGTGTACACGGCCATCGACGTCGAGCCGTACACCATCCGAACGGACCACCCGTCCATGCTGTGCGGACTGGGCTTCCTGCCGAAGACACCGCTGATCGACCCGTCGATCATGCGGGCGACGCTGCACGACGTGCTGGCCGACTGGGCGTGGGACACCACGTGGGGCTGGGACTACCCGGTCATCGCCATGACGGCCGCGCGCCTCGGCGAACCCGAGCTCGCCGTGGCGGCGCTGACGATGCCGGCGGACAAGAACGAGTTCCTCCCGAACGGCCACAACCGACAGACGCCGTCCCTGCCGCTCTACCTGCCGGGCAACGGGGGACTGCTGGCGGCCGTCGCCCTGATGGCCGCGGGCTGGGACGGCGTCCGCGGGGCGGCCCCGGGATTCCCGGACGACGGGCGGTGGATTGTCGAGGCGGAAGGCCTCGTCCCCGCTCCATGACCCGCCTGTGGAGCCGTCAGCCTGCCAGCCGAGCCTTCCAGATCTCCTCGCTGGGCCATTGTTGGGCCCAGGTGGCGGAGACCTCGTCGAAGTCCCGCTCCGTAGGCCGGGGTGCCTGAATCTCGATCAGGTCCTCGACGACGAAGCCGCAGGACCGCAGCAGGCGGAGCATTTCACCATGCGGCAGGATGAACTGCACGTTATTGTCCTGCTCCAGCCGGGACAGGCCGAATTGCCCGCGGGACAGGTTGGTGGATGCCGACCCCTCGGACGATACGCACAACGCGAACAGCGGCGAGTAGCGCATGAACACCAACTGGCCTCCGGGAACGAGCAGCCGGGCTGCTTCCGGGATCCACTGGTAGGGGTCGCACCACAACGAGGCGCCGTATTCACTGATCGCCAGGCCGAACGTGTCGTCCTCGTAGGGCACCTTCTCGGCATCGCCCAGGACCAGGGGGAAGTCGATGCCGAACTCCGCCTGCATCGCGCGAGCAGTGGCGAGCTGCTTCTCCGAGAGGTCGATCCCAACCGGCTGGGCCCCCGCTCTGGCCAGCCAAGCGGAGACGTAGGCGGTACCGCAGCCCAGCTCGATGGTGCGCATCCCGGCTATGCCGTCGGGAAACAAGGAGACCTGCGACTCAGGGGTTGCCCACAACCCCCAGCGCGGTTCCCCCTGCGACCAGTGATCACGGGCGAGTGGCCCATGCCACGCGGCCGCCTGATCATCCCAGTAGCGTCGGTTTTGCTCCAGATGGTCCGAGGAGTCGTCATGAGCCATGAAGGCATTCGATCGGAGATGCTGGTGCTCTGGCAACGGAATTACCACCTCACCAGCCCTCGCCTCGCCGCACCAGCGCCGCCCGGCGGCCACCGGCTTCGCCGCGGTGCTGCCGCCGCTCGCGCTCTGTTTGCCGTCTGGTCCGGCTCGCCGGCGACGGAGAGGCCCGCCGTCGGCAAGTACGCTGGGCGATGATCATCTAGCGGAAGGCGGCACGTATGGGTGTCACGATAGAACGCCTGTCTCCGGGAGACGGCAAGAACTTCCCCCAGGCAGGGGACACAGTGAAGATTCACTACGTGGGGACTCTCGAAGACGGCACGAAGTTCGATTCCTCCCGCGATCGTGGGTCCCCGTTCGTGACGCAGATCGGCGTCGGCAAAGTGATCAAGGGGTGGGACGAAGGCGTGCCCCAGCTGTCCGTCGGGGAAAAGGCCATCCTGACCTGCACACCCGACTACGCGTACGGGGGCCGGGGCTTTCCTCCCGTCATCCCGGCGAATGCCACGCTCCGGTTCGAGGTGGAACTCATCGGCATCCAGTAGTGACACGGTGAGGGCCGGTCCGGGCAATCCCCGGACCGGCTGATTCGCGTTGCCGGTGCCCGGGTTCGGCCCGGCCGCGCGTGTGCGGGTCAGCGGGCGGACCAGGGGTGGAGTTTCTCGGGGTTGCGCACCGACCAGATATGCCTGATCCGGTCGCCGGCGACGTCGAACGCCATCACTGCCACGGTGACGCCCTCGTGCTGGGTGACCAGGCCGGGCTGGCCGTTGACGGTGCGTTCCAGGATCGTCAGGCGGGGCGCCGCGTGCGCGATGTGGACGTAGGCGCGGGCGACCTGCTCGCCGCCGTGGATCGGGCGGAGGAGGGTGCTCGCGAGGCCGCCGCCGTCGCCGACCGCGGTGGCGTCGGGGTCGAGGAGGCCGACCAGGGCGCTGATGTCCTTGGCCTCCCAGGCCTGTTTGAAGGCCTTGACGATGCCCGCCTGCTGGGCGGTCGGTATCGCAGGGGCCTGGGAGGCGCGGAGGCGGCGGCGGGCTGCGGAGGCCAGTTGGCGGCAGGCGGCCGGCGTGCGGCCGACGATGTCGGCGACCTCGTTGAAGGAGTAGCGGAAGACGTCGTGGAGGACGAACGCGACGCGCTGGGCGGGTGTCATCGACTGGAGGACGATGAGGAAGGCCATGCTGATCGACTCGTCGAGGGTGATCCGGTCGGCCGGGTCGACGGTGGTGGAGCCCGGGCGTTCGTCGTGCCACTCGGTGAGGTCGGGGACCGGTTCGGGGATCCACTCGCCGACGTAGCGCTCCCGCCGGGCGCGTGCGGAGCCGAGGATGTTGAGGCAGATCCGGCTGGCGACCTTGGTCAGCCAGGCGCCGGGGGACTCGATGGCGCCCCGCTGGTGTCCGGGCATGGCGTACCAGCGGGCGTACGTCTCCTGGACGACGTCCTCGGCGTCGGCCAGGGAGCCCAGGAGCCGGTACGCGAGGTTGATCAGCTGACGCCGCTCGCTCATGATCGCGCGCAGCCCCGGATCGGCCTCGCCGCCGCCCGGCTCGGATCCGGTGGTCATGGATGTACTGCCCATCGTGTCGCTGACTCCCTGGGTCGTGTCCGGTCCTTCACCCGTTCGACAGATCAGCACCTCGGAATGTGACCTCGGTCGTCTCCCCTCACATACCGAGGCGCCGCGTTGTCGTTACCGCCGAGACGAACACACCATCAGCAAGAAGGAAGCTCGGTGACATCCTCACCCGCTTTTCCGCCATTGCGAGGGAAGGATCCGATGAGTGACATTCAGGCCATCGCTGACCGCGTGGAGATCGAGGCGCTGCGCGGCGAGTTCGCCGATGCGGTGATGATGCGCGACCGCGCCCGCCTCGCGTCGCTGTTCACCCCGGACGGCGTGCTGCGGATGCCCGACATTCCCGCCGAGATGATCGGCCGTGAGGAGATTCGCACCGGCGGCGAGCGACTGCAGAGCCAGTGGGACTTCTTCGTGCAGACCACGCACCCTGGCACGATCCAGCTCGACGGAGACACCGCGGACGGCCGTGCCTACATCCAGGAGCTCGGCCGCGCCCTCGACGGCCGCCAGGGGCTGAACTACGCCATCTACCACGACCGTTACCAACGCACTCCGGACGGCTGGAAGTTCGCCCAACGGGTCTACGAGATCAGGTACCTCGACACCACTCCGCTGGCGGGCTCGGCGCCTTCGCGCCACCAGGACGCCGGCTGACCCGCCGAGCTGGGAGGAGATTCCGTTCTCCCGTAGCGGGATCGCAGACCGACGCACCCGGTGCCCGCATCACCGGGCCGTAGGGGGGTGGGTGCGTCAACGTCGGCATCGGCAACCGCGCAGGCGGTCGCCGATGCCGACGGCTACCTCGGCGACTGGACCCCGTGGGTCTGGTTCACACGGAGTACTTCCTGAGCTCTTGGCCCGCGGCGGCCACGGCCAGCATGGCGACCACCACCAGGACGCCGCCGGCGGTCACGGCCACCCGCGGGCCGAGCGCCGAGCCGGCCGTGCCGTGCAGCAGGTCGGCCAGCCGCGGCCCGCCGGCCACCACCACCGTGAACACCCCTTGCATCCGGCCACGCATCTCGTCGGTCGCCGCCGACTGGAGGATCGCCCCGCGGAACACCATCGACACCATGTCCGCGACCCCCGCGACCGCCAGGAACACGGCCGCCACCCACAGACTCTCGGCCATCCCGAACCCGGCTATCGCCAAACCCCACGCCACCACCGCGCCCACCACCATCAGCCCGTGTCGACGGACGCGGGAGAACGTTCCGGACAGCAGCCCGCCCAACACCGCCCCCGCCGGGATCGCCGCGAACAGCAGCCCCAGCGCGAACCCCTCGCCCCACGGCGCGAATGTCCCCGCTGCGAGCTGCGGGAACAGCGCCCGCGGCATCCCGAGGACCATGGCGATGATGTCGGCCGCGAACGACAGCAACAGCACCCGCCGCACCGCGATGTACCGGAACCCGGCCATGATCTGCCCCCAGCCGGCCCGCCGGGTGCCGGTCCGGTTCAGCGGTGGCAGCGCCGGCAGCAGGTACACGGCCCACAGGGTCGCCACCAGCGCCACCGCGTCCGCCAGGTACAGCAACGGCAGCCCCACCACCGGGATCAGCGCCCCGGCCATCAGCGGGCCGACGATCATTCCGGTTTGGGCGACGGTGGAGGTCAGCGCGTTGGCCGCGGGGAGCTCGGCGGCGGGCACCAGCCGGGCGACGGATGCGGTGCGGGCGGGGGAGTTCATCCCGAACAGCCCCTGCTGCACCGCCAGCAGCACCATCAGCAGGCCCGCCGAGTCCAGCCCGGCAGCCGCCTGGACCCAGAACAGCACGGAGGTCACCGCGATCCCAGCATTGGTGACCAGCATCAGCTTGCGCCGGTCCACGGTGTCGGCGACCGCGCCGCCCCACAGCGCGAAGACGACCAACGGCACCAGCCCGGCGAAACTGGCGTAGCCCACCCAGGCCGAGGAGCCGGTGATGTCGTAGATCTGCTTCGGCACGGCCACGGCCGTCAGTTGGCTGCCGACCGCGGTCACGGTGGTGGACGACCACAGCCGCCGGAACGGGCGGTGCCGCAGCGGCGTGGTGTCCATCACGAACCGCCGCCACCATGGCTCCCGCGCCGGCGCCAGCCGCTCCGCGCCCACCGTCGTTCTCCTTTCCCAGGGGCATCCAAGAGGATGCGCCCGCAGGCATACCCCCGGTGACTCTACGTCCGGCCGCCGCGGGCCCAGCAGGGCCCGCGACCAGGCGATCCGGTGCGCCGCGCGGACGCGGCTCCGGGTCGGACGCGTACGTGTGCGAGGCAATCGACGCGCTGTGCGAGGCCCTGTGGGGTGGCCGAGTTGCAGGACCCGACCGCCCTCCCGGCCTTCTCCACGCCCCACTCGGCCCGGATTTACGGACTACTACCTGGGCGGTAAGAACAACTGCGTCGCGGACCGAGAGGCCGCCGACAAGGTACTGGCGTGGTGGCCGGGTGTGCGGGCCCCGCACGGGCGAACGAGAGTTCCTGCAGCGGGTGGTGCGTCATCTGGTCACCGAGGCAGGGGTGCGGCAGCTCCTCGACATCGGCAGCGGCATCCCCACCGAACCCAACCTGCACCAGGTCGCGCAGGGCGAGGTGCCCCGAGGCGCGCGTGGTCTACGTCGACAAGGACGAAGTCGTCCTCGCCCATGCGGACGCGCTGATGCGCAGCACCCCGCAGGGCCGGACACCTACATCCACGCCGACGTCACCACGGACGTCGACCGGATACTCGACGAGGCCTTCCAGACGCTCGACCCGAACGAGCCCGTGGCGCTGTCACTGTTCGCGCTGCTCCATTTCGTACCGGACGAGCTCGACGCCCACGGCCTGGTGCGGCGCTTGTTCGAGAGGCTCGTCCCGGGCTCTGCCCTGGTGATCTCCCACGTCACCTCCGACTTCGCCGCCGAGGCGATCGGCAGGGTCGTCGACATCTACCGAAGCGGCGGCATCGCCACCCAGGTCCGCAGCAAGGAGGAGGTCGCGTCGTTCTTCGAGGGACTTGATCTGATCGACCCCGGAATCGAAACTCCCCACCGCTGGCGGACGTCCAGCGCCGTGGACCAGGCCGCCCTGCTGGAGGAGGACATAGAGGTGTCCGCCTGGGCCGGCGCGGGCCTCAAACGGTGAACGACTCTTCGGCGACTCCACGTCCGGCCGCCGAGGACCTGGCGATCCCTCCAGGCGCGTTCAGGCGTTGTCCTGGTTGTCCGAGGGATCCGGATTCCACTCCAGGAGGCGGACCTTGGCCACGGTGCGGACGTGGCGGCGCATGGCCGCCGCCGCCCTCCCCGGCTGCTGGGCGTCGATCGCGTCCAGGATGGCCCGGTGCTGGGCCAGCGAACGCCGGGGCCGGCCGGGCTGGCGGAGTGACTCGTTGCGGCTCTCGGTGATCTGCTCGGCGATCGAGCGCATGAACTCCGCCAGCAACGCGCTGTGGCCGGCGGCCGTGACGGCGGCGTGGAAGCGGCGGTCGCCCTCGATGCCGTGGCCGCCCGCCTCCACGTCCTCGGCCATGTGGTCCAGGGCCGACCGCATGGCGGTGAGGTCGTCCGGCGTGCGGCGTTCGGCGGCGAGCTCGGCCAGCTTGGTCTCCAGCGCCTCGCGCGCCTCCAACACATCCGGGAGCCGCCGCCGGCGCTCCATCAGTGCCTCGACGGGCTCCGCATCCAGGCTGCCCCGGACCAGGTACGTGCCGCCGCCGTGCCGCACCTCCACCAGTCCCTGAACCTCGAGCACCACGATCGCCTGCTTGACCGAGGCGCGGCTGACCCCGAGGCGCTGCGCCAACTCCCGTTCGGGCGGCAGGCGGTCGCCCGGCCCGAGACCGGACTCGGCGACGTAGGCGCGCAGCCGGTCCAGAACCTGTTCGTACCGGCGCGGCCGAGCAGTCATGGGCCGCAGTGCGTTGGACATGCGAAGCAGCCTAACGCGCCCAGCCGGCCTGTGGCGGAGTGGCCGGGTGGCAAAGTGGCTGAGCCAATTGCTGTCCAATGCCTTGACCCACGATCCGGCCACGCGCAGAGTTTTCAGCCACCCGCAGGCAGGAGTCGCGCATGTCCGACGAACTCATTTCCGTCCTCGTGCTCGTGGCGGTCTTCGCCATCGCCACCACCCGCTCGATCAACATGGGCGCCCTCGCCTTCGCCGCCGCGTTCGGTGTGGGCGGGCTGGTCGCCGACCTCGACGCCGACGGCATCTTCGCGGGCTTCCCCGGAGACCTGTTCGTCGTGCTCGTCGGCGTCACGTACCTCTTCGCCATCGCCCGCGCCAACGGCACCACCGACTGGCTGGTCCACGCCGCGATCCGGCTGGTGCGTGGTCGGATCGCGCTCATCCCGTGGGTGATGTTCGCCCTCACCGCCGCGCTGACCGCGATCGGCGCGGTCAGCCCGGCCGCCGTGGCGATCGTCGCCCCGATCGCGCTCAGCTTCGCGACGCGGCACGGCATCAACCCGCTGCTGATGGGCGCGATGGTGGTGCATGGCGCCCAGGGTGGCGGCTTCTCGCCGATCAGCATCTACGGCTCGATCGTCAACGGCATCGTCGAGCGCGAGAACCTGCCGGGCAACGAACTCGCGCTCTTCTTCGCCAGCCTCGTCGTCAACGTCGTCATCGCGGCCGTGCTGTTCGTCGTCCTCGGCGGCCTGAAGCTGTGGCGGGCGGGCGCCGTGACGGGCGACGAGGGCGGAGCTGCGAGAGAGGACAAGGGAGGGGACAGCGGGAAGGAGACGGTGGCCGCGGCCACCCGCCTGGACGCGGCCCGCGGCGCCACGCTCGTCGCCCTCGTCGCCCTGGTCGTCGCGGTCCTCGGCTTCGACCTCGACGCCGGGCTGAGCGCCCTCACCCTGGCCGTTGCGCTGAGCGTCCTGTGGCCGGAGGACAGCCGCCGCGCCACCGGCGAGATCGCCTGGCCCACCGTGCTGCTGATCTGCGGGATGCTCACCTACGTCGGCGTGCTGGAGGAGATAGGCACCATCGAGTGGGCGGGAGTGGGCGTCAGCGACATCGGCGCGCCGCTGCTTGCCGCCGTGCTGCTGTGCTACATCGGCGGCCTCATCTCGGCGTTCGCATCCTCCGTCGGCATCATGGGCGCGCTGATCCCGCTCGCGGTGCCCTTCCTCGCCGAGGGCGAGATCGGCGCGGTCGGCATGGTCGCGGCGTTCGCGGTCTCCGCCACCGTCGTCGACGTCAGCCCCTTCTCCACCAACGGCGCCCTGGTGCTGGCCGCCGCGCCGGACGTGGACCGGGAGCGCTTCTTCAGGCAGCTGATGATCTACGGCGGCATCGTCGTCGCGGTGGTGCCGGCTCTGGTGTGGCTGGCGCTGGTCGTCGTCCCGGGGTTCGCATGAGGAGGGAACCGGGAGTGAGCTCCCTCTTTCCGGCGTGGGGCGGCGCGGCGACGCACGGCCGGCGGCCCGCGCTGCGCTTCGCGGGCCGCGAGCCGGTCAGCCATGCCGACCTGGCCGCCGCCGCGGGGCGGCTGGCGGCGTCGCTGCGCGGGGAGCGGCTGGTCGCGGTGTGGGCCACCCCCACCCCCGAGACCGCCGTCGGGGTGGTCGCCGCGCTGCTGGCCGGCGTTCCCGCCGTGCCGCTCAACCCACGGTCGGGCGAGCGCGAGATGACGCACATCGTCGCCGACAGCGCGCCCTCGCTGGTCCTGGCCGAGCCGGAGGCCGTGCTGCCGCCCGCGCCGGCGGCGCTGCCTCGTCGGAACATCACGCTCGGCGGCGCCGGGTCGCCCCCGGAGCCACTGCCGGAACCCGGGCCGGAGTCCCCGGCGCTGGTCGTCTACACCTCGGGCACGACCGGGCCGCCCAAGGGCGCGGTCCTGCCCCGCCGGGCCATCACGGCCACCGTGGACGCCCTGGCCGACGCCTGGCGGTGGACCGCCGACGACGTGCTCGTCCACGCCCTGCCGCTGTTCCACGTCCACGGCCTGATCCTCGGCATCCTCGGCCCGCTGCGCCTCGGCGGGGCCGTGCACCACCTGGGCCGCTTCACGGTCGACGGCGTGTCGCGCGGGCTGGGGGAGGGCGGCGGCACGATGCTCTTCGGCGTGCCGACGATGTACCACCGTCTCGCCGAGGCCCTGGGCCCGGACCCGGCCCCGGACCGAGGCCCAGGCCCGGGCGGCGACCGGCGACCGCTTGCGGACGCCCTCGCGGGAGCGCGGCTGCTGGTCTCCGGCTCGGCGGCGTTGCCCCCGCACGACCACCGCCGGATCGCGGAGGAGACGGGCCGGGGCGTGATCGAGCGCTACGGCAGGGTGGGTGACGTTCAGGCGTTGGGCGACCTCGACGGTGGAGCAGCCGGTCAGGGCGGCGTGCAGGATGGCCGCGCGCGTGTGCCCGCGCAGCGACCCCAGCGGTCCCGAGCCCTTCGCGGCGCGCTCGTCGGGGGCGTGCCCGGCCCAGCCGGCGGCGTGCTGGATGGGGTAGACGAGGACGGGCGGCAGATCGGCGTCGGCGAGGGTGATCGGTGTGGGCCAGCAGAAGAACGACGGCTGCAGCGTGAGGCCCCGACCGCGCAGGCGCAGCCGCTGATCGACGGGATACTCGACCTCGAGCACGGGCGGTCGCCAGCGGAACTGCGGCCCGAGACCGGTGAGTAGTCCCTCGACGCCGCCGTCGAGCAGGCTGTGCAGCCGGACAGCGCGGTCGGCGTCGATATGGGCGTGGACGCGTTGCCAGAACGGCGCGAGCACCTCCACGTGGTAGGCGTGCACGGCCCGGCCCAGTCGCCGGAGGGTTTCGGCATCGCCGCCGCCAAGGACCGTGTCCAGCCGGACAGCCGACGCGAGCCGGCGAGCAACGCCAGATCTCTGCGCAGCAGCGTGTGCGGGGTGCGCATCAGGGTGTCGACGGCCGCCCCCAGCGTGCCGCGGGTCGCCGGACGTCGGTGTGAGGAAGTCCGGTGAGTAGCCGCGCGGCGGCAGCAGGCAGGACAGCAGCCGGCCGCTACCGGGGAGCCGCTCCCGCGCCCACCGGCGCCACTCCCCGAACGCCCTGGTGCCGTCGCGCCGTTGCAGGGTCTGCACGCTGTTGCTGACCTCCCAGAGGAAGTCGGGCCCCGGAGCCACTCGCAGCCGCGCCAGGTCCTCGGACGTGAACTGCACCCGCAACAAGCCGGCCCCCTCGAGACGTGAACGTGTGCTGACGCCGACCGCACAGCCCTTGCCGCGGAGTTCCCAGGTACTGCCGTGGGGCCGCCCGCGATCGTCATTCTTCTCCCTACCCGTCGGCCCCTGCGGTGCTCGCGCGACAGGAGGGCTACCGGTTACTGCTGAGCGCCGGGCTCATATCGCTCACCGGTGACTGGATCCTGCGGGCCGGCCTGGCGTTCCACGGGTATACGGTGACCGACTCGACGCTGGCATCGGGTGGCCTGCTGCTCGCGTCGTTCGTGCCGATGGTCGTTCTCGGTTCGTTCGCCGGCGTCTTCGTCGATCGCTGGGACCAGCGGCCGGCCATGATCGTCATCAACCTGCTGCACGCGATCGCTGTGCTGCCGCTGCTCGTTGTGCGGGATGAGCAGACGATCTGGATCGTGTACGTCGTCGTCCTCGCGCAGAGCTGTTTGCAGCGGTTCTTCACTCCGGCCGAGCAGTCGCTGGTACCCATGCTGGTCGAACCGCGGCAGTCGCTGACGGCGAACGCGCTGAACAGTCAGACCAGGGACATCGCCCGACTCGTCGGTGCCGCGCTCCGCGTACACCACCGGACCGAGTGCGCTCCGGCTGAGCAGACCGCGGGCGCGATTCAGCGGCTGATCGCGGAGTGGACGGTGACCGGCATCGGCGAGGGCATGATGAGCACGCTGTTCGTTCCGTTCGCGAGCGCCGAACTCGGCGGCGACGCTCGGGCGCACGGGCTGATCCTGTCGCCCCAGGCGGTCGGCGGTATCGCTGGTGGTCTGGTCGCGGCGGTGGTCGTCTGCGGTACGCGTCGGCATCATCCCGGTCCTCGTCCTTTCATCAGTTGGTATGACGAGGCCAATCGGCAGTCGGCTCGAGACCGCATGTCTCCCAGAAGTCGGTGCCGTTGGCCAACCAGGCCCGGCGAGTGCCGAGCCGATCCGCGGGTCGGCCTCATGGAGCCGCCGGGCCCTCGTCAGTCGGTTGTGACAGCGCGCCGGACGCATTCGCGGAGCAGAGTCCGGCGCTGTTCGTGCGCGGCGGAGGGTTCCTGGTCGGTCGCCGCGTAGACGTTGCTGACCGGTGACCAGGCCATGGACATGGCGATGACCATGGCCATCACGTCGAACGGGTCCCCCTGGCGCACTCGCCCGGCGCTTTGGGCCTCGGCGATGGCCCGCAGCTTGCGATCGTCGTAGCGGTCATGGTCGTCCACGAGATGCCCGGCAGGGCGGCGCTCCAGGCGCGCCCAGGTGGCCAGCCTGATGAGGTCGGGGCGACGAAGGTACTCGTCGTAGAGGCGTGCGGCCCAGTCCGCGAGGTCGGTGGCGTCGATCGGTACGACGTTCGTGATCCGCTCCAGCGAGCCGAAGAAGATCGCGTCGAAGAGCTGTTCCTTGTTGCCGAAGTAGGCGTAGAGCTGAGCCTTGTTGGTGCGCGCGGCTGACACGATCCGTTCGATGCGCGCCCCGGCGATGCCGTGCTCGGCGAATTCCCGGGTCGCCACCTCAAGAATGCGCTGGTAGGTCGCGGCGCCGCGTGGGGTCAGGGGCTGGTCCGGCATGCCCATGAGGCTAGCAAACAGACCTGTTGGTTTGCCTTGCTGGAGGATCGTACCTACGCTGGTAAACAGACCGAACAGTCTGTTTAAGGAGATGCGCTGTGCGGACAACGACTGGATGGCAGGTGGACGGCCCGACGAGGACGCTTCGGCGTACACCGCTGGAGCGCCGCGACCTGCGCCCTGACGATCTTGCGGTACGGATCGACTATTGCGGCGTCTGCCATACCGACGTGCATGCCCTGCGCGACTACGACGGCGAAGCGGGGCATCCCTTGGTGCCAGGGCACGAGTTCACGGGCGTGGTGACCGAGACCGGGCCCGCCGTCAGCGGCTTCCGTGTCGGCGACCGCGTCGCGGTCGGCAACATCGTCGATTCATGCGGCGAGTGCGCCATGTGCCGGGCCGGCCAGGAGAACTTCTGCCATTCCTTCCCGACCCTGACCTACGGTGGCACCGACCGGCAGGACGGATCGACCACCCTGGGCGGGTACTCCCGCGAGTACGTCGTCCGCGACCGGTTCGCCTACCCGCTTCCCCCGGGTCTGGACCCGGCCGCCGCCGCCCCTCTGCTCTGCGCCGGTGTCACCGTCTGGGAACCCCTGCACGCCCTGGGCGTGGGTCCCGGCAGCCGCGTCGCCGTGGCGGGACTGGGCGGTCTGGGGCATCTCGCGGTCAAGATGGCCGTGGCGCTCGGCGCCACCACGTCGGTCATCAGCCGTTCGCCCGACAAGGCCGAAGACGCACGCCGTCTCGGTGCCCACGGCCTCATCGTGTCCACGGATCCGGAGCAGATGACCGAGGCGCGAGACGGGTTCGACGTCGTCATCGACACCATCTCCGCCCCGCACGACCTTGGCCCGTACCTGCGGCTGGTCGCCATGGACGGCACCCTCAGCCACCTCGGGCACCTCGGACCGGTCACCGTGGAGACCATGGACCTGCTCGTGGGACGCAAGAAACTCAGCTCCGCAGGCAGCGGTGGCCGACCCGCAACGGCCACCATGCTGGACTTCTGCGCCGACAAGAGCATCACCGCCGACATTGAACTGCTCCCCTCAGCACAGGTGAACGCGGCCTTCGAACGTCTTCGTCGCAACGACGTCCGCTACCGCTTCGTGCTCGACATGTCCGACCTGAGTTGAAGCGATCCGGGACGGACTGACCGGAGCAGGGGTCCGGGTCCAGTCCAGCCTCACCTCGTGACGGACCAGGTTCAGCACAGATCAAGAATCTTAATGTGAACTTCGAAGTATTGGCATTAGACGTCATCTACTGATCGGTCCATGCTCTCTGTTGAGAGCGCCGGACGGCGGCGCCGAGCCGACCGAGGAGGCACGATGAGCAAGCTCAGGTGTCACATCTCGATCTCGCTGGACGGTTTCGTCGCGGGCCCGAACCAGAGCGAGGAGAACCCGCTCGGCGAGGGGGGCGAGCGGCTGCACGACTGGGTGGTTCCGCTCGCGGCCTTCCGCCGAGCCCACGGCGAGCCGGGGGCGAGGTGAACGAGAGCACACCGGTGTTCGAGGAGTCGATCCAGAACATCGGCGCCGGGATGATGGGCAGGAACATGTTCGGTCCCGTCGGCGGTGGTGACTGGGGAGACGAGCAGTGGACGGGCTGGTGGGGTGACAACCCGGCCTTCCACTACTCCGTGTTCGTCCTCACCCATACTCGCGTGAACCGGTGGAGATGGCGGGAGGGACCACGTACCACTTCGTCACCGACGGAATCGAGTCCGCACTCGAACAGGCAAAGAAGGCCGCCGGCGGCAAGGACGTCATGGTGTGGGGCGGCGGCCACGTCGTTCAGCAGTACCTGGCGGCGGGACTGCTGGACGAACTCGAGTTGCACGTCGTTCCGGTGTTGCTCGGTGGCGGTTCTCGCCTCCTCGACAACCTCGGGGACGCGGATATGCGACTCGAACAGACCCGGTCCGTCGAGGCGCCCGGCATCACTCACCTCAAGTACCGGATCCTGCCGGGTGCTTCAGCACGATCGACGTAGCGATCAGGCGGGACGCCACGAGGACACCCTCACCACCCTGCTGGACCAGGTCATCACCTGGCACGCCGCGCTGAACGTACTACGCAGAGGAGAGCACCATGGAGCCTGATCGCCTGCAGACATTCATCGACGACGTGGGACTCGTGGTGAGCAGCACCGACGACGAGCACGAGATCACGGCACGGGTTGCCGAGCAGTTGTCCGCTCTACTGGCCGGCGGTTACCGGCTTCCGCCGGAGGTCACGCGATCATCGTCCGCGCGTCACCTGACGTATCCGCTCCACATCGCTCCCGACGACAGCTGGTCGCTGGCGTCCGTGGTCTGGGACGTGGGTCAGCAGACCAACGTGCATTCGCACGAGACATGGGGCGTTGCCGGCATCTACGCGGGAGCCGAACTCGAGACCCGGTACCTCAAGCCGACGGCATCCACCGCGAGCGCGCCGCTGACGCCGGCCGGCGAAACGCGGTGGACGCCGGGGCAGGTGACCGTCTGCTGCACGACCGACGACGATGTCCATGGCGTCGCAGCTGTCGGCAGCGAACCCACCGTCGGGATCCACGTCTACGGCGGCAACATCGCCACGATCCGACGACGGTCGTACGACCCCGCCACCGGCGAAGCCCACTGGTTCGTCTCCGGCTGGGACAGCCCTGAGGACGTGCCCCCGAGTGCGCAGTAACCGGTAGCCGGGCCAGTTTGCCGGCGGCTGCGCCACGGTATGCGCGCCGCGCGGGCAGCACTCGGACTAGGTGCGCGCACCCCACACCGATGCGGTCAGCCGAAGGGTGCGTCCCAGGGCGCGGGCGGGGCGTGGCGGGGGAGCGCGCGGTGCCGGCGGCGTAGCCAGGTGGGGTGGCGCCAGGTGGGGACGTCGGCGTAGGCGCGTTCCAGGCCGGGACGCGGGTGTACGGCGTGAGCGGGGGCGTCGAAGACGATGTCGTCGGGTTCGGCGCGCACGGTGCCGTTGGGCAACTCGTTCTTGGTCCAGATACCGACCAGGCTGACCCGGAACCACCAGGTGCCGTCACGCTCCTGGCGTCGCTGGATCAGCGCGGCCTGGACGGTCTGGCCGTCCGCGAGGTCGACCTCGACTGGCGGCCCGGGCGCGTCGTCGGCTGGTTGCTCATCCCACACGATCCGATCGTAAGTTCGATTCTCGGCGAGGGTGACCAAAAGGGAACATGTGGCTCCGCTTCTTCTCTGTGCCACCGAACCGGCGCAGCTCCCAGGCGCGGGTGCCCGGAGGATTCTTCGGGTGCGCGGGCCTTCGGCAGCCTTCAGCTGAGCTGCTCGGCCAGTCCGACGATGATGCCCTCGGGGCCGCGAACGTAGCAGAGCCGATAGCTGTCCTCGTGCCGCACCACCTCGCCGACGAGTTCGGCGCCGTGGGGGCGCAGGCGGGCAACGACGTCTTCGATGTCGTCAACGGCGAAAATGATGGAGTAATTGTCAAGACCTGTGGATCAGTTGAGGTGGATCACGCTGCGAGGGTCTCGTCTCGTTCGACGAGGAGGCCGTTCTCGAAGCGGGCGCCGGCTCGGACGAGGGCGACGAGGTGCGGTGCGGTGACCGCTCGCCAGCGGGCCTGGGCGGACTCGACGAGTTTGAAGACCATCGCGAGGGCCGCGGCCGGGCTGCCGGCGCCGCGGGTGACCTTGGTCCGAAGCTTCACGGTGGAGAAGGTCGACTCGATCGGATTCGTCGTCCTGAGATGGACCCAGTGCTCGGCGGGGAAGTCGTAGAACGCCAGCAGCTCGTCGACCTCGCCGGTGATCTTCTTGACGGCCTTGGGGAACTTCGCCCCGTACGCCTTCTCGAACGCGGTGACCGCCTTCTCGGCGTGCGCACGGTCCTCGGCGTTGTAGATCTCCTGCAGAGCCTTCTTCGCGCCGGGCTGCGCGGACTTCGGCAGCGCGTTCGAGACGTTCCTTGTCTTGTGAACCCAACACCTCTGGTGCCTGGCCTGCGGAAACACCTCCGCCAGTGCCCTCCACAGGCCCATCGCGCCGTCGCCGACCACGAGCATCGGATCGCGCATCCCGCGCCGCCGACAGTCGCGCAGCAGGTCCGCCCAGGACTCGGTGGACTCGCGTAGACCCTCGGTGATAGCGATAAGTTCCTTGGTGCCGTCGACGCGGACGCCCATCAGGACCAGGAGGCAGGAGCGCGTCTGGGACAAGCGGATCTTGGGATGGACGCCGTCGGCCCAGACGTAGACGTAGTCGGATCCGGCCAGGTCACGGCGCTGGAACTCGGCGTGGTCGGCGGTCCACTGCTGCGTCAGCCGGGTCACCGTGGCCGGCGACAGCCCGACCGAGGTGCCCAGGAACTGTTCCATCGCGGGCACGAAGTCGCCCGACGACAGGCCGTGGAGATAGAGCAGCGGCAGTACCTCACTGATCTTCGGGGACTTCCGACACCACGGCGCCAGGATCTTCGAGGAGAACCGCTGACGTTCACCCGTCGTCTCGTCGACCCGCTTGTCGTTCACGCGCGGGGCGGCCACCTCAACCGGCCCAGCAGCCGTGGTCACGGTCCGCGGCCGGTGCCGACCGTTGCGGACCACCAGTCGGCGACCGGCCTCGTCACGCTGCCCGGCGAGCTCGGCTATGTACTGGTCCACCTCCGCCTCCAGGGCGGCGGCCAGCATCCGCCGAGCACCCTCGCGGACGATCTCGTCGATCAGGGAACCGGACTCGGTGGTGCCGTCTTCATTGACTACGCTGAGCACGGGCGTGCCTTCCCGACCCGCGTTCGCAGCGCGGGCCTACTCGGTGACTTGACGATCACTCACTCGGGAAGGTACGCCCTTCGCGCATCCTCCAGAGGAGCTGATCCACAAGTCCTGAGCATTGCTCAAAATGATGCAACGAATGCCCACCGTTCTCGCCGGCGCGCCGCGTCCCGGTCGCCGATGTTCGCGGCGGTGACCGCGACGACCAGGAGCAGGCCGAGGCAGTCGGTCACGATGTGCTGTTTGCGGCCCGGCACCGTCGCGGCGGCCCGCACCGACTGCGCATCGATGATCCCCGCCGTGGGCTCGGCCTCACTGCCCTCGCCTTCACGGACCCTCCCGCGCAGCCGGTCAAGGAACTCGGCGCTCAGTCCGTGCTCGCGCCGGCGGCGGAAGAAGGCGCAAACCCGGCCCCAGGCGGGGAAGTCCGCGGGCCACTGGTCGCCCAGCCCCAGCCCCAGCCCCAGCCCCAGCCTCAGCCTCAGACCGAGCGTGCAAGGTCGGTCGCGCGAAGCGCGGCCGTGCGGAGAGCATCATGCGGAGGAGCGGGGGTGGTTCTGGTCGCGCCAGGTCCGAGGCGAGATTCCGTATGCCTTTTTGAACACCTTGCTGAAGTGGGTCGCGTCCACGAAGCCCCACTTCGTCCTATCGCTGCGATGGTCCGCAGTCGGCCGTTCGGGCCGGCCAACTCTCGCCTGCATTCGGCCAAGCGGCGTGTACGGATCCAGTCGCCGAGGCTGATGCCCGACCGGGACAGCACAGCGTAGAGATGACGCACGGAGACGCCGTGTGCGGCGGCGATCCGTGCCGCCGACAGATCGGGATCAGTCAGGTGCGCCCGGAGGTACTGAGTGATCCGCAGGCTGAGTGTCGCCTCCAACGGTGCTCTGGCCAGGCTGGAGTTACCGTGCTGGGACGCCAGGACGGCACGGAGCAGTTCGATGCTGGGTTCCACGACGGTGTCGGCGTGCACGCGCTGGTGCATGTCGTCACTGACGGCCAGCTGGGAGAAGTATGTGAAGGCGAGGCGCGCAATGGGGTTGTCGGGTCCCAGGGGGACCGCGCTGATGTCTCGTAGCAGCCGCTCGGGGAGCGCGAGTGCCGCGCGGGGGAAACGGAAGAAGTGGCCGTCGACTCCCTCGTCGAAGAGAAGTGTGTAGGGAGCGGTCGATTCGTAGACGGCGAAGTCTCCCGGCCTCAGCAGGCACTGGCGACCGTTCTGCACCACCAGGCTGGTGCCCGTCATCTGAAGACCGAGGAAGACGGCCGGCTCCTCGTCCTGCTGGGCGAGCCGCTCCGTCCGACGGAGCGTGGCCGCGGTCGCCCGCGCCGAACAGGTAATGAGGGGTCCAACGGCGCCGAGCCCCATGCGAGCGGAGATGTCCTCAGCCGGACGATGGTGCTCGATGTCGACCGCCACCATGGATTCCCACAGCGCGTGCCGGAGCACTTCCTCCCGATCCTGCGGGCGCATGAACGCGGTGTCCAGGACCGGGCTCATGCGGCGGACCTTCGTCTGCGTCGGTCATGAAGCCAGCCTGACGATACCTCGACCCGATCCCCCACAAGCCATCCCTCGACACAGACGATTCCCCGTACCTCTAGCAGATTCTCTCTCGCTGCGCAACGGCTTCGACGGGCACACGCAGAGCCCTCGCCTGATGCGGCGTCAACAGAGAGGGCAGTTGATTTAGGTAGATCGCTCCTTATGCCCGCGTAGGTTCCTCGCCAGGTGGGTGTCGCCTCGTCCGTTATGCGCTTGGTAAGGTTGTCGATCGAGGTGATGTGGATCATGGTCTCGGAACTGGTGGGAAGGTCCCGTAGTCGCGGGCCAGGCGGCGGCGCGGCATGAGCCAGCCGAGGCTGTGCTCTTCTACCCAACGTCCTTTGACTACCTGAAAGCCGCGGGCGCCGGAGTTTCTTTCGACAACTTCTACATCGATTCCGAGGCGGGTGCCGTGTTCGACGGCGGCGTTCTTTTAATCTGGTGTCGACCCAGGTCGGAATCTGGGTGCCAGAAGCGGAGTACAAATGCGTCCCAGGATCGCGCCTCGGGGTGCACGAAGGGCGCATACGGTGCAAATTCGACCGATAGTCGCTGGCCGCAAGAGTGAGTGAACGACACAAGCATTACCTGAACGCCCACTGAGGTGGTGCACTCCTGACAAAGTTCCCTGCATGGGTGACCAAGTCCGCAGCCCACGATGCCCCTAAGGTTCATGGGCGAGGCCAGAGAAAGGTCAGTCACATGTTTCGCACCACTGGCGCGTTGGTCGCCGCGGCGCTAGGCGCGTCGATCGTCTTCACCCCGTCGTCGGCATCCGCAGATAGCGAATGGGAGTGCTACGGCACCCAGGTCAAGCGCTGCGCCACCGTCTGGTGGGACGAGGCCGCCAGCACCTACCAAGCGCGGGCGAAGATCACCGACGTCGCCGGTGGCGGCAGCTACCAGGTCAAGGTCATCGACGTGAAGCTACAGCGCTACAACGGCAGTGAGAATGTGACGGTGCGCTCCGCGGACGATCACGACGGCTGGCATGGCACCGAGGACTTGGCCGTCACCACCACCGTCAACCCGTGCAACTGGGACCAGAGTTTCAGCGTGGTGGCGACGTTCAGTTGGAAGGGCGCAAGCTCCGGCGAGAAGACCTGGAGTCCCAACATGGGGTGGTCCCTCATGTGCGACTGACCCGCCGAACGCGTCCGCCCCACACTGACCGGTGCAAGGCGGACGCGTCGCCCTCGGCGCATGCGCCAAGACCCCGCGACCACCCGATCAGGGCTCCCGTTCGACGCGCATCCCTCAAGACCGGAAAGACAACAGCTACTCATGTCAAGAACGCATAAGGAGGCCGTGATGCGGCAGGTTGTACGGGGGAGCCGAGCGGTCACAGGAATAGCCCTGGGAGCGCTGTCGCTGCTCCTGTCCACAGGCTGCTCGAGCGACGACCCCGCCGTCGACAGGGACGAGGTCGGCGAGCAGTCGTCCGTGCAGTTGGAGGATCAGTACGGTGGGGACATTGACGTCACCTGCCCTGAGGACCTCCCGGCGGAAGTGGGGGCCACCATTCGCTGCGAGGTCACAGGGACCGGCCCGACCTACGGCGCGACCGTCACGGTCACCTCGGTCGATGGGGACGACGTCCAGTGGGACATCAAGGTCGATGAAGAGCCCATGGAGTGAGCCGGGTGCCGGCCTGACGGGATGCGGGCCACAATGAGCTCACGGATGAACTCGGCCACGAAGACGTGGAAGACCAGGCGCCCGCCGGGGGTGGTGGATGTGCTGCGCGCCCCTGCCCACCACGCTCCATGCCGGCCGACGGCGAGCCGATCATCGGCCCGGTCCCCGAGGCGCCTGGCCTCTATCTGGCGGTGATGCACTCGACGGTCACGCTCGCCCCGGCCGTAGGCCACCTGGTCGCGCGGGAGTTAGTCGACGGCACCGTCGAGCCGGCGCTGGCGGGCTGCCGCCTCGACCCCTTCCAGCGTCCCGCATCTGAGTCTGAATCACGCGCTCTCGTCGCCGCTCACGGGCGAAGACGATCACCGACCAAGACCTGGAGATCACGTAGCGACACGCCGAGTTCTGAGACCAGGTCAAAGTCCCAGCGAGTGACCCCCACCATTCACACTGCAATGGCACACGCTCAAGATTCAGTGGTCCTCCTCATCGGCGCCAGCGTCAGGGCCACCGGCACCGCCTGCCGCGCTGTACCTGACCGCTGTCACCGCCTCCGGCTGACCCGAAGAGCTACCAGTCACAGCTGACCACGCAGGCGTGGAATGAGTTCGGGCGTGACATATCGGCCGCGGGCGTGACGGATCGACGTGCCCTTCGTCCGGATTTCGTAACGCCTGCCTTCCACCTCCTGCCCGACGGCCACACCCGTTGCTAGCGTCAACGCCGCGTAACACGGGGGTAGTTGAAAAGGGGGCCGTGGCATGGACGACTTGACGCCCGAGCAGCTCAGTGACCGAGCCGAGAGACTGCGGGAAGCCGCCACCCGGGCACGGGAGCTGGCCGGTTCACTGGGGGAATACCTCGACTCCGCCGTCACGAAGGCGAGCGCGGACGAGCCGTCGATCTGGACCGGGCCATACGCGGAAGAGGCGACGGGCCACCTGCGCGGGCAGCAGTCGACCCTTCGCACCATGGCGCAGAACCTGGTCGCGGACGCGAGCCGTTGGGACAACGAGGCGGGCCAGATGGACGACGAGGCCGGCAGCCGCGAGGACGACGAGGGGGGCAACTGATGAGCTACCGAGGTTTCGACGTCGGTCAGATCAGATCGCTGGCGGGGGATCTCTCGTCGCTGGGCAGCGAGTCGCCGACGTTACACCAGGACATCTCCGACGTTCTCAACAAGGCGCACACCGCGATGGCGACGGGCCCGGCCACGTACGACTCCGACCTGGAGAAGGTGCGCACCGCCGCCATCACGGACGCCGTGTTCGACGCGCTGCCGTTCGGCGGGACCGGCACGCTCCCGCTGGCGCTCAACGACGAACTGAACGACATGTCGGACGAGATGAAGCGCCGCTGCGACCAACTCGACGCCGTCAAGGAACTGGACGACGCCGGGTACCCCGTCTCCTCCGACGACCTCTTCCTGAACGAGAACCCGCCCAGCCAGGAGGACATCGACGAGGCGGTGCGGTTCTTCGACGAGCTGGGCGAGAACAGCGCAGTCGACAGCGGCCACCATGACGTGATCATGGCGGCGATGAGCGACCTGGAGGGCCTGAGCCCCACCGAGTTGAACATCGTCCTGTCCGAGGTCCCGGCGGAGCAACTGGCGGAGTACAACGAGCTGCTCACCATGACGAACGTCTTCGCCGTCATGGGGGTCTCGCGGGAGGAGCGCACCGCCCACCTCAGCGACCTCTTCGCGAACGTCGGCCGCAACAACATCGACAAGTTCATGGACGCCTTCCCGGGTGTCCAGCCCGACTTCTCGAACGGCGAGGGCCTGGACGGCTCCGAGGAGTGGGGCATGCCCCCGGACGACCAGCCGATGTTCAACGACGACACGGTCAGCCCCGACGACATCAACCAGGGCGACTTCAACGACTGCTGGTTCCTGGCCCCGCTGGCCTCCCTGGCTCAGACCAATCCGGACTTCATCCGGGAGGGCATACGCGAGAACGACAACGGCACCGTCAGCGTCCGGCTGTGGGACGCCGACGGGAACATGCAGTGGGTCACCGTCAGCGCCGAGCTGCCGCTCGACGAGAACGGGGACCCGGTCTCCGCCAGCGACGGCGACGAGCCGCTGTGGCCCGCCTACTACGAGAAGGCCTTCGCACAGGTCTACGACGAGGACCCGCAGGGCACCTACGCCGCCATCGAGTGGGACTGGGCGGAGAACGCGGTGCCGTACCTCACCGGAGGCGAGGCAGAGGACATCAGCTCCGGGTGGTTGGACTGGGGCGGCAGCAACTACGACAACGTCAAGGAAGCGTTCGAGAGCGGCAAGGGCGTGACCGTCTCCTCCACCGGGGACGCCCCTGAAGAGTGGGAGTCCCAGGGCTACATCGACAGGCACGTCTACTACGTGGTCGGCGTCGACGACGACGGGAACATCCTCCTCGGCAACCCGTGGGGCAGCAATTACGATCCGATCGTCGCCTCGCCCGAGGAGTTCGAAGAGGCATTCGATGAACCCACGGCCACGAATGTCCCGTAACGACCCGGAATTGCGGCCACACGAGCGGGGACAGGAGAGCGGCAATGCCTGAGGAGACCAACGAGGGCGGCGGCCTGCCGGACTGGCCGGTGACGCGGGACGGGTACTGGACCCTGCGCTGGCACATGCCGCGCGACCGCAAGGGCGCCCGGTACAGCGTCGTGGTGACGAAGATCGAGGACGACCCGCCACGCACCACCATCCTGATCCGGGACAGCGGCCAGACCGCCGCCCACTACCGGGACGCGCGCATCGGCGACGTTCTTGAGATCGCGGACAAGCGCTGGGAGATCGCGGAGATCGACACCGGGCGGATGGACGTGAGCTGGAGGGACCGGGAGTTCAAGGCGGGCTCGGTGCGGCTGAGGCTGCTCGGACCGGCCGAGAGCGACCCGGCGGACGGGAAGGAGGTCGCGTGATGACGCGTCGTACGAGGACCTCGACCCGGGCGGGCTCCACCGCCACCGTCGCCGTGTCCCTGTTGCTGCTCCTCGCCGGCTGCGGCGACTCGCAGTCGGGAGAGCCTGGCGACCAGGACGGCGACCAGGGCCAGGGCGGCGAGAACGGCGGCCAGGTCGACGAGGGGCCGGAGTGCGTGGGCGAGGCCGACCCCACGGGCACGCGCGCGCTGTTCGGCGGCGAGACGGAACTGCCCGGCGGCGGCCAGGTGACCTACGCCGCGGCCAGCAGCGACGGCACCACCCGGCAGGCCGACGTGTCCCAGGGCGGCGACACGCGGACGCTGGGCCTCGACGAGAAGCTCACCGTGGAGGGCAGCGACTACACGGTCAGCCAGATCTGCACCTACCGGGTCGTCCTGACCCCCACCGACCCGGAGCTGGCCCAGGACCCGGACGCCGTCGAAACCGATCCCGACTGGCCCATCACCCAGAACGGGTTCTGGACCCTGCATACGGGCATCACCGACGACCGCCCCGACCCGCCGCTCAGCGTCGCCGTGACGAGCATCGACGACGACCCGGCCCAGGCCAGCATCCAGCTGAACGCCGAGGGCGTGACGCTGGCCAGCTACGCCGACACCCCGGTCGGCGCCACCGTGGAGATCGCCGACCAGTTGTGGAAGGTCGCGGACATCACCCCCGAAACGGACACCGACCCCGACACCATCCGCCTGGAGCCCCTCGGCCCGGCCGTTCCCTAGCGCGCTTGAGCCAACGACACTCTCAACCCAACACCAGATGATCCGAATAAAACGGCGTCCAGACGCAACCATCAGATAGCTCGCCACCAGGCGTGAACCGAAGTGCTGACCGCCGCACGGCGGTCAGCACCGAGTTGCTCGCACGGGTGGCGGAGTACCCTGACCGCTGCCGTCGCCGAATGGCGCCTCGCTGCGCCGCCTGCTGCCGTGCTGGAGTGTTGCTCGGCAGGCCTGACAGGGCTGTGCCCCGGGGGGTCACTCTTTCGGATGATGTTCGCCGGTGTAGGCGTGCTTCAGGGCGATTGGACTGCCGACAGGAAGATCACCGACCGCTCACGCGAGGGAGAGTCCTATGGCCACGCCGCTGGAAACCTTTTTGAACCTTCTCACACCCGACCATCGGATCTGGGTGCAGGAGCAGTCCTCTTACCGGCAGCAGGCGATGGCTCAGCGGTGGTCGGTGATGACGGCGGGGGATAGGGAGAGCGAATTCTCCGGTCCGCTGGCCAGCGTTGCCAGCCCAGCCTCTGAGGAGGGGACCGACCCTCGCCACGTGGACCTGGCCAACGACATCGTCGAGGATTTCCAAGCTGGCGTCGAGGATTAGCCAGTGAGCTGGTCACAACCACCCGGCGGCCGGTCGAGTGGTGAGCTGACCAGGACAACGACTAGTAGAGTGTCGCCGCTAAAGTTCGGGGTATAGGTGGCGGAGTCGGATCCTTGCGTCGCTGGTGGTGAAGTGCCAGTTGACCTGGCGTTGATCGTCGTTGGTGGCTTGCTGCCAGGCCGCGAGTTCGGCGTTGAGGACGTCAAGGTCGGCGATGCGGCGGTCGAGGCACTGGCGGGTGAGCGCAGCGAGTTCGATCTCGGCGATGTTGAGCCAGGAGCCGTGCTTGGGGGTGTGGTGGATCTCCAGACGGGCGGCCAGTTCGCGGGCCTTGGCGGGCTTGAACGTCTCGTAGAGCGAGCCGATGGTGTGGGTGTTGAGGTTGTCCATGACCAGCACCACCTTCTCCGCGTCGGGATAGTCGCAGGTCAGCAGCTGGTCGACTTCCTCGGCCCAGTCCAGGCGGGTTCGTTGCCGGCGGGCGTTGACGCGGCGGTGGCCAGCCAGTGGCTCGACCCACACGAAGATCGAGCAGGTCCCACCACGCACGTACTCGGAGTCCTCCTTCAGGTCATGCCCCGGAGCGGCGGGGATGGGGGCGCGGGCGTGAGCGAGGAGTTGGTAGGGCTTCTCGTCCATGCAGACCACCGGAACGGCAGGATCGTAGGGCCGGACGTAGACGTCGAGGACGTCCTCCATCCGTGCGACGAACTCGCCGTTTGCCTGAGCGGGGATAGTCCAGCACTTCTTCAGATGAGGACGAAGCGCCGTTTTTTAAAAATCTTCCCGATGGTCGAGTGGTCCAGATCCGGCATGTCGTCCATCAGCGCGACCTGCTTCTCCAGCAGTCGCAGCGACCATCGCGACCTGCCTGCCGGGGGCGTCGAGCATCCCAGCGCGATCAGCCTGGCCTCGACCTCGCCGGTCACGATCGGCTCGACCGGCGGCGTGGACCGCTTCTTACGCCGGATCGTGGCCCCGACATCGCCATCATGCTCGATATATGCCCTGGCCACGTTCGTGATCGTCTGCGGGTCGACTCCGACCCTCTCGGCGACCGCGCGCCGGCCCGGCGGCCCACCGACACTCTCGTCTAACTCCAGCAGGATCCGCGAGCGCCGTACCTCCTGCGCCGGATGCGCGCCCGTCCGCACGATCCGCGTCAGCCATTCACGATCGTCAGCACTCAACCTCACCGACGGCAAACTCGACCGCGCCATGACACGCCCTCTGCGGCAGATAGGGGGAAGACCGCCACGAACGGTCTACCACAACAACGACGTTTAGCGGCGACACTCTACTAGTGTCCTGAATCGTTGATTCGTCGGCAGTATGCGGCGAGGTCGTCGAGTATCTCGTCCGCGGTCCTGGTCCACACGAACGGCTTGGGGCCCGCGTTCCCTTCCGCGGTGACGCTGCGGTGCGACACCACCGTTCTCGCCGGCTCGCAATGGGGGAGTGCCCCTCGTGCAGCAGGCCGCCACGCCGCCGAGCGCCCCGCGGGGTCAAATGCTGCCGGTGGCGCCGCGTTGGGGGTCGGCGCGGCGTGCGGGATCGTCTTCTAGGGCCCGCCGGTCCCAGTCGCCGAGGTCGGCGGCGGCCTCGTAGGTGGTCTGCAGGAAGTCCAGCAGCGCCGCCTCCGGATCGGGGGCGGTACGGACCGCCTCGTACGGCAGGAGGAACTCGCCCAGGTCCGGCCGGTAGGAGGCCGCGGCGGGCCGCACAGGGTGCTCCGCGAAGCCGGCGGGCTCGGGGTGGGCGTAGGAGTAGAACGCGCCCTCCTCCCCGCCGCCCGGCCAGAAGCCGCAGCTGCTGACCTCATGGGAGTACGCCTCGGCCATGACCCAGTCGCCGCAGTGGGGAAGAGGGCTGGGAGCGGTGGTGGGGGCGGGACGCCCCGAGTACCGTGTGACCGCCAGGTCCATGCTGCCCCAGAAGAGGTGCACCGGGCTCGCCTTGCCGATGAACCGCGCGCGGAAGTCGGTGAACACCCGGTGGGACTGGACCAGTTGACGCCAGAAGCGGGTGACGGCGCCGGGGTCGTAGGAGGAGTGTGTCCGGTCGTCCTCGAAGGGGATCGCGGTCTCCACCTCGTTGGGGGTCGTGCTGATCGACACGGGCAGGTCGAGCGCGCGCAGCGCGGCCATGATCTCGGCGTAGAACCGTGACACCGGCATCGCCTCAAGCGCCAGCCGCCGTTCGCCGCCGTCGCTGGAGCGAACGACCGCGTGGTGGGAGCAGAAGTCGAGCTCGATGTCGAAGAGCCGCTGGCCGTACGGAATGGCCGAGGTGGTCAGCCCGCGCGGCGTGAGGTAGAGCGTGACGTCCCACCAGTGGTTGATCATCGGGGAACGGTCCAGGCGGATCTTGCCGATGATCTGCAGCCACATGTGCAGGGTGTCACGCGTGTCCTGCCAGTCGGCCAGGCGCAGACCTTCCCAGCCATTGCCCGACGGGCGTACGTCGTGATGCGGGTCGGTCATGCGGGCACACTTCCTGGGGCGGCCCGGCGGCCCGGGCAGTCGGATCCGGCCGGTCCACCGAGAGCCGGGGACGCGGAACGTCCTGGCGGACGGTCTACCACACCCGCGCTACGCCGCTCGCGTGCCGCCCCGTGTTCCGCCGAGGTCACCCACCGCTGGCCGACGGATCGGGCGTACTCGTCGCACGCGGTCCGGGCGCCGGTGTCGGCGTCCGGTGTCAACTGCGTGAAGCATGCAACAAATGTGCTGAACGCTGGATCTGGTCGCGCCGACAGATAGCTCTGTGGAGACGACGGAGAGGATTCTTCATGCGGCGGATGACGCCGGACGGCAGGAACGGCGAACGGGCGCGGTTACGCGGCGTTCGTTCATGGCTCGGACTGGTGGCTTGCGCATTGCTGGGGGCGATGCTGGGGCCGGTTGGACCGGCCGCCGCCTCGGGGGCGGCCGGTACGGCGGCCGGCAACTGGCGGGAGGTATCCGCCAACGCCGTTCACACCTGCGGGATCAGGAACGACGGTTCCGCATGGTGTTGGGGGTACAACGCGCAGGGAGAGATCGGCGACGCCACGACCACGAACCGCCACACGCCGATCCGCATCGGCACCGCCGCCGACTGGGTCGACCTCGAACTCGGCTGGGACCACAGCTGCGCGCTCAAGGCCGACACCACGCTGTGGTGCTGGGGGTACAACAATACCGGCGCCCTCGGCCTGGGCCCTGTCGACGAGAAGGTCTCGGACGAGCCCGTGCAGGTCGGCGGGACGACGGTCGGGGAGACTGGCTGGACCACGGTGTCCGGCGGCAGCGGCTACACCTCCGCTCTCCACGACGGCTCACTGTGGGCGTGGGGGGCCGACGGTTTCGGAGAGCTCGGCGACGGGACGATCAAGCACAAGATCACTCCCGTCCTGATCAGCCGACCACCCGCCGCGTCGACGGCATTGGTGAGCCCATGGCGGGCCGGTGCCGTCGCGTGATGGTGCCTGATGAACCCCTACACCGTCTGGCTCGGCTCCCCCCGCTGGCTCCCTCTGGGCGGTGGGCACCGCGCCGCCGGCGACGCTCAAGCCGCCCACCGCGTGCTCCAGGAGCTCAACCGGACGGCGTGACCGGGGACCGGGACCACACGCCGAACCACTGCTCGGCGCCGTACTCCTCGAACCGCTCCACCTCGCTGAACCCCAGCTTCGCCGCGAGGCGCATCGCGCGGTCGTTGGCGATCTGGGTGCCAAGCACCACCGGCTCGCCGGGCAGCGCGTCGGCGAACCAAACGAGTGCCGCCGCGCACGCCTCGGCGGCGTACCCGAATCCCCACGCCTCCGGCAGGAACATGTAGCCGAGCTCGGCCTCCCCGGCATCCGGACGGACGTGACCCGGACGCTCTGCGTCGCGCCGATCGAGCGTGATCATGCCGATCATCGTTCCGTCGAGATCGATCACGAGAAGGCCAGGGCGCCGCCCGGGCACCTCAGGCACCGTGCGCTCAAGCCCATCATGTGGTTGAGGGCCACCGATATAGGTGCCCACCTCTGGCGAGGCGAACAACTCGATGAACGCCGCACGGTCCCGGGCCTCGGACTCGCGAAGCACGAGCCGCTCGGTCCTGATCGGGGCAGGTGGCCAGGCGGTGGGTCCGAGCTCAGTCATGCCGGCCAACGTAACCAGCAGGCTCGCCAGCGATCAAGGCTCGCGGACCGATCACCCCACCGGTCTCGACATCGACCAGCACAGTCCCGTAGAGCCGGCCCTTGCGCATCGCGCATTCGTCGACGCCAACCACCCGCGGTGTCCGTGTGTGGTTCGGGGAGGGCATCGACCAGCCGCAGCACTGTGCTGCGGCTGACCCGAGGGGTGTGCGAAACCTCCAGCAGGACAACGCCGAGATCGACCTTGACCTCAACCTTGCTTGAAGTCCTACGGTACTCGCATCAGCGATCATTCCTAAAGAGGCATCACACATGACGACCCAGCACACCTCCGACGCCGAACTAGCCGCACAGCCAGCCGCGCACTGGACCGGAGTGGCCTACGAGGCCATCATCTCGTTCACCCGAGCCCAGCAAGCCGAACTGGGCTTCACCCAGCCCCAGTTCTGGCTGCTGCGCAACCTGTCGAAGAACGACATCTCACCCGACGGCCGCGGCATGACCATTCCCGAACTCCAGCAGGCCATGAGCTCCTACATCAGACCCGAAGACGACCTGAAAACAGAGGCCGAGGCCCTGCTGGAGCGCGGTTGGCTCACCCGCGACGTCGAGGGACGACTGTGGATCACCGAGTCGGGCGAGGAAGCCCGTGTCGGTCTCAAGCAGCACGCCCCGGCCATCCGGGCCCGCATCCATCAGGGCATCGACGACGCCGACTACGTCACCACAGTGAAAGTGCTCCAGCAGATGATCCGCAACACCGGCGACACCCCGACCTAACCCCCCGCCCTGCCCGCATCCAGTGGGGCCCGCCGCCAGCCAACAGTTGATCCCGGGTCTCAAGCGGACCATCATGCCGTCTCGTCCACGCACCCAGCTGGCGGCGACCCACTGTCCCATCGCGACAAACCCCACGTTTCCGCAGGCCAGGTACACGCACCTACACCGACAGAGCCTGAATCCGGCTGGCCCCGACCACCCCTGCCACGGCGTCAGGTTCTCAGCCGGCTGGGGCAGCCGCGAGGAACTCCACACCGTGCTGGTCGACCCGAACCTCGTCGCCGAGTTCAGCGCGGACGTTGCGCTGGACGCGGCTGGCCTCTAACGGCGGCCACGGAACGCGACCCTATGCCCGATCCGCTGCGGCAGGGCGTCCACCAACTGGTTGCCGAGGCGACGTTGAACTGCCGGAAGGTGCTGCGGTACACCGAACCCGACCAGGCGCACCAGTGGAAGCGGATGACGCTGTACCGGGCCATGGACGGGGCGACACGTTGGACATGGCCGCTCTGCTGATCGCCACGTACCTGGAACGCGCCGGCGTTCCCCGGGACTAGATCGACGCCTACGCAAGTGACGGCGTGCACCCGGTGATGAGGATCTTCGGCGTCCTGGCGCGGCGGATCGGCTGGGCCGTCGCCTGCGTGGTCTTCTGCGTCGGCACCGTCGCGGTCGCGTTATGGTGCGCGCAGGCCGTGCGGACCGTCCCCGACGGAACGCTCACCCCCGCGGAGTCCGCCAACGCGCACGCGGACGAAGCGTTCCCGGCGGCCGGCGAGAGGGACTCCGACGCCGGTGACATGACCTCCGGCGTCGAGCCGGGGCGCGATCCCAGGGCGTATGAGCGGCACGTCATCGAGGTCGAGGGCGACGAGAGTTCCCGCGTCATTCGCACCGACCTGACGGACACGGCCGCCCATCGGCGTACCGCGCAGGACATCGCCGTACGCAGCACGTGCAGCAACGCGTCGCCGCCTGTGTGGACATCGAGGACATCAATCAGGTCACCGTGCTGAGCCAGGACGGCGAGTTCCTGTCAGGGCTGCCCGACACCTACGCGATTCTGACCGTGAGCGGCTGTTGATTCCCCTCCCGCTGAAACAGGGGACCACACCTGGTGAGCTGGACGAGGCGAGACGAGGCGGAGGCGGAGGTGGCCGAGTTCGGCGACAGCCCCTCTCATCTGGCACGGCGGGACCGGGAGATGACGCGGCGGCAGCGCCAGTTGAGGTAGTTCACCACCAGCCACAGGTTGCGGAAGGCGGGGTTGTGGGTCTGCTTGTGGTGGTAGCGGTAGTAGATCTGCTGTGAAGTTTCCCCCTGAGCTGCCCGGCCCGCCCGCCAGGCCGCTGTCCACCTCGCGGATGTGCCGCTGCCACGCCAACGCGCGTTCCTGCGCCCGCAGGGGCACGGTCTCGAACAATCCCCACCGCGGCGCCCCGGCCGGCTCCTGCACCCCCACGACCCGGAAGTCGGGATCGGCGAAAAGGTAGGACACCAGCAGCGACACCGCGGCCCCCTCCTCGTCGACCAGCCGCACCGTGGATCCGCCCACACCGGCCACCTGCCACGTTCGGCCCTCGAAGACCACATGCGCCCCGGGCTCCACCCGCCGCCCACCACGCGTTCCGCTCGACCTGCTCACTGCCCGCCCTGCTCCTGTTCCCTGGTGTAACCCGGCTTGATGACCGTCCGCCCGTGCAAAGGCCCCTCCAGATCTGCCGACAGCTCCCCGCGCCGCAGGGCGTGGTAGACCACCGGCAGCACCGCGAGCGGATCGCCCACCTCCTGCGCTGCCTCCATCAGCGGCCGGGGTACGGCGAACGCGTCCAGCACGGCCTGCCGCAGTCGCGCCGAGCCCGCGTTGCGCGGATGTCGGTACCCGGCCAGCCATCGCAGGTTCGCCGCTACCACCGGATCCGGCGGCGCGAGCCGCCGGTAGGACCAGCCCACCTGCGCGCACGCCGCCACCAGCACCTGCTGCGCGCGCCGTGCCCGCTCACCACCCGCGTGTGGGGCCGCTGGGCAGTCCGCCAGCATCCCGGTTCCGTCCGCGCGGCGGGCGAACAGCTGAGGCACCCACGAACGCACCCGCCCCTCGGCCTCATCCCGCCAGAGCAGGCCGCCCGGCCAGCCCTACCACCCGCGGATCACGGTCCAGCAGTATCAGCTGGGTCCGCATCGCCGCCGACCCGTGCACCACATGCGCGCCCATCGTTGCCGACCACCACCAGCCCGGCCCCCACCGCTTCCCCGGCACCACCGGGAACGCCGACACCGGCGGGCACTCCTCCAGCCGCACCGAAGCGGCCACCTGCGGCCAGGGCCGCTGCACCAGTTCCCCGCCCGCACTGACGACCACCGCCTCCGCGACCCGGCCCGCGCCACCGCAACCGCCGCGCCCGGCACTCCCTCACCGCGCAAGATCACAACCCCCACCCCAACCCAACCCACCGTGGCCCAGTGTGAGAACCGGCCATATCCCGCCGTCCGTACGCGACGCTGTGACCAGCGGCTTCTCAACCCCGTACGGTGCCCGCGTCGCGTTGGATCCGGCGGCCACGTGCCGGGCTGGTGGTGGCCGGCCACCACCAGCCCGGCTCCACTGGCAGCTGGGTATGGCGGGGAACGCCGAGATCGGCTGCGCTTCCTCCACCGCCGGGGCCGCGTCGGCCCACCGCTGCCGCACCACCTGCCCGGCCGGGTCGCGGAAGACCGCCTCGAACCCCACCTCGAACGCCGCCCTCAGGTCAGCCCTTGCCCACCGCGCCGGCTCGCCGGAACCGGCCACCACCCTGTTGTCGATCACAGCGTCACATTCGAGCAACTCCGAGTCACTACCGGCGAGTTAGGCGACGAGCACATCCCCTCCGCCGCGCACCTCAGCAGACCCCCGCTACACCCGCCCCGACTCCCCGAACTCTTCGGCCTCCTCGGACTCTGGGGACGTGTCGGCCTGTCTGGTCGTTCGCGTCGTGGCCGGCTGGTCGTGGTCTGCCTCCAGCAGCCCGGCCAGGTCCTGGGCGGGCAGGCCGGCCCAGTCGGCCACGTCCTCCAGCGGCACCCCTGCGGTCACGCCGGCTGAGACCACCTCGGCCACGGCCTGCTCAACAAGGCCGGCGACGCGCCCGAGGTTGCCCAGCAGACGGCGGGCGACCTCCACGGTTGAGCCGGTCTGCGCGCCGCGCAGTTGGCCCAGTCAACCCGCGCCTGGGCCCCGGGCGGCGACAACCGGCCACCAGCCGCCGATTGTCGCCCGCGCGGCGCTCAAGAGGGCGGCAGCCGGTGTCGTCTCGCCCCGTGGCGTCCCCCTCACTTCGGCGCACGGACAGCCGGAGAGGGTGTGCCCATGACGCCGCGCCCCTGGAGAAGTACGCTAGAAGGCTGAAAAAAGTACGCGTGATGTATGATTGGGGTGTGGTTGGATCCGAGAATTCGTTGTTCAAGGCGGTCGACGCGCTGGTCGAGCGGCGTGGGGTGTTGCCGCCACCGCGGGAGCGGGAGCGGTTGCGGAAGGCGCACGGTCTGACGCAGGAGGACGTCGCCGCCGCGCTGGAGGTAAGGCGGGCGACGATCGTGTCCTGGGAGGCGGGGCGGACCGAGCCGAGGCCGCCGCAGCGGGAGGCCTACGCCCGGCTGTTGGAGAAGCTCGCCGCGCTGTATCCCGCCCCGGAGCCCCCTCCGCCGCGAGTCAGCGCGTCGGAGCCGGGCGGCAGGGGGAGCGCGCCGCAGGCCTTGGCCGACACCGACACCGACCCCGACGCCGGCAACGAGGACCAGGAGCAGCCGCGCCCCGCCCCCCCGCCGGCCGCTGCCGCGGCGAGCACGAGGACCAGGAGCACGCCGTCGATGTCGCATCGCCCGGGTCGGCCCGGCGCTGCGAAGGCCTCGGCGGCGCCGGCCCGGGCCACCCGCACGGCTCCGACGCCGGCCGTCGCCGCTGTTGCCGGTGCGCCGGATTCGGCGTTCCCGGCCGGGCCGTTGGCCGTGCTGGACGGCGCCGGTGCGGCGTACCTGGTCGACGGCCGCACCCTGGAGTGCCCGGCCGCCACCATCAGCGAGTTGGTGGACTGGGCGCTGGCGGCTGGCATCGGGCAGTCGCGGCTGCACCGCGCCGGACGGGACGCCGATCCCCTCGTGGTGCTCACCGCCGACGCGGCCGAACGCCTCGGGCTCCCGCTCCGGCTGGCCGACCGGCGGGGCCTGCGGCTGCCGGAGGACCACGAGGTCGTCCGCGACCTGACCGCCGCCGGGTGGCAGCTCACGAGGCGTGGGTTCGGCCCGTGGGCGCGGGTGTACCGCCCCGTGGAGGCCGGCGGGCGCCGGCAGTGCGTGCAGTTCGCCGTCGTGCCGTGGGACGCCCTGGACGCCCGCGCCTGGCCGGGCGTCGATCAGCTCCCGGGCGCCGAGCTCGCCCGCGTGCTCGGCACCTACGCCCACCGCGTCCTCACCCCCCGCGGTTCCACCGCCGTCAACGGCCTGGAGCTGATGACCACGCTGCGCCCGCCGACCCGGGCCGTGGGGGACGACGCCGGCGGCTGGACGTCCGGTCCGGTCCCCGGCTCCCTCACGCACGCGGTCGACCCGGCACCCCCGGAGGCCCCGGACGAACACCCCGTCGCCGCTGGCCGTGGCGAGGGCCAGGTCCTCGATGAGGAGGCGTACGAGTGGGTCCGCGACCCCGAGCTCCTCACGGACGCTGAGTGCGCGTTGCCGTGGGCGGTCGGCTTGGACGTCAACATGGCGTTCGCCGCGGCCGCCAACCGCCTGACCGTCGGCCTTGGGGAGCCGCTGCACACGGACGGGCCGCGGTTCGACAAGAAGCTCCCGGGGTGCTGGTACGTCGACCTGTCCGACGTCGACGTCGATCCGCGCCTCCCGAGCCCGTTCAGCCCGGCCGGTGCCCGGCCGACCGGGCCGGCCTGGTACGCCACCCCCACCGTGGCGTACACCGCCGAGCTCGGCGCCGACGTCCGGCCGTTGGAGGCGTGGATCCGCCCGGAGGCCGGGGCTTACCTGGATTCGTGGTACGAGCGGCTGCGGGACGCCTACCTGGCCACGATGGCCGACCTCGGCGTCACCAAGGACCTGACCGAGCAGCAGTTCCTCGAGGCGATGGCCGGCCACAACACACCGACCCCGGCATGGCCGCGGTGCTGTCCGCGATCAAGGCCACGGTCAAGGGCGGCATCGGCAAGCTCCGCGAACGCCCCCAGGGAGTGAAGCACCAGTCCGGGGAGCGGTGGCCAGCCCTGGAACGCCCTACCTGGCGGCCCGACATCCGCGCCGCGGTCATCGCCCAGGCTCGGACCAACATGCACCGCAAGATGACGCGCATGGCCGCCGCGGGCCTGTTCCCGATGGCGGTGCTGTCCGACTGTGTCGTCTACCCCAGCCTGGGCCCCTCCCCGCTGGACCTCCTCCCACGCGACCCATACACCGGCAAGCCGGTGCCAGGCACGTTCCGGCTCGGGGTCTCGCCCGGGATGGTCAAGCTCGAAGGTGCCCGCCCGTTCGTCGACATGGTCGGCCTGGCCGACGCCGGAGCCAACCCCGCCCGCCACATCAAGGACACCCCCCAGGAGGGGCAAGATGGCTGACCGGGCCCCCGCGCTGTTCAACTTCGACTTCGACTTCGAGACCGGTACCGCCTCCTGCCGGCCCTGCCACACCACCGAACACGACGTCCTGACCTACGACGAGGCCGGCCACTTGCACGCCGCCGCCCAGCAGCACTGCCGCCCACCCAGCTCCACGCCCCGGGCGAAGGCGCTGCCGTTCCGCCGCCCGACCAGCCCGGGAGGCCAGTAATCCATGGGTGAGATCCAAGACGCCATCGAGAACGCGCTCCAAGCCGCCCAGACCCGCCCTCTGCCGACCTCCCCGGCCGCCCGGATGCGGATCCTGGTGCGCGCCGAGAACGGCTCCACCCGGGCCGTCGCTGCCCGCCTGGGCTGCTCCCAGCGGCAGGTCGAGCGCTACCTCGCCGGCCAGGCCCACCGCCCACACCGCGTCTGGCGGCGGCGCTGGAACGCGAGGCCCGCCGCTCCTGGCAGCCCGGGGTGCGCCGCCGCACGATCCGCCAGGCCGCCCAAGCCGGCATCACCGTCGAGACCCGCGCCCGGTTCGGGTTCACCGCCGCCGCCGGCTCCACCGACGACCCCCGCATGAGGCGCATCACCGAACAACTCCCACCCGACACCACCGCCCAACTGCTCGCCGCCCACCAGACGGGCGCCAGCGAAGCCCAACTCCAGCAACTCCTCGCCGCCGGCCTGGGCTACGCCTACTTCCAAGACCGCGGCCGCCGCGCCCACGACCTGGACGTCGAGATCAGCGACATCGACTACCTGGACGTCGACCTGCCCCAAGGCGGATCGTGAGCCCTCTACGCGATGCTGTGTGCCGGATCCGAGAGTGATCACTGGGTGCGCGAAGCGTTGACCTGGGGATCCGGTGATCGGTCTGGACCGGTGGGGGCGGTCTGATCTGGGGTTCTTCGCAGGGCTGAGGCGGCTGGGGCGGCCTTGAACTGCGGGTCTAGTGATCGTTTCGGGATGTGGTGACGACGCGGGATTTCGCTTTGGTGAGCGCGGCGGCCGTGGGTGCTTCCTGCCGGCGGTGCGACCAGCCTTGCTTACTCCCAGCGGATGCCGAGTTCGTTCAGCGCGGTCGCCCGCTCCGGGGTGAGGCTGGCGCGGCGGGTTTTCTGGTTGGTCAGCCATACCCCGAGTTTGACTTCGGTGACGCCCTGGTCGTCGATGACGGTCTCGATGTGTTTCCTGCTGACGCCGTCCAGCGTGCCTTCCCGTTCGCGGTACTGCCGGGCGGCGGTGAGGCCGCGTTGCCACGCGGCGGCTCGGGCGCCGCCCGCCGGCACCGTGGTGGCCGGCGCCGCCTCGGTGGGGGTGACGCCGAGCACCTCCAGGCGGCGGCGCTGTTCGTCGTTCAGCTCACCCCAGGCCTGGCGCTGCCGGTCCAACCAGCGCCCGACATCCTCACCGCCGACCATCGTGCCGGTGGACGTGCTGGAGGTCGCTGCCGTCGTCCAGGCACGTCTGCAGCTTGGCGAACATCCGCTGCCAGTCCACCGACCAGCCCTTGCCCGGCTCGCGGGGGTTCCAGTCCGGGTCGATGCCGGCGAGCTGCGCCGCGCGCCGCGCCGCACGCTCCGGGTCCTTCCCAGCCCGCCGGGGCGGCGGAGGTTGGTCAGCCACTGCCCCACCGGTTTGCCCTCGGCGGCGGCGGTCTGCGGGGCGCACAGCGTGCCGTGCTCCGCGAAGTACGCCCGGGCGGCGGCGAGGTTCTCCTCCCATGCCAGGTCCGGCGCGTTCCACACCATCCCGAGCTCGTTCAGCCACTACCCGCTTGCGGCCCATGTCGTCGTCCTGGAGGCGGCCGGCGGCGTACTCGGTGCGTTGCTCGCTGATCCACCGCCCCAACGGCGCGTTCGCTCCGGCTCGCGGTAGTTCAGCGGCACCGCAGATCCCCGTACTGCTGGCGGTAGCGGACGGCCGCCGCGTAGCCGCGCGCCCAGGACTCCTTGAGCGGGTTGATCACCTGCATGTTCACGAACCGCCGGATGGTGGCGGGGTCCCGCTGGGTGGAGAACCGCAGCAGCAGCCGATCCTCCTCCTCACCCTCTGCGGGCTCCTCCCCGATCCACTCGGACGGCTCCACCGGGTGCGACAGCTCTTCCGGAATAGCGAGCATTTCCACCATCTTCGCATCGTGCGCCCGCAAAGCGGCCAACACGGAAACCAAAGGACGCCAGTCTCCGGATGCGTACATGCTTCCGGCCGCTCGTCCTCATCCAGGATGACCGGCACGAGGATCGTCGCCAGCTTCCCCTGCTTCGGCTTCTGCCGCAGCGCCCGGCCG
>CAWFMG010000007.1:0-112568 GCA_963816875.1 uncultured Actinomycetota bacterium
AAAGAGCCCTCTCCAGCTGCTGACCAGGCCGCGACCGGTAGTTCAGAGAGTGGTCCCTGGCCTCACTCGGCGCGCTGTCCGACCCGCAGGACGCTCAGATAACGGCGTGCTGCTCGGTCGTCCATCCGCGTGCGGATGCGCTCGGCGATGGCGTCGAGCAGAGGCTCACGGACCTCCCGGTCGAGCCTGCGATACGGCGACTGTGAACGAAGGAGATCGGCAAAGCCGTCCCCGTTGAACCACTGAACGGTTGGATACCAGCGCACGATCGTTGGGCCGAACAATCCCCCGGGATCGTCGACCAGGCCCCAACCCTCGTCGGTGGTGCGCACGTCGTCCTCCAGCGGCGGATGACCCCAGCCGGGGTTCCCGGGACAGAACCGCTCGTGGAGATCGGCGGTCTCGGCATACACCTCCGGTTCTCCCGGCCGGCGGACAACGATGTTGCCGAGCAGCGCCATCCAGCCCCCGGGAGAGAGCACGGCGTGCGCCCGCTGCCAGCCGATCGTCGGGTCGACCCAGTGCCACGACGACGCAGCCACGAGAACATCGAAGCGTCGACCGCGGTCATCCCACTCCTCAAAAGTCGACGTCTCGACTTCGACGTTGCGAAAGGAGGCGATCCGCTGGCAAGCGAGTGCGGCCATGTCCGGGCCCGGTTCAACGGCGGTCACTGAGCATCCGAGCGCTGCCAGCGTGCGCGTCGCCTGACCGGTACCGCAGCCCACCTCCAGCACCGACGACCTCTCGCCCATGCCGGTGATGGCGCCAAGTTCTGCGAACAGTTCGTCGGGGTATCCCGGCCGGACCCGATCGTAGATCTCCGGCACCTCGTTGAACACTCGGCCGAGGTCATGTCGGTTCGGGCGCATCCGCGGATCATCAGTCACGAACGCACAAGCTATGAGGCTCGTCCACGCAGACGCCACTGATTTCCCGGCAGCCACCGCCGCGCTGGCGATGGTCTGCAAACTCGAAGTTCAGCCCTGCGGACTCAGTCCCGCCACGGCCAGCCGGAACAGCCGGTCGGCCTGGGCGGCGGGGTCGGGATGGTGCTCCGTGGCCAGGGCGATGCCGACGGCCAGCGCGATCAGGTCCGTGACGGTGACGCCTGTCGCCACCGCGCCGTCCCGCTCGGCGCGGTGCAGCAGCGGTCCTGCCGCCTCTTCCAGCGCCGCCGAGCAACTGTTCTCGTGCACCGGGCCGTCGTAGGCCAGTGCGGCCGCCAGCCCTCGGGCGGAGACGCAGTAGGCGACGACGTCACTCAGCCATTCCAGGAGCGCGCTCCGGCTGTCGCCCCTGCCGGTCACGTCGTGGGCGCGGACACACAAGGCCTCGATCCGTTCCCGGGAGACCGCCTCCAACAGTGCGCGACGCGTTGGGAAGTGCCGGCGCACGGTCGCCGAGCCAACCCCCGCGGTGCGAGCGATCTGTTCCAGGGAGGCGCCGGCACCATGGGCAGCGACCTCCTCCTCGGCCACGGCGAGGATGCGGGTGTAGTTGCGCCGGGCGTCCGCGCGCTGGTGCTCGGCCATGGCGTCACCTCCAGGATTGCTAACCGGCGGGCCCCGCCGTATCGTACTGAAGCAGAAACGGCGGGGCCCGCCGTTTATTGCCGAGTACCCGAGGAGCACGATGCCTACAGGTTCTGCGCCCGTCCTGGTCACCGGCGCTACCGGCAGGCAGGGCGGGGCCACCGCCCGTGCCCTGCGCGCGGCGGGCGTTCCCGTCCGCGCCCTGGTGCGCGACCCGGCCACCGACCGGGCCAAGGCCGTCGAGGCACTCGGCGCCGAACTGGTCACCGGCGACCTTCACGACCGCGATTCCGTGATCCGGGCCGCTGAGGGCGCCCGCGCCGTCTTCTCCGTGCAGATGCCCGGCATCACCGCGGAAGGCTTCGATTTCGAAGGGGAGGTAGCCCAGGGCGTCAACCTCATCGAGGGCGCGAAAGCCGCCGGAGTGCGGCAGTTCGTGCACACATCCGTCACCGGCGCCGGCCAGCACACCGAAACTCCCGGCTGGGCCGAAGGCCGCTGGGCTTCGATGGAACCCACCCTGGACGCCAAGAGCGCGATCCAGGACCGGGTCCGCGCGGCCGGCTTCCCGCACTGGACGCTCCTCAAGCCGGGCTTCTTCATGGAGAACTTCCTCCCGTCCATGGCGTTCCTGTTCCCGCGTGGCATCGAGGGCGGCCTGGTGAGCGTCCTGAACCCCGAGACCCGGCTCTCCCTGGTCGCGGTGGACGACATCGGCAGGGCGGCCGCCGCGGCCCTCGCCGCGCCGGAGCGGTTCGACGGGGTCGAACTGGAGCTGGCGAGCGACCACCTCTCGATGACGGAGGTCGCCGAGGTCCTCTCGCGCGCTCTGGGCACGCGGCTTTCCGCGCCGGACATGACCGAGGAGGAAGCCCTCGCCGCCGGAATGCCAGCGGTGGGCGCCAACCACGAGTGGCTGAATGTGGCCGGCCAGCCGGGCCGCCCGCAGTACGCGAGGGACCTCGGCATCCCCCTCACCAGCTTCGAGGAATGGGCGCAGGAGCGCATGCGGCCCACGGCCTGACACGGCTCCGGGTCTCGCGCCGGAGACCTTTGCCACGCAGCCCACCAGTTCGTGCCGCTGTCCTCGCCACGGAGTCGGCCCCCGCACCCGATCGGGTGTGGGGGCCGACGTGGTCACCGGCGGCTGGACCGGTGGGGGTTACTGGTAGCTGATGTCCGACTCGTCGTAGAGGCAGTGGGTGCCGTCAGGACCCGAGCCCGACTCTTCGGGTTCGTCGCCGCTGTCGTTGCCGATGTAGCGCTGGCAGATGGTCATCTCGTCGTCGCCGACGATGGTGATGTTGGTGAAGGTGGCGGTGTCGCCGTAGTTCTCGTTGATGCCGACGAGTTTGTCGCCGGGGGCGGTGGCGGTGACGCCGTCCAGGACGATGGTGCGTTGGGGCATCTCGTCGCAGTTGCCGCAGGAGCGGACCAGGGTGCCGAAGTCCTCGGCGGCGAAGCCGGAGATGTTCAGGGTGCCGCCGCCGTTGAACTGGAGGACCTTGTCGTCGGCTCCGACGGCGCCGCCGCCGATGACGTTGTAGGTGGAGCCGTTGCGGAAGGTGGCGGCGTCTTCGCCGACGTCTTCCCAGTAGACGTTCTGGAGGGTGCAGTCGCCTTCGCAGTGGATGCCGTCGGCGCCGGGGGAGCCGATGACGACGTTGCTGAGGGTGGCGCCGTCGCTGACTTCGAAGACGGCTTCCTGGTCCTCGCCCTGGTCGCCGCCGCCGAGGCCGTCACCGGGGATGTAGCGGGTGCCGCCGCCGTCGAAGTCCGAGGTGATCTCGATGGTCTCCTCGACCACTTCGTCGGCCGTGGGGGTGGGGATCTGCACGACGTTCTCGGCCGCTTGGGAGGCGGTCGGTTGTTCGGCGGGGGCGGCGGTGGCCAGGGCGGTCATGCCGCCGGCCGTCAGCACGCCGGCGAACGCGGCGGCCAGCAGCAGCCGGCCACGCCTCGCGCGGACACTGCGGTGGGGGGAACCCATGGTGCCTCCTTGCTGTGCTGTGTGGGGGTGGGTGGCTGGCCACCGAGGTCCCGGGAAATCACCTCGGTCGGCCAACCACGCCGCCCTCGCGGGCGGCGGTCTCTCTTCACTTGACGAGTTCACCGGAGGGGCGGCGGATCGCAGGGCGTCACAGAAAATCCCGGGAACGAGTGACGCGCAATTCAAGGGCTGGCGCCCACCGGTGGAAACTGGCTCGGCGTACGAAACCGTATACGGGAGCGGCGAGGAGTATGCCGATCACCGTGTGGACTTTACCGCTGAGTCGCTCGCCGGAAACGAGCGGGATTTTCAGTTCGCCCCCTTCCGGGGAGGCGGTGGGGAGGCGATGGGCAGGCACGATCGTCCCTGAGCCCTCAGCGTTCGCCATGGAACGTGCCCTGGCTCGCCGCCGTCCTGAATCGCTCGAAGCCAAATGATGAAGTTTCCGTGAATCCGATCGGCGCGGGTGATTTTCGTGTTCTCCATTCCCGTCCATATTCCCGTCCCGATTCCCGTCCAGGCACTTGCGATTAGGAGGGACGGTGCGTCGCCGGCTCGCCCACCTCCAGACGGGGCCAGTCCGCGAGATCCCGCAGCAGTTGCCGGTCGTGCGTGGCGACGACGACGGCGGCGCTCGTGGCGCGGATCGCGTCGGTCAGCTCGTCGACCAGTGCCGACGACAGGTGGTTGGTCGGCTCGTCGAGCAGGATCAGCCCGGGCCGCCCGGCCAGCGCCAGCGCCAGGTCGAGGCGGCGCTGTTGACCCTGCGACATCCGCCCGACCGGCGTGCGCATCGCGTCGGAGTCCAGCAGCCCGAGCGCCCCGAGCGGGACGGCGTCGGCGTCGCGGAGCGCCCCGCGGGCCACCAGCCGTCCCACATGGCGGGCGTGCACCTCGTGGGCGGTGAGTCCTGGCTCCTGTTCGGCGGTCTCCTGGGTGACCCGGACGATCCGGGCCCCCTTCGCCGGCCTGACGTGCCCGTCCGTGGGTTCGAGTGAACCGGCCAGCACCGCGAGCAATGTGGACTTCCCGGCCCCGTTCGGTCCGGTGACCAGCAGCCGGTCGCCGCCGTCGAGCGTGAGATCGACCGGACCGGTCAGCCGCCCGGCGACGGCGACGCCGTGCGCCCGCAGCTGTGGCGCACCTGGCCGGACACCCAGGTCCGGCCACCGCGACGCCGGCGGCGGCTCCGGCACGTCGATCCGGTGCGCGTCCAGCGCCTCCTGCTGCCGGTTCAGGGCCTGTACGACGCCCGGTGCCCGGGACTGGCGTTGGTGCTTGCCGGTCCCCTTGTCCGGCCGCCAGCCGGTGGAGAGCCGGCTGCGGGCCTTCGACACCGCGTCCTGCAGCCGCCGGTGTTCGGCCTGCTGCTCCTCGTGGTCCTGTTCCCAGCGCTCACGCTCGCGCCGCCGGGCGTCCTGCCAGGCCTGGTAGCCGCCGGCGTACAGGCGCGGCTTGGCGTCGCGGGTCGGGTCGAGATCGAGGAACCGGTCCGCGACGTCGCGCAGCAGCGCCCGGTCGTGGCTGACGAGGGCGAGGCCGCCGTCGTGCTCGCGCAGCCTGCGGGTCAGGAAGTCCAGCCCGCCGGCGTCGAGGTGGTTGGTCGGCTCGTCGAGCAGCAGGACGTCGTGCCGCGCGCCGAGCAGGCACGCCAGCCGGACCCGGTAGCGCTGCCCGACCGACAACGTCGACAGCGGACGGTCGCGGTCGGTGCAGGCGCCGAGGGCCTCAAGGGCGACGTCGACGCGACGTTCCGCGTCCCACGCGTCGAGCCGGGTGGCGGCGTCGAGCGCGACGGCGTAGCGGTCGTCGGCGCCGGGGTCGCCCTCGGCCATGGCGAGGGTCGCCTCGTCCAGCGCGGCGAGAGCCTCGAGCGACGCGGCCAGCGCCTCGGACGTCAGGGTGCCGACGGTCTCACCGTCCCGCGCGGCCAGCTCCTGGCGGGCCAGGCCGATCGTGCCGGCCCGGTGCACGGCGCCCTCGTCGGGTGTGACCAGTCCGGCGAGGACGTGCAGCAGCGTCGTCTTGCCGCGGCCGTTCTCGCCGACGACGGCGACCCGCGACCGGGCGGAGAAGGTGACCGAGATGTCGTTCAGAACGCGCCGGGACCCGCGGGTGACGGTGACGCCCTCGGCGCGGACGTGTGCGCTGCCGCCCGCCTCGACGGGCAGGGACATGGCTTCGGGGGTCGGGGTGAGGTTCAACGGTGCTCCGCAGCTCGCAGTGGAGCCGGGCAGGCAGAAGGAGCCGCCCGGCGGGAACCGGGACGGCGAGCGCGGATTCAGCAGGGAGAAGGCGCCGCCGTCAGCGGGCGGAGCGGACCTTCTGCGACCAGATACCTCGTGCCATGTCGGTCATGCTAACAACGCCGGCGCCCCGGTTCATCCGGATTACGGACGCGGAACGCCGCCGGAACCCGCGAGAACGGGTTCCGGCGGCGAGGTGGAGAGGCGAGGTGGAGGGGCGAGGCGGAGATCGGTGAGGGGACAGGCCTCAGCAGCTGCCGTCGGACTCGGCCAGGCCCGTGCCGGCGCCTGCCGTGCGGCTCACGATGTTCGGCACGCAGTCGGCCTCGTCGAGGGTGTAGTCGTAGGGAATGTCGACCGTGGTGGTGGACGTGGGGTCGGGGCCGGCGGGGTTGGTCTCCTCGTCGGGCTCCGACCAGGTCACGTTGTCGAAGGTGTTCCCGCTGACCTCCCAGTAACCGGCCTGGTCGGTGTAGAAGGTGCCCAGGACGTCGTGGGAGTCCTGGAAGTAGTTGTTGTCCACCTTCGCGCGGGCCCCGGCTCGGGAGTTGATGCCGGACTCGTTGAGGCTCACGTAGTGGTTGTTGTAGATATGGGCGATGCCGCCACGCAGCAGGGGCGTGCGGGAGTCGATGTTCTCGTACAGGTTGTGGTGGTAGGTGACGAACCCGTTCGAGGTGTCGCTCTCGCTGGATCCGACGAGCCCGCCACGGCCGGAGTTGCGCAGAATGCTGTAGGACAGGGTCACGTACTGGGTGTTGTCCTTCATGTCGAAGAGGCCGTCGAAGCCCTCGTCCTCCCCACCCGACGCCTCCAGGGTGGTGTGGTCGACCCAGACGTTGCGGACGTCGCTCTCCATGCCGATGGCGTCACCGCCGTTGGACGTGGGAGAGCCCGACTTCTTCACGTTCCGGACCGTCACGTTCTGGATGATGATGTTGCTGGCCTCGCGGATGTGGATGCCGATCTGGTCGAAGACGGCTCCGCCGCCGACCCCGATGATGCTGACGTTGCTGATCTGCTTGAGCTCGATCACATCGTCGGCGGTGTTGCAGCTGTCGCCGTCGACGTCGGTGGTGTTGCCGTGGTTGATGGTCCCCTCGACCTCGATGACGATGGGGGTGTCGCTGGAGGCCCGGCCGCACAGGGCCTCATGGATCTCGGTTCCCGTGGAGGCCCGGACGGTCTCGCCGCCCGCACCGCCGGTGGTCCCGCCGTTCTCGGCCGCGTAGCCGGTGGCGGTGCCGGCGGCCACCGCCGAGGCCTGGGACATCGACAGCACCACGCCGGTCGTGGCCGCGAGGGCCAACGTGGCGGCGACCGCGGGGAGTCGCCATGCGACTGATCGTTTCATCGTGTCTTCTCTTTCGTCTTCGCGTTGCCGCTACTCACGGTGGTTGTCTCGGGGGCCGTCGAGGTTGCCGCGCCGGCCAGGACCTAGAACCGGGCGCCGACGTCCGCGCCGTTGGTGGGCACGAGGAAGTCGGACGACGGGATCGAGCCGTCCGGGTTCCGCGGGCCGGTGATCGTGGCGGGGTCGGTGCTCTCGACGTCCCACGCGTCGCCGCTGTCCCAGGAGTTGCCGCTGCCGGCGGAGCCGTCGCCGAGGTCCGCGGGGTTGCCGTTGTCGACGGCGAGGTTGTCGGTCAGGGTGCTGGTGGAGTCGGCGAAGTCGAAGCCGTTACCGGGGTTGTCCCAGGCCGTGCAGTGGTCGAGCTCCAACGAGCCGGGGTTGCCGTTGTCGTCGAAGCCGTCGACGGCGTTGTCGAAGGCGATGCTGTTGCGGGTGATGTGGTCCGCCGCCGGGTCAGGGTCGCCGCCGCCGAGCTTGAAGCCGTTGCCGTCGCCCTCGTAGTCGGGCAGGTTCCAGCGGTTGAAGCCGTTACCCCACGCGATGCTGTCCTCGACGAGGATCGAGTCGGTGAACTCGTACGCGTCGTAGCCGTCGTCGGAGTTGTTCCACAGCCGCGCGCCCCGCACGACGTTGCCCGCGCCGCCGCCCTCCTTGATGGCCAGGCCGTCGGCGCTCTCGCCGTTCTTGCGCGGGTCGCGGTTGCCGTAGCTGTCCAGGTTGATGACCTGGTTGTCGCTGACGACGCCCACATCGCCGCCCACGAGGTGCAGGCCGGTTTCGTAGTTGTCCCGCGTCACGAGGTTCTCGAAGACGTTGTGGCTGGTGTCCATGCCGAAGATCCCGTAGGGACCGTTGATGATCTCCAGGCCGGCGATATGCCAGTAGTCGCCCTCGAGGTGGATCGCGCCGCGTTCGGGGCGCGGAATGCTGCTGTCCACGGCGCCCGGGGTGTACGGCATGTTCTCGCCGTCGATGACGGCGTGCTCGCCCTCGTAGTTCTGGAGGGTGATCGGCTGGGATTCGGTGCCGCTCTGGAGCAGCTGGATGTTGGTGGCCGGCGCGTACGTGCCCGCCCTGAGGTGGACGGTCGTGCCGGGCCCGGCCAGGTCCACCGCGGCCTGGACGGTCCGCAGTGGCTCGTCGAGGGTGCCCGGGTTGCCGTCGTCGCCGGCGGGGGACACGTACAGGTCCGCCGCCTGGGTGGCCGACGCCGTCGTGCCGGGCAGGGCCGCCAACGCGCCGATGGCCAGCGCGAGGCATGCCGTCAGTACTCTCGAATTCATCGTCCACGGCTCCTTGTGGTAGCGGTGCGACCCTGGGAAGTGCCTGTGCCTGTGCCTGGGCGGGGTGGGTTACGGCATGAGCTGCTGGCCGCCGAAGGTCACGACGAGGCTGCCGTCCTCGGCGAAGGACCAGTCCAGGCCGCCGGCGTACGAGGAGCACGCGGCCCCGTTCCCGGTGTCCTCGGACCAGAACTGGTTCGAACCGTCGTCGGTGCCGATGATCCGGTCGTCGTCCCCGCTGTCGCACGAGACGTTGTTCGAGAACACCGAGCTGCCGTCGTCGAAGTTGAAGTTGCGCTCGGCGTTGCCGACGCTGACGTTGTCCGACACCGTCATCGAGCCCGGGTTGCTGTTGTAGGTGAACCCGTGCTTCCCGTTGCCGACGGCGATGCTGCCCTCGACGACGTGGTCGACCCCGATGTCGTCGCCGCCGAGCTTGTAGCCGTTGCGGTCACCGTTTCCGGCCTGGGAGCCGTCGCTGAGGGTGCCGTTGTCATAGGCGAGGGAGTCCTCGATGGTCACCGCGCCGATCGGGCCCGTCTCCGACTTGGTGTAGAGGTCGTAGCCGTCGTCGATGTTGTTGTGGGACACGGTGTAGCGGAAGACGTTCCCCGGGCCGACGGTGAGTTTGGGGGCGAAACCGTCGGCGTCCTCCCCGTCCGAGTCGGAGTTGTCGTGCGACTCCGCGCTCAGGATGAGGTTGTTGGACGGCCACTGGTCCTCGGGGGAGTCGGCCACCCACCGCGAGAGCTGCAGCCCCGTGTCACGGTTGAACCGCGTCACCGTGCGCTCGACGACGTTGTTGTTACCGGCGACGAGGATGCCGTTGTCACCGGCGTGTTCGACGACGATGCCGTAGAGGTGCCAGAACGACGCGACCAGGGCGAGCCCGCGGTTGGCCGGGTCCTCGCTCTGCGCCGAGAAGTTCATGACCGGCGTCTCACCCGGATAGGCGGACAGCGTCGTGCGGGCGTCCGCCGTGCCGTCGCTGCCCTCGATGACGACCGTCTCCGAGAAGTCGTAGGTCCCGCCGCGCAGGTAGATCGTCCCGCCGGCCGCCACGAGGCCGAGCGCCGAGCTGAGCGTCGTCGGGTCCGACTCCGTTCCGGCCGCGCCGTCGGTGCCGTCCGGCGCCACGTACAGCGCATCGGCCACGACCGGCTGGGCGGGCTGGGCGGGCTGGGCGGGCAGGGCGGGGGTACCGCTGGCGTCGGCCGTGCCGCTGCTGCCCAGCAGCCAGGCGGCCATCGCGCCGACCAGCGACACGGCCAGCGCGACGTACCAGCGTCGTATTCGTCGGACAACAAACGCTTGTGACATGTGCTCATCTCCTGGTCGGAAGCTGAGGTGGGGGGAAATGTCCGCGGCGGTGACGTGTGCCTGACAGCGGCTGCGGTAAGCGCTTACCATCGGCCCACGTGGGGAGAAAGCGTAGGGGCGAAGATCAGGAGTATTCAGCGCACCACGCGGACAATACCGACGCGGAGGCCTTGCCGGCCGGAGCGGCGTTGCGCGACGGGCTGCGCATGGCGGAGCCGGCCGAACGGGGGTGGTGCGCCCCGGTTGGTGGCGAGACGTACCGAGCTGGCGGTGGGCGTCACTTACTGTCATTATGACACTTGATGTGTTGGGGCAGGCGCGAGTGGAGGTGACCGGCATGGGATCGTCCAAGCGCGTCGGGGGTGGGATGAGTGAGCAACGGCGGCATCGGCTGCGGTTGGAGATCTCGCGGGAGGCGGCCCGCCTGTTCTGGGAGCAGGGAGTGGACGCGACCAGCGGTGACCAGATCGCCGAGACCGTCGGCCTGTCGACGCGCACGATCTGGCGCCATTTCCGCAGCAAGGAGAGCTGCGCCGAACCGATCGTGACGCAGGGCGTGGAATGGGAGATGTCCGCGTTGCGCAGCTGGCCTCCGGCCCTGTCCCTCGAGGAGCATTTCGCCGCGGAGAGCGCCAGGTACGACCGTGAGGCCGGTCCCGTCGAGGTGGCCGACAACAGGCTCGCGATGCAGATGATCCTGCTGGCCGAGAAGGAGCCGGCCCTGCGCACCGCCTGGCTGATGGCCTGCGATCAGGTGGAGCGCGAGATGGCCGTGATCATCGCGGGTCGGCTGGAGCTCCCCGCCGACGACCTCCGGGTGCGGCTGCACGCCGCGGCGGCCTCGGCCGCGCTGCGCGTCATCAACGAGGACATCGGTGCCGCCGTTCTGGAGGGCGCCGATGCCCGGACATTCGCCGACACCCCGGAACGTGTCGCGCACGCTGTCCGCGGGGCCACCGGAGGAGCCGTGGGGGATCCGATCACCTCCGGAGAACCTCGTTCGGCATGACCGCGATCGGTCGGGACACGCCGAGCGAGTGATCCGGGGCGGTCCCTGAGCGGGGATGCCGCCCAGGGCGGGGGTTCAGTGGTCGGATGAGGTCCACGGCGGGCTTTGCGCTCGCATCGGATCCGGTGTGGGCGGTGCCACGTTTGGATGTAGGCTCCCGCCACTGGTCTCCGCTGGCACTTAGTGACATCCTCTGAGGTAACAGCGCCAGCTGCCACCAAGGGGGTCGATGTTTCGCGATGAGGCACATGGATGTGCAGGATCCAGACCGGGTCGCCGGGGAGGGCGACGCCACTGCCGCGACGAACGACGCTGCCGCGCCCGCGACGGGCGGCCCGAGCGAGGTCGGCGAACCGGTGGTGAAGGAGAAGCCACTGGGCTCCCGCGCGCCGCGGTTCGTGAAGAGCTCCCGTGCCCTCCACATGGGCTGGCGGGCGGGCGTTTTTCTGGTCGGCCTGGTGGTCGTCGTGATCGGCGTGATCATGCTGCCGCTGCCCGGCCCCGGCTGGCTGGTGATATTCGCCGGGATGGCGATCTGGGGCACCGAGTTCGTCTGGGCCCAACTGGTGCTGCGGTGGACCAAGCACAAGGTCGCGGACTTCGCGCAGCGCGCCCTCGATCCCAGGGTGCGTCGCCGCAACATCATCCTGACCTCGGTCGGCGTCGTGATCTGCGCCGTGCTGCTGTCGGTGTACCTGTGGAAGTTCGGCATCGTGATGCCCTGGAAGATCGAGGAATGAGCGCCGCCCCCGCTCAGACCGGGTAGCTCAGGCCGGGTAGGGAGCGGCCTCGCGCGCCGACCGGAGGGCGCCCGCCCACCAGGCCAGCTGGTCGAGCAGCGTCTTGGCGTACCCGGGGGCGTCCTGATCCAGCGGACGACCGTCCTGCCACGCCGTCCAGTACATCGGGAAGGCCAGGCCGTCGCGGATCGTCACCGCGTGCAGTTCGGTCAGCACGTTCTCCAGATGCAGGACGGCGTGCCGGCCGCCGGCCGCCCCGCCGTAGCTGACGAAGGCCACGGGCTTGGCCGTCCCGCGCGTGAAATGCCAGTCGGTGACTCCGCCCGCGACTAGTGTCGCGGGCTTCCTGCGTCGGGGCTAGGCTCCGTCGCAGAGGACCAGCCCGGTCCTGTGCAGGACGTTCAGGGCGCCTACGCGGTCGGCGTTCTCCACCAGGCCGCACTTGACGCACTCGAATTTCGCTTGGATGACGCGGTTCTCCTTTGCGACGTGCCCGCATCCGCCGATGTCGGGCGGGCACGTGCGGGAGGTGTTGCGGGCGTTCACCGGAATCACACGTCGAGCGGCCCTTTCAGCCTTCTGCGACAAGATCCCAAGGAACTGTCCCCAACCCGCGTCGAGGATGCTCTTGTTCAAGCCCGCTTTGGCGGCGGCACCGTTCGGGAGGAACGCGCCGTCTTGCTCGGGGTCGGGCTTGGGTGCCGGGGCCCTGGTCATCCCGGCGGTGTTCAGCTTCTCGTGCCCGATCACGTCGTGCTCGCGGACCAGGGCCAGAGCGGTCTTGTGGTGGTGGTCCAGGCGTTGACGCCGGATCTTCGCGTGCAGCTTGGCGACCTTCCGGGCGGCGGCCCGGTGCTTCTTCGTCCGGCGCTTGGTGCGCTTGGGGAACGTCGAGAAGTGTTGCTGGGCCGCTGTCAGCTCGTCCGCCATCGTGGCGAGGAACTTGGTGTTCGGCTCGTGGTTGCCGTTGGAGTCGGTGAAGAAGTGCACCGTGCCCATGTCGATGCCGACGATCGAACCCGTGGCGGGCAGGGGCTCGGCGGGCACCTCGTCGCAGACCAGTACGACGTACCAGTGCTTCCCCTCGCGTTTGATGCTGATCGTCTTGACCCGGCCCTTGGCGGGCCGGTGCTGGTGCACGCGGACGTGCCCGACACCTTGGAGGCGTACGCGGGTCTGGGTGTCGTGCGGCGTGGAGTCCCAGCGGCATCCGTCGCCGTCCTTGGGGAACTCCACGGTGTCGAAGTGGCCGACGCCCTTGAACCTCGGATAGCCGGGAGTCTGACTTGCCTTCACGCGGCGGAAGAACGCTGCGAACGCCTTGTTCAACCGGCGCAACGTCGCCTGCTGGAAGGAGAACGACCAGCGTCCTTGCCGCTCGGGGTCGAAGGTGCGGATCTCCTTGAGCTGCGCGGACTGCTGCCCGTAGGTGATGCTCGTCTTCGAACTGTGCCGGTAGGCGTCCCGGCGCTCCTGCAAGGCCCCGTTGTAGAGCGAACAGTGATCCCGCAGCATCTCGCCAAGGGCTTGCTCCTGGCGCGCCGTGGGGCGCAGGCGGAACTTGTAGGCCCGTATCAAGAGCGGACCTCCTTCTTCCAGGGGCGTTCCCACTGCGTATTGATGTACTTCTGAACCGTCGCCGCGCTCACGGCGCCGACCGAGGCTGCGAAGTACGACGACGACCACAGCGTCGGCATCCGCGACTTCAGGTGTGGGAACTCCGAGCGCAGGACACGGGATGTGAAGCCCTTGAACTGGTTCGCGACGTATGAGGCCGCGGACTTCGGGTCGTGTTTGACGAACAGGTGCACGTGGTCGGGCATCACCTCAAGGGCGATGATCTCCCACCCGCGCTCGTCCGCCTTCTGCCGGATCAGCTCGTCCAACCGTTCCCCGACCCGGCCACCGAGGACCGGACGGCGGTACTTCGGACACCACACCACGTGGAGCCCGAGGTCATACACGCCGCCGGAGAACCGGCGAACCTTCCTGGTCACAGCCACACGATCACTATACACATGCTGCAGGTCTAGCACGGCAGAGAGGTAGCAACAGGTGAACAGCACAGATCCGTGGACCCAGTCAAGGTCAGAGCAGAGTCGAGAAGCCATTCCCCACCCCGCCAAAGCGGGGCGTCCCCTGGCTAGGTCCTGATGGGCGAAAGCGGGCTGCTCGACGCCGCCGCCCCGAACCTCACCCGCTACGTCTTCACCGACTCCCGCGCCAGAACGTTCTTCGCAGATTGGGACGACGTCGCGGACGAGCAGGCCTTCGATCTGTGGCTCGGACCCTCCGTCGAGAACTACGAGTGGCTCAGCGCGGAGATCGCCCCCGTCGCCGGCCCCGAGTTCACGCGCCGCCACAACCGTCACGTGGTTCCGCGGCGTGGCGTCCTCCGGCTCAACCACCCGACCGGGCACGAGCTCCGGCTGCACCGCGAGACGCTGGATCTCTCCTCGGACGCCCAACACCTGGTCGTCTTCCTCCCGGCGGACGACCGAACGGCCCAGGACGTCGACCAGCTCCGCCACCAGCCCCACGGCCGGCTCCGGGCCATCTCGTGATCAGCCGGCCACGGCCGCCCGCTGGCGGTCGTGGTACGCCCGGGCCGTGGCGATGACCGCGTCGAGCGTGTCCCGGGTGTGCGCGAGCTCGGTGATGTGCTGGGAGAGCCGGTCGCGCTCCTGCGCCATCCGCTCCAGGGAGACCTCGGTGTTCTCCTCGCTGGGCGAATCGACGCAGGGCAACAGCTCGACGATGGTGCGGCTGGACAGACCCGCGGCGTACAGCCGCTGGAGCAGGGTGACCCGCTCGACATCGCCGTCCGTGTAGTGCCGCTGCCCGCTGGCGCTGCGGGTGCTGGTGAGGAGTCCCTGCTCTTCGTAGTACCGCAGGGACCGGACGCTGACCCCGGTGCGTGACGCGAGCTCTCCGATGCGCATGTCACCCTCCTGGCTGCGAGCCACGACGCAGGAGTGGCCTCTGACGTCAATGTGAGGTTTCAGCGTACCCGTCGAGCTCGGTGACCGGACGCTTCGCTTCACGATCGCGAGGGAGTCCTGACGTGACCACGCTTTTCGACCGTCATCAGCTGGCGGACCTGGCCCTGCCGAACCGGGTGGTGATGGCCCCGATGACGCGGGTCCGGGCCGAAGCAGGCCGGGCGGGCCGAGGCCGACCACTGGCTCGGGCTGGGCGCCGACCTCATCAGCTTCGGCCGCGCCTTCCTGGCCAACCCCGATCTGGTCGAGCGGCTGCGCACCGGACTCCCGATCGCTCCCGTCGACGAGGGCACGTTCTACCAGGGCGGCGACGCGGGTTACCTGACCTACCCGACGTACCAGCACGCGGCCTGAGCACGCGGGCTGCGCACGGCCTGATGCCGGCTCCTGACCGCGCCGCGCCCCGATGCAACCGCGTCCGGCTCGTCTCCGTGGTAGGGATGAGAGGGGATGGGATGCGCAGGCAAGACGAGGAGCGGTACCTGGAGTTCGCGACGGGGCAGGCCCGTCCGCTGCGCCGCACCGCCTACCTACTCTGCGGCGACTGGCATCTGGCGGAGGATCTGGTGCAGAGCGTGCTGATCAAGATGTACCGCTCATGGTCGCGGCTTGAGCGGCACGGCGACCTCACCGCCTACGTCCGACGCGTGCTGCTGCGCACCTGGGTGGACGAGTGGCGGAGACCGTTCCGCCGGTGGGAGCAGAGCCACGACACCATCCCGGACGCGCCGGACGTCTCGGCCGAGCCGGACGCCATCGCACACCGCATGGATGCCCGGAGCAGCGTCCACCGGGCGCTGCTGACGCTGCCGCCCCGGCAGCGGGCCACCATCGTGTTGCGCTACTTCGACGATCTGTCCGTCGCGCAGACGGCGGCGGCGCTCGCCTGTTCGGAGGGCAACGTGAAGAGTCAGACCGCGCGCGGTCTGCGGACGCTTCGCGAGCACCTCGATGACGCGGACAGCACCGTGTCGGACACGGGGTGGCCGACGCGATGACGGAGCAGCGGATCACGCAGGGGCTGCGGGAGGCGGTCGCGAACGAGCCGCCGCTGCGGCTCGACGTGGAGGAGATCGCGGCCCGCGAGCGACGGCACCAGACGCTGCGCCGCGTACTGGGCACGGTGGCCGCGACGGTCCTCATCGCGGTGTCGGCCACGACGCTGCCCGCACTCCTCGAACTACCCCCCGAGACGCCGTCGGCGGACGCCCCCTCCGACCCGTTCCCGAGGTGGGAGGGACTGTGGCCGAAGGGGGACGACGAATACCTGGCGGAGGAGTACCAGACGACCGAGGACATCGTCGGGGAACGGATCGCCGCAGCGGTCACCGACCATGCCCCCGAGGTGGCGGTGGACCTGCTGGACGGCAACGACGCCACCTTCGGGTCCGAGCACGCTGAGCAGGTCTGGCGATACCCCATCCGCCTTTCGACACCCACCGGAACGTACGAGGCAGAGATCACCGCCCACCAGGGCGACCGGGAGGTGCCGATGCTGAGCTGCTCGGGACCACTCACGGAACTCGCTGCGGAGTGCGAAACCTTCTCCCTGCCCGACGAGGGAATCGGAATGTTTCAGACCGAAGTGGCCAACACGTCCGAGACACGGGTCGAGGTGGTGCCCTTCGAGCGCCTGAGCGTCGAGCTCTCGGTGTGGGGCACCGCGACCGATCCGGCACCACTGTCCAGGAGCGCCATGACGGACATCGCTCTCGCCATCGCGGCCCAGTAGACGAGGGCGGCCACCCAGCGAACGCCTCGGAGAGCGAGCCGCATCCCGGTCCCGGGGTTCGGGTCCGTGAGGGCCGGTGGAGCGGGGCGCGGCCACCGGTGAGGGAGCCGGTGGCCGCGCCGGTCAGGTGGTGCAGTGGTTCGGGTGGCTCATTTGGCGTACATCAGGGTGCCGAAGCCGAGTTGGTCGTAGCCGCCGGACGTGGAGCCGTAGTCCCCGCCGCCGCCCTCGGGTGCGACGAGGCCGTAGTACATGTCGCGGATGTACGGGTCGTCCCAGTACTTGCGCCGGTTGTAGTGGAAGTGGATCATCGCCCACACCGGGCGGACCTGGCCTCGGGAGGCCGAGGAGACGGCGGTGTGCTCGCTGTAGGCGCAGTTCTGTCCCGTGCCCCAGGTGTACTTGGTGAACGGCACGTCCTGGCCGAGGTTGTACTTCGCCACGTACTGGGCGGCCTTGAAGAAGCGCGCGTCGTCGTAGCCGTACAGGTCCTCGCCCTGGTTCCAGGCCATCTCGCAGAACGCGCCCATCTGGCCCATGCCCATCACGGTGTGGCCCTGGTCGCGTCCCGACTCCTGCCACTGGCCGAGGTCGTAGCCGTCCACGTTGTCGTGCAGGAAGGGGACGGCGTGCTGGATCGAGCCGTTCCCCTCGCCGGACTTGAAGTAGTTGACGGCCCGGTCGTACAGGCCGCCGTCGTCGCACAGGATCCCGATGGCCAGGATCGAGGCCATGTTGCACAGGTCCCAGTTCGCCCAGTAGTTGGTGATGCAGGCGTCGTTGTGGTTGACCAGGAAGTGCTCGTTCATCGGGTGGAAGACGCTGAGCATCATGTCCTGGAAGCGGCCCAGTTCGAAACCGCTGTAGCCGCGCATCAGCTCCGCGGCGTTGGCGAACTGCCAGCCGTAGAGGCCGGACGCCAGGAACCGGTCGGCGTTGCCCCCGATAGAAGTGAGCGTCTCCGACCACCTGTTGAGGATGTTCACCGCGCATTCGGCGTGCGCGGCGTCCCCGCCGACGTGGTACCGCAGCGCGTTCTGGTACGCGGCGGCGATGTCGTTGTAGAGGATGCCGTAGTTCTGACCGTCGCCGCCCCGGATGATCGTCTGCTGCGGGTTCGGCGCCCAGCTGGCGGACGAGTGGCCGTTGGCGACCAGCCGGTTCCAGCCCGACAGCCACGGGTCGGTGCCCGCGGCGACCCGCACCCGGGCCCGGTTGATGTCCCCGGCGTTGTGCAGCATCCCGGGGTGGGCAAACGTGGCGGGCGCCGCGCTCGCGCGGCTCCCGTCGAACGCCGTCGTCGCCGCGCCCGCGGCGACTCCCGCGGCGGCCAGACCGCCCGCGGCCTTCAGCAGGCCACGGCGGCCCAGCGACGCGCGGTGCCGGTGTGGGCCGGTGCTCTGTTCTGTGGTGCGACTCCTTGCATCCATGGGAGAGGTGTCTCCGTTTCTGCGAGTGGGGGGTGGTGGGGTGGTGTCCCTTGCAGGTCCCGCGGCCCTACACGACGCTCACCTCGTCGAAGACGACGGTCGTCAGCGTCGCCGGGTCGCGGGAGCAGACGACGAGGCCCGCGTAGTAGGGGGCCTCGCCGAAGTTCGGAATGGTGCCCTCGGCGATGGGAGTCCAGCTCTCGCCGTCGCCCGAGACGGCGGCGGCGAAGGTCGTGCCGGTGCGGCGCAGGCGCAGCCACAGCGGAAGCGCGGGGGCGCCGCCCGAGCCGGTGAACGCGCTCGCGCCCGCCACGGTCGGGCGCAGCATGAGCTGCGTCGTGCTGCCGCCGGTCAGGATGGCGCCGGCCGCCTGGTCGAAGGGGGAGAGCGACTTCGCCATCAGCAGGCCGACGCGGTCGGCGGTCAGGGCGCCGGTGCGGGAGACGAGGCGGGCGGTGAGGGTGGCGTCGCCGCTGACCGGCCGGCGGGCGAAGTGGCCGGTCATGCCCTGGTTGTTGACGGTGAGGTCGGTGCCGGCGCCGCGCAGGGTGAGGCGGCCGGTGGCGGCGTCGTGGGCGGTGCTGCCCGGGGTCCGCACCGCCACCACGCCGAAGGTGCCGAGCTGCCGTTCGTCGACCACCTGGTCGCCGAGGTCGCCGAACGTCCAGGGGGCGGGCGGCGGCGGGGCGACGGTGAGGACGAGGCGCGCGGTGGCCGTGGCGGTCGCGTTGGCGGCGCTGACGGTCAGGGTGAACTCGCCGGTGCTGGTGGGCGTTCCGGAGATGAGCCCGGTGCGGCGGTCGATGCGCAGCCCGTCGGGTAGCCCTTCGGCGGCGAAGCGGCTCGGGTGGTGGTCGGCCCGGAGGAGATGGCGGAAGGGGACGCCGAGGGCGGCGTGGGCGGCGCCGGGGCCGGTGAGTTCGGGGGCACGCGGGGTGGGCATCGTCGCGCTGGCCGTGCTGGAACGGGGTCCGGATCCGGCGATGTTGGTCTTGGCGACGGTGTACCGGTGGCGGCGTCCTGGGGCGCCGGTGGGGTCGACATGGCGGATGAGGGTGCCGAAGCCGACCGGGCCGACGCCGGTGGCGATCGGCTCGTCGTCGCGCAGCACTGTGTAGTGGGCGGACGGGTCGGGGTCGCGCCAGCTCAGCTCGACGGCGTCGGGCCCGGCCTGGGCGGTGAGGCCTACGGCGGTGGTCGCGGGGCGCGGCACGGACCAGCCGCGGCCGCCGGCCGCGGTGAGGCGGACGTTGTCGAACGCCGCCGTGCCGGTCTCGGCGTACGCGGCGTCGACGCCGAGGCAGGAGGACAGCACGAGACCGGCGTGCACGGTGCCGCCGAGGGCGGGCAGGCGGGTGGTGCCGACATCTGTCCAGCTGGTGCCGTCGGGTGAGATGGCGCCGGTGAGGCGGTCGCCGCGGCGTTCGATCCGCACCCAGTACGGCATCCGCATCCGGTAGCCGTCGCCCGCGCCCTCGACGTACGGGGCGGCGAGCGGGGTCGCGGATTCGGGGAGGGTGCCGAGCTCCGAGAGGGGGAAGGCGGCGCCGGTGGTGATCGTCTGCCGCTGGGTGGGCGGCACGGGGGTGCTGCCGGTGCCGGTGGCGGGTGCGCCGGTCTCGGCGCGGGTGGTCCACACGCCGCTGAAGGTGTGCAGCGGCAGGCCCTGGATCAGCATCGCGGCCTGCGGGGCGTCGGCGTCGAGGGAGGCGCGGACGGCCACGCCGGCCTTGGCGTACTGGGAGCTGAGCGGCCACACCAGACGGGCGACGAGGGTGCCGTCGCCGCGCAGCGGGAGATGCGCGAAATGCGCCGCGTCGGCGGTGCCCCCGAGGTCGGCGCCGCCCGCCTCGACGGTGAAGCGCTCGCCGTCGAACGCGGCCCGGCCGGGGCGGTGCACCTCGCCCACATCGCTGGACTCCCAGGGGTCAGGCAGCCCGGCGGTGGCGGCCAGGACGGCCGAGTCGGGTCCGGCGCCCGAGGAGTTGGCGGCGCTGGCGGTGTAGTAGTAGGTGCGGCCCGGGCGGGCGGTGCGGTCGGTGTGGGTGGGCTCGGTGAGGGCGTCCGCGAGCGGTTCGTACGGGCCGGCGGGGGTGGTGGCGCGGCGCAGCGCGTAGCTGTCCGTCCCGGCGGTGGGGAGCCAGGAGACGGTGATGGCGCCGTCGCCGTCGCCGGAGGGGGCGGTGTGCAGCCCGGCGGGGGCGGCGGGCGGGGCGGTCACCGGCACGGGGGCGGCGCCGGCGTAGGTGAGGGTGCCGAAGGACGGCAGATCGTCGTTGCTGCCCTCGACGCCGCGCGCGACCACCTGGCCGGTGTACGGGGCGGACAGGCCGCGCACTCCGGCGTAGTGGGCGTGCAGCATCGCGTAGATGGGCGGGAAGGCGCCGCGGGCCTTGTCGGAGACGGTCTGCTTGAGGTACTTGCCGGTCCGGTCGAGATCCGGGGTGAACGGCACGTCGTCGCCGAGGTTGTAGCGGGCGGCGTATTCGGCGTTGGCCAGGATCCGGTGGTCGGCGAAACCGTAGAGGTCGACGCCCTGGTTCCAGGCGACCTGGGCGGCGTCGGCGAGGAGGCCGACGGCGAGCTGCTCGTGGCCCTGGTCGCGTCCCGACTCCTGCCCCTGGCCCTCGTCCGTGACGATGCGGCCCAGGACGCTGCCGTTGCCCGCGCCGGCGGCGGCGAAGCGCAGCGCGTCCTCGACGAGGGTGCGGTCCTCGCAGAAGACGCCGATGGCGAGGATGGTCTGGACGGCGGTGAGGTCCCAGTTGCCGTTGGCGTAGAGCATGTAGCCGGAGACGGACGGATACCACACCCGCAGGAACGACTCCTCGCACGCGGCGATGTCGGCGTCCGCCCAGCCGTCGTAGCCGCTGTGGCGGAGCAGTTCGGCGGCGTTGGCGAACTTGAAGCCCTGGAGGCCGGCGCCGAGGGGACCGTCGGCGCCGGTGACGGCGGTGAGCGAGGCGGACCAGGCGTTGAGGATGTCGCGGGCCTTGTCGGCGTGGGCGCGTTCGCCGGTGACGCACCACATGAGGGCGTTCTGGTACGCGGCGGCGGAGTCGGCGACGGCCTGGTTCATGTGGTTGCTGGGGCCGCGGCCCCAGGAGCTGATCTGTCCGGTGTTGGCGACGGCGTAGGAGGCGGAGGAACGTGGGTGGGCGGCCAGCGCCTGGTAGCCGGCGTACTGGGGGGCGGCCTGGGCGGCGACGGCGTCGCGCATCCGGGCCAGGTCGGCGGCGGTGTGCAGCAGGCCTGGGTGGGTGAAGGCGAAGGGCGCGGCGCCGGCCCGCGCGGGGGCGGGCAGGGCGAGCGCGGGCAGGGCGCCCGCGCCGGCCGCCAGCAGCAGGGACGAACCGGCCAGGAAGCCCCGCCGGGTGGGGTGGACGGGCCGGGTCACTGGGCCGCCGCCTCCTCCGTGGTGAGGAAGCGCAGGTTCTGGACGTGGTCGTTGACGAACATCGGCACGCCGTCCGCGGCCAGGTACCAGCTCGGCTTGCCGCCGCTGTCGCGGATGACCCGGCCGTTGACGACCAGGTTCTCGAAGGTGACGTCCTTGATGAGATGGTCCGCGTCGAGGCCGACCAGCAGGGACGTGTCGGCATGGGTGCCGGTGTAGGTGATGTCCTTGAGGTAGATGGACTCGATCCCGCGTCCTGGTGCGGTGTTCCACTTCGGGTTGAAGGTGACCCGCATGTGGATGAGCTGGCCCCAGCGGATGTCCTCGACGCGCAGGCCGTCGACGCGGACGTTCCTGACGAGGTTGCCGTCGCCCGGGTTGATGGCGATGCAGCCCTGGTAGAGCTGCTGCGGCTCGCGGTGGTCGAGGATGTCGATGTTCTCGAACGTCAGGTTCTCCAGCACCTCCGGGTTGTCGGGGTCGGGGTTGCCGTGGGTGCCGATGTTGATCGGGTGGGCGACGTCGGCCCAGAGGGTGGAGTTCCTGACGGTGATGTTGCGGGTGTCGCCGTAGTACTCCCAGCGGTGGGTGTAGAGGGCGATGCAGTCGTCGGAGTTGCGCATGAAGACGCCGTCGATGGTGATGTTCTCGGAGCAGAAGATGTCGATGCCGTCGCCCCAGCCCTGCTGGCTGAAGGAGCGCAGGTTGCTGATGCTGACGTTCTCCGACTCGGCGACGGTGATCGTGTTGTACCGGGGGTTGACCACCGTGATGCCGTCGACCTCGACGTTCTGGGAGTCGTGGACGAGGATCGCGCCGCCCGTGGCGTTGTGGATCACGCCGCGGCCCATCAGCCGGGCGTTCTCCACACCCTCGAAGACGATGTTCGAGGTGAGGACCGCGCCGCCGGCGAGGTAGACGGTCTGGCCGCTGGAGACCTTCAGCGTGCGGTCGGGGTGGGTGTGCACGCCGGGCCCGAAGTAGATGACCTTCGGATCGTCCTCGGCGGGCGGGTCCTGCTCGATGGGGTTGGTGAGCAGGTGCAGGCAGTTGAAGATCTCGTCGTTGACCTGGACGACCACGTTTCGGGGCCGGTCGAGGGTGAAACGCACGGTGCTGCCGCCGAGTTCGTGCGGGATGCCGTAGGAGTCGGGGCGGATGCGGGCCTTCTCGACGCCGCCGCGCACGAAGGTGACCTCGACCTCGACGGTGCCGGAGAAGTCGAAGGTGGCCATCGAGGAGTTCTGCGGCTGGTTGGAGCCGGTCGCGGGGTTGATCAGCGGCAGCTTGACCAGGTGGATGCCAAGCGTTTGCCATGTGCCGCCGACGGGCCTGACCTTGACCGTGAAGGCGGCGTTGGTGGGCACGCCGGCCGGGATGGCGTAGCTGACCACCCGGTTCTCGGCGGCGGCCTCCTCCTCGGCAGCGGCCCGCCCAGCTCCCATGACGCCGAGCGACGCCCCGGCGAGTGCGGTGGCGCCGGCGGCCTGGAGGGCGGTGCGGCGGGAGAGCGACGTGTTCATCGGGGGAGGTCCCTTCGTGGTGGATAGAAAACGTCTTCTGGAAACCGGTTTCTAGACGGTCCTGCGGAGCCCTGTGAAGTCAGGCGGCGCGTTTTGTTACAGAGCTACTTGAGGCCGGACGTGGAGATCCCGGCGATGAAGCCGCGCTGGGCGACGAGGAAGAGCAGCAGCGGCGGCAGGACGTACATGATGGCGCCGGCTGCCATGAGGTTGCTGATCGGCAGGCCCTGGGCGTTGACGTACGAGGTGGTCAGCGTCACCGCGAGCGTGGTGGTGTCGCGGTTCAGCAGCAGTGCGGGGGCGATGAAGTCGCCCCAACTCCAGGCGAAGGAGATCACCAGGCTGGCGGCGATGGCCGGCCAGGACTGGGGCAGGAAGATCCGGAAGAAGATGCTGGTGTAGCCGCAGCCGTCGACGATGGCCGCCTCCTCCAGTTCCTTCGGCATCCCGGCGAAGAACTGCCGGAAGAGGAAGATCAGGTAGGGCGCGCCGGCCAGTCCCCACAGCACCCACGGCCAGTAGGTGTTGACCATGTTCAGCTCGGCGAAGAGCAGATAGGTGGGGATGAGGGTGATCATCTGCGGCAGCATCATGGTGCTCAGCAGCAGGGCGAACAGCGGCTTCTTGCCGGGCGCGGACAGCCGGGCGAAGCCGTAGCCCGCCCAGGCGGAGCTGAGCGTGACCAGCACGCTGTAGATGGTGGCGATGATCAGGGAGTTACGGGCGTAGCCGAGGTACTCGATGAAGTTCAGGGCGTCGGAGTAGTTGCCCCACTGGAACGCCTCGGGCAGCCACTGCACGGGGAGGGTGGCGACCTCCTCCTGCCGCTTCAGCGAGGTGAGGAGCAGCCAGCCGAACGGGCCGAGCAACAGGCCGGTGATGACGACCAGGGCGGTGTAGAGGATGAGTCGGGGCGTGCGGACGGTCACTTCTTCGCCTCCGGGTCGACGTTGTAGAACACCGCGCCGGCGGTGAGCTTGAAGATGAGGGCGGTGACAGCGACGATGACCGCGAAGAGCACCCACAACAGCGCCGAGGCGTAGCCGAAGCGGCCGTACGCGAAGTACTGCGCGAACACGTTGATCATGTACATGTAGTTGTCCTGGGGCACGGAGGTCGCGCCCGCGGTGGAGCTGTTGGCCGCCAGGAGCAGCGGCATGAAGCTCTGCAGCGCGCCGATCACGCCGGTGATGCCCATGAAGAGGATGACCGGGGAGAGCAGCGGCAGCGTGACGCTGCGGAAGGAACGCCAGGGGGTGGCGCCGTCGATGCGCGCGGCCTCCAGGAGTTCGCGGGGGATGTCCTGGAGGCCGGCCAGCGAGATGATCATGGTGTTGCCCAGGCCCCAGATGACGCTGATCACGAGCACGTACCGGGCATAGGGATCGGTCAGCCAGCTCACGGCGTTGATGCCGAAGACGTCGAGTACGCCGTTGGCGGCGCCCGCGTTCCGGTCGAAGAAGAGCTTGAAGGTGAGGGCCGCGCCCACCGGGGGGACGACCGCGGGTAGGTACAGCAGGGTGCGGAAGAGGCCGCGGCCCTTGATCGGGCGGTTGACCATCACCGCGAGCGCGAGTCCCGCGACGATGGACAGCGGCACCGTGACGGCCACGAACAGCAGCGTCCGGACCAGCGACTGCCGGGTGACGGGGTCCGAGAACAGCTCTCGGTAGTTCTCCAGGCCGACCCAGTGCCAGTGGGGCGATATGCCGTCGAAGTTGGTGAAGCTCAGCCACAGCGCGTACCCCATGGGGAACACCGTCAGCAGCAGGAAGCCGGCCAGCCAGGGGCCGGTGAACATGTAGAACGCCCGGTGGCGCCGGCGGGTGATGACGCTCCGCCGCCGTCGCGGGGCCGGCGGCCCGGCCGGCGCTGCCGCCCCGGCGGGCCGGGCGGCCGAGGGCCGCATCTGCTCGACCGTCATCACACGAGCTCCTTGCCGAGGTCCATCTGGTGGTTCATGCGTTCGTTCAGCTCGCGCACGCAGTCGTCGAGGGACATGTCGCCCCGCATCGCCGGGGGCATGATCTGGTTCATCTCGGCGATGAGGGAATCGACGCGCACGTAGGGGGTGAAGGAGAGGACCGAGAAGTGCTCCAGCTCCGCCTCCTGCGTCCGCAGCGCCTCCGCCTGCCACGGCTCCTGCCGGGGCATCAGATCACGGAGCGACTTCAGTGTCGGGATGCCCCAGCCACTCGACGCCCGGCCCTCGGCAGGCCCCTCCCCGAAGAACCACTCGAACACCCGCCACGCCTCGTCCTTGTGGGCCGCCTTCCTCGGCATCCAGAAGCCCGTGGCGGCCTGGCAGGGGCTCACCCGCCGCCCGGCGTCGAACTGGGGGGCGGGCATGAGATGCGACACCTCGGTGAGTTCGGGCGTCGACGCGATCTGGCCGAGGAACCAGTAGCCGGAGTTCGACATCGCTATGCGGCTCGCGCCGTAGGTGGGCCCGTCCCACCCGTTGGGGTCGGGATCGATGAGGCTGGGGCCGACCCCGGCCTGGACGTAGTCGAGGTACCAGGACAGCGCCCTGCGCGCCTCTGGGGTTGAGAAGTCGACCCGGCCCAGGTCGTCGCTGAAGAGCGAGCCGCCGGCGGACGCGGTCAGGGCCATCAGGTTCGAGAACAGGCCCAGGCCGTTGGCGCTCAGGCCGTAGACGAGCGTCCGGCCGTTGTCGCGCTGAACCACGCGCCTGGCCAGGTCCAGCAGCTCGTCGTACGAGAGCGGCTCGGTGGTGGACGGGTGGTCGTGGACTCCCACCTCGTCGAAGAGGGCGGTGTTGAACCAGAACATGGAGTCCTGGGAGTAGTCCTTGGCCATGCCGTAGATCGGCCCCTGGCCCTGCCGCTGTCCGTCGTAGCGCCAGAGGTCGTTGACGGGGTCCAGGTCCTCGATCTTCAGGATCGAGCTCTGGGCGAAGTACGGGTCGAGTTCCTCGGCGACGTCGCGCGCGGCCAGGTACGGGGTGTCCAGGGCCCCGAGGCCCCGCACCAGGTCGGGTGGCTGGCCGCTGGCGAGCATCGCGGTCAGCCGGGTGACGTCGAAGAGAACGATGCTGATGCTGATGTCCAGCTCGTCGGCGGCCTGTGCGATCTGCTCGTCGGTGAAGTCGCCCTCGTTGGCCATGATCGTGACGGAGTTCTTGCCCGTGGCGCCGCCGGCGACCGAGAGGGCGCAGCCGGACAGCGCGGCCGCGCCGGCGACGGCGCCGCCCGCCGAGAGCCCGAGGAATCCACGGCGGCTGAGTGGTGCGCCGCCGCCAGGGAAGTTGCGTTGAATCATGCACTCATCACTTTCGTGTGAAGAGTTGGTATGTACGTCGAAAGATGTGCGGGTAAGTGGCCAGAGCCTCATCCCGGAGTCAGGGTCTGTCAATACTCTTGACGAACTTTCGAAACCGGGAGGTAGTCTGCGTGGTATGAGCCAGAAGCCCGGAGGAGCCCTGCGCAACCTGCGCCGCACCAACCAGGAGGGGCTCCTCTCCCTCCTGCTCGCCCACGGGCCCCTGCACCGGGCCGGTCTGGCGCGGCGGGCCGGGATCTCCAGGACCACGGTCTCCACGATCGTCAGCGACCTCATGGACCGCGGCCTGGTGGTCCAGACCGAGGAGGACCCCGGCGCGGACGGCGACGGGGAGGTCCGCGACGGGCGGGTCCGCGACCTGCTGTCGGTCAACCCGCGCGCCGCCGCCGTGGTGGGCATGAACCACATCCACGACGGCGTCTGGGTCCACCTGAGCGACCTGTCCTCGCGGCCGATCGCCAGCGCGGGCGCGGCCATCGACCCCGCCGCCAGTCCCGACCAGCGCATCGCCGCCGGGCTCGGCGTTCTCACGAGGCTGCTGGACGAGCACGGGCTCGACCGCGACCAGCTCATCGGCGCCGGCATCGGCGTGCCGGGGCCGATCGACCACACCACGGGCGTGGTCGGCGTCTCCCTGCCCGGCGAGCCCTGGTCCAACTTCCACGCCGCCGAGGCGTTCGAACGGGCCCTCGGGGTGCCGGTCATGGTGGAGAACAACACCCGCCTGGAGACCGTCGCCGAGGCCCGCTGGGGCGCCGGCCGGGGCGTCGCCGACCTGCTCTACGTGGGCCTGTCCAGCGGCATCGCCTCGGGCCTGATCCTCGACGGGCGCCTGTACCGCGGCACCATCGGCGCCGCCGGGGAGCTCGGCCACGTTTCGGTGACCATCGACGGGCCGGCGTGCCGCTGCGGCAACCGCGGCTGCCTGGTGCTGCACGCGGGCATCCCGGCCGTGCTCGACGCGCTGCGCCCCGTCTTCGGGCCCGGCACCGGCCTGGAGGAGATGCTGGCCCGCACGGCGGCCGGGGACCGGGCGGGCGAGGGCGTGCTCGCCGATATCGGCTCGGTGGTCGGCCAGGTGCTGGCCAACCTCTGCAACCTGCTCAACCCCGAGCGCATCGTGGTGGGCGGCGAGCTCTCCCAGGCCGGGGAGGTGCTGCTCGCGCCGATGCGCACCGCGCTCCGGCGTTACGCGCTCTCCCTGGTCCGCGACGTGGACGTGGTGGCCGGCGAGCTGGGTCTCGGCGCCCGGGTCGGGGCGCTCGGCGGCGCCGCGCTGATCCTCGGGGAGCCCCCGGACCTCGCCGCCGCGCTCAACCGCATCTCCGTGCGGGGGGTCCCGGCATGACGCGCCTCCCGGACCGGCCCTCGGACCGCCTCCCGGACCGCTTCGCGACGCATTTCCCTGACCGCTTCGCGGAGAAGGTGGCGGTGGTGACGGGCGCCGGCAGCGGCATCGGCGCGGCCTGCGCCCGGCGGTTCGCCGCCGAGGGCGCGGCCGTTGTCATCGTCGACATCGACGCCGAGGCCGGTGAACGGGTCGCCGCCGCGCTGCGGGCCGAGGGCCACCAGGCGCGCCACGTCACCTGCGACGTGTCGCTGGCCGCCGACTGGCAGCGGCTGGCCCAGGAGACGCTCGCCGCCCACGGCCGGGTCAACGTCCTCGTCTCCAACGCCTACGCGCTGGCCGTCAAGCCCGTCCACGAGCTGCCGGAAGAGGACTGGCACCGGGTCCTCGACGTCTGTCTGACGGCCGCCTACCTCGGCGTCCGCGCCCTGCGCGAGCCGCTGCTGGCCGCCCGCGGCAGCGTGGTGGCCGTCTCCTCCGTCCACGCCAGCGCCGGGCGGGCCGGTTTCGCCGCGTACGCCGCCGCCAAGGGCGGGCTCGAGGCGCTGGTGCGGCAGCTGGCCGTGGAATGCGGGCCCGCGCTGCGCGTCAACGCCGTGGCGCCGGGCCCGATCGCCACCCCGCAGTGGCGCTGGTCCAGCGAGGAGGACCGCCGGGCCGAGGCCGAGCACACCGTGCTGGGCCGGTTCGGCACGCCCGAGGAGGTCGCCAGCGCCGCGGCGTTCCTCGCCTCCGACGAGGCGGGCTTCATCACCGGCGCCACCCTGCCCATCGACGGCGGATGGCGCATCCGCCTCTGAGTCGCCCACCGAGGCGCCGCCACCTGTCCGATTTGAGAGGTTCCATGAAGATCGTCAGTATCGAGACCTTCCTCGTCCCGCCGCGCTGGCTGTTCCTGCGCGTGGAGACGGACGAGGGCATCACCGGCTGGGGCGAGCCCATCGTCGAGGGCCGCGCCGAGACGGTGGCCGCCTGCGTCGCCGAGCTCTCCGAGCAGCTGATGGGCGCCGACCCCCGGCTCATCGAGGACCACTGGCAGATGCTGGCCAAGGGCGGCTTCTACCGCGGCGGTCCGGTGCTGAACAGCGCGCTGGCCGGCATCGACCAGGCGCTGTGGGACATCAGGGGCAAGGAGCTGGGCGTGCCGGTGCACGAACTGCTCGGCGGCCCGGTGCGGGAGCGGGCCAGGGTCTACCGGTGGATCGGCGGCGCGAGCGGCCCGGAGCTCGCCGAGGCGGGGCAGCGCGCCGTCGCCGAGGGATACACCGCGGTCAAATGCAACGCCGCCGAGCAACTGCGGCCCATCGACTCCGCCGCCGCGGTGCGCGGTGTGGTGGAGCGGCTGACCGCGCTGCGCGAGGCGGTCGGCTGGGAGGTGGACATCGCCGTCGACTTCCACGGCCGGTTCTCCGCGGCCATGGCCCGCCGCACGCTGCAGCCGCTCGAACCGCTGCTGCTGCTGTTCGTCGAGGAGCCGACGCTGCCGGAGTTCTCCGGCGACCTCGGCCGCGTCACCGCCGGCACCACCGTCCCCATCGCGGTCGGCGAACGCCTCTACTCCCGCTGGGACTTCCGGGACGTGCTGCCGACCGGCATAGCCGTCGCCCAGCCGGACCTCTCCCATGCGGGCGGCATCTCCGAGGTGCGCCGCATCGCCGCCATGGCCGAGGCGTACGACGTGGCGTTCGCCCCGCACTGCCCGCTCGGCCCGATCGCGCTCGCCGCCTGCCTCCAGACGGACTTCGCCGCACCCAACTTCCTCATCCAGGAGCAGAGCCTCGACGTCCACACGCCCGAGGGCAACGAACTGCTGAGCACGCTCGTCGACCCGGCCGTCTTCCGCTTCGCCGACGGCCACCTGGCGCGGCCCACGCTGCCAGGACTCGGCATCGACATCGACGAGAAGGCGGTCCGCCACGCCGCCGCCACCGGCCACCACTGGCGCAACCAGACCTGGCGCCACCCGGACGGCTCCTTCGCCGAATGGTGACGGGCGGCGGCCGGGTGGTCGCCGCGGGGCCGCCGGGATCCCGCCCGGGTCAGGCTGACGCGGCGTGCCCAGGGGGTTGTTCACGCCGGCAGCCAGCCTCCCGAACCGGCCTGCGCGGCGGGCACACCACCCAGCACCCAGCCGCACAACAGCGCAACCGTCACCACCCGGGCCCGCGTCGGGCGGCTGTCGTCCACGAGATTCCCCGCAGGCCGGGCGGCGTTGGTCCCGCCAGGCCAACGAGCCGGCAGGGCCGCACGAGCCTGTCCCGGGGGGACGTCTAGGACGACGACGGGGAAGGGGAGAGGTGCGCGGCGAAGCCGCCGTTCTCCGCGAGGGTGATGTCGAGGGTGTCGTCGCGGGTCACGACCTGGGTCTCGCTGGTGAGTCCGCCGGCACCGTCGTCGTGGACGATCTCGGCGACGTAGCTGCCCTCGCCCAGGAAGTCCAGCGGGGCCTCGACCGTCCGGGCCTGGCCGGCGGCGATCCCGCCGAGGAACCAGTCGGTGTCGTGCTGGCGCGCGACCACCGCCAGCTCGCCGGGCTGCCCGGCCACGAGCCGCGTCTCGTCCCAGGCGGTCGGCATCCCGGCCAGGAAGTCCTGCGCGAGGGGATGTTCGCGGTAGGACTCCGGGCTGTCGGCGAAATGCTGCCAGCCCGACTCGTAGACCACCGAGAGACCCAGCTCGTGGCCGTCCGAGGTGGTGCGGGCGTCGGTGGAGAAGGTCACCGGCGTGTAGTCCATCGACCCGACGACGTTGCGGGTGAACGGCAGGATCACGTTGTGCACGGGGCCGCCCGCGTCGTCCCATTTGTAGTACTCGGCGCCGCGGACCGATTCCATGGTCATCACGTGCGGCCAGGTGCGTTGGATGCCGCGCGGCAGCGTGGAGCCGTGGAAGTTCACCATGAGCTGGAGCTCGGCGGTGTCGGCCAGGACCTCCTGGTACCAGGCCATCCGCGCCTGGCTGTCGGAGTCCATGAAGTCGATCTTCACGCCCGCCACGCCCCAGTCCTTCCACTGCGTGAGACTGGTCTGGCGCTGCTCCTCGGTCTCCAGGTCGTCCCAGCGCGTCCACAGGATGATCCTGACGCCGCGGTCGGCCGCGTAGTCGACGAGCTCCGGAACCCATTCGGCGCTCCAGCCCTCGTCGACGAGGACGTACGGCCAGCCGACCTCGGCGGCGTGGTCGACGAAGCCGCGCTGGGCCTCCAGGTCGGTCGGGCTCTGCGAGTCCGACCACCACGACCAGGCCGCCGCCCCCGGTTCGATCCACGAGGTGTCGGCGATCCGGGAGTCCGTGGCGAGGTCGGTGACCAGATCGGACTCGACGACCTGGGAGAGGCCGCCGACGATCGCCACCCGCCAGGGCGTGTGCATCGTGCCCGCCGACGTCGCCGCCTCGTCCGGCAGCGTGACGCGGAAGGTGTCCGTCGCGTCGTCGAGGGCGAGCCGGGTGCCCCCGTACTGGTCGAGCAGGTCGGATTCGGTCAGCATCAGCCAGTCGTCGGCACCGACCTGGAAGAGCGACGGGTAGGCGTACTCCGTCCCCGCGGCCTCGCCCACCGTGGTCTCGAACCCGGTCGTCTCGTAGTTCGACGCCCCGGCGTAGGTGTTCAGCCAGGCGGGCGCGTCCGGCGCGATCTGGAAGGCGGACGCCTCGCCGGTCACCGACACCTCGCCCTCGGAGGGGATGACGTACCGGTAGGCCACGCCGTCGTCGGCGACCCGGACGACGAGGTCCATCCTGGCGCCGTCCTCGGTGGCGAACGCCAGGGTCAGCTCGTTCAGCGTCCCGTCGTGGTGCTGCCGCTTGCCCGACGGGGTCGCGTACGTCTCCTGGACGGTCGCGGTCTCCTCGGACAGGGACGTCAGGCCCGTGGTGAAGTCGGCCTCGGCGGTGGTCAGGCCGAGCGGTGAGCCGGCGAGGACGGAGGTCTCACCGCGGTGGACGGCCAACGAGAGCGAGCCGTCCGTGGCCAGTTCGACGGTCGCCGAAAGCCCGGACTCCGGCCCGTCGGGCGGCTCCTCGACGGTCCACGCCCCCGCGCGGGGCTGGGCGCCCACCGCGGGCTGCGGACCCATCCACGACAGCAGCGAGGCGAGGGCCGCGAAGGCGGCGAGGGACGACAGAGAGCGGGACCGACTTCTCATGGATTCTCCTGGAGGCGAGGAGGCATCACCGAAGAGGGAGCACGGTGACAGCGTCCCACCCAACGGGCGGCTTCACGCGCCGCCGTGCCGATGCACATGACATGGGCACCTGTGTGGTCAATGAGCGGCGGTCCAGCGAAAGGGGCCGCCGCGGTTCCGTCCTGTCCTGTCCACGTGGGCGGGAGCGTCCGCGTTGGGGCACACCGGGTCGGTGGGTCGGTCCTGGAGGTACTGGGTGCGTTCCTGCACGGTGAAGTCGCGGTGGAGGGCCTGACAGATCTGTTCCTCGGCCTCGTCGGTGTCGGGGAGCACCACGTTCCACAGCCGCGCCGTGGCGTCGTCGCTGCCGGTGGCCAGCGTCCGGCCGTCCGGGCTGAACGCCACCGCGTTCACGGTGCTGTCGTGGCCGGGGAGGGGGCGGCGTTCGTCGCCGGTGTCCACGTCCCACAGTCGCACCGTCCCGGCGTTGCTGCCGGTGGCGAGGGTGTCGCCGTCGGGGCTGAACGCCACGGAGTACACCACGCCGTCCCTGCCGGGGAGGGCGCGCCGTTCGTCGCCGGTGTCCACGTCCCACAGCCGCACCGTCCCGGCGTTGCTGCCGGTGGCGAGGGTGTCGCCGTCGGGGCTGAACGCCACCGAGAACACCCGGCCGTCCTGGCTGGCGAGCGCGCGGATCTCCTCGCCGGTGTCCACGTCCCACAGCCGCACCATTCCGGCGTTGCCGCCGGTGGCGAGGGTCCGACCGTCCGGACTGAACGCCACCGAGAACACCCAGCTGTCGCGGCTGGAGAGGGTGCGGAGTTGGTCCCCGGTGTCCACGTCCCACAGCCGTATGGTGCCGTCATCGCGGCCGGTGGCGAGGGTGTCGCCGTCCGGGCTGAAGGCCACCGAGAACGCCCAGCCGTCGCGGCCGGGGAGCCTGCGGATCTCCTCGCCGGTGTCCACGTCCCACAGCCGTACCGTGTCGTCGTCGCCGCTGGTGGCGAGGGTGTCGCCGTCCGGGCTGAAGGCCACCGAGAACACCACGCCGTCGTGGCCCGTAAGGGTGCGGAGTGTGTCCCCGGTGTCCGGGTTCCACAGGCGCACGGTGCCGTCGTCGCCGCCGGTGGCGAGGGTGTCGCCGTCCGGGCTGAACGCCACGGAGCAGACCCGGCCGTTGTGGCCGGGGAGGGGGCGGCGTTCCTGGTCGGTGTCCGGGTCCCACAGCCGTATGGTGCCGTCGTCGCTGCCGGTGGCCAGGAGGTGGCCGTCGGGGCTGAACGCCACCGCGTTCACGGTGGTGTCGTGGCCGGGGAGGGCGCGGTGTTCCTCGGCCGTGTCCGCGTTCCACAGCCGTATGGTGCCGTCGTCGCTGCCGGTGGCCAGGGTGTCGCCGTCGGGGTCGAAGGCCACGGAGTACACCACGCCGTCCTTGCTGGGGAGGGTGCGGAGCTGCTCACCGGTGTCCATGTCCCACATCCGCACCTTCCCTCCGTTGCTGCTGGTGGCCAGGGTCTGGCCGTCGGGGCTGAAGGTCACCGTGTCCCCCGAACTGCCCACGGTGAGGGTGCGGAGTGGGTCGCCGGTGTCCGGGTTCCACAGCCGTATGGTGCCGTCGTCGCCTCCGGTGGCGAGGGTGTCGCCGTCGGGGCTGAAGGTCACCGTGCTTCCCGAACCGCCCGCGGTGAGGGTGCGGAGTGGGTCGCCGGTGTCCGGGTTCCATAGCGTTACGGTGCCGTCGTTGCCGCTGGTGGCGAGGGTGTGGCCGTCGGGGCTGAAGGCCACCGAGACCACCCAGCCGTCGTGGCCGGTGAGGGTGCGGAGTGGGTCGCCGGTGTCCGGGTTCCATAGCGTTACGGTGCCGTCGTTGCCGCTGGTGGCGAGGGTGTGGCCGTCGGGGCTGAAGGCCACCGAGACCACCCAGCCGTCGTGGCCGGCGAGGGTGCGGAGTTGGTCGCCGGTGTCCGCGTCCCATAGCGTTACGGTGCCGTCGTTGCCGCTGGCGGCCAGGGTCCGGCCGTCCGGGCTGAACGCCAGCACGTCCACCGGGCCCTCGCCGGTCAGCAGATGCTCCAGGCCCAGATCGGCGGCGTTGTAGAGGCTGGTGGCGGCCTCGGGGGTGGGGCTGGTCCGGTGGGCCTGGATGGCCAGCAACGAGGCCAGGTCCGGATCGGACTCCAACAGCGCGCCCGACTGGGCGGCCAACTGCCGTGACAGGGCCTCCCGCTGCGCGGTGACCGCCTCGTGTTTCGCGTCGACGGCCGCCCGCTGTTGCTGGACCGCCGCGACCGCCGCGGTGATCGCCACGACCAGCAGGAGGGAGAGCGCGGCGGCAAGGAGCCGCAGGCGCCGGGCCGCACGGGCGGAGGCCCGCTGTTCGTGGTGGCGTGCGTCGCGGCTGGCGGTCAGGAAGGAGCGTTCCAACGGGGTGAGGTGGCCGTCCTCCTCCGGCGGGAACGTCTCTTCGGCCGTGGCCAGGCGGCTGCCCCGATAGAGGGCACCGGAGTCGTGGTCCAGGTCCTCCCAGGCGCAGGCGTCCTCGGTCAGCCGCCGGTGCACCCGCAGCCGCTCCCGGTCGGTGTCGATCCAGGCCCGCAGCCGCGGCCAGGCGGTGATCAGCGCCTCGTGGGCGAGATCGACGGTGGTGTCGTCCAGGGTGATCAGGCGGTCGCGGGTCAGCCGTTCCAGGACCCGCTCGGTCTGCGCGGTATCCGCGTCCGCGAGGTCCAACTCCGCGCGGTTGGTGGGCCGTCGGGTGTCCTGCGCGCCCTCTCCCGGGTTGATCAGCCGCAGCAACACGCGGCGGGTGAGGTCGGCCTCCTCGGGCGTGAGCCGGGTGTAGGCGTGCTCGGCGGTGCGGGCGACGGCGCCGTGAACCCCGCCGGCCGCCTCGTGGCCGGCCAGCGTCAGCACATGGCCCCTGCGCCGGCGCCAGGTCTCCAGCAGGGCGTGGGACATCAACGGCAGCCCGCCCGGTTCGTCCCGCACCTGGTCGATGATGTGGGTCGTCAGGGCGCGCTCGACGACCAGACCGGCGGACTGGGCGGGCTTGACGATGGCCTCGCGCAGTTCGGCCGGGCTCATCGGGCCGACCAGCAGGCTGGCGTCGTTCAACGCCGCGGTCAGCTCGGCGTGTTCGGCCAGGCGGCCGTAGAAGTCCGCCCGGACCGCGATGACGACCCGTAAGCGACTGCGGGGTTGTCGGGCGCGCAGCAGCAGGCCGATGAACTCCGCGCGTTCGGCCCGGTCCTGGCAGAGGGTGAAGACCTCCTCGAACTGGTCGACCACCACCACCGTGTCGCCGTTCGCGTCCTGCGGTTCCAGCGCCTCCGCGTGGCTGCGCACCGGATGCTCGCCGGGGGTGAGAATGCGGATCGCCGCCGGCGGTTGCTGCCGCGGTGTCTCTCCGGATCGCAGGGCCGGGATCAACCCCGCGCGGAGCAGCGAGGACTTGCCACTCCCGGAGGGTCCGACCAGCGCGGTGAAACGGCCGGCCCCCACGAGGTCCAGCAGATCGCCGGTCAGCCGCTCCCGGCCGAAGAACCACTCGCGATCGTCCGGTTCGAACCGGGCCAGCCCCTTGTAGGGCGCGACGACGTCCGGGGCGTCCGACGTGTCCGCCGCCAGGTCCTCGGACGCCTCGCACCAGCGCCGCTCCCACTCCTCCGGATCACCGCCGCACGCCTCCACATACGCCAACGTGACCGGTAGCGACGGCAACAGCTCGCCACCCGCGGCCCGCGACAGCGTCGACTCCGTGTAGCCCGTGCGCGCAGCCAGCACCCGGTAGGTCAAACCCCCCGCCTTCCGGCGCAACCCGCGTAACTCCCACGCGAACCGTTGCACCGGACCCGCCTCCGGATCCAACGCCTTCTCTGGGCGGCCCATCCCCCGTCCCCCCGTCCCGATTGCTCGAACCGCGGACAGCCGTCAAGCTACCCACCGCCAACCTGCCGCCGCAACGCCGTTTGTCGGCCACCCCACCTGCACCGATCCGACTTCCCACGGCGACGCTCTGCTTTCATGCGGACACCGAACCGGGTCTGCACAACAACGGCACAACGACGGAAGCTACCTGTCAGACCTTCGGGGGAATCCGTACTGCCGACAAGGGGGTACCAGGTGATGGCATCGATACCGCATGCCGAGGGCAACGTACGTGACCGGCTGCGAGGACGGCAGGACGCCAACGTTCACGGTCTCGGTCTCGGGGCGTGCGCCACGACCGGGCGGGAGCGCTTTCGCGCGCTCCCCTCACAGCAGGCCATCCAACTGGTACTCGAGCGACTGGGCCGGGACCCGGCGCTGCGGTTCGACGAGCAGGGCAGAAGCCTGCTGCGGCTGTTCCGAATGCAGGCCGATATCACCGCGAGCCTGGATCGGGTCGCGGACACCGCCCCCCCGCACTGTCGAGAATCCCTGGCGGAGGCGGCACGCCAGTACGCGGCGTCGTGGCGCTCCCTGGCAGATGCCATCGAAAGGAAGAACCGCGGGGCCTAGTACGGCCGGGCGGTACGGCCGTGGCCTTGGCTTAATCTGCACGGGTGACCACCGACCTGACCCTGCTGCCGCGGGTCGCCTATCGCGGACAGGAGGTCACCGCGCCCCGGCTCCGCGGTCTCCTCGCGCTGCTCGCGAGCGACCTGCGCACGGGCTGTAGCACCGAGCGGCTCGTGGCAGGGCTGTGGCCGGACGAGTTGCCGGAGCGGCCGGGGAAGGCGGTGCAGGTCCTCGTGTCCAGGGCGCGGGCGCAGCTGGGCGCCGACGTCCTCGCCAGCACGCCGACCGGGTACCGGCTCGCCCTCGCCGAGGACCAGGTCGACAGCGCCGCGCTGCTGCTGCACGCCGCCGCGAGCGCGGACCGGGCCAGGGCCGGGGACCACGCGGGATCGCTGGCCGCGGCCGAGGCCGGGCTCGCGCTGTGGGAGGGCACCCCCGACGGGGCCGGCGACACCGCCGACCCGGTGGCCGCGTTGCGCACCGAACGCGCCCCCGTCCGCGGCACGCTCGTCCGCGCGCAGGCGCTCGCGCTCGCCCGGCTGGGGCGGCACGCGGAGGCGGCCGCGCCGCTGGCCGTGGCCGCCGCGGAGCATCCGCGCGACGAGGAGGTGCTCGCGGAGCTGCTGCGCGGCGAGGCGGCGACGGCGGGCCCGTCCGCCGCGCTGACGCGGTACGAGGCGTACCGCCGTGAGCTGCGAGACACCCTCGGCACGGATCCGGGCGCCGGGCTCAAGGCCGTACAGCGGGAGCTGCTGCGCGGCGAAGCGCCGGTGGTCAGGCACGGTGTGCCGCACGAGCCGAACAAGCTGCTGGGACGGGACGCGGACCTCGCGGCCGTGGAGCGGCTGCTGCACGCCTCCCGCGCCGTCACCGTCGTCGGACCCGGCGGCCTGGGCAAGACCCGGCTCGCGCACGCCGTCAGCCGCCGGGCCGAACAGCGCGTGGTGCATTTCGTGCCGCTCGCCGGCGTCACCGCGAACGAGGACGTGGCCGCGGAGGTGGCCTCCGCGCTCGGCGCGGGCGACGGGCGGCACGGCGCCGTGAGCGGTTTCGCCGGGCCGGCCGACCCGGTGTCCGGCATCCTCGGCGTGCTCGGCTCCGGGCCCGCGCTGCTGGTGCTGGACAACTGCGAGCAGGTCATCCGGGGCACCGCCGACCTCGTACGGGCCCTGGTCTCGTCCTCGCAGGACCTGCGGGTGCTCGCCACCAGCCGGGCCCCGCTGGGCCTCACCTCTGAGGCCGTGTACGCGCTGCCGGAGCTCGGTCTCGACACCTCGGTCGAGCTGTTCACCCAGCGGGCCAGGGCCGCCAGAAGCGGCGTGGAGCTGCCGCCCGACGCGGTGGCCGAGCTGTGCCGCCACCTCGACGGGCTGCCGCTGGCCGTCGAGTTGGCCGCGGCACGGGTGCGGGTGCTGTCGGTGTCGGAGATCGCCCGCCGCCTCGGCGACCGGTTCGCGCTGCTGCGCGGCGGGGCCCGGGACGTGCCGGAGCGCCACCGCACGCTGCACGCGGTCGTGGAGTGGAGCTGGAACCTGCTCGCGGAGGATGCCAGGGCGGCGCTGCGCACGCTGTCCGTCTTCCCGGGCGGCTGCTCCGGCGAGGCGGCGGAGCATGTGCTGGGCGAGGACGCGCTGTTCCTGCTGGAGCAGTTGGCCGACCAGTCGCTGCTCACCGTCGCCGACACCCCGGTCGGCGTGCGGTTCCGGATGCTGGAGACCGTACGGGAGTTCAGCGCGGCCCGGCGCGCGGAGGCGGGCGAGGAAGAGCAGGCCGTCGGCCGGTTCCTCGTCTGGGCGCGGGACTTCGGGGTCGCGCACCACGACTGGCTCTTCGGCCCGGAACCACGGACCGCCTGGGAGCGGATCAGGCCCGAACAGGACAACCTCGTGCTGGCCCTGCGGCACGCCCTGACCCGGACGGACGGCCCCACCATCGCCGCCCTCACCGCCGTCCTCGCCGCCCTGTGGTCCACCGACTCCAACTACCCCCGCCTCACCGCCCTCGCCGCGGACACCGGCCCACCGCTGTCGCACTACCACCCCGAGCCGGACTACGTCGAAGTCACCCGCGCCGCAGCGGTGTTGTGCGCCACGATCCTGTTCATGGGCTACGGCGCGCACGCCGACGTCCTGCGCCAGCTCGTCACCCTCCGACGGCTGCCCCCGGCCCCGCCGGACACGCTGCTGCGCGCCGCCGCGGTGGTGCTGAGCACCGTCCCCGAGATGCTCCCTCCCGACTACGACGTGCTGCGGCGGCTCTGTGCCAGCGAGCGGCCGCTGGTCGCCGGCATCGCCGAATGCGTCGCCACCTACATCTGGGAGTACGAGCACGACATCGACCGCGCGCTCGCCTCGGGCCGCCGGATGATCGCCGCGCTGGCGGGGGTCGAGAACCCGTCCCTGCCGGTCATGGCCCACGCCCGGCTGGGCGAGCTGTGCCTGAAGACGGGGCAGGGCGCGGCCGCGTACGGGTACCTCAAGGCGGCGCTCGAGATGCTGCCGCGGATCGGCGACGAGCGCGACTACATCGGCATCAGCTGGGGCCTCACCCTCGCCTGCCTGCAGCGCGGCGACCCCGACAAGGCCGAGCACTGGCTGCGGCTGGCGGAGGGCGCCGTCACTCCGAACCGGAACGACGTCTACTACAGCCCCGACCTCGGCGTGCGCGCCGAGATCGCGCTCACCCGCGGGCTGACGGAGGTCGGGCTCGGCCTGTGGCGCGGCGCCGCGGAGCGGATGTCCGAGGCCGGCCCGACGCACGGCGGCGACCCTCGGCTCGACCCGTGGGCGCTGCAGGTCCGGTCGGCGGCCGTGACGGCGCACGCGCACGCCGGCCGTCTCGAACTCGTCGCGGAGCCGGTCGATCGGCTGCGGCAGGGGCTGCGGACGCTGCTCTCCGGCCCGTCCGGCACGCCCATGGAGCTCCCCATGTTCGGGACGGTGCTGCACGCGCTCGGCATGGCGGGGCTCGCGTCCGGCGACGCCTCCGCCGTACGGATGATCGCGCTGGCCGAACGGCTTCGGGTGCTGAGCGAGTTCCAGCCGACGATGTCGGCGGCTCGGGCCCGGGAGGCGGCCGAGGACGCCGACGGGGCGGCGTACGCCGACGCTGTGTCGGAGTACGCCGCCCTGGGGCGGGACGAGCTGCGGGAGGCGGCCCGCGTGCTCATGTCGGTTACCTCGGGTCGCGGTTGAACAACGCAGTCGACCAGCGGTAGCCGAGCACGGTCAGGCCCAGGCACCAGACGATCGTGATCCACCAGTTGTGGCCGATCTCGGTGCCGAGCAGCAGCCCGCGCAGGGTCTCGATGGCCGGGGTGAACGGCTGGTACTCGGCGACGGGCTGGAACCAGCTCGGCATCGCTTCGATCGGGACGAAGGCGCTGGAGATGAACGGCAGGACGATCAGCGGCAACGCGTTGTTGCTGGCCGCCTCGGCGTTCGGGCTGACCATGCCCAACCCGACCGCGATCCAGGTGAGCGCCAGGGCGACCAGTGCGACCAGCCCGAACGCCGCCAGCCATTCCAGGGCGGTGGCGTCCGTGGACCGGAAGCCGATGGCCACGGCGACGGCACCGACGAGGACCACGCTCATGACCGACTGGAGCACGCTGCCGACGACGTGCCCGACGAGCACGGACCCGCGGTGGATGGCCATCGTGCGGAAACGGGCGATGATGCCCTCGGTCATGTCCATGGAGACGGAGATCGCGGCGCCGACCACGGTGCCGCCGATGGTCATCATCAGGATGCCGGGGACGAGGTAGGCGATGTACTCGGAGCGGTCGGCGGCGCCGCCGCCGATGCCCGCGCTCATCACGTCGCCGAAGACGTAGACGAAGAGCAGCAGCAGGACGACCGGGGTGAGCAGTAGGTTCAGGGTGAGGGACGGGTAGCGCCGGGCGTGCAGCAGGTTGCGGCGCAGCATGGTGTTCGAGTCGCGGACGGCGAGGGAGAGGGTGCTCATCGGACTGACTCCTTGGTCGCGTTGGGCTGGCCGGACTGCTGGGTGGTGCCGCCGGTGAGGGCGAAGAACACGTCGTCGAGGTCGGGGGTGTGCACGGTCAGCTCGTCGGCCTCGATGTCGGCGGCGTCCAGCCAGTCGAGGATGGCGCGCAGCTCGCGCTGGCTGCCGTCGCTGGGGATCTGCAACGCGAGGGCCTCGTCGTCCCTGGTGACCTCGCGCAGCGCGGAGGCGGCGGCCTGGTATGCGTCCGGGTCGGCGAACCGCAGCCGCACATGCCCGCCCGGGATGAGCCGCTTCAGCTCCTCTGCGGTGCCCTCGGCGACGATCTTCCCGTCGTTCAGCACGGCGATCCGGTCGGCGAGTTCGTCGGCCTCCTCCAGGTACTGGGTGGTCAGGAAGACGCTGACGCCGTCGGAGACGAGTTCGCGGATGATCTTCCACATGGTGTGGCGGCTACGCGGGTCCAGGCCGGTGGTCGGCTCGTCGAGGAAGATGATCCGCGGGTCGCCCACCAGCGTCATGGCGATGTCCAGGCGCCGCTTCATTCCGCCGGAGTAGCTCTGGGCCGGCTTCTTCGCGGCCTCCACCAGGTCGAAACGCTCCAGCAGTTCGGCGGTGACCCGCCGCCCCTCGCCCTTGGGCAGGTGGTGAAGGTCCGCCATGAGGAGCATGTTCTCCTCGCCGGTGATCAGCCCGTCCACGGCCGAGAACTGCCCGGTGACCCCGATCGCCGCGCGGACCGCCTGCGGGTCGGCGGCCAGATCGTGGCCGCCGACGCGCAGGTCGCCGCCGTCCGCGGTGATCAGCGTGGAGAGGATCTTGACCGCGGTGGTCTTACCGGCGCCGTTCGGCCCGAGCAGGGAGAAGACGGTGCCGGTGGGCACGGCCAGGTCGATGCCGTCGAGGACCGTCTTGTCCCCGAACGCCTTACGCAGCCCCTTGGCCGCGATGGCGAGTGAGTGCGATGTCGTTGTCGTCATGCCGCAGAGGTTGCGGCAGGGCGGATTCAGCGCGGTTTCACGATGGTTTCAGCGCCCCCGACCCCTGGGTTCCGGGGATCGGGGATCGGGGGCGCCTCGTCCGGCGGTCAGCCGGCCTGGACGCCGGGGCGGCGGTCCTCCACGACGTAGCTGGCCCGGGTGGAGACCGGCGCGCCGGGCCGGGTGACGTAGGGCAGCACCCGGAAGTCGCTGCGCCAGCGCTCCCTGGTGACGTTGACCCTGACGTAGCCGCGCTGGGAGTTGAAGAACTTCATATGCGGATTGGCGGCCAGGAAGGTCTCCCCGTCCGTGGTCATGTCGGCGCCGTCGCCCCCGCTGCTGATGGAGGTGCCGACGAACTCGCTGGCGACCGTGGCCGAGTCGGGGTCGGCGAAGTCCCGCTTGAGGTCCCAGGCGTAGTTCTGGTGCCGGTCGCCGGTGATCACGACCAGGTTGCGCACACCCTGGTCCTGGGCCGCCGCGAGCACCCGGTCGCGGTCGGCCACGTAGCCGTCCCACGGGTCGAGCCACACCAGGGTGGTCTCGTCGCTGGCGTCCTTGTCGGTCTGCCCCATCGGGGCCTGGTTGCCGAGGATCTGCCAGCGCGCCGGCGAGTGGCGGAACCCGTCGAGCACCCACGCGCGCTGCGCCTCGCCCAGGATGCTGCGCTGGGGGTCGAAGCGCTCGGTGCAGTTGGCCGACTCCCCGTCCCCGCACGGCTGGTCGTCCCGGTACTGGCGCGTGTCGAGCATGGTGAAGTCGGCGAGGCGCCCGTAGGGCAGCCGCCGGTGCAGTCGCACGTCGGGCCCCGCGGGCATCTGCGCCCGGCGCAGCGGCATGTTCTCGTACATCGCCTGGAAGGCCATGGCCCTGCGCTGGCGGAAGACGGCGGGATCCTGGTCGGGCTCCGTGTCGGCCTGGGAGAGGTCGCCCGCCCAGTTGTTCTCCACCTCGTGGTCGTCGATGGTCATGATCCACGGGAAGCGGGCGTGGGCCAGTTGCAGGGGCGCCTCGGACTTGTACAGCGCGTACTGCAACCGGTAGCGGGCCAGGTCGAACGTCTCGCCGTGGAACCGCTCGTCCACGGTCACGCCACGCCTGTTCGTGCCCACCCCCGACTCGTAGAGGTAGTCACCGAGGTGCACGACCAGGTCGAGATCCTCTTCGGCCATGTGCTCGTACGCCGTGTAGAAGCCGTCCTGCCAGGCCTGGCAGGACGCGAAGGCGAAGTTCAGCTCCCGGGGGTTCGCGTGGGCCGCCGGCGTGGTGCGGGTCCGGCCGACGGGCGAGAGCTCGCCGCCCGCGCGGAACCGGTAGAAGTACTCGTGGTCCGGCTGGAGTCCGTGGATCTCTGGGTGCACCGAGTGTCCAAGCTCCGGCGTGGCCACCACGCTTCCGCGCTTGACGACCGAGCGGAACCGCTCGTCCCGCGCCACCTCGTACTCGACCCGCACCGGCGTCGCCGGCATCCCGCCGGTGCCGTTCTCCACGAACGGGTCGGGCGCCAGACGCGTCCACAACACCACGCCGTCGGCCTGCGGATCGCCCGAGGCCACGCCGAGGGTGAAGGGATTGCCGCTCCTACGGGGCGCCGCGGCGGCACTGGAGGCGTTCCACGCCCCGGTCCCCAACAGCACGGCGGCGGCACTCACGCCGCCCAGCGACAGCGTCTGACGGCGGGACAGCGATCGGGCGGATCTGGCCATGGACGTCCTCCATCGGTGAAGGGGCAAGGTGGCCCCGGCCGATGCTGTGGAGTGAACCTGACGCCAGCCCGCTGCTCAGATGGCCTCCGGATGAAGGCCCGGGGGCTTGAGGGGTGTTGCGGACCGCGTCCGGAGTGCACGCCCGGTGCGCTCCGCGCCGATGAGGCGGCTATGGCCCTGTGACCCAGTTCACGCCATGAGCGTGGAGTTACGGTCGGTCACGCCATGGCGCGAAACGCCCCTTTTTGTCCTCACGCCATGGATGTTCTTCCTATGACCGTCACGCAGTGCTGGAGCTGAGGCGATTTCGGTGTTCCTGTGCACGGTTCGCGCCCTGGTGGGGGAGAGAGGCGGCACTTACATTCGGTTTCGGGCCGGGGGGCACCGAGTCAACCAGAGGGGGAGCACAGGCATGGACGAGAAGGTTCTCGCTGCTCAGCGATGGGTCAACGCCACCTACGGAAACGTGAACGGCTACAACCGGTGTCCCGAGGACGGAAACACCGGCTGGTCGACGATGTACTCCTTCACTCGTGGCTTACAGCACGAACTCGGCATCACCGCGTTATCGGACAACTTCGGGCCCACCACGCTGGGACTGCTCACCGAGCGGGGCCCCATCGACGCGAGCGAACCGAAGGCCAACATCCGAAAAATCGTCCAGCACGCCCTCTTCTGCAAGGGCTACTGGGGCGGAGACGGCGAGGGCACCTGGGACCTGCTCACGCAGGACGCGATCTACGACCTGAAGACGAACGCCGGGCTGCAGGACACCACCCCCGTCGTGGAGCCGAAGATCTTCAAGGCGCTCCTCACCATGGACGCGTACGTGCTGGTCACCGGCGGGTCCGAGAATGTGCGGACGATCCAGCAATGGCTGAATGGGCGCTACATCGACCGTTCCCAGTTCTTCCTGATGCCCTGCGACGGGCACTACTCCCGCGACGTCCAGGAAGCGCTGATCTACGCGATCCAGTACGAGATCGGCATGTCCGACGACGTGGCCAACGGGGTCTTCGGCCCGGGCACGCAGGCTGGCCTGAGGGAGCATCCGGTCGCCGCCGGGGACAGCGGTGTCTTCGTGCGTCTCTTCCGCGCCGGGATGGTGTTCAACGGCGCCTCCGAGGCCTTCAGCGACACCTTCAACAGCGCGCTGGAGGAAGAGGTCCGCGAGTTCCAGCACTTCTCCATGCTCACCGAGAACGGCCGCGGGGACTTCGCAACCTGGGCGCAGCTCCTGGTGTCCACAGGGGATTCCAGCCGTCCCGGCACGGCGGCGGACTGCATCAGCACCGTGACGCCCGCGAGGGCCCAGACCCTGATCTCCGCGGGGTACCAGATCGTGGGCCGCTATCTCGACGAGCGGCCGAGTGGCAATCCCCTCAACAAGCGCATCCAGCCAGGAGAACTGGCAACGATCTTCTCCAACGGTCTGCGCGTCTTCCCGATCTCCCAGTACTACGGGGGCGAGGCCTCGTACTTCACCTACGCCCAGGGGCGGACCGACGCCGAGGACGCGCACCGCGCCGCCGTCGAGTACGGATTCCCCGCCAGCACCGTCATCTACTTCGCCGTGGACTACGACGCGACGGACCCGGAGATCGACGACTACGTCATCCCCTACTTCCACGGCGTCGTGGCGGGACTGGGCAGCATGGGTGGGAGGTACTCCCACGGGGTGTACGGGTCGCGCAACGTGTGCGCCCGCATCACCGAGGAGTCCGGCGCCCGCTGGTCCTTCGTCAGCGGGATGTCCACGGGATTCAGCGGCAACATGGGCTTCCCGCTGCCCCGCAACTGGGCGTACAACCAGATCGCCGAGATCTCGGTGGGGTCGGGCGACGGACAGATAGCCATCGACAAGGACGTCTGGCGCACCGGAACGGACCGAGGCGTCTCCGCCGTCAACACCCCCGGCGCCAGCGTTGATCAGTTCATCTCCTGGATCAACAGCGTCTACGAGTTGGCGCAGGACTTCGGAGACGGTGATCCCAGTCTCAGAACGCTGGAGTACCTCCGCGCCGAGAACTACAACAACCAGCGGTGGATGGCACTGCTCGGCCCTATCCACGAGAACTTCGTCGACTACGTCAACGGCTCGGGCCTGGAACGCATGTCACGCTTCGTGGACCCCGGGACGGGGGAACTCTACGACGTCAGTCATTTCGGAGCCTCCTGTAACGGCGTGCTCCTCAAGGGGATGCCGGAGGACCGAACCGCCATCAACGAGGCCGACTTCGCCGGCTGGGCGGGAGACTGGGTCACCTTCTACGGGAACTGGGACTCGGTACGGGGTGACGGCGTGTCCGGCTTCGACTTCTGCATGGAGCAGCTCGCCCGCATCGACGGACAGACAGAATTTGCCAGTATCGACATGATGGCTGACATCGACGCTTTCGAGATCGGAACGGCGATCCGCTTCGGCGCTTCTCTACCGGACGAGGTGGTGCGGGTATTCGGATCGGGAAACCAGTTCCGATACCGGTTCCGACAGATGTACGGGAACCGCTTCGGCGCCGATCCGGATATCGCGTACGCTGCGGCCCGCGAGGTCTTGGTGGGCGATCTCGGCCTGGTCATGAACGCTGGTCGGGACAACTACTTCCTGCGCTACGTCGACGTCATGCCCGCCGACCTGTCGATAGCCGAGATGGATTCCTTCCTGAGGGGCTTCGCGAACGTTCTCCGACTTCGGGCCGAGGCCGAACCGCCCCGAGCGCTGAGGACGTGGCGAGCCGGATGATGCGTTCTCTCCTGTCAAATGTCGCCGTCGTTCTCAAGGTCGTCACCGTGGCGGCCGGAGTACTGACTCTTGCGTCGTTCCTGATGGGGTTCAAGGTCCCCTACTGGCTCGGAGAGGACTTCAGCATAACGGTGTGCCGTCAGGAACTCGGCTACCAGAACGCTCCTCCGAGGGCCGAGCCTGTCGAGCTGTCGTCCAAGGTGCTGCCGGTGAGGACGGTGTGCCGCTGGCCGGACGGCACCGAGGTGGAGGTCGAGATCCCCGGCGCGGACGAGCTGACCCTCTGCCTCCTCCAGGCGACCGGCGCCGCCGGGCTCCTGTTGTTCCTCACCACGCTGCTCGCCCGGCGAATTTCGCCGCGCGAGGCGGAGGCGGAACCGTCCCGACATGGCACGAACCGCGCAGACGACCCGTCGAAGGGAAGCCACACAGATGACTGAGACTCGCTCCGGCCTGCCGCGCCGACGCTTACTCGCCTCGGGCCTGGCGGTGGCCGGGACCACCGTCCTGTGGAGCACCGGTGTCGCCGGTGTTGCCGGCGCGACGCCCGCGCCCACCGAGCAGCCCACCGACCGGTGGCAGGACGGCACCACGCTCAACGGCTGGCCGGTCGTGAGCCGGACGGAAACGCATCCGCACCGGATCGAGGGCAGCGGGCTCGACGTGGAACTCCTTCCCGGAGACGCGGCCGTCGTCCTCCTCCATGTCGCCCGACGCTTCCACTACGAGGTGGATGTTCTGAGGTCCGGGGAGGTCACGGGGCACCTCGCCGACCGCTCGGTCGCGCAGCCCTATGAGAGCAACCACCTCTCGGGCACCGCCCTCGCGCTTCGCCCCGGCGCCTACCCCGTCGGTGTCGGGGGCGGGTTGTATCCCCAGCAGCTCGACGCCGTCCGACACATACTCGCCGAATGCCAGGACGTCGTCCGGTGGGGAGGCGACGAGCCGACGCCGAAGGAGAGCCATCTCGAGATCGCGGTGCGCCCCGGTGACACCCGACTGGAGCGGCTCGCCGCGACCGTCCGCCAGTGGAACAGCAGCCCCGGCCGGGGAGCCGGGGCCGTCAACCAGTCCGTGAGCCCGACCTGACACCCGACGCCTCGGTCGGTACAGGATCAGGGTGAGGGTCGGACGAGCCACTGGCGTGCCTGCTCCAGGCGGTCCTCGTTGCCGGCTCGATCCGGGACGCCGGTGAGGTCGTCGTGCAGGATCCGTTCGGCGTAGTAGAGGGTGTTGACGGCGTACCGGAAGTCGAGCAGCGGGATCAGGGCCCGGTCGACTTCTTCGCGGGGGAGTGGCTCCTGGTCGAGGTAGGCGCGGATCAGGGGCCGAGCGTGGGCCGGACCGCCGGCGTCCATCACGACCGTGGCCAGGTCGTACATCCGGGTCCAGGAGCCGGAGGCACCCCAGTTGATGAGGCCGCATCGGCCGGTGGCGGGGTCGAGGCGGAAGTGTTCCGGTGCGGGGTCGCCGTGGACGGGTCCCCAGGTCAGGCTTTCCGGGCGGAGCCGGCGCAGCCGCGTCGCGACCGCTTCGATGGCCGGGCGGATCCACGGGCGCAGCTCCAGGACGGCGGCGTCGTCGATCCCCGCCAGCAGGTCGAAACGCGACCACGCCTCGTCGCTGGTGACCGGCTCGGTGCCGAGCGTCCGGTGGACGCGGCCGAGGGTCGCGCCCATGAGCACCATGTCACCCTCGTCACCGCCGTCCAGCTCCCGACCGCGGACCCAGCGCAGGAGCGCGAGTTCGTGACCGGCTAGCGCGACCGTCGGGTGTCCGGTGCGGGTGAGCGCCGGGGCGCCACAGGGTATTCCGGCGTCTTCCACGTGCAGGGCGAGGTCCAGTCCGTAACAGAACTGATCCGCGGACGACCCGTCGGGGACGGCCTTCGCCACCCATTCCCTGCCATGGTGCCGGACGTGCCAGGTGGCGGAGTTCATGCCTCCCATCAGGGGCGTGACCTCGGCGTCGGGAAGGTCCCAGTGGAGCGCGAGGGCGGTGGCGATCGTCTCGCTGTGCGGCGTCATGGATGAGCATCTCCGGGAACGACGAAGGATCCGCCACTTAAGGCGGCGGGTCGGACCTCGCGCGCGACGCGCCAACGCGCCGCCGAAAACTCACCTCACCCGCCGGACCCTACCGGGGAGGACACCACCCCACCCGACCGACGACCACCCCTGACGCCGACACCGATCGGCCAGCGGCGGGGTGGTCGCCTCGCGCGGTCAGCCCTTGAGTTCCTCCACGAACGCAGTCCAGGCGTCGGTGGACACGACCAGAGTGGCGCCGGGGTTCTTGCTGTCTCGGACGGGGACAACCCTGAGGAAGCCGTCTGCGACCTCGACGCAGTTGTCGGCTCCCCCGTTGCTTAGCTCGACTTGCGCCAGCGGGCGTCACTCAGGTCTCTGGGGGCTTGCACGTGCGCTCCTCCATCAACTTGTCGATGAACGCCACAGATTCCTGTGGCGACAACGCCTTGTCTCGGAGGCGATCGTAAAGCACCTGGAGGCGGTCAGTCTCCTTGGTATCTTCGATGAGGTCCCCGGACTGGCCAGTCTCCGTGTAGGCCACCGAGGAGCCCTTCGGCAGACGCATCAGCATCGTGTGTGTGTTCGTGAGTCCGTGCAGGCCTGCCGCCTGCGGCAGCACGTGAATCGTCACGTTCGGGAGCTTCGACATCTCGACCAGATGGCCAAGCTGCTCACGCCACTCCTCGGAGTCGGACAGAGAGCAGCGTAGGACGGCCTCGTCGATGATGGCCCGGTACTCGGCCGGGTCCTCGCCCGTCAGTATGACCTGCCGGTCCAGTCGCAGTTGCACCTGATCGTCAAGGTCGTCGAGAAACACGCCGGACGCCCCCAGCAGTTCCCGGGCGTACGCCTCGGTCTGAAGTAGTCCAGGATGATGCAGGGCGCGTACTGATACATCACCCGTGCCTCTGACTGGAGCCTCAGGTACTTCTCGTACTTGTCCACGAACGGGTTCTGCCTGGCCAGCGTCCAGAGCTGCTTCAGGTGGTCGGCCTCGTGGAAGGTGATGTCGTTACAGTCCGCAGGGAGAAGCAGTTCATGCCCCCAGAGAGCGAGCAGCAGACCACCCCCCTCAACGCCCTCGCCGTGAGGGACAACCTCCGGCACCTCTACGGCCTCGTCGGCCTCCGGACCAACGTCGAGGTCGCCACGCTCGGGGCCAACCAGGTCATCGCGTTCAGCCCGATGTGGATCGAGGACGCCGACAAGCTGGCCAGGATCCTCGCCGGAGCGCCCGAGCTGAGCGGACCTGGGCACCAGCCTGCCGCTGCCGGCGACACCGCAGTATCCCCCCTCGGATACAGCGACTGCCCGCAGGGCTGGGTCTGTCTGTGGGACAGGGCGGATTTCCGGGACGAGGACTCGCACGATTCGGGCCGTCGATTGCAATTCCAAAGTTCGGTTGTCAGGGACCTCGCTGACTGCGAGTTCAGGGATCAGACAACGAGCGTAGCCAACAAGCGGCAACAGGGCGGCGCCAGACTGGTCGACGCCCGCAGTTGGCAGCCCGATCCCGAGTTGCTCATCGGTGCGCAGCAGGCCGTGTCGAACCTTGCTTTCGTGGACTATGTCCACGGAGGAAACTGGCGGAACAAGGCTGACAAGATCGGCATCTGATCGGTTGGGTCCGCGTGCTGGGGTCCGGTCGCCACAGGCCGGCCCCAGCGCGCTGGTGCGGCCCCAGCGTGGCCGTACGCGCATCTGCTCGCCGGGGCGGTTTCTCCGGGCGGGCACGTCGCGGATATGGGGAGACCGAAGGATGACCTGGGTGATTCTTCGGTGATCTCCCGGCGTGAGGGTTGTGCCTCCCGCATGAGGTGGGGCGAGGGGGGTACAAGGGGCTGTCATGACCGAAGTAAAGGAGCCGGAGAAAGAGCCGGAGAACGAACCAGAGGCCGGATCTGGGCCCGATGAGGGGTACCACCGGGGTCTCGGCAGTCGCCAGGTGCAGATGATCGCGATCGGCGGTGCCATCGGCGTCGGCCTGTTCATGGGGGCGGGCGCGAACATCGCCGAGGCCGGGCCGAGTCTCGTACTGATGTACGCCCTGGCGGGTGTCGTGATCTTCCTGATCATGCGGGCGCTCGGGGAGCTGTTGCTCTATCGCCCGATCTCGGGGAGTTTCTCGGAGTACGCCAGAGAGTTCCTGGGGCCGTTCTACGGGTACGCCACGGGCTGGACCTACTGGCTGCTGTGGGTGGTCACGGGCATGGCGGAGCTGACGGCGGCGGCCATCTACGTCACCTACTGGTTCCCGGAGATTCCCCAGTGGGTGAGCGCGCTGGTGTTCCTCGTGATGCTCTTCGGCGTGAATCTCATCTCGGTGAAGGTCTTCGGCGAGATCGAGTTCTGGTTCTCGATGATCAAGGTCACCGCGATCATCGGGATGATCGTCATCGGACTCGGCGTGCTCACCCTCGGCGTCTCCGATGCCGGGGACGAGGCGGCCGTCTCGAATCTGTGGGCCCATGACGGCTTCTTCCCCACCGGCATCGGCTCCAGCCTGATGACGCTCCAGGGCGTCATGTTCGCGTATCTCGCCGTCGAGCTGGTGGGCGTCACCGCGGGGGAGAGCGCCGACCCGGAGAAATCGCTGCCGAAGGCGATCAACACGCTGCCCTGGCGTATCGCCCTGTTCTACGTCGGCTCCCTGACGGTCATTCTCTGTGTGGTGCAGTGGACCGAGTTCGACGAGGGCGTCAGCCCGTTCGTCGCGGCGTTCGGCAAGATCGGCCTGCCCTTCGGCGCGGCGATCGTCAACTTCGTGGTCCTCACCGCGGCCCTGTCCTCCTGCAACTCCGGCATGTACTCCACCGGACGGATGCTGCGGGACCTGGCCGCGAACCGGGAGGCGCCCGCGCGGCTGGGGCGACTCAACGGCCGCCAGTCGCCGGCCACCGCCATCACCCTCTCCGTCGCGTTCATGGGCTTCGGCGTGGTGCTCAACTACCTCGTGCCCGAGAAGGCGTTCGTCTACGTCACCTCCGTCGCCACCGCCTGCGGCATCTGGACGTGGGCGATGATCCTGGTCAGCCATATGCGCTACCGCCGCGCCGTGGTCGCCGGGCGGCTGCCCGCCTCGTCCTTCCCCGCGCCCTTCGGCGCGCTGGGCAGCGCCGTCGCGTTGGTGTTCCTGCTCTTCGTCGTCGGGGTGATGATCCTCGACTCCGACGCCCGGATCTCCCTCTATGTGGGCGCGGTCTGGGCCGTCCTGCTGGCCGCGGGCTGGCTGGGCTCCCGCCGCCGGGCCGTGAGCCCTCGGGCGGCGGGTTCCGGGGAGGCGGAGCCGGAGTACGTCACCGGATGACCGCGCGGGCGGGGACCCTCCTCGGGTTCTCGTGACCCCTCTCAGAAGCTGCCCTCTACGGTCGCGCGTGACGTCCCCTCGGTTGCCGCCGAGGAGGAGCTCGACCAAGGAGGGCAACTCTGTGAGACACACCCGCTTGTCCCGTTTCGTGCCGCGGGGACGCGCGCGGCTGCCGGTGGCGGTCGCCGTTCTCGCCGTGGGAGCCGGGGCGTTGGTCATGCCGGGGACCGCGCAGGCCGTCGACGTGGAGCTCACCCCGGCGGCCGGCGCGGTCACGGCGAGCACGAGTGACGAGAACGAGCCGGCGAACGCGGTGGACGGCAGCCTGTCCACCCGGTGGTCGGGTGAGGGCGACGGGGCCTGGCTGGAGCTGGATCTCGGTGCGACCGAGACCGTCAACGAGGTCAGGCTCGCCGTGCACCAGGGCAGCACCCGGCAGAACGTGTTCGAGCTGCAGGCCTGGAACGGCACCAGCTGGACGACCGTCCACGACGGCGAGACCAGCGGCACCGGCACGGCGCTCGAGTCGTTCACGTTCGATGCCGTGGAGACCTCCAGGATCCGCTATCTGGGACACGGCTACACCGGCGACGGCGAGGGCGACTGGAACAGCCTCACCGAGGTCGAGGTCTGGAACACCGACGGCGACGACCCGGATGACCCCGACGACCCGGATGACCCGGATGACCCGGGTCCTGGCCGCACCGTCGAGGTCTCGGACTCGGACCAGTTGCAGGCCGCGTTCGACGACGCGCAGGCCGGCGACCGGATCGAGCTGGCGGACGGCCAGTACGAGATCGGCGAGATGTCCGACAAGCACGGGACCGAGGACCAGCCCATCACCGTGGTCGCGGCAAACCGTGGCGAGGCGGAGATCAACGAGGGGCAGCTGGAGGTCTCGGACTCCTCGTATGTCACCTTCGAGGGCCTGACCTGGACGAACAGCGACACGTTGAAGATCACCAGCTCGAACAACGTGCGCCTCACCCGCAACCATTTCCGGCTCACCGAGGAGGAGTCGCTGAAATGGGTCCTCATCGGCGGGGCGAACAGCCACCACAACCGGATCGACCACAACCTGTTCGAGGAGAAGCACCAGCTGGGGAACTTCATCACCATCGACGGCTCCGAGACCGAGCAGTCCCAGTACGACCGCATCGATCACAACCACTTCCGCAACATCGGCCCCCGCGCGGAGAACGAGATGGAGGCCATCCGGGTCGGCTGGAGCGAGATCTCCGAGTCGAGCGGACACACCGTCATCGAGTACAACCTCTTCGAGGAATGCGACGGTGACCCGGAGATCATCTCCGTGAAGAGCAACGACAACATCGTCCGCTACAACACCTTCCGCGCCTCCCAGGGCACGGTGACGCAGCGGCACGGCAACGGCGGCGAGTTCTACGGCAACTACTTCTTCGGCGAGGGGAAGCCCGGGACCGGCGGCATCCGGATCTACGGCCAGGACCACAAGGTCTACAACAACTACTTCGAGGGCCTCACCGGCACCGGCTACGACGCCGCGCTGCAACTCGACGGCGGCGACGTGGACACCTCCGGGGCGCTCAGCGACCACTGGCGCGTCTACCGAGCGATGGTGGTGAACAACACCTTCGTGAACAACGTCTCGAACATCGAGATCGGCGCCAACTACGACCTCGCCCCGGTCGACTCGGTCATCGCGAACAACGTGGTCGTCGGCGACCAGGGCAAGCTGTTCAACGAACTCATGACGCCCGAGGACATGACCTACACCGGAAACATCGCGTGGCCGACCGGCTCCGCGACCGTCGGCGTCACCGAGCCCGACTCCGCCATCCTGGAGGTCGATCCGCTGCTGGCCGAGGACGGGGCCCTGTACCGCATCGGCGCGGACAGCCCCGCGATCGATGCCGGCAGCGACGGCTACCCGTTCGTCACCGACGACATGGACGGCCAGACCCGCGCCGGCACCACGGACGTCGGAGCGGACGAACACTCGTCGGCCGCGGTCACCCGAGAGCCCCTCACCGCATCCGACGTCGGCCCGGACGCCGCGTAAGAATCGCGGTATCGCGGGACCGAACCCGACGACACACCACGCCAACGGGCCCGGCGGCCATCCCGACCGCCGGGCCCGTTGGCCTCGTCGGCTCGTTCAGGAAGCGGTGAGCTCTGCGAGCATGGGGCCCAGGCGGGTGGCGAGTGAGGGCGCGGTTCGTTGGAGTTCATCCGTGGCGACGGCGACGGCCTGGTGCAGGGCGCGTTGGAGTTCGGGTGCGGTGAGCGAGGCGACGAGGGTGGTCTCCAACTGCTTCGTCAGCTCGTCGGGAAGGAGATGGGCGCCCTTCGCGTTGGCGTGAGGATGGCCAAGACGCAGGCAGGCCAGGGTGATCACGTGGTCACGCATGGCGCTGATCCAGTGCTCCGCTTGTAGCCAACGGCCGCGTTGGACGCAGATCCGGGCGTGGAGCGCGTGGTGCCAGAGGAGCCCGATCACCGTGTTGCCGTCCGGGGCCGCGAAGTGTTCGAGCGGTTGCGGCTCGCCGAAGAGGGTCCGCCACTGCGGGCCGCGCGGGCCGAAGTGGGTTTCTGGTGCGAAGGTGAGGTCGAGTTCGAGCCATCCGGGGAGGAGGAAAACGCGGATGATGCTCGGCTCGACGGGCAGGTCCCAGTGGTGTTGGGCGTCGAGTTCCTCGTAGCACCAACGCGTCCAGTCCCGCAGGGTGGTGGCGAGTTCGCCGCGGACGGAGAGCACCAGATCGGTGTCCGACCAGCGGTCTTCGGTGCCGACGGCGAGCGAGCCGGTGAAGGCGGCGCCGACGACGGCGTCGTCCGCCTGGGCATGTGCGAGCAGCAGGTCCCGGACCCGCTCCCGTTCTGCGATGGTGAACACGGGTCGAGCGTACTCAGTGCCAGGTGGTGGCCTTGGCCTCGAAGAGGTCCGGGGCGCTGTGCACGGGCAGGACGCAGACCAGGTGGCCGCCGGGCACGCGCAGGATGCGGCATTCCAGCCAGCGCGCCACCTGGGTGGCGCCGAGGGCCAGCAGCCGGGCGGTCTCGGCCTCGACGTCGTCGGACTCGATGTCGAGATGGAAACGGGGCGCGTCATCGACCGCCTGGACCGCGGTAACCAGCCCAGGCAGGGCCTCGTGCAGCACGGTGAACTGCGGTTCTTCGGCGTCCGGCACGGCGGGCACGCCGAGGGCCGCGGACCAGAAGGCCGCCGCCTGCTCGGCCTCGGCGCTGGGAGTGTCGATCAGAACGGCGTAGACGCGGCTTCGGTGCATGCCTCGCACCGTAGGCGGTGCACGTCATCGCGTCGCCCGAGTTTGTCAGCCGCCGGTGCTGTCCGGGGGATGACGGCCCATGACGTTTCTGCTCTCCCTCGCGTCGCCAACGTGTCCGAACAACACAGGAATAGCTGGCCGACTGGTTGGTTCCGGCGGTCTCTGGGTGGAGTGGGAGGTCCGGTGGGTGATGCGCCTGGTCGTCTGACGCGACCCCTTGACGGGACGGGGGAACGCTTCGACACTCTGGCCCTGATGAGGGTGGGAGCGCTCCCATCGCCGGTCCGTCCACTCACGAGCCGTTTCTTCCCGGGAGGCCGAGTCGCCATGCCGCGCCACGCACCGTCCCACCCCCGTACCCGCTCCTGGTCCAGATCCGCGGCGGCGGTCCTCGGACTCGCCGCCACGCTCCTGGCCGGGATCAGCGGACCCGCCGTCGGCAGCACCGCCGACACCGCCGCCGACACCGCCGCCGCGATCGAACGCGCCGCCGCCCAGCGCGTGGACAACCCCTACGCCGGCGCCCAGGTATACGTGAACCCCGAATGGTCCGCCAACGCGGTTTCCGTGCCGGGCGGCGAGGTGGTCTCCGACCAGCCCACCGCCGTCTGGCTGGACCGGATCGCCACCATCGGCGGCGCCGACGGCGGGATGGGCCTGCGCGGGCATCTCGACGAGGCGCTGGCGCAGGACGCCGACGTCGTCCAGCTCGTTCTCTACGACATCCCCGGACGCAACTGCGACCGCCTCGTCTCGCACGGCGAGCTCGGCCCGCAGGACCAGCCGCGGTACCGCGCCGAGTTCGTCGACCCGATCGCCGAGATCCTCGCCGACCCGGCCTACGCCGACCTGCGGGTCGTCACCATCGTCGAGCCGCACGCCCTCGACCGGCTGATCTCGCACACCTACCCGCGGAACATCTACACGCAGGAGTGCGAGGCGGCCAAGGCCACCGGGAACTACGTCAACAACATCGGCTACGCGCTGAGTCAGCTCGGCGCGCTGCCGAACGTCTATCCCTACCTGGACATCAGCCACCACGGCTGGCTCGGCTGGGACGACGACTTCCTCTCCGCGGTCGACGTCCTGCACGCCGCCGCGACGGCGGCCGGCAGCACCACCGACGCCGTGCACGGCTTCGTAGCCAACGTCGAGGACTACTCCGTGCTGGAGGAGCCGTACTTCGACGTGGACGACGTCATCATGGGCGCCCCGGTCCTGCAGAGCCGCTGGGTCGACTGGAACCGGCACATCGACGAACTCCCGTTCGCCGAGGCGTTCCGCACCGAGCTCGTCGCCGCCGGCTTCGACGAGAACGTCGGCACGCTCATCGACACCTCACGCAACGGCTGGGGCGGCCCGAACCGGCCCACCGGTCCCGGGTCCAGCACCCTCCCGGTGGACGAGTTCGTCGACGAGAGCCGCACCGACCGCCGGTTCGCCGCGCAGAACTGGTGCAACCAGGCCGGCTCCGGGCTGGGCGAACGCCCCACCGCGGCACCGGCACCCGGCGTCGACGCCTACGTGTGGGCCAAGCCGCCGGGGGAGTCCGACGGCACCGGGCTGGAGTTCCCGACCGGACTGGCCCCGGACCTGATGTGCGATCCGGAGTACGACGCGTACCCCGACGCCAGCTACGACCCGACGGGCGCGCTGCCGGACGCGCCGCCGGCCGGCGAGTGGTTCCCCGAGCACTTCGCGGAGTTGCTCCGCAACGCCTGGCCGCCGCTGAGCTGACCCTGCGGGCGGCGGTCAGGGCCGGACGATCTCGCCCCGCGCCGCGCCTTCGACCGCCGCCACGTACGCCCGGGCCACCCCGGCGACCGGGATGCCCGCGGATCCGTCGGCGCCCATGAGGCCGGCGTTGATCAGGGCGCCCAACGAGCCGCCCGCCAAAGGCGCGGAGACCGTGCCGCCGGTCAACGTGACGGAGCCGCCGCCCGGGTGCGTCGCGCCCGCATCGCGCGGGAGCGCTTCGCCTGATCCGGATCAGGGCCGCGGCGGCGGCCGGAGGGTCAGGGGGTGTTGGGGATATGGCAGTCCGGGTCCGGGGGATTGCCCGCGGGCCAGGCGACGGCCACGAAGCGGATGTCCCTGGTGGCGGGGTCGAGTTCCACGATCGCGACCGCCTTGTTGTACGGCCTGCCGTACGCGTCAAGGCAGATCCAACCGCCGGCGCCGTGCACGAAGTTGCCCGGATCGCCGTGCATCCGCGCCCAGGACTTCCCCACGTCGTCCAGGGCCGGCACGGCGTTGCCCGGCGTCACCGCGTTGCGGATGCCGGCGATCGCCGTGGTGACCGCGTCGTACATGGTGATCGCCCGGGAGTCGGAGAGGCCCACCGCATGGTCGCCCGTCGCCAGGTCGGCCCGTTCGCGCACGTCGAGCAGCTCCTGGTAGTCCGCCGCGGAGCCGCCGGTGGCGGGCACGTCCCCGGCCGTCCACATCTCCGGATGGGCGTTGCTCGTGTACCGCACGGTGACGTCGCTCTCCGCCAGCCCGTCCCAGTCCAACTCCTCGTCCGTGACGAGCGTGGACGCTCCGGAGATCGTGATCACGGTGTACGGCTTGTCCAGGCAGCTGCGATCCACCAGCGCGTTGACGAAGACGCGCAACTGCACGTTGCGCCCCGCGAAGTAGATCGTGTCGACGTCCGGCATGTTGCAGATGCCGTTCACCATGGCGGCGAACTCGTTGGGCAGGGTGCCCACCTCGTTGCCCTCCGAGCGGAACGTCTCCGGCGCCTGCGTCGCCTCCTCCGTCCGCTCCCGGTACACGTCCCGGAGCGAGTCGACGTAGTTGTCGTTCTCCCGTAGGTCCTCGACCAGGAGCGTGCGCGCCGGATCGATGTCCTCGTAGTGCGAGGCGAGCGCCTCGGCCTGGTCGCTGTTGTCGGGGACCACCTTCGCCAGCCCGGGGAAGGCGTTCTCCGGCCCGTTCTGGATGTCGTCGGCGGTGAGCGGGCCGGCGACCATGGGGAGGTTCGCCTCGTTGGTGATCGCCCGGATGGCCGCCTCGGTGTGCTCCGTGCTGACGTCGAAGCCGGCCACAGCGCGCAGCTGGTGCTCCGGCGATCGGGCCATCTCCGTCAGCTGGTCGACGACATCGCGCCACAGTCTGTCGCCCTCGCCGGTGTTCCCCAGCACCAGCCGGATGTTGGGCCCCAGCTCCTCCCGGTTGGCGCGGAACTGCGCCAGGTAGGCGCCTTGGAGCTCGCGGAGCATGTGTCCCTGCTCGACGGGGTCGCCGGAGGTGAAGGGCAGTAGGAACGCGACGGTCGCATACGGCACGGGCTCGCGTTCCCGTTCCGCCTCCTTCTCCACCCGGTCGTTCTCCGCCTTGATGCGGCGGGAGATGTCGGCCAGGTTCTCGGCGAAGACGTACGAGCCGTCGGTGATGCCGACGCATTCGGCGTCCTCGCTCGGCCTGGCGATCTCCTCGTCCTCGCCCCCCTCGCAGCTCAGATCCGGTTCGGTCAGGAGGAAGGTGTCCGTGGCCCACCAACCCGTGCCCGCCAGCAGCACCACCGCCAGCACGATCGCGGTCCCACGGAGGGCCTTCCGGGTGACGATGCCCAGTCCGTTCCACCAACCACGCAGCCGCTCACGAGGCGACCTCGGCGAATCCTGACGCGGGGTCACGGCTGTGCTCCTTTCGGCAGGGGCAGGTCGGGCGCCTGCACTCCCTTCCTCAGCGCGCGGTACCAGACCTTCGCCACGTCCTTGAGGATGCCGCGCTGTTCGTTGTGGAGGTGCAGCAGCAGCGAGGCGTGCGTGATCGTCGAGGGCACGTCGGCGGAGGCGGGGGCGCGGGGAAGCGGGCCGGCATGGCGCCAGACGAAGCGGACGAGATCCTCGATCATCCGGTGCGCGTCCGCGTCGCGGGCGGTTCCGCAGGCCGGGCACTCCGCGTCGTCGGGCACCTCGGGCACGCTGTCGGGGGGGTGGGGAGCGGCGCAGACGGCGTTGACGGCAGCGAGCCAGTCCTCGGGCCGGCTGCCGGCGAGCCGGTGGTGCAGACAGCGCACCACGGTGCCGACGTCGTGTAACGCCAGCGTGTGGTGGAGATACGCGACGCTGTGCTCGGCCTTCTCCGGGGACAGGCCGCGGGGGTTGTACTGGGCGCGGAGAAACAGGTGGGTGCTGGACCAGAGCTGGGCGGCCTGGGCGGACGCCGTGGCCGTCAGGCGGTGCAGGAGCAGCGCGCGGAGCGCCCGGTCCGCCACGTAGGGCACGCTCCCGTGGGCCGGTTCCCCGGCCGGCCACGGCCACGGGCGACGGTCCCAGTGGCCGGCCGCCAGTTCCTCGCGCACCGCCGCGAAGCGCTGTTCCGCGTCGAGGTCGTGCCCGTCGCTCGGCGTCAGCGCACGGGCCCGCCAGAGCCGGTGCGCGGCCGTGGCGTCCAGGGCCGGGGACAGGCGGGTCAGGTCGTCGCGCATCTCCCGGTTCGGAAGGAGCCGTTCGAGCAGGCGGTCCGCGAACGTGGGCGCGTCGCCGTCGCCGTCGCTGTCGCCAACCGCGTCCGGGGCCGATGGGGGAAAGCCCGGCAGTTCGGGTGCGCCGGCCGCGGCGTCCACCAGATGGCGCACGCAGCCCGCGCGGCCCCCGCTGAACCGCGCGACGGGCCATTCGAGATGGGGCGGTAACTCGGCGCTGGTGAGCATGGCCCTGATGGTGGCCCCGGTCAGTGCCGGCAGGGCGAGGCGCACGACGCCGTGGTCCGGCAGGCCCGTGGCAATGCGGCTGAGCGGGCTCGGACGAGGCTGGGAGCCGTCGTCGAGGGCGGTGGTCACGATGACCGGACGGGTGCCCCGCTCGTCGTAGCCCCGGCCGAGCAGTTCGAGGAACCGGCGCCCCGGCGGGGCGTGGGCGTTGTCCAGCAGCACCAGGGGGCGCTTGGTGCCGTTGCGCAGCCGGCTCCGGGTGTAGTACGCGTCGATGTCGTCGAGGAGGGCGGCGACCAGGTCCTCCTCGGCGTCGGCGCGGGTGCCGTCCTCCCGGAAGAGCGCGTGGAAGGCGATGAGGCACCACAGGTTGTTCGTGTGGGGCACACCCCGCAACGTCCGCAGCCGCCGGCCCCACCACTGGAACGGCGCCTCGTCGAGCTTGGCGGACTCCAGGAGGGGGCGGGCGGTGTCGACGACGAGACCGGCGATCGCGTCGGGCAGGCCGACGACGCCGGCCAGGTTGCCGACGAGCACGTCGAACAGCGCCGCGAACCGGCGCCGTCGTTCGCGCGACGGGCGGCTGAAGGCGGCCTGCCCCAGCCACTCCAGGAGGCCGTCGAGCTCCGACTGGTAGTCGGCGGGCAGCACGCCTTGGCCGTCCTCGCCGTCCTCGCCGTCTGCCTCGTCGTCCCCGTCCCCGTCGCCGCCGCGGCGGGGCTGCCAGGCGGTGGCCATCAGCAGACCGAGCGAGAGCCGCGGGAACTCGATCCGCCGCATGCCCGGGACGTCCTCGCCCAGCTTGGCGGTGAGCAGGTACAACAGGTGCGTCACCAGGGAGGCCCGGGCCCCCACCCGCCGCGTGACGTTGGCCAGTCCGGTCTGGCCGAAGGCGGGATCGGCGAGATCCGCCCACACCATCGGCGTCCGTCCGGCATAGGTGTCGCGGAGGGTGCGTAACGGCGCGGTCTTGCCGCTGAGTCGACCGCCGACGAGTCGGACGATGGGACCAGGCTGTGGCAGGCCGCGCGGCGCGTCAGGATCCTCGTTACCCAGGACCATCCGCGGCACGAGACCACCCAGTAGTGGTTCCAGGCCGAATAACGGTCGTGCCGTGCCCGCCTCCATCGTCTCCCCCCTGCTTCCCAGGATGCAGAAGAGCGCATACCAGCGCCAGTCCTTTGACCGCACGTCCTTCCGGGGAAGACGGTGGGAGACACGGCGGGTTCGGTCAGGCGGTCCACCAGACGTTGGGGTTCACGTTGCCCGACCAGTCGAAGAGGGCCATGTTGTCCCAGCCGTTGCCGCTGTTGTTGATGTCGTACGGGTCCCAACCGTTGCCGGGGACCGCGTACCAGGTCGGCTCCCAGTAGAAGACGCCGATCGCGCCGGCGTTGCGGGCGGTGTTCTGCACATGGGCGAAGTTGGTGGCCTGGCCCTCCCAGGTGAGTGGATAGTCCGAACATCCGGAGGTGATCGAGTTGCCGGTGCCGTCGGCGTTCGCCGAGGTGAAGGGATAGGCGGTCTCGGCGATGACCACGTTCTTGCCGTACCGGGACCGCATGTCGGCGATGACGTTGTACAGGTTGGCCAACGTCCCGTGCCAGCTGCAGTAGTACGACAGCCCGGTGATGTCCCACTGGACGCCCTGCGCCCTGATCCCGTCGTAGAACCAGCGGGCGTTCGAGCCGCTGTCGGAGTTCGCGGTGTGGATGATCACCTGGGTGCCGCCGTTGCACGCCTTGGTCGCGTTGTAGCCCGCCTTGAGGAGCAGGCTGAGGTTGGTGAAGTCGTTGTTGATCACCTTGCCGTCGTTCCACAGCATGCCGACGTTGATCTCGTTGCCGATCTGCACGCTGTCGGGCGTGGTGCCCTGGGCCTTGAGCCTGTTGCAGACGTCGTAGGTGAAGTCGTAGACGTCGGTCTGCAGTTGGCCGATGCCGTGACTGGCCCATGCGGCGGGCTTGTGCTGGTTGCCCGGGTCGGCCCACGTGTCGGAGTAGTGGAAGTCGATCAACAGCTGGAGACCCCTGGCCTCGACCTGCCGCGCGTAATCCAGCACTTTCTGCACGTTGTTGTAGCCGCTGGCGGGGTTGTTCCAGACGCGCAGGCGGACGTAGTTCACGCCGCGGTCCTGGAGGATGTCGAGCGGGTTCTGGGCGGTGCCGTTCTCGTCGTAGTACGCGGCGCCGAGGTCGAGGGCACGCTGTGCGGTGGACACGTCGGCGCCGCGCATGCTGAGCGAGTTCGCGGCGGATGCGGTGGACGACGTGGTGAGCAGGGTCGCCGGCAGGACGACCGCCGCCATGAACAGGGCGAAGAGCGCCCTGCGGCCAGATCTGCGCCTCATCGTGGACACGACTCCTTTCTGGGGCCCTGGGAACGCGCTGGGAACGATCACAGATATTTGACAAGGGCAGCTCAAGAGAAGCGCATGGCAGAGCCGCTGACAAGCCGTCGGACCGCCGCTTCGACCTGTGAACGTTCCCAGCATGGGGGCGCAGAATGGGGCCGGCTGGTTGAGGACGGCTACCGGCGGCGGGCGGTGGCGTCCAGTGTGGAGGTGCTGGTGCCCCACATGTTGTCGGCGATGTTGACCGTGTGTCCGGGCGGCACGATCTCGTCGATGCGGTCGAGCAGGTCGTCGGGCAGGTCGATGCCGTCGGCCGTCAGGTAGGACTCGAGGTGCTCCATGGTGCGTGGGCCGACGATCGCCGAGGTGACCGCCGGGTGGCGGGTGGCGAACCCGATCGCCATCTGGACGAGCGACATCCCGGCCTCGTCGGCCAGCGCCCCGAGGGCGTCGGCGGCGTCGAGCTTCGCCGCGTTCGCCGCGGACGTGGCGTCGTAGGCCTCGGGGAAACGGCTCTGCCGTGCCATCGAGCCCGGCCCGGCTATCTCCCGGCCCTTGCGGTACTGCCCGGTCAGCCAGCCGCCGGCCAGCGGGCTGTAGGTCAGCACGCCCATCCCGTACCGCTGGCAGGTCGGCAGCACGTCGTACTCGATGGCGCGGGTCAGGAGCGAGTACGGCGGCTGCTCGGTGCGGAAGCGTTCGCGGCCGCGGCGCTCGGCGGTCCACTGCGCCTCGACGATCTCGGAGGCGGCGACCGTCGACGCGCCGATCATGCGGACCTTTCCTGCGCGGACCAGATCGGACAGGGCGCCCAACGTCTCGTCGACGTCGACGGCCGCGTCGAGGCGGTGGATCTGGTAGAGGTCGATCCAGTCGGTGCCCAGCCGGCGCAGCGAGCCCTCGACCGCCTGGGTGATCCACCGCCGCGACGTCCCACGCTGGTTGGGGTCCTCGCCGAACGGCAGGCTGACCTTCGTGGCGAGCACCAGGTTCTCGCGCCGCTGGCCGGCGAGCGCCTTTCCCACGATCCGCTCCGACTCCCCGCCGGAGTAGAAGTCGGCGGTGTCGACGAAGTTGATCCCGGCGTCGAGGGCGCGGCGGATGATCTTGACCGAGTCCTCGTGGTCGGTGTTGCCGAAGGCGCCGAACATCATGGCGCCCAGGCACAGCTGGCTGACGGAGACGCCGGTGCGTCCGAGAGGTCGGTAGTCCATTTCAGGCTCCTCAGGTCACCTCAGGTCGCCGCGAGCGGATCGCGGCGCGTGGGTAGAATCAGGCTCCACGCCGAAACGGATAGCCTGTCCGTTCAGCGTACCGGATAGCCTATCCACTTAGGTAACCCGTCCACTCACGACCACGAATCCCCTCAGGCCCACGGAAGAAGCGGACCGCGATGACCTCGGACCAGCTGCCCTCGCCGTCGAGGCGTGCCGACGCCGAGCGCAACCGCGACAAGATCCTCGCGGCCGCTCGCGCCGCGTTCGCCGAACCCGGCGCCCAGGTGTCGATGGCCGAGATCTCGCGGCGCGCCGGGGTCGGCATGGCGACCCTCTACCGGAACTTCCCCGGCCGCCGGGAGCTGCTCGAGGCCCTCTACGTCGACGAGGTCGACGCCGTCTGCGCGGCCGCGGAGACCGTCGAGGGCGAAACGCCGGGAGCGGCGCTCACGGCCTGGCTGCACCGGTTCTTCGCCTTCCTCGCCAGCAAGCACGCCATCGCCTCCGAGCTGTTGACGCACTCCGACAGCGACGACCCCGTCTTCAGCGAGAACCGCCTCCGGGTGCTGGCCGCCGGCCGACCGCTTCTCGTCGCCGCGCAGGAGGCGCACGAGGTCCGTGATGACCTCACCGTGGAGCAGATCCTCGACATGACCGTCGCCATCGCCACGATTCACGGCGACGCCGGCTACGTCGAGCCCATCCTGCGGGCCGCGTTCGACGGCCTGCGCCCGCGAGCGGCTCAGGGGAGCCAGTCGGCGTAGTGGGTGGGGGCGAGGTGGGCGTCCCGGTCGGTGAGGACATCGCCGTGGACGGCGGCGAACATGCCGGCGGTGGGGTCGGTGACGACGGTGCGGGCGTCGGATTTGTGGGACAGGGTGATCCGGCCCAGCTCGTCCAGGGAGAAGACCTCGGGGCCCCCGATGTTGCGAATGCCGCCCAGCGGGGGGCCCACGGCGACCTCCGCCACCGCGGCGGCCACGTCCTTGGCGGCGATCGGCTGGATCGGCGTGGCGGGCAGCCGGACGGTCTCGTCGTCTGAGGTCCAGGACATGGCGGCGTCCACGAACTCCATGAACTGCGTCGCGCGGACGATCGAGTAGGGGATCGGCCCGGCCCGCAGGACGTCCTCCTGGAGCGCCTTGGCCCGGTAGTAGACCAGCTCCGGCACCTGGTCCACGCCGACGATCGAGAGGATGACGAAATGGCCGACGCCACCCTTCTGGCCCGCCGCCAGAAGATTGTCCATCGAGGTCTGGAAGAAGGCCGGGGAGGCGTCGTCGAAGGTCGGGGAGTTCGTCAGGTTGACGATGACGTCGGCCCCCGCTGCCGCCTCGTCCAGCCCCTGGCCGCTGATGACGTCGACCCCGGTGGACTGCGAATGCGGTACCGCCTCGTGCCCGGCGGCGTTCAGGTCCTTGACGACCTGTGACCCGATCAGCCCTGTACCGCCGATGACCGCGAGCTTCATGACATTCCTTTCGTCGGGAGATCCGGGAGATCCGAGAGATCCGGAAGCGCGGGAGATACGTCCGCAATATGACATATGGCCCCCGCGCGGGCGGGGCACGCGCCGAACTCGGCCACGTTCGGTCCGGAAGACCTGCGGTCCGAAGGACCCGCGGTCCGCGGGCCGTGCCGCACGGTCGCACCGAGCCCGGCGCCGCCTGACGCGGCCTTCCGCACGCTCCACGCTGATCCCTACACTCCCGTGAACGACCGTTCCACTGGCGAGAGTTCACCGCTCTCACGCAGGTCCGGCCGCGCCGGACGGGGTGAGAGCCACGGCGAAGGGATCTTCGGTGCACGGACCAGTCTGGCGGCGGGTGGCAGTCGTCCTTGCCACGCTCGCCTCGATGCTCGGCTTGGCGATCTCCCCGGCACTGGCGGACACGCCGCCGGCGTGGCCGCAGGTCGGCGACGGCGAGGAGAGCGTGCAGGTGCTCACGGCGCAGCACCTGCTGCGGAACGAGGGCGCGACGATCACCGCGGACGGCATCTTCGGCCCGAACACGCTGGCCGCGGTGCGGGACTTCCAGAACGCGACCGGCCTGGCGGCGGACGGCGTCGTCGACGAGGCCACCTGGCGGGAGCTCGTCGTGCCGCTGGACAGCGGTGCCACGGGCGACGCCGTCGAGGCGCTGCAACTCCAGCTCAACCGGTACGGCTCCGGCCTCACCGTGGACGGCGACTTCGGCCCGCTGACCGGCACGGCCGTCACCGAGTTCAAGGCCGACTTCGGCCTCGGCGGCGGCACCGCGGTCGACGCCACGTTCTGGCAGTGGCTCGTCGGCGGCACCCCGCGGGGCGAGCAGGTGGCGCCCGGTGTGGACTTCACGTCGATGCAGATACCGACCTCCCACGGCATGGCCCTCGGCTACGTGCTGACGATCGACCTGACCCAGGCGCGGATCGGGCTGCTGTGGCCCGGCAAGGTCGCCCAGACGGCCACGACCACCGCGCAGGCGGACCGGCTCGGCGCGGTGGCCGGTGTCAACGGCGACTTCTTCAACGTCGGCCAGACCGGCGCCCCCGTCGGCCCCGCCATCGTGGACGGACACGCGCTGAAGGCCGCCGTCCCGGGCGCGCAGCGCTACGGCCCGACCCGGCCCCCGGGCACCGACAACGAGCACGTCTTCGGCATCACCTCCGACGGCATGCCCACCGTGACGACGCTGGACCTGGACGGCACGGCGACCACACCGGAGGGCTCGTTCGACGTCGAGGGCCTCAACCAGTACGCGATCCCGGTCGACGGGGTCGGGGTCTTCAACGCCGACTGGGGCAGCCAGTCCCGGGAACGCGCCACCTGCGGCACCGACACGGACCGCAACGGCCCGTGCAGCACGCAGACCGCCGAGGTCGAGATCGTCGACGGCGTGGTCACCCGGGTCAGCGACGAACCGGGCTCGGGGCAGATCGACGCCGACGCCACCGTCCTCGTCGCCCGCGACGACGGCGTCGCGCATCTCGACGGGCTCGCCGTGGGCGATTCCGTGAGCCTCGACCACGACCTCGTGAGCGGGGACGGCAGCACGCTGCAGACCGCGATCGGGGGCCTGGTGCTGATCATGGACGGCACGGAGCTGACGCTCGACGACAGCGCCTCCACGCTGGCGCCCCGCACGGCGGTGGGCTCCAGCGCCGACGGTTCGACGCTCTACATGGTGGCCGTCGACGGGCGCAGCGGGTCCAGCGTTGGCGCGACCCTCCAGTCGATGGCCGACATCATGCAGGACCTGGGCGCCACCCAGGACGTGATCAACCTGGACGGCGGCGGATCGACGACGCTGGTCGCCCGCGAGGGCGACAGCACCACGACCAGCGTCCGCAACACCCCGTCCGACGGCTCCCAGCGTTCGGTCCCCAACGGCCTGGGCGTCTTCAGCGGAGGCTAGCCCCACGCCCGGACCCCAATCGGTCAGCGGCTCGGCCGCCCTCGGGTGTGCCGAGCCGTTGACCGGTTGACGCCTTATCCCGTCGTCGAGAGGTGAGCCAGGATGCCGCCATGAGCCAGGACCTCCTCACGCAGGCCTCCGGCGCAGGGCGGGGATTCGACCAGATCACCGTGCTTGTCATCCTGATGTTCGGGCTCGTCGTCGTTTTCAGCCTGCTCGCGTTCACGGCCTCGACCATCGCGCGCCGCGACGAGCCGTCCTACCGCAGGTGGCTGTGGTTCAGGATCGGCGGCGCGCTGACCACCTGCGCGGCCGCCTGCGTGTACCTGTGGGGCGTTTCCCATGTGGCGTTCATGGAGGCCGACGGCCAGAGAGACGCATGCGTCAGGGCGGGCGGAGAGGCGAGGGCGGCCGAAGTCGACGGATACGACGCGAGTTATCTGCCCCTTCGCTTCGTCTGCCGCATCGACGGGGGAGAGAGCTACCCCGCCGCCATCCCTCCGTGGATCAACCCGGCTTTCGGTGTCCTCTCCGCCGCCGCGTTTCTCGTCGTGGCGGCCGCCGTGCTGACCCGCGATGCCCACCAGGCGAACCAGGAGTCGTCCCTACGCAAGGGGAACCCGTGACGATGCGCAGTGCTACTGCTCACATACCGCGCCGGAGAGGAGGTCGGCGGTGCTGCCCCCCTGTTCGGATTCGGTGATCTCGCGCCATCCGATGACCTCGCACAGGGCCTCCGCCCATTCGTCCGGCCGGTCGAGATGCACCTCCCAGATCGGCTGGCTGTAGGTCGACTCCGGACTGTAGAGCACGGTCATGCCGTCCGTCGAGACGTCGAAGTACTGTCCCGGTCGGCCGAAGGTGTAGCTCTCCACGGGATAGCCCTGGTCCGGCTCGTAGCGGTCCACGCGGCTGCCGGAGGCGATGTAGAACCCGCCGTCCTCCAGGAATCCCCAGCGGAGGACGTCGCTCGCATCGCAGGCCCCGCAGACGGACGGCATGGGTCCGAACACCCGGTCCCGCGCGTCGAGGTCCCACATCTCCCACACCGCGCCCTGGCGGATGAGCACCATGTGCTCGGCGTCCTCGTCGAAGCCCACTCCGAGGACGTCCTCGCCCGTGTCGACGCGTAGCTCGTCGATCTCCTCGCCGGCACGCAGGTCCACCACCCGCACGTCCGAGGTTCCGTTGACGACCGCGATGTGTCCGTCCCGGGGATACGGTCCGATGGTCACGGGATAGTTCGTGGGCTGCTCCACGTCGTCGAGCAGCCCCAGGGTCGCGAGGTCCAGGCGTTCGACCCGCTCGCCTGACCGCGTGTCCCACATCTCGACGACCGTTCCTGACTGGGTGACCAGCTGGTCGTCGTCCAGGAAGTAGTACACGAGATCCTTCGCCAGGTCATCCGTACTCCGCTCGAGGGGGGTCGCCTCGGGCAGCGGCGCCACGTCGATGACGCTGACCTGCTGGAGTGTCGTCGTGTCGCGGATGACGATGCGCTCCGGCGCCATCCGGTCGGCGAGCAGGGTCCCGCCGGGGCTGACGTAGAGAGGGTCACCCGGCTCGGGGGACGAGGTGGCGCCCTCGCGGTCGGTCGTGACCGCCGGCCGCCCCGTCAACGAGTCGTAGAGGTACAGCTGTTGGCCGTCTCCGGAGTAGCCGACGATATCGCCACCGTCCCGCGTCAGGCCCACCGCGCCGACCGTCACGGGCCGTTCGTCGCTGGTGGGCTGCTCGATCAGCGCCAAGCCGTTGCTGGATCGGATCAGCAGGTACAGCGTTCCCTCTGACTCGAGGAGCCTGTGGTAGACATCGCTGTCGGCCTCGTCCGTGATCGGGGTGGCCGAAATGCCGGGCAGCCGTGTGGCGTCGCCGTTCGCCGAGAGTGCGTACGTCATCCAGTCCGAAACTCCCAGGGTGACGTACTGGCCGGCGTGGTCGAGCGCGATCGGCCCGCAGGACCGCTCCGGCCGCAACGTGGTCAGTTCACCTCCGGTCGTGGTGTCCAGGACCTGGTAGTCGCTGTTCTCGGCGAAGTTTCCGCCGCACACCACCGCCGTGCCGCCGTCTCCCGACACCCCGGCGTAGTCGATGCCCTCGGCGAGCGTGCGCATGGAACCCGAGGTCAGGTCCATCGAGACCAGCCAGTACTCGTTGGCGGCGTAGGCGTCGTCGAGTGAAAGGCTCACGTCCTGCTCCGGCTCCGAGACCAGGACGAGCGCGCTCTCGCCCGCGGGCCCGGGCCACACGGCGTGGAACCAGAGCTCCTCCCTGGTCGCCAACGGCCACTGGGTGACGTCCTCCGTGAGGAGGTCCACCACGACCAGCCGACCGTCCGCCGCGACGATCACCTCGCGCCCGCCGGGGGCTGCGGTGGCCAGCTGCTGCGGGAACGAGACATCGCGAAGCCCCAGGGACTCGGGAAGGGGGATGACGTGGGCCTCGCCCACGAGTCCCCGGTCCGGATCCGCCCCCGGATCCCGCACGTCGTGCCACACCAGTCTGTCGTCGCCGACGTACCCCACGCGTTCGCCGTCGGGGGTCACGAACGGTTGGAGGGCGTAGTTGCCCTGCCAGGGCAGGTGCTCCTGCGCCGCCTGGCCCTCCCCGTCGCGCACGTACACCGTGGCCCGGCCACCGACCGAGGTGGCCAGCACGACATCGCCGTCGCGGCTCGCGGCCATTCCCTTGTTGTCGCCGAGGGAGCCCGACATCACCCACTCGGTGCCCTGGTGGGCCAGGTGGTTCTGCATCAGGGCGTCCCGCGCCATCTCGGTGGGCGACCGCTGGTACGCCTCCAGGGCCAGCATGATGGAGAGCGACGGGTCGGACTCCTGGAGATCGAGGGAGGCGGCGGCCAGGGAACGGGACTCGGCCTCTCGGGACCGCGTCTCGCTGACGCCCGACTGGTAGACGAAAAGCGAGGCCAGCGTCGAGGCGAGGGCCAGAACCAGGCTGAAAGCGGCGAAGAGGTGGCGACGGCGCCGGGTCCGCGCCCGGACGCGCTTCCGACCGCGTTCGAGGAAACGCAGATCCGTCGCGGTGAGATCCCCCCGGCGTTCCTTCTCCCAGGTGGCGCCGGCCGCCAGATCGGTGGCGGTCGGGAGCAGGTCGTCGGGCTCGCCCTGGTGTGCCCAGCGGTCCTGCTGGTGGCGTAACTGGTCTCGCCAGCCGAGGAACTCGCGGTCCGACTCGACCCACCTGGTCAGTTGCGGCCAGGAGCTGATCAGCGCCTCGTGGGCCAGCTCCGCGGTTTCTCCGGTGCCGCGGGTTCCCTCGGGCTCCTGGATTTCGCCGTTCTCCGTGTCGGTGCCGAGGACCAGCAGCCGCTCGCCGGCCAGCAGTTCCGCCGCCCGCCATTCGTCCTCGCCGACCTCTGCCCGGAGTGCGGTTCTGCGCACCGCGAAGGTGGCCTGCGGTGTGCCGCCCGACACCTGCACCAGCCGGGTCAGCAGGCGTCGCGCGGCGGGCTCCATGTCCGCCGCGACGCATCGCCGCCAGGCGGCGTCGGCGCGTTCCCGCAGTGCCCCGCGGACCCCGCCGAGCTGGGCGTAGGCCTCGTGGGTCAGCAGCCCCGACCGCCGGTTCTCCCAGAGGTGTTGCAGGGTGAACGCCAGCAGCGGCAGGACGCCGGGTGAGTCTCCGGCATCGTCGAGGATGTGCCGTTCGAGACGCGACTCGTACGCGACCGAGCGCGTCTCGTCGATCGGGCGGACGACCACCTCGTGGAGCTGCTCGCTCGTCATCGGGGGAAGCAGGTAGGACTTCCGGCGGAGCGCGTGGCGCAGCGAGGGATGCTCGCCGACGGCGTCGAGAGCGTCGGCCCGCAGGGTGGTCAGCACACGCAGGCCCGGGATCGGGCGCGCGGTCCGGAACAGCGCGGCGAGCAGCCCGTCGGATGCCTCGCCGGCCAGGCTCAGCGCTTCCTCCAGCTGGTCGATGACCAGGACCAGCATGCGGTCGCCGCCACCGCCCGTCGCCTCGGCGACGACATCGGGGAGGCGGCCGGTGAGAAGGTCGGTGCGTATCTTCCTGGTCTCGTCCCGCAGCCGGGACCCACTCAGCTCGGGTTGCTGGAGTCGGGTCAGCTCGGCGGCCAGGCTCTCCAGGAACGCGGCCCGGACGGCCACCACCCGGTGCCCGGCACCGCGGAGCCTGGGCACCACGCCCGCCCGGACGACGGACGACTTTCCGCAGCCGGAGGCTCCGAGCACGGTGACGATCGGATTCTGGTCGACGAGCTCGGCGATCTCCGCGCTCTCCCGCTCCCGTCCGAAGAAGAAGGGCGACTGGCCCGACTGGAACGGCGACAGCCCGGGGAACGGACACGGGGGCGCGACGGCCTGTCGCAGCTCGGGCGAGACCGCCGCCAGATCCCGCACGGGGATGAGGAAGCCCACGGGATGCCGCGGATCCGCTGCGATGACCATCCCGATCACGGCGCCGAGGGCCTCGTCCCAGACCGGGGCCCCGCTGAAGCCACGGCTGATGGGGTAGGCGCTCGCCGGGTCCCGTTCGAACTGGAACCAGCCGTTCGCCTGACGGCCGCGCAGCACTCCGGCGTGCCAGACGCCGCCGCCCCGCTGGGACGGGAATCCGAAGGTTCGGACCGGATGTCCCCAGGAGTCCCTGGACAACTCCGCCAGAGGCGCGGGTCGGCCCGCGGGCGCCGGATCGTGTAACCGGAGCACGGCGATGTCCTGTCCACCGCCGGACGGCTCTTCCGGGAGCCAGTGCGCCACGCTCGCCGGCACGGAGTGGCCCCGGTCCCTCGTCCCACCGTCCGCGAGCTCGTGGTCCGCGAAGGTCAGCTCTGTCCGCACCACGGCGCCCTCGCCGGGTGCCTCCGTCGGCGCGAGTCCGAGCCCCAGCCGCACCACGTGCGCGCAGGTGACCGCGAGTCGCTCGGTCACCAGAAAGCCCACGCCGACCGTCGAACCGGACGCGTCACGGATGCGCAGGACGGCCCTCTCGAGCGGCGGCTCGGTCACGTCCCCTCGCCCGGGTTCGTGTCGCCCGGGTTCGTGCGGTCGTTCCAGACCAGGGTGACCGAGAAGTTCGCCTCTCCGGCGGAGCGGGCCACCACCACGTCGGCCTCGGCTGACAGGGAGATGCCGAACTCCAACGTCATCTCGTCGGGGGCGTCGGGCATGCTTCGGAAGCTTTCGACGAAGCGCTCGGCGACGGGGCGGACGGTGTCGAGCATCGCCCCGAGGGAGCGTGACGCCTGGGTGGCCAGGCGGGTGCCGGTCCGGCCGACCCGGATCAGTCCCTCGTCCTGCTCGCGGATCTGCACCGCGATGGTGTCGTCACCGTCGTCGTCCAGCGGCAGTTCGACCACGTACATCCGGCCACCCCCCGTATGCCTGCCCTCAGACGCCCACCCTAGTGACTGGTCCGGCGCGATTGGTCGGGCTTTGGCGAAGTCAGTGGGTGCAGTGCTGCGCGGGCGCGTCGTCGTTCGCCGTTCGGTGGATCCGCACCCGGATGTCCGCGCTCCCGTCGGCCGCCGTGCAGACGAGTTGTCGTTCGGCGGCGCGGCTGGTTCCCCATGCGGGCGGTACCAGGATGTCGATGGTGCCGTGCTCCAGACCGATGACGGTGGGCGTGGGGGCGTCGTGGGGGACGGCGCTGGTGAGGCCGCGGGCGCGTTCGGCCGCGGTGGGGCCCTCGACGAGGTGCTGGAGGGCGGCCTGGGTGGGGTCGGGGCCTCGGTAGAGGCGGGAGACGCGTTCGAGCCCTTCGGCGGAATGGAAGTAGAGATGGACGGCGGGGGCCGGGGCGCCGTCGGAGGAGGTCAGTCCCGAGGCGGGTGCCCCGGCCGGGGTCGGGCCGGTCTCCGCGATGGAGCATCCGGTGAGAAGGAGGGCCAGCGAGACCGCGAGGCGCCCGGGTTTCATCCGGGGTCCCGCGGCAGGGTGAGGGTGAACACCGCTCCGCCGTCCGGTGCGTTGGCGGCGGTGAGGGTGCCGCCGTGCAGGCGGGCGTTCTCGGCGGCGATGGCCAGGCCCAGGCCGCTGCCCTCGCTGCGCGAACGGGCGGCGGCGCCCTTGCTGAAACGGTCGAAGATATGCGGCAGGGTCTCGTGCGGGATGCCGGGACCGTCGTCGGCGACGGTGAGGGTGAGCGCCGCGGCGTCGGCCCGGGCCCGGACGCGCACGCGTACCGCCGGACCTCCGTGTCGCAGGGCGTTGCCGATGAGGTTGGCGAGGATGACGTCGACGCGGCGCGGGTCGAGGCGGGCGCGGAGCGGCCCTGGCACGCCGACGTCGACCCGGTCCTGCCAGTGGCGCAGGGCGAGGGTCTTGCGGAGGAGTTCGCCGATATCGCTCTCGTCGAGGTCCAGCCGGGCGGCGCCGGCGTCGAAGCGGGAGATCTCCATGAGGTCGTCGACCATGCGGCCGAGTCTGCGGGTCGCGTCGGCGACCAGGGTCAGCGCCTCCGAGGTCTCGGGGTCGAGGCGGCCTGAGGTGCCGTCCTCCTCGAGGACGCCGGTCACCGCGGTCATGGCGGCCAGCGGCGTGCGCAGTTCGTGGGAGACGTCGGCGGCGAACCGACGGGCCCTGGCCTCCATGGCGCGCAGGGTCTCGGCGTCGGCCTGCAGGGTGCTCGCCATGGTGTTGAAGGTGCGGCCGAGGTCGGCGAGTTCGTCCTTGCCGGTGACCTCGATCCGGGTGTCCAGGGCGCCCGCGGCCATGTTCTCGGCGGCGGAATGGAGGCGCCGCACCGGGCGGAGGACGCGGCGCGCGGCCAGCAGCGCGGGCACGGCGGAGGCGAGCACGACGGGGAGGGCGCCGGCGCGGGCGGCGGCGAGGAGGGAGGCGACGTCCTCCTCCTCGGCGGCGAGGGACAGCGAGGCGTAGACGACGAGTCCCGAGGGGGCGGACGGGTCGGCGGCGGAGGTGACGGGCAGGGCGAGGGCGAGCCAGGGGTGCCCGTCGTGGTGGAAGCGCTGCGCCAGGGCGCCGGTGGCCTCGGCGGCGTCGGCCGGCAGGCCGGCGGGCAGCTCGGGCGCGGGGGCGTCGGCCGAGACGAGCGGGCCGCCGCGGTAGCTGGCCGCCGTGCGCCAGTCGCGCGAGCCGGCGGAGCGGTTCAACTGGAGGGCGAGGGCCCGCAGATCCGCCTCGGCGGGCTGGGCCGGCAGGTCGGGGGCGAGGGAGTTGACCTGGGCGCGCAGATCGTCCAACGCGCTGGTCTGCGCGCGGTCCAGGATCGCGCCCCGCGCCTGGCCGAAGGTGAGCGCGGCGGTGGTGAGGGCGCTGAGAACCGAGACCAGGAGGAAGCCGACGACGAGCCGGGTGCCCAGACCACGACGGAGCAGACGGCCCTTCACAGCGGGCCGAACCGGTAGCCGAAGCCCCGAACGGTCTGCACGTACCGGGGCTGGCGCGGATCGTCCTCGGTCTTCGCCCGCAACCGCATGACGCACGCGTCCACCAGGCGCACGTCCCCGTAATAGCTGTGCTCCCACACCTGTTCCAGGAGCTCCTGGCGGCTGAAGGTCTGGTCGGGGGAGGCCGAGAGGAAGAGCAGGAGCTTCAGCTCCGAGGGTGCCAGCGGCAGGTGTTCGCCGCGTTTGACCACGCGCAGGGCGCCCCGGTCGATCTCCAGATCGCCCAGGGTGGTGCGCTCGGCGCCGGCGGCGGACTCAGGCTGGGAGGGTGCGACGCGGCGCAGCACCGCGCGTATTCGGGCCTCGATGACCTCGTCGCTGGCGGGTTTGATGACGTAGTCGTCGGCGCCCGCCGCCAGGCCCACCACGACGTCGATGTCCTCTCCGCGTGCGGAGAGGATCACGATGGGGACCTGGCTGGTCTCGCGGATCCGCCGGCAGACCTCCAACCCGCTGATGCCGGGCAGCATCAGGTCGAGCAGCACGATGTCGGGGGCCGACGCGGCCAGCGCCTCCACGCCGTCCTCGCCCGTGCCGACGGCCTCGGTCTCGTGGCCCCGTCGCCGCAGCGCCAACGAGATGCCGCGGCGCACGGCGGGGTCGTCCTCGATCAGCAGGACGCGTGTCATACGGGCTGCCCTCCCTGGCAGATCAGCGGTTCGGGGGCGCTGCCACCGGGGCAGCCGTACCGGACTCGTCGCATCTGACCCGCCACGGGCTTCCGGACAGACCCGACTCGTGGATGCGGACGACCACGTCCACCGCGTTCGGCCCGCCCGGGATCCCCGGCGACGCGGCGGCCGTGCACACGAGCTGGCTGACCGCCATTCTGTCCAACTCGACCACGACCCACGGCAGGTAGAGGTCGACGGCGCCCGGCGACGCCTGGGCGCGGACCCGGTGGGGCCCGGCCGGCAGCGCCGTGCGCAGTCCGCGGGCCCGTTCGGCGCGGGTGGGGCCGGTCAGCAGCGCGTCGAGCGCCGCCTGGGGGCCGGCGTCCGGGGGCGCCGGACGTGCCGCGGGCCAGGCCCCGTTCGGGGTGATGAAGTACGCCCGCAGCAGCTCGGTTCCGTCGGTGGTCAGACCGCCCGTGGCCGGCGCACCGGCCGCGACGGGGCCGGTCTCGGAAATCCCGCAGCCGGCCAGCGCCAGGGCGGCCAGCAGCACGGCGACCGTGGTGCTGCGCTGTTCCCTCATCCGCCCAGTCTCCCCTGCCTCGCGTCGGTGCCGTGGCGCCCCGTTCACGGCGTGGTCAGTTGGTCCACGTCCACCGTTCCCGCCCCGAAGCTCGGCCGCGGGGTCGCCGCCCACACCGCCGCGGTGACGAGGGCCGCGGCGGCCAGCGCCATCAGGCCCCGGCGGCCGCTGGCCCACGGGGCACGGAACCGCACCGGGTCCTCCACCAGGACCTTCGACAGCACGGCCGCGACCAGGGACAGGCCGACCGCCAGCGCCGTACGGCCCCATCCGCCGAGGCCGAACACGGTGTCGGGCAGCACCAGGAAGATCGGCCAGTGCCACAGGTACAGGCTGTACGAGAGCTCTCCCAGCGTGCGCGGGACGGCGCTGCCCACGAGCCGTCCGGTGTACCCGTCCGGCGCGGTGGTCAACAGCGCGATCAGCACGGCGGCGGCCAGCGAATGCGCGAACAACCCGCCGGGTGCGGTGTGGCCTCCGGTCAGCGCCCAGGAGGCGAGGATCCCGCACAGCAGCAGCGCGCAGACCAGGTCCGCGGCCGGCCGGGGGACCCGGCCGAACAGGCCCCGCAGGGGTGCGGTGGCGACCAACGCGCCGAGCAGCAGCGCGAAGGCGCGGGTGTCGGTGCCCTCGTAGACCCGGGTGGTGTCCACCGCGTCTCCCCAACGCACCATCAGCGTGAGGGAGACGAGCGCGCCGGCGGCGGCGAGTGCGGCGACACGCCGCTCGCCACCGCGGTCCCGTGCGGTGACCGCGACCACCAGCGGCCACCCCAGGTAGAACTGCCATTCGATGGCGATGCTCCACAGATGGGCGAACGGGCGGGTGTCGGAGTTGTTCCAGTACCCGACCTGCTCGGCGATGTAGTGCCAGTTCACGGCCTGCGCCGCGACCCAGGGCGCGTCGTCGAGCGCGAACCGGAGCTGCGAGGGCGACCCGAACGCCCAGACCAGCGGCAACGTCGCGACGGCCATGACCGCCAGCGCCGGTAGCAGACGGCGGGCCCTGCGCTCCCAGAACGCGGTCAGGTCGATCGTTCCCGACCCTCCCGCCTCTTTCGACCTGCCCGCCTCTCGCAGCAGCAGTCCCGTGATCAGGAAGCCCGACAGCACGAAGAACAGGTCGACGCCGAGGAAACCGCCGGCCAGATGCCCGGCGTGAAACATCAGCACGGCGGCGACGGCGAATCCGCGCAGACCGTCGAGGGGGGCGACATGCCGAAGGCCGGGGCCGCGCGTGGCGGCGGGACGGCGACGGGAGCGGCTGGAGGAGAGGGAGGAGACCATCGTCAGCCGCAGTCCAGCAGGGCGAACGCCTCGTCCTCGACCCACGAGTCGTTGGCCCACTGCTCCGGCTCCGCCGGCGTGAAGCCCAGCTGTTCGGCGAGCCGGTCGGTGAACCAGTCGGCGAAGGCGGCCGAGCCCTGCTGGCAGGAGTGGATGCCGTCCGAGGAACGCTGGGCCTTCGCCGCGCCGTGGTCGGCGCCCCACAGCTGCTCCGCGTCGAAGAAGTGCACCTGGTCGCCGCCGGCGTCGGCCACCCGCTCGGCGACCTGGGGCGCGCTGTCGATCGCGCTCGCGTAGGGCCGGTAGAAGTCGTCGCGTTTGAACGGCGGGGCGGACACGATGACGAGCTCCGCACCGGCGTCCCGCGCCGTCTGAGCGAGCCTCTCGTACGAGGCGCTCTGCTGTTCCGGCGTGCCCCAGTCGTAGGTGGTGATCTGGTAGGCGATCACGTTCGGCCGGAAGGAGACGATGTCCTCCTCCAGGTCCTCCCATGTGGACCTGGCGATCTCGGTGTTCAGATCGTCCTCGTCGCCCTCGACGACCGTGCCGCCGCCGTCCGAGGAGGCGTCCTGGAACTCGGCGCCGCTCGCCCGTAGCGCCGCCCGCAGCGCCGGGGCCTCGACGCCGGCTATGGAGTCCCCCAGCCACAGCACCCGTTCGTCGCTCTCCGGCTGTTCCGGGGACGACGGCTGCGCGGTGTCGGCGGTGTCGGCGGACGGTTCGTCGGTGCCGCCGCATCCGGTCAGGACGGCGCCGGTGCTCACGGCGGCCAGGGTGAGGGCGGCGAGACGGCTGGTCCGACGGCCGAGGGAGCGACGGCCACGGGAGAACGAGCGGCCGGAGAAGGAGCCGCGAGGGCTGGTTGCGATCTGCATGGGCTCAGCGAAACAGAGCGGATCGCCGGTCCACGGCGTTGTCATCGCTTCCTCATACGACGGGAGACCGGCCGTCATGAGAGGCCGGGCCTTCCGCGTCGGGCGGGGTGAGGTAAAGGTCGTAGTACGCCTCGAAGAGGCCGGCTTCGGCGATGGCGGCGTCGGCGGGGTGGGTGTGGAGGCCGGGCGGGAGACGGTCGGGGTCGGCGCACAGGTGCGCGGCGGCGACGAGGGTGGCGGCGCGGTAGGCGTCGTGGCCCTGGTTGGGGATGGAGTCGGCCCGGAAGAGGCTGAGGCTGTGCCCGTTGCCGAGCAGGGTGATGCTCCGGTCGTGCTCGCCGAGGCGGTAGCGGAGTCCGACGCCGGGGATCTCGGTGGGGTCGAGCCGGGTGAGGACGGAGAAGTCGCGGGTGGCGAACGGGGCGAGGAACACGCCGTCGGGGAGGAGCGGCAGGTCGTTCTCGGTGAGAGCGATCTCGCCGGTGGTGCCGATGACGAGGAACGGTCTGGTGGCGCGCAGGGCGTGGGCCGCGGTGCGATGGGTGGCGTAGCCGGCCTCGGCGGCGGTGAGGAGGGTGGGCAGGTGGGTGTCGACGACGGCGAGCCGGCAGCCGAGGGCGCGCAGCGCCGGGGCCAGGCGGGAGCCGAGGGTGCCGTAGCCGATCAGCAGCACGGTCCGGCCGACGAGTTGGTGGTCGGGGAGGCGGGCGCGCAGCCGGCGCAGGCAGGAGTCGGCGATCTCGGGGTAGCCCAGGAGGGTCTTGATCTGGGTGCGGGCCATGTTCAGCACGGGGATGGCGAGTGGTCCCGCGGTGCTGATGCGTTTGATGCCGCAGATGGCCAGTTCCAGGGCGGCGTCGACGCGGCGGGTGGCGTGGGCGGAGCCGTAACGGTGCGGGAGGAGGCCGCCGTTGTCGATGACGAGGACCCTGCGGCCGGCGGCGTGGGCGGCGTCGACGAACGCGTCGATGTCGGCGGTCGCGGGTACCAGCTCTGCGGTGTGGTCGAGCACGTCGGTGCGGTGGCCGCGGGCGCGGAACGTGGCGCGGACCCGGTCGTGGCCGGCGGTGTGGTCGCCCTTGTCGAGGGCGTAGGTCCACTGCGGCGGGATGCCGGCGTGTTCCAGGGCGAGGGCGAAGCCGAGGCTGTGTTCGAGGAAATGGTCGCGGAAGACCAGGGCCCAGCCGTCGAAGGCCGGGTGGGGGGTGCCGTGGCGGCGTAAGAGCGGCATCGAGTCGCGGATGCGGTCGAGTTCCCGCGGGCCGTAGGGGAGGACGGCGGCGGCCGGGCGCTCGTGCAGCTGGGCGTGGGGGGTTCGGGGGGTGAGGGTGGTGGTGTTCATCGTCGTCCCGTCGGGATGGGCTCCTGATCGACATCACTGGTGGTGAGCGACCAACCACCCTAGGGCGCGGATCCGGGGGTGAAGGAACGATCCGGTGGGGGGTCCCCCGAAGAGGCGACGCCGGGGTGTGGCGGCAGCCATAGGCTGAGCGCCATGGAGAGGCGTATCGCGTTCGACGGACTGCACAACTTCCGCGATCTGGGCGGCTACCAGGCCGCCGACGGCCGGACGGTGCGGTGGGGTCGGCTGTTTCGGGCGGACTCGTTGGCCAAGCTGGCGGGCCCGGACTGGGAGAAGTTCCAGCGGCTTGGGGTGCGCACCGTGGTCGACCTGCGCTATCCCTGGGAGATCGAGGCTCAGGGTCGGGTGCCGGAGCACCCGACCCTCGCCTGGTTCAACCTCAGCATCGAGCACCGCCCCTACGACCAGGCGGAGATCGACCTGGGGGTCGATCCGTGGCGGTTCCTCGCGGATCGCATCGCCGAGGTCGCCCTCGACGGCGTGCGGGAGATCCGCCAGACGCTGGAGGTCATCGCCACCGCCCCCGGGCCCACCGTGTTCCACTGCAAGTCCGGCAAGGACCGGACCGGTCTGGTGGCTGCCCTCGTCCTGTCGCTGCTGGAGGTGGGCGAGGACGAGATCGTCGAGGACTTCGCGCTCACCGAACTGGCCACCGACCGGCTGATCGCCGAATGGCGAGCCGCCCATCCCGGCCGCGAACCGCGCTGGCCCGCCTACGGACGCGCCCCCGCCGACGTCATGCGCCTAGTCCTCACCGACCTGGCGGCCACCTACGGCTCCGTCCACGCCTACGCCACCGACCACCTGGGCATCGACAAGGACCTGATCGCCCAACTCCAGGGCCACCTGCTCGAACCGTGACGCCGGCGGGCCCGCCCCCGGCCCGCCGGCGTCAGTCCGTCGTCTACTCGGCCAGGAAGCTGCTCAGGCCGTCGAGGAGCATGGTGCTGCCCTGTTCGGACATGTCGCGTTCCTCGGCGGTGTCGCAGGTCTGGCTGAGCACGATCCGCGTCTGCCGGCCGTCCTGTTCGTCGAGCTCTATGCCCATGGCCACGGGCTCGGATCTGCCCGGGACGTCCATACCGATCACCAGACGGCGGTTCTCGTCGACCTCGAGATACGAACCGCTCAACGGGAACTGGCCGCCGTCCGGAGTCATCATCGTCGACTTCCACGCCCCGCCCTTCCGCACGTCCATCTCGACGGAGCCCTCGGCGGCGTGGGCCCACTGGGCGTACTGCTCGGGCGTGGTCCAGGCCTGCCACACCGTCGCCGCGGGAGCGTCCAGCGTGCGGGTCAGCGTGTAGGAGAAGCCCTCGGCCGCGGGGGTCTGCTCGGTGCTCATGTCTCGTCTCCTGGTCTCTTCCGGCCACTTCTGGGCCTCATCTGTCTGCCTTGCTGAGGCAGTTGTACCTGTAGACGCTGACAGTCGGGAAAACTCATCGGTCGCCGTCGAGTCCGGCTCCCGTGCGGGACGGGCTGCCGACAGGTCACGACGGGCAGGGGCTACGCTCAGCCCATTCGTACGAATTCTCAGGAGTCGCATTGAATCCCGGTATCTCACGGCGCCGGTTCGGGGCCACGCTGCTCGGTTCGACCTCGCTCGTCGCCGCGGCGCCCGCCCTGGCGTCCAGCGCCCAGGCCGCCACGACGACCAAGGCACGCCCCACCGTTTCGGCGAAGGGGGCCTATCTCTGGGACGCCACGGGGAAGGAGAGGCTCTACGTCAAGGACGGCACCACCCGCCGCCAGATGGCGAGCACCACCAAGGTCATGACGGCCGTCGTCGTCCTCGGCCACAGCGATCTCGACCTCGACCGCAAGGTCACGATCAAGGGGGCGTTCCGCGACTACGTCAGCGACTGGGGCGCCAGCACCGCCGACCTGAGGACGGGCGACAAGCTGTCTGTCCGCCAACTCCTCTACGCGATGATGCTCCCCTCGGGCTGCGACGCCGCGATGGCACTGGCCGACCACTTCGGCAAGGGCAGCACCATCAAGGCCCGCACCGCCAACTTCATCGGGTTGATGAACCGCAAGGCCGAGTCGTTGGGCCTGGACAACACCACCTACGACTCGTTCGACGGCATCTCGAAGAACGGGGACAACTACACCACCCCGCGCGACTCCGCGATGCTGGCCGGCAAGGCGATGTCGTACAAGCCGCTGCGCGTCGTCATGAAGAGCCGGAGCACCGTGCAGAAGGCCACCAACGGGCGCACCTACACCTGGTACAACACCAACCAGCTGCTGGGCTCCTACAACGGGGCCATCGGCATCAAGACCGGCACCGGCACCGCCGCGGGCCCGTGCCTGGTCTTCGCCGCCAAGCGCGACGACCGGACGGTCGTCGGCGTCCTGCTCAACAGCTCCAGCGCCAACTCGCGGTACAACGACGCGGCCAAGCTGCTGGACTACGGCTTCGGCACGAACTTCGCCCAGACGATGAGCCTGCGCTCGCTCCCGCAGGGCGCGCAGACCGACTAGCGGCCGATCGTACGAGAGGGGTGGCGGTGCCCGTCGTGGGCACCGCCCTTCTCGCGGGCCGCCTCATCCGCTGGTGCGTGGCTCCGCGGGATTGCCGCCGTCGCCGCCTCCGGTCTGTACGCGGCCGACCAGCATGGCCACGGAGACGGCCGCGACCACCACCAGCAGCAGGGCGACGCGCAGTTCGACGACCCCGGCGAGCGCGCCGACGAGCGCCGGCGCGGCCAGGAACGCCGGCCACTGCCCGATGGCCACCACCGAGACTCCCTCGCCGGCGCTGAGGCCGTCCTGGTCGCCGGCCAGGCCGAAGATGATCGGCATGGCGCAGGCGACCCCGATGCCCAGCAGCGCGAAACCGGCGATCGCGGCTCCGGCGTGGGCGACGGACAGGGCGATGCCGATGCCGACCGCGGCCAGCAGCGAGGATGCCTGGATGAACCGTCGGCGGCCGAAACGGGCGGTCACCCGGTCCCCGACGAGGCGGGTGACGGCCAGGCCGGCGGACAGGCTCGTGTACGCGGCCGCTCCCATGGCGGCACCCGCGCCGATCGTGTCGGCCGTGTAGATGGCGGCCCAGTAGGCGCCCGCCCCTTCGGCGAAGGACGCCAGGAACGCGAGGGCGGCGAGCAGGCGCAGCTGCGGGGTGAACCGGTCCCGCAGGCGGGGCCGCGGGCCCTTCTCGGCGGATTCGGAGGGCGCGTCGTCCGGATGCCAGCCGTAGCTCATCAGCAGCATGAGGAACAGCAGCACGCTGGACGCGGCGATCTGCACGCCGGGTGGGACGCCCAGCGCGACGGCCGCGATGCCGAGTCCGCCACCGGCCAGCATGCCGATGCTGAAACCGGCGTGGAAGGTGGACATGACCGGCCGCCCGTACCGGCGCTCCACCTCCACGGCCTGGGCGTTCGACGGAACGGACAGCAGGGTGGCGGAGAACCCGTACACGAGGATGCCGAGCAGGAGCGCGACGATGGTCGGCGCCGAGGCCGCCAGCGGGGCGCTCAGGAGCACGCAGACGGCTCCGAAAAGCGACAGGCGGGGGGTGCGGACGCGTCCGATGAGCAGGGTGATCGCGGAGAGCGCCACCACCTCTCCCCCCGTCGCGGCGAAGTAGGACAGCCCCCACCCCGTGTCTCCGAGGCCGACCCCGTCCCGCACGTCGGGCGCCCGGGAGGTCCAACTCCCCAGTGTCAGGCCCTCGATGACGAACAGCAGGAGCACGGCGAGGCGTGCTCGCCGGTCGGCGAGGCTGGGTCGCGCATCCACGCGGGTGAGCACCTTCGTCTCTTCTGCCACGTCACCTCTCCTCGGCCCGGGTCGCGCTCTCCACCAGCGCGAGCACGTCTGCCACGGTGCGGAGGTCCGCGTCCATGACCGCTTCGTCACCGAGTTCGATGCCGAGTGACTCCTCGATGCCGACGATCGCCCGCACGAGATCGAGCGAGCTGAGTTCGAGCCCGCCGTCGGTGAGCGGCGTCTCGGGCGTCAGCACCATGTCGTCGGCCGGACACGCCTCGGCGAGCAACAGCTGGATGACCGCCTCGGCGGGCGTGCGGTCACGCGTCCGCACCGCGCTGTCAGCGGGTGGGTGAGTGGATGCCATGGAGACCACGGTCGTCCCGTTCCCTACGTCGTCGGTACGTCTCCGATACGTGCGGTTCCGGTTCGCCGTTCGGATCGTCGCCGTGCAGATAGCGGAGCACCTGGTCGGCCGTGTGCCGGGCGAGCGCGAGGGTCGTCAGCGAGGGGTTCGCCGCGCCGGGGCGCGGGAAGGCCGCGGGGCCGACGACGAAGACCCCTGGTACGCCGTGGACCTGGCCGGTCGGATCGAGGATCCGGCCGTAGGGGAGGGTGCCGCTCTCGTGGTCGGTGCCGCCGAGGGTGTTGACGTAGCCCACGGCCGTGCCAGGTGCCGCGACGACCCGGTCGAGGTACCCGGTGACCTCCTCGGTCGCCGTGAGGTAGTCCCCGAAGTCGAGCCGCGTCGCCGGCAGTCCAAGACCGCCGGCCACCTCCTCCCACAGCCGCTGGAGGCGTGCCCGCTGGCCCGCCACGAGGTCGGCGTCGCGCGGGCTGAGGCCGCTTCTCACGATGGCGCGCCACGGCGGTCGCGCCCGCTCCGGATACTCGACGGCGTTCAGCTCCGAGGACTCCTGTTCCCCCATCTCCCACGCGTCGAGGACCACGCCGTCCACCCCGGGGACGTCGATGAGCTTGAGGAAGAGGTTGCTGCGGGTGTCGCCGTCGCCGCGGACCAGGAGGCACGCGCCCTCGCCGCCGCCGCTGCCCCACGGGTTACGCGGCAGATGCACCACGAAGCCCTGCAGGATGTGGTCGCTGAGGCCCGAATACCGGCCGCGCCGCGGGTCCCGGTCGCCGAGAGCCTGCGCGACGAGGCGGGTGTTCTCCAGCGCGCCCGCCGCGAGCACCACCGCGTCGGCCCGCGTCCACCGGGCCTCTGCGTCACCGGGGCACTGGAGCAGGGCCCGCACGCCGCCCCGGTGTGCCGCGATGCTGAGGGCGCGGGTGCCGGTGCGTATCCGCACGGCCGGGTGGTCGGTCGCGCCGGCTCCGGGGCCCCAGCCGGCGTAGAGCGGGCTGTAGGCACGCCAACGCGGCCCCGCGTCGGTCACGAAACGCTGCGCGGCGAGCGGGGTGCGCTCGGCGTCGGCGCGGCCGGCGCTCCGCACCCACGCGAGGAACGACTCCTCGGTGTCGGACCGCGGCGCCTGGAGGGGCTGTCCACACCAGGCGGCCAGCTCGCGCTCGACCTCCTCGTACAGCCCGTGGTCGGCGCCGAGGACGTCCGGCCATCCGGCGGCGTCCCGCAGCGCCCACGGATCCATCCGCAGGACCACGCCGTGCCAGTAGAGGGACCGCCCCCCGAGTTGGCGGCGCAGCCCGGTGGCGCCGTCGTAGTGCGGTGGGGAGGTGCTGGTCCAGGGCCGCCACAGGGTGGGGTCCTCGCCGGGCACCCGCCAGCGGTCCTCGATCTCCTCCTCCGACATGACGGCGTTGACGTGGTCGTCCAGGCTCCGTTCACCGGCCTCGGCGACGATGATCTCCGCCACCCCGTGGGCCGCCAGTCGTTGCGCCGCGGCCAGGCCGCTCATGCCACCGCCGAGGACGATGACGCGAGGTCCCGTCGTCGGGTCGTGCGGTTGCTTTCCCACGCGTCGTCTCCGTTCTTCGAGCTGGTCTCCGGAATGGTCCTTCGAGCCGACCCTCACCCCTGTCGATACGCGGGGCATACGCGCGACGTACCGTCCCCGTATCGGGCGCCCCGAGCATCGCCGGATGACCACTCCCGGGACTCTCGCGTCCTACCGCGCCGCCGCGGCGGCGACCGCCGCCGAGGCCGCCGAGCACGGGTTCGACGCCCGCGGACTGTGGCGTGCGCTGGGCTCGCGGGGACTGATCGCGGCGCTGTCGCCCGATCGGACCGGTGTGCCGGAGCCGGGCCGGCTCGCCGCCCTGCTGGAGGAGTTGGACGCGCGGCTGCCCGTCGGCCTCGTGCTGTCGGTGTGCGTGCAGGCCGCCTCGATCGTGCCCCTGCTCGCCGAGGCCCAGGGCCGGGGCACCCCGGATGCCACGGACGGCCCGGACGGTCTGGTGGACGCGGCCGTCCGCGGCGACGTGGTGGTGGCCTTCGCCGTGACCGACGCGGCGGCGGCCGGCTCCGACGTGATGGGCGCGGGGACCGCGGTGGCGGGCGATCCGCCGGCATTGACGGGCACCAAACAGTGGATTACCAACGCGGCACACTGCGACCATTTCCTCGTCCTGGTCCGCCGGCGGGCCGCCCGGCACTTCACGAGCTTCGGCTGGGCCGTCGTGCCGGCGAGCGCGGCGGGCGTCACCCTGCGCCCCGTCGGAGGGCGGCTCTTTCCCGAGGCGGGGCTGGCGGACGTGGTGTTCGAGTCCGCCCGCGCCCGGGAGCCCGGGCTCGTCGGCCCGGCCGGCCGTGGTCTGGCCCTGTTCGCCCGGCATGTGGCGACGGAACGGCTCGCCGGCGCGCTGTGGTCGCGGGCCGTCTGCCGCCGGGTGCTCGCCGACACGCGGGAATGGCTGTCAGGACGGCCGTCCGGCGAGGGCACCCTGTGGGACAACGAGGCGATCCGCCAGCGGTTCGCGGCCTGTCTGGTGGAGTTCGCCCGGCTGGACGCCCTGTGTCGCTGGGCGGCGTCGGACGGCCCGCCGACTCCGGCGCGGGCCATGGTGCTGAAGGCCGCGGCGGGCGAGGGGACCCTGCGCATCGTCCGCGAATGCGCGGACCTGCGCGGCGCGGACGCGTTCCGGGACGGCGGGCTGGCGTCGCTGAGCGCGCAGGCGGCCATGTTCGCGGTCGCCGGGGGAGCCACCGGGGCGCTGCTGACCGGTCTCGCCGACCACGCGGACGATCTGCTGCGGCCGTGATCGCCCGGTGCGGACCGGCGCGGAACCGTGCGGACCGGCGCCCCGCTATCGTGGGCGGGCGCCCGAAGGGCGTAGCAGGCATGCAGGCACGGAAGATGGTGAGGTGGGACGTGCCGGCGAGTGCCGAGGTCGAGCACGTGAGCTGGTCGCAGGTGCTGAGTTGGCGGCTGGTGCGGCAGCATCTGGCGCCCCGGCTCCCGGTCGGCGGGGTCGCCGACGTGGCGTCCTCGCTCTGCGGGCTGCACGCCCAACTGATGTCCTCCGCGGAGTTGTCCGCGGCGGCACGGCTGCGGGAGCCACGGGAGGGGGACCTGGCGGAGTCCCTCTGGGTCCGGCGGGATCTGGTCAAGCTCTGGGGAGTGCGGGGCACCCTCCATCTGCTTCCGGCGCCCGAGCTCAACGACTGGCTGTCGCTTTTCGGGACCTTCGGCAACTACGGGATGGCCACCCCGGCCACCCGCCGCCTGGTCGAGCTGGTCGGACGCGCGCTGCACGGGCAGTCCCTCAGCAGGGTCGAGCTGGCGCGGGCCGTGGCAGGGCTTCCGGGCGGCGCCGAGTACGGCCGGCTGCTGACGGAGAGTTGGGGCACCGCGCTCAAGCCCGTGTCGTTCAGCGGCCGGCTCTGTTTCGCACCGGGGGAGGCGACCACCGTTCGTTTCACCCACCCCGGCACCTGGGTGGGTGCCGATCCGTCCTCCGTGTCCCTCCACGAGGCCCGTGCGACGGTGGCCCGCCGGGCGCTCGCCATGCACGGCGCCGCCGGCCTGGAGGACCTCACCCGCTGGCTGGGCACCGGTTCGCGCCAGACGCTGGGCCTGCTCGCCGCGCTGGGCCCTGAGGCGGTCCCGGTGACGATCGACGGCCAGCCGGGGTACGCGCTCGCGGAGCATCTGCCGGACCTGCGGGCGGCGACGGAGCCCAGAACCGTGCGGCTGCTGCCCGCGTTCGACCAGTGGACCATCACCCTGCCCCGCGCCGGCGGCGCCGGGCTGGCGCCCGCGCACCGCCCCCGCGTCTACCGGCCCCAGGGCTGGCTCAGCCCGGTGATCCTCGTGGGCCACCGGATCTGCGGGATATGGCGGGCCACGCGTCAGGGGAACCGGCTGGGGCTGCGGCTCGAAAGCCTCGGCCCGGCGCTGCCGCGGTGGGCGATGCGGGCCGCGGAGCGCGAGGCCGAACGGCTGGCCGCCTTCTCCGGGGGGCGCCGCCTCGCGCTGACCTGGGACGCGTGAGCGACCACTCGTCTCCGGAATCACGGTCGATCTCGCCGTCCGCGTGGGCTGCGAGGCCGCGTTGACAGGCTGTGCCCGGCGTATGCCGGCGTGTATTCCGACCGTATCGGCGCCGCCAACCCTGGAGGCATGTCGTACTCAATGACCCAGTCGGCCGAACTGGCCGTGGCCGGCGGGACACCCGTCAGGCCGTCCACTCGTCGCTGGCCCACGTGGCCGGTCCCCGCGCCCCAGGCCGAGTCCCTGCTCCGCGAAGTGCTGCACAGCGGCCGGTGGGCGATCACCAGCCCCGAGGGAAGTGAGCTGTTCGAGCGCAGGTTCGCCCGGGAGTTCGCGCGGTATCTCGGGGTGCGCCACTGCGTTCCGGTCGACCACGGCTCCAGCGCGCTCGTCGTCGCCATGGAGGTGCTCGACGTCCAGTACGGGGACGTCGTCCTCGTGCCCGCGCTCACCTGGACCGCCTGCGCCACCGCGGCGCTCCGCGCCGGTCTGGTCCCGCTCCTCGTCGACGTGGACCGGGAGTCGGGCTGCGTCACCCCCGAGTCCCTCGACGTCGACGTCGAGGCGCGGGCGGTGGTCGCGGTCCACTGGGCGTGCACGATGGCGGACGTGCCGGCGCTGTCCGCCGCCGCGGCGGCGAAGCGCATGGTCGTCATCGAGGACGCCGCCCAGGCACACGGCGGCGAATGGCGCGGACGGCAGGCGGGCTCCATGGGCCGGCTGGGGTGCTTCAGCTTCCAGAACGGCAAGCCGCTCACCGCGGGGGAGGGAGGCGCCGTCGTCACCGACGACCCCGTTCTGGCGCCCCGTCTGGAGGAACTGCGGGCGGACTCCCGCCGCTACCGCGGCACGGCGACCCCGACCGGCGATCTGGACCTCGAGGAGTCGGCCACCATCCAGGGCGCGAACTACTGCCTGAGCGAGTTCAACGCCGCCTTGCTCTGCGCCCAGTTGGCCGTTCTCGACCAGGAGGGAGACGTGCGGTTCCGCAACTGGCGGAAGCTGCGGGACCTGCTGTCCGGTGTGCCGGGGGTGCGGCTGCTCGAACCGGCGGAGCAGCAGACGAAGATGTCGATGTACGAGCCGACGATCGTGTTCGACGAACTGCCGGGGACCATGAGCGTCGACGACGTCGCCGGCGCGCTGTCCGCCGAACTCGGCCGGCGGTTCTACGCCACCGACACCCCGCTGCACCGCAGCCCGCTGCTGGCGCCGTGGACCAAGCCGACGCTCGCGCCGCTCGCCAAGCGGTTCGTCGACCTGCACGCGGGGCGTTCCTACCCCAACGCCGACTACTGGGCGAACCACTGCGTGCAGACCCACCACAGCGCCTTCCTCGGGGACGAGCGGGACATGCGGGACATCGCCGACGCGATCGTCAAGATCGTCGCCGCCGCCCGACGGCCGGTGGCCGAAGGCCGGGAGAGGGCCCATGGCATCGGGTGACGACCTCCGGCTCAGCGTCGTGGTCATGCACCATCCGAAACGCCGGGACGCCCTGCCCGCGCTCCTCGCGGCCTGCGACCCGCTGCCCGTGCGGGTGGTGGCGGACCCGGAACCCGACGGCCCGCCGAGCCCGCTGCGCACCGCGAAACGGGCCTGGGCCGCGGTGGCCGACGGCGCGACCCACCATGTCGTCCTCCAGGACGACGCGGTGCCCGTGCGCGGATTCGCGGAACAGCTGACCCGGGCGGTCGCGGCGCGGCCGGGGGACGGTGTCACGCTCTCGGTCCAGCAGACCAGCCCGCGGAACTCCTACGCGGTCCGCCGGGCGGCGCTGGCCGGCGAGGCCTGGGCGCCGATGTCCGCGGTCGAGTGGACGTCCACCCTCGGGCTCGCGCTGCCGGCGGCGGACGCACGTGCCCTGGCGGCGTACTTCGCCGAGCTGCCCGACGAACTCCTGGAGGACGACGACTTCGTGACGCCGTGCTGCGTCGCGCGCGGCCTGCGGGTTTACGCGACGGTGCCGAACCTGGTGGAGCACGCCGGCCTGCCCAGCCTCTCCGGATACGAGGCCGAGGGCCACCGGCCCGTCACCGTCTACGACTCCCGTTGGCCGATCCCTCCCGGCCACTGGTCGGATCCGGCGCACGCACCGGCACCCGCCCTGCTGGAGACCGGACGCGGGGGCGTCGCCGTCGAACTGCGCGAATCCCGGTGCGGGCTGCGGTTCTTCCGCCCGGGCACCGACGAACCGCTGGAGCATCCCTATGTCTGGGACTGGCACGACTGGGCGGCGCTGCTCGGTCTCGACGGCGATCGGGTGGTGGCCGAATGGGAACGGGCCGGCGCCGCGGCGGCGCGCCGCGGCGATCCGGTCGGCCGCCTGGTCGCCCGGTCGCCCTGCCTCGCCCTGGAGGTGTGGGCCGCGGCGTTCCTGCTGAGCGCTCTGCTGCCCAGGGCGCTGCCCACGGCCGCCACGTCCCTCCGCGGCACCGGGTTCGCGGCGCTGGTCCGGCGCCGTGCGATCGAGTCCTGGCTCGACATGGGCCTGTCGGCGGCGGACCGGAAGGCGCTGACGGCCGAGGAGGTCGCCGCGCTGGTCGAGCACGCGCTGGTGGGCGTGACGGCGGGCGTGACGGCGGGCCATGAGACGCGGAACACCGGAACGGGACGGGAGGCCGGACATGCGGGATGAGACGTCGGGAACCACGCTTCCCGTGATCGAATCCATGGCGCGACGGGAGGCCGCCGCGCTGCTCCAGCACCCGCGCCTCGAAACGTGGGTCACGCATCCCGCCGTCGCGGTGTCGCTCAGGATCGTGCCGTGCCCGTGGCCCGGATGCCGGGCGCCGGGCACCCAGGCCGGCCTGCTGCCCCTCGCGAGCGCGGAACCGCTCAGCCACGGCGAGCGGCCCCGCGCGGGCTCCGTCACGCTCACGGCGCTGTCCTGTGAGTGGCTCAGCCCTCGTTCGCTGCTGCCGCTCGCCCAGGCCGGGGCCGGCGGGCGGGTGCCGAGCGTCGTCATGACGCGCGCCGCGGCGCTCGTCCGGCTGCTGGCCCGCGGGACGCTCGACGGATGGGTGTCGGCGCTGCCCGCGCTCGACGCCCGCGAGCGGTGGTTCGACGATCTGGTCGGACGCGGCGCCGCCGCGTCTGCCGCCGGACCGAGGGAGCCGGTGCTGCCGGCGTCGTCGCGCAGCGCGTGGCTCGCCGCCGGCCGGGCACGCCGGAGCGCGTACGCCTCGCATCTGGTCAGTCCGCATCTGGCCGGCGAGCGGACCCGTTCGCTCAACGACGCCTATCTACGGTGCCGGCTGGCCGCCGTGGCGGGCGCGTTCGAGACGGCCGCGTTCGAGGGAGCGGGCGGGGGCCGGACCGGCGAATGACGAGCGACGCCGTCCGGCCCCCGACCCTCAGCCGGACGGCGTCGCCGCCGTCTTCGGTCAGCCGTGCCGTCGCCTCCTCGGCGACCTCCAGTACGCGGATCGCGTCCAGCAGACTCGCCCCGGTGGACCGGCCGGTCCTGACGAGGTCGGCGAACGACTCCGCCTGCCGGACCAGGGCGTCCTCGAACGCCCTGGGTCGTCCCGGGCCGATGAGCTCGTGCCGCTCGTGCCCCCGCGAGCCGAAGACCTCCACGGTCACGGTGTCGCCGGTGGGGAAGTACCGGCCGAGCCCGACCGTGCCGAGCGTCCCGCCGGACAGGTGCAGCGACGCGTAGGCGGTGTCCACGTCACCCGCGACGTCCGGGTCCTCCACATGGGCGGCGGCCATCGCGTGCACGCCCGTGACGTCCTCCCCGGTCAACCAGCGGATCTGGTCCACCTCGTGGACGCCCATGTCCACGAAGATGCCGCCACTGGTGGCCCGGAACGCGGCGGCCGGCGGTTCTCCGTCCCACTGGGACGCGGCCACCAGGTACAGGGAGCCCAGGTCGCCGACGCGGATCCGGCTCCGCAGCGCGACGAGATCGGACAGATGCCGACGCCAGTAGGCGACCTGCACCGGAACCCGGTTCCGGGCCGCGAGCCTGGCGGTCTCGCGGAGTTCGGCGGCGGAACCGCCGCCGGGCTTCTCGCACAGCACCGGTACGCCGGCGGCCACCGCCTCCCGGGTGATCCTGGCGTGTTCGCCGGTGGGAGCCGCCACCAGGATGCCGTCGGGCCGCTCCCGGTCGAGCAGCCGGCGGAGGTCGGTGTGCACCCGCAGGCCGGCGTCGGTCAGGACCGCGCGGGTCTCCGCCGCTGGTTCGACGACGTCGGTCACCGTGACCCGTTTGCTGAGGGCCAGGGCGGCCAGATGCGTGCGGCCCATCCGGCCGGCGCCCACGAGGGCGAGCCGGAAGCGGTTGTCGCGTGCGTGCGTCTCGTACGCCGACTCAGTCATCGGGATACCTCCGTGGATACCCCTGCCTTCCGGCGGGGGAGGGAACGGACTGCTGTGGAGCGGGGCTGGGAAGGGCGATGCGCCGCGAGGGCGGATCGCCGTTCACCATCAACCGTCCGTAGGCGAGTGGTAACGTCTGGCCCGTCCGGCCGGCGAGAACCAAGCGGGCCGGGCCTACCGCCGGGCTGGCGGGATGTCAGGTCTGTGGAGCTGGCGTAAGACTGCTGGGCGTACCAACGTCCCTCGCCGTTAGTTCGGGGCAGCCGCTGTCTGAGAAGCAGAAAGCTCAACCCGCGAGGGTCGAATCCCCCTGCTTCAGCTGGGGGAGAAGTCAACGAGCCACCCGCTGACTGCCGCGACCACGGCCGGGCCGCCGGCGACGAGGATCTGGTGACCGTCGGACCGGCGCCAGCGCCGGAACGTGCCGCCGGCGGCTTCGACCAGCGCCAGGCCGGCCGCGATATCCCAGGGTTTCGGATCGATGCTGATGAAGCCGTCGAGTTCGCCCGTGGCGACTCCCGCGAGATCGCAGACGGTGGATCCGAGATTGCGCAGGTCCTGGACGCGCCCGACGATCGCCGAGAAACAGCGGTACGCCGCCGCGCGGGCGGGGGCGGGGCTGGGCACGGCGAAGGAGAGGAGCGCGGAGCCGGGGTCGCGGTCGGTGACCCGCACCGGGCGGGAGAGGCTGGTCGTCGCGACGCCGTGGGAGACGGCCAGCCAGTGCCCGGTCAGGGGCAGCACGACGGCCGCGGCCAGCGCCTCGCCGTCCCGCTCCGACTCCACCGCCACGCTGACGGCGCATCGGTCGAGGCCGTGGGTGACGTTGACCGTGCCGTCGAGCGGGTCCACGATCCAGCGCAGGCCCGAGGTCCCGGCCAGGTGGCCCGACTCCTCGGTGAGCCAGGAGTCGCGCGGACGGGCGGCGCTGATCGCGTCCCTGATGGCCTGGTCGCTGGCGAGGTCGGCGGCGGTCACGGGATCGCGGTCGTGCTGGTCCGCCGCGGTGTCGGGCCGGCGCCCACGGGCCATGTCCAGATGGGCGAGCACCTGGTCGCGACCGGCTCGGGCGGCGGCCAACGCCAGGTCGCCGAGGCCCGCGGCCCCGGTCCGTTCGGTCCGTCCAGCCCGTTCGGTCCCGTCGGCCAGGGCCCGCCGGCGGCGCCGCACCTCCGTCGCGAGACGGCGGCGGTCGGTCTTGCCGTTCTCGTTCACCGGCAGCGTCCGCAGGTGGTGGACGCCGGCGGGCACCATGTACGGCGGCAGCGCGGCCTCGACGGCCGCCCGCAGCGCGCGCTCGAGACCCGGCGGTCCGGTGTAGAGGGCGTGCAGTTCGCCGCCGTCGCGGTCGCCGTCGACCAGGACGACCACGGCCTCCGCCACGCCGTGCTGCCGGCGTAACACGCCCTCGATCTCGCCGGGCTCGACCCGATGTCCCCTGACCTTCACCTGGTCGTCGACGCGTCCGAGGTGCAGGAGTTCGCCCTCCCACCAGCGGACCTGGTCGCCGGTGCGGTACCAGTCGCCGTCCGCCGGGCGGCCCGTCAGCTCGGCGAGCTCCGGCGGCGTGCCCCGCAGGAACCGGTGCTCGTCGTCCCGCGGATCCAGGTATCCGGGGAAGCGCTGGGGCCCGCGGACGCACAGCTCGCCCTCCGCGCCGTCCGCGCCGCTCGCCCCGCCGTCCGTTCGGACGGCGGCCTGCAGATGGGGCAGCGGCCGACCGATGGGGACCGTCCGGTTCGGCGTCCGCGGCCATGCGGACCGTTCGCCGGGCAGACGGTAGGCGGTGCAGGTGACGGTGAGTTCGGTCGGCCCGTAGAGGTTGTCGACGACGCTGCCCGGCGCGGCGTCGGCCCACGCCGCGGCCTGGTCGAGGGTGAGTTGTTCGCCCATGAAGAGGCTGGTCCGCAGGTTCGGCATGGCGTTGGGCGTCAGCGTCCGCATCCGGCGGGCCAGGGAGATCACCGAAGGGACGGAGCTCCAGTGGGTGATCCCGCGCTCGTTGACGAACGAGACCGGCGTCAGCTCCTCCTCCCGGAGGGGCACCACCAGGGTCGCGCCCGAACCCCAGGCGAGGAACATGTCGAGGACCGAGGGATCGAAGGTCAGGGCGTAGTGCTGGGAGACGCGGCAGCCCGGGGTGAGCCGGTACCGATCCAGGGCGGAGGCCAGGTACTGCGAGAGGTTCCGGTGCCGGATCGGCACGCCCTTGGGACGGCCGGTCGAGCCCGAGGTGAAGAGGACGTACGCGACGTCCTGCGGCGTGCCGCGGTACGCGGGGGCGCGGACCGCCGCGGTCGCGGACTCCGCCGCGCCGGGAGCCACGTACACCTCCGTGCCCGGCACCGCCTGGGCGATGTCACCGGCGATCTCGGCGGAGCCGGGGTCGGCCAGCACCACGCCGACCCCGGCCGCCCGGCACATCCGCGCCAACCGCTCCGCCGGGAAGGTCGGGTTGAGGGGCACCACCGGATGTCCTGACCGCAGGGCGGCCAGATAGCCCACGTACGTCCCGAGGTCGCGCGCGGCGAGCAGCCCGACGGCCGCGGCCGGGTCGGTCAGCCGGGAGTCGAGCAGAGCGGCGAGGCGCTCGGCGCGGTCGTGCAACTCGGCGTACGTCAGCGCGTGCGGGCCGATCTCCAGGGCGGTCTCGTCGGCGGCCCGGTCGGCGGTCGACAGGAACAGGTCCCACAGGGTGTCGGTGCGGGACGTCGCGAGTCCGGGGGAAAGCCCGGGGGAAGGGGTCACGTCTCATCTCCTGTGAACGGTTGAGGGGTCGTGCTTCCCGGGCTGCACGGGCTTTTCGGGCTTTCCGGGACGGCGAGCTGGGCGGTGAGTGCCTCGGCGAAGGCCCGACGGACGATCCCGGGTCGGGGTCGGCCGCGCGCGGCGGACTCGGCGGCGTACCGCAGCATCCGGGGCAGGCCCGCCCACCGGGCCGCCGCGGTCTCCAGCGCCGGCCGGGCCGGGTCGCCGGGTGCCGCGGCGGCGAGGTCGTGCCGCAGGGCGAAGCAGTGGTGTCCCGCGAGGGCCCAGCAGTCGTCGAGATGGCGCGCGAGCGCTTCGGGCGACTGGGCCAGCCGGTCGCCGAGGAACGTCAGGGCGGCGCGTTCGCCCACGATCCACCGCCCCGGCAGCGCCTCGGGCTCGTCGGTCGCTGCGGGCGCCTCCCGGATGCGCTCCAGCCACCACCAGCCCGGTGCGTCGGCGCCGGCCAGTGGGAAGCCGCAGGCCAGGCCGTTGCGCATCCGCTGGTGTTCGGTCCATTCGGGCGTGTCCATCGCGGTGGCGAGCCGGCGGGAGGGGAGCCGGCCGGTGAACGGCAGTTGCTCGCCGTCGGGCAGCAGACCGCTGAACTCGTCCCGCACCCGCCAGCCGGCGGGTCCCGTCCCGTCCACCAGCAGCCAGTGCGGCGCGGAAGGGCTCTCGGAGCCGACGGGCGACCAGGGCAGCCGGCGGGTGTCGACGACGACGAGCGCCCGGCCGTACCGGCGCACCTCGGCCGCCACCGCGCCGAGGGCGTGCGCGGCAGTCGGCGCGCACCGGTAGCGCAGGCGGCTGCCGTCGGGCAGGCGCTCCAGGCGGACCCGGTGGTGGGAGAAGGCGAGCCGCTCGGGCGCCAGATCGGTCCGCACGGCGGTGCGGACGCTCCGGGCGACCAGGGCCCCGGCGGCGAACTCACCGTCGAGATAGGCCGCCAGGTTGGCGGTGTAGCAGCTCAGTCCTCGGTAGTCCGTGAGGGTGTCCGACGTCATCCGCCGGCCTCCAGGTCCGAGTCCAGGTGCGCGTCCGGGTCCAGAGCCCAGGCGCAGCTGACCGGGACCGGGAAATGCTCGCGTAACGCCGCCCACCGCAGCGGCCCCCATCGCCCGGCGCGCGCGCCGGGCTCGACGGGGATCAGCCAGGGGCGGCCGGCGAGTCCGTTGCCGGTCGCCTTCACGCACGCCTCCTGCACCGACCAGATCCAGGCCACCTCCAGGTCGGAGGAGGCGTCGGGCAGCTTGCGCGGCGTGCGGCGGCGGTGCGGATGAGGCGGAGCCGGCATCGGGACGCGTGGTCGCGGTGGTTGAACGTCGACGCCGACCCGGCAACCCAGTCCGACGGCCGCCGCGGCCCACCCGTCGCAGTGCGACAGGCTGACGGCGATATCGCGTCGTCCGCCGAGGAAGGGGCGTCCGGAGCGCTCGGCGAGCAGCGGAGCGGCGGTCGCCTCCTCGTCCGCGGTCTCCGCCAGCAGCCGGCGCAGCAGGGCCCGCGCCGCGAGGCGCTCCGCGGCGCGCGGCGCGGGCAGCCCGTCGGCCGCGGCGAGATCCTCGGGAACGCAGCGGTCGACGGGCGCTTCGGGGACCGGACAGGCGGACACGCGCACGAGGACGCCGGCGCGGGTGACCACCGGCACCGTGGCGTGGGACTCGACGTGACCAGACATGGCGAGATCTCCGGGGGTCGTTCGGATACGGGAGAGGGCGTGCCTACACGAGCCGGACCGACGTGTCGCGCAGCGCCATGGCGCCGTCGGCGGTGCGCAGCCGGTCGTTGGCGAAGTTCAGCGATGCCGAGCGCAGGTCGCGGAAGGTCCGTTCGAGCCCGGTCGGTGAGCCCCTGAGGTATCCGTGGCGCAGTCCGACCAGCTCCACCAGCCCGTTCACGGCCGCGAAGCATTCCTCCGAGGCCCGGGTCTTGAGCGCGTTGACGAGCAGACGTGCCGATGTCGAGGTGACGGTGCCATGCCGGGCCTCCTCGTCGGCGACGACCCGCAGGGTGTGGCGGAGCAGGGCGTGCACCGTGTCGATGCGCTCGCGAATGACGGCCAGGTTGGTCAGCACCAGCGGTGACGCGATGTCGAGCCGCAGCGATCCCTGCTGCCCCCGAACGGACGTCAGGACCCGCGCGAGCGCGCCCGCCGCGGTGCCGAGCCAGGCGGCGGCCCAGCCGAGATGCGCGACCGGGCCGAAGAGCCCGGCGGCGATGGCGGGGAAGCCACCCCGCCCGCCCACCAGCTGCCAGGCCGGCACGGCACCCCGCAGCCGGAGGGGCACGCTCTCCGTGGCGCGCATCCCCAACGGATCCCAGCCCCCGGTGACCTCCACGTCGAGCTCGTCGCGTGCCGCGTACACGAGATCGACCTGCGAGGGCGTGGCGGCGGCACCGGCGGACCGCATGGTGACCAGGAACCCGTCCGCGTGCCTGCCGCCGGTGACGACGGGCGCCACGCGGTCGACGAACAGCGTGCCGTCGTCCTCCCGCAGCGGCGATTCGGCGGCCGTGAGCTGCCCGCCCGTGCCGGGTTCGGTCGTCACGGAGCCGAGATAGACCTCGCCGCGCGCCAGGGCCGGCAGCAGGTCCGCGCGCAGCCGGGGGTCGCCGTGCCGGACGATCGCGACGGCCTGCTGGCAGTGCATGGCGAAGACCAGGCCGGTCGTCATGTCCGCCCGGGACAGGATGAGAGTGGCGTCGGCCAGGTCCGTGAAGTCGCCGCCCCACCCGCCGTGTTCGGCGGGCACGAGCAGGCCGAGCAGCCGGGTCCTGCGCAGCTCCGCCAGGGCCTCGACGGGGAAGGCGCCGTCCCGGTCGGCCCGGTCCGCGTGTTCGGCCGCGACCGTGGCGACGGCCTCGGCCGCCTCCCGCCACGCGGGCTCCGGCCCTTCGCGCGTCCCGGGCGGCTCCCGGGTGAGCGTCTCGGCACTCATGACGCCACCTGCGAGGCGCCGCGGATCTCCTGGATGGCCGTCCACAGGACGCCGCTGGTCTCGAACGTCCGGTCCACCATCCGCTCCTCGGGGAAGACGATGCCGTAGGCGTCCTCGATGGCGAACAACAGCTCGATCTCGCGCATGGAGTCGAGCCCGAGGTCGCGAAGCCGTGCGGTGTCGGTGATCTCCTGGTCTCCCGCGTACTTGAGGTACGGCCGCAGGATGTCGACGAACTGTTCGTCCATGGTTTCAACTCACCTCAGCGCGATCGAATGCGTTGCGTTCCCATACGAGCCGCGACACCTCGGTGATCTCGCCGGCGTCGACGATGACCTCGAGCGGTGCCGGATGGCCCAGAAATCCGGTCAGACTGGCCGTCAGGCCGTACGCCCCCACGTTGGGCACCACCAGCACGTCGCCGGGCCGCACCGGGGGAAGCACCGCGGCCCGGGCCCAGGTGTCCAACGGTGTGCACAGCGGGCCGGTGACCAGCGACCGCTCGCCCGGCCCGCCGCCGTTCACGGAGTCGCCGTTCAGCAGTTCGGGGAGCAGCGGCGGCAGCCGGCGCAGCCCCGACATTCCGCCGAGGTGGTTGATGCCCGACTCGAGCACGACGACCTGCGTGCCGTGCGACCGTTTGACGTCCACGACCCGGGTGCGCAGCGTGCCGCAGGTGGCCGTCAGGAAGCGCCCCGATTCGAAGGCGACCAGGGGGCGCCCGTTCCGCCAGCCCGCGAAGGAGTCGTCGAGGAGCCGGGCGAGTTCGGTCGCCAGCGTCGGGAGGTCGGGCAGCCGTCCCGCGCGGGCGAACGGCGCTCCGAAGCCGCCGCCCAGGTCGAGCACCTCGATCGGGTCCGGCAGCACGGCGTGCGCCCGCCGGGCGGTCCGCAGCGCGGCGGCGAACTGCGCGACGAGCTCGTCCTCGTCCTTGAGGTTGCTGCCGAGGTACAGGTGCAGTCCTGACACCCGGGCCCGGGGGCGGGAGGCGAACGCGGCCGGTTCGGCTTCGAGCCATTCGACGTCGGCCCCGAACTGCGAGGCGACGCCCGTCATCGTCAGGCCCTGCCCCGCGGCCGGTTCGTGCCCGTTGAGCCGCAGCAGGCACCGGGCCGTGACGGCCTCGGCCGTGGCCGCCAGATCGATCTGGTCGATGCCGCGCGGGGAGTCCACCGAGAACCAGCGGACCCCGGCGGCCACCGCGTCGCGCACCTCCGTGTCGCGCTTTCCCGGGCCGGTGAACAGGACCGTCGCCGGATCGACGCCGGCGCCGAGCGCGGTGGCGAGCTCGCCGGCCGAACTGACCTCCAGGGAGCAGCCGGCGCGGCTCAGCCGGGCCACGAGGGCGGGGTGCGGGTTCGCCTTGAGGGAGTAGTAGAGGCGGCTGGGGTGGGGCAGCGCCGACACCAGCGTCGTGTGGCAGCGCTCGACCTCGGCCAGGTCGTACACGTACGCCGGCGTGGCCACGTCGTCCAGGCGGGCCGGCAGTGCGGTGTCAGACATCGGCGGTCTCCTCGACGAGACGGGCCAGCCGCGACCGGTCGATCTTGCCGTTGGCCGTCAGCGGCAGCGCGGGGAGCGTGACGCAGCTGCGCGGGATCTTCGTCTCCTCCAACTGGCCGGTCAGCGCGGCGAGCACCTGTGCCGGGGGGAGGTCCGAGGCCACGACCAGCGTCGCTCCGCCGGCCGGGTCGCGACGCGGCACGGCACAGGCGGCCCGGACGCCGGGGATCCGGTCGGCGGCGGCCTCGACCTCGAGGGAGCTGACGCGGGTGCCGCGTTCCTTGTACACGTCGTCGTGGCGCCCGTCGAAGTAGAGGTAGCCCTCGGCGTCGACGCTGCCGTAGTCGCCGGTGTGCAGCTGCGGGAAGAGGCCGTCGGTCCTGCGGAACCGTTCGTCGCTGAGGCGCGGGCGGCGCCAGTAGCCGCTCATGACATGCGGCCCGCGCACCACGATCTCGCCGACCCGGCCCGGCGGGAGCCGGTTCCCCGACGGGTCGACGACGAAGACCTCGGTGCCGTGGAGCGCGCGTCCGGACGACCCCGGGCGCAGCAGGTCGCCGTCGGGCGGCATGATCGTCGCCCGTTTGCATTCCGTGAGGCCGTACATCAGCTGCACCGTGAGTCCGGTGATGTGGGTGCGCAGCGTCGTGAGGACGTCGGGGGACATGGCGGCTCCCGTGTTCGTCAGCAGCCTGAGCGCGGGCGGGTGGACGCCGGGCCGCTGCACCAGCCGGGCCAGCGTGGCGGCCAGCGACGGCACCGCGGGGAACACCGTCGCCCCGCTGTCGCGCAGCCGGTGCACCAGGACCCGGCCGGCGTCCTGCGCGGAGCCCAGCTCCAGCCGTGCCCCGCCGAGCGTGGCCAGCAGGATCTGGTAGAGCCCGTAGTCGAACGACAGCGGCAACGGGCTGTACACGACGTCGTCCGTGGCGTAGCCCAGCTCGCGGTGGATCGCCCGCGCGGCGAAGACGATCTGGCCGTGGGTGGACACCACGGCCTTCGGCGCGCCCGTGCTGCCGGACGTGTAGATGAACCAGGCGGGATCCACCGGCAGGGTCGGGGAGGGCACGCCGGCGTCGGACGGCCAGGTGCGGGCGGCGTCGCGCAACGCGTCGAGGTCGGCGTGGGCGATGCCGCGCCGTTTGGCCTCGCCGGCGGTCACGCCGCCGCCGACGACGAGCGCCGGTTCGGCGTCGTCGAGGATATGCCGCACGACGATGTCGGGCGCCCCGGCGCCGAGCGGGACCGAGACGGCGCCGACCCGGGAGGCGCCCATCAGCAGGGGGGCCAGCCACGGGCCCGCCGCCTCGCTGACGACGATCCGGTCCCGTTGCCGCACGCCGCGGTGCCGGAGCCAGGTCGCGAGCCGGATGCCGGCCAGCCGCACCTCGGCGTACGTCAGCGCGTCGGTTCCGTCGCCGATGGCCGGCCGTTCGGGATGCCGGGCGGCCGCGGCGTCCACCAGGTCGTGCACCAGGTCGTGCACCACGGTCGCGCTCATGGCCGCACCCCGGTGCCGGCGCTCCGCGCGGCCGAGGAGAACAGCTGGGCGAGGGAGATGGCGTCGCGCACGGAACGCGCCGACAGTCCTGCGGGGTCGTACGGCCGGCCCAGATCGTGCTCGACGGAGTCGAGCACCTCCACGAGGCGGTAGGAGTCGAAACCGGGGAGCTCACTCAGGGTCGGCGTCCGGTCCAGCGCCTCGGCGTCGACCGACAGCGCCTCCATCAGCGCCCGCCGTATCGCCGCCACGGCGTCGTCGTCGGTGCCGGCGTCGGTGCCGGGGCGAGCGGAGTCGTACGCGCGCAGGAGGTGCCCGGCGATGTCGGCCTCGCCGTGGAGCAGTTCGGCCATCCGGTCCGTCAACGAGGGATCCCAGATGCCCGAGCGCTGGTGCCGCCGTTGGACGATGAAGCTGTGCGTGGCCAGGGTCCGCCAGCTGTCGACGAGGTCGGTCATCGGGGTCACGGCCTCGGCCGGCAGTCCCGCATGTCGCAACCACGCCTCGTGCAGCGCTCGTTCCCGCACCAGCAACCAGATGTCGAGCACCAGCCGGCCCAGTGCGGCGGCATCCCCGGCACGCCGGCGGGCGCGCTCCAGATAGTGCTCCCTGTCCGGTTCCGCGGCGGTCAGCCGGCGGGCGTTGTCCGTCAGGACCTGGCGGGGATGCGCCTCCGTGCGGTCCGCGGGTTCGAGGAGATGGGCGGTGACCCGGTCGCCGAGGAGCGGGGCGACCTCAGCCGCCGGAAGCGTCCACGTGCCGGGTCGCGCGGGCCCCCAGCGGGTGTCGTTGTGGTACGCGTCCACGATCGTCACCCGGTCGTCGTCAGGGCCCGCGCACAGCAGGAAGCTGTGCGCCATATGCTCGCGTCCCGCATAGGGCAGCCAGGGCATCCGGTGGGCGTCGCCGACGACGTAGAGCGGGCCGCGTTCCCGCGCCATCCGGCGCAGGAACGTTTCGTCGGTGATTTCGTCCGCGGCCGGCCACGTTGCGGCCACCCGCAGGCCGAGGGCCTGCGCCGCCTCCGCGAGCCGCTCCGCGGGCGAGCGCTCGAAGCCACCGTCGGCATTCGTCCCGAACCCCCAGGCCGCGCCCAGCGCCAGATGGGTGCCGGGGCCGTGGCAGCGGTCCGCGTGCACGGCGACGTTGGACTGGAGGCAGTCGAGCGCGTCGGCCCGCACCTGGGCCAGCAGCCGTTCCCATGCCGTCCGGTCTGGTTCCATGTGCACGGTCATTCGTCTCTCCGAGCGTGAGGAGGGCCGAGCGTGAGGAGGGCCCGAGCCCGAGGGCGTTCCTGGTGGCGCTTCGTCGGCCGGCCGGAGCCCGGCGCCCAGCGTTCGCTGGCACGCGGGGAGTGGCGCCTGGCGGCGCCGGGCTCCGACCGGCCGACCGGTTTCACCTGGTCGATGCCGGCAGGGAGTGCGCCCATTCGACGAGCTGCCGCTCCTGCCTGCCCAGATCGTGCGAGACCAGCTCGACCGGGTCCTTGAAGAAGAAGGCGAGCTCGGTGACCGCCCCGACCCGCCCCGCGGCCTGCGCCGCCGCCATGAGCCGTGCGAGGTCCAGCACGAGGGGGGCCGCGAGCGAGGAGTCGACGCCCTGCCAGGTGAACTGGAGCGCCATCCGAATGCCCAGGAAACCCTCGAAGGAGATGTGGTCCCAGGCCGTCTTGTGGTCTCCCATGTCGGGCACGTTGTCGATGTGCAGCGGCGCCGGCACGTCCTCGCCGAGCAGCGACGGCAGGACGCCCGACTTCGAGCGCATCTTGCTCTCGGCCGTCACCGAATCGGCCAGCGTCGCACCGTCCCCGCCGCCCAGCAGGTTCGTCCCGGCCCACGACAGCACCCGCAGTGCACGGGCGGTGAACATCGGCGCCAGCACCGTCCGCAGCAGCGTCTCGCCGGTCTTGCCGTCCGAACCGGCGTACGGCACCCCCAGCCGTTCGGCCGTCTGTTCCAGCGCGGGCAGTCGGGCCCCCGCCGACGGCGTGAAGTCGACGAACGCGCATCCGGCCCGGAACGCCGCCAGGGCGGCCATCGAACTGGGCGGCAGCAGGCGGCGGGAGGGGTCGTGCAGGGCCCGCTCCAGACGCGTGGCGTCCCTGAGGTCGTCGACCAGCGGCACCGGGGCCTCGGTCGAGGCCACGTTGACGACCACCACTCGCTCCAGGTGGTTGCGCCGTCTGAACTCCACGATGTCGGCGGCCATGCGCTCGACGGCCGCGTGCTGCGTCTCGGTGCGGGACCCCGGTTGGCATCCCTCCCGGAGCTCCGACTCGACGGCCGCGAACCCCGGCCGGACCGCCTGGTAGAGCTCCGGTGGGATGACGCCGGTCCCCACGAGATGCTCGGCTCGTTTCTCGATCGGATCGTTGACGATGTCGTGCCCGCCCACGGTGATCTGTGACCACTCGGGCAGCCGCACCTGCTCGAACGCCGTGCCCTCGGTGACACATCCGGTCGGTGCGACCAACTGCTCCCTCAGGGCCAGCAGACCGGTCACCGCGGTCGTCGCAACGGACCCACGAGCGCCGTTGAACCAGATACCGGTCGGGACGTCGGCGGGGGGGACGGTCACTCCGGCTCCCTGGTCGGCCCCTCCGGGCGTGATAGCCATGGCTCTCCTCGCTTTCCGGTCGTTCTCGGCTCGTTCCGACAGCGAGACTGGAAGACGGGGATACGGACCGCATACATCGCGCCGACGAGCTCAGTACTTGGGGTCAGTACTTGAGCGCGTTGTAGCGTCCCTGGTGGTAGAGGAGCGGGCGGCCCGCGCCGGAGAGCTCTCCGAGGTCCACGCTGGCCAGCACGATGCGGTGGTCACCCGCGGGCACCCGGGCCGTGACGCGGCACAGGAGCCAGGCCAGCACGTCGTCCAGCACGGGTATCCCCCGGGGGCCCGGGGCCCATCGGGTGTGTTCGGCGAAACGGTCGGCGCCACGACGCGCGAAGGTGGCCGCCAGCCCCTGCTGGTGCTCGCCGAGCAGGTGGACGACGACGTACTCGGCACGGCTGATGACGGGCCAGCACGAGGAGCGGGTCCCGATGTTGAAGGAGACCACCGGCGGCTCCAGGGCGACGGAGCACAGCGACGCGGCCGTCAGCCCGACCGGCCGTTCGCCGGTGGCCGTGATCACGGCCACCCCCGCCGCATGCTGCCGGAAGACGGATCGCAGCAGGTCGGCGGAGCCCTGCTGCGGCGTGCGGAGATCAGTTGTTTCCTGCATGGTGCGCGTCCTTCCTCAGCGAGAAGAGCGGCCACGGTACTGCTCGGATATTCACCGCCCGGGCCGTCCGCACCCGGTCGGCCGGCGGAGGTGAACCGGAACCCACGGGCCGCGTATCGCTCACGTAGGCCCTGTCCTGCCCGGGGGAGGCGCCCGGTCGGGCGAGAGGATCCGACGCGCAGTCCCGGGCCGCCGCCAGGCGGCGACCCGGGACACCGCGATCAGCGGAACGCGTGGCCGGTCTCCGGCTCCGCCACCGTCGTGTCGTCAGCCGGTGTGCCGGTCGGCTCCGTCGGCTCGGTGGTGACGACGGCGCTGAACGGCTCCTCGTCGTGCTGACGGGCCGTGACCCGCACCGTGCGGCCGTCAGGATCCGGTTCCGCCTCGATCCAGCAGGGGGCGTCCAGTTCGACGAACCTCCGGAACGTCGCCCGCGTGCCGACGACCACCGTCACCGCGGGCCGCGCCAGCACCAGCGTGGCCTGGCGGGCGGCCTCCAGCAGCAGGGCACCGGGGACGTGGTCGACCGGATGGTCGAAGAACACGGGGTGCGTGGGGTCGGCGCGCAGCTGCCAGCGCCGAGGCGAGTCGGTCTCGGAGAGGACGACGTTGCGGCACCGCTCGTGGCCGGCCTGGCGCGCCGGCAGCGGGGCCGGCGCGGGCGGCAGGCCGCCGCGGGTGGGGTCGAACCCGGCGCGGTGGCCGCGCAGCCGGCGGTAGACGGCGGGTGCGTGGCAGGTGAAACGCGTTTCGGCGGTGCCCAGCGGGGCGCCGTCGCGCTGCGCCTCGACCCGCAGCGAGAGCGCGGCGATCCGGTCCCGGCGCCGCACGATGTCGAAGCACCGCACGCGCAGGGCGACGTCGGCCGGCCGTGGACCGACGGCGAGGGCCCCGGCTCCGTGGATGTCGTAGCGGAGGTGGTCCCAGATCAGGTGATGACCGATCGGCACGTCGTAGGCGGCGTGCGAGAGCAACGGCAGGATCTGCCGGACCGTTTCGGCGAACACCAGCGGGTCGTAGCCGGTGTCGCCGGTGTAGAAGCAGTGCTCCCGGGGCCACTGGGCGGCGAGGGTGAACGTTTCCCCGCCGGTGGAACTCCAGTCGGTGAGCAGCACTTCGGCGATCGCTGCCTTGTGCACGTACTGGCGTGGCACGGGGGCGGTGAGCCGCGGTCGCGCTCGGGTCGGCTCGTCGGAGGTGGGGGACAGCGGCGGTGCAGGACTGCAGATGGTGGTGTTCATCTGATTTCCCTGTGTGTGCGTGGACGTACGGAATGACGTGCGCACGGGGTGTGACGTGTTCTCAGGGGCGCGACCCGGTCATCCAACGTAAAGAGTGTTCTGTTTTCTTGTCGACTGTTTGTCAACAACGGCCGTCGCCGATTGAGAACGATGCTGGTCGGGCCGTTTCGCGGATGCGTACCATCGAAGGCGTCCGCCGGCGTTCGGGCGCGGACCCTTCATTCGGGGGAGGTAGGGGAGTGGCCATGTCCCAGCCCAGACAGGAACGTGCAGTACGCACCCGGGAGAGGATCATCCGCGCCGCGGCCGAGGTGTTCGACGAGTCCGGATTCTCCGGCGGGAGCATCAGCAAGATCGTCAATCGGGCGGGCACCACGATGGGCGCCATGTACCACCACTTCTCGTCCAAGGAGGACGTGGCCCGCGCGGTGATGGCCGAACAGGACGCGGACCTGGACTTCCCGCCGGGTGAGGACGGCCTCCAGCGGCTGCTGGACATCAGCATGGAGCTGGCCCGCCAGCTGCGCACCAGCGTCCTCTTCCGCGCCGGGGTGCGGCTCGCCGTCGAACAGGGGGACTTCGGCATGCGGGAGTCCGCGCCGTACGAGCTGTGGATCAAGCGGTTCACGGAGCAACTCGTGGCGGCGGAGAAACGGGGCGACCTGCTGCCCGGGGTGGACGTGGAGGACTTCGCGCGGGCGTTGGTCGGCGCGTACAGCGGCACCCAGCTGCTCTCCGAGATCTCCACGGGCCGCGCGGACCTGATCGAGCGCATCGCCGCCATGTGGCGTTATCTGCTGCCCGGCATCGCCTCGCCCGAGATCATCTCCCGCCTGCGGATCGAGGCCGGGCCCGAGGGCTCGTCGGCATGACCCGGGGCCGGATCGTCCTCACCGGGGCGACCGGTTTCATCGGCTCCGCCGTCCTGCGCGGGCTGACCGGCCCGGGCGGCACGGGCCGCGCGGGCCGCGGTCAGATCCGCGTGCGGGTCGCCTGCCGCGTCGAGCCCGCCGGGCCGCGGCGCGTGCCCGGCGTCGAGTACGTCAGGGCCGACCTCGCGGAGCCGGCCACGCTGCGCGGCCTGTGCGAGGGCGCCGACGCGCTGGTCAACGCGGCCTCGTACGTGGGCGGGGACGAGGCGCGGTGCGTGGCGGTGAACGAGCGCGGCACCGCGGCGCTGGTCGAGGAGGCCCGCGCCGCCGGCGTGCGCCGGATCGTGCAGCTGTCCACCACCGCGGTCTACGGTCCTGGCCCGCACCGCGGCGCCGAGGTGGGCGAGTTGACCCCGTCTCCGGTCTCCGCGGCCAGCCGCACGCGGCTCGCCGCGGAGGGGCCGGTGGTGGACGCGGCGGGCATCGTGCTCAGGGCGGCGCTGGTGCTCGGGCCGGGAGACCGCTGGGTGGTGCCGGCCCTGGCCGAGCTCGTGCGGCGGGTGCCGGGCCGGTGGGACGGCGGGCGCGGGCTGCTGTCGTTGATCGACGTGGCCGACCTGGGCCGGCTCGTCGCCGCGGCGGCCACCGCGGACGCCCCGTCGGCCGGCGTGTACCACGCCGCTCATCCGGAGCCGGTGCGCGGCGGGGACCTGCTGGCCGCGCTGGCCGGGCACGCGGTCCTGCCGCCCGCGGTCGCGGACGGCGGCGCCGAGGATCTGCCCTGGGATGTCTGTCTGCGACGGCTTCGGGCCACCCAGGGATGGGTGAGCGAGCGGCAGTTCGCGCTCCTCGCCCGGGATCACCACTACCGCGGCGACGCCGTCTGGCGGCGTCTCGGCTGCCCTCCGGGACCCGGCCCGCTCGCCCGCCTCGGGGTGGCCGCGCCCTGGTACCGCGCGGCGGCCACCGCGGGCGAACCGCCGCCCGCGAGGCCCCGGGCGCGTTAGCCCGTATTGCCCCGGCGAACGGAGCCGGGCGCCGGGTTCGGTGGTGCCCCCGGCGGCGCGAGCCCCGAGGAGAGGACCTTCCAGACCTCGTCCAGCCGGTCGGGTGCGTTCCAGCTCCTGGCCTCCCACGACCCGCACACCGGTGTGGTCGTCACCTCCAGGCCCGCGGCCAGACAGCCGACCAGCACCGCGATGACCTCGGTGTCGTGGTCCGCGCGCAACGAGCCCTCGCGGCGGGCCCGCAGCAGCAGCTGCCGCACCTCGTTCATCCAGCACTCGTACCACCCGATGTGCTGCCCCGGTCGTTCGCGGGACAGCCGGGCCGCGGCCCGCACGGTGTACCTGCCGTCGAGTAGTCGGGCGAGGGCGCGGGTGATGTCGATGACCGTCTCCAGGGGCGGCGAGCCGCGCCGCATGGAATGCCGCACCGCCCCACGGGTGAGCTCGCATCCGTGCTCGCACACGGCGTCCGCCAGCGTCGACTTCACGGGGAAGTGGAAGGTCAGGGCGCCGATGGTGACGCCGGCCACGGAGCTGATGCGGTGCAGCGACGTGCCCGCGTACCCGTGGCACGCGAACTCCTCGCCCGCTGCTTCGATGAGGAGCCTTCGAGTTCTTCCCGCTCGCTCCTGTTTGGACATGGTCAGCTCCCGGTCCGGGCCACCCGGCCGGTCGCCACCCGGCCGCGCTTCCGTAGAGAATCTTGGCAAAAGAACAAAGCGAGCGCTCTCTTTGTGATAGAAACATAGTGAGCGTTCTGCTTGCTCCGGACAGGGGGTTAGCGCGATGACCGGCACCCGGATCACCGACGTGAGTTGTGCGAAGCCGGCCCGGATGTGGCCGAGCGACACCCCGCGGTGTCGCGGTCGATGCGCTGATCCACGCTGACTCCCCGGGTGACGCCGCTGGCGGACGCGTTCCCGGAGCGCCTCCCGGCCGTCGGGTCGGGGGAGCGTCCCTCCCTCGCGTATCCCAGTCCCACCCGCCGGTTCGCATCCGGCCGCGCGGCGTTTCCTACCGATCCGTACGTCCAGTCCACACCGTGATCTGCGACAGAAGGGCCTGTAGCGAGATGAGCCGTACGAGCGAAGCGACCCGCAGCGAGTCCCTGCTCCCCGAGGAGTCGGCCGGCACGCCCGCCGACTTACGCCGACCCCGCAGACTGGGAGCCGGCACGGCGAGAGTCCCCATCGACGTGCTGGTCGACTCCGACTCACCCAGAGAGGCGGGCGTCGACCTCGGCCACGTGCGCACCCTGGCCGAGACCGCGGCCGAGTTGCCACCGATCATCGTGCACCGCTCGACCATGAAGGTCGTCGACGGAATGCACCGGCTGCACGCGGCGCGGCTGAACGGCCGTCAGACCATCGAGGTCGTCTACTTCCACGGGACGGATCAGGAGGCGTTCCTTCTGGCCGTCGAGTCCAACGTGGCGCACGGCCTCCCGCTGACCCTGGCGGAGCGGCGGGAGTCCGCGAGGCGGATCCTGCGGGACTTCCCCGAATGGTCGGACCGGGCGATCGCCGCCAAGGTCGGGCTCTCCGGCAAGACGGTGGGGGCGCTGCGTCGGGACGCCGGGCTGCACCTCGCGCAGGCGACGGTCAGGATCGGGCGGGACGGCCGGGCCCGGCCGCTCAGTCCGATCGAGGGACGGATGAAGGCGGGTGACATCCTCGCCAGGGAGCTGGACGTCCCGTTGCGGGAGGTCGCCACGGCCGCCGGCGTCTCGGTTGAGACGGCGCGGGACGTCCGCGACCGCCTCAGCCGCGGGGAGAGCCCGTTGCCCGAACGGCACGACAAGCGGCTGGTCCGCAGGGCCCGGACCGTCCGGCGCCGCCGCGTCGTACCGCATGCCGAACCCGCCTCGTATCTCGCGCTGTTGAGGCGGGATCCGGCCCTCAAGTACAACAGCGAAGGGCGCCTGATCATCCGTTGCCTGGAGGCGCGGCTGGTCCGCGAACGCGACGTCGAACTGGTGCTGCGGACGCCCGTCCACCAGGCGACGAAGATCGCTGCCATGGCCCGTGCGTGCGCGACCAGTTGGGACGAGATCGCGACCCGGCTGGAACGCCGGAGCGACGAGTGCCCGTGAGCGGCAGCGGACCCGCCAGAGTGCGGCTGTCGGGCGGGTCCCACGCTCTCGGGCCGACGACGTGCGCGGCCGACTGAGGAAATTCCTCAGTCGGACGCCGAACCGGGAGCGGCGGGGATCGCGGAACCGAAATCTGCCACTCTGGGGAAACCGCTCCCAGCAGCGTGGGTCAACGCGAAGCACCGCACCACGCCGCAGTGGCTCCTCGATGCCGACCAGGAGAAGCGTGAAACCACATGGACACCATGTCGACCGACATCGCGCGCATTCCCCGAGTGGCCGTGGCGGGGCGGATGCGCTTCCATATCCTCGGCCCCCTGCTGATCGACGGCCCACACGGCTCGTTCGCGGTGAGTGGCCGGCAGCGCCGTTTACTGCTCTCCATCCTGTTGTTGAATCCCGGACGGGCCATCGGCGTGGCACCGCTCGTCGAGCGCATGTGGGGGCCGAACCAGCCGAAGTCCGCCGTCGCCAACCTGCGCACCTACGTGTACGAGTTGCGCCAGCTGTTCCGGCAGACCGGTGACCGCGAAGGCAGGTTGATCAGCCATCCACACGGCTACGAGCTGAGGGTGGAGAAAGACGAACTCGACCTCGAGGAGTTCCGGGTTCTCGCCGCACGAGGACGGGCCGCGGCCAGAGCGGGGAACCACGAGGAGTCCGCGGACCTCCTGCAGCGCACGCTCCGGCTGTGGCGGGGACGCCCCCTTGAGGAGTTCCCCGACCTCGAACCCAATCTGGCCGCGGACATCCTCGCGCTGGAGGAGCAGTACTGGGGGGTCGCGGCGGACTGGGTCGACGCGGAGCTCGCGGTCGGACGCCACGCGGCCGTCCTGCCGCATCTGCGCCAGGTGGTGGCCGAGCGGCCGCTCGACGAACGCGGCTGGCTCCAGCTCATCGCGGCGCTCAGGGCGGCCGGGCGGACCGCCGACGCCCTCCGCGCCTACCGCGACGTCCGCCGGATCTGCGTCCAGGAACTCGGCGTCGAACCCGGCGAGTCCCTGAAGCGCATCCACGCGGAGATCCTCGCCAGCGGCGCGCACGAACTGCGCGCCCCGACCCCGCCGGTGGCCCCGGCGCCGGGCCGGGCGGAGCCGAACGGGAACGGCCCGCGCGCCGGCGTACGCCGCCCGCCCGGCGGCACTCCCAGCGGCTCATCCGGCGGCCAGGGCGGCGCGCCGGCCCAGACCGGGCAACCGCAGCGGCGCGCCGCATCGCCCCACGACCACGGAACGAGCCGGCCGGTGCCCGCACCGGTCACCGCACTCCCGCCACGGCCCCGACATCTGGTGGGGCGGGAACGCGAGCGCGACTCCGTTCTGGCGCTGTGCGGTCCCGCCGGTCCGCGCCGGCAGAGCGTCGAGTCCCCGGTCACCGTGTCGCTCACCGGAACCTCCGGGATCGGCAAGACGGCACTCGCGCTGAGCCTGGCGCACCAACTGAGACAGCACTCCCCGGACGGACAGATCTACATCAGCCTCGACAGCTCGTGCTCGCGGCCGAAGTCGCTGTCGGACGTGCTGGAGGAACTGCTGATCATTCTCGTCGGCCCGGGGAGCGTGCCCGACGGCGATCCGCAGCGCATCGCCCTGCTGCGCCGGACCCTGGACGCCCGCAGGATGCTCCTGGTGCTCGACGACGTGCCGAACGCCGAGGCCATCCGCCCGCTGGTGTGGAGCGGCTGGTCGACGACGATCATCACCAGCCGGCCGCGACTGGTCGACCTCGACGCGACCTGGCACTGCAACCTCCAGCCGCTCAGCCCTGACGACGGCGCGAGCCTGCTCGCCCGCGCCGCCGGGCGCCCCCTGCTCGACGAGGACTGCCGGGCCGCGGCCCGCATCGTCGTGGCCTGTGGCGGGCTGCCGCTCGGCCTGCGCATCGTCGCCGGACGTCTCGTGCTGTGCCCGGGCACGAGCCTGCCCCAGCTCGCCGACCAGCTGGAGGAGGAGTCCACGATCCTCGACGAACTCGCGGCCGGCGACGAATCGATCAGAAGTCGACTCAGCCACGAGTACATGTCGCTGCGCGCCGGCGACCGACGCACCCTGACCGCGCTGGCGTGCGAATCCCCGGGGGCCTTCACCGAGGACCAGGCCAGCCGCCTCACCGGGGCCTCGCTGCCCGAGGTGTCCCGGATCCTCGTCCGCCTGGTCAGGGAGAACCTGCTGGCCGTCGTCTCCGGCGCGGCGGACCACCCCCGTTTCGAGGTGCCCAAGCTCCTGCGGGCGCAGCTGCGGGAACAGTTGCAGGCCGCTCGCTAGCCTCGTGAGGCTCGTCGGGCCGCGCCGGGACCGTCAGACGGAGGTTCGGAACGCCGCCACCGTTCGGGACGGGTCCTCGGCGACGGCCTCGACGAGCTCCACGTACTCGGCGACCAGATCGCCCGCCAGATGCTCCTCGAAGAAGCCGGGGTTGCACACCAGGGCCCCGCCGCGCCGGTCGTCATCGATGATCATGATCGGCGCGCCCTTCTTGATCCACACCGGAAGGCAGGACGTCGGAACGGTGCTGGCCGGGAGCGCGCAGCCGTCCGCACCGGCGTCCGGCTGGTCGATCTCGATCTGCCTGACGCTCAGGTCGTCCACCACGAGCTCCGGCGCCGCCGGCGGTTCCGCCTGGAAGTACGAGTCGAAGAGATGCACGTCCGGCCACGGACGCTGGGCGGCGAAGTCCGGATGCGCCGCCGCGGCGAGACTCCGGTACGAGACGGCGTTCCGCATGGCCGCCTCCAGTCCGTGGTGCACCTGTCCGACCAGGTCGGCCAGCGAACTCGTCGGGTGGATGTCCGCCACCACGTACACGTCGTTGGTGAACTGCCCGATCAGACGTCGGGCGAGCGAGGTGGAACGCCCCAACGTCGTGGTGCCGATCACGATCCGGTCGGCACCGGTGCGGCGCCACAGCAACAGGTGGTACGCGGCCAGCAGCGCCAGGTACTCGGTGGTCTTCGCCCGCCAGGCGACCCCGCGCAGCCGGCGGCTGACGTGCGCGGGAAGCCTGAACCTGGTGGCCGCCGAGGCGCGCACGTTCGTTTCCGGAGACACCGGGCGCACCGGGTACGGCACGCCCTTCGGAACGGGCCGGAGCGAACGCCTCCAGAACTCGACCCGGGCCGGGCTCGCGGCCAACTCGCGGCCCTGCATCCCGATGATGTCGGGAAAACGGACGCCGACGGCGGGCGGTGCGGGGCACCGGCCCATGAGGCTCCGATAGCTGGTGATCACGTCCTCCACGAAGACCTTCGTGGACCACCCGTCCGCGACCAGATGGAAGAAGACGGCGACGAGCACGTGGCGTTCCGGCGCAAGCCGCACCAGCTGGGCGCGCCAGAGCGGCCCACGGCGCAACTCGAAGGGCTGGCCGACGGCCTCCGCGTGGAGCGCCGCCAGTTCCTTCTCCTGCTGGCCGGCCGGCATGTCGTTCAGGTCGAGGAAGCGCAACGGCGGGTCGATGGCGGGCTCGATCGTCACGAGCGGCTCCTCGTCGATCGTGTGGAACCGCATGCGCAGCGGGTCGTGCCGTCGGGCGACCTCCGCGACCGCCCGGTGGAACACCTCAGGGTCGAGCGGACCGCGCACCTCCCGTACCCCCACGGCGACCTCCGGAGTGGCCCCGGGGTTTCCGGGAGACAACCCCGTCATCAGCTCCCACAGGAGCTCCTGACTGGCGGACAGGGGATGAACAAGGGGATGAGTATTCACTGTTCCTGCCTCCGCATTCGGCGCGATACCCGTCAGGCGGGCGTGTGAGGAATTGTTGGCCCGAATGCTGGCGTCCTCGAATACGCCCCGGATACAGGGCCGGTCGGTCGACCACGAACGGGGATGGCGCCGCCACCGCGGCTCCCCCCAGACTCGATTTATGATCAAAATAGCCTTCGTCGGAGCCAACAGCGTCGAGTTCTGCCGGTCCGACCTCGTGGACCTCTGCGGCCTGTCCGAACTCGGAGAGCTCGAGTTCGCGTTGTTCGACACGAACGCCGAGTTGCTCGGCCGCGTGGCGGAGCTCTCCCGAACGATCGTCGAGCGCACGGGCGCCACCGCCGTCGTGCGGGCCTGCGAGAAGAGAGCACAGGCGCTGGACCGCGCGGCCTACGTCGTCACCGAACTCGAGGTCGGCGGCGTCGACGCCACCCGCGTCGACCTGGACATCCCGGCCCGGTACGGCGTGCGCCAGCCGTCCGTCGACACGCTGAGCATCGGCGGGATCTTCCGCGGCGTGCGGACTCTTCCGGTCATGGTCGACCTGGCCCGGGACATGGCCGTGCACTGCCCGGACGCCTATCTGCTCAGCTACACCAATCCGATGGCCATGTCGCTCTGGGCCGTGGTCGAGGCGACGCCGCTGCGCAACGTCTTCGGACTGTGTCATTCGGTGCGGGAGACGCACGACCTCATGGCCGAACTCGTGGGGATGCCGCCGGCCGATCTCGAATTCCTTTCCGCCGGTTTCAACCACCAGGCGTTCGTGCTGCGTTTCGAGCACCGGGGAAGATCGCTGTACCCGCGGCTCGCGGAGGCGTTGGCCGCGGCGGCCGAGGAATCCCCCACCCTGCGGCTGACCGCCGAGCTGTACCGGAGACTCGGGTTCCTCCCCACCTCGCCCGAGGGCACCGCGGAGTACTTCCCGTGGTTCATGCGCCACGACCGGGAGAGAGCGCGGCTGGGCGCGGTGATCGCGACCGGCGCCGGCCAGGTCGACGATCACCGCCAGCAGATGGAGACCCTGGAGCGCCACGTCGCCGAGGGCATCACCGGACCGCTCGACCCGACCGACGAGCTCGCCGCGCGTGTCATCCACTCGCTGGAGACCGGCACCGAACGGGAGGTGTATGCCACCGTGCGCAACGGTGGACTGCTCTCGCATCTCCCGGACGGCTGCTGCGTCGAGGTGCCCTGCCGGGTCGACGCGACCGGGGTGACACCGACGGCGCCGGGGCCGATGCCGCCGCACCTCGCCGCGCTCAACCGCACCTTCCTCAACGTGACGGAGCTGACGGTGCGTGGCGTGCTGTCCGGCTCCCGGGAGCACATCCGCCACGCGGCCATGCTCGACCCGAACACCTCGGCGGCGCTGCCGCTGCCCGAGATCGTGGCCCTGTGCGACGAGCTGTTCGCGGCCCACGAGGACCGGCTGCCCAACTCCCTCCGCTGACCCCACCCACCGACCGGAAGTGCACCTCCCCCCGGTGCGGATGGGCCCGCGCGATGGGCACCGCCGCCTGAACGCACCGAGCCCCGGCCACCGTCAGCAGGTGGCCGAGGCCCTCGACCCAGACCGCCGGATGCAGGAGAGCGGCGAGGGGCGTACCGCTCACTGCCGGGGGGTCGAACCGAGAGATCGCGGCGTGAGCGGGTCCCCAGGAGGAGAGTCAGTGCGGGATGCCG
>CAWFMG010000008.1:0-264307 GCA_963816875.1 uncultured Actinomycetota bacterium
GCGTCACGCGGTGACGGAGGTAGACGACTTTCGAGTTGAAGGTGCGGGTCTCGAGGAGTTCGAGATCCACCCGGCGCTCGCGTTGGGGAAAGAAGGGAATGCCACCGCCGACCAGCACCGGGTAGACCATGGCCCGGTACTCGTCGATCAGACCCGCCGCGGCCGCCTCGGCGGCAAGAGTTCGGCGCCGCCGATCGCGATGTCGCCCTCCCCCGGCTCGGCTCGCAACCGCTCGATCTCCTCCGCCAGGCCGCCGGAGACCAGGCGGGCATTGCCCTGCACCGCCGACAGCGTGGTGGAGAACACCACCTTTCGGGAGCGGCTTCCAGAGCGAGGTCCACTCGCAGCTTGTCGTCGTCGAGCGTTGGATCCTGGTCGGCGGTCTCCCAGTACAGCATCGTCTCGTACAGCCGTCGTCCCAACAGGTGGACACCGACCTCTCGAATCTCGTCGATCCAGAAGCGAAAGACCTCCTCGTCGGGGGCCGTCCAGTCGAAGCCGCCGTCCGGCCCGACGATGTAGCCGTCGAGTGAGACGCTCATCGAATAGGTCACGCTGCGCATCTTGAAGTCCTCCTCGGCAACGGAACCGACAGTAGGACCGCCGAACGCCGCAGAACTCATCGCGGCTCGCGGGATCCCCTGGGCCGAGTCACCTCGCCCCAGAGGAGTCGGGGCTCGCGATGCGTGCCCGATCCGGTGGGGCGCCGGGGTCGCTGCTCGTCCAGGGTGAAACTTCCCGCCGCGGGCCCCTTGCTTTGGCGGCGATTTACGCCACGCTTCATGGTGCGGCGGTTTACTCCCGTCCCGCTACGCCGAGGAGTGTGCGATGGTCCTCTCCCGTTACGCCAGTCGCCTCGCCACGATCATGGTGACCGTCGGGCTGATGCTGACGACGCCGTCGGGCGCCGCCTGCTCCGGTGCCGGATGCTCCGGCCCGGCGACCGCCGCGCGGGACGGCTGGGTGGAGGAGACGCTGCGGTCGATGACGCTGGAGGAGAAGGTCGGCCAGCTCTTCGTCACCTATGTCTACGGCGAGACCGCCGACACCCGGCGTGAGCAGGACGTGACCGCCAACCAGGAGTGGCTCGGCGTGGACAACGGCCAGGAGGCCATCGAGCGCTACAGCCTCGGCGGGGTCATCTACTTCGGCTGGTCGGCCAACCTCGACAACCCCGAGCAGGTTGTCGGCCTCTCCAACGGCCTTCAGCAGGCCGCCGTCGATCAGCCCGCCGGCGTACCGCTGCTGATCACCACCGACCAGGAGCACGGCGCCATCGTCCGCCTCGGCGAACCGGCGACGCTCTTTCCCGGCAACATGGCGCTCGGCGCCTCGGGCACGGCAGCGGACGCCCGCGAGGCGGCCCGCATATCCGGCGAGGAGCTGCGTGCGGTCGGCATCAACATGAACCACGCGCCGGACGCCGACGTGAACGTCAACGCGGCCAACCCCGTCATCGGCGTCCGCTCCTTCGGCGGCGACCCGCAGGCCGTCGCCGAACTGACGGCGGCGCAGGTGGAGGGCTACCAGTCGGGCGGGGAGGCCGGCGTCGTCGCCAGTCCCAAGCATTTCCCCGGTCACGGCGACACCGACGGGGACAGCCACGAAGACCTGCCCATCGTCGATCACAGCCTGGAGGAGTGGCGCGAGATCGACGCGCCGCCGTTTCGCGCGGCGGTCGACGCGGGCGCGGGCGCCATCATGACCGGTCACCTCCAGTTCCCCGCGCTCGACCCGTCGGGCGACCCGGCCACCCTCTCCGAGCCGATCCTCACCGGCCTGCTGCGCGAGGAGCTGGGGTACGACGGCGTGGTGATCACCGACTCGCTGGGGATGGAGGGCGTGCGGCAGTCGTACCCCGACGAGGAGGTGCCGGTCCGGGCGCTCCAGGCCGGGGTGGACATGCTGCTGATGCCGCCCGACCTCGACCTGGCCTACAACGCCGTGCTGGACGCGGTCGCCTCCGGCGAACTGACCGAGGACCGCATCGACGAGTCCGTGCGCCGCATCCTGACGCTGAAGCAGGAGCAGGGGATCGTGGACACCCCCTTCGCCGACCCCGACCGGGTCCCCGAGGTCGTCGGCAGCGCCGATCACGAGCGCGCCGCCCAGGAGATAACCGACGGCACCACCACCCTCGTCCGCAACGACGACGCCGTCCTCCCGCTCTCCTCCGGCGGCCGGACCGTCCTGGTGGCCGGCTCGGGGCCGAGCGAGTCCGCCACCGAGACCCTGTCCGGGCGCATCGGTGAGCGGGACGTGACCGTCGCCAGCCAGCATGCGGGTGAAGACCCCGACCCCGCGGACGTCGACGCGGCGGTGGCGGCCGCCGCCGACGCCGACACGATCGTCGTCACCACGAACAACGCCGCGGACCATCCCGGGCAGGTCGCGCTGGTCGACGCCCTGATCGCCACCGGCAAACCGGTCGTCACCATCGCCACCGACCTGCCCTACGACATCGCCCACTACCCCGGCGCCGCCACCCATCTGGCCACGTACTCGTCCGTGCCGGTGGCGCTGGAGGCCGCGACCCGGGTGCTTTTCGGCGAGACGGACCCCGGCGGCACGCTGCCGGTGATGGTCCCCGTCGCCGACGACCCCGGCGCCTCGCTCTTCCCCATCGGCCACGGTCTGACCTACCCCTGACCCGCCTGACCGACCTGTCCCAGACGTGGAGAGATGATGCGCCGCAGAGACCTCCTGGTCACGTCCGCCGCGCTGGCGCCCCTGGCGGCCAGTTCCCCCGCCGTCGCCTCCCGGGCCCGGCCGGATCACGGCGCGGTGCGCACCGGATTCGAGTCCCTGCGCGCCAGCGGCTACGCCTCACTCGCCGGGCAACGCGTCGGCATCATCTCCAACCCCACCGGCATCGACCGCGACCTCAGCCACATCGTGGACATCATGGTCGCGGACGGCCATGTCGACCTCCAGGCCGTCTTCGGTCCCGAGCACGGCTTCCGCGGCACCTCACAGGCCGGCGAGGGCGAGGACTTCTTCACCGACCCGAAGACCGGCCTGCCCGTCTACGACGCCTACAACGACTCCGCCGAGATGGAAGCGCACTTCGCGGACCTGGGGCTTACGACCATCGTCTTCGACATCCAGGACGTCGGCTCCCGCTTCTACACCTACATCTGGACGATGTACCTGGCGATGGAGGCGGCCGCACGCCTCGGCCTGCGTTTCGTCGTCCTCGACCGCCCCAACCCGCTCTCGGGCCGCGACGCCTACGGGCCCGTCCTGCACGCCGAGAACGCCAGCTTCGTCGGCCTGAAGCCCATCGCCCAACACCATGGCATGACCATCGGCGAACTCGCGCGCCTGTTCAACGACGTCTTCGTCCCCGAGGCCACCGACGGCCGCCGGACGGACCTCCACGTCGAGCGGCTGGTCAACTGGCGCCGTGAGCAGCGCTTCACCGACACCGGCCTGCCCTGGGTCGCGCCATCGCCCAACATGCCCACCCCACGCACCGCCGAACTCTACGTCGGCAGCTGTTACTTCGAGGCGACGGCACTCTCCGAGGGCCGCGGCACCACGCTCCCCTTCCAGCTGCTGGGCGCGCCGGGCATCGACCATCACTGGGAACAGGCACTCAACGCCCTCTCGCTGCCCGGCGTCCGCTTCCGGGAGGCGTACTTCGTGCCGACCTTCTCGAAGTGGCAGGACGAGACGTGCGGCGGCGTGGAGATCCAGATCACCGATGTCGACGCCTACGATCCCATCCGCACCGCCCTGACCATGATCACCGAACAGTGGCGCCTCTACCCCGAGTACCGCTGGCGCAGCCAGGACGGCGACGGCTCCTTCTGGCTGGACAAACTGAGCGGCGACACGCGCGTCCGGCTCGCCGTCGAGGACGGCGTGGACCCCGGCGACTTCCCCCGGCTCTGGCAGGACGAGCTCGCGGCGTTCCGCGGACTACGCCGCCGCTACCTCCTCTACCGCTGAGCCCCGCCGCCGAGACGAGAGGCGACACACGCGATGAGACGCCGACAGTTCCTCCACGGCCTCCCCGGCCTCACCACCGTCGTGCCGACGCTCCCCTTGATCGCCACCCTCACCGCCGATGCCGCGCAGGACGTCCGGGACGCACCAGCCGCCCGGGACACCCACCTCACCGGCCCGCCGACCACCACACCCGAGGACATCCGCTTCCCCGCCCACTCCCACCCGCTGCGCCCCGGCACCGCGCACGAGGCCGGGCTGCTCCCCGAACATGTGGCCCGCATCGCCGACGAGGCCGCCGCCTTCCCCTACATCCCCGGCTTCGCCCTCATCGCGGTGCGCGACGGCGTGATCGTGGCTCATGAGGCCCGCGGCCACGCGCTGCGTTATGCCTCCTGGGACGAGGAGACCGCCACGGCCACCGAGTTGCCGCGGAACGAGTGGGTGTCGACGTCCGCCGACACCCTCTTCGACATGGCCTCGGTCACCAAGCTCTTCACCTCCACCGTCGCCCTTCAGTTGAGCGAGGAGCGGGCCATCGACCTGGACGCGCCGGCGGCCGACTATCTGCCGGAGTTCGCCGCCACCGATCCGGCGAAGGCCGCCATCACCGTGCGCCAGTTCCTGGTCCATCGCTCAGGGCTGGTCTCGTGGCTCAACCTCTACGAGGGCCTGCCCGACAACGAGGCCCGCCTCGCCACGATCTACGACTCGCCGCTCCAGCGCGAACCCGGCAGCGGCTACGAGTACTCCGACCTCAACCTCATCGCCCTGGGCGTGCTGCTCGAGCGCGTCACTGGCCACCCGCTCGACGCCCTCGTCGCCGACCGCGTCACCGGCCCGCTGGGCCTCGAGGACACGCGGTTCAGTCCCCCCTCCAGCCTGGTTCCCCGGATCGCCGCCACCGAGTACCAGCCGTGGACCGGGCGCGGCATGATCCGAGGCAGCGTCCACGACGAGAACGCCTGGGCGTTCGGCGGCGTCGCGGGTCACGCCGGCATCTTCTCCACCGCCTCGGACATGGCGGTCTTCGCCCAGATGCTGGCGAACGGCGGGCACTACGCCGGCCGCCGCATCCTCGCCGAGGACACCGTCCGTGCCGTCCTGACCAACCACAACGCCGACATCGGGGCATCCCCGCGCGGTCTGGGCTGGCAGGTCGACCAGCGCTTCTACATGGACGCCCTCTGCTCACCGGTGACCGCGGGCCACACCGGCTACACCGGTACCAGCGTCACCGTGGACCCGGTCTCCCGGATGGTCTTCGTCCTCCTCACCAACCGCGTCCACCCCACACGGGAACGCGGCACCGAAAGCATCTACCGCCGGCGCCCCGCCCGCGCCTTCGCCCGCTCCCTGCCGGTGTACCCCGCTCCCGGCCGCGATTCGGCTGAGGGCCACCGCGCCCCGAGCCGCACCGCGTGGTTCGCGGGGATGCCGGACGCCACCACCGCCCAACTCACCGTCCCCGCCGCCACCGGCACGACGGTCACCTTCGACCTCTGGTACGACACCGAACCGGAGAACGACACCGCCACCGTCGAAGCCTCCACGGACGACGCCGGAACCTTCCGCCCGATACCGCTCACCCTGCGCACCCGCACGGGCGGCCACCGTTGGGAGTCCGACGGCACCGTCCATGGCTACGCGGCACGGCGGTGGCTTCGGGCCGCGGCGGACCTGCCGCCCGGCACCACCCACCTCCGGTGGACGTACCGCACCGACGCCGACTACCTCGGGCGGGGCGTGTACGTCGACCGCATCCGCGTCCTCCGCGAGGACGCCCTGGTGTTCGACAGCGAGCGCCCCTCCGACGCCGCGCGCATCGTCGCCGAGGGCTGGCGCCCCTCGGAGAGCTGACGAGTTACCAGATCCGCTCGAAGCGCTGCGTGTCGGCCCCCGGCGTACACTCACGGCGCACCGGCGAACGCCATGACGAACCCGAGGGGAACACACCGTCCGTGCACGACACCGACCACGACGACCCGACCTGGGGGCCGATCCCCGTCCGACCGGCCGCACTGCGCTGGCTGCTGCTCCTCCCCCTGACCCTGGTGTTCCTGCCACTGTGGTGGGTGGTGTGGCTCCTCCTCGCGCTCTGCCTCTACGGCATAGCGCCGGTGGCCGAGCTGATCGTCTACCTGATCCCGCGTGCCGAGAACGGCGCGATACGGATGCTGGACGCGACGCTGGGCCGGGTGCCGTTCATCCCGCTCTGGTGCGTGACCCCGGTGGCGCTGGTGCGGGAGGGCGACACGGCGTACTACCGGGCGCGCGTGGACCGGCGCATCAGGAAGAAGACCCGACGGATGGACACCTCCCGGATCCGTACTGACTACGACCGCGACCTGGAACTCGGAGCGCACTGCTTCCGGGGCGTGGGCGCCGGTTACGTCCTGCGCGTCGCCTCGGAGCAGGGTTGGAACCTCCACCCGGTGCTGCGCTCGCACCCCCGGCGCCGACTCCGGCTGCGCCACAACGGTCGGCCGCAGCCGGACTTCGGGAACTGACCGGCGCGCCGCCGGGCGATGGGTCAGAGTGGGGCGAGACGGGCCCTGAGCAGGCAGAACTCGTTGCCTTCTGGATCGGCGAGTACGTGCCACTGCTCCTCGCCGGTCTGGCCGATGTCGGCCGGGCGCGCCCCGAGCGCCAGGAGGCGTTCGAGTTCGGCGTCCTGACCGCGGTCGGTGGCGTTGACGTCGATGTGCAGCCGGGATTTCCCCTTCTCCGGCTCGTCCCTGCGGCTGAGGATGATCGTCGGCTGCGGGCCGCCGAACCCTTCGCGCGGCCCGATCTCAAGGGTGCCGTCCTCCTCGCGATCGAGCACCACGAAGTCCAGGACCTCGCACCAGAACCGCGCCAGCACCTCGGGGTCGCGACAACCGAGCACGAGCTCACTGATACGGCATGCCATGGACGAACCTACTCTCAGCGTGGGAACACTCGCGGACCATACCGGGCGAGGCCGGCTCAGTGTCCCGCCAGCTCCTCGACGATCGGAGCGAACGTCTCCATGTCGTCGAGGAGGAAGGAACTGATGCCGAGGCGTTCGCGTACGTCGATGAACTTCCGCGTCAGTTCCTTGATGGAGCCGATGAACACGTGCGGGGACTCCATGACCTCCTCGACGGTGAGCTCGACGCCGGTGCGCTCGCGGAGCTCATCGGCTCGTCTGCGGGCCTCGCCCTTGGCGTCGCTGGTGAGGACCATGGGGCCGCCGGTCGGGTAGATGTTCAGCTCGAGCCCGGCGAAGCGGTCGCCGGCCGCCTCGCGGACCCAGCCGATCTTCTCTTCGGTGGCGGCGACCGTGATGCTCGATGTGTCGAGTGTCGGCAGGCCCTTCTCGTCCTTCCCGATCCGGGGCGCCAGGCCGATGATCTGTGCCTCCTTGGCGGCCAGCGTCAGCAGTCGTTTCCCTCCGCCGCCGATGAAGATCGGCGGGTGCGGGCGCTGGATCGGCTTCGGCAGCGCGTCGTAGTCGGTGATCGTGTAGTGCTCGCCGTCGAAGGAGAACTTCTCGTCGCCGAAGCAGCCCTTGAAGACCTGGATCGCTTCGGTGAGTTTGGCGACCCGCGTGCCGACGGACTCGAAGGGAATGCCGATCGCGTCGTGCTCGGGCCTGTTCCAGCCAGCACCGAGGCCGATCTCCAGGCGTCCGCCGGAGAGTCGGTCGACCGTCGCGTGCTCCTGGGCCAGGACGGCGGGGTGCCGAAGGTTGTTGTTGAACACGAAGGTGCCGACACGAAGCTTCTCGGTCGCCGCGGCCGCGGCGGTGAGGAAGGGGACCGGCGCGTACTGGGCCGTGAGATGGTCCGGGGCCATCAGGGCGCTGTAGCCGATCGACTCCGCCCGACGCGCGAAGGCGGCCAGGCCGGGCCCGTCATGCAGTTCGCCGGCCACGGTGAGGAAGCGAAGGGGACGCATCGCGTCATCGTGCCCCAGGACGTGCGGGGAACACCAGCAGGAATTCTTCGGTCCGAAGCAGGTAACGACCAGGGTGTCCGAGCGGCGGACGGCAGTTGGGGCGCCTAACGGTCCGCGGAGCCGGGGTCGACGACCCAGCGCATGGTCTGTCCTGTGATGTCTCGGATCATGTCGAAGTCACCGTCGTAGTGGAGGACCGTAAGACCATGCCGTTGCGCGACGGCGGCGATCAGCAGGTCGGAGAGCGAGAGAGCTCGGTGAAAGCCGCGCCGCAACGCCTCTCGCTGGAGCCACAGGGCTCGTTCGTGCTCCTCATCGTTACAGGGGACGTAGTCGAAGCCACGGAGACTGACGCGGATGCGCGAGGCGTCCGTTTTGGTGCGAGCGCCGAAGATCATCTCGTACTCGATCACCGCACACGTGCTCAGCAGACCACGGTCGTTCAGATCGTCCAGCACGGCACCCACGGCTTGCTGTCCCCACCGGGCAAGGGCCGACTTGTCCGCCAGGAAGACACTCACGCGGCGTCGCTCTTACCATCCCGGGCGCGGGTTCCGACAGGACCGGTGGCCTCGACGATCTCGCTGAAGTCGAGCTCCCCCGATTTCACGGCATCGGCGAACTCCTGGCGCAGGCGCCGTTTCACCGCGTCCTCCATGGCCGCACGTACGGCCGCCGCCTTGGTCCGGACGCCGTACAGCCGCATGGCTTCTTCGACGACCTCGTCGTCGAGATCAATAACGGTGCGAGACATGAACGCTCCCTTCGCCGCCGCGACCAAATGATATCACTCTGCCACCATATGTGATATCAGTACGCTCCGCGTCGCCAGCATGCCTACACCCCGGCTTGGGACCCGGCTGACGGGTGACCGTTCGTGCACCTGTTCCATGGCAGTGGGGGTGTGCCCCGGCCTACAATTTCTCGCTGTTCGCAGGGTCCATGGTTCGGTTCGGCGTCGAGGGAGGCCGCTCATGGCCAGCGCGTTTCAGGAGCGCAAGCTCAGAGAGATGTTCGCCGTGTTCGACGCGGACGGCGACGGCTGTTTACGCGAGGAGGACTTCAGGGCGCTCGTGGCCCGGTGGAGTCGGCTGCCGCGGGTGGGGCCCGGGACGGAGCTGCGGGCGCGGGTGGAGTCGCTGCTGATGGGTTGGTGGGCGGCGCTGCTGGAAAACGGGGACGCCAACGGGGACGGGACGGTCGACATGGGCGAACTGCTCTCGCTCGTCGACAAGTTGCCCACCATGGTCGCGGACGTGACCGCGACCGCAGAGACGGTCTTCGACGCCGTGGACGCCGACGGCGACGGCACCATATCCCCGGAGGAACACCGCAGGCTCGTCGAGACGTGGAACGGCCAACCCGTGGACATGACGGGCGTCTTCGAGTTGCTCGACCCGAACGGCGACGGCCACCTCAGCCGCGAGGAGTTCGCGCTGCTGTGGCGCCAGTTCTGGATGAGCGACAACCCGGCGGACCCGGGCAACTGGCTCTGCGGCCGGTTCCCCGACTAGCCGTACTGATCACCCGGGTCATCTCCTGTTCAGACGAATCGGAAGGGGATGCCCAGGAGGTCGGCGGCGGCGCGGTAGTCCTGGGCGCGGTGGCCGACCGAGAGGGACCAGTGGTGGCCTACACCCGTCGCGGACCAGGCGTCGACCCACTCGCCGGGGTCGCGGTCGAAGGACACGCGGCTCGTGGTGTTGCCGATCCTGAGCAGCGGGCCGTCGACGACAGTGCCCTCCGAGGAGACGAAGGAGAGGGTGCCGTCCCGGTCCTGGCCGAGGCCGAGGAGGGTCACCGGGCCGTGGCGGACGTCGAACTCGACGGAGACTCCCCAGCCGCGCTTGCCGTGGTAGACGCCGAGCCCGCGCAGCAGCGGGTCGCGGGCGGAGACGCCCAGGTGGGCCGGGCCGTCGTGGCCCATCTCCACGACGCCGTCCTCGAAGTTGAGGGCCTGGATCTCGCAGAACGAGCCGCCCGCGCCGACGACGTCCGTCGCCAACTGGGCGACCGTGGTGCGCAGCTCGTACTCCCCCGTCGCCGGGATGCCGCGGGCGGTGAGCAGGGAGGCGCCCAGGATCAGGCCCGCGCCGAGGCGTTCGTGCTGCTCTCCCTCGAGGCCGCGGTGGTAGTAGGCGAGGGTGTCGAGCTCGAAGTCCTCGACCAGCCGGTCGAGGCCCACCGACACCCGGGCGCCCCACGCGAAGTCGTCCTCGTCGACCGACGCGTCGAGGGTGAAGATCTGCCGGGCGAGGTCCATGCGTTGGTGGGTCTCGTCGTCGGTCACCTTCTCGACGCGCACCCGGAGGTCGTCGAGTTCGAGGACCTCGACATGGGAGCCGAAGGTCGTCGGGAGGAGCGTCAGGTCGGTCGAGACGTCGAGCATGCCCGGGTAGAGGTGCCCCAAGAGGCCGTGGCGGGCGTGGCGGAGCGCGGCGCGGATATGTGCCGCGTGGATCCAGTGCTCGATGCGCTGCCAGGCGGACTCCTGCCGCAGCCACCCGGAGACCGAACGAAACGGCACCCCGGCCCGACGGAAGACGTTGCCCGTTTCGGGCACGGGGCACTGGCCGCAATAGGCCAACCAGGACCCGGTGTCGAAGCTGGTGTGGTCCATCTTCTCGCTGGGCTGGAGGTCGATGACGAGCACGGGCGCGCCGGACCGCTGGGCGATGGGGAGGACCATCGACGCCGTCAGGTAGGTGGTCAGGAACATGACGATGATGTCGCAGTCCTCGCGGCGCAACCGTTCGGCGGCGACGGCGCCTTCCTGGGCGTCGGAGACGAAGCCGACGTCGACGACCTCCGCGTCCATCTGCTGGAACCGGTCGGAGACGTACCGGGCCGACTCCTTCAGCTGCGGCAGAAGGTGGGGAAACTGAGGCCAGTACGTGCCGAGTCCCCCCGCCACGAGGCCGATACGGGTCGTGCGGCGCGGTTTTCGCGGGAGCACGTCGTGCAGAGCCGCGGTGTGGCGGGTCATCGTCGTTCCTTCGTGTCGGCGGGCGATTGTAACGATTAAATCGTAGGGGTGGCCGGACAGTCGATCCGTCGGAGTACGTCTTCTCAGGTGGCCGGGGCGGAGTCCCGGATGACGAGGGAGGGCTGGAACAGGGTCGCGGAGTGCTGGTGTTGGACGCCCGCCCGCTGCTGGTCCACGACCTCCTGGACGAGCTTCTCGACCGCGGTCCGGCCCAGCAGCCGCTTCGGCTGGGCCACCGTCGTCAGTTGCAGGAGGCCCTCCGTGGCGAGCGCCAGATCGCCGTAGCCGACCACGGCCACGTCCTCGGGGACCCGGACGCCGTGAGCCGCCAGGCCGCGGAGCACCCCGGTGGCGAGTTGGTCGTTGGTGCAGAACACTCCGTCCACGGCCAGGGACGAGGCGAGTTGCGCCCCGACGCGCTGGCCCTCCTCGATCGTCATGTCGCCGACTGTGAACTCGACCATGCCGTCCGGGTCGACGCCGCTGAGGCGCAGCGCCTTCCGAGCGCCGGCGCGGCGGTTCTCGCACTGCTCGATGGCACGCGAGCCGTTGACCAGCGCGAGGCGGGGTCCGCGGGTGGAGAGCAGGTGCCGCACGGCGATGCGGCCCCCGAGTACGTCGTCGATGGCGACGGAACACCCCTCGTCGCGTTCGGCTACGCGGTCGACGAGAACGAGGTGGGTGCCGACGCTGCGCAGCGTCGCCAGCCTGGACGTGTCGGCCGACAGCGGGACGACCAGGGCGCCGACGGCGCGTTGTTGGGCCAGCGCCTCGAACTGCCGCAGCTCACGTACGGGATCGTCGTGGCTCACGCACAGGGCGACGCCGTACCGCGACTCGTCGGCGGCGTCGGCGACGCCGTCCGCGATCGCCGAGTAGAAGGGGTTGGTGATGTCCGGGAGCACGAGGCCGATCATCCGGGTCGTGCCCCGGCGGAGGGCGGCCGCGACGCTGCTCGGCACGTAGCCCAGCTCGCGCGCGGCGGCGAAGACCCGCTCGCGCGTGGCCTCGGCCACGATCTCCGGCCGGTTCAGGGCGTTCGACACGGTCGCGGTGGACACTCCGGCCAGATCCGCCACCGCGGCCAGACTTCTCGCCTTGTTCCTGGTCAACCCGCCCCCTTCGTGCACGGCCCTCCAACGCTCATGTTCTCAGAGTGCGTTGGTCAAGCCGCCGGGCCGCCGGAGAAGTCGTACGGGGCCGAGGACGCCGGTGGTGAGCTGGTTCGGCTTGATGAAGTGGGTCGGGCTCGTCGAGTCCAGGCGGGGCGCGAGCGTGCCGTACACCGTCACCGTCACCTCGTGGTTCCCCGGCGTCAACGTGCCGAGATCCACGCCGAAGGGCGCGCAGAACGCCTCCCCCACGGGCTCCCCGTCGACCGCCACCGCGATCGCGCCACGGACCCGGCCGAGCTCCAGCCGCAGGTGCTCGCCGGCACGCGCCTCGATCGTTCGACGCGACCTGACCGCACCGCTCCACGCCCCGAGCCCCAGGCCTCGCCAGTCTCCGAACGGTCCGGTGAACGGCGCCGTGCGGACCCGGATCGGACCGTCCCAGACCGCGCCGCCCACCGAGAAGGCCCGCGGCGCGGTCCACGCGACGAGCTCGGTCGGCCGCTCCAACGGCGCGTCCAGCGTCGCCCGCCCGTCGCCGGCCTCGATCACCAGGCCGCCCAGCTCGGCGCGTTCGACCGGAGCGGGCAACTCGAACGCCGCCGTTCCGGCGGGCAGGAGCACCGCGAACCGCTGCTCCCGTGGCGCCGCCGACCGGGCGGCCTCGAAGCGCACCGCCGGTTCGCCGAGCTCTGGTTCGCCGCTCAACCAGGCCGTGTCGGCCAGGGGGTGGGGACGGCGCGCCATCCGCGCGTGGCTGAGGGACGCGCCCAGGCCCCGGGCGACGAGCACGCCCTGGGGGCCGGGACCCGTGGTCCAGTCGGGGCCGCTGACCACGGCCTTCGGACCGCCGGGCCCGTCGATGACGGCGTCCACCCACACGGCGTGCGCGGGGTCCGACGTCTCGGCCACGACGCGCAGTTCGTGCTCCCCGGCGGCGAGTCCGTCGAGGCGGTGGGTGAAGTACATCGGCCGGTTCACCGCGTCCGACTCGTAGTACTCCACCTTCTCCTGGCGGGCGACGACACGGCCGTCGAGCTCCAGCCGGACCGCGCTCGTGGCGCCCACGGCCACGACGAGGCGGTCGGCCGCCCGGTCGATCCGGAACCGCGTCCGCAGGTCCCCGCTCCCCTCGGTCGCCGAGGCCGGACGGATGAACTCCGGGCGCTCAACCCGCCGTCCCGGGCGCTCGATCATGAACCACGAGGGCATGGTGTCCGGCCGGTTCCCGTGCACGTTGGCCGGCAGCTCGCTCGGGCCGAGCCGGTACTCCAGCACGGCCTCCCGCTGGTCGAACCGCACCGGCACGGTCATGGCGAAGCGCTGGGCGTCGCCGTGGCACTCCCGGCCGTCGATCCACACGCGCTTCGCCGCCGGTGCGGCCACGGTCAGCTCGTATTCACCGGGCTCGTCCACCCGCAGGATGGTCCGCACCGTGACGTGCTCGTCGGCGCCCGCGGCGCGGTGCACGAGGAACTCCTCGGGGACGAACCCCTTCGGTTCGAAACGGTGCCCCTGGTCGGTGTCGACGCCCCGGGAGCACGAGAAGCGGTGCGTCCGCCAGTCCGGGCCGGCGAGTTCGCCGCCGTGTCGTGCCCGGGCGGCCGCCGCCGGATCGAGGGGCGCGGGCGGCGCCGGCGCCGGGCCGTGGGCCAGCACCTGCTGGCCAAAGGTCGCACGGACCTCCTCGGGCTCGGCGTCCCCGTCCCACCAGCGCATCCGCCACAGCTCCAGCGGCACGTCGCCGGGGCCGGCCGGCAGCGCGATGTCGCCCCACGTGTTGTCCAGGGTGGGTACGAGCTCGTGCGTCCAGCCGTCGCCCAGGTTCTCGGCCTCCGCACCCCCCGTCGGCGCGGGCGCGTCCACCGGTGGCGCCGCGTCCTCACCGCGGCGCCAGACGACGAACACGGCCGGCGCGCCGCCGAAGTCGACCTCGATGGTGCTGCCCGCCGGATCGGTGTGGACCGGCGCCGCGCGGCGCGTGCCCGTCGCGGGGTTCCAGACCTCGGCCCGGGCCACCGGGTCCGTCACCCGCACCTCGGTGTGTTCCGCGTAGCGGGCGGGGTCGAAGTCGATGTCGTCCCAGTGCAGCGAGTCGGGCTCGCGCCGCAGCGGGTGGGCGGTGGCGTTGGGCGCCGCGGCCGGGACGAACGCGGCCGTGACGTCCCCGCGACGGCGTGCCCGCAGGCCCTGCGGGGCCCAGGCCAGGGTCCCCCGGTCGGCGATGAGCCGGACGGCCTGCTCCGGGGTGTCCACCCGCTGGAGCCGGGGATGCCCGACCAGGCCGGTCAGCGCCTTCTCGGCTGCCGGCGGCGTGGAACGGCCGACGACCGCCGACGGATCGGTGCCGACGACGATCACCTGCCCGCCGGAGTCGAGGAGTTCGGTCAGCCGCTCGGCGGTGCCGGAACGCAGCCGGGTGACGGCGGGCAGCACGACGGTGCGGAACCGCACCGCCGCCACGCCCAGCCGGCCGTCCCGCGCGGTGCCCCGGTGTACGGAGTCCTCGTCCAGCACGTCGAAGTCGATGCCCGCCTGGTCGAGCAGGCCCGGCGAGGACCGGAACCAGTTGTTGGTGCCGGCGAGCAGGAGGTAGACGGCCTGGGCCCGGTCGGTGTGCTCGAACGGGGGGCCGAGCTGGCCGTCCCTGAAGTAGTCGATCGGCAGGTCGGGCGGCAGCTCCGCGTGCCCGGTCGTCGCCGGGTAGAGCACGCCGACATCCACGAGGTGGTCGCCCCAGGTGAGCAGGGCCGCGGTCCGGGCGACGGCCCGGGAGAAGCACGGGTAGACCGCGTAGTAGGGCTGGCGGAAGTCCGTGGCCGGCGGTGCCCACTCGAACCACCCGGCGCGGGTGTCGAAGTAGGTCGCGTGCGGGTTGTAGAGGTCGGCGCCGCTGCGGAAGAAGGGCAGCAGCCAGTCCCACGTCTCCTCCAACGTCCCGCCCCAGCCGCTGGAGTGGAACGACTCGATCCACACCCGCGGGTGGTGGTACAGGTCGGCCATCGAGGAGTGCACCCGGGCGTCGCCCTCGTGGTCGCTGCCCACGGCGTTGACCCACCGGTGGGTGGCGAAGTAGTCGCCGTAGAGCTGAGAGCTCTGCGTCGGCCAGCCGGCGCGGCCCGGGTTGGTCTGGTCCGCGCCGAGGAGCATCCCGTGCCGCTCGTGCCAGGCGCCGAGCGGTCGGAAGAAGGACTCCTCGGCGAGTTCGGTACGCACCCGGTGGTAGTCGGCGCGCACGTCGTCGTCGGCCCGGCCGGCCCGCTCCCACAGCGAGGGCAGGTGATCCAGCAGGTCGTAGCCCGTCCGCCGGGCGAACTCCCGGGCGAACCGCGCCGACCAGGTCGGCATGGCGGGCAGCTCGTCCTGGAAGCTTCCGGCGATGACGGAGCCGAGTCGGTGCCCCAGCCGGCGCTCGAACTCGCCGTGCACGGCGTCGATCAGGAGCCCGCAGGCACGCGGGTCGAGGTAGTCGAAGGCGGACTCCCGCCAGCACACCACCCGCACCTCGCTGCCGGGGCGCGCGGCGACGCGGTCGTCGCGCGGTATGAGCCGCTCCCACCCCGCCTCGCCCCGGCGCTCGCCGTACACCCCGACGAGGTGGTCGCGCGTGTCCAGGGGGATCCGACCGTCCTCGTCGACGACGGCCCTCCGGAATCGCAGGACCTGTCCGGCCGCCTCGGGGTGCCCGGCGACGATCGTCCCCTGGACGTTCGCCCCGGAGAAGCCGATCTGGTCGTAGAACCACAGCCTGGCCCCGAGGCGTTCGGCCTGGTCGCAGGTGAAGTCGACCAGCTCCCACCAGCGTTCGCTGAACCACGGCGGGTCGTCGGGCGGCGCGCCGTACGTGGGCCCCTTGGGCGCGAGGTTCATCAGCACCAGGTTGTGGATGCCGCCGGACACGAACCGCTCGAGCTGCCAGCGGATCCGCTCGCGGGTGATCGGCGCACCGCTCCACCACCACAGCGGCACAGGGCCGTAGTCCCTCGGCGGGTCGTCGAACCGGTCGATCAGTTGCTGGTCCACGCGCGTCCTCTCACGTTGTGCACAGTGACCCGCACCGCCCGGTGGGCCGAGACGGCGGGCGGTCGGTGTCGGCCGCGACGACCCCGCCGAGGTCACGCGGACAACTCCCCGGTCAGGTGGGCCGCGTCCTGCTTCCGCAGCACCCGCAGACGTTCCTCCCGGCGCCGCGCCTGAAGCACCGGGTCGGCGACCGGCGTCGCCAGTTGGAGCCGCCGGGTGTAGGGGTGATCCGGCCGTTCGGCGATCTGCTCGGCGGTGCCCAGCTCCACGATCCGGCCACGGAGCAGGACCGCGGTGCGGTTGCTCATCGCGCGCACCACCCCCAGGTCGTGGCTGATGAACAGGTAGGCCACCGAGGTCCGTTCCTGGATGTCCCGCAGCAGACCCAGCACCCGGGTCTGGGTGGTCATGTCCAACGCGCTGGTCGGCTCGTCGCAGATGATGAGTCGCGGCCGCAGCGCCAGGGCCCGGGCGATCGCGATCCGCTGCCGCTGGCCGCCGGAGAACTCCCGGGCCAGGCGGCGGCCGGCGTCCGAGGGCAGGCCGACGGCGTCGAGCAGCTGACGCACGCGCCCGCGCTTGTCCTTCGACGTGCCCTCGACGATCGGCTCGACCAGGATGTCGGCGATCGACATCGAGGGGTTCAACGAGGAGTAGGGGTCCTGGAAGATCGCCTGGATGCCGCGCGCCGTACCGCGGCGCTCCCGCCGGGTCAGCCGGGTGATGTCCCGACCCTCGAACGCGACGCGCCCGGAGTTCACCGGCGCGAGCCCGAGGATCGCCCGACCGATCGTGGTCTTCCCGGAGCCGGACTCCCCCACCAGGCCGAGCGTCTCCCCGGCGGCGATGTCGAAGCTGACGTCGTCGATGACCTTCTTCGGCTGCCGCGGGCGCTTCGACCGGTACCGGACGTCCAGGTTCTCGACGCGCAGCAGCGCTGATGTGTCGGTCATGCCGTCGCCTCCTCCGGGTCGAGGGCCGAGGAGAGCAGCTCCCGGGTGTACGGCTCCCGTGGGGTCGCGAACAGCGCCCTGGTCTCCTGGTATTCGACGATCCTGCCCTCGTGCATGACGCTGACGGTGTCGCAGATGTCGGCCACGACTCCGAGGTCGTGCGTGACGAGGACCATCCCGAGCCCGCGCTCGTCCCGCAGTTCCCGCAGCAGTTCCAGGACATCGGCCTGGACGGTGACGTCGAGCGCCGTCGTCGGCTCGTCGGCGATGATCAGGTCGGGATCGCCGGCGATCGCACCGGTGATGAGCACCCGTTGGGCCATCCCGCCGGATATCTGGTGCGGATACAGGTCGAACACCGTCTCCGGGTCGGTGATGCCGACCCGGCCGAGCAGCCCGAGCAGCTGCTCCCGCGCGGCGGACCTGGACAGATCGCGGACGGCGCGCAGTCCCACGGTCAGCTGCCGCCCGATGGTGATCGTCGGGTCGAGGTTGCTCATCGGCTCCTGCGGGACGTAGGCGACGCGCGCCCCACGCGCGGCGCGGGCGGCGTCGCGATCGGCGAGCAGGTCCGCGCCGTCGAAGAACACCGACCCGCCGAGCACCATCGCGTCCCTCGGCAGCAGGCCGAGCACCGCGAACGCCATCTGCGACTTGCCTGAGCCGGACTCGCCGACGACGCCGTGGATCTCGCCCCGGCGCACCGTCAGGTCAACGCCCCCGACGACCTCGCGGGCCTTTCCGGCGCCGCTCGGATATCCGACCCGCAGCGAGCGCACCGTTATCAGGGCGTCGGCGCTGTCGGTGTCGGCGTCGGTGTCGGCGTCCGGGCCAGGCACCGACGTGGTGGCCACGCTCGCGCGTGCCGCCGCGAGTTGCTCGCGGGTGAGCGGCCCGTGCCGCGTGCCGCGCTGCAGCACGTCGCGCAGCGCGTTGCCCAGCAACACGAAGGCCAGCGTGGTGAGACTCACCAGCAGGGCGGGGGCGACGACGGCGCCGCGGTTGAGGTAGACGGTGGTGAACGACTGTTGCAGGATGCCGCCCCAGGACGGGGTACGCGGGTCGCCGAGGCCGAGGAACTCCAGCCCCGCCTGGATGCCGATGCCGGCGGCGAGCACGTAGCCGCTCTGGATGAGGATCGGGGCCCGCACCGCCAGGAACACGTGCCGGAAGATGATCCGCAGGTCCGACAGGCCCGACACCTTCGCCGCGTCCACGTAGAGCTCGTTACGCATGCCGGCGACGACCGATCGCACCAGTCGGAAGTTCGCCGGCGCGATGAGCAGTCCGAACACGGCCATGGCCATGAGGATCGAAGGGCCGATGACGGTGTAGAGCGCGATGAGCAGCACGATGCCCGGCAGCGCCATGATCGCGTCGGACACCCAGGAGGCGACCGTCTCCGTCCACCCCTGGAAGTACCCGGCCAGCAGACCGCCGGTGACGCCGATGACGGTGGACACCGCGAGCACCACGACGCAGGCGAGCAGGGTTCCCCGGGTCGCCCACAACAGCCGGGAGTAGATGTCCCGGCCCGAGGAGTCACCGCCGAGCAGGAAGTCCGAGGTGAACGGTGGGGCGTTGGTCATCGCCAGATCGACGTGGTTCGGCGGGTGCGGCGCCAGCAGCGGCGCGCCCAGGCCGAGGAGGACGATGACCGCGACGAACAGTATCGACGCCAGGGCCAGCGGGTCGCGGAGCAACCGGCGCAGGACGGCGTCCTTCGGTTCGCTGGACTCCCGCTCCTTCTCGAGTTCGGTGATCCGGGCGACCTGTTCGGAGCTCACGAGATCCTCACCTTGGGATTCAGCCAGGCACCGACGACATCGGTGACGAGGTTCACGACGACCACGACCCCGACGGCGAACAGGACGCAGCCCATGACGACGGGGATGTCGGCGCGCAGGGTCATCTCGACCGCCAGGTCGCCGATCCCGGGCAGGGCGAACACCCGCTCGATCAGCACGACGCCGCCGAGCATGCCGATCGTCTGCAGGCTGAGGATCGTCAGCCCGGGCGCCGCGGCGCTGCGCAGCACATGCGCGAAGATGATTCGCCGCTCGCTGATACCGCGTGACCGCAGCGTCCGGACGAAGTCCTGCTGGAGGATGTCGGCCACCGCCCCCCGGAACTGTTGGGCCGCGCCGCCGATGGACCCGACGAGGATCGCGAGCACGGGGAGCACCAGCGAGCGCGCCCAGCCGCCGAGATCGCGTTCGGGCTGCACGTAGCCGGTCGCCGGGAGCAGTCCCCAGCCGACCGCGACCGTCAGGACGAGCAGGATCGCGACGATGAACGCCGGCACGGCCGCGCCCAGCACGGCGACCAGTTGCAGTGCCCGGTCGATCCAGCCGCCCTTGACCGCGGCGGCGGTCCCGACCAGCACGCTGATCAGCGCCGTGAGCAGCACGACGACTCCGGTGAGGGTGAGTGTCACCGGCACCCGGGTGGCGAGCATGCTCGTCACGTCCTCGCCGGTGAAGTAGCTGTTCCCGAGCGAGCCGCCCAGGAGGTCCCGGACCCATTTCAGGTACTGGGACATCACCGACTGGTCCAGGCCCAGTTCGACCGCCCGGGCGTCGACGGTCTCCTGGGTCGCCCGCTCGCCGAGGATCGCGCGCGCGATGGCGGGTCCGTCGCGGAAGATCAACGCGAACGTCGCGCATGTCACCACCGCGGTGAGCAGCATGGCCGAGGCGAGCCTGCGTAGCGTGTAAACGATCATCTCGGACCTCCTCGCCGCCGCTACTCGAAGTCCCACAGGTGCGGGCTGACGTGGAACTGGTCGCTCATCCTCGGCAAGAGGTCCTCCTCGGTGACGGCGAAAAAGGAGTTGTCCGCGACCCATGGGGCGAACCACGCCTGGTCGACGATGTACTCGTTGATCTGCTGGTAGACCGCTTGCGCCGCGTCGCCCCTGGCGACCTGTGCCTGGTCGAGCAGCGGCTGCAACTCCGGGTCCTCGGTGTCCATCACGTTCCAGATCGAGCCCGGTTCCAGCGACTGCACGATGTCGAACAACGAGTCGCCGGTGCCGATGCGCGCATAGAAGATGGGGAACCGGCCGCCGAGGATGTCGGACAGGGCCGTCGGGCCGGTCAGCGGCACCTCGGTGACCTCGATGTCGAGCAGCGCCAGCTGCTGGATCACCATGGGGTTGAAGACCGCGCTGCCGCCGCTCTCGCTCGGGATCTCCACCTCGAACCCGTCCTCGTACCCGGCCTCGGCCATGAGCTCCCGCGCCGCCTCGACGTCATAGGGGTATCGGTCGTCCAGCTCGGGCTCGTAGGCGGTGGCGGCCGGGTTGAAGATCTGGGTGGAGGGCTCCGCCTCGCCGCGCAGCATGTGCCGCGCGATCGCCTCACGGTCGAAGACCATGTTGATGGCCCGGCGCACCCGTACGTCACCGAGGGCGGGGATCACCTCACCGTCCCGGTCGTTGAGGTACAACCCGGCCCAGGCGGCGGAGTTCGACAGCACGTGCAGTCCCGACGACTCCGCCTCGGGCACCTGTTCCTGCTGGACGATCGCGCCGTCGATCTCGCCGGACATCAGGGCGTTCAGGCGGGCGGTCGGCTCGGGCATCGTGATCAGTTCGATGACGTCGTAGGCGTACCGGTCGGCGTCCCAGTAGTCCTCCCGTTTGACGAACCGGTAGACGGAGCCCGTCGTCGTTCCGTCCGGGTCCAGCTCGTACGGTCCTGAGCTGATCGGGGACGAGGCCACGGCGCCGCTGGCGAGTTGGTCCGGCTGCGCGATGGCCCCGGGCGCGAAGCACATGAAGGTGGGGAGCTGGCCTGTGGGTTGCGGGGCGTTGATGATCACGGTGCGATCGTCCGGCGTCTCGATCTCCATGCCCGCGACGCGGCCGGCGTCGGAGCCCCCGCTGTCCCGCATGTGCTCGATGGACGCCTTCGCGGCGCCCGAGTCCACCGGCGAACCGTCCGAGAAGGTCATGCCCTCGCGGAGGGTCAGGGTGAGCCGGGTGGCGTCCTCGCTCAGCTCGTAACTCTCCGCCGCGGCGGGCACGACGGTCCCGTCCTCCTCGCAGTGCAGCAGCGTGTCGAACATGGCTTCCCACCGCCACCGCGGGTCCCCGGCGCTCTGCTGTAGCGCCGGGTCGAACGACTGCGCCTCCCCCGAGACTCCGAGCGTCAGGGTCCGCGGACCACTCTCGACGCCCCGCTCATCCTCGGCACACGCGGTGAGCGACGCGGCACCGACCACCAGGACGGCCACGACCCCGAACAGTCTCCGGCGCGACGCGGTCCAGACCATCGAACCTCCTCCTCATCGTTGAAAAGTCGGCAGGGGAACCCGAAGGCACTTCGTAGATTTAAACGTTCTAATCGAAGGGATACACAGGCTCGCCGAGGGGTCAAGCCTTGTCAAGGCCAATGTCACCGGAGCTTTTCGCCACTGCTCGCCATCAGGGCGATGTCGCCGCGTTCGCCGGGCACTTCGCGGGTGATCCCGAGGCCGGCGGCGCCGTAGCCAACGGTGGGCCGTCGCTCGATGATGGGGACGGCATGCCGTCCCCCACGCTCAAGGAGCTGACGTGAAGGCCCATCGCCTCCGCACCGCCGCGACCACCGCCATCGCCGCCGCCACCACCGGCGCCGCCCTCGCGTTATCCCTGGCCGCCACGCCGGCATCGGCCGCCGAGCCGCCCAAGGGCCTCATCAACTGCGCCGCGCTCACCGCGGATTCGTCGGACACGATCTCGGGCAGCACCTGCGAGGTCGTGACCTGGGCGGACGGCAGTGGTCCCTACGAGGTGTGGGACACCACCACCACGGCCGCCTACCTCTGCCAGGTCGTCCTGATCAGGGAGACCAACCCCCTGTCCGTCTCCGGCAGCTTCTGCCAACTCATAGCCTGAGCCGAGCATGCGGTGGGGGCCGCGTGTCCTGGGGCCCCCACCGCTTGTTCAGGCGTCCGGGCTCGCGCCCCGATCCTGGAGCAGGTCGGCCATCAGCCGCAGCTCGGCCCGTTGGGCGCGCGCCATGTCCTGGGCGAGCCCGACCACCACGGGGTCGGAGGCCAGGTCGACCGCTTCCTCGGCCATCGCGGCGCCGCTGCGGTGATGGTCCGTCATCAGGCGCAGGAAGACGATCTCGGCCGCCTCCCCTCGGGCCTCGCGCAGTTCGGCGAGTTGGCCGTCGGTGGCCATGCCCGGCATCAACGCGCCGTCGTCCGGATGGTGCTCCGCTCCGTGGCCCGCCCAGGCCATGGGCGGGTCTCCCGAAACCACGGGCAGGTCCCAGGAGTCCAGCAGGCCGAGCAGCATGCCGCGCTGGTTGGCCTGGGTGTTGATGACGTCGTAGGCCAGGGTCCGCACCGCCGGATCGTCGGTGCGGTCGCGGACGATGAAGGACATCTCGACCGCCTGCTGATGGTGGACGGCCATGTCACGGGCGAAGCCCGCGTCCGCCGAGTCGGTGGCGGGCGGTGCCGCGGACGCCGGTCGCGGCAGGGCGCGCGCCGTCAGCAGGATCAGGGCGACGAGCCCCAGGGCGGTGGCGCCGCACACGAGGGCCCACCACCACCGTGGCCGGGCGACCGCGGTCACTGCATGCTCGCCACGGTGCAGGTGGCGCCCTTCTCCGGCGTCTGGTCGCCCTGGACATACCTGCTCAGGAACTCCTCGATCCGGGGGTCCGAGGCGTCGTCGACGCCGAGTTGGTGACCCCAGGCGGTCAGCGTGATCGGCGAGGACTGGTCGGGGTAGGGGCTGAGGAACGTGTAGGGCGTCGCGGACACCCGGTCGCCGAGGGCGCGCACGTCCGCCTCGGCGGCCCGGTCGTCGTAGGTGATCCACACGGCGCCGTGCTCCAGACCGTGTACGGCCTCCTCCTCGGGGATCTCCGTGGCGTGGACCGTCGCGTCGCAGTCCACCCAGACCGGCGCGTGGTCGCCGCCGGCGGGCGGACTCATGGGGTAGTCGACGTCCGTGGTGACGTGGTCGCGGCCGAGGTCCGTCCAGGTGCGCTCGCCCTCGATGAGGCCGGCCGCGGTCTCCTGGTCGCCGGACGGGCTCTCCTGGTCGCCGGCCGCGGTCTCCTGGTCGCCGGACGGGCTCTCCTCCTGGAGGATGGACACCAGGTACCAGCCGCCGAGCGCGATCACCAGAACCGCGGCCACGGTGGCCACGATGGCGACGGTGGTGGTCCGGCGCTGCCGCGCCCGCTCGGCGCGGCGTATCTCCTCGATGCGGGCCCGGCGGGCCTCGGTGCGGGACTTGGCACGGGAAGTCATGGCACATCCTTCTCTCCGCCGTGCCCTGCGGGCGCGGCGGTGCTGTGAACGCGGGTGGGGGTGGGCGCGGGAGCGGAGCGGCGTCGCCGACTCCGCGGGGCGCTCTACACGCGCAGGCGTTGCAGCAGGTGGAGGTCAGGCGCGGGGTGTGGCGCCCCGATGACCCGCGGCGTGTCGGGTGTGCGCGAACGGGCCGACAGATCGGGCGGCGGTCCACAGCCGAGACCGGCCCGTGTCTCCGTATGCGGCGAGGTCTGCTGCGCCGCTTCGTGGGCCGGCAAGGGCTCGCACGGCCGCGGGTCGTCATCCTCGCAGCGCTGGCACCACGCGACGTCCGGCGACTGGGGGTGGTGCCCCTGGTCCAGGGTCAGTTCGACGGCGGGCGGCGGCACGTGCCACGGGGCGGCCCCCGTCGACGAGAAGGTGGCGCCCACGGTGCAGAGCGCCAGAACCGCGATCAGGCAGCTGACGGCCAGCGCCTTGGAGATGAGGGAGCGATTCGCACAGCGGCCCCGTCCACCGGGTCCGGCCGTCGGGCCCTCACGCACCGGCCGTCCCGTTAAACGCCCGCGGCGGCGGGCCGCTGACGCGTTGACGGAACCGGGTGCCATCGTCTGCTGACCTCAGTCGGCGTGGTGGTCATGCGGCGGACGACGCGAACGTACCAGAGCATCCCGACACCGGCCATGCCGCATCGGATACCGGCCATGATCGCGTTCGCCTCGGCGGGCTGCCCGGGCGCGGACCCAACCATCTCTCCTTCCGCGCCGGGGCGTCGGGTCCGGGGCCGGTCGGGCCCGGCATGATGGGTGCCGTGTCGAACGAAACCGCAGGTCCGCGCCGCCCACCCCTGCTGTGGGAGCAGCACTGCTGCCTTCCGTTGGAGAGACGCGCGGATGTCGGGGAGCTGGCTCGCTACCGCAGGCCGGGCGGCAGCTTCGTTTCGGTGAACGTGGGCTACGTTCCGCACAGCGCTGATGACGTCGCCGGTCTGCTCGCGAGTTGGCGGGAACGGATCGCCGCGGATGACCGTCTGCGGCTGGCCGTGGGAGTCGACGACGTCGAAGCCGCCGGGCGCGCCGGTGACGTGGCGGTGGCCTTCGACCTGGAGGATTCCGGTCCCCTCGAGGGGCAGCTGGACCGGGTGCGCCACTTCTACGATCTCGGTGTCCGCACAATGCTGCCGAGCTACAACAACCGCAACGCGGCGGGCGGCGGTTGCCTGGACGCGGTCGACGAAGGGCTCACCGCCTACGGCCGGGCGCTGGTCCGGGAGATGAACGCCGTCGGCATGGTGGCGGACGGGTCTCACTGTGGTGCCAGGACCGGCCTTGATCTGTGCGAGGTCTCCGAACAGCCGGTGATCTACAGCCACTCCTGCATGCGCGCGGTGTGGGAGCACCCCCGCAACATCACCGACGAGCAGGCCAAGGAGTGCGCGGCCACGGGCGGGGTCATCGGCATCACCGGTGTCGGAATCTTCCTCGGCCCCAACGACGCCTCCCTCGACGCGCTGCTACGGCATGTCGACCACGCCGTGGACCTGGTCGGCCCGGAACACGTCGGACTGTCGACCGACTACCCGTTCGACCACGAGGACTTCAACGCGATGCTCGAACAGAGCCCGGAGTTGTTCCCCGACTGCTACACCCGCTGGGGACCGATCACCTTCATGCCCCCGGAAGACCTGCTGACGGTCGAGGCCGCGCTTCTCGCCCGCGGGTACCCCGACGACGCCGTCACCGCGATCCTGGGCGGCAACTTCCGCCGCGTCGCCGCATCGGTGTGGCGGTAGCCCGAACCGCGACCTCGCTGGGTCCGGGGCGGCGTCCCAGAGACGTCCTAGAGGCGGAAGACGTGCGCGATATGTGAGGTATCGGCGAGCGTGTGCGGAGCGAACGCGTGGTAGGCCCACACGTGCACCCAGGCGTTGCCCGTCCGGAGGGTGAGCACCGCCTTCATCATGCCTGGCGCGAAGTACGTGAGCAGCAGGAAGCTGACCGACAGCAGCGTGTCGCCCGGCGTGCCGAACAGCGTCCAGGCGTCCCACAGGTGGAAGGCGGCATACAGGAGGCCGGCGAGTATCGCGGTAGCCGCCGTCGAACCGGTGAGGCGGAGCAGCCGGGGCAGCAGGATGGCGTAGATGAAGACCATCGTGGGCAGCACCGCGCCGGCGAAGTAGAGGGCGAAGGTGAGGGGCACGCCCAGGAGGAGTTGGCGTCCTTCGAGGTCGAGAAGCTCGGGTTGGAGCACCAGGAACTGCACGACCGACTCGATGAGGAGGACGACCCCGATCAGGAGGGCGTCTTTCCGGCGGTCGGACGAGCGCAGGCCCAGATCTTCCGCGGAGCAACGACGGCGGAAGAACAGCAGCGGCAGGACCGCGTAGACGAGCAGGTTGTAGACCGCCCAGGTGACCGCCTCCGCCGGGTCGACGTGCTCGTGCGTCCCGTAGAGCGTGCCGGCGAGGTGGAAGCCGAACGGATGCCAGCCGAACATGCGCGCCAGGGTGAAGCCGAGCACAAGCCCGCCGGCTCCGTAGGCGAGCAGCAGGACCGTCTCGTACAGCGCCACGGGACGCTTGGGGGCCCGCGCGGCGATGTCTGGCCGTGCGCGGCGACGGGTGAGCAGGCACGTGACGGCGATGAGCAGCAGGACTTCGGCGAGCCCGGCGTTGGCGTCCAGGAGGTGACCAGCGGGGGTTCGCTCGTCGGCGGACGACCAGTCGAAGGGCAGGCGATCCTCGGCGACGGCGAGAACGAGCGCGTTGATCGTCAGCCAACCGGCCACGGCAGTCCATACGACGGGTGAGCGCAGGACTGAGGCCATGCCGCGCCGGGTGTTGTCGGCTTCGGTGGTGGTGGTGGTGGTGCGGGTGAGCAGTTGCATGGAGCGCCTCCACAGTTTTATGGCACGACTGTGCTAGAAAGCAAATCTAGCACAGTCGTGTTATAAAAGACCCATGCCCAAGGTGGTCGACCCCCAACTCCGCCGCAGAGAGCTGGCCGAGGCCGTATGGCGTGTGATCCGGCGCGATGGCCTGGAGCAGGCCTCGGTCCGCAACGTCGCCAGGGAAGCCGGGCTTTCGATGGGCTCGCTGCGGCACTACTTCACAAGCCAGTCAGAGCTGATGGTCTTCGCGCTGCGGATGGTCATCGACCGGATCGAGCAGCGGATCGCCGCGCTGAGCCCGCAGGGCGACCCCAGGAGCCATGCCGACACCGTGCTCGCCGAGTTGCTGCCACTGGATGACCAACGGCGGGCGGAGAACGAGGTATGGCTCGCCTTCACCGCCCGCGCCATGACCGACCCGCAACTGCGGGCCCTGCGCGACGAGGGCTACGACACCCTGCGCGCCGGCTGCCGCGGCCTCGTCGCCGGACTCATCGGCCCGGGGCGCGACCTGGAGTCGGAGACCACCCGGCTCCACGCGCTGCTGGACGGCCTGGCCGTCCACGCGGCCACGCGGCCGGACATCGACACCCCGGAATCGATACGCGCAGTCATCGCCCGCCACCTGGCCGAACTCCAGACACCACGGGACGGAGGACCGGCAGCGTTCCCTTCATGTAGGTGAGGCCGAGGAAGGCGACACAGCCGAAACCCGCTCCAGGCCGGGAGCGCCTCGGCTCAGTCGGTGGCGCGGACGGAGGGAAGTGCTGTACACGTGTCGGCGGGCCGTCGGGGTAGCCGGCCGCCGGGCGGTTCACGGGCAGGTGCGCTGCTCGAAGCGGGTCCGGGCGGTTTCGTACTGCTTGCGCACGTAGCCCTTGCGGAGGTGGCCGCAGCGGGGGCAGACCAACTCAGGCATGTCCTCGGGGGGTTGTTCGGCGATGGTGACCGCGTGCCGGGGCACGATCCAAGAACCAGCCGAGGCCGACGCCGAGGAGCAGGGCCATGACACCTGCCGGGACGATGCCGAGGACGAGGGCGGCTATGCCCGCGAGGATCAGGACGAGGCCGGTCCAGGCCGCCGCGCGCCACAGTGCCTGGCGACGCCGGGTGGCCGCGAGGCCGTACACGGTGAAGGTCAGCCCCTCGTCGCACACCGTGCAGCGCACCGAGCGTTGCGCCGCCGGCAGCCCGTCGTCGGGCCGTTCCACCTCCCAGGGAACGCGCGGTGTTGGGTCAATCCTCGGCGGGGTGGGGTAGGCGGTCAAGGCGTGGCAGGGGTTGTTCGGCCCAGATGGTCTTGCCCGTGGGGATCTGGCGGCTGCCCCAGCGCTCGGCGATCTGGGCGACGAGCAACAGGCCGCGCCCGCCCTCGTCGAAGGTGCGGGCCCGCCGCATATGGGGCGCGGTGCTGCTGCCGTCGGACACCTCGCAGATGAGCGTGTCGCCGCGGATGATCCGCAGTTGGACGGGCGGGTTGCCGTAACGGATGGCGTTGGTGACCAGTTCGCTGACGATCAGCTCGGTGGTGTACACCAGCTCGCCCAACCCCCAACCGGTTACTTGTTCGCCCGCCATCCGGCGGGCCCCGGCGACGGCCTCGGGCTCCAGGGTCAGGGGCCAGGTGCGCACCCGGCCGGTCCCGAGCAAGGAGGTGCGGGCGAGGATCAGGACGATGTCGTCGGTCGGGGGATCGTTCGGCACCTGGCGCAGCACCCGGTCGCAGCTCTCCTCCAGGGTGGCGGCCGGACTGACCAACGCGTCCCGCAGCCGGTCGAGTCCGACGTCGATGTCCCGTCCCGGGGCCTCGATCAGACCGTCGGTGTAGAGGGCGAGCAGGCTGCCCTCGCCGAGTTCGACCTCGACCGTCTCGAAGGGCAGACCGCCCAAACCGAGCGGCGGCCCGGCGGGCAGGTCCAGGAACCGCACGGCGCCACCGGGGTCCACCAGCGCGGGCGGCGGATGCCCGGCCCGCGACAGCGCGCAGCGTCCGGACACCGGATCGTAGACGGCGTACAGACAGGTGGCCCCCACCTCCCCCGCCTCGACCGTCCGCCCAGGCGTGTCCGGGCCCTCGTCCCGGTCGAGGCGGATGACGAGGTCGTCGAGCTGGGTGAGCAGTTCGTCGGGGGCGAGATCGACGTCGGCGAGGGTCCGCACGGCGGTCCGCAGCCGGCCCATCGTGGCCGACGCGCGGATGCCGTGCCCCACCACATCGCCCACCACCAGGGCGACGCGCCCCCCGGACAGCGGGATGACGTCGAACCAGTCCCCGCCCACGCCGCTCCGGGAACCAGCCGGCAGGTACCGGTACGCCAGCTCCATCGCCGCCACCCCCGGCAGCCGCCCGGGCAGCAGACTGCGCTGGAGCGCGAGCGCGGTCCGGCGCTCACCGGTGTACCGACGGGCGTTGTCGACGCTCACCGCCGCTCGCGCGACGATCTCCTGGGCCAGCAGCAGGTCGTCGCGGACGAAGGTCTCCGGCGTGCGGTGCCGCACGAACTGCACGAGACCGAGGGTGACACCCCTGGCACGCAGCGGCACCATCATCATCGAATGCACCCCGTGTCGCCGCACGCTCGCGGCACGGGCCGCGGAGGTCATCAACCACTCCCGCAGCGCCGGATCGCTCACCAGATGCCGCCTGCCCTGGCTGGTGAGCAGCACCTGGGCCGGTGGGGAGCCCGGAGGGTAGACGTCCGTTCCGCCCGGGGGGACGACGGACTCCGGGCATCCGGGAAGCACCGACCGCTGAGCGGCGCGGCGGAAGACGACCGGCCCGGTGGACGACACCGGCTCCGGTTCGTCGCCCAAGGCGACGGACTCCAGCAGGTCGACGGTGACGAAGTCCGCGAACCCCGACACCGCCACGTCGGCCAGTTCCTCCGCGGTCCTGGTCACGTCCAGGGTGCTGCCGATGCGGACGCCGGCGTCGGCGAGCACCGCCAGGCGGCGGCGGGCCCAGTACTGCTCGGTGGTGTCGATCACCAGCGCCGACAGGCCCTGCACCGTGCCGGCCTCGTCCTTCAGGGGCGAGATGAAGGCGGAGAAGGCATGGTCACGGGTCTCGCCGGGTGCCCGGGTGGCCTTCTCCTCGCTGTGGACCATCTCGCCGGTGCGCAGCACCTGCCGCTGCAGCTCGTCCAACTCGTCGAAGGGTGGGGTGGGCTGGATCTCCCACAGCGTCCGGCCCTTCATCTCCTCCGGCGCCATGCCCATGCCGTGACTCATGGTGTGGTTGCAGGTCACGAACCGCGCATGGCGGTCGTAGACGGCCACGGGCAGGGGGAGCTGCGCGAACGCCCGGTCCCACAGCTGCGCCTCCGCCAGGTCCGTCGGCCCGGAGGCGTACGTCTCGGGCGCGCGTGTGAGGAGCCAGGGAGACCTGTCGGACCCGTCCGCCAGCGGCGTTCCGCGGACCTGGACGGTGAGGTGGTAGCCGTCCCGGTGCCGCAGCGCCACGTCGCCGGTCCACGGCTCCCCGGCGGCCATGCGGCGCTGGGTGGCGCGGGGAAGCTCCATGGCGAGCAGCTCGGCGGCGGAACGGCCCACGATCTCCCGGGGCTGGTGTCCCAGCAGGCTCCGGGCCCCGGCGCTCCACAGCAGGACCTCCCCGTCGGCGTCGATGACGACCGCGAAGTCCGCCGGCGCTCCGGCGTTCGCCGCTCCACCGGTGGCGACGGGCTCGTTGTCCATGGGGGGCTCACCCTCGTTCCTGCCGCGCCCTCATGCGGTGCGCAAAGCGCGCATCACCTGCGACGCCTACCCGCTCCAGCATCCCGCCGCGGCGCACCCCCCTCAACCGACCGCAACGCGCCCGCCGACCGACCGGGCTCGCGGAGCGGTGGCTGGGTGGGTGCGCCACGCGGACACCGTTCCTGGCCGGACACGAGCGCCGCGACCTCGGCCGTTCGAGTGACTCCGGCGCACCGGCCACCGGGCGCCGGCTCAGGGCCAGAAGCTGAAGATGGCCGTGTCGCCCTTGCGCTGGGAGCTGGAGATGTCGAGGCCGTTGATGGTGCAGGACAGATGCGGCGAGCCCGAGCATTCGCCGGACATGTTGGGCCCGCTGACGCGGAGGGTGACCCCGTTCTTGTTGACCCGGGTGATCCTGACCTTGGTGATGCCGTGGTCGCCGTTGGCGTTGAACGACTGCCCCGACTCGATCCGCTTGTTGCAGTTCAGGTCGTAGCAGGCCCGGAAGCCCGGTGTGGGCGCCTTGGTCTCGGCCGCGCCGGCCGTGTTCGCCGTCATGCCGAGCGCGAGGACGGCGCCGGTGGTGGCCATGGTGAGCACGCGGGACACCCGCTTCGTGGACTTCATCTCTCGACCCCTCGTGGTACTGGTGCTGATAGCTGTCTGCCAGCTTTCTAGCGCCAGCCACCGGGGAGGGGTCCCGCTCCACGCGGGTGGCGGGGGCGCGGTGTGGCGCGGCGGCCGGGGACGCCGCGCCTCGGGTGTGGGCGGTCAGCTCACCCAGATGTTGGAGTAGCCGCTGCTCTGGTAGCCCTCGGTGGCGAGGATCATGTAGTAGGTGAAGTTGCCCAGCTGCATTCCGGCGCGGTCCCACGCGTCGAAGTGGGTGCCGGTGTTGATGCTTCCGCTGCTGCGCTTCCCCTGGTTGACGCTCCAGAACTGCGGGAAGGTCTTGGTGCCCTCGACGGAGGGCTGGTTGTACCGCATCGTGTGGTAGATGTCGTAGTTGGCGCCGTTGCTGGAGACCGTGCCCCGGTGGGTTCCGGTGGGCCGGTAGGTGTCGTAGGTGTCGTAGGTGTCGACGATGCAGTACTGACGAGCGGGTTCGACGTCCACCCGTACAGCGCCAGGTAGCTGTTGCCCTGCGGCGCGTAGTTCCCGGACCAGTTGACGGTTCTTCGGCTGCCGTTGGACCAGCCCTTGCCGCCGACCCAGTTGTTGCAGCTGGTCCAGAAGGAGTAGTAGTAGCCCTCGTGCGTGCCGGTCGAGTTCTGGGTGAGGGTCACGTCGGCGCGGGCGGTGCCGGGCAGCAGCAGGCCGGACGCGCCGCCCACGGTCAGGGCGCCGGCCCCGCCGAGCAGGCTCCTGCGGCTGAACGGACGGAAGGGTGGGGGTTGTCGTCTTTGTGCATGCTTCCTCCTCATGAGGACTGGCGGGACGCCAGGCAGCGTCGTGCGGCCCTTCAAGGCCGGAAGCAGCCACGGGGCACCCGGATCCAAGGTCACAATCCGGGTCGATGCCCCCGATAATTTTCGGAACTCTTCCGGATCACGTCCGGGCGGGTCAGTGACGGGTGAGCAGGGCGTCCACCAGGTCGCGCAGCGGCTGGTGGAGGTCCTCTTCGGCGGCCGAGGTGAGGGGCTCGAGTCCCGGGGACGCGCGCAGCACCGTCAGGCCGAAGGTGACGGACAGGATGAGTTGGGCGCGCAGGAGAAGGGCGTCGCCGGCGGGGTGCTCGGGGGTCCACCCCACGGTCGAGGCGAGGCGTTCGCTGAACATCCGCAGCAGGCCGGTGCGCATCTGTTCGGTGCGCTCGTCCCCTGAGGAGCGCAGCAGCAGCAGGAGGGAGTCCCTCGGGCGTTCCCCGGAGACGGCGTTGGCCGTCTGCCTGACGATGATCTCGGCGATCTGGGAGCGGTCGGACACCGCGCCCGCCTCGTGGCCGAGTTCGTCGATGACCGCCGCCAGGCACGCCTCGAACAGCCCTTCCTTGGACTGGAAGTAGCGGTTGATGAGGGCGGCGTTGACACCGGCGTCGTCGGCGATATCACGGACCGTGGTGGCCGCGTACCCGTCGTGAGCGAACCGGCGGCGGGCCGCGTCGAGGAGGAGCTGACGGGTCCTGGCCGCGGCTCGGCGCCGGGGTGGCCCCGGGGCGTCGTCCGCGGACGGCGCGGGGGTGCGCTCGGTACGGGGGCGGCTTGCTGCCATGGACGTTTTCTCCCTTCGCGCGCAACGTACCGCCGCGCGCGCCCTGTGTAAACGATTGTTGACTACATACCCGACCCTGACCTACCGTCGCATTGCATGTAATCAATTGTTGACTTATTCGCGAGGAGTCCCGAATGGACGCGACATCGGCCCGGGCGAGTGGCGTCGTCACCACCCTGGCCCTTGCCGGCACCACGGCCGCCATCATGCAGACCCTGGTCACTCCGCTCATCGCGGAGCTGCCGGCCATGCTGCACACCACGCCGTCCAACGCCGCCTGGGTGATCACCGTCACGTTGCTGGTGGCTGCCGTCTGGGTGCCGATCTCCGGACGCCTGGGCGATCTGTTCGGCAAGCGTCGGATTCTTCTCGCGTGCTCCGTTCCGCTGGTGGTGGGCTCGGTGGTGTGCGCGCTCTCGTCGTCCGTCGTTCCCATGATCGTCGGGCGCGGTCTGCAGGGCGTGGGCATGGGCATGGTGCCGCTGGGCATCGCCCTGCTGCGGGACGTGGTGCCGGCGGAGCGGCTCAGCTCGTCCATCGCCCTGGTCAGCGCCTCCATGGGGATCGGCGGCGGCCTCGGCCTGCCGATCGCGGCGGCGGTCGCCCAGTACACGAACTGGCGGGTGCTGTTCTGGGGTTCCGCCGTCCTCGCCGCGGGCATCGCCGCCCTGATCTGGTTCCTGATCCCCGACGTGCCGGCCGGTGCCAGGGGCCAACGCTTCGACGTGCCCGGCGCGCTGGGCCTCGGCGCGGGCCTGGTCTGCCTGCTGCTCGCCGTCTCCAAGGGCGGCGACTGGGGCTGGACCTCCACGACCACCCTCGGCCTGGCGGTCGCCGCCGTCGTGTTGCTGCCGGTCTGGGGCCTGTGGGAGCTGCGCACCCGGCACCCGCTGATCGACCTGCGCGCCACCGCCCGCCCCCGCGTTCTGCTCACCAACATCGCCTCGGTCTTCGTCGGCTTCAGCATGTACGCCAGCATGCTGGTGGTGCCACAGCTGCTCCAGTTCCCCGAGGCCACCGGCTACGGCCTGGGCCAGTCGATGCTCGCGGCCGGCCTGTGGATGGCTCCCGGCGGCATCATGATGATGCTCGTCTCCCCGCTCGGCGGCAGGCTCACCGACGCCCGTGGCCCGAAGTTCACGCTGATCTGCGGCGTTCTGGTGCTGGCCGCCGGATACGGTCTGGCGCTCCTGCTCGCGGGCTCCGCGGCGGGCCTCATGCTGGCCCTCATGGTCACCAGCAGCGGCGTGGGCCTCGCCTACGGCTCCATGCCCGCGCTGATCATGGGCTCGGTCCCGCTCTCCGAGACCGCCGCCGCCAACGGCTTCAACACCCTGATGCGTTCGCTCGGCACCTCCGTCGGCGCCGCCGTGGTCGGCGTGGTGCTCTCCCAGATGACGGTCACCCTGGGCGGCCACAGCCTCGCCTCGGAGAGCGGCTTCCGCGTCGCGCTGATCATCGGCGGCGGCGTCGCCCTCGTCGCCGCGGCGATCGCGGCCGCCATTCCGGCCGCCCGCACCGGCTCCGGCGACAACGACAGGAGCGGTGCCGCCACCGCGCCCGAACAGGCAACGGCCGGGGCCTGACCCGGCGTCGCGCGGCCCCTGAACGGCCGACGGCCCTCCCGGAACTCGTGGCCGAGTCCGGGAGGGCCGTGGTCGAAGACGGAGACGATCAGGAGTTGATCTGTTCCGTGACCTCGTCGGAGAAGGTGCTCAGGCGGGTGTAGACGCCCGGGTAGCCCTCGCGGGCGCAGCCGTTGCCCCAGGAGGTGATGCCGGCGAGCCGGCCGCCGATGACCAGCGGGCCGCCGCTGTCGCCCTGACAGGTGTCCTTGCCGCCCTCCGGCAGGCCGGCGCAGACCATGGCCGAGCGGTCGTACAGGACCGGGTAGGCGCCGTTGCATGTGGCGTTCGAGACGGTCGGGACCAGGGCGGTCCGCAGGCGGTTGGAGGAGGGGCCGTTCTCACGGGTGGTGCCCCAGCCGAGGATCCGGGCGTTGGTGCCGGCGGCGTACACGTCCGTGTCGCCCTCCGCGACGTAGTCGATGGGCTCGTACGGCATGTCCTTGAGGAGCGTGAGCACGGCGACGTCGGAGTTGTACGTGCTGCCGTCCCACTCCGGGTGGATCCAGATGTCGGTCACCCGCCGCACGGTGCCGTCGTTGCCGTCCAGGTAGGTGCGGCCGCCGATGGCGCGGATGTCGGCGGCGGAGAGCCCTTCGACGCAGTGGGCGGCGGTGACGATCTTCGTCGGCGACACGAGCGTGCCACCGCAGAACTGCCACTGGGTGGAATCGGTGATCTGCATGACGTACGGGTACCGGTCGGTGGTGGTGACCGTGCCGCCGACGATGCGTTCGGACGGGTCGGCGTTCGCGGTGGACGCCGAGAGCACGCCTATGACGGTTGCGGCGACCGCGGCGAAGGCGAGAGCCGCCTTCACCTTGGTGCGGCGGCTGAGCTGAGCGAGCACGCTTCTCCTCGGGATTGTCTCGGTTGTGCAGAAGGAGACGCTCGAGAGGCCTGCGGCGTTGCAGGAAAATGGGCACGATCGTTCGACAGTTCACTCTGCTCCGTGCCGGGCTGTCGGTGCACCGGGTTACGGTGCGAGGAGCAGGTGGGTGCCGTCGTACCAGGGGAGGACCGACATGGCGCTGTTCGGGAACGCGCACGCGATCGACGTGGGCCAGGCGCAGCAGGAGTACGGGCGGCTGTTGGGGCAGGGGGAGCAGGTGTGTGCGGCGTTCCTGCTGATCCGGGACACCATCCTGTTCACCGACCGGCGGCTGATTCTGGTGGACAAGCAGGGACTCACGGGCCGGAAGGTGGAGTACCACTCCATCCCCTACCGCAGCATCTCGCATTTCGCGGTGGAGACGGCAGGCCACTTCGACCTGGACGCGGAGCTCAAGATCTGGATATCGGGCAGCTCGACGCCGATCGAGAAGACCTTCACCAAGGGCGTGGACATCTACGAGGTGCAGGGGATCCTGACGCAGTTCGTGGCCAGGTAGCGGACCGGCGCCGCCCGGTCATCCCGGGCTCAGGGGACGGCCAGGGCCGGCTCGTGAGCCAGCTGGCAGGCGATGTTGGCGTGGAAGGGGGAGACGCCGGCGGCCTCCATCGGGGTGATGCACAGGGAGTGGGTGGGGCTGTTCTCGCCGGTCTGGCAGGCCCCGCGCAGGACCACCGGCGGCGTTCGGCCAACTTCGCCCGGTCCGGGGGCGCCCGGTCAGACCAGGACGCCGGTGAGGGGGTCGTAGCGGAGCACCCGCGCGTGACTCTCCGCGGGATCGAGCAGACCGCGGACGCGGACGGTCAGGAGGCCGACGCGGTAGTGGTCCTCCGTCGTGACCCGCAGCCAGGGCCGGCCGCCGCGCTCGACGGTGACCTCGTCGAGCAGGGTCCCGTCCCGGCCCGCGGCGATGGCGTAGCCCTGGCCCCGGGGTGGGGCGATGTCCAGGCCGCCGTCCGCGCGGATGGTCAGGGTGGCGACGAGGTCGCCGCGGCCGCCGTTCGCGTCGCCGACGAAGTCGTAGAGGGCGGCCGGGTCGCCCACGTAGTGCTTGAGGCGGCCGAGGCCGGTGACGTCCATGCCGTTGTAGAAGTTCCGGGCGTCGGCGTCCAGCCAGAAGTGGGTGTTGTGGGTGGGCGCGGAGAAGTCGGGCCCTGAGTTGTACGAGACGTGCCAGTGCGGCGGGTTGTCGGCGTGCACGGCGTTGTTGGTCTCGAAGCCCGCCACGAACCAGCGGTGGCCCTTGGCCGCGGCCGTGGCCTTCAGGCCGGAGTCGAGGAGCACGGCGTGCGTGGCGACGAGCTGGTGGAGCTGTGACCTGGTCTCGTTCGCCGGCCAGGGCACGTCCTGCCAGGGGCCGGCGGCGCGGTCCGGATCATTGTGGTCGAGCTTGAAGTACATGCCGGCGGAGAGATCGGGGTGGCTCCAGATCTGGAGCGTCGGCTCGTTGGCGGAGATCGTCGGCTGGTTGACCGGAAGGGTGAAGCGGAACCGGTGCCGGTCCGCCGGGTCGCGCCGGAGGGCCAGCCGGGTCTCCATGTGCACGACGGCGCGCACGGGAACACCGGGCCAGCGGACGGAGACCTCGACGCCCGCGTCGTTCCTCGGGCCGCTGACGAAGCTGTAGTACTCCGCCCTGCTGGCCACCTGGTACGCCTCGCCCGGCACGAACGCGTACCCGGTGGGCAGGGTGATCTCCGGCGCTCCCGGCTCGCCGGCCCGGGCCCGGACGATGCGGAAGGCGGCGTACGCCGTCTCGCCGGCGCTCACCGCCTCGCCGGCGCTTGCGGGGCGTGGCAGCGCGAACGCGAGACCGGCGGCAGACGCGCCGGCAACGACCGCGCGGCGGCTGGGAACAGACATCCGAGGCCCTCTTTCCGTGGCGTTCGTTCGTGCGACGAGCACGAGCGATCCTCCACGAAAACCGCGCCGGGGGAACCCCCCGGACGCGAAGGCCGGATGAACCGTGTGGGGCGGGAGAGGACCTAGGAGCGGCCGGGTGCCGGGATGTGCTCGGCGGGTGGGGGTGGTCCCGGCGGGGTGGCGTCGCCGAACGGCGTGCCGGGGAGCTGGTCGCGGTGGTGCGGGGTGAGCCAGCCGGAGAGGTCGGGGCCCGCGGGGAGGATGCCGGTCGGGTTGATGCCGGTGTGGACCAGGTAGTAGTGGCGCTTGATGTGGTCGAAGTCGACCGTGTCGCCGAAGCCCGGCGTCTGGTAGAGGTCCCGGGTGTACGCCCAGAGGACCGGGTCCTCGGCGAGCTTCGAGCGGTTGCACTTGAAGTGGCCGTGGTAGACCGCGTCGAACCGCACCAGCGTGGTGAACAGCCGGATGTCGGCCTCGGTGATCGTGTCGCCGACGAGGTACCGCTGGTCGGCCAGGCGCTCGGAGAGCTGGTCGAGGCGGCGGAAGACGTCGCGGTACGCAGCCTCGTACTCCGCCTGGTCGGTCGCGAAGCCCGCGCGGTACACCCCGTTGTTGACGTCGCGGTAGACGCCGTCCACGACCTCGTCGATCTCGTCGCGCAGCGGCTCCGGGTACAGGTCGGGCGCGCCCGGCCGGTGCAGCGCGGTCCATTCGGTGGCCAGGTCGAGGGTGATCTGCAGGAAGTCGTTGGTGACGAGCGTGCCGCTCGGCACGTCCACGATCGCCGGCACGCTCACGCCGCCCGGATACCCCGTCTCGCGGGCGTCGTACGCCTCGCTCAGGTACCGGATGCCGAGCACCGGGTCGCGGCCGTCCGGGTCGAGGGTGAACCGCCAACTGCGGTCGTCCTGGATCGGATCCACGACGCCGATGGGCAGCGCCGCCTCCAGTCCCAGCAGACGCCGCGAGATCAGCGCGCGGCTCGCCCACGGGCACGCGAGGCTCACCACCAGCCGGTACCGCCCGGCCTCGACCGGCCAGCCGTCCCGGCCGTCCGCGGTGATCCGGTCGCTGAAGTGGCTGCGAGACCGCTTGAACTTCTTCCTGCCGTACTCGGTGTTGCCGTCGCCCGTGCTCATCTCGTTCCCCTCGTCGTTCCTCCCATGGTTCCACGCCGCCCCGACAGCGCGGGGCGACCGCCCGGCGGCGCTCTGCCGGGAGCGAATCTGCTGCGGGCCGATACATCGGACATGAGGGCGCCAACGGGTCAAGACTCAAGTCGAGTCCGACAGAGCGAGAGGGAGGACCAACCGATGGCACGCAACGCCCTGGAACCACGGGCCGCGGAGGGGGACACGCCTCCGACGCGGTACGACGACCACCTGGCCGCAGAGCTGCTGAAGCAGCGGATCGTCTTTCTGGGCACACAGGTCGACGAGGTGTCCGCGAACCGGATCTGCGCCCAGATGATCCTCCTGTCGGCGGAGGACCCGAAGACCGACATCAGCCTCTACATCAACAGCCCCGGCGGGTCCGTCACGGCCGGCCTCGCGATCTACGACACGATGCGACTGATCCCCAACGACGTCGCCACGCTGGCCATGGGCTTCGCGGCGAGCATGGGCCAGTTCCTGCTGGCCGTCGGCACCGCGGGCAAGCGGCACGCCCTGCCGAACACGCAGATCATGATGCACCAGCCGTCGGCCGGTATCGGCGGCAGCACCGCCGACATCGCGATCCAGGCCGAGAACCTGGAGTTCACGAAGCGGACCGTGGAGCGGATCACCGCGGAGCACACGGGCCAGACCCCGGAGACGATCTCGCGGGACGGCGACCGCGACCGGTGGTTCACGGCGCAGCAGGCGAAGGACTACGGCATGGTCGACCACGTCGTCGCGGCACTCGACGACGTCAGGCCGGCCGGCTCCCAGCGGCGAACGGGGTTCTGACATGGGCCAGTACACGATTCCGACGGTCGTCGAGCGCACGTCGTCGGGCGAGCGGGCGTACGACATCTACAGCCGGCTGCTGTCCGAGCGGTTGATCTTCCTCGGCACCGAGATCGACGACGGCGTGGCGAACGTCGTCATCGCGCAGCTCTTCCACCTGGAGTCGGAGAACCCGGAGCGGGAGATCTCGATCTACATCAACTCGCCCGGCGGCTCGTACACCTCGCTGATGGCCATCTACGACACGATGACCTTCGTGACGTCGCCCATCTCGACGGTCTGCGTCGGGCAGGCCGCCTCGACCGCGGCGGTGCTGCTGGCCGGGGGCGATCCGGGGCGTCGGGTGGTGCTGGAGCACGCGCGGGTGCTGCTCGGGCAGCCGGCGAGCGGGGTGCAGCGAGGGACGGTGTCCGACCTGAGCCTCCAGGCGAAGGAGATGCTGCGGATCCGCGGACAGGTGGAGGAGGTGCTGGCGCGGCACACGGGGCACGCCGCCGCGAAGCTCCGCGCGGACACCGACCGGGACCGGATCTTCACGGCGCGGGAGGCGGTGGAGTACGGGCTCGCTGACGAGGTGTTGAGCCGGCGGGTCATGCCCACGTGATGTCGGGCCGTCCGGTGCCCCGGCCCGCGAGGCTCAGGCCGCGAGGCGGACCTCGCCGGCCCGTCCCGTGCCCCGGGCCTGCGTGCCGGCGCGTCGGGCGGCCAACTCCGTGACGGAGCTGAGGGACGCCTCGGCACGGCCGGCGGCGCGAGCGCGCCGCGTGGCGGCGTCGCCGGCCGGGGTCCCGGCCCGCACCAGCTCGTGCTGGGCCAGGGCGAGGAGGTCGGCGAGGCGAAGGCCCAGCGCGTGGGCGGCGGCCGCGAGCACCTCGGACGACGCCTCCTTGCGGCCGCGCTCGATCTCCGAGAGGTACGGCATCGAGATGCGGGCCTCCTCGGCCACCTCCCTGAGCGTGCGCTCCTGGTCGCGCCGTTCGCGGCGCAGGACGTCGCCGACCACGTGCCGCCACAGCGGCTCCCTGGCCGCGGGGCGCAGCGGAACTCCGGGCGAGGGCGCGGGATCGGCCACGGGGTGGGGACCGGGGTCGGCCTGCGGCTCGGATCCCGGGGCGTCCTGCGGATCGGCCTGGGGAGCCGCGGCCGGGCGCAGCGGGACGACGCGGGCTTGTTTCGGCGCGTGGTTGCTCACCCCCTCAGCCTAGGAACGTCCCGCCCACCCGGCAGTCCCCCGGCGGTCCGCTCTCCGCGAACGGGGCCACGCACGGCCGCCCTGGGCGCGCCCGATCAGCTCAGGCCCTCGCACAGGTACCTGTCGATGAGGGACTGCACGAGGGCCTCGGCGGCCAGGACGGCGTCGTGGTCGGCCGTGACGCCGCTCGCGTCGACGACGATGCTGCGCTCGCCGTCGGCGGTGAGGCCGACCCGCAGGGTGGTGCCCTCCACGTCGCCGCCGTGACCCCACCGACTGCCGCCGCACGGCATGGGCTGGCGCATCAGGCCCAGGCCGTATGTGAGGCCGGAAAAGGCCTGCCGGTACTCCTCGTTGGCGGGCACGGTCGCGCGCATCTCGGCGAGCTGCTCCGCTGGCAGCAGGTCGCCGGCGAGCAGCGCGGCGAAGAAGACGTCCAGATCGTGCTCGGTGGTCACCAGGGAGCCGGCCGCGTGGGCGAAGCTCATGTCGCGTTCGGTGGTGTCCGTCCATTCCTCGGAGCCGGGATACCGCATGTAGGTGTGGCTGTACGGCTCCGGCAGGGTCGGGTCGTCACCGGGGTCGAAGGTGCCGGTCAGCTCCAGCGGTTCGACGATCCGCCGTCGCACCTCCTCCTCCCAGGTGTTGCCGGTGACCGCGCGGATGACCAGGCCGGCGAGGTAGTAGTTGGGGTTGGAGTACGCCCAGGTCGGCGCCGGGTCGTCGGGGTCGGCGGGCGGGAAGTCCGGCGCCCGGGCCACGGTGCCGGCCACCAGCGCCTCCGGGCTGACGTGGTCGTACCTGGTGCGTTCGAAGTCCTCCGCCGTGAAGCCGGTGTCGTCGCTGTACACGTAGTCGTGGAGGCCGCTGGTGTGCTGGAGCAGATTGCGGATGGTGATGGCGGAGCCGTCGTTGCCGTTGCCGGTCACCACGCCCGGCAGCCAGTCCTCCACCGTGTCGTCCAGGGCCATCCGCTCCTCGGCGACGAGTTGCAGCACGACGGTGGCCACGAACGTCTTGGTGACGCTGGCCGCCCGGATGCTCGCGCCGCGCGGCACGGGCCGGCCGGTGTCCAGCTCGGCCTCCCCGGCGCTCGCCCAGGAACGGCGGTCGCCGTCGCGCACCTCCACCAACACGCCGACGTACCCGGCCTCCTCCAGCACCCGCAGCACCTGCCCCCGCAGCTCGTCCCGCGTCATCCCCGTCCGGCCCCCGCCGGGCGGGCTCTCCCCCGAACAGGCGACGACACCGGTGAGCACCACGGCCAGGCCCACGACGAGCACGGCGCGCAGCGCACCACCTCCCCCAAACAACCCGCCCGTCATGTGCCCCCTCCCCGTCGCCCCACACACGCTTCCGGCTGACGCGCATCACGCCGAGGGTGCAGGGATCAGCGATCGATCTTGAACTTCCGAGCGGCGATGGTCACCTGGCGGAGCCGCCGGGTGAAATCCGGGCTACGCGCCACCTTGTCGATGCCCTGAGTCCTGTCCCCGCGCAACGACGACCGGTACTCCCGATCGAGGATGGCGATCATGCTCTCCAGCAGTTCGCCGGTCAAATGCTCGATCTTGATGTTGAGCAGGTCTCGCCGAGTAGGCCTTCGCATACGCGTGAGAGTGAAGGAGGCCATGTAGGCCAGGTGGTATCGCCAGTTCTCCGATGTCTCCCCGAGCAGTGGGCGGTCCTCCATGGAGGAGGTCAGGAACCCGGATGAATATGCGAACGGCGATACGTTTGGTGTGCCGAGATATGCACGGACGCACTCAGGTGATGGACGAGCCCACGCGTGGTCGGCGGTCGAGGTGGGCGATGACGGAGGTGTGGAGGCGGTCCACGGCGGTGTCGACGCTGCGGATGAAGCCGGATTCAGCGTTTCCCCGTGTGCTCCCCATGCCTTTGAAGAGGGAGAGGCGGAACCCCGTGATCTGCGCGTCTCCCTTCGGGAGGATGTCGGCGGGCTCCGGGCGGAGGCGTTCCAGGGTGCCGCGCGGGCCGCTGGTGTGGCCGTCGACGAGGGCCTCGATGTGCAGGTCGGCGGGCGCCTCGGCGAGTTGCCGGATCAGGCGCTTGACCCAGGTGAGCTGGTAGCCGTGGTCGGGGGTGGGAATCTCGATCGAGGTGCGCAGCTTGCCGATGCGCAGGTCGGCGGCGAGCGACAGGACGCCGGGTGTGCCGTCGATGCGGAGCTCGGCCTGAAGCACGCCGTCGGTGCAGAGCCGGTCGGCCAGCGCGGCCCGGCGGGCGTCGGGGTCGGTGCCGCGCCTGGCACGCTGCACGGGCAGCACCTTGTGGCCCAGTTCGCCGCCGAGCCGCAGGCAGACCTGACGAATCAGCCGCTCCCAGCTCTCGACCACCTCGATGGCCCGCCGGTCCCCCTGGCAGAGGGTCTCCTCGTCGATGCCGTTGCGCACCGGGACCCAGGCGGGGCCCATGTTCTGGAAGCCGTGACAGCCGGAGTTCTCGTGCTGGAGATAGTGCAGGAGCTCGTGCAGCAGCCAGGCGTGCGCGGCGTTGCCGACGCCCTCGTGCCGGATCAGCATCTGCGCCTGGTGGCTGACCTCCGCCCAGGACAGGTGCCAGAGGGTCGCCCTGTGCTTGCGTCGGCCGTCGATTCTGACACCGAGCGGCGGGCGGCCGTCCAGGGCGACGTCGTTGGAGAGGGTGATCACGGCCTCGTAGCCGCGGCGGGCAGCGATGTCCATGTAGTCCTGGACCTGGGCCGGCCGGAGCGGATTGCCGTTCGTCTTCGTCTCCACCAGCGCCGTCCACAGCTTGCCCGCCCGCTCGACGCGGATGACACCGTCCGGACGCTTCGGCGCGTCCCCGTGCGGGAGCGTGACCTCAGTGAACGTCTCCATCCGGCCGGCCGGGGCCCCGAAAGCGGCGGTGAGCCGGCGGCCGAACTCGGGGACCTGCACCATCACCGACAGCAGCACGGAGGTGGCCCTGGCCTCCCGCTCCCGGTCGCTCTTGAGCGACACCGCGGGGAAGAGCCGGGCCTGCCGCCAGGCGTCGTTCTCGGCGAGTGACTTCCGGGTTGTCCGGGGGAGGGTGATCTTCTTCTTGGCGGTGCGCGGCCGCAGTCGCGGCGGCGCGAGGGCGGCCCCGGACGCGGACGCGGACGCGACCGTGGACGTGGGGGCGGGCGTGAGGGCGGTGAGGAGAGGAGTGTCGGGAGCCGCCACGGGAGCGGCGAGCGGCGGGGCGGGCCGCAGGGCGGGCTGGGCCGGAGCGGGGACGACCGCCGAGAGCGTCTCGACATCCCCGGCGGCGCCCTCGGCGGTGCCGGCGTCCTCCGCGTCGTCGTCCGCGTCGTCGACGTCGATGCCGAAGTCGGTGGCGAGTCCGGCGAGCCCGGTCTCGTATCCCTGGCCGACGGCACGCAGCTTCCACCCGCCGCGCCGGTAGAGCTCGCCGAAGATGAAGGCGCTCTCCGTGCTCGCGTCCTGGACGGAGAAGCCGAGGAGCGTCTCGCCGGTGCGGTCGGCGAGCGTCAGCCGCAGATCGTCCAGGTCCCCGAAACGCGCGCCGCCGTAGCGGCTGGCGGACACGACGACGCGCGCCACGTCGGGCGGCATCGCGCTCAGGTCCAGCCCGATGCGGTCTTCACTGCCGTTCTCCGTCGGGTTCTTGCCGAGGAGTTGCACGCTGCCGTCGGCCGCCGCCGGATGGTTGTAGAAGTAGAAGTCCGCGTCGCTGCGCACCCTGCCGGCCGCGTCCAGCAGCAGCACCGAGACGTCCGCGTCGCCGTCCCCCGTGGTGCTGCACCAGGACAGGCTGAGGACCACGGAGCCGGCATCCTCGCTCAGTTGCGCCAGAGCCACGTTGGCGCCCTTGATCATCTCTAACATCGGACCCTCCCCATCGCCCCGCCCGGCGTCCGTTCGCGGGCCAGGGCGTGCCGCTCCTCCGCGCAATGTGACCCAGCACACACCCCGCGCCCTGCGGAGTCACCCTAGCCCTGAAGTGGTTGATTGGTGCCCCAGATGTGGAGATTGGGGGCGCATGGGGGGCGTGCGATGATTTTGGGGGGGCGGGTGGGGTCCTAGGTGGCATGGGAGATATCAGGTGTCATATCTCGGTGTCGTTGGACGGGTTCGTGGCCGGGCCGGAGCAGAGTGTGGTCGATCCGCTCGGGAAGGGTGGGATGCGGCTGCACGAGTGGGCGTTGGAGACGGCGGCGTGGCGCGAGCAGCACGGAATGCCGGGGGGCGAGCGGTCCGTGGACTCCGAGGTGGTCGAACGTGTCGAGCGCGGGGTGGGCGCGTACGTGATGGGGCGCGGGATGTTCGGGGGCGGGCCCGGGCCGTGGGACCAGGGGTGGACGGGCTGGTGGGGCGAGGAGCCGCCGTTCCACGCGCCGGTGTTCGTGCTGACCCATCATCCGCGCGAACCACTGGAGATGCGGGGCGGCACGACGTTCGCGTTCGTCACGGACGGGATCGAGGCCGCGCTGGAGCGGGCGCGGGCGGCGGCCGGGGAGCGGGACGTGGCGATCGCGGGCGGCGCCGCCGCGGTGCGGCAGTACCTGGCGGCTGGGCTGCTGGACGAGTTGCTCCTGCACGTCGTGCCCGTCACCCTCGGGGCGGGGGAACGACTGTTCGAGGACATCGGGGGCCTGACCCTGGAGCCGGTCGAGGTGATCGCCTCCCCCGCCGTGACCCACCTCAGGTACCGGGTGGCGCGGCCCAGCCAGGCCACCGAATAGCCGGCTGCGCGGAAAGCCGGTGCCGATGGTGTAGGTAACGCCACCTCAGGGAGGCATGCCAAACGCCTGGGCAGCCGGGGTCGTGAGGGGCGAGGGTGGTGTCATGACCGGGATAACCTCACCGACCGCCGCCGCCCTCGACGCCTCCGACGCCGTCCACCCCGCACGCGCCCAGCGGGGCGGGCGCTTCTGGCGCGAGCTGGGCTACCTGCTCGCCGGACTGCCCGTCGGCATCGCCGCCTTCACCGTGGTGATCACCGGGCTCTCGTTGGGGGTGTCGACCGTCGTGCTCGTGGTGGGACTGCCGGTGCTCGCCGGCACGCTGGCCGCGGCGCGCGCGTTCGCCGGCTGGGAGCGCCGCCACGTCGCGGCCGTCACCGGCCAGGCGCTGCCGGCGCCCCGTTATACGGAGCCGGAGGGACTCGGCCTCGCGCGGACGATGCAGGCGCTGCGGGACGGGCAGTCCTGGCGCGACGTGCTGCACGCGGTGGCGACGCTGCCGATCCGCGTGGTCACCTTCTCCCTGGCGCTGACCTGGACCCTCGGCGGGCTCGGGGAGCTGCTGTACGCCACGTGGTCGTGGCCGATCCCGCGCGACGACAACGCGGGGCTGCTGGACCTGATGTTCGGCATCGACTCACGGCTGGCCGACATCGCGTTCAACACGGCGATCGGCATGGTGCTGCTGGCCACGGCGGTCCCGGTGGTCCGCGGCCTCGCCGCCTTCCAGACGGGCATCGCCCGCGGCCTGCTCACGGCGCCCGAGTAGGCGCCGCCCGGGGGTGGGGGGGAAGGTGGACGGTGAAGCGGGCGCCGCCCTCGGGGGAGTGGGCGTGGGCGGTGATCGTGACGCCGAGGCGGGTGGCGAGGCGATGGGCTATGGCCAGGCCCAGGCCGGCGCCGCCCGGGCGGCTGTCCCGGTAACGGTCCCGCAGCGTGCCGCGTTCGAACGCCACCGCCACATCGGCCTCGGTCAGGCCCGGGCCGCCGTCCCTGACCTCCAGGCGGGCGCCGGCCTCGGTTCCCTCCTCCTCGTAGAGCGCCAGCACCAGCGGCCCGCCCTCCGGGGTGGCGCGCAGCGCGTTCTCCGCGAGGCCGTCGATGAGCTGCCGGACGCGGAATCCGTCGCTCTCCACCAGGACCGGATGCCCCGGCCGTTCCAGGCGGAACTCGACGCCGTCCCGGGCGCACCGCCCCGACCAGGCGCGGCCGGCCTCGGCCACCAGCGTGTCGAGGTCGACGCTGTAGATCTCCAGCCGGAAGTCGTCGGCCTCCATCCGCGCCAGGTCCAGCAGCTCCCGCACGAAGCGGTCGAGGCGGTGCGTCTCGGTGAGCAGGGTGCGGCCGACGTCGGCGGCGTCGAGCGGCGACACGACCCCGTCCGCGAGCGCCTCCGCGTAGCCCTGGACGATGGTCAGCGGCGTGCGCAGCTCGTGCGAGACGGACAGCAGGAACTCGCGCTGCCGGTTCTCGCTGCGGGCCAGGGCGGTGTCGAGCGCGCCGAGCGCCTCGGCCAGCTCGACGAGTTCGGCCGGGCCGTCGGGCGCGAGCCGCAGGCCGCGTTCGCCCTCGGCCAGCCGGTGCGCCACCTGCGCCGCGGTGACCAGGGGACGGGCCAGCCGGCGGGCCAGCAGGGCGCCGGCGAGGGCGGCGCCGGCCAGCCCGGCGCCCAGCGGCCAGGCCAGCGCGCCACGCATCCGGTCGGTGGCCTGGGACACGGTGTCGAGCGGCTGGGTGAGGATCACGGCGCCGCCGTTACGGGCCGGATGGCCGGCCAGCAGCACCCGGCGCCCGTTCAACGTCGCCGTGGTGGCGACCGGGTGGCCGGCCAGCAGCACCGCCCGGGTGTCGTCGGCCACCGCGGACGCCGCCGGGCCCGTGGTCGCACCCTGCGGGGTGACCAGGGCGAGCAGCACGTCGTCGAAGCCGGCGATCCGCTGTTCGCGGGTGAGCAGCAGCGACGACATGGCGGGCGTCTGGCTGAGCACCTCGGCCCGCCGGGCCAGCTCCTCCCGGCCCTGGGCCTCGACGCTGGTGCGCAGCATGTACCAGGCGACCACGCCGGTGAGCAGCACGGCGACAGTCGCGACGGTGATGGTGAGCAGGACGATGTCCCCGGTCAGGCCGCCCCGGCCGGATATCCAGCCGGACCAGCGCCGCCACCACGGCCCGCCCGGCCGCGGCACCCGACGGGGCCGTCGAGGCCGTCGCGGCCGAAGCAGCCAGCGGGGCCGACGAGGCCAGCGGGGTCGCCGGAGCCTCCCCCAGGCCCTTGAGGGCCTGGGAGGCGGCCCCAGCCTGTGGGGTCTCATGCCGACGGGTCCGGAACGCTGTAGCCGACGCCGCGCACGGTGCGTATCGGGCAGGCGTCGCCCAACTTCGAGCGGAGCTGCGAGATGTACACGTCGACGACCCGGGTGCCCCGCTGGTCCGGATAGCCCCAGACCTGGGCGAGCAGCTCGTCGCGGGTGTACACCCGCCCCGGATGGCTCAGCAGGCTGTGCAGCAGGTTGAACTCGGTGGTCGTCAGCTCCACCGGACGGCCGTCGGCCCGGACCATGCGGCAGGCCGCGTCGAGGGTGACCCGCCCGACGGAGCGGACCGGCTCCTCCGGCCGCCCCGCCGTGCGCCGCAGGATGGTCCGGACGCGAGCCACGAGTTCCCGCGGGGAGAACGGCTTGGTGATGTAGTCGTCGGCGCCCAACTCCAGCCCGAGCACCCGGTCGGCCTCCTCGTCGCGGGCGGTGACCAGCAGGATCGGGGTCCAGTCCCCCTCCTCGCGCAGCCGCCGGCAGATCTCGTCGCCGTCGATTCCGGGAAGGCCGATGTCGAGCACGATCGCCACCGGCCGGAGCTGTCGGGCGGCGGCCAGGCCCGCCTCCCCGTCGCTCTCGATCTGTACGCCGAAGCCCTCGCGGGCGAGGTAGAGCCGCTGTAACTCGGCGATATGCCGCTCGTCCTCGACGACCAGGACCAAGCCCTTGGCGCCCCGCGTGCCCTTGGTGCCCTTGCTGTCGGACATGGGTATCGATGCTAGCCGCGTGGAGGCGCGCGGACGCCGTCGCGCGCCGGGTCGGGCGGCGGACCGGCCCGAACCCTGACACTGCCCGAACATTTCTCGAACATCCCGTTCGGACAACTCCCTCAGGCTGCTCGGCAGAAGGCACCTGCGCGCCCGGTTGGCGAGCGAACCAGCAATCCGTGCAGTCCGAGCGAACGAGGAGGAGGAACGCCGTGGCCACCCAACGAGTCGGGCGCCCGCGTGGCGCCGTCGTGGGGTGGAGCGGGGCGGCGGCCGTGGCCGTCGCCACCGCGTGCGGCGACGACGTCCGGCACGGTGGCACGGAGCAGCGTGGGGCCTGGGGGAGGCCGGCGGATCGCCTCCCCGGACCCGGCATCCGACAGTGACACCCCATGGGACGACGGCGTCGCGGGGTCGCATCGACCGTTGCGGGCGTGGCGGTCGCCGCGGCGGCGGCGCTTTTCGTGAGCTGGTCGGCGAGCGGGTCGGTGGCCGCGCCGGTGTCCGCGGCGGCGGGCACCGGCACGGGCACCGATCCGCTCCGTGACGAGCAGTACGGCCTCGACCTCAGTGGGCTCGCCGGCGCCGGCCGGGTGGGCGCGGACGCGCGCGGCACGATCGTCGCCGTGCTGGACTCCGGCGTCGACCCCCACCACCCCGACCTGGCCGGGCGCCTGGTGCCGGGCATCGACCTGGTCGGCGGCGACGACCGGCCGGACGACGAGCACGGCCACGGCACGCGCGTCGCCGGCGTCATCGCGGCCAGCCAGGGCAACGGGCTGGGCATCGCGGGCGGCGCGCCGGGCGCCCGGATCATGCCGGTGCGGGTGATCGACGACGCGGGCACGGCCAGCCGCGCCACGCTCGCCGAGGGCGTGCGGTGGGCGGTGGCGAACGGCGCCGAGGTGATCAACCTGGCCCTCGGCGAACCCGACAGGAGCCGCACCGGTGACCGGCTGCGCCGCGGCGGCCCGCTGGAGCGGGCGCTGCGGAACGCGGCGGACGACGCGGTGATCGTGGTCGCGGCCGACAACGCCGGCGACGTCCCCGGCCTGTACCGGCTGGGCGCGCCCGTCATCGTGGCGGGGGCGACGGCGCCCGACGGGCGCCCCGCGATCCGCCACGCCGGATCCGCGGACCCCAATCCGGGCGCCGGTGCGCCCGGGAGGTACCCCCGGCAGGTCTCCGCGCCCGGCGTGGACATCGTCTCCACCGTGCCGGGCGGCGGCTACCGGCGGGCCTCCGGCACGTCGATGGCCGCCCCGCACGTGGCCGCGGAGGCGGCGCTGCTCATCGGGCTCGGCGCGAACCCGGCGCAGGCACGCGAGCTGATCACGGCGACCGCGGCCAACCCGGCATGTGATCCGCGGCTGGGGGCGGGCCTGATCGACGCGCAGGCGGCGGTGGCCGCGCTGCTGCTCCCTGACCTCCCGGCGCCCGGGGAGGAGCACGCGGCGCCGCGGCCGGACGCCGGCCGGCTGCTGGGCGTGGGCCTCGCCGCCGGGGCGCTGCTGCTCGGCTCCGTCTCGCTGCTGCTGGCCCGCACCCGGCGCAGACCCTGCGCGCCCGGGCGCACCGCCGCCTGAGCCGGCCCTCGCGAGCCCGAACCGGCCCCGCTGGGCCAGGGCCCGCACCGGCCCGCACCGGGCCGCACCGCCCCCCACCGGCGGTGTTCGCCCGTGCGGCTGTCAGTGGTGAGGGGGAATATGGGGTGCATGCTGTTGTTCGTGGACGTGGCGGAGACGTCGCGGGAGGTGGCGGGGAGCGCGGCCCGTTCCGCCAAGACCGTGGCGCTCGCTCGGCTGTTCGCCAAGGCGGATCCCGACGACGCTCCGATCGCGATCACCTACCTGGCCGGACGCCTGCCGCAGCGCAGGATCGGGGTCGGCTGGCGGGCGCTGAGCAGCCTCCGCCAGGCGCCCGCCCCGGTGGCGACGCTCACCGTGGAGACCGTGGACGAGGCCCTGGGCCGGATCGCCGCCGTCGCCGGCAAGGGCTCGACGGCGGAGCGGCGACGGCTGCTGGGCGAGCTGATGGCGGCCGCCACCGAGACCGAGCAGGACTTCCTGTTCCGGCTGCTCAGCGGCGAGCTGCGGCAGGGCGCGCTGGACGCGCTCGCCGTCGAGGGCCTGGCCGCCGCCGCGGGCGCCACGCCCGAGGAGGTGCGGCGGGCGGTGATGCTCGGCGGTTCGCTCGGCGCCGTCGCCCGCGAGGTGCTGGCCCGCGGCCCGGAGGCGCTGGGCGAGTTCCGGCTCCAGGTCGGGCGTCCGGTGCAGCCGATGCTCGCGCAGAGCGCCAAGAGCGTGGACGAGGCGCTGGACCGGCTCGGCCCGTGCGTGGTGGAGGAGAAGCTGGACGGCATCCGGGTCCAGGTGCACCGGGACGGGGACCGGGTGCGGATCTACACCCGCACGTTGGACGAGATCGGCGGGCGGCTGCCCGAGGTGCGGGCGGCGGCGCTGGAGCTCGACGTGCGGCAGGCGGTCCTGGACGGCGAGGTCATCGCGCTGGACACGGCTGGCCGGCCCCGGCCGTTCCAGGAGACCGCGGGACGGGTCGGCACCTCCCCACGGCCGCTGGCCGAGGAGTCGGGCGGCCCGCTGCCGCTCTTCCCGGTCTTCTTCGACCTGCTCTACGTGGACGGCCGCGAGCTGCTCGGGCTGTCCGCCGGCGAGCGCCACGCCGAGTTGGCCCGAGTGGTGCCCGAGCACCGCCGGGTGCGCCGGCTGGTGGCGGCGGAGCCGGCGGACCCGGCCCAGCGGGAGGCGGCCCGCGCGTTCGCGGACGAGGTGCTGGACCGGGGCCACGAGGGCGTGCTGGTGAAGGCGCTGGACTCCTTGTACGGGGCGGGGCGACGCGGCGCGTCCTGGCTGAAGGTGAAGCCGGTGCACACCCTGGACCTGGTGGTGCTCGCGGCGGAGTGGGGGCACGGCCGGCGCACCGGGAAGCTGTCCAACCTGCACCTGGGCGCCCGCCGGGCGGACGGCACGTTCGCGATGCTCGGCAAGACGTTCAAGGGTCTGACGGACGCGATGCTGGACTGGCAGACCCGGCGGCTGACCGAGCTGGCCGAGGACACGGGCGACGCGGGCGGGGACGAGGGCTGGGTGGTGCGGGTGCGGCCCGAGCTGGTGGTGGAGGTGGCGTTCGACGGCGTGCAGCGTTCGCCGCGCTATCCGGAGGGCGTGACGCTGCGCTTCGCGCGGGTCCTGCGCTACCGGGAGGACAAACCCGCATCGGAGGCCGACACCGTGGACGCGGTCGTGGCACTGCTGCGCTGAGCGGAAAGCCGGGATTGTGGCTCCATCGTTATGGGATCTTGGCAACATTCCGACCGCAAGGCGCATCTATACCCATGAGGCTCATTGGGAACGAGGGGGATCACTCTGATGCGCACGACCGTTCTTCGTCGGACCGTCACGGCGGGTGCCGTGGCGGCCGCGCTGTTGCTGTCCGGATGTGTGTCGTCGGGCTCCGAGGAGCCCGACGACTCGTCCGCCGCCGAGTCCGAGACACCGGCGGACTCCGACGGGAGCAACGACGAGCCGAACGGCGAGAGGGAGGACGAGGCGACCCAGGAGCCGGCGGAGGAGATCCTCTTCGCCTACGGGGACGAGTCGGACGACGTGCGCGAGCTCCAGGCGCGACTGGCCCAGCTGGAGTTCTTCACCGCGCAGCCCACCGGTTTCTACGGCGACATCACCCTCGGCTCGGTCTCCGAGTACCAGCGCGAACAGGACCAGGAGGTGACCGGGGAGGTCTCCGAGTCCACCTGGGAGGCGTTGACCGAGCAGACCACGACGCCCACCGAGGAGGAGATGTTCCCGCCGCAGCCGGTGCTGGACTACGGGGCGAACTCCGAGCTGGTGCGGGAGCTCCAGGCCCGGCTGGCGCAGCTGGACCACTTCACGGAGAACCCCACGGGGTACTACGGCGAGGTCACCACGGCGGCCGTCAGCTCGTACCAGGCGGCGGCGGGTCTGGAGCAGACCGGCACGGTCTACCAGGACACCTGGGACGCGCTGACCGCCGAGACCGACACGCCGACGCAGGACGACATGTACCCGCCGCTCGACGTGCCGGAGGCGGAGCCGGCCCAGGTGCTCGACGATCGCTGCCTGACGGGCCGGGTGCTGTGCATATCGAAGACCTCCTCGACCCTGTCGTGGGTGATCGACGGCGAGGTCGAGATGACGATGGACGTCCGGTTCGGCGCCGAGGAGACGCCCACCCGCGAGGGCGTGTTCGACGTGTACTGGAAGTCCAGGAACCACCACTCGACGATCTACGACTCGCCGATGCCGTACGCGATGTTCTTCGACGGCGGACAGGCCGTGCACTATTCGGAGGACTTCGCCGCCAACGGCTACAACGGCGCCTCGCACGGCTGCGTCAACGTCCGCGACGAGGGGGCCATCTCCCAGCTCTTCGACGAGGTGAACGAGGGCGACAAGGTCGTCGTCTACTGGTGACGGCGGGATTCCGAAGGGCGGCGAGGCCGGGGCGCCCCGGCCTCGCCGCCGGTCCTCACGGTCAGCCGTCGATCGCCTCGGCGACCGCGCGCAGCAGCTCCGTCTCCTGTGGTCCCGGCGTGGCGGGCGCGCCGACCGCCTCGGTGTACCAGGCGCTGATGGCCAGGACGTGATCCCCCGAGATGACCCTCGCGTCGAGGTAGCCCTGGTCGGTGTCGAGGCGGGCACCGTCGGCGATGTCCGGAGCGGTGATCTCGTCGGCCGGGGGACTCCAGTTCTCGACGGTCTCCGGATCGGTGTACACGACGGCCTCCAGCGCCGCCCCGTTGCCGGTGAAGGTACAGCTCACGCCGCCGGTGTCGTTCAGCACGGTGCGTGCTGCCACGAGTTCCGCCCCGAGCACCTCGGCCGCGTGCGCCAGGTCGACCTCGGCGCACGGGCCCTCGGGCTCGCCGTCGAGGATCGTCAGCTCCTGGGGTACTCGGTCCAGCGTCAGGGCGGCGACCGTGGCGACCGCCTCGCCGAGTTCGGCGTCGGGGATCGCCGGCACGCCGCCGGGCGCCTCGTCATAGGTGTAGCTGATGATCAGCCCGACGTCGCCGTCGATCGCCCTCAGTTGGCGGGAGCGGACCGCTCCGCCCGGCGCGGTCGTGGCCACCACCTCGGCGCGGTCACCGAGGTTGTCCAGCGAGCCCGTGTCCCGTCCCTCGAAGGCCGCGAAGAGCCCCTCCTCGTCCGTGCCCGCCACGGTGTTGATCCACACGCCGGAGAGACCCGGTATGTCGTCCGAGTAGTAGCCGCAGGCGGCCAGTCGCCCGCCCTCCGCCTGCGGATTGATCGACCGGTCGGTGATGTGCAGGGCGGGGACACCGAAGATGTCGGCCAGTTCGTCGGTCTCGAAGAGCCCGCACTCGTCGAATCCGGTCTGCGCGGCCGGCTCCTGGGACTCCTGCTGCTCCTGTGGTTCCTGCCCGCTGCCCTCGGCGGCGCCGCTCCCGGCGGCGTCCCCTTCCGGCTCGGACGAGTCACCGCTCGAACAGCCCGCCACCAGGGCCATGGCCCCCAGCGCTACCGCCAGTCGAAAAGGCCATTTCATACGCACTCCAAGATCGTGATCCTCGAACTCGGTACAGAGTGGCCGACGGCACTTTCCTGCCACTTTCACGCCGTGGAGGCGGGCCCGTCCGGCCACCACCCTGTAACGGAGCGGGCGCAGCATCGATTTTCGGATAGATGTGCGGTTTCCGGTGCGGATAATGGCCTGATGCGCTACATCATCATCGGGGCCGGTGCGGTCGGTGGGTCCATCGGCGGACGGCTGTACGAGAGCGGGCACGAGGTCGTTCTGGTCGCGCGGGGCGCGCACGGCGCCGCGCTGCGGCGCGAAGGGCTGCGGCTGCGCACTCCCGAGTCCACGCTGACCCTGCCCGTCCCCGTGGCGACCGGCCCGGAGGAGGTCGTGCCGCGGCCGGACGACGTCCTGGTGCTCGCGGTGAAGACGCAGGACGCGGTGGCAGCGCTCGACGCCTGGGCGCCGTACGCCGAGGCGGCGGGGGACCCGCCGCTGCTGTGCGCGCAGAACGGGGTGGCCGGCGAGCGCCTGGCGCTGCGCCGCTTCGCGCGGGTGTACGGAACATGCGTGTGGCTGCCCTCCGAGCACCTGGAACCGGGCGTGGTGAGCGCCTCGTGCGCGCCGCTGACCGGAGTCCTGCACCTGGGCCGCTATCCGGAGACGGCGCCCGACGAGACGGCCCGGCGGATCGCCGCCGATCTGGAGGCGTCGCGCTTCGCCGCCCCGGTGGTGCCCGACGTGCTGCGCTGGAAGTACGGCAAGCTGCTGCTGAACCTCGTGAACGCGGTGGAGGCGCTGTGCGGCCCGCCGGACGACGACCCGGCGGCCCTGGAGCTGGCGCGCCGGGCGCGTCTGGAGGGCGAGGCGGTGCTGGACGCGGCGGGCATCCCGCATACCGGGGCCGAGGAGCAGGCCACGGCGCGCGCCGGGCGGATGGAGATGCGGCCGCTCGCCGGCGAGGGGCCGGCAACGCGCGGCGGAGGCTCCTCGTGGCAGAGCCTGAAGCGCGGGCTCGGCTCCATCGAGGCGGACTACCTCAACGGCGAGATCGTGCTGCTCGGCCGCCTGCACGGGGTGCCGACCCCGATCAACGAGACGCTCCAGCGCGCGGCGAACGCATTCGCCCGCGAGGGGCGTACGCCGGGCTCGATGAGTGCCGAGGAGCTCAACGCGCGCATCTCTCAGCTTATCTGACCACCAGTCCATCCTTCGTTCGGTACGGTGATCCCCGTCAGCATCGCCGTCGTCTTCCCGGAGGGACGGATCGTGAGCAGCAGCCGGCGCCGTCGCGTGCTCCTCGCCCCGCTCGCGTCCGTGGCCGCGGCGGTCGTCCTCGGGGCGCTTGCCGGCTGTGCCACCCCGGCGCCGCCGGGGCCGACAGGCCCGGAGAGGGTGTCGACTCCCCCGGCGGACGAGGAGTCCGTCGACCCGCCGGAGCCCGAGGCGACCGGGCTCACCCAGGCGTCGCCCGACCAGGGGGTCACCGAGGAGTCCCCGTCGCCGTCGCCCACCGAATCGGACGAGGAGCGGGCCGAGCCCTCCGAGCCGCCCGCCACCAGCCCCACCGCGCCCGACCCGACCGAGACCGGCGCGCCCGACCCGACCGACGGCGCGGACCAGGGCGAGGACGCGGCCATGGAGCAGGTCTGCGCGATGGGCGAGCCCTACGACTGGTGGGGCGACGCGGACCTGCGCCGGGTGTGCGAGGAGGAGTACGGCTACTGAGCCCGCCGGGCCTGGCTCACCTTCGTCGCCCGCAACGAGTACATCAGCGGGACGCCCGGATGCCCCGCCGGGAAGCGGAAGTACCCGTCCTCACCCCGCTCCAGCACCGGGTAGCGCCGGAAGACGGTGAACGGGTGCTCGTGCAGGAAGTCGATCCGGAGCCCGGCCCGGCTGATCGCGCTGACCACCTCGCCGAGCGGGTGGAACCACTGCACCGACACCGTCTCGGCCAGCTCCGGACCGTCCGTGTAGGTGTACGGGTAGTCCTCGACCTGACCCCGTGCCTCGAAGTAGTCGCGCTGCACGGCGAGGCCGTCGTCGCCGAGCAGGTCGGTGAGCGGGTGGAACTCGGCCAGGTACAGGGTCCCGCCCTCGTCCAGCAGCGAGGCGGCCACCCGCGCCCAGCGCACCAGGTCGGGCAGCCACACCAGCGCGCCGAGCCCGGTGTAGACGATGTCGAAGCGCTCCCCGTCCAGCGCCGCGCCCGCCTCGTAGACGTCGGAGACCACGAAACGCGCCCGGTCGGCCAGCCCGATATCGGCCGCCAGCGTCCGGGCGGTGCCGATCGCGGCCTCGGAGAGGTCAAGTCCGGTGACCTCGGCGCCGCGCCGCGCCCAGGACAGCGTGTCCTGCCCCATATGGCACTGGAGATGCAGCAGCCGCAGGTCCGCGACGTCGCCCAGCTCCGCGAGTTCGAAGGCGCGCAGGGGGTCGGCGCCGGCGCGGAATCCTGGCAGATCGTAGAAGTCGCTCGCGGCGTGCACCCGGACCCGGTCGTCCCAGTTCGCGCGGTTCAGCCGGAGCCAGTCCGGGTCGTTGGTCGGGTGAGGGTCCGTCTCGTTCATGCCGCGCACGGTAGCCACCGGCCCCGGCCTCGGCCCACCGGTTTTTCGCGGGATCAGGGGGCGTCGCGGTAGGCGTGCGGGGCGACGCCGGTGACCTTGCGGAACACTCGGCTGAAGTACGCCCGGTCGTGGAAGCCGACCGCCCGGGCGATGGTCTGCACGCTGTCGTCGCTGCGCTGTAGGCGCTCCTTGGCCCGCTTGATACGCAACCGGGTCAGGTACTCCCAGAGGGTGACCCCGAGTTCACGGTGGAAGAGCCGTCCGAGATGGTCCTCGCTCACCCCGGCGGCCTGCGCCACCTGCCAGCGGGAGAAGCGGTGCCGGTAGTGCTGTTCGAGATAGGCGAGAGCGTGCCGGACCGGCGCGAACGTGCGTTGTGCGGCCGGGTCGGTGCGGGCGCGCTGGAGCATGGCGGTCAGCAGCCGGGCGGTTTCGGCGTCGGTCAGCACGTCCCGGCCGAGCAGCACCACGGAGGGGTGGTGCTCGGCGCGGCGCGCGTCGGCGAACGTGAAGCCGGTGTCGCTGAGCATCAGCACCGGCACGCTCGGCGGGGCGCCGCCGTTGGCGAGGGGCGCGCCCGGAGCGCCCGCGCCCATCGCCTCGTGCAGCCGCTCCACCAGCTCGAAGCCGTCCATGTCGGGCAGCGCCCGGTCCACGATGAGCAGCCCCGGCGGGTCCTCGGCGAACAGCGCGCAGGCCGCGGTGCCGTCCGCCGCGGCGCGCACCGTGCGTCCGGGGAGCACGCCGGTCAGCAGCCGCCGAAGCCGTTCCCTGGTGTGCGCCGAACCATCCACGATGAGCGCGGGCGCGGCGAGGCCCGAGGGGCGCAGCGCGTGCAGCGCCTGGCCGAGATCCTCGCCGTCCACCGGCCCGTAGAGCAGGAACGGTGTGTGGCGCAGCGCCGGATGGTCGTGCAGCCGGTGGATGGTCGCCCACTCCTGCGGGGTGGCGCGTTCGGTGTCCCAGGCCACCGCGGCCGGCCCCGGCTCGCTGGTCAGCGTGGCCACATCGTCGTCGGGGTGTAGCAGCCGCGCGGTGAGGCCGTGCCGGCCGGCCAGCACCGCGGCCTCCCTGGGGCCGGGTCCCGACGAGGCGGCGACCAGCAGGGCGCGCCCGGGGGCGGCCGGCCGGGGCGGCGGGGCCGAGGGCTGTTCGGCCGGGGTGGGCAGCGGCAGTTCCAGGTGGAATCCGGGCCGCGGAACGCGCCGGAACGCGACCGAGCCGCCGTGCAGCACCGCCAGCCGGCGGGCGATCGCCAGGCTCAGCCGGCTGCCCGGCTCCCCCGCGGCGAACGGCTGGAAGAGCCGCTCGTCCTCGCCGGGCGGAACGGTCAGCTCGGGGCTCGTCACGTCGACGAGCAGCCGGTCGGGGCCGGCCTCGGCGGCGAGTTCGAGACCCGGCGCGGCGCCAGGTCCCGCCGCCGCGCTGAGCAGGCCGCGGACGATCTGCCGCAGCCGCGCGGGGTCGGCGCGCAGCGCGGGCAGGCGGCGCGGCAACGCCAGCCGCCAGCCGGGGCGGGCCAGCGCCCGGAACGCCTCGGCGAGCAGCGGGCGCGGGTCCAGCAGCCGCCGGGTCAGGTCGAGCGCGTCGATCTCCGAACGGGTCAGGTCGAGCAGGTCGTCGATGAGCCGCAGGAGCCGCTCGGCGTCCTCGGCGGTGGCCGGGTCGCGACCCCGGGTGTGGCGCAGGATCGACTCCACGGGGGTGCGCAGCTCGTCGGTCGCGTTGTCGAGCAGCCGGGTCTTGAACTGGCTTGCCTGTTCGGCAACGTCGCGCGCCCGGCGCACCTCCTCGAAGAGCCGCACGCCCTTGAGCGCCGCGCTGATCTGGTCGCCCAGTGCCCGGTAGAGCGCGCCGTGCCGGGCGGCGTGCTGGTGCGGCCCGGCGTCGAAGAGAGCGAAGCCGAGCTGCTCCTCGCCGATGTGCAGCGCCTCCAGCACGATGGTGAAGCGGTCCTCGCGCGGCGCCCTGACCAGCGGGAGACGTGGGGCGCGTTCGCCGTCCACGCCAGCCCACGCCAGCGTGCCGGCAGGCCCGGCAGGCCCGGCAGGCCCGGCAGGGCTGGCGGCGGCGCCGGTGGCGCTGGTGCTGAGCAGCAGGCGGCAGCCGGGCACGCCGAGTCCCGGCAGATGGCGGGCCAGCGCGGTGCGTATCGCCTCGGTGTCCACCACCGTGGTCAGGGTGGTGCCGAGCTCGCGCAGCTTGACGGACTCCTGCTCTCGGGTCCAACGCTCGTACTCCAGCAGCCGGCGGGACTTGTCGGCCACCATCAGCCGGGCCTGGCCGAGCAGGCGCTCGGCGCGGGCGTCGTCGGGCCGGTGCGCGGCGCGGAGCCGCAGCAGCGCGCGGTCCCAGGCGGCGGCGTCCTCGACGCCCTGGATCCAGCCGTCGAGGCGGCGTTCGAGGAGGCTGAGGAAGGTGACGCCGGCGCTGGACGCGATGTCGGCGCGCAACGCGTCGGTCAGCTCGGCGGTCGCCTCGGGGAGCGACGGCGGCTCCTCCGCCCCCGGCCGCTCGGCCACGGACACGGCCTCGGGCCCGGGGATCAGGGCCGGTCCCGGGTGGCCCGGCGCCGGCGCGGGGATGGTCGCCGGGGTGGTCGTCCCGCCCTGCCCTTCCGGCGCGCCCTGGATGACCAGCGGGGAGTGGCAGCCGCAGGACCGACGGGTGACCAGCGTGCCGGGCACCGCGCGGCGCGCCGGCGGGCGCCCCCCGCGCAGCCGGGCCAGCAGCGTGTCCACGGCGAGGGCGCCCAACTCGGCGAACGGCAGCGCCACCGAGGTCAGCGGCGGATCGCTGAGCCGCGCCTCCAGCGAATCGTTGAAGCTGATGACCGCGACGTCCTCCGGCACCCTGACCCCGCGCCCGGCGAGGAACCGCAGCGCGTCCGCCGCGAGCACGTCGCTGCACGCCACCACGGCGTCGAAGTCCCGTCCCGGGCGTAGCCCGCGGACGTCCACCAGCACCCGCATCGCGGAGGCGCCGGCGCCGTTGGCGAAGTCCACCGAGGCGGAGACCAGGGAGCGGTCGTGGCGGATGCGGTGCTGGGTGAGGGCGTCGGTGTAGGCGCGGAAGCGGTTGACCGAGACCGGGTTGGCCAACGGCCCGCGCAGGCAGGCCAGCCGGCGGCGGCCGTGCGCCTGCACCAGATGGCTGACGGCCTTGCGCATCCCGGCGTAGGAGTCGAGCAGCAGCGTGTCGTGGTCGGCGTGCTCCGGGGATTCGCCGGGCCCATGGTGACCGGACGGGCTCGGCTGGCCGGAGCCGCCGGGCGCGGCCGTGGCGTTATGCGCGCCCGGGGCCTCCGCATGGTCGGCGAGCGCCCGGTTGAGGCTCACCACCGGGAGGGCCGAAAGGTGCCGGATCAGGCGCTCGGCCCGCTCGTCGCCGCCGGTCAGCGCGCCGGCCGGCAGGCCCAGCGTGGAGGTCCAGCAGATGGCGCCGTCCAGCCGCAACGGGCCGAGGTCGCGGCCGATCAGGTCGTAGATGGCGTTGCGCGGCGCGCCGTCGGGACGCAGCGCGTCGCCGGGGAAGCAGACGACGTTGACGTCGTTCCGTTCGGCCGCCTCAAGCACGCCGGCCCAGAGGCTGGCGCCGACGCCTAGGTGGATGTTGGCCGTGACGAGCCCAACGGTGGGCCGCCTCGGCGCCCGCGACGCTGCGGGCCCGCGTTCCGCCATGGGGGCTGCCTCGCTCGTGGGAAACGCTCGGCGTCTCTCGTGGCGAGGACGATAGCGGCAGGCCCGTGCCCGGACAAGGCGGCCAACAGCCTTGTCCGGGCTCGGACCCACGGAGCGGGACGTCGATCCAGGGATCTGTCAGATCTGACCGACCCCAGCGCCACCGGTCACGATCGACTTGACGTCCGCGGCCGGGTCCAGGTCGTAGCTGTACGAGGGGTTGCTCACCGAGCCGCCGGTCTCGCCCTCGCTGGAGTTGACGAGCTCGTTGTCCCGGGCGACCAGGTCGCCGGGTCCGGAGTCGCCCTCACCCAGGTGGTACGGGTCGTCGACGTTCTCGAAGTAGTTGCCCTCGACCAGCACGCCGGCGTCCATGGTGGAGGCGACGCCGTAGCTGCCGATGTCGTTGTAGTAGTTGTTGTAGACGTGCACCGGGTTGCCGAAGCGGACGCGCGGGTTGCGCTGGTTGGTGCCGTCGAACCAGTTGTGGTGGTAGCTGACCTTCAGGTTCCCGACGTCCTCGCCCGCGTTGTCGTCGTCGTGGCCGAGCAGCATGTTCTTGTCGGAGTCGTAGACGTGGTTCCACGACACCGTGATGTCGTCCGAGGCACGCTTGATGTCGAGGCTGCCGTCGTTGGCACCGGTGAAGTCGCAGTGGTCGATCCACACGTTGGTGGAGTACTGCACGTTGATGCCGTCGTCGTTCGAGTTGCTGAACGTGAGGTTCTGGATGATCACGTTGTCGGCCTCGCTGACGTTCAGGCCGCTGCCGGTGATCTCGGCGTTGTCCCCGACGCCGATGATCGTCTTGTCGGACGTCACGTCGGTCATATCGTCCAGCGAGATGGTGCCGCTGACCTCGATCTGCAGCGCTCCGTCGCTCTCCGCGGCCTCGGCGAACGCGCCGGCGTCCGACACCTGGACGACGTCGCCACCGGCGCCGCCGGTGGTGTTCTGGCCGTAGCCCTCGGGGGTCCCGACGGCCAGGGTCTGCGGCGCCTCGGGCTCGGCGGCCGCCCCGTTCCACGCGGTCACGCCGCCGATCGTCGCCGCCGCCGTCACCACCGCTATGGCACTGCCCAGCTTGAACCGTGCGCTCGTCCTGCGCATGGGAATCTCCATCCATGTGGGGGTTGTGGATGTTGCTGCGTGCGGGGGAACGTGTGCCGTACCGGTGCCGCGCGGCCTTCGGCATGCGGACGATGCTAGGGCGGGGCCTGTGGACGATGACGGGCCCTGTGTGGACTATGGCGCGCTGCCCGGCAGGGCCGGCGGCGTCGGTCCGGCCCCCTGTTCCGACCGGGCGGCGCCGCCGCAGGTCAGGACGGCTGTCGGTGCCGGGTGCAACACTGGGAAACATGTGCCGAAGCATCAAGACGCTCCGCCCGCCCGCGACGCCCGAGGTCACCGAGGACGACGTCCGCGCGGCGGCTTTGCAGTACGTTCGCAAGGTATCCGGATTCCGCGCGCCGGCCGCGCACAACCAGGAGGTTTTCGACACGGCGGTGGACGCGGTGACCGAGGCCACCCGGCGCCTGCTGGACGGCCTGGAGGTGCGCGGCGCCCGGCCGAGAATATCCGACCGCTAGGACGACCTAGACCGCCGGCGCCCGCTTCTGCTTCTGCTGCTCTCCGGCGCCGTGGCCCGGGATGCCCGCGTACCCCTCGCCCGAGCAGCGGGCGCACGCGACGCCCACGTCGCCCTCGTGGTGCTGCTCGACGTGCGCGTGGTACTGCTCGCTCGCCCGCTCCGGGTAGCCGGTGAGCTGCGACTGCCAGCTGCACCCGGGGTTGTCGCAGAGGTACCGGTAGAGGCTCTGCCGTACGAGGCTGATGTGGATCGCCCCCTCACATCGGTGGTGGTCACGAGCGTATGGCCTCCGGCCCGCACTGACCCCGCCCTACCCCCAGCGCGACGCGGAGAGGCGCGCGCCGTCCGGGTGACGCTCCGCGCCGTGCGGGCTCCCGGGTTTCGTGCCGCTCCCGCCGTAGCACTGGGCGCAGGGCTCCTGGCGGACCCGCCGGAGTTCGCCGGCCGCGTCGTAGACATACACCCGACAGACCGAGCCCTCACACGCCAGGGTGGGGCACGGCTCGTTCGCCCGCTGCTCCGTCCCGGCGGGCAGCCACCGCGGCACCCAGGCGCACCGCAGGCACGGATAGGGGAACGACCCCTCGGCGCCGAACATCACGACGACGGTCCTGGCGGCCTCACAGGAAGGGCAGGCGTACGCCACGGCATCCCTGCTCTCATTCGGCGGACACTCTCCTCTGCGGAGCCTACCGACGCCGATGACCCACCGTGCTCGATCGGCCACGCGGGGACGCACCGATGCGATGACGTCCGCTCGTCACACCGGGCGGCTCACGTCGGAGGAGGACTCCTCCGAGCCGCTCACCGTGTGGTGGACGACCCACGTCCGCGCGGACCCGCCGTTCGCCAGGTCATCCAGCATGTCGACATCGAGCGACACGCGGTTCACCCGCGACATCTCGGACTCGAGCACCTCTCTGACGAACCGGCCGGGGTTGGCGCGCATCGCCTCCTGCTCACCGTCGTCCAGTTCGACGTGGAAGATCTCGACCTCACGCATCTCGTTCTCGCCCTTGCGGTACACCCGTGCCATGGCTGCCTCCCTCTGCCGTGTGGACCCCTCCCACCAGCGTGCGCCGACTCGGTGTTTCGGCAAGTCGGGGCGGCCCGAGCCGCCCTCACGACGAGGCTCTGAGTGAACACCCACAGTCACCCGAACGAGACCCGGGTGTCGCCCGATCGCCGCAGGCATGACGAAGGCCCTGCCGCGCGTGCGACAGGGCCTTGCGATGCGCGCTCGGAGGGATTCGAACCCCCAACCTTCTGATCCGTAGTCAGATGCTCTATCCGTTAAGCTACGAGCGCTCAGCTCGCCCGCGAAGGGCTGGGCTGGAATGCGGGACCAGCGTACATGACGCCCCGGGTGCGGGCGAAATCGTTTGGCTTCACCCGCACCGACCAGCGCGAAAGCCCTGGCGGATGGGCCAGGGCTGACGGCTTGATGATCTTGGTGTGAGTGGCGGAGGCTCCGGGATTTGAACCCGGGATGGGGGGTTACCCCAAACCGCATTAGCAGTGCGGCGCCATAGACCAGACTAGGCGAAGCCTCCTCGCACAGCAGCGCGAAGACCGCGTGCGAGCAAATGATGCCACAGCCCAGAGGGACGCAGCCAATCGGATTCCACTCTAAGGAGGGAAGACCGCGCCCTTGAGTTGCGCAACGAACACGGTCGGGGAGCGTTAGCAGGGAGAGCGGGCAGCCCCGCCCCTCGACGCCCACCCTCCCCCAGCCCCGGGGGCCGGGAGGCACCCCCGTCTCCGCCGGCCCCTCCGGCGGATCCGCACGCACCTCACGGAGTGTCCGCATGCTGCACAAGACCCTCGCCATCACCGCCATCACCGCCGCCACACTCGCCGGGACCGTCGCCCCGGCGGCCGCCGGCGGCGGGGTCGGCGCCGACACCCTGCCGGCGTTCGCACCCAACCGGCTCGTCATCACCGTCACCGGCACGGGTGACACCGACGGGACCTACGTGCTCTACTGCGAACCCGACGGCGGCCGGCACCCCGAACCGGAGGCGGCCTGCGACGCAGTTCAGGGAGCCGAACCGGCGCTCGCCCCGACCGCGTCCGACGCCCTGTGCACCTATCTGTACGGCGGCCCGGCCACCGCGGAGATCGAGGGCACCTGGCAAGGCGAGCCGGTCAGCGCCCACTTCGACCGCAGCAACGGCTGCGAGATCGCCCGCTGGGACAGCATGGTGCCCGCACTGCCCCGAATTGGGGGTGATCAGGCCTGATCGCTCCTGAATCGCGTTCTTTCGAACGCACCGTCGCGCCCCGGAGTGCTGCCCGTAGACTCCCCCTAATGACACGCACGGGGTCGTGCGCTTGAGAACTCACGGTCAAGGGAGGAACGACGTCGTGAGCAGCAGGCCAGCGAGGGGCGCTGCTCGCCTCGCCGCGATACTCGACGCGCTACCCGACGCCCTGTTGCTCGTCAACGGCAACGGCACCGTCGTCAACGCCAACGCCATCGCCGTGGACACCCTGGAGGCTCCTGGCGCGCCACTCGTCGGCCGAGGGCTCCTCGACATCATCCCCGACTTCGATCCCCGCCGTATCCCCGGCTCCATGCGCCGACCGCAGGAGGACCCGACCGTCCGCACCAAGCCGACCCGGATGGTCGCGCGGCGCACGGACGGCAGGGAGCTCCAGGTGGAGGTCACGAGCGCCGGGCTCAACGCGGGTCACACTCCCTATGCGTACGCCTCGGCCATCGAGGCGGCGTTCGCCGACGACTACTCCGGCGAGGAACTGCTCATGCTCGTCGTCCGTGACCTCTCCGGCACCCTCGACACCGAAGCCGAACTGGTGCGCCAGCAACGGCAGACCGAGATGATCCTGCGCGCCGCGTCCGAGGGCGTGGTCGGCGTCGACACCGCCGGCCGCATCGTGCTCGTCAACCCGGCCGCGGCGCAGATCCTCGGGCACCGCGCCAGCCAGCTCGGCGGCCAGGAGCTGCACCCCCTGATCCAACACTCGCGCGCCGACGGCACCCCGCTGGCGTTCGAGGAGACCCCGTTGCACGACACCCTCACCTCAGGACGCAAGCACCGGGTGCGCGGCCAGGTGTTGTGGACCAGGGACGGCCGGGCCGTGCCGGTCGACATCACCACCGCCCCGGTGCGGGACGGCGACCAGTTGGTCGGCGCGGTGCTGACGTTCACCGACCGCCGCGCCTTCGACGCGCTGGCCGCCCGCCACTCCCAGCTGCTTTCGGTGCTCGGCGACAGTCTGCGCGGCCCGCTGGAGCAGCTGCGCGGCGAGTTGGCCACGCTGGCCGCCGATCCGGCGGGGCAGTTGTGGCCAGAGGCCAACCAGGTGCTCCACCATCTGGCCGCCGGATACACCCGGATGACCACCCTGGTGGACAACGTGCTGAGCTTCCAGCGGCTGGACGAGGGCCAGGAGAAGCTCGACCGGCGCCTGGTGGCGCTGGACGAGGTGGTCGCCGCGGGCGTGGAGGGCGCGACGGAGCTGATCGGCCCGGGGCGCGCGCAGTTCGCGGTGCACGCCCCGCCGATCGAGGCGGAGGTGGACCCGGAGCGGCTGGCGCAGGCGCTGGCCCATCTGGTGGCGGACGTCGCGGGGGTGGACGCCACCGGACAGCCGGCGATGGCCTCAGGCGCGCTGGCCGGGGACTCCACCATCGTGGTGGCCGCGGCGCAGCGCGGTGACGTGGTGCGGATCGAGGTGCGCGGGCCCTATCCGGGCGGCGATCCGGTGCACGGACCGATCGTGCAGGGCATCGTGCGGCAGCACGGCGGTGTGCTGCAGACGCACGAGGTGCCGGGAGCCGGCGGCGCCGGCTCGTCCGCGTACGTGCTGGAGGTTCCGGTGGCCGCGGGACAGGGGGCGCCCAACGGGTCCGCCGCGCCGGGGAAGGTCCGCGACGCCAGCGGTGACACCACGGTGATGCCGGTACCGGCCGAACCGGCGAGGGGCACCGAGGGCGCTGGCGCGCCCTCAGGCCCTGGGCCGGGGGCAGGAATGGCCCTGGCGCGTCGCGAACAGGGAGCGATAGAGCCGGCGCAGGGCGCCCCCTCCGGGCGCCGGCGCAGGCAGGGCACGGCCACGCCCGCCGAGCAGCACGCATCCGGCCAGGAGAACGGGGCCGAGGCCGGGCACGGCGAGAGCGGCGAAAACGGCGGCTCCTCGGGCAACGGGCGGCGCCGCCGGACGCTCACGCCGGCGCAGGCGCAGCTACCCGCGCAGGCGGCCAGGAACGCGCCGGTGGAGCCGGCTCTCGAGCCGGCGGCCGGCGGCCAGGGGGTGCCGGAGCAGCCGACCGGACGGCGTCGCCGGCGTGCTGGGGGTTCCTCCCAGCCCTCCCGGGGCCTGGGGGAGGAGTCCGCGCAGGCGCACGTTCAGGAGCACGTTCAGGAGCAGGAGCCGCAGCGGGCGCAGGAACGCATCGCCATCGGGCCCGTGCAGCAGTCCGGAGCGCCGGCGCCGCATCAGCAGGCGCCCCAACAGCAGCACCAACAGCAGCACCAACAGCCGACCGGCGCCGCCGCGCTGGAGCCGGCCGTGGCCCAGCCCGCCATGCCTCCCCCGGGCGCCGGTGCCCCGCAGGCCGCGCAGCAGCTGGGTCCCGAGGGCGAGCCTCATCCAGGCCCCGAGGGCGCGGAAGACGCCCCCGTGCCCGCGGAGCACACGGTGGTGGCGCGCAGCCCGATCCTGGATGGCAGCGCCCCGCGCATCGCGGCGGCGCGCCAGCCGCGCGCGTTGCCGATGCCGGGCAGCGAGCGGGCCAATCCGGACCCGCGGTCGCTGCCGGGGGTGAGCGTGCGGACCCTGGGCCAGGGCGTGTCGGTGGCCCGCCCCGGCGACCAACGGAACCCGCAGCCCGCACCGCAGCAGCGCACCGCGCCTCCCTCTGGCACCCCCATGCCGGCCGCGCCGGCCAGGCGCCGCAAGCTCGCCGCGCCGCCCGCCGAGGACCCCAGGACGGCCACGGCGGCGCGCGCCACGCCGACCGCGGGCCGCGAGTTCGCCATCGGCGCGCCGGCGGCCGACGCCGCCGAGGGGCCCGAGCCGCTGGACGGGCCGAACGGCGCGGTGGAGATCACCGAGGGCCAGGGCGCGAGACCGGGGCAGGGCGAGCAGAGCGGCGGCCGCGGCCTGCGGCTGCCGGGCCCGGCGGACGACGAGTTGCCGCCCGAGCCGCTGGACAACCCGCGACGGCTGCTGGTGTGGCCGGAGCCCGACGTCTCCACCCAGCAGGCGCTGACCGACCGCGGCTATCGGCCGGTCATCGTGCATTCGCGCGAGGAGGTGGACGCGCAGATCGCGGCCTATCCGGCGGCGCTGTTCGTGGACCCGCTGACCGGCCCGATCACCCGCACGGCGCTGCAGTCGCTGCGCACCGCGGCGGTTGCGGCCGAGGTGCCGGTGCTGGTGACGGCCGGTCTGGGTCAGGCGAGCCGGGAGGCGGCGTACGGCGCCGACCCGGCGGTGCTGCTGAAGGCGCTCGCGCCGCGGGACAGCGAGCAGCACCCGCCGCGGGTGCTGCTGGTCGAGGAGAACCAGGCGATCGCGGGCGCGCTGTCGGTCTCGCTGGAGCGGCGCGGCATGCAGGCGGCGCACGCGCACACCGATGCGCAGGCGATGGAGGTGGCGCAGCAGATCCGGCCGAACCTGGTGGTCATGGACCTCAACCAGGTCAGGCGCCGCCGGGCCGGGATCATCGACTGGCTGCGGGTGAACGGGCTGCTGACCCGCACCCCGTTCGTGGTCTACACGGCGGCGGAGATGGACCCGGGGCAGCTGCCGCTGCTGGCGTCGGGCGAGACGGTGCTGTTCCTCGCGGAGCGGTCGACCAACCCCGAGGTGCAGGCGCGCATCGTGGACCTGCTGACCAAGATCGGCGCCCACTGAATCGGCGCCCGCTGAGGGCGACGGCCGGACACGACGGTCGGGCGCGGCGCCGGGGTCTGGGCCTGGGGCCCGGGTCAGAGCCGGGTCAGGCGGCCATCGCCTGGTCGGCCTGGGCCAGGCGCGGCCGCGCCACGTCGGCCAGTTCCACGTCGTCCCGCAGCTTGGCCAGCGCCCGGGAGACCGCGCTCTTGACCGTGCCCACCGAAACGCCGAGCACCTCGGCCGTGGACGCCTCGCTCAGGTCCTCGTAGTACCGGAGGACGACCATCGCCCGCTGCCGCACCGGCAGCTTCCGCACCGCGCGCCACATCGCGTCCCGCACGGCCTGCTGCTCGGCGGCGTCCGGCTCGGGCACCGGCTCGGGCTCTGGCAGCTCCTCCACGGCGTACTCGTCCACGCGGCGCTTGCGCCACAGCGAGGTGCGCGTGTTCAGCAGCGCGCGCCGGACGTAGCCGTCCAGGGCGCGGTGGTCCTCGATGCGCTCCCACGCCAGATAGGTCTTGGTGAGCGCCGTCTGCAGCAGATCCTCGGCGTCGCTGGGGTTGGCGGTCAACGAGCGGGCCGTGCGCAGGAGCACCGGGCCGCGCTCGCGCACGTACGACGTGAAGGTCGGCGGCTGGTCCGGCAGGGCCGTCTCCGTGGCCCTGGCCGACCTCCCTGGCTTCACCGCCTTCGCGGCCTCGGCCGTCTGGGCTGTGCTGAGCGTGGTCATGCCTACAAATTAGGAGACATCACCCCCCGTGCGGATCGCCCAGAGGTCGCGATGGCGTCTCCGCCCCAGGGTGTAGAGGTGGTGCTGGCGCCACCTCCCAGGGGTGGACGTCCGCTCATCCGATCGTCAGGGGCACTCAGGGATCTACCTGATGATCAACAACGAAACGAGGAGGGGGCGGGCCGGGCCGGACGTCCCCGCGCGGCCGCGCCGGGAGGCGTGACCGCGCGGGCAGAACCGGTCCGTGTGGAGGTGATGACGCACCCCGGACGTCATCGGCCCCAGACGTCATCGGCCCCGGCCGGGGTCGGCTAGAGGTTGGCGCCCCACGACGGATCCGCTCGGCGCCTCGTCGGCGAAGTCGGCGAAGTCGGCCACCGCGGCGAGGACGCGGGCGGTACGGATGCTGGCCATGACAGTTCCTCCGAGAAGCTCGTGCTCAGTGGTGCGCGACGTCGCGCCTCGAAGTTGCCCACTGCAACCACCCGCAAGCGACGGCCGGCGGCGATTAGCTCGCATGCATGAAGCGAACGGCGGCAAACGCGATCCCGCTCACCGAACAGGCTCAGACCGTGGCCGTGAGCTCCTCGATGCGCTGCGCGAAGTCCGCGGCCGGCAGCGGGAGCTCGATCTCGTCGACGAAATGCACGGCGCCCGGCACGTAGTGCAGGACCGCTGTGGCCGTCGCCGTGAGGTACTCCTCGCCGTTCCCCCGTAGCCCGGTCAGCACCCGCAGCACCAGCCCGGGGTTGCTGCCGTCCTCCGAGGTCTCCCCGTGTCCCGCCCGGCTCCCCGTGTGCCCCCGGTCCCCCGCCCGCTGCTCGGCCGCGGCCGGCGGCGGCCCCGGATCGACCTGCCGGCGCCACAGTTCGGCCTCCCACGCCTCGCCGAGCGTCAGGTGGTGCAGGTACAGGCAGTAGGCCGCCGCCGCGTCGCCGGCGCCGGCGGCGAACTGCCACCAGAAACGGGCACTGTCCTCCCGCCCCGCCAGCTGCAGCACGCACCCCAGCACCCTGGCCCCGTCCGGCTGCGGGATCCGCCGCCCGAGGAAGGCCCCCATGTGCTGGAGTGCGCCGTCCTGCTCGACGACCGTGCGGCAGAGCATCGCCAGGTACGCCGTCGCCCGGGTGATCCGCTCGGGCGTTCCGACCGCGCACTCCGCCAGCCTCCCCGGCTGGGGGAGAACGGCGCGGCGCATCTCGTCCCCGATCCCGTCGCGGATCTCGTCGTCCAGGCACAGCGCGCGGTACAGCATCCGATTGCCGACGCGGGCCGCGATCCGGCATTCGGCCGCCTCGATCTCCTGCACGGAGTACGGCCGGGACTGCAACACCGCGCGCGACAGCGCGCGGTCAACGGTCCGCTCCTCCGGTTCCCCCATTTCCCCGTCCTCCTCTCTCCAGCCCGAGCGCTTCCTTCAGCCGGTGCCGGGCGTACCGGGCCGTCGACCGCACGCCGGGCACGCTGATGCCCAGGATGTCCGCGGTCTCGGCGGTGCTGTAGCCGATGCAGTAGAGCAGCACGATGACGTCGTGCTGCCGTTCGGGAAGCTCGCGGATCGCCTGGTAGATACACAGGCTCTCCTCCAGTTCGCCGATGGGGTCGACCGCCGTGTGCAGCGCGTGCGTTTCGAACACCGCGGTGTCCGTCACGACGGGCCGCCGCCCGCGGGCCCGGGCGGCGTCGATCGTGCGGTGCTTGAGTATGGTCCAGGCGTATCCGGCGGGACTGTCCAGCCGGAGCACCTCGCCCCAGTCGGCCGCCAGTTGCTCGAAGGTGCGGTCCACCGCCTCCTCGGCGTCGGCCCGGGTCCCGAGGTAGAGCTCGGCCCAGCGCACGTAGGCGGGCCGGTACAGCTGGTGGAAGGCGCGAAAGTCCGCGGGCAGGGGGGACAGCGGGGCGACGCCCGTTCGTCGTGCTGACGGTGCGTCAGTCATCGGCGGCCCCCCGGCGCGGCGCGCCGCGGCGAGCGGGTCCGGGCGCGGCTAAGACGAGCACGGCCCCGTCCGGGTCTCCAACGAGTGATGCGTTCACGGACCTTCGGGTCCTCTCCTGTCGTGGTCGGGGTACCGGCCACCAGCGCCCCGGAAGACGCGACAGTGCGCCTTCTGCCCGTAATAGCGCCCAGCGGCCACCGATCGTGCATTCCAACGACAAGAAACTTACGGAGTGAAGCTTCTCAGTTACGCAAAACGATCACTCGTTGCCTCGGTCCTAGGTGCAGGCCCTGTCAGCATCGGGCGTCTCACCCGTGCCACGCGTCACCTCGAAGCCGACGGGGGTCCCGTCCGTGTCATCGGACGTGTCTCCGACCGACAGCACGAGGATCCGGATCCACGCGTCATCTGGGCCCTCCACGACCGTCGACTCGCCGAGCGCCACGCCGGCGGCGTCGCAGGTCGCGCCGAAGGCGTCGACGTAGAAGCTGGCGATCCCAGTGGCGCTGCCGCCGTCGCTCTCCGTGGGCGATGTGACGCCCGCGCCGCCGCCGATCTGCCCCTCGCCCCCGCTGAAGGCCGTTCGCCCGCCGTCGTCCTCGATGATGCCGGCCGCCCCTGTCACCCCGATCATGATCGCGCCGTCGGGTGTGCGCGCCTCGTCGAAGAGGTCGACGGTCAGTTCGTCCGATTGGGGCGGCGTATCGGCGGCCGGGTCGTCGTCCTCGGACGACTGGGAGGACGACGACGAAGAGTGCGGCGGCGAGGAGGAGGGCGTGGGCTCCGAGGTGACGGAGGACGTCCCACCAGGATCTGCCTGCGGGGACGATGTCTCGCCGCCGGCGAGTGCCGCAATGGCCCCGGCCGCGGTCACCGCCAGGCAGGCCAGCGCGACCGTCAGCGCTCGGTGGCGCCGCGACCAGCGCCGGGTGCCTCGGGCCAGCGCGGGAGGTGGTGGGTCGGGCAACGGCCCCCGCATCAGCACGAGGGCGCCGGCGTCCCCGGTCCCCTGGCGTTGCGGGCAGTGCAGGCCGGACTCCCGCAGTTCCTCCCTGACGTGCCGGTAGGTCTCGTCCAGGCTGAAGGGCTCGGGCGCGGCGAAGGCGCGCAGCAGGGCCGCCGTGAACGCGCTGTTCTCGCCCTCGGGGGGCGCTTGCGACGGCTCGTTCGCGGCGGACGAGGTGAAGACGTAGGTGCCGCTCTGCTGGAGCTGACCCGAGACGAGGCTCGCCAGCGGCGCCATCGCCGCGATCGCTCGTCCGGAGAAGCAGCAGTCCAGGATGAGCACCCGGGTCCTGGCGCGGGCCCGGGCCAGGTCCTGCTTCAGCACGTTGACGGACAGCGCCGAGTACTCGAGATTGTCCGCAGCAGTGCCGTCGAGGGCCAGGTGCAGGGTGCCCGCGTCATCGAGAACCCCGTGGCCCGTGTAGTACACCAGCAGCAGGTCGGTGGCCTCCCTCCTCGCCCGCGCCATCGTGGCGCCGATGTCGCGCACGTCCACCGGCCCGGGGCCGAGGCCGAGGACGCGGCAGTGCCCGTCCGGCCGGCCCGCGAAGAGACCGACCTCGGGGTGGGTGAGAGCGTCCCGCAGGCGCGTCAGGTTGTTCCGTACGGCGGGGAGGTCGCTCAGGGCGCGGTCGTCGAAGGTGCCAGCGCCGACCAGGACCGCTCGGCTGGCGTCGGCGTCGGGGAACCAGGTACCGGTCACCGGCCCCGCCTCACCCTCTGGGCGGCGTGGTCAGTCGTTCCACCTCACGGACCACCGCCATCGGGTCCTTCGTCCCCTTCAGGTCGATCGTCACCTCGCGGCCGTCCGCGGTTCTGATGGTCACGGAGACGTCCGCCCTGCGCTGTCCGAGCCATGTCAGCACCGACTGCGCGAGCAGCGCGCCGACGCCGCCGCTGCCCAGTGTGACGACGAGGCAGTCGAGCAGGCCGCCCATGTCCCCGTCAGAGGCAGGCAGGTGACGCTGCTCGACGCGGCCGCGTAACGCGTCCTCACGAGTGAGCCACGCGTGGAGAGATCGCGACTCCTCGGCGTCGTCCCGGGGAATGACCGTCAGGGAGACGGTGGACCGGGGGATCGAGCCTTCGTTGGCATCCATGACAAAATTCTGCCAATACGAACGAAATGTCGAGAGAGCAGGGGGCGGGAAACGACAGTCGGTTTGCGCTGCCCAGGTCAGGGGGCCAGCAGCTCGTCGAGGAAGGGGTTGGCGAGTACCCGGTGGGGGTCGAGGCGGTCGAGGACGTCGATCGCGTGGTCCCAGGGCTCCCGGCCGAAGGAGGCGGGGATGTCCGCGGCGAGCATCTCGGGATCCGACCATGCCGCCGCGTCCGTGTATCCCCAGCCCTTGGACCATTCCACTCGGGTGAGGGCGTATCCGCCGTCGAAGGTGTCCAGGCAGAAGCGCTCGAGCTCGCGGTAGAACTCCGGCGCGCCGGGCGTGCCGGGCAGGGTGAGGACGTTCAGCCACACCGCGCAGTCCCATTCGGGGTGGTCGGGGTGCGGCCGGACGGCGGAGAGCAGCGGCGGCTGGACGCCGGGGACCGCCACCTCGGCGGGCTGGTCGAGGCCGCTGACCCGGATCTCCACCTGGCCGTTCATGGGGAACCGGCCCGCCGCGGCCCAGGTGTGGAGCCGCTCCCGGTAGTGCCCGGCGAACGCGGAGACGACCCGCTGGACGTCGGCGCGCCGGGTGAGGACCGCGTAGCCGTTGGCGGTTTCGCGGAGCGTGGTGGGCCGAAGGTAGAAGGTCAGGCAGTGCGAAGGACCCCAGAGGTCCGCGGAGGCGGTCAGCGTCAACCCGCCCACCGCGGCTGCGTACTGCGCCACGCCCAGCTCCGGCGCCAGGTACCACGCGCCCTCGGCCGTGAGCTGGCCGACGAGGCGGGCCACGGGCGTCGGCAAGGTGTCGCTGAACGGGTAGTTGTACGGGCCCGTGACCTCCCGCGAGGTGGCCGGTCGGCTCGGGCTCAGCCCCCACAGCTTCAGCCAGGGCCGGTCGGTGAACGCGAACCAGATCGCCTCCGCCCGGCCCCATTCGTCCAGCAGGTCGCCGAACGTGCGCCCGGCGGCGGCGGCCTGGCTGCCCGGCGCGGCGAACAGCTCGTCGGCGGTCAGGTCTACCCGGCTGACGCAGCGCAGCGGGGTCTCCTCGCCGACCTGGAGCACCGCCTCGACGACCAGCCCGCGCCCGAGATGGGCGGCGAGCGCCGCACACGCGTCGCCCTCCTCGCCGGCGCCCCGTTCGACGGTGGTGAGGACGTACGCGCCGCGTGCCGGGTCCCAGACGACGGCGGTGAGGGACAGCACCAGGTTGCTGAGCGAGCCGTAGCCGTGGCCGGGGCGCGAGGGCTCGCCGGCGGCGGGCACGCCGGTGCCGTGCGCGTCGATGGCGAGCGCGCCGCCCAAGGTCAGCTCGCCGGTGGCGGGCGTGCTGGTCACCCCGAGGCCGCGGTCGGCCAACCAGGCCATGAGGTCCACCAGCAGCACCCCCGCCTGCGCCCGCACCGCACCGGGGGCGCCGGGAGGCGGTTCGGCCGGCTCCACGTGGGTCAGCTGCTCGGTGGTGTCCAGCAACAGCACCCGCGCGTCGGGGGCGGTGTCCTGCGTGATGGTGAGCGGGCTCCAGGTGTGCGCCATGCCCCGGGCGCGCAGCCGCCAGCCCTCGGCGTGGGCCCAGGTGGCGAGGTCGGCCACGTCCTGGCCGGTGCGGGGGGCGCAGGCCCACAGGCCCTCGTGGGCGATCTCGCCCGCCCAGTTGAGGTACGGGGAGCGGTACGGCACCAGCCCGCCCGGCAGTTCGGGCGGCGCGGCGCTTGCGGTGCGGGGGGCGGAGACGGCCGTGGTCGGCGCTCCGGTCAGGCCGAGGGTCCCGGCGGCCGCGGCGGCGCCGCGCAGGACACCGCGCCTGGAGGGTAAGTCCGGCGTCCGTGCCATGTGGCCAACTATAGGGCGGTGGCCGGCGTCCGGAAACGCGTGCCACATGAGGTGGAGTTGGCCGAAAGTCGACCAACGAGACGGCCGGAACCCGTGGTTTGTCGAGTGCAGGGCTGATATCCCCCGACCCCCCTGGGAGACCCGATGCACAGCAGGAAGAAACGAGCGACCGCCGCGGCCTCACTGGTCGTGGCGGGCGCCGTGACGGCGGGGGTGGCGCTGCTGCCGCCCCTCGCCGGCGCGGCGGACGCCGGTGGCGCCCCGCCGGGCACGGCGAGCACGGTGACGCTGGTCACCGGCGACGAGGTGCTGCTGGACGGCGAGGGCGGGTTCGTCGGGATGCGGCGGGCCGAGGGACGGGGGACGGTGCCGTTCTCGGTGCGGGAGACCTCCGACGGCCTGCTGGTCGTGCCGCTCGACGCGGCGCCGCTGATCCGTCAGGGGGTGCTGGATGCACGGCTGTTCGACGTGACGGAGCTGAGCCGGCCGGCGTACGACCGGCTGGCCGACGGCGGCACGCCGGTCATCGTCACCTACGGGGACGGCGGCGGAGCCGAGGCCAGGGCGGAGCTGCACAGGACGGCGGGCGCCGAGGAGTCCACGCCGTTGGAGAGCATCGACGGCGAGGCGCTGACCCTCGCGGCGGCGGACGCCGCGCGGGCCTGGCGGGCGCTGACCGACCGGACGGGCGCGGCCGGCACCACGCTGGCCGCCGGCGTCTCGGCGATCGCGCTGGACGGGGTCGTCGAGGCCAGCCTGGACGTGAGCGTCCCGCAGATCGGCGCGCCCGCGGCCTGGGAGGCCGGGTACGACGGCACGGGGGTCGACATCGCCGTGCTGGACACCGGGATCGACACCAGCCATCCGGATCTCGGCGGCGGCAAGGTGATCGCCGAACAGGACTTCAGCGGTTCGGGACACACCGGGGACGTGGACGGCCACGGCACGCATGTCGCCTCTACCGCCGCGGGCACCGGGGCGATGTCGGACGGGACCTACACCGGGGTCGCCCCGGGCGCCGAGCTGATCAACGCGAAGGTGCTCGGCGACGACGGCTACGGCTCGACCTCGGCGGCGATCGAGGGCGCGGAATGGGCCGTCGCGCAGGGCGCCGACGTCGTCAACATGAGCTTTGGCATACGGGATTCGGCCGGGGTCGACCCGCTGGAGGACGCGGTCAACCGGCTGTCGGAGGAGACCGGCACCCTGTTCGTGGCGGCGGCGGGTAACGACGGGCCACGCGACGGGACCGTGGGCAGTCCGGCCAGCGCCGACGCCGCGCTGGCGGTCGGCGCGGTGGACGACGCGGACGCGCTGGCGGACTTCTCCTCGCGCGGCCCGCGCATCGGGGACGGCGCGCTCAAGCCCGACCTGACGGCGCCGGGCGTCGGCATCGGCGCCGCCGTGGTGGAGGGCAGCCGGGTGTCCGAGGAGGGCGAGCCGGTGGCCGAGGGGTATGCGGCCATATCCGGCACATCCATGGCATCGCCGCATGTCACGGGCGCGGCGGCGCTGCTGGCGCAGGCGCGTCCCGACTGGACCGGGGAGCAGCTGAAGGCCGCCCTGGTCGGCTCGACCGCCGAACTCCCGGAGCCGCTGCCGGCCTTCGCGCAGGGGTCGGGCCGGGTGGACGTGGCCGAGGCGATGGGGCAGACCGTGGTCGCCGAGCCGGTGTCCCTGAGCTTCGGCACCGCGGCCTGGCCGCACGGGGACGACGAGCCCCTGAGCCGGGAGCTGACCTACCGGAACCTGGGCGACGCCGACATCACCCTGGACGTGGCGGTGGAGGGCCTGGACCCGGCCGGAAACCCGGCGCCCGAGGGGATGTTCTCGGCCGATGCGGACCAGATCACCGTGCCGGCCGGCGGCACGGCGTCCGTCACGGTCACCGCCGACACGACGCTCGGCGGCGACGTCACCGGCGCGTTCAGCGTCGCCGTGACCGCCTCGGGCGACGGCCGGCAAATCCGCACCGCGGGGGCGGTGGAGCGCGAGGAGGAGATGTACGACCTCACCATCGAGGCGATCGGCCGGGATGGTGCGCCTCGCCCCGACGACGAATGGGGGTACTCGCTGGAGGGCACCGACGGCACCCTGGTCGCCGCCTCCGACGTCACGACTGCCGACGTCACGACCGCTGATGCGGCCGACGCCGGGACCGTCACGCTGCGGGTGCCGCCCGGGGAGTACTTCGCGGTGCTGGACGGCCTGACCTTCGACGCCGACGGGTTCCCGACGTCCGGCGAGCGCTTCGTCCAGCCACTGCTGGAGATCACCGAGGACACGGTGATCACCTTCGACGCGCGACAGGGCGAGGCCATCGACCTGAGCGTCTTCGACGAGAACGCCCAACAGACGGACGTGATACTCGGCCACGACCGCAGCGGTGCGGTCAACGAGTACCTGGTGCTGCCGTCGGATCTGGAGGGCGCCTTCCGCACCCGGCACCTCGGACCCGAGCTGGACGCCACGGAGTTCTCCTCGTTCGTCGCCACCGGTTGGGAGGGCGGGGCGGCCAGGTACCACGCCTCCTATCCGCGGGACGGGAGCTACTTCACCGGCGTGACGGAGCATCTCGCCGAGGACGAGCTGGCCGAGCTGGACATCAGCCAGGGCAGCACCGGCGTGGACCGGGTCGGCGACGTCGTGGTCTACCCCGAGAACTCCCCGGCCACCGGGCTGCGGGACTTCCTCTCGTACGAGGAGCCGCTGCCCCGGGAGACGACGGAGTACGTCAGGGCCGACAGCGGCGAGTGGGTGATCGCGGGCGTGCAGTACAGCCCGGACCTCAGCACTCTGGAGTCGGACTACCAGACCCCGTCCCGCACGTACGCCGCCGGCGAGGCGTACGACCTGACGGTGAACGTGGGCGTCATCGGCCCCGACCTGACCGCGGACCGCGGCCTGTACCGGCAGGGCGACCTGCTCTACGCCGACCTCGGCCCGTTCACCGACGGCCAGGGCAACTCCCTGGTCAACGGTCCTGGTAACGCGGTGTCGATCACGCTCTACCGGAACGGCGAGGAGTACGCCACCGAGGCCGACGCGCGCCACTGCGGCGGCTTCGAGCTGCCGCCGCCCGAGCTGAACGTGCCGGACTGCGTCCGGTTCCAGCTGCCGCCCGAGGACGCGGAGTACGAGCTCGTCACCACCATCGGCCGGGCCGCGTACACCGATATCAGCACCGAGGTCACCACCGCCGTGACCTTCGCGTCGGGGCATGTCGCGGAGGACGTCGAATCGCCGCTGCCCGCCTCGGTGGTGCGGTTCGCGCCGGAGCTGGCTCTGGACAACACCGCGCCCGCCGGGGAGCGGATCCGGATCCCCGTCACCGTGCAGGGCGCGGCGGCCGGCGACCAGCGCGGCGCGCTGTCGGTCGAGGTGTCGCTGGACGGCGGGGAGACGTGGCAGGACGCGCCGGTGCGGAAGGGCGCGATACGGGTGACCAACCCGGCGGCGTGGGGGCACCTCCCAGCCTCCCAGGCTGGGGGAGGCTCCGTTTCGCTCCGGGCTGAGGTCGCGGACCTGGCGGGCAACACCACGGTCCAGACGATCATGGACGCCTACCGGACGGCGTAGGGCAGCGCGCTTGCCGCGTCGGCCGGCACGCCGGTGTTGTTGGGGGTGCCGGCCAGCGGGTATCCGCGCCTCCGGCGTCCGCGGCAGCTGCGGACGCCGGAGGCGCGGATACCCGGGAGCCTCGCCCCGGGCAGCGACAGGGCGGCCGCGGTCGGCAGGATCCCGTCGCAGCGGTGCCGACCGCGCTGCCGGAACGCCGCGCTCACGGCGCCTTGTTGATGCCGCCGTCCACGTGGTAGTCGGCGCCGGCGACGCTGCCGGCCAGCGGCGACGCCAGGTACACGATGGCGGAGGCCACCTCGTGCGGTTCGATGACCCGGCCGGTGGTGAAGCCCAGCTCCGCCAGCACCTGCCGGGCGAGCGTCTCCTGGTCCACGCCCCGGGCGGCGGCCAGCCGGGCGCCCGCCTCGCTCTCGCCGATCCACAGCCCGGTCCGGGTCGGCCCCGGCGACACCGTGTTCACCCGCACACCGTGCCGGCCCTGTTCCTGGGCCAGCGCGGTGCCGAAGGCGGTGAGGGCCGCCTTGGCCGTGGTGTAGGGCATCGGTCCGTGCCCCGGCATCCGGGCGCCGATGGAGGAGACGTTGACGATCGCGCCGCGGGTGCGCTGGAGGCCGGGCAGCGCGCGGCGGACCACCCGCACCGCGGTGAGGAAGTTGAGCTGCCAGACGGCGTGCCATTTCTCGTCGTCGAAGTCGGCGAAGCCGCCCGCCATGTCGCCGACCGCGCCGCCGACGTTGTTCACCAGGACGTCCAGGTCGCCCACCGCGTCCTGGGCGCCGTCGACCGCGGTGTGCACGCCCTCGAGCGTCGACAGGTCCGCGTGCACCACGGTGGCGCCGGTCGCGGCCAACTCCTTGCTGGTGGTCCGCGCCGCGGCGACGACCCTGGCCCCCTCCGCGGTCAGCGCCTTCACGGTCGCCAGCCCGATGCCTCGGCTGGCGCCGGTGACGAGCGCCGCCTTGTCGCGAAGGTCGAGATCCATGCTGCGTTCCTCTCATGCGTAGGGGTAGAAGCCCCGGCCGGTCTTCCTGCCGAGGTGGCCGGCCTCGATCATCCGCAGCAGCAGCGGTGGCGGCGCGTACAGCGGCTCCTTGAGCTCCTCGTACATGGCCTCGCCGACGGAGGCGATGATGTCGAGACCGATGAGGTCGACGAGGGCCAGCGGACCCATCGGATGGCCGCAGCCCAGCACCATGCCCTTGTCGATCTCCTCTGCGGTGCCGCCGCCCGACTCCAGCAGGCGGATGGCGGACAGCAGGAACGGCACGAGAAGCGTGTTGATCATGAAGCCGGGCTGGTCGCGGCCGTGCACGGTCTGCTTGCCGAGCGTGTCGGTGACGAACGCGCGGGTCCGGTCGGCGATCTCCGGCCGGGTGCGCAGCGAGCTGACCAGCTCGACGAGCGGCATGGCGGCCACGGGGTTGAAGAAGTGCACGCCGATCACCCGGCCCGGGTCGTGGGTCGCGCGGCCGAGCTTGCTGATGGGGATGGAGGAGGTGTTGGACGCGAGAATCGCGTCCGGGTCCTCGACCACCCGGTCCAGTTCGGCGAAGACCTCCTGTTTGTCCGCGAGGCGCTCGCGCACCGCCTCCAGGACGAACTGCCGGCCCCGCAGGGCCTTCGCATCGGTCGAGAAGGAGACCAGGGCCAGGGCGGCGTCCCGTTCCGCCTTCGTGATCCTGCCCTTGCGCACCGGCCGGTCCAGCGCCTCGCGCAGCCGCCGCCGGGCCCGTTCGGCCCCGTCGGGGTCCGCCGCGACCACCACGACGTCCAGGCCGGCCCGCGCGCAGATCTCGGCGAAGCCGGTGCCCATCACCCCGCATCCGACGACGCCGACGTGTTCGATGACCCCTTCGTTCTCGTGGCCGCTCACGACGCCTCCCCGGTCGGTGACTCCGCAGCCGGTGATTTCCCGGCCGGTGACCAGCGCAGCAGGCAGTTGGCCATCGACATGCCGCCGCCGAACCCGGACAGCAGCACCAGGTCGCCCGGGTGCACGGCGCCGCCGCGGACGGCGTCGTCCAACGCGACCGGCACCGAGGCGCTGCCGATGTTGCCGTAGCGCTCCAGGATCCGGGCGGTATGCGCCTTCTGCAGCCCGCAGCGGGCGACCAGTTCGTCGAGCAGCACGCCGTTGGCCTGGTGCGGGACGAAGCAGTCCACGTCGCTGGTGCCCAGGCCGAGGCCGGCGAGCAGCCGCTCCAGGGCGGGCGGCACGTGCTCCATGACGAAATCGCGGACGCCGCGGCCCTGCATCGTGAAGTAGTGCCCGCCCTCGGCGACCGTCTCGGCGGTGGTGGGCACCCGGCTGCCGCCGGCGCGCACCTTGATCAGGTCCTGGTGGTCGCCGCGGGTGGACAGGTCGGCGGCCAGGATGCCGGTTCCGTCGGCGACCTCGCCGACGACGGCGGCCCCTGCGCCATCGCCGAGCAGCACCGCGGTGCGCCGGTCGTCGAAGTCCAGGAACCGCGAGTACACGTCGGCGGCCACCACCAGCACCCGGCTGCCCGGATTGGCCACCACCAGCGAACGGGCCAGCTCCAGCCCGTATCCGAAGCCGGCGCACACGGCGTTGATGTCGAGGCAGCCGGCCGCGTGGGCGCCGATCAGCTGCTGCACCAGCGCGGCCGTGGGCGGCTGCGGGAAGTCGCCGGTGGAGGTGGACACCAGCAACCGGTCGACGCGGTCGGCGGACAGGCCGGCCGCCGCCAGCGCCCGGGTGGCGGCGTGCGCCGCCAGATCGGAGGTGGCCTCCGTGTCGGCGGCGTACCGGCGGGCGCGGATCGCGGTCTTGCGGGTGATCCACTCGGGCGTGATGTCGGGGACCCGGGCGGCCACCTCCTCGTTGGACACCTCGCGCGCGGGCACGTAGGAGCCCGTCCCGAGGATCCCGACGGAGGACCCGTTGGCAGGTGGGTTCACGGTGCTTCTCCTCTTCTCGCCGCGGTCCCCGCGGGGCCGGCGGAGAGCCCGCGCAACGGGTTCAGCCCGTCCTCGCCGATACGGTCGCGCAGCTCCTGGTCGGTCACGCCCAGGCCGGTGCGGGGGGCGGTGCAGAGCACCGCGACCTTGCCGAGATGGCGGTTCGTCTGCACGAGCCGGCACGCCTCGGCGACGTCGGCCAGCGGGTACACGGTGGACATGGTGGGCACGATGCGCCCCGACTCGATGAGCCGGTTGCACTCCCACGCCTCCTGGAGGTTGGCGATGTGGCTGCCGACGATCCGCTTCAGCCGCATCCACAGGTAGCGGTTGTCGAAGATGTGCTGGTAGCCGGTGCTGGAGCCGCAGGTCACCACGGTGCCGCCGCGGCGGGCGACGAAGACGGAGATGCCGAACGTGGCCCGCCCCACGTGCTCGAAGACGATGTCCGGGTCGCGCCCGGTCCGCTCGCGGACCAGGGCGCCCAGGCGCTTGCCGATCTTGATGACCTGGTCCGGGTCGTCTGCGGGATCGCCGGTCAGCCCGATCTCCTCCCGGCCGATGACGATCTCGCACCCCAGGCGGCGCACCACCTCGGCCTTCTCCGCCGAGCCGACGATGCCGACCGGGATCCCGCCGCCGTTCCGCACGAACTGCACGGCGTAGCCGCCGAGGCCGCCGCCCGCGCCCCAGATCAGCACGACGTCGCCCTGCTTCATCCGGGCGCCGTGCTCGCCGACCAGCATCCGGTAGGCGGTGCCGGCGCACAGCGTGGTGCAGGCCGACTCCTCCCAGGTCAGATGGCCGGGCTTGGGCACCAGTTGGCTGGCTCGCACCACCGCGAACTCGGCGAGGCCCCCGAAGTTCGTCTCGAAGCCCCAGGCGCGCTGTTCCTCCCCGAGCATGCCCTCGGCGTGGGTGGCGGGCTCCTGGTCGTCGATGTACGCGGGGCTGACCACGACATGGTCGCCCACCTTCCAGCGCCGCACCCCGGAGCCCACCCGGGCGATCACCCCGGAGCCGTCCGAGCCCACCACCTGGTACGGCAGGTCGTGGCGTTCGGCCCACCCGCCGGTCCTGGCGAACCGCTTGAGCAGCTGGAACGTCGGGAGCGGCTCGAACATGGCGGACCAGACCGTGTTGTAGTTGACGGCGCTGGCCATGACGGACACCAGCACCTCGTCGGGCGCCAGTTCCGGCATCGGCACCCTGCCCACCCGCAGGGACTTCCGCACGTCCTTGTCGTCGACGCCGCGGAACATGTCGACGTTCTCGATCCGCAGATGCGCCGCGGTGTAACTGTCGGGGAGGGGCAGGCGCGCGATCTCCTCGCTGGGCGCGCCGGCCAGCACTGCTTCTGACAACGGGCTGATCTCGGTCGACTGGCTCAACTGGGTCACCTGGCTCATGGCCATCACTCTCTTCTCAACCTGCGGGGCGATCCTCGTTTCGGAACGGGCGGACGGGCGGCACCGCCCGCGCGGTCACGGCCGCGACTCCAGCGCGGCGCGCATCCGGTCGGCGAGCGCCCCGACGAAACGGGGGTCGAGCACCGACCAGTGGTCCCCGGGCACGGCAACGGCCCGCACCCCGCCCCGGTACAGCGGGGCGGTGGAGCGCAGCAGCCGGCGCCGAGCGCCCGGGGTGAGCCCGGCCTTGAAGACGACCGCGCCGCAGTCCACCGGGCGCGGCACGTACCGCAGCAGGGCACGGACGTTGGCGTGGTAGACCCGGACGTACTCCTCGCCGAGATGCGCCAACGGCCCATCTCCCGGCGGCGGTGTCCCGCCGCCTTCGGCACCGGGCCGGACGCCGGCGAGTTCGAGGCCGGCCGCCACGTGGCGGGGCCGGAGGAACGGCAGGGCGGTCTGCGCCCGGGACAGGAGGGTGCCGGCCAGGAGTCCTGGCCGCACGCCCAGCGGCAGGCCCCAGGTGTACGGCAGGAAGCCGTCCACGCAGAGCAGCGGCTCGACGCGCTCGCCCTGTGCGAGGAGTTGGCGCGCCATCTCGTGGGCGACCATCGCGCCGGCCGACCAGCCGCCGAGCCGGTACGGGCCGTGCGGCTGCACGGAGCGGAGCAGGGTCAGGTTGTGGCGGGCCGTCGCCTCGAACCGGTCGAACGGCTCGCCGTCGTCGTGCAGTCCCACGGCGTCCAGCCCGTACACCGGCTGGTTCTCGCCGAGCAGCGGCGCGAGGTTCCGGTAGCAGAGCGACGTGCCGGTGCCGGGCGCGGCGAGGAACAACGGCGGACGCGGCCCGGCTTGCGCCGGCTCGTGCAGCCGGAGCAGGGCCCCTGCCGGGCTGGTATCTGAGCGGCCCTCCGGGCCGGAGACGGGACCTGGCACGGCGGCCCTGTCCGGTGTGGGACCGGCTCCGGGGCCCGAGCCGGCGCTTTCGGTCGGGGCGGGGAGCAGCGCGAGGCGGGTGAGGGTGGCGAAGGTGGGGGAGGGGACGAGGTCGGCCAGGGCCACCCGGACGCCGGTGTGTTCGCGGACCTTGCCCAGGAGTTGGACGAGCGCGAGGGACTCGCCGCCGAGCCGGAAGAAGTCGTCGTCGGGGCGGGCCACGGAGACGCCGAGCGTCCGGCACCACAGATCCGCCAACAGGTCATCCGCGGCGGCGTTTTCCGGCGCAGCTGTGGAGACCCGTTCGGGTTCTGGAGCTCCGTCCGGGGTTGGGGCCGCCGCGGGGTCGACGTCCGCTGCCGCGGGGTTCGGGCTCGCCGGGAGGGGCGCGGTCGCTGACTGGCGGGCGATTTCCCGGGTCGGGTCGCGGAAGCGGTCGGGGTCGGCCAGGCCGGCGACCAGCACGGCGGAGACGGAATGTTCGACGGGGGTCGCCGCGACGCATGCGAGGTCGGCCTCGGCGAACGCCTTGGTCCAGCCAGCCGGGTCCAGCGGGGCGGGGCCGCCGCCGGCGAGGCCCCAGACGAGCGGGGCCCAGCGGTCCGTCGAGGCAGGTTCCACGAGGCACAGCACGCCGTCCCGGCGGATCAGCCGGCCCAGGTTGCCGAGCGCGGCGCCCACCGAGGGCGTCCGGTGCAGCGCGTCGCGGCCGACGACGAGGTCGTAGCTGCCGGGGATCAGGCCGGGGTCGGCGGTCAGGTCGAACGTCCGGGTCCGCACGGAGGATTCGCCCCGCCGCTCCGCCTCGTCCCGGAGCGCGGCCACCCGTGCCGGATCCGGGTCGGTCGCGTCGTAGGTCAGCGGCCCGCCGCCGGCCAGGGCCCGGGTCAGCCGCCACGTCAGGTCGCCCCGGCCGGCGCCGATCTCCAGGACGCGGAACGGCTCGTCGGGGCGCGTCGCCCGCCAGGTCACCAGCGCGTCGGGCAGCGCGGCCAGGCAGGACTCGGCATCGCCGAGCGCCACGTCGTTGTCGCCCAGGGGGCCACCGGCGGCATGGAGGTCCCCCCGGCCGAAGGCTGGGGGAGCCTCGGGGTAGCCGGCGACACGCTGCTCCAGCAGCCGGCGCAGGCCGGCCACCTCGCGCAGGTCGGCGGCGCGCTCCAGCGCGGAACGCACCCGTTCGTCGATGTCGCCGACCAGCGTGACGCCGTCCGCACCGGCGAGCCAACCCTGGTCGGCCAGCAGCGTCACCAGGTAGGCGGCCAGTTCCGGCAGCCGTTGCTCGGGGTCGAGCGCGGCGGCCAGGTCGGTCCTCGTGGTGACGGACCCGCCACCGTGGCCTGTCGTGTCGAGGACGAACCGGCCGACCAGTCCCGCGGCGTACGTGTCGAGCGCCTCGGTCAGATCGGGCCGGTCGGCCAGCCGGGGCCGGTCGTCCGCCGGCCAGGTCAGGGCGCCGGCGAGCGCGGGGGCGGCCGGCTCCGGATCGGGGGCGCGGGAGCTGAGCGCGGCCGTCACCGGGGTGCCGGCGGCGGCGAGTTCCTCGGCCAACTCGGCCGCATGGGCCACCGTCTCGCCGTACACGACGAGCCCGTCGGGGGCCGCGGGTCGCGGGGCGGGCGTGGCCGGCCGCGCCGGAAGCGGCCGGGAGTCCAGCGGGACCGGCGGCAGGGAGCACCTGGTGGGGCGCTCGGTGAACAGCGGCTCCCAGTCCACGGGGAGGCCCGCCGCCCACAGCCGGCCGAGCCCGTCCAGCAGGGCGTGCCGCCGTGGTTCGGACTCGCGGCCCAGCAGCGGGATGCCGATATGGGCGTCCGTCCAGTCCGGGTGCCGGCGCAGCCCGCCGGTGAGCCGTTGTCCGGGCCCGACCTCGATCACCACGTCGCATCCGGTGTCCAGCAACGTGCCCATGCCGGTGGCCAGCCGCACGGTGTGGCACATCTGGTCCGACCAGTAGTCGGGGTCGCGCAGCCGTTCCGGGTCGATGAGGCGTCCGGTGAGGTTGGACACCACGGGGAGTTCGGCGGCGCCATGGGGGTACCTCCCAGGCCCCTCAGGGCCTGGGGGAGGGACCCGGGCGAGCGCCGCGCGCAACGCGTCGCCGACCGGCCGCATCTGCTCGGTGTGGCCGGCGGCGGGCGCCCGCAGCAGGGTGCTGTCGAGCGACCGGCGGGTCAGCTCCCCGGTGAGCCGCTCGATGGCCTCGGCAGAGCCGGAGAGCACGAGCTGCCCCGGCCCTTCGGTGGCGACCGCGATGCCGCTGTCGGCCAGCAGGTCGGCCACGTCGGCGTGTTCGGCGTAGACGGCGAGCATCCGGCCGGGCGGGATCCGTTCGATGGCGCGGGCCCGTGCGGCCACCAGCTCCAGGCCGGCGCGCAGGTCCCAGACGCCGGCCAGGGCGGCGGCCGCGTACTCGCCCAGGCTCTGCCCGAGCAACGCGGTGGGGCGCACGCCCCACGCCAGCAGCTGCCGGCCGAGGGAGTAGGAGACGGCGAACAGCGCGATCTGCTGGACCATGCTGTCCCGGGCGGCGGCCTCGTCCGCGTCCGGGCGCAGCGCGACGCTCAGGTCGACGTCCCATTCGCTCCGGGCGCGGCCCATGGCCTCGTCGAAAAGCTCGCGGAACACCGGCAGTTCGGCGTAGGCGGCCGCGGCGGCGCCGGGATAGAGGGAGCCGTGGCCAGGGAAGACCAGGGCGGCCGTCACATCGGGCGCGGCGGCCGTGCCCGGGCGGCCCGCCTCGTCGCGCAGCTCCGCGGCGGCGGCGTCGAGGTTCTCGGCGACCACGCTCATCCGGTGCGGCAGCGCGGGCCGGCCGCTGACCAGGGTCCAGGCCGCGGCGACCGGGTCGGGTGCGGCGGCGACGTCGGCGCCGTCGATATGGTCGGCGAGTTCCGCGCGGGCCCGGCGCAGCGCGTTCCGGGACGGGGCGGAGAGGCAGAACACGCGGGGGCCGGTGCCGGACACCGGCCGCGGCGGGCTCTCCAGCACGGCGTGCGCGTTGGTGCCGCCGATGCCGAACGAGCTGACGCCGGCGAGCGCGGGCCGGTCGTCGGGCAGCGGCCGGGTCTCTGTGGCCACCCGAAACGGCGAACCCTCCAGCTCCAGCTTCGGGTTGGGCCGGGAGTAGTGCACCGTCGGCACCAGCTCCCCGTGCTCCAGCATCAGCGCGGTCTTGATCAGGCCGGCCACACCGGCCGAGGCGCTGGTGTGCCCGATGTTGCTTTTCACCGAGCCGAGCCAGCAGTAGCCGACCCGGTCGGTCGCGGCGCGGAAGGCCGCGGTGAGCGCGGCGACCTCGACGGGGTCCCCGAGCTGCGTCGCCGTGCCGTGCCCCTCGACGTACGCCACGTCGGCCGGGTCCACCTCGGCCTGCCCCAGGGCGAGCCGGATCACGTCGCGCTGTCCGGTGAGCGACGGCGCGGTGTAGCCGATCTTGTCCTTGCCGTCGTTGTTCACGGCGGAGCCGCGCAGCACGGCCATGATCCGGTCGCCGTCGGCGAGCGCGTCGGCGAGCCGGCGCAGCACCACGACGCCCGAGCCGTGGCTGGGCACGGTACCGGTGGCGTCGGCGTCGTAGGAACGGCAGCGGCCGTCCCGGGACATGACGTGGCCCTCCTCGAAGAGGTAGCCGCCGGGCTGCGGCAGCACCAGCGAACTGCCGCCGGCCAGCGCCACGTCGCATTCGTAGTTCCGCAGGCTCTGGCACGCCTGGTGGGCGGCCACCAGCGAGGTGGAACAGGCGGTCTGCACGGTGATCGCCGGGCCGCGCAGCCCGAGCTTGTAGGCGACCCGGGTGGCGAGGAAGTCCTTGTCGGTGGCCAGCACCCGGTTCAGCATGCTGGCGTCCTGGGTGGCGCCGAACGCGCTGAGCGGCGAGTCGCAGCCGGCGAAGACCCCGATCCAGCCGGGGAATCCGGCCGGCCGCACCCCGGCGTCCTGGAGCGCGGCGAGGCAGACCTCCAGGAACACCCGCTGCTGCGGGTCGATCAGGCCGGCTTCGCCGGGGCTGTAGCCGAAGTGGTCCCAGTCGAACGCGTCGCCGCCCGGCACCACGCCCCGGACCGGCACGAACTCCGTGCGGCTCAGCAGCCAGGACGGGACGCCGGCGGCGCGCAGGTCGTCCGGGCCGAAGCGGCTGAGCATGTCCGTCCCGGTCCTGAGGTTCCGCCAGAACGCGGCCAGGTTCGGGGAGCTCGGCATGCGGCAGCCCGCGCCGATGATGGCGATGGCGTCTTCCATCATTCGTCGCCCTTCTGTGAACGTGCCCCGCCGCGGGCCGACTTCGCGCGCCGTACCCGGGCGGCGATCGGGTCGGCGTCCGCCGGGTCTCCGGGGCCGGCCGGGCCCGCCGGGGTGGTGGGAGTGGTGGTCAGCGGGGTGGTGCCGGTCCGGCCGGCGGGGGCGGCGGCCGGGGTGTGCTCGCCCTCGATCCAGCGGGCGAGGCTGCGGACGGTGGGGAACTCGAACAGCCGGTAGATCGGCACCTGCCGGCCCAGCGCGGCCTCCAACCGGGACTGCAACGCGGCGAGCAGCAGCGAGTTGCCGCCGACGTCGAAGAAGTTGTCCTCGGCCCCGACCTCGTCGAGCGACAGGACCTCGGTCCACACGGCGGCGACCCGGCCTTCCAGCTGGGAGCCCGGTGCCGCGCCGGGAGCGCCGTCCGCCCGACCCCCCGGCTCGGGCGCGGGCAGCGCGCGCCGGTCCACCTTGCCGCTGGCGGTCAGCGGCAGCGCCGGCAGCAGTCGGACGTGCGACGGCACCATATGGTCGGGAAGTTCGGCGGCCACCTGCCGGCGGATCGCCCATTCGTCCAGGTCCGCACCCGCCTCCGGCACCACGTGGGCCACCAGCCGCCGGTCGCCCTCCCTGGGCTCCCAGACGGTGACGGCGGCCTGCCGGACGCCGGGGCCGCGGCGCAGCACGGCCTCGATCTCGCCCGGCTCGACGCGGAAGCCGCGCACCTTCACCTGGTCGTCGGCGCGGCCGACGAAGACCAGCCGGCCCGCCTCGTCCCAGCGCACCACGTCGCCGGTCCGGTACATCCGCTCGCCGGGCGGCCCGGAGGGACAGGCCAGGAACCGCTCGGCGGTCAGCCCTGGCCGGCCCGCGTAGCCCCGGGCGAGCTGCGCCCCGGCCACGTACAGCTCGCCGGGGACGCCGGGCGGCACCGGACGCAGCGCGGCGTCCAGCACGAACACCCGGGTGTCCGGCAGCGGGGCGCCGATCGGCGGCACCGGGTCCTCGCCCGTCAGCGGCTCGCTCATCGCCGCGCACACGGTGGTCTCGGTCGGCCCGTAGGCGTTCATCACCCGGCGGCCCGGCAGCCAGGGCGCCAGCACCTCGGCGGAGGCCGCCTCGCCGGCGACCACCAGGCCCGTGAGGTCGGGGAACGCGGACTCGTCCAGGGTCCGCAGCACCGACGGCGGCAGGGTGACGTGGCTGATCCGCTCGTCCCGCAGCGCCTCCGCCAGCTCCCGGCCCACCAGACGCCCGCCGGGCCGCGACACCAGGGTCGCGCCGGCCGCCACGCTGACCACCAGCTCCCAGACCGAGGCGTCGAAGCTGGGCGAGGCCCACTGGAGCACCCGGTCCCGCGGTCCTACGCCGAACCGCTCTGCCTGGGCCGCGGCGAGCGTCGCGAGGCCGCCGTGGGTGAGCTCGACGCCCTTCGGCCGGCCGGTCGAGCCCGAGGTGTAGATGACGTACGCGGCCTGCTGCCCGCGGACGGCGATCTCGGGGGCGGTGGTGGGATGCGCGAGGCGCACCGCGCCGGCGGCCCATTCCGCGTCCAGCACCACGACGGGCGCGGCGTCGGCGAGCATGAACGCCACCCGCTCCTCCGGATAGTCCGGGTCGACGGGCACGAACGCGCCGCCCGCCTTGGCGACCCCGAGGATCGCGGCGACGAGCACCGGGGAGCGTGCCAGCAGCAGCGCCACGCGCCGCTCAGGCCCGACGCCCCGCTCGATCAGATGGTGCGCGATCCGGTTCGCCCAGGCGTCGAGCTCGGCGTACGTCCAGGCGTCCACCCCGGAGACCAGGGCGACGGCCTCCGGCGACTGCGCGACCTGGCGGGCGAACAGTTCGGTCAGCGAACCCGTCTTGTCCGCCAGGGAGTTCGCCGTGCCGCTCCACGTCGCGAGCGAGGCGCGTTCGTCCGGGGTGAGGATCTCGGCCCGGCCGAGCGGCGCGTCGGGTTCGGCGACCAGGCGGCGCAGCAGCTGTTCCCACCGGGTCACCAGGGTCTCGACCGTGTTCCGGTCGAAGAGGTCCGTGGCGTATTCGACCAGGCCGCCGAAGCCGGCCGCGGCGCCGTCCTCGCCGAACCGCTCGCTGAGCGCCAGATGCAGGTCGAGGCGCGCCGTGCCGGTGCGGACCAGGGCGGGGCGGGCCCGCAGCCCCGCCGGTTCGAAGCTGGGCTCGCCGCTGCTCTGCACCGCCAACGACACCTGGAACAGCGGGTGGTGCGCCGTCGACCTGGCGGGGTTGAGCGCCTCGATGAGGTGCTCGAACGGGATGTCCTGGTGCTCGTACGCCGCCAGGCTCGCCTCCCGCACCCGGCCGAGGAGCTCGGCGAACGTCGGGTCGCCCGAGGTGTCGGCGCGCAGCACCCAGGTGTTGACGAAGAAGCCGACCAGATCGTTGAGCGCCTCGTCGGTGCGGCCGGCGATGGGCGAGCCGATCGGCACGTCCGTGCCCGCGCCCAGCCGGGTCAGCAACGCGGCCAGGCTCGCCTGCAACGCCATCGACACCGTCGCCCCGTGCGCACGGGCCCGGGCGGCGACCGCCGCGTGCAGTTCCGCGTCCCAGCCGAACGGCACGACGTCGCCGGTGTGGGAGGCCCGGGCCGGCCGGGGCCGGTCGGTGGGCAGCCCGATCACCTCGGGCAGGCCGGCGAGCTGCTCGGTCCAGTAGCCGAGTTGCCGGGCGTACAGGCTGTCCCGGTCCTCCCGCTCGCCGAGCAAGTCCCGCTGCCACAGCGTGTAGTCCGCGTACTGGACCGGCAACGGCCGCCAGCACGGCCGGTGTCCGGCGCAACGCGCCTCGTACGCCGCCATCAGATCGCGCGCCAGCGGGTCCATCGACCAGCCGTCGGCCGCGATGTGGTGCAGCACCAGCACCAGGGCGTGGTCCTCGGCGTCCACCTCGAAGAGCCAGCAACGCAAGGGGACTTCGGCCGCCAGGTCGAAGGCGTGCCGGGCGGCCCGCTCCGCCTCCCCCGGCAGTTCGGCCTCGGTCACCCGGCGCCGCTCCCACGGCAGGTCGAGCACGTCGGGGGCGAGGATCCGCTGGTAGGGCTGGCCATCGACCTCATGGAAAACGGTCCGCAGCACCTCGTGCCGGGCCAGCACGTCGCCGAGCGCCGCCCGCAGGGCGTCCGCGTCGAGCCGCCCGCTGAGCCGTAGCGCGAGCGGGATGTTGTAGGTCGGCGACGGGCCTTCCATCCGGTGCAGGAACCACAGCCGCTGCTGCGCGAACGACACGGGCAGCTGCTCTGGCCGGAGCATCGGCAGCAGCGCCGGCCGCAGCGATCCGGTGTCCGCCCCCGTCGGCTCCGACTCCGACCGCTCCGACGACTCGGACGACTCGGACGGCTCCGACGACTCGGAACCGCCCAGCCGGGCGGCGAGTTCGGCGACCGTCGGCGATTCGAACAGGGCCCGGACGGGCAGTTCCACGGACAGCTCGGAGCGGATCCGGCTGACCATCCGGGTCGCCAGCAGGGAGTGCCCGCCGATGTCGAAGAAATCGTCGTCGATGGTCACCGCGTCCACGCCCTCGATGCCCAGCACCTCGGCGAAGAGCCCGCACAGCGCCTTCTCGCGGGGCGTGCGCGGCGCCCGGCCGGCGTCCCCGGCCGCGTAGTCGGGGGCGGGCAGCGCGGCCCGGTCCAGTTTGTCCCGCGCGGTCAACGGCAGCGCGTCCAGCACCACGACGGCCGCGGGCACCATGTACTCCGGCATCCGCTCGGCCACCCATTCGCGCAGCGCCGCCGGCAGCCCGTCGCCGGTCGCTCCCCCGGGTGTCCCCGCCTCCGGTACGACGTAGGCGACGAGCCGGCGGTCGCCCGGCCGGTCCTCGCGCGGTACCACGGCGGCCCGGGCGACGGCGTCGTGCTCCTGGATCACCGCCTCGATCTCGGCGGGTTCGATGCGGAAACCGCGCAGCTTGACCTGGTCGTCGGCGCGCCCGGCGAAGATCAGCCGGCCCGCCACATCCCAGCGGACCACGTCCCCGGTCCGGTACATCCGCGCTCCCGGCGGCCCGAACGGGCAGGCCACGAACCGCTCCGCGGTCAGGCCCGCGCCCACGTACCCGCGCGCCATGGCCTCGCCGGTGACGTACAGCTCGCCGGCGACGCCCGCCGGCACCCGCCGCAGGAACTCGTCCAGCACGAACACCCGGCTGCCGGCCAGTGGCGACCCGATCGGCAGCGACGGGGCGTCGAGTTCCGCGTCCCCGAGAAACTGGCGGGTGGCGAACACGGTGTTCTCGGTCGGGCCGTAGCCGTTCACCACGGTCAGCGCCGGGTACGCGGCCCGCAGGCGGCGGACCGCCTCGGGGGAGACCACGTCGCCGCCGGTCCACACCTCGGCGACGCCGGCGAAGCATTCGACGCGCTCCTCGACCATCAACGCGAAGAGCCCGGCGGTGATCCACAGCGCCGAGACCTCCTTCTCGACGATGGTCCGCGCGAGCGTGGCCGGGTCGAGCCGGCCGGTCTCGGCCACCGCCATCGAGCCGCCGCCCAGCAGCGGCACCCACATCTCGACGGTCAGCGCATCGAACGTGTGCGGCGAGTGGAACATCATCCGCCGGGGTCCCATGCCCGCGAAACAGCGGTCCAGGGCCATGGTCGCCGTGTTGCCGTGGGTGATCTCCACGCCCTTGGGGCGCCCGGTGGAACCGGAGGTGTACATCACGTACAGCGCGTTGTCCGGGCGCACGGCGACGCGCGGCGCCTCGGACGGATACGCGGACAGGTCGGCCTGCTCCGTCCACCGGTCGTCCAGGACCACGACGGGCCGGGCGTCCGCGTGCAGCAGCGCCACCCGTTCCTCCGGCCAGCCGGGGTCCACGGTCACGTACACGCCGCCCGCCTTCACCACGCCCAGCAGCGTGGCCACCAGCAGCGCGGAGCGTTCCATCAGCAGCGCCACCCGCCGGTCGGGGCCCACGCCCCGCTCGACCAGATGGTGCGCGATCCGGTTCGCCCAGGCGTCGAGTTCGGCGTACGACCACGACCGGTCGCCCGCGACGAGGGCGACGGCCTCCGGCGCCTCGGCCACCCGCCGGGCGAACAGCGCGGTCACCGTGGTTCCCGCCGCTCCTTCGACCCCCTCGCCGGTACCCCAGCCTGTCAACCGGGACAGCTCGGTGGGGGCGAGCAGTTCGGCTCGGCCGATCGGCGTGTCGGGGGCGGCGAGCAGATGCCGCAGCAGTTGCTGCCAGCGGTCCAGCAGCGACTCGACCGTGCCGGCGTCGAAGAGGCTGGTCGCGTACGTCACCATCCCGGCGATGCCGCCCGGCGTTCCGTCGGGGGCGTTCCGCTCGGCGAGGGAGAGGAAGAGGTCGAACGGCGACGCGTCCTGGACCAGCGGTTCGGGGCGGACCCGCAGCCCCGGCAGCTCGAAGCTGGGCCGGTTGGTGTTCTGCAGCGCCAACGACACCTGGAACAGCGGGTGGTGGGCGGTCGAGCGGGCGGGGTTGAGCACCTCCACCAGATGCTCGAACGGGATGTCCTGGTGCTCGTAGGCCGCCAGGCTCGCCTCCCGGACCCGGCCGAGGAGCTCGGTGAAGCTCGGATCGCCCGAGGTGTCGGCGCGCAGCACCCAGGTGTTGACGAAGAACCCGATCAGGTCGTTGAGCGCCTGGTCCATCCGGCCGGCGATGGGCGAGCCGATCGGCACGTCCGTGCCCGCGCCCAGCCGGGTGAACAGCGCGGCCAGGCTCGCCTGCAACACCATGGAGACGCTCGCCCCGCTGGTGCGGGCCAGGGCGGCCACCGCCGCGTGCAGCTCGGCGTCCCACTCCAGGCGGAGGGTGGCGCCCTCGTAGGACACGACCGCGGGGCGCGGCCGGTCGGTCGGCAGCGCGATCGCCTCGGGCAGGTCCGCCAGCTGCCGAGTCCAGTAGGCGAGTTGCCGCGCGTACGGGCTGTCAGGGTCCTCCCGGTCACCCAGCAACTCCCGCTGCCACAGCGTGTAGTCCGCGTACTGCACGGGCAACGGCCGCCATGCGGGCGCCTGGTCGGCGCAGCGCGCCTCGTACGCGGTCATCAGGTCCCGGGCGAGGGGCTCCATCGACCAGCCGTCGGCCGCGATGTGATGCAGCGCCAGGAGCAGCACATGCTCGTGCGGGGTGATCTCGAACAGCCGGCCGCGCAGCGGGATGTCGGCGGCGAGGTCGAACGTCTCGTGCGCTGCCTCGTCCAGCGCCCCGGCCAGCTCGGCCTCGGTCACCCGGCGCCGCTCCCACGGCAGCACGAGCAGGTCGAGGGGCAGGATCCGCTGGTGGGGCTCGCCGTCGTGCTCCTCCACCACGGTCCGCAGCGCCTCGTGCCGGGCCAGCACGTCGCGGACCGCCGCCCCCAGGGCCTCGACGTCGAGCCGGCCGGACAGCCGCAGCGCCAGCGGCATGTTGTAGGTCGCCGAGGGGCCCTCCAGCTTGTGCAGGAACCACAGGCGCTGCTGGGCGAAGGAAACGGGCAGCCTCTCGGGCCGCTCCATACACACCAGTTCCGGGCGCACGTCGTCCGCCGCGGCGTCGGCGTCCATCCACGCGACGAGTTCAGCGACCGTCGACGCCTCGAAGACGGCGCGGACCGGGAGTTCGACGCCGAGCACCGCCCGGATCCGGCTGATCAGGCGGGTCGCCAGCAGCGAATGGCCGCCCAGTTCGAAGAAGCCGTCGTCGATGGTGACCGAGCCGACGCCCAACACCTCGGCGAACAGCCCGCACAGCACCTCCTCGCGCGGGGACCGCGGGTCCCGGCCGTCGCTCTGCCCGGCCACGTAGTCGGGCGCCGGCAGCCCGGCCCGATCGAGCTTGCCGTTCGCGGTCAACGGCAGGGCGTCCAGCACCACCACCGCCGCGGGCACCATGTACTCCGGCAGCCGCTCGGCCACCCGTTCCCGCAACACCGACGGCAGCCGCCCCGCCGCCCGCGCGCCGGCGGGCGTGTTGGTCAGCATCCGCGTCCCGTCGGGGTGGTGGTAGACGCCGGTCACGGCCCGCCCGGTCTGGTCACCCGGCAGGACGACGGCGTCGAAACGATCCGGAGCCTCGGCCGACCACGTCGGCAGCACGGTCACACCACGCTCCCGGCCCCAGGTCCGCAGCTCCTCCGGATCCACGGAGCCGTCGGTCGCCCCGCCGGCCAGCCGGGCGTTGGGGATGCCCACCACTCGCACCGGGCCCTCGTCGTCGAAGGGGCGGCCGTTCTGGGCCAGGGCGGCCAGGCCCGGCCACTCCACGATCCGGGCCGGGCCGGCGTCCACGGCCTGGACCGGGCCTTTGTGGAGGACGACCTCGTAACGGTGCTGGGTCAGCTCGTTGCGGTAGGCGCCCGCCTTCAACCGCACATCCACAGCACCCGCGCCGGCGCCCTCGGCCCAGACGGAGAAGAAGCCGGGATCGACCACCAACTCCTTCTCCAGCAGCACCGCACGCTCGACCGCGGCCCGCACCGCCTGCTCCCCGTCGCGCGGATGCTGCGCCCGATGCACCGCCTCCCGGAACACCCGCACGGTCCGGGCGTTGCGCACGTCTCCCACGACGATCCGGCCGCCCGGCGCGAGGAGCCGCCACGCCGTGTCCAACACCCGCTCCAGATAGCCGGCGTCGGGGAAGTACTGCACCACCGAGTTCAGCACCACGGTGTCGAAGAAGCCGACGGGCAGCCCGGCCCCGTCGTCCGCGCCCTGGTACCGCAGCTCCACCCGGTCGCCGAAGTCGGCCTGGGCCACCTGTCCGCGCAGCCGCTCCACGACCACCCGGGAGAAGTCCGTGCCCCAGTACGCCTCGCATTCCGGCGCGATCCTCGCCAGCAACAGACCCGATCCGACGCCGATTTCCAGGACCCGACGCGGGCCCCACTCCAGAACCCGGCCCACCGCCGCGTCCCGCCACAGCTCCATGTCCGCCACCGGGATCGGCTCCCCGGTGTACGAGCTCTCCCACCCCGTGAAATCACCGCCAAGCCCGGCCGGGGCGGTGTCGTCGTACATGGCGTCGTAGATCTCCTGCCATTCCCCCACCTGCTCCACGACCTCGTCGGCGGCGACCTCCACCTCCGGCACGACGTAGGCGACGAGCCGGCGGTCGCCCGGCCGGTCCTCGCGCAGCACGACGGCCGCCTGGGCCACGGCGTCCTGCTCGTGCAGCACCGCCTCGACCTCGGCGGGCTCGATGCGGAAACCGCGCAGCTTCACCTGGTCGTCGGCGCGCCCCTGGAACACCAGCCGGCCCTCGGCGCCCCACCGCACCAGGTCACCCGTCCGGTACATCCGGGTGCCCGGCGGCCCGAAGGGAGAGGCCACGAACCGCTCCGCGGTCAGACTCGCCCGTCCCAGGTACCCGCGCGCCAGGCCGCCGCCCGCGATATAGAGCTCTCCCGGAACGCCGGGCGGCACCGGCCGCAGCGCCGTGTCCAGCACGAACACCCGGCTGCCGGCCATCGGCGAGCCGATCGGCAGCGACGGGACGTCCAGGGACGTCTCCCGCAGGTACTGGCGGGTGGCGAACGTGGTGGTCTCGGTCGGCCCGTAGCCGTTCACCACGGTCAGGCCCGGATGCGCCGCCATGACGCGGCGCACCGCCTCGGGCGAGACCACGTCGCCGCCGGCCCACACCTCGGCGACGCCGGCGAAGCATTCGACGCGCTCCTCGACCATCACCGAGAACAGCCCGGCCGTCAGCCACAGCGCCGACACCCGTCCCTCGACGACGGTACGAGCCAGCACCGCCGGGTCCAGCCGGCCCGGTTCGGCCACCACGACGGTGCCGCCGCCCAGCAGCGGGGCCCACAGCTCGTACGTCGAGGCGTCGAAGGTGTGCGGCGAATGGAACAGCACCCGCTGGTGTGTGTCGCCGAAGCAGCCGTCCAGGGCCAGATCGGCCACGTTGCCGTGGGTGATCTCCACGCCCTTGGGTCGTCCGGTGGAGCCCGAGGTGTACATCACGTACGCCGCGTTCTCCGGCGCCACGGCGACGCGCGGGGCGTCGCTCGGGTATGCGGTCAACTCCTCGACGGTCAGGGCCTCGTCCAGCACGAGCACCGGGTCCGCGTCCGCCAGCACGTACGCCACCCGGTCCTCCGGCCAGCCCGGGTCCACGGGCACGTAGACGCCGCCCGCCTTCACCACGCCGAGGATCGCCGCCACCAGGGCGGACGAACGCTCCAGCACCAGCGCCACCGGCCGTTCGGGGCCGACGCCCCGCCCGACCAGATGGTGCGCGATCCGGTTCGCCCACGCGTCCAACTCCGCGAACGACCACGACCGATCGCCAGAGACCAGCGCGACGGCCTCCGGCGCCTGGGCCACCCGCCGGGCGAACAGCTCGGGCAACGCGGTTCCCGCTGCCGCCTCCACCCCCATGCCGGCGCCCCAGCGGGTCACCCGGGCCAGCTCCGCGGACGCCAGGATCTCGGCCCGGCCGATCCGCGTCCCCGGCGCGGCGACCAGCTCCCGCAGCAGGCGTTGCCAGCGGTCCAGCAGGGTCGCGACGGTGTCCGCGTCGAACAGGTCGCTGGCGTACTCGACCACGCCCGCCAGTCCGGCCGGGCGCCCGTCCTCGCCGGTCCGCTCCAGCAGCGACACGAAGACGTCGAACCGCGAGGTGTCCGTCCACGCCGGCTCCGGGCGGACCCGCAGTCCCGGCAGTTCGAAGCTCGGGGTCGCGTTGTTCTGCAGCGCCAGGATCACCTGGAACAGCGGGTGGTGGGCCATCGAACGGGCCGGGTTGAGCACCTCGACCAGATGCTCGAACGGCACGTCCTGGTGCTCGTAGGCGGCGAGGCTCGCCTGCCGCACCCGCCGCAGCAGCTCCGCGAACGACGGGTCGCCCGACGTGTCGGCGCGCAGCACCCAGGTGTTGACGAAGAACCCGACGAGGTCGTCCAGGCGGGCGTCGGTGCGGCCGGCGATCGGCGAGCCGATCGGCACGTCGGTGCCCGCGCCCAGCCGGGTGAACAACGCGGCCAGGCTGGCCTGCAACACCATCGACACCGTCGCCCCGTTGGCCCGCGCCAGCGCGGTGACCGCGCCGTGCAGCTCCGCGTCCCAGGCGAACCGCACGACGTCGCCCCGGTACGAGGCGACCGCGGGCCGCGGCCGGTCGGCGGGCAGCTCGATCACCTCGGGCAGGTCGGCCAGTTGCTCCCGCCAGTACGCCAACTGCCGCGCGTACCGGCTCTCCGGGTCCTCCCGCTCGCCGAGCACCTCCCGCTGCCACAGCGTGTAGTCCGCGTACTGCACGGGCAGCGGCGCCCAGCCGGGTTCGGCGCCCGCGCGCCGCGCCTCGTACGCGGCCATCAGGTCCCGGGCGAGCGGCTGCATCGACCAGCCGTCCCCCGCGATGTGGTGCAGCACCAGCACCAGGGCGTGGTCGCCAGGGCCCAGCTCGAACACCGAAACGCGCAGCGGAATCTCGGCGGAGAGGTCGAAGGCGTGGTGGATCGCCTCGGACACCGCGCCGGCCAGCTCCTCCTCGGCCAACGGCCGTCGCTCCCAGGGCAGGTCGATCGTCTCCGCGGCGAGGATCCGCTGGTACGGCTGCCCGTCCCGTTCGGGGTAGACGGTGCGCAGCGCCTCGTGGCGCGCCAGCACGTCGCCGAGCGCCGCCCGCAGCGCGTCGGCGTCCAGCTCGCCGGACAGCCGCAGCACCAGCGGGATGTTGTAGGTCGCGGACAGGCCCTCCAGCTTGTGCAGGAACCACAGCCGCTGCTGGGCGAACGACACCGGCAGGCGGTCGGGCCGCTCCGCCGGAACGAGCTGGGGCCGCCCGTCGTCCCCCGCCCCCTCGCGGTCGAGCCGCTCGACGAGCGCGGCGACCGTCGGGGCCTCGAACACGGCCAGCAGCGGGAGTTCCACGCCCAGCGCGGCCCGGACGCGGCTGACCAGGCGGGTGGCCAGCAGCGAATGCCCGCCCAGGTCGAAGAAACCGTCATCGATGGTCACCGGGGCCCCGCCCTCGAGGCCCAGCACCTCGGCGAACAGCCCGCACAGCACCTCCTCGCGCGGCGACCGCGGCGCCCGGCCGCCGCCCTCGCCCGTCCCGTAGTCGGGGGCGGGCAGCGCGGCCCGGTCCAGCTTGCCGTGGGACGTCAACGGCAACGCGTCCAGCACCAGCACGGCCGACGGCACCATGTAGTCCGGTAGCCGCGCCCCCACCCGCTCGCGCAGCAGCGCCGGCAGCCGCGCCACGTCCTCGCCCGGCTCCGGGATCACGTACGCCACCAGGCGGCGGTCGCCCGGCCGGTCCTCGCGCAGCACCACGGCGGCCCGCGCCACCTCGGGCTGCTCGCGCAGCACCGCGTCGATCTCGGCGGGCTCGATGCGGAATCCGCGCACCTTCACCTGGTCGTCGACGCGCCCGAGGAAGGCCAGTCGGCCGGCCGCGTCCCAGCGAACCACGTCCCCGGTCCGGTACATCCGCCGCCCCGGCGACCCGAACGGGCAGGCCACGAACCGCTCCGCGGTCAGGCCCGCGCGCCCCACGTAGCCGCGCGCCAGGGCGCGCCCCGCGATGTACAGCTCGCCAGGCACGCCGGGCGGCACCAGCCGCAGCCCGGCGTCCAGCACGAACACATCGCAGCCGTCGAGCGGTTCGCCGAGCGGCAGCGGGTGGGCGACGTCGGCCGCCTCGTGCATGACGTGCCGCATGGCGAAGGTGGTCGCCTCGGTCGGCCCGTACGAATGCACCACGACGAGGTCGGGGCACGTCTCCATGGCGCGCCGCACCGCGGCGGGGGAGACGACGTCGCCGCCGGTCCACACCTGGGAGACGCCGGTGAGGGAGTCCGGCTGCTCCTCGGCCAGCACGGCGAACAGCCCGGCCGTGATGCCGGCGGCGGTCACGTGCTCGCGGCCGATGATCCGCATCAGCGCGGCCGGGTCGATCCGGCCAGGTTCGGCCACCACGACGGTGCCGCCGCCCAGCAGCGGCACCCACAGCTCGTACGTGGAGGCGTCGAAGGTATGTGGCGAATGGAACAGCACCCGGCGGTGCGCCGCGTCGAAGGACGCGTCCACGGCGAGGTCCACGACGTTGCCGTGGCTGATCTCCACGCCCTTGGGCCGCCCGGTCGAGCCCGAGGTGTACATCACGTAGGCCGCGTTGTCGGGGCGGAGCGGGAGCCCCGGGTCGGTGTCCGGGTAGCGGGACAGGTCCGCGTCGCGCGCCCACTCCTCGTCCAGCACCACGGCGGGCGCGGCGTCGGCGAGCATGAACGCCACCCGCTCGCGCGGATAGTCGGGGTCGATCGGCACGAACGCGCCGCCCGCCTTGACCACGCCGAGCAGCACCGCGACGAGCAGGGGGGAGCGTTCCAGCAGCAGCACGACGCGCCGGTCCGGGCGTACGCCCCGCTCGATGAGGTGATGCGCGATCCGGTTCGCCCACGCGTCGAGCTCGGCGTACGACCACGACCGGTCGCCGGCGACCATCGCCTCGGCCTGCGGCGCCTGGGCCACCCGGCGGGCGAACAGCTCGGTCAGGGTTTCGTGCGGCGCCCATACCGGCACCGCGTCGGCCGTCGCGCCCGTGCCCCATACCAGCAGACGGGACCGCTCCCCGGCGGTCAGGGTGTCCAGCTGGCCGATGGGCCGGGTGGGGTCGGTGACGAGCTGGCGCAGCAGCCGCTGCCAGCGGTCCAGCAGCGAGGTGATGGTGTCCGCGTCGAACAGGTCGGTGGCGTACTCCACGACGCCCGCGAACCCGGCGGGACCGCCGTCCCCGTCACGGCCCTCGCGGAGCGCGAAGGACAGGTCGAACCGCGAGGTGCCCAGGGTCACCGCCTCGGGCGCGACGCGCAGGTCCGGCGCCTCCAGGGCGGGCAGCGCCTCGTTCTGCAGGGCCAACGAGACCTGGAACAGCGGGTGGTGGGCCATCGAACGGGCCGGGTTCAGCGCCTCGACCAGATGCTCGAACGGGATGTCCTGGTGCTCGTAGGCGGCGATGCTGGCCTCGCGGACCCGGCCGAGCAGCTCGGCGAACGTCGGGTTCCCCGAGGTGTCGGCGCGCAGCACCCAGGTGTTGACGAAGAACCCGACCAGATCGTCCAGCGCCTCGTCGGTGCGGCCGGCGATGGGCGAGCCGATCGGCACGTCCGTGCCGGCGCCCAGCCGGGTCAGCAACGCGGCCAGGCTCGCCTGGAGCACCATCGACACCGTCGCCCCGTGCGCACGGGCCCGGGCGGCGACCGCCGCGTGCAGCTCCGCGTCCCACCGGAAGCGGGTGGCGGCGCCGGCGTTGGAGGGCGTGGCGGGGCGCGGCCGATCGGTGGGCAGCTCGATCGCCTCGGGCAGGTCGGCCAGCTGCTCCCGCCAGTACGTCAACTGCCGCGCGTAGCGGCTGTCGGGGTCCTCCCGTTCGCCGAGCACCTCTCGCTGCCACAGCGTGTAGTCCGCGTACTGGATGGGCAACGGCGCCCAGGTGGGCTCGTGTTCCGCGCGGCGTGCCGCGTAGGCCGTCATCAGGTCGCGCGCCAGCGGGCCGACGGACCAGCCGTCCGCCGCGATGTGGTGCAGCACCACCACCAGCACGTTCGCCTCGCCTCCGGTGGCGAACAGCGAGCCGCGCAGCGGGATCTCGGCGGCGAGGTCGAACGCGTGGTGCGCCGCCTCGGCCACCGCACCGGCGAGCTCGTGCTCGGCGACGTCCCGCACCTCCCAGGGCAGCTCGACCTGGTCGGGGGCGAGGATGCGTTGGTGCGGCCGGCCGTCGGCCTCGGGGAACACCGTCCGCAGCGCCTCGTGCCGCCCGACGACGTCCGCGAGCGCCGCCCGCAGCGCGTCGGGGTTGAGCCGGCCGGTGAGCCGCAGGGCGAGCGGGATGTTGTAGGTCGCCGACGGCCCCTCCAGCTTGTGCAGGAACCACAGCCGCTGCTGGGCGAACGACACCGGCAGCTCGTCGGGACGTTCCGCCACCGCCGTCAGTTCGGGGCGCGTCGTGGGCGAGTCGAGCCGCTCGGCGAGTTCGGCGACGGTCGACGTCTCGAAGACGGCCCGGACGGGGAGTTCGGCGCCGAGGGCCGAACGGATGCGGCTGATCAGCCGGGTGGCCAGCAGCGAGTGGCCGCCGAGGTCGAAGAAGCCGTCGTCGATGGTCACCGTGGCCGCGTCCGCGAGGCCCAACACCTCGGCGAACAGCCCGCACAGCAGCTCCTCGCGGGGCGTGCGCGGGCCGCGGCCCTGCCCCTGGCCGGCCGCGTAGTCGGGGGCGGGGAGCGCGGAACGGTTGAGCTTGTGGTTCGCGGTCAACGGCAGCGCGTCCAGCACCACCACGGCCGAGGGCACCATGTACTCCGGCAGCCGGGCCCGCACCCGCTCCCGCGCCTCGGCGGGGAGCCGCGCCGGGTCGGTGTCGGTGTCCGGTACGACGTAGGCGACCAGGCGGCGGTCGCCCGGCCGGTCCTCGCGCAGCACGACGGCCGCCTGGGCCACGGCGTCCTGTTCCCGCAGCACCGCCTCGATCTCGCCCAACTCGATACGGAACCCGCGCAGCTTGACCTGATCGTCGGCGCGCCCGAGGAACACCAGCCGACCCTGACCGTCCCAGCGGACCAGGTCACCCGTCCGGTACATCCGCTCGCCGGGCGCGCCAATGGGGGCACCTCCCAGGCCGCCAAGGCCTGGGGGAGGGCAGGCCACGAACCGCTCGGACGTCAACCCGGCCCGGCCCGCGTACCCGCGCGCCACGCCCTCGCCCGCGATGTACAGCTCGCCAGGCACGCCGGGCGGCACCAGGTCCCAGCGCGGGGTCGAGCACGTGGACCCGGGTGTTGGACAGCGGCGAACCGATCGGCACCACGGCATCGGCCACCTCGCCGCCGATGCGGAGGTGGCTGGACCAGATGGTGGCCTCGGTCGGCCCGTAGACGTTGGTCACCGATCTGCCGCGACGGACCAGCTCATGCGCCAGGTCCCCGGGCAGCGCCTCGCCGCCGACCAGCACGTCCACATCCGCCAGCCCGTCACCGGCCTCGGCGACGACCTCGCCCCACAGGCTCGGCGTCGCCTGCACCACCGAGACCCCGTGCTTCTCGATCAGCCGCAGGATCTCCCGCGGCTCCTTCGCCGCCCGGTCGTCCGCCAGAACGACACAGCCGCCCGTGACCAGCGGCAGGAAAAGCTCAAGTCCCGCGATGTCGAACGCGATCGTCGTCGTCGCCAACAGCCGCCGCTCGGCCCCGCCGAAGCCCAGCTCCGCCATGCTCGCCAGGAAACTCGCGACGTTCCCCTGCGCCACCTCCACACCCTTGGGCCGCCCCGTCGAACCCGAGGTGTACATCACGTACGCCCCGTTCTCCGGGCGCAGGGTGATCTCCGGGGCCGTGGCCGGGAGGCCGGAGAGATCCGCGTCGCGCGCCCACTCCTCGTCCAACACCGCGACGGGCGCGGCGTCGGCGAGCACGTACGCCACCCGCTCCTCCGGATGACCCGGGTCGATGGGCACGTACACCCCGCCCGCCTTGGTCACGCCCAGGATCGCGGCCAGCAGCAGCGGCGAACGCGGCAGCAGCAACGCCACCCGCCGCTCCGGGCCGACGCCCCGCTCGACCAGATGGTGCGCGATCCGGTTCGCCCACGCGTCCAACTCCGCGAACGACCACGACCGATCGCCCGCGATCAGAGCGACCGCGTCCGGCGACTCCGCGACCTGCCGGGCGAACAGCCCGGGCAGGGGCTCCCCCGAGAGTTGCGCGCCGGCCCGGGTGCCTCCCCATTCGGCGAGTTGCTTCCGCTCGGTGGGGGTCAGGATCTCGGCCCGGCCGAGCGGCGCGTCCGGGCGGTCGACCAGCTGGTGCAGCAGCCGCTGCCAGCGGTCCAGCAGCCGCTCCACGCTGGCGGCGTCGAACAGGTCCGTGGCGTACTCGACGGAGCCCACGATGCCGGCGGGCTTTCCGTCGTCGGACAGCGTCTCCCGGAGGAAGAGGGAGAGGTCGAAGCGCGACGTCCCCATGAAGACCGATTCGGGACGCACCCGGAGTCCGGGGAGTTCGAAGCTCGGCTCCGCGTTGTTCTGCAGGGCCAACGAGACCTGGAACAGCGGATGGTGGGCCATCGAACGGGCCGGGTTCAGCACCTCGACGAGGTTCTCGAACGGGATGTCCTGGTGCTCGTACGCCGCCAGGCTCGCCTCCCGCACCCGGGCCAGCAGCTCCGCGAACGTCGGGTCGCCCGAGGTGTCGGCCCGCAGCACCCAGGTGTTGACGAAGAACCCGACCAGATCGTCCAACGCCTCGTCCGTGCGCCCGGCGATCGGCGAGCCGATCGGCACGTCCGTGCCGGCACCCAGCCGGGTGAACAGCGCCGCCAGGCTGGCCTGCAACACCATCGACACCGTCGCCCCGTGGGCCCGCGCCAGCGCCGCGACCGCCGCGTGCAGCTCCGCGTCCCAGCCCAGCCTGACCACATCACCCCGGTACGAGGCGACCGTGGGCCGCGGCCGGTCGGCGGGCAGCTCGATCGCCTCGGGCAGACCGGCCAACTGGTCCGTCCAGTACGCCAGCTGCCGGGAGTACAGGCTCTCCGGGTCCGCCCGCTCGCCGAGCAACTCCCGCTGCCACAGCGTGTAGTCCGCGTACTGCACGGGGAGCGGCTCCCCTTCGGGCATCCGCCCCGCGCGGCGCGCCTCGTAGGCCGCCACCAGATCCCGTGCCAGCGGGCCCAACGACCAGCCGTCCGCCGCGATGTGGTGCAGCACCAGCACGAGCACGTGCTCCCGTGCCCCAGTCTGGATCAGCGAGGCCCGGACCGGGATGTCCACGGCGAGGTCGAAGGGGTGGCGGACGGCCTCGGCCACCGCGCCGGCCAGCGCGTCCTCGGCGACCTGGCGGCGCTCCCACGGCAGGTCGAGCTCCTCGGCCTTCAGGATGTGCTGGTACGGCTGCCCGTCGGCCTCCTGGAACACCGTCCGCAGCGACTCGTGCCGCGTCACCACGTCGCCCAGCGCCGCCCGCAGCGCCTCGGCGTCCAACTCGCCGGACATCCGCAGGACCAGCGGCAGGTTGTAGGTCGCCGACAGGCCCTCCAGCTTGTGCAGGAACCACAGGCGCTGCTGAGCGAAGGAGGCCGGGATCATGGTGCGGAACCTTTCCTCGGTAGCGGCTTGGGCGTACCTCCCAGGCCGCTGGGCCTGGGGGATGGTGGGGGACCGGATGGCAGGCGAGGTGGGCAAGTCGGATCGAAGGGCCGGAACGTCCCGGGCGGTGGCTGCTGTCCGCGGCCGAGCTCAGGGGCGACATCTCATGTGTCGGCCTCCCGCTGCCGCCGCATGGGGCGCAGCTTCGGGCGTGTGCTCTTCTCGCCCAGCCGCTCGACGAGTTCGGCGACGGTCGGCGCCTCGAAGACGGCCCGGACGGGGAGTTCGGCGCCGAGCACCGAACGGATGCGGCTGATCAGGCGGGTGGCCAGCAGGGAGTGGCCGCCGAGATCGAAGAACCCGTCGTCGATGGTCACCGAGCCCACGCCCAGCACCTCGCCGAACAGCCCGCACAGCACCTCCTCGCGGGAGGTGCGCGGGGCCCGGCCGCCGGCCGCGGCGGGGGCGTAGTCGGGCGCGGGCAGCAGGGCCCGGTTCAGCTTGCCGTTCGCGGTCAACGGCAGCGCGTCCAGCACCACCACCGCCGCGGGCACCATGTACTCCGGCAGGCGCGCGCCCACCCGTTCCCTGAGCAGTGACGGCAGCCGGCCGGCGGCCCGCGCCCCCGCGGGGGTGTTCGTCAGGCGGCGCGGGTCGTCGCCCGCCGGCTCCGCCGGGGCGTAGACGCCGGTCACCGGCCGGCCGGGCGCCGCACCGGGCAGGAGCACGGCGTCGAAACGGTCCGGCGCGTCGGCCGACCATGTCGGCAGCACCGTGACGCCCCGTTCCCGGCCCCAGTTCCTGACATCCTCGGGGTCCAGCGCGCCGGCCGCGTGCCCGGCCGCGGTCCCGGAAGGCGAGACCTCGCTGGCGAGCCGGCCGTTGGGGATGCCCACCACCCGCACCGGCTCCCCCAACGCCGCTTCGTCCAAAACTGACTGGCCCGTCCACGGCACGACCCGGGCCCGGCCGGCGTCCGCCGCCTCGACGGGACCCTTGTGCAGCACCACCTCGTACCGGTGACGGGTCAGCTCGTTGTGGTACGCGCCCTCCTTCAGCCGCACGTCCACCCCGCCGGCGCCCGCCCCGGCCGCCCACGTCGAGAAGAACTCGGGATCGACCACGAGTTCCTTCTCCAGCACCGCGGCACGTTCGGCCGCCGCGCGAACGGCCTGTTCCCCGGCGCGCGGATGCCGCGCCCGGTGCACCGCCTCGCGGAACATCCGCAGCGTTCGGGCGTTGCGCACGTCTCCCACGACGATCCGGCCGCCCGGCGCGAGCAGCCGCCACGCCGTGTCCAACACCCGCTCCAGGTACTGAGCGTCCGGGAAGTACTGCACCACGGAGTTCAGCACCACGGTGTCGAAGAAGCCGACCGGCAGCCCGGCGCCGTCATCCGCCGCCTGGCACCGCAGGGTCACCCGCTCCGCGAACGGGGCGTCGGCCACCTGGTCGCGCAGCCGGTCCACGACCACCCGGGAGAAGTCCGTGCCCCAGTACGCCTCGCATTCGGGGGCGATGCCGGCCAGCAGCAGGCCCGAGCCCACGCCGATCTCCAGCACCCGGCGCGGTCGCGCCTCCAGCACCCGGGCCACCGCCGCGTCCCGCCACAGCCTCATCTGCTCCAGCGGAATCGCGGAGCCGTCGTACGCGGAGTTCCAGATGCCGAAGTCCTCGCCCAGTTTGACCGCGGTCGCGGCGTCGTACAGGGCGTCGTAGATCTGCCGCCATTCGCCGACCTGTTCGACGGCCTCCTCCGGCGCCGGCTCGACGTCCGGCACGACGTAGCCGACGAGTCGGCGGTCGCCCGGCCGGTCCTCGCGCACCAGCACCGCGGCCTGGGCCACGCCGTCCTGCTCCCGCAACACCGCCTCGATCTCGCCCAGTTCGATGCGGAATCCGCGCAGCTTCACCTGGTCGTCCACCCGGCCGAGGAACACCAGCCGGCCGGCCGCGTCCCACCGGACCAGGTCACCCGTCCGGTACATGCGTTGGCCGGGCCCGCCTATGGGGGCACCTCCCAGGCCGCCAAGGCCTGGGGGAGGACAGGCCACGAACCGTTCCGCGGTCAGGCCCGCTCGGCCCACGTAACCGCGCGCCACGCCCTCGCCCGCGATGTACAGCTCGCCAGGCACACCGGGCGGCACCGGGCCGAGCCCCGCGTCGAGCACGAACACCCGGGTGTTGGTCAGCGGCGAACCGATCGACACCACGGCGTCGGCCACCTCACCGCCGACGCGGAAGTAGCTGGACCAGATGGTGGCCTCGGTCGGCCCGTAGAGGTTCGTCACCGATCTGCCGGCGCCCACGAGCCGCCTGGCCAGGTCGCCCGGCAACGCCTCGCCGCCCACCAGGACGTCCACGGCGGACAGCCCGCCCTCGGCCTCCGCCACCACCTCGCCCCACAGGCTCGGCGTCGCCTGCACCACCGAGACCGCATGCCGCTCGATCAGCCGCAGGATCTCCCGCGGCTCCTTCGCCGCCTTGTCGTCCGCCAGAACGACACACCCACCGGTGACCAGCGGCAGGAAAAGCTCAAGTCCCGCGATGTCGAACGCGATCGTGGTCGTCGCCAGGAACCGCTGTCCGCCGCCGAAGCCCAGCTCCACCAGGCTCAGCAGGAAGCCCGCGACGTTCCCCTGCACGACCTCGACGCCCTTGGGCCGCCCCGTCGAGCCCGAGGTGTACATCACGTACGCCGCGCTCCACGGGTGGATCTCGACGGCGGGCGCGGTGGTGGGACAGGCGTCCAGCGCCTCGCCGGCCCACTCCTCGTCGAGCACCACGACGGGCTGCGCGTCGCCCAGCACGTACGCCACCCGCTCCTCGGGGTGCCCCGGGTCGATGGGCACGTACACCCCGCCCGCCTTGGTCACGCCCAGGATCGCGGCCAGCAGCAGCGGCGAACGCGGCAGCAGCAACGCCACCCGCCGCTCCGGGCCGACGCCCCGCTCGACCAGATGGTGCGCGATCCGGTTCGCCCACGCGTCCAACTCCGCGAACGACCACGACCGGTCGCCGTGCAACAGGGCGATGGCGTCCGGCGACCGCCCCACCTGCCGGGCGAACAGCTCGGGCAGCGTCTCGCAGGGCCGCTTGGCGGCGCTCCCCCACGTCTCGCTGCCCCATTCCAGCACCCGGCTCAGCTCGGCGGGGGCCAGCAACTCGGCCGCGCCGATCCGCGCCCGGGGCGCGGCGGCCAGCCGGCGCAACAGGCGCTGCCAGCGGTCCAGCAGGGTCTGGACGGTGTCCCGGTCGAAGAGGTCGGTGGCGTATTCGGCCATGCCGACGAGCCCCGCGGGCAGCCCGTCGCCGTCGAACCGCTCGGTGAGCGACAGGAAGAGGTCGAGGCGCGATGTTCCGGTGGCGACCAGTTCGGGGGTCACCTGGAGCCCGGGGAGTTCGAAGCTGGGCCGGGTGTTGTTCTGCAGGGCCAACGAGACCTGGAACAGCGGGTGGTGGGCCATCGAACGGGCCGGGTTCAGCGCCTCGACCAGATGCTCGAACGGGATGTCCTGGTGCTCGTAGGCCGCCAGGCTCGCCTCCCGCACCCGGGCCAGCAGCTCCGCGAACGTCGGGTTCCCCGAGGTGTCGGCGCGCAGCACCCAGGTGTTGACGAAGAACCCGACCAGATCGTTGAGCGCCTCGTCGGTCCGGGCGGCGATGGGCGAGCCGATCGGCACGTCGGTGCCCGCGCCCAGCCGGGTCAGCAACGCGGCCAGGCTCGCCTGGAGCACCATGGAGACCGTGGCCCCGTTGGCCCGGGCCAGCGCGGTGACGACGCCGTGCAGCTCGGCGTCCCAGCCGAAGCGCAGCAGGTCGCCGGCGTAGGAGGCGACCGCGGGGCGCGCCCGGTCGGTGGGCACGTCGATCGCCTCGGGCAGGGCGGCCAGCTGCTCCCGCCAGTACGTCAACTGCCGCGCGTACCGGCTGTCGGGATCCTCGCGCGCGCCGAGCAACTCCCGCTGCCACAGCGTGTAGTCCGCGTACTGCACGGGCAACGGCCGCCAGCCGGGCGCGTGTCCCGCGTGGCGCGCCTCGTACGCCGCCACCAGGTCCCGCGCCAGCGGTCCCAACGACCAGCCGTCCGCCGCGATGTGGTGCAACAGCACCACCAGCACATGCTCCCGGCCGCCCTCGGACCGGAACAGCCAGCCGCGCAGCGGGATCTCGGCGGCGAGGTCGAACGCGTAACGGACCGCCTCGGCCACCGCATCGGCGAGCTCGTCCTCGGCGACGCCCCGTACCTCCCAGGGCAGGCGCATATCGGCGGCGTCGAGGACCCGCTGGTACGGCTGTCCGTCCACCTCCAGGAAGACCGTCCGCAGCGACTCGTGCCGCGCCACCACGTCACCGAGCGCGACGCGCAGCGCCTCGGCGTCCAGTTCGCCGGACAGTCGCAGCACGAGCGGCATGTTGTGCGTCGCCGACGGCCCCTCCAGCCGGTGCAGGAACCACAGCCGCTGCTGCGCGAACGACACCGGCAGCTGCTCGGGACGTTGGGCCACGATCGTCAACTCGGGACGGGCGCGGCCGGAATCAGGACCGCCGTCCAACCGCGCCACCAGCTCCGCCACCGTCGGCGCCTCGAACACCGCCCGTACGGGGAGTTCCGCGTCCAGCACCGCCCGGACCCGGCTGACCAGGCGGGTCGCCAACAACGAATGCCCGCCGAGGTCGAAGAAGCCGTCGTCGATGGTCACCGTGGCCGCGTTCGCGATGCCCAACACCTCGGCGAACAGCCCGCACAACAGCTCCTCGCGGGGCGTGCGCGGCGCCCGGCCGTCGGTCTGCGCCGTGGCGTAGTCGGGGGCGGGGAGCGCGGAGCGGTTGAGCTTGCCGTTCGCGGTCAACGGAAGCCCGGCCAGCACGACGAACGCCGAGGGCACCATGTACTCGGGCAACCGGACCCGCACCCCGTCCCGCGCCTCGGCGGGGAGCCGAGCGTCGTCGCCGCCGGCCTCGGGGACCAGATAGGCCACGAGCCGGCGGTCGCCCGGCCGGTCCTCGCGCACCAGCACCGCGGCCTGGGCCACGCCCGGCTGTTCGCGCAGCACGGCCTCGATCTCGCCCAGTTCGATGCGGAACCCGCGCAGCTTGACCTGATCGTCGGCGCGCCCGAGGAACACCAGCCGACCCTGACCGTCCCAGCGGACCAGGTCACCCGTCCGGTACATCCGCTCGCCGGGCGCGCCAATGGGGGCACCTCCCAGGCCGCCAAGGCCTGGGGGAGGGCAGGCCACGAACCGCTCGGACGTCAACCCGGCCCGGCCCGCGTACCCGCGCGCCACGCCCTCGCCCGCGATGTACAGCTCGCCAGGCACGCCGGGCGGCACCAGTCCCAGCGCGGGGTCGAGCACGTAGACCCGGGTGTTGGACAGCGGCCCGCCGATGGTCGGACTGGCCACCTCGCCGTCGAGACGGGCAAAGGTGGACCAGATGGTGGCCTCGGTCGGCCCGTAGACGTTGGTCACCGATCTGCCGCGACGGACCAGCTCATGCGCCAGGTCGCCCGGCAACGCCTCCCCGCCGACCAGCACGTCCACATCCGCCAGCCCGTCACCGGCCTCGGCGACGACCTCGCCCCACAGGCTCGGCGTCGCCTGCACCACCGAGACCCCGTGCTTCTCGATCAGCCGCAGGATCTCCCGCGGCTCCTTCGCCGCCCGGTCGTCCGCCAGAACGACACAGCCGCCCGTGACCAGCGGCAGGAAAAGCTCAAGACCCGCGATGTCGAACGCGATCGTCGTCGTCGCCAACAGGCTGCGACCGCCGAAGCCCAGCTCCGCCATGCTCGCCAGGAAACTCGCGACGTTCCCCTGCGCCACCTCCACACCCTTGGGCCGCCCCGTCGAACCCGAGGTGTACATCACGTACGCCCCGTTCTCCGGGCGCACGGCGACCGGGGGAGCGCCGACGGGGTAGGCGTCCAGCGCCTCGCCGGCCCACTCCTCGTCGAGCACCACGACGGGCCGCGCGTCGCCCAGCACGTACGCCACCCGCTCCTCGGGGTGCCCCGGGTCGATGGGCACGTACACCCCGCCCGCCTTGGTCACGCCCAGGATCGCGGCCAGCAGCAGCGGCGAACGCGGCAGCAACAACGCCACCCGCCGCTCCGGACCCACACCGCGCTCGACCAGATGGTGCGCGATCCGGTTCGCCCACGCGTCCAACTCCGCGAACGACCACGACCGGTCCCCCGCGCTCAGGGCGACCGCGTCCGGCGACTCCGCGACCTGCCGGGCGAACAAGGTGGGCAGCCCGCTGACGAGTTGCGCACCGGTCCGGGTGCCTCCCCATCTGGTGATGCGCTCCCGCTCGGGCTCGGTGAGGATCTCGACACGGGCCAGCGGCGTCTCCGGCCGCTCGACCACCTGGCGCAGCAGCCGTTGCCAGCGGTCCAACAGCGTCTGGACGGTGTCCCGGTCGAACAGGTCCGTGGCGTACTCGACCATGCCGGCGAACCCCGCCGGGGCGCCCTCGGGGTTCTGCCGTTCCAGCAGGGAGAAGGCGAGATCGAACCGTGCGGTGCCGGTGGTGGACGATTCGGTGCGGACGGTGAGTCCGGGCAGTTCGAAGCTCGCGAGTGGGTTGTTCTGCAGCGCCAACGAGACCTGGAACAGCGGATGATGTCCCATCGAACGGGCGGGGTTCAGCGCCTCCACCAGATGCTCGAACGGGATGTCCTGGTGCTCGTAGGCCGCCAGGCTCGCCTCCCGGACCCGGTCGAGCAGCTCAGGGAACGCCGGATCTCCTGACGTGTCGGCGCGCAGCACCCAGGTGTTGACGAAGAACCCGACCAGATCGTCCAGCGCCTCGTCCGTGCGGCCGGCGATCGGCGAGCCGATCGGCACGTCCGTGCCGGCACCCAGCCGGGTGAACAGCGCCGCCAGGCTGGCCTGCAACACCATCGACACCGTCGCCCCGTTAACCCGCGCCAACTCCGCGACCCCGGCGTGCACCTCGGGATCCCAGCCGAACCTGATGACGTCGCCCCGGTAGGAGGCGACCGCGGGGCGCGGCCGGTCGGTGGGCAGCTCGATCGCCTCGGGCAGATCGGCCAGCTGCTCCCGCCAGTACGCCAGCTGTCGCGCGTACGGGCTCTGGGCATCCTCCCGGTCGCCCAGCACCTCCCGCTGCCAGAGCGTGTAGTCCGCGTACTGGACCGGCAACGGCCGCCATGCGGGCGCCCGGTCGGCGCAGCGCGCCTCGTACGCCGCCATCAGATCCCGTGCCAACGGCCCCAACGACCAGCCGTCCGCCGCGATGTGATGCAGCACGACCACGAGCGCGAACTCCTGCGGAGCCGTCTCGAAGAGCCAGCCGCGCAGCGGGATGTCGGCGGCGAGGTCGAAGGCATGACGGGCCGCTCCGGCCACCGCCCCGGGGAGTTCCGCCTTGCCGACGTGCCTCCGCTCCCAGGGCAGGCGCACATCGGCGGCGTCCAGAACGCGCTGGTACGGCTGTCCTTCCACCTCCTGGAACACCGTCCGCAGCGACTCGTGCCGCGCCACCACGTCCGCGAGTGACGCGCGCAGCGCGTCCGCGTCCAGTTCGCCGGACAGCCGCAGCATGAGCGGCATGTTGTGCGTCGCCGACGGTCCCTCCAGCTTCTGCAGGAACCACAGGCGCTGTTGGGCGAAGGACACCGGCAGCTGTTCCGGCCGGTCCACGGGTACGAGCGGCGGGCGCGCCCGGCCCGCCTCGTCGTTCCCGTCGAGTCGCTCGACGAGTTCGGCGACCGTCGGCGCCTCGAAGACGGTCCGGACCGGGAGTTCGACGCCGAGCACGGCCCGGATGCGGCTGATCAGTCGGGTCGCCAGCAGCGAATGGCCGCCGAGATCGAAGAACCCGTCGTCGATGGTCACCGAGCCGACGCCCAACACCTCGGCGAACAGCCCGCACAGCACCTCCTCGCGCGGCGACCGCGGCGCCCGGCCGTCGTTCTGCCCGGCGACGTGGTCCGGTGCGGGAAGCCCGGCCCGGTCCAGCTTGCCGTTCGCCGTCAAGGGCAGCGCGTCCAGCACCACCACGGCCGACGGCACCATGTACTCCGGCAGCCGCTCGGACACCCGTTCCCGCAGCACCGACGGCAGCCGCCCCGCCGCCCGCGCCCCCGCGGGCGTGTTCGTCAGCGCCCGGGCGTCGGCCGGATGCTCGTAGACGCCCGTGACCGCCCGCCCGGCCTGGTCGTCCGGCAGGACGACGGCGTCGAAACGATCCGGAGCCTCGGCCGACCACGTCGGCAGCACGGTCACACCACGCTCCCGGCCCCAGGCGCGGAGCCACTCCGGATCCGCCGCACCGGCCGTCTCCCCGGCCAGCCGGGCGTTGGGGATGCCCACCACCCGGGCCGGCTCCCCGGCCCACCGTGCCAACGTCTCCGCGCCTGACCACACCACGGTCGGGATACGCCCCACGTCCACGGTCCGGACCGGGTCCTTGTGGAGGACGACCTCGTAGCGGTGCTGGGTCAGCTCGTTGCGGTACGCCCCCGCCTTCAACCGCACGTCCACGCCGCCGGCTCCGACCCCGGCCGCCCACACCGAGAAGAAGCCGGGATCGACCACCAACTCCTTTTCGAGCAACACCGCACGCTCCACCGCGGCCCGCACCGCTTGGTGCCCGTCCCGCGGGTGCCTGGCCCGGTGCACGGCCTCCCGGAACAGCCGCAGCGTTCCGGCGTTGCGCACGTCCCCGACCACGATCCGGCCGCCCGGCGTCAGCAGCCGCCACGCCGTGTCCAACACCCGCTCCAGATAGCCGGCGTCGGGGAAGTACTGCACCACCGAGTTCAGCACCACGGTGTCGAAGAAGCCGACGGGCAGCCCGGCGCCGTCATCCGCGCCCTGGTACCGCAGCTCCACCCGGTCGTGCCAGGGGAGGTCCGCGACCTGGCGGCGGAGCCGGTCGATCGCCACCTGGGAGAGGTCCGTGCCCCAGTACGCCTCGCATTCCGGCGCGATCCTCGCCAGCAACAGACCGGATCCGACGCCGATTTCCAGGACCCGACGCGGGCCCCACTCCAGAACCCGGCCCACCGCCGCGTCCCGCCACAGCTCCATGTCCGCCACCGGGATCGGCTCCCCGGTGTACGAGCTCTCCCACCCCGTGAAATCACCGCCAAGCCCGGCCGGGGCGGTGTCGTCGTACATGGCGTCGTAGATCTCCTGCCATTCGCCGACCTGCTCGACGGCCTCCTCCGCCGCCGCCGCCACGTCCGGGACCACGTACGCCACCAGCCGTGGGTCGCCCGGCCGGTCCTCGCGCACCAGCACCGCGGCCCGCGCCACGTCCTCCTGCTCCCGCAGCACCGCCTCGATCTCACCCAGTTCGATACGGAACCCGCGCAGCTTGACCTGATCGTCGGCGCGCCCGAGGAACACCAACTGTCCATGGGGGCACCTCCCGGGCCCCCGAGGGCCCGGGGGAGCATCCCACCGCACCAGATCACCCGTCCGGTACATCCGGGCTCCCGGCGACCCGAACGGACAGGCCACGAAGCGCTCCGCGGTCAGCCCCGGGCGGCCGAGGTAACCGGTGGCCAGCTGGGTCCCGGCGAGGTACAACTCGCCGGCCACGCCGGGCGGTACGGGCCGCAGCCCGCGGTCCAGCACGTAGACCCCGGTGTTCCAGACCGGCGCGCCGATGGGCACCACGTCCGCGCCGGGCGTGCTGTGCCAGTAGGTGACGTCGACGGCGGCCTCGGTGGGGCCGTAGAGATTGTGCAGGTCGGCGTCGAGCGTGTCGTGCAGGCGCGACGCCAGCGCCGGCGACAGGGCCTCGCCGCTGCAGAAGATCTGGCGCAGGCTCGTGCAGCCGGCCGCGGCGGGCTCGTTGAGGAAGCTGTCCAGCATCGACGGAACGAAGTGGGCCGTTGTGATCCGCTGCTCCTGGATGAGCCGGGCCAGATAGCGGGGGTCGCGGTGGCCGTCCGGTCTCGCGACGACCAGGGTGGCGCCGGCGATCAGGGTGGCGAAGAACTCCCAGACGGAGACGTCGAATCCGGACGGCGTCTTCTGCACCACCCGGTCGTCCGGTCCCAGTTCGTACGCGTCCCGCATCCACAGCAGGCGGTTGAGGATGGCGCGGTGCGAGACGGCGACGCCCTTGGGGCGCCCGGTCGACCCGGAGGTGTAGATCACGTAGGCGGGATGCCCCGGCCGGATCCCGACCTCCGGCGCCTGGTCCAGGGCCTGGTCCAGGGATGGGGTCGGCGCGTCCGCGTCGCGGGCGTCGCGCACCGCCGCCGGGTCGTCGAGGTTCGCGACGGGCCGGGCGTCGGCGAGCATGTACGCGATCCGCTCGGCCGGGTAGCCGGCGTCCACGGGCAGATAGGCCGCCCCCGCCCGGAGCACGGCGAGCAGCGCGACCACCAGTTCCAGGGAACGGGGCAGGGACACCGCGACGACGTCGCCGGGGCGGGTGCCGTTCGCGATCAGCCGGTGCGCGAGCCGGTTCGCCCAGGCGTTGAGCTCGGCGTAGGTCAGCTCGGCGCCCTCGAAGACCACGGCGACGTCCGTGCCGTTCCGGACCGCGACGAGTTCGGAGACGGTGGTGTCGGGAAGCGGGTGCGCGGTGTCGTTCCAGGCGCGGAGCACGTCGTTGCGCTCGCCCTGGGTGAGCACGTCCACCCGGCCGACGGGGGTGTCGGGGGCCGCGACGAGATGCCGCAGCAGGCGTTGCCAGCGGTCCAGCAGGAGCTCCACGCCGGCGGCGTCGAACAGGTCCGTGGCGTACTCGACGACGCCCGTGAGGCCGGCCGGCGCTCCCTCACCGTCGAACTGTTCGGTCAGCGACAGCAGCACGTCGAAACGCGCGGTGCCGGTGGAGACGCGGTCGAAGGTGACGTGCAGGCCCGGCAGTTCGTAGCTGGGCTGGGTGGTGTTCTGCAGGGCCAGCCAAATCTGGAAGAGGGGGTGGTGGGCGGCCGAGCGGGTGGGGTTCAGCGCCTCCACCAGATGCTCGAACGGGATGTCCTGGTGCTCGTACGCCGCGAGGCTGACCTCCCGGACCCGGCCGAGCAGCTCGGCGAACGTCGGATCGCCCGAGGTGTCCGCCCGCAGCACCCAGCTGTTGACGAAGAAGCCCACCAGATCGTCCAGCGCCTCGTCGGTGCGGCCGGCGATCGGCGAGCCGATCGGCACGTCGGTGCCGGCGCCCAGCCGGGTCAGCAACGCGGCCAGGCTCGCCTGCAACACCATCGACACCGTGGCCCCGTTGGCCCGGGCCAGCGACGTCACCCCGCGGTGCAGCTCCGCGTCCCAGACCAGCCGCAGCAGGTCGCCCCGGTACGAGGCGACCGCGGGGCGCGGCCGGTCGGTGGGCAGCTCGATCACCTCGGGCAGGCCGGCCAGCTGCTCCGTCCAGTACGCGAGTTGCCGGGCGTACGGGCTGTCCGGGCTCTCGCGCTCGCCGAGCAACTCCCGTTGCCAGAGCGTGTAGTCCGCGTACTGCACGGGCAGCGGCTGCCATGCGGGCGCGCGGCCGGCGCAGCGCGCCTCGTAGGCGGTCATCAGGTCGCGGGCAAGCGGGTCCAGCGACCAGCCGTCGGCCGCGATGTGGTGCAGCACCATGAGGAACACGTGGTCCCGGTCGGTGGTGCTGAACAGCCAGGCGCGGGCGGGGATCTCGGTGGCCAGGTCGAATGGATGCCGCGCCGCCGCCCGCAGCTCCGCGTCGAGCCGGTCGGCCGCAACCCGCCGGCGCTCCCAGGGCAGGTCCGGCTCCAGATCCGACTGTTCAACTTCCAGGACGCGTTGGTACGGCTGTCCTTCCACCTCCTGGAACACCGTCCGCAGCGACTCGTGGCGGACCAGCACGTCGCCGACCGCCGCCCGCAGCGCCTCGGCGTCCACATCGCCGGACAGCCGCAGCATGAGCGGCATGTTGTAGGTCGCGGAGGGGCCCTCCATCCGGTGCAGGAACCACAGCCGCTGCTGGGCGAACGACGGCGGGACCAGGGCAGGCCGCTCCGCCGTCGGGGCCAGCCGGGGGCGCCGCACGAGGTCCGTACCCGGATCGCCGCCGGCCGTCAGCCGTTCGGCGAGTTCGGCGACCGTCGGAGCCTCGAACACGGTCCGCACGGGGGGTTCGGCGCCAAGCACGGCGCGGATGCGGCTGATCAGGCGGGTCGCCAGCAGCGAATGCCCGCCAAGGTCGAAGAAGCTGTCGTCGACGGTCACCGAGGCCCCGCCCTCGATGCCCAGCACCTCGGCGAAGAGCCCGCACAGCAACTCCTCGCGCGGCGACCGCGGCGCCCGGCCGGTGCCCACACCGTTCTCGCCCGCCGCGTAGTCGGGGGCGGGCAGGGCGGCCCGGTCGAGCTTGCCTGCGGGGGTCAGCGGCAGGGCATCCACCGGCACGAAGGCGGCGGGCACCATATAGTCGGGCAGCCGCGCCGCCGCCCACTCCCGCAGCCCCCGCACCGGGCCGCCGTCGGCGGCGTTTCCGTCCGGCACGACGTAGGCGACGAGGCTCCCCCAGGCCCCGGGACGGTCCTCCCGGACCACGACGGCGGCCCGCGCGACGCCGGCCCGTGCGCACAGCACCGCCTCGATCTCTCCTGGCTCGATGCGGAACCCGCGCAGCTTCACCTGCTCGTCGGCCCGGCCGACGAAGACCAGCCGGCCGGCGGCGTCCCATCTGACGACGTCCCCGGTCCGGTACATCCGCTCGCCTGCCGCGCCTGGGCAGGCCACGAACCGCTCCGCGGTCAGGTCGGGGCGACCCGCGTAGCCGCGCGCCACGCCCTCGCCCGCCACGTACAGCTCGCCGGCCACGCCGGGCGGCACCAGCCGCAGCGCCGCGTCGAGCACGAACAGCCGGGTGCCGGGCAGCGGCGTGCCGATCGGCGGCGTGGTCTCCCGCCCGGTCAGCGGTTCGCTCATCGCGACGCAGACGGTGGCCTCGGTCGGCCCGTAGGCGTTCACCACCCGCCGGTCGGGGGTGGCCCACCGGCGCACCAGATCGGGGGGGCACGCCTCGCCCGCCACCACCAGACACGCCACGGTGCCGAGCGGGTCAGGGCCGCCGGCCTCGTCCACCGTGGCCAGCACGGAGGGCGGCAGGGTGACGTGGGTGATCGCTAACCGCTGGAGCAGGTCGACGAGTTCGCGCCCCACGATGCGGCCGCGCGGCGCCACCACGAGCTCCGCGCCCGCGGCGACGCTCATCAGCACCTCGGACACCGAGGCGTCGAAGCTCGTCGAGGCGAACTGCGCCACCCGGCTCCGCGGCGTCACCGCGAACCGCTCCGCCTGCGCGGCGGCCAGGCGGCCCAGGCCACGGTGCGTGACCTCGACGCCCTTCGGCCGCCCGGTCGAGCCCGAGGTGTACAGCAGGTAGGCGGCGACGGGCCGCACGTCGCTGCGGCGGTCGGCGGCCGGATCGTCGGCTGGGTCGTCCGCGGGATACGCGGACAGGTCCGTGACCTCGGCCCAGTCGGCGTCGAGCACCGCGGCCGGCCGGGCGTCGGCCAGCATCAACGCCACCCGTTCGGGCGGGTAGTCGGGATCCACCGGCACGTAGACGGCGCCAGCCTTCCAGACGCCCACCATCGCCGCCACCGACAGGGGGGAACGGCCCAGCACGACCGCGACGCGCTGTTCGGCGGTGACGCCCCGGGACAGCAGATGGTGCGCGATCCGGTTGGACCAGGCGTTCCACTCGGCGTAGGTCCAGGTGCGGCCATCGCCGGCCAGCGCCGGTGCGTCGGGGGTGCGCGCGACCCGTTCCCGGAACAGCGCGACCGCCGTCGCGGCGGACGACCGGCCGGAGGCCGGTGCGTTGCCCGAGTGTGCGTCGGGACCCCGGCCCCATTCCAACAGCCGGTCCCGTTCGGCGGGATCGAGCGCGAGGGCGCGCCCCACGGGCTGATCCGGGCCGGCCGTGGCGATATCGCCGACGAGGCGCATCAGCCGCGCGTGGTGGTCGTCGACGTCGGCCTGGCTGTAGTGGTCGGCGGCGGCGTGGGTGTCGATGCGCAGCCCGCCCTCCGGAAGGCGGCAGAAGAACAGCGACAGGTCGTCCACCGGGCTGGGCGAGATCTTGTGCAGGCCGGCGGAGTGTTCACCCAGACGGAACGGCTCGCCGAGAGGCAGCTTGTTGACGACGGGCCCGAAGTACGGGCCGCCGGGGTGCGGAACGAGATCGCGGCGGATGTCCTCGCCGCGGTAGTCCTGGTGCCGCAGGGCGGCAACCATCTCGGCGGACACGGCCCGCGCCAGTTCGGCCCAGGTCTGGTCCCGGCGGACGGCGACGCGCAGCGGCAGCACGTTGGCGGTCAGCGCGGGCAGGTCGCGGACGTCCTCGGAGGTGCGCCCGCTGACCGCGAGGCTCAGCATCACGTGGTCCTCGTCGCCGCGGGCGCGGCCCACGTACGCGGCGGTGGCGGCGGCGAGGAGCCGGAACCACGGCGTGCCCGCCGCCGCGGCGGCGGCGGTGACGCGGGCGAACTCCTCGGCGGACAGCACCGTCGTGGCCCGGCGGACCTCGCGGACCAGCCGCGTGCCGCCGGCGACGTAGGTCGGCTCCGGGCGGTCGGCCAGCCGCGTCCGCCACCAGCGGGCCGACTCCTCGAACGCCGGCGATCTCCGGCGCCGTTCCTCGCGCGCCAGATACTCGGCGAACGAGCCGAACGGGGGCGGGCCCGGCCGCGTTCCCGCGTGCAGCGCCGTATAGACGGCGGCCAAGCGCCGGTTGACGGACGCTATGCCGATGCCGTCGACAACCAGATGGTGAAATCCCTCGTACAGCAGGCTTCGGTCGTCGGAAACGCGGATCAGCGCGAAGTCGAAGGCGGGGCCGCGCTCCAGGTCGTACCGGACGGTCATGCGCCGGCGCATCCAGTCGAGCGCCGCGTCGAAGGGCGCGGGCGCGTCCCGCAGGTCGAGAACGCGCAGTCTGAGGTCGATATCGTCGGCGACGCACTGCGTCGGGTGTCCTTCGACCTCCAGGAAAACGACGCGCAGCCCGTCGCATTCGGCGACGACGGTGCGCAGCGCGCGTTCCACGAGGGCGCCGTCCACCGCACCCGGGATATCCAGGTAAAGGGCTATGTTGTAGGAGAGACTGCTCTCGTTGACCTGCTGTGCGTACCAGATTCCCCGTTGAGCAGCGGAAAGCGGCATCATCGGGCCGCGCGGCGACGGCCTCTCCCCCATGTAGAACTCCTCTTCACCACAGGCGTGGAACCACGGCTAAGTGATCCAGGGCAGCACACGTGACGGGTCGGTCGAGTCAGGAGATTGGCAGGCAGGTCGCACGCTGGCATGTTCGGTCCTGATTGATGTTCATCCAAACATCAACAGCGGCTCCACCGTACCTCTGACATCCGGGACCACAACAGGCGTCCAAAGAGTGGCGAACCTCTCGCCCATCACCCGGAACAATGGTGTCCAACTGACCATGTTTGACAGTTGGACATCTCCCGCAACGGGCGTTCCACACGACGTCACAAACGACGTCCCAAACGGCGTCACGTACCTGGGCGTTCCTCCGGCGATCCGGTCCGACCGCCCCGCCCGTCCACCACGACCACCTCGACCCCGGCCTCCCGGAAGCGGGCCACCTCGGCCGGGTCGGCGCCGTCGTCGGTGACCAGGGTCCAGGCCGCCGGCATGCGCGCCCAGGCGTGGAACGGGCGCCGGCCGAGCTTGCTGGCGTCGGCGAGCACGTACACCCGGCCGGCGCGGGCCATCATCAGCTCCTTGAGCCGGGTCTGCTCCAGCTCTGCCTCGCAGATGCCGCGTTCGACGGTGAGGCCGTCGGCGCCGAGGAACGCCCGGTCGGCGGTGACCCGTTCGAGCGCGGCCTCGGCGAACGGGCCGACCATGCCCTGGCTGATATGCCGCAGCCGGCCGCCCAGGCACAGCACCTGGACGCCGTCCGCGTCCGCCAACTCGTTGACCACGGTGAGCCCGAGGGTGACCACGGTCAGCCGGTCGCGGTGGCGCAGCGCCCGGGCCAGATGTCCCGTGGTGGTGCCGGCGTCGAGCAGCACGGTCTCGTCCCGGCCGACGCGTTCGGCGGCCCACGCGGCGATGGCGTGCTTCTGCCGGAACGCCTCGCGGGAGCGCTGGCCGAGTGAGGGTTCGGCGGCCGGCGCGCTCGGCATCGCGCCGCCGTAGGTGCGGGCCAGATGGCCCTGCGAGGTCAGCAGGGCGAGATCGCGCCGGATCGTGGACGCGGTGACGTCGAAACGCGCCGCCAACTCCTCGACGCCGGCCCGCCCGTCGGAGGTGGCCAGGGCGACGATGGCCGCGCGCCGCTCGCGCGCCGTCTGACGGTCGTTCACGGGCTCGGCGCCAGCGTCGCCGCCTGGCGTAGCGCCTCGATCATGCTGCCGGCGTCGGCCGCCCCGGTGCCCGCGATGTCGAACGCCGTGCCGTGGTCGACGGAGGTCCGGATGACGGGCAGCCCGACGGTGATGTTGACGCCCGCCTCCAGGCCGAGCACCTTCACCGGCGCGTGCCCCTGGTCGTGGTACATGGCCACGATGAGGTCGTAGTCGCCCCGGCCCGCCAGGAAGAACGCGGTGTCGGCCGGCAGCGGGCCGCGCGCGTCGATGCCGTCGTCCCGGCAACGGCGAACGGCGGGCACGATCTTGGTCTCCTCCTCGCCGCGGCCGAACAGCCCGTCCTCGCCGGCGTGCGGGTTGATGCCGCACACCCCGATCCGGGGCGCGTCGATGCCGGAGTCGCGCAGCGTGCCGTGGCCCCGCCGGACGGTCCGCTCCACCAGGCCGTCGTCGATCCGCTCGATGGCGTCGATCAGGCCGATATGGGTGGTGACGTGGATGACCCGCACGGTGGGCGTCGCCAGCATCATCGACACCTCCTCGATGCCGCACAGTTCGGCGAGCAGTTCGGTGTGCCCCGGGTACGGGTGTCCGCCGGCGTGCAGCGCCCGTTTGTTGAGGGGGGCGGTGCAGATCGCCTGGACGCGGCCGGCGACGGCCAGTTCGCACGCCACCCTGATGTACTGGTACGCGGCGTCGCCGGCCACCGCGGACAGTTCGCCGTACGGCAGCGCGTCGGGCAGCAGGCCGAGGTCGACCACCTCGATGGTGCCGGGTGCGAACGTGGCGTCCTCGGGCCCTTCGACGGCCCGCAGTTCGACGTCGACGCCGCAGATCCGGGCGGCGTCGCGCAGCCGGGCCAGGTCGCCCACCACGAGCGGCCGGCAGAGCGCGCGCGGATGGGGGTCCCCCCGGCCGAAGGCTGGGGGAGTGTCCGTCAGCGCCCGGACCACCACCTCGGGGCCGACCCCGGCGCCGTCGCCCATGGTGACGGCGACCAGCGGTGTGTTCATCTGTTCTCCTCTTCAGGCTCCTGATGCTGAATGCCGAGCCGGCGGGCGATCCGCAGCAGGGCGTCCGGGCCGCCGAACGCGCCCGGTTTGGTGACGACCGTCCGGCCGTCCGGCGTGACGCTGACGACGGCGCCGTCGTCCCAGGCGGCCACCACGCGGAGTTCGGCGATGCCGAGTGCGGTGAGCACGGCCCGCGCCGTCTCACCGCCGGTCAACACCAGGGCGCCGTGCGTGGCCGCGGCCGCGGCGGCCACCGCGGCCAACTCCGCCGCCGCGGCTGACGACCGGGTGGTGCTCTCCCGCCCGGCGGCGAGCTCCGGCAGCCGGACCACGGCGCAACGCCCCGCGACCCGGTCCGCCACCACCCGCGGCTCCGCGCCCGGGTCCAGCTCCACGACGTCGTCCACCACCCCGCCCAGCCGCCCCACCTGCTCCCGCGCCACCACGGACGCGGACCCCACCACGAACAACGGAGGCCAACCGCCCCCACCGGCCGCGCCAGCCGAGCCTTCGCCGGCCACTGCGCCGGCCGCCCCGCCAGCCGAGCGTTCCGTGGCCGCTACACCGGCCGGGCCGCCACCAGACGTACCGGAGTGCACAGCACCGGCCCTCCCGGCCGGGCCATCTCCGGACACACCGCTGGCCCAGCCAGCCGAGCCTTCGGTGGCCGCACCAGCACCCCAGCCCTCTGCGCGCGATCCGTTGAACCCGGCGAGAGTCGGGGCAAGTGCCCTGGCCAGGGCGTACGCGAGTCCCGCCGAGCCGACCCAGCGGACCGGGCGACCGGTCTGCTGGCCCGCCCGGACGACCGGTCCAGGTCCTCCTCCGTCTCGGCGTCGCACACGGGCACCGCGCCCCGGTGCAGGACGGCGCCAAGCCGCGCCACAAGCGCGCGCAGCGCACCCCGGACCGCGGCCAGTTCGACCACCTCCGAACGAACCGGTGCGAGGGCCGCCGCGATGCTCTCCGGTGCCGGCCGCGACTCCGCGGCCCACACCCCGGAGCGCACCAGCGGCACTCCATGGACGTGCACCACACCGCCGACGACGGTCCGCCCCAGTGCGGGCGACGCCGTCGCCACCACCACGGGACCGCCCGCGGCGAGCACCGTGACCTCCGCGGCAAGCGGCCCCCGCAGCGTGGAGTCGATCTTCTTCACGATCATCGCGCCGGCCGGGCCGCGCGCCAGCGCCACCCGGCAGCGGCGGGCGGCCTCCGCCTCCGGCAGATACCGGGAGTCGGTGTCGACCACCACCACGTCGCGCACCACGCGTGATTCGCGCACTCCCTCCACCGCCTCGATGCGCACATCACGCGGCAGGAATGCCGCGGCACTCTCCGCCGCACCCGTCAGATCGTCGGCGACGAGCAGCACACGAGCGTCCACCACACCGTCTCCTTCTCGCCGCCGTCACCACCATCACCGCCAGGAAAGAAAGTACGTCTGTTGCGCGTTTCGCGCAAAGCTGCCAGGGTGAAGCCCGACCGCTCGTCCCGAACGGAGGTCCCCGCCGTGACCCAACAGCGGCCCCAACCCCGCCCCGTGCTCGGCACCATGACCTTCGGCGACACGGTGGACCGCGAGACCGCGGCCACCATGCTCGACCTGGTCCGGGACGCCGGCGCCACCGAGTTGGACACCGCCAACGTCTACGCCGGCGGCATGACCGAGGAGATGCTCGGCGAGCTGCTGAGTACCCGGCGCGGCGTGTTCTCCGTGGCCACCAAGGCCGGTATGCCGCATCCCGACGCGGGCGACGCGCCCCCGTTGTCGGCGAAGGCGCTCCGCGCCTGCCTGACCGGCAGCCTGCGACGCCTCGGCCTCGACCGGGTCGACCTCTTCTATCTCCACCAGCCCGACCCCACGACGCCCCTGTCGGAGACCGTCGAGGCCCTGGCGGCGCTCACCCGCGAGGGCCTGGTCGGCCGGATCGGCGTCTCCAACTACGCGGCCTGGCAGATCGCCGAACTGCGGCACCTGTTCGCCGAGGCCGGCCTGCCGGGTCCGGCCGTCGCCCAGCAGATGTACAACCTGCTGGCCCGCCGCCTCGACGAGGAGTACGCCGCGTTCGCCGCGGCGGCCGGCGTCGAGACGATCGTCTACAACCCGCTCGGCGGCGGCCTGCTGTCCGGCCGCTACCGCTTCGACGCCGAACCGGGCGCGGGGCGTTTCGGCACCTCCCGGCTCTCCCCTGCGTACCGCGAACGGTATTGGAACCGCCGCCAGTTCGAGGCTGTGGACGCGCTGTCCGCGATCGCCTCGGAGGCCAGCCTCGGCCTCCCGGAACTGGCGCTGCGCTGGGTGGCGTCCCGCCCGGTCACCACCGCGGTGCTCGTCGGCGCCTCCCGGGTGGACCACCTCCGCACCAACCTCGACGCGCTGGCCCGCGGCCCGCTCCCGGACGACGTGCTGCACCGCTGCGACGAGGTCGGCCACGACCTCCGCGGCCCCATGCCGGCCTACAACCGCTGACCTCGCGTTCGGGAGGGCTCCCCGACCCCGTCCCCCAGAATCGGGGGAGGGCCTCGCGAGGGAGGTGGCCGACCATGGTCGGGCAGGTACGGATTCCACTGCACCAACTCAGCGCACCTCATCAGCAGCCGGCGGACGTGCTCTTCCGCGGGTACGCGGGCGGCATGGGCGCCCCACCCCGCGTCTGGTACTCGCACGACACGGTGCCGGGCACCCCGGCGGAACACCAGCAGTGGACGGCGGCGTCGCGGTGGTACCAGGCGACCGTCTGCGCCGCGGAGGCGGAGCTGACCCGCGTCACGGCCGGCTGGTCCCGCCATCTGCCCGGCAGCAGAGACCGCGTGGCCCGGGCCCGCCAGCGCCACCGCGAGCTCACCGACGCGGCGACCGCGGCCTACCGCCCGGTGCACGAGGCGATCGCCCACCGGCTGGCCGCCGTGGAGGCCGAGGAGCTCCGCCGCCAGGAGGATCTGCGCCACGAGCAGGTGTGGCGCCTCCGGCAGGAGCAACGCCGCCAACGGGAGCTGCGGGACCGCTACCAGGCCGTGGCGGCCAAGCCCGTATGGGGCTGGTGCCTGTCCGAGTACCCCGACACCACCCACGTCTGGGTCTTCCGCCACGACGTCCCGCCCGCCGACCGGTCCCCCTCCCAGGTCACCCGCCACTCCCGGGAGCGACTGATCGCGTCCGGTCTTGAGGACATGCTCCTCTTCCTGCGCAGGAACATGCGGGTCGCCTCCCTCTCCTGGGACGCCGCCGCCCGCCTCCGCGTCGTGGAGGAGACCACCACCGACCACCTCCACGGCTCGTTCAACGAATGGTGGTCCACCTCCACCCGCGAGCACTGGTCCACCCCCACGACCTTTCCCCCTCCCCCGACCCCCTGCCCAACCGCCATCACCAACCCCAGCGGCACCTCCCACCACAGCAGCCACGGCGCCGGCTTCGGCAGCTTCTAGTCCTGCCAGTAGAACAGCAGGGTTTCGACGGTGAGGGGCCCGCGGTCGCCGAAGTAGTAGACGCAGAGATCGGTGACCGTGATCGCGCCGGTGGTCTCGTCGATCCAGCGGAAGCCGGCCGACTCCAGGGTCCGGCGGGCGGCGGGGTCGGCGTCGTGCCCCGTGGCGAACGGCCCGAGGGTGCTGATCAGAACGTGGCTCCCGCCGAACCTGATCACGTGGTACGTGCCGCGGCCCTGCTGGTGGTCCTGCCCGCAGGAGACCGGGGGCTCCGGTGCGAGGCCGGCCGCGGTGAGCGCGGCGGTCGCCCGGCTGAGTTGTTCGTCCTCGTCGGGGAGGACGGGTGGCTCTGCGCACAGGGCCTCGATCCGCCACCGCGGATCGCTCTGCCGCTGGCAGCGGGGCGCGTACTCGTGCACGATCGGGCGGCGGAGTTCGTCGTCCAGTCCGGGGATCGCCACCCGGGGACGTCCCAGCTCCTCGTCGATCGCCCGGGTCTCGGTGGCGTCGTCGGTGAGCCGGTGCAGCGCGTACGCCGCCCACAGCCTCGCCTCGGTCGTCGGCGCCTCGTCGAGGTAGGCGCGCAGCCGGTCCGTATCGACCAGGAGCGACTGGGCGAGATGCGCGACGCCCCGGTCGGGGTCCGCGAGCGCGTCGGTCACGTCCTCGCCGGCGCGGGCCCGCGTCCGGACACGGAAGGCGCGGTCCTCGGGTCGCGCGTCACCCAGCCCTGCCAGGACCGCCTCGACCCCGTACCGGTCGACCAGCGCGTCAAGGCCGGCCTCGCCGACCACCCGCCGGCGCGGCCACGGACTGTCCGCGAGCGTCGCCAACTCACCCGCCGCCGTCCGGTCACCGAGCAGGCCGCGCGCCTTGAGCATCGCCTCGGGCACGCCGTACGAGGTCTCGTGCCGCCGGTCCTCGTGCCGCAGCCACGGCAGGAGCTCCGCGCGGCCCGCGAGGAGGTCAAGAAGCGCGATGCGCACCTCGCCCACGTCGTCGGGGTCCCGAAGCCGCGCGACCAACTCACCGACACGGTGCTCCGGCACCCGCCCGGCCAGCGCGACGACACAGGCCCGCCGACGCCACCACGGCCGCGTCGAGTCCACCACGTACGCGACGAGTTCCTCCGCGCCGACCTCCCCCAACAGCGCCGCATCGGCCCGCACGGCACTCGGCACCAACGCCTCGATATCCCCCATCCCGGCGATGCTACTGCGCGGGGCCGCCCCACTCACCCGTCGGAAACCCGTGGCAGCCGGTACGGCGGACCCGTCATCGTGGACGCATGATGTTGCTGTTGCCCTCTGATGTGGTGCGTCCCCGCCGGGTGGACGAGCACTTCGTGCCGGAGGCCGGGGCGGCGCGGGAGGCCGGGTGGGACGTGGCCCTGGTGGACCATGACGCGTTGGCCAGTCCTGAGGGCGCGGACCGGGCGGTCGAACGCGTCCCAGAAGGGGAGGCGACGGCGGTCTACCGGGGCTGGATGGTGCGTTCCGGACCGTACGCCGCCCTCGAACGCGCCCTGACCGCACGCGGTGTCACGCTGCGTACCAGCGCCGAGCAGTACCGCCGCGCGCACGAACTGCCCGGCTGGTACGAGACGCTGCGGCCGGCGACGCCGCGTTCGCGGTGGACCGCGGGCGACGACCGGGCGGCATTCATCCCGGATCTGGCCGACGCCGAACAGGCCTGGGCCGTGGCCAGCCGCTTCCGCACGCTGCGCGGAGAGGACATGGTCGGCGGCTTCGTACTGCGCCGCTTCGAATCCTTCGTCGGCGCGGAGGTGCGCACCTGGTGGGTCGACGGCACGTGCCGTCTGGTCGGCCCACACCCCGACACCCCCGACGAACCGCCGCCCGCCGACCTGGACCTCACCTCGCTCGGCCGAGCTTTCTGGCCAACGCGGCCCAGGTTGAGTGTCGGAAGGCGAGGCCGCCCGCTGGTGGTGCGTCGGCGGGTCCGTCACTCGTACTGGCGGCAGCGGCCCGGGAAGACGGCGGTGACGCGCGCGGTCAGCAGGTCGAACGCCGCGCGCGAGGCGGTCTCGTCCGGGTCGGAGCCGAGTTGCAGGGCCAACCCCTCGACGAGACAGTGCAGGTCCAGGGCCGAGACGGCGGGATCCGTGCCCTCGGGGACCTCGCCGCATTCCTTCCCGTTGGTCACCGCCTCGGCGAGCATGGCCCTGATCCGCGTCCCGGTCTCGGCGTACGCGCGGGCCAGCGTCGGGTTCTCCACGGTCCGCCCGAGAAACGCCAGGGTGACCCGGAACGCGGAGCGGCGGCGCGCGTCGACCGGCAGCCATGACGCGAGCCCGTCGACCACCACGTCACGGATCGGCAGGCGCCGCTCGACCGACCGTTCGCGCAGCGCCACCACGCGTTCGAGCACTTCCTGGACGACCCGCTCGTGGGTGAACAGCAGCATTTCGTCCTTGCTGGCGAAGTAGTGCTGCACATGACCGACTGACACCCCGGCCTCCGCCGCGGTCCGCGCCACGGTGACCCGATCCAGACCCTGTTCGGTGATCAGCCGCCGCACGGCGTCGGCGACCTGGGCCCGCCTGGCCTGGTGATCGACGACCTTCGGCATGCCGTCAGCCTATCCGGACGTCCGGACTTGCGACCCCGTTAAACAATATGATCATATTGTAAAAACGAGGGCGGGGAGCACCACCCCGGTCCGCGACAGAACGGAACCTCTGCCATGCCGGAGATATCAGCCGTGACGACCACGGCGCGGGTCAACCACCGTTGGTGGCGCACCGCGACGATCGGCACGCTCGGCACGGTGCTGGCCGCCGTAGCCCTGTTCGGCTCGGACCCGGCGACCGCGTCGGCGTCGGCGTCGGCGTCGATATCGACATCGGACTCGACAGCGGCGACCTCGTGGTCACGGATCGACGACCACGTGCGCGACCGGCTGGCCGCGACCGAGACACCGGGCGCGGCGCTCGCGGTGATCGAGGACGGCGAGGTCGTGCACCGGCAGGTCTTCGGGGCGGATGGCCGAGGGGACCCGGTGACCCCGGAGACGCCGTTCCTCTGGGGCTCGCTCGCGAAGCCGGTCACCGGCATGGCCGTGATGCAGCTGGTGGACGCCGGCCGGGTGGACCTCGATACGCCGGTACGCGCGTACCTGCCGTGGTTCACCCTCGCCGACCCCGAACAGTCCGAGCGGATCACCCCGCGGCATCTGCTCACCAACACCAGCGGCATCCCCGTCTCGGCGACCGCGACGGTCGCCGAGCGCTACGACAACGCCCCTGGCGCGCTCGCCGCCGCGGCCCACGGCCTCGCGGACGTCGCGCCGACCGGTCCACCCGGCGAGACCTACGCGTACTCCAGCGCCGGCTACCTCGTGCTCGGCGCGCTGGTCGAGGAGGTCTCGGGCCGACCGTTCGGCGACTACCTCCACCAGGAGATCCTCGACCCGCTCGGCATGACGCACGCCGTCGCCACCGAGGAGGACTTCGAACGCGAGCGGGTGGCCCCGGGCCACCGCTACGTCTTCGGCGAACCCGTCCCGTACGACGCGGCCTACGACACGTCGGGCACACCGTACGGCTACGTCGGGGGCACGGTGGACGACCTCAGCCGTTTCGTGCTGGCCGAGTTGGGCGGCGGTGAACTCGACGGACGGCGGGTGCTCTCCGCGGAGTCCACGGCTCTCACCCAGGAGGGCCACGTCGAGAGCAGCGCCGACCGGTACGGCCTCGGCTGGTCGGTCGGAACGCTCGACGGCACCGATGAGCGGATGGTCTGGCACAGCGGCGCCCTACCCGGCTACCAGGCCATGATCGTCATGCTGCCCGAAAGCGACCGGGCCGTCGTCGTGTTGCAGAACGCCTTCAGCATGCTGCGCGACGCACAGTTCCTCGACGCCGCCTTCGGCGCCGCTCAACTCCTGTCCGGCGCCGAACCCGTGCGCACGGCGGCCGACCCGCTGGCCCTGGCGTTCCCGTGGCTGGCGGCGGGCCTCGCCACCGCTCTGCTGCTCTGCGTCCTCTCCCCGGCCACCCGGCGGCTGCCCGTCCGCCGCCGCGCCGCCCGCTACCGCGCCCGCTCCCGGCGCCGGATCCTGCTCACCACCGCCGGCTCCGTGAGCGCGGCGCTGGCCCTCGCGGCCGTCCTGTGGTGGGTGCTGCCCACCGCGCTCGGCGGCACGACGCGGACGGCCCTGATCTGGCTCCCCGACCTGGCCTGGGGCGCGGTGGCGAGCGCCGCTCTCGCCCTCCTCCTCGCCGCGGAACGCCTCGCCCTCGCCACCCTGGACCTACGCCGGGGACCTCGGTTCCGCCGGGACACGCCGAACGAAAACCGCCCAGATTAATCGAACACATGTTTCAATATTGGGCATGGCGCACCACGGCTTCCCTCCCGACCTGATCCGCGACCAACACGACTGGAACCGCGTCTACCAGGCCCTCGCCACCGCGCCGCCCGGCATCGGCACGACGGTGCTGCGCCGGCGGCTGCTGCGGCTGTCCTGCCGCATCGCCTGCCACCCCTTCTGGGGCGACCGGCGGTCGGCGGCGACCTGGGCGCAACTACGCCGGCACGTCCGCGAGCACGAGCAGCAGGACGCGCATCCCGACGTCGCGAGGGCGGCGTGACCGAGCGACAGGAAGGCATAGTCCGGGCGATCAGGGAGGCCATCGCCGAGCACGGCTACGCCCCCACCGTCCGCGAGATCGCCCAGGCCGTCGGCCTGTCCAGCGCCTCCACCGTGCTGTACCACCTCAGACGACTCGAACGACAGGGCATCGTCCGCCGCGACGACCGCCGCAGGGCCCGCTGCTACCGCCCGACCGCCTGAGACGGCGAGATGCCGGCGTGCGGATCAGCGGCCCTGTCCGGTGAACCTGACCTGCTCCCGCAGACATTCCGCTGCGCCGTCGAGGTCAGCCAGGCGGGCGGCGAGGGTCGCCTCCGCCAGGCGTGAGGGAAGCGCGGCGCTGAACTTGAGCCCCTTCAGCGCCTCGGGAGTCACCGCGGGAAGGCACAGGTGCGCGGCACCGTCCGCGACGGCCTTACCCCACTCCCGCGGGGTGATGTCCTCGCGCAGCCGCACGTACGTGTTGGTCGGCCGCTGCAGCGGGTCGGCCACACTGCTGAGGGTGGCGGCGAGGGTCACGTTCGCGCGGTAGCCCGCCCATGTCCACCACCGCACGTTGGTGTCCCGCCCGCCACGGACGATGACGGTGGCGTCGTCGGCCACGAACTCCGCGCCGTCCTCTCGCACCCGAGCAAGGGCGATCTCGGCACGACGGGTGAGCCGAATCGGAGGAGTCGCGCCGAGCAGCACCTCGCGTGCCGCCTGTGCCAGCTCGTACGACGCCGTGTGCGCGAAGCCGACCCCACCCCAGCGGGCCCGGCCGCCCCCGTCCGCGGGCTCGACGAAACAGCGACGCCGCGACCAGTCGATGTAGGTCACCTGCCAGCTGCGTCCGGCGAGCAACAGCCGCCGGGGGCCGACCACCTCGTCGGTGAGCAGCACGGGGTCCGTCGTGCCGATCACGGTGCGACCCGCCAGCACCGTGAACTCGGGGGCGACCGTGAAGACCGCGGTGAGATCCATGAAGTGCCGATAACCGAATCGCTGCTCGGCCTCGCGACCGATGAACAGGAGCTCTCCGTCCCGGTCCAGGTAGCCCTCGTCCACCAGGTGCCGCACGATCGGTTCGGCAGCGGTACCGAACGGGTCGAGACCGCCCCACCACTCCTGCCACAACCGGTCGCCGATCTGGTGCTCCTGGAGGCAGAGCGCGAGCATCTGCTGGGCGGCGATGTGCCGGGGCTCGGGCGGCGCGGTGACCGGCTCCACCCAGCCCCGCGACCAGAGCAGCAGCAGCGCCACGGCCGACAGCAGCCCCTCCTCGTCCGTGGCGAGGAAGAGACAGTTGCGGCTCGATCGGGCCCGACGCCCGGTGCGGCCGAGGCGTTGCAGGAACGAGGCGACGGTGCTGGGCGCGTCGATCTGCACGACCCGGTCGAGGTCACCGACGTCGATGCCGAGTTCGAGGGTGCTGGTGGAGACGATCACGCAGTCGCGGGCCTCGGCGAAGGCTCCCTCGGCCCGCCGTCGCTCGTCCGTGGAGAGCGACGCGTGGGACAGAAAGGTCGTCACGCCCTTGGCCAGCAGCGCCGCGCCGAGTTCCTCGACCTCCCTGCGCGACTCGCAGAACACGAGCCGCTTCTCGCCCCGATGAAGCGCGGCGATCACCTTGGCAGCGTTGGCCAGCGAACCCACGAAGTCGAGCTGGACGTCGCCGGGCGGATTCGCCTTCGCCGTCTGACGCTCGTCCCGCAGGTGCGGGGCAACCACCCGTGCGGCGCGCTGACCGTGATTCGCGCCCTGCAGCCAGCCCAGCAACTCCTCGGGATTCCCCACCGTCGCGGAGAGGCCGACACGCTGCACCGGACGCCCGGCCACCCGCTCCAGCCGTTCCAGCACGGCGAGCAGATGCCACCCCCGGTCGTCGCCCGCGAAAGCGTGCACCTCGTCGACGACGATCGCCCGCAGCCCTGAGAAGAACGCCCCGTGGTCGACGTTCCTGCTGACGAGCATCGCCTCCAGGGACTCCGGGGTGGTCAGCAACACGTCCGGCCGGTCGCGCAGGATCCGTTTGCGGCGGCTCTGCGGCACGTCGCCATGCCAGAGGGCCGCTGTCCGCCCGAGCCACGAACTGTACGTCTCCAGCCGCGGCAGCAGGTTGTTCAGCAGGGCTCGAAGGGGACAGACGTACAGCAGCGAGGTTCCGTCCCACCGCTCCCGCGCCATCCGCGACAGCAGCGGAAAGCACGCCGCCTCCGTCTTCCCCCCGGCGGTGGGGGCGATCAGGACCGCGTCGGCGCCGTCCGTCAGCGGCGTGATCGCCTCCTGCTGGAGCGGACGGAGGCTCGGCCACTCCAGCGTGTTCACCACGTGATGGGCCAGCCCCGGGTGCAGCAGGTCCAGCGGGTCGGAGGCCACCTCGCTCACGGCAGTTCCAGCTCGATGCCGTCGGCGTCTCCCGCGGCCGCGGCGTTGCGCTCGACCTCGCTCAGCTCCGTGACATTGACCGTCAACGCGTAGTGCTCGCGCGGGTCGAAGTCCGCGAACTGGTCCACGCGATCGAGCACGTCCCCCACGAGCTTCTTCAGGAAGAGTCGCGGCGCGACGCCCACCCTGCCGCCCAGTGCCCCGCCGACCGCTCGGGCCAGATCGGCGACGTACGCGTCGTCCGCCACCTCCTTCACCCGCTCGGGCGCCGTGGCACCCGACGCGTACAGGTCCCGGATGGTCAGCCCGAGGCCGACGAGCGAGTCCTGTGTGAAGCCCGCCAGCCGCAACTGCACGGCCCTCGGGTTGTCGAAGCGGGGATGGGTGGTGAAGTCGGTCGCCAGCCGCTCCGCCAGCGGCGCCAAGCGTTGCACGCCCTGCCGGCCGTCGTAGAAGGCCGGGGTGCCGGTGATCAGCAGGTACAGGCCGGGGAAGCGGCCCGAGTGCACCTCGTCGATGAGCTGACGCAGCGCGTTGAGCGCCTTGTCCCGGGCGTCGGAGCGGACCCGTTGCAGGGTCTCGACCTCATCGAGGACGACGAGCAGCCCCGGGTGGCCCGAGTCGCGTAGCACGGTCAGCAGGCCCTGAAGGAAGCCGAAAGCCCCGAAGTGGTCGAGGTCGCCGCGCACCCCGGCTGACCGGCGCGCCGCCGCGGCCACGTGCGGCTGGCCCCCCAGCCACGCCAGGACGGCCGACGCGGTGGCCTCGTCCCCCGCCGCCAGGGCTGCCCGGTAGCCCCGCAGCGCGGTGGCGAACGAGGGAGCATGCCGGGACACCTCGGCCAGCCGGGTCGCCAGCAGCCGTTCGACCTCGGCCGGCAGGTCATCCTCCGAGGCACCCGCGGCGAGCGCGTCCTCCTCCAGTGCGTAGAACCACGCGTCCACGACGGGCCGCAGCGCGCTCGGCGGGAATCCGGACGTGGTCAGCCGCTCGGTCAGGCGCCGGTAGACGGTCTCCAGCTTGTGCAACGGCGTCTCCGTTTCGGAGACCTGGATCTCGGCGACGGCGAAGTTACGCCGCTTGGCACGCTCGCCGAGCCACCGGGCGAAGAACGTCTTGCCGGACCCGTACTCGCCGCGCACCGCCTTGAACACCGATGCCCCCGAGCCCACGACGTCGAGCTCCGCGTCGAGTGCGGCCCGAAACCGGTCGAGACCGGTGGCCAGCAGATCGAGCCCACTCTCGGGGACGGCCCCGCGCCGCAGGGCATCGATCACGTCGCGGCGGCGAGCGGCGCTGACTGATCCGCTTCGATCACGACTCTCGGTACTCATTCGGACAGTTTCCCATTCGGCCGGAGCAACGGTGCGGGTGAACCGCCTTGACTCTCCTAACTGCCGTTGATGGAATGGCCTGTTCGCCGTCTCGTGGGGGGCGAACGACAGGAATGTGATTCGAGACGGGAAGACACAGCGTGGTCGCAGTCGACACTCTGAAACTCAGCGACGCCCTCGGCGACGTCGCGTCCGGGGCCTTACAACTTCCAGACTTCCAACGCGAATGGAAGTGGGACGACGAGCGGATCAGGGCGCTCATCGCGACGGTGACGTTGGACTATCCGCTCGGTGTGGTGATGGCTCTCCAGACCAACGGCTCCTCGCCCTTCCGAACGCGCCCGCTGAAGGGCGCCGAGGCAACGGAGTCTCGCATGCCCGATCAGCTGCTGCTGGACGGGCAGCAGCGGCTGACGTCGCTCTTCCAGGCACTGCACCGGGACCATCCGGTCGAGACGAAGGACGCACGTGGCAAGGAGCTACGGCGCTGGTACTACATCGACATCGCCAAGGCCATCGATCTGCTGGCCGACCGGGACGACGCCATCGTGTCCGTGTCCGAGGACCGCATCCTCAAGACCGGCCCTCATCGCAGGGACACGGTCGACCTGAGCACCATCGAGGGCGAATGCCAGGCGAAGTACTTCCCGCTCAACTTCGTCTTCGACACGCAGCGGGTGAATGCCTGGCACCAGGAGTTCGTCAAGGTCGACGTCACGAACTGGGGACTGTGGGGTCAGTTCCAGCAGTTCGTGCTCAGCCATATGCAGTCCTTCCAGGTACCGATGATCAAGCTTTCCGCCTCCACGACCATGGACGCGGTCTGCGCCGTGTTCGAGCGCGTCAACACCGGCGGTGTGCCCCTGAACGTCTTCGAGCTGCTGACCGCCACCTATGCGGGCGACCAGCAGCACGTGGCGGAGACCGGCGAGTACTACAAGCTCCCGGACGCCTGGCAGGAGATCAAGAAGCGCCTGACGTCCGCCTACCCAGTGTTCGGCCGCGTGGAATCCGCGCGCCTCGACGACGGGCTGAGCAGTAGCGACTTCCTCCAGGCAGTGGCGCTGGTCCGCACCTGGGAGCTCAAGCAGGCGGCCACCAGCGCTGGGGTGTCCTGCAAGCGACGCGACCTGCTGCAGCTGCCGCTCGCCGACTTCCGGCGGTTGGCACCGCGTGTGGCCGAGGCCTTCGAGTGGGTGGGTGCGTTCCTGGAAGGGCAGTGCATCGTACGCGCCGCCGACCTGCCGTACCGCACCCAGCTGGTGCCGCTGGCCGCCGTCCGCACGATCCTGGGTGAGGCGACGGACAGAGTAGGCGCCGACGAGCTGATCACACAGTGGTACTGGTGCGGCGTCCTCGGCGAGATGTACAGCGGGTCTTTGGAGAGCCGCTTCCCGCGCGACGTGGAGCAACTCGTCGAACGGTTGCGGGGCACCACTGAGGACGTTCCCGACACCATCGCGGAGGCGGCGTTCCTGAACGACCGCCTGGACACCCTCACCACGCGCAACAGCGCGGCGTACAAGGGCATCTACGCCCTCCTGGTCAAACAGGGTGCGGTCGACTGGTACTTCACCGACGCCCCACTGAACGCGGCGCGCCTGGCCGAGTACAGCGTGGACGTGCGGCAGATCTTCCCCAAGGCGTGGGTCGACAAGCACCACCGTGCCTTCAGCGCTCGGGCCTACTCGATCGTCAACAAGACGCCGCTGTCGCTGCGGGCCGGGAAGAGCATGACGGGCTCGCCCACCGGCTACCTGAGGAACCTGGCCCTTGAGTCGGGCATGCGCGAGGAGTGGTTCGACGACGTCGTCGCGACGCACCTCATCGACCCGCTCGCGCTGCACGCGGGCGACTTCGAGACCTTCTACCGGAACCGTTCCAAGCAGCTCGTGGAGCTCGTGGTGTCCGCCATGGGCAAGCGCACGGTCTTCCGCGACGCAGAGGTCGGGTGACGCGGTCGTGCTCCATACCCCATCGGAGGAGGAACTGCTGGCGCTGCGGGGCCAGCGGGTACCTCTCGCTGATCTGCTCTCGCGCTTCGGCGCGCGGCGACGTACCGACCAGGCGGTCATCCACATCGAGCGACTGCTGAAGGACGCCGGCCTGGCGACGCTGCCGTACTTCGTCACATGCGGCATCCAGTCGGAGGTCCACGTCGTACCCAGGGAGTCCGTCCCGGCGGCGGCTCCCGGCATGGACGACGACCAGGAGGACGAGGCGGGCCTCGTGCCTGGCGCTCTACCCCACCAGTCCTTCCGGATCAGCGACCTGCCGTGCGCGCACGGCGGAGTCGACTCGGTCGATCCCACCCAGGATCTCACCGAGGCGACGTACCTCATGCACCAGAAGAACTACTCGCAGATCCCGGTGCTGGACGGCCGGTACGCGGTGACTGGTGTCGTCACCTGGCGCTCGGTTGCCAAGATGTACGCCACGGGCGCCGAGGCGTCCCTGGTCAACGCGCTCGTCGAGGATCCACCGGTCGTCAGCGTCCGCGACGACTTCTTCGCGCAGCTCCCGCACATCTGCGATCACGGCTACGTGCTGGTCAGGGACAACAACGGGCGGATCAGCGGGATCGTGACGGCCGCGGACATCACCGACCGGTTCGACGCCACGGCCTGGCCGTTCTTCGCCGTGGGCGAGATCGAGTTCAGGCTGCGGAAGTGCCTGGGCGGCAGGATCAGTGAGGACGCCATCCGAGCGGTCCAGCGGTACGGCAAGACGGGCAGGATCGCCGATCTCACGTTCGGCGCCTACGTGAAGCTGCTCGACGGGGACCAGCGGAACAAGGAGGGCAAGCGTCTGGAGCCGCTGTGCGCGGCGGCCGACCAGAACTGGCAGGCCCTCGGCTGGGCCGGGGTGAACCGCGTCCAGTTCGTGCACCAGCTCGACCGGGTGCGGGACATCCGCAACCAGATCGCGCACTTCGACCCGGAACCGCTGTCCCCGCAACGCACCAAGGAGCTGCGCCAGTTCGTGGGCCTGCTGCGCCAGCTCACCTGAGCCGTCACCTGGATTGACGCGACCGGACCCCTGCGACCAGGGGTCCGGTCGCGTCAGTCCAGCTCGAACTGCTCCCGCAGCAGCCGGACGTGCAGCCGGAGGGTCCGCCCGTCCGGCAGGGTCTCCAGCACCTGCACCCCGTCGTAGTTCAGCAACTGTCGCAGCACGGCGGCGAATCCGTCGGCTCGGCGGCTGGCAGGCAGATCGACCCACTGGGCGAGGGCGGTCACCGGCAGCGTGCCACCCGCGTCCAGCAACGCGTGCAGCGCCTTCGCCACGCGCGGCAGATCCGGCCTGCGCGTGGTGATGACGTCCACCTGGGCCGCGAAGACCTCGGATTTCAGGAGCGCATCCACGAGCGCGTCGTCCGGCGACACCGGTGCGACGGCGAGCAGGGCGTCGCCGCCCTCGCCCTGCGCCGGCACCACCGCCACGTCGAACAGCGCGTCGTGGCTCCCGGCGAGTTCCGCCTTCTCCTTCGCCCGTCGGGCCGGCTTCCTCGGTGGCGCCACCTCCGCCGTGGCCCGGACCCCTGATGGCGGGTCCGGCACCGGCGTGGCCAGCGACCACCAAGGCGGCCGCTGGCTGCCGAGCTCCCGCCAGCCGGGCGGCGGCTGGGCACCGTAGGGCAGGAGCGCCAGCACCGGCACGGCGAACTCGGCCAGCGCGGCACCGCCGTGGTAGCCCACCTCGGGCGAGGCGTAGCGGGCATCCGCGTCCCACAGGGCGACGATGCCCTCGCCGGGCTCTGTCCCGGCCACGGGATCGAGGACGCGTGGGCCCGTCAGCGCGACCTCCTGCTCCGCGACCGGTCCACCGGCCGGGCCGCGGTGCCGGGCGGACCGCACGTCCGCGGCATCGATCAGCGTCGAGCCTCGTTCCACGACATGACCGTGGCCGCTGGTCACGAGGACCGCTCGGCCCTGCGCCGCCGCGGCGCGCAGCAGCGGTCGCAGCCCGCCGATGTCCGACAGCCGCCAGCCGCCGTCCCCCTGCTGACGCTCGTGCGCCAGCCGGTCGTCGACGGTGTCGAGCACCACCGCGACGTGTGTCTGGTCGTCGACGAGCGCGGCGTGCAGGTCGGGACCGAACGGCTCGCCGCCGCTCCCCGCACGCAGCTCGTCCTGGTGGAAGACTGCCACGTCGGCACCGTGCCACCACGGGTGGGCGGGGAGCAGCCGCTTCTCGTCCGCCTGCGTGCCGGTGGTCAACGCCGCGGCGAAGAGGGAGGCCCGCGACACGGCCGTGATGGTCGGCAGCGCAGCCGCCACAGCGCGTCGCCGCGGCATTCCCTTGGCGCGGGGCAGCGGGTCGTACTCCACCCAGTGATCGCGCAGTTCCTCGCCGAACTCGGCGGCGATGGCCGCGTTCATCCCGTCAACCACCAGCAGCAGGACGCGCCGCCGCCCGTCCTCCACCACCGGCGCGACGACCCGCGGCAGGAACGTCTCCACCGTCAGCATCTCCCCCGGGCCGCGGTCGCTCGGGGAGCGGGCGGCGAGGGTCCGGGCGAAGTGGCGGTCGATATCCCGCCGCCGCTCGCGGGCCGCGCCGCACACCGACGCGTACGCGGACCGCAGCGCCGCAGCGGGGTCGCCGCCGGACGCGACGTGCTCCAGCGCCAGGTCCGCCCAGCCCGTCTCGGCGACGTGGCGGCCGATGGCGTCCGCCACCGTCGTCGTCTCCACCGGCGGATCGGTCGCGAGCCACTGGGCCAGCCGCTGCGCCATCCGCACCCGGCGGATGCGGATGGCGGCGTCCTCGTCGGCGGCGAGCCGGTGGTCGCGCACCGCCCTGACCGCCGGCCCAACGCGTTCCGGCGCCCCGCCGAGCAACGCCTCGCCGGCGGCCACGAAACGCGCCTCCAGCCCCGCCGGCAGCACGGGACTGGTCTCCGCTGCCCGTTCGGCGCCGAGTTGGCGCGCCACGGCGGCGGCCCGGTCGAGCACGGCGCCGTGCAACCGCCGCGCCCCGGCGGCGGTCTCCTCGTCGTTGGAGCGCCCGGTCACCAGCAGCGCGGAGACGAACTCCTCGCAGGCCCGCCCGAAGGCCGCCGCGAGCGCGTCCAGGTCCGCACCCCGCGCCGGCAGCTCCTCGCCGAACCACCGCTCCGCGCGTCCCCTGGCCCGGTTGACCTCCGCGTCGGCCTCCCCCGCGTCGGCATGGACCCACAGCGCGGCACAGACCAGGCCGAACGCGACCGCGTCGGGCCCGTGGTCCGCCGCCACCAGCGCGACGAGCGCCCGCCCCGTCGGTCCTGCCTGCTCCTCCTCGCCGACGAACGCCGCGAGCCCGGCCCGTTCCGGAGCGCGCAGCGCCAGCAGACGCTCGGGGCCGCCGGGCACCAGCGACCACCGCAGCAGCGTATGGGCGTCCGCCTCGTCACCGCCGGCCGCGCCGCCGCGGCCGGGCTCGGCGGGAGTGTCCTCCGCGTCCGGGTCGTACCGGCCGATGCCGAGGCGGCGCAGCGCGAGCGCCGTTAACGCGTCGCGCCGGGACAGCGCGCCGCCGGCCACCCTGGGCCAGCCGCCGCGCGGCGGCGCGGCGTCCAGCAGCGCCTCGGCGGCCCAGGTCTCCTCGGTCAGCCAATGGTCGAGGCTGCCCGCGCCGAACGCCGCACGGACCAGGTCCCACGTCTCGATCGCCTTGACCCGCTGCCGGTGCACCGCGGCCAGCAGGTCGGCCCCGAGCTCCGCCTCCTCCCGGTCGGTCAGCACCACCAGCACGTCGGGGCCCGGGGCAGCAGGGCCCGGGGCGGCGGGGTTCGGGTTCCGGTGGTTCAGCACCAGCTCGTACACGGCGAGCGGCGAGGGAGCGGCCGCGACGGCCGCCTGCCGACCGCCCCCCCAGGACAGTCGGTCAGGACCGTCCCACACGGGCACGGCCCGCAGCAGCACGACGCGGCGCTTGCCCGGGTCGAGGCCGCGCTCCGACTCCAGGTACTGCGCGATGGTGGGCGCGGTGAGCCGTGCCGCGCCGTTGCTGGGCCCCGTCGCCGTCGCGGTGCCGCCGGTCATTCCACGACCCGCCAGCTGATCTCGATCGTCGCGTCCGGCTCGGCGGCGGCCAGCTCCGCCAGCTCTGCACGCAGCTCCGCCAGCGCCCGGGACGCCGTCGTCCGTCCCCCGCCTTCCCGGCGAGCGGCCCGGCGGCCGGTGCCGGCACCCGCGCCCGCGCCGTCTGTGCCGGTGCCCGTGTTGGGGTGGCTGGTCGGGATGGGCGGCTGACTGGTGGTCGTGGTCAGGCTGACGCGGTCGGGCCGGGTGAGCGGTTCCGCCCTGCCCCCCTGCGTCACCGGCCGGGTCGGCGGCGTCGGATCGGCCCCCGGAGTGCCCACAGCGGCCTGGCTCCTGCCGATGACCGCGACGACGGCCCGCCGCGCCTCGCGCAGCACCTCACGCAGGTCCCTGGTGCGCTGGTCGGCCTGGGCCGCCCCCCGCAGCTCCTGCAGCGCCGCCTCGCCCGGCGCCCCGTAGTTGCGCGCCAGCTCGAACATGTCCCAGGCCCCACCAGCCAGGGCGGCGGCGACGGACTCCGCCTGCTTGATCGACACCCCGAACCGGCTGGCCGGCACCTCGCCGAGGTCGAACGCGGCGAAGGCGGTGATGAGTTGCTTCGCCGCCGTCGAGCCACCGGTCGGGCCGCGGTCCAGCCCGCGCAGCTCGTCCAGCAGGTCGCGGGCCCGGCGGGCGATCGCCAACCGCCCCGCGTCGTCCGTGCCGTCCAGGCCGAGCGCCGCGGCGTGCCGCTCCAACTGCGCCACCAGGTCGGCGGCGTGCGGCTGGTGGACGCGCGCCTGTTCCGCGATCCGCCGGGCGAACTGGCCGACCAGCCGCCCGCGGCGCAGTCGGGGCGGCTCCTCGCCGAAGATGTCCCAGTGGCGCCGCCCCGCGTCCTCCCAGACCTGCTCGTCGGGCAGCGGCTGAGCGCGCAGCGCGTCCTGCGGCTTGACCGCGTTCAGCTCGGGCGCGGGGTCGAGCAGCCCGCCGGCCCGCACCCACACCCGGTCGTCCATCTCGGCGTACGCGGCGATCACCAGGTTCGCGAGCAGCGACTCCAGCCCCATCGGCTCGGGCCGGTCGAGCCACTCGGTGAGCTGGACCACGCTCAGGTCGCCGCGCCTGCCGTCGCTCTTCGCCTCCAACGCGAAATGGTCCGGCCAGTGAGTGGACAGCCGGAAGTACGCCTCCTTCTGCGAGCCCAGTTTCAACGGCGCCGCGATGCGCCGCATCGCCGTCCGCTCCTTCGCGGGGATCTCCGCCTGCCGCTCACCCGACTCGACCGCCGCCCGGACGTGCCCGAGCACGGTCCGCACGTCGGCCGGCTTCACGGCGGTGCCGGTGCCGTCCGGGTCGAGGTCGGGGTGGGCGGGGAACTGGTGCGCCAGCAGCGTGCGCGCCACGGCCCGGACCGCGTCGTGCAGCGAATGCCCGATGGACACCCGCAGTTCGGGCACCTCGGGAAGCGGCGCCAGATGGTCGGCGAAGTCCACGAGGACGTCCCCCGGCTTCTTCTCCGCCAGCCCGTACGCCTGTTTGAACGCCGCCTTCACCGTCTTGGTCAGCGCCTCCCGCTGTCCCTCCAGCAGAACCCGGGCGCGGGCCCGGTTGTCGGCGTTCAGGTGCTGGGCGTAGACGGCGTCGAACCGCCGCTGGTCGGCGAGCGCGTAGTCGATGACCACCAGTCGTTGGAAGTCCTGGAAGCGGGCGGCCGACAGGTGCGTGGGGAGCCATGCCACGGTCAGCGGCTGCTTCCCCGGCGTCTCGCGCAGGGTCTGCACCCGGATGGCGTCGTCGCGGGCCCGGTGCTCGCCCTCGTCGTACGGCAGGTCGATGAGGAGCCGCCACAGCCCTTCCTGGCTGGGCGCGAAATCGTGGTCCGGCAGATCGTCTCGCTCGGCGACGTTGCCGAAGACGACCTCCAGGGTGCGGTTCGTGCCGCGCCAGACGAGGTTCAACTCGTCCGCGACCAGCCGCTCCTGGAGGTCGAGGCCGAGGTCCTCCGCCAGCAGCCGCTTGGCGAGCGACCGGCGGTTGGACCGGTTGTTGTTGACGTTGGCGTTGGCCAGGACGGAGTCCACGTCGACGCCGGCCAGTTCGAGCCGCACGCCCGGGTTGACGTCGGTGCCGGTCGGCTTGATCTCCGGGAAGCGCGACGCCCACTCGTCGACCTTCGCCTTGATCATCCCGACCTCGGCGCCCGGTATCGGGGACACCACGGACCCGTGGTTGAGCGCCCCCAGCCGCCGGATGGTCAGATCCCGCAGCGCCGGCACGCCCGGCGCGAGGGCCGACAGCAGCAGCGTGCAGATCAGCCGGTTGTCCCCGACGAACCCCTTGCAGCGGTCCGCGAGCCGCTGGTCGGTGACGGACTCGCGTCGGTGCCGGTAGCGCTCCACGTCCTCCTCGGCGATCTCGTACGACGCCAGCAGATGCGGGCGCAGCTTGGTGCGGTACAGCTTGTCCGCGGCCTGGAACTCCACCTTCAGGCTGTCCACGAACGGCCGGTCGCCGCCGTCCGCGATCACCGGGTACAGGTCGCCGAGCGGGATGAGCTGGTCCAGGGTCGCCTCGTCCCGGTGGTTGGCCAGGAGCTGGCCCATCAACTTCAGGCCGGTGCGGGACCGTTGGAGGGCGGAGGAGATGTGGACCAGGGTGTCCATGAACGCCGGCGAGAACGGATACGTCAGCCGGAACGACGCCTCGTCCGCCCCCGTCGTCCCCTCGTCGGACCCCAGCAGCACGTCCCACACCTGCGGCCCGACCCGTTTGATCCGGGCGAACGCCGCGTCCAGGGCTGCGGCGGCCTCGGCGTCCTTCGGCCTGAGGAGGCGGGCCTGCGCGATCTGTGGCAGGTTGCGGTCCTCCAGTGTGATCTTGTCGAAGCGGCCGGACGCCAGGTTGAGGCTGTCCTGGATCGCCATCTCGGCCGCCCCGGACACCGCTTGGCCGACCAGTTCCCGCAGGTCCCGCTGGCGGGCGATGAACGACACGATGGGGATCGCGCGGCGGGAGTCGGCGCCCTCCACGAAGTTGGTGATCTTGTCCGCCTCGCGGGAGACGAACCTCTGGTCGTGGATGCGGTTCGCGAGCCACAGGATCAGCTCGTCCAGGAACAGGATCAGCCCGTGGTAGCCGAGCGACCTGGCATGCTCGGCGATGACGGCGAGCCCGGCGTCGAGCGACACGAACCCGTGCTCGTCCTCGGCGGCGTTCCGGGCGAACCCGGGGAACCAGGTGGTGCTCGCGTCGTGCACCAGCTTCGCGCGCAGCTCGGCCGGGGTGGTCGGGTTGACCAGGTTCAGGTTCTCCTCGTCGCCGTCCAACTCCTCGGCCGTCAAGGCGGCGTCGAGCAGCGCCCCGGTCCAGGAGAACGAGTCCCCCCACTCGTCGCCGTCGTCGACTGCGTCGCTCTGTCTGACGGCGCCGGCGAGCCCTTCGATGAACTTCGCGTCCCCGACGCGGTCGCGTAACGCCCGGATGTCCGCGAAGAGCGCGTCGGTCCGGTAGACCTGGGGAGTGGGGGCGTCGGGGTGCAGAGCCTTCACGTGACTGACGTAGCCGCCGAGCACCCGCTGCTCCAGGGACTTCGCGCCGAGCATGTGGTACGGCACGAGCAGGAACTTCCGGCCCTCGGCTAACAGCCACTCGTGCCTGGTCAGCACCGGGTCGAACTCGGCGCGCGAGCGGGCGGCGGCATCCCCCCGCAGCAACGCGTGCAGCACGGCCATGAAGTGCGACTTACCGGAACCGAACGAACCGTGGAGGTAGGCCGCCTTGGACGTGTGCCCGTCGAGCGCGGCCCTGATCAGGCTCAGCGCCTCGTCGTAGTTCTCCAGCAGCCGCTCGGTGACGACGTAGTCCCGTAACGCCCGCTCGGCGCCCTCCGCGGTGACCGCCTCGGCCAGCTTCAGGACGTAGTCGGACGTCGATATGGACGTCTTGATGTCGATGACATCGCGGAGCAGGGGGGCCTTCGCGGCGTTCGGGCCGATCGCCATCTGTTCTCGTCTCTCCTCGTCCCTGGTCCCGCCGCCGCCCGCCGTGACCGCGACCAGCAACGATCGTAACGGGTGGGTTTGCCGCGGGAGGGGTGATTCCGCAAGGTCCCGCGCCAGGCCAGGCCGCCGGCTGCTGGTTCAGCCGGGGATCGTGGTCCGCCCTGGTCGCAGGGGCTGTCTGCCTCTGGCGGAAACTCGGTTGACCCCAGCGGACGCTGGCCGCGGCGTGGCGACCGCGACCGTCCGAGAGCTGTGCCGGCTGGCGGCGCCGCAGCACGGACTGCGCACGCTGCGGGCAACCACCGCCCATGAGAACGCCGCGTCCCAGGCGAACTGGCCGGATAGTTGCGCGCTACATGGTGCGCTTGGAGTCCCGGTATACGGGACCGGTTGCGCACGATCTCCCGACGCGCACATGCCAACCCGTCGACAGCCGCAGCGACCCGTCGCGCGCGGAGTCAGCCCGGGTGCTGCCGGGTCACCGGAGCCGGTCGACGAACGCGGCCCAGGTGTCGGAAGGGAAGGCGAGGACGGGTCCGGCCGGGCGCTTGCTGTCCCGGACCGGGACTACGCCGGGGACGCCGTCGGCGACCTCGACGCAGTCTCCCTGTCCGCCGCTGTAACTACTGGCTCGCCATATGGCGTCCTCTGAACACGGTGAGGTGCGGAACTCGTGGCTCATGACGTGTGCTCCTTGGCGACGTGCTGGATGAGGGCGAGTGATTCTGTGGGCGGCAACGCTGCCGTACGTGCATCGTCGAAGAGAGCCCGGTAGCAGGTGACCTCGGGCTCCCGTTCCATCCAGATGTTGCCCGTCGGGGTCTCCGTCAGCACCAGGTCGAGCGAAGCTACCTGGGGGAAGCTCAACAACAGGTACGGACCGAACATCCCCGAGTGGGCACCGCGGGAGAACGGCAGCACCTGGATGGTGATGTTGGGCCGCCTCGCCATGACGGCCAGGTGTTGTAGTTGTGCGCGCATCACCGCAGGCCCGCCCACTTGCTGGCGCAGGACTCCCTCAGCGAGGACCGCCCAGAAGCTTATGGGTGCCTCGTCGACCAGCCGTTCCTGACGTGCGAGCCGTACCTGCACGAACCTGTCGATCTCCTCGGGTGTCTGCCAGGCCCGCGAGGCAACGGTCACGGCTCTGCCGTACTCCGGGATCTGCAGGAGGCCCGGCACCAACTGCACCTGGTAGGTACGAATGGTGTCGCAGATGGACTCCATCTCGATCTGGTCGCGGTAGGTGTCGCCCAGCATGGACTCGTACTGACGCCACCAGCCCTCGCGGCGCCGCCGGTTGGCCCGGCGAGCCAGGGCCTTCAGCCGCTCCTGTGCGTCGGCGTCCTCCACGCCGTACGCCTGCATGAGGGCTGCCAGATCCGGCGCTCGCACGGGCACGTGTCCGTTCTCGATGCGGCTGATCTTGCCCTTGGTGCATTCCAATACTTCGGCAGCGTCGGCAGTCGACATACCCGCTGACTCGCGGAAGCGACGCAGATCGTCCCCGAGTTGGCGTCCCAGCACAGTGGAGGGCTTCACGTTCGGCATAAGCCCTTGCCTACCAGAGACGATGGCCCGGCGCCTCGTTGATAACTCGATTGAGTGAATGGAGCTCCAAAGACTCCATTCAACGTTGCGCACCAGAGGATTGAGCCGCCATCCTGCGAGGACTGCACAGGCCCGTCCCTCAAGGGGTTGCCATGGCCGTTCCGAAGGAAGTGACCTTCACGCTGTCCCACCGCCGCAGCAGCGTTCCGAGAGCCCGCGCCATACTGCACGCGATGCTCGGCGGCTGGCCCGTCGAGCGGGATCTTCTCGACACCGCGGAACTCGTGCTGTCGGAGCTGGTGACCAACGCCCTGCGCGTGCGGGTCGTCCGCAACCGGCAGGTGGGCGTGCGGATCGTCCATCTGCCGACGGAGGGCGTGCTGCGCCTGGAGGTGAGCGATGGCGGGAAGGGCAGGCCAGAGGTCCGGAACCCGTCGGAGGACGAGACCGGCGGGCGCGGGCTGTTGCTCGTCGAGGCGCTGACCCACCGCTGGGGCGTTCAGGCGGAACCGGGTGGGCTGGGGAAGACGGTGTGGGCCGAGCTGAAGGCGCCCGGCATCGCGGCCGCCGAGCCCACGGCGCGAGAGGTCGCGGCGGTGACGCTCCAACCCGGACAACAGGTCAGGGTGAACGACCAGTGGCACGAGGTGCGCAGCGTCCGGGGTGCGCGGTGTCTCGCGGGCACGTACGTGGTGCTGCTCGGTCTGGACGACGACGGACCGCTGCTGCGGGTGGACGCGACCGAGCCGCTGACCGTTCGGGACGGCGGCAGGTCGCCTTCATGACACTCAGGCTTTGGCCGAACGCCGGCCCCGCCGCGCGGCCGGCGGACGCCAGTTACGCAGATCGTCGTCGGTCAGACCGTGCTCGCCCTGCTGGGTGGCTCGATAGCCCGCGAAGAACGCCGCCGGGGAACCGCCGTACGCCGGATCGAACTCGTCGTGCCACTGCTTCAACCAGGGCTGGAGCTCTAACAGGCCGGCGAGCAGCGGCGTGATCTCCTCGGTGGACAGACCCCGGTCGGTGAAGTACGTGGCGAGCGCCTGCGCCTGCTCCCGGTGGTCCCACCCTGCCCAGCCGAACAACTCGGGGACTCCGGAGATCGCGCCGGTGGCGTAGGAGACGAACCGCTCCTTGGGCACGTCGAGCTTCCCGCGAGCCCGCCAGTACGACGGCTTGAGGAAGTCGGCCGACGTGTACTTGGGCGGCACCGGGATCGTGTCGCGGATCCGCCGCTTCGCCGGCTCGTCCGGCGCGGCGTCCTCCTGCCGCTGAAGATCCCACACGTGCTCCCAGTCCGCGCGCTTCTTCATCCCGGTGGGCTTGTAGCGAAGGGCCGCGAGGAACGGCACATGCTCGTCGGCGAGCAGCTCGGCGACGACGGTCGTCAACTCCTTACGCGGCGCGTACAGCTCCGCGACGGACACGAAGTCCTCATCGAGCGCCAGAGCAGCGACGAGCTGAGCCCGCGTCAGGATGACCGGCTGCCCCTCCGGGAACCACAGCTCTCGCGTCTCCATCCTGTCCAGCAACCATGACCGCAGCGCCCGCTCCTGAAGAACATCCCACCCCTCAGTAGCCCACCGCCGCTTGTACTCCGGCCGCTCGATCATCCCGATGGCACGGTTGGTCTCGATGGCCTCGATCCGCTTCTGCACGACCACCTTGTACGCCTCGGGCCAGTGCTCGGATATCTCGGTGATCGGCGTCGACCCATGCCGCTTGAACCATTCGCCTGACGCTTCGCCCTTAGCGACCCGTCGAGCGAGGACGATCTCAAAAGCCCGCTGCCCCAGCGGCAACTCGTGAATTTCATCTATCGGCGCGCGCAAATATTTGTCGTACAGGCTATAGGCCGAGTACATCTGCCAGTCGAGTTCCTCTTGCAGCCCGATCATGCGAGCTCGATTCGACTCCCACCTAGACTTCATTTCTTGGAGAGATGAAGCGGTGGGCGTTACACCTTCCGCATTGAAGTTGAGAAGGGAGGATTCTTGGGCCAGTCTTTCAATATCGGATGCCAGCTCCGAGGGAAAGGAGGAAGGAAGCGGATACTCCTGGAGCTTAGTTCCGGTGAATTCGTAAAACTTCTCCCATCCTTCACTCGCGATCCCACCCCCAATACCTCCATTCCCACGATCGAAGCACATTTGTTTGAGCCAGAAGCAAGCAACAGACGCGTTGAGGAGTCCGAGCAGCCCCAAGTAGTCAGACTCAGTCGCCCCTACATGCAGCTTGACGATCGGAGCCGTACGAGTGGCAGCGTATCCGCTCCGATTAATCGCAAAATGATTATGAGTAGAAACAAAAGCAAAGTTCAATGACCACGGATGCACATCAGCATCTTTTGGCAGCTGATGCCACTCCCACCAGGCTCGCCCATCGCCGAAATATGTCCCCCCCGAGAAAGTGGGGCGATTCCCCAATTCCGTCCGGTGTGGCCAGAGCCAACGAGCCAGTCGCGGAAAGGAAGTCAGCTGCTCGATATCTCGCTTCTCGTCGTAAGGGTGAAAGACATGATCTCCGTCCGAGAACCCAAAATCCCTCAGCTCATCTCCCATAACGAGGCGCTTGACGTAATTATCCTCCGCATTGAGCCTGCGAAAAGTCTGGTACGTGGCACTCATAGCATCGTCCGAGCCCGGGATTCCGTAGAATCCAACCCTTGAGACATCGCGTCTCAAAGTTGCCTGCCTGACATCGTTGATCTGTTCAATCATTTCGAGGCCCCCATCAGCAAGAATCCATGGCTGTTTTCCGAAGAATCGTCTCCTGTCAAGATCCGCTACGGAGACCCATTGGCTCACTGACCGAGGTCGCTCAATCTGGTCGACGATCGCCCGCCAAACCAGGCCTTCCTCACCTTTTTTCGGCGCAGAAGGTTCACCTTGAATACCGCGGACAGTACGGACTGAAGCGTTCCGCCCGTCTCCGGATCGACGACGACCCACGAGGATCACCGTCGGGGTGCCGTGACCTGGGATATATGCCCCTGACGTGTCGATCACTTCCGTCAGTTCGACCTTGTGTGCGAGGTACTCCTCAATGAGTTTTGTTCCGAACTCTCGTTTCATGAAAGAGTTCGCAGTAATCTGACCAACCATGCCATAACCGCGACCGTTCGGGTCTCCCGATTTTCGCCAGCTGGAAGAATTTCTCGGCGAAAGGAACAGACAAGGCGTATTTGCCCACGCAGGACGCGTACAACTCCCTGTACAGAGCGTTAAGCTTCTTATCCTTCACGGTGATGTACGGCGGGTTCCCCACAACCACGTCATACCGCCCCGGCTTCAGCATCCCCGGGTAGCTCGTGCACGTCCTCCGTCGCGTAAGAGAACTCCGCCAGTGAGTCGCCCGATTCCTCGCCCTCCAGCGTCAGTTCAAGCTGCCGCGCCTTGATGAGCGAGTCCCCCACCGCCAACTGGATCGGCCACTCGTACCGCCCCGCCTGCTCCAGTGTCCGGATGCCCGCCGCCGCCATCGCGGCGATCAGCAGCCTGAACCGCGCGATGGCCACCGCGAACGGGTTGATGTCCACGCCGTGGACCGACTCCAGCGACGCTCGGACCCGCTCGTGCCGGTCCTTGTCCGGCCGCTTCTCCGCCCATAACCGGACCATCCGCCGGAAGGCGCCCAGCACGAAGTGTCCAGACCCGCACGTCGGGTCGATCATCTTCAGCTCACCGAACCGGTTGCCCATCTCCCGCACAACCGGGGTCATCGTCCGGTCGAGGATGAACTCCTCCACGAACTCCGGCGTCTGGAGCAGCGCGTACGACTTCCGCGCCGACTCCGACAGGTCCTGGTACAGGTCGCCCAGGAACCGCGTGTCCCACCCCTCCGTCCCGTCCTCGCTCAGCGGGTCGGTGAAGTCGTGGACCAGCTCGCCATCGGCCTCCCGCCGCTCGCGCCAGAACTCGACCAGCGCCCGCGCCCCGTCGTGCGACAGCGGGATCTGGTACAGCGGGTTGTGGCGCCGGTCGAACAGCAGCTTGCCGGCCTGGCCCGAGCCCAGGTCCGCGAACGCACGCTCCAGCCACCCCCGGTACGTCGGGTCCGGGTCCTCGTCCACGTACTGGGCGTACCGGCTCTCGGCCAGGTCCGCGCGTTCCTCCTCAGGGCCCGTCAGGTACGGCTCCGGGATGATGCCGGTTGTCCTCGCAGAACCGCACGAAGACCGTGCCCAGCACCCACGCCACCGCGACCTGCGTGATGCGCTCGTCCAGCCAGGCGTTCCACGTCGCACCCGTGCGGCCCAGCCCGAACGCCGTGTCGTACTCCGCCCGGAGCTTCCCCGCGATGGCGTCCGCATCCCGCACCCGCTCGGCGCGTTCCTCCGGTAATGCGGCCAGCCGTTCCGTCAGCCACACGTCCCACTTCGGGGTTTCCTCGGGGTCGGCCTTCACCGCCTTGCCGTGTTCCGTCCGCAAGGGTTTCAGGATCGCCTCGCGATCCCGTACCTGCTGGCCGAGGTCCGCCTCGACCGCCTTGACCCGCTTGATGAGGTCCGCCAGCAGTGCCTTGCGGTCGATCACGTGATCACGTCTCCCGTCTCATCCCCACACCAACAGCAGCGCGTTGCTCAGAACGCGCCGGTCCCCGCCCCCGCTGCCTCGCGCGCGGTGCGCGTTGCGCACCCACGCCTCCGGCAGGACGATCCACTCGCCCAGCCCGGCCTGGTACGGCACAGCAGCCTGCCCAGGCGCGGCGGGCGGGTCGGGTCGTCCTGCGGGCAGAGCAGCCACAGGCCGCGCCCACCTGACCGGGACCGTTCGGCCAGCCGCTCCAGCACGCCCATCGCGTCGTACCGCGCGAACACCCCGGCGTCCGTCAGCAACACCGGCGCGCCCGGGCCCGCCCCGGCCACCAGCTCCCCCACCCGGGGCTCCACCGCACCCCACGCCGTGCGCGCGTACTCCGCGAACTTCAACGCACCCCGCGACCCCGGCTCGGCCACATCAGCCCGCAGGATCGTCTCCCACGTCGGCTTCGGCCGCGCGTCAACCAGCTCGTGCAGCGCCGCCACGAACAACCCGGCCACCGACACCACCTCGACGCCCCCGCCGAAGTCGTCGCGGCCCAGCTCCGCCTCCGCCTCCCGCGCCCACCGCGTCGGCACGGTCAGCACCCGGAACCCGTCCCGCCGGGCCGAGGCCCGCAGCCGGTCCTCCGCCATCCCCGCCGCCGCGAGCTGCGGGTCGTCGGAGTAGCGGTGTATCGAGACGGTGCCGGTGGGGCGGCGCCGGGCGGACGACGACAGGTAGCTGGACGCGTTCTCCAAGCGGCGCGGCAGGTACCGCACCACCTTCGTCTTCGCGTGGGTGACCAGCTCCAGGTCGAACCCGGCCTCCCGCAGCGCCCTCGTCAACGCCCCGCCCGTGGGCAGCTCATGACCCCCACGCTCGTTCAGCAGCTCAGGGAAACGGGACCGCACCCGTTCGTGCACCTCGCCCGGCGTCAGGCCGGGCTGCGTCTCGGGCGCGCTGGCCCGGGATGAGCGGAACCAGCCCGGCCTGGGTGAGGCGCAGCGCGCGGACCAGCGGCAGCCGGCGCGGGTAGATCTCCAGGCGGGGCGTGGCGGCGGCGTTGCGCGACGCGGCGGCGGCTATCTCCACCACCCGCCGGTCGTCCCACTGCACGGTGTCGCTCGGCAACGGCACGGTGCCCAGTTCGGCCAGCACGGTGGCGGCCGTCGGCAGGCTCTCCAGGCTCCGCCAGCCGGTCCGCGATGGCGCCGAGCCGCTGGGCGTGGTGCAGCAGGCCGGGGGCGGACGGTGTGTCGGGTGCCTCGCCGGGCGCGACCTCCAGGGCCAGCAGGCCGGCGCCCATGCTGGCGTCGGCCGCGTCGCGGTTCGGGGCGTGGCGGAACCTGGCCTCGTCGGGGACGAGTTGTTCGACCTCCACGACGGCCCGGACGGCCGCCAAGGCCAGGGCCCGCCGCTGCCGGCGTTCCTCCAGTTCGGTGCCGCGCCGGACGACCAGCGCGTCCGCGATCTCAGCGGCCGAGGCGACCCGGCCCAGGTCGGCCAGCAGTTCCAGGAGCTCCAGGCGCAGCGCCGCCACCGCGCGGTGTCTCTTCCAGCGGGTGCGCTGGGTCTTGAGCATCTGCGGGATGCGGCCGCGCGAGAGGCCGAGGGCGCGCGCGACGTCCGTCTGGGTCGGCCAGACGCCCGACCTCCGACGGCACCTCGCCCTGCTCGTCGGGCAGGCGGAGCAGCAGCCGCACCATCTCGCACTCGTTGCGGTTCGAGCCGTCCTTACGCAGTTGCGGCACGAAGACGGTGGCGAGGCTGTCGAGGCTGACGCCGCGCAGCGCGCGTTCGGGCAGCGGCCCGGCGCCGCTCTCGCCGTTGGCCGCGCCCACGCTCTCCGCCGCGGCCTCGGCGTCCGACAGCTCCTCCTTCGCGGCTCTGCGACCCTGCGGGGTGAGCGGCGCGGCGGGCTTCTCGGCCAACGCCAGGCGCCACTGCTTGATGCGGCGCAGGACCTCCTGGTGCGTCTTGTGTCCGGCTCCGCGGGACTTGACGAGCTGGCGCTGGCTGTACGCGAGGAGCTGGCCGACGGTGTTGACGTCCAGGCTGTACACGAACGACTCGGCGGCCGGGCTCAGGCCGGCTGAGGAGATGGGGGTGTCGCGGGTGACCTCGGCCGCCAGCCGGTCGCGTTGCGCCTCGGCGGACTCCTCCTCGGCTTCGGGGATCGCGGCGTCCTGGGCGACCGTCGGGACCGCCGGCTCCGGGCCGCGCTGCTCGGGGAGTGGGTGGTCGGACGGGCGGTGGCTGGGGCGACGGGAGGAGGGCTTGGCCTCGCCCATGTCGAGGAAGATCTTCTTCCAGGCGTCCCGCATCGGCTTGAGGTCGGGGAAGCGCTGGGTGGCGTCGCGGTGTAACGCCCGTTGGAAGAACGCGACCAGGCCGTCGCGCACCGCCGGGTCGAAGGCGTCGGCGGCGATCGTCGGGTGCGGCTCGCGCTCCGGGTCGGTCTGGCGCGGAGAGACCCGGCCGTCGCCCCAGACCGGCAATTCGCGGGAGGCCATCTCGTGCAGCGTGGCGGCGAGGGCGTACCGCTCGGCGTGCGCGTCGTAGACGGAGCGGTCGGTGAGGGTGCCTATGAACGGGTCGAGGTAGCCGTCCGTGCCGGCCGCCGTCTCGTTCACCGGGTAGCCGGCGAGGGAGAAGTCGATCAGCACCAGCTCGCGTGTCCGGTTCGGGCGGACGCGGATGGCGATGTTGTCCGGCTTGATGTCGCGGTGCCAGACGCCCTCGCCCTCCAGGAAGTCCACCGCGCCGAACAGGTAGTCGCCGTACGCCTCCAGCTCGTCCACGGTCAGCCGGCCGCGTTCCCGGAGCTGCCGGGCGACCGTCTCGTGCCTGCGCTGGCGCTTGGTGCCCGTCCCGCCGGAGCCACCGTTGGAGCCGTTGCCCGTGGCTGGCTCGGCGTCGGGGTCGCGCTCGTCGCCGACGTACTCCATGACGAGCACCGTGCGGCCGGCGATGCGTTGCGGCTCCGACTCGACGAGCCGGATGACGCGGGAGTCGGGGCGCAGCCGGCCCAGCACCTCGGCCTCGCGGCTCCAGCACCTCGCCGCGGCTGTCGGACTGGGCGACCTTGAGCACGGCCAGTGTCTTGGAGAACCGGACATCGGGGCCCGCGGTCAGGTCCCGGACCAGGAACGCGCGGCTCGTCGAGCCGGTGCCGAGGCGGCGCCTGACCTCCCAGCGGCCGGCCAGCACGTCGCCGGCGACGGCGTCCAGCGGGTCCTTCTCCGGCGGGGTCGGCGGGGTCGGTTCCTCGCTCTCGGCGGGTGCCGGGGCCCTCGCGGCCGCCACAACCTCGGGGGCGTCCGCGGGCTCCGGGGACGCGGGCCGGGTCAGTTCGTCCTCGACGACCTCCAGCATCTCCAGGAACTCGTCGACCGACGCCAGCCCGGGCTCCGCGGGTCGTAGGCGGTGGCCGCCTGCACCAGCTCGTCGATGTACGGGGACAGGCCGTCCACCACCGAGCTGGGGCGCAGGCCCTCGCCCGCCTCGTAGCGGGCCAGCAGCTCGGCCTGGCTGGCGGCCGGCGGGCGGCCGGTGACCAGCAGGTAGGTGAGCACGCCGAGGCCGTACACGTCCAGGCCGACCGGGTCGGGCCGCAGCGCCGTCAGCTCCGGGGCCAGATACGGGTCGGCGCCGTCGGCGAGATGCGCGCCGGCCGTCGAGAACGTCGTCGGCGCGAGACGGTCACCCTGGCCGGTGACGCCGTTCTCCGGGCCGCGCTGCACGGCGATCTGCCAGTCGGATATCTGTAGTCGCGGGATGAGCCAGGGCGTGGTCTCGCTCTCGCCGTCGCCCCGGCGAGCCCGACCGCGGCGGGATCACGTGGATCGCGCGGGCCGCCAGCGTGCGGTGGAAGATCCGCCGGCCGTGCGCCGAGCGGACCGTCTCGGCGAGCTGGCGGACCAGGGCGAGCCGGCTGAGTATGTCGAGTTGCTCGCCGTACTGCGCCAGGTACTCGTCCAGGCGCAGCGTCCGCGGGTCGAAGTCGAAGATCAGCGCCGGGCCGGCCGGCGTGCCCCGCTGGGTCGTACTGCTTGAGCTCGCACGACGCCGGGGTGGCGGAAGTAGCGCAGCACCGCGGCCTCGCGGCGCGCCGCGCGTTCCACCGACTTCCGCAGCTCCGCGTCCGAGCCGCGCTCCCGGAGGTAGACGCGGACGCGGGCGGCCTCGGGCAGCTCGGTGTGCTGGGCCAGGTAGTCGGCCCAGGTCGGGCCCGAGTCGAAGGACTTACGGCTCAGCAGGTAGGGGCCGACCTTGTACGCGGCGTCGCTCGGCGCGATGCCGATGCGGGTCAGCGCGCCCTTGATCCCCTTCGACTTCGTGGCGTCGATGCGGCGGTGCTCGTTGCCGGGCGGCTCCTTCAGCAGCGCGACGAGCTGGGGGATGGTGTGGACGCCGTTGCGGTCGTGGGCAGGCAGGCGGTTGCGGAGCGAGGCGTCGGTGAAGCAGACGGCCTCGGACACCCACACTCGATCGCGGTGCTGCGCCAACAGCGCGGCCAGTTCCTTGGCTTTCTTGTTCGCCAGGTGCAGCGGGTTGCCGTGCGGCACCTGCCGGCCGCCGGGCTGGGTCTGTAACCAGGTGCCGTTGCGGGACTCGACGGAGCCGTGCCAGTCCTTCAGCTCGATCAGGAACACCCCGGCCGGGGCGACGACCAGCAGGTCCACTTCGCGGACGTGGCCGGTGAGGGCGGTGAAGGTGAAGTTCGACCAGGCGCGCCACGGCTCGTTGTCGGGAAGCTGCTCCCGGATGACCTCCAGGCCGCGGTGCTCGTGCGGGAACTCCGAGTCCGTGACCGACGTCCACCGGCCGCCCTCCCGCATGGACTCTCCCCGCTTCGCATCGCTTCGTGCCGTTTGGTGCCGCTCGGGCAGCAAGATCCCCACACAGATCGTAGCTGCGCGGGATCTGTCCGCGAAGGTAAACGGACAAGACAGGGTGCCGGCTGCTGCCGGTCGTGTGGCACACCAAGGCGATGCGTTCTCTCGGGCGTCCCGACCTGATTGGCACTCGCCGACCTGCGTGATCCATGCCACATCCCGTGCTTATGCCAGATTCTTCGACCAGTGCTGAAACCTCGTCACTCACCGCATAGCTGACTGTTCAGCGACCATGGCGCGGGGTGGCGAACGCGCTCTGGGCCCTCTGCACCGTGCATGACTTTTGGCATATGCCGACCCCTTCGAGGCGCACGCCCGAAAAATGCGATGAGCACATCAACGCTCCGCGACCTCATCCGCTTAGCTGGTTTCTGAGAGCGACGACGCCCTCCAGCGCACCGCCGGGAACCAGGGGTGGCCCGTCCCCACGGCGCGGCCTTCCGGCAGCTGACTCAGAGAGACGAAGGAAATGACGTGGAGACACAGGACGTGATCAGCGCGTTGACGCTGCTCGTCGCCGTGCGCGTGTTGATCCCCGACGCGTGCAGGCTGCTCCGGAGGGTGCTCGGAGAAGGAGTACGGGTCGGCGCGGCGGCCCTGGCCGAACAGCACCGCACTCCGCCAGACGTGTCAACGGTCCAGTGGGCTCCGACCCGCCAGCACGAGGAGGACCGAGCGTGAACACAACCCCCGCGCTGCCGGAGCGCGCCGGCCAGGCCGTGCGCGAACTGGTGGACATGCCCGTGACCTTCTGGGCCTTCCACGAGCAGTACTACCCGGCTTATCTCGACTACGCCAAGCTGCAACTGGGCAACGACGAAGCGGCCAAGAACCTCGTCCACCAGGTCATGCTGGACCTCGCCGTGAGCTGGCCCAGGCTGCTGACCGAGGAGACTCCCGAGGCCGCGGCGTGGGCGATCCTGAGGCTCACCATCATGGACCGGCTCGACGCCTACGGCAGGTCGCCGGCGCTCACCGAAACCGCCGTGTTCCGCAGGGTAAGCCGCAGCGTGCTGGAGTCGTTCCGCGTCAAGCTCGCCACCCTGGAGAGTTCGTTGGGTCTCTACGCCGCGATCGCCAGACTTCCCGAACGCCACTACGACCTGATCGTGTTGCAGTACGTCCTGGGATACCCGCCGCGTCGCGTCGCCAGCATCATGGGCATCAGCCAGGCCACGGTGCGTGCCCACCGCCGTACTGCCCGCGCCCGACTCGCCCGCGAGCTGGGCCTGGACTTCGATCCGGCCCATGACGATGACGAGGAAGCGTGACATGAGATACCGCCCCAGCATCGAGGAAGCTCTGGCCGACGCCGCAGTTCCCGCCGGGCCCCGCCACGCCGAACAGGCCGCGGTCGCAGCCTCCCGCCGACGCATCGAAACAGATCTGGCGGAGACCGTCTGGCAGGAAGCCCTGCACCGAGACGCCTACGCCCAGCGGGTGCTCGACGTGACCCGCGGAGTCCCTTCGATGGCCTCTGCCGGTCTCCACCCGCGACCACCCGTGGCACTGCGTGAGCAGGCCGCCTATGACCTGGCCGAGCTCTCGCGTCTGGCCATCACCACCTCCAGCGCGGCCGCTGACATCGCCGGCCTGGTCAACTCGCGGCGCATAGAACCCGACGGTGCGCTGATCTTCGCCTGCCTCCTCCACCTCGCCGACCGCCAGAACGGGGCGCAGTTCTGGTGGCAGTTCAGCGCCGGCGCGGGCAGGTCCACCGCCGCCCTCTGCCTCTACCTTTTGCACCTTCAGCGCGGCGAGATGCGCGACGCCGACCACTGGGCACAGCAGGCCACCGTTCTGGAACTCCTCGACAGCACTCCTGCTCCCAGCGTCGAACAGCCGATGCACGCGTTCTACGCATGGGGAGAGTGCCGCCCACTGTACGAACAGGGGTACAGCACCGTGGAATCGATGCTGCTGCGCATCAAGTCCTCCCTGTGGGAGGAGGACAGCGGCGGTGACCCCGGCCCACCGTGCCGGGGGCTGACCACGGCGGTCGCGCGGCTCGCTGTCGGCCACGACCCCGACTTCGGAGCGGTCCCACGCCCTGACCCGGGCCTTGCCAAGCAGCTCGAATGCATCGCCTAGCAGCGCGCCAGGGGAGGCGACGGCGGTCTGTCGGTACGGGCCGCTAGCCTGGCCGGACGGTCGGAACCAGACGGAGGGGGAACGTAGTGGAGCCGATCACTGCTGTGGCGATGCATCGTGGGCCTGGTGGCCAAGGGCGCGCTGGAGTCGGTCGGGCAGGAAGCGGCCAGGCAGGCTGGGCCGGGGAAGCCAGCTGCTGGAGCGACTGAGGCGCGGGACGCGGGGCTGCGATGGTGCGTTCCGGACCGTACGCCGCCCGACCGACGAGGACGCTCGTGAGCGGCTCACGCGGACGCTGCTCGCACACATGCTGGCGGACCAGTCCTTCGAGGCCGAGGTGCGCCGCTTGGTGAAAGAGAGCCCTGCCGGCGGAGCAGGCCCGCAGGTCACCGCCTCATACATCAAGACCGCGCAGGTCTTCAACGAACGAGTCGAGATTCAGGGCGACTGGAACGTCTCCTGACGGCCGGCCGTGTCCGGGAGCCACTCCCTTGAGCAAACGAGACACCGCATCTGATGACCGAAGACGACATCGTCGCGGACGCCCGGCTCGTCCCGAAGAGCTGGACGGCGATGACCGCGTAGCAGCCGAACCAGAACGACCGGAGACAGACGGCGAACCGACGGCCCGGTGGGCGAGACGGACGCGCTTCGCACGTTGGCCGCCGATGGCCCTGAGGAGGCGGAACGGTCGGACGCCGCCCGCGCCGGTGCCCTCGCCGACCTGATCACCGAGCGACTGAACTCCGATGCCGCCGGGACGCGCATCGGCACCCTGGCGTTGTTCAACGACACCGTCAGCTTCGGTGGCGGCCTCCACACCGGCACCGGCGGAAGGGGCGGTTCCGGCGGCCAGACGGCTGGCGGCGGCGTGACCGTCATGCGGTTGGACGACGAGGAACTCTCGGACCACACGGAGCACCTGGTTCATCCCGGTGGCTACCACGAAGCTCTCGAGTCCCTCCTCTCCGCCGTCTGGTCTTGCTGACCGGCCCTCCGGGCAGCGGTCGCGAGGCGACAGCAGTGAACCTCCTCGCCGAGGCTCTGGCCGTCAGTGGCTCCTCCGACGGCGCTTGTCACCGGGTGCTGGACCCCGTTCGGCTCATCTCGCCGGGCTGGGAGCCACCGGTCAAGAACAGCGCGTACCTGGCCTCGCTCGACGACGGCCTCGACGCGGCGGCGGCTCTTGACGACAGTTCGAACGCGCCCTGACCGAGACGGCCGCGGCGCTCCAGGACGCGGGGTGCTACGTGGTGCTCGTCGGCGGCCGGGCACTGGCACGCGCCGCCCCCCTGATCCGTACCGCCGCCTGGCATGCTCCGGAGCCGCCCGATCCGCTGACCATCACCGAACGGCGCGTTCTGGGCGATGCACCCGACGAGGACGACGCCGCGAAACTGCGGGCGCTGTTGGAGAGATCGGGTGCCGCGGTCGCGTTACGCGAGCGGCCCTTCGCCGGGCACGCCGCGCGGCTGGCCTCGGTGATCAGAGTGGACGGAGACCTGGCAGCCGCCGTAGCGGCGATCCGCGACCCCAGCGACCAGGTATCCGCCTGGTTCGACCACCATCGGGCCCCGGACGCGGTCGCCTTCGCGGTGGCCGTCGCGGTGATGGAGGGCAGCAGCTATCTGACGGTCGCCGATGCCGCCGTGGAGCTACGCGTCGCGCTCTCGTCACCCGACGACCGCCCCCCGGACATCCGCTTCCTTGACAGGCTCGCCGACGAACAGCCGTGGCTGGAGCTCGTCCCCGACGCCCTCGCCGCCGGGCCGCCACGGGTCCGCTTCCGCAGCCCACTGATCGGCCAGACGGTGCTCGCCCACGCGTGGACCACGCTGGACAGCCACCGCGACGCGTTACTCGGCTGGCTGCGTCGGCTGCTCACGCATCCGGACCTCGAGGTCCGGGCCCGGGCGGCGGTCGCCGCCGGCGGTGTCACGCTGACCGACCAGGCCGCCGAGCACCGCTTCCTCACCTCATGGGCCACCAACACCAGGTGGCCGGTACGACAGGCCGCCGCCACCGCGCTCGGCGTGGCCGGCAGCCGCCCGGAAACGTCCGAGATCGTCTGGGAGTTGTTGCAGGGCTGGGCGCATGCCGGTTCCACCGCCCGTGAACGGCGACTCGCCGGAACAGCCGCCACCGCCGCGGGAGGGCTGCTCGGGCGGACGCATCCCGCAAGGGCGCTCGACCTGTTGCGAGACGCCCTGGACCGCGGCGACGACTGGGGCACGCTGATCCCCGTCGCATGGGCCGGAGTGCACCTCATCAACCAGGGTCAAGTCGCGCACGTGCTCGACGCCTATCTGGACTGGTCCAGGCCGCGGGACCAGTCCCCGCTCGTCCTTCGGGCGCTGACCGCCTTCGTGTTCGCGACGACGCGGCCCTATACCGACGTGGGCGCTGTGTCCCCGGTCGCGGACGCCGTGCCGGGTGTACCGCTGCTGCTCACCGCCCTGCCGCGACACCTGCCCCCGCTGCGCGACTCTGGGCGCGTGCCCTGGCCCGCAAGCCCGTACAGGACAGGGCGCTGGATGCCCTCAAGGTGCTGCTCGACGATCACCTCCCCCGGCATCCCGAAGCACTGCCCGGGGTACGAGACGCTGCGGCCGGCGACGCCGCGACGCCGGACAGTAGGCACCGCGAACGCCTTCGGTACTGGCTCGCGCGCTGGGCCGCCGACAGGAACGCTCCCTCGCGCTACGCCGCGATCCTGCACGACACCGTGATGCGCACGGCCTGACCGCGCACGACGAGAGACATCGCTGTGAAGACCGAAGAAGGAGACACGAGATGGGCGAGTTGACGTACGACCCCGTCGTGGATCGCCAGCCGGTCGCCCGATGGCGGCTGATGAGCCCGCTGCGTCCGCCCCCGCCCGGCAGGGCGCTGGTCCTCGTCCCGGACCGCGGAGCCGCCCTCATGGTGAAGGCCGGCGACGAGATCCGGGCGGCACGATTCGGCGCGTACCAACAGGTCTACACCGTGGACATGACCGAGCACCGGGTCGTCCTGGACATCCCGCTGCTCAGCAGGGATCCCACCTTCGCCTTCCGCAGCCGGATGACGCTGATCTGCCGGGTGGCCGACCCGGTCGAGGTGGTGGCGCGCGGGATCCGCGACGTGAGCGCCGCCATGTACGGGCACATGCGGCGGGCCCTGCGCGGGGTCTCCAGCAAGTTCGACATCGCCATGTTCCACGAGGCCGAGGAGGCCCTCAACGCAGCGGTACGCGACTTCTCCGGGGATTCGGCCCTCCGGCTCCGGAACGTCCAGGTGGAGTTGCTCGTCGACGACGACGAGGTCGCGACGAGCGGCCGGGCGTTCCGCGACGTCGAACGGGAGACCCGCCTCGCGGCCATGCGGCGCCAGCGCCACCTCGACCTGATCCGTGAGGAGGGAACCGAGGGTCTCATCGCGCAGATCATGGAGGACGAAGGGGCCCGAGCCGCGCTCGACCGGGTGGACAAGGCCGAGGCGGACGCGCGCGAGACGAGGCTCGCCGCCATGCGGATGGTCCTGGAGCGGGGTGACGACTCCCGGGAGCCTTTCGAACAGGCGGAGCTGGAACGCGCGGTGCTGGACGAGGTGCTCGCGGCCGGTGACCGACCTCGGTGACGGCGGGCGCAGAAGCCGCCTACGGGGAAGTCTCGCCGCCGGGACCGGGTCGGGCACCTCGGGACGGCCGCGACGGCGCGCCACGCGACCATGCCGGGCGTGACGTGGTGCGCGGCGAGGTTCTCCACCGTCCGGCGGAGACGCCGCCGAGGACGAGCCGGTCCCGGGAAGCTGCGGCGTCGCCGAGGGCCGGGGGTCCCGGGGCACCACCGGCTCCCGCGAGCGAGGGGTCTCCCGGAAGCGATGAACCGACACGCCGGACGAGCCGGGTCCGCGGCACGTTCAAGCGACCGGACGGGGAGCGGTGATCGGCGACTGGGAAGGGGGCGGGGCCCCGACGCCGCCAGCGGGCGCGTCCGGCGCCGCACCCGCGGGCCTCTTGCGGACACACCATCGGGTGACGTAGCACTCGAAGACTCCGCACGATCGGCGGCACACCACCCACCGACCGTGCCATCGGGCGGGGTTGAGCGCGATCGACCAGGGCAGCCACCGTATTCGACATGGGCCGCGGAACGGCCAGGCCTCACCGCCGTGGTCGTGTGGACGGAGTCGATCCCGGATCATGGCGAGGACGCCGAACAGTTCCTTGCCTGTCATCCGGCCACGGGGGACGGGCTGCTCGCGGTGTTCGACGGCTCCGGAGGCGCGGGAGCCGCCCCGGCCTGGGATGGTCCGACGGCGCCACGCGCTGGGAGCCTGGGGTGGCCAGCCGCTTCCGCACGCTGCGCGGAGAGGACATGGTGCGGCGGCTTCGGGCGACAGGCCCGACACCCCCGAGGAGTTACGGGACCGCGTGCGCTCGTGTCTCCGGGAGGGTGACGCGACGCAGCAAGATCACCGGGACGATGCGTCGGACGCTGCCACGACACTGGCCGCTCTACGGTTCCGCGTGACAAGTGGCGAGCTGGCCTGCCGCGCCCTGTGGGCGGGGGACTCGCGTGCATATCTGCTGTCGGAGCGCACCGGGCTGCACGCCGTGACACGTGATCACACGTTGGAGACCGACACCCTGGAACTGCTGCGTTCGGATCCGCCGATGACCAACGTCGCGGCGGCGGACCGGGACTTCGTCGTCGACAGCCAGCTGATGACACGCTCACTTCCCTGCGTGCTCCTCGCGGCGACGGACGGGTTCTTCGGGTATGTCGAGACCCCGGCACATTTCGAATGCGTGCTGGTGGGCACGCTTGCCGGCGCTGGCAGCGCGACCGAATGGGCGGACCACATCCGCCAGCAGGTTCAGCGGTACACCGGCGACGACGCCTCGCTGGCTCTCGTCGCGGTGGGCTACCGCGACTGCGCCGAGCTTCGAAGCCTTCGTCGGCGCGGAGGTGGCACCTGGAGCTGGACTACCTGAACCCCCGCCCCGGTGCTGACTGCTCCCCCGGAGGACGTGCGCCGTTGGCAGGAGCACGCCTGGGACATCTACCGACCGGGGTACGAGAAGTATCTTCCGTCGATACCCGAGGAGCTGCCGTGAAGAAGGGCGACGTGATCGCCGGATACCGGCTGGTAAGCGCACCGACCAACGCCAACGGCGGAAAGTGCATGTGGGCCTTCGCGGAGAAGAACGGCCGGCAGTTCTTCCTGAAGAGGTTTCTGGATCCGAAGTATCCCCGGGACGACGCCAGGAATCCGCGGTTACGCGCATCCGCTTGGAAACGTGCGAGGAGTTCGAGAACCGGCACCGCACCGTCATGGACCGTTTGCCTCCGAACACGCGTGGTGGCGGAAATCTCGTCCTGGCCACGGACTTCTTTCGCGAGGGCAGCACGTACTACAAGGTCACCCAGCGGATCGACACGTCCACGTTGGAGAAGCCGCAGTCGCTGGACGCCCGCCAGAAGCAGGTTCTACTGAGGACATTGGGACTGAGCCTGCGACTGCTGCATGACATCGGGATCGTTCACGGCGACCTCAAGCCGGACAACGTCCTGGTCCAGAAGAAGGACGGTGCGGCGTTCCATGTCTCGAAGCTGATCGACTTCGACGACTTGTACCTGTCCGGCGAACCACCCGGCCGCCAGGAGGTTGCCGGCGACTCGCTGTACGGAGCGCCGGAGTGGCGACGCTATATGCAGGAGGACGAGTCGGTCCGGGCGAAAGACCTCACGACCGCGGTCGACATGTTCGCGCTGGGTCTGCTGTCGCACTACTACCTGACCGGTGCACTGCCCAAGTACGGCAGGCGCTTCGGGTCGCCGGCACGATGCCGTCGACGCGGGTGACAGCTTGGGGCTCGACAAGCGGCTCTCGGACTCCATGACGGGGCTCCTCCAGAGGATGACCGCGCCAGACCCGAAACGCCGTCCGCGAGTGGGCGCGTTCCTGAACGCGCTCCAGGACTCGGCGGTGTGCGGGCTGCGGGCCAGACGCCCTCGACCGAGTTCGGCGCCGGCGCGCACCGATTCCGCCTCCGGAACCCCGTCTGCCGACGTCCCTCGCGAGAAGGCGGCGGAGACCACGGACGCCTCGCCACGAGGGCGAAGTCGTGTCCGTGCCAATCTCGCCGGCAATGCACGGCGAACGCCGGCCGACGCCCCTCGCCCCTCGGCTGAGCGGGCTCCCGCACCGCCCTCGGCCGAACCACCCACCGAGGCCGCGCCCTCAGCGGACACCACCACACCGAACCGACGTTCCCGGGTGCGTATCAACCTGGGCGACCGCAGCACATCCTGACCGGACATCGAGGAGAAAGTACGTGACGCACATCGAGAAGCAGTACCAGGGGAACCTGCAGTACGCGGTCGACATCGTCCTGTGCGTGGACGCCACCGCCAGCATGCATCCTGTTCTGGGGTCCGTGAAGGCCAGTGCGCTTCAGTTCCACGACCGCCTCGGCGACGTGATGGCGAAGAAGGGCAAGTCCATCAGTCAGCTCCGCCTGAAGGTGATCGCCTTCCGTGACTTCGACGACACCGCCGCCCGCCGACCTGGACCTCACCAGTCGCTCGCCCCCGCCCGTCCGAAGGACCTGCGCCTCCCGTTCGTCACCCTCGACCCGGTCGGCGCGGAACGACGGCCCGGGCGGGTGGTCGAACTCTCGCTCTGGCGATCAACGCACCGTGGGAGACAGGGCTCGACCGTAGGCGACGCGCCAGGTCAGCGACCGCCCACCCACCCGCCGCCCGACCGCTGATCACCGCACTCGATCCGCCCGGCATTCCGCGCAATCGACGTAGCTTTCGAGCAGTGGGGATACGCCAGGAGCCAGACGGCCGTGATGGAGCAGGCCGCCAAACGCCTGGTGCTCTTCGCCCCGGAAAAGGAACCGTGGCTCCGAATCGCTGAGGACTGGGACCTCACCCTGCACTTCCCGTCCAGGCCGGGGATGGCCTGGAGGAGTTCGAGATGGACGAGATCATCGAGACGATCGCGAACAGCCTGTGAAGCTCTGTCTCTCCGGTTTCGAGCTGGAAGCCGACCGAGGACACCTTCTCTTTGCCTGGCATAACAGTGCTTTCTTCGAAGCCCATGCGGGCGCCCTGACGGCCATTGATGTCAGCGCAAGGGAGGAGCCTGGCGCCCTCCAACTGGTGTTCCGGTTCCGGCCGGGCACTCAGCAGCCACCAGGGCTCGCGGTGATGCGGGTGGACGTTCCGGCTCCTCAGGCCGACGACGCACGCAATCTGGTCAGGTGGCTACTCGAGAGCTACCCGGACGTGGAAATCCGGGACACCAGCGCCCCCGAGGCTGCCGCCCAGGAAGGACCCGAAGTGGGGACGAGCGGGGCAGGCGCACTTCCGGTCCCCCCGCGCCTGGGTGCCGACTGGTTGGTCTCCCCCGCCAGCGCCCTCACTGACGCCCTCTACGCACAGGTGTGTGGGCTCCTCGTGACGCGACAGCCGACCGGCTGACCGCATATCCCAAGCCAAGGGAGGACAGATTGCCGGCAGCTCATTGGGACTGCCCCGACTGCGACACAGTCAACGGAGCGAACGACGGGCGTTGCCAGGGGTGCTACACACCTCGCCCACCGCCGCCGCGTTCCTCCCACACGGGGAGCAGGGCCACCGGCAAGGCCGCTGCGCCCCGGACGAGTTCCGCTGGGAAGCCATCGTCCCCGTGGACGTGCCGACGGTGCGACACAGCGAATGGTCGTTCGGACGCTGAGTGCATCGGCTGCGGAAGTCCATGGAAGTCGGCCGCCGCCGGCAGACCCGGCACGGGGAAGAAGCCCACCACCGCGAAGCGCTCCTCACCGGCCAGGAAGACAACTCCCAAACCAGCCGGCCCCGCTCCGGCGGGCCGGCCGGCGGCCAAGGGCACGACCGCGGGACCACGCTCTGGTGCGGGTCCCAGGGCCTCGCCTGGTTCCGCACGCGGCAAAACCGCTTCCTCTCGTCCGAAGAGCGCGCCCCGCGGGGGCGGCCGGCCCGTGCCACCGACCGCGGGCACCGGCGAGATCTTCTATCCCCCGCCCGCCACCACGGGCTACCGGCCCCGCGGCTCGGTCCCGCCCGTCCGTCCCACCCCACCGCCCTCTGGTGCCCCGCCGCGTTACTGGACGCCGCCCCCTCCACGAACCGGCGGCAGGAGTGGACGGAAGTCCGGCGACGGGAGGGCCGTCTGGGGATGTCTCTCCATTCTCTTCGTGCTGTGGCTGCTGAACCAGATCCTCCAGGGCTGTACCAACTTCCTGGAGTCGGTCGGCGATTCGCTCGGAGAGGATTCCTACGAGGACTCATACGACTCCCCGTCCCCCTCCACCACCGGACAGCCGTGTCCCGAACGCATCGCACGGCAGTTGCCCGGCGAGGACGCCGAACTGGTCGAGGCGTTCCTCACCGAGAACAAGCAGATCACCCTGTGCCGGACGGCCGATGGCGACCTGTACTACTACGGAGAGTTCTCCGACGGTCGGGAACCCGGAGTCCCCATGCCCGCGACCGAGACGTCCGACGGCTACGACGCGGTGAACGATCCCTACCGCTACGTCATCGAGGACGATGTGGTGACCATCTTCGAGAACGGTCGCCAGATCGGCGAGGAGGACCTGACCCCGCTGCCGGATCCCTCCTGAGCTCGGCGCAGACGGGCACACGAAGAGACCAAAGAGCGCAAAGAGACTGAAGGGCCCAAAACAAACAAACGCCCTGCTCAGAGGGTAATTCAAGATTGCGCATTGTTGCGGACACATCAACTGGCTTAGTACAGTCACTCGGTGGGGGCTGGGGTGTAAATGACCACCAGCCAAGGAGATTCACCCGTGCGTTTACGGACAAGTGCACTGGCCCGGTCCCTCGTCACGTCAGTCGCCGGTGCGGCGCTGATCGTGCCTCTCGCCTCCGTGGCCAGCGCTTCCGACAATGACCCGAAGCTCGGCGTCGAGTCGCTGCCAGCCCTGGAAACATCCGAGTACGTCACCCTCGACGAACCCTTCGCCGCCGCCCTCACCACCACGAGGACGGGCCAGGAGGATCCGGGGTACCTGCTGACCGCGCCGAGTGGTTTCGGTGGCGGGGCCGCGGCCGCCGCGGCCATCTACGACAACGCCGGTCAGGTCGTCTGGGAACGGCCCGGCAGCTACTTCAACTTCGAGCAGATCGAGTACCAGGGCCAGCCGGCCCTGACCCTGTACGACGTGTCCCGCGGCGCGCATCTGATCCTGGACCAGTCGTACAACGAGGTCGCCACCGTTCAGTTGACCGGTGGCCAGCCGACGGACGGCCACGCGATCGCGTTCAGCCCCGACGGCTCCCGCGTTCTGGTCGAGGGCTGGGTCTCGACCCAGATCGACCTGAGCCCGTGGGGTGGCCCCACCAACGGCACGATCATGAACACGATCGTGCAGGAGCAGATCGTGGGGACCGGCCAGGTCACCTTCGAATGGGACGCCCTGGACCACGTCTCGCCCGGTGAGACCACGGAGCCGATGACCGGGTTCGGCGACCTGTTCCACACCAACGCGTTGGAGTACGACTCCGACGGCAACATCCTCCTGAACATGCGCAACACCAGCACCGTCTACAAGATCGACATCGACACCGGCGACATCATCTGGCGCTTCGGCGGTGAGGAGAGCGACTTCACCTTCTCCGGCGGCACGGCCAGCATGCCGCGCTACCAGCACGACGTGCAGCGGCTGTCGGACGGGTCGCTGTCGGTCTTCGACAACGGCAACGGCCGCAACCCGCAGGAGTCCAAGGGCGCCGTCTACACCGTCAACGAGTCGTCGATGACGGCCACGCTGACGCAGACATTCGAGGCCAACCCGGCGGCCTTCTCGCCGTTCATCGGCGGCCACCGCGAGGTGCCCAACGGCAACCACCTCGTCGACTTCGGCACCACGGGACGCCTGGTCGAGTTCTCGGACAGTGGCCAGCAGGTCTTCAGCGCCCAGTTCGCCTCGGGTTCGTCGTCCTACCGGGCCGACCGCACCGACAACTGGACCGGCACCCCGGCCGCCGCGCCCGAGGTCGTCGTCAGCGACCCCGCCGCGGACGGCAGCCAGACCGTGAACGTCAGCTGGAACGGCGCCACCGAGGTCGACAGCTGGCGCATCCAGGCCGGTTCGAGCGAGGACGCGTTGACCACGCTCGGGACGACTCCGAAGACCGGCTTCGAAACGGCGGCCCAGATCACCGCGCCCGCGGGCGCGGACGTCTTCCGGGTCACCGCCCTCGACGCTGCGGGCAACCCGCTCGACAGCCGTACCCTCGCCATCTCCTGACGAGACGTCAGACGCACCACCATCGGTTCGACCACTGTGTCGACCGGGCCCAGGCGGGGGCCCGAGTCGACGCCCGGAAGCACCGACGCTCCGCGTCCCCGGGGCTACCACGGGCCGCGCGAGACCCCTCACTGAACCGCGCCGGTAGAAAAGGCGGGGTCGTCGGTTGGAGGATGACGAAGAAGGCCATGAATGTGAGCTCGGCGAGCCGCCTCACATTCTCGGACGCTGCGTTGTCGTACCGCTGAGACCAACCTCGCAGGGAATCCGTCGCCCAACGGACTCCTCGCGTCGGGGCCTTTCGAATCTTCCGTTGGGGGTCACAGTGAGCTCGTTCATGCCGGACGACACCGCGGTCTTATCCCGGGCGGTCGCCGACAGTCTGGTCATCGCGGTGGACGACGAAGCCGCCGAGGCCGCAGTCATCTTCTGGCACAGATCTCGTCCCTTCACCCTGCCCGTGGTGGAGGCGTTGGACGCGGTTCCGGACGAGGATCTGCTCAAGGCGTGCCAGCGCCTGCGTTCCGACACGCATTCCGCCTCCGCCTATGCGGAGGTGATCAGCCGATTAGAAGCGCTCGCCAGAACCCGTCGGGACATCCTGGACGACGTCTTCGCCCGCGCCTGGACCGCGGTCGGTAACTGCCGTCTGGGCTTCCACATGGGTCCCCGTTACCGGCAACGCGGCGAGGCACCCGTTGCGCTGCGGGACCTGATGGCGGCGGGCCCAAGCACCACGGCCAGTGCCTCGACCGGCACGACGGACGGCGCCCCGGCGGCGACCGTGGTGGTGCCGTTCCGCGACAACACCGGTGCCGGCCAACGGATCAGGAACGTTGTCGCCTGCCTCCGCGCGCTGAACGACCAGTCGGCCACCCGCGGCAGCTACCGGACCGTGCTGGTGGAAAGCGACGAGGCCCCCCGTTGGCGGAAGGTCCTCGAACCCCTCTGCGACCGCTACGTCTTCGCGCCCAAGGGAGACAAGTTCAACAAGTCCTGGACGGTGAACGTCGGAGTGCGGGCCGCCCAGCCGGACTACGACGTGCTGTGCATCCTGGACGCCGACGCGCTGCCGGACCGGGACTTCGTCGCCCGCAACCTGAAGCGCTTCGCCGTGCCGGGTGCCCAGGCCCTCCTCCCCTATCGCGACGCCCTTTTCCTCGACGAACCCTCCACCCGAGTGGCATTGAGGGACCGCGTTCTCGACGGCCGGGAGGACGCCGGCTGGGAACGGCTCCGCGGCTTTCTGGTACGCCGGAACCCCGGGCTCTGCTTCTGGATCAGGGACCATATCTTCCGTTCCCTCGGCGGCCTGGACGAACGCTTCGAGGGATGGGGCGGAGAGGACACCGACTTCGCGCTGCGGGTCAGCGTGAAGGCCGCATTGGACCGCTATGACGACCGCATCGTCCATCTGCACCACCCCTCCGCGTCGGCCGCGGTCGACGGGTGGATCACCAATGCGCACATTCCGATGATGAGTTGGCCGAGCGACGCGGACTTCGGCCGCGTCGACCGATTCCACGCTCCGTCGTGAAGCGCCTCCTATCCGTTCCCGCCTTCGTCACGGCGGGAATGTTCGGCAACGCGATGTTCGCCGCGTTGGCCACCGTGAGCCTCCCGCTTCTCCTCGACTCCCAGGGAGAGGGCAAGGCGGTCATCGCCGCCTTCTTCGTCTGCAGCGCGCTGGGCGGCGCCACGTTGAACCTGACGCTCGGCAGACGGCTGGCGAGTCGTCGCGGGGCGCGAAGACCCGCCGTGGCCCTGGGGGCGCTCGTGGCGGCCCTCGGCATGGTGATCCTGCTTCTCCCGCACCCCGGATGGGCGATCTTCCCCGCCGGCATCCTGGTGATGGCCAACAGCCTCAACTACCCGCTGCTGGTGTCCGCCTCCGGGGCACGTAACGCGGCCGACCTGGCGCCCCTGCGCACGCTCTTCGTGGTCGGCTATCTCGCTGGGCTCGGCCTGTTCGCCCTCCTCGAACTGCACGCCCCGACCGTGGAGGCCCGACTGCCGGCCACTGCCGCGATCGTCCTGGCGCTCGTCAACGCGTGCCTGGCCCGGCTCCCCACGCGACCTCGAGGCCCCGCCGTCGACGACGCCGGCGACGGCACCGGCGATGACGCCGGCGACGGGCCGGGGCAGCGAACGACGACCGTGGCCACGGCGCCACGGATCGGCCTGGCGGTCGTCATCGTCTCCTGTCTGTCCGTCGTCCTGCTCCGCGGAGCCGACAGCCTCCGCCAGGTCTACCTGCCGCTGTACACCGCGGAGAGCGGCTTCACGGGCGCGCAGATCGCCGGACTGTTCGCCGTCACCGCGCTTTTCGAGATCGTGGTCCTGGTACCGCTCGGTCGCCTGTCCGACCGCTGGGGAAGCCGCCCCACGCTGATCGCCGTGGCGGCCGTGGGCGCGGCCTCGTTCCTGCTGACGACGGTGAGCGGCGAATTCGGCCCGCTGCTGGTCTCGCAGGTGCTGTACGCGGTGTTCACGGCCGGTTTCCAGAGCATCAGCATGGTCCTGGTCGCCGAGGTGCTCTTCGGCGGGATGGAACGCGGAGCGGCGGGCTACATGGCCCTCGCCCAGGTCGGCTCGACCGTCGGCGTGGTGACGCCGCTGGCCGTTCCGGGGTACACCCCGGCCATCTTCGCGGTGGCGGCGGCCTTCTGTACCGCCGCGGCGCTCCTCCTCGTACCCGGAACGCGGCTCCGCCGCCCGCCGCGCGGCGCCGCGCGGGGAGGGCCTCGGGCCGATCGCCCGCAGACCGCCGCCACTCACAGCTGATCAACGCCGATCACCGCTGATCACCGCCCCCTTCTGCTCGTTCTCGCACGCACGCACGCACACACACGCACGCACACACGCACGAAAGGAGCCTTGCCATGCCCGCCGTAGTCGTCACCGGGGCCACCTCGGGTCTGGGGCGATACCTCTGCCTCCGCCTGGCGGACGCCGGCTGGACGGTGCTGGCGCACGGGCGGGACCCGGCCCGCCTGGCGGAGCTGCGCCGCCGACTTCCGCCGGCGTGTGCCGTGTTCCGGGCCGACCTGTCCGCGCTCCAGGACGTCCGACGCCTGGCCACCGACATCGCCGAACACTGCCCACGACTCGACGTCCTGGTCAACAACGCGGCCGTGGGCTACGGCCCGCCGGGCGAGGAACGCCAGATCAGCCACGACGGCCACGAGCTGAGGTGGGCGGTCAACTACCTGGCGCCGATGGCGCTGTCGCTCGGGCTGCTCCCCGCCCTCCGCACCGCGCCCCGCTCGCGCATCGTGAACGTCGGCTCCACGAACGTGGCGGCGCTCGACATGGAGGACCCGGACCTGCTGCGCTCCTACTCGGGCGCGGCCGCCTACCGCAGGTCCAAGCTGGCGCTGGCCGCGGGCACCTTCCTCCTCGCGGACGCCGTCCGCCCCCTGGGCGTCACCGTCAACTGCGTACACCCGGCAACCCGCATGGACACCGCCATGGTCCGGGACAGCGGGGTCGCGCCGACCTCGACCGTCGACGAGGGATCCCGGGCGGTGCTGCGGCTCGCCACCGACCCCGAGATGGCGGACGTGTCGGGCCGGTTCTTCGACGGCCCGCACCCCGCACGTGTGGACGAGCAGGCGTACGACCCCTCCTTCCGGCAGTGGCTGTGGCGCCACACCCACGCCCTCATCGCCCCCGCCCCCTCTGACCCTGGAGTAAGGAAATGACCATCACAGGTGCCAACACCCTGCTCGTCACCCCGCTCGACGGCGAGGGCGAGGTCGATCTGAAGTCGCTCACCCGGCTCACCGAGCACGTCCTGTCCGAGGGCGTGCACGGCGTCATGGCGTTGGGGAGTTCCGGCGAGTTCTTCACCCTCTCCCAGGGGGAGCGCTGGAGCGTGATGCGGCATGTGGTCGAGGTGGTCGCCGGCCAGGTCCCGGTCACGCTCGGCGTGGGATCCGACAGCACCGCGGGCGCCGTGGAGAACGCCCGCTTCGCGGAGGACGTCGGGGCCGACTGCGTGCTCGTCCTGCCGCCGCTCTACTTCGACCAGTCGCCACAGGCGCAGCTGCTGCACTTCACCACGATCGCCCACGCGACGGACCTGCCGGTGATGCTCTACGACGGGGCGGGCGGGGTGGCGATTCCGCCCGCGGTCATCGCGGAGGTCAACGCGGCCGCACCCAACGTGCGGTACGTCAAACAGGCCACCCCCGAGCCGCACCGCACCGCCGCCATCATCGCGGCGGCGCCGAACGTCGCCCCGCTCGCCGGCGACGACACGCTGCTGCTGACCTCGCTGCGCAACGGCGCCACGGGGAGTTCCACGGCCATCGGCAACCTCATGCCGCGCTGCATCAGCCAGGTGCACGAGGCCCATGACGCGGGCGACGTCGAGCAGGCGACGGCGCTGTTCACGAGCCTGATGCCCGTGGTGCTCGCGACCTCCGCCCCGAAGGTCGAGTTCATCGCCCGGATCAAGAGCCTGCTGGCCGCCAAGGGCGTCATCGACCACCCCTACGTGCGCCCGCCCCTGCACCTGCTGGACCCGGCAGCCGAGGAGGAGCTGCACCGCATCTGCCGCCATCTGGGCGCTCTCTAGAGAAGGAACGAACCATCATGCGCGAGATCTTCATCGGCAGCCGGCGCGTGGCTGACGACACGGACACCTACGTGATCGCCGAGATCGGACACAACCACGAGGGAAGCCTCGACCGGGCGGAGGAGCTCGTACGCCGCGCGGCGGACGCGGGCGCCGACGCGGTCAAGCTGCAGAAACGGGACAACGAGAACCTGTTCGTGCAGGCGATGTACGACCAGCCGTACACGGGGCCCAACAGCTTCGGGCCGACCTACGGACGGCACAGAGAGGCCCTGGAGTTCGGCCACGAGCAGTACTCGTATCTGTTGAAGGTGGCGCAGGAGGTCGGCATCGACTTCTTCGCGACCGCCTTCGACACCGCCAGCGTCGACTTCCTGATGGAGTACGACCTGCCGGCGATCAAGATCGCGTCCGCCGATCTGACCAACGTTCCGCTGCTGCGCTACGCGGCCGAGACCCAGCGGGCCCTCGTGATGAGCACGGGCGGCGGAACGATGGAGGACGTCCGGCGCGCGTGCGACGCCGTCCTGCCGATCAACCCCAGGCTCGTCCTGATGCAGTGCACCGCCGTCTACCCGGCCACCCCGGACGACCTCAACCTCGCCGTCATCGAGACGTTCCGACGGGAGTTCCCCGAGGTCGTCATCGGCTTCTCCGGGCACGACCAGGGACCCGAGATGAGCTGGCTCGCGCACGCGCTGGGGGCGCGCGTCGTCGAGAAGCACTACACCCTGGACCAGAGCCGGCCGGGCAGCGACCACCACTTCTCGCTGACCCCGATCCAGCTCCAGGACCTCGTCCTCGGCCTCAGGCGGACCAGAAGGGCGATCGGCACCCCGTTGAAGGAGCGTTCGGCCAAGGAGGAGCCCGCCCTCCTGAAGATGAGTAAGAAGCTGGTGGCCGCCCGCGAGCTCTCCGCGGGACATGTGCTCACCCCGGCCGACCTCGCCATCAAGTCCCCCGGCGACGGGATGCCGCCCTACCGGTTCGACGAGGTCATGGGCCGGCGACTGCGGGTGGGCCTACGGCCGGACGAGTCCCTGCACCCGGAAGCCCTGCACCCGGAAGCGCTGGAGACGTGAGCGCTGGAGACGTGAGCGGGCGGGAGGGACTGCCCGCCCGCGCCCTGCTCCTCGACTTCGACGGGCTGATATGCGACACCGAACGCGCCGCCTACCGGTCCTGGGTGGCGGAGTACGCCTCGCACGGCCTGACCTTCCCCACCCCGCTGTGGAGAACGATGATGGGCCGCGACGACGGCGAGGACCTGGCGCTCGACCATCTCGCCGAACGGGCCACCGGCGGACGTCTCGCGGTGGAGCGGATCCGGGTCCGCAGACGCCGCCTCAAGACACATCTGAGCGCGCAGGAGCAGCTGCGACCTGGGGTCGCGGCGGTGCTGGACGGGGCGGCCCGTGCCGGGGTCCCGGTGGGGGTCGTCTCCAGCTCCCCGAGCACCTGGGTGGAGACCCACCTGCGCCGGCTGGGCGTCCTGGACCGGTTCGCGATGCTGGTCACGGGCGACCTGGGCGTGCCGCGCAAGCCCGCGCCCGACCTCTATCTGCACGCCCTCGCGAAGCTCGCCGTCCCGGCGGAGGAGGCCGTCGCGATCGAGGACTCGGCGGTGGGCGTGCGCGCGGCGACCGCGGCGGGCATCCGCTGCGTCGCCGCCCCCAACGCCGTGGGCACGGCGGAGGGTTCCGAACGCGCCTGGCTCGTCCTCGCCACCCTGGAGGAACTCGGCCTGGCCCCGGCCCACCCGGGCGTCGTTCTCCTCCGGGGCCCTTCCCCCGCCGATGACCACCCCTGATCCAGCGTCGGAGCCGACCGAGGGCCCGCCCGGTCCGAAACGGACGGACCGGGCGGGCCCTCATGCATGGTTCGGGTCTACCGAGGCGAGATGCCCTGGTCGTCGTCGACCACCTCGTCCAGCGACAGGGCCAGCACCTGGTGGTCCTGCGGCGCCGCGCCGGTCTCCCGCAGCGCGGTCAACTCCGCGGCCGTCAGCGCCCGGTCGTACACCCGCACCTCGTCCAGCGCCCCGGCCAGCTGGCTGCGGCTGTCCACGCCCTGCCCGAGGTGCACGCCGAACGCCGAAGAGACGCTCACGCTGCCCGCGGCGTCCGCCGTGGTGACCGACTCCTGCCCGTCCACGGTCAGCGTGAACGTGCCACCGCTCCGGACGAGCGACAGATGGTGCCACGCGCCGTCGTCGTAGGCATCACTGGTGCCCACCCAGGCGTTGGCAGCCGGGGCCGTGCCGTCCCTGGCGGTCATCAGCGCGCTGATCCGTCCGTCCTCCGGCTCACCCCGCAGCCACACCTGTGGTGTCCCACCGCCGACACCGCCCATAGACAGGAACGGCTGGTTGGCGCTCGTCGCGGTCGGCGTGTAGCGGAACCACAGACTGACCGTGAAATCGCGGTCATCCAGTGCCAGTTGCTCGCGGTACGGCAGCCGGACCGCATCGTCCACGCCGTCGAACGCGATCGCCTCGCCGAACTGGCCGGCGGTGGTGGTCGCACCGCCCAGCACCGCGGCGTCCTCGGCGGCGGGCGCGCCGTCCGGCGTCGTCGGATCGGCCGCGCGCCGCGGCCCGAGGTCGTCCTCGGTGACCCGGGCGAAGCGGATCTCGTCGCGCGCGTCCACGGCGCCACCCTCGTAGAGCAACCCGACCGACCTGTCCGGCAGTTCCACCATGTCGGAGTAGCCGGACCAGTCGGTGGTCACCACCAGGCCCCGGTCGACGCCTTCCCAGCTCTCGCCCTCGTCCCAGGACGAGCGGAGCATCATGGTGCGCCGCCGGTCCGGGTCGGCGGGTGCGGCGAACAGCCAGCGGTCGTAGCCGTCCTCGGCCGCCGTGCGCAACGCCAGCATCGAGCCCTGGACCGTGGGGGAGTACAGGTCGGGGAGGGCGGAGAACGGCTCGTCGAAGCTCTCGCCGCCGTCGCTGCTGACCGCCTCCGTGCGATGGCCGAGGTCGGTGCCGCCCTCCTCGCGGCCGTTGACGTAGATGCTGCCGTCCGCGCGCTCCAGCAGGGCGCTCTCCTGCGGCTTCTGACGGAACGTGTCGTCCGCCGCGACGGGCCAGGTGTCGACCGCGCCGAGCTGCCACGTGTCGCCGCCGTCGTCGCTGTAGGCGAGGGCGGCATGGTTCTCGGTGAGGCGACCGCTGGCGTAGCTCTGGGCGTTGATGCTGAAGACCAGGCGTCCGGCGTTCGATCCCCGGGTCAGCTGGATGCCGTGCACCGGGCCGGTGGCGTACCAGGCGTTCCAGTCGTCCGGGCGCAGTTCGTCGTCGAGCGACGTCGGCTCGGACCAGGTGGCGCCGTCGTCGTCGCTGTACTGGAGGTACGGGACGCGGTCGCAGGGGACCTCGCAGTTCCCGGCGTCGTCGCGGCCCTCGTTGTAGGTGCTGGCGAGCAGGATGCGGCCCGTCTCGGCGTCGACCACCGGGGCGGGGTTGCCGCGCGTGTCCCCGCCGCCGTCGGCGACCACCTGGAGCGGGCCCCAGGTCCTTCCGCCGTCGGTGGATCGTTTGACCACGAGGTCGATGTCGGCGGCGTCACCGCAGTTGTCGACCCGACCCTCGGCGAACGCGAGCAGCGTGCCCGCCGTCGTCTCGACCACGGCGGGTATTCGGAAACACGCGTAGCCCTCCTCCTCCGAGGCCTTGAAGAGCACCTCCTCCTCGAGTTGGGCGGTGGCCGAGGAGGCCGTCGGGGAGGACACGGAGGCCGTGGCGTGCGACGCACCGGCGAAGGTCATCAGCCCGGCTGCCGCGAGCGCCGAGGCTCGCCACCGCCACGCGCGTCTGGCCGCCCCCGACCGTGCGGCTCGAAGATCTGGCGTCATAGTCGACTCCCTCACGGACGTTCCACGTTGGACGTTGGATGTCTGGACCACAGGGAGTGTCCACCAGCCACACCCGCCTCAACAAGACACGTGCAGCCAGAAACTGGCAGCTCGGTGGCCGAGAGGTGATGCGGGGAGCGCCCGACCACGTGCTGGAGTGCGGCACCGCGCGGAACGTTCAGGTGCAGCTCGTGCCGCTGTCCGCCGATGCCCACGCCTGCCAGGACGGTCCGGTACGACTGCTGGAGACGCCGGACGGGCGGCGTCTGGCGTACTCCGAGGGTCAGCTGAACGGCCGCCTGGTCAGCGGCGGGAACGGGGACGACTGCGTCGAGGTCGCCGTCACCGACCAGACCATCCACGTCCGCGACTCCAAGGACACGACCCGCCCCCACTCGGCCATCGGCCACGACGAGTGGGCTCGGTTCATCAGGTACACCGCCGAGAGCTGAGCCATCAGCGCGTGCCGGGCAGGGGTTCGGGTCAGGTGGCGTACTCGTCGGGCATGCGCATGTTGGGGCCGCCGAGTTCCAGGCCGAGGGGGAGCGCGCGGCCCTGCGGTTCCTCCCACTCCTCCTGGCGGCCGAGGGCCGTGAGGTCGAGGTACGGGTAGCCGTTGTGGAACTCGTCGATGCCCCGGCCGTACGTGGAGTAGGTGTGGAAGACCTCCTCGCCGATCCTCAGGAACGCGCTGATGCCCGGGTGTTCCTCGCCGCGCATGTCCTCCGTCCACGGCATGCCGACCTCGGCGAGTTCGGCCTCGGTGCGGAAGTCGAGCAGCACCGGCTCGACCCGGTCGTCGAGGGTGGCGTGGAAGTCGTAGTTGAAGTCGCTGTCGTACGAGGAGTACCAGGGGAACGTCCAGCTCATCCGCTCGCGGAATGCGGCGATCTTCGCGTAGGGGGCCCGTGAGACGGCCACGAGCGTGGTGTTGCGCACGTGCAACTGCCGCAGCCTGCCGATGCCGTCGGCGGCGGAGGAACAGCTCGGGCAGCCCTGCTCCCAGTCCGGGCCGAACATGAAGTGGTGCATGACCAGCTGCGGCCGGCCCTCGAACAGGTCGAGCAGGCTCACCGTCCCGTCCGGGCCCTCGAACGCGTACGGCTTGTCGAGACGGACCATCGGCAACCGGCGGCGTTCGGCGTTCACCAGGTCACGGGCCCGGGTGAGCTCCTTCTCCCTCGCGAGCAGCTCCTTACGGGCGGCGAGCCACTCCTCGCGCGATACGACCTCGGGCAGGTTCTCCCTCGTCGTCATCTCGGTTCCTCCCAGGTCAGGCCCCTGACGGATCATTCCGGGCAGGTCCGAGCCAAGCACGTGCGATCAGGACATTCCACTACCCGTGCCGGCGCGGTGGCGCCTTCGGCTCGGGTGCAGTGCCAACTACCGCTATGCGGCGTGGCGGCGAGCCGCTCCGACCGCCTTGGCATCTGCCTGGGGAACTGAGCGGCCCCGAACCACTCGCCTGCTCGACCATGACCAGCATGCCGTCAGGGGCCAGCAGGTCGCAGCTCTCGACGCCGTTGCCGCGGCGCAGCCGAGTCCGCGGTGCCGGCCTGACCCGCGCCGGCCACTCAGTCCGTCGTCCCGCCCGAACCCGAAGCATGCAATCAGCATGCTTACATGCAGATCGCATGCTATCTTTCTGAACATGCCGAACATCCAGATCAAGGACGTCCCCGAGGACGTACACCGCACCCTCAAGCACCGTGCCATCGACGCGCATCAGTCGCTCAACGAATACCTGCGTCAGCGACTGATCGAAGAGGCGAGCGCCCCCACCGTGGACGACATACTGGCCAGGGCACGCGGGACCGCTTCCGGTGACTACACCGTCGGAGACCTGCTTGATCACATCGACCACGGGCGGGCCGTGTGATCGTTGTCGACTCCTCCGCCGTCGTTCTCGCCCTCACACACCGAGGCGAGCCAGGTCGGGAGGCAGCGAAACGCATGTCCGGTCAGCGACTGCTGGCCCCAGCGGTGATCGACTTCGAGGTAGCCCACACGGTACGAGGGCTGGCGCAGGGCGGGAAGATCACAGCCGAGGACGGGCACGCCGCGCTGAGGCTCATGGCTTCGCTCCTGATCAAGAGAACGCCTGGTTACGCGCTGTTCGAGCGCGTATGGGAGCTGCATCGCAACCTCTCTGCCTACGACGCGGCCTACGTCGCCCTCGCGGAGCACGCCGGGTGTACGTTCGTGACCGCGGATGCCCGCATCGCCCGAGCGAACGTTGCCCGGTGCTCCATCGACACCATCGGCTGAAGCCTGGCCAGGGAGTCGTCGCCTCAGCGGGCGTCTCTCATGCGTGGCGCGGCAGGAACGGGCTCGGCGACCCGCTCCAGAAGACGGCGAGGTCCTCCCTGGAACGGGTGCACGCGACGAACAGCAGGCAGCGCTCGCGCACCATGTCCGCGTCGTGGACGAGTGGACGCGCTTCGTGAGGCATACGGTAGGACACCTCTGACCGACACGGAATGGTCACATTCCAACCACTTTGCCTTCACCTCTGATCGTGCCTTGGCATGCTTCGGCGCATGACGTTAGCCACCGAAGTAGCCGATGTGTCCGATGTTCACGACCACCTCCACGACTGGGCGTTGGTGGATGTGGAGACCTCGGGTCTGCGTCCCAGTCAGCATCGCGTGCTGTCGGTCGCCGTCGTGACGATCGACGCCGACGGCGTGAAGACTGGCGAGTTCACCACCCTGCTCGATCCGGGCTGCGATCCCGGGCCGGTGCACATCCACGGCCTGACCAGTGAACGCCTGCGTGGCGCACCGGCCTTCGAGGATGTCGCGGAGCAGATCGGCGCCCTGCTGCGGGGTCGGGTGATGGTCGCCCACAACGCGCACTTCGACTACGGCTTCCTGGCCCACGAGTTCGCGCGGGCCCGGTCGTGGCTGCCGGTCTCACGGCGGCTGTGCACCCTGGCGCTCAACCGGCGGTTGGGCCCGCCCGCCCCCGACCTGAAGCTGGCAACGTTGGCCCGCCACTACGACGTGCCGCAGCGCCGGGCGCACGACGCGCTGGACGACGCCCGGGTCCTGGCCGGCATCCTCCGTGGTTCCCTGACCGCGGCGGCCCGGCTGGGCGTGCCGCTGCCCCTGGTGGACTGCCCACCCCGGCAGGATCCCGGCTTCTCCCCCCGCGTGCCCAAGACACCGTGCGCGTACCGCAACCCCGGCCGTCTGGTCCCCGGCGAACGCCTGACGCAAGGTATGAAGGTTGCCATCACGGGAGACACCGCCACATCGCGCCCGGAGCTGATCGCGCGGGCGGTCGGGGCCGGGCTGAACGTGATGACCAGCGTCAGCGGGCACACCAGTGTCCTGGTGACCAACAAACACGGCTCCGACTCCGCCAAGACCCGGCGCGCGGTCAACGAAGGCGTCCCGCTGATCGACGAGCGCACCTTCCTCCGTCGCCTGGACGACGTGCGCCCCGGAACGCCGCACGCGAAGGAGGACGAGATGCCGGACGAGGCGGCGGACGTCCCGACTCCACGACGCCGGACGGCGACCGCTCCGGACGACAGGGGTCCCGCGGGGCCGCTGAACGGCCGCCGCGTGTTGGTACTCGGCGGACCGATGGAGCGGGCGGCGGAAACCAGGACGCGGGCCGTGGAGCTCGGCGCGTCGGCTGCGGTCAACCTCTCGGCCCGCGTCACCGACATCGTCTGCCTGGCGGGCGCCCACGACGACCGTCGCATGCGCCGCATCGCCGAACTCGGCGTCCCACTCCACGACCCCGACTGGCTGCGGGCCCCCGCGCCGGACGGCCAGGGCAGCGCCACGACAACGCTCGTCCTGCCCCGTGGCGGAGTCGTCGACCTACCGGCCACGACCGAGGCGAAGCACTGGACCGTCACGGCCTCCTGGGCGCAGCAGACGACCTGCGTCGTCGACGTCGTCGCATTCATCGTCGACGACGACGAACAGGTCGCCTGCGACTGGGACTTCGTGTTTTACAACGCACCGGAGAGCCCGGGCGGCAGCGTTCGTCTGCATACAGACGGGCCCACGGAACAGGCGGTCGTCGCTGATCTCGGCGCACTCCCCCCGTCGGCGCACAAGGTCGTCATCGCTGCCGCCATCGACGGCGAGGCCACCTTCGGAGACGTCGGAGCGATCGAGATCAACGCCCTTCCCAGCGACAACGCCGAACCCTTCGCCCAGGCCGCCCTGGACGCCTCCACCAGTGAGCGGACCATACTGCTGGCCGAGATCTACCGACGCGGCCCGCTCTGGCGTTTCCGTGCCCTGGGCCAGGGCTACGACCACGGACTCGGGGAGCTGGCCCGGGACTACGGCATCGATGTCGAGTCCTGAGGCCCGGCGTCCTGTCGCTGGTTCGGGCGGTGGGGTCAGGTGCGACCCATCCCGCGGCGTGCACGTAACCGCCGGCGCGGGAGCGGGATATGCGGGTGGTGACGAGGGTGCTCACGGGGTCTCTCCTCGGAGTGCGTCGTGAACGGTGTCCTGAACGGTGCGGGTGAACGCCTCGCAGCCGGTACGCCAGGCGGCGTCCAGATCCGCGTCGGGCGGGAAGCGGCCGTCGAGTTCGAGCACGACCATGCCGTGCGCGAAGGCCCAGAACGTGCGCGCGACGTCGACGTGGCCGTGCACGGCGCGGAACAGTGGCATCGCCGCGCGGTCCTCAAGCCCTTCGGGCAGTGCGTTGCGGGCCAGCGGGCGGGTGTTGGTGAGACGGTAGAGGTGGGGATGCGCGAGGGCGTGCCGTCGGAACGCGCGGGCGAGGACGAGCAGGGGCGGTTCGGTGCCGGCCGCGGCTCGGCCTCGGCCTCGGCGGCCTCCAGTTCCCGTGCCATCTCGGCCATGCCCTGCGCCTGGAGCTCGGCCTCGACGGCGGCCTTGTCGGGGAAGTGCTTGTACAGGGACGGCGCCCGGATCCCGACGCGTTCGGCGATCCGCCGCATCGACAGCGCCTCTGACCCCTCGGTGTCCAGCAACCACCGGGCGGCGGCGGTGATCTCGCGTACGCGGTCAGCCACGGCGCACCGTCCGCGCGATCGCGATGCGGGTGAGCCAGCCGAGTCCGGCGGTGAACATCGGTGGCCACACGATGGGCGTGACGGTGTAGACGACGAGCACGGCGAACGGAATCCACCCGAGCTGTGCCGCACGGTGCCGCCGGAACAGATCCGGCACGGCGAAGAAGGCGAGCGCGGCGGCGGTGGTCGGCAGCCCGTACTTCACCGCCTCGAAGACGGCGAACGCCGCGAGGAAGAGTGCGAGCACCCCCCATCCGCTTCGGCGCGACCACAGCAGAACACCGCTGCCCAGGGTGCTGTCGCCGGTCGTTGTGGTCATGGTGACCCTCCCGATGGTCTGGCCTCGTCAGCCGCGAGCTAACAGCGTTAGCCTGGCGTCGACCATCATGCGGCTAACGCCGTTAGCCGTCAAGGCCCGGGGAGGGGGGAGTCGTTGGCGCACAGCAGGATGCCGACCGCGCGGAGACGGTGCGCGGTCGGCATCCCGGGGCGTGGTCGGCAGCCCGCTAGGCGCGGTGGTACTGGGCCGGGGTGGAGACGTGGCCGCCGAGTTCGGCGGCGGCGTGGCGCGGCCAGTACGGGTTGCGCAGGAGCTCGCGGCCCAGGAGGACGGCGTCGGCCCTGCCGGTGGCGAGGATGTCCTGGGCCTGGGACGGATCGGTGATCAGGCCGACGGCCGCCACGGGCATCCCGGCCTCGTTGCGCACCGGCTCGGCGAAGGGCACCTGGTAGCCGGGGCCTTGTTCGATCTTCGCGTCGGGCGCGATGCCCCCGGTGGAGACGTCCATCAGGTCCACACCGTGGGCCTGGAGCTCCTTGGCCAGCCGGACGGTGTCCTCCGACGTCCAGCCCTCGCGGCCGTCCTCCGGGTTCTCCGTGAGCCAGTCGGTCGCGGAGACGCGGAAGAAGATCGGCAGGTCCTCCGGCCACACCGCGCGGACGGCGTCGACGACCTCCAGGGCCAAGCGGATCCGGCCCTCGAAGGAGCCGCCGTAGCCGTCGGTGCGGTGGTTGCTGTGCGGGGAGAGGAACTCGTGGATCAGGTAGCCGTGGGCGCCGTGGATCTCGACGACCTGGAAGCCGGCCTCGAGCGCGCGGCGCGCGGCGTCGGCGAACCGCTGGACGATCTCGCCGATCTGCTCCTCGGTGAGCTCGTCAGGCCTGGTCGACGTCGGGGCGAAGGGGAGGGCGCTGGGGCCGACCGGCTGCCAGCCGTGGGGTTCGTCCGGGGCGATCTGGCGTCCGCGGTCGACCCAGGTGCGCTCGGTGGACGCCTTGCGGCCCGCGTGGGCGAGCTGGATGGCGGGCACGGTGCCCTGCGCCTTCAGGAAGGAGGTGATGCGCCGGAAGGCGTCGGCCTGGGTGTCGTTCCAGATGCCCAGGTCGTAGGGACTGATGCGGCCCTCGGGGCTGACGGCCGTGGCCTCCGTGACGATCAGCCCCGCGCCGCCGGTGGCGCGTGCGCCGAGGTGGACGAAGTGCCAGTCCGTCGGGGCGCCGACCGCATCGCCGTCCGGTGCGGCGCTGTACTGGCACATCGCCGCCATCCAGATGCGGTTGGAGACGGTCAGCGACCTGAGGGCGTAGGGGGTGAAGAGCGTGGTGCTCACGTCGAACTCCCGGTGAGGCGGCCAGCGCCGGAGGGCGCCGGGCGGGGCGTGGTGGGATACACCGTCCCAGACGATTGCCGAAGCCGTTGCAGAAGCGGCTTGCGCACGATCACAATAGTTGCATACGCTGGTCAATGCAAGTGCAGATATTGCAGCCGTTCCCCTATTCTGGAACGCGACAGCTCACGGGGACGGAGGAGGACGCCATGACCACGAGGGACCCCGCGCTCACCCGCCTCGCCCAGGGCTGGTGCGCCCTCTCCCTGCTGCACGGGAGGATCGAGACCTGCGTCGAACGCGCCCTGCAGGCCCGGCACGACCTGAGCGTGCGCGAGTACTCCCTGCTCGACGTGCTCAGCCGGCAACACGACGGCGACGGACGTCATCTGCAGATGAAGCAGGTCGCCGACGCGGTCGTCCTCAGCCAGAGCGCCACCACCCGGCTGGTGACCCGCCTGGAGGACCGCGGCCTCCTGGAGCGCCACCTGTGCCCCACCGACCGTCGCGGCATCTACACGAACGTCACCGAGGTGGGCCTGAAGCTGCTGGAGCAGGCGCGACCCACCAACGACGCCGCCCTGCGCGACGCGCTCGACGAGGCCGCGAAGGACCCCGAGTTGGCGCCGCTCGTCCGGGTCGTGGAGTCGTTGCACGCGCCCGGTCGCATGCGGTAGCGCCGCCGCATTCCCCCCAACCGGCGCGGCCCGGCTACTCCGACGCCCGCACGGCCGCCCCAGCGGAGGCGAGATCCAGGTCGATGACGAGTTCCTCGCCCTCCCAGCGCCCGCGCTCCGAGATCGCGATGCCGATCAGCGCCAGCTCCGCGGCGTGATCCCGGAGTACGTACTGCTCGGGGGTCTCCTCGTCGACCTCGTCGACCTCGGCCGAATCGTCACGCTCCCAGGCGTCCACCGCGGCCTGGGCAACGGCCCTGGGCAAGCGCACCGTGACCTTGCCGACCTGGGCGTCGACGAACCTCCCGATCGCCGCCAGCGCCCTCGAGTCCTCCCGGTACCGGTCGTACGGCTCCTGATCCACCACGGGAGCAGGCTACCCAACCTCCGGGCGTCAACCTGATGTGCCCGGTTCGACGGCGGGAATCCGGCTCTGGATGCCCTGAACCAACATCCGCATCGACATGCGGAAGATCTCCGCCTGGTGGTCCCCGAGGTGCGGGAAGTGTCCGAACACCTCCAGGACGACGAGGCCGTGCATGTGTCCCCATGCGCTCATCAGGAGTGCGGCCGCGGGGGGCGGCAGATCGTCCAGTCCGTCCAGGTGCGCCCGGAGCGGGGGCGAGAGCGCGGGGATGTCGGCCGCCGCGAGTTGCGCGGCGGTGAACCCGCCGAACAACTCGCGCTGGAAGATCGCGCCCATCCGTCGCATCGCCTGGGTGGTCGGGCCCTCGATGGGTGCCGCGTAGTACCGCAGTGGTGTGCCGTAGAGGAGTTGGAACCGCTCGGGATGGGCGATGGCCCATCGGCGGTAGCCCTCGGCCGCGACCACCGTGCGTGGCACGGGTGGGTCGTCCGCCACGTCGGTGTCGAGGGCGGCCCGCACCGCGTCGGTCAGATCGTCGTACGCCTTGGTGACCAGCGCCGTGACGAGGGCGTCCCGGTTCGGAAAGTAGTGGTAGAGCGCCTGAACGGTCATGCCGAGACTCCGGGCGACCGCTCGCAGGGACAGGGCCGCAGGACCGTGTTCGGTGATCTGGCGCTCGGCGGCGTCCACGATCTCCTGGGTGGCGGCGGCCCGACGCCGCTCGCGCAGGGAGGGCGCGGAGGGCACAGCCGATATGCGTTCGTCCGCGGGCATGTGGCGACCCTACGCCGGACTGTGAAGAAAATCTAACACTGCCAAATTTTCTTTCTCCTCACTAGCGTCGTGGCGCAGCGACGAAGAGCGCGCCGTGCTGGCCGCTCCTCCAGGTCAGTCAACTCCGCCTGCGTACGTCGCGTTCACCGTTGGAAGCTAAGGAGAAATGCGTGTTCGAACGCATAGCCGATCTGGCGATTCGCCGGACCCGGCTGGTACTGGTCGTCGCCACCGTGGTCGTGGCCCTCGCGGGCGTCGTGGGCGTGGGCGCGTTCAGCAAGTTGGTCGGCGGCGGCTTCGACGATCCGTCGTCCGAGTCCAGCCGGGCCGCGAAGGTCATCGAGGAGAAGTTCGGCGGGGAGACGAACCTGGTCCTGCTGGTCAGCGCCCCCGACGGCCGCGTCGACGCCCCGGCCGCCGAACGCAGCGGCCTCGCCCTGGTGGCCGACCTCAGGCAGGAACAGACGCTCGAGAACGTGATCTCGTACTGGGACACGGACAGCCCCAGCCTTCGCTCCGAGGACGGCCAACAGGCCCTGGTGCTCGCCCATGTGCAGGGCACCGGCAAGGAGCAGGAGAAGAACGTCCAGGACATCGTCGACGCCTACACCGGACCGGACGAGCGCGGGCTCACGGTCCGGGCCGGCGGCGGCAGTGCCGTGGGCAACGACATGTCGGTGCAGTTGGCGGAGGACCTGCTGCTGGCCGAGGCCATCGCCGTTCCGCTGACGCTCGTGCTGCTCCTGTTCGTCTTCGGCAGCGTCGTCGCGGCTCTGCTGCCGCTGGTGGTCGGATTCATCGCGATCGCGGGCACGTTCGCCGAACTCTCCCTCCTCGGCGGCGTCACCGACGTCTCCGTCTTCGCGACCAACCTGACCACGGCCCTCGGCCTCGGCCTGGGCATCGACTACGCCCTGCTGATGACCAGCCGGTTCCGCGAGCAGCTCGCGGCGGGGGCGACCGTGGACGACGCCGTTCGGCACACGGTGCGCACCGCGGGTCGTACGGTCGCGTTCTCCGCCGGGACCGTCGCGGCCGCGCTCGGGGCGCTTCTGGTGTTCCCGCAGTTCTTCCTCCGCTCCTTCGGCTACTCCGGGATCGGCGTCGTGGCCATCGCGGCCGTCGGCACGCTGATCGTGATGCCGGCCCTGTTCAAGCTCCTGGGGCACCGGATCAACAGCGGGCGGCTGCCGTGGGCCGGGCCGGGACGCTCCGACACCCGCGCGCCCCTGTGGGGACGGCTGGCCCGCACCGTCATGCGGCGGCCCGCGCTCACCGCGTTGCCCGTGCTCGCGGTGCTACTGCTGGCGACGAGCCCGCTGCTCGGCATCACCTTCGGCACGGCGGACGAACGCGTGCTGCCCAAGGACGCCGAGAGCCGCCAGGTCTCGACGGCGCTCCAGCAGAACTTCGAGGGCAACGACGACGCGGCCCTCCACGTCGTCATCGACCAGCCCGTGGACGAGGCCGCGTTGGACGCGTACGCGGTCGAACTGTCCGGGCTGACGGGCGTCGCCCGCGTCGAGACCAGCACCGGGACGTACGTCGACGGCGGTTCCACGGCGGCCGGGCCCGGCAACGCCGCCCTCGCCCGCCCGGACGCGCAGCGACTCAACGTGGTGCACACCCTGACGCCGAAGTCGGACCAGGCCCAGAGCCTGGTCGCGGCGGCGAGGGCGCTCACCCCACCCGCCGGATCCGACCCCCTGGTGGGCGGAACCGACGCCGAACTGGTCGACTACAACGCCTCCGTCGGCGACTGGCTCCCGCTCGCCGTGGCCCTGATCGTCCTCACCACCTTCGTCCTGCTCTTCCTCTTCACCGGCAGCGTCGTGCAGCCGCTGCGTGCGCTGGTCCTCAACCTGGTCAGCCTGGGAGCGGCCTTCGGCGTCATGACGTGGATCTACCAGGACGGCCATCTCGCCGACCTGCTCGGCTTCACGGCGCAACCGATGGACACGGCGATGATGGTGCTGATGTTCTGCATCGCCTTCGGCCTCTCGATGGACTACGAGGTGTTCGTCACGAGCCGCATCAAGGAACTCCACGACGCGGGCGAGGACACCGAGTCGGCCGTGGCCAACGGCCTCGGGCACACGGGCCGCATCGTCAGCGCGGCGGCCTGCCTGCTCGCGGTGAGCTTCTTCGCCTTCGGGACGGCCAAGGTCAGCTTCATGCAGATGTTCGGCCTGGGCACCGGACTGGCCGTCCTCATCGACGCCGTCGCCGTCCGCGGCGTACTGCTCCCCGCCGCGATGCGGCTGCTCGGCCGCTCGGCCTGGTACGCGCCCCGCCCCCTGCGCAGGCTGCACGGGCGGTTCGGCCTCAGCGAGGGCGGCCCCGAACCCGCGACCGCGGCCACGGCGGGGACCGCGGCGGAGGCGCCGTACGCGAAGAGCTCGACGGGAGCCTGACCGCGCCGGTCCGACCGCGTTGTGCTCCGTGCTGTGCTCCGTGCCCGCCTCCACCACACCGGAGGCGGGCACGCTCGCGCCGACCGGTCAGCCGAGGCCGCGGGCGTCCTGTTTGAGCGCGGTGTCCACGGTCAGGGCCGTGGCCACGACCAGGCTCAGCAACGGGTCGGCCAGCTGCCGGTGGATCCGCAGCACGTAGTTGTCGGCCGTGGTGAACATGGTCTTCGCCAGGCCCTCCCAGGTCTTGGTGATCCTGGCGATCTCCGTGTCGGTGTGGTCGGTGATCGCGAAGTCCCACGCCCGCCAGTTCTCGGCCCGCAGGGCGCCGACCCGCTGTCCGCCGGACTCGATGCTGAAGTTGATCTTCCCGACGACGTTCTGCTGCACGATCTGGCCCAACTCCTGCCCGTCCGGCAGCGCCACGATCACCCGCGACTTCATGAACTTCGCGGGCCGGGTCAGCACCAGGCGCGGCTGACCCGCCGCGTCCCGGATCTCCAGCCGGTGGGTCAGGTACTGGTCCAGGCTGGAGAGGAACCGCACCGCCTTCCGCACGGCGCTCTGGCCGACCTGGACGACGGTGCCGAGGGAGCGGCCGTGCTGGTCGAAGACGGCGTACTCGTTGGTGAGCTCGATGATCTTCGTCTTCTGGTTCACCACCAGCACGGGCTCGGTGAACAGCGTCCCACCACCCCCGGCCGGCGCCGCCGGCGCCGCCGGCACGGTCTGCTCGGTCTGCGAGGTCTGTGCGGTCCACTGGCTGCCGTCCCACCACCGCTGCACGCCGGACGCACCCTGCGGATCCGGGTACCAACCGGGAGCGACATTCACGGGTCCAGTCATACCGGACAGGCTATACGCCACCCCGAAAGGGACAACACGCGCTGGTACCGCCCGCCGACCTCGCCGCACCCCGCCCGTGAACCAGACGTTGTCGCGGCAGACCTGATCAAGTACGGTCACCCGACGTGAACACCGGACCGGCGCTACGCCACGCACGGATTGGCCACCCGGTGGTGGGCTGATCGCACGGCGGGTGCGAAGCAGGCACCCCCTCAGTTCGGCACGCGGACCTCCCGGCACTCGTGCACCACCATGAGTCCGTTTTGTGCAGAATCACAGTGAGGTCAGCCGAATGACAGCCACGTTCAACCACACCATCATCGCCGCCAGGGATCGCGACGAATCGGCCCGTTTCTTCCGAGAGCTGTTGGAAGTGCGGGAAGCGCCGTCCTGGGGCCCCTTCACCAACATCCAGCTCACCGACGGCGTGCTGCTCCAGTTCGCCGAACCGCCGGTGGAGATCCAGATGCAGCACTACGCGTTCCTGGTCGACGACGACCTGTTCGACCGGGCGTACCAGCGGCTGTGCGATCGCGACATCGAGCACTGGGCCGATCCGCAGATGCGCCGCCCGGGTGAGATCAACAACGGGCACGGCGGTCGCGGGGTGTACTTCAAGGACCCCGCAGGTCATGCGATCGAGCTGATCACCCGCCCGTATCTGTAACCGGCGTCAGACCCTGGTCGGGCACCCGAACACGGCGCCCGACCAGCTGGTCACATGTCCCGGCCTCGAAAGACGACGATCAGGGCTTGCGGGCCACGAACCCCCACTGCGGCAGTTCGGAGTTCAAGCTCGCGTCGGCCACGTTCTGTTGATCGTCCGGATGCCAGAGACTGACGGGGACGAAGCCGTTGCCGAGGAGTTCCAGGCCCATGGCCTCGACCGGGGCCCGAATCTCCTCGAGCTCGCGGGCGACGTACGGGTCGGCCTCGGCGTCGGCGTACTTCCGGTTCATCTCGTCCACTTCGGGCGAGCGTCGGGTGTCGCACAGGGCGAGCCAACTGCCGGACGGGAGCCATTCGACGTAGGAGCAGACCAACTCGTTGGCCTCCGCGATATGCCCCAGCATCGACATCATCGTCAGGCCGATCGGCTCGTCCTGGTCGAGGATCTCGCTGACCCCGTCCAGGACGGCGGCGGTGTCCCGGGCGTCCGCGTGGACGTAGGCGGTCTCGCCCTCCGGGGTGGTGTTCCCCGTCAGTGCCTGCTGGTGGGCGAGGATGACCTCGTCATGGTCCACGTACACCACCCGGGAGGCCGGGGCGATGGCCTGGGCCAGCTCATGGGTGTTGCGGCCCGGCAGCGGCATCCCGACACCGATGTCGAGGATCTGCCGCAGTCCACTGCGGGCCATGTGCTGAACCACGCGTTCGTGGAAGTACCGCGACGCGACGGCCAGCTTGGGGACGATCGGGTACTCCTCGGCGATCATCCGGCCCACGACACGGTCCACCTCGTAGGTGTCCTTCGCGTCCTTGTCGAGCCAGTACAGCCAGGTGCGGGCAGAGCTCGGTCGCTGGCCGGGGGGGTCCTTGCGTTCGTTCATCGGCGGTCATCTCCAGATGAGGTGTGTACGTCCCCAGTCGGCATCCGGAGGCTCATGATGACGCACCACACGGGACATGATCGCCCATCATATGAGCGTCTCGGAGGCTGTCTCTCAGGGAGGGGCCGTTAGGGCAGGGCGGGCCAGTAGTGTTCGGTGAACAGACGGGCGACCAGCTCGCCCCGGCTGGAGACGCGGGCCTTGGCGAAGACGGCCTTGAGGTGGTCGCGGACCGTGTGGGCGGAGATGAACAGCGTGGTGGCGATCTCGGCGGTGGTCATCCCGCGCGCGACCAGCTGAGTGATCTGGAGCTCCCGTGAGGTCAGGCCGTACGCCTCGGCGACGAGCACCGCCAGATCGGCGGGCGTCGCGGGCTCGATGACGAGGGCCACCGGGCCCGGCCGGCCGCCGGGGCCGGTGAGGCAGGACGCGTGGCAGACCAGCCAGTGGTCGTCGGTGGTCCGGATGCGCACCCAGGCGTTTCCGTGGTCGCGGCCGTCGGCGACGGCCCGCGCCTGGAGGGCCGTGCCGATCAGCCAGATGGGCACCCTCACCCCCAGCGGTGAGGGGAAGGACGGCCCCTTCGGCAGCAGCGCGAGATGGTGCCGTGCCTCGTCGTTGATCGATATGGCCTCGCCGGACTCGTCGAAGAGGATCAGACCGGGCGCGGGCGCGTCGGGGCGGGGTGCGGACTCGGGCGGCCGGGCGAAGCCGCGCAGCCGCGTCGCCAGCGGGCGGGACAGGTCGGCGAGCAGCGCGATCTCGTCCGGGCGGAACGCGCCGGCGGTGCGGAACAGGCTCACCAGCCCCCAGGGCCGGTCGCCGATCCGCAGCACGGCGCGCAGCTCGTCGCGTACGCCCTGGCCGAGCAGGAGGCGCCGGAAGCGGGCGCTACGCGCGGGCAGATCGCCGGTGGCCGCGCGCAACCCGGCCGCCGGTACGGGAGCGCGGGCCAGCTCGCGGAACGGCAGGACGTTCTCCTCCAGGAACTCGCTCTCCCAGTAGGCGGCACAGCCCTCTCCTGAGCCGAGGTTCTCCACCACCATCGGCGCCGTGATCAGGCCGGTCTCCGGGTCGGCCGCCGTCCACACGGCCGAGTGGAACGGCACCAGCCGCCGCAGCCCGGCCGACGCCCGGCTGAACAACTCGGACGCGTCGGCGGCCCGTTCGGCGGCCGCCAGCACCAGCCGGCGTTGCTCGGTCATGCCATCCCCCCTCCTCCCGTGCCCCGTCCCCCCGTGATCAGCCTGCACGGTCTTCCGCTCAGGCCCAACCCCCCGTTTGAGGGGGTCGTCCGGGGACCGATCGCCCGCATCCGGGGGATGGGGCTCACCGGCGGCGTTGGCGAGGGTCGATGGCACACGACCACATCAGACGCCGGAGAGGGAAACCATGGACATCGCGATCGTCGGAGGGGGCGCGGCGGCGGTCGGCCTGCTCGACGCACTGGCGCTGGCCGGCATGTCGGACGAATCGGCCGCCACAGGCGGGACCGGCACCATCACCGTCTTCGAGCCGTCGCCGCACCTGTGGCGGGGGCGGCCGTACGGCCCGGACCTGGATTCGGTGCTGGTGAACGCGCCACCCGCCATCATGTCGATCCGGCACGGCGACTTCGGCCACTACGCGGACTGGCTGGGAGAACGAGGCGCCGACCACAGGGACGCCCTCCTGGGCCAGCCGCTGGTCCCCCGCGCGCGCTACGGCGAGTATCTGGCGCACACCGCCGAGAAGGCCATGGCGGCCCTGGGCGAGCGGGGTTGGTCCGTACGCGTCGTGGCCGCCCGGGTGACCGAGGCGATGCGCTCCGGAGCCCGTCTCGTGCTGCGCACACACGACGCACAGCACCACGAGGCCGGCCACCTGGTGCTGTGCGTGGGCGGCGGAACACCCCCTGACCCGTACGGCCTCGCCGGCAGTCCGGGCTTCACGGCCGACCCCTATCCGCTGGCCGAGACCCTCGACCGCCTACGGTCAGGGGACGACGTGGCGATCGTCGGCAGCGGCCTGACCGCCGTGGACGTCGTCGTGTCGCTCGCCGCGCGCGGGCATCGCGGGCGGATCACCCTCCTGTCGCGCAGCGGGGTGCTGCCCCACGTCTGGCAGCGCCCGGTCGACCGGCGCCCGCGGCACCTGACCGCCGAACGGGTGGCGGAGCGGCACGCGGCACGGGGAGGCCTCACGCTCGACCACCTCATCGGGCTGCTGCGCACGGAGTTGGCCGACGCGGGAGAGGACTTCGACGCGTTCGCGGCGGAGCTGGCGGGCACCGAGACCGAGGATCCGGTCCAACGGCTCCGGCGGCAGATCGCCGCCGTCGACGACCTCCGGATCGGCCGCCGGGTACTCCAGGAGGCGGCGCACACCGTCGGCCCGTACGCGTGGCGGCTGCTGCCCGAATCCGACCGCGCGTGGCTTCGGCGCCATCTGCGCACCGCCATCAGCGCCGCCTCGCCCATGGTTCCGGTGAACGCGTCCATCCTGCTGCGGCTCCTGGACTCCGGCCAGCTCGCCGTCAGTTCCGGCGTGCACGCGATCGAGCCGGCGAACGGGCGGTTCCGCGTGCGGGACGCCGACGGCGTACGCGCCGCGGACCACGTCGTCAACGCCGTGAACCCGCCACCGCAGGCGGTGCCGGCCGCGGCCCGGCACCTGGTCGGGTCCCTGGCAGGCGCCGGTCTGGCGACGCCGCACCCGTCCGGCGGGCTGCTCACCGCCGACCCGCGCGTGCATGTGGTCGGAGACCTGACCGCCGGCGGCTCGTTCGTCACCTCAAGCATTCCCGGCGTCGCCGCCCAGGCGTCCCGCACGGCCCAGGCGCTCCGTGCCGGATCCCCTACCGGGCTCAGCCGGGTGCCGGGCCAGGTGCCGGGCCGGCCGACTCCCGGATGACGAGGTCGACCGGCAGCATGGTGTGCCCGGTAGGGGATCCGGCACGCAGGTAGGTGAGGACGGCCAGAACCCTGCGGTGGGTCTGATCCGTCGGAGGCAGGTCCAGCTTGGTGAGGATGTTGCCGATGTGCTTGCCGATCGCGGCTTCGGAAACCACCAGCTCCTTGGCGATCGCACCGTTGGACCTGCCCTCGGCGATCAGTGCCAGCACCTCGCGTTCGCGCGGGGTGAGCTGCTCCAGCGGATCGCGGCGGCGGCGCAGCAACTGGCGCACCACCTCGGGGTCGACCACCGTCCCGCCGTCCGCCACCTTGTGCAGCGCTGCCACGAATTCCTCGACCTGGCCGACCCGGTCCTTGAGCAGATAGCAGATAGCCGATGCCGGAGCCGTCGCCGGAGTCCAGGAGTTCGGCGGCGTACGTCCGTTGCACGTACTGACTGAGGACCAGGACCGGCAGTGTGGGGCGCTTCTCGCGCAGCCGCACGGCCGCGTGCAGGCCCTCGTCCTGGAAACCGGACGGCATGCGCACGTCCGTCACCACCTCGTGGCCGCAGCGGCTGAGCAGGCCGATGAGCCCGTCCCGCAGCAGCACGCTGTCCTCGGCCAGCACTACGCGGAGCGATCGGCCGCCTTGGTCAACTCGCAAGGGAACTCCCCGCGCAACAGAGACGGTCCACCCGGCGGACTGGTCAGGGCAAGTCTGCCATCCAGGATCGACACCCGGTCCGCGAGACCGGTGAGGCCGCTGCCCGCCGAGGCGTCCGCGCCGCCGCGCTGGTGCGGCCACTGGTCCGGCTGGGAGCGCTGGTCGCCGGGCTCAACCTGCTGGGCATGTGGAGCGCGCTAGGCCTGCTCTCGGTGTGGACGTCCATCGAGATCTCATGGGCGGCGCTCGGCATGGCGGTGGGTGCCTGCGCCGTGCTGGCCGTGATCTCGGCGGTCGCCCCGGCCAGCCTCGCCCTGCGCCGCAGGGCGGTGGAGCTGACGGGCCTACGCGACTGACCTCGCTGGCCTCTGCTCTGGCGCCGGCCTACGGGGACTCCTGACCTGCGGCGCGGGAGAACTGCGGGATGAGGGGCCCAGCATCCCGCAGCCGGACCAGCGCGCGCCCGGACGCCGGGTCATGTTCCAGCATCACGTACCGGCCGAGAACGGCGAGGGCGACGAGGCAGCCGCTCATCTCCAGACCCTCCTCCACGACGGTTCCCAGCATGAGGACAGTGCTGTAATCGTTCTGGTGCGCCCAGCCGTTGAACGCCTCGGTCAGCAGCGCCCCGCCCAGATACACCGCCAGTGCGCCCAGCAGCCCGTACCGCAGGTCACGCGGGAGCTTCCGCGCCCACAGCACGGCGCACACGGTGCCCGCCGCCGCGAGGACCGCGCCGGGCAGCACCCAGGCGTGCGTGGGCAGCGAGACCCCGGCCCACTCCTTCCACGACCGGCCGAGCTCGCCGAAGCGCTCATGCAACGAGATCGTCTCGTCGAGGCTGAGCAGTGCGGTCGCGGCGGCAAGACCCAGCCAGGACAGCCGCCCGGGGCGCGCGCCGCGTCCGCTGAGCAGCGCTGCGGTCAGCGCCATGCCCGCCACGGCCAGCAGCAGCGTGCTGTTCCACCACGTGGCCAGGTTCCCCTCGACGTCGACGTTCACCAACCTGCGGACGGACGGGATGGGGTCGTATCGGTTGTAGGCACGTGTGGCGAGATCGGCGACGAGCAGTGCCGCGGTGGCGCCGGCAGCCCACCACAGAACGCGGCGGGGCGGTCTGGTGGCGCCGGGAGCGCGCCACAGGACCCGGCGGGCCGGCGGTCTCTGGTGCTCACCCACGAGCCGGTCCTGAGTTTGATGGACGGTCATGCGTACGGAGATTAGCGACCCGATTAGAGGACGAAGTGCTCGGGGCACCCCGTATGGTGCTCCTCCCGACAGACCTCCTGCGACGGCGCGTACCCGACGAACCCGGCCCAGGCGTCGGGGCCGCGCGGCCCGTCGGACGCCGGCTCAGCCCTGGCCCGGTGCCACTCCCGCCCGGTAGGCGAGGACGACCGCCTGGACGCGGTCGCGCAGGTCCAGCTTGGTCAGGATGCGGGACACATACGTTTTGACGGTCTCGGCGCTGAGTACCAGCTCCGCCGCGATCTCCGCGTTCGAGAGTCCCGCACTGATCAGCCGCAGCACCTCTTGTTCGCGCGGGGCGAGGGCCTTCAGGCGTTCCCGCTCCTGCGCCGCGCCTGGCCCCAGGCCCGGGTACGGGGCGGAGGCGGGACCGTCCGCGGCGCGTACCCGGCCCGCGAACTCGCCGATGAGCGTGCGCGTCACGGCGGGCGCGAGCAGTGACTCGCCGCGCGCGACGGTCCGTACGCCGTTGACCAGTTCCGTCGGATGTGCGTCCTTCAGCAGGAAGCCGCTGGCCCCCGCGCGCAGCGCCTCGTACACGTACGCGTCCACGTTGAACGTGGTCACCACGAGGATCCGTGTCCTGGCCGTCGCGCCGGGACCGGCCAGCTGCCGGGTGGCCTCGATGCCGTCGACCAGCGGCATCCGAATGTCCATCACGGCGACGTCGGGCCGCAGTGCCAATGCCGCCTCGACCGCGGCGCGGCCGTCGGCCGCCTCGCCCACCACCTCCATGTCGGGCTGAGCCGAGAAGATCGTGACATACCCGGTCCTTACGAGGGCCTGGTCCTCACAGATCAGCACACGGATCGGAGCGTTGGAGTCCGCCGGGGGGAGCGGCGGGAATGAGGGTGGCGGAGCGGACCCTGCGGTCATGCGTCATCTCCGGTGGGTATACGGGCGCGGACCGAGAAGCCCCCGTCGGCGCGCGGGCCCGCGGTGAAGTCGCCGCCGAGCATACTGACGCGCTCGCGGAGCCCGCCCAGACCCCGGACGGGCTCGCGCCCGTCCCGTCCCGTCGCGGTCCGAGGCGGTCCCTGTCCCCCGCGAGAGCTACCGACACTGTCCGCTCCGGTGGGATGTCGCGGCCTGCTCGGCTACCTAATCTCCGTTGTGCCGCAAGGAGTCAGCGGAACCCAGCCGAGAGGATCGGGATCATGCCACGCACGGATCACCTGGACGGCACCGTCCAGGAGGAGGAACTCTCCACCGGCCGACGCCGGTTGCGTAGGTTCCGGTTCCCCGTCCTGCTGCTCACGTTGCTCGGTGTGATGGCGGCGAACGCCGGGATCAACCAGCTCGTCGAACCCGTCCCGTTCCTCGCGCTGCTGGTGGGGATCGGCCTGGCCGTCGCCACCGTGGCCTGCTACCGCTCGCTGTGCCGAACGGTCGAGCTGCGGCCGAGCGTTCACGAACTCGCGACAACGGGCCAATGGCCGCTGTTGCGGCGCGGGGCCCTGATCGGGTTCGGCGCGTTCAGCACGGTGATACTGCTGATCGGGTTGTTCGGTGGCTGGCAGGACCTGTCCTGGGGCTCGGTCGGGTTCATCGGGACCGCCGGCACGATCGCGAGCGTCGCGGTCGTCGAGGAAACACTGTTCCGCGGGGTCCTGTTCCGCATCATGGAAGAACGCACCGGCACCGTGGTCGCCCTGGTCGTGTCCTCGGTGCTGTTCGGCCTGACACACCTGGTCAACGTCAACGCCTCGCTGTGGGGCACGCTCGCGATCGCCCTGACGGGCGGCACCCTGACGACCGCCGCCTACGTCGTGACTCGCTCGCTGTGGCTGCCGATCGGCCTGCACTTCGCCTGGAACTTCACCCACGCCGGCATCTTCGGTGTCGTGCTCTCCGGCGCCGACACGCCGCCGGACGGTCTGCTGCACCTCACGCTGTCGGGCCCGTCCGTGCTGACCGGCGGCACGTTCGGACCGGAGGCCAGCCTGTTCACACTGCTCGTCTGCCTCGTGCCCACCGTCCTGCTGCTGCGGCGGGCCGCCCGCACCGGCGAGATCCGGCGCCGCCCCCGGCCCGCCACGGTCGCCGGAGGTCACCAGTGAGCACGACGTCGTTCGCGGACATGGATCACCAGGCTGGAGGAGTCCGCCGCGCGATGCGGTTTCCGATCGTCTGGATGCTGGTCGGGATAGTCGGTGTCGGCGCGGTATCGGCGCTCACCTCGGGCGGGCCGTCCGTGCTGGCGGTCGTGGGCGCGGTTGCCGCGGTCCCCGTCTACTGGCTGGTCATGCGCCACGTCGCGGGTCGGAGCACACTGGAGATCGGGTGGGCGCGGTCCGGGGTCCAGGCGTTGCTCGGCATCGCGCTCGGCATCGTGTTCATCGCCGCGTCGGTACTGATGGTGGTCACCGAGTTCTCGTTCACCCGGTCGTCCGGCGACACCCTGCCGATCGTGGCGAGCATGGCCGCGGTGTCGTTCGGCGGGGCGGTGACCGAGGAACTGCTCTTCCGCGGCATCGCGTTGCAGGCGCTGGAACGGCTGTGGGGTAGCTGGCCGGCGCTCGCGATCACCGGGGCGCTGTTCGGGCTCGCGCACATGGCCAACCCGGACGCCACGGTGTGGAGCTCGCTGGCGATCGCCATCGAGGCGGGTGTTCTGCTCGGCGCCGCGTTCCTGTGGCGGCGCAACCTCTGGTTGACCATGGGGCTGCACTTCGCCTGGAACACCAGCGTCGGGCTGCTCGGCATCCCGGTGTCCGGCCGCTCCGTGACCGGTCTGCTCGTCACTCGTCCGACCGGCCCTGACCTGCTGACCGGGGGCGATTTTGGCCTTGAGGCGTCGATCGTCCCCGTCATCCTGAGCCTGCTGCTGGCCATCCCGATGCTCGTCGCAGCCCGCCGGCGCGGCAACCTGGTGCCCATGCGCCGGGCCCGTCGCTAGGCTCGCCGGATGTGTGGCATGGCGTCCCCCCTCCGCTCGGTTCTCGGTCAGTGGCGCGATCTCCCGACGTCCGCGAAGGACGCATCGTTGGCGGCGGTGGTCGCGCTGCTGGCCTTCGCCCCGACGCTGTCGCACATCGGGCCGGAGATCGGCGATCTTCCCCGGCGCCAGGCGGGCACGGTTGGCGCGCTGGTCGGTGTGGTGTTGACCCTGGCGATGTGCCTGCCGCTTGTGGTGCGGAGCCGGTGGCCCGCCGCGTGCCTTGCGGTCGTCGGCGCCGCGTTCGCGGTCGGTCAGGTACTCGGCCACCCGGACACGTTCGGCAAGGTGGGGCTGCTCCTCGCGTTGTACTCGGCCGGCGCGTACCTGGCCGGGTTTCGCCGGAGGTTCGCCGCCGTGCTGACCGCGGGCTATGCCGTGCTCGCGCTCATGCTGCACCACCTTGGGTCTCCGCAGCGGTTCCTGGACTTTCTCGCGTTCTACCTGGTGTTGGTGGTGATCTGGTTGGGCGGGACGGGGATGCGCAGGTGGCGCGCGGAAGAGGCCGAGCGCCGGCGGCTCGCCGCCGAGGTGGCCACGGCCGCCGAGCGGGCCCGGATCGCTCGCGAGCTGCACGACGTGGTGACCCACCACGTGACCGCGATGGTGGTCCAGGCCGACGCGGCGCAGTTCCTGCTCGACACCGAGCCGGCACGTGCCGGGGACGGGCTGAGCGCCATCAGCGACACCGGCCGCCGGGCGTTGACCGAGCTACGGCACCTGCTCGGTGTGCTGGAGGCGACCGGCGAGTCCACGCCCCCAGACCGGACGCCGACCATGGGCAAGGTGGGTGACCTGGTCGAGCGGGCTCGGTTGGCGGGACAGCCCGTCGAGTGGACCGAGCAGGGCGAGCGGCGAACGCGGTCCCTCGACGTGGAACTGGCCGCGTACCGCGTGGTCCAGGAAGCGCTCACCAACGCGCTCAAGTACGCGACCGGGCGACCGACCGCGGTTCTGGTCCGGCACGGCGAGGAGCACGTGGAGATCGAGGTGACCACCGCCGGACCTCCCGTCACCACACGGGTTTCGCCGTCGGGCGGGCGCGGGCTCACCGGGCTGCGAACAAGGGTGCACATGCTCAGCGGTGACCTCGTGGCCGGCCCACGACCCGACGGGGGCTTTCGCGTTCACGCCCTGATCCCGCTGGGAAGCGCCACGTGACCGACTCGATCCGTGTCCTGATCAGTGCGGACCAGGCGCGAGGAACGCGGACTCGAGCACCGCGCCAGCAAGGCGCTTGAGCCGCTGGGGCCGTGCCCCGGACCGCGTTGGCTCAGGCCAGCGTGTCCATCAGGGCGGTGACATAGGCGTCCAGCCGCTCCTCCACGGCTCGAGTCGTCAACTCTGCCCTCCCTGCCTCCCGCCACAGCCGCGCCACCACCCGCACTTCTTCCGAGGACGCCAGCCCGTCCCGGACCAGCCAGTACAGCCGCTCGTTCGCGGCCGCGGCCAGCACCCCGCCGGCCTTCTCGTACGCCTCAGGGAACCGCAGGCCCCATGCCGGGCCGTGCAGCAGCGCGAGATTGACGGAGCAGTGCGCCACGTCGAGATCCGCCGGGCCCCAGGAGGTCGCTGCCCAGTCGACGACGCCGGTGATCCGGGCACCTGCCGGCCTTGAGGGCGGCACGTCGAACAGCACATTGCCGGGCTGGAAGTCCCGGTGCAGGAATCGCCCTTCATAGCGCGGCGCGGGCTTGCGGATCACGTCGATCGCCGCGGCCCATGCCGCCGCGTCGGCACCCTTCGGAACCACGACGGTGTCGGCGGTCGTCAACGTCACGTACTTCCGGGGCCGCGGTTGGGGGTACCTCCCAGGCCCCCAGGGCCTGGGGGAGGATCGCAACGCGTGGATCGCCACGAGTTGACGGGCCAGCGCAGGGACGCGTGTCGCCAATCCCTCATCGTCGAGGACCGTCCGGCCCGCCAGATGTGTCATCAGGAGCGACGGATACGCGCAATGCGCGGCGGTCGGATCAACCGCGACCAGTCCAGGAGCCGGCACGCCGGTCCCCGTGAGCATGGTCAGAGCGCCGGCCTCGCTGTTCAGCCCGTCCTCGGCGCGCTCCACGTAGAACGGGTCGACGAAGCTCCGCAGCACCAGGTCACGGGTGCCACCGTCCGGCGTCCCGATGGTCAACCTCCGCGTTTCGGCAGTGATGCCGCCGTGCAGCGCCTCGGTCCTGACGATGCGTTCGCCGACCTTCAGGTGCCGGCGTACCCAAGCCAGTGTCAACGGTCGGACAGCCACCGCCTCATCGTGATCGGTCACCGTGCCACCTCACCATCCGGACGGCGGCACGCGCGAACGTTGTGTTGGAGACGCGCCAGGCCGGGATCGCCGAGCGGAGACCGCGTTCGGGCGGGCGAACGGCGGGACAGCAGGTATCCGGTCAGTGCGGCGCCGAGGCCGGCCAGCCCAGCCGCCGCGAAGCCGCCCGCTGGCACGGAGACGTCGATCGCCAACCCGACGACCGGGGACCCGAGCGCGAAACCCGCGCTCAGCGCCGAGGACTGCAGGCCCGTCGCCTCACCCCGCACGCTGGCCGGCGTCAGCCGGCTCACCGCCTCGGCCACCGCGGAGAGGGTCGGCGCCGTGAGCAGCCCAGGGCCGACGACGGCCACGCACAACCAGGGCCAGTCGTGGGCCAGCCCGGCGGGAACCGTCAACAACCCCAGCAGGCCGAGCAGCAGCCATGTGGGCAGCGACCGGGGCAGCGCGCCGTAGATCAACCCGCCGGCGACGGAGGCCACGCCGAACACGACGACGACCACGGCGGCCCAGGACACCCGACCTGCCTCCTCAAGCGTGGCGACGATGGCGAGGTCGACGCCGCTGAGCAGCAGCGTGGTACCGAACGCCATCGTCAGTACGGCGATCATGCCGGCGCCCAGCCATTCCCGGCGCGGAGGCCGTCCGGCCGCGCCGGCAGCCGCCTCGTCCTCGGCACGCAGCGGCGGATTGAGCAGGGCGATCCCCACCCCGCCGGCCACGATCGCGGCGCCGACCCCCCACGCCACCACGCCGGGGGACGTCTTCGCCGCACCCAGGATCACCACCGCAGGGCCCACGATGTACGACAGCTCGCCCTGCACCGCCTCCAGCGCGAACGCGGCCCTGCGCTGCCCCGCCGTCGTCATCGCGGCGATCGCCTGCCTGGTCACCGGCTGGGCCGGCACCATCAGCAGACCCGCCGCGAAGGCGGTGCCCAGCAGAATCCCGTACGGCAGGATCGGCACGCTCAGCCAGAACACGACCTGCGCCGCGACCGTGGCCAGCAGCACGGTGCGCAGGCCCCGCCGGTCGATCACGCGGCCAAGCAGCGGCCCGCCCAGCGCCAGCCCGGCGGTCAGAGCCGCGGCGACACCACCGGCTGCCGCGTAGCTCATGTCCAGGTCCAGCACGACGTACATCGTCAGCGCCATCACGTCAGCCGTGATCGCGGCACGGGCGAGCAGCGAAACGCCCAGCAGCGACGCCATCCCTGGCACGGCGAGCACCTGGCGGTATCTGGTCACCCATATGACGCTAGATCGTCCGCCGCACCATAGGAAGTGGTTAATTCGTTGGAGCTGACATAATGCATTCTTATGGCCAGGGATCTTGAGACCGTGCTGCTGCGGTCATTCGTCACCGCCGTGCGGGCGGGCAGCATCAGCCGCGCCGCGACCGCGCTCGGACATACCCAGCCCGCGCTCAGCCAGCAACTGCGCAGGCTCGAGAGCACCGTCGGCCGTCCGCTGCTGCACCGATCGCCGTCTGGTGTCACGCCAACCCGGGCGGGTGAGGAGCTCCTGCCGTACGCCGAACGCATACTCTCGCTCTCCGCACAGGCACTCGCCGAAACCGGGCGCGCGCTCACCGGCCACTGCGGCGTCGGGCTGCTCGAAGACCTCGCCGCGTCCCACCTCCCGCAGGCCCTCGCCGACCTCGCCCGGCTGCACCCCGAAGCGACGCTGGAGGTGCTCAGCGTCTCCAACACGGTGATGCGGGAGGCCTACGACGCGGGCCGCGTCCAACTCGTCCTCGACGAGCTGCCGCACGTTCCCGGACCACCACGCTGGACGGTACGTCGCCCGCTGGTCTGGGCGATCGGCCAGGGCGTGGACGTGGCCGCAGATCCCCTGCCAGTGGTGCTCTTCACGGGCCCCTGCTCGTGGCGTGCGTCGGTGCTGGAAACGCTGAAACGGGCCGATCGCCGCTGGCGCGTGGCGTTCGAAAGCAACAGCCTGCTCGGCGTGCTCGCCGCACTACGGGCCGGGCTCGGCGTCGCCGCGCTCATGCCCGCGAACCTCGAACCCGCCATGGCCTGCCACGACGCGGACGCCCTGCCCACCCTGCCGGACGTCGAGCTCGGCCTCACACGGCACCCGCGAACCGAGGGCGACCCGCTGGTCGACGCCGTGGAGACCGCACTACGACGCACGATCTGAGCCGCGCGGCGCGCCGAGTTGCGCCCCCTGTGGCCGGACTCCCACCTCGGCCGTTCCCCCTACGCGGACAAGGCCCCCCGGCGCCGGCGCACGGTCCTGTGCTGCTCGCTTGGGCGATCCTCTGCCTCGACACCTGGGCGGTACTCGTCCTCACCGTGGGGAAGTCGCATCCGAGGTGGCACGACTACGGCACCGATGGGAACGCGACAGTTAACGCGTGGTGCGGCGGTGCTCGCGGCGGCCCTGACGCTGACCACCACCGCCGCCTGCGGCGGCGACGAGACGTCCGCGGGAGCCGAGGGAGACGGCACCGGAACCATCGAGTTCTGGGACAACAACGCTGGCGCCCGCACCGAGGTCTGGCATCAGATCATCGAGGACTTCGAGGCCGCGAACCCGGACATAGACGTGAAGTACGTCGGTGTCCCGATCACCGAGGTCCAGTCGAAGTACGACACCGCTGTCCAGGCGGGCGGCGACAGCCTGCCGGACGTCGGCCTGGTCTCCACCTCGTTCCTCGCCAACCTCGCCGTCCAAGGGGTGCTCGACCCGGTCAACGACCGCCTGGCCGGTAGCCCGCTGAACGACCAGCTCATGCCGGCCTTCACGGAGGCGGTCCAGGCCACCACCAACGAGGGCGACACGATGTACACCGTGCCACTCTCGGCCAACCAGGGCATCCTGTGGTATCGCGAGGACCTCTTCGAGGCGGCTGACCTCGAACCTCCCACGACCTGGGACAACTTCTTCACCGCCGCCGAGGAGCTGACCGACCGCGACGCAGGCGGGTTCGGCTTCACCATCCGCGGCGGCCCCGGCTCCATCGCCCAGGCCCTCGACGCGATGTACTCCCAGTCCGGCATCACCGACTTCTGGAACGAGGAGCGGACGGAGAGCACCGTCAACGACCCCGCCAACGTCGAGGCCCTCGAGCGCTACGTCGGCCTCTACGACACGGTGACCCCGGAGGCCGACCTCAGCAACGACTCCATCAACATGATCGCGACCTTCACCGGCGGCACGGTCGGCATGGTCCAGCACAACCTCGGCTCCTACGTCGACATGTCGACGGCGTTCGGCGACGACGTGGCCGGCCTGCCCATGCCAACCGCCGACGAGGGCGGCCACCACACCTTCGTCTCCAACCCCGTGGACGGCATCGGGCTGTTCTCCTCCAGCGAGAACAAGCGGGCCGCCTGGCGGTTCATCGAGTTCGTCGCCTCGCACGAGACCAACAGCGCCTGGACCGAGTCGTCCGGCTCGATCCCCGCCAACAGCGAGGCCGCCAACGACGGCTGGCTCGACGGCTACCCGGCCACCGTGGCCGCCATGGAGGCGCTCAACGACGAGGACACCACCATCGTCCAGCTCCCCTACTACCTGCCGGACTGGAACGACATCACCAAGGCCGACACCGAGCCCGACTTCCAGCGCGTGCTGCTGGGCGAGATGTCCGCCCAGGACTTCCTCGACGGCCTGGCCCAGCAGCTGAACGAGGCCCAGGCCGAATGGCTGGAACGGCGGTGAACGGGCCGTTGAAAGGCCGCCGCCCGGTCTCCGCCCGGGCGGGCGCCGAACGGTGACGGACCTATTGCGGGTACGTGCCGGTATCCACGTTGAGGGCGAGCAGTTGGACCGGCGTGGCCACGTACACCAAGCCGTCGTGGACGATGGGGTGGTTGCCGTCTCCGGTGGTCCCCACCTGTTCACTGGGGCTGAAGCTCCACACCTCGGACCCGTCCTTGGCGTCCAGTGCCAGGACGGTGGGGGAGTATTCCTCGCGGTTGGCGACGTAGACCCGTCCGTCGGCGATGGCCGGGATGGTCCCGGCCCCCTCCCGGTCGCCGGCGGCCCACTTCCGCTCGCCGTCGGCCGCGTTCAGCGCGTACACCAGCCGGTCGCCCCCGCCGACGTAGATCGTGTCGCCGGCCAGCACGGCAGGTGACGAGCTCTCCAGCCCATCGTCACGGACCGGGGATGTCCACCTCTCCCTGCCGTCGTCCAAGCCGAGGGCCATGGCGTTGCCCTCGTCGACGAGGTAGAGGAGACCATTGGACACGTCCACCGCGGGCGGTCCTGGCAGAAAACCGTCCGAGGGACGCGCCCACCGTTGGTCGCCGTCGTCCAGGCGGAGCGCGTACAGCTTGTCGTCGAAGATGTCGAGGTAGGCGGTGTCGCCGGTCACCGTCAGCGTGTGGTCCTGCCACTCCCCCTCGGACTCCCACCTCTTGGTGCCGGTGGCGGCGTCCAGGCAGTACAGGACCTGGTCGGTGACGAGACATACCGTCTCGCCATGCGCCCGGACCGCCGTGCTGCGCTCCTTGCCCGACCTGAAGCTCCACTGGGGCCGGGCGCCGCCGTCGAACGCGTGCACCGTCCCGTAGGCGTCCCCAACGAACATCTGGGAGCCGGACGCCGCGAGGGACGTGGGCTGCTCGAGGGAACCGGTCCACAGCGTGTCGCCGCTGGACGGCTTCAGGGCGTGGACCCCGTCGTAGTCGATGACGTAGAGCACATCTTCGGCCACCACCGGGGTGGTGGGGTAGCCGAAGTCGCGCGCGATCGTCCATCCCCGGGCGGCGGCCGGGGAACGGGATCCGGTGGTGGACGCGCCGGGCCCGGTTCCGCCGCTTCCCGGTTCGTCCCCGGAATTCAGCAGCGCGGCGGCGCTGGTGCCGGCGGCGACCACCGCCGCCGCTCCGAGCCCGAGCCAGAGGACACCGCGGCGGGTGGGCGGTTGGGGCGTCCCCCGGTCGGGGGTGGCCGGCCGCTGGCCGGGTGGGGGCGGGGTCGCCGTCTGGGTGGGCAGGGCGTGTGGGTCGCGGTCCTCGTGCCGCTCGGAGGGGTCCGCTTCGTGTGGCGGCTGGGGCGGGTCCGCAACGGTGGGCGTGGCGTTGGCTTCGGGTGCGTCGGTGGGGGCGGGGAGTGCGGTGTGGAGGAGGGTGCGGAGGGTGTCGTGGACTTCGGCGGCGGTGGCGGGGCGGTCGGTGGGATCTTTGGCGAGGAGCTGTAGGACGAGGGTGTCGAGGGCGGTGGGGATGTCGTTGCGGTGGTGGCTGGGTGGGGTGGGGGGTTGGGTGAGATGGGCGGTCATCATGGCAACGGGCCCGGTGGACCGGAAGGGCGTGTGGCCGGTGAGGAGTTCGTGGAGGACGCAGCCCAGTGCGTAGAGGTCGGAACGGGCGTCACCGGGGTGTTCGTTGAAGCGTTCCGGCGGCATGTACGCGAGGGTGCCCATGACCTGGCTGGACTTCGTGGTGGTGGCCATGAAGCGGGCGATGCCGAAGTCGAGGACCTTGATCTCGTTGTCGGTGGTGAGCATGAGGTTGCCGGGTTTGAGGTCGCGGTGGACGACATCGGCGGTGTGGGCGGCGGCCAGGGCGGCGGCGGTCTGGGCGACCCAGTCCACCGCGCGGCGGATGGGTGGTGGTCCGTCCTGTCGCAGGAGTGCCGCGAGGTCGTGTCCGGTGACGTACTCCATGACGAGGTAGAGCGTTCCGTCGTAGGGGTCTTCACCCAGGTCGAAGACGGTTACCACGCCGCGGTGGTTGAGTCGGCCGGCGGTGCGCGCTTCGCGGAAGAAGAGTTCGGCGCCACCACTTTCGCCTTGTTGGTGGGGGAGGAGTTTGACCGCGACGCGGCGTCCGATGATGCGGTCGCGGCCAACCCAGACCTCGCCCATGCCACCCCGGCCCACGAGCGACGCCAGTTCGTATCGGCCCGCGAGTACCCGATCAGCCATGCTTCCCCCGTCTCCTTGCCCGTCGCACACCAGGAGCCCTGGGCCAACATTGAACCGCACCCGCGCGCCGTCTCCCACGGCAGCTGATGCTCCGCCGGCACCGGATGCCGCACACCCGCAGTCATCTCGCCGTCGTCCGGCCGCCTCGGCCACGGGCCCACGAGCGTCGGCGACCTCTGGCTCGCGGAGCAGCGTCGGATAGGGGAGGAGCGCACCGACCGCCTCGAACAGTTCGTCACCGACCCTGAGCAGAACCGGCAGTGAATCCCGACCCCGACCTTGGCCTGGAGCGGATCACCGCGCTCCGCGCGCGACCGTGTGGAGCGCCTGGAGCCGTGCCCCGGCGGGGCGTTCGTGACACGGCTGAGCGACGACGGAGTCGACTTCGTCCCGCACCTGGACGCCTGCTTCCTCGCCGTCGACGAATCTCTGGAACACCCTCGCCCAAAGGACCTGGCACCCCCCGACCGTGCTCACGGCGACCCGGTCCAGACGGTCGCCGAACTCAAGGCACGACCGGGAGGGGAGCTCCAGATCCGCGGCAGCGCCTGGCAGGGCGACGCGCTCCTGCCGGCGGCCTGTTGTCCACCCTCGCCAGCATCGTTCTTCCCACGCCCATGCCCGCGTCCGCCGCCCAACTCGTCGAGGTCCCGAGGTCGGAAAGGCTCACTGGCTGGACGGCCCGCCGTGGACAGCTCAACGACCCGGTTGGAACACCACCTCTTCCAGGTGGTCGAGGACCCCGTGGGCGAAGTTACGCAGCAGCTCCGCGCCGCTGCCGTTCGCGCCGGGGTCGGACCCGAGCGCCCAGTCGAAGCCCGCCGACCCGCAGTCGTCGTCGTACACGCACGTCGCGTACTGATTCCACTGGTTGAGCATGAGCCCCCAACTGGCCCCGGTGGCGGTCAGCTCGTCGATGGCCGCCTTGTCCTCGTCCAACGTCTCGTCGGTGTAGGTGCCCTCGGTGTTGTTGGTCTCGTTGACCACGATCGGGTAGTCGCGCTCCTGTTGCTGCTCGGCGGCGGCCTCCGCGCAGCCCTCCGCGTCCAGCCCGTTGCAGTGCAGCAGCGCGAGATCCGCGGCGTCCGCGACCTCGCCGTCCGGCCACGAACCGTCCCCGAACCGGGACGCGCTCACGGCCAGCCGGAAGTCGGCGTCGTCGAACCGCGACTGCGCGAGCTGGATCAGCTCCGCCATGCCCTCGTCCGAGTGGATGATCTCGTGGTCGTAGGCGTCGTCGTCGTTGTACTCGTTCGCGATCTCGATGATGACGTTCCGGTAGTCGTTGTCGATCAGCCAGTCCGTCGCGTTGGTCACCGCCCGCCGCACCGCGTCCTCGTCTTCGAGTACCTGGTCCTGATGGAAGTAGAACAGGCCGAGCACCACGACCATGTTCCGCTGCGCGTGAGCCTCGATCACCTGCGCCGCCCGGTCCATCCACTCCTGGCGCAGCGATCCGTCGCTGTCGAACGCGGCGTTCTCCGCACCGCCGTACCCGGGGTTCCCGCCCTGCAGATTGACATCCGTGGCGAGCAGCCCGTGCTCCCGGTAGGCATCAAGGTTCGCGATGAACTCGTCCGTGTTGTCCTGCGCGGTGAAGTCCGGGTCGTATTCGAGGATCTCACCACTCTCGTCGTCGAAGACGCCGTTGGCGGCACGGAGGTTCGGCAGCGTGCCGCGCACCTCCTCGGTGAACCCCTCACCCTGCCAGCCCGGCGTATAGGTCAACTCCCAGTCCCCGTCGCCCTGCCGCACATAGAACTTGTCGGACTCGTAGCCCGACCCGATCAGATGACCCGGCAGGATCTGCAGCGACTCCGCCGCACCCTGCGCCTGCGGAGCACCCAGCGACGCCGCCCCCACGACGGCTACAGCAAACCCGACGACCGCCCCACCCCACGACATGATCCGACGTCCACGTGCTGACATCTCAAGCAGCTCCCTCCGCAACGGGCCCCCGATGGAGGGGGCAGACCGCGCGAAGCTACCCCGCCCGCCAGGGCACCCCTACCGAGCCGTAGCCGGACAATCCCAGAAAGGCCAGCGCCGGGCCGGCGGCTGCGTGAGCTGCCTGGCGAGCGAGGCCGGCAGCTCCCAGGTGGCCTTGTTCGCGGAGTTCGCCTCCGCCTGTTCACTCTGAAAGTGAGCTCTTGGTCGGATCGCGCCCGCTGGGTCCGGTCAGTCGAGCGCACGCTGCACCAGCCGCACAACTCCCACGACCCCTCGTCTGATCCACCCGAGCAGTCCTGCCGCCACGGCCAAGTCGGCGGGGAGTACGCCCGGCAGTGAGGCCGCACGGGTGTGGATCACCCCGGTCGGCGGGAGCTCGGTGAGGAGGGACCGGGCCTTCGGGCGAAGGCGGATGGGACCCGGGCCAGAACCTGGCGCACCTGAAGCCGGCGGGTTGGCCGACGTCCGCATGCACGGCTGCGCTCTGAGCGACGCCGAGGTGGCCCGGGTGCGGTGCGGCGTCACGGACGGGACGGACGAGGGGCGGGTTCGGCTGGACCAGTAGGTCCTCACCCCGGTGGGAAAGCCACCGCGAGGGCCCGCCAACACCGCCTGGACCCGCATGGTCGCCTCCGACCTGGCACACCACGACGACGCGGGCCACGTAGCCCTCTACCTCGGCGGAGGGCAGGTCGCGACCAACGACATCGTGGCCAACGGCCGTATCGACATCGTCCCCCTCGACGACCTCACCGCCGGCCGCTGGCACCTCTCCTACCGCGGCTGGGCACCACCCGAGTTCCCCCACGTCGGCTGACAACGGCTCCCCCATCCGAGTCAAGCCACGCCCCCACCGGCCGGCCGCTGTGGTACTCAGACTCCACCCCCCGTTTCCCGGACCCTGCGCAGCCCAGCCAGCTTGGAGAAAGCATGCCGCCCAAGACCAACAACGGCACCGGCAGGACACCACGCACCCTCGCCGAGAAACTCCAGTGGCTCCGGACCCTCAACACCCCCCGAGGCGAGCAGCCTCCCTCCTACGACGCCACGGCCCGCCAGATCACCGCGGAGACCGGCGTCAGCATCTCGGGGCCCTACTACTGGGAACTCGTCACCGGACGAACGACCAACCCCAAGCTCCACCACCTCCAAGCCATCGCCCGCTTCTTCAACGTCCCGGTCGGCTACCTCAGCGAGGACGAGGCCGACTTCGGGCGGTTCGAAGCAGCATTGGAGTTGCTGCGCTCCCTCACACAGCGGGGCGTGCAGAACATCACGCTCCGAGGCGCAGCGGATGTCGAGGTCGACCTTGTGACAGTCCAATCGCTGCTCGGCAGGCTCCAGATGCTCGGCCTGATCGAAGACCAAGGGGTACACAGGCAGCTGAGCACCCTGAATCCGCGTCAGCGGTCGAGTCTCCACGAGGTCATCAGTGACACGGCCTCCCTGAAAGCACTCGAAGACGAACGCCTCCGCGATCTGATCAGAGCCGCCGCGAACCTACGCGACGACCACCTATCGACGCTCCTGCGCGCGACCCATCGACCGGCGCTCCTCGACGCGCTCCGTGCGGACGACCTTCAGGGCATCGTGCTGCGCGTCGCAGGCCTGTCTGAGAGGAGTCAGCAGGCGGTCCTCGCGATGGTCGACCATCTACGCGAGATTGAGGGACCCGGCCAAACGAGGATCAACTGAGGCTGCTCCTTCTCGGCCGCACCAGAGCACTGTTCCCGGCCTCAGCACCAAACACCGGTCAGCAGCCGGCGCGGTACGGGTATCAGGTGGCGGGCCAAGCCTGCGACGCCAGCTCCACGAAATGACGGCTGCGTCAAGACGTACGTAGCGCATGGCGGAACTGTCTCAGGAACTCGAGGGCCGCACGTCTTCGAGCTGCTCAGGCTGCCTGCACGGCAACGCGTGGCGCCCAACCTGCACGAGCAGAGGAACCCGCCGAGGCCGGCTGACAGCCCGAGGCGCGACTCGACGGTCCGCCTCGGAGCGGCCCCGGGAGGCAAGACAGCCGACCGGGGCCAGCTCTGAGGGGCCGGTCACCTTCGCCAGAACAGGTGGTGCGTCACGCCGCTCGGGCTGGGCACGACCTCCAGGTGGAACCGGTCGAGCAGCTCATCGGGTGACTCCCAGAGTCGCAGTCCGGACCCGGCCTTCACCTGCGAGACCGCCACATGCATCGTGTCGACGAGGTCGGCGTCGAGGAACTGCCGGATGGTGGTCACCCCGCCACCGAGTCGGACGTCCTTGCCCTGCGCCGCCTCCCGCGCCGCCTCGAGGACCGTGGCCGGGGCGCCGTCGACGAAGTGGAACGTGGTGTCGGAAAGGGTGAACGAAGGACGCTTGTGGTGGGTCATGACGAACACCGGGGTGTGGAACGGGGGCTCGTCACCCCACCAGCCGCGCCACTCATGGTCCTGCCAGGGCCCGCGCTGGGGCCCGAACTTGTTGCGGCCCATGATCTCGGCACCGATATTGCGTGCGTAGTCCCGCGTGAAGTAGTCGTCGAGGCCCCGGCTCCCACCTGCATCGGTGCGCATGGGCCAGCTCGCCGTGGCACCGGCCCAGGCGAACAGCCTGGCCGGGTCGACGGCGTGGCCGAACGGACTCTCAAGGCTCTGGTCCTCACCGGCAGCAATCCCGTCACTCGAGACGCCGAAATTCTGGACTCTCAGCAGCTGAGCCACATGCTCCTCCTGTGTGTCGACAACGGTGATGAGACTCTCCGGGCCGCCAAAACTCATCGCTGGGTCCGTGCCTGGTCAGACACTGGGCGACCTGGTGTCTGGCCTGGGAGGTTCGCGGGGTTCGGACAGTCTCCTGGGCTTCCTCACCGTGCGCGTCGACGCCGCGCCCTAGGGCCTGTGTGGAGTTGTGATCAAGGTTGGGATCCGAGGTGTCGGATCCAGAGGAGGCTGGCGCATAACTCGAGTCCGGCCAGGTAGCTTTCGGGGTGTTTGTCGTAGCGGACGGCGAGGCCGCGCCAGTCCTTGATCTTGTTGATGGTGCGTTCGACGGTGTTGCGGAGCTTGTACAGCTGTTTGTCCCAGGTGACGGGCCGGCCGCCGCGTGAGCCGCGGTTCTTGCGGTGGGCGGCCTGGTCCTTCGTCTCGGGGATGACGGCTTTGATGCCGCGTTTCGCGCAGGTGAGAGCGGTTCTGGCGGGACGAGTACGCCTTGTCGCCGGCGACTGCGTCGGGCCGGGTGCGGGGCCGGCCGACCGGGCCGGGGACGCTGGATCTTTTCAGGACTGGGATGAACTGCGGGCTGTCCCCAGCCTGCCCCGCGGTGATCTTCAGGGAGAGGGGCAGGCATTGCGGCACGCAGGACAGGTGGGTCTTGGTGGTCAGACCGCCGCGGGAACGCCCCAGGTCAGCGGCGGCGAGCCGGGCCTTGCGGCGGCGCCTCACCCGTCGTCGTTCTTCCCGCTGCGGGTCCAGTTGCCCGTCTTGTTCCTCGCTGGCGCCCCTTTTTCCGCGGCGGCCTTCTCCAGCGCGTCCAGAGGTCGCGGGCTCCACGATCATCCCGGCGGCATCGTGGTGGGCGCGGGCTGTGGTCGAGTCCACGCTGACCAGCGACAAGTCCACCAGGCCCCGCTGCGCCGCCTCGGTGATCGCGCCCTGGAACACCGCGGTGAACACCCCGGCATCCCGCCACTGCCGAAACCGGCCGTAAACGGTGGACCAGTGCCCGAACCGTTCCGGCAACTCCCGCCACTTCGCCCCGTTCCGGAACCGCCACACGACGCCCTCGAAGTGCGCCCGCAGGTTCTCCGGGTACGGCCCGTACTCACCGACCGGCAGGAACGGGGAAATGAACTCCCACTCGGCATCCGAAAGTTGAGGTCGAGACACCCCACCGTTCTACCCCAGGCCCCCGGCCCTCACAGACCGGGGCCTAGAGATCACAACTCCACACAAGCCCTAAGGGGTCGTCGGGGCGGACGGATGCGACGGTCGCGGAGCGGCGGGAAAGAGGCGCTGGACGGCGGTGACGATGGCCGCGCGGCGGGCGGCCACCTGCCCAGCGTGCTCGTGCGGTGGGAGCGTGCCGGCGACGTCGGGCCGGCCGGCCCAGGACATGGCGATCTGGTTGACGAAGACCAGGACGTCGAGCGGGTCCCACGTGGGGTCGAGGTGCCCGGCTTCCTGGGCCTTGCGCAGTTGTTCGACCTTGTGGGTGACGGTCTGCTGAACGGGGTCGTCGGCCGACGTCTCCCTGCCGCTCAGTTCGAGCTGACCCCAGGTCATCAGGCGGAACCGTTCGGGATGGGCGGCGAAGTAGTCGTGGACGCGGCCCGCGTAGCCGGGCAGGTCGGTGGGGTCCATGCGGGTGGCTTCGGCGACCGCGGCGAGCTCCTGGGCGGAGACGAAGCGGTAGAGGGCTTCCTTGCTGCTGAAGTACGCGTAGACGCGTTCCTTGCTGGTCCTGGCGGCCTTGGCGATGCGGTCGATACGGGCCCCCGCGATCCCGTGCCGGGAGAACTCGGCCGTGGCCGCGCCGACGATGCGGTCGCGGGTGGAGTCGGCGCCGGCCTGGCGTGTCATGCCAGCAGATTACCGAACCGTTCGGTTTGGCCCCTATGGTGAACTGACCATACTCAAACCAAACAGTTCGGTTTGATTCGGAGGAGCCTCATGCAGTACAGGACACTCGGCCGTCAGGGGCTGGAGGTCTCGGCCATCGGCTACGGCGCGATGGGCATCTCGGCGTTCTACGGCCCCGGCGACGAGCAGGAGGGCGTCGCCACCATCCAGCGCGCCCACGACCTCGGCGTCACGTTCTTCGACACCGCCGAGCTCTACGGCTGGGGCGAGAACGAGAAGATCGTCGGCCGCGCCGTCGCCGGCTTCCGCGACGAGATCGTCATCGCGACCAAGTTCGGCTTCACCCGCGACTACGGGACCGACAGCCGGCCCGAACACATCCGCGAGGTCACCGACAACAGCCTGCGCTACCTTGGCGTCGACCACGTCGACGTCCTCTACCAGCACCGCGTCGACCCCGACGTGCCCATCGAGGACGTCGCCGGCACCGTCAAGGACCTCATCGACGCCGGCAAGGTGAAGCACTTCGGACTGAGCGAGGCCGGCCTCCAGACGATCCGCAAGGCCCACGCCGTGCAACCGGTCTCCGTCCTGCAGACCGAGTACTCCCTCTTCGAGCGCGACGTCGAGCAACTCTTCCCCACCCTGGACGAGCTCGGCATCGGCTTCGTCCCCTACTCCCCCCTCGGCCGCGGCTTCATCACCGGCACCGCCAAGCCCGCCGGTCAGTACGACCCCTCCGACATGCGCAACGCCGACCCCCGCTGGCAACCCGGCAACTTCGAGAAGAACGTCGAGGCCGTCCAGCGCCTCGCCGACCTCGCCACCAGCAAGGGCATCACCGTCTCCCAACTCGCCCTGGCCTGGCTGCTCACCCGCGGCGAGCACCTCGTCCCCATCCCCGGCACCCGCAGCCCCCGCCGCGTCGAGGAGAACGCCCGCGCCGCCGACATCACCCTCGCCGAGACCGACCTCGCCACCATCCACGAGATCCTTCCCGACGGCGGCTTCGGCGCCCGCTACGCCCAGATGCCCACCTGGATCTGACCCGCAGCCAGGCTCTTGGGTCGCTGGGAGTGGTCATCCCACCGATCCGTTCTCGCCGGACTACTGGCAGGAGTGGCGGGGCGAGTCGTTCGCCGCCTGGTCGTGGACGGTGGTCGCACCCCGCACCCCGCGCGCCGCATCAGAGCACCGGCGGTCCCGCCTCGATGCGGCGCAGTACCGGGGGCAGGCGGTCCAGATCGGGGCCAGTTTGGATCTGTCGTTCGTCCCACCAGGTGGCGCCGGCGTCGTGCAGCGGACCGATCAGGTCCCTGGCCCTGGCCGCGTCGGTGGGCGTGGCGCCGCCGAGCACGAACTCGAAGGGGCGCCCGGACTCGGCCGCGGCCGTGCGGTGCTTGCGCACATAGCCGACGAGATCCCGTACCTCCGCGACATCGGGCGCATGCCCATGCCGTGCCGTCTCGAACAGCGGTACCGCGCCGTCCCACCGCGCTGCCCGCCGCATCGGGGCACGACGCGGCCAGAACCCGCCGATCCACACCGGCGGACCCGGCCGCTGTACGGCAGCGGGAAGCAGCGTCACGTCCACCACCTCGTAGTGCCGGCCCTGGTGGCTCACCGACTCGCCGGACCAGAAGCGCCTCAGCAGCCCCAGCCCTTCGTCCAACCGCTCGGCCAGGACACGAGGCGAGGCGGCGTCGCCGAAGCTGCGGTACTCGTCCTCGATCGGACCGCCCAGGCCCGCGGCGAAGATCACCCGACCGCCGCTGAGATGGTCCAGAGTGGCCACCTGGCGGGCGAGCTGCTGAGGACGGTAACGAGGCACCGGCGTCAGCAGGGTGCCCAGCCGGATCCGGGAGGTGGCCAGCGCGGCCGCGGTCAACAGCATCCAGGGGTCTCCGAAGGGACGCCCCTGGTGGTGCCGGTGCAGCACGTGGTCCCAGACGAACAGCCCGTCCCAGCCGGCCTGTTCGGCGGCAGCCGCCACCGTGGCGACATTACGGGGGTCGGCGAAGTCACCGAAATTGGGAATGTTGACGGAAAAGCGCATCCCAGCAGAATGCGCGGCTCGCCACCAAGGAGCAATCACATTCCGACCCTGGCCCGTCGCGTGCGCAGGAATCAGGTACCGGCGGAGCCCTCGTCGACCGCTGGCAGGCGGGCTTCCTCACCCAGCGCACGGGGCGAGACGGCCGTGGCCGGTACGGAGTCCCGTCACCGTGCGGAGGCTGTGGCCGCCGGTGTCCGTTGAGGCGCTACTTGTGCTGTTCGGGGAGGTTGATTCCGGGGCCGGCTGGGTTGCGCCGTGGCCCGGCTACGTCGGCCGACCTGGCCGCCGAGTTCGGCGAGGACCGCGGCGCGACCAGCTACCACCTGCGGCAACTGGACCGGTTCGGGTTCATCGAAGAGGACACGGACCGTTCGTCCGGGCGTCGCAAGTACTGGCGAGCCATCCCGCAGGACATGCGGCTGCCGCGCCGCCCGGCGGATCCCGAGATCGCTGTCGCCGCTGACGAGATCGGCCGGCAGTGGATGGAGCGTGCTGACCGCGACCTGACCGCGACCTGACCGCCTATCTCTCCGACAGGAAGGCATTCGGCGAGTTCGCCGCCGCCGCCATGCACTCCTTCGGCGGCACCACGCTCACCGCTGACGAACTGGCCCAGTTCGGCGAGGAGTACGTCGCCTTCCTCTCCCGCTGGACCCGCGACCCCGACCAGCGCCCCCTGGCAGCCGGCACGTCTCCGTCGTGTTCCACGCATTCCCCGCCCCGAACCGCGGGGACGCCCCGTGACCGCCCCGGCCACACAGGAGACCACTGAACGACCCTCGCTATGGCGCAACCGCGAGTTCACTGCCCTGTGGACCGGTCAGGTCATATCGACCCTGGGCGCCCAGATCAGCGCGACGGCGATGCCGCTCCTCGTACTCGCGACCACCGGATCGCCCTCCGACGCGGGAATCGTCGGAGCCGCCGGCACGCTGCCCTTCCTCATCGCCCACCTGCCCGCCGGACCGCTGGTGGACCGGTGGGACCGCCGCAGGATCCTGCTGATCAGCGAACTCGTCGCGGGCCTGGCACTCTCCACCGTCCCGATCGCCATATGGCTGGGCATACTCACGATCGCGCATCTGGCCGTGGTCGCCTTCGTGCAGGGACTGTGCTTCGTCTTCTTCGGGCTGGCCGAGCGCGCCGCCCTCCCCATGATCGTCCCGGTCGCGCTCCTGCCCACCGCGGTGGCCCACAACGAGGCCAGGAGCCGCGGTGCGGCTCTGGCCGGTCCTCCCCTGGGCGGCATGCTCTTCGGCATCGGCCACGCCGTGCCGTTCCTGGCCGACGCCCTCTCCTATCTCATCGCCTCCATCGGACTGCTGTTCATCCGAAGCGACCTGCAGAACCAGACGACGACACCACCGGAACCACTGTGGCAGGCGACCACCGCGGGTCTGCGCTGGATCTGGCCCCACCCCCTCATCCGCGCCGCGATCCTGCTGATCGCCGTCAGCAACCTCGTTTTCCAGGCCCTCATACTGATCATCGTCGTCCTCGCCCAGCACCACGGCGCCACGTCCACCACCATCGGCGTGATGCTCGGCATAAACAGCGGAGGCGGTCTGATCGGAGCACTCGCGGCGAGCAGGCTCCACCGTCACCTCACCCCCAAGACCGTCATCATCGGGGTCAACTGGACCTGGGCCGCGCTGCTACCCCTGTTCGCACTCACCGCCAGCCCTCTGCTGGTCGGTGCCATCGGCGCTGCCTGCGCCTTCATCGGACCGCTGTGGAACGTCGTGATCATCACCTACGTGACCGTCCTGGTCCCCAACGAACTCCTGGGGCGCGTCACCAGCGCGGCCATAACCCTGTCCTGGGGCGTCATGCCCCTGGCCTCCCTCGGCGCCGGCTACCTGCTCACCACCCTCGGACCAACCGGCTCCGTGTTCGTGCTGACCACGGTGATGCTCATCACCGCGGTCATCGCCACCGCCAGCCCAACCGTCCGGCACGCCCCACCACTTCCCGCACACGACGAGGCACCCTGACCCATTCCGCGCCCTCGAATATCCGAACCTGCCAACAGTGAACGCCGGGCAGACCGTTGGTCGGGCAGCGCCTCGAAGGCGCCCGGGCCTCGATGTCGATCAGGACCGTGCCCGGGCTCGTCGAGCGCCCCGAGGCGCTCGCGGCGTGATCAACCCCGCCCCTTCAGGAATGACCCTAATCCCGCGGCCAGCAGGGCCGGCGCGTCAGGCCGATGAGTTTGCCGACGGTCTGAAGTCTTCCGTGTGACATTCCGCCCCGTCGGCGGATCAGGAAGTGGCGGATCACGGTGTCATGGAGGAGAGATGGAGGCCAGGATGAACAATCCGATTCGGCTGTACATGTCGATGTCGCTCGACGGCTACATCGCCGGTCCGGACGATCGACCGGGCCAGGAGCTCGGACGTGCCGGTGGACGTCTCTTCAACTGGCTCGACGACCGGGAATCCGACGGTCCCAGCGGGCAGGTTTATCGCGAGGCGTTGGCGACCGGCGCGGTGATCTCCGGCCGTCGGACCTTCGAACTCGCCGGGCGTTGGCAAGGCGACCATCACGACGGTGTGCCGATCTTCGTCCTCACCCACCATGTGGACGACGGGGACGTGCCACCCGGCCACGCGCGATTCGTCACCGACGTCGAGGACTGCGCCCGTCAGGCTCGCGCGGCCGCCGGGGACCGGCCGGTCATGGTCCATGGGGCGGGCGCGGCCCAAGCGCTCCTCCGAGCCGGGCACATCGACGAGATGGAGATCCACCTGGTTCAGGTCCTCCTCGGGGGCGGTCGACGGCTGTTCGACCACCTGGGTGGTGAGCACATCGAACTCGACCTCGTTCGACGGCTCGAGGATCGAGACGTCACGCACCTCCGCTACCGGGTGCGCCGACCCGAGGAGGCTGCATGAAAACGCTCTTCGTCGCCTACCGCGTCACCGACCTGGACCGCTCGCCAGGTTCTACACCGCCGTGGGCTACGTCGAGCTGGGCAGGGTCCAGGGGTGGCGACGGGAGTCGCCTCCTGATCCTCAAGTTCCCCGGCGAACCGGCGGCCTCGCTCGAACTGGTCCACCGACCCGCCGACAGACGCGTCGACGTGGGCAGCGGTTTCGACCACCTCGCGATCCAGGTGGAAACACTCGCCACCACCCTGAAGACGCTGACCAGTGCTCCCCGCCATCGCGGGCGGGCACGCCGAGAACAGCCCGGCGTTCTGGGGCTACCTCCGCGAGGCCGGCAAGTAGACCGACGCCGCGAGCGAGGACATCCGACGGTGAGCCACGAAGGGTTTCAGCGCCCGGCCATGTACGACAGGATCACGAACACCACCAAGCCGATGAGCAGCCAGCGGCCCACGCTCGACTCGTCCTCTGCTCGTCCTCCACGGCAGGGGGGCTAGCGCGCCAACTGGGTGCTGAGAGTGGCAAGTCCGTCACAGTGGCAGACAGCACATCAGGCAAAGTTATGCGCTACCAGCGCACCCGAGCATGACAAAGGCCCGGACCATGACGGTCCGGGCCCTTCTCTCGTAGCGAGGACAGGATTTGAACCTGCGACCTCTGGGTTATGAGCCCAGCGAGCTACCGAGCTGCTCCACCTCGCGTCGTAGGTGCCACTCTACGGCACTCTCCCGCCCGCCCTCGCCACGCGCGATGCTGCGGGCCATGGACATCGCCGTCGCCACGCCGCTGGATGACGTCGCCGCCGCGGTCGCCGTGCTGAGGGATCCGGGCCTGCCGGACGAGCCGTGGCCGGAGACGGCGGAGGACGCCCCGTGGATGGCCCCGTCCATGACGCACGTCGCCTTCTCACGTGCGGTGCTCCCGGAACCTTGAGGACCAACGCCGGACCGCCTACGCCCGCTCAGCCTGGATCCACCGTGTGATCGCCGTCTGCGATAGTGGGCCGGATCGAGGAAGTGCCTTGTGACCTGCGATGATGGGAGTTCTTCACGCTTCCAGCACGCACGATCAGCAAGGCACTTCGTAAGTGAAATCCTCCCACAGGGCCGCGGCGACGTTCGCGGCGGCCGATGACTCGAATCTGATCGCGTGCGGCGGTCTGGCTGCTGGGGTGCGGCTGGCCGAGAGGTGCGGTCTGCCCGGGCTGGTCCGTGACAGGGTCCGCCTCGCCGGGGCTGCGAACGGTGCGGGCACGGCGCCGGACGCGAAGGTGATGTCGTTGGTGGCGGGCATGCTCGCCGGGGCGGACAGCATCGATGATGTGGATGTGCTGCGGCATGGAGCGATGTCCCGCGCGTTCGGCTCGATACGCGCCCCCTCCACCCTGGGCACGTTCCTACGCGCCTTCACCTGGGGTCATGTGCGTCAACTGGAGTCCGCCGCGAAAGCGTTCACGGCGAACCTGGTACGCCACTGCGGGCTGCTGCCGGGCGCGGACCAGGTGGTATTCCTGGACATCGACTCGAAGGTGAAGCCCGTTCACGGCTATGCCAAGCAGGGCGCCGCCTTCGGCTACACCCAACAGCGCGGGCTGCACTTCCAGATCGTGACCGCTTCCACGCCGCTGGCCGCACCGGTCGTCGTGGCCTCGCGGCTGCGCAAGGGGTCGGCCGGCTCCGGCAAGGGCGCCGCGCATCTGATCGCCGAGGCCGTGGGGGCCGTGCGCGCGATGGGCGCCACAGGCCAGATCATCGTGCGTGGCGACTCCGCGTTCTGCTCTCACAAGACCGTGGCAGCCTGCCGACGTCTGGGGGTGCGCTTCTCCTTCACGATCGCCCAGCGCAAGAAGATCCGCACCACGATCGGCGCCATGGACGAGTCCGCGTGGACGGCGATCAAGTACACGGACGCGGTCTTCGACGAGGACGAGCAGCGGTGGGTCTCCGACGCCGAGGTCGCCGAGACCGCATACACCGCCTTCACCGGCAAGCCGAAGAGGTACCACGCCACAGCCCGGCTCCTGGTCCGCCGCGTCAAACGCCTCGGCCAGGTTCATATCCCGGACGGACAGGGCGAGTTGTTCTCCGCCCACCGCTTCCACGCGGTGTTCACCGACACCGCGTTCGGCCTGGTCGAAGCCGAGGCCACCCACCGTCGGCATGCCATCATCGAGCAGGTCTTCGCTGACCTGGAGGATTCCGCTCTCGGCCATCTGCCGTCGGGGAAGTTCACCGCGAACGCGGCCTGGCTCACCCTCGCCACACTCGCTCACAACCTCACCCGGGCGCTCGGCGCCCTGGCCTCCGCCTTCCACGCCAAGGCGCGCACCGGCACCGTCCGCCGTCACTTGATGGCCGTCCCCGCCCGCCTCGCCGCAGGTGCACGCACCTTGACCTGGCACTTCCCCAACCGATGGCCCTGGCTGGAAGCGCTGGAGAACCTCTGGACGGCCGTCGGCCACCGCCTGCGCACCTGACAGCCGGACCGCACACCCGCCCACGACCCCAAGGACCACGGAGACCCCGCCACCGGACCGGCCATCCGGCACCCACCCCTGCCCCGAACCGGGCAACCACCCAAAAACCGATCAGCCAACCCAATCAGAATGCACGCGGTGGATCCAGGCTCAGGATGCGCGCCGGACGGAGAACAAGCGTCGCGACCCAGCCCTGGCCTTCGACACGATTAACGTGGATGGGATCAGGGGTCTCGTGGTTGCACCTGGACGATGAAGAGGTCGTCCCGCTCGGCGTATCGTCGCCTGAGGTCAGCGAACTCCGCTTCGGGCATTGCGTCCACCTCCTCTTCTTGCAGATAAGACGCCAGAGGCTGAAAGAAAGCTATCGTGTCATATTGCATGGAGAGAACCCAGAATTCAAGGAACTCCTGATCGGACGCGTCCTCGAGAACACGTCCCAGCCGGCGCCTTCGAGTCGGTCCCGCTCTATCCGCAGCGATTCCTCCGCGTTCTGTCCAAGAAAGTCCAGGACAAGATAGTGGATCTCATAACTGGCAGACCCCGTGGCGTTCGAAGTTTCGACGGATGAGACCAGAGAAGCGGAACCGATTATGTCCAGCTCGGCATCTTCCGATACTTCAGTCGATCCCGAACTGACAAAACCCCAAACAAGGACAACGACGACCACAGTGGCGACCAAGAGCAATCCTATGAGCATCCCTCGTATGATCCTCGCCGTCATGAACTCCCTCCTCGCTACTGTCGCCGCCCTCGTACATCTCGTCCTCTAGTGTCGGCTCGTCTCGTCACTATCTGTCCCAATATTCCTCTGCTTGTTCGTAATACTCACTGGCACCGTCCTCCCGTTCATAGAGGAGCGGTGCTCGCTCGCGGGGTGCGTCGTCGAGCCATAACTGAGTGACCTCTTGATCGGCACCCCCAGCGTAGGCAACGTAGGCCTGCCTGTCGGTAATCGACAGTTCTTGCTTGAGGTAGCCTAACTCCGCTGCGGCCAGCCTGATGGCCCACTCGTCGTCCATGGTGAGCAGGATGCGAGCATCTCTCTCCGACACCTCAACGCCATAGTTGTCCCGAATCAGGCGCTGAGCCACGTCGGGACGCATCTGCGCAGTTCCTACGGTCTGATTGCGACCGAGATACGGGCCATTAGCCTCGATGGGGCGGAATATGATGCCCGGACCCCACATCATGTCCGCCCAAAGCGATCGGCCGGAGCCCTCTTTGATAAGCAAGGCCGTCAGTGTCACCTTGTCAATATCATACTCCTCAGCAGCCTCCTCTATAGCCTCCTCGCGTTCCGCCAGGAAAGCCGATTCGCCTGACCAAGGGACGTAGTCGTACTCAGCCCCGTCGCCGGCGTTTTCCTCACCGTTGGGGGGCGAATTCTCTCCGGTGCTATCGTCCCCCAGACCCCCACTTACGGCGACCATGGGACCGGAACTACCGCCGCCGGATACGAACGGTAGGGTGCTGGCGGAGGCACGGACTCGGCCCAGAGCCGAGGCTAACGACGCTTGGCCTGCTGTGAATGAGAGCGAGTGCTCCCCTAATCAGTTCTGGGAGTCGGCCATCCGGCAGACTCCCAGAACTGATTAGGAGTGGTCAGGCCGAGTCGCCCGCTTCATGATCCCGATGGTGCGGCAGCGGATGTCGAGAACAAGCGAATCACCGGGAAGAATACGCCCGTCCGAGACCACCGGGCCGCAGTAGCCGCTCATCGCTACCGGAGCCGTCGGATGTCATGACCGGCTCCTCACATAGCGAGCCACTGTCTGCCGTCGAGGAGTTCCCGTGCGGCGTCCAGGTGCCCGGCGTGGCAGGCGGTCTCGGTGATCGCGTGCAGGAGCACCTCGCGATGGGTGTGCATCCGCCAGTCGCCGAACTGGTCGCCCGGCCACCAGGCCGGCGCGGCGTCCTCGGCCGTGGTGGCGATGACGGCGTTCGCGAGGTCGATCTGCCGCCGGTAGTCGTCGAGCACACGGTGAGCGGGCACCTCCGCACCGACCTTCCAGGCGTCGCCGGACGCACCGAGTTCGGCTATCGCGGCCCGCTGGCCGGCGACCACCGCGCGGAACCAGAATCGCTCGACGTCGAGCGCCAGGTGGTTGATGAGCCCGAGGAAGCTCCAGCCGGATGGCAACACCGGCTGGTGGAGAGCCTCCTCGTCCAGCCCTTCCACGATGCCCAGCACATGCCTGCGCTGGGCATCGAGTGCGGCGAGCAGTTCCACGGTTCTCCCCTTTCCCGTCTACATCTCGTCGGCGCGGTCGAGCAACGCGCGGCGCTGGGACTCGCCGCGGGTGCGAGCGGCGGCCTCCCGGAAGAGGTGGGCGGCGCGGTCGCGGTCGCCTGCGCGGGCGGTGAGGTCCGCCTCGGCGGCGAGGGCCAGCGGGTAGTCGTCGAGCGCGCCGCCCGCGCGGGCCTTGGCCAGCAGCTCGAGCCCCGCCGCGGACCCGTGCGCGTATCCGTGCGCCACGGCGCGGTTCAGCTCGATCACCGGGCTCGGCTGAAGCCGGACGAGTTGGTCGTAGCAGTCGGCGATGCGCCGCCAGTCGGTGTCCTCGACGGACGGGGCGGCGGCGTGGCAGGCGGCGATCCGTGCCTGGAGCGCGTACGGCCCATTGGGCCCGGCACGCGGCCCATGCCGCGGGTCGGACAGGATGGCCATGGCCTCGTCGATGGCGGTGTGATCCCAACGGGACCGGTCCTGCCTGTCGAGGGAGACCAGACGGCCTTCGGTGTCCCGGCGTGCCTCGCGCCGGGAGTCCTGCAGCAGCAGGAGGGCGAGCAGCGCGGACGCCTCGGGCTGGCCGGGCATGAGTCGCGCCAGCAACCGGGCCAGCCGGATCGCCTCCTGGGCGAACGCCGGCTCCCCGTCCGCGTTGTAGCCCTGCGTGAACAGCACGTAGATCACCGCCAGGACGCCCGGAAAACGCTCGTCGAGGGCGTCTCCGGCCGGCACCCGGTAGGGGATGCCGGCCTGCGCGATCTTCGCCTTCGCCCGCGTCAGCCGACGGGTCATCGCGGACTCGCTGGCCAGGAACGCCCGGGCGATGTCCGCGGTCGGGACCGCGCAGATCGTGCGCAGCGTCAGCGCCACCCGGGTCTGAAGCGCCAGCGCAGGGTGGCAACAGGTGAAGATCAGCCGCAGCCGGTCGTCCGCGATGTCCTCCCGCTCCACCGGCGCGGGTTCCTCCGAGGCGGTGGCCGGCTCCAGCACCGCCAGATCGCGCAGCTTGCGCCGCTCGACGGAGGCCCGGCGCAGCACGTCGAGCACCCGGTTGCGGGCCACCGTCATCAGCCAGCCGCCCGGGTTCGCCGGTACGCCGTCCACGGGCCAGCGCTCCAGCGCGAGCACCAGCGCCTCCTGCGCGCAGTCCTCGGCCAGGGTCCAGTCGCCCGTGGTGCGGATCAGCGTCGCGACGACCCGCGGGTACGCGTCCGCGGCGGCCGACGCGGCGGCGTCCCATGCGGGCCCTCGCCCGGGGCTGGTCACCGTTCGAGGTCGGCCAGCGGGCGGATCTCGATGCGGCCCCCGCGGGCCATGGGGTGGGCGCGCGCGACCTCGATCGCCTCGTCCAGGTCCGTGCACTCGAGGAGGTCGAAGCCCGCGATCACCTCCTTGGTCTCCGTGAAGGGGCCGTCAGAGACCAGCAGTTCGCCGTCGCGCACGCGCACGGTCGTCGCCGACGACGTGGGGCCCAGCGCCGAGCCCTGGAGGCGCCGACCGGCGGCGTCGTTCTCCGCGACCCACTCCTCGACGTCGGGCCAGTCCGAGGTGTCGGCGTCCGGTTCGGAATCCGTGCAGACGAACATCAGGTACTTCATCGCGGGCACTCCTGTCTCTGTTGCTGTCCCTCGTCGCACCTGTGACGATCGACGGCCCCCTGTCCGGACATTCTCGCGAGAAGACACCGGAGAATGTGGCGCACGCCACACCGAGGGTGCCCGCCCGCTCGGCCTCGGACGTCCGATGCCAACTGGCCCGCTGGGGCGGCTCACTCCGTCCGGTCCGTCGGCAGGTGTACCTGCACGACCGACTCGTACGCGGGCCTCACCAGCGCCACGGAGGAGTTGACCTGGTCGCCGATCACGCCGGGGTCCGGCTCGATGATCTTGCCGGTGCGGGCGTCGACGACCGCCGGGTCCTCGTGGTGGCGGGTGGTGACGTAGACCGCGTCGCCGTACTGGGCGTGGACGATCGTCTCCTCCCCCGATGGAACCCGTAACGCCGCCACAGCAGGTCACCCGTGTCGACATCCAGCCCCACGAGCTCCAGCCGGCTCGCACAGACGACGGCCGTGCCTCTCTCACCCAGCGAGCAGAAGGAGCCGCCAGTGATGCCGTCGCGGGATCCGGTGTAGGCGGTCTCCCCGGTGACCCCGGATCGCTACTGCCGAGAGAAGTGATTTGCGTTTCGGCGATCGGCTGTGGCTGCTACGGCGGTAGAGGTGGCGCCCCGCAGGTATTGGCCGGTGACTGACATGAGGTCTGTTGCGAGGTCAGCCGGTGTGCCCTGGAACACGATGGTTCCGCCGTTGAACCCAGCGCCGGGCCCGATATCGATGACGTGGTCGGCGTGGGCGATCACGCGCTGGTTGTGCTCGATGAGGATGAGCGTTGCTCCGGAGTCGACGAGGTCGTCGCAGAGCGTGAGTAGTCGGTCGACGTCGCTTCCGTGCAGCCCGGCAGTGGGTTCGTCGAGGACGATGCGCAGGTTGTCGGAGGTGTCGGTGTCGGCGAGGTGGTGGGCGAGGAGGAGTCGTTGCCGTTCGCCGCCGGAGAGGGTGTCGAGGCTTTGCCCGATCGACAGGTAGCCGAGTCCGACCCGGTCCAGCCACCGCAGTCGGCGCGCGATGTGGGAGTGTTCGGCGAGCAGGTCGGCGGCGCGCGCCGGGTTCATCGCCAGCAGGTCGGCGATGTTGCGGTCGTGGAGGGTGGCGGCGAGTGCTGTCGGGTTGAACCGGGTGCGTCCGCAGGCGTCGCAGTCGGTCTGGACGTCATCGAGGAATGCCAGGTCGGTGACGATGACACCTCTTCCCTTGCAGACGGGGCATGCTCCGCGGCCGTTGGGGCTGAACCATGAGGGATGCAACCCGGTGGTCTTGTTGAAGATGTCTCGGATGGGTGCGGCGACGCCGAGCACAGTGGCGGGCGTTGAGCGGATGCCGCCGCGGAGAGGTGCCTGGTCGACGACGATGAAGTCCGGGTGCTGCCGAGGCAGTTCTCTGGCGAACAGTGTGCTCTTGCCGGAACCGGCGACGCCCGAGACGGCAGTGAGGACGCCGAGCGGCACATCGACGATGACGTCTCGCAGGTTGTGGCTGGCGGCATGGGCGATCGTTACCGTCCCCCGAGCCGGACGGGGCCGCTCCTTGAAGTGGATCGGGGCGCGCAGCACGCGGCCTGTTGTGGTGTCGGTTGCCGTGAGTTCGTCGGGTCTGCCTTCGAATTGGATGATGCCGCCGTCTGAGCCAGCGCCGGGCCCGAGGTCGATGACGTGGTCGGCGGCCGCGATGACTGCCTGATGGTGTTCGACCACGAGGATTGTGTTGTGCGCGTCGCGGAGCTTTGTGAGGAGTTCCAGGAGGCGGTGCACGTCGTGCGGGTGCAGTCCGGTGCTTGGCTCGTCGAAGACGTAGCAGACGTCGCTGAGAGCGCTGCCGAGATGGTGGACGATCTTGACCCGCTGGGCTTCGCCGCCGGACAGGGTGCCCGATTCCCGGGACAAGCTGAGGTAGCCGAGCCCGACGGTGTCCAATGCGTCGAGGCGTTCTCGAATCGCCTGGAGGAGCGGCGTCACGGACGGGTCGCGCACGGCCGCCACGACATCGCGCAGGTCGCTGATGGGCAGGGCCGACCAGTCCGCGATGGATCGGCCGTCGATCAGGCTGTTCCTCGCCGACGCGTTGAGGCGGGTGCCGTCACAGTCCGGGCAGGTGCCGCGGGTCACGACTCGGGCGAGACCTTGCTGTTCCTCGGCGGTGAGGCGCGTCGGCGTCCGGCGCAGGTACGTGTCCCGCAGCCGCGGGATGATGCCGTCGAAGGTGCCGTGTTTGGGGTATTGAGGGGCGGGGTCGGTGAGCCGGAGTCCTTCAGCGTGGAGCAGGGTGTCGACCTTCGCTGCGGGGAGCTTCCCCAAGGGAGTGTCGGGGTCGACGAGTCCGGCGTGGATGAGGCGCTTCCATCGATAGGTTCCGGGGGCGAAGGTCGGGAACCTGACCGCGCCGTCGCGCAGGCTGTGTGAGCGGTCGAGCAGCAGGTCGAGATCGATGTCGTCGACGGTACCGAGGCCCTCACAGCGTGGACACATCCCGCTGGGGTCGTTGAACGAGTATGCCGGCGAGAACCCGGCGGTCGGTCTTCCGATACGGGAGAACAGCAGCCGCAGCAGCGGTGCGATGTCGCTCGCCGTGCCCACGGTCGATCGGGCGTTCCCGGTGAACCGCCGCTGATCCACGATCGTGGTGAAGACCAGCCCGTCGATCCGGTCCACGTCCGCCGGTGGATGCTGCGGAAGCCGGTTCCGGACGAACGCGGGATAGGTTCCGGTGGTCAGGCGCTCGGCCTCGGCCGCGATCGTGTCGAACGCCAGCGACGACTTCCCCGACCCCGAGACGCCCGTGAACACCGTCAACTGATGCTTCGGTACCCGGACTGACACGTCCCGGAGGTTGTGGGTCCGGGCATCCTTCACCGTGATCCACCGACCACGCTCGGCCATCGGCTCCTGATCATGTGACATGGGTCGAGGCTACGATCAGTTGTGGCCAGTTAATGGCCACAACTATTCCAGGACGGATCTGTGAGACTGGGGACCTACTGTGACGGCACCAAGAGAACGGATGCTCCGGCTGCTGTCCCTGCTGCAGGCCGGTCGGCACTGGCCGGCGGACGAACTCGCTGCGGCGGTGGGAGTGCCCTCCCGCACCCTTCGACGCGACATTGACCATCTGCGCACGATGGGCTACCCCGTTGAAAGCGCTCGCGGACCAGGAGGCCATTACCGCCTCGTCGCCGGCGCCGCGCTGCCGCCCCTCATGCTCGAAGACGACGAAGCAATCGCCACCGTCCTCGGCCTACGCCTCGCAGCCGCCGGAGGAACCGGCATCGACCTCTCCGCCGAGTCCGCCGAACGTGCTGCCGCGAAGCTCCGCCGCATCCTCCCCCCTTCCCTGCGCCGCAGAACCGACGAAGTGCTCGCCGCGGTGGAGTTCGGTCGCAGCGAACATCCCCCGACCGACCCCATCGTCCTGAGTGTCGTCGCATCGGCGATCGCGGCTCATCGGTGCCTTGCCTTTGCCTACAGTGGGAAGAAAGGACTGTCGTTCCGGACTGTCGAGCCGGTACGACTCGTTCAGATCCGCCAACGCTGGTACCTCCACGCCTGGGACCGCGACAGGCAGGACTGGCGAAACTTCCGGCTCGACCGAATCGCCGACCCGCAGACGACGGGTGCGACGTTCCCGCCACGCCCCCTTCCCACCGACGACCTCGCGGGGTACCTCGAAGCACGATTCCACAGCCCGAAGACAATCCGGATCGTCCTCACCCTGCACACCGACGTGCGCGACGCAGCGACTCGCCTCCACCGCATCGACGGGTCCCTCGAAGCCCTCGACGAACACAGCTGCCGGTATACCGCCTACGTTGACTCCTTCGAGTGGCTTGCCGTCGTTCTGACCGCTACCGACATCGACTTCAGGGTCGATGAGACCACGGAGTTCCGGGACTACCTCGCGTACACCGGGCAACGCCTGCTTCGGGCCGCCGAAGCCGTGGCGAGGTGACACAACCAGCGTCAACAACGCCCCACCCCGCAACGCCCAATGGCCGTGGCCGCGTAAACGCCAGGACCCGCCGCCCGAGCACGGTTGATAAACAGGCCGCGATGGAGAGAAGCGGCCAGCCAGAGCAGCCGGGGTGGGTTGGCCGAGGTCACGCCGCATTCCTGCCGACGTGGTGGGGTCCTCAGCACGAAAGGGCTTACCCCCCGGACACCGCCGGAAGACGGGTCCGGGCGGGGCAACGCTGGGCGTAGCTGACCGGAAGCCGCGGACTATCGCTTCAGCCTGACGATCGTCTCAATGACCAGGCTGGCGGCTGACCTGGGGATTTGCCTGTTCCCGTGTTCTGGGTCCCCGGTCGGAGGAACCACCCCGTGCGGTGCCCTCAGCGGCTTCGCTACTCCACTTCGACCACTTCCCCCGCGATCGTCGTGGATGCAGTTGGCACGCACCTCGCCAGGAATGAGCTGGTGTCACACATTGATCGGCGGCGGTGACCCCGGGGATGCCTGACGGACACAACTCGCTATCCGTGTCACGCGCCGCAACCGCGTCTGGCGACCCCGATCCTGACCACAGGTTGACCACAAACCCTGGTCAGCGGGGGTATCCAGCGGGACAGCCTGACACACAGAGTGAAGAAGCGGGGAGTCCCAAAAATCGAGGTCCCCGCTGACCTGCATGTTCTCTACCTGCGGAGGCGGTGGGATTTGAACCCACGGTGACGGATTACCCGGCCCACAGCCGCCCACCACCTCGATGGCTGCGGCACATCCCCGCGTGCGCGGGGCCGACCTCAGCCTCGGACTGCGCGGCGGGAGCGAGGCGGGACCATCCCCGCGTGCGCGGGGCCGACACCAGCGGCCTTCCGGTCGCCAAACCGGACGCTCGGACCATCCCCGCGTGCGCGGGGCCGACTGAAAGGGACTGCGCCCGCGACGCTGCGGCGAAGGACCATCCCCGCGTGCGCGGGGCCGACATCTCCCTGCCGCCGTGGGCGGCCGAGCGCGACGGACCATCCCCGCGTGCGCGGGGCCGACTCGCCAACCTCACTAACGGCGTCGGTGAACCAGGGACCATCCCCGCGTGCGCGGGGCCGACCTGGAGCGCTCCAGCTCCGCAGCGAGCCGGGCGGGACCATCCCCGCGTGCGCGGGGCCGACCCGCCTCGTTCATGGCCGAAAGGTCAAGGTCAGGGACCATCCCCGCGTGCGCGGGGCCGACCCGCGCTATGTCCGGCAGCGGCCCGGTGGGGCGGGACCATCCCCGCGTGCGCGGGGCCGACGCCCGCTCCGAGATCAAGAAGATTCAGAACGCGGGACCATCCCCGCGTGCGCGGGGCCGACGCCTTCGGGTGGCTTCTTCCGCACCACCTTGCGGGACCATCCCCGCGTGCGCGGGGCCGACTCGCCACCGCCTGCGGATGCTCCGAAGGCGTCAGGACCATCCCCGCGTGCGCGGGGCCGACGACCCGGCCGGGATTCGCGGGCGCCAGCCGCGGGGACCATCCCCGCGTGCGCGGGGCCGACGCCTCGGTCGCATCGGTCGGCAGCAGACCAAAGGGACCATCCCCGCGTGCGCGGGGCCGACTCCCCTGTGCGCCACGCACACACCCCTGACGGTGGACCATCCCCGCGTGCGCGGGGCCGACCAGGCGAACGACGAAGCGCTGTACGGCTCCAACGGACCATCCCCGCGTGCGCGGGGCCGACCCAGCGGCAAGCATTCCAAGCCGCATCCATGTAGGACCATCCCCGCGTGCGCGGGGCCGACCTGACGTAATGACAGATGATGATCGTGACGTTAGGACCATCCCCGCGTGCGCGGGGCCGACGCTAGCTCGCGAGCTGGATCTAGTGGAAGGGGAGGACCATCCCCGCGTGCGCGGGGCCGACAAAAGCATAAGCTCCCACCCAAATCGCACTGTCGGACCATCCCCGCGTGCGCGGGGCCGACGCTGAACATCCGTACATCACGTAGTGCTGGGGCGGACCATCCCCGCGTGCGCGGGGCCGACTTTTCTAGTCTGAATCCAGAAACTGTTAACGGCGGACCATCCCCGCGTGCGCGGGGCCGACTAATTCTTTGAGCGTATGTCCAGGATACGCCTCGGACCATCCCCGCGTGCGCGGGGCCGACCTTCAGTTTCGAACTTGGGTCCTGTGTTGGCGAGGACCATCCCCGCGTGCGCGGGGCCGACGAGAATGGGTGCCGCTCAGCTTTCCCAACGTGAGGACCATCCCCGCGTGCGCGGGGCCGACTTCATAGCTCTCAGGTATTTGTCAGGGAGACCCGGACCATCCCCGCGTGCGCGGGGCCGACGCTGCTGCAATCATCGTGTTCGCTGCACTCGGAGGACCATCCCCGCGTGCGCGGGGCCGACCGCGATCGTATGTGGCAGGAATACGGACTAGACGGACCATCCCCGCGTGCGCGGGGCCGACACTTCGTGACCTGCGGCTTTACGAAGTGATCATGGAGTTTTCATTCGGTTGGATTCAGGAGGCCCGAGAGCATCGTTCGTAGAGGTGCGGCGGCCTCCAGTGGAGGCGGGAGGGTTCACGTCCGGTGCTGCCGAACGGGTCCGTACCGTACCTCAGCAGCCAACAGAATGGCCTTCCGGCAGGGGAAGCTCGGCCCGTGTCCAACGCTTAGCGCTCCAACGCCAGCTCACCCTTCCTCCTCGTCGTCCCCGCGCCGACGGCGTACTCGCCCGGCAACCCCGCTGGAGAGCCTGCCCGTCACCGATCTGGCTCGGTGGCGGGTCTCGTTGCCGAGGCGTCTGGCGGCGTTGACGCCCCCCGCTCCCGTCTCGAGCGCCTTGTCCCTCGCCTCTGCGGCCGCGTCCACCCATCGTCTCGCGTCCAGTGGCTGTCCACCGCGCTCGATACCGAGTCGCCCGTGGAAGTCGACGACGGAGAGCGCGACATGGTTGCCCGAATGCACCACCGCCGGGGACGCGGTCGGGTGCAGCAGTACCTTCGTGTTGGCCGTGCCGACAGCCGCATCCACGCGGGCCATCAGACGCTCGGTGCTTCGTACGATGAGTTCCATCCGGTTCTGCCGGGCAGCCCGAAGTCCGAGGCGGTGCCGGTCCAGCTCATCCGGGGACGCGTCCAGCACGCGGTCGAGTTCGAGCACGGCGATGGCGTCGTGCAGTTGGAAGCAGCGGGCGAGAACGGCGAGCCACTCCCGAACCGCGAACTCGGCATCCTTGGACGCCTTGGCGAGCTCACCGATCTTGGTCTTGTGCTCCAGCTTCTCGGCGAGCGCATCGAGCTGACGTAACGCGTAGGCCTGGGTGCGCGCGATCGTCGTCGACGTGGTCTGCACCTTCGACCACGTGACCTCGGAGACAGGACCCACCTGTTCTCGGACGGTCATGGCCTCCTCGATGACGAAGCCCGCTCCGATCATGTCCGCCAACACCGCGTCCTTCTGAGCGCGGAGCACGTCGTCGACCTTCTCGTCGATCGTTGCGAGATAGTCGGTGATCTCGTCCATGGTCTGCTGCATCGCAAGCTGCGCCATGAGCGTCGCGGCACCAGCCAGAAACGCCGGGTTGGTCAGACGCAAACTGGGCGTCTTAGCCAACTCCTTGGTCAACTTCACCCAGCGACCCGAGTTGGCTGCGATCTCGGAACCCGCCTGCGCGGCTCCGGCCACGGCGCTGAGGGTGGATCCGAGCCTGGGCAGTCCGAGGTCCTTCGACGGCAGTCCTTCGGAGACGAGGAAGCGTTCGACATCCGTCGGACGAGTAATTGTCAAGACCTGTGGATCAGTTGAGGTGGATCACGCTGCGAGGGTCTCGTCTCGTTCGACGAGGAGGCCGTTCTCGAAGCGGGCGCCGGCTCGGACGAGGGCGACGAGGTGCGGTGCGGTGACCGCTCGCCAGCGGGCCTGGGCGGACTCGACGAGTTTGAAGACCATCGCGAGGGCCGCGGCCGGGCTGCCGGCGCCGCGGGTGACCTTGGTCCGAAGCTTCACGGTGGAGAAGGTCGACTCGATCGGATTCGTCGTCCTGAGATGGACCCAGTGCTCGGCGGGGAAGTCGTAGAACGCCAGCAGCTCGTCGACCTCGCCGGTGATCTTCTTGACGGCCTTGGGGAACTTCGCCCCGTACGCCTTCTCGAACGCGGTGACCGCCTTCTCGGCGTGCGCACGGTCCTCGGCGTTGTAGATCTCCTGCAGAGCCTTCTTCGCGCCGGGCTGCGCAGACTTCGGCAGCGCGTTCGAGACGTTCCTTGTCTTGTGAACCCAACACCTCTGGTGCCTGGCCTGCGGAAACACCTCCGCCAGTGCCCTCCACAGGCCCATCGCACCGTCGCCGACCACGAGCATCGGATCGCGCATCCCGCGCCGCCGACAGTCGCGCAGCAGGTCCGCCCAGGACTCGGTGGACTCGCGTAGACCCTCGGTGATAGCGATAAGTTCCTTGGTGCCGTCGACGCGGACGCCCATCAGGACCAGGAGGCAGGAGCGCGTCTGGGACAAGCGGATCTTGGGATGGACGCCGTCGGCCCAGACGTAGACGTAGTCGGATCCGGCCAGGTCACGGCGCTGGAACTCGGCGTGGTCGGCGATCCACTGCTGCGTCAGCCGGGTCACCGTGGCCGGCGACAGCCCGACCGAGGTGCCCAGGAACAGTTCCATCGCGGGCACGAAGTCGCCCGACGACAGGCCGTGGAGATAGAGCAGCGGCAGTACCTCACTGATCTTCGGGGACTTCCGACACCACGGCGCCAGGATCTTCGAGGAGAACCGCTAACGTTCACCCGTCGTCTCGTCGACCCGCTTGTCGTTCACGCGCGGGGCGGCCACCTCAACCGGCCCAGCAGCCGTGGTCACGGTCCGCGGCCGGTGCCGACCGTTGCGGACCACCAGTCGGCGACCGGCCTCGTCACGCTGCCCGGCGAGCTCGGCTATGTACTGGTCCACCTCCGCCTCCAGGGCGGCGGCCAGCATCCGCCGAGCACCCTCGCGGACGATCTCGTCGATCAGGGAACCGGACTCGGTGGTGCCGTCTTCATTGACTACGCTGAGCACGGGCGTGCCTTCCCGACCCGCGTTCGCAGCGCGGGCCTACTCGGTGACTTGACGATCACTCACTCGGGAAGGTACGCCCTTCGCGCATCCTCCAGACGAGCTGATCCACAAGTCCTGAGCATTGCTCCCGTCGGACTTCCGATGACCGCTAAGCCTCGATCCACCGGTCGGATTCTGACGTGAGCGATTCTGCTTTCTCGGTGTTGTGGCCGGTCGGAGGGCATGTCGTATTCGCTGGTCTGCCCAGCTTTTCCACATGCGTTCCGGTCGGGCCCTGGTGGGCGGGCTGGGCAGTGACGGTCAGGTTGTCGGAGGCGCGTGGGCGGCCTCGAACAGTCCGGTGAACGCGTCCTGCCAGGGCCATCGGTCAGGTAGGTGCAGGGTCAGGAGTCGGGCGGAGCGGGCGATGCGGGCGGGCACGTGGATGAGGTGGGTCCGGATGGTGGCGGTGGTGGCCTTGGCGTGGAACGCTCCGGCCAGGGCGCCGGCCGCTCGTAGCAGGTTGTAGGACATCGCCCACAGGGTCAGCCAGGCGGCGTTGGCGTTGAACTTCCCCGAGGGCAGGTGGGCGAGAGGTCCGGCCTTGCCGTCGGCGATGACCTGCTCGATCACCGCGTGGTGGCGGTGCTGCCGTTCGGCCTGGAGGGTTTCGAAGGGGCTGTCGGTGAAGAACGGGTGGTGGCGCCAGACGGGGAACAGCTCGCCCTGCTCACCGATGGTGGGGGGTTTGGCCAGGTCACGGACCCGCCGCACGATCAGCCGGGCAGTGATCTGCTCGGCCTTCTTGCGGCCGGTGAAGGCGGTGTAGGCGCTGGTCTCGGCGACCTCGGCATCGGATATCAGCTCACCGGTGTCCGGGTCGACCACCGCGCGGGGGTAGCGGATGGGCCGCCAGGCGTGATCGGGGATGGTGGCGATGGCCCGCTTGATGAAGGGGTTCATACTGGTCGTGATGGAGAAGTGGGTGGAGGCGCGGTGGCAGGCGGCGACCACGTCGGCGTTGTAGAACTGCGAGTCCGCACGCAGGACGCGGATCCCGGTGCAGCCGGCCCCGACCGCGCTGGCCAGAGCCTCGGTGACGAAACGCTGAGCGCCACGAGCATCGGCTGCCTTGCCGCGTCGCAGCCTCACCGCGGCGATGACCGGCCGGGAAACGGGAGTGCAGATCGTGGCCAGCAGCGGGTGCAGGTTGCGTAGCTCCTTGAACCGGCCGACCTGGGCACCCTGCTTGGCCGGCCCGAACACCCGCTTGTGCGTGGAGTCGATATCGATGAAGACGACCTGGTCGGCACTGGGCAGCAGCGGGGCGCGTGCGCAGTCGACCGAGGAACCGGCGGTGTACCGCATGCAGTTGCAGCCCGTGGCCATGGGTGAACGAGCGCAGGAACGTGCCCAGCGTCGAGGCGGCCCGAACCCCGCCGAAGAGCTGTGGCATGGCTCCGTGCCGCAGTCGGCTGGCGTCATCGATGCTGTCCGCTCCCGCGCACATGGCCGCGACCAGCGACATCACCTTCGCCGCCGGGTTCGCCCCGCCACTGTTGGCCGCCCCCTCCAGACGTACCGCCCGGCTGACCATCCCCGGCAACCCCGCACGTTCCGCCAGCCGGACCACTGACACCAAACCGGCGTCCGCGACCAGATTCGGTTCATCGAACACGGCCAGGTGAACCGCCCCGTGTCAGGTAGAGACTCGATTCCGTGAAAGGATTGAGTCATGGCACGGCCCTCCCGTTACCCGCTTGAGTTCGCCGTCGCGCGGTGCGCATGGTCGCCGAAGTGCGCGACGACTACCCGAACGAGACGGTCGCCTTGCAGGCGGTCGCGGACAAGCTCGGCATCGGTTCCCGCGAGACTCTGCGGAACTGGGTGAAGCAGTACGAGATCGACGTGGGGCAGCGTCCGGGGACGACGACGGAGGAGTCCGCCCAGCTCAAGGCGTTGAAGAAGGAGAACGCCGAGCTGAAGCGGGCGAACGAGATCCTGAAGGCCGCGGCGAGTTTCTTCGCGGCCGAGCTCGACCGGCCACACACGCGCTCGTAGCGTTCATCGACGAGCATCGGGACCGCTTCGGCGGGGTCGAGCCGATCTGCAGGACGCTCACCGCGCACGACTGCCAGATCGCCCCTTCCACGTACTACGCCCACAAGAAACGCCTCCGAACGCCCTCCGCCCGTTCCGTGCGCGACGAGGAGCTCAAGGAGAGGATCCAGGAGGTCCACGCGTCCAACTACCGTGTCTATGGAGCGAGGAAGATCTGGCGCGAGCTGAACCGGCAGGGACTTGCGGTGGCCCGCGCCCCGTCGAGCGCCTGATGCGCGAGCTCGGCATCCAGGGCGCGGTGCGCGGCAAACGCGTCATCACCACGATCCCCGGGGGCAGGCTGAGCGGGCCCCCGACCTTGTCGACCGCGACTTCGTCGCCGGTGCCCCGAACCGCTGCTGGGTAGCCGACTTCACGCACGTCAAGACCTTCGCCGGCGTCGTTTATGTCGCGTTCGTCGTGGACACCTTCTCCCGTCGGATCGTGGGGTGGTCGGCCGCCACGGTGAAGGAGACGGTGTTCGTACTGGACGCCCTGGAGATGGCGATCTGGCAGCGGGACCGTGACCAACGCCCCATTCGGCCCAGGCGAGTTGATACATCATTCGGACGCCGGGTCGCCGTACTCGAGCTTCCGCCTCGCCGAGCACCTGGACGCCGCCGGCATCGCGGCGAGCATCGGATGCGTCGGTGACGCCTACGACAACGCCCTGATGGAGTCCACGATCGGCCTGTTCAAAACCGAGCTGATCACGTCCCAACGGCCCTGGAAGACGCTCTCCCAGGTCGAGTTGGCCACCGCCGAGTGGATCGATTGGTACGACCACCGCCGACTCCACGGTGAGATAGGGCACATCCCGCCCGTCGAATACGAAGCCAACTACTACACCGAACACACGAAACCCCAGGTCATCACCACAATCTGAGATCTCTAACGAACCCGGGGCGGTTCAAGGACCGCCCCTGGGGCATGGGAAGATTGCATCTCGCGAGTGCTTTCTCAAACCGGTGACGTGGAACCCTCGACAAGCCCCATCGTCCCAGGTCAGAGAGCACTCGCGTCTTCATGTCCGAGACACGGACAAACAATCAACCGGTGCATCGGGGCTAAGCCATCGCCGTCGCTGATCAGCTGAATATCGTCATCCATCGTCGGCTCCTGCCATGGCCCGTCGCAGTTGAGGGCGTGGGCGGGGTGCGCGGCGGTGGCCGCGTCAGGGCGAGGTCTTCCGATGAGGGAAGTTCTCACGCTGCCCATCTGGAAGCCCCCGGCGTGTGCCTGACGTTACCTTTGTCCGCCCTGTCCTGTACTACGTTCTGCCGCCTCGATGAGCTCCGGTCGGAGGTGACCGGGCAGCGTCTGGAGTTGGTCGGGTGGTTCTTGCCTGCCGCGTCGTGGGCGTCGGGACCGACGGTCGGTGCGGCCGCCGTGGGTGTGAAGGAGTGCCACGGGGCACGGTCACGAGGCATCGTGCGCATGAGCCGCCGGCCTGGCGCCCGACGACGTTGCTGGTCACGGTCCACCGCTACCGGTGCATCGGGTCCGGGGCACCTGTGGCGGCAGGACCCATTCAGGGTGGCCGTGCCGAGGGTCAAGCGTTCGCGCCGGGATCCGCGCCAGGTATCTCGACAAGCAGATAAATGCGCCCTCGCCGCAGGAGTTCATCCGGAGCGGACCAGATCCTTCCGCTTAAAGCATGCGTGTTCGAGACACCGAAGCGGCCAAAAACCATCGAAGCGAGTGAGCGGATGACTACACTTCGCCATGCCTGGCCATTCAGCTACGGCGGCTTCGCCCTGGCCCGAAGTGGAGCAGCACTGCCATGCAAGGCACGCGCGCCTCGGGGCGGACGAATAGCCGAACATTCGTTCGCCACACCTTCGGGCTTGGCGAAGAACGCAGTGTGCGGGGACGCCATGGCTTCCGTGGACCCGGAGGCAATTCTCCCCAGGTGCGAAATGAGAAGGGAAGCGCCTGATGAGGGAAGCAACTGTCGACGGGGATCGCGGTGCGCAGCTGCGAGATCGGGTCGTTGACGAACTCATCGCGAATGGTGACATCGTCTCCAAACGGGTCGAGTCGGTGATGCGTCAGGTCCCCGGGCGCCTGTTCGTGCCCGAAGCGACGATGGAGGCCGCTTACAACGCCTTCTCCGCCGTCGTCATCAAGAAGAACACGGACGGGGGCGCCGTCGGCTCGGTCTCCGCGCCCCAGATTCAGGCCATGATGCTGGAACAGGCCAGCGTCCAACCAGGCATGCGCGTCCTGGAGGTGGGGTCCGGCGGCCTGAACGCCGCCTATCTCGCCGAGCTCGTTGGTCCAGGCGGCGAGGTCACCACGGTCGATATCGATCCCGACATCACAGCCCGCACCGAACGAATGCTCGCCGCCAACGGCTACCCGCAGGTCAGGGCGGTGCTCGCTGACGCCGCCAACGGTGTCCCGCAGCACGCCCCCTACGAGCGGATCATCATCACCGCGGGGGCGTGGGATGTCCCACCCGTATGGATCGAGCAGCTCACCGAGGACGGGCGCCTGGTCGTCCCGCTACGCATGAAGAACCTCACGCGGTCGGTCGGCTTCCAACGCACCGGCGACCACCTGACCAGCACCTCGTCGCGAATCTGCGGCTTCGTGCCCATGCAGGGGCGGCGAGCATCACCAGCAGGTGCTGTTGCTCACCGGCACGGAGGAGATCGTTCTGCGGTTCGACGACGGCCTGCCCGAGGATCCGGGCATGCTGGACAACGCCGTGCGCACTCCCCGGGCCGAGGTGTGGAGCGAGGTCCTGATCGGGCGCATGGAGGTGCTCGACACCCTCCAGATGTACCTGGCCACTGTGCTGGACGGGTTCTGCACCATGGCCGTGGACCCCGATCTGGACAGCGGTCTGGTCGCCCCGGGTAACAAGTGGTTCTCCCTGGCCGCCGTCGAGGGGCCCAACTTCGGATACCTCACCTTCCGCCGCACTCCCGACGAGACGTTGGTGGAGTATGGTGCGCACGCGTACGGCCCCCAAGGCCTCGAATTCGCTCGCACGCTGACCGCCATATTGCACACCTGGTCCGCCGAGTACCGCGGCGGACCCGGCCCACACATCGCCGTCCACCCCGGCCAACACCCCCGATGACCAACTCCCGCAGACCCCATTGCGACGCGTCATGGACAGAAGACACAGCCGGGTCACCCTCTCCTGGCCCACGGCCGCGACAGCTGCCGGCGACCAGGGCGTCCCCGCACCACCCCGCTTCGTAGGTAAAGGAGAGTGATCACGATGCCAGACATCCGGGTCCGGGCCAGCGCCACCGCGTTGGCAGAACCGCCCGGAGGTCGACAGCCTCCTCGATGACGACGAATTCACGCTGGACGTGCGAGTCGTCGTGGCCACCTACCCCAACGGCAAGTTCTCCTGTTCCACCAACGACGGGTGCGGACAGACCTGCCAGCAGGGTGCCAGCGCCTGCACCTCCTCTCTCCACGACCCGGACCACAGCCACTGACGACCTCCGAATCCGTGATGGCGGCCCCTCGGGGCCAGGGGTGAACAACGGGGTCGTTGAGTGGGTCCCCGACGCTGCTGGTGTGTTGGCCGGGCAGGCCGGCCAACACACCAGCAGCGTCGCCGTCTGGAGCCGCTGTCGATGGGGGAGGGCACACCGTGGCACCTCGATCACCGATGTACCGGTGGCGGGCCAGCACCATGCTGCGCGCGTCCACCGATCCCGGCGGGTTGGACCTGCCCCGTGATCTCGACCTGTACGGCGAGAACGCGGCCGCGAGGCCAGGCATGGCTGGCCGAGGTGTGGCAGCGCGCCGAGATCCGTGACGCCCTGGCCGCGGCCAGCCCCGGCCTGTGCCGCCAGATCGCCGATCTCGTCGTCGAACGGCGGGACGATCCGCGGCTGGTGCGTCGCGTCGTGCTGTCGCTGGCTTCCTACCTGCTGCGCTGGCAGCGACGACCCACGCCCTTCGGCCTGTTCGCGGGGATCGCTGCTGTCCGCATCGGCGCTACGGCGCAGTTGTCGTGGGGATCCGTGCATCGAACCGGGGTGCGTCCCGATGCCGAGTGGCTCACCGATCTCCTCAACCGCCTTCACCAAAGTCCCGGGCTGGTGCAACGCCTCCCGGTCGTGGCCATCGACATCGGGCAGAGACGCGGAGAAGGTCACGTTGTGCCGGGATGGCCCGCCGACGGGCACGCCGAGCTGATGCCCCCAGTCGAGCTGTCCGTGCGCCACACCCGACCCGTGGCAGCCACGTTGGAGCTCGCCCGTACACCCATCCCCTACGACGGACTGCGCACCACGCTGACTCGTCGGTTGCCCCCCAGCGCCGGCGTGGAACGAATCGACGCCCTGCTCGGCGATCTGCTGGTCCAGCACCTTCTGGTCACCAGCCTGTGGCCCCCGGCTACCTGCCTGGACACCCTCGGCCACCTGTGTGCCCAACTGGACGCCGCCCGTGCCGAAACGCTGCCCGACATCGCCGATCTGGTCAGCGAGCTGCGCGCGTTACGCAACGGTACCGCGGCCGGTAATGCCGACTCGACCCCGCCCGCCCCGTGGGCGGCCACTTCCGCGCTGACCCGACGGATGACCGCGCTGTCCGACACCCCTTCTGTCCCGCTGGTCGTCGAGACCGCCCTGGACTGCGACGTGCGTCTGCCCGCGCGGATGGTGGGGGAAGCCGAGGCGGCGGTAGGCGTCCTCGCCCGGGTCACGCCCTTCCCGTCCGGCTACCAGCACTGGCGCGACTACCACCGCCGCTTCCGGGCCCGATACGGCGCCGGGGCCCTGGTGCCCGTCATGGACCTGGTCGCCGACAGCGGGCTGGGCCTGCCAGCCGGATACCTCGGCTCCGACGCGGCCACGCCCCGGCCCGCGCACCGAACCGCCGGGACGAAATGCTGCTCGCCCTGATCCAGCAGTCCGCGCTGGACGGCTCCGCGAGAACGTCCTGACCGACCACATGGTCGCGACCTCGCGGGCCCCGCGGACGCGGAGGCTTCGTGCCCCGCGTGGAGGCCGCCTTCGAGATCCACGCCCGCACCATGGAGCCCTGTACCGCGGCGCCTTCGGCCTGGTCATCACCGCTGCCCCGCGGCCCGGCAGCAGCATGGCCGGACGTTTCGCCCACCTGCTGCCGCCGAGGACCAGGCCCGCTGGCCGCCACCTACCGGCACCGACCGGACGCGCTCACCGCGCAGCTGTGTTCCCGCCGCGCCGACGCCGCAACGAGAACGTCACCCGCACAGCCCGACTGCTGCCGCACGTCATCGCGCTGGCCGAGCACCGGGCGCCCGACGCGAGACGATCCCGCTGGCCGACATCGCCGTCACCGCGGACGCCCGCCGCTTCCACCTCGTGCAGCTCTCCACCGGACGCCGCTCGACCCGCGCGTCCTCACGCCCTCGAAGCCGCCACCCAGACCCCGCCGCTGGCCCGGTTCCTCGCCGAGGTCGCCAGCGCCCGCTTCGCCGCCTACAAGCCGTTCGACTTCGGCGCCGCCGCCCGCCTCCCGTACCTGCCCCGGGTGCGCTACCGCCGCACCATCCTCACCCCGGCCCGCTGGCTGCTCACGGCCGAAGACCTGCCCGGCCCGAACGCCACTCCGGCCGCGTGGGAGAACGCCTTCGACGCCTGGCGCGACCGGCTGCGTGCCCGCACGCCTCACATGATCGAGCAGGACCAGCGGCTCCCCCTGGACCTGACCCACCCGGTCCACCGGCCGGTGCTGCGCGCCCAGCTCGACAGCACCAGACGCCTGGAGCTGCGCGAGGTTCCCGACCCCGGCGCCCGCGGCTGGATCGGCCGCGCACACGAACTGCTCCTCCCTCTCCCCTCACCGAGCCGGCCACCCCCGCCCACAGCCGAGGCCGCGGCGCGCCACCCCGGCGACGCCGCGCACCTCTGGCCGACAGTCCCGTTCCGCGCAGCTCCACGCCCACCCGGGCCGCTACGACGAGATCCTGACCAGCACCTGCCCCTCTCCTCCGCTCGGCGACCCCCCGCCGCCTGGTGGTTCACCCGCCAGCGAGGCGACCCGCCGGACGCCGACCAGTACCTCGACCTCGCCCTGCACCTGCCGGACCGGCACCTCGGGCCAGCCGCCGAACGCTCCACCACTGGGCCGACACCCTCCACCGCAGGGCTCGCTCCGACTTGACCCTCGCCACTAACGCACCCGAGACCGGCCGGTACGGCCACGGTCGGCGATGGACGCCGCACACCACGTGTTCGCCGCCGACTCCGCCGCCGCCCTCGCGCAGATCCAGCTGACCAGCCCGACCGACACCCCCCCGCAGGCCCTCGCCGCCGCCAGCACCTCGACCTCGCCCCGTACCTCGCCCCCACCAGACGCAACGGACGGCCTGGCTCGTCCACCACCTGCCCGAGCGCACGGACCGCTGGACCCCGAACTGCGCGACCAGGCCCTCGAACTCACCGCCCCCCAGCGCGCCCCGCACTCGTTGCACTCCCTCCCCGGTGGGCCGGAGGTCGCCGACGCCTGGCGGGCCCGCGCCGCCGCCCTCGACGCCTACCGGAACACCTGCCGGCCCGCGCGATCCGCTCGCCGTTCCCAGGGCTCCTGCACCACCACCACGTCCGGGCCCTGGGCGTAGACCCCACCGCCGAAGCCTCACCCGCCGCCTCGTGCGCGCCGCGGCCCTTCGCCAACCGAAGGCACCTCGGTGACCGCGGCCCCGCCACCCCACCCAACTCCCGGAAACCGCCGCTCGCCTCGCGCCAACCTGGCCACCCCCGCCCGCCCCCGGACGAGCCCTGGGCGGCGCAGTCCCTCGCCGACGGCGCCGCCGGAATCGCTCTGCTCCACATCGAGACGCGCCCACGCCGGGACCGGCACCTGGCGCACCGCCCACGCTGGATCCAGCCGCGACGGGCGGCGACATCAGCGCCGCCGACACCACCGGGCTGTTCCTCGGCGCACCGGCCATCGGCTTCCTCCTGCGCGCCGCCGCCGGCACCTCCACGCACTACCGTGAGCCCTGACGACCCTGCACCAGCACATCAACGACCTCGCCCACCGCCGTACCGACGCCGCCCTGGCCCGCATCCCCGCGGCGACCTGCCGGCCTTCGCCGAGTACGACATCTTCTACGGCCTGACCGGCATCGGCGCCCACCTGCTGCCGCCCGACCCGGGCGACCGCCCTCGAACGCGTCCTGACGCTACCTCGTCGCCCTGACCCGCCCGCTGCCGGACGTCGACGGCGCGCTGCCGGGCTGGTGGGTCGGCCATGACCCGCACGCGCCATCCCCCCACCTCCCCGGCGGACACGGCAACCTCGGCGCCGCCCACGGCATCACCGGCCCGCTGCTCCTGCTCGGCCAGGCCGTGCGCCGCGGCATCGCCGTCGACGGCCACCGCGACGCCATCGGCACCATCTGCGACCACCTCGACACCTGGGGCAGGACGCCGACTCCGGCCCCTGGTGGCCCGAGCTCGTCACCATCCGACCTACGCACCGGCCGCCCAGCCAGCCCGGCCCGGCCCGGCCGAGCTGGTGCTACGGCACCCCCGGCATCGCCCGCGCCGGGCAACTCGCCGGCATCGCCACGCGCGACACCGGCCTCCAACGGGCGGCCGAGGACGCCCTGTCGCCTGCCTCGCCGACCCCGCCCAACTCGCCCAGCTCACCGACACCGGCCTCTGCCACGGCTGGGCCGGCATCTACCAGACCGCCAGCCGCGCCGCCGCCGACGCCTCCACCCCCGCCTCGGGCGCTGCCCCCCAACTGGCCGCACCCCTGGTCACCACACCCAGCCCGAAACCACAACGGACCTCGGGTTCCTGGACGGCGCCGCCGGCGCCGCACTCGCCCTCACCACCGCCGCCCAACAGCCGCCGCACTCCGGATGGGACGCATGCCTGCTGATCGACTAGCCCGGCACGACCCGCGCCGGGCACGATCCGCGCCGTCTCGCGTCCTGGCCGGCACTCCCTCACGAGCCGCCACCGCCGCCCGCATGGACACCGCCGACCTCTCCGCCGCCCTCGAGGTCTCCAACAAGCCGGCCGCGAAGCCCTCGCCAGAACGCGGGCAGCACCGAGTGGTGGCAGCTCTACCTCCAGTTCACCGACTGGGCGAACGCCGACCACACCTTCACCCCCACCTCCTACCACTTCTGCACATGCCGAGGCCGACGGCACCCTCAACGCCTGGTGGTACACCCGCAAACACCCCTGCTGGCGCCTACGCCTCCGCCCGCACCCCGACAACGTTGCGAGACACCCATCGAAGCCTGCCTCGACCGTCACCGCTCCGGCCACTTCACCGACTGGTGGCCCGGCATCTACGAGCCGGAGACCGCCGCCTTCGGCGGCCCCGCGAGCATGGACGGCCGCGCACACCCTCTTCGTCGCCGACAGCCGCGCCATCCTGAGCACCTGCGACCGCGAGGGCCCCCTCGGCCCCCGCGAGCTGTCCATCCTCCTGTGCACGACCCTGATGCGCGCCGCCGGACTCGAATGGTACGAACAAGGCGACGTCTGGCACCACGTCACCGCCGAACACCGCTCCAGCTCGCGGACACCCCGCGCGAGGAACTCAACGCGAGGGCCAGCGATCCGGGCACTGCTCCTGGCGGACACGTCGGCCGACGCCCCTGCTGGCCCCCGGCGGCCCCCTGGCCTCCACCGACTGGGCCGCGGCCTTCCGCCACACCGGCCAAGCCCTCGCGAACGCATCACTCGGCACACTGGACCGCGGCCTACGCCAAGTCCTCAGCTACCACGTGATCTTCCACTGGAACCGCCTCGGCCTCCCCCCCCGCGCCCAAGCCTCCTCGCCCCGGCAGCCCCCACGGCCATCCTCGAACACGACCATTGAGCGAGCACTCCCCCTCTGCCATCTCCGCGGAGCCGACTCTCCACTACTTGGCCCACGGCCGGTCGGCAGAGGACCATCCCCGCGCGGTCCCGACCAACACCTCGATTTGCGGCACCCCATGCTTCTGGACCACCCCCGCGTGCGCGGGGCCGACTCCATCACCATCCGGTCCGCGGTGTGGTTATGGGACCACCCCCGCGTGCGCGGGGCCCACGGAAGCCGTACGCGATCAAACTTAATGGAGCACGGACCACCCCCGCGTGCGCGGGGCAGGCGCCGAACTCGACTCATAACCACTCGTGTAGTATAAGGACCACCCCGCGTGCGCGGGGCCCACCTCGCGGCAGCGCGGCGATCTGGTGCTGGCGGGACCACCCCCGCGTGCGCGGGGCCCACGCCAGACCTCAGCCCCGCGACCGGCTCGAAGGGACCATCCCCGCGTGCGCGGGGCCCACGCGTGTGCGCCGGCTGGACCGGGGGCAGCGAGGACACCTCCGCGTGCGCGGGGCCCACACTTGCTGACCTGGGGCTTTAGAACGTGATCATGGACTTTTCATTCAGTTGGTTCCGGGGGCCAGGCTCAGTCGTGATCACGCTTCTCCTCGTCGGATCCGGTCCGTTGGTGCGCAGTCCCGATATTCGCCGGCGGCATGTCGGTGGTGGACCCTACGGTACTTCCAGATGCACACAGGAGGGGCCGCGCGATGAATGTCCGGCAGGTCGGCGGGTCACAGGACGAACAGGTCCGCCGTTGGCTCGGGGCGTTATGGGGGAAATCGGCGTCCAAGGGCGGCGGACGACGCAACGTGCTGCTGTCGCATCTGTTGGATACGGCGGCCGTCGCCGAGTGGATGTGGGATCGATACCTGGCTCAGGGCACTCGACGCATGCTCGACGAGATCGCTGGCGGTCCCGGTCGAGGTAAAAGGCTGTTCCTTGGCTCTGCGGCATCCACCGCTGCGGGAAGGCCACCCCCGCCTTCCAGTGGATGGACCCGGAATGCGCGACCATCGTTCGCGCCGCCGGGCTGCGTGGGACAAGTTCGTCGTGGAGTCCAGGCGGAGCCGTCGTCGTCATGACATCGCTGGTGGGACGCTGCTGACCTCGGTACTGCGCGACGTCGGTGGCTGGGCTCCTGAACACGTCGACTGGGTGTGGCCGCTTGTCGCTGGACACCACGGGGCGTTCCCGTCCGAGGGCCACCTGAAGGAGTTGCCCAGGACGCGCGGTCAGCTACAGGGGAAGGGACCGGAGTGGGAGGCGACGCAGCGGGCGCTGGTGCGGGTGTTCACCCAGGCCGTCGGCTTCGGCAGTCTGCGCGACGCACAGCCGGTCAAAGTCCCCTCCCGGGCGGACCAGCTCGGTCTGAGTGGGTTGATCGTGATGGCCGACTGGATCGCCAGCGACCAGGAGCACTTCGGCGGCATCGACGACATCGCGGACGTGAGCATGGCCGGCGCTCGGGAACGGGCAGCCGCCGCCTGGAAGAAGTTGGACCTGCACGGAGGCTGGCGGAGCGGCCTCGCCCTGCCCGGCGCCGAGGCGTTCCAGGACCGGTTCGGGCACGGCGCCCGTCCCGCGCAGCGTCTCGTCGCTGATGTCGTCCGGCGCATGGCGGGGCCGGTTGCTCTGCGTGGTCGTTGAGGCCCCGACCGGAGAGGGCAAGACGAAGGCGGCGCTGATGGCCGCCGAGATCCTCGCGTCCCGGTTCGGTGCCAACGGCGTCTTCTCCTGGGCATGCCCACCCAGGCCACCTGCGACCCCATGTTCGACCAGATGCGGAAGTGGCTGGGCGAGGCGTGGCCCGGCCTGGAGAGCGAGGTGGCGCTGTTGCACGGCAAACGGCGTTTCAACGCGACCTGGCGGCGGCTGCGGGGAACGCGGAGGAAGGCGACGACGGCGATCCGTACGGCGTGGCGGAGGAGGACGCATGTTACGGGGTGGGGGTCGCCGTCGACTGCGGAGAGTCGGAGCGGCGGGCGCCGGCGGAGTGGTTCCTGGGGCCCAAGCGTGGCCTGCTGACGCCGTTCGTCGTGGGCACGATCGACCAGCTGCTGTTCGCCGCAACGCGAACCAAGCACGTCATGCTGCGCACGGCCGGGCTGCTGGGGAAGGTCGTGGTGCTGGACGAGGTGCACGCGGCGGACGTCTACATGTCGCAGTTCCTGAAGGAAGGACTGTGGTGGCTGGCGCGGGCCAGCGTCCCGGTGGTGTTGCTGTCGGCGACGTTGCCGCCCAACCAGCGGCGGGAGCCGGTGAGCGCCTACCTGTCCGGCGCGGCCGGCACCGATCCTTCGACCCAGCGGAGCTTCCTCATCCTGGCGGCTATCCGAGCGTGACCGCCGCCTGGTTGGACGGGGGGGCAGCCCGCGCTACGTCGTGGAGGACGCGCCGCAGTGGCGGGACGATCTCCGCGTCCGCGTCCGGGTCCTCGATCCGGAGCCGGCAGCGGCTGGCGAGCCGTCGTCACCGGAGGACGACGGCGAGCAGACGGCCGTCGGGAACCTGCTGGCCGAGCGTTGGCGGAGGGCGGCTGCGCGCTGGTGATCCGGAACACGGTGCCGCGCGCGCAGCGCACCTACGAGGCGTTGCGGGCGCGGTTCGCCGCGAGGGGGTCGACGTCCGGCTGCTGCACGGCCGGCTGCACGCCGCCGACCGGGCCGAGCGGACCGCGAGTGCCCTGTCGTTGCTCGGCCCTCCGGGACCGGAGCGAGTGCGGCGCGAGAGGCGACTGATCCTCGTGGCCACGCAGGTCGCTGAGGAGTCCTTCGACGTGGACGCCGACATCCTGGTCACCGACCTGGCGCCGATCGACCTGCTACTCCAACGCGTCGGGCGGCTTCACCGGCACGACAACCCCGATCGGCCGGGGCCACTCCGCAACCCCGAGATGGTCGATGATCGGCCTGGCGCGGCGGCGGGGACGCGGCCCACGCTTCGAGCCGGGGAACAAGGCGATCTACGGCGCGTATCGGCTGTGCGGACCACCGCGCAGATGCTGGCGGTGGAGAGCGAGTCGTGGGCAGTGCCCGGTGACGTCCCCGGGCTGGTCGCCCAGGTATACGGCGGTGACTCCGGCGAGGTGCCCGCAGCATAGGCCGCCGACGAGCGGGCGGCCTTCGCGCAGTGGACCGAAAGCCGGCAAGGCCGGGCCGACAGCGCGGCGGAGTATCTGCTCACCGGACACGGCGAGCACACCCGGCCAACGTTGGCGGGACTCCGCTACGGGGGCACCCGCGGCACGTTGGAGGACGAGCGGTTCCAGGCACTCGTACGGGACGGCGATCCCAGCGTCGAGGCGATCCTGGTGTGCCGCGACGACCGGGGATTCCGCACCCTGGCCGGGCGCCGGTTGTCAGTCAACGGCGAGGTAGCGCCCGAACTGCTCGACGAGGTGCTGGGCGCCACAGTTCCGACTCCCCGCGAAACTGACCGAATGGGCCGAACACGCCTCGGATCGCTGCCGGGATGGCGGGACGAACCCTGGCTGCGTTACGCCCGGGCCCTGGTGCTCGACGCGGACGGCGCGCGCCTGGGAGAGCATTGCTCCGCTACGACGCCGAACTCGGCCTCGTCGTGGAGGCGGACGGGGTGTAAGCGGTCGATGAACAGCCCTGTCGCTGGCGGCGAGTCCGCTGGATGGAGAGGAGCGGCGTGACCCCCGAGTTGGGACGGCACGTGGTGGAGCGGCTCCGCGCCCGGGCCGACGCGTTGGGCATTGCGGTGAATCCGACCGACGCCCCGTCGCCCGTTGGGCCGACTCGCAGGGACTTCGCGAGGCGATAGCCGCGGTGGAGTCCGCGCGAGCCGGCGCCGCCGAGGAACTGGCAGGTCTGCTGCTCGCCGTGGACCAGGACGGGGACGCGGCGCTGATCGCCGAGGCGGGGCAACTGTTCTGCGGACCAGCCCTCGGGTGTGGCTCAGGCTCGACGTGGCCTCGCGCCGTGCCTGGTGGCACGCGCCGAGCTGGTCGGCCGCCGCGGCGGGGCGGGGGATACGAGGCGAGCTGTCGGAGCTGGGACTCACCGTTGCCGCCTGCCATCTCGACGGCTACGTCCGTGAGGCCGCCGTCGCGTGTCTGGCCGAGACGGACGAGGAGTTGGCACTGCCGGTGCTGGCGCTGCGGGCCGCGGACTGGGTGGCGCAGGTCCGTGACCGGGCTCGGGCAGCACTGACACGCCGCCTCGCCGAACCCTCCGGCGCGGCGTTGTTCGGGACCGCGCCCGTCGGCCTGGCGCTGCGGGACCGGCACGAGGGGCGCTGGCTGGCCGACCGCATCGACTCCGTGTTCCGGGAGGGACCGGACGAGGTGCTCGCCGCCGCACTCGTCGCCCAGGACTGGCGCACCCGCCGCACCGCGCATCTGACCGCGCTCACCGCCGGCCGGCTCGACCTAGCGCAGCTGCTGCACGCCGCCGAACACGACCGCGACCTGCCGACCCGCATCCGATGCGCCGAGGCCGCGGTGCGGGCCGCGACCGCCGCCGGACCCTCGACCTCGTCCGCCCCTGCTGTCCAGCGGCGCCGCGATGGTGCGCGCGGAGGCCGTGCACGCACTGGCCCGAACCGGCGATCTCGCCCCCGCCCACACCGCGCTCATCGACCGCAACCCCACGGTGCGGGCGGTCGCCCAAGCCGCGCTGCGCCACGCCGAAGCCGACCCCGCAGAGCGCTATCGGCGCCTGGCCCCAACCCCTCACCCCGAACCGGGGACCATCGCCGGCCTCGGCGAGACCGGAACCGCTCAGGACACCGGCCTCGTCCAGCCCTTCCTCGATCACCCACAACCCCGGGGACGAGCCGAGGCGGTACGGGCGCTGCGCCGCCTGAGCGCGGCCGACCCGGACATACTCGCCCCACTGCTCACCGACCCCTCCGGCGCAGTCACCCGCCAAGTCACCCTCGCGCTACGCCCCCGAGCGTCCGAACTCGACCTCACCCACCTCCAGGAACTCCTCGCCCCCGACAACCCCCGGCACATCCGCGCAACCGCCTATCGGCTGCTGCACTCACGGGACGTCTGGATCCGACTGCTCACCGACCTCCAACTCATCTCCGACGCCTCACCCCAGATACGCAACCGCGCCCGCAACGACCTCGCCATCTGGCTCCGCCCGAAGCCGTCACCACCTACTCGATGCCGCAAGGCTCCATCGCCCAGGCGCTCACCACGCTAATCAGCGAGACCGAAGAACCTCGGCCCCGACCATATACGTCTGCTGCGCTTCCATCTCGGGTTCAAAACCCGACCGACGGCCTGAGCCAGACTCGCGCCACAGGACCGTCACCAGCTTGCCGAAGGCACGCGGGCTCAGCCCGGTGAACTCGGCTATCCAGGACGGCGCCGACACCATGATCATTCCGCTGCTTCAGGCTCTCCCTGCTCGAACGCGATGCCGCAGCGGTCGGCCTGCTCACCTGCTCCAGGAACCAACGCATGATCTCGTAGGGGATCACGTACTCGTCACGGCTGTGGACGCGGACAGTCGACTCCAGGTCCGGGATCCCGTCGGAAATCACCGCCACCAGGAAGGCAGCCCCAGGCACGTGCGTAGCTGCGTCAGGAGTCTCGTGCCAGGCGGCCGGCGCGCTGGACAGCATCAGCTCAGCTCCACACACCAGACATCGTCTGCCAACGCGTAGTGGAACTGGATAGCGAAGTGACGGCCCTCATGGGCCCGCAGCTCTGGCATGCCCGCAGGCTGTCACAGCTGCGGTGCCGAAGCTCCATCTACTGGCAAAGCGCCCGGTACGCCCGGAATCAGCTTTGCGGACCGAACACCGCATCGAACACTGGCACCGCCTGGCTACGCGCTACGCCAAGGCTGCAGCATCTACCCGGAGGACTCCACCTCGCAGGCAACTTCACCTAGTCCACGTTTGATCCGATCAGCACTACTTTTGCAACGACGACAGACTGCGGCCGAAGCATCGACTGCTACTTGTAGGGCCGCTCCGCCCAGTCCGGAACGGCCCTGCGCTCCCGCCGAGGGGGGGCCCACTGTGCTGCAGACACTACTTGGGGGCACCCCTGCCGTTATGACAAAGCAGGGCCAACTGGCCGGCGTGCCAGCGAGTCTGACGTTGCCGACAGCGCCGGAGCGACCCTAGCATCTGCTCATGCAGAGCATCAGCATTGACACTACTGGCTGACCCGTTCTAGCAAGCCTCCTTTGAGCTTACGAGTCGGTCTGATCGTCGTCATCGCGCTGGCGGCGGTCTTCGCGTCCGAACCTGCCCGTCGCAAGAGCGCTGAGGGCGTCCTTCGCTTACTACTCCGGTGGCGCCGTCGACAGTGAACGCTCAGGTAAGCGGTCAGCGGCGGAGGCGGGCGGAGAGGATGAGGCCGTCGTAGTCGACAGGGCGCCAGCGGTCCTTGCCGGCGGTGCGGACGGCCCAGCCCTGTTCGTTGTTCGCCGGCTCGGCCATCACCGCCTGGCCGTCGCCGATGCGGTCGGCGAGGAGGGTCCAGAGGCGGTCGCGGATGCGGCGGTTGGGGTTGCCGACGAACACGCCGGCGTTGACCTCGACCATCCAGCGGGTGAGGTGGCCGCGCAGGCCTTCCGGGGCGGCGATGAGGACGATGACCGTCATGCGCCGTCCAGGTCAGGGCCGACGACGGAGACGTCGGCCTCGCCCATGCCGGGCTCCACCAGTTCCCCGGTGGCGGCGTGTGACCAGTCGACGCCGCCCGGCACGGAGCCGAGGTGTTCGTCCCACAGGGCGTTGACGTCCTCCTCGGGGATGGCCACGCCCTCCGATCAGGAGGGACTTCACGTCGTTGACGATGCGGCCCAGCAACCTGATCCTCGGCGATGCGGTCGCGCAGGCCGATGCGGGCGTCGCGCTCCTCGGTGAGGCCCTGTGCCGCCAGGTCGAAGGCGAGCGGGATGGTGTACTCCGCCTTGTAGAGGTCGGCGACGTCCAGGACGAAGGAGAGCCCGCCTCCGGTGTGCACGAAGCCCAGGCCGGGGCTGGCGCCGAGGCCGACGACCACCGCGTGGCAGATGCCGTAGAGCGCCGCGTTGGCGGCCGAGAGCAGGCGGTTGAGGTCGTCGCCGGCGGCGTGGGCGTCGCCCGCCCGGAACTCCGGCTTCGACCAGGTCACGCCCGGTGCGTTCCGCATGTCGTTGGTAGACCTTGCGGATGCGCGCGCCCTCCCGGCCGCGGAGCTGCTGCATGGTGGCCGCGGACACGTCCTCGCCGGGGAAGCGCATGGCGTACATCGCGCGGGCGACCTTCAGACGTTCCTTGGGCCGGGTGACCAGCCAGGCCTGCCGGTTGACAGGCCCGCGCCTCGGCTGGTGCCCATGCCGTGGGCGTAGAAGCGCACGCCCTGCTCCCCCACCCAGCACACCGCGGTGCCCGAGTCGGCGAGCAGGCCGATGGCGGCGTGGGTGACGCGGGTGCCGGGGCCGAGGAGCATGACGGCGACCATGGCCGCGGGGACGCGGACGGTCTCGCGCTTGTTGATGATCACGACCGCGTTCTCGTCGCGGTCGACGTGGCTCTTCTCGACGTAGACGCTGGAGACGCGCTCGGAGAGCTGGTGCAGGTCGAGGGCATCCGCCTTCCACCAGATGTCGGCCATCAGCGTCCGGCCTCTCGCGCGCCGTTGAGGGGGGCGAGGGTGAGCAGGCCGCAGCCGTACGCCTTGCCGGGCCCGATGCCGGTGAGCAGCGCCGGCTGAGTCGTTGGGTGATCGGCACCCGTAGGCGGCCGTCGAAGGTCGCGGTGTGCAGGACCACGGGTGCTTGTACCCCTTTTTCGGAAACGACCGCCGGTTGCGGGCGGTGATCCGGACTTCGCGGGCCGACTCCGCGGGACGCCGTCCTCGTCCAACGCGAGACCGGGAGCGGGCGGGTCGGTGTGGGCGAGCGGGATCCAAGCCCCACCTCTCCGTCCGTCCAGGAACCACTCGAGCTGCGCCGAGGCCGTGCGGTGCCCGACGCGGAAGGAGCGGCGCTGGCCGGCGGCGATCCGCGCCGCCTGGATCTCGCTGGGCCGGATGGGCTTGGAGACGTTCTGCACAGGGTTGGCCGTGACCCGGAAGGCGAACTCCCGGCCGACGGCGAGCTGGGTGAACAACGGGGCGAGGTCACGCACCAGACAGTGGTCGCCGTCGGCGTCCGGCCAGCCCGCCTGCTCCACGAGGTGGCTCCAGTCGGGACGGGTCTCGGTCAGGACCAGCAGATGAGGGCGCCTGGGGTTGTCGCTGTCCAAGCGCCACAGGAGGCGTTCCTCCTCGGGGCCACCGGGGATGCCACCGACCACCGCGCCATGCATCATGCGCGGGTTGCTCAGCAACGCCCGGCTGGCGGCGCGCAGAGGGTTGATGCGGATGCGGGAGAGGTAGCTCATGGTCGGCCTCACCAGCCCAGGAGAGCGAACGGGTCGTGTCCGGCGACGCCCTGCGCGTCCGCATCCCCCGTGGCGCCGGGGAGTCCGGTTGGGACGGACAGCCAGGCGTGTCGCACGCGGCGACTGGTGAAGCGACGCTCCCGCGGCGCGAACGACAGCGGAACGTCGTTGAGCACGTCGTCTCCCTGCGGATCGTCCAGGGTGCACGGCAGGTCGACGCGAGCGGGCCGCCCGCCGGTGCTGCGGAGGTACGCCTTCCGCGCTTGCCGGCCGGCCTGCCACTCGGTCGCGCGCAGCACCTCCTCGGCGGTGCCGTCGTGCACGTCGAGGCTGATTGGCTGGGTGGGGGCGCAGGAGCGGCGGCCCAGTGCCAGGGGGAACGCCGGTCTGCGTACGGCGTGGGCCAGGGCTTCCACGAGCTCGGCGGGGCCGGCGACGGCCACCAGGAAGACGGCGTCCTGGAGGTAGAAGCGTTGCGTGACGTGGGTCGACTTCGCTGGGGAGGTCGGCTTCTGGACTCCCTTGGCGTTCACGCCGGCCTGCGGGAGCGGTCGGCCTCGGTAGTCGCTGACCGTGTGGTAGTCCCGCAGCAGGCTTCCGGGCACGTCGACGCGAACTCCGAGTGACAGGTCGCGCAGATCGTCCACGGGGTCCTCGCGGCGCCGGCCCTGCGCGGCGGCGAGCAGGCCGAGCACGCCGGACTTCGTGGGCTCGGCCCGGGTCTCCCGGCGGTTGAAGGCGCTGCTGTCCCCCCACGACTGGAGGGGGCCGGCCAGCCTCAACAACAACACCCGCGCGCGCGGCTCGTTCTCGCCTGCCGTTCCGCCGTCCATCAGCCCTGCTTCCACGCGGCGTCGAGATGAGCCCGGAGACCGGCGAGCAGTTCCGTGAAGGGCTGGTTGTCGCCGAAGGCCTCGGCGAGCTTCTTCGAGGTGTCGTCGTGATCGCCGTCGTCGGAGGAGAGCGCCGCGAAGGTGTGGCAGACCGAGGCGTGGGCCGGCTCGTCGCCCCACTGGCGGGTGGCCACCAGGTACTCCTCGGCGAGGCGGCCGGCCGAGGCGACTGCGACGCCCGCGCCCTCTCCGGCGGTGATGGGCGACTCGAACGCGGACACGAGGTTGACCGGCTGGTCCTCGCGGACGACGACGGCCACCAGGCTGGGACGCGTGCGGTGCGCGAAGGCGTTCTGGTGGCCGGTCGGCATGGACTTCGCGAAGCTCTCCACGAACAGCTCGACGGCGTCGACGACCTTCTCGCGTTCCGCCAGGTTCTCGGCGAGCTGATGGACGGCGACGGTGGCGTAGCGGTAGAGCGTGGCGGAGTTGAAGCCGACGGTGCCGATCATGCCGGCGCCGGTCTCGTCCTTCTCGTTCTGGTCGTCCACGGCCGTGTAGTAGTCGCTCTCCAGCTCCACGGCGTGGGTCGACAGGGCGTGCGCGACCTGGGTGGCCGCGTCCACGTTCAACGCGGGGATGTCGGCGACCATGCGGCCGAACAGGGCGACATCCACCGGATGGTGCCGCATCAGCCGTTCCTGCACGGGCAGATCCTTGACCGCGGCCTCAAGATCCTTGTCGTCCATGGCCATGAGCTCCGCTGCGCGGTCGGCGACCAGAGCGGCGATGTCCGCCAGCTGCGGGCGGCCGTAGAAAAGGAGGTAGGCCGTCTCCTCGGCCTTCTTGCCCGCCTTGATCCCCAGCGGCTTGAGCAACGCCCCCGCCAGGCGGTTGGCCCGCTCAGCGTCGAGGTCGGAAGACTGGTCGGCCAGCCGGGTGGCCAGTTCGGCGGCAATGCGCTTGGTGCGCGTGCCGAGTTCCTCCTCCGGAAGCCGCTCGGTGAACGCCTTACGCGTGGCGCGCTTCCACGCCTGCGAGGAGACCCGGGAGCGGCGCACGCCGCCGAAGTACGCCTCCTTCGGGTTGCCGTTGTCGTCCCTGTTCAGATTCGCGGGCGGGACCGTCTGAAGGACGTGTACGTCGATATACAGCGGCTGGGACATCCAGGTCTCCGTTGTGATGCGGGTGTGCGAGGAAAACGAAGGAGGTGCCGCTCACGCGGCGTCGCCGGTGCCGGCCGGCGTGGTGGGGGGGGCGTCCGGCCGCTCCCAGGACCGGTACTCCAGGGCCCACCGCCGCCGGACGCGCTGGCGGCCGTCGGCGTGGTGCCAGCGGCGGATGTCGTCCACCAGACGGTCGTAGTCCAGCGGTTGGCCGACGGTGCGCAGTTGGGTGACCAGGCCGCGCAGCCGTTGCAGGAGAGCGTTCACGCTCGTGGTCGTGGCGAGGGCGTTCACCCGCGCGTCCACGGCCTGGTCGCTGAACTTCCCGTGCCGACGCAGGCGCAGGGCCGCGGTACCCAGGCCAACGCCGGGACGGTGCATCAACTCACGCTGGCTCTGCTGATGGAGCCCGAACAGCGCGAGCGCTGCGTGCTCGGCGGCCTGCTCCGTCGAGACCTTCCCCTTGCGGGCCAGGGCATCATTCGTCGGCGAGCTGTAGAAGGGCCACATCGCCGGCACGGACATGGCCGGCTGTCCGAGACCCGAACGGAACGCTGCCAGATCCTCGCCCGGCGGCACACCGTGGTTCGCGGCCCACCGCCACGTGCCGCGCCAGTACGGCGTGGCAGGGCTGCCCACCGGTGTCGTGTCCGCTGATGCCGTCATCGTGGTCACACTCCCTCGGGAACCGTGGCTCGAGCCGCCATCGCGCGCTCGCGACGCGCCTCTGCTTCCCGTGGGAGGGCATCGCGCAGTCGGCGCCTGAACTGGGCCTCGGCCGTGCCGAGGCTGAAGAGGACGGATCGGCCGTTCCGTCCTCCCTGCTTCACCTCACGCCCGGCGAACGCCTGAGGGGACGCCGTTCTGAGCACATCGTCGGCTGCCTTCTGCGCATGGCGCCAGGCCACCGTCTCCCAGGCCTCCTGGCCCCGGTCGAGCAGTCCTTCGTCATCTCCGGCTCGCTGGGCCCCGGCCAGATACCGCCGCACGTACGGGTCGAGCGCGTGCAGCAGGCGCTCGCCGGGCCGCTGCCCCTTGTCCCAGGGGATCGGGTCCAGGCCGGCGGCGCGGCGGACATCCTCTGAGAGGCGGTTGACCGCGTACGCGAGTCGATCGGCCTGGTCGGTGAGATCCAGCAGCCGGCCTTGCACGCGCTCGTCGGCCGCGAGTGCCGCCACGGGAAGGGGGATCACATCGTGCACCAGGTCCTCGATGACCGCCGACTGATTGCCGTAGGAGATGCCGTACGTCGCCACGCGCAGGGGGTAGGTGTCCGGCAGTGCTTCGCCTCCCTGGAACACGGCGAGTTGTGTCAGCAGGGCGCTGCTCTCGTACTTCTCGTGTTGCTCTCGGGCCCGCTCCAGCGCCAGGAGCGCGTCGAGGCCACGCCACGCCCAGCCGGAGCCGTGCCGGCGCGGCCGACGCCTGATGCCGGTCGGGCTCTTCGGATCCTTCACGTAGTGCCAGATCGTGTGCGGCTCGTCCGGCGGTGGCTCGGGCAACCGATCTCCGGCGCACAGCACCACCCGCGTCACCCGGACACCGCGCGGCGTCACCTCCGGGATCAGCCGAATCCGCCGCGACTGCCACGTCCACATGTCCAGCAGCCCACGGGCACTCCGCGGCTCCCAGGTGGGACCTGTCGGCTCCTCGCGCCAGCGCGGGACCCCCAGCTTGGTCTGAGCGGCGACGGGCGTGTTGAGCAGCAACGTCTCATACAGGCTCCGGCCCATAGCCATAACGACGCCCAACTGACCGAGCGGACCCGTCGGATTGCCGGTGGTCTTGTTGCTCTTGACGGCGGGATCGCCATCCGCGCCTGACTTGATCGCCGCGGTGTCCCAACACTGAACGTGCAGCAGCCAACGCGCGGCCTCCGCCGGCGTCAGCTCCAACACGTCGCCCTCGGTACGGGAGGAGAACAGTGGCACGTTGTTCCCGGTGGCGATGGTCGGCACCAGCAGTGCGGAGCCCTTCGTCTCGCCGTTCGACTGCTGCAGGCCCGGCGACTGAGCGAACGGGCTGACGTCGCTGAACAACGCGAACCGCTCGGCGTGCTGATCGAGGTATGCCCGCAGCCGCGCCTGTTCGTCCTCGCTGAAGCGCCCGCGCGAGAAGCGCTCCTCCCACGACGCCCTGTCCTTCGGCGATCCCAGCGCGTCCAGGACGACTGGCAGCAGCACCTGACGCATCAAGGCCGGAACCTGCGTCGGCAACTCGACGGCGAACCCGGCATAGAGGTGCGCATCACGCAGGGCCGTGGCTAAGCCCACCTGCCGAACGGCTCCACTTTCCCTGTCCTGCAGCGGCAACCACTGCTCGGAGCACAGGTCGAACTGACCCACCCCCGAAGCCACCACCGCTGGCGTCGGACCCTCCCCACTCTCCACAACCAGCACCATAGACCCGCCCACCGACAACCCACCGAAGTTCCGCGAAACCCCCAATCGCTGCTTCCTCACCTGCTATCGTCCACCCCCGCCTGACCGAAGGTCACACCGTGAGCACCAACCCCAACAAGCTCGCCGGCCCCGCGAAGCACCTGAATGAAAAATCCATGATCACCGCATAAAGCACCAGGTCAAGAAGAGTCGGCCCCGCGCGTGCGGGGGTGGTCCCAGCGACCGGGACAGCGGCGTATCTCGTGCGCCGTCGGCCCCGCGCGTGCGGGGGTGGTCCGGGTCGACCGATCCGGACGACGCTGCGGTGTACGTCGGCCCCGCGCGTGCGGGGGTGGTCCCACCCCATGATCCGCGCTGAGTTGACGGTGCGTGTCGGCCCCGCGCGTGCGGGGGTGGTCCTGCATGTGGCGCTTCCGGGGTCTACCCCGGGATTGTCGGCCCCGCGCGTGCGGGGGTGGTCCTCTTCGCCCAATGCTTCTTTAGCTTCCCGATCGGTCGGCCCCGCGCGTGCGGGGGTGGTCCTTGGCTGCACGTACCGCAACAACGCACCAACCAGTCGGCCCCGCGCGTCGCGGGGGTGGTCCCACCTGGTATTGGTCCAGTTCTGACACAACCATGTCGGCCCCGCGAGCGTGCGGGGGGTGGTCGGCGGTGCGGCCGTCGCCCGGGTCGACGATGCTGGCGAGCTCGTCGGGTCGGCCCCGCGCGTGCGCGGGGTGGTCCTCCCGCCCGGGGCACGCAACGCACCCACCCGACGTCGGCCCCGCGCGTGCGGGGGGTGGTCCGACCTTGCGGGGCTTCTTCCAGCGGAGGGGCTCGTCGGCCCCGCGCGTGCGGGGGTGGTCCGCGGCTGTCCGTTCAGCTCGACTTCCCGGCGGGTCGGCCCCGCGCGTGCGGGGGTGGTCCGCGGCTGTCCGTTCAGCTCGACTTCCCCGCCGAGTCGGCCCCGCGCGTGCGGGGGTGGTCCGAAGGTCGACGCCTACGCCGCGCTGACGTTGGCGTCGGCCCCGCGCGTGCGGGGGTGGTCCGGCGCCGCCGCGCAGGGCCCGCATGGCGGACTGGTCGGCCCCGCGCGTGCGGGGGTGGTCCCTGGCGTCTCGGCGTGCCCGACGCGAGTGGCCGGGCGTCGGCCCCGCGCGTGCGGGGGTGGTCCGGATATTCACCGCGCTCGCGGGCCGCCTCGGCCGTCGGCCCCGCGCGTGCGGGGGTGGTCCTGCGACAGCCGGCGCCGTCCACGATTCCTCAATGTCGGCCCCGCGCGTGCGGGGGTGGTCCGCCGGCTGCCGTGCCGGCGATACCGATAGGACTGTCGGCCCCGCGCGTGCGGGGGTGGTCCGTGCTACCCCCAGTTCGACTTGTGGGGCAAGTGGTCGGCCCCGCGCGTGCGGGGGTGGTCCCAGGGTGTCGATCTGCACGGCGGTGTCGGAGTCGTCGGCCCCGCGCGTGCGGGGGTGGTCCACGGCCACATCGCCCACACGCCGCCGACGCGGGCGCCACCCTGTCGGCCCCGCGCGTGCGGGGGTGGTCCTCTGCGGGGATGTCGGGTACGCCGTTGTGCAGGGTCGGCCCCGCGCGTGCGGGGGTGGTCCCCGGGCGTTCGTCGCCTGCCGTGTGCCGGCTGAGTCGGCCCCGCGCGTGCGGGGGTGGTCCTCACACCGTCCAGACCGCCCGACTCACCCGCACGTCGGCCCCGCGCGTGCGGGGTGGTCCGGGGCCAAAGCATGCCACGTTGTGGTCTGGTCCGTCGGCCCCGCGCGTGCGGGGGTGGTCCCGTCCGCATTGCCTGCTGCGGCCAGGGTGGCGGGTCGGCCCCGCGTGCGGGGGTGGTCCGCGGCTGATCGCCTTCACCCCGACCGACGAGGGGTCGGCCCCGCGCACGCGGGGTGGTCCTCTCCGCGTCGCAGATCTGAACGTCAGCCTGGAGTCGGCCCCGCGCGTGCGGGGGTGGTCCTGTGCGCTCTACCTCTGCGGAGAGCCTTCCAGGTCGGCCCCGCGCGTGCGGGGGTGGTCCGCGCGGGCAGACCCGCGAGCTCCACCGTGGCGGGTCGGCCCTGCGCGTGCAGGGGTGGTCCGTGCAGCCGCACCAGGCCGCGCGCGTTGGCGGTGTCGGCCCCGCGTGTGCGGGGGTGGTCCGCCGCCGAAGAAGTCGCCGAGTTGGGGCGCGGTGTCGGCCCCGCGCGTGCGGGGATGTGGTGAAGCTGGTGGCGGTGCTTGCTTTTGCCGCTTAGCTTCCTACTCGGCCGGCTTGGCTTGTTGGAGGGGTGCGGCGTGGGTTTGATCATGGTGGGGGCGGCCGTCTATGGCGTGTTGCAGCTCGCGCTGTTGGCGTGGCCGGTGCGGGCCTCGCGGGTCTCGACCATCTTGTTGGCGTTCGTGGTCGGCGCCTACGGGTCGGGCGTGTTGGTGCTGCTGGTGACGCTGGTGTGCTGGCGGGTCGCGGTCGAGGCCGGTGGGGTGCCCGAGGAGGTGGCCGCGTCCGTCACCGAGAATGTCGCGCCGGTGGTGGAGGAGTTGGCGAAGGTCGCGCCGTTGCTGGTGGCCGGGTGGGTGGGGATGCGCCGGCAGTGGGGGTTGGCGGACTTCATGGTCCTGGGCGCCGCCGTCGGTGCGGGGTTCGGGCTGTTGGAGACGTTGATGAACCATCCGCCCGACCCAGCGGCGTTGACCGCGCTGGACGGCGAGGGGTGGATGGGCCAAGCCGGGCTCAGTCTGAGCGCGACCTACTATCCCCCGCCCAGCGAGGTGTTGACCTCCTGGTTGCCGTCCTCCACCGGCGTGCTGGAACTCGGCCTGGGCTATGAGGGCCAGCTCGGCACCCAACGGCACGTTCCCTGGGGCGCGCTGGACGGCCTGGCCGTCGGTCTGCTGTACCGCAGCCGTGGTTGGCACAAGATGTGGTCACTGCCGCTGCTGGCCGGGACCATCGGTCACCACTTCGGGATCAACAACGGCGGCGGTGAGGACTTCCCCGGCTGGGCCCAGACCCTGGTCACCACGGGAGATGACTGGATGGTGGAGACGACCACCGGCCTGCTGCTCCTGGCCGTCTTCCTGGACTGGCGACAGTTGCGCTGGGGCAAGGGGACGGTTCCCGGTGTTCTGTTGGCCGCCGAACGCAGCCACCGGGCGGCCGGTCTGATCGGGGTGGCGAACCGGTGCCTGCCCTACACCGCCCTGGCCGTGTCTCGTTTCGTCCGGGCGCGCCGCCACCTGTTGTACGCCGCGTCCATCACCCGCACCGAGCACCTCCACCGGATCGAGCCGCTCCGCCAGGCCATCGCCGAGGCCACGATCTCGATCGACCAGGCTCACGACCATGGCCGCTGGGTACCCGACCGCATCCGCGCCGCGATCAAGGAAGCCCGCGCCGCCCAGCGCACCCGGACTCGTCTGCGCTGGTCGCTCATCGTCCTCGGCGTGGTGGTGTCGCTGCCCTCCCTGCTCTACCTGGGCATAGGCAACTTCCCCTCCACCGCCGACCTCGGCCAATGGTTCACCGACTCCCCCGGAACCACCATCCTGTTCGCCAGCGCCGTCGCATCCCTGACTCTCACTCTGGTCATGCTGGTGCTGCTGCTCCGGGCCTGGCGTTCCGCCTGTCGGCTGCCTCTGGCCGAACCCGCCACGGCCCTTGCCCTGCGCCTGACCGCCGCCGTTGGCGGCCTGGTAGCCGGCGGGTGGCTGATGTGGATCCGCGCCACCGGCACCCCGATCGACGAGGAGATCATCCACACCGATCGAGCCTCGCTCTTCGCCGCTCTGGACCAACTCCTCTTCGCCCTCGGCCTGGCCCTGTTCGCCATCGGCCTGCTGGCGTTCTTCCCACCCGCCGGCTTCGCCGTCGTCACCGCCGGAGGCGCCGTCGCCGCCGGCGGTGGCGCGGCGATCAGCGTCAACGTCGCGGGCGCCGCCGTCGCCGCCGGTATCTTCGGTGCCGGCACCGCCGTCGCACTCAACGAAGCCACCAACGAAAGCAGCAGCAGTGGCCCCAGCAGCCAAAGCCCGCCGAGCAAACCAGCGGCCGAGGGCAGCGGCCAGTTGGGGCCTGGGAGACCTCCGGGGGCAGGGGAGAATTGGCCTGCTCGAGTGGCTGACAACGGCAAAGGCACTGTGTGGCAGTCCCCAAACTCCACCGGCAATGCCAACAGCGTACGTATCATGAACCCTACGTCCCGTTACCCCAACGGATACGTCCGGTTCTATAACGAGCATGGCCAGCCGATAGGAGTGAATGGGAAACCAGGATCGAGAGCGGATACGCATATACCTATCGACTCAAGCGGCAATTATTCGATACCTCACGGGTGGTAAAGTGCAGGCAGAAATTTCCGGACAGCCCGTCACGCGTGTGAGCTTCGATGGCGCGGTGACCTTCCTTACCGGTTCGGACCATCAGGTCCGCATCGAGACTTCAGCGACGATTGGGGCGCCAGGGCAGCCTGATATTACGTTTGATCCTGAAGCCCCTTCCCAGGCGGCGTCCGAAATCGTCAAACTAGTGGGCAGCGAAGTCGCGGGCGTTGAGATCTCCGACAGCGGACTGCTGACCGTTCGGTTCGGGTCAGGAGCAACAGTTCGCGTTCCTCCGGACTCCGACTATGAAGCGTGGGAGGTCCTCGGACCCTCATCGCAACGCGTTATCTGCATGCCCGGAGGAGAACTCGCACGGTGGAGTTGATTACCGAGCGGGCCACAGCCCTCACCTGGGGGACGGTTCGCGCATAGCATCGCGCATCTGTGGTCAGATTGTTCGCTGCTCCTAGAGGATGCTCCAGATGCGGTGGGTGTCCTCGCGGCGGAGGTCTGCTATTCGTCGCATCACTTCCGCTGCCTTGGCGGGCTCGTGGGTGGCCTTGCGGGCGTTGGTGGTTATCATGCGGAGTTCGCGTAGGTCGCGGAGTGTTGAGTAGCCGGGCCAGGTGGTGATGTCCCAGCCGTAGGCCTCGGCGAAGCGCTGGTAGTGGGTGTGGCCGTAGCCGAATCTGCGGCAGTGGACTTCGACGGTCACCAGGTCCCATTCGGGTTGGCCGATGGCTGCGCTGTCCCAGTCGCACAGGACGACGCGGTTGCCGTCGTGGAGGGCGTTGCCGTGTTGGGGGTCGCCGTGGAGGAGGCCTGGGGCGAGTTCGTAGGTGGTGTGGGTCAGGGCGTGCTCGAGCTGGTCGACGCGGGTGTGGAGGAGGTCGAGGGCGTCGGGGTCGAGGATCGTCGTCTTGCTGAGGGATGAGCGGATCGCCGTTGGTGCGTCCAACGATGAGGGCGGCGTGGGCGGGTCGCCGAGGCTGTGGAGGGTGTTGAGCGGCTTGGCGAGGGTCTCGGCGGGCACGGGGTGGTCGGGTTGTGGGAGGTGGGTCCACAGGGTGATCGGGTGGCCGTCGACGAGGAGGGGCTGGAGTTCGGGGCGGTGGAGGGGGGCGGTGGGGAAGCCGAGGTTCATCAGCCAGCGGGCGAGGGTGACCGTGCGGTGGACGGCGGCCGGGTCGGTGCCGTTGCGGGCGATCTTGACGATGACGGGGTGACGGGTGAGCCGGAGGACCGCGTTGGTCTGGCCTCGCACCAGCACGGCTCCGCGGGGGTCGAGGTCGGCGATGGCGCAGGCGCGGTGTAGGAGGTCGAGCATCTTGGCGCGGGTGAAGCCGCCGTGGATGGGGCGGGACATGGGGCCAGGGTGGACGAGCGGCCGGCGTGCTGTCACGTCTCGTCGGTCGGGAGGGCCAGGATCGTGTGCAGTTCCCGGGCGGGGCGGGCGGTGCGCAGGCGTTCGGGGACGGCGTCGATGACGTGGCGGGCGCGGGCGCCGAGGATGCGGGTGCGGTGGGCGGGTGGCACTCCCAGGAATGCCTGGCCGGCGAGGTTGCAGGCCTCGGCGAGGTGGCGTTCGTGGACGAGGCACAGGGCCTCTTCAAGGGCGAGGAGTGCGGGGTCGATGCCGCCTTGGTGTCCCTGGTACAGCTCGTACGCCTGACGTCGGGCCTGGCGGGCCCGGCGAACGAGCCCGAGGTAGGTGAGGGTGCCGCTGAGGTAGAGCAGCAGGCGTCGTTCTGGGAAGGCCCACGCGTCGTCGATCGGAACGGTGTCGGCTCGGAGGAAGATCTCCTGCGCCAGGCTCAGGGCGCGTTCGGCTCCGTCCCGGTCGCCGGCGCGTGCGCGGGCGCGGGCTTCGGCGGCCGCCGCGAAGGCCGCGGTGTTGGTGGCGCGGCCATGGTGTTGGGCCAGGAGGCGGGCTTCGTTGGCGAGGCGTACGGCGCGTTGGAGCGGCCCGTAGTAGTAGGGGAGCATGGCGGCTTGTACGCGTACGCGGGCGCGTAGGTCGTTGTTGCCGCTGTCGTCGGCGGCCGTGCGGGCGGTGGCGTACCAGGCGTCGGCCTGGCGGAGGAGCCCGAGTTTCATCAGGGCGTCGGCGATCAGCGTGGCGAGTATCGCGGCCATCTCGGACAGGCGCAGCTGCACGGAGGCGGGTTGGCGGTCGGTGGCCAGGGTCTGGACCTCGCGGAGGTCGGCCGCGAGGTCGGTGGCCATCTGGTGCGGCGGGCGGAGCAGGTACTGCTCGCGGTGGTGCAGGAGTCGTTCGTCGAGGAGGTCCAGCTGTCCGCTGGTGACGCTGGCGGTGGCCAGCGTGCGGTCCACCGAGCGGCGGAACGACTCCAGCCACCCCTCGTCGTCCGCCGCATCGACAGGGCCGGCCATGGGCACGTCATCCAGGGCACGGACGGTGGATCCGCCGTAGTCGCCGACCGTCTCCAGGCCGAGATCGTGGGCGTTGGTGCGGAACAGCCGACACAGCAGATCGATGGTCGACCGCTGCGGCCGCCCCTTCCCGGTCTCCCACACCCGTAGCTGGTCGGGATCCGTCCGGGGACAGTCCAGGCCTTCGGCCGCGCACAGGCCTCGCAGTTCCTGGCAGGCCCGCGCGAGCGTCCACGCCTCGGCGAGACGGTGCGCGCGTAGCCGGGAGACCCGGCAGCATCGGGCGATCTCGGTGACCAGCTGCGTCCTGGTCCACTGCTCGTCGTCGGCTCGCTGACGCCAGCGAGCAGCGCACGCCTTGCCGTGACGGTTCGACACGCTGAACACCTCCCCCGGGGCCGGCCCGCAGGTCTCTTCGCCCAACGTAGCGGCGCGCGTACACCAAGGCACGGGTAGCGGTGATGTGCTCACGGGTTCTCCGCGAACACCGGTGAGCGGGTCTCCGGTCGCGGCCACCGGTGAGCGCGGCCCGGTTGAGACGCCCGGTCCGCCGGGTCGATCCTGCGCGGCACGACGAGCGCTGTTCCCGGCGTCGACTCGCCGACGTTCAGGGCCAGGGCCTCGTCTCCCGGACGTATCCAAGCCTCCGGAACGCGCACCACGACAACAGAATCGCTGGAGGGCGCCATGACTCCCCAACTCCGGCTCGTACATCCCCACAACGACTCGCCCCGCCGTCCCCCGTTCCCCGGGGATCGCGCCCGACGCTGGACCGGCCGCGCGGATCTGCTCCGCGTGGCCGAGGAACTCGTGGTTGCCCTGGCCGCGCACGGGATCGAGCTGCCCGACCTCAGCCTCGGCCCGGAACCGGACACCGCCTCCGGACGCGGCCCGCTGGTCGACCTGGGCTGCGTCAGCCCCGATGCCGCCCAAGCCCTCACCGCGGTGCTGATGCGTGCGGTGGAAACGGTAGGGCGGCCGGCGTCGTGAGCGTCCAGGACGGCTTCGAGGAGTTGGGCCTGGAGCCTGCCGGGCCCAACGGGATGCTCGCCATCCGAGACAGGCTGCGCGACACGTTCGCGAGCATCGGCCTGGACGGGATCCAGGTCAACGCGGCATCCGTGCGTGGCCGTCGCTCGCTCGTGATCGACACGAACGCGTTGAGCACGGCTCGGGACTTACTCCGGGTCCTGGAGACCTGCGACGAGGCCCGACGCCAAACGCCCGCGCTGGGAGCCGTCGTGTGGTGCCCGATCACCCGCCGCGTCGGTGAAGTGATCGGCAACCAGCACCGACGGCTCAAGCTGCGCGCCCTGGCCAACGACGAGGAGTGGACCGCCGACCCGACGAAGATCCAACCGGCGCGCTTGGTCGACATCGACGCCGCGCGGAGGGCGCGCGAGCACCGCACGGGACGAGGGGCGCGATGGTGAGTCAGGAGCAGCAGCCGGGTCACCAGGGAGAGTCCACGCCGAAGCCCAAGCCGAACGACGACCGCGCGGCGGCCCTGCGCAAGAAGGTCAAAGAGGCCAACCACCAAAGCGTGGCCGGCGCGCAATTCCGAGGCGGACGGTGACAAGACGCCCCGCCCCAGCCCTCAAGCGAAATCCGCAACCAACCAACGAATCAGGAGACGCGACCACCATGACGATGGGCCAACGCAAGGAGCTACCGAAGGACAAGATCGTCCGCCAGTACAAGGCAGGCGATTCCCTGACGCTCCTGTCGGTCGAATACGAGGCCAGCGCGACGCGCATCCGCACCGTGCTGGAAGAAGCAGGCGTCTCCATCCGCACCACCGCCGAAGCCATCCGCCTCTACCACGACCAACGCCGCCAGGCGGCGGCCGGCTCCCGATAGATCCGTTGCCACCCGCGAGGGCGAGCAGCTCGTGCACCGGTCCCAACGGGTCGCACTCGTACCGCAGCGCGCTACTGCACGGACAGTCCCCGCGTGCGCGGGGCCGACCAACGAAACCACGGGATGAGTCAATGGAGCGACGGGACATCCCCGCGTGCGCGGGGCCGACCTGGCCAACGTGGCCATCTCCTTTAGCCGGGTCGGGACATCCCCGCGTGCGCGGGGCCGACGCCGGTGTAGAGAGCCATTGTCTTCCCCTTCCGGGGACATCCCCGCGTGCGCGGGGCCGACGCTATTGCCTCGTATCTAATTTCCAAACATCGAGGGACATCCCCGCGTGCGCGGGGCCGACACTTCCCGACCTGGGGTTTTAGGAAGTGATCATGGAGTTTTCATTCAGTTGGGTTCGGAGGTGCCTAGTGTCTCGTGATCCGGTTGCAGTTACCTGATGGCGGTTGGTTCGTTGGACGGGGTATGGATCTCTCATCTGAACAGCGGGACGAGCTGCAGGAATTGGTGCGTTCTCGGGATGTTCCGGCGGATGTCGCGCGGCGGGCCCAGATCGTGCTGTGGGTCGCGGAGGGGCGTCGTCGCAAGGACGTCGCGGAACTGGCCGGAGTCGTGCCGATCACGGTCGACCGGTACAAGGCCCGCTACGCGAAGTGGGGGATTGCCGGTCTGGTCAGTCGTCGCCCCGGCGGTGGGAAGGAGCAGGTCCCGCCGCGGACCCGGGGCCGGTTGATCGCGTTGACGAAGATGACGCCGCCGCCGGAAACAGGCTTGTCGCACTGGTCGACGCGTACCCTTGCCGATTACCTCAAACGGCGGGAGGGCATCTCGGTGTCCTTCCACTACGTCGCCCGGGTCTGGCGCGAGGAGAATCTCAAGCCGCACCGGTCGGGCACCTTCAAGATCTCCAAGGATCCCGCGTTCGCGGAGAAGGTCGCCGATGTGGTCGGCCTGTACCTGGCCCCGCCGGGTGGCGCGGTGGTTCTGTCGATCGACGAGAAGACACAGATCCAGGCGCTGGACCGGACCCAACCGGTGCTGCCGGTCACGTTTGCGGTGACCGAGAAGCGCACCCACGACTACGTCCGGCACGGCACGACCAATCTCTTCGCCGCGCTGAATGTCGGCACCGGCGAAGTCCTCGGCGAATGCAAGCCGAACCGCAACGGCGAGACCTTCCTGGCCTTCTTGAAGAAGGCGGTCAAGCCGCACGCCGGAAAGGAGATCCACATCGTCCTGGACAACCTCTCCACGCACACCACCCCGGAGGTGAAGGCATGGCTGGCGAAGAACCCGCATGTGCACTTCCACTTCACCCCGATCGGGTCGTCCTGGCTCAACCAGATCGAGATCTGGTTCGGGATCATCACCCGGCATTCGATCCGCCGCGGTACCTTCGCCGGCGTCAACGTCCTGATCAAGCAGATCCGTGACTACATCGACTCGTGGAACGAGAACGCGAAACCATTCACCTGGACCGCCACCGCCGACGAGATCCTTGCGAAGGTCCGCCTTGTCACGGCCAACGTCAAGAAACTCGTCCGAAACAACTCGAAGTAACACAGACCGGATCACGAGACACTAGTTCTTCTCCGCTGCTCCTGGCACCGGCCCAGCCGGTGCACTGCGAGGTGAAGGGCAGTGAGTTCCATAGTACTTCCGGATTCTCGGAGGGACGTGCGACTTGCGATGCGGGAGCGGACGGCGGTCGGTGGGGCGGGGTGTCGATTCACGCGACCTACGCGGAGTCTTCCGCCCGTCGACAGGCAAGGGGGTCGAGCGGGCCGGGTGGCATCGGGGTGGCTCGTTGTGGAGGAAGTCGCTGGTCAGCCGGAGTGGGACGGGCTTGGATTTGGCCCACGTATGGCCCACAGGGGCTGGTCTGGGGTGGGATCGTGGTGACGCAGGGTGAGATCGGAGAGGTGAGTGGATGTCGCCCGGGGAGGGGGACATCCACTCTGAACTGCGGCTTTGCTGCGTAAGCGGAGGCGGTGGGATTTGAACCCACGGTGACGGGTTACGCCACGACGGTTTTCAAGAC
>CAWFMG010000009.1:0-409660 GCA_963816875.1 uncultured Actinomycetota bacterium
TGGACGAAATCGCGTCCTGACTGATATCCGGTGTACGGCAGCGGCGCACCGGTATAGGGGTTCCGCGGTGCGTGCCCCACCCAGGGAAGGGCCGGGTTGTACCACTCCGGCAGCGAATAGTAGAGCCCGCGGTGCAACTGGGGCGCGACCCTACGAGACGCGTCGAACAGCTCGTGACCAGGTCGCGCGGCGGGCCGAGCTTGACCGAGGTGCGGTCGGTGAGGCGGAGTCGAAGAGAGAGAACCCCTCGTGGTGCTTCGAGGTCAGCACGAATATTCGCGCGCCGGCCTCTGGAAAAGAGCAACCACGCCCGGCGGGTCGAACTTCGCCGCGGTAAACATGCGGGATGAAGTCGTCGTAGGCGAAGTCGCGGCCGTAGGTCTGCTCGTGGTAGGCGTAGTCGGATCCTTCGGGTTGTTCATCTGCTGCCAGTACCACTCGGCGTACTCCTTGCCGACCGGCGCCCACGCGGGCACCGAGTAGATGCCCCAGTGGATGAAGATGCCGAACTTCGCGCCGTTGAACCAGTCCGGGTGCCTGGTGCCGGGGCGAGCGAAGCGTCGGTCGCCTCGATAAGACAGGGATACCGGGCGGTCAACGGAAAGTCGCGGTGCTCCGGCGGCCCGGCCGGTCGTACCCGGTGACCTCGGCGTCGACCGCGTACCGGCCGCCAGGCGCGAGCGAGTCGATGCCGACCTGTACGCGGGCCTGCTCGCCGGGGGCCAGGACCAGCGGATGGTCGCCGGCACGACGGTGTCAACGCACGCCGTCTGAGCACGATGACGGCAGCGGTGGGACTCGTCGGTCACCCACGCCGTGCCGATGTTGAGCATCGGTCGCGTCCACGATCTGCGCCCGCGGCCCGCCCACGTAGGGCACCGCCGTGGGTCGTCCCCTCGGCCGCACCGGACGGCACCGCCTGGACCCGGCCACCGCCGGCTGCAGCGACAGCGCGAAAACGTGCAACTCGACACACCTTCGTCGGCGGGCGCTGCCGTGGTCGGCAGGGTGATCGGACGGGCCGTCGCGGGTCGGGTCCATCCAGACACTGCACCGCGTAGAGGGCGACCGCGATGCTGGTCGGTGCCCCGCGGGGCCGTACCGGACGGCGCGGTGAAAGCGCCGACACGCTCCCGAAATACCAGTCCCGGGGCGGAGCAAGTGCACGCTGGGACGTCGTGCCGTCGGCGTAGTGGACGGTCGCCGGGCCGCCCGCGGAGCCGTACGAGGCGGCAAGCAGAAATTCCGCGATGTAATGCCCGGCCGGCACGGGACTGCTGGCCCAGCGCCACCACGTTGTCGTTCTGGCCAGGCCCGAAAGTCGGGAAATCGTACGGCACGCCATCGGCGACAACGCGCCCGCTGGTCAGGTGCTCGCCGGGAAACGCGTATCCCGAGCCGTCGAAGTCTCCGTCGTGTGCATCCGCCGTGTCGATACCATCATTGTTGAAGAAAGTGGCGATCGACGCCGGGACCGGATCCGGGATCGTCGGCACCGCCTGGCTTTCGGCTGCGGCCGCCGGCATCTCGACGGCAGGTAGGCCGGCGATTGCCGCCGCTCCCAAAGCCATGCCCAACACCCGGCGACGCGGATGGTTCGTCACGATTCCTCCCGTTTCCTGGGCGCGGCCAAGCCGAAGGAGCAGTCGATCACAAGCTATATCGTACGGCCTATAGGATCTGGCCTCGCGTCAGTATTCTGCCGAGCGGTAACCATGTCAAGACCGGGAAATCCTCCTATCGACGACACACGAAGAAACCGCCTTCCGCGAGGAGGCGATCACCCTCGCCAGGCCCTCGTCGATGGTCACAGGGACTCCCTGCGCGCACCTGGCGCACGTAGGGAGTCCGAGATGGAGCTATCAGTCATGCGACGGGAGAACGTGCCGGCCGGCAGGTATGAGTGGGCGCTGCGGCTCACCGCGACCGAGCCGCGACGGCCGCTGATGCGGTTCGAAGTGGCGGCCGGGCAGCGCTTTCTGCTGCGCCAGAACCACAACATCGTCCTGCTCGGTCTGGTGGAGCGGCACTACGAAGGTGTCGATGTGCTCTCCACCGGATCGTACGAATCGCCGATCGCACCGATCCGCGCGGACACCGCACGCGACATGCCGGACCCCGACACGCCCGAATGGCATGGTCGGTGGGCGCACCGGTTTGCGGGCTTGCTGGACAAGTCAAGACTCTCGCCGATCCACACCGGCGAATGGCTGCTGTCAGCGCGGCGGGAGGACGCAACCAAGCGTTGGCTGCAGCGCGAGCTCGTACGCGACTTCCCGGATGCGAGTCTCGACTGGTTCGGCGCCGGCTGGGCCGGTGTCCTGCCGTTGCGGCAACTGTCCGATCCGCAGGCCGGACGGGTGAAAGCGCATCGCAGACTCGCACGCGAGGGCATTCTGCCGCCGGTTTTGTTGCTGCGCGCCAGTTGCATCGACGGCTACGTCATCCTCGACGGCCACGATCGGTTCGTCGCGGCACTTGCCGAGGACACCTCCCCCGCGCTCGTCATGCTGCAGCGCTCGCCGACCACCGAGCATCGGGAGCAGGCGGCACGCTGGATCATCGAAGGCCACACGAAAGTCACCCAGCCTCAAGGAAATGGCCGCCAGAGTGGCCGCGCCACAACCCGGAACGCGCCGCGAAATCGAAGAACGCATTCGATTGCAGGCAAACGCGTCTCAGCAACGACATTTCGGTGGCGCCCTTGCCGATGCCGAGCTGGACATGGCGCGTACGGTCGCGTGGTCCACAAAGGCGGCGCCGCCAGCTGGGACCAACTGGCGGCGCTCGCCTCACCTACCTGGCTCGCCGAGGTCAGTCCGCCAGGATTTCCCTGAGCCCGGACGGCGAAAGCCGCGCCTGCTCGACGAACCCCGTGTGATCACCAGGAAACATCACCGGCTCGATGCCGAGTTCGCCAGCCAGCGCCCGCGAGATGCGGTCGCAGCTCTGGCCGGCTGTCGTCGCCGATGCCGATTACGATGCGCGTACGCACCGACCGGAGCGCGTCGAGGTCGGGCAGCCAGGCGTCGGTCGCCCGCAGCTCGTGGGCAAACCAGCGGTGCTCGTCGGCCACCGCCTGCGGATCGCGGTCACCACCGAACATCATCTCGACAGCGCCCTCAGGCAGCACGATATTGGCGTCAGCCAAGAACTTCGTCCAAGCGCCGATGACATTACCGCTCAGATAAATCGCGATGACCTCGTCGGCCTGCGCCAAAAGCCGCTCGCCGTCAATCGAGACGAGCCCGACCATCGGCGGCTCGTGTGCCACGATCGTACGCACGAGGTCGGGTCCGTCTGCGCGAGCGCGAGCGCGGTCGCCGCACCGCCGCTCGACCCAAACACCACCGCCGGACCGCGGTCGAGGTGAGTAAGCCAGCGATGCAGGTCGTCGGCGCGAAGGTCCGGTGTCGAGTCCGGTCGGGATCGGCCAGCCGGCTCCGGTTAATGCCACAGGATCGGCTATTAAGCACGGTGAAATCCGTCGCCAGCAGATCGGCCAAGCGGCGCGAACGAACCGGCATCCATCGGGGCGCCGACCAGCGCCACCAACGGGCCGTCGCCGCGCAGTTCGTAGTAGAGGCTCGCGTCCGGAACATCCAGCGTACGAGCGGAAATCGTCGATGTCATGAAATTCTCCTTCGAGTGGTTCCAGGCTCCGACAAGAGCCGTGGACGGTCGTCACCAGACGTGACGACATCGCCGTCCGGGTGCGAGACCCGCCGCAAGATGAGGGGCGCCACGGCGGCGACCACGACGGCCAGGGCCGCCGGGATCAGCAGGCCGACAGGAAAGTCGCCGTGGCCGCCACGTAACCGATGACGGCAGGGCCGACCAAACCGCCGCCATAACTGATCGTCGTGACCGTGGACAGCCGGCTCCACACTGCCGCCGGCCGCGCCGAGTTCGCTGGTAATCACGGGCCAGACCACGGCCATGCCAGCGCCGGCCAGCGCCCAACCGACCATGGCGGTGCCCACCCGTACGCTCTCGGGCGCGGCACCCGCGAGCAGCACGAGGACATATCCGGCGGTCGTGACGCCGCCGGCCAACCGGATCGTGACCACCGCGCCGAGCCGGGCTCGTACGGCGTCTCCGACGAACCGGATGACGGTCATAGCAACGAAAAACACCGCGTAGAGCAGCGAGCCGGTCGACGGATCGGCGCCGAGCACGCGAACCGCGTGTACGCCCGCCCAGTCAGCCACCGCACCTTCGGTGACGAACGCCGCCGCCCCGATCACGCCGAGCATGACCAACAACCCGGTGCGGCGTCGGCGGTCGCGGTCGTGCGGGAGAAACAGCCGACGCGTACGCGCCCGACGACGCGCGAATGCCAACGCGCCCAGAACTCCAGTGGCCATCAGCAGGCGTACGTCCATTCCGGCACGTAAACCGGCGGACGCGCGGCCCCATGATGACCGCCGCCGTAGCGGCACGCGCCATGCATGGGACGTCCATGACGGACGTCCACTCGCCGCTCCACGCGACCGCGCCAGGCTGAACGCACGTCCAGAGCGCGCCGAACAGTGCTCCCAACAGCACGACAGCCGGAACGAGCAGCTCGAAAGTCGGCGCCAACGCGACGACGACCAATGCCGCGGCGCGGACAAAGCCGCTGCCGGCAACAGCCACGGCCCGGCGATTCGCCCGGCAACCGGCATTGCCACCAACGCGCCGATCGCCAGCGCGGTGAGCAGCCAGCCGAGCGGGCCAGGACCGAGGTCCAGCCGTACGTCGGTGGCCGGCAGCGTGGCCGCCCACAGCGCGGTCAGCAGTCCGGTCAGCCCGTAGCTGGCCGCGGTCGCCCCGCGTACGCCGATGCTCATGTAGCGATCATGGGCGCTGCGACCTGCCCGGATCCAACACCAACAACGGCTCGATTAACGCATCTGGCGTGTTAATCGGGTTAGCATGAGGGGTGCCTGACGATCTGGAGATCCGGCTGCTGCGTTACTACGTGGCGGTGGCCGAGGAGCTGCATTTCAGCCGCGCCGCCCAGCGGCTGTTCGTGGCGCAGCAGGCACTCAGCCGGGACATCCGGCGGCTGGAGGACCGGCTCGGCGTCCGGCTGCTGGACCGTACGACCCGCCGCGTCACGCTCACCCCGGCCGGCCGCAAACTGTTGACCCGGGCCCGAAAACTCATCGCGCTGCACGACTCGACCGTGCGGGAGCTCCGAGGTGAACGTCGTTCGCTCACTGTGGACATCGTCGGATCCGGCCTGACGCCCACGCTGGTGCTCGCCGCGGCCCGCCGGCTGGCGCCGGACGTGGAGTTCTTCGCCCGTTCACACAGCGGCGCGCTGGACGCGGTCTCCGATGTCCTGGCCGAACGGCTCAACGTCACCTTCGGTCGCCATCCGACCGCCGTCGACGGGCCGCCGCGCAGAGACGTACGGCGTGAGCCGATTTCCTTACTGTTGCCCGAAAATCATCCACTGGCGGCGTTGGATGCCATCCCGCTGACGGCTCTGCGCGATGCGCAAGTGTGCATGCGTGCGGGTGACCATGTGACACCCGGCTGGGAACACGCGATGCTCCAGCTCCTGGAGCCGTTCGGGGCCGACCTGGCCGGAGCTCACCCGCACGTACAGGGCGCCGACGAGCTGGCCCATCACCTGCGCGAGCGCGATGCCCCAATCCTTGTCATGACAACGCAACCCGCCGTGCCAGGTGGCGTGATGCGACCGCTCGTCGAGCCGGTCGCCCTGTTCCCTTGGACGATGATGTGGCGGCGCCCGGACAGCGACCATCCCGGCATCCGCGCCCTCAACGACGCGGTCGACGAACTGGCCGGCAAGGAAAACTGGCTGTCGACACCTGACAAAGCCTGGCTCCCGCAGCCCGAAGCGTTCCAAGTGCCGATCTAGCGCACTCACGGATTGTCGGGGTTGCTCCGGCGTGAGCCATTGGCACCGTGGACTTCGTCGAGAAGCTCCCACTCTCCGAGAACTGTCGCGAGGAAGACCTCCTGAGACGATAAGCGGCCCAACTCTGCCGCCACCCGAAGAACGCGCTGATCGCAGCGTCACGGCGACAAGAACACTAACCGTCGCGAGAAGCGAAATGTCATCCCTGGTGACGTCATATAGAAACAACAAGGGAAAGGTCACTCCCAGCACAATCTCGACACTTCCAAAGAAACGAAACCAGACGGCGGCGGACCAAGAGCGCAGCCTCGACCGTCTATGAGCGGCCACCAGCAATCGCCGCACAGTCTGGTCGCATTCCGGAAAGGTGTCTGCAATTCCAGAGTGCCATTTGTATGTCATTTCCGATCGCCGGGGAAGCCAAGCCACGTGGCCATCGCTCCTTCGTCGTTCCAGCACAGATACACCGTTGCTCGCTTGACCATAAGGCCGGCGGCGACCCAAAGTCACACGGCGGTAGTGACCATCGCTCGTGCGGTCCTAGCCGCGTACGGCGCCCGGATGGCGTCGCGGACGAACAGGCGGGCGAACAGCAGGAAGACCATCATCAGCGGGATCATCGCGATCAGCGCACCGGTCATCACCACGCTGTAGTCCGTCGAATGCGCGTTCTTGAGCTGGGCGAGCGCGACCTGCATGGTCAGCTTGTTCGGGTTCACCAGCACGATCAGCGGCCAGATGTAGTCGTTCCAGGCGCCGACAAAACGTAATAGATGCCAAGGAAAGCCAGCCCCGGTTTGATGACAGGCACCGCGACGTTCCAGTACTGCCGGAAAAATCCGCAACCATCCAGCACTGCGGCGTCGAGCAGCTCGTCGGGCAGCGCGCTGCGGATGTACTGCCGCATCCAGAAAATGCCGAAGGCGTTGGCTGCGGCCGGCACCACCAATGCCTGCAACTCCCCCACCCAGCCGAGCTTGATCATAGTGATGAACTGCGGGATCGTCGACAGCTGGGCCGGCAGCATGAACATGAAGAGCAGCAGTCCGAACAGGAATCCGCTGCCCGGGGAAACCGGAACTTCGCGAAGGCGAAGGCGGCGAGCGAGTCCAGGAAGAGGACGAGCGCGGTGGTCAGTACGGCCACGATCACCGTGTTGAGCATCGAGCCGAACAGGTCGATCTTGCTGATCACACTGCCGATGTTGTCCAGCAGGTGTCCGCCGATGGTCAGCTTCGGCGGGTTCACGTAGAAGTCGCTTGTCGTGTTCGTCGCCATGACGACGGTCCAGTAGAACGGAAAGACCAGCACCAGCACGACGAGGATCAGGATCGCGTGTACGGCCAGGCCGCGCAGCCGCTTGTTCACGTCACTTCTCCGGCCGGGCGACGATGTGCCAATTGATCAGCGCGAAGACGGCCACGACAACGAAAACCGCCCATGCGATCGCGGCGCCGTAACCGTAGTCGTTGTTGGTGAACGCCTGCTGGTAGAAATAGAGCACCATCGTCAGGCCGGCCTGCCCAGGTCGCCGGTGTTCGCGTTCAGCGCCGCGTCGCTGCCAAACATCACCTGCGGCTCGGTGAACGTTCTGCAGGCCGGTGATCGTGGAGATGACGACGGTGAACAGGCTGACCGGCCGCAGCTGCGGGCACGGTCACGTTCCTGAGGAACGCCTGCACCGGGCTGGCCCCGTCCACAGTGGCCGCCTCGTACAGCTTACCGGGAATGAGCCTGCATCCCGGCGTGATAGATGATCGCGTTGTAACCGGTCCATTGCCAGATCAGCAGGACCGCCAGGACGATCTTGATCGCCCACGGATTTTCCAGCCACTGTACGGTCGGCAGCCCCATTCCCGCGAGCACGTCGTTGAGCACGCCGTAGCGGCTGTTGAATATGGCGTTGAAGAAAATCGCGATCGCGACGATCGACGTGACGCTCGGCAGGAACAGCAGGATCTGGTAGAGGGCCTTGAACCGCTTGACGGTGTGCAGCAAGGCCGCGATGACCAGCGCGAAGAACAGCGTCGGTACGGTCGAGATCACCCAGATGATCAGTGTGTTCCACAGCGATAATCAGAAAGTCGCGTCCTTGAGCAGAAACCCGAACTGCTGCAGCCCGACAAACTGTACGTCGCTGGTGCCGTTCCACCGCTGGAACGCCAGCCAGAGCGAGAATCCGACCGGAAACAACGAAAAAACCGCGAAGAGTAGATAATACGGGCTGATCGCCAGATACTGTGGCCAAGCGGAGGCGACGCGACTGCGCCGCCGAGTGACCACAGCGAGCGTCACTTGACGCCCTGCCGGGTGGCGATCTGTTTGGCGGCGGTCACCGCGTCTTTCCATGCCTGGTCGGGATTCTTGCCGCTGGACTCGATGTTTCCCAGCTCGGTCGCGTACGGCGTCTGCACCGCCGCATCGGACGGCGCCTCGTACTGCTGCTGCACCTTCCCCGCCGCGGCACCGAAGACCTCGATCGTCTTCTGGCCACCGAAGAACGGGTCGGCCGCGGTCAGCGCCGGCAGCGCGTACGCGGCGGGTGCGGACGGGAAGAGGGAGTCCGTGGTGAACCCGACCGCCTGGTTGGCCGGAGTCAGCAGCCACTGGATGACGGAGAGCGCCAGCTTCGCATCCGGTGCCTGCTTCGGGATCGCCAGGAACGATCCGCCGTTGTTGGTCGGCGTGCCCGGATGTGCCGCCACCTTCCACTTGCCGGACGTGGTGGGCGCGCCGTTCTTGATGTCCAGCGCATGCCACGACGCGCGACTCGGCGCCGATCACGCCCTGCGCGAGCGCGGCATTGAAGCTGCTGGCGGCTTTGGCGTTGAGGCCGAGCTTGTGCGCCTTGACCGCGGTGTCCCAGGCGGCGCGGATCTCCTCGCCTTCGCCGAGAAAGTGTTGTTCTGGTCGACAAAACGCTGCTTACCCTGCGCGATGGCGATCGACCAGACCGCTCCCAGGCTGGACACCGGGAATGTGGTCGGCATTTTCCGTGCAACTGCTGGCCAATCTGATAGAAAGCGTCCCAAGTGGACACTGCCTTGCCCACCGCGACGGGGTCCGTGGGCAGCCCGGCTTTCGCCCAGAGGTCCGTACGGTAGAACATCGCGGTCGGGCCGATGTCGATCGGACAGCCGACCTGAGCGCCACCCGGTGCCGTGCCGCGAGCCCATTTCCACGGCAGAAACTCGGATTTCTTCGATTCCGCGCCGACGGAGTTGAGGTCGACGAACTTGCTGGCGGCGGACAGGAAATACGGCATGTCCTCGCCCTTGATCCCGGTGATCGCCGGTACGAACTGGCCGCCAGTCAGCGTCGTGGTGAGTTTCTGTTTGAAGTCACCGCCGATCACCGACGGGGTGATCTTGGTCTGGCCGGCGAACCGGCCGATCGCCTGCTTGACCACCTTCTCGCTGAGCCCGCCAGCCCAGTACCAAAGCGCGGTGTCCTTACTGGACGACCCGCCGGACGAGCATCCCGCGACCCCCGCTCCGGCCGCGGCCGCCGCGATCATTGCCTTGAGTACGGACCTGCGCGTTGCGCTCATCGAGGCTCCTTCGCACCGCCCGCCAAGTCGTGAGCGATTCTGATCGAAGTTTCGTGAAATCTAATTGGGAAGTGAGCGATCGCGCAAGGTACAGTTTTGGCCATGCTGGCGGAGCGACGGCGGGAAACGATTGCGCAGCTGGTGCGTGCGGAGGGCCCGGCGACCGTCACCGGGCTCGCCGGCCGGCTCGGCCAGAGCATCGCGACGATCCGCCGCGACCTGGCCAAACTCGACGAGCTGGGGCTGGTGCGCCGGGTGCACGGCGGCTGCGTACCCATCGAGAAGGCGGCCGATCCAGAGCTTCGCGACGACCCGTTCGCCGACCTAGCGGCGCGTCAGTTGCCGGCCAAGGACGCCATCGCGCAGGCCGCCGCGGCGCTCGTACGCGACGGCGACACCGTCATGCTCGACATCGGTACGACAGCGTGGCGCGTCGCCCGTCATTTGCGGGGGCGCGCAATCACCGTCGTGACGCGAAATCTGGCCGCGTTCGACGAGCTTCGCGAGGATCGTACGGTTCAGGTCGTGCTGCTCGGCGGCGTACTGCGGCCCGACCACCGCTCGCTGATCGGCCACCTCACCGAGGACAACATCCGCCAGCTGCGCGCCGACCTGCTGATCATGGGCACCAGCGGCGTACGCCCGACCGGCCACGTCGTCGACACCGTACCGGCCGAGGTGTCGGTGAAGCGGACGATGATCGAGGCCAGCGACCGGGTCGTCCTCGGTCGCCGACGCGGCGAAGTTCCCCGGCTCCGGCATGGCCATGGTCTGCGGACCCGACTCCCTGGACGTGCTGGTCACCGACCGCCAGCTCGACGACCTGACCGCGCAATCGCTCAGCGCGGCAAACGTCGACATACGAACCGCTCAAATCGCTCAATAGCGATCGACCGATAACGGGTTGGCGGGAACTGGACCGAAGCGCCTGTAGCCTCGCCCCATGGGCCTGGTCTCCTGGCGCGAAGAGTCCGAGCTGGGCACGTGGACGCAGCTGGGCTGCCGGCCGAGCGCGCTCGCCGGCCTGGTCGAGTCCATCTGGCTGTTCGACGGCAAGCTCAGCCAGCGGGAGCGCTACTACCCGACGGGCGAGCTCGACCTGATCATGCAGCTGGACGCACCGTCCGGGCCGTTCCGCGTCGTCGAGGGCCAGCCCGCGGGCGCGTGTCCGCCATCGTGCCTCGCCGGGCTGCTGGTGGCGCCACTCGTGATCGAGACACCCGCGAAGTCCGCATGCTCGGCGTACGCCTCCGGCCGGCGGGCGCTTTCGCCCTCTTCGGCGTTCCGCTGCGCGAGCTGACCGGGACCGCCGTGGATCTGCACGACATCATCGGCAGCGAGGCGCGTCGCCTCACCGAGCGCCTCGACGAGGCAGGTCCGATGAAGCGCGCTTACGGCTTCTGGGGCGGTGGATCGCACGTCGGCTCGCCGGCCACGCCGCTACCGATCCGGGTGTCGCCCACGCCGTCTCCGAGATCGAAGGCGCCGGCGGGAGCAGTGCCCATCGCGGAAGCATCGTCGGGCGGATCGGCGCCGTCTCCGAAGCGGTTCGCCAGCCTGTTCGAGGAGCAGGTCGGCGTGAAACCCAAGCTCTTCTCCCGCATCATTCGATTCCGCGAGACTGGCGGCCGCGCTTGCCGGCGGCGGAGGATCCTTGAGCGAGACCGCGACTCGTGCACGGCTACTACGACCAGTCGCACATGAACCGGACTTCAGGGAGTTCGCGGGAATGTCTCCCAGCCAGTTCCTGGCCGCCACCCCGTATCCGGAGTCCCTGGCGAGCCCTGGCCGACTAGAGGCGGGATTTTTCCAAGACTCGAGCCCTCGCCGTCTTTACCGTGGAGCCGTTCACCGGAAGTCGTCGAATGGAGCACCACGCAAAATGTCTGGATCGAATCTTCTGAACGTGGTGGGCGTGCTGCCTGTCACTGATCACGCGGAAGCCGTTACCTGGTATCAGAAGTGGATCGGGCGTGGTCCCGACGTCAAACCCATGGACGGTATCGCCGAGTGGCAGCTCGCCGAGAACGCTTGGATCCAGGTGTCCGTTAATCCCGAGTCCGCCGGCCACACCACCGTTGTCGTCGGCGTCGCGGATGTCGACACGCAGTGCTCCGTGTGCGCGGCCGTCGACGTCACCGTGGGCAACGTCAACGACTACGGGTTCGTCAAGACAGCGGAAGCGGTCGACCCGGCAGGCAACAAGATCCTTTTCGTCCAGGAAGTGTCGCAGGGTTAACCGGCACCCTCACAGAGCCCTTCACTGCCAACCGGGCGGCGGGGCTCTGCTCTATGACGGCGACAGGAACTCCAGGCGGTTGCCGTTGCAGTCCTGCGAGTAAAACCGTCGCATCCCGGGAAAATCATCGTCCCAGCGGACCGGATAGCCGGCCGCCTCCAACCGCGCCGCGTACGCGTCGATGTCGTCGACCAGCAGGCCCGGATGCGCCTTGCGAGCCGGCGAGAAGTCCTCCTCCACACCGAGATGCAACTCGATGTCGCCGGCTGCCGTACGGAACCAGGCACCACCCCGCGCGGCGAGCGCCGGCAGCTTGGGGATCTCGGTCATCCCGAGCACGTCTCCGTAGCAGCTTCTTAGGGCAGCCTCACCAGCGGGAGGGCAGGCCAGTTGGACATGATGGATCACGGCAACCACCTCGTTTGACAGACGGTTTGACGACCATAGCAAGACGGACGTACTGTTTGCATAGCGTTCGAGCGGCGCGGGTAACCCGGCTGCGAGAACATCGAGGCGGCGAAGGACGGGCGCACCGAAGGAGTACACGTGGCTACCGGCAGCACCGACAGTTTCGGCAGCAAGAACAGGCTCAAGGTCGGTGACGCCGACTACGAGATCTTCCGGCTCGACACGGTGGAGGGCGCGAAACGCCTGCCGTACAGCCTGAAAATCCTGCTGGAGAACCTGCTGCGCACCGAGGACGGCGTGAACATCACCGCCGACCAGATCCGCGCGCTGGCCGGCTGGGACCCGAAGGCCGAGCCGGACACCGAAATCCAGTTCACCCCGGGGCGGGTCGTCATGCAGGACTTCACCGGTGTGCCGTGCATCGTCGATCTGGCCACCATGCGCGAGGCGGTCGCCGAGCTGGGCGGTGACGCGACCAGGATCAACCCGCTGGCGCCGGCCGAGCTGGTCATCGACCACTCGGTCATCATCGACGTTTTCGGCCGCCCGGACGCCTTCGAGCGCAACGTCGAGATCGAGTACGGCCGCAACCGCGAGCGCTATCAGTTCCTGCGCTGGGGCCAGACCGCCTTCGACGACTTCAAGGTCGTGCCGCCCGGCACCGGCATCGTGCACCAGGTCAACATCGAGCACCTCGCGCGCGTGGTGGACCCGTGACGGGCAGGCATATCCGGACACCCTGGTCGGCACCGACTCGCACACCACGATGGTCAACGGCCTGGGCGTGCTGGGCTGGGGCGTCGGCGGCATCGAGGCGGAGGCCGCGATGCTCGGTCAGCCGGTGTCGATGCTCATCCCCCGGGTCGTCGGTTTCAAGCTGACCGGCGAAATTCCGGCCGGTTCGACCGCCACCGACGTGGTCCTCACGATCACCCAGATGCTGCGCCAGCACGGCGCGGTCGGCAAGTTCGTGGAGTTCTACGGCGAAGGCGTCGCGGCCGTGCCGCTGGCCAACCGCGCCACCATCGGGAACATGAGCCCGGAGTTCGGCTCCACCTGCGCGATTTTCCCGGTGGACGAGGAAACCATCCACTATCTGCAGCTGACCGGCCGCTCCGCCGAGCAGGTCGCGCTGGTCGAGGCGTACGCGAAGGAACAGGGTCTCTGGCACGACCCGTCGCACGAGCCGGAATTCTCCGAATACCTCGAGCTCGACCTGTCCACAGTGGTCCCGTCGATCGCGGGCCCGAAGCGTCCGCAGGACCGCGTCGAACTTTCCAACGCCAAGGCCGCTTTCCGCGACGCGCTGAAGAACTACACCGACAGCGTGCAGACCAGCATGGACGAGGCGTCGGCCGAGTCGTTCCCGGCCAGCGACTCGCCGGCGATCGGCAGCGAGTCGCCGATCGCCTACGAATCGGCCGCCCGCCGCGCCAACGGCCGAGCCAGCAAACCGTCCCGGATCACGCTGGAAAATGGCACGGAGTGCGAAATCGACCACGGCGCGGTGGCGATCGCGTCGATCACCTCGTGCACCAACACGTCCAACCCCTCGGTCATGCTCGGTGCCGCGCTGCTCGCGAAAAACGCGGTCGAACGCGGACTTTCGGTGAAGCCGTGGGTGAAAACCTCCCTGGCGCCGGGCTCCAAGGTGGTCATGGACTACTACGAGAAGGCCGGACTCATTCCCTACCTGGAAAAGCTCGGCTATCACCTGGTCGGCTACGGCTGCACGACCTGCATCGGCAACTCCGGTCCGCTGCCTGAGGCGGTCAGCCAGGCCGTCCAGGAGAACGACCTCGCGGTCGTCTCGGTGTTGTCCGGCAACCGAAACTTCGAGGGCCGGATCAACCCGGACGTGAAGATGAACTACCTCGCGTCCCCGCCGCTGGTCATCGCGTACGCACTCGCCGGCACGATGGACTGGGACGTTCAGTCCGACCCGCTCGGCAAGGACAAAGACGGCGACGACGTGTTCCTGACCGACATCTGGCCGTCGCCGCAGGAGATCCAGGACGTGGTCAACTCCTCGATCAACAAGGAGATGTTCACCAAGGACTACGCGGACGTGTTCGCCGGCGACGAGCGCTGGCAGTCGCTGCCGACGCCGACCGGCGACACCTTCGAATGGGACGCGGAGTCCACGTACGTCCGCAAGCCGCCGTATTTCGAGGGCATGCAAAGCGAACCGCAGGCCGTCACGGACATCAGCGGCGCGCGCGTGCTGGCCAAGCTCGGCGACTCGGTCACCACCGATCACATTTCCCCGGCCGGCTCGATCAAACTCGACTCCCCCGCCGGTGAATACCTGACCTCACACGGCGTGCAGAAGAAGGACTTCAACTCGTACGGGTCGCGGCGCGGCAACCACGAGGTGATGATCCGCGGCACGTTCGCCAACATCCGGCTGCGCAACCAGCTGCTCGACGGCGTCGAGGGCGGCTACACCCGCAACTGGCTGGCCGACGGCGAACAGACCACGATCTACGACGCGGCGCAGGCGTACGCGGAGCAGAACATCCCGCTGGTTGTGTTGTCCGGCAAGGAATACGGCTCCGGCTCGTCGCGGGACTGGGCCGCCAAGGGCACCCGGCTGCTGGGCGTACGCGCGGTGATCGCCGAGTCGTACCAGCGGATCCACCGGTCGAACCTGATCGGCATGGGCGTGCTGCCGCTGCAGTACTCCTCCGGCGAGACCGCGGAATCCCTTGGCCTGACTGGCGAGGAGACGTTCGACATCTCCGGCGTGACCGCAATGAACGACGGCTCGACGCCGCGTACGGTGAAGGTCAGCGCCAAGAAGACCGACGGGTCCACTGTGGACTTCGACGCTGTCCTGCGGATCGACACGCCCGGTGAGGCCGACTACTACCGGCACGGCGGCATCCTGCAGTACGTGCTGCGGTCGTTGCTCACCAAGTAAAACGCCGCGAAAAAGGCCGCGCTCTCAAGCAGAGAGGGCGGCCTTTCCGGTCAGTCGAACCGCACGCCGAGCGGGTTGGGCGGCAACAGTGTCATGACGAAAATGACCAACCCGCCGAGATAGGGGATCAACCCGATGAAGATCCATGGTCCGGGCAGGTTCGCGTCGTGCAGCCGGCGGACCGTAAGGGCCAGGCCGGGGACGATCGATCCGAGTACGAAAATCAACAGCAGAATGGCGCCGGGGATGATCCCCCAGCCAGGCGTGTCACCGTTGTCCGACGTGGTCAGCAGGCCACCGGCGAACATCAGGACGTACAACACGATCACGATGAGGCCGTTATAGAGCTGCACCCACCAGTATTCGCTCCGGCTGGCGCGGCCACTGAATGTCGCGTACTTGATATAGAAGCGCTTGACCGCGTCCACCGCGCCGATGCCTGGCACCGGCAGTTCCAGCTGTGCCACCAGATCCTCCTCGGTTGCTGTCAGCACGAGGTTAGCGGCACAGCTAGTGTCCTGCGGACATTAGGGACCGGCCCGGCGGAGGTGACCTCAGCCGCCGTATGCCTTGAAGATGTTGGTGAACTCGTACAGTGACTGGGAGACGCCGGAGCAGGTCGGTGAAACACCGCCGCCCGGACAGTTGCCGTTGTCCCGGCCCACCGACCAGAATCCGATGCTGTTCACGTGGTTTTGTTGCGCGTACGAGAGGATCTGCCGCGCGACCGCCTGGTCGGTGATCGGACCGGTGTCGTTCTTGCCGATCATCGGCGTCAGGCCGAGCAAAGCCTTGATCTGCGTGTCGCTCTTGGACGGCCAGATCTGTTTCATCTGCCCGGCCGTCGCGTTCGCCGCCGAGATGATCGCGTCACCCAGTTGCCGGTGTAGCCGAAGTCCATCAGCATCGGGTTGACCACGACGTTCAGGCCGCGCGAGGCCGCGTCCTGCAGGATCTGTACGGAGAACGGGTCCATGCCGTAGTCCTGACCCTGGATCCGCATGGTGTACATGATCCGAGTGCCACGGCTTTGCTGCAGGCGCAGCAAAGCCTGGTTGACCGTCGCCACCGGGATGGACGCCTCGACGTCAACGTCCAGGCTGTTGCTGCCGACCGCGTCGAGCGCCTGGACGTACGCGTTGTAGAGGGCGTCGACCGAGCCGCAGGTGTTTTCCAGGTACGGGCCCAAAGCACCACCGGACGCGACTGTCACGCCGCCGCCCATGCCGCGCAATGCGTTGACGTCGTTGACGATCCGCGAGTCGTTGAGCGGGATCGTGCCGCCCCACGAAGGCGTACACCCGGTGCTGTTGCCCAGCACGAACGCCAGGTTGAAGTTCTTCACGCCGGTCGCGTTGGCCACCGAGACCAGCGACGGAGTGGACATCGTGATGTCGATGTACGGCGAGAACACGGCAGACGCCGCGGTGGCCGCGGACGCCCGGGTGACGACGAACGGGGCCAGGATGAGCAGCGCCGCTGCCGCGGCGACCGCCACCCTGGATCTGGTGGACTGCATGGGGACCTCCCGGTCGGGGTCAGGGAACCGGAGGAACACTCCTACTGTGTTCGAAACCGTAGGATGTGGCGGACTTCCCGTCAATAGTGCGCAAATTTTGATGACGAAGTTCGGAATCAATCATCCCAAACCAGGTCATCTGCCGAAGAATTTACTGCCTGTGGCAGGGACTCCCTATGTGCGTGGTTGGGTCTGGGTTGCACATCTGTATCGCGCAGCTCAGAGTCACACCCGTCACCGTGGCCGGCGGTCGCGATGGTCGTAGGGACTCCCTACGTGCGCGTGACGCACGTAGGGAGGCCCTACGTGCATGAACGGAACTCACGAAACGCGGCACCTCCAGTGACGCCAGCCAGCACGTAGGGAGTCCCTGCGGCCATTCAGACCGCGAGCCCCTTCTCGCGCTCGCCCATCAGGCGTACGACCACCAGCAACACCACGACGGCAGCGGTCACCGCGATCGGTATTGGTGTAAAACTCCCGGCGAGCACCAACACCGCAGCGGCCGGAAACGCGATCGCCCCGAAGTCGCCGCGGCCCGGACCGATCATCAGCACCCAGACGCTCAGCAGGTAAAGAGCGACCGGGATGGTGATCGCCAGCCCGACACCAAAGCCTGGCAGGTGCGCCTCATGCCGGAGCGCATCGACCGAAAGCTCCAGGCCCGCGCCGAGAGCCGCCGCCGACGAGAACACCACAAGGTGGCCATAGCCCCAAAAGATGGAGGACGCGAGCGCGTCGCTGAGGACTTTGTGCTCCGCCTGGTCGAAATACAGCCACCACATGCCGAAGACGACGACCAGACCGGCAACCGCGAGGCCGATCAGGCCCGGCAGCGACTGCCCGGTGCCGACAGCGACCTGTACGGCATTCGAGGCCGCGAGCACCGACTCGCCCAGCACGATGAGCGTCAACAGGCCATACCGCTCGCCAATATGCCGCCGATGCCAGGTCGTCGGCGCCGCGCGCTCGGCGATCACCGGCACGGCGACCTCCATCAATGCAAGCAGCACGAAGGCCGGAACGACCAGCGCCGGCGGACAGAACAGCACGTCGGCGATCCAGCAGAGCTGAACGAATGCGATTCCAGCGGCATAGCGCAAAGCGCCCAACCGCCGCTGCGGATCTCCATGCGCCGCCCGCAGCCACTGGGTGACACCGGCCAGCCGCATCAGCACGTAGCCGACCACCACCGCCCGCCAGTCGGCGTGCTCGAAGACCTGGCTCACACCGGCGGCGATCACCAGCGCGCCACCGATCTGGATGAACGTGGTGATCCGGTAGACCGCGTCGTCGGTGTCGTACGCGGAGGCGAACCAAGTGAAGTTCATCCAGGCCCACCAGATGGCGAAGAAGACACCGCCATAGCGCAACAGCCCGAAGCCGGAGGCTTTCTTCTCCGAAACTCTGGCGGCGGTGTCACTCACTGCGGAGCGCACGTTCTTCGGGCTGTTGACGCAGGTTGACGATCAGGGGCGTCACCGCGACCACGCGGCGATCATCGCCGGGGCTGCTGTGGCCGCCGCGGCCGGAGCACACGGCCCTTGACGTCGAGGGTGACCTGCAGCAACTGGCTGAAGCAGGGTTGGTCTGCCGGTACACCGGCTGCGACGGCGGCCGGTACCTGCACCTCGTCTCCTGGTCGCGGCATCAGAAGATCGACCGGCCTTCTCGTTCTCGGACGCCCGCCTGCCCGCTCCACCAGGCGACCGCGTACTGCGGAGGGTGCCAAGCCACCTCCTGCACGGCAGGGGCCGGTGGGGAGAAGGACGCTTCCGGCGGCACCGGAACGGCGACGGATGCGTCGCGTCGAGCCCTCGACGAGGGCTCGCCGCACCCTCGTCGAGGGCTCGACGAGCGTTCCCGCGAGGCGGCCGAGGGCTCGACGAGCGCTCCGGAGACGTTGACGGCGTGGCCCAACGTCGCTGGTGAAGGCGGATTCGTCGAGGGCTCGTCGAGGGCTCGACGAGGCGTCGACGAGGACTCGAGCGAGGCGGGCGAGCCCTCGGCGTCTGGATCTAGGACCGTGGATCTAGGATCTTCCGCTCCGTTGGAGCGGGGCGCGCCCGCGCCCAGCGCTCGCAACCGGATCCGGCGTGGGGTGTCCGCGCAGCAGCTGGTGGCCCAGTACGTGGCGGGGTGCAAGGTCCGGCCGCCGGAGAAGGTGCTGGGGCATCTGGGGCGGGAGGTCGCGGCTCTCGTCGACGAGGGCGTGGACCCCGAGGCCGTCAGGGCCGGGTTGGAGCGGTTCCGGGCTCGGCCGATGCACCCGTCGGTGCTGCCGAGTCTGGTGAACGAGGTGCTCAACGGCCGCGAGGGCAGCGGTTTTGACGGGCCGGGATCCGGCGTTACCGTGCCGGTTCACCAGGGCTGGAGCAACCCGGAGGATCCCGCCGCCTACACCGAGGAGCTGTGATGATCACCAGCGATCCGCAGACCCTCCAACCGCCCGCCCTGCGGCGCGTCCTGGCCATCATGGCCGAGCGGGGCATCCCCGTCCGGCCGGACCAGACCTCCCATGACCTGCCGCCCGTCGAGGACAACGCGCCGGCCTGGCTGCGGGCGACCCAGGCCCGCATCCCGGCCCGCTTCCGACGGGCGGAGGCCAGCCATCCGCAGGTCCGGGCGTGGGTGCAGCTGGCCGTGGCCGCCGCGCGGTCGGCACGCGGGGGCGGGGTGAGCATCGTGGAGGCGCCGTCGCTGCTGATCATCGGGGGCACCGGCACGGGCAAGACCCACGCCGCCTTCGGCGCGATCCGGGCGCTGGCTGCCGCTGGCGTGCGCGTGGAGTGGCAGGCGACGACGGCCGCTGACCTGTACGCCGCGCTGCGTCCGAGCCCGGGTCGTGACACCGAGCGGGAGCTGGCGACGTTCGTGCGCTGCCCGCTGCTGTTGCTGGACGACCTGGGGGCGGCCAAGCCGAGCGAGTGGACCGAGGAGATCACCTACCGGCTGATCAACCACCGGTACGCGCAGGTTCTGCCCACGCTGATCACCTCCAACGTGCCGATCCGCCAGCTGCGACATCTTCTGGGCGATCGCGTCGCCTCCCGGCTGGCGGAGATGGCTGAACGCGTCGTGCTGGATGGCGTCGACAGACGACGCCAGGCCACTTAACGCCGCCCGAGCCCGCCTGCTTCTCCTCAGCCCGTCACCTCTCATTCCCTTGGCGTCCACCCCTGCCTGCCCTCCACCCCTTCGGCATTGGCAGGGGCACCACACTCGGAGATTCCGCATGTCCGCTTCCGCGACTCCACCCGCGCACCGGCTCCTGGGCGACCACACCTGGCACGAACTGCCGCCTGCCGCGGCGCCGCCGACGACGACCCCGACCTGTTCTTCCCCGAGGCCGACCAACTCCTCCAGATCACCGAGGCCAAGCAGTACTGCGCCCGCTGCCCGGTCACCCGTCTGTGCCTGGACACCGCACTGGAGACCACCTCCCGCCACGGCATCCGGGGCGGACTGACCGAAGAAGAACGCGAACCGCTCCACATCAACCTCGAACACCGCCTGGACTACGAGCGCGTCGAGGCCGCACTGGGGGGACGCGACATCCACCTCACCCATGCGGAACGCCGCGCCATCGTGCGCACCGCCCACGCCCGAGGTCTGTCCATCGAGCACCTCGCGCGGATCTTGAAGGTCTCCTACGAGCACGCCGAGAAGCTGCTACGCCGCGCGCGCCGCGAGGCCCGCCACCGCCAGCTGGCCAACGACGTCCTTCCCACCAACCCCCAGGGTGCCGATGCCGGCCCGCCCGACCTGCGGCAGGCAGCCTGATGACCGCCACCACTCCAGGTCCGGCCCCCATCACCGGTTGGGACCGCGTGGCCATCGTGGGCCTGGGCGCCGCAGGAGCGGCGCTGTCCTTCGACGCACTGCAACAGATGGCCGCCGCCATCCACGTCCGCCACGAACTCGTGTGGCTCTTCCCCCTGGTGATCGACGGCTTCATCGCCTACAGCGTCCGCGCCTTGGTCGTGCTGCGCGAAACCTCCTTCGCAGCCCGCCTCTACGTGTGGACATTGTTCGCCGCTGCCACCGCCACCAGCATCTGGGCCAACGCCCTGCACGCTGTCCGCCTGAACCAGCAACAGCGCCTCGACGAGGGCCTGCGGTTGGGCGACTGGACGGTCGGCGCGTTGTCCACGGTCGCTCCGCTCGCCCTGGCCGGGGCGGTCCACCTCTACATCCTCATCGCCCGCCGAGCGGTCCCCGCCAACGAGCGCGGACCGGTTGCCACCTCGGTCCGGCGTCCGGACCGGTCGCCTGCGCTCAGCAGACCGGTCCCCGTCTGGCAGGTGTCCGTGGCGGACGGCACGACCATTCCGGTGCGGCGGTCCGCAGCCGGTGAGACTCGTCCGTCCGGCGTGAGCTCCCACACGGCAGACGATCCCACCGCAGGGCGTCCGCGGACCGGTCCGCGCCCTCGTCACGACCGTGCGAACGGGTCCGACGCTGGCCGCCTGGTCCCAGGCGCACAGACCGACCCGGAGACCTCGGCTGGCCGGTCCGCCACCGGGCCGACCGCGCGGTCCGCAACGGGAGCCGCAGGCGGTCCGACGGAGCGGTCCTCGGCGCGGGCTACTGGCGGACCGGAGCGAGACGAGTCCGACTCGACGGGCGAGGCCCGGACCGGCAGTGGTCCGGAGCTGGACCGCCTGCTGCCCTTGGCCCGGGATGTCACACGGCGCGCCGGACGGATCAGCCGCAGGGTCGTGCGGTCCGGACTGCGCGAGCAGCAGGTGCAGATCAGCAACGAGCGCTTGGGCGCCCTCCTCCAGGCCCTACGCGAAGACAGCAACGCGACGACGAACGGAGAACCTCGTGTCGAGTGACGACGCCGGCACCGATTCGGCCGTCATCGAGGCGTGGCTGGCCACCTTGCGCGCCCGAGGGCTGCTGCACTCCGTGACCCGCCCAAGCGCCGGGACTTGGGCGGTGCGGCGCACCCCGGAAGCGGACTCGGTGCGCCTGGCTACGCCGGCCGCAGCCGCCCGCTACATCGCGGCCATCCAGCGCCGGGAGCGAACCTGCGGCAGGAGTCTCGGTGAGCCCACTGCCTGACCCGCCCGACCCCCGTACTGGACAGCGTGTCCCGACCACGGACGGTGGCGGAGCAAGTTATCCCTTTGGAAGCTTCACCGCGAGCGGCGAAGCTTCCAAAGGGGGACCGCCAGCCCCAGGGGGGCGGGCGGAGGTCCGGCTCCAGGGGGAGCCGGGCCAGCGGGCTGCGACCGAGGGCGGATCGCAGCCACAGCGGGGCAGGACAGCTCCGCCCCGCTCGCAGCCGGAGCGTCGAAGCGCCCTGCCCGTCGCCGAGCAGCCTCGTGTGCGTCGTCGGCTGCGGATGGCGCAACGCCGACCCCATGTCCGAGGGGTGCGGCTGAGCGATGCCGAACTCGCCGCTGTCCGGGCCGCGGCTGCCGCCAACGGGCTGACGGTCTCCGGTTTCCTGTCCCTGGCTGCCGTGGCCGCGGCGCGTGCGCAGCCGCCGGGTGCCTACATCGCGGATGACCACGCAACGATTCGCGAGCTGTTTCTGGCCCGACGCCACCTGAGGCACGTGGGCAACAACCTCAACCAAGTCGCGAAGGCGCTCAACTCCGGCGCCAGCGACCTGCCGCATGTGCCCGCCGTCCTGCGAGCGGTCGCCGACGCCATCGACCGCGTCGAGCACGCCGTCGACCAGATGACCGACCGCTAGCCCCACACCCTCATCCCGCCACCAGCCATGCCACGTCCCGGCCCGCAGCGATCGGAGCTGTTCCCCCGTGCCCTCCACCTCGCCATCGCTCCTAGCGGTCGTCTTCCACCGCGAAGAGGCCACCGGCCACGTCCTCGTCGAAGGCGGAGGCGCTCTCGCCTCCGCGGTCCTGCAACGGTCCGGCTTCATCCCGGACGCCCGCGGCGAGCAGACCTATCACCGCCTCCCGTCGTCCCTCACCGATCTCGCGGAGCAGCGACACCTCGTCGGGCGGGCGGCAGCCACGTTGACGCACATCGGGTTCGACGTCACCCTCGACCTCCGCCTCGCAACCAATGGGCCCGTGCCCGGCACGCCGTGGACGTCCGCCGCGAGTCTGGAGATCTTTCACATCACCGACCGCGTCTCCCGCGCGGGGCACACGCGCGAGGCCGCAGCTGCCCTGGCGGAGATCACCGACCCGATGGGCGTGCTGAGCGCCACGCTCGATGCGCTGCGCGAGACCGCACGGTGGTGGCACGGCCTCGGCGACCGCCTCGACGAGTTGTACGCCGCGCGCATGGAGTACATCACCGACCAGATCGCCTCCTATGCCACCGAGCTCGGCGCCCTGCGCGGTGAACTCGCCGACCGGCACACCACCCACCCCCACCGCGGCCAGGTCCAAACGCCCACCGCGCCCAACCCCAGCCCTGCGCCCCGTCCCGCGCCGTCCACGCCGAGTTCCGTTGGCCTGCGGGCCCGCCGCACCGCCTGATACCGGCACACACCGCGGGGTGGTCGTGTGATCCCGAAGATCGCCAAGCGCGGCGCGCGCACCGTGGGGTTGCTGGCCTACCTCTACGGGCCGGGAATCCGGGACCAGCACACCGATCCCCACCTCGTCGCCGCCTGGGATCAGGCCGTCCCCGATCCTGTCCGCGATTCGGACGTCACTCTCGCCCAGTTGGCCCGCCACCTGGACCAGCCGGTGCGTGCGCTGCCCGCGCATCGCCGGCCTGGTCGGCATGTCTGGCACGCCTCGGTACGCGCTGCCCCCGAAGACCGGGAGCTGAGCGACGCCGAGTGGGGCCAGATCGCCCATCGCATGGTCGCCGCGACGGGCATCGCCCCTGCGGGCGATCTCGATGCGTGCCGCTGGGCGGCCATCCGACACGCCGGGGATCACATCCACATCGTCGCCACCCTCGTGCGGGAAGACGGCCGCCGCCCCCGGCTACAGGCCGACGCCGCCCGCGCACAAGCCGAATGCCGCAGTATCGAGGTCGAGTTTGGTCTGCGCCGTCTCCACGCGGGCGATGGCACCGCCGCGCGCCGGCCCACCAGCGCCGAACGCGCCAAGGCTGAACGCCACGGGCGCCCGCGCACACCGCGCGAACACCTCCGCGAGGCGGTCCGCCAGGCCCTGGTCGGCGCCACCGCGCCGGAGGAGTTCTTCCAACGCCTCGCGGACCACGGCCTCCTGGTCCGCCAGCGCATCGCCCCGTCTGGCGACGTGACCGGCTACACCGTCGCCCTCCCCGGCGATCGCACCGCCGGCGGCACCCCGGTATGGTTCTCCGGCTCCACCCTGGCCCCCGACCTGTCCTGGCCGCGCATCCACCGCCGCCTGAACAACACCGACACCGATGCCTCCACGTCGCCGGTCAACGACAGGGGCACGCCGCCCGCCGCGCGCCACCAGGCCGCCGCCGCGGCCTGGGACGCGGCCTCCACCCTGACCCGCGGTGACGACGATCCCCGTGCTGCTGCCGAGCTGGCCGCCGCCAGCGAGGTTCTGGATGCCCTGGCCGCCACCAGCGCCCGGCCCACCCGCGCCCAGATCCGGGCCGCCGCGACGGCGTTCGAGCGCGCCTCCCGCTGCCACATCCGCGCCGCCCACGCTCACAGCCACGCCCTGCGCCGCGCCGCCCGCGCCCTGATCTACGCCGGTCCCGTCCTGGGCCGAGGCCGAGACGGCACCGCCGCCGCCACCCTGCTGGCCTCCCTGGTCCTGCTCGTGCTGGCGGCCCAGAGTTGGCACGCCGCCCGAGACCACCACCAGCAGGCTGCCGCCGCCCAGCTGGCCGCCGAGCACCTGCGCGCCGCCTACGGCATCACCGCCCGCCGCCCCCTTACCGCCCTGCGGGAACACGGCCTGGGGCTGCCTCAGCACGTTCGCGACCGGCATGCTGCCACGCTCCGGGCGGTCTACCCCGAGGGCGCCGAGCAACTCCTCACCGAACGCGGCTGGCCGGCCCTGGCAGCCACCCTCGACCAAGCCGAACACGCCGGAGCCGACATCGCCGCGCTCCTCCGCCAGGCCATCGAGACCCGGGAGCTGGACAGCGCCCAGTTCCTCAGCGACGTGCTGGTGTGGCGGCTACACCACCTCGCGAACCTCTCCACCGAACCGGACACCCACGACCTCGACAACGCCCGCCACCCACCGCCGCCGACAAGCCCCGCGAAGCGCGACCCGCAACCGCTGCCGCCAGGTGACCCCCGACGATGAAGCGCCCACGTGGTGCCGGGGCAGCACGTCCGGCGAGATCGGCAGCCTGTGCCCCTCGCATCCAGAGGAGAGACGTCCGGGCCGATGTCGTGGCCCGTGTGACCTCCGAGAATGGGGTGGACTTCCCCGGGAGGGCCGCGCATGCTGAGTGTCCGATTCTCGCTGATGTGGGAGGACGACGTGACCACACAGAACACCGTGCACTCCACACCGGAGCAGGTAGCTCAGGCAGCCTGTGACGGGAGATGCCTGGACGAGTCGGGTTCGAGTTGCTGGCCGTATCCCTTCGAGCTCCCGCTGGGCGAACAGCTCATGCGGTGCCAGGCGTGCGGAGCGGAGCGGGACTGGCTGCTGATCCGCGTCCAGGACCAGATCCGCGTACGGTGCCGGTGCGCTCACGAATGGGCCGAGCCCAGAATCGGCGTCGACTGGTACGAGACGTACCACGGTGAACTAGATCGGGTGTATCCCACGATAGAGGCCGGCAACCAGGCATTGGGCTTCGATGGCACCTTCGCGGGCACCTACTGGTAACGCCACCTGGCCGCCCGTTGCGCGGTTGATCGCCAGCGTGAACGCGTAGGGGCCGCCTCGACCAACAGGTCGAGGCGGCCCCTACGCTGAGGTGGGGTCGGTCAGCCGGGAGGCCAACCGAGAGCCCTGCGAACAGCGGTGGGCAGATAGCCCTCCTGGTCACCTTGGGCGATGTAGACCACGAGGGTGCCGTCGTCGCGTCGGCCGTCGACGATCAGCCCGATGCGATGGGTGAACGGGAAGTCCGGGCGTAGAGCGAGACGGACCGGGGTGTCCGGCTCGAACGCCTGGAGTTGATGGATCAACTGGCTCATGGTCAGGGACTCGTCGCTCTCTCGGCGGGACACGATCAATCCCTCCGAGCGGGGGCCAGGGTGACGTGACCCCCCGTTTCGAAGGGAAGCTCAAATCGCTCGGCTGGGGACGGGTCGGCCAGCGCGGTGCTGAGGGCGTGGACGAGGTGGAGCGGAGTGGTGGTCTCGAGCAGCCCGCCCCACAGGGGTGCCGAGCGCGCGGTGGGACGAGCCTCCAGGCGCCAGGCATCGTCGTGGTGGCTCAACGTGGCACGCAGGCCGGGGGCGTGGGCGGTCAGAGGTTGGCCGGTGCGGTCGGGTAGCCAGCCGGCGGCGAACAGCGGCTGAAGAACCCTGTCGCCCTCGGCCCGCACCGCCTCGCCAGGCGTTGCCGTGGCGACGGCGTCGGGGTCGGTGGTCATGGCGGTGATCAGGGGCAAGAGGATCTCGTGGGGCGTGGCGTCGGTGAACTCCGCCCGCCACACCGGCGGTACGTCAGGGGTGGGGCGGGCCCACAGGAGCCACAGGACGTGGCCCGCAGGGAGGAAGCGGTCTTCCTCGGGGAGGAACTGGACCGCGAGGCGGTGGTCGGCGTCGGACGCCTGGGCGTTGCCGAGGTCGTCGCTCCAGTTCACCCAGCCGGCCGCGTCGAGGGCCGCGAAGATCAGACGAGCGGCGTCGGGTTCGGCTGCGGCCAGGAAACGTGGTGTGACGTGATACGGCGGTGTAGCCACATGCCTTGGCAGTGGCGATGGGGCAGGAGGCTCCATGGCGGCATCCCTTCGTTGACCTGCGGCCTTGTCCGCAAGGGGTGTGGGATGTTCGCTTGGAGTCGCCGGACTTGGCAAGAGTCTTTGCTGGAGTGGTTCCGCGCGCCGCACGCGTGGGCGCGGAGCCACTCTCAGCGGTGCGGGCGTCGGTTGAGCGCCTCGTCGTCGGAGGGCACCGGGGGAAGCGCCGAACGGGTGGAGGGCGTGGCGTGGTGCGTCTTCGGTGAGTAGGCGTATCAAAGGTTTGGCCGCAGGTCGTGACTGACGGTCGGGGATGCCGTTGACGGGGGCATGGGGTCTTTCAGCGATACGAACGTCTACGCGGTCATCGGCCCGGAGGGTGGGCTGTGCTTCCACCGAGGGATCCCGGAGGAGATGTGGAGGGAGTGCGATCCGCATCAGAAGTCGATGCCGACCGGACTGACCGTGATGGAGGCTAACCGGTGGTTGGGCTCGTTGGGGATGCGCGGGTTCGTCCCGGATGTCTCCGCACCGTTCCTGGAGCTGTATCCCTCCAACCCGATCGGGCGTGTGGTGGCGTCCACGCTCTCCTCGCAGCACATCGCGGAGCTGTTCGGGAACCTGGTGCTGTGCGGGTTGCGGTACTTCGGCGACAGCGAGGTCAGCGAGGTCGGCCTGTGCGAGGTGCAGCAGCAGGCCATCCGAGCCGCCCACGCCGCCGCGGTCGCAATAGGTCACCAAGCGTGAACAGGGCCCAGGAAGCTCCTATAGATCGTCAAGCTGTCTGTGGGGGTGGTTCGGGTGTTCGGGTCATGTGGGGTAGGCGGCGGTAGACCTCGCGGGCGACGAACCGTTTCAGGCAGCGGACGATGTCCTTTTTGGTCATGCCTTGGGCGGTGCGTCGGGCGACGTAGTCCTGGGTGCGCTGGTCGTACTTCATGCGGACCAGCACGATGGTGTGCAGTGCGTTGTTGGCCTGGCGGTCTCCGCCCCGGTTGAGGCGGTGGCGGTTGGTGCGGCCGGAGGACGCGGGCACGGGGGCGGCCCCGCAGAGGTGGGCGAAGGCGCTCTCGGAGCGCAGCCGGTCGGGGTTGTCACCCGCGCTGGTCAGCAGTTGGCCGGCGGTCTCGGGGCCGATGCCGGGCAGGGCGATGAGCCTGGGGGCTGCCCGGGTGACCAGTGGTCCGATCTCCCGGTCGGCTTCCTTGATCTCCTTGTCGAGCGCCTGGTAACGGCGGGCGAGCCGCCGCAGCACGGTCTTCACCGCACAGGCCGGGTGGGTCAGTTCGCCTGCCGGACGCGAGCGGACCAGCGTGTCGACCAGTTCGCGCGTGGACAGACCTCGCAGCTTGTCCCGGACATCGGAAGGGGCGGTGACGATCAGGGTGCGGATCTGGTTGATGGTCTGGGTGCGGGCTTTGACGGCGCTCTTGCGGACCACCCGCAGGGCCCGGATCGCCTCCACGATCCCGTTCCGGGCCTTCGGCGTGCCTGCGGCCCGCCCCGAGAGGACCGCGGTCGCGGCCGCGTAGGCGTCGATGGAGTCGGACTTGCCGTTGTCCCGCCTGGCCTTGCGATCGGGCCGGTCCACCTCCACCACCGTGATCTCGTTCGCGGTGAGGAATCGGGCGATCTCTGCGCCATAGGCACCGGTCCCCTCGATCCCGACGGCCAGGACCTCGCCGTACGAGCGCAGCCAGTCCAGCAGCATGCGGTAGCCGTCCGGGGTGGTCTCGAACTGCTGGGTGGCCAGGTGCCGGCCGATGCTGTCGATGACCGCGGCCTGGTGGAGGTCGGCGTGGGTGTCGATGCCGCCGACCACCGCTATGTCCTGTGCTGCCATGCTGTTGTGTGCTGCCCTTCCAACGTGCACCGGTGAGAGGGCGCGGGCCGGTCGGGCAGACGGACAAGACAGTGATGGGACCTTTGGCCGGGCTCCTATGAAGTCACAGACGCCCGACCGGCCACACGCCAGGCGGCACCGCCCGGCAAGCCGACGATTCCAGCGAAGGACAGCCAAAGCGTCAGTCAGTCGGAGAGCCAGACCCCCGAGCGATGCCATGGCCAATCCTCACTGTCAGGTGGCGCCTCAGAGTGCGTCATCGGCCATGGGGGCGATCCTGCGTCGAGGTCGGCTGGGAGGTCATGGTCATGCGGGCGGCGGTGAAACGCGTGTTCGTCGAGGTCGTTGGGGCCTGGGGCTCGGCGCGTTCGGCGATGAGCTGGTTGAGCTGCGGGCGGAGCATGGCGAGGACGGTGTTCAGGTGCTGGCGGGCGGCGGTCAGCCGGGTGGCCGCGGCACCGATGCCGCTGGCGCGGTCGGTGATGGCTGCCAGGGCGTGCTCGTCGAGGTCGTGCAAGGGAACCTCGGGTGCCGGGAGGGCGGTGCGGAGCCATTGCAACTGTTGGAGGAGGTCCTTATGGGTCTCGTCCAGATGGACGACGGTCCACGCGGCGAGCAGTGCGGCGCCTCGGTCGTTGGAGTCTTCCGGAGCAAGGCTGAGGAGGTCGGGCGGGTTCATGCCGAGCAGCTCGGTCAGGTAGCGGGTGCCGGCCAGGGGTGGTTCCGGGTTGTCGGTCACGGGACCCTCCTTGTGCTGGGGCGGACGGGTTGTGCCGTTCGGTCACGGTGTCGGAGGGCGTCGCGCAGCCGACGGCGGAGGCGACGTCGGACGTTGGCCGGCCTGTTCGGCGGGCAGGGCGGCGGGGCGATTGGCCAGGGCGGGTTGGTGGACGCGTCGGATCCTGATGTGCGGCCTGTGCCCGTCGGGGATCTGGTCGGGGTGGCGCAGCACCGGGGCGGGGTTCGCCATCGCGGCGGTGACGGCGGCGAGGAGATGGGTGGGGGTGCCCAGGGTGAAGGTGGCCTGCCAGTCCGCGGTGGTGTCGCAGCCCGCTGCGAGCCACCACGCCTGCGTGATCTCCGTACGCGTCACGATCTGCTCGCGGATGTCCGCCGCGCGTGGGTGGAAGGAGAGGCGGGCGAAGGCATCGGGGGCGGTGATGTTGGCGATGCGTCCGTCGAACCGGGCTCGCCAGCCGGCCTCGGCCAGAGGCGCGTAGGCGTGGACGGTCTGGCGCGGACCGGTCAGGTGGCGTTGATCGTCGTCTTGGTAGTCCTGGGCGAGCGCAGTGAGGAGGTCGTGGACGATCTCCTCGGGTGCCTGGTCGCTGAACCAGCCGGACCACGCGGGTATGGCGAAGGGATCTGGTGCTGCCGCGATGCGCCACAACCCGAAGTTCTCACCTTCCGGGAGGTAGCCGACGCGGAGGGTCTGGTCCGGGCTGGAGATGTAGAAGTTGCCGAGCTCGTCGTGGTGGTGGGGCCAGCCGAGTTCGAGAAGGGGCGCGAGGGCGGGATCACCGGTCCAGCGGGTGCCGGCCAGGTAGCGAGGCGTGACGTACACCTCGCCCTCCTCGGGCGCCGGCTCTGGTGGCGGTGTGTGGTTGGCGGTGCCGGTCATCGATGGCGTCCTGGTGCGGGAGGTGTCCAGGCTCGAGGCGGGGCCTCGGGCGCGTCGGGATGGGAGAACAGGTCGCTCTTTCGGTACAAGGGCCGCGGAGGCGTCTGCGCCGGGTGGCGCGAGGCTATGGCCGTCGTTCGGAGTGTGGCGGCCTGAGCCGGGGAGGAGATCGGACCGAGCGCGCGATGTTCCTGCCAGGTGGCGAGGGCTTTCGCCACGCGGGGGAGGGACTGCGCGCGGGGAGTGAGGCTCAACGGTGAGCGGGGCGTTGGCGTAGTGCGGGCGAGGAAGCCGTCGCGTTCGAGCTGGCTGGCGTGGTACTGGATCGTGGGAAGCGCGAGACGGTGCGGCAGCCGTCGATGGATATCGCGCTGACGCAAAGGCCCGCTCTGGTCAAGGAGTTGGAGGAAGGTGAAGAGGTGACGACGGTTGAGCAGTCCCAGGGCCCACTCGATGCCAATCTCCGGGGAGTGGGCGTTTTCGGCGGTACGGACATGGTCCCGTGACCAGCGAGTGAGCGCATCGAAGACCGGAGTCAGCGACTCGGCGGGGAAGGCCAGCTCGTAGACGCTGCTGTCCGCCGTGCGGGTGCGGGTGACGAGCTGGTCCACCCGCATGCGCTGCAACCGCACGCCGGCGTAGTACGTGCTGAAATCAGGAACGGCGCGGACGACCTCAGCGAAACGAAGCGGGCCATGCCGCTGCAGGGCGTGCAGCACCCGGACGGTCCATAGCGGTGTGAGGTCGTGGATGGCGTTCTCGGCGTGGTCGAACTCGTCCAGCGTGAGTGAGGACCAGGAGGGGTCGGACATGTGGCTCTCCGGAGAGCGGACGGGGGTCACGGTCGTAGGCGACGGGGCGCCGCCGGGCCAGCAACGGGAGTCGGCTGGGCCACACCGGGCGTGCGGGAGCTGCTGTCGGTACGGCCGGCCGCGACGGCCGGGGAGGTGCGAGCGGCAGCTGCGGCTCGCCGCGAGTGCGCGAGGGTGGTGGTCTGCGTCGGGGGCGGGGCGTTGAAGAGGTTTAGCAGGGTGGTGGCGACCGCGGCACGAGCCCGAACTGCGGCTGCGAGGCGTTCGGCGGGCTCGGCCATCTCCCGCTCGCGCTCAGCCAAGGAGACCTGGTCGCTGGTGAGGTGGGCCAGCAACGCGTCTTCACAGCGCCGCAGCCAGGCGTCGGTGTGCACCAGCCGCTGGTGCCACTCCAGAACGCGCTGAACGGCAGGGTCAGCGGTCTGCCCACCGGCCTCGGCGTACAGCTGCTCGACCGGGCGGCCAAACCGAGCAGCCATCTGCTGCTCCAGCAGCGGCAACGTCTCGTCTGTCATCGCGACCACGTTGTCCTTCTTGTGCATCAGCGCCGCCGGGTGTGCTGAGCGCCCGGCGGCGGGGCTTGTGGATGGTCGGCGGGGACCGCGACAGCAGGAGTGCCTGCGGAGGGAGGCGAGGTCCCCAGCGCCTGGGGGTCCGGCAGCGCGGTGGACGGGTCGGCGTACCAGCGGTCCAACCACGCCTCCACCGCGTCCTGATCGGTGAAGGCGCCTTGCCGGAGGGTGTAGGTGGAAAAGTCCGGCGTGGTGGTTTCCAGGAAGAGCCGGTAGGGCTGGTGAGCGTGGTGCATGTCGCGGTCGTGCACCAGCACGCGGATGCTCGTACCGTCAGTGGCGCTCACCGGGCCGTGGGTGTAGTGCTCCAGCACCTCGTAGCGGTGATGGGAGTACCGCAACTGCCGCTCCAGCCAGGTCGTGTCCTGGTCGGCCGGTTGGGCGAACCGCTGTGCCTGCCGCATTTCCAGGGCCCTGCTGGGGGCGCCGCAGCTGATGAGGAAGCGCTGTGCGAGCGGAAGGATCGGCTCACTGGAGTAGCTGAACCGGAAGGTGCGCGTCGCCGGATCGCGGACGACGCACAGCGCCACCAATTCGGCGGCGCCAGGAAGACCCCACGTCGCCGAGCAGTCATGGAAGATCCAGTAGCTCGCCACCCCGTCCCGGTCGTGGTGCCAGGCCAACGAGGTGAACGTGTCATCGGACAGCGTCAGGACGTCGAACTCGTCCCCGCTCGCAGGATCCGCGGGTTGGAAGCCCTCAAGCCGATAGTCCGGCCCGCTCCCCATCACCATGCCCCGCTCCTCCTTCGTTCCGGTGCTCATGCCTGATGCGATCCGAGCCGGCCGGCAGGCAGCCCCGTGCCCTGCGCGACCCGGAGCGGGGGCAGGGCGAGGTCCGGCGGCGGGTAACCGGATCGCGAGCGCCCGCGGGTCGCCTCGACGCGTTCGCTGGGCGCCGCGCCGGGCAACCGGCCCAGCCGTCGGGCCGCGGTGTTGTACGCCTCGTGGCCCTCGCGGGGCCCGACCGCCAGCAGGAAGATCTCCAGCTTCCGCTCTGCACCGGCTGGGGCGGGTCGCTCCTGGTAGACGACTCGCCAGGTCGCGAGCGGGTCGACGTACAACCGGCGGCACCCGGTCAGGTCCACTCCCGACCGCCGGCCCAGCCGGGCACCGCGCTGCTCACCGTGAACGAGGTCTTGCAGGTGCAGCAGGGCCAGCTCCCGGATCCGCTCGGGGGCGTTGCGCAGGTCCTCCAGCGCCCGCGGGTCGGCTGCGAAGCCGAAGGCCGCCTGACGTCCCGGGCGACTCACGCCGCCGTCCCGAACGCCTCCGGAGCCGGCCCCTGCGCGGTGCTCGGCGCGCGGAGCAGCCGGTGCGCGGGCCGCTTCGGACTCGTCATGCACGCCGAGAACGGGCCGTTGGGCGCCCGCAACTGCGCCCAGACGTGATCCAGGTGGTCGCGATGCCACACCGCCGGTCCCGATAGCCCCGCCTCGGGCGCGATGTGCTGCTGCCAGGCCAGCCACAGCCCGTGCAGCCGCGCCACCGCCTCCGGATGCTCAGCCCACCACGGGCACCACGGCGCCTGCGTGGAAACCTCCCGTCCGTAGACCGGCAGCAGGACCTCGTCCACCCACCGCGTCAGCGCCGCCAACTCCTCCGCATAGGCGTCGCCATCCAACGCCACGATGAACGACGACCCGGAGGAGTCGCCAGGGCCCTCGGTATCGGCTACGGCCGAGGAAGATGAAGACCAGCCCTCATCGGCGAGACGATCGAGCATCTGGTCGTGAGATCGGCTTCGCGCGGTCAACCGGGCCACATGCGCAGCCAGATCACCCAACTCGGCTTCCGGAAAACGAATCGGCTCAGCCCTTGTTGCGTCTTTCCCACCCTCGTCAGCCACCGGTAGCTCCCTTCTGCGCAAACGAACGCAACGGAGCTACCGAGCATCTGTGTCCAGCGCGGTTTGGAACGGCCGGACATCGCTGATAACGGTCGACTCGCGGTTTGGCAGCTGTAGACGGCTACGGGTAGGGCCAGGGCCACGTCACCTCAACTGGACGCGACATATCCCCCCGAGCGCGCGGGTGATCCGTCTGGACTCCGCGTTCGCGTACTCCTCCGCGCTGCCGTGACCCCTTGACGCGGAATGCCTGTGGGAGCCACCCAGTGGTGGTGGCGACCCCGGTGACACGCCCCTGACCACGGCACGGCAGGAGTTAGACGAGAACCGGATCCGAAGCGAACGAGGCGCTCGACCGCTCGGCGTCGGTCGAGCGCGACGTCCGGTGGGAGGGGGGTACCCGGTACCTCGGGCCTCGAAGACGTCCTCTCCGAACACTTCGTCCGGGGATCGTTCCGAAGTGGTGAGAGCGGATTGTTGTCCGACGAGTGGGGGCGGCCTGTGGAGCGAGCGAGGTCCAGCACGGACCGTCCGTCAGGCAGTGACTGCCTTCATCCTGGTGGGGAACTACTCGACAGGCTGAAGTTGTTCCGGACGAAGGGCGAGCAAGGCCGTGGTGTGGCCAGCCGTGTCCGTGAACTCGACCTCGTAGGCTACAGGCTGCTCATGGATGTCGACGACCGCCCCAACGGCGCCTGCTCGCAGTCCTTCCCCCGGAAGGTCGACGGCCAACCGCACAACGTCGAACAGTTCCATGACCCTCCAAAGCGGTGTGGCTAACCGTTCTTCCTTCGCTCCTGTTCGAGGTGTGCCTCAACCGCCGCACGCTTCTCTCGCAGATAGCCCTCACGGTCGGTGTCGAATTTCACGCAGTCGGCCTGCCAGCGTCGGTAGGCGTTGACGACCTCCTCGTCCGAATGAAGATAGTCGTCGCTTCGCCGAGCAGACACGTAGGAGGGGTTCGCCCCGACCCAGAGGCCAAACCCGTGCAGGTGCAGGAGCGCCGAATCGACCATCGGATCGTGCACAGGAACCTTGCCCACCCACTGCGACGCCCAGGCATGCACCTCCTCCCGAGTCGTACGCCCCTCGATCAGCGCGACCCATCGCGCATCCACGTCCTCCCGCGAAGGGGCGGGTCGGTCGTCCGTCATGACGCCTCACACCATGTTTCCGATAGACGAATCACAGCCACTCTCCCAGCTCAATACGCCGCTCGACATAACTGTTGGGAGCGTTGAACCGCGTGATGGCCTGACCACTGGGATTCGAGGGATCCTTGATGACGATATCCGAGGTACCGTCGCCCTTGTCGAGAACCTTGACGATCCTGCCGTTCTCCGGGTTCACGTACATGTCCCCGTCCTTCCAGACGGTTGCCTCGTCGACGTCCCGCTCGCCACGGCGGACTGCGTTGTGCACGTCTCGGGGACTCGTAGAGCCGCTGCTTCCCGAGCTCGAGCCGCTGTTGTTGGATGCCTCGTTGTAGGCGATGGCCGTGCCGGTGCCGAGGATGCCGGCGGCTACGGCGGCGCCTGCGAGGTTGGCGCTGAGGGCTGCGCCGCCGGTGGCTAGGCCGCCGGTGATGCCGGCCAGAGCGAGGCCGCCGGGTGGGAAGAGGGCGAACAGGCCCGCGGCGAAGAGGGCCAGGCCGAGGTAGAACAGGAAGTTGTCCAGGGCGGCGATGAGTGAGGCGCGGTCGGTGTCGACGATCTCGGCGTCGAGGGGTGTGCCGGCCACGCGCAGGTAGAGCAGCCAGCCGCCGGCGATCGCGGCGCCCATGCCGGCCAGCAGGCGCAGGACCAGCGCGGCGACGGGTTCGCCGAGTGGCTGGGCGCGGGTGGGGCGCCAGGCGCGGACGAGGAGGACGAGGACGAGGAGGGTGAAGGCCAGGGACGCGGCGGCGCAACCGAAGAGGATCCAGGTGCCGGGTGAGCGGGTGAACCACTCGCCCAGGGTGTGGGTGGAGGGGAAGTTCCCGGCGACGAGGTAGAGCAGGGAGGGGAGGGCGAGGAGCAGGGGTATCGCGAGGAGGGGCCAGCGTCGGCGTCGGGCGGCGCGGCGGGCGGCGCGGAGGCGGGCGGAGTCCCAGCGGCCATGGTGGTGGGCGTGGTCGAGTAGCGCGGCGGTATCGGCGACAGTCTGGCGCAGCGGTTCGATCCGGTGCAGGTCGTCGGTGCGGGTGCGGGCGGCGGCGTACAGCAGGCCGCGGCGGGCGCGCACGTAGCGGGACACGGCCAGCGCGGTGTACGGCAGATGGCGGTTGCCAGCAGCGATCAGCCCGCCGGCGTGGCCGGGGCGTTCGCCGGCCAGCAGGACGCTGGGGACGGTGGCCTTGCCCCAGTGCAGCTGCCGCCAGTCCACGACGATCGCGCCCAGCAGGATCACCGTCGCTGCGGGGACCAGCAGGTCGTCGGCCCAGCTGACGGCGTCGTAGCCGTTGTTGACTGCCCGGTGGTGCCAGATCGCCGCCGCCAGCGGCGCCACGGCCAGCGCCCGGCGCCACCCACGAGACCGCACCAGCAGCCCGACCGCCAGGCCGTCCAGCACGCCCCACGGCACGTGGCGCACGGTCCCGATCGTGCCGTCGAAGCCCATACCGATCTCGACCACCCCGGTCGAGGACGGCAGCCAGGAGAACAGCACCTCCTCGACGGACGGGTAGTACGCCGCGTTCAGACTCAGACCCGGCTGGCCCATCCACCCGCCGTCCGGCATGGACGTCAACTCGCCCGGCGCCGGCGGGTTGTTCAGCAGCGTCTCCAGCAGCCCGAAGCCCGACCCGACCGCCGCACCCAGAACGACCCAGTCCGCCAGACCCCACTGCCGCCGACGCACCCCGAGGAAGCCGGCGGCCAGCAACAACGGCACGGCCTTGGCCAGTTCCTCGGCAATGGGCGCCACGCTCCGGGACAGGGAGTCGGTGACCTCCTCCGGGACGCCGCCGGTCTCCACCGCGATGCGCCACCATCCGAGGGTGAACAGCAGCACCAGCATGCCCGAGCCGTATGCGCCGACGACGAACGCCAGCATCACCGTCGAGAGGCGGGTCGCCCGCACCGGCCAGGCCAGCAGCGCGAGTTGGAGTACGCAGTAGACCGCCGCTCCGACCATGAGTAACCCCACTGCGGTTCTCCCCCAAGCGCTACTCTGCGTCGATCACGTGTTGCGCTAGAGGTTAGGGGCTTCGGTGGGGCCTTCGCTACACGCCTCCTGATGCCCGCCGATGCGTTGCGGCTTCGCGGGCAGCGTGACCCGCCTCCAGCCGTACCGGGGCCTCAGGGTCGTTCCGGGGCGGCGAGGTCGAAGTCGTCCCGGGTGTGTGTTTGTTGCATCGCCTGCAATAGCCGCTCATTGGCGATGGTGGCGTAGTGCGGGCTGTTCTCGATGCCGATGAAGTCGCGGCCTTCGAGGAGGGCGGCGACGCCGGTGGATCCGGACCCGGCGCAGAAGTCGAGGACGGTGCCGCTGGGCGGGCAGAGCGTGACGAGTTGCCGCATGACGTCGAGGGGTTTTTGTGTGATGTGGTGCCGGTTGGCGCCGCGGGGTTGGGAAGCGGAGTACAGGCCCGGCAGGTAGACGGGATTGGTGGTGGCGTCGACCGGTCCTTTGGTGCCCCAGACGATGTATTCGCAGTCCTGTTTGATGCGGCCCTTTTGTGGTCGGGCGGCTGGTTTGTGCCAGGTGGCGATGCCGCGCCAGGTCCATCCGGCGGCTTGGAAGGCGTCGGTGGTGATGGGGAGTTGTCGCCAGTCGGAGAAGATGAGGCAGGTGCCGGACGGTTTGGTGGCGCGGTATGCCTCGGTGAGGTTGAGGGTGAGCCAGTAGCCGTAGGAGCGTTGGTCCTTGTTCTCGCCGTCGAAGTTGGCCAACGGCCCGGTGGCGTCCGCTGAGGTGTACTTCTGTCGCGCGGTTCGGCTGGTGCGCTCGGCCGCGGTGCGTCCGCCGGAATTGTAGGGCGGATCGGTGATGACGGAGTCGACCGTGTTCGCGGGGAGTTCGGAGAGCACGGTGAGGGCGTCGCCCTGGCGCAGGGAGTACGGCATCCGGGGGAGGGTCCTTCCGTCGAGGGAAGATGCCTGCGAGTACGCAGGGAGATGGGGAAGCGTAGCCGCGTTCTTCGGCCGCCAGAAATGTACGGACCCTTCGACTTCCCCGGCGTAGGTCGTTTGGAGCGGCCGGAATCCTTCTCTACCGTCTGGGGTGTTGCCGCGCCGACCACCGGGTTGGTGTGGCGCCGCTGTTGTTGACCCGGCGAGGCAGGGAAGGGCTGGCACCGTGGGGTGGAGATTACGCGAGCGGCTGGCGGCCGTTGTCAAAGCGAACGGCGCCCCCGCAGAGCCCGTTCGATCTGTGGGGGCGTCACGAATGGTCTGACAGTGGAATGGCCCGGTGGCCTTTCGAGTGGGGAAGAGGATGCTCGGTGGATGAGGGATTGATGCGTGTGCCTTTGGGTGAGCGGGCGTGAAAGCGGCCATAGCCGCCGCGCTGGGCGCTGCGGCGGTGTTCACACCGGTGGTCTTGGCTGGTGCGGTTGGCGTTGCCTTCGGCGCCTACCAGGAGGAGCTCCCTGGCTGCGCGCCGAATGACCAGGTGGACGTGGACCAGGTCGCCAGCAGCGTGGAGAGGGCGGCCGGAGAGGGACTGAGCGACCCCGCCGAGCAGGTTCCCAACGCCATCGCCATCGAGGTGACGGGCGAACAGATGGAGGTTCCGCGGCGGGGACGGGAGATCGCGCTGGCGACCGCGTTGCAGGAGTCAGGGCTTCGGAACCTGGACTACGGCGACCGCGACAGCGTGGGGCTGTTCCAGCAACGCCCGTCCCAGGGGTGGGGGAGTGTGGAGCAGTTGATGGACCCGGTCTACGCCGCGACCCGGTTCTACGACGCGCTGCTGGAGGTGCCCGGCTGGCAGGAACTGCCGTTGACCGAGGCGGCCCAGGCGGTCCAGCGCTCGGCGTACCCGAACGCGTATGCCCGGTGGGAGCCACTGGCGAGCGCGTTGCAGCGCGCGGTCACCGGCCTGGAGTGTGAAAGACCCCAGTAACGGCGCGGTCGATGACCCCGGCGAGCCGTGGGACTCTCTGACCCCGGGAAGTATCCCCGAGGATTACCGCATTCCTGACGGAGCGCCGCGGGCGGTGCGTGAGGCGATCGTGTGGGCCCTTGGTCAGTTGGGCACTCCGTACCAGTGGGGCGGGACGTGCACTGATCCGCACGGCAGCGACCCGATGGGGCGCTGTGATTGTTCCTCGTTGATGCAGCAGTCGTATGCGGCGGCCGGGGTGGCGTTGTCGCGTACGACCTTCACCCAGGTGCACGAAGGCCGCCCGATCGCCGCCGGCCAAGTGGAACCGGGCGATCTTCTCTTCACCACACCGGGGGCAGATGGCCCTGGCCATGTGGGGATGTATCTCGGATCGGGATTGGTCGTTCATGCCCCCAAGACAGGCGATGTGGTCCGCCTGGCGACCTGGGAGACGTGGAAGCCCCAGCTGATCACCGCCCGACGCATCGTCGGCTGACACCGCGATTTCCCTTCGCATTTCTCTCGAAGTGTCCGAGCGCCGTCTTTTCTCACGGCTCCTTCTTCTCGTTCTCTCATTCTGTTTGACCGCTCTGTGCGAGGTGGTGTTGTGATGCGGCGTCCTGACGCGTCGTGGCTCTTGTCTTATGACCCTGGGATCGAACCGGCGGATGGTGGGTTGCCGGGGCTGGATGTGTTGAAGAGCACGATCAGTTCGATCAATCTCTTCGCGATCATCGCGATCGTTGGTGCCCTGTCGGTTTCCGTGGCGGTGTGGGGGTGGGGGCATTTCTCCGCCTCGCACGGTGCGGAGGCCACCGGGAAGAAGGGCGTGCTGGTCGCGGCTGGCGGGGCGCTGTTGCTGGGGGCGGCCAACGGCATCGTGGCCTTCTTCACGAATCTCGGAACGCAGGTGGAGTGATGCGGAAACGCGAGAAACCGACCTATGGATACGGCGAGCCTGACGGACACACGTCGCTCTCGCTTGGTCACCGGATGGCGATCGTCGTCGCGGTGTTGGTGTTGCTGACGGCCGGCACCTGGGCGCTGACCTTCGTGATGGACAACGACTACCCCCCTCCGCCGGCAGGAACCGGCGATGAAGCGGCTACCGACCCCTCCGGAACCTCTCCCGAGGGGGACGCCGAGTCCGACGAGGGCGACGGCACAGCTGAAGGAGCAGGTGGTGTGCCGGAGGTGACCGATCCGGTGGAGTTCGCCGAGGCGTTCGCCGACCTGTTGTGGTCCTACGACGCGCGCACCACCTCCCGAGCGGAGCGCGTCGCGCGGGTGCGGGCGTGGATGACCGACGAGGAGGAGTACGCCGACTGGGACTCGATCGCCTCCCAGATCCCGTCCGCCGAGCTGTGGGCCGGGTTGGAGGAGAACGACCAGCGAGCCGCTGCGGACATCGAGGGCGGCCGGTTCGCGTCCGCGTTTCTCCAGGCGGTGCAGGACGATCCGGGGGTTCTGACCGAGGCGTACGTGTACGTGGTCACCGTCAGCGGCCGGCAGACGATCACCTGGGCCGAGGGCGGGCGCGGGGAGGAGTCCCGTTCGGTGACGCTGGCCATCCAGTGCCGGCCTGACCAGGCGTGTCGGGTGTCCGGTCGGCTGCCGGGGGTCGCCCCGTGAGCCCGCTGAGCGGCCCTGGCCCGGGGGGTGGTGTTCGTGCCTGACGTGTGCGGCATCCCCGGCGTGGGATACGTGTGTGACCAGATCGGCGATGCGGCCTCCGGCACGGTCGGCGCGGTGACTGCCGGGTTCGGCGATTGGATCGCGGACTCCATGGGGGACATGGCTGCTGGAGCGGCCGACATGGCCGCCTCCGCGGTGGACGCCACCACCACGGTGAACCTGGAAGCGCGGTGGTTTGAGGAGAACTACAACCTGTTGCTCCCGATCGCCCTGGTGACGTTGATCGGGTCGTTCTCCCTGCAGCTGGCCTACGCCGCGGCCAGGCAGGACGGGACGGTGCTGCGCCGTGCGGTGACCGGCACGGGCTCGGGGGTGATGTTCGCGTTCTGCGTGATCCCGTTCACGATGATCGCGCTGGGCATCGTGGACGCGCTGTCGGCGGGCCTGTTCGACGCGGCCGGGACCTCGCTGTCCGAGGCCGTGGAGCGGGTGATCCGGGTCTCGCTGCTGGATGCGAACAACGAGCTCGGGTGGGCGATGGCGGCGCTGATGGCGATCGGCTTCACCATCGGCGCGTTCCTGTACTGGGGTGTGATGCTGTTTCGGAAGGTAGGCATCCTGGTGCTGGTGGCCCTCGCGCCGTTCGCCGGTGCGGGCGGCGGGTGGGATACCGCCCGCCGGATGCGGCGCGGCTGGATCGAGCTGACCGCCACGCTGGTGGTCTCCAAACTGCTGATGACCATCATCTTCCTCATCGGCGTCAGCGCGCTGGGCCAGTCCAGCCCCGAGAATGGTTCCGCCGCGCTGGCGGACGCGCTGGCCGGGCTGGTGGTGTTGGCTCTGGTGCTCATCACCCCCATGGCGTGCTACCGCTTCGTGCGCTGGGCCGGAGACGGCGCAGGCGGCGAGGACATCCACCGGGGCTCCGGGGCGGGCGCGGCGGCCACGGCACGCGGCGCCCAGACGGCCGGCCGGATGGTCGTCGGGGCCAAGACCGGCGGCTCGATGGCTGCGCAGGGCCCAGCCAGCTGGTCCGGGGCGCCTGCCGGCGGCGTGGTGCCCGCCTCCCGCACACCAAGCTCGCCCGGAGGCAGCGGCAGCGTCGGGGCTCCCAACAAGCCGGGCCCCGGGGAGCCGGCCGCCACTTCCCAGCCGAGCGCCTCCCCGGTCACTCCGCCTCCGCCGACCCGGAGCCCTCATGCAGGGACCTCTCCGACGGCAGACGGCGCGTCAGGTCCGAACCCCGGCCCGGGCGACCCGCCCCATGCCGCTTACCGGCCACCGGCCTCTCCTGCACCGCCCCCACCGCAGGGCGACGACGACTGATCCTCCCGTCCCGCCCCGCTTGTTGATCGAGGTGATGCTTTGTGGTGTCTGCCGTTGAGGATGTTGCGCTGGTGCGGTTTCCGCACCGCTCCCGCCGCGGGCTGCTGCTCGGACTCTCCGGCCCGCAGGTGGTCGTGGCCGCGCTGGTGCTGGCCGCGTTGATGACCGCGCTGACCGCGGGCGGGATCCCGGGCGCGGTGCGGCTGGTGCCGGTCTGGGCGGCGGCAGCGGGGCTGGTGTGGATCCGTCGGGAGGGACGGCCGCTGGCGGACTGGATCCCGCTGCTCCTGCGCTACGCCGCCCGGCGTACCGGCCGCCAGACGGCGTGGCGGGCCCGCCCCGCCACCCGCCCGGTCACGGAAGGTCTGCTGCATCTGCCCGGCGCTACCGCCTCGCTGCGGATGGTCGCCGACCCCGGCCGGCGGCTCGCCGCCGTCTACGACCCGCACACCCGCACGATGACCCTGGTGGCGCGGGTGACCTCCCGGGCTTTCGCCCTGCTGGATCCGGGCACGCAGACCCAACAGGTCCAAGGCTGGGGGCGGGTCCTGGCCAGCGTGGCCCGCAGCGGCCACGTGCGGTGCGTCCAGGTGCTCGAACGCACCGTCCCGGACTACGGTGACGGCCTGGCGAGGCACTGGGCCGAACACGGACACCCCGGCACGCCGCTGGCGGGGGAGGTCTACGCCGATCTGGTGGCCGCCGCCGGGCCGGCGGCTGCGCCGCACGAGGCATACGTGGCGATCGCGGTCGACTTGAGGGCCGCGCGCCGGCTGATCGCCCAGTCCGGCGGAGGGCTGGCCGGGTCGTTCACCGTGGCGGAGCAGATCGCCGCGTCGTTCGCCGCCTCCGCCCGCCAGGCCGGCGTCACCGTCACGGGCTGGCTGAGGTCTGAGGAGATCGCCGCGGTGATCCGGACCGCCTACGACCCGGCGGCGCTGGCCGCGGTGCAGCGCTGGTCGCCCACGGGGACGGCCCGGGTCGCGCCTGCGGCGGCCGGGCCGGTGGTGCAGATCGAGGAGAGCGACCACATCCGCACCGACACCGCCGTGCACGCCACCTACTGGGTCCACAACTGGCCGCGCACCGACACCTCCCCGGGCTTCTTGCACCAGGTGATGTTCTCCTCCGGGGTGCGCCGCACCCTGACCCTGCTCTATCGGCCCGCGTCGGTGGAGGCCGCGCTGCGGGACGTGCGGCGTCGCAAGGCCGGCGTGATCGCCGACGCGCACGACCGGGCCCGCCGTGGACAGGTCGAGTCCGAGGCCGACTCGATCGAGTACGCCGACATCCAAGAACGCGAACGGCAACTGATCGCCGGCCACGCGGACGTCGGGTTCACCGGACTGCTGACTATCTCCGCCCCCACCACCAGCCAGCTGCACTCCGCATGCGCCCAGATCGAGACCGCGGCCACCACCGCGCAGATCGACCTACGCCGCCTGTACTTCCAGCAAGCCGCCGCGTTCACCGCCTCCGCCCTGCCCCTCGCCCAGTCCAGCTGAACCAACCGCCGTGCCCTCGCCGAGCTCTCGTCACCACCCCGCCGAACGAAAGGATGTGGCCGCCGTGCCCGCACCTCCCGCCCCGACCGCGGCGTACCTGCGGGCCGCGACCGCGGGTCTGCGCCACCACCGCCGCCACGGCACGACCCTGGCCGGCGCACCCGCCCGCGCCGAACTCGACCCCCTCCACGCTCACCTGGTCACCCTCCACACCCTGGTCGACCAACTGGTCGAACGCGCTCGTGCCGACGGCACGCCGGCCCACACCGCTCACCTCATTGCTACGCGCACCCGCCTGTGGCAAGCCGCCGTCCACCTCCACGACGCCTTCCACACCGCGCGGCGCCCCGGCAGCTCACTGCCGGACGAAGACTGCCCGGTGCAGAGCGGCACCTCGCTGCTTGACCCCCCTGCAGTTCTCACGCTGTGTCAACGTCATCAGAGCGCCAGCACGACCGTGCGCCGCCAGACCACCCCCGCCGACCTCCACGATCCGCTTCACGGCCACATTCACCACCCCGCACCAGGTGCCGAGCGCGGTCCCGCCTTCTCGCCCGGGAGGGTGAGCAAGCCGGTGGAGGAGCAGCGATGACTCCCCGTGGCCGGGCGTCGGTGACCGCCTTGTTCGCCCCGACCCACAGCGGTCGTAGCCAGCGCCGCGCGGTGCGCCGTCAACTCGCCGGCGCACGCGCACGGACCCGCGCCAGCGCGAACCCGGCTGCTCGTCCTCAGCCGGCGGGCAGCGATCCTCAGCTGGCCCCGGACTTCGGCTCGGCCGGACCGCCCGGCCCCTACTCCGGGCGTGCCGGTCGGCTGCGGCTGCCCGGCCATCGTCTGACCACCCATGTGGCGGCGGGCGCGTACCCCTTCCTCGCCGAGGGTGGCCTCGGCGCGAAGGGCTTCTACATCGGCCGGGACCTGCACGCCGAGGCGTCGTTCTGCTTCGATCCGTTCGCGCCTGTACGGCACGCTCGAAGGGTTCACCAACCCCAACGTGCTGTTGGCCGGGGTGATCGGCAGGGCAAGTCCGCGCTGGCCAAATCGTTCGCCCTGCGGTCGATCGCCTTCGGCTACCGCGTCTACGTGCCCTGCGACCCCAAGGGCGAGTGGAGCACCGTCGCCCAAGCCCTGGGCGGCGCCACCATCGCCCTGGGCGCGGGCCTGCCCGGCCGCCTCAACCCCCTGGACGCCCCCGCCCGGCCGCCGCATCTGCCGGCGGCGGACTGGGCAGGCGAGGTCCGCAAGCGACGCCTGCTGCTCGCTCGGCTCGCTGGCCCGCACCGTCCTGGGCCGGGACCTGCTGCCCGATGGAGCACACCGCCCTCGACGTCGCGCTCGACGCGGTCGTTACCCACGCCGCCCGCCAGGGCCGGGCCGCCGCTGCTCGGCGACATCGACCGCCGTCCTCAACACCCCCGGGCAGCTCGACCCACGCCGGCGGCGATCCTGGCCGGTGACCTCGGCGACGCCGCCCGCGACCTGGCCCACGCCCTGCGCCGCCTGGTCGCCGGCGATCTCGCCGGCCTGTTCGACGCCCCCTCCACCGTCCGCCTTCGACCCGAACGCGCCGATGCTGACCATCGACCTGTCCCGCCTGGGCGGCTCCGGCGAGGACACCGCCCTGGTGTTGGCCATGACCTGCGCGTCTGCGTGGATGGAATCCGCCCTGGCCGACCCGGCCGGCGGCCGGAGGTGGGTCATCTACGACGAGGCCTGGCGCCTGATGCGCCATCGTCGCGCTGCTGGAGCGCATGCAGGCCCAGTGGAAACTCTCCCGCGGCCTGGGTATCGCCAACCTGCTGGTCATCCACCGCCTCTCCGATCTCCTGGCCGCCGGAGACGCCGGCTCCCGCGGACGTGCCCTGGCCGAAGGGCTCCTGGCCGACTGCTCCACCCGCATCATCTACCGCCAGGAAGCCGACCAGCTCCACGCCGCCGCCGGTCTTCTTGGCCTGACCAGCATCGAGACGCACGCCGCTGGCGCCCTGGCCAAGGGCCGGGGCCTGTGGAAGGTCGCGGGCCGGTCCTTCATCTCGCAGCACCTTCTTCACGCCCACGAGGCCGTTTTGTTCGATACGGACTCCCGCATGGAGTCACCCTCAGGGGCCACGTCCTAGGAAGAACCCGTCATGCCCTGGTCCGTCCTGCGTTTCACCTATCCCGGCGAGCATGAGGTCCGCGTCGAAGGCGTCTACAGCGAGCTGGCCGCCCGCCAGCTCACGGCCGCCGGCCTCACCTACGACCCCCACACCCACTCCCACCGCTTCCACGGCGGGTTCGAGGAGAAGTACTTCCGCGCCCAGGCCGCCCGCTTCCTCCTCATGGCCGCCGGCATCAGGCCCGGCCAGCGCACCGACATGACCGGCGAGCAACTCATCGACGCAGCCCAGCACGCCGCCAGCAGCCACGATCTGGCCGTCCTCGCCGGCCACTTCGCCCAGCACCCAGACAACCCCGCCCGCGCGCTGAACGACTTCACCAGCGCGGCGTTGGACCGCTGGCACGACCTCGCCGCGGACGGCTTGGCCGAGCCCCTTCCCCGCCGGATCGAGGAGTTCCGCGCCACCTTCACCGCTGCCGTCGCCCATATCGACAACCTCGCCGCGATCCTCAGCGACCTGGCCACACCCGCCACCCAGCGCACACCAAAGCGACCGCCCCGTCCCGCCGCGTCGGCCCCTGCTCCACCCCAAGCTCCCGCTCCGCCACACCAGTCACGCCGATAACGGGCACGCCTGCCCGGGGCAAGGAGGCACGCGATGCCCTGGTCCCTCATCCACTTCATCCACGAGCCCGGCGGCAGCACCGTCGTCGCGGACGGCCACTACAGTTCCTTGGCCGTACGCCAACTGGAAGCGGTCGGTTTCACCCTCGACCCCGCAACGGGCCTGCACCACCTCACCGGGCTGACTGGACAGGACCGATACAACCGCGTCCAGGCAGCCGAGTTCCTCCTCGAAGCCAACGGCATCACCCACTACGACCGTCGCTCGATGGGCGTGGAGGAACTCCTGGCCTGCCTACCGCAGGCGCAGTCCGAACGAGACCTCGCCACCTTGACCGGTTACTACGTCGACCACGACGACAACCCCGCCCGCTGCTTCGAACGCTTCGCCACCCTGCTGAAGAACCGGCTCAGCCAGATCACCCCACCGGGCACCACACACCAGGTCCTCGACGATCTCGACGACCTCGTCGAACGATGCGTCGATCTCGCTGGTCACCTCACCGGCATCGCCGAGCAGCTCAAGCACCCCGACCCCCAAGCGACCCAACACTCCTCCCAGGCCGACCCCCAGACCGCGACCGCGCTCCCACCTACCGCACCGCCGCCGTCGCCTCCGGGCCCGCTGACTCGCTGAACACTCCCCGGTGTCTCCGACGGCCGCCAGCGGCCCCGGAGCGACGGGTTGTTTTGGCTCCGCCAAGCGTTCGACCGGCGGGCAGTCGGTGGTCCCCGCACAAGCGGCACCTGCGAAGAAGGCCGGCCGGGGACCGGGTGATCCCTCGTCTGCTCGTTCGACGGGGGTGGGGCCACCCAGTCCGTTCCACTGGGGCCAGTGACGCCCGTTCAAGACACCCCGGGGCCCGCGCCGAAGCGCCACGCCCGCGCCTACCACCGAAGGCCCACCCGTGTACCACCCGCTCAGCCTCGCTGTTGGCGTCCACCCCCACCAGGGGCCCAGCGCCGACCGCGCCGCCGCCGAACTCCTCGTCGCGATGGGCTTCATCCTCTGCTCGCGGCTGCGGCGGTACGTCCCACCGGCCCAGGAGTCCTACCACCACCAACACCGGCGGATCACCACCGCCACCACCCGCCTGACCGAAGACGGTTTCCCCGTCGCGCACTTCCACCACGCACGACCCGACCGCCACTCGGCCACGCCGGTCTGCTGCGACCACGCGCAGCCGTCTCCGCACCGCTGATCCTCGCCTTCCCCAGCGAACCCAGGGAGGTTTCCGTGCCGTCGACCCCCTCATCCGACGTCCTGTTCGACCGCGACGAGGACGGCCGCGTCATCGCCCGCATACGACAAGCAGACCACCAAGCCGACGAGGTCCTGCGCTGGGTGGGCTTCCACCCCACCAACACCACCGGCACCTACGCTCTGCCCGGCGACATGGGCCGCGCCGAAGCGCGCGAGTGCATCATGCGCGCCAGCCACATCCTGTGGGCCATCGGACGCGAGACCCTCACCGACGCCACCCTGGACGACATAACCAACCCCGACCAAGACCTGACCCACGCCACCCACGCGGTCAACGACGTCGCCGACCAACTGCAACGAATGTGGCACCCCGGAGAGGTCGCCTGGCACCTCCACTGCCTCGCCGGCACCGAGAACTCCCTCCTCGCCGCCGTCCACACCCTCGTGGAACAGACCCAGCGCTGGTGCCAGGACAGCAACTCCCACCTCTCCGAAGAACTCGGCGACGCCATCACCATCCTCGACCAGGCTCGTCACCTGATCGCAGGCGTCAGCGCCCAGCTCCATCACGCCGCTGATCCCCCCTCGGCCCACGAAGGGCTCACCACCCCGATGTCTCACACACCTCCACCCCCCACCCCGCACTCATCGACCAACCCCCGCCGGCCTGCACCCTGAACACCAGCGGGCCAGCGACCTCCCTACGGGCCATACAGCTCTCGCGGGGCTGGTTGACCGGCTCCGACCGCGGGACATCACCACCCCTCGCAAGGAAGGCACCCCCCCGCCGCCATGAGCACACCCCGGCCCGTCATCACCTTCCGCGTCCGCACCGACGACATCGTGGTCGCAGCCCTCCCCGAGGAACTCGCGGACCCCGCCGGCGCCGATCGGCCCATCGTCGAGGCGATCCTCACCCGATACGGCTTCACCGCCCACACGCACACCGAGTACGAGCTCGACGGCTCGATGCCGCGCATCCGGCGGATCAACCGCGTCACCGACGCCCTCAACGACCTCCTCCACGCCGGCTACACCGTCTCACCCGACCGCCGCCTGTGGCACGACCTCGACCACGTCCACCCCGTCGGCGTCGGCAACGGCCCCAACGACCTGCTGGCCGGCATCCTCGACGACACCTTCGGCCGTCTCCCCGGCATCCGCCTGGGCCTGGAAGCACTGGCCGAATGGTGCCTCGACCACGACGACGCCCAAGCCCTGGCCATCAACGACCGTCTTCACGGCCTCATTGGCAACCTCGACGAGTTCACGGCCGCCCTGAACACGATCGCCAGCGACCTCTCCCGCCTCCCGCAGCCACGCGAGGCCACACCCCCACCACGCCGCGCTCGATCCGCCACCGGGCCGCCCTGCCCACCGCCCAACGCCCCGCGAACCCGCTGACTGGGTTTCACCAGCACAGACTCAGGACGACAAGGAACCCCCGCCACGATGGGACCCCTGATCCTCTTCCACCTCAATCCAACCTACGGCGTGATCACCGTAGGTCCCGCCGACGAGATCACCGACACCCCACACGACCGTGGCCCTCGCGCAGCCGCCGCACTGCAACGCGCCGGCTTCGTCCTCGACCCCGCCCTCGGCATCTACCGCCAACCGCCGACCACGTCCCGCATCGAACAACTGCGCAACGCGGCGCTGGTCACCGCCGCGCTCGTGGACCTCGGCTACGGGGTCTCCGCCAGCAGCGACCTGCTGACCGCCTACAGCGCACTGGCTGACCCCGCCGGACCCGTTCGGCAACTACACCTCGCCAGCACACCACAGGACGTGAGCCGCCTGTTCCACGAAACCGTCGAGCACCGCTCCGGGTTGCTCGCCCAGCTCCAGCGCTTCATCGTTGAGGTCGGCGTCTGGAGCCAGAGTGTCGACGATGACCGCAGCCCTCCGCTCACCCAGCGGCTCCACGCTGTGGAATCGCTGCTCCACGGGCTGCACACCCTGCTGAACGACACCGGTGACGACCTCGGCCGCCTCACTCCACCTGGCCAGGCCACCACCCGCACGCAACTCAAAGCGAGCCCGACCGCCGGACGCACCGACGCACCGCCCCCGGCCGGCCCTCCTGGCTCCCGTCCCTCATCCTCCCCGCCGCGCTCCCCCTGACCCGCCATCAGCGCCGCCCGCACCTGCCCCCGGGAAGGAACAACTCAATTCGCGCACTGCTGGTCACAATCAGTAGTCCCCCTTGGGGCCGTCAACCCGACGGCCGAAGGGGGAAGCGGTAGTGGCACGTAGCTGGTTGTCCATTCGCGTGGAACTGGTCTCCGGCCAGGGTGAGACGCTGTGGCCTCGACCCGGTCGGATCTTCGCCGCCGCGCGGTCGCACTCCTTCGCCCAGCTCGCGCGGGCCGTCGATCTCGCCTTCAGCCGCTGGGACCTGGCTCACCTTCACCTGTTCACGTTGGCCGACGGAACCGACATCAGCTCGCTGGAATGGTGGGATGACGAAGCCCCGGACGGCACGGTGGACGGCCACGCCACCAAGCTCAGCAGGCTGCAGGCCGGCGAGCAGTTCGCCTACGTCTTCGACATGGGTGACGCCTGGTCACACCTGTGCACGGTGGCGCACAAGCCCATCGACCCCCTCGGCGAGCTCGGCGAGGCCCCTGACCAGCCGGTTCCCTACTGGGGCTGGGGAAGCCTCCCGGACCAGTACGGCCGCCGCTGGGACGGTGACGACGGCGAATCGACGATGCCGAGGCGCCCACCCGTGGGCTGAGTGATCTGCCGCCGATCGTGCCCGGGTGGGGCGATCCGCCCCGCCGTTGACGGTCCGCGCACGCCCATCGATCCCGTCGCGGCAGAAAGCGAAGGCGTCCATCGGCGGGAGCCGCCTCAACGCGTTGCCGACGACCCGCCCCGGGACCAGGGCTTGATCAAGTTCCATGGGTGTTCGGGTTGTTGGTGATGCCCAGGATGGGGAGTGCTCGTTCGGGTTCATCGCGGATCGCCCGGGTGGTCTTGGCGATGTTGGCGGCTCCGAGGGTTCTCAGCACGCCGATGGCGAGGTTGCGGAAGGTGGCCATGGCGCGAGGTGCGGTCCCGGTGTGAACGGTGGAGGCGTCCTCGGCGAAGGTGACGTCCCTGATGTGGTGTGAGGAGTTCTCCACTCCCCAGTGCCCACGGATCGCGGTGGCCAGATCGGCCGGGCTGGTCTGGTGGGCGTCGAGGCTGGTGACGGCGTAGACGCTCTCGCGGGTCTCGCGTTCGCCGGTGGGCTTGCGTCGGCGGTGGACACGGATGGCCAGGCGAGCGTGGGGGAAGGCGATCCCGCCGAGTTGGTCCGCGATCCCGCAGGTTTTGATCGAGCGGGACTCGCGCCTGCCGTGCCCGGAGGCGGAGGCGGTGTGCTGGACGGGTATGTCCCGCCATGGCAGGGCCGCGAGCTGGTTGTGGGCTGTCGGCTGGTTGGTCTTGATCACGGCGATGTAGTGGGCCTTCTTGGCCTCGACCAGCCAGGAGATGTTCGCCTTGACCGAATGCAGAGCGTCGAAGGTGACGACGGCGCCGGCCAGGTCCAGCGGCGCCAGCAGCGGCCGGAAGTGCGCGGTTTCGTTTGTCTTCGCGCCGACCTCGGCCTGGGCGAGGGTCACGACGCGGCCGTGGGTGACCGCGGAGAGCAGGTGCCGTCGCGCCGAGGTGAGACGGGCTGAGCCCTTGAGAGCTTTGCCGTCGACGGCGATGACGCGCCGCCGCCCGGACGCGGACGCTGTCACGGCGGGCGCGGTGGCAGCGCGGTGCCGGTCGGCCAGGTAGGCACCCACAGCCCGGTCCAGGGCGTCACCGTCGACGGCCACCAGCACGCGCCCGATCGTGGCCGGCGCCGGAGTGCGCCGCCACCTCAGTGGATGGCGGCGGAAACCGATGACCGCCAGCAGCGTGTCCGAGGCACGCTCGCCCCACTCGGCAAGTTCGTCGATGCTCTTCGCGCCCGAGACGACCGCCAAGGCGCACACCAGCAAGATCGCCGTCAGCGGGTACCACCGGCCCCGCCGCGAGCGCGGGTCGGGCACCGCGTCGAAGTAGGGGCGCAGATCAGCGACCCGGCCAGCGTCCAGTGGACCCAGCTTCACCAGCACGGCAGGGACAGGAGAAGATATGGCAGCAGGCACGGGCCACCTCGTGATCATTGGGCTTCAGACACCACAATGATCACGAAGCCCGTGCCTGCTCTGCCATGCACCCCAACCGGTCACTACCCGACCAGCCGTACAACCCCGGAACTTGCAACTGCCCTGCCCCGGGACGACTCCGGGACGCCCAAACGCTCCGCGAATACGCGGTCCCAGCAGACGCCTGGTCCAGCGAAGAGAGCCCTGCTCGTAGCAACTCGCCTCGCGGTCCCCCGACACCCCGGTGACCGAGACGTGCCCCTGGGGGCTGCCAGCCCGTCGCCGCCAGCCCCGACACACGGCAGGGCTTTTATCACGGATTCTCGGCGCTCCCAAACCACGGTCGGTCAGGCACGCTGATGGGCCTGTGAACTCGTTCAGTTTCTCCTCGCTCGTGGAAGGGAATTCGCGGTGGCGCTGACGACGATCGTCATGGATACCTCCACCTATTTCCGGTCGGTGGCGCATGACCATTTCTCGCCGGGGGAGCGGGTGCTGATCATCCGTGGCAGTCAGGACGGTCACCTGACGGGTGCCAGCTTCACCATCGTCGCCCCCTCATGGCATCAGGTGACCGACACCGAGGGTTGGCGGCTGCGGGATCACTGTGGCGGCGAGACCTCCTACGTCACCGCCGCACCCAAGTACCTCATCCACCTGGATCGCGACTGCACGAGGTGTGTCGGGTTCTTCAACCAGCTCAAGCGGTGGGTGCTGCCGGCTCTGCCCCGCCACGGGCAGGGCGAGACCAACAGCTACACGCTCACCGACGCCGCGGAGATCGTGCACATCGCCGACGAACTCGCCGCTCTGACACCGTCCTGACGAAATGAACGCCTCGGACGCTCCACACCAGCAGCGGGGGCATCCGGCCGCCGGTCCCCGTCCTCCATGGCGGCGATCAGGCCATACCGCCCTGAACAGGAAGAGGAAATCTGGCTCATGAGTCCCCCACGCGCCACGAATTCCAACGACCTGGAGATCTTCCGCGATGCGATCAGCGAGGAAGTCATCGCCGAGACCGACGATGAAGCCGTACGCACGTTCTTGCGGATGGCGGGCTTTCGCGGTCGGCATGATTCATCCCTGCGGCGGCACCATTTGCCACAGGGCTTGACCAGGTCGGAGGAAAACGCCGCGGCCATCCACGTTGCTGTGCTGCTGCGATCCCGGGGACTGCAAGTCCATCTCGATCCGGCGCTCCATGACGCCGATATCGAACGGAAGCTGGTAGCCGAAACGAATCGTGCTGCCCTGCAGCAGGCCAGCAACGCGCTCGTCCAGGTCGCCAACAACCTCATCTATATGTCCGATCACGAGGATGTAGCCAGCGTTCTTCGCACGCTGGTTGACAGGCCCGGCGTGTTCCCCGTGTTGTCCGGGTCTCTTGCAGAGGCAAGTCGCCGGTGCACCGGTCTGGATGGCGTCGCTCACGACCTGCGGTATCTCGCGGAACAGGTCAGCCGCCTTGAGTTGGACATCCACGCGATCGCGGCCCGACTCTCCGCCGAGAAGTCCGAGGCGCCACGCGAGAGGCCCTCGGACGCTGCGCTGGCGCCACCGGACACAGCGCCTTCAACCCCGCCCACACTGCCGAAGCCCGGCGCATCACCCGTGCCCGGTTCGCCCCGCTGATCCCAGCCGACCCATGGAGACCTCCTCGATGCCTGTCGCCCGACGTAGAGCCGCCCGCCGCCCCGGCTTCCCGTCACCGATGTTCGCCGTCGCTCGCACCTGGATTCGCGCATGCCGCCTGCACGTCCGTCCGCCTCCGCGTCCGCCCCCGGAACGGATGCCCTCTTTCGCCTGGTGATGGCCGTCCTGCTGCTCGCAGTGCCTTTCGCCAACCTCGTCTGGCTCGGGGGCAACCTCGCGACCCTGATCACGGGGGCCGGGCCGTGGGCTCCCTACAGTCCGACCTCGGCGCTGCTCCATCCCGACCAGCTGTGGCCGCGCACCTCCGGGGTCGCGCTGTTCTTCGGCCGGTGGCTGGTTCCCGGCCTGATCACGGCCGTGGGGCTGGCCGGCGGAGCGCGGTGGTACCACCAGCGCTGTCCTGGCCGGGGCCGGGCGGTCTCAGGGCTGGCCACCGCCCGCGAGGTCGCGCCGCTGCTGCACCGCCCTACGGCGGCCAAGGCCGCACAGCTGCGGCCCAGCCTCGCCGGTAGCCGCCCCCGCACCCTCGCAGCCGGGGAGATCGGCATCCGGCTTGGCGCGTTGGAGCCCGGACGCCGGGGAGTGTTCGCCAGCTTCGAGGACGTGTGCCTGGCGGTCATGGCGCCCCGCTCGGGCAAGACCACCTCGCTGGCCGTCCCGGCCATCCTCGCCGCGCCCGGCGCGGTCGTGCTGACCTCGAACAAGGCGGCCGGCGACGCCTACACCGTCACCCTCGAGGCCCGCGCCGCGGTCGGGCGGGTGTGGACGCTGGACCCGCAGCAGATCGCCCACGCCCCGCGCCAGATGTGGTGGAACATCCTCGACCAGGCCGCCAGCCCTCGAGGGCGCCCAGCGCCTGGCCGGACACTTCGTGACCGCCACGATCAGACGAGTCCGAGCAGGGACTTCTGGTCCAAGGCCGCCGCCAACACCCTCACCAGCTGTTCCTGGCCGCCGCGAACACCCACCGCCCGATCACCGACGTGCTGGCCTGGCTCGCCTTCCCCGGCCGACCGCACCCCCATCGACATCCTGCAGGACCTCGGGGAAGACGCCCGTCGCCGCCCAGCTCAAGGGCACCGTCGCCGGGGCCGCCGGAGACCCGCGACGGCATCTTCGAAACCGCCCGCCAGTACCTGGCCTGCCTGCTGGACCCCGCCATCGCCGCCTGGGTCACCCCGCACCCCGACCAGCCAGACCTCGCCGGAGTTCCGGCCCGAGGAGTTCGTGACCAGCCGCGACACCCTCTACCTGCTGTCCAAGGACGGAGGCGGCGGCGCCTCGGCGCATCATCGCCGCCGCGCGGACGCGGTGATGCGGGCGGCGGTGCGCCAGGCCGAACGCGCCGGAGGCCGTCTCGACCCGCCGATGCTGTGCGATCCTGGACGAGGCCGCCAACGTCTGCAAGATCGCCGACCTCCCCGACCTGTACTCCCACCTCGGCTCCCGCGGCGTCATGCCCGATCACGATCCTGCAGTCCTACCGCCAGGGCCAACGCGTCTGGGGCGAGGCCGGGATGGACGCCCTGTGGTCCGCCTCCACGATCAAGGTCATCGGCTCGGGCATCGACGACCCGGACTTCGCGGACAAGCTCTCCCGCCTCATCGGCGACCACGAGGTTCGCCACCGTCTCCCGCACCCACGGCGGGCAGGGCACCTCCACCACGACTGCCACTCGCACCGAACGCGTCCTGCCCCCCGACGCAGATCCGTGCCCTGCCCAAGGGCACAAGGTCTGCTCCTGGCGACCGGGCTGCCCGTCGCCCTGCTGGCCCTGCGGCCCTGGTACCGCGAACCCGACGCCGACACCCTCGCCGCCGCCTCACAACGCCAGACCAACCAGATCACCCACCGCGTCCTGAACGACACCCCGGCGCCGAACCGCGACGACTACCGCGAAGCCGCCTAACGCGAGCACCTCGACCCGCGCTGCGAGCCGGCATTCGTGTGATATCCGACTGACACCAGAAGGGCCGCCACCGTTGGCCACGACCGATCCCGCCGGAGCTGACCCCGTCCTGTCCGCCTTGTATCGGCTTCTGAACCACCACGTCACCGACGCCAACGAACCGCCGACTGAAGCAGACCGGCCGCCACCGGCATCGACCCACACCTACGGCACTACTTCTGTCGCCACCCCCAGCCGCCACCCCGGTCCCGTCTCGAACAGCACCTGAGCGCACCCTCGCTGCTGCGCCTGACCGACCGAGCAGCGGCCTCGATCACCCTGGCTCAGCTCGCCGAGACCATCGAGCAGGTCCTCGCAGACGGACACGTCGACCACCTCTTGGCCTTCACCCGGCAGATCGATCGTCGCGTCGCCCACGTCGACCGCACCGAACAGCCCTTCGGCCTCCCCCGCACCGACCTGACCGGCGCCGCACACACCCTGGTCCACGAACTGACCGGCCTACTGGTCTTCCTGCGCATCCAAGCACGCACGGAAGCCGAGCGGGCCGAGTGGATGGAGTGCGAAGCCGAGCACCTCGAGGACCTCCAGGAGGTCGCGGACCGCGAGGCCCGGATCGAAACCGGTCACATCGACCCGACCGAAGTCAACCCCACCCAGCACACACCACGCCGTACGACGTCAACAGACGGCCCAGAAACGGCCCCCGCACCGCAGCAACCGCAGGGCGCCACCGGGCAGAAGCGGCCACTATCCCCGGCGCAGCACCACGCCCTGGCCTTCATCGCCCGCGCCCACGTCCTCGTCCACGAAAGCCGAATCGGCAAGACGAAGGTGGACACAGGCAGCAGCACACGGATCTCCGTCACCACGCTCAACGCCCTGGAAACCAGAGGGACTGGTCCGCCGCGACCGGACCACCAGCCTCTTCCACGGACAGCGCCTGCGCCTCACCGCAGCAGGTGAACGCGCCCTCGCGACAGACGCATCGCCGGCCTCCGCCACCACACCCTCCATGCCCCCACCGACGGCACCACCGCGCCGACCGCGCTGACCAACCGCCCACCGCACCACCGGGGAGTCCCATGGCATCACCCGCCCTCACCCTGCTGTCCCTCGGCGCTGGCACGCAGTCCACCACGCTGCTCCTCCTCGCCGCCGAAGGGCGCCTACCGCACCGCCCCCAGCGCGAGGTCGCCGACCGCGCCGGCGTACCCCTCCAGACCGACGCCGAGCTGAAAAACGGCGCGGCCGAAGGCTGCCCACCCTGGACCAGCCGCTCCCGAAACCCCGTCCAGTCCGACCATGACCAAGCCGCGTGATCCTGGACCTGTTCGCCGGGCCCGGCGGCTGGTCCCTGGCGCTCGCCGCGCTCGGCCACCGGGACATCGGCCTGGAATGGGACGAAGCCGCCTGCGCCACCCGCGCCGCCGCCGGACACCTCACCCTCCGCACCGATGTCACCGCGTACCCCACCTGGCCCTTCACCCGCCGCGTCACCGGCCTGATCGCCTCACCCCCCTGCCAAGCCTGGTCCACCACCGGCAAACGCCTCGGTCTGATCGACCAACCCTTGGTCCACCAAGCCATCACCGACCTCGCCGTCGGCCGCGACACCCGCCGCCACCTCCACACCGCCTGCGCCGACCCCCGCTCCCTCCTCGCCGCCGAACCGATGCGCTACCTCGCCGCCCTCCACCACCACGGACGACCCACCTGGACGGTCATGGAAGAAGTCCCCGCCGTGACCCCGCTGTGGCGCCAGTACGCCCACATCCTGCGCGGCTGGGGCTTCTCCACCTGGGTCGGCGTCCTCAACGCCGCGGACTACGGGATCGCACAAACGAGGCGGCGGGCGATCCTCATCGCCTCCCGCATCCGCTCCGCCATCCCGCCGCCGCCCAACCACGCCGAAACCGCCGAGACCGACCCCCTCTTCGGCCCCCGCCGCGCCCGCTGGATCTCCATGGCCCAGGCACTGGGCTGGGACGCCGACCACCCCGCCGCCACTCCCTCCGTCGGCGGCACCGCCGCCGGCGGTCCCGGACCCCTCGCCCAACGGCTCCCGCACCGCACCGCTTGCTGCCGGCCGCAACGCCTGGACGCCACGCCGCGGTCCCGGCCAATGGGCACTGCGCAGCAACTCCCAGACCAATGCCACCATCCGCCCAGCCGATCAGCCCGCCAGCACGCTGTTCTTCGGCCGCCGCATGAACGAATGCGCCTGGATCCGCCACCCCACCGCCACGAACAGCTCCGCGGCATTCCGCGAGGCGATCCGCATCACCGCCAGCGAGGCCGGCGCCCTGCAGTCCTTCCCCCAGGACTACCCCTGGCAAGGCGGCAAGAGCCGTCAATTCGAACAAATAGGCAACGCCGTCCCCCCACTGCTGGCCCACCACCTCCTCCAGCCTCACCTCCTCCGCGACGACTTCGACCTCGCCGCCTAGGGAGGGACCCGCGTCATGCTTCCCGGACGCTCCGACGACCCCGCTGTCTACGCCGAACAAGCCCTCCTCGGCGCCCTCCTCCTCCGCCCCACCCAGCTGCCGCGCATCGCCGACCAACTCCAACCCGACGACTTCTACCGCCCCGCCCACCAGGCCCTCTACCAGAGCTTCCTCGACCAGCACATCGCAGGACACCCCGCGACCCGCGAGAACGCCGACCGAACCCACCAGGACGCCTGGCTACAGGCCACCACCCGCACCGCCGCGCAGCGCGCCCGCACCGTCACCCCCGCCTACTGCCACCAACTGGTCGACTACTGCCCCCAACCCGCGCATGCCCCGACCTACGCCCGCTTGGTCCTGGCCGGCTCCCTCCGCCGTGCTATCGCCACGCACGCCCACCGCCTTGCCCATGGGGCGCGCCTGGACGCCCTCGTCAACGAAGGCCCCGCCAACACCCTGACCGGAACGCCTCACTTCGCCCAGGCCGTCCGCCAGGCCACCGCGCGCTGGGGCGCCACCAGTTCTCGCCCGGTCCCACTCCCGGACTCCCCGGTCGCCGCCGCGAGCCCACCGACCCAGCAAGACGACGAAACGATCCTCCTCGGCGCCCTGACAGGGCGCCCTGACACCATCCCCACCCTTAGTGCCTGGCTCCATCCCGACGACTTCACCAGCCTCACTCACCAGACCTTCTACAGCTGTATGGTCGCCCTCCACCACCGCGCCGACCCCATCGACCCCGTCACCCTCACCTGGGAGGCTCACCACCGCGGAATACTCACCCCTCACCTCACCACCGACGACATCAACCGCCTCATCACCCCCAATGGCGGCGACCCCCATTACTGGACCGACCGCCTCCTCCAAGCCACCCTCATCCGCACCACCGGCACCGTGGCCTACACCATCCGAGCCATGGCCGCCGACCCCACCATCGCCCCTGGCACCCTGCTCACCGCAGCCACCACCGCGCTGTCCACCATCGCCCACGCCCACCATCGCTGGCAGCAAGCCGCCCGAGCCGCACAACGCACACCAGCCGGCGTCGGCCCAACCAACCACGCCAGCCGCTCCGCCACGAGCACATCCGCTCCCAAGGCACCGGACGAATCCGCCTTACCGCCGCGGCGGCAGATGCGTAACCGCCACCGGCCAAGGTGAGCCGGACGCCCCAGGCGCCGAAAGGGCTGAAGGCTCCTGGAGAAGTCTGGCTGGCTCGCCGGGTGGGTTTGCGATACACAGGCGGAAAGTGCACCAGCCGGTGACGGAGGCGGCTGGACGGGACAGTGGCTCAGCGATCGGCGCTTGACGGCCATCGGGCGATCAGGGCTGTCTGTCCCGGCTCGGCAGGCGGTCATGGATGGGCTGATCACCCCAACGGCCAGCGTCCTGGATTACGGCTGCGGGCGTGGCGACGATGTCCGCAGCCTGAAGCAGATGCGGTTCAACGCCACCGGATGGGATCCGTACTTCTCTCCCGACGGCGAACACCGGCGGGCTGGGAACCGCCCAGCCGCGACGCGTCGACGTCCCGCGTCTGCGCGGCGGCACCCTGACACTTCTCGGCTACCCGCTGGCGATGGGTGCGGGCGGAGAAGATCGTCACCATGCTGGAGCGCGGCGAAGCCAACACCTGCTGGCGCGACTTCGCCGACGTCTACTTCCTCGCGCCACGACGCCAACGGCGACGTACTCACGGCAGCCATGAACGCCGTAGCGCGGCACTGGGACGTGCGGCTGCGTGCACTGCTACCGGATTGGAGGACCTGCCGGAGCTGACCCAGCGCCGGTGGGCCGCGTGGCTGCGCAAACAGTACATGGACCACCAGCTACCCGCGTCCCTCGCCACCGTCGCTGACTTCGCCGCTCCACCGCTGACGGGCAAGGCCACCGGCTTGCGTTGGAGAGCAGATGCCCAGCAGTGGAAGCCCACTGCCGAGTCGCAGCACATCCGCGCCGCAGAGGTTCTACGGTCAACTACAGTGCCGCTGGAGGATTCTTGTACCAGTCGCGGTGACTCCCACGAGGTGGACGATGTTCTGCGTCCGCGTGATCGGCGCGGCAGCGTTCGGCTCGAAGTCGACGTGGGCGTCGCTGGTGCGCCAGGTGCTGGTCTCGGTGACCGGAGAGGCGATCGATTTGGAGACTGCGAACCGGGCGTTGGGGCTCGGTCGAGCTACCGGCTACGACCTCGCCAAACGGAGCCAGTATCCGTGCACCGTGCTCAGGATCGGCCGCATTTACCGCATTCCCACTGCGAGCCTGCTGGAGGTGCTGCACGTCGAGCCCGCAGCCGCGGTGCAGGAGCAGACCGGCGCGCCACCACCGACGGCGGAGCCTTCGTCTGAGGAGCTGAGCCCGACGGGCACCGGGTGGCGGAACCCTGCGGACTGCTGCGACTGCTGTCCCTGCACCTGCCGCCGGAATGCGCGGCGGGCAGACGAGGAAGACGTGGGATAGCCGCGAACACGCCCTTCCGCAGGCGTACTGCCGCGGGTCGTCACCGGCCTCGAAGGTCTCTCAGTCGCTGGACAGCAGCACTGTGGTGATTGCTGCGCTTCGGGCCAGCAGCGGACCAGCAGATGATCATCAGGGACACGAAAAGCGCCTCATCTGGGGAGAACCTGCAGGTGAGTCGCTTGATCGTCGGTGCGCCGCCAGGGGCTCGAACTCCGGACGCGCTGATCGATATGAGTCTTCGGGGGTTTCCTGAGTCAGCGACCGAGAGGGCCGGCTCTTCGTTGATGAATCGATTTCCTTTACCAGATATCTCCGGTTCGGTCAAATGGGACCCTGTGGCGAACCCTGTTATGTGCCTGCTTTGAGGCTAGCGGCATCGGTGCGAAGAATTGCTCCATTCTACGTACACGGTGAATGACATAAGGGAACGGTGAGCCACGAGGAAGGAGAATCTCGTGTTGCAGAAGGTAGTCGTTGGTCCGTATGGAGATAACGAATGAGGAAGGCGAGGAGCGTCTCTCCCGCGTCGCGGTCGATGCTAACGCTTGCTCAGCTATGCGAGGAACTGCAGATATCCCGGTCCACTTTCTACGACTGGCGCCAGAAGAAGCGCGCTCCTCGCTGTATCAAGTTGCCAAACGGGGACCTTCGTATACGGCTTAGTGATCTTGCTGAATGGCTCGACACTCGTGAAGACGACCGCTGATGCAGACCACGTACAACGTCAGGATCTACAAGACGCTCGTCTATCAGGGCAAGCGAAGGACAACGCACACAGTTCGCTGGGTCGTCAACGGTAAACCATTTCGCAAGCCCTTCGCTACAGCGGGCCAGGCAGACTCCTTCCGCTCGGAACTGGTCACCGCGACTCGCCGGGGACACGGGTTCAACGTCGCCACAGGATTGCCCGCTACGCAAGAATCCCGAGCGGCGTCAGTAAACTGGTTCGATTTCGCCGAGCAGTTCGTCGACGCCAAGTGGCCGCATGCCTCCGCTAACAATCGCAAGAACGTCGCCAAGGTATTCATGTCGACTACTATGGCACTCCTGCGCCGGCAGCCGACCCAGTTCGAACCTGTCGAAGTGCGCACCGCACTAAGGGAGTATGCGTTCAACCGAAACCGCCGCGCGCAGGCCCCGCCTCGCGTGGCGGCCACTCTGCGGTGGGTCCAGCGGAACACCCCCACCATGGCCGCTTGGGAGGACACAGAAACCGTCGAGGACGTGCTGGCGACCCTCGCCCTGAAACTCGACGGCACTCCCGTCGCCGCCTCGTCGGTCAAGCGCACCCTGCGCGTCCTGAACGTGGCGATGGAGTTCGCTGTCCGACGAAACATACTGCTCGACAATCCGCTGCCCAAGGGCATGGGCACGAGTCCTCGGATCTCCACGGCCGTGGACAAACGGTGCCTGATCAATCCGGGACAGGCTGCGCGGCTACTGGAGTGGATCCGTCGGCGTCCCCGCGGCGGTGAGCGGCTTCACGCCTTCTTCGCGACCCTGTACTACACGGGTGTCCGTCCCGAGGAAGCCGTGGCAATGACGGTGGGTGATGTCAGGCTCCCGTCGACTGAGGCTGCTGACCAGTGGGGCGAACTCACGGTCCATACGGCCACCCCCGAGGTGGGCAAACAGTGGACCGACTCGGGACGGACTCACGACGAGCGACACCTGAAAGGGCGAGCCGAAGGTGACACCAGGGTCGTGCTCTGTCATCCCGCACTGGTGAAGATCCTGCGCGAGCACTGCCGACGTGAAGCGCTCCAGCCCACGGGCCGTCTCTTCCCGGGCGAACGTAGGGGCGTACTGGCCGGCTCGGTGATCCGCCGAGCCTGGCAACAGGCTCGGGCGTGCGTGCTGACCGAAACGGAGTACGCCTCGCCGCTGGGTCGGCGCGTCTATGACCTGCGCCACACCTGCCTGACCACCTGGCTCAACAACGGCATCCCGCCCGCCCAGGTCGCCGAGTGGGCAGGCAACAGCGTGCCCGTCCTACTGGCCACCTACACCCGCTGCCTCTCCGGACAGCTGAAGGACCTCCAGAGGCGCATCGAAGCCGCCCAGGACCTCACACGGCTCGCCCCCGACCAGGGCGAGCCGAACGAAAACTTCGACACGTATTCGACACAGCCACCCGCCGAAACCCGCCACCAGCCGGGTGCAGCCGGACCCGCGCGGCCGGCAGGGGCCGCAGGGTCGCCTGGTCGCCAGGGTACTCGACACCGCCGCTGAGCTGCGGAAACGCGCAGGAAAGAGAGTCCGGTGATCGTGTGCCCCCGGCAGGACTCGAACCTGCGGCCAAGTGCTTAGAAGGCACCTGCTCTATCCACTGAGCTACGGGGGCCGGTCTCCCTCATGGCGTGGGACGGTGCCCCCTCGGTGACCTCGCCGCGCACAGGATAGGGCTTCGAGGGGTCCGTTCCCGTTGCTTCACCGCAACCCCGTGGTGTGGAGATCCAGTGAAGCAGCCCTGATAATCGCAGGCGAGTGCGAAGAGCGCAGCGGTTTTGGTGCCTTGTTCATGGGGTGTTGCGTAGTCGTTATGCCCGAGCGTGGGGCGCGCATGGCGGAAGATGCTTGGGAAAACGCTCCAAACCGGGCATTCTGCGCTTGTGGTGATCTTGGAAGCAGGGCCCGGGCTGCCGGACGCGTTGACCGTGCTGCGGGAGCGACTCGCCGCCGCTCGGTTCCCGCTGGCGCTGCCCGGTGCGGAACGGGCCAGGCGGACCAGGGGCGAGCTGCTGGCGCAGCTCGACGGATACCTGCTGCCGCGGCTGCGCGAGCCGGCGGCACCGCTGCTCGCGGTGATCGGCGGCTCGACCGGGGCCGGCAAGTCCACGCTCGTCAACTCGCTGGTCGGGCGGCGGGTCAGCGAGGCCGGGGTGCTGCGGCCCACCACCCGGACGCCGGTGCTGGTGTGTCACCCTGAGGACCGGCGCTGGTTCGTGAACGAGCGGGTGCTGCCGCGCTTCGAACGGGTCACCCGACGGCGGTCGGGCGGCCTGGGGAGCCTCGGGGACCCCGAGGACCCCGGGGATCCGGTGCTGGCGGTGGAGACCGACGTCACCGTGCCGGCCGGGCTCGCCCTGCTGGACGCGCCCGACGTCGACTCCCTGGTGGCGGAGAGCCGCGAGCTGGCCGCCGAACTGCTCTGCGCCGCCGACATCTGGGTGCTCGTCACCACCGCGGCGAGGTACGCCGACGCGCTTCCCTGGCACCTGCTGCGCAGCGCCCAGGAATACGACGTGACGCTTGCGACGGTGCTGGACCGGGTGCCGCACCAGGTCGCCGCCGAGGTGTCCCGGCAGTACGCCACCCTGCTGGAACGCGCCGGTCTCGGCGACATCCCCCGTTTCACCGTGCCCGAGCTGCCGGAGTCGGCGGGCGGCGGCTCCGGGTTGCTGCCGGGCACCGCCGTCGCCGCGCTGCGCGACTGGTTGGGCCGGCGGGCCCAGGACCCGGCGGTGCGGGCCGCCGCCGCCACCCGGACGGCCACGGGCATGCTCCGCTCGTTGCGCGGCCGGGTCGCCGAACTGGCCGGCGCGTGCGCCGCCCAGTACGCCGCAGCCGTCCGGCTCGGCCAGCGACTCGACGAGTGCTACGCGGAGGCGACCCGCCGGGTACGGGCCTGCGTGATCGGGGGCGGCCTGTTGACCGGCGAGGCCCGCGCCCACTGGCTGGCGTTCCCCGACGACGCGAGCGGCGAGGAGGTTCTGGAGGCGCTTCTGGAGGGGCTCACCGGGCTGCTGGCCGAGTCCGTGGCCGCCGCCGACGGGCGCACCGACATGGCCTGGCGGCGCGAACCCGGCGCCCCGGCCGCGGTCGCCGGCATCGACGGCCCCGGCGGCGTCGACGCGCTGCGCGCCCGTGCGGGCGTTCCCGTGCGGAAGCTGGGGCGCTGCCTGGTGGAGCTTTCCGAGGAGGTGCGCGCCGACGCGGGCGCCGGCACGCATCTGGGTCTCGGCGCCGGGTCGCGCTCCGTTCCGCGCCCTGGGGGAGAGACGGAGATCGCGGCGCTGCTCGCCGTCGCGCTGATGGGCGGCAAGACGGCGGCCGTGGCGCAGCAGAACCTCGCGGGGGCGCTGGGGGTGGCGGCCGCCGTCCGGCTGCGGCAACAGGGGGCGCGGCTGCTCACGGAATGCGTGGAGCAGGTGCTGGCCGCCGAACACGCCCGCCGCGGCGCGCCCCTGCACCGCCTGGCCATCACCCCCGATCACCAGGTGGAACTGGTCGCCGCCCTGTCCGGCGTGCAGGCGCGGCAACCCGCGTAGCCGCCCGGCCGGATACGGCGCCCCGACCGGACGCCCCGCCGGGCAGGCCCGGTCCGCATTCAGCCCGCCACACCCAGCCAGAGAGCCACCAGCCACCACGGAGTCAGACGAAGAAGGAGTGATCGGGATGCTGGACGAGAGGACGACCGCGGCCGAGGGCGACTGGGTGGCGGGGACGGTGGCCCCGACCATCCCCGCGGCCTTCCACCCTCCCGCCGCGCCTGGCCGCCCGAGCAGCCCCGCGGCGCTCGGTCGCCGGCTCACCGCGCTGCGCGAGCTGCTCGGCCTGTCCCGGACCCGACTGGCCGGCGCCCACGGACACGGCGCCGCCGAACTCGCCGCGGCCGCCCAGGTGCTCGACGAGGCCGCCGCCCGGGGCCGGCTGCCGCGGGAGTACACCACCGTCGCCATCGCGGGCGCCACCGGCAGCGGCAAGTCCACGCTGTTCAACGCCCTGGCCGGGGCCCAGCTGTCCGAGGCCGGGGTGCGCCGCCCCACCACCGCCAGCGCGTACTCCTGCACCTGGGACGCCGCGAAGCCGGCCGACGGCCCCGACGGGCTGCTGGAACGCCTCGGCATCCCGGCGCGCGCCCGGCGCCGGGCCCATCGGGTGGACCCGGGGCTGCGCGGCCTGATCCTGCTCGACCTGCCCGACCACGACTCGTTGGACGCCACGCATCGGCAGCAGGCCGACCGGCTGCTCGCCCTGGTCGACGCCGTGATCTGGCTGGTGGACCCGGAGAAGTACGCGGACGCGCTGCTGCACGAGCACTATCTGCGGGCCTTCGCCGACCACGCCGAGATCAGCATGATCGTGCTCAACCAGGCCGACCGGCTGCCGGGCGAGGCCCTGGACGCGGTGCTCCACGACCTCCGGCGGCTGCTCGACGAGCGCGGCGTCGCGCTGGGCGAGCACGGCGAGCCCGGCGCCCGGGTGCTCGCGGTGTCCGCGCTCACCGGCGACGGGGTGGGCGAGCTCCGCGCCGAGCTGGCGCAGTTGGTGGTCGGCAGGTCCGCGGCGGCCCGGCGGCTGGTGGCCGACGTGGACGGCCTGGCACGCCGGCTGCGCCCGCTGTACGTGGCGGCCGACGGCGCCGCGCCGGCCGGGCTGTCGGAGGAGGCCAGGGAGGGGTTCGAGGACCGGCTCGCCGGCGCCGTCGGCGCCCCGGCGGCGGGTCAGGCCGCCGAACGCGCCTGGCTGCGCCGCGCCGACCGGGCCTGCGGCACGCCCTGGTCGGGGCTGCTGCGGCGGCTCGCCGTGCACCAGGCCGAGCGGCGCGGCGAGCCGCCGGCCCTGGCCGCGAAGCGGCTGCGCGCCGCCGATCCGCCCGCGGTCTCCCGGCCCGACGTGGAGCGCGCCGTCCGGCAGTTGGTCGCCGACGCCTCGGTGGGGCTGCCGGAGCCGTGGGCCGAGGCGGTCGGGGAGGCGGCCTGGCGCGGTGCGGCGGCCCTGCCGCGGGCCCTGGAGTCCGCGCTCGGCGAGCAGACCACAGGCGTGCTGCCGCGCCCCCGCTGGTGGTCGGCGGCGGCGGTCGGGCAGGCGGCGCTGCTGGCCGCGCAACTGCTCGGACTGTGCTGGCTGCTCACGGCGCTGATCGACCAGCCCGCGGTGGGGCGCTGGCTGCCGCTGGCGCTGCTGGCCGGCGGGGCGCTCGCCGGGCCGCTGCTCGCCTGGGGCTGCCGGATCGCGGCGCGGGGCCCGGCCCGCGCCTTCGGCCAGCAGGAGACGTGGCGGCTGCGCCGGCTGGCGGCCGACCGCGGCCACAGCCACGTGCTGGAGCCGGTGGTCGCGGAGCTGCTGCGTTACCGCGAGGTACGCGAACGGTACGTCATCGTGGGTTCACCGAACGGGAGATAGCCGCCGGTCGCGGGCCCTCGGGGGAGAAGCGGCCAATAGTCGCCCAACCCCCCTCAGGGCCACCATCGCCAGATAACGATTCGACTCCGAGATGTGTAACTCTCGTATCCCCTGGGGACATTGCCGAACCGCTCTCTCTACGATCCAGCGTACGCACGGGGGTCACGAGGAGCGTGCGGCAGGCGCACACCCTTGCGCCCGACCGCGCGTCCTGTGACTACAAGTGGACTTGTGGAGGAGACACACAGATGTTGTTTGCGCGCAGGCGGGTCGCCACTCGCCTTGCGGCCACGGCCGTCGCCACCGGGCTCTTCACGGCCGGCGCGATAGCCGTCGCCGGGACGGCCGCCGCCGACGAGAACCCCTGGGACGGCGGCGCGACCGCCGTGCTCGACGGGCTCACGGTCTCCGACGAGGTCGATGTCATGATCGACGGCGAGGAGCACACCTACGGAGCCGGGCTGTTCAACCTCACGGGGACGGACGGCAGCACCCTCCAGACGTACTGCATCGACTTCCTGACGGGCGCCCAGACGGGCACCCAGTACAAGGAGACCGGCTGGGACTCCTCCACGCTGCACGACAACCCGGACGCGGGGAAGATCCAGTGGATCCTGGAGAACTCCTACCCCTCGGTTGACGTGGCCGCCCTGGCCGGCAGCGCCGGCGTCGACTCGCTGACCCCGGAGACCGCCGCCGCCGGCACCCAGGCCGCGATCTGGGGCTACTCCGACGGCGTCGCGGCCGTGCCGCAGGACGACAACGCCGCGGCGCTCGCCGAATGGCTGACCTCCAGCGCCGAGACCGTCGAGGAGCCCGGCGCCTCCCTGGAGCTGACCCCGCCGGAGGTCTCCGGCACCCCCGGCTCGCTGGTCGGCCCGGTCACCGTCAACACCAGCACCGACGCGGTCACCGTCACCCCGGACGCCGCCTCCGCTGACCAGGGCGTGGAGATCGTCGACGCCGACGGCAACATCATCACCGCGGACACCCCGGTCACCGACGGCACCGAGCTGTACTTCTCCGTGCCCGAGGGCGCCGAGCCCGGCGCCGCGTCGTTCGACGTGACCGCCTCCTCCACCGTTCCGGTCGGCCGCGCCTTCACCGGCGTGGACACCGTCACCCAGACGATGATCCTGGCCGGTTCCACCGACTCCTCGGTCACTGCCACCGCGACCGGCCGCTGGGCCGTCGGCCCCTCGCCGTCCATCACGGCCGACGAGGTCTGCACCGAGGGCGGCGTGGAGATCACCGCCACCAACAACGGTGACGAGACCTACACCTTCACCCTGGGCGGCGAGGAGCACGAGGTCGCGCCCGGCGACTCCGCGTCCGTGGTCTTCCCGGTCCAGGACCAGCAGCCGTACGAGATCGTCATCGAGAATCCGATCGGCGACAACTGGGTCTTCACCGGCGTGCTCGACTGCTCCACCGGCGGCGACACCCCTGACGGCCCGAACGCGCCCGAGCCCGCCAGCACCGGCGGCTCCGGCGGCGAGGCCGAGGACGACGTCGACCTGGCCGAGACCGGCAGCAGCTCCAGCCCGGCCATGATCGGCGGCATCGCCGTGGCCCTGCTGGTCGCCGGTGGTGGCGCGCTGTTCTTCATGCGCCGCCGGGCCGCGACCGTCAGCACCGGGTCGGAGGACTGAGCCGCTGACGCGCTGACGTAGCAGAGGGGCGGGCCCGCCGGGCCCGCCCCTTCGCGTTGCCCCGCTGCCAGCCGGTTTCCTGAGGGGCGGTGCGATGCGGCAGGATGGGTGCATCTGCCTTTCCACCCTGATCCACCACCGAACTAGGCTGCCGGACGGTTTCTCTTGGCTGAGTACATCTACACCATGCGCAAGGCGCGCAAGGCCCACGGCGACAAGGTGATCCTCGACGACGTCACCTTGAGCTACCTGCCCGGGGCCAAGATCGGTGTCGTGGGTCCCAACGGCGCCGGCAAGTCCACGGTGCTCAAGATCATGGCCGGTCTCGAGCAGCCCTCCAACGGCGACGCCTTCCTCACCCCCGGGTACAGCGTCGGCATCCTGCTCCAGGAGCCGCCGCTGGACGAGTCGAAGACCGTGCTGGAGAACGTCCAGCAGGGCGTCGCGGAGATCAAGGGCAAGCTCGACCGGTTCAACGAGATCGCCGAGCAGATGGCGACCGACTACTCGGACGCCCTGATGGAGGAGATGGGCACGCTCCAGGAGAAGCTCGACCACGCGGGCGCCTGGGACCTGGACGCGCAGCTGGAGCAGGCCATGGACGCCCTGGGCTGCCCCCCGGGCGACTGGCCGGTCACCAACCTCTCCGGCGGCGAGAAGCGCCGCGTCGCCCTGTGCAAGCTGCTGCTCGAACAGCCCGACCTGCTGCTGCTGGACGAGCCCACCAACCATCTGGACGCCGAGTCCGTGCAGTGGCTGGAGCAGCATCTGGCGAAGTACGAGGGCACCGTCGTGGCCATCACCCACGACCGGTACTTCCTGGACAACGTCGCCGAGTGGATCCTGGAGCTCGACCGCGGCCGCGCCTACGTCTACGAGGGGAACTACTCCAGGTACCTGGAGACCAAGCAGACCCGGCTCAAGGTCGAGGGCGCCAAGGACGCCAAGCGCGCCAAGCGCCTCAAGGACGAGTTGGACTGGGTCCGCTCCAACGCCAAGGGCCGGCAGGCCAAGTCCCGCGCCCGCCTCGCCCGGTACGAGGAGATGGCCGCGGAGGCCGAGAAGACCAGAAAGCTGGACTTCGAGGAGATCCAGATCCCACCGGGCCCCCGCCTGGGCAACATCGTCGTCGAGGTGGGGGACCTGGCGAAGGCGTTCGACGGCAAGGTGCTGGTGGACGGCCTGTCCTTCACCCTGCCGCGGAACGGCATCGTCGGCGTCATCGGCCCGAACGGCGCCGGCAAGACGACGCTGTTCAAGATGATCCTGGGCCAGGAGCCCGCGGATGCGGGCGGCATCAAGGTCGGCGACACCGTGCAGATCTCCTACGTCGACCAGAGCCGGGAGAACATCGACCCGAAGAAGACACTGTGGGAGGTCGTCTCCGACGGCCTGGACTACATCAACGTCGGCCACGTCGAGATGCCCTCCCGGGCCTACGTCAGCGCCTTCGGCTTCAAGGGCCCGGACCAGCAGAAGCCGGCGGGCGTGCTCTCCGGCGGCGAGCGCAACCGGCTGAACCTCGCCCTCACCCTCAAGCAGGGCGGGAACCTGCTGCTGCTCGACGAGCCCACCAACGACCTGGACGTGGAGACGCTCTCCTCGCTGGAGAACGCGCTGCTGGAGTTCCCCGGCTGCGCCGTGGTGATCTCCCACGACCGCTGGTTCCTCGACCGCATCGCGACGCATATCCTCGCGTACGAGGGCGATTCGCAGTGGTTCTGGTTCGAGGGCAACTTCGAGTCCTACGAGAAGAACAAGTCCGAGCGCCTCGGGCCCGAGGCCTCCCGCCCGCACCGCGCCACCTACAAGAAGCTGACTCGGGGCTGAGCGTGCGCCACGTGTACGAATGCCCGCTGCGCTGGGCGGACATGGACGCCTTCGGGCATGTCAACAACGTGGTCTTCCTGCGCTATCTGGAGGAGGCCCGGATCGACCTGTTCTTCCGGGCCGCGAGCACGGCGAGCGCCGGGTCCTTCAGCACGGGTTCGGTGGTCGCCCGGCACGAGATCGAGTACCGCCGCCCGCTGACCTACCGGCCCGAACCGGTCATCGTCGAGATGTGGGTGACCCGGCTCGGCGGCGCGTCGATCCACGTGGCGTACGAGGTCAAGGACGAGGACGTGGTGTACGCGTGGGCCACCTCCGTCGTGGTGGTCTACGACCTGGAGCGTGGCGCGCCCCGGCGGATGACGCCGGAGGAGCGGAGCTTCGTCGAGAAGTACCTCGAGGAGGACGCGGGCGCGGGGTCGGACGAGTCCCGCGCCGTGGGCACGACAGAGGGCCCGTCCCCGGCAAGGCCGAGCAGGGTATGACCGAGCACGGCGCGTCCGAGCACGGCGCGTCCGGCCGCGACGCCAGGGGACGCGGCCGGCTGGCCCTCGCCGAGGCCGGGGAGGCCGCGGACCTGGCCGCGTTCCTGAGGCGGCAGCTGGCCTGGGACCGGGCGGCCGCCGCCCGGCTCACCGCCGGCGATCCCGCCGCGGACGTCGCCGGCACGGTGGCCGCGGTGTTCACCCGGCCGGCCCGCTTCGACGTGCTGGCGGTGCGCCTGGCGCGGTTGCGGGAGCCGGCGTGGCTGGACCTCACGGTGTCCGCGGGCGAACTGCTGGAGGGCATCGACGAGGACGACGAGGCGGTGGGCCTGCCCGAACCGGTGACCGGGCCAGCCTGGGCCGGGGTGCTGCCGCCGCGCGGCGGCTGGCGGCCGCTGGCCGAGGTGGCGCACGGCGAGGCGCGCGCCGCGGCGTCCGGGGCGGTCGCCGAGTTCCGCGACCGACGGGAGCGGTTGGCCGAACCGGAACGCACCCGCGAGGCGTTGGACGCGCTCGCCGAGGAGATCTGGTCCCGGACGCTGCCGGGCACGCGGCTGCCGTTGCGCGCCGTGCACGCCGCGCAGGCGCTCGGCTTCCTCCGCTCGAACGCCCCCGCGACGGTGCTGACCAGCGGCGCCTGGCTGCGGTTCGGCACCCCGCTGGGCTCGACCGCGGTCCGCGACGCCGGCGTCCGGGGACTCTCGGTGACCCCCTTGTAGTATGGGTTGTGCGTGGCGCACCACGGGGCGCGATGCGCAACGGACCCGACGGGGTGGGCATGACGGACCTGGATGATCGCCACGCGGGAACGGCGGGACGCGGGCGGGATCGTGAGCGTGACCGCGAGCGGGGGAGCTCCGTGCAGTCCGTGGACCGCGCCGTCGGGGTGCTGGAGGTGCTGGCCCGGCACGGCGGCGCCGGGGTGACGCAGATCGCCGACGAGCTCGGGGTGCACAAGTCCACGGCGTTCCGGCTGGTCGGCGTGCTGGAGCAGCACGGTCTGGTGGACCAGGAGCGGGAGCGCGGCAAGTACCACCTGGGGGCAGGCATCCTGCGGCTGGCCGGCGCCGCCGCCATCCGCCTCGACGTCTCGCAGGAGAGCGGTCCGGTATGCCGGCGGCTGGCCGAGGAGGTCGGCGAGACGGCGAATCTCGCGGTGCTCGACGGCGATGCGGCGGTCAACATCACCCAGGCCAGGGGCGCGGCCGAGGTCAGCGCCCACAACTGGCTGGGCCGCCGGACCCCACTGCACGCGACGGCCAGCGGCAAGGTGCTGCTGGCCCAGCTGCCGACGGCGCTGGGCGACCGCCTGGTCGAGGGCGGCCTGCCGCGTTTCACCGAGGCCACGGTGACCGACGCGGCGGAGCTGCGTGACCAGCTGGCGGCGGCCCGGCGGGACGGCTACGCCGTCACCCGCGCGGAGTTGGAGGAGGGCCTCAACGCGGTCGCCGCGCCGGTGCGCGGGCACGATGGCGGCGTGATCGCCGCGATCGGCGTCTCGGGCCCCGTCTACCGGATGACCGAGGACCGCCTCCCCGCCACCACCCGCGCCTGCGTCACGGCCGCCACCGACCTCTCCCACCGCATGGGCTACCCCGGCCCGTAGCGGAGGCCTTGCCGGCCGGTCCTCCGGCCCTGCGGTCCCGTGGGGTGAGTGGTTCTCTGCCCGTCACCGCCCGGAACTGCCGCCGTGGTCCGGCAGCGCGGCCGGCCCCCAGCCCACGACCTCGCCGGGCGCCTGTCACGTGTCCAGAAGCGGCGCCGTGGTGTGGTGCCAGTGGCCGTGCCGGTTCTGCGGCCTGCGGTCTCGTCGGGTGACCGGGTGTGTGTGCCCGGACCTGCGTGGTGCCCTGCCGTGCGGCCGGGCAGCGCCTACGGCGGCCCGGCGCCGCGGTCCCGTGGTTCGCCGGGGCCCTGCGGCCTGCCGACCCCGAGGGAGTGGCCGTTTCGGGCCCAGAAGCGCCGCCGTGGTGTGGTGCCAGCGGCCGGCTGGTTCTCCGGCCTCGTGGGCCAGTGAGGTGACCGTGCGTGCCCGTACCCACGACGTGGCCCGGTGGCGCCCACGGCGGCCTGGTCCCGTTGGTGCTTGTGCGTGCGCTGGGCTCGCCGGCGTGATCCCGAGGCGGTGCCTCGCGGGGGCGTAGGCCGGCGTGGGGGGAGGGGGTCGGTTGGCCTCCGAGCCGTCGCCGCGGGTTGGTCGCGTGGGGTTGACGGGTGGCGGATCGCGTTCCCATCATGTTCCACATAGCGCAACCTTCCGCGTTCTGCGCAACAGAAGGGTGGGGTCATGGCGTCGTCGCAGGCCGCCGCGGCCGGGCCGCGGGTCGTCGTCATCGGGGCGGGCATCGTCGGCTGCGCCCTCGCCGACGAGCTGACCGCGCGCGGCTGGCGGAACGTCACCGTGCTGGAGCGCGGCCCCCTGCCGACCGAAGGCCGCACCGTCGGCTCCAGCGGCCACGCGCCCGGACTCGTCTTCGCCACCAGCCCGTCCCGCACCCTCACCCACCTGGCGCGCTACACCATCGAGAAGTACGCCGAGCTCGGCTGCTTCGACGCCGTCGGCGGCCTGGAGGTGGCCACCACCCCGGAGCGCTGGGCGGACCTCGCGCGCAAGGCCGGGCTCGCCGCCTCCTGGGGCGTGCCCGCCGAACTGCTCACCCCCGAGCAGTGCGCCCGGCGCTGGCCGCAGCTGGACCCGGCCCGGGTGCTCGGCGGCTTCCACGCCCCGGGCGACGGCCTGGCCGACTCGCCGCTCGCCTGCCGGCGCCAGGCCGAACGCGCCCTCGCCCGCGGCGCCACGTTCCTCGGGCACCACGCCGTCACCGGTGTCGAGCGGACCGCGGGCCGTGCCACCGGCGTGGTCACGGATCGGGGCACCTTCCCGGCCGACGTCGTGGTCTCGGCCGCCGGCTTCTGGGGCCCGGTGATCGGCGCCCTGGCCGGGGTCACGGTGCCGCTCCAGCCGCTCGCCCACCAGTACGCGCGCAGCACCCCGGTGGCAGGACTGAGCCCGAACCCGCGGCTGCCGATCCTGCGCCACCAGGACCGCGACCTCTACCTCAGGCAGCACGGCGACCGGCTGGGCATCGGCTCGTACGCCCACCGACCCATGCCCGTCGACCCGTTCAGCACGCCGGCCTCCGAGCTGCCGTTCGGCGCCGAGGAGTTCGCCGCCTCCTGGGCGGACGCCGTGGAACTGGTGCCCGCCCTGGCCGAGGCCCGGGTCGAAGACGGCCTGGACGGCGTCTTCTCCTTCACGCCCGACGGCATGCCGCTGCTCGGCGAGTCACCCGAACTGCCGGGCTTCTGGCTGGCCGAGGCCGTCTGGGTCACCCATTCGGCCGGCGCCGCCCGCGCCGTCGCCGAATGGCTGGTGGACGGCCGGCCGGGTAGCGACGTGCATCCCTGCGAGGCCGGCCGTTTCGAGGAGGCGCAGCGCTCCCCGCGCTATGTGGCCGAGCGCGGCGCGCAGAACTTCGTCGAGGTCTACGACGTCATCCACCCGCTCGACCCCCCGGCCCGGCCCCGCCCGCTGCGCACCAGCCCGTTCCACGCCCGGCAACGGGAGCTCGGCGGCTACTTCCTGGAGGGCGGCGGCTGGGAGCGACCGCACTGGTACGAGGCCAACGCCCCGCTGCTGGCCGCGCTGGAGCCGGGCACTCCTCCGGACCGCGACGCCTGGGCCGCCCGCCACTGGTCGCCGATCGCCGTGGCCGAGGCGCGCGCCACCCGGGAGCGGGTCGCGCTGTACGACATGACGCCGCTGACCCGCCTCGAGGTCACCGGGCCCGGCGCCCTCGCCCTCCTCCAGCGGCTGACCACCGGCCGACTGAACCGCCGGGTCGGCTCCGTCACGTACACGCTGATGCTGGACGAGGCCGGCGGCGTCCGCTCCGACATCACCGCGGCCCGACTCGGCCCCGAGCACTGGCAGATCGGCTGCAACGGCCCGCGGGACCTGGGCTGGCTGCGCCGCCGGATCCGGGACGACGGCGCCGACGGCCCCGACGGCTCGGACGCCGGCTGGGTGTCGGTGCGCGACATCACCGCCGGCACCTGCTGCCTCGGCGTCTGGGGGCCACGCGCCCGCGATCTCGTGCAGCCGCTGGCCAGCGAGGACTTCTCGCACCGCGGCTTCCCCTACTTCACCGCCAGGCGGGCGTACGTCGGCCACGTCCCGGTCACCGCGCTGCGGCTGAGCTACGTCGGCGAGCTGGGCTGGGAGCTGTACACCAGCGCGGACCTCGGGCTCGCGCTGTGGGACACGCTGTGGCGGGCGGCCGAGGAGCGCGGGCTCGGGCTGGTCGCGGCCGGCCGGGCGGCGTTCGACAGCCTGCGGCTGGAGAAGGGGTACCGCGCCTGGGGCCGGGACCTGAGCTACGAACACGACCCGTACGAGGCGGGGCTCGGCTTCGCCGTCCGCGCGGACAAGGCGGAGGACTTCGTCGGGCGGGCCGCGCTCGCCGGACGCTCCGCGCGGACCGCGCGCCGCCGGCTGGTCTGCCTGACCCTGGACGACCCGGCGGCCGTGGTGCTCGGCGGCGAACCCGTCCGCCTGCCGGGCGCGGCCGCCGCCGCGGGCTACGTCACCAGCGCCGCGTACGGGGCCACCGTCGGCCGCACCGTCGCCTACGCCTGGTTGCCGGCAGAGGCGGCCGAGCCGGGCACCGCCGTGCACGTCGAGTACTTCGGCGAGAAGGTGCCGGCCACCGTGCGCCAGGAGTCGCTCGTCGATCCGGAGATGGCCCGCCTACGCTGCTAGGCGCCCGGTGGCGCGGCGCCGCGTCGCCCCGCCGGAAGTCCGCCCCGTACCGCCCACCCCGGGAGACCACCGTGCCCCCTACCACCCACGACGGTTATGACGTCATCGTCCTCGGCCTCGGCGGCATGGGCAGTGCCGCCGCGCACCATCTCGCCGCGCGGGGCGCCCGGGTGCTGGGCCTGGAACGGTTCGGACCCGCGCACAACCGCGGCTCCAGCCACGGCGGTTCCCGCATCATCCGGCAGTCGTACTTCGAGGGCGCCGAGTACGTGCCGCTGCTGCTACGCAGCTACGAGCTGTTCGAGCGGCTGGAACGGGAGACCGGCCGGGACCTGATGCTGCTGTGCGGCGGGCTGATGCTGGGCCGCCCGGACAGCACCACCGTCACCGGCAGCCTGCGCTCCGCCACCGTCTGGGACCTGCCGCACGAGATGCTGAACGCGGCGGAGCTGCGCCGCCGCTTCCCCACCTTCACCCCGGCCGACGACGAGGTCGCGTTGTTCGAGGCCAGGGCAGGCCTGGTCCGGCCCGAGGCGACGGTGGCCGCGCAGCTCGAGCTGGCCACCCGGGCCGGGGCCGAACTGCGCTTCGAGGAGCCGGCCACCGACTGGGCCGAACTGCCCGGCGGCGCCGGGGTGCGGGTGCGCACCCCGGCTGGCAGCTACACCGCGGGACATCTGGTGATCTGCCCCGGGGCCTGGGCGCCGGGACTGCTCGCCGATCTGGGCGTGCCGTTCACCGTGGAGCGGCAGATCATGCACTGGTTCCAGCCCACCGGCGGCACCGACCCGTACGCGCCCGACCGGCACCCCATCTACATCTGGGAGGAGCACGACGGCACGCAGGTCTACGGTTTCCCGGCGATCGACGGGCCCGACGGCGGGGCCAAGGTGGCGTTCTTCCGCCGGGGCTCCGCGTGCACCCCCGACACCATCGACCGCACGGTGCATCCCGAGGAGATCGCGGACATGGCCGAGCACGCGGGACGCCGGCTGCCCAGCCTGCCGGGCCGCCCGCTGCACGCCGCCACCTGCATGTACACCACCACATCCGACGAGCATTTCGTGATCGCGCCGCATCCCGCGCACCAGTCGGTGACCGTGGCCTGCGGCTTCTCGGGGCACGGCTTCAAGTTCGTGCCCGTGGTCGGCGAGGTCCTGGCCGACCTCGCGCTGACCGGCACCACGGACCACCCCATCGAGCTCTTCCACCCGCGGCGGCTGACCCCGTCTGATCCCGTCTGACCCCGCCGACGGCCGGCCGACCGCGGGCCACCGGAGAGCGACCCGAGGAGAGAAAGGAGCACGGCCCATGACCGCACCGCCCCGGCCCAGCCTGCTGCCCACCCTGCCGGGCTCGGCCTATACGGACCCGGAGACCTTCCGCCGGGAACAGGAGCTCATCTTCGAGCGCCGATGGTTCTGCGCGGTGCGCGCCGGCGACCTGCTCACGCCCGGCTCGTTCCGCACCGCCACCGTCGGCCGGGAGAGCGTGCTGGTGATCCGCGGCAGGGACGGCCGGCTGCGGGCGTTCCTCAACGTCTGCCGGCACCGCGGCGCCCGGCTGTGCACCGAGGAGGCGGGCGAGGTGCGGCGCAACCTGCGCTGCCCGTACCACGCCTGGAGCTACGCGCCGGACGGCCGGCTGGTGGCCGCGCCGAACCTCAGGGAGCTGCCGGACGTCGAGCGGCGGGACTACGGGCTGGTTCCGGTGGCGCTGCGGGAGTGGTTGGGCTACGCGTGGCTGTGCCTGGCGGACGAGCCGCCGTCGTTCGAGGAGACGGTGGTCGACGCGATCACCGAGCGGCTCGGCGACCCGCTGGTCGTCGAGCGCTACCGGCCCGCCGACCTGGTCCTCGGCCGGCGCGTGACGTACCGGGTGCGGGCCAACTGGAAGCTGATCGTCGAGAACTTCATGGAGTGCTATCACTGCGCCACCATCCATCCGGAACTCGTCGGCGTGCTGCCGGAGTTCGCCGGGGGCTACGCGGCACAGTCGTACGTCGGCCACGGGGCGGAGTTCGCCGCGGACGCCACCGGCTTCACGGTGGACGGGGGAGCCGGCTTCGGGCGACTCCCCGATCTGACCGAGGCGCAGGACCGGCGCTACTTCGCCGCCACCGTCCGCCCCCAGGTCTTCCTGAACCTGGTGCCCGACCACGTCATCCTGCACCGGATGTTCCCACTGGCCGTGGACCTCACGGTGGTCGAGTGCGACTGGCTGTACGCGGCGGAGGTCGTCGATGCGGGCGTGGACGTCTCACGTTCCGTCGAGCTGTTCCACCGGGTCAACGAGCAGGACTTCGCCGCCTGCGAGCGGACCCAGCCGGCGATGAGCTCCCGCGCGTACCGCGCCGGTGGCGTGCTGGTGCCGAGCGAGCATCATCTCGCCGACTTCCACCGCTGGGTGCGCGGCCTGCTGTCCGCCGGCTGATGCCGGACCTTCCGCCGGGGCTACTTGCCGCCCTTGCTCAGCCGGTTCGCCTCGCTCTGCGCGTTGACCTCCTTGACCTTCTCGCGCAGCTGGTCCCCGGTGCTGGGCGGTTCGTTCTGACTGCCGGTGGTGGTCGGTTGGGGTGTCGACATGGTGAGGTGCCCTTCGCCGTTGGGAAGCAGCCTCGCGAGGGGTCAGTGTCCGGGCACCGCCCCGGCTCGCTGACGTACAGCAACGGTAGCGCTACAGACGACCTCGGCAACAGTATCCCGGGATACCGTTGTCAAATTGCTTGCCGTTTTGATATAGGAGCGATTGCCCCGCATATGACCCGCACACATGATGAAGGCCCCTCGCCCCGGTGTGGGGAGGGGCCAGGGGGCACCGCATCGGGTGGTCAGCCCGTGATGCGGTCGAAGCCTCCCCTCTTGGAGCTGGCGAGCAGCGCGGCGAGGCGCGCGCGGCTCGCGGAGATGACGATCTGCGGTGCGTCACTCTCTCTGATCGCGATGCCCGCTTCCTGCCGCGCGATCTCGACGCAATTGTCCCCCGTGCTCGAATAGGTCGACTTCTGCCAGGCGAACTCTGCAGTCATACTCCTGCTCACATCTCTCGGGTGATGTACCGAACGAGCTGCCGTGAGTCCTCCGGGTCCAAGGCCAGGGCGCCAGCGGTCTCGAACAGCGTCCGATACTTCTTCAGTTCGGGCTCGGTGTGCAGGAAGGCGCCGCCGAACGGGGTGTCCACCTGCACGGTGTCCAGTTGCGGTACCGGCCCTTCCGTATAGAGCATAGACTGCGCGTGACCTGGGACCTCCTCCAGCGCGAACGGGATCACCCGGAGGGTGACGGACGGCCAGTCGGCCACCACCAGCAGATGCTCCAACTGGGCGCGGGCCACGCTCCGCCCGCCGTATCGCATGCGCAGCGCCGCCTCGTGAATGATCGCCTCGCACGGCGGCGGGTCCTGCCGGTGAAAGATCTGACTGCGGCTCACCCGGTGCTCCACCCGGGCGTCGAGTTCCTCCTCGCGCGGCCGCGGGATCGCGCTGCCGAAGATCGCCCTGGCGTATCCCGGAGTCTGGAAGAGCCCTGGTACGAGAAGCATGTGCACGATGTTCAGACGGAGCGCGTTGTGTTCCAGTTCCGCCATGTCGAGTGCGCCGGGGGGCAGAATTCCGCGATAGCGCTCCCACCAGTGCTGCCCGCGGTGTTCGCGCGCGATGGCGCACAACGCGTCGATCAGGGGCTCGTCGTCGCACAGATAGAACGCGGAGAGCGCGCGAATGCGCTCCTCGCTGATTCCGCGCCGTCCCGACTCTATGTTCGACATTTTTGCGCGGTCGGTTCCGATATGCGCCGCCGCCTCGTGCGCCGCCTTCCCGGCCCGTTCCCGCAACTTGCGCAGCTCGGCCCCGAGGCGCGCCTCGCGTGCGGTCGGAACGTCCCTCGGCGGCATATGGCCCCTCCAGTCCTGATGCTGTCCTGATGATCAAGCCCCGCGTATCAAGCCCTGAAGTCTGCCGCTCCGCCTCGGGTCCGGTCCACTTGAAGGGAAGAATGCCACGGGGTACGGGTGCCCCGGACTGCGCCTCTCGCACCGTCGGAAACGGGCCGCCGAGGGCTCCCCCGGGGGATCTGCGACCATGGGGGTGTGAGGGAGATGCCGGAGCAGTCTTTTTACGAGCAGGTCGGGGGCGAGGAGACCTTCCGGAAGCTGGTGCGCCGTTTCTACGAAGGGGTCGCCTCGGACCCGGTGCTGCGCCCGATGTATCCGGAGGAGGACCTCGGCCCGGCCGAGGACCGCCTCCGACTCTTTCTGATGCAGTACTGGGGCGGGCCGCGCACGTACAGCGACAGCCGGGGCCATCCGCGGCTGCGCATGCGCCACGCCCCGTTCACGGTGAACCGCGCGGCGCACGACGCCTGGCTCGGACACATGCGCGAGGCGGTGGACAGCCTCGGCCTCCCACCGGAGCAGCGGAACCAGCTGTGGGACTACCTGGTCTACGCCGCTGCCTCGATGGTCAACACGCCCGGCTAGCCCGGCCAGTCCGGGTCAGGGCCTCAGCCCGCAGGCCTCAGACCTGGGGGCGGGGCCCGGCGAGGGCGGGTGCCTCGCCGGGGTCGGGGAAGGCCGCCGGCAGCCGTTCCGCCGGCTCCACCGGGACCATGGGCTCGGCGTCCGCGACGCGGGCGCGCGGGCGATCGTCCCGCCCGTCCGGAGTGCGCTCGACCGGCTTCGGCTCGACCGGCTTCGGCTCGACCCGCTTCGGCTCGGCGCGGAACAGCCACGGCAGGCGCGGCTGGATCACCGGCCTGGCCAGCCAGCGCAGCGGCGGCGAGGCCAGCGTGGCGGAGAGAGCGACCGCCAGCCCCAACATCGCCACCTGGTCGACCTCGGAGTCGATCCAGTCGAGGGCGCCCCGCCGCTGCAACGGGCGCAGCACCAGCGGGTGCAGCAGGTAGATGTACAGGCCGCCGGCGCCGAGGTAGGTGAGCACCGGCAGTCGCCGGCGCGGCACCAGCCGGATGAAGCTGAGCGCGAGGACCATGCCGCCCAGCAGGACGGCGCCGCGGATCGTCCACGCCCCCGGGTCGTCCCAGGGCGACACCTCCCCGTACGGTCCCTTCATCCGCAGCCAGTTCGCGCTGATCTCCATGTGTGCGTACCACATGACGAGGAACGTGGCCGCCACCACCCCGAGCGCCGCCCGACGCGTCCACGCGGCCCGCAGTTCCCGGGCGAAGAGCCCCTGCCGCAGCTTCCAGCCGAGCAGGAAGAACGGCAGGAAGGCCAGGGTCCGGGACAGCGAGCCCGCCAGGCCGAATTCGGCGATGTAGCCGGCCACCAGAGCCACCACCACGGACGTCGCCAGCGGGTAGCGCAACTGCGCGAGGTACGGCAGCGCCATCCGCCAGCACAGCAGGGACAGCAGGAACCACATGCCCCAGGCCGGCTCGAGGAGATGGAACCGGAACTCCCCGTCCGGCGCGCGGCCCATCTGCGCCGTGTGCAGCAGCCCGATGAGCAGGTACGGCACCAGGATCGACTCGATCAGCCGGCGCGCCTCCCGGGGCGTCAGCCGGTCGGCCTGGCTGAAGTAGCCGGCGACGATCACGAACGCCGGCACCCGCATCGCCCAGGTCGACATGTACAGCCAGTGGAACAACTCCAGCCGGCTGAGCTCGTTCGTCATGTGGACGAACACCACCAGCGTGCCGGAGAGGAAGCGGATGTTGTCCCAGTGCGGGTCCCGGCTCGTCCGCCGGCGGGTGGTCGCGGCCCGCCGTTCCCTCAGTCGTTCCAACACCTGTCAGCCCCCCACGCCTGTGCGCACCCGCATGCCGCTGAGTGCGTTGTTGCCTCTCACACCTGTTTGACGGCTGAGAGGCGGCCGGGGATGTACTCCGTGCGGTGTATGTAGCACAACGATCTTGTCACCGGAATGCCAGCCGTGCTGGTCAGGTGGCGGTCACGTGTGCGTTCGGGTGAACTTGAGGTCGGGCGGGCCGGGCGGGTCAGGCGCGGTAGATCGTCAGCGTCGTCCAGGCGCCGATGTGGATGCGGTCACCCTCCTTCAACGACACCGGCACGAACGGCTGGATCGGGTCGTCCGCGCCGTTCACCGTGGTGCCGTTGGTGGAGTCCTGGTCCACCACCGCCCAGCTCCCGTCCGGCTGCTGGACCAGGATGGCGTGCTGGTGCGAGACGCCCGGGTCCTCCGGGGGGCGGGCCAGGTCGATGTCGGGGGACTCGCCGGTCGACTGCCGGCGGCGGCCGATGGTGACCTGCGGCTTGTTCAGCGGCACCTGCTGTTCGGGCGCGTATGCCGGCAGGTTCAGCTGCGACGCCTCGGGCCCCGAACGGCGCATCATCGCCGAGAAGTACTGCGGGTCCGCCCCTATGGAGACCATCCAGGCCATGGGCTGCGGGCCGCCGGGGTAGCCGGGCCCCGGCTGCGGGGGACCGGGCTGCGGCGGCACGCCCTGCGGCGGGGCACCCTGCGGCGGGGCACCCTGCGGCGGGACGCCCTGGTACTGCGGCGGGGCGCCGGGGGGCGCGCCGGGCGGGGAGATGACCCAGTCGCCGGTCTGTCCGGGGTGCTGGCCCGGGTGTTGGCCGGGCGGCGGCTGCGGCGAGGGGTACATCGGCTGGCCGGGGCCGCCCATCTGCTGCGGCCCACCCATCTGCTGCGGCCCACCCATCCCCTGGGGTCCGCCCATCTGCTGCCCGCCCATCTGCTGCCCGGGCTGCCCCTGCGGTGCCGGCGGCGTCGGCGGTATGTAGGTGGTGGGGGAGTTGGTCAGGAAGTTGAACCGGCACCCCTCGCAGAACGGCGCCTGCGCCTCGCGCGGCGTGTGGCACTGCGGGCAGAGCTCGGCGGGCGCGCCGGGCATCCCCGGGGCACCCCCGCCCTGCGGCATGCCGGGTGCGGGACCGACTCCTGGCTGCGGATAGCCGGGGGGAGGCGGGGGCGGGGGCACGGCGGCCGCCGCCGGCGCGAGCATGCGGTGACCGCACACCTCGCACCAGTCCTCGGCCACCGACTGGTGGCCGTTCGGGCAAGTCGGCATGTTACTGCCTCCCCCTTACGTCACAACGTCTCGGGGTGTGGCCACACCCCGAGCACTACTCTGCGGTCCTGGCTACGGCTCCCGCGTCACTTCTTCACCCGGACAGTCTTCGTTGACCGCGTCTCCAGGGTCATCTCGTCGGCCTCGGTCACTCGGGCCTTCAAACGAACAGTACCTCCCGCCGCGTCCTCCACGTCCACCACCTTGGCGAGCAGTTTCGCGGTGTCCGCGTTTCCGGACTCGTGGGCCAGCTGAACGGCGCGTCCGAGCTTGGCCGTCGCGCCGGTCACGTCCCCGTCCTTGCGCAGTTGGAGGCCCTCCTGGATGACGTCGGCGAGCTCCGCCTGCCCCGTGTAGTGGGCCACCTGGGAGTTGATCCGGGTCGAGGCCGCCAGATCGTCGGTCCACACCGCCCGGACCAGGCCCTGACCGAGCGTGGTCGCCGGCGGGCCCTCGGGGGCGGCCGGCTCCCGGATGACGAGTGCGACCCGGGCCGCGAGCATTTCGTGACCGACCTCCGCCCCCGGCACCCGGACGCACACGTGATAGTCACGGGACTCGTCACCCCAGGAGCCCGTGGGGTAGTCGCCGGAGCGCGGCGGGGACTCGGTGCGGCGCCCGGTGAGGTCCTCGACGGCGGGCGCCACCTGCTTGACGAACTCGACCTCCGCCCCCTGCGGCGTCCACAGCCGCAGGCTGACGTCGCCCACCTCCTTGCCCATCGCCTTCTCCATCATCGCGGTGAAGTCGGCGGCCAGGCCGTCCGGCTCGGCCACGATGTCGGCGGTGCCCAGCAGCGCCGAGGCGATGCCGGTGACCTCCTTGACCTCCCAGTCGGTGCCCACCCCACGGGCGTCGCAGGTGAACCGGCCGGCGCAGGCGTCCAGCGCCTCCCGCAGCTTCTCCGGCTCCTCGTGCTCGTTGCGCCCGTCGGTCAGCACGATGCCGTGCCGGATCTCGGCGTTCGACGAGCCGAGCAGCCGGTCGGCCAGCCGCAGCCAGGTGCCGATCGCGGTGCCGCCCGAGGGGGTCAGCCGCCGCAGCGCCTGCCGGGCGTCGGCGCGGGTCTCGTTCGAGGCGAGCGCCAGTTGGCCGTCGCCCGGGTAGATCTCCACGGCCTTGTGGGTGCCGGCGACGACGGCGAAGGCGACGCCGTCGCGGAGCGTGTCGATGGCCGCCTCGGTGGCCTGCCGGGCGCCGCGCATCTTGGTCGGCGGATAGTCCATGGATCCCGAGCAGTCCACCATGATCACCACGGCGGCGTGCGGGGCCTCGCCGGTGCTGGCGCCGGCGACGCCCGCCGGCAGGGGACGGCCGCCGGTCGTGCCACCGCCGGTCGACGTGACCGTGACGATGGCGTTGACCTCCCGCGCGGACTGCGGCAGGTACTCGTTCTGGTAGACGTCGATGGTGAACTGCGGCACGTTCGACTTGGCGAAGTTGGCCATCAGCGGACCCTCCAGTCGCGCGGAATGGGCGCACCCAGGTCCCCAGAGGCTGGGGGAGAGGCTGTTGCCGGCCGGGTCAAGCCGTTCCTGCCCGGTCGGCAGCCACCGGGAACGGGATGACCGCCACCGTTACGTTGTCGTGGCCGCCCGCGTCGAGGGCGTACTGCACGAGGCGCTGTGCCGAGGGCAGCGGGGCGACGCGCGCCTCGACCGGCACGATTCGGGCCATCTGCTCGGCGCCCTCCGCGTAGTTCCACAGGCCGTCGGTGCAGACGATGACCACACCGGGCCGGTCCGGTTTGAACGAGGCGGTGTGCGGTTCGATCTCCTGCGCGTCCGCGCCCAGCCAGGCCGTGATGGCGTGCGCCCGGTGGTCCGCCATCGCCTCCGCCTCGCTGAGCAGCCCGGCCGCCACCATCTGGGCGGCCCACGAGTCGTCCTCGGTGAGCCGGGCCGGCGCAGCGCCACCTGAGCCGTCCTCCGGCACCCAGTAGGCCCGGCTGTCGCCGATCCACCCGACGGTGAGGGTGCCCTGCGCGGTGACGGCGCTGACGATGGTGCACGCCGGGGCGTTGCGCCCGGGCTGCCGCTCCTCGGCGGAGGCGATGTCGGCGACCGCATGGGCGGCGGCGAACAGGGCGTCGTGCATGGCCTGCTGCCCGGACGTCCCGCGCGGCAGCGCCATCAGCAGCGACTCCTGGGCCGCCTCGGCGGCGGCGGCCGACGCCTCGTCGGGGCGGCTGGAGGAGGACACGCCGTCGCACACCACGGCGATCACCGCGGGCGAGCCGTCCGGTAGCGCGGTGGCGGAGACGGCGAACGCGTCCTCGTTGCGGTGGTGGCGCAGCCCCAGATCGCTGACGGCGGCCACGCCGCCCAGCGCACGTTCCACATGGTCCCGCTCGCCCGGCTGGGCGCGTCCGCACTCCTCGCAGTAGCCGTCGTGGTCGATCCGGCCGTTGCCGCACACGGTGCAGGTGACCGGGTGCGTTCCCCGTCCCGGCGGGCTGGCGTCCCGGGTGCGCGGATCCTGCGCCGCGGCGGGGGCGGCGGCCGACGGAGCCGCCGGCACGGACCGGGGGTCGGCGGGCGCCGCAGGGGCCGGCACGGGTGCGGGGGGCGGCGCGGGGGCCGGCACGGGCGGAGTCCGCGGGTCGAACGAGGGCAGCCGGGTGCCCGCGGACCGCTGCGGCGGCGGCTGGACCGGCTGCGCGGGCTGGGGGTGCGGCCGCGGCGGTTCGGCGGGCGGGGGCGGCGGCACCAGATGCTGCGGCTGCGGCGGCGGCAGGGTGAAATCGGGCTCGGTCGGCGTGCGCACCGGTTCGCGGGGCGGCGGCGCGGCCGCCGCGGCCGGCTGCCGTGGCCCTTTCTCCGCACGGGCAAGCGTTTGCAGATCGGCACCGCAGACGCCGCAGAAGCGGTCGTCCTCCTCCAGCGGCTCACCGCAGCCGGGGCAGGCGGAGAGTTGGTCGAGCTGCGGCATTGTCACACCCATGTCCTAGGGCGGAAGCGGTTGGCCGCCTCCACTAGTTCGATCCGTTCTGTACTGCTGGGCGCCAGCCGGGCCAGCCGCCGGTAGCAGCGTTCGAGGCCGAGTCGGACGCCCGTCTCGTCCAGCGTCACACCAAGCAGTTGCTGCTGCGCATGCATTTGCTGTTGCGACTGATTTGGCCGTCCGGCGAGCACCCAGTCCAACGCGGAACCGAGCACTTCACAGGACAACTGTTCACCCAGTGACGGTTCCAATCCTGCCGCACGCAAACTGGCAACCTGTCCCCCGGCGGTCAGCAGGTCGAGCAGCAGGTCCTCATGCGGCGACCGCTGCCGCAGCCGCGCGCGCACCGCGGCCACCCGGGCGGCGGTGCAGTGCGCCGAGGTCTCGGGCACCGACTCCAGGGCGGCCACCGCGCGTCGCCGGTCACCGGACGCCAGCCGGACCCGGGCCAGGCCGAAGCCGGCGCTGACGTGGCTGGGATCGGTGCGCCACACCAACTCGTAGTAGTCGGCGGCGTTGTCCAGCTGGCCCAGCACCTCGGCGCAGACCCCGAGCGCCAGCTTCGGCGCCACCTCGCCGGGGAACGCGTCGTAGACCGCGTCGAAGGCCAGCGCGGCCGTCTCCCAGTCCTCGGTCACCAGCGCGGACAGCCCGCGGTACCACACCACCCGCCAGTCGTCGGCGTGCTGGTTCTCCAGCTCGGCCAGCGCCTGCCGGGCCGAGCCCGCGGCGGTGTCGCCGGTCGTCTCCAGCCAGGCGCGCAGCTCCCGCAGCCGGCGCTCGACGGAGTCGGTGGGCGCGGCGCGCAGCGCGGTGATCAGGTCGGACGGGGTGGTCGCCATCAGGCCGGCGAGGAAGCCGGCGTTCGGGTCGCCGGGGTCGACCCGCGGCACCGGCAGGGCCAGCGCCGTCTCCCGCGCGTCGGGCCGGACGGTCTGCGGGGCGGCCGGTTGCGCCGCGCCGGCCGGAGGGCCGGCCGGCGGCGGGGCCGCGAGGTGCGGCGGTGGGCCGCCGGGGCCGGGGGGCGCGTGGGGCGGGCGCGGGCCCGGCAGCGCCGGCTGCGCCGCGGCCCCGGGTGCCGGGGCGGCGGGCCGTCCCGAGCGTCCCCACCGCCGGCCGCCGAGCGTGGACTCCTCGCCCTTCGGCCGAGTCGGCATCAGTTCGGTGTCCACCACCCGCAGTTCGGGGCCGAACAGCTGGGACATCGCGGGCTGCGGCTGCCCGGTGTCGATCGCGACCACCTCGCGCAGCACGCCGGTCAGCTGCTCGGCCATCTCCTGCGCCGAGGCGAACCTGCGCTCCGGGTCCGGATCGGTCGCCCGCACCAGGAAGCGGTAGAACGACTCGTAGCGCTGGAAGACCTCGACGCTGTCCGGCTCCGGCAGGCTGTCCGCGTAGACCGAGGTGTAGCCCTGGAAGTCGAAGGTCAGCACGGCCAGCGTGCGGGCCACCGTGTACAGGTCGGAGGGCACCGTCGGGCCGGTCTCGGCGACCTCGGGCGCCTGGTAGCCGATGGTGCCGTATATGGCGCTCTCGTCGTCGTTCGCGCGCCGCACCGCGCCCATGTCGATCAGCTTCAGCTGGTCGTCCTGCTGGATCGCGTTGTCCACCTTGAAATCGCAGTACAGCAGGTCGCGGCCGTGCAGGTAGCCGAGCGCGTCCAGCGCCTCGATGCCGTACGCGCAGGCCTGCGCCACGGGCAGCGGGTCGCGGCGGCCGTCCGGGGTGCGCCGGGAGTTGGCGATCTCCTTCAGCGACTTGCCGCCCACGTACTCCATGACGATGTAGCCGTCGAGGCTGCCGGTGCGCTGGTCGAGGTGCTCGACGAAGTTGTAGATGCGCACGATGCTGGAGTGCTGGATCTCGGCGAGGAACTGCCGCTCGGAGATCGCCGCGGCCCGCGCGTCCTCGTCGCCGGTGTCCAGCAGGCCCTTGAGCACCACCCACCGGTTCGACACCTTCAGGTCCTTGGCCAGGTAGATCCAGCCCAGGCCGCCGTGCGCCAGGCAGCCGGCGATCTCGTACTGGCCGTGGTGCACCGCGTCGCCGGTGCGCAGCTTCGGCACGAACGAGTAGGGGTGGCCGCATTTGGTGCAGAAGCCCTCGGTCCGTCCCGACCGGCCGCTGCGGGCCCGGCCCACGGGGGCGCCGCAGTCGCTGTTGCCGCAGAACCGCTTGCGCTCCGGCACCTCGGCCTTCTCCAGCACCGCCTCCCGCGGGTCGTGGCGCGGCACCTCGGGCACCGCGACCACGCCCACGCCGAGCCGGGAGCGTCCGCCGGCGCCGGCGGACGAGCGCGAGCTGCGCACCGAGACCGAGCGGGAGGTGAGCTGCCCGGAGACGGAGCGGGACAGTCGGCCCGACACCGAGCGCCGGGAGAACTGCGAACGGGAGGACCGCGACGAACTGTGCGTGGAGCCGGAACGGCCGGAGCTGTCCGAACCACCGGAGCCGGCGGCGCCGGTCACGCCGGTGGGCGTGGAGCCGATCAGGCCGCCCGGCGCGACCACGGGCGCCAGACCGCAGGTGTCGCAGTACAGCTCCCCGCCGCCCACGTCCTCGTAGTGGCCCTCGCATCCCGGCCGCTGACAGGGTCGGGCCTGCTGGTTCGTCTGGTCGCTCACGGCGCACCGTCCGAGGGGGTCGAGGGCTGACTGCGGAGGATCTCGACGGCGGCCTCCTGGTAGCGGCGGACCGCGTTCTCCGCGGCGAGCAGGTCACACGGGGCGCTCCACAGCATCCGGCGGGCCACGTCGTAGCGCTCCACGAGCAGCGGCTCCTCCACCTTGCCGAGCCGGGCCGTCTTCGCCTTGTACGCGTCGAGCCGGCCGCGCAGCTCCGCCCGCACCGCCAGCGGCGCGGTGACCGCGGACAGCGAGTCGCGGGCGCGTTCCAGCTCCTCCTCGGCCCGCTGCTCCAGCGACTCCAGCAGCGGCGAGAGCCGGTGCCACTGGGCCCTCCTGCGGAACTCGGCCGCCGCCGAGAGCTGTTCGTGCAGGGCGGTGGGCGGTCCGTTGACGGCCGGCACCTCGGAGGCGGCGATCTTCGCCAGCACCTCACCGCGCGCCGTACGGGCCTCGGCGAGCGTGCGGTCGGCGCGCGAGAGCACGTCGCGCAGCCGGGCCAGCCGCTCCTCCGCGTCCTTCCGCACCCCGATGACCGCGTCCACCTCGCGCCTGATGTCGTCGAGCGCGCGGGCCGCCTGGTCGTACCGCGTGGTGTCGGGGCGTCCGCCGCCCGGGGCGCTGCTGCCGCCCGCGGAGCGCCAGAACGCCAGCGGGTCGGCGATCACCTCCGCGCGTAGCGAGATCAGCTCCTCGGTGACGCGGTGCAGCTCGTCGCCCGCCGGATGGGCGCCGGGGCGCACGCCGACGGAGTGGGCGAGATCGCTGAGCCGGTGCAACTCGGCGGCGAGCAGGTCTATCCGGGCCGGCAGCGCGGACCATACCGAGTCGGCGGCGGCCACCACGTCGAGCACCTCGGCGTAGCCCGTGTTCATCCGCTCCACGAGCTCGGACCAGCCGATCCGCTCGGCCAGTCGGTCGCCGCCGGTGATCATCAGGTTGTCGCCGTCCAGCAGCTCGCTGAGCCTGACCAGGTCCTCGCGGTTCGGGGAACGCCGGCGGGCCCGCAGCTCCCGGGCGGTGGTGATGGCCTCGGTACAGGTGTCGAAGTACGACCACAGCAGGATCACGGTCCGCTCGGCCCGCGCCCAGCGGTCCCTGGTGACGCCCGTGAGCTCGGCACCCTCCAACAGTCGGCGTCCCGCGTGGTCCTGCAGGGAGAGCAGGGAGGACTCGATCGCCTCGTGTTCGGCGCCCAGTCGCGCCAAGGCGCGGTCCACCTCCTCCCGGCTCAACACCGTGCCGCCGGAATCCGGGGCCATCGCTCTCCCCTCTGGCCGCTCAAGCCGGCCGCCCAAGATCGGTTCCCACTCTTCACGTCAGTCCAGCGGGTGGACGTCAGTCCAGGTACAGCGGCACCGGGGCCGTCGACGACTCCCCGGGCATGTAGTCGGCGAGCCAGTCCTCGTACGACGCGGTCCACGCGCTCGCCTCGCCGCCGGCCGTGTAGTCCTCCAGCACCTCGTTGACCCGGCGCACCAGGTCCACGTCGTCCAGGTTCATGGCGACACCGTAGGACTCGATGGTGATCGGCTCGCCCACCAGGTGCACCGTCGGGTCCTGGGCGGCGTGGCCGGCCGCCAGCGCGCTGTCCGTCATCAGCGCGTCGGCCTCGCCGAGCTGGATCGCCACCAGACAGTCCAGATGGTTGCCGCGGGTGATCAGCTCCACGTCCAGATCCGCCGTCCGGTCCTGCAGCAGGGTCTCGGCGGTGGTGTCCTCGCCACTGCACACGGTGGTGCCGTTGAGCGACTCGTCGACGCCGTCGATCTCCGAGTTGAAGGGGGCGAGCAGCTGCTGCCCGGTCTCGAAGTAGGCGGCGGAGAAGGCGACGTCGTCCCAGCGTTCGCAGGTGATGGACATCGACCGCACCACCATGTCCACCTCGCCCTCCTGGATCATCGGGATCCGCTGCGCGGTCGGGACGGCCTTGAAGACGATGTCGGGATCCGAGCCGAGCAGGGCCTCGCCGATCGCCCGCACCAGGTCGATGTCGAAGCCCACGATCTCCCCGGTGTCCGGCTCCCGGTAGCCCCAGCGGTAGCTGTTCTGGTCCACGCCCACCACGAGTTGGTCCGCGTCCTGGATGCGCTGCACCGCGTCGCCGTCGATGCCGTCGGGCGCGTAGCTCTCCGCGGGGTTACGGCCGTCGTCGCAGACCTCGGGCTCGGCCACCGCGCCGATGTCACCCGGTTCGCCGTCGGCCTGTTCGAGAAACATCCGGTGGGTCGTCTCGCCGCCGACGTCGCCGCCGCTGTCCGACAGGTCGGTCGTGCCGCCCGAACCGGATGGCGGCAGCGACGCCACGACCATCGTGCCGGCCAGCACCAGACCGCTGGCAGCGATGGCCAGCGCTCGCGCGTTCGGCAGCCCGCGCCGCCCCGGCACCCCCTCCGCGGCCCGTCCGGCCTTCCGTTCCGCCTCCACTGGCTCACCCTCCCTCACGCCACGCACCGGCGTCACCGGTACTCCGACAGCCGGCGGCCGAAGCCCGACAGCGCCCCCGCCGCGCCCAGCACGGCGAGTGCCGCGGCGCCGACGACCAGGCCGGTCAGCGCGCCGCGCCCGCTCTCCGCCGCCTGGTCGAACTCCTCCTGCTCATGATCCACGGCCTCGCGCAGCGACTCGTCCACCGCGTCGAACGCCTCACCCGTGGAGCCCTCCGCGCCGATGACCAGCGCCAACGCCTCGTCGTACGCGCCGGACGTCTCCAGTCCCAGTGCCTCGTCGTGCCGCTCCTGCCAGTCTCCCGCGGCGGCGAGCGCGTCCTCGACGGGCTGCCTGCCCTCCGTGTCGTCGGCCAACTCGGCCGCGCGCTCCAGCAGGTTCGCGGCGCCGCCGTCGCCGGCGACGGCCGTCATGCGGTCCTGGTAACTCAGCTCGAACTCGTCGCCCGCGCCGCGCGCCACCAGCCACAGGTTCTCGTAGCCGCGGGCCTTCAGCGACTCCGTCCATGCCTCGTTGATCGAGCTCAGCGACTCCGCGGCGCCGGCGTCCGCGTCGGTCAGATGGCCGCGGGCCAGCGTCTGCGAACCGGCCAGCCAGACCAGCAGCACCAGGGCCGCGGCGGTGCCGCCCAGCAGGCCGGGATTGAACACCCGGTTGGTGTGGCGGTAGTTGCGCCGCTGGGCCCAGCCGAGCGCGAGCAGCGCCAGCACGCCGGTGCCGAGCGCCAGCGTCGGCCAGGAGGTGGCCTCGGCGAAGTCGTCCTGGAGCCGCTCGCTCTCTATGGCGTACAGCTCCTCCGCGACCGGCAGCATCTCCTGCATCTGCTCGTCGGCGTAGCGCAGGTAGGCGCCGCCCAGCGGGAAGCCCTGGCGGTTGTTCGCGCGGGCCGTCTCGACCAGGCCGGCGTAGAACGGCAGTTCCTCGCTGAGGCGCTCGATGAGGTCCTGGGAGCGGCCGGTGCCGGTGCTGTGCGCGGCCGCCTGGGCGAGCAGCCGGCCCGCGCGGTGGATGTCGTCCTCGTACCGCTGGCGTACCGCCGGATCCTCGTCGGCGCCGGCGAGGAAGCCGGTGGCGGCCATGGTGTTGGCGTCGGCGAGGCTGCGGTAGATCTCCGCGGCGTCGGCGCTCAACGGCTGGCTGGAGTCGACCACCGTGTCGGCGGCGTCCGCGCGTCCTGACACCTGCCAGGCGGTGACCGCGCCGAAGAGCACCAGCAGGCCGGCGACGACGGCCCCGATGATGCGCAGCCTGCCCGGTTCGGTGCGGGCCGCGGCGCGGAGCCGGGCCATGCCGTCGGCGAAGGCGGAGCGCCGGGGTGGTTCGGGCCCCGCGGCCGTCCCCGGCGGCGCGGTGGGGGAGTGGCCGGGTGGTGCTGTCGCTGCCGTCCCTGCCGGCGGCCTCGCGGGCGGTGCGGTCGGCGGATGCGTCACGGTCCTGGCCCTCCCCCTTACGAATCCGGTCGCCCCACTCCGCCGCGACGGGCGATGGTTCGGGCCACGGCCAGCAGTATGACCGCTTGGTCCGGCAACGACACAGCCCTTTCCGGGATCTTGTCAAGACCGGGATGGGCGGCCGGCGACGCGGCGCTTGTACCTTCCTAGTGGACACGCGCCGGATTGGCGGGCGGTTCCTCGTTATTCCGCTGCCTCGTACGGATTTTCGCGGGTGCGCGGGGGAGCGTCGGGGGCGGTCAGTCCAGCCGGTGGCCGAGGACGACGACGGATTCCTCTTCCCGGCCCTCGGGCAGGGGGAGCTGGGTGAAGCCGATCCGGTCGTAGAAGGCGCGGGCGTTGGTGTTGGCCACGTTCATGCTGAGGTGGACGCCGGGCACGCCGCGCTGGCGCAGCGCGTCGAAGAAGGTGTGCATCAGGCGGCGGCCGAGGCCCTGCCGCTGGCCCTCGGGCAGCAGGTCGATATGCAGGTGGGCCGGGTAGTCCTCGGCGATCTCCGGGATCAGCATCCGCTCGGCGTGGTGCAACAGGTCGGCGATGACCTCGTCCATGTCCCCGGGCGGGCCGGTGGGCGCGGGGAAGCGCTCGGCGTACCTGGGCAGCCAGCGGGCGCGCAACTCGGCGTAGTAGGCGGGGGAGTCGGCGGCGCCGACGATGTAGCCGATCGCGCGCTTGCCGTTGTCGGCGACGAAGACCAGGCCGGGGTCGAACTCCGCGTAGGGCGCGGCGAAGAGCACGGGCAGGATCTCCGGATCCCGGAAGTGGCCCGTGGCGTCGCCGCCCGTCAGACCGGTCCGTTTACAGATGTCGTAGAGGTCGTCCAGGTCACCGGGCTCGTACGGGCGGATCGTGGTGGTCATGTCGGTCATTGTGCTCACTGGTTCGACGGGTGTGGACAGACGGGTCCGGGCGACATAGTGTCAACGCAGGTTGGCCACTGGGTGTAGGTCAACTGAGACAAGGGTCCCGGGCAGGGTGGTACGGAGGCACGATGGGCGGCGACGAGGCGCGGGTGGACGACGTGGGGGTGGACGAGGTGGCCTGGGCGCCCCGGCGCCGCTTCGGGCCGCGCTCCGCGCCCGCCAGGCGGGCGATCATGGAGGCCGCGCGGACCCGCTTCGCGGCGGACGGCTACGAGCTCACCACGATCCGCGCCATCGCGAACGACGCGGGCGTGGATCCCGCCATGGTGATGCGGTACTACGGCAGCAAGGCGGACCTGTTCGCGGCGATCGTGCAGGTGACCAGCGACGTGGACGACCTCTCCCAGGTGCCGCGCGAGGAGGTCGGCGCGCGGCTGGCCCGCGCCATGCTCGGACGCTGGGAGCGCGGCGAGAACCAGCCGGAGGCGGCGGTGCTGCGGGCGGCGCCCACCCACCCCGAGGCGGCTCGGGCCATCCAGACCATCCTCGATGACCAGCTGCGCCCGACGCTGGCCCGCGCCTTCCCCGACGACCCGGACCTCGACGTCCGGGTCGGCCTGGTGCTGACCCAGGGCATCGGCGTCGCCCTCCTGCGGTACGTGCTGCGCATCGAGCCGGTCGCGTCCATGAACTTCGAACAACTGGTTGACGCGATCGGCGCAAGCATGCAGCAACACCTCACCCGCCCCTTGCACACCGCGGACTAGCGCCGCGCACTCCGGGCTTCGCTCAGGGTTGGAGGCGTTCGTGTGTCCAGTTCCAGCGGGGGGAGGGGCCGCGTTCGTAGCGGAGGCGGCGGTGCAGGCGGTCCGGGCTGCCCTGCCAGAACTCGATGATCTCGGGCACCAGCCGCCAGCCGGTCCACCGGTCCGCGCGGCGCACCGTGCCCTCCGCCGCGTCGGCCGCGTCGGCCACGTCCTGGGCCGCGGCGCGCAGCACGTCCTCGTCGGGCAGCGGCTCGCTCTGCCGGGAGACGGCGGAGACCGCCAGTTCGATGTTCCGGCCGCCCTTCGCGAACAGCTGGTCGGACTCCTCCGGGGTGAGGCGCTCGACCAACCCGGCGACCGTGAGCTGCTGGAACGTCTCGAACCAGAAGAACGTCGCCGAGGCGTAGGGGCGGGCGGCCAGCTCCCGGCCCTTGCGGCTCTCGCCGTCGCCGCCGAAGATCAGGCCCCGGCTGTCCGGCTCGGCGAGGTGCAGCACCCGGGTGGACGGCCGCCCGTTGGCGTCCGCCGTCGCGAGCACCGCCGCGAACGGGTCGGTAACGCCGTACTGGACCGCGCCCTGCATCCAACTGCGCATCAGCTCCCACGGGCTGTCCGGCGGATTGTCGAACTCCGGCAGGCGTGGCGCCTCCGGGGCCCCGTCCGCGCGTTCCCCGCTCGGAGGGTTCGCGGCCGTCTCCGTGTCAGTCATGCGACGGGCACCTCGTCTCTCTTACGGCTGTACGGCGTCTCTCACGGTGGTTCCCGCGGCCTGGCCCTCCGGCACCGACACCGGCGCTCGGCCGCCCGCCCGCATCGTGGCGACCCCCGCTTGGACAGCGCTCGGATCCCGCTCGACCCCGGGGCGCCGCCCGGCCGCGCCCGCCGCGTGGGCCAGGCCGATCGCCTCGATCCGGTTGCGCGCGCCGAGCTTCGTGAGCACGTGCTGGACATGTGCCTTCACGGTCGGCACGGAGAAGTGGAGCGCGCGGGCCATCTCGCGATTGGACCGCCCGCGGACAAGCAGCGCCAGCACCTCGCGTTCGCGCGCGGTGAGCGGCGGCGTCCCCGCCCGCGCCGGCGCCGCCCCGGGGGGCGTCCGGCCCGTGGAAGCAGGCACGGACCAGCTGCGCGGCCGGTCCGGGGGAGAGCGCCGCGCCGCCCGCCGCCACGGCGCGGAGCCCGGCCAGCACCTCGGGAAGCGCCGGCCGGTCCAACACGCCGCGGGCGCCGGCGGCCAGCAGCGCCAACGTCAGGTCGCCCGGCGGGAACGAGGTCGCCACCAGCGCCGGCCGGGTGACCGCGCGCAGGCCGGCCGCATCCGCCGGCGCGTCCAGGTGCAGCGGCACCACGTCGGGCCGGGACCGCCCGGCGTCCCGCGCGGCCTCGGCGAGCGAGGCGGCGTCGCCGACCACGCGCACGGCCGCCTGGGCGTCCAGCAGCCGCCGGATGCCCAGGCGTTGCAGCGCGCGCCGGTCCACGATCAGAACGTCGACCGGAACGTCGGCGCCGCCGCCGCCCATCCCGCTCAGCCCAGGTGGGCCGGCAGGGGGGCGCCCGGGGCGTCGTGGGCGTCGGCCCGTCGCCGGGGGCGCGGGGTGTTCATCAGCACGGCCACGATCAGCGCGGCGGCGACGAGGATGCCGGAGGCCCAGGCGAACGCCGTCGTGTAGCCCTCGACCAGCCCCTCCCTGACCAGGGCCGGGTCGCCGGCGGCCCGCGGGCCCTGGTCGGCCAGGAAGTCGTCCGTGGCGTTGGTGGCGAGGGTGTTGAGCAGCGCGGTGGCGATCGACCCGCCGACCTGCTGCGCCGTGTTGACGGTGCCGGAGGCGACGCCGGCGTCCGCCGGGAGCACGGCGTGGGTGGCGTAGTTCATCGCCGGGGCCATGGTGAGTCCCATGCCGGTGCCGATGACGAGCATCCCGGTCAGCGGGCCCGCCGCGTACGAGGTGTCGGGTTCCAGCGTGCTCAACCAGCCGAGCCCGCCGGCCACGATCAGCAGCCCCGGCACCATCAGCACCCGCGGCGCCACCCGGGGCAGCAGGCGGGTGGCGATCCCGCCGGCCGAGACGCCGACCGCGAGGGTCAGCGGCAGGAACGCCAGGCCGGCCTTGACCGGCGAGTACCCCATGATCAGCTGCACGTGGTAGGTGAGGAAGAACAGCGTGCCCAGCATGCCGATGACGGCGAAGCCCACCGCCAGGTACGCGCTGCCGCGGGTGCGGTCCAGGATCACCCGCAGCGGCAGCAGCGGGTGCGCCGAACGTCGCTCCACCAGCAGGAAGGCGGCCAGCAGCAGGAGGCCGGCGACCAGCGGCGTCAGCACCACGCCGGACGTCCAGCCCTCGGACTCGGCCTCGCTCAGCCCGTACACGACGGCCACCAGGCCGGTGCTGACGAGCAGCGAGCCCGGGATGTCGAGCCGGGTCCGCTCGGCGGGGCGCGACTCCCGCATCAGGCCGATGCCGGCCAGCGCCGCGACGGCGATCAGCACGTTGACGTACATGCACCAGCGCCAGTCGAAGGCGTCGGTCAGCCAGCCGCCGAGCAGCAGGCCGATCGCGCCGCCACCGGCCGCGATGCCGCCGAAGACGCCGAACGCCCGGGCCCGCTCCCGGGTCTCGGTGAAGCTCGTGCTGATCAGCGAGAGCGCGGCCGGGGCCAGCAGCGCGCCGAAGACGCCCTGCAGTGCGCGGGCGGCGAGCAGGAGCTCGAAGGTGCCCGCGGCGCCGCCGAGCGCGGAGGCGCCGGCGAAGCCGACGGCGCCGATGGCGAAGGCCCGCCGGCGCCCGGTGTAGTCGGCGATCCGGCCGCCGAGCAGCAGCAGGCTGCCGAAGGCCAGCGTGTAGGCGGTGACCACCCACTGGCGGTCGCCGTCCGAGAAGCCCAGATCCTGCTGGGCCGAGGGCAGCGCGATGTTCACGATGGTCACGTCGAGCACGACCATCAGCTGTGCCAGGCAGATGAAGAACAGCGCCAGCCAGCGCCGGCCGTCCGGCGGCGACGCGGCCGGGGAGGCGGAGGGGGAGGGGGAGGGACTCTGGCGCGGCGCGGAGCCTGAAGCGGACATGACGACGACCCTTCTCATAACGTCGATGACCATCGCCGATGACCAACGTTGAATGCCAACGCCAGTTGTCAACGATCGTTGTCAACGTAGCGCCGCCGCGCTCCGACGTCAACGGCCGTTGGCACATGCGCGTTCGGTGACTCTTACATCACGGATCGTCCGGATCGCTGGTGGGGTTCGCCCGGACGTGACACGATCCGCGCATGTTGGCAACAGCCAGTACTGAATTGATGAAGGTCCTGGCCGACCCGCTCCGACTGCGGATCGTCGCCCTGCTATCCCGCGAGACGCTCTGCACCTCGCATCTGGTCGCCGAGACCGGCGCCCGCCAGACCAACCTCTCCAACCACCTGCGGGTGCTGCGCGAGGCGGGCGTGGTGGACACCGAGGCCTGCGGCCGGTTCACCTACTACCGGCTCAGGCCGGAGGGCCTGGCCTGGCTGGCCGGCCAGTTCGCGGAGCTGGCCGAGTCCGCGCACACCACCGCCGTGCTCGACCGTCGCCGCCCGTGTCCGTGAACGCCGCAGGCGTTGGGGGTACCCTCCCCGGCCTCAAGGCCTGGGGGAGGGGCAGCGGGCGGTGAGCGGCTGGCCCATGGCGGCCAGCACGGACGGCGCCACCCGGTAGTAGACCCAGGTGCCGCGCCGTTCCGAGGTCAGCAGCCCGGCCTCGCGCAGCTTCTTCAGATGGTGGCTGACGGTCGGCTGGGACACCCCGACGTCGGAGATGTCGCAGACACAGGCCTCGTCGAACTCGTGGGAGGCGATCAGCGAGAAAGCCGCAGCCGCACGGGATCGCCCAGCGCCTTGAACATCGCCGCGGTGCGCTCCGCCTCGGCGGCGCTCAGCGGCCGTTCGGTCAGGGCCGGGCAGCACGGCTCGACGCCGGGCTCCAGCAGGTCCGCGCTCGGATGCGACATACCTCCCATGTTGACACGCGTCGAATCAACGAGACCAGCGCGCGGCGGCGTGGTCGCTGTCAGCCCGACGTGCCGGCGGCCGGTCCCTTCGGCGCCGCCTCCCCGGTCAGCTTGCGCAGCGTCAGCCCCGGCTCGTCCACCTGCTCGATACCGGCCGCGTCCAGCGCCTGCTTGATCCGCCAGCGCAACTCGCGCTCCACGGACAGGGCCTTGCCCGGCTGGGTCTTGGCCATGACCTTGACCACCATCGACTCCATCGAGACGGAGTCCAGGCCCAGCACCTCGACCGGCTCCCACAGCAACTCGTCGAACGGGGACACGTGGGAGAACTCCTCGCCGGCGCCCGCGATCACCTTGCGGACCCGGTCCAGGTCGGCGTCGGCCCCGACCTGGACGTCGACCGACGCCGTGGACCAGCCCTGGCTGAGGTTGCCGACCCGCTTGATCTCGCCGTTGCGGACGTACCACATCTCGCCGCTGTCGCCGCGCAGCGTGGTGACCCGCATGCCGATCTCCAGCACCGTGCCGGTGGCCTCGCCCACGTCGATGCGGTCGCCGACGCCGTACTGGTCCTCCAACAGCATGAACATGCCGCTGAGCACGTCGGTGACGAGGTTGCGGGCGCCGAAGCCGATCGCCACGCCGATGATGCCGGCGCTGGCCACCAACGGGCCCAGCTCTATGCCGAGCTGGGAGAGGGCCATCAGCCCCGCCGTGGCAAGCACCAGCACCGAACCGGCGCTGCGCAGCACCGAGCCGATGGTCTCGGAGCGCTGCCGGCGCCGTTCGAAGTTCCCCGCCAGCAACAGGCCGCCGCGCTGCCCGTCCTGGCGGTTGAGCCGGGTGATCAGCCGGGTGATCGCGCGCCGGAGCACGAAGCGCACCGTGAAGGCGATCACCAGGATCAGGAGGATGCGCAGCCCCGCCGAGAGCCAGGCCTCCCAGTTGTCTCCCATCAGTCCTCTTCAGTCCGCGCTGTCGGTCCGCGCGCTCGGGCGCGCTCGGTTCGGGCCGGGTTCACCGTCCACCGTAAGTGGCCCCCGCGTGGGGCCTGTGGGGAGGATGAGAAGGATGTGGCGAACGACACAATCGGCGCATTTCGCGATCGTGGTGGCGCTGACGCCCCGACCCGAGACACACTGTGGGAGATCGTCCCGGCGCGAGCCACGTGCCGCCGACGGAAACGGAGGGCGTTCGTAGTGCCACACGTCTTGGTCCTCAACGCGTCGTACGAACCACTCGGTGTCGTGCCGGTCCGCCGCGCACTCATCCTGCTGCTCAACGACAAGGCCGTCAGCCTGGAGAGCTCGGGCGCCCTGATGCGCAGCGCCACCCACGTCATACCCACCCCGAGCGTCGTGCGGCTCAAGCGCTTCGTCCGGGTACCGTACCGCAGCGCCGTGCCGCTCACCCGTCGAGCGCTCTTCGCCCGCGACGGCGGTCGCTGCGCCTACTGCGGCGGCGTGGCCACCAGCGTGGACCACGTCATCCCGCGCAGTAGGGGCGGCGAGCACGCCTGGGACAACGTCGTCGCCGCCTGCCGTAGCTGTAACCACATCAAGGCCGACCGGCACGTCGCCGAGCTGGGCTGGAGACTCCGACACAAGCCGGGCCCGCCCTCGGGGCTGGCCTGGCGAATCATCGGCACCGGCCACCGCGATCCGCGGTGGCTGCCGTACCTCAGGCCCTATGGAGCGGACGACGCGCTGGCCCGGATCGAGGGCCGGAGCGCCTGACGGGGTCCGTCACGCCAATGGGGGGCTCGCGTAAAAACTGCCAGCAGGAGGGTGATGGGCGGCAGCTTTTGCACCGAATCGGGGGTGAGCTGAGCCACTTTTCTCGCGAGAACCCGCATTTTCCGGCCGCTGTCCGTGGCAATCCCGGATGCGGTGGCGTTGACTGGGTAGGGACGTCCGCAGCCCGCACCGCCCCTCCGCGAACGGAGTGACTTCCGTGGCCGCAGCCACCAGGCTCGAAGCTCCCCCTCTGATCTCGATGCCCGTCGTCTCCGAGCGGGTGCCGCTGACCAGCGAGCCGCCGCTGGCCGACGCGGCTCCCCTCACCAGCGAGCCGCCGCTCGGCGGCGAGCCGGCCCTGACCGCTGAGCCGACCGTGATCTGTCACTGCTGTGACGACGCCGAGGGCTGCGCCGCGGAGGCCTCCAGAGCCTGATGGAGGCCTTGGCGCGGCTTGCGGCGGCGCACGGCGTCGCCACCCACCACGCACCCGACCCCGGCCTCGATGCCGGGGTCGCGGTCCCCGAGTCCACGTTGCTCGCCGTGCTCCACGCCCTCGGCGTGGACCCGGCGTCCCCGGCGCCCGCCGGCCCCGCGGCTCTGTTACCGCCCGTCGTCGCGTTATCCCGCGGCACCGCCCCCCGCCCGCCCGTGGCGCCCGACGGGCCGCCAGGGCCGCCCGAACTGCCGGAGCTGCGGGGCCTGCCGGTCGGCAGCGAGATCGGCGTCACCACCGAGGACGGGTGCGAGCTGTCCTGGGGCGCGGATCCGCTGCCCCCCGGCTACCACACGCTGCGCGCCACGGCGCCGGACGGGCGCTCCGCCCGGACCACGCTGATCGTCCCGCCCGAACGGCTGCCGGTCCCCGAACGTCGCGGCTTCGGCCTCCTGGTGCAGCTGTACTCGGTGCTCTCCCACCGCTCCTGGGGCATGGGCGATCTGGTCGACCTCGCGGACCTCACCAACTGGGCGGGGCATTCGCTCGGCGCCGCGTTCCTCCAGCTCAACCCCCTGCACGCGGCCGTGCCCGGCGCCTCGCCCGCCCCCACCGACCCTTCTCCGTACCGCCCCGGCAGCCGGCGCTTCGCCGACCCGGTGCACCTGCGGATCGAGGACATACCCGAGTACGCGTACCTGGACGCGGCGGCCAGACAGCGCCTGGAGCCGCTGCTGGCGCGGGCCGCGGCGCTGCGCGAGGCGGTGCTGGAGAAGCGGACGCCGATCGACCGGGACGCCGTCTGGGAGCTGAAGCGGCAGGCGCTGGAGATCGTCAGGACCGTTCCGCTCGGCCCCGGCCGGGCCGCTTCCTACCACGCCTTCCTCGCCGCGCAGGGCCAGGCCCTGGAGGACCACGCCACCTGGCACGCCCTGGCCGAACTGCACGGACCCGACTGGCGCCGCTGGCCGGTCGGGCTGCGCGATCCGCGTTCGCCGCGCACCGCCAGGGCCCGGGCCGACCATCTGGAGCGCATCGACTTCCACAGCTGGCTGGCCTGGCTCGCCGACACCCAGCTGGCGCGCGCCCAACGGGTCGCCCAGGCGTCCGGGATGACCGTCGGACTGGTGCACGATCTGGCCGTCGGCGTGCATCCGCACGGCTCCGACGCCTGGGCGCAGCAGGCGGTGCTGGCACCCGCCATGTCCACGGGCGCGCCGCCGGACGCGTTCCACCCCGAGGGCCAGGACTGGGGGCTGCCGCCGTGGCGCCCCGACGCGCTGGCCCGCGCCCGGTACGCGCCGTACCGCGAGCTGCTCCGCTGCCTGCTGCGCAACGCGGGCGGGGTGCGGGTGGATCACGTGATGGGGCAGTACCGGCTGTGGTGGATCCCGGAGGGCGCGAAGCCCGACGAGGGCACCTACGTCTCCTACGACGCCGACGCCATGCTCGGCGTGCTGTCCCTGGAGGCACACCGGGCCGGCGCGGTGGTGGTCGGCGAGGATCTCGGCACGGTCGGGCCCGGGGTGCGCGAGGACCTGACGCGGCGGGGCGTCCTGGGCACCTCGGTGCTGTGGTTCGAACGCGACTACGGCGGCCCAGAAGGCGCCCGCACCCCGCCGCCGCTCGTCCCCTCGGCGTGGCGCGCCGACTGTCTGGCCACGGTCACCACCCACGACCTGCCGCCGACGGCGGCGCGGCTGGCGGGCGACCATGTGCGGCTGCGCGAACGGCTCGGGCTGCTCGGCGGCCCGGACGGGGGCCCGGTCGAGGATCCGGGGGAGGCGCGGCGGGCCGCGGCGGCGGAGAACGCCGAATGGCTCCAGCTGTTCGCCCGGCTCGGCCTGCTGCCGCCCGGCGCGGACGAGGAGCGGCGGATCGCCGCCGCCTACCGGTTCCTGGTGCGCACCCCGGCCAGGCTGATCGGGGTCTGGCTGCCGGACGCGGTCGGCGACCGCCGCCAGCAGAACGTGCCGGGCACCTGGCGCGAGTATCCGAACTGGCGGCTGCCGATCGCCGATCCGGCGGGCGTCCCGCTGACCCTGGAGAAGCTGGCCGGGTCGCCGCGGGTGGCCGCCCTGATGCGGACGCTGCGCGAGGAGCTGGCCGCCGGTGCCGGGCCGGGGCGCGGCGGTGGTCGGGGCGTTCGTTAGGGTGTGGGCGTGGTCGATATGAGCGAGAAGCGTGAGAAGAACGACGGCCGCGCCGAGCGCCACGGGCGCCGCGCGGCGCGCGCGGCCGGCGTCGCCGCGGGCACGGTGCTGGTCTCGCTGCTGGTATCCCCGGCGGCGCAGGCCCTGCAGCGGGACGACGGCGACGATCCGGGCCCCGGCCTGAGCATCTTCGAGACCCTGAGCCTCTTCGTGGTGGCTCCCGTCGTCCTCTTCGCGGTGATCGCAGGACTGGTCATCCTTTCCGACCGCAAGCACGCGTAACCGCTTCCCGCGGAGCGCTGGCCGACCAGCCCACGCCGCTCCGCCGGAGCGCGGTGTGGGTGGTCGTCGCGGGCTAGACTGAGCCGAATCTCGCATATCGGTCAAAGTACGAGAAACGGGTCTGATCGATGGCCGCATCTGACCGTGCGGTGCACCAGGCGGGCGACGCCACGGCGGTCGCCGTCGCGGTGACCGACGCGGAGGGCACCGTGACCGGGTGGTCCCCGGCCGCGGAGCGGCTCCTCGGCCTTCCCGCCGCCGAGGTGGTGGGCCGCCCCGCCGCCCGGCTCCTCCGGGCCGGGCCCGCCGGCGGCCCGGACGCCGGCCTCGCCCGGCTCCTGCGCGGCCGCACCGGCTGGACGGGCCTCGTCGAGGCGCGGCACCACGACGGCCAGGGCGTGCCCCTGTGGCTGCGCCTCTCCCCGCTGTCGACGGGCGACGGGAACGCCTTCTGGCTGCTGACCGCCACCCCGCCGGTCCCGCCGTCACCCGGCGACGCCGGGTCCGACCCGCTGCTCGCGGCGCTCACGTACCGCTCTCCCATGGGCATCAGCATCTATGACACCGAGTTGCGCCTGCGCTGGATGAACGACAGGACCGCACAGCAGTCCGAGCGGTCGGACGAGCATCTGGGGCACCGCCTCGGGGAGCGGCCGGCGGGTTTCGACGCCCCCTCCCTGGAGGCCACCTTCCGGCGGGTGCTCGACGAGAACGCGCAGGTGATCGACCACGAGTTCCCGTGGCGGTCGACCGACGGGAAGCGGCGACGCACCTTCTCCGCCTCGATGTTCCGCCTCGACACCGAGGACGGCCGCCCGCTCGGGGTGTGCGTGCTGTCGGTGGACATCAGCCGTAGCTGGGCCCGGGAGCGCATCCGGCTGCTCGGCCAGGCCAGCACCCGCATCGGCAGCTCCCTGGACATCATGCGCACCGCGCAGGAGCTGGCGGAGCTGTCCGTCCCGGTCATCGCCGACTTCGTCACGGTCGACCTCGCGGACACCGTGCCGCTGCGCGACATGCCGTTGCAACGGCTGGGCGGGACCGAGGCCAGCCGCCCGGTCTTCCGCCGCGCGGGCATGGCCTCGATCCACGAGACGGTGCCCGAGTCCCTGTGGGCCCGCGGCGAGCCCGTGTACGTGCCGCGCTCGTCGCCGTTCACCGAGGTCCTGTCCACCGGGAGATCCCATTTCGAGCCCCGTCTGGACACCTCGTCCGGCACCTGGCTGGATGACGACCCGGACCGTGCGCGCGTTATCCACCAGACCGGGATGCACTCCCTGATGATCGTGCCGCTGGAGGTGCGCGGCGAGACGTTGGGCATCGCCGTCTTCGTCCGGACGGCCAACGCCCGGCCGTTCGACGAGGACGATCTGGTGCTCGCCGAGGGCCTCGTCCTCCGCACCGCGATCGGTGTGGACAACGCGCGCCAGTACTCGCGCGAACGCGCCACGGCGCTCGCGCTCCAGCGCAACCTGCTCCCGCGCGACCTGAGCGGCGGTCGGGCCGTCGAGGTGGCCACCCGGTACCTGCCCGCGCATGTGCACGAAGGGGTGGGCGGCGACTGGTTCGACGTGTTCCGGCTGGACGACGGCCGGATCGCCCTGATCGTCGGCGACGTGGTCGGCCACGGCCTGGAGGCGGCCGCCGCGATGGGCCAGCTCCGCACCGCCATCCGCACCCTGGCCTACCTGGACCTGCCGCCCGCCGAGCTGCTGACCCGTCTCGACACCCTGGTCGTGCGGCTGGTGGAGGGGGACCCGGGCCTGGAGTTCTCCCAGCCGACGAACGCCACCTGCGTGTACGCGGTCTACGATCCGGCCACGCGGCGCTGCACCATGGCCCGGGCCGGCCATCCGCCGCCCGCGCTGGTGACCCCGGGCGGCGTCACCTTCCCCGACCTGCCCGCGGGTACGCCCCTCGGCGTGGGGCTCGGGGCCTTCGAGTCGCTCGACATCGGCCTGGCCCCCGGCACGGTGCTCGCCCTCTACACGGACGGTCTGGTGGAGACGCGGGAGGCCGATATCGACCATGGCCTCGGCCGGCTCTGCGACGCCCTGACCCGGGCCGACGGGCCGCTGGACGACCTGTGCGGGAGGGTGCTCGACACGATGGTGGGCGACCGGCTGACCGAGGACGACATCGCGCTCCTGCTGGCCCGGGTCCGCCCGACGGACGACTGACGCCCGGCCGCCCGCATGGCTGGGTCCCGAGGGCGCCCCGGCCAGGGCGCCCTCGGGACGGACAGGACCTAGGACATCTCGCTGGCCGCGTCGTCCGCGGCCTGGGCGGCCAGGGCGCGGACGACGCCGGCGCGGGACTCCATGGTGAGGCGGCGCAGCGCGGGGGAGGGGTCGGCCTCGGCGAGCCACGCGTCGGTGGTGTCCAGCGTCTCCTGGCTGATCTGGAGCACCGGGTAGAGCCCGATCGCGATCTGCTGGGCCATCTCCCGGCTCCGGGTCTCCCACACGTCCGCCAGCCGGGCGAAGTACATCGGCGTGTACGGCGCCAGCAGCTCCCGCTGGTCCGGCTGCACGAAGCCGCCGATGACGGCCTCCTGCACCGCGTTGGGCAGCGCGTCATCGCCCGACGCCTCCACCACCGAGGCCCAGGCCGCCGCCTTCGCCTCCGGGGTCGGCCGGGCGGCCCGCGCGGTGGCCGCATGGCGTTCGCCCGCCGCCGTGGCGTCCCGCGCCAGCTCCTCCGCGATGGCCTTCTCGTCCGCCCTGCCGGTCACGACCAGGCGGTGCAGCAGCGACCAGCGCAGCTCCGTGTCGACGGCCAGGCCCTCGATCGTCTCGGTGCCGTCGAGCAGCCCCGCGAGCAGGTCGAGCTGCTCGTCGGAACGGGCGGTGGCTCCCAGCGCCCGGGCCCAGGCGAGCTGGTGGTCGCTGCCGGGCGCGGCCGTCCGCAGGCGTTCCACGGTGGCCTGCGACCAGGTGTCGAGACCGGTCTCCCGCCAGGCCGGCGCCGCGTACAGGTCGAGCGCCAGCTTCACCTGCCGGTGCAGCGACTGCACCACGCCGATGTCGGTCTCCTGGTCGATGCCGGAGAGCACCAGCTCCAGGTAGTCCCGGGTGGGCAGCTCGCCGTCCCTGGTCATGTCCCAGGCGGACGCCCAGCACAGGGCGCGCGGCAGCGACTCCTTGAAGCCGCCCAGATGCCGGGTCACCACCGCGAGCGAGCCGGGGTCGAGGCGCACCTTCGCGTACGACAGGTCGTCGTCGTTGAGCAGGATGACCGCGGGGCGGGGCCGGCCGACGAGCTGCGGCACCTCGGTCCGCTCGCCGTCCACGTCCAGTTCGATCCGGTCGGTGCGGCTCAGCACGCCGTCTTCGCCCAGCTCGTAGAGGCCGATGGCGATCCGGTGCGGGCGCAGCGTCGGCTGGCCGACGGCGCCCGCCGGCAGGTCGGGCGCCTCCTGGCGGATCGCGAACGAGGTGACGGTGGCGCCCGCGCCGTCCCCCTCGGTGGTGATGTCGGGGCGCAGCACGTTGATGCCGGCCGTCTCCAGCCATGCCTTGGACCACGTCTTCAGGTCCCGGCCGCTGGTCTCCTCCAGCGCGCTCAGCAGGTCGGTCAGCCGGGTGTTGCCCCAGGCGTGGCGGCGGAAGTACGCCTGCACGCCGCGGAAGAACTCGTCCATTCCGACGTACGCCACCAGCTGCTTCAGCACGCTGGCGCCCTTGGCGTAGGTGATGCCGTCGAAGTTGACCATGACGTCGTCGAGGTCGCGGATCTCCGCCATGATCGGGTGGGTGGACGGCAGCTGGTCCTGCCGGTACGCCCAGGTCTTCATCTGGTTGGCGAACGAGGTCCAGGAATGCGGCCAGCGGCTGCCCGGGGCGTGCGCCAGACAGGCCACCGAGGTGTATGTGGCGAACGACTCGTTCAGCCAGAGGTCGTTCCACCACTCCATGGTGACCAGATCGCCGAACCACATGTGCGCCAGCTCGTGCAGGATGGTCTCGGCGCGCATCTCGTACGCCGCGTCCGTCACCTTCGAGCGGAAGACGTACTGGTCCCGCAGGGTGACCGCGCCCGCGTTCTCCATCGCGCCGGCGTTGAACTCGGGGACGAACAGCTGGTCGTACTTGACGAACGGGTACGGGTGGTCGAACTTCTCTTGGAACCAGTCGAAGCCCTGCCGGGTGACCTCGAAGATGGCGTCGGCGTCCAGATGTTCGGCCAGCGAGGGGCGGCAGTAGACGCCCAGCGGCACGGTCCGGTCCGCGCCCTCCCAGGTGCTGTGCACCGAATGGTAGGGCCCGACGATCAGCGCCGTGACGTAGGTGGACAGGCGCGGGGTCGGGTCGAAGCGCCAGGTGGTGCCGTCGGGCTCCGGGCTGGGCGAGTTGGAGATCACCGACCAGCCCTCGGGGGCGGTGACGGTGAACTGGAAGGTGGCCTTGAGGTCGGGCTGCTCGAAACAGGCGAAGACCCGCCGCGCGTCGGGCACCTCGAACTGCGTGTACAGGTACGCCTGCTGGTCCACGGGGTCGACGAACCGGTGCAGACCCTCGCCGGTGTTGGTGTAGGCGCAGTCCGCCACCACGCGCAGCTCGTTGTGGCCCTCGACCAGGCCAGGCAGCGCGATGCGCGAGTCCTCGAAGACCTCCGTCGGCGTCAACGACCGCCCGTTGAGCACCACCTCGGACACCTCGGGCGCGACCAGGTCGACGAAGCTGGCGCCCGCCTCGCGCGCGGTGAAGTGCACGGTGGTGGTCGAGCGGAAGGTGCCGCCCTGCTGCGCCCCGGAGAGGTCGAGCGCGATCTGGTAGCTGTCGACGCTGAGCAGCGCCGCGCGCTCCCGCGCCTCGTCCCGGGTCAGATTCGTACCAGGCACCTGTCGGTCTCCTTCATCAAGCGTCTCGGTGCCGCCATCCTCGCACGCGCGCCCCCGCCGGGGACGGCCGTGGCCTGCCTCGGCGGGGGCGCGTTGTCGGTGTGCGCGGGGCGCCCGCGGACGCCCGCGAGCGCTACTCGACGACCCGCTCGATGATGATGTTGCCGGTGCCGGTCGGCGTGCCGGCCGCGTTGAGCAGCTGGACCGCGCCGAAGAACTCCCGGCCCTCCGGGGCCGAGCCGGTCACCGTGACCTCGGCGCCGACCTCGGTGTTCTCGCCGGTGTCCAGGCTGATCAGCCCGTCCTCGACGGCCACCGTGCCGAGCCCCGCGCTGAGGTACGCGTCCCGGTAGTCGTACTCCGTGCTGCCGGCCGGCACCGCGTAGCCGTGCACCTCGATGGTGTACGTGCCGGCCTCGGGCTCGGTCAGGGTCACCGCCTCCTCGGAGGCCGAGGTGGACGACGCGCCGACCAGCTCCGCCTCATCGCCCTCGCCGCGGTAGACGTAGAGGTCGAGGTCGGCGCCCGGATCGGCGGGCGAGCCGATCACCGCGGAGAACTCCGAGACGCCCGCCGGCAGCTCCACGGTGCGGGTGGCGTACTCGGCCTCGGCGATGCTCGGGCGCTCGGTCAGCGCCGAACCCAGCTCGCCGGCGGACAGCGAACCGTCCTCGATCGGGGCGAACTCGTTGGTCACCTCCCAGCTGACCGGGGTCGGGGTGTTGAGCTGCGCCTCGTCGATGGTGGCGGTCTCCGGTTCGAAGGTGGTGCCGAGCGCGGTGGCGGTGACCTCGTACGGGTTGTCGAGTATCGGCGAGGTGCGCCGCGCCTCGACCTCGATCTCCCATACCCCGGGGATCGGGTCCTCGTACGACCGGAGGTCGGGTCGGCAGGTGTTGCCCTGCTCGTTGTAGTGCGGATAGCAGAGGTTGCTCGCCGAATCCTCGGCCAGCGTGCCGTACGGGGTGATGGCGATCCACCGGGTCTGGCTCAGCTCGGCCAGGCCGCTCATGGCGACCTCCAGCGTCTCGGTGCCTTCGGGAACGTCCACGAAGTAGGAGGTGGTGTCGTTGCGCTGCACCTCGGCCTCGTTGGCCGCCGCGAAGGACGGTTCGGTCAGCTCGTCGGGGACCACCACGGTCGCCAGGATCTGGGTGTCCAGACCGCCGGTGCGGTGGTCGTCCACGGCCAGTACGGCGCTGTGCGCGCCGGCGGAGCGCGGCCGGGCCTCGACGGTGACGGTCACCGGCTCGTTCAGCGGCAGCATCACCGTGTCGCTGTTCCGGCCCACCAGCCGGAAGGTGCGCTCGTCGTTGTTCTCCAGCTCCACGCTGTGCCGGACCGGGCGGTCGGGACCCGTGGTGCGGGTGATCGTGACGTCGTATCGCTCCGACTGGCCGAGCGCCGGGGCGCTCTCCCGGTCGTAGATGCCGCTGCCCACGCCCGGGGTCGCCAGGTACTCGTCCATCGCGTGGTCGACGGGGGCCTCGACGGTGTACTCGTGCGCGTCGGCGCCCCGGGTGAGCTGCCGCCAGGCGGCCTCGGTGTCGATCAGGCCGGCGCCCTGCTCGTGCGCCTGGGCGCCGCGGATCGGGTCGGCCGTGCTGGTCAGGGCGGTGCGCAGGCTGTCCGGATCCGCCTCGACGTCGTACCGGTTCGCCGCGGAGAGCAGCAGCGCCGCGGCGCCGGCGGCCTGCGGGGACGCCATCGAGGTGCCCTGGAGCATGCCGTAGCCGGGCGGCAGGTCGTAGCCGGCCTCGGCGACCGGGCTGCCGGCCTGCCAGGTGGGGATCGCGTTGATGGACGCGCCGGGGGCGGCGAGGGTCGGCTTGAAGCCGCCGTCGTCGCGCGGCCCGGCCGAGGAGAACGGCATCATCGCGTAGTCACGTTCGACGCCGGAGCCGTAGTTGGCGGCCCAGGTGTCGTCGGAGATGGCGGCGCCGACGCTGACCACCTTGTCGGCCACGGACGGGTCGCCGACGGTGTTGGTGCCGGGGCCGTCGTTGCCGGCGGAGATGAACATCTGCACGCCGTAGGTGTCGATCAGCTCGTTGTAGAGCCAGGCGCGCGCGTTGTTGCCGTCGTTGAGCGCCGGCAGGCCGCCGATTGAGACGTTGACGACGTCCACGTCGCGGTTGACGACCAGGTCGATCATGCCCTCGGTCAGCGCGGTGTAGGTGCAGCCGCCGGAGAACGAGCAGGCGCGCGAAGAGACGACCTGCGCGCCGGGGGCGGCGCCGTCCATCTCGCCGCCGAACAGCCCGTTGGCAGCGGCGATACCGGCCACGTGGGTGCCGTGTCGGCCGGAGACGATGCCGATGTTGACGAAGTCGGCGGTCTTGCCGACCCAGTCGCCGCCGTACGGGTCCATCGGCACGTCCTCGCGGATCTCCACGACGAACGGGATGGCCTCGGCGATCTCGGTGGACTCGTCGTCGGAGCCGAAGTAGCCGATGTCGTGGCTCTCGCCGTACGGCGTCATGGCCTCGTCGTTGGTGAAGTCGGCGTCGGCCGCCAGGTCGACGCGGACCGTGCCGGCCTCCGGGTCGTACAGCAGGGCGAAGCTGTCCGTGGTGTCGCCGTCCCGGTTGACGTCGCCGCCGATCTCGCCGCTGGCGGAGATCTCCTGGAAGGTGTTGATCAGGTAGTCGCCGGCCGGCGCGGTGTACGTCTGGCCCCGGTACTCGAAGGACGGGCCGGAGACCGCTGTGGTCATCGAGCGCCAGCTGCCGTCCAGGTCGATGATCGGGTCGGTCGCGGTCACCCAGTCGGTGATCTTGGGCTTGCCGGTGGTGGTCTCCTGGAGCGCCGGGTGCGCCAGGTCGACGCCGGTGTCGAGCACGCCGATGGTGACGCCGCGGCCGTCGGCCCGCGGGTTGTCCTCGACGAAGTCCACCGCGCCGGTCTCGTGCGCCGGCTGGTAGGGGTTCTCGGCCGGGGTGTCGGCGTCGGGGCCCGAGTACTCGCGGGCCGCGCTGGCCTCGCCGGCGTCCGTGGACTCGGGCACCGGGTCGGGGATCTGGATCTCCTCGTTCAGGTCGATCGCGCGCACCGCGTCCATGCCGGTGGCCTCGGCGATGGCGGCGTCGGCCTTGCCGGTGCGCACGGTGACGCGCACGTAGCCGATGGACTCCTCGGTGTAGCCCACCGAGGCGCCGTCCAGCGAGTCGATCTGATCGGCCACCGCCTGGGTCTCGTCCGGTTCGGCGGCGATCATCATCGTCACGTACGGCTCGCCCGCGGCGCGTGCCTCGGCGAGCAGGGTGGCGTCATGGGTGGAGAACTTCTCGCCGAGCGGCTTGTCCGCCGCGGGGGCCGGGGCCTCGTCGGCGTGGGCCGGGGCGGCGCCGAACGCCGCCGGGGTCATCGCCAGCGCGGCCACCAGGCCCGCCGCGAGCGCGGTGCGGGATGGCCGTCGGGACGTCAACGGGGTCTGTTGCGGTCTGAGTGGCATGAGCATCCTTGGTCGGCTTGCGTGAAACCCGGAGCAGGATGACCGGCCATCTTACGGAAGTGATCAATTTGGCGGGGTGAGTTGGGTCAAACTTGTCGCGTCCCGATCAGTAACGATTGGATCACCGTGGGCGTGTTGACCCGCGTCCATCAGCGGGGGAGCACCACCAGATAGCCCGGCGGCTCGCCGGTCGCGGCGCGCAGCAGGGCGGCGCGGAGCACCGAGACCTGTGGTTCCGCGGGTTCCCGCAGCTTTCGCGGCGTCAGGTGGACCACCGTGACGCCGAGTCGCTCCAGGGACGCCCGTCGGTGCATCAGTTCGGCCCACGCCGGGTCCCCTTCGGTCGCCGGCTCGTGGGTCTCGTCGGTCTCGTGGGTCTCCGGAACGCTGTCTCCGGCTCCGGCTCCGGCTCCGGCTCCCGCTCCGGAATCGCAGGAATCGCAGGAACCGCCCGGTCCGCCGGTTCGGGCGCGGGCGGCGACTCCGCCGCGGGCGACGGCCCCTGCGGCGGCACCCGCGCGTCGATCTCCACGGCCACCCCGTGGTCCGGCCAGTACGCGTCGACCTCGCCCAGGCACGGGCCGCCCGGCAGCCACAGCTCCACGTTCCAGCACGGGTCGGGCAGCCCGCCGAGCCGCACCAGTTCGATCAGCCGCTCCTCCGCCATCCCGCGCGCCTCGGCGAGCAGCGCCTCGACGGCCCCGGCCACCTGCGGTCGCCCCCGCAGCCGAGCCCGGGTGAACTCCCGTACCACCGTGTACGGCTCGCAGTGCCCGCCGCGCACCGCCTCCACCATCAGCCGCCGCACCGCCAGCGGGTCGACGAGCCGGACCACCGCGTCGACGAGCGCCCGGGTCGCCGGCGCCACGGGGAAGCCGGCCACCTCGACCGGGCGCGGCAGCCGGTGGGTGCGCACGATCCGGGCGCATCCGGAGGAGCGCAGCCGCCGGGTGCGCGGTACCAGCACGTCCACCCGGTTGAGCGCGGCCAGCGGCGGCACGGCGGAGAACCCGTGCAGCGCCAGCGCGGCCAGCCCGCTGACCATCGCCTCGCCGGGCCGCCCGCCGGTGTACCGCAGCACCGCGTGCAGGGTCTCCTCGGCGGAGGGCGGACCCGCGTGCAGCAGGAAGACCCCCGGCAGCGGCATCTGCCACGGTCCGCCGGGACGGCAGCGCTCGTGTGCGGCGGCGCTGCTGACGCCGTGCTCGCGGAGCTCCTGCACGGTCATCACGCGACACCGGGCGTCGGCGAGGTCGTGCAGCGGGCGGGGGGTGATCGGGTTCATGGAGGCGCTCATGACCGGGCGATTCCCGGTCAGAGCCCGGATCGCTCCCGCTGTTACACGCCCGTCGCCAAACGAGGACAACCGCGTACTAAAGTACGCGCGTTCGAGTGGGGAGTCGGAACTGATGGGTTGTCAGTCGCTCTGATCCGGCCGGTATCGGTCAGAAACGGTCGCGGGGCCGCACCCCACCCGGCGCGGCCCCGCGGTCCCCGCGCCCCTCCGGGCGCGGGGCGGCGCATGGTCTCAGCCGGCCGCCGCCAACTGTGCGCGGAGAGCGCGGGCCAGATCGTCGCGCGCCTCCAGCACGAGGCGGCGCAGTGCCGGCGCCGCGTCCTCGTGCGCGGCCAGCCAGGCGTCCGTGGCCTTCAGCGTCGCCGCGTCCCCCTGTTCGGCCGGGAACAGGCCGCGGACCACGGCCATCGCGATCTCGATCGTCCGCTCCCGCCAGATCCGCTCGATGGCCTCGAAGTACCTCGGCACGTACGCCGCGGTCAGCTCCCGCTGACCCGGCTGCGCGAAACCGGCGATGACCGCCTCCACCAGGGCGTTGGAGAGCGCGTCGCTCTCCACCACCTGCGCCCAGGCCCACGCCTTGACCTCGGGGTCGGGCCGGGCCGTCAGGCAGCGCATGTGGTGCCGCTCACCCGAGGCGGTGTCGTCCCGTGCCAGCTCCGCGGCCAGCTCCGGCCGGTCGGCCCGCCCGTGGGCGGTCAGCGCGCGCAGGAACGCCCAGCGCAGCTCCTGGTCGACGTCCAGACCGCCGATCGTCTCGGTGCCGTCGAGCAGGCCGGCCAGCAGCCCGAGCTCGGCGTCCGAACCGGCCACCGCCGCGAAGAACCGGGCCCAGGCCAGCTGCTGGTCCCCGCCGGGCGCGGCCTGCCGTAGCTCGGCCAGCGCCGCCTCGGCCACCTCGGCGCGCACCACCTCGCGCCGTTCGGGCACCGTGTAGTGCCCCAGCGCGGTCAGCGCCCAGTCGTGCACCATCTGCAGCACCCCGATCTCCGTCTCCGCACCGGCGAACCGCCGCACCAGGGCGAGGAAGTCGCGGGCCGGCAGCAGCGCGTCGCGGGTCAGGTTCCACAGCGCCGACCAGCACAGCGCCCGGGCCAGCGGGTCCGCGATCCGCCCGAGGTGCTCGCGCAGCGCGGCGAGCGAGCGGTCGTCGAAACGGGTCTTGCAGTACGTCAGGTCGTCGTCGTTGACCAGGACCAGCTCGGGCGCCGCGGCCCCGGCCAGCTCCTCGACCACCGTCGTGGCGCCGTCGACGTCCAGTTCGGCGCGCCGGTAGCGCACCAGCGCGCCCGCCTCGTCGCGCCGGTACAGGCCGACCGCGACCCGGTGCGGGCGCAGCGTCGGGTGCCCGGCGGGCGCCTCCTGGGTCACGGTCAGCTCGGCGATCCGCCCGTCCGCGGTGTACTCCAGGCGCGGCGTCAGCGCGTTGACCCCCGCGGTCCGCAGCCAGGCCTCGGCCCATTCCGCCATGGACCGGCCCGAGGTCTCCTCCAGCACCGCGAGCAGATCGGCCAGCCGGGTGTTGCCGTAGGCGTGCCGCTGGAAGTACCGCCGCGCGCCCTCCAGGAACGCCTCCCGGCCCGCGTAGGCGACGAGCTGCTTCAGGACGCTGGCGCCCTTGGCGTAGGTGATCCCGTCGAAGTTGAGCTTGGCGTCCTGCAGATCCCGGATGTCGGCCGTGACCGGATGGGTGGAGGGCAGCTGGTCGGCCCGGTAGGCCCACGCCTTGCGCCGGTTCGCGAAGGTGATCCAGCCCTCCTCGAAACGGGTGGCCTCGACCAGCGAGAAGGCGCCCATGAAGTCGGCGAACGACTCCTTGAGCCATAGGTCGTCCCACCATTCCATGGTCACCAGGTCGCCGAACCACATGTGTGACATCTCGTGCAGCAGCGTGTTGGCCCGCCCCTGGTAGGCGGCGCGGGTGGTGCGGCCGCGGAAGACGTACTCCTCGCGGAACGTGACCAGGCCCGGGTTCTCCATCGCGCCGATGTTGTACTCCGGCACGAACGCCTGGTCGTACTTCCCGAAGGGGTAGGGGAAGCCGAAGGCGTCGTGGAAGAAGTCGAAGCCCTGTTTGGTGACGGTGAAGATCTCCTCCGGGTCGAAGTGCCGGGCCAGGCCCTTGCGGCACAGCGCGCTCAGCGGGATCTCCAGCGTGCCGCCGTCCGGCAGCTCCCGCGCGTAGTGGTCGCGCACCACGTGGTACGGGCCGGCCACCACGGCGGTGATGTAGGTGGAGATCGGCTGGGTGCGGGCGAAGCGCCAGGTCGCCGCCCCGCCGGACAGCTCCTCGCGCCCCTCCTCGGCGCCGTTGCTCAGCACCGTCCAGTGCGCCGGCGCGGTGACCGAGAAGTCGAACGGGGCCTTGAGGTCGGGCTGCTCGAAGCAGGCCATGACCCGGCGCGCGTCCGCCGGCTCGTACTGCGTGTAGAGGTAGGTCTCACCGTCCTCCGGGTCGGTGAAGTGGTGCAGTCCCTCGCCGGTCCGGCTGTACGCGCAACTCGCGTCCACGGTCAGCTCGTTCTCCGCGCGTAGGTCCGGCAGGGTGACCCGGGTGCCGTCGAAGATCCGGTCGACGGGGAGCGTGGCGCCGTTCAGGGTGACCGAGTGCACGTGCGGGGCCAGCAGGTCGACGAAGCTCCCCGCGCCCTCCCGGGCACAGGCGAAGCGGATCGTGGTGGTCGAGCGGAAGGTGCGGGGCCCGGAGGCGGGCGCCGGCTCGGTCGCGGAGCGCAGATCGAGGGCCACCTCGTACCCGTCGACGGTCAGCAGGGCGGCCCGCTCGCGGGCCTCCTCGCGGGTCAGGTTCTCTCCGGGCACGGCGCCACTCCCTTGTTGCGCGGTTGTCTGCTGTGCGGTACGGCGCGTGCCAGCATTCCATCCCGCTCGGAATGCGTCGCGGGCCGGTCGGGTTGTCGCCAGGGACGCACGTCAGCGCCAGCAGAACACGCTCAGCCGAGGAGACAGCGCATGCCCGAGAAGACCCCCGCCGACTTCTGGTTCGATCCGCTGTGCCCGTGGGCCTGGATGACCTCCCGCTGGATGCTGGAGGTTGAGAAGCAGCGCCCGGTCCAGGTGCGCTGGCACGTGATGAGCCTGTCGGTGCTGAACGAGCCGCGGCTGGCCGAGCTGCCGCCCCAGTACGTGGAGGCGATGCGCGCTGGCTGGGGCCCGGTGCGGGTCTGTATCGCCGCCGAACAGGAGCACGGCAGTGAGGTGCTCGGCCCGCTGTACACGGCGATCGGCACCCGTTTCCACAACCAGGGCCGGCCGCAGAACGCGGAGACCCTCGCCGAGGCGCTCGCCGAGGCCGGGCTGCCGACCGATCTGGTGAAGGCCGCGGACTCCGACCGTTACGACGCCGAACTGCGCGCCTCGCACGCCTCCGGCATCGACCTGGTCGGCCAGGACGTGGGCACGCCGGTGATCGCCGTGCCGGGCGCGGACGGCGAGCAGATCGCGTTCTTCGGCCCGGTGGTCACCCCCGCGCCGAAGGGCGAGGCGGCGGCGCGGCTGTGGGACGGCACCCTGATGGTGGCCTCCACGCCGGGCTTCTACGAGATCAAGCGCACCCGCGAGGCGCAGCCCCAGTTCGACTAGGTCCTGGCCGGCGGGACGGCGCCCGGGCCGGCGCCGGCACGAGGCGGCCCCCGCACGTCACGTCCGTGCGGGGGCCGCCTCTTTCTTTCGCCTGCCCGGTGCCGGTGAGAAGACGATCACGCGAGCAGGACGATCCAGGCGCGCGGCGCGGTCAGGGGAGCAGCAGGTTCTGGGCCCGCTCCCGCGCGGCGGTGAAGCGGGCGGTGACGTCCTGCCAGTTCACCACGCGCCACATGGCCTCGACGAAGTCCACCTTCTGGTTCCGGTACTGGAGGTAGAAGGCGTGCTCCCAGGCGTCGAAGACCAGCAGCGGCACGGACGCCTGGCCGACGTTGCCCTGATGGTCGTAGACCTGCTCGACGATCAGCCGCCCGCTCACGGGCTCGTAGGCCAGCACCCCCCAGCCGGAGCCCTGCGTCGTGGCGGCGGCCTTCGTCAGCTGCGCCTTGAACCGGGCGAAGGAGCCGAACGACTCGGCGATGGCGTCGGCCAACTCGCCCGTGCCGTCCCGCTCCAGCGGCTCGCCGCCGCCGTCGCCGGTCATGTTGCGCCAGTAGATGGAGTGCAGGATGTGCCCGGAGAGGTGGAAGGCGAGGTTCTTCTCCAGCCCGTTGATCGACCCCCACTGGTCCGTGGTGCGCGCCTCCTCCAGCTGCTCCAGGGTGTCGTTGGCGCCCTTGACGTACGCGGCGTGGTGCTTGTCGTGGTGCAGCTCGATGATCTCGCCGCTGATGACCGGCTCCAACGCGGAGTAGTCGTAGGGGAGCTCGGGGAGGGAGTAGGTGGCCATGCCGTTGCCCATCTCGACTAATTGCGAATCGGTTGCAAGAGCGACATTAGCGCACTGGGCCGCACCATGCCTGGTCCGGCGTGATTCGACCTGTCCCGGGTGAGCAGGCGCGGAGCGGGGCGATGTCGCCAAGACCACAGCCGGCGCCCAAGAACTGCTCGAGCCGGGTCGGCTAGCGTCGGGGGGTTCCCGTACGCGTTCCACCGACCCGCTGGAGCACCGCATGAGCACAGCCGCCGCCCCTCTCGCCGCCGGCACCGCCCGCCGGCCAGGCGCCGTACTCGCCGATCTGCTGCCCGCCGCCACCGAGTCCCGCGCCCGGGTCCGTGACCTCGCGCTGATCGTCGGAGGCGCGGCGCTCACCGGGGCCGCGGCGCAGCTGTCCGTGCCGGTGCCCGGGTCGCCGGTTCCGGTCACCGGGCAGACCTTCGCCGCGCTGCTCGTCGGCGCCTCGTTCGGCCCCGTCCGAGCCCTGCTCTCCCTGCTGCTGTACGCGTTGGCCGGCATGGCGGGCACCCCGTGGTTCGCGGAGGGCACCTCGGGCTACGGCATGCCCAGCTTCGGCTACGTCATCGGCATGACGCTCGCCGCCGGCGCCGTCGGGGCGTTGGCCCGCCGCGGCGGCGACCGCACGGTGCCGCGCACCGTGGCCACGATGGCCGTGGGCACCGCCCTCACCTATGCGGTCGGCGTGCCCTATCTCGCGGCGGCCACCGGGATGTCGGCGGCCGAGGCGGTGGACGCCGGCCTCGTGCCGTTCCTGGTCGGCGACGCGCTCAAGGCGGCGTTGGCCATGTGCGCCCTGCCCGCGGCCTGGCATCTGGTCGGCCACGGCGAGCGTGGCGACCGCGGCGGGAGCTGAACGCGACGCGGTCGGGAGCGGCCCGCCGCTGATGGCAGACTCGTCGCCATGCGCGTCTATCTCGGCTCCGACCACGCCGGTTACGAACTGAAGGCCCATCTGCTGGGCTGGCTGACGGAGCACGGGCACGACCCGGCGGACTGCGGGCCGCAGGCGTACGACCCACAGGACGACTACCCGCCGTTCTGCCTGCGCGCCGCCGCCCGCACCGCCGCGGACCCGGGCGCGCTCGGGATCGTCGTCGGCGGTTCGGGCAACGGCGAGGCCATCGCCGCGAACAAGGTGCGCGGCGTGCGCTGCGCGCTGGTGTGGAGCGAGGAGACCGCACGCCTCGCCCGCGAGCACAACGACGCCAACGTGCTCAGCGTCGGCGCCCGCATGCACACCACGGACGAGGCGACTTCGTTCGTGGCGGTCTTCCTCACCACGCCCTATTCGGGCGCGGAGCGGCACGCCCGCCGCATCGCCATGCTCAGCGCCTACGAGAAGGACGGCACGCTGCCCCCGCTGCCCGGCGCCGGGCAGGCGTGATGCCCGAGGGCCACACGATCCACCGGCTGGCCGCCGACCTCGGCGAGCGGTTCGGCGGCCGGACGGTGCGAGCCGACAGCCCGCAGGGCAAGTTCGCGGACGGGGCGGCGCTGGTCGACGGCCAGACGCTGGCCGCCGCCGAGGCACACGGCAAGCATCTGCTCCTCGGCTTCGGCGATCCTCCCGCAGGCCCTGCGGCCGCCGACCCGCGCCCGTGGGTGCATATCCACCTCGGCCTGTACGGCAAGGTCGCGCTCGGCACCGGCCCGCCCCCGGCACCCGTCGGGCAGATCCGGCTGCGGCTGGCCACCGACGAGGCGTACGCCGAACTGCGCGGCCCCAACACCTGTGCCCTCGTCACCCCGGAGGAGCGGCGGGCGATACGGGACCGGCTGGGCCCCGACCCGCTGCGTCCGGACGCCGACCCGGAGCGGGCCTGGCGCCGCATCTCCGCCAGTCGCACGCCGATCGCCGCGCTCCTGATGGACCAGCGGGTACTGGCCGGCGTCGGCAACGTCTACCGGGCCGAGGTGCTGTTCCGGCACGGCGTCGACCCCCGGCTGCCGGGGCGCGACCTCGACCGCGCGACCTGGCTGGCGATCTGGGCCGATCTGCGGGCGCTGATGGCCGAGGGCGTGCGCATCGGGCGCATCGACACGGTCAGACCGGAGCACACGCCCGAGGCCATGGGCCGCCCGCCCCGGGTCGACGACCACGGCGGCGAGGTGTACGTCTACCGCCGCTCCGGGCAGCCCTGCCTGGTGTGCGGCACCCGGGTGCGCGCCGCGACCCTGGCCGCCCGCAACCTCTTCTGGTGCCCCGACTGCCAGCCCGCGTGACACGATGCGCCTCCCCGGCGATCGCCGGAGGCCGACGCACCCGGCGGGTCGGCGGAGCGTGGATGCACCGGCGTGGGCGGGTGGCCGGGCGGCGCGCCGCCGGGTTCGCCCACCCCGGGCGCGCGCCCGTCAGAATCCGTGCGGGAGCCAGGGCGCCGTCGGATGGGAGAACGCCGTGGACGCGGCGACCAGCGCGCCCTGGCGCAGCTCCGTCACCAGGCCGGCGCGCGCGAGCTCGCTCAGCGTCGCGCCGCCCAGATACGCCGCGCCCAGCTCCCGAACGGAGAGCGCCAGGTCCGCGGGGTCGCGGGTCGGCTCGCACACCGCGCCCTTGGGTCCGCCGGCCAGCCGCCACCGGCCCTCGTTCCACGGGCAGAAGGGGTCGGCGACCTCGAACACCACGTCCACCTCGGTGGCGTAGGTGCGCGCGGCCAGCGCCGGCCCGACCTCCACCGGCCGCAGGTAGAGCCGGTCCTCGACCCGCAGCTCGCAGCGGCGCACGTCGGAGACCAGATGCGTCAGCGGGTCGTCCACCGGTCGCCCGCGCAGCGCCACCGTCGACATCAGGTCAATGTTGCGGACGAAGTCGAGCAGCGCCGCGTAGGCCGCGGGCTCCTCCGCGTCCAGGTCCTGGACGTGGACCGTGCCGTTCGGCACCTGGCCCGCCCATTCGGGCTTCAACGCGTAGCGCGCGTAGCCGACCAGCTCGCCGTCCGCCCGTTCGGCCAGCACGCACCGCTTCGCCGAGGCCCCCGCGCGGTCCTGCTGCGGGTCGAGCAGCGGGAGCTGCTCCCAGCCGGGGCGCCGCCGCAGCATTCCGGGGCGCCCGGGTACCAGCCGGTCGTACAGCTCCTCGCACCGCGCCAGCTCCGCCGCCGGCTCCACGACCCGCAGTCGGAGGGCGTCGGCGCCCTCCGGCCGGGCGATCGCCACCCGGTCCGCGTCGATCCGCGCGGCCAGTGCCCGGCTGGCCACGCCGAAGCCGAATCGTCCGTATATGCCCGCCTCTGAGGCGGTCAGCACGGCCAGCGGCTCGCCGGCCGCCCGAATCTCCTCCAGGCCGCGCGCCATCATCCGGCGCAGCAGGCCGCGCCGCCGGTGCGTGGCGGCGACCGAGACCATCGTCACACCGCCGGTCGGCACCACCGCGCCGCCCGGCACCGAGAGCTCGAACGAGAAGACGCTGTAGGAGCCGACGATCCGCTCGTCGTCCCAGGCGGCCAGGGAGCGCTCAGGTTCGGTCAGCCCGCGCCACAGCGCCCGCTCCTCGGTCGACTCAGGCAGCCCGCCGAAGGCCCATTCCAGCGCCCCGTACCAGGCGTCCCAGTCGGCCGGGTCGAGCGTGCGAAGGTCGATCGTCATACAACCATGCCTATCAGCACGGACGTCGCGAAGCGACACAATTTCCTTACCCGGGAGCCGCGAGACCGCTTCCTGGGGTTCGACGCCCGCCCGAACGGCTGGATAGGGTCGCGAACCATGGCACGTGGTGCGGAGTCTGCCTCCCCGAGTGTCCGGAGATCCCGGGCCCACAGATCGCTGCACCGCGTCCGCACCGGCCTGCGCCGGGCGGCGGTCGACTATTTCAGGGGCGGCACCTCCGACTGGCTGGCGTTCTGCACCCTGCTGCTCACCGTGCCCGTGCTCTCCGGCGTGACCGTCGCCTGGCCCGAGTGGTGCCCGCCGGAGTCACTGGTGCTGCCGCTGCTCCTCGGCGGCCTGCTGCTGCGCCCGGCCAGCCTGCTCGGCCTCTACGTCGTCATCGCGCTCGCGCTGCTGCTGGAGGCCGTGATGATCGTCGAGCGGCGCAACGAGCCCGATCTGGTGACGCCCGGCAGCATTCTGGTGGTCGCCAGCGTCGCGCTGGCCGGCCTGCTGATAGCCCAGTTCCGCAGCCGGGTCGGCGTGCCCTGGCGGGGCGGCGGCACCATGCTCTTCGACCTGCGGGAACGCATCCACACCCAGGGCCGGCTGCCCCGGCTGCCCGCCGGCTGGCACCACGAGATGTCGCTGCGGCCGGCCGGCGGGCAGTCGTTCTCCGGCGACTTCGTGGTGGCCGCCCGCACCGGCCCAGGCCGGCGGATCCTGGAGGTGGTGCTCACCGACGTCTCGGGCAAGGGCATGGACGCCGCCTCCCGCTCCCTGCTGCTCTCCGGCGCCTTCGGCGGCCTGGTCGGCTCGCTGCCGCCGCACGCGTTCCTGCCCGCCGCCAACGGCTACCTGCTGCGGCAGGACTGGGACGAGGGCTTCGCCACCTCCATCCATCTGGTGCTGGACCTGGACACCGGCGACTTCGAACTGCTCTCGGCCGGGCACGTACCCGCCATCCAGCTGAACGCCGGCACCGGACGCTGGTCGGAGATCACCGCGGAGGGCCCGCTGCTCGGCGTCTACGAGGGCGCCGAGTTCCACCCGGCCAAGGGCACGCTGGGCCGCGGCGACGTGCTGATGCTGTTCACCGACGGCCTGGTGGAGCGCTCGGGCCGCGACCTGTCCGAGGGCGTGGACCGCCTGACCGGCGAGGCCGACCGGTACGTGGTCTCCGGTTTCCGCGGCGCGGCCTGGCACCTGATCGAGGCCGTCGCCAAGGACGTCAACGACGACCGCGCCCTGGTGCTCATCAGCCGCGAGTAGCCCGAACGGCACGCCGGTAGCCCGAACTCGTGATCACCTTCAGGGGCGGTCGCGCCCGCCGTCCGCGCACGGTCTGACGGACCGTCCTGAGCTGCGCCGACGTCGGGTGGTCCGGCGCGTGCGGTGTCCGCCGATCGGCGGTGCGGCGCCGCCCGGTCCTGATGCGCCGCGCGCCGCGCTGGCCTTGGCTCGTTGACATGAGCGATGACACCTGCCTGCGACGCACGTCGCATCCGAGTCAGCACCCACGGCCGCTCCCGGGGGCGCACGGCGGGTCGTGCCGAGGCCCGTGGCGCCGCCGGCGCCGGACGCGCTGCCAGCCGGCCTCGGCCCGGCGGGCCGGCCGGGCGGCGGCCAGCGTGCTGCTGGGCGCCGTGGTGATAACGGGACCGTGGACCGCGCCGGCCGCCGGTCACGAGGCCCCGCCGCAGTCCGGCGAGCGGAACCCGCTCCGGGCCGCCAGGGCGCTCACCGGGCCGTACCGGCCGTACGACGGCCACGGCGTCTACGGCGACTTCCACGGCCCGTCCTGGACCGTGTTCGCGGCCGAGACCCGGACCACCCCGGTCACCGGCTATCCGGTCTCCGCGGCCTACGGCATCCCCGGCGGCTGGGCAGCCGGGTACCACACCGGCGTCGACTTCGCGACGCCGGTCGGCGTCCCGGTCAGGTCCGTCGGCCCCGGCACGGTGGTGCTCGCCGCGAACTCCGGCGACTACGGCAACGCCGTGCTCGTCGAGATGACCGATGGCTACTACGCCCTCTACGCCCATCTGTCGGCGATCTCCGTGACGTACGGGGAGTGGGTGGACACCGGCGACGAGATCGGCGTGACCGGTGACACGGGCCGCACCAGCGGCCCCCACCTCCACTTCGAGATCCGGACCGGACCCGGGTACGGCACCGACGTCGATCCGCTGGCGTACCTGGCACGGTACGGCGCGGGCGCCGACTGACCCGCGCGCAAGAGCGGTGGTGGGCGCGCCCCGCATCGGGCGCGCCCACCACCGTCGGCGTCAGCCCCCCGAACGCGCCGGGTGTCTCGCGGCGCCCCGCGCCCCGGCCTCGGACTCCGGCTTGAACGCCCAGTGCAGCGACGGCTCCACGGCGAACCGGAACATCCGGCGCACCGGCGCGGTGCACAGCGCCGTCATGACCGCCGCGCCGATCAGCGTCACCCCGACCCGGCCGGCCGGCGTGTCGATCCAGTCCGCCCCGTACCAGTCCCACCAGCGGGACGCCTTGGCGATGAAGCCGTGCAACAGGTAGCCGTAGATGGTGCCGGCGCCCAACGCGGTGTACCAGGTGTGGCGGCGCGGCACCCAGGACAGGAAGCACGCGCTGAGCAGCAGCCCGCAGCCGAACAGCGCGAGGCTCATCACCACCCCGACGAACCAGGGCGCGGCCAACTCCTGGGCGCTGTCCGAGCGGTAGAACCACGCGTGGTTCATGCGCGGGACGGCCCAGTAGGCCACGGCCACGGCGGCGAGGAAGACCGGCACGGACAGCATCCGCACCTCGCGCCGCCGCACCCAGTCGAAGTGCTCCCGGCGCAGCAGCGTGCCCAGCACGAAGAACGGCAGGAACTGCAGCACCCGCTGCAGGTTCAGGTCGTCCCCGATGTGTGGGGAGACCGAGGCCACCGCCGCGACGGCGAGCGCGACCGGCAGCGGCCAGCGGACGACCCGCCAGATCGGCGCGGACAGCCGCCAGATGAAGAGCGCGACCAGGAACCACGTGACGTAGTAGGGGTCCAGCACGCTGAAGGGGCGGAACACCCCGTCCGGGTCGTTGCTCAGCCGGCTGAAGAGCACGTAGCCGACCTCGAACACCAGGTAGGGCACGCCGATCCCGGCGACCAGTCGCCGCAGTTGGTCCGGGCGGGCGACGAAGGTGCGGGAGAAGTAGCCGGCGATCAGGATGAAGGCCGGCATATGGAAGGTGTAGACGAACATGTACAGAGCGGACGCGGCGCGCGAGTCGTCGCGCAGCGGCGTCCAGGTGTGGCCGATCGCGACCAGCAGGATGGCCAGGTACTTGGCGTTGTCGAAGTAGGGGTCGCGCGGCGACACCCGCGCCGGGCCCTCCGCGCCCCGCGCGGGAGAAGCCGCCCGTTCCTCGGCGGCCGTCGGCTGGTCTGGTTGATTACGGACGCGCAACATCGAGCGCACGATAGTCGGTGACGAGCGCTTCCCGAAATTCATCCACGAGGCGCCACCGGGGGATATGGAGGTCCCGTTCGTGTAACGAAACCGCGGCGTGCCGGCGGGGTGGCACGAGGGTCACATCGGTCCGTATTGCAATGTTTTCGATCGGTGCAAAAGGGTGATATGGTCCCGCTCGCCCACCCGATCACTGGCGCCCGGGTGCCCCCGGGCCGCCGATCCCGTGGACCTTGCGTGGAAAACCGGGTACCCCCGTGGGGCCCCTGGGATTTGGGGTGCCGGGAGCGCCGCGGTGGCTAACGGACTGGTTACGTGCACCCTCGGTACCAAGGGTTCTTTTCCAGCCGCGCGCGCTGTCACCTCCCTCCACGCGCCGGTGAGTTGATGGCACGATGGTTCCTGCGGGGGCACGGCGGCCGTGGTCAAGCCCCTGGTGGAGCAGAGGCGAACCTTCCGAAGGTGTGATCAGTTGTGGAAATCTCGTTCTCGCTGGCCTTGTTGTTCGGCGTGATCCTGTTCTTCTTGATCCGCGGAGGGACCATGAAGTGGGGTCCGGCCGTCGTGGCCATGCTGTTCGGCTTCACGCTGGCCTCCACGGGCGCCTCCGACCCCATAGAGGACTTCCTGAACTCCGTCACGGAGTCGATCGCGGAGATGGACGACCAAATCACCGAAGGCGGCGGCGACGGTCAGTAAGGACCGGTATGACACACGGAAGGCCCGGCGTCCGCGAGGAAGCCGGGCCCGAACCATGGGAGCGGGCGACGGGAATCGAACCCGCGTAGCTGGTTTGGAAGACCAGGGCTCTACCATTGAGCTACGCCCGCAAGCGCCGTTGGCCGCGGGATGGAGCCGGGACCGCGGCAGTCGGCACGATCGGCATCGTACCAGCGCCCTGCGCCAGGCCAGGCCGCTTCAGGCGCCCGTCGCCGGGGCCTGTACGCTACGTGTCGCGACGTGAGCCATTGACGGGGTGTGGCGCAGCTTGGTAGCGCGTCCGCTTTGGGAGCGGAAGGCCGTCGGTTCGAATCCGGCCACCCCGACCACGTACCATGAGAAGCTCGCGTGACTGCGGCGTGCCCGGCTGCGGGGCGCCCCAATCCTCCCCGATGTCAGCCCAAGGAGACCAGACCGTGAAGAGCGCCGTGGAGACCTTGAACCCGACCCGGGTTCGGCTCACTGTCGAGGTGCCCTTCGAGGAGCTCAAGCCCAGCCTCGACGCGGCGTACCGGAAGATCAACCAGCAGGTACAGGTGCCGGGCTTCCGCCGCGGCAGGGTGCCTGCGCGCGTCATCGACCAGCGCTTCGGCCGCGGCGCGGTCCTGGAGCAGGCGGTCAACGACGCGCTGCCCAAGTTCTACTCCGACGCGGTCAGCGAGGGTGAGCTCAGCACCCTGGGCCAGCCCGAGGTGGACATCACCGAACTCCGCGACAACGAGCTGCTGACCTTCACCGCCGAGGTGGACATCCGCCCCGACATCGAGATCCCGGACTTCTCGGGCGTCGAGGTCACAGTGGACGCGGTCGAGGTGTCCGACGAGGACGTGGACCAGGCGGTCGAGCGGCTGCGCGACCGCTTCGCCTCCACCACGGTGGTGGAGCGCGCCGCCGCCGAGGGCGACGTGGTCCGGGTGACGCTCCAGGCCACCGCGGACGGGGAGCCGGCCGAGGGCCTGGTCCCGCCGTCCGCGAACCACACCATCGGCTCGGGAGCGGTGGTGGATGGCCTCGACGAGGCCGTCACCGGGCTCTCCGCGGGCGACACCGCCACCTTCACCACCCGGATCCCCACCCCCGACGCCGAGAGCGCTGAGGGCGCCGAGGAGGCCGCGGACGCCGAGGCGGGCGAGGGCGAGACCGGCGGGGAGGCGGAGATCACGGTCGCCGTGGAGACCGTCTCCTCCCGGGAGCTCCCCGAGCTCGACGACGATTTCGCGCAGCTGGCCAGCGAGTTCGACACCCTGGAGGAGCTGCGCGAGGACAGCCGTAAGCGGCTCACCGAGCAGCGCAGGTACGAGCAGGCCACCGACGTCCAGGAGAAGGTGCTCACGGCGCTGCTCGACCTGGTCGAGATCCCGATGCCGCAGAAGCTCCTCGAGGACGAGATCGAGACCCGTAAGCACAACCTCGTGCACCACCAGCTCGGCCAGCTCGGCATGGACCTGGACGCGTACCTGGCCATGCGCGGCCAGTCCGCCGAGGAGTTCGACTCCGAACTGCGCGAGCAGGCCGAGAAGGGTATCCGCACGCAGTTCGTGCTCGACGAGATCGCCAAGCGCGAGGAGCTCAACGTCAGCCAGGAGGAGCTCACCGAGCACCTGGTGCGCCGGGCCCAGTCGGCCGGCATGACCCCCGACCAGTTCGTCAAGGCCGTGGTCGAGAGCAACCAGGTGCCGATGCTGGTGGGCGAGGTCAGCCGCGGCAAGGCGCTCGCCGCCGTGGTGGACGGGGTCACCGTGACCGACACCAACGGCGAGACCGTCAGCCTGGACGACGAGGCCGCGGAGGACACCGAGTCCGACGAGGCCGCTGAGAGCACCGACGAGAGCGCCGCCGGAGACGCGGACGCCGTGGCCGAGCCGGCCGGCGCCGACGACTCCAGCACCGACCGCTGACCGCGGTCGCACCAGGGCCGGACCCGCCCTCAGCCCGGCACCTTCCAGCCGCCGGGCCGGAGGAGGATCCGGCCTTGGTGCGCACTACCGCCGGACCCTGCGCTCACAGCGAACAGTTCCCTGGTCGGGATGGGTCGCCGAGCACCGCGCGTTAGGGTCCGTAGATACCAACGCAGACGCCGTCGAAGAATGAACAGGTGGACACGTGACGCTCATGACGCCTTCCGCCATGGCGGAGCCGGCCAACGGCAGCCTCGGCGATCAGGTCTACAACCGGCTGCTCGGCGAGCGGATCATCTTCCTGGGGCAGGCGGTGGACGACGACATCGCCAATCGGGTCACCGCGCAGCTGCTGCTGCTGGCCGCCGACCCCGACAAGGACATCTACCTCTACATCAACAGCCCCGGCGGCTCGATCACGGCTGGCATGGCCATCTACGACACCATGCAGTACGTGAAGAACGATGTGGTGACCATCGCCATGGGTCTGGCCGCCTCGATGGGTCAGTTCCTGCTGACCGCCGGCGCCCCCGGCAAGCGGTACGCGCTGCCGAACGCCGAGGTGCTGATCCACCAGCCCTCCGCCGGCCTGGCCGGCTCCGCGAGCGATATCAAGATCCACGCGGAGCAGTTGCTGCGCACCAAGCGGAAGATGGCCAAACTCTCGGCGATGCACTCCGGGGTGTCCGAGGAGCAGTGGGAGCGTGACGCCGACCGGGACCGCTGGTTCTCCGCCGAGGAGGCCCGGGACTACGGCCTGCTCGACCAGGTCATCACCAGCGCCGCGGACATCGCGGGCGGCGGCGGCACCGGCGCCTGAGGGCGGCCTGAAGGTTCCGCAGCCCCGACGTTCGCAGCCCACACATCCAAGGCGGTAGACAACCGATGAACAACATCCCCGGCTCCGGCATCTACGATCGCCTCCCCGCCGAGTCGCGCTACATCGTCCCGCGCTTCATCGAGCGCACCTCCCAGGGCATCCGCGAGTACGACCCGTACGCGAAGCTCTTCGAGGAGCGGGTCATCTTCCTCGGTGTGCAGATCGACGACGCGTCGGCCAACGACGTGATGGCGCAGCTGATCTGCCTGGAGTCGATGGACCCCGACCGGGACATCTCCATGTACATCAACAGCCCGGGCGGCTCCTTCACCGCGCTCACGGCCATCTACGACACGATGGAGTTCGTGAAGCCGGACATCCAGACGGTCTGCATGGGCCAGGCCGCCTCGGCCGCCGCCGTGCTCCTCGCCGCGGGCACCCACGGTAAGCGGCTGGCGCTGCCGAACGCGCGGGTGCTGATCCACCAGCCGTACTCGGAGACCGGCCGCGGACAGGTCTCCGACCTGGAGATCGCGGCGCGTGAGGTGCAGCGGATGCGCACCCAGCTGGAGGAGCTGCTGGCGAAGCACTCCACCAGGCCGATCGAGCAGATCAGCGACGACATCGAGCGCGACAAGATCCTCACGGCCGAGGAGGCCGTGGAATACGGCCTGGTCGACTCGATCATCACCACGCGTTCCTCGACCATGTGAGAAGGCCGTCCGAGGGACCCACCCGAGGGCGGCAAACCGGACAACGATGAGACGACAACTGGCCACCCCCTCTTGACGGGACGGCCCCGGCAGGGGAATCCCGCCAAGGGGGGCCATTCCGCCGGGGCGACAAGGTACCGTCGTCTTCAGCAAGCACCAGGCACCGCTCCCCGGCGGTGCGCAGGCGAAGGGGAAGCACCTCGTGGCACGCATCGGTGACGGCGGCGATCTGCTCAAGTGCTCGTTCTGCGGCAAGAGTCAGAAGCAGGTGAAGAAGCTCATCGCGGGCCCGGGGGTCTATATCTGCGACGAGTGCATCGATCTCTGCAACGAGATCATCGAGGAGGAGCTCGCCGACTCCCCCGAATCCGAGCTGGGCGAGCTGCCCAAGCCCCGTGAGATCTACGACTTCCTCGACTCCTACGTGGTCGGCCAGGAGGACGCCAAGAAGGCGCTCTCGGTGGCCGTGTACAACCACTACAAGAGGGTGCGGGCGAGCGAGGCCGACTCCGGCCAGTCGCGCGACGAGGAGATCGAGCTCGCCAAGTCGAACATCCTGCTGCTCGGCCCGACCGGCTCGGGCAAGACGCTGCTGGCGCAAACGCTCGCCCGCATGCTGAACGTGCCGTTCGCCATCACCGACGCCACCGCGCTCACCGAGGCCGGGTACGTCGGCGAGGACGTGGAGAACATCCTCCTGAAGCTGATCCAGGCCGCCGACTACGACATCAAGAAGGCCGAGCAGGGGATCATCTACATCGACGAGATCGACAAGGTCGCCCGCAAGAGCGAGAACCCGTCGATCACCCGCGACGTTTCGGGCGAGGGCGTGCAGCAGGCGCTGCTGAAGATCCTGGAGGGCACCACCGCCGCGGTCCCGCCGCAGGGCGGGCGCAAGCATCCGCACCAGGAGTTCCTGCAGATCGACACGTCCAACGTGCTGTTCATCGTCGGCGGCGCCTTCGCCGGGCTCGACGACATCATCCGGGCCAGGTCGGGCGCGCGCGGCATCGGCTTCGGCGCCGACATCCGCTCCAAGCGCGACCGCGACACCGCGGAACTGCTGGCGGACGCGCTGCCCGAGGACCTGGTGAAGTACGGCATGATCCCGGAGTTCATCGGCCGGCTGCCGGTGATCACCTCCGTGCACAACCTGGACCGCGAGGCGCTGCTGCGGATCCTGGTCGAGCCGCGGAACGCGCTGGTGCGGCAGTACCAGAAGCTCTTCGAGCTGGACGGCGTGGAGCTGGAGTTCGACCTCCCGGCGCTGGAGGCCATCGCCGACCAGGCGCTGCTGCGCGGCACCGGCGCCCGCGGCCTGCGGGCGATCATGGAGGAGGTGCTCCAGTCGGTGATGTACGAGGTGCCCTCCCGGCAGGACGTCGGCCGGGTCGTGGTGACCGAGGCCGTGGTCCGCTCCAACGTCAACCCCACGCTGGTCCCGCGCTCCCGGCTGGCCAAGCAGCGCGGTCCGTCGGCCCCGCCGCAGGAGAAGACCGCCTGAGCGCCCAGCCTGGGCGATTCTGACGCCGAACGAAACGAGGAGGGGCCCGAGCCGCGGACGCGGTTCGGGCCCCTCCTCGTTTCCTCGTGCGCCTGGTTCCTGAGCGGTCGCTCAGCGCGCGCTCACTCGCCGCCGCCCTCGGTCTCCTGGACCGAGTCCGCGCGCAGTTGCCGGGTGTACTCGGCCGCGTCGTCCACCGAGATCGGCTCGGGCGCCTCGAACTCCGGCACCTCCTCGGATTCCGGGTCGAAGCCCTCGGGCAGCTCGGGCATCGGCGCGTAGTAGACCAGGCCCACCGTGCTGTAGTCGGACCAGACGCACAGCGTGGTCTCGGGGACGTAGCCGAGGTCGGGGTCCTTCTCGATGCCGCGGCCGATCTGGCACTTCAGCACCGCGTCCGAGTCGGTCTGGTCGGACGGGGAGTCCACCATCTCGAACTCGGTCTCCTCCTCCTGCTCCGCCTCCTCGGTGGCCAGGGCGAACATCGCGTCCACGGTGGCCTCGGGGTTCTCGACCTCGCCCCACAGGCCGACCACGCCGAGCGTGATGGTGCCCGGCTCCCAGACGCCCCCCGACTGCTCCCAGGCGTCCGCCGTCATGTTCCGGTAGATGGCGTCGTCGCTCTCCATCTCCTGGAGGCCCGCCTCGGCCAACTCGTCATCGGTCGGCCCCTCCCCGCCACCGCCGTCGTGCTTGTGGAACTCGCCGGTCTGGTCGGGGAGGCTGAGCGTGTACCGGGTGCCGTCGTCGGCGGCGATGGAGCCCGCGCCGTCCTTGTTCAGCAGGAAGTAGGCCCCGCCGCCGACGACCGCGAGCGCGGCGACGATGGCGACGACGATCAGCGGGGTGCGCTTCTTGCCGGTCCCGGGCGGGGGCGGCATCTGCCCGTACGGCGGCTGACCGGGGACCTGACCGGGGAACTGGCCGGGGGGCACCTGCTGCTGCCCGTAGGGACCCGGCTGTTGCGGCTGGCCGTAGCCACCGGGCTGACCGGGCTGACCGGGCTGCTGCGGGTATCCGTATCCCGGACCCGCGCCGGGCGCCGCCCCGGGCGGTGGGGGACCCGGCGCGCCACCCTGCCCGTACGGGTTCGGACCACCGGGCGGCGGGCCCTGCGGCGGCGGCGCCCCGTACGGGCCGGGCTGGCTGCCGGGCTGTTGCCCGTACGGCCCCGGCTGGTTGTAGCTCATGGTGGGTTCCCCTCAGGAACTAGCACATCGGAATGCTTCCGCTCATCCTGTCTGACGAGATGTGCCTGTGTACATCGAGGTCTCGAATGCTTTCAAACCAGGCCTAAATCCCACCATGCGGAACGAGGGCCGGGCAGAACGGATTCGAAGCCGGCACCCCGTCCGCCCTAGACTGTGAGGCGTGACCGAGAACACCCAGCAGCCCACGAACGGGCACCGCAGCGCCCCCGCAGACCTGCCGACGCAGTACGTGCCGGCCGAGGTGGAGGAGAAGCTGTACGAGCGCTGGGTAGCCCGCGGCTACTTCGAGACCGACGCGAAGCGCGAGGACGGTGGCGAGAAGGAGCCGTTCGCGATCGTCATCCCGCCGCCCAACGTCTACGGGAACCTGCACGTCGGGCACGCCCTGGAGCACACGCTCATCGACGCGGTGACCCGGCGCAAGCGGATGCAGGGGTACGACACCCTCTGGCAGCCCGGCATGGACCACGCCGGCATCGCCACACAGAACGCCATCGAGCGGCAGCTGGCCGGCGAGGGCAAGTCGCGCCACGACGTGGGCCGCGAGGCGTTCATCGAACGCGTCTGGCAGTGGAAGGACACCTCTGGCGGCCAGATCGCCGGTCAGATGCGCCGCCTCGGCGACGGTGTGGCCTGGTCCCGGGACCGCTTCACCATGGACGAGGGCCTGTCCCAGGCCGTCCAGACCATGTTCAAGCGGCTCTACGACGACGAGTTGGTCTACCGCGCCGAGCGGATCATCAACTGGTGCCCGCGGTGCCTCACCGCGATCTCCGACATCGAGGTGGAGTACCAGGACGACGACGGCGAGCTGGTCTCGCTGCGGTACGGCGACGGCGAGGATTCCGTGGTCGTCGCGACCACCCGGGCCGAGACGATGCTCGGCGACACCGCGGTCGCGGTGCACCCCGCCGACGAGCGGTACGCGCACCTGATCGGCCGGCGGATCGCGCTGCCGCTGACCGACCGCACCATCCCGGTCGTCGCGGACGAGCACGTCGACCCCGAGTTCGGCACCGGCGCGGTCAAGGTCACCCCGGCCCACGACCCGAACGACTTCGAGATCGGCCGCCGGCACGGTCTGCAGCAGCTGACGATCATGGACGAGCACGCCGTCATCACGGTGCACGGCCCGTTCCAGGGCCTGGACCGGCTGGAGGCGCGCTCCGCGGTGGTCGCCGCGCTGCGCGCCGAGGGCCGGGTGGTCTCCGAGACCCGCCCGTACCGGCATTCGGTCGGGCACTGCTCCCGGTGCAGCACCACCATCGAACCGCGGCTGTCGATGCAGTGGTGGGTCAAGGTCGGCCCGCTCGCCCAGGCCGCGGGCGACGCGGTGCGCGACGGCCGGGTCGCCATCCACCCGAAGGAGATGTCCTCCCGGTACTTCGAGTGGGTGGACAACATGCACGACTGGTGCATCTCCCGGCAGTTGTGGTGGGGCCACCGCATCCCGGTCTGGTACGGGCCGGAGGGCGAGGTGGTCTGCGTCGGTCCTGACGAGGAGCCGCCGAGCGGCCCCGGCTGGCGCCAGGACGAGGATGTGCTGGACACCTGGTTCTCGTCGGGCCTGTGGCCGTTCTCCACGCTCGGCTGGCCGGAGCGGACCGAAAGCCTGAAGCGGTTCTATCCGAACTCCGTCATGATCACCGGATACGACATCCTGTTCTTCTGGGTCGTCCGGATGATGATGTTCGGCCTCTACGCCATGGACGGCGTCGAGCCGTTCAAGGTCATCGCGCTGCACGGCATGGTCCGCGACCAGTTCGGCAAGAAGATGTCCAGGTCGTTCGGGAACGTGGTCGATCCGCTGCAGTGGATGGACGCCTACGGCGCGGACGCGGTGCGCTTCACGCTCGCCCGCGGCGCCAACCCGGGCGTCGACATCCCGATCGGCGAGGACTGGGTGCAGGCCTCGCGGAACTTCTCCAACAAGATCTGGAACGCGACCCGCTTCGCGCTGCTGAACGGCGCGACCGTCGACGGCCCGCTGCCCGACGCGGCCGAGCTGTCCGCGGCGGACCGGTGGATCCTCTCCCGGCTGAACTCGGTGATCGCCGAGGTCGACGGGTACTACGAGGACTTCCAGTTCGCCAAGCTGAGCGACGCGCTCTTCCATTTCGCGTGGGACGAGGTCTTCGACTGGTACGTCGAGCTGTCCAAGACTGTCTTCGCCAAGGGTTCTGCCGCGGGCGGTCGCCCAGCCGAGGTGGCACAGCGCGTGCTCGGCGAGGTCCTCGACGTCACGCTGCGGCTGCTGCACCCCGTGATCCCGTTCGTCACCGAGGCGCTGTGGACCACGCTCACCAACGGCGAGTCGCTGGTGATCGCCGCCTGGCCGGCGGACTCCGGATTCCGCGACCCGGCCGCCGAACGGGAGATCGCCGGTGTCCGGCAGCTGGTCACGGAGGTCCGCAGGTTCCGCGCGGACCAGGGCCTGCAGCCGGGCCAGCGGGTGCCGGCGCGGCTGGAGCTCACCGACCCGGGGCTCGCCGCCCACGAGGAGGCCGTCCGCGCGCTGCTGCGGCTGACGCCGCCGGGCGACGACTTCTCCGTCACCGCGACCCTGCCGGTCCCGGGGGCCACGGTGACCCTCGACCTCTCCGGCGCGATCGACGTCGCGGCGGAGCGACGCCGACTGACCAAGGACCTCGCGGCCGCGGAGAAGGAACTGGCCCAGACCACGGCGAAGCTGGCCAACGAGGGCTTCCTCGCCAAGGCCCCGGACCACGTGGTTGACAAGATCCGCACCCGCAGGTCCACGGCCGAGGCCGACATCACCCGCATCAAGACCCAACTCGAGCACCTCCCAGCCTGACCCGACCAACAAGCACAGGCCCGGGGCGTCCCTCCCCCCGGGCCCAGGCCCGAAGCGAAGCCCTGGGGGTAGGGCACCCGTGTCCAGGCCCGGGGCGACGTCCCGGGGAGCTCTGCTTCGGGATCGGGGCCCGGGGCGAATCCGGGTGCAGGTTCCGGGAGTTCTGCTCCCGGACCGGGGCCCGAGCCGGAGCCGGGCGAACCCCTGGCCCGTCCGGGCGGCGAAGCCCGCCCTCCCCCTTCGTAGAACCCGCCCCCGCACCTCGGGGGTCCACGGGGCGGAGCCCTCGCCACGCGGCGGAGCCGCATATCGATTGCGGCGGGAAGGGGCGGGGTGGGGGAGGAGCCCCGCGCAGCGGCTCCGTCTCAGGCCGTGCCGCGAGACAGCAGCCGGTCGTGCAGCAGCTCCAGACCCGAGTCGGGATCCCGCCCCAGCTCGGCACGGAAGGCCGCGCACGCCATCTGGTAGGACTCGGTCAACCGGCCAGGCTCCCCGAGCCGATGGTGGGCGCGCAGCACCACCTCCCACGCCCGCACACGCAACGGGTCGCTGGACACCACCCGCCACGCGCTGTCCAGCGCCTGCCGCGGCTCGCCCAGCGCGAACCAGGCCGTCGCCATGTCCTCCAGCACCCGCAGCCGCTCGCCGTCCAGGATGGCCAGCTCCCGGTCGAGGATCCCGCGCCGCTCCAGGCCGGCCGCCGCCTGCTCGGAGCGCCACAGCTCCAGCGCCCGGCGCAGCAGGAGCACCGCCCGCAGCGGATTGCTGGTGAGCACCTCCCGGCCCTGCCGCGCGAACTCCGCGAACAGCAGGTGATCGCTGTCCTGCCGGTTCAACCGCAGCTCGTACCCGCCCTGATGCCCGAGGAGCGACGGCGCGTCGCCCAGCGAGCGCCGCAGCTGGTGCACGTAGGAGCGCAGGTTCGGCAGGGCGGAACGTGGTGGCTCGCCGTCCCACAGCGCTTCACTCAGCGTGTCCAACGAGACGACCCGGTTCCCCCTGAGCAGCAGTGTGGCGAGGACGATCCGGGCCTTTCCGCCCCGCAGCGGCTGGCGCCCCTCGCCCGCGCGGACCTCCACCGGCCCGAGCAGCCGGTAGACCGGATCTGGCTCAGCCATCAACGACTCCCCAATACCCTCACCTCGCCCCGAACGCCCGTACCCCGATGGCGTTCGCGCGATGTCGAAAGCCTAGATGAATGAGTCCAAGGGTTCGCCTGCGGACATGAAGCGAGGGCGTCCATGGTCGAGCTGTGGAGAACAACCTGGACACCCTCGCGACAGCACTCTATGCCCGTATCGATGATGAGTTGAAGGCTTCACCGTGGCTGGCTCCGGCACGCCCGGCTGTCGGGATCGCGCCTACGCTCAGTGACTCCGAGCTGCTCACGCTGGCGGTGATGTCCGCGCTGCTCGGCTACACCTCCGAGCGGCGCTGGCTGCGCCGGGCCGACCGCGATTTCCGGCACTTGTTCCCCTACCAGCCTGGCCAGTCCGGCTACAACAAGCGGTTGCGTGCCGCACCGGCCCTGCTCACCCACATGATCCGCATCCTGGCGACGGACACGACGCTGTGGAGCGATGATGTGTGGGTGGTCGACTCCACCCCGGTGGGCTGCGGCTGCTCGCGGGAGACCGCCAGGCGCTCGGACCTGGCCGGCTGGGCCGAGTACGGCTACTGCGCGTCGCACTCGCGGTACTTCTGGGGCCTGCGCCTGCACCTGGTGTGCACCCTTGGCGGGCTGCCGGTCCTGTTCGCGATCACCGGTGCCAAGGCCGACGAGCGCGAGACGCTGCGCGACATGCTCGACACCGCACCGGAGGTGATGGACTCCCACCCCGGGCAGACGATCATCGGGGACAAGAACTACTACGGCCGCGAGTTCGAGCACGACCTTGCGGAGCGTCGCCTGAAGCTGATGCGTCCGGCCCGCAAGGGCGAGCCCCAGCGGGCCGGAGCGCACCTGTTCAAGCCGCTGCGGCAGGTGATCGAGTCGATCAACCAGACCCTCAAGGGCCAGCTCGACCTGGAACGACACGGCGGCAAGAGCCCGGCAGGAGTGGCCGTGCGGATCCTGTCGCGCGTCCTGGCACTGACCGCAGCGATCTGGCACAACGACAAGACCGGCCAGCCGGTGAAGCGATCACTGATCGACTACGACTACTGACCGCAACGACACCCCTTGGACTCATTCATCTAGTCGATGCGCCTGACGGGAACGCCGCTCGTAGACTGGCCAGGTGACCGAGCGCGACCACCCCGAGTCCGACGAGCCTCAGCCCGACGAGCCGCAGCCTGACGAGCCTCATCCCGACGACCCGTTCGACGAGATCGTCGCCTCCGAGCGCGACCGCGACCCCGATCTGGCGGTGATCGAGGCCGGCAGCCGGACGCTGCGCACCCAGGCCGGCCCGCCGGCCGGGGACGCCGTGCCGGCGCGCCCCGACGATCCCGAGATCGACCGCGCGCTGCGCGATGTGGAGACCGAGCTGTCCAAGCGGTGGGGCGAGACGAAGCTCGACCCCTCGGTGGTCCGGATCCGCGCGTTGCTCGACGTGCTCGGCGAACCGCAGCAGGCCTATCCGGCCATCCACCTGACCGGCACGAACGGCAAGACCAGCACCGCCCGGATGATCGAGGCGCTGCTCGGCGCGCTGGACCTGCGCACCGGCCGCTTCGCCAGCCCGCATCTGCAGTCCATCACGGAGCGGATCAGCGTCGACGGCGCCCCGGTGCCGGCCGAGCGGTTCGTCGAGGTGTACGACGAGGTCAAGCCGTTCGTCGAGCTGGTGGACGCGCGCCAGCCGTACCGGTTGTCGTTCTTCGAGGTGCTCACCGGCATGGCGTACGCGGCCTTCGCGGACGCCCCGGTGGACGTGGCCGTCGTCGAGGTCGGCATGGGCGGCACCTGGGACGCGACGAACGTGATCGACGCGCGGGTCGCCGTGCTCACCCCGATCGACCTCGACCACACCGACCGGCTCGGCTCCACACCGGCGGAGATCGCCGTGGAGAAGGCCGGGATCATCAAGCCGGGCGCCACCGTGGTGCTGGCGCAGCAGCCCGTCGACGCCGCCTCCGTGGTGCTGCGGCGGGCGGCCGAGGTGGGGGCCACCGTCGCCCGGGAGGGGATGGAGTTCGGGGTGCTGTCCCGGGAGGTCGCGGTGGGCGGCCAACTGCTGACCCTGCGCGGGCTCGGCGGCGAGTACTCGGACGTCTTCCTGCCGCTGCACGGCGAGCATATGGCGCATAACGCGGCCGTCGCGCTGGCCGCGGTGGAGGCGTTCTTCGGGGCCGGGGAGGGGCCGGGCGGCGTCCGGCGCGCGCTGGACCCCGAGGTGGTGCGCACCGGGTTCGCGGCGGTGAGCTCCCCCGGGCGGCTCGAGGTGGTGCGCAAGAGCCCCACCGTGATCCTGGACGCCGCGCACAATCCGGCGGGCGCCCGCGCGGCGGCGGCCGGGGTGTCCGAGGCGTTCGGCTTCAGCCGGCTGGTGGGCGTGGTCGGGACGAGCGGCGACAAGGACGTGCGCGGCCTGCTGGAGGCGTTCGAGCCGATCCTCACCGAGGTCGTGGTCACCCGTAACTCCTCGCACCGGGCGATGGACGTGGACCGCCTCGCCGCTCTGGCCGTCGAGGTGTTCGGCGAGGAGCGGGTGCAGGTGGAGCCGCGCCTCGACGACGCGCTGGAGGCGGCGATCACGCTGGCCGAGGAGGAGCAGGAGTACGCGGGCGCCGGGGTGTTGGTCACCGGTTCGGTGATCACCGTGGGCGAGGCGCGGGTGTTGCTCGGCGGCGCCGGCGGAACCGGGGGGCGCTGATGCGGACGCTGTGCGCCGGCACGCTGGTCGGCGAGTTCATCGTCATCGGCCTGGCGGGACTGGTCGCCAGCCGGCTGTCCGACGCCTCGACCGGCGCCGTCTGGGCGGTCTCCGGCACCGCCATGGCGCTGTGCCTGCTGCTCTTCGGCATGGTCGGCCGCCCCGGCGGGGTGCAGCTCGGCTGGGCCCTGCAACTGGGCCTGATCGCCAGCGGCCTGGTGGTGCCGGCGATGTTCCTGCTCGGCGCGGTCTTCGCCGGCCTGTGGTGGGCATCGGTCCATTTCGGTCGCAAGGTGGACGAGATCAAGGCCGCCCGCGCCCGTTCCACCGCCTAGTCAGGACCCTGGGCCGGTGTCGGCCGGTGGTCCCGGTATGGTGCGGCCGAACCCACCCCGTCTCCCAGGAGCCGCCCACCATGACCCAGCGCACTCTTGTCCTACTGAAGCCGGACGCGGTCGATCGGGGTCTGGTCGGCGAGATCCTCGGCCGCATCGAGCGGAAGGCCGGCTGGCGGATCGTCGCGCTGGAACTGCGCACCCTGGATCTGGACACGCTGCGGGAGCACTACGCGGAGCACGAGGGACGGCCGTTCTACCAGCCGTTGCTGGAGTTCATGAGTGCAAGTCCCAGCGTGGCGTTGGTCGTCGAGGGGGAGCGGGTCATCGAGGGGATGCGTGCGCTGGCCGGCCCGACCGACCCGATCGCCGCCCCGCCGGGCTCGATCCGCGGCGACTTCGGCACGGTGGTGCGGGAGAACCTGATCCACGCCTCCGATTCGGAGAAGTCGGCCGATCGGGAGCTGGAGATCTTCTTCCCCGCCCTCGCCGGCCGGCCGTAGAACGGCGCGCGGGAGCGGCGCGAGACAGTCCCCGGACGGCGTCAGCGGAGGGTGTCCGAGTAGCCCGAATGCGTTACTCCATACCGGTATGTACAGTCGAACGGGGGAACCCTTCACCCGAACACGACGTCACCATGATGGAGGCTGAGCAGGGTTCCCCCGACAATGGCGAAAGCGGCGCTCCGGCGCTACGAGCTCGACCGGCCGTGGATACGATGGCAGTGCCGCCCTCCCCGCGTCAGCGGGAGGAGTCTCAGGCGCTCGTCTATCGCACCCGCGCCGACCTCCCTGCACATACCGATCCAGCTGGAAGGCCAGATGCATCTCTATGGCGAACAGTATGTCGTTCATCGGCCGTGACATGGCAGTGGACCTCGGGACGGCCAACACGCTGGTGTACGTCAGGGGTCGTGGCATCGTCCTCAACGAGCCGTCGGTCGTCGCCATCAACACCAACACCGGTGGCATTCTCGCGGTCGGCGCCGAGGCGAAGAAGATGATCGGCCGGACCCCCGGCAACATCGTGGCCGTGCGCCCGCTCAAGGACGGCGTCATCGCCGACTTCGAGATCACCGAGCGGATGCTGCGCTACTTCATTCTGAAAATCCACAAACGTCGTTATCTGGCGCGCCCCAGAGTCGTGATCTGCGTGCCCTCGGGCATCACCGGCGTGGAGCGCCGCGCCGTGATCGAGGCGTCGACGCAGGCCGGCGCCCGCCAGGTGCACATCATCGAGGAGCCGATGGCCGCCGCGATCGGCTCCGGGCTCCCGGTCCACGAGGCCACGGGCAACATGGTCGTCGACATCGGCGGCGGCACCACCGAGGTGGCCGTGATCTCGCTGGGCGGCATCGTCACGGCCCAGTCGATCCGGGTGGCCGGCGACGAGCTGGACAACGCGATCATCCAGCACATCAAGAAGGAGTACAGCCTCCTGCTTGGCGAGCGGACCGCGGAGAGCATCAAGATCACCATCGGTTCCGCCCACGAGATGGACGCCGACGAGCACACCGAGATCCGCGGGCGGGACCTGGTCAGCGGCCTGCCGAAGACCGTGGTGATCTCCTCGGCCGAGGTGCGCCGGGCCATGGAGGAGCCGGTCAACGCCATCGTCGACGCCGTCAAGACCACACTCGACAAGTGCCCGCCCGAGCTGTCGGGTGACGTCATGGACCGCGGCATCGTCCTCACCGGCGGCGGGGCGCTGCTGCGCGGCCTGGACGAGCGGTTGCGCCGGGAGACCGGCATGCCGATCCACATCGCGGAGGACCCGCTTGACTCGGTCGCGCTCGGTTCCGGTAAGTGCGTCGAGGAGTTCGAGGCGCTCCAGCAGGTGTTGGACGCCCAGCCCAGACGGTAGGTGGCGCGGGTCCGTCGCCGAACGTCGATCCGCCGCGCGGCGCTGACACCATTCCGCGCGGCGGATCGTTAGCAGTGCAGCCCCATCCAGCTCGATCCACCGATCCAGCTCCACCGAAACCGATTCAGAAGGGCACGGCCGCCACACGTGAGGGACACCCGAGAGAGCCGGCTGCTGCTCATCCTGCTGGTCTCCGTCGCATTCGCGCTCATCACGGTGGACATGCGGAGTGGTGAGAACTCCCCGCTGGACGGCCCCAGGGAGGCCGCCGCGGCCGTCTTCGGACCGGTCGAGGAGGGCGTCGCCGCCGGCGTCGACCCGGTGGCCAACGCCATCGCGGCCGTCCGCGAGTCCGGCGACCGGCACGACCGCATCAGCCAGCTGGAAGAGGAGAACGCCGAGCTGCGGCAGGAGTTGGGCAGCCAGGACCACCGCGAGTCCCGGATGGAGCAGGTGGAGGAGCTGCTCGGCACCGCGGGTGCCGGCCAGTACGGCATCGTCGGCGCCCAGGTGATCGCCATCGGCGCCTCCCAGGGCTTCTCCTGGACCGTCACCATCGACGTCGGCCGGGACGACGGCGTCTCCCCCGACATGACCGTGCTCAACGGCGACGGCCTGGTCGGCCGCGTCACCACCGTCGGCCCCGGCACCGCTACCGTGCTGCTGGCCAACGACCCCAGCTTCACCGTCGGCACCCGCCTGGAGGGCAGCGAGGAGATCGGCTTCGCCACCGGCCACGGGGACAACGAGCTGGACGTGCAACTGCTCAACCACCAGGCCGACGTGCACGAGGGCGACCGCATGGTCACCTTCGGCTCGGAGGACAACGAGCCGTTCGTGCCCGGCGTCCCGGTCGGCGAGGTGGTCAGCGTGGACCGCAGCGCCGGCGACCTCACCCGGACCGTGCAGGTGCGTCCCTTCGTGGCGTTCACCCAGCTCGACATCGTCGGCGTCGTCGTCGAGCCGCCCCGGGACAACCCGCGCGACACCGTGTTGCCGCCCCGCCCCGAGGAGTCCGAGGACGCCGGTGGCTCCGCCGACGAGGGCGACGAGGGCGACCAGTCAGGGGGCGGGGCCAGGGACGGGGAGGGGGCGGGGGACGCCTCCGCCGACGAGGGGGACGGCGGCGGGAACGAGACGGACGGCGCGTCCGTCGAATCCGACGAGGATCCGACCGCGGCCGATCCGGCCGGGTACCCGCGACAACCCGAGGAGCGCACCGCCGCCTTCGCCCGCACCGACCCCGCCAGGAGCTGACCGATGCGCCTGTCCCGCACCGTGCTCGCCGCCCTGCTTGTGGTGGTGGCGCTGGTCATCCAGGTCACCGTGCTGGCCCGGCTCCAACTGCCGGGCGCCGTTCCCGACCTGCTGCTGCTCACCGTGCTCGCCCTGGCCCTCGTCTACGGCCACGTCGGCGGCGCCCTGACCGGCTTCTTCGCCGGCCTCGTCGCCGACCTCGCGCCGCCCGCCGACCACGCTGTCGGCCGGTACGCGCTGGTGCTCTGCGTCATCGGGTACGCGGCCGGGCTGACCAAACCGGAGAGCGGGCAGCACCGTTCGGCCACCGTGCCGATGCTCGTGGTGGCCGCCGGCGCCGCCAGCTCCACCCTGCTCTACGCCGGCGTCGGTTCCCTGGTCGGCGACACCGCGGCCCGGGACGTGGGGCTCTCCAGCCTGCTGCTCACCGCCACCATCTACGACCTGCTCCTCGCCCCGTTCACCGTGCCGCTGGTGATGGGCCTGGCGCGCAAGCTGGAGACCGACCCGCTGGCGGGGGAGGGCGGCTCCGGCTCGGCGGCCGGCGGCGAGACCGCCGTCGCCTGGCTCGGCGGCGGCACCGGGCTCCGGACGCGCGCGCCCCGCCGCAGCCGCTACGGCCGTGCCGGCGGGGCCGGTTCGCGGGGCTCACTGCTCAGCCGGTCGGCCCGTGGTCGGGTCGGACGCATCAAGGGGGTCAAGCGCCTGTGACGAACATTCCGGAGACCGGTCGCACGTCCCGGATCACCATTCGCCTCATCGTCATCCAGATACTGGTGTTCTCGCTGCTCCTCACCCTCGGGGGGCGGCTGTGGTACCTGCAGATCAGACAGGGCGACGAGTTCGCCGAGGCGGCCGCGGGCAACCATGTGCAGCAGGTCGTCCAGCCCGCCGTGCGCGGCGCCATCCTGGACGCCAACGGCGTGCCGATCGCCGACAACGAGACCCGCCTGGTGGTCTCCGCCGACCGCACCGAGCTGATGCGCCAGCCCGACGACGGCGAGTCCGTGCTCGCGGACCTGGCCGAGCTGCTCGGCATGCCGGAGGAGGAGGTCACCAACCAGGTGCGGCTGTGCGACGCCGAGACCCCCCAACCCTGTTGGAACGGCTCGCCGTACCAGCCGATCCCGATCACCGACGAGGCCACCACGCAGCAGGCGCTGCAGATCAGGGAGCGCGCCGAGGACTTCCCCGGTATCACCGCCGAGCCGACCGCGGTGCGCCGCTACCCCTCCCCGTACGGCGCGAACGCCGCGCAGGTGCTGGGCTACCTCGGCCCGGTCACCGACCAGGAGGTGGCGGACTCCGAGGACACCGACTCGCCGCTGCTGCGCTCCGACCAGATCGGCCGCTCCGGCCTGGAGAGCACCTACGACGGCTACCTGCGCGGCCAGGCCGGCGTCACCGACTACGAGGTGGACAAGTTCGGCCGGGTGCTGGACGAGTCGCAGAGCGAGGCGGCGCAGGCCGGGTCGAACGTCATCACCAGCATCGACTCCCGGGTGCAGGCCGTCGTCGAGCAGGAGTTGCTCGCCGCCATCGAGACCGCGCGGGACACCCCCGATCCGGTCACCGGCCGGGACTACGAGGCCGATTCGGGCGCCGCCGTGGTGCTCGACAACGACACTGGCCAGGTCGTCGCCATGGCCTCCGCCCCCGACTACGACCCGAACGTCTGGGTCGGCGGCATCTCCAGCAGCGAGTACGCCGGGCTGACCGACGAGGACGCCAACAACCCGCTGCTGAACCGCGCGATCCAGGGCCAGGGCCCGCCGGGATCGACGTTCAAGGTCATCTCCTCCACCGCCGCGGTCAACGCCGGCTTCGACTGGGACGGCAGCTACAACTGCTCCTCGTCGTACAACATCGGCGGCCAGAGCTTCGACAACTTCGAGTCCTCGGCGTACGGCCCGATCTCCCTCGGCCAGGCCATCGAGGTCTCCTGCAACACCGTGTTCTTCGGCCTCGCCCACCAGATGTGGCAGGACGACGGCGGCACCGACCCCGTCAACAACCCCGACGACTGGCTGTTCAGCACCGCCCACGACTTCGGTCTCGGCGAGCCCACCGGCATCGACCTGCCCGACGAGGCGGCCGGCCGGGTCCCCGACCGCGAGTGGAAGCACGACTACTGGGAGGCCAACGAGGAGACCTGGTGCGACATCGCCGAGTCCGACCGGGACGACTACGAGGCCCAGGTCGCCCGCGAGAACTGCACCGAGGGCATGAACATGCGCGCCGGTGACATGCTCAACTTCTCCATCGGCCAGGGCGACGTGCTGGTCACCCCCATCCAGCTGGCCAGCATCTATGCCGCCATAAGCAATGGCGGCACGCTGTACGAGCCGAGCGTCGGCAAGGCCGTGATCAGCCCGGACGGCCAGCACGTCGAGGAGATCGAGCCCACCGTCGCCGGCCAGTTGCCGGCGAACGACGCCACGATCGCCAACCTCCAGGACGCCACCGAGAGCGTGATCACCGCGGGCAGCGCCGCCTGGCGGTTCGGCGGCTGGCCGCAGGACGAGATCCCGCTGCACGCCAAGACGGGCACCGCCGAGGGCTACGGCGACCAGCAGACCGACTCCTGGCTGGCCACCTACACCGACGAGTACACCATCGTGATGACCATCTCCCAGGCCGGCACCGGCTCCGGTGCCTCGGGCCCGTTCGTGCGCAACATCTACGAGGCCATCTACGGCGTGGGCGAGGACGGTTCGATCAACGAGGACGCCGCCCTGCTCCCCGAGCCGCAGCGCGAGCTGCCGGAGATCGACGAGAACGGCACCATCGTCGCGGACCGTGACCCGGACTTCGACGTGTCCCGCACCTCGGAGACGCAGTGACGCGCCCCCGTCCGGCCGGTGGCGGCGGCATAAGCCGCCGGGGGGCCCGTTGAGCGTCCACACCCTGAGCCTCGACCGGCGTCAGGCGCCGAACCACAGCGCCTGGCGCCGGCTGACCGCCCGCGACTCGCTCGCCCGCCGGGTGGACTGGATCCTGCTGCTGGCGTCCGTCGCGCTGTCCGCGCTCGGCTGTCTGCTGGTGTGGTCGGCCACCCGCAACCGCACCGACATCAACAACGGCGACCCCCAGTACTTCCTGGTCAGGCAGGGCATCAACCTCGCCGTCGGGCTCGCCCTGGCCGTCGGCGTGATGTGGCTGGGCCACCACCGGCTGCGCAGCGCCGTGCCGCTCTACTACGCCTTCTCGATGGTCGCGATGCTGCTGGTGTTCAGCCCGCTGGGCACCGAGATCAACGGCCAGCGCGCCTGGCTGGCCATCGGCGGGTACACGCTCCAGCCCGGCGAGTTCGCCAAGGTGGCGATCACCCTCGGCATGGCTGTCATCCTCGCCGCCCAGGTGGACGCCGGCGACCGTGACTACCCCGGCTCCCGCGCCGTGATGCAGGCGCTCGCCCTGGCCGCCGTGCCGGTGGCCATCGTCGTCATAGACGACATGGGCATGGCCATGGTGCTCAGCGTCGTCATCCTCGGCGTGCTGCTGGCCTCGGGCGCCGCCCTGGGCTGGTCCATCGGGCTCATCGTGGCCGGCGCCGCCGGCGCGGTGCTGGTGTGGGCGCTCGGCATACTCGACGAATACCAGCTCGACCGGTTCGGCGCCTTCGTGAACCCCTCGCTCGACCCGTCGGGCGCCGGCTACAACACCAACCAGGCCAGAATCGCCATCGGCTCGGGCGGCCTGTTCGGCAAGGGCCTGTTCCAGGGCACGCAGACCACAGGCCAGTTCGTCCCGGAGCAGCAGACCGACTTCATCTTCACGGTGGCGGGGGAGGAACTCGGCTTCGTCGGGGCCGGCGGGATAATCCTGCTGATCGGCATCGTGCTCTGGCGCGCCCTGAAGATCGCGCGCGGCGCGAGCGACCTCTACAGCACGATCATCGCGGCCGGCATCGTCGCCTGGTTCGCCTTCCAGTGCTTCGAGAACATTGGCATGGCCCTTGGCATCATGCCGGTGGCCGGCGTCCCGCTGCCGTTCCTCTCCTACGGCGGCACCTCGATGTTCGCGTCCTGGATCGCGATAGGCTTGTTGCAGTCGGTAAGGATGAAACGTCCGATTTCCGCCTGAGTATCCTCCTCAGAACGGGTACTTCACCCAGTGGACCTGACAGACACCGGGTAGCCGGGTGCGGGAAGCGCCGGCGATGGAGGCTGGCATGGGCGCCACCACGAGGACACGCAGCATCACCGAGACCGAGCGGAAGTACGAGAGCGCCGACGGCACGTGGCCGGACGACCTGGGCGGCTCGCTCGTCGGCGCCGGCTCCGTCGCCACCGTGCGCCGCGGGGACCCCGTCTCGCTCACGGCGGTGTACTACGACACCAGGGACGAGCGGCTGGCCGCCGACCGCATCACGCTGCGCCGCCGCACCGGCGGCCACGACGCCGGCTGGCATCTGAAGGTGCCGGTCGGTCCCGACAGCCGGGAGGAGATCCAGGCCCCCCTCGCGGACCACCCGCCCGAGGCGTTGGCGGCCCTGGTGCGCTCCCGCACCCGCCGCGCCGAACTGCTGCCCCTGCTGACGCTGCGCACCGAACGCGCCCGGCACGAGCTGCTGAACGCGGACGGCGCCGCGCTCGCCGAGCTGGCGATCGACGAGGTCATCGCCGAGCGCGGGGAGCGCACCGCCCGTTGGAGCGAGGCCGAGGTCGAACTGGCGGACGGCGCCGATCCGGGCCTGCTGGACGCCCTGGAGGGGCGGCTCGCCGACGCGGGCCTGACCCGTTCCGCCGCGCCCTCCAAGCTGCACCGCGCCCTCGCCGAGACGGGGGCCAGGCCCCCGGCGGGCGACCGGGCCGCGCCCCCCGCCGACGACACCGCCGCCGGCACCCACGTGCTGGCCTACGTCCGCCGTCAGGTGCGCGCCATCGTCGAGTACGACCCGGCCGTCCGCCGCGAGGTGCCCGATTCGGTGCACAGGATGCGCGTCGCCACCCGCCGCCTGCGCAGCTGCCTGCGCACCTTCCGGGACGTGCTCGACCCCGGCGCCACCGATCCGGTGCGGAACGAACTCCGCTGGCTGGCCGCCGAGCTCGGCGTCGAACGGGACCGCGAGGTGATGGCCGAACGGCTCGCCACGCGCCTCGCCGAGGTGCCCCCGCGGCTCCGCATCGGCCCGGTGGACCAGCGGCTGGGCGCCGACGCCCACACCCGCCACGACGCCATCAAGGAGGGCCTGCTCGCCGCCCTGGACAGCCCTCGTTATCTGGAGCTGCTCGACACCCTGGAGACGCTGTTGGCCGCGCCGCCGCTGCGCCCGGCCGCGTCCGAGCCGGCCGACGAGGTGCTGGCCGCCGCCCTGCGCCGCGATCGGCGGCGGCTCAAGGACCGCCTCAAGGCGGCGCGGGACAAGCCGGCGGGCGCGGAGCGGGACGCCGCCCTGCATGAGGCGCGCAAGGCCGCCAAGCGCGCCCGGTACGCCGCCGAGGCGGCGGTGCCCGTGCTGGGTGGGCGGGCGGAGAAGAGGCGCGGCCGCCTCAAGAGCGTCCAGCAGGCGCTCGGGGAGCACCAGGACAGCGTGCTGGCCCGGGCCGAACTGCTGCGGCTCGCCGACGCGGCGCAACGGGCCGGGGAGCCGGGCTTCACCTACGGCGTGCTCCACGAGCGGGAGACGACGCTGGCCGCCGAGGCCCGGCGGGCGCTGAAGAAGCTCCGTCCGTAGCGAGGCAGTAGGCTGGTGGGTCACCGTTTCCCCCCAGCCTCACCGAAAGACATCCTCATGCCTGTCGAATCGGTCTTCCCGCGCCTGGAGGCCCTCCTCCCGCACGTCCAGAAGCCGATCCAGTACGTCGGCGGCGAGTTGAACTCCACCGTCAAGGACTGGGACTCCTGTGACGTCCGCTGGGCGCTGATGTACCCCGACGCGTACGAGGTGGGGTTGCCGAACCAGGGCGTCATGATCCTCTACGAGGTGCTCAACGAGCGCGAGGGCGTGTTGGCCGAGCGCACCTACAGCGTCTGGCCGGACCTGGAGCGCCTGATGCGCGAGCACGGCGTCCCGCAGTTCACCGTGGACGCGCACCGTCCGGTCGCCGCCTTCGACGTGCTGGGCGTCTCCTTCGCCACGGAGCTGGGCTACACCAACCTCCTCGCCGCGCTCGACCTGTCCGGCATCCCGCTTCTGGCCGCGGACCGCACCGGGGACCACCCGTTGGTCATCGCCGGCGGCCACGCGGCGTTCAACCCCGAGCCCATCGCCGACTTCATCGACTGCGCGGTGGTCGGCGACGGCGAGCAGGCGGTGCTGGAGATCACCGAGCTGATCCGGGTCTGGAAGCGGGAGGGCCGCCCGGGCGGCCGGGAGGAGCTGCTGCTGCGCCTGGCCAGGACGGGCGGGGTGTACGTGCCGGGCTTCTACGACGTGGAGTACCTGCCGGACGGCCGGATCTCCCGGGTGGTGCCGAACCGCTCCGGCGTGCCGTGGCGGGTCTCCAAGCACACCGTGATGGACCTGGACGAGTGGCCGTACCCGAAGCAGCCGCTGGTGCCGCTGGCCGAGAGCGTGCACGAGCGGATGTCGGTGGAGATCTTCCGCGGCTGTACCCGCGGCTGCCGGTTCTGCCAGGCCGGCATGATCACCCGGCCGGTCAGGGAGCGGTCCATCACCGGGATCGGCGAGATGGTGGACCGTGGCCTCAAAGCCACCGGGTTCGAGGAGGTCGGCCTGCTGTCGCTGTCCTCGGCCGACCACAGCGAGATCGCCGACGTCACCAAGGGCCTGGCGGACCGGTACGAGGAGGAGAAGATCGGCCTGTCGCTGCCCTCCACCCGGGTCGACGCCTTCAACATCGACCTGGCCAACGAGCTGACCCGCAACGGCCGCCGCTCCGGCCTGACCTTCGCGCCCGAGGGCGGCAGCGAGCGGATCCGCCGGGTGATCAACAAGATGGTCTCCGAGGAGGACCTGATCCGCACCGTCGCCACCGCCTACGGCAACGGCTGGCGCCAGGTGAAGCTGTACTTCATGTGCGGTCTGCCCACCGAGACCGACGAGGACGTGCTGCAGATCGCTGAGCTGGCGACGAAGGTCATCGCCAAGGGCCGCGAGGTGTCGGGCGCCAACGACATCCGCTGCACGGTGTCCATCGGCGGCTTCGTGCCCAAGCCGCACACGCCGTTCCAGTGGGCGCCGCAGCTGTCGGCCGCGGAGACCGACGCGCGGCTGGAGAAGCTCCGCGACGCGATCCGCGCGGACAAGCGCTACGGCCGGTCCATCGGCTTCCGGTACCACGACGGCAAGCCCGGCATCGTCGAGGGCCTGCTCTCCCGGGGCGACCGCCGGGTGGGGGCCGCGATCCGGGCGGTCTACGAGGCGGGCGGTCGGTTCGACGGCTGGCGCGAGTATTTCTCGTACCAGCTGTGGATGGATTGCTCGAAGCATGCCCTCTCTGTATACGACGTGGATGTGGATTGGTACACCACGCGCGAGCGCGAGCCCGAGGAGGTGCTCCCCTGGGACCACCTCGACTCCGGCCTCGACAAGGACTGGCTGTGGGAGGACTGGCAGGACGCGCTCGACGAGACCGAGGTCGAGGACTGCCGGTGGACCCCCTGCTTCGACTGCGGCGTCTGCCCGCAGATGGACACCAGCATCCAGATCGGCCCGACAGGGAAGAAACTACTACCGCTGACGGTGATCAAGTAATCGCACGATCGGGTGATGCGCAGGAATGTTTCTGCGGATTCGGCCCCCTTATATCCTTAGGAGGTGGAGTCACACTAGGAGGTGGGGATGGCCAAGACCGTGATCGACATCGATGACGACGAGTTGGCGATGGCCGCAGAGCATCTGGGCACCAAGACCAAGAAGGACACGGTGAACGCCGCGCTGCGCGAGGTCAACGCGCGCACCCGGCGGCAGCGGGCGCTGGTGGAGCTCACGCGGCTGGCGGACGACGGCTGTTTCGACCCGCTGCTGGCGTCCGGCTCCACGGCGAAGGCGGGCCGCTGAGTGGTCACCGCCGGGCGGTACCTGATCGCCACATCCGCACATGCCCGCCTCTGGCGTCCGGATATCCGGCCAGGCTGGGAGGAGCCCCTGCTCGCCGGTCAGGTCGCCGTCTGCGAGCCCACCTCGTTCGAGATCCTGCGGGCGGCCCGCTCCGGCCGCGAGTACGGGAGCCTCGCCGAGCAGCTGAGCCACCTCTATCTCACGGTCCCGGTGCCGGACGGCGCCTGGACCGAGGTGCTGACGCTCCAGGGCACGCTGGCGGACGCCGGCCTGCACCACGCCGCCGGCGTCGTGGACCTGCTGGTCATGGTGACCGCACGGCGGCACGGGCTCACGATCCTGCACTACGACCCGGACGTCGAGACGGTCGCCCGGCACGCGGACGTCACCACCCGCTGGGTCGCCGAGCCCGGTTCCGTCCCCTGACCGTCCCCTGCCCGGCTGGAAGCCGGGTTGCCGCCGGGGCCTGGGCGGCGCAGGATGAAGCGGTGCCCGACCTGATACCGCCCACCACCAGCGTGCACGCCTCCTTCCTGGTGGCGGTCAGGGAGTACGAGGCGGAGGGGCGCGGCGAGCTCGGGGACGATTCGGCGCTGGGCGCCGACATCCTCCGCTACCACCCCCGCTGGGAGGCCCCGGAGGTCTTCGCCGAGTACGTCGAGCGCACCCACGCGCTGGCCCGCGAGGAGACCCCCCGCCCCGCGGGCCACGTGCCCACCACCACCCTGTGGTACGTCGCGGGGGAGCGACGGGAGACGTTCCTCGGCCGGCTGACCATCCGGCACCGCCTGACCCCCCGGCTGCTGGACTGGGGCGGCCTCATCGGCTACGACGTGCGCCCCTCCGCCCGCCGCCGGGGCCACGCCACCGCCATGCTGCGGGCCTCCCTCCCGGTCGCCCGTGGCCTGGGCCTGGACCGGGTCCTGCTGACCTGCGACCACGACAACGTGGCCTCCAGGAAGGTGATCGAGGCGGGTGGCGGCGTCTACGAGGATCGCAGGGGCGAGAAGCTGCGCTACTGGATCGACACCCGGGGGACGTAGGCTGAAGGGTAAGCAACGGCCCGCACGCCGGGCCCCTGGTACGCACAAGGGACGAGAAACACTGGGCAAGCGACAGCCCGCAGGACCGCCGCCCGCGCCAGCGGTGCAGCGCATCCGACTGCGCTACACCAAGCGCGGACGCCTGCGGTTCACGAGTCACCGCGACTTCCAGCGCGCGTTCGAGCGAGCGCTGCGCCGGTGCGCGGTGCCCATGGCCTACTCCGCGGGGTTCACCCCACACCCCAAGGTCTCCTACGCCAACGCCGCACCCACCGGCACGGCCAGCGAGGCGGAGTACCTGGAGATCGCGCTGACCACGCCGCAGGACCCGGAGGCGCTGCGGGCCCGGCTCGACGCGTCGATGCCGGACGGCCTCGACATCGTCGAGGCGGTGCCCGTCGGGGTTCCCGACTTCGCCGACCTGCTCGCGGCCTCCGAATGGGAGCTGCGGCTCGACGGCGTCGCGCCGGCGGAGGCGGAGCGCGCGGTTCGCGCGTTCCTCGCCGCCGACTCCGTGGAGGTGCGCCGGCAGATGAAGAAGGGCCTGCGCACCTTCGACGCCCGGGCCGCCGTGGTGTCCCTGATGGTCACGGCGGGCGGGTCCGATGGGCCCGAGGCGCGCCCTTGTGCGATACTGCGGCTGGTAGTACGGCATCTCACACCTGCCGTGCGACCCGACGACGTCCTGTCTGGCCTTCGCGCTACGGCCGACCTGGCGCCGCCGGTCCCCGCAGCGGTGACCAGGCTGGCGCAGGGGCCGCTCGATGAGGAGACCGGCGCGGTGACCGATCCGTTCGCGCCTGACCGCGACGCTGCCCAGCGGACCGCGGCGGCGCCGGAGATCGCCGTCTAGCGATGCCGTTGCTGCGCCGCCGAAGCGCTTGGTGCCAGAGAGCCACTCGGGCCCAGCACTTCCGGTGGATGCACCGACCAGAAGACTTTCGCCGTAGCCGGGCCCGGAAGGACCGGAACCGGTGAGCGACACGACAGCTCCCGAGCGGCGCCCGCCCTCTTGAAGGCGCGGCGCCCGGGGGCGTGACGGGAGAACCGCCCGCATGCACGAGCCCAACCAGTCCACAGACGTGGACGGCGACAACAACACCACACCGAGCGACACACTGCCTCCGCGCCGCCGCCGTCGGGTGGCGAGCAGCCCGGCGGGCCCGCCGGCCACCACGGCCGCCGCGGAGACGGTCACGGAGACCGTCCAGAGCGCCGCCGACAGCCCTCCTGACAGCATCCCGCAGAGCCCGACCGAGAGCACCACGAGCGACCCGGACGCCGGTTCGGCGGAGGCCCCGGCGCGACGCCGGCGCCGCGCCACGCGCGTCACATCCTCCCCGGCGACGCCGGACGCTGCCGAAACCGAAACCGCGGCCGTTCCGCCCGCCCGCCGCCGCGCCACCCGCACCGCGTCTACCCCCGAGCCCGCAGCGGCCGAGGCGGCCTCCGGCGCGACGGCCGAGTCCGCCGGCGGCACGGCACAGCCTGCCGAAGCGGTAGCGGAGGCGCCGGCCGCGGCGGAGGAGAGTGCGGAGGCCGAGGCGAAGCCGCGGACGCGGACCCGCCGCCGTGCCAGTCGTGCGGCGTCCGCGCCCGAGCAGCCGGCCGTGGAGCCGGCTGCCGATGCCGATGCCGAGGAGCAGGTCCCGACGAGCGCGGAGACCGCCGGCCAGGCGCCGGCGTCCGCGACGACGGAACCCACCAAGCGTCGGCGGCGGTCTGCCAAGCAGGCCGCGACCGCCGAGCCCACCGAACCGTCCGCCTCGTCGGAGGCGGCCGCCGAGGCGATTTCCGAGGCGCCGGCCGCGGCGGAGGAGAGTGCGGAGGCCGAGGCGAAGCCGCGGACGCGGACCCGCCGCCGTGCCAGTCGTGCGGCGTCCGCGCCCGAGCAGCCGGCCGTGGAGCCGGCTGCCGATGCCGATGCCGAGGAGCAGGTCCCGACGAGCGCGGAGACCGCCGGCATGGCGCCCACGCTGGCCGCCGTCTCCGCCCCGCCGAGCGCCGTGTTCCAGGCGCCCGTGTTCCAGGCCCCGATGTTCCAGACGCCGGAGCGCGCCGCCGCCGCGGCGGCCGAGCACGCCGTGCCGGACGACGAGGACGAGGACGAGATCACCGACGAGATCACCGACGAAACCGGTGACGAGGCCGGTGACGAGGCGGAGGACCTCGACGAGGGTCAGGAGTCCGCCGAGGACGCGGACGACGACGAGGACGACGCTGATCAGCAGTCCGAACGCCCCACCCGCCGCCGCCGTCGCGGCGGCCGGCGTCGCCGGCGCGGGGAGACCGCCGAGCGGGCGGCCGAGGCCGTCGGTTCCACCGGCAAGCGGTCAGGTGACGCGGATGCCGACGATGGCGGCGAGGAGTCCGAGGCGGAGGAGGCGGCCGACGCCGGGCGCGCATCGTCCGGCGAGGACGAGGGCGGTTCCGGGTCCTCCCGGCGCCGCCGGCGTCGGCGCCGCCGTGGTAGCGACTCCGGCGAGTCGGGCGGTGGCTCCGACGACCCGGAGCGCACCGTCGTCAAGGTGCGCGAGCCGCGTCGCAGGAAGGACGAGTCGGAGTCCTCGGACGGCGTGCAGTCCATCAAGGGCTCCACCCGCCTGGAGGCCAAGAAGCAGCGCCGCCGGGAGGGCCGCGAGCAGGGCCGCCGCCGGGTGCCGATCATCACCGAGGCCGAGTTCCTGGCCCGCCGCGAGTCCGTCGAGCGGGTCATGGTGGTGCGGCAGAGCGGCGAGCGCACCCAGATCGCGGTGCTGGAGGACGGCGTCCTCGTCGAGCACTTCGTCAACCGCGAGCAGGCCACCTCGTACGTCGGCAACGTCTACCTCGGCAAGGTGCAGAACGTGCTGCCGTCGATGGAGGCGGCGTTCGTGGACGTCGGCAAGGGCCGCAACGCGGTGCTCTACGCCGGCGAGGTCAACTTCGAGGCGCTCGGCCTCGGCAGCGGCCCGCGCCGGATCGAGACCGCGCTGAAGTCGGGCCAGCCGGTCCTGGTGCAGGTCACCAAGGACCCGATCGGCCACAAGGGCGCCCGGCTGACCAGCCAGATCTCGCTGCCTGGCCGTTATCTGGTGTACGTGCCCGAGGGCTCGATGACCGGCATCAGCCGCAAGCTGCCCGACACCGAGCGGGCCCGGCTGAAGCAGATCCTCAAGCAGATCGTCCCCGACGACGCGGGCGTCATCGTGCGCACCGCGGCCGAGGGCGCCAGCGAGGACGAGTTGACCCGGGACGTCGAGCGGCTGCAGGCGCAGTGGGCGGACATCCAGCGCAAGGCGAAGAAGGGCAACGCGCCGTCGCTGCTCTACGGCGAGCCCGACATGACCGTCCGGGTGGTCAGGGACATCTTCAACGAGGACTTCTCCAAGGTCATCGTCTCCGGCGACGACGCCTGGGAGACGATCCACGGCTACGTCGAGCATGTGGCGCCCGACCTGGCGGAGCGGCTGCAGAAGTGGACCTCGGAGGTGGACGTCTTCGCCACCTACCGGATCGACGAGCAGCTGATGAAGGCTCTGGACCGGAAGGTGTGGTTGCCCAGCGGCGGTTCGCTGGTGATCGACCGCACCGAGGCCATGATCGTCGTCGACGTGAACACCGGCCGTTTCACCGGACAGGGCGGCAACCTGGAGGAGACGGTCACCAGGAACAACCTGGAGGCGGCCGAGGAGATCGTGCGCCAGCTGAGGCTGCGCGACCTCGGCGGCATCATCGTGATCGACTTCATCGACATGGTGCTGGAGTCCAACCGGGAGCTGGTGCTCCGGCGGCTGCTGGAATGCCTGGGCCGGGACCGCACCAAGCACCAGGTGGCCGAGGTCACCTCGCTCGGCCTGGTGCAGATGACCAGGAAGCGGGTCGGCCAGGGACTGCTCGAGTCGTTCTCCGAGTCCTGCGCGCACTGCAACGGGCGCGGCGTCATCGTGCACATGGAGCAGCCGCACGTGCACGGCGGTGGCGGTGGCAAGCGGTCCCGGAAGAAGGCGAAGGCCGCGGCCGCGGCGCCCGCCGCGGAGCAGCCGGCCGAGACCGTCGACCAGGAGGTCGAGCCGACGGTGCCCGAGCCGCTGCCCGAACCGGCCGAGGAGCCGGCGGCCGTGGAGTCCGCCGAGCTGGTCGAGCCGGCCGTGGAGCCGGAGCCGGAGCCCGCCGAGCGGCGCCGCCGGCGCCGGGTCGCCCGTAAGGTCAGCGCTCCCGCCGGCCCGCCCAAGGCGGCCGAGGAGGCGGTGACGGTGGTGACGCCCGCCGAGACGGCGCCGGCGGAGGCCGAGGCCCCCGCCGCCGAGGCCGCCCCCGAGACCGCTGCCCCCGAAGACGAGCCCGACGTGGTGGTCGAGGAGGTCCAGGTCTCGCCGCCGAGCCGGCGCCGGGGCAGCCGCAAGGTCAGCGTTCCCGCCGGCTCGCCGAAGCGCACGGAGGAGCCCGCTGTGCTGGTGATCGCCGCCGGCGAGACCCCCGAGGAGCAGGCGGACCAGGCGGACCAGGCGGAGCCGGCCGAGGCCGCGGAGGCCGAGTCCGGGGTGGAGCCGGAGCCGGAGGCGCCGCGGCGCCGCCGGGTGTCCGCGCCGGCGGGCTCGCCGGAGGGCGCCGACGAGGCCGCGGTGACCGTCGTCGCCCCGGCCCCGGCCAGGAAGACCGCGAAGAAGGCGGCGAAGACCGCCAAGACGGCGAAGGCCGCCAAGAAGTCGCCGGCCAAGAAGGCCGCCGCCAAGAAGGCGACGACCAAGAAGGCCGCGGCCAAGAAGACCGCGAAGAAGACCGCGGCGCAGGCCACGGCCGCCGCGGAACAGCAGCAGCCGCCCTCGGTCTCGGCGCCGGCCGACGACTGACGGGCGGGACGAGCGACGGACGGGGGCGTCGGGAGGCCGGTCGGCGAATTTGACCAGCTTCTCGGCGCCTCCGTATTCTGGGTGATCGGCGTGTCGCCAGACGCGCCAAGCTCCTGAGCATCCGCCTCCCGCACCGATCGGGCACCAGCCCGTGTCGCGGGAGAGGTCGAGCCCACCCCCACCCCCCGCGGGTCGAGGGCGCCTGGCCCGGCTGGCATCAGGGGCTCCACGACGAGCGAAAGAGAGTTGGCGCGTGTACGCGATCGTGCGCACTGGCGGCCGGCAGCAGAAGGTGGCTGTCGGCGATGTCATCGAGGTGGACCGGATGGCGAGCAAAGAGGTCGGCGACACCGTCGAGCTCTCCACCCTGCTCGTGGTGGACGGCGACACCGTCACCAGCGACCCGTGGGTGCTGGCCGGCGTGAAGGTCCAGGCCGAGGTCCTCGACCACCACAAGGGCGAGAAGATCCGGATCCAGAAGTTCAAGAACAAGACCGGTTACCGCCGGCGGATGGGTCACCGCCAGCTGCACACCCAGCTGAAGGTCACCGAGATCCCTGCCCCGGCCGCGAAGTAAGGACTCAGCGAGATGGCACACAAGAAGGGCGCCTCGTCCACCCGGAACGGCCGCGACTCCAACCCCCAGTACCTGGGCGTCAAGCGCTTCGGCGGCCAGCTGGTGAACGCCGGCGAGATCCTGGTCCGCCAGCGCGGCACCCACTTCCACCCGGGCAACGGCGTGGGCCGCGGCGGCGACGACACGCTGTTCGCGCTGCGCGCCGGCCACGTGCAGTTCGGCCGGTCCCGCGACCGCAAGGTCGTCAACGTGGTCCCGGTCGCCGAATAGGACCCTCCACACTCACGTCCCAGGGCGGGCCGCCTCCCACCGGGAGGCCGGTCCGCCTAGGGCGTGTCCGCACAGCCACGCCGGGCCCGCGACGCCAGCTGCGGCACCTCGCTGCGTTGTCGGGCCACCCAAGTACGCCCAGTACGAGGGCGACCCTCCGCCTTGCGATGCACCGCATCATGGGGGCACCTCCCAGGCCCCCAAGGGCCTGGGGGAGCCGCGGGCTGATCCGACGCGGCCGTGCGGACACGCCCGGCATTGTCGCGTCACCCAACGATCGCACTGGGAGGTGCATCCATGACCACCTTCGTGGACCGCGTCGAACTGCACATCGTCGCGGGCAACGGAGGCCACGGCTGCGCCTCCGTGCATCGCGAGAAGTTCCGGCCCCTGGGCGGCCCCGACGGCGGCGACGGCGGGCGCGGCGGCGATGTCGTGCTGGTCGTCGACCGGGACGTCACCACGCTGCTCGACTACCACCATCGCCCGTATCGCAAGGCCACCAACGGCCGCCCCGGCGCCGGCGGTAACCGCGCCGGCGCGCACGGCCAGGACCTGGTGCTGCCGGTCCCCGACGGCACGGTGGTGCTCGACCGCCGGGGCAACGTGCTGGCCGACCTGGTCGGTGAGGGCACCACGTTCATCGCCGGCCAGGGCGGTCGCGGCGGCCTCGGCAACGCCGCGCTCGCCTCGCCGCGCCGCAAGGCGCCGGGCTTCGCGCTGCTCGGCGTGCCCGGCGAGGGGCGGGAGTTGGTGCTGGAGCTCAAGAGCGTGGCGGACGTCGCGCTCGTCGGCTACCCGAGCGCCGGCAAGTCCTCGCTGATCTCCGTGCTGTCGGCGGCCCGCCCGAAGATCGCGGACTACCCCTTCACCACGCTGGTGCCGAACCTCGGCGTCGTCACCGCGGGCACCACGGTCTACACCGTCGCGGACGTGCCAGGACTCATCCCCGGCGCCAGCCAGGGCAAGGGCCTCGGGCTGGAGTTCCTGCGGCATGTGGAGCGCTGCGAGGTGCTGGTGCACGTGCTGGACTGCGCGACGCTGGAGTCGGACCGGGACCCGCTCACCGACCTGGAGGTCATCGAGGCCGAGTTGGCCCAGTACGGCGGGCTGGCGGACCGGCCGCGGCTGGTCGTGCTCAACAAGACGGACATCCCCGAGGGGCAGGAGCTCGCCGAGCTCGTGCGGCCGGACCTGGAGGCGCACGGACACCAGGTCTTCGAGGTCTCCGCGGTCTCCCGCAAGGGACTGCGCGAGCTGTCCTTCGCGCTCGGCGCGCTGGTGGCGGAGGCGCGTGCGCGGCGGCCCCGCGAGGAGGCCACCCGCGTCGTCATCCGCCCGCAGGCCGTCAACGACTCGGGCTTCTCGGTCACCCGCGAGGGCGAGGAGCTGTACCGGGTGCGTGGCGAGAAGCCGGAGCGCTGGGTGCGGCAGACCGACTTCTCCAACGAGGAGGCCGTCGGCTACCTCGCCGACCGGCTGAACCGGCTGGGCGTCGAGGAGGAGCTCTTCCGGGTCGGCGCCAGGGAGGGCGACGGCGTGGCCATCGGCCCCGAGGACAACGCGGTGGTCTTCGACTGGGAGCCGTCCGTGGTCGGCGGCGCCGAGATGCTCGGCCGCCGCGGCGAGGACCACCGCCTGAACGAGCTACGTCCCGCCACCCAACGCCGCCGCGACCGCGAGGCGGAGCGCTCCGACTCCGACACATAGCCCGTGCCGGGCGGTTCACGCCCCACCACGCGGGGTCCGGCGACACAGCCGGACCCCGCGTCGCGTTTCCCCAGCGGCGCTCGGCAGAGGCCCTCCCACCGCGCCGAGCATCAGACCGGGTCCGGCGACGTCGCGGGGCCGCGCTTCGCGTTACCAGCGACGGTCGGCAGACGGGGACGTTGCCCGACCAGCGTGCGCGGTCCGACCCTCCCACCGCGCCGCGTCCCGCCTGCCGCGCCGGGCGTCAGACCGGGGTCTGGCCCCCCGCTGTGGCCCGTGTGGTGCTTGCGCGGGAGGACGGGCGGGTTGAGGGCCGGCCCGTGCGGTCTGGCGGCCGTCAAGGACCGGCACGGGCCTTCGGCCGAGGAGGTGCCGGGGTTGCTCGACCAACGTGTGGCCTGCCGTCGGTGACCCCGTCGCGTCCATCCGTGACGCTCGGCGGGTCCCCGCCTGTTGGCGTGAGCCTTAAGCGTCTTGCGACTCGCCGGGAAGGCGGTGGGTGGGGGTGGGCGGGGCGCGCAGACTGGGGGGATGAGTGAGCGCGGGGTCGAGACAGAGTCCGAGACGGAGACCGTGGGCACGCCGCAGGGGGAGGCGCGGATCCGCTGGTACCACGCCGGAGATGCCCGCGCCGTGCTCGCCCTCGGGCACGGCGCCGGCGGCGGCGTGGAGACGGCCGACCTGGCGATGCTGGCGGCCACGCTGCCCGAGCGGAGCGTCACCGTGGCGCTGGTCGAGCAGCCCTGGCGGGTCGCCGGCAAGAGGCTCGCGCCCGCCCCGCGCACGTTGGACGCCGCCTGGACCGCTCTCTGGCCGGCGCTGGCCCGCCCGGGCCCGCCGGTCGTCGCCGGCGGGCGCAGCGCCGGCGCGCGCGTGGCCTGCCGCACGGCGCGCACGCTCGGCGCCCGTGCCGTGCTCGCGCTGTCGTTCCCGCTGCATCCCCCCGGCCGGCCCGAGCGCTCCCGCGTCGACGAGCTCCGCGAGGCCGGCGTGCCGGTGCTGGTCGTGCAGGGTGGGCGGGACACGTTCGGCACGCCCGCCGAGTTCCCACGCGGCACGGAGCTGATCGAGGTGCCGCACGGGGACCACTCGTTCGTGATCCCGAAGAAGGCCGGCACTACCACTGAGGCGGTACTGGCGGAGGTCGTCGAGCCGGTCGCCGCCTGGCTGACCCGCCAGGCGGCGACCGGTTAGGGCGCCGGGGCCGTGGCGTCTGCCGCGGCGCGGGTCAGCGTGCGGCCGTGGCGGTCGACTCCCGGGGCGCCGGGGACGTGACCTCGGCGGTCTCCGGGTGCCGGGCGCGCCGGGCCTCCGCCGCCGCGCACAGGGCGCGCGTCGCCTTCCTGAAGCGCGCCAGCGAGGGCGGCTCGGCCGGGCCGAGCAGGTACTCCTTCAGCACCGCGCGCTCCTCGGCCAGACCGTCCAGCGCCGGGTCCAGCACCGCCGCGAGCAGGCCGGTCAGTCCTTCCGCCTCGGGGGTGAGGATGGTGGCCGCGCGGACCGTCGGGTTCGCCGCCCTGAACTCGTCCTCGGGCAGCCCGCTGGTGTTGGCCACCGCGTACGGCTTGGCGCTGGCCAGGAAGTCGGAGACCACGCTGGACACGTCGGAGATCAGCACGTCGGCCTGGTTGAAGCAGCTGTAGATGTCCGGGCGCGGCCCGGTCAGCACCAGATGCGTGGCCGGCGGTTGGGCCGCCCAGAACGCGGTCCGCCAGGCGTCGGAGGCCTTCGCGACGGCCTCCGCCCGGCCGGACTCCGGCGCGTTCTGCACGCCCATCCGCTCCACCTCGTCCGCGCTCGGCCGGAACGCCGTCGCGGTCAGCGCGTCCAACTCGGCGGTGCGCCGGGCCAGCTCGCTCTCCCGCGCCGCCTGGTCGGGGTGGGACGCGCCGGACCCGGCGGCGTTCGCCTCGGCGATCAGCGTCCGGATCCGCACGTCCGCGGCGCGGGCCCGCGGATCGACGGAGCCGGTCATCGGGTGTGGCTTGTAGAGCAGCCGGACCCGGGGGTCGGCCAGCAGGGCGTTGACGGTGTTCTCGCCGGCCAGGATGAGCGAGGTGTTGCCCGGATCGTTGGTCCAGCCCTCCCAGGTCGGCGCGTACAGCACCGTGAGCGGGCCCTCGGCGGCCGGCGGGCCGGCGTACGGCTGGATCGGTGCCAGCTGCGGCCGGCCGACCTCCACCACGTCGCGGTCGTCCACGCCGACCTCGGCCTCCGCGTACCGCCTGCGTGCCGCGGGGCCGGCCACCCACACCTCGTCGTAGACCTTCGCGTACGGGTTACAGCTGGACAGCTTGTCGCTCTCCCCGTGGTTGGTGAAGGCATGCTTGAGCGTGGGGATGCGCAGCACCTGCGAGGTCTTGGGCGCGTTCGCCGGGTGCAGCAGCATCTTCAGCGTGGAGTTCTCCAGCATCATCAGCTGCGCCACCCGCGGCAGGCAGATGATCGGCACGTCGGTGGCCGCGATCAGCTGCATCATGCCGCGCTCGCGCAGCACGATCACCGGCCGGCCGTCCAGCGCGACCAGCGTGGAGAGCCACATGTTCGCCTGGTACGCGGTCGAGGAGCCGCCGGAGAAGTAGAGGCCCACGTCCGGCCGGTAGTCCGCCAGCCAGCGCCCGAACCAGTCGACGACCCGCTCCTCGCTCGGGGTGCGCTTGCCGGGCAGCAGCCAGGTGGCCAGGTAGACGGCGGCACCCGCGAAAAGCGCCAGCGAGACGCCGACGCCCGCCAGCGCCCAGGCCGCGTCGTCGGTGGCCACCGTGGTCAGCATCCCGGCGGTCGCCGGCATGGAGAACAGCAGCTGCCGGCGGGCCGATTTGGTCAGCAGCGCCGGCGGCGCGGCGGAGAGCCGCAGTTCGGAGGTGTCGATGTTGCGGGTGAGCACCGGCAGGGTCCGGGTCCGCCGCACCAGCACGGCCAGCGCGCGGATCAGGTAGTGGCCGCCGTAGCCGCACAGCAGGCCGCTGACCAGCAGTATCCGCGCCGCGCCCCCGATGTCGGTCAGCTGGACCAGCGCCATCAGTGTCAGCAGGTCGCGCAGCAGCTGTCTGACCGTCTCGTCGCAGTGCAGCTTGGCCAGCGTGCTCAGCGGGCCGGGGAACCATTGCCGCAGCGCCAGGTCGAGCAGCAGCCCGGCCGCCGCGGCGACGATCAGCGGGCCCGTACTGGGCAACTGGGCGCCGACGAGCTGCACGATGAAGCAGCTCAGCAGCGCGACGAGTGAGGTCCATTGCAAGGCGCGGCGAAGCGTCGGTCCAGCAGCAGGCACAGCTATTGCTCCGGAGGGATGAGACGTGGGGTGTACGGCGTCAGTTGAGGTGTCTGTGGGGGTGGAGGGAAACGCACGGGCGGCCACCCGGTGCATTGGCATAGATTACGGACAGGGGTCCGGACGCGCGAGCAGTGTGGCCGGAACGAGCGAGCGGTCCGTGCGGGTCGCGACCGGCGGCATCGGCACGGCAGACGAGGGAGCACAGTGACAGCGGCACGGCAGGACGTCAGGGACGCCCGCAGGATCGTCGTCAAGATCGGCTCATCCTCGCTGACCACGGCGGCCGGCGGTCTGGACGCCGACCGGGTGGACGCACTCGTCGATGTGCTGGTGAAACAGGACGGAAGGCAGATCGTACTGGTCTCCTCCGGTGCCATCGCGGCGGGGCTCGCCCCGCTGGGCCTCACCCAGCGGCCCCGGGACCTGGCGCGGCAGCAGGCCGCCGCCAGCGTCGGGCAGGGGCTGCTGCTGGCCCGTTACACCGCGTCGTTCGCCCGCTACGGCCGGCGCGTCGGGCAGGTGCTGCTGACCTCGGACGACACCAGCCGCCGGGCCCACTACCGCAACGCCTACCGCACCCTGGAGCAGCTGTTGACCATGGGCGTGGTGCCGGTCGTCAACGAGAACGACACGGTGGCCACCGAGGAGATCAGGTTCGGCGACAACGACCGGTTGGCCGCGCTCGTCGCCCATCTCGTCAAGGCCGACCTGCTGGTGCTGCTCTCCGACGTGGACGGGCTCTACGACGGCGATCCGGCCCGGCCTGGCGCGAGCCGGATCGAGGAGGTCAGCGGGCCCGCCGACCTGGCGGGCATCGAGCTGGGCCGCGCCGGCCGGGCCGGGGTGGGCACCGGCGGCATGGTCACCAAGGTGGAGGCGGCCGCGATCGCCACCGAGGCGGGCATCCCCGTGGTGCTCACCTCCGCGGGACACGCGTCCGACGCCCTGGCCGGGACCGCCACCGGCACCTGGTTCCGGTCCACGGGGCGCCGGTCCACGGGCCGGCTGCTGTGGCTGGCGCACGCCTCCACGCCGCGCGGCGCCGTCACGCTGGACGACGGGGCGGTGCGGGCGGTCACCGAACGGCGCAGCTCGCTGCTGCCCGCCGGGATCACCGCCGTCGACGGCGACTTCATCGCGGGCGACCCGATCGAACTGCGTGACGAGACGGGGCGAGCGGTCGCTCGCGGGTTGGTCAACTTCGACGCGCGCGAGATCCCCCGGCTGATCGGCCGCTCCACCAGGGAACTGGCGCGCGAACTGGGCCCCGCGTACGAGCGGGAAGTCGTGCACCGCGATGACCTGGTGCTATTGCGGGGCCAGTTGCGGGCATGATCTCCTCGTCGGTCGCTTCGAGCGGTCGCCGCGGGACCTCTCGGGCGACGTGCCCGATGTGTGAAGGAGCCGTCTTTACCGGGAGGTTTCCCCGAATCGGCCCCGCCGGCGCGAGTGAGCTGGTGCACTTTTCGTGGCGCCGCTCCAGCCCGGCACCACATGCGTCACTTCAGCACCAGGTCAGGAGGCCGCCGGTGAGACGTCTTGCCAGCGTCGAGGGGGGCCGGACGGCCCTCGGGGAGCCGAGGAGGGCCGAGGAGGGCAGGGGACGCGCCGTCTCCCGCGACGCCCCGCGGCTGTGGCACATCATCCTCAGCGTCGCCGGTCCGGCGAGCCCGCTGGCCGAGGTGCGGCGCGGCCTGGAACGGCTGGCCCACGACCATCCCTTCCTGCTGACCAGTCGCTATGCGGCCGACCACGCCGAGATCCGGTACTGGGAGGAGGCGCCCGACCTGCACGACGCGGCCGCGTTGGCCCTGCGGCTGTGGGGCGAGCACCGGCGCACCGCCCAGCTGCCGCCCTGGGAGATCGTCGGTCTCGAGGTCGTCGGCCGGGAGACCTACCACCAGCGGGTCGCCGAGGGCTTCGGCCCGCCCCCGGCCACGTCCATCGGCGTCCACCCGTTCTGACGGGCCGCGGCCCTCCGACCCGCCGCCCTGACCCGCCGCCCTGGCCCGCCGCCGGGGCCCGCCGCCGGGGCCGTCCGGTCCGTGGTCGCCCAGCCCGCCGCCCGGCCGGCCAGGACTACCCTTCTAAGACATGAGCCGTTCCGCCGAGACCCCCGTCGCGTCCGCAGCCGACGCCCCCGCCGAGAGCCCCGTCCTCGCCGTCGCCCGCCGGGCGAAGACCGCGGCCGCCACGCTCGCGCCGCTGCCGCGCACGGCCCGTGACGCCGCGCTGCTGGCCATCGCCGACGCGCTGCTGACCCGCGCGGACGAGATCGTCGCGGCCAATGCCGAGGACATCGCCAGGGCCCGCGCCGCCGACACCCCCGAGGCGATCATCGACCGGCTCACCCTGACCCCGGAGCGGGTCGCCGCCATCGCCGAGGACGTCCGCAGCGTGGTCGCGCTGCCCGACCCGGTCGGCGAGGTGGTGCGCGGCTCCACCCTGCCCAACGGCCTGGAGCTGCGCCAGGTCCGGGTGCCGCTCGGCGTCGTCGGCATCGTCTACGAGGCCCGGCCGAACGTCACGGTGGACGCCGCCACGCTCTGCCTGAAGGCGGGCAACGCGGTGCTGCTGCGCGGCTCCTCCTCCGCCTACGCGTCGAACACCGCGCTGGTCGCCGTGCTCCGCGACGCGGTCGCCGGCGCCGGCCTGCCCGCGGACGCCGTGCAGCTGGTGCCGGGGGAAAGCCGGGACTCGGTGCGCGCGCTGATGCGCGCCCGCGGCCTCGTCGACGTGCTGATCCCGCGCGGCGGCGCCTCGCTGATCCAGACCGTGGTGCGGGAGTCCACCGTGCCGGTCATCGAGACCGGCGTCGGCAACTGCCACGTCTACGTGGACGAGGCGGCCGACCTCGACATGGCCGTCGACATCCTGGTCAACTCCAAGGCCCAGCGACCCAGCGTCTGCAACGCCGCCGAGACGGTGCTGGTGCACGCCGGGATCGCGGACCGCTTCCTGCCGCGCGCACTGGCCGCGTTGACCGAGGCCGGGGTGCGGGTGCACGGCGACGAGGCGTGGCAGAAGGCGGGCGCCGCCGCGGGCGTGGCGGTGACCCCGGCCACCGACGAGGACTGGGAGACCGAGTACCTCAGCTACGACATCGCCGCGGCCGTGGTGCCCGACCTGGACGCCGCCGTCGCCCATATCCGCCGGTGGACTTCGGGACATACCGAGGCGATTGTCACCGGTGACACCGCAGCGGCCCGCCGCTTCGTGTCCCGGATGGACTCCACCGCCGTGATGGTCAACGCCTCCACCCGGTTCACCGACGGCGGGCAGTTCGGCTTCGGCGCGGAGATCGGCATCTCCACCCAGAAGCTGCACGCCCGGGGCCCGATGGGTCTGCCCGAACTCACCTCGACGACCTACGTGGTGACCGGCGACGGACACACTCGGTAGTTGCCTACCGCCGTCGGTGTGCCCCCGAATCGGGTGAATTCCCCCTGGCTCTCCCCCTGAGAGCCCAATCCGCCTACGCTGGATACGTGCCGGACAACGCGGAGGGCTACCCGTTCCGAGACGGGGAGGGGCCCGACAGCCAGGATCGCGGGGCAGCCGACGAGGCGTTCGCCGCCGTGGTGCTCGACGAGGAGTTCGTCGAGGCCGCAGCGATCCACGAGCCGAGCGCAGCCGAGCGGATACTCTACGCGGCCCTGGAGCGCGCCGAATCCGAGGCCGCCACCGAGCACTCCCCCTACCCGGACCTCGATTTCGATCCGGGAATGCCCGACGGCGTCGGCGGATATCCGATCGACGCCGACCTCCGCGATCTCGGCGAGGACCCGGACGGCGAGGAGCCGGACGACGAGGAGGGGCGGTTCGACCGCTCCGACTACACCAGGTACCTGCCGGACGAGGACGAGGAGGACCTGGCCTACGGCGGCTACGCCGGCTACGCCGGGCCGGGCGCGCTGGCGGCGCGCGCGGCCGGCTCCTCACCGCGCGGCTGGCGGCCGATCCGCTGGCAGCGTCCGGTGGCCTGTGTGCTCGCCATGGTGATGGGGATCAGCGTCATCGCGTTCGCCCTCATAGCCATCCAGCGCGCCGGCTCCGCCCAGCGCGGCGAGCCGACCCCGCTGCCCTCCCCGGCCGACGGGCCGGGCGACGATCCCCCCGTCGACGTCGAGCCGGACGTGCCCGACGACGATCGCTGACGGCGTCCCTCGCACGCCCTGCCCTGTCGCGCCGCGCCACCCGCGCGCGCCCGTCGAGCGCCGTACGCGCCCGTGGGCGAAAGAGATGGCGATCGGGGGCTGTTTACGCACCTGTTATCGACCTACGCTGGTCATGTGGCCGGGCGTACTGACCCTCCCGAAGGGACCCCCGGGGGCGCCCCGGGAGCCGGGGACGAAGAGTACCAATCGACCGTCTTCGACGAGTCGTTCGTGCGGGCTGCGCGGCTCCAGGAGGCCTCCGCCCAGGAGCGCCTCGAAGCCGACGGCGAGGCGGTGCGCAGCCGTTCACCCGACGCGGGGTCCGGCGGCAGCGGCGGCCGCACGGTGCCCAGACAGGGCATAGCCCTGGCCCTGATCATCCTCCTCGCCTTCGCCGCCGCCATCTACCTCGGCAGCAACAACCCCTACGGCACCGGCGCCGCCGCCGCGGTCGAGCCGCCGGTCGGCTCGGTGATTCCGCTGGCCCCGGACGGCGAGGTGCCGGGTTCCGTGGACACCGAGGCGCTGTACGCCGCCAGCCAGGCCGCGGAATTCGGCGTCGGCGAGGGCGGCGTGGTGCTGCCCGACCCGCGCGCCACGGCCCATTTCACCAGGGAGCAGGTGTTCACGGCGCTCACCCTGGCCAAGGAGTACGTGGTGGCGAGCGCGGTGACCGAGGACGTGGTCACGGGCGAGACCTCCGCGCCGGTGCGGGAATTGCTCGGCGAGGACCAGCAGCACCAGTTCGACGACGCGCTGGCCGGCAGCGCCGCTGAGTACCCCGACGCGGCGGACACCTGGGTCACGGACTGGCTGGTGCGGTTCGCCGCCGATCCGTCGGACCCGCGGGTGACGCTGGCCGATCCGCTGCCCCGGGTGGACGGGCGCTTCACCTTCGACGAGGTGTCGGAGGACGTCATCGAGGTGGCCGGGCAGCACATCTTCGTCTACGCGGTGCGCCCGGCGGACGAGCCCCAGGCGCCGGCCGCGCTGTTCACCGTGGAGCGGGAGATACGGCTGCAGTTCGGCAAGGACGAACTGCGCGACCGTCAGGTGATGCTCCGCCAGACCGATGTGCTGGCCGGGCCGATGGACTGCGCGGCCGAGACGGCGGCGGCGCTCGACCCGCTGCTGGCGGGCGAGCGCGTCACGCACTCGCCCGCCACACAGGCCACCGACCCCTACGCCAAGGGGACCGCTGGCACGGCCGTATGCGGCATCCTGGCCGCGGGCGCCCTGCCGGCGCTCTCCGACGGCTGAGCCCGCGCTGCTCGCCGGCCGGCGGGCGTCAGTCCCGCGGCGGCGCGTCCGGTCCGTTCGGCTCGCCGCCGCTCCCACCTGAGTCCGTACCGGTGTCCGGGCCGGTCTCGGCCGCTCCGCCCGGCGGGGTCTCCGTCGCGGTGTCCGTCGCCGTGTCCGTGGCATCCGGCGCCTCGCGCGTCGCCGTGCCGCCGCCCCGACCGCGCCCGGTGGCGAAGTTCCGCAGCCGGCCGCCGAGGTCGCTCGCACCGCCGGCCACGTCGTTGACCAGCTTCATCAGCGGGTCCTTGCTGGTGCGCACCGAGGACGCGTAATGGCCCGCCGACTCCCGGAAGGAGTCGCTGACCGACGCGTCCCGATCCTCGCCGCGCCGCGGGTAGTGGCCGTCCATGATCCGCTGGAAGTCCCGGCTCTCCGCCCACCGCCGCAGCTCCGCCGCGCGCACCGCCGCGAAGGGGTGGGTGCGCGGCAGCACGTTGAGGATCTTCAGCACCGAATCGCGCAGGTCGCCGCCCGCCTCGTACTCCTCGGCCTGCTCCAGGAACGCGTCGACGTTCATCTCGTGCAGATGGTTGCCACCCGCGAGCTTCATCAGGCCGCGCATCGACGCCTGCGGGTCCTGCCCGACCAACAGCCCGGCCCGGTCGGCCGACAGCTCCGATTTGCGGAACCACTCGCGCAGCGCCGAGACGATGGCCATGATCGCGATGCTGCCCAGCGGGATCCACGCCACCCGGACCGCGATGTTGGTCAGGAACAGCAGGATCGTGCGGTAGACCGCGTGTCCGGACAGCGCGTGCCCGACCTCGTGGCCGACGACCGCCCGCATCTCCTCCTCGTCCAGCAGTTCGACCAGGCCGGTGGTCAGCACGATGATCGGCCGGTCCAGGCCGATGCACATCGCGTTCGGCTTGGGATCCTGCATGACGTACATCGGCGGGACCCGTTCGAGGTCCAGGATGTAGCACGCGTCGAGCAGCATCTGGTGCAGGTGCGCGAACTGCCGCTCGTTGACCCGCACCGAGTCGGACAGGAACAGCAGCCGCAGGCTCCGCTCCGGCAGCATGGCGCTGAGCGCCTTGAACACCGTGTCGAAGCCGGTCAGCTTGCGCAGCGCCACCAGGGCGGAACGATCCGCCGGATGTTCGTAGGCCCGGGAGGATATGTCCGGGAAACGCCGCCTGTTGCGGCCCGGTAGCCGCTCAGCGCCACCCGGCGTCGTGCCGTCTGTCATATGAACCCCCTGCATGCCTGGTCTCCGAGCGTCCCCCTCACCCAGCCCCGCGGAGCCCGGGAGGTCCCTCCTCCACTCCATCTCACCGCGACCGGTGGGGGCAAGGGCCCGTCGCCATCTCGTCGGCATACGATGGCTCAGACCCGACGTTCCAGCCGCCACGTTCCCGGATGGGCCTCATGAGCATGTCCAGCCTCCCGCCCCGCGTCTCGGACGCCGTCCTCACCCTCGCCGAGGGCGAGCACGGCAACCACGACAGCCTGAACGCCTACGCCATCGGCGGGGGTGCGTTCGCCGCGCTGCTGTTGTTGCTGTGGATCACGACCCGGCTCAACCGCGACCGCTAGGGTCTGCCTATGCGAGAGGTGATAGCGCCAGGGAAGCGGCGCCTCGGCGTGATGGGCGGCACGTTCGACCCCATCCACCACGGGCACCTGGTCGCCGCGAGCGAGGTGGCGGCCCAGTTCCACCTGGACGAGGTGGTCTTCGTGCCGACGGGGCAGCCGTGGCAGAAGACGCACCAGGTGGTGTCGCCGGCCGAGGACCGGTACCTGATGACGGTCATCGCGACCGCCTCGAACCCGCAGTTCTCCGTCAGCCGCATCGACATCGACCGCGGCGGCAAGACGTACACCATCGACACGCTGCGTGAGCTGCGGGACGCGCACGGCGATGCGGACCTGTTCTTCATCACCGGGGCCGACGCGCTGGAGCAGATCCTCGGCTGGCGCGACGCCGAGGAGCTGTTCTCGCTCGCCCACTTCATCGGGGTGACCCGGCCCGGACACCAGCTCGCCGACCCCGGGCTGCCCGGTGGCGGGGTGTCGCTGGTGGAGGTACCGGCCCTGGCCATCTCCTCCACCGACTGCCGCGAGCGGGTGGCTCACGGGGACCCGGTCTGGTATCTGGTGCCGGACGGAGTGGTGCGTTATATCAACAAACGGGCGCTCTACCGGCACACCTCGGGACCGGCGCGCTGAACGGGCGGAAGGGCGGCACGGGTGAACGACCGGCAGGATCCGTACGGGCAGCAGGCGCAGGGCAACACCGAGTTCTACGGCTATGACGAGTACGGGCGTCCGGTGTACCGCCCCGCGCCCGGTCACCAGCAGGCACCACCCGACGGGTACGCGTACGGCGCGAACCCCGGCACCGGCCAGCAGCCGCCCTACGGCGAGTACGACCACGGCACCGGCGAGCAGGCCCCGGTCTACGACGGCTACGACTACGGCACCGGCGAGCAGCCGCCGGTGGCGCAGGGATATCCGGGCCCCGCAGGCCACCCCACCGCCCCCGAGGGCTACCAGGGCTACGACTACGGCACGGGCGAGCAGCCACCGGTGTACCAGGGCTACGGCCAGGACACCGGCGAACAGGCCCGGGTCCCGCCCGCCGCCCCCGCCCCGCCCGCCGCCCCGCCAGGACCGCCCTCCGGCCAGCAGCCGGGCGCGGCGAACGTGCCGGGACAGCGCCGGCCGCCGGGGTCCGACGACGCCTACGAGACGGGCGAGTTCGCCTTCGTCGACGAGGACGACCAGGACTCGACGGACGTCATCGACTGGCTGAAGTTCACCGAGAGCCGGACCGAGCGCCGCGAGGAGGCCAAACGCCGAGGCCGGAACCGCCGCCGGCTGCTCGTCGTCACGCTCGTGCTCGCGCTGCTCGGCGGCGCCGGCTACCTGTGGGCCACCGACCGCGTGCCGCTCCTGCCGGGGACCGAGGCCGGGGAGGAGGGCGGCTCCGCCGCCGAGGTGCGCGACGTCATCGCGGTCCACCTCAGGGAGACCAACGGCGACACCACCTCCACCGCCCTGCTCGTCGCCAACGAGACCGCCGAGCGGGGCACCACCCTGCTGCTCCCCAACGAGCTGGCGATCACCCCGGACGGCACCGCGACGACGCTCGGGCAGGCGGTCACCGAGTCCAGCGCCGGCGAGGTCAGGGACGCGCTCGGCGGGCTGATGGGCGCCGACATCAAGGGCACCTGGCGGCTGGACACCCCCTACCTCGACTTCCTCGTCGAACTCGTCGGCGGCATCTCCCTGGACACCGACGTCGAGGTGCCGGCCGGCGCCGGCGCGGGCGGCGAAGGGGACGGCGAACAGGCCGAGGACGGCGGAGACGGTTCGGGCGAGGGCGACGGCGAGCCGCTGGTGCCGCAGGGCAACGACGTGCAGATGGACGGCCAGGAAGCCACCGCCTACGCCATCTACCGGGCCGAGGGCGAGCCGGAAAGCGCGCAGCTCGAACGTTTCGGCCAGGTCATGGCCGCCGTGCTGGGGAACCTGTCCTCGAACGAGAAGACGGCGACCGACACCATCCACGCGCTCCGCCAGATCCCCGACCCGTCGCTGCCCGAGGAGGAGCTCGGCGCCAGCCTGGCGCAGCTCGCCGGGTACGCCCAGTCGGACGCGTACGACACCACGCTGCTGCCGGTCGAGGACGGCGGGGTGATCAGCGACGAGACCGCCGGCGGGCTGGTGAAGGACGTGCTCGGCGGCACGGTCGCCGACCAGGAGGCCGGCGGCGTGGCCCGGATCGGCATCCGGGACGCCAGCGGCGTCGAGGGCACCGCGGAGGACGCCCGGATCTCGCTGATCAACGGCGGCTTCACGGTGGTGGACGCGCGGGCGGTCGACGAGGTCCAGACCACCTCCCAGGTGACCTACGGCGACGCGGCGCATCGGGAGACGGCCGTCGAGGTGGCCAGGACGCTGGGGCTGCCGGAGGACGCAGTCACCGAGGGTGAGGGCGCGGGGAACTCCGACGTGACGATCGTGCTCGGCGAGGACTTCGTCGAATGAGCGATGGGGACGGGGCGCGCCCGCGGCGGGCCCCGTCCTCTCGACCTCACCGCGCCGCGCCCGTCGTGACGTGTCGAGACGAGCCATAACGTTCCGTGACGGCCTGGGGTGAATATCGCGCGGTGCTGTGGGCGCGGCGTGAGACCCTGGAGGCACGCCCGCCCCGCCGGGGGGACGCCGAACGGATGGAGAAGGCAGCACCTGTGACCGCCACGGACCGCGCCACCGAGCTGATCGAGGCCGCCGCCCAGGCCGCCGCCGACAAGCTGGCCCACGACATCATCGCCTACGACGTCAGCGACGTTCTGGCGATCACCGACGCGTTTCTGCTCGCCTCCGCACCCAACGACCGGCAGGTCAGGTCGATCGTCGACGGCATCGAGGAGCGGCTGTCGAAGGAGTTCGGGATCAAGCCCGCGCGCCGGGAGGGCGAGCGCGAGGGGCGCTGGGTGCTGCTCGACTACGTCGACATCGTGGTGCACGTCCAGCACGCGGAGGAGCGGGTGTTCTACGCGCTGGAGCGCCTGTGGAAGGACTGCCCGACGCTGCGCCTGCCGCCGGACGCGGAGGCCACCCGCGGCCGGGCCGAGGCGCACGTCGGCGAGCAGGCGCTCGCCCCCGACACCTCGCACGCTCCGGGCACCGCAGGTGGTGAGCTCCGCTGAGCGGCACCGCCGGCGCCGGCCGCCGGATCGTGCTGTGGCGCCACGGCCAGACCGCGTGGAACCTGGATCGTCGCTTCCAGGGCACCACCGACATCGAGCTGACCGAGATCGGCGTGGCCCAGGCCCGCCGCGCGGCCCGGCTGCTGGCCGCCCTGGAGCCGCACGCCATCGTCTCCTCCGACCTGCGCCGGACCGTGGCGACGGCGGCCGAGCTGGCCGCGCTCACCGACCTCGAGGTGACGTTCGACGAGGGGCTGCGGGAGACGTACGCGGGGGTCTGGCAGGGCCTGACCCACGACGAGATCCGGGCGCGGTACGGCGACGAGTACGACGCGTGGAAGCGCGGTGAGCCCGTGCGCCGCGGCGGCGGCGAGCTGGAGACCGAGGTCGCCGACCGGGCCGCGCCCGTCGTCGAGCGCAGCGCCGAGAAGCTGCCGGCCGGCGGCGTGCTGGTGGTGGTCAGCCACGGCGGAGCGATCCGCACCACGATCGGCCGGCTGCTCGGCCTGGAGCCGCACAGCTGGGAGGCGTTGGGCGGCCTGGCCAACTGCAGCTGGTCGGTGCTCGGCGAGGGCGTCCGCGGCTGGCGCCTCCTGGAACACAACGCCGGCTCCCTCCCCGAACCCGTCCTCGGCGACGACGTCTAGCCCGACCGACAGGGCAGGGCTACCACCGGAGTCGACCCGCCTGGGCCAACGGCGAGGGGCGACCGCTCGGCATCCCGGCGGGTCCCGGGCCTGGCCGCGACCAACTCGGACGAGCCCCGCCGGGGTCCGCCCCCCGGGTCCAACGGCGGGCGCCATCACCCGGCCTCCGGCCGCCTCCCGCGCCTGGCCGTGCCTGGTTCGGACGGTGCCCTGCCGGGGTCGCCCGCCGGGTCAACAGCGGGTGCCGCCACTCGGCTTCGGGCCGCTGCCGTGCCTGGCTGGGGTCGCCCGTCGGGCCAACGGCGTTGTGGTCGCTGGGCGTCGGTCGGACGGTCCGGGTGGCCGGCGCGGACAGGGCGCCGTATGGGCCCGGGCTACGCCGGGTGTTCCGCTGCCAGGGCGCTCGGTGGGCGGCCCTCGGTGTCGGCCGCGCGGAGCGCGGCCACAAGCCGTCGGCTGACCTCGTCCGCCGCCGTGAACACCACCATCCGCGCCTCGGGGATGCCGTGCACCGACATCGAGACCGAACGCAGCCGTACCTCGCCGACCTCCGGATGCCAGAACGTCTTCACCCGCGGCCCCGGGGGCACCACGTCGCCGCTGGACCACATGTCGGCGAACTCCTCGCTGGCCTGGCACAGCCGCGCGATGAACTCCTCCCAGGACGGCTCGCCGACGTGGTTGCCGTAGCCGGCGCGCAGCGTGGCGACCAGGAGCCGCAGCTCCTCCTGGCGGAACACCAGCGGGCAGTCCTCCCGCGAGCCGGTGAAGAGCACCCACAGCGCGTTGTGCGCCTCGCGGCCCGTGGGCCACCGCGCGCCTCTGCGCGCGAAGAACAGCGACCAGTAGGTCGAGTTGAAGGCGAGCACGTCGAAGCGCGCGCTGTAGATCACCGCCGGCAGCGGGTCCAGCGCGTCGAGCACCGCCTGCACGTCGGGGCTGACGGCCCGCGCGTGCGGCTCCGGCTCCCGGGCGTAGGGCACGCCGGCCAACTGGTACATGTGCTCCCGCTCGTGCTCCTCCAGGCGCAACGTGCGGGCCACGGCGTCCAGCACCTGCGGGCTGGCGTTGATCGGGCGCCCCTGCTCCAGCCACGTGTACCAGGTGATGCCCACCCCGGCCAGCTGCGCGACCTCCTCGCGGCGCAGTCCCGGCGTGCGGCGCCGCGGTCCCGGCGGCATGCCAACGTCCGCAGGCGTGATCCGGGCCCGCCGGCCGCGCAGGAACGCGGCCAGCTCCGGCCGCCGGCGCTGGGCCGGCCCGGACTGGGCGGGGCGTGGTGCCGTCGCCATCGTCATCCCCCCAGCGTGCTCGCCCGACGCAGCCGCGGCCACAGGGGAACCGGGTGCTGCCAGTACCAGTATCACAGGGCTCTCGTTACCAGTACCGGGCACGTACCACGCTGGTCGGCATGACCACCACTCCCGAGGCGACCACCGCGGCGAGCCCGGCCGCGCCGGCGGCGGGCGCGCGCCCCTCGACGGGCACGGCGGCGCCCGCCGGGCCCGCGCATCCGCGGGCCGGACTGCTGCTGTTCACGCTTCTGGCCGCCCAGTTCATGAACCTGCTCGACGTCTTCATCGTCAACGTGGCCGCCCCGACCGTGCAATCCGACCTGGGCGCGTCCGGCGGCGCGTTGCAACTCGTCGTGGCCGGCTACACCATCACCTACGCGGTGCTGCTGGTCACCGGCGCCCGGCTGGGCGGCCGCTACGGCGCGGGCCGGCTGTTCCAGGTCGGCCTGGCCGCGTTCACCCTGACGTCGCTGGCCTGCGGTCTGGCCGCCACGACCGGCCAGCTGGTCACCTTCCGCTTCCTGCAGGGTGCGGGCGCGGCGCTGATGCTCCCTCAGGTGCTCAGCCTGATCCAGCGCACCTTCGCCGGCGCCGAACGGGCCAAGGCGCTGGCGATGTTCGGCGCCGTGATCGCGACCGGCGCCGCCGCGGGGCAGGTGGCCGGCGGGGTGCTGGTCAGCGCCGACCTCTTCGGCTGGGGCTGGCGACCGATCTTCCTCGTCAACGTGCCGCTCGGACTGGCGCTGCTGGTCCTGGGCGCCCGGGTGGTGCCGCTGGACCGGCCGGGGCCGGGGGAGCGGGCCAGGCAACTCGACCTGCCGGGCCTGGCGTTGCTGAGCACGGCGGTGCTGGCCTTCACCGTTCCGCTGGTGCTCGGCCAGGAGGAGGACTGGCCGGTCTGGTGCTGGCTCTCCCTGGCGGGCAGCATGCTGCTGCTGGCGGTGTTCGTCTGGTTCGAGTCGGGCCTGGCCCGGCGCGGCGGCGCCCCGCTGCTGTCGCCGCGGGTGCTGCGCAGCCCCGGCATGGCCCTGGCCGTCATCCGGATCTGCCTGGTGATGGCGGTCAACTCGGGGCTGATGTTCGCCTCCTCGCTGCACCTCCAGGGCCCGGAGGCCGGGGGCGGGCTGGGCTACGGCGCGATGCGCGCGGGGCTGAGCTTCCTGCCGACGGCCCTGATATTCGGGCTGGTGTCGCTGACCTGGCGCCGACTGCCGCCCGGCTGGCATCCGTACCTGGTCCCCGCCGGACTGCTGACGGCCGCGGCGGCGATGTTCGGCGTCGGCTGGCTGTTGCGGGACGGCGACCCGCTGGACCCCGTGGTGCTGACGCTGCTCGGGGTGAACGGCGCCAGCATGGCGCTGGCCTACGCGCCGCTGCTGGTCCGGGCGCTGGCCTCGGTCCGCCCCGAGGACGCGGCGGACGCCAGCGGCCTCACCGGCACCATGACGCAGCTCGGCATGCTCCTCGGCACCGCGACGTTCGGCACGCTCTTCCTGGAGCGGTTCGAGTCGACCCTGTCCAGCGCCGACGGGCTGTGGACGACGATGCTCGCGCTCAGCGCCACCTGCGTCGCCGTCGCCGCGCTCGGCGCCCGGCCCAGGGCGCCGCGGGCCTGACACGGAGAGCGGCCGGTCCCGTTCCCCGGCGGGGGCGGGACCGGCCGCATGCGTCGGTGGGCGCTAGAGCAGGTTCGCCATCCGGTCGATCTCGGCGGTCTGGGTGGCGACCAGCTCCGCGGCCATCTCCAGGGCCATGGTCTCGCTGCCCTGAGCCTGCTCCTCCGTCGCCATGGCGACGGCGCCCTCGTGGTGGGCGATCATCAGGTCCACGAACATCCGGTCGAACTCGGCCCCGCGCGCGGCCCGCAGCTCGTCCAGCTGCTCCTCGGTGGCCATTCCGGGCGCGGCCCCGTCCTCGTGACCCTCGTGGCCGCTGTGCCCGTCGTCGGTCCCGTCGTCCGAGGGCTCTTCGTGGGCGCCCAGCCACGCCTCCATCGCCTCGATCTCCGGCTCCTGTGCCCGCGCGACGCGCTCCGCCATGCTCCGGACGGCCTGGTCCTCGGCGTGCTGCCGGGCCAGATCCGTCATCACCAGGGCCTGCTCGTGGTGCTCGATCATCATCGTCATGAACGCGTGGTCGGCGGCGTTCGGCTCGGCCCGGCCCTCGGCGGCGGCCTCGCCCGCCTCCTCGGGGGACAGCGTCTCCGCCTCCTCGCCCGGCTCACCCGGCGCGATGACGGACGCCCCGCCCTCGTCCCCGCCGGCCGACGGCTCCTCGGCCCCGCCGCCGGTGCAGCCGCCGAGCGCCAGCGTCGCCGCCAGCGCGGCGACGCCGAGTCCGAGCCGCCGCCGGCACCACCCGTGAGTCACGCGCTCCTCCAGTGCTGATCGAGAGGGAACTTGTTGGACCGGTATTGATGTGCACATGCAGATGAGGGAAGGATACTGACGCACATTCGGAACCGGTCAACTCCGATGTGGAGCAGTACGACCTAAGGGGAGAACCCACGTGACATCGTTCCTCGGGCTTCGCGTGGGGCGCCGAAGGCTCAGTGTGGCGGCCGTCGTCACCGGCCTGCTGGCGTCCCTCTGCCTTGCCGGCACGGCCGCGGCCACCCCGGACGACGGGGCAGAGTCGTCGACCACCGCGGAGGCCCTCAGAGGCGCGGCCGACGACGCCGCGCACAGCGACAACATCAGCCTGCTGTCCACCACCGAGAACGCGGGTGCGCTCACCGGCACCAACACGGACCTGGCCTTCCAGGGCCGGTACGCCTTCGCGGGCAACTACGACGGCTTCACGATCTACGACATCAGTCGCCCGACGAAGCCGAAGCTCGTCAGCCAGGTGCTCTGCCCGGGGTCGCAGAACGACATATCCGTCTCCGGCGACCTGCTGTTCCTCTCCGTCGACTCCTCGCGCAACGACGACTCCTGCGCGAGTTCGACCGCACCGCCGACGGAGAAGAGCTCGTGGGAGGGCATCCGGGTCTTCGACATCAGCGACAAGCGCAACCCCGAGTACGTCGCCGCGGTGGAGACGCCCTGCGGCTCGCACACCCACACGCTGGTGCCGGAGCGCCGTAACGTCTACGTCTACGTCTCCTCCTACTTCCCGGACGAGACGTACCCCGACTGCCAGCCGCCGCACGACGGCATCTCCATCGTCGAGGTGCCGCGCAACGCGCCGGAGCAGGCCGAGCTGTCCGACTTCGACATGCTCTTCCCCGACGGCGGCTTCCCCGGCAGCGAGACCGGCACCGAGACCTCCGGCTGCCACGACATCACCGCCTACCCGGCGCTCGACCTGGCCGCCGGCGCCTGCATGGGCGACGGCCTGCTGATGGACATCTCGGACCCGAAGGAGCCCGAGATCATCGATCAGGCGGAGGACGCCGAACACTTCGCCTTCTGGCATTCGGCGACCTTCAGCCAGGACGGCAGCAAGGTCGTCTTCACCGACGAACTGGGCGGCGGCGTCGGCGCCACCTGCAACGCGGAGACCGGCGGCGAGTACGGCGCCGACGGCATCTACGAGATCACCGGCCGCGGCGACGCCCGCCAGATGGTCTTCCAGGGCTACTACAAGATCCCGCGCCACCAGGCGGACACCGAGAACTGCGTGGCCCACAACGGCTCCCTGATCCCGGCCAGGGGCCGCGACATCATGGTCCAGGCGTGGTACCAGGGCGGGCTTTCGGTCGTCGACTTCACCGACTCCGCGAACCCCGAGGAGATCGCCTACTTCGACCGCGGCCCGGTCAACCCCGATGAGCTCACGTTCGGGGGCGCCTGGTCGGTCTACTACTACAACGGCTATATCTACTCCAACGGCCAGGCGGGCTTCGACGTGCTCCGCATCGACGACCCGCGCACCGACAGCGCCCGCGGCGTGCGGCTCCCCGAGCTGAACGCCCAGACCCAGCCGACCTACCGCTGACCACCGAACACGTGTATCGATCACGTCTCCCTTCAGGGGAGGCGTGATCGGTGGCTTATCCACCCGGCCGCCACGTGGCAGAATCGTTCTCGCTGGGCAAGCCCGGCCGACGATCAACGGCGTCCGACGGAGGGGTATGCCACGTGCGCACGGCCCAGGCCAGAGGGTGCGGTGGCTGATCGCCCATGGGTGCTCACAGTAGGAAGTGCGACTGGTGCGGCTGCGGCACGCCCATCGTGCGCGACCTCCAGCCGGTGAACGTGGCGTACCAGTACTGGTGCGTCGAGTGCGCCCGGGCCCTGATCATAAAAGGCGACCCTATCGAGGTCTACCGGGAGCTGGAGGGCGAGCCGATCTACGGCCGCCTCCTCGACGAGCACTGCGCCCTCAAGCGCTTCTACTCCTTCGCCAGCGTCTGACCCGGCCCCTGGAGACCCCCCAAACCGATTTGGCAAAGCCCCACCCAGCCCGTGTACAGTAGGCGACGCCGCCGGGAACACCACCCAGGCGGACCACCCCCCGGGGCTATAGCTCAGTTGGTAGAGCGCTTGCATGGCATGCAAGAGGTCAGGAGTTCGATTCTCCTTAGCTCCACAGGTCAGAGGCCCTCTCCCGCTCGGGAGAGGGCCTCTGAGTGTCTATCTGAGTGTCTACGGATCCCGTTTCGGGTTCTGGCCGGCCCCGAAGATGCGGTCTATCGCCACCGCCCCCGACTGGATGACCGGCCGGATCTGCTTCCGGTACACCTTCTCCGTCGTCGCCGTGGCCGCGTGTCCCACGAGCCGGGCGATCTCCTCCACCGGAACGTCGTGGTCGGACAGCAGCGACACGAAGCTGTGCCGCAGCTCCCGAGGCGTCCACTCCGCCGGATCGATGCCCTCCGCCTTCCCGAGCGCCCGCCGAAACGCCCTGCGCACGTTGGCCGCGTCCAACGCCGTCCCCACCGCCGTGGTGAAGACGAGCCCGTGCTCCTGCCACCCCTCACCGGCCACCTCCCGCTGTCGCTGTTGCCGCCGGAGCTGCGCCCGGAGCGCCGCAGTGGCCCGCGCCGGCAGCGCCAGCGTCCGGCGGGACTTCCTCGTCTTGGTCTCACCGCCGTCCCGGACCGAACGCCACACCGCGATGTGCGGCGGCACGGGCGGACTGGCAGTGGGACGGCCCTCAAGATCGACGTGGTCCCAGGTGAGCGGGCGCAGTTCCTCGGTTCTCGCCCCGGTGAGGAGCGAGACGACGACGTAGGCGTGCAGCGGATCGCCTTCGAGGGCGTTGAGCACCGCCTCGGCCTGGGCCAACGTCAGCGCTTTCGAGGGACGCCCCGGCCGGCCGGTCGGCACCTCGCACAGGGCCACGACGTTGCGGTGCACCTTCTCCCGCACCATGGCCCGCTGGACCGAGCGACTGAGACAGGAGTGGATCGCCTGGAGCGTCCGCGTGCTGAGCGTCCTGGCCTTGCGGGCCAACCACCTGTCCACGTCGTCGACCGTCAGGCTGGCCAACGCCCGCTTGCCCAGAGCAGGAATCACGTGCGTGCGGCACAGAATCTCGTAGTTCCTCACCGTGCTCGGAGCCTTACCAGCCAGGCCATATGCCAGCCAATTGAGCACGGCTTCCTCCACCGTGTAGTCGGGCACGGGAGCGCTCTGACCCTCCTCGTGCTCGCGAAGCAGTTTCTTGAGCTTCGCGTTGGCCTCGGTCTTCGTCCGGCCGCTCGCACGCTTCTTGATGCGCTTGCCGTTCTCGTCGAATCCGAGATTGGCGGTCGCCATCCACCGTTGCCGTTTGGGATCCCAGTGGATTCCGCCGTCTCCTCTAGATGAATGAGTCCAAGGGGTGTCGTTGCGGTCAGTAGTCGTAGTCGATCAGTGATCGCTTCACCGGCTGGCCGGTCTTGTCGTTGTGCCAGATCGCTGCGGTCAGTGCCAGGACGCGCGACAGGATCCGCACGGCCACTCCTGCCGGGCTCTTGCCGCCGTGTCGTTCCAGGTCGAGCTGGCCCTTGAGGGTCTGGTTGATCGACTCGATCACCTGCCGCAGCGGCTTGAACAGGTGCGCTCCGGCCCGCTGGGGCTCGCCCTTGCGGGCCGGACGCATCAGCTTCAGGCGACGCTCCGCAAGGTCGTGCTCGAACTCGCGGCCGTAGTAGTTCTTGTCCCCGATGATCGTCTGCCCGGGGTGGGAGTCCATCACCTCCGGTGCGGTGTCGAGCATGTCGCGCAGCGTCTCGCGCTCGTCGGCCTTGGCACCGGTGATCGCGAACAGGACCGGCAGCCCGCCAAGGGTGCACACCAGGTGCAGGCGCAGGCCCCAGAAGTACCGCGAGTGCGACGCGCAGTAGCCGTACTCGGCCCAGCCGGCCAGGTCCGAGCGCCTGGCGGTCTCCCGCGAGCAGCCGCAGCCCACCGGGGTGGAGTCGGCCACCCACACATCATCGCTCCACAGCGTCGTGTCCGTCGCCAGGATGCGGATCATGTGGGTGAGCAGGGCCGGTGCGGCACGCAACCGCTTGTTGTAGCCGGACTGGCCAGGCTGGTAGGGGAACAAGTGCCGGAAATCGCGGTCGGCCCGGCGCAGCCAGCGCCGCTCGGAGGTGTAGCCGAGCAGCGCGGACATCACCGCCAGCGTGAGCAGCTCGGAGTCACTGAGCGTAGGCGCGATCCCGACAGCCGGGCGTGCCGGAGCCAGCCACGGTGAAGCCTTCAACTCATCATCGATACGGGCATAGAGTGCTGTCGCGAGGGTGTCCAGGTTGTTCTCCACAGCTCGACCATGGACGTCCTCGCTTCATGTCCGCAGGCGAACCCTTGGACTCATTCATCTAGTGCGGCGCTGGGGCATCGCACGCCTCCGCCTCACGCTCAAGGAGAGCGACGTACTCGTGGATCGCCGACGCGGGGATGCGGCGGGAGCGTCCCTCGCTGACAGTTCGCAGCCGCCCGGTGCGCATCAGGTCGTAGACGACGCTGCGGCTGAGGTTGAGCAGGAGCGCGGCGTCCGGGATCCGGTAGAGGACGGGGGTGTTGCCCGGTGGGTCGGGGTGGTGTGCGGTGCAGTGGACGACGGTGGTCTCTCGTGAGGTGTCCGGGAGCCGCTGTCCGGTGGTGATGGCGACGGCGCGGAAGCCGCCGCAGTTCGAGCAGGGTGGCATGATGTGGACTTCCTTCTCGAATCGCTCAGGTTCGGGTGAGGGAAGGCCCGCCCAGGCGGAGATGCTTGGCGGTATCGAGCCGCCTGGTCGGGCCGATTCAGAGCTCTGTCTGGACCGATGATCAATTCACAGTCGTTTATGACCGTAGATCTGCGATCACTGGATATGCCGGGACGATTCACTGAGATCACCTAAGTCCCCTCGTTCGGCGGATAAACAGATGTAGATGGCGCCGGGGTCGGGGATCTGAGTCGGCCGAGGTCCAGCAGGAGCGTCTTCGCGTTGGCCCAGGAGACCCCGATACGGGTGGCGACGAAGTTGGGGGTGAGCGGCCCTCGGTCGGGGGCGAGAGCGCGCACCTCCTCCAGCAGCTCCGCCCGGGTCCGTCGGCTCCTCCGCTTCGCTTCTGACCGACCGTCGGGTGCGTCGGTGTCGGGGTGGGCCGAGTCGGCCCCGACCAGCTCCGCCTCGACTCCCGCTTCCCCCGACGAGGGCTGATCGGTGCTGATCGGCCCCGACGAGTCGTGGGACTGGTCTGGGACATCGTTGGCCATCTCGACGCCGCGGTGCATCAGGGCGGCGATCAGGGCCCAGCCGCCGCCGCATGCGACGGCGGAGACGATCATGGTGATCGTCGTATCGGGTGCCGCGCCGTAGTAGACATGGGCGCCGATCTCCGCGCCGTATCCGGCGACCGAGGCCGCCGCGCCGCTGATCAGGATCCACCGCCGGCAGAAGGATCGAGTTGAGGACCATGGTGGCCTCGCCGGCGATGACGAAGGTCTGCACGGCGACCGGCACGGCCCACGTCACGCCGGGCAGCGCCTCCGGGGAGGCCAGGTAGGTGCGCATCGCCATGACGTTCACCCAGCCTGTCCAGGCCGAGGCGACGGCCAGCGTCACCAGCACGAGCGGTAGCAGGACGTTGAACACCGCCGAGGCGATGAACGCGGCCTGCGCGCGTACCCGTTGTTCGACCGTCGGAATCGCGGTCACCATCATCGGTCGCCTTTCGGGCGGTTGCCGGTGGGGAAGACCCTGAATCCGCACCCGTGAAGCGGAGCGGACAGCCGTCGCAGATGGCCGCCGCCTGGAGCCGATCCTCATGGTGGGTGACGCGTTCGGGGTCCTCCACCTGCTCGAACAACTCGGGGTGGGAGGCGCATGCGGCCCGGCCCTGGTCGGTGCCGACCACGGTTCGTACGGCGGACTTCGAGCGCCGAGCCATGGCGGTGATGCCCTTGTCGGTCTTCCTGGTCACCTGCTGCCTCCCACAGGGCGGCGGTGGCTCTTCATGGCCTGGGTGGGCTGGTCGGGCAGATCGAGAGGGGAGTGGCTAGAGGGACGCATAGCTCGTCCTCCAGTGATGACTGATGGATCGGGTCAACCGGCGGCTGCGACGAAGCGCCGACGTGGAGCGACTCGTCGTGACCCGCCGGACACCATCAGTTTGCACAACATGGTAATGTTGCGCAACATCTATATCTCGCACAACACCCTCCAAGGGTGGAGGGTCGATGCACGGTGTGGACCAGTCGGCGCATGCGAGCCCTTCCGGGCTGCTGAGCTGCGCGCCTCGTTGCGCAACCTGATCATGTTGTGCAACAAATGCTTCCCGTACGATGTGGCCATGTCGAACGACACACGGGACGGCGACGTGCATCTGCCGCGCACGGTGCGCATGCAGTCTGCGGAACTGCGGAAGGGCATCGTCAAGGTGATGGGCAGGGTGCAGTACGGCCGCGAGCACATCGAGGCCGTGCGCTACCAGGAGGCCCAAGCTGTCATCGTCCCGGTGGACTGGTACGAGAAGGCGTGCCGAGCTCTCGGGGAGGAGAACCGACTCCCCGCGGTCGAGGAGGGATCCGCCGGTACCTGATTCCATACGCGCGCGGACAGGGCTCCGGATGGAGCGCGCATGGTCCGCCGGGGGTCGGAATCGGATTGTCCCTCTGTGGCGAGCCGCGCATGTTGCTGGGATGCGCTTTTCCATCAACATCCCCGACTTCGGCGACTTCGCCGACCCGCGTAACGTCGCGACGGTGGCGGCTGCCGCTGAAGAGACTGGCTGGGACGGGCTCTTCGTGTGGGATCACGTGCTGCACCGGTACCACCAGGGGCGGCCCTTCGGGGATCCATGGATGCTGCTGACCGCGGCCGCGTTGGCGACCTCGCGGATCCGACTGGGCACGCTGCTGACGCCGGTTCCTCGTTACCGTCCCCAGCAACTCGCCCGCCAGGTGGCGACGCTGGACCAGCTCAGCGGTGGCGGGTGGTCTTCGGCGCCGGGCCTGGGTGGTCCGATCGAGGACGAGTACCGAAGCTTCGGGGACGCCGCCTCGCCGCGGGTCCTGGCGGAGCGGTTGGACGAGGGCTTGGAGCTGCTGCGGCGTTTCTGGTCCGGTGAGTCGGTGAGCCACCAGGGCCGGCACTACGAGGTGGTGGACGTGACGCTGCTTCCTGCCGCCGTGCAGCGGCCTGGACCGCCGGTGTGGATCGGGGGGTTCTGGCCGCGGCGTGCGCCGATGCGGCGGGCGGCGCGGCGGGATGGCGCGGTGCCGCTGTTCGAGACGGCCCGGCATGGGCAGGTGCCCGATGTCGCGGAGGTACGGGATCTCGTTGGCTACGTGCGCCGGCACCGTACGGCCGAGGCCGGGCGGCCCTTCGAGTTCGTGCTCGGCGGCGCCACGCCTCCGGACAAGGCGAAGGCCAGGGACGTCATCGGCCCGCTGCACGACGCCGGCGCCACCTGGTGGGACGAGCGGCAGCTCCAGACCGGCCCCGACCTGGACCGCCTGACCCCGGTACTGCGCCGCATCGAGGCGGGACCGCCGGTGCTCTGACCCACCGCGCGGTGCACGTTTCGTCCCGACCGCTCCGGCCAGTAGCCCGGTGGCGTGTCACGTTCCGACGGCGCGGGCGCCGCGGCAGGCCCCGCGAAGCGGGGTGCGCGCTACCCGCACCTCCGTACACCGATCGACCCTCGCCCTGCCGCAGTACCTGCGCCCGTCGGCGCATGAGGTACATCACTCGCCGTTCGGTGACCGAGCGCGTCGCCTCGACAACTCCTCCCTTGTAGCCAGCGGTCTTTACCGTTCGTCAGGTATGACCCGCGCTGGTCGCCGAAGCCAGCGGTGCCGGTCGGCCGACGGCTCTCGGTTCGACGTACTTCCTGGTGAACCCCGACCATCCGGAGGTGGAGCCGCTGTCACCGGGGGAGGCCGCCGACCTCACCAAGCGATCCAGAGAGGACGCCCTCCGGGAGATCAACGGTGGCGCGTGACCAGCTCACACCGAGTCGCGGAACGGATCAGGGCAACGCCACCCGGCGGGCCCTCGACTCAGGACGCGTCATTGACGTGCACGGTGCACCACACCTGCTTGCCCGCGCCGTCGGGTGTTGCTTCGGCTCCCCAGCCGTCGCAGAGCTGGTCGACGATGGCCAGGCCTCGGCCACTTTCGTCTAACGAACCGGCCTCCCGCTGAGACGGGATGAAGGGAAGGGAAGGCGAGGAGTCCGTGACGGCGATTCGCAGGCGCTGGGTCTCACAGTCGACTGACACCGTCACGGTGTCGTGCTGGCTGGTACTTCCGTGTTGAACTGCGTTGGCGAGCAGTTCGTCCGTGGCCAGGACAACGCCATGCACCACCTCGTCGAGCCCGCAGGAACGCAGGTGCGCCGCGATGAGGCGGCGTACCCGGGCAACCTCCATGGGTGAGGCCGGGAAGGACGCCCGAAACCGACGGATGCCCGCGACGACGGTCATCGATGCCGCCTTGAGTCCGCGGGCTGTGAGCAGGCACATGCCGAGCGAGCCGTGAGGGCGGCCAGGGCGACGGTCAAGGCAATCATCAGGTGCGACGGGATCTCGTCGTGGAACGTGGCGCACGACAGTTGAACGCCGTCCAGGGGAGAGACCACGTCCAGATGCCATGCCTCCGGGATCAGCAGGACCCCGAAGAATCTGTCGCGAGGGGGTGTGTAGCTCAGCCTGATCGCGTTGTCAGGTGAGGTCGCCTGGTAGTGCCCTTGTTCGCAGGCGACGCTCCACCCGGCGTCGGACAACGGTTGCCACACGGCTCCCATGTCGTCGAGGCGCTTGTCGCGCAGATAGGGCCGGGGTTCGGTCGCGGTGTCAGCGTCCGTGGCGAGCGACGAGACGATCGCCGTGATCAGTTCCATCGGTGTATCGATGGCGAGGTCCATGGACCAGACGGGCGGTTCCTCCGCCGCGGATCGGGCCGCGATATGCCAGTGCAGCGTCGAGGTGCCCGCCTCGCGCAACAGCCCCACGTACAGTCGACCCTCGTCTCCGAAAGCCTCGTACTCGCCGCTCTGGTGATGCTCAACGTGCCATGTATCGCTGGTCAAATGGTCAAACGCCGCACAGCAACGCCAGCGTTCACCGGTCAGGTATCGTGGGGTTGCGGCGATTGCGGTTGCTCTCTCTTCGAGAGGATCCGTTCGACGACGGAAGAATGGTGACCGCTCGTCCATGACGACACTCCATCTCATCCTGGATCCACCGTGTGATCGCCGTCTGCGATAGTGGGCCGGATCGAGGAAGTGCCTTGTGACCTGCGATGATGGGAGTTCTTCACGCTTCCAGCACGCACGATCAGCAAGGCACTTCGTAAGTGAAATCCTCCCACAGGGCCGCGGCGACGTTCGCGGCGGCCGATGACTCGAATCTGATCGCGTGCGGCGGTCTGGCTGCTGGGGTGCGGCTGGCCGAGAGGTGCGGTCTGCCCGGGCTGGTCCGTGACAGGGTCCGCCTCGCCGGGGCTGCGAACGGTGCGGGCACGGCGCCGGACGCGAAGGTGATGTCGTTGGTGGCGGGCATGCTCGCCGGGGCGGACAGCATCGATGATGTGGATGTGCTGCGGCATGGAGCGATGTCCCGCGCGTTCGGCTCGATACGCGCCCCCTCCACCCTGGGCACGTTCCTACGCGCCTTCACCTGGGGTCATGTGCGTCAACTGGAGTCCGCCGCGAAAGCGTTCACGGCGAACCTGGTACGCCACTGCGGGCTGCTGCCGGGCGCGGACCAGGTGGTATTCCTGGACATCGACTCGAAGGTGAAGCCCGTTCACGGCTATGCCAAGCAGGGCGCCGCCTTCGGCTACACCCAACAGCGCGGGCTGCACTTCCAGATCGTGACCGCTTCCACGCCGCTGGCCGCACCGGTCGTCGTGGCCTCGCGGCTGCGCAAGGGGTCGGCCGGCTCCGGCAAGGGCGCCGCGCATCTGATCGCCGAGGCCGTGGGGGCCGTGCGCGCGATGGGCGCCACAGGCCAGATCATCGTGCGTGGCGACTCCGCGTTCTGCTCTCACAAGACCGTGGCAGCCTGCCGACGTCTGGGGGTGCGCTTCTCCTTCACGATCGCCCAGCGCAAGAAGATCCGCACCACGATCGGCGCCATGGACGAGTCCGCGTGGACGGCGATCAAGTACACGGACGCGGTCTTCGACGAGGACGAGCAGCGGTGGGTCTCCGACGCCGAGGTCGCCGAGACCGCATACACCGCCTTCACCGGCAAGCCGAAGAGGTACCACGCCACAGCCCGGCTCCTGGTCCGCCGCGTCAAACGCCTCGGCCAGGTTCATATCCCGGACGGACAGGGCGAGTTGTTCTCCGCCCACCGCTTCCACGCGGTGTTCACCGACACCGCGTTCGGCCTGGTCGAAGCCGAGGCCACCCACCGTCGGCATGCCATCATCGAGCAGGTCTTCGCTGACCTGGAGGATTCCGCTCTCGGCCATCTGCCGTCGGGGAAGTTCACCGCGAACGCGGCCTGGCTCACCCTCGCCACACTCGCTCACAACCTCACCCGGGCGCTCGGCGCCCTGGCCTCCGCCTTCCACGCCAAGGCGCGCACCGGCACCGTCCGCCGTCACTTGATGGCCGTCCCCGCCCGCCTCGCCGCAGGTGCACGCACCTTGACCTGGCACTTCCCCAACCGATGGCCCTGGCTGGAAGCGCTGGAGAACCTCTGGACGGCCGTCGGCCACCGCCTGCGCACCTGACAGCCGGACCGCACACCCGCCCACGACCCCAAGGACCACGGAGACCCCGCCACCGGACCGGCCATCCGGCACCCACCCCTGCCCCGAACCGGGCAACCACCCAAAAACCGATCAGCCAACCCAATCAGAATGCACGCGGTGGATCCAGGCTCATGCGTTGACAGCTCGAAACGACAGGGCGGCGCAACAGCATTACCTTCCTCGCTCCGTTCTCGTGCGCGCGCGTTCGGCGTCACGGAAACATGCCGTAGGGCGAGGTGAATGTCTCGGTGCTGACGCGCCCGGCTATGCCTTGCGGCCATGCGGCCTTGAGATCCCTTAGCTCCCAGCGGGGCGGGATCTTGCAGTTCAGATGACCGGCGTGGCTATCAACGGGACCGCAAAGAGGAGGGCGGGCTCGTACGAAGCTCCTGCGGTGCGAGCGGCAACGGTGGGCCTGTGAGTCGGCATCGTGGGCGACCCTTCGATCAACGGCGATGATGACGCGCGTGATGAATCGCGAGGCTTGGAACGTACTCAGCGGATGAGAAAGTGTCAAGCCATCCGCTGACTATAAAGAGTGACGGATAGATTCAATGTTCGATAGTGCGCACCGGATGGCCCCTGTAGCTGCGGAGTTCCTGCTTTCGCAGGCCCGATGCGGGCGATGTGTTGTTGTCGCGCGTGGCGGACAGCGGTATAAGTAGTCCTCGGCGATCTGTCCGCAACGGCATCCCGCTGTCGGCAGACGTGTCTATTCCCGAGGGGTAAGAAACATTGGTCATCAGCGATGATCCCGGTGGCGGTGCCGAACTGCCGCCGCTAGCGCAGCGCCTAGAGAACATCATCTCTGTTTACTATCGCCATAAGAAGCGGCCCAGTTACAAGGAGATGGCCAAGGAGATCGATCAGGTCACCGGTCGATCTTTCTCGGGCACCTATTTGTGGGAGTTGGCGACCGGCCGCAAGCACAACGTGACGGCAGAACACCTTCACACCCTCGCCGAGTTCTTCGGCGTGACGCGCGACTACTTCACGGACCACGAAGTCTCGGAGCGGGTCCGGCGCCAGATCGAACTCGCGGTCGCCCTCGGAAACAGCAAGGTCCGCACCTTGGCGGCCAGAGCAGATGGCCTCTCGGACACGCACCTCGACGCCATCCTCGCGGTGGTGAACGCCATGTCGGACACCGCCGTAGGCCCTGACGAGCCGACGGCTCCCCAGTAGCACGGTCGGCGCCCGAGGTAAGGAAAGGCCCGCCATGCTCGATGACGCTTTTCACCGTTGTTGTCTGCAGAGAGAAGAAGCGGAGCAGCGTATGGCAACGATCAGCGACTATGCCCAGCTGCAGGCCCGTTGCCAACGCATCCTCGACGAGTTGGAAGACCCCCGGCCGTACTCCCGGGATACCGTCGTTCGCTGGATGGAGGACCTCCGCGGCCGGCCGTTGCTTCTCAGGGAGCTGCCGCCCCAGGCCGCCCAGACCGGGGCGTGCGGGCTGTGGCTGGGCACGGACGACGCGGACTTCGTCTTCTACGAGACGCGGACCGCTCCGCACCATCAGGAACACATCATCCTGCACGAGATCGGCCACATGCTCTGCGGCCACCACCACACCCCGGACACCGAGATCGACGGCGGGCTGGAGAACCTGCTCAGAGACCTCAAGCCGCACCTGATCAAACGCCTGATGGCGCGCACCAGCTACACCAGCGTCCAGGAGCAGGAGGCCGAGATGCTCGCGAGCCTCCTCAACAGCAGCGCGGCGCTGCCCCGATCCGGCGGAACCCTGGGTCGACTCGGAGCGCTTCTCGGGGTGAGGGCCGATGGCCGTCACCTGAACTCGCCGACGACATCGGCCGCTTCAGCATCGTCCTGATGTGGGCCGCGCTCATCATCCGGTGGCGGCCGGCCATGAAAGGGCGCCAGCAGCGCGGCCTGTGGCTGGCGGTCCTCATGGCCGCGGTCGCCACCACGCTCTTCCAGCCGCAGATCATCGACCGGGCCGTCGACATCACCGGCGACGCCCACGCCGTCACCCTGTCCCGCAACCTGGTCGGAGTGGTGGCCGCCGGCCTCACCCTCCTGCTGTTCATCGGGGACTCCGCCCGTCCACGCCGTGGGGACTGATCACCGTCGTCACGGTGATCGGCACCATGCTGGCGCTGCTCGGCATGGACCTCGTCTCCAGTGACCCGGCGGGCCCCAGCATCCCCGCCGACGGCGGGCCGGCAACCCCGTCGACGGCCTACTGGATGCTCGTCTGCGGCGCTCACCTGCTCGCCGACGCCGCCATCGTCGTTATCTGCTGGCGGTACAGCCGACGCACCGACGACCGGGACCTGGCCTGGTCCCTGCGGCTCTTCGCGTTCGGTAGCGCGCTGGCCGCCGGCTATTGGGCGGCCTACCTGGCACACGTCTACGTCCGGATCCCAGAAGCCCTGCCGCACCTGGCGGTCATCATCAACATCCACGGGGTCTCGCGGCGCTGACCCTGTTGGTCAACCGCGTTCAGCCTCCCCGTCGTGCCCGGGACGCACGCACCTCTGGTGCGTGGCCCATGTGGCGAGACCTCTGCGCCGCAGTACCCATCTCACTGGCCCAGCCACGGGCCACGCGCCTGCGGCAGTTCCTCCGTCCCCGCTCCCCACTGGCGCTGCAGGCTCACCGGCAGCTCATTGAGATCTACGATGCCGTCCTGCACCTGCAACCCCACCTTTCCGCCGGCGTGTACCAGCAGGCTTGTGACCATGCGGAGGACCTGCGGATCGCGGACCACCGCGTGAACAGCGCGGCCCTGGCAGGCGCACTCGTACGGGCCCAGCGGGCGAAACTCTCCGGAGCACCAGGGCAGACGGCCACCGAATCCCACGCACTGACGCATCTGGGCCAGGCCAACAAGACCCTGCTGTCGCGCCGTCCCGCCACGGCCATCCGTCGCGCGTGCCCGCGCCGCCGAAGGTCGTCGACAGCAGCCCTTAGCCCTCATCGGTCTCGCGTAGAAAGCACTCGCAGTATGACCACTGCGCTGATCAGCGATGGAACGCGGGTATCGGCTTGGGGCACCGTTTCGCCGCGGACGCCCAGGACCAGGTCCTCGTGGCCCGCACCGCACCGCGGCTCGAGCAGACCGCCGCCGAACTCCACCTCCGCTACGGCGTGCACGTCGACACCATCACCGCCGATCTCGCCACCCCCGACGGATGCGCCGAGGTCGAGCAGCACCTGGCCTCCGCCCCCGTCGACATCCTCGTCAACAACGCCGGCCACAGCCTCCCCCACCCCTACCCCCACAGCTCACTCGCCGACGAGGAACGCATGCTCGACCTCCTCGTCCGCGCCCCGCTCCGGCTCACCCACGCCGTCATCCCGAACATGACCAAGCAGGGTCGCGGCGCCATCCTCAACATCGCCTCGGTCGCCGGCCTGGTCCCCGCCGGCACCTACGGCGCCGCGAAGGCCTGGCTCATCCACTTCAGCGAGTCCCTACGCCTCGACCTGGACCCCACGGCGTCCGCGTCCTCGCCGTCTGCCAGGCTTCACCACACCGAGGCACCCCATATCGATAGTGTCCCGGATGGATCGGCCTGAGCGTCGACCAGGTGATAGACCAGGCCATGAAGGACCTGTACCGCAGGAAGCCCCGCAGCATCGCCGGCCGCCACTTCAGCTCTACGCAACGGCCGTCGGCCACGCCCCCCGCCGCCTCGCCGACCGCATGGCCCGCACCCGCACTCCGAAGTAGCTGGATGTCGGACGGAGAACGCGGCTGAGAGCGAGTCCTGCGATGGGGGGTGCCGAAGCCGTCCGGCGCCTGCCCGGAGAGCCAGGACGGTGACCTGCGTCCCCCGCTTACCACGGGCAGTGCGGCACCGGGTACGTGGCGAACTGGCCATGGCTTCGGCCCCTGAGAGACGCGCATTGGACGACACGAGCCGGACACGCCCGTCGCCCGGGTTCATTGTCGGAGTCCCAGGGCTTCATACGGATGCGGACAGCGCTTCCCCGATCGCTACCTGATGGGTGGCGCTCGCATCCGCTGATCCTTCCGGCCTGACGGGGCAGCAGATGCCACTGATCGCGCCAACCTCGCTTCGATGCTACTCCTCCATGTTTGGCATCACATCCTTTGGAAGCGGCTGGAATGCGACTGCCACCGATCACTTACGGAAGGTAGCGTTCCTGCGGCGCCGAAGCGGTGATCGCGTGGGGAGACGCGTGCTGGGTGGGCGCCGTGAGCGAACGTAGTCGTCAGTGGGGACGGGGAGGGGTGTTCGACGCTTGGCCTGCGCATGTTCTGGACGTGTTTGGTGAGCGGGCGGCTTTATCGGTGCCGCTGGTGCTGTGCGTGGTGGGCGGTGGCTGGCTGCCCGTCGTGGACTCGGCGAGCGCCGCCCCGGTGGCGGTGGCCGGAGAGCGCCGCGCGGTAGCCGAGGGTCCCGAGCCCGGCCGCGGCAGCAGGCGATGTCGCTGGCGGAGCGCCAGGACCAGATGGCCGCCGGCCTCGGCGAGGAATAGCCGCCGCGTCGCAGCGGGCCCTGGACGAGGCCGCCGCCGCCGCGGCCGAGGAGGCCCGGGCGGACGCCGAGGCTCGGCAGGCGGACGAGCCGTCGCCCTCCGGGCCGATCGCCATGGCGCACGTCGTCACGATGCCGTGGGGCTCGGTCGGCGCGGTCAACGAGTTGACGAGCTTCCGCACCGGCGTCGGCGTGCCGGGCATGCCGTCCAGGCGACGGTGACCATCGCGCACGAGGGCTACGACCCCGAGAGGCAGGAGCGCGTCTGGGACAAGCGGATCTTGGGATGGACGCCGTCGGCCCAGACGTAGACGTAGTCGGATCCGGCCAGGTCACGGCGCTGGAACTCGGCGTGCACCGCGCTGCCGCCGAGGCGGTGCCGCCGCAGGTCAGCGCGGTGTTGCAGGTTCCGGCCACGCCCGCCGAATGCCCCGGCGAGACGGTGGGATCATGCCGGTGCTGCAGATGGTGGACGACGACTCGGGGGAGGTCGACACCGACCCGTCGCGCGGCGGCTGGGTGTTCCTGCTGATGGTGCCGGGCCTGGACGTGGCGGCGTTGTGCGCGCCCGCCTGTACCGGGACGGGCGGGCTGACGCAGCCCACCGCCACCCGCGGTGAGGGCGTAACATGGCCACCGGCGCGTCTGACCGGGTTCGAGCGATGGTGTCGGCTCCACAGGTGCCGTTCGACGCCACCCGTTCCTACGACTCCGGGGCCACGGATGCATTGGGCGACGCCGTGGGCGTTCGGGTCCTGGCTGGTCGCTGCCCTGGGAGACCCGGGTGGAGGCGGAGGACGACGGCGACGCGGTGCTGGTGGAGGAGTCGGGCAGCGCGCTGACGTTCGGCGGACGAGAACGGCGAGTTCACCGCGCCGACCGGCGCGCACTCCGAGCTCAGCGGGACGGCCGACGGCGGGTACGAGCTGTCCACGCCCGACCTGCGGACGTTGCTGTACGACGCGGAGGGCCGGCTGGTCGAGCAGCTCGACCGCACCGGCGCCGGGCTCACCTACACGACGGTGCCGATGGCGGCTGGCCAGCATCACCGACTCGGTGGGCGCGAGCACCGCCGAGTACGAGGGCGACCGGCTGGCCCGACTCACCCTGGACGATGGCTGCACGGTCGTGTACGGCTACGATCCGACGGCTGCCTCGCCTGGGTCACCGTGGCCGGCGACAGACCCGACCGAGGTGCCAGGGACTGTTGACGGTCATCGTCGGGCACGCGGAAGTGGCGCCCGACGACAGGCCGTGGAGATAGAGCAGCGGCAGTAGCCTCACTGATCTTCGAGGGGACGACCCGCTGGACTTCCGACACCACGGCGCCAGGATCGGCGTGTGGACGACGTGTACGGCGACCACGTGCTGCTCGCCCAGATCGACCCGTTCGGCAACGCCACCGACCTGGATTCGAGGAGAACCGCGACGTTCACCCGTCGTCTCGTCGACCCGCTTCCGGGGACGTTCACGCTACAACGGGCGCGGCCACCTCAACCAGCGGCCCAGCAGCCGGTGGTCACGTCGCGGCCGGACGCGGCCGGTGCCGACCGGCGGACCACCAGTCGGCGAAAAAAAAAAAAAAAAAAAAAAAAAAAAAAAAAAAAAAAAAAAAAAAAAAAAAAAAAAAAAAAAAAAAAAAAAAAAAAAAAAAAAAAAAAAAAAAAAAAAAAAAAAAAAAAAAAAAAAAAAAAAAAAAAAAAAAAAAAAAAAAAAAAAAAAAAAAAAAAAAAAAAAAAAAAAAAAAAAAAAAAAAAAAAAAAAAAAAAAAAAAAAAAAAAAAAAAAAAAAAAAAAAAAAAAAAAAAAAAAAAAAAAAAAAAAAAAAAAAAAAAAAAAAAAAAAAAAAAAAAAAAAAAAAAAAAAAAAAAAAAAAAAAAAAAAAAAAAAAAAAAAAAAAAAAAAAAAAAAAAAAAAAATGCCGACCGTTGCGGACCACCAGTCGGCGACCGGCCTCGTCACGCTGAAAAAAAAAAAAAAAAAAAAAAAAAAAAAAAAAAAAAAAAAAAAAAAAAAAAAAAAAAAAAAAAAAAAAAAAAAAAAAAAAAAAAAAAAAAAAAAAAAAAAAAAAAAAAAAAAAAAAAAAAAAAAAAAAAAAAAAAAAAAAAAAAAAAAAAAAAAAAAAAAAAAAACAACCGGCCCAGCAGCCGTGGTCACGGTACGCGGCCGGTGCCGACCGTTGCGGACCACCAGTCGGCGACCGGCCTCGTCACGCTGCCCCGGCGAGCTCGGCTATGTACTGGTCCACCTCCGCCTCCAGGGCGGCGGCCAGCAAAAAAAAAAAAAAAAAAAAAAAAAAAAAAAAAAAAAAAAAAAAAAAAACATCCGCCGAGCACCCTCGCGGACTCTCGTCGATCAGGGAACCGGACTCGAAAAAAAAAAAAAAAAAAAAAAAAAAAAAAAGCGGCAACAGTTACTCCAGCAGGCGTACGCGACGCAACGGCAGCCACACATCGACACACGCGGGCTGGAGCGGAGCTTTGGCTACGACGCGCTGGGCTAAGCGAATGCGTCACGACGGAGCACGACTGCACGGCGCGCGACGCGACAGCGTGACTACGACGGTGGCAACGCCTCACGCAGACGCAGACGCACACAGCTACGCTACGACGCGCGACAACTCACCACGCACACGGTTAGACGTCGTACTACGACACGACGCGACGGAAACCAGACCGCGCGGCGACACTTCAGCTACGACGCGGCGGCGCTCACGGCTCACAGCGGCGGCACGACTACGCTACGGCTACGACGCGACGGCAACGCACCACGCCACGTGGACGGCGACCTGGCCGCACAGCTGGTGGGACGTCCTCGGCCGCTCCCAGATCGCCACGAGTACGACGGCGACGGCGACCTCCTCGCGAATACAGCGACGACGTTCGGCCAGGTACAGACGCGCCACGGCGACACGCGCGGACTGGAGTACTACACCACGACTGGCTCGGCTCCGTCGCCACCTCACCGACAACACCGGCGCCCGCTCGCCTCCTACACCTACAGCGGCTTCGGCATCACAGACGAGACCGAGACAGACCAGGCCACCACGGCGAACCCCTTCACCTACACCAGCGAGTACGCAGAACGCACCACGGACGCGCTGGCCTCAACCTCCGCGCGCGCGACTACGACGCGACCTCGGCCGCTTCACCAGCGAGGACCGCGCCGCCCGCGACGCCGCCCAGCCCTACACCTCCTCCTACGCCTACGCCGAGAACCTCCCCACCACCCTGACCGACCCGTCAGGACGCTGCCCGATGTGCCTCAGCGCCGGCATCGGCGCCGTCCTCGGCGGCGCCATCGAGGGCGGCATCTACGCCTTCACCACCGACGACTTCACCCTCACCGGCCTGGCCGAGGCCACCGCCCGCGGCGCCGTCATCGGAGGCATCGGCGGCGCGCTGATGCCCGGCGCCGGCAACGCCGTCGCCCGCGCCGCCGGCCTCTCAGGCGCCGCCCGGGTCGGCACCTCCGCCGCCGTCAACGCCGCCGTCGGCGCCGGCTACGCCTGGGCCGTCAACACCGCCCTGTGCCGCCCCACCAACCCCACCGACCTCCTCCTCGGCGCCCTCGGCGGCGCCGCCAGCGGACTGGTCGGTCCGGCTACGACCCGTGGCTCGACCCCGACCTTCGGGCCCGGAGCGGGTGCGGGAAGGGCGGAGAGTGTCACCCGAGCTGGCCGCACGGATCAGTCCTCAGTGATCACTGGCCATGGCTACTATGTGCGCGGCAGTGGAGATTTTCAGGTGCCACAGGGAACATGGCTCTATTTCTACACGCAGGATGGCAGGAGGCTCAGCGACAGCATCGGACTCGCCGTAGAGACAGGGCAGGGAATCAGGCCCGTGGAAATCTTCGTACCCGGCAGTATGGTGCCCGACTACACTGTGGCCCCGCCAAGCGGCCTTAACATCAGCGGCCAGTCGATCAGTGTGACGGAGCCGACGCGCCTCAGTAACATCGTGCGGCCGAACATGGGACCTTGTCACGCCGCCATATGTCGAGAACACACGAACCCCGGGAACTGAGATGACCTACTACGTTGACCTGACTCCGTACGAGTACGGAGAGGATCCGGTGCCCGGAGGTGTCAACATCGGATGGCTGTCGCACGACCATCCCTTCCCTCGGGGCGTGGCGTCGAAAGGTTTGGTTAGCTCGCTCATGCGACTGGCGGCGCATCCGGAGAACCGATATCGCGGCTACCACCACTGTGACCTGTGCCCTTCTCTCGACGCTGCCGAGAAAGCGACACGCTGCGGCGACCTGTTCCTCGGAAACGGTGAGATCCGCATTCGGGACGGCGAGCGCGTGTACGTGGCGCCTACGCTGATCGTTCACTACATCGCAGAGCACAGCTATCGTCCTCCAGACGAGTTCATCGCGGCCGCCCTCGGTCACCTTTCGGCTGCCGACACGGGGGAAGTCGGGGAATCCTGAAGTAACCCATCGATCGCCGTGGCCCCTGTCAATCCGGCACGCCGTTCCTCGCCGGATGTGCGCGCCGTGGTCAACCAACCGAAGGAAGATCCATGCCCGTTTCGGGCGCCAGGAGGGGAAACACATGCAACCGAAGAAGATAGTGGGGTTAGTCTGCGCCGTTGCCGCGTTCGCGGCCGCCGCGCCGGCGTTCGCTCTGGATGCGAGCACCGACGGCGCCCGTGCATGGACCACAGACAACGAGCACCGCGCCCACGTCAGGGACACGGCCAGTGACGGGCACGCCGTCAAGGCCCAGTACTCCTGGCCTCTGCTGATCGACGACGTGAAGACGCTGTGGGAGACCGACGGCGAGGGGCACCAGTCGAAGAGCGCCGAGCTGCCTGGACAGATCTGGCGCATCAAGGCGTGCGAGGACATCAGCTTCTGGCCCGACGAGTGCAGCGGTTGGGACAACGACTGACGTGATCCGTGCGGGGGGCCGGGCGGCCCTCCCGCACCTCGTCGTTCGACTGTGAGCGGAAGGGCGCCAGCATGCACACGAACGAGGGCGGCGGCACTGCCCAGGATGACCTGCTGCGGGCCGTGGGCCTGCGGTACGACGTCGCCGGGCGGCAGGTGCTGGGTGGGGTGGACCTGGCCGTCGGCCGGGGTGAGTCGGTGGCGGTGTCCGGGCCGAGCGGTAGCGGGAAGTCGACGCTGTTGATGTGCGTACTGGGCATGCTGAAACCCACCGCCGGAGCCGTGCACGTGGGTGGGCTGCGGATGGACGCCCTGAGCAGGCGGAAGCTGCTGGCGCACCGGCGTCGTTCGATGGGCATGGTGTTCCAGTTCGGTGAGCTGCTCCCCGAGCTGACGCCTGGTGAGAACGTCGCGCTCGCTGCGATGCTGGCCGGCGTTCCTGCGGGGGAGGCGCACTCCCGTGCGGCCGGCCTGCTCAAAGACCTGGGCATCGACAACGACGCCCGCCGTACCGGTGCTCTCTCCGGTGGGGAGCGGCAACGCACCGCCGTGGCCCGTGCGTTGGTCAATCGCCCCGCGTTGGTGTTGGCCGACGAGCCGACGGGGGCGTTGGACTCCGTCGCCCGACACGACGTGGCCGAGCTGCTGTTCGACATCCCCGAGCGATGGGGCGCGGCCCTGGTCGTGGTGACCCACGACGAGACGGTCGCTGCCCGGGCGAAGCGCCGGCTGGTGCTGGAGGACGGCCGGCTCGTCGCCGAGGTCACCGCGTGAGGCGGCCCGCGCGGCTGGTCCCGCAGTTGCTGCGTATGGGGTACCGCGCCTCGCTGGCCGCCGACGTGGGCCGGGTCCGGTTCTGGGGCCTGCTCCTGTCCGCCGCCCTGCTGACGATCGGACTCGGCGCGCTGGTCCTGGCCCACGCCACCTACGAGGGCCGGGAGTTACGCGGCACGGCCCGCGGCCCACAGCCGATCGTCGACACATCGGCCCAGGACGCGGTGGCCCTGTGGGCGTGGGGCACCGACGACGTGGACGGCCAGCAGCACGCCCTCGTCTACATCGAGCCGTTGTCCGAGGACGTGCAGCCCCCGGCGGGCCTGAGCGAGTGGCCGGATCCCGGCGAGGCGGTGTTGTCCCCCGCGCTTCTGGAGGCCGGCGCGGACGAGGGCATCGCCGCCCGCTACGGGCGCCTGGCCGGAACGATCGCGGAGGAGGGGCTGGAGTCGCCGGCCGAGCGCTTCGCCTACGTCCGACCGCGCGCGTCCCTGCTGGACCGGGAGGAGATGTACCCGGTCGCCGGATTCGGTGGCCGGCAGGCCGCACTCGCCGTGGGTGAACACCTCTACATCCCCGCCTTCCCGACCATGGCGGCCGGGCTCGCCGGCTTCGTGCTGCTCCCCGCCGCCGCGCTGCTGGTCGCCAGCGCTCGCACCGGCTCGGCGGCGCGCGAGCGGCGCATGCTGGTGTTCGACGCGCTCGGCGCCGACCGCCGTGCCCGGTCGGTGTTCACCGTGGGCGAGGCAGCCGTGCCCGCCCTGCTGGGCACCCTCGCCGGTGCGGCGGCCCTCTGCCCGGCGCTGATGGTGAACATCGCCGTTCCCGGTGTGGACTTCGTCCTCAGCACGCGGGACGCCCGCCGCGCCGCCCCGTTGCTCGCGGGCGCCGCCACCCTCGCCCTGCTCACCGCGATCGCCGCCGCCGCGCTGCTGCACCCCAGGAGCGGCCCGCTCGCAGGCACACGCCTGACGCCCCAGGGGCAACGTCACCGCCGCGGGTCGCCGTGGCTGTTCCCCTTCGCCGTGTTGGCCGCGGTGCGGGTCCCTGAGCTGTTCGACGGCCCTCTGCGCCTGCCCGTCTACGCCCTCGGACTCGCCCTCGTCCTGGCGACGTTGCCCGCCTTCGTCGCCGCATTGACCAGCGCGTTGGGCGAACGCCTCGCCCGGACGGGCACCAAGCTCGGGCGCCCCGGCATGCTCGTCTCCGGGCGGCGCATCGCCGCTCATCCACGCGTGACCTCCCGGTTCGTCGCCGCCCTTGTGGTCATGATCGGCCTGGCCTCGCAAGCCCAGCTCTGGACGGGTCTGCTCGGCGACAACGCGGTGGAGGCCGCCGAAGCTCAGGACCGCCTCGGCACGTCCCTGCTCACTGTCTCGGCCTATCCGTCCGCCGAGCGAATCAACGCGTTCACCACCGCGCTGGCCAACGACGACCACCGGGACGCGGCACTGTTGGCGCTCCGTGAGGCGCCGAACGGGACCACGACGCTGACGGGCCCCTGCGCGGCGCTCACCACGCTGGCGCTGCCCTGCGACGCGGACGGCGTCACCGTGCGGACGGGCGAAGCCGACCCGCGGGTGGACGAACTGCTTGGGTGGACGGCCGCCGGCTCAGGCGGAAGCGTGACCGTCCACCAGGGCCCGGTGACGGAGGTGGCGGCCGGCCCCGACGTCGCGCGTTCCCTCGTCGTGGTGTCCCGCTCGGGCGACGACCTCCCCGTGCCCGCGTTGAAGGAGGCCGCGCGGACCCACCTCGCGATGGACGCCAGCGTGGAGCCGCTCGGCCACGAGTGGCTGCTCGGCGCGGGCGACCTGGCCGCCTCGGCCGCGTGGGTACGGCTGCTGGGGTTGGCCGGTGCGGCACTGACCGTGCTCGCCATCGGGCTCGGCTCGCTGGCGGAGTTCGTCCGACTCGGCCGCGAGCTGGCACCGCTGGCCTCGATCACCGGCAACCGGACCGTGCACGGCTCCGTCGTCGCGTGGACCCTGCTGCTGCCCGCACTCGTCGCCATCGTCGTGGGAAGCGTGACGGCGGTCTGGCTCACGGCGCCCATCACCAACGCCAGCGGCCACGGCCTGTCCTGGGGTTTCCTGCTCGCCCTCGCCGCCGGCGCCGCCGCGACGGCGTTCGCGCTGTGCGTGTGGGGTTGGCGGGTGGCCGCCGGGTCCGCGACGAGGTGGCGGCCGGCGGCCGACTGAACCGGCGGCGTGCCCTGCACGGTACATCCGGCACCGTCGCCGTTTCATCGACCGTTCCATGAGACGACCGCTTACTTCTACGCTGCCCCCTCAAGCTGATGCAGCTGGTCGATCACGGCGCGGGCCGTCTGCTGACTCGTCTCGGACAGTGTCGCGAGGCGCAGGGCGCAGTCCTGGATGTGGTCCGCGAGGAGGGCGTCGAGGAGGTCCGGTTTCCGCGCCGCGCTCAGGAGCAGGGACCGGCGACGGCGCGCAGCTGGACGGCAGCGCTGACCAACTCCCGCAGATCGCTGTCATCGAGTGCTTCCAGAAGGGTCGGGTCACCCATGACCTCGTGGATGGTGGCACGCTGACGTGCGCTCAGGGCGTTGAGCCGGGCATGCACCTCGTGCACCTCCGGCTGGCCGAGCATCGCGAGCCTGCCGAGCCGCCTCAGCGTTCTCCGAACCGGTAACCCGGTGGCTGGTGAGTCCGACCGAACCCGTGCGAGCGTCGTCGGGCGTCACCACCGTGGGCCCTGCTCACCTCACGGAGCTCCGCGCCGCGGCCGACGACGCGCGAACCTGGGACTCCCGATTCGGCGGCGCGGCCTTGAAGTCCCACTCCCTCACCGAGTTCCTCCAAGCGCGTGTCGCGCCGTTGCTGCGTGCACGGTACTCGGAACAGGACGGCCGTGAGCTGTTCTCCGTGTCCGCCGAGATCGCCCGGCTGGCCGGATGGACCGCCTTCGACTCAGGGCGGCAACAGGCCGCTCAGCGCCATTTCATCCAGGCGTTGAGGCTGGCCAAGGCCAGCGGCGACACCCACCTAGGGTCGTACGTCCTGACGACGATGGCGATGCAGGCACTGATGCGGGGTTTCACCTCGCAGGCCATCGACATGGCGCAGGGGGCTTTTGAGCGGGTGCCTGGCGCCGATCCCCGTGTGAGGGGTTTCGCCAAGCTGATCGAGGCGCGCACGCGCGCGAGGGAGACGCACGCTCGGCGTGTGACTGCCTCGCTCTCGCTGAGCGGCTCCAGGAGCAAGGGCAGGCCGAGGGCTCGGGTGAGCGGCCATGGATCGACTTCTTCACTCGGCAGCGCATCGTCACTGACGCTGCCGAGATCTTCCGCGACCTGGGGCGCCCGAGATCCACCTTCGCGTGGCACGCGCTGGGCGCAATGCCTGGCGAGGCGTTTGCCCGGTCCCGAAGCATCCGGCTGTCCGTCCTGGCGACATCCCACGCGCAAGAAGGGGACCTGGACGCCAGCCTGCGGCTTGGGCACGAATCGCTGCGGCTCGTCTCCCAACTCCAGACCCGGCGCGGCCTTGAGTACATAAAGATCTACACCGCCTCGCTCCGCCCATGGCACCGCGAGAAGGCCGTCACGTCGTACATGGACCGCGTCAGGAGCCTAGAGTCCAACCTCTCGGTCTGACACCTGCCTGCTCGAAGCCTGCGGGTGATCTAGGGGCGCATGATCGACGTCCTCGCGGGAGTACTCCGTCACGGCTTGTTCGGGGATCCGAAACGAGCGACCCACACGAATGGCGGGGAGGTGACCCGCGTGGACCAACCGATAGACCGTCATCCTCGACACGCCAAGCCGCGCAGCGGTCTCGGCAACATTGAGAAACCTCGCTTCGGACAGAAGCCGTTCCCCGGCTCCTACTCGACCCCTTGAGGGCTTGGGAGGTAGCCGGTTGCCAGGCGCCGCCGGTGCCATGGGGCGTTCGGAAGTCCCACTCCAGGCCGGGGTATCTCGGGCCAGCGCACGTATCAGCTGGTGGGAGAAGCCGTCACTAGTAGCCGGACGGGCGGCCGGGCGGAATGCCGGCGTGGCGCGTTCGACAGCGGACCGGATCTGAGCGGAGAAGTTGCTAGGCGGCATCTGGCGCTCCCTCCATCGGTGCGCTGGTGTGTTGTTCAGTGACGGCTGATGGCTCGGCCACGTGTCGCGGCACTCCTTGCCGGAGAAGCTGTTCCACGATCTTCGGGGCGGCGATACCGACGATCACCGCTCCGAGTGGGCCCGCTATCTGGCCCGATGCGCCGAAAGCCGCTGCCAAGCCGGCCCCGAGCGTGATCCTGATCACCACAGAGGCTAGGTAGGCGTGGAAGTGAACCTCGCCCTTCACCCGCCAGGGAAATTCCTTGACGCGGTGGATCGCTTTGTACAGCGCCAGAGCTTCAACCGCTCCGGCGCCGACTAATCCCCACGACGCGGCAACCCACCATTCCATTACAACCTCCTCTCTGCTAACCATCCAAACAGCATCCCAGCATCACTCACTGAAGCAGGCCCTTTGAAACAAATTGGCTGATTCGGCCACCGTCGATGGCAGAGTCCTGCGCTGTGAACCGCCCCGTGTCAGGTAGAGACTCGATTCCGTGAAAGGATTGAGTCATGGCACGGCCCTCCCGTTACCCGCTTGAGTTGCGCCGTCGCGCGGTGCGCATGGTCGCCGAAGTGCGCGACGACTATCCGAACGAGACGGTCGCCTTGCAGGCGGTCGCGGACAAGCTCGGCATCGGTTCCCGCGAGACTCTGCGGAACTGGGTGAAGCAGTACGAGATCGACGTGGGGCAGCGTCCGGGGACGACGACGGAGGAGTCCGCCCAGCTCAAGGCGTTGAAGAAGGAGAACGCCGAGCTGAAGCGGGCGAACGAGATCCTGAAGGCCGCGGCGAGTTTCTTCGCGGCCGAGCTCGACCGGCCACACACGCGCTCGTAGCGTTCATCGACGAGCATCGGGACCGCTTCGGCGGGGTCGAGCCGATCTGCAGGACGCTCACCGCGCACGACTGCCAGATCGCCCCTTCCACGTACTACGCCCACAAGAAACGCCTCCGAACGCCCTCCGCCCGTTCCGTGCGCGACGAGGAGCTCAAGGAGAGGATCCAGGAGGTCCACGCGTCCAACTACCGTGTCTATGGAGCGAGGAAGATCTGGCGCGAGCTGAACCGGCAGGGACTTGCGGTGGCCCGCTGCACCGTCGAGCGCCTGATGCGCGAGCTCGGCATCCAGGGCGCGGTGCGCGGCAAACGCGTCATCACCACGATCCCCGGCGGGCAGGCTGAGCGGGCCCCCGACCTTGTCGACCGCGACTTCGTCGCCGGTGCCCCGAACCGCTGCTGGGTAGCCGACTTCACGCACGTGAAGACCTTCGCCGGCGTCGTTTATGTCGCGTTCGTCGTGGACACCTTCTCCCGTCGGATCGTGGGGTGGTCGGCCGCCACGGTGAAGGAGACGGTGTTCGTACTGGACGCCCTGGAGATGGCGATCTGGCAGCGGGACCGTGACCAACGCCCCATTCACCAGGCGAGTTGATACATCATTCGGACGCCGGGTCGCAGTACTCGAGCTTCCGCCTCGCCGAGCACCTGGACGCCGCCGGCATCGCGGCGAGCATCGGATCCGTCGGTGACGCCTACGACAACGCCCTGATGGAATCCACGATCGGCCTGTTCAAAACCGAGCTGATCACGTCCCAACGGCCCTGGAAGACGCTCTCCCAGGTCGAGTTGGCCACCGCCGAGTGGATCGATTGGTACAACCACCGCCGACTCCACGGTGAGATAGGGCACATCCCGCCCGTCGAATACGAAGCCAACTACTACACCGAACACACGAAACCCCAGGTCATCACCACAATCTGAGATCTCTAACGAACCCGGGGCGGTTCTATCGCCACCGCCCCGGGCTGGATGACCGGCCGGATCTGTTTCCGGTGCGCCTTTTCCGTCGTGGTCGTAATCGTTGCCGTGGCCGTGTGGCCCACGGGCCGGGCGGTCTCCTCCCGGCCAGGGGGGAGACGGCGGCGCTGGCGCTGTCGTAGTGCGCGGTCAGCGCGTGCCGGCCGTCCGGGGTGATCACCGGATGGCGGGCGCGGCGGCGCCGATGTCCAGGTGTCCCGGCACGCGTGGTGTGCCGTCGGCCGCCACGGACAGCGCGGTGATCCCGCTCCTGGTCCAGCTCGTTGACCGTGTCGGCGACGGGCGGCTCCAGCTCGGCCACCGTGGTCAGTGCGCCGCTGGCCGTCTCCTCCCGGAACACCATGATGCCGGGCCCGGTGCTGCCGAGGGGAACGGGGCGGTGGGGGAGTTTTCTGGTGAGAGGAAGTTTCTATAGCTCTATTTCGCATGTGCGGAACTTGTGAGAAATTGAGCTCATGGCAGCAGATCAGCGTGGACTTTCGAAGGGACCGGTCGTCGTGGTCGGTGGCGGCCCGGTCGGGATGGTCGCCGCCGCCTCCCTCGCCCGACTGGGTGTCCCGGTCGTTCTCATCGAGGCAGAGGACGAGCCCAAGACGGACTGGCGGGCGTCGACCTTTCACGCCGCGACCCTCGAACTGCTCGACGAGTTGGGCGTCGCCGACCAGATGCACGCCGAGGGCCTGCGCGTGCCGATCTACCACTTCAGGGACCGCCGCGAAGGGCTGATCGCCGAATTCGACTTCTCGCTGCTGGCCGACGAGACCCCGTTCCCCTACCGGCTCCAGCTCAACCAGCAGCACCTGGTGCGGATGCTGCACGAGCGGCTGCGTCGGACACCCCAGGTCGAGTTGCTCTTCGGCACCCGGGTCAGCGATGTGGTGAACCTCCCGGGCGGCGGTGCCCAGGTGGTGGCGCACACCCCGGACGGGCCGCGCGAGCTGGTCGGTTCCCATGTGATCGGCGCCGACGGCGCGGGCAGCACCGTCCGCGGCGCGCTGGGCACCGGTTTCACCGGGTTCACCTACCCCCAGCGCTTTCTGATCGCCAGCACGTCGGTCGACCTCGCCCAGGCGCTGCCCGGCATCGCCGAGGTCAACTACATCGCCGACCCCAGCGAGTGGCTGTTCCTGCTGCGCACCCCCGAGTCCTGGCGCGCGGTCTGGCCGGTGCCGGCCGAGCAGAGCGAGGCCGAGGCGCTGCACGAGGACACCCTGTTGCGGCAGTTTCAGGGGGTCGCGCCCCGGCCCGAGGGCTATCCGATCATCGACCGGCAGCTCTACCGGGTGCACCAGCGGGTGGCCGACACCTTCCGGGTCGGCGACGTGCTGCTGATCGGCGACGCGGCGCATATCAACAGCCCGATGGGCGGCGTCGGCCTCAACAGTGGCATCCACGACGCCGTGGACCTGGCCCGCCGCATCGGGCGCATCGCCGAGGGCGACGCCGACGTGGACGCCGAGCTGGACACCTTCGCCGACCATCGGCATCGGGTCGCCGTCGAGTACGTCCAGGCCGACACCCAGCGCAACACCCAGCGGCTGATGGAGACCGACGAGGTCAGGCGCCGCGCCGCGCACGACGAGATGCGGGCCATCGCCGCCGACCCCGACCGGGCCCGCGCCTATATGCGGCGCGCCTCGCTGCTGGAGAGCGTGCGCCGCTTCGGCGTCGGCGCCCCACCAGGACGGTCGGCCACCGCGTCCAGCGCTGTGCGCTGAGTCCGGCACCGCGCACCGAACCCGTCCCAGCGATCCATCAACCCGCCGCCCCGCCGAGCAGGAGGCCATCATGTCCACCGTCGAGGAATCCCAGGCCGGTGACCCGGAGCTGCGCTCCCTCTACCAGGACATCACCGCCGCCGAGTTGCGCCCACTGTGGACCATCACCGAGCAATTGCTCACCCCCACCCCCCGCCCCAAGGCGATCCCGTGGTTGTGGCGCGGCTCGGTGCTGCGCCCGCTGGCCGAGCGCGCCATCAGGCTCGTCCCCGTGGAGCGTGGCGGCGAGCGCCGGGTCCTCTCGCTCACCAACCCCGGGCTCGGCGGGCGGCCCTACGTCGCCGGCACGCTGTGGGGCGCGATCCAGTGCCTCGGTCCGCGCGAGACCGCGCCCGCCCACCGGCACAGCCCGGGCGCCATCCGCTTTGTCATCGAGGGCGAGGGCGTGTGGACCACGGTGGACGGCGACGCCTGCGACATGCGTCCGGGCGACCTGGTGCTCACCCCGGGCGGCGCCTGGCACGACCACGCCAACGGCGGCGACGGGCACATGTTCTGGTTCGACGGGCTCGACCTGCCGATGGTCGAGGCGCTGGACGCGGTCTTCTTCGAGCAGCACCCCGAACTGCGGCAGCCGGTCGAGGGCGAGCACAACCGCTCCGAGACCGACTTCCGCGACGCCGGCGGCACGGCCGGTGACACCATGGTCGCCGGCGCGGTGCGCGGACCGCTGGACGCGGCACACTCGCCGCTGTTGGTCTACCGCTGGCCGGACACCGACGCGCGGCTCACCGAGCTGGCCGCGTCGGGTCAAGCGCCCATGGTCAGCCTGGAGTTCACCAACCCGCACTCCGGGGCCAGCGTGCTGCCCACGCTCTCCTGCGGGATGCACCGACTGCGCCCCGAGGGCACGTCGGCGACCACCAGGCGCAGCGGGAACCGCGTCTATGTGGTGTTCCGGGGCGAGGGCCACAGCGTGATCGAGGGCCGGCGCTTCGACTGGACGGCCGGCGACATGTTCGTGGTGCCGTCCTGGGCCGCCGAGCGGCACACCTCGGCAGGTGGCGCCGACCTGTTCAGCCTGGGCGACGATCCGGTGCTGCGCGCCCTCGGCATCTACCGCGAGGAGACGCTGTCCCAGCCGCAGCCGATCACCGATGTTTTCGGCTGAGGCCCCACCGACGCTCGCGTTCCCCGCACACCGCACACCGCACCCACCGAAGCACCGGCCGAACCGACCGTGGTCGGCCGGCCCCTTGGAAAGGCTGAAGAGATGAAGCTGGCGCTGTTCGACGCCAACCGGCTTGGCGTTGTGGACGACACGGCTGACCCGGCGCGGCTGGTGGATGTCACCGAGGCGCTGGGCTGGCCGCACGACGACGACCCGCTGACCGCCGGCTGGTGGCGCCGGCTCTGCCGGGACTTCCCCGAGGCCAGGGAGCGCCTCGCCAAGGCGGCGGCCACCGGCCGGAGCCGCCCGCTCTCCGAGGTGACGCTGCGTGCCCCCGCGCTCAACCCGAGCAAGATCGTCGCCTGCGCGTGCAACTACGCGGACCATGTGGCCGAGATGCACGGAGTGCAGGAGCGCACCCTGGGCGGGGTGGAGTCCTGGATGATGAACTTCGACGTCTTCCTGAAGGCACCGTCTTCGCTCTCCGGCCCGGCCGACGACATCGTGCTGCCCCGCGAGATCGTCGCCGCCGGCCAGGAGATCCACCACGAGTCGGAGTTGGTGATCGTGATCGGTGAGGGGGGCACCGACATCCCCGAGGAGACCGCACTCGACCATGTCCTCGGCTACACCCTCGGCCTGGACATCACGGTCCGCAGCGCGGCGGACCGGTCCCGCCGCAAGAGCTATGACACCTTCAGCCCGCTGGGCCCGGTGCTGGTCACCGCCGACGAGATCGGCGACGCCGGCGGCCTGGAGATCCGGCTCGACGTCAACGGTGGCGAGCGTCAACACGTCAACACCACTGACCTGTTGACGCCGGTACCGGCGATCGTCTCCTATGCCTCGACGATGATGACGCTGCTGCCGGGCGACCTGATCTTCACCGGGGCGCCTCCCGGGGTCGGCGCCATCGAGCCGGGGGACACCGTCCGGGCCTCGATCAGCCGGATCGGCGAGCTGGCACTGGCCGTCCGGCAGGGCTGAGCGACCGCGGGCGGTGACGGCGCTGAGCGCGAAGCGGGCGACAGACATGATGAGGGCCCCCGGGACCATCATTTCTTTTACCATCCGAGGCCCTCTCAACAGAAAAGAACTGGGCTAGAATTCTTTTATGTCGAATTATGGTTCCGGGGCCGGCGCGGCCGCGGGGGCTCAGAGCGGCGCCAGTTCGGTGGACAACGCCCTCCGACTGCTCGAGCTGATCGGTGAACGGCAGGCGTTGCGGGTCTCGGAGGCGGCGGGCGAGCTGGGCGTGGCCCCCTCGACGGCGCACCGACTGCTCAACGCGCTGCGCCGACGTGGCTTCGTGCTCCAGGAGAAGCCCAACAGCGCCTACCGCCCCGGCCCGGTGCTCAACGAGATCGGCCTCGCCGCCGTGAGCCGGGTGGACATCAGACAGGTCGCCCGCCCGGTCCTCGAAGAGGTGCGGGACCGCACCCAGGAGACGGTCAGCCTCTCTCTTCTTGAGGGGCGCAATGTCCGCTTCATCGACTGTGTGGAGAGCCCTCGCGCGGTGCGGGTCGGCAACCGCACCGGGGTCGTGCTGCCGGCGCACTGCACCGCGGCCGGCAAGGCGATACTGGCCGCCATGCCGGAGACGGAGCTGGCCCGCCGGTTCGCCGGGGGCGAGCTGGTGACCCGCACCGAGTTCTCCGTCTCCGACTGGCAGCGTCTGGAGGCGGAGTTGGTCGAGATCCGCCGCACCGGCTACGCGGTCAACATCGAGGAGGGGGAACGCGGCATCTCGGCCGTGGCTGCCGTGCTCCGCGACCGCGCCGCCACGCCGCTGGCCTCGGTCGCCGTGGTCGTCCCCGCCAACCGCCTGCCCTCCCGCGCCGACGCCGGCGAGTTGGCCCGTGCCCTGCTGGCCGCCAGGGACGAACTACAGGAGACCCTGCGCGGCCAGATCACCGACTGAACCGGCTGCGAACCAGCCGCGAACCAGCCGAAGTGGCCGGAGCCGGCTCCCGGATGACGGGAGCCGGCTCCGGCGTCGTCAGGCCCAGGGCGTTGCGGCCCTCCGCCCTGGACGATCAGGTGGATCCGTGGACACCGCGCGGGCTCAATGGGTGACCACCTCGTCGTAGTCCAGGTCGGCGTCGGTGAGGCCGATCTCGCGCATCACGTCGTGGATGGTCTCGATGGAGCTGCGGTCGGTGGTGCCCCGCCACTCGGGCAGATTCATCTGGCCGGCCAACTCCGGTGAAAGATCGCTGATTTCCGGCAGCGCCTCGCGGAAGGAGTCGGGGTCCTCGGCGATGGACCGTGCCGTGGTCTCCACGCCCGCGCGGAACGCCGCCACCAGCTCCGGATCGTCCGACACCTTGTCCGAGGTCATCAGATAGGTGCCGATCTGCAGCCCCGGCCGGGTGTTGACATAAGGGCTGGCCAGCACCCGCAGGCCCTGCGAGCGGCCGATAGTGGCGAACGGCTCGATCAGCACGCCCGCGTCCACGTCTCCGCGCTCGATGGCGGCCGGAATGTCGGGCAGCGGCATCTCGACAAAGTGGATGTCGTCGTTGGTCAACCCGGCCTCGACCAACACCGAGTTGACCACCACGTCGTTGATGTTCTGCAGCGAGTTGACCGCGATCCGCGCGCCGTCCAGATCGGCGGCCGTGGTGATCGGGCTGTCCTCGGGGACCACCAGCGACGCGAAGTCGTCCTCGGGGTGCTCCGCGGTGCTGGTGCCGGCCGCGACCATCTCGATCGGCATCCGCCGCCCTATCGCGATCAGCGCCGAGACCACATTCGAGCCGGCCACGTCGATGTCGCCGCTGAGCAGCGCCGGAATCACGCTGGCCCCACCGCTGGACGGGCTCACCTCAAGGTCGATGCCCTCGTCCGCGAAGTAGCCCTGCCGGATGCCATAGGCCAGGAACGACGAGGGCACGCCCGCGGTCTCCGAGACCACCAGGCTGTCGCCCTCACCGCCGCCGGAGATGTTCGCCCCTGACAGGTCGCCGCCGTAGTCGGTGCACGCCGCGGTGGAGAGCACCAGCAGACCGGTGAGCGCGCCGGCCACCGCGCCCCGTCGGCCGGCGGAGCCGGGGAAGGAGCGCCGCCTCATGCCGCCACCGACTTCCCGTCGATCGCCGCGAAGAGCTCGCCGCGCAGCCGGGCGAACTCCGGGTTCTGCTTGGTGAGTACCTGGTCCCTCGGCCGCGGCAGGTTCACCGTGACCTCGTGTCCCACATTGGCCGGCGGGCGCAGCACCAGCACCCGGTCGGCCAGATAGACCGCCTCGTCGATGTCGTGGGTGACGAACAGCACCGTGACGCCGTAGCGCTCCCAGACCCGCAGCAGCAGGTCCTCCAGGCCCGACCTGGTCTGCGCGTCGACGGAGGCGAACGGCTCGTCCATCAGCAGGATCTTGGGCCGATAGGCCAGCGCCCTGGCGATGGCCACCCGCTGCTGCATGCCGCCGGACAGCTGCCACGGGTAGCGGTCACCGCGGTCGGCCAGGCCGACGGCGTCCAGCGCCTCGTCGGTCAGCGCGGCGGCCTCCCGCTTGTCCACATCCTTGTAGCGCAGCGGGAAGGCGACGTTACGGCGGACGGTCATCCAGGGCAGCAGCGAGCGGCTGTAGTCCTGGAAGACGAAGGCCATGTCGTCCGGCGGGCCGGTGACCGGCGTGCCACGCAGTGTGATCTCTCCCGAGGTGAAGGGGATCAGACCGGAGAGACAGCGCAGCATCGTGGTCTTGCCACAGCCCGAGGAGCCCAGGATGCAGACGAACTCCTGGTCGGCGATGGTGAAGTTCAGATCGGCGACGGCGGGTGCGGCGGTCGGGTCGGACCCGTAGACCTTCCGCAGGTGGGACACTTCAAGCATCAGACTTCTCCGTCAGACGAGAGGGCGGAAGGCGAGGCGGCGCCACGCTTGGAGAACCGCGAGCGGGACTTGGCGGCGGGCGCGGCGTTGGCCGAGGCGGCCATCCCCTTCAGGCCGAAGTTCCAGGCCAGCACCCGGCGTTCCACCTTCAGGAACAGCCAGTTGAGTACGTAGCCCAGCACCCCGAGCAGGATGATGCCGGTCCACATCTCGGGGATGGCGAACGAACGCTGCTGCTCCAGCACGAAGTAGCCGAGCCCGTTGCTGCTGGCCACCATCTCGGAGACCACCATCAGGATGATCGCGATCGCCAGGCTGGTGCGCATGCCGGCGAAGATCCGCGGCGCGGCGGCCGGCAGGATGATCCGGCCGACCCGCGCGGCCAGCGGGATGTGGTACGCGCGGGCCATGTCCAGTTGCTGGCTGTCCACGCCGCGGACCCCGTCGATGGAGTTGAGCAGGATCGGCCAGACGGCGCCCAGCACGATCACGAAGATCTTGGAGCTGTCGCCGGCGCCGAACAGCAGCAGGGAGAACGGGATCAGCGCCGGCGCCGGAAGCGCCCGCAGGAACTCCACCACCGGCTCGGCGGCGGTGCGCAGCACCCGGGACATGCCGAGCAGCACGCCGAGCGCCACCCCGATGACCACGGAGGCCGCGTAGCCGGCCAACATCCGCACCAGGCTGGGCACCAGGTCGCCGCCCACCCGGTCGAAGAGCCACAGCTCGTTGAAGTACCGCAGGATCTCGTCCAGTGGCGGGAAGTAGAAGCTCTGCGCCTGCTGGGCCCACAGGGCGTAGCCGGCCACCAGGGCGATCGGCAGGGCGAGGTCCAGCAGGAGCCCGAAGACGCGGCGGTTCACTGGGCGACCTCCTGGCGCTGTGACGGGTGCCATTTCAGCAACCGGCGCTCGATGGACTGGAAGACGATGTTCAGCACCCAGCCGACCAGCCCCGTGACGATGATCAACGCGTACATCCGGGGCAGGTTGGCGTTGGACTGGGCCACCACGATCGACTGCCCGAGCCCGGGAGCGCCCACCACCAGTTCGGCGGTGACCGCCAGCACGAGGGCGATGGCCGAGGAGATCCGCAGGCCCGTGGCGATATAGGGCGCGGCGCTCGGCAGGGTGATCCGGAAGAAGCGGGCGGCGGGCGGCAGGCCGTAGCTGCGCGCGGTGTCCTTGACCACCGGATCGACATCCTGCACGCCGTAGATCACCTGGAGCAGGATGGGCCAGAACGTCACGAAGACGATCAGGAAGACCTTCATCTCCAGGCCGACGCCGTAGACCAGCACCGCCAGCGGGATCAGCGCGACGGAGGGCACCGGGCGGCAGAACTCGATGACCACCCGGGAGAGCCGATAGGCGGTCTGGTTCGAGCCGAGCAGGATGCCGGTGGGGACCGCCAGCACGGTGGCCAGCGCGATGCCTATCGCCCAGCCGCTGAGTGTCCGGCCTATCTCCGTCCACAGCGGGTGGCCGGCGGCGAGCTTGAACAACTCCACATAGGTGTCGGTGATCGGCGGAAACCACTCGTGGGACAGCAGCCCGGCGCGCGAGCACAGCTCCAGCACCACCAGCACCGTGAGCACACCGCTGACCTTGATCCCCAGGTCCTGGAGCCATCGGCGACCGAACAGCCGCCGGACGCGACCGGGAGTGCCCGTCGCGCCTGTCCGAGCTGTCCCCTGTGGAGCGCTTCGGACCGCTGTGGTCCCTTCGAGGCTCATGGCATGACAGGGATGGGTTCGGACCGGCTCATGGTGACTCCTTCGTGCTCGAACGCAGGTGTCCTGCAAGCTACGACCTAATTCCGCCTACAGCAATACATTCGCTAGAACTTCCCTCTATAAGAAAAAGTGGCCATCGATACCTGGCCGCCGGGTCCCTGTGTCCTGGTTTCGTGACGGTCTCCATCCCGGTGCGGAGGGTTCCTGCGCACGTGCGATGATCTGCCAGGTGAACGGGGTAAGCGGAGGGGAAGCTTCATGAAAACAAGGACACGCCGTCTGCAGATGGTCGCGGTGGCGGCCGCTGGTCTACTGGCGCTGACCGCTTGCGGCAGCGACGAGGACTCCTCTTCGCAGGGAGAGGGCGGCCAGGAGAGCACGGACGGCGAGGGCGAGGAGGCTTCCGGCGAGTCGCTCGCGAGCCTGTCGCCGGAGGAAATCGCGGATCGTGCCCAGCAGGCGTTGCAGTCCGCCTCCTCGCTGCGCGTGGCGACGCTGGGGGATCCCGGGGCGGTCGGTGTGGGCCTCGACCTCCACATGGATCAGGAGGGCTCCTGCGCGGGATCCGTCACCCAGCCAGGTGCGGGCTCGGTCGAGCTCCTCGTACGCGCGGACGACGAGGTCTGGATGAAGCCGGACACCCAGTTCTGGCAGTCGCAGCTGGCGGTCGAGGACGCGGGCGTGCTCGGCCTGGTCGACGGCACCTATCTGTACGGCCGCACCAGCGATCCGGAGATGTCGCAGCTGGCCGGGACATGCTCGCTGGCGGCGCTGCAGGCGGACATCGAGTCCGACGACGGCTCCGGCGGCCCGGACGAGGTCGGCCCTGAGACCGAGTACAACGGCATTCCTGTCATCACCCTCACCGGTCCCGACGAGGACGGCAACGAGGTGACGATGCTGATAGCCACCGAGGGCGAGCCCTATCCGGTGCTGATCCGCACCGAGGAGAACGGCACGGAGACCGAGATCGAGTTGAGCCGGTTCAACGAGCCGGTCGAGTTCGAGGAGCCGCTGGCCGACCAGGTCCTGAACGTTGCCGACTTCCGTACCGGCAACATCGAGGGCTGACCCCGCGTCCGGCCGTCGTCCCGGCGAAGGCGCGTGTGGCTGCCGTGATGGTGGGGGTGCTGCTGCGGCGTGACCGGGTCAGGTCGGATCGTGTCCTGTTACGGTGGCGCTCCGGTGCGTTCGGGCGTTCGGGCTTCGGGCATGCGGACACGGGGATCACGGGGAGGCGACGGTGCGGCGACGTGGCTGCCTGGTGTCGGCTGTGACGGCGGCGGTGGTGCTGGGGGTCAGCGGTTGTGAGGGCGTCCGCGAGCCGGACAGCGCGGTGCTGCCCGAGTCCCCGACGCCGTGCGCCTCGTGGAGCCCGGAGCACACTCCCGCACCGCCGCACATCACCCGGCTCGCCTACCGTGCCGAGGAGTTCGAGGACGGCTCAGTGGCCATGATCGTGGGCGACGTTGACGCGGCTCCCGAGGACCCCGATGCCGTGCGCATCATCGACTACCGGGCGCCGGCCGCCGTCACGGAATGCGAGACGGTGCGGATAGAGACGGTCAGCGGCTGGTGGTGCACCACCACCGTCGAGCCGATCGCGGTCGAGGGGGAGATCGTCGTGGGCGGCGCCGAACCCCGTGCCGAGATCGGCGGCGAGGGGTTCGCCACGGAGTGCCACGGCGACCTACCGGGCCGGATGAGGCAGGTCTACGCGCTTGAGCGCGACAGCTGGTCGGGTTGGCGCGACTACGGCGATCCGCAGTACACGTCGTGGACCAGGACGGGGAGCCAGCAGGGCGCCTCCGTCACGGAGTTGTGCCCGCAGGGCCGGGTGGGCACCTACAACTACCGGCTCGCGGTGCGGGTCGAGGTGGACTCCGTCACGGTCGGCGAGTCCTGGGCCGCCAGCCCGCACATCCGCACCGACTGCGGCACCGGGGTGAGCTAGGGCCCGGCGGCGGAGGCGAGTTGGGCTGGAGCGCTGTCGCTCAGTTCGGGGCCGGGACGGCTTTCTCCGCGGCGCGGCTCACCTGTTCCCAGCCGGACCAGGTGTCCATGCGTTGCCGGGAGATGGCGAAGGCGAGGTCGTAGACCATGTTGCCCAGCAGCAGTCGCAGTGGCGGGTCGTCGCTGTTGACCAGCGTCATCACCGCCTCGGCGGCCAGGCGTGGTTCGCTGTCGATCGAGCCCTCCGCCCATTGCTTTGCCAACTCCCGGCGCAGCGCGTCGTAGACGGGGTTCTCGGTGGTCGCGGTGCTGCTGGTGTAGAGGTCGGTCCAGTAGCCGCCCGGTTGGACGATGGTGACCTTGACGCCGAACCCGGCGGCCTCGGCGGCGAGTGCCTCGCTCATGCCTTCCAGCGCGAACTTGCTCGCGCTGTAGAGCCCGGTGCTGGGGAAGCCGCCGAGCGCGCCGATGCTGGAGATCTGCACGATGTGCCCGCTGCCCTGGTCCCGCAGCCGCGGCAGGACCGCCTGACCGACCCAGAGCGCACCGAAGAAGTTGAGATCCAGCTGCGCGCGGGCCTCGGTCTCGGTGAACTCCTCCAGCATTCCGGCGAAGAGTGCCCCGGCGTTGTTCACCACGATGTCGAGCCGACCGAAGTGCTCGACCGCCTTGGCGACGACGTCGAAGACGGCCGCGCGGTCCGTGACATCGAGGCGAAGCGTCAGCAGGCCCCCGGGGTGCTGGGCGGCGAGGTCGTCGAGGCGTGAGACGTCGCGGGCCACGCCGACCACCCGGTCACCGGCGGCGAGCGCGGCCTCGGTGAACGCGCGGCCGAGACCACGGCTGGCCCCGGTGATGAACCACACCCGGGACCCCCGGGATGTCGTAGCGGCTGAGGTTTCCATCCATGCTTCCTTCTGTCTGTGAGACGAACCGGACCGTCTCGTTGTCCTCGAATCTATCGGAACGAGGGAGGTTGTCAAGACGGACCGTCTCGTCTCATCTTTTGCTAGGGTGGGTCTGTGTCCACGAAGGCCGCCCCCGATCCCAGCCGTCGCAGCCAGGCCGCGCGGCGAGCGATCCTCGCCGCCGCTCTCGACCTCGTGGGCGAGGTGGGATACGCGAAGCTCAGCATCGAGGGCATCGCCGCCGCGGCTGGAGTCGGCAAGCAGACGATCTACCGCTGGTGGCCGTCGAAGGGCTCACTGCTCTTCGACGCCTTCCTGACGCTCGCCGACGACGGGCAGGACGGCGCGACCGCGGGCCTACCCGACACCGGTGACCTGGCGGTCGACCTGAAGCTGGTCCTGCGAGCCACCGTCGCGGAACTGAACGACCCGCGTTACGACCTGCCCATGCGCGCACTGCACACCGAGATCGTCCACGACCCCGCTCTGGCCGCCGACTACGCGAAGCGGTTGGACGAGCCGATGCGGGAGCTGAAGAAGCAGCGCCTGCGCGCCGCCCAACGCGCGGGGCAACTGGCCGAGGATGTCGACCTGGACGTGGCCGTCGACCTGCTGTTCGGGCCCATCCTCAACCGGTGGCTGCAACGCACCGGCCCGCTGACCCCCGAATACGCCGACCAGGTGGTGGACACGGCACTGCGAGGACTCCAGCCACGCGAACCGTAGGCCGCACGATGTGCCTTCGGCTCCGTGGCGGGAGGTCCGAACCTCGCGCGGGCTGGCGGTCGCCCCCGCTGAGGGGGCGACGCCGCTGGCTCGCCACCGTTCACGACCACTGGTCAGGTCCCACAGCCGCACCCTGGCTCCGCTGCCGCACAGGGCGAACCGTCCGTCGGCGCTGACGTCGATATGTGGTCCGTCCCGCTGCCCGCTCAGCCGGACCAGACACTGTCCACCATGGACGTCCCACAGCCCCACGCGCTCCCCGGAGACGGCCAGCGCCCGCCGCCCGTCCGCGGTGAACCGGATCTCCATGCCCGGTATCCCGGGCCCCTCGTACTCGTGCCAGCTCATCGCGGCGGTCTCGACGCGGCGGGTGTCGGTCGGTCGTTCCGACCGAACGGTGCGCAGGGCGTTCTCGACCTCGGACCGCTCCGGTGCCACGTGCTCGACGGTGCGCAGCAGTTCGTGCGCCGCGGTGAGGTCGCCACGCTCCAGGTGGACCTCGGCCAGCAGATACCGGGCCAGCCAGGAGTCGCCTGATGCGGTCCGCGCGCCCTCGAGCCTGTTGATCAGCACATCGTCGGTGATGGCGCCGGATCGCCACCGGCGCAGGCCGTCGTTGTAGGTGGCTTCGAGATGCCGCGGGTCGGCGGCGATGGCGGCCTCGAACGCTTCCGCCGCCTCGGCCGGCCTGCCGAGGTCGAGCAGTGACGGGCCCCGGTTGTTCAGCTCGTCCGCGCGCAGGTCCGCCGCGACGGGTTGGGTGCGCGGATACGGGTGGCCACCACCTGGCGGTAGATCCCGGCCAGCTCGCCGGCTATGTCGGCCATCGACGCCGGACGATGCCGGGGCTCGTGCTGGAGACACCGTTCGAGCAGCGCGGCCACCTCGGCCGGGAGCTCAGGCAGCTCGGAATCCTCCGGCCGGCCGGCGCGGTGTGCGGCCAGGGCCGCGCCGGCGTAGGGTCCGATCTCCCAGGTCACGCCGCCGGTGAACATCTCCAACACCGACGCCGCGAAGCTGTAGATGTCGCTGCGCCGCCCCACCGGACCCCCGCCGGCCTGCTCCGGAGAGGCGTAGGCGGGAGTCATGCCCCCCACGGTCACCAGGATGCTGGTGTCCAGGGGCGCTTCGTGCTCCACGGCGGTCGCGGCCACGGCGCGGGTGCACCAGCCCGCGGGCGTGTGCGTGCTCCAGCCCCCACGCCATCTGGATCGCCAGATCCACGATCCGGGCGAGAACCGCCGGCCGCGCCCCCGCGTACAACCGCCGCCCGGTGATCCACCGTTTCAGGTCGTCGCCCGCGACGTGCTCGGCGAACACCCGCGGGACCCCGCCGAGCGTGCGCACGTAGAAGCAGCCGCACACGTTCGGGTGCAGGCCGAGCGACGCCCACACCTCGGCCTCGGTGACGAAGTGCTGCCGATAGCGGGCGGACCGGAACGGTTCGGGTCGCGGACTCTTCACCGCCAGGTCGGTGCCCCACACGCGATGTCGGACGCGATGCACCACGCCCATGCCACCCTGCCCGAGCACTCCGAGCACCTCGTACCGGCCGTCGATCACCTCGCCGGTCCGCCACGACGCTGATCCAGCCGCGGTGCTGTCGTCCATCGGATCAGCTCCCAGTTTCCGGGGGATCGCAGGCTACCCGCTCCGGATGGGGCCGGTCCCGACGGCACAGGAGGGCCCGCTGCCGTAACCGCGGGGGAGGGGCGAGAACCGTCGTCGGGAGGGACGTTCGGACACGGTGCCGGGAGGGCCCGCTGCCCTTTGCATCACGGGGCCGGTGGGGACGTGGTGACAGCCGCGGACGCGCGTGGTGGGGTCGCGGCTGACACATGCAAACGCATCATCGATAAGGGAGCACATGTTCATCCAGTCGCGCCGCCGCCTCACCGCGGTGTTCGCCCTGCTCGCCGCCTGCCTGACCGTCGCACTCGCCCCGCCCGCCGGCGCCTCCGCCAGCGGGCCGCCGTCCACGCGCATCGTGGGCGGCGAGGCCACCACCATCGCCGAGTACCCGTTCGTCATGCAGATCACGGGCAGTTCCGGCGGGCACTTCTGCGGGGGCACGCTCGTCGCGCCGACGAAGGTCGTCACCGCCGCGCACTGCGTGCGCAGTTCCTTGCCCAGCCAGGTCGGGGTGGTGGGCGGGCGTGAGGACCGCTTCAGCGACACCGGCACGTTCCGGGAGGTCAGCGACATCTGGACCCACCCGGGCTACGACTCCACCACGAAGGTGGCCGATATCGCCGTGCTCACGCTCGTCGAGGAGATGCCGTTCCCGACCGTGCCCTTCGCCGGACCGGACGACGCCGCTCTGTACGCCCCCGGCACCATGGCCCGCATCCTGGGCTGGGGCCGGGACGCGGAGGACGGGACCGCCACCGACCATCTGCGGACCGCCGAGGTCCCGATCGTCGCGGACGCGGACTGCGAGGCGTACTACGCGGGCAACGACCCGGAGGCTCAGACCCCGGCCATGGTCTGCGCCGGCTTCCCCGAGGGCGGCGTGGACGCCTGCCAGTACGACAGCGGCGGTCCGATGGTGGTCGACGGCGTGCTGGTCGGCGTCGTCTCCTGGGGCGAGGGCTGCGCCCGGGCCGGCTACCCCGGCGTCTACGCCCGGGTCTTGACGTACTCGGCGGAGGTGAGCGCGCAGGTCGGCTCGCCCTGAGGGGCCGAGGCCGGTGCCCCTTCAGGCACCGTTCACCCAGTCCGACGCGCCGCCCGGGCCCGGCCCGGGCGGCGCGGCCCAGCGGTACCGCGCCTTGGTCGCCGGGCGGCCCCGACCGCCACCGGATCGCGGCTGCTGGGCTGTCTCGTGGATCAGGCCACGGTGTCCTGGTGGATGGCCGTCCCGCTGCCGGTCAGCGGCGTGCCGGAGCCGCCGTGCCGGAGGGCGACGATCTCCGCGACGATGGACAGGGCCGTCTCCTCCGGAGTCCGTGCCCCCAGGTCCAGGCCGATCGGCGAGCGCAGCCCAGCCAACTCGGCCTCGGTGACGCCCGCCGCGCGCAGCCGTTCGACCCGGGCTCGGTGCGTTCGGTGTGATCCCATCGCGCCGACATAGGCCACCGGGAGGCGCAACGCCACGGTGATCGGGCTGGCGAGCGAGCGGAACCACGCCTGGTTGAAGGAGCGCGGTGTGGTCCCGGTTGCGTATGGGGACGGCGTGGCCGAGCGGATTCGGCAGGCCACCGGGCACGTCGACGCGTTCATCGACACGTTCGGCGACGGCTACGTGGATCTGGCGGTGGAGTTGGGCGTGCGGCCTGAGCGGATCAACACGATCCGCGACTGGCAGGCCGCGGCCAGGGTTGGCGCGCGGACCTACGGCGAAGCCTCGGCTTCGTGCGTGGTGGTGCTGGGCGAGCTGGCCCGGCTTGTCGCGCGCGGAGAGCTGGAGGTGCCGATCGCCCGCGCCTATCCGCTGGAGCAGGTACGCGAGGCGTTCCGCGAGCTGGAACGGCGGCACACCCACGGCAAGATCGTTCTCCGGCCGTAGCCCGGCTGCCCCGGGCGCCACCCGCGCGCGGTTCGCGTCCGGCGGGCTGCCTTCGACGGGAGAAACCCTGCCGAAGGCAGCCCTCATTCAGGCGCGTGCGGCAGTTCGGGTCAGGAGTTGATCTGCGCGGCCAACAGGTCCGCGTAGGTGTTGACCTGGGTGTAGACGCCCGGGTAGCCGGGCTCGGCGCAGCCTTGGCCGAAGGAGGTGATGCCAGCCAGCCGGCCCTCGATCACCAGCGGGCCCCCGCTGTCGCCCTGGCAGGTGTCGACTCCGCCCTCCTCGTAGCCGGCGCAGACATGGGCGTCGGGATCGAAGCCCGGATCGTAGACCTCGGCGCACGCCTCGTCCGAGACCACCGGGACCTCGGCGGTGAGGAGTTGGTCGGGGAAGGAGCCGTTGCTGCTGGTCGCGCCCCAGCCGAGGATGCGGGTGAGGGTGCCCTCCTCGTAGAGGTCCGAGTCCTCCGCCTGCGCGATCGGCAGGGTGTCGTACGGCATCGCGTCCTCGAGCGTGATCACCGCCACGTCGTTGACGAAGTTGACGCGGTCGTACTCGGGGTGCCTCCATATGTTGGTGACGGCGGACACGGTGCCGTCGGTGCCCTCGAGCTCGGTGCGCCCGCCGACGACCTCGATGGTGCTTGGCCTCTCACCCTGCATGCAGTGGGCGGCGGTGACGACCTTGTTCGGAGCCACCAAGGTGCCGCCGCAGAACTGGAAGCCGGTGGTGTCCGTGATCTGCATGATGTACGGGTACTCGTCGGTCGTGGTCGGCTCGCCGCCGACGATCCGCGGCTGCGGCGCGTCGGCGGACGCCGCCGGGGCCACGACGAGCGTGGCGGCGGCCACAGCGGTGGCGACGGCCGCGAGGGAGACGGCGACGCGGGCCCTGCGCTGTGCTCGGGACGGGTTCTGCACGAATCCTCCTGAAGGTGCACTGGCGATCGGATCCACCGGTCACGCGGGAGGCGAACCGCCCGGTAACTTCGGTGTGTCAGAGGCAGGTTAGCCACGGCATTGGCCAATGGTTAACGGCCTGCGAGGACCCCTGACGAAACCTTTTCGAGTTGACACCAGCGGCTGTGCGGAGGCGGCCGTGCGGGCAGGTAGTGCTTCGTTGGTTCGGTGCGTCTTGGCTGGTTGTGGGCCTGGTGCCTGATATGAGGCCGGGCGACGTCGAGCGGCTACGTGGTGAGTTGGCAGGGCTTGTTGGTGACGTGTGTTCGTGTTGTTGGCGCGGTGAGATCAGCGCGGGTGGGGTGAGTGTTGTCTGCGAGGGCTGATGCCCTTGGGGCGGTGGTGACGACCTTGTTCGGCGCCGGTATGGGGGTGGTCCACGTGTGGTGCCGGACGGGCGGTGGGACGCCGTCCGTCCGGCGCGGTGTTCGTCAGGGCACTCGGTCGTACGTGTGGTCCGGCGGGTCAGGCGGCCAGGCGAGGGGGTCGTTCTTCTCCCAGATCTGCTCGCAGTCCCCGGTGTCCGCGCACTCGATGGCCTCGTCGCGCCAGCCGGCCAGGTTCATCAGACCGGCCTTGTCGCCGGCGGTCCACACGTCGTTCCAGCTGGAGACGTCGGAGGTCAGACGTATCGACGACATCAGAGTGTTGTCGCCGTCGAACGGTGTGTTGTAGTGGGCCAGGCCGAGGATGTGGCCGATCTCGTGCATGAGCACGATTGCCATCGCGTACCGGGCCTCGCGGTCGCCGTCGTTGCTCTCGTCGACCAGGTCGGTCCAGGTTTCGACGGCGTTCACCCGGATCAGCCCGCCATCGTGAATCGCCCCCCGGTTGTCCAGGCGGGACACCGGCGCGGCGACCGCCTTGGAGGAGAGGTGGTCGAAGACGATGGCGATCTCCCCCTCCTCGACGCTGCCGGGCCACGTTTCACCGTCGTAGTCGTCGTACTCCAGTCGACCGCCGACCCATTTGTTGGTCTCCAGGACCATCGTCGACATGATGTCGTCGAGGCCTTCGATCCAGTGCATCTCCTCGTCCTGTGTCGAGGAGTCGGTCGAGCCGCGATAGTTGAAGTAGAGCCGCACGGTGTAGCTCTCCTGCAACTCGTAGTAGGCGGGGTTGCCGAGGTTGCCGACACCCAGCAGGTTGAAGCCGTACGGATTGGACGTGTTCGCCCCTGCGCCCGGGTTCACGAGCATGGGACCGGGCTGGTACGGCCTGCGGTTGATGTCGGGATCGAACGGGGGCTCGGCTGCGGCCGGCAGCGTGCCCGCCAGCAGGGTCGTGGTGAGGGCGGCCAGGGCCGCCAGGCGGGTGCGCCATCGAGGCCAGGGAGTGGTCGCAGTGGTGCTCATCGTTCTCCGTCCGCGAGGGCGCACGATGCCACGGTGACGCGCGCGTGCGCCGGGCCAGCAGTGCAGTGGAGCAATGAAGCCCAAACAATGTAGGTGTGACGGGGTGGTGCGGGTCATGTGTTCGCCGGGTCCGGTATCCCACTGTGACCTCGGACGGGCCGAACGCCCGCCGCCAGCGCCCTCCTCCCCGACTCAACCGGCCGGAACGGCTGGCGACATGGCTTCGACTCAGAGCCTTTCCGGGTGAAGGGCTGCCGTGTAGGCTGGAGAAGCCCGAAGATCAGGCAACCTGTCACCCCCAGTTGCTTCAACGCCAAAGCTCTGCCCAGGCTTTGTGGTTGATTGCGTGCGCATCGTTGCCTGCCGCAGTAACGAGTCGGCGGTCGCCTCCGCGGAGTGGAGTTGACATGCCCATCACATCTTCCGGGAGGCACCGCTCGTTTCCGCTCACTTTTGGAGCCGCAATGAGAAAACGACAGACAACACTGGTCGCCCTGCTGGCGGCGCTGGCGGCCGTGCTGGGCCTTGGCCATGTCGCCGGGGTCGCGCAGGCTGAGCCCGCGGCGGCCGCCGGAATCCATATCAGCGATGGCCGGTTGGTCGAAGGCAACGGCAACGACTTCGTCATGCGTGGCGTCAACCACCCTCACGCCTGGTACGCGAACGAGACGCAGTCGTTCGCCGACATCAAGGAGTTCGGCGCCAACACCGTCCGGGTCGTCCTGGGCAGTGGCCAGCGTTGGGGGCCCAACAGCCCTCAGGACGTGGCGAACGTCGTCGACCTGTGCAAGGAGAACCGGCTGATCTGCGTGCTGGAGGTGCATGACACCACCGGCTACGCGGAGGAGGCCACGGCCGCCTCGCTCGACCAGGCGGCCGACTACTGGATCGGCCTGAAGGACGTCCTCGTCGGCCAGGAGGACTACGTCGTCATCAACATCGGCAACGAGCCCTGGGGCAACACCAACGCCGCGGGCTGGACCGAACCCACCATCGCCGCGGTCCAGAAGCTGCGCGACGCCGGGTTCGAGCACACCCTGATGGTGGACGCGCCCAACTGGGGCCAGGACTGGGAGGGCGTGATGCGCGCCAACGCCCAAACCGTGTACGACGCCGACCCCACCGGCAACCTGCTGTTCGACATCCACATGTACTCGGTCTACGACACCGCCGCCGAGATCACCGACTACCTCAACGCCTTCGTCAACGCCGGACTGCCCATCGTCATCGGCGAGTTCGGAGCGCCCGGCGACCAGTGGGGCGACCCGGACGAGGACACCATCATGGCCACCGCCGAGGAACTCGGACTCGGCTATCTGGCCTGGTCCTGGAGCGGTAACACCGACCCCATCCTCGATCTGGTCCTCAACTTCGACCCCGCCCAGCTCAGCGACTGGGGCGAACGCGCCTTCAACGGCCCCAACGGCATCACCTCAACCGCCGAAGAAGCCACCATCTACAGCGGCAACGGCGCCTGATCCACAAACCGGCCGCCGGGATCGTTCAGCCCGGCGGCCGGCCGTGTTCCGAGGAGATCCATGTCCGACCGACCCCACGGCGAGGCGTCCCGCTCCGCGCCGCCGTACCACGAGAACCCGGTCCCCGCCCCCGGGCACCCTTGTGGGGCGATCTGACCGTCCCGACCCTGCCCGCCGGCGCCTCCACCGACGTCCCGCTGCCCGCCGTACCGCCCGGCACCCAGCAGGGCGAGGCGGTCTGGACCCTCCGCGCCGTGCTGGCCACCGACACGCCCTGGGCCAAGACCGGCCACGAAGTCGCCTGGACCCAGCTGACCGCCGCGCCCCCACCGCCTTCTGATCTGGCTCCCACCGGGCGCGGGTCCGGGCCGCGGTTCCCCGCCGCGGCGGTGGCCGGATCACCCTGGGCCCGGCCGTCTTCGACGCCGCCACCGGTCGGCTTCGCGCTCTGGGTGACGGTCGACGTCCGGCCGCGGGGTGACTGGCCCTGCCCGCTGCCGCGGCTCGGGCTGCGTCTGGGGCTGCCGGCCGCGTTCGGCCGGGTGCGGTGGTACGGCGGCGGCCCGGGCGAGGCGTACCCGGACACGCGTGCCGCCTTCCGTCCGGGTCGCTACGCCATGACCGTCGTCGCGATGCAGTCGCCGTACGTCCGCCCTCAGGAGAACGGCGCACGCGCCGACGTGCGCTGGGCCGAACTCCGCGCTGACGACGCCGCTCTGCGCATCGAGGCCGGCCCGCTGCCGTTCTGGCTCACGGCCCGGCGCTGGACCAGCGAACAACTCGACGCCGCGGAACACACCACCGATCTGGTCCCCGGCGACACCGTCTGGATCAACCTCGACCACGCCCAGCACGGCATCGGCACCCAGTCCTGCGGTCCCGCCCCGCTGCCCCAGTACCACCTGACCGCCGCCCCCGCAGGGTTCGGCTTCGCGTTCCGCGAGGTGGAACCTCGGGTGGCCACGAATGAGGTCGATAGGAAAAAAGCTCGCGAAACGGGGTATAGCACCTCACGATCATTTTGCTGCGAAGCTGCCGAGTGGCGCCGCCTGGTCAATTTGTCATAAATCGAGGGCAATATTCGTTCGTTATCAGTCATGGACAGCGTTCATCTGGCGGGAGTAGGTTGTGCGCGTCAATCACGGGCGGGGCTCGGGGACGGCTCGTTCTGTGCGCGGATCACTCTTGGGACGGAGACCTCCATGCGGAGACGCTTCCTGGGACGCCTGTGCGCGTTCACGGGCGTGACGGCCGTGCTGGCCGCCTGTGGCGGTGGTGGCAGCGGCGGCGATGGCGGTGTCGTCACGCTCGACTACTGGTGCTGGGGCGAGACGGCGAAGGTCGAGGAGTTCAACGCCACCCACGACGACATCCAGATCAAGCACACGGACGCCGGCGGCGGTACGGACACGGCCACCAAGCTGCTGACGGCAGGCCGTGCCGACAACGCCCCGGACGTCGCCTGTCTGGAGTACCAGACGATCCCCTCGCTGATCGTGTCGGGCGCTCTGGTCGAGATCGAGGACCAGGCCCAGACCCTGGAGGGCGAGTTCAATCCGGGGACCTGGAACCTGACGAGCTTCGACGGCCATCTCTACGGGGTGCCGATCGACATAGGTCCTCAGGTCCTGCTGTACAACAAGGCCCGCTTCGACGAACTCGGCGTTGAGGTGCCCTCCACGTGGGAGGAGTTCGCCGAGGTCGCCCAGGAGGTGCGGCGCGAGGACCCGGACACGTACCTGACGACGTTCGCCCCGGCGGAGTTCGGCGGGTTCGCCGGCATGGCGCAGCAGGCGGGTGGCCAGTGGTGGCAGGTCGACAACGGCACGTGGTCGGTGGGCATCGCGGACGATGCGTCGCTTGGCGTCGCCTCCTTCTGGCAGGACCTGCTCGATCGCGATCTGGTCCAGGGTGGGCCGCTGTTGACTCCCGAGTGGAACAACAAGCTGAACAAGGGCGAGATCCTCTCGTGGCCCGCGGGGCTGTGGTCGCCGGGCGTCATCTACGGCATCGCGGAGTCACAGGCGGGCGACTGGGCGATCGCGCCGATGCCGCGCTGGGAGGACGGCGAGGAACAGGTGGCGTTCCAGGGCGGTTCGGCGCTGACCGTCACCGACGACGATCAGGTCGATGCGGCGGTGGAGTTCATCACCTGGATGAATACCTCCGGCGAGGCCTGCGAACTTCAGATCGCGATGGGCGAGTACCCCGCTTCTGTTGAATGCCAGGAGGTGTCCGCGGAACAGCCGCCGCCACCGCTGGTGGGCGATCAGCAGGACTACTGGGAGGTCGCGAACGGCGCGGCGAGCAGCACTCTGCCCAACATCCAGTGGGGGCCCAACGTCAACATGGCCCAGTCCGAGTTGACCGACGCGTTCCAGGAGGCCGTGCGTGAGGGCACGTCCCTGGAGGACGCGCTGCGGCAGACCCAGGAGGCTGTGATCAGCGACATGACAGACCAGGGATTCGACGTTGCCCCCTGATCGGGATGTAGCCGCCTCATCTCCCCCGAAGTTCCTCTAGCGCGAAGGTCATCATGGCAGGACACGTCACTCAGCGGGCCAGCGCGCCCATGGAGGGGCCTGCGGTCAGGCGGCGGCGCCGGGTGTCGGCTCCCTATGTTTTTATCGCCCCCGCGCTTCTCCTCTTCCTCGCCTTCCTGGCGATCCCGGTGGTCTACGCGCTGTACCTGAGCGTGCGGGGCATGCGGGTCGAGCAGGGGAGCCTGTTCGGCAGCCGACGCGAGGTGTTCGTCGGACTGGAGAACTACACCCAGACCCTGTCCGAGGGCGAGTTCTGGGCCGGGTTCGGCCGGCTGGCCGCCTACGGCGTGATCGCCATCCCCCTCACCCTCGGACTCGCCCTGTGCTTCGCGCTGATGCTCGACCACACGGGTGCCAGGGGCCGGCGCCTGTCCCGCGCCGCGATCTTCCTCCCGTACGCGGTCCCCGGCGTCATCGCCTCCCTGCTGTGGGGCTTCATGTACCTCCCCTCCACCAGCCCGTTCAGCTACCTCACCGAGCAGGCGGGAATGGACACCATCCCCTTCCTGGAAGGCTGGAACCTCTACGGATCGCTGGCCAACATCGCCGTGTGGGGAGGCGTGGGCTTCAACATGCTGATCATCTACACCTCCCTGCGCGCGATCCCGAACGAGGTCTACGACGCGGCACGGATCGACGGCTGCACCGAATGGCAACTGGCCCTACGGGTCAAGATCCCCCTCGTCATCCCCGCCCTCGTGCTGACCGGCCTGTTCTCCCTCGTCGGCACGCTCCAGGTCTACGGCGAACCCACCACCCTGCAGCCCATGACCACCGAAATCTCCGGCGACTGGGTACCGCTGATGCACATCTACGACAGCGGCTTCGTCCGCGACGACCTACCCATGGCCGCCGCCGGCTCCGTCATCCTGGCGATCGGCACCTTCCTCGTCTCCCTGCTCCTCCTGCAAGCGGCCCAACGCCGGGCGTTCGGAGGCTTCCAGTGAGCACCCAGACCACACCACGCAGCGCCGCCCCGGCGAAGCGACCGGCACCACCACGCAGCGACCCGCCCGCGGTGCGGCAGGCCCACCACCGCGCCAAGATCATCCCCACCATCGTCCTGTTGATCGGCGCGTTCTACTGCCTGGTCCCGATCGCGTGGATCGTCATCGCAGCCACCAAATCGCAGTCCGACCTCTTCTCCACCTTCACCTTCCAACCCGGCGACGGCCTGGTCGACAACCTCCGCGACCTGTTCACCTACAACGACGGACTGTACGGCCAGTGGGCCCTCAACAGCCTGCTCTACGCCGGCGTGGGAGCGCTGCTGTGCACCCTGATATCCGCCGCCGCCGGATACGCCTTCTCCCGCTACTCCTTCCCAGGCCGCAACGCGCTCTTCTACATGATCCTCGCGGGCGTGTTGGTGCCGGGAATGACACTGGCCATTCCCCAATACCTCATCATGTCCGAACTGGACATGGTCGGCAGCTACTGGTCAGTCCTCCTACCCGGCCTCATCTCCCCCTTCGCGATCTACCTCGCCCGCATCTACGCCGACGCCTCCATACCGGCTTCCTTCATCGAGTCGGCCCGCATCGACGGAGCCAGCGAATACCGCATCTTCACCACCATCGGCATGCCCATGATGCTCCCCGGCATGGTCACCATCTTCATGCTCCAGTTCGTCAGCAACTGGAACAACTTCCTACTGCCATTCATCATGCTCTCCGACGAGAGCAAGTACCCCATCAATCTCGGCCTCTACACCGTACTGTCGAAGGGCTCGAGCCAACCATCCCTGTACAGCGTCGCCATCACCGGCACAGCCGTGTCCATCATCCCCCTCATCGCACTGCTGCTCTTCCTCCAGCGCTTCTGGCGGCTCGACATGATCAGCGGAGGACTCCGTGGATGATCGGGGATAAGGAGACACGATCACAGGACTTCTATGCGAGCTACGCTGCGCCTGTGCACGAAGCATCCGAGCAGAGCGGCAGACAGCCGACGATCGGGGCGTGGGACGCTGTCTCCCAGCCCGCCCGACCCATCATCAGGGAACTGCTGGTCACCGGCCCGCGGTCGAGGACCGAGCTTGCCCGACTTCTGGGGCTGTCGACAGGCAGCCTGACCCGCCTGACGAAGCCCCTCGTGCAGTCCGGGCTCCTGGTGGAACGGGGAATCCTCCACGACCCAGTCAACGGCCGCCCCACACTTCCGCTCGACATCGCCGCGAAGGACTTCCATTTCTTCGGGGCGAAGGTGACGTCGGACTGGATGCACGGGGTCATCACCGATCTGCGGGCCGAGGTGGTCGCACAACACTCCGAGCCACTCGACGTCCGTACGCCCGAAGGAGTCGCCGCACAGGCCAGGGCCTTGATGGACCGGCTGGCGCAGGAAAGCATGCCGCCCGTCGCCGCGGGAATCACCATGGGCGGGAACTCCCCGAGCGGCGACCACACGGTGGAGCCCGCGCTGTTCGACGCGCCCTGGCTTGACTGGTGGCAGGTTCCCCTGCGTTCCGTGCTGAACGATGCCATGGGCATCCCGTGCGTGGTCCGCAACGACGTCTTCGCGCTCGCCTACGGCCAACACTGGTTCGGGGTGACCCGCGGGCTCTCCGATTTCGCCCTGGTGACCCTCGGCCCCGGCATCGGATACGCCCTTTGTCTGAACGGCCGCGTCCTGCAGTTCGCCGAAAAGGGCGTCGTGGAATTCGGGCACCATATCCTGGACCCCGGCGGCCCGATGTGCCCGGTGGGGCACCGGGGCTGCGTCTCGTCGTATCTCTCGACGAGAGCGGTCCTGTCGGCTGCCGCCTACGGACTGGAGCGGCCGGTGTCCCTGGAGGAGATCGCTCCGCTGGCCGCGGAAGGCAACGTGGTGTGCCAGGACATCGTTCGCCAGGCGGGCTGGGCGCTGGGGATGCTCGTCGGCACCATCGCCAATCTCACCGGCGTGGAGACCGTGGTGGTCGCCGGCGAGAACTCCGACGTGGTGCGCGGCGCAGACCGGCACATCAGGGAGGGCATCGGCCGGCGGCGCTTCCGTGACCCCGAGTCCATCGACACGCTGATGCTTTCCTCCTCCTTCACCGAATGGGCGCGCGGCGGCGCCGTCGAGGCGATCAGGGCCTTCGTCGTCGAGGGTCGCTGAGGAACTGGGTCCGGCGCCATGCCGCGCCCAGCGGGGCGTCGGTGAACAGGGCGGCCTCCATCTCGGCCAGCGGCTCGGCGACCTCGACCGGCCCGGGCAACTGGTCGAGCACGTCGGCTCGGACATCGATGCCCGGGGCGACCTCCACCAGCACCAGGCCGCGTTCCCCGAGCGTGAAGACGGCCCGTTCGGTGACGTAGAGGACCCGCTGGCCGCGCAACCGGGCCTGCTCCGCGCTGAAGGTGACCTGCTCGACCTCGTCGACGAACTTGCGGTGCCTGCCTTCCGACGCGAGGTCGAGCCGCCCGTCGTGGGGCACGGCACGCAGCCCGCCCGCGTTGAAGGTGCCGCAGAACACCACGGTCGAGGCGTTCTGCGAGATGTTGACGAAGCCTCCGGTGCCGACGACGCGCTTGTCGAACTTCGAGACGTTGACGTTCCCGAGGCTGTCGACCTGGGCGAAGCCGAGGAAGGTGATGTCGAGGCCGCCGCCGTCGTAGAAGTCGAACTGGTAGGGCTGGTCGAGCACCGCCGTCGGGTTGGTGGCCACGCCGAAGATCACCCCGCGCGCCGGCACGCCGCCGACGAGCCCCTGCTCGATGGTCAGCGTGAACAGGTCGGACCAGCCCTCCTCGGCGGCCACCGAGGCGACGCCGTCGGCGATTCCGACGCCGAGGTTGACGACGTCGTGGTCGCGGATCTCGGCCAACGCCCGTCGCGCGACGACCTTTCGCTGGTCGAGGGGGAAGGGCTCCAGGTGGCTCAGCGCCTGCTTGTGCTGGCCAGAGAACGCCGGGTTGTAGTCGTGGGTGACCAACTGCCGCTGCTCGGGGTGCACCACCACGACGTCGACGCAGATGCCCGGCACGGCGACCGAGCGCGGCGGGATCGAGCCCGCGGCGGCGACCCGTTTGACCTGCGCGATGACGAGGCCACCGGAGTTCCGGGTGGCCTGCGCGACGGAGAGCATCTCGAGGTTGGCACCCTCCTCGTCCAACGACAGGTTGCCCTTCTCGTCGGCCACGGTCCCCCGGATCAGGCAGACATCGAGGCCGAGCGCGGGGTAGAACAGCCACTCCCGGCCGCCCAGCGTGGTCACCTCGACAAGATCCTCGGTGGTGACCTCGTTGAGCCGGCCGCCCTCGAGCCGGGGGTCGCAGAAGGTGCCGAGGCCGACGTGGGTGACCAGGCCGGGTCGGCCCCCCGCGATCTCGCGAAACAGCTGGCTCATCACGCCTTGCGGGAAGTTGTAGGCCTCGAACTGGTTCTCCGTCACCATCTGGCTCATCTTCGGCGCCATGCCCCAGTTGCCGGCGATGATCCGGCGAGCCAGACCCGGCTTGGCGAGATGGTCCATGCCACCGCCCTCGCGGTCCCCGATCCCGGTGGTGTGCACGAGCGTGAGGTTGCCGGCGCCGGCGCCGTGTTCGTAGGCCTCGCCGAGCGCGCGGAGCAGCAGGTCGGGCTCGACGAGACCGCCCCCCGACCCGCCGATGGCGACCGTGTCACCGGGACGGATGAGGCCGACGGCCTCGCGGGCCGAAAGGAACCGTGGTCCACCGCGCACCCGGCGCGAGGCCCGTGGCGCGGGGTCCGGGCGGGTGGGGATGTTCATTCGTCGTCCTTCGCGGGCTGCGGGCTCTCGTGGGCGGGGGTCTGGGATGGAGCGGGGCGAGGGGTCACGCCATCACGCCGCCCCCGTTGAGGTGGAGGGTCTGGCCGTGCACGAACGAGGCGGCGTCACTCGCGAGATAGACGACGGCCGGCGCGATCTCGTGTGCCTCGCCCATCCGACCGGCCACCAGCCCGGCGGTGCGGGCCCGGGTGAGCTCGTCGGTGAAGGACGCCGCGGTCATCGGGGTGGTCACCGGGCCCGGCGCGATCGCGTTCACCCGGATGGCCGGCCCGACCTCGCGCGCCATCGCCCGGGTGAGGCCCAGCACGCCGGCCTTGGCCGCACAGTAGCTGGCGAAGTCCTCGGCGCCCTTGAACGCCAGCTGGGAGGACACGTTGACGATCGCGCCGTGCCCGCGCCGGAGCATGCCGGTCAGCACATGTCGCGAGACGACGAACACACCGTCGAGGTCGACGCTGATGGTGCGCCGCCAGTCCTGAAGGGTCATGTCGACGATCCGGGCCGGGGCCATGGAGCCGGCGTTGTTCACCAGCACGTCGAGAGGGCCGAGCGCGTCCTCGGCGGCGGCCACGAAGGCCGCGGCGGCGTCCCAGTCGGAGACGTCGCCCTCGACGGCCGCCGCCGTGCCGCCGTCGGCGCGCACCCGCTCCACCAGGGCCTCGGCCTCGGTCGCCTGGCCGAGATGGTGAACGGCAACGGCGGCACCCGCCGCGACCAGCGCTCTCACCATCTCCTGGCCCAGGCCGCCCGCACCGCCGGTGACCAGCGCGTTTCGCCCGGTCAGATCGAAGGGATGGGCGGGAGCCGAGCCGTCGGGTCGCCTCATGACGCTCCCCTCATGACGCCGCCCCCGTCGCGCCGGAGCGGGCGGCCCGGTTGCGGCGTCGGCGATCGAGGAAGGCCTGCTTGCGGGCGCGGGAGGACTCCAGACCAGCGGTGTGGGCCGCCAGAGCGGCCTCCAACGACGACTCCGAGCGCAGCTCGCGCAGGACACGTTTGGCCAGGGCGAGAGCTCGCGGCTCCGCCGCCAGGAGCCGGGACACCGTGGCCTCGAGCGCGGCCTCCAGGCCGTCCCGCGGATGAGCCGACGTCACGACGAGCAGCGCCGCCGCCCGGGCGCCGTCCACGAGCTCACCGGACAGCAGCAGGTGCCGCGCGACGCCGAGCCCCGCCACATCGGCGAGGCGCGCCGTTCCGCCCCATGAGGGCAGGTTGCCCAGGCCCAGCTCGGGGAGGCCGAGGGTCGCGTCTGTGGTGCTGATCCGCAGGTCGCAGGCCAGGGCGAGCTCAAGGCCGCCGCCGAGCGCACAGCCCTCGACCACGGCGATCGTGGGCACCGGCAGGTCGGCGAGGGCGTCGAACGTGTCCTGGCCGAGTTGGGAGAGCGCCGCGGCCTCGTCCTGCGACGGGGCGGCCCACTCGTCGATGTCGGCTCCGGCGCTGAACACGCCATGCTCACCGCGGAGCACGACCACCCGCACGTCGGGACGACCCGCCAACCCAGCGACGGCGTCGCGGAGCAGCTCGAGCATGGCGCGGTCGAGGGCGTTGCGCTTCTGCGTGCGGCACAGGCTCACATGTGCGACCCCGCGTTCGGTGATGTCGGTCCTGATGCTCATCGCGCGTCCTCCGGGCTGAGCAGGTCGCGGCCGCGGGTCTCGGGGGTCACGAAGGTGGTGAGGAAGGAGATCAACGCGAACGCCGCCGAGTAGGCGCCGATGGACCACCAGGCCCAGTCGGTCGCGGACAGCAGGACGGCACCGAGGAGGGGGGCGAAACCGCCCGCCAGGACCGCGGAGATCTCGCGCGACATGGCCACGCCGGTGAGCCGGTGCGGGGCGCCGAACAGCTCGGGCAGCAGGGAGCAGTGCGGTCCGGTGACGGCCTGCACCGCGACGCCGAACCCGAAGCCGACCACGGCCAGGACCAGCCAGGTGTGGCCCAGGCTGATCAGGTAGAACGCGGGGAGGGCGAACACCAGTTGGATGACGGTGCCGATGCGGTACATCCGCACCCGCCCGATCCGGTCGCTGGCGCGGCCGAAGAGGACGACGGTGAGCGCGGCGACGGCGGCGCCTACGGCGACCGCCTGGCTCCCGAGGGCGTCGTTGCCGTCGTAGACCTCCATGCCGGCGATGAAGGCGACCACCACGGTGAGGTACACCGACGAGTTGCCGTTCTCCGCCATGCGGAGCCCGACGGCTCGCAGCACGTTCGGGCGCGACTCGCGCAGCACCTTGCGCACCGGGTTCTTCACCAGCTCGCTCTGGGACTCCATCGCCTTGAACGCGGGGCTCTCCTGCATGCGCAGCCGGATGACCAGGGCCACCACGATGAGGACGGCGCTGGCCAGGAACGGGAGGCGCCAGAGCCAGTCGAGCAGCAGGTCCTCGTTGGTCGCACCGAGGATCGCGAAGACGCCGGCGCCGAGCAGCGTTCCGGCCTGGATGCCGACGTAGGGCAAGGATGCGAAATAGCCTCGCCGCTCGGGTGGCGCGAACTCGGAGACGAGGGTGATCGCGCTCGCCTGCTCCGCCCCGGCGCCCAGCCCCTGGAGGACACGGAGGAAGACGAGCAGGGCGGGGGCCGCGACCCCGATCGAGTCGTAGGTGGGGAGACAGCCCACCAGAAAGCTCGCGGTGCCCATCAGCGCGACGGTCGACATCAGGACGGCCTTGCGGCCGAAGCGGTCGCCGACCGCGCCGAAGACGATGCCGCCCACCGGGCGTGCGCAGAACCCGACGGCGTAGGTGCCCAGCGCGCCGAGCAGAGCATCGCTGTCGCTGCCGAGGCCGGAGAAGAACAGCGGACCGAAGATGAGCGCGGAGGCCAGGCCGTAGATGTAGAAGTCGTAGTACTCCAGCGCCGACCCCACGCCGGCCGCGGTGATCGCTCGCCGCAGCTGTCGCGGTTCGACCACGGTGTCCTGGGGCTGGGTGGGCCCCGGCTGCGCCGCGAGGTGGGTGGGACTCGATGACGTCATGGTGGATCCGTTCCGTCGCAGGTTCAGGGGACATGAACCCGCGTCTGGGTGGACGGTTGAGGCGTGGTCGCTGGGGTGTGGTGGCTGGGGTGTGATGGCTGAGGTGTGGGCGCACGTCCGGGTGCCCGCGAGGGGTGGCGCGGGCTGGTTCGGGGCGCTGCTGGGTCGACAGCTACGGACCGGCGGTGTGGCGGGTCAGCCGGGAGATCGTCGACGCGCTGTCGTCGTGGTCAGGGGTGGGGAGCAGCCGCACGAGGAACGGCGCACGACGTCGGCCTTGACGACGACGCGCTTGGGCGGCGGGGGTGGCCCGGGGCGACCCGACCGGCGGCTGTCGATGCGGTCGACGAGGCGCTCGGCAGCCACGGTTCCGATGCGGTGGGCGTGGCCTTCGACGGTGGTCAGACCGACGTTGGGCACCTGACCGAACCAGATGTTGTCGAAGCCGATGATCGCGAGGTCTCGGGGTACGTCGAGGCACAGGGCGGCGGCGGCCGTCATCACGCCGAGCGCGATCGAGTCGGTGGCGGCAAGCACGGCAGTAGGCCGGTCCGGCCCGCCGAGCAGTTCGGCCACGGGGCCGACCACCTCGGTCATCTCGCTGTTGGCGAGGGGGAGGACGGCGCCGCTGCGCTCGCCGTACGCGGCCCGGAAGCCTTCGGCACGGTGGCGGAACGCCGAGACGTCCAGCGGTCCCGTCACCAGGGTGGCGGTGGCGTGCCCGTGGTCATGGAGATGCTGCGCCGCGAGGTACGCACCCCGGCGGTTGTCGACCACCACCGTGTCGGCGATGAGCTCGCCCTGGAGCTCGCGGCTGGCGACCACGACCTGGGTGCCGGCCGTGACCAGGCGCGCGACCTCGCGATCGTGCATGGTCGACGAGGTCACCACGACGCCTTCCACGCGCTGCTTGATCATCGCGCCGACGACGTCGGCCTCCCGCTGACGGCTCTGCCCCGAACTGCCGAGCAACATCGTGTAACCGGCAGGCTCGACGACTTCCTCGACGCCGGCAACCAGCTCCGGGTAAAAGGGGTTGGCGATGCTGGCCACCATCACGCCGACCGTGTTGCTTCGGCGCTTGGAGAGGCTCTGCGCGAACGCGCTCGGCTGGTAGTCGAGGTGCTCGATCGCCGTCCTGATCTTCTCGCGCGTTGAGGGCGAGACGTAGTAGCCGCCGTCACTGAGGTATTTCGAGACCGTCGATTTCGCAACGCCGGCACGCGCCGCCACATCGGCGATCGTCGCGCGCCCCGTCGTAGGAAACCGGTTTACCATGCGATGCAGTCTGGGTGACTGCTTTCACCCGGTCAATGCGTTTCCTAAAGGTTTCCGGGCCTCTCGACGAGAAGCGTCCCCACTCCCGAGACAACCTCGGCAGAGTCGGAGCGTCTCAGGACATCCCAGGGCGATTCGCCGTGCGTCACGGGGGCCGTTCGGCCCCACCATCCGCACCGGATACCGGGAACGCCACGGCCGGCCGCCGGCTGGAGCCGGTCGGTGTGCTCTACCTGGTGGCCCTGCCCGAGCGGCGACGCGCGGCCGGCCGCGCGGCTCGCGACGTCGCTGGTCTGACCCCTGTACCGAGGGGCCGCTCGATGAGACTGGATCGCCAGTTGGTGCCATACCAGGGGGGTGGCCGGACTCACCCCTGGTGCGGATCCAGAAGAAACCAGTAGTTCACCGTGGGCCCCTGCGCGGCAAGCCCACCGCCGAGGGATTCGTAGAGCGACCGGGCCGCCAGGTTCTCCTCACCCGTGGTCAAGAACATCGTCGTGGCTCCAGCCTTCACCCCGGTCTGGATGAAGGCTCGAAGAAGGCCCCGTCCGACGCCCTGACGACGGTGCCCTTCCGCCACCTCAAGCTGGTGGACATAGAGCATCGATGACGAGTCCGGGCGCGCGAGATGGTGCCCCCAGCACCACCCAAGGATCTCTGTCTCATCGGCCGCCACGAAGGAGAGTGCGCTGGGCGTGTCAGCGAACGCCCGAATCGCGTCGATTCCCTCAACTCCCCGGAAGTGACGGACCGCCTTCTCCAGCAGTGGCAATTCTGCCCGCGAAATCTGCGTGATCACAGGTCCATCTTGCCTTCCTCCGCTCAGACGACGGCAGCGGCTGACAACAGCCTGTCTCCGGACACGGCCGGAAGAGAAGCATCGTGACCGACACGCTCGGCTTGCTGCTCGCGGTGCTGGTCACGGCAGCGAGCGTGCAGGATTCCGTGGCGGGCACCCACCTGATCAACACGGTGGCCGCCGGCCGCCTCCCGTGCTTGCCCATGGCTCCGTGCCGTTCGCCCGCACGGGCGCGGGAGCTTGCGGACTGTGTCATGTTTGGGGCCGCTGTGCCCGCCCGGCTTGCGCGGGGTCACGAAGACGCCGGAGGTCCGTCGCTGCGATGCTCCGAGACCTGTACGGCGTTCCGCAGCCCCCGTCGACTCCTCGGGAGGACTTTCTATGGCACGTCATCGAAGACTCCGCACGCTCCTGACCACCGTCACCGCCCTCGTGGCCGGCTGGCTGGCGGTGCTCGGCACCGCCACCGCGGCGCCCGCCCAGGCACCCGCCACGGTGGCGGCGACCCAGACCGCGACGCAGACCGCGAACGAGGCCTCGCCGCTGGTCGCGGTCCCGGCCGGCACCTACCGCATCAGGAACGGGTCGACCGCCACGGGTTGCCTGCGGGCGGGGCCGTACAACGACCCCCGGTTCGGGGAACCCGGCGCGTACACCGGCGCCTGCAACGACATCTACGCCCAGTGGACGATCAGTCCGGCCGACCCCGCCTACGGCCCTCAGTACGTGGAGGTGCGCAGCGCCCGCTACGACAAGTGCCTGGACGCCAACTACGCCGGCGGAGGCCCGACCGGCATCATCCGGGTGTACCGATGCCACGGGGATCCCAACCAGGCCTGGGACTTCACCGGCGGCACCAGCACCTCCGGCGGCATCGTCTGCATGGCGCAGCTCGGCTCGTGCGACGAGATACTGCAGCCGTATGGCTGGCCCAACAACTCGTACGGCATCTGGATGGTCCGCCTGGGTGAGCGGCACCAGGTCGGTCCGAACGACATGTGGATACTGGAACGGATCAGCTGACCCCGCCGAGCCCCGGAGTAGTTGACCTACGCCCGACGTGCCCGAGGGCCGCGACCTCGGCGATATCGACACCGCGCTCGCGGATCAACGTCGGTGGGGTGCCGCCGCCGGACGACGGCACCCCACCGACGGCGATGTCACGGCGCCTTCTGGTCCGCCGTCGGGACCAGGGGCGACGCTGGCACGTGGCCCGTGGCGACGTCGGATCCGGCCCGGTCCTGGCCGCCCGGCAGGGACGCCCGGTAGATCGGCATCGCGGCGGCGGTGGTCACGATCGCCACCGCGACGAGGATGGCGAACGTCTCGTCCGACACCATGTCGTGGGCGAGGCCGATGTTGATGGAGACCAGGATCATCAGTCCTCGCGTGTTCATCAGCCCGCCGACGGCCGACGCGTACCGCCACGAGTAGTCCTGGAGCCGCACCACGGCCGCGCAGCCCAGAAGTGAGCACTTCAGTGGGTGGCACCCTCATGACCCGCCGCTTCTCCTGCCGGCGGTGAGCGCGGCCAACCTCCCGCCCCTCCAACTCGCCCGAGCCGCCTGATCGGCGTGAGAGTGGGCATCAGGTCGAGGCAGTACGCGGCCGGTGCTCGGCCAGCCAGACCTCGGCGAACGCGACGGCGTCAGCCAGGGAGAACAGCCGAGTCTCGGCCGCACCCACCTTGCCCTGGAACACCGGCCGCTCCTTCGCGAACGCCGCCCCCAGATCACCGAAGCGCTCCTCGCTGATCGAAACGTCACGCACGGTACTCCAGGCGCGTCCCCGCGGGGTCATGACCGCGAAGGAGTTGTCGACCCGCGGGGCGGGAATCCGGTACTCGGCCAGATGGAACGCCGTGCACGACGTGAAGCCCACGCCCAGGAGCAGGATCCGCGCCCCTGTTTCCTCCAGCCGGGCAAGCGGGCTTCGCTCGCCGAGCTGACAATCCAGCGCGTGGCCGTCCACGATCGCAGCGGCGCGCGGACCCACGGCCGCGAAAGAAGTCTGCGGATGGGCGCTGCGGACGGCGCCCGGCCAATTCCGGACTGTCTCCGGGATGACACCGACACCGCGGGTGGGCGTCGTGCGCGGGTCATAGGGCGGCATCGATGCACGGATCTCCGCCCACCATGTCTCAGGCGCCGGCGGATAGCCCCATCCCGCCGGATCCGAGTTGTCCCCCGAGAGCGTCGGCACCACCAAGGTCCCGTCGTCACCAAGGGCATCGAGCAGCGCCTGAACGACGACCTCAGGACCGCCACAGACCCAGCCGAGCGAGCTGAGGGAGGAGTGCACGAGAAGGGTCTCACCAGGGAGAACGCCAATCTCACGCAACTCGGCGGCGAGCGACTCGCGCGTACACATCGGGCCGGTCAGAGGCGTCATCGACATGACCGATGATTGTGCATACCCCGAGAACCGCTTGCCACTGGATTTGACAGCTCTTCCGGCCCGAGCTGGCCTGCCTGTCCCAGGGGATCGCCACTTGACCGCGGACCATCGACCGAGAACAGGTACTCAGCGGCTGACCAGCTCGTCGAAGAGCGGCCAGCCGTCCAGCTGCGTTTCTCCGGGGACTTCGAACAGGACGCCGCGGGCTGCCGCCTCGTCGAGGAACTGACGGACGACGCCCCGCTCATGGAGGTTGAGCAGGTCTCCCCGGCCATGGGTGACCGAGCCCGAGTGTCAGAGGCCGTCGGCGATAGAGCGGCCGGGTCCTGAGGGAAAGACGATCCGCAAGGTCGCCCTGATGTCCTGACGGCGAAGTGAGAGCACCTCGTGGCACACGGGACGATGCTTGTGGTGCATCGACCCGATACTCAAGCCGCCAACTCGAGTGTTCATCCGTCAGGCGGCGTGGATGCGGCCGAACGTTGGTGGTACCCCGAGCAACGCCGCCGCGTCCGACCGATGATGTTCCCCGGTGGGCGGGGCAACGTCGTGTTCTGGTGCTGGTGGCGCGCTTCACGGGAGGATCTCGGGATGCGGATTCTCGTCCTGGGCGGTACGTGGTTCCTCGGTCGGGCGATCGCCGAGCAGGCGCTCGGGCGTGGGTGGAAGGTGAGCACCTTCAGCCGCGGACGGTCCGGTAGCGACGTCGAAGGCGTGCGCGCGGTGCGCGGTGACCGGACGGTGGTCGACGACCTGAAGCGCCTCGCCGCAGCGGGCCCGTGGGACGCGGTGATCGACACCTCGTCCGCGGACTTCGCGCCGTACCGGATCCTGGCTGGGGCGCGAGCACTCGAACCCGTCGCCGGCCGCTACGTGTACGTGTCCACCGTCAACGCGTACCGCGGCTGGCCGAACGAGTCGCTGACCGAGGCGTCACCGCTGCTGGACGCGCCGCCGGACGCGGGCGACGAGTACGGGCGGGAGCTGTCGCCGGCCGCCTACTACGGCGTACAGAAGGCCGGTTCGGAACGCGCGGTCAGCACCTCGTTCGGCGAGGAACGGACGGCGATCCTGCGGCCGGGCGTCATCCTCGGCCCTGGCGAGTATGTGGGGCGGCTGCCGTGGTGGCTGCGCCGCGCCCGCCTGGGCGGATCCATCCTCGCCCCCGGCGACCCGCACCGGAGTATTCAGCCGGTCGACGTCCGAGACGTCGCCGCCTTCGCCCTCGACCAGGCGGCGGCCCAGGCCGGCGGCGCGAGCAGTTCGGCGGTAGGCCGACCGAAGATGCCTTCGAGGATCGCGGGAGCCGGCCAGCGGGGCCTGGTCTTGACCGTGCCTGCGGTCCAGCGTCGGTACGACTGTTCGGACACCGTGGCGTTGGCGGCTGAGGGATCCCCCGTCGCCACGGCAACCTCGCGAGCCGCCTGTTCGTAGGCCCGGCGAAAGGTGTCATAGGTCCACTGTCGCTGGTTGGCCAACTGGTGCAGCAGTGTGCGGCTTGTCATCCCCGGTCCTCTGCTGGAGTGCTGGGCGCAAGCGCCCCCGCCGGAAGTCTTCCCTTGAGCCGGCTGCCTGGTCCGGCGTTCGCTCGAAGTGGCGGCTAGGTGGCACCCGGATGAGGGGAGGTGTCACCCAGTCGAGTCCCCTATGAGGCCCGCGGGGCCATGGTCGTGATCACGGGTGAGGACGACGCTCAAGGCCTGGTTCCCACACCGAGTGTGCAGAGGACGGACCATGAGCGAGCCTGCCGCCCCGCCCGCCCGCCCTGAGTGGCTGCCCGACGCCCGGAGCGGCGTCCGAACGGCACCGTGTGGGCGGTGGTTCGACGCCGTCCTGGCCATCGGCCGGATGCAGCACCGCTCCGGACCGGTGATCGAGGACCAGGTCCAGGACGCCGTCACCTGGCTCGTACCGGTCGGCACCGCCGACGCCTGGGACCTGCCGGGCGTTCAGGTGCTCGGCCACGGCCACGAGATCCGCGTACCCCCGCCCGGCTGGCGCGGCGCGATCCAGTGGCTGATGGAGCCGCCCGCCGTGGGTGACTGCCTGACCCGCGGGCGGCAGCTCGCCGGCGCCTCGTGCGTCGTGTGCGGTTCGCCGCTCGGGATGGACACCGTCCGGATCGGCACGGTCCGTCAGGCCCTTCAGGGAAAGGACATGGCCTACCCCGTGCGAGGCTGCACCGGCCCGTGCCGTCCCCCGCAACGCGCCCCGCACCCGCAGCCTCTCAGCCATCGCCAGGGGAAGTGACTGGATGCCGCGCAAGCCGATGCCCGACCTCCCCCAGACCGATGCCCTTCACCTGTACCGCGACGGCCGATCCATGGCCTCCCTCGCCCGTAAGTACGGTGTCTCCGCGAGCTGGCTCGCCGCCCGGTTCCAGGAGTGGGGCGAGCCAGTGCGCGGCCACGCCGCCGCGCAGCGCACCCGCAAGGGCATGAGCCTTGCGGTCTGGCGCCAACGCGCCGAGCTACCGCCCTGACCCAGCTGTGCGACGGCATCGAACACTTCAGGCGCCGATGCTCTGACCTGCGGGCTCCCCGGCGATGTGAACCAGGTGGCCGTCGCCTCCTGACCACGAGGGTGGCCGAACATGTCGGTCAGCGGATCACTCGGAATCGGAGGTGGGTCGCGTTCGGGGTGTCGATGACCGCGGTGCGTTCGAGGCGGAGTTGGTGGTTGAGGTTGTCGAAGAGCCGTGTGCCGCTGCCGAGCAGGACCGGGATCAAGTGAAGTTGGATCTCGCGTCGATCGCGTTGCTGCGGGTGCCGGCGAAGGGGGAGTCGATCGGATCGCTGGTCACGAAATCCGGGCGGCCCTGGATTCCCTGGCATGGACTTCGCCCCGCTGATCGCTGCGCTGGCACCCCAGAGCCCGGTCGTGGAGCGGTTCGACCTGATCGGCGTCGATCCGCGCGGCGTCGGCGCGTCCACGCCCGCGGTGGACTGCTACACCGACGCCGAACGCGAGGACGGCGCGCTGTCGGAGATGTACTACGTCGACGACTGGACGGCGGAGGAGACGCGGCAGTGGACGCGGCAGTGCGCCGAGCGCCCACCGAAACCGGCGCCGTACGGCGATCACCGACACTACCGTCCAGGGCCAGCGGCGTCCCGTCACCCGGGCGGCCGGTCTGCTTCGCAACGCGGCATGAGGGACGCGACTGTCGTGCGATGCCGTCTGCCAGCTCAGGACAGCACGCGGTAGGTCACGTGCGTGACCAGTCGCGCCGCCCGCGACTTCACCTGCTCGAGCTTCAGTGGCGGGACGCCCTCGAACAGCCGTGTGCCGGCGCCGAGCGTGAGGGGCACGATGTGCAACCGCAGCTCGTCGATCAGGCCGGCGGCGAGGTACTGGTTGATGGTGGTCGCACCGCCCTGGATCGCGACATCGCCGTCGCCGGCCGCCTCGCGTGCCTGTCTCAACGCGGATTCGATGCCGTCGGTGACGAAGTGATACGTGGTCCCGCCGTCCATCGGCTGGGGCTCGCGCGCGTAGTGGGTGAGCACGAAGACCGGGGCGTGGTACGGCGGTTCGTCGCCCCACCAGCCGTTCCACTGCCGATCCCACTCGCCACGCACGGGGCCGAACATGTTGCGCCCCATGATGTATGCCTTGGCGGCGGTCATCTGGTCGATCTCGGCCCGGTTCTCATCGGCGGTGTCGGCATACCAGGCGTGCAGCTTGTCGCCCCAGCCGTCGCCGCCGTCGTCGCCGAACGGGCGTTCCTCGGTCTGGTTGAGCCCGGCCGAGTACCCGTCGGCCGAGATCGTGATTTCGGAGACCACCTTGCCCAGACGTTCGGTCATCGCTCTCTCCTCCTCGTAGGACATCCGTCGCCCTCGCGGCGACCCTTCCTGTCAAGGATCAGCATGGAACAGCGAAGGCATGACGTCCAATGCCAAAACGGCTCTGAATACATTGATACTCTTGATCTATGCTCAACCTGGTCCACCTCAGAGTCCTGGCCGCGGTGGCCCGACACGAGTCGGTGACCGAAGCGGCAAGAGAGCTGCACTATTCGCAGCCGTCGGTGAGTCACCACCTGTCCCGTCTGGAGGCGGCCACCGGCGTCAAGCTCCTTCAGCGGGTCGGTCGTGGGATCCGACTGACGCCGGAAGGGCGGCTGCTGGCCAACCGGGCCGCCGAGATCGTGGGACGGGTCGACGCGGCGACCAACGAGCTCGCAGCACAGGTCGGCCTCCAGGCAGGGCGGGTCCGGCTGGCCGCCAACGCGTCGGTGCTCAGCACCCTCGTGCCCAAGGCGGCCGCCACATTGGCGCGGGCATACCCGGGCATCGAGCTGAGCCTGATCGAACGTCATCCGGTCGAGGCGCTACAGATGCTGCGACATGGCGAGATCGACGTCGCACTCGTCTTCCGATACGCCGACACCTCGGTCGGGGACGAGGAGTTCCGCCTCGTCCACCTCGGCGAGGACCCGATCTACCTCATCAGCCAGCGACCCGACGACGCCCTCGCGAACCATCGCCACTCCGCCTGGATCGGGGGTTGCGATCGGTGTCAGGCGGAGCTGCTCGCCGTGTGCCGGCGAGAAGGCTTCACCCCCCGCATCGCCTCATTCAGCGACGACATGGTCGTCGTGCAGTCCCTGGTCGCCGCCGGCATAGGCGTCGCCACCCTGCCCGGCCTCGCGCTCCAGGCCCATCGCCGGCCCGACGTCCACACCACCGAACTCACCGGCTTCCAGCGCCAGATCCACGCCGCCACCTACGGCGACCCCCCCGACCCGCCCGCCGTCGCCGCCGTACTGGCGGCACTCACCGAAGCCACTACGCCGACGACACCGACCGAGACCGCATCGCCGTCGACCACGTCTCGTCGCACGACCCGACGAGACAGACAGGAGCTGATCAGCCAGCCGCGTTCATGAGTCGCAGGCCGTGCCATCGCCGTCGCGGTCCAACTCGGGGCGATAGCCCGGATCGCCCCGGTGCAGAGGAGCCGCGCCGGCAGCTTCGGCCTCGTCGCAATTCGAGTAGTAGACGGAGCCGTCGTCGTCATCCTCCGAGCCTCCGGAGCCGCCCAGGCTCCCGGGGTCGGGATCCGGGTCGGGGTCGGGAAGCGGGTCCGGGTGCAGTGTGGAGGATTCGTCAGCCGGGCATTCGGTGCCGGTCTCGACGAGGGACAGGTCGACGGACTCGTCCGCCGGGGCGGTGATCTGGTCACCGGCGGCTGGGTCCTGGAAGCACACGGTCCAGTCGTCGTGCTCCTCGGGCAGCTCCACGTCGAGGTATGCGGCGTGTGCGGACACGTCGGGCACTCCCATATCCGTGACGATGGTGGATGCCTCGATGTAGGACATGCCGACGACATCGAGCATCTGCGGATAGTCGACGGCGAGACCGTCGGACTCCGGACAGGGCGTCCCGTTGCGCACCACGGCAAGGTCGATCGTGGTGTCGGGGGCGGCGTCCGTGCCGGCCAGCGGGGATTGGAAGCAAACAGTCCAGTTGTCGTTGTCCCACTGGCCGGCGTCGTCCTCGGTGGCGTCGTGGGAAGTGGCCTCGAATCCGGCGTCGTGGGCCGTCTCGAACGCCACCGTGAGGTTCCTTCCGAGGAGGTCGGGGACTGCGACCTCGTCATCGCGCCCCGCTTCCGTTGCCTCTGAGGTGGTCCCGGGAGTCGGATCGGCGCGGGCGTCGTCGTCCGCCTCCTCATCGGTGGAGGGGCCGATGACCAGGATGATGACGAACCACAGCGCGGAGATGATCGTGGCGGTGATCTTCTTCTGCCGTTCCCAGTCACTCAGCCAGACGAGCAGGATGCCCGCCGGCGGGAAGAGAACCAGCAGAGTGATGATCAGGCCCGGGTGCTGCCACACCGGTCGAGGCTGTGGCGGCGTGGGGTTGGGTAAGGGCGGAACGGTGGGATGCACGGCTGTCGGGTTTCCTCGTTCTGTGCTGGTGGTGATCCGGTATTCGCCCAGGTACGGCGATCTCGCGCGGCGGCTTGGATCGCGTCATGGGCGTGAGGGCTCACGCCTATGGGACGTGCGTCCGAGGCGGTGATGGGGGAGTGAGAGCACCCGGGATGACGACGCGCTCGCCGTTCGGGACATTCACGTGCAGGCGGTCATGGCCGTAACACATTGCCGAGACGCGTAACTCCGGCTCACTCATCCTTCAACCCCAACCCCCCGGCACCGCGGTCAGATTCGCGGACGGACAGCGTGTCACAGCAGAACGACAACGGCCAGGCTTGGCCCGACGGCGGACCCGAAAGTTCCATGACACCGCCGCACCGCCGCACCGCCGCACCGCCGCACCGCCGCACCGCCGCACCGCCGCACCGCCGCACCGCCGCCGGGCCGGGGGTGTCCCTGACAGGGGTTGTGCCCCGGCGGATGACGCCGGGGGGCACAGTTCTCGCCGGCCTTGTGCCCCGCCCAGGGCTCAGGCCACTTCGACGTAGTCCAACTCCGCCCAGCTCGTCAGGAACTGGAGGCGAACGGTGTTGTGCCCCGCCGTCAGCTCGACCGGGACCGACACTTCCGTCCAGTTCTCCCAGCCGCGGTTCGGGTAGTCGACCGTGCCCACGCGCGTCCCGTTGACCGACAGCGCGTGCTGGGCATCGCCGTATCCCGCCGCATACGCGATGTGGAGCGTGTGTGGTCCGGCGCTGGCCGCGAACACCGTCAGGTCCACCCAGCTGTCCGCGTAGTCGATCCCGGCGGCCACCGCGCCCTGCGAGGCGGTCGACGTCTCCCGCACGCTGGCATGGCTGAGCGCGCCGCGCTCCGCCTCGTGCCGCACCCGGCTGCCGCGCACCACCGGGTAGTCGCCGTCCCACCCCAGGTCGGCCACGTACAGGCCGCGTCCGCCGGCCGGCAGCGCGCCGTGGAAGAAGATCCGGCCGTCGCCGATGTCCGCGCCGCCGGGGCCGCTGACGGCGCCGTCGAGGCTCGCGGTCGTCATCAGCGGCCGGTAGGCGCGGGTGTACGGGCCGGTGAGGGAGCCGGAAACGGCGTAGCTGGTCTGGTAGTTGGGCGTGCTGTACACGCCGGCCGCGTAGAACAGCACGTACTGGGAGGCCCGTTTCACCAGGACCGGGGCCTCGATGACGCCCTCCTCGGACGGCAGGTCGTTGCGCAGCAGTTCGGTGCGTCCGCCGACGAGGGTCACGCCGTCGGCCTCGGTGCGCTGGAGCCACAGGATCGCCGGCTGCCCCACCGCGTTCCCGTCGTTCTTGTAGAGGAGGTACCGGGTGCCGTCGGTGTCCACGAAGCTGGAGGGGTCGATGTCCCCGCCCTCGTTCGGATTACAGACCAGCGGCCGGTCCGACGTCGGCACGAAAGGACCGGTCGGGCTGTCGGCGAGCGCCGCGCCCAGACACATGCGGCCGGACGCGGCGTCGGGTCCGGTGAAGTACATGAGGTATCGGCCGTCCGCGCGCCGGGACACGTCCGGCGCCCAGAATCCGCCGTCTCCCGTCCAGGCCGGCGGGGTCGGCATCGCGTCGCCGCGCACGGTCCACGGGCCGTCGGGTCCTGGCGCGGTGGCGTAGGGCACCCGGCCGTGCCGCGAGCTCGTCGAGTACGCGTGGTACGCGTCGCCTTCCGCGTACACGTCCGGATCGGGGAAGTCGTCGTCGATCACGAGGCGCGGGGCGACGGAGAGCGTCCCGACCTCGTCGGTCCGGGATTCCGGTGCCGCGGATGCGGCGTCCGGGGTCGCCGTGGCCGGCCCCGTCGGCAGCAGGAGCGCGGCGAGCACGGCGGTGATGGCGCCCAGCAGGACACGTGTCGATCTGAACATGAACGGGCCTTTCGTCGGGGTGGGGGAGATGGCTCGTTCGTTCCCTCAAGGCTCGTCACCCCGGGCGGGGTGGGCGGGGGTCGCGATGGCGACCCCCGCCCCGGGACTATGCCCCGGCCTGGAGTGCGCCCCACGTCTCGGGGCCGACGAGGCCATCCACCCCCAGCCCGCGGCTCTCCTGGTACTCACGGACCGCCTCGGCCGTGAGCGGGCCGAAGACGCCGTCGATGTCGACGGTGCGGCCGAGCGCCGCGGTCAGTGCCCGTTGTAGCCGGGATACCGACTCGCCCGTGCTGCCCTCGCTCAGGGCGTCCGCGCCGCCCGCGGCCAGCAGGGCGGTCCAGGTCTGCGCGTTGGCGACACCGTCCGCGGTCAGGCCGAGCGCCGTCTGGAAGGAACGGACCGCGGCCTCGGTCTGCGGGCCGAACTGGCCGTCGCTCGCGCCGGCGTCGTGCCCGTTCCCCGTCAGCAGGTGCTGAAGGGCCGCCACCTCGGGGCCCGTCGAGCCGGAGCTCAGCGTCGGATACGCGGGGAAGTCCAGTGACGGAGCGCCCGGGTCGCCGGGGTCGCCGCCGACCAGCTCCATGTAGTAGTCCCAGTCCCAGTTCGGTCCGGGGTCGGTGTGGTCGTTGTCCGGCACCTCGCTGTGGCCGACGATGTGCTCGCGGTCCTTGGGAATGCCGTACTCGTCGGCGAGGTGGCTGGTCAACGCCGCGGACGAGCGGTACATCGCGTCGGTGAACCACGCCGGGTCGTCGACCCAGCCCTCGTGCTCGATGCCGACGCTGTAGGAGTTCCCCGACCGGGCGTGCCAGGCGGTGTCGGCGTCCCGGACCATCTGCGTCACCTCGCCGTCCGAGGACCGGATGACGTAGTGGGCGCTCACCTGCGAATCCGGGTTCTGGAACCAGCTGATCGACCCCGCGTACGAGCCCTGCGTCACGTGGATGACCACGGCGCTGATCGCCTGGGACCGGCCGCTGGCGAAGTTGGCGGAGCTTGCGGGGACCCAGAGGGCGTCCGGGTAGTCATCGCTGAGGGGGCCGACCGAGGCGGCGGCGTACCGGCCGCGTTCTGGCGCGACGGCGTGCGGTGCGACCTCGACGGTCTCGCCGCCGTCGACGGGCGCCTGGATGCCCTCGCGTAGGAGGGTGTAGACGTGGTCGGCGTAACTGCGGGCCGTGGCCTCCTCGGTGGCCCCGCTGTACCGGGCCACGGCCTGATACCAGGCATCGACGTCGCCGCGGTCGGCGGCCGACAGACCGAGCCGGTCGGCGTACGCGCGCAACACGGCGGCGCCGCCGCGGATGTTGGCGGCGTCCTCGTGCCGCAGCTCGGTGGCCGGCAGGCCGGTCTCCTGGGCGGCGAGGTCCAGCGTCCGGTGGGTCGGGTTGTCCACCAGGTGCATGACGCCATAGCCGCGTGCCTGGCTCGGCAGACCGTCGTGGCCGTCGAGGCGGCTCTCGCCGTAGCCGACCGCGACCAACAGGTCGCGCGGCACGTCGAACTCCTGGGCCGCGTCGTCGAACGCGGCGTTGAACGGGGTGTCGGTGTGGGGGGACTGGGTGAGTGCGGCCGGAATGGCGGCGGTGGCCGACCCTGGGGTGGTGAGCAGGGCGGCGATGACGCCCATGGCCAGGACGGCGGTGGCTACCAGGCTCCAGCTCCTGCGGAGCCGGGCCGGCTCGCGCGTGTGTGCCATCGAGAGGCTCCTCTTGGTGGGGGGGATGGCGCGACGCGGCCATGACAATCCGAGGGCTGGTGGGCCGTCATATCCGCGCGCCTCTCAGGATGAATCTACGCGCGCAGAGTTTCAAGACTCGGCGCAAATGGATTACGTGACCGCCCAGAGCCCGCGGTCGGGGCGGCGCGCGCGTTCGCGGGGTCTGACGGCCGCCGCCCGCGCGGGGAGTGGCGGCGGCGCGGGCGCGAGCCGCGAACCTCGGCGATGAACACCGCCGGGCGAGCGTTCCCCGAGACGGTGTCCCACGATCGGCGGTATGACACCTCGCAGCCGCCAGCGGATCGCCATCGGAGTTCAGGGGCGGGCGAGGGGGAGACCGTGCATGCGCTGGGCTGTTTGGGCCGCCTCGCCCTGCGGGCGATCACCTGGGCGGACGAACTCGCTCATCCCACCACCCCGACGACCAGGTAGGCGGCGCACGCGGCGCCGAGCACGAGGGCCGCGCCGCAGGCGAGCGCGAGCGGCAGGCCGGCCCGACGGGTGGTGCCCGACCGGTGCAGCGACTCGCGCGCCCTGCGGTATCGGGCGGACGCCGCGACGTAGGCGGTGGCCACCAGCCCCGCCCCGATCAGGCCGCAGACGACGGCGGTGATGCCGATCTCCCGGGCGGTGAACCGCACCGCGACGACGCTCGCGAGGCCGAACGCGAGACACGTTCGGCGCCACGCGAGCAGCGTGCGTTCCGGCCGCAGACCCGGGTCGCCGGGCGTGTCGGGTGAGCTTCTACGGACATTCCGATCACGACGAGGGCGACGCCGGCGATGATCCCGACGACGAGGACTCCGCCGACCGGAATACCCGGCAGTGGCTGGTTGCGGCGCAGGGCTCGCTCGGTGGCGGCCCACCCGGTCCACGCCTGGACGGCGGCGACGATCCCGAGCACGACGAAGACGGCCGCAGCGGGCAGACGCCACGTCGCCGGGGCGGGCAACTCGAGTGTCTCGAGCGCGAACGCCGCCGCGAACAGGGCCAGCGCCGTGCGCAGCCAGGCCAGGAAGGTGCGCTCGTTCGCGAGGCTGAACCGGGGATCGGGTTCATCGCCGTTCCGGAACACATGTCGCGGGAAACGGGTGTCGGTCATGCGCCGACCCCGTTCCGACCGCGCCGGCGCCCGGCGTGGGCGACCGCGGCGTCTTCCAGCTCCAGGCGGTGGCTGCCGGCCGGAAGGAGGTGTCGTTGACCATCCAGCGCGATGAATGCCACGGGTACCGGGCTCGTGACAGCCACGAGGCCGTCTTCGACCGTGAGCGCGAGGGCGCCGTGCGGGGTGGGTGTTCGACCCGTGATCCGCCTCAGACCGCCGGGGCGAGGTGCGACTCTGGCGATGGTGAATCCAGGCACCTCCGGGGTGACGCCGAGGACGTACCGGGTGAGATCTTTCGTCGGTGTGGCACTCCATCCGTGACAGGGTGTGCCCCATCCCCAGGCCTCGCCGAAGGTGTCGAACCCGTCGCGGAGGAACGCCGTCCAGTCCCGCACCGACGAGAGCAACGCGTCGGTGCGTTCGGCGAGCGCGTAGGCATCGTGCACGACGTAGCTGAAGAACGGCTCGGCCCGCACGATCCGAGTACGAGCGTCCCAGTCGATCTCCCACGGGCCCGCGGAGACCCGGTTCCATTTGGCCGTGTCGAGTCCACCGCCCGCGGCGCCGAGCCAGGACCGGACCACGAGCCGTTCGGGATCGCTGATCCGGTCGATGATCCCGTTCCACCGGGTCCTCGGTGCGGCGCCGGAAACGATCGCCGCCGCGTTCGTGGCCTGGGACGCGGGAGACAGCGGCCGGCCGTCGACGACGCAGTCGACGTAGAGTCCACGCTCCGCGTCCCAGAAGTCGGCGAACCCTTTCACGGCGTTCGCGTAGAGCCCGTTTGCCCATCGCGCCGAGTCCCTGTCGCCGGTGTGGATGCAGACCTCGGCGTACTCGCGCAGGGCGCGGCACCACAGCGCGGTGATCGCGGCACCGCGTCCCTCCGTGATGACGCTGGACCAGTCGATGAGATTCCAGTAGGGCACGTCGTCGAGCGTGCCGCGGTGATCGACGTAGTCCGTGAACCACTCAAGCACGCCCCGCGCGGTCGCGAGGCCGCGTCTCACCTCGGGCACGAGACCCGCGTAACGGAACAGGGTGTGCAGCCCGTGGATCCAGTGCAGGGACCACGACGGAATGGTGCTACCGCCTGCCTGTTCGAAGTCTCCGGCGACACTCATGGGCAGGAGGCCGTCGGGACGGGGTGAGCGCGCCAGGTCGACGTAGGCGCGGGCAGCACGCCAGTCGTGGTTGGCGACCAGGTGTACGGCCTGGTGCACGACGCCGTCGCCGACCCATGCGCGCTGTTCCCTGCTCGGACAGTCGGTGAAGGCGTCGCTCGAGTTGGCGTGAACGGTGCGTACTCCCGCCCGCCAGAGCGCGTCGAGTTCGGGATCCTCCGACGAGAAGGACGCGTCACCGGCGATGGGCTGGAGCAGCTCCTCCACACACGTCCCGGCGATCGAGACCGGGCCCGCGCAGGAGGACCGCATCCGGATCGTCACCGAACGCATCCCGTCGGTGTCGGGCGATCGGTACGCGTCCACCGACCCCCGGGCGACGTACCGAAAACCGGCGCGGGGTGCGAGTGAGTCGGCGGTGTGCGCGAAGCGTTCGTGGAAGGCGACGTCCACCACCGTGCCTTCGGGCGCGTCGAGCGTGAAGGCGAACGCGCCGACGACCACACGACCGAAGTCGACGGCGATCACGAGGTCCTCGTCGGCGTCCACGTGGGTGGCGACCGCTCCGGCGGCGTCGGGGGAGACCGCCTTCCGCCACCGTTCGCCGCCGGTGGCCGCCTGGGCCCGGACAGCCGAGACAGCCGAGACAGCGGGGTGCGTGGCGTCGTCCGGTTCGCCGGTCCCGGCTCGTGGGACGGTGAACGCCGAGACGGCGACCGGGCGGATCGTCGGGCCGCCGAGCGGCGGAATACTCCGCGGCAACGGCCGGAGGTACGGCGCCACCGGCGGCACCCAGCGGCCGGCCGCGCCGCGGTGGGCCGCCGCGAGGGGCGAAGCGGGCGGCCAGGCCGCGTCCGGGAAGTCCGTCGTCGCCCAGTCCGCCGGGAGCCGGCGCGCATCGAAACATGTCGCCGCGACACCTTCCATGCCGCTCCGGGAGAACGGCGCCCACGCGTCGCTCCGGACGGCCCGCCAAGCCGGGCCGGAGGCGACCGAGACACCGCCGAAGGTTCCGGCGACGAGGAGCGCGGGCGCCGCGCCGAGACGCCCGGTGGGAACGGCACGCTGCCAGATGGCGTTCGATTCGCCGAAATAGGTGACGAGCACCGCGAGCGTGTTGCGTCCTGGGGTCAGCTGTTCGGCGATGTCCCATTCGTCGTAGCGGATGCGGTGCGGCTGGGACCGCTGCGGGCCCCGGGCCGTCTCCGTGCCGTTGACGAACAGGAGGTAACGCGAGTCGCCGGTGATCCGGACGACGGCCTCCTCCGGTGCGTCCCCGAGGTGGAACGTCCGGCGGAACAGCACCCGGCCGAATCGTCCGTCCGTCTCCTGCCCGGCGGGACCGATCCAGCCACCGGGCCAGTCCGCCGTCCCCGACGGTTGCGAGTGCGTCCCGTCCGAGACCCGGCCCTTCGCCGGGAGCAGCCAGACCGTGCCGTCGAGGGGTGGGACATCGGCCGCCGCGCCTTCGCGCTGCTGTGCGTTCACGGGACCGGGTCCATCGTCGACTGCCACGCCCCGTCCGGTCCCTTGCTGCTCCCTACCGGGGTGTTCACCTCGGAGTAGTGCTCCAGCCCGTCGCGTCGCAGGTACTCCTCGGCGGGGAGGAACTCGTCGCCGAGTTCGGTCAGCCGGCGGTCGAGCTCGCCGTCCAGCTCCTCCACCAACGAGGCGTACGCGGGATCCCGGCAGAGGTTGTGGAGCTGCAGCGGATCGTCGACGTTGTCGTAGAGCAGCCACGGGCCCTGGCGGGTGCGGGTGTAGGTGTGCCGGGTCGTGCGCAGCCCGCGGAACTCGCCGATCCCGTAGGTCCGTGCCCACAGGATGGGCACGGGCATCCCGATGAACGCCGATCGCGGCGGCTTCGCGCCGAGCACGTCCGTGCCCCGTACCGTCTCGGGAACGGGGATGTCGCAGAGGCCGAGCAGCGTCGGCATCAGGTCGGGAGTGTTGACGGGAACGGGGTTCCTGCTCCCCGTCGTTCCGAAGCGCGCCGGGTAGCGCAGGAGAAGTGGCACGCGCACCGACTCGTCCCACGGGCAGACCTTGACGTCGTGACGGATGCCCTGCGATCCCATCATGTCGCCGTGGTCCGAGGTGAAGACGATGATCGTGTCGTTGGCTGACCCGCTGCGCTCGACCGCATCGAGCAGACGCTCGACGCATTCGTCCAGCGCGGCGATGTGCGCGTAGTAGCCGCGCAGCGCCTCGGTCGAGGCTTCGGCGAGCTCGTCCGGGACGTTGTTCCGCAACTCGATCGGCGCGTCCTCGTACAGGCTGCGGTAGCGCTCGGGCGCGGTGTGGAGAGGGAAGTGCGGTGGTCCGTACGAGAGCACGAGCAGGTACGGCCGCTCGTCGTCCCTGTCGGTGATGAACGCGCAGGCGTCCGTCGTCTGGGCCTCCGCGTCGTAACCCTCCCAGTACTTCCGCTCGGTGCCCGCCCCCTCGAAGTAGAACGATTCGTTGTAGTCGTGCGTGCACTCCGCGGCCTTCCAGTAGCCGAAGCCGAACTGCTTCTCGGGTGGTACCGGATCCCTGCGCCGCCCGTAGCGCCCGTCGGGGCTGCCGTGGAGGTGCCATTTGCCGATGTAGCCGGTGCGGTATCCCGCGTCTCGGTATGCCTCGCCGAGCGTCGTCCCGCTCGGCCGCAGTTCCACGTCGTTGATGTAGACGCCGTGCTCCAGTGGGTACTGGCCGGTGAGCAGGCTCGCGCGCGCCGGGCAGCACACGGGAGCGCCCGAGATCGCGTTTTCGAAGTCGACCGACTCCGCCGCGAGTTCGTCGATATGCGGCGTCCTCGCATTCGGGTCGCCCGCGTATCCGACGGACTGGGCGCGCCACTGGTCGGTGAGGACGAACAGCACGTTCGGCTTCCGCTGGCTCATGCGGATCCCTTCTTTCTGCGTGGCCCCGTGGTCGCCGGGCCACGATCGTTGTTCTGCGAAGGTGGCCGCCGTCAGCGCGGGGACGGGACCGCGGCGGTCTCCGTGGCGACGTCCGTCTCGGGGGCGAACTCGTCCGGTGTACGGAGCCGGGGCATCCAGAACAGCAGCACGAGGGTCGAGATGACGGCACACACGAAGATCCCGGTGAACACCACGCGGGGGCTCCAGGCCAGCAGCGACGGCACGACGAGCGCGAGGGTCGCCGCGATGACGCGGGTGAACGCCATGGTGATTCCCTGGACCGTGCCCCGCAGCAAGGTGGGGATGAGCTCCTGCGACCACACCTTGTAGAGGGCTTCACCGGCGAAGCTGCTGGCGACGCCGAAGAGGAAGACGACGACGAGGATCGAGACCCGGGACGGCCCGAAGAACGTGAGCGGGGCCCAGCTCACGAGGATGAGCACCGTGCCGATCACGGTGAGCGGCCGACGCCATGGTGTGTCGACGAGGGCCATGAAGAGGGCACTCGTCAGGAACGAGATCACCACGGCGACGAGCGTCAGGCGCGAGATCGTCTCGACGTCGCCGCCCGCGAGTTTCGTCCACATGTAGCTGCCGTACTTGCCGTTGATGCTCGCCCCGACGTTCCAGGTCGCGTAGAAGATGCCGGTCGCGAGCACCGTGAAGACCACCGGGCGGCGGAAGATCTGGTCGGTGTTCCGGAACCGCACGGAGGGCGCCGCGGTCTGGCCGTTGCGGTCGGCGGTGCGTCTCGCGGCGAGCCACTCCTGTGATTCGGGGAGACTGATGCGCAGCAGGAGGACGAGGATCGCGACTCCCACCAGGCCCCAGAAGATGATGCGGGCGCCGGTGGCGCCGAGGTGTCCGATGAAGCTCACGACCAGCTGCACCGTGGCGATACCGAGCGCCCAGAGCAGCGACGAGACGCTCACCATCCGACCCTTGCGCCTGCGTGGGGCGGCCTCGTTCGCGAGTGCCAGTGCGACGGGCAGGTCCGCGCCGATGCCGAGGCCGGTCAGGATCGCGCCGGGGATCAGCATCCACGGCGCCATCGCCGTTGCCAGCAGCACGGCGCCCACGGCGAACACGATGAGGGCGAGGGTCAGCACGCGGCGCCGGCCGAACCGGTCGCCGAGCCGCCCGCCGAAGAGTGCGCCGACGGCGAAGGAGAACTGCTGGCATGCGAGCACCGTGCCGATCAGCCCGGGGGTGAGCCCCAGCGCGTCGGCGTAGAGCACGCTGATCGCGACCCCTGACCCGACGAGGGCGGCGGAATCGAGGTAGGACGCCATGCCTGCGAGGAACGCGGTGCGCCAGGGGCGCTGCGCCGGAAGTGGGTGGGTCATGCGAGCTCCTCGTTCAACAAGGCTTTGTAGATCGATCTACAAAGGGGTAGAATGCTCGTGTAGATCGATCTACGATGCTGGGGTGCGGGTCGGCCGGATGTCAATACCCGAGTGACGTGGAGGGGAGATGCGCAGGGAACCCCTCGGTAAGGTGACGGCACGTCGGAGAAGCCGCGGTGCGGGTGGTGGGGAGGCGCTGTGAGGCCAGCCAAGGCCGTCACGATGATGGACGTCGCGCGCGAGGCCGGGGTGTCACGCGCGGCGGTTTCCAAGGTCATCCGCGACGCCTACGGCGTGAGCCCCGAGATGCGTCAGCGGGTCGAAACGGCCATCGAACGCCTCGGCTACCGGCCGAGTGTCGCGGCCCGGGCGATCCGCGGATCGAGCTTCACGATCGGGTTCGAACTGCACGAGATCGAGAACCCGGCGCTCAGCCGCATCCTGCGCGGAGCGGTCGAGGGTATCGAGGGGACCGGATACCAACTGGTCATCGCGCCCGGCGCCCCTCAGGGACATCGCGCGATCGACGCACTGGTCGACCTGCGGGTCGACGGGCTGGTCGTGATCGCCCCGCACGTCACGCCGGCGTGGCTGGAGGACCTGGCGTTGCAGCTTCCCCTGGTGCTGTTGTCGCGGCACGACCGGTCGGTGAACTACGACACCGTCGCGGGCGGCGACGCCGCGGGTGCCCGGCTCGTGATGCGGCACCTCTTCGAACTGGGACATCACAGGATCGCGCACCTCACACGGGATGACGAGGCCACGGGGTATGAGGGAGGGGCGCTCGCGGTGAGGCTGGCCGCGTACCTCGACGAGATGGGCCGAGCCGGCCGGAAGCCCGACATCGATGTGCTGCGGACGCGTTCGGTGAGCGATGCCTACCGGGCCACGGTCAGGTTGCTGGACTCGGCCGACGCGCCGACCGCGATCTTCGCCGCGCACGACGACCTCGCGTTCGAGGTACTGCGCGCCGTCAAGGAACGCGGCCTGGACGCGAGCGACCTGTCCGTCGTGGGATACGACAACGTGCGCTTCGCAAGCCATCCCGGGATATCGCTCACAACGGTGGATCAGTCCGGCGACGACCTCGGCCGACGTGCCGTACGCCTGCTTCTCGAACGGATCGACGGTCGCACCGCAGCGAAGCACGAGGAGACCGAGCCACGGCTGGTGGTGCGCGGGTCGACCGCTCCTGCGCGTCACTGACCCACTCCGGATCACCGTCCGTGAGGCGGTGGTATCGGCCATGTGTCCGGCCGGGCGTGCGCGGCAGCGCCTCGTCGGGCCGGCCGGGTTCTGGCGCGGATGGGGGTGAGGACCTGGTACGCCGCAGGGCCGGCCGTGGCCTTGAGTTCCAGCATGTGCTCTCCACCGTCGAGGCACACGACCACAGCTACCGCTCAAGCGGGGTTGATCGCGCGTGTAACCAGCCTCCCCCGGACGGGGGGAGCGGCTTCAGGGTTGGGGGATCGTCAGGATGATCTTGCCGCTGACGTGTCCGCCCTCGCTGCGCTCGTGGGCCTTGGCGGCCTCGGCCAGCGGGAACTCGGAGTCGATGGCGATGGCGAGCTTGCCCTCCTCGTAGAGGCGGGCGGCCTTGGGCAGGGCGTCGAAGCGTTGAGGGTCGCTCCCCGCTCCGGTCGCCCGGGCCCCGTACCGCGGAGCGGAGAAGTCGGCGATGCTCACCACCTTGTCGGGTTCTCCGACGATCTCGATCAGCTCGGGGACCGAGCCCTTGCCCGCGGTGTCCAGGGCGGAGTCGACGCCGGCGGGGGCGAGGCCGGTCACCCGCTCCTTGAGGCCGGGGCCGTAGGTGGTGGGCACGACGCCGAGGGAGCGCAGGTAGTCGTGGTTGGACTCGCTCGCCGTGCCGATGACGGTGACGCCGTCCGCGGTGGCGAACTGGGCCGCGACACCGCCCACACCGCCCGCGGCGCCGTCGATCAGCAGGGTCTGGCCGGCGACGGGTGGCCCGAGGATGCCCAGCGTGCGCTGAGCCGTCTCGGCCGGGACCGGCAGCGCCGCCGCCTGTGACCAGCTCATGGACGGCGGTTTGGCCGTGAAGTGGTCCAGGACCGCGTACTGCGCGGACACGCCGTTCCCGGAGCCGAACACCTCGTCTCCGATGCTCACCCCTTCGGCGCCTTCCCCGACCTCGTCGACGACTCCGGCGGCGTCCAGGCCGACGATGGCGGGGAGCCGGTCCGGCATGACGTCCTTCATGAAACCGGACCGGATCTTCCAGTCGATCGCATTCACTCCGGCCGCGCGCACCGCGATCCGCACCTGCCCGGGCCCGGCATGTGGCTCGGGCGCCTCGTTCACCTGGAGCACGGAGGGGTCACCGTACTCCGCGAATGTCAACGCGAGCATCTCAGCACCTTTCGACGGCAGCGGCTCCCGGTTCTGCCGCGCCAGACCCGTGCGCCGGGTCACGCGGTTCAGTGGGCACGCATCCGGCCCTGATCCGCCTTGATCCTGAGTATCCGGTCAGTCGAGCGGAATGTCCTGTTAGTGATCCTTCATCCTTTGGGTACGTTTCTGACGTGCGGCGGCACCCGTCGAGCGCATAATGACGGCGACCGCCTGTTCGCCATGACCGGAGGCACGGATGGACATCGGCATCGGCCTGCCCAACACGGTTCCCGGAACCGAAGGACAGACTCTTCTGGACTGGGCTCGGCGGGCTGAGGACGCGGGTTTCAGTACCCTCGGCACGATCGGCCGGCTGGTGTATTCGGGTTACGAGGAACTGGTCGCCCTCGCCGCCGCCGCGGCGGTCACCAGCCGCATTCGGCTGACGACCAGCGTGCTGCTCATGCCGCTGTACGCGAACGCCGCGTTGCTGGCGAAGCAGGCGGCATCACTCGATCGGCTCTCGGCAGGACGTCTTGTCCTGGGCGTGGGCCTGGGCGGACGGGACGACGACTATGCCGCCAGCGGACTGACCACCGAGGGCAGGGGGCGCCGCCTGGAAGAGCAGCTGGGGGAGATGAAACGCATCTGGTCCGGAGAACGGCGTGGGTTCGCCGGCCCGATCGGACCGGAGCCCGCACGCAGCGGCGGCCCCCAGCTCCTCCTGGGTGGCTCCGCCAAGATCAGTTTCGAGCGCGCGGCCCGGCTGGGCGACGGCTGGATCATGGGCGGGGGCACGCCCGACATGTTCGCCGAGGCCGCGGCCGGCGTGGACGCCGCCTGGCAGGATGCAGGGCGCGCCGGCGCCCCCCGCAAGGTGTCTCTGGCCTACTTCGCGCTCGGCTCCGACGCCCGCGCGCAGGCCGACACCTACCTGCGGGACTACTACGGGTTCCTCGGGGACGCCGCGGACCAGATCGCGGCAGGCGCAGTGGTGGACGCGGCGGCGGCCAGGTCCACCGCCGCGGCATTCGAAGCCGGGGGTTGCGACGAGCTCATCTTCGTCCCCACCGGATCGGGACTCGACCAGGTCGAGTCGCTCGCCGAAGCGGTCTTCTGATCCGTCGTCGCCCCTTCTCTGCCTGAGCCGTCCGCAATGCGCGGTCAGTCGAGTGGGACGCCCGTGTGGCTCTCCAGGACCTGGATGAGGTGGGCCTGGAATGCCTCGTCCTGTGCTGCGGGGTGTGGTGTCCGCGTCCGCCGGTGGTACCAGTAGCCGCCGGTGTTCGGCGTGATGGCGTGGTGGGTGGCGAGCCATGTCTGGGTCTGGTGGCCGGCGGTCAGGTCGTCCGGTGCGCCGGGACCGCCCATGCGGGTGGGGACCCACCCGGGGTCGACCGCGTGACTCGTGGTGCCTTCCCATCGGGAGGCGACGGCGAGCGCGAGGGTGGTGACCCACAGCTTGCTGTCGTCGTAGGAAGCGGTGCCGGCGGTCAGCCGTCGCAGGTCGGTGGAGCCGGTTCGGTGCATGGAGCTGCTGAGGTAGACGAGCCTGGCCGGCTTGTCCATCAGGGCCGTCAGCACGTAGGGAGCGACGGTGTTGACGGCGATCTCGTCGGTGGAGTGCAGGACGCCGGCGTTGTGGATGACGGTGTCGAAGCGGCCGAACTCGGAGGCCTGTCGGGCGACGTCGCGGGTCTCGTCCGGCTTGGCGAGATCCCCGATCACGACGCCCTTCCACCGTGCGGTGTCATCGGCGTCGGTGAGACGGGCCGGGTTGCGGACGTGGATGACCACGTCGTGCCCGTCGTCGGCCAACGCCTTCGCCGTGTCCTGCCCGAGCCCGCTGGATGCCCCGGTCACCAGAATCAGCGCCATGTCAGTCAGCTCCCGTCCGTGTCGTGGTGGGTGCGGTGAACGAGGGGCGCGGCATCGTCCTGGGAGGCGGCCCAGGAGGCGAGCAGGTGCAGGCCCGCTTCGGAGGGTGAGCCGGGTTCGGCGGTGTAGATGGTGAGGGTGAGGCCGGTTTCCGAGGCCATGGCCAGGGTCTCCCAGGCGAGGGTGAGGTCGCCGACGACCGGGTGATGGAAGCGTTTGACGCCGGTGCCGTGGCGGGTGACGTTATGGGCGCCCCACCGGGTCCGGAAGGCGTCGCTGCGGGTGGACAGCTCTCCCACGAGGTCGTGCAGGTCCTTGTCGTGGGGATTGCGTCCGGCCTCGGTGCGCAGCAGGTTCACGGTGATGTCGGCGATGTGATCCCAGTCGGGGTAGAAGCGGCGGGCCGCGGGGTCGAGGAACTGGAAGCGGGCCATGTTCGGCGGTTTCTGGCCGCCGTGGTGGAGGTCGCTGTAGAAGGCGCGGGCGAGCTGGTTGGCGGCGAGCACGTCCAGGCGGCCGTTGGCGACCCATGCGGGCCCGGCGGTGATGGCGTCCGGGGTCCACTGCAGGCTCATGTGCGGGGCCCACGGCCTGCTGGGGCGTGTTCGGGGCCGGGCGAGGGTGTCGGAGCCCTCGGCGGCCTGGGCCAGGTGGAGCAGGTGGGCCCGTTCGGCCTCGTCGAGCCGGAGCGCGCGGGCGACCGCTCCCAGCACGGCGGGTGAGACGCCGGCGAGGTTGCCGCGTTCCAGCTTGGCGTAGTACTCGACGCTGACGTCGGCGAGGGCCGCGACCTCGCTCCTGCGCAGCCCGGGTACGCGGCGCCGGGTGCCGGCCGGCAGCCCGGCGTGCTCCGGGGTGATCTTGGCTCGCCGCGAGACGAGGAACTCGCGGACTTCGTCACGGTTGTCCACACCCCGACCGTACGCCGCCCGCTCGGCCCTAGGGATGTACTGCCGGTACACCCGCTCCAGCAGTGACTGGTTCCCCGCGCGACGGAGGCCTACCGAGCCATGGACGAACGCCGCGCCATCAAGACCCTGTTGATCCCCTGACCGATCACGCCGCAGTCGGGTCCAGAGCCTGTCCGGCGACGCAGCCGCGCCTACCTGTTCTGCGTCTCCGTGGCCTCTTTGAGTTCCAGGTACGCCTGGCCGTCCGCGGCCGGTGGATCGTCCAGCCGGTTCGAGCGCGCGTCGTAGAACGACATCTCGATCACGCCGAGCGCCGCCAGTTCCTCAAGCGCGCCCAGGACGCCCTCGATACAGGCGGCCCGGTGCTTTCCGGCGCCGCGCGCGGCGTGGTCCTCCGTGTTGTTGATGTCGCAGCCGTACTCGGCGATCAGGAACGGCTTGGAGGCGTAGTCGTGTTCGGGGGTGGAGTTCTCGACCAGCCAGCGGGTGCGGTCGATCATCTTCTCGGCGAGCCGCTCGGGCGCCTCGCCTTTGCGGATGTACGGGTCGTGCCCGACGACGTCGACCAGCTCGTTGCCCGGCCACAGCTCGGCGTAGAGCGGGCGCCAGTCCTCGTAGCCCTGGACGATCCAGACCAGCTCGACGTTGTCGGCCCCCACCCGCTCGCGCGAGGCGGCGACCCGCTCCCACAGGCCGCGGAAGTCGGCGGTGGTGAAGCCGGAGCCCTCGGTCTCGTCCACCTCGGTCTCCGGTTCGATCTCGATGGACAGCCAGCAGTCGGGGCCGCAGTGGTCCCGCAGGCCGGTCATGACCCGGTCGATGGTGTCGTCGTACGCCCCGGACGCGGTGTACGCCCAATCCTCGTCCTCGGAACGGGGTTTCCAGGAGATGTGCAGGGGCTGGCCGCTCTCCGCGGCGGCGATCTCCTGATCGGTCATGGGCAACGGTGCCCCAGGCGCGTGGTAATGGCGCCAGTGCCCCTCGAAGTTCCCGTAGAGGCTCTCGGCCGCCTCCATGCGATCCAGCCAGCCGGCGGGTCGGGTGTCGTCGCCCAGATGGTCGTTGCGCCAGTGCCCGAGCTGAGGGAGGAGCGCCGGCACGGCCGGCTCACGCCGCGCCTCCACGGGAGGGCTTCCCAGCGCGGTGAACACCACCGCCGCCAGGCCGGCGGCTAAGCTCCGCGGGTGCGTCGTCATCTCTGCCCTCTCTCGTCGCCGCCCCCGCCGAGGTGAAGCAGACAGCTTCCCCATGAATGCATGCGCACGCGGAGCGATTCGAAATCCTCACCCCGCCAAGCCGACCGATATCCGCGCGCGGGTGAGGCGCGTGGCGCGTGCGTGGCGCTACCGGCTTCACCACACCCCGCGTGCGCGGGAAGGAGCCGCGATCCGTGTCCGCGCCGGCGGGCTCGAAAACCGTTACGGCTTGATCCAGAAGACGACCCGGATCCCCTCCGAGGAGTTGATCCGCTCGTTGATGCCGTACAACCGCCCATCCGCCGGTCCGAATCCCAGGTTCTGCGTCAGCACCGGCGAGGTGGTCAGCACATGGGGGGCCACGCCCGGCCGGGCGTGGTGGATGCAGGAGTACGGCAATGCGTCGCCGGAGCCGCCACCGACGCCGCTCGGGCAGTCGCCGGCCATGAACCACCGGTCCCCGTCCGTCGCCGCGCCCTGCATCGCCCACACCGGCGAGGAGTACGCCACGGTGGCGCCGCCCTTCGGCAGGCCCGCGGTCTCGTCGAGCGTCCAGCGGATGACCCGCCCGCCGGCGGCGCCGGCCTGGTACTCCGCCGACACCAGGCCGTCGGCGCCGGTGCGATCCAGGCTCAGGGAGTTCAGGCACGGAGTCGTCCCCGAAACCACCGCGCATGCGGCCGAGCCCGTCGTGGTCTGGTACTGGCCGATCATCGGCAGCGCGTAGTTGCTCCAACGGGCGGAGGAGGTGGAGCCGGAGATGCCCACCGCCTCCGTATGGGAGTTGACCTTCCAGATGTGGGAGAGGTCGTAGACCTGGAGATAGCGCCCGTTGGCCACGAACAGCTTCGTCCCGTACCAGACCACGCCGTCCGCGTGCGTCCACGGGGCGGCGGTGAAGTTGCCGTTGCCGGATCCGTCGAGCACGGGCTGCACCAGCAGCAGGTGGTTGTAGCTGATCGTGCCGCCGTCCGCGTTGACCAGGCTCACCCGGGCGAACTCGTTCCCCACCGCGTCCGGCGTGCCCATCGCCCGGCTGAAGTGCCAGGACGCCACGAACGCCTCGTGCCCCTCCCACAGCCCGTCCGGCTGCGCGTCGTACGAGCCGCTCAGCCCCTGCGGGGTCCAGCCGCCCGCGGTGGTGTACGAGTTCGAGGTGTCGTCGGCCCTGTCCCAGCACAACCCGCCCGGGCTCAGGCTCGCGGAGAGCCCGGTGTCATGGCACAGACCGTCGGATCCGGTGCGGCCGCCGGAGGTGAGCACCTGGGTGGCGCTGCGGACGGTGACCGCCGGATTCTCTTCCACCGCGGCGATCGCCTCGGCGTTGTCGGCGAACGAAGTGCCGGCGTCCAGCCGAAACTGGCTCACCGTCGCCGCGTCCACGGGCGCGAACGGCAGCGCGACGGCGGCCCCCGCCTGCCCTCCCGACGAGAACGACCCCGCGACCACGACCGCGGCAGCGGCCACCCCGACACGAAAGACCCGCCATGCGCCTGTCATGTACGGGACGCTAGTTCACGGCCGTCACACCGCCAAGAGGCCTGGGGGGCGGGTGGGAGTACCGTCAGCGGGTGAACACACTGCCTCGATCTCGGGGACCCCTGGTTCTCCGCACGGACTTCTCGGACCAGGCCGCGTGGGATGCTCTCCAGAGGGCCACGCTGCCCAACGAGGATGGCTTCGCGCCGAACGTGGAGTTCCTCGATGACCGGGCCCATGCGGGTCTGACGGTGGACCAAGCCCTGGCCCTGGTCTCTCGGGGCTATGGTCATCAGCTCCTCGTCCTGGCCGACGAGTTCGCCCTGTCCTCGGCCGATTTGCCGGTTCTCGTTCTTGACCTGTCGGACGAGCAGGGGCGGCGTGGAATCCGTGTCATCGGGACCAGGCTGTGGAGCATCGAGAACAATCTGTCGCTTTCGAACATGGACTTCCACGAGTTCGCCGACTCCGTCGACGACGACGGCGTTTTCCGAGGCTTCTGAGCCGCTGACCTCGGCTTGCCGGGTCATGGCCGGTCCCGTCGAGGCCGGCGACGACGCGTCGCACCTCCGCGCTCGTGAGTCCGTCCGGTTGGCCGGAGGTGGACCTCGCCCTCGACGGGGCCGACGCGCGGTGCGCGGAACCGATCGTTGGTCCAGCCTCTATGGATGACTTCGGCGCCTTGGTGCACGAGACGGACGAGCTGGTGGTGGTGTCGGGCTGGGGCGTGGACCATCCGAACGTGAGCTGCACCGCTGAACTGCTCGTCGACCCGGTCCGGGCGGAGCCGGACGCGGAGCTGGGTGACCGGACGCTGGTGGACGCGGTCTCCGGGGAGGAGCTGGCCCTGCCAGCGCGTTAGACCATCCGGAATGCAACAGTTCGCCGCCCGACTCGAGAACGCTTGGGGCGAGGCGAACGCGCAGCAGACAGCGGGGAGGGACGCAAGTCACGTCACCGTCCAGGGTGGCAGCCTGCGGGGCCGGAATCTTTCACTGGGCCCGCTGACGATCAACAGTTCCGGCAATGCCCGGCTGGCCATCGCGGCGTTGACGCTCGTCGCCGTGGCGGGCGTTGCCCTGGCGGCGTACGGCGGGCAGCAGTTGATCGTGGAGGTCATCTCACCACAGGCCGGCGCCACCGCCACGATCACTGCGTCAGTGACCCCGGAAGAGGCACAGGAACCCGACCCCGCTGACGACTCGTCCGACACACCGGAACCGGAACCATGCCTCCCGTAACCGAACCGACCTCGGAGGCGCGAGTCGAAATCAGCGCTGACCCGGACGCGGCAGCCACGGGAGACACCATCACCATCACCGGCACCGGATTCCTTCCCAACGAACAGGTCCGCATCAGCTGCGAGGACTCTGGTTTTCAGGGTCCGATCGATCTCCGCGATACCAGTGCGAATGATGAGGGAGCCGTCAGCGTCGAAGTGATCATCCCTCCGAATGACTACGTGGAAGCCGGCGAATCCTTCTACGTCCGGGCATGGGGGACGACCAACGACACCAGAGCGGAAACCCTTGTATACCTCACGGCAGGATCTTGAGTCCGACCACGGCCACGATGATCAGCAACAGGCACAGCAGGCGGGCGGCCGTGGTCGGCTCGCCGAGTGCCACCATCCCGTAGGCGGCGGTGCCCACGGCGCCGATGCCCACCCAGACGGCGTAGGCCGTGCCGAGCGGGATGGTGGTCACCGCGTACGACAGCCCGGCCATGCTGAGGGCGAGTGCGCCGACGAAGAGCAGGGACGGCCACAGCCGCGAGAAGTTTTTGGAGGCGTCCAGGGCTGTCGCCCAAAGCGTCTCCAGGAGTCCCGACAGGATGAGAACCACCCAGGCCATGGACCGCTCCGTTCTCTCGTCCACACGGCGTGATCAGTAGGTGCCATTTGATCACCGCACACCTCCCAGGGCCCCTGGACAAGCGGAGGGCTCGCGTGCGTCGAGCCCTCCGCCGGATGAGCTCTCAGCGTTTGGCCGTGCTGTTGAACAGCGACTTGGACCAGAAGTAGCCGAGCACGGTCAGGCCCAGGCACCAGACGATCGCGAGCCACCCGTCGTTACCGATCTCGGTGCCGAGCAGCAGCCCGCGCAGGGTCTCGATGGCCGGGGTGAACGGCTGGTACTCGGCGATTGGCTGGAACCAGCCCGGCATCGAGTCGACCGGCAGGAAGGCGCTGGAGAGGAGTGGCAGGATCATCAGCGGCATCGCGTTGTTGCTGGCGGCTTCGGCGTTCGGGCTGGTCAGGCCCATCCCGACGGCGATCCAGGTGAGTGCCAGGGCGACGAGCGTGAGCAGCCCGAACGCCGCGAGCCATTCCAGGGCGGTGGCGTCGGTGGAGCGGAAGCCGATGGCCACGGCGACGGCGCCGACGAGGACCACGCTCGTGATCGACTGGAGCACGCTGCCGATGACGTGTCCGATGAGCACGGACCCGCGGTGGATGGCCATGGTTCGGAAGCGGGCGATGATGCCCTCGGTCATGTCCATGGCGACGGACACCGCGGTGCCGATGGTGGTGCCGCCGATGGTCAGCATCAGGATGCCCGGCACGAGATACGCCAGGTATTCGGACCGATCCGCCCCACCGTTCCCGATGCCGGCGCTCATCACGTCTCCGAAGATGTAGACGAAGAGCAGTAGCAACATGACGGGGGTGAGCAGCAGGTTCAGGGTGAGGGAGGGGTAGCGCCGGGCGTGCAGGAGGTTGCGGCGCAGCATGGTGTTCGAGTCGCGTGCGGCGAGGGAGAGGGAGCTCATCGGACGGTCTCCTTGGGCTGGTTGGGGACGCCGGTGCCGCCGCTGGTGAGGGCGAAGAAGACGTCGTCGAGGTCGGGGGTGTGCACGGTCAGCTCGTCGGCCTCGATGTCGGCGGCGTCCAGCCAGTCGAGGATGGAGCGCAGTTCGCGTTGGCTGCCGTCGCTGGGGATCTGCAGGGTCAACGCCTCGTCGATGGGGGTCCCCCCGCGCGAGCGAAGCCGAGCGTGGGGGATGGTGACCTCGCGCAGCGCGGCGGCGGCGGACCGGTAGGCGGCCGGGTCGGAGAAGCGGAGTCGGACGTGTCCGCCGGGGATGAGCCGTTTCAGTTCCTCTGCGGTGCCCTCGGCGGCGATCCTGCCGTCGTTGAGCACGGCGATGCGGTCGGCGAGTTCGTCGGCCTCGTCCAGGTACTGGGTGGTCAGGAAGACGGTGACGCCGTCGGAGACGAGTTCGCGGATGATCCCGTACATGGTGTGGCGGCTGCGGGGGTCGAGGCCGGTGGTGGGTTCGTCGAGGAAGATGATGCGTGGATTGCCGACCAGGGTCATGGCGATGTCGAGGCGCCGCTTCATTCCGCCGGAGTAGCTCTGGGCGGGCTTCTTCGCGGCCTCGGTGAGGTCGAAACGCTCCAGGAGTTCGGCGGTGACCTGCCGTCCCTCGTCGCGGGAGAGGTGGTGCAGATCGGCCATGAGGAGCAAGTTCTCCTCGCCGGTGATCAGGCCGTCGACGGCGGAGAACTGCCCGGTGACCCCGATCGCGGCGCGCACGGCCTGCGGGTCGGCGGCCAGGTCATGCCCCGCGACCTGGGCCTGGCCGGCGTCGGCGGTGATCAGGGTGGAGAGGATCTTGACGGCGGTGGTCTTACCGGCGCCGTTGGGGCCGAGCAGGGCGAACACTGAGCCGGCCGGGATGCGCAGATCGATGCCGTCGAGGACGGTCTTGTCGCCGTAGGACTTGCGCAGACCGATGGCGGAGACGGCGGCCGGCGACGGGTGGCCGTCGGCCTTACTGGATGTGGGCATGACAGAAGAAGGCATGGGGCCCTCCCGTTTCGAAGGCTGAAGTGGCTGGGTGATCGGGTGAGTTCGTGGGGGCCGGCGCTCAGGCCTTGGCGCGGCGGATGTCGATGTTGCCCCAGCGGGTGCGGGCGCGGATCTTGACGCTGTCCTCGGTCTCCTCCGGGGCCTCGGAGGCGGTGAGCGTGTTGCGCACCTGCCCGCGGCCGGAGCTGACGTCGAGCCAGGCGGCGGTACCCTCGCGGATGCCGACCTCGATGGCGCCGTAGGCGGTTTCCAAATGAATGGGGCCGCGGGCGACTTCGGCGACGCGGAGGGTGCCGTGTGCGGTGGTGGCGGCGACCGAGCCCTCGGCGCGCGTGATGTCGATGTCGCCGTTGGAGCCGCTCACCCGCAGGTCGCCGGTCGCGGCGCCGACGGTCGTGGTGCCGTGCGAGTTCTTCAGGATGGCGGGGCCGTCGACGAGGCCGACCCGCAGGCTGCCGGAGCTGGTGGTGAGCTCGGCCCGGCCCTCGATGCGGTCCACGGTGATCGAGCCGTGGGAGGCGGTCAGCTGCAGCGGCCCTGTGGTGTCGAGGCGGACATCGCCGGAGGAGGTCTTCACGCGGACCTCGCCGAGCCGGCCCTCGCTCAGCACCTGGGTCCAGGAGCCGGTCATGTCGATGCGCGAGCCCGTGGGCAGGTCGACCGTCACGTCGACGGCGCCGGTGGGGCCGAGGAGATGGCGCTGCTTCGTCCTGATGGTCAGAACGCCGCTCGCGTAGGTGACCTCGGTCTGGTCGGCGGCCCGCACATCCCTGTCCTTCTTCGGGTCACGGGGGTGCACCTCGACGACCGTGTCGAGGCGGTCGCCCGCGGTGAACCGGATGGAACCGGCCGCCACGTGCGCCGTGGCCGAGATCGCTTCGGGAGTGTCGAAAGAAGGCATGGCTGTCCCGTCCTCTTGGGTCCTTGGGTCGTCCCCGCTGGTGGGACGCGGTGTGGTTGACGCGGTGTGGGTGAAGTGGAGTTCGGGCGGGGGTGGGGTTAGCGCACCCAGCCCGTGATGCTCTGTCCGATGGTCTGGGTCTTCTCCGTCGTACGCGGCCGGGTGCCGCCGTCGACCGCGGCCGACACGGCGCGCACCAGCCACGCGTTGACCGACAGGCCCTCGCGGCTCGCGGCCTCCTCGGCGCGGGCCTTGAGGTGGGCCGGCAGACGCAGGTTGACGCGGGCGGTGCCGCCCTCGTCGCCGTCGGCCGGGGCCGGGGTCCTGAGCGGTTCGACGGGCGCGGCCGGCTCCGCGGCGCCGCCGCCGTCGGTGGGCGGCGGTGTCACCACGAAGTCCGGGTCAAGGCCGCGCAGCCGTACATCGACCGAACCGGGGGCGAGCTCGCGGGTGATCTCGTCCATCGCGGCGGAGAGCACATTGAGCATGGTCAGCCGGGTCGCCGACTCCAGAGGGGCGGTGAGCCGCTCGGCCAGCTCGCGGGCTTCTTCCCCGCCGGCTTCTGCGGCCACCGCGAGTTCGCGACGGAGGGCGTCGACATACGGGGTGAGGTCCATGGCGCCATCATGACACCACTATGGCGCCACGCGCAAGGCTGGCTGGCGTCCCGTGGAGGCAGACCGCAAGGGCAACCTCTCTGCCTGCGGAAACGTGAAGTTGGCCACCCGAGTCATGATGGCGCCAATCGGTGCCATCCGGTGCCATGTGATGCTGCCACCCGGAAGCGCCACCGGGGCGGCATGGCGGGCCAACTCCGTGCCGGCCAAGGTTCCCGGCGCGTGGTGCTGGGATGATGGCGGGCCCTCGACCGCGCGGCGATCTACCTGTCCCTCGCCACCCTCTACATCGCCCAGGCCACTGACACGCCCCTGTCCCTCACTCAGCAACTCGGCCTGCTGGCCGTCATGCTGCTGACCTCGATGGGCGCGGCGGGCGTCGCCGGCGGCGGCTTCATCGACCTCACGGCGACGCTGTCGACGGTCGGCCATGTCCCGGCGCGTCCCGCACGGGGAGCCTGATGCGCACCATCGTCGACGATGTCACCGCGGGCGGCCACGGTACGGACATCGTGACGGTCGTCGACCACCGGACGTCCATCCTGCCGTTGGTGCTCTCCGGGGTGGGCGTCGCCGTGCTGCCCTCCTCCTGGACGCGCCTGGCCCGGCGCTGCGGCGCCGTGGTCGCGCCGATCGAACCGACCGCCCACCTGCACGTGGCGATGGTCAGCCTGCCCGCGCGTCTCACCCCGGCCGCCCGCGCCTTCCTCTCCCTGACCAGGTCACTGGCGGAGCGTCGGGTGCGCGAGCCCTGACGGCGAACTCATCGGTCGTGCCTATGGCTCGCATCGGAAGCGGGTCTTGGACGCGCCGCCGCCGTGGTGTGTTGACTCGAACCGACCGCATCTCAGTGGACCGGAGGCAGCCATGACCGCACCCCGCACGTTCCGCGTCGCCGCCATCCCCGCCGACGGCGTGGGCAGGGAAGTCGTCGCCGCAGGGCGAGCGGTCCTCGACGCCCTGGCCGAGGACTCCCAGGGCTCCGACGCCGCGTTCGCCGTCGACTGGACGGAATTCCCCTGGGGCTGCGAGTACTACGAGCGCACCGGCAAGATGATCGACGACGACGGCCTCGACCGCCTCAAGGGCTTCGACGCCCTCTACTTCGGCGCCGTCGGTTGGCCCACCGTCCCCGACCACATCAGCCTGTGGGGCCTGCGCCTGAAGATCTGCCAGAGCTTCGACCAGTGGGCCAACGTCCGCCCCGTGCACTTCCTCCCCGGCGTCACCAGTCCCCTGCGCAAGGCCGACGACACCGAACTCGACTGGGTCGTCGTCCGCGAGAACAGCGAGGGCGAGTACGCGGGCCTCGGCGGCCGCAACCTCTCCGGTCGGGGGCCGGGCGGCGAAGTCGCCGTCCAGTCAGCCCTGTTCACCGAGGTCGGCTGCGAACGCATCATGCGCTTCGCCTTCGACCTGGCCCGCACGCGCACCCGACGCAGGCTCTCGTCGGTCACCAAGAGCAACGCCCAGCAGTACGGCATGGTGCTGTGGGACGACGTCTTCAAGCGCGTCGCCGCCGACTATCCGGACGTGGAGACCGAGAGCGTTCTGGTCGACGCGATGTCCGCGAAGTTCGTCCTGCACCCGGAGGACCTGTCAGTCGTCGTCGCCTCCAACCTCAACGCCGACATCCTCTCCGACCTCGGCAGCGCACTTGCCGGCAGCCTGGGCCTGGCCGCCAGCGCCAACCTCAACCCCGAGCGCCGCTTCCCCAGCATGTTCGAGCCGGTGCACGGCTCCGCGCCGGACATCGCGGGCCAGGGGCTGGCCAACCCGATCGGCGCGGTCGGCAGCGCCGCCCTGATGCTGGAGCACTTCGGCCTGCCGGACCAGGCGGCCCGCCTCCACAAGGCGATCGAGGCCACGACCGCCGCGGGCATCCTCACCCTCGACGTCGGCGGCACGGCCTCGACGGCGGAGGTCACGAAGGCCCTCATCGACGCGCTGAACGCCTGACGGGCAGGTCGGGAGCCATTGAGGAGGAGACACGCGGAACCCGCTGCGGACGTCGAACGTCCCAGCTGGCATGAGACACGGACAGCTCCTCTCCGTGGTGGCGGTGGCCCTCGCGGCCGTGGCCACCCTGGTTGGCTGCGAGACCGAGGCGGGGACGGAGGGCGGCGCCGACAACGGCAGTCCTACCAACCCCGCCACCCCCACCCCGGCGGGCGGCGGGGCCGACGACGGCGCCGCGGCGCAGCTGACGGACTCCCGCTGGCTTCCCGAGCAGGTCACGGTCGACGGCACCGCGTACCCCCGGCCGCCGGGCTTGACTCTCGTCCACCTGGACCTGCCCGACGTCGAGGAGTTCCGCGGCGAGTACGGGTGCCGCTACGGCTCTGACGTGACGGTCAGCGGCAACACCCTGCTGGTGGACGAGGTGGTCAGGACGGAGACGGGCTGCGCCGAGGACGGGGCTGCCTTCGAGGAGAACTTCCTCGACGTCTTCCAGGGCAGGATCGCCTACGAGATCGACGACGAGGACGGCCCCGGCATGAACGAGCCCGCCACCCTCACCCTCACCAACCCCGCGGGCGGGACCATCACACTCACCGAGGACCTGCCGATCCCGGTGCCCACCACCTAGGAGCGGGCGCCTGACTACTCCTTGGGCTCGTCGTCGACCTGGACGTCGAACTCGGCGTTGTCCCCATCGACCGAGGTCGTCGTGACGGTCGCGCCGTAGGTCTGGCCGGCCTCGGTGAGCTCGCGGCGGATCTCGGCCCCCACCTCCGCCGGGAGGTCCTCAGGGCATGCGCCAGTTCCGAGGACCGGTGAGCCGAGGCTCGCGAGGAAATAGTAGCCATGTACATAGTAGCCATGTACTGTATCCGGTGTGAGTTCAGCAGCTGAGGGCGCAACGGCGGGGTTCCTGGTCTGGCGCTTGTCGATGAAGTGGCGGGTGGCCGTCGACCGGGCGGTCGCGCCGCTGGGCCTGACCCATGCCCAGTACGCGCTGATGGCGTCGCTGTACGGCATGGGGCGCTCCGGACTGCGGCCCAGCCAGCGTCGGCTCGCCGACCACACGGGGCTGGAACCGTTGTACGTTTCCAAGCTCGCTCGCGCCCTGGAGGCCGCTGAGCTCATCGCCCGCACCCCGGACCCGAACGACCCGCGCGCGGTGCAGCTGTCGCTCACCGAGCAGGGGCGCGACGTCATACGCCGCGCGATCACCGTGGTCCAGGGCCTGCTGGACCAGTTGCTGGAGCCGCTGGGGGGACAGGACAGCCCGCGCACCCGGCAGTTCACCCGCGAGTTGGCGACCCTGCTCGACGCACCTCTTGATCCGCACACCGAGAACGACAAGGAGCAGTCATGACCACCAGAACCATCACCGCCACCACCACCGCACCCACGGTCAATGGCCGGGTCATCGCCCTGGCGCACTTCGCCGGGCGCGCCCTGTTGGAGGGCGTACTGGCCCGCCACGGCGCCACGTTCCACCAGAGCGTGACGCTGCGGGCCGTCGTCGCCGCGGGCGAGTCCGTCGAACGCGACGAGCTCGTCGCCGACGTCACCGGCTCGTTGAAGACCGACGAGTCGGCCGTGCGCGGCGTGATGGAGGAGCTGACGGCCGCGAGGCTGCTGGAAGAGGACCCGGCGCAGGCGTCCCGGATGCGGCTCACGGACGCCGGCCGGGAGCTGTACGAGAGCATCACCGCCGAGACCGCCGAGATCTCCGCCCGCCTGTATGCCGGTGTTCCGGCCGAGGACCTCGCGGTCGCGGGCCGGGTGTTGGCCCTGGTCACGGACCGCGCGAACGCCGAGTTGGCCGGCGCCTGAGGTTGCGTCGATCGTCCGCGGCTACCGGGCCCCGTCGGTCACTCCCTGCGCGGTCGGTACGGCCGCTTCGGGCGCGTCCGGCCTCGCCGTGGCTTCCTGTCCTGGCTCGGTCTGGCCCCGCTCGATCATGCCCAGCGCCACCCCGGCGATGATGATCACGCCGCCCGTCATCTGGGCGAGCCGGATCGACTCCCCGTTGATCACGACGGCGCCGATGACGCCGAAGACCGGGACCAGGTTGAGGATGTTGACCGCGACGCTCGACGCCATCCTGCGCAGGCCGTAGTTGTAGAGCAGGAAGCCGCCGACCGAGCATGCCACGGCCAGGTAGACCAGCAGCGAGGAGGCGGTCGCGCCCGGCATCCGCCAGTCGTCGGCCTCCAACAGGGACGCGAGCAGGAAACCGGCCGCGCCCGCCAGGGTCTGGTAGTAGGTGACGCTCGCGGCGTCCTGGCCGGCGCTCGCGCGTTTGCCGAGCACGTTGTAGCCGGCCCAGGCCAGCCCGCCGAACAACAGCAGGATGTCGCCCAGCCAGCGCGAACTGCCGCCGACCTCGGCCCCGTTGCGTACGACAAGGAAGGCGCCGACGGTGGCCAGCAGCACGCCCGTCACCCTGGGCAGCGGCATCCGGGTGCGGAAGACGACCAGTTCCACCAGCAACGTCATCAGCGGGTACGTGGCGACGATCAGCGACGCGTCGGATGCCGTGGACAGGTCGACGCCGACGTTCTCCAGGATGAAGTACACGGTGATGCCGAGGAACCCGCTCAGGTAGAGCTGCCGCCGCTGCCGCGGGTCCGGCCGGGCCGGGCGGCGCCGGCTCAGCCGCACCAGCACGCCCAGGAGAAACGCCGCGAGGGTGAACCTGATGGCGCCGATACTGAGCGGGCCGACATCCTCCAGCACCTGCTTGGTCACCGCGTACGAACTGCTCCAGAACAGCGCGGCGGCCATGACCGCGCACACCGCCCACACCGTGGGTCCTCGTTCACGCATGTCACGTCGCCCCTCTCCGCCACCCGCTGCCGCCGACCACACCGTGCCCGAACGAACTTCAGTCAACTAGGCTGGAGACTAACAAGATCATCGAAGTTGATGCGAAGAGTCCGAATTAGCTTCGGAATTCGGTGGGGTGAGGCAAGCATGGACGAACTAGATTCGGCGTTGGTGCGGATGCTCCAGGAGGACGGTCGGCGCACCAACCGGGACATGGCCGAGGAACTCGGTATCGCCCCGTCCACGTGTCTGGAGCGGATCAGGTCGCTGCGCAGGAGCGGCGTCCTGACGGGGTTCCACGCGGAGGCGGACCTCGCGGCGATCGGCCGCGGGCTGCAGGCGGTGATCGCCGTACGGGTTCGCCCGCCGACACGTGCGGTGATCGAGGCCTTTCAGACGTTCCTGGAGGGGATGCCCGAGGTCATCTCGATCTTCGTCCTCACCGGGAACGACGACTTTCTCGTGCACGTCGCCGTCCGGGACACCGACCATCTACACGCAGTGGTCCTGGACAAGCTGACGAAGCGCCCCGAACTCGCCGACGTACGGACGTCGGTGATCTTCGGGCACATGCGCAAGAAGGTCATCGGTCCGGCGTGATACCGACCCGGGGGAGTGGGGCGTGGTCAGGTTGCTCGACGGGTCATGTGCATGTGCCAGTTGGTGAGCCAGGTCCGTCCCTCGTCCACGGAGAACGCCTGCTCCCAGTGGGCGGTGGTCTCGGTGATCTCCGACCAGACGAAGCGGACCTTCACCTGGTGCCCGTCGTGCTCGTCGTCGCCGTGGAAGACGCCGGTGCCGTCCGGTTCGAAACGGCCGGTCACCGGCGGGAAGAGCGTGCCGGTGCGCTTGTTCGCCCAGTACAGGGACCATGCGTCGGCGGCGGGGTCGTACAGCCGCAGGGTCAGTCCGGCGAAGCCCTTGGTGGGGAACTCGATCTCGTCGAAACTGGCCCGCCCGTCGAAATGCACGGAGGCGCGGCTCACGCCAGGGAACTCCTCCCAGCGGTCATCCCCCTCGGCGGGGTCGAGGAAGTCCTTGCGCCAACGGTTGACGACGTCGTAGGTGCCGGTCAGGAAGCCGAAGCCGGTGCTGTTGTCCATGCGTCGGAGGCTAGGACCTGTCCACTGACACCGACTGTCAGTGGACCTGAGTAGGTTTCCTCGACATGCGTGCCAGCCGACTCGTCTCCCTCCTTCTCCTGCTGCAGAACCGCGGCCGGATGACCGCCGCGGAGCTCGCGGCGGAGCTCGAGGTGTCCGTCCGTACGGTCTACCGGGACGTGGAAGCGCTCATCGCGGTGGGCGTCCCGGTCTACGGGGAGCCGGGCCACGACGGCGGTTACGCGCTCGTCGACGGCTACCGCACCCGTCTGACGGGGCTCACCGCCGACGAGGCGGAGGCGTTGTTCCTGGCCGGGTTGCCTGGTCCCGCGGCCGAGTTGGGGCTCGGCTCGGTACTGACCGCGGCCGAGCTGAAGCTGGAGGCCGCCCTGCCGGCCGAGCTGCGGCGGCAGGCGCGACGCGTCCGCGAGCGGTTTCACCTCGACGCGCCCGGGTGGTACCGGGAGGCGGACGATGCCCCGCAGCTGCCCGCGGTCGCGGCGGCGGTGTGGCAGCGGCGGGCGGTCCACGTGCGCTACCGGCGTTGGTACGCCCCCGAGGTCGTGCAGCGGCGGCTCGAACCGTACGGCATCGTGCTCAAGGCGGGTCGCTGGTACGTGGTGGCCCACACCGGCGGCGACGCCCCCCGCACCTACCGGATCAGCCAGATCCTGGAGCTGCGACCGCTCGACGAGGAGTTCGCGCCGCCCGCGGACTTCGACCTGGCCGCGTACTGGCGGGCGCATACGGAACAGCTACAGGAACGGCTCTGGCAGGGGCGGGCGGAGATCCGGATCTCCGCTGCCGGGGCCGAGCGGCTACGGGAGGTCGGGGTGCCGGCGGTGATCGACTCCATCGAGGCAGGGGAGGAGGAACCCGCCGACGGCTGGCGCCGCGCCCTGATCCCGATCGAGAGCCTGACGCATGCGGAGGGCGAGTTGCTGAGGCTGGGCGCGCAGGTGGAGGTGGTGAGCCCGCCCGAACTGCGAGAGCGGATCGCGGGGACGGCGCTGGCGCTCGCGGCGCTCTACGGCTAAGAGGGTGTGTTCGGCCTCTCCAGCCAGGCGACCGACTACCAGCGTGAGGTCGTCGAGCGGCTCCACTGCCGTTCCAGATGCTCTCCGCCCAACGCGAAGCCTGGCCCAGGAACTCAGCCTGCCCACGTTCGAGGCCCGCGGGCTGACGCTCTAAAAGCGGCTGACTCTGATCATCCGCGACGGCGTGATCGAGCACGTCTTCTACTCGATCTTCCCCCCGAACGAGCACGCCGAGCAGGTCCTGACCTGGCTCCGGGACAACCCCCTGTAGTACGTCCGGGCTGCACGCTGCGGCAAGGGGGATGCGGTGCCCGAGCTTCCTTGTGCCGCCGCTGTGGGGGTGCGCGGGGTGTGCTTTTGGGTACGCGCTGTCCGCGGCAGACGAGATGGGTACCACCTCGGCGATCGAATGGGCGCCACCACCAGGCGCCCGGGTGCTCGCCGAGCTCTCGGCGACGACCGCCAGCGGTTCGCCGATGCCCGCGGCCTGAAGGCATACGCCGGCTCCTCACCCATCACCCGCGCGTCGGGGAAGAAGACCAGCATCATGCGCCGGTGGGTGAAGAACGACCGCCTCAACCACGCCGGCTATCTCTGGGCCTTCTCCGCCATCACCGCATCCCCCGGCGCGAAGACTCACTATCAACGCCGCCGCGACCACGGGGACTGGCACGCCGCCGCCCAGCGCAACCTCTTCAACCGCTTCATCGACCAGCTCTACCACTGCCTCCACCACCACGACCTGTTCGACGAAACGACGGCCTTCCCACAAGCCGAACCGCGACTCTCCGCTGTCGCTTGACAACTTAAAGGCGTGAGGTGTCTGTCGCAGACAGGTATGCGCGGGGTCTGCCCGCCCGGGCATGCCTACGGCGGTGTCCGTGTCAGGTGGGGGTAGCCCGGATGGCGCCTGCCGGGGGCGGGTGCGCGGGGCGGCTCGTAGGTTGGCGGTAGCCGGGGGCCGGTGTGTGCTGCCTCGCGGGTGTGGGGCTCGCACTCCGGTCGCCGAGCGGAACCGAAGGAGCTTCGGGACGTGACGAGGTGACGATGCCCGCTGGCCGGGACGGCGGAGACGACAAGGGCCGTGAGCACTCCCCGTGCCCGCCTGCCCGGCCGCGGGGGCTGCGGGCGTGGCTGGCCCGGGTCACCGCCGTGTGGGTCCTACCGCCGGAGCGTGCCTCCGTTCACTACCCTCCCGTCGTCTACCACGAGCCGGGCGAGTTCGTCCGCCTGCTTCCGGCCGTGCTACTGGCGGCCGGCGTCGTGCTGAACCTGGGGACCTCGCTGCATCTGACGTTCCTCGGCCTGTTCGTCGCCGCTCCGCTGATCGCCGCCGCGGTGGACACACCCCGAGTCACACTGGTGACCGCCGTGGCGGCGATCGTGGTCAGCACGCCACTGCTGACCGTGGCCAGCCCGCCGCCCGAGTTCGCCCCGACGGAGCGGGCCGTGCAGGTCGCGACCGTGGCGGTGGCCGCGGCGCTGGCGTTGGTCGTCAACGCCGTCGTGGTCCGCGGATACCGGCGGGTGGCGTACGCGTTGGGCATCGCGGAGGTCGTACAGCGGGCCGTGGTGCCTGACCCGCCGACGCGGGTGGGCGGGATGAGCGTCGCCGCCCGCTACCGGCCCGCGCAGCACGGCGCGCTCGTCGGTGGCGATCTGTACGCGGCCATGGACACCACCTTCGGCGTCCGGCTGATCGTCGGCGACGTCTCCGGCAAGGGACTGGAAGCCGCCGCGGCCGTGGCGGTGGTGCTGGGCGCCTTCCGGGAATGGGCGACGGTCGAGCCCGACCTACCGTCGCTGACCTCCCGGATGGAGCGCGCCCTGCTGCGCGAGAACGAGCTGACGGCCCTCATCGACCCCGAGGAGGGGTTCGTCACCGCCGCCCTGGCGGAGATCCCCCGCGGGACGCCGCACCAGGTGGCCGCCCTGTGCTGCGGCCACCCACCGCCGCTGCTGCTGCCGCCCGACGGCCCGCCGCGCTACCTGCACCTCCCGGAGCCCGCCCTGCCCCTGGGCCTGGGAACAGGAGAGGCACGCCCGGAGCGGTGCGTGGGCCGGGCGGACTTCCGACCGAGCACACTGCTGTTGCTGTACACCGACGGGGTCACCGAGGCACGCAACCCACGCGGGGAGTTCTACGACCCAGCCACCGAACTGAGCGGACGCACCTTCCGCGGGCCCGACACGCTGGTCGACATGCTGACCGCGGACATCTTCGCCCACACCCAGGGCAACCTGAAAGACGACACCGCCACACTGGCCGTCGCCCACGATCCGGCTCTGCCCGGCTGACGACGGCGCCGGCGACACCCCGGCATGTTCTCCAGAACTGGAGAACAGAGAAGGGGCGGCCCGGGCCGGGCCAGCACGGCGGCGAGCTGCCGGGCGGCCGCCGCAGTGAGGATGATGGTGCGGCCGGCGTACCGCAGCCGACCCGCGCCGCCAGCATCGTGGCGCCCGAGCAGCACCGAGCCGGGTCGCGCGAGGGTGCCGGTGTCCGCGCCGACGACGGCCTCGGTTGTATGCCGCACCCGCCACTTCTCCACCCCCTGGCGCCCGGCTTGTAGGAGCTCCCGAGGGGCTTGAGTAACTACTGATCGGGGCTGGCGTCTGCCCGGTGTGTCGCCCTTCCGTCCCCTGGCCGATGCTCCGTGGCTGGAGCGTGGGCTGTCGGGTCAGGCGTTGGTTGGGCGGGGTTGTGTGGGGCGCTGGCGCAGTTCTTCGTTGATGCGCTGGGCTTCGGTGAGTTGGTCTTCGAGGATGATGATGCGGCAGGCGGCTTCGACGGGGGTGCCTTGGTCGACCAGTTCGCGGGCCCGAGCGGCGATGCGCAGTTGGTAGCGGGAGTAGCGGCGGTGTCCGCCTTCGGAGCGCAGGGGGGTGATGAGGCGGGCTTCGCCGATGGCGCGGAGGAAGGCGGGGGTGGTGCCGAGTATTTCGGCGGCGCGGCCCATGGTGTAGGCGGGGTAGTCATCGTCGTCGAGACGGTCGAGAGAGTTTTCTGCGGTCATGCACACCTCTGATCGGTCATGTACACCTCTGATCGGGGACGCGTCGAGGGGCCCTGGTGCCGTACGGCACCAGGGCCCCGGAGGGATTCACAACACCATCTGCCGGCCTACTGCGATGCCGGCCTGTAGCTTCCGCACCGCCTGGGGGGGATAGGCGGGGAATGCGGGGATCGCGGATATGTGACCGTGTGACCACCTTCCATTCCGGGGCCTGCGGTACCCGGGCTGCTCACGGCCTGGCCCGGGCGATCCTGATGGCGTCTGCCTCCTCCTCTTCCTTCTGATCGTTGTGCCTGCTCCTGCGGGTACTGCGTGCTGCTGGCGGCTCCTGGTGAGCCACCCGGCCCGGCAGTCAGCGAGGGGACCCATGATCCTTCCGGCCCCGCCACTCCACTGCCGTGCCACCTCTGCTGGTCCTTCATGCGGGCAGTTCGTCTCTGCCACGCCTTCTCGATCTCTCGGCTACGAGGAAGACACTAACCCAGCCCCACGCGGATGTCTACTCCGGCCGTGACAGATTTCCTGCGAGGGTGAACGTCAGACCTCTGTCGTCCTCGATGTCCGGAAGCTGTGCCAGAGCGCACCGTCCGCAGGTGTCAAGGACGGCGGAAGGGGCACACTGACTGGCACGACGAAGCGGCACAACCGACAACGGGGGGTGCGCGCAATGAACAACACGACGAAGACAACTGGAAACCCCAGCAGCCCGGCCGCTACCCGGATGGCGGTGCGGGGCGACAGTCCGCAGAGCGTTCTCCACGCCCGCCAGGCCACCCGCGCCTTCACCGACAACCTGACCCCGGCCCCAGACCCCGCCATGGCAGACACCCTGGTCCTGGTGGTCTCCGAACTCGTCACCAACGCACTGCGCCACGGCGGCGGCCGCTACACACTCACCCTCACCGCCGACCCGGACACGATCACCGTCGCCGTCAGCGACCCCACTCCCGCACCACCACGAGAGCGCACACCCGACCTCACCAACGGCACCGGCGGCCTGGGCTGGCCCTTGGTCCGCCACCTCGCCAGCCACCTGACCATCACACCCGACCCCAGCCCGGGCAAGACCATCCACGCCCAACTCCCCCGATAACCGCAAGGGCTGCGAGGCGAAAGCGAAGGCCAGTCCCCCTGCGCGGGGAGAGCGCCACCCACACCGGGCGCCCGGCGCGGGTGGTCAGGGGATGGCCGGTGTGGGTGGCCGGCGGCTGCGGAGCTGGCGGGCGGGGAGGTCGCGCTTGATCAGGCCCAGTAGGTACGGGCCGGCATCAGCGAGGTATGGGGCTGTCGCCAGGGCCTGGTAGCGGGTGCCGACGACGGATCTGATCCCTTCGGCGCCGGCAGCGATGTCGGTGGTGGCTCGCGGGGAGGCCGTCCTGGTCCGCGGGGGCGATCGCTTCGAAGGTGGCAGACTCGTCGGGCGGGGGACAGCCGACGTTGCCGTCGCAGCGGCTCGGCCCATCGGCGAGCAGCGGGTCTGGGGAAGGGCGCGGGTGCAGCGAATGATCGCGCGGATATGGCGAGGATGGGCTCCCACGGCGACAGCGGACGACTACCAACACCACTACGAGACCGAAGTGGCCGCACATCTCCAGCAGGTCCCCGGCTTCCGTGGTGCTCGTCTGCTGCGTCACCAGGACGGCGACGAGGTGCTGTTCACCTCCCTCACGTACTTCGACGCCATGAGCGACGTGCACGCGTTCGCTGGCGCGGACGCCGAGCGGGCCGTCGTCGAGGGGGCGGCCCGCCGTGCGTTGAGCCGGTGGGACGATCGCGTCAGCCACCACGAGGTCGCTGTCGACCTTCAGGTGTGAGTCCTCGACCCCCCGGCCTCGGTGGTCCTGGCTGGGTGACTTCAGTGGCCGAAGGCCGGTCCCTGGGTGGGGTCGGGGCGGCCGGGGGGCAGCAGGAAGGCGGCGGCCAGGGCGGCGGCCGTGGCGATGGCCGCGACCGTGGTGAAGGCGTTGTCGAAGCCGCCGACGTCGACGGGACCGGCGCCCGCGTGGCCGCTGTCCAGACCGGCCCCGGCGATGGCGGCCATGACGGCGACGCCGAATGAGGCCCCCAGTTCGTGAGCGGTGTTGACCAGGCCCGAGGCGAGTCCGGTGTCGCGGTGCGGGAGGCCGTTCATCGCGGCGGTGGTGGCGCAGACGAACGCCGGGCCGATGCCCAGCGAGAACAGCGCGAAGCCGGGCACCATCCCGGTCCACAGATCGCTGTCCGGGGACAGGCCGGTGAGCAGCGCCGCGCCCGCCGCCGCCAGCGCGAAGCCGGTGGCCGCGACCGGGCGCCAACTCAGGCGCGCCACGGCGTGGGCGCCGAGGTGGGCGCCGAGGGTGATGGTCACGGCCACCGGCAGGAAGGCGAGACCGGTGGCGAGCGCGCTGCGGTGCAGGACGTGCTGGACGTAGAAGGAGCTGAGGAAGAAGACGGATATCAGCAGTCCCGCGGCGACGAGCATCACCAGGCCGCCGCCGACCAGGGTGCGGCGCACCAGCAGGTCCAGTCGTATCAGCGGTGCGCGGGTGGCCCGCTCCACCGCCACGAACGCCGACCCGGCGGCCAGGGCCAGCGCCAGCGGCAGCCACGCGGTGGCGTCGGTGAAGCCGTGGTCGCGCGCCTGGAGAAGACCGAGGATCAGCAGCGCGGGGGCGGCCGTGAGGGTCAGCGCGCCGGGCAGGTCGGGCCGCGACGGCTTGGCCGACGGAGCGGTGAGATGCCGCCCGGCCCTGCCGAGGAGAACGGGGACGGCGACGAGGGCGAGGACGCCGACGGGGACGTTGATGTAGAAGATCCATTGCCAGCCGGGTCCCGAGACGAAGACGCCGCCGAGGAGCACGCCGACCGCCGCACCCGCTCCACCGATGGCGGCCCAGGCGCCGAGGGCCTTGGTGCGGTCGGGGCCGTGGAAGAGCGCGACGACCAGGGCCATGGCGGCGGGGGAGAGCAGCGCGGCGCCCACGCCCTGGGCCGACCGGGCGGCGATCAGCGTGCCGCCGTCCGTGGCGAGACCGGAGGCGATCGAGGCGGCGGTGAACAGCATGAGCCCGGCCAGGAACATCCGCAGCGTGCCCATCGCGTCGGCCAGCCGGCCGCCGAGCAGCAGCAGGCTGCCGAAGAAGAGGGTGTAGGCGGTGACCACCCAGGTGACGGCGCCGGAGGAGAGGGACAACTCCTCGCCGATGGTGGGCAGCGCGACGTTGATCACGGTCACGTCGGCGATGAGCATGAACTGCGCCAGGCACAGCAGGGCGAGGAGTCGCCAGCGATGCGGATGTGGGGTCGGCGGGGCGGCCGAGTGCTCGGGGTGGTGGTGCTCGGCGTGTGGGTGGTGGGGCGAGGACTCGGGATGCACGGCGCGCTCCTTAAACTGAACACTGGTGTTAGGAATAGCGTACGCCGACTTCCGCCTTAACCTGAACATGACTGTTAAGATTGCTGTCATGGTGGGCAGCGCGACGAGCGGAACCTCTGGGAAACGACGGGCCGATGCCGAGCGCAACATCGCCGCGATCATCGACGCCGCGCTCGACTGCCTCCGTGCCGACCCACACGCCGGCATGGCCGCCATCGCCCGCGCCGCGGGCGTCAGCCGCGTCACCCTCTACACGCACTTCCCCACCCGGGAGGCGGTCCTCGACGCCGTCGTCGATCGGGCCATGACGGAGACCTCCACGGCACTGAACGCCGAAGGCCTGGACGCCCGTCCGGCCGACGAAGCCCTGATCGCCGTCACCCGCGCCTCCTGGCGGATCCTCGATCGCCACCTGGCGCTTTTCACCGCCGTCTCCACGGCCGTCACCCCGGACCGGCTGCGCGCTCACCACGAACGGGTTCTGGACCCCCTGCGTCATCTGCTGCGGCGCGGCCAGGGCCAGGGCACGATCCGCACCGACCTGGCCGCCGAATGGCTCGTGAGCGTCTACTACCACCTGATCCACGCCGCCGCCGCCGATGTCCAGGCTGGCCGGCTGCCCGCCGACGACGTCCCCGACGTGCTGGCCGCCACCCTCCTGCCCATCATGCGTCCGCCGCGCGACTGAGCGGCTCAGGAGACCGCGCACAGCCCGGCCCCGGTCACGACGAGCGCGGCGGCGACGGCGGGTTAGGGCAGCCCGGGCGCGGTCCGGTGCGCCCGCGCCCCCTTACAGTGGCCGTCATGGCGACGATTCGGGACGTGGCCGCCGATGCGGGTGTCTCTCGCAGCACGGTTTCCTACGTCCTCTCCGGCAAGAAGCGGCTGCGCCCCGCCACCATCGCGCGCGTGCGGGCGAGCATGGCCAAGCTGGGCTACCGTCCCGACCCCGCCGCCCGAGCGCTCGCCCTGGGCCGGACGGGCATCCTCGGCCTGCTCGCCTCGGTCTCGACGACCAGGCCGGAGACCGGCGTGGAGATCTTCATGCACTTCGTGCGCTCGGCGATGTACTCGGCCCGGGAGCGCGGCTTCGACCTGCTGGTGATGGGCAAGGGGGACGACGAGTTGGCGGGGGACATCCTCGCGGACGCCCTCGTCGTCATGGACGTCCGGATCGAGGACGCGCGACTCCCGCTGTTGAAGGAGATCGGGCTGCCCGCCGTGCTGATCGGCTACCCGGAGGACGCGCAGGGTCTGAGCGCCGTCGACCTCGACTTCGAGGCGGCCGGCCGGACCGCGGTGGCGCACCTGGCGGAGCTGGGCCACGAGGAGATCGCGGTGCTGGGCTTCCCGGACGCACCAGGGACAGAGCTGTCGTTCGTCACGCGGTTCCGCCGTGGCATCGATGCCGAGGCCGCCGCGCACCGCGTGTCGGCGCGGCTCCTGGCCTGCGAGCCGGACCGGGAGGGCGTGGAGGCGTGGCTCGCCCGGCTCGCCGAGGAACTGCCCGGGATGAGCGCCGTCGTGGTGTTGGAGAGCAACGGGCTGCGTCCGCTTCTGAACATCTTCCATGACCGCGGTGTCGTGGTGCCCCGCGACTGCTCGGTGCTCACGCTCTCCCCGCATCATGTCGCCGCCCACCAGCGGCAGCCGATCACCTCCATCGACCTGCCGGGCGGCGAGATGGTCTCGTGGGCGGTGAACCGGATCCTCGACGAGATGGCGGGCACGGCCGAGCCGGGGGCGCTGGATCTGCTGCCCCCGGCCCTGAAGGACAACGGCTCCACCGCCCCCCCGCTGTCCGGGCGGAGCCGGCGGCCGTCGGTCTGACCGCGGCGTCAGACCGCGGCTTCAGACGGAGCCGACGAGGTCGGCCAGCGCCCCGTCGCGCGCGAACACCGGGATCCGCTCCAGCGGCGCCTGCGCCTGCACGGCCTGACCGCCCTCGTACACCTTCCCGGTGTGCAGGTCCGTCCACGACGCCCCGCGCGGCAGGTAGACCCGCCGCGAGTACGCCCCGGCCTCCACCACCGGCGCGACCAGCAGGTCCGCGCCGAACATGTACTGGTCGCCGGGGAGCCCCCAGCAGGTGATGTCCTCGGGGAACTCGTGGAACATCGCCCGCATCAGCGGTTGCCCGTCGTGGTGCGCCTCCGTCATCAGCCGCCGGACGTAGGGCCGCAGCGCCTCCCGCAGCCGCAGATAGCGCACCAGCACCTCGTACACCTCGTCGCCGTAGCTCCACAGCTCGTTCGCCGCGCCGGAGTGGCAGCGCATCGTCCCCTGCCCGTCGCGCACCTCCTCGACCGGCCTGCGGTCCCCGTGCATCCGCATCACGGGGCAGAACGCCCCGAACTGGAACCACCGCACCAGCAGCTCGTGGAACGCCGGGTCCGTCACGTCCCCGCCGTGGAAGCCTCCGATGTCCGTGGTGAACCACGGGATGCCGGCGATGCCCATGCTGATCCCGGCGGCGATCTGCCGGCGCAGCGCCCAGAACGTGCTGTGGATGTCGCCCGACCACACCAGCGCGCCGTAGCGCTGGCTGCCGGCCCAGGCGCACCGCACCAGGTTGACGACCTCCTCCTGGCCGGCGGCGCGCTGGCCCTCGTAGAACGCGCGGGAGAACGCCTGGGGGTAGATGTTGCCGACCTGGACGTTCGGGCCGAGGGCGTAGCGGTAGTTGTCGAAGTCGTAGACCCCGTACTCCGGCTCCGCCTCGTCGAGCCAGAAGATGCCCACGCCCCTGTCGTGGTAGTTCCGTCGGCAGATCTCCCAGACCCTGTCACGGGTGCGCGGGTTGGTGACGTCCAGGAACATGCTGGGCCCCTGGAAGGACATCTGCACGTCGCTGCCCCGGTCGGCCCGCACCAGCAGGTTGTCGCGTCGCAGCGCCTCGAAGTTCTCCGACTCCACGGACACCTGCGGCCAGACCGACACCATCAGCTCGATGCCCAGCTCGCGCAGCTCGGCGACCATGGCGTCCGGGTCCGGCCAGAACTCCTCCTCGAAGCGGTAGTCGCCCATCTTCGGCCAGTGGAAGAAGTCCGCGACGATCACGTCGAGCGGCAGGCCCCGGCGGTGGTGCTCGCGCGCCACCTCGAGCAACTGCTCCTGGTTCCAGTAGCGCAGCTTGCTCTGCCACAGGCCCAGGCCGTACTCCGGCATCATCGGCGCGTGCCCGGTGGCATCGGCGTACGCCGACGTGATCTCCGCCGGGGTGTCGCCGGCGGTGATCCAGTAGTCGAGCTGCTCGGTGCTCTCCGCCACCCACTCCGTGCGGTTGCTGCCGAAGGTGGCGCGGCCGATGGCCGGGTTGTGCCACAGGAACCCGTAACCCCTGCTGGACAGCACGAACGGCACCGAGGCCTGCGAGTTGCGGTGCGCCAGCTCCAGGGTGCTGCCCTTCACGTTCAGCAGGTCGTGCTGGTACTGGCCCATCCCGAACAGCTTCTCGTCCGGTTCGGCCGCGAAGCTCGCGGTGAGGTGGTGCGGTCCGCCGAGGAGCGCCCGGTAGGCGCGGGCCCGGAGCTTGAGGGAGCCGCCGGAGTCGAGCTCCCGCAACAGCACCTTCCCGTGGCGGTCGTGGAACGCGACGGAGCAGCGGAACACGCGGTAGCCCACCGCCTGGTCGACGCGGTCCTCGGCGGTCAGCACCGCCGTGATGTTGCCGTTCGTCAGCCGCGCCTCGTTGCCTTCCGTCACGATCGTCGCGTCGGTGGGCGGCTGCGGCAGCAGGGCGAAGTCGGCGTCGGCGACGTCGGCGGACCGCGTGGCGCGCACCCGCAGGCTGTGGCGGCCCCAGGGCTCCACGACGAGCGTCTCGCCCCCGCCCCGCCATATCAGCCGATCACCGGCACGTTCGAACACGGTCACGGAAAACTCCCTTGATGAGAAGGACGCGAGAAGGACAGCGTTGGGTGGCATGCGGGCACGGCGAACCGCCGATGTGGCGTGCTGTGGGTGCCGTGCGGGTGGGGTCAGTCCTTGACGGCTCCCGCCGTCACCCCGACGGCGACGTAGCGCTGAGCAACGATCAACAGCAGCGCCGCCGGGACGGAGGCGAGCACGGCGGTGGCCATCACCGCGTTCCAGTCGGTGGTCTGGGCTCCGATATAGCGGTAGAGCCCGAGCGTGAACGGCACGATGTCGTTCCCGGACGTCAGCGACGCGGCATGCAGGAAGTCGGCCCAGGCGAAGAGGAACGAGAACAGCGCGGCGGTCACCACCGCGTTCCGGCTGATCGGCACCACGATGGACGCGAACGCCCGCACGTTGCCCGCCCCGTCCAGCTTCGCCGCCTCCAGCAGCTCGTCGGGGATCTGGAGCATGAACGCCCGCAGCACGATGACCGCGAGCGGCAGCGCCGCGGTCGCGTCCGCCACGATCAGGCCGACGTACGAGTTGAGCAGGCCGACCGCCTGGTAGATCGCGAAGAGGGCCATCACGGCCACCACGCCTGGCAGCATCTGCGCCAGCAGGAAGAGGAACATCACCAGGCCGGAGCCGGGCGCGCGCAGCTTGGCCATCGCGTACGCGGCGGGCAGCGCCACCGCGAGCGTCAACGCGACCGTGCCCAGGGCGATGACCAGGCTGGTGAACAGGTGCGGAAGCTGGCTGTCCAGCGCCTGGACATAGCCGTCGAACGTCGGGTTCGTCGGCAGGAACCGCGGCGGGTTCCTGATCAGCTCGTCCGGCTTGGTCAACGAGACGTTGACCATCCAGTACAGCGGGAACAGCAGGACGGCGCAGATGGCCAGCCCGATGCCCGTGTCCGTCCACCGTCGCCAGGTGGGACGTCGCGTGTTCACGCCCTCATCTCCCTTCGCTGCGCCCGGATGTAGATCGCCCCGAAGACGAGCGCGACCAGCACGAGCAGCTGACCCGCCGCCGCGCCCACGCCGAACTCCAGGTCGGTGAAGGAAAACTGGTAGGCCCAGGTGGCCATCGTGTTGGAGCTGTTGACCGGGCCGCCCTTGGTCATGATCCAGATGACGTCGAACACCTTGATCGTGTAGACGAGGCCCAGCAACAGCGTCACGGACGTCACGGGGCGCAGCAGCGGCCACGTGATGCTGCGGAACGCCCGCGACGACGAGGCGCCGTCGATGGCCGCCGCCTCGTAGAGGTTCTGCGGTATCCCCTGGAGGCCGCCGTACAGCAGGACCATGTTGAACGGGATCCCCAACCAGATGTTGGTGATGATGACCGTCCACAGGGAGACGTTGGGATCGGAGAGCCACCCGACGGGGTCCGGCAACAACGCGTTGACGATGCCGAACTGCTCGTTGAACATCCAGCGCCAGGTGGTCGCGGAGACGATCAGCGGCAGCAGCCACGGGAGCAGCAGCAACGAGCGCAGGGTGACGGAGAGCGGGAAGCGTCGGTTGAAGAACAGCGCGAGCGCCATGCCGATCGTGAACTGGCCCACCAGCGAGCAGACGGTGAACAGCACGGTGTGCCAGACGATCGTGTCGAAGAGCGGATCGCTGATCACCCGCTCGTAGTTGTCCAACCCGACGAAGTCGGCCTCTCCGGTGACGAACGACGTGGCGGTGTAGTCCTGCATGCTCAGCAGGACGACGCGCCCGATCGGATACACGAAGAAGATCGCCAGGAAGATGAAGACCGGCGTCATGAAACCGATCGCCGCGACCCGGGTGCTGATCACCCAGCGCCGGCGAGGCTCCGACGCCGACTCCTGGTCCGTCGGTGGCCCGCCGTCCCGGGCCCGGGACGTTCGGGAGGCCTCGGCGCCCCGGGCGGTCTTGGTGGTCTCGGTGGGCTCCGTGGGCTCGGTGGTCTCGGAAGACATCTGGCAGGGCCCCTACTCGGCGGCGGCCGCCGCCGCGGCGTCCGCGAGCGCCTGCTCCGGGGACTTCTGCCCGCTCAGCGCCTCCTGGACGGCGGTCCACAGGGCCTCGGACGTCTGCGGATAGGCGGTCCCGAGATCGGCTGTCCGGCCCTGGGCGGCGGAGACCGCCTCGACCCACGGCTCCAGCGCGGGGTTCTCCGCGGCCTGCGCCGCCGCCTCGTCGGCGTACGGCTGGATGTAGGTCTGCCCCTCGGTCCACACCTTCAGATTGGCGGGCTTGACCAGGCACTGGGAGAACTCCGCGGCGAGCTCCTGCCGGTCCCCGACCACGATCTCCATGAACTCACCGCCGAGTGGGCTGGCGGCCGTCCCGCCGTCCTGTGCCGGCAGCGGCACCACGCCGTAGGAGATGCCGTCCTCGTCCAGCGAGGCGAGCTGCCAGGTGCCGTTGACCATCATGGCCAGCTTCCCCGCCAGGAACTCGTCGCGGACGTCCTGCTGGGTGGCGTTCAGGTTCGACTGCGACGCCGAGCCGGAGTCCACCAGGTCGGTCCACAGGGTCAGCGCCGCCGCGGCCTCGGGCGATTCGAGGTCGGCCAGATCCGCGCCCGCCCCCCAGAAGAAGGGCAGGAACTGGAACGTGCCCTCCTCCGAGGCGGCCGCAGAGAAGCCGAGGCCCCGCACGTCGCCGTGCGTCAGCTCCGCCGCGGCGCTCGTCAGCTCCTGCCATGTCGTGGGCGGCGCCGTTCCGGCCTCGTCGAACATGTCCTTGTTGTAGAAGAGCGCCAGCGAGTTGGCGCCGATGGAGGCCCCGTAGGTCTCGCCCTCGAACTGGCCGGCGGCGAGCACGTTGTCCATCATCCCGGAGGTGTCCAGGCCGGACTCGGAGTTCGGGACGAGCAGGCCGGTCTCCGCGAACTGCGCCACCAGCGGGTTGTCGAGCACCACGAGGTCCGGGGTGGAGCCGGACGACGCCGCCTGGAGCAGCTTGCTCGACAGCTCCGCCTCCTGGGTCCGCTCGATCGTGATCCCGGTCTCCTCCTCGCAGGTGCTGAGCAGCTGCCCGTAGGGCGAGGAGGCGTCGTACTGGCTCCACGAGTCCCACAGCTCCAACGTGCGGTCGTCTGCTCCGCCCCCGCCTCCACCACAGGCGGCGAGTGTGAGCGCGCCGACGGCGCCGATCGCGGCCACGACGGTGGCCCTGGACCTTTTGTTCACGGTCGTTCCTCCTCCAACGCGATGGTCGTGTGCGCACCGTGGCGGGGAAGGTAACAACGCTGGTGGAACCGGTTCAATAGTATGGTGAACCGGTTCACCAGACGTTGCCGTTCTGTTACCTCCTCACGAGGGGGACGAGTCGGGGACCTCCGGGTCGCCGGGTCAGCAGGGGCAGGAGCAGGAGGTGACCTGCACGTCGTCGACCACCGGTCCGTAGGCGCTGGCGGCGGTGGTGCTGGCGAACGCGAGCGTCGTGGTCGCGGCGGTGGCCACGAAGGTCACCTGCCGCTTGATGTACCCCATGCTGGTGAACGTCTTGCCGGTGATGTCGAAGGAGAAGTTCTGGATGTTCTGACCGTCGAGGAGGACCTGGCCGGTCTTCACCGCCGGACCGCCTGCCGGGTTCCCGGCCAGCGCGTAGGTGACGGAGTAGGTCTCTCCCGGGGTGGTGGTGAAGGTCTGCGACACCGCTCCGGCGTCGCCGGCGTTGAGGTCGAGCGACTGGTTGCCCTCGGCCGCCTGCCAGAGTCCGTCGTCGACGAGATCCACGGCCCCGCTGGTCACCGCCCACGGCCCGATGTACTGCCCCGCCTGGTACGTGGTGAACGAGTTCGCGAGGGCGATCGGGTACTCGAAGCTGCCGTTGTCGAATCGGCTGACGAGGATGCTGGGGTCGGCTGGTCCGGGCTCCTGGGCCGGAGCGGCCAGTGCCGTACCGGTGCCGGAGATGAATATCCCTATGAGGGCTAAGACGGTGAGTAGGAAACGCTTGGCTGCCAAAATTCCTCCTCGGTGAACGTTCCCCCGACCTCCTCGCTGGCGGGCCGGAGCTAGTCAACTGTCGTCTTATTCAAGTGAGTTAGCCATATCGAGGAGACCGGGCACGGAGGTGCGCGGCGATAGTGCGGAGCCGAACGCAGGCGCATTTCCCCACCGCGCGCTGCGTGCGCTCACCCGTGCACCGCTTTCGCGCCCCGGGACAATGCCGACAGGGCGCAACGGAATCGGCTGCGGTGACTGTGGCGGGCGGGCCGTAAGAGACGCGAGGAAGAAGATGGCACTCATCACGTGACGCAAAAGCAAAGGCAGGGAGATCTCTCTCCCTGCCACTTCTAACGTATAGCGCACCAGGGGGCTTGCGGCAAGACCCGGGTGGTGGCGCAAAATCGTCCGCCGAGGCCACAACCTGCGGAAACGGGGGCACGACGTGCGTGTGTTGTCGACGTATGAGGGACGCGGTGACGTCGAACCAGTGGTGTACGTATGCGGTCTTCAGGAGGTTGACGAGACGCGGGTCGCGGTCGTCGGCGGCAAGGGCGCGCAGCTGGGCGGGCTGTCGCGGATCGAAGGCATCCGGGTGCCGGCTGGTTTCTGCGTGACGACGGACGCTTTCCGGCGGATCATGGCGGAAGCGCCGTCGATCGACGACCGGCTCGATCAGCTGTCGCGCCTGAACCCGGACGACCGGGAGGCGATCCGCACGCTCAGCGCGCAGATCCGCCGGACCATCGAAGGGATCGCCATCCCGGGCGATCTCGCGGCGGCGATCACCCGCGCGCTCGCCCAGCTCGGCGAGCAGGCCGCCTACGCCGTCCGATCCAGCGCGACGGCAGAGGACCTGCCGACGGCCTCCTTCGCCGGGCAGCAGGACACGTATCTGAACGTCGTGGGGCCGGCGGCGGTCCTCCGGCACGTCAGCCGGTGCTGGGCCTCGCTGTTCACCGAGCGGGCCGTGACCTACCGCCAGCGGAACAGCATCGACCACCGCACGGTCCACATGGCCGTGGTCGTGCAGCAGATGGTCTTCCCGCATGCGGCCGGCATTCTGTTCACGGCCGACCCCGTCACGGGCAACCGGAAGGTCGCCACCGTGGACGCCGGCTTCGGCCTCGGCGAGGCCCTGGTCTCCGGCCTGGTGAACCCGGACGTCTTCAAGGTGCGAAACGGCGAGGTCGTCGCCAGGGCGGTCGCCGTCAAACAGCGTGCCGTCCGCGCCCTGCCGGCAGGAGGTACGCGGGAAGTGGCGATCGATTCGCGGCGGCAGGAGCAGCCGGCGCTGACGGATGCGCAGGTCGTGCGGCTCGTGCGGCTCGGGCGGCGGATCGAAGCGCATTTCGGCAGCCCGCAGGACATCGAATGGTGCCTGGTCGACGATGACTTCCAGATCGTCCAGAGCCGGCCGATCACGACGCTGTTCCCCATCCCCGAGACCGGCGACCAGGAGAATCACGTCTACGTCTCTGTCGGTCACGGGCAGATGATGACCGACCCCATGACGCCCCTGGGGCTCTCCGTATGGCAGCTGACGGCCATGGTGCCGATGCACGAGGCCGGCGGGAGGCTGTTCGTCGACGTCACCCGGCGCCTGGCCTCGCCCGCGAGCCGCACCGGCCTCCTGGACGTCATGGGGCGAGGTGATCCGCTGATGAGGGACGCGCTGGAGACCGTCCTCGACCGCGACGGTTTCGTCCTGTCGCTTCCGGACGCGGGTCCCGGCGGGCCGCCGGTCAGCGGTGCGTCCGCCCCGATCGAGACCGATCCGGCCATCGTCACCGAGCTGATCGCGCGCAGCCAGGCGTCCATCGCCGCCCTGGAGCGCGACATCCGGACGAAGACCGGACCGGCGCTGTTCGACTTCCTGTTGGAGGCCTTCGAGGAGCACAAACGAGTCCTCAGTGATCCGCTGAGCCTTCAGGCGATCACGGCGGGGATGGAGGCCACGTGGTGGCTCAACGACAAGCTGCGGGAGTGGCTGGGCGAGAAGAACGCGGCCGACACGCTCACGCTGTCCGCCCCCGACAACGTCACGTCGGAGATGGGCCTGGCGCTGCTCGATGTCGCGGACGTGATCCGCCCGCGGCCGGAGGTGGTGGCGTTCCTGCGGGGGGTCGAGGACGAGGGCTTCCTGGACGAGCTGGCGAAGCTCGCGGGCGGGACCGAAGCGCGCGACGCCATAGCGGCCTACCTCGACCGGTACGGCATGCGCTGCGTCGGTGAGATCGACCTCACGAGGCCGCGTTGGCGCGAGCGCCCCACCACGCTCGTGCCCGTGATCCTCGACAACGTCAGGAACTTCGAGCCGGGCGCCGCCGAGCGGCGCTTCGAGGAGGGCCGGCAGAAGGCACAGCAGAAGGAACAGGACGTGCTGTCACGCTTGCGGGCGCTGCCGGACGGGGACCGGAAAGCCGACGAGGCCAAGCGGATGATCGACCGGGTCCGAACCTTCGTCGGGTACCGGGAGTACCCGAAGTACGGCATCATCAGCCGCTATTTCGTCTACAAGCAGGCCCTGCTGGCGGAGGGCGAGCGCCTCGTGCGGGCCAATGTGCTTCCTGAGAAGGAGGACATCTTCTACCTCACGTTCCAGGAGTTCCACCACGTCGTGCGCTCGAACCAGGTGGATGACCAGCTGATCCAGCAGCGTAAGGACGCGTTCCGGTCGTACCACGCGCTCCCGCCGCCCCGGGTCCTCACCTCGGATGGCGAGGCCGTCACCGGGGCGTACCGGCGGGACGACGCGCCGGCCGGTGCCCTGGTCGGCCTCCCGGTTTCCGTCGGGACCATCGAAGGGAGGGCCCGCGTCATCCTTGACATGGCGGAGGCCGATCTCGAGGCGGGCGACATCCTGGTCACGATCTACACGGACCCCAGCTGGTCGCCGCTGTTCGTCGGAATCGCGGGCCTGGTGACGGAGGTGGGCGGCCTGATGACCCATGGCGCGGTGATCGCCCGGGAGTACGGCCTGCCGGCCGTCGTGGGCGTGGAGCGGGCCACTCGGCTGATCCGGGACGGGCAGCGGATCCGTGTGCACGGAACCGACGGGTACGTCGAGATCCTGCCCTGACCGACCCGGCAGGGCCTGTCGTTGCTGCTCCCTATTGTTGGCTGATGCGCGCACATCACATCGACCGCCCAGCAGATCTCGACGTGGTCCGGGAGTCCTATGACCGGGTGGCTGACAACTATGTCCATATGGTGGTGACGACGGGGATCGGTGACATCCGTTGCCATCCATGGCTCAAGGCGTCAATCGACGCTTTCGCTGACACGGTGGACGAGCTCGGGCCCGTCCTCGACGTCGGCTGCGGGCCCGGAACGGTGACCGCCTACCTCGCCGAACGCGGACTCGACGTGTCCGGAGTCGATCTCTCGCCCCGCATGATCGAGAACGCGCGCCGTCTTCATCCGCACTGCCGCTTCAGTGTCGCCTCCGCCACCGACCTCGATCTTGCGGAAGCGTCCCTTGGCGGCGTGCTCGGATGGTGGTCGCTGTTCAACCTCCCCCGCGACGTTCTTCCCCAGGTTCTCGCCCAGTTCACGCGCGCCCTGAAGCCGGGCGGCTCCTTCATCACCGCGACACACGTCGGCGACGAGGACGCGCTGCGCACCGAGGCCTACGGAGGTGTAGCCGTTCGTTGGACCACGCATAAATGGCGGCCGGAACAGCTCGTGGACCTGATCGAGCAGGCCGGGTTGCGCCCGGTCGCCGAACTGCGCCTCCCCGCGGATGAGCACGTCGGACCGGGCGTGGTCATCATGGCCGAGCGCCCCGCCTGAAGGCGACGGGGTGGCCTCCGGTGGTGGCCACCCCGCCGCGCGTGTCAGTGCTGCATGCCGTCGGGCATGCCCGCCTGACCGCTGTCCTGGGCCGGCTCGTTCGCGCCCCGGTCGTCGAGCATGCCGGCCATGAGCTCTATTTCGGACCGCTGGCCGCGGACCGTGCTCTCGGCGAGCCGGACGATGACGGGGTCCTCGGCCAGGTCGGCGGCTGCTTCGGCCATGTCCACGCCGGCGCGGTGGTGGTCGGTGAGGAGTTGGAGATAGCGCACCTCGGCCGGTCTGCCTTCGGCGGCGCGCAACTCCTCGATCTGGGTGTTGGTGGCCATGCCCGGCATGAGCGAGCCGTCGCGCGGCTCGTACTCCCTGGCGTGGCCCATCCAGGCCATGTACGGGTCCGCCGAGGATACGGGCAGCTCCCAGGCGCTCAGCAGGCCGAGCAGCATCCCACGCTGGTTGGCCTGGGTGTTGATGATGTCGTAGGCCAGGTTGCGCACCTCCTCGTCGTCGGTGCGGTCGCGGATGATGAACGACATCTCCACCGCCTGCTGATGGTGGACGGCCATGTCACGTGCGAAGCCGGCGTCCGCGGAGTCGGCGCCGGGCGAGGCCTCGTTCGCACCGCCGCCATCGTCGTCCGAGGCGGCCATCATCCCGACCAGGGCGAGCACCACCAGCACCAGCGACAGCACACCGCCGGCCACCGGCCACCGCCTGCGGGACACGGGCGCCTCCTCGGCGGACTCCTCCGCGAGGTCGGTCACTGCGTGCTCCCGGAGCAGGTAGCGCCCAGCTCCGGAGTCTGCTCGCCCTGGACGTAGGTGTTCAGGAACTTCTCGACCCGGGGGTCCGAGGCGCTGTCCAGCCCCACCTGACGGCCCCAGGCGGTCAGCGTTATCGGCGACTCCTGATCCTGGTAGGGGCTCATCAGGGAATAGGGCGTCGCGGACACCCGGTCGCTGAGCGTCTGGATGTCCTTCTCGCTGGCCTGGTCGTTGTAGGTGACCCACACGGCGCCGTGCTCCAGGGAGTGCACGGCCTGCTCCTCGTCGATCTCCGCGTCGTAGACCGTCGCGTCGCAGTCGGCCCAGACCTGGTGGTGATCGCCTCCGGCGGCCGGGCTCATGGGGTAGTCCACGTCCGTCTCCACATGGTTCTGGCTCAGGTCGGACCAGGTCTGTTCTCCCGTGACGGCACCGGCCGCGCCCTGCTCTTCCCCCTGACCGTTCTCGTTCTCGGTGGCGGACCAGACGACCCAGCCGCCTCCGATCACGGCCGCGACCAGCACGGCGCTGCCGACGACGCTGATGGTCTGAACACGGCGCTTGCGCGACTGCTCGGCGCGGTGCATCTCCGCAACGCGCGCACGACGTGCCTCGGCCTTGGACTTCGCTCGGGAACTCATGTCATCTCCTGCTCTCCGCCACGCCCCTGGGGGCCCGGCGCTGCTGCGAAACGGGTGGGTGGGCGCGGGGCGGAGCGACGACGCCGGCTCCGCCCGGGGCGCTCTACACCCGCAGGCGTTGCAGCAGATGAAGGTTCGGCGCGCTCAAGTCCGCGCCGGTGGGCAGGAAGGCGCCGGTGAGAGATGACCGCGGGACCGGGTCGTGTGGGTGTCCGCGGCCGGGTGCGTGCGGCTCCTTGTGCTTAGGGGTGCCCCGCACCGCGTCGTGCACCGGCGCGTCACAGTGATGATGGCGGTCCGCGAGGCACCGCTCGCATTCCATGGCGTCGGGCGCCACGGCCGGAGCGGCGGCTGGACCCTCCGCCATGCCCATCGCGGTGGCGGCTTGGGCCTGAACGTCCATCGCCGGGGTGAACGGAGCCACCGCTTCCGCGACGGGGCCCCCGAGGGCCATGGCCAGGGTGGTGAGTGTGACGACGAGCAGACGCACGAGCCCGCCTCGGGCGCCGCGCGCGGTCGGAAGAGAGCGACGCGCGCGGGTCAACGCCCTCGCCTCAGCCCTGCCAACGCCAACGCCAACGCGGTGACCATCTCACCCCAAGAACCTAAGCAACACAGGCGGCGAGAGCGAACCTACCAAGCCACCCTCGCCACGCCCAGAGCCCGCTGTGCTCGCCGGTCGGCTGACCACGAGTCGGGCGTGGGGGCGGCTCAGGGCTGGTCGGTTCCTGGGCGGGTGCGGAGCACGGTGAAGGAGTGGGGCGGGATGTCGCAGACAGGTCCGGGCACCTCGTCCTCCACGGGGGTGGCCGGTGCGGGCCCGAACCGGCTGGTGACGTCGGGCGGCGCGGTCAGCGTGGACCGCGTCAGGTGCGTGGTGGCGTCCGCTCCGGCTGAGGAGCAGGCGGAGGGTGACGGGTTCCGGGGTGGCGTTCGCGATCTTGACGATCACGTCGCCGGCGGCGGTGTCGCGGAGGGCGGAGACGGCGAAGACCCGGGGGTTTGCCGGAGGTACTCCCGGGCCACCGGGGTGGGCGGGCGTCCGCTCCTCTCGGCACGGGAATGGTGTTCATCCGCCGCCACATCGCGGAAAACCGGGGCGCGGCCGGCCGGGGTCAGCCCTTCAGGATCCGGCCGTGGGAGTCCGTGCTGGTGCTGCTGGCCAGAAAGATGATGCCGTCGATGATCGCCCAGATGCCCCAGCCGCCGCAGGTGAACAGTTGGGCGATGCCCATGCCCGTGTGGCCGGTGTAGAAGCGGCCGACGCCGAAGACGCCGAGGAAGATCTGGAGCAGGCCCGCGACGACCTTCGACTTGTTGGAGAGCGGCCGCCCGAGGTGGTCGTAGCCGAACGGCGAGTACGGCACGTAGGTGGCGGCCACCGGGTAGCCGACCGGCGGATATCCGACTGCCGGGCGCGGATGCATCGCCGCGGGCTGGGGCCAGGGCGTGGCCGCGTGGGGCGGTGCGGCGTAGCCGGGCATCGGCGTCGGATAAGAGGAGGGCGTGTAGCCCGGCATCGGCGTCGGATAGCTCGACGGCGTGTGCCCGGGTGCCGGGGTGGCGTGGGACGGCGGCGGGGTCGGTGGGTGCGGGGTGCCGCTCGCGGACGACGTCATGGTCGGCATGTTGTGCGGCGTCGACTGCCCCTGCTGGGCCACCCGGGTTCCGGTGGGGTCGTCGGCCGAGGCGGGGGAGTGGCCGTCCAGGGCGAGCAGCCGCGCCGCCTCCTTGCCGAGCCGGGCGGTCAGCGCGGGCGGCAGCCACACACCCTCGGCGGCGTCCGGGTCCTGGTGGCGCGCGGCCTCCTCGGCGATCTCCGCCGGAGTGGGGCGCTGCGCCGGGTCCTTGGCCAGGCATCGTTCCACCAGATCGCGCAGCGGACCGGTCAGGCCGTCCAGCGTGGGCGGTTCGGCGAGTACCCGGTGCATCAGGGTGTGGGCGGCCGAGTCGATTCCGCCGAACGGTCCACTCCCGGTGACGGCGTAGGCCAGCACCGCGCCGAGGCCGAAGACGTCGCTGGCCTCGGTGGAACGCTCGCCGCGGATCTGCTCGGGGGACATGTACCCGGGCGAGCCCACCGCCGCCCCGGTGCGCGTCGCGACGCTGACGTCGGTGGCGCGGGCGATACCGAAGTCGATGACGCGCGGGCCGTCCAGGGTGATCAGCACGTTCGACGGTTTGAGGTCGCGGTGGGTCACCCCCGCCTCGTGCACCGCCGTCAACGCCCTGGCCAGTCCCTCCGCCAGCCGCCACACCGAGAACTCGGGCAGCCCGCCGTGCAGTTCGTCGACCACCCGGGTCAGCGAAGGGCCCGGCACGAAGCCGGTGGCCAGCCACGGAACGTCCGCCTCCACGTCGGAGTCGAGCACCGGCATGGTCCACTCGCCGGACACCCGCCGGGCGGCGGCGACCTCGTGCCGGAAGCGGCGCCGAAACTCCGGCTCGTGCGCGAGATGCGGATGGATCAGCTTCACCGCCACGGTCCGCCCGTCCGGCGACCGGCCCAGGAACACCTGGCCCATCCCTCCGGTGCCCAGGCGTCCCAACAGCCGGTAACTGCCCAGCTCGCGTGGGTCCGTGGCGTTCAGCGGCTTCACGAGCCGCTCCCCGTCGCCGGCGTGATCGCCCGCGCTGCCGCGGGCCCTGTCACCACAAACACCTGTCGTTCCCCCTAGAACCCCGCCCCGGGAACGGGCGGTCGCGCCCCATATTGTGGCCCGTCGTCCCCGTCCTGAGGACACTTTCGGCGTAACAGGCACAACACACGTGCGAGCCCGTATTTCTTCGCCTCCCTCTCAGGTGCCACGGATGAACAAGAACTGACCGGCACACCACCCGGCTTCTCGGCTCTGTCCAGATTCGCCTACGATGCACCACAACTGCTCACGGTCCGGGAAGGGTGCGCGCATGAGTGATCTGCTCGTCGCACAGCGTCAGGAACTGCTGCTGCGGGAGCTGCGCGCCTCCGGTGCCGTGCGCATCACCGAACTCGCCGCGCGTTTCGGCGTCTCCGGCGGGACGATCAGGCGCGACCTGGCCGACCTCGCCGCCGCCGGGCGGGTGACCAAGGTGCGCGGCGGCGCCGTGCTGGCGGAGCCGACGGGTGACGCCGGCGCCGGGCAGCCGGCCGCGGGGCAGACCGACGCGGCGGAGTCGCCGGGCGCGCCCGCCGGGCACACCCTGGGCCTGCTGGTGCCCTCGGCCACGTACTACTACCCGCGGGTCGTCGCGGGCGTGCGGGCCGTCGCCGCGCGGCGGGGAGCCCGGGTCGTCATCGGCCTCACCGACTACGCGCAGCCGCGCGACGCGCGGCAGATCGACGAGCTGTACTCCTCGGGCGTCGCCGGCCTGCTGGTCACCTCGACCGGTGGCCACCACCTCCCCCAGGAGACGCTCGACCGGCTGCGGGCCGGCGGGCGCCCCTTCGTGCTGGTGGAACGCCAGCCGGAGAACCCGTACGAGCCGTGCGAGTTCGTGGTGTCCGACCACCGGCAGGGCGCGTACGGGGCGGTGCGCCATCTGAAGGACCTGGGACACGACCGGGTCGCCCTCTACACCAACGGCAGCCCCACGGCGTCGCAGGTCCGCGAGGGCCATGCGGCGGCCGTCGAACAACTCGGCCTCGACCCGTCGGCCCCGGCCCTGGACGGCGGCCGCCCGACCCTCGGCTCCGAGGAGGCCGCCCGCCAGTACGACGCGTTCATCGAGGCGTGCCTGGCCAGCGCCACCCGCGCCGCGCTCGTGCACTCCGACCACGACGCCATCGAGCTGATGCAGCGCCTGCGCGCCCGCGGGCTGCGCACCCCCGAGGACATGGCGCTCGTCGCCTACGACGACGAGATCGCGGCGCTGGCCGACGTGCCGCTCACCGCCGTCGCCCCGCCGAAGCAGGAGATCGGCGAACAGGCGGCCCGCCTCCTCCTCGACCGCCTCGACGCCACGGACCCGGTGTCGGCCCGTCAGCTCACCGTGCAGCCCCGCCTGATCGTCCGCGAGTCCTGCGGCGCGAACCCCGCCGACCCCGCGCCGGGTGACTCCTGAGCCCCGCGCCGGGCGGGGCGGGCAGGTGCCGTTCCGGGTCCGCGACGCGGGAGCCCGGGTCCGCGCACCGCGGGTCGACGGACGCGACGGCGTCCGGCTGGTGGTCGGCGGGAGGCGTCCAGGAGGCCGGCGTCCAGGACGGCGGCGCGTCGTCCGGATGCCTCGGCACGGGCCACGGCTGCCGGTCGTCGGGCTGGATCATCGGGTTCCCCCTCTGCTCGTGCGGACGGCGGTGATGTGGGGGTGGAGCGATGGTGGCGGTAAAGCCCGTGCCTGGGCGCGGAGTTTGCGCACGATGTGATGACATTGTGATGGATCGTGGGTCGTGCGGCTGGCGCTCGCCTTCAGGGCGTGAAAGTTGTGGGCGATCCCGCCGCATCGCCCCAGGCGTACCTCTTCTTCACAGGTCTTGACCATAGAGGCAAGCTGACGGCTCTTCACGTCGCAGGGGTCTACGTGCGTCACTATGTCGTGGCCTCGACAACTGTCCCCCACCGGGCCGCTCCGAAGGAGACACCGTGGACCGCGAGTACGCGATTCGGCGTCGGATGCTGTTCGCCGCCGCCGCAGGAGTCACCGCGGCGGGCGTCACCGCCGCCGCACTGCCGGGCACCGCCGGGGCGGCGGAGACCGCCGCCGTTCCCCAACCGCAGATCGACGGCACCGAGGTGTGGGGTGCGCGGCCTCCGTCGGGCGGCATCTCCGTGCTCGACTACCGGCCGAGCGCGATCATCATCCACCACGCGGTGAGCGAGAACACCAACGACTTCTCGCAGACCCAGGCGCACGAACACGCGCGCTGGGTGCAGAACCTGCACATGGACGGGAACGGCTGGTCCGACACGGGCTACAACTTCGTCGTCAGCCGCGGCGGTTGGATCACCGAGGGGCGGCACGAGAGCTTCGGCGCGCTGCTCGGCGGCACCGGTTTCGTGCTCGGCGCCCACACCTCGGGCATGAACGACGACGGCATCGGCATCTGCAACGAGGGCTCGTACCACGAGGGCGCCGTCCCGCCCGCCGAACAGTGGTCGTCCCTGGTCGCGCTGTGCGCCTACGCCTGCCAGCAGTACGCGATCCCGCCGACCGAGCTCTACGGGCACCAGGACTTCAACGCCACCCTCTGCCCCGGCATCTTCCACGAGATGCTGCCGCAGCTGCGCGACGAGGTCGCGGCCGCGCTGGGCTGACGAGCCGACCACCCCGGCCGGGCCGACGCTTCCGCGCGGCCCGGCCGAAACGCGCCCGGACCGGGTGCCGGGATCAGAGCACCGGGATCAGGGTGCCGGGATCAGGGTTGGGTGAGCGACTGCGGGTAGTCCGTGATGATGCCGTCGACGCCGAGGGCGACCATCGCCCGCATCGCGCCCGGCTCGTTCACGGTCCACACGTTGATCGCCATGCCCAGCTCGTGCACCCGGTCCACCAGCGCCTGGTCGGTCACCGTGTACTGCGGGTTCACCTGGTCCGCCCAGGCGCTCAGCGCGACCAGTTCGGCGTCCGTGGGCCGCTCGGCGTCCAGCAGGCCGATCGGCACGCCGGGCAGCAGCGCGTTGAACTCCTGGGCGTCGTCCAGCTCGAAGGACTGCACGGCGAGCCGGTCGGAGGCCAGCGCCCGCGCCACGTAGCCGGGCCGCGACTGGAGGAACTCGGCGAGGTCCGTCGCGATGCCCTCGTAGTGGCCGCACGGGCTGATCTCGGCCAGCAGTCCGGTCCTGCCGTCCACCTGGGAGACCACCTGTCCCACGGTCATCAGCGGCTCGCCGGCGAAGTCCTCGTGGAACCAGGAGCCCGCGTCGAGCCGCCGCAGCTGCGACCAGGTGAAGTCCGAGACCCGGTAGCTGGACCGGCCGGGGAAGACCTCCTCGACGTTGGTGGTGCGCTCCATCGTGCAGTCGTGGAAGTTGACCAGCCGACCGTCCCTGGTGCGTTGGACGTCGATCTCCACGAAGTCGGCGCCCTGCTCGATGGCGAGCTCGTTGGCGACCACCGTGTTCTCCGGCGCCATCCCCGACGAGCCGCGGTGCGCGATGACGTCGGGTCCCGCCCCGCCGGCGGCCGACGCGGCGGGGGCCAGCGCCAGGGTCAGGGACAGACCACCCACCACGACGGCCAACGCCGTCCCGCTCCGTCTCCGGCTCCGCTGCCCTCGGGACATGTGCACTGCTCTCATCAGGACCTCCTGTGCTCGACGAACGGCTGCGACGCTGGCGCGCGGACGTTACACGGGAGCGGCCTGGGCCTGGCCGGATCCGGAGCAACGCGTGACCAGTCGGCGGTCGTCGGCGCTGGCACCACCCCCGGGCGGTCGGGTCCCGGGGACGTCTGATAGCGTCCCGTGGACGGGGTGACGTCCCCCATATGTGCAGGCTCCGGGTCGATGGCCCGGAGCCTTTTTCATGTCCGACACCGACCGTCGAGAGCGTGAGGCACATCGTGAGGCATGTCGATAGCGAGGAATTTCCCCGCCAGTTCGCCCGTACCCGTCGTTTCTCACTGGGCGCGCCCCGCGACTTCACCGTGTCCCGGAACGGGGAACGGGTGCTGTTTCTGCGGTCCGCCTCCGGCTCTGAACCGCGCGCCCTGCTGTGGTGTCATGAGGCCGGCGAGGAACGGCTGCTCGCCGACCCGGGCGACAGCGCCGGGGTGGCGGCCTACGCCGCCGACGCCGAGGCCCGACTCGTCGCCTACGTCGCGGACGGCGCGCTGTGGACCGTGCGCACGGACGGCGGCCCGCCGCGCCGCGTCCTGACGGCGGGGCCCGGACCGGTCGGCGATCCGCGGCCCGCGCCCGACGGCGGCGCTCTCGCGTACCTCGCCGGCGGCTCGTTGCGCGTGGTCCGCGCGGACGGCACGGACGACCGGCCGCTGGCCGACCCGGACACCGACCCTGGCGCCGACCCGAGCACGGACCCGGGCGAGGTGAGCTACGGGCGGGCCGACCGCATCGTCACCGAGTCCCTCGGCCGGGCGCGCGGCTACTGGTGGTCCCCCGACGGCGCCGCGCTTCTGGTCGCCCGGGTGGACACCTCGGCGATGCGCCGCCGGCACCTCGCCGATCCCACGCACCCCGAGCGCCCGCCCACCAGCCACCGCTATCCCGCGGCCGGCACCCCCAACCCCGCCGTCTCGCTGCACGTGTTCGGCGTCGCCGGCGGCCACGTCCCGGTGCGGCTGCCCGCCGCGGACCCGGACGGCGGCTGGGGTCCGGCCTTCGAGTACGTCATCGCCGCCGACTGGACCCACGCCGGTCCGGTGGTCGCCCTGCAGAGCCGCGACCAACGCACGGTGTGGGTCCTCCGGATCGACCCGGCGACCGGCTCGGCCGAGCCGCTGCACCGGATCACGGACGAGGACTGGGTGGAGGTCACGCCCGGCACCCCGTTGCACACCGCGGCCGGCGTGCCCGTGCTGCCCGGCGTGCGCGGCGACGCGCACACCGTCCGGATCGGCGACGTCGCCGCCCCGGACGGGCTCCAGGTGCGCCAGGTGCTCGGCGCCGTGGGGGAGCGGGTGCTGTTCACCGCCAGCGAGGAGCCGACGGAGACGCACGTCTGGTGCTACGACGCCGGGCCCGCGGGGCGCGGCTTCGAACGGCTGACGTCCGAACCCGGCGTGCACACGGCCGTCGCCGGCGGAGACACGCTGGTCCTGGACAGCGCGACGCCGGACGGGCAGACGGTGACCGTGCTGCGCGGCGGCCGGCCCGCCGGCCGGCTCGCGGTGCTGGCCGAGCAGCCGTCGGTGCCGGACCGCGGCGTGCACCTGACACTCGGGCCGCGGGACGCGCGCGGCCGGCTGCACCTGCCGTCCTGGTACGAGCCGGGCGCGGCCCGGCTGCCGGTGCTGCTCTGCCCCTACTCGGGCCCGGGACGGCAGATCGTCACCCGGGCCCGCGGCTGGTGGACCGTCGTCGCCCAGTGGTTCGCGGAGCAGGGCTTCGCGGTGCTGGCGGTGGACGGCCGCGGCACCCCGGGCCGCGGCGTCGCCTGGCGGCGGGGCATACGTGGCGACCGGCTGGGCCCGGTGCTCGACGACCAGGTCGACGCGCTGCACGACGCGGCGGAGCGGTGCGAGGCGTTGGACCTCACCCGGGTCGGCATCCGCGGCTGGTCGTACAGCGGTTATCTGGCGGCCGGCGCCGTGTTGCGCCGGCCCGACGTGTTCCACGCCGCCGTGGCGGGCGCGCCGCCGACCGACCGCCGGCTGTACAACACGTACTGGGAGGAGCGCTACCTCGGCCACCCGGAGCTGCACCCCGAGGGCTACGACCGGAGCTCGCTGCTGCCGCACGCGGAGCGGCTGAGCCGCCCGTTGATGCTGGTGCACGGGCTCGCCGACGAGAACGTGGGGCCCGTCCACACCTTCCGCCTCTCGGCGGCGCTGCTCGCCGCTGGGCGCCCGCACACCCTGCTGCCGCTGCCCGGCGTCGGCCATCTGGTCGACCGGGAGGGCACGGCGGACACCCTGCTCCGCATCGAGCTCGACTTCCTCCAACGGGCCCTGAGCGCCTGAGTCGTTCACTAGGGGAGGCGGTGGTTCCGGCTTCGGCCGAAGAAAGTTTCCGCCGCCTCCCCCGTATCACCGCAGGCGCGACACGTACTCATTGGTCCAGACCATAGAGGGCACTTGAAAGCTCTTCACATCGCGGGGTCTACGTGCGTCACTCGTGACGCGACCTAGTAAAGGGCGCGCAAAGCACTGCTGATCCGTCCCCCCGTCGGCGATCTTCCGGATCCCTCAGGAGACAGTCATGCTTTCCCGCAGATCCCTTCCCCCCCTCGTCGCGAGCTCCCGCCTCCGGCCGGCCGTCCTCGCCGGCGTGCTCATGGCGGTCTTCGCGCTTCTGCTGACCAGCCCTCAGATGGCCAGCGCCGTTCCGGCCGCGGCCCCCTCAGGTCCCCCGTCGGGCACCCTCACCACCGACTCGCTGGAGCCCGGCGAGGCGTACATGGGCGTGGGCACCGAGATACACGAGGGCGCCGAGGCGGACGACGCCGTGAGCCCGCTGGACACCAGCGGCACCCAGGGCATCGACATCTCGCACTGGCAGGGCTCGATCAACTGGTCGTCCGTGAAGGCCGCGGGCATCGACTTCGCCTGGATGAAGGCGACCGAGGGCACCAGCTACAAGGACCCCAGCTTCAACACCAACTACCCCGCCGCGCACGCCGCCGGCGTGATCCGCGGCGCCTACCACTTCGCGCGTCCCGACGTCTCCAGCGGCGCGACGCAGGCCAACTACTTCGCCTCCAACGGCGGTGCCTGGTCGGCCGACAACCTCACGCTCCCCGGCGTGCTGGACATCGAGTCCAACCCGTACGGGTCCTCCTGCTACGGCCTGTCCACCTCCTCGATGCGCAGCTGGATCCAGGACTTCTACAACACCTACAAGGCGCGCACCGGCCGCGACGTCGTGATCTACACGTCGCCGAGCTGGTGGAACAGCTGCACCGGCAGCTGGTCCGGCATGGCCTCGCAGTCGCCGCTGTGGGTGGCGCACTGGACCACCGGCAGCCCGACCCTCCCGGGCGGCTTCGGGGTCTACACGGTCTGGCAGTACACCTCGACGGGCTCCGTCAGCGGCGTCTCGGGGAACGTGGACCGGAACAAGTTCAACGGCTCGCAGGCCCGGCTGCTCGCCCTGGCCAACAACACGGCCTGAGCTGCATGCCCTGAGCTGCATGCCCTGAGCCGCATGCCTCGTGGCGCGGTGGAGCCGGCGGTCGCCGGCTCCACCGTCGCGTCACCGCCCGAGACAGGCGGTCAGCCGCGCGCGGCGCGCGCGAAGTGCTGCGCCACCGCGTGGAACGCCTCCTTCGGCTCCCAGCGCCAGCCGGCGGCCGGGTCCAGGAAGTCCTTGCGGATCGGCTTCGTGACGCTGTAGCTCGCCATGTCCAGGTCGTAGCGGGCGTTAGGCGAATGCGGGGAGTCCGGGCTGACGAAGCTGTAGACCAGCGCCCCGTAGAGGTTCATCGACGCGTAGACGTCGAGCACCTCGGCCAGGTACTCGGCCTGCGTCCGCTCGTCGCGGACCAGATCGCCCTTGATCTCGGCCGGCTCCTTCGTGTAGTCGACGCTGTACCAGCCCATCCCGCCGTCCTGCGGGGCGCCCTGGTAGGTGCAGGTGCCGCATTCGGTGATCGCCACCGGCTTGCCCCAGCGCCGGTACGGCGAGAGGTCCGCGACGTACCCCGACCGGTCGGGGTGGTACTCGTAGTAGTTGACGCTGACGACGTCGAACAGGTCCCAGTCGACCAGGTCGCCGTGCGCCGCGCCGTACGTCAGCGGGCCGCCGAAGACGGACCTGCCGACCGCCGCGGACCGTTCGATGAAATCGGTCAGCCGGCGCTGCATGAGCTCCGGGTCGAAGTTCCCGCTGAGCACGTTCTCGATCCGCTCCAGCACGTTGTCGCCAGGCACGATGCCGGGCACGAACAGCAGGAACTCGCAGCCGACGCTGAGATGGACCCGCGCGCCCTGGCGCCGCAGCCGCTCCGCCTCCCGGCCCGTTTCGGCAAGATGGTCCAGGATCTCCCGTTCGGGGCGGTCCCCGAGCCGCGGCTGGAGCCAGACGCACAGGTCGCGTTCGGCCGCCTCGGACGCGGTGGCGGCGAGCCGGTCGACGCCGTCGCCGAAGACCCCGACGGAGGTGGCGTGCAACTCGTCGCGGATCACCCGCAGGTCCCGGCGCATTCGCCGGGCGGTCCAGCCGGTCGCCGGCGTCTCGCCGGAAACGCACTCGTAGAGCACGCCGCGATGCGTCAGCCCGCCGCGGCCCCCTCCCGTCCCCGAACCGCCGCCGGAATCCGTCCCCGAGCCGGACCGGGGGCCGGCGCCGGCCGTGCCCAGCCCGCCCATCGCCCCGAGCGCCCCCGTCGCCGCCGCGACGCCGAGGACCCCGCCCCCGGCCAGGAACCGCGCCCGGCTGATCTTCCGCTTCCGCACCGTGTCTCCCACTGTGCCTCCCCGTGCTCGTCGTTCGGCCAACGATCCCCAGCCTTCCGACCCAACGGCCCGCGCACAGTCGGTCGTTGGTCCCCCACCCTCGACCGAGGTACGCCTCTCCCGTCCCGGCACGGCACTTTGGTGCCGGTGCCGGGCGATCCGCCGCTCGCTCGCGCGCAGTTCGGTTGCACGAAGGCCGGCAGATGGATTGACCGGTGTGCGGGGTGTCCCTAGCGTGTGGCTCGCTTACCGGAATGTTCCGGAAGTTTTTCGGGGGCCCATAGAGAAATGGAGTTCTCGTGATCACGCTGATCCGCGCGGTCCTGGTCGGGACACTGGCCGCGACCCTGCTACCCCTGGCCTCGGCGTCCGCCGACGAGGCCGACGCCCGCCTGGCGGCCGGCAGCATCGACCTGGGCGCGTCGCGGCAGTCCATCGACGGCTTCGGGATCTCCGAGGCGTTCCAGCGCGCCGCCCTGATGAACGGCGCCAACGGGCTGACGCCGGAGAACCAACGGGAGGTGCTCGACCTGCTGTTCGACCAGGAGACGGGCGCCGGCTCCAGCATCCTGCGGCTGGGCATCGGCTCGTCGGCGGACGACGTCTACGACCATATGCAGTCGATCCAGCCGACCAACCCGGGCGGCCCGAACGCCGAGCCGCGGTACGAGTGGGACGGCTACGACGGCGGGCAGGTATGGCTGGCCCAGGAGGCGCAGTCCTACGGCGTGGAGCGGTTCTACGCCGACGCCTGGAGCGCGCCCGGCTATATGAAGACCAACGGCTCGGACGCGAACGGCGGCACGCTGTGCGGGCTGGCCGGCGCCGGATGCGGGAGCGGCGACTGGCGCCAGGCGTACGCCGACTACCTGGTGCAGTACGCGAGGTTCTACGCCCAGGAGGGCATCGAGATCACCGATCTCGGCTTCACCAACGAGCCCGACCTGGCCACCTCCTACGCCTCGATGCAGCTCAACCCGCAGCAGGCCGTGGACATGGTGAAGGTGCTCGGACCGACCGTCGCGGCCTCCGAGTTCCCCGACCTGAACGTGGTGTGCTGCGACGCCGCCGGCTGGGAGGTGCAGCGCCCGTACAGCGCCGCGATCGAGGCCGATCCGGTGGCCGCCGGGTACGTCGACGTGCACACCGGCCACCCGTACGTGAACCCCGCCCGCAGCCCGCTGCCCACCGACCAGCCGACCTGGATGTCCGAGTGGAACCCGACCGGCGACCGCTGGACCGAGGCGTGGGACGACGGCACCGGCTACGACGGGATGAGCATCGCCGAGGACATCCACGCGACGCTCGCACAGGCTGGGGCCAGCGCGTACGTCTACTGGTTCGGCGCCTCCATCGGCGCCACCCGTGCGTTCATCCAGCTGGACGGCGCCGACTACCACGTCTCCGACCGGCTGTGGGCGCTGGCCGCCTACAGCCGCTTCATCCGCCCCGACGCGGTCCGGGTCGCCGCGGAGTCGGGCGGCGGTGGGGTGAACGCCACCGCGTTCCGCAACGCGGACGGCAGCGTCGTGGTGGAGATACTCAACGCCGGTAACGGCACGGTCGGTCAGACCTTCGATCTGACCGGCGGCGCGGCGCCGGACGGCGGTTCGGTCTACCTCACCGACGAGACGCACGCGGTGGAGCGGACCGGCGACGCCACGGTGACCAACGGACGGCTCTCCGTTCAGCTGCCGCCGCGGTCGCTCACCACGGTGGTGCTCGACTAGGACACCGGACCGCGACGGATCGAGAGGGCCCGCAACGGACCGCAACTGACTCGCCGGCGCCGGGCGACTATCGGCCCGGGGTTGCGGATTGGTGACTGGCCCCGTTGACCATTGCCCAAGAGATGTGTAACTTCCGCCGGAACCCGGCGAAAGGCGGGAGTTGATCATGGATATGGCTCAGCGATGTGACCGGCGCGTCGGATCCGGGCCCCACAAGGGTCCAGCCGCGGCGGGCGAGGGCACGGGAACAGCCCGGCCGGCGGCCCGTCGCGGCGGTGTGCCCGTGCCTCACGGTGGCGAGGTCGCCGCCCATGACTGAGGACCTGAGGCCCGCCGCGGCGGACCGTGAGGGCGCTGCGCTGCGGGACGAGGCCGGGATTGGCCAGACGAATAACGGCCAACTTTCGCCGCAAACTTTCGAAAGCTGGCATGATCTGGGCATGGCCTACACACTCGCCGGACGCCCGGAAACGCCGACCCAGGCACGCGTGCTGAAGCTTCTGCGCGACGAGGGACCGCTCTCCCGGGTGGAACTCGCCGACCGCCTGGGCGTGTCCCGGACCACCATGGCCGGCGAGGTGACCCGCCTCACCGAGCTGGGTCTCGCCGAGCGGGCGGGCCCCGCCGCCTCGCGCGGCGGCCGGCGTTCGACGCTGGTCGACCTCTCCTCCGAACTCCGCTTCGTTGGCATCGCCATCGGCGCCACCGCCATGTCGGTGGCCGTCACCGACGGCCGGCTGGCGGTGCTCGGGCAGCGTTATGTGGAGATGGACGTGCGTCTCGGTCCCGAGCATGTGCTGGCCAGAGCCCTGGAGTTGGCCCGCAAGGTGCTCTCCGAACAGGGCGTGGAGCGCCCGGCCGGCGCCGGTATCGGCGTGCCGGGTCCGTGCGACTTCAACAGCGGCGTGCCCGTCTCGCCGCCCATCATGCCCGGCTGGGACGGCTATCCGGTGCGCGAGTCGCTCGCCCGCGAGTTGGGCTGCCCGGTGCTGCTGGACAACGACGTGAACGTGATGGCGCTGGGCGAGCAGCACTCCGGGGTGGCCAAGACCGCCAGGGACTTCCTGTTCGTCAAGATCGGCACCGGCGTCGGCTGCGGCATCGTCGTCGACGGCCAGCTCTACCGCGGGGTGGACGGCTGCGCCGGCGATATCGGGCATATCCGGGTCGAGGAGTTCGGGCCGACCTGCGCGTGCGGTAACACCGGCTGTCTGGAGGCGTTCTTCGGCGGTTCGGCGCTGGCCAGGGACGCGATGGCGGCGGCCCGCGCAGGACGGTCCCCGGCGCTGGCGGAGCGGCTGGCCGAACGCGGTGAGTTGGACGCCGCCGACGTGGCCGCGGCCATCGCCCAGGGCGACGCGCACGCCGTGCAGCTGATGCGGGACGGCGGGCACCGGGTCGGCTGGGTGCTGGCCAGCCTCGTGTCGTTCTTCAACCCGGGGCTGATCGTCATCGGCGGGCGGGTGGCCCGGCTCGGCCATCCGCTGCTCGCGGAGGTCCGTGGCGTGGTCTACCGGCGCTCGCTGCCGCTGGCCACCGGCAACCTCCCCGTGGTGCTCAGCGAGATGGGCGACGACGCGGGCGTCGTGGGGGCGGCGGCACTCATCAGCGACGCCGTCTTCGCCACCCCGTAGCTGCTCGGAGAAGAGCGGTTGCCGCACGGTTAACGGCGCGACTTTGTCCAGTCGCCGTCGAAAGTTTCGCAACGGTTCGGCATACAAGCGTCAGCAGCCGCGAAAAAATCGGCGCCAGGCTCTTGACCGGGCACTCCCACGTTCCTATTTTGTTGGGCCAATAGACGAACGTCCGTGACACGGGTCACGGGGGACACCGCCAGGGAGGGGAGGCCTCGGGTGAGCGACGGGCAGCACCTGCGGCGCCAGAACCTGGCCACGGTACTCCGCGAGCTTCGCGCGGCCGGACCGCGTTCGCGCGCCCGGATCGCCGCCGACACCGGGCTGAACAAGGCCACGGTCTCCAGCCTGGTGGCGGAGCTCGCGGAGCGGGGGCTGGTGCGGGACGGCGAGGTGGAACGCGACGGCGGGGTCGGCCGGCCCGGGCAGACGGTCGAGATCGACGGCCGAATCTGCGGGCTCGGCGCCGAGGTGACCGTCGACTATCTCGCCGTCCTCGTACTCGACCTGCGCGGCGAGGAGATGCTCTACACCCGCACCCCGCTCGACGTGCCCCGGCTGGGCGTCGAGCGCACCCTGGACGAGCTGGCCACCGCCGTGACCGCGGGCATCGCCGCGGCCGGCGAGCGCGGGCGGGAGGTCGCCGGCCTCACGGTGGCGCTGCCCGGCATGGTGGAGACCGCGCCCGGCGTGCTGCGGCACGCGCCCACCCTGGGCTGGCGCGACGTCGGGGTGGCCGACCAACTGGCCGCCCGGCTCACCGACCGCGCCGCGACCGCGGACCACGCGCTGGGCGCCAGGATCCGCGCCGGCATCCGGGCCGGCGTGCACACCGACAACGCCGCCAATCTCGGCGCCCTGGCGGAGCACACCATGGGCGCCTTGGCCGGCGTGTCCGACCTGTTGTACATCACCGGCGAGACCGGTGTCGGCGGGGGCGTGATCGTCGACGGCGTCCTGCTGCGCGGCACCCAGGGGTACGGCGGCGAAATCGGCCACCTGCCCATCGGCGACCCGGCCCAGCCCTGCGGCTGCGGCCAGGCCGGCTGTTGGGAGACATCGATCGGGCTGGCCGCCCTGCTGCGCGAGGTGGCCGACCCCTCCGACCGGGTCGCCGACCCGTCCGTCGACCTGGAGGTGCGGCTGGCCGAGATCCGCCGCCGGGCGGAGCTCGGCGACGGCCGGACGCTGCGCGGGCTGCGTGCCATCGGCGTCAGCCTGGGCGTCGGCACGGCCACCCTGATCAACCTCTTCAACCCGCGGGTCCTCATGCTCGGCGGCTACTTCGCGGTGCTCGGCGACTTCTTCCGGGAGTCGCTGGAGGCCGAACTGGACAAGCGGGTGGTGCTGCCCGGCCGCGGCGACTGCCGCATCGAGCTGTCCTCGCTGGGCTTCACCGCGGCCTGCCGCGGCGGCGCCCATGTGGCGCTCGAGGCCGTGCTCACCGACCCCACCTCGGTCCCGACCCGGCTGTCTGGAGGCGCGGCGTGACGGACACAACGGCACTGACCAAACAGGAGAAGGTGGCGGACACGCTCCTGACGATGCGCGGCATCGTCAAGACGTTCCCCGGCGTCCGCGCTCTGGACGGCGTCGAACTCGACGTCAGGCCGGGCGAGGTGCACTGCCTGCTCGGCCAGAACGGCGCGGGCAAGTCCACCCTGATCAAGGTGCTCTCCGGCGCCTACCACCCCGACAAGGGCGAGATCGTCTGGCGGGGCGACCGGGTGCGGCTCTCCCACCCCATGGCCGCCATGCGCCAGGGCATCGCCACCATCTACCAGGAGCTCGACCTGGTGGACGGCCTCAGCGTCGCCGAGAACATCTACCTCGGCCACGAGCCGGCCACCGCGGGCTTCTCCCGCCGGGGCGAGATACGCCAGGCCGCGACGGAGCTGCTCGCCCGCCTCGGCCACCCCGAGATATCCCCCCGCACCCCCGTCGGCGACCTCTCGGCCGCCGGCCAGCAGATCGTCAGCATGGCCCGGGCCCTCTCCCACGACGTGCGGCTGATCATCATGGACGAGCCCTCCGCGGTGCTCGACCAGGAGGAGGTCGGGCGGCTCTTCACCGTCATCCGCGACCTCACCGCCGCGGGCGTCGCCGTCATCTACATCTCCCACCGCCTGGAGGAGATCCGGGAGATCGGCGACCGGGTCACGGTGCTCAAGGACGGCCGCACGGTGGCCTCGGGCCTGCCCGCCAAGGCCACCCCCACCAGCCAGTTGATCCACCTGATGACCGGCCGCGACATCGAGTACCTCTTCCCCGAACGGCGCCCGCGGGACACCGCGCCCGTGGTGCTCGACGTCGCCGGCCTCACCCTTCCCGGGGTGTTCGCCGACATCAGCTTCCAGGTGCGGGCCGGCGAGATCGTCGGCCTCGCCGGGCTGGTCGGCTCGGGCCGCTCGGAGATCCTGGAGACCGTCTACGGCGCCCGCAGGGCCGCCGCCGGCACCGTCATGGTCGGCGAGCGGCGCCTGCGGCGCGGTTCGGTGGGCTCCGCCGTCGCGGCGGGCGTCGGGCTCTGCCCCGAGGAACGCAAGAGCCAGGGCCTGCTGCTCGACGAGTCGGTCTACCGCAACGTCAGCCTGGCCGCGCTGGGGCGGTTCGCCCGGAGCGGCTTCCTCAACGGCGCGGGCGAGCGCCGGGCCGCCGAGGAGCACACCACTGCGCTCGACGTGCGGCCCGCGGGCGTGGACCGCGCCGTGCGCACCCTCTCCGGCGGCAACCAGCAGAAGGTCGTGCTGGCCCGCTGGCTGCTGCGGGGGTGCCGGGTGCTGCTGCTCGACGAGCCCACTCGGGGCGTGGACGTCGGGGCGCGCAGCGAGATCTACGCGCTGATCCGCCGGCTGGCGGACGAGGGCGTCGCCGTGGTGCTGGTCAGCAGCGAGGTCCCCGAGGTCCTCGGCCTGGCCGACCGGGTGCTGGTGCTGCGGGAGGGACAGGTCGTGCACACCGGACCCGCCGAGGACATCGACGAACACCGGGTGTTGGACCTGGTGATGGAAGGAATCGAGGTGCGTCCGTGAGTGACAGGGTGAGCGAGCAGACGACTGCCGGGCCCGTCCCGGCCGCGCCACCGGCCGACGAGCACGGCCGCATCGAGAAGGCGGCCGCCGCGGCCGCCGCACCGCCGCGGTCCGGGTTCGCCCGCTTCATGAACAGCCCCGCCGGCCGCAACCTGGGCCTGGTCATCGTCCTGGCCCTGCTGTGCGCGGTGGGCGCGTGGACCGCCGGCGACCGGTTCGTCGACGGCGACAACGCGTTGACCATCCTTCGCCTGTCCGCGGTCATCGGGGTGGTCAGCATCGGCATGACCTTCGTGATCATCGGCGGCGGCATCGACCTGTCGGTCGGCTCCCTGGTCGCCCTCGCCTCCGTCTGGGCCACCACGGTGGCCACCCAGGAGATGGCCGGGGACTACCACTGGACCGTCATGGTGTTCACCGCGCTGCTGGTGGCCACCGTGTGCGGCCTCATCAACGGCATGCTGATCGCCTACGGCGGGATGGCGGCGTTCATCATGACGCTGGCCATGATGGCCGGCGCCCGTGGCCTGGCCGAGATGATCTCCGACAAGCGCAACCAGATCATCGATGTCGACGGCTTCCAGGACAGCGTGAACGGCGAGATCCTCGGGGTACCGACCCTGGTGTGGATCTTCGCGGTGGTCTCCGCGGCCGGCTGGGTGCTGCTGAACCGCACCACCTTCGGCCGCCGCACCATCGCCGTCGGCGGCAACGCCACCGCGGCCCGGCTGGCCGGCATCGCCGTCAAGCGGCACACCGTGTTGCTGTACACGCTGTCCGGCCTGGCCTGCGGCATCGCCGCGGTGATGCTGATGGCCCGCACCACCACCGGCGCCGCGACCCACGGCCAGCTCTACGAGCTCGACGCCATCGCCGCCGTCGTGATCGGCGGCACACTGCTCACCGGCGGGCGCGGCACCATCGTCGGCACCGTGTTCGGCGTGCTGATCTTCAACACGCTGACCAACGTCTTCACCCTGAACAACGTCGACACCTCGACCCAGAACTTCGCCAAGGGCCTGATCATCGTCGCCGCCGTGCTGCTGCAACTGCGCGTCGCGAGGCGGAGCGACACCCGCTGACGTCAAGCTCATCACAAAGGAGTGACCATGTCCGTTCGCGCGACCCTTCCCCGCGCCCGCCGTAGAGTCGACCGGCGCCTCGGCGCGCTGGTGGCCGTCGGCCTCGTCGGCGCCCTGATGGCCGGCTGCACCAGCAACTCCGAGGACTCGGACGACGAGCAGAACCAGGAGCCGTCGGCCGTCAGCAACAACGACGACCCGGGCGAGGAGGTGACCATCGGCTTCTCGGGCCCCGAGGCCGACCACGGCTGGCTCGCCGCCGTCACCGAATCCGCCCGCGAGACCGCCGAGGGCTACTCCGACGTCAACCTGCAGGTGGCCGAGGGCACCAACGACCCCAACCTCCAGATCAGCCAGATCGAGACGTTCATCAACGACGGCGTGGACGCCATCGTGCTGCTGCCGACCGACGGCGCCCAGCTCACCGACGTGGCGCTGCGGGCCATGGAGGCCGGCATACCCGTGGTCAACGTGGACCGCGAGTTCTCCGACCCGGCCGCCTCCCGCGTCACCATCCTGGGCGACAACTACGGTATGGGCCTGTCCGCCGGCAACTACGCCTGCCAGCTCATCGAGGAGAACAACATCGAGGACCCGGTGATCGCCGAGATCGCCGGCATCGACTCGCTGCCGCTGACCCAGGAGCGCACCGACGGCTTCAACGACGCGCTGGAGGACTGCGACCAGACCGTGGACAACCGGGTCGCCGCCCAGTTCACCGTCGAGTCCGGCGAGGCGCAGGCGTCGAACCTGCTCCAGGCCGCCGACCATATCGACATCATCTGGAACCACGACGACGACCAGGGGATCGGCGTCAAGCAGGCGTTCGACAACGCGGGCCGCGACGAGTTCTTCCTGATCGGTGGCGCCGGTTCGGCCAACGCCATGCGCTGGATCCAGGACGGCGAGATGGAGGCCACGGTGCTCTACCCGCCGACCCAGGCCGCGGACGGCATCAAGCTGGCCCGCCTGCTCGCGCAGGGCAAGGGCCTGTCGGACCTGGTCCAGGTCGAGGTGCCGCGGCGCATCGTGCTCGACGCGCCGGTGGTGACGGCGGACAACGTCGACCAGTACATCGACCAGGCGTTCGAGTCCTGACCACGCTCGAAGGCTGACCCACGCTTGGTCGTGACCAGGAAGGGTCACGACCCACGAAAGGCGGACACATGACCGTTGACGGCAAGCCGACGCTGGGGGTCGGCATGGTGGGCTACGCCTTCATGGGCGCGGCACACTCCCACGGGTGGCGGAACGCGCCGAGCTTCTTCCACGACCTCCCGCTGGTGCCGCGGCTCGCGGCGCTCGCCGGCCGGAACCGCGAGGCGGCCGGCGCGGTGGCGGAGAGGTTCGGCTGGGGCGACGTCGAGACCGACTGGCGGCGCCTCGTCGCGCGCGACGACGTCGATCTGGTCGACGTCTGCACGCCGGGCGACACCCACGCCGACATCGCCATCGCGGCGCTCCAGGCCGGCAAGCACGTGCTGTGCGAGAAGCCGCTGGCCAACAGCGTCGAGGAGGCGGAGGCGATGGCGGAGGCGGCCGAGAAGGCCGCCCGCTCCGGGGTCCGCGCCATGGTCGGCTTCACCTACCGCCGGGTCCCGGCCATCGTGCTGGCCCGGCGGCTGGTCGCCGAGGGCCGGCTCGGCAAGCTGCGCCATGTGCGGGCCCAGTACCTCCAGGACTGGCTCTCCGACCCGGAGACCCCGCTGTCCTGGCGGCTGGACAAGCAGCGGGCCGGATCCGGCGCGCTGGGCGACATCGGCGCGCATATCGTCGACCTCACCCAGTACGTCACCGGTGAGAAGATCACCGGGGTCAGCGCGATGCTGGAGACGTTCGTCAAGGAGCGTCCGCAGCCCGCGTCGTTCAGCGGCTTGGCCGGTACCGCGTCGAGTGACGGCGACCGCGGCCCGGTCACGGTGGACGACGCGGCACTCTTCCTGGCCCGGTTCGCCGGCGGCGCGGTGGCCACCTTCGAGGCCAGCCGGTTCGCCGCCGGCCGGAAGAACGCGCTGCGCATCGAGATCAACGGCACGGACGGCGGCCTCGCCTTCGACCTGGAGGACATGAACGTGCTCCAGGTCTACGACCACACCGAGGACCCGGCCCAGGCCGGCTTCAAGCGGGTGCTGGTCACCGAGGCCACGCACCCGTACCTCGCGGCGTGGTGGCCGCCCGGCCACCTCATCGGCTACGAGCATTCCTTCACCCACCAGGCCGTCGACCTGCTCACCGCGATCGCGGACGGCTCCGAACCCGAGCCGTCCTTCGCCGACGGCCTGCGGGTGCAGCGGGTGCTGGCCGCAGTCGAGACCAGCGCGGCCGGCGGCAGCGCCTGGACGGAGGTTCCCGGATGAGCGGATCTTCCGGGATGGGCCGGAACGAGCCGGGCAGGAACGCTCACGAGGCCAACCAGACCAGCCATGAGGTCAAGGAGACACGATGAGCCGACCGATCACATTGTTCACCGGGCAGTGGGCCGACCTGCCCTTCGAGGAGGTGGCCAGGCTCGCCGGCGAATGGGGATACGACGGCCTGGAGATCGCCTGCTGGGGCGACCACCTCGACGTGGTGCGCGCCGCCGAGGACGACGACTACCTGCAGTCCCGGCGCGACATCCTGGAGAAGAACGGCCTGAAGGTGTGGGCCATCTCCAACCACCTCACCGGGCAGGCCGTCTGCGACGACCCCATCGACCACCGGCACCGGGCGATCCTGTCCGACCGGATCTGGGGCGACGGCGAGCCCGAGGGCGTGCGGCAGCGCGCCGCCGAGGAGATGAAGACGACCGCCCGGGCCGCCGCGCGGCTCGGCGTGGACACCGTGGTCGGCTTCACCGGCTCGGCCATCTGGAAGTACGTGGCGATGTTCCCGCCGGTCGGGGCCGACGTCATCGAGGCGGGCTACCAGGACTTCGCCGACCGCTGGAACCCGATCCTCGACGTCTTCGACGAGGTCGGCGTCCGCTTCGCCCACGAGGTGCACCCCTCGGAGATCGCCTACGACTACTGGACCACCGTCCGGACCCTGGAGGCGATCGGCCACCGCGAGGCGTTCGGTCTGAACTGGGACCCCAGCCACATGGTGTGGCAGGACATCGACCCGGCCGGCTTCCTGTGGGACTTCAGGGACCGCATCTACCACGTGGACTGCAAGGACACGAAGCTCCGCACCGGTAACGGCAGGGACGGCCGCCTCGGCTCGCACCTTGCCTGGGCCGACGCCAGGCGTGGCTGGGACTTCGTCTCCACGGGACGCGGCGACGTGCCGTGGGAGAAGTGCTTCCGGGTGCTCGGCGCGATCGGCTACCAGGGCCCGATCTCGGTCGAATGGGAGGACGCCGGTATGGACCGGCTGCGCGGCGCCGCCGAGGCGGTCACCTACGTCCGCGCGAACTTCTTCGACCCGCCGGACGCCGCCTTCGACGCCGCCTTCAGCTCCAAGGACTGACGGCGGACCGATGGTGGACCGACACGGGCCCACGTAGGGCTCGTGAGGGCTGAGGGACCGACCCACGCGCCCCGTGGGCACCGCGGAATCCACCGCGGCGCCCACGGGGGGTGCGGTACCCTGACGCCATGCGCGCCGTACGCCTTCTGCTTACGCGGCCGCACTGAACCAGCCCCGTTCAGCGCGGCCGACCCCTCCTGTGCGAGGGGTTTTTTCGTGGGCGGATTCGTGGGCGGAGACGACCGATGGAGCTGCGATAACGATGACCGAGACACCCCACAGGTACGACGCGAGCCTGGCCGCGGACATCGAGGGGCGCTGGCAGGACTACTGGGAGCGGCACGGCACGTACGAGACGCCGAACCCCGGGGACGGCGACCTGGCCGGCGACCCCGAGCAGGTCGCCCGGCCCAAGAAGTACGTCATGGACATGTTCCCGTACCCGTCGGGCGCGGGCCTGCACGTCGGCCACCCGCTGGGCTTCATCGCCACCGACGCGTACGCCCGCTTCCAGCGGATGAGCGGGCACAACGTGCTGCACACCATGGGCTTCGACGCCTTCGGCCTGCCCGCCGAGCAGTACGCGGTGCAGACCGGCACCCATCCCCGGATCACCACCGAGGGCAACATCCGCACCTACCGCGCCCAGCTGCGCCGGCTGGGCATGGGCTACGACGAGCGCCGCTCGTTCGCCACCATCGACCCGGGCTACTACAAGTGGACCCAGTGGATCTTCCTGCAGATCTTCAACGCGTGGTACGACGCCGACGCCGGGCGGGCGCGGCCCATCGCGGAGCTGGTGGAGCAGTTCGCCTCCGGTGACCGGGCCACCCCCGACGGGCGGCCGTGGCAGGAGCTGAGCGCGGCCGAGCGCGCCAACCTGCTGGGCGAGTACCGGCTGGCGTACGCCTCCGACGCGCCCGTCAACTGGTGCCCGGGCCTGGGCACCGTGCTGGCCAACGAGGAGGTCACCGCGGACGGCCGCTCCGAGCGCGGCAACTTCCCGGTCTTCCGCGCCAAGCTGCGGCAGTGGAACATGCGGATCACCGCCTTCGCCGACCGGCTGGTGGCCGATCTGGACACCGTGGACTGGCCCGAGGCCATCAAGCTGGCGCAGCGGAACTGGATCGGCCGTTCCGAGGGCGCCCGGGTGGAGTTCCCGGTGGGCGACGAGGGCCAGCCGGGCCAGCGGGGCGGCGGCCGGGTGGAGGTCTTCACCACCCGCCAGGACACCCTGTTCGGCGCCACCTACATGGTGCTGGCGCCCGAGCACCCGCTGGTGGACACCATCGTGCCCGCCGCCTGGCCCGAGGACACCCGGGAGGCGTGGACCGGCGGGCACGCCACCCCGGCCGAGGCGGTCGCCGCGTACCGCAAACAGGCCGCCGCCAAGTCGGACGTGGAGCGGCAGGCCGACGCCAGGCAGAAGACCGGCGTCTTCACCGGCGCGCACGCCACCAACCCGGTCAACGGCGAGCGCATCCCGGTCTTCGTCGCCGACTACGTGCTGCTGGGGTACGGCACCGGCGCCATCATGGCCGTGCCGGCGCACGACAGCCGCGACTTCGCCTTCGCGCGCGCCTTCGAGCTGCCGATGCGTTGCGTGGTCCAGCCGACAGACGGGCGCGGCACCGACCCGACCACCTGGGACGACTCGTTCAACGCCGGCGACGCGGAGATCGTCAACTCCGCCAGCGACTCCCTGTCCCTGGACGGGCTGCGGGTCCCCGAGGCCAAGGCCCGGATCAACGCCTGGCTGGAATCCCACGGCGTCGGCAGGGGCACCGTCAACTACCGGCTGCGCGACTGGCTGTTCAGCCGCCAGCGGTACTGGGGCGAGCCCTTCCCGATCGTCTACGACGAGGACGGCGTGGCCCATCCGCTGCCCGAGTCGATGCTGCCGCTGGAACTGCCCGAGGTCGACGACTACACGCCGCGCACCTTCGACCCGAACGACGCGGACACCCAGCCCGAGACGCCGCTGTCGCGGAACCAGGACTGGGTCAACGTCACGCTGGACCTGGGCGACGGCGCCGGCCCCCGCCCGTACCGGCGGGAGACCAACACCATGCCCAACTGGGCCGGCTCCTGCTGGTATCACCTGCGCTATCTGGACCCGAACAACGACGAGCGGCTGGTCGACCCCGAGATCGAGCGGTACTGGATGAGCCCGCGCGAGGGCGCCTCCACCGGCGGCGTCGACCTGTACGTGGGCGGCCAGGAGCACGCCGTGCTGCACCTGCTGTACGCCCGCTTCTGGCAGAAGGCGCTGTTCGACCTGGGCCATGTCAGCGCGGCCGAGCCGTACCACAAGCTGTTCAACCAGGGCATGATCCAGGCGTACGTCTACCGGGACGGCCGCGGCTTCCCGGTGCCCGCCGCCGACGTCGAGGAACTGCCGGACGACGCGGGCTACGCGTACCAGGGCGAGCCGGTCACCCGCGAGCTGGGCAAGATCGGCAAGTCCCTGAAGAACGTGGTCTCGCCCGACCAGATCTGTGAGGAGTACGGCGCGGACACGCTGCGCCTGTACGAGATGGCCATGGGCCCGCTGGACGTCTCCCGCCCCTGGGAGACCCGCGCCGTGGTCGGCCAGTTCCGGCTGCTGCAACGGCTGTGGCGCAACGTGGTGGACGAGGCCACCGGCGAGGTCACCGTGGTCGACGCCGGACCGGACGAGGCCACGCTGCGCGCCATGCACAAGGCGATCCACGGGGTCACCCAGGATCTGGACGGGCTGCGCTTCAACACGGCCATCGCCAAGATCACCGAGCTGAACAACCACGTGGTCCGGCTGGGCCGTGGCCGGGTACCGCGGGTGGTCGCCGAGACCCTGGTGCTGCTGATCTCCCCGCTGGCGCCGCATGCCGCCGAGGAGCTGTGGCAGCGGCTGGGGCACGAGGACAGCGTCACCCACCAGGCGTTCCCGGTCGCCGACCCGGCCTACGCGGTCGACGAGACGGTCACCTGCGTCGTCCAGGTGCGGGGCAAGGTCAAGGCCCGTCTGGAGGTGCCGGCGGACATCTCCGCGCCGGAGCTGGAGAAGCGGGCGCTGGCCGACGCCGCCGTCACGGCGGCGCTGAGCGGCGCGGACATCCGCAAGGTGATCGTGCGCGAGCCGAAGCTGGTGAACATCGTCCCCGCCTGAGGCACCCCGCCCGGGCCCCGCGCCGGCTGCGCTCGTGAGCCGGCCGGGCCCGGGCTTCCTGTCTCCTTTCCTCCCGGTCTTCGTGTGGGCCGGGCGACGGGCCTAGGGTGGAGGCGTGGAAATCGCTCTGCTGGTCCTCGCCTTGACCGCCCTGGTCTTCGTGATACTGGTGGTGCGCGTGGTACGAGCGATGCGTCGCGGCGTGCGCCGCGCCAAGCACCAGATCGGCCGCGCCATCAACGAGACCACCCTCGCCGCCCGTTCGGCCCAGCCCGGAGCCGTGGGGGAGGTGGCGCGGCTGCGCCGCGCGCTGCGCGCCTCGCTGGACAGCACCCGCGGCACGCTGGTCGCCGGGTCCGCCGACGACCCCGCGCTGCGCGAGTCACTGTCCCTGCTCGACCGGCTCCAGGGCCACGCCGGGCAGCTGGACGGCGAGCTGGCCGCGCTGATGAACCGCGAGCCCGACCGGCTCCGGATCGCCTCCCGGCTGCCGGAGCTGCGCGAGCGCGCCGACCGCATCACGCGCTCCGCCGACTCGCTCCGCTTCGCCGCCCAGGACCGCGCCCGGCACCACGAGCAGGACAACGCCGCGCTGGACGCGCTGCACGACCAGATCGGCACCGAGGCCGCCGCGCTGCGCCACTGGGAGGCGGTGGAGGGCGGCGCCGACCGGCCCGCCATCCCGGAGTCCGAGCGGAACCGGCTGGACCCCTCCCGCCCGCCACAGCCCTGGCCGCAACCCCGGCCAGAGCCACGTTCCGGACCCCGCTCGGAGGGCGCCGAGGGGTGATCAGGCCGCCGGCCCGCTACCCTGCGATTCCATGCCCCGCACCATCGCCATCGTCACCGACTCCACGGCCTACCTCCCCCCGGCGACCGTGGCGCGGCACCGGATCACGGTCGTCCCGCTCACCGTGGTCCTCGACGGCCGGCCGTTCGCGGACGGCTCCGAGGACGCGACGCGGCGGCTGACCGAGGCCCTGCAACGCCGGCTGCCGGTCACCACCTCCCGGCCCAGCCCCGAGGTCTTCGCCGCGGCCTACCGCCGGGCGGCCGAGGCCGGCGCGCACGGCGTCGTCTCCGTGCACCTGTCGTCCGAGATCTCCGGCACCCATGACGCGGCCGTGCTGGCCGCCCGCGACGCGCCGGTACCGGTCCGGGTGGTGGACAGCGGCATGGTCGCGATGGCGCTCGGCTTCTGCGTGCTGGCCGCGGCGGAGGCGGCCGCGGCGGACGGCTCGCTGGACGACGCCGTGGCGATGGCGGCCAAGCGGGCCGAGTCCACCCGCGCGTACTTCTACGTCGACACGCTGGAACACCTGCGCCGCGGCGGCCGGATCGGCACGGCGCGGGCGCTGCTGGGCTCGGCGCTCGCCGTGAAGCCGCTGCTGGAGCTCGCCGACGGGCGAATCGAACTGCGCGAGAAGGTCCGCACCGCCTCCCGGGCCATCGCCCGCCTCGAAGAACTGGCCGCCACCCAGGCCGGCTCGGGACCTGTGGACGTGGCCGTGCACCATCTGGCCGCGGAGGAACGCGCCGGACAACTCGCCGAACGCCTCGGCAGCCGGCTGCCCGGCCTGGCAGAACTCCACGTCAGCGAGGTCGGCGCCGTCCTCGGCGCCCACACGGGCCCCGGCCTCCTCGGCGCCGTCGTCTCCCCCCGCTGACCCCTTCCCGGGCGGCACCGCTGCCACGACGGCACGGCCGCGGTGTGGCGACCGCGGGGCGGCCGCACGCCGCCTCGCCCCGCCACTCGGCCGGGCCCGCGGGCCCAGCCGGTCAACGCGGCGTCCGGCTTCGCCGTCCCGGTCGAGAAGGCCCGGCACGTCACGCCGGACTGCCATGGACTTCGTGCGCGCGGCGTCCCACGAGACGGGACCGTACGCGCACGAAGTGATGGCGCTGTCACCTGCACGGGGGCCAGAGGCCCGAGTGCTGAGCTCGCTTCGGGTGACCTCCGCACGGGTGGCTGCACCAGCCATCCGCGGCTCCTCTACCGCTCCCGGGTGGGCGACTCTGACGCTGGTCATCCCCTCGCTCGGTCGCCTCACCGCCCCCTCGCCCGTCCGGGGGACGGAGTTGTCCACAGGCTCGCGGCTGTCCACAGATTCGGCCGCGGGCCGTCGCGGGGCCGCCGCCGGACCTAGCGTCGGATGCCATGCAGACGCGAACGCGCAGGTCGGGAGCGGGCCGTGGCCCCGGCGCCCGAGGCCACACCGGACCCGGCCGCCACCCCACCCGAGCCCGCCGCGCCCCCCTCCCACGCACCACCGGCTGGCGCATCCTGCACCGGGCCACCACAGCTCCGTCATCCGCCGGCACGCCACCCCCGGCCGTCCGCTTGGCTGGCGGCGGGCCAGCGGTGGGTCGCCCGCCGTCCTGGGCACGCCCCTCGGCAGCCGCACTCCTCGACGCCGGTGTCCCACCGTCCTGGACGGTCGCCTCGTCGGCCGGCTCCGTCTCCGCCGCCGGGACCGAGGGCCGTAGCCTGCCGACGCCCGCACCCACCGAACGCGCGGCTCCCGTCCAGGACCCGCCGCCGGACGTGGTGCTGCCGCCGGCAAAGCGCCTCCGCCTGGCCCTGGGGGAGCGGCTGCCGGCCTGGGCCGGGGCGCGGTGCGGGATGGAGCCGCGGACGCTGGCCGCGCTGGCCCTCCTGCTGCTCGTCGCGGCGGGCTTCGCCGTGCACCATTTCTGGACCGGCCGCCCCCAGCCCGTCTCTCTCGCGGAGCCCGCCACGGCCACCTCGTCCCCCACCGCCGCGGTCGCGCTGCCCTCCGCGTCCGCGACCGGCGACGCCGCCGGCTCCCTGGTCGTCGACGTGTCGGGCGACGTGCGGGAGCCCGGCGTCTACACCCTCCCTGCGGGATCCCGCGTGGCCGACGCCCTGGACGCGGCGGGTGGCGCCGAGCCGGCGGCGGACACCGAGACCCTCAACCGGGCCCGGCTGCTGGTCGACGGCGAGCAGATCGTCGTCGGGGCACCTGCCGCCGTCGCCTCCGCCCCCGTCGCCACCGCCGGCGACCCCAGCACCACCGCCCTCCTCAGCCTCAACTCCGCCTCACCCGAACAACTGGAGGAACTGCCGGGCATCGGGCCCGTCCTCGCCGCGAACATCGTCGACTACCGCGAGCAGAGCGGTGGCTTCACCACCGTCGAGGAGCTGCTCGACGTCTCGGGCATCGGCGAGAGCCGCCTCGCGGAGCTGCGGGACCATGTCACTCTCTGAGGGCCCGCGCCTCCCGGTGCACGCCGCCTCGGGCCACCGCCTCGGCGCCGCGAACCCCCGCCTCGACGGCCCGTCCGACCTCCGGCTCCTGCCACCGGCGGCGGCCACCTGGGCGGCCACCGCCTGGGCCGTGGCCGCCCCCACCGGCCAAGCCGTCGCCGCCGCCACGACCTGCACCCTGGCCGCCCTGACCCTCCTCCTCCGGTCCCACCGCGCACCACCAGCTCGCCTCGCCGTGGCGCTCGCCGCCGCCCTGGCGGGGGCCGCCGTGGGGATTGCCGTCGGGGCGTTGCACTCCTCGGCCGCCCGTGCCGGGCCGTTGCCGGCGGCACTGGGCACGACCGTCACCGCCGACGTGACGCTCACCGCGGACCCCCGTCTCGCCCCCGCCCGGCCGGGAAGGCCGGACGCCCCACGGGCCGTGCTGCTGACCGCCGAGGCCACCATCGTCCACACCGACCACGGCGCCGAATCCGTCCGCACCCCGGTGCTCGTCGTGGTCGAGACCGAGGACGCCGAGCACACCGACGACTGGCAGCGGCTGCTGCCCCGCACCGGGTTGCGCGTCCAGGCCCGGGTCGCGGAGCCGCTGCCCGGCCGGCTCGCCGTCGAGGTGGCCGCCGTGCTGCGGGTCAGCGACGCCGGGCGGCCGCCCATCGTCGAGGATCCGGGCACGGCGCAGCGACTGGCGGGAGGCCTGCGGGACGGCCTGCGGGCCGCCGTGGCCGGCCTGTCGGCCGAGCCACGCGGGCTGCTCCCCGCGCTCGTCGTCGGCGACGACTCCGCCATCCCACCCGGCCTCGAAGAGGCCGTGGAGACCAGCGGCATGACTCATCTCATCGTCGTGTCAGGTGCCCAGGTCTCTCTTGTCCTGGCCGTGCTGATCGGGCCCGCGGCAACCGCCTCCCGTGTCGAGCGCCGCGGCCTCGCCGCCCGCCTCGGCGTGCCGCTGCGGGTCACCGCCGTGCTGGGCGGGGGCCTGCTCCTCGGCTTCGTCCTGATCGCCCGCCCGGAGCCGAGCGTGCTGCGCGCCGCCGTGTGCGGCGGCGTCGTCCTGCTGGCGATCGCCACCGGCCGCCGCCGCGCCCTGCTGCCCGCCCTCGCCGCTGCCGCCCTGCTCCTCGTGCTCTACCAACCCGCCCTGGCAAGCCCTACACACTTGTATCTCTATCTGTGCAGGTCAGAGCATGCGAACGCCCCCAGTCGGATGACTGGGGGCAAGTGTCTGAACGCTCTACGCGGCGCTACGCAGGCAGCTTCCGGCAGGGACACAAGGCGCGGCACTCTTCGTGTCCGTCGCCGTTCAGGTCTGCCTCTCGCTGGCGCTGCTCGATGAGGTACCGCTCCAACCAGCGCCCGGAGTCATGGACCACCGTGCACCAGTAGGCGAGGCGTTCGTCATCAATGTCAGCGACGACAGCGCGGGGAATCACCACCGTGCACGTATCGCTAGGCGTCGCCTGGACTGGCTCAGCCGCAGGGGCGTGCCTATGGCGCCCTTGAGCGGGGCAGCAAGAGGGCGAGCATTGCGGCGATAGGGTGAAGCACGTCAACAGCTCCATTCTGTTGGCCACGCCTCGGGGATGTTCGCAGCATCCGCCGGGGCACCTGTGCGTAAGAGCCCCGTCCGCCTGCCCGAGTCAAGGGGAAGACAGACGGACGGGGCGTGTGTCCCCCGGGCGGCCCGGCAGAGAGGTTCTCCCGCACCCCACGCCACCACCAAGGGGACCTTGTACCTGTCAGCGCAGCGACCGGGGTCTAGGTGCGCGCTGACAGGCGACCAGTGGGGCGAGGCACAGTGCCAGGGGAGGGGCCACGCGGAACGGGCCCGTCATAGATGGGCTGTCCGCAGTCTCCGCAGAAGCGATCGCCCTTCAACGGCCCTGAATGCGGAGGGCATTTCTTGGGCGTTGGTGCGCTCACGTTCGGCGCTGCCCCTTCGTCGCTGCCATGAGCTCCTGATAGAGGGGCGGACGTAGATCGCGCAGCGGAGCGCGCCACGTGCGGGATCCGGCCCGATGCGGTCTAAAGATGCGAACTCGTTCTGCACAGACGAGCAGTTGCCCCAGCATGGACTTCTGCTCATCCCACAGGACCATGGTCGGAATCGCGCGCGCCTGGACCAGCGAAGGGTCCAACCGTTCCATGATGAAGTTGGCGACAACCGGCGTCAGCGTCAGCGAGATGCGCGGCCGTTCGTCGGACCACACCACCATGACCGACTCAGGCGGCGCGCCTAAGAGCTGAAGCTCTCCACGAAGTGCATCGCGCAACTGCGTTGCATTGGCTTCCTGCTGTTCTCGAACAGTCGTCATGCGCGCCTCCCAGGGGTGTCGGGAGCCCTGAGGATGCCGAGCCATGACCGGGCCAGGCGACGTCAGACGGGGCGTCAGATAGGTACCTGAGGGGGCGTCATTCCGGCGTCATTCGCGGTACCGTTGGCGCATGAACGCACCCCCCAACACCACGCTCCGAGCCGTGCGCATGAGTCTGCTCATGAGCCAGGACGACATGGCGAGAGCGATCCGTGACGCTGGCCGGAAGGTAGGCGAGCCCAATGACGCCTCGAAGCGGCTCGTACAGCGCTGGGAGGCTGGTACGACGGGTGCGCCCCGACCTGTCTACGCCCGTGCGCTGGAGCGCGTCACGGGGCTTCCTATCGGGTCTCTAGGCTTCCGGGTGTCCGTGCCTCAGGCACGGGTCACCGATGATGGGCAGGGAGGACTACGATATGGAATCGTCCGAGGACGGGGTACCAGCGGCCCACGGGGAACCCCACCGTGTGACCCCCGCTGGGCTGACAGACCCAAGACCAGCGGGCAACCACGCGGGCATTTGGTTGAGCCGCTACGAATATTTCTCATCTGGCCGAGATGCCCACTTCACGGGGAAGCACTACGTCATCATCCTGCAGCACAGGAACCGGCTAACGGTGCGCTCTCTCCCGGGTTCCGCCGATAGCTCGTTGGCAATGGACTTGGAAGTAGACGGGAATGTGGTCACGGGGACGTGGAACGAGCAGACTGCGCAAGAGAGTTACTACAACGGCGCCCGGTATCATGGGGCGATACAAATGCTCATCGAACCAACCGGCCGCCGCATGGCTGGCAAATGGGCGGGTTTCGGTTCCAATTTCGACGTCAACACGGGTCCGTGGGAGTTGATATTCGTCGATCCGGACACCAGCAAAGCAGCCATGGACAAGTGGAACCATCCGCCGGAAGACTGAGTTTGCCCGAACGCAGAAGAGCCCCCTTCCCCAGGATCGTCCCGGGGTCGGGGGCTTTCGTCATGCTACGCGGCGATCAGCAGTTGATCTCGCAGTCGCTGAGCGCGCCGTTGGCCAATCTTGAAATGCAACTGGAGTGCGCGCAGCGTCGCACCCCTGCCCGAGCGAGTGCGCATCTCAATGTCGAATGCGCGTGCATCTGGCAACAGCGGGTCTGCATCCGGCTGCGCACTCGCGTGCATCTCAGGCGCATTCGGCGCTGCATCCCGCGCACCCGTCGCAATCGCCTCTGTATCCCGCTGCACTCCGAGTGCATTCGCCGCACTCGGCGCCGCTGTGTGCGCCTCTACGGGCTCGGTAGTCGCTGGCGGATCGCTGGGCACCTTGGGAGCTTCCTGGGGCGTCTCAGGGTCCCTCAGCGCATGCACGCGCCATAGGACGAGTACCGGGATGGCGCTGACAGCGATCACGAGCGTGGGATGCACTTCGAGATGCCCGGATGCAACGAGATGCGCGGCTGCATTCGTCAGGATGAGCGCAACCACCACGGCGAATACATCGCGATGCGCGCGGAATGCGGCGAGTGCATAGATGTCGAGTGCAGCCGGGATACATCCCGCGAGGAATGCGCCGTAGCCGCATGCGAGTGCAAGACTGTACTCCGCAGATGCAGTGCCGACCAGCGCGGCTACAAGTGCAGCCCATCCGAGCACGTCAAGCTTTTTCCTCATTTGGGTCTCCAGGTTTGTCTAGGGGCGGACCAGCGGGAGGCGGGAAACCTGGAAGAAACCCACCTGCCCGCTGGTCCTATGTCGTGGGGATCAGCCACGACGGGTCTAGGTTACCGCCTCGGACGATCGGCGGTGTCGAAGTCCACGTAGCGCGAGCGCCGCCGGTAGAACTCGGCTGGCGTGACCAACTGCCCGTTCTGCCAACTAGGGTCCGCCTGGTCGCTCGTCGGCGCTTGCCAGGGCACCAGCAGGTCCGGCGGGTACAGCGATTCACGGCGCGCGAACTCGCTCTCAAGCACTTGTTCCTGATCGCGCCAATGCGATTCCAGCGGTTCGCGCCCGTTCGCGTGCCAGCGGCGTTGTCCGTCAGCGGCCATGCCGGATCATCTCCTCTATCTCGCGCTGAACGTCCCCAGCGGGAAATGGCGCCTCGACCCGCTGACCGGTGCGGCGCTCGAAATCGGCGACGTCCAGAACCCAGGCGTGCATGACGCGATATGTGGCCCACACGCCGTCCCTGCTGTCCTCCGCGAGAGCTTCTCGGATGACGTCCCGGTAGCGCGCCACGGCGGGCTGCGGGGGCGCCTCGACAGCCCGCTCGATACGCCCCCTGGGCTTTCTGCTCACTGCGTCCCCCGGAGTTCTGCGCGGCGGGTGTGACCGGACCACCTGGAGTTCGCGGCGCGCTGAGCCTTTCGCTGGCTCGCTGTCAGCGGGATGTCGTCCTCGTCAGCGGGCAGGTCGAGATGTCGCAACATCGAAACCAGCGCTAGGCGGTACGACTTCGCCGTGTCCAATAGCGGGTGCGCCACGGGCTGGTTATTTGACCCGCTGACAACAAAGTCTGCACCGTTGAGCGCGTCGTTAAGCTCGTCGAGCTTTTGTACCGTGCGCGCGATCTGAAGCACCAGGGCAAGCTCTTCAGCGGTGAACGTGTATCGGCGATTGATGTCGTCCCAGACGGCTAGCCCTCGTCCGCACAGGTCGTCGGGCGCTGGCTCGGGGCTGGTGTCGTCACTCACGGCAACCTCCTCGATTACGTAGAGTGTGTGGATGGTTACGGAGACCGGATTCCCAGGTCCCTAGCAGTGCTCAGCCGGTCAGGCTGTATCACGTATCGGTGGGAGCGAGCGGGGGCAGGCCCCCCCCCGCCCACCCCCTAGGCCGCTGACCAGCAACAACTTGCGTTGAGTTATCAATAATCACTCAGCGCGACAGCGTCACTGTGTGTATCAGCTGCGATTGCCACGTGGCCGCACGATGCGTGCCAGTTCCCCCGGCGTCATGTCACGGGCGTAGCTGTCGCGCACCGGGTCCAGTCCGCCACCGCCAGTCGCGCCAGGGCGGACCGCTGGCTCCTCACCAACAGCCGCAGCGGCCTTACGATCGCTGCGCAGAACACGAGCCTGTGCCTCCTGGATGATTCGCGCTATCGCGTCGCCGCGACGAGAGGGGGTGTCATTCACTGCCGGTCTCCTCAGCCTTATTGAGAACGCGTTCGATCCACGCGCCACTGGTGATGTCGCTCTCGCTGCCGAGGAAGTTTCCCCAGGCGTCGAGTCCCTGCCAAGCCGTTTGGGCCTGAGCGTCTACGTATGCGTTGTTGCAGTCCGGCCGTAGCTTGAGCTTCCACATCCCCTCGGTCGCCGCTTCCTTCAGGGCGTTCCATTGCCGGGCGGCGTGTGCGAAGTCGGCGTAGCGCCTACGTACATCCTCTAGCGCTGGCGCAAGCTCTTCGGTGACGTTTCGCACCATCGCTTCGAGCGTGGCCGGATGCTCCGCCAGAGCCGAGTAGCGGCGGACAGCGGACGCGGCAGCACGGGCGGCGGCGCTGTATCGGCTGATAGCGAACGAAGCGCGGTCTCTAAGATCGCTGAGGTTCGGCTCTTCGGGCTGTTCGCCGTTGCCCGCGAGGAATTCGGCGTAATCCCGCTCATAGGCGGCGCTGGCACCCTGGACGTCACCCACGGCCAACTCAGCGTCAGCGAGCGCGTCATCAGCACGAAGCGAGGCAGCCTCAGCGACGGCGAACGCCTCGAACGTAGCCTGAGGGTAAAACGATGCGGGTGGCGGCCCCATCCGGGGCATGATGTTCTGCGCGTCGCGAAGCTGCTTATCAAGATCAGTCATCGGTAATCCCTTTCAGCGCCGGTGCTGCGCTCGCAGTTCGAGCTCCAGCACGGCAGGGCGGGTTCTGGTGTAATCGAGGTTGAAGCCGCTGGAGCGCATCAGTCGCTCGAAGTGTCCGAGACGAAGCGTCGCGCGCCCCTGGGCTTTGAGCCAATTGGTACTCACGGCGTACAGCAAGCGAAGCGGCAGGAGAGCGCCGGGCGATTCCTCAGCGACAGCAGCGACGCTGTCCACGAATCGGCGTATGTCATCGTCGTGCACGGTTCTCGTCCCCTTGTCAAGAAAGGCCCCGGTCGGGTCAGCGAGGAGTGGACTAACCCAACCGGGGCGGGAGCTAGCCGGGCGAGAATCAGCCGGTGTCGCTCGGGAAAGCCACCGGAGTGGCGAAGTCTTGTGCCCGCTGACTGGCCCCGGGAGGCGAGAGTCAGTCAGCGGGTTAGGAGGGGCGGTGCGTCACGCTCCCTCAATCTTAGTAATTCGCTGAACGCTGGTACGCCGCTCGATTACGTTCGCGGTTCCGCTCAGCGCGGCAGGCGTCCGAACAGATCGAGGGCCATTTTCGGCTTTGCCCCCGGTAACGCCACGCGGTGAACTCGCCCCCGCACTGCGCACAGTTGCGGAAGTTGATCAACTTGTTCCCGTGTAGCTGAAGACGCCCGCTCTTCCCGCTGTGAATGAGCGAGCCAGGCAGCGCCAGCGCACGTGCCAACAGTGCCGCGTAGGCAGCCCTGGACTCCTCGGACGTCATGTTGCTCACACACTCGAAGTCCTCGTACCAGCGGATATCGGTCTTGCGCCCGTTCGGCTTGACGCCGGAGTCCAGCGGATCGAGCGTCGTGCCCCTCCAGCGGCCTGAGGCGTCGTGTACGGGGCGGTCGTAGTCCACGACGGGGTCCACAGGCCGTAGCGGCGCTCAGAGGCTCTCAGCGGCGCGGGTGTGGTCTCGCGCACGACGCTGTAGCCGTCCACTCCGAACGCGTCGGAGAAGGCTGCCAGCACGGTTGCTGTGTGGTCGTGGTGCGGTCCCCGGGTAGGCCGAGACGCTGCGGCGCCATCAGCGGGCATGGGTGATCTCCGTTCCATCGGGTGACGAGAACTCCCGGGCATGGCTCGGCGCCGGGCCCCAGTGCGCACCAGGGCCCGACTCATCACCCGAGAGGAGACGCGCGAGATGACCCGCTCGCGCTGCGGGATTCTGCGGCACGCTGTCCGCGCTACACAGCAGGATGGGCGGAGCCAAGAGAGGGGCAGGGCAAATTTTCTGCCCTGTGTACATTCTCTCCATATATATATGAGAACAATGTGCACAGGGCATGTTTTTTGCCCTGCCCTAGGCTTGCGCCCCTCTCGCTGGTGTTAGTCGGGGGATCGGTTGAAGATGCCTGGCCCTCCGCTGGTGTCGCGTGGCTGTTCCGGCCCCTCGAACGCGGGCAGCAACCGGACACCCTGGACCACGTATGTACCGTCGCGCTTGACAGCCTTGTTCCCGTGCTTTTCCAGCATTCGATGCACCATGTTGGGCTTGAATTTCGCTCCGGTTTCGCCGTTGTCGTCTCTCCAGCGCTTCAGCATCGCGTTGAACTTAGATCGCACAGTGTGCGCGTCATCGTCGAACGTGAATAGTTCATCGATTAGAGGCTTCAGCGGGTCAACCTCCTCGCGGTGGAACGCCGTCGCCATTTCCACGCTGACGGGGTCGGTGAGCCCTTCCGTGTAATAGCGTCGCGCGCCCTCCACAACCCACGCCGCAATTCCTTCCCGCTCGGGACCCTGCAAGGCGGGCTCAAGGGTCTTGTCCTCACGGCCCGCGAAGCTTTGGCCGAACAGGATTGCCTTAGTGCGTGCCCAGAGCGCCGCGCCACCCGAGGCGAATTCCGGGAGTTCGTTGGTCGCCAAAACCAGTGTCATGCGCGGTAGGTAGGTGAACTGGCGCCCGTGAAGGTGCCGCGTGCTAATACGGTCACCCCCGCTGAGGTTCTTCAGCAGCGCGGTGTCTACCGGCGCGCTGCCTGCCGAGTGCGGGCTCGGAATCGAACCGGGCCTGCGACCATCCCCGCTGTTTCTTGCGCCTAGTCGATCTCCTAGTCGATCTCAGCGAGGAGCGCCAGCGTCGCGCGAACCTCGCACAGCTCCTCGAACAGTTCGCCATCGTTCATGGCGCCTCTTCCTGTTGATCCTGCACAGCCTCGCGCCATTGCTCCGCGACGTGACCTAGCACGCTCAGCGAGCGGAACAACGCCGCGCGTTCGAGCTCATCGCGGGGCACCACAGCGAACGCTCTACGATCCGCAGCGCGTCCAGGGCGCTTTCCGGATGCTCGTTCATGATGCCTCCCTTACGCGCGCAATGCGCTGATCAGCTCCGTCGCCGCGCACCTCGAAACCGAGCCCTTCCAATAGCGGCAGCATCTCGCCCGGCGGCATTGGCTCGATCCGCTGCGCGTCGCACCACCCGACATAGGCTGTGAACAAGCGCTCTGTCGTCGCACTACCACCTACGGCGACTGCCTGATACTCGATGAACTCCCGCACGGCGCCGGGCGATTGGTATACGCGGAGCTTGGCGCCAGCCATCCGGCAATCGCGAGAGCAGTACGACGCGGGGCGGCCCCTACCGCCGACATTCAGCGGCGTCTTACAGGCCGCGCAGTGCGTCAAACGGCTGGCATTCGCGCGTACTCGGCAGATCGCGCCGCAATAGCGGGTACCGTCGCGCGCTTCGTTGGCGCAGCCAGTCGCCGCGCATGTTCGTGCCATAAGATCCTCCAATTGGGCATGCGAAAGCCCCGGTAAGGAGCGGGGAGACCAGCACGCGCACCACCACAGGCGCGAAGCTGTTCTACGACCCGCCCCCTACCGGGGCAGCTTGTTGGGGGGGGGGGGGGGGGGGGGCGCCATGGCACTCAAGTGGTGGTGTGCCAGGCGGAGCCCTTTTTACGCGGCGACGAGCGCCGGGAGCGCGGCGATCCGCGAAAGCATGCTCATTGCCGAGTCAAGCGACTCGATCGCCGAGACAAGCTCCGCAGCGACGCCGGGCGGAACGTGGTTGGCCGCAGCGGCAATGTCGTCTGCGATCGAATCCAGGGTGTCGACCATCTTTTCTGTTCCCCTCGTTGATTCCCTCTACCTATAATGACGGTCGTGGCTCCCCTAAATCGGGCCCTGAGAGGTGGGGTCAGCATGAATAGTGATGTAGCTCACAGGCTTCATGGGCAGCGCGAGCCGCTGTACGGCCGCCTAAGGCTGCGGCGAGCCCTTCTCTGACCCCGCTCACCCGGGAGTGCTTACAGGGGCTCTGCGGGCGCGCAGGGGTCGTCCTCGGGGTAGCCCTGCCTGACTTGTCGGACAGCAGGAAGGGCGCGAAGCGAAGGGATGTAATTCGAGTGATGAAGGGAGGTAATTCGAGTGATGGAGCGATGACGTAGAGTCGTGTCAAAATTCTGACCTGCGACGATGCCGATTTCACCCCGTCTGACCAGCGGAAACGCCGCCGGAAGGGCCGTGACAGTTTTTTGTCACTATGCAAAACCTCCTTAGCGCGCGCGTATAGAGGTTTCCCGTAGTGACAAAAAACTGTCACTGACTCACAGTGAAAGATGCCCACTTTGAGTAATCGCGCTTGGCGCGCAATCGCCCTTTCCGCTGGTCAGCGCGGTGCGCCTCGGGGCGGCGTGAGCGTCTGGCTACACCAAGTCATGACAAAACTAGGTCTAGACCACCCCTGGGGTCTTGTGACCGGCGTCACACCTAGTCATCCTACGTCTGAAATTCCCGAATCATGACCATGACAGGGCGTGTATCCCTAGTCTCTCGGTAGGGAAACCAGGACGACAAAGCCCCCGGGGATCGCTCCCCGTGGGCCCGTCGCTGGCGTCAGACCTACGCGGCCTGAAGCTCGCTGACCATCACCCCGTGTGCCCAAGCCCCCAGGTCGCCACTCAGCGGCGCATCACCGAGGGCAGCCCACGCGGCCACACGCAGGTCCTGTGCGGTCTCTGCATCGCCGTTAGCGAGTGCCTGGACGTCCGCCTCGATGGACGCCAGGAAGGCCGCTGTGCTGTCCAGATGCTTCGCCCTGAGCGCACAGGCCCCCTTGCACGCGAAGACCTGGCTGCCCGTCTCGGAGCGGCCCACGGGGACGTGCGGGACACACACCCTCAGGTAGTCGGCGGAACAGACCGTGCACGCAAGGCCATCAGCTTGCGCGGCGCTGAGGTTGTTGGTCATGATGATTCCTCCCTGTTGGGACACTGACCCGCTGACTTCTCACGGCACGCGGGTCAGTGCCTTTTTCCCCGAACGGCGCTTTACCGCTCGGAAGTGCTCTGTTATTCGCTGTCCGCCCACTGGATACGGCAACGCTCAGCCCCTACGAAGGGGACACCGCGCTTCGCAGCCTTGCTGACGTATACCCGGTCGATCGCGAGTCCTAGTAGTTCCCGCCGAAGATCGTTGTCCGCAGCGTCCCATGCCTCATACGTGAGGATTCCGTCCAGTACCACCGTGATATCCACCGGGCCAACGGACAGCTCATCGAGTGCGGCCCTGGCTGCGGATAGGCGGCCCTCTGCCTCGCGAACCAGCGGGGGGAAGTAGCGCCCCATCTCTCCCTCGTAGAGCCCGGCGGCGCGATCTTCTGCGAGTCTGCGCACGTCTTTCTCGGCCGCTTTCACAACCGCTGTGGCTTCCTGGATTGCCTGTGTATCGTCAGGGGCGGTAAGGGAATTCCAACGCTGGGCGATATCGGCAACAATTGAGTCTTCTGGTTCAAGGGCCGTTACGCGACTGAGCCACCTCATGGACACGTAGTCGTCCAGTGCCCCCCATGCTGCCGTTGCAGGCGCTGGGCAGAATCCGCCCGACGAATGGAAGTAGCATGCATACGCCCTGCCTGCGGAGACCATGGCGCGCTTGCACCCTTCGCAGGAGAGTAGCCCTGCCAGAATGCGTTTCGGTCTGCCGTTGCGTGACGCCAGCGGGATAGCTTGCTGGCCTCCCATTGCCCGCCGCGCCTTCGCTGCGAGATCCTGAGAAATCATTAGTGGGATCGTCTCAGGGCTAACGCATCTGACCCGCGCTCCGTCGGAATTTCGGTAGGGGGTCGGGTTCCCATGGGAGGCGCGTCCCCGAGGGGGCGAGACGGTCATCCACCCTTCGTAGGCAGGGTGCAGGACGATGACACGTACGCTATCGGCGCACCAAGACCCTCCTGCCGGAGCTGAGATCCCTTCCGCGTTTAGGCTCTTAGCGATCGACCGCAGAGAGTGCCCATCTGCGATGTCCTCGTATATTCGCTGCACTACATTCCAGCGGGCGTATCGCTGTCCGTCTACGGGTTCTAGCATCGGGACAAGCTTCCGGTCCCTGTCAGCCACTAGCCCGTATGGCGGTCTACCTAGCCAGCGCCCCTCTTCGCGCTGTTGATTCTTTGTCCTACGCACGTTGGTCGATAGTCGGTAGCTAAACGCGCGCGCTTCCTCAGCTCGCTGGATAATGTATTGTCGATCGCGCTCGATAAGTGAATCGAGACCCTCGAAGTCGAATACGATCCGCGCCTTTCCCAAGATAGGGACTACTGCCTCGGCGCCCCGCCGCGAGAACCGGTCCAACGCATAAACCCACAGGCACGGCACGTCTCCGGAAAGCACAGCGGCCATGGCTGCGTCATACTGCGGTCTGCGAACGTCGGTGTAGGCGCTCAGATTCTCGCGCCATACCTTCCTGACTTGATAGCCGTTCTGCGTGGCCCACTTGCGGCCTCGCGTCTCCTGCGCTCGCAGCGAGAGCGGATCGCCCTCCCGAACGACTTTTGACTTCCTTAGCAACAGATCGACTTCGAGTGGTGCAGTTCCCATGTCAACTCCCTCCCTGGGCTGCGCCTTCGAGAGAGATACTAGGGTGTCGAACCAGCTCTGGCCCGCTCCTTCGGCTTCCTGCTCTCCGTGCTGGCGACCGGCGCCCTGCTCGTCCTGGCGCCGCGCTGGAGCCAGGCGCTGCGGCGCCGCCGCGTGCCTGGTCTTCTCGCCGAATGCCTCGCGGTGGCGGCCGCCGCCCACGTCGTATGCGCGCCGGTCGTCGCCGTCTTCACCGCCGCCACCAGCCTGGTCGCGATCCCGTGCAACCTGCTGGCCGGCCCGGCCGTGCCACCGGCCGTCGTGCTCGGTTGGCTGGCCCTGGCATGCGCCCCGGTCGCGCCGCCGCTCGCGACCGGGCTGGCCTGGCTGGCGAGCTGGCCGACCCGATGGGTCGCCGCCGTGGCGCATACGGGCGCCGACCTCCCGGGCGCCGAACTGGGCTGGCCCGGCGGCTGGTGGGGCGCGGCACTGCTCGCCGCGGCCACCGTGGCCGCGTTGCCACTCGTCCGCCGCCGCTGGCCGGCGGCGCTGCTCGCACTGGTCCTCCTGGCCGCCGTGCTCAGGCCCGCCCCCCTGCCCCGCCTACTCACGGGCTGGCCGCCGCCGGACTGGAGACTCGTCACATGCGACGTCGGCCAAGGCGACGGGCTGGTCCTGGCCGCCGGCGAAGGTTCTGCCCTGGTGATCGACACGGGCCCCGACCCGGCGCGGATGGACCGCTGCCTGCGCGACCTCGCCATCACCCATATCCCGCTGCTGATCCTCAGCCACTTCCACGCCGACCATGTGGCCGGCCTCCCCGGCGCCCTCAAAGATCGACAAGTCGATGCGATCCAGACCTCCACCGTCCGTGACTCCCCGGAGCAGGCGGCCTTCGTGGAGCGCATCGCGGCCGACGCCGAGGTGCCGGTGCTGCCCGCCGTACCAGGCGAACGGCGCAGCCTGGGCCAAGCCCTGACCTGGCAGATCCTCTGGCCACCGAGCAACGCCGAAGCCCTCGGCTTCGAGGCCAACGACGCCAGCGTCACCCTCCTCCTGACGACGGGCGACCTCACCGTCTTCCTCCCCGGCGATCTGGAGCCGGAGGCCCAGCGCCGCCTCCTGGCCGCGTACCCGACGCTGCCGGAGGTGGACATCCTCAAGGTCGCCCACCACGGCTCAGCCGCCCAACACCCGCCCCTCCTCGACCAACTCAGCCCCCGCCTGGCCCTGATCTCAGCAGGCCCCGACAACGACTACGGCCACCCGGCCCCCTCCACCCTGACCGCCCTGGAAAACGCGGGAGCGACAACCCTCCGCACCGACCAGCAAGGCTCCCTGGCCATCACCGAAACCCCCACCGGCCCCGCCGCCGTGGTCAGACGAGGCCGTCACAGGGGTCAGTCCTCGCGGATGGTGAGCAGGTCGCCGGGTTGGCAGTTCAGTTCGCGGCAGATCGCGGTGAGGGTGGTGAAACGGATCGCCTTCGCCCGGTCGTTCTTCAGGATGGAGAGGTTGACCACCGTCACCCCGACCCTGGCCGCCAGTTCGGACAGGGTCATGCCGCGTTCGGCCAGCAGCCGGTCCAGGTGGGCCTGGATCCGGTGTTCCTCCTCCGGCGGCATCAGACCAGCCCTTCGGTGTCGGTGCGTAGCCTCGTACCGCGTCGGAAGACCTCACCCAGGGCCAGGATGAGGAAGGCGAGCAGGACGTATGCGCCGGTGAAGGTGGCGGAGAAGGGGATCTGGCCGTCGATGGGAGTGCCGTTCACCAGCGCCTGCGTCGTGAACGCCAGCAGCATCGGGGAGAGGACGGCCTGCACCAGCACCGTGAGCCCCATGATGCTCAGGCGTCGGGCGTTCTTCGGTACGAAGACGTCGCCGCCGCGCAGGGTCCTGGCCATCTGAAGGAGGAGGGCCAGGACGAGGACCAGGAGCAGGCTGCTGGTGAGATTGGGCAGAGCGAGCAACAGCCGCTGGCCCAGGTCGGGGTCAGCGAGGACGAGGTCGGCCTCGTGAGTGCCGGTGAGAGCCATGCCGTGGCCCGCCAGCGGGTCGGCCACGGCGCCCGGTATCCGGGTCGTGGCCTCGGTCTCGACCTCGCGGGTGTCCACCGGGTCGATGAGGCCGACCACCGCGAGGGCCGGGAGCAGGACCCCGAAGACGCCGACCAGCACGGTGGCCAGGCCCAGAGCTGCCTCCAGCAGCCGGCTGTCGGTCTGGCTCCACCAGGACTTCGTACCCATGGTTCCCTCTGCCCTTGACAGCACGCATATCGCTTATCGATAGTATCGATAAGCGATATGCGTGCTGTCAAACTCGAGGGCCGGGGCGTGGGCGACTAGGACGTCGGGGTGGCGGGCGGGTGAACCCGGTTCAGGAAGTCTCGGACCAGGGGGACAACCTCGGGCAGGTGCGTTTCCAGTAGCCAGTGTCCGCCGTTGAGCAGGTGCAACTCGGCACCGGGGAGGTCGCGGTGGTAGGCGCGGGCGGCGGCTTCGGGCATGTAGCCGTCGTGCGGGCCCCATACGATCAGGGTCGGTGGCTGGTGTTCGCGCAGGTAGGCCTGTTGTTGGGGGAACCAGGCCAGCGTGGTGGGCTGGTCCTCCAGGAGCCGGACGAGGTTCGCCACCCGGGCGGGGTCGGACATCAGGGACCAGTGAAGGGTCCACAGGTCCGGAGGAACGCGGTCGGCCACCTCGGCCGGAAGCTCGCCGGCGAACTCGTCGCGGAATCCGTCGAGACTCACGTGCTCGGCGATGCCTCGCCGCGACTCCGGGCCAGGATTGGTCCAGAACCTCCGCAGGCCGTCGTACTTCGGTCCGAACTCGTCCTCGTAGATATCGCCGTTCTGGATGATCAGGCCCGCCACCCGTGCGGGCTCGCGCATCGCGAGCCGCAACCCGAACTGTGACCCGTAGTCGTGCAGCCAGATGGCGTACCGGTCCAGTCCCATCGCCTGGGTGAAACCCCACAGGAAGTCCGCGTAGGCGTCGAAGGTGTAGTCGAACTCGTCCGGTGGGGGTGTCCCGCTGTAGCCGAACCCGGGCAGGTCCGGAGCGATCAGGCGCCACCGGTCCGCGAGGGCCGTCAGCAGGTTCCGGTAGACGAAGGACGACCCGGGATAGCCATGCGGAAGCAGCAGCACCGGGGCGTTGGGTTCGCCCGCCTCGCGGTAGAAGATCTCGATGCCATCGACGTCCACGGATCGGTGCGAAGCGGGTCCGAGTCCAAACGACACGGCATCCTTCCTTTCTGGATCGTCCACAGCCAGCCGTCGCGGGTTGCGGCCCTGCGCGTACGGAGGGACTCACCGTAGGCCGGCCCGGACACCGCTCCAAGCGTCACTCGCGCCAGCCGGTCCAGACCGGAGTTCGGGAGACAGGCGGGAGAAGGAAGGACAGGCGCCGCTCTCGCGGAAGCATTTCCCGCCTGCCCGCACCGGGACGACGACCGACCTGCCGAACGGGGGGCTCAGCCACAGCTTCCGGCCGACCTGCGGCTCCCGGCGGCCGCGCCTGGGCCGTGGGGGAGCACCACGCGCCCGGGCGCGAGGTCACGGGGTGCAGGCCGCGGCGATCGAGAGGCTGTTCTCGTAGAGGTGGTGCCGGGTGACCCGGCCGTTCTCGACGGTGAGGTGTAGGGCGAACGGGCCCTCGAAGGTCTTGCCCGTGGCGCGTACGGTCCCCGACAGGTGGCCCATCAGGACGGCGTCGGAGCCGTCGACGAGGAAGGTGTCGACGGAGGCGCGCCCGTCCTCGGGCACGGTGTGCTCCGCCATGTCCGCGGCCTGGACGGCGCATTCGGCGCCGGTGGACCGCGGGCGAATCCACGGGACGACGGGGTTCTCGGCGAGCAGCCAGTCGACCTCGTCGGCGAAGATCTCGACCAGCCGCTCGGTGTCCCCGGCCAGCCGGGCGGCGAGGAACTCCTGGACGACGGCCCGGGTGGCCTCGGCGACGGAACTCGCGGTGCTGGTGGGCGTGGCGGACATGGCGCTCTCCTCGCGGCTGCGGCCGGCTCCCGACGGGGGTTCCCGTCGATGTGCCTGATCCTGCCGGGGGAGGGGAGCGCGGTCGATTACCCCGGAGGTAATGACCGGTCGATCTGGTCAGACGACCGGCTCGCCGATGCCGAGCAGGTTTCCCTCGCTGTCACGGAACCAGGCGCCGCGTTCCCCCCGAGCGCCCTTGCTCGGGTAGTTCCCGTCGATCTCGGCGATGCCGTCCCTGGTACGGAACCCGGGCACGTCGACCTCCTCGAACACCACGCCGCGCCGCCTGAGCTCCGACACCACGGTCTCAAGGTCGTCGACCTCGAAGGCCATCTGCGTGAAGGTGCCGGACGAGGCTCCCGTCGACTGGAACAGCACGAACTCCGCGCCCTCGCACCGATACAGCAACCACCCGGCCGTTCGTCGACGGATCGCAGACCCAGTCGTTCGGCGTAGAACCGCCGAGCCCGCTCCAGATCCTGAGTGGGAAGCCTGGTCGCCACGCGTGCCCCGGTCAGAAGGTTCTCGTCGTTCGCGTTCATGCACGCCACTGTGCCGGGTGCGGGAGCCGCAGGGTGGGAGGCAACCGGCGTGGTCGATCGATCCCGTCCCGCCGGACAATGGTGAGCGATCTTGGACTCCGACCCGTTAGAGTCGGCGCCACTCGTCCGGACCACCTGTCCGGCGATCAACGGATTCGGAGTCAGGGTGTACCCCGTGGGGGCGCGAGCTATCTGCGTCGAGCTGGAGAACTGAGAACACCACTCAGTCCTGGTTCTCGGCCCGGCTCGGCGTGTCGTCACCCCACCCACCTCCTCGCGACTCCTCCGTTCGCGACTTCTCCGTGAGGTCACCCAGTCATGCGCTCGACGCAGATCCGCTCCGTCTTCCTGGACTTCTTCTCCTCCCGCGGGCACCCCCGAGTCCCCTCCAGCCCGCTGATCCCCGACGACCCGACGTTGCTGCTCACCAACGCCGGGATGAACCAGTTCAAGCCCTACTACCTCGGCGAGACCACGCCGCCCTTCCCCCGCGCGATGTCCGTCCAGAAGTGCGCCCGCACCGTGGACATCGACAACGTCGGCCGCACCAACCGGCACGCCACGTTCTTCGAGATGCTCGGCAACTTCTCCTTCGGCGACTACTTCAAGGCCGAGGCCGTCGCCTACGCCTGGGAGCTGCTGACCGAGGGCTACGGCGTGGCGAAGGACCGGCTCTGGGTCACCGTCTTCCGGGACGACGACGAGGCCGAACGGCTCTGGCGGCGGATCGGCGTTCCGGCGAGCCGGATCCAGCGGCTGGGCATGGAGGACAACTACTGGTCCATGACCGTGCCAGGACCCTGCGGGCCCAGCTCCGAGATCTTCTACGACCGCGGCCCCGCCTTCGGCCGCGAGGGCGGTCCCGTCGTGGACGGCGAGCGCTACGTGGAGATCTGGAACCTGGTCTTCCTCCAGGAGCTCAGGGGCGAGAGCGACGGCAGGGGCGGCTTCCCCATCCTCGGCGCGCTCGACACCAGGAGCATCGACACGGGTCTGGGCCTGGACCGCTTCGCCGCGATCCTTCAGGACGTCGAGAACGTCTGCACCACCGACCTGCTGGCCCCCACCCTGCACGTCGTCCAGGAACTCGCTGGCCGGGAGTACCCGGGCAACGCGGAGGAGAAGGTCTCCTTCCAGGTCGTCGCCGAACACACCAGGTCCGTCGCCTTCCTCATCGCCGACGGGGTGCTCCCCGCCAAGGACGGCCGCGGCTACGTGCTGCGCCGCCTGCTGCGCCGCGCGATCCGGCACGCCCGGATGCTGGGCATCGACGGGCCCGCGCTCCCGGCGGCGACCGCCAGCGTCATCGCCAACCTCGGCGAGGTCTGGCCGGAGCTGACCGAGCACGCCCCGCTGATCGAACGGGTCGTCACCGCCGAGGAGGAGTCCTTCACGCGCACCCTCACTCAGGGCACCCGCCTGCTGAACGCCGCGATGACCCGTACCCGCGAGGGGCGTTCGAGCACGCTGGCCGGCGAGACCGCCTTCGAACTCGCCGACACCTACGGCTTCCCCCTGGAACTGACCGTCGAGGCCGCCCGTGAGGCCGGGCTGACCGTCGACGAGGACCGTTTCGCCGCGCTGCTGGAGGAGCAGAGGAGGCGCGCCAACGCCGGCGGCGGGGCCAGGACCGCCGAGGCCCTGCGCCGCCGGAACGCCTACCGCGCGCTGGCGGTCCGCCACGGTCGCACCGACTTCGTCGGCTACGACCGTCTGGACGCCGAGGTCACCGTCCTCGGCCTGATCCGCGACGGCGTGATCGTCCCCGGCGCCGAGCAGGGCGACACGGTCGAAATCATCCTGAACCGCAGCCCGTTCTATGCCGAGTCCGGCGGCCAGGTCGGTGACACCGGCACCATCCGTACCCGCGGCGGCACCGTGCTTCGGGTGACGGACACCCAATCCGGCCTGGAAGGCTTCCACGTCCACACCGCGCGCGTCACCGAAGGAGAGGTTCGCGCTGGTGAGGCGGCCGAAGCCCAGGTGGACGGGCCGCGACGACAGGCAGTGGCGCGTTCGCACAGCGCCACCCACGTGCTCCACGCCATGCTGCGCTGGACCCTCGGCGTCCACGCGCGCCAGCACGGCTCGCGGGTCGACGCCGATCGGCTGCTGTTCGACTTCGCGCACTTCAGGGCGGTTGAGCCCGGGGAGTTGACGGAGATCGAGGAACTGGTCAACGAACAAGTTCTCGACGACCCCGAGGTGAGGATCTGGCACGCCGACCGTGCCGAGGCCGAAGCCGCAGGGGCCATCGCCCTGTTCGGGGAGAGGTACGGCGAGCGGGTGCGCATCGTCGACATCGGCGACTTCTCCCGCGAGCTGTGCGGCGGCACCCACGTCGCCCACGGCTCCCAGATCGGCAGCTTCCGCCTGCTCTCCGAATCGTCCATCGGCGCCAACCTCCGCCGCGTCGAGGCCCTGACCGGCCACGACGCCCTGGCCCATCACGACCGTGAACGCCGCCTGCTGGCGGAACTCGCGGCCCTGCTCGGCACGCCCGCGGCCGACGCGCCCGACGCCCTCCGCAGGCGCTTGGCCGCCCTGGCCACCGCCCAGGGCGAGCTCACCCGGCTCCGGGCCGCCGAACTGCGGGAGCAGGCCGCCCGCCTCGCGGGCACCGCCCGGCCCTCCGGGACCGGACGGATCGTCGCCCAGCCGGTCACCGGCACCGCCGCCGACGAACTGCGCACCCTCGCCACGGAGACGGCCGCCCGCCTCGACGACCCCGCCGTGGTGATCCTGGGCACCGAACGGGACGGCAAGGCCCTCCTCGCCGCCGCCGTCACCCAGGGCCTGCACCAGCACGGCGTCCAGGCCAGCCAGGTGCTGACCGCCGCGGCCCGCATCGTCGGCGGCGGTTCCGGCGGACGCGGCCCGATCGCCAGCGCCGGGGGCCGCCGCGCCGACGCCCTCGGCCAGGCGCTGGCCACCGCCGCGGAGGAAGCCGCCGGCCACCTCGGTGGCGAGTAACGGCACGAGGAGAGGGCCCGTCCGCCTCGGGCGGGCCCTCTCCGACCGTCGAGAGGGCTGACCTGGCAGCAGTCAGTCAGCCCTCCACGTGGTCGAAGGCGGGCAGTTGCTCGCGCAGGATCGTGCTCAGGGCGATGGGTTCGTGGCCGAGCAGGGTGGCCAGTGTCGGGTCGACGGTGGCGAATTCGCCCACGCGGCTGGCGGCGAAGATACCGAGTAGCTGGTCCGCCGCCTCGGCGGGGACGCCTCGGCCCGCCAACTGCTCCCGGAATCGGTCGTCGGGGGCGGTGGTCCTCGTGAAGGCGCGGCCGGTGACGTCGGTGGCGATGCGGGCGAGGTCGTCGATGGTGAACGCCCGCGCGGCGGTGAGCGGCGGAGTGGGGCCGTCGAAGCGACCTTCGTCGGCCAGGATGGCGGCGGCCGCGTCGGCGAGGTCGGCGTGGGCCGTCCAGCTGACTGGTCCGTCCGCGGGGAGCACGATCTGCCCGGCCTGCGTGGCGTGGCCGAGGAACCGCACCGCGCTGGCGGCGTAGAAGCCGTTGCGCAGTGAGGTGAACGGCACGCCGGAGGCGCGCAGTGCCTCCTCGGTCGCGGCGTGGTCGCGGCAGGGCTGGAAGTGCGATGAGGCACTGGCGCCCATGTGGCTGGTGTAGAGGATGCGGCGGGCGCCCGCCGCGACGGCCGCGTCGATCGCGACACGGTGTTGTCGAACGGCCGCTTCGCCCAGCTTGTCGACAGAGACGATCAGTACCTGGGTGGCGCCCTCGAAGGCGCTGGCCAGGCTGTCGACGTCGGTGAAGCTGCCGTGCCGCACCCGCGTTCCCAGGTCGGCGAACGTCTGCGCCTTCTTCGGGTCGCGGACGCTGAGGCCGACCCGGCCCGGCGGTACGCGGGTCAGCAGCCGTTCGACGATCTGGCGTCCGAGCTGTCCTGTTGCCCCGGTCACGATGATCATGTCACGCTCCAGTGATCTGATTCCAATGGAAACACAATGACGGTATCATCGATACTAACGACGGAATCGGTGGTGCGGTATCGTTGATACATGGCACGGCGTTCACGTATCAGGGACGGAGCGGTCGCCGTCGACTCCGACACCGCGGTCATCGGGCGTGAGCAGACGCGACAACGCGTCGTCGAGGCCGCCGCGGACCTGCTGGCGCGCGAGGGCCGCGACGCGGTGACCACCCGCGCCGTCGCGGTCGCGGCAGGTGTGCAGGCGCCGGCCATCTACCGGCTGTTCGGCGACAAGGACGGGCTGCTCGAAGCGGTGGCGGAGCACGGCTACGCCACGTTTCTCGCCGCCAAGCACGTCGACCCCGACCCACAGGACCCCGTCGAGGACCTGAGGGCGGGCTGGGACCTGGCGGTCGAGTTCGGTCTGGCCAATCCCGCCTTGTACACGCTGATGTACAGCGAGCCCAGGGGGACCACATCGGCCGCCTTCGAGGCCGGCATGGAGATCTTGCTGGGCCGTATCCGTCGCCTCGCTGCCGGCGGCTGGCTCCGCGTCGACGAGGAACTCGCGGCGGCGCTCATCCACGCCACGGCACGCGGCGCGGTGCTCACCTGGCTGTCCCTGCCCGAGGACCAGCGCAACCCGGCTCTGCTGACCGTTCTGCGTGAGTCCATGGTCGCCGCCGTGACCAACGCGGAGCCGGCTGTGCGGGACGACGCGGGTCCGGCCGGTGCCGCCCGCGCCCTGCGCGCAACGCTGCCGGAACAGACCGCTCTCAGCAGCGCGGAGCGGCGTCTTCTGAGGGAGTGGCTGGACCGCCTCGCCTCCGACGGTTGAGGCTCCGGCGCCGCCCAACACCCGCCGCTTCGTGACCGTTGAGCTCTCGCTCGGCCCTGTTCTCGGCGGGCCGGACAGCGAGTGCGGCCACCCGGCCACCGCTGCCAGGAACGCCATCGGGTTCCTGACCGAACGCCAGTGGTCGACGCCACCGTGCGTACCAGTCGGAGGACACGGCGTTCCCGTTCGGGGCGAGTTCGGGCCGCGCCGGAGGGCACGGGAACCGTAGCGCCACCAGCGGTTCATCTTCCGTATGGATATGCGAAGTTGGTGTCCTTGTGCTGGTCGGCGTCGTCGTTCAGGGTGCAGCATGGTCGGCGCCATTCGGCGCCCGGACGAAACGGCTGCCCATGACGGCACATCCCAGCCCTTCGCATCCCCCCACCCCTCCCAAACACCCGGCGCGTCGCACGTTCCTCGGCCTCACCGGAGTCACCTCAGCCGCCCTGCTCGCCGGCATCGGCCTGCCGGGCACGGCCGAGGCGGCCAGCGTCGGCGAGCGCATAGCCGACGATCCGTTCCGCCTCGGCGTGGCCTCCGGCGAGCCCACCGCGGACGGCTTCGTGCTGTGGACGCGGCTCGCGCCCGACCCGGTCGCGCCCGACGGCAGCGGCGGGATGCCGCCCACGGAGTTCGACGTGGAGTGGGAGGTCGCCGAGGACGAGCAGTTCGCCCGCGTGGTGCAAAGCGGCACCGCGCGGGCCACGCCCGAGTTGGGGCACGCGGTCCACCCGCAGGCGCGGGGGTTGCAGGCGGGCCGCCCGTACTTCTACCGGTTCCGCTCGCAGGGCTTCGTCAGCCCGGCCGGCCGGGTGCGCACCACCCCGGCGGCCGGCACCATGCCGGACGCCTTCCGTTTCGCGACCGCGTCCTGCCAGGCGTGGTACCACGGCTGGTTCTCCGCCTACCGCCACATGGCCGCCGAGGACCTGGACATGGTCTTCTTCCTGGGCGACTACATCTACGAGTACCCCATCACCTCCGCCAACCTGTGGCGGCAGGGCGTCTCGCTCGGTGAGGGCCACGACCACGAGACCTCCACCCTCGCGGACTACCGACTGCGGTACTCGCTGTTCAAGTCCGACCCCGACCTCCAGGCCGCGCACGCCTCGGCCGCGTTCATCGTCACCCACGACGACCACGAGGTGCAGAACAACTACGCCGACCTGAACTCCCAGTACGGCATCCCGCCGGAGGAGTTCGCGGTGCGGCGCGGCGCCGCCTACCAGGCGATGTACGAGAACACGCCGCTGCCGCTGCCCGCCCTGCCAGAAGGACCCGACGCCCAGCACTACCGCCGGCTGAGCTTCGGCGATCTGGCCTCGATCAGTGTGCTGGACACCCGCCAGTACCGCGACGACATCGCCGACGACGCGGACGAGCAGAACGACCCCGCCCGCAGCCTCCTCGGCGAGGAACAGGAGAGCTGGCTGTACGACGGGCTGCGGACCTCGGGCGCCACCTGGAACCTGCTGGCCCAGCAGGTCGCGGTGATGCGGGTGACCACCAGCCGCACCGACCAGTGGGACGGCTATCCGGCCGCCCGGCAGCGGCTGCTGGACGTCCTCGGCGAGGACGGGGTGAACAACCCCGTCGTGCTCACCGGGGACACTCACCGGGCCATCGCCGGCAACCTGCTCGCGGACTTCTCCGACCCCGGTTCGCGGGTCATCGGCAGCGAGCTGGTCTGCACGTCCATCGCCTCGGACGGCGACGGTTCGGAGACCGACGAATGGACCGACGACTGGACGCAGCACCCCTGGGTGGCGCACTACAACGGGCGCCGCGGCTACGTGCGGTGCGTCCTCACCCCGGAGCAGCTGACGGCGGAGTACCGGGCCGTGCCGTACATCGAGGCGGACGGCGACGCGTCGGTCTCGACCAACGCCAGCTTCGTGTCGGAGGCGGGCAGCCCGGGTCTGGAGCCCGGCTGACGGCACTGACGGTGCCGACCCGCACGCGGTGATCCGGGAACGGTGATCCGACGCGGCTCGTCTGACCGCGCCCGGCGGGGCACGGTCAGACGAGCCAGGCGCCGTCCTCCATCAGAAGGCGGCCGGCGAGTTCGTTCACCTCGCGCCAGGCGCGGATCGTGCGGGGGCGGAAGAGCAGGAAGCACCACCGCGGCCGGCCGCGGGTGTCCCAGTTGAGCTTCGTGGCGAACGCGTCCCCCGTCGCCGTGGGCAGCGCGTCGCTCGCCAGTGCCTCGGCCCGCGCCTCGATGAGCACGACGTCCCTGGTGTGACCGAGCGCGATGGTGGCCAGGCCCGTCTCCGCGACGTTGACGGCGGTGGGGTTGGTGGTGCGGGTGGTCATCACCAGCGCACCGTCGTGCCAGAGGAAGGAGAGCGGCACCAGGCAGGTCTCCCCGCTCCGGCTGGCCGTGGACACCCAGGCGTCCTCGTCCTCGATCAGCCGTCGGAGCACGTCCGCCTTGCGCTGCTCTCCGCCGCGCGCCGGCGGCTTGTGCGTCGTCATGGCCGCTCAGGCTAACGCCCGCCGCCACGCCCCGGATCGGCCCTCCGACCTGCGCCGTCGGACCTAGGCCCTGTCCTGCCGATCTTGCCGGGCCCGCGACTCCCCCGGACTCCGTCCGGGGGGACCCCCGCGCTACGGCCACTCGCTGCGTTGTCGGATCGCGCGAGTACGTCCCCCAGACTCCGTCTGGGAGGGCCCCCATTCGTACGAGCTGCGATCCTCCGCCCTGCGATTGACCTCCCCCAGCCTGGGAGGCTGGGAGGTGCCCCCATCGATCGACAGGACAGGACAGGACCTAGGACCCCCGGGCCCTCCGGGTGCCGGCACGCTGGGCCCTCAGTCCCGTTCCAGCCAGCCGTCGTGGGCCTCGGCCAGCGCGGCGAGCGCCTCCGCCTCGGCGGGTGGCCGCTCCACCACCAGCAGCCACTGGGCGTCCTCGGCGTCGTCCTCGCCGGCCAGGGACTCGCGGACGGGGCGAGGGTTTTCGGGCAGCGCGTAGCGCACGGCGAGCTCCGCCGCGACCTCGTCAGCGGCCTCGCGGTCGGGCAGCACCAGGATGAGTCGGGTGACGGTCACCCGACCATTGTCCGCACCCGCCGCACCCGGAGGTACAGCAGGGCGGCGCCGGACACCGCGAGCGGCCACAGGAGATAGGGGCCCGACATGATCAACAGGGCCACGACGGCCAGCAGCGCGGTGCCGGCCGCCGCGCGGCCCTTGCTGCCCCGCGGCAGCAGCCGGAGCGCCGCGGCGACGCCGATCGCGTAGACCGTCACGAACGAGGCCGTGGTGAGCAGCACCAGCGGGCGCACCTGGACGTCGGCCGCGGTCACCGTGGCGAGCGAGACCAGTGCCAGGCCGGAGAGCACGGTCAGGCTGCGGCGCGGCACCTCACCGGCTCGGCTGCCGCGGGCCAGCCAGACCGGCGCCGAACCGTCGCGGCCGAGCGCGGCGCCGAGCTTGGCCGCGGCGGCGTAGTAGGCGTTCATCGTGCCGAGGGTGAGCAGCAGCGCCGCCACCGCGGCGAGCTTGCGCGCGTCGCCCCCGACGCCCGTCGCCATCAACTCGCCCAGCGGCGCGTCGGTCTCCGCCGCCGACGCGCCGAGCACCGCGATGACGGCGAACGCCACCGAGAGGTAGAGCACCCCGACGACGGCCACCGCTGCCCCGGTCGCGCGGGGCAGGTCGCGGGCCGGGCGGCGCAGTTCGCCGGCCAGATGCGTGATGGCCTCCCAGCCGGCGAAGCTCCAGACCAGCAGCGTCGCCGCGGGGCCGATGGCCGCCCAGCCGTGCGGGGCGAACGGCTGGAGGTTGGCCATCCTGGCGTGCGGCAGCGAGAGCGCGACGGCCAGCACCAGCAGCGTCACCAGCAGCCCGGCCAGCACGAGTTGCAGCCGCCCGGTGGTCCGCAGTCCGGCGGCGTTCGCGCCGGTGACGGCGAGCATCAGCGCCGCGGCCGTGAGGGTGGCGGTCGTGGTCCCGCCGCCGAACGCCTCGGCGACGTAGGAGCCGCCGAAGTACGCGGCCGCCGCGGCGCCGGGCGGCACGGCGAGATAGAAGCACCAACCGACCACCGCTGCGAGTCGGTCGCCGAACGCGATGCGGGCGTAGCTGGAGACGCCGCCGGCGTCGGGGTAACGGGCGCCGAGCGCGGCGAAGGCCGCGGCGAGCGGCACCGAGAGCGCCACCAGCGCCGCCCAGGAGACCAACGAGGCCGGTCCCGCGGTCTCGGCGGCCATCGCGGGCAGCGTGATGACGCCCGTGCCCAGCACCGCACCCACGTACAGCGCGGTGGCCTGCGCGGTGGTGTAGCGGCCGGCGGGGACCGCGAGGGCCGCCGGTCCCCCGGAGGCCGGGGCGGAGGCCGGGGCGGGGACGGGGGTGGGGGCGGTCGGGAGGTCGCGTGCCTGGCTGGCCGTGTCGTTCATGCCGGTCAGCCTCCCGAGCGGCTCCGCCGCCGGCCATCGGCAGAAAAGCCAGGTGCCGCTAAAATCCTGCCATGAACGCCTCCGGGTCGCCGGGCCACGTCGTCGCCGTCGCCGTGACCGACGGCGCCCCCGTCTTCGAACTGGCCGTGCCCTGCGAGGTGTTCGGCATCGCCCGCCTCGACCTCGCGGATCCGTGGTACGAGCTGCGGCTGTGCGCGGCGGGACCCACGCCGCCCCGGACGGCGGCCGGGTTCTCGCTCGACACCCCGTACGGACTGGCGGAGCTGCCGGAGGCCGACACGGTCGTGGTCGCGGCCTGCCCCAGGGAACTCCAGCTCGCGCCGCCCGAGCCCCTGGTCGCCGCGGTGCGCGAGGCACACGAACGGGGCCGGCGGATCGTCTCCATCTGCTCCGGCGCGTACGTGCTCGCCGCCGCCGGACTGCTGGCCGGACGCCGGGCCACGATGCACTGGATGCACGCCGACGACTTCGCGCGGCGGTACCCGGAGGTCCGCCTCGACCCCACCGCCCTCTACGTCGAGGACGGCACCATCCTCAGCTCGGCCGGCACCGGCGCGGCCATAGACGCCTGCCTGCATCTGGTGCGCCGCGACCACGGCGCGGCCGTCGCCAACGAGGTGGCCCGCCGGATGGTCGTGCCGCCGCACCGGGAGGGCGGGCAGAGCCAGTACGCCAAGCCGGTCCGGCCGCCGGGGCGGGCGACCCGGTGGCCGGACGGGAGCGGGGCGGACGCGCGGGAACGCGACCTCGCGCCGGTGCTCCTGTGGGCCCAGGAGCGGCTGCACGAGCAGCTTTCCGTGCCGGTGCTGGCTCGCCGGGCGCATATGAGCGAGCGGACCTTCGCCCGCCGCTTCCGCGACGCCCTCGGCCTGACGCCGTTGCAGTGGCTGGTGCGGCAGCGGGTGCGACTGGCCCAGGAGCTCCTGGAGACCACGGACGAGCCGGTGGAGAGCGTCGCCCGGCACACCGGCTTCGGCACGGCCGCCAACCTGCGCCACCATTTCGGGCGGCTGACCACGGTGTCGCCGCAGACCTACCGCCGGGTCTTCCGGCTCCGGGCGACGGCCGGGCGGGGGACCGCCGGTGTGGCCGGCGACGGTATGGCCGGCGCCGCCAACGGCGACCGGAGTGTCAGAGCGGCGTGAGATGCTGAGGCGCGATGGCCAGAACCACGAGCTCCGATGATCCGCTGGCGCCGCTGACCCTCGCCGTGGGGCAGGAGGAGCTGCTCATCGACCGCGCGGTGCGGCAGGTCGTCGCCGCGGCCCGGGCGGCCGACGCCGACACCGACGTGCGCGAGCTCGACCCCGGCGAGCTGATGCCCGGCACGCTGGCGGAGCTCACCAGCCCCTCGCTGTTCGCCGAGCGCAAGGTGGTGGTGGTCAGGGCGGCCCAGGACCTGGCGGCCGATGCGGTGAAGGACGTCAAGGCGTATCTGGCGGCGCCCGCCGAGGAGATCACCCTGGTGCTGCTGTTCACCGGCAGCGGCACGAAGGGGAAGGGCCTGCTCGACGCGGCGCGCAAGGCGGGCGGCCGGGAGGTGGCCTGCCCGAAGATGACGAAGCCGGCGGACCGACTGGCGTTCGTGCGCGGCGAGTTCCGCGTGGCCGGGCGCTCCGCGACGCCCGCCGCCTGCCAGGCGCTGGTGGACGCGATCGGCAGCGACCTGCGCGAGCTGGCCTCGGCCTGTTCCCAGCTGGCCGCCGACGTGGAGGGCGCCATCGACGAGGCCGTCGTCGCCCGGTACTACACGGGCCGGGCCGAGGCGTCCAGCTTCACGGTGGCCGACCGCGCCGTCGAGGGCCGGACCGCCGAGGCGCTGGAGACGCTGCGCTGGGCTCTGGCCACGGGCGTGGCGCCGGTGCTGGTCACCAGCGCGCTGGCGCAGGGCGTGCGGGCCATCGGCAAGCTGGCCTCCGCGCCCTCGGGGCTGCGCCCCGCCGATCTGGCCAGGGAGTTGGGCATGCCGCCGTGGAAGGTGGACCGTGTGCGGCAGCAGATGCGCGGCTGGTCCGCGGATGGCGTGGCGGCCGCGCTGCGCGCCGTCGCCGAGGCGGACGCCGCGGTCAAGGGCGCCGGCTCCGACCCGGAGTACGCGCTGGAGCGCGCCGTGATCACCGTCGCCGGCGCCGCGCGTTCGCCGCGCCGCTGAGCCGGCCGTCGCGCTGAGCCGCGCGGATCAGGCGTCCGCGTCGACGTCGCCGTTCAGGTCCCCCGTGTCGCCGGTGTCCCCGGTGTCGCCCGTGCCTCCGGAGTCGCCCCCCTGATCCGAGCCCCGCAACGCGGCCAGGGTGGCCAGGGTGGACTCCCGCATCGCGTCGGTGACGTGGTCCTGCTCCTCCAGATAGGCGAGCGAGCTGTCCGTCGTCGTGTCGATGTACGCGTCCCAGATCAGCGTGTACTCGAACCAGCCGTCCCTGACGCCCAGCGTCACCCGGGACAGCCTGGCGTCCACGGTGTTGGTCTGGTAGATGATGTACGCCTCGTCGCCCAGACCGTCCACGGGCTCGACGGCGTAGTCGTAGTTGACGTCCTCGTACTGCTCCTGCGAGCGGTAGCTGGCCTCGAACTCCCGCTTGGGGTCCGCCCCCTTGTGCCAGACCGCCTGGTAGGTGAGGTAGAGGCTGCTGTAGCCGTCGCCCTGGATCGGCGCCAGGTAGAACGTGCAGGCGCTCTGGTCCAGCCGGTCGTGCTCGGACGACAGCGCGCTCGGCTCGTTGTACCCGTCGGGCTGGTAGTCCGTGTCGAAGGCCGCGGTGTCGGCCGTGTCGCACATCTGGCCGTTGTACTCGTAGCCGGCCAGATTGGGCTGCGGCTGGCTCGGCTCCTGCGGCTCCGACTCCGCGGAGCCGCCGGTGGCGACCAGCACCCCGCCCCAGACCGCCGAGGCGACGACCACGCCGCCGACCGCCCACAGCCAACTCGGCAGTCCCCGGCCGGAGCCGGACGAGACGGGGGGATTGGGCGTGACCATCGGGCCGTAGCCGCCGGCGGAGGGCGCGCCCGGCTGCTGGGGGTATCCGTAGCTCGCGCCGGGCGGCGGCCCGGGCGGTGGCGGCCCCGAGGGGGAGGGCTGCGCCGGCTGGGCTGGCTGCGCGTAGGGATTGTTCGGAGTGGGCTGAGGCGAGCCCGATGGCTGCATATAGGGGTTGGGATTGCCCCCCGGTATCGACATGTCGCGTAACCTACCGCCGAATGCCCAAAGACCCCAGACCACCCGTGGGGACGGGGCGATCCGGGGTCTGTCGATACCGGTACGTGGCGTAGTGGCGAACGCTACGGTCGGGGGGCGCCAGGGGCGGCGTCGCCGCCCGCGGCGGTCAGCTCTGCAGTGCGTTGACCTGCGCGGCGAGCGAGGACTTCTTGTTGGCCGCGTTGTTCCGGTGCAGCACGCCCTTGCTCACGGCCTTGTCGAGCTTGCGGGCCGCCACCCGGCGCGCGGCCTCGGCCTGCTCGTAGTCGCCCGAGGCCACGGCCTCGCGGGCCCGACGGACGGCGGTCTTGACCTCGGACCGGACCGACTGGTTGCGCAGCCGGGCCTTCTCGTTGGTCTTGATCCGCTTGATCTGGGACTTGATGTTCGCCACGAATAAGCCTTTGCGTAGATATCAGGAAGACGAGAGATCGGGTTCTGGTGCTCCCAGCGCCAGACGCAGTCGGCCAGCTTACCAGCGGCACCCGCCGGCCTCCCAATCCGTCGCGACCCTCGCCCCATGGGACGATGGGGAGTGACTCACCGACCATGACCCGACAGGACCCCGCGTGCCCGCGACCCCTTCGAACGCCCCGGAGCCGAGCCGCACTGACCCGGCCCTGATCCGCAACTTCTGCATCATCGCGCACATCGACCACGGCAAGTCGACGCTCGCCGACCGGATGCTCCAACTGACCGGGGTGGTCGAGCAGCGTCAGATGCGCGCCCAGTACCTCGATCGCATGGACATCGAGCGCGAGCGGGGCATCACGATCAAGTCCCAGGCGGTCCGGATGCCCTGGGCGACCGGCGACACCGCGCATGTGCTGAACATGATCGACACGCCGGGCCACGTCGACTTCACCTACGAGGTCTCCCGCTCGCTGGCCGCCTGCGAGGGCTGCCTGCTGCTGGTGGACGCCGCACAGGGCATCGAGGCGCAGACCCTCGCCAACCTCTACCTGGCGATGGAGAACGACCTCACGATCATCCCCGTGCTGAACAAGATCGACCTGCCGGCCGCCCAGCCGGAGAAGTTCGCCGCCGAGCTGGCCCACCTCATCGGCTGCGACCCCGGCGACGTGCTGCGGGTCTCCGCCAAGACCGGCGAGGGCGTGGAAGCGCTGCTCGACGAGGTGGTCCGCCAGGTGCCGCCGCCGGTCGGCGTGGCCGACGCCCCGGCCCGCGCCATGATCTTCGACTCGGTCTACGACGCCTATCGCGGTGTGGTGACCTACGTGAAGATGGTGGACGGCCGGCTCGGCCGGCGCGAGCGCATCCAGATGATGTCCACCGGCGCCACCCACGAGCTGCTGGAGATCGGCGTCAACTCGCCGGAGATGACCCCGGCGGACGGCCTGTCCGTCGGCGAGGTCGGGTATCTGATCACCGGCGTGAAGGACGTGCGCCAGTCCCGGGTCGGCGACACCGTGACCGTGCAGCGCCGCGGGGCGACCGAACCGCTCGGCGGCTACAAGGACCCGAAGCCGATGGTGTTCTCGGGGATCTACCCGATCGACGGCTCCGACTATCCGGGGCTGCGCGACGCCCTGGAGAAGCTCCAGCTCAACGACGCCGCCCTGGTCTACGAGCCGGAGACCTCCGCGGCCCTCGGCTTCGGCTTCCGCGTCGGCTTCCTCGGCCTGCTGCACCTGGAGGTGATCCGCGAGCGGCTGGAGCGCGAGTTCGGCCTGGACCTGATCGCCACCGCGCCCAACGTGGTGTACCAGGTCCAGATGGAGGACCGCACGGAGCACACGGTCACCAACCCGAGCGAGTACCCCACCGGCAAGATCGCCGAGGTCCGGGAGCCGGTGGTGCGGGCCACGCTGATCGCCCCCAGCGAGTACGTCGGCGCGATCATGGAGCTCTGCCAGAACCGCCGCGGCGCCATGAAGGGCATGGACTACCTCTCGGAGGACCGGGTCGAGCTGCGCTACACCCTGCCGCTCGCCGAGATCGTCTTCGACTTCTTCGACGCGCTGAAGTCCAAGACCCGCGGCTACGCCTCCCTGGACTACGAGCCGATCGGCGACCAGTCCGCCTCCCTGGTCAAGGTGGACATCCTGCTGCACGGCGACAAGGTGGACGCGTTCTCCGCGATCGTGCACAAGGACAAGGCGTACGCCTACGGCGTCAAGATGGCCGCCAAGCTGCGCGAGCTCATCCCGCGGCAGCAGTTCGAGGTGCCCATCCAGGCGGCGATCGGCTCCCGGGTGATCGCCAGGGAGACGGTGCGCGCCATGCGCAAGGACGTGCTGTCCAAATGCTACGGCGGCGACATCTCGCGCAAGCGGAAGCTGCTGGAGAAGCAGAAGGAAGGCAAGAAGCGCATGAAGATGGTGGGGCGCGTCGAGGTGCCCCAGGAGGCGTTCATCGCCGCGCTCTCCTCCGATTCGGGCCCGGCGTCGGGGAAGACCACCGGCAAGGACGCGGGTAAGAACCAGAAATAGCCTCTTACATGCGGGGCCCATCGCCCTTACCCTGATCGCCACCCGAGAGTTACTCGTCAGTCGCTCCGTTGCAGCGCGGCACCCGGAGGAAGTCGTGAGCGAGACACAGCAGTCGATCGAGAACCGGCCGCCCTCCGTGGCGCACCTGTTCCAGGACCGGGTCGCGGCCACGCCGGACCGGGAGGCGTTCCGCTACCCGGTGGCCACCGCGGGCGACGGTCCCGACGACTGGCACAGCTACACCTGGGCCGAGGCGGCCCAGCGGGTCTCCGCGATCGCTGCCGGGCTGATGGACCTCGGGGTGCTGCCGGAGGAGCGGGTCGCCATCGCGTCCAACACCCGCGTCGACTGGATCCTCGCCGACCTCGGCGTCATGTGCGCCGGCGCCGCCGTCACCACCGTCTACCCGACGACCAACGGCGAGGAGACGGCGTTCATCCTCGCCGACTCCGAGAGCAAGGTGCTGATCGCGGAGAACGCCGCCCAACTCGCCAAGGTGCGCGCCCACCGGGCCGAGCTGCCGGGGCTGCGGCACGTCGTGGTGATCGACTCCGGCGACGCCACGCCGGCCGCGGACGACCCCGACGGCTGGTTGCTCTCGCTGGCCGACCTCGCGGACCGCGGCGCCGGGTACCTGGAGAAGAACCCGGACTGCGTCACCGACACCGTGGCCGCGCTGCGCCGCGAACAGCTGGCCACGCTGATCTACACCTCGGGCACCACAGGCCGCCCCAAGGGCGTGCGGCTGCGTCAGGACACCTGGTCGTACATGGGGTACGCGATCGAGCAGATCGACCTGGTGCACCGCGAGGACGTGCAGTACCTGTGGCTGCCGCTGGCGCACGTCTTCGGCAAGGTGCTGCTCTCCTCGCATATCAAGGTCGGGCACGTCATGGCCGTGGACGGCCGGATCGACAGGATCATCGAGAACCTGCCCGTGGTGAAGCCCACCCGGATGTGCGGCGTGCCGCGGATCTTCGAGAAGGTCTACAACGGCGTCGCCATGAAGGCCAAGGCCGGCGGCGCGGCCAAGTACCGGATCTTCACCTGGGCCGCCGCGGTGGCCCAGGAGCACGCCAGGGTCTCCCAGGAGAACCACCGGCGCACCGGCACCCCCTCGGTGCCCTTCGGCCTGCGGGCCAAGCACGCGGTCGCCGACCGGCTGGTGTACGCCAAGCTGCGGGCGGCGTTCGGCGGCCGGATGGAGGGCTGCGTCTCCGGCTCGGCGGCGCTCACCCCGGACATCGGGTACTTCTTCTCCGGGGCCGGCATTCCCATCCTGGAGGGCTACGGCCTGACCGAGTCGGCCGCCGCGAGCTTCGTGAACCGCAAGGAGTCCTACCGCACCGGCACGGTCGGCAAGGCGCTGCCCGGCTGCGAGGTGCGGGTCGCCGACGACGGCGAGATCCTGCTGCGCGGCCCGGGGATCATGGACGGCTACCACGGTCTGCCCGACCAGACGGCCGAGGTCCTGGACTCGGACGGCTGGTTCCACACCGGGGACATCGGCGAGCTGTCCGACGACGGCTACCTGCGCATCACCGACCGGAAGAAGGACCTGTTCAAGACCTCGGGCGGCAAGTACGTCGCGCCCAGCGAGGTGGAGGGCCGGTTCAAGGCGGTCTGCCCGTACGTCTCGACGATGGTGGTGATCGGCGCCGGGCGGCACTTCTGCTCCGCGCTGATCGCGCTCGACGAACAGGCGCTCATGGGCTGGGCGGACGAGCACGGGCTGGGCGGCCTGGAGTACGCCGACGTGGTGGCCGACCCGCGGACCCAGCAGCTGATCGACGGGTACGTTTCGGAGCTCAACGCCGGCCTGCAGCGCTGGCAGACGATCAAGAAGTACCGACTGCTGCCACGCGACCTGGACGTCGAACACGGCGAGCTGACCCCGAGCCTGAAGCTGAAGCGGCCGGTGGTGGAGGCCCAGTACAGCGAGCTGATCGACGAGATGTACGAGCCCGCATAACGCCTTGCCGGCGGGGTCCCCGCGGCGGGTTGTCGGGGGTTCCGCCCGGCCCCGGACGGGAAGCGGCCGCCCGTCGGCCCGGCCCGCCGCCCGGCGGGTTTTCAGGGGTTCTGCCCCCGCAGCGGACGATGTCCCCAGAGCTGGCGGCTGTGAGGCCAGGGCTTTGCCCCGACCCTGGAGGGGGAACGGCTGGGCGTGGGCCCGGCCCGCTGCCCGGCGGGTGCCTGGGCTCTGCCCTCGGGCCCGCGTAGCGCCGTGGCCGTCGCGTGGGCACTCCCGAGCGGGCCGGGGCTGTTGCGTTGCCGCGTGACCCCGGCGGGGGAGCGGCCGGCCGTGGGCGCCCGGAGCTCCGTCCGTGGGTTTTGCGGGGCTTCGCCCCGGCCCAGCAGCGGACGCTGTCGCTGGGGGTCTCCCGAGCGGGCCGAGCTGTCCGCTGGGCCCGGCGGCTCCGCCGGGTCGAGGCGCTGCGCTCCCTGTCCCCTCGCCGCCCTGCCACGCAGCATCGCGGCGACCGTGACCGCGGCCGGTCGCCGCGCGCGGATGCTGGCGGCGTGACGCTCGGGGGTCCGGGGGCGGAGCACCCGCGCAAAGGGGGCGGGTGGGTGGGGGACCCGGTCAGTCCACCAGATCGCGGGTGAGGGCGTCGGCGAGGAGGCGGCCGCGGAGGGTGAGGGCTGCGCGGCCCGTGGCGTACGCGTCCGGCCGGAGCAGGCCGTCGGTGAGTGCCCGCTCGGCCGCCGCGCGTCCGGCCGGGTGCAGCAGCGTCAGCGGGCAGCCCTCGGCCAGCCGCAGCTCCAGCAGCACCCGCTCCACCCGCCGGTCGTCCGCGGCAAGCACCTCGCGGCCGGCGCCGGGGGAGCGGCCCGCGGCGAGCGCCGCCGCGTAGCGCCCCGGGTGCTTCACGTTCCACCAGCGGACCCCGCCGACGTGGCTGTGCGCGCCGGGGCCGGCGCCCCACCAGTCGGCGCCGGTCCAGTACAGCTCGTTGTGCCGGCAGCGGGCGGCGGGGGAGGCGGCCCAGTTGGACACCTCGTACCAGACGAGGCCGGCCTCGGACAGGCGCCGCTCGGCGATCAGGTAGCGGTCGGCGTGCACGTCGTCGTCGGTCGCCGGCACCTCGCCGCGCCGCACCCGCTGGGCGAGCCGGGTGCCGTCCTCGACGATCAGCGAGTACGCCGAGACGTGGTCGGGGCCGGCGCCGAGCGCCGCGTCCAGCGAGGCGTGCCAGTCCGCGTCGGTCTCGCCCGGCGTGCCGTAGATCAGGTCCAGATTCACGTGTGCGAAGCCCGCGGCCCGTGCCTCGCCCACGCACTGCTCGGGCCGGCCGGGGGTGTGGGTGCGCTCCAGGACGTCGAGCACGTGTTGGCGGGCGCTCTGCATGCCGAACGAGATCCGGTTGAAGCCGGCCTCGCGCAGCGCGGCCAGCGAGGTCGGGGTGACCGAGTCGGGGTTCGCCTCGACGGTGACCTCGGCGTCGGCCGCCAGCCCGAACTCCTGACGGATCGCCGTCAGCATCCGCCCCAGGTCGGCCGCCGGCAGCAGGGTGGGGGTGCCGCCGCCGACGAACACCGTGGCGGCCGGGCGCGGGTCGTCGCCGAGCACCTTTCGGGCCATCCGGACCTCCTCGGACAGCACCTCGGCGTAGTTCTCCCGGGAGGCCAGCACGCCGCCGGAGCCGCGCAACTCGCTCGCCGTGTACGTGTTGAAGTCGCAGTACCCGCAGCGCGCCGCGCAGTACGGGACGTGCAGGTAGAAGGCGAGCGGGCGGTCCGCCGCGCCGGCCAGCGCGTGCGCCGGCAGCGCGCCGTCCTCGGGCACGGGCTCGCCATCGGGCTGAACGCTGGGCATACTCCTCATTGTCCGACACGCCGCCGCGGTCCTTCGACGGCCGCGGCCCGCGCACCACCGACGTCAGAGGGGGAGGAGCCGTGCCCGACCCTTCCGGAAGCCCTGACCTCCCCGACTTCCCCGACTTCCGGGTCTCCTTCACCGTGGAGGCGGCCGAGTCGGCGGAGCGGATGGCCCCGCACCGCCGCGAGCTGCTCGACCGCGGCCTGGCGAACCTGGCCAGGGACCCGTACCACAAGGCCAGCGCACCGGTCGGCACCCACGAGGACAACCGCAAGGCGCAGGTCGCGCCGGGCATCCTCATCGAGTACCTGATCGGGCACGGCCTGATGGTGGTGGCCGTGGTCACCGTCTTCGACGAGGATCTTTTTCTCGTGTGAGCCGGAGCCGCGCCCCGACCCGCCCCGTCAGGCCGGCCCCGCGGGCCCGCCCACCGTCACATGGTCGATCAGGTGCTCCACCGGGCCGAGCAGCGCGGGCTCCAGGTCCCGGTAGTCGCGGACCCGGCCCAGGATGCGCCGCCAGGCGGCTCCCGTGTTCTCCGGCCAGCCCAGGGCCCGGCAGACGCCGGTCTTCCAGTCCTGGCCGCGCGGCACCGTGGGCCAGGCAGGGATGCCGACCGAGGCCGGTTTGACCGCCGCCCAGATGTCGACGAAGGGGTGCCCGACCACCAGCACGTTCGCGTCCGTGACCTCCGCGGCGATCCGCGACTCCTTCGAGCCGGTCACCAGATGGTCGACCAGCACGCCCAGCCGCGCCTCCGGGCTGGGGCCGAACTCCCGCACGATCGCCGGAAGATCGTCGACGCCCTCCAGGTACTCCACGACCACGCCCTCGACCCGCAGGTCGTCGCCCCACACCCGCTCGACCAGTTCCGCGTCGTGGCGGCCCTCGACATAGATGCGCCCGGCGCGTGCCACCCGGGCGCGGGCGCCCGGCACCGCCAGCGACCCCGAGGCGGTTCGTGTCCGTCCGGCGTCGCCGACGCCCTGGGGCTGCGGGCGGACCAGGGTGACCGGCCGGCCCTCCAACAGGAAGCCGCTCGGCGTCATCGGGAACACCCGGTACTTGCCGAAGCGGTCCTCCAGCGTCACGGTCGGGCCCTCCGCCGTCTTCTCGCAGCGGATCACCGCCCCGCAGTAGCCCGTGGTGACCTCCTCGACCACCAGCCCCGGCTCCGCCGCGACCTCGGGAACGGGCCTCGACCGCTTCCACGGCGGCGTCAGGTCGGGGTCGTACTGTCTGCTGCGCATGGGCCTATTCGATCAGCCGGCGGGCCCGGTCAGTCAACCCACGCCGCAGTCAACTCACACCGAACCGTTCGGCCAGCGCCCGCCGCTGCGCGCGCACGAAGGCCGCGTCCACCACGGCGCCGTGCCCCGGCACATAGCGCGCCGTGGGGCCGCCGAGCGCCAGCAGCCGGTCCAGGGCCGCCGGCCACGCCTCGGGCCGGGCGTCGGGCCCGGCCTGCGGCTCCCCCGACTCCTCCACCAGATCGCCGCAGAACACCACGGGCGGCGCGCCCGGCACCAGCACCGCCAGGTCGTGCGGCGAATGCGCCGGACCGATCGAGGCCAGCACCGCCCGGCGCCCGCCACCCAGGTCGAGCGACGCCTCGCCGGTCACGTCGGTGACCCGTAGCCCGGCCAGCGCGCCCGGCTCCGCGTCCCGCGGGTCCAGGCCGTGCCGCAGCGCGTCGGCCACGATCGGGGCGTCCGCCAGGTACCGGCCCAGGCCGGCCGACCCGTACACCTCGGCGTCGGGGAACGCGGCGACGCCCAACACATGGTCGAAATGCGGGTGGGTGAGCGCCACGCGGCGCACCGGGAGGCCCAGCAACGCGCGCAGCCGGGCGCCGACCGCGGCCCCGGCCCGGCGGGAGGGGCCCGCGTCGACCAGCAGCGCGTCCCGTTCGCCGGCCACCGCGCCCACCGTCTCGTCCCACCCCGGCAGTCGGCACCGCCACACCCCGGGCGCGACCTCCTCCCAGGCCTCCGCGCCGGCACCGGCGGGCCCTTCGGCGGGCCTTTCGTCCGGCCCGTCGTCCCGCATGTCGCCCCGCATGGGCCGAGGTTACGTCACGGGTGTGGCCGCGCCCTGCTGTGGGCGGCCGGGTCGCGGTACCTTCATTGCGTCACGCTTTCCCTGGCCGTGCTACCCGGCCGTACACTGGGACAGGGATTGGCACTCCGCGCGAATGAGTGCCAGGACGGCAGGCGGAGCTCATGGCCGGACGGGAGGTGCGCGCGCATGCTCAGTGAACGCAGGCTCGAGGTCTTGCGGGCCATCGTCCAGGACTACGTCGGCACGGAGGAGCCGGTCGGCTCCAAGGCGTTGACCGAGCGGCACAACCTGCGGGTCTCCCCGGCCACGGTGCGCAACGACATGGCCGCCCTGGAGGAAGAGGGGTACATCGCCCAGCCGCACACGAGCGCCGGGCGGGTGCCCACGGACAAGGGTTACCGGCTCTTCGTGGACAAGCTGGCGGGTGTCAAGCCGCTGTCCACCGCCGAGCGCCGCGCGATCCAGAACTTCCTGGTCGGCGCCGTGGACCTCGACGACGTGGTGGGCCGCACGGTCCGGCTGCTCGCGCAGCTGACCCGCCAGGTCGCCGTCGTGCAGTACCCGTCGCTGACCCGCTCCACGGTGCGGCACGCCGAGCTGCTGTCGCTCGCCCCGGCCCGGCTGATGCTGGTGCTGATCACCGACACGGGCCGGGTGGAGCAGCGCGTCATCGACTGCCCCGCGCCGTTCGGCGAGACCTCGGTGGCCGAGCTCCGCGCCCGGCTGAACAGCAAGATCGCCGGCGAGCGGTTCACCGATGTGCCGCGGCTGGTGCAGGATCTGCCGGACTCGTTCGAGTCCGAGGAGCGGCAGACGGTCTCGACGGTGCTGTCCACCTTGCTGGAGACTCTGGTGGAGGAGACCGAGGAGCGGCTGATGATTGGCGGCACCGCCAACCTGACGCGTTTCGGTCAGGACTTCCCCCTCACCATCCGACCGGTGCTGGAGGCACTGGAGGAGCACGTGGTGCTCCTGAAGCTGCTGGGGGAGGCGACGGACAGGGGCATGACGGTCCGCATCGGGCATGAGAACCCGCATGAGGGACTGACGTCCACGTCGGTCGTCTCCGTCGGTTACGGTTCGGGAGAAGAGGCAGTCGCGAAGCTGGGCGTGGTCGGACCGACCCGCATGGACTACCCCGGAACGATGGGAGCGGTGCGCGCAGTGGCACGGTACGTCGGACAGATCCTCGCGGAGAACTAGGTGGCGACGGACTACTACGCGGTCCTGGGTGTGCAGCGCGATGCCTCGCAGGACGAGATCAAGAAGGCCTTCCGGAGACTGGCGCGCGAGCTGCACCCGGATGTGAACCCGGATCCGAAGACGCAGGAGCGCTTCAAGGAGATCAACACCGCCTACGAGGTGCTGTCCGATCCCCAGAAGAAGCAGATGTACGACCTGGGCGGCGACCCGATGGGCGCGGGTGGCCCCGGACCCGGGCCCGGTTTCGGTCCCGGTTTCGGGAACTTCTCGGACATCATGGACGCCTTCTTCGGCACGGCGGCGCAGCGCGGACCCAAATCGCGCACCCGCCGCGGCCAGGACGCCATGATCCGGCTGGAGATCGACCTCAACGAGGCGACGTTCGGCAGCACCAAGGAGATCCAGGTCGACACCGCCACCGTGTGCAACACGTGCAACGGTGAGGGTGCGGCGCCCGGCACCTCGGCGCAGACCTGCGACATGTGCCGGGGTCGCGGCGAGGTCTCCCAGGTCACCCGCTCCTTCCTGGGCCAGGTCATGACCTCCCGACCCTGCCCGCAGTGCCAGGGCTTCGGCACCGTGGTGCCCAACCCCTGTCCCGAATGCGCGGGCGACGGCCGGGTGCGGACCCGGCGCACGCTGACCGTGAAGATCCCGGCCGGTGTGGACAACGGCACCCGCATCCAGCTCGCCGGCGAGGGCGAGGTCGGCCCGGGCGGCGGACCCGCGGGCGACCTCTACGTGGAGATCAGGGAGACCCCGCACGCGGTCTTCCAGCGTCGCGGCGACGACCTGCACTGCACGGTCACCATCCCGATGACGGCCGCCTCGCTGGGCACCAAGGTGCCGCTGGAGACGCTGGACGGCATGGAGGAGGTGGACATCAGGCCGGGCACCCAGTCGGGCCAGTCCATCCCGCTGCACGGCCGCGGTGTCACCCACCTCAGGAGCAACGGGCGGGGCGATCTGGTGGTGCACGTGGAGGTGCTGACCCCCAGCAAGCTCGACCCCGAGCAGGAGGAGCTGCTGCGCCGGCTGGCGAAGCTGCGCGGCGAGGAGCGGCCCACGGGGCAGTTCCAGCCCGGGCAGCAGGGGCTGTTCTCCCGTCTCAAGGACGCCTTCAACGGCCGCTAGGCCGCCGGCGCAACGAGGAGAGGCGGGCTCGTGGCGACGGCGCCGGTCTTCGTTGTGGAGTCGCTGAACGACGCGCGGGCCGGCGACGCGTTCGGCCTGGACGGACCCGAGGGCCGGCACGCGGTCGCCGTGCGGCGGCTGCGGGCCGGTGAGGAGATCGTGCTCACGGACGGCGCCGGCACCGGCGTGGCCGGCAGGGTCGCGGAGGTCGAGGACCGGGACCGGCTGTCAGTCGCGGTGTACCGGGTCTGGCACGAGCCGCCGCCCCGGCCGTGGCTCACGGTGGTGGCGGCGCTGCCGAAGGGCGACCGCGGCGAGTTGGCGGTGGAGACGATGACCGAAACCGGCGTGGACGCCATCGTGCCGTGGGCCGCGGCCCGCTGCGTCACCCAGTGGCGTGGCGAGCGCGGGGCGCGGGCGCTGGGCAAATGGCGCGCGACCGCCCGCGAGGCGGGCAAACAGGCGCGCCGGGTGCGTTTTCCGCGCGTCGCGGAGGCCCACACCACCGCGCAGGTCGCTCGCGCCCTGGCGGCACCGACACCGGCCTTCGGCACGGTATGGCTTCCGGAAGGTCTCGCCGCCCATCCGGCGCCGGCCGGTGGGGCGGGAATGGCGCACGCCTCGTCGGCGCCGCCGGATGCCCCTTCGGGGCTGGCCGGCAAGGCCTTCGTGTTGCACGAGTCGGCCAGCGAGCCGCTGGCCACCGCCCCGCTGCCGGAGGCGGGCGGGATCACCCTGATCGTCGGCCCGGAGGGCGGCGTCACGGACGAGGAACTGGCGGCATTCACCGAGGCGGGGGCCCGCCCGTGCCGGCTGGGCCCCACCGTGCTGCGCACCTCGACCGCCGGCACGGCCGCCGCCGCCCTGATCCTCACCCGCACCGGCCGCTGGAGCTAGCTCCCGGCAGCGGTCCCCCGGCCTGGCGAGCGAGAGGCGCCGCCCGGGGCTCCGCCCCGGCCCTCCGAAGCGTGCCGAGGCTCGCGGCCGTCGTGCCGGGCTCGCCCCGGACCCCGGCGGTCAGGGGACGCCCCCAGGCCCCAGGCCCTGACGCCTGAACGGGGCACGCCCCGGGCCAGCACGTTCGCCGCTCTCGGCGCCTGCGGCGCCGTCGGCGCCGAGCCCGGCGGCTGGGAGGCACCCCACGGCGACCTGCCGGCCCGCCGCACGTCGCCGTCCGCACCGGAGGCGCTACGTGCTTTCGGGCGGCAGGCTCGGCTCGTCCTCCGGATGGCGGGCGAGCTGGACGATCGCCACGACCAGGCCGCCCCAGACGATGCCGATGGCGATGATCATCATGATGATGGCGGATCCGGACATCACGCGCTCCTCTCGGCGGTCCGCGCGGGCTCCTCGGCCGGCGCCGCGGGGGTGCGTCGCCATCTGACCAGCGACAGCAGCACGCCGGCGGCGAGCGCGGCGGCCGCCACGCCCCAGCCGGCGTAGAGCAGGAACGAGGTGTCGTAGCCCCCGTAGTTCTCCTCCAACTCGGTCCGCAGGCTGTCCACCATCATCCAGCCCAGCATCACCGGCGTGACGATGCCCAGGCAGACCCGCCACCAGACGCCCAGCCGGATCGCCGAGGTGGCGTCCGACTCGGCCTGCATCGCCGGCAGCTTGCGCAGCCCCCAGCTGACGGTGATCACCAGGGCCAGGGAGGCCAGCACGATGCCGTACTGGTTGATGTAGTGGTCCGCCACGTCCAGGAAGTACACCCCGCTGTCGGTGGCGAAGAGCACGACGGAGACCACGGCCACCGCACCGCCCACGCCCAGCACGGCGGCCTTCCTGGACAGGTTGGTGCGGTCCTCCACGGCCGAGACGACGACCTGGACGATGCTGATCAGTGAGGCCATGCCGGCGATCATCAGGGAGACGAAGAACAGCACTCCGAAGAACGCGCCCGCCGGCATCTCGGAGATGATCTGCGGGAAGGCCACGAACGCCAGCCCGGTGCCGCTGTCGCTGACCTCGCCCACCCCGACCCCGGCCTGGCTCGCCATGAAGCCGAGCGCGGCGAACACCGCGATGCCGGCCAGGATCTCGGAGGCGCTGTTGGCGAACCCGGCCACCATCGCCGAGCCGCTGAGGTCCGAGCGGCGGCCCAGGTAGGAGGCGTAGGTGATCATGATGCCGAAGCCGACCGACAGCGAGAAGAAGATCTGGCCGTAGGCCGCCACCCACACGCTGCCCTCGCCGAGCGCGTCCCAGTCGGGCGCGAACAGCGCCTCCAGGCCGGCCGAGGCGCCGTCCAGCGTGAGCGCGCGGACGGTCAGCACGGTGAACAGGACCATGAACAGCGGGATGAAGATCAGGTTGGCCCGCTCGATACCGCGGCGCACTCCGGCGATCAGGATCAGCAGCACCACGATCCAGACCGCGATCAGCGGCCAGGCCACGTCGGGCACGAAGGTCGTGATCTCACCCGGTTTGTCCGAGGCCTGGAGGAAGTCCTCGAAGAAGAAGCCCTCGGGCCCGTCGGGGTTGTCCTCCCACGCCTGCGTGAAGGAGAAGCCGATGTAGCGCACCGCCCAGGCGAGCACCACCGCGTAGTAGACCGCGATCACGAAGCAGATCGCCACCTGCCACCAGCCGATCGACTCCGCGGGGCGGGTGAGCAGCCGCAGCGCGCCCGGCGGCGAGGAGCGGTACCGGCGGCCGATGGCGTATTCCAGGATCAGCAGCGGGATGCCGGCGGTGAGCAGTGCCAGGAGGTACGGCAGGATGAACGCGCCGCCGCCGTTCTCGTACGCGACGGCGGGGAAGCGCCAGATGTTGCCGAGGCCGATGGCCGAGCCGATGGCCGCCATCAGGAAGCCGAGGCGGGTTCCCCACTGTTCCCTGGCCGGTTCCTGTGTGTGCGCATTGGACATATTCGGGGTTCCTTATGTCCGAAGGCTTCCGTTGTGTGGATCACCTTCCGTATACAACCCGGCGGACCTTACCAGTCTCAGCGCCGTCCGCAAATGAGGGGAGCGGGGTCGTGGGACCGGGGCGGCTCGGCCCCGGCGGTAGCATCCCGGCGTACCGCTCCACCGTTGCGAGCCCAGGGAGAGTGCGAGAGCCGATGGCGGGAGAACCGCAGGCCGACTGCCTGTTCTGCAAGATCGTGTCGGGGGAGATCCCGGCCACCATCGTCCGGGAGACCGAAACCACCGTCGCGTTCCGCGACATCAACCCGCAGGCCCCGACCCACGTGCTGGTCATTCCGCGCGCCCACTACCCGGACGCCGGCGCCCTGGCCGCCGCCGAGCCGGGCATCGCCGCCGACGTGCTGCGGGAGGCCGCCGCGGTCGCCGCCGGCGACCGCGTGGACAGCAGCGGCTTCCGGGTGGTCTTCAACACGGGCATCGGCGCCGGCCAGACCGTCTTCCACGCGCACGCCCACGTGCTCGGCGGGCGCGGCCTCGAGTGGCCTCCCGGCTGACGGTGTCCGCCGCCCGCGAGCTGATCGTCCTCGGCACCGCCAGCCAGGTCCCCACCCGACGTCGCAACCACAACGGCTACGTGCTGCGTTGGGACGCCGAATGCCTGCTCTTCGACCCCGGCGAGGGCACCCAACGGCAGCTGCTGCTGGCCGGTGTGAGCGCGCACGCGCTGACCCGGATCTGCGTCACCCACTTCCACGGCGACCACTCCCTGGGCCTGGCCGGCGTGATCCAGCGGGTCCACCTCGACCGGGTCCCGCACCCCGTCACCGCGCACTATCCGGCGTCGGGGCAGGCGTACTTCGAGCGGCTCAGATATGCCACGGCCTACCACGAGACGGCGCGCATCGAACCCGTGCCGGTGGCCGACGACGGGGTGGTCGCCGAGACGCCGTCGTTCACGCTCAGCGCCCGCCGCCTGTCCCACCCGGTGGACGCCTTCGGCTACCGCCTCGTCGAGCCCGACGGCCACCGGATGCTGCCGGAACGGCTCGCCGCACGCGGCATCCACGGGCCCGACGTGGGCCTGGTGCAGCGCCGGGGGTCGCTGCGCGGCGTCTCGCTCGACGAGGTGAGCGAACCGCGGCCCGGGCAGCGCTTCGCCTTCGTGATGGACACTCGGATGTGCGACGCGGTGTCCGCCCTCGCCGAGGGATGCGATCTGCTCGTCATCGAGTCCACCTTCCTCGACGCGGACGTCGCCCTGGCCCACGAGTACGGCCACCTCACCGCCGGCCAGGCGGGCCGGGTCGCCGCCGAGTCGGGCGTCCGCCACCTGGTGCTCACCCACTTCTCCCAGCGCTACGGCGATCCGACGGCCTTCGCCGCGGAGGCGCGCGCGGCGGGCTTCGCCGGCACCCTGACCGTCGCGGAGGACCTGGTGCGGGTCCCGGTGCCGCGGCGCGGCTGAGCGCGGCCGGCCGCCGGCCGTCTGCAACACCTCGGCCACAGACGCGTCGTGACGGTGGCACGGCCGGCCGGCGACGCCGTCGGGCTGTCAGTGCCGCTGCCTAGGATGGCGGCATGGGTGAGGAGAGTCCGTTGCTGCGAAGCCTGGGGGCGGCCGTCGAGGCCGCGCCGGAGGACATACCCCTGCGCCTGCACCTCGCGCGGCTGTTGCTCGACGGCGGGCGGACCAGCGAGGCGATAGCGCATCTGGGGGTGGCCCTGCACCGGGACCCCGGAAGCGCCGAGGCGCGGGCGCTGATGGCCGAGGCGGTGATCCCCGCGGACCCGAGAGGCGAGGCGCCTCGCGTCGAGGGATCCCCGGACCAGACCGCACGCGGGAAGCCGACTTCTGATGAGCCGGTCGAGGAGGACCCACCGGCTCAGGAGCCGGCGTCCGCACCGGAGTTCGACTGGCAGAGCGCGGAGCGCGACATCGCGGGCTCGGTGCCGCCGCGTTTCATGAGCGCCGAGCCCGAGCCCGAGGCCGAGGCTCCGGACGACGGGCCGGCGGCGGACGCCTGGGACGTCGAGTCCGTCAGCGATCTGCGGCTGGCCGACGTCGGCGGGATGCGGGAGGTCAAGGACCGCCTGGAGGCGGCCTTCCTCGCCCCGCTGCGCAACCCGAAGCTGCGCCGGCTGTTCGCCAAGAGCCTGCGCGGCGGCCTGTTGCTCTACGGGCCCCCGGGGTGCGGGAAGACGTTCCTCGCCCGGGCCGTGGCCGGCGAGCTGGGGGCGCGGTTCCTGTCCGTCAGCATCAGCGACGTGCTCGACATGTGGATCGGCGCCTCCGAGCGGAACATCAGCGAGGTCTTCGCCAGCGCCCGGAGGAACGCGCCGTGCGTGCTGTTCTTCGACGAGCTGGACGCGCTCGGCGGCAAGCGCAGCCAGATGCGGCACTCCGGCATGCGCAACACGGTGAACCAACTGCTCACCGAGCTCGACGGGGTGGCGGGCGCGGCGGCCAACGAGGGCGTGTTCGTGCTGGCCGCCACCAACCACCCGTGGGACGTGGACAACGCGCTGCTCCGCCCCGGCCGGCTGGACCGCATGGTGTTGGTGGCGCTGCCCGATCCGCCGGCCCGCGAGGCGATCCTCAGGTACCACCTGCGGGACCGCCCGGTGGCCGGGATCGAGCTGGGCCTGCTGGTCCGCCGTACCGACGGGTACTCGGGCGCCGATCTGGCGCATCTGTGCGAGACCGCCGCCGAGCGGGCGCTGCTCGACTCGGTGCGCAGCGGCGAGCCCCGCATGATCGTCATGCGCGACCTGCTCCACGCCGCCGACGAGGTGCGGCCCTCGACCGAGGAGTGGTTCACCACCGCCCGCACCGTGGCGACGTTCCGGGAGAGCGGCGGCGCCTACCGGGAGCTGCTCGACTACCTCAAGCGCACCAAGCGGCTGTGAACCAGGGGGTGAGCCACGGGGTGAGCGACAGGACGAGCCACCAGCCGTCGTCGGGCCGCTCCTCGCAGCCTGAGGAGCTGGAGCTGGAGCGGGCCCGGGTCCTCATGGCGGTGGGCCGCCACCGGGAGGCCGCCGTCGAGCTCGCCCGCTGTCTGGCGCGCCGTCCCGATCTGGCGAACGGCTGGGCGCGCCTCGGCAGTTGCCGGCTGACGCTGGACGACCTGCCGGGCGCGCTGGAGGCCACGGAACGGGCGCTCGCCGCCGACCCCCACTGCGGCTACGCCTGGCTCGTGCGGTGCACCGTTCTGGTGCGCCTGGGCCGGTCTGACGAGGCCGTGCGGGCGGCCGACGAGGCGGTGCGCGCGGCCCCCGGCGCCTGGCGCGCCCACCAGATGCGGGCGCTGGCGCTGGAACACACCGGCGACGAGGTCGGCGCGCTGGCGGCGGCCCGGCGGGCGGTGGAGCTGGCGCCTGAGCAGCCGGCGGCGCATTTCGTGCTGGGCCGGGTGGCCGGCCGGGGCGGTCGCGGCGAGCTGGCCGAGGAGGCGTTCCGCACGGTGCTGCGCCTCGACCCCGAGCACAGCGACGCCCGGGTCAACCTCACCACCGTGCTCTTCACCAGGAGCCGCGCCATGCGGAGTGGGCTGCGGCTCGGCGAGATCCTGGCCGGGTACGCGGACGCGGTGACGCTCGACCCGGGGAACCGGGAGGCCCAGGCCAACCTCGGCGTCCTGCTCTGGCTGCTGGCCGTCCGGGCCCGCTGGCTGGGCGCCCTGTGCCTGCTGGTCGGGGTGATCGGGGCCGCCGCCGCGGGCGCCGGCGTCGGGGAGCCGCCGCGCCCGGGAGAGCTGGTGCCCCGGCTGCTCGCGCTGGCCGGGCTCGGCGCCGCCTGCGGCCTGTGGGCCTGGCATCTGGCCCGGGTGGTCCCGCGCCGGCTGCACCGGCCGCTGCTGCGGCAGGCCCGGCGCAGCCGCCCGGTCCGGGCGATGGTCGCCGGAGTGGCGCTCGTGGTGCTCGGCGCCGCCTCCCTGCTGGCCGTGCCGTGGACGGACCCGGCGTTCCTCGGCGGGGTCGTCGTCGGCTCCGTGCTGGTGCTGCTGCTGGCCTCCCTCACCAGCCGCCTACTCCTCGGCCGCTCCCGCCGCACCCGCTAGGCCCTGTCCTGCCGATCTTGCCAGGCCCGCGACTCCCCCGGACTCCGTCCGGGGGACCCCCGCGCTACGGCCACTCGCTGCGTTGTCGGATCGTGCGAGTACGTCCCCCAGACTCCGTCTGGGAGGGCCCCCATTCGTACGAGCTGCGATCCTCCGCCCTGCGATTGACCTCCCCCAGCCTGGGAGGTGCCCCCATCGATCGACAGGACAGGACCCGGGACGTTGGTGACACGCGTGCCGGGTGCCTGAACGGGTGAGGGCCCTCTGGGATCGGTGCGGATGGCGACACACCACCGGCCCACAGGAGGCCCTCGTGTTCCACCGTAACGCCTCTCAGGCGGGCTGGTGGGTGGCGTGCAGGATGCGGGTGGCGGTGGCGGGGGAGTCCACCAGGGGGTGCAGCGCCAGGGCGCGCAGCGCCGCCGCATCGGAGCCGGTGGCCGCCGCCTCGATGGTGGCCCGCTCCGACGCCTTGACCTGGAGCATCAGGCCCAGCTCGGCCAGCCCCGGCGTGGCGCACGGGACCGGGTGCGCGCCCTCGGCGCTCGCCTCGCAGACGGTCTCGATCACCGCCGACGGCGGCAGTTCGGGGACCGCCCCCCCGTTGCGCACGTTGAGGATCAGGCGGGTGTGGGTGTCCTCGGCGATCGCCCGCATCACGGCCAGCGCGACACCCTCGTAGCCGCCCCCCTCCAGGTCGGCGGCGTCCCGCTGCCAGCCGCCGCTGGCCGCCCGTCCCTCGGCCAGGTAGGTCTCCTCGCGCGCCCGGCGGGCGTTCTCCCACAGTGCCGGCGCGCGCTCCGGCGCCCCGGCCGCCGCCTCGTAGAACCCGGACTGCTGCCGGGCGAGCACCTCGCCGCGGGTCTCCGCGGCCTCCGTGGCGGCGCGCAGCGACTCGCGGCGGAAATAGTAGTGGTGGAGGTACTCGTTGGGCAGCGCGCCCAGCGCCCGCAGCCACGCGCCGCCGAACAGCCGGCCCTCCTCGAACGACGCCAGCGCCGCGTCGTCCGCCAGCAGGGCGGGCAGCAGGTCCCGGCCCTCGTGGGTCAGCGAGGTGAGCCAGCCCAGGTGGTTCAGGCCGAGGTAGCTGTACCGCACCTGGGCCGGATCCACCCCGGCGGCCCGGGACGCGCGCCGCACCAGGCCGAGCGGCGAGTCGCAGATGCCGATCACCCGGTGGCCGAGCACCGAGGACATCGCCTCGGTGACCATCCCCGCGGGGTTGGTGAAGTTCACCACCCACGCCCCGGGCGCCACCGCCCGCACCCGCTCCGCGATCCCCAGCGCCACCGGCACGGTCCGCAGCCCGTACAGCACGCCGCCGGCGCCGGTGGTCTCCTGGCCCAGCACGCCGGCCCCCAGCGGCACCCGCTCGTCCCGCACCCGCCCGGCCACCCCGCCCACCCGGATGGCGCAGAACACGAAGTCCGCGTCGCGCAGCGCCTCGTCCAGGTCGTCCGCCTGCCGTACCTCGGGCCACGGCCCGCCCCCGGCATCCCCGGCGGCGGCCAGCCCGGCCAGCCCGGCCAGCACCGAGCCGATCACCCGCGCCCTCGACGGGTCCGCGTCGTGCAGGGTCACGGTCGCCGTCGACCACACGCCGCCCGCGGCGTGCAGCGCCCGGTAGACCAGGGGGACGCGGAAACCGCCGCCCCCGATGATGGTGAGCCTCATGGCGAGGAAGGTACCCGGTGGAGGGGTGACACGGGTGGTCCGGCCGCCCGGGGTGCCCCGCCAACGGGCGGCGGTCGTCGTCAGTCACCTTTTGTAGAGTGCGTCCTAAATGGGCCGGCGGCCGGAGGTGTGAATGAGACGGGCGTGCCTGCTCGACCCGCTCTCCGGGGTCCGCACGGCCGCGGACCCGGCGTGCGACGTCTACCTGACCGGAACGGTCTTCCTGGACATCATCTTCACCGGGCTCGATTCGGCGCCCGTCCGCGGCACCGAGACGTGGGCCCGCGGCATGGGGTCCAGCCCCGGCGGGGTGGCGAACATGGCCACCGCGCTGGCCCGGCTCGGCCTGCGCACCTGCCTGGCCGCCGCGTTCGGCGACGACAAGTACGGCGAGTACTGCTGGGAGACCCTGGAGCTCGGCGAGGGCATCGACCTGTCGCTGTCCCGCACCGTCCCCGGCTGGCATTCGCCGGTCACCGTCTCCATGGCCTACGACGGCGAGCGCACGATGATCTCGCACGGGCACGACGCGCCCTCGTCCGTGGGGGTCCCCCCGGACGGGGTCTGGGGGAGGCCGCCGGGCGTGGCCGGGGCGCCGGGACCGCCGCCCGCCCGGTCCTGCGTGGCCTCCCTGCGTCCCGGACAGCCGCAGGAGTGGATCGAGAAGGCGGCGGACGCCGGCAGCGTCATCTTCGCCAGCACCGGCTGGGACGAGACCGGCACCTGGGAGTTGGCCGAACTGCCCGACCTGGCCCACTGCGAGGCGTTTCTGCTGAACGCCGCCGAGGCCATCAGGTACACCCGCGCCGACTCGCCCCAGGCCGCCGCCAGGGCGCTGACCGAGACGGTGCCGCTGGCCGTGGTCACGATGGGCGCCGAGGGGGCGTGCGCGGTGGACGGGCGCACCGGGGAGGCCGCCGAGGTCCCGGCCATCGTCGTCGAACCGCTGGACACCACGGGGGCGGGCGACGTCTTCATGGCCGGCTTCCTGACCGGCACGCTGGCGGGCTGGCCGCTGGCCGACCGGCTGGCCCTGGCCGGGCTGACCGCCGCGCTGTCGGTCCAGGAGTTCGGCGGCTCGCTCTCCGCGCCCGGCTGGGGCGATATCGCGGCCTGGTGGCAGCGTGTCCGCGAGTCGGGCCGCGCCGGCGCGCGCCCCGCGCTGGCGTCCGAAAGCGCGCTCGCCGCCACCCTGGAGCGGTACGCCTTCCTGGGAGAACCGCTGGCCGGCGTGACCCGGCCCTGGCCCCAGCGCCGCGCCGTGCCGACGCTCGGCTTCCGCGGTTAGGTCCCGTCCGGGCCCGAGGCCGTTATTGCCTACGGCAGTGTCGGCCCCAGGTCGTACCCTGGAAGCGATCGGCACGCCATCGTCGTGGCGTGACGGCAGTCCAGCACAGAGAGGGATGAGCAGGCCCACGAAGGCCGCCCATGACGCAAACACCGACACACCAGGCACCTCAGGCCACCGCCCCGGCCGACGCGGCCACCGCCAGGTTCACCGTGCCGGCGAAGCACCCCATGGTCACGGTGCTGGGCTCCGGCGACGCGCTGCTGCGCGTCATCGAGAAGGGCTTCCCCGAGACCGACATCCACGTCCGGGGGAACGAGATCCGCGCCACCGGCGATCCGGACGAGGTCGCCCTCGTGCAGCGGCTCTTCGACGAGATGATGCTCGTGCTGCGCACCGGCCAGCCGCTGACGGAGGATGCGGTGGAGCGGTCCATCGCGATGCTGCGCGACGGCACGGGTGGGTCCGCGACCAGCCCCGCCCAGGTCCTGACGCAGAACATCCTGTCCAACCGCGGCAAGACCATCCGGCCCAAGACGCTGAACCAGAAGCGGTACGTCGACGCCATCGACCACCACACGATCGTCTTCGGCATCGGCCCCGCGGGCACCGGCAAGACCTACCTGGCCATGGCCAAGGCGGTGCAGGCCCTGCAGTCCAAGCAGGTCACCCGCATCATCCTGACCCGGCCGGCGGTCGAGGCGGGCGAGCGGCTCGGCTTCCTGCCCGGCACGCTCTACGAGAAGATCGACCCGTACCTGCGCCCGCTCTACGACGCGCTGCACGACATGCTCGACCCCGACTCCATCCCGCGGCTGCTCAGCGCGGGCACGATCGAGGTCGCGCCGCTGGCGTACATGCGCGGCCGGTCGTTGAACGACGCGTTCATCATCCTGGACGAGGCGCAGAACACGAATCCCGAGCAGATGAAGATGTTCCTCACCCGGCTCGGCTTCGACTCGAAGATCGTGATCACCGGCGACGTCACGCAGGTGGATCTGCCAGGCGGCACCAAGAGCGGCCTGCGCCAGGTCCAGGACATCCTGCAGGGCGTGGACGACGTCCACTTCTCGCGGCTCACCAGCCAGGACGTGGTCCGGCACAAGCTGGTCGGCCGCATCGTCGACGCCTACGAGCGCTTCGACGACCTGAACGACCGGCGCGGGCAGGACGGTCAGCCCGGGAAGAACGGAAAGTAGTCACCGCGACCCATGGCGATTGAGGTCAACAACGAGTCGGGCGTGGAGATCGACGAGCGGGCCCTGCTCGACATCTCCCGGTACGCCCTGGCCCGGATGCGGATCCATCCACTCTCCGAGCTCTCCGTGATCGCGGTCGACACCGCGGCGATGGAGCAGCTGCACCTCCAGTGGATGGAACTGCCCGGGCCCACCGACGTCATGTCGTTCCCGATGGACGAGCTCCGCCCGCCCGCCAGGGACGACGAGGAGCCCGCCCAGGGCCTGCTCGGCGACGTGGTGCTCTGTCCCGAGGTGGCCAGACAGCAGGGCGAACAGGCCCCGACCCGGCACTCCATGGATGACGAGCTCCAACTGCTCACCGTGCACGGCGTGCTGCACCTGCTCGGGTACGACCACGAGGAGCCGGCCGCCAAGGCCGAGATGTTCGGCCTGCAGAAGGCCATCGTCGACGGCTGGCGCGAGGACCAGGGGCTGCCGGGGCCGTCCCCGGCACCCACCATCACGTGAACGGCACAGGCGACCGGCTGAGATGAACGGATGACATGACTGGCGCGCTTCTCGTCTCGGTGCTGGCCCTGCTCTCCGCCGCCTGGCTGTCCTCCTGTGCCGAGGCCGGGCTGGCCGTCATCACCAGCATCCGCGCCGAGGAGGCGGTCCGCGAGGGCCGCCGCGGCGCGCCGCGGCTGGCCAGGATGGCGGCCGACCCCACCCGCTACCTGAACCTGGCGCTGCTGCTGCGGATCGCCAGCGAGATGGGCGCCGCGGTGCTGGTCACCCACGCCTGCCTGCAGGAGTTCTCCGAGGTCTGGCAGGCGCTGACGGCCGCCTTCGGCGTGATGGTGCTGCTGTCCTTCGTCGCGGTCGGGGTCTCGCCGCGCACCATCGGCCGGCAGCACCCGGTGATCACCACCATCGCGGCCGCCTACGTGCTGGTGCCGCTGGCCCGGGTGCTCGGCCCGCTGCCAGCGGCGCTGATCCTGCTGGGCAACGCGGTGACACCGGGCAAGGGCTTCCGCAAGGGCCCGTTCGCCTCCGAGGCGGAGCTGCGAGCCATGGTCGACCTGGCCGAACGCGAGTCGCTGATCGAGGACGCCGAGCGCCGCATGGTGCACTCGGTCTTCGAACTGGGCGACACGCTCGTGCGGGAAGTGATGGTGCCGCGCACCGACATCGTCTCCATCGACCGGTACAAGAACCTCAGGCAGGCGCTCACCCTGGCGCTGCGCTCCGGCTTCTCCCGCATCCCGGTGACCGGCGAGAGCGACGACGACATCGTCGGCATCGTCTACCTCAAGGACGTGTCCCGCGCCGTGCACATCGACCGGGAGGCCGAGGCCGAGTCGGTCGAGTCGGCGATGCGGCCCGCCACGTTCGTGCCGGACACCAAGAACGCCGGGGACCTGCTGCGGGAGATGCAGCGCGACCGGATCCACGTGGCGGTCGTCATCGACGAGTACGGCGGCACGGCCGGCATCGTCACGATCGAGGACATCCTGGAGGAGATCGTCGGCGAGATCACCGACGAGTACGACACCGAGGCGCCGCCGGTGGAGCCGCTGGACGACGCCGGGGCGTACCGGGTGACCGCCCGGCTGGACCTCGGCCACCTCGGCGAGCTGTACGGGCTGAAGCTGGACGACGAGGACGTGGAGACGGTCGGCGGGCTGCTCACCAAGGCGCTGGGCCGGGTGCCGATCGCCGGCGCCGAGGCGGTCGTCGAGCTGCCTCCCGAGCAGCACGGCCTGCCGCTGGCCGGGCTGCGCCTGACCGCGGAGGCGCCCAGCGGGCGCCGCAACCGCATCGAGTGGGTCCGGGTGGAGCCCGTGCGTGAGGCGGCGGACGACGAGCCGGGCCGACCCGGCTGACCTGCGCACGGGCGTGTCGAACGGCCCGGGCCGACCGTCCCGCGTTCACCCGAACGGCCGGCGGTCGGTGGCCGTCGGCCGGCCCTGGTGGCGCCATGGAACGCATGTACCTCAGGCGCTCTCCCCGCCCCGAACGGCTCGCCCGTCGTCTCGACCGCCGCACCCGGCCCGCCCGGCGGACACGGCACCCGTGGCTGTCGTGGCGCCGGGCCCGGTGGCTGGTCCTGCTGAGCGGCCTCGCGGTGGTCGGCCTGCTGGCGCCGCTCGTCGTCACCGGGGGCGGCGCCGATCCGGCCGATCCGGCCGATCCGGCCGAGGCGGTCGACCCCGTCGGCACCCACGCCCTGGACGAGCAGCGGCTGCGCGACGCGCTGCTGGACCCGATGGACTTCCCGGCGGGCTGGGCCAGCGACAGCCGGGAGGCGGCGGAGCAGCGCGGTATCGGGGTGCCTCGGCCGCAGGAGGCGGCCTGCGGCGAGCTCTTCGAAAGCGGCGAGGTGATCACCGCGCGGGCCGGCTTCGCGCGCACCCAGAGCGGTCCGTTCGTCACCACCGTCGCCGCGGTGCACGACAGTCCGGCGGACGCGGCCCGGGCGGTGGCGGCGTTCCGCGAGACGGTGTCCGAGGACTGCGGCACCTTCCACGACAGCGAGGGCCCGGCCGACGCCCCGTCCACCGTCACCTACCGGATGGGCGAGCCGGACGAGCTGGACGCGGAACTGGAGCGGCTCGGCGGGAACGACGAGGACAGCGCAGGGCTCCGCTTCCACCGCGAGGAGCCGGAGGGGGCGGGGGCGGCGGAGGCCGGCGGCACGCCGGTCATCGCCGACGTCATGATCGTCCGGGTCGGCACGCACACCGTGCGGGTCGCCCAGACCGGGCGCGACGACGCGGGCACCGGCAGCGTGGCGGACATCGCGGCCCGCGCGGTGGACAAGCTCGAGGAGGTCTGCGCGGGCCACACGCCGACGCCCGACCCGGACCAGCCGGGAACCACCGAGCTGTGAGCCGGCGGAACGACCGCATAGGCTCCTCCCATGACCGACACGACGGGCCCCGCCCAGGGCGCCAACGGCGACCTCGATCCCGAGGACCGCAAGATCATCACCCTGGCCCGGGCCGCGCGCGCCCGGCGCGAGGGCGCCGCCGAGGGCGCGGCGGTGCGGGACGAGACGGGACGTACCTACGTCGCCACCACCGTGCAGCTGGACTCCATCCAGCTGACCGCGCTGCAGGCCGCGGTGTCGATGGCCGTGGCCAGCGGGGCCGTCTCGCTGGAGGCGGCGGCGCTGGTCTCCGAGGCCGAGGTCGTGCCGGACCACGATCTCGCCGCCGTGCGCGAGCTGGGTGGTCTGGGCGTCCCCGTGCTGCTGGCTGGCCCGGATGGCCGGCTTCGTGCGACGATCGCGGGGTCATGAGCACCCCTACCGAGCACCGCTCGGGCTTCGCCTGTTTCGTCGGCCGCCCCAACGCGGGCAAGTCGACCCTCACCAACGCGCTCGTCGGCACCAAGGTGGCGATCACCTCGAACCGGCCGCAGACCACCCGGCACTCGGTGCGCGGCATCGTGCACCGGCGGGACGCGCAGCTCGTGTTGGTGGACACCCCCGGCCTGCACAGGCCGCGCACGCTGCTCGGCCAGCGGCTGAACGACGTGGTCAGGGCCACCTGGGCCGAGGTGGACGTGATCGGCTGCTGCCTGGCGGCGAACGAGAAGACCGGGCCCGGTGACCGGTTCATCGCCAAGGAACTCGCCCGCATCGGCCGCACCCCGAAGATCGCGGTGCTCACCAAGACAGACCTGGTGGACAGCCAGACGCTGGCCGAGCGGCTGGTCGAGGTGGACCGCATGGGCAAGGAAGTCGGCCTGGAGTGGGCGGAGATCGTCCCCGTCTCGGCGGTGACGGGACGTCAGGTCGAACTGCTCGCGGACCTTCTGGTGCCGCTGCTGCCCGAGGGGCCGCCGCTGTACCCGGAGGGCGAGCTGACCGACGAGCCCGAGCAGATCATGATCGCGGAGCTGATCCGGGAGGCCGCGCTGGAGGGCGTGCGGGACGAACTCCCGCACTCCATCGCCGTGGTCGTGGAGGAGATGCTGCCCCGCGAGGACCGCCCGGCGGACCGGCCGCTGCTCGACATCCACGCCAACCTCTACATCGAACGCACCAGCCAGAAGGGCATCGTGATCGGCCCCAAGGGCCAACGCCTGAAGGACGTCGGTACCAAGGCCCGGCACCAGATCGAGGCGCTGCTGGGCACGCCCGTCTTCCTCGACTTGCACGTCAAGGTCGCCAAGGACTGGCAACGCGACCCCAAACAACTCCGCCGCCTCGGCTTCTGACGCGAACCGCTTGCCGCGCGCCGACCGGGCCACCGGCCCCGGGACGCTGTGCGCCCGGCCCGAGGGCTACGCGCCGCTGGCTGCCGCTGCCTGGCTGAGCAGGCGGTCCGTTTCGGCGGGTGGTAGGCGCAGCGATGTGCCGATCGCGCCGAGGATCTCGCGTTCCGACGGGCGGTACGAGCCGTCCGCCAGGGCGATTCTGGCGCCGTGCAGCAGCAGGCTGTGCCGGCCCGGCAGGGCCAGGTGCGGCGCCAGGGCGACGAGCACCTCCCGCGCCTCCCGGTCCAACGCCGGCCGCCCGCCGGCCCACAGCGCCGCCTGGAGCGTCAGCAGCCGCTCCTCCGTGCAGTCCGCGAAGCCGGCCTCCCGCACCGCCGCCACCGCCGCTCGGCGGGCCACGACCCGATCACCGCCGCCGCCCGCCAGCAGCGCGAGGGCGATCGTGTGGACCGCGTCCCGCAGCAGCGCGGACAGCCGCGTCGTCGTGGGCCGTTCCAGGTCCGCGACCGGGAAATGGCCGCGGCACGACGCGCACGCCACCACGGGATCCGCCGGACCCCGGGGCAGCACCGGCACGCCCAGCACCTTCAACCGGCGCCTGCCGGCCAGCAACTGGTAGCTGCGGTCGCCCCCGCAGCCGGCGCAGAAGAACTCGCCGTCGTCGATGGCGCGCCACGTCGTGCGCACGCCCGCCATCCGAAAAAAGATCCTTGGCCTGAAGCCGCCCCGACCCCTGGAGCGCACCACGCCGTACCTCCGTCATCCACTGGCCACACTGCCGTGGGCGTGATGTTAACCACACTCCACCGACGGCGTCAGTAGTGCGGAAGCACGAATCGGGCACTTCCCCAGGAGCCGGGACGCCCCGGCCCGTTAGCCGCGAGCGGCGCGACCCGCCCGGTTCACGGCGGAGACCACGGCCTTCAGCGAGGCGCGCACGATGTTCGCGTCGATGCCCACGCCCCACCACACCCGTTCGCCGATCGCGCATTCGATGTACGCGGCCGCCTGCGAGGTGGCGCTCGCGCTCATGGTGTGCTCGACGTAGTCCAGCAGCCGCACCTCGTCGCCGACCACGCCGGCCGACTCCAGTGCCTCGAAGAACGCGGCCAGCGGCCCGTTGCCGGTGCCGGTCAGCACCGTGTCCGCGCCGTCCACCACGGCGTCGACCGTGAGCTCGTCCCGGCCGTCCACCCGGGTCGAGGTCTGCGCCTCGCGCAGCGCGATCCGGCCCCAGCCGTCGCCGGGTGCGGCCGTCGGCAGGTACTCGTCGGCGAAGGTGTTCCAGATCTCGGCGGGCGTGACCTCGCCGCCCTCCGCGTCCGTCTTCTCCTGGATGATCCGGGAGAACTCCACCTGCATCCGGCGCGGCAGGTCCAGCTGGTGGTCGGTCTTCATCACGTACGCGACGCCGCCCTTGCCGGACTGCGAGTTGACCCGGATCACCGCCTCGTAGCTGCGGCCCACGTCCTTCGGGTCGATCGGCAGGTACGGCACGTCCCAGGGCAGCCGCTCCACCGGCACGCCGCGCTCGTCGGCCTCCGCCTCCAGCGCGTCGAAGCCCTTCTTGATGGCGTCCTGGTGGGAGCCGGAGAAGGACGTGTAGACCAGGTCACCCACGTACGGGTGGCGCGGGTGCACCTCCATCTGGTTGCAGTACTCCCAGGTGCGACGGATCTCGTCGATGTCGGAGAAGTCGATCTGCGGGTCGACGCCCTGCGAGAAGAGGTTCATGCCCAGCGTCACCAGGTCCACGTTGCCGGTGCGCTCGCCCTGGCCGAACAGGCAGCCCTCCACCCGGTCCGCGCCGGCCATCAGCGCCAGCTCGGCCGCGGCCACCGCGGTGCCCCGGTCGTTGTGCGGGTGCACCGACAGGCAGACGAACTCGCGGCGGCTCAGGTGGCGGGCCATCCACTCGAACCGGTCGGCGTGCGTCGAGGGCGTGGACCGCTCGACCGTGGCCGGCAGGTTGAGGATGATCTCGCGGTCCTCGGCCGGCTGCCAGACGTCCATCACGCCCTCGCAGACCTCCAGCGCGAAGTCCAGCTCCGTGTCGGTGAAGATCTCCGGGCTGTACTGGTAACCGAAGACGGTCCGGTCGTCCAGCAGCTTCTCGGCGCATTTCAGCACCAGCCGGGTGCCGTCCACCGCGATCTGCCTCACCTCGTCCCGGCCGCCGCGGAACACCACCCGGCGGAACGTCGGGGCGGTGGCGTTGTACAGGTGCACGGTCGCCCGGGGCGCGCCGACCAGCGACTCCACGGTCCGCTCGATCAGCTCCTCGCGGGCCTGGGTCAGCACCGAGATGGTGACGTCCTCGGGGACCGCGCCCTCCTCGATGATGGAGCGCACGAAGTCGAAGTCGGTCTGTCCCGAGGCGGGGAAGCCGACCTCGATCTCCTTGTAGCCCATGCGTACCAGCAGGTCGAACATGGCGCGTTTGCGGGTCGGCGACATCGGGTCGATCAGCGCCTGGTTGCCGTCCCGCAGGTCGGTGGACAGCCAGCGGGGCGCGGCGGTGATGCGGTTGTTCGGCCAGGTGCGGTCGGGGATGTCCACCGCGTCGTACGGCCGGTAGCGGTGCGTCGGCATGCCCGAGGGGCGCTGCCGGACGGTGGCGGCGGTCAGCGGCGTCGGCGACGTGGAGCGCGGGGGAGTGACGGGGCTCATGATGGAGGGTTCTCCTGGGGGGCGATCGTCTGCGAAGGGCCGACGGCAGCGCCGTACACCGCGGGGAGGGGGTCGGCCTGTGGTTGTTACAGACCCTCGCCGCGGCGGCTAAGGAGAAGGATCCCGAAACGCATCGCCCGCACAGCCTACCCCGGGATCCGCGCGTTCCGGCCATCCCCATATCAGCATGCGAGACACGACACACCCCGCCCCGCCCGCCCTGCTTGCGCACCCCTGGGTGTACTCCCCGGGGAGTACCGTGCCCGCCGGGTCGCCACGGGCAGTAGCGCCGACTTCGCTCCATCGGTCGAGGAAACGGCCCCGGGCCGCCGGAAGGCTGGACACACCGTAAGCACTTCCGGAGCACGTAGCAGAACGAAGGAGGCCCGCCGATGGGGGCCGCAGTCGTAGACACACACGCCGGCGAGCAGGCGCCGCCGCCGGGCGAACCGCCGCGCCCGGCGCGCCGGCGCCGGATCATCCCGTGGGCGGTCATCGCGCTGTGGGTGGCGGTGCTGGCGCTGGCCGGCCCGCTGGCCGGCAAGCTGGAGAGCGTCCAGGAGGACGAGACCGTCGACTACCTGCCGGCGAGTGCCGACTCCACGCAGGTGGTGGAGCTGGAGGAGCGGCTGCCGGGCGGCGAGGCCACCGAGCTGATCCTGGTCTACCAGCGCGACGCCGACCTCACTGCGGCCGACCGCGCCGCCGCGGACGAGCAGGTCGCCGGCATCGCCGAGCGCTACTCGCTGACCGGCGACGGCACGCCGGAGGGCATACCGTCCGCGGACGGCAGCACCCTGATGTACCCGGTCGTGATCGGCGGACTGGTCGACCAGGAGGAGCGCCTGGCCGCGGTCGCCGACGTCCGCGAGCGGGTCGCCGAAGGGCTGCCCGACGGGCTGGCCGTGAACGTCGGCGGCCCCGACGGGCTGGCGTACGACAACGACGAGGTGTTCTCGTCCATCGACGGCACGCTGATGATGGTCACCGCCGCCATCGTCGCCGTGCTGCTGATCCTCACCTATCGCAGCCCGATGCTGTGGCTGCTGCCGCTGCTCGGCGTCGGCGTCTCCACCGGTGTCGCGATGGCCCTCGTCTACGGCCTCGTCGAGGCCTTCGACATCACCGTGAACGGCATGAACAGCGCGGTGATGACCGTGCTGATCTTCGGCGCCGGCACCGACTACGCGCTGCTGCTGGTCTCCCGGTACCGCGAGGAACTGCGCCGCCATCCGCTCCCGTACGACGCCATGCTGCGCGCCATCCGCGGCTGCGGGCCCGCGCTGCTGGCCTCCGCCGGCACCGTGTCCGCGGGCCTGCTCTGCCTGATGGCCGCCGACCTCAACAGCACGGCGGGTCTCGGTCCGGTCGGCATCGCCGGCATCGTCTGCTCCCTGGTCGTGATGCTGACACTGCTGCCGGCCCTGCTGGTGGTCTGCGGGCGCCGGGTGTTCTGGCCGTTCGTTCCCGAGTACGGCGTCGAGCCGAAGCAGCGGCGCGGCTACTTCGACCGTATGGGCGGTTCGGTCAGCCGCCGTCCGGTGGCCATCCTGGCCGGCGGCATGGCGCTGATGGGGGCGCTGGCCCTCGGCGTGTTCAACCTGCCGGGGCCGCTGAACACCGAGGACTCCTTCGTCGACACCCCCGAGTCGGTCACGGCGATGGAGCAGCTGGCCGAGGCGTATCCGGAGCAGAGCGCCCAGCCGATCACGGTGATGGCGCGCACCGACCACGCCGAGACGGTGGTGGCGGAGGCCGTGGCCACCGAGGGCGTCGCCGACGCGGGGATCGGGCGCGGCGGCGACGGCTGGACGGAGATCAGCGTCTACGCGGTCGATCCGCCCGAGTCGGACGGGGAGAAGGCCACCATCGAGGCGCTGCGCGACGGGCTGCACGAGGTGTCGGGCGCAGACGCGGTGGTCGGCGGGCCGACGGCGCAGCAGATGGACCTGGCCGACACCAACGACCGGGACCGGCTGCTGGTCATCCCGCTGGTCCTGGCGATGGTGCTGCTGATCCTGATGCTGCTGCTCCGCAGCGTGGTCGCGCCGGCCATCCTGCTCGGCGCGGTGGTCGCCTCCTGGGGCGCCGCCATGGGCATCGGCGGCCTGCTGTTCGGCCCCGTCTTCGGCTTCGAGGGCGCCGATCCGGCGCTCGCGCTGCTCACCTTCGTGTTCGGCGTCGCGCTGGGCGTGGACTACGGCATCTTCCTGATGCACCGGATGCGCGAGGAAAACCTCAACGGCCTCAGCACCCGGCAGTCCGCGCTGACCGCCCTGCGCACCACGGGCGGGGTGATCGCCTCGGCCGGCATCGTGCTGGCGGCGACCTTCGGGGTGCTGATGACGATGCCGATGGTGATGCTGATCGAGATGGGCTTCGTGGTGGCGGTCGGGGTGCTGCTCGACACCTTCCTGGTCCGCACCTACATCGTCACGTCGGCCAGTTGGCTGCTCGACCGCCGCGTCTGGTGGCCGGGGGCGCTGTCCAGGACCCGCGCCCGGCACGGGGCGGGCGCGGGTCCCGGCGGCGACCTGGACGACGACCGGGACGACGGCGCACCCACGCGTACGCCCGCCGGGGCGGGTGCCGCATGATGAACCTGTGGCCGTGCTGAGAACACTCTTTCGCCCTGAGGACCCGGCGGACCGCCGGGTCCTCAGGCAGGACGCCGGACTCACCCTGCTGGTCGCGGCCGCGTGCGCGTTCATGGGCCTGATGATCGAGCCGGACGGCCAGTCGTTGGACCCGCTCGGCTGGCTGCTGATGGGCTGTTCGGTGCTGCCCCTGGTGCTGCGTCGCCGCGCCCCCCTCACGGTGCTGCTCGCGCATCTCGCCTGCATCGCGCCGTTCCACCAGCTCAACTACTCGCACGCCGCGCCGGTCAGCGCGTCCGCCCTCGCGCTCTACACGGTCGCCGCCCAGGGGCCGCTCCGGCGCACCCTGGGCCTGGTCGGCTTCCTCGCCGTCCTCATCACCGCTGTGGCGCTGCCCTCGGGCAAGCAGGGCTTCGCGGACGTGCTGGGCGGCGCCGGCTGGCTGCTGACCGTCATCGTGCTCGGCGAGGCCGTGCGGCTGCACGGCGAGTACGTCGCCGCCATCAAGGAGCGGGCCGAACGCGCGGAACGCACCCGTGAGCAGGAGGCGGCCCGCCGGGTCGCCGAGGAACGGCTGCGCATCGCCCGGGACCTGCACGATCTGCTGGCGCACAGCATCACCCTGATCGGGGTGCGGGCGTCGGTCGCCTCGCATATCCTCATCGCCGACCCCGAGCGGCTGGACCGGGCGGCGGTGGCCGAGGCCCTGGACGGCATCTCCGCGACCTGTCGCGACGCCCGCGCGGAACTGCGCACGACGCTCCAGGTGTTGCGCGGCGGCGAGTCGGTCGACCCGGACGAGGGCCACGACCCGTTGCCCGACCTGTCGGGCATCCCCGACCTGGTGCGCACGGCCGAGGCGGCGGGCGCGCGGGTCGCGTTGACGCTGGATGTGCCAAGCCCGGTGCCGCCGGTGGCCAGCGTCGCCGCGTACCGCATCGTCCAGGAGGCGCTGACCAACGCGGTCCGCCACGCCGGCGCGGACGTCGCGGTCGAGGTGACGATCCGGCACAGCGGCCCGGTCCTGCGCATCGGCGTCACGGACGACGGCGACGGCGCCGCCCCCGTCCCTGCGCAGGGGCGGACCGCGGCGGGGGCGACGGGCCCGGCCGTCCCGGTCGCCGCCGAGGGCGGGTTCGGCATCAGCGGCATGCGGGAGCGGGCCCGCAGCATGGGCGGCACCCTCGTCGCCGCGCCGCGCGAGAACGGTCGCGGCTTCGCCGTCCTCGCCGAACTTCCGGTCGAGCCGGACGGCGAGCCGGGTGCCGGGCCGCCCGCGGTGCCGTCCGCCGAGTCCCCCGCCGGGCCGTGAGCCGAGGAGCCACCGTGACGACCCAGGACCGCGATATCCGCGTGCTCCTCGCCGACGACCAGAACCTGGTCCGTTCCGCCTTCGCCATGCTGGTGGAGTCCGCGCCCGGCATGGCCGTGGTCGGCCAGGCCGGCACCGGCCGGGAGGCCGTCGAGCTGACCCGCGCCACCCGCGCCGACCTGGTCGTCATGGACATCCGGATGCCCGACCTGGACGGTATCGAGGCGACCCGCCGGATCGCCGCCGACGAGGACCTGGCCGGCGTGAAGGTGCTGGTGCTGACGACCTACGACACCGACGAGCACGTCGTGGAGGCGCTGCGCGCCGGCGCCTCCGGCTTCCTGGTCAAGGACACCCAGCCGGCCGAACTGCTCGACGCCATCCGCACCGTGGCCGCCGGCGACGCGCTGCTCTCGCCGGGACCCACCGCCCGCCTCATCGCCCGCGCGCTGCGCGCCCCCGTCGCCCCGGCGTCCGACGCCGCCCCGCCGGGCCTCGCCTCGCTCTCCGACCGGGAGCGGCAGGTGCTCGGCCTGGTGGCGCGCGGCCTGAACAACGCCGAGATCGCCGACACCCTCGGGCTCTCCCCGTTGACCGCCAAGACCCACGTCAGCCGCATCATGGGCAAGCTCGCGGTCCGCGACCGCGCCCAACTCGTCATCGCCGCCTACGAGTCGGGCCTGGTGACGCCGGGCGTCCAGGGGTGAGACCGGTCCGGGGCGGGGTCGGTCAGGGACGGGGTGCTCAGGCCCGGAAAAGCGCCGTCACCAGCTGGACGTCCTCGGTCATCAGCCGCCCGGGCCGCTGTTCCGACCCGTGGTCGGGCACCGTCACCCGGACCATCGGCACGTCACCGTCCAGCACGGTGACCTCGCCGCCGCGGTACGTGTCGCCGCCGGCCTCGATCTCCTGCCGCAGCAGCTCGGCGGCCTGTTCGGCGGTCGCCTCGCTGTCGCTGGCGGCGCACAGCACCTCCGAGGTCTCCTCCGGCGACTCGGCCAGCTGCCCGATCGCGTAGGCGGTGGTGGGGTCGGCCGAATGTCCCTCGACGAAGTCCGCCCGGTACACGTCGCCCAGGCATTCGTTCAGCGCCTGGTACCTGGGCTCCTCCGACAGGCGCTGGCCCTCGGTGAGCACGGACGGGTCGAAGTCGCCGCCCTGCCCCCAGACGATCTCCTCATCCGACACCCGCAGCGTCAGCTCGTCCTCCGGCGCCTCCCACACCGGGCCGCCGTCGGCCTGCCGCTCGGCGTACCCGTCGTCCGCCAGGTCCGCGGTGACCGCTCCCTCGTCGAACTCGCCGGTCCAGAAGCCGTAATAGGCGCCCGTGCCGACGGTCACGGCGAGGTCCGCGTTCTTCTCCTCCAGGCCGTAACGGTGCTCCGGCACCGCGAAGTCGCTCAGCAGCGGGGTGCCGAGCCCGTCCACGAAGGCGAAGCGCCGCTCGTCCTCGGCGAGCAACTCGCCGGCCCGCTCCGCGTCCACCACGGTCACGGCGGCCGGCGGCTCACCGGTGTACCGCACCCGCTCCAGGCCGTCCAGCACGGCCCCGCCCGCGCCGTCGTCCGACCCGGAACACCCCGCCGACGCGGCCACCAGGACCACGCAGAAGAGCGCGACACGACATCGTCCGCGTATCCCAGACACCATGCGCCGGAGCCTAACCACCCCCTCCGCCCCACACCACACCCCCGCACCCCCGCCGCCGGCCCCGCCCGGGCTCCGAGCGCGCTGCCCGATCACACCGTCGTGTCGGTGTCGTAGGGGGGCGCCTCGTCGGTGGGGAGGCGGCGGACGGCGAGGATGGCGGTGTCGTCGGCGAGGCGGCCGCGGGTGTGGGTCAGCACCGCGGACTGGAGGAGGTCGACCAGCCCGGCCGGCGTCGTGGTGCCGGACGCCGCGAGGCGGTCGCCGACGGGGAGGAACGTCCCGTCGCGGTCGCGGGCCTCGGAGACGCCGTCGGTGAAGAGGAGCAACGTTTCGGCCGGGTTGAAGGGGACCCGTACCACGGGGGGCACGCCGCCGCTTGCCAGGCGGGACAGGCCGAGCGGCCGGCCCATGCCCTCCGGGAGGGCCCGCAGCCCGTGCGGGCCGATGACCAGCGGGCTCGCGTGGCCGAAGTTGATCACGTCCAGGAAATGCCCGTCCGGGTCGGGTGGGAAGCCGACGAGCACGGCCGTGGCGAAGCGCTCCTCGCCTTGGCCGAGCCGGGCGGCCAGGCGGTTCTCGCGGTGCATGCGCATCTCCAGGCGGTCCGCCACCGTCATCAGGTCCGCCTCGTGGTAGCCGGCCTCGCGGAACGTGCCGAGCAGCGCCGCCGCCGCGTCCACCGCCGTGGTGCCCTTGCCCTGCACGTCGCCGAGCAGCACCCGCGGCCCATGCCGGGAGGGCTGAACGTCGAAGAAGTCACCGCCCACCCCGGCCGCGACGTCCGCGGACAGGTACACGCTGGCCGACTCCAGGCCGCCGGCCCCCTGTGGGATGGGGCGCAGCACCGCGAGCCGGGTGGCCTCGGCCGCGTTCTCCACGCTCAGCAGGTGCACCAACGCCCGGCGCCGCAGCCACGCCGCCAGCACGGAGAGGCCGCCACCGGCGAGCACCAGAACGAAGTCGGCCGGGCCCTCCCGGTAGTCGCTGGACCAGGAGAAGTCCCCCAGCAGGTAGGTGATGGCGGAGGCGACGGCGAAGAACGCGGTGGCCCAGATGCCGCAGACCGCGGCGGCGATGGCCGGCACCAGCACGATCCAGGTGATGATCCGGAAGTGGCCCGTGGCCCAGTCGCCGAGCGGAATGGCGGCCAGCAGCAGCGCCGGCAGCAGCCAGGACACGTTCCACCCGCCGACGCGCAGCACCGGCTCGGCGGCGGCCAACAGCGGCCGGCGCCGGCGCCCCACCCGGCGTCGCGCTGTGTGGTCCACCCCTTCACCATCCGTGCGGCGGGGCGTGGGCGCCCGCCGGCGCCCGGGGCCGCTGGGCCGATCAGGTCACGGCCTCGGTGGCCGGATGCGTGAGAATGGCGGCATGAGCCTGTTCCGCGACGACGGCATCGTGCTGCGCACCCAGAAGCTGGGGGAGGCGGACCGGATCATCACGCTGCTCACTCGCGGCCACGGCCGGGTGCGCGCGGTGGCCAGGGGCGTGCGGCGCACCAAATCGCGGATCGGCGCGCGGCTGGAGCCGTTCGGCCACGTGGACGTGCAGTTCTTCGCGCGAGGCAGCCAACTGATCGGCCGAGGGCTGCCGCTGTGCACCCAGACCGAGACGATCACCCCGTACGGCCGGCACATCGTGGACGACTACGCCCGCTACACGGTGGGCACGGCGATGCTGGAGACGGCGGAGCGGTTCACGGACCACGAGGGCGAGCCGAACGTGCAGCAGTACCTGCTGCTGGTGGGCGGCCTGCGGGCGCTGGCCGGCGGGGAGCATCCGCCGGGGCTGGTGCTCGACGCGTTCCTGCTGCGCTCGCTCGCGGTGGGCGGCTACGCGCCGAGCTTCGACGACTGCGCCCGCTGCGGCCTGCCGGGCCCGAACCGCTTCTTCTCGATGGCTGCGGGCGGTGCCATATGCGGCGACTGTCGGGTGCCGGGCAGTGTCGTGCCGTCGCCCGAGGCGTTGCGGCTGCTGGGTGCGCTGCTGACGGGGGACTGGGCGGCGGCCGAGTCGACCGAGCCCCGGCATATGCGGGAGGGCAGCGGGCTGGTGTCGGCGTACCTGCACTGGCACCTGGAACGAGGGCTGCGTTCGCTCAGGTTCGTCGAGAAGAGCTGACCGGAGATACCCTCGGCCACAGCACGCCCCTTCGCCCTGTCCCACCGTCTCGACCTGTGGAGTCGCTCCATGGCCCGCCGCGGCACCTTCTCCCGGCAGCGTCGCCAGTACCGCCCCCCCGACCCGCATCCCTCGGGGGCCCGCCCCCCCAAGCTGCCGGGCGAGCTGATTCCGCGGCACGTGGCGATCGTGATGGACGGCAACGGCCGCTGGGCCAAGTCCCGGGGCCTGCCGCGCACCGAGGGGCACAAGCTCGGCGAGGCCGTCGTCCTGGACGTGGTGCAGGGGTGCCTGGAGTTGGGCGTGCGGAACCTCTCGGTGTACGCCTTCTCGACGGAGAACTGGAAGCGCTCGCCGGACGAGGTGCGCTTCCTGATGGAGTTCAACCGTGACGTCATCGCCCGGCGCACGGAGCAACTGCATGCGCTGGGCGTGCGCGTGCGTTGGGCGGGGCGCGAGCCGAAGCTGTGGAAATCGGTGGTCCGCCAGCTCCAGCACGCGGAGGAGGTCACCCGGGACAACGAGGCCATGACGCTGTACATGTGCGTCAACTACGGCGGCCGGGCGGAGATCGCGGATGCCGCGGCCCGGCTGGCGGCCGACGTGCAGGCGGGGCGGCTGGCGGCGTCGAAGGTCAACGAGAAGACGCTCGCGCGGTACCTGTACCACCCGGACATGCCCGACGTTGACCTCTTCCTGCGCCCGTCGGGCGAGCAGCGCACCTCCAACTACCTGATATGGCAGAGCGCCTACGCCGAGATGGTGTACCAGGACGTGCTGTGGCCGGACTTCGACCGGCGCAACCTCTGGGCCGCCTGCCTTGAGTACGCCTCGCGCGACCGCCGCTTCGGCGGGGCGATTCCCAACGAGCTCATCACCTGAGTCCTCGCAGGTCAGGCGCTCTGTCGTCGGCGTCGCGTACATGTCACCCTCGTTCGGATATCCCAACTCCCGTTCGAGGTGCGTACGTTGGCTCGAAATGGTATACGCGCGTTGCTTTGCCTGTCGTTGACCGGCTTGTTGGCCCCCGTCCTCGGGGCGCCGCCAGCCGCCGCTCAGCCGGCGGCCCTGCCCTTATCCTCCGTCTCCGCGCTCGACACCGAGGTCGAGCCGTGGGACTCGGGCCCCCAGGAGCCGAGAGCCGAACACGACACGCTCAGCGAGGCGGAGGAGGAGCTCGCCGCCCTGGCCTACCCGGGCGCCGGCCAGCCCGCGCCCGCCAGCGAGTACGGTCTGAAGGCCGGCAGTGACCTGAGTGGCCGGATCGCCGACCTGGCGGCATCGCTGCCCAACCAGGAGGTGGTCGACCTGCTGGGTCAGGCCAACCGCGAGCTTCGCACCGGCTCGGTCTGCCCCGACCCGTTCGGCGAGGGTGACGGCGGACTGCCGCCGGTGACGCCCTCGGACGCGTACTGCTTCGAGGAGGACGACTCCGTCACCACGGAGTGGATCCCGCAGTCGGTCACCGGCGTCTCCGACGCCGAGGAGGACGAGATCCTGGGCACCGACCGCCAGCCCATCGTCGTCAGCTGGTACGACAGCCAGAACCCGGGCCGCGAGGACGGCTGCACCAGCTCCGAGAACGACTCGTGCAACGAGAAGGGCGTGCGCGTCTCGTTCGTCGATCCGGACACCGGCGAGTACCGCCATGTGCTGCTGGTCTGGCCGTACTACAACTCCTACGACCACATCTCCTTCGACGCGGTGCACGCCAGCGAGAACCCCATGCAGGACGGCATCCACGCCGGCGGCATGGCCTGGTACGGCAACTACCTGTTCGTCGCGGACACCCTCGACGGCATCCGGGTCTTCGACATGCGGTACGTCCTCGACCTCAACCCCGACCAGAACGCCGACGTCAACGACCCGACGCCGGACGGGCTGACCAGCGACGTCGGCGACGTGCGCCAGGTCGGGCGGCAGAGCAACGTCTGGTACAGCTACGGCTACCGCTACGTCATGCCGCAGGTGGCCACCTGGACCTTCTCCGCCACCCAGTACAACGACGGCGACGGCCCCTGCGCCGACGTCGGCGCCCCCAAGGCGTCCTACCTCTCGGTCGACCGCAGCGGCAACGACCAGCTCGTGGTGGGCGAGTACTGCACGCCCAGCTCGGATCTGCCCTCGGTCGGCCGGGTGGGCGCCTACCCGCTGTCCTCCCTCACCGGCTCCGGTAGCGCGGTCAGCGCCGACCCCGCCTCCACCTACTTCCTGCCCACGCACCAGACCCAGGGTGTGGCCCGCTACGAGGGGGCCTACTACGTGAACCAGAGCCATGGCTACAGCAACGGCAGCCTGTGGCGCGCTGCGGTCGTCGACGGCGTCCTCACGGTCACCGGACCCGAACTCCGCACGGCCGTCGGCCCGGAGGACCTCTACTACGAGCGTGGCGTGGCCAGCGGCCTGCCCCGCCTGTGGTCGGTCTCGGAACACCGCGAGAACATCAGCGACCCCTCCTGCTCCACCAGCAACAACACCCCCTGCGGCCGCGTCCTCTACGCCCACGCCATCAGCGACCTGAGCGCCCTCATGGAGACCGAGGACACGACCTGAGCGCACACGACCTGAGCTGACATGAGCTGAGGCCCGGCGCTCCTCCTGGCATCTGTCCGGGGGAGCGCTCCGGCCCGCGGCGCCGCGGGTCAGCCGGACTCGGCGTCGCTCTTGGCGCAGTCGCCGCAGGTGCCGAAGATCTCCAGGGTGTGGCCGATGTCCACGAAGCCGTGTTCCCGGGCGACGGTGTCGGCCCACTTCTCCACCGCCGGGCCCTCCACCTCCACGGCCTTGCCGCACGAGCGGCAGACCAGGTGGTGGTGATGGTCGCCGGTGCTGCAACGGCGGTAGACCGCCTCGCCCTCGTTGGTGCGCAGCACGTCCACCTCGCCCGCGTCGGCGAGGGACTGCAGGGTCCGGTAGACGGTGGTCAGGCCGACCGAATCGCCCCGATGCCTGAGCATGTCGTGGAGCTCCTGGGCGCTGCGGAACTCGTCCATCTCGGCCAGCGCCGCCGCCACCGCCGCTCGCTGGCGGGTCGAACGGCCACGCACCGGTGGTCCTGCCGTTCCCACGTCTGCCTCCCTGCGTCGTGACTGCCTCGTCAGGGTAACGGCTACCGGGCCGTATCCGGTTCGACCGCCGGTCGCCGTCCGACCTCGGCATCTTTCAGCGGGGCCCGTTCCGCCGCCGCGGCGCGGCGCCGGGCCAGGGGCAGTGCCAGCAGCGAGACCAGCAGGAAGAGGCCGAGGGCGATCAGCACGATCGTGGCACCCGGCGGCACGTCCTGGTAGTACGAGGTGGCCGTGCCGGCCACGGACACCAGCACCCCGACCAGCACGGCCAGCGCCAGGGTGGCCGCGAAGCCGCGGGTCAGCTGCTGGGCGGCCACCACCGGGATCACCATCAGCGCGCTGACCAGCAGCAGCCCGACGACCCGCATGGCGACGGTGACGGTGGCGGCGGCGGTGACCGCCAGCAGCAGGTTCAGGGCGCGCACCGGCAGGCCGGTGACCCGGGCGAACTCCTCGTCCTGGCAGACCGCGAACAGCTGCCGCCGGAGCCCCAGACAGGCGGCGAGCACGAACGCCGACAGCACCAGGATGGCCGTGATGTCCTCCGGCGAGACGGTGGTGACCGAGCCCCACAGATAGGAGGTGAGATTGGCCGTGGAGCCGCCGGGCGCCAGGTTGATGATCATGACGCCGCCCGCCATGCCGCCGTAGAACAGCATGGCCAGGGCGATGTCGCCGCGGGCCCGGCCGGAGGAGCGCAGCAGCTCCATGGCGACGGCACCGGCGGTGGCGACCGCCACCGCCATCCACACGGGGCTGGTGTTCAGCCAGAAGCCGAGCGCGACGCCGGTCAGCGCCACGTGGCCGATGCCGTCGCCCATCAGCGCCTGCCGCCGCTGCACCAGATAGATGCCGACGGCCGGGGCGGCGATCCCGATCAGCAGCGCGGCCAGCAGGGCCCGCTGCATGAACGCGTAGTCCAGCACCTCGAACATGGGGATCTCCTGCCCTTCAGAGAATGCCGGTCTGGAGCCGGGGCGCGGCGGACGGCTCCAGCTCGTCCTCGGGGTGGCACGGGTGCGCGTCCGGCAGCTGGGCCGGTGACTCGATGGTCCGCTCCACGCGGCCGTGGGCCAGCACCACCGCCCGGTCGATCAGCGGCTGGAGCGGCCCGAGCTCGTGCAGCACCAGCAGCACGGCGGTTTTCCTGGCGGTCTCGGCGCGCAGCGTCTCGGCCAGCACCCGCTGGCTCCGCAGGTCGACGCCGGTCAGCGGCTCGTCCATGATCAGCAGCTCCGGCTCGCCGGTCAGCGCGCGGGCGATGAGCACCCGCTGGTGCTGGCCGCCGGAGAGCGAGCTCACCGAGTCGCCCGCGCGGTCGGCCAGGTCCACCAGGTCCAGTGCGCGGTCCACGGCGGCGCGGTCGGCGCGGGTGAGCGGGAACAGGCCGCGCCGGGCCAGCCGGCCGGCCGAGACGATCTCCCGCACCGTGGCCGGCACCCCGCCGGCGGCGGTGGAGCGCTGTGGCACGTAGCCGATGCGGCGCCAGTCGCGGAACCGCCGGACCGGGGTGCCGAACAGCGTGAGCTCGCCGCCGGTCAGCGGCACCTGGCGCACCGCGGCCCGCACGGCGGTCGACTTGCCCGAGCCGTTGGCGCCGAGCAGGGCGGCCACCTCGCCAGGACGCACGGCCAGGTCGATGCCGCGCAGCACCGGCCGGCCGCCCAGCTGGGCGGTCACCCCGGCCATGGCGATGGCGGGCTCCCCGGGCGTGCCCGCGGGTATGGCGGGTTCGGCTCCGCCGTCCGTCGTTTGCCTCATGTCGCGGTCCTAACCGAGTGCTTCGCGTAGCGCTTCGAGGTTGGCGCGCATCACCTCGAAGTAGTCAGCGCCGGGGGAGTCGTCGGTGATTCCCTCGACCGGGTCCAGCACCGCCGTGCGCAGCCCGAGGTCGTCCGCGAGGGTGCGGGCGGTCTCGTCGCTGGCCAGCGTCTCGAAGAAGACGGTGGTGACGTTCTCGTCCTCCGCCACCTCGTGCAGCTCGCGCATCCGCTCGCCGCTCGGCTCGGACTCGGGGTCGAGGCCGGTGATGGCCTCCTCGTGCAGTCCGTAGCGCTCGGCGAGGTAGCCGAAGGCGGCGTGGTTGGTGATGAAGGTGTTGCCGCGGATGTCGGCCAGGCCCTGGGTGAACTCCTCGTCGAGTCCCTCCAGGTCAGCGACCAGCCGGTCGGCGTTGCGGTGGTAGGCCTCGGCGTGGTCGGGGTCGGCCTCGGCCATGGCGTCCCCGACGCCCGTCGCGACCTCGGCGTAGCGCACCGGGTCGAGCCAGAGGTGCGGGTCCCGGCCCTCGTGGTCGTGCCCGTCGTCCTCGTGCTCCTCGGCGTGCTCCTCAGCATGCTCGTCGCTGTGGTCCTCCGTCTCGCCGTGCGCCTCCAGTGAGGTGAAGGAGGACGCCTCGGCGACGTGCTCCACGCCCGCCTGTTCGATGGCCTCGTCGACGGCCGGCTGGAGGCCCGCCAGGTAGACGACCAGATCCGCCTCGGTGAGCTCCGCGGTCTGCTGCGGGCTCAGCTCCAGGTCGTGGGGCTCGACGCCCGGCTCGGTCAGGGTGCTGACCGAGACGTGCTCCCCGCCGATCTGCTCGGCCAGGAACGCCACGGGATAGAAGGAGGCCACCACGTCGAGGGTGCCGTCGGAGCCACCGCCCTCGTCGGTGCCACAGGCGGACATGGCCAGCAGGCCGAGCGCCGTGGCGCCGGCGGCGAGAATCCGCCCGGAGGCGGAGCTGGCTATTCGGGGGCGGCGTCGATCTGTCATGACAGCCATTTTCAAGTGAGATGGAAACCATTGTCAAACGTCTGTGCCCGGCGATGTTCGCGCGAGCCGCGACGGGGCCGCGGTCCGTCGCCATCCCGCCACGTTTTGCCACGTTTCCGGCGGCCCGTCGTCACGAAGACGAGTCGGCCGCTAACCGATTTGCTGCCGCCCCCTCGGACGGCAGTAACCTGAACCAATTCCATCTTGGTCCCTCGTCCCGAAGAGAGCACCGTGGCCGCCGACAAGATCGACACCATCGTCAGCCTGAGCAAGCGCCGTGGCTTCGTCTACCCGAGCAGCGAGATCTACGGCGGGCAGCGCGCCGCCTGGGACTACGGGCCGCTGGGAGTGGAGCTGAAGGAGAACGTCAAGCGCCAGTGGTGGCGCGCCATGGTCACCTCCCGGGACGACGTCGTGGGCATCGACTCGTCGGTCATCCTGGCCACCGAGGTGTGGGCGGCGTCCGGCCACATCGCCACCTTCACCGACCCGCTGACCGAGTGCACCTCCTGCCACCGGCGGTTCCGCGCGGACCACCTGGAGGAGGCGTACGAGGAGAAGCACGGCCACGCCCCGGCTCAGGGCCTGGCCGACATCAACTGCCCCAACTGCGGGAACAAGGGCGGCTTCACGGAGCCCAAGCAGTTCTCCGGGCTGCTGTCCACGCACCTCGGGCCGACCCAGGACTCCGGCTCGGTGGCGTATCTGCGCCCCGAGACCGCGCAGGGCATCTTCACCAACTTCGCGGCGGTGCAGCAGACCTCGCGCCGCAAGCCGCCGTTCGGCATCGCCCAGGTGGGCAAGTCCTTCCGGAACGAGATCACCCCGGGGAACTTCATCTTCCGCACCCGGGAGTTCGAGCAGATGGAGATGGAGTTCTTCGTCAAGCCGGGCGAGGACGAGACCTGGCACGGGTACTGGATGGAGCAGCGCTGGAACTGGTACCGCGACCTCGGCCTCTCCGAGGAGAACATGCGGTGGTTCGAGCACCCCAAGGAGAAGCTCTCCCACTATTCCAAGCGCACGGTCGACATCGAGTACCGATTCAACTTCGCCGGCTCGGAGTTCGGTGAGCTGGAAGGCGTCGCCAACCGCACCGACTACGACCTGACCGCGCACTCGAAGGGGTCGGGCCAGGACCTGAGCTACTTCGACCAGGAGGCCGGGGAGCGCTGGACGCCGTACGTCATCGAGCCGGCGGCCGGCGTCGGCCGGACCATGCTGGCGTTCATGCTCGACGCCTACCGTGAGGACGAGGCGCCGAACGCCAAGGGCAAGATGGAGAAGCGCGTCGTGATGCGCCTCGACCCCCGACTGGCGCCGGTGAAGGTCGCGGTGCTGCCGCTGTCGCGCAACCCGCAGCTCTCGCCCAAGGCCAAGGAGTTGGCGGCCGCGCTGCGGAAGCACTGGAACATCGAGTTCGACGATGCGGGCGCCATCGGCCGCCGCTACCGCCGCCAGGACGAGATCGGCACGCCGTACTGCGTGACCATCGACTTCGACACCCTGGAGGACAACGCGGTGACCGTCCGCGAACGCGACAGCATGCGGCAGGAGCGGGTGTCCCTGGACCAGGTGGAGGGCTACCTGGCCGGTCGCCTGATCGGCTGCTGAAGGCGCCGCTGAAAGCGGAGCCGCAGGACCCCTGAGCGGTCGGTCCCCCGATGCCCGGGCCCGGCCGCTCAGGCCCGCAGGCCGCGCCGCACCAGCTCACGCACGGCGCGGAACGCCTCCGTCACGCCGGGCTGGGTCCACTCCGGCGCGTAGGCCGGGTCGTGGAAGTGGCTGGTGGCCTGGAAGACCGCGCGGGCCGCGGTGGCGGCGTCCGTGACGACCTCAGGCCCCTCCCCGGGCGCCGGGGCGGCGAACTCGCCCTGGGTGCGGCCGTCCTCGATGATCCGGGCGAGCTGCGCCTCCAGGTCGGTGATGTGCTGGTCCACCACTCCGCCGTACTCGCCGATCAGCGTCTGATACGTCGCGAACAGCTCCGGGTCGTCACCCGCCTTGTGCCGCTTGGCTTCGAACAGGTCGGTCAGCCAGCGGTCGAGCCGCTCCCCGGCCGGTCCTTCGTCGGTCGCCACCGACTCCAGCTCCAGGGCGGTCCGGTCCAGCCACCGCTTGATCACCGCGCCGCGCAGCGCCGCCTTGGTGGGGAAGTGCCGATAGACCGAACCGTGGCTGACCCCCAGGGCCCGGGCCACGTCCACCACGGTGGCCTTGGCCGGGCCGTAGCGGCGCAGCACCTCCTCGGTGGCCTCCAGGATGCGCTCGGGAGTCAACGTCTCGGCCATCGGCTCCTTCTCGATCCCGTCCTCGTCGGTCCTGCCCCGACCGCTATATCCGCTCGCTGTCCAGATGCCCCATCTGGGCCGCCGGATAGCGCTCGCCGGCCGCCGCGTCGGCCGGGACGGCCCGCTCGATCGCGGCGAGGTCTTCGGCGTCGAGCGTAACGTCAAGCGCGCCGAGCGACTCCGCCAGCCGCTCCCTGGTGCGGGCGCCGACCAGCGGGACGATGTCCTCGCCCTGGGCGAGCACCCACGCGATGGCGATCTGCGCGACGGAGACGCCCTTGTCCGCGGCGATCTTCCGCAGCGCCTCGACCAGGGTGAGGTTGTGCCGGAGGTTGTCCCCGGAGAAGCGCGGGCTCATACCGCGGAAGTCGTTGGCCCCCAACTGCCGGTCGGCCGTCCAATGGCCGCTGATCAGCCCGCGGGAGAGCACCCCGTACGCCGTCATGCCGATTCCGAGCTCCCGCAGCGTGGGCAGGATGTCCCGCTCGACGCTCCGGGAGATCAGCGAGTACTCGATCTGGAGATCGGCGATCGGGGCGGTGGCGGCGGCGCGGCGCAGGGTGTCCGCACCGGCCTCGGACAACCCGATATGCCGCACGTGCCCGGCCTGGACCAGATCGGCGATCGCGCCGACCGTCTCCTCGATGGGCACGGCGGGGTCGACCCGGGCGATCCGATAGATGTCGATATGGTCCAGGCCGAGGCGCTGCAGCGAATACGCCGCGAAGTTCCGCACGGCCTCGGGGCGGCCGTCGTACCCGGTGAAGGCGCCCTCGACGGTGCGCAGAGCGCCGAACTTGACGCTGGTCAGCGCCCGCTCGCGGGCGGCCGCCGGGGCGGTGCGCAGGGCCTCGCCGATCAGCATCTCGTTGTGCCCCATGCCGTAGAAGTCGCCCGTGTCGAGCAGGGTGACACCGGCGTCCAGCGCGCCGTGGATGGTCGCGATGGACTCGCCGCGGTCGGCGTCGCCGTACAGCGCGGACATGCCCATGCAGCCGAGGCCCAGGGCGGCGGTGGTCGGTCCGGTGGAGCCGAGCGTGCGCGATGCGGATCGCGGTGTGGATGTGGTCATGGCTCGAGCGTCCCACATCGAATGACAGAAATCAATATCTGTCAGCTCATTTTCCTTCCATCGAGACTCGCAGGCTCAGCGCGGTCGTCACCAGCACCGCCACCAGCTGCGCTGTCAGCGCCAGGGCCAGCGCGTCCCGCATCCCGGGCCCGGGAACCACGGCGAGGAACAGCGCGCCGAGCAGCGCCACGCCCAGCGCCATCGCGGACTGCTGCACGGTGGCCATGACCCCGCTGCCGACCCCGGCGCGCTCCGCCGGCACGTCGGCCAGCACGATCCGGAAGTACACCGGCAGCTGCATCCCCTGGCCGAAACCGGCGACCAGCAGCCCCGGTGCCAGCTCCGCCAGGCCCAGCTCGGGCCAGCCCTGCAGCACGGTCACCACCAGCAGCGCCACGCCGACCGCCTGGATCACGCCGCCCCAGGTCACCACCCGCGCGCCCAGCCGGTTGGTCAGCCGCGGCCCGGCCAGCGAGGCGACGAAGAACGCCAGCGCGTAGGGCACCAGCGCGGTGCCGGCCCTGACCGGGCCGAAGCCCAGGCCCTGCTGGAAGGCGAGCGCCATCACGAACATGAAGCCGCCGAAGCCCCCGACGCACGCCGCCAGCGCCGGCAGACCACGCCGCATGCCGGGCAGCCGCAGCAGGGCCGGCGGCACCAGCGGCACGATGCGTCCGGTGCGCTCCGCGCGACGCTCCACCGCCAGGAACGCGGCGCCGGCCACCGGTGCCGCGGCGAGCGTCAGCCAGGTCCACAGTGGCCAGCCGGCGGCCCGGCCCTCGGTCAGCGGCAGCAGCAGCGCGACCAGCGTGACGCCGAGCAGCACGGTGCCCGGCACGTCGACCCTGGTGGGGCGGGCTGCCCGGGTCTCCGGCACGTAGCGCGCCACCAGCACCATGGCCAGCAGCACGACCGGGACGTTGATCATGAACACCGCCCGCCAGCCGAGGCCGGCGAGATCGGCGGCGACCAGCAGGCCGCCGATGACCTGCCCGGCGGTCATGGACAGGCCGGCGGTGGCGCCGACCAGGCCGAGCGCGCGGGCCCGCCGCTGGCCCTCGATGGCGGCCTGGATGGTGCCGAGCACCTGCGGCTGCACCAGGGCGGCGGCGGCGCCCTGGGCCACCCGGCCGGCCACCAGCGTCCAGGCGTTCGGCGCCAGACCGCAGGCGAGCGAGGCCAGCCCGAAGCCCGCGACCCCGGCCAGCAGCAGCCGGCGCCGGCCGAACGTGTCGCCGAGCCGGCCGCCCAGCACCAGGAGCACCGCGAGGGCGAGGGCGTAGCCGGCCACCACCAGTTCGAGCAGGGCGGGGCCGGTGGCCAGGTCCCGATCGATGGTGGGCAGGGCGACGTTCACCACGAAGACGTCGATCATCAGCAGCGACAGGCAGAGCAGGATCGTGAACAGGCCCAACGGGCCGAGCCGCGCCGCCGGAGCGGCCGGCGCGGCGTCATGGGCGGGGGCGCGACCCCGGGCATCGGTCGGGGTCGGAGCGGTGGGAACGGTCGAGGCGGTGGGTGTGGCCGCGACGGTGGAGACGGTGGGTTCTGCCATGATCCCGAGCCTGCGCCGGCCGCTCAGCCTGGTACCAGAGTGTCCTTATCCAGGTATCAGCACTACCTGGCATCCGGCTGGCACCCCGCTCGGCAGCGGCGGCGCCGGTGGCATGCTGGGTCTCATGCACGCAGAGGCACACGCCGGGACGGCCGCGGCCACCAAACTCCCGGCGCCGCCACCCTACGACGGCGCGCACATCCGCCGCCGGGAGCTCGCGGCCTTCCTCCGCAGCCGCAGGGAGCGCATCGTGCCGGAGCGGGTCGGCCTGACCCGCGGCCGCCGGCGGCGTACCCCAGGACTGCGCCGCGAGGAGGTCGCGCACCTCGCCTCGGTCGGCGTCACCTGGTACACGTGGCTGGAGCAGGCCCGCGACATCCAGGTCTCGGCGGGTGTCGCGGACGCCATCGCCCGCGCGTTGCTGCTCGACGCCGGCGAGCGCAGCCACCTCTTCACCCTGGCCGGGGTGGCCGACCCGGCGCCGGAGAACGGCTGCGACGGCATCCCGCCGGCCCTTCTCGAGGTGCTGCGCCAGCTGGAGCCGATCCCGGCCTGCATCCAGAACGGCCGCTACGACCTGCTCGCCTACAACCGCACCTACGGGCACCTGCTGTGCGATCTCGACGCGGTGCCCGTGGAGGACCGCAACTGCATGCTGCTCGCCTTCACCCACGACGAATGGCGCCGCGCGCTGGTGGACCGCGACGAGACCATCCGCGTGATGACCGCCAACTACCGTGCCCTGCTGGCCGAGCACATCGCCGAGCCGGCCTGGAAGCATGCGCTGAAGCGGCTCCAGCGCGAGTCCGCCGAGTTCCGCGAGCTGTGGGAGCGGCACGAGGTGGTCCGCGCCACCGGCGGCAAGGTCAAGCGCTTCAGGAACGCCCGGGTCGGCCTGCTGCATCTGAACGGCAACCACCTGTGGCTGGCCCCGCAGCTCGGGGCCCGCATGGTGACCTACGTGCCGGCGGACGAGGAGACCAGGGAGCGGCTGGAGAAGCTGCACGCCATGGTGGTCGAGGGAGGCTAGCCGGGCCAGGGGTGGGGGGTGGCCCGACCCGGCCAGCCGGTTTTTGGGGGGTCAGCCCGGCCGCGGTGAACGCGTCGAACGCCTCAGGCGGCGCCACGTCCACGTGCTCGCAGCCCCGGTCGCGGGTCAACGGCCACTGGGTGAGCCAGTACACCTCGCGGCCGGTGTCCGCGATGGCCCGGCGGATGTTGTCCGCGGCCGTCGCGTCGTTGTGGTATGTCTCGCCGACGATCCAGCCCTGCTCGTACCCCATCGAGCGCAGCTGCTCGTGCGCGGCCTCCCCGTCCTGCCCAAGCTGTCCTGCCCAAGCCGTCGTGCCCAAGTCTCGCGCCGCGGCCCGACCCCCGTGCGGACCGCAGCGCGTGCCGACCATGCTGCACGAGGCCACCGACATCGGCGTGACGCGGCGATGACGCGGGACCGTCGGTGGGCGTTGCTACGGTGAAGACCGGACGTGCTGCTGCCGGCGCGTCCTGGGTCGTCGCCAGGTATGCAGGATCGGAGGGGTCGGGTCGTGTCCGAGCTGGAGTTCCGTCTGCTCGGGCCGCTCGAGGTGCTGCGCGCCGGGCGGCCCGTCGAGGTGCGGGCGGCGAAACAGCGGGTGGTGCTCGCCGCGCTGCTGTGGCGCGGCGGCCAGTCCGTCCCGCTGGACGAGTTGACCGAGCGGCTGTGGGGCGAGGACCCGCCGGGCGACGCGCGCGGCACGCTGCGCGCCTACGTCATGCGGCTGCGGCACGCCCTGGGCCCCGACCAGAACCTCATCGCCACCCGCCCGGACGGGTACCTGCTCCGGCTGGATCACGACCGCCTCGACCTGCACCGTTTTGACGAGCTGCTGGCCGGCGCCGACCGGGCCGCCGCGGCCGGCGACCCCGACGCCGAGCGCGTGGCGGTGAGCCAGGCCCTGGCGCTGTGGCGCGGCCCCGCGCTGTCCAATGTGCCCTCCGCGTCGCTGCGGCGCGACGCCGCGCCGGCGCTGGCCGAGCGACGGCTGGCCGCGCTGGAGCGACGCATCGACCTCGACCTGGGGCTCGACCCCGGCAGCTCCGCCTCCGGCGCCGCCCGGCTCGTCGCCGAGCTGCGGCGGCTGACCGCCGAGCATCCGCTGCGCGAGCGCTTCTGGGCGCAGCTGATGCGCGCCCTGCACCGGAGCGGGCGACAGGCGGAGGCGCTCGACGCGTTCCAGCGCGTGCGCGAGGTGCTGCGCGAGGAGCTGGGCGTGGATCCCGGAGCCGAGCTGCGCGAGCTGCACGTCGCCCTGCTGCGCGGCGAGGCGATCGGGCCGGCACCGCGGAAGGCGGCTGGCCCCGGGCCGGCGCCGCCCGGCCCGCCGCACCCGCTGGAACTGCCGGCCGACCTCCCCGACTTCGTCGGCCGGGCCGCGCCGCTGGCGGAGCTCGCCACACTCCTAGGACACCGGGCGGCGCCCGCGCCGTCCGGCGAGGGCTCGCCCCGCGTCGTCCCCACCCCGTCCACGTCGCGCGCTTCCAGCCGGTCGGCTCCGTCGACCGGCTGGAAGCGCGCGGGGGCGAACACATCCGGTGTCACTGCCGTGTGCCGCGAGCCGCCGCGGCCGGCACGACCGGCGGCGGAGCCGCTCCGCGGCTGGTGGTGGTCTCCGGCTCGCCGGGCGTCGGCAAGACCGCGCTGACCGTGCGCGCCGCGCACGCCGCGAGCCACGCCTACCCCGACGGCCAACTCCACGCCGATCTGCGCGGCTACGCGGACGACGGGCCCCGGCGTGACACCAGCCACGTGCTGGCCCGTTTCCTGCTGGCCCTGGGCACACCACGGGAGCGGATACCCGTGGCGCGCGACGAGCAGGTCGCGCTCTACCGCACGCTGCTTGCCGACCGACGGGTGCTGGTCCTGCTGGACAACGCGGCCGGCCCCGAGCAGGTGCGCCCGCTGCTGCCGGGCGGCCGTTCCTGCGCCGTGCTGGTCACCAGCAGGAACGCGCTGCGCGGCCTGAGCCTCGACGGTGCGCGGCACCTCCTGCTGGACGCGCTCGACCCGGCCGAATCCGAGCGGCTGCTGACCACGCTGCTCGGCGCCGACCGGGTGCACCGCGAGCCGGCGGCGGCGCGGGAGCTGGCCCGGCTGTGCGCGCATATCCCGCTCGCGCTGCGGATCGCCGGGGCGAACCTCGCGGGGTACGGCGACCTGACCGGCTACGTCGCGGAGCTGCGGCACGGCGACCGGCTGTCCCAACTCGGCGTGGACGACGACCCCCGGGCCGCGGTGCGCGGCGCGTTCGACCTGTCCTACGCCGCGCTCGGCGACCGCGAGCGCGGCGTCTTCCGGCTGCTGGGGCTGGTCCCGGGCCCCGACGCCACCCCCGACGCGGTGGCGGCGCTGGTCGGCCTGCCGGCCGACGAGGCGCGGCAGGCCCTGGCCCGGCTGGCGACGGCCAGCCTGGTGCAGACGCCGGCCCCCGGCCGCTACGCCTTCCACGACCTGATGCGCGAGTACGCCCGTGAGCGGGCGCGCGCCGAATGCCCGCCCGAGGCGCGGGTGGCCGCCACCCGGCGGCTCCTCACCCACTATCTGGCCGGCGCGGACACGGCCGGCGCTCTGGTCGAGCCCGTCTTCCGCCGCATGCCGCGGCCGCCGCACGAGGGCGGGCCGCGCTTCGTGAACGCCACCGAGGCCGCCGCCTGGCTCGACGCCGAACGCGCCAACCTCCTCGCGGCCATCCACGAGATCGCGGCGCGCGCCCCCGGCGCGGACCGCCCCGACCACGCACCGGACACCGCGCCGGAAGCCGCGTCAGGGGTGGATGCCGGCGATGTCGCGTTCGCCTGGTGGCTGGTGGACGCGCTGCGCGGGTACCTCGCGCGGCGATCGCTGGTCCCGGACTGGCTGGCGGCGGCGGAGGCCGCGCTGGACGCGGCCCGGGCTGCGGGGGACCGGACCGCCGAGGCGGAGATGCTGCACAGCATCGGCCAGGCCTGGTGGCACACCGGAGCCGTGGATCGCTCCGTGGCCTGCCTGGAGCGTTCGGTCGCCGCGTACGCCGAGGCCGACTGGCCGGCGGGCGAGATCGCGGTGGTGAACAACCTGGCCGGCAGCTCCTACTGGCAGGGGCGGGTGGAGCGCGCCGTGGAGTTGTTCACCCATGCGCTCCGGCTCGCCGAACGCCACGGGCCGCGCCAGAGCGTCGCGTCGGTGCATGGCAATCTCGGAGCCGCGTACGAGGGCCTGGACCTGCGCCGCGCGGAGGAGCACCTCAGCGCGGCGCTCGACCTGGCCCGTCGGCGCAGCCACCCGGGACCGGCCGCCGCGATCGCGCTCGGCAATCTCGCCAGCGTCCGGCGCAACGCCGGCGACCTCGACGCCGCGCTCGCCGACGCCCGCGCCGCGCTCGCCGAGCTGGAGCCGCGCGGCGAAGCACCGGAGCGGCTGCCGGTGCTCAACGACGTCGCGCGCATCCACTGCGCCCGCCGTCGCCTCGCCGAGGCCGAGGAGACCGCGCGCCGGGTGCTGGCCAGGGCCGAGACCACGGGGAACCAGCGCGTCGAGGTGGACGCCCTCGTCATCCTCGCCGCGGCCCGGCGCCGGGCGCGCCCGGACGCGGCCGAGGAGTGGCTGCACCGGGCCCTGGCCACGGCGGAACAGGCCGGATACCGGAACGGCACGGCCGAGGCGCTGCTCGGGCTCGCCGAGCATGCGCTGCACGCGGGGGAGCCGGGCACCGCCCGGGAACGCGCGCTGGCGGCACGGACGCTGGTCGGCGACGCGCACCGGGTGCTCCAGGCCCAGGCACTGACCGCGCTCGCCGAGGCCGAACGCGCCGCCGGCGACCACCCTGACGCCACCGCGCACGCCGAGCATGCCCTGAGTCTCAGCCGCGCGACGGGCGCCCGTCCGGGCGAGGCCAGGGCCCACCGCCTGCTCGGCGAGCTCGCCCTGGACGGCGGCGCCCGGGAGGTCGCGGCGAACCACCTGGACGCGGCGCACCGGCTCTACGCCGCGATGGCCCTGCCCGAGGCCGAGGAGGTGGCCGCGCTGCTCCGAGCGGGCACGGCCGCCCCCGGCAGGTGAGGGAGAATGGCCGGATGACGACTCAGCCGCTGCGGATCGGCGCGATCACCGTGGACCCGCCCGTGGTGCTCGCACCCATGGCGGGCATCACCAACGCGCCCTTCCGCACGCTGTGCCGCGAATACGCCGAGGGCGAGCGGGGGGTCGGGGGTCGTCCCCCGGGGAGTCGCAGTGCCGAGGGCGAGCGGGGGGTCGGGGGTCGTTCGCCGGAGGGGGCCGGCGAGGCGCGGCGGGGGTTGTTCGTCAGCGAGATGATCACCACCAGGGCGCTGGTGGAGCGCAACGACAAGACGATGCGGCTGATCCACTTCGACGCCGTGGAGCGGCCCCGCTCCATCCAGCTGTACGGCGTGGACCCGCAGGTCGTCGGCCAGGCGGTGCGGATGATCGCCGAGGAGGACCTGGCCGACCATATCGACCTGAACTTCGGCTGCCCGGTGCCGAAGGTCACCCGCCGCGGCGGCGGCTCCGCCCTGCCGTACAAGCGTCCGCTGCTGCGCGCGATCCTGCGCGAGGCCGTGGCCAACGCTGGCCCGCTGCCGGTGACCATGAAGATGCGTAAGGGCATCGACGACGACCACCTCACGTACCTGGACGCCGGGCGCATCGCGGTCGAGGAGGGTGTCACGGCGATCGCCCTGCACGGCCGCACCGCCGCCCAGCACTACGGCGGCGAGGCCGACTGGGACGCCATCGCGCGGCTGAAGGAGGCCGTGCCGGAGATTCCCGTGCTGGGCAACGGCGACATCTGGTCGGCACCCGACGCGCTGCGGATGATGCGCGCGACCGGCTGCGACGGCGTCGTGGTGGGCCGGGGCTGCCTGGGTCGGCCGTGGCTGTTCGCCGAGCTGGTCGACGCGTTCCAGGGTGCCGGTGCCGGTGCCGGTGCCGGTGCCGGTGCCGGGGTCCCGGCGGGCGGCCCGACGCTGCGCGAGGTGGCCCACGTGATGGTGCGGCATGCCCGGCTGCTGGGGGAGTGGCTGGCGGACGAGGCGCGCGGCGTCATCGACTTCCGCAAGCACGTCGCCTGGTACACCAAGGGCTTCTCGGTCGGCTCGGCGCAGCGGCGCCGCCTCGCGGTCGCCGCGTCGCTCGACGAACTCCGGGTGCTGCTCGACGAACTGGACCTGGACCAGCCCTGGCCGCTCGGCGCGGCCGGCCCACGCGGCCGCACGTCGGGCCGGAACCGGGTGGCGCTCCCGGACGGCTGGCTCGACGACCCCTGCGACGTGGCCGCCGCCGTCACCGCGGAGGCGGAGCTGGCCACTTCCGGCGGCTGACCAGCCGCTGCTGATTGGCCTTGACCGCGGGCGCGCTCTGACGCCGGCGCGCCAGCGCCGCTCCGGGCGGGGCTCGGTCGTGCGCGTGGCGGTGCGAGTCGGTGCCGGGCTCGGCGACGGCGCGGCTGGACACGTCGGTGGCGCCGGCGCGCCGCTTCGGGTGGAGCCCGGCTGTGCGCGTGGCCGTGCGAACCGTTGTCGGGCTCGCCGGTCAGCCGTCGTGGTCGGGCAGCCTGCCGGCCCCGCCGGCACCTGCCCGCGTCGTCGTGGGTGGGGCCTCAGCTCGGGGCGGGGGCCGAGGCCGGGGAGGCGGTGGTGAGGGCGGTCAGGAGGGCGAAGGGGGTGGCTGCCGCCCAGGCCTGGGGGGAGCAGGCGTGTGGGTAGGGCACCGGATCGGCGTGTTCCGTGCGGCCGTAGCCCGCGATGACCTCCGGAATCTGGTAGTCCGCGCGCGTCGCCAGGTCGAGCAGCCCGCTGCCCACCGTCCGCGCCTCCTCGTGCAGTCCGTACCGGGCGAGGCCGAGCGCGGCGATGGCGCTGTCGTGCGGCCAGACGCTGCCCCGGTGGTACGAGAGCGGGTGGTAGGCCCGCTGTCCCGACGCCAGGGTGCGGATGCCCCAGCCGGAGAAGAAATCGGGTTCCAGCAGCCGGCGCCCGACCGCGGCGCCGCGTTCCTGGTCGAGGATCCCGGTCCACAGCAGGTGGCCGGCGTCGGAGCCGAGCGCGTCCACCTGGCGGCCCGCGCCGTCCAGCGCGAGCGCCGGGAAGTCGTGCTCGGGCATCCAGAAGTCGGCCAGGAACCGCTCGCGCAGCTCGTCCGCCTCCGCCGTCAGCCGGTCGGCGTAGTCCGCGTCCTGCCAGCTGGTGCGCGCCAGACGGGCGGCCTGGCGGAGCGCCTCGTACGCGTACCCCTGCGCCGTGGCCGCGCTGATCACGCCCTTGGCCGAGGTGCCGTCGGCGAAGCAGATGGCGCCGGGGGAGTCCTTCCAGGACTGGTTGGCCAGCCCGCCGAGGTCGGCCCGGTAGCGCAGGTAGCCGCGTTCGGCGAGGCCGCCGTACTCGAACATCCACCGCACGGCGGCCCTGGCCTGCCGTTCCAGCCGCTGCGCCAGCTTGTCGTCCCCGGTCGCCGCCGCATGCGCGCCGAGCAGCGCGACGAACAGCGGGGTGCTGTCCACCGAGCCGAAGTACTGGGCGTAGGGGACCTGTCCGAAGTACGCCAGCTCGCCGTGGCGCAGTTCGTGCACGATCTTGCCCGGCTGGGCGATCCGCTCCTGGTCCTCGGCCGTGGCCTGGGTGGCGGCGAGCGCGAGCAGCGTGTCGGCGGCGAGTCCCGGCCGGCTGGGGAGCGCGAACAGCGAGGTGACCAGGGCGTGCCTGGCCAGCAGGGTGACGAACCACGGCACCCCCGCGGCCGGCACCCGCAGCGTTTCGCCGTCGGGCCCGGCGGCCGCGACGCGCAGCGCCGCCAGCTCGTTCAGGCCCTGGTCGCAGGCGCGCGCCAGCTCGGGCCACTCCGCCACGAGGCCGTCCGTGCCGCCGTCGCCGCCGAGCCCGGGCAGCGTCGGGGCGGCCAGGAACGGGTCGGGCTCCAGCGTTGCCGGCGCCGGTGCGCCGTGCGGGTGCGCCTCGACCCGCAGCGTGATCTCGGTGGCACCGTGCGGCGGCAGCTCCAGCACCCAGCACAGCCGCCGCGCCCCGCTGCCGGTCTCCTCGACGGCGTCGGGAGCCGGTTGGGCGGTGACCACGGTGCGGGAGTGCCATTCGCGGCGCCGGTAGCCGAACTCGACGCCGTCGGGGCGGGCGACGCGGGTGCGGACCGCGTGTGGCTTCTCGTACCAACGGTGGTCGGAGCGCAGCTCGAACTGGTCGGCGAAGTCGGCGTCCACGGTGAGGGCGAGCAGGGTGCTCGACGTCTCGGCGCGGTTGCTGCTGAGCCGGATCCGCTCGACCAGCGTGCCCTCGGTGACGGACTGCTCCCGGAAGACGGTGTGCGCGGGCGCCTCGGCGCGGCTGCCCTGCGGGGTGAGCACCGAGAAGGCGGTGGCCGGCGCCCAGCCATGCGGGTCCCTCCGGCCGAGGTCTGGGGGAGGCTGGGCAGGACCGGGCGGGGAGGCGGGCACCAGAACGGTGGGCGTGCCGCCGTCCACCGTGAGCTGCCAGCGGCTCAGATGGCGGGCGTCCCGGGCGAACAGCCCGTCGGGCTGGGCGCCGCGCTCGCCGGTGATGTCTCCCGACGGTCCCACCGCGACGAACGTGCCGTCGCGGACGAGCAGGCAGTGCTGCGTACTGATCACCGCGTCTCCCTCTCCCCGGTCGGCGCCGCGTCCTCGGTCACCGACATCCGCTCGATGTCCGTCTTCCCGGCCGTCTGCACAGCCGTCTGCACAGCCGTCTCCGTGGCCGTTTCCGTGGCCGTCCCTGGGACCGTTCCCACAGACGTCCCCGGAGCCACCCCGCGAGCCCGCCGGGGCGCGGGCCGGGGCACGGCCTGGGCCGCCGGCTCGTGCAGCGTCTCGGCCCACGGCGCCTCACGGGTGCGCAGCAGGTCGACGGTGAGTGCCGCGGTCCACCCGAAGCCGCGAGTGCCCCGCGCTTCGCCGCTGAACGGGTCGACGTACTCGGCGAAGCCGGACTCCGCCGCGGCCTCGCAGAAGGCCGTGCGCAGCGCGTCGGCCCTGCGCTGCTCCCCGTGGCACCGCAGGCCGCGCTCCACCAGCCAGTTGACGTTGAACCAGGCGGGCCCGCGCCAGTACCTCGCCGCGTCGAACGCGTGCCCGGTCAGGTCGTAGCTCGGCAGCAGGCGGGTCGTGTCGCCCAGCCCGAAATGCGGTCCTGAGGCGGTGCGCAGCAGCGCGGCGACGACGTCCTCGGGCAGGCCCGGCACGATCAGCGGGATCAGGCCGGCGCCGCTGCGCTCCTCGATCGCCTCGCCGGTCAGCACGTCATGGCAGAGGAACAGGCCCGCCTCCGGCTGCCACAGCCGCTTCAGCAGGGCCGTGGTCTTCGCCTCGGCGCGCACGAGATGGTCGGCGGGGTCGGTGCCGAGCTCCACGGCGATCTCCGCCAGCGCGTGCTCGGAGGCGATCAGCAGGGCGTTGACGCCCGGGTCCTCCACGGCGAACGGGCGCGGCACCCCGTCGTCGTCCAGGTATCCGTGGTCGCGGTAGTTCTCCGCGAGCCGCACGTACCGGCCGTAGTCCAGGTCGGTGGGGCGGTCGGCGTGGCAGGCGTGCGCCAGGTCGGCGCGGCGGAAGCTGCCGCTGGCGGCGGGGTCCACCCGGGAGAGCGGCCCGTCCCAACACGGACTGTTGTCCATGCCGGACTCCCAGGGGTGCACGATCGAGGCGAGGCCGTCGCCGCCGAAGTCACGGCGGCCGGTCAGGTACCGCTGCCAGGCCACCAGTCGCGGGTACACCCGGCGCAGGAAGCCGCGCCGCCGGGAGGCGGCGGGATCGGCCCGGTGCACCAGCCAGGCGGCGAGCGCGTGGATGGGCGGCTGCACGATCCCCGAGGTCTCCACCGTTCCGGGCGCTCCGGCCGCGGCCCCCGCGGTCGAGGAGCGCCAGAAGTCGGGGCTGGGGAAGTAGGCCGTCAGGGGAACGGCGGGGTTGAAGACGATATGCGGGATCCGGCCGTCGTCCCACTGGGCGGTCAGCAGGGTCTCCAGCTCACGCTGGGCCCGGAACGGCGAGAGGTGGCGCAGCCCGATGGCGATGAATCCGGAGTCCCAGCTCCACTGGTGCGGGTACAGCGCGCGCGACGGCACCGTGGAGGCCCCGGTCCAGTTCCGGTCGAGGACGTGGCGGGCGCCGTTGTATGCGATCGAGGAGGGTGCTGCGGGGAGGGGGTCGGGCTGGTCAGCGCTTTCCACGTGGGCTCCGAGGGGCGTTCGGCGTCACCGCTGCCTCACGGCGGCACCGCCTGTTGTTCTGCTGTTTTGTCGAAGGTATCGCAGAGTTACGTCTGCTTAACACGCAAAAGTAGCGCTGTAATATCTGTCCCACAAGCTAAATGGGGGGTGACGTACCCGACTTCGACGGCGACCGGGAAGGCATGTGCGGTGATGACGCAGGCGAGCGCCGGGCATCTGCTGAGGCTGATCCGGAGGGAGCGGGCCAGCACCCGCGGGGAGCTCCAGCGGATCACCGGACTGTCCAGATCCACCGTCGGACACCGGCTTGACCAGCTCTTTCGTTCCGGCTGGGTGCGGGAGGTGGCGGGCGATCCGGGCCAGCCGCCGACCGGCGGCCGGCCGGCCGTCCGGCTGGAGTTCGACGCCGGCCACGCCGTGGTGCTCTGCGCCGACCTGGACACCCGGCACGCACGCGCCGGGGTGCTCGACCTGTCCGGCGCGGTGCTGGCCGAGCACACGGGATCCCTGCTGGTCAACGACGGTCCCGACGAGGTGCTCGACCGGCTCTGCCGGTGGTTCGCGATGCTCCTGGAGAAGGTCGGTGTGGCGCCCTCCACAGTGTGCGGAATCGGGCTCGCGGTGCCCGGACCTGTGGACTTCGCCACAGGCCGGGTGGTGGAACCGCCGATGATGCCGGGCTGGGACGGCTTCCCCGTGCGCGAGCGGATGCGCCAGGCTTTCGCCGAGCACGTGGGCCGCGTTGGCCGGGCTGAGGCGCGTCAGGGCGCACAGGCGCATTCGGGGGGCGCACAAACGTCCGAGGGGCGGGCTCCCGAGGGCTCCGCGCCCGCCACACCGGCCTCCTCTGAGCGGTCCGCCGCGCCGGAGCACCTGACCGCCATGCCGGTGCTGGTGGAGAACGACGCCAACGTGCTGGCCTACGCCGAGCAGCGCCACGGCTTCGCCGACTGCTCGGCCTTCTTGCTGGTCAAGGTCTCCACCGGCATAGGAGCCGGGGTCGTGGTGGACGGCGAGATGTACCGGGGCATAGACGGCGGCGCCGGTGACATAGGCCACATACGGCTGATGGATCGCACCGACGCCCTGTGCCGCTGTGGCTCGTACGGCTGCCTGGCCGCCGTCGCCAGTGGCCGCGCGCTCGCCGAGCAGCTCACCGCCGGCGGCATACCCACCGCCTCGGGCTCCGGCGTGCGTGACCAGTTGGCGATCGGCCAGCCCGACGCGGTGCGGCTGGCCAGGGACGCCGGCCGGCTGGTGGGGGAGGTGCTGGCCACGGTGGTCACGCTGCTCAACCCGGGGGTTCTGATGATCGCCGGCGACCTGGCCGGCCCTCCGTTCGTCACCGGCGTACGGGAGTTGCTCTACCAGCGGGCCATGCCCCGCACCACCGCGTATCTGCAGGTGGTCACCTCGCGGCTCGGCGAGCGCGCGGGTCTGATCGGCGCCGCCGCCATGGTCGTCGAGCATCTGTACGCACCGGAGCGCGCCGACGCGCGGCTCGCCGCGCTCGGCCTCTGACGGTCCCGCGCCCCCCTCTTCACGCCCGCGCGTCGCCCCCGCTCACCTCGGCTCATCCCCGCCCAACCGCCACACCGGTGCGCCTTACTTGACAGCACGCTCGGCTCGTTGTCGGCGTGATGCCTGACACGTATGATAGAAGCGACGCTCAGATGAGCGGTTTCTTGGGTAGTCTCCCGCTGTCAGGGCAGCCGCTCACGAGGAGTCGAGTCCCGTGCCGGAAATACGTACACATCCCCATCCCCCGCTCCACCCACCGTCCGCGCCCCCCGAGCCGGCCGCGCGGTTCGTCTACGACCTGGCCGACGGCCGCCGGGACATGGCGGACCTGCTCGGCGGCAAGGGCGCCAACCTCGCCGAGATGACCAGGCTCGGCCTGCCCGTCCCTCCGGGCTTCACCATCACCACCGAGGCGTGCCGCGCCTACCTGCGCACCGGCGCGGAACCGCCGGCGCTCCGCGACGAGGTGAGTGCGCACCTCGCCGCCCTGGAGCACCGCATGGGCCGCCGGCTCGGCCGCGGCCGGGACCCGCTGCTGGTCTCCGTGCGCTCCGGCGCGAAGTTCTCCATGCCCGGCATGATGGACACCGTCCTCAACGTCGGGCTGAGCGACGACTCCGTGCCGGCGCTCGCCGCCCGGACCGGCGACGAGCGGTTCGCCTGGGACTCCTACCGGCGGCTCATCCAGATGTTCGGCAAGACGGTCCTCGGCATCGACGGCGAGCTCTTCGAGGAGCGCCTGGAGACCGCCCGCCGCGCGGTCGGCGTGGCCGCCGACACCGGGCTGAACGCCCGGCACCTGCGCGGCGTGGTACGCCAGTTCAAGGACCTGGTGCGGGCGCATTCGGGACGCGACTTTCCGCAGGACCCGCGCGAGCAGCTCGATCTCGCGATCCGGGCGGTCTTCGACTCCTGGAACGGCGAACGGGCCCGCGTCTACCGCCGTCGTGAGCGCATCCCGCACGACCTCGGCACCGCGGTCAGCGTCGTCGCCATGGTCTTCGGCAACCGCGGCCCCGACTCCGGTACCGGCGTCGCCTTCACCCGTGACCCGGCCACCGGACGCCAGGGCATCTACGGCGACTACCTGGCGAACGCCCAGGGCGAGGACGTCGTGGCCGGCATCCGCAGCACCGTGCCGCTGGCCGAGCTGGAGCGCCTGGACAAGCGGTCGTACGACGAGCTGTTGGGCGTCATGGAGATCCTGGAGAACCACTACCGGGACCTGTGCGACATCGAGTTCACCATCGAGCGCGGGAAGCTGTGGCTGCTGCAGACCCGGGTGGGCAAGCGCACCGCCGCGGCGGCGTTCCGCATCGCCACCCAGCTGCTCGACCAGGGCCTGATCGACGCCGACGAGGCGCTGCGCCGGGTGCGCGGCGGGCAGCTCTCCCATCTGATGTTCCCGCGCTTCGACACCCGGTCCCGGCCCGCACCTCTGACCAACGGCCTCGCGGCCTCGCCGGGCGCCGCCGTGGGCGCGGCCGTCTTCGACTCCGCCACGGCGACCGCCCGCGCGGCGGAGGGCGAGGCGGTCATCCTGGTCCGCCGCGAGACCAACCCGGACGATCTGGAGGGCATGCTCGCGGCGCGCGGCATCCTCACCTCGCGCGGCGGCAAGACCTCGCACGCCGCCGTCGTCGCCCGCGGCATGGGCACCACCTGCGTCTGCGGCGCCGAGGACCTGGACGTCGACGTGGCGGCCCGCCGGCTGACCACCCCGGACGGCACGGTGGTCCACGAGGGCGACGTCGTGTCCATCGACGGCGGCACCGGCGATGTCTACCTGGGCGAGCTCCCCGTGGTGCCCTCGGCCGTCATGGAGTACTTCGAGAACGGCGGCACGCCGCCGCGCGCGACCGGCGACGATCAGGTGGACGACCTGGTGGCGGCCGTGCACCGGATGATGACCCTGGCCGACCGCACCCGCCAGTTGGGCGTGCGCGCCAACGCCGACACCGCCGAGGACGCGGCCCGCGCCCGCCGCTTCGGCGCCGAGGGCATCGGCCTGACCCGCACCGAGCACATGTTCCTTGGCCAGCGCCGGGAGCTCGTCGAGCGCCTGGTCCTCGCCGACACGGACGCGGCGCGCGCCGCCGCGCTGGACGCGTTGCTTCCCCTCCAACGGTCCGATTTCCGCTCGCTCTTCGCGGCGATGGACGGTCTGCCCGTCACCGTGCGGCTGCTCGACCCGCCGCTGCACGAGTTCCTGCCCGACCTCACCGAACTGTCCGTCCGGGTGGCCACGGCGGACGCCCGCGACGACCATGACGACCACGACGCCCGGCTGTTGACCGCCGTCCGGCGGCTGCACGAGCAGAACCCGATGCTCGGACTGCGCGGCGTCCGCCTCGGCCTCGTGGTGCCAGGACTGTTCACGATGCAGGTTCGCGCCATCGCCGAGGCCACCGCCGACCGCCTGGCCGACGCCGGCGACCCGCGTCCGGAGATCATGATCCCGCTGGTCGGCACGGCCCGGGAGCTGGAGATCGTCAGGGCGGACGCCGAACGGGCTGTGGCGGAGGTCGCCGCCGAGCGCGGATGCGAGCTGTCGATCCCCCTCGGCACCATGATCGAACTGCCGCGCGCCGCCCTCACCGCCGGCGAACTCGCCGGCAGCGCCGACTTCTTCTCCTTCGGCACCAACGACCTCACCCAGACGGTCTGGGGCTTCTCCCGGGACGATGTGGAGGCCAGCTTCTTCGCCGCGTACCTGGAGAAGGGCATCTTCGGGGTCTCCCCGTTCGAGACCATCGACGCCGACGGCGTCGGCTCCCTGGTCCGCGTCGCCGTGGAACGCGGCCGGGCCACCCGCCCCGACCTGAAGCTGGGCGTCTGCGGCGAACACGGCGGCGATCCGGAGTCCGTGCACTTCTTCCACGAGGCCGGCCTGGACTACGTGTCCTGCTCGCCGTTCCGGGTACCCGTGGCCCGCTTGGAGGCGGGCCGGGCGGCCCTGGCCGCCCCCTGACCCGCCTCCCCCGAACCAGCCGGGGCTCCCCGCCGAGTCCCCTCCCACCCTCATCGGCAGGGAGCCCCGGCCTTCCCCCGGGGGGCGGCGCCTGTGCGGAGGCGCCGTCCCCCACCCTCGCGTGATCCGGCAGACTCGCCGGCATGGGATCCGCGCAGAGCTCCGCACGCCGTCCGCTGGTCGCCATCCTCAGCGGTGCGGGCATATCGACTGATTCGGGCATTCCGGACTATCGCGGTCCGCAGGGACTGTGGCGGCGCGATCCCGACGCGGAGAAGCTGGTCACGTACGGCTTCTACATGAACGATCCGGAGATCCGCCGGCGCTCCTGGCGAATGCGGCGCGGAAGCCCCGCGTTCTCGGCGAAGCCCAACGCCGCGCACGACGCGGTGGTCCGGCTGGCGAGCGCCGGCGTGCCGGTGCGGGTGATCACGCAGAACGTCGACGGGCTGCACCAGGCGGCAGGGCTGTCCGACCACAAGGTTCTCGAACTGCACGGCTCCGCCCGGACGGTCGTGTGCACCGCGTGCGGGGACCGCACCACGATGGCCGCCGCCCTGGAGCGAGTCGAGGCCGGGGAACCGGACCCGGCGTGCACCCGGTGCGAAGGCATCCTCAAGAGCGCCACCGTGATGTTCGGCGAGACATTGGACCCGGAGGTGCTGGCCGAAGCGGCGAAGATCGCGCAGGTCTGCGACGTGCTGATCGCGGTCGGCACCAGCCTCCAGGTCCAGCCCGCCGCCTCGTTGGCCGGCCTCGCGGCGGAACACGGCGCCCGGCTGATCATCGTCAACGCGGAACCTACTCCGTACGACAACCTGGCCGACGAGGTCATCCGCACCCCCATCGGCCAGTCCCTCCCGGCACTCCTGGACACGTTGGCCGACGCCCGGTAGCGGCCACCGGCCGCTGCCGTCAGACGTCAGCTCGGTCTGGTCCGCCCGCGGAGGCTGGACGGAAAGGGGTCGTCCTGGTGGTGAACGATCGTACTGTTGCCGCATGAGGCTGCTCTCCGTCAATGTCGGCACGCCACGGCCCAACCCGTGGAAGGGGCTCAGCGCGACGGGCATCGACAAGCGGCCCGTTGAAGGGCCGGTCGCCGTCGTCGCCCCCGGTCCCAAGGGCACCGGCGAGGTCGGCCTCGCCGGCGACCGCGTCTACGACGTGCAGCATCACGGCGGTTCCGACCAGGCCGTGTACGCCTATGCCCGCGAGGATCTCGACGAGTGGGAGACCGAGCTGGGCAGGCCACTGGCCAACGGCGTCTTCGGGGAGAACCTCACGACCCTCGGCCTCGACGTCAACGGCGCCCTGATCGGTGAGCGTTGGCGCATCGGGGCGCAGGTGATCCTGGAGGTGTCGTGCGCGCGGGTCCCGTGCGCGACGTTCCAGGGGTGGCTGGAACGAGAGGGCTGGATCAGGCGGTTCACCCAGGCCGCGGTGCCGGGCGCCTATCTGCGCGTGATCGAGCCGGGAGACATCCGCGCGTCCGACCCCGTCGAGATCGTGCACCGGCCGGAGCACGACGTGACGGTCGCGCTCGTCTTCCGCGCGATGACTCTCGAACCGGACCTCCTGCCGCGGCTGCTGGTCGCCGACGCGCTTCCCCAGGAGGGCAGGGAGCGGATTCGCCGGCGCACGAGTGCCTAGGCCCGGTCCCCGCTCCCACTCCTGGTCGGTGAGGTCACCCCGACTCACATCAGGACAACGACCGGCTGCCAGGCAGTCACACGATCGCCCGGGGTGGAACCTGATCCAGGCCCAGTGACCA
>CAWFMG010000010.1:0-839983 GCA_963816875.1 uncultured Actinomycetota bacterium
GGCGAGCACCTCCTCGACGCCGGAGGCGACCGCGACCGACTGGTCCCGCACGGTGGTCGGGATCTTGCGGATGTGGAACCGGCCGGTCGTGGTGTCCAGGGCGGTGACGTCGGTGAACGTGCCACCGACGTCGACTCCGATCCGAATCATGTGCGTTCTGGTTCCTTGTCGGATGAGGGCTTGGACTGCGGCTTGGACTGCGGCTGGGACTGCGGCTGCGACTGGGGAGCGGGCGGGACCTGGCGGTCGAGCGCGAGCCGGTGGACGGGCCACTCGCTGCCGCCGGTGAGCGCGAGATCGGCCGCGATCTCCCCCAGAAGCGGGGCGAGTTTGAAGCCGTGTCCGGAGAAGCCGGCCAGGGCGGTGACCCGGTCCAGGCCCACCGGCTGTCCGATCAGCCCGTGGTTGTCCGGGGTGTAGCCCTCCGGATAGGCGGCGGCCCGCAGGGGAGTCGGGTCGAGCTCGTCGAAGAGACGAGCGGCGGCGGCCGCGACGCGGGCGGAGTAGGCGGGGTCGACGGCCCGGCGCGGGTGGTCCGGGTCCGGCTCCGCGGTCTTGGGCACGTGGAGGTTGACCTTGACGCCGGTGCCGCCCGGCAGGACCGGGAAGAAGGAGAGGGAGAACTCGGGCCCGCTGCGCCGCAGCCCGGGCGGGAAGCGGCTGGGTGCGAACCGGGCGGGATCCCGGGCGCGGAACCAGTGCAGGACGACGCGCAGCACGTCGAACCGGCCGGCGAGGGCGGGCAGCAGACCGGAGGTCCACGGGCCCAGCGTGACGACGGCGCGGGCAGCGCGGACGGTCTCGCCGCCGGCCCGGATCTCCACATGGTTGTCGGTCTGCCGCAGTTCGGTGACCTGGGTGTGCGGCCGGACCTCTGCGCCCAGGTCACGGGCGCGGGCCACCGCGGTCCGGATGGCCAGCGGCGCGTTCAGCAGTCCGCCCCCGGCGTCGCGCACCACGATGTCGTCGTCGAACAGCCGGTGCTGCGGAAACCGGCGCCGGGCATCCGCGCCGGTGAGAACGTCATGGGGCAGCTGCAGTTCGCGCGCCGAGCCGAGCACGGCGGCCACATCGGGATGGTCGGGCGGGCCGATGGTCAGCGCACCGCAGCGGCGCAGCACCGGATCGGCGCCGTCGGCCGTCAGGTCGCTCCAGAGCCGCACCGCCTCCCGCAACAGCGGGACGTACCAGGAGCCTTCCTTGTAGGCGAGGCGGAACATCCGGGTCTCGCCGCCCGCCGCGCCCAGATCGTGGCCGATGTCGTGCTGTTCGAGACCGATGACACGCGCGCCGCGCCGGGCGAGGCGCCACAGGGCCATGCTGCCCACGGTGCCGACGCCGAGGACCGCGACGTCCCATGTACTCCGGGTCATCTCAATCTCCGTGTCTGGGAAGCTTGACGGCTGGGATGACAGGGAACGTAGTATCCACTACAGATAGAGGTCAATACTGAAGTGAATGCGACATCGGAAATTAGCGACGTGCCTTTGCATGAACGTGTGACCGCTCTGGCCGCCCAACTCTCCGCCAGCGAACGGCAGGTGGCGGAGTACATGGCGGCCCACCCCGACGTGGTCGCGGCCTCGTCAGCCGCCGAACTCGGCCGGCGCACCGGCACCAGCGACGCGACCGTGGTCCGCACCACCCGCGCCCTGGGCTACCAGGGCTACCGGGAGCTGAAACGGGCGACGCTGGAGGTGATCACCCGGCAGCGCAGCCTCGCCGCCACCCTCGACCACCGGCTCGGCCAGTTGCCCGCCGACGACAACGACTGCGACCGCGTGCTGGCCGACAGCATCGACCTGCTCGCCCAGATGCGCCGCGATCTGGACCCGGCCGCCTGGCAGAACGCCGTCGACGCGCTGCTCGCCGCCGAACGCGTGGTCAGCTACGGCCTCGGTCCGGCCGCTTTACTCGCCGACTACCTCAGCCTCACCCTGAACCGGATCGGCGTCCGCACCAGCAGCGTGACGGCCGCCGGCTTCCGGCTGGCCGACGGCCTGGTCGACCTCAGCGACAGCGACGCGGTGGTGGTCTTCGCGCCCATCCGCGAGTTCCGCGAGATAGCCGTCGTGCTCGACCACGCCGCCGCCGTGGGCGCCACGGTCGTCCTGGTGACGGAGTCCCTCGGCATGTCGCTGGGCCACCGCGTCGACGTCACGCTGCCCACTCCGCAGTCCACCACGGGCACCGCCAGCGAGCTCACCGGAGGCTTCGCACTCGCACATGCGCTGATGCTCGCGGTCGCCGCCCGCACCCGGGACACCGCGGTCCGGTCGACGAGTCTCGTGAACCGGCTGCGCGCCACCGTCGTCGGTGCCGAACTGGACGTGCGCCCCCTTCCGAGGCCCACGAGCCCCGACGGCCCGATGGACTGACGCCCTGTCGCAGCCGACGCCCGTTGAAGGAGAGCCCTTGCCGCCCCTACCGCCCAGCACCATCGTCATCGGCTCCGGCGTCGTGGGATCCGCGGTGGCCGCCTCGCTGGCCCGTCGCGGCGGCCGGGTGACCGTGGTCGACCGCGCCGCCACGGCAGGTGCCGGCACGTCCGCCACCACGTTCTCCTGGGTCAACGCCAACCGGAAGACGCCCGCGGCCTACCAGGCACTCAACGCAGCCGGCGTGACCGCCCACCACGAGCTCGCCCGACGCGCGAACGACGGCGGGCTCCCGTGGTTCCACCCGACCGGCCACCTGGAATGGGCCGACGACCCCGCCCACCGCGCCGAACTCACCGAGCGCGTCGCCCGCCTGCGCGGGACCGGCTACCGGGCCCGGCTGCTCGCCGCGCCCGCCGTCCGGGACCTCGAACCCGATATATCCGTTCCGGCCGGGGCCACGGTCGCGTTCTTCGACGACGAGGGCTACTGCCATCCCGCGGCCCTGATCGCCCGGCTGCTCGGCGAGGCCAGGGCGGCCGGCGCCCGTCTGGTCACCGGCGAACGCGTCACCGGCGTCGGTCGCGGCCGGACGAGTCCGATGGCTGAGGTGCGGGTCGCCTCCGGCGAGGTGCTGCGCGCGGACACGGTGGTGAGCTGCGTCGGGCGCGAGACGGGCGACCTGCTCGCCCCACTGGGCGCCACCGTCCCCATGGTCGCCCCGGCCACGGGCAACGCCGCGATCGGATTCCTCGCCGAGACGCTGCCGGCGCCCGCCCGGCTGTCCCGGGTGGTCACCACCGACCGGCTGAACCTGCGCCCCGCGGGAGGCGGCAGACTGTTGATCCAGGCGCTCGACCTCGATGCCACCGCCGACCCGACCGCCGCCCCTGACCCGGACGGCGCCATCGGTCGCGAGCTGCGCCGCCGGCTCTCCGCACTGCTGCCGCCGGGGACCGCGCCCGGGCTGGGGAGTCTGATGGTGGGCCAACGGGCGCTGCCCGCCGACGGTCTGACGGTCGCCGGTCGGCTGCCCGATCATCCCTGGCTGGCCGTCGTGGCCACCCACAGTGGGGTGACGCTGGCCCCGCTCCTGGGGGAACTGCTCGCCGAGGAGCTGACCGACGACGTCCGCTCCCCGCTGCTGGCCGACTTCCGCCCCGACCGCTTCGTCGGGTCCGCCGCGCCCACCCCCCTCGCCGCCCCGCGCTCCCCGGGCCAGCAGTAACGGTTGGATCGGGAGAGTAACCGACCACGGCGTCTCGGCAGAACTCGTTGGCGGACCGCGACGACCACTGTTACGTTTCCGGCGGCCGTGCGAGAGAACGAGGAGGTGGTACCCGTGAACGCAGTATCGACATGGGTGCTCCCCTCCGGGGTCACGGTCGGGCGATAGGTCGTCCGGGAGCGCCGTTCACGAGCACTCCCGAAAGGCACGACCATGCGATTCACTTCCGAGCAGCGCCTCGACGACGGCGTCCTCGAACGCGAATTCACCCTCGGCGAGATCCCCGGCATCCTGTGGACGCCCGCATCGGCATCCGTATCCGCGCCGGCGCCGCTGATCCTGCTCGGCCACCCTCCCCTCGGGCTGCGCACGATGTATTCCCGACTGGTGGCCCGGGCCCGGCACTCCGCGGTGGAGGGCTTCGCCACGGCCACCATCGAGCTCCCCGGAAGCGGCGACCGGCCCCGTTGGCCCGCCGCCGAGCAGGCCCGCGCCGACCTGCGCCGGGCGATGGAGGCCGGCGAGCCGGTCAGCGACGAGATCGTCGACGCCCTCATCCTCCCGCTCGTCGAGAAGGCGGTCCCGGAATGGCAGGCCGCCCTGGACGCCCTTCTTCCGCTGCCCGGGATCGGCGGACCGGTCGGGTACTCGGGGGGAGTGATCTCCATCGGGATCCGGCTTGCGGTGGTCGAGCCGCGCATCGTGGCCGCCGGTTTCTTCGCCGGGAGTTTCGTGCCTCGCGCCATGTTCGAGGAGGCCCGGCAGGTCACCATTCCGCTGCACGTCCTACTGCAGTGGGACGACGAAGGGAACGACCGGAAGGCGGCCCTGGACCTGTTCGACGCCTTCGGCTCCAAGGAGAAGACGCTGCACGCCACCATGGGCGGGCACACCGGTGTCCCGCAGTTCGCGGGGGACGCCGCGGCCCGGTTCTTCACCCGGCATCTGAGCTAGCTGCCGACCATCCCCGCCGTCAGGCCAGCAGCAGACGGTAGGCGGTGTCCGCCAGGATGCCGACCCCCACCCCGACTTAGGGCGCGTATTGAGTTGTGATCAGTTGGTGGTCCGGGTGAGGTCCTTGACCCAGATCATTGAGGCGCGCAGGTGGAGGCCGGCGAGGTAGCTGTCGGGGGTTTTGTCGTATCGGGTGGCGACGCCTCGCCAGGCCTTGAGCTTGTTGATCAGGCGTTCAACGGTGTTCCTCTCCTTGTAGAGGTCGGCGTCGTGGCTGACAGGCCGACCCCCCGCGGAGCCCTTCTTCTTCCGGTTGGCGACCTGGTCTCTCTTTTCCGGGATCACTGCCTTGATGCCGCGTCTGCGCAGGTGGGCCCGGTTGCCGCGGGAGGAGTAGGCCTTGTCCCCGGCGACCGCGTCCGGCCGGGTGCGGGGGCGGCCGACGGGGCCGCGGACCCGTATCTTCCCCAGCACGGGGATGAACTGTGGGCTGTCCGCGGCCTGGCCTGCGGTCAGCACGAACGCCAGTGGGCGGCACTTGCGGTCGGCGGCCAGGTGAACCTTGCTGGTCTGCCCGCCCCTGGAGCGTCCCAGGAGGGCGGTCCTCAGCCGGAGTTTTCGCCGACGCCGGATGCGTCGTCGCTCCTCCCGCTCGGGATCGATCTCGGCGTCCTGTCCGTCTTGTTCTTCGAGACTGCCCCTTTTGACCTGGCCTTCTCCGCCTCGGCAGCAGCCTTCTCCAGTGCACCGAGGATGTCCTCGCCCACGTGCATCCCGGCTGCGTCGTGGTGAGCGCGCGCGGTGGTGGAGTCGATGCTGACCAGGGACAGGTCCACCTCACCCCGCTTCGCCGCTTCCGCGATCAGGCCCTCCAGCAGGGCCTCGAAGACGCCGGCGTCACGCCATTGCCGGAAGCGGTTGTGGACGGTCGACCAGGCACCGAACTCCTGCGGCATCTCCCGCCACTGTCCGCCGGTCTTGAACCGCCAGATCACACCCTCGAACTGCTGCCGTAGCCGCTCGGGATACGGGCCGTACTCGCCGATCGGCAGGTACGGCCCGATGAACTCCCACTCCGCATCCGTCAGTTGCACTCGCGTCACACAAGAAGATCTACCGGACCAGGCCCCGCCACGAAGGCGAATCACGCAGACTGATCACGACTCGATACGCGCCCTAGTCGCAGGCCAGGCGTTCGGCCCGTGGATGATGCGATGGATGGTGGAACGACCGACGTCGCCAGCGCATGCCCTCACGGGTGCGCTGGTGCCCGCCGCGGCTCGCCGCGCGGTGGCCGCACAACCTGTCGCCGGACAGCGGTGGTCGAGGGGGCTGTCCGGCGGCCCGGCTCAGTGCAGGAAGCTGCCGTACCGGCCGTTCCGGATCCCGTCCTTCTGCTGCTGGTTGAAGTGGCAGTTCGGGTAGTCGTAGAACGACGCGGACATCGGCGTGCCGTCGGTGAACGAGGAGTCGGGCAGGCCCAGGGCGTGGCCCAGCTCGTGCACCATGCCGCCGTACCAACGGTTCATGGGTCCGTTGATCCCGGCCGCGCCGTCGGCGTCGTGGCCGCTGAGAATCACCCAGCCGCTACCGCCGCCGCCACCGGAGACGTTCGTCTTCTCGGCGCTGATCTCGCCGACGCACAGCCAGCGCGAGTCAGGGGAGCTGAGGCCGAACCTGCGCAGCAGCTCCTGCTGCATGTTGAAGACGACCCACCAGTACTCTTCGCCGCCGTTCGGCGTGTTCTCGTACCAGGACCGCGGGTGCTCGCCCTCGACGACCTCCACCGTCGGGTTGTTCAGCGTGAAGGTCGCGCCGAACTCCTGCTGGTAGTAGCGCTGCGACTCCTGCATCACGGCGGTGATGCCGTCGGGGTAGCGCTGGTCGAGCCCCACATCCGAGGGCTTGAGCCAGAACACCCGCACCGTGCCGGTCGGCGGGTCGGCGGCCGACCGTGCCGACGACCGCGTCGCCGCCTGAGCCGTCCCGGTGAGCGCCCCGGCGCCCAGCGCTGCCATACCCGCCGTCGCGGTCAAGAGCGAGCGGCGTGTGAACTTGCATCCATCCACCGGACATCCTCTCGTTGAATGTGGACATGACAAAATCAAGCTAGCACCGACTCGCGGTATAGCGAACCGCGTTCGAGATCTCGGACGATTCTGTGGGAATCGGTCCGCGGGGTGGGGCTGACGAGCCGAGGGGCGATTCGAGGTGGGCGGTACGGGGGCCGGGGGCCGGGTCAGCGGCGGGGGTTCGCCGTCGGGGCGGGGGAGCGCGGGCCGTTTGCCGGCCCTCGGGAACTGGCCCGCGCCCGGAGCTCCGTGTCGAGGGTGACCGTGGACGCCGGCCGGTGCGGGTGGGCGATGCGTTCGGCGAGCCGTTCGGCGGCCACCCGGCCCATCTCGTGGGTGGGTTGCATCACGGTGCTCGGTGCGGGCTGCACGAAGTCGGCCCAGGGGATCTCGTCGAAGCCGACCACGCCCATCCGGTCGGGGACGGCGACGCCGCGCTCGGCGAGGCAGCTCAGCGCGCCCACGGTCATCAGGTTGTTGGCGACGAACACCGCGTCCGGCGCGGGGCGCTCGGCCAGCAGCGAGACCATGGCCGCGTGGCCGCCGCGCTCCCGGAAGTCGGCCCGGCGGACCAGGCGTTCGGTGTCGGTGTCCGAATCGGCGGCGGTGGCCGCGCCGTGTGCCGCCAGGGCGCGCCGGTAGCCGGCCAGCCGCCGGTCGGCCGTCGGGATCCCGGAGGGCCCGGTGACGCAGGCGATCCGCCGATAACCGGCGCGCAGCAGATGGGTGACGGCGGCCTCGGCGCCGCCCTCGTTGTCGACCAGCACGGTGTCCACGGCCGGCGCCCCGCCGGCGGCGTCACCGCCGCCGACCGCGCCGGGGCCGGATGGCTCTCGGTCGATGGCCACGACCGGCGTGCCGCCCGCGGTCAGCCGCGCGATGTGCGGGGAACGGGCGCAGGGCGCGATGACGACCCCGGCCACCTGCTCCGCGAGCATGGCCGAGACGTAGCGCCCCTCCTTGGCGGGGTCCTCGTCGCTGTTCCCCAGCACCACGGAGAAGCCGGCGTGCCGGGCGACGTCCTCGACGCCGCGCACCACGGCGGTGAAGAACGGGTTGCCGACGTCGGTGACGATCACCGCCCACAGGTTGCTCCGGCTCCGGCGCAGCCGGCGGGCGGCCGGATTGGGTCGGTAGTCCAGCTCCCGCATCGCCTGCCTGACCCGCTCGGCGAGCTCGGGGTCGACGGTGGCCCTCCCGTTGGTGACGCGCGAGACCGTGGCGGCAGAGACCCCGGCCCGCCTGGCCACGTCCTGGATGGTCGTCACGCGGTTCGCTCCCGTTCGCCTCGGTGCGGGGCCCCATCATCGCAGGATCGGCGCAGACCAGTCGGTACGGACCGGAACGGAATCGATTTCTGGCGACGGCGACGGCGACGGCGTCGGCTTCGGCGACGACTACAGCGAATCGGCGTGGCCAGGATCTCCGGCATGCCGGGGAACCTGACGGGCTCTCAGCTCAGCACCGACGTCGGCTCTGTTCTCCCGAAGCTGCCGCGAAATGACAGGTAGCACTCCGTGATCAAAGTGGCGCTCGGTCAGGGAAAGCGGGGCGGGGTCCGGGCAGTTCGCCGGGCTGGCGGGCGGCGAAGTCAGCGTGGGCCGTTCGGACGGGCGTGCTGTTCGACGTCTTCGGCGTCCGACCATTCGGATGGAAAAGGAACACCGGTTCGCGGCGATCTCAAACCATCTGGCACCACAGCAGGTCAGAGGCTCGCCACCTGACAGGCTCACTGCGACAGGACACGTCAGGCGGGTCACCCCTTTGGGTGGTTGAGGGGTAGCGCGAACCGTCCGGGATCAGTGTGCTGGCACCGTGGCCCGCTCGACTACTGTTCGCCGACTTTGAGTCCTCGGTACACGGCATCGTGGCCCAGCCGCTCCTGCTGCCGTGCACGCCGCGTCATGACGATTGCGGGGATACCGAGCGCCAGCAGCACCGGGATCGCGGCGATGATCCCGAACCAGAGGAAGATCGCGAGATAGCCGTAGGCAGCGTTGTCCACGTCCGCGTCTGCCTTCACCAGGAAGACGATGCTGGCCACGAACGCGACCACCATGAGACCCGCGACGGCGATCGCGAGCCAGAGCAGGACGCCGGCCCAACGCCGGTACCCGGCACTGACCTCCTGGAACCGTGGCGGCCCGTACCCGCCGGGCGGACCGGGCAAGGATCTTGGCGCCGGGCGTTGGGCTGGCCACTGATCAGACATGAGGCCCAGTTCTACGGTGCGCGGCCCCGGAACACCAACTTCCGCCGCCACAGCACACACCGCGCCGGAGCGTCGTCCCCCGGGTCACTTCTTCACCGAGTCCCACGCGCCGGCGTTGAACTGCGCAGGAGGGCGATCAGCGCGGCCCCGAGTCGCAAGTCCACACCGGGTGCGTGTACGTGCAGTTGTCGCCCTTGGACCTGAACTCCAGCGGGACCTGCCCGTTCGCGCGCCACCGAATGCGCCGGGGTGCGCGTGCGAAGCCGCCCTCGTTGCCAGGGACGCTGTCGAAGACGCTGATCACGAGGACCACCGTCATCAGGGGCAGCAGGAGCCACCACATCCACCACCATACGATCCTCCCCTTGAAGCCGACCGCTTCGGAGCCGCCGGGCTGGTGCACGGGTCCAGCGGGTGCGCAGGCCCCTGCCGCGGAGCGCCTTCTCGCGCATGAGCATGCCGATGACCTCGCCGAGCACCTGAAACCTCGCGACGCCGCCGCCGGCCGACAGGGTCACCACGGTGGCCACCCGCTCCCGGCGTTGATCGTCGGCCCACAGGGCGAAGGAACGGGCCCCGCCGCCCCGGGCCGCAAGGTACGCGGACGTGCCTCCCGGCGGCAGTTCGCGCTCCACGTGCACGGCCGACGGCGCCGGCCCCGACCCGTCGGAGAAGCTGACCACGTCCGCCACCTTCGCCTGACCCTGGCCGTCGACTCGTCTCGGCCCGCCAGCGTGACCAGTGCAGGATGTGACCCGCTTCGTGCCGGACGGCGTGGGCGAATCTGCTCAGCAGGCGGCGGAGCTCGTTCACGCTCAGTCGGATCAGGTCGCGGCCGGGTCCCCCTTTTCGTGAGCGGTGATGGTCCGGACCGCGGTCAGGTGGGCGGCAGCCGCCATGGCCAGGGTGATGTGCCGGTACCAGGCCGGGTACTGGCGTACTTGGTAGTGGTCCAGGCCGGCCTCGTTCTTCGCGGCCTGGAAGCACTCCTCGATCGCCCAACGGGCGCCGGCGGCCCGCACGATCTCCGCCAGCGCCGTGCCTCTTGGGGGCGTGGGTGAGGTAGTAGGCGCGCTCGCCGTCGGCGAGGCTGCGGCGGATGAGCAGGGCGTCTTCGAAGTCGTCGTCGCCCTCGCCGGGCAGCAGGACCAGGGCCCAGGCGTATTCGCGCAGGTCGTGGGCGCCCTCCCCGGCCGAGCGGATCTCCCAGGCGTGCTCCGGCAGGATCGCCGAGATAGTGCGAGCGTTCTGTCCGCGTGGCCCACATCGATGCTTGCAGGAAATCGCCAGCACGTAGCTCAGGCGCTGCTCGGCCAGTCAGCCTCGCAGGACGGGGTCCTGGCCGTAGACCTCGTCGCCGGTCACCCAGCGAAAGGGCAGCTTCGCGGCGAGGGCCCGCTCCAGCATCGCGCGGGCCAGGGCAGGCTTGGTGTGGAAGGTGACGTCGTCGCCGATCTTCGCGTCCACCCGGCGGGCCGGATCCTCGATCCAGGAGATGAGCAGGTACAGCTCGCGGTCGATCAACGCCCGTCCCCTGGTGGAGGCGTAGGCCAAGAACACGCCCAGCTGGCAGTTGTCGATCTTCCCGGAGGCGCCGGTGTACTGGCGTTGCACGCCGGCCGACCGGGTGCCCTTCTTGATGAAGCCGGTCTCGTCCACGGCCAGCACGCCGTCCTCGGCACCAAGATGCTCCAGCACGAAGCCGCGGACCGCGTCGGCGTCCCAGGCGGCCTGGTTCAGGAGCCGTTGCATGCCGTCCGGACACAGCTCGCCGGCCTGCTCGGCCAGCGTCCAGCCGTTCTTGCGCTCCAATGGCGCGAGCCGCCCGCACAGATACTCCCTTGCCCGCCGACGCGGCTCGGAACTGCGGAAATGCCCACCGATCCGAGCATGCAGAGCGGCCAGACCGGCCGCCCAGCCGTGCACCTCATCAACCGTGACGTCCCCACCCATGCACCGCTCAACGAGCAGCCAGACCGACCGTCACAGCAACTGCGGCTGCGGTATTAGCCGCGCACGTGCAGCCCGAAACCCGTGCGGCCCGCGGGCTCCAGTCCCACCTTCAGGTGCAGCGAGGGGATCTCGTAGTCACCGAAGTTCTGCCGCCGGAACGCGATCGGCTCGGTCGACTCCAGGGTGAGCAGGCGCTGCTCCCAGGCCTTGGCGACGTCCGGGTAGTCCTCGCTGGTCATCCGGTCGGTGCCGTACAGCACGAACGGCGGCAGCACCTCGATGCCCGGGTAGTAGAGGATGCCGTGGTGGATCGGGAACAGCAGATCGTCGATGGGGCCGTTGATCCCGCGGGCGGCGTAATGCGACTCCGGGCCGCCGGCGGTCACCGACAGCAGGGCCTTCCTGCCCGCGAGGGTTCCTTCGCCGAAGCGCTCGCCGTACTTGGTGTCGCTGTGTTCGCCGACGCCGTACGCGAAGCGGTAGGTGAACACCCGGTCCACCCAGCCCTTGAGGATCGCGGGCATCGTGTACCACCACAGCGGGAACTGGAAGATGATCGCGTCGGCCCACAGCAGCTTCTCCTGCTCGGCGAGGACGTCCGGGGTGAGCGTCCCGGAGTCGAAGGCCCGGCCCGAGTCCAGGGCGACCCTCAGTGGACGTGAGGCGTTGGGGCCGTAGTCCGCGGCGTCCACGACCGCCTTCCAGTTCATCGCGTACAGATCGCTCACCCGCACCTCGTGCCCGGCGTTTTCCAATGTGGACACCGCGAGGTCCTTCAGCGAGCTGTTGAGCGATTTCGGCTCCGGGTGGGCGTGGACGATCAGCGTCTTCATGGGAACTCCTTCGGATCGGATGCCTTCGATCCTGGGCGTCGCGGCGCCCGGTGTTCAGGGGCGCCTCTTCCATCGGACGGGACTTCCTGGTACTGGCGGGGCCACCTTCACGGGCAACACCGAGGCCATACTGAACACATGGACGATCTCGCGGGCTTCCTGCGGACCCGGCGTTCCCGGGTCGACCCGGCGGCCGTCGGCATCCCCACCGACAGCCGCCGCCGGGTCGAAGGGCTGCGCCGCGAAGAGGTCGCACACCTGTCCGGAGTCAGCGTCGACTACTACGTACGCCTGGAGCAGGGCCGCGCGACCCAGCCCTCCGAGCAGGTCCTCGACGCGCTCGCCCGCGTCCTCGGCCTCGACGAGACCGAACGCGGGCACCTTGACCGGCTCGCCCGGCAGCGCCGCCGCCGCGCGAAGGCGCCGGGCGGGCGGGCGAGGCCGGAGCTGCTGCGCGTCCTCGAACTGGTCGCCGACGCACCCGCGCTGATCATGAACCACCGCCTGGACGTGCTCGCCGGGAACCGCCTCGCCGGGCTCCTCTTCGGCCGGCCGATGCCGGGCCTGAACACCGCCCGGCACATCTTCCTCGAGGAAGCCGAGCGCGGCCTGTACGCGGACTGGGAGACATGCACCCTCGACGTGGTCGGGCACCTGCGCCTGGCCGCCGGGAAACACCCCGAGGACCCCCACCTGGCCTCACTCATCGGCGAGCTGGCGATGGGCAGCGAGCGCTTCCGCCGCCTCTGGGCCCGCGCGGACGTGCGCGCCCGCACGCATGGACGCAAGACGTACCGGCACCCGCTGGTCGGACTCCTGGACCTGCACCAGGAGAACTTCGCACTACCGGATGAATCAGACATGGAGCTACTGGTGCTGTCCGCGGCTCCCGGCAGCCCCGCCGAGGACGGGCTGCGCCTGCTCGCGGGCCTGGACGCGGACAGCGGTGACGCGCTTCCCACGGTGAACGCTCAGGTTCGCGAGTAACCCAGCGTTCCTCCTCGCTCTTGGCCAGCCCTCCCCGGCGCGGGCGCCTCACCCTGGTCAACGATCACGCCGTAGGGGAACGACGCCGGGCCCATGGGTCTTGGTGCAGGTGCGGCAGGACGGCGTCTGGCGGGACGTGACCGGCGTCGCGACCACCCCCGCCTACCCGTACGACGCGAGCGCCGGCACGAACCAGACCTACACGCCCGCCTTCGACACGACCGAGGGCGACGGCGTCCGGATCATCGGCACCCCGGGTACTACGCCGGCGGCTGACGGTCGGTGCGGCGGTGATGAGTTGGTCGCGACGTCCTCCCGGCCGGTTACGCATAACCCTCGCCCGGTGGGGCGGATACCTGTCAGTTCCCCTCACTACCTGGAAGCGGAGGCGGCTCCGTGCACCGCGACCTCGGTGAGGCGATTGTTCAGTCCTCCGGCGGATGGTTCCACTTGTCCATGGCGGCTTTGCTGGTGTCCGCGTCCACGAAGATCAGTTCCCATGGCCCCGTATTGACGTCGAAATTGGAACCGAAGCCAGCCCATTTCCCCGCCATGCGGCGACCGGTCGGCTCGATGAGCATTTGTATCGCGCCATGATATCGGGCGCCATGGTAATAACTCGCTTGTGATGTCTGCTCGTTCCACGTCCCCGTAACCAAGCTTCCGTCTGCTTCCAGGTCCATTGACAAGGAGCTGTCTGCGGAGCCCGGGAGGGAGCGCACGGTGAGCCGGTTTCTGTGCCGCAGGATGATGACGTAGTGCTTCCCAGTGAAGTTGTCGTCGCGGCCACTTGAGAAGTACTCGTAGCGGCTCAGCCAGACGCCCGCGTGATTGCCCGCCGGCCTCGGGTCTGTCAGCGCCGCTGGGCTCATACGTGAGGCTCCACCGTGAGCCGCTGGTATCCCGTCATCGGATGGTTCCATGTCGTGGCCTCCTTGCCCGTCATCGGTGACCCGTGCGTGAGGTAGGGGCATTCGGAAGCCCAGAGATCCGATGGGCAGCCCGGTGACGCGCTCCAGGGCCCGTGCAATAGACCGGACGAGGTTGCGCGGTCGTACCAGCCTCCCAGCGTTGCACGAGCCGCTGGTCGCATCGTTGGGTTCCCCCACCTCCCGCCCGGCGTCACGGATGGCCCGAGCGAGGTCGTCCTGAGACATGAGGAGGCTCATGCGTACGGCTCGCAACGCGGCGTTGGGTTGTGCGGTCATGCGGCCACAGCATCTCGAATGACGCCGGAATGACGCCCCCTCATGGGGGTGAAAGCTGCTACAGATTTTCTAGTCATTCATAGTCACCTCTTGTCGTATGTCTCGATTAGCGTGGACTTGTGAAGCTTTCGGAGTGGGCGCGTCAGCAGGGCGTGAGCTACCAGACCGCCTGGCGGTGGGTGAAGGACGGGAAGATGCCCGTCCCCGTTCGCCAGGCGCCGTCCGGGACGTGGCTGGTCGACGAGGTCGCCGTCCAGTCGCACGGGCGTGTCGTGGCGTACTGCCGCGTGTCGTCCGCCGACCAGAAGAGTGACGTTGACCGGCAGGCCGCCCGGGTCGTGTCCGGTGCGAACAGGCTGGGCCTGGCCGTTGCCGAGGTCGTCACCGAAGTGGGTTCAGGGCTGAACGGGCGGCGCCGCAAGCTGCACCGCCTGCTGTCCGACCCGCAGGCGGTGGTGATCGTGGTTGAGCACCGCGACCGGCTGGCCCGGTTCGGCGTCGAACACCTCGAAGCCGTGCTGGTCGCATCCGGGCGGCGCCTGGTAGTCCTCGACCCCACCGAGACCGCCGATGACCTGGTGCGGGACATCACCGAGGTACTGACCTCGATGTGCGCCCGCCGGTACGGACGGCGGGCGGCGAAGAACCGGGCCGCCCGCGCGGTCGCGGTAGCGACCGGCGAGGCCGCCGAGTGAAGAAGTTCCAGCCGCAGCCCGGGTTCGTCGTGCAGGCGTACCGGTTCGCCCTGGACCCGAACGCCACCCAGGAGCACGCGCTGCGCTCGCACTGCGGTGCCGCGCGTGCCGCGTACAACTGGGCTGTCGGCTGGGTTACCGCCTCCTGGTGGCAGCGCACGGCCGAGGAAACGTACGGCATCGCCGAGGCGGAGCTGACCGAGTGGCGGCCGTGGTCGCTGCCGTCGCTGCGGAAGGCGTTCAACCAGGCCAAGACAACCGATATGAGGTTCGCCGCCTGGTGGGAGGAGAACTCCAAGGAGGCGTATTCCACCGGCCTGGCGAACGCGTCGTCCGCGTTCGACAACTACGCCAAGTCCAAGCAGGGCAAGTGGCGCGGCAAGCGGATGGGCACGCCCCGGTTCAAGTCGAAGCGGAAAGCGCGCCTCACCTGCCGGTTCACGACCGGCACGATCCGCGTCGACACCGACGGCCGGCACGTCACGCTGCCCCGGCTCGGGACGATCCGCGTCCATGAGCCCACCAGCGGCATCCTCGCCCGCGTCAAGGCCGGGACCGCCCGCATCCTGTCCGCGACCGTCCGGCACGCACGCGGACGCTGGTTCGTCTCCTTCCAGACCGAGGTCAAACGCGACCTCGAACGGGTGGCGCGCCCGGACGCGGCGGTCGGTATCGACCTCGGCGTGAAGACCCTCGCGGTGATGGCCGACAGCACCGGTGAGATCCGCACCGTCCCCAACCCCGGGCACTACGAACGCGCACGCAAGCAGCTGCGCCGCGCCTCCCACACCGTCTCCCGCCGCCAAGGCCCCGGACCGGCGCACCGGACAGAAGCCGTCGAGGCGGTGGGAGAAGGCCAACGCCGCCCGCAACAAGATGCATCACCGGGTGGCGAACCTCCGCGCCGATGCCCTGCACCAGCTGACCACGAAGGTGACGGCCGAGTACGGCACAGTCGTGGTCGAAGACCTGAACGTCGCCGGGATGCTCAGGAACCGGCGCCTGGCCCGCCGCATCGCCGATGCCGGATTCGGCGAGATCCGCCGCCAGCTCGACTACAAGACCCGCCAGCGCCACGCCACCCGCACCATCGTGGCGGACCGCTGGTACCCCTCCTCCAAGACCTGTTCCGGGTGCGGCGCGGTGAAAGCCAAGCTGCCGCTGCACGTCCGGACCTACGAATGCGACGCCTGCGGCCTGGTTCTGGACCGGGACGACAACGCCGCACTCAATCTCGCCGCGTTCGCGGCAGCCGCAGTAACTGGTACCGGAGTGGCCGGAGACCAGGACACCGCCCCGGTGGAGTCGAAGCCTCGTGGAGCCGACCAGAAGACCCGCGTCACCCGCACCCGCCCCAAGGCGAGCCCGGGGCGGGCAGGTGGCGCAACCCTGCCGCACCAGCGGCAGACGGAAGCGAGAGACCGTACTCAAGCCGAAGCCCCCACGCTCTGGTGACGTGACGGACCTTCCGGGCCGAAATGCCCGGGATACTGAGACCTGACTACGGTCTCGGCAACGGCTAACTGACGCCTTGTCTGACGTCGCCGATGTTCGCTGTGGCTCGGCATCCTCAGGGGACTCCCGACCCCTTGAGAGGCACCCCATGGCGACCCTTCATCAGCGCGGGGACCACGGCGCGGAACAATCAGAGACGCGCTTCGTGGTGAGTTCCAGCTACTCGGCGCGCCCTCGAGGCGGTCACGCTGGTGTGGCCGGTCGACCGTCCCAGAGTCGCGCTCCAGTTGACGCCCGTGATCGCCCGATGGCTGGTTGACCGACTCGATCCCAGCACCCTTCAGGTGCGCACCGTCCCGACCATGGTTCTGTCATCTTCCCGTCCTTCACCCACCGCCTCGGCACGGGTAACCGCGTGCTGGTCGAGGCGAGCCCGCGCGACCGCGTGCGGGGGATCGGGCTCGCCGCCTCGGACGACCGTGCCACCGATCCCTCCCGGTGGCGTGGTCAGAACCTGCTCGGGTTCGCCCTGATGGAGGCGCGGGCCCGGCTGGCCGCCGACGCGTAGAACCTCGAACGGGCTGCGCGTACGACTCGGCATCGCGCGGGGCGGGGCCGCGGAAGCCGGCCCGGAAGCCGGCCCGGGCGCGCCGGTCAGGTCGGACCCGCGGTGCTCTCGCGGACCCGCAGGGCCGTCCGCAGCACCACCGTCTGCAGCGGCGCCGTCCGGCCCGCGATCCGGTCGAGCAGGAGACCCGCCGCGGTCACCCCCAGATCGTAGGAGGGCAGCTCGACCGTGGTCAGGCTCGGCCGCACCAGCCCGGCCCAGGGCACGTCGCCGAACGAGAGCACGCCGAACGACGGCGGCGCCAGCGCGGACTGCCGGAGCGCCTGGAGCGCTCCCACCGACATCAGGTTGTTGGCGACGAAGACCGCGTCCGGCGGGTCGGGCTGGGCGAGCAGGTCCTCCATGGCCGCGTGCCCGCCCTCGACCCGGAAGTCCGCGTACCTGATGTAGGCGTCCACCAGGGCCTCGACCTCCGCGGCGGGCACGGACCTGGCCAGCAGGGCGTCGCGCAGCCCGCCCCGGTATCCGGCCAGCCGCTCCTCGGCGGTCGAGACGCCACGCGGCCCGGTGATACAGGCGATGCGGCGGTAGCCGCTGGCCACCAGATGTTCGGTGGCCACCTCGCCGGCATGCTGGTTGTCCACCAGCACCGCGTCCACCGAGGCGCCGCGCGGCCGCCGGTCCACCGCCACCACCGGCATGCCGCGCGCCATCAGCGCGGACAGGTCGGTGCGCGCACGGGACGCGGCGGCCACCACGACCCCGGCCATCTGCTCGGCCAGAGCGATGTCCAGGTAGTGGCGCTCCTTGTCGACGTTGCCGTCGCTGTTGCAGAGCACCACCGAGAGGTTGGTCTGCTGGGCCGCGTCCTCCACACCGCGGGCCAGCGAGGTGAAGAACGGGTTCTCGATGTCGGGGATGACGAGCCCGATGACGCTCCCGCGCTGGGTGCGCAGCGACCGGGCGACCCGGTTCGGGGCGAAGCCCAGCTCGGTCGCGGCGCGGCGCACGCGCTCGGCGCGTTCGGGCGTGACCCGGCCGCCGTTGAAGACCCGGGAGACCGTGGCGGGGGAGACGCCGGCGGCCTTGGCCACGTCGTTGATCGTCGTCATGGGCTGGTGCGATCCCCTCCCGGCAGGGCCGCCGACTCTCGGCAGCCGATCTCTTGACAGGCTCTGGGGACGACCCTAAGGTCCCCGAGAAAAGGATTTCAAGCTGTTTTCAGCCGCGGACGGGGGCCCGTTTCCGGGTCACGAGCCGATTCCGCCCACCCCTCCCGCCCCCGCGAGAAGGGTTCAGGCGCGGCTGTACGTGAAATCGATTTCACACGAGGTGAGGCGAACGATGTCGATCTCTGGACTGGACGGCGGACTGGGCGGACTCGCCCGCCGCACCGCGGCCCTGAGCCGTTCCTGCAGCGCGGAGAACCCCACGGGTGCCAAGGGGGCCGGGGGCATGGCCACCGAGGGCACCGGGGCGCGGGCCGCGAGCCTGCTCGGGCGTGGCTGGAAGGTCTCCCCGAGCATCGAGATCGCGCCGGGGGAGACGGCCACCCTCGCCGACATCGCCGGGCCCGGCACCATCCGGCACATCTGGTGCACCACCGCCCCGCACAAGGCGTGGCGCGGCACCCTGCTGCGGATGTACTGGGAGGACGCGGAGGAGCCGGCGGTCGAGGTGCCGCTCGGCGACCTCTTCTGCAACGGCTGGAACGCCTTCAGCCAGGTGTCGTCCGTCCCCATCGCGGTCAATCCGAACGGCGGTTTCAACTCCTACTGGCCGATGCCGTTCCGCCGGGCCGCGCGGATCACCCTGGAGAACCTCATGGCGGAGACCATGACGCTCTACTACCAGGTCGACTACGAACTGGCCGAGCACGCCGAATCCGACGACGAGCGGTCCTGGTTCCACGCCCAGTGGCGCCGCAGCCACCCCGTGCCCAGGGGCGAGGTGCACACCCTCCTCGACGGCGTGACCGGTGCGGGACACTACGTCGGCACCTACCTGGCCTGGGGCGTCAACGACCCCGGCTGGTGGGGCGAGGGCGAGGTCAAGTTCCACCTCGACGGGGACGACGAGTTCCCGACCATCTGCGGCACCGGCACCGAGGACTACTTCGGCGGCGCCTGGAACTTCGACGTGCCGGACCAGGGCTACACCGCCTTCACCACCCCGTACCTGGGGCTGAACCAGATCCTGCGGCCCGACGGGCTCTACGCGAGCCAGCAGCGCTTCGGGATGTACCGCTGGCACATCCCCGACCCGATCCGCTTCGCCGAGGACCTGCGGGTCACCGTGCAGAGCCTGGGCATCGGCCCTGGCAACCACAACGGGCTCCGGCACCGGTACCGCCCGACCAGCGACGACATCGCCAGCACCGCGCTGTTCTACCTCGACGCGCCCAGCCTGCCGGGCGGGCGACCTCAGACCCCCGACCTGCTCGCCCTCGAAGTGGACTGACGACAGGGGCCAGAAGCATGCACATCCACGACAACGAGGCCGGGCGCCGCCCGTCCCCGTCCCGGCGCGGCTTCCTCGCCGGCGCGAGCACGGCCGCCGCCGCGGTCGCCGCCCCCACGCTGCTGACCGGCTGCGGCTCGGCCAACGCCAGCGGCGCGTTGCAGTTCTGGCAGGCCTATGCGCCGGAGGAGTCCTCCGACCCGGCGGTGATGGCCCAGTCCCAGTGGTTCATCGACCTGGTCGCGAAGTGGAACGACACCCACCGCACCCAGGTGGAGCTGGTCTACGTGCCGGGCGAGACGTACACCGACGGCGCCAAGCTGCCGTCCGCGTTCGCCGCGGGGCAGGGGCCCGACATCTTCCTGATCAGCCCGGGCGACTTCCTGCGCTACTACAACGGCGGCGTCCTCGTCGACCTCACCCCGCACCTGGACCGCGCGGTGATCGACGACTACGGCGACTCGCTGGAGAGCCGCACGGTGGACGGCAGGGTCTACGGCCTGCCCATGGAGATCGAGCCGCTGGCCATGTTCTTCGGCGTCGACGCGTGGGAGCGGGCGGGCCTCTCCGAGGGCGACATCCCCACCACCTGGGATCAACTCCTCGACGTGGGAGACCGGCTGCGCACCGCCACCCGGGCCGGCCTGGTCTTCGACACCGCCCCCGGCTACTACCAGAACTTCACCTGGTACCCGTGGATGTGGCAGGGCGGTGGCGCGCTGATCGGGCCGGACGGCGCGTCCGCCTTCGACTCGCGGGCCACCCGGCAGGCGCTCCAGCTGTGGCAGGACGCCGTCCAGCACGGCATCGCCCCCCGCACCCTGCCCGCCGCCGGGGACCTCATATCCGCGCTCAGCTCGGACCTCGCCGCGATCTGGCAGAACGGCATCTGGAACGTCTCCAGCTTCCGCCAGCACGCGCCCGACTTCCGGTACGACTTCTTCAGACTGCCCGTCCCGCCGGGCGGGGAGTACACGACCACGCTGGGCGGCTGGGCGTTCTGCGCCAACGCCCAGGGCCGTGACCCGGAGACGGCCGCCGAGTTCTGCGCCTGGGCGATGGGGACGATGGAGGACGACTGCATCGACCGGATGGTCGAATGGTGCACCGCCGCGAAGTCCGACGTCGCCCCGCGCCAGTCCGTGCTCGAACGGGCCACCCAACGCGGCGGTTACGACTTCTGGGCCATGAAGAAGTTCAAGGACGAGATCTACCCGGGCGGCCGAGGCGAGCCGCGCTACCCACCGGTCGTGTACAAGGCCGTCTCCGACGCCATCCAGGGCACCATGCTCGCCGGCCGGGACGTGGCCGACGAGGCAGCCCGCGCCTCGCAGTCGATCGACGCCTACCTCGAGAGCTACCAGGGGGCGAGCTTGGTATGACCAGCCCAGACATCACGGTCGCGCCCCCGGGCGGCGCCGCGGCCGCCACCGAACCGGCCGCCCCGCCGCCGCGCCGGCGCCTGGGCCGCAAGCACCGCGAGTGGCTGGCCGCCGGGCTGTTCCTGGCGCCCGACGTGCTCGGCCTGCTGGTCTTCGTCGGCATCCCGATGGTGCTGTCCATCGTGCTCGGCTTCTACCAGGTCAGCGGCTTCGGCAGCTACGAGTTCGTCGGGTTCGGCAACTACGAGCGGATGATGCGGGACCCGCTGTTCTGGGACTCGATGCAGATCACCGCCGTGTACGTGCTGGTGCTCGTGCCGGTGCTGTTCTGCGTGAGCCTGGCGCTCGGCCTGCTCGTCAAGCAGAAGCTGCCCGGCATGGCGGCCTACCGGACCCTGCTGTTCCTGCCGCACGTGATCAGCCTCGTGGTGGTCGGCCTGCTGTGGAAGTTCATGCTGGACGAGCAGGTCGGCGTGGTGAACCGCGCCATCCGGGCGGCCGGTATGGAAGGACGGTCCTGGCTCGGCGAGCCGGAACTGGCGCTCGCCTCCGTCATCGCCGTCACCGTCTGGGTGATGATGGGCTACTACATGATCATCTTCCTCGCCGGGCTCCAGGACATCCCGCAGGAGTACTACGAGGCGGCGAAGATCGACGGCGCGGGACCGTGGACGTCGTTCCGCACCATCACCTGGCCGCTGCTGCGGCCCACCAGCTTCTTCGTGTTGCTGATGTCCACCGTGGCCGCCATCACCGGCGGGCTCGACCTGATCTTCGTGCTGACCAACGGCGGCCCGGCCAACGGCACCTCGCTGGTCATCTTCTACATCTACCAGCAGGCGTTCATGTTCGGCGAGTACGGCTACGCCGCCGCCATGGGTTCCTTCCTGGTGGTCATCATGGTCGCGCTGTCGGCGGTGATCTTCGCGCTGACGCGGGGCGGGAGGTTCGACGATGACAACTGACACCCGACTCGCGCCGACCGGCCGACCCCGGCGGTCCGGACGCCCGATGGTGAGCGCCCGCTTCGGGCTCACCGTGCTCGCCATCGTGGTCTCCCTGATCAGCGCGTTCCCCGTGCTGTGGATGATCACCTCCTCCTTCAAGACCCGCGACACGGTGACGGACGGGAAGCTGATCCCCACCGACGTCACCTTCTCCAACTTCGTCGACGTCTTCACCGACGTCCCGTTCGCGCGCTACCTGTGGAACAGCTTCTTCGTCTCCGCCACCGTCACCCTGGTGGCCCTGCTGTTCCACTCCATGGCCGCCTACGCGCTGGCCCGGCTGCGCTTCCCCGGCCGCGAGACGATCTTCATGGCGATCTTCTCGACGCTGCTGATCACCGCGCCGGTGGTGCTGATCCCGCTGTTCCTCGTGGTCCGTGAGCTGGGCCTGCTCAACAGCTACGCCGGGCTGATCGTGCCGGCCATCTTCAACGCCTTCGGCATCTTCCTGCTGCGCCAGTTCTATCTGGGCCTGCCACGGGAGATCGAGGAGGCGGCGATCGTCGACGGCTGCGGCTACTGGCGCGTCTACTGGAACATCGTGCTGCCGATGTCCCGGCCGGTCCTCGCCGCGCTCGCCGTCTTCTTCTTCCTCGCCAACTGGAACTCCTTCGCCTGGCCGCTGGTCGCCACCACCGACAGCGACCTCGCGGTGGTCCAACTCGGCATCTCCTCGTTCAGCACCCAGCACGCCTCGAACTGGAACTACGTCCTCGCGGCGGCCACGATCGCCGCCCTGCCCATGCTCGCCCTCTTCTTCGCCTTCCAGCGCCAGATCGTCGAGTCCATCAAGACGTCCGGCCTGAAGTAGCGCACCCACCGCACCACCACCCCTGGAGGAACCCCCCATGGCACGCGTCGGCCTGCTGCCCATCTCCGACGGCCGTGACTTCGTCCACCGCGACGTCACCGACCACATCGCCCGCGCCGCGACGGAGCTGGCGACCCTGCTCCGCGACGCCGGACACGAGGTCGTCGTCGCCCCCGAGCAGGTCAGCAGCAACGAGCTGGCCACCAGCCAGGCCCGCTGGCTGGCCGACCAGCACGTGGACCTGACGATCCTGCACCACTCCGTGTGGACCTTCCCGCACTTCACGATGCTCGCCGCCGAGGCCACCCCCACACCGCTGCTGCTGGTCGCCAACATCGACCCGCAGTTCCCCGGCATGGTCGGCCTGCTCGCGGGCGGCGGCGGCTTGGACCAGATCGGCCGGGTGCACGCCCGCGCCTGGGGCGACCTGTCCGACCCGGCGGTGCGCGACCGCATCCTCACCCAGGTGCGCGCCGCCGCGGCCGTCCAGGGGCTGCGCGGCAGCACGTTCGGCCGGATCGGCGGCCGCCCGATGGGCATGTACACCGCGGTGGCGAACACCGACCAGTGGATGCGGCAGTTCGGCGTGGACGTCGAGGAGATCGACCAGTGGGAGATCGTCCGGCGCAGCGAGAACGCCGAACAGTCGCGCGTCACCGCCGCCCGGGAGTGGCTGGAGCGGCACGCGGCGGGCGTGCACTACGACGGCGACCGGCTCACCCCCGAACTGCTGGAACGCCAGATACGCAGCTACTACGCGATGCGCGAGCTCATCGACGAGTGGCATCTGGACTTCTCCGGCATCAAGGGACAGCCCGAGCTGACCAACAACTTCTGCACCATGGACGTCGCGGAGGCGTTCCTCAACGACCCCTACGACTGGGAGGGCCCGAAGGACACCCATGTCACCGCCACCGAGGCGGACATGGACGGCGCCCTGACCATGCAGCTGCTGAAGCTGCTCACCGGTGACCCGGTGCTCTTCGCCGACGTCCGGCACTACCACGCCGACCGGGACGTGTGGGACCTGTGCAACTCGGGCCAGCACGCCACCTGGTACGCGGCCCGGTCCGCCGACCCGGCGGAGAACCTCTCGCGCGTCAACTTCCACCCCGAGGTGTTCTACTTCCCGGCCGGCGGCGCCTCGGTGCAGCATCTGGCGGCGCCGGGCGAGCTCACCTTCGCCCGGCTGACCCGGTTGGACGGCCAGTACCGGATGCACGTGATGCGCGGCGCGTTCGAGACGTACGACGACGAGACGAACGACCGGCTGATGCGCGCCTCCACCCTCGAGTGGCCGCACGCCTTCGCCCGGCTCGACGCCCCGGCCGAGGACTTCCTCTCCCGTTTCGGGTCCAACCACATCCACGCCGTCCCCGGCGACCATGTCGCCGCGCTCCGGGCGGTGTGCCGGCTCCTCGACATCCGGTACGACGGCTTCGGCGGCGCGGCCTGAGACCCGAGCGTCCCGGAAAGAGCGTCCCGGAAAGAGCTCCCAGAAGGAACCCTGAGAAAGGGGTAGGCCCACCACCATGACCCTGCTGCTCGGCATCGACATCGGCACCTCCGGATCCAAGGGCGTCCTGCTCCGCGCCGACGGGACGCTGCTGGCCCAGGCGGCCCGCGAGCACGCCACCGCCACCCCGCGCCCCGGCTGGGTGGAGCACGACGCGCTCGCCGTGTGGTGGGCCGACTTCACCGCGTTGAGCGCCGAGTTGATGGCTCGGGCACCCGAGGGGGAACGGGTGGCGGCGGTCGGCGTCAGCGGGATCGGGCCCTGCCTGCTGCCCGCCGACGCCGACGCCGCGCCCCTCCGGCCGGCGATCCTCTACGGCGTGGACACCCGCGCCGGCGCGCAGATCGACCAGCTCAACGCCCGCTACGGCGAGCGGGCCATGCTGGAGCGCTGCGGCTCCCCGCTGACCAGCCAGGCCATCGGGCCCAAGCTGGCCTGGCTGCGCCAGGAGGAGCCGGACGTCTACGCCCGCACCCGCCGCTGGTTCATGGCCAGCTCCTATCTGGTGCACCGCCTCTCCGGCGCCTACGTGCTCGACCACCATTCGGCCAGCCAGTGCACGCCCCTGTACGACCTGCGGGGCGGCCACTGGATCGAGGACTGGTGCGAGGAGATCGCGCCAGGCCTTGAATGGCCGCGGCTGGTCTGGCCGGCCGAGGTGGTCGGCGAGGTCACGGCGGAGGCCGCGGCCGCCACCGGCCTCCCGGTCGGCACCCCCGTGGTCGCCGGCACCGTCGACGCCTGGGCCGAGGCGACCGGAGTGGGCGCCACGGGAACCGGCGACCTGATGCTGATGTACGGCACGACGATGTTCCTGGTGAACGTCGTCGCCGACCCGGTGCCGGACGCGCATCTGTGGAGCACCAGGGGCGCGTTCCCCGGCACGTACTGCCTGGCGGCCGGCATGGCGACCTCCGGTGCGGTCACCGGCTGGCTGCGCGACCTCACCGGCGCCGACTACGACACGCTCGTGGCGGAGGCGGCCACCGTCCCGCCGGGCGCCGAAGGGCTGGTGATGCTGCCCTATTTCGCGGGCGAGCGGACGCCGCTGTTCGACCCGGACGCGCGCGGGCTGGTGCACGGCCTGACGCTCCGGCACGGCCGCGGCCACCTCTACCGGGCGGCGCTGGAGGGCACCGCCTTCGGGGTGCGGCACAACCTCGCCGCCATGACCGCCGCGGGCGGCGACCTCCGGCGGCTGGTCGCCGTCGGCGGCGGCGCCCGCGAGCTGTGGACCCGGATCGTCTCGGACGTCACCGAACTGCCGCAGGAACTGCCCCGGCACACCATCGGCGCCGCCTACGGCGACGCGTTCCTCGCGGCGGTCGGCACCGGCCACGCGGCCCCGTCCGATATCGCCGCCTGGAACCCGGTCGAGCACACCGTGCACCCCGACCCGGCCACCCGGGAGACGTACGCCTCGCTGTACGCGCTGTACCGCGAGCTGTACCCGGCGACCCGCGACGCCGCGCACGCCCTGGCCGCCCGGCAGCGCGCCGACGCGGAATGAGGGGCGGCACGGGCTGAGCGGCAGGGGCTGGGCGGCAGGGGCTGGGCGGCAGGATCTTCCATGGGTGCGCCGCTCCAGCCCATGTCCCGCCCGGTGCCGCTCGGCCACACTCCTTGATATGTCGGACACAGTGCAGCTTGAGGCCTCAGAGCGCCTCGCAGACGCCTACGCGCGCCACGGCGTGGTCCAGGTGCGCGGACTTCTTTCCCCCGAGGAGATCGCGGAGATCCGCGACGTCTTCACCGAACAGGTCGAACGGGACAACTCCCTGGGCTGGGACGACAACGTGCCGGACGACGACGTGCTCGCCCGCTACCCCCGCTTCGTCCATCCGCACCGGCGCCTCGACACGGCGGCCGGCCGGCTGGCCCGCCGCTGGATGCTGGACCCGCGGGTCATCGAGCGGGTGGCGGAGCTGATCGGTCCCACGCTCGCCGCCCAGTCGATGTTCTACTTCAAGCCGCCCACCGCCCGGGGCCAGGCGCTGCACCAGGACAACCTCTTCCTGCGGGCCCACCCGGAGACCTGCGTCGCGGCCTGGATCGCGGTGGACGACTGCGACGGCGCCAACGGCGGCCTGCGGGTGGTGCCCGGGTCCCACCGCTACGAGCTGGTCTGCCTCTCCGAGGCGAACGAGGACGAGTCGTTCGCCAGCGGCGGCCTCGAACTGCCCGAGGGCATGACGGCGGTGCAGACCGAACTGCGCGCCGGCGACGCACTCTTCTTCCACGGCAGCACCGTCCACGGTTCGGGTCCCAACCGCACCACCGACCGGTTCCGCCGCTCGCTGATCTTCCACTACGTACCGCGGTCCAGCACCGAAATCGCGAGCCTCTACAACCCGCTGCTCACGCCCGCCGGCGAAGAGGTCACCGTGACCGAGGCCGACGGCGGCGGCGCCTGCGGCGAGGGCTGGACGCACACGGACGCGGCTCGAGTCGAGGCCTGAACCGAGGGCTGAGCCGGGGCGCGGCCGTCCCCCATAGAGGTACGGCCGCGCCCGGTGCCTTCGAACCAGCCGGGCTCACGCAACACTCCTGCCGAAGCCTCAACTCACGGCCCGCCGGGCGGCGGGCCCACGGTGATTCCAGCGAGCGGCGTGTTTCCGGGTGTTATCGACGGCGGGGTGGTGGGCACTCGGGGGACTGGCGCAGGAACGACGAGAGGAGTACGCCATGGGTCTCGTGCAGGAATCCGTGGAGGTCGAGGTGCCCCTGAGCATGGCCTACAACCAGTGGACCCAGTTCGAGGAGTTCCCCCACTTCATGGAGGGCGTCGAGGAGGTCGTCCAGGTCGACGACCGGCGCAACCACTGGAAGACGCAGATCGCGGGCGTGCGACGGGAGTTCGACACCGAGATCGTCGACCAGGTGCCCGACGAGCGCATTGCCTGGCGCACCACGGGCGGCGAGATCAGTCAGCACGGCATCGTCACGTTCCGCAGGCTGGACGAGGGCCACACGAAGGTGAATCTCGTCATGGACGTCCAGTCCGACGGCGCCGCCGAGAGGATGGCCGACATGGTCGGCATCCTCGACCGGCGTGCCAAGGGCGACATCAAGCGCTTCAAGAGGTTCGTCGAAGACCGCGAGGACGAGTCCGGTGCCTGGCGCGGCCGCATCTTTCCGGCCTGAGCCGATGTCGCGCGGTGGCGGCACGTCGAGCGGGAATCTGCCCGACGTGCCGTCACCCTGGCGGGTTACGGGAGTTACGGGAGCTCGTACGCTGCCGTGCGGACGGTCTTCTCGCCCGCGTCGTCCTCCGCCGTGAACTGCACGTACAGCGTGTCGCCCTGCACGGTCAGCGCGTTGGCCGAGACGAACGGAGCACCCTCCAGGTCGGGGAGTGGGCCCACCTCGGTGCGCTCGCCGCTCTGCGGGTCCAGCGACTCGACCTGCTGGGTGTAGTCGACGTCGTCCCCGTAGACCGCGACGACCCGTTCCGCGTCACCGCCGACGGTAGTCCCGCCGGAGAACGACTCCGCCCACAGCTTGCCGCCCGTGGCCAGGTCGACGCCGATGCGCTCCTCGCTGCTGCCCAGGGCGCCGACCGCGAGCAGCGTCGATCCGTGGACGACGGAGTAGCTGGGGCCGAAGAAGTCCACGTCGATCTCGGTGCCGTCGAGGTTCTCGGTGAGCTCGGCGGTGATCGCCCCCGTGTCGTCGAACGTCAGCAGCTGGCCGTCCATCGTCTGCACCGACAGCAGGTCGCCCGGCACGATCGCGGTCGCGCCGTCGAAGCCGGTCGGCGCCTCCGGCACGGTCCACGTCTGCTCGCCGCTGGCCGCGTCGAACTCGGTCAGCTGGTAGACCTCCTCGAAGATGTCGCACTGGGTGACGGCCAGCAGCCGCTCCCCGCCGACGATCCACTCGGTGCCCTCCTGGCACTCCGCACCGCCCGGCACCTCGGGGGCCGGCAGTTCCTCGCCGGTGACGCTGAAGCGGCCCAGCGAGTCGCCGCCCAGGGTCGCCGTGACGGCGTCGCCGGCGATGCTGACCGCGGCGTACGAGACCAGCCCGTCCTCGGGCGTGACGTCCTGCGTCCACAGCGGCTCGGCGCCGCCGGCGTTCGCGTCCACCACGGCCAGTAGGCCGCAGTTGTCCTCGCCCTCGGCCGTGTTGAAGAGCATGGCGCCGATGCCCTGCTCGTTCAGGCTCGGCGAGTAGGCGCAGAGCTCGCCGGCGCCGGACGGGGGCGGCATCTCCCAGTTCGCCTTGCCGGAGGTGGGGTCGAGGCCGCGGAGGCCGCCGTTGCTGACCTCGACGACCACGCTGTCCGTGGCCCACAGCGTCGAGATCGGCGAGCCGCCCGAGGCGTTGACCGCTGGGGTCGCGGGGCTCTCCCAGAGCTGGGTCAGGGCGCCGTCCGGCGCGTCGCCGGAACCGTCGGACCCGGAGTCAGCGTCTCCATCGTCGCCGCAGCCCGCGAGCACCATACTGCCGGCTGCGGCGATTGCGAGCGCAATGGTGCGGGACCGCGTGGGACGTCGTGTGTTGTGTCGCATCCAAGCTTTCCAGTTGCCTTTTCGTCGTCCGTGATTCGTGAAGTTCGGTCATTAGACGACTAGTTACTAATCGGTAGGTCGATCTGTCGATACCCTACAACATCTGGCGGACGATCTGGTTCCGCTCCCCTCGCTGCCGGAGCAAGCATTCGCATTCCTACGGCCGCGGGACGGCGGCCGGGCACGGGCGGGCGGCTGTCATAATTCCCCCGTGTCGGACAGCGGTTGGTGGATCGGTCTCATCACCGGTGGAGCGGCCGTGGTCGCGAGTTGGGTCACCGGCCGGGGCGCCACCAGGTCCGCGCGGGTGCAGGCCGAGGTCACCGCGCACGCGGCCCAGGTCGCGGAGGCGCGCACCCGGCGGCGCGACGCGTACCGGGAGATGAGTGCGGCAGTGCACGGCCTGTCGGAGGTGTGCTGGCGCCTGGAGGAGGCCGACGCCGCCCCAGAGGGCCCGCCGCGGGCCACCGTCCTCGCGCAGATGCAGACCGCCGCCCGGGCGGCGCTGAACGACGTGACCAGAGCCAGCCGGGAGGTCGTGCTGGAGGGACCGGCGCCGGTCGCCGAAGCGGCGCAGACGCTGCGCCGCGCGGCGATCACCACGAACCACCTGCTCGGCCGGCTGGTGACGGGCGACGGGGAGGACCGTGGCCCGTACGACGCCGCGTACCGGGACCTGCGCGAGGAGCACGTACGGTTCCTGGAACTCGCCCGGGCGGCGCTGGAGGTCGCCTAGAAGTCCTGTCCTGCCGCCGGTCCGCGCTGGTTAGTTCTCGAAGAGCGCGTTGATGGCGCGGTTCGTGTTGATGAGGGAGTCGACCGGCTGCTCGCCCGCCATGACGGCTTCGAGTCCCGCCGTGAGGAGGGTGATGACGTCGGCGGGGTGTTCGGTGACGGGAAAGCGGAGGGTGGGATCGTTCTCGACGTGCGTCATGAAGGGGGAGACGTCGATGCCGTCCTCGGCGAAGGCGTTCTGGGCGACCTGGGCGGCCTCGGTGATGGCGGGGAAGACGACGTGGTGCTCGCCGACCACGCGCTGGCATTCGACTGAGCCGAGGTACTTCACCCACTGCCAGGCTTCTTCCGGGTGTTCGGTGCCGGCGTAGATGGAGTCGGACAGGCCGTTGACCATGCTGACGCGTTGGCCTTCGGGTCCGATGGGGGTGGGGGCGATACCGGCGTTGAGGTCGGTGCCGAAGACGGTGCCGGTCATCCAGGAGCCGTTGGTGGCCATGGCGGCGTTACCGGCGGCCAGTTGGTCGGCCCAGTTCACGCCCTCCTGTTGTTCGAACGAGGGCATGTAGCCCTTGTCGACCAGGCCGCGCCACCAGGCGATGGTGTCGAGGAACTCCTGGTCGCCGTAGTTGTAGCTGGTGCCCCAGGGGTTGTCGTCGGTGGGCAGCCAGCCGGTGGAGGCGGCGTACATCGACCACTGGGTCTGCCCGTGCGTGTCGCCACCCGATTCCTCCATCCAGAGGCCGTAGGTCTCGACGTTGTTCTTGTCGAAGCCGGGTTCGTCGCCGCGGACGCCGTTGGCGTCGATGGACAGGTGGGCGATGACGTCCTCGTAGCTGCCGCCGTCGTCGGGGTTCCAGGTGAGGCTGTTCATCCGGTCTTCGGTGATGCCGGCCTCGTCGAGCATGTCCCTGTTGTAGAAGATCGCCACGGCGTCGAAGTCCTTGGGCAGGCCGTAGCGTTGGCCGTCCGGGCCGATCCACAGGTCGGCCAGGCCCTCCTCGTAGACGCTCAGGTCGACGTTGTCGCGTTCGATGTACTCGTCCAGCGGCAGGATCTGTCCGCGGGTGACCCAGTCGGGGAAACGGGACAGGTGGTCGGTGAAGACGTCGGGCGCGGATTCCGAGACCATGCCCAACGCCAGCGTGGACCAGTAGAAGTCCCAGCCGCGTTGGTCGATCCGGATGTCGATGTCCGGATGGAGGCGCTCGAAATCCTCCGCACATTCCTGGTACGCCGGAAGCTGGTTCGCGCCCCACAGCGCGTACGTGATCGTCGTGCCCCCCGAAGCGGGTTCGACCGCGCAGGCGGCCAGCGTCCAGCCGGCCACCGCCACGGCGGCCACCGTTCGCGCGCGTCGCCCGGAGCGCATGCCGACACCCTAGACGAACGTGCCCGATGCTCCGATGGCTCAGCGCGGCACGGTGTGCGGGTGTTCTCTACGGAACCTGGCCGGCGATACCCCGCACGCGGAGGTGAACGCGGTGTAGAAGCGGCTGACCGAGCCGAAGCCGGAGGCCGATGCCACGTGGGCGATCGGCAGGTCCGTGGTGACCAGCAGGCGGCGGGCCTCAGCCAGCCGGCATCGCGTGAGGTAGTCGCCCACGGTGGTGTGGACGACCTTGCGGAACTGGGCCATCGCGTAGCTGGGGTGCAGCCGTGCCGCCGCGGCGATGTCCGCGACGGTGAGGGGCTCGCGGAAGTGTTCGGCGATATGCCGCACCATGGCGATGACCTGGCGCAGCCCGGGGGAGCCCCCGGTGTAGTGGCGCACCGGTTCGCCCAGCGTGCCCAGGGCGAGTCGGCGTACCCGGGCCTCGACCTCGAGCATGGCGATCCGGTGGCGTTCGGGCTGGCCGCTGGCCAGGTCGTCGGCCCACTGGGCGAAGTTCGCCGGATCGGTCGTGGTGGCGGCCGACGGCGCGGCGACCAGTGGTGTGCCGGACAGGAGGCGACTGACGAGCGGGTCGGGCAGTCCCCAGCGCAGGAACTCCGCGAACGGTACATAGATCCAGTGGACGCGGGTGGCCGAGTTCGCGATGAGTTGGTGGGGCACGGCGGCCCAGAACGCGGCAACGCCTCCGGGGCCGACCTCCACCGGCACGCCGCCGAAGAGGTAGAGCATGGTGCCGCCCTCGGCCACGAGGTTGATCTCCAGGTCGTCGTGCTGATGGGCGGTGTCCATGAGCGCCGGCTCGCCGGCCCAGCCGGTGAGGCGCGACGGTTCGACCCGAGACGGCACCTGAGGATCCAAGAAGTTCTGGCTCCCATCGATGAAGACTTCGCGCTTCCCAGGCTTCTATCGTCGCATGTGGTGGCGCACCGGCTGTCGATGGCCGCCGGTTCCCTGTGCGACGACGCGGCGACGGGTCCGCGGTGAGGAGTCCTGAAGTGTTCTCTCTGGGTATCGTCGGATGCGGGCAGTTCGCCGGGTCCTTCGCCAAGCTGTGGCGGCTGCACCCTGGTGTGGGCGACATCGTGGCTTGCGACCTGCGTCCGGAGCGGGCCGCGCGGCTCGCCGCCGACCACGACCTCGCCGGGACCCTGCCGTCGTACGAGGCCATGCTCGACTCGGACGTCGACGCGGTCGCGATCTTCACCCAGCGCTGGACGCACGGTCGGCTCGTCGTCCAGGCGCTGCGGGCGGGGAAACACGTCTACTCGGCTGTGCCGATGGCCATCACCGAAGAGGAGATCGCGGCCATCATCCAGGCGGTCCGGGAGACCGGGCTGACGTACATGATGGGCGAGACCAGCCACTACAACCCGGCAACCGTCTACGCCCGCCAGCGGTCCGCCGAGGGCGACTTCGGTCGGCTCTTCCACGCCGAGGGGGACTACGTCCACGATATGGACCTCGGCTTCTACGACGCCTACCAGTACAGCGGTGGCGAGAACTGGAAGGCGACGGCCAGCTACCCGCCGCTGCTGTATCCGACCCACTCCCTCGGCGGCATTCTGGGTGCCTGGCAGACCCATGCCACGAGCGTCAGCGCGATCGGGGTCGTCGACGACCGCGGGGACGGGGTCTTCGACCGCGCGATCAGCCAGTTCGGCAACGACTTCTCCAACGCCACCGCGCTGTTCGAGGCCGCCGGCGGCGGGTCCTTCCGGATCAACGAGTTCCGCAGGGTCGGCTACCCCTCCCACATACGGGAGTCGCGATTCCGGTTCTTCGGAACCGAGGGGAGCCTGGAGCAACTCGCGACGGTCAGCTTGTGGCAGGACAAGTCGGGAGTCGAGGACATCACCGAGCAGCTGCGCCCGAGGGCCACGCTCTCCCCGGACGATCCCTCGCTGGCCCACATCGCCCCAGCTCTGCGTGACGCCTTCGCGTCCGGAACGGCCCCCGTTCACGACCGCTCGCGGCTGCCGCGCGAGTTCGCCCACGCCCCCAACGGCCACGAGGGCAGTCACCACTTCCTGGCCGACGACTTCGTGATCGCCGTCACCACGGGCTCGCTTCCCCCGGTCAACGCCTGGGTCGCCGCCCGCTACACCCTGCCCGGGGTGATCGCCCATCAGTCCGCCCTCCAGGGCGGCGTCCGGCTGGAGATCCCCGACTTCGGTGAGGCCCCCGCCCAGACGACGGCCGAGGATCTCGGCTGACGGGCTGCTCGGTCCTGGGCCAGGCGGTCCTGAGGTCGCGTCAGCTCCGTTCGAGGGCGTCGGCGATGCGGTCGAGAACCTGTCGCCAGTGGGCCCGCTGCCGTTCGCGTTCCTCCGCACTGGCCATCCGTTCCTGATGGAAGCCGAGCACGGTCCGGCCGGCGCCGGGGGAGGTGACCGTGACCTGCACGATGGTCGTGCCGTGGGTGACGCGGATGCGGTCGCCCGGGCGGTAGGAGCGGACCTCCCCGGTGACACCGGACGCCGTCCGATACGGGGCGCCCCGCTCCGGCACCAGGTCCGCGTCGGCGCCGAGCCACAGGGCGATGCCCTCGGGTCCACTGACCAGGCTCCAGACGTCGTCGGGGGAGTGGGGCAGCGTGCGGGAGACGCCGATCTGCCAGCCCGCGTCCTTGGTGAGACCGGTGGCCATGAGGTCATCCTTTCCGAGGGTTGTCCATGTAACCACTATAACCGGCACACGGGCCCGCCCGTTGGACCCTGCGGCGGTCTGTTCAGGTCTGTCGAAGGCTGCTTGAGTGTCTGCAAACAAAATTGCGGAGCAGCCAAAGAAGGAGGACGGAGTTGAGCGTGTCGAGGCGGCGGAGCGGTCAGCAACGGCGGCGCCTCACGAGGCTGAGTGAGACGGAGCGCAGACGCTTCCTCGCGGTGACGGGCGCGGGCGCCGCGGCCCTGATCCTCGGCGCCGGGCCCTACACGGGCACGGCGTTCGGGAAGAGCCGTTTCGCCGCCTATCCGTTCACGCTCGGCGTCGCGTCCGGCGACCCTCCCCCAGGCCCCTAGAGGGCCTGGGAGGTGCCCCCATCCCGACGGCGTCGTGCTCTGGACCCGGCTCGCGCCGGAGCCGATGGCCCCCGACGGGAAGGGCGGCATGCCGGACGCGAGCGTCGAGGTCCGCTGGCAGGTCGCGGAGGACGAGGCGTTCGCCCGCGTCGTCGCGGAGGAGGTGGCGTACGCGACGCCGGAGCTCGGCCATTCGGTGCACGTCGAGGTCACCGGACTCCAGCCGGCGCGCTGGTACTTCTACCGCTTCCAGGCCGGTTCCGAGATCAGCCAGGTCGGCCGGACCAGGACCGCGCCGGTCCCGGGCAACGGAGACGGGCAGATGACCTTCGCGTTCGCCTCCTGCCAGGCCCCCGACGGCGGCCACTACACCGCGTACCAGCGGATGGCGCAGGAGGACAGCCTCGACCTCGTCCTGCACCCGGCGACTACATCTACGAGAACGCGGGCCCCGCCATCACGCTCGCCCAGTACCGCGTCCGGCATGCCGAGTACCGGCTCGACGAGCACCTCCAGGCCAGTCACGCCCTCTTCCCGTGGGTCGTCACATGGGACGACCACGACGTGGACAACGACTACGCCGCGGACTCCCCGCACTCCAGCAGCGCCACCCCGGGCGTCGAGGAGTTCCTGGCCCGACGCGCCAGCGCGTACCAGGCGTTCTACGAGCACATGCCGCTGCGCGCCTCGCCCGCGGCCGTCAGGCCGACGCTCCGCTGTCGATGACCAGATCGGCGCCGACCACCGAACCGGCCGCGGGCGAGGCCAGGTAGAGCACCGCGGCGGCCACCTCCTCGGCCTCCGCGACCCGGCCGAGCGGGTTCTCCGACTTCACCCGTTCGGTTCGGTCGGCCTCGGTCTCCCCGGGGCGAAGCGACATGGGGGCGGCGGAGGCGCCCGGGCTGACCGCGTTGATGCGGACGCCCTCGTGGATATGGTCGAGCGCGGCGGCGCGGGTGAGGGCGGAGACCGCCGCCTTCGAGGTGATGTAGGCGGCGAGGTTCGGGATCCGCACATGGGCGCCGAGGTTCGAGGAGACGTTGACGATGGCGCCGCCGCCGTTCTCCCTCATCTGCGCGATCTCGTGCTTCATGGCTAGCCAGACGCCGGTGACGTTGGTCGTCACCACCGCGTCCCAGTCCTCCTCGCTCACCTCGGCCACGGGCCCGCCGCCGCGGAGTATCCCGGCGTTGTTGACCGCGACGTCCAGGCGGCCGAAGCGGGTGACGCTCTCGCGCACCAGGCTCCTGACCTGGCCGGAGTCGGTGACGTCGGCCGTGACGGCGGCGGCCGTGCCGCCGTTGGCCTCGATGAGCCCGACGGTCTCCTCCAGGGTGGCCGCGGTGCGCCCCGCGGCGACCACGGAGGCGCCCTCGGCGGCGAAGGCGAGCGCGATCGCGCGGCCCAGGCCGGAGCCCGCGCCGGTGACGAGGACGGTCCTGCCGGTGAAGCGGTTCATCTCGAATGACTCCTGTCGTGTGCTGTTCTCGATGGCTGTTCTCGATGGCTGTTGTCGGTGGGTGTTGTCGGGTGGGTGTTATCGGAGGCGATGGCTGAGAAGGGCGACGACGGCGAGCGCCGCCCCCGTCGCGGCGAGGGACGAGGCGTCGTCGCCGAGCGTCAACACGACGGCGAACAGGACCGTGGGGCCGAACTCCATCGCGGTGTTCAGCACCCCGCCGGCCAGCCCGGTCCGCTCTCGCGGTACGCCGTCGGTGGCGAGGACGGCGGCTCCCGCGAAGGACGCCGCGACGCCGGCCGGCAGCAGCACGAGGCCCGGCAGTGGGCCGTACGCGTACGAGGCATGTGCGTCGAGCCCGGTGAGCGCGAGCAGGACGAGCCCGGCCGCGCCGGTGCAGAGCCCGGCGGCGGTGACGGCCCTGGCGCCGTACCGGCCGATGAGCGGGCCCGCGGCCCGCCCCGAGGCGAGCAGCGCCACGGCGAACGGCACGAAGGCCGCCGAGGTCCGCAGCGGTGACCAGTCGCGCGCCTGCTGGAAGTGGAGCGAGAGGACGACGAAGGTCAACGCGGTTCCGCAGGCGCTCAGGGCGATGGTCGCCAGGGCGATTGCCCGCCGCCGGTCGAGCAGGAAGCGGGGCGGCAGCAGCGGGTCGCGCGCGCGGCGCTCGGCGTACGGGAACGCGGCGAGCAGCGCGACCCCGCCGACCAGCGGCACCAGCACACCGGCCGACGACCAGGGCCGGGCGTCGGTGACGACGAGCGCGTAACTGGTGAGGGTGAGCCCGCCGGTGGCGAGCAGGGCACCCGGCACGTCGAGCGTCCTGCCCCTGCTCGCTGCCGTGTCCCGAGGCAGCAGCCGGGGCGCGAGGCCGAGCGCCGCGACCGCCACGACAAGCGGCACCGCGAAGGTCCACCGCCAGGACAGCGCCTCCGAGACGACGCCGGAGAGCAGGTTGCCCGCGGTGGCGCCGAGCACCGAGAGCCCGCCCCAGGTGGCCATCGCCCTGCCGTACCCGGCGGCGGAGGGGTAGACGGCGCGCAGCACGGCCATGGCGGCGGGCGCGACGAGGGCCGCGCCGGCGCCCTGCGCGAAGCGCGCCGTGAGCAGCGTCCCGAAGGTGGGGGAGAACGGGGCGGCGGCCGAGGCGGCGGCGAAGACGAGGAGGCCGGCGGTCAGTGCGCGCCTGCCGCCGTAGCGGTCGGCGACGCGGCCGCCGAAGAGCAGGAGTCCGGCGAAGGTCAGACCGTAGGCGGCGCTGAGCAGGATCAGGTCGGCGCGCTCCAGGTGGAGTTCGCGCCCGATGCGGGGGAGCGGGACGGCGATCGCGGCGAGCGTGAAGATCAGCGTGGCCTGGACGCCACCGAGGAGGACGAAGGCGCGCCTGGGCCGCCGCGCTTCGGTGACGCGTTCGGCGTCGGTGGTGGTCATGGCTCTCCCCGGATATGTGACTGGCCAGATATTTGACTGATCGATCCAGAATTTGGGCGTGCGGAGGCACATCCGAAGTCGGTGTCGGTGAGGAGCGGGTGTGGGGACGGGCGAGGGGCGGTGTGGGTCAGTCCAGCAGGGCCAGTGCCTGTTCGGCGGCGTCCCGCACCCGGGCGGGGTCGTTCGACGCCTTGCCGACGACCCGTAGGCCCTGCAACAGGACGAGCAGCATGCGGGCCAGCGCGCGGGGATCGCGGCCCTCGGGCAGTTCGCCCTGGGCCTGGGCCCGCACGAGCGCGGAGTGCAGCGGGGTCTCGATGTGGTCCCAGCTGATCTCGACCCGGCGGGCCGCCGCGGGGTCGTGCGGGCCCAGTTCGGCCGCGGTGTTGGTGACGAAACAGCCCTTCAGTCGGCCCTGCGGGGAGGACGCCTCCGCGGCGAACCGGCGCACCAACGCCCGCACCGCGGGCAGGATCGGGCCCGGCTGGGCAAGTTCGGTGAGGAGGAGCGGATCGCGGGTCTCGGTGTACCGGTCGAGGGCCTTCAGGTACAGCTCGTGCTTGCTGCCGAAGGTCGCGTAGAGGCTGGCGCGGCCGATGCCGAGGTGCTCGACCAGGTCCGCCATCGACGTCGCTTCGTAGCCGCGCTGCCAGAACAGCTCGAGAGCCGAATGCAGCGCGGCGTCCGGATCGAACTCCTTGGTCCGTGCCATGCCGAGGACTCTAGCCCAGAGTGGAACGATCGGTCAATTAAGCCGTGTGATGCCTGACGCGGCGACGCCACCGTGGCGGTGGCATGCTGAGCTGGTGTTTTCATCCGATCATGTGGGCGCCGTGTTCTTCGATGTCGATGGCACCCTCGTCCCAGGTACGAGTTCGTCGGTCTTTCTGGCTGGTTTCCTTGGCCATCGGGACGAGTTGGCCAAGGCCGAGGATGCCTACGCCTCTGGTGCCCTTGACAATCGACAGGTCTCCGAGCTGGATGCCGCGGGCTGGGCGGGGGTTCCCGAAGACCAGGTCGCTGGCTGGCTCGACGGCCTTCCCCTGGTCTCGGGCATCACGGAGACCGTGGCCTGGTGCCGGCAGAACGGGTTGGTGCCCGTGCTGGCAACCCTCGCCTGGTCGCCAGTCGGCAGTTACCTGACTGACCGCTTCGGCTTCCACGCGTTCAGCGGGCCTCGGCTGGAGACCACCGACGGCCGGTTCACAGGCCGGGTCGCCCGTCACTTCGACGAGTACGACAAACGAGATTTCGCTCTCGCGCAGGCGCGAGAGCTGGGGGTGGCTCCCCGCTCGTGCGGGGCCGTCGGGGACAGCCGCTCCGACCTGCCGCTGTTCGCATCCGTCGGGTTGAGCGTGGCGTTCAACGCCTCAGTGGGAGCGCGCGAGGCGGCGACCGTCTCGGTGGACGACGACGACCTGCGGAGCGTACTTGACGTCCTGAGCCGCCTGGTCACCGTCACTCGTTGATGGCCGCGACCAGCACGGTCGCCGCCTAACGAACCGCGAGCATGACCCGTACCGTCGGTCGACCGGACCCCTGCCCGGCCTTGATCAGGCGGATCTCCGGTGAACCTCCGTGTCGCTTCTGCCGTACACGGCACTACCGGTGTCCTCGGCGGGTTGTTGCCGATTCGCAGGTCGCCGAGTGATCGCACCGGTGATGAAGCCCGGACGCCTCCGGGAACCGAGGAGAGGGGCAGGGGATGCGCAGGAAACCCTCGTTCGGCCGACGCCGCGGCGTCGAGTCGGAAGACGTCGACGAAGCGGTGATGACCCGGCTGTACCACGAGCATCACGACGTCGTGCTGGCGTTCATCCATCGCTATGTGCGCGACCGGCACCGCGCCGAGGATCTGGTCCAGGAAGTGATGATGCGCACATGGCGCAGCCTGGGCTCGCTGGACACCTCGGCGGTGACCGTCCGCTCCTTCCTCTTCACCATCGCCCGCAACGTCGTCACCGACGCATGGCGTGCCGAACAGCGCCGGCCCCGGCTGGTGTCCGACGATTCGGCCGTGGCCAGCGCGCCGACGACCGATGAGTTGGAACGGGTCATCGACGGCTGGCTCGTCGCCGAGGCACTCGACCGGTTGTCGGCCGAGCACCGTGCTGTCGTGACGGAGCTGTACTACCGGGGGCGTTCCGTCCGGGATGTCGCCGAACGGCTGATGCTGCCGGAAGGCACCGTGAAGTCGCGTGCCTACTACGCGGTGCGCGCGTTGCGCGCTGCCTTCGAGGAGATGGGAGCCCTGCGATGAACAGCCACGACGACACGCACATGTTGCTCGGCGGATACGTCCTCGGCGGACTCGACGACACCGATCGGCGCAGGGTGGAGACGCACCTGGCCGGTTGCGCCGCCTGCCGTGCCGAACTGGCGGACGCCGAGCCTCTGCACGACCTGCTGCGGAGGCTGCCCCCCGAGGCGGCGGACAGCGCACCCGCCAGCCGGCCGGAACCCACACCAGCTCTCGACGGCCTGCTCCACACGCTGCGAGCGGACAGGGCACGCGCCAAACGGCGCGGCCGCCAGCTCATCGCGTCCGCGGCGGCCGTGGTGGTCCTGGCCCTGGGAGGGCTCGGCACCACCCTGCTTCGCGATGGTGAGACGCCGGACGGCGCGCCCCCCGGACCGTCGATCTCGTTCGTCGCCGAGGGTGACACCACGACGTCCGGCCGGGCGGTACTCACCAGCAAGCCGTGGGGAACCGAGGTGGGCGTGCAACTGGCGGACCTGCCTGCCCGCGGACCGTTCGTGCTCGAGGTGACCGGCATCAACGGCACCGTCGAACGAGCCGCCACCTGGTCGCAGACCCCGGCCGCGGAGGCCACTCTCGTCGGCGCGAGCTCGATGCGCCCCTCGGACATCGACGTGATGCGCGTCGTGGACCACCAGGGACGGACGGTCGCGATCGCCCGTCCGTGATCCGCGATCCGGAAACCGGTCACCGCGTTGAACCGGGCCGCGGCAGTGGGCGTACACCCCGACACACACAAGACCAGGCCCACTGACCAGCAAGGACGGGGAGACGATGATGATGACGACGAGGTACCGCCGCACGGCCGGAGCGGCGCTCGCCGTCGCGGCACTCGCCGCGGCCACCACAGTGACCACCACGACGGCGACCAGCGCGATAGCGACAGCCGCGACAGCCAACGTCCCGGACACCGAGGCCCGACACCAGGGGTGGGGATCGGCGCCGTCCGTGGACATCCTCTCGCCGCGCCACGGCGACCGCGCGGGTACCGACGGTGCCAACTGGATCGTGGACCTCAACGTGACCTACTCGACGGGCACCTCGGGCTTCAGCACGGCGCAACTCACCGGTCCCGGAGTGCACAACGAGGCCGCTCCGCTGCCTGGCACCTTCGGACCGGGTCAGGACGAGCGCCTGCCCGGAGTGGTGGTCCTGGCATCGACCACGTCGGGGTTCTCCGGCCCCGGCACGAATCTGGCCAACCTCTTCAACCTCACCGCTCTCACGGACAAGAACCCCTCCACCACGACCATCCAGGACACCTGGATCGTGGGTGCTCCCCTGTTCGGTACCGATGTCGACAGTGTCATCACGGTGGCCGTGATCGACGACCTCGACTACAACGGCGTCTATGACGACGCTCCCGCAACCGTTCCCGACGCCAACCAGGACGGATGTATCGACACCCGGGACCTGCGCGCGCTCGGCGTGGCCAGCAACGTCGCCACCGCCCGCATCCACATCAACGGCGACGTGACACCGTAGAGCAGACATCCTGCGCCACCTGCCTGGGGGCCAGGACCCAGGCAGGTGGGCGACTGCTCAGACGTGCGGTGCCGTGGCCCGGATGCCGGCGAGCACCAGGCCGACGATGCGCTCCGCGTCCGTGCGGGTGAACGGGCGCATGGCGCGGTTGACGATGAGGTGCACCGGGCCGGAGATCATCTCGCCGAGGAAGGAGCTGTCGACCGGGGGGAGCTCGCCCCGGTCGACGGCGGTGTCCACCCGCCGCCGCATGGCGGCCACGCGCTGGTCGAGGACCCTGGTCAGCGCCTCGACGGTGGCGCTTTGGCGGGCGGGCTGGATGGCCTGTTCGAGCGTCCGGCCGAACGGCGTTTCCAGGCCACCGGCGAGGTCCAGCAGGAAGTCCACCAGGTCCCGGTGGATGTCGCCGGTGTCGGCGACCGAGGCGAGATCCTCGGCGTAGCGCAGCAGGGCTTCGACGACCAGCTCCTCACGGTCGGGCCAGTTGCGGTAGACGCTGGTCTTGTGCACGCCGGCGAACTCGGCGACCTCCTCGTAGCGGAAGCCCGCGATGCCGTCACGCGCCACGAGTTCGACGGTCGCGGCGAGGATCTGCGCTCTCACCCGCGCGTTGCGGCCACCGGGGCGCCGTGCGGGCGGCCGGTCAGCGGTCCCGTTGGCCATCGCCGCGCTCACCTCCTGTTCTCCGCTCGGGTGCCGATTGTCACCAGGTGCGGCGTTGCGGTGCAAGCCGGTGGTAAGTAAGCTCGCTAAAAGCGACAGTTTGTTTCTTTAGTAATCGGACTGCCGCGGCAGCGGCCTGCCCGACCGGCGAGCGGCGGCCGATCCGATCGCCCATCCACCTCAGCGAAACCTGGAGCGCACACGTGAACATCCTTGTCTCCGGAGCCGGTATCGCCGGGCTCGCCTGTGCACTTGAGCTCGGCACCCGCGGCCACAACATCACCGTTGTCGAGTACGCCCGCCACCTCCGGCTTACCGGAACACCCATCGACATCCGCGGTGATGCGATCGAGGCCGCGGACAGGATGGGACTGCTCGCGAAGATCCGGAAACAACGGGTCCGGATGTCCGAGCTCACCCAGTTCGTCGACAGCGGGGGCGAGCCGGTGGCCCGGATCCCGATGGCGGAGGTCAGTGACTCCGACGATGACATCGAGCTCCTCCGCGAGGACCTCGTGCGCATCCTCGCCGATGCGCTCCCGGACACCGCGGCGATCCGCTTCGGCGACTCGATCGAGACGCTGACCGACGGCGGCGTGGACGGCGGCGGCGTCGACGTGCGTTTCGCATCGGGCCGCACCGGGCGGTACGACCTGGTGCTCGGTGCCGACGGCCAGCACTCCGCGGTACGCAGGCTGGTGTTCGGGCCCGAGGAGGACTACCTCCGGCACCTCGGTGTCTACTTCGCCCTCGCCGACCACCCCGGCGAGGCGCAGTCCGAGGGCGCCAACTCGATATACAACGTCCCCGGCCGGATGGCAGGCATCTTCCGGTACAAGGGCAAGGCCGTTGCGGTCTTCCAGTTCCGCTCGGAAGCGATCGACTACGACCACCGCGACCTGGACGCTCAGAAGAAGATCCTCATCGACGCCTTCGCGGGCTACCGGTCGTGGCGGATCCCGGAGCTGCTCGATGTGGCCCGCGCGGATCCTGGTTTCTTCTTCACCTCCGCGAGCCAGATCCACCTGCCCTCCTGGCACCGCGGCCGCGTCGTCCTCGTCGGGGACGCCGGGTACAGCCCGGCCTTCCTGTCCGGCCGGGGCACCTCACTCGCGCTCACCGGCGCCCGCTTTCTCGCCGAAGAACTCGAACGGTCCGGCAAGGAGGACCACACGGCTGCGTTCGCCAGATACGAAGCCCGGCAGCGCCCCTACGTCACCTTCGCGCAGAACCGTGTCTACAGCGGTCGCGACCGCATGCTGCCGACCACCTGGGCCGCCATCGGCGCCCGCAACAAGGCGCTGCAAACAGCCACTCCTCCCCGGAAGTCGCCCCGACGCGCTGGAGAGAGTGCATAGTGACCGACACGCTGGAAAAGCCCGCCCCCGGTGTCCTAGAGCACCGCTGGAGTAAGCGGCTCATCCTCTGGGCGGCCGTTCTCACCCTCGCCAACGTCCTGGCCGACGTGGCCATCGGCTCGCCCATGATGGTCATGCCCCAGCTGCTGGAGCACCTCGACACCGACCAGGTCGCGTGGCTGAACGCGAGCGCGATGCTGGCCGGGGCCATCTGGTCGCCGCTGCTCGCGAAGAGTTCCGACATCTTCGGCACGCGCCGGATACTCATTGGCACGCTGCTCCTCGCATGCGCGGGAGCGCTGGTCTGCCTGGTTGCCCCCAACGTGTGGATCTTCCTGGTGGGGCGCTTCCTCCAGGGCGCCGCCTTCGCCGCGGTCTTCATCACGGTGGCCCTCGCACGCCAGATCTGCACCCCGCGGGTGGCGATGGCCCTGGTCGGGCTCGTGACGTCCGGCTCGTCGATCGTCGGAGTCATCGAGCCGTACGTGATGCAACCGGTCATCGAAGAGCTCGGCTACCGGAGCGTCTTCATCACGGCGGCGCTGCTCGCCGCGGCGGCCGCGCTCAGCGTGCGCTCCTTCATTCCGGAGTCGCCGATCCGCGGCACCGGACGGGTCGACGTGGGCGGGGCGCTCCTGCTCGGCGGCGGGCTCGGCGCGGTGCTCGCCTATATCAGCCTCGGGAGTGACCTCGGATGGCTGTCCGGGGGCATGATCGCGCTGCTTGCGGCCGGTGCCGCCGCGTTGGCCGGTTGGGCGTTCCGCGCGCTTCGGGTCGACGAGCCCATCATCGACATCCGGGCGCTCTCCCGCCCGATCCTGCTGACGCTGCTGGCCCTGGTGCTGGCAGCAGGCTCCTTCCGGAGCCTGCTGCAACTGACGAGCATCATCGCCCAGGTGCCCCCCGACCTGGGGCTCGGTTACGGGCTGGGCGACGGAGAGTCGGTCGCGGTGCTGCTCGCCACGCCCAATGCCGGCATCGTGATCGGCGGCACGTGCGCCGGATGGATCGCGGGGCGGTTCGGTCCCGCACTGCCCCTCCTCGGCGGCATCGCCGTCGGGACCGTGGGGACCTTCGCGATGCTGGCGGGTGTATCAACGCTCCCGCTGGCGATCGCCTGCGGCGGCGTGGTCGGCATGGCCGCGGGCGCGATCGGCGCCTCCGGCTACAACCTGGCGACCAGCTTCGAATCGCCCGAGCGGCAGGGCACGATCGCCGGACTGGTGTCGGTCGTGCTCGCCCTCGGCTCGGTCGTCTTCAACTTCGCCGGGGGCGAGGTGCTCAAAGCGACCCCGGTTCCCGGGAGCTCTGCCGACGGTGCCCCGGTGAGCACGGCGACCGGCGTGTACCTCTACGTCACGATGGCGGGAGTGCTCTTCGTCCTCGCCGCGGTGCCCGCGATCATGCTGGTACGCAACCGGCCTGCCGCGCCGGCCGTGCCCGGGGCACCGCAGCGTCCGGGTGCGCCTGCGGCCGGCCGGTAGCCCGGCAGCCCGGGCGGCGCCGCGCGTCCGGCGGTCAGATCGTGCCGGCGCCGGCGCCGGCCGCCACCGTGGCCGGGACCTCCTCGCACGGCTGGAGAGCGTAGTCGTACGGGATCGGGGAGACGCTGCCGCGGGTCAGCGGCTCGCCGGAGTCGGCGTAGCAGTTGTCCCGTTCCACCAGGTTGCCGAACTGGGTGCCGACCACGCTGAGCTGGGTCGGCTCGGCGACGCCCTCGAAGTAGTTGCCCTCCAGCAGGATCCCGGCGTCCGAGCTGGACCTGACGCCGTAGTCGCTGACGTCCCGGTAGTAGTTGTTGTAGACGTGCGCCGGATCGCCGAAGCGGACCCACGGATTGCGTTCGACGGTGCCGTCGAAGAAGTTGTGGTGGTAGGTGACGTTCAACCGGCCGACGTCCTGCGCGCCGTTGTCCGGGCTGTGGCCCACCAGCATGTTCTTGCCGTGGGTGCTGTGGTTCCACGAGACGGTGACGAACGACGAGCCGCGTTTGACGTCGGCCGCGCCGTCGAAGCCGCTGACGAACGTGTTGTGGTCGATCCAGACGTGGTGGGAGAACATCTGGACGTTGATCGCGTCGTCGGCCCATTCGTCGAACGTCAGGTTCTGGACGATGACGTTGTGGACCGCGTCGTCCGGTGGTTCGGTGATGCCGTTGTCGATCGGCAGCCCGATGTTCAGGCCGCCGCCGGTGAGGCCGGAGTCGGCGCCGAGGCCGACGATCGTCTTGTCCGAGGCCACCTCGTGCATCGGTCCCGGTAACGCGATCATCCCGTCGACCTGGACGATCAGCGGCGCCTCCGCCGCGATGGCGTCGAGGAATGCCTCCGCCGTGCTCACGGTCACCGTCGCGCCGCCGGCTCCGCCGGTGGTGCCGTCCTGACCCCACCCCGGCACCGAGGCGAAACCGTCGGCCGCGCCGACGGCGCCCGTCGCCTGGTCCGCCGCGGGGTCGGCACCGGCGGAGGCCGGGACGAGCGCCACCGTCAACGCGGCGATCACCGCGCCTGCCGCGCCCGCGACCAGCACGCCGCGCCGCGATCGTCGGCCGTTCGATAGGGGGTGTCTCATGAGTGGCCTCCCTGATGCTGGGTGAGATCGGCCCCACCGACGCATGGGGACACAGGAATCCTGGCGCGAAGCCTGTGGGCCATAACGCGGAGCGTGTGGACTGGACCGCTTCACCCGCCGTTCGGGCGGCGCGACGCGGGGCGGGTGTCAGCCTTCCGTGGCCGGGCGCGGGTGGCGGGCGCCGTTCAGCACCGAGTCGAGCAGGCCGGGGAACAGCGTGTCCAGGTCATCGCGGCGAAGCCGCACCAGCCGGGACCGGCCCTTGACGGTGGTCCACGTGATGCCCGCCTCGCGCAGCACCCGGTAGTGGTGGGACAGCGTCGTCTGGTGCACGTCCAGATCGCCGCCGATGGCGTTGCAGCTCTCCTCACCGGTCACGGCGAGCCGTTGGATGATCTCCAGCCGCACCGGGTCGGCCAGCGCACGCAGCACCTCCACCATCCGGATCGCATCGGTCGCCGGCTGGGACACCTCGCGCATCGTTTCCCTCCGTCCATGCCAGACCGAAGCCTATCCACTCATTGACGCATGGACAAGCATCCATGTATTGCTTGTAGCGCCGATCACCTCCCTCCGCGGTGCTCAGGAAAGGCGGCACGATCCTTGTTGAAACGACTCCTCCCACTGGCCCTGGCGACGTTCGCCGTCGGCACCGACAGCTACGTCATCGCGGGTCTGCTCCCCTCCATCGCCGCCGACCTGGGCGTGTCCACCCCGGCGGCCGGTCAGTTGATGACGGTCTTCGCCCTGACGATGGCACTGTCAGCGCCGGTGATGGGGGCACTCACCAGCCGCCTCGACCGGCGCTCTGCCCTGCTGATCGCCCTCGGCGTGTTCGTGGTCGGCAACGCCGTCACCGCCCTGGGCACCAGCTACGAGGTGGTGATGGCCGCCCGCATCGTGACCGCCGTGGGAGCGGGCGTCATCACCTCCGTCGCCTCCAGCACCGCGGCGGCCATCGTTCCGCCGGAACGCCGTGGCCGGGCCCTGGCCTTCGTGTTGGGCGGCCTGACCTCCGCGATCGCGCTGGGACTTCCGCTCGGCACGCTGATCGGCCGCGCCGACTGGCACATCACCCTGTGGGCCGTCGCCGGGATCGGCCTGCTGGCGGCCGTCGGGATCGCTGCAAGCCTCCCCAGGGTGACGCTCCCCGCCGCCTCGCTTCCCGACCGCCTGCGTCCACTCAAACAGGGCCGCGTACTGGCCCTGCTGGCGGTCACCTCCCTCGCCTTCCTCGGTGCCTACGTCCTGTACACCTACATCGCCCCGGCGGTGCGGGACGCCACCGGCGGCAACGAGTCGCTGCTGACGCTGATCCTGCTGGCCTGGGGCGTCGGCACCCTCGCCGGGAACATCGCCGCCGGACGTCTGGTCGATCGTCACGACTCCACCCGCGTCCTCACCGGCACCCTCGCGCTCGCCACTCTCGCCCTGGCGCTGACCCCGCTGGCGACCCGTGCCTTCGCGTCCGGTCTGGTCTGGGCGGCGGTCTGGGGTGTGACCGTCGGCGTCATCGTCGTCCCGCAGCAGCACCGGCTCATCGCCCTCAGCCCCGCCGCCGCACCTCTCCTGCTCGGTCTCAACTCCTCCGCCCTCTACGTCGGAATCGCCCTCGGCGGCGGTTTCGGCGGGCTGGCGCAGGAATGGTTCGGGCTTGCCCCGGCCGAACTGGGGCTGGTGGCCGCCGGCGTCACCGCCCTGACCCTCCTCTGGCATCTGGGAAGCACGCGTCGACGCGCCGCGCCCGCCCTCGGGACGCCGGCGCCGACCTCGGCCGACCCGGAGAGGTCCAGGGCGTGACCGGTCCCTCCTCAATCGTGGGCGCCGGGGGCCAGTTCCGGCTCCCCGTACACTCCCCGTGCACGGGGACGCTGTCGGATCGGAGGCCCCCTATGGCGCGCAATTCCTTGTCCGCGACGCTCGGCCGGGGGATCAACTTCGGCAACGCCCTCGACGCCCCGGAGGAGGCCGAGCACGCGCTGCGGCTGCGGCCGCGGTACTTCGACGAGATCGGGGCCGCCGGGTTCGACACGGTCCGGTTGCCGGCGGCGTGGTCGGCGCACGCGGCGGAGACCGCTCCGTACGCCATCGGGCAGGACTTCTTCGAACGCGTCGACCGAGCGGTCGACGCGGCGCTGGTCCGGGACCTGAACGTGGTGCTCAACGTGCACCACTACCACGAGCTCAACCAGGCGCCGGACGAGCACGCGGAGCGGTTCCTGGCGCTGTGGCGGCAGATCGCCGCGCGCTACGCCGACCGTCCGGCCCCGCTGCACTTCGAGTTGCTCAACGAGCCCCGCTCCGCCATGACCGCGGAGCGGTGGAACGCCCTGCTGCCTCACGCCCTGGCCGCCGTGCGGGAGTCGAACCCGGAACGCGCCGTGCTCGTCGGGCCCGCGGAGATGAACGACATCCGCGCCCTGGCGAAGCTCGATCTGCCCGACGACGACCATCTGGTGGCGACGGTCCACTACTACGCCCCGTTCGAGTTCACCCACCAGGATGCGCACTGGGTCGAGGGCTCCGCCCCGTGGCTCGGCACGACCTGGGGCGGGGAGACCGACCAGAACGCCGTCGCCGACGATCTCGCCACGGCCGCGGCCTGGGCGGAGGCGCGTTCGATCCCGCTGTTCGTCGGCGAGTTCGGCGCCTACGAGCGGGCGGACATGGACTCCCGGGCCCGCTGGACCGCCTGCGTACGGGAGTGCGCGGAGCGCCTGGGAATCGGCTGGGCCTACTGGGAGTTCGGCACCGACTTCGGCGCCTACGCCCGCGAGACCGACACCTGGCGGGAACCCCTGCGGCGCGCCCTGATCCCCACATGAACCGAGGTGACGGACGCGGAGCCGTAGGTGCGGGCGCGGGCGCGTCCTACCGGGCGACGACCATCGAGAACTCGTAGAGGTCGCCGCGGCAGAGGGACTCGCCGTACTCGACGATATGGCCCGTGTCGTCGAACGTCGTGCGGCGGACCAGCAGGGCGGCGGAGCCCTCGCGGACGTCCAGGAGACGCGCCTGGCGGCCGGTGACGTTCACCGCGCGGATCTGCTGGGTCGCGCGGACCACCCGGACCCCGTGGGTGGTCCGCAGCGCCTCCGACAGTGAGCCGGTGAGTCGCGTCGCGTCCAGGTCGGGGAAGCGTTCGGCGGAGAGGTGGACCGTCTCCAGGCAGACCGGGAAGTCGTCGCCGAGCCGCAGCCGTTCGATGCGGTGCAGTGCGGTGCCCGGATCCACGCCCAGCGCCGTGGACTGGTGCAGGTCGGCCTCGACGCGTACGGCGGCGAGCAGCTTGGAGCTGGGGCGGTAGCCGCGCGCCCGCAGGTCCTCGGAGAACGAAGTGAGCGCCGCCGTCTTGGTGATGTGTGGCTGGGAGACGAACGTTCCCACCCCGCGCACGCTGCGGATCAGCCCGTCCTCGCGCAGCGCCTGAAGCGCGCGCCGGGCCGTCGCCCGGCTCACCCCGTACCGTTCGGCCAGGCGGCGTTCGGTGGGCAGCGCCTCGTCGGGTCGCATCCGGGCGATGTCCGCCTGCAACCGCCGCCGCAGGGTTTCGTGCTTGTACGTGTCCTCGACCGTCACGTCTGTCACGTCCACTCCGTGGTGTCGCGCGCCTCGGCTAGCCACGATTGTCCCCCGGCGGCCGTTCGGGCCCAGGGAGTTCCGGCCGGTGGCGGGCGACGAGGGCGCGCGCCACGGCGGCGGTGGTGGTGGCCGCGGTGGTGGCCGCGGCGGTGTCGGCGGCGGGCCGGAACGGGGCCGACTCGGGCGTGGCGGCGATCCACCGCTCCTCCCAGTCGATCAGCGACGCCTCGAACTCCTCGGCGGGGTACGGCGTTCCGGCCTCGATCGCGCCCGCCACCGCCACGCACCAGCGTCGCCAACGCGGCAGGTAGAAGGAGCGGACGAGCCCGGCCCAGTGCCGCCCCGAATAGTCGTGAAGCTCGCTGCGCGGGTGTCCCCAGACCGTCAGGAGCCGGCGCGCGTTGGCCTCGTACAGCGCCGCCTCGTCCCGCGTCGTCGCCCAGCCCGCCGCGTCGGCCAGCCAGCCGCCCAGGTCGTCCTCGTCCTCGGGCCGGGTGCCCAGCAGCTCCTCCAGGTCCGCCAGGACCTCGAGCAACGCACCGGCCGCGTCCGCGAAACCCGCGGCGTCCCGCGCGACGGCGGCGTCCGCGGCGGCCCACTGCCGGGCGCAGGCCAGATGCGTGAGCACCTGCGCGGTCACGTCGCGGAGGTCGCGGTCGAGCGGCCCGGCGGACTCCCCGGCATCCGCCACCTCATCCGCGAGCAGCAGCCACGCCTCCGCCAGGTCCGGCGGCACGACGGGGGAGGGGTCGGTCGGCAGGTGTGGCGGCGGCGTGGGGCGCAGGTCGCCGGCCAGGGTGGGGCGGCAGACGACGACCGAACCGGGCGGTCCGGGCCCGTCCACGGCGTAGACCGTGTCACGCAGGAGCTCCCAGGCGCGCAGCAGCCCGGGGGTGCGGCGGCCGTACCGGCAGGCGACCCAGTCGTCCAGCCAGCCGGCCACGTCCGGGACGCCGCCGTGCCAGCCGACGTCCGCCAGCAGCTCGTAGAGCACCGGATCCCCGCCGAACGCCTCCATGCTGGCGCCGACTCCGGCGAGCGAGCCCCCGTCCGGATCCGCCCCCGCCCGGGCGGGCCCGGTGGCCACCTCGTCGAGCCGGCCGTAGAGTCCGGGCCGCCCGCCGAGGCTGTGCAGCATGCACCACACCCACGGCTTGCCGCGGTACCCGCCCGCGCGCCGCCACACCGGCTGGTGCTCGGCCCACAGGTCCAGGACCAGCATCCGGTCGTCGGGGATGGCGTCGAGAAAGGCCGCGGTGCGGTCGGCCGTCCAGTAGTCGGCCAGATAGGAGAACGGCCACGCCTGGAGCACCCACACCGCCCGGTCGTCCGCCGCCGTCATCGCCCCGTGCACGGCCCGGGCGACGCGGGCCACGTCGGTCGGCTCGGTGACCGGCGGCGTGGTCTCGATGAACGGGTCGGCGGCGTAGAGGTGGTCGGTGCCGAAGAGCCGGGTCTGCTCGGTCAGCAGGACCGTGCCGAACTCCTCGAACAGCGGGTCGCGCGGGTCGAGCATCGAGACCTCGAAGTCCCACCACGGCAGGGACGTCGCGCGCGCCCCGCGCCGCCGGACCAGCTCGGCTGGCAGGTGCCCTGAGAAGCCCTGGAGCACCGGACGCATGCCGAGCTCGCGCTCCCGGTCCAGGATGCGGCGGCCCAGCTCCGCATGGCCGTCGATCCAGCTCCGCGGCAGCGGGCCGCCCCAGCCGGCGGCCGAGGCGAGCCAGTTCCACGGGAGGTAGGCCGGGCCGCCGAGGAATGCTCGGGCGGCCTCGTCGTCCAGACCGGCGCCCAGCAGCGCGCTGTGCCAGGCGGCCTCGGCGCCGGTCATGGCAAGCGGCGTCGTGACCCCGTGCAGGGCCATCCAGTCGATGTGCCGTTCCCAGCGCTCCCAGTCCCAGAACGCGGTGGTGTAGCCGAAGGTGCAGACGTTGAAGTGGTAGCGGTGGCGGTACGGCGAGACGATCCGGGCGTCCGTGCCGGCGGGCGGCAGCCGGTCCGGCAGCCGGGGGGCGGGCGCGTCCCAGGTGACCTGGGTCCGGCAGGCGGTCCGCAGGTACCAGCGCAGCGCCGAGGCGACGGCGACGCCGCTGGAGCCGCGCAGCGCCACGCCGCCACCCGTACCGGCGTCGACCTCGAACCAGTCGGGTCCGGCCGCTGGTCCGGGCGCCACGTCGACGGTGAACTCCCCGGCCCGGTCCCCGAGGACCCGTCGAAGCAGCCGCCTGGCGGCCCGGTCCTGTCGTTCGCCTGGCGTCATCGCGCGTCCCTCGCTCCCGCCGTGCTGGGCGGCGTTGCTCGTGGCTGTGGTACGTACCACGGTCGGTCAGGCTAGGCATCCACGGCGACGTGGTCAAGGGCTGAGCTGCATGAATAGCGATCGATGCGCGGGGTCTGGTGCGCTCGGGAGGCCCCTGGTATGGTCCAGACCTCTTTCACCGGTACGGACCACAGGACGGCCAGATGCGAGCGACGACACGGGCGACGGCGAGCGCGGGACCCACCGCGCCGCGGCGTCCCGTCACGGTCGCCGTGGACGGCGGCAAGTCCGGCTGCCGCGCCGCGCTCTTCGTCGCCGGCGCGCGGGTGGCGAGCGTGGCCGGGCCCGGCCTGCCGCACCCCGCCGAACCCGGCGCCCCCGAGGCGGTCGCCGCCGCGGTGGGCGCGCTGACGGACCGGCTGCCCGACCCGGCGCGGCGTCCCGACGCCCTGGTCGCCGGCCTGACCGGCGTCACCGAGGACCCCGCCAGCGCGGCCGGTCTGCCCGGACTGCTGGCCGCGGCGACCGGCGCCGCCAGCGCGGTCGTCTGCGGCGACGTCGTCACCTCGTACGCCGGTGCGCTGGGCGCGGTTCCCGGCGTCGTGCTCGCCGTCGGCACGGGCACGGTCGCGCTCGGCGTCGGCGCCGACGGGCGGACCGCCGTCGTCGACGGCTGGGGCCACCTGCTGGGCGACGCGGGAAGCGGCTTCGACATCGGGCGCCGGGCGCTCGACCGCGCGCTGCGCGAGGAGGACGGCCGCGTGCGGCCGTCGGGACTGCGGGACCTGGCCGTGCGCCGGTTCGGTCCGCTGGGCGCCCTGCCGGGACGGCTGTCGGCGGCCGAGCGGCCGGCCGAGGCGGTGGCGGCGTTCGCCGCGGACGTCGCCGAGGCCGCCGCGTCCGGCGACGCGGCGGCTTGTGCGCTCCTCGCCGACGCCGGCCGCGAGCTGGCGGGCACGGTCGCGGCGGCGGCCCGGCGCGTGTTCCCCGACGCCGGCGGGCCGGTGCCGGTCGCCTGGACCGGGGGCCTGGTCCGCGCCGGCACGATCCTCACCGGGCCGCTCACCCAGGAGCTGGCCGCCCTGCTGCCGCACGGCGAACCGCGACCCGCGCGCGGCGACGCCCTCGACGGCGGCCTCGTCCTCGCCCAAACCCTCGCCCACGACCCGGGCCCGCTCCGCGGGCTCCTGCACACGCACCACGCCAGCACGACACCCTCAGGGGGCCACCCCACGATGCCCACACCCCACACCGCCGGCCAGCAGACCGGCACGAACGAGAACGAACGTACGGCCCGAGCCACGGAGCCCGACAGGCCCGCCGGCGCCCCGTCGCCCGCAGACATCGCGTACCTGGACGCGCTGCGGGCGAACCTGGACGTGGTGGTCGCCGCCGAGCGGCCGGCCGTCGAACGGGCCGCCCGGGCCATCGCGGAGAGCGTCGCCGCCGGGGGAGTGGTCCACTACTTCGGCAGCGGCCACTCACAGCTCGTCGCCCTGGAACCGCTGCAACGCGCCGGCGGCCTGGCCCCCGTCAACGTCATCGCCGATCCGGCGCTGTCCCCGCACGCCCCCCGGCACGCGGGCGCGGCCGAACGCGTCCCCGGCTATGCGGCCGCGATCCACGGCACCGCCGACATCCGCCCCGGCGAGGTCGTGGTGGTCGTGTCCAACTCCGGTATCAACGCCGTGCCCGTCGAGTTCGCCCTCGGCGCCCGCGAGCGCGGCGCGACCGTCGTCGCCCTCACCAACCGGGCGCACTCCCTGGCCGCCGCGCCCCGGCACGCCACCGGGCGGCGGCTGCTGGACGTGGCCGACATCGTCATCGACACCCACGGCCGGCAGGGCGACACGGTCGTGCCGGTCGGCGAGCTCACCGTGGGCGCGCTCTCCACCGTCGTGGGGGCTGCCCTCGTGAACGCCCTGACCTGCCGCGTCGCCCAACTGCTCGCCGAGGAACACGGACAGGCACCGCCGCTGCTGATCAGCCAGAACGCCGAAGGCGACGCCGAACGGCACAACGGCGCGCTGCTCGACCGCTACCGCGACCGCTGCCCGACCGGCTGACCGCCACCCGGCTCGCACCGCGCGCCGATCCCCGGCCAGAGACCCCCGCAGACTCCCCACCCGCACCCCATCAGAAAGGAGGCCAACGGTGGACCGACACAGCCGACCGAGTCGACCGCGCCCATCCCGCCCACCGCGCGGCAAGCGCGTCCGCGTTGCCGCGGCGGCCTGCGCCGCCACACTCGCGCTGCCGCTCGCCGCCTGCGACGCGCTCACCCCGGGCAGCGCGGCCGAGGCACCAGGACCGCGCAGCGCGCCGTCCTCGACCGCCGTGCCGGACGAGGACATCACCCTGCGCCTCCAGTTCGCCGACGCCCCGCTGATGGTCGACGCGCTGATCGCCGCGTTCGAGGAGGACCACCCCCGCATCACGATCGAGCCGGAGTTCAAGCAGTTCTCCGACTATGTGAAGAACCTCAAGCTGACCATGACCTCCGACACCGCGCCGGACATCGCCCAGTACGCGGTCGGGATGAGCGGACTCGCCGAGGACGGCTACGTGCTCGACCTGGCGCCGTACCGCGACGCGTACGGCTGGGACGAGTCGGTGCCGCCGGTCAGCCTCGACCAGCTCACCGCGGGGCTGACCAGTGAGGCCACCGGCGGGCGAGCCCTGTTCGGCGTCCCCGCCGGCCTGTCGATGACCGGCATCTACTACAACAAGGACCTCGCCGCACAGGCCGGGATCGACGGCCCGCCCGCCACGCTGGCCGAGTTCGAGGACCAGCTGGCCGCCGCGCAGGACGCCGGCCTGACCCCGCTCGGCGTCGGCGCGCTGGACACCGGCGGCCTGCACCTGTGGGCCGCGCTGCTCAACCAGAGCATGCCGACCGACGACTACTGGGACTGGGTGAACGGCACGCCGGGCGCCACCATCGAGACCGACGGCGCGATCGACGCCACGGAGCGGGTCATCGACTGGGGACGCAGCGGCTACTACAACGACTCGGCCAACGGCACCGCGCAGGGGGACTCCACCGCCCAGTTCACGCAGGGAGACAGCGTCTTCCTGGTCAACGGCAACTGGGCCGCGGGCCAGCTGGCCACGGTCATGGGCGACAACGTCGGCTTCTTCCCGCTGCCCGGCGAACAGCCGGGCGACCCCACCGTGGCGTCCGGCTTCAGCGTCGCCTACGCCGTCTCCTCGCAGACCGAACACCCCGAGGCGGCTGGCGCGTTCCTCGACTTCATGACCTCTCCTGAGGCCAGCCAGATCATCGCCGACAACGGCTTCCTGCCGACGAACCCCGAGGCCGTCGCCGAACCGGAGGGCGTGCTCGCCGACGTGGCGGCGGCACACCGCGAGGCGGTCGCGGACGACGGCATCACCACCTTCCCCGACTTCGCCGCCCCCGCGATGCTCGACGCGCTCCGCTCCGGCGTGCAGAAGCTCGTCGCGGACCGCGTCGACCCGGCGGACTACCTCGACTCACTCCAGGACGTGTGGGATGAACAACACGCGGACTAGGCCGGCACCGGCCCTCCATCACGCTCGCGGGCGCCGCCCGTGGCGCGGCTACCTGTACGTGCTGCCCGCCCTCGCCGTCTACCTCGCCTTCGCGGTGCTGCCCGCGCTGCACACCGCCTACCTCTCGTTCTTCGACTGGGACGGCGTCACCCTCGGCGAATGGGTCGGTCTGGACAACTACCGGGAGATTCTCCAGGACCCGGTGCTGCGCCGGTCGGTGCTCAACGCGCTGGTGCTGGTGGCGTTCTTCTCGCTGCTGCCCATCGCGTTCGGCCTGGCCATGACCGGCCTGCTGGCCCGCCACCGGCGGCCCGGCATGGGCGCGTACCGCTTCCTCTTCATGCTGCCGCAGGTCGTGCCGCTGGTCGCGGTGGGCGTGACCTGGCGCTGGCTGTACGGCGACGACGGGCTGGTGAACCAGGCGTTCCGGGCGGTGGGCCTGGGCGGCGTCACCCGGGCCTGGCTCGGCGACTTCGACGCCGCGCTCATCGCCGTGGGCCTGGTCGGCACCTGGGTGCTGAGCGGCCTGTGCATGATGCTCTTCCTCAGCGGCGTGCAGAAGGTGGACCCGAGCCTCTACGAGGCGGCCCGGCTGGACGGGGCGGGCCCGGTACGGGAGTTCGTCTCCGTCACCCTGCCGCATCTGCGCGGCGAGATCGCCGTCGCGATGACCGTGACGATGGTGGCCGCGCTCGCCAGCTTCGACATCGTCTACGTGACCACGAACGGCGGCCCGGGCGAGCAGACCACGGTGCCGGGACTCCTCGTCTACCGACTGGCGTTCTCAGACGGGCGGGTGGGCCTCGCCTCCGCCCTGGCCGTCGTGCTCAGCTGCCTGATCCTCGTGCTGGTCTACGCCGTCAACCGTCTGTCCAGGCCGGAGAGGGCCGAGTGATGAGCACCGTTACCCACAGCACCCCGACGGACGGCACCCCGACCGACGACACGGCGGCCGGCGCCGCGCGCCGCCCCGCTGGCACCGGCGTCTCCGCCAGCGGCGCCGCGGACACCGCCACCCGCACGGAACGCTGGTCCGGCTACGCGCTGCTGACGATCATGGCGATCGCCGTCGTCATCCCGTTCCTCAGCGTCTTCCTCGCCTCGATGCAGCCCGCCGGCACGCCCGTGGTGGGTCTGACCTGGCCGGAGCGGTGGAGCTGGGACAACTACGAGTCGGCGTGGTCGGTGGCCGGGTTCTCCGACCTCATCCGCAACAGCCTGGTCATCGCCCTCGGGGTGGTGCCCGCCTCGCTCGTCCTCGCCACGCTCGCCGGCTACGCGCTGGGCACCATGCGCCTGCCGGGCGGTGACGCGGTGGCGGGTTTCTTCATCGCCGGCCTCACCATCCCGGTCGAACTGGTCGTCGTGCCCCTCTACTTCGACCTGCGGGGCGTGGGCCTGACCAACTCCTATCTGGGCGTCGTCCTCGCGGAGATCGCGCTGTTCATGCCGTTCAGCGTCTTCTGGATGCGCACCCATTTCCAGGCCACGCCGCCGTCGCTGGTGGAGGCGGCCCGCATCGACGGCGCCTCCACCGGCACCATCCTGCTGCGGATCCTGCTGCCGTTGGCCCGGCCGTCGCTGATGACCCTCGGCCTGCTCGTCTTCATGTGGTCCTGGAACCAGTTCCTGCTGGTACTGGTGCTCATCCAGGACACCACCAAGCACACGGCGCCGGCAGGGCTGGGCTTCTTCGTCGGCCAGAACAGCACGGACATCCCGACCCTGGCGGCCGGCACGATCATCGTGATGCTGCCGATCCTGATCCTCTTCGCGATCTTCCAGCGCAGCTTCATCGCGGGCCTGCTCCAGGGCTCGACCAAGGGATGACCGACGACGCGGACACGGCCCACCCCGGGGCCCGAACCCGTCCTGGGGGCGGTGTCCGCACCAGCGGATGCGTCCGGATCGGCGAGGTGTCCCTGGCCGACCTCGACGAGGCGCAGCTCACGGCCCTGCGCCGGGAGCTGGTCGGCTGCGCCGTCCTCGTCAACGTCCTCCTCACCGTGTGACGGTGATCGGCGGTGCAGTCGGCTGGCTGCTCGCTGCCGCACGCACCGTGACCGACAGTGGCAAAGGTATGACTCTAAGGCGTCAGGGTCCAGGGTGTCGCCCGGTGTGGAGAGGCTCCCCGGCGCCTCCGTCATGCCGACTGAGACGATAACCATCTGATCACTGCATTGTGGCTCTGGGCCGCAACTGTGACGGCAGGCGCATACTGGTGGTAATGACAAAGTCAGCCTTCCGGCGTCACCTGCCTTCAAGCCCCTTCAAGGCCCCGGCCACGCCGCACCCCAAGCAGTTCTCCGTAGGAGATCGAGTCACGCACGACGAGCATGGCCTCGGCCGGGTCATCGGCGCCGAGGGCGAGATCGCTGTGCTCGTCGATTTCGGGACGGCTCAGACCCGGATCACGACGCCGTTCTCCAAAATGACCAAGCTCTGAGGCGGTCTCCGGACGAGGCACCGTCCGACATCCCGCCGTGACCTGGCGAGGTCCGCGGCTGCCGCCCTCCGAGGGCGACAGCGCTGGGCCTCGCCATGTCACGCTGCTCACCGTGTCCGCAACCGACTGTGTCCGCAAACCGAAGGTGAAATCCCATCGAAACGATCTCGCTGTTCTCGGAACCCGAGCCTGTGATCCGTCACACCATGACGGCCCTGCAGCCTCCGGTGACGAACCCCTTCCAGGCTCCGGACTTCGGAGAGACCGTCGAGGAGCCCGCTCCCGAGCCCTCGGCCCCACGCGGCAGCCGCGATCGAACGGCGCCAGCCTCCGGGTAGTAGAAGCGCAGGCGGGCCGTCACCCGTCGTCCGGGTGGTCGAGACGGTCAAGGCGCGCGCTGACGTCGGCGGCCTGGGGCAGGCCGAGGGCGTCGTAGGTGTCGAGTGCCTGTCCCCAGTGCGCACGGGCCAGGGCGTGCTGGCCGAGCCGGGCGTGAACCTCGGCGATGCTCGCCTGCGAATGGGCCTGGGCCACCCGCTCCCCGGCCTCGGTGGCCAAGGTCAGTGCCTCGTCATGAAGGCGCAGCGCCTCGGCCGGGCGACCCGCGGACGTGTGGGTGGCGCCCAGGGTGTTCAGGGCCTCGACCATCAGTTCCGTCTCGCCCACGGCGCGCGCGAGCCGCAGTGCCTCGTCGTGCAGGGACAGCGCCCGCACGACGTCGCCCCTCTTCCGATGGAGGGTGCCGAGCTTGGCCAGACAGTGCGCTTCGATGATCCGGTAACCGGACTCGCGGGCGAGGGCCATTCCGTGGAGCACGTTGTCGAACGCCTCGGCGTCCCGCCCCAGTCGCGTGTACACGTCGGAGAGGATGCAGCGCGTGTTGGCCTCGACGGACTTGTCGCCGTGGGTCTTGCAGAGTTCGAGCAGCCGTTGCAGATGGTGCAGGGCCTCCTCCAGCCGGCCCAGCGTGCGCAGGGTGCGGCTCATGTTGACCAGAATCGCGCAGTGAACTCGCCAGTTCCCGTTCGGGCCGTTCAGCGTCAGTGCCAGCTCGAACTGCCGCAACGCACCCGACAGGTCGCCCTTCCGCTGGTACACGCAGCCCAGACTGCTGAGTACCGCGGCCTGGAGTGCTCGGTCCCCGGCCTCCTGGTACGTGGTCAGCGCCCGCTGGAAATGGTCGATCACCTGCTCGGAACTGGCGCCCGTGAGGTTGATCGTGCCGCCGAGGACGCGCCGCGCGTTCGCCTCCGCGAGCGGGTCTCTGACCGCCCGCGCCGCTCGAAGCGCCCGAACGTGCAGGGTGATCGCCTCGTCGAAGTACCCGCCCACCCGCAGGTAGAGATGCAGCGTCTCCGACATCTGGGTGACGTAGGCCGGTGCGCCGTGCCGGGTGGCTTCCAGCAGGTTGGCCCGTTCGGCGTGCAGCCAGCGCAGGGCGTGGTCGTAGCTGGGAAACGCGAAGGGTTGGCCGGCGGGCGACGACACCTTCGGCCTCGGCGCGTAGTCGTGCGGCGCGAAGAGGTCCATGGCGGCGGATGCGGAGTGCAGATAGTGGCCTCGCAGGCGGCCCAGCGCGAACTCGCGCTCCGCGGCGGTGTCGGTGGCCGCGGCGAGGTCCGCCGCGTAGGCCCGTAGCAGGTCGTGGGGCTGGTACCGCCCGCTGGAGGTCTGGTCGACGAGGTGGGCGCGAAGCAGCACGTCCAGGGACCGGCGCGTCTCCCGGAGCCCGCTCCCGGCGAGCGCCGCCATGGCAGGGGCGTCGGTGTCGTGCCCGGGGTGCAGGCCGAAGAGCCGGAACACCCGGGCCACGGCAGGGGCGAGCCGGTGGTAGGACCAGGAGAACACCGCGCGTACGGCGGTGTGTGGGTCGCCGTCGATGTCCAGCAGATCGAGGGCGTTCTGCCGGTCGGCGAGTTCACCCGTCAGCTCGGCGAGGCTGAGGGCGGACTGCGGCCCGATCAGCTCGGCGGCGATGCGCAGGGCCAGCGGGAGCCGGGCACACCGGTCGATCAGCATGTCGGCCGCCTGCGGTTCGGCAACGACCCGTTCGCCGAGCAGTTCGCGGAGCAGGGTGCGGGCGTCGGCCGGTCGCAGCCGGTCGAGGTGGATACGCCTGGCGCCCTCCCGCGCCACCAGACCGGCCAGCGCGTCCCGGCTGGTGATGAGCGCGAAACACGACGGGCTGCCCGGCAGCAGCGGACGCACCTGCTCGACGGTCCGGGCGTTGTCCAGCACGATCAGCATCCGGCGTCCGGCGATCAGGGTGCGGAAGCGGGCGGCCCGCTCGGCGAGGTCCTGTGGCAGCGCCGCGCCCTCCACGCCCAGCGCGCGCAGGAACCCGGCCAGCGCCTCATCGGGCGAGACCGGCTGGTCGGGGCCGTAGCCGCGCAGATCCACGTAGAGCTGTCCGTCGGGGAACCGCTCCCGCACTCGGTGCGCCCAGCGCACCACCAGGGCCGTCTTGCCGACCCCGGCGGTGCCCGCCACCGCCGTGATGACGACGGGCGCCTGGGCGGGCCTCGTCGCGGACAGCAGGTCGTCCAGCTCGGCCAGTTCGGCCTCGCGACCGACGAAGCCCCGGACGTTCACGGGCAGCTGCGCCGGGATCGGCACACGCGGGGCGGTTTCCGCCGGTTCCGCTGGTTTCTCCCCTTCGGTCGGCTCACCGGCGAGGACGCGCCGCTCCAGCTCGCGCAGTTCGGGGCCGGGCTCCAGGCCGAGCTCCGCCACGAGTGCCTCGCGCACCGCGCGATAGGCCGCCAGCGCTTCCGCCTGCCGCCCGGCCCGGTACAGCACGGTCATCAGCAGACCGTGAAACCGCTCCCGCAGGGGATACGTACGCACCAGTTCGGTCAGCTCCGCGACCACCAGCTCGTCCCGCCCGCACGCCAGCTCGGCATCGTAGAGCGTCTCCAGGGCGGCCAGCCGGCGCTCGGTCAGTCGGTGCGCCCAGTCGTCGAGGACCTGGAGGTCCATTCCGGCGAACGGCGTTCCCCGCCACAGGCCCAGCGCCTTGCGGAGCAACGCGACGGCGCCCGGCGGATTGTTGCGGGCGACCTGGGACGCCTCGCCGACCAGCGATTCGAAACGTTCCGCGTCCAACTCGCCCGGCAGCACCCGCAGCACGTAGCCGGCCGCGCCGAAGGACAACCGGTCGGGCTCGCCGAGCATGCGGCGTAGCCGGTGCACGTGGACGTGCAACTTCTGTCCGGCCCGGGCGTCCAGCCGACCGCCCCACAGCGCGTCGATGAGCACGTCCGCCGTCACCGGCCGCCCGGCCCGTGCGAGCAGCACGGCGAGCAGCGTGCGCTGCAGCCGCCCGGAGAGCCGCTCCGAGAGCCCGTCGCGGCGGATCTCGATCGGGCCCAACACCTGGAACTCCATGGCGGACCAGTCTGGTGCACCGCGGCCGGGAACCGGAACGTTCCGCGGTGACGCTCGCGCTCGCCGCGGAACGTTCCGTCGTCAACGTCCCCCTCACCGTGTGCCCATGGCCTGGTCAGAGGCCTGCGGGGCCGGCGCAGGGGGAGTGACCTGAGGAGCGGGTGGGCCTACCATCCCACGATGACCTCTTCACCCCCACTCCGCCGCTCGCGGGCCCGCCTCGCGTTACTGCTCGTCACCGTCGGCCTGGCCAGCGTCGGACTCGCCGCAACGGCCAGCGCGGCCAGACCCGACGGGGACGCCGACGCCCCGGCCGCCGCCGCGGAAACGCTGGAGGTGGGTGTCACCCACACCCAGCAGAGCGTGGACGGCGAGGCCGGCCCCCGGGAGAGCGCCGAGGAGATCCTGCGGACCGTCGGCCCGTTGCAGAACCAGCATCTGATGGGCTGGGGCACCGAGAACCCCGAGCCGGAGCCCGGTGTGTACGACTGGGCGAGCATGGACGAGCGGATGGACCTCATCGAACGGACCGGCGGCGAGGCGGTGATCACGCTCTGCTCGGCGCCCGGCTGGATGAAGGGCACCGACGACTGGGACATGGACGCCGCGCCCACGCCCGAGCACTATGACGACTTCGCCGACCTGGCCGTGGAGACCGCCAAGCGCTATCCGGAGGTTCGGTACTTCCAGGTCTGGAACGAGTTCAAGGGCTTCTGGGACGACGAGCGGAACCGTTGGGACCACGAGGGCTACACCGAGATGTACAACCTGGTCTACGAGCGCCTCAAGGCGCACGATCCTGACCTGTTGATCGGCGGCCCGTACGTGTCGTTCAACGTCTACCAGGACCAGGACCAGATGAGCCATCCCTCGTCGCTCACCGGCGACTGGGGCACGGTCGACCAGCGCGATCTGGACGCCATCGACTACTGGCTGGAGCACAGCGCCGGCGCCGACTTCCTCACCGTGGACGGCTGGGCCAGCACCAACGACGGCTACCACCCGCCCGCCGAACGGGCCGGCGACATGTTCCAGGCGGTCTCCGCCTGGCTCGACGACCGCGCCGGCCTGCCCATCTGGTGGGCGGAGTTCTACGCTCCGCTGGCGGGGGACAGCCCGGAGAGCAGCCCGGCCGCCATCCGCTCGGTGCTGAACGGCATGCGGGACGGTGGCGCGGACGTCGCCCTGTGGTGGGGTCCCGAATGCGACGGCTCCGGATTCCCGTGCGTCTGGACCTCCACCCGCGAGTCGAACGGCGGCCAGCCCACCGACTATCTCCCGGTGCTCCGCGACTTCGTGAGACCCTGACCGGCCGGCCGGCGCCGCCACGGCATTCGGCTCCACGGGAGGGCGAGGTCCCGCTGGTCGGTCACCTGGTGCGGCACCAGGCCGGCCACCGGGACCGCCTCCCGGCCACACGAGACGGCCGGGCTAGAGGGGATGAGCGCCTCGGTAGGCCACCGAGAGGTTGCCCAGCGCGTCGGGTCCCACCTCCGCGTCGATGCCGAAGACGTCCCGCAGTCGCTCGGCGGTCAGTACCTCCCGCGGTGGCCCCGCGGCGACCAGGAGGCCGCCGTGCAACAGCAGGAGGCGGTCGCAGTAGCGGGCGGCGAGCGTCAGGTCGTGCAGGGCCACCAGCACGGTCTGGTCGGTCGCGGCCAGCAGATCCAGCAATGCCAACTGGTGGCGGACGTCGAGGTGGTTGGTCGGCTCGTCCAGCAGGATGCCGCGCGGCTGCTGGGCCAGGGCCCGGGCCAGGTGGGCGCGTTGCCGTTCGCCGCCAGAGAGCGTGCTCCAGGGCCGGTTCGTGAGGTCGGCCAGCCCCACGCGGGCCAGCGCGGCGTCCATCACCAGATGGTCGTTCGGGCCGAGGCCGCGCAGGCGGCCGCGGAACGGGGTCCGGCCCAGCGCGACGACGTCGCCGAGCCGCAGATCGCTCTCGGCGACCGCGGACTGTTCCACGAACGCGGTGTGCCGCGCGACGCGCCGCGCCGGCCAGTTCCTGATGTCCCGGCCGTCGTAGCGGACCGCGCCGTCCGTCGGCGTGCGCAGCCCCGCGACGCAGCGCAGCAGCGACGATTTGCCCGAACCGTTGGGGCCGATCAGACCGACGGTCTCGCCCGGCCGGATCTCGGCGTCCACCCCCCGGACGATGACGGTGCCGCGCACCGCCCAGCTCAACCGCTCGATGGTGATCCTCACAACTCCCCCCGTCGGCGCAGGATGAGAAGGAACAGCGGCACCCCGAGCAGCGCCGTGAAGACGCCGACCGGGACCTCGCGGGGCGCGAAGGCGATCCGGGCCAGGGCGTCGGTCCACACCAGGAACACCGCCCCGGCCAGCGCCGTGAACGGCAGCAGGGCCCGGTGCGAGGGGCCCACCAGGAACCGCGCCCCGTGCGGCACGATCAGGCCGACGAACCCGATCGCGCCCACGGACGCCACCGCCACGGACGTCATCAGCGCCGTGACGACCAGGAGCGCGCCGCGCGCCGCGCGCACGTCGATCCCCAGCGACGCGGCCGTGTCGGCGCCGAACGCGAAACCGTCCAGCGCGGCCGAGCACAGCCACACCACCGCCAGGCCCACCCCGGCGACCACCGCGCACAGGACCACCACGTCCCAGCGCGCCGAGGCCATCGAGCCCAGCAGCCAGTGGGTGATCGCCCGGGTGGTGTCCTGGTCGCCCGACGCCATCAGCACCAGCGACGTCAACGCGGTGAAGAACTGCCCGACGATCACCCCGGTCAGCACGATCCGGAGCGAGTCGAGGCCGCCGCGGCGCAGCAGGAGCAGCAGTAGGCCGAAGGACAGCAGGGCGCCGACGAACGCGCCGCCCGTCACGCCGAGCGAACCCGCGCCGATCCCCAGGACGACCACCGTCACCGCGCCCGTGGAGGCGCCGGACGAGACGCCGAGCAGATACGGCTCGGCCAGCGCGTTGCGGGTCAGCGACTGGAGTGCCGCACCGCTGACCGCCAGCGTCGCGCCCACCAGCGCGGCCATCAGGACGCGCGGCAGGCGGAGATCCCAGATGAGGGAGTCCAGCAGCGGCGGCAGCGGCTCCACGTCGAGTCCGAGGCGGCCGCCGAGCGCCCGACCCCATTCGGCGTAGCCGACGTCGCTCGTGCCGATCCGCGCGGAGAGGACGATCGAGACCAGCAACAGCGCGATCCCGGAGAGGAACCACACCGCCCGGCGCCGTCCGGAGTCCCACCGGGGAGCCGGCCCGGATGCCGGAACGGTGGCCTTCGTGGCAGGCGTCCCGGTCCCGGTCCCGGACTCGGACGTGGGTGGGGAGGTGGCCGCCGATGCGTCGCGCGCGGAGGGGTGCAGCACCCCCAGAAGGGCAGGGTCAGCGGACATAGCCGAGATCCCGCAGCCCGTCGACCAGCTGCCCCAGAGCGTCGACGCTGCGCACCGACGGGTCCATCTCGATGCCGGGCACCTCGATGATCCGGTCCTCCCGCACCGCGGGAAGTTCGGAGACGACCGGGTGGTCGCGCATCATCGCGAGCTTCTCCTCGGCACTGTCGCCCGGATTGCCGCGCTCGGACAGGTCGCCGACCACGATGACGTCGGGGTTCCGCGCGGCGACCTCCTCCCACGACACCTCGGGCCAGAGCTCGTCGACATCGTCGAAGGCGTTGGTCAGGCCGGCGAGCGTGCCCATGGCGTCCGGCATGCCGCCCCGACCGGCCACGTAGGGGACGTCGTTGTAGACGGAGTACAGCCACACGACGGAGGTCTCCTCCGTCAGGGTGGCCCCGGCCGCGGCGGCCTCCTCGGTGGCCTGCCGTTGCTCGGCGACCAGGCCCTCGGCCCGGTTCTCGACGCCGAAGATCCGGCCCAGACTCTCGTAGTCCGTGAACAGACGGTCGAAGGAGGTGAGTTCGGCCGCGTTCGCCCCCGGGCAGTCGACGGCGCTGACGTACGAGGGCAGCCCGAGGTCCGCCAGTTCCTCGCGGGTGCCCACCCGGTCCCGGGTGAAGTGCTCGGAGAACGAGGAGACGACCAGGTCGGGAGCGGCCTCGCGCAGTTGTTCGGCGGTGGGTATGTCGGGGCTGATCACCGGGATCTCGTCGTAGGCCGCCCGGTACTCGGGGGCGATCTGCGACTTCAGGTTCGAGGTGCCGACCATGCGGTCCTGAAGACCCAGCGCGAGCAGCGTCTCGGTCGAGGACTGGTCCAGCGTGACGACGCGTTCCGGGGGCCGGGAGAACGTCAACTCCCGTCCGCAGCTCGACACCGTCGTCCCGTCCTGGCCGGCGGACGAGTCCGGCGGGCTGTCGGACGGATCGGTGCAGCCGGCGGCGGCGAGCGCCAGGACGGCGACGGCTCCCAGGTTCGTGCGTAGAGACATGGCCGGTAGTCTAAACGAAAAGTATTTTCATTTGAATGTGCATCGCTGTCGCAGATGCATACTGTTGGCAGCAGGTGAACTCGAAGGAGCACGGCCGCTGTGACCGCACCCCCGGCGACGACGTCAGAGTGCACCCGATCTCAGCCGTTGCTGCGTGACGCGGCGTTCCTGCGGCTGTGGTCGGGCACCACCGCGTCGGGCCTGGCGACGTGGGCGATGCCGTTCGTGCTGGGCCTCGCCGTGTTGGACTCGTCGCTCGGCCCAGGCGGCCTCGGGCTGGTGCTCGCCGCGCGCACCGTGGGGTTCCTGGTCGCCGTCCCCATCGGGGGAGTTCTGGCCGACCGGCACTCGCGGCGCGGCGTCGTGCGGTGGTCCGCGTTCGCCGCCGCGGCCGCCACGCCGCTGATCGCCGTCGGGCTCGGGCGCTCCGTGGCGCTCATGGCCGGGGCCGCCGTCGTCGTCGGCGCGGGACAGGGCGCCTGCCGGCCCGCGTTCCAGGCGCTGACCGCCGAGGTCGTCGAGGCTTCGCGGAGGCAACAGGCCAACGCCGCCCTGTCCCTGTCGGTGCGCGTCACCACGCTCGCCGCTCCCGGGCTCACCGCACTGCTCGCCCTGGTGCTCGGCACGGGGCCGCTGCTTCTCGGCACCGCCGCGCTCTGGTTCGCCGCCGCCCTGGTGCCGCCGGGCGGCGCGCGGCATATGTCGCCGGCGGACGCGAGCGAACGCGGGCGGCTGCTCGTCGAGTTCGCCGACGGCGTCCGCGAGGCGCGCCGGCACCCCTGGTTCCTCGCCGGCCTCGCCGCGCTCGCCGCGGTCATCACCACCGGATACTCCGCCACCGGGGTCGTGCTCCCGCTGGTCAGCCGCGACCGCTACGGCACCGAGGTCGTGCTGGCGGCGGCGACCACCGGGTACACCGCGGGCGCGCTGGTCGGGGCGGTGCTGATGGCCCGCTGGCGCCCCCGTACCCTCGGCTGGGCCGCCCTGGCCGGGCTGGCCTGCTACGGATTCGCGCCGCTGAGCCTGTGGCTGCCGAGCCACGCCGCGGTCGTCGTGGCCGCCTACGCCGCCGCGGGACTGGGCATAGAGCTGTTCAACGTGCCCTGGTTCACCGCCATACAGCGCGAGGTCGAACCCCGCCTGCTGGCCCGGGTGTCCTCGCTCGACTTCCTGCTCTCCTACGGCCTGGCGCCCGCCGGGCTCGCGCTCATCGCCCCGGCGGTGGAGGCCTACGGTCCGGGGCCGGTGCTCGCCGGCTGCGCCCTGGTCTGCTTCCTCGCCCCGGCCGCCGCCGCCCTGGTCCCCACCGCCAGGCACTTCTCCCGACGATCCGACGACCCCTGACCCGGCCCGCACCGCCGCACGACCCCGCACGCCCCGAGGAGCACCCGCGCCATGCCCATCCGCACCTTCCATCCCCAGGCCCCCGCGCCTGACGCCGCGCCCGACGCAACGTCCGGCACGGCACCGGGTGTCGTGCCCGCCAGGGCCGACGCCACCGACGTCGCCCGGGCCCGTGCCCTGCTCGACCGCGACGGGGCCGTGCTCCTCACCGGCCTGGAACCGACGGCCGACGCGCTCGTCGTGGGTGCCGCGCTGGTGCTCGGCGACCGGCTGCGGCGGCTGTTCCCGGTGCGGCGCCGGGCCTCCCGGGACGCGGACCCCGTCCACCTGCACGCCGACAGCTTCGACGTCACCGTCGACATCGGCGGCGTGCTCACCCGGCGGCGCGACCCCGACGAGGACCACGTGCTCGTCCAGTGCGTGCAGGCGCCCGACGCCGGCGGGGCGTCGTTCGTCGCCGACGCCTACCGGTTCGTGGACGAGCGCGCCGCGGCCGACCCCGAGCTATGGGCGTTCCTCACCACCGCCGACGTGGACCTCTACGGCGCCTGGGCCGGGCTGCGCGGGCTTCCGACCACGCCTCGCGTCGGCCGACACGTCGAGTACACCCGGGGCGGACGGCGCATCGTCCGCCGCACGGACGGCGCCGTTCCGCTGCACCGGGACCCGGATGCGGACCACGTCCGCGCCATGCTGGCGCGCCTCGACGAGGAGGTGCGGGCCGTGGAACGGGAGCTGCCCCGCTTCTCCGTCGCCCCCGGCGAGATCCTGCTGCTCGACAACTACCGCTGCTGGCACGGCCGGGACGGGCACCCCGGGGACCGGGCGGTGCGCATTCTCACCCTGCGCAGTTCCGACGCCCGCTGACCGCCCGCTGACCGCCCACCCGTTGACCACTCAGCGATGGTGCGCCGGCAGCGCCCTCAGGCCGCGCCGGGCCGGGCCTCGTCGGTCCCGTCGGTGGTGTCGGCGGCGCGGGCCGCGCTCGGCTCCTCGCGGAGGCGGGCCAGCACCCGCCCGTCCGCGACGCGCGTGTCGAACGCGGGCTGCGGGGCGGTGGCCGGGCCGTGCACGTTCCAGCCGTCGGACAGTCGGAACTCGCTGCCGTGCCAGGGACACCGCACGCACCCGTCGACGATCTCGCCCTGGGACAGCGGCCCCGCCATGTGGCTGCACCGTTCGGCCAGCACCCACACCGTGTCGTCCCGCTCGCGCACCACCAGCACCGGCACCTCGCCGACGGCCCGCCGCACCGGCTCGCCCACCGGCAGCTCCGCCAGCTCGCCGACCGCGTGCCAGCCCGGCGGGACCAGATGCGGCACCTGCTCGGCGTGGTTGGCGCCCGACGCCTGCCGGAAGGAGAGATGACCGCCGAGCGCGCCGCCGGCCGACACCACGGTCAGGCCGGCGAAGCCGAGCATCCGTCCGGCCCGCTCCCGCCCGCCGAGCCGGGCGGCCAGCGACCCCGCGTACAGGCCGATCGCCGCGATGTTGAGCGTCGCGTGCACCAGGCCGACCCGCGTCTGCTGCCGGTGGAGCTCCGCCCAGTCCACCCAGCCGGCCAGTGCGGCGGGCCCGGCCGAGCCCAGGCCCACGGCCACCAGCGTGCGGGCGGCGCCGCGTTGACCCGGCCTAAGGTCGAGCACCGCCGCCGACGTCCAGGCGCCGATCGGCAGCTGCACCAGCGCCGGGTGCAGCGGATGCCCCAGCCACCTGCCGTGCAGCGCGTCCCTGGCCGGACCCAACGGGAGCGCGCGCACCCAGCGGCGCATCGTCTCGGCGACCGGATCGAGCACGGCCGCACCCTCCAGCCGGTCGAGCGCCGTCAGCACGGGCCCGCGGCCCGGCCGCGCCGCGCTACGCCACCTACGCCGGGCGGCGTCGACCACCCGGGACAACCCCTGCGCCTCGTTCATGGCGCCCCGAGTCCCCGCCACCGCAGGTGACAAACGACGCCGGTGCCAGGTTCACCCGGATGCGCCGCCCGCCGCGCGGTCTGGCCGCGACGCGACGGGACCGACGGTCAGCCGTGGTGGCCCCGCGCCGCGAGCAGGTAGCGCCGCAGTCCCGACGTGTCGCCGCCCTCGTCGGACGCCTTCCGGGCGAGGAACTGCGGGATCACGATCTCGGGCGCCAGCGCGACGGGCGCCCCCAGCGACTCGTACAGCCGGCGCGTGCGGCCGCGCACCCACTCCTCGACCAGCGTGCCGTCCAGCCAGAACGGCAGGTTCAGCCCCTGCTCGCTCGTGACGTCCACCGCATGCCGCGCCGTCTCGTCGATCGCCTCCTGCGCCGGCATCGTCTCGATCGGCAGGCGCTCCGGCCGGAACGGCGCGAAATGCGGGTCGTCCTCCGGTTCGCCGAGCATCGTGCCCACCAGATGTCGGGCGATGGCCGGCGAGCAGTGCAGGCCGTCCCGGTAGGTACCGGTGGCGAAGACCAGGCCGCGCACCGAGCACCCGCCGAGCAGCGGGAAACAGTCCAGCGGGATGGGGCGGCTGCCGGCCAGCCAGCGGCGCACCCGCGAGAACGCGAGGGCGTGGTCGACCTGTTCGCATACGTGCCGCATCAGCGCGTGCGCCGAGCCGAGTTCGCCGCCGCAGACCGGCCGGCTGGTGATGAGGTTGGTGGCGCCCAGGTACTGCTCGCCCGGCCGGCCCAGCGGCACGACGTGCAGGCCGCAGGTGGCGGCCCGGTTGGGCGTGCGGAGCACGCAGCGTGCGCCGGGCCCCGACGTCGTGGTCCGGGTGACCAGCAGCGCCACCCCCGTGCCGTGCAACATCGGCGGGACAGCGCCGGGCGGCAGCACGCCGGCGGCCAGATCGCCGCTGGCCGCACCCGCGGCGAGCACCACGGTGCCGGCGCTGAGCATGTCGCCGTCCGCCAGCCGCACCCCGGAGATCCCGCCTGAGCCGGCCAGCAGCTCCCGCGCCGTGGTCGGGACCGCCGTCACGCCCAGCGCGCGGGCGGCGTCGTCCAGATCGGCCAGCAGGCTCCGCGCGTCGACCGCGCCCTCCCGCGCCAGGTACAGGGCGCGCAGCGGGCGCGCGTCGGTCCGGGGCGCCAGCCCGTCGATCTCCCGCGGGTCGACCAGCTCGTGCGGCTCGTCGTGCAACGCGGCCGCGGCGCACATCGCCTCGAAGTTGTCCGCCCCGATGGGGCCCGACCGGCTGCCGAGCAGCACGAAGGTGCCGGCGAGGTGCGCGCTCCGTAAGCCGTCGTCGTCCGGTGGCCCGGCCGCGTCGTGGAGTGACGCCAGCCATTCGGGCCACTCTTCGAGCGCCTGTCGGGCGATGGCGAACTTCGCCAGGGCGGCCGGATGGGCGGCGGTGGCGCGCGTCACCTCGCCGAAGCAGTTGAGCATCGCGCCGGCCGCGACGCTGGCGGCCAGCTCCCGCTCCGGTGGTCCCACCACGGCCACGCGCACGTCGGGCGCCCGCCGGACCAGCTCGAAGGCGATGGACAGACCCAGAACGCCGTTTCCCACGACGGCGACGTCGACGGTGCGGCTGACGGTCATGATGTTCTCCCCGTGGCTCGTGGGCCCGGGGTCTCGGTGCCCGCGCGGGCCCTACGTCTCGACTACCCGAAGCGTTCGATCCGAGACCGCTGGTGTCGATCGGTTGGGGGGAGTGCCGGAGTGGACCGGGAGGCGGACGGTGACGTCCAGACCGCCGGCGGGCGGGGCGACCGCGACGAGCGCCCCTCCGTGCGCCGTGGCGATGGCACGCACGATGGACAGCCCGAGCCCGGCGCCCTCGCCGTGCGCCTGCGCGCCGCGGACGAACGGCTCGAGCAGCCCGTCCGCCGTGCCCGGCGGCAGCGGCCGGCCGGTGTTGACGACGCGCAGGAACGCCGTCTCGTCCGTGACGCCCGTGCTCACCGCGACGCGTCCGCCGGGCACGTTGTACCGCACGGCGTTGTCCACCAGGTTGGTCACCAGGCGCTCCAGCAGCACCGGTTCACCGGTGACCGGCGCGGGCCGCAGTTCGGGGTCGAACGTGACGTCCCCGGCCGCCGCGTCGGCGGCGTCCTCCAGCACGCCGGCCACGACGCTCGCGAGGTCCGCCGGCCACCGCTTGCCCAGCAGCGCCTGGCTGCGGGCCAACGCCAGCAGCCCGTCCAGCGTGCTCTGGCTGTGTGCCACGGCGGTCCTGACGTCGCCGGCCATGGTGAGGAGTTCGTCCCTGCTCGGCTCGCCGTCCAGGGTGACGTCGATCGCGGTGCGCATGGTGGTCAGCGGCGTCCGCAGTTCGTGCGCGGCGTTGGCGGTGAACAGCCGCTGGCTCTCCAGCACCCGGTCGCGTTCCGCGATGCCGCGCTGGATCCGGTCCAGCATCCCGTTGACCGTCTCGGCGAGCGCGGCCAACTCGTCCGCGGGGCGTCCGATCGGCACCCGCTCCGAGAGGTTCTCGGCGGACAGCCGCTGGGCGGTCGCCGAGATGGTCCGGATCGGCCGTAGCACCCGCCCGGCCACGAACCAGCCGAGCGCGGCGGCCAGCAGGGTCACCACCGTCAGCGCCACGGCGGCCTGCCCCATCAGCTCCGACAGCGTCGCGGAACGCGCGTCGTCCAGCAGATCGGAGAGCGGCTCGCGCCGCGGCGGCTCGACCTTGCCGCGCCCCGGGCTGTCCACGAAGACCCGCTTCAGGTTGCTCCGCGTCAGCACGAAGGTCAGCGCGCACATCAGAATGCCGGCGACCAGCACCGTCACCGTGTAGAGGAGTGTGAGCCTGCTGCGGGCGGTCAGTCGGCCGAGCACGCCCTGATCCGGTATCCGGCGCCGGTCACGGTCCCGATCAGCGGCGGCTCGCCGAGCTTCCGGCGCAGTGTGCCCACGGTGATCCGCACCGCGTTGGTGAACGGGTCGGCGTGCTCGTCCCACACCTTCTCCAGCAGCGTCTCGGCGCTGACCACGGCGCCGTCCACCGCCAGCAGCAGTTCGAGCACCCCGAACTCCTTGGGCGTCAGGTACAGCGGCCGCCCCCCGCGCTCCGCCGTGCGCCGCGCCGGGTCGAGCACCACGTCGGCGGTGCGCAGCACCGGCGGCCGGGCCGGCGTGCTGCGCCGCGCCAGCGCCTGCACCCGCGCCACCAACTCGGGGAACGCGAAGGGCTTGCCCAGGTAGTCGTCCGCGCCCAGGGTCAGGCCGGCCACCCGGTCCTGCACCGCGTCCGAGGCGGTGAGCATCAGGATCCGGGAGGTGCCGCGCCGCGCCAGCCGCCGGCAGATCGTGTCGCCGTGCACCCCCGGCAGGTTCCGGTCGAGCACGACCACGTCGTACGGAGTTCCCTCGGCCTTTTCCAGGGCGGCGGCGCCGTCGTGCGTGACGTCGACGGCGAAGCCCCGCTTGCGCAGCCCGACCGCGATGTACCCGGCCAGTGGCTGCTCGTCCTCGACCAGCAGTACGCGCATGGGCCCAGCATCGCAGTCACCGCGTAGGGATCTTGTATGGAAGAAAGGGTCAGCAGGCGGACCGACCCCGGGCGGTCGGTCCTCATTCCTCCGTGGGGATGCGCAGGAAGGTCACGGAATGCGGGAGGAAGGTGTAGTCGAAGGTGGAGTCCACCCCGTCGAACGTGGACTCGACCGGCTGGATGGGCTGATCCGTTCTGGTGTTGACGGCCTCCGGATCGCCCTGGGGGTGGTCACCTCGGCCGTCGAGCCCACCTTGCGCTCCAGGCCGGTCATGAACGCGGCCTCGGCGAGCGCGTTGGCGAAGCGGTCGTCCCGGGAGGCGTATTCGCCGACGAAGACCTTCGGGCCTCGCGGTCGTAGGCGTCGTAGCGCTCGTTGTTCTCCAGGAACCAGGACGGCGCGTTGTAGTAGTGCTCGTCGACCAGTTCCACGCCCGCCTCGCGGTTGAGCTCCCAGGGCCCGGTCGAACGTCTCGCCGCTGGAGCCGGGGCCCGAGTCGCTGATCACCGTGATGCCGGGGTACTCCGCCTCGATGGCCTCGCGGAACTGGAGGAAGCGTCGAAGAACGCGTCGGGCAGGTTCTCCTCGTTGCCGACGGCGACGTGGGTGAGGCCGAACGGCTCGGGGTGGCCCATCTCCGCGCGCAGCGCACCTCAGGTGGAGTCGGCGGGGCCGTTGGCGAACTCGATCAGGTCCAGGGTGTCCTGGATGTGCCGGGCGAGCAGTTCGGGGTCGTCCGTGGCCTGGTTCTCGCCGCAGCCGGTGACCAGGGCGGGCACCACCGGCACCGGCATGGCGCCGATGTCCTCCGCGAACTGGAAGTACTCGTAGTAGCCCAGGCCGTAGGACTGGTTGTAGCCCCAGACGTTGTGGTTGGTGGGCCGCTCCTCGACCGGACCCACCGTGTCCTTCCACTGGTAGGAGCGCTCCCGCTCCCGGTCGTCGCCTCGTACGCCTCGTGGCTGCCGGTGTCGACCAGGCAGCCGCCGGGGAAGCGCAGGAAACCAGGGTCCAGCGCGGCGATCCGCTCCGCGAGGTCGGGGCGCAGGCCGTTCTCGTGGCCCAGGTAGGTGTCCTGGGGGAACAGCGAGACCATGTCGAGCGCCACGGTTCCGGCGCCGGCCGCGGTCACCGCGAGCCGGCCCGTGGTGCTGTCCGCCGTGGCGGTCAGGGTGCCGGCGTACTGCACCCAGCCGTCGCCGCGCGCCGTGACGGTCAGCGGTTCGGCGAGCGGCGTGCCGTCCGGGTCCCGCAGCTGGAGGGTCAGCGGAGTGCCGGCCGGCTGGTCGGTGCGGGCCCAGACCGAGACGTCGTAGCCGGCGCCCGCCGTCACCGCGATGCCGTCCGAGTAGCCGGAGTTGACCACGCCGAAGCCGGCGTCCGCGCCGAAGCCGGCGTCCGCGCCGGTGCCGTCGCCGGCCAGGTCCAGCCGCAGGTAGCCGCGGTTGTTCTCGTTCAGCCGCCCGGCGTCGTTCACCGTCTGGGCCTGGCCGGTCGCGCCGCCGGTGGCGGTCTCGGCCCAGGCGGTCATCGGCGTGTAGGCGTCGTTGTCGGCGGTGCTGTACTCGAACGAGCGGTTCTGCACGAGCTCGGCGTCAGCCCGCCGTCGGCCGCGTGGTTGATGTCCTCCAGGAAGATCCCGTTCATGGTGTCGCTGATCGCGGGCCCGGTGGCGGTGGGATCGACGGTGAGGGTGTAGTCGGTCACGGCGTTCGCGGCGGGCTGCGAGGCGGCCTGCGGCGTCATGCCGAGGGCGCCGACCAGCAGGGCGCCCGCGACGAGGGCCAGTCTGCGTTTCGTCCGTGGCACAAGTCCTCCCGGATACGTGGGGGGCGGGGGTCGCCACGTTGTGTCCGACATACCGAACGGTGATCGATATGACGTGCAGACCGTAGAGGTGACGACCTGACCGGACAACAGGTCGCGGTGACCCCGCAGGTCTCCCCGCACGCGCTCGGCGGCGGCGCGACGGCCGCCGCCGACTCAGGCGAAGGTCATGAGGCGATCTCCCTGCCGCGCTCCTCGACAGGCCGGCGGGGACGGCCGGCCCGGGTGGCGAGGACCGGTGCGGGGCCGACATCGTGGGGCCGGCGCCGCCACTCCATCACCGACCACGGCGGGGCGAGATCGGTCAGCTCGGTGATCTGGTGCGGTTTCAGGGAGCGCGGGTCCGGCGCCTCGCGGTGCCGGGCGAAGACCCGCTCGACGTAACGGTGCCCGGTGTCGGGCCCGATGACCAGGCAGGTGCGCCCGGGGCGGCGCTCGGCCTCCCATCCGGCGGCGAGGTGGGCGGCGCCGGTGGACAGGCCGGCGAAGACCGCGTGGTCGCGCAGCAGCCCGACGGACCCGGCCATGGCGTGGCGGAAGTCGATCCAGTGCACCGTGTCGTACAGCTGGTGGCGCACGTTGTCGAACGGGATCGAGCTGCCGATACCGGCGATGATCGCCTCCGGGTCGCGGAACCGCTCGGCGCCGAAGGTGACGCTGCCGAACGGCTGGATGCCGACCAACCGGACGTCCAGGCCGCCCTCCCGCAGCGGCAGCACCAGGCCGCCGGAGGAGGAACCGGTGCCCACCGCGGCCACGACGGTCAGCTCCCGCCCCGGCAGCGCGGCGCGGACCAGGTCGGCGAACTCCCGGTATCCCGCGTAGTGGACGGCGTCGTGGTACTGGCGCATCCAGTGCATGTCGGGGCGGCCGGCGATCAGTTCGCGCACCCGGCGAACCCGCCGCTCCTGGTCGAGTCGTAAGTCCTGGGCGGGCGGCATCTGATCGACGGTGGCGCCGAGAATCTCCAACTGCACGCGCATGGTGGCGTCGACGGTGGTGGAGGCGACGATGTGGCAGCCCAGGCCGTAGCGGTGGCAGGCCATGGCCAGGGCGAGGGCGTAGATGCCACTGGAACTGTCGACCATGGTCTGGCCCGGCGCGACGACGCCGCGCTCCAGCAGGTCGCGGACCGCGCCGAGCGCGGCGTACACCTTCAGCGTCTCGAACCGCGCCAGGACGGTGCGCGGGCCGAGTCTGACCAGATCGGGCGCCTTGACGGCGTCGGTGACGTGCTCGTGCACGACGGCGGGGGGTGGCGGCGGCACGGGGTCACCGGCCGCTAGGACGGCCGCGCCCGGCCTGTACCGGGACGCGGGGGAGTGGTGGTCGGATCATGGGGAACTCCTTCCGGGGGCGGCCCGGCCGTCGGCGGGACGGGCGCCGCGCATGACGAGCCGCCGGGAGTGGTGGTCGCAGGGGCCGGCGTCGAAGCGGCTGACGAAGCCGACGGCGTGCGCCGTTTCCTGGTTGTCTTCGTTTGGAGAACATGGTTCCGGAGAAAACCGACCAGAAATCCTCGTTCTCGTACTCTGACATGTCGAATGGTCATCTCACTCACCTGGAACAGTGGTGTCTGACCGACGCGGATATTGCCCCGGATTACCGGCCACGAAACGCCGCGGCAATGTGCCCACGTATTCGGATAACTGCGGGAACCAGCTGCCTATTTCATCCGACTAAGGAAAGGGGACCGTGCGTTTCCCGCATGTCTCCGGCGCCCCGGCGCCCTCGGCCGTGGCCAGTTGCGTGATCAGCGTCTGCCGGGCCCGCGCCACCCGGGAGCGCACCGTGCCGACGGGGCATCCGGTGGCCGCCGCGGCCTCGGCGTAGGGCAGGCCCAGTATCTGGGTGAGCGTGAACGCGGCCACCCGCTCCGCGGGCAGCGCGGACAGCAGGTCGTGGAGCGCCACGCCCTCGTCGAATCCGGGCGGGTGGGTGCATTGGACGCCGTCCGCCACGGCCCGCCAGTCGGCGGTCGCGGCCAGCCGGGGCCGCGACCGCTCGTAGCGCAGGCGGTCGATCGCCGTCCGCCGGGCGATGCTGAACAGCCAGGTACGCGCCGTGGATCGACCCTGGAAGGCGGGTAAGCCGCGCAGCGCGCGCAGCAGCGTCTCCTGTGCCAGGTCCTCGGCGCCCTGCGGGTCGCTGGTCAGCCGGGTGAGGTAGCGCTGGAGGTCGCCGCGGACCGCGCGCACGAACCGGTCGGTGGCCTCCCGGTCGCCGCCGCGGGCGGCCAGCGCCCAGGCCGTCACCGTGGCGTCATCCCTGGCACCAGCGGTTGGAATCATCGTCCCGTCGCCCTTCGCGAGGGCCGCGCCGTCCCCAGGAAGGGCGCGGCGGAGGAGAGGGCCGGGACTCGGGAAGGTCCCTGGGAAGGTGGGGACGCGCGGTGACGCGTGTCAGGCGGGGGAGCCCCGGCCGTGGCGCCGTGCTGTCGCGGTGACAGCGGGGCGGGCCGGCGGGCCCCTGGACCACAGCGAACGGACGAACGCCGGCCGGCGTGGCGCCGGCGCGTCGCGGTCCGGACGGGGGACGGCGGGCCGGGCCGGCGCCGGCCTGGTGTGGCAGGCGCGCGGCGGGAGCGGCAGCACCCGCAGCGCCGCCCACCGCAGCAGGCGGAACACGGCGCGCTCGCCGCGCCCCAGCCACAGCGCGCCGAGCAGCGCGACGGCCGCGTGGGCGGCCAGCATCCCGAAGGAACCGCCGGGCAGGACGCCGTGACCCGCATCAGCCATGTTCGCGGCCATGCCGCCCGACAGCGCGTCAGCCGGCGGACCGGCCAGCGCCTGCGCGGCGGCGTCGTGCGGGTCCGGATGGCTCAGCCCGGCGGCGGGTCCAGCGGCGGGTCCGGAATGGCGACCGCACAGCAGCGGCCAGACCGCGCCCGGCGTCGCGGGGCAGCGCGTCTGACCGGCCGAGAAGACGAGGTGCAGCAGCGCCTGCGTGCCCAGCGCCGCCCCGACCACCGCGCCCGGCCCGCGTTCGCGGCGCCCGAACAACCAGGCGCCGGCGCCGCATCCGGCGAACGCGAGCAGCAGCGACCCGGCGGACACCACGGCGCCCGAGGCCACGACGTGCCCCGAGGCGGCGAGTAGCACGCAGAGTCCGGCGAACACCGCCGCCCGCGTCACTCGCAGCGCTCGGCCCGCGTTCATAACGTCCTCATCGTCGCACCGGGCGGCGCGCAGGACGATACGCCGGCGTGGCGGTTACCGAGGAAGACCGGTCAATCGCGGTGGGTCATCTTCCCGGTGGTGCGGAGAACGTCTACATTCCCCCACGCCCGGCTCAGCGGCGAGCGACGGAGGAACGCGATGCCCCAGCACCGTCAGAAGGCCGGCCCCCGGCCGTTCCGAGTCCGGCGCCCCGGCGCGGCCCGCCGGTGGCGGGCCGTCCTGGTCGTGCTGCTGTTACCGTGGGCGCTGTTGGCGCCCGCCGCCCTCGCGCACGAGGGGGCCGACCCCGGGGCCGACCACGGGGCCGGCGGCGAGGCGCCGCCGAGCGATGACCGTTTCCAGAAGGTGCTGTTGGAGGGCGACGACCTGACCCAGCCGATGCGGATCAGCGTCGCCCCCGACGGCCGGGTGGTCTACATCGAGCGGGACGGCCGGGTGAAGATCTGGGACCCGGAGCTGCAGACGTCCGTCGTGGCCGGCACCGTGCCCCGTTCGGGTCACCGGCGAACTGGGCCTCGTGGGTCTGGCGTTGGCCCCGGACTTCGCCGAGACCGGCCACCTCTACCTGCATTTCTCCCGCCCCGACTGGGACACCTCCCACGTCTCCCGGGTGTCCCGTTTCACGCTGACCCCGGACAACGAACTCGACCTGGACTCCGAGACCCCGATCATCGACATCCCGCATCCGGAGGGGGTGATGGGCTGGCACAGCGCGGGCGACCTGCTGATGACCGACGACGGCGAACTCTTCGTCGCCACCGGCGACAACACCGAATGCTGCGCCTCGCGTGGCTTCCCCGGCACCGACGAACGGCCGGGCCACGAGGGCGGGGACGCCCAGCGGACCTCCGCGAACACCAACGATCTGAACGGCAAGATCCTGCGCATCGTGCCCCTGCCGGTCGGCGGTTACCGCATCCCGCCCGGCAACCTCTTCCCCGAGAGCCGGGACCACGCGGACCTGACCCGCCCCGAGATCTACGCGATGGGCTTCCGCAACCCCTTCACCCTCGGCGACTACGACGAGCGCACCGACACCCTCTGGATGGCGGACTACGGGCCCGACGCGGTGCAGGCGGATCCCGAGCGGGGCCCCGCCGGCCACGTCCGGGTGTTCCTGATCACCGAACCGGGCAACTACGGCTGGCCCTACTGCACCATGGACAACCAGTCCTACAACGACTGGAACTACGTCGAGGACGAGCCGGGCCCCTGGTTCGACTGCGACCGACCCGTCAACGACTCGCCCAACAACACCGGCCGGGTCAGGCTCCCGGCGATCCAGCCCGCCACCATCTACTACACCTACGACAAGCAGCACTACTTCCCCGAGCTGTACGGGGGCGGCGCCATGTCCGGGCCGATATACCACTACGACGCGGACAGCGACTCCTCGACGAAGTTCCCCGAATGGTTCGACGGCCGCCGCTTCTTCTACGACTGGACCGCCGACTGGGTGCAGACCACCGACATGAACCGGCAGCTGACGGCCCCGCGTGACAGGCGGGAGTTCCTGCCGGACCTGGACTTCGCCAAGCCCATGGACATGGAGTTCGGACCCGACGGGTCGCTGTACGTGTTGGAGTACGGCAACGGGTGTGGCTCCAGCAACGACGACGCCGGCCTCTACCGGATCGACCATGTCGAGGGCAACCGCACCCCCCTGGTGGCGGCGGAGACCAGCACCGACTCCGGCGCGCTGCCGCTCACCGTGGACTTCGACGCCACACGGTCCAGCGACCCCGACGGCGACGCGCTCAGCCACGCCTGGGACCTCGACGGCGACGGCACCGACGACGCCACCGGCGCGACGGCCTCGTACACCTACACCACGGCCGGCTCCTTCGAGCCGCGGCTGACCGTGACGGACGCCCACGGCGCCTCCGCGACCACCCGTCTCACGGTGGTGGCCGGCAACACCCGGCCGACGGTCATCATCGAGACGCCGGCCGACGGCACCTTCTCCGAGTTCGGCGAGGACATCCCGTTCCGGGCCAGCGTCGAGGACCCCGACGGCGGGGCCGTCGACTGCACCCAGGTCGAGGTGACCTACCTGCTGGGCCACAACGAACACGGCCACCCCATGGGCGAGGCGACGCCGAACGCCGACTGCGAGGGGGTGATCTCGCCGGGCCGGGACGCCGAACACGGGCCGGGCGCGTACGTCTTCCACATCGTCCAGGCCACCTACACCGACGCGGGCGGCGCCGGCGGCGCGCCCCCGCTCACCGGCGAGAGCGACGTGGTGCTGCACCCGAGCGAGTACGCCGCCGCCGCCTACCCCGAGGGCGAGGGCGTCGGGCTCTTCATGGGCGCGCTGTTCATGCCGGACTCTGGCAACTGGTTCATGTTCCCGCGCATCAACGTCGCGGACGTCGGGGAGCCGACGATGGAGTTCGCCACCCGGACGGCCGGCGCGAACGTCACCGTGCACGCCGGCGCGCCCGACGGTCCCGTGGTGGCCCGCTTCGAGAACCTCCCGTGGACCGGCTCGACCTCGCTGTCCGAACGGGTCTACGAGTCGTTCACCGCCGAGCTGATCGATCCGAGTGGCGTGCACGACCTCCACGTCGTCGCCGACTGGGCCGACGGCCTCCAGCCCGAGCTGTTCGTGGGGACCTTCACCTTCGGCGCGGAATCCTGACCGGCAACGGCGCTCGGCTCCCGGAGGTCGGGCCGAGGCCCGTCCGTCCGGGAGTCGCGGGGCGGCCCACCCCGTGGTGGGCCGCCCGTGGGTCACAGGCCGACGACGCCGGTGCCCGAGCCCGCCATGACGATCTCCCTCACGTCGATCGCCGGGTCGGGGGTGTACGAGTAGTAGCCGGCGGGATCGGGGACCTGGCCCCCGGTCACCGGCTCGCCGGTCTCCCCCTCGAAGTGGTTGTTCCGCTCGAAGATGGAGCCCTCGGGCCCGGAGTACTCGTTCGTCATGGGCTCTTCCACGTCCTCGAAGAAGTTGCCCTCGATCCAGCACGCCGAGTCGGCCTGACAGGCCGGTCCCGTGTCACTGTTGTCCAGGTAGTAGTTGTTGAAGATGTGCACCGGGGAGCCGAAGCGCGCCCGCGGATTGCGCTGGGGCGTCACGTCGTACCAGTTGTGGTGGTACGTGACCCGCAGGTGCCCGGTGTCCTGGGCCGCGTTGTCGTCGTCGTGGCCGAGGAGCATGTTCTTCGTGTGGTCGTGGGTGTGGTTCCACGACACGGTGATGTAGTCGGAGCCGCGCTTGATGTCGATCAGACCGTCGTAGCCCTCCGCGAGGTCGTTGTGATCGATCCAGACGTGGTGCGAGAACATCTGCACGTTGATCGAGTCGTCACTGGCGTCGCGGAAGTTCAGATTCTGGATGATGACGTTGTGCACCGCGTCGGGCGGCGGCTCGGTGACCGAGTCGTCCACCGGCAGGCCGATGTTCAGCCCGCCGCCGGTGATGCCCGAGTCCGCGCCGACGCCGACGATCGTCTTGTCGGAGCTGACGTCGTACATCCCGGCCGGCACGGTGATCATGCCGTCCACCCTGACCACCAGCGGGCCCTCCGAGCCGATCGCCTCGATGAGCTCGGTGGCCGTCGAGACGGTCACCTCAGGACCGCCGGCGCCGCCGGTGGTGCCGTCCTGCCCGAGGGCGTCGACGCCGGCGAAGCCGATCGGGGTACCCGCGGCGGCCGGCAGCGGCGTGGCGGTGGCCTGCGGGAGCGTCGGGGCCAGGGTGAGGGCCAGGCCCGTGCCCAGCAGCGCCGCCGTGAGTCGTCTCATCGCCGGGCCCCGGTCAGCCGATGACGCCGACGCCGGCGCCCGCGGTGACGCTCTCGGGCACGGACTCGGCGTCCTCGACGGTGTAGTCGTAGTAGGTGTCGGGCTCCACCACCGTGCCGTCGGACTCCGGGGTCCCCGAGCCGACGTAGACGTTGTCCCGTTCGACCAGGCGGCCCGGGTCGGACTCGAAGATCTGGATCTTGGTGGGCGACTCGACGTTCTCGAAGTAGTTGCCCTCGACCAGCACGCCCGCGTCCATGGCGGTGGCCACGCCGTAGGAGTCGCCGCCGCTGATGCCCAGGTAGTAGTTGTTGAACACGTGCACCGGGTCGGCGAACCGGACGCGCGGATTGCGCTCCGAGGTGCCGTCGAAGAAGTTGTGGTGGTACGTGGCCCGCAGGTTGCCCAGGTCCTGGCCGCCGTTGCCGTCGTCGTGGCCGATCAGCGAGTTCTTCGTCTGGTCGTGGAAGTGGTTCCAGGAGACCGTGACGAAGTCGGAGCCGCGCTTGATGTCCAGGGCGCCGTCGTAGGCGTTGGACAGATCGCAGTGGTCGACCCAGACATGGGTGGCGCCGTCGGTGATGTTGATGGCGTCGTCGTCCGCGCCCGTGAAGGTCAGGTTGCGGATGATCACGTTGCTGGTGCCGTCGACGTCGAGACCGCCGTCGGTGATCCTGGCGGAGTCGCCGACGCCGATGATGGTCTTGTCGGAGGCGACGTCCTGCATCCCGTCCAGCGAGATGCTGCCGTCCACCTGGATGATGAGCGGCTCGTCGCTCTCCACGTACTCGACGAACGAGTCCGTGTCGCTGGCGGTCACCGTGTCGCCTCCGGTGCCGCCTGTGGTGCCGTTCTGCCCCTCGGCGTTGACGCTCGCGAACCCGATCGGCGTCTCCTCGAGCACGGTGCGGGGGAGGGTCGTCGGCTGGCTGGACTGTGCGGTGGGGGCCGCGGCCAGCAGCGCCGCGCCGACGGCCAGCGTCGTCGCGGCGGCGACCGCGACGGAGGTGGTCTTCCTTTCCGACAGGCCGGAGAGAATCGTGAGGGCTCGTCCGATTAACCGCATGGGAATTACCCGTTCCTTTCCCGAGCAGGGATGAAAGGCGGCTCGCCTCGTTAAGGAGTCAGCGGCGCTGGCCCGCTGACCGGGGGACACGCGTTCTCAACGCTCGTGCACAAGTGAGAAAGCGCTTACTGTGAAAGGAAGGTAAGCGCTTGCTGAGTGCATGTCAATAGCGCGCGCACGCCCGCCGGTCGGCGTCGGCCCCGGCGATCGGGCGGGGCCGACCGGTACTGGCCGGTACTGATCGGTCGGCCGGCCCCGACGCACGACGCGCCCCCGGGGCCGAACCCCGGGGGCGCGTGTCAGAACGGGTGTTCCGCTAGCACTTCTTCCAGGTGAGGTGGAAGGTGGCGGCGGGAACGTTCGTCGACTCCATGGCGAGGAAGCTCAGGGCCTGGCCCGAGTCCCCCGCGTCGACCCGGAGTTCCGTGTTGACGTTGACGTTCCGCTGCTCGCCGCAGGGCGCCCAGACCGGCGCGCCCAGGTCGTCGTCGGAGATCGACCAGTCGTTGTCGTACGGACCTTCGAACTCCTGTGACACCACCACGTCGTTCGTCGAGCCCTGGAAGTAGTGCGTGGCCTGCTGGAGGCCGGTGGCACCGTCCGCCAGGTGGGCGTACCCGCGGTAGTCCAGGCCGAAGATCGCGTAGGTGTAGCCGGCGGGGACGTCGACGGAGAGGTTGAGCTGGCAGTTCTTTCTGTAGTCGGTGGGGCTGGCACCGAGCCCGACCTGGGCAAGGTAGTCGCTGTAGGTGACGGTGAACGAGGTTCTGTCCGGGGCCACGGAGACCGCGGTCGTGCCTGCGGGGCAGCCGGAGCCGTTCACGCTCTCGATGTTGACCCGCATCTCGGTGGGCGCCTCGACGGGGGTCGGCTCACTCTGCGGGACGGCACCCAGCGCCGCGGCGACGAGGGCGGTGACGGCTCCACCTGCGGCAATAAGTCCAGGCATGGTTCACTCCGATCGGTGTAGAGGAATGCTCCCGACGTGGCAGTGCGCGTGCGAATTCCCAGCCCGATCTCGATCATTGGGAGCGCTCCCATCCTAAGGGGCGACGCCACCCCGCGCAGCGACTTACAGCCAATGAGTGAGGGGTTCCGCTTGTGGCGGTGTCCTTTCCGGCCACCGCCGGAAGCGGCCGTTCGCCGGTCCGCCGAACGGCCGGCCGGAGGGCGGGAAAGCCCGGGTCGGGCCGGGACGGGATGACGGTCCCGTCCCGGCCCGGGTCGTCAGACGGGGACGATCCGGTAGGCGGTGCCGGCCTGGGTCGGAAAGGTGACGAGGGTGTCGTCGGGGCGTTCCACCGTCACGGGAGTGCCGTCGGCGGTGCTGATGTCGACGCGGCCGGGGGTACGCACCCGCGCGGGTGTCCCGTTGAACGACCGGATCGCGGCCTCGCCGAGGCCGCCGCCGGTCCACGCGATGTCGATCTCGAAGCCGCCGCGGCCGCGCAGGCCGGTGACGCTGCCGTCCCCGAGGGTCGGTGGGAGTGCGGGGAGCAGGTCGATCTCGTCGGTGTGGGACTGGAGGAGCCATTCGGTGATGCCGGCGGTGGCGCCGAAGTTGCCGTCGATCTGGAACGGCGGGTGCAGGCAGAACAGGTTGGGCGCCGTGCGGGAGGTGGTGAGTTGGTCGGTCAGCAGCTTGTGGGAGCGGGCGCCGTCGGCGAGCCGGGCCCAGAAGTTGATCTTCCAGGCGAGGGACCAGCCGGTGCCGTCGTCGCCGCGTTGTTCGAGGGTGGTGCGGGCGGCCTCCGCGAGGTCGGGGGTGGTGCGGGGGGTGATCTGGTTGCTGGGGTGGAGGCCGTAGAGGTGGGAGACGTGCCGGTGGCCCTGCTCCGGGGCGATCGCGTCCCAGTCCTCCTGCCATTCCTGGAGCTGGCCCTGGGCGCCGATCTGGGTCGGGGCGAGGCGGTCGCGGGCGGCGAGGACCCGTTCGCGGGTCTCGGCGTCGGTGTCGAGGAGGGCGCTGGCCTCGGCGACGGCGGTGAACAGATCGCGCACGATCTGCATGTCCATCGTTGGCCCGGCGCAGACCGACACGTCGGGATGGTGGGCGTTCTCCGGGGAGTTGGAGGGGCAGGTGACCAGATGCCCGGAGTTCGGGTCCGTCACCAGCGAGTCCAGGAAGAACTGCGCCGCCCCCTTCAGCACCGGGTAGCGCTGGCGCAGCCCGTCGAGGTCGCCCGTGAAGCGGTAGTGCTCCCAGATGTGGAGTGACATCCAGGCGCCGCCGGTCTGCCACTGGCCCCAGAACGGCCCGTCGACGGGCGCGGTGCCGCGCCAGCCGTCGGTGTTGTGGTGGGTGACCCAGCCGCCCGCCCCGTACTGGAGCTCGGCGGTGCGGGCCCCGGTGTCCGACAGTTCGGCCAGCATGCCGAGCACCGGATCGAGGCACTCCAGCAGGTTGGTCGGGCCGGCGGGCCAGTAGTTCATCTCGATGTTGATGTTGATCGTGTACTTCGAGCTCCACGGCGGCGCCAACAGGTCGTTCCAGATGCCCTGGAGGTTGGCGGGCTGGGTGCCGGGTCGGGAGGACGAGATGAGCAGGTAGCGGCCGAACTGGAAGAACAGGGCGATCAGCTGCGGGTCGGCGGAGCCGTCGCCGAACGCCGCCACCCGCTCGTTCGTCGGCAGCTGCGCGGCGTCCGAGGAGCCGAGATCCAGCGCGGTGCGCGCGAAGAGTGCCTGGTGGTCGGCGATATGGCGGGCGCGCAGCTCGTCGTAGGGGGTGTCGGCGGCCGCGGTCAACGGGGCCTGGGCGCGGGCGTTCTGGTCGGCGGTCAGGTCCTGGTAGTCGACGTAGTTGGTGCCGATGGAGATCAGCACCAGGGCCTCGTCGGCATCGGTGACGGTGACGGTGCCACCCTCGCTGGTGACGGTGCCGCCGGTGGCCCGCACGGTGGTCAGCGCCCGGAAGGAGACCTGGCCCGCGACGCCGCCCTCGCTCTCCGCGGTCGCGTCGAGGGCGGCCGTCAGCGGGTCGGGGGAGGAGACGGAGGCGTTCTGCGGGCTGTCGAGGACGGCGGAGAAGGAGACGGACCCAGCCGCGTCGGCGGCCAGCCGGACCACGATCAGCTGGTCGGGGGCGCTGGCGAACACCTCGCGGGTGTGGGTGACGCCGTCGCGGACGTAGCGCGTCGTGGCGATGGCGGTGTTGAGGTCGAGCTCGCGTCGGTAGTCGGAGGCCGCCCCGCCGGGCAAGGACAGCCGCAGGTTGCCCACGGTCTGGTAGGGCAGCTGGCCGACCGGGGTGCCCATGAACGAGCTGCTGAGCAGGTCCTGGGCGGCGGCCCACTCGCCCGCGAAGACCAGGCGGCGGATCTCCGGCAGCGCTGCCAGCCCGTCGGGATTGGCCGGATCGTAGGGACCGCCGGCCCACACCGTGTCCTCGTTGAGCTGGAGCTGCTCCTCGTCCACGCCGCCGAAGACCATGGCGCCCAGCCGGCCGTTGCCCAGCGGCAGCGCCTCGAGCCATTCGGCGGCGGGCGCCTCGTACCACAGGCGCAGCAGTGGGTCGGCCAGCGGCTGGACGCCGCCGGCCGTGGGGGCGACGCCGACGGCGCCCGCGGTGTCTGCGGTGCCTGCGGTGCCTGCGGTGCCTGCGGCCACGCCACCGGCGGCGAGTGCCAGGAAGTGCCTGCGATTGGTGTGGGGGGACATCTGCGACTCCTGTGTGGGGTGTGGAGGTGCGGAAGGCGCCGGCCCAGGAACGATGCGGGCGAGAGGGTTAACTGCGGCTGGGAGCCCGGCAGTACCGTGTACCTCGTACTTATCAGACCACTTGACCTCGGAACAGTCTCCGTGACGCGGAAACCGCGGATCCGGAACGGATTGGCCCTACCATTCGAGGGCGGCGTGGCCGCGCCGGCGACGACCCAGGAGCCGCGGAGGACGATGTGGAGCGAGACCCCCGCCCGAAGGGGACGGTGACCCAGCGCGCCATCGAGCAGGTCAAGTCCCTTATCACGGAGGGACAGTTGCAGCCGGGGCAACGGCTGCCCACCGAGCGCGAGTTCGCCGCCCGACTCGGCATCTCCCGCAGTTCCATGCGCGAGGCGATCCGCGCCCTGACAGTGCTCGGCGTGCTGGAGGCCCGGCACGGCTCCGGCATCTATGTCACCCAACTCGAGGCGGGTGACCTGCTGGAGACCCTCGGCGTGGTGGCCGACCTCTCCCGGGGACCGCAGCTCGTCGAACTGCTGGAGATCCGCCGCATCCTGGAATCCGCCACCGCGGCGATCGCCGCCGCGCGGATCACCCCCGAACAACTCGGCGAGGTGGAGCGGCATCTCGACGCGATGTATGCGACCGACGATCCCAGCGACATCATGGCGCATGATCTCGCCTTCCACCGGGCGGTCGCCGTGGCCACGGGGAACAGCACGCTGGTCGCGGTTCTCGAAGGACTGTCCTCGCGCACCTTCCGCGCCCGGGTGTGGCGCGGCTACGAACAGGCGGGCGCCTTCGACCGCACCCGCCGCGAGCACTCCCGGATACTCCAGGCCCTGGTGGACCGTGACCCGGAGGCGGCCAAGGCGGCGGCGGCCAACCACGTGTGCGGGGTCGAGGACTGGCTGCGCTCGCAGGTCGCCTGAGGCAGATCGCCTGAGGCAGGTCTACTGAGGAGCCAGGGCTTGATCAAGTTCCATGGGTGTTCGGGTTGTTGGTGATGCCCAGGATGGGGAGTGCTCGTTCGGGTTCATCGCGGATCGCCCGGGTGGTCTTGGCGATGTTGGCGGCTCCGAGGGTTCTCAGCACGCCGATGGCGAGGTTGCGGAAGGTGGCCATGGCGCGAGGTGCGGTCCCGGTGTGAACGGTGGAGGCGTCCTCGGCGAAGGTGACGTCCCTGATGTGGTGTGAGGAGTTCTCCACTCCCCAGTGCCCACGGATCGCGGTGGCCAGATCGGCCGGGCTGGTCTGGTGGGCGTCGAGGCTGGTGACGGCGTAGACGCTCTCGCGGGTCTCGCGTTCGCCGGTGGGCTTGCGTCGGCGGTGGACACGGATGGCCAGGCGAGCGTGGGGGAAGGCGATCCCGCCGAGTTGGTCCGCGATCCCGCAGGTCTTGATCGAGCGGGACTCGCGCCTGCCGTGCCCGGAGGCGGAGGCGGTGTGCTGGACGGGTATGTCCCGCCATGGCAGGGCCGCGAGCTGGTTGTGGGCTGTCGGCTGGTTGGTCTTGATCACGGCGATGTAGTGGGCCTTCTTGGCCTCGACCAGCCAGGAGATGTTCGCCTTGACCGAATGCAGAGCGTCGAAGGTGACGACGGCGCCGGCCAGGTCCAGCGGCGCCAGCAGCGGCCGGAAGTGCGCGGTTTCGTTTGTCTTCGCGCCGACCTCGGCCTGGGCGAGGGTCACGACGCGGCCGTGGGTGACCGCGGAGAGCAGGTGCCGTCGCGCCGAGGTGAGACGGGCTGAGCCCTTGAGAGCTTTGCCGTCGACGGCGATGACGCGCCGCCGCCCGGACGCGGACGCTGTCACGGCGGGCTCGGTGGCAGCGCGGTGCCGGTCGGCCAGGTAGGCACCCACAGCCCGGTCCAGGGCGTCACCGTCGACGGCCACCAGCACGCGCCCGATCGTGGCCGGCGCCGGAGTGCGCCGCCACCTCAGTGGATGGCGGCGGAAACCGATGACCGCCAGCAGCGTGTCCGAGGCACGCTCGCCCCACTCGGCAAGTTCGTCGATGCTCTTCGCGCCCGAGACGACCGCCAAGGCGCACACCAGCAAGATCGCCGTCAGCGGGTACCACCGGCCCCGCCGCGAGCGCGGGTCGGGCACCGCGTCGAAGTAGGGGCGCAGATCAGCGACCCGGCCAGCGTCCAGTGGACCCAGCTTCACCAGCACGGCAGGGACAGGAGAAGATATGGCAGCAGGCACGGGCCACCTCGTGATCATTGGGCTTCAGACACCACAATGATCACGAAGCCCGTGCCTGCTCTGCCATGCACCCCAACCGGTCACTACCCGACCAGCCGTACAACCCCGGAACTTGCAACTGCCCTGCTGAGGAGCCGGTCCAGAAATCCACGAATGGGAAAAGTGTCCGGGTCCCGACGGACCGTACCTGGCGCGCCCTCCGCGAGGCATACTCCCAGGACAGACGGGAAATCCCAGCCCCGCGCCGTCCGGAAACTCGGGCCGCCGGGGCGCTCTGGACAGCTCAGAGTCGCCCCGGCTATCCTATGCGAGGCGAAGCGTCCGGTTAACCCCGTGGACACAGGGGGATGGATATGCGGTCCGAAAGTGCGAATCCAGATTTCACGCGTGAGGTCCTGAGTAATGATCTAGGACCATATTCTTTATGCGCTGAATATCTGGCAGCACCCACCGGACGACGGCACGGCGCGGAGCCTCCGCGGAATCGCTGACAGCGATCGCGTTCCCGTTTCCCCGCCCGCTGGTCGGCTGACCGGCATCGGTCGTCGGCGTCGTCGGTTCGTTCGCTGACCACCTGGCCCCGGAGTGGCGTCCCTGATGCTCGCCGAGCCGTCCGACACGCCACGTCGCGAAGCCTTCCGCCCCGCGTTCAGGGGATATCGGCGTAACCATGCCCCGGACCAGGTGAACGTCCGACCTCGCGCCCGTTCAGGACTCCCGGTCGCCCTTCGGTGACATCCCGTGCACATGAGGTGAGAAAGGTGAAGGATGCAGGGCGCTGTTGACGGTCCGGAAACACATGGTTATTGTGCTAAGCACATAAAGTGTCCTCGTCGTGCGGAACTCCGTTTGCCCTCGCTTGCGGAGTCGTCTCCTCATGTCCCTCGCCGGTTGCGCTCGACCCGATTTATCGACCACCTCATCGACCATCTCGACTAGCAGTTCTCAACCCTTGGGGAAAAGTGGGGGAAATACGGGGAGTGATAGTGACCATGGCAAAAGGCGGGCGCAGGGCAACCTACGAGGAGAGGTTATCGATATGCCGCCTGATCGAGTCCGGGGAGCCTCCGAACCAGGTGGTGAAGAAGTCCGGATTCGGCAGATCGACGGTCTTCGGCTGGTGGCAGGCCTACCGGAGGTCGGGTCCTGAGGCGCTCCGGACCAAGCGCACACCAGGACCCGCGGCCAACCTGAACGAGCGCCAGCTCGCTGAGCTGCGCGCGTTGATCGTGGACGCCGGCCGCCGCGGAACGTACGACGGGGGGAGGCTGTGGAGCAGGAAGCGCGTCGGGGAGATCATCGACAGCGTCTTCGACGTGCGGCTCTCGCCGGTGAGCATCGGACGGGTGCTGTCCAGGATCGGCATCTCGCTGGTCAACCCGCTCACCCGCTTCAAGGACACCGAGCCCACGTCCACCTGGCCGGACGGCGTGCCGGCGGCCCTGGGGGCGGAGGCACGCAAGGCCGGGGCGGCCGTCTACCACGTCTGGCTGGAGCCGCTGGCGCCCGAGTCCGCCGCGCACTCCATCGCGCAGTCCACCGCCGAGCCCGCCGGCGGCACCGGGGAGACCGTGCCGGCCGGTGACGCGCACGGGTTCCTGTTGTTCTGCGCCGGCGGGGCGCACCGGGAGGTGCGTTTCCGCTCGGTCATCGGCGGCACCGAGGACGACGCGTTCATCCAGATGTGCGAGGCGCTGCTCCGAGAGGAGAGCCGTCCGGTCGTCATCATCACCGAGAGCGGTGACGCCACCCGCTCGCAGAAGACGGTGCGGTTCTTCGCCTCGACCAACGGCCGGCTCTCGTTGCTGCTGCACGCCACGAACACGGATATCCGGCGCGGCAGAGCGGGGGACAGGAAGGACGATTTCTGGCGGCTCGCCCTGCACGATCCGCGGCGCGCTGCCGAGGACGACAAGCTGGTCGTCGTCAGCAGCAACCAGGAGTTGGACGACGTCGAGCACGAACTGGTGCTGCGTCTCTTCCGCAGGCGCCTGCACGCGGTGATGTGGGGCATGGGGGCGGAAGTATGACGCGTTCCGCCCGCGGCCGTCACAACGGCTCGAGTTCGAAGATGACCTCACCGAACGTGATGTTGATCCAGTACTTCCTGAGTAGCCGCCAACCTCCGGCTTCGAACACCGACTCCCAGTCGGTCACGGTGGGCAGGAAGGCGGCCGTCGTGTCCTGAGACAGTTCGAAGTCCAGTGGAAAGACGGGCAGTTCCTGGTCGGCGGAGTCGGCGGCCCGCGTCGCGTCGCCGATCAGGAATCTGCGCACTTCGGGAAACAGGTCGCGGAGTCGCCGAAGTGTGTCCACGCATCGGTCTCGGGGCCAGAATTCGTGGGCCATCAGAAAGCAGGTGAGCAGGTCCACCTCGGCGAACTCCGGAATGCTTTCCACCGTCTGGACATCCGCCTCCAGGAAGGCGGCACGGTGGCCAAGTCCTGCCTCGCGCATACGGGTGGCGGCCACGGTGAGCGCGGGCGGAGCGGTGTCGATGCCCATGGCCCGCGCCCCGGGGTGGCGGCGGAGGATCTGCAGGATGCGGTCGCCGCTTCCGCAACCCAGGTCGGCGACGAGCCGGACGTCGAAGTCGAACCCGTCCACGGCCTCCCAGAACCACGGGTCATAGCAGAACTCGCTGGTCTCCCGCCGGGTCACCCGGCCCGCCTCGGGTCGCCGCCGTGGGGGGCGGGCGCTCCCGCCGGTCAACCAGCGGAGCAGGGAGCGGCTCCGGTACACCTCGTCGAAGTGGGCCCCGGGGGTCGCCCTGTCGTCGTCGCGTCGCACCACCTCGACGGCGGACAGGGCGCGTAGTAACCCCGCGGTCGACATCTCGTCGAGCTTGCGTTCGGCCGCGAAACGGCGCACGTCCAACGTCCCGAAGTCCTTGAGCTCGTCCAGCACGCCGAGTTCCCAGGCGGCGCCTATCGCGGACGCCGCCCCGGCGGAGTTGTAGATGCGTGCCACCGAGCTTCCGACATCGTCCGCGGATCCGCTCATGTGTTTCCCTCCGACGGCCCCGTCCAGGACGACATGTCCAGGACAGAGCGAAGGTAAAACTCCGCCGGAGCGGGTGTCAATGACGCCCGCCGGCGCTCTCCCGAGGTCCCCGCGGAGTCCAGAGAAACCGAAAGCAGGGGGCGCGAGCGGGTCCTTACCAAGGTCGCGCGCGCCCTCCACGGCCGTTTTCCCGTGTGGCGTGGACGCCGGGAGCCGGTCCCGAGGTCCGAAAAGTCACGTCATTTGATAGGGCGTCAGAAACACCGTCTGACGTCCCTCCGTGACAATGTCAAGAGGCTATCCTTCGGTTTTCTCTCACACATTCCCCACAACGTGCTCTTGCCAAGATTTTAACGCCACTTCGAGATATCGAGTTGTCGAGGAGGGAATCTATGCCGCAGGTGTGTCTCGCCTCCAGGGAGAGTTCCATGCAAGAAAGACGGCAGAGCGGAGGGCTCGTGCGGCGCTGCGTGACAGCGGCGGTCACCGCGGCCCTGCTCGCCTCTCCTGTCGGGACGGTCGGCGCGGCCGAGCAGCACGCGCCGTCCGCCGGGCGCCAAACCGCGACGGTGCCACTCGGGGACTTCGTCTCCCGGCCGGACCTCGACGCCCCCGAACTGACGACGACCACGACCGGTGAGGAGGCGTCAGGGCTGCTGCTCACGACCCCGGGGCTCGCAAACGGAATGGAGTTCCAGGCCGCCATCTACGACAACGAGGGCGAGCCGGTGTGGCTGGGCGAACCCGAGGCCGACCGGTTCTACTTCGACCTGGAGGCCGTGACCTTCCAAGGTCGGCCGGCCCTGGCGGTGTTCAGCGGCGTGCAGACCGCCCTCGGCGACCTCAGCCACAGCGAGTGCCTCATCCTGGATGCCTCCTACCGCCAGATCGCGGCGTTCCAGCTGAGCGGCTACCCCACGGACGCGCACGATGTCGCGTTCAGCCCCGACGGCTCCCGCGTGCTGCTCATGAGCCACCATCCGGTGTCCCATGACATGAGCCCGTACGGCGGGCCGGCGGACGCCACCGTCATCGACACGGTGGTCCAGGAGCGCGACATCACGACCGGCGAGGTCACCTTCGAGTGGAGCGCCCTGGACCGGGTCCCGGTCACCGAGTCCACGGTGGCGCTGGAGAGTCCGGACCCGACGACCGGGGTCTACCCGCTCTACCACGTCAACTCGCTGGACTACGACACCGACGGCGACCTGCTGGTCAGCGGGCGGAACACCGATACTGTGTACAAGATCGACCATGCCACCGGGGACATCGTCTGGCGGTTCGGCGGCAGCGACAGCGACTTCACCTTCGCCGACCCCGCCGACGCGCCGAGGGGTCAGCACGACGTCCGGCGCCTGCCGGACGGGCGGCTGTCGATGTTCGACAACGGCACCCACCGGCTCCCCGAGGAGTACTCCCGCGGCGCCGTCTACGAGTTGGACGAGCGCGCCATGACGGCGGAACTCGTTGCCGACCTGCGGCCGGAGACCGCGGTCTTCTCTCCCATCGTCGGGTCCAACCGTTTGCTGCCCGAAGGGCATCAGCTGGTGTCCTTCGGCAGCACCGGCCAGCTGGTGGAGTTCGACGGGGACCAACCCGTCTTCACCGCCACCCTGGAAGCGGGCCATATGACGTACCGGACGGAGCGCGCCGACTGGCACGCCACGCCGGACGCCCCGCCCGACGTGGTGCTCGGCGAGCCCGCCGAGGACGGCCGGCAGACCTTGTACATAAGCTGGAACGGCGCCACCGACGTGGCGCTCTGGCGGGTCGAGGCGGGACCCGCCGAGGACGACCTGGCCACCGTGGCCACCACCCCGCGGACGGGCTTCGAGACGACGGCCGACATCACGCCACCCGCGAACGCCGACGTCTACCGGATCACCGCCCTCGGCCCGTTCGGGGCGCCGCTGGGCAGCAGCACCCTGACTCCCACCACCCCCACCACCCCCACCACCCAACCCCCCACACACGTCGAGGGCTCCTGAGAGATGACCCGTACCCCGTGACCGGGCGGCTCACCAGGCCGTTCGACCGCGGGGTACGCGGTCCCGCACCCCGCGGCCGTCTCCCTGGCTCCACCTTCCTCAGGACCATCCCGCCGGGGAAATCCCCCCGGACGAGCCCTCATTGACGCGGAGACGACTTTGCAAGTTAATGTCAACATGAATTCAGGCATCGACAAGGGCGCGACCGGCGGCGCGTCCATGCGCATCGGGGAGCTCGCCGGCCGCTTCGGGCTGGCCCCGCACGTGCTGCGGCACTGGGAGACGATGGGCCTGCTCACCCCGGCCGCCCGGGTGAACGGTCGGCGCCGGTACACCCGGGACCACCTGGTCAGGGTCGCCACCATCGTCCGCGGCAAGGCCGGCGGGCTGAGCCTGGATCAGCTACGCGAGTTGCTCAACGCCGCGGGCCCGGCCGAGCGGCGGGACCTGCTGCGGGAACAACTCGCCGAACTGGACCGCAGGCTGACCGAACTGCGCGGCTCACGGGCGCTGGTGGAGCACGCGCTGTCCTGCCCGGCCGAAGACTTCACCCGGTGCGGCGGTTTCCAGCGCATGGTCGCCGACCTCTCCGGGCTCCGCGACGAGGCGGCGGGTGACTGCGTCGTGCCCCCGGGGCGGACGCCGCACGCACCGGGGGCACCGTGACACGGGCTGGCTCAGGCCGCGACGGCGCCCGCGCCGGCCAGCGTGGCGAGGCTGTTGCGCCCCAGGGCGGCGCGCACCGTGGCGCGGGCGTCCGCGAGCGTGGCGTCGGCGCCCAGCACCTCGGCGACGGCGTCCGGGTCGACGGCCACGGTGTGACGGGCCGTCGCCACCGGGCCCTCAGGCCCCTCGGCGAACGTCCATTCCCCGGCGTGCCCGGTCAGCAGCCGCGGCGTCCTGGTCTGCTTGTAGGCGATCCACTCGGGTGCCCGGCAGACCCGCCACGAGCGGGTGGTGTGCGCCGCGCCGTCAGGGGTGACGGTTTCCATCTCCAGATCCTGGATGCCCGGCACGTCCTCCACCAGGCGCACCCGACGCACGTGTGGCAGCCGTTCCTGCCACAGGTCGGCCCGGTCGACGAACGCGTAGGCGTCCGACACCGTCCCGCGCAGCGCCACGGTGTCGGTGAAGGAGAAGACCAGCTCCCCGACGGGGTGGGGCTGCTCCGCGATCCGGGCCAGCGCCGCGAGTTCGGCCGGACTGTTGCGGTCCAGCGCCTCCCTGACCTTCGCGACCGCCGCGGGGTCGTCGTCCACCGCGCGGAACCGGTGCCGCAGCACCACCTCGGTCTTGCCGCCCGGCAGATCGCGGAACAGCCAGGCGCCGCCCATCGAGGCGACGGGAGCCTGGCTGTGCACCTGCTGGAAGCGCACGTACCTGCGTTCCGGCGCCAGAACGCGGCGCGAACTCCAGTGCGATACAGCGCCGTTGACCAGAGCCCAGATCTCGAACGTCTCGGTGCTCTTGCCGCGTTCCAGGTGCCGCACCGCGACGGTGGGCCCGAAGATGGCGGGCCAGCGTGTGACGTCGGCCACCAGGTCGTAGAGGACGCCGGCGGGCGCGGAGACGATCAGGGAGTGTTCGGCCTGGTGCATGGTCGGTTGCCGCATGTCGGTGTCCTTACCTCTCAGCCGGACCACTCAGCCGGCGGCCCGGGAAACGCCGTTCGCCAGGTCGAGGAGGGCGCGGGGCGTTCCCGCCTCGGTGACCTCCTCGTCCGGCAGGTCCACGCCGTACTCCCGCTCGATGCGGGCGGCCGTCTCCATCAGGGCCAGCGAGTCGTAGCCGAGGTCGTCGAAGGGGGTGTCGAGGATGTCGCCGTTGAGGTCGACGGCGTCGTCCTCGCCGGCGCAGGCCACGAGGATGCGACGCAGGTCGTCGATGTCGAGAGCAGCCATGGCGTTGTCTCCTTGCTCGGTGCCGTGTTCCGAGCGTGCGGACGACGGCTAGAGGCTTGCTGGAAGGGGTCTCGAACTTCGCGCGAGGACTCCAGCCGGGTTCGAGTGGAGTCGACCAGCGTCGGGCGCACGACCCATACGCGACCCCGAGGAGCACCATGACCGTCACGCCCCTGACCGGCGTCGAACTGTACGTCCGGGCCCAGCACTTCTACGCCCGGCAGATGCAGGCACTCGACGACGGGCGGTTCGGAGAGTACGCCGCCACCTTCACCAAGGACGGCACCTTCCAGCACACCCCGGGCACCGAACCGGCCGTCGGCCCCGAGGAGATCGAGGCCGAGCTCCACCGCTTCCACGAGCGCTTCCGTGACGACCCCGTGCGGCGGCGGCACTACTTCAACCAGATCGTGCTGGACGAACTCCCGGACGGCTCGGTTCGGTCCACCGTCTACGCGCTGATCGTGCGTATACGGCCGGGCGAGCGCGTACCCGAGGTCTGGCCCAGCTGTGTGGTACACGACATTCTGGAGGTGAACGAAGATCGCATCCTGTTGCGCTCACGCGTCATCGGTTACGACCACCTTGAGTAATCCCGGTGGAAATCGCAGCCCCACGCCGAACAGCGAAACATCATGCACGCTTTACCCGTTTCCAAGTCCGCGGGACGACAGTGGTAAGGCCCACCGACCGTCTCTGCGCCCACCCGCATCGGGGGATGGACGTTGCCGCCCTTAGCGAATTCATCAGCATCGGTGAGACATTCACCCAGGCGAGACCAACGGCACGACGATCGCCTTTGCCGACATTCGCTGAATTACGGAGGGAAATCGCATGAGATTCAATCTTCTCGGCCAGTTCGAGATCGTGACCAGAGACGGTCGACCTTACTTCCTCAGCAGATCCAAGGTGAGTCAGCTGCTCGGGCTGCTGCTCCTGCTGAACGGCGAGACCGTCAGTGCCGACACCATGATCCAGGAACTGTGGGGGGAGAACGTTCCGCGTAGCGCGCTCACCACGCTGCAGACGTACATCTACCACGCGCGGAAGATCTTCGCGGGCCTGCCGGACGGCGAGGCCGTCCTGGTGACCCGGCCCACCGGCTACGTCATCCAGGTCCCCGACGAGAACATCGACGTCGCGCTCTTCGGGCAGCACGTCAGGCAGGCGAGATCCCTGCTGGAGGACCAACACCCCGAACAGGCGGTGAAGTGCCTCGACCAGGCCTTCGAGCTGTGGCGCGGACCGGTTCTCGCGGGCATGCGGACGGGTACCGTGCTCGCCGGACACCTCACGTACATCGACGAGCTCCGGTACACCGCGACGGACCTCCACGTGGAGGCCAGCAAACGCCTGGGACGCTACCGGGAAATCATCCCCCGGCTGCGCCTCATGGTGGCCGAGAATCCGCTCAACGAGAGTTTCCACGCCCAGCTCATCAAGGCGCTGCACAAGTGTGGGCGGCGTGCCGAAGCCTTACAGGCCTACCGAAACCTGTGGCGGATTCTCGACGTGGAACTCGGCGTGGAGCCCGCGCCCGAGCTCCAGTTGCTGCAGCACCAGCTCCTCGCCAGGCGAATTGTTCACGAGAGGAGCTGACCGTCTCCTTTCACACACCGAGTCCCCGGCGTAGCGCGGCCATCTGGTCGGCCACCATCCGCTGGGAGACGGCCGCGTGGGCCAGCCCGATGGAGGCATGGAAAGCTCCCACGTAGTGCGTCAGCTCGGTCTTCACCCCTTGTTGGATCAACCGGTGGGCGAAGGTGATCCCCTCGTCTCGGAGAGGGTCGTATTCGCACACGCCGACGAAGGTCGGCGGAAGTCCGGACAGGTCAGCGGCGCGGGCGGGCGCCGCATAACCGTCCGGTCGCCCATCGCCAAGATAATGACGCCAGCTCAGCAGCAGGTTGGCCCGGTCCAGCATGGGAGTGTCCACGAAGGACCGGGCTGACACGGAGTCCAGCCGGTCGTCCAACTGGGGGAACAGCAGGTACAGAAAGCGCGTCGGCGGTCCGCCGCGGTCCCGGGACAGCAGCGCGAGGCCGGCCGCCAGGCCACCACCCGCGCTCAGGCCACCCACCCCGATCCGTTCCGGGTCCACACCCAGCTCCGCGGCGTGTGCCGCGGTCCACTCCAGTGCCGCGTAGCAGTCGTCCAGACCGGCCGGATACGGGTGCTCGGGCGCCAGCCGGTACTCCGGCGACACCACCACCGCGCCGACCAGATCGGCGATGCGGGTGCACTGCGTCACCGAGGTGTCCAGATCACCCGTCACGAACCCGCCCCAGTGCGGGAAGACCAGCGCGGGCACCGGTTCGACCCGTTCGCTCGGCCGGTACAGCCGCACCGTCAGCTTGCCGCCGCCTGGACCGGCAACGGACCGTTCCTCCACCCGCACCGCGGACGTCGGCTCGTACGGCGGCTGGGCGGCCATCACCTCCCGCAGCCGGACCCTGGCCGTGACCGGATCCCCGTAGTCCAGCGGGCGCATCCGCGGCGCGAACGGCGCCAGCTCCGGATCGAAGTCGTAGGGTGGGGCGTCGCTCATCGCGGTTCTCCGTCCGCTCGTCTCCACATGAGTACTCCGCGGCGGGTGCCGTCCGCGGTGCGTGCCGTCCCGGTGAGGGTCAGCAGGTCGTCGTCGAGCACGCAGTCGCGCACCTGCCGGGTGCCCAGCAGATAGCTGTGCGAGCTGACGGCCACCGTGTGCACGACCTGCCGTCCCGTCAGCCGCCAGTCGCCCGCGTAGCCCATGAACCGGGTGCCCTCCCGGGCCCCGGTGCCCGGGTCCGAGGGGTCGCCGCGCATCATGCTCACCGACATCCGGTGGTCCGCGCCGTACAGCAGCAGTCCGGCGGGCGCCGGCCCCAGCGGACCCTCGGCGACGGCGCCGTCGGGACGGATCGTCAGGTACGACTCCAGTCGCCAGGAGCCCACCAGGTCCTGGGGGGTCAGGTCCTGGTGGGCCGGCGGTACGTGGGGCGGTTCGTCCGGGTGGTCGTTCGCGTCCCCGGAGTGGGAGGCGGCACGGCGGCTCGTGGACATCGGCATCCCTTCTCGCGGCAGGCCGCGGATGGTGTGGTTCGTACGGGAGGTCGTACCGGGGGGGTCGTACGGGACTGCGGGTCGTGCGGGCACGGAGCTCAGATCTCGATGACCTGGTGCCCGTACGCGGTCGCGGCGGACTCCACCTGGAGGGCCTGGTGGCCGGCCATCGAGTTGACGTCGCGCCAGAAGCGCTGCACCGGATTGCTCGTGGCCTGGCCGCTGGTGCCCACGCCGCGGAACAGCCGGTTGACCACGGTGACCGCCATGTCCGTGGCCACCGCGCAGTCGCGCCAGCCGCGCATGGTCAGCAGGGGCGCCAGGCGGGGCTCGGCGTCGAGCGTTGCGGCGGCGCGTTCCAGCAGCAGGTCGATGGCGTCCAGTTCGGCCGAGCTGCGGGCCAGCAGCACGTCATGGGACGTCCGGTTGAACGTCGGCATGCCGGGCAGCGCGGGCTTCGGCTGCTCGGCCGCGGCCCGTATCTTCGGGGTGACGTGCTTCAGCCAGGCGCGCAGCGCCCCGCGCGCCGCGCCCAGCGCCGGCGTGGCGAACATCATCGTGGTCGCCTGCATCGGCACCGAATGGCAGGGCGCGTCCGAGTCCACGGCCCGGCCGAGGAACAGGTCCTGCCGGCTGACCGTGCGGGCCTCCGGCACCAGGACGTCCTCGACGATCACCGTGTTGCTGCCGGTCGCCGCCATCCCCACGTTCTCCCAGGTCTCCCGCACCCGCCAGGCCGAACGCGGCACGGCGAGAACCCGCGGCTCGGGTCCCGACTCACGGGGCACGATCGAGGTGAGCAGGGCCCAGTCCGCGTGGTCGATCGCGCTGACGAACGGCCAGGTACCGGACAGCCGGTAGCCGCCGGCCACCGGTTCGGCCCGCCCCAGCGGCGACAGCGCGGCCACCAGGAAGGCGTCGGGACCGTCGGCCCACACCTCCCGGTGGCCCTCGGCCGGCAGATGCGCGGCCATGCGACCCACGTGCGAGGCCAGTGAGGCACACCACGCCGTGGAGGCGCAGCCCTCCGCGACGGCGGCCACCGCGTGGTGCAGTTCCACGAAGGTGCCGGCGGCGCCACCGCACGCGGTCGGCACGAAATGCCGCGGGAACCCCGCCTCGACCACACCCTTGACCACGTCCGGGTCCAGCCGCCGGTTCGCCTCGGCGGCTGTCGCGGCCTCGGCGGCGGCCTCGCCCACCTCTCGTGCCGCTGACGACAGCGTGGTTGACATCGCGTCCATCCGCATCGCTCCTCGGCTCGCGGCCCGTTCGGTGGGCCGGCTCCCCAGGAACGCTGGTCCTCCCGCATCGAAGACCGCTTGATCCTCGCTTGGGTTCGGCGCGAGACCGGCCGTCCCTCGTGGAACATCCGACCGGGCTCCTAGCGACGTTCGAGCGGCGCTTCGCACGCTGGCGAGCATTCCGCGTGGCGCGCCGACTTGAGGACAGGCGCCGGTGACCCCCACAGGTTCGACCGAAAGGTTCACACGATGTCCGACGCAATGGCCGTGACCACGGGCGGTAGGCGATGAGCCGACGCGTGGTGATCACCGGGATCGGGGTGCGGACCCCCGGCGGCAACGGGCTCAAGGCGTTCTGGGAGCTGTTGACCTCCGGCCGGACCGCCACCCGCCGCATCACCATGTTCGACCCCACGCCCTACCGTTCTCGGGTGGCCGCCGAGGCCGACTTCGACCCGGCCCTCGAGGGACTGACCCCGCTGCAGATACGCCGGATGGACCGCGCCTCGCAGTTCGCGGTGGTCTGCGCGCGGGACGCGATCCGCGACAGCGGCCTGGAGTTCGAGGAGTTCGACCCCACCCGGGTCGGCGTCAGCCTCGGCAGCGCGGTCGCCGCCGCCACCAGCCTGGAGCAGGAGTACCTGGTGCTGTCGGACAGCGGCCGGGACTGGCTGGTGGACCCCGGCAACCTGTCGCCGCACATGTTCGACTACCTGGTGCCGAGCGTGATGCCGGCGGAGGTGGCCTGGACGGTCGCCGCCGAGGGGCCGGTCACCCTGGTCTCCAACGGCTGCACCTCGGGCATCGACGCCGTCGGGCACGCCCGCCGGCTGATCCAGGAGGGCTCGGCCGACGTGATGCTGGCCGGGGCCACGGACACGCCGATCACGCCGATCGTGGTCGCCTGTTTCGACGCGATCAAGGCGACCACCCCGCGGGACGACGAACCTGACGGCGCCTCGCGGCCGTTCGACCGGACGCGCAACGGTTTCGTGCTCGCCGAGGGCGCGGCCATGTTCGTGCTGGAGGAGTACGAGCACGCCGCCCGGCGCGGCGCACACGTCTACGCCGAGATCTCCGGCTACGCGGCCCGCTGCAACGCGTATCACATGACCGGGCTCAAGCCGGACGGCCGGGAGATGGCCGAGGCCATCCGGGTGGCGCTGGACGAGGCCAGGCTCGACCCCTCGGCCGTTGACTACATCAACGCCCACGGTTCCGGCACCAAGCAGAACGACCGGCACGAGACCGCCGCCTACAAGCGCAGCCTGGGAGAGCACGCGTATCGCACCCCGATCAGCTCCATCAAGTCCATGGTGGGGCACTCACTGGGCGCGATCGGATCGATCGAGATCGCCGCCTGCGCGCTCGCGATCGAGAGCGGGGTCATCCCGCCCACCGCGAACCTGCGGGAGGCCGACCCGGAATGCGATCTGGACTACGTGCCGCTGACCGCCAGGGAGGCGCGGCTGCGGAACGTGCTCACCGTCGGCAGCGGCTTCGGCGGCTTCCAGAGCGCCATGCTGCTCCGCGACGTGACCGCGCCGACGACCGGAGCCACGGCATGACCGGCCACGAGGCGGCGCGGGGCGCTGTGATGGGGGTCCCCCCGGACGGAGTTCGGGGGAAGGTCTGCGTCACCGGCATCGGCGTGCTGGTCCCCGGGGGCCCCGATTTGGAGCGGTACTGGGCCGCGGCGCGCGCCGGCCGCACCGGGATCGCCCCGCTGGACCGCTTCGACGTGTCCCACTACCCGGTCCGGCTGGCCGGCCAGATCCGCGACTTCGAGGCCGCCGAGGTGCTGCCGGGACGGCTGCTGCCGCAGACCGACGTCTCCACCCGGTACGCCCTGGTGGCCGCCGACCGGGCGCTGGCCGACGCCGCCGTGCCCGAAGGCACCTTCGAGGACTACCAGATGGGCGTCGTCACCTCGAACGCCTCGGGCGGCTTCGAGTTCACCCACCGGGAGTTCCAGAAGCTGTGGTCCCAGGGCCCGGGCACCGTGAGCGTCTACGAGTCCTTCGCCTGGTTCTACGCGGTCAACACCGGCCAGATCTCCATCCGCAACGGGCTGCGCGGCCCCAGCAGCGCGCTGGTCGCCGAACAGGCGGGCGGCCTCGACGCGCTCGGCCACGCCCGCCGCACCATCCACGACGGCACCGCGCTGATGGTGACCGGCGGCGTCGACTCGGCCTTCGACCCGTGGGGATGGGTCTCCCAGATCGCCAGCGGCCGGCTCAGCACCGCCACCGATCCGGCCCGCGGCTACCTGCCGTTCGACGCCGGCGCGACCGGCTACGTGCCCGGCGAGGGCGGCGCCATCATGGTCCTGGAGGCCGAGGAGACCGCCAAGGCCCGCGGCGCGCCCCGGATCTACGGCGAGATCGCCGGCTACGCCTCCACCTTCGATCCTCCCCCGGAGTCCCCCCGACCCCCCGGCCTGCGCCGGGCCGCCGAACTCGCGATCGCCGACGCCGGCCTGGAGCCCGACCAGATCGACGTGGTCTTCGCCGACGCCGCCGGCGTTCCCGAACTGGACCGGGCGGAGGCCGAGGCCATCAGCGGGCTGTTCGGGCCACGCGCCGTGCCCGTCACCGCGCCCAAGACCCTGACCGGCCGGCTGTACTCCGGCGGCGGCCCGGTCGACGTCGTCTGCGCCCTGCTGGCCATCAGGCACGGCGTGATCCCGCCCACGGCCGGCACCGCCGAGGTGCCCGAGGACTACCGGATCGACGTGGTCACCGGGACGGCCAGGACCGCCCCCGTGACCTCGGCCCTGGTGCTCGCCCGCGGCAAGTGGGGCTTCAACTCCGCGATCGTGGTGCGCGCCGTGGCCGGCTCGGATCGCGACGCGCCGGTCCCCGCCTCCGCCGCCCCCGCACCGAGGAGCCGCTCATGAACGACCAAGCCGAGCCGGCCGGCAACTCGGCCACCCTGCCGGTCAATGGGGACGTGCTGGTCAACGGAAGCCTGCTGGTCACCGAGTGGGCCACCGCCCCGCCGGCGGAAGCCGCTCGCCGGGACCGGGAAACGCGGGAAGCGCTCGGCATGGCCGAGGCGTTCAAGGACGCCATGGCCCGCTTCCCCACGGGCGTCGCCATCGTGACCACGGTCGACGAGCACGACACTCCGTACGGCCTGACCGTCAGCTCCTTCTGCTCGGTGTCCCTGGACCCGCCGCTGGTGCTGGTCTGCCTGGCCAGGTCGGCCAGGTGCTTCCCGGTCTTCGCCCGCACCGGCGACTTCGCGGTCAGCGTGCTGCGCCCGCGCCACGCCGAACTGGCGCTGCGGTTCGCCGACAGGACGGCCGAGAAGTTCGGCCGGGGCGGCTTCGCCCGGACCTCCAGGGGCGGGGTGGTCGTCGACGACGCGCTGGCCACCGTCGAATGCAAGGTGGACCGCCGGCACGCCGCCGGCGATCACGTCATCCTCGTCGGCGAGGTGGTGGGCCAGCCGCTGGCCGACACGGGTTCCCCCGCCGTCTACTTCGACCGGCGCTTCGCCGCGATCAGCCCGGCCCCGTGAGCCTGAACGCTCATCACGAAAGGTGACGCACATGCCCCCGAGCCGGCCGCCGCGGCCGCCCGCCGTCGACGACGAGACGCTGCGCCGCCACCTTGCCGGCGCCGAGATCCCGGCCCTCCTGATGACCGTCGCCCATCTCACCGGCGACCCCTCGGTGCTGCGCGAGGACCTGCGCGCCCCCGGCTGGCTGTTCGCGCCCCAGGGCGGCCTCACCGCCGAACAGCAGGCCGAGGCCAGGGAACTCGCGCTGCGGGCGCTGGCCCGGCTCCGCGACCAGCCCGCGGGGCCGCCGGCCCCACCCGACCAGGCGCTGCTGGGCGCGATCACCAGCTGGGCCATGGGCGGCGACACCGAGGACCTGCTGCCGCTCCTCGCCGAGGAGATCGCTCTCCCCGAGGACGATCCGAAGGCGCCCGGCTGGTCGATGGCCGACCTGCGCCCGGGCGGCGGCTTCCACGTCGCGATCATCGGCGCCGGCTTCAGCGGCCTGCTCGCCGGCTACCGGCTCGCCCAGGCCGGCGTGCCGTACGTGATCTACGAGAAGAACGCCGACATCGGCGGCACGTGGTTCGAGAACACCTATCCCGGCTGCCGCACCGACGTGGCCAGCCACCTCTACAACTACTCCTTCGCCCCCAAGGCCGACTGGCCCGAGCACTTCTGCCGGCACGACGTCGTCCACGACTACCTGCGGACCTTCGCCAAGGAGTCGGGCGTCGCCGACCGGGTGCGCTTCGGCACCGAGGTGTCCGAGCTGCGGTGGGACGACGAACGGATGCAGTGGCAGCTGACGCTGGACGGCCCCGGCGGCCGGCGGACCGTCGCCCACCACGCGGTGGTGAGCGCGGTGGGTCAGCTCAACCGGCCCCGGCTGCCCGACATCCCGGGGCGCGAGGACTTCGCCGGGCCCGCGTTCCACTCCGCCGCCTGGGATCACACTGTGCCACTGGAGGGCAAGCGGGTCGCCGTGATCGGCACCGGCGCCAGCGCGTACCAGATCATCCCCGAGATCGCCGACACCGCCGCCGAGGTCGTCGTCGTCCAGCGCAACCCGCCCTGGTTGCGGCCCACGCCGCACTACCGCCACGCCGTGTCCGAGGACGCCAAATGGCTCTTCGCGAACGTGCCGTACTACACCCAGTGGTACCGGTTCTGGCTGTTCGCCCCCGGCCTGCGCGGCATCCTGGAGGGCTGGGTCGTCGACCATGACTACCCGCCCACCGAACGGGCGGTGTCGAAGCTCAACGACCAGCTGCGGGCCACCCTCCGGGCGGCGATGGAGGCGCAGTTGGCCGACGCCCCGGAGAGCCTGCGCGCTGAGCTGCTCCCCTCCCTCATCCCGGAGTATCCGGTCGGCGCCAAGCGGGTGTTGCGGGACGACGGCCGCTGGATCGCCACGCTCCGGCGCGACGACGTGCGGCTGGTCACCGACCCGGTCGAGCGGATCGACGCCGGGGGACTGGTCGCCGGCGGCCGGCACCACGACGTCGACGTCATCGTCTACGCCACGGGCTTCGAGGCGTCCCGCTTCCTGACCCCGATGACGGTGCGCGGACGCGGCGGGCGGGACCTGCACGCGTACTGGAACGGCGTGCCGCGCGCGTACCTCGGCGTCACCGTGCCGGGGTTCCCCAACCTGTTCACCCTGTACGGGCCGAACACGAACCTGGTCGGGCAGGGTGGCAGCATCGTCAACTTCTCCGAATGCGCCACCGGTTATGTGCTGGACGCGATCCGGCTGTTGCTCGCCGGCGGCCACCGCGCCCTGGACCTGCGCCAGGATGTGCTCGACCGCTTCCAGGAGCGGGTCGAGGAGGGGAACGTGAACCGCGCCTGGGGCTGGACCTCGGTGCCCGGCTGGTACAACGAGGGTGGCCGCTCGGTCGTCAACTGGCCGTTCACCGCGGGGGAGTACTGGGAGCTCACCCGCACCGTCGACCCGGACCACTACGAGACGCTCTGAGGACCAAGAGGAGACCCGATGACCGAGCCCAGCCGGGCCGGCCGGGGCGGCGCGGACGCGCCGCTGCTGGCGGCCGCCCGCGAGATAGCCGCGTCCGCGGCGGCCCGCGCCGTCGACACGGACGGCCAACGCCGGCCCAGCGACGACGTGATCAAGGAGATGCGCGACGCCGGGTTCATGCGGCAGTTCGTCCCCACCCGGTTCGGCGGCCGGGCCGGCACGTTCCGCGAACTGCTCCCGGCGGTCACGGCCATCGGCGAGCGCTGCCCCGCGACCGCCTGGCTCGCCTCGCTGTTCGCCTGCACGCCGCGATGGATGCCGTTCTTCCCCGAGGCGGGCCTGAACGAGGTGTGGGCGGCCGGCCCCGACGCGGCCGTGGCCGGCTCCGTGATCCCGTTCGGCGAGGCCGTCGTCGAGGGCGACGGGCTGCGGGTGTCAGGACGGTGGCCGTACATGAGCGGCATCGAGTTCGCCGACTGGGTCATCGTCTGCCCCAAGGTGACCGGCGGCGAGGGCCCGCCCCAGCTGCGCCTGGTCCTGTTCGAGCGGTCGGCGTGCGAGGTCGAGGACACCTGGCACACCGTCGGGATGCGCGCCACCGGAAGCCACTCCGTCGTGCTGAACGACGTCTTCGTGCCCGCCGAGCGCATCGTGGACCGCGCCACCGTCTTCGCCGGGCGCGGACCGCTGGCGCCGCTCCCCGCGGCCAACGGCCTGACGTTCGTGGTGCCCGCGCTCGGCGCCGCGCGCGGCGCGCTGGACCTGCTCACCGACTTCCTGGCGCGGCGGACGAAGGGCGTCCCGGCCACCCCCGGCCTGCCGGGGCCCGGCGGCAACCTGGCCACCTACGACATGGTGCTGGCCCGGTCGGCCGCCGAGATCGACTCCGTCGCGCTGCTGCTCGACCGGGTCGCCGAGGTGGTCGACAGCGGCGAGCCGGTCACGCCGGCGCTCATCGCGCGCAACGCCAGGGACAGCGCCTACGCCCTGGAACTGCTGACCACCGCCACGAACCGGATCTTCCGCACCGCGGGCACCAGCGGCCAGGTCGCCGACGGGCCGCTGGGACGGATCTGGCGGGACGTCAACTCGATGGCCACGCACCAGGCCCTGCAGTTCGAACCGGTGGCCCGTGGCTACGTCAGGAGCCTCTTCGAGGCCCGGGACTGAGCGGTCCACCGGACGGCGCCGGGCTCCGCGACACGCCTTGGGGCGAGGGCCCGCGCCGGCGATGACGGTCAGAGCGGCGCGCGGCAGCGCGTCCAGCAGGGCCCGGCCCTCAGATCCGTTCGGGTACTCAGCCCAGGGCGGCCACGGCCCGCTCCCACGGGAACGCGGCCGGGTCGCCCTTCCGGGGAGGGTGCGGCTTGTACCCACCCTCGCCCAGCAGCACCCGCACACCCTGCTCGCGCAGCGTCTCGACCGCGCGCGGCACGGCCGGCTGGGCAGCGCGGCGGGGTGGGAACTGCGTGGCGTGAGCGTGCTTGGCCAGGGCCACTGGCTGACGGTGCCGCCCACGACGTGGGAGGGTTCGCTGCGCTGGCGGCGGGTCCCGTCGCCGGGTGGGCGGGGGTGGTTGACGCGGCCGACGTTGCTGCGTGCCGTGCTGGGCGCGGTGCTCCTGCCGGCCGGGCGGGAGGCCCGGCGTGGCCGGTAGCCGTACCGCCCGCAGATCGACTGGCCGGAGGGGACGCCGGAGCACATCCGGGTGCCCGTCGGCTACTGCACTTGGGGCTGCCGCCGGCCGTTAGCCGACGTTGAGGCCGCCGCAGGGCAGCCCTCGCAACGGTCCGAGGGGGACCGGTGACCGCCATGACGGTCGAGCGTGAACCCGCCGCCGCGGCGGTCCCGCCGCCCGCCGCCCAGCGGCTGACGGAGCGCCAGCTCCTCGGTATCGACTGCGCCCGGTGCGGCGCGTGCCTCGGTGTCCACGCCCTGCGGCTCGGCGAGATCGAGGACCGGGGTGACCTGCTCCAGCTGTTCGGCTGCGACCCGGCGTGCGTGCGGCTGCCGCGTCGCCGGCCGATGCCAGGTCCGGCCGCTCAGCCGGCCGCGGTGCCGCCGTGGTGCGGCTCCCCGCTGTACCGGCTGCCGCGCTGGACCGCGGCCAGCGACGGCCCGGACCCGCTGGCCGACAGCTACCACGACGACCCGGAGACGGTGCGGCGGGTGGTGGCCGGCCTGCGCGCCCTGAGCGACATCGCTCCGCCCGCCCCCCGCCCGCAGCCACCGCAGCGGCCCGGGTGGTGACCGTGCCTCGCAAGCAGATGCCCGGCATCCCCCGCGAGCAGGCCGTCGCGCTGTACCGCTCCGGCCGGCCCATGGCCGCCCTCGCCCACCGATACGACGTCTCCGCCGAGTGGCTGGCCGCCCGGTTCCGGGAGTGGGGCGAGCCCGTGCGTGAAACGGGCGGGGCGGGCGGCGCAGCGTGTCCGGATGGGCAGGACACTGGCGGCCTGCCGCCCTGACTCCGAACCGCTCCGCCCGGCCGACGCCTCGCCCGAAACCGGCGGAGCGGAGCCACCCGCCCCCGGGCCACGACGACCACCCTGTCGGGCCGGCCCGGAGGGCGTCACTCAGTAGTTGCCGAGGCCGCCGCAGACGTTCAGGGCCTGGGCGGTGACGGCCGCGGCGCGGTCGCTGATCAGGTACTCGACCATGGCGGCCACCTCGTCCGACTCCACGTACCGCTTGATCGGCACCCGGGTGGTGATCCGGTCGAACGCCTCCTGCGTCGAGACGCCCCAGATGTCGGCGTAGTGCTCGCGGACCCGCTCCGCCATCGGCGTCTCGACGAACCCCGGGCAGACCGCGTTCACGGTGATGCCGGTCGTCGCCAGCTCCAGGCCGAGCGCCTTGCTCAGGCCCACCACGCCGTGCTTCGACGCCGAGTACGGCACGGCGTGGATCACGCCCTGCTTGCCGCCCGTGGACGCGATGTTGATGATCCGCCCCCAGGGCAGCTCGCGCATCCGGCCGACGGTCAACACGGCCTTGGTCATCAGGAACACGCTGTTGAGGTTCGTGTTGATCACGTCGTACCAGAGCTCGTCGGGGATCTCCGCCGTGGTGCCGCCGCCGGGCCGGCCGGCGTTGTTCACCAGGATGTCGATCGGCCCGTACCGGTCGACGGCCGCCCGCACGAAGTCCTGCACCCGCTCGGGCGAGGTGACGTCGCACGGCGTGCCGTCCACGTCGAGGCCCCGCTCCTGGAGGGACTTCACCGTCTCCGCCAGCACCGTCTCGTCCCGCGCGCACACGTACACCCGGGCGCCGCCCTCGGCGAGCCGTTCGGTGATGGTCAGGCCCATTCCGCTGGTGGCGCCGGTGACGATCGCCACGCGCTGCTCGGATCGCGTCATTAGTCAGTTCCTCTCGCCGGACCAAGGGAGTGCCTCCCAGGCTGGGCCAGGACGCTCGAAGTCCGGTCGAACGAGCCTGGTGGCCGCGCGGCGGAGAACGGGCTCAGGCGTGGCAGACCGGCAGCCCGCCGTGGTGGGTGATCATCTCCGCGAACATCTCCTGCATGTCCAGCGGGGCGCCGGCGGCCAGGCCCCGCTGTTCGGCGTAGGCGCGGTGCAGGTTGGGCACCAGCCGCTCCGCGTCCAGCAGTTCGGCGTACTCGCCGAGGTCCGCCTCGGCCGCCAGGTCCAGGGGGGACAGACCGGCCGCGATGCCCCGGGCCGCCAGGTCCCGCAGCCACCGCAGGTACGCCTCGGTGGCGTCGAGCAGTTCCGGACCCGCCACCGGGCCGTGTCCTGGTACCACCGTCAGCGCGCCGAGCTCCCGCAGCCGGGCCACCGCCGCCAGCGATCCGGACACCGACCCCATCGGCACGAACGGCGTCACGCCCGCCATGGTCAGGTCGCCGGTGAACAGCACGGAGCGCTCGGGCAGCCAGACCACCGTGTCGTCCGTGCCGTGCGCCGGACCGACGTGCAGCAACTCGACCCGGAGTGAGCCGGCGTGCAGGGTCAGCCGGTCGGAGAAGGTGAGGGTGGGCGGGCGCAGCGACAGCTCGCCCCACGCCACGTCGGGCCACAGCGTGGTCAGGTGCAGCCCGGTGGCCGCCACCAGGGCCCTGGTGTTCTCGTGCCCGACGACCACCGCCTCGGGGAAGACGAAGTTGCCGAAGGTGTGGTCGCCGTGGAAGTGGGTGTTGACCACCGTCCTGGGCGGCCCGCCGGCCACCCGGAGCACCGCCTCGCGCAGCCGCCGGGCCCGGCCCTCGGTGGCCGCGGTGTCGATCAGGACGGTGTCGCCGCCGTCCCCGGCATCCCGTCCTGGCCCGTCCGCTCCGTCGTCCACGACGATCCCGGCGTTGCTCAGGCACCAGCCGCCCGGCGGCTGGAGGTGGACGAAGACGTTCTCCGCGACCTCGGCCAGGCGCGGCGGGAGGGCTGTCGTCGGCTCTGTGGTCACGGGCGCTCCTGAAGTCGTCGGCCGGCTCCCGGAGCGTGCCAGGGACCGGTCGAGGACCGCTGGGAATCCGCCGGAACCGGCCCCGTGACGACTCGCGTTCGAGCCGGCAGAGAACCCGGACAGAGAACCCGGACAGGGGTCTGACCAGCCCGGACAGCCGCGGACTGTCCGGACTGGCCCGTTCCCGTTGACCCGCTGTCGACCATCCCGGCAGGCTTCCTGGCGTCCGGCCGGCCGCGATCTTCCGCCGGCGGACCCACCGAGGGGGGCTGCCGCGGTGCGCGGAGTCGGACGGACGTGATCGCGACACCTCGTGTCGACTCGCCGTCCAGCGGCAGCACACCCCCATTCAGCCAGAAGGAGAGACATGGCACCTGTCATGGCGGAACTCAGGGAACTGGAAGCCGAGCTCCAGGAGACCTTCGAGGAGGAGGAGTGGACGATGCTGCTGGCCGACGCGCCGGACATCGTCCCCGTCGAGGGCGCCGCGCGCGGCGTCGAGATCAGGATGGACCTCAACACGCTGGGCGGTAGCCGCCCTCGCCCCAACTGAGCCACGAGTACTCGTGCGACCCGTTGGATGCCGGTCACGCTTCCGGCATCCAACGCGGTGCGCGGTGAAGGACGGTGTTCATGACGGTCGAGGCAGCACCCGCACCGGCGGACGGCGCCGACGCGGCGGTGCGGGAACCGGACGACCAGACCCAACCCCCGGAACCCTTGGAACCCCTGTACACGCCGCTGTCCGAGCGGATCTTCCGCTGTGCCGAGGGCGTGGAGACCCCGGCGCTCCTGTACGACCTGCCGGGCGTCGACGCGACCGTGCGGCGGCTGCGCGAAGACATCGGATCGATGACCGGAGCGGCCCTCAACCTCGCCCTGAAGGCGTGTCACACCCGCGCCGTCCTCGCTCACCTCGCGGGCCTCGGAATCGGCTGCGACGTGGCGAGTCCGGGTGAGCTCGACCTGGCGTTGGCCGCCGGCTTCCACGAGATCACGGCCACCGGACCGGCCTTCTCGGCGGCGGACTTCGCGCGGTTCCGCGCCTGCGGGATCGTCCCCGACGTGGACTCCCTCTCGCAGCTCGACGTCTACGGGGCGGAGTTCCCGTCAGACGAGGTCGGACTGCGCGTCCGGGTGCCGCTGCCGACGTCACTGGAGTCGTCCGCGACGTTCGCCGCGGACAGCCGATTCGGCGTCAGCCCCACCGACGAGGCTCTCGTCGCCTCGCTGCGGCGGTACGCGCTGCGCGTCACCCGGCTGCACACCCACACCGGGCAGATGACGCCGGAGTCGCTGCTGTTCAAGGCCCGGCACCTGCTGCGCGTCGCGGAGCACTACCGGGACGTCCATACCATCGACTTCGGCGGCGGCTTCTTCCACCTCTACGTGCACCGCGGCCGGGCCGTGGCCGCCTTCCGCAGGCTCGCGGAGTGGGTGGCCGAATGGCGGCGGCGCACCGGTCGGGAGCTTCGGCTGCGTTTCGAGCCGGGCGGGGCGATCCTCGCGGCCCACGGCTATCTGGTCTGCGAGGTCCGCGCGGTCGAGGACGACCATCCGGTCTTCGGCTGCCGCGTGGTGACCGTCAACAGCTCCGCGTGGAACCTGGCTCCCTGGCACAAGCCGCAGGCCGTACCGCTGTTCGCCGCGCGGACGCCCGCCGAGCGGGTTCGCATCGCCGGCAACACCCTGTACGAGAACGACTTCTTCGGCCGGGGCGTCAACGGAGGGGAGCCGCATCCGCTCTGGCTGTCGCGCCCCAGACCCGGCGACCGCATCGTGCTCACCGCCGCCGGCGCCTACACCATGACCAACGCCCGCTGGTTCAACCGCATCCCGCCGCCCCAGGAGTATCTGTTCGACGGCCACGACCTCGTGCGGGCCGTCCCCGTAACGCGGGACCCGTAGCCCGGTCACAGCAGACGCCCCGCTCGTCCGATCTCACCGGAAGGCCGTCCTCACGTTCATGGTCACCCTCATTCTCCGGCCCGCCAGCCGAGCGGATCTGCCGCTGATCGGCACCCTGTGCGCCCGCAGCACGTCGGTCTCCGAGGAGGGCATCGGCTATCCGCGGTGTGAGGACGAGACCGAACTGCTGGCGGAGCTCGCCCTCTACGACACCACGCTGGAGGACGGCATCCGCGTCCTGTGCGACGGCTCCGGCGAGGCCCTGGGTTTCGGCGGTTTCCTGGTCTCCGACGCCGACGAGGCGACCTATCTGGTCGGGCCGCTGCTGGTCGAGGCCGGCCGGACCCCTCGGATCGCCACCGAGGCGCTGCGCCGGCTGGTCGCCTGCCCGATCGGCGGCCGCTCCCTGCTGAACTACGTCGAGGAGGACAACGTCCTGCTCGACCAGGCGCTGCGCGACACGGGCTGGCGGCCGGGCCCGGCACAGTTGGAGATGCGCCACGCGGTGACCGCCCGCTCCGGGCCGGCCATCGCCACCCCTCCGCCGCCGCCGTGGCCGGTCCGATCGCTCACCGGCGTTGCGGACCCGCTGTTCCAGGACGTCGCCGAGCTGCTGGGCCGCCAGCACCGATGGACGTCCGACCCCGCGGCGCGACTGGCCGACCTCGTCAAGGACGGCTATCGCGTCGCCGTGGCGGAGCACGGGCGCCGGGCGGCCGGCTGCGTGCTGTGGATCTACCTGGACGACACCGACTTCGGGCGGCTGGACTACCTGTCGGTGCGCGAGGACTGCCAACGGCGCTCGCTGGGGACCGCGCTGACCCGTCACGTGCTGGACGACGCCCACCGCACCGCGGGCATCGAGCACGTCTACCTCAGCCTCGACCCGGCCAACGGCGCCGCGCGCCGGCTGTACCAACGGTGCGGATTCGCCGAGACCGTTCGCTCCCGGAGGTACACCTATGACCGTCACTGATCGCGGCACCGCGCCGGTCGGCGCGGCGCTCGGGGCCGCCCTGCTGGTCGTCGATCCCGATCTCGTCGTCGTCGACGCCGGCCGCGACGGCAGCGTCCTGTGGCACGCCAAGCAGTCCTGGCGGGTCGAACTCGGCGCGGCCACCGCCCGCCTCTGGCAGGCGTTCGCCGTGCCCCGCACCGCGGACAGCGCCGTGGCCTCGTTCAGCGGCGACCCCGAGGCGCGGCGCCGGCTCCACGCCTCGGTCACCGCCCTGCGCGAACGCGGCCTGCTCATCGACCATGCCCCCGAGGGCACGCTGCTGACCACCGGCCGGGGCGGGATGTTCAACGCACCCGTGCTGCCGGTGGCGGACGCGCTGCGCGGCGACACTGCCGACGTGGTGTTCGTGGGCATGCCGTACGACGTCGGCGCGACGCACCGGCCCGGCAGCCGTTTCGCGCCGACCTACCTGCGGCGCGCCAGCGGCGCCCTGTTCCAGTACCGCGACACGGCCGAAGGACCACCCGGCATGTACGACCCGGTCTCCGACCGCTGGCTGCTGAGGGGGACGCGGCTGGCCGACACCGGCGACGTGACCCAGGTGGTGCACACCCGGAACGGGCCAAGCTTCGACGTGCTGGCCGACCTGGTCGGCGCCTGTGCGGCGGCCGGCCGGCTGCCCGTGGTCCTCGGCGGCGACCACTCCGTCACCCTGCCCGTGGTGCGGGGCCTCGCGTCCCACCACGAGGCGCTGGGCGTGATCCACATCGACGCCCACGCCGACTACGACGAACCACGCACCGAGAACTGGCGCACCGACTGCCACCACGGCAACGTCATGAGCTGGGTCGTCGGCCACGAACGCGTCCACCGCATCGCCCAACTCGGCATCCGGCAGCTGGAGAACCCCCGCGCCCGACCCAGTAACAAGCGGGTGGTCTGGCCCGGCGTCTCGGCGGCCCGGGCCGTGGAGACCGAGCCCGAACGCCTGCTGCGGCAGCTGCCCGAGGATCTCGCCTACCACGTCACCATCGACGTGGACGGTCTGGACCCCACCACCCTCTCCGGCACCGGCACCCCGCTCCCCGGCGGTTTCTCCGCGCGCGAGCTGACCGCCCTGCTGGACCTGATCTGCCGCAACCGACGCATCGTCGGCATCGACGTCGTCGAGGTGCTGCCCAGCGCGTCCGACGTGGACGCGTTGATCGCCGCCGACGTGCTGCTGCGGACCCTCGCGGCCGCCGTGGAGTCGCGCCCATGACGAAGAGACCCCCTGAACCGACACCAGGTACCGAACTGTCGGCGGAAACCGAGCCGACGGCACCGGCCGGACCGCCGGCGAGCGGCGCCGTCGTGCCCGCCGGCGTCTCCCCCGAGCTGCTTCGCGTGGCCGCCTCGCTGCCGAGCCCCGCGTTGATCTACGACGCCGAGACGGTGACCGCCACCGTGGAACGGCTCCGCGACGACCTGAGCGTCGTCCCGAACGCCCACCTGTGCTTCGCCGTCAAGGCGAACCGCTGCCCGCCCCTGCTGCGCCACCTCGGCGGGCTGGGGGTCGGCGCGGACGTGGCGGGACTGGCCGAACTGGACGTGGCCCGGGTGGCCGGGATGCGGCCGATCTACGCCACCGCCCCGTCCCTGAACGCGTCGCAGCTACATGCCCTGGTGGCGGGCGGGGCGCTGCTGGACGTCGACAGCGTCAGCCAGCTGCGCCACCTGGTCGCCACCGGCGCGTCCCGGATGTTCCGCGCCGCGATCGGCCTGCGGATACGTACCCCGGTCTCGCCCTCCGACCGAGGCACCGTGGGGGGCGGGAAGCGGCAGTGGAGCCGGTTCGGCGTGGACCCGGCCGACCCCGAACTGCACCAGGTGCTGGAGGCCGGCCGGATACGGGTGGTCCGGCTGCACGCGCATACCGGCGAGCTCGCCACCCCCGCCCGTGTCGGGTCCCTGGTCCGCCTGCTCCTGTCCTGTCTGCGGTTCTTCCCCGACGTGGACACGATCAACATCGGAGGCGGGCTGACCCTGCTGTACGCGGACCGGGCCCGGGCCCGCCGGGCGTGGGCGGTGGCCGGCCAGACGATCACGGAGTACCGCCGCCGGCACGGCTGGAGTCCCGCCGTCGTGGTCGAGCCGGGCATGCTTCTCACCGCCCTCGCCGGCTACCTCCTGGTGAGCGTCCAGGCCGCGGACCGGCACCCGGCGGGCCATCGGGTCGCCACGGTGGACGCGTCGGGCTGGTCGCTGCTGGACTGGGCCGCCCCCCGGATCGTCGCCGCACTCCCCGGAGCCACGGAGAGCGCGCCGGCACCCGCCGAACCACACGACATCGCCGGCGCCAGCTGCTACGAGAACGACTATCTGCTGCGCGACGTGCCGCTCGCCCCCGTGCGCGTCGGCGACCGGCTGGTGCTGTCCTCCGCCGGCGCCTATGTCAGCAGCATGGCCCGCAGCATGCACGGCTTCCGCGTCCCCCACGAGTGGCTCCTGCGCGGCGAGGAGGTGGTCCGCGGTGACGGAAGCTTCCGCCTGCCGGGAGGAGTGTGAGCGTCTGCTGCGCCTGGCGGACGCCCTGCCCGCCCCCGACCGGACCGGTCTTCCGGCGAACCCGGGGGAGGACCCGGGCGCGTGGAAGGAGTGGCGCGACGCGGTGGAGACCCTCGCCGCCGCCGCTGATGCCGATGCTGATGCCGACTCCCACGGGGCCATGGCCGCTGAACGACGTGTGGAGGAGCTGACCACCCGGCTCCGCGAGCTGTGGCTGACCCGCGCCCACGGCGGCGTCGCGCGCTACTACCGCTCCCCGCCGCTGACCGCGGAGCCGCCGCGGCTGCCATCCGGCCACCGGGTGAGCTTCAGCTACGAACGCAACGTCCCGGCCGACGCCCTGGAGCGGCGGCTCGCGCGGGACGCGGACGTACCGGCGGGCTGGCGCGCCGACCACGTCACCTATGCCAACGGCATGGCCGCGCTGGCCGGCGTCCTGCAGACGTACCTGGGCATGGCCCGGCCCGCGGCCGGCGAGCCGCTGCGGGTCGGCGTGTGGGGCGGGTACTTCGAGACCGACGTGCTGCTCCAACTGCTCGCCGGCCCGGGCTGCGCACCGCGCCGGCTGGACACGCGCGACGCGCTGTGCCGCGCGGTGGCGAGCGGCGACCTCGACGTGCTCTTCGTCGAACCGGTGCGCTATGACTGGGACCTGGAGAGCCTCGACCTGAACGGACTGCTCACCGCCTGGTACCGGCGCCCGGCCGGGCGCCCCGGCGTGCTCGTCGTCGACACCACGCTGGTGGCCACCACCTGGCCGACCGCCAGGCTGCTGTCCGCGCTCGACCCGCGGCCGCCGGACGTCGTGGTCGAGATCCGCTCCGCCCTGAAACTGGATCAGCAGGGCCTGGAGCTGGCCAACGCCGGCGTGGCCGCCGTTTTCACCCGGGAACCGGCCAGGCCGCACGCGGGCGAACTCGCCACGGTGCTCCGGAAGATGCGCACCATCACCGGCAGCGGCCTGGGCCTGGCCGATCTGGCGGCGCTGGACGCGCCGTTCGCGCTCGCCCGTTCCTGGACCCAGGAGCATGCCAGGGCGGTCTTCCTCAACAACGCCCTCGCCGCCTCGGTCCTGGCCCGGCGCACGGGCACGGGCCTGTTCGCCCGCATCGCGCACCCCACGCTCGCCGCCCCCATATCGTCGGGGGGCACGGCGTCGGGGGGCACGGCGTCCGGGAGTCCGAACGCCCCCGGCCGCCGGCCGCCCTGGGCCCAGGGGCCGTTCGTGGTCTGCCATCTGGCCGAGGACACCCTGGCCCACCACGGCCTGCTGCTGGCCGTGGTGGAGCACGAGGCCCGCGGACGTGGTCTGTGCCTCACCCGGGGCTCCAGCTTCGGGTTCCGCGGCCACCGGTTCGAGACGATCATCCCGCGGCTGAGCGAACAGCGAGGGCTGTTCAAGATCGCGATGGGCTCCCGCGGCGGGCCGTCCCGCGACGGTGCGATCGAGTTGTTCGCCGAGTTGGCCGCGTACCCGGACTTCGCGGCCCTGCGCGCCGCCCATCCCCGTGTCGTCCCCGTCGACCTGACCGATCTGGAGCCCTGATGCCCCACCCGCCGAGTCCTCCGGAGCAGCCCTCGGCCGCCGCCCGCCTGACGCTGACGCCGGGCGCCGTGGTCGACCCGGCCGCCGCGCTCGCCCTGGCCACCGCCTGGCTGCCCCGTTTCACGCGCCGGACCGAGCAGTTGCTGCGGACCCTGCACGACAGCCACGCCACCCTCGCCGCCGCCGATGACGACCACGCACCCCTCATCGCCCTGCTGCGCCCCGAGGCCTGGCCCACCCCGCCCGCATGGCTCGCCCTCCAGGCCTTCCAGCCCGGGGACTACGCACTGCCGCACCGGCTGCGAGACGCCCTGCCGGCGGCCGCCCACGATCCCGGCTGGGTCGCCGTCTGCCCGCTGACCGGCTCGGAGTTGGCCGGCCTGACCCTCTGGGACGGCGAGCGGTTCGTCCGGGTCCCCGACGAACCGGGTCGGGCGGTCGTCGCCGACCCCGACGCCTGGGGCTGGACCAGTCCGGTCGGCGACCGCGCCCGCTACGCCCTGGTGCTGGGAGGTCCCCGTGCCTGACACGACGTCCACCCCGATGCGCGACCTCGTCGTCACGTCCGGCGCCGTCGCCAACTGCCGGGAGATCATCGCGCTCGCCGAGGAGCAGACCGACCGTTTCGCCGACTACCCCGACCCCGCGAGCTCGCGCCGACGCCCGCCGGACGAGGCCCCGTTCGACCCGTACCGCGACTCCGAGTATGAGGACGACGACCGGTACCACGTCCTCCACGGCGACCGGATGTCGCAGGAGTTGCGCGCCGCGATCCTGGCCGGCATCGTCCCGCCGGGTCACAGCCCCGGCCGCCTCTACGTCCAGATCAACCGGTACGACCCCGGCGACTACGTGCTGCCCCACCGGGACGAGTTCCAACAGGGCCTGTACATGCTGACCACCTCGGAGTGGAACGCGCTGATCGTGCAGAACGCGCACGGCCACGCCGTGCGCGTCCCCGACCGCGCCGGCACGTACCTCACCCACGACCCGCGGGCCTGGCACTGGGTGGACCCGGTGGTGGACGACACCCGCTACACGATCGTCACCATCCCCGCGCTGCCCCACCCATGAGCCCCACGAGCGTCGGCGGGGCGCGACGGTTCCGGGTCATCTGGCTGGGGCAGTTGGTGTCCGTGCTGGGCTCCGGAGCCGGATGGTTCGCGGTGACGGTCTGGGCCTGGCGCAGCACCGGCTCGGCGACACAGTTCGCCCTGCTCGCCTTCGCCGCGTTCGCCGCCGGGCTGGTGGCGAGCCCGCTGGCGGGCCTGCTGGTGGACCGATTGAGCCGCAAGACCGTCCTGCTGACGTGCGACAGCGGCCTCGCGGTCGTCAGCACGGTCGTCCTCGCGCTCTACGCCTCCGACCAGCTTCGGGTGTGGCATCTGATGCTCGTCGCGGTCGTGGAGGGCGTGCTGGAGTCCCTGCACTGGCTGGCGTACGCGGCGATGCTCACCGATCTGGTGCCGGAGGAGCGGCGCAGCCGGGCCAACGGCCTGGTGGCGCTGTCCGATCCCGCGTCGGAGGTGCTGGCCCCGGCGCTGGGCGGGGCGCTGCTGTCCGTCACCTCGCTCGGCGGCGTGCTGTTGCTGGATCTCGCCACCTACCTGGTGGCGGTCTGCGTCCTCGCCGCCGTTCCGGTGCCCGACCACCGTGCCGACGGGACGGGCGACTCCGCGCCGCGGGCGGCGGCGAACGCGGGCTCCTCGTGGCGTGCGGATCTGCTGGTCGGCTTCCGCACCATCGCACGCCACCGGGGACTGCGTGCCCTGACCGCCCTCTACTTCGCGATGAACCTGGTGGGCGGCGTCGTCTACGCGCTGAACACTCCGCTGGTGCTCCTCCGCAACGGCGACAGCGCGGGTGTGCTGGGCATGGTGGTCGCCGCCGGCGGTGCCGGGGGTCTGCTGGGCGCGCTGCTGATGAGCGGGTGGCGAGGCCCAGCCCGTCAGGCGCGCTTCGTGGCGGGCGGCATCGCGTTCGGGTGCGCGTTCGGTCCGCTGCTCATGGCCTTCTCGCACGCGGCGGTGCTGTGGCTGGCCGCCACCTTCGTGGCCGCGTTCGTCCCGGCGATGACCAACGCCGTGAACCAGACCCTCTGGCAGCGCACGGTGCCGACCGAGGTGCAGGGTCGCGTCTTCGGCGCGCGGCGGCTGGTCACGCAGGCGTCCGTGCTGATCGGGCTGCTGGGCGCGGGTCCGCTGGTGGACTCGGCGCCGACCGGCGCGTTCGACGATCCGGGGGCCGTGGTCGGCTCGCTGCTGGGCACCGGCAAGGAAGGGCTGGCCGCCGCCGTGATCGCGACGGTGGCCCTGCTGGGCCTCGCCATTAGCCTGGCCAGCCTGCTCTCGGGAAGCCTGCGGTCCCTCGACGACGTTTCGACGCCGCTCGCCGAGTCTGCCGGCGAGCGGAAGAGTTAGGCTCTGGTCTTCATGGAACATCGTCACCTGGGCCGCAGCGGCCTGCTCATCAGCGAGATCGCCTACGGCAACTGGCTCACCCACGGATCCCAGGTCGAGGAGGAGGCGGCGCTCGCATGCGTGCGCGCGGCGCTCGATCATGGCATCACCACCTTCGACACGGCCGACGTCTACGCCGGAACCCGCGCCGAGTCCGTCCTCGGCCGCGCGCTCAAGGGAGAGCGCAGGGAGGGTCTGGAGATCTTCACCAAGGTCTACTGGCCCACCGGCGAGGGACGGAACGACCGCGGCCTGTCCCGCAAGCACGTGATGGAGTCCATCGACGCCTCGCTGCGCCGGCTGCAGACCGACTACGTGGACCTCTACCAGGCGCACCGCTTCGACCGGTTCACCCCGCTGGAGGAGACGATGGAGGCGTTCGCCGACATCGTGCACTCCGGGAAGGCGCACTACATCGGCGTCTCCGAGTGGACCGCCGACCAGATTCGCCGCGCCCACACGCTGGCCCGGGAACTGCGCATCCCGCTGGTGTCCAGCCAGCCGCAGTACTCCATCCTCTGGCGGATCATCGAGGGCGAGGTCGTTCCGACCTGCGAGGAGCTGGGCCTCGGCCAGATCGTCTGGTCCCCGATCGCCCAGGGCGTGCTGACCGGCAAGTACCGGCCGGGGGAGCAGCCGCCGACCGGCTCGCGCGCCACAGACGAGAAGGGCGGCGCGAACATGATCGGCCGCTTCATGCGGGACGAGGTGCTGGAGGCGGTGCAGCAGCTGCGGCCGGTGGCCGACGAGGCCGGGCTGAGCCTGGCGCAGCTCGCGGTCGCCTGGGTCCTGCAGAACCCCAACGTGTCCGCGGCCATCATCGGCGCCTCCCGCCCCGAACAGGTCGAGGAGAACGTCAAGGCCGCCGGGGTGCGGCTCGACCCGGAGCTGATGCGGCGGATCGAGGAGATCACCGCCGAGGTGGCCGTCACCGACCCGCAGCTGACCGCTCAGAGCGTGCCGGCCCGGCGGCCCTGACCGGCCCGACCGGTCGGCTTCGGGTCGCCCGCGACCCGGCCCCGGTCCTCATCGCGATCCCGACGACCGGCGAGATCGCCGGCGCACAACGCGTCGGCGGCCGGCGTCGGGACGCGGGCGGTCGTCCGCCGCCGCGGGGCCCGCGGGCGCGGGCACCCGCCGCAGCGGCGCGCCCTGCCAGCGGCCGTGGTCGGGGACCGTCTCGGCGGCCATCACCAGCGACCCGGCGCCGACGCTGCTGCCCGCCCCGATCCGGCTGCCCGGCAGCGCGATGCTGTGCGGCCCGAGCACCGCGCCCTGGCCGAGGTGCACCGTGCCCAGGCGCATCACCCGGTCGTGGAAGAGATGCGTCTGGAGCACACAGCCGCGGTTCACACAGGCGCCGGCGCCCACGACGACCAGGTCGGGCTCCGGCAGCCAGTGCGTCTCGCACCACACGCCGGGCCCGATCCTGGCGCCCAGGCTGCGCAGCCACCAGACGAGCACCGGCGTGCCGGTCGCCGTCGGGAGCAGCCACGGCGCGGCCAGCACCTCGACGAACGTGTCGTAGAGCTCGTTGCGCCACACGAACGGGCACCACAGCGGGTGCCGCCCGGTCGTGAAACGACGCACCAGCAGCCATTTCGCGGCGGTGGCGAGCCCGGCCGCCACGAAGCCCGCCAGCCACAGCACGGGACCGCACAGCAGCAGCGCGCACCATCCGCCGCCGGCGTGCCACAGCATCGCAAGGGCGAACACCACGCCCCACCGCAGCAGTCCGGCGAGCAGCACCGGCACCGCGCGGCACAGCTCCACCGCGGTGCGGGCGGCGCGCAGCCGCCGGGGCGGGCGGAAGGTGCGGGCGCGGTCGTGGTGCTCGGCCACCCGGCGCAGCCGCACCGGCGGGTTGCCCAGCCACGAGGAGCCCTCGGGCACCACGGCCGGGGCCTCGGTGAGCACGCCGATCAGCGCCCGGTCGCCCACCGCACGGTGCGGGCCGACGATGCCCGAGTTGCCCACGAACGCTGTGACGCCCACCCGGGAAGGCCCGAGCCGGAGCCACCCGCCGCGCAGCTCGTACGGCGCGGCCAGCACGTGGTCGGCGAGGAAGGCGGAGTCCGCGACCTCCAACAGGCCGGGCAGCGCGAGCACCGTGGAGACCTCGGCCGCGCGCCCGACCCTGGCGCCGAGCCAACGCAGCCACACCGGCGTGAAGATGCTCGCGTACAGCGGGAACAGCGTCCGGTGGCTGGTGTGCAGCAGGTCCTGGACCACCCACGCCGACCAGCCGGGCAGGCTGTGCGCCGGGTACGTGCCGGGCCGCAGCGTCCGTCCGACCAGCCGGACGAGGCCGGCGACGAGCAGCGCGTGCCCGGCCGTGCCGAGCAGCACCAGCGCGACGATCCGGATCGCCATCGCGGACACGGTGGGGGTGCCGGTCTCGAACGGCACCGCGAGCAGCGGCAGCGCGGCGGGCAGCACGGTGACCCAGGGCAGCAGCGCGCCGGCGGCCGGGGTGAGCAGGTAGACCAGGCCCCAGCGGGCGGACCGGGGCGCCGGCGAGGCCGGCCAGCGCGCGGGCGCCGGCTGGCGGGCGGCCGGGGAACCACCCCAGCATTCGCCGGCGGGCACCGCGCCCGCCACGCAGGCGCCGGGCAGCACCTCGGCGCCGTCCCCGACGTCCGCGTCGGGCAGCAGCACACAGCGCGCGCCGACCCTGGCCCCCGCGCCCACGCGCACCGGGCCGAGGCGCAGCGTGTCGCCGTCGAGCCACCATCCGGCCAGGTCCGCCTCGGGTTCCACGGCGCAGCCGTCGCCGAACGCGGCGAGGCCGGTCACCGGCGGCAGCGCCCGCAGGTCCACGCCGGCCCCGACCCGGCAGCTGAGCAGCCGCGCGTACCAGGCCGCCAGCGGCGTGCCGGTGACCGCCGCGATGTCGAGCGTGGCGACCAGCCGTTCGGCCGCCCACAGCCGCAGATGCGGCCAGCCGCCGTGCCGGTGCTCGCCGGATGTCACCGGGCCGCGGAGCAGCCGTGCGCCGCCGGCGGCCAGCAGCACCCGGCCGGGCAGTGTGAAAAGCACCAGCGCGGCGGGCAGCAGCACCCACCAGGACGGGGTCGGCAGCCACGGCCCGTCCCCGTCGCGGAACGCGAACCCGAGGGCGGTCAGGGCGTGTCCGGCCAGGGCGAGCGCCAGCAGCCAGCGCAGCCCGGTCACACCGTGCAGCAGCGGTTGGGCGGCGGTCTGCACCCAGCCGGTCCACCGCGGCCGGCCTCGGGTGGCCGCCGGGTGGGCGGCCGCGGCGCCGGCCGTGACGCGCAGCCGCTCGGCCAGGGCCACCGGCGTGGGATGGCGGTAGAGGTCCGCGACCGACGCCTCGGGGTGGCGGGTGCGCACCGCGGACACCAGCCGGGCGGCGGCGATGCTGGTGCCGCCCAGGTCGAAGAAGTCGTCGCCAGGACCCACCCGGCACCCGAGCAGGTCGGCCCAGAGGGCGCGCAGCCAACGGACCGTCTCGACACCCTCCGGCTCCGCCGGGACCGACGGCTGGCCGGGCTCCGCGGGTGCTGGGGGCGGCGGCCAGGGCAGCGCGCGGCGGTCGACCTTGCCCGACGCGGTGGCGGGAAAGGCGGGCAGCGCCACCAGGCGCGGGACCAGCGCGGCGGGCAGCCGGGCCCGCAGCCGGCGCAGCGCGGCGGCCCGGTCGAACCGCGCCGGGTCGCCATCCGCCGGCACCAGGTAGCCGACCAGCACCTCGCCGCCGGCCGGCGTCCGGCGCACCGCCGCCACCGCGGCGGCGACCCCGGGCAGCGCCAGCAGCGCGGCCTCGATCTCGCCGAGCTCGACCCGCCGACCGCCGATCTTCACCTGGTCGTCGCCGCGCCCCACGAACTCCAGGCCCGCCGGGGCCGCGCGCACCAGGTCGCCGGTCCGGTAGGCGCGTTCCCAGCCGAGGGCGGGCAGCGCGACGTAGCGTTCGGCGTCCCTGGTCCGGTCGAGGTAGCGGCCGAGGCCGACCCCGCCGACCACCAGCTCGCCGACCTCGCCGAACCGCACCGGGGAGCCGTCGTCGCCCACCACGGCCAGCCGCCAGCCGGCCAGCGGCAGCCCGATCCGCACCGGCTCGCCGGCCCGCAGCCGCGCCGCGCAGGCCACCACCGTGGTCTCGGTGGGGCCGTAGGTGTTCCACACCTCGCGCCCGTCGCGGGCGAACCGCCGGACCACCGCGGGCGGGCACGCCTCGCCGCCGACCACCAGCAGGCGGACCCCGGCCAGCAGGTCGGCAGACCAGAACGCGGCCAGCGTGGGCACCGTCGAGACCACGGTGATCCGCTGGTCGCGCAGCCAGGGGCCGAGCTCCGCACCGCCCCGCACCAGGTCCCGCGGGGCGGGCACCAGGCAGGCGGCGTGCCGCCAGGCCAGCCACATCTCCTCGCAGGACGCGTCGAAGGCCACCGACAGGCCGGCCAGTACCCGGTCCCCGGGCCCGATCGGGGCGTCCGGCACGAACAGCCGGGCCTCGGCGTCCACGAAGGCCGCCGCGGCCCGGTGGGTGACGGCGACCCCCTTGGGGCGTCCGGTGGAGCCCGAGGTGAAGATGACCCAGGCGTCGTCCCCGGGCCCCGGAGCCCCCGGGCGCCCGCCCGGCGGGACCCCGGGAACGAGCGCGATCCGCCGGTCGTCCGGCGCCGCGCCGGTCGTCAGCACGGCACAGACGCCGGCGTCGCCGAACGCCAACGTGGCGCGTTCCTCCGGCTCTTCGGCGTCTGCCGGCACGTACGCGGCGCCCACCGCCAGCACGGCCAGGATCCCCAGGTACAGGCCGGCGGTGCCCGACGGAAGGCGCACCCCGACCCGGTCGCCCACCCCGACGCCCGCCTGGCGCAACGCGCCGGCCAGCCGGGTCACCGCACGGTCGAGCTCCCGATAGCTGAGGACGACGCGGCCGTCGTCCAGGGCCGGGGCGTCCGGGGCGCTGGCGACGCTGGTGCCCAGCACGTCCAGCAGGGTGCGCGGCGGCGCGGCGGGCACGGCGGGGTACACGGCGGGAAGGTCGAACGGGGGAGACGTACCGGACACCACCGATCTCCCTCCGGGACCTCTCCGGGACCTCGTGTCACTGGACACGCGCGCCATCTGCCGGTGAATCCATCGGCGAGATCGGTGCCGCCCCGAGACCGGAGGCGCATGCTTCATCCGAAGGAGGGAGGTCTCGAATATGAGGGCTCCGCTCAGGCCCGGCGCGCCACCACCAGGCGGGCCCGCGGCGCCCCGTCCGGGCGCCGGCCGAACTCCTCGAGCGGCAGCGTCCGGACGGAGAAGCCGGCGGCGGCCAGGTCCGCGCGGACCCCGGCCAGCGGGAAGGTGCGGTAGTACATGACGAAGCGCGGGCGCCACAGCGCGTTGCGCACCCGCATCGCGGCGTCGAAGCCCCACAGCGCCCAGTAGAGCCGGGAACTGATCGGGGGCGGCGCGGCGACGGGGAAGGCGAAGATGCCGCCGGGCCGCAGCGCGGCGTACGCCTGGGCGAACAGGGTGGGCCGCTCGGCCGGCAGGAAGTGGCCGAACGCGCCGAAGCTGACCACCAGATCGAAGGCCGAGACGAACGGCAGGGCGCGGACGTCCGCCCGCACCCACCGCACGGCCGGCGTCCCCGGCTCGTAGGGGAACGCGCCGCGAGCCACCGCGAGCATGCCAGCGCTGACGTCAACGCCGACCACCCGCCGGGCGCAGAGCCCGCGCAGCACCCGGACGCCCGCGCCGGTGCCGGTGCACAGGTCGAGTCCTGAGTCGAAGGGGCCGAGGGCGCGTAGCGCCCCGGCCGTGGCGTCGAGCACCCGGTCCGGGGTGCGGAACGGGGTGTGGTCGAACTTGGGCGCGAGCAAGTCGTAGCCGCGCTCCACGGACGAGAGCGCCTGTACGGCGAGTTCCCGCAGGCTGGGTCCCGGCGCTCCGGACATCGTGGGGGACATCGCCAGGCAGCCTAACGGACCGACGGAGCGCCGACACCGCTCGGGCGGCCGGCGGTCGCTGGCCGCCGGTCGCTGGTCTCAGGCGCCGCCGCGGCGGGTGGTGGCGGGACGGGCTGTGGGCGCGGCCGAAACGTCGCGGATCTCGTGCCCGCCGTCGGCATGGCCGATCACCATCTCGTCGGCGATCCCGGTGAACAGGCCGTTCTCGACCACCCCGGGGACCCAGTTGAGCTGGCCGTCCAGCGCCAGCGGGTCGTGGATGGCGCCGAGCCGGGCGTCGATCAGGTAGTTGCCGCTGTCGGTGCGCACCGGTTCGCCGTCCTGTTCGCGCAGCCGCAGTTCGGGGTCGTCGTAGCCGAGCCGCCGCAGCAGCCGGGCGATCGAGCGGTGCGTGGACTCCCAGGCGTAGGGCACCACCTCGACGGGCAGCGGGAACGCGCCCAGCACCTCCACGACCTTGCTGTGGTCGACCACGGCCACCATCCGGTCGGAGGCATCGGCGACGATCCGCTCCCACAGCAGGCAGGCGCCGCCGCCCTTGACCATGGCGCCCTCGTGGTCGATCTCGTCGGCGCCGTCCACGGTCAGGTCGAGCCGCTCGACGTCGGCCAGCGTGGTCAGCGGCACGCCCACCTCGACGGCGAGGTCGCGGGTGCCGGTCGAGGTCGGCACGCCCACCACGTCCAGACCGCCGGCCACGGCCTCGCCGAGCGCCCGGACGAACCAGTGCGAGGTGGTTCCTGAGCCGAGGCCGAGCCGCATGCCGTCGCGGACGTAGGCGTCGATCGCGGCGGTGCCGGCGGCCCATTTGGCCCGGTCCTGCTCCGTGCGGGGCTGCGTGGGCGGCATGACTTACTCCTGCTCCTGGACGGTGCCGTTGGGAGGTGCGGGTGCGGCCAGATCGGCCCGGCGCAGCCTGGGGTAGAGGCCGCGGTGCTCCTGGAAGATCGTGTCGTACGCCTCGGCCGCCGCCGGGACCGGGGTGTAGGTGTGCTCCACCCGCACGGCGGACAGCGACTCCTCCAGTGTCTGCCACTGCCCGGAGCCGACGCCGGCGACCAGCGCCGCGCCGTACGCGCCGCCCTCCGCGGCGCCGGTGACCGTGCCGGTCTCCCGGCCGAGGACGTCGGCGAGCATCTGCAGCCACAGCGGCTCGTTGGCGGCGCCGCCCGAGGCGACCACCCGGTCGCAGGGCACGCCGGCCTGCCGGCAGACCTCCAGGATCTCCCGGAGGTTGAGCAGCACCCCCTCCATCACGCTCCTGGTCAGATGCCCCAGGTGGTGCAGGGGGGTGAGCCCGAACCAGGCGGCCGTGGCGTCCGGGGCCAGATGCGGAGAGCGCTCGCCGAGCAGGTACGGCAGGAAGCGCAGCCCCTGGGCGCCGGGTTCGACGTCCCTGGCGAGCTCGATCAGCCGCTGGTATCGGATCGGGTCCTCCGGGTCGGCCGGGCCCAGGGCGTCCCGGAGCCACTGGAGCGCGCCGCCGGCGGCGAGCGAGACGCCCATGATGTGCCAGCGGCCCGGCGCGTTGCCACAGGAGACCTGCACCCGTCCTTCGGGGTTGTCGGGGCACCGGGAGGTGCCGCCGGCGACGATGCCGGCGGTGCCGATGGTGAAGCCGACAGGACCCGGGTCGACCAGGCCCATCGCCGTGGTCTGCAGCACCGCGTCGCCGCCGCCCCCGTAGACCTGGACGTCGGGCGGCAGATGCCAGCGTTCGGCCAGTTCGGGGCGCAGCGCGCCGGTGGGGTCGACGGACTCCACCACGTCGGGCAGCAGCGTCCGGTCGATGTCGAGCAGCGCCAGCAGCTCCACCGACCACTCCCGGGCCGCGACGTGGAACAGACCGGTGCCCGAGGCGTCGGAGACGTCGGTCAGGTACTCGCCGGTCATCAGCAGCCGCAGGTAGTCCTTCGGGTTCAGGATCCGCGCGGTCCGCCGGAAGACCTCGGGCTCGTTCTCCCGCAGCCAGACGATCTTCCCGCCGGTGAACCCGGGCAGCATCCGGTTCTGCGTCATCCGCAGCAGGCCCGCGAGGCCGCCGGCCCGTTCGGTGATCCAGTCGCACTGCGGCGCGGACCGTTGGTCGTTCCACAGGATCGCCCGGCGCAGCGGGTTGCCGGCGGCGTCCAGGGCCGTCAGGCCGTGCATCTGGCCGCACAGCCCGATGCCGGTGACCTCGTGGCCGCCGCGGGGCAGCGCGGCCGTGAGCGCGCGGACGGCCTCGTCGGTGGCGGCCCACCAGTCGTCGGGGTCCTGTTCGGCCCAGCCCTGCCGCAGGTTGGTCATCGGGTACTCGCGCAGTTCCCGGGCGACCACGTCGCCCGACGCGTCGACCGCGATGGCCTTGCAGGCCGAGGTCCCCAGGTCGATACCGATCAGCATGGCTCGTCTCCTTCCGCGTCTTCCTCTCGGGTGCGTCGCACATGCGTCTCATGTGCTGTGGGCGCGGTCGCGTACCTCATCGCGCGCCGTGCCGGAGCCTGATGTGTTTCAGCTGGAGGAACGACGTCAGGCCCTCGTGGCCGTGTTCGGAGCCGAAGCCGCTCTCCCGGCGGCCGCCGTAGGGGGCGTTGATGATGCCGGCGTCGACGTTGTTGACGGCGACGTTGCCGAAGTCGAGGCCGCGGGCCAGAGCGAACGTCTCCCGGGTGTCGTCGGTGTAGGCGTAGGCGGCCAGGCCGCCGGGGGCGCCGTTGGCCCGGGCCACCGCCTCGTCGAGGTCGGAGTAGGGGACGACGCCGACCAGCGGACCGAAGGTCTCCTCCTGCATCACCAAGGCGTCGTCCGGGGCGTCGGCGACCACCGTGGGGCGCAGGAAGAGGCCGGGGGCCAGATCGGCGACCGGGCCGCCGCCGGCCACCACGGACGCGCCGCGGTCCCGGGCGTCCGCGAGGTGCTCCAGGGTGCGCTGGTAGGTCTCGTCCATGGTGAGCGCACCGACGTCGGCGTCCGGCTGCGCCATGCCGTCGGCCACCCGCAGCGCGTCGGCCGCGGCGCCGAGCCGCTCGACGAACTCCCGGTACACCCCGCGCTGGACGTAGATCCGATTGATGGCGATACAGATCTGGCCGGCGTTCCGGAACGAGCGCCGGGTCGCGCCGGCGACCGCCGCGTCGAGGTCGGCCCGGTCGGTGACGACCATCGGGCAGCTGCCGCCGAGCTCCAGGGAGAGCGCGGTGATGCCGGTGACGGTGTGCAGGAGCGCCTGTCCGGTGCGCATCGAACCGGTGAACGCGACCTTGGCGATCGCCGGGTGGGCGGCCAGCGCCCGGCCGGTCTCGCCGTCGCCGTAGACGAAGTTCACCACCCCTGGCGGCAGCACGGCGGCCACGCATTCGGAGAGCATCTGGGCGCAGCCCGGCGTGTACTCGGACGGTTTGATGACGATGGTGCAGCCCGCCGCGGTGGCGCCGGCCAGCTTCCATCCGATCAGCTCGATCGGGTAGTTCCAGGGGACGATGCCGGCCACCGGGCCGATCGGTTCCTGCTCGACGATGCTGGTGAAGCCGTGCGCGTCGTTGGGGATGGTGCGGCCGAAGACGCGCACCGCCTCCTCGGCGTAGTAGTGCAGCGCGGAGACGAACTTCCGCACCTCGCCCGTGGCCTCGTCCAGCGGCTTGCCCTGTTCGCGGGTGATGGCCGCCGCCAGGTCGGGCACCCGCTCGGCGCAGGCGTCGGCCAGCCGGTGCAGCAGCCTGGAGCGTTCGGCGGGCAGCGCCCGGCTCCAGCCGCGGAACGCGTCGGTGGCCGCCCGCACGGCGCGGTCCACGTCCTCGGGGGTGGACCGGGGGGCGAGGGCGACGAGTTCCCCGGTGGCGGGGTTGCGCCGTTCGACCGTGTCGCCGGCGGAGTCGTGCCAGTCGCCACCGACGAAGGTGCGGCAGATGAGGGGGGTGTGGTGTGACATACGGCTGATGCTCCGCTTCCGTGCGGCGTCGTCCACGTCGCCACGTCGCAGGGTGGCTAGGTCGGAGGCTGGATCGACTTCCGGGTCGGCTTCTGGGTCGACTGCGGGCTCCGGGCTCGGTCCGGGGCGTGCGGCTCCGGCAGCGCGACGGGGGAACGCAGCGGCTCGCCGAGCAGCGCGCGGCGCGCCTCGTCGGCCGCCAGCTCCTGGAGGCGCCGGACGGACTCCTCCGAGTAGAACGCCGCGTGCGGGGTGAGCTGGACGTTCGGCAGGGTGCGCAGCTCGCTGTCGGCGGGCAGCGGCTCCTCCTCCACCACGTCGAGCCCCGCGCCGCCGAGCCGTCCGGCGCGCAGTGCCTCGACCACGGCCGCGGTCTCCACCAGGGAACCGCGCGCGGTGTTCACCAGCACGGCGCCCCACGGCACCCGGGCGAGGGCGTCCCGGTTGATCAGGTGGTGGGTCTCCGGCGTGGCGGGCGCGTGCAGGGAGAGCGCGTGCGAACGGCGCAGCACCTCGTCCAGCGGGCGGGCCTCGATGCCGGCCTCGGCCAGCTGGGCCGGGTCCGCGTACGGGTCGTAACCCAGCAGCGTCACGCCGAACGGGGCCAGCCGGGCGGCCAGCGCGCGCCCGATGCGGCCGGTGCCGACCAGCCCGACGCTGGTCGCGGACAGGGCGCGGACCGGGGCCAGATCGGAGGGGGCGCCATACCCGCCGTCGGCGATGACCCGGTGGTACGCGGGCAGCCGGCGCAACAGGGACAGCAGCAGCGCGGCGGCGTGGTCGGCAACGGTCTCCGAGCCGTAGTCGGGCACGTTGGCCACCCGCACGCCGCGTTCGGCGGCGGCATCGAGGTCGACGTTGTCCACCCCGATGCCGTAGCGCACGACGGTGGCACCCGGCGCCATGGCGGCCAGCGCGGCGTCCGTGACCGGCGCGAAGTTGACCAGGACGACGTCGGCCCCGCGCACCGCGGCGACCGTCTCGGCCTCGTCCGCGCAGGAGAACAGGCGGTAGTCGGCGTCCGCGGCGGACGCCGCCCGCCGTTCCGCGGCGTCGTCGGGGAAGGTCATGTCGGTGACCACCAGCCGCCTGCCGGTGGGACGTTCGGGGCGCGCCTCGGTCATGTGGCCGCCCGCAACAGTCCGCGTCGCATGAGGCTGGCGTACAGCGCTCGTATCCCGGTGTCCCACGGCGGGGCCTGCTCGCTGGTGGTGACGACGTTGCGCAGTGCGCCCAGCCGCGGGGTGGTGATCTCCACCAGATCGCCCTCGTGGTGGGTGAAGCCGCTGCCCGGCTCGCCGCGGTCGGCCGTCGGCGCGAACAGCGTGCCGGTGAACAGCACCAGGCCGTCCGGGTAGGGGTGGCGCCGGTTCACGGCCTGGGCCACCAGGGTCTCCAGCGGGCGGCTGATCCGGTCCATATGCGAGGCGTCGCGCAGTTCGAAACCGTCCAGGCCGAGCACCGTCAGGCTGATGTGGGCGTCGCGCACGTCGTCGAGGCCGAAGTCCTCGTCGAACAGCCGGAGGAACGGGCCGAGCGCGGTGGACGCGTTGTTGTCCTTCGCCTGCGGCAGCAGCAGCGCGCTGCGGCCCTCGATATCGCGGAGGTTGACGTCGTTGCCGAGGGTGGCGCCGACGATCCGCGCGTCGGAGGTCACCGCGAGCACCAGTTCCGGCTCCGGGTTGTTCCACTCCGAGACGGCGGCCACGCCGATCGGCGCGCCGTAGCCGACCGCGGAGAGCACCGGGCCCTTGGTGAAGATCTCGGCGTCCGGGCCGAGCCCGACCTCCAGGTACTGCGACCACATGCCCTGCTCGCGCAGCCAGAGCAGCAGCTCGATCGCCTCCGGGCTGCCGGCGTGCACGGAGTCCAGGCGTGTCCCGATGCGCGACCTGACCCGGGCCCTGATCTCCTCCGCGTCCTCGGCGACGCCGCCGGCGCGCTCCTCGATGACCCGCTCCAACATGCTGTCGGCGAACGTGACGCCGGCGGCCTTGATCACCTGGAGGTCCACCGGGGCCAGCAGCGTGGGCAGCTCGGTGCGGTGCGCGGCGGTGGCCTCCAGCACCGCGGCCAGCGACCAGGTGCGGCGTTCCGCGGCGTCGCGGAGCAGCGCCACCGCGTCCGGGCGCTCCAGCAGGTCCGCCATGGTGGGGCCGAAGTCGGTGACGTCGATCAGCGCGTCGCCGCGCACGAGGACCAGGCTCGGGCCGCCGGCCTCGGGGTCGTGCAGGCGCCCGATCAGGAGCGCGTCGGTGTCCCGCGGCAGGACGTCGGCGGGGGACGAGGAGATCTGGCTGACAGCGGCCATGCGACTCAGCGGGCCCTTCCGTACGATGGAGTTCTTCATATGATGATCGGACGATAGGACGCCCATGGACGCATCGCAAGCCCCCGAGAGTTCCCGGCGCGGTGGCGCCAGGGCGCGCGGTCAGGTGCCGTCCCGGCCGCCGCGGCTCTCGGAGCTGGTGGCCGAGCAGATCCAGCACGATCTGCTCACCCAGGGCCGGCGGCCGGGGGACCGGCTGCCGACCGAGCCACAGCTGGTGGAGCGCTACGGAGTGAGCCGGACGGTCATCAGGGAGGCCGGCCGGATCCTGGACCAACGCGGCCTGGTGGATATCCGTCCTGGCCGGGGCATGGTGGTCGCCCAGCCGGACGGTTCGGCCGTCGCCCGGCACTACGCGCTGATGCTCGGCATGAACGCGGCCTCCTTCCCGCAGCTCATGGAGACCCGGCTGATCATCGAGGTCGAGGTGGCGGCGCTGGCGGCGGAGCGCCGCACCGAGGACGATCTGCGGGACATGCGGGCCTCGGTGCTCCGCGCCGAGCGGGCCGCGGGCGACTTCGCCACCTGTCTGGAGGCGGACATCGAGTTCCACGAGGTGGTCACCCGGGCCAGCGGCAACCCGTTCTTCTCCTGGTTCATGGACCCGGTCAACTCCTGTCTGCGCGCGTCCTACCTGGACTCCCTCGCCTATCTGGCCAGCCTGCCGCGGACCATCGACGAGCACGGCGCCATCGTCGAGGCCGTCGCCGCTCGCGACGCGGCGGCCGCCCGTGCCGCCGCGCGCCAGCACCTGGAGCGGGTCGCCGCGGAGGAGGGCAAGCTCGTCGCCCCGGCGGCTCGCGCCGCCGACGCGACCGATGCGACCGATGGCGGGACCGATGGCGGGACTGACGGCGGGGCCGGCCATATGCCACGCCAGCAATAACTCATATGATTGCGGCCACAGGTTCGGCGGATGACTCGGTAATTCGCGCGAAGGGAACTGTTCCGTGACAGCTTCAGTGGCCAGGGCCATGCCCAGAGCCGACCAACGGATCGTGTTTGTCGGCGGCCTGCATCGCAGCGGCACGACGCCATTGGCCCGGGCACTGGCCGCCCATCCTCAGGTGAGCGGCTTTCACGACACCGGCGTGATGGAGGACGAGGGCCAATATCTCCAGTCGGTCTATCCGACCGCCGCGCGGCGCACCCGTTCGGGTCCTGGCCGGTTCGCCCTCTCGCCGGCCGCGCACATGACGGAGAATTCGCCGCTGGCCGACCCCGGCAACCGCGACCGGCTGCTGACGGAATGGGGGAAACACTGGGACCTGGAGCGCCCGTTCCTGGTGGAGAAGTCCCCGGCCAACCTCGTGATGACGCGATTCCTGCAACGGCTCTTCCCCGAGGCCCGTTTCCTCGTCATCATGCGCCACCCCGTGATCGTCACACTTTCGACCAAGAAGTGGGCGCCGCGTACCCGACTCTCCACCCTTTTCGAGAACTGGTTCCGCGCGCACGACACGTTGCGTGCCGATGCGCGTCACGTCGAGCGACTGCATGTGGTCAGCTACGAGCGGCTGGTGACTCGGCCCCGGGAGACTCTGGGCGGGGTGCGCGACTTCCTCGGCCTGCCGGGCGACATCCCGGCCGATTCGGTGCGGGACCGCAGCAACGCGTACCGCTCGCGCTGGCTGCGGCTGGCGCAGGCGGCCGACCCGGTCAACCGGCGCCGCTTCCGCCGGCTCTGCGAGCGCTACGAGGCCCGCGCCAACGCCTACGGCTACAGCCTCCTCGACATCGACGAAATCCCCCCACCCGACCTCACCCTCCACCCAGCCTGACCCACCCGACCCACCCGACCCACCCGACCCGCCCGCCCGGCCGTTGGCCCGGTGCGGGGACCCGGTCCTGGGCCGGGGTGGCTGGTTTTCGTTGGACCTGTGCGCTCAGCCGACAGGGCCAGTCCCGGGCGTCCGCCCGGCCGTTGATCCGGTGCTGGGCCTGGTTCTGGGTTGGGGCCGGGCTGGGCTGGTTTCTTGGGGTCTGGGTGCTTGGTCCGGTAGGGCCGGGCGCTCGGGTGCGCCTGGCGGGCGTCAGGGCGAGGCGGTGGGGCCCCGGTCCGCACGGTAGTGCGGACCGGGGCCCCACCGCCCGCGGCAAACCCAAGCGGCAAGCTAGTACGCGCCCTGCGACCTGAGCACCGCGAAGACGGTGCGCCACAGGATCATCGCGTCCAGCGCGAGCGACCAGTTCTCGACGTAGCGCAGGTCGATCCGGACCGACTCCTCCCAGGAGAGGTCGGAGCGGCCGCTGACCTGCCACAGACCGGTCAGACCCGGTTTGACGACGAGCCGGCGGCTCACGTCGCCCGCGTACTGTTCGACCTCGCTCGGCAGCGGCGGGCGGGGGCCGACCAGCGACATCTGCCCCGTCAGCACGTTGAACAGCTGCGGCAGCTCGTCCAGCGAGTAGCGCCGGAGCAGCCGCCCGAGGCGGGTGACCCTGGGGTCGTCCCGGATCTTGAACAGCACCCCGTCGTTGTCGTTGACCGGCCGCAGTTCCGGTAGCCGCTGTTCCGCGTCCAGGTACATGGAGCGGAACTTCAGCACCGTGAACGCGGCGCCGTTCTTGCCGATCCGGGTCTGCCGGAACAGCGCGGGACCCGGGCTGCTCAGCCGGATCGCCAGGCCGATGGCCAGCAGCAGCGGTGACAGGAGCAGCAGCGCCAGGCCGGCGCTGAGCCGGTCGAACAACTCCTTGGCCAGCCGCCGTCCGCCGGACAGCCGCGGATGGTCGACGTGCACCAGCGGCAGCCCGTCGACGGGGCGGATCGTGGTGCGCGGACCCGCCACGTCGATCAGCGCCGGCGCGACCACCAGGTCCACGTCACTGGCCTCCAGTTGCCACGCCAGGCGGCGCAGCTCCGTGCCGTCCAACTCCGGGCAGGACAGCACGGCGACGGTGTCCGCGCCGGCCGCCTCCACGGCGGCGACGACATCGTCGAACCGGCCGTACACCGGCACGTCGAGGTCCTCCACGTGGTCGCGGAACGGCCGGTGCGGAGGCAGACAGGCGCCGACCACGCGCATGCCGTGGTAGCGGTGGCGGTGCAACTCCCTGGCCATCACGGCGACGGAGCGCTCGTAGCCGACGGCGATCACCCGCTGCATGAAGCGGGCGGACTTCACCCGCCGGCGGTGCACCCACTTGCGCAGCAGGTAGCGGCACAGCAGGTCGAGCAGCAGCGCCCCGGGCAGCGCCAGGGCGACGTAGCCACGGGCCACCTCCAGGGCGGCGGCGTAGGAGACCACCGCCACGGCCGAGGTGAGGGCCACGCCGGCGAGGAAGGTGCGTTGGTACTCCTCGGGTCCCAGGAACAGGAAGCGCACGTCGTAGGCCCGGCTGACGGCCATCGCGCCCACCCACAGGAGCGGGAAGACGGCGCTGAAGACGAGGTAGCCGTCGCCGGCGGGGGAGGTGCCGAAGCGGGCCGCCGCGGCGGCCGAGGCGGCCACCAACGCGACCAGGGCGTCGACGAGGACCAGGGTCGCGACGTAGCGCGGCTCCCAGCGGTTCGATCTCGGCAGGCCGCGTGGTCGGCGGTGGTGCGAGTAGTCCTTCGGGCGGACCCGTTCGGACTCGGCGAGTTCAAGCGTGGGGAGCGGCATCGCAACACCCCCGCTTCCGGCCCGGCCGGGCACCGGAGGGAAGGGCCCGGCGTGATGCGGGCATGGTGAACGGTTGACTGGCCCCTGGCCGCTGGCGGCGACGGCAGGTGCCGAATGATGACAACATCATGGCAATCACATTTCTCGTGGTGTTAGAGGTGTGGGGTCGGCGACGACGGAGTCGCCTTCCTCTGTGACGAGAGGTGACGCGTTATGAGAGAAACCGTCAGCACGGTCCTCAGTGGGCGTCTGCTGCAGGACGGGGTCTGCCGCGGGCGAAATCACGCGGATTCGGTATCAAACCCCCAATTCACAGCGTCGGTCAGCAGCAGCGGCGATCAGTACAGCAATGCGGCGATATACATGTCAACAGCTGCCTGTGGCCTCCTTGTGGACCATGCGTGAATAGTCGAACGGTTGTGCCGGGCGTCGAGGTGGCCAACCTCTGTCGACGCCCGGCACACCGCCGCGCCGCGGGTGGGGGTGGTTGTGGGGGGAGTGGGCACGGCGGTTCCGTGTGACGGTGGGGAAAACGGCCTCAGCGATCCAGCGTGACGTAGTCGTGGCGGCCCGCCTCGGCGAATGCGTCCAGCACGTCAGGGCGGGTGGTCACTCTGGTGTCGCAGTGTTTGTACGTGTTGAACTGGGCGACCGCTTTGATGTTCGGATACTTCTGCAACGCCGGCACCAGGTTGCGGTACCACTGTGCCTGCGACCACTCGTTCTCCGGATCGGCGACGGAGCCGTACTCCGCGAGCATGATCGGTTTGTGGTCGAAGCCGTTGCGCTGGAGCCAGTTGTACCAGACCCCGAACGCCTGGCCGGGCGAGCGCCAGTCGTTGTCCCGGCAGACGTAGTAGTTGAACGGGTCGTAGCCGATCCAGTCCACGTAATCGTCACCGGGGTAGAAGTTCGGGGTGGTCTCCTCATGACCCGTCCACCCCACGTGGATCCATGTCCACACGACGTTGTCGACGCCCATCTCCTCGAAGATGTCGTAGATGTGGCGCCATGCCTGCACGTAGTCCCAACCGTCGCCCTGGCCGGGACGCCGGTCGCCCTCCGCCTCGTGGTCGAAGGCGAGGAAGACGGGCTGGTCCCACTCCTTGAGGCGCTGCGCCACCGGGCGGATGACCGACTCGTCGTACGCCCCGCTGTCGACCTCGTCCCAGGAGACGCGGTCGTCCGTGCCGTGAATGCGGGTGGTCCAGTTGAAGAGCAGCATGCGCTCCTCGTCCGCGCCCAACTGCTGTTCCCACTGGTCGGGGAACTTCCCCTGGGATCCCTTGTTGGAGAAGTCGTGATAACGGTGCACGAAGTCGAACTGCCTACCAATGTCGGACTCGATGTCCGTCACGGAGGTGTAGGGATTCCGGCCCTCGGCGGTTTCGGTGTAAATGCCCCACAGGATGCCGCACTCGGGTTCGAGGATATCGCTGAGTGGGCAGTCGGGCCGCTGGGGGGCGGCGCCGGCCGTGGAGGAGCCGCTGACCGTCAACGGGCTGAGGATGACGGCACAGATGGCCGAGGCCATGAGGGTCCACCTGCGGCGGCGTACCCGGGGACGGAAACGCCGCCACCGGGAACGGGGTGAGCCGGATGCTGGTGTTCGGTCTTTCATTGACGCCCCTAACTCATCGGACTGACCTTTCTTTCTGCGCGCGGAGCTACTCCCACCGCGCGAACCAGCCCCGGGGCACCGGCACACACGTGCCCGGCGTCCCTCCCCATTCGTGACGCTCACGGGTAACCCGGTGAACGCACGGCTTCCGAGTATGGTGATCGTCCACCGCGCCGTCCAGACCGGTCCGACGATCATTCAACGGGCCTCCACATATTTCGGAGGCATGACCGTCATGTGTATCGAATGTCGACGAGTAGCGGTGTCGCGCGCGGTGCGGAGTGCGGATGTCTCTCCTCCTCGCGCAGCGCGATCGCGCCCGCGATCATCGCGATGACGAGTCCGGAGTCCATCAGGCCGTAGTAGAACATCATGACCGTCGTCATCACGATGACGACGTGCATCCACAGCGCCAGCGTGCTGGGCGCGCGCAGGGTGCGCCAGGACAGCCAGACGAACCAGCCGAGGAAGAGCGCGGCACCCAGAAAGCCGTGCGAGAACAGCACGTTCCAGAACTGCCCCTGGGTGCCGACCGCTGGCACGCCCTCGCCCAGCATCGACGGGCGTGGCGCGCCGTAGCCGAACAACGGCGACTCCAGCGTCCGTTCGTACGCCTCCTCGTACACGGCGAGCCGGGTCTCGTTGGTCTGGCTGTTGCCGACCCGGTCCGAGACCCGGTCTCCCAGGCCGACCGCGAGGCTGATGCCGATCGCCACCGTGATCAGCGCGCCGAGGCCCAGCAGGCCCTTGGCGTTGCCGCGCAGCGCCATCCGCAGCGCGGCGTAGGCCAGTCCGAGGCCGAGCGCGATGAACATGCCGCGGTTGACGGTGAGGTAGGCCGGCACCAGGGAGACAGGCAGCAGCGCGAGCACCACCCAGAACAGCGGGCCGCGGCGCAGATAGCCGAGCGCCACCAGCACGAACGGCACCAGTTCCGCGTAGTTGTGGCCCCAGCCGTTGGTGTAGGCGAACGGCGCCGAGGGGCGCGGCTCGTTCTGGTAGAAGCCGTCGACATTGCCCTGGGCGAAACGCGGCGTCACCATGTGCGAGACCAACTCGTTGGCCCGCAGGCCCTCCGGCACGAGCTGGGCCATCGGCGTCGAGATCGAGCCGTGCGGCAGGAACACGCCGAGGTAGCCGCCGGCGACCACGGCGACCCAGTAGGCGGTCAGCACCAGCGCGACGCGGCGGGCCGGCAGATCGCGTTCGGTGCCGTTGTAGACGTAGAGGAAGATCACCGTGGCGGCGAGGTAGATCAGCGCCCGGTAGAAGAAGCCGATCATCCGGCCGCCGGTGTCAATCTCGACCAGCGAGACGAACATCCACACCAGGAAGAGCAGCCAGAGCCCGAAGCCCCGCGGCGCGCGCAGTTCGCCGTGCCGCAGCAGCAGCACCGTCATCGGCACGGCGAACAGCGGCCAGATCATGTCGCCGAGGCCCAGCAGCCACCACAGCGGGAAGACCACGAAAAGCGCGTACATCGGCCAGCGCGGCAGCGGCCGCGCCTCGGTCTCTGACCGGCCGGACAGCGGATCCGGCGTCGATATGAGGCGTTCCAGCACGGGCCCGCCGGGCGCCGGCATCAGATCCCTCGGCCGGTGCGGTGCGCCATCTTCACGATCGTGTCGATCTTCACCAGCCGGGTGCTGGCCAGCAGGGCGGCGTACGCCCGCTGCTCGCGCCAGTTGTGCCGGCACGCCTTCAGCGCCCAGCGCCTGGCCTGCCGCATCTCGCCGAGGCCCGCGTGGGCGAAGGCGAGCTGGGCCTCGATGCGGGCGATGCCCACCGGTTCGGTCGCGAAGTCCGGGTGCTTGTCCAGCAGGTAGTGCAGCGCGGAGATGATCATCTTCCAGCGGTCGAAGAAGTACGACCGAGCGCTCCAGAGCACCCTGACCAAGGGCTGGTGCACCGCGTGGATATGACCGACGTCGACCGCGCGCAGCAGGAACTCGTAGTCCTCACCGTATCCGCCGGGAATCTCCTCATCCACGAGGCCGATGCGGTCGAGCAGCACCGGGCGGCGGACCAGGACGGTGCTCGGATGCACCTCCATGATCCGGTCGCGCAGGAAGTCGGGGCGGGCCAGCGCCCGGTCGGGGGCGAGCCGGGGGATCTCCCGGTCGCCGTACGCGACGACGATGCCGGTCGAGACCAGTGGCGTCTCCGGGTACCGGTCCAGCAGTTCGACCTGGGCGCCCAGCTTTCCCGGCAGCCATTCGTCGTCGTCGTCGCAGAAGGCCACCAGATCGCCGCTGGCGGCGAGGATCCCGGTGTTGCGGCCGCCGGCCAGGCCCGGGGTGCGGTCGTTGCGCAGGTGGCGCAGCGCGCGGTTCTCGCCGGGCTCGACGTCCACCGGCACGGGGTCGCTCTGGTCGAAGACGACGATGCACTCGACGAAGCCCTCGTACCCCTGGCCGAGGATGGCGGCGACCGCGCGGCGCAGCAGCTCCGGCCGGTCCCGGGTGGCCACCACCACGCTCACCGACGGTGACGATCTGCCGGAACTCGGATTCGGTGTCGCCTGCCGGTTCGTCGCCGTCTTTGCTGCGGCGCTATCACTCATGGTGTGACCTCATCGGTTAGCGGGCCGCTTGCCGGAGGCCGAGATTAGCATTCGCGCTCTCGGCCGAGCCCTCCGATTACTTCGTGCGCCGTTCATGCCATGTTTATACGTTCACGGAATCGCCTCAGGGTCGCCAAGGGCCCCGTTGTATCGTCGGTCGGGTTGTCCCCCCGCCGAGCCGGGGTGTCCTGCTCGCCCCAGAATCCCCCACGAAGTAAAGGTTCTCATGACTGGCACACCGGGCACATCCGACGGGCAGTCCGTAGCGGTGCGGCAGTATTTCGAGGTGCCGAGGCGCCGGTGGCGAATCATAGTCGTCGTCGCGTTGGTCGGCGTCGCCGCGGTTGTCGGCTATGCGCAACTCGCGTCCTCCCGGTACGAGGCTGCCACCATCGTTCGCGTGAACCCGATAGGTACGGATCCCTTCACCAGCGGAAGAACCGCCGACCAACTGGTCAACACGGATTCCGAGGCCCAGCTGGCCAAGTCGTCGGAGGTGGCCGAGGCCGCCGCGGATCTCCTCTCGCCCAACGGCGATCCGGACGTGATGCGCGGGGGTCTCACGGTGACGGCGGCGAGCGATACCGCGAGCCTCACCCTCAGCTATGCCGCGGACTCCCAACAGGGCGCGTTGGACGGCGCGAACGCCTTCGCCCGGGCGTACCTGGAGCAGCGGGAGGCGGAGGCGCGGGACCAGCAGGAGCACATGCTGGACAACATCGAGGAGTCGCTCGGCGAGGCGCGGGACGACCTGATCGCGGCCGAGGAGGCGCTGGCCAGCGCGGAGTCGGGCTCGCGGGAGGCTCAGGAGGCCGACGCCGACCGGCAGATCGCCGACCGGAGCATCCAGAGCCTGTCCACCCGGCGCGGCGATCTGCAGAGCCTGGCCTTCGAACCGGGCACCGTGTTGCGCGAGGCGGAGCAGGCGACGCCGGCCTCGCTGGCCGGCGGCCCGACGTTCCTGGTGGGTGGTTCGCTGGCCGCGCTCGTGCTGGCGCTGCTCGCGGCGTTCGCCCGCGACGGGCTCGACCGGCGGGTGCGTTCGGGCCGTGACGTCGGCCGGGCGGTGCGGGCGCCGCTGCTGGTCGAGATCCCCGGGGGACCGGGCGCGCCGCTGATCGAGGAGCCCGACGGGGACGCCGCGGAGTCCTACCGGGTGCTGCGCGCCCACCTGTTGCCGGCGCTCCGGCGTGCCGACATCCGGGTGTTGCTGGTCGCCGACCTGACCCACGGCCGCGCGGGCACGGCGGGCGCGTCGCTCGCCGTCGCCATCGCCCAGGCGCACAGCGGCGTGGCGCTGCTGGTGCCCGGCTGGTCGAGCCCGGGCGCGGCCGGCCTGTCCGCGCTCGGCGACGGCGGCGGCGGCCCCGCGACGCTGATGCCCGGCGCGGTGCCCGGCATGCCGGGCGCGGCCGACGCGCTGCGCCGCACCACGGTCCCGGGCCTGCGGGCGGCCTACGGTGACGGGGTGCGGCCGTTGCTGGGCAGCGAGCGTTTCGACGCGCTCGTCGAGGAACTCATCGCCACCGACGGCTATGTGGTGCTCGACGCGTCGGGGCAGCTCAGCAGGTCCGAGACGCTGGCGATGGCCGGCGCGGCGGGCGCGGCGGTGGTCGTCGGGCAGCGGGGGCGCACCCTGAGCCCGGACCTCTCCACGCTGGCCACCGACCTGGAGCGGCTCGGGACGCCGATCGCCGGCTGCGCCGTCGTCACCACGCGTCGCGCCGGGGGCGCCACCCGGAAGGACGCCGCGGCGGCCCCCGCCCCCCAGAAGCACCGCCGTCCCGAGCACAGCCTCCGTTGACCCCGCGCTGAGCCCTTCCCGCACCCGACGGCGGCCGACCTCAACGGGCGGCGCCGTCGGGGCGGGACCCGGTCCGGGCGGAGCGGCGGCGGAGTATGCCGAGCATGGCGGGCAGCCCCAGCGCGTCGCGGCACAGCCACAGCGCCGCCGCGTAGACCACGCCGGTGATCGCCAGGTAGCTCAGGAACGCCCCCAGCGTGGCGCCCGCCGTGAGCCGGAGCGCGAGGCCCACCCCGCCGTAGACCACCGCGGCGAGCACGGCCGCCAGCACGAACCCCCTGCCGTGCCCGCGCAGTCCGAGCAGCACCCGCACCTCGTACATGCCCATCACCCGCTCGACGAGGATGCTCGCCGACCAGGCCACCGCGGCGCCGATGATGCCGTGTGCGGGGATCAGGAGCAGGTTCAGCACGATGTTGACGGTCAGCGCGGCCACGGTGTTGGCGGCGTTCCAGCGGCTGCGGCCGGCCATCAGCAGCACCGTGTTGACGTTCCCGGTCGCCAGGCTGAAGAGCATCGACAGCGACAGGATGGCCAGCGCGTCCGCGCCGCTGGTGAAGTCCTGACCGAACAGCCGCAGCACCTGGGGCCCGAACGTCGCCAGGATCAGGTAGAGCGGCCAAGAGGAGGCGACGATCCACTGCGTGGTGACCCGGTAGAGATCCTCCGCGCGGCGCCGTTCGCCGAGTGCGAGCGCGGCCCCCAACTGCGGCTGGATGCCCAGTCGCATCGCCTGCATCACCAGCGTGCCCGTCGTGACGAAACGGCTCACCGCCGCGTACACGCCGGCCTCGTGCGCGGACCGCATGGCCCCGACGAGGATCACGTCGAACCAGACGATCGACTGCGTGAACGCCTGGGCGAAGCCCCGCCCCGAGGCGTAGGCCCAGAACTCCCTGGCTATCTCGCGCAGCGGGCGCGGCGCTTCGGACTTCGGCAGCAGCCGGCGTTCCGTGCGCCGCAGCTGCCGCCACAGCGCGGCCGCCGCCAGCGGACCGCAGATCAGCAGCGGCACCGCCCAGGCCAGCGGTACCGCGAGCCCGTGCATGCCGAACGCCAGCACCAGTCCGACGGCGAGCACCCGGCCGATCGGCAGCAGCAGTTGCTGGAGCAGCACGTAGGTGCGCAGACCGCCGAAGCCGCGGGTGCCCTGCACAGCGATCAGGCCGAGGATCGCGACGACGAGGAACGGCGCGAGCAGCGCCAGATAGTCCGCGCCCTGTTCCTGATGCGCCTCGTCGACGATCAGCGCGGACAGCCGCGGGGCGGAGAGATAGACGGTCAGCCCGATCGCGATCGCGGCCAGCGTGGTCGGACCGTAGGCGACGAGCATGACCCGGCGCAGCTCGGCCACCCGGTGCAGCGCCCGGCTGCGGGTGGCCGTGTACAGCAGCCCCGTGTCGGCGCCGGCGGTGCCGATCGCCGCGAGGATGGTGAACACCGCGAAACATTCGAAGAACACTCCGGCGCCGGCGGAGCCGAGGCCCCGGGTGACGACGACGGTGAGGCCGAAGCCGCCGAGGGCCGCGATCGCGGCCCCGAAGAGACCCAGGGCCCCGCTTCTGGCGGCGCCGGCCAGATCGGACCTGCTGGCTCCCGCCTCTGGTTCGCTGGTTACTCCGGCTGGGCTCGTCACGGCGTGGGGGTCTCTCGACGGAATACGGGTGAACGCCGGGCAGTCTAGTGTCCGCTTATGTGACTCCGGGAGGGCATAGCGGTCGGGGGTGGTGGACGTGTTGTGTGTTTATCTTAGTTAATATTGTGCGCTTACCTGTGGCGCTCCTATGCTCCGCGAACATGGATCGCGTCCGTGTGCTCTACATCGGGGGACTGGGCCGCAGCGGCAGCACGATTCTCTCTCGTGCGCTGGGTGAGCTTCCGGGTTTCTTCCACGTGGGGGAAGTTGTCTTCCTCTGGACCCGTGGCGCGGGCGAGAACCACCTGTGCGGCTGCGGAGCCCGCTTCCTCGACTGCCCGTTCTGGGGCGAGGTCGGCGAGCGCGCGTTCGGCGGCTGGGCCGCGGCCGACCCGGCCGGTGTGGCCGCGCTGCAGCGCGAGGTGGATCGGACCCGCTACCTGCCGAAACTCCTGCGTCCCCGGCCGTCCAGCGCCTTCGCCGGCCGGCTGAACGAGCTCACCGAGGTGCTGGGGCGGCTCTACGCCGCGATCCGCGAGGTGAGCGGCGCCGCGGTGGTCATCGACTCCTCCAAGCACGTCAGTTACGCCGCGGTGCTGCGGCAGACCGCCACCGTGGACCTGCGACTGCTGCATGTCATGCGGGACAGCAGGGGCGTCGCGCACTCGTGGGCGAAAAGGGTCAGGCGGCCTGAGATCACCACGGAAGACGCCTATATGGCAAGTATTCCGATTCCACGCTTGGCGGCCAGATGGTCCACCTACAACGGGTTGTTCGACGTTCTTCGACTGTTCCATCGCGGTGGGGAGCGGCTGCGCTACGAAGGGTTCGTGGCCGATCCGGCCGACACCCTGCGGCGTATCTCGGCGCTCACCGACCACGAATTGGGACCACGCGATCTGGATTTCGTGGAGGAGTCGGGACTGCGACTGTCCGCGGAACACAGTGTTTCCGGCAACCCCATGCGTTTCTCCGACGGAACCGTGCCGTTGCGCGTTGACGACGCCTGGCGGTCGGCGATGCGGCCGCGGGACAAGGCACTCGTCACCGCGCTGACCGTGCCCGGCATGCTGCGCTACGGCTACCGACTAGGTGGAAGGCCAACCGATGGCTAGGGAATCGCTCGACCAGCGACCGCTGCGGGTGCTGATGGTGTGCTCCTCCGGGGGACACCTCGCCCAGCTCCACCGGCTGGCGCCCTGGTGGCAGGGGCACGAGCGCAGATGGGTGACGTTCGACAGCGCCGACGCCCGTTCGCTGCTCGCCGGCGAGGAGGTGACCTGGGCCCACCAGCCGACCACCCGCAACATACCCAACCTCTTGCGCAACCTCTGGCTGGCCTGGCGGCTGATCCCGCGGTACGCGCCCGATCTGGTGGTCAGTTCGGGAGCGGGTGTCGCCGTGCCGTTCTTCTGGGTGGCCAGGCTGCGCGGTATCCGCACCACCTATCTGGAGGTGTTCGACCGCATTGACAGCCGCACCGTGACCGGGCGGCTGTGCAAGCCGGTGACCGACCTGTTCCTGGTGCAGTGGGAGGACCAGCGCCAGCTGTACGGCGACTCCGTCGTGGTCGGGAAGGTGCTCTGAGATGCCCCCCAAGGCCCCGGAAGCCCCGCTGGTGCTGGTGACTGTCGGCACCGACCACCACCCCTTCGCCCGGCCGATGGGCTGGATCGAGCGCTGGTCGGACACCGGAAACCCGGTGCGCTGGCTGGTGCAGCACGGCCACACGCCCGAACCGTCGGCGCCCGGCGTCCGGGCCGCGACGCTGATGCCGCACGAGGAGCTCCAGGCGGCGCTGCGCGAGGCCGCGGTGGTGGTCTGTCAGGGCGGTCCCGGATCCATCATGGACGCGCGCGGCGTCGGCAAGGTGCCGATCGTCGTGCCGCGCCGCGCGGACCTCGGCGAGCACGTCGACGACCACCAGGTGCGGTTCAGCCGGCGCCTCGACGAGGCCGGTCTGGTCCGGCTCGCGGAGACCGAGGACGCCTTCCGCAGCCTGATCACCGCCGCGCTGCGGCGGCCCGAACGCTTCGTCGCCGAGCAGCAGGTCAGCGATCTGCCGGGCACCGTACGGCGGTTCGGCTCGCTGGTCGAGGAGCTGATGACCCGGCCCACCCGGCGCGCCCTACTGCCGCTGCGCCGGCGCGGCCAGCCGTAGCAGCCGTCAGCCGTAGAAGAGCGCGCGGGTCTCCTGGGTCAGCTCGGTGACCCGCGCGATCTCCTCCTCGCTGAGCCGCTCCTTGTACGTCTCCAGCGAGGTGTGGCTGTCCATGGGCTGGAACGCGGTGCGCGACAGCCCGCCGCGCAGGCTCCAGGACATCGCCCGGGTCGGCGCGGTGCCGGCCTGGGTCGCGGAGCGCACCGTGCGCCGGGCGGCCTCGTTCCAGCTGAGCCCGCAGGCGCGGTACAACTCGCCGAAGGCGCGCTCGGGGTCGCCGGCCAGGTCCTCGTAACGGACCACGCGCAGCGAACCCGGGCCGTCGGCGGCGGCGTCGGACTCCCGGCGCATCGCGTCGACCGCCTCGTAGGTCACCCGCCACAGCGTGGCGTTCTTCGCCAACTCGTCCTGGCTGCCCACCAGACGGCGCAGTTCCTCGGCGCGTTCGCCGAGCGCGTCCCGCAGCAGCAGCGGCTGTTCCAGCAACTCGTGGAAGTACGTGGTCCAGCCCAGCTTGCGCCAGCTGCCGGCCCAGCTCACCGGCTCGCGCACCAGCACCACGGTCACCGCGCCCAGCCGCCGCGCGAACCATGCCGCCGAGAGCACGGCGTACGGATCGTCCAGCAGGGCCCGTCGGCCGCGCAGGCGGCCGGCGGTGAACGCCCTGAGGTTCTTCGCCAGTCGCGCCAGGTCGGGCAGCGCCCGGTTGGCCCGCAGTTCGGCGAGCGTGTGGTAGCGCAGCCGGGTGGTGTCCCGGTACGCCCGCAGCCACGGCGCCTCGTTGTCGGCGCAGATGTACTGGAAGGCGTGGCTCACCGAGGCGTTGAGCACCCCCGGCGAACGGCCCGGGGGACGGCTCGGGTTGAGCGGTTCGTTGACGTACACCACCTCACCACTGGCCTGCAGCATCTTGCCGACCCAGCTGGTGCCGCTGCGGGGCAGGCCGGTGATGAGTATCGGTGGGCTCGTCACTGGCTTACGACGCCTCCTTGGGCTGCCTCGACCTCTCGTGTCTCGGCCCGCGCCAGGGCGGGCAGGCCGTTCAGTTTACGCGCCCACATCCAGGCCAGGGGGCCGAGGATGACGGCGGCGCTCACCAGGATGCCGGTGGCCAGCACCGGAACCCCCAGCATCTGCAGCCCTGAGGCGACCAGCACCACGATCAGCACCCGGCGCACGAGGCTGCCCGACACCTGAGAAGAGAACCTGGCGCCCAGGTAGACGCCGGGTATCGAGCCGATCAGCAGCGTGGCGGTCATGCCGAACTCGAAGTCGCCGAAGATCATGTGGGCTATCGCGGCGGAGATGACCAGCGGCACCGCCTGGGCGAGGTCGGTGCCCACCAGCGAGCCCGCGCTCAGCATGGGGTAGAGGGCCAGGAGCGCGATGATCATCAGGGATCCGGAGCCGACCGAGGTCATGCCCACCACGATGCCGCCGATGACGCCGATCACCACCGTCGGCACCGGCTTGATCCGAATCGCCAGCGCGTCCTGGTCGCTCACCTGCTTGCCCTGCACTCGCTCGCGCATCTGCAGGTACGCCTTGGCGATCAGCGATCCGGCGGCCAGCAGCAGCGCGGCGCCCAGGGCGGTTTTGATGACATGCTCGACGTCGTCTCCCGAGCCGAGCCATCTCGCCAGCAGCACGCCGCCGAACGCGGCCGGTACCGAGCCGATCATCAGCCAGCCGACCAGCTTCTTGTTCACGGTGCCCCGGCGCAGATGCACGCCGGCGCCGACGGGCTTCATGACGGCCGAGGCGACCAGGTCGTTCGACACCGCGGCAAGCGGGGACACACCGAAGAAGAGCACCAGGATCGGGGTCATCAAGGCCCCGCCGCCCATTCCGGTCATTCCCACCACAGTGCCGACGAAGAGACCGGTCAGCGCCATCCACCAGTTCACGGCATCGCCTCCAGAGGGGACCCTGTCGTCGACGAGTCGAGGGATAACCGCCGGCACGGCGCGCGAAACTCCGTGACTCCGGGCGTCACAGTTCCCGCGCACCGCGCCACATCCGTCGTGGCGGTTTCACCATGCGACACATAGGATTTTCACGGTCAAGCCGGGGACGGCTCAGCCCGAGTACGCGCCGATGGTTGTCCGTTCAACTCGCAATACTGTCGTAAAACCCTAGCAATCCTATCGGGAAGATCTAAAGGGCGCCTCGGGTCCTTGTGGCGGCCGTCACCAGAGCCCGCAGGGCCGGTTCCAACTCCGGGTAGCCGCGAGTTTTCAGGCCGCAGTCGGGGTTCACCCAGAGTCGCTCTGGCGGCACCGAACGGACGGCCTCGGCGAGCGCCGCGGCCACCTCCTCGGTGCTGGGGACCCGCGGCGAGTGGATGTCGTAGACCCCGGGTCCCACACCGCGGCCGAAGCCGGCGGTCCGCAGGTCGCGCAGCACCGTCATCCGGGACCTGGCGGCCTCGACGGTGGTGACGTCGGCGTCCAGCCCGTCGATGGCGTCGATGACGTCGCCGAACTCCGAATAGCACAGATGGGTGTGCAACTGCGTCGCGGGGGACGTCCCGGAGGTGGCAAGCCGGAACGCGCCGATAGCCCATTCGAGGTACCCCGGCCGGTCCGCGGTCCGGAGCGGCAGCAGCTCGCGCAGCGCCGGCTCGTCCACCTGCACGATCCGCAGGCCAGCGGCCTCCAGATCGCGGATCTCGTCCCGCAGCGCCAGCGCCAGCTGATCGGCCGTCGCGGCCAACGGCTGGTCGTCGCGGACGAACGACCAGGCCAGCAGGGTCACCGGACCGGTCAACATGCCCTTGACGGGCCGGCTGGTCAGCGACTGGGCGTAGGCGCTCCACTCGACGGTCATCGGTCCTGGCCGGGAGACGTCGCCGTGCAGGATGGGCGGGCGCACGCAGCGCGAGCCGTAGGACTGCACCCAGCCGTGCGCGGTGGCGGCGAAGCCGTCCAGACGTTCGGCGAAGTACTGCACCATGTCGTTGCGCTCCGGCTCGCCGTGCACCAGCACGTCGAGCCCCAGACGCTCCTGGAGGGCGATCACCCGGGCGATCTCGGCACGCATCCGCCGGGCGTACCCGACCCGGTCGAGCCGGCCGGCGCGCAGCGCGCTCCTGGCCCTGCGCACCTCGGCGGTCTGCGGGAACGAGCCGATCGTCGTGGTGGGCAGCGGCGGCAGCCCGAGCCGGTCCCGTTGCAGCCTGGCCCGTTCCGGGTACGGGGCCCGGGCGTGGGGCCGGCCGCGCAGCGCGGCGACCCGGGCCCGCACCCGGTCGTCCCGGCGCGCGGCGGCCCGGCCCCGGAGCACCGCCTCGCCCGCCTCGGCGAGGTCCCGGGTGACGGCCGGGTCGTCGGCCCGCAGCGCGCGCCCGAGCAGCACCACCTCGGCCACCTTCTGTCGCGCGAAGGCCAGCCGGTCGCGCAGCTCGGGGGCCAGGTCGGGCTCGGCGGCCAGGTCGTAGGGCACGTGTAGCAGCGAGCAGGAGGTGGACACGGCGAGCCGACCGACGGAGCCCAGCAGGCCGGCGCAGGTCGCCGCCGCGGCGCGCAGGTCCGTGCGCCAGACGTTCCGCCCGTCCACCACGCCGGCCACCACCGTCTTGTCCCGCAGCCCGGGCAGGGTGGCCAGCCGGCCGGCCTGCCCGGGGCCCGCCACCAGGTCGACGCCGACCGCCTCGACGGCGGTGCCGGCCAGCACCGGCAGCGCGGGGCCCAGATCGCCGAAGTGGCCGGCGACCAGCATCCCGGGCCGGCGGCGCAGCGCCGCCAGCCGGTCGTACGCCCGCCGCAGCGCCGTGAGCTCGGCCTCCGTGCGGTCCGCGGCGAACGCCGGCTCGTCCAGCTGCACCCAGCCGGCCCCGGCGTCCACCAGCCGCCCCAGCAGCTCCGCGTAGCAGGCGAGGAGCGGGTCCAGCAGGTCCAGCGGGGCGAACCCCTCGGGCGCACCGGGGGCTGGCTTGGCCAACAGCAGGAACGTCACCGGGCCCAGCAGCACCGGACGGGTCGGCACGCCGAGCGCCGCCGCCTCCCGGTACTCGGCCAGCGGCTTGTCGCCGGCGAGCCGCAGCTCGGTGTCCGGCGCCAGTTCGGGCACCAGATAGTGGTAGTTCGTGTCGAACCATTTGGTGAGCTCCAGCGGCGCGACCTCGTCCCGGCCCCGCGCCATCGCGAAGTAGGTGTCGAGCGGCGGGAGGTCGAGCGCGCGGAACCGCGGCGGCACCGCGTCGACCAGCACGGCGGTGTCCAGCACCTGGTCGTAGTGGGAGAAGGTGTTGCCGGGCACCGAGTCCAGACCGGCGGCGGCCAACTCCCGCCAGGTCTCGGCCCGCAGCGCGCGGCCGGCCTCGGCCAGTCCCGTGGCGTCCAGCCGGCCGGCCCAGTAGCCCTCGACGGCGCGCTTCAGCTCCCGGCGCGGGCCGATCCGCGGATAGCCCAGCACCGTCGCCCCGATCTCTCCGGTTTCTCGGGGACGGGGGGTGGTGTCGTTGATCACAGCTCTCTCCTCGCGAGCTCGCTGACCCTCGGTCGGAGCCACGAGGACGGCACGCGAGAACGGCGCCGCGCCGGACCGGCGCGGCGCGTCCGCACGAGCCCACCCGCGAGGCCCCGGACCTGGCCCTGTCCACCGGACAGGACCAGCGCGCACCGGCGGTGCGCGCGCCGGCGGCAGGTCTTCGGACTCGCGGGCACCCGCCGGCTCCTCGAGGAGCCGCCGGACCTACTGGCCGTCGCTTCCCGGGCGCGGCGCGCCCAGTGCCTGATGACGGCGGTCGTTCCCACTCACCGCTGCGGGGCAGTCCCGGATTCGCACCGGGTTCCCTCTTGCCTCGCCGGGCTCCGTGGAGCCCGGCGAACCGTCGGCGCCTCCGAGCCTAAGCCCTGCGTCCCGCAGGGCCTCGGCCGCACCCCTCGCCCCGTTTCCACACCGCCCGTCCGGGATCGCCCGGCCGGATCGCGGGCCGCTCTTCGCCGGCCGTTCGCCGGATGTTCCGCCGCGCGGCATCCGACGTCGTCGCGGACGCACCAGGCTGCGGCCGATCAGCACGTCGTAGCACGGGAGGTACCTCATGGCCGAGCCGAGTTCCGGACGGGACGTCGCAGCCGACGACGGGCGGCGGGTCGGCCGCCGGGCGGTGCTCAGGGGCGGGGCGCTCGCCTCGGCCGCGCTGACCCTGCCCGCGTTGGGCGCCGCACCCGCACTGGCGCGTTCCGGGCGCCCCGAGGCCCGCTGGGGCGTGCAGGCGGGGGACGTCACCAGCTCCTCGGGACTGGTGTGGGTCAGGTCCGACCGCCCGGCCCGGATGGTCGTGGAGACCTCGGCCACCGAATCGTTCCGCGCGCCGCGCCGCTGGTCCGGGCCGCTGCTCGGGCCCGGCACCGACTTCACCGGGACCACGGCGTTGCGCGGCCTGCCGGCGGGCGAGCAGGTGCACTACCGGGTGCTGCTCACGGACCCGGACGACCCGCGGCGCGTCAGCGCGCCGGTGACCGGCACCTTCCGCACCGCGCCCGAGCGCCGCCGGGACGGCGTCCGGTTCGTGTGGTCGGGCGATCTCGCGGGACAGGGCTGGGGCATCAACACCGAACTCGGCGGCTACCGCGCGTTCGAGGAGATGCGCCGCCTCGACCCGGACTTCTTCCTGTTCAGCGGCGACACCGTCTACGCCGACGGGCCGCTGGAGCCAAGCGTGACCCTGCCGGACGGGCGGGTGTGGCGGAACGTCACCACCGAGGCCAAGTCCAAGGTGGCCGAGACGCTCGACGAGTACCGCGGCACCTTCCGCTACAACCTGCTGGACGCCAACCTGCGCCGCTTCAACGCCCAGGTGCCCTCGATCGTGCAGTGGGACGACCACGAGGTCACCAACAACTGGTACCCGGGCGAGATCCTCGACGACGAGCGCTACACCGAGCAGTCGGTGGACGTGCTGGCGGCCCGCGCCCGGCGGGCGTACGCCGAGTACTTCCCGGTGCCCACGCTGGCTCCCGGGCAGACCGGCGGCCGTGACGGCCGCATGCACCGGGTGGTGCGCCACGGCCCGCTGCTCGACGTCTTCGTGCTGGACATGCGCACCTACCGCAACGCCAACTCGCCCGGCCTGCAGACCACGGACCCGCAGGGCATCCTCGGGCGCGCCCAGCTGGAGTGGCTCAAGGCCGAACTGGCCCGCTCCCGCGCGGTGTGGAAGGTCATCGCCGCCGACATGCCGCTCGGCCTCGTGGTGCCCGACGGCGAGACGGCCATCGAGGCCGTCGCCAACGGCGATCCCGGCGCGCCGCTCGGCCGGGAGCTGCAGATCGCGGAGCTGCTGCGGTTCGTCAAGCACCGCCGGATCACGGGCACGGTATGGCTGACCGCGGACGTGCACTACACCTCGGCGCAGCACTACCGGCCGGACGCGGCCGCCTTCACCGACTTCGAGCCGTTCTGGGAGTTCGTCAGCGGCCCGCTGAACGCCGGCTCCTTCCCCGCGAACGAACTGGACGCCACCTTCGGGCCCGAGCGGGTCTTCCTCAAGGCGCCCGACCGGTCCAACGTCTCGCCCGCGGAGGGCTACCAGTTCTACGGCGAGGTGGAGATCGACGGCGACGGCGGCGAGCTCACCGTGCGGCTGCGCGAGGTCGGCGGCGCCGTGCTGTTCAGCCGGACGCTCCAGCCGGGCCGGATCGGCCAGTAGCGGACCAGCCACACCGCCTCGGGCGTGCCGGGTCAGACGATGCCGCGCCGCACCAGGACGCCCAGCACCAGGGCGCCGGGTAGCAGCGGGAGCCACACCGTGATGACCCGGTACGCCAGCACGGTGGCGGTCGCCGCCGCGACCGGGGCCCCGATGGCGACCATCGCCACCACCAGGGCGGCGTCCACGGAGCCGAGCCCGCCCGGGGTCGGCACGAAGGCGGCCACCACCGTCGCGGCCAGATAGGCCAGCACCACGTGCGCCACCGGCAGCCGCAGTCCCATCGAAAGCGCCACCGCGACCAGCCCGGCCGCCTGGAGCGCCGGGAAGGCCAGCGAGCCGCCCCACAGCGCCAACGCCCGCGCCGGCCGCGTGTGCAGATCGCGGATGTCCGTCAGCGCGGTGGCCAGGAAACGGGCGACCGCGCGCCGCACCGGGCGGATCGCCAGGGCCGTCAGCAGCAGCACGGCAGCTGCGGCGGCCGCCACCGCCGCGGCCAGCGACAGGCCCACCCGCTCGGGCAGAAGTTCCTGAAGGCGCAGCGCCTCGGGACAGACCAGCAGCACCGCCAGCAGCAGCCCGACCCGGGACACCCCCTCGGCCAGGAAGTACAGCGCCAGCGCGGCGGAGTAGCGCGCCGGCGGCAGCCCGCAGCGGGACAGGAAGCGGATGTTGACCGCGCTCGCGCCGATGCCCGACGGCAGCAGGTGGTTGGCGGCGCCGGCGGCGAACTGGGTGACCAACAGCCGGGCCGGCGGCAGCCGTTCCCGTACGGTGCCCTGTCGGGCGAAGGAGACGGCGACGAACCCCAGGGCGGTGCAGGCGACCGCGGCCAGCAGCCACGGCCCGTCGGCGTGGAGCGCCTGCCGGACGCCGGTCCACAGCAGCGAGCGGTGCGCGACCAGCCAGACGGCGACGGCCACCAGCGGCAGCAGACACAGCACCTGGGGAAGCGTCGGCCGCAGGCGCCGCCTGGCACGGGTGTCCTGCGGCATCGGCCCGGCCGTTCCCTCTCGTCGACGTCACGGCCGAGCATGCCCGGCGCCGGCGACGCCCCGGCGTCCGGCGGCCGACCTGCCGATGAACCCTCTCAGTCCTTCACGGCGCCGGCGTTGGCGCCCCGGACGAACTGGCGCTGGAAGCAGAAGAACAGCACCGCGACGGGGATGGTGGACAGCGCCGCCGCGGCCAGCTTCAACGGGTACTGCGTGCCCTGGCCGAGGCCGCCGGCGACGAACCTGGCCAGGCCCGTGGTCAGCGTCTCGTACTGGCTGGACTGGGTGGCCACCAGGAAGTGCGTGAACTCGTTCCACGAGCCCTGGAACGACAGGATGGTCAACGTGATGAGCGCCGGCCTGGCCATCGGCAGCACGACCGACCAGTAGATGCGGAGAGTGCCGGCCCCGTCGATCCGCGCGACCTCCTCCACCTCCCGGGGTATCGACTCGAAGAACTGCTTCATGATGAAGATCCCGGCGGCGTCCACCAGCAGCGGCACCACCATCCCCGAGTAGGTGTCGAACATGCCGAGCGTGCTCAGCACCAGGAACTTCGGGATGAGCAGCACCACCCCGGGCACCGCCATCACCGCCAACAGGCCGGCGAAGAGCAGCGCGCGGCCCGGGAAGCGCAACCGGGCCAGCGCATAGCCGGCCATCGAGTCGAACAGCACCCGCCCCGTGGTCACCAGCACCGTCACCACCGCCGAGTTCCCCAGCCAGCGCAGGAACGGCACGCTGTCGGACTCGCTCAGCCCGAACAGCCGTTGGTACGCGGCCATGGTGGGGGTCCCCGGCCACACCGACAGCGGGTTCCCCGCCGCCTCCGGATCGGTCTTGAAACTGGTGGACAGCTGGATGACGAACGGCAGCAGGTACAGCAGCGCCATGCCCACCACGAGCGCGTACCCCAGCACCCGCCCCACCGGACGCGTCCGGGGCAGCACCGGCCGCTCCGCCGCGCCGCGCGCCCCGCGGTGCCTCATCGGGCCCGTCCCTTCCGCGGCCCGCGCTCCCGCAGCAACCAGCGTTGCCCCGCCGTGAAGACGAGGATGATGGCGAACAGCAGGAACGCGATCGCCGCCCCCTGGCCGTAGTCGGCGTCCCCGAAGGCCGCCTGGTAGGAGCGGAACGCGGGCGTCAGCGTCGTGTTGCCCGGCGCTCCCTGACCCATCACGTACACCATGTCGAACACCTGCCAACTGCCGATCAGCGCCAGGGTCAGCACCAGGAACAGCACGGGCCGCAGCGCGGGCAGGATCACGTGCCACAGCATCCGCCGGCGCCCGACCCCGTCCAGCGCCGCCGCCTCCTCCAACTCCCGCGGCACGTCCTGCAGCGCGGCGAGGAAGATCAGCATGAACGTCCCCGAGGTGGTCCAGGTGGCCAACACGATCAGCGTGCACATCGCCACCGAGGGACCTGACAGCCACTCGAACCAGGACAGCCCGAGGAAGCCGTGGTCCGCCAGCGCGCCGCCGGGCCGCCGGGCGTCGACCAGGCCCAGACCGTCCAGCGCCACCCACACCACGCCGCGGGAGTCCGCGAACCAGTTGGGGCCGTGCACCCCGAACCAGGACAACAGGCTGTTGACGGCCCCGCTGCCCTGGAAGAGGAAGAGGAACACCGTGGCGACCGCGACGGAACTGGTCACCGAGGGGAAGAAGAACGTGGTGCGCAACAGGCTCCGGCCGCGCAGCAGCCGCTGGTGCACCACCAGGGCCAGGGCCAGCGCCAGTGCCGTCACCAGCGGCACCGCGATCAGCACGTAGTAGAGGTTGTTGCGCAGCGAGGTCATGAAGAGCATGCGGTCCAGGCCGTCCTCGGCCAGCAGCTCGCGGTAGTTGTCCAGGCCGACGAAGGCCGCCTCGCCGTCCGTGAACGGGTTGGACTGCCCGTCCCAGTCCAGCAGGCTCACCCACGCCGCCATCAGGACCGGCAGCACCAGGAACAGCCCGAGGACGGCCGTCGCCGGACTGACGAACAGCCACCCCCAGAGCCGTTCCCGGCCCGCCGCCGAGCGGACGGCGACGCGTCTCATGACACCTCGTCCAGCGCGGCCTCGCCGTACCGCTGAAGGTCACCGAGGATCGCGCCCGGGTCGGAGGTGCGCAGCTCCGCCAGGTCGGTGTTGAACTGGGCGAGCACCGTGTCGAAGCCCTGGATGGTCACCGGACCCTGCACCCAGTCGCCGCTGGCGCCCCAGGCCGCCTGCTCCGGGTGCTCCGCGAGGTAGTCCTCGGCCGCGCTGCCCCGCGAGGGAATCGCGCCGAACGCCTCGCCCATCGCGATCTGCTGTTCCGGCTGGGTGAGGAAGTCCACCAGGTCCACGGCCGCCTCGCGGTGCGCGCTGTCCTGGGCGACGCCCCAGCAGTTGGTGAACGCCAGGGTGCCCTGACCGGCCGGGCCCTCGGGCAGCGGCAGCACCTCGTACTCGACGTCGGGGTAGTCGGCCGCCAGCGCGCCGGCCAGCCAGCCGCCCTCGACGGTCATCGCCGCCTGGCCCTCGCCGAACGCCTCCCCGGCCCACTGGGCGTCGAGGTCGCTGGCGTACTGCCAGGTGCCATCGTTCAGCATGCCCCTGACGAACTCGAGACCCTCCTCGTTCTCCGGCGCATCCGCCGTCATCTCGGTCTGCTCGGGGTTGGTGATCCAGCCGCCCGCCTGCCGCAGGAACGCGCCGAGTCGCTGGTACTCCTCGGTGGTCACCATCCCCGTCACGCCGTCGCCGGTGAGGCGCTCGGCGACGTCCCGCAGCTGCTCCCAGGTCTCGGGGCGGTCCGCCTCGGTCAGCCCGGCCGCCTGCCACAGCTCGGTGTTGACGATCAGGGCCAGCGAGGAGGTGTCCTTCGGCACGCAGACCAGCTCGCCGTCCCGGGTGAAGGAACGCCGCAGGGCGGGCGAGAAGTCGTCGACGTCCGTGATCTGCTCGCCGTAGGGGTGGAGCGAGCCGCCCTCGGCGTAGTTGGCGAACTGGCTGGAGTCCACGTAGAACACGTCGGGCGGCTCGCCGCCCGCGAAGGCCTGGCCGAGCTGCTGGTTGATGTCCTGGGCCACCTCCACCCGGACGGTGTTGCCCGACTCCTCCTCGTACGCGTCGGCCGCCGCCCGGACCGCGTCGGTTTCGGCGTCGCCCGAGGTCGCGATGAGCACGGTCAGGCGCTGCCGGGAGCTGTCGTCCTGCTCCGTCTCGTCCTCGCCGAAGTTGGAGGAGCAGCCGGACAGGGCGGCCAGCAGCAGGCCGCCGGCGGCCACGGCACGGGCGGCGCGGCCACGCCGCCGGGCTCTGGGGAGTCGGGTGGTCACAGGGTGCACGGGGTTCACGGGGTCCTCCTGGGGGGTGGCGCGGTGCTGTCGCGGAGCGTCAGGCTCGGGGCGAGCAGCAGGTGTTCGGCCGGTCGGTCGGGGTCGCGCAGCCGGTCGAGCAGCAGCCGGACGCATGCGCGGCCCACCGCGTCCAGCGGCTGCGCGACGCTGGTCAGCGCGGGGGAGACCAGCGCGGCGGCGGGAGAGTCGTCGAACCCGGCGACCGACACGTCCGGGCCCGGGGTCAGCTCCCGGTCCCGCAGCGCGCGGTAACAGCCCATCGCCAGGGTGTCGCTGGCCGTCACGATTGCGGTCGCGCCGGCGTCCAGCAGCGGGCCCACGGCGGCGCCCGCCTCGCCGACGTCGTCCACGCTCTGCGCCCGTCGGCCGCGCACGACCAGCCCGTGCCGCCGCATCGCCCGCTGCCAGCCGGTGGCCCGGTCGTCGCCCGCCCCTGACCCGCGCGGCCAGCCGAGGAAGCCGATCCGGGTGTGGCCGAGCCCGACCAGGTGGTCCACCACCGCCTCGGTGCCCGCCGCGCCGTCCACGTCCACGAAGTCGCCGATCTGCCGGCCCGACCACATCCGGCCGAAGGCGGCGAACGGGATGCCGTGTCGGGCCAGCCAGTCCTGCCGCCGGTCGCCGTGCGTGGTGTCGCTGAGCACGAAGCCGTCCACGCTGTAGCTGTCCACCAGCTCCTGGTAGGCGGCGATCCCGGCCTCGCCGGGCGAGGCCGCGAACAGCAGGATGCGGTGTCCTGCCTCCTCCGCGGTCTGCGACAGCGCGTGCAGGAAGCGGTCCATCACCGCGGTCGAGATGCCGGGCGGGGCCGGCAGGATGCCGTAGCCGACCAGCCGGCTGGACCGGGTACGCAGCGTCTGCGCCGCCCGGTGCGGGCGGTAGCCCATGGCCTCGATGGCCTGCCTGACTCGCCGCAGCGTGTCGGGGCGCAACAACTCGGGGGAGTTCAGTGCGTTGGACACGGTCTGCGGGGAGACCCCGGCCCGGCGCGCGACCATCGCGAGGGTCACACCCCCGCGCCCGCCGCCCGGGCCGCTGGACGCACCCGCCATCGTTGTGTCTCCCGTTCCCTCGTCCGGTTTGCTGCTTGGTTGGAGCGATCCAATAGGCATTGCATCGGCGCTGAACTGCGACTACGTTTCTTGGAACGCTCCAATTCCAGAGAAGATTGGTGCCCACGCCCATGAGTGTCAACCCCTCGGACGGAAGCGGTGCGGCTCCGGCCGCGCCGCGCCTCCAGCCGTTCCTGCACGACGCCTGCGTCACGCTGCACGCCCCGAGCTTCGCCGTCTCCCGCCCCGACGGGCAGTTCGAGGGCGGCGCCGACGGCTTCTTCCACGGCGAACGCCGGGCCCTCGCACGGCTGGTGGTGACCGCGGACGAGGTGCCGCTGGTGGCCGTGGGCGGCGGCGTTCGGGGCGCCGACCGGGCGCTGTTCCGCTCGGTGTTGCGCGGACTGGCCGAGACGACGCCCGACCCCGCGGTGACGCTGACCCGGAGCCGCGCCGTCGCCCCGGGACGGCTGACCGAGACCCTGGAGGTGGTCAACGCGGGCCGGCTGCCCGCCCGGACCCGCCTGCTCGTCGCGGCCGGCACCGATCTGGCCTCCGTGCCGCAGGTCAAGTCCGGGACGGCCGTGCCCGGGGCGCGGGTCACGGCGACGGACGACGGGCTGAGCTGGGCCGACGACACGTTGACGGTGCGGCTGACCAGCACCCCCCGCCCCGACGCGGTCGGCGACGACGGCGTGCTCCGTTACGAGGTGGAGCTGGCCCCCGGCGAGCGCTGGCGGGCGGAGTTGGTGTGCGCCGCCGAGGACACCAGGGGCGTGCCCTTCCCGGCGCCGGCGCCCGGCACTGTCACGCCCTGGCGCGTGCCGGAACTGCGCAGCGCCGACCGCCGGTTCGACCGCTGGCTCGACCAGTCCCACGCCGATCTGGAGCGGCTGCTGCTGGCCGACCCCGAGCGCCCCGCCGAGCTGTTCCTGGCCGCTGGGGCACCCTGGTTCGCCACGCTCTTCGGCCGCGACTCACTCTGGGCGGCGCGGATGCTGCTGCCGCTGGGCACCTCGCTGGCCGACAGCACGCTGCGGGTGCTCGCCCGCCGGCAGGGCACGACCGTCGACCCGCGCTCCCAGGAGGAGCCGGGCAAGATCCTGCACGAGATACGCCAGGACGTGCTGCGTCTGCCGGACCAGGGCATCGAGCTGCCCACCCGCTACTTCGGGACGGTGGACGCCACCCCGCTGTGGGTGCTGCTGCTCCACGACGCCTGGCGCTGGGGCCTGGATCCGGAGCGGGTGGAGCGGCTGCTGCCGCACGCCGAGGCCGCGTTGGCCTGGATGAGCGACCACGGCGACGCGGACGGCGACGGCTTCCTCGAGTACGTCGACAGCACCGGGACCGGCCTGGCCAACCAGGGCTGGAAGGACTCCGGCGACGGCATCAGGCATCGCGACGGCCGGCTCGCCGAGCCACCCATCGCGCTGTGCGAGGTGCAGGCGTACGCGCACGCCGCCGCGCGGGGCGGCGCCGCGCTGCTGCGCGCCTTCGGCCGGCCGGGCGCGGACCGCTGGGAGGAATGGGCCGACCGGTTGGCGACCGCCTTCCGGCGGCGGTTCTGGGTCGAGGACGCGCACGGCCCCTATCCGGCCGTCGCCCTGGACCACGCCAAACGGCCGGTGGACTCGGTGACCTCCGGGCTCGGCCATCTGCTGGGCACCGGCCTGCTGAACGCCGAGGAGAGCCGGCTGGTCGCCGCGCGGCTGGCCCGGCCCGAACTGGACTGCGGCTTCGGCCTGCGCACCCTCTCCAGCGCCTCTGGCGGCTTCAACCCGCTGGGCTACCACATCGGTTCGGTATGGCCGCACGACACCGCCATCGCCGTGTGGGGCCTGGCCCAGGAGGGTTTCCCCGAGGTCGCCGCCTCGCTGGCCGCCGGGCTGGTCCGGGCCTCCGAGCGGTTCGAGGGCCGACTGCCCGAGCTCTTCGCGGGCTACGGCGCCGACGCCGGCGTCCCGCCCGCCGCGTATCCGGCCGCCTGCCGCCCGCAGGCCTGGGCGGCCACCGCTCCGGTGCTGGTGCTCGCCGCACTGCTGGGCCTGCGGCCCGACGTGCCGGGCGGCACCCTGCGGGTCGCCGGCCGGATGCCCGAGCGCTACCGCCCGCTCCGGCTCGCCGGACTCGAACTGGCGGGCCGGCCGCTGACGGTGTCGGTGGACGCCGACGGCACCCCGCACGTCGAGGCTCCCGCCGGCCTCGCCGTGCGCCACGCCTGATCCGGTGGGCGCGCTGGGCAGGCACGTTGGGCAGATGCGCTGGGGGCGTGAGGTCAGTCGACCACGGCCCGGGGGCCGCGGGCCGAGGAGCCGAGCGCCTTCAGCCAGGACGGGCCGCTGAGCAGCTCCAGCAGCAGCAAGAGGCGGGTGAGCGGCTCCCATTCGGCGTCGGCCGGGCCGACCGGCAGGCCGTCCGGCTGGCATTCCTTGGTCGTCTGGAGCAGCGCCCAGACGGCCTTGCCGTGCCGGTCGGGCGTGGTCCAGCCCCAGCTCTCGGCCAGCGACTGCAGCACGTGCAGGCCGCGTCCCGACTCCTGGAAGTAGTCGGGTTCCCGGACCATCGGCACCTCGGCGCCCGGGTCGAAGACCGCGCACAGCACCGAGCCGCCGTGGTGCACGAGGCTCAGCAGGAACGGCTGCTCGGTGCTCGCCGGCGGCAGCGGGCGATGCCGCCCGCTGGTCGGCAGCCCGTACCGCAGGGCGTTGGTGACGAGTTCGGAGACGACCACGGTGGCGTCCTCGATCAGCTCGGGCAGCCCCCAGCCCTGGAGGGTGGTCCGGGTGAGACTCCGCGCGATGCGCGGCGAGTCGGGGAGGCTGGCCAGCGGGAAGGTGGCGAAGCCGGCGGACTCCGACCGGGGTTCTTCCGTCAGGGCGGACGCGTCGTGCTGTCCGCCGACGGGTTGTCGCGCCATGGCGGCGAACGGCAGGCGCCCGGACGGTGGCAGCGGGGCCAGTGCCGCCCGCTGCCCGCCGAACGACCCGTCGGATCCCTCCTCGCCTGCCCACCACATGGGGTGAGTTGCCATCACGACCTCCGCAGCGCCCACTTGCCTCGATCTTGCCGCCGACTCCCCTGGGTCCATCCTGAGGGAACACAGCGTGTCGCTGCAAGTACATCCGAAAGAACGGATGCAAGAACAGATGCAAGAACGCTCCGATCCGGGGCAGTATTCGGTCAGAAGCGGTCCACGATCTGTCGTGGATCGCAAATGCGAATGCACGTCACGTAGGAGTAGAAATGCCGCAGTTCACCAACGGTGCCCCCGCCCCCTTCCTGCGGGGAGCGATCTGGCGGAAGAGCGGACGGAGCAACCCCAACGGAAACTGCGTCGAGTTGGCCGGACTGCCGGACGGGGAGGTCGCCGTGCGTAACTCCCGCGATCCGCAGGGCCCCGCGCTCATCTACACGCAGGCGGAGATGGTGGCCTTCATCCAGGGCGCGAAGGACGGCGATTTCGACGATCTCATCAGCGCCGACTGAACGATTTACCGCGCGTGGGGGGGAGGTGGCTGTACGTCGTGATGGAACGGTGACAGACTGGGCGCAGATTCAACCACTCAGGGGACACACCATGGCGTCAGCTCAGGCAAGCCGCGTTTCCTCGGTGACGGACATCCTGTCCCATCCGAGGGGTGGGCCGACCGTACTGCGTATCGTGCTCGGCACCCATCTGCGCCGGCTCAGGGAGAGCTGCGGGATCAGCCGGGAGGCGGCGGGGGACGCCATCCGAGGCTCGCATGCCAAGATCAGCCGTCTCGAACTGGGGCGGGTGGGCGCCAAGGAACGGGACATCGCCGACCTGCTCACGCTCTACGGGGTGGTCGACGAGGAGCAGCGCGGCCAGTTCCTCGCGCTCGCCCGCCAGGCGAGCACCCCCGGCTGGTGGCAGAAGTACAGCGATGTGCTGCCCAGTTGGTTCGAGACGTTGATCGGCCTGGAGGAGGCCGCGTCGATGATCCGCACCTACGAGGTGCAGTTCATCCCCGGCCTGCTGCAGACCGCCGACTACGCCCGCGCCTGCATCAGGCTGGGGAACCCGCGCGCCTCCGACCGGCAGGTGGAGCGCCGCGTCGAGCTCCGCATGGAGCGGCAGAAGCTGCTGCTCAAGCCGCATGCGCCGAAGCTGTGGGCGGTCGTGGACGAGGCGGCCCTGCGTCGGGCCCTCGGCGGACCCGAGGCCATGCGGGCGCAGATCAGGCACCTGCGAGAGCTCGCTGAGCGCCCCAACATCACCCTCCAGGTCGCGCCGTTCCGGATCGGCGGCCTGGCGGCGGCGGGCGGCCCGGTGACGATACTCCGCTTCATGGAGCCCGACCTGCCCGACATCGTCTACCTGGAGCAGCTCAACAGCGCGCTCTACCTGGACAAGCGGGAGGACGTCGAGGACTACATGGCGGTGATGGACAGCCTCTGTGCCACCGCCGAACCGCACGGCAAGACCGCGGACTTCCTCGACGGGCTGCGCTTCCTCGACGGCCTCGAACGGTCCCTGTGACGTTCTGACCGGGTCGGTGCCGCGGCAGGCCGCGGCACCGACCCGGTGTTGATCCCGTTTGATCCGGCGCCGCCCGGCCTCAGCGGGTCCGGCCGACGCCGCCGAACTCGATCCACTCGTCAGTCAGCTGACGCGGCGCCAGCGCCGAGTCCGGGCGCCAGGTGCTGATCTCCACCAGTCCGGGCGGCAGCACCTCCATGCCCTCGAAGTACCGCCGCACCTCGTGCCGCTGCCGGACCCGACCCCAGCCCAGGGCCGTGTTCTTCGCCATGAACTCGCTGATCCAGGTGCGCAGCTTCGCGTCCTCGCTGACCAGCTGGTTGACCGCCAGGAAGCTCCCGGACGGCAGCCGGTCAGCCACCCGCCGGAGCAGGCCGCCCGGGTCGTCGGAGTCGGGAACGCAGTGCAGCACCGAGACGAAGAGCGCGGCCACCGGTTCCGTCGGGTCGATCAGCTCCCGCACCCGAGGGTCCCCGAAGACGGCCTCGGTGTCCCGGAAGTCCGCCTGGACCACCGCGGTGCCGGGCACGCCGCCCAGCAGCGCCCGGCTGTGCGCCACCACCATCGGGTCGTGGTCGACGTAGACCACCCGGGCGTCGGGGTCAGAACGCCGCGCGATCTGGTGCACGTTGTCCTGCGTCGGCAGGCCGGAGCCGTGGTCCAGGAACTGTCGCACCCCGTACTCCTCGACCAGCACCCGCACGACCCGCTCCAGGAAACGGCGGTTGTTCATCGCCAGCGGCCGGAGGCTGGGCGCCGTGGCCTCGATGCGCTCGAACGCCTCCCGGTCCACGGCGTAGTTGTCCTTGCCCCCCAGCGCATAGTCGTAGACGCGCGCCACACTGGCCACGGTGGTGTCGATGTCGTACGTGGGTCTGTCGCCCATCGTGGCCATGCCCCTGTCGTCCTGTCCGGTCGGCAGCACCTGCCGAACGCGCCGCGTTGCCAGGGCATCCTGCCATGGCCAAAGCTTCGTGATCAGGGGGCGTGCGGAACTGCCGACCGCGGCGGCCGGGCCGAGGGGAGGGCGAGGGTCACACCCTGGCCTCCAGCCAGGCCAGCAGGTCGGCCGCGACCTCGTCGCGGTTCGTCTCGTTGAGTATCTCGTGCCGGGCGCCGGGGTAGGCCCGCCAACTCAGCGCCCGCGCGCCGACGTAGCGGAAGTCCTCCAGCAGCTCGTAGACCAGCGTCATCCCGGCGTGGCACGGATCCTGGTCGCCGACGACCACGTGCACGGGCAGGTCGCGCGGGATGCGACCCTGCTGCTCCGGATCGTTGATCTTCCGCACCCCGAGCACCCAGTCCCGCGACAGGCCCGCGCTGAACGCGAAACCGCATGCCTCGTCCGCGACGTAGACGTCGACCTCCGCCGGGTCGCGGGAGAGCCACTCGAAGCCGGTGCGGAACGGGTACGGGTCGTTGAACGAACCGAACAGCTCCGGCACGAAGCCGGACGGCGCCTCGCGCCCGCCCCGCTCGATCTCCGCCGTCAGGCGCGCCGCCGCCTCATCGGTCTCGCAGCCCGGCAGCGAACGGAAGGTGCCGGACAGGATCAGCCCGGCCAGCGTCCCCCCGTGCTCCTGGGCGAAGTCCCTGGCCAGCTGCGAACCCATGCTGTGCCCCAGCATCAGCAGCGGCACCCCCGGCGCCTCGGCCAGAACGCGTTCGCCGACCACCTTCAGGTCCTCGACCACCGCCCGCCAGCCCGACGCGCCCACCACGCCGTACCCGCCGGTGTGCGGGGCGGTCAGGCCGTGGCCGCGGTGGTCGGAGGCCACCACCGCGAAGCCGCGGCTCGCGAGCAGCCGGGCGAAACGGTCGTAGCGCCGGGCGTGCTCGGCGGCGCCGTGCACCAGCTGCACCCAGGCGCGCGGCCGTCCTCCCCCGGGCACGGAGGCCGGCAGCCAGGTGTACGTGGCGATCGGCACGCCGTCCCGCGCGCTGGTGAGGTCGTCGCGGCGTGCGGGGGCGGGCTCGGTCTCCATGACTGGCTCCTCGGTCGCGGGTCATGCGGCAGGCTGATGATCAGCCGATTGTGCCCGCGTATCCTCGGCGGTATGCCCGTGACCGGAACCACCTCGTTCGCCACGCCGCCCGGTGCCCCCGGGACGTCGGCCGACGACGCCGCTTCCGGGGCCGGGCCGCTGCTGCGCGAATGGCGGCGGCGGGCCGGCGTCAGCCAGCTGGAGCTGGCGCTGCGCGCCGACTCCTCCGCCCGGCACATCAGCTTCGTGGAGACCGGCAAGTCCCGGCCGAGCGAGGAGATGGTGCTGCGGCTCGCCGAGCATCTGGACGTGCCGGTACGCGAGCGCAACGCGCTGCTGGTCGCCGCCGGGTACGCGCCCCGCTTCCAGGAGACGCCGCTGGACTCGCCGGACCTCGCGGTGGTGCGCGACGGGCTCGACCGGCTGCTCGCGGGCTACGAGCCGTACCCCGCGCTGGTGGTGGACGGCCGGTACCAGGTGATCACGGCCAACCGGGGCATCGCGCTGCTCCTGGACGGCGTCGCCCCCTGGTTGCTCACGCCGCCGCTGAACGCCATGCGCATCACCCTGCACCCCGAGGGCCTGGCCCCACGCATCCGCAACTTCCGCGAGTGGCGCGGCCACCTGCTCGACCAGATGCGCCGCCAGCTGGCCCTGCTGCGCTCCGCACCGCTGCGGGAGCTGTACGAGGAGGTGGCCGGCTATCCGGTCCTGCCGGGCGGCGAGGAGCGGGTGGGGGAGCACAGCCCACTGGCCCTGCCGATGGTGATCGAGCACGCCGGCCAACGGCTGTCCTTCCTCTCCGCCATCGCCACCTTCAACACCCCGGTGGACGTGACCGTCTCCGAGCTGGCCGTGGAGACCTTCCTTCCGGCCGACCCGGAGACCGCCGAACATCTGCGCGTCGCCCTGCGCGAGCCCACAGACCCCTAGCGGGTCGTCTCACGGATCGCCCGCAGGGCGCGGTACTGCAGCGCCGCGAACGCGGCCACCACCGCGGCCTGGGCCGGGATCCACAGCGCGCCCGGGGCGTCCGGCTCCAGCCACAGCACCAGGGCCGCCAGGCTGGCCAGCGACCAGGCGACGTTGGCCTCGATCACGCACCACACGGCGGGCGCGGGCGGTTCCCGGCGGCTCGCCAGCCAGCCGACGACCGCCGCGTAGCCCAGCAGGAACGCGCCGATGCCGACCAGCAGGCCGGCGTCCAGCCCGAGCAGCCGGCCATGGGGGCACCTCCCAGGCCCTCAAGGGCCTGGGGGAGGGCCCGGCCGCGGTCAGGTACACCAGCGCGTTGCCGCCGGTGACCACCGCGTCCAGGACCAGCCATCGGCGCAACCAGACTCGCGGAGACGCGCGGGTCTGGGTGGCGGACATCACGGACATCGCAGACATCGTGATCATGGGGATCGCCCTTCTCGAAGACGGGGGTAACCGACACCCACACCCTCGCCCGTTCCGCGGGAACCGTCGATGACCTCCGAGGTCATGCGGGGTGTGGAGGCCGTTGCGGGGCGGGTGTCCCCCGCGAAAACGCATTGCCGGCGCGGTCTCCCGACGGGCACCATCCGGAGATGGAGCCCTCATTGCATCCCCACGTCCGTGCCTACTACGAACGCGGCGGCGAAATGACCCGCCTCGCCGAGGACACGGGCCGACCGGCCGACGCCAGACTGGAGTTCTGGCGCACCCAGGACGTGCTGCGCCGGGCGCTGCCCGCGCCTCCCGCCCGGGTGCTGGACGTGGGCGGCGCCAGCGGCGTACACGCGGCGTGGCTGACCGCCGAGGGGTACGACGTCGAACTGGTCGACCCGGTCGAACTGCACGTCAGGCAGGCACGGGAGCGCGGCATCCCGGCCAGGATCGGCGACGCCCGCCGGCTGCGCGAGGAGGACTCCTCGTTCGACGCCGTGCTGCTGCTCGGCCCGCTCTACCACCTGCCGGAGCGCGCCGACCGGGTCAGGGCGCTGGCCGAGGCGGCCCGGGTGGCCCGCCCCGGCGGGGTGGTCGCGGCGGCCTCGATCTCCCGGTGGGCGCCCCTGAACGACGGCCTCTTTCAGGGCTACTACTTCGAGCCCGCCCGCCGCCCCGAGCTCTTCGCCCAACTCGGCACGGGCCACCAGCCGCCGGAGACGGACATCTTCACCGAGGCCTACTTCCACGACCCCGCCGACCTGCCGGGCGAGTTCGCCGACGCGGGCCTCGCGGAACCGGTGACCGCGGGGCTGGAGGGCACGGCCTGGCTGGTGGCCGGGATGCGGGAACGGCTGGACGACCCCGAACAGCGGGCCGCGGTGCTGGAGGCCCTGCGCCTCATGGAGCGCGAGCCCGCGCTGCTGGGGGTCAGCGCCCACCTCCTGACCGTGGCCAGGGCGGCCTGAACGCGGCCATACTGGCGGTGTGCGCATCGTCACGGCGGCGGCCGGGAGCGCGGCGTTCTTCGTGGTGGCGCCGGGCGTCGTGGCCGGCCTGGTGCCCTGGCTGATCACCCGCTGGCACACGCCGTACCACTGGGACCACGTCGGCGTCCTGCCCCTGCGGCTTGCCGGCCTCGCGCTGCTGCTGGCGGCCGTGCCGGCGCTGCTCGTGGCCTTCGGTCGTTTCGTCCGGGAGGGGCGCGGCACCCCCGCGCCGGTGGCCCCGGCGGCGCGTCTGGTCGTCGGCGGGGCGTACGGCCGGGTCAGGAATCCGATGTACGTGCAGGTCGTGGCGGCCATCGCGGGCCAGGGGCTGCTTCTGGTGCGGCCCGAACCGCTCCTGTACGGGATCGTGGTCTGGCTGGTGTGCGCGGCGTTCGTGCGCTGGTACGAGGAGCCGGCGCTGCGCCGGGCGTTCGGCGCCGAGTACGACGCCTACCGGGCGGCCGTCCCGGCCTGGCTGCCCCGCCGCCACCCCCGGGACGGCAGCCCGCCGGCGTCCCGGACCGGACAGTGATGCCCCGGCGCCCCGTCGCGCGGACCAGGTCCACGCGACGGGGCGCCGCGATGCCGTGCCGCCCGCGGGATCCGCCGGACGGTCGGCACCCGAGGAGCCCCGCGGCCGGAGCGGCGGCGCGCGCCTGTCTCCGTTCGCCCGGAGGGCGACCGCTGAGAGGGCTCAGGACGTGGGCCAGGTGCCGGTCATCCGGTGCCGGGCCACATGCCGGTCTTCCGGTGCACGGCCACGGCGCCGGCCCGGTCCACGGCGGTCTTGGTCACGCCGAAGACGGCGCCCAGCACCGCCGCGCCCAACAGCACCTCGGCCCAGGCCCGTTCCCGATCGGCCGGCTCCCAGGCGTCGTCGTCATGTCTGATGCCCTGCCAGGCCCGTTTCGTCGCGGCCCTGACCAGCATCTCGGTGAGCGTGCCCACGACCAGAGGCCGGCCGGTAGGCCGCGACCACCTTCGACGACCCGCTCATTCGTCCCGGCCCTTCCGCGACCGGTGCACCACGAGGTAGGTCGCGGCGGCGGCGACGGCCACCGGCGTCGCCGCGGTGGGCAGCGGATGCCGGCGTGCGGCGCGGGTCGCCTGTCCGGCCCGCGACCGCATCCGGCGCCTGACCGTGGCCTTCATCAGCTTGCGCCCGAGCGGCCGGGTGACCCGGCGGGCCGGCTTGCGCATGATCCTGGACGCGTTCATCGGGATACCTCCGTGGATACCCCCGCCTTCGGACGGGGGAGGAAACGGACTGCTGCGGAGCAGGACTGGGCAGGGCGATGCGCCGCCAGGGCGGATCGCCGTCCACCATCAACCGTCCGTAGGCGAGTGGCAACGTATGGCCCGTCCGGCCAGCGAAAACCAAGCTGGCCGGGCCTACCGCCGGGCTGGCGGGATGTCAGGTCTGCGGAGCTGGCGTAAGACTGCTGGGCGTACCAACGTCCCCCGCCGTTAGTTCGGGGCAGCCGCTGTCTGAGAAGCAGAAAGCTCAACCCGCGAGGGTCGAATCCCCCTGCTTCAGCTGGGGGAGAAGTCACGTGTTCCTCCGTCGATGGACTTGGACTACGGCGTAGGTCGCGGCGGCGGCTGCCACGGCGATCGGCGCGGCGGCGGTGGGCAGCGGGTGCCGGCGCGCCGCACGCGTGGCCTGTCCGGCCTTCTCGCGCACCGGCGTGGCGGCCTTGGCCGCCCGGTCCCGCACTCGCCCCTTCACGTCCGCCTTCGCGGCGAGCGCTGCCACCGTTCGACCCAACTGCTCCCGGGTCTGCGCCGCCTGTCCGCGCAGTTCCTCGGTCCGCGTGGTCTGCGTCGTGTCGTCGGTCGTCACGGTGTCGGTGACCTTCCTCGGGGACTCGGTGGTCGTCTTCTGCTCCGTCGTGGCCTCCGTGGTCTTCCGGGTGCCGGCCCGCGCGGAGGCGGCGGTCGTCCCGGCGGTCCGCTTGGCCGTCCCGGCACCCTGTCTCGCCTTCCCTGCGGTCTTCTTCGCCGTCGACTTCTTCGCGGTCGCGGGGGCGCGTTTGGCGGTCCCGTTGACCTTCTTCTTCGCGGCCCCCGCGGTCTTCTTCGCGGGCCCGCTCGTCTTCTTCGGCGTGCTTCCGTTTGTCCCGGCCTCGCTGCTCATCGGTGCGCCCTCTCCTTGACTACGGCCAGATCCGCCCTGACGCTGTCGATCGCCTGCTGCGGCTTCGGCGGCGCGCCCTCCCGCATCCGTTTCCGGCCGGTGGCCGCGAGCAGCGCGGCCACCGCGGCCAGCACGCCGGCCACGATCAGCGCCGCTCCCCAGACGGGCAGGGCCAGGGCCAGCGCCGCGATCGCGGCGGCGGCCAGCGCCTGGAAGGCGACGACGGTGACCACCGCGGCGCCCCCGTACATGCCGCCGGCGATCTGGAACCGCCTGCCCTTGGCCACCATCTCCGCCTGCGCCAGCCGCATCTCCTCGCGCACCAGCTGCGAGAGCTGCTGGGTGGCCCGGGACAGCAGCGCCTTCGTCGAGTCCTCACGGAGGTCGGGCGCCGGGCGCTGGTCAGTACTCGTCATCTCCGTTCACCTACCGTTTCTGGCTTGGGCGCTCCGCGTACCCGTGGTGGCCGCCCTCATGCTTGCGCGTGACGGAATTTCAGGTTCCGGTCGCGCGCCCCTCACTGTGTGTGCGCTTGAGAGGCTCGGCCGGGGGCACCTCCCAGGCCCTCGAGGGCCTGGGGGAGGATCTTGCTGTCGCGAAACCGGCCACGCAGCATGGCCCGGGATCCCGAGCGCACTGGTACGAGCGGAAGGCGTGGACGCATGGTGGTGGACGCATGGTGAAGGGCAGCACCCGAGTGACCGTCGTCGGTGAGGCGCTGGTCGACCTGCTGTGGCGCAGCGGCGCCCGCGAAGCGCACGCCGTGCCCGGCGGCAGCCCGGCCAACGTCGCGGTCGGCCTGCATCGCCTGGCGCGGCCGGTCACCCTCGTCACCGCCTGGGGCGACGACGCGCCGGGCGAACTGGTGCGCGGCCATCTGGCGGACACCGGCGTCGCGGTGCGGCGGGCACCCACCGGGCCGCCAGGACGCACCATCGTCGCCCTCGCCTACCTCGGCCAGGACGGCGCCGCCGACTACGACTTCCTCGCCTCCTGGGACCCCCTGGAGCTGAACGTGCCCGAGGACACCGCCGTGCTGCACACCGGCTCGCTCGCCGTCGTCATCGAGCCGGGCGCCACCCGGGTGCTCGACCTGTGCCGGGAGCAGCGGTCGCGGGGGCGCACCGTGGTCGCGGACCTGAACGTCCGCCCCGCCGTCCAACCGGACCGCGACGACTACCGCGCCGCCGCCGGCCGGCTGGCCGAGGCCGTGGACGTGCTGAAGGCCAGCGACGAGGACCTGGCCTGGCTGTTCCCCGGGCTCGGGGTGGTCGCCGCGGCCCGTGAGCTGCTGGCGCGGGGCCCCCGGCTGGTCGTGGTGACCCAGGGCGCGGACGGCGCCCTGTCCGTCGCCGGGGAGCGGGAGGTGCGGGTGAGCGCGCCCGCCGTCACCGTGGTGGACACCGTGGGCGCGGGCGACTCCTTCCAGTCCGCGCTGCTCGACGCGCTCGCCGAGCGCGGCGAACCGCCGACCGAACCGGCCGAGCTGGCCGCCGTGCTGTCCCGGTGCACGGCCGCGGCGGCCCTCACCTGCACCCGGATCGGGGCGGATCCGCCGACCCGCGCCGAGCTCGCCGCCGCCTCCGGCGGCACGTTCGAGGGCGCGTTCGACGGCGCCTGAGCCGTCCCGGGCGTTCGCCCCCGCGCCGCAGGTGGGCGGTCCTCATGGGCCGCCCACGTGGGCCGACCCCCCGGGCGGGCGCGGGTGCTACGCTCGCAGCGGGCCGTGACTGGCGCGTTCGGATGGGATGGACCATCGGGGAGCGGCCCTCGCGACTGCGATGACAGTGCCGTGCGCCTGGGCCGTTCGCGACGTCCCGGCATGGAGGCCCAATGACGACCCCGAGCACCCCGAACGTAGAGTCTGCCGCCTTCCGCACCGCCCTTGAGGTGATCCGCGGGGTCGAGCCCCGGATCGCCGACGCGATCGGCGCCGAGCTGCACGACCAGCGCGAGTCGTTGAAGCTCATCGCCAGCGAGAACTACGCGTCTCCCGCCGTGCTGCTGGCCATGGGGAACTGGTTCAGCGACAAGTACGCCGAGGGCACCATCGGCCACCGCTTCTATGCCGGCTGCCGCAACGTCGACACCGTCGAGGCGCTCGCCGCCGAACATGCCCGCGAGCTGTTCGGCGCCCAGCACGCCTACGTGCAGCCGCACTCCGGCATCGACGCCAACCTCGTCGCCTTCTGGTCGGTGCTCGCCGCCCGGGTGGAGCGTCCGGCGCTGGAGCGGGCCGCGGCCCGGCAGGTCAACGACCTGGACGAGGCGGACTGGGAGGCGCTCCGCCGGGAGCTCGGCAACCAGCGGATGCTGGGCATGTCGCTGGACGCCGGCGGTCACCTCACCCACGGTTTCCGTCCGAATATCTCCGGCAAGATGTTCCACCAGCGCAGCTACGGCACCGACCGGGAGACCGGGCTGCTCGACTACGACGCGCTGCGGGCCACGGCGCGTGAGTTCCGGCCGCTGATCATCATCGCCGGGTACTCCGCCTACCCCCGACTGATCAACTTCCGGGTGATGCGGGAGATCGCCGACGAGGTCGGCGCCACGCTGATGGTGGACATGGCGCATTTCGCCGGTCTGGTCGCGGGCAAGGTGTTCACCGGCGACTTCGACCCGGTCCCGCACGCCCAGATCGTCACGACCACCACCCACAAGTCGCTGCGCGGCCCGCGCGGGGGCATGGTGCTGTGCGACGACTCGCTCGCCGAACAGGTGGACCGCGGCTGCCCGATGGTGCTCGGCGGTCCGCTGCCGCATGTCATGGCCGCGAAGGCCGTGGCGCTCGCCGAGGCCAGGCAGCCCGCGTTCGCCGACTACGCCCAGCGCATCGTGGACAACGCGCGGGCGCTGGCCGAGGGTCTGGTGCGGCGGGGCGCGCGCCTGGTGACCGGCGGCACCGACAACCACCTGGTGCTGCTGGACGTCTCCGGGTACGGGCTCACCGGCCGCCAGGCCGAGGCGGCGCTGCTCGACGCCGGCATCGTCACCAACCGCAACGCCATCCCGCGCGACCCCAACGGCGCCTGGTACACCTCGGGCATCCGGCTCGGCACCCCGGCGCTCACCACCCGCGGGCTCGACCCGGCGGGGCTCGACGAGGTCGCCGACCTCATCGACACCGTGCTGACCCAGACCTCGGCCGGCACCACGAAGAGCGGCAAGCCCTCCAAGGCGAGCTACGTGGTGGCCGACGGGGTGGCCAAGCGGGTGGCGGAACGCGCCGCCGACCTGCTGGCCGGGCACCCGCTCTATCCGGAGGTCGACCTGGGCTGAGGCCCGCCACCGCCTGCCTCCGGCCGCGCGGAGTCCGTGGGAGACCGTTCCCACGCGCTCCGCGCGGCCTTTCGCGTGCGACCTTTCCCGTTGGTTCCGGGAAGTTCTCGGAGCATTGACACTTCTTGGCGGCGGCGAAACACTCCGCAAATGGGAGAGCGCTCTCCCAGATGTGACCCCCCCACAGGAGGAGATCCGCATGCCACGTAGATCAGCCCTCGCGTCGGGCTCGGTGGTCGCCGCGGCGCTGGCGCTCGTGGCGGCCGGGCTCGGCGCGATCAGCGCCTCGGCCGCGCCGTCCGAGACCACCGCCGCCCGAGAGGCGGCCGCCGCGCCCGCCGCGCACGGCGACCACTCAGCGCACGGCGACCACACGACCCTGCTGGCCCCTCCGCCGGGGGAGTGGATCCCGGTGGACGAGCCGGTCGAGGGCATACCGCCACAGCCGAACGTGCCCTACGCCTCACACCACGAGTTCCAGGCCAACTGCTCGGTCAGCCACACCGCCTCGGACGACCCGATCGTCTACCCGAACATGGCCGGCGCCTCGCACAACCACACCTTCATGGGCAACACCACGACCGACGCCACCAGCACCCTGGCGTCGCTGGAGCAGGGCGACACCACCTGCAAGGTGCCGGCCGACCTCTCCGCGTACTGGATGCCGACGATGTTCAACGGCGACCAGGAGGTGCGGCCGATCGGCGACCAGGTCATCTACTACAAGGCGGGCGTCACCGACTTCCGCACGGTGCGGCCGTTCCCGACCGGGCTGCGCTACGTGGTCGGCAGCCCGACCCAGACTGAGCAGGAGTTCCTGGACGGTTCGGTCGAGGGCTGGGAGTGCGGCGACTCGTTCTTCAACTCCAACATCCCCGACAGCTGCGCCGCGGGCTCCCAGCTCAACGTCCGCTACCAGGCGCCGAGCTGCTGGGACGGCCGGCACCTCGACTCGCCCGACCACCAGGCCCACATGGCCTACCCGGTCTGGAACGCCGAGTTGCAGCAGGACGTCTGCCCGTCGAGTCACCCGGTGGCGGTGCCGATGATCGAGTTCAAGATGGCCTTCCCTGCGGGCTCCGACACCTCCGACGTGGCGCTGGCCAGCGGTGAGGGCTACTCGTTCCACTACGACTTCTTCAACGCGTGGGACGAGGCCACCCTGGCCGCGCTGTCCGAGCACTGCATCAACGGCGGCCTGCAGTGCGACGCCCGCGGTTTCGACCAGTACAAGCCGGACCGCGGCGCGGCGCTGAACGAGGACTACGAGCTGCCCTGAGCCGGTGCGACCGTCCCCTGCCTCCCCTCAAGGCCCCGGCCGTCCCCCATGGGCGGCCGGGGCCGAACCCGCCGGTGTCCGACCCTCCGGTTAGCATCGCGACATGCTCACCGCCGCGCTCGCGTTCGCCGGCGTCTCCGCACTGATCAACGTGACGCCGGGCCTGGACACCCTCATGGTCGTCCGGGCCTCCGTCGCGCACGGCAAGAGCGCCGGGATGTACGCGGCGCTCGGCATCCTCGTCGGCTGCCTCCTGTGGGGCGTGGCCACCGCCGTCGGGCTGACCGCGCTGCTCACCACGTCCCAACTGGCCTACGACGCGCTGCGGGTCGCCGGCGCGTGTTACCTCATCTGGCTCGGGGCCTCCGCGCTGTGGCGGGTCCGCCGCCGGCGCCCGCGAGCCTCGGCGGACGCGGGCGTGGCGAGTCGCGAGGCGGCGGACGTGGTGGCCGTGCCGGCGGGCGGGCGGCTCGCGGCCTTCCGCTCCGGGCTCGGCACCAACCTGTTGAACCCCAAGGTCGGCGTCTTCTACATGAGTCTGCTCCCGCAGTTCGTCCCCGACGGGGCGCACGTGTTCGGGACCGTCCTGCTGCTCACCACCATCGACGTCGTCGAGTTGGCGCTCTGGTACTGGGTGGTCTCCGGCGCGGCGGCCGCCCTGGGCGAGCGCCTCAGGCGGCCGTCGTTCCGCCGCCGGATGGAGCAGGTCAGCGGCGTCGCCCTGCTCGGCTTCGCCGCCGCCCTGCTCGCCGACCGCGGATAGGCCCCCGGACACCACGGTCGTCTCAGACGGCGGGGACGCGGTCCAGGAAGCCGAGGACCTGGGTGAGGCGGCCTTCCTGGTCGGTCAGGACGACGTCGAAGCCGACGACGAGGGCCTCGGTGCCCTCGGGGCCGAGTTCCCAGGTGAACCTCGCCTGGTTGTGGTGGCCGTCCACCGGGCCCGCCAGCCGGAACGTCAGGCCGGCGAACTGTTGCTGTACCGCGCCGATCATCGCGTCGATCGCCGCCCTGCCCTCGGCGGCGGCCAGCGGGTCGGTGTAGCTGCCGTTCTCGCTCCACAGGTCGTCGACGGCCCGGCGCCGCGCCGCCGGCTCGGTCTCGTTCCACGCGGCGATGTAGCGCGCGGCCAGATCGTCGAAGGTGGCGGAGGGCTGGGGGGTCGTCGACATGGTGGTCGCTCCTTGATCGGGTTCCTGACGCTGGGCCGGGTGGCCCGGCACGTTGATGGTTCCCGTCGGCCGGCGGGCTGTCGATGACGTCGGAGGTAATGGCCCAGCTCAGCGGCCTTTCCTGGTGAGCCGGCCTCAGTTCCCGACGCCGAGGTTGGACATGAACGCGGACGGGTAGCGGTCGCCGCGGGCCATGCCTGGTGGCACCGCCTTCTCGATCTCGGCGAGGTCATCCGCGGTGAGCTTCAGCTCCGTCGCGGGCAGCGCCTCGGCCAGCCGCTCGCGGGTGCGAGCACCGACCAGCGGCACGATGTCCGCGCCCTGCGCGGCCACCCAGGCGATGGCCAGCTGGGCGACGGTGCACCCCATCGCCTCGGCGACCCGGCGCAGCGCCTCAACGAGGCCGAGGTTGTGCTCCACGTTCCCGCTCGTGAACCGCGGGCCATGGGCGCGGCTGTCGCCGGGGCCCGCGGTGTGGCCGGCGGACCAGTGCCCGGAGATGAGGCCGCGGCTGAGGACGCCGTACGCGGTCAGGCCGATGCCGAGCGCCCGCAGCGTGGGCAGGATATCCACCTCCACCGCGCGGGAGATCAGCGAGTACTCGATCTGCAGGTCGGCGACCGGATGCACGGCGTGCGCCCGGCGGATCGTCGCCGCGTCGACCTCCGAGAGGCCGAGGTGCCGCACGTACCCGGCGTCGATCAGCTCCTTGATCGCCCCCACGGTCTCCTCGATCGGCACCGCCGGGTCCAGTCGGGCGGGGCGGTAGACGTCGATGTGGTCGGTGCCCAACCGGGTCAGCGAATAGCCCAGGAAGTTCCGCAGGGCCTCGGGACGGGCGTCGTGCCCGCCGAACTCCGGTCCTGGACCCCGCAGCATGCCGAACTTGACGCTCAGCTGGTAGCTGTCCCGAGCCCGGCCGCGCAGCGCCTCGCCGAGCAGCATCTCGTTGTGGCCCATGGCGTAGAAATCGCCGGTGTCGATCAGCGTGACGCCGGCCTCCAGCGCGGCGTGCACGGTGGCGATGCTCTCCGCCCGGTCGGCCGGTCCGTAGGCGCCGCCCGACATGCCCATCGCGCCCAGACCCAGCGCGGAGGTGGTCGGTCCGGTACTGCCCAGGGTTCGTGCCTGCATCACAGTCTCCTTCGTCGTCGAGCTGTCGCCCACCCTGCGCCCACCCTGCGCCCGCGCCGCGACGTACGGAAGCGGAGCGTTCATCATGGGAGTGCCGCTCCCTGGCTCGCCCGCCCGCCGCGCGGGACCATGGCGCCATGCACCGTGAGCAGCTCGCCGACTTCCTACGCCGCCGCCGCGCGGCGATCCGCCCGGCGGAGGTCGGCCTCGCCGACGGCCCGCGCCGGCGTACCACCGGCCTGCGCCGGGAGGAGGTGGCGATGCTCGCGGGCATGTCGGTGGACTACGTGGTGCGCCTGGAGCAGGGCCGCAGCAGCCAGCCCTCGACCCAGCTGCTCGCCGCGCTGGCCCGGACGCTGCGCCTCTCCGACGACGAGCGCGACCACCTGTTCCACCTGGCCGGCCACCGGCCCCCGCCCGCCGACGGGGTCGCCCGCCTGGCCCGCGCCGGCCTGATCCGCATGCTCGACCTGCTCGGCGACACTCCGGCCATGGTGCTGTCCGACCTGGGCGAGGTGTTGGCGCAGAACCGGGCGTCCGTCCTGCTGGCGGGCGATCACACCGGCTTGTCCGGCGACCGGCGCTACCTGGTGCACCGCTGGTTCACCGACCCCGCCGTCCGCGCCCACGCCCCGCCCGACGAGCACGAGCGCCAGGCCCGCCAGCTCGTGGCCGACCTGCGCGCGGCTGTCGGTCGCCGGTCGGGCGACCCGGCGGTCGCGGTGCTCGTCGAGCGGCTGCGGGCCGCCAGCGCCGACTTCCGCCGGCTCTGGGCCGAGCACGAGGTGGCGGTCCGGCGCGCCGACCGCAAGACCCTGCTGCACGCGCGGGTGGGTGGCCTGGTGATGGACTGCGAGACCCTGGTCACCCCCGACCAGCGTCAGCAGCTGCTGGTGCTCACCCCGGCGGACGCCGAGGCCCGCGAGCGTCTGGAACTGCTGCGGGTGCTCGGCACCGAGGAGTTCCCGGCGGACACAGCCGGCACTCCCGGCACACCCGCACAGTGAGGCGGCCCCGGCCGAGGTCGGGGCCGCGCGCTGTTCGGCGTCAGGAAGCGTAGACGCCGAAGTCGTAGAGGGAGTAGCCCCAGCCGGTGCCGCGCTGGGTGCCGTTGACCCGGACGTAGCGGCCCGAACCGCTGACCGCCGTCGAGTCGACGCCGCCGTTGCCGCCGGTCACCTCGTGGACGGTCCGCCAGTCGGTGCCGTTGTCCGACACCTGCACCTGGTACGCGCTGGCGTAAGAGGCCTCCCAGACGAGCTGCACATGGTCGAAGGAGGTCACCGAGCCGAGGTCCACCTGGACCCACTGCGGGTCGCTCCAGTCGCTGGCCCACCGGGTGGCCAGCTCGCCGTCCGTGGCGTGCTCGGGCTCGAACGTCTCGCCGTTGTACTCGGGTTGTTCGGAGGAGGCCGTGGTGGGCCTGCCCTGGGCGAGGTTGGTGCCGGCCACGGGCGGTGCGACGACGCCGATCGACGCGGTCTCGATGCCGAGGTTGCCCTGTCCGTCGCGAGCCGCCAGATAGACCTTCCACGGGCCGAGCCGGTCGGGCGCGGTCACGGTGAACGTGCCGTCGCCGTTGTTCGTGAAGTCCGTGGGCACCAAGGCCTTGTTGTCGTCGAGGTAGTAACTGCTGACCCGCACGTCGTAGCTGAGCTGGTCGCCGTCCGGATCCGCGACGTCGGCGCGGAGGGTGAACTCCTCGCCGGCGGGGACCGCGGTGGTGTCGCCGCCGACGGTCATGTTCGTGATCACCGGCGGGGTGTTGGCCGAGGGCTCCCCGCCGTACAGCTCGGCCACCTCGTAGTACGACAGCCGCTTCTCGCCGCCGGGCAGCAGGTTGAACCAGACGCCGCCGAAGTCCTCCTCGACGCCGTAGTGGAACAGGGTGCCGCCCAGCGCCACGCCCTCGTGGCCCATCAGACACTCCCAGGCGGCGCCGTAGCCGTCCCGCTTCTCGACGTCGGTGGGCTCCAGGGGCACGCCGTTGGCGTCGTCGTCGACCTCCCATTCGCCGGGCGGGCCGCCCTCGGTGAGGATGTACGGCCGGTCGTAGCCTCCTTCCGTCCACGTCTCCTCGATGGTGCAGACGTCGGCGTAGGAGTTGACGGCGAGCAGGTCGAGCGCCGGGGTGTGCTCCTGGTAGTACGGCCAGGCGCCCGTCCACGCGTCGGTCGAGGTGACCGGGTGGTTCGGGTCCAGCGCCTTGATCTCCTCGGCCGCGTCGTTGACGAACTGGGCGTAGGCGTCGCGCTGCGCCTCCAGTTCGGCGCCCGAGTAGCAGTTCTGCAGGCCGAGCAGCGATTCGTTGCCGACGTTCCACATCAGCACGCCGGGGTGGTCCTTGTAGGCGCCGACCCACTGGTTCATCGCGGCGAGCTGTTCGCCCTTGTAGTCGTGGTCGTTGACGTAGTCCACGCAGCCGCCGCTGCCGGGGCCGCCGCCCGGCTGCAGCCAGAAGCCGGCGATGACCCGGACCCCGTTGGCCGCGGCGGCGTCCAGCAGCGGCGCCGTGGTCTGGTCGGTGCCCCAGGTGCGGATGGTGTTGACGCCCATGGAGGCCAGATCGGGCAGGTACTCGGCGGCGTCGGCGGCGGACGGGCCGAAGGTGAGGCCCTTGACGGTGTACGGGGCGCCGCCCACCGTCAGCTGCCAGTCGCCCTGGCCGCCGGTCACCTCGACGACGCTGGCGGCGCCGGGCAGCGCGTCGCCGCCGGACGCGGTCGAGTCGGCGGCGCCGGCGTGCGGCAGCTGGGCCAGCGTCAGGCCGCCGGCCAGCAGCGCGAGGACGGATCCGAGCAGGAGTGCGGGTCGGGCGCGGCTCAGCGCCCGGGTCCTGGGATGCGGCTCGTGGACCACGGGTTGCTCCTCTGCGTGGGGGGTGGGCGAGGCATGGGGGAGAGGGGACGGGAGAGCGCTCTCCCGCGCTCGGTTCCTCAGCCTGTCCCTCCATGCGTCGGGTGTCAACGCCCGTGCGTTCCCGGAACTCGCCGGCCCGCGCGGGGGCGCTCGACGCGGGTGGTCACGTCGGGTGGTCAGGCCGGGGGGTCAGGCAGAGCCGCGGACCACCAGTGTGGGTTCGAAGATCACCGAGGCCAGGCTGCGCTCCGGCTGGCCGATGTGGTCGAGCAGCAGCCGGGTCATCTCCGCCGCCATCTCCTCGATCGGCTGGCGCACCGTGGTCAGCGCCGGGCGGCAGGCGGTCGCCGCGCTGCTGTCGTCGAAGCCGACCACGGCGACGTCCGCCGGCACCCGGCGGCCGTGTTCGCGCAGCACGTGCAGCGCGCCCTGGGCCATCAGGTCGTTGGCGACGAAGAGCCCGTCCAGATCCGGCTCGGTGACCAGCAGCGCCGCCATCGCCCGCTCGCCGCCCTCCTGGGTGAAGTCGCCCGCGGCGTCGGGCACGTAGGGGTGCCCGTGGCGCGCCATGGCGTCGCGGAAGCCGGCCAGCCGGTCCGCGGCGGCCAGCACGTCCAGCGGCCCGGTGATGGTCGCCACCCGCCGGCAGCCGCGCGCCACGAGGTGATCGGCGGCCAGCCGGGCGCCGTCCCGGTGCGCCAGGTCCACGTAGCTGACCGGCAGCGGGCGGGGCGGGCGGGCGAACAGCACGGCCGGCAGCCCGGCCTCCACCAGTTCGGTGGGGAGCGGGTCGGCGGCGTGCGTGGAGACCAGCACCGCGCCGTCCGCGTGGCCCTGCCGCAGGTAGGCGACCACCTGCCGCCTGGCCTCGGCAGAGTCGGCGAGCATCAGCAGCGGGTGCATGCCGCGCGGGCTCAGGTAGCCGACGACGCCGCTGGCGATCCGCCCGAAGAACGGGTCCCCGAGCACCTCGCCCCTGGCCTCGCCGCCCTCGTCGTCGCCCGCGCCGGAGACGACCAGCGCGACGGACCCCGCCTTCCGGGTCACCAGCGAACGGGCGGCGCGGTTCGGCACGTAGCCGGTGCTGCTGATGGCCCGGCGCACCACGTCCTGGATCGCCGGATCGACATTGCGGATCCCGTTGATCACCCGCGAGACGGTGGCCCGCGACACCCCCGCCGCCCGCGCCACGTCCTCCAACGTGGGAGATTCCCTGGCCACCCTGTCACTCATGGTGGTCTTTCTACCACACCCCGGAAAACGCTCTCCCGCCCTCGTGTCGCGGCGGTCCCTACCGGTTTGCCGCGGCGGCGAGAGCCGGTTCGACGCGTCGCAGGAGGCCCGGCCATCCGCGCCCCATGCCTTCGAACGCGGCCTTGCCCAGGGGCGAGTCCAGATCGAATCCGGCGTGTTCCAGGAACAGGCGGGTGCCGGTCCCCTCGGGGTCGAGCCGCCAGGTGATCGTGGAGTCGAGCGAACCAGGGGCGAAGCTGTACCGGAGCAGACGCTCGGGCTCGACCGCGAGCACCTCGCACTCCTGGTGCCCCCACGACCCCATGTCCAGGGTGAAGCGGTGACCCACGACGGGCCGCACATCGCCGGCCGCCCACCACCGCGCGTGCAACTCGGGCTCGGTCAGGGCCCGCCAGACCGCCGCGGGTGGATGCGGGATGAACTGGTCGCAGCGGATCACGGTCGGGTCGGTGTCGGTCATCGGGGCTCCTCGTCGATCAGGTCGCGGAGCGCCCCCATCCGGGCACGCCAGTAGTGCTCGAAGGGATGCAGCCACTCGCCGACCTCGGCGAGTGGACCGGGCTCGAGGTGGTAGTAGCGATGCCGGCCCCGTGGCTCCTCGCGCACCAGCCGCGCGTTCCGCAACACCGCCAGGTGTTCCGAGACCGCGGGCCTGCTCAGCGCGAACTCGCCCGCGAGATCGCCCGCCGCCCGCGGACCGTCCCGCAGGGCCTCCAGCAGCCTGCGCCGCACCGGATTGGCCAGCGCACTGAAAACATCACCCACCACCATGCCCCCACTATGCGTCGGAACTTTCCGATGTGTCAACTTTCTCCGACGCGTCATAGGTGGCCCCGGGTCTGCCGGCGGAGGTCCTGAGCGCGCTCGACCACCACGCCGCCCTCCTGAGCTGACCGCCGGCCGGGTCGGCGTTGCGGATCGGGCTCAGAATGTAGGCATGGTGCACGATTTCGGAGCTCAGCTTCGACGGCTTCGCGTCGTGCGTGGCTGGAGCCAGCCGCGGATCGTGGAAGAGCCGATCGGGAATGACGCGTCGCTTCCCGTGCTGCGTGGGGCGGCGGGGGAGGACTACGCCCGGGCCGTGCGGGAGACATGCCGGCGTCTCGTCGTGCTCGACAACGAGCCGAACGGTCTGCCGATCGCGGACCTGGCCGCGCGTGCCTTCGGAGCGGTGCACCGGCGCCTCGGGGAGGGCACCGACACGCACCGACACGAGCGGGAGATCCTGGCCGCCGCCGCGGAGTTGGCGGGGATCGCGGGATGGGCGCTCTTCAGCGCCGCGCGGTTCGACGCGGCGCGCAGGTTCAACCGGGAGGCGCTGTTCCTGGCGCGTCTGTCCGGGAACCGTGCGACCGAGTTGCTCACCCTGCAGAACATGGGGATGCTCGCCGGCTGGGTCGGCCGCGGCCGGGAGGAACTGGCCATCGCTCGGTCCGTGCTCGACGACGGTGTGCTCCCGCCGCGCGTCGAGGCCATGTTCCGGGCCAGGGAGGCCCAGGGGTTGGCGGGGACGGGCGACGCCACGGAGACCGCCCGGTCCTTCGCCCGGGCGCGCTCGCTGCTCCAGGACGGCGCGCCTGAGGACGCCCCCGGCTGGGCATGGTGGATCAGCGAGCGCGAGATAGACCGCCAACAGGGGCGGGTGCTGCAGGAAGCGGGGCAGTGGCGGGAGGCGATCCCGATCCTGCGGGAAGCCATGAACCAGGACGACGGCGCGCAGGTGGGCTACGGCAGCATCGCCGCTGTGCGGCTCCTCGCCTGTCTGCTCGCCGTGCGGGACTGGTCGGAGGCCGAGCGCGAGGCGCGACGGCTGTTGCCGGCGGTCTCCGAGACGTCCTCGGTGGTGACCCTCGACCTGCTCGCCCGGGTCGCGCGGCGGGGCGCGGAGCGGGACGACGCGCCGAGTGATCTGCGAGACGCGTGCCGACGCCTCAGCTCTGCGTTGGCCGCGGACCCGTACGTGCTGTGCCGCAACGTGTCTGCGACCGGCGCACACATCCGGGCCCGCGCCACGCCGGAGACCGCCCTATGTGTCGTGCTGTCGGCGCACCATCTCGGTGATCCAGATGGGCGCGAACGGTGACGTGCAGCCCGGGGAGGTCGGGTAGTCCTTGAGTACCTGGAGGCGCTCACCGATGTCGACCGCACGGGTGCGGTGCTCGGCGTGCTCGATGCCGATCTGAGCCAGACAGTGGTTCATCGCCCACTGCAGGCGATCCGGGGCGTCCTTCATCTCCGCCTCGATCGCGTCGAGCAGTCCCGGGAGGTCGAGGCCCTCTGGCTTCTTCGTCACGCGTTCGGTGGTGAGCGCCCAGCCGGCACTCGCGACCACTGGATCCGGATCGGCGGACCAGACCAGGCGCAGCTCTTCGGAGTGCCGGTTCTTCTTCACCACGTAGTTCACGAACCAGTCGTGCACCTTGGGTGCGCGCGCCTCGCGCAGCATGACGTCCAACTCGTCGCGCTCGAACGCCTTCGGACGGCAGATCAGGATCGCCAGCAGTCTCGCCGCGGTGTCATCCGTCTCCCAGAGCTGGCACGCGAGTTCCTGTTGCGTCTTCAGCCGTTTCGCGAGCGCGCGCAGCTTGCCGAGATTCACGCCGTGATCGTCACCGTGTCTCTCGTTCACCACGCGTGCCTTCGGGTCCTCGAGCTCGGCCAGCTCGGCCATCACCTCGGCCACCGTCGTCTCGGTCGGCGTTATCTCGGCCATCTCGGTCCCTTTGTCCGTCCCTTGTCCGTCACGTGCGTAATTCAGCTGCGGCGTGGCAGCAAAGGGGTGCGCGGAAAGGGCGGCATGATGCTGTGCAACCTCAACGACGACACGAGGGGGCCGCATGGGCCAGACCGTCACCGGTGAAGATTCATCGATGCCTGTGCAAACCTCGACACCCTATGTCTTCAGCAATTGGCAGCCATGGTACCAAGGGATCGATCGCGCGGTGGGCACGGCCGACCTCGCCTTCGACGCCGATCCGCCGGTCGCGCGAAAGCAGAACACCAACGTGCTGCGCATCGACCTGACGAACAAGGGCATCTCCTTCTACACCACTCCGAAGGGCGGGTTGTATCAGACCGTCGGCGACACGGTCACGGGATTCCTGACCGCGAATCCGGCCGTAACGGTCGCGATCAACGCGAACTTCTCCTGGTACGACTCGGATGACATCGGCGGCAACTTCTCGCTGATGGGGCTTGCCATCTCGCAGGGAAACGTCGTGTGCGATCCCACGGTCCCGGCGCCGCAGCCCAATCCGTCGCAGAACGCCGATGTGCCCGATTCCACCTACGCCGGCGCGATGGCGATGATGATCTCGCAGAAGAACGAGGTCACTTTCCAGATCGTCGCGAAATACGATAATCCGGTGTGGCGATCGGGTACCTACACGGCAATCGCGGGCAGCCCGAACCCGGGCGCGGGATGGCCGCCGCAGCTGTACGCGTCGGGGCCGCTTCTTCTGGTCGACAACGGGGTCAATCAGGCGACACCTCAGGCGTGTCCCGTCGAGAAGATCGCCGGGCGCACCGGTGTCGGCCTGAGCGCCGACGGGCAGTACCTGTACCTGGTTACGCTCGATGGGTGCGAGAACGCAGCGTCGCATTATGGAGGGGGCTTCTACGACATCGCGCAGTGGCTGATCATCGCCGGCGCAAACCAGGGGCTCAATCTCGACGGCGGTGGTTCTACCGCGATGGCGTGCCGCGACAGCGACAACTCTCCGGTCCTGATGAACGTCCCCTACGGCGCCGAGGCGTTCCCCGGTGTCCAGCGCGCCGTAGGGAACTTCTTCGGCGTGGCCGCTCAGCCGTTGTCGTAGTCATGTGACGTCCTCTCCACGAGGGGTAAGGGGAGGCGAGTAGGCCGCCGCCGCGCCCTTCCGCCGGCCGTCGGCGGGCCTGGCGCCGCGCAGGCCGAAGGCGGAGACCGCCGCCCCCAGCAGCACCATGACCACCGGGACGACGAGCGCGGTGCGGTAGGCGTCCAGCATCGCGTCCGGTGAGCCGTCGGCACCGGCCGCGGCGATCCCGTACACCGCGGTCACCGCAGAGATCCCGACCGCCGAGCCGAACTGGGTGAACGTGTACAGCAGCCCGCCGGCCAGGCCCTGCTCCTCCTCGGCCACGCTGTCGGTCGCCGCGATGGTGAGCGGGCCGTAGGCGAGGGCGAAGGCGGCGCCCGTGATGATCAGGCCCGGGAACATCACCGCGTACGACCAGTCCATCTCGACCGGCAGGAAGAGCCCGTAGGCCACGATCGCCAGCAGGAAGCCGCCGAAGATCACCCGGCCGTTGCCGTAGCGGCTCACCAGGCGCGGGGTGAGGGTGGGCGCCAGTACGGCGTCGCAGCCCATGGCGATCAGCGCGATCGCGGTCTGCAGGGAGGACCAGCCGCGCAGTTCCTGCAGGTAGAGCGTGACGACGAACTGGAAGCCGAAGAACGCGCCCAGAAAGAGCAGCGCGCCGAGGTCGGCCCGCACCATCGCGGCCTTGCGGAAGATCCCCAGCCGGACGAGCGGCGCTTTGGCGCGCCGTTCGATCGCGATGAACGCCGCCACCAGCGCCAGCCCGGCGGCGAGCGCGCCGAGGGTCAGCCCGAGCCCGTCGCCGCGGTTTTCGAGCCGGACGATGCCGTAGGCGAGCAGCAGCATCGCGGCGGCGGCGCTGGCCGCGCCGGGCAGGTCGAAGCCGCGCTGTGTGGGCTCGGGGCGGGCCTCGGCCGGCAGCAGCCGTAGCGCCGCGAGCAGGATGGCGCCGGCCAGGAACACCGGGGCGAAGAACACCCAGCGCCAGCCCAGTTCGGTCAGCAGCCCGCCGATGACGAGGCCCAACGAGAAGCCGCCGGAGCCGACGCCGGCGAAGATCAGTAGGGCCTTGTCGCGCTGTGGCCCCTCGGGATACGAGGTGGTGATGATCGACATGGCGGCGGGGGTCATGAAGGCCGCCGCCACGCCGGTGACGAACCGGGCCACGACCAGCATCCAGCCGTCGGTCGCGAAGCCGCCCAGCATGGAGAAGACCAGGAAGACGCCCAGCCAGATGAGGAACATCCGCCGTCTGCCCAGCAGATCGGCGGAGCGGCCGCCGAGCAGGGTGAAACCGGCGTAGCCGAGCCCGTAGCCACTCATCACCCACGCCGCGGTGCCGGTGGTCAGACCGAGGTCGGCGCGGATGGTGGGGACGGCAACGGCCAGCATGGCGACGTCGCTGCCCTCGAGGAAGATGGTTCCACACAGGACGAGCAGCAGGGCCCGGGCTCGTCCCCTCTTGGGTGCCGTGGGGATGGTGGACACGGGTGTGCTCCTCACCCGTTGCGTCGCTCGGTCACCTCGGTCACCTCGGTCACCTCGGTCACCTCGGGCTCATCGGCGACGGACGCTGTCCGTCGCGCAGGCTGTACAACCCCAGCCGCCTCGCCCGTGCCCGCACGTCGAACCATCCATCCCGGAGCCTCCACCATCGCCATGGCCGCGACCGTACCGAGCGGCAAACAACCGAGGCCACACCATTTCTGTGCCCGGAGGCTCGCGTGGGTGGCCAGCGCCTCTGCCTCCCCGGTTGTCCTGTGTCGACGCGGTGGTCAGAGACGCCACGGGTTGGCCGGATCCTCGGTGATCACCACCTGCTGAGGCGCGTTTCGGGAGAAGGCCCAGATCCGGCCTGCGGTACTGACAGCGGTCACCGTGGTCTCGTCCACGGTGACCTCGCAGAACGGATTGGACCATCTGGAGACCGCTATCCATTCCAAGGCGTCTTCGTCGTTCTCCCGGGTCAGGGCGACCCAGCCGATACTCCCGTGCGCGCACGACTCTCCCGCCAGGGCGCGGCTCCCACTATGCGTGTGCGAAGCGAGCACGGCTTCGACGTCCACCCAGTTGACAGCGCTCCACTCGGTCGCTCGCAGGAGCTCGATCCACTGCCAGCGCTCGGCCCGCGGCTCCTCCCGCTGATTCGGCGGGAGGAAGCGAAGGACGTCCATCACGACGAGAGAGCCGTCGCCGAACATGATGAAGTCCCCGTCGGGTGCCTCGCGAGCACGCCACCGGCGGTGCACCTGGTGTGCTGCGACTGTCGCGTCCGAAGCGTCCATGTCCGGCATGCTGGCATGGCGAGCGGATACGGACGGAGCCGCGTCCAAGGCTCCGGGCAGGCGGTCACCACGGGCGGTAGGGGGTGGGGAGCGTGAACTCCCAGCCGGGCTGCCAGTCGAAGGGGGCGTCGAGGAGGGACGGCCAGGGGGTTCCGGTGAGCAGGTGCTGCAGGGACCAGAGGTTGGCGGTGCTGGCGACCAGCAGCACCCGGGCGCCGTCGAAGCGGGCGGCCAGGTCGTGCAGGAGGCCGTCCGTGGCGGCCTCGACGTCGCGGTAGCTCTGGCCGCCGGGAAAGGGCTCGTCGAGGTGTCGGGCCCGGCGGGCGGCGACGGCGGCCGCGGGCCATCCGGTGAGCTGCCCGTAGTCGCATTCGCGCAGCCGGACATCCTGGTACACGGGTAACGGGCTGCCGGCGAAGGCGATCCGCGCGGTGTCCACGGCGCGGGTCAGGTCGGAGGTGAACACCGCGGCGAGGCCGTCGTCGCGGCGGCGGAACCCGAGCTCCCGGGACTGCGCCCGGCCGGTGAGCGAGAGCGTCCCCGGGCGCCAACCGGTGGCGATGCCGGCCTCGTTGTCGGTCGTGGTGGCGTGGGTCTCGTAAACGATCCGGACGGCCATGCCCCTCATCCTTCCCCGGATACGCCCGGAGCTGTCCCGCCGCGAGGGGGTGCCTCCCGGCGGGACGGTGGCGAGACGGGTCAGGCCGCGGGGCGGGCCGCCGTGCGGTGGGTGCGGATCAGGTCGGCGTAACGGTGGCCGCTGGACTTGATGGTGCGGCGTTGGGTGGGGTAGTCGACGTGGACGAGGCCGAAGCGCTTGTCGTAGCCGTAGGCCCACTCGAAGTTGTCCATCAGCGACCATGCGAAGTAGCCCGCCAGCGGCACGCCGGCGCGGACCGCGTCGGCGCAGGCCGCCAGGTGGCGCTCCAGGTAGCGGACCCGCTCCGGGTCGTCGACCTGCCCGTCGGGGCCGACGACGTCGGGGTAGGCCGAGCCGTTCTCGGTGACGTAGATGCGCCGCGCCCCGTAGTCGTCGGTCATCCGGCGGAGCGTGGCGGTCAGCCCTTCCGGGTACACCTCCCAGTCCATCGCGGTGCGCTCGGCGCCTGGCAGGTCGGCCTGCCGGGCGTGCGGGATCGGCCCGTCGGGATCGTCGGCGACGACGTTGCGGAAGTAGTAGTTCAGGCCGAGCCAGTCCAGCGGGGCGGCGATGGTCGCCAGGTCGCCGGGGCGGGCCGGCACGTCGGTGCCGTACTCCTCGATCATGTCCTGCGGATAGCCGCGGCCGTGCAGCGGATCCAGCCACCAACGGTTGGTGTGGCCGTCGGAGCGGCGCGCCGCCGCCACGTCGGCCGGCCGGTCGCTGGCCGGCTCGCAGTGCGTGAGGTTGTTGACGATGCCGACCTGGGCGCCGGGCACGGCGGCTCGGATGGCCTGCACGGCCAGCCCGTGCCCGAGGTGCAGATGGTACGAGGCGTGCACGGCGGCGGTGATGTCGGTCAGCCCCGGCGCCATCCGGCCCTCCAGATGGCCGATCCAGGCCGAGCACAGGGGCTCGTTGAGCGTGGCCCAGTCGGTGACCCGGTCGCCCAGACGCGCGGCCACCGCGGCGGCGTAGGCGGCGAAGTGCTCGGCGGTCGCCCGGGAACGCCAGCCGCCGCGGTCTTCCAGGGTCTGCGGGAGGTCCCAGTGGTAGAGGGTGACGAAGGGGGTGATGCCCGCCTCCAGCAGCGCGTCGGTGAGCCGGTCGTAGAACGCGAGCCCCGGCTCGTTGACCGCGCCTGAGCCACCGGGGACGACGCGTGGCCAGGCGAGGGAGAAGCGGTACGCGTCCACGCCGAGGGCGCGCAGCAGCCCGAGGTCCTCGGGCCAGCGGTGGTAGTGGTCGCAGGCCACATCGCCGGTGTCGCCGGCGGCCACCTTGCCCGGGGTGTGCGAGAAGGTGTCCCAGATGGAGGGGGAGCGGCCGTCCTCGGCGACGGCGCCCTCGATCTGGTAGGCGGCGGTGGCGACGCCCCAGACGAAGTCCTCGGGGAGGGCGTACGGGGCGGGGTTGTCGGTCACGGTGTGCCCACTTCTCTTTTCGGGGTCGGGGTCTTTCGGGCGGTCGGGTGGCGTGCTTCTGGTGGCGCGGCTCGTGTGACGGAGTCGGTGCTCATTTGACGGAGCCGGCGGTCAGCCCCGCCACCAGGAAGCGCTGGAGCAACAGGAAAACCGCGACGACGGGGACGCTGACGACGAGCGAGGCGGCCATGACCTGGTTCCAGTAGACCTCGGTCTGGGTGGCGTATCCCTGGAGACCGACGGCCAGCGTGCGGGTGGTGCTGTTGGTCATCACGGACGCGAAGAGCACCTCGCCCCAGGCGGTCATGAAGGCGTAGACGGCGACCGCGATGATGCCGGGCACGGCGGCCGGGACCACCACCCGGAACAGCGCGCCGACGGGCCCGCAGCCGTCCATCATCGCCGCCTCGTCCAGGCCGCGCGGGATGGAGTCGAAGTAGCCGACCAGCATCCAGATCGAGAACGGCAGCGAGAACGTCAGGTAGGTGAGGATCAGTCCGCCGCGCGAGCCGTAGAGGGCGATGCCGGTGGTGTTCCCGATGTTGACGAAGATCAGGTACAGCGGCAGCAGGAAGAGGATGCCGGGGAACATCTGGGTGGACAGCACGCTGACCGTGAAGATCCGCTTGCCGGGGAAGGTGTAGCGGCTGACCGCGTAGGCGGCGAAGACCGCGACGGTCACCGACAGCACGGTGGCCGTGCCCGCCACGATCAGCGAGTTCACGAAGTACCGGGCCAGCGGGATGGTCTGCCAGATGTCGATATAGGGACGGATCGTCAACTCGCTGGGGATCCAGCGGAACTCCCCGGTCACGTCCTGCAGCGGCTTCAGCGAGCTGCTGAGCATCACGTAGATGGGCGCCGCGGTGAAGATCGACAGCAGCGTCAGCACGATCCGACGGGTCCACAGGAAGGAACGCGGCGGGTCGGACGGCGAGGGGCGGGCCCGGCCGCGGCGGCCGGCGGACGACGAGGCCGACGGCCCTGCGGCGCGCACAGGGGCGCTGTCAGACATTCTCGTCCCGCCTTCCGCGCGAGGTGACCAGCAGGTACCCGGCCGTCACGACGAGCAGGAAGAGCAGCAGCAGCACCGACATGGCGGAGCCGAAGCCGAAGTTCCAGGTGACGAACGAGGACTGGTAGATGTGGATGGAGATGATGTCGGCGGACTCCGGCGCGGCCCTTCCGAAGAGCAGGTAGGGGACATTGAAGTCGTTGAACGTCCACAGGAACAGGACCAGGATCAGCACCTGGTTGACCGGGCGCACCGAGGGCAGGGTGATCCGGCGGATCTGCTGCCAGATGCCGGCGCCGTCGATCTGCGCGGCCTCGTAGTGCTCGCGCGGGATGTTCTGCATGGCCGCCATCAGGATCAGGAAGGCGAACGGCCAGTTGCGCCACACGGCGACGATGATCAGCGAGTAGATGGCGTTGTCGCCGATCAGCCAGAACGGCGGGGAGTCGGTGAGCCCGAGCTGGTCGTGGATCACGTGGTTGAGCATGCCGTTGTCGCGTTGCAGCACGAACGCCCAGGTGATGACGGCCGCGTAGACCGGCAGGGCGTACGGGGTCAGGAACAGCGCGCGCAGCAGGCCCCGGCCGCGGAAGGTGTCCTGCATCAGCACCGCGGCCGCGGTGCCGAGCAGCCAGGACAGGGCCACGGCCACCACCGTGAAGACGCAGGTGACGAGGAAGGAGTGCAGCAGGTCCTCGCCGAGCGGGGCGTTGACGTCCACCGCGACCCGGTAGTTGTCGAGGCCGTTCCAGGGCGCCTGGTTCCAGTCCCGGATGAAGAACTGCGTGAGCTCCTTGAAGCTCATCACCACGCCGACCACCATCGGCACCATGTGGATCAGCAGTTCCAGCAGGAGCGCGGGAAGCAGCAGCAGGTAGGGCAGTCCGCCGCGGCGGACCCGGTCGGACAGCCGCGGGCGGAACCGCCGGCGGGCCGGCCCCCGCCCGCCGGCGCCCGCGGAGGACGCTTCGGCGTGCGGGGGCGTGTCGTTGCTGAGGGTCGTCGTCACTTACGTCACCGCTGCATCTGCTGCTGCGCCTCGTGCAGGCTGTCCCGCACCCGGTCCACGGTGACCGGTGTGCCGGCCGCGGCGTCCGCGAAGAGCTCGGCCATGGCCGTGCCGACCAGGGTCTCGAACTGGGACTCCTCGGGGACCTGGGGGAGCGGCGCCGCGCTGGTGGCCAGCGTGTCGCGGAGCACGTTCAGCTCGGGGGTGTTGAAGACGTCGGACTCCTGGGCGCCGACCACGGACGGCAGCGAGCCGTACTCCTCGTTGAGGTTGGTCTGCGTCTCGTCGCTGGTCATGAACTTCACGAAGTCCAGCGCGCCGTCGATGTTGTCGGTGTTCTCGAAGACGGCGAGGTTGATGCCGGCGACCATGGAGTTGACCTCCTGCCCTCCGGCCGGGGCGTCCGCCTGGAAGGGGATCGGCGCCACGCCGTAGTCGTCGGGGTCCATGCCCTGGTTCTCCACGCCCCGGCCGGCGGCCTGCCACAGCAGCATGGCCGCGTCGCCGTTGGCGAAGTCCGACACCGACTGGTTCTGGGCGTACTCGGCGTTGCCCGGGGCGGCTATGCCGTTCTCGCCGAGCAGGTCGACGTACTGCTTGATCGCCTCGGCGGCCTCGGGGGTGTCGAACGTCGGGTTGCCCTGGTCGTCGAAGAAGTCGGCGCCGTGCTGCTGGCCGAAGACGAAGGCGTGGTGCGAGTTCTCCTGGATGTTCGCGCCCTCGATGGCCAGCCCGTACGTGTCGTCGTCGGTGAGCTGCTGGCCCACCTCGACCAGCTCGTCCCACGTGGTGGGCGGCTCCTCGATGCCCGCCTCGGCGAAAAGTTCGGTGTTGTAGTAGAGGGCGTAGGCGAGCGAGTACAGCGGCACGGCCGCCGGGTCCTGGCCCTCCGCGCCGGTGGCCGCGAGGGCGGACGGCACGAAACGGTCGGCGCCGCCGATCCGGTCCATGGTCTCCTCGTCGAACGGCAGCAGCGCGCCGGTGGCCTGCAACGAGGCGGACCAGGTGTTGCCGATGTTGAGCACGTCCGGGCCCTCGCCCGAGGTGGCGGCGGCCAGGATCCGGTCCAGCAGGCTGTCCCAGGGGATGACCTCGAGCTCCACCTCGATTCCGGTCTCCTCGGTGAAGCGCTCCAGCTCCGGGCGGAGCACCTCCTCGTCGTGCTCCAGGCTGCTGCCCTGGTTGCTGGCCCAGTACGTCAGCGTGTCGGGGTTGTCGTTGTTCCCCCCGCCGGTGCTGCCGCCTCCGCAGCCGGTGGCGGCCAGCGCCGCGAGGACGGTCACGGCGACGGGGAGTGCGGTGCGGGTTCTGCGCATGGTCGATGGACCCTTCTCGGGTGGCTCCGGATCGGCTCGGAAGTACCCTGAGCACTTAAATTGCGACGTAAGTTAAGTGTGAAGATAAGTACCCGTCAAGCCCTCGGGCCCAGGTAGGTTGCTCAGCGGAGGGTTACATGCGTGAAGCGAAACGACAGACGGTGCGTGACCTGCGCCGTGCCAACCGTGCGGCGCTGCTGCGGCACCTGTATTTCCACGGGCCACTCAGCCGTCAGGAGCTGGCCCAGGCCACCGGACTGAGCTCCGGAACGGTCAGCAACGTCACCGCGGGGTTGCTGGCCGACCACCTGCTGCGGGAGGCCGGCTACGTGGACTCCGACGGCGGACGGCCGCGCACCCTGCTCCAGGTGGCGCCCGACTGCGCCACGCTGATCGGCGTCGACGTCGGGGAGACCCGGGTGCGGGTGGAGCTGTTCGACCTCACCCTCGCCGAGCTGGCGCGGGCCGAGTATCCACTCACCGACGCCGGGCACGACGTGGACCTGGTGGTCCGACACATCCGCGACGGCGTAGCCGCCGTCCGGGACGCCTCGGCAACGCCGCCGGACCGGCTGCTCGGCATCGGCATCGGCGTGCCCGGCATCGTCGCCGAACCGCCCACGCAAGCGAGCGGCGGCACGGGCGGCGGCGCGGGCGCGGTGGTGCACGGCCAGGCGATCGGCTGGGACGCCGTGCCGCTGGAGGCGCTGCTCCGTGCCGCCGTGGACGTGCCCCCCGAGGTGCCGTTCCACCTCGGCAACGGGGCCCGCACCTTCGGACAGGCCGAGATGTGGTTCGGTGCCGGACGCGGCGCCAGCAACGTCGTCGTCACGCTGATCGGGTCAGGCGTCGGCGCCTGCATCGTGACCGACGGCGTCCCCTACGGCGGGGCCGCCAGCGGTGCGGGGGAGTGGGGCCACACCACGCTGCGGGTCGGCGGTCGCCGCTGCCGGTGCGGCGCGCCCGGCTGCCTGGAGGCGTACGTCGGGGCGGCCGCGCTGTGCGAACGCTGGCGGGAGGCCGGCGGCGACGTCGCGGACGCCGACGAGGAGACCGGCGTGGCCGCGCTGCTCGACGCGGCGCTGGCCGGCGACGCCCGGGCCGTGGCGCTGCTCGACGAGACCGCCGAGTACCTCGGCGCCGGCATCGCCGACCTGGTGAACCTCTTCAACCCGGAGCGCATCGTGCTCGGCGGCTGGGCCGGGCTGCTCCTCGGCCCGCACCTGCTGCCCGCGGTGCGCCGGGCCGCGAACGCGTACGCCCTGCGTCACCCCGCGGGCCGCGCGACCATTGAGATGGGGCAGCTGGGCCCCGACGCGGTGACCGTCGGCGCGGCGACCCTGCCGCTGGCGGAGTTCCTGGCCCGGGGTGGCACGCCCTTGTGAAAAGTGAAACACGTTCTTATCATCGCGGCAGGTGGCGCACTGACCGCGGGACGCGCCTGGGGGTCCGATGACAGCAGCGACACAGCGAGGCGAAGGACCGCTGACGGGCATGCGCGTGGTCGAGCTGGCCGGTATCGGCCCCGGCCCGTTCGCCGCGATGCTGCTGGCCGACCTCGGCGCCGATGTGGTCCGGGTGGACCGGCCGGGGGAGGCGTGGCCGGGCCTGGACCCCGCCGCCGACCTCACCAACCGGAACAAGCGCTCGGTCCGCGCCGACCTGAAGACCGCGGACGGCGTCCGGCTGGCGCTCGACCTGGCCGAACGGGCCGACGTGCTGATCGAGGGATACCGGCCGGGCGTCGCCGAGCGCCTCGGTGTCGGCCCCGACGCCTGCCACTCCCGTAACGCCCGGCTGGTCTATGGGCGGATGACCGGCTGGGGCCAGGACGGGCCGCTCGCCCCGCGCGCCGGCCACGACCTCACCTACCTCGCCCTCACCGGCGCGCTGCACCTGACCGGGCCCGCCGCCGGCCCGCCGGTGGCGCCGGCCAACCTCCTCGGCGACTACGCGGGTGGCGCGCTCTACCTGGTGGTGGGCGTGCTCGCCGCGCTCCACCACGCGCGGGCCACCGGCCGGGGCCAGGTGGTGGACGCCGCCATCGTGGACGGCGCCGCGCACCTCACCACGATGCTGCACGGCCTGCTCGCGAACGGCGTGTGGCGGGACCGCCGCGAGGCCAACCTGCTGGACGGCGACGCCCCGTACTACGCGGTCTACCCGACGGCCGACGGCGGCCATATGGCGGTGGCCGCCCTGGAGCCCGCGTTCTACGCGGAGTTCGTCCGGCTGCTCGGCATCGCGGACGAGGTGCCCGACCGCGCGGACCAGGACCGCTGGCCGGAGCTCCGCGCGCTCATCGCCGCGCGCTTCGCCAGCCGGGACCGCGCCGCCTGGACCGAGGTCTTCGCCGGTTCGGACGCGTGCGTCACCCCGGTGCTGTCGCTGCGCGAGGCCGCGGCCCACCCCCATCTGGCTGCCCGCGGCACCTTCGCCCCCGCCGCGGGCGTGATTCAGCCCGCCCCGGCGCCCCGCTTCTCGGCCACCCCGGGCAGCCTGCGCCGCGGCCCCGCCCGGCCCGGTGCCGACGCCGACGAGATCACCCGCGACTGGGGTCTCCCCAGGCCCCGACAGGAGACGTCATGACCAGCCAGCCGACCCCGGCACCCGCGACCCCGGCGACCGAGGCGTACGTGTACGAGGCGATCCGCACCCCGCGCGGGCGCGGCAAGCACAACGGCGCGCTGCACGGCACCAAGCCCATCGACCTGGTCGTCGGCCTGATCCACGAACTGCTGCGCCGGCAGCCCGACCTCGACCCCGCCGCCGTCGACGACGTGGTGCTCGGCGTGGTCAGCCCGCACGGCGACCAGGGCTCCGACATCGCCAAGATCGCGGCGCTCGCCGCCGGCCTGCCGGACAGCGTGGCCGGCGTCCAGGAGAACCGCTTCTGCGCCTCCGGCCTGGAGGCGGTCAACCTGGCGGCCGCCAAGATCCGCGCCGGCTGGGAGGACCTCGTGCTGGCCGGCGGCGTGGAGTCGATGTCGCGCGTGCCGATCGGCTCCGACGGCGGACCCTGGTCGATGGACCCGCTGACCAACCACGACCTCGGGTTCGTCCCGCAGGGCATCGGCGCCGACCTGATCGCCACCGTCGAGGGCTTCAGCCGGCGGGACGTGGACGAGTACGCCGCGCTCTCCCAGGAGCGGGCGGCCACGGCCTGGAAGGAGGGCCGCTTCGACCGCTCGGTGGTGCCGGTCACCGACCCGGGCGGCCTGACCGTGCTCGACCGCGACGAGCACGTGCGCCCCGGCACCACCGCCGACACGCTGGCCGGGCTCAGGCCCTCCTTCGCCACACTCGGCGAACAGGGCGGCTTCGACGCCGTCGCGCTGCAGAAGTACCACTGGCTGGAGCGGATCGAGCACGTCCACCACGCGGGGAACTCCTCCGGCATCGTGGACGGCGCCGCGCTGGTCCTGGTCGGCAGCCGGGAGGCCGGCGAGCGGCTCGGGCTCACCCCCCGCGCCCGCGTCGTCTCCGCCGCGGTCACCGGCTCCGAGCCCACCATCATGCTCACCGGGCCCGCCCCCGCCACCCGCAAGGCCCTGGCCAGGGCCGGCCTGGACATCGGCGACATCGACCTGGTGGAGATCAACGAGGCGTTCGCCGCGGTGGTGCTCCGCTTCGTCCGCGAGCTCGGTCTCGACCTGGAGCGGGTCAACGTCAACGGCGGCGCCATCGCGATGGGCCACCCGCTGGGCGCCACCGGCGCGATGATCCTCGGCACGCTCATCGACGAGCTGGAACGCCGCGACCTGCGGTACGGCCTGGCCACCCTCTGCGTCGGCGGCGGGATGGGCGTCGCCACCGTCGTCGAACGCCTCTGACCGACCCGTCGCCGACTCGCCGTCAACCCACCCCGCCGTACACCAGGAGATCCGACACCATGCCTGAGTCCACGACCGAGCAGGGGGCGTTCCGCTGGGAGCGGGACGCCGACTCCGTCGTCACCGTCGCGCTCTCCCTGGTACCCGACGACCCCGACGCGGCCGCCGCCGTGCTGGAGAAGGTGGTCGACCGGCTCGCCGCCGAGGTCGCGGAGGCGGACGACGCCGCGGATGCCTCGGCGGCCGGGAACGCCACCGCGGTGCGCGGCGTCGTGCTGAAGCTGGGCGGCGTCGAGTTCTACGCCGGGGCCCCGCTCGCCGAGCTGACCGGCCCGCGCCCGCCGGACGCGCAGCGGGTCCACGACACCGGCCTGCGCCTCAAGCGGGCGCTGCGCCGCCTGGAGACGCTCGGCCCGCCCGTGGTGGCAGGGCTGACCGGCTCGGCGCTCGGCGGTGGCCTGGAGATCGCCCTCGCCTGCCACCACCGGATCGTCCTGGACCGGCCCGGCACCCGCCTCGGGCTGCCCGAGGTCACCCTGGGGCTGACCCCGGCCGGCGGCGGCGTGGTGCGTTCCGTGCGGCTGCTCGGCCTCGTCGACGCCCTCCAGAAGGTGCTGCTGGAGGGCCGGCGGTTCACCCCCGAACGGGCCCTGGCCGCCGGCCTGGTGCACCAGGTGGTCCGAAGCCCCGACGAACTGGCGCACCAGGCACGGGCGTTCATCGACGACCTGGCCGCGGGCCGGCAGCCCTGGGACGAGCCGGGCCACCGGATCCCCGGCGGTGGACCCGCCGACCCGGCGCTGGCCGCGGTCCTCCCGTCCTTTCCCGCGCTGCTGCGCAAGCGCACCGGCGGCGCCCCGTACCCCGCGCCCCGCGACATCCTGGCCGCCGCGGTCGAGGGCGCCCAGGTCGGCTTCGCCACCGCCGAACTGATCGAGGCCCGGTACGCCGCCCGCACCGCCGCCGGGCAGATCGCGCGGAACATGACCCGCGCCGCGCGCGTCGATCTCCCCGCGGTCAACGCTGGCCGCAGCCGGCCGCGCGACGTGCCCACCCGCGCCGCCACCCGGGTGGCCGTGCTCGGCGCCGGGATGATGGGCGCCGGCATCGCCTACGCCTGCGCCGCCGCCGGCCTGGAGGTGGCGCTGAAGGACGTGGACGAGGCGGCCGCGCGGCGCGGCCGGGACCGGGCCGCGCAGCCGCTGGACCGGGCGGTGACCAGCGGACGGATCACCGAGGAGCGGCGGGCGGCGGTGCTGGCCCGGATCACACCCACCTCCCGGCCGGAGGACCTGTCCGGCTGTGACGTGGTGATCGAGGCGGTCTTCGAGGACCCGGCGCTGAAGCAGAAGGTCTTCCAGGAGGTGCAGGACCTGGTGGCCCCGGACGCGCTGCTCTGCTCCAACACCTCCACGCTGCCCATCAGCCGGCTCGCCGAGGGCGTCTCCCGGCACCAGGACTTCGTCGGCCTGCACTTCTTCTCGCCGGTCGACCGGATGCCGCTCGTCGAGGTCATCAGGGGCGAGCGGACCGGCGACGCCGCGCTGGCCCGCGCCTTCGACCTGGTGCGCCATCTGGGCAAGACGCCGATCGTGGTCAACGACGCCCGCGGCTTCTTCACCTCCCGGGTCATCGGCTGCCGCCTCAACGAGGGCGCGGCCATGGTCGGCGAGGGCGTCGAGCCGGCCTCGGTCGAGCAGGCGTCGGCCCAGGCCGGCTACCCGACCGGCGTGCTGGCGCTGCTCGACGAGGTGACGCTCACCCTGGGGCGGCGGATCAGGGACGAGAGCCGGGCGGCGGCCGAGGTCGCGGGGGAGCCCTGGCGGCCGCATCCGGCGGAGGACGTGATCGACCGGATGATCGACGCCTACGGCCGCCCGGGGCGCGCGGCCGGCGAGGGCTTCTACGACTACCCCGACGGCCGCCGCGCCAGCCTCTGGCCCGGCCTGCGGGAGCATTTCACCGACCCCACCGTGCGGACGCCGCTGCCGGACCTGCGCGACCGGCTGCTGTTCAGCGAGGCGCTGGAGGCGGTGCGGCTGCTCGACCGGGGCGTGGTGACAACGGTCGCCGACGCCAACGTCGGCTCGCTGCTGGGCCTGGGCTTCCCCGCCTGGACCGGCGGCGTGCTCCAGTTCGTCGACGGCCACCCGGGCGGTCTGGCCGGGTTCGTCGCCCGCGCCCGGGAGCTCGCGGACCGCTACGGCCCACGCTTCACGCCGCCCGCCACGCTCGTGGCCCGAGCGGAACGCGGCGCCGGCCTGGCCGAGGCCGGTTGATACCACGTCCCCGTTGCCGGAATCGCGGCCCACGGAACGTCGACGGCCACCCGGGCGGTCTGGCCGGGTTCGTCGCCCGCGCCCGGGAGCTCGCGGACCGCTACGGCCCACGCTTCACGCCGCCCGCCACGCTCGTGGCCCGAGCGGAACGCGGCGCCGGCCTGGCCGAGACCGGTTGATACCCGTCCGCCCTGCCGGATTCGCGGCCCACTCGCCGGGGCGTGTCCGCACAGTCCCTCCTCAGCCTTGGAGGTCCCCCCGGACGAAGTCCGGGAGAGCCGCGGGCTGAGGACACGCTCCGGCCGGGGCCCGCCCGGTTCGCGCCCGGGCTCGCCGCTGGGCGCATCCGTCGGTTCATCAGTCGGGGCACCGGTCTCCGGCCGGGCTTCGGCCCGCGCGGCCTACCGGCCGTGCGGGTCCGTGCCGACCCGCACCCAGACGCGCTTGCCCTCGTTGGTCGGCGTGAAGCCGAGCCCGTCGGCCATCTCCCGCAGCAGCCACAGGCCGCGGCCCTCCTCGGCGGACCAGTCCGGCAGGGTGATGGTCGGCAGGGCCGGCGAACGGTCGCGCACCGCGACCTCCACCGCCTCGCCGGTCAGCGTCAGCTCCAGCACGCACTGGGGGTCGGAGACATGCCGTGCGACGTTCGACAGCAACTCGGTGACGCCGTGCAGCACCACCTCGATCACCTGCGCCGGTTGCCCCCACTCCCGCAGGGCCGAGGAGACCAGCCGCCGGAAGCGGGCCAGGTCCTCCCTCCGGGCCGTCAACGCCCAACTGTGGGAGAGATGCTGTGATTCGGCGTCCCGGCCGGTGAGCGTCACGATCCCTCCGGAGTCTCCACGGTGCGTCATGGGGTGAGCGCGCTGGGTCATTCCCGCACCTTGCCCGTAACTCCCGCCAGTCCGCAAGGAATTCGGCCACCCACCCGCTGTTCATATCACTCGATGGGGTGGCCGTGGGTGACGCGCCATCAGATGGGCGTGCCCGGTGCGGCACACTGCCGTCCGAGTGTGGCCGCCGCACTGTGACGGCCGGGAACGGCCGGGGCCGCCCCCCGGCCGCGCGCTAACGCCAGTGCCCCTGCACGGCCGAGTGCAGCAGCCGGACGTGGTCGTCGGTGCTCGCCTGGAGCGCCTGCGGGCTGCCGTCGCACCGCTGGCCCCAGGAGATGGTCGCCAGCATCGCCGCCGAGTGGAACACACCGGCCAGCAGCGCCGGTCGCGGGTCGCCGGGCGCGATGCCCTCCCGGGTCCTGAGTATCTCCGCCAGCCGGCCCTGCTCCTCCGTGGACAGGCGCATCGCGGCGGCCAGCAGATCGGGTTCGGTGCACATCAGCCGCAGCGACAGCAGGTAGTTCTCCACCGTCTCGCCCGTCATCGCGCCCAGCACCGCGCGCCCGGCCTCGCACAGCGCGTCCAGCGGCTCGACGCCCGCCGGATGTCGCTCCACCTGAGCCAGGAAGACCGCGCTGGCCTCCCGCATCGGCTGGAGCACCAGCTCCTCCTTGCTCGCGAAGTAGCGGAAGAAGGTGCGCTCCGACACCTCGACGGCATGCGCGATGTCGCCGACGGTGGTGTGGCCGTAGCCCCGGGCCATGAACAGCTCAAGACCCGAGCGCAGCAGGTCGTGCTGCGTGCGGAGCTTCCTGCGTTCCCGCAACCCGAGCGGCGGTGAGTGCGGTCTCATGGGGGCATGTTACGGCCGCGAAACCGAAGTGCTCCCCGAGCGACGGCAAGTGATCGGCACCGGTCGTCCACGGTTGGCCACCCGCCGTGCCCGGGCGCCTCCCCCGTCGCCACCCGGCGAGCGGCGGGCGGCACAATCGCCGCCATGGACAACTCCCGTGCCGACGAGGTGCTCCGCGAGCTCGACCCGCTGCCGTACCCGCGGCGGATGCGGGAGGTGGCCGTCCGGGCCCGCCGGGCCGCCGCCCGCGGCGAGTTGCGGGACCTGGTCGAGGCCCTGGCCAGACACGGCGTGCACGGCAGCCGGCTGGCCGTCGCCGCGGCCGTCGCCGGCGGCGAGAAGGGCTATCTCGCCGGCCGACTCACCGATCCCGATCCGGTGGTACGCCGCCGCGCGCAGCGCGCCGCCGACCGCGCCGGCGTCGGCGACTACGCGATCGAGGTGGCGCTGGAGTCCGCCCCCGCCGTCGTCCGCCGGGAGCTGCTCGGCACGATCGTGGCCGACGGCCGCACCGGCCTCGCCGACCAGCTCGTCGACCGGCACCGCGCGGTGTGGGGCGACGCCGAGGCGGCGCGGCTGCTGCCCGCCTGCGGCCCCGACACGGTCGCCCGGCTGCTGCCCGAACTGCTCACCGCGCTGACCGGCTGGCACGCGCTGGTCCGCCGCCATCCGGACGCGGTGCTCGCCGAGGCCGAACGCCAGCTCGCCCGGCTGCCCGAGGCGCTGCGCCACGGTTGGTGGGAGCGGCATGCGCGGGGTATGGCGCTCGCCGCCGGGGCCCGCCCGGCAGCCGTGCTCGGCCTGCTGGAACGCCACCACGCCGGGCCGCTGCCCGACCCGCTGTGGCACCGGCTGTCCCGGCTCGGCGCCGCCGAGCCCGCCCGCACCCTGCGGCTCCTGCTCGTCCCCGAACGTGTCGACCAGCTGGGGCAGCGCGGCCTGCCCCGGCGGGTGCTGCGCCGGCTGGTCCGCGCCGAGCCGCCGGAACTGGCGGAACTGGCGGAACTAGCCCGGGTCTGGGCCGGGCGCCCCGTCCGGCTGGCCGAACTGCTGCGCGCCCTGCCGCCCAGCCGCCGCGCCGCCTGCTACGACGCCGCCACCGCCGCCCTCACCCCCGCGGCCCTCGGACCGGGAGAGCCCGGCGAGGGAACCGTGGACCACCGGATACTCGAACTGCTGCCGCATGTCCCGCGGCACGCCGAGGCCCGTCGCCTGGCCGAGCGCGCCCGTGAGCGAGGGCTGCCCCGGCTGACCCGGCTGGCCGCGCTCGCCCACCTGCCGCCGGCCGAGGCCAGGAGCGAACTGCTGGCCGCCACCGGCCACGCGGACCCGGAGGAACGCGCCGCGGCCTGGCGGCTGCTGGTCCGCAACGCCGTCGGCTCCGCGGACCCCGCCGCCGTCACCGCCGTGCTGGCCGACGCCGAGCGGCTGCGCAACGAGCAGGACCCGGTGCGCTCGGCCGCGCTCACCGCGCTGGCCGCCGTGCACCCGGGGCTGGTCACCGACGAGGCGGTGGACCACCTGGACCGCATCGCCGCCGAAGCCATCGCCGCCCGCGACTCCTCGGCCCGCACCCGCGCCGCCCTCAGCCGCCTGGCCTGCGCGGTGCTGCGGGAACACGCCGCCACCGCCCAACGCGACCTGGTCGGCTGGGCGCTGCGCACCGTGGTTCGGCTCTCCGGCCACACCGGCGGCGCCGATCTCGGCCGGCTCGACCGCACGCTGCGCCGCGGGCAGGAGCACCAGGTCTTCGAGGCACTCCGACCCTGGCTGGAGGCGGGCGCGGAGAAGGTCGACCACGGTCTCACCTTCGCGCTGGCCCAGGCCGTCGGCCGACGCGCCGCCGGCATGGCCGAACTCCAGGAGCTGCTGCACCAGGCCCTGCAGTTCGGCACCGACACCACCGCGCGCCGGGCCGCGGAGCTGTGGCTGGCCGATCCGGCCACCCGGGACCGGCGGGTCGTCGACGTGCTCGCGCTCGACCCGTCCGCGGCCGTCCTGCCGCCCGTGTTGCGGATCCTGACCCGGCGCCGCACCGATCTGCTCGACGCGGTGCTCGACGACCTGCCGCCCTACGGCCGTTTTCTGGCCGCCGGCAGCCGCTGGCTGCCACCGCTGGGCCCCGAGACGCGGCGCTGGCTGCCCCGCCAACAGCGGGCGGCGGCCCGCCGGTACGCGCGCGAGGCCGCGGACGCCTCGGCGCTTCCCCTCCCCGGGGGGATCCCCACCGCTTCGCGCCGGACGGCGGCGATCGCGGAGGTCGCCGTGATACCCGAGGTCGGCGTCGAGATCGTGCGCCGCTGGACCGGCTCGCCCGACGTGGCGCTGGCCGAGGCCGCGCTGGCCGCCCTGGTGCGGACCGACCGGCCGGGCGACGCGCTCCCCGACCTCCTCGCCCACGCCGACGGCGACCGGGCCCGGGTGGCGCTGTACGCCGCCGCCCGCGCCGCCCGGCACGTGCCGCCCGCCGAACTCGCCACACGACTTCGGGCCCTGCTGCTGCCCGACCCCGCCGAGGGCGGCGGTGCCAGGGTGACCAGCCGCAAGGAGGCGGTGCGCCTCGCGGCCACCCTGCTGCCGGTCCCCGAGGCCGCCGCGCTGCTCACCGAGGTCTACCAACGCCCGGGGCAGCACCGCCACGTCCGCGCCACCTGCGTCGCCGGGGCCGCGGGACTGCTCGGCGACGAGCGCGCCTGGCGGCTGCTGGGCGACGCCGTGACCGCCGCCGGCGAGCTGGGCCGGGCCGTGCTGCGGGTGGCACCGCTGGAGGTCCCCGAGCACCACCGGGCGCGGTACGCCCAGCTGGTCGTCGGGATGTCCGCCACCGCCGACCGGGAGCTGCTGCCGGCCGTGTACCACGCGCTGTGCGACTGGGGCCCGTGGGCGCCGGAGGCCGGCGCGGTGTTGGCCAGAGCGGTCACCGCGCTCGGCGTCCGCGACACCTGGACCGGCGCCGCCCAGGCGCTGGGCCGACTCGCCCTCACCGCCCCCGGACCCCGCGCCGTGCTGCTCGCGGTCCTCGACCAGCTGGCCGCCGCCGACGCCCGCGGCGACGCGCCCGACACCGCACAGAACGCCGCACCCGACGACGACCGCCCGGCCAGGCCCCGCGTCGCGCTGCTGGCGCACCAGCTGTCGTTGGCCGCCACCCAGCGCCCGACCGAGGCCCGCCCCCTCGCCGCCGAGGCCGGCGAACTGCTCGCCCGGCACCCGGACTTCCTCCCCGACGCCGTCCGGCTGCTGCTCGCCGCCGTGGACCTCGACGCGGCGCCCGACGCCCTCGGCGAGGAGCTGGTCCGGCTGGCCTGGTTGCACCACGACCGCCCGGCGCTCGCCGCCCGCACCGCCGGCGAACTGCACCACAGGCTGACCAGCCGCGCCCTACCGGGTCAAATTCCCCCAGCCTTCGGGGGGGACCCCCATGCGTTGCTCGTCGTCGCCGGCCGGCTGGGCGCCGAGGGCGGCGCGGCCGCGGGGCAGTTCGCGGTCGAGCTGACCCGGGTCGGCGGGACCGGCTCCGACTGGGCGCCGCCCTGGCGCGAGCTGCTGCGTTGGCTGCGCCGCCACCCGGTGCCCGACGTCAGGGACGCGGCGCTCGCCCAGCGCGCCACCCGCGCCCAGGCATGACGGGGCCCGTAGTGGTCCCGAGCGATCCGGAGCAGTCCCGAGCGGTCCGGAACGGTGGCCGGCCGGCCGAGTCCGCGCCGAGTCCCGGCCGAGCCGCGCGCCTGGCCGCCCGAACGTCGGTGGCTCCTGCCACAATGCAGACCGCGGCGCACCGGGCGCCGGGAAAGCGGAGCGTTGATCGTGACACAGTCGGTCGCAGGCCGGTCCATCGAAGGCAGGATCGCCGAGGAGTTGGGCGTTCGGGAGGGGCAGGTGACGGCGGCCGTCGGGCTGCTCGACGGCGGCTCCACCGTGCCCTTCATCGCCCGCTACCGCAAGGAGGTCACCGGCGCGCTCGACGACGCGCAGCTGCGCTCCGTCGAGGAGCGGCTGCGGTACCTGCGGGAGCTGGAGGAACGGCGCACGGCGATCCTGGAGTCGGTGCGCGGGCAGGGCAAGCTGGACGCCGAGCTGGAGGCGAAGATCCGCGGCGCCGAGACCAAGGCCCGCCTGGAGGACATCTACCTCCCGTACAAGCCGAAGCGCCGCACCAAGGCCCAGATCGCCAGGGAGGCCGGCCTCGAGCCGCTCGCGGACGGGCTGCTGGGCGACCCCGGGGTGCAGCCCGCGGCGGCCGCCGCCGCCTTCGTGGACGCCGAGCGCGGCGTGCCCGACGCGGACGCGGCGCTGGCCGGCGCCCGCGCCATCCTCACCGAGCGCTTCGGGGAGGACGCCGACCTGCTCGGCGAGCTGCGCGAACGGATGTGGGGTGCCGGTCGGCTGGTGTCCCGGGTCAGGGAGGGCAAGGAGGAGGCCGGCGCCAAGTTCTCCGACTACTTCGACGTCGCCGAACCGTTCACCGGGCTGCCCTCCCACCGGACGCTGGCGATGTTCCGGGGGGAGAAGGAGGAGATCCTCGACCTCGCCCTGGACCCGGAGGCGGAGGACGAGCCCACGGGCGCCGAACGGCCGGGGCCGAGCTGGTACGAGGGGGCGATCGCCCGGCGCTTCGGCATCGAGAACCTGGGCCGCCCAGCCGACCCGTGGCTCGCCGAGACGGTGCGCTGGGCCTGGCGCACCCGGATCCTGGTGCACCTCGGCATCGACTTGCGGACCCGGCTGCGCACCGCCGCCGAGGACGAGGCGGTCGCCGTCTTCGCGGCGAACCTCCGGGACCTGCTGCTGGCCGCGCCCGCCGGCACCCGGTCCACCATGGGTCTCGACCCAGGGCTGCGCACCGGCGTGAAGGTCGCCGTCGTGGACGCCACCGGCAAGGTCGCCGCCACCGACACCATCTACCCGCACGCCCCGGTGCGGCGCTGGGACGAGGCGCTGACCCGGCTCGGCGCCCTGGCCCGCGAGCACGGCGTCGAGCTGATCGCGATCGGCAACGGCACGGCCTCCCGGGAGACCGACAAGCTGGCCGGCGAGCTGATCGTCCGGCACCCGGAGCTGAAGCTCACCCGGATGGTGGTCTCCGAGGCCGGCGCCTCGGTGTACTCCGCCTCCGCCTACGCCAGCCAGGAGCTGCCCGAGCTCGACGTGTCGCTGCGCGGCGCGGTGTCCATCGCCCGCCGGCTGCAGGACCCGCTGGCCGAGCTGGTCAAGATCGACCCGAGGTCCATCGGCGTCGGCCAGTACCAGCACGACCTGTCCGAGGTGAAGCTGTCCCGCTCGCTGGACGCGGTCGTCGAGGACTGCGTGAACGGCGTCGGCGTCGACGTCAACACGGCGTCGGCGCCGCTGCTGGCCCGGGTCTCCGGTATCGGCACCACGCTGGCCGAGCACATCGTGGGCCACCGCGACGCGCACGGCCCGTTCCGTGACCGGGGTGGGCTGAAGCAGGTGCCCCGGCTCGGCCCGAAGGCGTTCGAGCAGTGCGCCGGGTTCCTGCGCATCCGCGGTGGCGGCGACCCGCTGGACGCCTCCGCGGTGCACCCCGAGGCGTACCCCGTGGTGCGGCGCATCGTCGGGGCCTCCGGCACCGAGGTTCCCCAGCTGGTGGGGAACGCGCGGCTGCTGCGCACCCTGAAGCCGGGTGACTTCGTCGACGACACCTTCGGCCTGCCGACCGTCACCGACATCCTGAAGGAGCTGGAGAAGCCGGGCCGCGACCCGCGTCCCGGCTTCCGCACCGCGCAGTTCAAGGAGGGCGTGGAGAAGATCGGCGACCTCACGCCCGGGATGGTCCTGGAGGGCGTGGTCTCCAACGTCGCCGCGTTCGGCGCCTTCGTGGACATCGGCGTGCACCAGGACGGGCTGGTGCACGTCTCGGCGATGTCCAAGAAGTTCGTCTCCGACCCGCGCGAGGTCGTCAAGCCCGGCGACATCGTCACGGTGCGGGTGCTCAGCGTGGACGTGCCGCGGAAGCGGATCTCGCTGACCCTGCGGCTGGACGACGAGCCGGGCGCCGGCGGCGGCTCCGCCGGCCAGAGCGGCGGGCGCGGCCAGGAGGACCGGGGTGACCGGAGCGGTCGAGGCGGCGGGGGCGGCCAGGAGGACCGGGGTGACCGGAGCGGTCGAGGCGGCGGGGGCGGCGGGGCCCCGCGCCAGCGCGACCGGCGCGGCGGAGGCGGCGGGGGTGGCGGGGGTGGCGGCGGCCAGCGTGGCCAGCGCCGGGAGGCCGCCCCGGAGAACAGCGCCATGGCGGACGCACTGCGCCGCGCCGGCCTGCTCGGTCCCGACCGCGGGCGGCGCTGAGCCGCCGGAGCGGAGAAAGGCGGTTGCCCCCGGCGGGGGCAACCGCCTACAGTCGACGACGGCTCTGTTGTCGTCGTGGGGAGAGCCCGTTGAACATCTGAGGTCGTCGGACACCGTGAGCCCGTCGGCAGCGCGCATTCGTCGCGCCGCCGCGCCGCGCGCACGACCTCGGAAACCACGGCCTCGGCGCTTTGCGCCGCCCCTCGCCGTTCCGACCGCCAGCCCGCCTGGGCCCGGTGTCTCCACGTGTCGCCCCGTCGCTGGACACCACTCCCCGGAGGCCGGAATGGCTACCTCAACCACCCACATCAGCTGTCACGGCCTGCGCTTCGCCTGGCCGGACGGCACCCCCCTGTTCGAAGGCCTCGACCTGGCGATCGGGCCCGGCCGGACCGGCCTGATCGGGCTCAACGGCACGGGCAAGTCGACGCTGCTCCGGCTCGTCGCCGGCGAGCTGCGCCCCGTCGCCGGTTCGGTGCGGACCACGGGCCGGGTGGGCTATCTGCGACAGAACCTCACCCTGGACACGGCACAGCCCGTCGACCGGGTGCTCGGCATCGACCGCACCCGGGCCGCCCTGCACGCCATCGAGGCCGGTGACGCCAGCGAGGAGCACTTCGCGGCCGTCGGCGACGACTGGGACGTGGAGGAGCGCACCCGCGCCACCCTGGACCAACTCGGCCTCGACCATGTGTCGCTCGATCGGCACGTCGGCCAGCTCTCCGGCGGCGAGACCGTGCTGCTGCGGCTCGCCGCGCTGCTGCTGCGCCGCCCGGAGATCCTGCTGCTCGACGAGCCGACCAACAACCTCGACGTGGACGCCAGGGAGCGGCTGTACGCCGCCGTACGCGCCTGGGGCGGGGTGCTCGTGGTGGTCAGCCACGACCGGGAGCTGCTGGAGCGGGTTGACCAGATCGCCGACCTGCGCGAGGGCGGCGTCCGCTGGTTCGGCGGCACGCTCTCCGAATACGAGGAGGCGCTGGCCGTCGAACAGGAGGCCGCCGAGCGGATGGTGCGCTCCGCCGAGGCCGATGTGCGGCGGCAGAAGCGTGATCTGATCGAGGCCCACGACAAGCTGGCGGGACGCGCCCGCCAGGGTCGGAAGGCGGCCGAGACCAAGGGCCTGCCGAAGATCGTGGCGGGGGCACGCAAACGCGCCGCACAGGAGTCCGCGGGCAAGCACCGCATCCTGCACGAGGAGCGCCTCGCCCAGGCCAGGGAGCGTCTGGAGAACGCCGAGGAGGGGGTGCGGGACGACGACGAGATCCGCGTGGACCTGCCGCATACGGCGGTCCCGCCACGCCGGCGCGTGCTCAGCCTGCGCGACCTGCTGCCGCGGTACGGCGAGCGTGTGGACCTCGAGGTGCAGGGCCCGGAGCGGATCGCCCTGATGGGCCGCAACGGTGCCGGCAAGACCACGCTGCTGGACACCGTCGCCGGTGCGGTCGAACCGCGGGAGGGCGAGGTGCTCCGGCACGTTCCGCTGCGCTACCTGCCCCAGCGGCTGGACATCCTGGACGAGTCGCTGAGCATCGCCGAGAACGTCAGGCTGCTGGCGCCGAGCGCCGGCCTCCAGCGCGTCCGCGCCCAGTTGGCCCGCTTCCTGTTCCGGAAGGAGCGGCCCGACCAGCGGGTGGACACCCTCTCCGGCGGGGAGCGCTTCCGCGCCTCGTTGGCCGCCCTGATGCTGGCCGAGCCCGCGCCGCAGCTGCTGATGCTGGACGAGCCGACCAACAACCTCGACCTGGCCAGCGTGCGCCAGCTCACCTCCGCCCTGGAGTCCTACCGGGGGGCGCTGCTCGTGGCCAGCCACGACCGTCCGTTCCTGCGGGACCTGGGCATCACCCGGTGGCTGTACCTGGACGACGGCCTGACCGAGATCGACCCGCCCTGACCGGTTCCGGCCGCGGGGTCGTGGTGGGGGAGCCGTTCGGTGTGGGGGACTCAGTGTGTGGGGCCCTGTGCGTAGGGCTCAGGACATCTGGGTGGACTGCAGTCGGGCGTAGAGGCCGCCGCGCCGCAGCAGGTCGGTGTGGCGGCCGATCTCGCGGATCCGGCCCTGTTCCATGACCACGATGCGGTCGGCCTCGCGCACCGTGGACAGCCGGTGCGCGACCACGAAGACCGTGCGGCCCCGCATCAGGCGGTCCATCGCCTCCTGCACCAGCGCCTCCGAGCGGGTGTCCAGGGCGGAGGTCGCCTCGTCGAGCACCAGGATCCGCGGGTCCCGGATCAGCGCCCTGGCGATGGCGATGCGCTGCCGCTGGCCGCCGGAGAGCCGGGCGCCGCGCTCCCCGACCACCGTGTCCAGGCCCTGCGGGAGGCGTTCCACGAACTCGAGGGCGTTGGCGTCCCGCAGCGCGTCCCGCACGCTCTCCGGATCGACATCGCCCATGCCGTACCCGACGTTCTCCCGGATGGTGCCCTCGAACAGCACCGAGTCCTGCGGCACCACCGACAGGAAGCGCCGGTAGGTGCGCAGGTCGAGAAGGGACATGTCGGTGCCGTCGAGCAGGAGCCGGCCCGACTCTGGGCGGATGAAGCCGATCAGCAGGTTCAGGACGGTCGACTTGCCGGCGCCCGAAGCGCCGACCAGGGCGATGGTCTCGCCGGGCGGCACCGACAGGGTGAAGTCGACGATCGCCGGCGGTCCCTCGCCCTCGTAGCGGAAGTTGACCCCCTCGAACTCCAGGCGGCCCTTGACCGCGTCGACCTTCGTCTTGCCCGCGTTGATCTCCAGGTCGGGGGCCTGGAGCACCTCGCCGACGGAGCGCACCGACTCCAGTCCCCTGCTGATGATGGGGGTCAGCGCCATCAGCATCGACGTGGAGCCGGTGAGCGTGCTGAAGAACGTGCTGAGCATGACCACGTCGCCGGCGGTGATCGGCAGCCAGCTGTGGTACGAGATCAGCGCCGCCCCGGCCAGGAAGCCGATGCCGAGGGCGTTGAGCATGATCCAGGCCAGCGCGCTGAAGTGGCCGTTGAGCAGGTCGAGCCGTATGCCCGCGGTGAGTACCTGCCGCAGCGAGCCGTCCACCCGGTTCAGCGCGGTGCGTTCCAGGCCGTGGGCCCGGGTGACCGGGATCAGGCTGGTCATCTCCCCAACGCGGGTGGATAGTTGCTCCACCTGGCGGCGGAACTGCTCGTTGCGGCTGCGGAGTCGGCCGCGCAGCCGGCGCACCAGCACGGCCGCGGTCGGCACCACGATGACGAAGACCGGCAGCGCGGCGGGCACCCGGAAACCGATCACCATCAGACCGCCGGTGAGCGTGATGATCGCGGCCAGCCCGTTGTCCGCGCTCTGCTGAACCGACTGCTCGATGTTCTCCACGTCGCGGATCACCTTGGTCTGCAGGGCGCTGGCGCTCATCCGGGAGTGGTAGCCGATGGATAGCTCCTGCATCCGGCGGCACAGCGCCGAGCGCAGCGTGGTGCCGGTGCGGCGGACGCTGCCGTGCATGCAGCGGACGTAGAGCAGGTGCGTGGGGTAGTTGAGCATCAGGACCACCAGCAACACCGCGGTGTTGGTGCCCAGCTCGGAGATTGGGTGGCGCTCGACCACGATGTCGATGATGTTCGCGGTGATCAGCGGCAGCAGCCAGACCGGGCTGTGCTTGACGACGAACGCTAGCACCGCGACCACCAGCCGCGGGCGATCCTTCCGGAAGAGGTAGGCGAGCGTCCGCACCGGGTGTTCCCCCTGGTAGCGGTGGTCCAGGGGGCCTTGCGGCAGTGCCATGAGAGCAGTACTCCAGCGTCCAGACAATCCAGGGAAAGCGGTCGGAATGACCTTGCCCCTGATGCCCGTCGAACACTCCCTGAAATATATGCAGCAAGAGGGATCTGCCCTTTTCCTTGTCGTTCGGGGGTATTCATATACATGGTGATCGTAATTATGGAGGGCGCCGACCGTGCCGAAACGGCCGGAGTGCCGCAGCCCGGTAGTCAGATTTCTCAACTTCCGTATCGTCGCGAAACGTGGTGCCGCCCCGGACCGGCGCTCACGCCGGTGCCCGCTTCCACTGGTTCGCAACTACGCGCTCTGCCAGTCGGGTGATGGGGTGGCGAGGAATCTCGTACACGTCAATCGGTCACAAATGGCCGAGCTTCGAAAGTATGCGGGCAGAATCTATCCGATATGCGACTAATTCCGGTCACCGGGTCAAGTTGCCCTGGCACATGCCAAGACTCAGTGGCATCCACCAGCGCACGAGAGACCTCCCACGGACCAGAGAGCCGGTGCCCACACCATGGACATTCGATCGGTCGCCCCTCCCCGACCCGCGCCCGCCCTCGCCGGCACCTGGCGCTTCACGGCCGCCCCCCTGGACGTCGCGGTGCCGCAGATCCGGCACGCGGTGCGCGACCTGCTGCACCGCCAGCAGGCCCCGCTCTCCGCCGACCGGCTGCACGGCGTGCTGCTGATCATCTCCGAACTGGTGACCAACGCCGTCCGGCACGCCGCCCTGCTCACCCCGGTGATCGGCGTCGAGGTGCGCCTGGAGCCGGGGTGGGTGCGGCTGGCGGTCGAGGACGGCCACCCCTACCGCCCCACCGCGCTCCAGGTGGCCCCCGAACAGGAGACCACGGGCGGGCGCGGCCTGCTTCTGGTCAGGGCCACGGCCGTGACGGCCGGCGGCGACTGCGGCGTGGAGCCGACCGCCGACGGCGGGAAGCGGACCTGGGCGGCGCTGCCGCTGGACCTCGACCGCCCGTGACCTCACCGGCCGACGCTCACCAGCCCGCGGTGCCGCCGGTCACCTGGCGGATCGCCGGCCGGGCGGCGTCCAGCACGGTCATGAACCACGCGGAGAACGGCGCCTCGGCGTGCCGCTGCGCCAGCTCCGCGGGGGTGACGAACGCGATCTGCGCCACCTCGGCGGGGTCGGGCCGCAGCGCCGCCGTCACCCGGCCCGCGAAGAGGTGATTGAACTCCCGCTCGACCAGCCCGGATGCCGGATCCGGATGGTGGTAGCTGACCGTACCGGCCTCGCGCAGCGCCGCGGGAGCCACCCCCAGCTCCTCCACCGTGCGCCGGGTGGCGGCCAGGAACGGCGGTTCGCCCGGATACGGGTGCCCGCAGCAGGTGTTCGACCACACGCCGGGGGAGTGGTACTTCTCCTCGGCCCGGCGCTGCAGCAGCAGCCGGCCGGTCGGATCGCAGAGGAAGACCGAGAAGGCGCGGTGCAGTCGCCCCGGCGGCTGGTGCGCGGCGAGCTTCTCCGCGGTGCCCGTCGTCCGGCCGGTCTCGTCGACCAGTTCGAGCATGATCGGTTCCGCGGTGCCGGCCGGCGCGCCGTTGGATGCGTTCTCGGACAGGCTGTCGGTCGGGCTCTCGGGCATGGGCACCCCTCCGTGTGAGGACTCCGGTCTCCCGGTGTGCCACCGGGCGATCACGATCAGTGTGCCCCACCAGCTCAGTGGCATGGGCGGGCCTCGTGTGCCGCACGCAGGTGCGGACCTCCTGACTCACCACGACCTGCGCCAGAGCGCCGGCATACCTGAGGTGATCGTCCACACATGGAGATCGCGCAGGTCCGTCACCCCGGCAGCACGTCCAGCGCCTCCCCTGGCCAGCCGCACCGTCCGGGGCGCAATCACCAGCGCGATCAGCAGTGAGGCGATCGGGTCGGCGCGCTACCAGCCGGTGACCAGGATCACCCCGCCGCCAGCACCACGGCCAGCGAGCCCAGCCTTCCGCGGTAGCCGGCTGCCATGTGATCGCGCCTGAACTGCGGGCGGGGTATCTGGCAGCGCGGCACCGAACACCGTTGTCATGTGCTCTGACCTGCGCTTTTGGTGGGTCGCTGCCGGGGGCAGCGAGGAAACGCGTCAGGGGTGCAGGTGGCGCCAGCCCTGCCAGGCCGAGGTGACCATCTCGGCCGCGTCCCGGTGCGCGGTGAAGCCCAGCAACCGGCGCGCCCGGTCCGCCGAGGCCACCACCCGGGGCGGGTCGCCGGCGCGTCGTGGTGCGATCTGGGCGGCCGGCTCCCGGCGCCCGGTCACCTCGGCGACCAGGGTGGCCAGCTCCCGCACCGAGACGCCCCGGCCGGTGCCGATGTTCACGGTCAGCTCGGCCGGCCCTGCCTCGGATCCCGTCTCGGACCCCGCGCCGGAGCGCTCGTGCAGGAGCCACCGCGCCGCGGCCAGATGTGCGTCGGCCAGGTCGGCGACGTGCACGTAGTCCCGGACGCAGGTGCCGTCGGGTGTCGGGTAGTCGTCGCCGTAGATCAGCGGCGCCTCACCCCGGTCGAGCCGCTCGAAGAAGGCGGGGATGATGTTGGAGGAGCCGGCGTCCGCCAGTTCGGGGCGCGCCGCGCCGGCCACGTTGAAGTAGCGCAGACAGGCGGTGGAGATGTCGTGAACTCGCCCCGCGGCCCGCACCAGCCACTCGCCGGCCAGCTTGGTCTCTCCGTAGGGGTTCACCGGCCGGCACGGCGTGTCCTCGGTCACCAGATCGACGTCCGGCGCGCCGTAGACCGCCGCGGAGGAGGAGAACAGGAAACTGCGCACCTCGGCCTCGACCACCGCCTCCAGCAGCACCGTCAGGCCGTGCACGTTGTCCCGGTAGTAGCGCATCGGCTGTGCCACGGACTCCCCGGCCTGCTTGCGCGCCGCCAGATGCACCACCCCGGTGACCTGGTGCTCCGCCAGCGTCGCGTCGAGGAGTGGGCGGTCGAGGACCGAGCCGTGGACCACCGTGACGCCCTCGGGCAGTCGGTCCACGATCCCGTTGCTCAGGTCGTCCAGCACCACCACGCGTTCGCCCGCATCCGTCATGGTGTGGACCACATGGGCCCCTATGTACCCGGCGCCGCCGGTGATCAGCCAGCTCATGCCGGCAGCTTAGGCGTCCCCGTCCCGGCGTGACGCGCTGACCCCGGTCCGTGCTCCCCCACTCGCGTAAGGTCGCGCCAGACGGCGACGCGGCGCTCCGTCACGGATGAACGACGGGTGACCACCACCCAACGTCATTCTTGCCGCATGGTTGTCATCAGATAATCTCAGCGCGTCGTGCGGCTCGCAGAGTGCGGAGTCGCCCCGAGGAGTGAGTCCAGCTGTCCATCGCCATCCTGACCGGCCCACCCGTACCCGGGACGTCCCTCGTCGACGACCTGCGCGCGCTGGGATTCTCGGTGCGGGTGGCTGACCAGGCGGCGGGCCCCGCCGGGCTGGCGCGGGAACTGGCGGACGCCCCGGCGGGCGAGCGGGTCGCGGTCGTGGACCCTCGGTTCACCGGGCACCGGCACAGCCTCAGGCTCGGCCTCACCGACCCGCGCTTCCCCGCGGCCGCCGTCCCCGGCGCGGTCACCGCCCAGCCGGCGGCCCGCGCGGCGCTGGCCGCGGCGGTCGCGGCCGCCGGACCGGCCACGCCCGGCGTGGCGGAGCCGGCGGCGAACGGACCGGGCGGCGCGCCCACCGCCGCGCCGCCGGCCACCTGTCTGGCCGACCGGCTCGCCGGGCGGTTGGCCGCCGCCGGGACGGCCGTGCACCGGCCGGAACTCGGCCCGCTGGTGGCCGTGATCCCCGACACCGCCGCCGACCGGGACCGCGCCCTGGCCCGGACCGCCGCCGTCGACGAGGAGGCGGTGCGGCTGCGCGGCGCGGTGAAGTCCCGCGACGGCTTCTTCACCACCCACCTCGTCAGCCCGTACTCGCGGTATCTGGCCCGCTGGTGCGCCCGCCGCGGCCTGACCCCCAACCAGGTCACCACGGCATCGCTGCTGACCGCGCTGGTCGCCGCGGGCTGCGCCGCCACCGGCACCCGCCCCGGCTACGTCGCCGCCGCCGTGCTGCTGCTGGCCTCCTTCGTGCTCGACTGCGCGGACGGCCAGCTGGCGCGCTACGCGCTGCGCTACTCCACGCTTGGGGCCTGGTTGGACGCCACCTTCGACCGGGCCAAGGAGTACGCCTTCTACGCCGGGCTGGCGCTCGGCGCCGCCAGGAACGGCGACGACGTATGGGCGCTGGCGCTGGCGGCGATGGCCCTGCAGACCTGTCGCCATATCGTCGACTTCGCCTTCAACGAGGCACACCAGGCGGATCATGGAAACCAGGTCCCTGCCGCCGGTGACGCACCTCAGGCACCCACCACGGCGGCACGGCGGGACCCCGCTGCAACGCTCTCCGGGCGGCTCGACCGGATCGGCTGGACCGTGTGGCTGCGCCGGATGGTCGTGCTGCCGATCGGCGAGCGCTGGGCACTGATCGCCGTGCTCACCGCGCTGACCACGCCGCGCACCACGTTGATCGTGCTGCTCGCCGCCGGCGGCTTCGCCGCCTGCTACACCACGGCCGGCCGGCTGCTGCGCTCCACCCGCCGGTCCCGGGTCCCCGAGCCCGCGGCCCGGGTGCTGGCCGCCCTCACCGACAGCGGCCCGCTCGCCACGGCGCTGGCCCGCCCCGGACCCCACACGACGGGTGCGTTCACCGCTCCGCTGTGGGCGCTGGCCGGCGTCCTGCTGTTGTTCGGCGCGCTGCTGCTCACCGGCGCCGACGCCGGCTGGTTCGCGGTCGCCGCCGCGGCGCTCTACGCGCTGTGCGCCGGCCGCGCGCTCGCCGGCCCGCTGGATCGGCCGCTGGACTGGCTGCTGCCCCCGCTCTTCCGCGCGGGGGAGTACGGCTGCGTCCTGATCCTGGCCGTGAACGCCGGGTCGAGCGGTGCGACGGGTAACGCATCGCACAACAACGTGAATACAGCTTTGCCGGCGGCTTTCGTTCTGATGGCGGCTTGCGCCTACCATCACTACGACACGGTGTACCGCCTGCGGGGCGGCGCCGGAGCGCCCCCGCGCTGGCTGACCAGCACCACCGGCGGCCATGAGGGACGCGTTCTGGTGGTCACCGCCGCCGCCGCACTCTGGGCGGAGGGAGAAGGCTTCACCACGGCGCTGGCGGTCCTTGGCGGGACCCTGGCGCTTCTGGTGCTGGGAGAGAGCATCCGTTTCTGGATCTCCTCCCGGGCACCTGCCGTACACGACGAAACAGGAGTACCCGGATGATCGGCCTCGTGCTGGCCGCCGGCGCCGGTCGGCGCCTTCGCCCCTACACCGACACCCTGCCCAAGGCACTGGTGCCGGTCGCCTCGACGGACGACGGCGAGGAGAGAACGGTCCTTGACCTGACCCTGGCGAACTTCGCCGAGGTCGGGCTGGCCGAGGCGGCGATCGTCGTCGGCTACCGCAAGGAGGCCGTGTACGAGCGCAAGGCCGCGCTGGAACGCAAGTACGGGGTGCGGCTCACCCTCGTGGAGAACGACAAGGCCGAGGAGTGGAACAACGCCTACTCCCTGTGGTGCGCCCGGGACGTGATCGCCGAGGGCGTCATCCTCGCCAACGGCGACACCGTACACCCCGCCTCCGTGGAGCGGACCCTGCTGGCCGCTCGTGGCCAGGGCCGCCGGCTGGTGCTCGCCCTGGACACCGTGAAGAGCCTCGCGGACGAGGAGATGAAGGTCGTCACGGATCCGGAGAAGGGCCTCCAGCGGATCACCAAGCTGATGCCCCCGGCCGAGGCCACCGGCGAGTACATCGGGGTCACCCTGATCGAGGCCGAAGCCGCTGCCGACCTGGCCGACGCGCTGCGCACCACCTTCGAGCGCGACCCCCAGCTGTACTACGAGGACGGCTACCAGGAGCTCGTGGACCGCGGTTTCCGCATCGACACGGCGCCGATCGGCGACATCAGTTGGGTGGAGATCGACAACCACGAGGACCTGGCCAGGGGAAGGGAGATCGCGTGCCGGTACTGACCCGCCTCATCCCGTCTCCCGTCTCGGTCGACATCGCCGCCGGGGCCCTGGACAACCTGGCGGGGCTCCTCGCCGACCAGCGGATCTCCTCCTCGGGACGGCTGGCGGTCGCGATCAGCCGGGGCTCGGGCGCCGCGCTGCGCGACCGGCTGGCCCCCGCCCTGCCGGGCGCCGACTGGTACGAGGTGGCGGGCGGCACCATCGACGCGGCCGTCGAGCTCGCCGACGCCATGCGCTCGGCACACTACGACGCCGTGGTGGGTCTCGGCGGCGGCAAGATCATCGACGCCGCGAAGTACGCCGCGGCGCGCGTCGGCCTGCCGATGGTGGCCGTCGCGACGAACCTCTCGCACGACGGGATCTGCTCGCCCGTGTCGATCCTCGACAACGACGCCGGGCGCGGCTCCTACGGGGTGCCGACGCCCATCGCGCTGGTCGTCGACCTCGACGTGATCCGGGACGCGCCGGTCCGTTATGTGCGCTCCGGCATCGGCGACGTGGTCTCCAACCTCTCCGCCGTCGCCGACTGGGAGCTCTCACATCGGGAGACCGGCGAGCAGATCGACGGGCTGTCCGCGGCCATGGCCCGGCAGGCCGGCGAGGCGGTGCTGCGCCACCCGGGCGGCTGCGGTGACGACGCCTTCCTCACGGTGCTCGCCGAGGCGCTGGTGCTCTCCGGCATCGCCATGTCGATCGCCGGGCACACCCGGCCGTCGTCCGGCGGCTGCCACGAGATCTCGCACGCCCTGGACGTGCTCTACCCCCGCCGTTCCGCCCTGCACGGGGAGCAGGTCGGGCTCGGCGCGGCGTTCGCCACCCACCTGCGCGGGGAACTCGAGCTGTCCTCGCTGATCGCCGAGGTGCTGCGGCGCCACGGGCTGCCCGTGTTGCCCGAGGAGATCGGCTTCGACACCGAGGAGTTCGTGGCCGCGGTGGGATTCGCACCGCAGACCCGCCCCGGCCGCTACACCATTCTTGAGCACCTCGACCTGACCACCGACGAAATCAGAGACGCGTACGCGGACTATGTCAAAGCCATCAGTAGCTGAACTCCGGCCGGTCGTGCACCCGCCGGGCGTGACGGACCGGCGCAGCGGCGAGCACTGGGCCGGGCGCATGTACATGCGCGAGATCTCGTTGCGCTGGACCCGGCACCTGGTGACCACCAGGATCACCGCCAACCAGCTCACCTACCTGATGGTCCTCGCCGGCGTCGCGGCCGGGGCGGCGCTGCTGGTCCCCGGGGTACCGGGGGCGGTGGCCGCCGCCCTGCTGATCCAGCTCTACCTGCTGCTCGACTGCGTGGACGGCGAGGTGGCCCGCTGGCGGGCCACGACGTCGGTCACCGGCGTCTACCTCGACCGCGTCGGCCACTACCTGGCGGAGGCCGCCCTGCTGGTGGGCTTCGGCCTGCGGGCGGCCGGCGTCCTCGGCGGCGAGGAGCCGGCGCCGAACTGGCTCTGGGCCTTCCTCGGCACGGTCGCCGCACTGGGAGCGATACTCATCAAGGCCGAGACGGACCTCGTCGACGTGGCCAGGAGCCGGGCGGGCCTGCCCGCCGCCGGGGAGGGGGCGGCCGCGCCCCGTGCCGCCGGCCTCGCGCTGGCCCGCCGGGCCGCCTCGGCCCTGCGCTTCCACCGGCTGATCGGGGGCGTGGAGGCGTCCCTGCTCATCCTGGCGGTGGCCGTCCTCGACGTCCTCGCCGGCGACGAGTCGGGTGAGCTGTTCTTCACCCGGCTGGGTGTGGCGGTGCTGACCGCCATCGCCCTGGTGCAGGTCCTGCTGCACCTGGTGTCCGTCCTCGCCTCCAGCAGGCTGCGGTGATCGCGGTGGGAACGGTGCAGCTGAAGCTCGGAGCGGTGGTCCTGACCAGAGGTGACCGCCCCGCGGCGCTGGGCGCCCTGCTGGACTCGGTGGCCGGGCAGGAGGGCGACGGCATCGAGGTGGTGGTCGTCGGTAACGGTTCGGGGCTGCCCGAGCTGCCCGCCGGAGTGCGCAGCGTGGAACTGCCGGAAAACCTCGGCATTCCCGGTGGTCGGAACGTCGGCATCGAGACCTTCGGGCCGAACGGCGTGGACGTCGACGTGCTGCTGTTTCTGGACGACGACGGGCTGCTTCCGGACAAAGGCACGGCCGAGGCGGTGCGCGCCGCCTTCGACGCGGACCCCCAGCTCGGCATCGTCAGCTTCCGAATCGCGGATCCGGACAGTGGCGTCACGCAGCGTCGCCATGTGCCGCGGTTGCGGGCCTCGGATCCGGAGCGTTCCTCCCAGGTCACCACGTTCCTCGGCGGCGCGAACGCGGTCCGCACCCAGGTGTTCCAGCAGGTCGGCGTGCTGCCCGAACACTTCTTCTACGCCCACGAGGAGACCGACCTGGCCTGGCGGGCGCTCGACGCCGGCTGGCGGATCGACTACCGCGCGGACCTGGTGCTGCACCACCCCACCACCCTGCCCTCGCGCCACCCCCTCTACCACCGGATGACCGCCAGGAACCGGGTCTGGCTGGCCCGGCGCAACCTGCCGCTCCTCCTGATGCCCGTGTACCTGTCGGTCTGGACGCTGATCACGCTGGCCCGGCGGCCCTCCCGTCCCGCGCTCAAGGCGTGGCTCGGGGGCTTCGCGGAGGGCTGGCGCACCCCCTGTGGTGCCCGCCGGCCGATGCGCTGGCGTACTGTGTGGCGCCTGACCCGGCTGGGCCGACCTCCCGTCATCTGAGCCGGGCGGGTCTGAGAGTATCCAGGGAATTACCGCACCGCACGTAAGTACCCTGTGAGGACTTACGCACCGTGGCGGTGCCACAGCTGCGCTCTGTGAGGACGAGAGTTACAAGGTGAGTCAGACAACGCACGTCGGTGCGTCCCCCCGGGATGAGTCACTGGCCGACCTGGCGGCCCGTCACGGGCTGTCCGTCAGCGGCGCCAGGCCCCCGCTGCCCACGTACGTCAGGCAGCTGTGGGGGCGGCGGCACTTCATCCTCGCCTTCTCCCAGGCGAAGCTGACCGCCCAGTACAGCCGGGCCAAGCTGGGCCAGCTCTGGCAGGTGCTGACCCCGCTGCTCAACGCCGTCGTGTTCTTCCTGATCTTCGGCATCCTGCTCGGCGCCCGTGGCGGGATGACCAAGACCGAGTACATCCCGTTCCTGGTGACCGGCGTGTTCGTCTTCGCCTTCACCCAGCAGTCGGCGATGTCGGGCGTGAAGTCCATCGCGAACAACCTCGGCCTGGTGCGGGCCCTGCACTTCCCCCGGGCCTCGCTGCCGATCTCCTTCTGTCTCCAACAGCTCCAGCAGCTGCTGTACTCCATGATCGTGCTGGTCGCGGTCATGCTGGGGTTCGGGCAGTACCCGGACCTGACCTGGTTCCTGGTGGTGCCGGCGCTGGCGCTGCAGTTCGGCTTCAACGCCGGCCTGGCACTGATCTTCGCCAGGATGGGCAGCCGCACCCCCGACCTGGCCCAGGTGCTGCCGTTCGTGATGCGCACCTGGATGTACGCGTCCGGTGTGATGTTCCCGATCCGGTCCATGGTCGAGGAGCGGGCCCACGGTCCGGCCTGGGTGGCGGATATCCTGGCCGCCAACCCCGCCGCGGTCTACATGGACCTGATGCGTTTCGCCCTGATGGACGGGGGCTACGCGAACACCGTGCCGGCCGAGACCTGGCTGTACGCGCTCGGCTGGGCCGTGCTGCTGGGCTTCGGCGGCTTCGTGTACTTCTGGAAGGCGGAGGAGCGGTATGGCCGCGACTGAGGGGAACGTTCCCGCCACGCCGGTCGAGGACGAGCGCGTCCCGACCGTGATCGCGGACGGCGTGCACATCGTCTACCGCGTCTACGGCGCCAGGAGCCGGGGCGGCGGCGCCGCGGCGCTGCGGCGGATAGTGCGCCGCGAACGCACCCCGCGGGTGCAGGAGGTGCACGCCGTAAAGGGCGTCAGCTTCGTCGCCTACCGGGGCGAGGCCATCGGGCTCATCGGCTCCAACGGCTCAGGCAAGTCCACCCTGCTGCGCGCCATCGCCGGCCTGATCCCGCCGGAGCGCGGGCGCGTCTACACCGGCGGCCAGCCCTCGCTGCTGGGCGTCAACGCCGCCCTGATGAACGACCTCACCGGCGAGCGGAACGTCGTGCTCGGCGGCCTGGCGATGGGCATGACGCGCGAGCAGGTCAAGGAGCGCTACGCGGAGATCGTCGACTTCTCCGGACTCAACGACCGGGGGCAGGACTTCCTGGCCATGCCCATGCGGACGTACTCCTCCGGCATGCAGGCCCGGCTGCGGTTCTCCATCGCCGCGGTCAAGGACCACGACGTGCTGATGATCGACGAGGCGCTGGCCACCGGCGACAAGATGTTCCGCAAGCGCTCCGAGGCGCGCATCCGGGAGATGCGTTCCGAGGCCGGCACCGTCTTCCTGGTCAGCCACAGCAACAAGTCGATCAGGGACACCTGCGAGCGGGTGCTGTGGCTGGAGCGGGGCGAGCTGCTGATGGACGGCCCCACGGAGGAGGTGCTCGCGGCGTACGAGGAGCACGCCAACAACGCGAGCGGAATCGCCCGCCCCCGGCCGCGTGTCCGAAAGAAGAATCATCAGACTGTGCAGTAAAAATACCGGCATGATGGTCTCAGCCACGCTCCGGTACTCCTCCGTCGGGACGCCCGCGGTGACCTGGGGGCACCTCCCAGGCCGCCCGGGCCTCCAGGGACTCCCGGGCCCGGGGGAAACCCGCCCGTGACGATCGCCCCGACGGAGGAGCGGGCCAGGGAGCTGCTGGCGAAGGCCGGCCGGGAGAACTTCCCGGTCGCCCCCGGTTTCCTGCCCAGAGCCTGGCGCGACGACCTGATGGCCGTCTACGGCTTCGCCCGGCTGGTCGACGACATCGGCGACGGCGACCTGGACCCCGACATCCCGCACGCCTCGCTGCTGGGCCTGCCCGCCGACCGGGCGGCGGACCGGATCGCCCTGCTCGACGCCGTCGAGGAGGACCTGCGGCGAGTCTTCGACAGCGCCCACGGCGGCGCCCCGCCCCGCCACCCGCTGCTCCGCGACCTGATCCCGACGGTGCGGCGCACCGGCCTCGACCCCGGCCCGTTCACCGACCTGATCGAGGCCAACCGGCTCGACCAGCGGGTGCACAGGTACGCCGACCACGAGCAGCTGCTCCGCTACTGCACGCTGTCGGCCAACCCGGTCGGCCGGCTGGTGCTGGCCGTCACCGGCACCGCCACCCCCGAGCGCGAGCGCCGCTCCGACGCCGTCTGCAGCGGGCTGCAGCTCATCGAGCACCTCCAGGACACCGCGCAGGACCTGGCTCGCGGCCGGATCTACCTGCCCGCCGACGACCTGCGCCGCTTCCGGGTCAGCGAGGCCGACCTGGCCGCGCCGACCGCCAACGCCTCGGTGCGCACCCTGGTGGCCTACCAGACGGAGCGGGCACGTAGGCTGCTGGACCAGGGCGCACCCCTGGTGGGCAGCGTCCGGGGGCGGCTGCGGCTGCTGCTCGCCGGTTTCGTCGGCGGCGGCCGGGCGGCGGCCCAGGCCATCGCCGACGCGGGCTTCGATGTGCTCGCCGGCCCACCCCGACCGACGCGGCGCGGGCTGCTGTACGCGACGGGAACGACCCTGGGAACGGCCCTGGGCAGGACCCCTGGACGGACGCCGGGACCGACGCCGGGACCGACACAGCGAAGAGGAACATGAGCTCCAGACCGGAGGCCGCGCGCCCCGAACCCCCGCCCGCCGTCGTCGCCGCCTACCGCTACTGCGAGATCGTCACCGGTCAGCACGCCCGCAACTTCGCCTACGGGATCCGGTTGCTGCCCGCCGCCAAGCGACGCGCCCTGTCCGCGCTCTATGCCTTCTCCCGGCGCGTCGACGACATCGGCGACGGCCTGCTCCCCGCGACCGTCAAGGAGACCCGGCTGGTCGAGACCCGGACGCTGCTGGACCGGGTGCGGGAGGAGGCGATCCCCGAGGACGCCACCGACCCGGTCGCGGTGGCCCTCAGCCACGCCGCCCGCCGCTTCCCGATCCCGCTCGGCGCACTGGACGAGCTGATCGACGGCGTGTTGATGGACGTACGCGGCCGGTCCTACGAGACGTGGGAGGACCTGCAGTTCTACTGCCGCTGCGTGGCCGGCTCCATCGGCCGACTCTCGCTGGGCGTCTTCGGCACGCTGCCAGGCGTGCGCGGCATCAACCGCGCCCCCGAGCACGCGGACACCCTGGGGCTGGCGCTCCAGCTCACCAACATCCTGCGCGACATCAGGGAGGACGCCGCGCAGGGCCGGACCTACCTACCGGCCGAGGACCTGCGGAAGTTCGGCTGCTTCCCAACGGAGTCCGGGGGAGGCGCGGAGCACGCCCATCTGGCGCCGGGCGCCGACTTCCCCGGCCTGGTGCGCTTTCAGGCCCGGCGTGCCCGTGAGCTGTTCGCCGACGGCTTCCGGCTGCTGCCGATGCTGGACCGCCGCTCCGCGGCCTGCACCGCCGCGATGGCCGGCATCTACCACCGGTTGCTCGACCGCATGGAGGCCGAACCGCTGGCCGTGCTGCGCGGCCGGGTCGCGCTGCCCGCCCCGCAGAAGCTGCTGGTCGCCGTCCGCGGCCTGTCCGGACTCGACAGCCGGCGGCACCGACCGTGACGCCCGCGCCGACCTCGCCGTCCCCACCGTCCCCCGACCCCACGGCCGCCCCGCCGGACCTCGGCCCGCGCCAGCCGGCCCCGCGGTCGGAAGGGTTCGGAGCCGAGGCCCACGCCCAAGGCGTCAGGGCCGTCGTGGTCGGGGGCGGGCTCGCCGGGGCCACCGCGGCGCTGGCGCTGGCCGACCGGGGGGCGGCCGTCACGCTCGTCGAGGCGCGGTCCCGGCTGGGCGGGCTCGCCTTCTCCTTCCGCCGCGCCACCCCGTTCGGCGAGCTCACCGTGGACAACGGCCAGCACGTCTACCTGCGTTGCTGCACCGCCTACCGGGGATTCCTGGACCGGATCGGCGGCACCGGCCTGGCCCCCCTCCAGCCCCGGCTCGACGTGCCGGTGCGGGACGTCGCCAGCGGCCGGACCGGCCGGCTGCGCCGCACCGCGCTGCCGGTGCCGCTGCACCTGGCGGCCGGCCTCGCCCGCTACCCGCATCTGGCGCCCGCCGAGCGGCTCGCCGTGGCCAGGGCCGCGCTCGCGCTGCGCCGCCTCGACCCGGGCGACCCGGCCCTCGACGGCCAGGACTTCGCCGGCTGGCTGCGCCGCCACGGGCAGACCGCGCGCTGCGTCGAGGCGCTGTGGGACCTGGTCGGGGTCGCCACCCTCAACGCCCGCGCCGCCGACGTCTCGCTCGCGCTCGCCGCCAAGGTCTTCCGCACCGGCCTGCTCACCGAACCCGGGGCCGCCGACCTCGGCATCCCGCGAGTGCCGCTGGGCGAGCTGCACGACACCCTGACCCGCGCCGCGCTCCGCCGTGCCGGGGTGCGCGTGCTGCTGTCCACCGGCGTTCGCGCCCTGCGGCGCACCCCGGAGGGCTGGCGGGTGGCGGTCGGCCCCCGCCGTCGCGACCGGGCCACGACCGAGCTCACCGCCGACCGCGTCGTGCTCGCCGTGCCGCCCCGCGAGGCGCACCGGCTGCTGCCCCCCGGCGCCCTCGCCGACCCCGGCCGGCTGCTGCGGCTCGGCACCGCGCCGATCCTCAACGTCCATGTGCTGTACGACCGGACCGTGCTGCGCCGCGGCTTCCTCGCCGCGCTCGGCAGCCCGATCCAGTGGGTCTTCGACCGCACCGAACCCGCGGGCCTCGACCGGCTGGCCGGCCCCGGCCGGGCGCAGTACCTGGCACTGTCGCAGTCCGCCGCGCACGACGAGATCGGGATGCCGGTCGGCGCGCTGCGCGAGCGCTATCTGCCGGCGCTGGAGCGACTGTTGCCGGCCGCCGCGGGCGCCGGGATCCGCGATTTCTTCGTCACCCGCGAGCCCGCCGCCACCTTCGCACCCACACCGGGCACCGGGCGGCTGCGCCCCGGCCCGGTCACCGGCAGCCCCGGCCTCTGTCTGGCCGGCGCGTGGACCGCCACCGGGTGGCCCGCGACCATGGAGGGCGCGGTGCGCAGCGGTCTCGCCGCGGCCATGGCAGCCACCCGCACAACGGCTAAGGAGCACGCGTGAACGCGGCCAACCCCCCCACGGATCCCCCGGCCCACCCGCCGGAGACCGTCGCCGAGCTGCTGGAACGCGGGCGCACGCTGGCCGCACCCGCGCTGCGCGCGGCCGTGGCCGGCCTCGCCCCACCCATGGACACCGTCGCCGCCTACCACTTCGGCTGGATCGACGCCCAGGGCCAGCCGGCCGACGGCGACAGCGGCAAGGCGGTGCGCCCGGCCCTGGCCGTGCTCTCCGCGGAGGCGGCGGGTGCCGACCCGGAGACGGGCGTGCCCGGCGCCGTCGCGGTCGAACTGGTGCACAACTTCTCACTGTTGCACGACGATCTGATGGACGGGGACGAGCAGCGCCGGCACCGGGACACGGTCTGGAAGGTGCACGGCCCCGCCCAGGCCATCCTGGTCGGCGACGCCCTGTTCGCGCTGGCCGGCGAAATACTCCTCCGGGACGCCACCGCGGCGGCGGCCCGCGCCGCCAGGTTGCTGGTCACCGCCAGCCGTCGCCTCATCGACGGCCAGGCGCAGGACATCTCCTTCGAGCACCGCGAGCGGGTCAGCCTCGCCGAATGTCTGGAGATGGAGGGCAACAAGACGGGCGCCCTGCTCGCCTGCGCCTCCGCCATCGGCGCGGTGCTGGCCGGCGCCGACGAGTCGGTGTCGGGACCGCTCCAGACCTATGGGGAGCACCTCGGGCTCGCCTTCCAGGCGGTCGACGACCTGCTCGGCATCTGGGGCGACCCGCGCGCCACCGGCAAGGCGACCTGGAGCGACCTGCGGCAGCGCAAGAAGTCGCTGCCCGTGGTCGCCGCGCTGACCGCGAAGAACGCCGCGGCCGAGCGGCTGACCGCGCTGCTGACGGCGGACGCCAAGAAGAGCCGTGAGGAGTTCGAGGACTTCGACGAGGCCGAGTTCGCCGCTCGGGCGGAGTTGGTCGAGGAGGCCGGCGGCCGGCGCTGGACCGCCGAGGAGGCCCGGCGCCAACACGACGCGGCGGTGGCCGCCGTACGCGACGCCCACCTGCCGCCTACGGCGCGCCGCCGTCTGGAGGCGCTGGCCGACTTCGTGGTGGTCCGCCAACGCTGAACGCTTGGCGCTGCGCCTGAGCTGCTACACCGGGCCCACCGCGGTTCGGTCTCCCGGGGCGCGAGCGGGTCTCGCCGGCGATCGCGCGTCGTCCACCTGGGTGCTGAGCGGTTGGTCCGGTCGGGTCTGCCGGCTCGGGTGGGTCTCGCTGGCCGCCCGGCCTCGAACGCCGCCGCTCGTGGCGGCCGCGCCGCCCTGGTGAGCCATGAGCGGCTGGTGACACGGAGTCTGCGGCCTCGGGGAACATCGGTACAGCGGCTATCGGTGAGATTGATCATGGTCCGGGCGGTACGAGCGTGGTGCCGCGGTTCTCATACTCGCGGCGGGCCTTGCGCTGAGCCGGGACCGCCCGGGCGCCCTGGCTGCCGTCGAGCGGCTGGCAGAGGGTGAGGAGCCGGTGGTGTACGGCCGGGACGGCGGTGACGCGCAGGGTGTACCCCTGGCCGCGCCGGCCAGGCCTCGGCTCTGCCAGTCGTTGCGGACCATCTACGGGATCTTGAGACCACGAGCAGCCCATGGCAGGCTCATGCCGCATGATCGATGAATTCGCGAAAGACAACCTGCACGGGAGACTGCGGCGGGACCGCAAGGCGCTGCTCTGGAAACTCGACGGCTTGTCCGAATACGACGCCCGCCGACCTTTGACAGCGACCGGGACCAACCTCCTCGGCCTGGTCAAACACGTGGCCAGCGTCGAGGCCAGGTACTTCGGCGAGGTCTTCTACCGCCCTTCCCCGGAACCGCTGCCCCGGTGGCAGGACTCCAACGGCAGCGATCTGTGGGCGACCGCGGACGAGACCCGCGATCAGATCATCGGGTTCTACCGGCGCACGTGGGAACACTCGGACGCGACGATCAACGAGCTTCCCCTCGACGCCCCCGGCCACGTGCCGTGGTGGCCGGAGCCTTATGCCGACACGAACCTGTTCGCCATCATGGTCCATGTCCTCGGCGAGTCCATCCGGCATGCCGGGCACGCCGATATCCTGCGCGAGGGCCTCGACGGCCGGACCGGGTTGCGCGCCGAACACGAGAAGCAGATCGACGAGGAAGCCCGCGCAGCCCACCGCGCGAAGATCGAGCAGGCCGCCAGGTCGGCCGCACCAATCAAGGCTTAGTTAGAAGCCGTTGTGCTTCCGAATGTGATGTGCGGGTTTCCGCTGGTCAGACTTGATGGGCTGGTTCTGGCGGCAGTCTGGGGAGTGTCTTGTTCTCCGGGTTGCGTGTCGACGTGCACGAGCCGGGCCCGTGTGAGCGCCTCGTAGCCGGGGTTCACCACCGGCGCCAAGCCGATGTTGCACGCCTCGTACACCAGCAGCGCGACCACCGAGGTGGGCAGGTCCTTCATCCGGGTGGTGCCGTCGCCGACGTGGACGAAGTCGTCGAGGAAGCTGGTCCAGGCGTTCACCTCGAACAGCAGGTCCGGCAGGTCGATCTTCGGGAGCATCCGCTCGACCCGGCGGCGCAGCCAGGTCAGGGACTTCGGCCCGCGCGCCGAGCTTGTCGACGTTCAGCTTCACCCGCCCGTCGTCCTGGACCTCGATGGAGACCTTCGCCGCCGGCCCCGCCTCCTCCAGGCGCTCGGCGAGCTGCTTCCACCCTGCGTCCAGGCCCCGCACCAGCTCCGCCAGATGTTCCTCCACGGGCATGTCCAGGCTCAGCCCGGCCAGCACGTCCTCCTCGATGGCCGCCCACTCAGGCCCGTCCAGCAGGCGGGCACGCGGGTCGGACCAGCGGTGCGAGGGCGAGGCGAAAACGTCGCGGTTGTTCAGGGCACGGTGCAACTGTTCGAGCGCGCACACCACGTACGCGTCCCGGTCCACCGCACCCTGCGGCAGAACGGGGTTGGCGTACACCGCCCTGCGCCACGCCGGCGGCACCAGCTTGTCGTCCACCTCACGCGGCAGCAGCGGCTTCACCCCGTCTTTGCCGCGCCAGCGCCGGAAGACTCCGGACCCAGGCCAGGATCCCGCTTGCCGGCGCTCGCCGTGTCCAGCGCCTTCGACTCGCCCAGCAGCGACAGGAACGGCCGGACCGTGGCGTACCTGGTCGCCAGCGCCGCCCGCAGGGCGATCTCGGCGGAGCCCTCGTCCTCGGGTACCAGCGAGACCACCGTGGCCGCGGCGGTCATCACGGCAGCGCGAGGCGGCTTCCTCCACCGCCGCCCACAGCGCGGCCACGTTCACATTCGCGCCATGCTCCTCGACCAGCTCCAGCTCCTCGAACAGCACCTTCGCCGCCCGCGCGAGCGTGCGCGACGCCTTCTCCAGCTGCGGCAGCGTGGACAGCCGCTCCTTCTCCGTCTTCCGCTTCGCCGTGCCCAGCAGCCGGGTCGCCATGAGGACCTGGAACAGGTCCAGGGCCTCGTCGATCGCCTTCGCCGCCAGGTGCCGCATCACCGCGGTGAGCATCGCCGTGCGCTTGGGCTCCGCCGTCCGCTCCAGCAGCGGCGCCTTTGACCCCAGCGCGTACCGGCCAGCGCCGCCATCCGGTTCGGCGGAATCTGCGACAGCTTCAGCCGACCGCGCCGGTACGCGCCGATCTCGTCCACCCGCTCCAGCGCGCGGGCGAACGCCGTCCCGGTCGTCCGCGTCGGCGGCCGGCGCAGCCGCTCCAGCTCCGAGAACCGGGAACCATCCGGCGTCTTCAGCGTCGCCACCAGATCGTCCGGCAGCGCGGGGTCCACACGGCGGGCGGACCCCGCGACCGTGGCGTGCAGCCGCTTCTCCGCGACCCTCCGCACCTCCGACACCTGCCGGGCCAGCACCGACACCCCGGGCAGCAGCATCCGGTGACGGCGCAGCCAGCCCACCGCGTGGTCGAACAACGCCTTCGGGCCCTCGGCGTGCGTCCACGGCGTGTCACCGAACCCCAGCGGCGAAGTGGATCACTGTGCTAGCCGACCATGTTCGTTTTCACCGATAGCCGCTGTACCGATGTTCCCCGAGGCCGGTCTGCCCGAGTCGGGCGCTGGCTGGCCCGCCCGGCCCTGAATGCGGCTGGTGGCCTTGGCCTCGGACGCGGTGGGCGGTTGGCCCTGCCGGGCCGGCGCGGGGTGGGTCGCTGCGTGTTGAGCGGCCGGTCTCGGACGCCGGGCGCGTCGGGTCAGGGCCGCGCCGGTCCCTGGGGTGTTCGGGGCCGGGGCGTCAGCCGTCGGTGAGCAGCGCGGTGCGGAGGCGGTCGCGGTCGGTGGGGGTGAGCGCCAGGCCCTCGGACAGGTACCGGTCGGCGTTGCCCCAGGTCTCGTCGATCTGGGCGAAGGCCGCGTGCAGGTACGCCTCGCGCGCGTCGAAGAGCGGTGCCAGGAGCCGCGCGACCTCCTCGGAGCCGATGCTCTCCGCCTCGTGGCGCAGCACGCGGTAGCGGCGGTGCGGCGCGTTGGACATCAGGTAGTCCGCGGTGATCGCCTCCCGGTCCACGCCGAGCGCCAGCAGCACCACGGCGACGGTGAGCCCGGCTCGGTCCTTGCCCGCCGCGCAGTGCAACAGCGCGGGCACCGCGCCGCCGGCCAGGGCCCGCAGCACCCGGCCGTGCTCGGCGGTCCGGGTCAGCACCATCCCGCGGTACGTGGCGAGCATCGACGCCGCCGCCGCGCCGTCCGGCAGGGTCGCGCGCAGTTCCTCCAGCGTGCCCTCGCGCACCGTCCGCCAGAACTCCTCGCTGTCCGTCGCGTCGGAGAGCGGGATGTTGACGTTCCGCACGCCCGGCAGGGCGATGTCCGGGCCCTCCAGCGCCTGGTCGGCCGCGTTGCGGAAGTCGAAGACGGTGTGCAGCCCGAGGCCCGCGAGGACGTCCCGGTCGGTTCCGGTGGCGTGCGCGAGGTGGCCGCTGCGGAACAGCCGTCCCGCTCTGACCCGGCGCCCGTCCGCCGCCGGCAGGCCGCCCACGTCGCGGAAGTTGCGCACACCGGTCAGCGCCGGCTCGGCGGACTGGGGCTGGGTCACGGGTCCTCCCGGAGGGTGCGGCACGAGATCCCCCCGACCCTAAAACAGGACAAGCGGATGATCGTATCTGCTTCTTCCCGACGGAACGCCGTATGTCCGGATGAACGAGACAAACGGGCGAGACTACGATCTGCTGCGGAAACAGCATAAAAAGGGCGGGCCGTGGAGCGTGAGGGTTCGTCACACCGGTTTCGGGTCACCCCAGGGGGGTCCTGGTCTCGGAGGAAGAGGTCGCGATGTTCACTGAGCTGGCCCAGGAGCAACTGCGGCTCGACGCCGACGTGGTCGACTACGTCCTGTTGGCGTTGTACTTCGTCTTCGTGCTGGGCATCGGCTACATGGCCCGGCACATGGTCTCCACCAGCCTCGACTTCTTCCTCTCGGGGCGGGCGCTGCCGGCCTGGGTCACCGGCCTGGCCTTCATCGCGGCCAACCTCGGGGCGATCGAGATCATCGGAATGTCGGCCAATGGCGCCCAGTACGGCATGCCGACCATGCACTACTTCTGGATCGGTGCCGTCCCGGCCATGCTCTTCCTCGGCATCGTGATGATGCCGTTCTACTACGGTTCGAAGGTGCGCAGCGTGCCGGAGTTCATGCTCCGGCGCTTCGGCCCGTCCGCCCATCTGGTCAACGCGATCAGCTTCGCCACCGCGCAGATCCTCATCGCCGGCGTCAACCTCTACCTGCTGGCCAGCATCGTCAACGCGCTGCTCGGCTGGCCGCTGTGGGTCTCGGTGCTGGCCGCCGCGGCCATCGTGCTGAGCTACACCGCGCTGGGCGGGCTGTCCGCCGCGATCTACAACGAGGTGCTGCAGTTCTTCGTGATCGTCGCCGGGCTGCTGCCGCTCACCCTCGTCGGGCTCGACCGGGTCGGCGGCTGGGGCGGCCTGACCGACCGGGTCTCCGAGGGGCCAGGCGGCGCGGAACAGCTCTCCGCCTGGCCGGGCAACGAGCTGACCGGTTTCGGCAGCAGCGTGCTGAGCGTGATCGGGCTGGTGCTCGGGCTCGGCTTCGTGCTCTCCTTCGGCTACTGGACGACGAACTTCGTCGAGGTGCAGCGGGCCATGGCCTCCCGCAGCATGTCCGCCGCCCAGCGCACGCCGATCATCGGCGCCTTCCCGAAGCTCTTCATCCCCTTCCTCGTGGTCGTGCCCGGCATGATCGCGGCGGTCAGCGTGCCGGAACTCGCCGAGTTCAAGCGCACGGGTGAGGGCGACGTCGACTACAACGACGCGATCCTGCTGCTGATGCGGGACCTGCTGCCCAACGGCATCCTGGGCGTCGCGCTGGCCGGTCTGCTGGCCTCGTTCATGGCCGGCATGGCGGCCAACCTCAGCTCGTTCAACACCGTGTTCACCTACGACATCTGGCAGGCGTACGTGGTCAGGGACCGACCCGACGCCTACTACCTGCGGATGGGCCGCTGGGTGACGGTCGGCGCGACGGTGGCGGCGGTCGGCACGGCGTTCATCGCGTCCGGTTACTCGAACCTGATGGACTACCTCCAGCAGCTCTTCTCGATCTTCAACGCGCCGCTGTTCGCGACCTTCATCGTCGGCATGTTCTGGAAGCGGATGACGCCGACGGCGGGCTGGCTCGGCCTGGTGTCCGGCATGCTCTCGGCGGTCACGGTCTTCCTGCTGCACCGGGGCGACGTGCTCTTCGACCTCTCCGACCAGGGCGCCAGCTTCCTCGGCGCGGGTGTGGCGTTCGTGGTGGACGTCCTGGTCAGTGTGGTGGCCACGCGGATGTCCCGGCCCAAAGCGCCGGCGGAGCTGGTCGGCCTGGTCTACTCCCTCACCCCGCGCGAGAGCCTGCGCGCCTCGGTCACCGGACAGGACGCCGGCTGGTACCGCCGTCCCGGCCTGCTGGCCGGCATCGCGCTGGTCATCGTGATCGTGCTCAACATCGTTTTCGGCTGACAGGAGACACCATGGCTGGGCAAACCAGCGGCACCGGCCGCCGCGCGGCCCGCGCCTTCGACATCAGGCTGATCATCGCCCTGCTGTTCGCCCTCTACGGCGTCGTGCTGACCGCGGCCGGACTGCTGGCCTCGGACGAGGAGACCAGCAAGGCGTCGGGGGTGAACATCAACCTCTGGTCCGGGCTCGGCATGCTGGCCGCGGCCGCGGCGTTCGCGCTCTGGGCCCGGCTGCGGCCGGTCACCGTTCCCGAGCACCGGGAGGGCGACGAGGCCCGGGAGGAGGGCGGGCCGGGCGCGTGACCCGGCCCGCCCGGCTCCCCATCCCGGCTGTCGGGCTACCCGGCTACTCGGCCGGGGGCCGGCCGAGCGCGACCATCACGTCCTGGACGTTCCGGTAGGTGTCCCGGGACGGCAGCTCGCGCACCTGTTCGACCAGCAGGTCGGGGGCGTGTCGCTCGTCCAGCGTGCGCAGCAGGTCGGCGCGGCGCGCGGGGTACGGGGTGCGGCCCAGATACCGGGCGAGGTCGCTGCGCAGCGCCTGGTTCTCGTCGCCCGGCGCGGGCCCCGCGGGGACCTCGAGATCGTCCTCCGCGTCCGGCTCGGGGTCGTGCCACTCCTCGGCCCGCGTCCGGTGGCCGGACCGCAGCCGCCCCTCCAGCTCGTGCTTCATCTCGTCGTCCCGGCGTGGGCTGAGCCGGTCGCTGCCGCGCTGCATCGTCTCCTCCGTCCCCGTGTCCGGTGTCTTGTCGGGCGGGCGTGCGTCGTTCATCCCGCTCCCTCCTGCCGTCGCTGGCTGGGTGACCGCCCGGGTACCCGGCCCGCCGTGCGGCCACACGGGCGGCACGTGGTGTAGCCCATCCGGCCGCGGGTACTCGTTGCGGCCATCGCACGCCGCCGGAGGGGAATCATGGCAGAGGGCGACGACATCATCGCGGAGCTGATCGAGGACCAGTGGCGGCTGGAGGAGGTGCTCCGCGAGCTCGCGGCGCTGCCGCGGGGCGACGGGCAGCGGAAGGTCCACGCGAACCAGCTGACCGTCGAGCTGGTGCGACATCTGGCCATCGAGGAGGAACTCCTGCGTCCGATCGTCCGGGCCACCCTGAGCGACGGCGAGCTCCTCGCCGAACAGGAGGCCAGGGAGGCGGGCCGCGTCGATCAGCTGCTGCGGAAGCTGGAGGACCTGGAGGCGGGTGCCAGCCGGTTCGACCGACTCACCGGCCAGCTCGTCGACCGGGTCCGCGAGCATCTGAGGCGGGAGCACGAGGTCTTCTTCCGGCTTCGCGAGTCCGTGCCCGAGCACATGCTCGCGGAGCAGGGCGCGAAGGCGCGCCGGATCAAGTCGGTTGCGCCGTCCCGCCCCTACCCCCCACCGGAGCCGAGGATCGAGCCGGGCCCTGGCATGGTCGACCGGGTCAGGGAGGCCGTCGCGCGCTGGCGCGAGGAGTTCTGACGTTCCTCCCGCACGGGGCCCGGTGTGTTTTGGGGCTGGGGTATCGGGCAGGTGAAGATTAGTCGTGCTTCGGACTGGAGGCACATCCGCGGGAGCGGTCTGTTGACCCCCTGTGTGTGCTCTGGTCCGGGCGCTCCCGTGGCGTTGAGGTTGTCCGCCGAGGAGGGAGCGTGAGTGACATGTCTGGTGCGCAGGTTCCGCGGAAGTCGCGTAGGAAGCACCCGCATCACGACACTCCGGACACCGCTGAGGCGTTTCGCCGGTTGGCGGTGATGGAGCCGGGGCCGCGGCGTGATGCGTTGCGGGATGAGGTCGTGCGTGCGTGGATGCCGATGGCTGGGCGGTTGGCGCGGCAGTATCGGAATCGTGGGGAGAGTCTTGAGGATCTGACGCAGGTGGCGAATCTGGGTCTGGTCAAGGCGGTGCGGCGGTATGACCCGTCGTTGGGGTCGGCGTTCGAGAGTTATGCGGTGCCGACGATCGTGGGGGAGATCAAGCGGCATTTCCGGGATCATCTGTGGGGGTTGCATGTGCCGCGGCGGGTGCAGGAGCTGCGGAATCGGGTGCGGGTGGCGCATAACGAGTTGTGTCATTCGTTGGACAACCGGCGGCCTGATGTGAAGGCGTTGGCGGCGCATGCGCGGTTGTCGGAGGGTGAGGTTCGTACGGGGTTGGATGCGTTGGACAGCTACGCGGTGTTGTCGTTGGATGCGGAGTTGGCTTCGCAGGGGGAGGGTTATTCGTTGTTGGATGTGTTGGGGAGGCAGGAGGGGGCGTATGACCGGGTGGTGGCGCGTGAGGCGGTGGCGCCGTGTGTGCGGCGGTTGCCGGAGCGGGAGCGGCGGATTTTGTATCTGCGGTTCTTCAGGGGGATGACGCAGCGGAAGATCGCTGAGGAGTTGGGGATCTCCCAGATGCATGTGTCCCGGTTGTTGTCCCGGACCTGCGCGCGGATACGCGAACAGGTCGAGGCCGGTCAGACCCGCGGCGCCCGCACCCCCCACCAACCCCCAGCCATCCCCGACCACTGACCCCCAACGACAACGGGCCGGGTCGGCGGGCTCAGATGCTCGCCGACCCGCGCCGGGTCCCGTCGGCGTGCAGCAGGGCCAGGGCGACGTGCCGGGCCATCCGGTCCATGGCGCTCGCCTCGGCCAACCGGAACGGGCCACGGGCGCCGGAGCGGATCAGCGTGATCACGCCCCGGACGGTGCCTGACGGCAGGAGCAGCGGCACGCAGAGGAACGAGGACGCCTCCGTGAGTGCCAGCGCCGATGTGCCGTCCGCGACCTCGCCGAGAGCGCGCATGTCCTCGGGGCTCACCTGGAGCGCGCTGCTGCCGACCCGGGCCGCCTCGCGTACCAGCGGGGCGGCCGCCGGGTCCTGACCCGACAGCGCGTCGGTCGCGGCCTCGCCCGCGTCGTCCCGTGGCCCCAGCACGCCGACCCGGTGCAGCCGGCCGCCGTCCGGGGCGGCGACATCCACCAGCACCCAGTCGGCGAAGCGGCCGCGCAGCAGCCGCCCGGCCCGCAGCAGCAGTTGGTCGGCGCCGGCGCTGCGGTGAGTCAGCAACGCGGTCGCCATGTCGTCCACGAGGTCCATCAACTCGGCGTGCCGGCGCACCTCTCCGGGATCGGGACGCTCGACGCCGCCCTCGACGACGACGGGCGCGGTGAACGACCCGCCGTCGGGCAGCGCCGCCGTCGGCTGGAGCACCGCCAGGACCGCGCTGCGCCGCTGGCCGGACGGCCGCACCGCGGTCAGTGTGACCCGCAAACCGCCGGTCTCATGGTGGCCGCCGCGCCCCGTGTGCACGCCGCGCATGAGCTCGACCACCATGCTGCGATCGCCCTCGTTACGGGCGACCGCGGCGACCTGGCTGCGGAAGGCGGCGCGGTTCTCGTGCCGGAACGAGGCGGTCAGCGACCGCCCCGTCGCATAGCCCGCCCGCATGCCGAGCAGGCGGCTGGCCGCGAAGTTGAGCCGCCGCACCACGCTGTCCTCGTCGAGCAGGACGACGGCCAGCGGGAGTCGCTGGAAGAGGGTCTTGAGCAACTGCTGCTCTCGGCTGCCCGAGGGCGCGACCGTGCGGGGACGCGCCCCTTCGAGGGCCTCGTAACGAGGCCACAGCACGTCGACGGCGTACTGCAGCTCGAAGAGCGCCGTGTCGAACGCGGCCAGTCGCTCCTCGGGGGGCAGTGTGCGCGCTACTCGCAGTTCCTCGACCCGCTTGCGGAAGCCGGTGAGCTCCGCACCGAACTCGTCCGACTCGGCCATGGTCGCACACTAGTACCCATGACGGGGGGTGACCCCATCCGGGGATAACTTTGTCCTGATTCCTGGGGAATTTTCGGATAGCTTCCGGCATCGACGCCGCGCGGTGCCCGCGGAACTGGTCACTCCGGAAGCAGCCCTCCGCGCAGGAGGTGGGGCTCCGGCGCCACCTCGGCCTCGACGCCGCGGCCGCGGCTGCCCACCACGGTTTTGGCCAGATCCACGAGCTTGCTGTTGGTGCGCTGGGACCGTTGGCGCAGGATCTCGAAGGCGGTCTCCGCGTCGCAGCCGAGGATGTGCATCAGGATGCCGCACGCCTGGTCCACCACCGGACGGGTGCGGATGGCGGCGTCCAGTTGGTCCGCCTCCGTCAGCACCTCCTCGTAGCGCTGGTCGCGCACCAGGGTGTGCGTGGCGAGGTCGCCGACGAGCGCGGTCGCCGTCCTCGTCTGCTCGTCCATCAGCCCGGGTCGGAACCCGCAGACGGTCACCGTCACGGTTACACCTTCGTGCCGGAACGGCAGCGTCGCGCAGGACCGCACGCCGGCGTCCAGCGCCACCGTCCGGTACTCCGGCCACCGGTCCTCGGCCAGCAGATCGTCGGTGCCCGCGGGCTCGCCGGTGCGGATCGCCGCCGGGATCGGGCCCTCTCCCGACTCCCACTGCACCGCCACGAGCGGCGCGAGGTCGGGGTGGGTCAGACCGGTCGGTGGCTCCGAGTCGGCGGCGGCCGGGCCGCTTTCGTCGATCGTGAGGGTCGCCGCCGCGCCGCAACAGGCGGGCGCGCACGCCGCGGCCTGTTCGGCGAGCTTCACCAGCATGCTTGCGGGTGGCCCGGCCCCGATCAGACCCGGGGGCTCGGGCAGAGAAGAGGGCACATGATCGGACATACTTTTCGCCTGCCCGTTGATCCGCCGCCAAAACGACGGCGTTCGATGCGGCGTGCGCACTCCTCGGTTGCGCGGATTCACGAACCGGCCGGAACGGGGCCCGTCGGTTCGCGTGGAATCACGAAGACGCGCCGGCCGCGCGCTGCCAGGCTGGAACCAGCACTCGCACCGGGGAGGCGACGATGAAACGAATCGTGATGGCGGTCGCGACCTCCTTGGTCGTGCTCGCCGGGGCGGCCTCGGCGGCCTGGGCCGCCCCGGCGGTCCCGCCGGCGGCCCGGCAGGACTCCGCCGACGGCTGTTCGACCACCACGAAGACCCTCTACTTTCCCTCGGAGGACCAGCCCAGGTGGTCCTACACGGACAGCGTCACGTGGTGCCTGGTGGGCGGCGAGATCGTGCTGTCCGAATGGCCCGAGCCCGAGATCCGCGTGGTCGACGACGCCTGCGCCGTGGTGGGGGAGCCGGAGCGGCGCGAAACGCCGGGCGACGGCACCCGGGCCTGGCTCAGCATGGGCACGATCTCCTGCCATGACGGCGCCGAGCCCTACCAACTCAACCCGTGGGTGGACACCCTGGCGCGCGTGAACGGCACCCACGAGCTCTCGTCCGGCATCGCGGGAAGCCCGTACGAGTGATGTCACCGGGCGCGGATGCCGTCGAGGAGGGCGCGGAGCCGGTCGGCCTCCGGCATCCCCGCGTCCAGGCACAGCCGCAGGGCGGCCTCCCAGCAGGGGCGGGCGGCCGCCTCGCCCTCCGTCTCGGCCAGCGCCGTGCCCAACGCCAGCAGGGTGAGCGACTCGCCGCCGCGCTGGCCCGTCTCGCGGTGGATCGCCAGGGCGCCGTGGGCGTGTTCGACCGCCTCCGCCGGCCGCCCGAGGGCGAGCGCGATCTCCGCCAGGGCCGTCCGCGCCCGCCCCGCCAGGGCCCGATAGCCCGCCTCGTCGGCCAGCGCCAGGGCGCGCCGTGCGGGGGCCGGATCGAGGCCGGCCACGGCCAGGCCGACGAGCGCGTCGCATTCCGGGTAGCGGTCGCCGGTCGCGCGGATCAGTTCCAGGGCCGACCGATGCCGGCGGATGGCCTGCTGACGGCGACCCAGCCGGCACTCCACGGTGGCCAGGGCGTTCAGCGCCTCGGCCTCGGCGCGCGGATCGTCGATGTCGCGGGCCAACTCCAGTGCGGACCGCGCCTCTTCCTGTGCCTCGGCGGGGCGCCCCGCGTCGCGCAGCACCCCGGCGAGGAAGATCCGGGTGTCCGCCTCCCCGTACCGGTCGCCCGCCTCCCGGTGCAGGGCGAGCGCCGCACGCAGCGACGCGGACCCCTCGGCCAGCAGTCCGAGCGCGTGCTGGAACCGGCCCAGGTTGCCGAGGTTGATGGCCTCTCCGTAGCGCGACCCGATCCGACGGTAGAGGCCCAGCGCCTGCTCGCAGTGTTCGGCCGCCGCGCTCAACTCGCCACGCTCCCCGTGCACCAGCGCCAGGTTGCCCAGCGCGACGGCCTGGCCGGCGAGTTGCCCGTTCGCCCGGGTCAGCGCCAGCGCCCGGCGGAAGTACGCGACCGCCCGCGGCAGCCGCCCCGACTGCCAGTACACGCCGCCGAGGTTGCCGAGCACCGCGGCGCGGCAGTCCAACCAGCCCGCGCTCCGCGCCAGCAGCAGCGCATGCGCGTAGTGCCGCACCGCGTCCCGGTACTGGCTCTGCCGCAGGTGCAGGTCGCCGAGGCTGAGCCGGGCTGCGGCCTGCGCCCGCTCGTCGCCGTCGGCGCGGGCCGCGGCGAGTCCCGCCTCGGCGGTGGCCAGCCACTCCACCCGGTGCATACCGAGCCAGAAGTAGCCACGCAGCGCGTCGGACAGCAACCAGGCTGTCGCGCCCGGGCCCTCGGCGGCGGCCTGCCGCACCGTCGCCACCAGATTGCCGCGCTCGGCGTCGAGCCAGCCGGACGCCCCGGCGCGCGCGGTCAGGGCGGCCGGGTGCCGGGTCGCGCCCCGGTCCGCCGGCAGCCGCAGCATATGCGGGTAGAGCAGTGTGGCGGCCCGGTCGGTCGCGCCGAGATACCAGGCGTGCAGCCGCCGCACCGCCGTGGCCCGGTCCGCCGCCGGGTCCTGCGCCCGCGCCCGCCCCACCGCGTAGTGCCGCAGCAGATCGTGGAAGCGGTAGCGGCCGGGGGCGTGCGACTCCACCAGGTTCGCCGCCGCCAGCCGGCCGAGCAGCCCGCCCGCCACCTCACTGTCTGTGCCGGCCAGCGCGGCCGCCGTCTCGACATCGCAGTCCGCGCCCGGCGCCAGGCCCAGCAGCCGGAACATGCGCCGGGCGTCGTCCGGCAGCGCGGCGTAGGACAGGTCGAAGGCGGCGCGCACCGCGGTCTGTTCGTCGCCCGGCACCTCCAGGGCGGCCAGCGGGTTGTCCGCACGCAGCGCCGCGACCTGCCCCGCGACCCGGTGCCCCGCGTGGCTGACGAGGTTGGCCGCGGCGATCCGCAGCGCGAGCGGCAGATGGGCGCAGGCGGCGGCGAGTTCGGCCGTCGCCTCCGGCTCGGCGCCGGTCCGCCGCGGGCCCAGCAGCTGCGTGAGCAGGTCGGCGGACTCCGCCGGGGTCAGCACCTCCAACGAGACCTGGCGCGCGCCGTCCCGTGCCACCAGGCCCAGCATCCGCTCTCGGCTGGTCACCACGACCAGACAGCCGGAGCTGCCGGGCAGCAGCGGCCGCACCTGGTCCGGGCTGACCGCGTCGTCCAGCAGCACCAGCACCCGCTGCCCGGTCAGCAGGGTGCGGAACAGGGCCGCGGCGCTCTCCAGGTCCGCCGGCACCCGCTCGGCCGGCACGCCCAGCGCCGGCAGAAACCTGGCCAGCACCTCGATGGGCCGCACCGGCGGCCCGAAGGCGTGGCCGTGCAGGTCGGCGTAGAGCTGCCCGTCGGGGAAACGTTCGCGCACCCGGTGCGCCCAGTGCGCGGCGAGTGCCGACTTGCCCACCCCGGCCGTGCCGGAGATGGCGGCCAGCGTCGCCGCACCCGCCTCGCCGCGGCCGGACACCAGCCGGTTCAGGGACGTCAGCTGTCTGGTCCGTCCCGCGAAGCCGGAGACGTCGGGGGGAAGTTGGGCGGGCACCCGGGCCGGTTGCCGCCCGCCGGGCCGGATCCGCGCCGGCTCCGACATCCGCGCCCCGCCGGCCGACGCGTCGTCGTCGCGCAGCAGGGCGGTGTGGGCCGCGACGAGCTCGGGACCCGGGTCGACGCCGAGCTGTTCGGCGAGCCGGTCGCGGGACTCCCGGTAGCAGGCGAACGCCTCGGCGCGGCGTCCCAGCGCGTGGTACGCCCGGATGAGCCGGGCCTGGGTGGGCTCGTCCAACGGCAGCGCGGACGCGGCCTCGGCCAGCTCGGGCAGCACGTCGGCGACCCTCCCGACCGCGATCATCGCCTCGCCGTAGCGGGCACCCGCGGCCCGGCGCTCGGCGGCCAGCGCCGCCACCTTGGGATGCGCGGCCAGCAGCGGCACGTCGGCCAGCGGCGAGCCGCGCCACAGCCGCGTGGCGTCGCCGAGCAACTCCGCGCCCCGCGCCGTGTCGCCGGCCCGCTCCGCCGCGTTGGCCTCCGCCATCAGGCGCCGGAAGCGCGGCAGATCGGCCTGGGCCGCGCCCACCCGGATCGCGTACCCGCCGTCCCGATGCGGCAGGACGCCACTGCGCGCGCGGGCCGGCCGGTCGGGCTCCAGCAGTCGCCGCAGATGTTTGACGTGCGTCTGGATCACGTTGACGGCGCTCGCCGGCGGCCCGTCACCCCACAGCGCGTCCATCAGCTCGGACCGGGGAACCGGCTCGCCGCCCGCGAGCACCAGCAACCCGAGCACCGCGCGGCGCCCTGGCGGGCCGATCTCGATCTCGTCGTCGCCGTGCCAGACCCGTAACGGACCCAGCACCTGGATCCGCAAGAGTCCTCACCTCCGACCGCGTCCAGTCGATGTCCAGTGACCGCGCATACGCTGTCGCCGTCTCGACAGACGTGAGGTGATCATGAGCGGCTTGTTTCAGACACTGCGAGATCGGGTCGACAGCAACGCTCGACGCGCCGTTGAGGTCTACTCCGACGAGTTACCAGACTACCGTGAGGCGGCGCGAAGTAGCCGGGTCAGGGACGCGATGCTCGAATTCGCGCGGTTCTTACGGAGCCGCGAGGTCGAACTCTGTATGGCCGAAAGTCCCTTCACGGAAAGGGACCTGGCGATGCTCCGGGCGGTCGGCGAAGAACGCGGCGCGAACGGGATGTCACTTACCTCGCAGCGGCGCATTCTCGGACTGCATTCCGTTCTCACGCTCCGCGAGATGGACGAGGCGGCCGGACCCAACGACGTGGACGTCGTGATGCGCATGCTCGGCTGGCTGCCGGTCAACGGGCTCGACGCACAACGCGCCTACACCCAGGGGTTCCTGGAGGGGCAGAAACGCGCACTCCCGGTCGTCCGGCGCGTGCAGGGCCTCGCCCGCGCCCTGCTGACCGACGACTCGGTGGCCAACGACCTCGCCACGAGCCTGCGGATGGGCGGGACCGAGCGCTACCAGGTCTTGGTGGTCCGGATGTCCGGCGGTCCGCTGCCCGAGGGCGACGCGCGGTGCGCCGGCGTTGTGGACGACCTGCTGACCCGCCATCAGGTGCCGATGACCTGGCTCCAGCCCGAGGAGTTCGTCGCCCTGCTCCCCGTCTCCGAACCGGCACCGGAGGCCCGGGTGGAGGTGGAGGCCGGGATGGAGGCGGCGGAACGGCGCGCCCTCGACGTCGTGCGGGACCTCGCGGAGATCGTGGGACGGCCGTGTTCGGTCGGCGCCGCCGTCGGGCGGATCGGCGCGCTCGCCGGCGCCCACGGGCTGGCCCGGCGGATCAGCCGGGTGGCGCCGCCCGAGGTCGCGCCCCGCCGCCTGCACACCCTGTGCGACGTCTTCGTCGAACTCGGCGTGACGGAACTGCCGCAGATCGACGAGTGGCTGCGCGACCTCGCGGCCCGCCTGGCCGCGGGACCCGATCTGGTCGCGACGCTCGACGCCTTCTACCGCCACGACATGCACCGGCTGCACACCGCGGGCGCCCTGCACATCCATCCCCGGACCCTCGACTACCGGCTGCACCGGGTCCGCGAACTCGCCGGCATGGACCCGGGCTCCACCCGGGGCGTGCGCACCCTCAGCACCGTCGTCGCCCGCCTGCTCGCCGGCCGCTGGGCCGAGGCTCCCGCCCCGTAGGCCGGTCAACCGCCCACGAACCACCGAATCGGGACATGTCGCGGCCCACTGGCGTTGCGTCGGAATCGAGCCAATTCCCCCTTCCGTTCTCGCGGCTCCGCATTCCCGTCGGACGCGTCGGCCGGCACCGAATGCACGAGGACGATGCACAGAATGCTGGACCGGAAAATTCCTCGCCAGGGAGGAACGCCCTGGGTATCCTCCTCGGGTTGTTCGCAACGTCGTGCGTTCCCGTCAGCCACCGTGCACCGCTGGTTCTTGCTTGGTCCGAAGCTGGTAGGGGGATTGGGTGCTCGTTCGGGGACGTACCACGGCGTTCTTCGCGCTGCAGGCGGTCATCCGCTGGCTGGCGGGGTGCGGTCTGCCGCCGCGGACGTTGGGCGAGATCCTGCGCGAGCGCGTCCGCCTGATGCGATTCCTGGCGGGCGTCGGTTGGAAGTTGCCGGTGCTGCTGGTCACGGGGCACGCACTCCTGGCCGTCGCGCCGGCGTCACAGGCGCTCATCCTCGGCTGGTTCGTGGGAGAGCTCAGCCACCCCCCGGACTCGCTGTCCGCCCTGGCCTTTCCTCTCGCGGCGTTCGCGGCGGTGCTCGTGGGCGAGTATCTGGGCAGCGTCCTGGCGCGGACCGCGGAGCAGCTCACCCGTGTCCAGATCGACCGGAGGATCCGTCGGCGCGTCCGGCAGATCGCGGCGTCGCCGCCCGGCATCGCGCATCTGGAGGACCCGGGGTTCCAGGACGACGTGGAACGGTGACGGGTCGGGGCGCCTTCGGCGAGGAGCGCTCGCCCGGTCTCGCGGCGACCTCGCAGATCACGCTCTCCTTCCGGGTGCTCAGCGCCGTGCTGGCCGCGGCGGTGGTGGCGCGGTTCTCGGTGCCCCTGGCCGCCGTGCTGCTGTTCAGCGCGCTGCTGCGGCGCGCCATCCTCCGCTCCCAGTGGCTGGCGATGGCCGAGTACCAGGATCGTCAGTTCACCGGCCTCAAACGTCAGGTGAGTTACTGGTCCGAGCTCGCCGCCAGCGAACCCGCGGCCAAGGAGGTGCGTCTCTTCGGGCTCGGCGACTGGATCACCGCCCGTCGCACGACGGGCGAGCGCACCCGACTCGAGGGCTTCTGGAAGTTCCGCGACGTCATGTACACCCACTGGGCCTGGGTCGCGCTGCTGGCCGTGGCCGCGGCGGGGGCCGCTCTGGCGTTGCCCGGCCTGGCCGCCGCCGACGGACGCATCGGCCTCGGCGACCTCACCACCTACGTGACGGCGGCCTTCGGCGTTTTCCATATCGCCAATCTCGGCTTCGAGGTGTTCGCCATCGAGAACGGAATGCTCGCGGTGCGTGCCCTCGACCGGCTGGAGGCTGGTCAGCTCGCAACGGCGCGCCGGGGTGGTGCGGACGTGTCAGGCGGGGGACCGCCCCTCATCCGCTTCGAGCGGGCGGGGTTCCGCTATCCCGGCTCGGAGATCCCCGTTCTCGACGAGCTCGACCTGACGATTCGCCCCGGCGAGGTGCTGGCTCTTGTCGGCGTCAACGGCGCGGGCAAGAGCACGATGATGAAGGTCCTCGCCGGTCTCTACACGCCGACCGCCGGGCGCGTCACCGTGGACGATGCCGACCTGGCCGCCAGCGACCTCGCGTCCTGGCGCCGGCGACTCGCCGTGCTCTTCCAGGACTTCGTCAGGTACCCGCTCTCCGCCGCGCACAACGTCGCGCTGGGGGCGGGCGACGAACCGGTCGACGAGGCGGCCGTCCGCCAGGCACTGCGCGACGCCGACGCCGGCGATCTGGTGAGCGCCCTCCCCGACGGGGTGCGCACTCCGCTCGTCCGCACGGTCACCGGCGGCGTCGAGCTTTCCGGTGGGCAGTGGCAGCGCATAGCCCTGGCCCGCATCCGTTATGCGTCCGGCACGGGAGGGACGTCATCGTCCTCGACGAGCCCACCGCCCATCTGGACGTCCAGGCTGAGGCCGAGTTCTTCGACCGCGTCGTCGACGCGGTGAACGACTCCGCCAGCGGGGCCACCGTCGTCCTCATCTCGCACCGCCTCTCCACCATCCGCCGCGCCGACCGGATCGTCCTGCTCGACGGCGGACGCGTCGCCGAGTCGGGCAGCCACGACGAACTCCTCGCCCAGCAGGGCGAGTACGCACGCCTGTTCCGTCTGCAGGCCGCACGGTTCCGCGAACAGGGACCGCCAGAGCAGGGACCGCACGAAGACATGGCGAGCGTGCGGGACGCGGGGGGCGAGTCATGACGTTCCGACAGCTACGCGTCCTGGGTCATATGCTGCGCCTCTCCGTGCGGGCCGACGCCCGGCGCTCCGTTCTCATGATGCTGCTCATCGCGATCCAGGCAGGTTTCGCCGCGGTGACGGCGCTGAACCAGCGGTGGCTGATCGACTCGGCAGGGCTCGGCCTCGTCGCCGGTGTGCTGGGCGCGGCGGCGCTGGGGATGGTCCTCCACGCACTCGATCAGACCGGCCGCCTGCTGGAGCGGAACTGGCGCACCGACGTGAGCCAGCACGTCGACCTCCGGGTGCACGACGAGATCCTCGCCACCACCGCGCGCATTCCCACCATCGAGCACCTCGAACGCCCCGAGTACCTGGACCGGCTGGTGCTGCTGCGCAAGAGCACGCGCGAGCTGGCGACGTCCTGCTGGGCGACCGCGCACACCGCCGCCGACGTGGTGAGCCTGAGCCTGACGGCGTGGCTCCTCGCGGCGGTGCACCCGTTGCTCACGGTCCCCGTCGTGCTCGCCGCCGTGCCGCTGTTCTGCGGCAACCGGGCCCGACGCATCGAGCAGGGCGCCGCCGACGCGACGGCCGAACCGGAGCGCACCGAACGCCGGTTGCACGAGATGTGCACCACGCCCGAGCCGGCCAAGGAACTGCGGATCTCCGGCAGCGGATCCGCGCTGAGCGACCACGCCGACGAACTGCTGGGGCAGGTGCTCAGGCTCCGCGGACGTGCCATGGTGCGCGCTGCGGCCTGGCAGCTCGCCGGGTGGCTCTGCTACGTCGCCGGGTTCCTCATCGGGCTCGGCGTCGTCGCACAGCTGGTGATCGACGGGCGGGCGAGCGTCGGCGACATCGTTCTCGTCATCTCGCTTTCCACACAGCTGCGCGGCCAGCTCTACGGGACCATCAACGGCATTCTGCAACTGGGCCGGGCGGGGCACGTCATCGGCCACTACCAGTGGCTCAACTCCTATGCGGCCGCCCAGACTTCGACCGCCTCCGGAACACCGCCCGCGCGGCTCACCCACGGCATCGCGCTCACCGGCGTCCGATTCCGCTATCCGGGCTCCGACCGCGACGTGCTGGACGGGATCGACCTGCACCTCCCCGCGGGGCGCACGGTCGCCCTCGTCGGCATCAACGGCGCCGGCAAGACGACGCTGGTCAAGCTCCTGGCCGGCCTGTACCGGCCGGACGTGGGCAGCATCACCGTGGACGGAGCGCCGTTGCCCGAGCTCTCGCCCGAGGAGTGGCGCTCCCGAATCACCGGCACCTTCCAGGACTTCGCCACCTTCGAGCTCCTCGCCCGCGAGACGGTGGGCGTCGGGGACCTGCCGCGCGTGTCGGACCTCGACGCCGTGCGGGCCGCGATCGCCGCGACGGGCGCCGGAGCGGTGATCGCAGCCCTGCCCGACGGCCTCGAAACGCAGCTCGGACGGGTCTTCGACGGTGCCCAACCCTCGCAGGGACAGTGGCAGAAGCTCGCCCTGGCCCGCGGTCACATGCGCACCGACCCGCTGCTGCTGATCCTCGACGAGCCCACGGCGGCGCTGGACCCGCAGGCCGAACACGACCTGTACGAACGCTTCGTCGACCAGGCCCGCGCCACCACTGCGGAGCACGGCACGATCACACTCGTCGTGTCGCACCGCTTCTCCACCGTCCGCATGGCCGATCTCATCGTGGTCCTCCAGGACGGCAGGATCGCCGAACAGGGCACCCACGAGGACCTCGTGTCCGCCAACGGCCCCTACGCCCGCCTCTACCGCATCCAGGCGAACCAGTACTCCTGAGCAGGGGGTCAGGCGGAGCGGCTGCCGGTTCGGTCCCTGGCGTCGTAGGCGCGGCGCGCCCGTTCGACCTTGTCCAGGTTGCCCGACCATTCGGCGAGGCTCGCGAACAGCGGTGCCAGGCTGCGGCCGAGTTCGCTGATCTCGTATTCCACCCGCGGTGGTACCTCGGGGTGATAGGTGCGCACGACGAGGCCGTCGCGTTCCAGCTGCCGCAGTCGCTGGGTCAGCACCTTGGGGGTGATCGTGGCGATCCGGCGTTCCAGCTCCACGAAACGCTGCCGGCCGTACTCGTGGAGCGCCCACAGGATCGGGGTGGTCCAGCGGCTGAAGACGATGTCGACCACGGGAGCGATCGGACAGGCGTTCTCCGGCGAGACCTCGACTCGATCCGCCTGGTCTGTGCTCTCCGTCACATCGACCCCTTCGCCCATTACTTTCCTCTAGGTACCTACTGGTCTCAGGATAGTAGCTTCGCCGTGTCCCCAGAAATTCGGTTTCGAGAGCGGAGAGATCATGATCGTGGTGACCGGCGCAACGGGCAACGTCGGGCGGCCGCTGGTGCGGGCGCTCGTCACGGCGGGCGAGCAGGTGACGGCAGTATCCCGGCGGATCTCGGCAGACGAGGTGCCGACGGGAGTGCGGCATCACCAGGCCGACCTGGCCGAGCCGAGGGCCCTCAAGCCCGTCCTCGACGGGGCTGAGACGCTGTTCCTGCTGGTTTCCGGCGACTTCATGGCAGCGGAGGGCAACCTCGGCGAGGTCCTTGACGTGGTCCGTGCCGGTGGCGTCCGACGGGTCGTCCTGTTGTCCTCACAGGGGGTCGGCACCAAGGACCACTCCTCCGAGTTGGAGGATGCCGTCACTCGGTCGGGCCTGGACTGGACCATCCTGCGGCCGGGGGGTTTCCACTCCAACACCCTGCAGTGGGCCGACGCGGTGCGCACCCAACGGGTGGTGGCAGCCCCCTTCGGCGACGTCGCGCTGCCGACCATCGACCCGGCTGACATCGCCGAGGTCGCCGCCGTCGCGCTGCGGAACGCCGCCCACACCGGCCACGTCTACGAGCTGACCGGGCCGGTCGCGATCTCGCCCCGTCAGCAGACCGCCGCGATCGGGGACGCGCTGGGCGAGCAGGTGCGGTTCGTCGAACAGACCCGCGCCGAGGCCAAGGCGGCGATGGTGCGGTTCATGCCCGAACCGATCGCGGACAGCACCCTCGACATCCTCGGCGCACCATCCGCCGCCCTACGACGCGTCAGCCCGGACGTCGAACGGCTCCTGGGCCGCCCACCCCACACCTTCGCCACCTGGGCGACACGCACCATCGCAGTCTTCCGCTGACCCGGAGGCGACGTGGGTGATCTGGTCGGGGTGGCCGCCGTGAACTCCCTCGCGCCCATCGGGCAACAGGGGGTGACACGGCTGACAACGGACGTCGCCGTCGGGGAGACGAGGAATATGTGACTGATCCGCCCACTGACACCGATCCGCCCGTCGATGACAGCTCCATCATCGACGCGTCGCGTGCGCGGCCCGAGGCGTTCGCCCAGCTCTACGACCGGTACGCGGCGGACATCCACCGCTACGTCGCGCGCCGGCTCGGCTACAGCGTCGTGGACGACATCACGGCGGAGACCTTCCTGATCGCCTTCCGCACCCGCAACCGGTACGACACGGCCCGGCAGAACGCCCGGCCGTGGCTGTACGGGATCGCCGCCAACCTCATAGGCCGGCATCGCCGCGTCGAGGTCAGGTCACTGCGCGCTCTCGCACGGAGTGGAACCGATCCCGTCGCCGAGTCCTGGACCGACTCCGCGGACCAGCGCGTCGCGGCCCAGGCCGCGCACCGGCCGCTGGCCGCGGCGCTCGCCTCGCTCTCGGCGCGGGACCGGCACGTGCTGTTGCTCGTCGCCTGGGCGGACCTGACCTACCAGGAGGTCGCCGACGCGCTCGACATCCCGATCGGCACCGTCCGTTCCCGGCTCAACCGCGCACGCCGTGTGGTCCGTGAGGCCCTGGGCGGCGTCGATCCCACCCTCGTATCAGAGCTCCGCTCCAGCTCCAGCGCCCAGGAGGCGATCAGTCATGGATGACGAGATGACAACGGTGCGCTCGCTCCGCGACGACGTCCCCGCCCCCGACCAGTCCCGCCTGGACCCCGGCAGGCATCTGCTGCTCAACGCCGCCGCCGGTGGGCGGGTCCGCCGACCGGCCAGAGGGATCAGCTGGCGGCTCAGCGCGGCCGGCGCGACGGCGGCCGTCGCCGCGACCGTCCTCGTCGCGACCCAACTCGGGGCGTCCGGCGGGCCGGCGACGCCGCAGCAGTCGCAGGAGCCGCCGCTGGACGACGTGGCCGCCGTGCTGGCGATGGCGGCGGACGCGGTCGAGGGGAACCACGTCACCGAACCGAAACCGGACCAGTGGATCTACGAGAGGATCCTGAACAGGATGGGGCAGTGCGCCCACCGGCCGGACGACGACGACTCGTCGATCTCCTACCCGTCCGTCTCGGGCATGGTCGATCCGTGCGAGCAGCCCGACTTCACCGTCGAACAGGAGGAGTGGATCCGCTTCGACGGCGAGAAGGGAGCCGGCTGGGACTACTGGGACGACGATCCGAGCTTCGGAACGTACGACATGGATCGGGACTCCGACGAGCGGACCCCGCTGAGCTTCTACGAGCTGATGTCCTCGCTGCCGACCGACGACCCCGAGGAACTGCTCCGGACGCTCCGTGAGAACAGCGTCCTCGGTCTCCCGGAGGACGAGCCGCAGGCGCAGCGCGACTTCGCCGAGATAAGGATCCTCTTCGAGACGGCGCACGTGTTCCCTCCGGAGATCCAGGCCGCGCTGTACCGCGCGCTGGCGACGATTCCGGGCGTGGAGGTGACCGAGCATCTCGTCGAGGACCTCGCGGGGCGGAGCGCCATCGCCGTCACCTTCCCCGGCTACTACGTCACCGGCGAGGCCCGGCAGGAGCTGCTGCTCGACCCCGAGTCGTACGACTACCTGGGCAGCCGGCTCGTCGCCGCCGAGGACTTCGTCCTGGAGGGGCCCGAGGACCGCGTCGTGGACGGAGAGATCGAGATCGACTTCGTTGGCGAGTCGGTAGACGAGCACTGGAGGAAGGGAGACGTCATCGGCAGCACGGCGGTGCTCGAAACGGTCGTCACGGACGAGGCTCGACCGATGCGCTGACGCGGCGGACGTCTGGACACGGGGGCGACCGAGCCCCGGCCCGCCATGCGGCCGGGGCTCGGCCCGGGGGCGTCGGATCGCCGCGGATCAGGGGAGATTCAGGCCCCACGTCTGCAGGGCATAGGGCCGTCCCTTCTCCTCTCCCTTGATCAGTGGCACGTCGAGCAGGCTGAAGCCCGCCTTGGTGGCCACCGCGACGCTGGCCGCGTTCTCGGCCTCCAGCTCCACGATTACCTGTTCCACGCCCAGTTGCTCGAAGGCATACGCAGCCATCACCCGCACCGCCCGCGCGGCCAGCCCCTGGCCGCGGTGCGCCGGGCCGACCGCGTAGCCGATCTCTGAGCCCTCGGGGGTACGCCGCAGCATCACCTCACCGAGCGGTGCGCGGCCGTCAACGGTGATGGCGAGCAGGATGGTCGTGCCCTCCGCCCGTAGCTGCCGGTCCCGGACCAGTCGTGCGCGGGCGGCCGCTTCGTCGAAGGGGGAGACGATCGGCGTCCAGTACGCGATGTCGGGGTGGTCGAACAGATCCGGCATCGCGGCCAGGTCCGCTTCCGTCCAGTCGCGCAGGACGAGGCCTTCCCCCGTGAGCTCGATCCGTTCGGGAAAGGGCAACGTGGTGCTGCTCATGGTGCGGGACCTCCCTGGCCTGTTGACGAGGCACGATAACCGGGGGAAGTGATCGGCTCACCGGATTTTGCGATGTGCCGACGATCACGGCACACCCGCAGCCGACCCGCGGGCACACGGCCCGGGGCGCGAGAGGAACAACGGGTTACGGGAGTCGTCCCGGGCTTCCGTGCTCTCGCAGCCGGCCTCAGTCGGCATGGAGGATCCGAAAGCGATCGGGTTGCGCCGGGTCCCGATCGACGACGTGGATGGGTGGCCAGGCCCATTGCCACACGCCGATGCCCGGCGTGCGGGAGAACCGGATCGGCCCGCGGGTGCCCTCGATGGCCAGGTGCGGCCATGACGCGGCGATCGCCGCCCGGTTCGTGCCGTGGGAACGCAGCACGCCGGCGAGGACGGCGACGGTGTCCCAGCCCTCGAAGGCGACGAAGGAGGGCGTCTCGCCCAGCCGCTCGCGGAGCTCCTTCCTCACGCGTTCGCCGAGCGGACCGAGGCGCTCGGGCAGGTAGCGCAGGAACGGGATCCCGGCGCCGTCCTCGCCCAGCGCCGCGGCCCATTCGGCGAACTCCGGTTGTCCGGCCGGAGCGCCGATCAGGATCTCCGCGAGCCGCCGGTCGCGCCGGACGGCCCTGACGATGGGCACCGCCGGCTCCGGATGGCCGACCAGGAGCAGGAGCGCCGTCGCGCCGTGGTGGACGAGCGCGTCGCACAGGGTCTCGGGGGTGAGCGCGTTCGTGTCGAGTTCGACGACGGTGCCGCCGTGGGGAGCGAGACGGTCCCGCAGGACGCGGGTCCCGGACGCCCAGTAGACGCTCGGCTGGGCTGCCACGGCGATCCGACGCCGGCCCGCGCCGAGGAGGAAGTCCGCGTAGCTCCGCCAGCCGTGGGACTGGGCCGGGGCCAGGCGCGCGACCCATTCCGTCGGTTCCTCGGTGAGCGCGTCGAGCACCGCGGACGAGCAGAGGAACGGCACGCCGAGGGCGTGGGCCCGGGCGGCGGCGGCGCGGGCGACGACGCTGTGGTACTCGCCCGCCACTGCGGCCACGCCCAGACCGGCCAGTTCGTCCACGGCCGCCGCGGCCCGCTCCGGATCCGCCGCGGTGTCCCGGACCACCAGCTCCAGTGCTCTGCCGTCGATCCCGCCCGCGTCGTTGACCTCCCGCACGGCCAGATCGAGCCCCGCGAGCAGATGTCGGCCCGCCTCGACCCAGCCGGGCCGCGTCAGCGGGACGAGAGCGCCCACGCGGACGGAGGAACCGTCCGCGTGCCCCGCTCTGGACGGCGATGGTGGCGTGTTCATCGGGTGAAGCCTCCCCTGGGTGATGCGGTCACAGCCCGCCCGGATCGCGCACCGGCCGGGGCCGACGGCTCGCGTCCATCACGTCTCGACCCGACGGGCGCGCCCGGGTGATGATCACGTCGGTCATTGGACCCACCACGATCGCCGACAGACAACCGGTTATCTGTTCGCTGAGCTGCCAAGCCTCATCGTCATCGGCTGGTGCCCAACGGGACCGGTGCTGAACTGCGCAGATGCAGGAGCGGGCCCTCGGAGTTGCAACTCCGGGGGCCCGTCTCGTTTGGTTGGTCAGCGCATCGCGACGCACGCGGGGATGAACAGCAGGGCGGCGATGATCACACCGCATCCGCAGCCGACGAGCAACCGATCGACGAGCATCGAACACCTTCCGCATGACCGCGCCCCGCGGGCACACAGCCGCGGGGCGCGATAGGAACAACGGGTTACGGGAGGCGCCAGCGGGGCCCGTCGGGAGTCTCGAACCAGAGCTCGTGCCGGGCGTTGTTGGGGAGGATTGACAGGCCGTAGTGTCCGGGCCCGGGTCGGTTCATCTGGGCCCAGTGGGAGAGCAGCGCGGCGAACTCGCCGAAGAGGTCGCGCTCGCCGTCGTAGTCGACGTGCACGACGCCGGCGCCCTGGGGTTCGATGCGGGCCCATGAGCCGGTGGGCTCGTGGGTCAGACAGTGGAATGTCACAGGGTCTGCCTCCCGGGTCCGTAGCGTGACCTGGTGGACGTCGGGCTGCATCAGCAGGCGTAGGAGTTGCGGCATGTCGCCGGCGAGGTCGGGCACGGCCGCGGTGGTGCGCTTACCCTTCCGGGCCAGCAGCGCGCCGGCGTCACGGCTGGCCGTCGGCGCGGTGGCGTCCGCGGTAGGGCGAGCCACCATGAACGCGGCCATGGTCGACAACAGAGGGCCGATCGCCCCGCCCTCCTCCTGAACGCGGAGAGAGATCAGCGCGTGGCCGACGTTAACCACGATGACGCCTCCGGGGCGCACCTGCCGGAGCCAGTCCAGAGGGACACGGTGCACGCTACAGGTGGCGATCAGGGCGTCGTACGGCGCCGGGTCGCGGTAGCCCTTGGTTCCGTCGCCGACGAGCAGCGTGGGGCGGTAGCCGGCGATCATCAGCGATTCGCGGGCGTGGCCCGTCAGCCGCGGGTCGACCTCGATTGACGTCACGGCGTGGTCACCGACCTTGTGGCACAGGAGCGCGGTGTTGTAGCCGGTTCCGGTGCCGATTTCGAGGACACGCGCGTTGCGCGGCAGGTCGCCGAGGGCGGTCAGCATCGCGGCCATGACCGACGGCTGCGAGCTCGCGCTCGTGGCGGTTCCCGCGGCGTCGTGCAGCGTCACGAGTGAGGCGTCGCCGTAGACGGCCTTGAGATAGCCGTCGCTGCTCGCCCGGTAGGTGATCTTCTCGCCCTGCTCGCGCACGACGAAGGTCTGTACGAACGTCTCGCGACGCGTTTCGAGGAACGCTTCGCGCCACGCGGAGGAGAGATAGCCGAGACCTTCGAGGCGGTCGACGAGGAGCCCGCGGAGTTCGGCGGAAGGGTCGGGTGGGGCTGTGGTGGTCATGCTCTTGGGTGAATTCCTTCCAGTGTATCGGCGAGCGCGTGGGTGATCGCCTCTCGAAGTTGCGGGATGAACGCCCATTGGCCGTTCGGGTTGACGTCGACCAGATGCCAGCACCCGTCACGGTCGACGAGGAAGTCGAGGGCGACGAAGTGCAGCCGGAAGATGTCGAGCAGGGCGCGCACGCCGCGGCAGACGTACTCCGGGACGGCGCACGGTTCGTACCAGTGCGCGGCGTAGTCACGGCGGATGTCGATCCGGGCGGCCTCGGAGCCCGCGAAGATCTGGGCGGCGAACATGGCCTCGCCAACCGCGGTGAGTCGTACTTCGAACGCCTTGGCGATCCACTCTTGGAACAGGTGGGCGGTCAGGGAAACGTCGTCGGTGATCTCCTCGGCCCGCACGCGGTCCGTCCACAACGCGTAGCGCCGGCCGTCGCGCTCGGTCGGTCCGTTGCGGCCGAGGGGCTTGTACGCGGCCACGCCACCCGGCAGGGACGCGACGAAGTCGCGGGCGTCGCGCGGCGAGTTGGTGATCAGGGTTCGGGGGATGGTCAGGCCGCACCCCGCTGCCTCGGCCAGCGCTCGGGGGGCGACGCCGGCGAGGGCGACATGATGCGGGTGGTTGATCCAACGGCATCCGTCGAGCGAGGCGAGGACGCCGCCGACACCCGCCTGCGCCTCATCTCTGGCCCACCGTTCAACGTCGGCCGCCATGCCCTCGCGCATCCGGAAGGCGCCGGGCCGGCGGTAGTACACGGCGGTGATGCTCCCCAACTTCAGGTCCTGGTGCTGACCCTGCCACCTGCCGCGCCACCGCGCGTCGCCTGGCGCGAGCTGAGCCGATAAGGACATCTGTTCCGGGAAGTCACCCGGGTCCATCCGGCACAGCGGCACACCGCGGCGGTTCAGTTCCTCGATCACCACGTCGGCCGTGGCGTCGGCCGGGCGGGTCAGCACCAGGACTGTCATCGGGTCATCCCTTCGGAGTCAGGCCGTGGTCAGTCGGCGTCGGTGCCCTCGTCGTCGTCCCACTTCTGGCCGTCCTCGACGGTCTCGGAGGTGGTGTTGACGGCCGTCTTCATGTTGGGCGTGTGGATGAACGGCGATCCGTCCGCGGTGAGGGTGATCTGCCGCTCGGGGCAGACGGTCAGGTCGTCCGGAACCATGGCGCGGCGGTCGGGGCTCGGGATCGCGCGGGAGAGGCCGAACGGACGCGTGTGGACGGCCGGAACGAGCCCGAGCTCGCGCCGCTCGCCCGGCGCGGTGGTCGCCAAGTTCAGGGGCGGTGCCAATGAGGCCATTGGTTTTCCCTTTCGGTTCGGTGTCTCTTCGGTGGTGCTTCTCGCCCGGTCGGGGCGAGAGTCGGTGTCGTGCACGGCCCTAACCCTTCGGCCGCCTGGGGTGGGCCCGCCCTCGGTCGTGACCACGCGAGGGCGGGCCCGGTTGGTCCTGCGCGGGCCCGGGTCGTGGGGGAGCGCGATTCTGTCTGTGCTCCGCCGGGCCCGCGCAGGGGCTTTATGGCTGTTGAGACAGCACGCTGCGGGTCATGGGGATGTCTCCTGCCACCGGGCACGAGCGACGCGGATCTCGTCCGGAGCCGCAGGGCGTTGCTCGGCTGGGGCGTAGGGACGAACGAGGATTCGTCGGGCGGCAGGCGAGGACCACGGTGCTTTGGTCCGCGGGTATCGACGTCGGTATCTCCGCGGTGACCCGGTGATGCCCGGTCGGCGGGGACACGCGGCTTAACAGCCGGTGCACTACGGTCCTCACCGGTGCCCGAGGCTTTCGAGATGCGCGTCAGCCTGCCTGCGCAGTGCGTCGAGCTTGTCCGAAAGTTCCTGACTCGTGGCTGCTTGTTGTGGTGGCTGGGTGGGGACTGTCTCCGGTTCCTGGGGTGCGCTCATCGGGGTGTCACCTGCCGCTCTTGGTCTGGCGGTCGTCCTTGTTTCGACGCGCAGTGGTCAAGTGGGCACGTCGAGCAACCTAGTTCCTCAGACTGGGACTGAACGGTGACAAGTGCAAGACTACGATTAGCAATGCACGTGATTTAGTGCTCGAACATTTGTCGTGCATTACAAACTGAGCTGTCACCCGGTTACATCGCGAGCTCGGGAGGCGTTACAGAATGGATGCGGGAAGGGGTGGCCAGTGACGACGGAGGGTACGACAGGGTCGACCGTGCCACGGCGACAACTCGGCCGGTACCTGCGGGAGTTGCGGGAACAGGCGCGCCTCTCGGTCAAGGCTGCGGCTGCGGCTCTCGAATGGTCGACGCCGAAGATCTGGCGTATTGAGACGGGGCAGACGTCACTGCGGAGCCTCGACGCGCGCAACATGTGCGAGATCTACGGCGCTTCGCCGGAGATGACCGAAGCCTTGGTAGGGCTGGCCAAGGAGACGAAGGCAAAAGGGTGGTGGCATGCGTACGGTGACGTCATCCCGGCGGGATTCGACCTGTACGTCGGTCTCGAAGAGGCCGCGGAGAGCCTGAACCTGTATCACGGCGAGGTCGTTCCAGGGCTTCTCCAGACTGAGGGCTACGCGCGAGACATCATCCGTACCCACATTCGCGGCATCAGCGAGGATGACCTAGACGGCCGTGTGAGGCTGCGGATCGAGCGGCAGACCCTGCTTACTCGGGTGACTGCGCCGCTTACGCTTCGAGTAGCGCTCAGCGAGACGGTATTGCGTCGACCCGTTGGCGGGGCGCAGATCATGGCGCACCAGCTCGCGCACCTCGTCTACATGTCGGAGCGGGGCAACGTCGCCCTGCGCGTCGTTCCTCTTGCCGTGGGACCACATGCCGGCGTCGTGACGGGCCCGTTCAACATCCTTCGGTTCCCTCGCAACGCGGATGGGAGAGAGACCGAACCGCCGACCATCTATGCCGACGGTTACACGGGAGGCTTGTATCTAGACAAAGCTAACGAGGTTGAGCAGTACGACACGGCGTTCCGGGGCATCTGGGATGCCGCTCTGGATGAGCAGGCGTCGCGACGTCTGATCGCTGAAGTGGCAGGGAGCCATGAACAGGGTTGATCTACACAAGGGCGCGGACTGGTTCAAGTCCAGCTACAGCAACGGAAACGGGGACTGCATCGAGGTGGCGGCCGTCGACGGCGCGGTCGTCATGCGGGACAGCAAGCAGGCCGACGGCCCGATCGTGGCCAGCACGAGTGACGAATGGCAGACGTTCGTTAGGGGAGTGGTCAACGGCCGGCTCCGCAAGGCGTGAGCGTACACGGAAAGGCGCCCCGCCGGTCGGCATGAGCCGACGGCGCGGGCGCGGTGTGTCACCGGGTAGCGAAGCTGTAGGCGGACAGGATGAGGCCGCGCAGGCGACCAGTGTGGCCAGTGACAGGAGCGGCGACCGGGCCTGGGCGGTGACAATCGGCGGGGGCGCGGACAGAATCACCGGAAGTCACGACGCAGGAGGTCCGCCTTGTTTGGCACGATGCAGGACGTCCCGCTGCTCGTCAGCCGCATCCTGGCGCACGGCAGCACGGTGCACGCCCGGTCGACCGTCACCACCTGGACGGGGGACGGGGACCCGCAACAACGCACGTTCACGGAGATCGGGGCGCGCTCCGCCCAACTCGCGCACGCACTACGCGATGAGCTGGGTGTCGAGCACGGAAGTGCAATAGGCACGTTGATGTGGAACAACGCGGAGCATGTCGAGGCGTACTTCGCCGTGCCCGCCATGGGTGCCGTGCTGCACACGCTCAACCTGCGGTTGCCGGCCGACCAACTCGGCTGGATCGTCCGGCACGCCGCGGACCGGGTGATCCTGGTGAACGGCTCGCTGTTGCCGCTGCTGCCGCCCGTGCTTCCGGCGCTGGACGACGTGGCGCATCTGGTCGTCGTCGGCCCCGGCGACCGCTCCCTGCTGCGCGGTGCCCGGCCGGCCGTGCACGACTACGAGGAACTGCTCGCCGGCCGCCCCGACGCCTACGACTGGCCGGCGCTCGACGAGCGCACCGCCGCGGCCCTGTGCTACACCTCGGGCACCACCGGAGCCCCGATGGGCACCGTCTACTCCCACCGCTCCGTCTACCTGCACTGCATGCAGGTCAACATGGCCGAGTCGATGGCGCTCACCACCGCCGACACCACCCTGCCCGTGGTTCCGATGTTCCACGTCAACGCCTGGGGCCTGCCGCATGCGGCGTTCATGAGCGGCGCCAACCTGCTGCTGCCCGACCGGCACCTGCAACCCGGCCCGCTCGCCGACATGATCGACGCGATCCGCCCCACCCACGCCGCCGCCGTGCCGACCATCTGGCACGCCCTGCTGGCCGAACTGGCCGCCCGGCCCCGCGACATCTCCTCGCTCACCCGCGTCACCATCGGCGGCTCCGCCTGTCCCGAGGCGCTGATGCGGGCCTTCGAGGAGCGCCACGGGGTGCGGGTGCACCACGCCTGGGGCATGACCGAGACCTCGCCGATGGGCACCACATCCGCGCCGCCGCCCGGACTCACGCCCGAGCAGGAGTGGCCGTACCGGGTCACCCAGGGCCGGCTGCCCTGCGGCGTGGAGGCGCGACTGGTCGGGCCCGACGGGGAGTTCCTGCCGTGGGACGGCGAGTCCGAGGGGGAGCTGGAGGTGCGCGGGCCGTGGGTCGCCGCCGCCTACCACGGCGGCGCGGAGGGCGAACCGCAGCGGCCGGCCGACCGGTTCAGCCCGGACGGCTGGTTGCGCACCGGGGACGTGGGCACCCTCTCGCCCGAGGGCTACCTCACGCTCACCGACCGGGCCAAGGACGTCATCAAGTCGGGGGGCGAGTGGATCTCCTCGGTCGCGCTGGAGAACCACCTGATGGCGCACCCGGACGTGGCCGAGGCGGCCGTCGTCGCCGTGCCCGACGACACCTGGGGCGAACGGCCGCTGGCCGCCGTCGTGCCCGCCGGGCCGGCAGCGGCCGACTTCGCGCGGCTGCGTGCCTTCCTCGCCGAGCGGATCCCGCGCTGGCAGCTCCCCGAGCGCTGGACCGGGATCGACGCGGTGCCCAAGACCAGCGTGGGCAAGTTCGACAAGAAGGTGCTGCGCGCCCGCTACGCCCGAAACGAGCTGGACGTCACCCACCTCGGCCGCGCCGACGATCCCCAGGACACAGACGCTCCCGCGGCAGATGCGTGAGCACCGCGGGCGGCGCATCGTGCGCGCCGCGTCCCACCCAACGGGACCCGACGCGCACGAAGCCGAACGGGCCGAACGGGCCGAGGGCGTCAGACCGGCGGTCGGGCGGGGCTGAGCCACGGCCGCCGGCCCACGTGCTCAGCCCGTGCTCAGCCGTCCGCCAGGTCCGCCACCTCGGCCGGGGTCAGCGTCCTGCCGTAGATCCGCACATCGTCCAACGCGCCCCGCAGGTACGGGTCGGGGTACTGCGACCTGCCCAGATAGCAGGACCGCAGATGGTTGGCGAAATGGGCCGGCACCACGGTCACGTTGCCGTTCCGGCCCGCCTGCGCGCCGTTCACGTACAGCGTCACCGCGCCCTGGCCGGCGGTGAGGGCCACGTGGGTCCACGCGTTCGTCGGCAGCGGATTGGCCTCGATGCGCTGCTCCGCACCACCTCCGGCGGAGGTGATCGCGAAGCGTAGGCGCCCCGAGTCGGCGCGCGGCGTGAGGAACAGGTTCGCGGTGGCGCCGGACCCGATGTCGACGATCCGCGACCACGTCGCGGGCGTGCCGTCCAGCCGCACCCACGCCGCGAACGACCACTCCTGCGCCCCGGCGAGCACGTCGTCGGCGAGCCGCACATGCCCGTCCGTGCCGTTCAGCGCCACCGCGCCGCCGCCGGACCTCCCGGCGACCCACGAGGTGCCGCCGACGAGGGCCGCCTGGGCGCCGTTGCCGGTGGCGTCCAGGACGGCGGTGCCCGTCCCCTCGTCGAACGTGTGCCAGGCGGCGAACTCCGGCGGCGGGCCCACCGGTGCGCCGGTGAGCCAGTACGTGTTGTACCGCTGGCGGTGCACCCGGGCGATGGGCAGCAGCTCGACCTCCTCGTCATCGGCCACGCCGGTGAAGCGCAGTTGGTCGCCCGGCTCCTGGGTGACCGACGCGAAGTCGAGCCGCGGCATGGACCCCAGCTGCTGGTCGCCGTACGCGCCCGCCAGCACCGTGGGGCCGAAGAGCACCGCCTGCACGTCGGGGTCGTCCGGCGTGGCCTCCGTCACCAGTCGCATCGGCAGCGTCACCTCGACGGTGTCGCCCGTGGCCCACTCCCGCTCGGTGCTGAACCAGGTGCCGGGCTCGGCGCCGACCGCCGCCTCGCCGGCCACGGACACCTCCGCGCCCTCGGCCCAGGACGGGATCCGCACCCGCAGCGCGTGCTGCGCGCCGCCCGACACGACGGTGAGCACGACGCTCTGCCCGTCCGGGACGTCGGTGGTCTGCCGCCAGCCGATGCCCAGCTCCGACCAGGTCACTTCGGAGGGGATGAAGAGGTTGACGGTCAGGGTGTCGGCGCTGTGCGAGTAGATGGTGTCGTTGAACTTCGCGTGCGTCTCCATCCCGCTGCCGTGGTCGCAGGAGAAGTTGTTGTAGTCCGTGGAGTACTGGTCCTCGCTGCCCATGAAGCTCGGCTGCCGCTTGTACGCGCCAGGCTGGAGACCGGTGTAGTAGATGTTGAAGCCGTGCGCGGAGTTCGGGTCCTGCTCGCCGAGCATCTGGTTGAACAGCGTGCGCTCGTAGTAGTCCAGCAGGTCCACCCGCTCGGGCGCGTGGAAGTGCATCAGCCGGGTCAGCTTCAGCATGTTGTAGCTGTTGCAGTTCTCGCAGGAGCTGCCGGAGAGCTGGCCGGCGATCTCGTCCGGGTCGTGGAAGGCCTCGCCGTTGCTGTTGCCGCCGATGACGTACGTGTGATGGTCGGTGACGATCTGCCAGAAATTCTCGCCGATGGTCCGGTAGCGCTCGGCCCGGCCCTCCTCCCAGACCCGCACAGCCCCGACCATCTTCGGGATCTGGGTGTTCGCGTGCAGGCCGCTGAGCCGGTCCTGGCCGTCCGCCAGCGGGTTGAAGACCACGTCGTGGGAGAACCGCTCCGCCACGTCCAGCCACCGGGCGTCGCCGGTGATCGTGAACAGGTCGGCGAGCGACTCCATCATCCCGCCGAACTCGGTCTGCAGCGCCGCCTGCATCTGCTGCCGGCTCAGCGCCCCGGTCCGCCCGTCCACCCAGGCGCCCTTGCGCAGCGCGAGGTCCAGCGCCTGCTCGTTGCCGGTGAGCCGGTACTGGTCGATCAGCCCGGCGAAGATCTTGTGGATCGTGTAGTACGGCGCCCACACGCCGGAGCCGGACTCCAACCGGTCGAAGAACGACTCGGGGAACGCCGACAGGTAGCCGTCCCCGTATCCGGCGCCGGGGGAGGCGGCCTGACATTCGGCGAGCGCCGCCACCAACTCGCGACCCTTGGTCAGCAGCTCCTGGTCCCCGGTCGCGGCGGAGGTGAGCGCCAGCCCGGACAGCAGGTGCCCGGTGCTGTGGCCGCGCAGCTCCACGTCCGGGCCCTCCCAGCCACCGCACGGCTGCGCCGAACTCGGCAGGCCGACGTTGAGCCGGAAGGTGTGCAGCAGCCGGTCGATGTCGACGAACCGGAGGTACGCCGTGTTGCGCCCCATGTTCTCCCGGAAGGCGCTCGGCAACAGTGTGACGGCGTCGGCGGCGAACGGCTCGGTGGCCCGCGGTGCCGCGGCGGCGGCTGCCGCCCGTGCCGTCGCTCCGCCGCGTCTGGGACCCGCAACCGCCGCTCCGCCGCCGGCCAGCGCCACCGCTGTTCCGGCGGCCGCGGCACCCAGCAGGTGCCGCCTGTTCAGCTCGACCATCCTGGACTCCCTCCGGTTCGTCCCCATCCACGCCGCATGCGATCTGTTCGTCATGCTGAACGTGGTTCAGTATTCCGTTCGCCACGGACGGTAGGCCGCGCTCCCATCCGCCACCACCCCCGTGACGAATCGAAACTTTTCGACCGGCCGTAACCCTGGTGCGGGGGGCGAAAGTTGGTGGAGGACTGGTGCGCGGGCCGCCGGGGGGCCTAGGGTGCCTCCGAGCATGGGAGCGCTCCCAACTCACGTGGACTTGCCCAGTCGTTCGGCGATTCAGACGGAGAAGCCATGAGGCTCTTGACCCCTCAGCGGACCCGGCGAGTGACCGGCCTCGGCCTGCTGTCCCTGGCCGTGACCGCGACCATGCTCGCCCCGGCGGCCGCCTGTCCGCCTCCCGAGCACCCGCGCGCCGGCTGCGTACCGGACGACGCGGTGCTGTTCTGCGAGGACTTCGACGATCTGCCGCCGGGCGAGGCGACCAGCCCGGACTGGGGCGTGGAGGCTCAGCAGGGGACGATGACGGTCGAGTCCGGGCGCGACGGGCAGGTGCTGACCGCGCAGACCGACGGCAACGGCTACGCGTTCCTGGAGGTCGAGGACTTCGCGGCGCCGGACAACAGCTTCTTCGGCCGGATGTGGGTGCGGGTCGACGCCTTCCCCACGGCCCCCGACTGGGCTCATTTCACGCTGGTGGAGGCCAGCGGGCAGGGCGATGGCACCCTGGTCCGCCCGATCGGCGGCCAGTACGTGCCGACGGTCGGCCAGTCGCTGTGGGGCGTCGGGTCCGACGGCGGTCCGACCGGCGACTGGACCAACTGGCGGGAGTCCGCCCCCGCCGAGGCCGGCGGATGGACCTGCGTGGAATGGGAGCAGGACGCCAGTGACAACCGGGTCTCGGTGTGGATGGACGGCGAGCTCAACCCCGATCTGACCGTCACCACCACCGACCACGGCGGCAATCCGGTGGACTTCGTCTTCCCCGCGTTCGACACCGTCCGCGTCGGCTGGCAGCTCTACCAGGGGAACCCCACCCCGGACGCCTACGACGTGCGTTTCGACGATGTCACGCTGGCCACCGAACGCGTCGGCTGCGAGGGCTGACGCGCCGGCGCCCGGGGCCCGTTCGTACGCGGGCACGAAGCATCCCGCCTGGGGGTGAAAGTCGCGCCGGCGTGCGGCTCTCGTGATTCGATCCGAGCAGCGGGTCACAGGATGAAAGCATGAGCGAGTATCGGGAGCGGGGTACGGGCCGGCGTGCGGGCACGTCGAGGCGACGGGTGCTGGCTGCGGGGGCGGCACCGCTACTGGCGGGGACGGGGGCGGTGGGCGCGGCCCCCGCCGCCACGGCCGCCACGACTTCGGACGAGCTGTTACGACCGGTGCCCACCACCGAGGAGGACTGGGCCGGGATCGCTGAAACGCTGGGCGGCACCGGGCGCATGGTGGGCATGTTCTTCTACGTGCCCTTCCCGCGGACGGACCTGCGGATGACCTCCCGCGGTGTGCTCCTGTCGCCGGTTCTGATGGGGCTGCAGATCGGCTTCGCGCGATACACCGACGGCAGCACGCTGCTGATGGGCGATCTGACGGTCACCGAGCAGGAGTTGCAGCCGGTGACCGCGGCCCTTCAGGGGCGCCCTATCGCGCTGACCGCGATCCACAAGCATCTGCTCGCCCAGACGCCGGAGATGTGGTGGGTCCACTTCCACGCGCACGGGCACGACGCCCTGGCGCTGGCCGGCGACATGCGCGCGGTGGTCGACCGCACCGGCGCCCCGACGCCCGCGCCGCAACCTCCCTCGCCGCCGCCCGATATGGACACGGCCGGGATCGACGCGGCGCTGGGCACCACGGGGCTGGCGAACGCCGGGAACTACCAGTGTCCCTTCGTCCGCCGCGAGACCATCGTGGAGGGGCATCTGGCGCTGCCGCGCGGCCCCGGCGCGATGAGCGCGTTGAACTTCCAGCCGCTGGGCGGCGGCCGGGTGGCCCTCATCGGTGACTTCGCGATGGTGGCCGAGGAGGCCCAGGAGGTGCTGCGGCGGCTCGTCGACGTGGGCATCGAGGTCGTCAGCCTGCACAACCACAGCCTGAACGACGAACCGCGGATGTACTTCGTGCACACCTGGGCGGTCGGCGACGGCGTCGAGATCGCGACGGCGGCGCGTCACGTGCTCGACGCCACGAACGTGGAACCGTTCGGCTGAGCCGCGGGCCTCCGGGGCCTGCTCCGCGCCTCAGTGGCCCCGGTCGATCCACTCCCGCAGGTGCGGCGCCTCGGCGCCGACGGTGGTCGGGTCGCCGTGCCCGGTGCGCACGATGGTGTCCCCGTCCAGCGTGAGCAGGGTGTCCCTGATCGAGTCGATGATCGTCTCGAAGCTGGAGTACGACCGCCCGGTGGCGCCCGGGCCGCCCTGGAAGAGCGTGTCGCCCGTGAACACGGTGGACAGCTCGGGCGCGTGCAGGCACACCGAACCGGGGGAGTGACCAGGGGTGTGCAACACCCGCAGCTCGACGCCGCCGGCCGTGATCACCTGTCCGTCGGCGAGCTCACCGTCGGGCGCACGGACCGGATGGGTCATCCGCCACAGCTGCGCCTCGGCCGGGTGCAGCAGGACGGGCGCGCCGAACCGGTCGGCGAGCTCCGGGGCGCGGTTGACGTGGTCGTCGTGCGCGTGGGTGCAGACGACGGCGACCACCCGCCGCCCGCCGACGGCCGCGGCGATGGCCTCCGCGTCGTGCGCGGCGTCGATCACGGCCACCTCGGCCTCGTCGCCGACCACCCAGACGTTGTTGTCCACCTCCCAGGTGCCGCCGTCCAGGGAGAACGTGCCCGAGGTGACGATCCGGTCGATCGGGGACGACCGCTCCGGCCCGCTCACAGCACCACCACCGACCGCAGGACGTCGCCCGACCGCATCCGGTCGAAGGCGGTCTCGACGGCGTCGAGACCGATCTCCTCGGACACGAACCGCTCCAGCGGCAGCCGGCCCTGGAGGTGCAGGTCGACCAGCATGGGGAAGTCGCGGGACGGCAGGCAGTCGCCGTACCAGGAGGACTTCAGGGCGCCGCCCCGGCCGAAGTAGTCGAGCAGCGGCAGCTCGGGCGCCTTCATGTCCGGGGTCGGCACGCCGACCAGGACCAGCGTGCCGGCCAGGTCCCGGGCGTAGAACGCCTGCTTCCAGGTCTCCGGGCGGCCGACCGCCTCGACCACGACGTCGGCCCCGAAGCCGCCGGTGTACTCCCTGATCGCCTCGACCGGGTCGGCGGTCGAGGCGTTCACCGTGTGGGTGGCGCCGAAGTCGCTCGCCCAGGCGAGCTTCCTGGGGTCCGTGTCCACCGCGATGATGGTCGTCGCGCCCGCCAGCCTGGCTCCCGCGATGGCGGCGTCGCCGACGCCGCCGCAGCCGATGACGGCGACCGAGTCGCCCCGCCCCACGCCTCCGGTGTTGATCGCCGCGCCGAAGCCGGCCATCACGCCGCAGCCGAGCAGTCCGGCGATCTGCGGGCTGACGGCCGGATCGACCTTGGTGCACTGGCCGGCGTGCACCAGCGTCTTCTCCGCGAAGGCGCCGATGCCGAGGGCGGGCGAGAGCTCCTCGCCCGAGGCGAGCGTCATCTTCCTGGCGGCGTTGTGGGTGGCGAAGCAGTACCACGGCCGGCCCCGCCGGCACGCGCGACACTGGCCGCACACCGCACGCCAGTTGAGCACCACGAAGTCGCCGGGCTCCACGTCGGTGACCTGCTCGCCGACGGACTCCACCACGCCGGCCGCCTCATGGCCGAGCAGGAACGGGAAGTCGTCGTTGATACCGCCCTCGCGGTAGTGCAGGTCGGTGTGGCAGACGCCGCAGGCGCGCACCGCGACCACCGCCTCGCCCGGACCCGGGTCCGGCACCACCACGCTCTCGACGGTCACCGGTTCGCCCTTGCGGCGGGCGACGACTCCACGGATCTCCTGCGGCATCTCGATCCTCTCGTCCTGGGATGCGGAGCGCTGAACGCGGCGCCGGCGGGGCGACGCCTCCGACGCAGGATAGCGGCGGGCGCCCGCGTCGCGGCCTGCGTGTTCGCGACGCTTCCCGTCGTCGTGGTGTTCGACGGACGCGTGCGGGGGAGTGGACACGGCGGCCGATAGAGTGGAATACCGTGCGCCGTGACCGGCGCCTGGGAGGGACAGTCGTCGTGGCGTCGTCCGAAGGGCCGCTGGACCACCGGTACCGGGGCGAGCACCCCGTCCGCACCCTGGCCTACCTGTTCCGCGCCGACCGCTGGAAGCTGGCCGGCGCGTTCGGGGTCTTCACCGTCAAGCACAGTCCCATCTGGCTGCTGCCCCTGGTCACCGGCGCCATCGTGGACACGGTCGTGCTGCACCTGCCGTTGCGCCAGCTGTGGACCAGCGTCGGCGTGGTCATGTTCATCCTGCTCATCAACGTGCCCCTGCACCTGCTGTACGTCCGCCTGCTCTACGGATCCATCCGGCGCACCGGCACCGTCCTGCGGTCCGCGCTGTGCACCCGTCTCCAGCAGCTGTCCATCGGCTACCACAACCGGGTCAGCGCCGGCGTGCTCCAGGCCAAGGTGGTGCGCGACGTCGAGACCGTGGAACAGATGGTCCAGCAGACCGCCGAGACGGGGCTCGGCGCCAGCACCGTGCTGACCGGCGGGCTGGTCATCATCGCGGTGCGCACGCCCCAGTTCCTGCCGGTGTTCGTCCTGGTGGTGCCGGTCGCCGCGCTCCTGGTGATGCGGCTGCGCACCCGGCTGCGGACGCATAACGAGCTGTTCCGCCAGGACGTGGAGCACCTGTCCTCCCGGGTCAGCGAGATGACCCGGCTGATCTCCGTCACCCGCGCGCACGGCCTGGAGCGCGACGCGTTGCGCCGGATGGACCGCACGCTGCGCCGGGTCCTCGACTCGGGGCTGCGCCTGGACCTGACGAACGGCCGTTTCGCCTCCCTCGCCTGGGTCTTCCTCAACGTGCTGGGCGTGAGCTTCCTGACCACCGCGGCGCTGATCGCCTACCACGGCGTGTGGGGGATCACCGCGGGCGACGTGGTGATGCTCAGCGCCTTCCTCACCACCCTGACCAACTCGACCACCACCCTGCTGGGACTGGCGCCGGTGATCAGCAAGGGCCTGGAGTCCGTCCGCTCGGCCGGCGAGGTGCTCCAGGCCCCCGAGTTGGAGGAGAACGAGGGCAAGGCACAGCTGACCGCGCTGCGCGGCGTCGTCGAGTTCGAGCGGGTCGGCTACGCCTACGAGGGGGCCGACCGCCCCGCGGTGCGGGACTTCACACTGTCGGTCGCGCCCGGCGAGACCGTCGCCCTGGTCGGGGCCTCGGGCGCGGGCAAGTCCACGGTGCTCAACCTGGTGATCGGTTTCATCCGTCCCACCTCGGGCCGGCTGCTGCTGGACGGCGCCGACATGAACGACCTGGACCTGCGCAGCTACCGGCGCTTCGTCTCCGTGGTGCCCCAGGAGTCCATCCTGTTCGAGGGCACCATCCGGGAGAACGTCGCCTACGGCATGGACGACGCCGACGACGTGGCGGTGCGCGCGGCGCTGCGCGACGCCAACGCCCTGGAGTTCGTCGAGCGCCTGCCGAACGGTCTCGATTCCGTGGTGGGCGAGGGCGGGGCCCGGCTGTCGGGCGGCCAGCGGCAGCGCCTGGCCATCGCGCGGGCGCTGATACGCGACCCGCGGGTGCTGATCCTCGACGAGGCGACCTCGGCGCTCGACACCCGCTCCGAGGCGCTCGTCCAGCAGGCGCTGGGCCGCCTGGTGCGCGGCCGCACGACGTTCGTCGTCGCTCACCGGCTGTCCACGGTGCGGAACGCCGACCGCATCGTCGTCATGCGGGACGGCGCGATCGAGGAGATCGGCCGACACGAGGAGCTGCTGCGCCGCGACGGCGCCTACGCGCTGCTGCACGGCGGCCAGGCGGCCTGACCTCGGCGCGGGATCGCCGCCGCCCTTGCGGGGCGCGAGTGGATCCAACGCAAGTGAATTGCGTTTCTTGCGGTGACCGGCCGGAACCGTCGTGGGGCGGGCGTAAGCCGCTGTTCGGGCTGCCACCCGGTTTGCGTGGCCCGTGAATGAATTCCGGGGGCGACCGCACCCAGCGCATCGAGGTGCAGGGCCGCGCGCCCGGCGCCTCGTCGTTCACCACCCTGGTGCCCGCCGCCGACTACCGATTCTCGCCGGCCCAGAGCAACGCCGTCGGCATCCCCGTGGACGGCCGGGCCGCCGACCTGCGGCTGGTCTTCACCGCCAACAGCGGAGCCCCCGCCGGCCAGGTCGGCGAGCTCCAGGTGATGGGCGAGCCGGCACCGAACCCCGACCTCGAGGTCACCGCGATCACGGCCGAACCGGCGGTCCCGCTGGAGTCGGACCCGGTCGAGCTCACCGCCACCGTGCGGAACGGGGGCCCGGTCGCCTCGGCGGCGACCACCGCGACGCCACGCTGCGAAGTGGTCGGCGTTGGTGTCCACACCGATGAGCCCGTTCGCCCTGGCTGCGGTCAGCGCCCATTCCGTGAGATTCACGCTCCGACAACGACACTCACTCACCCGACCTTGAAGACCAGCAGTTGAAGACCCCTAGCGCGTCAACCTTCGGCGCGGTGTCGGCAGGGCCGTTACGAGGCGGCCCCGCCGGCGCCCGTCACTGGAACTGGTGGGTGACGATCCGGGCCTTGTAGTTCTCGCTGCCGTCGCAGGTGCGGGTGTCGACGACCTGGCCGCCGGCGTCCAGGAAGTAGACGGTCGGGCCGCCCCAGTGGCCCGAATCCTCGGAGGTCGGGTCGGCGGTCAGAATGTACTCGCCGTTCCAGTGGCGGACGAACGACTTCACGAAGTCGGTGTTGAAGCCGTTGCCGCCCAGGTCATGGGAGAGGCGGGTCGACTTGTCGATGTAATAGCAGCCCCAGGAGTCGGTGACCAGCAGGCGGTTGGGGTCGGTGTAGTCGGGCTGGATGTCGTGCCCGTTGCCCGCCCATTCGTCCTCGGGCAGATCCCGATTGTAGGGATTGAGGATGATCGGGGTGCCGTACTCCTTCAGCGCGACGTTCGCCTTGGAGCCGGTGACCTGGTACGAGCGCACGTAGTAGCCGCCGGACGCCCACAGCAGTTGGCTGGCCGGATCCCACAGCACGCCGTGCGCCTCGGGGAACGCGTAGCTGCGCACCGGCTCGACGCTGGACGGATCGCCGCCCGTCATCTGCACGTAGAGGTGCAGCCAGCCGCCCTTGTCGGTGCTGGCGATGACGATCGCGCCGATGTCGGGCACCCGCTCGATGCTGTGCGGATACGTCGTCAGGTGATCGGTCCAGATCAGGTCGCTCTGCGTCAGGTGGGCGTCCGAGGTGAGCCGCATCAGGCCCACCCGGCCGCTGTCGCCGCGGCCGTGCGCCACCATCACCAGGGTGCCGACCTCGTCGCCGAAGTAGCACTCCCGCATCCGGAACTCCAGCGGGTCGTTCCAGCCGTCCGACGACCCCGCGGAGAAGCTCCACAGCGGGTCGCCGTTCCAGTCGGCCGCGGCGCGGTCGTAGACCATGATCGTGTTGCTGACATGGTCGGTGATCGCGATGCGGTAGCTGTCCGCCGCGGCGGCGGACCGCGCCGTCCCGCCGAACGAGATCCCCGCGACCGGCAGCGTGACCGCCCCGGCAGCGAGCGCTCGCACTAAGTTCCGTCTGCGCATTCCGTCTCCCTGTTCGTTCCTGTTCTTCTTCGTGCCTGAGTGACCGGACACCTTCCTAACCCGCCGACGGGGTAAACCCAGCAGGGAAATCCGCCTGGTCCCGCGCACGAAACGGCTGCCACGGTTTTGTCGCGAATGCGGGAAACGGCTTGCGGGACGGCCCGGCGAGCCCGAGACTCGCTTTCGTCGCCGTGTCGCTTCGCGGCGACAGGGGGAACGAGGGGGGCCTCATGCTGAGGGAAAAGCTGTCCCATGTCCAGGACGCCACGATGGGGGACGATTACGTCGCCTGGCGGGACATCATCGCGCGCACGATCTGTCCGATCGACTTAGCCGGCGCGGTCGGCGACTTCCACGTCGAGACGCGGCTGCTGGAGATAGGGGACGTCCGGGTGTGGCCGACCACCGTGCGACCGGTCGCCCGGAAGTGGGCGTCCGCGCGGCCGCCGGAGCCGGCGACGTGCGGCGTCCCGCTGTCCGCGTGGAGCGTCGTCGGAGCCGGCCGGGACGGGGACGCGGCGCCGTACGGCCGCTACGAGAGATACGTGGTCGACACCTCGCCGCCCTGGGACCACGTGCCCTGGCGCCTGCGCGGCATCGGCCTGGAGGTGCCGGCGAAGCTGCTGCCCGCGTCCGTGGAAGCGGCCGGCACGGGACGGCCCGGCAGCCGAGTGGTCGACGGGGGAGGCGCCGGCCGCCCGCCCGCCCGGGTGTTGCCCGGGCGGGAGGGCATCGGCGCCGTGCTCGCCCAGTTCCTCACCAGCCTGACTCGGCAGGCCGGTTCCCTACGGTCCTGCGACGCGGTCCACCTGGAGGTGGTGCTGACCGACCTGCTCGTCGCCACGCTCGCGCACGGCCTCGACGCGGGCGACCGCCCGCTGGCCGAGCCCCGCACCCGGTCCCTCACCCGGTCCCTCACCCGGCGGGCCCGGGCGTTCGTCGAGCAGCGCCTGGGCGACCCGGAGCTCACGCCCGGGGCGGTCGCGGCCGCGCACCACATCTCGGTCAGCTATCTCCACCGGCTCTTCCGGGCCGACGGCACCACGGTCGCCGCCTGGATTCGGCACCGCCGGCTGGAGGCCGCCCGGCGCGACCTGGCCGACCCGGCCCAGCGGGCGGTGCCCGTGCACGGCATCGCCGCCCGCTGGGGCTTCACCCACCACGCCTCCTTCACCCGGGCGTTCCACGCCGCCTACGGCCTCTCGCCCCGCGAGTACCGCCAGACCGCGGGCGGGGACGAGGGCCGTGTTGGGAGCCGGGACGAACGCCGGGACGAGGTGCGTGGCGGGGCGCCTCACGCCGGGACGGTCGGCGACGGACCTGGGTAGGGCAGCAGGGTCGCGTCGATCGCCTCCCAGGCCTCGCGCATCTTGGCCAGCAACTCGGGCTCCTGGTTGGCCTTGTTGGCCTGCTCCCGCGGGTCGGCGATCAGGTCGTACAGGCGGTCCGCGTCGTTCGGGCCGCCCCGGTGGTACTTCCAGTCGCCGCGCCGCAGCGCCCGCTCGCGGCGCACCCGCCAGAACAGGTCGCGCTCGGGCGGCTCCTCGCCCCGCAGCAGGTAGCCGGCGAGGCTGTACCCGTCCAGCGGATGCGAGTCGGCGGGGCTGGCGCCGGCCAGTTCCAGCAGCGTCGCGGTCCAGTCGGGGGAATAGTTCGGGATGTCGCTCACCTGGTGCGATCGCACGCCGGCCGGCCAGCGGAGGATCATCGGGACCCGGATGCCGCCCTCCTGCAGCGACCCCTTCTTGCCGGACAGCGGCCAGGTGTACGACCAGCGCTCGCCGCCGTTGTCGCTGGAGAAGAGCACCAGCGTGTTCCGCTCCTGGCCGCTGTCGCGCAGCGCGTCCAGCACCTGGCCGACGGAGTGGTCCAGGTTCTCGACCATCTCGGCGTACTTCTCCAACGAGCCGCCGTCGTTGTGGTTCAGCGCCCCGTCGCCCCCGCCGTTCTTCATCTGCTCGGCGATCCGCGCGGCCTCCTCCTCGTCGCCCTCGGCGATCCACGGCCAGTGTGGGGTGGTGAAGTTGAGGTTCAGCAGCCAGGGCCGCCGGCGCTCGCGGGTGCGGACGTGGTCGACGGCCCGCTCGGTGAGCACCCGGGTGTAGTAGCGGACGTCGTCGTGGGTGGCGTCGCCCTCGTACAGGTCGTAGCCGTGCGCGCCCAACTTCGAGTAGTACTCCAGCGCGCCGCCGAAGTTGCCGAAGAAGGTCTCCCAGCCCGACTTCGTGGGGCTGTACTGCGGCAGGTAGCCGCAGTGCCACTTGCCGATCATCGCCGTGTCGTAGCCGACGTCGCGCAGCAGCGAGGCCAGCGTGGGGTGGTCCGGCTCCAGCCCGATCGTGGTGCTCACGAGCGGCTCGGCCAGGCCGCCCGGCGTGCGGCCCGGGTAGCGCCCCGTGTAGAGCGAGAAGCGGGTGGGCGAACACGTCGCCGAACCCGCATACCCGTTGGTGAAACGCAGGCCCTGGCGCGCCAGTCGGTCCAGGTTCGGGGTGTGGATGTTCGGGGAGCCGTAGCTGGACAGGTCGGCCGAGCCCAGGTCGTCGCCGAGGATGACCAGGATGTTGGGCGGCGTGGGCGCGCCGGGCCCCCCGTGGGCGCGCGCCTCCTCAGGGGTGGTGCCGAGCGGTCCGCTCATCGTGAGCCTCCGGATTCCGAAGTCAGGTCTGCTTATAAGTAGTTCTCAGACGCCATCAGAATGTCGGGGAAGCTCCGGTATGTCGTTGACGCCATGTGCACAGTTTCTTGACGCGCTGTACACACGGGGGCGTGAATTGCGGTGCGTGGCGTGCAACGTGCGCCTGCCCGGCGGATCAGGGGATCCGCCGGGCAGGCTCAAGGGGGGTGTCACCCGTCAGGCGACGGGCGTCGTTGGCGTGCGGGTCACGGGGTGACCGGGATCAGGAGAACCAGTTCGGCAGCGATCCGCGGGCGGCGCTCAGCACCGTCTCGGACGGCGCCGAGGTCCCGGAGTGGCTGGCGTGGTCGGCGTGCTCCGCGTGGTCGGCGGACTCCTCGGTGACCGCGGGGGTGTACTCCGCGGCGGCCTCGCCCGCGGCGGCGACCTCTTCGGCGCTCAGCGTCTGGTCGCCGTAGGTGACCTGGCCGTTGCCGCCGTCGAAGGTGACGTCCGAGCAGGAGTAGAAGTTCTCCTGGCTGTCGGAGCGCGTCCAGTGCACGTAGATCAGGGCGTCACCGGAACGGCCGCTCGGCAGCTGCACGTTCCAGTAGTAGTAGCCGCCGTTCGAGCCCGCGCCGCCGCTCTGCGGCGGGTTGGTCACGGTGCTGATCTTCTCCAGGTTGCCCCAGCCGAGCTGCTGCGTGGGAGACCATCCGGGCTTGGTGATGTAGACGTCGAACTTGCCCGGGTGGTGCGCCCAGTTGCTGTGCTGGAGCTGGATCGACTGGCCCGAGGTGAGGTGCGTCGTCGGCCAGTCGCTCCGCGCCGCGTTGTAGGCGGAGAAGTTGAACGGGCCGCGGTTACCGCCGCTGCACAGCGTCCCGTCCGAGATGTAGCCCTGGGTCCGGCCGCCGCCGTTGGAGTCCAGCACGGCGAACCAGTTGTAGAGCGGCCCGGTGCCGCCTTGCTGGACCGCGGCCGCACAGGCGGGGTTGGCCGGCATCTGGGTGCTGCTGTGCTCGATCAGGTCCAGATAGCACAGGTAGGTGCGCGAGCCCGGCATCATCGTGGCGCCGTGGGCCGAGGCGGGCGACGGGAGGAGCGACATCACGAGGGCGATCAGGCCGGCTCCAAGAACGCTCAGGAAGCGAATCCTTCTGGCCGTAGTGGTTCTTCGGTGGGTGGGTCGAATGGTCACGGGTTCTCCTAGAAGAGTCTCTGCCGCGACGAGGCAGCCCACAGCACCGGCCCACGTACGGTCTGGTCGGTGCACCGGCGGCCCGTCGCCAGTACCACAGCCGTTTGGGAGCGCTCCCGCGACCAACGTAGCGTCCGCCGGATCATTCCGAAAGCATCTGTTCCCGCCTAAGTCCCCAACGGTTCGGCCAGTTGGGAGCGCGGTTCGGCGCGCGCGGCCCGACCGCCGGCGAGTGCGGGCGCCGCGGCCATGATCATCCGGCGCCGGCCACCCGGCCCTGGTCGCCGGACGACGGGCATGGAACGATTCATTTCATGACCATGCCAATGAACCGTCGTACGTTCGCGCGGCTCGCCGTCGCCCCGGCGGTCGGCTCGCTGGCCGCCCTGGGGTCCACCCCGGCCCGTGCCGCCGCACGGGGCTCCGGAGGGCCGCGCGTCGTCGCCGCCATGAGCCGCGCCGCCCGTTTCATGGACGAACACGTCTCCTACCGCGGCGCCTACGTCTGGAACTACCTGCCCGACCTGTCGCTCATCTGGGGCGAGATGGAGGCCAGGCGGACCATGTGCTGGGTACAGCCGCCCGGCACCCCGACGGTCGGGCACGGCATGCTCGACGCCTACCACGCCACGGGCGAGGAGTGCCTCTACCGGGCGGCGGAGCGCACGGCGCTGGCCCTGGTGGGGGCGCAGACCGCGTCCGGCGGCTGGAACTACATCCACGACACCGCGGGGGAGGCGTCGCTGCGCGACTGGTACGCCACCGTCGGCGCGAACGGGTGGCGGCTGGAGGAGTTCCAGCACTACTACGGCAACGCCACGTTCGACGACGGCGGCACGTCGTCGGCCGCCCAACTGCTCCTCCGGCTGTACGTGGAGCGTCGCGACCCGCGCATCGGGGCCGCGCTCGACCGCGCCATCGACTTCGTCCTGGCCGCGCAGTTCGACGGCGGCGCGGCGGACGGCGGTTGGCCGCAGCGCCACCCGTGGAACCCGGAGGCGATCAGCGAGATGCCGTGGCCCGAGGTCACGCCGTCCTGGCTGCCGGGCGACGTCCGGCACGGCATGGAGGACGGCGACTACACCCGGCACGTCACCTTCAACGACGATGTCATGGGCCAGAACATCCTGTTCATGCTGATGTGCGTGGGGACGCTCGGCCGACGGGACCTGATCGGCCCCCTCCGGCGCGCGATGGACTGCGTCCACCGGCTACAGCAGCCCGTGCCCCAGGCTGGCTGGGGCCTCCAGCATCTCTCGCGTGCCGCGAACGGCCGGCCCGCGGGCGCCCCGGCCGGCGCGCGGTCGTACGAGCCGCGCGGCCTGTCCCCCGAGACCACCCAGAACAACGTCCGGCAGCTCTTCGACTACTTCCGGCTGACCGGCGACCACGCCCACCTCCGGCGCGTGCCCGAGGCGATCGCGTGGCTGGAGAGCTGCCCGCTGACCGAGCAGCAGATCACCGAGAACCCGCTGCTGGAGGGTCGGACCCACCCGACGTACGTCGAACTTGGCAGCAACCGCGCCCGTTTCGTCCACCGCTTCGGCTCGAACATCCGCAACGGGGCGTACTACTTCGACTATGACCACCGGCGGACCCTCAGCCACTCCAACGCGGCGAAGCGGCTGGATGTCGCCGGCCTCAAGGCGACCTACGAGGAGCTGATGGCGCTCAGCCCGGCCGAGGTGGAGGATCTCCGGGCCCGTTCTCCGCTCTCCCGCGGCGGGCGCATCCCGTTGCCCCGCTTCTTCACCGTCCGGGACCTGGAGGTGACCGACCTCTTCCGGGACGCCCCCGCCGGGCTGCCCGAGGTCACCGAGGAGGAGGCGAGCCGGCTGGTGGCGGACCTCGGCGACGCGGACCACTGGCTGACGCCGCTCGGGGCGGTCACCAACCCCTACCGGGGTCCCGGCCCGACCGAACCGTACGACGGCACGGCGTTCATGAGCACCCACGTCGGCGACCTGTACGACACCTCTCCCTACGACCCGCTGAAGCCACCCGACGCGCCCCCCTACCGCCCGACGGACCCGCCGCTCGGCATCACCACCGACAGCTTCGTCACCAACCTGGCCTGCCTCACCGCCTACGTCTCCACCCGCCCGGCCTGAGCGCCCCGGCGCCACGGGCCCCGGGCGGCCGCCTTCAGGCCAGGACGGCCGGCCTGAGTACCTCCTCGCACCACTGGCGGAAACGCGTCGGGGAGGTGGACTCCGGGGTGCGTGGTTCGGCGTTGTCCAGGCCCCGGTCCTTGGCCGCCAACATATCGGCCATGCCCCGCGTCATCGCCTCGGACATCCCGTGGTCGGCCAGCGTCCTGACGTAGGACTCGGCGGAGACCCGCTGGAACCGCACCGGCCTGCCGAGCACCTCCGACATGATCCGCGCCATGTCGTCGCAGGACAGGTCCTCGGGCCCGAGCACCGGGACGGCGCCCTGCCCGCTCCACGTGCGGTCGAGCAGCAGCCGGGCGGCCACGTCGGCGATGTCGCGGGTGGCGCAGGTCGGGAGCCCGCGGCCCCCGGAGAGCGTCGAGAAGAACACGCCCTGGTCCCTGATCGAGTCCACCTGGTTGAGCATGTTCTCCATGAACGAGGGCAGCGCCAGGGCCCGGTAGTGCACGCCGGTGCCGGCGATCAGGTCGTCCATCGCCAGCGTGGCCGACACCAGCCCGGCGTTCTCGGCCACGCCGCGGCCCAGCGCCGAGACCCCGACGACGTGCCCGACCCCCTGGGCGGCGAAGGCGTCGCACGCCGGCCGGGCGAATCCCGCGTAGACGTCGTCGAGGCTCTTCGCATGGAAGTCCGGCGGCGCCACCCAGAAGACGCCGTCCGCGCCGGCGAACGCCTCCTGGACGACGCCGGGGTCGCCGTGCGAGCCGGCCACCACCTCGACGCGCTCGCGCACCCCGGGGGAGAGCCGGGAGGGATCGCGCGCGATCACCCGGATCGGCTCGTCGCCACCGAGCACGTGGTCCAGCACCTGGCGGCCGATCTGGCCGGTGGGCGTGGTGATGACGATCATGAGAGGGGCACCTCCTGGCAGTCGGCGAACGGACCGCCCGGACGCCGCGCTTGGTAACTCTGCGCATGCGAAGGTTCGCGCGTCCAATACCTCTTTCGCGCGCATTGATACCCTGAGGGTATGGATCTGGACCTGCGCAAGCTGCGCTACTTCGTGGCCGTCGCGCGCCACGAGCACTTCGGCAGGGCCGCCGAGCGGCTGCATATCGCGCAGCCGGTGCTCAGTCGGCAGGTCCGCGCGCTGGAGCGGGAGTTGGGCTGCGCGTTGCTGGTGCGCACGACGCGTAGCGTGCGGCTGACCCCGGCCGGCAGACAGCTCTACGAGGACGCGCCCGGCGTGCTCGCCGCCGCGCTGGCCGCCACCCGGCGGGTGCACGGTGCCGCACGGCCCGACCGCCTGGTCGTCGGCTTCGCCCCCGGCCTGAGCGTGTCGCCCGCGGTCCGCGCGTTCGCGCGGGCACACCCCGGCGTCGACGTCGACCTGCTCCGCCTGCACTGGTACGAGCAGGGCGAGGCGCTCCGCGACGGCCGGGCCGACATCGGCTATCTGCGCGGGCCGTTCGACGGGGACGGAATCCGCACCATCCCGGTGGGCAGCGAGCCGAAGGTCGTCCTCCTGCCGACCATCCACGCGCTGGCGTCCCGCCGTCGGCTGACCCTGGCCGACCTCGACGGCGAGACGATCCTGGACGCCGTGGCGCGGCGCACGGCCAGCGTGGAGGAGAAGCTGGAACTCGTCGCGGCCGGGCGCAGCATCGCGCTGGTGCCGCGCAGCGTCGCGCGCTACTACGCCCGCCCCGACCTGACGCACCTACCGGTGACCGACGTCGCGCCGTTCGAGACCTGCCTCGCCGTGCTCGAGGGCCGCCGCGGTCGGCACCTGGAGAACTTCCTGACCGCCGCGACCCAGGCCCTGACCGGACGGCGACCCTAGCCGCCCTCGCGCGGGAAGCGCAGGAGCATCGTGTCGGAGTCGCCCTCCCGGCCCACGGTGACGAAACCGAGGGACGCGTACAGGCGGGCGGCCGCGTTGCCGTCCTCCACGCTGAGGCTGAGCCCGGCCACCCCGTTCGCGGCGGCGCGCCCGATCAGCTCCGTCAGCAGGGCGCGCCCCAGGCCCCGCCCTCGCCACCCCGGCGCGACGGCGATGCTCACCTCCGGCACGTCGGGCGCGACGGAGCCGTAGCCGGGGTCGTCGGGCGGGAACACCCGGGCCCATGCGGCGCCGACGCGCTCACCGCCCGCCGCCGCGTCCTCGGCGATCACGCCGAGGTCGCCCGGCCGGGGCCAGTCCGTGACGTAGTGGGCGAGCTTCGGGTCCGCGAGGACCTGTTCGTGGCCGAAACGGCGTTCGCCGGTCCAGTTGAACGCCTCCAGCAGCATCAGCGTCAGGAAGTCGGCATCCCGGGCAAGGGCCGGCCGCAGACGCACCCCCACGGTCTCCGTCATCTGCTCCTCCTCCGCGACGTCACGCGCCGCCTCCGCCCCCGCCCGGTCACGGGCGGATGGTCCGGCCCTGGGCGGTGCCCTCCACGGCCGCAGCTTGCCACGCACTCCGGCGGCGATCTCCTCGTCGGCCGCCGACACCAGATCCACCAGCGGGCCGCTGGCTGCGCAGCACACCACCGCGTCGATGTCCGGCACCTCGGCGAACAGCGCGTCCAGAGAGGAGGGATCCTCGAGATCCACCGTCACCGGCCCCCGACGGGCCGCCCTGACGACCTGATGGGTGGCCTCCAACGCGTCGGCGACCGCGCCGCCGACCATCCCCGTCGCCCCGATCACGAGCACCTTCATGCCGCCGATCATGCCAGGAGCTCGCCCGTCGAGAGTGGGTGATCGGATCTATCCGGGGTCGTGACGTTCCGGTACCCGTGAAGGACGCATGTGACCCCTTGGCAACCAGCGGCGGAGCATGGCATGGTATCGGCTGACCGAGCCAAACATCTGATCTATATACCCTCGTGCGGGTGTGCGGCCGTAGCTCCAGTCCCGCTGCCGGGGTGCGGTCGTCGAGGCTGGGGAAGGACCGATTGGCCCATGAGTACCGCAGAGCAGACCACCGGCGCCAGGGGCCGGCTCGGCGCGTGGCTACAGGAGCGGATCACCCACGCGGTCTCGGAGTTCACCGCCGCCAGCGCGCTCGTCCTCCTCTTCGTCGTTCTCAGCTTCGCCAGTTCCCATTTTCTGACGGCGGACAACCTCTTCAACATCGGTTCGCAGACCGCCGTGATCGCCATCATCGCGACCGCGCAGACGATGGTGATCATCACCAAGGGCATTGACCTGTCGGTTGGTTCGGTGGCCGCGCTGGCCGGCGTCGTGGGGGCCATCGTGGTCCGGGACCTCGGCTTCTCCGTCTGGGCGGCCACCGCGGTGGCGATCGCCGTGGGGGCCACCGCCGGCCTGGTGAACGGACTGCTGGTGACGCTGGCCCGCATCCCCCCGTTCATCGCGACGTTGGGGATGATGTCGGCGGCGCGCGGTCTCACCTTCATCGTCACCGGAGCCGTCGGCGTCTACGGCCTTCCCAAGTCCTTCCAACTCCTGGGCAACGGCGAATTCGGCGGCATCCCCTTCGCCGTGGTGCTGACCGCGGTCGTCGCGATCGGCATGGCCTTCCTGCTCTCGCAGACGCGCTTCGGCCAGTACACGTACGCCATGGGCTCGAACCTCGAAGCCGTGCGCCGGTCGGGCGTTCGGGTGCGCCGGAACCTGGCGGCCGTCTACGTGCTGGCGGGGGCGCTGGTCGGGCTGGGCGGCATGATCGCGGCGTCCCGCGTCAACTCCGGGCAGCCGAACTACGGGATCGCGCTGGAACTGGACGTCATCGCGGCGGCGGTCATCGGAGGCGCCAGCCTGTTCGGCGGTCAGGGCCGGATCATCGGAACGCTCATCGGCGCGTTCCTCATCGCGCTGGTGCGGAACGGCTCCGTCCTGCTCGACATCAGCATCTACTACCAGCAGGTCATCGTCGGCGTCATCATCTGGGCCGCCGTGTACTTCGATCAGTTCCGCCGTCGCCGGCTGGAGGCACGGGGCTGACCCGCCCGGTGCCCACCACCCCCCGACCCCATCCCGACTCTCGATCCCGAACCGACCTCCCCCCGAACCCGTCGAAGGGAACGCCATGACACACCGCACGATCCGCCGGCGCGTGTTCGGCGCCGGCACGCGCACCCGCTCGGTCCTGGTCGTCGTGGCCGCCGCCGCGCTTCTGAGCGCCTGCGGCGGCGTCGAGGTCCGTGACGGGGAGGAGGACGACTCCGGTGGGGGCGGCGGCGGTATGGGCTCGGACGCGGCGCTGGAGCTCGCGGTCGTGCCCAAGGCCGTGGGGCACGAGTTCTGGACCTCGGTGCGCGAAGGTGCCGAATGCGCCGCGGAGACGGCCGGCGACGTGTCGGTCGAATGGGACGGCGTCTCCGCCGAGACGGACGTCGAGGGACAGGTCAACCTCATCCAGAACTTCGTCACCCGGCAGGTGGACGGCATCGTCTACGCCGCCACCGACTCCGCCGCCCTCGCCCCCGCCACCGACCAGGCCCTCGGCGCCGACATCCCGGTGGCCATGATCGACTCCGGTACGGACCCGCAGCCCGAGGACGTGCCGCTGTTCGCCACCGACAACCACGCGGCGGCGGTCGAGGCCGCGAACCTGCTCGCCGACGAACTCGGGCCCGGCGACCACGACGTGGCGCTGATCGAGTTCCAGCCCGGTTCGCAGACCAACACCGAACGCGTCGACGGGTTCACGGAAGGGCTGGCGGAGCACGACAACCTGAACCTGGTGGGCCAGCAGCCCAGTCACAGCGACGTCAACGAGGCGCGTCGGGTCACCGAGGACATCCTCACGGCCAACCCGAACCTCGCCGGCATCTTCGCCGCGAACGAGCCCAGCGTCCTCGGCGCCGCCCAGGCCGTCGAGGCGGCCGGCAAGTCGGGCGAGGTCGTCATCATCGGCTGGGACGCCGCACCGGACGAGATCGCCGGCCTGCGCGACGGACAGATCTCCGCGCTGGTGGTGCAGAACCCCTTCAAGATGGGCTACTTCGGCGTCGAGAGCATGGTGGAGCACCTGCGCGAGGGCACCCCGATGGAGTCGGCGGACACCGGCGTCACGTTCCTCACGCAGGAGAACGTCGATTCCGAAGAGGCCCGTGCGGTGCTCGAACCCAGTTGCGACAACCCCCCGGTGGAGTGATGAGCTCGACACCAGGTTCCCCGGCGACCGACGGCCAGGGGCCGTCGATCACCAAGGCCGCCCCCGCCGACCAGCCGGTCCTCGAAGCCCGCGGCATCGTCAAGCGTTTCGGACACGTCGAGGCGCTGCGCGGCGCCGACTTCTCCGTCCGCAAGGCGGAGGTGGTGGCGCTGATCGGCGACAACGGGGCGGGCAAGAGCACCCTGATCAAGACGCTGTCCGGGGTGCACGCACCCGACACGGGCGAACTGCGCGTCGGCGGCCGGCGGGTCCAGTTCGGCTCGCCGATCGACGCGCGGCGCGCGGGCGTGGAGACCGTGTACCAGGACCTGGCCGTCGCCGACGACCTCAGCGTCGCCGCCAACCTCTACCTGGGACGGGAGATGATGCGGCCCGGGCTGCTCGGCCGCCTCGGGCTGCTCGACAAGCGCGCCATGCGCCGCGGCGCCACGGAGGCCCTCGAACGGCTCGGCGTCCGCCTTCCCCGGGTCACCACTCCGATCGCGATGCTCTCCGGTGGACAGCGGCAGAGCGTCGCCGTGGCCCGGGCCATCATCTGGGCGACCAGCGTGGTCATCCTGGACGAGCCCACCGCGGCGTTGGGCGTGGTGCAGACCGAGCGGGTCCTCGACGTCGTGCGTCGGGCCCGTGAGGCGGGCATGTCGGTGGTGCTGGTCAGCCACAACATGCCGCAGGTGCTCGAGGTCGCCGACCGGGTCGAGGTGCTGCGGCTCGGTCGACGGGTCGCCCAGTTCCGGGCGGCCGAGGTCACCTCCGACGACCTGGTCGCGGCGATGACCGGTGCCATGCGGGAGAACCCGGAGGCCTCGGGGGATCCGGAAGACCTGGAGAAGGAGAACTCCTGACGGCGTCGCCCGGCCGGTCCTGGGACGCTCGTCAGCCGGCCTCGGCGGCGCCTTGGGCCGCGTCGCCTTCGTTCGGCAGGCCGTGCAGGAACTCCTCGACGCCGATCAGGTGGTTGGCCATGCGGACGCTCGCCCGCTCGGGATCGTGCGCCGCCAGCGCCGCCCAGATCGCCACGTGTTCGTCGTGCGTGCGCCGGGCGGCGCCCACCTCGTGCAGACTGCGCCACAGCCGCTCACGGACGGTGCGCCCCGCGAACGCCTCGATGAGGCCGATGAGAACGGGGTTGTCGGTCTGGGCCGCGATGATGCGGTGGAAGGCGATGTCGATCTCCATGAGCCGCTCGTGGTCCGCCGCGGTGCGCCCGCCGACGCGGACCGCCTCGTCGAGCAGTTCCCTGGCCTGGCCGAGCGCCTCGTCGGTGATCCTGGTGGCGGCCGTCCGCGCCGCCTCGCATTCGAGCAGCCGTCGGACGGTGTGGATGTGCCGGGCGTCGCCCTGCCCGTGCATGTCGACGACGAAGCCCATCGGGGCGAGCAGCCGCGTGGCGTCGAGACCGGTGACGTACGTCCCGTCGCCCCGCCGGGTGCTGACGATGCCGAGAATCGACAACGCGGACACCCCCTCCCGCAGGGAACCGCGGGAGACCCCCAGCAACTCGGCCAGATCCTTCTCGACGGGCAGGCGGTCGCCGGGGCGAAAGGTCCCGTCGAGGATCATGCGCTTGATGCTGTCGACCACTTCGTCGGTGCGGGACATGGCAGGGCGGCCGCCTAGCGCGTCGGCACGGCGGCGGGCTGCTCCGCCGTCAGGATCGGATCGTCCGGGGGATCGGCCTGCGCGCGTCCCGCCGTCGCCCAGTACTGGCCGTCGGGGAAGCGGTAGCGCGCCACGGACCTGGGACGCATCTGGGTGGAGTAGCCGGGCAGGGAGGGCAGCACGTAGGCGCTGCCCGCGCCGCTGTCCGCGACGACGCACGGATCGCTGAAGTGCTCGTGCAGATGGTCGACGTACTCGGTCACGCGGTTGGTGAGATCCCCGGAGACGGCCACGTAGTCGAGCACGGACACGTGCTGGACCATCTCGCACAGCCCGACGCCCCCGGCGTGCGGGCACACGGGAACGTCGAACTTCGCCGCGAGCAGCAGCACGGCGACTATCTCGTTGATGCTGGCCAGGCGCCCGGTGTCGAGCTGGCAGAAGTCGATGGCGCCGGCCTGGAAGAGCTGCTTGAACATCACCCGGTTGTGGCAGTGCTCGCCCGTGGCCACGCCGATGGGCGCCACCGCGCGCCGGACCGCCGCATGCCCCAGGATGTCGTCGGGGCTGGTGGGCTCCTCGATCCACAGCGGGCCGAAACGGGCGAGCTCGCCGACCCAGTCGATCGCCTGGCCGACGTCCCACACCTGGTTCGCGTCGATCATCAGCTTCCGGTCGGGACCGATGATCTCGCGCGCGATGGAACAGCGGCGGATGTCGTCCTCGAGACGGGCGCCCACCTTGAGCTTGACGTAGCCGTACCCGGCCTCGACCGCCTCCCGGCACAGCCGGCGCAGCTTGTCGTCGTCGTAGCCGAGCCAGCCCGCGGAGGTGGTGTACGCGGGATAGCCGGTGCGGGCCAGTTCGGCCACCCGCTCGGCCTTCGTGCTCTCCCGGGCGCGGAGGATGTCCAGGGCCTCGTCACGGGTCAGCGCGTCGGACAGGTACCGCAGATCGGCGATGTCGACGAGCTGTTCGGGGGTCATGTCGGTGAGGAGCCGCCACAGCGGCTTGCCGGCGTCGCGGGCGACGAGATCCCACGCCGCGTTCATCACGGCCGCCAGCGAGAGGTGGACCACACCCTTGTCGGGGCCGAGCCACCGCAGCTGCGAGTCGGAGGTGAGGAACCGGTAGACCGCGCCCATGTCCGCCGCGATCGCGTCCACGTCGTGGCCGATCAGCCGCGCGGCCTGCTGCCGGGCTGCCGCGACCACGATGTCGTTGCCTCGGCCGATCGTGAACGTCAGACCATGGCCGGCGAGCGGTGTCCCCACGGTGTCCACGCCGTCGGTGTGCAGGACGACGTACGCCGCCGAGTAGTCACCGTCCTTGTTCATCGCATCGGACCCGTCGGCGGCGAGCGACGTGGGGAAACGCACGTCCTCGACGGTGACGGCGGTGATCTGGGGCATGCGGTCCTCGCCTGGTCGGAAGGCCGGGAAAGATCAGATGATTGCCGCGATTATACGGAGAAAAGTTCGATAAGGTCAACGACAACCTCTCGGAACCCCCTTCATACATCCAATCTATCTGCCCTGGCTTGCCGACCAACTCCCCGCCGGGCTTCCCGTCCGGGAGGGCGGTTTCAGTTCTCGGCGGGGGCGGCAGGTCCGACGAGTTCGGCCAGCACGTCCTCCATCGTGACGAAGCCGAGGAACTCCCCCCTGGTGTGGGCTACGGCCGCGAGGTGGGTGGAGGCGGCGCGCATGGCGGTGAGGGCGTCGTCCAGGGGTGTCTCCGGAGGCACCCGGACGACGGGGCGCAGGGCGTCGCGAGGGAAGGGCCGGTCGCGGTCCGGGATCTCCAGCGCGTCCTTGACGTGAAGCATGCCGAGCACGGTGCCGCCGGGCGCGGTGACGGGGAAACGGGAGAACCCCGAGGTGGCCGCGGCCCGTTCCAGCCCTCGCGGGGTGATCCGGTGGTCGACGGTGACCATCCGGTCGGCCGGGACGAGGATCTCGGCGACGGTGCGGGTGCCGAGCTCCAGGGCGTCGCGCAGCCGTGCGCTCTCGGCGGACTCCAGCAGGCCTGCGTCGCTGGAGTCCTGCACGATGCGCAGCAGTTCGTCGTCGGTGAAGGCCGAGGGGACCTCGTCCTTGGGCTCGACCCGCAGGAGCCGCAGCAGGGCGTTGGCGCAGGCGTTGATGCCGAAGATCACCGGGCGCAGGGCGCGGGTGACCGCCACCAGCGGCGGGCCGAGCAGCAGCGCGGTGCGCTCCGGGGCCGCCAGCGCGATGTTCTTCGGGACCATCTCGCCGACGAGCATGTGCAGATAGGTGGCCACGGCCAGCGCGATGGCGAACGCGATGGGGTGCACCAGCGCGTACGGGACGCCGATGGCGTCGAAGGGCGGTTCGAGCAGGTGGGCCATGGCGGGTTCGGCGACGGCGCCCAGCACCAGGGAGGAGAGGGTGATGCCCAGCTGGGCGGCCGCCATCATGGGGGAGAGGTGCTCCAGCGCCCACAGCACGATCCGGGCGCGCCGTTCGCCGGCCCGCGCCCGGGGTTCGATCTGGTCGCGGCGGACGGAGATGAGGGCGAACTCGGCGCCGACGAAGAAGGCGTTGGTCAGCAGCGTGAGGGCACCGAGGGCGAGTTGCAGGGCGGTCACGAATGGTCCTCCGCCGGGCCGTGGGCCGGGTGGTCGGGGTCGGGGGCGGCGATCTCGATCCGGTCGGCGCGGTGGTGTGCGACGGACAGCACGGTCAGGCGCCAGCCGTCGATCGCGATCGCGTCGTTCCGTGCGGGTATGCGGCCCAGCCTGGTGGCCACGAGCCCGGCGAGGGTCTCGTACGGCCCGTGCGGAACCGGCAGCCCCAGGGTGGTCAGCTCGTCGACGCGGACGCTGCCGTCGGCCTGCCAGGTGCGGGGGTCCACAGGCGCGAGCTCGGGCTCCTCGGCCAGGTCGTGCTCGTCGCGCACCTCGCCGACGACCTCCTCGACGATGTCCTCCAGGGTGACCACCCCCGCGGTGCCGCCGTACTCGTCGAGGACCACGGCCATCGTCCGGGTGTCCCGCAGCTGGCCCAGCAGCCGGTCCACCGGGACGCTGTGGGGGACCAGCACGGGCGGGGTTCTGAGGTCCTCGACGGGGGTGTCCGCGCGCGCCACCTCCTCGACCGCGAGGACATCCTTGATATGCACGACGCCGACGATGTCGTCCAGGTTGGTCTGGTAGACCGGGAAACGGGACAGGCCGGTGGCCAGGGTGAGGTTGACCGCGTCGGCGGCGGTGGCCGCGGCCTGGAGGGCGTGCACGTCCACCCGAGGGGTCATGACGTTCTGCGCGGTCAGCTCGCTCAGGTGCAGAGTGCGGACGAACAACTCGGCGGAGTCGCTCGGCAGCGCGCCCTGCGCGGCCGAGTGCCGGGCCAGGGCGATCAGCTCCTGCGGGGTGCGGGCCGAGGCGAGCTCCTCGGTGGGCTCCAGGCCGAAGCGCCGCACCAGCACGTTCGCGGTGTTGTTCAGATGGCGGATGAACGGCGCGAAGGCGGCCGTGAACGCGCGCTGCGGCGCGGCGACCCGCCGGGCGACCGCCAGGGGGCGGGAGATCGCCCAGTTCTTCGGGACCAGCTCCCCGATCACCATCAGCAGCACCGTCGACAGCACCATGCCCAGCGCGACGGCGCCCGAGGACGCCACGCTGTCCGGCAGGCCCGCCCAGCTCAGCGGGCCGTCGAGCAGCCGGGCCAGCGACGGCTCGGCGAGCATGCCGATGACCAGCGACGTCACCGTGATGCCCAGCTGCGCGCCGGAGAGCTGGAACGTCAGCGCCCGGACCGCGGTCAGCGCCCCGGCGGCCCCGTGGTCGCCGGCGTCGGCGGCGCGCTCCAACTCGGCCCGTTCCACAGTGGTCAGCGAGAACTCCGCGGCGACGAACACCGCACAGGCCAGCATCAGCGCCAGGGCCAGCAGCACGAACAGGATCTCGATCACCGCGTCACCCCCCTCCCCATGGCCGCATGGCATCGCGAGGGGTGATTCGGGCGCTACTGGGAGGCTCGTCCATACGTGGACCGCGCTCCTTCGTCTGTCTCCGGCGTTCGGGGATGGCCTCATGGTAAAGGCCGAGCAAACGGTGCGAGCACCGACACCCACCCATGTCGCGGCCGGCGACGCGGGTCGCCGGCGGATTCCCGGTGGCAGCCCCGGCAGCGGAGGACGGCGCCCGGCGCACCCTCCGCACGAGTGAACGAAGGGCTAGCGGGATCGTCAGGACATTGTCGGGACATCGTCAGGACACGGCGGCGAGGTTCCGCCGCGCCGTTCCGCCGATCCGTCCGGAAGCGTTCTCGCGCGTCCGCTCTCGTCGCCGCCACCCTGGCCGCCGCTCCCGCGGCTTCTGCGGCTTCCCCCGCTTCCGTCGCTCCCGCCTCGAACTACCAAGGCTGCTGGACGGGTGAGGTCTGCTTCTACCCGGATCCCAGCTGGTGGAACACCCCAGCAGCCCCGGCTGGTACTCCGACGGAGCCATCGACCGCTGGGTCGACCTCACGCCGGAGACGGGCGCCTACGGCGCGCTGGACGTCCGGAACCAGTACGCCGGCCACAGTGTCCTGATCCGCTACATCCGCGTCTCCACGGGCGCCACCGAGGCCCACTGCATGGACCCGGAAACGACCGCCCTGTTCGCCAAGCCCAACGAGGACATGACGTTGGGGTACATCGTGACCGGCCTGAAGGTCCAGAACGCCGCCAGCTGCCCGTAGCGCACCCCACGCCGCGGTCCCCTCGACGCCAGGGCGCTCGCCTCCCGAGTGGATCCTTCGGGAGGGGCCGCAACGCCCTGGACATCGAGTACGAACGTCGCCGGGCTCAGGGTCGGGGCGCCGTGCCCATCCCCGCGCCGAGGTAGAAGCTGGGGTGCGGGGGCTGGTTGTAGGCGGTGTTCTGCCACGCCAGGCCGGTGCGGTACTGCCGGTCCTGGAGCAGCGTGGTGATGCGGTAGTCGGTCTCGTACGGGGTGGAGTAGATCCGCAGCGCGCTGTTGTCGCTGGTGCGCCAGACGACCTCCTCGCGCCAGTCGCCGAGGATGTCACCGGAGAGCACGGGGGTGGCCTTGGTGCCGTTGTTGGAGGTCACGTTCGAGCCGGTCAACAGCCGGGTGTCGCCGCCGGTGCCGTACTTGTCGATATGGGTGCCGTCGAGCAGTTCGCGGGTCAGGTCGCCGTCCCACCAGCTGAGGAAGTTGATGCTGGACGGTTCGCGACCGACAGAGCCGCCGGCGAGGTTGCGCAGGGTACTGTCGGAGGCCGACCAGAACTCGGCGCCCGCGTTGCCGGCGTAGATGTCGCCGGCCACGCCGCGGCCGTTGTCGGAGCCGCTGCCGGTCGTCCAGCCGATCTGACCGTTCATGGGCTCGATGCGGAGCGAGGAGGGCTGGCTGGTGGACTCGGAGACCTTGAAGTACTCCAGGCCCGGGTCGTTCACGTCGAAGTCGCCCAGGTGCTGGGCGTCGCCGTGTCCGGTGCGGGTGGTCCACAGCCCGTAGCCGTTGTCGTCGACGGCCATCGCGCCGTAGACGATCTCGTCGCGGCCGTCCCGGTCGATGTCGCCGATGGACAGGCTGTGGCTGCCCTGGCCGTCGTAGCCCTTGCCGACGTTGGTGGAGCTGTTGGTGTCGAAGGTCCACTGGCGGGTCAGCTGGCCGTCGCGGAAGTTCCAGGCCGCGATCACGGTCCGGGTGTAGTAGCCGCGGGCCATGATGATCGAGGGGCGCTCGCCGTCGAGGTAGGCGGTGCCGGCCAGGAAGCGGTCGACGCGGTTGCCGTAGTTGTCGCCCCAGGAGTCCACGCTGCCGCGGGCAGGCACGTAGTCGACGGTGTCGAGGGCGGCGCCGGTGAGGCCGTCGAAGACGGTGAGGTACTCGGGCCCCGAGAGCACGTACCCGCCGGAGTTGCGGTAGTCGGCGCTGGAACTGCCGATCACCTGGCCGGTGCCGGAGACGGTGCCGTCGGCGGTCTTCATGACGACCTCGGCGCGGCCGTTGCCGTCGTAGTCGAACACCTGGAACTGCGTGTAGTGCGCGCCGGAGCGGATGTTGCGCCCCAGGTCGATGCGCCACATCCGCTGACCGGAGAGGGTGTAGGCGTCGACGATGGTGTTGCCGGTGTAGCCGGACTGGGAGTTGTCCTTGGCGTTCGTCGGCTGCCATTTGAGGACGAACTCCAGCGTGCCGTCGCCGTTGAGGTCGCCGACGGACGCGTCGTTGGCCTCATAGGTGTAGCTGGAGCCGTTCACCGAGCCGCCGGACGGGGGCTGGATGGGCACGTCCACGTAGCCGGGGCGGAACTGGATGGCGTGCGGGGAGAACTCCTGTTCCACGCCGTCGACGACCGCGCGGACCCGGTAGTCGGCGCTGTTGGGGGCGTCCTGGTGCAGGAAGTTGGTCGAGTCGGTGATGGGCTCGGAGTTCACCTTCAGGTCCCCGCGGTACACGTTGAACGCGACGTTGTCGGGGTCGCTGGCCAGATAGCGCCAGCTCACCAGGTTGTCGTCTCCGACGTGCACGCTGACCAGCCCGCGGTCCAGGGATTCGAGCTGAGCCAGGACCTCGGGACTGTCCTCGGCGGGGGCCGCGGCGGTCGCGGTGGGCGGTCCCGCGGTGAGTCCGGCGGCCAGGGCGACACCTGCGAGCACCGTGCCGATCAGCGACCGTACGCTTCTTCGCACAGCAGACACGTTTCCTCCTCAGTGGGGAGTGCCAGTTCAAGGCTCTGTGAAGGTCGCCGCGCAGGCCGAAAAGGTTGCCGTGGGCGGACGGTTCTTTTAACGATTCACTATGCGGGTGCCCGCGGGCCGTTCTGGCGGGTCACTCCGCGGGAGTGGGTACCTCGGGGGACAGCAGCTCGGTAGCCCGCACGGCTGCCCAGAACTCCTCCGGGACGGGGTGCGCGAGCATGCGGGCGGTCGCGTCCACCTCCTCCGGTGCCCGGGCGCCGACCACGACGCTCGTCACCGCTGGGTGACCGAAGGGAAACTGGACGGCCGCCGCCGTCGGAGGCACGGCGAATTCGCGGCAGACCGCGTGCCACGCGGCCACTCGCCGGGCCAGTTCGGCCGGCAGCGTGGCGTAGCCGTGCGGCGCGCCGGGGCGGGGGTCGGCGAGCAGCCCCGACTGGTAGACGCCCGCGGCCAGGACGGCGACGCCCCGTGCCGCGCACAGCGGCAGCACCTCGTCGAGTCCCGACTGGTCGAGAAGGTTGTACCGCCCGGCGAGCATGACGCAGTCGGGGCCGGGGCGGTCCACCTCCCGGAGATAACGCGCCGCCACCGGGGCGTGGTTGACGCCGATCGACACGGCGCCGATCGTGCCGCGGGCGCGCAGTTCGGCGAGCGCCCGGTAGGCGTCCGACACGGCCACGGGGAAGTCCTCGTCCGGGTCGTGGACATGAAGGACGTCGATCCGGTCCAGGCCGAGTCGTGCCAGGCTCTCCTCGACCGAGCGCATGACCCCGGCGTAGGAGTAGTCGCGCAGCGGGCCGACGCCGGGCGGCGGGTCGGCCCAGATGGGCTGGGTGTCGCCGCCCCCGGGCACGATGAGCCGGCCGACCTTGGTGCACAACGTGTACTGCTCCCGGGGCCGGCTGCCGAGGGCAGCTCCGGCACGGCGTTCCGACCGGCCGTAGCCGTAGACGGGTGCCGTGTCGAAGAGCCTGATGCCGACGTCCCAGGCCCGGTCGACGGTGCGCGCCGCGTCGTCGTCGGAGACGGCGGCGAAAAGCCCGCCGAGGGAGGCGAGCCCCAGACCGAGGCGGGTGGTCCGCAGGGCGGTCCGACCCAACCGCACCGAATCCTCCGCCCTCATCCGCGGCTCCTTCTTCTCGCTTCCTTCCACTTCTTCCTATGGCCCCGCTGACGCGGTCACGTGGCCACCGCTTTGCGCTTTCCGCAAAGAAGTTTGTCATCTCGTCGTGAGCCGGAGCAGGTTGGTGGCGGACGTGACCACGCCCGCCGACCAGCACCGGGGAGAGGACCATGGAGGCTCAGTTCTGGGACGAGAGGTACCGCAGCCGCGACCAGGTCTTCAGCGGCGAACCCAACGGCGTGCTCGTCACCGAGGTCACCGGCCTTCCGCCGGGACAAGCGCTCGACGTGGGATGCGGTGAGGGCGCCGACGCGCTGTGGTTGGCCCGACAGGGCTGGCAGGTCACCGCGGTCGACATCTCCCGGACCGCCCTGCAACGTGCCGCCGCCGCGGCCACGGACGTCGCCGACCGCGTGGCCTGGGCACGTGCCGACCTGACGACCACGCTGCCGCCGGTCGGCGCGTTCGACCTGGTGTCCGCCCAGTACTTCCCGCTTCCGCTCCAGCCGGACCACACCGCGCTGCGTGGCCTGCTGGACGCCGTCGCACCCGGCGGCACGCTGCTCATCGCCAGCCACGACCCCGCCGACCTGTCTCCTCGTCACGAACACGGCTTCGACCCGGGCGACTACTACCAGCCCGACGACATCGCCGGACTCCTCGACCACGGCTGGACCGTCCTGATCGACGAAACCCGTCCACGTACCGCTCCCACCCCCGCCGGCACACACCACACCCACGACACCGTCCTGCGAGCGCAACGCCTGCGCTGAGCTGGCCAGGCCCGCGGCGGCCTTCCGCGCGTGGTCATCGGCGGCGCGCGATGACCAGCCAGGCGCGGGAGTCGAACCATACGCCGTTGCCGGTGTCGTGCGCGTCGAGAGTCGCGTAAAGGCGATCGCGTGCGCGCTCGGCGGACGCGGGATCCAGATCCGCGACCAGTACCTTCGCCATCCACAGCTGGAGTACGGCAGCCCGCGCGCGGTCGGCGTCCGGGCCGTAGCAGACGGGCTCGCGTACGTCGACGAGGTCCACTGCGGTGAAGCCGGCTGCGGTCAGGAGGCCGGCCACGACGTCCGGGTCGGCCAGTGTGAAGGGGTCGACGGCCGCTGGGGCCGGCGTCGATGACGCGTGCCCGGGGGAGAGCGCCGTCCGGATCGCGGTATGCCACTCCTGGCGGTCGGCGGCTTGCCAGACCAACTGCACGAACCGCGCGCCCGGACGAAGGGCTCGCCCGATGTTGGCGAACGCGGCGCTGGGGTCGGAGAAGAACATCGTGCCGAACCGGCTGGTGGCCAGAGTGAAATGCTCCGGTGGGAAGGCATGGGTCTGGGCGTCGGCCTGCACGAAGCCGATGTTGTGGAGCCCTTCCGTCTCGGCCTGTTGGCGGGCCCGTACCAGCATCGGGCCCGAGACGTCGATGCCGAGCGCGGTCCCCGGCGATGCGACCCGGGCAGCGTCCCGGGTGGTCTGGCCGGTGCCGCAACCGATGTCGAGGACACGATCGCCGGGTCGGATGTCGAGGGCCGCCCGCAGCCGCCGGTGATAGCGCGCGAGCTCCGAGTCGTAGTCGAACAAGGTGATTGTCTCCTTAGGTCGCTGGGCCGTCGCGCGGAGTACGCCCCGCACGGTGTCGAGCCGTACACCCGGTTCGAACTCCGGCAGCCACCACGTCGCGCCGGCCTTCGCGTACGGTTCGGGATCGACACCGAGCGGCAAGGCGACGGCGATGTCGTACGAGGCCATCACGCCATGGCGCAGTTCGGTGAGGGTACCGACGACCTCGGCGAGCTGGTCCGGGTGTTCGAGATTGGCCGGGAAGAAGCCGTCGAACCGGGCGGCCCGGCGGATCGACTCGCCGGACCAGGCGGCGACCAGGATCGCCAGGGACTCGTCGAGCATCCGCCCACGCGGCCGGTCGTCGAGCACGGCCAGCAGGGAACGACGGTACCGGGGTGCGGACGACGGGGACGTAGCGGTGGACGATGGCATACCTGCCTGGGGATGCCCACCCACCCGGAGCCGTACTTCCCCGTTCACGGCTCACGAACGAAGCCAGCGGACCGACGATACGGGCGCCCCGCGCGGGCGGTCAACGCCCCGGCACCCGCAGGGGGAACCGGGTGGCGCCGCCCGGCGTGAGTTCCCTCCGACCACCGAAACGGCCCGCACAGGGCCCTTCACACACGGGGTTCCACTTCCATGCGATCTGCTACGCGTCCCGACACGCACCCCACGGCGCTCCGCCGCGCCCGAACCCGCCGCGCGAGTCTTGCGGGCCCCCCTCCTCGCAGCCGCCCTGCTGCTGGCCGTCACCGGGTGCGGCTCCGACGGGGACTCCGGAACCCAACCGGACGCGGCCGGTGCCTCGGAGGGCGGCACGGAGGGATCCGCCCCCGCCGGCGGCTCGGCGACGGACGGCCTCCTGGTCTGCTCTCTGGTGGACTTCCAGCCGCTGCTGGACACCGTCCAGGGGGAGTTCTCTGTCGTGCCGGAGGACGTCGAGCCGGGCAGCGGCGCGGATCCCGGCGGCCCGCAGTGCGCGGCGCAGCTCGGCCCTCACAGCGGGGGAACCGACTTCAGCGGCCAGCTCCACCTCGCCGTGGTGCCGTACGCCAGCGAGGAGGCCGCCTCGGGCAGCTTCGACGACCGCGTGGCCGAGGTCAGCGCCCCGCCGGATGCCGCCGTCCGGGAACTGGACGGCGCCTGGGCCCAGGGCACCCTGGTCAGCGCGGACTCCGACGGCCAGGCGATCTCGTACGCCCTGCTGCGGGACGGCACCCTGCTCTACAAAGCCCAGCTCACCTGGCAGGTCTCGTCCGTGGCTGCCGAGGACATCGTCTTCACCGCCGCTGACATCGACGCTCGGATCCGTGAGCTCGCCGAGGAGCTCCACACCGCGGTGGCTGCCGGGGAGGGCACCGGGGACGGCACGTAGGCAGTGTCTGGCCGGCGCGGAATACGAGCCCGACAGTCCACGCGAGTGGATCGAATGGTTCGACGCGATGAAGAAGCGGTTGCACAAACACCACTTCACCTACCGGCGGCACGGCGGCTCCGATCAGAGCGAGAACCTTAGCCCGTGAGGCTTGCCCGAGCCGTGTGCGGTGATAAGTCGCTTGCACGGTTCCGAGGGGGCGGGGACGCAGTAATGCGTCCCCGCTACCCGACCGGGTCACGGCGACGTGACCCGGCTACCCGACCAGTGGCGCGGCCTGGCCATGCGGACCGACAAACTCGCCCTCCACTACCTCGCAGGCATCTTCATCTGGTCACAACCGTGATCCATCAGACACTGCCTAGAAGATTCATGAAGATCTTGGGGTTGTGGCCCTGCTGCTCGTGTGGCGGGCCAGACTGTTTGGTGTGGTGATGGGGGAATGGGCCGGGGAGACGGTCGGGCCGGATGTGTGGGAGACCTGCCGGGAGTTGATCCCGGCCGGGAGTGTGTTCGCGTTTCTGGCCGAGCATCGGGGTGCGCTGTTCCCGGCCGAGATGTTCGCGGACATGTATCCCTCGGCGAACGGGCGGCCGAGTATGCCGCCGCAGATTCTGGCCTCGGCGATCACGCTGCAGGCCCTTAACGGGCTGTCGGACTTCGAGACCGTCCAGGAGCTGCGATGTGATCTGCGATGGAAGGCCGCGTGCGGGCTGGGGTTGCATGACATGGCCTTCGACCCGTCGTTGCTGGCTTACTTCCGTCGCCGTCTTTCCCGTTCGTTGCGGCCGAACCGGGTGTTCGAGGCGGTGCGGGAGGTGGTGAAGGCCACTGGTGTGATCAAGGGCAAGCACCGGCGGGCGCTGGATTCCACCGTGCTGGACGACGCGGTCGCCACCCAGGACACCGTCACCCAGCTCGTCGCCGCCATCCGGGCGGTGATCCGCGAGGTCCCCGGCGCCGGCCAGGTCGCGGCCGTGCAGTGCACCGCCCATGACTACACCGATCCCGGCAAACCCCGCATCGCCTGGCACGACGAGCAGGCCCGAGCCGACCTCGTCGACGCCCTGGTCACCGACGCGCTGCGGCTGCTGGGCCACCTGCCCGACCAGCAACTGGGTGAGAAGGCCGCGAACGCGGTCGGCCTGCTGGCCCTGGTCGCCGGGCAGGACGTCGAGCCCGCCACGGACTCCGACGGCCGCGACGGACGCTGGCGCATCACCCGCGGCACCGCCCATGACCGGATGATCTCCACCGTCGATCCGCAAGCCCGCCACGTCCACAAGACCCACACCCACCAGCAGGACGGCTACAAGGCCCACCTCGCCGTCGAGCCCGAGACCGGGTTATACACCGCCGTCGCCCTCACCCCCGGTGCCGGGCGTGCGCACCACGAAGCAACCGTCGGCCTGAACCTGCTGGCCGACGAGCACGAACCGGTGGACGTCTTCGGTGACACCGCCTACTCCACCAACGACGCCCGCCACACCCTCCACCAGCAAGGACACCGGCTGTTCCTCAAGCCCGCCCCGCTGCGAGCCGCCGTCCCCGGCGGTTTCACCCTGGACGACTTCGCCATCGACACAGCCGCCGCCACGGTGACCTGCCCAGCCGGACACACTGTTCCCCTGTCCGACCCCGGCGGACGGCACCACCAGCGCACCGCCGCCTTCAAGGACCTGTGCACCAGGTGCCCCCTGCGCCAGCGATGCACCACCGCCAAAGCCGGCCGCACCGTGACCATCCGCCCCCACCACGACCTCCAAGCCGCCGCCCGACACCAGGCCGCCACCGACCCCGCCTGGCAAGCCGCCTACCGACGCTGGCGACCACCAGTCGAACGCGCCATCGCCTGGCTCGTCCACCACAACAACCGCAAACTCCGCTACCGCGGCACCATCGCAGGCGACACCTGGCTCCACACCCGAGCCGCCGCCCTCAACCTCCGCCGACTGATCAACCTCGGACTCACCCACACAGACAACACCTGGACCCTCAACCCGGCCACTCCCTAGCGGAAAGGGCCGCCCGGCCCACAGCCGGACAGCCCCCTCAACAAGATCTTCATCAGCCTTCTAGCCAGGACACCGTGACGGGGGATGGCCTCGCCGAGGGCGGTTCGCGCTACTGGGTCACGAAGGTCGTCACGCTCTGACCGGGAAGCGTGCCGGTGAAGGAGCCGTTCGACACGCTGATCGCGCTCTGGGACGCCAGGTTCCTGCCCGAGTCCGTCAACCAGGACGACACGCTGGACGAGGTGGAACTCCCCAGGACGAACCGCTGACTCACCGACGAGGTGCCCTTGTTGATGGCGACGATGACGATCTGGGAGCCACTGCCCTTGTACGCCGAGGTGTAGACGTTCGACGCGGGATTCGAGGTTGCGTTGACCCGCACATGTCCTGGGCGGACGAACTTCGAGAAATGCGCCATGTTGGCGCCGCGCTTGCTGATTTGCCCGTCCTCCCGCATGGGGCCGTAGCTGCGCCGGATGTACCACCACACGTACGCCTGGAACTCGCCGTCCACCAGCGCGCGGTGGACGTGTTCCCCCACGTCGAGCGCCTGGGGCCAGAGGTCCGCGTTGTCGCTGCTGTTGGGGTAGTAGACCTCGGTCATCCACAGCTCCTTGCCCTGGCCCCGCTGCTGGAAGAGGGGATAGGGGAGGTTCCCGAACGACGTGCCGTAGAGGTGAGCCCCGAGGATGTCCATGTTGGCGAGCGCCGCGGAGTCGTTGAGGATCGGGTCCGAGAAGCTCTTGATGTACTGGAACGACTCCGGCGCGATGACCTTGGTGCTGATCGAGCCGGCGTTCTCCCGCAGGAACCGGACCATCTCGGTCGGCGTCCACGCCGTCCAGTCGTGCGCGTAGTCGGGCTCGTTCTGCACCGAGATGGCATACAGGCTCACCCCGTTGTCCCGCATGAACCCGACGAAGTCGTTCAGGTACTGCGCATACGCACCGTACTGGTCGTACCGCAGCCGCCTACCGCCGGAGAAGTTCTCGATCATCGACGAGGGAGGGTTCCACGGCGACGCGATGACGGTCGCGCCGAGCTCGATCGCCCGCCTCGCGGTCGCCACCTCGCGGCTCCAGTTGTTCCGGTCCTCGTGGACGGGGATGCGCAGCACGGTGAACCCCAGCTGCCCCGCGCCGTTGCCGAAGGCCCCGTCCCGTTGGGAAGCGGTCAGGTCGCTGATCCAGACCGTGTGGTTCATCCCACCGAAGCCCCGGATCGTCTGCCGCGTCGCCGACGGATCGATGACCACGTCGGCAAGCGCCGCCGTGGATGGTGCTCTGGACGCACCCACGGCCGGCGTCGCGGCCGCGAGGACCGGTAGGGCACCCATCGCCCCCAGAACGGACCTCCGACTCGGCGATTCCGGCCCTGTGACCTTGGATCCATTCCGATGTGACGTCATCGTTCCTCCTCCTGAACGTTGGCGTTGGTCTGCGCCGTCTCGGCCCTCGCTCGCGATCTTGGGAGCGCTCCCATTCATAGGCGGACGGAAGGGCTGCCGCCTGGGGGGTGGGACGCCCGGAACGAGGATGTTCGATACTGCGAACAATGTTCGGAATCGTTGGCACGCTAACGGCCCAACTCACCACCGTCAACCCGCCAGTGAGGGGGTTATCAACCCCCCTGTCTGCGCGGAGTTCCTACGGACCCCCGACGATCCGTTGCCCAGGTTCGAGTCATCAGTGGGGACAGGGCCCGAGGCTCACGCGTCGACCAGGCAGGGCAGTTGCAAGTTCCGGGGTTGTACGGCTGGTCGGGTAGTGACCGGTTGGGGTGCATGGCAGAGCAGGCACGGGCTTCGTGATCATTGTGGTGTCTGAAGCCCAATGATCACGAGGTGGCCCGTGCCTGCTGCCATATCTTCTCCTGTCCCTGCCGTGCTGGTGAAGCTGGGTCCACTGGACGCTGGCCGGGTCGCTGATCTGCGCCCCTACTTCGACGCGGTGCCCGACCCGCGCTCGCGGCGGGGCCGGTGGTACCCGCTGACGGCGATCTTGCTGGTGTGCGCCTTGGCGGTCGTCTCGGGCGCGAAGAGCATCGACGAACTTGCCGAGTGGGGCGAGCGTGCCTCGGACACGCTGCTGGCGGTCATCGGTTTCCGCCGCCATCCACTGAGGTGGCGGCGCACTCCGGCGCCGGCCACGATCGGGCGCGTGCTGGTGGCCGTCGACGGTGACGCCCTGGACCGGGCTGTGGGTGCCTACCTGGCCGACCGGCACCGCGCTGCCACCGAGCCCGCCGTGACAGCGTCCGCGTCCGGGCGGCGGCGCGTCATCGCCGTCGACGGCAAAGCTCTCAAGGGCTCAGCCCGTCTCACCTCGGCGCGACGGCACCTGCTCTCCGCGGTCACCCACGGCCGCGTCGTGACCCTCGCCCAGGCCGAGGTCGGCGCGAAGACAAACGAAACCGCGCACTTCCGGCCGCTGCTGGCGCCGCTGGACCTGGCCGGCGCCGTCGTCACCTTCGACGCTCTGCATTCGGTCAAGGCGAACATCTCCTGGCTGGTCGAGGCCAAGAAGGCCCACTACATCGCCGTGATCAAGACCAACCAGCCGACAGCCCACAACCAGCTCGCGGCCCTGCCATGGCGGGACATACCCGTCCAGCACACCGCCTCCGCCTCCGGGCACGGCAGGCGCGAGTCCCGCTCGATCAAGACCTGCGGGATCGCGGACCAACTCGGCGGGATCGCCTTCCCCCACGCTCGCCTGGCCATCCGTGTCCACCGCCGACGCAAGCCCACCGGCGAACGCGAGACCCGCGAGAGCGTCTACGCCGTCACCAGCCTCGACGCCCACCAGACCAGCCCGGCCGATCTGGCCACCGCGATCCGTGGGCACTGGGGAGTGGAGAACTCCTCACACCACATCAGGGACGTCACCTTCGCCGAGGACGCCTCCACCGTTCACACCGGGACCGCACCTCGCGCCATGGCCACCTTCCGCAACCTCGCCATCGGCGTGCTGAGAACCCTCGGAGCCGCCAACATCGCCAAGACCACCCGGGCGATCCGCGATGAACCCGAACGAGCACTCCCCATCCTGGGCATCACCAACAACCCGAACACCCATGGAACTTGATCAAGCCCTGTCGACCAGGTGGTCAGGGACTGCGCGACGGTGCGCCCTCAACGAGATCCCCTGGTTGATCGAGGTTGATCGAAAGGCGAGCGCGATCGAGATTCCGGCGGCCACGCTCAAGGAGTTCGCTCAGTCACCGATCTGAAAGGAGAAAACCATGAAGCGAGCTCCGGCTGTTCTTCCCACGGCTGTGGCAGCGCTCATGCTCATCGCTGCCACACCGGCGAGCGCCGAATACCTCGGCAACGGAGAGGCCGTTGACGGAGAGCACTGTCCAGATAGCGGAAGAGGATGATCGAAAGGTCGCTGAGGTGGTCGGGCCAGCCATGATCACCGCAGTAGACCCCGACGGCCATGAGGTTCGGTCGTTCCTCCTCCAACCAAACCCTCGCCGACTCCAGGGTGTCGAGGATCGGCGAGCTGGGCACACGAAGGTGCGACAGATCGGGACGCCGACCCTTCTCCGCCGGCGAGTAGACGTTCATCGCCCGCCACGCGGTCTGCCGGTAGTAGTCGAACAAACGGGTCAGCGCCGAACGGCGAGTTCGCGGCGGATCCTCGTCTCGCGCGCGTTGCGCCGCGTACACGCGGATCACATCGTGCATCTCGATCCGACCGGTCTTCCCTGCCTGCACCAGGTTCGTGCGTTGCTCCACCAACCGCTCACGATGGTCAGCCAGCGTCCAGGTGGCGTCGCGGTCGATCCGGCTGCCCACCAGCGCGACCGCCAACGGCAGGTGGCCCGCCAGGTCGGCGATTCCGGCGGCGTTCGGCAGGCCGGCGTCGATCCGATCGCCGCCGACAGTGTGCCGCAGCAGCGCCAGCGATTCCCGCGGGGGTGAACACACCCAGGGACAGACGCACCGCGGGCACCCCCGTCAGCCGCTGCCGACTCGTCACCAACACCGCACATCGTCGGCCATCCGGCAACAACGGCAGCACCTGATCGACCGACGCGGCGTTGTCCAGTAACACCAGCGCCGCCCGGTCGGCGAGTAACGCGCGAAGTTTCCCTGTGCGGCGGCGCAGGTCCATGGTTGCGAGCTCACCGCCGGTGACACCGAGCCGTCGTAGCATGCCGTCCAGCACGGCGGCCGGGTCGGCGGGCGGCAGCACAGCGTCGTATCCGCGTAGGTTGACGGACAGGCAGATCTCGCCGAACTGTCCGCTCGCCACCAGCGCGTGCGCGGTTCGAACCGCCAGTCTGGTCTTCCCGGGCCCCGGCCATCCCCTCGACGACGATCACCCGGGGTGTCCGCTCGTCCTCCGGCCGTTCCAGGGCGTCGACGAGTTTCGCACATTCCGACTCCCGACCGACGAAGGAGTCCAGGTCGGTCGGAAGTCTGTCGGACACGGCGACGATGGCGGCGTTGTCCGCGCGGCCCTCGATCACCTGGCAGGCGTTCCGCCACTCCACGGCGCGTGTTTCGTCACCGAGCAGCACCGCAGCGACATCCACCACCAACTCGACATCGACCCGGCTACGGCCGGGCTGCAGACACCGATAGACGGTGTTGTAGGCGGGAAGCTCGACAATTCCTCGTTCCCGACGCGCGCGGACGAGCCGCCGATGCAACTCGCGATAGCTCACACCCGACCATGCACGCAAACACCGTAAACGCGCGGCCAGTTCGTCATACGAGTGAACGTCGCCCGGCCTCGGGGGATTCGAATTCTGACCAATCGACATCACGAACCGCCAAGCCTGGGACCGGAGCGCCGGCCCACTGGAATCAGTTTGCCTCCTGCCGGCCCGCCCACCCGGGCCCCGCCGAAAGACCTGGAAGAGAGGTGAGGCAGGACCGGGCGTTCTTCCCCTGCGGCGTGGCCTCCCCAGGCTCCGCGCACCTGCGCCCCGCCTCCTTGGAGGCGGGTCGCGCTGCTAATCGGCTTCACCCTGTGCCGCACGGAGGGCGAGGTCTCGCAGCACATCGGCCGAGGAGACGTCCGACCTCCCGGCGTCGTGCACGCGGGAGAGTGCGAGGAAGGCGGCGCAGAAGGTGCCCACCAGTTGCGAGATGACGCTGCCGAGCTCCCGGCTGACCGCGTCTGCGACGTCCTGGGCGGAGAGGTCGCCGTGCAGGGTGACGGTGGGCATGATCTCTGTCAGCAGGGCCGAAGCGAGCGCCTCGGTGTCATCGACGTCTGCGTCCGGGTCCGCCTCGATCGCGCGTGCGTACTCGGATGCCTGGGTGAGGATGCCAACCACTCGTTGCATGACTGCGTCGTCGTCCATCCCCGCATCGTTCCATTTCCGGGCGCGGACGCTTCGTCATGTCTGCGGCGCTTCGCCCCCGCACCCGTCGCACCGTTCGACGCGCCCCGGGCGCTCCGCCGCTCTGTTCATGCCCGAGACGGGCCCCGCGGGGCAGGGTTTCCTGCTCCCGCGGGGGGTCTGGGTCGTAAATGCGTGCGTGTGTGGGTGTGGGTCAGAAGGTGACGTCGCTGCAGGTGAAGTAGATCTGGTCGCCGTGGGAGGCCTTCCAGATGGTGTAGACGATGTGGTGGCCGGTGCGGCCGGGTGCGTTGACGTCGGCGTAGTAGTGGCTGGCGGATGCCTGCTTGCCGGTTTCGGTGAGCAGTTCCAGATCGGCCCAGTCCAGGGCGTCGGTCTTGGCGTCGTAGCCCTGTTTGGTCACGTAGACCTGGAGGTAGTCGGCGCCGTGTTTGGCCTCGTCGAAGAGGTCGACGGTGAAGGTGCTGTCGAGCTGGGTGGTCTGCCACGCACCCGGGGTGTCCATGGGTGCGTACCGGGCGTTGTCGGTGAGGCCGGCGCTGCAGAGCTGGTTGTCGGGGATGTACGCCTGGAAGTCGCCGCCGGTGCCCTCGCGGTAGAGGGCGTTCCACAGCCACATGGCGCCGGTGTCGGCCTGCCAGGCCTGGTAGCACATGGGGTCTTCCTGCTCCATGTCCGGGTTCATCCAGTCGCTGCCCCAGCGCAGGTAGCAGCCGTAGATGCGGGAGAGCGGGTCGGCGACCGAGCCGTGGGCGGAGGCCGTCGGGGTGGCCCACGGGGTCAGCGAAAGCGTGGCCGCGGCCAGGGCGGCCACGAGGGCGCGGAGGGGCCAACTCCGCGCGTCGGTTCGTTCACGTCGAAGGGCTAACACTGCGGCTCCTCACTGTTCGGAGACGGGGGCATCGCCGGCGACGAGGAGGCGACGTCGTCGCTTGGCAGGGCCGATGGTGCGGCCGGGTGGCGTCGGCCGCGGTGCATCGGGTCAGCAGGTCACGTCGCCGCACGGGAAGTAGGTCTGTTCCCTGTGCGACGCCTGCCGGACCATGGCCCATGGGAGCGCTCCAAGTGACCGGGGTCTACCCGTGGAAACGTTGTCAAAACATGGAAGGTGCGAAACTTTCTGATTCTTGTAGCCGATATTTTCGTCTCCGTAGATCCGCGCGGAGTGCCAGAATGGCGGTGGTGTTGGCGGGCGATGTCGTGGCGCGGGAGAGCTGGCTGCGCTGGGCGGGCGTCAAACGTGCCATGCCAAGGCCCATCGTGGGGGCCGGCAAGGTGGCTCGTTTGCTGGCCACCGGCTGGTATAGGAGCGGCATCGAGAGGTCGGTCGAGCCGGTACAGGTGAATGGCGGCCCGGGGTTGCTCGTCCGGGTCGCCGGGGGGATCGACGGCGTGCTGGCGGTGCGGGTCGAGAGCGGCCACGTCACCGGCCTCTACCACGTGCGCAATCCCGCGAAGTTGTCGCGTGTGGAGCGGGAGACCACCGTGAGCCGCTGAGGCCAACCCGCACCAAGCCGACCTCCGGACCGCGGTGCCGTGGCACGCCCGTCTCGATGACGCCGACCTGCGCGCGACGGATCGCAGTGGCGCTGACCTGACCGACACGAACCTGTCCGCGCCACTGCTATGGCTCGGCGCGCCTCTCGTGGTAGTCCGCCAGTCGCGGGGAGCCCGTCTTCGTCGCGGCCCCGCCGGACGCCTCGGACGGAACCGAGGACGGCGGGGTCGTCCTGGCAGTGGTGCTGAACCCGGCGCTGACGGCCGCTCCGTCTCAGCTCCGCCGCTTCCGCCACACCTGCGCGGCCCCAGCCAGAACGATCACGCCGGCGGCGACAGCGGCGATGACCGGGCCTCCGGGGTCTCCTCCAACGTGACGGCGGCGGACTCGGGAGCGGAGAGAGGCGGGGTGGGGCGGCGGCGGTTGCGGCGGATGGCGTAGGCCAGCCCCAGGCAGGCCGTCACGGTGATGGCGGCTTCGGGGGCGGGGCCGAGGCGGGTGGCCAGGGTGGTCTCGGTCCGCAGGGGGACGGCCGCGGTCAGCACCTGCTGGGTCCACGGGTCGGTGGACGCGGTGACCGTGCCGTCGGGGGTGATGATGGCGCTGATGCCGCTGGTGGAGGCGACCAGCACCGAGCGGCCGTGCTCCACCGCGCGCAACCGGGACATGTCCAGCTGCTGCTCCGGCTGGGCGAGGTTGCCGTCGCGCATGTAGGTGGCGTTGTTGGTGGGGACGGCGATGAGGTTGGCACCGGTGCGGACCGCGTCGCGCACCTGGCCGTCGTAGGCGACCTCGTAGCAGATCGAGGGAGCCAGCAGGACGGGCCCGGCCTCCAGCCGTACCGGCCCGGTGCCGGCGACGAAGTCGCGCGGGATGAGCTGGAGGTCGCCGAGCCCGCCGAAGACGTCGCGCAGCGGGATGTACTCGCCGAACGGCACCAGCTGCTGCTTGGTGTAGTACGGGCCGGGGCCGGTCACCGGGTCCCACAGCAGGCTGGTGTTGAGCAGACGGTCGTCCGGGGTGTCCAGCAGTGCCCCGACGATGATGGGGGCGCCGATCTCCGCTGCCACGGCGGAGATTTCGCGGCGGAGGGCGGGATCGGTGCGCGGGTCGCGGTCGGTGGCGTTCTCCGGCCACAGCACGACGTCCGGCCGTTCGGTGCGCCCGGCGCGAATGTCGCGGGCCAGGTCACGGGTGGCGGCGATGTGGTTCTCGGCGACGCGGTCCGCCCTGGCCTGTTCCGCCACGGTCCGGGCGCGGGGCACGTTGCCCTGCACGACGGCGACGTCGGCCTGCGTGTCCCCGTTGGCGGACGGGATGAACGCTGCGCCGCCGGTCAGGGCCGCGACCGCCGCGGCCAGTCCTATGAGCGCGCGGCGGCGCCGGTCGGGCCGCGTGGTGAGCAGCGCGGCCAGGCAGGCGGCGGTCAGCGCGACGGCCGCGCTCACCGCCGGGGCACCGCCGACCGCCGCCCAGCCCAGGGCGGGGGAGTCGGCCTGGCTGAAGGCCAGCCGCCCCCAGGGGAAACCGCCCAGCGGCACCCGGGACCGCACGGCCTCGGCCGCGACCCACCACGCGGCCACCCACACCGGCCAGCCAGGAAGCCGGCCCAGCGCAGGCAGGGCACAGCACAACAGGCCCAGCAGCAGGGCCTGGACGAGGCTCAACGCCGCCCAGGGCAGAAGGCCGAGGTTGTTCAGCCACCACAGCAGAGGCCCGAAGAAGGCGGCGCCGAAGAGGGCCCCCAGGCCGAACGCCGCGCGGGCCCGCCGGTGCCGTACGGCGACGAACAGCAACGCGGGGCCCGCGACCGCCGCCGGCCACCAGCCCAGCGGTGGGAAGGCCGCCGCCAGCAGCAGGCCGCCCGCCACGGCGCCGGCCACGGGCAGGGCAGGCGCGAGCCGGTGGGTGTCGTGCGCGGCGGACGCCGCGGCGTCCGCCCCCACGTTCGAAGTCGTGATGCTGGCCAAAGGGAGCGTCCATAGGTTGGCCTCGCCACGTGCGGCGGAGGGCCGGGACCGGACATCAGGCCGGGATGGCACCACCGCGCGGTGCGGGCAGGCGGGAGAACAGGAGGGGAGAGACCACGGCACTGTACGGCGGAGCGCGGCCGGTCCGGCGCGGAGGGGCCCGGAAACCGGCCGGTGCCCAGCCGGAGTCCGCTGTCGGCACCACGGGCACCCGCAGCAGCGGATGGGTGTCCGCCGGCGGCAGGGCCAGGCTCTGCCGGGCCGCCTTGAGCACCGTGCGCAGCGGCCGGACCAGGGAGTCGCTCCCGCCGAGCAGCCGCACGGCCAGGACGAACATCACCACGTGTCCGGCCAGCGCCTCCCACCCTGCGTGCCCGCCGCCGCAGGCGCCCGGCAGCGTGTAGGCGGTATGGAAGGCGGCCTGCGCCCCGCCCATGGCAGCCAGAGCCTGTACCTGACTGAGCGACCGGCGCGTCCAGACCACCGTTCCACCGCACGCGAGGATGGTGATCCACAGCGCCCCGCCCGAGTCCCGCTGCCCGGCAGAAGCCGCCGCACCCAGCAACGGTGCCAGCACGCCCGCCGCGGCGAACACGGCCGCTCGCACGGCACCTGCCGGCACCACGGAGCCGAGGGACGGGCGCATCGGGCAGCTTTCGGTAGTGGAAACGCAGTCTGTAGCAGACTAGCCGTATCGCCTCGCGGCGCCGATCGGGCGATCGGGCGATCGGGACACCCTCACCGGATTGAGCAGCGGGGTGAGCCGGAGGATGTCGTCACGGTCGCCGTCAATGGGTCGCCGTCGGTGGTCCGGCGTCGGTGGCCTCGGCGAAGGCCAGCCCTTGCAACGCGAGTCGTTGGGTTTCGTATCGGCCCTCGGTCGTGGCCTCCACGTCGAAACCATGGGCGAGGACGGGAGGGTAGCCGACGAGTTCGACCGCCCGGCTGGGCAGCGCCTGTCGGGACGCCTCTTCCGACTCCCACAGCAGTACGGCTCCCCATCGGTTGGTGGCGGAATCGGAGAGCCACATCTTGAAACGGAGTCCGGGTACCTCGGAGAAGGCGGCGACGGATTCCCGGCGCAGGTAGTCACGCATGGACTCGATGGTCTGCTCGGAGGCGGACAGATCCCACCAGACGATCTCGGCACGCACTGCGGTTCTTCCTTTCGACGAGAACGGGATACGTGGTGACGGCCGTGCGGGGGCGGGGGGCTGGGGCGAGGTCGGCCGGGCCCTCGCGTATCCATCGTGCGGCGGTGTCATCTGCGGTCCGGGTGCTGGGGTGGGTGGGGCGGCCAGGGGCCGAGGACGGGCAGCCCTTCGGCCGCGACGGGTGAGACAGTGGGCGTGCGTCCGGCCAGCCAGGCGGCCAGGTCCCGCACCCGCCCGGTGACCAGCGCGCCTGGTCCGTGGTCGACGGACCACTGACGGGGTACGTCGTCGGCGCGCACGCGGGTGCCCGTCGGAAGGCGGCAGAGGAGGAAGTCGATGGCATGAGCGGCGAGTTCCTCGGGCCAGTCGTCCGCTCGCACACCGAGCTCCAGGTCGACCAGGTGGATCCACACCTCGCGCCAGCGTGCGAGGACGGTTGCGGCGAGGTTCGCGTTGCGGAAGGTCACCGGGCGGTTCCAGTCCTCGGCCCCGGCGTGCGCCCAGGCGGCCTCCAGCTGGGCCGTGTGCCTGGTGAGCTCCGCGCGGTGCATGGCGGCGCTGCGGCCGGCGTTGGCCTCGATGATCGCGTCGCGCTCCGCCATTCCGCCGTCGTAGGCCGCCACGAGCTGCCCGCGCAGGGCGTGTTCGGCGAGCCGGGTGAACATCCTGGCGTTGTCGGTGAGATGTGCGAGAACGTGGCCGCGCGACCAGCCCGGAAGGGCGGATGCTGCGGCGACCTGCTGGTCGTTCAGGCCGGCGAGGAGTCCTTCCAGGGTGCCGTGGGCCTCGATCACCGCTGCGACAGGCGGACGAGGAGGATGAGGAGAACGAGGAGGATACGGAGGGTGCATGCGGCCGCCCTTCTACGAGCCGGAGGGATGTTGCACGACGGCAGGCGCCCGGGCGGCCAGTGCCGTGAGACGTTGAGCGCTCAGCCGGCGCACCGCCCACTCGTCCAGGAGTTTCACGCCGAGCGACGAGTAGAACGCGAACGCCGGTTCGGCGGACTCGGCGGGTGGTTCGCTCACGTCGCGAAGAGCACGACCGAGACCGTCACCCCGATGGTCACCACCGACCACCGAAGCACCTCCTCGTGCATCCACCTGGCCAGCCTCGCCCCGAGATATCCGCCGATCAGGGCGGTCGGCGCGGCGACCGCCACGACCGGCCAGTGCACCGGTCCGAACGCGGCGAAGACGAGCAGCCCGATGGTCGAGTTGACCAGCGACAGAGCCGACTTCAGCGCGTTGAGGCGGCGCAGACTGTCGGCCGTGGCCAGGGCCAGCGCCACGAGGATGATCACTCCCAGCGCACCGGCGAAACAGCCACCGTAGAGACCGGCTGCGGCCATCGCCAGGAAGAGTGTGACCCGGTTCCGACGGTTTGCCGTCGGCGGACCCGAACCCCCCATGAGCTTCTTCACCTGTTTCTGTCCGGCGAGCAGCACACTGGCGAACAGCACCAGCGCCGGAACCACCCGGTCGAAGCTCGCGCTGCTCGTGGCCAGCAGCAGCGCCGAGCCCGCCGCGGAGCCGATGCCGGTGGCGACGGACAGCCACACCAGGCGTGTCCGCGGTTGGGTCCTGAGCTCCTCCGCGAATCCGTAGACCTGGCCGGCGAAGCCGGGCCAGTTCGCCACCGTGTTGGTCACATTGGCCGTTTGCGTGGGCAGCCCGATGCCGAGCAGCGCCGGGAACAACAGCAGCGAGCCCCCGCCGGCAACGGAGTTGACCGCTCCGGACAGCAGTCCGGCGGCGGCGACGAGGGTGAGAGCGGCCGAGTCCATCAGGCGTGACTGGCGCCCGTCGCGCGGCTCCTGCCCGACAGGGCGGCGATCGCCTCGACGGCGCGGTCGAGTTCGGCCTCGGTGTTGTAGTAGTGCGGCGAGAGCCGGACCAGGGGGTGCGCGCCGCGGTCCTCGGCGTCGAACGGCGTGTGCTCCGGGACCGTCGTACTGACGTTGATCCCGTGCCGGGCCAGCGCGGCGGCCACCTCGGTGGCGGGAACGCCGTCGACCTTCGCCGTGACGATGGCGCAGTGCCGCTCGCCCTGGTCGTGCACGGTGACGCCGGGCAGGCCGGCCAGCCGGGACCGCAGTGCGGCGCCGAGCGCCAGCGCCCGGTCGCCGAGGGCGGCCGGGCCCAGGTCGAGTGCCTGTCGCACGGCGGAGCCCAGGCCGAGCACGGCGGCGTAGTTCTTCTCCCAGGTCTCCAAACGACGGGCGCCGTCGTGCCAGATGAAGCCGCGGGCGCCGTCCCAGGTGGCCGCGGCGATCTCGGTGACGAACGGGTCGAGGCGCTCCAGCGTCTCGGGCCGCACCCACAGGAAGCCGATGCCGCGCGGCCCGCGCAGGAACTTGCGGCCGGTGGCGGTGAGCATGTCGCAGCCGATCTCGTGGACGTCGACCGGGAACTGGCCGACCGACTGGGTGGCGTCCAGCAGGAACGGCACCCCGGCGGCCCGGGTGATACGGCCGATCTCGGCGGCGGGGTTGATCAGGCCGCCGCCGGTGGGGACGTGGCTGACGCCGACCAGCCTGGTGCGTTCGTCGATCAGGCCGGCCAGCGCGGCGGTGTCCAGCTGGCCGCTGCTGTCGTTGGGGACGACGACGATCTCGGCGCCGGTGCGCCGGGCGGTCTGGAGGTAGGCCAGCGCGTTGCTGCCGTACTCGGCGCGGCCGGTCAGGATGCGGTCGCCGGGTCGGAAGGAGAGGGAGTAGAAGGCGGCGTTCCACGCGTGCGTGGAGTTGTCGAACAGGGCGATCTCGGCGGGCCGACCGCCGACGAGTTCGGCGATGTCCGCGTAGGTGCGGTCGATGCGGTCGGTTTCGCGCTCGGCCGCTTCGTAGCCGCCGATCTCCGCCTCCAGCTCCAGGTGGCTGGTCATCGTGCGCAGCGTGTGCCGGGAGAGCAGGCCGGCCCCCGCGTTGTTCAGGTGCACCCGGTGTGCGACGCCGGGGGTGTCCCGGCGGAGTGCCTCGATATCCATGCGCTCCACGCTGCCCGACCTCTTCGCATCAGTAAAGTGAACCTTTCTGATTATCATCGTTCGAGATAACTGATGGGTCCGGGAGGATAGGACATCGTGTACAATCTGCGCCGGCTGCAGATCCTGCGGGAGCTGAAGCACCGCGGCACGCTGGCGGCCGTCGCGACGGCCCTGTCCTACAGCCCGTCCGCCGTCTCCCAGCAGCTGTCCCTTCTGGAGAACGAGATCGGCGCGCCGCTTCTCCAGCCGCACGGCCGCCGCGTGCGGCTGACTCCCCAGGCGGAGATTCTGGTGGCCCACACCGAGGCGGTGCTGCGCCGGCTGGACCAGGCCGCGGCCGACATCGCCGCCTCGCTGGCGGAGGTGACCGGCACGCTGCGGGTGGCCGGGTTCCAGACGGCCGCGCTCGCGCTGCTGCCACCCGCGCTGGTCTGGTTGCGCGAGACTCACCCGAACGTGCGGGTGACCTTCACCCAGGCCGAACCGGACACCGCGCTACCCGCCCTGCTCTCCCGCGACTACGACCTCGTCATCGACGAGCTCTTCCCCAACCGACCACAGACGCACGCCGCCGAGGTCGAGCACCAACTGCTGTGGCGCGACCCGATGCGGCTGGCCACGCCTGGCCCGGCGGACCTGGCGGACCTGGCGGACCTGGCGGACCTGGCGGACCTGGCGGACCTGGCGGACCTGGCGGACCTGGCGGACCTGGCGGAGCTGGCCGAGCGGCCATGGGCGATGGAGCCCGTGGGCACGCCCGCCCGGGAGTGGACGACGACCGTGTGCAGGAAGGCCGGATACGAGCCGGACGTCGCGTTCGAGACCTCCGACATGCTGGTGCACGCCGAGCTCGTGGCGGCCGGGCACGCGGTCGCGTTCCTGCCCGACCTACTGTGGTACGACCGCCGACCGCCGGTCGTGCTGCGCCACCTGGCGCCCGATCATCGCCGAGACATCCTGGTCACCGTCCGCTCCGGCACGGCCGGCCACCCCCTCACCCGCGCCCTGCTGGCCGCGCTCTCCGCCGCGGCGGACAACGCCCGGACCACCGTCCACGGTCACCTCACCGCATAGCGCCCGGCGGCGACTTGGCCCACGCGGCCGTTTCCGACGGCCGGGCGCAGGGGCTGTTATCCGGCTTCCTCTTCGGTGAGGTAGTCCTGGTACTCCTTGGCGCCGAGCAGACCGTCGAGGTGTTGTGGGTCGGCCATCTCGATCTCGATCAGCCATCCGTCGTCATACGGGTCGGTGTTGATGGCCTCCGGCGAGTCGTTCAGGGTCTCGTTCACGGCGACGACGGTGCCGGCCACCGGGGCGTAGGTCTCGGTTACCGCCTTCACCGATTCCACGCTGCCGATCGGTTGCGATGCCTCGAAGGTGTCACCCACCTGTGGTAATTCGGCGAACACGATGTCGCCGAGCTGTCTCTGGGCGTAGTCGGTGAGGCCGACGCGAGCGGTGGCGCCTTCGGTCCGCACCCATTCGTGGTCCTTGGTGTACCGGAGATTCTGCGGGATGTTCGCCATCGGGGCTCCCTGGGAGAAGGTGGTCGGCACGGTCAGCCTGCCGCCCGCGCTGTGGCGGAGAACGAAAGTTCACACGAACGAGTGATTCATGCCCGGCCAAGAGTGCCCGCCGGTACGGCCGGAGGAGACTCGGAGGGCTCCGAAGTTAGGTATGCCTTACCTTAGTGGGCGTGACAGTGAACGCAGTGGAGACCGGTCCGGCGGCCGTGCTGGCCCAGGGGGTCCGGGCGGGGTACCGAGGCACGGCCGCGGTGGACGACGCCTCGGTCCGGCTGACCGCCGGGCGGGTGACCGCGCTCATCGGGCCCAACGGCAGCGGGAAGTCAACGCTGCTGCGCACCATGGCCGCTCTCCATCCCGCGATGGCGGGAAGGATCGATCTCGGTGGTGTTGGCGGTGTTGGCGGTGTCGCGGGTGTCGGCGGTGTCGACGGCGGCACGTCCATCCGAGACCTCTCGCCCCGTGAACTCGCCCGGCGGGTCACCCTTCTGTCGCAGGCACGACCCACGCCCGGCGGGGTGACCGTGCGGGAGGTCGTCGAGTACGGCCGCCATCCGCACCGTCTGCGGTGGGGCTCGGGAGACGCCGAAGGCCCGGAGGTCGTCCGGCGGGTCATGGCGATGACCGGCGTCACCGACCTCGCGCTCCGCCCCGTGGACAGCCTGTCCGGCGGCCAGCTCCAGCGCGTCTGGCTCGCGAGCTGCCTCGCCCAGGACACTCCCGTGCTGTTGCTCGACGAGCCGACGACGTTCCTCGACCTGCGCTACCAGGTCGAACTCCTGGACATCGTCCGCGACCTGGCCGACCGCGACGGCATCGCGGTGGGCCTCGTGCTGCACGACCTCGACCAGGCCGCCGCGGTGGCGGACGACGTCGCGCTGCTGGTCGAGGGGCGGGTGGTCGCCGCCGGACCGCCGGCCGAGGTCATGACCCGGGCTCTCCTCACCCCCGCCTACGGCATCGACGTCGATGTCAGCCACGACCCCGTCTCCGGCCTCATCCACACCCGGGCCCGGGCGCGCCATCACGACCGCCTGGGTGCCCCGCGAGACTCCGCACCATCCCTAAGGAACACCCGATGAGACAGTCAGCCGCATCCGCCCTCGCCGTCCTCGCCCTTGCGGTCACACTGACCGCGTGCGGCACCACCGCGGACCCGGCCGAGAGCGAGGCCCCCGAGGGGTCCGCCGAGCCCATCACCCTCACCGACGCCCGCGGCGAGGAGGTCACCCTGGACGGCCCGGCTGCCCGCGTCGCCGTCACGGAGTGGAACGCCGTCGAGTACCTGATCTCGCTCGGGGTCCAGCCCGTCGGCGTCTCCGACATCGAGGGCTTCGAGACGTGGAACAGCTCCGTCGAACTCGACAGCGGGGCAACGGACATCGGCACCCGTGGCGAACCCAGCCTCGACACCCTCGCCACGCTGGACCTCGACGCGGTCTTCGTCACCGATCAGCTCGTCGAGGGCGCCGTCGAGCAGATCGAGGAGAGCATCCCGGTCATCGTCATGCCCGGCGGCGACGCGGAGGATCCGATCGGCTCGATGTTCGAGAACATCGACCTCGTCGCCAGGGCCACCGGCACCGAGGACCACGTACAGCCGTTGCGCGAGGCGTTCGACACCGCCGTGGCCGACGGCCGTTCCGCGCTCGCGGAGGCCGGCACCGAGGGCGCGACCGTGGCGTTCAGCGACGGCTACCAGGCCGGAGGGGCCGTCTCGATACGGCCGTACGGCGAGGGCTCGCTCCTCGGGGCCGTCCTCGGCGAACTCGGCTTCGCCAACGCCTGGAACGAGGTCGAAGGGCTGGAGGTCGACCCGGTCTACGGGCTCGGCCAGACGGATGTCGAAGGACTCACGGCGCTTCCCGAGGACACCGCGTTCTGGTACATCGCCAGCGCGAGCGAGACCGACGTCTTCCAGGAGACGCTGGCCGACAACTCCCTCTGGAACTCGCTGCCGTTCGCCGCGGAGGCCGTCCGACTCCCGGACGCTATCTGGATGTTCGGTGGCCCGGCGTCGATGACCCAGTTCATCGACGCGGCGGTCGACGCCGCGAGCTGATCCGAGTGATGACGACCGGCACGCTCGCCGCCCAGTCCTCCCCGCCAGCTGCGTCAACTCCCGTCGGCACCCGGCTCCCGTCCGGCCGGTTGGTCGCGCTGACCGCGACCCTGCTGCTCGTCCTGGTGCTGCTGTCGGCGGTGCACCTCGTGCAGGGAACGGCCACGGTGGGCCTCGCCGACCTCGTGTCCTGGGCGCTCCACCGCGAATCCGGCGCGGGGAGCCTGGAAACCGCCGTCGTCGTGGAGTCACGTGTTCCGCGGCTGGCGGCAGGGCTCGCGGTCGGTGTCGCGCTTGGCGCCGCGGGCTGCGTCCTCCAGTCGATCTCCCGCAACCCGGTGGCCTCACCCGACGTCCTCGCGGTCAACGGCGGCGCGCACCTCGCGCTCGTCGTCGGCGCCGCCGTGGGCATGTCCCTGCCCTTCGCCGGGGACATCGCCCTCGCGTTCGCGGGTGGGCTCATGGCCTCGGCCGTCGTACTCGCGCTGACCGGAGGCGAGTACGGCACGGTGCGGCTCGTCCTTGGCGGGACCGCCGTCTCCCTCGCCCTGGCCTCCCTGACGACGTCGCTGCTCATCCTCTTCCCTGAGGAGGGGATCGGCCTGTACGCGTGGGCGGCGGGCTCCCTGAGCCAGAACGGCCTGGGCACCGTGCGGGTCATGGCTCCGGTCGTCCTCGCCGGCGTCACCATCCTGCTGTGCCTCGGCCGGCGGCTCGACGTCATGATGCTGGGGGACGACGAGGCCCGGTCGCTCGGCATCCCCGTGCGGCGCACCCAACTCGGCGTTCTCCTGGTGGCCGTGTTGCTGTCCGCCGCCGCGGTCGCCGCCACCGGCCCGATCGGCTTCGTCGGCCTGGCCGCCCCGGCGCTCACCCGCCTCCTCGTACCCCATGTGCCTGGTCTGCACCGGCACCGCGCGCTCGTTCCGATCTCGGCGCTGACGGGCGTGGTCGTGATCCTCGGCGCGGATGTCCTGCTGCGCGCCGTCATGGGGGCACAGAGCGCCGTCCGCGTTCCGACCGGCGTCGTCACGTCCCTGCTCGGCGGACTGATCATGGTCGCGCTCGCGCTGCGGTTGCGTACCACCTCGATCGGCGCCTCAGCGCCGACGCTCGAGGTCTCGGGAACCGGCGTCCGCCACCGGGCGCCGTTGGTCGCGATGCTGGCCGCGGGGCTGGTCTGCGTCGTCGTCGTAGCCTCGCTCGTCGGTGACCGGACCTTCCTGCTCGGCGACCTCGCGCTGTGGGCGCGCGGCGAAGCGGGCCCGCTCGTCACCACCGTGATGAGCACCCGCGTTCCCCGGCTCGCCGCGGCGCTTCTCGCCGGTGTGGCACTCGCGGTGGCGGGAACCACGATCCAGGCGGTCACCCGCAATCCACTCGCTGATCCCAGCATCATCGGCGTCACCGGTGGCGCGTCACTCGGCGCCGTGCTGGTGGTGACGTTCACCCCGCTCGCCGGCTTCTGGGCGATCACCGGAAGCGCCGGGGTGGGAGCCGCGGTGACCGCCGCCGTCATCTTCGCGCTGTCGGCGCGCGCCGGTTTCGCCTCCGACCGGCTCGTCCTCGTGGGAGTCGGCGTGTCCTTCATGACGACGGCCCTGGTCACCATGGTGATCGTCGCCACCGACCCGTACAGCGCGGCCAAGGCGCTGACCTGGTTGTCCGGGTCGACGTACGGGCGTTCCTACGAGCACCTGGTGCCGCTGGCCGTCGTCTGCCTCGTCGTCCTGCCTCTCGCCTGGACCGGCCATCGGTACCTGGATCTCGTCTCGCTCGACGAGGACACCCCCCGCGTCCTGGGCCTGCACGTGCCCCTGACCCGTTTCGCCCTCCTGAGCTGCGGCGTCGTGCTGACCGGAACGGCCGTGGCCGCGGTCGGCGCCATCGGTTTCGTCGGACTCGTCGCCCCGCACGCCGCGCGCACCCTGCTCGGCCGGCGCCACCGATGGGTTCTCCCCGTCGCGGCCCTGCTCGGCGGCGCGCTCGTCGTCCTGGCGGACCTGCTCGGGCGGACCGTCATCGCCCCCGACCAACTCCCCGCCGGACTGCTCACGGCCGTCATCGGCACGCCGTACTTCCTCTGGCTCCTGCGCCACACCCGCACGTAGCGGGCGCCGCGGTCAGAGTGCCTCGTTCACCACCCCCGGCGGTGGCGGGCCAGACTCAGACCAGCAGGTTCTCGATGAGGTCGGCGGCGCGCGAGGTGCCGCCCTCGGCCCGTGCGTCGGCCCGCAGCAGTGCCGAACGGCGGGCCACCTCCGCGTCGGTGACCAGGTCGGTCAGGGCGGCCCGCAGGGTCTCGGCGGTGGCGTCCTGAGTGTCGACGCGGCGGGCCGCGCCCAGTTCCACGAGCCGGTCGGCGTTCATGAACTGTTCGGCGGCCTGCGGCACGGCGATCATCGGAACACCCGCCAGCAGCCCTTCACCACAGCCGCCCATACCGGCGTGGGTGACGAAGGCGTCCGCCTGCTCCAGGATCGCCCGCTGCGGGACCCAGGAGTGCACCTCGACGTTGGGCGGGATGTCGCCGAGTTCCCGCGGGTCGGTGTACTTACCGATCTGGAGGACGACGTGCCAGCCGGGCAGGTTGCCGTAGGCCGCCAGGCACCGGCGGTAGAACTCCGGTTGACGGGTGTACGCCGAGCCCAGGGAGATCAGCAGCACGTTCTCGGCATCCGGCGGGCGGGTCCAACCCTCCGCGCCCGCATGTGGGTCGAAGCACGGCCCGACGAAGGTCACCGTATCGGCGTCGACGTGGTCGGCGTGCGGCTGCATCGCCCGGGTGATCAGCGCCAGGGCCCGCGCCGGGCGACCGGAGAAGGCATCCACGTCGGTGGTGGACGCCCCGCAACCGGCGAGCCACTGCGCGAACTTCGCCCGGTACGCAGTCGCGCCCGGCAGCTGCCACAGGTGTGCCGCGACGTCCTGGTCGTAGCCGTCCCAGGCCACGAACGTCGGGGACAACTGCATGACGGGCCGGTCCTGCGATTCGGCGAGAGCGCGCGCGGCGTAGGCGCCAATGTCGTACAGGTACAGGTCCGCCGGATCGTCGTCGTAGGCGGCGCGCAACTGCGGGAGTGCCTGGACGGCGTCGTCGAGGAAGAGGCTCATCGCGGCGATGGGGTCGTCGGGCCAGTCGTTGTCGGTGACCGGCAGTTCGGACGTGCAGGGGACGAGTTCGGCGCCGGTGGCCACGATCAGGTCGGCCACCGCCGGATCGTTGGCGTAGGTCACGCGATGGCCCCGGGCCACCAGTTCGCGGATGATCTCAAGGCTGGGCAGAACGTGGCTGACGGCAGGGATGCCGACCATCGCGATATGGGCACGGCGACGGAGCACGGAAGACACGGAGGATCACTCGTTTCAGTTCTACGGCGAAGGGCACAACAGGTCAGCGCGCCGCCCTCTCGGAGAAGGGCTCGATCGTAGGCGCGCGGGCGCATGGACATGCGGGAGGAAAGCCGGGGGTCGTCGCCCCGCCCCGTGTCAGCCGTAGATCTGATGGAAGTACATGCCCCTGACTCTAGCCCTCCCACGCACGCCGAGGCGCGTCAGTGCTGGTGGCCGTGCCGGCCGAGGGTCTCCACGGGGGTCGCGCCGGGGCGGGTCCACTGCGGCACGGGGCGGCTGGACGGGCCCCAGGTGGCGTTCCCGTCCGCGTCCGAGCGCCAGCTCCAGCACGGGCTGCCCCCCTCGGACCAGCCCTTGGGCTTGTCCTCCCATGCCTCGCCGCGGCCGTAGGGCGTCATGTCGAGCAGGCCGAGGGCCCCGTTGACCCGCTCGTTGCCACGGCCCGTCGTGGAGTAGGTGAGGAACACGCGGTCGCCGTCGCGCAGGAAGCAGGTGAGGTAACCCATGTCGCCGCCGACCGGCGCGTCCACGTCGCACACCGAGTACCAGGGCTGGGCGTAGCCCATGAACTCGACGTAGGAGGCCACCTCGTCCCACCGGCCCGTGGTCAGGATGGCGAACGAGACGCCGCGGGCGTTGAGGTAGGCGGCGTCCTTCAGGTGCCAGGCCGTGGTGGTGCAGCCCTCGCACTGCCCCTGGTGCGGTGCGTCGTCGTACCACATGTGCTTGTAGACCACGAGCTCGTCGCGGCCCTGGAAAAGGTCCAGGAACGGGACCGGGCCGTCGGGTCCGACGACCTCGACCGTCCCGTCGAGCTCCACCATCGGCAGCCGGCGGCGGGCCGCGGCGAGGGCGTCGCCCTCGTGGGTGTGGGCCTTCTCGCGGACCAGGAGCTCGTCGCGGGCGGCTTGCCAGGTGGCCAGGTCAACGATGGGCGGGCGGCCGGACAGCATGGGTGTCGGGTCGTCAGGCGTGGTGGTCATGGTGTGGTGTCCTCCGTGGTGCTCGTGCCGGGCGGCGTCGTAGGCGTCCTACGACGGTCACCAGAACAGACCCGCGCACCGGCCGGAACTCATCGCGGCGCCAGCGTGTCTCCCGGGGCGGCGGCGCGCTGAAGCGTCGTTGGTCTAGACATGTGCATGCCACGGTTCTACTCTCCCTCGGAGAGGATGAGAGCGCTCTCGGTCTCCACTGTTCCGCCCCATAGGTAGAGCACAGAAGGAGAACCCCCACCATGAGACGTACCGCAGGCATACGCCTGTCTCTGTCCGCGCTGCTGATCGTCGGCGCCGTGAGTGGCACTCACGCGGTCGCCGCGGAGCAACCCGTGGCCGAACCTGGGCTGGTGAACGCGCTCCAGCGCGATCTCGGGCTGACCGAGCAGGAGGCCGCCCAGCGGCTGGAGCAGGAGTCGCAGGCCATCGCGATCGAACCGGCGGCTCGCCGCGCGGCCGGCGAGGCGCTCGGCGGGAGTTGGTTCGACCCCGAGGCCGGGACGCTGGTCGTGGGCGTGACCGACCGGGAGTACGCCGAGCCCGTACGGGCCACCGGCGCCGAGGCCGAATGGGTCCGCCACGCCGAGCGGACCCTCGACGCCACCCTGGCCGCGCTCGACGAGTTGGCCGGGGACGACGGGGCGCCAGCGGGAGTCAGCAGTTGGAGCGTGGACCCGCGCGTCAACAGCGTGGTCGTGGAGGTCGTCGAGGGCGCCAGGTCCGACGCCGACGTCGCCGCGTTCCTCGCCGACGCGCGGCGGGAGGGCCCGGTCACGGTTCGGGCGGACGTCGGCCAGGCCCCGGAGACCTTCGCCGCCGGCACGGTCGGCGGGGATCCGTACTACACCGGCTCGGTCCGGTGCTCCATCGGCTTCTCGGTGCACGGCGGATTCGTCACCGCGGGCCACTGCGGCTCGCCCGGCACCGCCGTCACCGGCTGGGACGGCTCGCGTATCGGCGAGTTCCGGGGCTCGTCCTTCCCCGACAACGACTACGCCTGGGTCAGCGTGGGCAACGGCTGGTGGACCGAGCCGGTCGTGCTCGGCTGGGGCACGGTCTCCGACGCGCTCGTGCGTGGCTCCGCAGAGGCGCCCGTCGGCGCCTCGATCTGCCGTTCGGGGTCCACCACCGGGTGGCACTGCGGCACCGTGCTGGCGAAGAACGAGACGGTCAACTACAGCTCGGGCGCGGTCGTCCACCAGCTGACCAAGACGAGCGTCTGCGCGGAGCCCGGCGATTCGGGGGGCTCCTACATCAGCGGCGACCAGGCCCAGGGCGTCACCTCGGGCGGCTGGGGCAACTGCGCCAGCGGCGGTGAGACCTGGTACCAGCCGGTCAACGAGATCCTGGCGGCGTACGGTCTGACCCTGCACACGGCGTGAACCGGCGGACGGACCACCACGGCAAGGCGGTGGTCCGTCCGTTTCACCGGCCCAGCCTCGGCCTGGGCGGCGCCGCGTAACCCGGGGCGGGGGCCGCGGGGCCCAACATGCTTGTGCCGTGGGGGAATTCGCCGATTCTGAGCGCAGGGTGGGGTGGGATACGGAAGCCGCGTTCGAACTGGTGATCCATTTCCGGCGTGAAACGGTCGCGGGAAAGCTGGTGCACGAGGGTTGACGGGCTGCGCGGGGCGCGCCTAGCTTCTTGACTTGATAAGTCGTTATCAGAGGGCGATAATCCCATCTTCCAGCCGTAAGGTGCTATCCCGTACGGGGGAGAGGAGTTTGGCATGGAATCCATGGGGATTTCTGCGCGGGGAATCCAGATGCGGTTCACGCGCCGGGGCCAGGAGCAGACCGTTCTGGAGAACCTCGATATCACGATCGAACCCGGCAGCTTCGTCACCTTGCTCGGCCCTTCCGGTTGTGGGAAGAGCACCCTCCTCAAGATCCTTGGTGGGATTCTCGCCCCCACCTCAGGAGAGGCGTTCATCGGCGACCGGCCCGCCGCCGACGCCGTCAAGGAACGACGGATCGGTCTCGTCCCCCAAACCCCTTCCCTGCTGCCCTGGAAGTCCGCTCTCCAGAACGCCGGGATGCTCCGGAAGATCGCTTCCGGCGAGCGCGGTTCTCAGGTGGAGCTCGGAGCCGAACGGGCACTGGAGATGGTCGGACTCGCCGCTGCCCGTGACAAACTCCCGCACGAACTGTCCGGCGGCATGGCGCAACGGGTGTCCATCGCCCGCGCCCTGGCCATGGACCCAGCCATTCTGCTCATGGACGAGCCCTTCGGAGCCCTGGACGCCATCACTCGCGACGTGATGAACGAGAAGCTCGCCGAGATCTGGGCGGCCACCGGAAAGACCATCGTCTTCGTCACCCACTCGATCACGGAAGCGGTTTTCCTCTCCGACACCGTGCACGTGATGGGCGCCAACCCCGGCCGCGTGATCGACACGTTGGAGGTCGCTCTTCCCCGGCCCCGCACCCGGGAGGTCTTCGCCGACCAGATGTTCGGCGCTCACACCTCGCGGCTGCGCGAACAGCTCGAACCGAAAGCGACGGTCTGATCATGACGCTCGCAGAGGAGGCCGTGCGGAAGCAGGCGGCCGCCACCAGCGGCCGGTTCAGCGGCGCGATCCGCTCCTGGTGGACCCGTTCCTGGCCCAGCATCGCCGTGGTCGTGGGCGCCTGTGTGGTGTGGGAGCTCTGGGTCGAGACCTTCGACGTCTCCGAGTTCACGATCGCCAAGCCCAGCGAGATCCTGGCCGAGACGGGACGCTCCAGCGACCTGCTGCGCAGCGCGGCCTGGGTGACCACCGAGGAGATCCTGTACGGTTTTCTGCTCAGTCTCGCCGTGGGCATCCTGCTCGCGGTGCTGATCGTCCGCTTCTCCTGGCTCGACCGCGCGCTCTACCCGCTGATCGTTCTCTTCCAGGTCGTGCCCAAGGTGGCCCTCGCGCCGATCTTCGTCCTCTGGTTCGGCTACGAACTCGCGCCCAAGCTACTCCTCATCGTGGTGATCGCCTTCTTCCCGATCACGCTCAACATGATCGTCGGCCTCAGGGCGGTCGACCAGGACCTGCTGCTGCTCATGCGGTCCGTGGGCTCCAGCCGAAACCAGATCCTGGTCCAGGTGCAGATTCCCACCTCCCTTCCCTACCTCTTCGCCGGAATGCGCATAGCGATCACGCTGGCCGTCATCGGCGCCGTGGTCGCGGAGTTCGGTGGCGCGTCGGACGGCCTCGGCCATCTCATCCAGTTCGCCTCCACCCAGCTCGACACGCCGCTCATGTTCGCGGCGCTGACCATCGTTTCCCTGCTCGGGCTGATCCTCTACTACGGGCTGTCCCTCATCGAATTCGTCCTGGGGAAGCGTTTCCCGCACATCACGACCGGCACCCAGTGAAGTCCCTCGCTCGCCACCCTCGCCAGCAAGGAGTCCCCATGCGTTTCTCCGCAAGCTCAAGAAAACCTCTCGCCGTCATTTCGAGTGCCGCCTCAGTGGCGCTGCTGCTGACCGCCTGCGGCTCGGACGACGGAAATGGCGCGGGTGACGACGGCGGCCTCGATACCGTCACCGTGCAGCTGGACTACCAGGTCCGCGGAAACCACGGAATGTTCTATGTCGCCGATGAACTCGGCTATTTCGAGGACGAAGGTATCAGCGTCGAGGAGATCAGGACCGGCAGCGGCTCTCCCGACGCCCTGCGGCTCGTCGGTGACGGCAGCGCGGACTTCGGGTTCGCCGACCTGCCATCGCTTGTCACCGCCCGCTCGCAGAACGTTCCCGTGAAGGCGGTGGCAGCGGTCAACCAGACGTCCCCGCTGGGCATGTGCTCGGTCAGGGACAAGGTGCGGCTGAACGACATCGACGACCTGCGTGGCCTGACCGCCGGAATCCACTCGGCCGGCTCGACCTTCATCTTCTACGAGACGCTGCTGGCCGCCAACGGAATCGAACGGGATGAACTGGAGGAGGCCAGCGTCACCCCGCCCTACGAGAACTACCTGATTCAGGGCCAGGTGGACACCGTGCCCTGCTATATCGACGCCGAGGTGCCCACGCTGGAGGACGCCGCCGGCGGTGAGGGTTCGCTCGATGTGCTGCTGGGCGCCGATCACGGCTACGAGGTCTACGGCTCCGGCCTGTTCACCACCGACGACATGATCGAGAACAACCCGGACCTGGTGCAGCGCTTCACCGACGCCTACCTGCGGGCGTTCCAGTACGTCATCGACCACCCCGCCGAGACCGCCACGCTGCTGAGCGAGTCGTCTCCCGAACTGGCCGACAGCACCGACCTCTTCGAACGCCAGCTCCAGGCGGACATCGACCACACCTTTACCAGCGCCCTCACCCAGGAACAGGGCCTCGGCGCCATGGACAAGAACATGTGGGAGTCGACCATCGACACGCTCGCCGAGCAGGGCGCCTTTGACGGCGGCACACCCGCCCCCTCGGACGTGTTCGACGCCACCTTCGTCGAGAACCACCAGGACGGCTCCTGATCCCCGGTCCGCGCCGAACCGAGCCGGACGAGGGCCGAATGGAAAGCGATGCGATGACCACCACGGTTGAGAAGAACGGACGCCACGCGGAGATTGCCGGTGCCGGCTTCGCGGGCCTGACCGCGGCCGCCGCGCTCGCCCAGCGCGGGTGGACGGTCCGGGTGCACGAGAAGGGCGCGCAACCGCGCGAGCAGGGTGCCGGCATCGTCCTGTGGCACAACAGCCTCAAGGTCCTCAAGGCCGTCGGCGCCTACGACGGGGTGATGGCCGATTCGATGACCCCGCCCTGGTACGAGACGCGACGCCAGCACATCAGCGTCTCGCACGAGGACTTCGGCGGGATGCCGTGGCGCACCATGACCCGCCCGCATCTGCACAAGGTGCTGCTGGAGACGGCACTGCGGCACGGAGTGGAGATCCGCACCGGCTCCGAGGTGGTCGCCGCCGACCCCCGCGGCAGCGTCACCCTCGCCTCCGGCGAGATCCTCACCGCCGATCTGGTCGTGGGCGCCGACGGCGTGCGTTCTCGCGTCCGGGACTCGATCGGCTTCGCGCAGGAGCGCTGGAAGTCCCGGGACGGCATCTTCCGTTTCCTGGTGCCGCGCGCCAGACAGGAGCTGGGCACGGGCGAGTGGGACAACGTCATCGACTTCTGGAACCTTGAGCCCCGTTATCTGCGGGTGCTGTACGTGCCCTGTAACGAGCGGGAGTTGTACATCGCGCTCGGCGCCCCGCGCGCCGACGAGCAGGCCACCCGGGCCCCCATCGATCTCGACCTGTGGGCGGGGACTTTTCCGGAACTCGCTCCGGTGCTGCGCCACACGCACGCCGCTTCCGATCCGCGGTACTACGGCTACCAGACCACCCTCCTGGAGGAGTGGAGCCGCGGCGTGGTCGGCCTGGTGGGCGACGCCGCACACGCCATGTGCCCCGCACTCGCCCAGGGCGCCGGCTGCGCGATGGCCAACGCCTACACCCTCGCCGTGGCCGCCACCGAAGCCGAGCGGCGCGGGGTGGCGGAGGCGCTGCGGGAGTGGGAGCGCTGGGAGCGGCCGTTCACCGACCGCTGCCAGAAGCGCTCCGCCGATTTCGCCGCCACCCGCGGCATGGCGCAGGGCAACCAGTTCACCCTCGAATCCCTCGAAACCGCTCTGTACGACCCGACCAACCCCAACCGCCATGCCCTGGCGATCGCCCGGGGCTGAGAAGGAGCTGAGCAGCATGCACGCCGAGCAGGCCGAGCAGGCCGAGCAGTCGGTTCTCGAAAACTATCGGGTCCGCCGCTGGGTGGGACTGGTGGAGGAGATCCGGCACGAGAACGGGCCGGAGGCCGAGGCGCCGCTGGTGAAGGCCGTGAGCGGCGTCGTGATCAAGAACCCCTTCGCGGGTCGCTGGACCCAGGACCTGTCCGGCCTCACCGCGCCGAGCGCCGCCCTGGGCACGGCGCTCGGGCTCCGGGCCGTCGCACTGCTGGGCGGACGCGAGGTGCAGAGCTACGGCAAGGGCGGGATCGCCGGGCTGGCCGGCGAGCAGGAGCACGTGGTCGCCTGCGTCACCACGGTGTTCGGCAACGCGCTGCGCGACGCGGTGGGCGGCGGCGCCGCCTGGATCAGCTCCGCGACCAAGACCGCCGCGGCCGGCGCTGGCCTGGACCTGCCGCTCGCCTTCAAGGACGAGCTGTATGTGCGCTCGCACTACGACGCGGTCACCGTCTCGGTGACCGACGCGCCCCGCCCCGACGAGCTGCTCATCTGCGCCGCGGTGGCCACCGGCGGCCGGGTGCACCACCGCGTCGGCGGGCTGAGCGTGGCCGAGGCACGGGCCTCGGCGCGCGCCTGATCCCGTCCGGCCGTAGGCCGCCCCTCTCGTCCGATCCGCAGAAAGGCCCCTCCTCATGCCGATGTCCCGCAGCGACCCCCCTCCCAACGCCCTCTACGCGCAGGACGACTCGATCGCCACCGTCCTGGGCCACCTGGCCCGTGCCCACCGCATCCTGGAGATGGAGGGCCAGGGCGATATGTCGATGGGTCACCTCTCCTACCGCGACCCGCACGGCCGCGGCCTGTGGCTCAAGTGCGGCAACCTCGGCCTGGAGGAGGTGCGGGGCGGCGACCATATCCTCATCGACTTCGACGGCAACGTCCTCGCGGGCCAGGGCCTGCGCCACCTGGAGTGGCCGCTGCACGCCGAGATCATGCGCGCCCGCCCGGACGTGAACGTCGTCGGCCACACCCATCCCTTCCACGCCACGGTCTTCGGCGCCGGCACCGCCGAGCTGCGGCCGGTGCACAACCACGGTGTGTGGTTCGCCGAGCACGGCGTGCCGCGTTTCTCCACCACCAGCCACATCATCACCACCCCCGAGCTGGGCCGGGACGTGGCGCGGGTGCTGGGCGACGCCGAGGCAGTGCTGTTGGCCCATCACGGGGTCGCCTTCGTCGGGCGCACCGTCCGGGACGCGACCCTGGCCGGGATCTTCCTGGAGTGGTCGGCGAAGTTCCAGCTCGCGCTTGCCGGCTCGGGTCTGCCGTACGACCTGCCGGACCAGGAGGAGAGCGTGGAGAAGAACCGGCGCATCCACCCTGACCGGGCCCGGGACAACTACTGGATGTACTTCAACCGCAAGCTCGACCGGCTGGAGGGCACGGCCGCCTGAGCCCCTCCAGGCCGGCACCGGCCGCCCCGACAGCAGAACCACCCCGTACCCCGTACCCCGTACCCCGTACCCCGTACCCCGTACCCCGTACCCCGTACGCAAGGAGTCATCAGTATGAGCATCCCGCAGACCAGCGCCGTCATCGGTGCCGGGAGCATGGGCCCGGGCATCGCCGCGCTGCTCGCCCGTTACGGGTCACAGGTCCGGCTCAACGACGTCAGCCCGGAGGCCCTGACCCGCGCCGAAGCCACCTGCGCCGGCGTGGCCACCCATCTCGACGAGCTGGACGTGCCGGTGACCCCCGGCGGCTCGGTCGTCTTCGAGGCCGACCTCGTCAAGGCCCTGGAGGGAGCCGACATCGTCATCGAGGCGATCCCGGAGAGGCTCGACCTCAAGAAGACCGTCCTGGCGCAGATCGAGTCGGCGGTCCGCGACGACGTGATCATCGCCACCAACACCTCCGGCATCCCCATCTCGGACATGGCGGTGGCCCTGACGCACCCCGGCCGCTTCATCGGCATGCACTGGTCCAACCCGCCGCACCTGATCCCCATGATCGAGGTGGTGAAGGGCCGTGACACCGCCCAGGACGTCGAGGAACGCCTCGTCGCCGTCGTCGAGTCCTTCGGATACGAGGCGGTGTGCGAGAAGGAGGTGCCTGGCTTCATCGAGAACCGGGTGCTGTACGCGGTGCTGCGTGAGTGCCTGTCGCTGGCCGAGCAGGGCGTGGCCTCCCAGCGGGACCTGGACACCTGCGTGAAGTGGGGCATCGGCTACAAGCTCGCCGTCATCGGCCCGATGCGCCTGCTGGATATGGCAGGGCTGGACATCTACGAGGCGGTGGGCACCTACCTCAACCGCGAGCTGTCCACCGAGCCGGGCGTCTCCTCCCTGGTCACGGACCTCACCGAGCAGGGGAAGCTCGGTATGAAGACCGGCGACGGCCTCTACCCCTACGGGGAGGGCGACGTGGCCGCGAAGCGGGCCCAGATCGTGCGCGGGCTGGTGAAGGTGCGGAAGGCGCTGTCCGCGATCGAACCGGTCTGAGCGCGGCGATGACCCGCGATCACCACACCCCCAGCGGTTCGCCGCGGCCCATCTCGGACGTGGAGTTCGTGAACGCCGGCGGGATACGGCTGTGCGTCCGCGACCATGGGCCGGTCGGCGCCGGGCCCACGGTGGTGCTGCTGCACGGCACCACCGCCAGCCTCGGCGTCTGGAACGCGGTGGTGGCCTGGTTGGGCCCTGGCGTGCGGACCCTCGCGGTGGACCAGCGCGGCCACGGCCGCAGCGACCGGCCGCCCGGAGCCGGCTACGGCGCCGAGGCGTACTGCGCCGACATCGCCGCGCTGCTGCGGGAGCGCCTCGACGGCCCGGCCGTGGTGGCCGGCCACTCGCTCGGCGCACGCAACGCGGTGGTGCTCGGCGCCCGGCATCCCGACCTGGTGGCCGGCGTGGTGGCGGTCGACTACACGCCGTTCACCGAACCCGAGGTGCTGGACGCGCTGCACGCCCGGGTCCGCGCCGGGGACCGAGCATTCTCGTCCCCGGGGGAGGTGGAGAGCTATCTGCGCGGACGCTATCCGCTGCTGCCCGCCGCGGCCATCCGGCGCCGCCTGCGCTACGGCTACCGGCCGGCGGAGGACGGATGGCGACCGCTGGCGGATCCGCGCGCCATGCTGCTGACCGTCGAGGGCCTGCGCCAGGACTTCGACGCCGAGACCCGGGACATCCGGGTGCCGGTCACGCTGATCCGTGGGGAGCACAGCCGGATCGTTTCGCGGCGCGCCTTTGACGCCACCAGGGAGCTGCGGCCGGACGATCGTGCCGTGCAACTGCCCGGCCTGGACCACTACGTACCGGAGGAGGACCCGGCGGCCGTGGCCCGGGAGATCCGCCGGACGTTCGATCGAGCGGTGCACGGCCGCCCGTCCTGAGCCATGGCCCTGAAACCCTGAAAATCCCAAAAGCCCTGAAAGGAAAGAGTCCATGCCCCTGAACCTCAAGGATCTGACCGTGCGCGCACGGGAGTTCGGCCCAGGCGAGCGCATCCCGGACCGGCTTGCCGCGGACCACGGCAACGCCGCGCCCGAGATCGAGATCAGCGGCGTTCCGCAGGGAACGGTCGAGCTGGCGCTCATCGTCCACGATCCCGACGCGCCGCTGCCGCACGGCTTCACCCACTGGGTGGTCTACGGCATCGAGCCCACGGGAACCGCCGCGAGCGTGTCGCCCAAGGCCGCCGGTTCCTCCCGCGAGGGCCCCAACTCCCTTGGCCAGAAGGCATGGTCCGGTCCTCAGCCACCCCCGGGCCACGGAGTGCACCACTATTATCTCTGGGCGTACGCCCTCGACGCCGCCGTCTCGGACGAGCCGACGCGGGAGGAGTTCCTCGCCGTATACGGCGAGCACATCATCGAGCAGAACCGGCTCGTCGGCACGTACTCCGCTTGATGCGCCGCCGGTCACCAGGGGTGAGGAAGTGCAGCACAAGGTGAGAGAAGGGCGGGAACCGACTCCCGGAGTGGACAGCGCCAGACGGGTGTTGAAGGTCCTTCTCCTCTTCGCCGGGAAGAGCACGGAGCTGGGTGTGGAGGAGATCGCCCGTTCCGTCGGCATCTCGACCCCGTCCGCATACCGCTTCCTCTCGCTGTTGCGGGAGATGGACATGGTCGAGGAGAGCAGCCGCGGCGGGTATGTGCTCTCGCCGAGGATGCTGTTGCTGGCACGCAGCGCCGAGCAGGCGTTCCCGGTGTCAACGCTGGTGCGCCCGCTGGTGGAGCGGCTGTCACGGTCCACGGGGGAGGCCGCGCTGGTGATCCGTAGGGTCGGTGACTTCGCGACCTGCGCGGAGATGAGCCAGCCGGAGCACACCGTCCGGCTGTCCTTCGAGCCGGGGCACATCATGAGCCTGCACCGGGGCGCGGGACCGAAGGTGCTGCTGGCCGCCCTGGGGGAGGTGTGGGCACGGAGCTATTTCGACCGGCTGCGTCCGCCGCCGCCGGAGGCGGAGCGCGAGACGGTGCTGTCCGAACTGCCGGCCATCACGGCCCAGGGCTGGTCCAAGAGCGAGAGCGAGGTGGACGAGGGGGTGTGGGCGGTGGCCGCGCCGATCACGGTCGCGGGCCAGGTGCTGGCCGCGGTCAGCGTGGCCGGTCCACAGTTCCGGGTCGACGACAAGCGCGGCGAGCACATCCTGAAGCAGGTGCTGGAGGGTGCGGCCGAACTCTCCGACTCACTCAGCACCTGGCGCCTCTGAGACTGCCGGGCGCGCTTCTCGCTCAGCGGGCCCGGCAGGCGGAGTCGAGGGCCGCGGCGATGCGATCGAGTACGGGCGGGGGAGGTGTGTACGGCACCCGCAGGTGATGCAGGAGGGTGCCGTCAGCGGCGAAGCGTGGGCCCGCGGCGAGTGCGACGCCACTCGCGGCCATGCGGTCGACGACCGTTGCGGCGTGGTGGCTCCGCAGCCGCAGCCACAGGGCCAGCCCGCCCGGCGGTGGGGTGAACTCCCAGCGGCGATCGCCGGCCAGGAGATCGCTGAGGTGGTCGCGCTGCTGTCGCAGCACCTGCCGGCGCTGGTCGAGCACAGGATCCAGGTCGCTCAGCAGTTCCGCGGCGACGAGTTGCTGTATCGGCGGCGGGGAGAGCGGGGCGGCCAGAGGGTGTTCCTGAAGCTGTCGGACGAGCGAGGCCCGGGCACGGATCCAGCCGATGCGCAGGCCGCCCCAGACGGTCTTGCTGGCCGAGCCGATCAGCAACGCGTCACGCAGGCGCGGAAGCGCGGCGGGGACATCGCGCAGGTCGAGGTCGCGCATGGTCTCGTCCACGATCACGGTCACCTGGTGGGTGGCGGCCATCTCGGAAACGGTGCGGCGCACGGATCCGGGCAGCAGAGCACCGGTCGGGTTGTGGAAGTCGGGGACCAGGTAGGCGAGGTGTCCGCGCGCCGCGGCAAAGGCGCGTTCCAGCTGGGGCAGGTCCCATCCCTCGGTGCCGACTCGGCAGCCGACCAGTTTGGTGCCGTGGCCGCGCAGGACGTGCAGGGCGTCGAAGTAGGTGGGGACTTCCACCGCGGCCACGCGCGGCCTGAAATGTCCGGTGAGCAGCGTCAGCGCGGCCCGCGCACCACTGGTGACGAGGATCTGTTCCGACCGGGTCGCCATACCCTGCCGGCTGTAGCGGCCGGCGATCACCGTGCGCAGTTCCGTGAGGCCGGGGCCGGCCTCTCCGTCCGCCATCAGCAGATTCTGCGACCGTTCGACGGCCCGCCGAGTCGCTTGCAGGTAGGCCTGCGCCGGCGCGGCGGGGACGGCCCTGCGCAGATCGATGAGGGGGCCCGCCTGCCCGACCGCGGACAGTGGAGCGATGCGCTGCGAGCGCGAAGCGGGAAGCTGCACGATGCTCGCGCTGCCGTGCCGGGTGCGAAGCCATCCGTCCGTTCGGAGATCGTCCAGCGCGGCGGTGACCGTGCCCCGGCTGACATCCAGCGCGGCGGCGAGGCGGCGCTCGGCCGGCAGGGCCGTCCCGGCGCGTACGCGGCCGTCGATGAGCGCTTCCCGTACCGCCTGTGCCAGTGCGGCGCGCAGCGGCATGCCGGTGCTCCGCCACGGGCCCAGAGCCCGCACGAAAGGATCGCTGGCCGAACGCACTGGTCCACTTTCCCATAAGTGGACCATGCGGACGGGCGGAGCCTCTGCCTACCGTCGGGGCCGGCCCAGACGAAGGGCCCTCGACGAAGGCCCCCGGACGAAGGAGAGGCACGATGGATCCCCGACTCGCCGCAGACCGCGACGCGTTGCCGCATCTGCTCGGGACCGTCCAGCGGCATGTGACAGGCCTGCTGGAACAGGTGGCCGAACGCAGCGTTGTCTCCGCACGGCCCGCCCCGGCGCCGCGTCCACTGCCGGAACGAGGGGTCGGCCTGCACGCTGCGTTGGAGGAGTTCTCGGCCCGCTGGGAGCCCGCACTCTCGGCGAGCGCGGGGCCGCGCTACCTGGGGTTCGTCACGGGAGGTGTGACGCCGGCGGCGCTGGCCGGCGACTGGATGACGGCCACGTGGGACCAGAACCCGTTCTCCTCCCTCGACGGAGCCGCACAGCATCTCGAACGCGAGACCGTCACCTGGCTACGCGGCCTGTTCCAGCTTTCCCCCGCCCATCACGGGGCCTTCGTCAGCGGCGCCACCATGTCCAACACCGTCGGCCTGGCCATCGCCCGCGAGTGGATCGGGCGGAGCAGGGGCGTCTCGGCCGCGGAAGCCGGGACGGGTGCTCTCGGGAAGGTCCACGTCCTGTCCGGCACGGCCCACTCCAGCATCGCCAAGAGCCTCGCCATGCTCGGGCTCGGGCGCCAGGCCCTGCTGCCCGTGCCCACCCTGCCGGGCCGGGAGGCCGTCGACCCGAAGGCGCTGGAGCACGCACTGGAACGGGTCGGCGAACCGTGCATCGTGGTCGCCAACGCGGGCACGGTCAACACCGGCGATTTCGACGACCTGTGTGCCATCCTCGCCCTGCGCCGGCGCTACCCCTTCTGGCTGCACGTCGATGCGGCCTTCGGAGGCTTCGCCGCCCTCAGCCCCGCCCACGCGCCGCTGGTCGACGGCCTGGACCTGGCCGACTCCGTCTGCATCGACCTGCACAAATGGCTCAACGTCCCCTACGACAGCGCGGTGCAGTTCACCCGGCACCAGGACCTGCAGACCTCGGTCTTCCAGAACGCGGCCGCCTACCTCGGGGCCCTGGGAGACACCCCCGACCTGACCCATGTCACCCCGCAGAACTCGCGCCGCCTGCGCGCTCTGGCCGCCTGGTTCACCCTGCGCGCCTACGGCAGCGAAGGGCACCGCGAGATCGTCGAACGCTGCGCCGCCTGCGCCCGCACCCTGGGCCAAGCCATCGCGAAGATCCCGCACCTGCGGCTCCTCGCACCGGTCCACCTGAACGTCGTGTGCTTCACCCTCGCCGACGATCCGACAGCCGAACGGCTCGCGGCACTGGCCGGCCGACTCACCGACGAGGTCTTCCTGACGCCCACGGTCCTCGACGGCCTGCCCGCCCTGCGAGCCGCCTTCAGCAACTGGCGAACCACCCCGGCAGACGCCGCCCGGATCGCCATGGCCCTGAGCGCGACGCACGTGGGACGTCAGTGACGGGGCGCTTCGGCCCGGCGCACCCAGCAGGCGGCCAGGCTGCGGGCCGAGTCCGAGACCGTCACCCTGCTCGCCGGCAGTGTGCTGCGGGGTGAGGACACCCTGGCCGCTCTGCTGGAGCGGGCCAGGGAGACGTTCGGCATGGACACCGCGGCGCTGCTGGTGCGGGACCGCGAGCGCGCCGGTGGAGCTGCGTGAGCAGCGTTTCGGTGGTCGGGGACGCCCAGCCGCTGCGCACACCGGACGATGCCGATGTGGACGTGCCGATAGGGGAGCACACCATGCTGGCGCTCTCCGGCCGGGTGCTGCCGGCCGAGGTCGGTGAAGTACAGCACCGGCACTCCGGTCCTCCCCCTCGGCAGTTCGGTGGGGGATCGGGTGGAGCTGCGGGTGGTGGACCGCGGCCCGGGTGTGCCCGACTCCCACAAAAAGCGGGTCTTCAAGCCGTTCCAGCGCCACGGCGACACCCCTCGCGGCCTCGGCGGCTGGCCGATCCCTCGACTCCACCGGAACCGAGCCTTCAAGAACCCCGGCCATGACCGTGCTTATGTGTCGACGGACAGCGGGTCGGCATCGCTGAGACCATCGGCGGACGAGCGGCCAGCCCCACACGTCTCCGGGTGGCCCTGGCCCACGTCCTCGTTTCCTCTTCGAGACGAGCGAAGCCCTCATGCGCCGTCGCGATCAATTCTTCACCCCCCTTTCCGCAGCGGTATCCCTGTTTGTGTCGATTGTCCCCGTGCTGGAGCCCCCCGGACCAGGAGGCGTCAACGGGGCATCAAGGCCGGAGGGTCGGTGGGGTTGGGCACCGGGGGGAGCTGCATACTCGGTGGTCGTTGTGGTGCCGGGACGGCGGTGGCTGCCGCCCATGTGACCGGTGCACCGGCCATTGAGGAAAGTCTGACGAGGGCCATGAAGGATGCGGTCGAGCCGGTGATGCCGGCGGTGGTGGACAGTCCTGCCCTGCGGGGACAGCCCACCGGCCGCGTGGCGCAGTGGCTGCTGCGTCACCGGGTGCAGCCGGTCGGGCCGGCCGCCGGCGAGGGACAGGTCGAGCATCACGCCTGGTGGAAGGTGATGTGCCTCACCGGGGTGGACTACTTCTCCAGCCTGGCCTATGTGCCGGCGATCGCGGTGCTGGCGGCCGGGGCGGTGTCTCCGTTGGCGACGTTGTTGATCGTGGCGCTGACCCTGCTGGGGATGTTGCCGATGTACCGGCGGGTGGCGAAGGAGAGTCCGCACGGCGCGGGGTCGGTGGCGATCCTGGAGGATCTGCTGCCGTTTTGGCGGGGCAAGCTGTTCGTGCTGATCCTGTTGGGCTTCGTGGCCACGTCGTGGATCATCACGATCACCCTGTCCTCGGCGGACGCCTCCGTGCATATCGTGGAGAACCCCTATTTCCCCCATTTCCTGCACGGTCACGAGGTCGGCCTCACGGTGGTGCTGTTGCTGGTGCTGGGCGGGGTGTTCCTGCTCGGTTTCAGCGAGGCGGTCAGCGTGGCCATCCCGCTGGTCGCGGTCTTCCTGGCGCTCAACGCGGTGATCGTCGTCGTCGGCGTGGTGGACGTGTTCACCACACCCGGAGCATGGTCCGCCTGGACGGACGATCTCCTCGACGGTGGGAGCGGCTTCGGCGACCTGGCGGGGCCTGCGCTGATGGCGTTCCCGCTGCTGGTGCTGGGCCTGTCCGGGTTCGAGACGGGGGTGAGCATGATACCGCTGGTGGCCTGCGAGGGAGCCGACGCCGAGGGCCGGATGCGCTCCCGGGTGCACAACACTCGCAAGCTGTTGACCGCCGCCGCGGTCATCATGAGCGTCTACCTGCTGAGCGCGAGCTTCGTCACCACCGTGCTCATTCCGGAGGAACTGTTCGAGTCCGGCGGTGACGCCAACGGCCGGGCCCTGGCCTGGCTGGCCCACGAACGCTTCGGCGAGGCCTTCGGCACCCTCTACGACATCAGCACGATCCTGATCCTGTGGTTCGCCGGCGCGTCAGCGATGGCCGGACTGATCAACATCGTCCCGCGCTACCTGCCCAACTACGGCATGGCCCCGGAATGGGGACGCGCGGTCCGCCCGGTGGTGATCGTCTACACCCTGGTCTGCGTGGTCACGACCATCGCCTTCGACGCCGACGTCGACGCCCAGGCCGGCGCCTACGCCACCGGCATCCTGGCCATGATGGTCTCCGCCGCCTTCGCCGTCGCCGTCTCGGCCGTACGCCGCCGCCAACGCACCGCCGGTCTGGGCTTCGGCGCACTCACCGCGGTCCTGACCTACGCCCTGGGAGCCAACATCGTTGAGAAACCCGACGGCATCGCCATCTCCGGCGCGTTCATCATCGGCATCGTCGCCGTCTCGCTGATCTCCCGCGTCTCACGCACCACCGAACTACGCGCCGACCGCATCACGTTCGACCCCACCGCCCGCCAGTTCGTCACCGACACCCTCGACTACGACAACGCCATCAACATCATCGCCAACCGCCGCCAAGCCGGCGACCACGCCGAATACTCAGAAAAGGAACAGGAACAACGCGGCTCCAACCCCGTACCCGGACCCGCCGACGTGATGTTCCTGGAAATCGACGTCGTCGACCCGTCCGACTTCAGCGAAACCCTCCTCGTACGCGGCGTCGAGGTCGACGGATACCGAATCCTGCGCACCGAGGCCCCAGCCGCACCCAACGCCATCGCCGCGATCCTGCTCGCGCTGCGCGACGCCACCGGCGTCCGCCCACACTGCTACTTCGCCTGGGCCGAGGGCAGCCCCCTGCTGCACATGCTCCGCTACTTCCTGCTGGGCCGCGGCGACACCGCCCCGGTCACCCGCGAGATCATCCGGAAGAACGAACCCGACCCCACCCTCCGCCCCGGCATCCACGTCGGCAGCTAGGGGCTGGGGGCTGGGGGCTGGGGGCGGGGAGGCGGATGGCGATGAGGAGGGCGAGGGCGGCGGAGATCGCGGCGCAGGTGAGGAAGACGCCTGTCATGGCCTGGGTGGAGGCGTCTGCGGCGGTGCTGGCCAGTGCTTCGCCTTCGCGTCCTCCTATGCGTTGGGCGGTGTGGAAGGCGCCGGCGATGTTGTCGCGGGCGGCATCGGCCGCTGGGTGGGGGAGGTCGGTGAGGTGGGGGTCGAGGTCGCGGGTGTAGACGGCGTTGAGGACGGTGCCCAGGATGGCAATGCCGATGCCTCCGGGGCGGCGCCAGTGCCTACGGCCGTGGGGGGATCGGGCGCGGGGTTATCGCCGGTTGCCGGTGGTGGTGGCCCGGCGGCCGATGCCGGGGATGAACCGCCCGGCCTGCGCGGCGTAAGCGGCGTAGGCGCTGCCGTGGACGGCCGCGAGGTAGGGCTCCTCAACCACGCGGACCTGGAGCTGGACGGCGAGGACGAGCGCGCTCAGCGCGGCGACGGCGACCGCGTTGGGGACCATCAGTACCAGGCCGGCGGCCGTGGCGGTCATGGCGGTGAAGACCGGGTTGCGCACGTGGGCGAACAGCCCGCTTGTGACCAGCTCGGTGCGCTCACCGGCATCCACCCCGACCCGCCAGGAGGAGCCCATGGTGGTCTGGGCGGCCAGCGTCGCGGTCATCCCCGCCACCGTGATGACCAGCCCTGTCCAGCGCAGCACCGCCGCGCCGGTGCCGGGCAGTTCAGGCAGTCCGGCCAGGGTGGCGATGGGCGTCGCCGCGCCGCCGGCCAGCGCGGCGCTGAACGCCACCCCCGCCCACCAGGAGGGCGAGCCGGGCGGGCCGGAGATGCCGCGGAATCCGGCGTCCCCGGTGCGGCGGTGCTGCACCGCCGCGCGCACGCCGAACGCGACGCCCGCCCAGGCCAGGTACAGCACCAACGCGGCCGTGGCCCAGCCGTTCACCGCGCGGCGCCGGGGGTGCAGCAGGAACAGCCCGGCCGGCATCCGCACCCGTCCTCCTGCGCGGCTTCCGCCGTGTGAGGGCCGGGCTCCATCGCCGCGGCGGCTCCGGGTGGGGGCACGGCACAGCAGGCGTCCCCGCGCCAGGCGTCACGGCCTTCCTTGACCGCGACGGCGGCGATGACCAGGGCGGCGATGGGGTCGGCCCAGGACCAGCCGAGGGTGGCGTTGGCCACCAGGCCGACCAGGAGCACGGCGGAGAGGTAGGTGCACAGCAGGGTCTGCTTGGAGTCAGCCATCGCTGAGGCGGATCCGAGTTCGCGGCCCGCGCGGCGTTGCGCCGCGGACAGGAACGGCATGATCAACAGGGAGAGCGCCGCCAGCACGATGCCCGGCACGGAGGCGTCCGCCTCGTGGCCGCCGGTCACGGTGCGGACGGCGTCGAAGGTGACGTAGGTAGCGAGCGCGAAGAACGAGATGGCGATGATGCGCAGGGCCCGCGCTTCGCGGGCTTCGCGCACCGCGTGGTCGGTGGCGGAGAACTGCCAGGCGACCGCGGCAGCGGAGGAGACCTCCACGACCGAGTCCAGGCCGAAGCCGATCAGGGCGGAGGAGGAGGCGATGGTCCCGGCGGTGATCGCGACGACCGCCTCGACGGCGTTGTAGGTGATGGTTGTCCCGACCAGCCACCGCACGCGGCGGGCCAGGACCTCCCGTCGGGCCGGGGACGGGGCCAGCGTCAGGGATATGGGTATGTCCGTCATCAGCAGCAGCCCTTCTCCTCAGCGTCCGGGCAGGTGCGGTCCGCCTCCACGGCCACCACCGCGGTGCGCAGGTCGTCCAGAGCGTGCCCGAGGCGTTCGTCGGCGAGTTCGTAGCGGGCGCGCCGTCCCACGGGGACGGCGACGACCAAGCCGCAGTCCCGCAGGCACGCCAGGTGGTTCGACAGCCGGGTGCGGGAGATGCCGAGCGCGTCGGCGAGGTCGGCAGGGTGGGCCGGGGCCTCGCGCAGGGCGAGCAGGATGCGGCAGCGGATCGGGTCGGCGAGTGCGCGGCCGAACCGCGCCAGCACCTCGATGTCAGCAGCGAGTGTCAGCACCCCTCGACCATACATTGAATCCTGAATTCAGAGAATCATGGATTCTTGGGGGTGCGCGGCGGGTCAGTTCGGCGGCGTACTCGGCTGCGAGGGCTCCGGCTTCGCACTGCCACTTGTCGGCGGTGTGCTGGTGGAGCCGAGCAGGCGGCTGGTGACCTTGTTCGGGAGCTCGGCGGCCAGGTCGATGAGGGTGGTGTTGCGGACGAAGCCCTCAAAGCCGGCGTTGATCAGGGCGCCCAACGAGGCGCCCGCCAACGGCGCGGAGAACGTGCCGCCGGTCAATGTGACGGAGCCGCCGTCCGGGAGGTGGCGCAGGGCGCGTCGGGCGAGCGCGACCTGGCCCAGCAGCTTGCCCCGCGTCCCGGCGGCGATCTCTTCCTCGGTCGCCGACACCAGGTCCACCAGCGGGCCATTGGCGGCGAAGCACACCACCGCGTCCAGGTCCGGCAGTTCGGCGAAGAGCGGGTCCAGCGTGGACGGGTCGTCGCGATCCACCTTCACGGGGCCGCCGCGGGCCGCCCTGACGATCTGGTGGGCCGATGCCTCCAACGCGGCGGTGACCGTACCGCCGACCGATCTCCGCCGCCGCCGACCGCCTGCCGATGACCTCGAACTCCCCCGATCAAACCGGCGTGGCGGCCCGCACGGCGGCCCGTCACGCGACCGACAAGGCCGACCTGGTCGGCCTCCTGGCCACGCTCGGGCTGCCCGACGACGAAGACTCCGTCGTCGATCTCCTTCTCCTCATCCCTGACCCGACCGTCCACCCCACCCACCACGGAGAACTCAACACCATCAACATCCCGAAGAAGCTCAGCGCCGAGGCCATGGCCCTCTCCATGCACCGCAACGGCGACCGGGCCGACGCGGTCCGCGAGGCCACCGGCCTGTCCGAGGGCGAATTCGCCGCGCTCCTAGCCCGCCATAAGTCGGGCGCCGAGCGGCTGGACGCCGGCATCGTTGACGACGCCGGCGACATCGAGGGCCTGCTGCGGTGGGCGGAACAGCACTCCACGAAGAGCATCCAGACCAGGGCGGCCAGGGTGCGCACCGACCACGCCCCCGTCTGTCCGGCGGCTGCAGCGGGCGACGTCGAGGAAGCCCTGGGCGGGGGTCGTCGCCGGCCACCACGTGATAGCTGCCGCCCAGGCTTTCGGCCAGGGCTCGTTCGCGGACGAGCCGTTCGGATGGGGCGGCGGCCAGCCCGTCGGCAGGGTGATGTAGACCGCAAGGGCGTCGCCCAGGGCATCCTCGTGCTGCAGGACACCCAGCCGCACCATTCTCGGATGTGTGTTCGACGAAATGCGGGCATGATGGGATCGATGGACGCTGAGTTGTTCCCGCGTGGTGGACAGGAGATCGCGCCCGGGGCGGTGCACCTGCCTGACTGGCTGTCGGCGGAGCGACAGCGGGAGCTGCTGGAGGCCTGCCGGGAGTGGGCCAGGCCGCCGGCCGGGCTGCGGACCGTGCGGGTGGGCGGCGGCGTCATGTCGGTGAAGCAGCTCAGCTTGGGCTGGCACTGGTACCCCTACGGCTACGCCCGCACCGTGGTGGACGGTGACGGGGCGCCGGTGAAGCCGTTTCCTGTGTGGTTGGGGGAGTGGGCCCGCCGGGTGGTCGCCGCGGCGGGGGGCGAGCCCGCCGCGGAGGATCCGTTCGACGTCGCGCTGGTGAACTTCTACGGGCCCAAGGCCCGGATGGGCATGCACCGGGACAGCGACGAGCGCTCGTCCGCGCCGGTGGTCTCGTTCAGCCTCGGCGACGCCTGCGATTTCCGCTTCGGGAACGTGGAGAGCCGCAACCGCCCGTGGACCGACGTCGAGCTGCGCAGCGGCGACGCCTTCGTCTTCGGCGGCCCCTCCCGGCTCGCCTACCACGGAGTGCCCCGCACCCGACCCGGCAGCGGCCCCGCGGAACTCGGGCTGGACGGTCGCGTGAACGTCACCGTGCGGGCCTCCGGGCTGCGTTGACGCCCGAGCGGCTATCACCACAGGTGACGGAAGATCACCGGACAGTGGTCGAAATCGGGGCGGCTCTGTTCACTCGATGGGAGCTGGCGAGGGGTGGCGATTTCCGGAACTATGCCCGTACGCCCGGCTGTTGACGCATAGCGTGGCATCGGCATCACGAGCCGCCCCGGCGCGGCAGCCGCCCGCGACCCGTCGAGATCCGAAGGACGCCCATGCCCGCACTGTCACCCCCTGGGGCTCTCGCCAACCGACACACCCTGCTGCTCCTCGCGGTGGTCCCGGCCGCGTTGGTCGCCACGATCGCGACCGCAGTTCTGACCTATCTGCTCGGCGGGCCCGGCCGGTCGGTCGCGCCGGTGGCGGACGGCGGCGCCCTGTGGGGCGTGCTGGGCGGGGCGGCACTGCTGACCGGCGCCGTGGTGACCGGCGCGGCCGTGGCGGCGGCGTGCCGCGACGGGGCGCGGGCCGACCGGATCTCCGCGCTCTGCCGGCAGGCGGCCAGGGGCCGGGTGGAGCTCCAGGCGTTGCTGCGCAAGGTGGAGCGCGGCGAACGGGTCAACCCGCCCTACGAGCCGCCGCCCGCCGAGGCCGAGGGCGACCACCTCGACCAGCTGCACGAGGAGCTCTCCGCCTTCCGCCGCGCCGCCCAGGCGGCGGTGGGGGAGGCGGCCAGCCTGGCGTGCGGGCCCATCGGCGACGACGAGCGGGCGGAGGTCTTCGTGAACCTCGCCCGGCGGATGCAGTTCTTCGTGTACCGCCAGCTGGAGCACCTCGACGAGCTGGAGGCCGAGGTGGAGGACCCGGAACTGCTGAAGGGGTTGTGCCACGTGGACCACCAGGCCACCCGGATCCGGCGGCACGCGGAGAACCTCGCGGTGCTCGGCGGCGCGGTACCGCGCCGCGAATGGCACCGGCCGGTCTCGGTCGGCGAGATGCTGCGCTCCTGCATCGCCGAATCGGAGCATTTCACGCGGATCCGGCTGGTCCCGCCCGTCGAGGGCACGGTGCGCGGGCCCGCCGTCGCCGACCTCGTCCACCTCCTCGTCGAACTGGTGCAGAACGCCACGGAGTTCTCCGCCCCCCAGACGCAGGTGCTGCTGCGGGCACAGCGCGTGCCGGCCGGCCTGGCCATCGAGGTCGAGGACCGCGGGCTGGGCATGACCGCCGCCGAACAGGGCCGGATGAACGCGGTGCTGGCCGGCGCCGAGCACGTGGACGTCGGCCAGCTGCTGGAGGACGGCCGGGTGGGGCTCTTCGTCGTCTCGGTGCTGGCCCGGCGGCACCGCCTCGCTGTCCAGTTGCAGAGCAACATCTACGGCGGCATCCAGGCCGTGGTGGTGGTGCCGCAGGAACTACTGGTCGCGGAGGAGGAGCCGGATTCCCGGCGCGCGCCGGCGCGGGCCGGCGGCGCGGCGGTCGCGTTGTCCGGCCTGCTGCCGGTGCCCGAGCTGACGGCCGAGCCCGTGGCCCCGCTCGACCGGGCCTGAGACCGGTCGGACCCCCGGACCGGACCCGAGACACGGCCGAACCTGATGCCAAGCCGGAGACGTGCCCCGAGGTCGGCGCCCCCCGGAGACCGGACCGCAGAACGCCGCCGCGCCGCCGCCGCGCGCCGCCCCCCCAACCCCCCGACCCGCCCGAGGAGCCCCAATGCCGGTGATGGCCTACGACCCCACCAGCCGCCTGCTGCTCACCCCCGAGGACCCGGATGCCCCGGTGCGCGCGCAGCGGCTTGCCGAACTCGGCCTCGGCCCCGAGCCGATGCCCCAGTTCGACGAGGCCGCCCGGCAGCTCGCCGGCGTCGTGCGGACCCCGTTCGCGATGGTGACCCTCGTCGACGAGGCCGGTCAGTACTTCGCCGGGCTGCACGTGCAACCCGGTGTGGAGCATGACCGGAGCATGCCGCGCGCCCACGGCTTCTGCCCCCATGTGGTGGTGAGACGCCGCGCGCTGGTGCTGGACGACATCCGCGACTACCCGCGCTACGCGGCCAATCCGGTGGTCGACGAGGGTGGCATCCGTTCCTATCTGGGCGCGCCGCTGCTGCACCCGTCCGGCATCGCGCTGGGCACCATCTGCGCGATGGACCGGGTGCCCCGGTCCTGGGGGCGGGCCGGGCTCGACACGGTCAAGGCCGTGGCGGCCAGGCTGACCCGGCGTCTGCTCGCGGCGGGGCGGGGCGGCGATCCGCTCTGAGGCGCGCCATCCCTCGTTCCGCTGCACGCGTAGCCGTCGAGGCCGTCGCGCCCGTCAGGTGCGTGACCCGGTCGAACGGGGCAGTGCACAGGTGATGAGTGCGAAGCCAGCCCCGGACGCCACCGACCAGCCGCCCTCGACGAACGGAAGCCCACGCGTCACCCGCCCCGGGGCACTCCCCGGCTACCCGGCTGGGGGAGGATGGCCGCGATGGATCTGACCGACCCCGCCGGATACCGCCCGGACCGGCCGTGGACCGTGATCGGCGTTCTCAGCGGCACCTCGTACGACGCGGTGGACGCGGCCATCGCCGACCTCTCCTTCGCGGGCCGGGAGATCGTGCTCCGGCCGCGCGGCCTGCACACCGAGCCGTACCCGCACTGGCTGCGGGAGCAGATCACGGCCTGCCTGCCACCGGCCACCACCGACCTGGAACGGGTCTGCCGGCTCGACACCGGCCTCGGACGCTTCTTCGGCGAGGTCGCGGCGCGGGCCAACACCTCCCTGGCCCACGGCGGGGGCGAGCTGGTGGTCTCCCACGGGCAGACCGTCTTCCACTGGGTGGAGGGCCCGCAGGCGCTCGGCACCCTGCAACTCGGCGGCGCGGCCTGGATCGCCGAGGCCACCGGGCTGCCCGTGGTCTCCGACCTGCGCTCCCGCGACATCGCCAGGGGCGGGCAGGGCGCGCCGTTGGCCGCGATGCTGGACACCCTGCTGCTGCTCGGCGACGGTGTGCGGCGCGGTGCGCTCAACCTCGGCGGCATCGCGAACATCACGGTGCGCGACGGCCGGGGCGAGGTCATCGCGTACGACGTCGGGCCGGCCGGGGCGCTCGTCGACGCCGTCGTCTCCGAGGCGACCGGGGGAGTGGAGCGGATGGACACCGACGGGGCCCGGGCGGCCCGGGGCACGGTGGACGCCGCGCTGCTGTCCGAGTTGCTGGCCGAGCCGTACTACCGGCTGCCGCCGCCGAAGTCCACCGGCAAGGAGCTGTTCCACACCGACTACCTCCGCCAACGGCTGCGCGGCCGCGAGCTGTCCACCGACGATCTGGCCGCCACCGTCACCGAGCTCACCGCCCGCCTGGTGGCCGCGGCCTGCCACGGCCACCGCCTCACCGAGCTCGTCGCCTCCGGCGGCGGGGTCCGCAACCCGGTGCTGATGGACCGGATCAGGGCGCTCAGCGTGCCCACCCGGATCAGCCGCGTCGAGGACTACGGACTGCCGGCGCAGGCGAAGGAGGGGTACCTCTTCGCGCTGCTCGGCTTCCTCAGCGTGCACGGGCTCGCCGGCACCATCGCCTCGGCCACCGGCGCCCGCGGGGGCGCGGTGCTGGGCTCGCTCACGCCGGGCGCGCGGCCGTTGCGGCTGCCCTCGCCGCGCACGGAGGCGCCGTTGGGGCTCCGCGTCGAGACATGAGGCGCGAGGCCCCACAACCCGACGAACTCAAGCAACCCGAGGAACCCGAGGAGAGGGGGACGGGAGGGCCGGGGTCGAGGGGTCATACGGCCTCGGGCAGCCGCTCCGGCGGCCCCGGCCTTGCGTAGTACCAGCCCTGCGCCGAATCGCAGCCCAGTTCGCGCAACTGGTGGGCCTGCACCGACGTCTCCACGCCCTCCACGGTCACGGACAGCTTCAGCGTGTGGGCCAGCGAGACGATGCCCTCGACGATCTTCAGGTCGACCGGATCGGCCGGGTCGTGTTGCAGGCCCTCGGTGAACGAGCGGTCCAGCTTCAGCGTGTTGGCCGGCAGCCGGCGGAGGTTGGCGAGGTTCGAGTAGCCGGTGCCGAAGTCGTCCAGGGCGATGCCCACGCCCAGGTCGGACAGCTGCCGCAGCGGCTTCAGCTCGTGCTCGTCCGCCTGGATCATCGCCGTCTCGGTCACCTCGAGGCACAGCGAACTCGGCGGCAGCCCGGCCTCCTCCAGCACCGCCACGGTGTCCTCGACGAGGTCGGGGTGGTGCAGCTGGCGCGGCGAGAGGTTGACGTTCACCCGCAACGGGCGCAGGCCGCCGATGCCCATGAGCTGCCATTCGCAGGCCTGCCGCACCGCCTCCTTGAGCACCCAGTGGCCCAGCGGCACGATCAGCCCGGTGTGTTCGGCGAGGGGTATGAACCGGTCGGGGCCGAGCACCCCGTGCCGCGGATGGCTCCACCGCACCAGCGCCTCGGCGCCCTCCAGGCTCCCGTCCTCCATCTTGATCAGCGGCTGGTACTCGATGAAGAACTCGCAGCCCTTCAGCGCCGCCGGCAGGTGGTGGGTGAGGTAGTGGCGGCTGATCGCGCGCGCGTCCGCGTCCGCGTCGGCCAGCGCGTACCGGTTGCCGCCCTCGGCCTTCGCCCGGTACATCGTGATGTCGGCGCTGCGCAGCACCTCCGCCGAGGTCAGGGCCTCGGTGGGCCCCTCGACGATGCCGATGCTGGCCCGCACCAGCAGTTCCCGCCCGCCGACCGACACCGGGGCGGCCAGCGCGCCCAGCGCGCGTTGGGCGAACCCGATCACGGCGTCCGGCGTCGGCGGGTCGATGACCAGGGCCACGAACTCGTCGCCGCCGATCCGCGCCAGCATCTGCCCGGGCCCGGCGGCGCAGCCCTGGAGGCGCTCGGCGACCGCCAGCAGCAACTGGTCGCCGACGGCGTGGCCGAGGCTGTCGTTGACCGCCTTGAAGCCGTCCAGGTCGAGGTAGCACAGCCCGATGCGGGAACAGCCCGAACCGGGCGCCAGGGCCTGCTCCAGGCGTTCGAAGAACAGCGAGCGGTTCGGCAGCTCGGTGAGGGCGTCGTGGGTGGCCTGGTAGCGCAGCCGCAGATTGAGCAGCCGCCGTTCGGAGACGTCCTCCAACATCGCCAGCATGTACCGGGGCTCGCCCTCCGCGTCGCGCAACAGCGAGACCGTGAGGTTGGTCCACAGCACCGTGCCGTCGGTGCGGCTGTAGGGCTTCTCGACCTGGTAGTGCTCGCGCTCGCCGCGCATCAGCTCGCGCTGCAGCCGCCACACCTCGGTCGGGTCCTCCGGATGCGTCCAGTCCATGACGTTGCGGCTGCGCGCGTGCTCGGAGCTGCCGAACATCCGCGCCAGCGCGCTGTTGATGTCCAGTATGTTCCCGTCCATGTCGGCGATGCCGATGCCGAGCCTGGCGCCCTTGAACACCGCTCGGAAACGCGTCTCGCTCTCGTGCAGCGCGTGGGCGATCTCCGTCTGCGCGGTCAACGCGGCCCGGGACAGCGCCTCCTGCTCGGTGCGGGTGCGCTCCTGCAGCGCCCGGGCGAAGCCCTCGGCGACCGCGTGCTGGAGCCGAGCCGAGCGGCGCCGCGTCTCGGCGGCCGTCGTCGCCCTGTCGGCGCTGTCGGCCGGGTCGGGTGGGCAGGTCGGCAGGTGCGTGTCGAGCACGCCGAGGGTGCCAGGCAGCGATTCGGGGGAGGTGCAGTGGGCCGCCACCAACTCCTCGCCGACGGCCCGTCCGGTGGCGGGGTCGAAGGGCTCGGCGTGCAGCGCGGCGGCGAGTCGGCGGGCGAGACGCAGCAGCAGCGCCTCGAACTCGGCCCGGGTCATCGAGGTGGCGGTGGCCGGGTACACGGCGCGGCACCAGGCGCGCGCCAGCGCGCGTGCGGCCGCGGACGGCTCGCCGTCGGCGTGGGGGCGGCCCGGCGGTTGAGATGGCGAAAATGTCACGCTTTGCGCCCTACTCCCGCGTAGCCGGTGTACACGATCGGGTCCTCGTCGTCGAGCGCGCCCTCGGGACGCCACTCCGGCATGGCCACCAGGCCGGGCTCCACGAGCGGGAAGCTCTCGAAGAACCGCGCCACCTCGGGGCCCGAGCGCATCACCAGGTTGGCGCCGCTCCTGCGGTAGACCTGCTCCACGGCGTGGCCCTGCTGGGGCGTGTTCGGCCCGCCGTCGGTGGAGGCGTGAGTGAGGATCAGCAGGCTGCCGGGGGCCAGCGCGTCGCCGAACTCGGCGAGCGCGGCGTGTGGCTTCTCCTCGTCGTCGAGGAAGTGCAGCAGCGCGACGAGCAGCAGCGCCACCGGGCGGTCCAGGTCGAGCAGCCGGCGCACCGGCTCGCTGCTCAGGATGGCCGACGGCTCGCGGAAGTCGGCGGCCACGATGTCCGCGCCCTTCCCGCCGGCGAGGACGGCCCGACTGTGCGCCACGGCCACCGGATCGTTGTCGACGTAGACAACACGTGCCTGGTCATGAGCCGCCTGGGCGACCTCGTGCACGTTTCCGAAAGTCGGGATACCGGAGCCGATGTCGAGGAACTGATGGATTCCCTCGGCGATCGCGTAACGCACCGCCCGTCGCATGAAGGCACGATTCGCCTGCATGATCTTGGGAAGGCCGGGAAACGCCGCTATCGCCCTGCGCGCGGCCGCGCGGTCCACCTCGAAATTGTGCGAGCCGCCGAGATAGTAGTCGTACATACGTGAAACGCTCGGCACAGACAGATCGATTCCCGGCGGCGCCCAGGCGGGTCGCTCCATCGGCATCTCCAAAGTCCCCGGCATACGTGCGAATGAGAAACCCCCGGACGCTTGAGGGTACTGACCGCGCGACGGACGAGGGAAGGAAGCGGACGATCAACATCCTTATCCTGGGGTGTTATCGCGATATCTGTCCAGATTGACCACCGGACGACAGGACGAAAACGCGCCAAGATCCGGGGAGTTTCGGCCATGCGGCGGTCAGATCGTGACGCCGTTCTGCCGGAGGTAGGCCAGCGGGTCGATATCGCTGCCGAACGCCTCGTCGGTGCGGATCTCGAAGTGCAGGTGGGGGCCCGTGGAATTGCCCGTGGACCCCGAGCGGCCGATCCGCTGGCCGCCGCTCACCGGCTGTCCCTCGGACACGGAGATCGCCGAGAGGTGCGCGTACTGGCTGTACTTGCCGTCCGGGTGCTGGATGATCACCTCGTACCCGAAGGATCCCGACCAGCCGGCCGACACGACCTCGCCGCTGGTCACGGCCTTGACCGAGGTGCCGGTGGCCACCGGGAAGTCGACGCCGGTGTGGTACCCGAGCGACCAGGAGCCGCCGCTGGCGCCGTAGGACGTGCCCGAACCGGCGGAGACCGGTGCCGTGTACTCGGCGGCTCGGTCGTCGTCCGCGGCCTCCTGCTCCCGCTCCTCCTGCGGCTGCTCCTGGGCCTGCTGACCGCCGGAGTCACCGGAGTTGCCGGAGGTGTCAGAGTCGCCGGAGTCGTCGGCCGATTCGGCCTCGTCCGCCTGTTCGGGCTCCGCCTCCTGGCTCTCCTCGCGGGGCGGGGCGTCGGCCGAGGATTCGGCCTCGGCATCGTCCGGCCGCAGCACCAGGCGCTGGCCGGGGAAGATCAGGTCCGGGTTCCCGCCGACGGTCTCCCGGTTGAGGTCGTAGAGCGTCTGCCAGCCGCCCGCGACGTCGTGGCTGAGCGCTATGCCGAACAGCGTGTCCCCGCTGACCACCCGATACGTGTCCGTATCGGCCGACCCCTGCTGGTCGGTCGCGCCGGCCGCCTGCCGCGACTCGACGTCCTGCCCGCCCTGACCTCCCTGCCCGTCGGCGTCCTGCTCGGCGTCCTGCTGGGTGTCCATCCCCGTGTCCGGGTCGATGGCCGGGTCCACGCCGTCCTGGGTCAGCCCGGCCTGAGCCGAGCAGACGGGCCACGCCCCCGGGCCCTGGCCCGCCAGCACGGCCTCGGCGACCGCGATCTGCTGATCCTTGGTCGCCAGATCGGCCCGCGGCGCGTAGGCGGTGCCGCCGTACGCCTCCCAGGTGCTCTGCAGGAACTGCAACCCGCCGAAGTAGCCGTTGCCGGTGTTGATCCGCCAGTCGCCACCGCTCTCGCATTCGGCGACCTTCTCCCAGGTCTCCACGGGCGCGGCGCCCGCGCCGCTGGCGCTGATCAGCGGCAGCGCGAGCCCGGCGCCCGACGCGGTGACGCTGAGCGAGGCGCGGGAAACGGCGCTGGGCCGGTAGCGGCGGTGACGTCCACGCGTGGTCATGAGCGGGTCCTCCCCTGGCCGACCTGTCACGGCATCCCGTCAGATCATGTTTCCGTCACGGGATCTGTACGGCAGGTCAACGATAGGGGTGGGGAAACCGCACCACAAGGGAGCTCTCAGGGCGCGAATCGCCCGGTCGCGCGGGACGCCGCGGCGCGCGCCGAGGGTGCGTTCTCCTCCCGTCGCGCCCCCTCCGGGACCGGTGCCGGAGCCGTGCTCGGCCGCGCTCCCGTGGTGCGCCGGGCGGCCACCCCCGCGTGGGGGAGTGCCCGCGGCGGCCGGAGCACCACCAGGATGACGGCGAGCAGCGCGCAGGCCACGAGGCCGTCCATCCAGTAGTGGTGGCCGGTGCCGACCACCGCCAGCACCGTGACCAGCGGATGCAGCATCCACAGCCACCGCAGCCGGCTCCGGCTGGTGACGATCAGCCCCACTGCGATCACGACGGCCCAGCCCACGTGCAGCGACGGCATCGCCGCGAACTGGTTCGCCATCGAGTTCGCCTCGGGTTTGCCGTACACGGCCGGCCCGAAGACCGCGCTGGTGTCCATCATCTCGGTCGGGCCGAACAGCCGGGGCGGGGCGAGCGGGAACAGCAGGTGCAGCACCAGGCCCGCTCCGGTCAGCCAGGTGAGCACCCACCGAATCCACCTGTAGTGGCCGGGACGGCGCCAGAACATCCAGGCCAGGAACAACAGGATCGCGGGAAAATGAACCGTGGCGTAGTAGATGTTGATGGCGCGGACGAGAGACTCGCTGTGCAGGAGCAGATCCTGCACGGCCGCCTCGCTTGGCATGTGCACGGCGCGTTCCAGATCCCAGATCCGGCCCGCGTTGTCATAGGCGTCGGCGAACTGCCCATTGGCCGCGCGCCTGCCGAACTTGTAGGCCAGATAGAGGGCCGCGAGGAGCAGGAGTTCCCGGACCAGAGGAGGGCGACGAGACGGCGCGGCGGATTCCCGGATCCGCGCGGCGACGGTTCTCGTGAGAGCCCCTGGGCTTCGCATCAGCAGTATTCCCGAATGGCGAGGTGGTCGGACCGCGGTCAGGAAGCGCGGAGCGTCTCTCGACCGCGCCTCGATCTACTCTGCCTGACGGCCGAGTCTACGTGTCACTCCGCGTCCAGCCAGGCTTCCCCTGGTGTTCGCGGAACGTTCGTATCAGGGCGTCAGCTGCACGAGTGCCCCCACCAGCGGGAATCACGCCTCAACGGCGACAACCGCGGCCGACCGCCGCCGAACCGGATGACGGGTCAGCCGGCCGTGATCCGGGCCGCCGCCACCTCGGCCAGCCGCTCCGGTGAGCCGCCGACGTCGACGACCGTGCCGTCCTCGTCAGGCCCCAGTGGCTCCAGCGCGGCGAACTGCGAGCGCAGCAGTCCCGGTGGCATGAAATGCCCCGAGCGCCCGCGCATCCGCTCGGCCACCAGTTCCTCCGAACCGTCCAGGTGAACGAAGTACGCGCCGGGCGCCGCGGCCCGCAACACGTCCCGGTAGGCGCGGCGCAGCGCCGAGCAGGTCACCACTCCGCCGGTGCCGGCCGTCTGACGCTCGCGCAGCCACCCTCCGACGGCCGCGAGCCACGGCCAGCGGTCGGCGTCCTCAAGCGGCACGCCGGCCGACATCTTGGCGACGTTGGCGGCCGAGTGGAAGTCGTCCCCTTCGGCGAAGGGCACGCCGAGCCGGTCGGCGAGCAGCCGGGCGATGGTGGTCTTGCCCACGCCGGACACGCCCATGACGACGATCGTGGAGGGAGACATGGGCCCACCCTAGCCGGGCGAATGTATGAATTATCCAATCTCAAGCCCCCGGCCTGGCGTTACTCTTCGACTACAGTGGCGTCATCCGTGCACTGGGAGGTTCATGTGACCGGCCGGACTCCTGCATCCGCCCGAACCCGGGCCAGGCTGGCGTCGCTGACCGTGCGGACGTCCCGGCTGCTGCGGCCGGCCTCCTTCGGGGCCGAGCCGACCGGCGAGCGGCTGGCACGTATCCAGCGCTCCCCGCAGTACCGGGACGGCGCCTTCCGCAACGACCGGCCGACCAGGACCGTGCGGCCCGGCGCGATGTTCTCGATGCTGCGGGACATGCTGCGCGCCGCCGACCGGCGCCGCCGCGCCCCCGCCGCCGTGCCGCCCCTGGTGCGGCCGGCGGCCGTGCGGGCGGGCGAGCCGCCCGCGTCGGGGCTGCGGCTGACGTGGCTGGGACACGCCACCGTGCTGGCGGAGATCGACGGGCACCGGGTGCTGTTCGATCCGGTGTTCGGGCGCCGCTGCTCGCCTTTCGGGTTCGTGGGCCCCAAGCGCCTGCATCCGGTGCCGGTGCCGCTGCGCGAGCTGGGCCCGGTGGACGCCGTCGTCGTGTCGCACGACCACTACGACCATCTGGACATGCCCACCATCCGCGCGCTGGTCCGCGGCGACGCCGTCTTCGCCGTGCCGCTGGGCGTCGGCGCGCATCTGGAGCACTGGGGGGTGCCGGCGGAGCGCATCCTGGAGCTCGACTGGTACGAATCGGCGTCGGTGGGCGACCTGACCCTCACCGCCACCCCCGGCCAACACTTCTGCGGTCGTGGACTGGTCAATCGCTCGCGCACCCTGTGGGCCTCCTGGGTGGCCGCGGGACCCAGGCACCGTGTCTTCCACAGCGGCGACACCGGGTACTTCCCGGGCTTCGCCAAGATCGGCGCCCAGCACGGGCCGTTCGACGCCACGATGGTGCAGATCGGCGCCTACAGCAGCGAGTACTGGCCGGACATCCACATGACGCCGGAGGAGGGGGTGCGGGCGCACCGCGACCTCTCGGGCGGCGGCCCGGGGGGCGTGCTTTTGCCCATTCACTGGGGCACCTTCAACCTCGCCCTGCACCCGTGGGAGGAGCCGGTCGAGCGGACCGTCGCGGAGGCCGCCGACGTCGGCGTCACGGTGGCGCTGCCGCGGCCGGGGGAGTCCTTCGAACCGGCCGGCCGGCTGCCCGACGAGCCCTGGTGGCAGGCCGTCGCGGCCGAGTCCTCGCGCGCCGCGCGGTCCTGCCGGACGCTGCGGCCCCGGCCCGTCGATGGCTGACCCTCACCCCGTACCCATCTCGCCTGGGGCGATCGTTCACTTGTGCTGATAGTAAGCGCGTTCTAGGGTGCCGCTGAGTCGCAGGGCCCCAGGCCGCGCCCAGAACCAGAGAGGTCCGTCGATGCCCGCACCCGCCCACCGGATCACCGCGATCGACACCTTCGACATACGGTTTCCCACCTCGCGCGAGCTGGACGGTTCGGACGCGATGAATCCCGACCCCGACTATTCGGCGGCCTACGTCGTCCTCCGCACGGGATCCGGTGGCGGCGGGGAGGACGGCGGGGAGGACGCGCCGGAGGGGCACGGATTCGCGTTCACCATCGGCCGGGGCAACGACGTCCAGGTGGCTGCCATCCGGGCGCTCGCGCCCCATCTGGTGGACCGCGACGTGGCCACGCTCTGCGACGACCCCGGCGCCCTGTACCGGGAGCTGACCGGCGACAGCCAACTGCGCTGGCTCGGCCCCGAGAAGGGCGTGATGCATATGGCGATCGGCGCCGTGGTGAACGCCGTCTGGGACCTCGCCGCCAAGCGACGGGGCAAGCCACTCTGGCGGCTGTTGGCCGAGGCCGAGCCCGAATGGCTCGTCGCCCAGGCGGACCTGAGCTACCTCGGCGACGTACTCACCCCCGACCATGCGCTCGACCTGCTGCGTCGCGGCCGGGAGGGCGCCGAGGAACGCGCCGCGTTGCTGCGGGAGCGCGGCTACCCCGGCTACGCCACCTCGCCCGGCTGGCTCGGCTACTCCGACGACAAGCTGACCCGGCTGGCCCAGGAGGCGCTGGCCGACGGCTTCACCCAGATCAAGCTCAAGGTGGGCGCCGACCTGGCGGACGATGTCCGGCGGATGCGGGTGGCGCGCGCCGCGGTCGGCCCCGACATCCGCATCGCCATCGACGCCAACCAGCGCTGGGAGGTGCCCGAGGCGATCTCCTGGACCGGCGCCCTGGCGGAGTTCGGCCCCTACTGGATCGAGGAGCCGACCAGTCCTGACGATGTGCTCGGCCACGCCGCCATTCGCCGGGCCGTGGCGCCGGTGAAGGTCGCCACCGGGGAACACGCACAGAACCGCGTCATCTTCAAGCAACTGCTCCAGGCCGAGGCGATCGACGTGCTCCAGTTGGACGCCGCGCGCGTCGGCGGCGTCAACGAGAACCTCGCGATCCTGCTGCTGGCCGCCCGCTTCGGCATCCCCGTCTGCCCGCACGCCGGCGGCGTCGGCCTGTGCGAACTGGTGCAGCACCTCGCCATGTTCGACTACGTCGCGCTCTCCGGCAGCACCCAGGACCGGATGCTCGAATACGTGAACCATCTCCACGAACACTTCCTCGATCCCGTGCGCATCAGGGCCGGCCACTATGTGGCCCCCGATCGCCCTGGCTTCTCGGCCGCGATCCGCCCGGAGTCCATCGCCCGTTACAGCTACCCCGGCGGCGCGTTCTGGGCCGAGGACCTGGCCGCCCAGGGCGGTGCCGCATGACCGCCGCTGCCGGGCTCACCGGCCTCCGTGCCCTCGTCACCGGCGGCGGCTCCGGCATCGGGCTGGCCGCCGCGACCCTGCTCGCCGAGCAGGGCGCGCGCGTCGCCGTGCTGGATCTGAAACCGGAGGGACTGCCGGAGCCGTTGCGGGGCTACCGGGCCGATGTCGCGGACGACGCCTCGGTGCGCGCCGCCGTCGAGCGGGCCACGGCGGACCTCGGCGGCCTGGACATTCTGGTCAACAACGCGGGCATCGGCGCCGCCGGCACCGTCGAGGACAACCCGGACGAGGAGTGGCACCGGGTGCTCGACGTCAACGTGTTGGGCATCGTGCGCACCACCCGCGCCGCCCTGCCGTCGCTGCGTGCCTCCGGGCATGCGGCGGTGGTCAACACCTGCTCCATCGCGGCCACCGCAGGGCTGCCGCAGCGCGCGTTGTACTCGGCGACCAAGGGAGCGGTGCTGTCGCTGACCCTGGCGATGGCGGCCGACCATATCCGGGAGGGCGTCCGGGTGAACTGCGTGAACCCCGGGACGGCCGACACGCCGTGGGTGGCGCGGCTGCTCCAGGCCGCGCAGGATCCCGAGGCGGAGCGGGCGGCGCTGGCCGCGCGGCAGCCGATGGGCCGTCTGGTCTCTGCGGAGGAGGTGGCCGCGGCCATCGTCTACCTCGCCAGCCCCGCCGCCGGCTCGGTGACCGGCACCGCGCTCCCGGTCGACGGCGGCATGGCGGGCCTCCGGCTGCGCCCGCCGTCCCGGGACTGACCCCCGCCCCGACCCGTCCGCCCAGCCCCGCGCCCCGTGTCCGTCGTCAGCCCGAAAGGTGGCAACCGTCATGGTCATCCCCCGCGTCCGGCTCGGGCACAGCGAGGTCGCCCTCACCGAGCTCGCGCTCGGCGGCGCCCCGCTGGCCGGCCTGTACCAGGAGGTCACCGATGACGACGCCCGAGCCACCGTCGAGGCCGCCTGGGCCGAGGGCGTGCGCGGTTTCGACACCGCACCGCACTACGGTCTGGGCCTGTCCGAGCGGCGTCTGGGGGCGGCGCTGGCGGACCGGCCACGGGAGTCGTTCACGGTGTGCACCAAGGTCGGGCGGCTGCTGATACCCAACGACCCGGACGGTGAGGTCGCGGACATCGTCGCCGCCTTCGGCACCGACGCCGCGGACGGTTTCCCCTCGCTGCCCGCCACCCACCACCGGCGGTGGGACTTCAGCGCGGAGGGCGTGCGCCGCAGCCTGGAGTCCAGCCTGGAGCGGCTGGGCCTGGACCGCGTGGACATCGCCCTGATCCACGACCCCGACGACCATGCCGAGCAGGCCTTCGCCGAGGCCTACCCGGAGCTGGAACGGATGCGCGCCGAGGGCCTGGTCGGCGCCATCGGCGCGGGCATGAACCAGGCCGCGATGCTCACCCGTTTCGTGCGGGAGACCGACGTGGACGCGGTGCTGCTGGCCGGGCACTACTCGCTGCTGGACCAGGACGGGCTGACCGAACTGCTGCCGGCCGCCGCCGAACGCGGCAGAAGCGTCATCATCGGCGGCGTCTTCAACACCGGCCTGCTCGCCAATCCCACACCTGACGCCACCTTCCACTACCGGACGGTGCCCCGTCCGGTGTTGGAACGCGCGCTGTGCATGCAGGAGGTGACGGGCCGGCACGGCGTCCCGCTGCGCGCTGCCGCGCTGCGCTTCCCCTTCGGCCACCCCGCCGTCGCCAGCGTGCTGGTCGGAGCCCGGTCTCCGGCCGAGGCACGCGACGCCGCCACGATGCTGCGCCACCCCGTGCCGGCGGCCCTGTGGGACGAACTGCGATCCGAGGGACTCCTGCCCGACCACGTGCCCGTGCCCGTGCCCGTGCCCGAGGCGAGCTGAAGGGGAGCCGACAAGCAGATGACCGTGATCGACGCACACCACCACGTCTGGGACCTCGCCGTCCGCGACCAGGACTGGATCACCGGCGAGGCGATGGCCCCGATCCGCCGCGACTTCACCCTCGCCGACCTCGAACCCGAGGCGCGTGCGGCGGGCGTGACCGGCACCGTGCTGGTGCAGACCGTCACGGTCGCCGAGGAGACGCCGGAGTTCCTGGCACTGGCCGACTCCCACCCGCTGGTCGCCGGCGTCGTGGGCTGGACCGACCTCACCGATCCGGGCGTCGCCGACGCCCTGGCGGCGCTCGCCGAACTGCCCGGCGGCCGTCATCTGGTCGGCGTCCGCCACCAGGTGCAGTCCGAACCGGACCCGGAGTGGCTGCTCCGCGCCGACGTGCAGCATGGGCTGGCCGCGGTGGCCGGCGCCGGCCTCGTCTACGACGTGTTGCTCAAGGCCCACCAGCTGCCGTCCGCCGTCCGGGCCGCCGAGCTGCGGCCCGAGCTGACCTTCGTGCTCGACCACCTGGGCAAGCCATCGATCGCCGCGGGCGAGCACGACGCCTGGGCCGCGGACCTGGCCCGCCTGGCGGCGCTCCCGAACACCGCCTGCAAGCTCTCCGGCCTGGTCACCGAGGCCGACTGGCAGGGCTGGACCGTCGCGGACCTGCGGCCGTACGCCGACACCGCGCTCGACGCCTTCGGACCCGAGCGGACCATGTTCGGCTCCGACTGGCCCGTCTGCCGGCTCGCCGCCGGCTACGGGGAGGTGGTCGAGGCCGCCCACGAGCTGACCGGGCGGCTCGACCCCGCGGAGCGCGCGGAGATCTTCGCCGAAACCGCGCGCCGCGTCTACGCTCTGCCCCCCGCCCCCTAACCCCGCAGCGGGTCGTGGCCGAGGCTCATCAACCGGTAGCGCCAGTCCGGTTCGGGGATCGCGGACCGCGGCCCGGCCACGCGTTCGGTACGGACGGCGTCCACCACGTGGTGCATCAGTCGGATGTCGGCGTTGCCGAGATCCATCGGCCGCTTGTAGAGCAGCGCCAGCACCTCGCGTCCCTGCCGTACCTCCGCCGACTCGGACGAGCCGCTGGTGCGCAGCCAGGCCGCGAGCTCCTGCGAGGTCATGTTCACCACGGTGTGGAACTCCGCCCACAGCGCGGTGACTTCCATGTCATCAACGTCGGGCATGTCGCTCCTCCCGGGAAGTTGGCGCATTCCTGGGAGCCGAGTCCCCCGAGTGGCGGAAGGGAAACACTCAACGCCGGGCCAGCGAGCGCACCTCCTCGGCCAACCGCTTGTCCAGCGCGACCCGGACCAGGCCGGCCGTCAGGCGGGGCAGGTCGTCCTCGGCCACCAGCCCGGTGAGCGACTTCTCAGAACGCGGCAGGCCCAGCCGCTCGGCGCCGTCGCGCGCCTTGCCGTCGATATGCGGCCGGTGCTCGGGCCACACGGCCTGCACCTCGCGCAGGAAGATGTCCACGCCCATCGGCCCGATGCCGGGAAACTCGCGCAGCGCCGCCGCGACCCGCGGCCCGCGCAGCCGGCGCAGGTCGCCGTCGTACCGCTCCAGTGCCAGTTCGGCACCGTCGCCGAGTTGGGTGGCGGTCCGCTCGTCGTACCGCCGGTAGTGCCCCTTGCCCAGCGCGTCCACCCGCTGCTGCCAGGTCGCCTCGGCCATCCGTCGCGGGTCCCGCATGTCCGCCTCGAACAGCGCCCGCGCCGCGGCCACCGCCACGTCGGCGCGGATCCGGGCGGACAGCAGATGGGCGAGCACCAGCAGCTGGTAGATCGGGCCCGGGGCGTCCCGCAGCCGGATGCCGGCCTGGGACGCGTACGTCCGGCCGCACCGCTCCAGCAGCACCCGCGCCGTCGCCTGTTTGGCGTCCCCGCTCCCCCTGGTCTCCTTCGTCATCTCGCGTCGCCTCCGATCTTGGCCCTCGCGCGCCGGGTGCCCCGGGGGAACGCCGCCCATGCCCCCCACGTTGTTCCCGCATGGAACGGACAGAGCAGAGGGAGCCGACGGACTACCCCACCGAATGCTGGCTGACCCCGCGCGCCGAGGCGCGGCCCTCGCCGATCGAGGGGCGCGGCCTGTTCGCCACCGCACCGCTGGGCGCCGGCGAGGTGGTGATGCGGCTCGGCGGGCGGCTCATCGACGACGCCGAGCTCGCCGCGTTGACCCCGCCGTTCAGCAGCTTCAGCGTCGATGTCGGCCGGCATCTGCTGATGGACCTGTCCCATCCCGCCTGCCTCGGCAACCACTCCTGCGAGCCGACGATGTGGCACGAGGACGCCGTCACCGTGACCGCGCGGCGCGACATCGCCGTGGGCGAGGAGCTCACCATCGACTACGCCACACTCACCGGCGCGGAGGAGTGGTCGATGCCCTGCCGGTGCGGTACCGCCCGCTGCCGGGGCGCCGCCAGCGGGCGTGACTGGCGGCTCCCCGCGCTCCGCGCGGCGTACGGGCGTCACTGGACGCCCGCGCTGCTGCGGCGCATCGACGCGGACGACGACCTCAGCCGGTGATCGGCACCGACACCGAGCGTGCCCCCTCCGCCGCCGGCACCGGCTCGCCGTAGCCGTCGGGGCCGGCCAGCAGCACCCGCCACGGGCCCGGCGCGTCGTCGGAGGTGACGGTGACCGTGTCGCCGGCCCTGCGGGTGCGGAAGCTGGCCGCCGTGGAGCCGTCGGGCGCCGGGATCCGGGTGACCACCTCGACGCCGTCCGCCGGGGCGTGCACCCGCAGCGTCACCCCGTGTGCCCAGTCGTACGCGGCCCGCTCGTCCTCGGCGCCGAACGGGATCACCGACCCCGGTCGGGCCAGCAGCGGCAGGCTGTCGAAGCCGAACCGCTCGCGCCGCCAGCCGGGACCCTCGACCCGCTCGCCGGACAACACATGGGTCCAGACGCCCGCCGGCACGTAGTACTCCACCGTGCCGTCCTCGGTGAAGACCGGGGCCACCAGCACGTCGTCGCCGAGCATGTACTGCCGGTCCAGGGTGTGGCACGCCGGGTCGTCGGGGAACTCCAGCAGCATGGCCCGCATCACCGGCGTGCCCTGCTCCCGCGCCTGGGTCGCCGCGTGGAAGAGGTACGGCATCAGGCGGTGCTTGAGCCGGGTGAAGTCCCGGGTGACGGTCACCGCCTCCTCGTCGTAGTCCCACGGCACCCGGTAGGAGGCGCTGCCGTGCAGCCTGCTGTGCGAGGACAGCAGCCCGAACTGCACCCACCGCTTGAACAGCGCAGGCGTCGGCGTGCCCTCGAACCCGCCGATGTCGTGGCTCCAGAAGCCGAACCCGGACAGGCCGAGGGACAGCCCGCCGCGCAGCGACTCGGCCATCGCGCCGAACGTGGACTCGCAGTCGCCGCCCCAGTGCACCGGGAACTGCTGGCCGCCCGCGGTCGCCGAGCGGGCGAAGAGCACCGCCTCGCCGGGGCCGCGGAGCTCGCTGAGCATCTCGAAGACCGTCTGGTTGTACAGCTGCGTGTAGTAGTTGTGCATCCGCGCCGGGTCCGAGCCGTCGTGCCACACCACGTCGGTGGGCACCCGCTCACCGAAGTCGGTCTTGAAGCAGTCCACGCCCTGTCCGGCCAGCGTCCGCAGCTTGTCGCCGAACCAGCGGCGGGCGTCGGGGTTGGTGAAGTCCACCAGGGCCATCCCGGCCTGCCAGTGGTCCCACTGCCACACGTCGCCGTTCGGCCGGCGTACCAGGTAGCCGTACCGTCTGGCCTCCTCGAACAGCGGGGACTTCTGCCCGATGTAGGGGTTGATCCACACCGAGATCCGCAGCCCCTGCTCCTTCAGCCGGCGCAGCATTCCCTCGGGGTCGGGGAAGACCGCCGGGTCCCAGGTGAAGTCGCACCACTGGTAGGCGCGCATCCAGAAGCAGTCGAAGTGGAAGACGCCCAGCGGGATGTCGCGCTCGGCCATGCCGCGCACGAACCCGGTGACGGTCTCCTCGTCGTAGTCCGTGGTGAACGAGGTGGACAGCCACAGCCCGAAGGACCAGGCGGGGGGCAGCGCCGGGCGGCCGGTCAGCGCCGTGTAGCGGGCCAGGATCTCCTTCGGCGTCGGGCCGTGGATCACCAGGTACTCGAGGGACTGGTCCTCGACGCTGAACTGGACCTGTCCGACCGACTCCGAGCCGATCTCGTAGCTCACCAGGCCGGGGTGGTTGACGAACACGCCGTAGCCGCGGTTGGTGAGATAGAAGGGGACGTTCTTGTAGGCCTGCTCGCTGGCGGTGCCGCCGTCCGCCTGCCAGACGTCCACCACCTGCCCGTTCCTGGTGAACGGGGTGAACCGCTCGCCCAGCCCGTACACCAGCTCGCCGACGCCGAGCGACAGCTTTGCCAGGCTGTGGTGGCGGCCGTCGCCCGTCGTCGCGATGCCGGTGCCGCGGGCCTCGGCGGACGTCAGCACCCGGCCCTCGGCGGTGAAGTCCAGCCGCCAGGGCGCCGCGGTGTCCACGCGCAGGGACAGCGAGCCGCTGGACAGCTCGAGCATCGAGCCGTCCCTGGCGGCCTTGGCCTGATGCCCGGGGTCGGAGCGCAGCGCGAACGACGGGCCGCGTTCCTCCCGGCCGGCGAGATGGGTGGTCCTGACGCCGATCACGCCCTCGGCCGGGGAGTAGCACTCCACGGTCAGCAGCGGCCCGTCCAGGGTGTGGCCGCGCCGCTCGACGTGCCGCACCTCGGCGTACAACGTCAGTCGGTCGTCCTCGACGTGCGCGTCCGCGATCTCCTTGGCGTAGTGCGCCCGGACACCGTCGCGCATCAGCCAGTATCCGTCGGTGAACTTCACGGATGGCTCTCCTTGCGGTGGTTCTCGATCATGGTGCGGTACCAGCGGTAGCTGTCCTTTGGCACGCGTTCGAGCGTGTCGTAGTCGACCCGGACGATGCCGAACCGGCGGTCGTACCCGTAGGCCCATTCGAAGTTGTCCAGCAGCGACCAGACGTAGTAGCCGCGCACGTCCACGCCCGCCTCGATCGCCGCCGCCAGCGCCTTCAGATGGCTGTGCAGGTACGCCACGCGGTCCACGTCGTGGACCTGGCCGTCCGCCGCGACGGTGTCGGCCTCGGACGAGCCGTTCTCGGTGATGACCACCGGCGGCAGCGCCGGGTACCGGCGCACCAGGTCGACCAGCAGGTCCGTGAAGGTCTCCGGCACCACGGGCCAGCCCATGGTGGTGCGCCGCACGTCGTCCCTCATCGACTCGGCCGTGCGGATGTCCACCGCCGTGCGGGTGGCCGGGTCGGGGTCGGTGTGCGGCGCGTCGGCGATCGTGGTCGGGCGGTAGTAGTTGACGCCGACGAAGTCCAGGGGCTCGCCGATGAGCTCCAGGTCGCCGTCCTCGCGGTAGGAGCCGTCCGCCAGCTCCCCCCAGGTCTCCACCTCGTGCGTCGGGTACCGGCCGGCGAACAGCGGATCCAGCCACACCGCGTTGTGCAGCGTCTCCGCGCGCCGTACCGCCGCCCGGTCGGCGGCGGAGTCGGTGGCCGGCAGCAGCCGGTCCGGGTTCAGGGTGATGCCGATCTCGTGCGCCCCGGCCGCGCGCAGCGCCCGCACCGCCAGGCCGTGTCCGACCAGCAGATGGTGCGCGGCCGCCAGCGCCCCGCGCCCCTCGCGCGTGCCGGGCGCGTGCCGGCCGATGGCGTAGCCGACGAACGCGGTGCAGAACGGCTCGTTCAGGGTGATCCAGCGGTCCACCCGGTCGCCGAGGCGCTCGACCACCAGCGCGGTGTACTCGGCGAAGCGTTCGGCCGTCTCGCGCACCCGCCAGCCGCCCCGGTCCTCCAGGGCCTGCGGCAGGTCCCAGTGGTAGAGCGTCGCGGCGGGGGCGATGCCGGCGGCCAGCAGCTCGTCGACGAGCCGCTCGTAGAAGTCGAGGCCCGCCGCGTTGGCCGGGCCTGAGCCGGTGGGCTGGATCCGGGGCCAGGCGACCGAGAAGCGGTAGCTGTCGACGCCCAGGTCGGCGAGGAGCGCGACGTCCTCGCGGTAGCGGTGGTAGTGGTCACAGGCGATGTCGCCGCTGTCGCCGTTCAACACCCGCCCGGGCTCGCGGCAGTAGGTGTCCCAGATGGAGGGACCGCGGCCGTCCACGTCGTGGGCGCCCTCGATCTGGTAGCTCGCGGTGGCCGCGCCGAAGAAGAACCCCTCGGGGAACCGCGGGAAATCGTCGGTAGTCATGGTGTCTGCCTGCCTGAAGTGATGGTCTGCGGGCTGCGGTCGTTGCCTATTTGAGTGAGCCGCCGGTGATGCCGGCAGCGATGTACCGCTGGGCGACGATAAGCAGGATGGCCGCCGGAATGGCAGACAGCACCGCGGTGGCCATCACCGCCCCCCAGTCGCTGACGTGCGCGCCGATGAACTCGTAGATGCCCAGCGTCACCGGCCGCACGTCGTCCGTGGTGTTCAGGGTCAGCGCGAAGATGAAGTCCGCCCAGGCGAAGAGGAACGCGAAGAGGCCGGCGGTGATCAGCGCGTTACGGCTCATCGGCAGCACGATGCGCAGGAACGCGGTGAACCGGTTCGCGCCGTCCACCATCGCGGCCTCGATCACCTCGCGCGGGATGGACACCATGAACGCGCGCAGCAGCACGATCGCGAACGGCAGTCCGAGCGAGGCGTCGGCCAGGATGAGGCCCAGATAGGAGTTGACCAGGTGCAGTTGGGCGTACGCGCTGTACAGGGCGTTGGCCACCACGATGCCGGGCACCATCTGGGTGATCAGCGTCCCGAACACGATGGCCCGGCCGCCGCGCAGCCCGAACTGGGCGAGGCCGTACGCCGCGGGCGCCGCCAGGGCCAGGCAGACCGCGACCGCGCCGAGGGCGACGACGAGGCTGGTGACCAGCGAGCCGCCCTGGCTGTCGAGCGCCGCCTCGAAGTTGTCCAGGCTGGGCGAGGAGGGGATGAGGTTCGTGTCGGCGATGCTGGAGTGCGGCTGCAGCGCGGTGGACAGCATCCAGTACACCGGGAACAGCATGACGGCCAGGACGAGCAGCGCCGCCGCGGTGTTCCCGGCGCGGCGCAGCCGCGTCCGGTCCTGGGTGCGGGTGGTCATGGGCGATCACTTCCCCAGCTCGTGGTCGGTGCGGTTGATCCGCAGGTAGAGCACGGCGAACACCGCGCTGATCAGGATGAGGACGTTGCCCACCACGGCGCCTTGGCCGAAGTCGAGCTGGAGGAACGACATCTGGTAGGTGAGGGTGCCCAGGGTCTGGGTGGAGTCCGCCGGGCCGCCGCCGGTCAGCGCCAGGATCAGGTCCAGGATCTTGATGGTGGACATGAAGCCGAGCACCAGCACCACGGTCACCACCGGGCGCAGCATCGGCAGCGTGATGCTCCGGAAGGTGCGCCAGGGTCCCGCGCCGTCCAGGGCCGCGGCCTCGTAGAGCTCGCGGGGGATCTCCTGGAGGCCGCCGTAGAGGATCACCATGTTGAACGGGATGCCGATCCAGATGTTGACCAGGATCGCCGACAGCAGCGCCACGCTCGGGCTGCTCAGCCATGGCACGCCATCCTGGTAGAGGCCGATGGTGGCGAGGAAGTCGTTGAGCACGCCGTGCTCCTCGTCCATCATCCGCCGCCAGACCACCGCGGAGACCACCATCGGCACCAGCCACGGCAGCAGCAGCACGGCGCGGACGAACGTGGAGAGGTGGAAGCGGCGGGAGAAGAAGACGGCCAGGCCCAGGCCGATGGTGAACTGGCCGACGAGCGAGCCGACGGTGAACAGCAGCGTCTGCCACAGCGCGTCGGGGAAGAGTTCGTTCTCGAAGACGTTGCGCCAGTTCGTGAGGCCGTTGAACGGGGACTCGCCGGTGAAGTAGGTCCGCGGCGTGAACTCCTGGAAGCTCATCAGCACGTTGCGGACCAGGGGGTAGCCGAAGAAGGCCAGCAGGTAGGCCAGCGCCGGGGCGACGAACAGCCACTGGTAGAGCCGGTGGCGGACCCGTCCCGACCGCTTCCTGGGCGTCACGGTGGTGGTGGTGCTGCTCATGACCGTCCTCACTCTCCCGCCGTGGCCTGCCGCTGAGCGTTCTCCAGTGCCGCCTCGGGCGAGGACCTGCCGGTCAGCACCGACTGGAAGGCGCCGGCCAGCGCGGTCTCCACCACCGGCCACCGGGTGCCGACCTCGCCGGTTCGGGAGCGGGCGGTGGTCACCAGGTCGGCGAACGGCGCGAGCTTGGGGTTGGCCGCGCGATAGGCGTCCGCGGCGTCGTCCCGGGTGGGCACGTTGTTCACCCGCTCGCCCCAGGCGAGCTGGTTGTCCTGGGAGTTCAGGCAGTTGAGGATCGCCGCGGCGTTCTCCTCGCGCTGCCGGTCGTCGTTCTTCGGCACCGCCATCACGGTGCCGCCGATCGGCGGCACCGGGTCCTGCCCCGCCTCGGGCACGGGGATGCTGGCGACCGCCCAGTCCACCTCGTCCTGCGCGTCGAGCACCGGCACCTGCCACGGGCCGTTGATCATCATCGCGGTCCGTCCCGAGAGGAACTGGTCGTTGACGTCCTGCTGGTTCCAGTTGACGACCGAGCGCGAGGCCGAACCGGCGTCCACCAGGTCCTTCCAGAGCTGGAGGGCGGGCGCGCCGGCGCCGTCGTCGAGGTGCGCCTCGTCCCCGCCGGCCGTCCAGAAGAACGGCAGGAACTGGTAGACGCCGTCCGCGTTGGGGCTGGCCGAGAAGGCCATCCCGTAGGTGTCGCCACGGGTCAGCGCGGCGGCCGTGTCCTGCAGTTCCGCCCAGGTGGTGGGCGGCTGGAGACCGGCGTCCGCGAGCATCTCGGTGTTGTAGATGAGGGCCAGGGAGTTGACCGACCGGGCCACCCCGTACTGGGTGCCGTCGAAGGAGCCCATGGCGACCGCGCTGTCCGAGTAGACCGAGGTGTCCACGCCGATCTCGTCGAGCGGGCGGAGCCCGTCGGTCTCGGCGAACTGCGGCAGCTCCGAGCCGTCCAGTTCCAGGATGTCGGTCAGTGAGTCGGAGGACGCCATCCGCAGCGCCTTCGAGGCGACCTGGTCGGCGGGCACGCTGATCTGCTCCACGGTCAGCCCGAGCGGCTCGGCGCAGCGGTCGAAGAACTCCTGGTTGGCGTCGTGTTCGGCCGTGTCGGTGGCGGAGTTGAGCACCGTGACGGTGTCCGGGTCGGGCTCGGCGGCGCAGGCGGTGAGGCCGCAGGCGGCCAAAGCGCCCGCCAGGGCCAGGGCGGTCGCGCGGGTCACGGCACGTCCGGGGCGGGGATGCCCTCTCATCTGCATGGCGTGGGGTCCTTCGTCGGCGGCGGGCTCGGTGGAACGGCGTGGGGCGGGTGGCGGAACACGGGTGCCGTCACGGGGCGTGGGCGCGGGGCGCGGGCGGGGGGACCACGGGCTCGGCGGCCAGCCGGGGCGGGATCAGCTCGTGGCCGGCCACCCGGGGCGGGGCGGCGGTGGCGGAGGCGGCGGGGGCGGGGCCGATGGCCCCGACCGCCAGCGCGACCACGGCCGCCGACATCCGGCCCACGGGCAGCTCGATGCGCGGCAGCGCGCGGCAGGCCGGATCGTCGGGGAGGCTGCCCACGGGCACCACGGCCAGCTCCTCGGGAACGCGCAGGCCGAGGGCGGCCACCTCCTCCAGCAGCTGGGGGAGCGGGGTGAGGTACTGGACGACCAGCGCGGTGGGCGCCCGTTCGCCGCCCAGCAGTCGGCGCAGCAGCGCGCGCAGTCGCTCCGGGTCGCCCGGCGACTCCTCGATGACCACCTCGGCGCCGGTGCCGCTGGCCGCCGCCTGGGCGCCGGCCAGACCGTGCAGGGCGTACCCGCGGCGGTCGGCGATCTCCTGTTCGGCCGAGGCCAGGAACGCGATGCGCCGGTGCCCCCGGGCCGCGGTCTCGCGCACCGCCAGCGCCACCGCCGCCTCCCAGTCCAGGTCCACCCGCGACACCTCGCGTTCGTGCCGGTCGTCGCCGTGGCCCAGCAGCGCGGTGGGGAAGCCGAGCTCGCGCAACGCGGCGACCCGGGGGTCCGCCTCCTGCACCGCCATCAGGATGGCCGCGTCGGCCAGCCCGCTGCCGGCGATCCGGCGCAGCCCGCCGACCCCGTCCGGGTCGGTCATCATCAGCACGTCGTAGCCGTGACCGCGGGCCGCGTCGCTGATCTCGATGGCGAACCGCCCGTCCACGGCGCGGTACTTTCCGGGATCCCTGGGCACCGCGAGCACCAGCACGTCGCTGCGCGCGCTGCGCAGCGTGCGGGCGCTGGCGCGCGGGTGGTAGCCGAGTTCGGCGATGGCCGCGCGGACCGCCCGCCGGGTCTCCTCGGAGATCTTCCGGGAGCCGCTGAGGACGTAGGAGACGGTGCTGGGCGCCACGCCCGCCCGTTCGGCGACGTCCTTGATGGTGGCCACTCCCGCTCCTTCGTGAGGCTCGCGCGCGCATCGTCGAATCGTTTCGTCGAATCGATTCGAACAGCAGCACGGATGCTAGGCGCACATGTTCCCGTGGGCAAGGGCGTGCGCGGCCTGACCATCCCCGGCCCGGGGGATCTTTGTCGATGAAATGACAGGGGAACATTCGGCGAAGTCGCCGAAGGTGGTTGTCGGCAGGCTCAGTTGGCGACCAGCCGGCCTCGTTGGGCGGCGGGGCGCCGAGCTGGCCGACGACGGTCGAGAAGGGCGCGAACCTCGCGGGATCTTCGTCACATCCCGCCACTATATTGATGAACTTCGATATTGCTGGAATGCGAGGAGCGCCGCCATGGGCGACCAGGCCAGTGAGCTGCGCGAGACCGTGCGCGCCGGCTATGTCGCGCGAGCGGGTGCTCGACCTCGGCTCCGGCGGCGGCATCGCGGTGCTGCTCTCGGCCCGCCGGGTGGGGGAGGCCGGCGAGGTCTATGGCCTGGACATGACCGACGAGATGCTCGCGGCCGCATCGCCGGTGCGCTGTCGTTCGGCGAGTACCGCGCGGGGCTGGCCGACGCCGGTTTCGTCGACATCTCGACGACGCCCCCACGAGGTCGCCGGCGGCATGCACTCGGTCATCATCCGCGCCAACAAGCCGACCACCGGCTCCTGACGGCCGACCGCTCCGGGCCGTGGGCGACCAACTCTCCATCTCCGCGCCCAACCGGTGGCCCTGCCCATCGGATGGTGGGTGGTTGGCGACGAAGTGACAGATCGACAAAGAAATGAGGCGCACTTCGCGCCAGGGGTCCACCGGCTGGTGCCGGCGCATGCGGGCCGGGGGTGAGGGGCGAGCCTTGTGGCTCTCCGTGGTTCAGGCCACGGCACCGCCAGGTCACGCTCACCGTGGACCGGCATCGCCTGCCCGGTCGGCGTCGCCTCGCCCGAGTAGGGCGTGAGCTCGTGCGCAGTCCTCTACTACATCGTCTGCGCGGCCCAAGCGGCGGGCGACGCTGAGACCTTCGTCGAGCTGGCGCAGGACGCGGAGCGGTGCGTTCGTATGCGCGATCGCCACTCGGATAGGCCTGCGCCTCATCGATCAGACCGAGGCGGCTTCAAATTCTGTGGCCAGCCGACTGTTACCACCGAACACGCCGGACCAACCGAGCATGCCACCGTCCATGAAGTATGCGTCCCCAGCCTGTCCCTTGTCCTCGTAGCGGACGTAGACCCATTTGTTCGTGCCCATCTGAGTGCGGCCGACCGACAGGATCGCCCCGGAGATGTTCCGGGTCCCGCCGCTGAAGCGGAACCTGCCGTGTTCGATGCTCAAGGAACCTCGGTCCTCCCAGGCAGGAACATTGACAGCGGCGGTCGAGCGATACCAGATGTTCCGCTTCACGGCTCCTCCTCGTTCACTTGCCTACCACCAGAGAGCGCCGCGGAGATCCGAAGTCCTGGGCGAGGCCCCACTCTCGGTGTGCTCCGCTGAATGGCAGCGGCCAGACGAGAAGGACCCTAACGGGATCGCCAGCCATCGGACAGCGGAGCTTCAACAACCAAGGACTCACGCCTGGCGAGGCCCGCACCAGCGGCCGTGCAGGCTGGGGGCGAGCCAGTCGGCCGCCCGGGCGCGGAAGGCGGCGGGCGGCAGCGCGCCGGCGCCCGCGGGCAGCGCCCCGAGCAGCGGCGCGCCCGCCGCCTCCGGCAGATCCGTCAGATTGCACCGGGCCGCGAGATCGGGGCGCGCCGGCCAACTGCCAATGACCACGCCGGGACAGCGCAGGCTCCGGGCGCGCAGCGCCTCCGCGGTCAGCGCGGTGAGGTTCAGCGTGCCGAGGCCCGCCTCGACGACCACCAGCACCGGCGCGTCCAACAGCGCCGCGGCATCGGCCAGCGTGGAGCCGACCTCGTCGTACCGCACCAGCAGCCCGCCGGCCCCCTCCACCAGCACCAGATCGTGATCGCGTGCCAGTTCGCCGGCGGCCTTGGCGACCTCGGCCGGTCGCACCGGCGGCAGCCCGCAGCGGCGCGCCGCCGTCTCCGGGGCCAGCGGCTCGGGGAAGCGCGCCAACTCGCGCCCGGTGACCGTGGGCCCGGCCAGCCGGACCGCCTCGGCCGCGTCCCCCGGCGCGTCCCCCGCCACGCCCGTCTGCGCGGGCTTCAGCACCGCCACCGACCGGCCCGCCGCGCACGCGGCCGTGGCAACGGCCGCCGTCACCACCGTCTTCCCGACGCCCGTACCCGTCCCGGTCACCACCAGCACGCGCCCGAAGTCCCGCATCGTCCCCACCCCTAACCGACCCGCGCCGCCGCGCACGCCGCCGCGCAGATCCGCGCGAGATCCGCGTCGCCCGTCACGTACGGCGGCATCGTGTAGATCAGATCGCGGAACGGCCGCAGCCAGACGCCCTCGTGCACCGCCGCCCGGGTGGCCGCCGGCAGGTCCACCTCGTGGTCCAGCTGGATCACGCCGATCGCCCCGAGCACCCGTACCTCGCGCACCCCCGGCCGCCCGGCCGCCGGCGCCAGCCCGGCGCGCAGCGCCCGCTCGACCCGGGCCACCTCGCCCGCCCAGTCGCCGGCGAGCAGCAACTCGATCGAGGCGTCCGCCACGGCGGCCGCCAGCGGGTTGCCCATGTACGTCGGCCCGTGGGCGAGCACCGGCACCTCGCCGCGGGAGATCCCGTCCGCGACCCTCGGCGTGCACAGGGTCGCGGCCAGCGTCAGATAACCGCCGGTCAGTGCCTTGCCGAGGCACATGACGTCCGGGCACACTCCCGCGTGGTCCGCCGCGAACAGCGTCCCGGTCCGCCCGAAACCGCTGGCGATCTCGTCGAACACCAGCAGCACGTCGTGCGCATCGCACAGCTCCCGCAGCACCCGCAGATAGCCGGGGGAGTGGAACCGCATGCCGCCGGCCCCCTGCACCACCGGTTCGACGACCACCGCGGCCAGCTCGTCGGCGTGCCGGTCGAGCAACTCCTCCAGACCGCGGACGTAGCCGGGGTCGGGGGCCGCGTCGAAGCCGGGCGGCGGCACCTCCGCGAACACCTGCCGGGGCAGCGCGCCCGACCAGAGCCGGTGCATCCCGCCCTCCGGATCGCAGACCGACATGGCGTGCCAGGTGTCCCCGTGGTAGCCGCCGCGCCAGGTCATCAGCCGTCGCTTGGCGGGCCGGCCCAGCGACCGCCAGTACTGCAGGCACATCTTCAGCGCCACCTCGACCGACACCGACCCCGAGTCGGCCAGGAAGACGTGCCGCAGCGGGCCCGGCGTGATCTCCACCAGGCGGCGCGCGAGCCGCACCGCCGGCTCGTGGGTGAGGCCGCCGAACATCACATGACTCATCCGCCCCAGCTGGCCGCGCACGGCCGCATTGAGCACCGGATGGTCGTAGCCGTGGATCGCCGACCACCAGGAGGCCATCCCGTCCACCAGTTCGGTCCGCCCCCACGCCGGTTCCGCCAGCCGCAGCCGCACCCCGGCGGCGGACTCGACCAGCAGCGGCGCCTCGCGGCCCGGCATCGGCCCGTACGGATGCCACACGTGGGCCCGGTCGAGCGCCAGCAGTTCGGCCGGCGTCGCCGCCGGGGCCGCGGCCGGCACGGGCGCGGGGGACGCCTCGGGGGACGGCTCAGAAGTCGGAACGGCGGTCGGCATCCCCGGCACCGCCGACGTCGTCCCGGCCGAACGGTCACGCATTGGGCGGCCACTCCGTGCCCGCGCCCCGCCGTCGCACCGCGACCAGGTCGGTGCGGTGCTCGGGCAGCGTCGTCGTCTCCGCGCCCTCCACCTCGAAGCCGGCGTCCGCGATCATCTCCAGGTCGGCCTTCCCCGCCTGGCCCTCGCTGGTCAGGTAGTCGCCGAGGAAGACCGAGTTCACCACGTGCAGCGCCAACGGCTGCAACGAGCGCAGATGCAGCTCGCGCCCGCCGGCCAGCCGCACCTCCACGTCCGGGCAGACGAACCGCACCATCGCCAGGATCCGCAGCGCCCGCCGCGGCGTGAGATGCCACTCCCCGGCCAGCGGCGTGCCCTCGAACGGGATCAGGAAGTTGACCGGCACCGAGTCGGGGTCCAGCGCGCGCAGCGCGAACACCACGTCCACCAGGTCCTCGTCGCTCTCGCCCATCCCCGCGATCAGCCCGGAGCACGCCGACAGCCCGCCCTTCTGGGCGCGCCGCACCGTCTCCACCCGGTCGTCGAAGGTGTGCGTGGTGCAGATGTCGCCGTAGCCGGCCTCCGCGGTGTTGAGGTTGTGGTTGTAGGCGTCGGCGCCCGCCTCGCGCAGCCGCTCCGCCTGGCCGTCGGCGAGCAGCCCCAGACACGCGCACACCTCCACCTCGGGGCTTCGCTCCCGGATGGCCCCGACCGTCGCGCACACCCGGTCCACGTCGCGCTCCGTGGGGCCGCGCCCGCTGGCCACCAGGCACACCCGCTTCGCGCCGCCCGCCACGCCGGCGGCCGCCGCGTCGGCCGCCTCATCGGGCCGCAGCCACGTGTACTTCAGGACGCCCGCGGTCGAGCCCAGGCGCTGCGAGCAGTACGAGCAGTCCTCGGGGCACAGCCCCGACTTCAGGTTGACCAGGTAGTTGAGCTTCACCCGGCGCCCGAACCACCGACGGCGTACCGTGCCGGCCGCGGCCACCACCTCGAGCAGTTCGTCGTCGGAGGTGGCCAACACGGCCAGCGCCTCCTCGCGCGTGGGCAGTTGGCGTCGCAGTCCCTTGTCCACCAGTGTCTGCAGCAGGTCCATGGGGCCGATCCTGGCCCACCAGCGGCGGCCCGGCCAACCGGGAAAGCTACAAACGCGATCGGCCCGCATGTGCGTATCGCTACATGCCGGTGGCACCGCTCGGGCGGCTACCGTCGGAAAAGCCCCCGGGTGGTTAGCGGAAACCCACAACGCGCGAAGGCGGCGGTCCATGCTGCACGAGTCCCCGGCAGAGCTCCCGAACCGGCCGGCCGCCGGATCAGAACCGCGGCCGGAACCAGCGCGGCCGGGACCAGCGCCGGCAGCAGAGCCCGGGCCCGAGGAGCCCGGCGCCCTGGCCTTCGACTGGCTCGACGCCGCGGCCGAAAGCCGCCGCGCCGCCGGCCTGGTGCGCACGCTGCGGCCGCGCCCCCAGGGCCCCGGGCCGCTGGACCTCGCCAGCAACGACTACCTCGGCCTGGCCCGGCACCCGGAGGTGGTGGCCGCGGCGGCCGAGGCCGCCCACGCCTGGGGCGCCGGCGCCACCGGCTCCCGGCTGGTCACCGGCTCCACCGCGCTGCACGCCCGGCTGGAGGCCGAGTTGGCCGCCTTCTGCGGCGCCGAGGCGGCCCTGGTCTTCGCCTCCGGCTACGCCGCCAACCTCGCCGCGGTCACCGCGCTCGCCGGCCACGGCAGCCTGGTCGTCTCCGACGCCGGCAACCACGCCTCGCTCATCGACGGCTGCCGGCTGGCCCGCGGCACCAGGACGGTGGTCGCGCACGCCGACCCCGGCGCGGTGCGCACCGCGCTCGCCGGCCACGCCGGGCCCGCCCTGGTGGTGACCGACGCGGTGTTCTCCGTGGACGGTGACCTCGCGCCGCTGGCCGAGGTGGCCGCCGCCTGCCGGGCGCGACACGCCGCGCTGCTGGTCGACGACGCGCACGGCCTGGGCGTGGTGGGCCCAGGGGGTCGCGGCGCGCCGGCCGCGGCCGGACTGGCCGGGGCGCCCGACGTGGTCACCACCGTCACCCTCTCCAAATCGCTGGGCAGCCAGGGCGGCGCGGTGCTCGGACCGGCCCGAGTCATCGAACACCTGGTCAACGCCGCCCGCACCTTCATCTTCGACACCGGCCTGGCCCCGGCCGCCGCCGGGGCCGCGCTCGTCGCCCTGCGCGTGCTGCGCCGGGAGCCGGAGCGGGCGGCCCGCACCCGGCACGCCGCCACCGCCCTGTACCGCGGGCTGACCGACGCCGGGCTGACCGCCACCCGCCCGGACGCCGCGGTCGTCTCGGTGCGCGCCCCCACGGCCGAGGCGGTGGTCGCCTGGGCGGAACGCTGCCGCGCCGCCGGCCTGACGGTTGGCTGTTTCCGCCCGCCCTCGGTGCCGGACCCGCGGCTGCGGCTGACCGCGAACGCCACGCTGACCCGGGAGCGGATCGGCTGGGCGGTGGCGGAGGTGGCCCGCGCGGCGCCGCCGGGCGTGACCCGCTCGTAGTGCGCGTCCGAGCCGCCCAGGGACGCCCGACCATAGAAACCGTTATCCGGACGACCGTCCGAGACGCGGGACGCCCACCCGCCCGGCGCGTGGTGGCGGCCTGTGCGGGCCTCCTGGCGAGTTCCGTCCGGGGCATTGACGCGGGCGTACCCGCGGCCTAACGTGCCCCGGATAGCAAACGTTTTCTGGGAACCGGTTTCTATGACTCTGGCGAACCACGAAGGAGAGCAGTGAAGTGAGCAGCGCGAAGACGCGGTGGGCGCTTGGCGGCGCGGCGTTCTGTCTCGTCGTCAGCCTCGCCGCCTGTGGCGGAGGCGACGACGGCTCGGACGCGTCGGGCGAGCCGCTGACCCTGGAGCTGTGGAGCGACAAGGAGGGCGCGGAGGAGGCGGTGCGGGCCTTCAACGAGGCCCACGACGACGTGCGGATCCGCCTGACCAACGTGCCGTCCGCGGAGCTGCCGAACACGCTGAACAACGCCCACGAGGCGGGCGATCCGGCCGGCTCCGCCTGCCTGGTGCAGTCGGACAACCGCCAGGGCGGCGCGCTGCTCGCGCAGGGCATCGTCACCGACCTCGGCGAGTACCTGGAGCCCTCGGCCGACCGGTTCGCAGCGGGCGCGATCGAGGCGATGTCGATCGCCGACACCGTCTACGGCGTGCCCAACCAGCGCCAGCCGATCTTCACCATGTTCCACGCCCCCACCTTCGAGCAGCGCGACCTCGACTACCCCACGACGTGGGAGGAGGCCATCGAGGTCGGCAAGCAGCTGCGCGAGGACGGCGTCCGCATCTTCAACCTCGCCGGCGAGGACCCCTCGACCTGGATGAACATGGCCTGGCAGGCCGGCGCCCGCTGGTACTCGGTCGACGGCGACGCCTGGCGGATCGACTTCACCGACGAGGCCTCCCGCTACGCCGCCGACATCATGCAGCAACTCCTCGACGAGGACCTGGTCGAGCGCATCTCCTACGCCGAGTACGCCGCGATGATGCAGGAGTACGACAACGGCACCATCGCGATGCGCCAGCTCTCCACCTGGCAGCTCGCCGGCCACCAGCGTCAGGCCGACAAGACGCTCGGCGAGTGGGAACCCGCCCCGAACCTGTCCGTGATGGGCGCCGACGAGCCGCTGTCGGCGGCCGACACCGGGGGATTCCTCGTGCCGTCGCTGTGCGAGAGCCCGGAGGAGGCGGTCGAAGCGGCCGTCTGGCTGGCCACCTCCGAGGCGCCGATCACCTACCTCGCCGACCCGGCCGAGGGCTCCGGCTGGTACCCGGCGGTCGCCGACCCCGACCCGTACCTGGACGCCGTGGTGCCGCGCGAGCTGTTCGGCGAGTACGCGGACGAGACGGTCCCGGTGATCCATGACTCGGAGAACTTCGCCGAGGGCTGGGTCTACGGCCCCAACTCCCGGGCCATGTACGAGGAGCTGGCCGACCAGTGGGGCAAGGCGATGAACGGCGAGATCACCGTCGAGTCGATCCTCGACCACATGCAGGAGTGGACGGTCAACGACCTCCGCGACCAGGGCGTGAACGTCGTCGAGTGAGCACCCCCGTCCCCACCACGAACACCGTGAGGCACGCGCAGATGTCCGTCACCCCCGCCACCCGGGCGCGGCCGAAGGGGACCGTGGCCTCCGGCCGCGGTCCCCGCGGGGCCTCCCGCTGGCGCACACTCCGGGCCCTCAAGGGCGCCGCGTTCGCCGCGCCGTTCTTCGCCGGGTTCCTCTTCGTCTTCGTCGTCCCCGTCGGCTACGCCGTCTACGAGAGCCTGCACACCGAGCGCAGCTCCGGGCTCGGCATCGGCGGCCAGGAGAAGGTCTTCGTCGGCCTCGACAACTTCTCCGAGGCACTGGCCGACGCCGATTTCTGGGCCTCGGTCAGCCGGGTGCTGCTCTTCGCCTGCGTGCAGATACCGGTGATGCTGACCCTGGCCCTCGCCATGGCGCTGCTGCTCGACACGCTCGCCACCGGCACCGCGCACCGCTACCGGCTCGCCTTCCTCATCCCCTACATGATCCCGGGCATCGTCGCGGCCCTGATGTGGATGTACCTCTACAGCCCGCGCCTCGGCCCGTTGACCGACCTCTTCGGCGCGCTCGGCATCGACGCCGACTTCTACTCCTCGGAGATGCTCTGGGTGTCCATGGGCAATCTCCTCACCTGGCACGGCGTCGGCTACAACATGCTGATCATCTACGGCGCGCTGCGCGCCGTGCCCCGCGAGCTGTTCGACGCGGCCCGGGTGGACGGCGCGTCCGAGCTGCGCATCGCGTTGTCCGTCAAGGTGCCGTACGTGCGCGGCGCGTTGGTGCTCACCGGCATGCTCTCCATCATCGCGATGCTGCAGATCTTCAACGAGCCGCTGCTCTTCCGCCAGGTGGCCCCAGAGACCGTCACCAAGAGCTACACGCCGATCATGATGATCTACTACCAGGCCTTCGACTCCAACGACTACGGCTACGCGGCCGCCCTGTCGATCATCCTGGCGCTCCTGGTGGGCGGCATCTCCTTCGTCTTCTACAAGCTCACGAACAGGCCCCAGCCATGACCGCGCCCGGACCGACCTCGTTGCTCTCCAGGACCGCCGACCCAGAGGACCCGCCCACCGGCGTTCACCAGTCGCGCGCCTCGCGTGGCCTGGTGCTGCTGGGCCTCGGCCTGTTGGTGGTGTACTCCGTCGCCCCGGTCTGGTGGCTGGTCGTCTCGGCCACCAAGGACCAGCGCGACCTCCTCTACTCGAACGGCATGTGGTTCGCCGACTTCCACCTGCTGCGGAACATCGAGCAGGTGCTGACGTACGACGACGGCATCTTCTTCCGCTGGCTGGCCAACTCCCTGTTGTACGCGGGCGGTGGGGCGGTGGTCTGCACGCTCGTCTCGCTGGCCGCCGGGTACTCGCTGTCCCGCTTCCGGTTCCCGGGACGGGGCCTGGCGCTCGGCGCGGTGATCGGCTCGTTCCTCATCCCGTACGCGATGCTGACGCTGCCGCTCTACCTGGTGTTCGCGAGGATCGGCCTGGTGGACAGCCCCTGGGCGGTGCTCATCCCGTCGTTCATCAGCCCGTTCGCGGTGTACCTGGCCAAGGTGTACACCGACGGCGCCGTGCCCGAGGAACTGATCGAGGCGGCCCGCCTCGACGGCGCGGGCGAGGTGCGGATCTTCGTCCAGATCGTGCTGCGGCTGATGAGCACAGGCGGGGCCACCGTCTTCCTGCTGTCGTTCGTGCAGAACTGGAACCAGTTCTTCCTGCCTTTGACGATGCTGCGTGGCGAGGACCGCTGGACGCTGAGCCTGGGCCTCTACTACTGGAACTCCCGGCGCGACGACGCCGAGATCGACCTCACCGCGCTGGTGCTGACCGGCTCACTATTGTCGGTCATCCCACTCGCCGTCTTCATGATCGCGCTCCAGCGCTACTGGCGGACCGGAGTCACTCTGGGCAGCCTCAAATAGCCGGGGTATCAGGCGGTGAACCGTTCCGGGTTCGGTAGGGACTCGATTATTTGAGCCTGGATCCACCGTGTGATCGCCGTCTGCGATAGTGGGCCGGATCGAGGAAGTGCCTTGTGACCTGCGATGATGGGAGTTCTTCACGCTTCCAGCACGCACGATCAGCAAGGCACTTCGTAAGTGAAATCCTCCCACAGGGCCGCGGCGACGTTCGCGGCGGCCGATGACTCGAATCTGATCGCGTGCGGCGGTCTGGCTGCTGGGGTGCGGCTGGCCGAGAGGTGCGGTCTGCCCGGGCTGGTCCGTGTCAGGGTCCGCCTCGCCGGGGCTGCGAACGGTGCGGGCACGGCGCCGGACGCGAAGGTGATGTCGTTGGTGGCGGGCATGCTCGCCGGGGCGGACAGCATCGATGATGTGGATGTGCTGCGGCATGGAGCGATGTCCCGCGCGTTCGGCTCGATACGCGCCCCCTCCACCCTGGGCACGTTCCTACGCGCCTTCACCTGGGGTCATGTGCGTCAACTGGAGTCCGCCGCGAAAGCGTTCACGGCGAACCTGGTACGCCACTGCGGGCTGCTGCCGGGCGCGGACCAGGTGGTATTCCTGGACATCGACTCGAAGGTGAAGCCCGTTCACGGCTATGCCAAGCAGGGCGCCGCCTTCGGCTACACCCAACAGCGCGGGCTGCACTTCCAGATCGTGACCGCTTCCACGCCGCTGGCCGCACCGGTCGTCGTGGCCTCGCGGCTGCGCAAGGGGTCGGCCGGCTCCGGCAAGGGCGCCGCGCATCTGATCGCCGAGGCCGTGGGGGCCGTGCGCGCGATGGGCGCCACAGGCCAGATCATCGTGCGTGGCGACTCCGCGTTCTGCTCTCACAAGACCGTGGCAGCCTGCCGACGTCTGGGGGTGCGCTTCTCCTTCACGATCGCCCAGCGCAAGAAGATCCGCACCACGATCGGCGCCATGGACGAGTCCGCGTGGACGGCGATCAAGTACACGGACGCGGTCTTCGACGAGGACGAGCAGCGGTGGGTCTCCGACGCCGAGGTCGCCGAGACCGCATACACCGCCTTCACCGGCAAGCCGAAGAGGTACCACGCCACAGCCCGGCTCCTGGTCCGCCGCGTCAAACGCCTCGGCCAGGTTCATATCCCGGACGGACAGGGCGAGTTGTTCTCCGCCCACCGCTTCCACGCGGTGTTCACCGACACCGCGTTCGGCCTGGTCGAAGCCGAGGCCACCCACCGTCGGCATGCCATCATCGAGCAGGTCTTCGCTGACCTGGAGGATTCCGCTCTCGGCCATCTGCCGTCGGGGAAGTTCACCGCGAACGCGGCCTGGCTCACCCTCGCCACACTCGCTCACAACCTCACCCGGGCGCTCGGCGCCCTGGCCTCCGCCTTCCACGCCAAGGCGCGCACCGGCACCGTCCGCCGTCACTTGATGGCCGTCCCCGCCCGCCTCGCCGCAGGTGCACGCACCTTGACCTGGCACTTCCCCAACCGATGGCCCTGGCTGGAAGCGCTGGAGAACCTCTGGACGGCCGTCGGCCACCGCCTGCGCACCTGACAGCCGGACCGCACACCCGCCCACGACCCCAAGGACCACGGAGACCCCGCCACCGGACCGGCCATCCGGCACCCACCCCTGCCCCGAACCGGGCAACCACCCAAAAACCGATCAGCCAACCCAATCAGAATGCACGCGGCGGATCCAGGCTCAGACGAAGGAGTCCGATGAAAGCGAGATCCCGCGTGATGCGAGGGCTGGCAGCGGTGCTGCTGCTTGGCGGCACGCTGCTGGCCGGGACGCCGACGGCCACCGCCGTCAACGTCACCCCCGCGGAGGCGGCACCGAGCGCCGAACTGCCCGCACCCGACCTGTTCAGCGCGACGATCAACGACAGGGGGACCGGCGTCGCCCTCTTCTGGGACCCCACTCCTGGAGACGACGCCGAGTTCTACCACATCTACGCCGACGACCTGCTGGTGCAGAGGCTGGACTCGGGCGGACTCAACCTGCTCATCATCTCGCTCAGCGACCACGAGCTGACAGGTCGCGAGACCTACACGGTTCGCGGCGCGGACAGCCAGGGGAAGGAGGGGCCGCCGAGCAACGGCGCGGTCCCCGGTCCACCCGGCACGCTGGACCCGGTCGAACTGACCAGTGCCACGCTCGACGAGGACGCGCGGACCATCACCCTGAGCTGGACGCTCGGAGAGCCTTTGCGCGAGGAGTTCGCCCCCTTCGGCCTCGGATACAGCATCTACGCCGATGGCGTGGCGGTCGAGAGCGCCCCGGGCCAGACGACGCGGACGTTCCCCCTCGTCGATCCGAACATGCTGCGGCAGGATCTCATGGGCGACGAGACCTTCACCATCATCGCCAGGGACCTGTCCGGGGCCGCGTCGCCGCCGAGCAACGGCCTGGTGCCGACGAGCGACTGAGTCCATCGGCCCATCCCAAGCGCACGGGTGCGAGGTGCCGCGCCTGTGCGTGAGGTTGCGGTGTGATCCGCTACGCCGACGACGTCACAGGGACCGACGAGGCTGTGCTGCGCGGCTTCTTCGCCAGCTGGCCCTCCTGCGCAGCACATGCCTTCCCGGGTTCGGCCGGCAGCGCCAGCCCAAGGACAGCCAGACGGTGTGTGAGAGGGCGGCTCAGGAAAACTGACCAAGACTTTGGGCGTTCTCTCTCGACTGTTCGGCCTCCCCCGGACGGCTTGCCATTTGTTGGGGATTCACGTGAAGGGCAGTCCCGTGTAGTTCTCGGCGAGTTCGGCGGCCGCATGCGCGGAGGACGTGATCCGGTCGAGCTGTTCCAGCTGCAGCCGGGTCTGGAAGGGGCTCTGGTCGGGGTCGGCGTGCAGCGTGGAGGTCATGAAGTACGAGAAGTGCTCGGCCCGCCACACCCGGCGCAGGCAGGTCTCCGAGTACCCGTCGAGCAGTTCCGTGGAGCCGGTGGCCGCCCAGTGCGCGAAGGCCCGGGACAGCACGACGACGTCGCTGACGGCGAGGTTGAGACCCTTGGCGCCCGTGGGCGGCACGATGTGCGCGGCGTCCCCCGCCAGGAACAGCCGCCCGAAGCGCATCGGTTCGGTGACCAGGCTGCGCATGGGCAGCACCGCCTTGGCGGTGATCGGGCCAGGGTGCAGGCGCCAGTCGGCGTCGATCGCGAAGCGGGCGTCGAGTTCCGCCCAGATCCGCTCGTCCGGCCAGTCGGCCGGGTCGGTGCCGTTCGGCACCTGGAGGTACAGCCGGCTGACCGCGGGCGGGCGCATGCTGTGCAGCGCGAAGCCGCGCGGCGAGTGCGCGTAGACGAGCTCCCGGCAGGACGGTGGCACGTCCGCGAGGATCCCCAACCACGAGTAGGGGTAGGCGCGTTCGTAGCGGTGCTGGACGCCGGGCGGCACCGCGTCCCGGGACACGCCGTACGAGCCGTCGCAGCCGACCACGTAGTCGGCGGTCAGCGTCAGCTCGCGGTCCTCGTGGGTGAAACGGACCCGCGGCCGGCCGGTCTCCGCGCCCTCGACGGAGCGCGCGGTGGCCCCGAACAGCAGCGGCGGGCCCTCCTCCAGCTGGAGCGCGACGAGGTCCTTGACCATCTCGGTCTGCGCGTACAGCGTCACCCGTCGGCCGCCGGTCAGCGAGGGGAAGTCGAGCCGGTGCGAGCGCCGGTCGAAGCGCAGCTCGATGCCGTCGTGGACCTCTCCCTCCCGGTCCATCCGGGCGCCCGCGCCGCAGGCGCGCAGCACGTCGGCGGTGCCCTGCTCCAGGATGCCGGCGCGCTGGCGGCGCTCGACGTAGGCGCGGTCGCGGCTCTCCAGCACGACGCAGTCGATGCCGTGCCGGTGCAGCAGGCGGGCGAGCAGCAGCCCGGCCGGTCCGCCGCCGACGATGGCAACGGTGGTGTCCATCAGGGCTCGTCCCCCTCCTCGTTGATGTGGTCGCCTGTCCCGTCGGGGTTCTCGTCACCGGCCTCCCTGAGCACGCGGTCGGCCACGGCGAACGCGGCGTTGGCGGCCGGCACGCCGCAGTAGACGGCCGTCTGGAGCAGCACCTCGCCGATCTCCTCGGCGGTCAGCCCGTTGCGCAGCGCGGCCCGCACGTGCAGCGCCAGCTCCGCGAGGTGGCCGCCGGCCACCAGCGCGGTGAGCGTGACGCAGCTGCGGGCGTGCCGGCTCAGGCCGGGCCGGGTCCAGATCTCGCCCCAGGCGTAGCGGGTGATGAGGTCCTGGAACGGCGCGGTGAACGTGGTGCCGCCGGCCGCCGCCCGGTCCACGTACCGGGCCCCGAGCACGGCGCGGCGCACCGCCGTACCGGCCCGCCGCCGGGTGTCGTCGTCCCGGACCTCCCTGGGCGCCGGGTCGACCGGCGGTCCGGGCGGGGTCAGGTGCCCGAGCAGCGCGGCCAGCACGGGTTCGGGGCGCTCCACGTTGGCGAGGTGCCCGGCGTGCGCGATCTCGGTGAGGCCGGCGTCCGGGATGCCGTCGGCGAGCTCGCGGGCGTGCGTCGGCGGGGTGGCCGGGTCGTCGCGTCCGGCGATGACCAGGGTCGGCGCGGTGATGGCGGCCAGCTCTTCTTCGCGCAGTTCGAACTCGGCCAGGGCGAGGCAGCAGGCCGCGTAGGCGGCGTCGTCGGTGGCCCGCAGGTCCGCGACGAGCGCGGCGCCGCGTTCGGTCCGCTCGAAGCCGGGCGCGAACCAGATGCCGGGGCGGCTGGCCACCAGCGCCTCGGTGCCCCGGTCGGCCACGGTCGCGGCGCGCTGCCGCCAGGTCGTGGGATCCCCGAAGTGGGCCGATGAGCACAGCACGGCCAGCGAGGCGATCCGGTCGGGGTGCCGGACGGCCAGCTCCAGACCGATGGCGCCGCCGAGCGAGATTCCGGCGTAGCCGAAACGCTCCCAGCCCGCCGCGTCGGCCATCCGCAGCACCAGTTCGGCGAGTCCCGCCACCCCGCCGGACGGCGGTGGCGCGGCGGGCGACCCGCCGTGTCCCGGCAGGTCGAAGCGCAGCACCCGGTGCCGCAGGGTCAGCCCGGCCAGCTGCGGCTCCCACACCGCGAACGAGGTCCCGAGGGACGGGCCGAGCACCAGTGGCACGCCGTCGGCGGGCCCGTCCATCCGGTGGTGCATCCCCGGGGCTCCAGGGGTTCCCGTGGTTCCCGCGTGGTCTCCGTCCGTTCCGGTCATGACGCCTCCCGAGGCGAACGGCCCGCGCGCAGCGCGCGATCGACGAGGACGGCTGCGGAGCCGAGGTAGTTCGCCGGGTCGGTGAGCTCGCGGAGGCGGCCGGGCGGCAGCGCCTCGGCGAGCTCCGCATTGTCGGCGAGTGGGGCCTCGGCGAGCAGCGCCTCGTCGAGCGGCAGACCCTCGGCGGCGGCCCGTCGCGCCGCCGCGGTGACCAGGTCGCGGGCTCGCGCCGGCCCGAGCGCCGGCGCCAGCGCGGCCGCGAGGCGCTCGCTGACGACGAGCCCGCCGGTCAGGTCCAGGTTGTCGCGCATCCGGTGTGTGGCCACCCGCAGGCCCGCGACGAGCTCCGCGGCGTCCCGGGCGGCACCGCCGGCCAGCCGCAGCAGTTCGCGCACCGGCTGCCATTCGGCGTGCCAGGCGCCGGCGGGCCGTTCGTCCTCCGCTGCCAACGAGCCCAGCGCCACGGCGGCGAGCGCGGGCGCCTGCCGCGCGGCCGCGGCGATCAGCGTGGCCCGCACCGGGTTGTGCTTGTGCGGCATGGCCGAGGAGCCACCGCCGCCGCCCTCGGCGAGCTCGCCGATCTCGGTGCGGGACAGCACCAGCACGTCGGCGGCCAGCTTGCCGAGCGCGCCCACCGCGACCGCGAGCGCGGCGGCGAGTTCGGCGACCGGCGTGCGCAGCGTGTGCCAGGGCAGCAGGGGCTCCGCGAGACCCACCTCGCGGGCGTACGCCGCCAGCAGCCGCACCCCGATGTCGCCCTCCGGTCCCTGGGCTTCCGGGCCGCCGGGCGGCGTCGGACCGTCGTGGCGGCCCGAGGGCGGTCCTCCGGCGGCGAACGCCGCCAGGGTGCCGGCCGCGCCGCCGAGTTGGGCGGGCAGGTGCAGGTCGGCGAGCCGGTCCCCGGCCTGGCGGACCAGCGTGTACCAGCCGGCGACCTTCAGGCCGAACGTGGTGGGCACCGCGTGCTGGGTGAGCGTCCGGCCGGGCAGCGGCGTGTGGCGGTGCGCCGCGGCCAGCTCCGCCAGCGCCTCGGCCGTGCGCGTCAGGTCGGCACGCACCAGTCGGAGCGTGCGGCGGGCCACCAGCATCGTGGCGGTGTCGAGGATGTCCTGGCTGGTGGCGCCGGCATGCACATGGTGCGCCGCCGCCGGATCCGTGTGGGCCACGGCCTCGGTCAGCGCGGCCGCCAGCGGGATCACCGGATTGCCGCCGGAGCGGGCCGCCAGCGCCAGCTCCCTGGCGTCGAAGTCCTCGGCCCTGGCCGCCGCGGTGATCGCGCCGGCCGCCGCGTCGGGAACGAGGCCGACCGCGGCCTGGGCCCTGGCCAGCGCCGCCTCCGCGTCCAGCAGCGCCTGGAGGAACGCGGCGTCGCCGGTCGCGGCCTCGGCGGGCGAGCCCGCCCGGCCGGGCGCGAGCAGCCCCACGTCCAGCCCCGTCTCGTCCGCCGCGCCGGGGTGTTCAGCCGAAGTCAAGAAAGACCGTCTCCTCCTCGCCCTGCAGGCGGATGTCGAAGCGGTAGCGGCCATACGGCTCCGCCGTCGCCACCAGCGTCGCGCGCCGGTCCGGATCCAGCGCGGCGAGCAGCGGGTCCGCGGCGTGCGCCGTCGCGTCCTCGGGGAAGTACATCCGGGTGAACAGGTGGTGCAGCAGCCCGCGGGCGAAGACGCAGAGGCTGAGGTATGGCGCGGCGCCCGGGCGTGCGCCGGGGCGCAGGGTGCGGGCCGCCCAGCGCCCTTCGGCGTCGGTGGCGATCCGGCCCCAGCCGGTGAAGTCCAGGCCGTTGCGCCCCAGGAAGCCGCCGGTGACCGGGTCCCTGCGGATCGACCCGGGCGCCCCGGCGAGGCCACCGTCCGGGTCCGCCTGCCACAGCTCGACCACCGCGTCGGGCACCGGCTGGCCCGCCCCGTCGTGCACCCGTCCGTGCACGGTCAGGGCGTCGGGGTGGTCCGCGGGCGCCAGTTCCCCGCCATCGGGGAACGGCAGCGCGTAGCCGAAGAACGGGCCCACCGTCTGCGAGGGGGTGACGGGTCGGGACATCAGTGGCCCTCCTCGATCCAGGTGGCGGCCGGGCCGTCCAGCACGATGTCCCAGCGGTAGCCGAGCGACCATTCGGCCCGCGACCGCTCGTGGTCGTACGTCGCGACCAGCCGCTCCCTGGCGTTCTGATCGGTGACCGACTGGAGGACCGGGTCGTGCGGGAACAGCGGGTCGCCGGGGAAGTACATCTGGGTCACCAGGCGCTGGGTGAAGGCGGTGCCGAACACCGAGAAGTGGATGTGCGCCGGGCGCCAGGCGTTGTCGTGGTTGCGCCAGGGGTAGGCGCCGGGCCGGATGGTGGTGAACAGGTACCCGCCGTCGTCCCCGGTCAGCGCCCGGCCGCTGCCGGTGAAGTTCGGGTCGAGCGGGGCCGGGTGCTGGTCCAGCTGGTGCGCGTACCGGCCTGCGGCGTTGGCCTGCCAGAGCTCGATCAGCTGGCCGCGCACCGGGCGTCCTGCCCGGTCCAGCAGCCGGCCGGAGACGGTGATCCGCTCGCCGAGCGGCTCGCCGGGGTGCCGTCGGGTCAGGTCGCAGTCCGCCGGGCCGACGTCGGTGGCGCCGAACACGGGCCCGCTCAGCTCCACGGCCTCGGGATCACCGCCGACCGCCACCAGCGGGCGCAGGGGATGGCGCAGGGTGCTGCTGCGGTAGGGCGGGTAGTCCCGGGGCGGATGGTGCGCCGGGGGCGCGCCCCCGGCCCGCGCCGCCTCGTAACGCGACCTGTGGTCGGCGATCTCCCGGTCGATGTCCGGCTGGGTGAGTGTCATGCGGGTCTTCACCCCTTCTCGGCGCCGCGGTCGGCGCCGGTTCTCAGCGCTCCAGTACGAGGGCCAGGCCCTGGCCGACGCCGATGCACAGCGCCGCGACGCCGGTGCCCGAACCATGCGCGGCGAGTTGGTGGGCGACGGCGCCGGCCAGCCGGGCGCCGGAGGCGCCCAGCGGGTGGCCGATGGCGACCGCGCCGCCGCGCGGGTTGACGAGGGCGGGGTCAAGGTCGGGCAGTTCGGCCAGGCAGCCGAGCACCTGGGCGGCGAAGGCCTCGTTCAGCTCCACGGTGTGCACCCGCCCGAGGTCGCCGCCGGCCCGGTCCAGCGCCCTGCGGATCGCCGCCACCGGGCCGAGGCCGTACAGCCGCGGCTCGATGCCGGTGACGGCCGAGGCGCGGATCCGGGCCAGCGGTTCCCTGCCGATGGCGGCGAGCCCCGCCTCGTCGGCGAGCAGCAGCGCGGCGGCCCCGTCGTTGAGCGGCGAGGAGTTCCCCGCGGTGACCGTGCCGCCGTCGCGGAATGCCGGCCGCAGCCGGGCCAGCCCCTCCAGGGTGCCGCCGTCCCTGATCGTCTCGTCGCGGGGCAGGTCCACGCCCGGGTACGGCACCACCTCGGCGTCGTACCGCCCCGCGGCCCAGGCGGCGGCCGCCTTGGCGTGGCTGTCCAGGGCGAAGCGGTCCTGCCGCTCGCGGGAGATGCCGTGCCGGTCGGCGATGAGCTCCGCGCCTTCGCCGAGCGGCACGGTCCACTCCGGGTGCATCCGCTCGTTGACCAACCGCCAGCCGACCGTCGTGGAGTGCAGTTCGGGCGCCCCGGTGGGGAAGGCGCGCTCCGGCTTGGGCAGCACCCAGGGGGCGCGGCTCATCGACTCCACGCCGCCGGCGATCACCACGGAGGCATCCCCGGCGGCGACGGCGCGGGCGGCGACCACGACGGCCTCCAAGCCCGAGGCGCACAGCCGGTTGACGGTGGCGCCGGGCACCGAGACCGGCAGGCCGGCCAGCAGCACCGCCATCCGGCCGACGTTGCGGTTCTCCTCGCCGGCGCCGTTGGCGTTGCCGAGCACCACGTCGCCGATCACGGCCGGGTCGAGGTCCGGGGAGCGGTCGAGCAGCGCCCTGACCACATGGGCGGCCAGGTCGTCGGGGCGCACCGCGGACAGCGCGCCGCCGTACCGGCCGACCGGCGTGCGGACGGCGTCGACGACGTAGACCTCGCGGGGGAGTGGGTGGGTCATGGCGTGCTCCTCACCTGGCCGGTGGGGCCGGAGGCCGGGCCGCAGGCGGCCTTCAGATCGCGCAGCGTGCGGAGTTCGAGGGTGCTGGGCGGGGCGGTGACCGTCACCTCGGTGGCGACCCGCAGCGGCCAGCCGGTGGCCTCCCTGGCCCGGTCCGCCGTGACGCCCGGGTGCAGCTCGGTCAGCACCAGCTCCGCGGTGTCGGGGTCGGGCCGCAGCACGCCGAGGTCGGTGATGACCGCAACGGGGCCGCGGCCCGGCAGCCCGAAGGCGGCCCGGTCCTCGGGTCCGGCGCCGTGCCCGAGCGTGGTGACGAAGTCCAGCGCCGGCACCAGGTTGCGCCGGGCGTGCCGGAGCACCAGGAGCACCCGCCCGCAGCTGGCGGCGATCTCCGGCGCGCCGCCGGCGCCGGGCAGCCGCCCCTCGGGGCGGTCGGGTCCGCGGTCGATGACCGTGGTGTTGACGTTGGCGCGCCGGTCGAGCTGGGCGGCGCCGAGGAAGCCCACGTCGATGCGCCCGCCCTGGAGCCAGTAGTTGAACATCTCCGGCACCGAGACGACCGCGTCGGCGGTGTCGGCGAGCTCGCCGTCGCCGATGGACAAAGGCAGCCGGCTCGGCTTGGCGCCGATGGCACCGGACTCGTAGATCAGCACCAGCTCCGGGTTGACGGTGCGTCGGGCCAGGTTGGCCGCGGTGCTGGGCAGCCCGATGCCGACGAAGCAGGTCCGGGCATCCGCCAACGCCCGGGCCGCGTTGACCTCCATCAGCTCATCGGGGCTGACGTCGGGCTCACAGTTGCTCATCGCGCCCCCGCCCGCCGCTCGTCGCGGGTCCCGGCGCCGCCGCCGCGCACTTCGGTCTCCAGCCACGCCGTGAAGGCCCCGCGGTCGCGTGAGATCGCGTCCCAGGAAAGGTAGAAGTCGTTGTCCCGCACCGAGTACCCGGCCGCGTAGGACGGGTGCGCCCCGCCGGGCACGGCGACGACCGCGTCCACCACCCAGGACGGCAGCACCACGCCGCCGGGGCGCGGCGTCAGCTCGGGCACGATCTCCTCGACGGTGACCAGCACCCGGCTGGCCGCCAGCGCGGCCTCCTTCTGCACCCCCGTCAGGCCCCACAGCTGGACGTTGCCCCGCCGGTCCGCCTGCTGGGCGTGGATCACCGTGACGTCCGGGTTGAGCGCGGCCACCGCGGCCAACTCCTCGCCGGTGAACGGGCAGACGACAGTGGCCACGGTGTCGGTCCGGCTCGGGATGTCGCTGCCCCGGTAGCCGCGCAGCACCGCGAACGGCAGCCGGGAGGCGCCGGCCACGTAGCGGTTGGCCATGCCGGCGTGGCTGTGCTCGTCCAACTCCAGCGGGCGCGGCCAGCCGTGCTCCACGGCGTCACGGAACCGGTGCAACGAGCCGACGCCCGGGTTGCCGCCCCAGGAGAACACCAGCCGGCGCACCAGGCCGGCCCCGATCAGCTGGTCGTAGATGACGTCGGGGGTCATCCGGGCCAGAGTCAGATCGGTGATGCCCTGGCGGATGACCTCGTGCGCCGCGGCGAAGGGGATCAGATGGGTGAAGCCCTCCATGGCCACGGTGTCGCCGTCGTGGATGAGCTCCGCGACGGCGTCGTGCAGCGGACATATCTCAGTCATGGGCCTTACCATGTTCGTCGAGCGAACTTTAGTTCACGAATCTCGCCCTTCGAGTCTCAGCCCGGGAACCGGCCGAAGTCAATGGGCGATACGAGTACGGTTTCGGCGAACCGACGCACGCGGGAGCACCTATGACCAACCTGGCCACGGCCGCGCCGCCGCCCCGGGAGGCGGTGGGCCCGCTGATCCGCGGGCTGGCCGTGCTGCGCGAGGTCGCCGCTGCCGACGGGCGTCCCGGACCGGGTGAGCTGGTGCGCGCCACCGGTCTGGCCAGGTCCACGGTGGACCGTGTCCTCAGCACCCTGGAGCGGCTGGGCCACCTGCGCGTCGAGGGCCGGGGCGTGGTGCTCGCGCCGCGGCTGATGGAGCTGGGCAACGCCTATCTGTCCGCCTGCCGCCTCCCCGACCTGCTGGGCCCGCTCGTGGACCGGCTCGCCGACGAACTCGACGAGTCGGTCTCGCTGGCCGTGCCCGACGGGGACCGGGCCCGTTTCGTCTGCCAGGCCACCCGCCGGCGCACGATGTCCGTGGCCTTCCGGATCGGGGACGCGCTGCCCGCCGAATGCGGCGCGCCCGGGGCGCTTTTCGCCGCTGACTGGGACGAGGCGGACTGGGAGCGATGGGAGCGTCGGCGCCGCGCCGATCCGGACTACGACACGTTCCCGCTGATCCCGCCGGAGGCCGCGGGCGCCAGCTCCCTCGCCGACCGGGTCGCCGCCGCCCGCCGGGCCGGCTGGTCCGAGGACGACCAGCTGATCGAACCGGGCCTGGTGGCCATCGCCCTGCCCGTGCGTGACCCCGCGGGCCGGGTGGCGTGCGCGGCCAGCGTCGTCAGCCACACCAGCCGGCACACCGTCGACTCGCTGCGCCGGCAGTTCCTCCCGCGGCTGCGGCGGGCGGTGGCCGAACTGGAGCGCGCCCTGGCCGCGCCGCCCGCCGGACCGGCGCCCGAACCGGAGGCCTCGCCGGCGGCGGCGCGAACCCGCGCCGCCAAGGAGGAGTTGGGGCCGGAGTTCGTGGAGTCGCTGGCGCGCGGGCTGAGCGTGCTCGCGGCCTTCGACGACCCTCCCACAGGCCCTGCGGGCCTGGGCGATGCCCCCAGCGGTGCGCGGTCGCTCAGCGCGCTGGCGGAGACCACCGGACTGGCCAGGGCCACCGTCCGGCGCTCCCTGATCACGCTCCAGCACCTCGGCTACGTCGCCGCCGAGGACGGGCTGTTCCGGCCCCGGCCGCGCGTGCTGGAGCTCGGCTTCGCCCGGCTGTCCGGCCTGGCCCTGGCCGACATCGCGCTGCCCCATCTGGTCTCGCTGGTGGCCAGGGTGCGCGATTCGGCGTCGATGTCGGTGCTGGTCGGCGACGACATCCAGTACGCGGCGCGGGTGCCCACGGTGCGGATCATGAGCGTGGACATCACGCTCGGCACCCGGTTTCCGGCGTATGCGACCTCCATGGGCCGGGTGCTGCTGGCCGACCTCTCCGCCGAGGAGCGGGCCGACCGGCTGCGCCGCGCGGCGCTCGAGCCGCTCACCCGGCACACGGTCACGGACCGGCACCGGCTGGCGGCGCTGCTCGACCGGGTGGCGGAGCAGGGGTACGCGCTGGTGGACGAGGAACTGGAGGAGGGCCTGCGCTCCCTCGCGGTGCCGGTCCGCGACCGCGCAGGACGGGTGGTCGCCGCCGTCAACGTCTCGATGCACGCCAGCCGCCGTACCGCCACCCAGGCCGTCGACGAACTGCTGGGATCGCTGCGGGACACGGCCGCGGCCGTCGAGTCCGAGCTCCGCGTCGCCGGCCGCTACGCCCGCGTCCGCCCGATCTGACGTGCCGGTCACCGGGCGGCCCGGCGCGTCAGGTCTGCCGGACGCCGTGGTCTGCCGGCCGCGTTCCCGTCGGCGGGCCACGGCCCTCGCGGGGCGCCGGTCCTGGTCATGGCGCGGGCGCGGTGCCTCCCGCGCCGAGTGGTCGGTCCGTGGCGCCCGCCGGGCGCCCACGGTGGAGCCGGCCCGTCAGCGGCACCAGCGCGATCATCGTGGCGCCGATCAGCCCGGCCAGCGCGAACATCACGAAGCCCCAGCTCTCGGCGCCGTTGTCGATCAGCGCGCCGCCCAGCCACGGGCCGACCACCGCGCCGGTCCGCCCGACGCCGGTCACCCAGCCGAGGCCGGTGGCCCGTTCGGCCGGCCCGTACACCGAGTTGGTCGCGGCGTAGACCATGACCTGCGCGCTGAACAGCCAGACGCCGGTGACGAAGACCACCACGTAGGTCACAGAAAGCGGCAGGTGGGCCCGCAGCAGCAGCGCGCCGCAGGCGGTCAGCAGGAACCAGATGGCCGACACCCGCACCGCGCCGAAGCGGTCGGCGGTGCGGCCGGCGATCAACATGCCGACGATGCCGCCGGCGTTGATCACCATCAGGAAGCTGACCGCCGAGGTCACCCCGTAGCCCTGGCCGCGCATCAGCTGGGGCAGCCAGGTGCTCACCCCGTAGACCAGCAGCAGCCCGCAGAACGAGGCCATCCACAGCAGCGGCGTCGCCCAGCGCGACTCCGGCCGGAACAGCGCGATGACCGCCTCCACCCGTCCCCGGGCCCCGCCGGGCGGGGCCTCGGCCGGTCGGGGCGCGGGCATGCCGTAGCGCGCGGCCACCGCCGCGGCCTGCTCGTCGCGGCCCTTGGCCAGCAGCACCGCCGGCGATTCGGGGAACCAGCGCAGCAGCAGCGGCACGGCGACGACCGCGGGCAGCACGCCGGCCCAGAAGACCCAGCGCCAGGCGTCCGCGTCGGCTGCCATGCCGAGGCCCGTCGCCGTCATGCCGCCCGCGTGGTACGAGGTCATCAGCAGTCCGGTGGCCAGCGCCACCCGGCGCGGCGGGGCGAACTCCATCACCACGGCCAGGCAGACCGGCAGCAGGGCGCCCAGGCCGAGGCCCGAGACGAAGCGGCCGGCGCCGAACGGGGCCGGCGACGCGGCCAGCGCGCAGATCGCCGAGCCCAGGGAGAACAGCACCACGCTGGTGATCAGCGTGACCCGGCGGCCGACCCAGTCGGTCATGTTCCCGGCGGTCAGCGCGCCGACCAGCATGCCGGACGTGGTCCAGCTGCCGATGGTGCCGGCGGTGGCCGGGGTCAGGCCGAAGTCGCCGTCGTCCAGCATGTACGGCATGGTCGCGCCGTAGATGTTGACGTCCATGCCGTCGAAGAAGACGGCCAGCCAGCACAGTCCGAGAACCAGGGCCACGGAACGGAAGCTGTGCGCGCCGGCCGGAGCGGAGGGCGGGGGAGCGGGGGCGGGGTTCGGGGACCGCGACATTCGGGCTCCTCGGAAGGAAGGGAAGGTCGAAGCGGTGGGGATCGGGGAGGGGGACGGGGGAGAGGCGGGGAATCGGGACCCGAATCGGGTCAGAAGGGGTAGCGCGGGTGCCGGGTGGCGAGGGTGATCCAGCGCGTGTCGCTGAACGCCTCGACGCCCCATCGGCCGCCGAACCGGCCGTAGCCCGAGGACTTCACGCCGCCGAACGGCGCCTGCGGTTCGTCGGCCACCGACTGGTCGCCCACGTGCACGATTCCGGTCCTGATCCGCCGGGCCAGGCGCAAGCCGTGGGTCCCGTTCTCGGTGAGGATGCCGCAGCTCAGGCCGTGTTCGGTGTCGTTGGCCAGGGCGATCGCCTCCTCGTCGTCGGCGAAGGTGTCCAGCACACAGACCGGACCGAACGCCTCGCCGTGGTAGAGGCCCATCTCCGGGGTCACGCCGGTGAGCACGGTCGCGGGGTGGACCGCGCCGTTCGGCTCGCCGCCGCCGGTCAGCACCGTGGCCCCCTTGGCCACCGCGTCCCGCACCAGCGCGGCGACCCGCCGGGCGGCGTCGGAGGTGACCAGCGGGCCGATGACGGTGGTCGGGTCGGTGGGCGCGCCGGTGGGCAGCGCGGCCACCTTCGCGACGAAGCGCTCGGTGAACTCCTCGGCGACCGCCTCGTGCACCAGCACCCGGTCGCCCGACATGCAGATCTGGCCGGCGTTCATGAAGACGCCGAAGACCGCGGCGTCCACCGCGTGGTCCAGATCGGCGTCGTCCAGCACGATGATCGCGTTCTTGCCGCCGAGTTCCAGCAGCGCCGGCTTCAGCCGCTGGGCGGCCAGGGCGCCGATGATCCGGCCGGTGTGGGTGGAGCCGGTGAAGTTCACCATCCGCACCGGTGGGGCGGCGACCAGCGCCTCGGCCACCTCGGCGGCGTCCTCGCGGGCGTTGCTGACCACGTTGAGCACCCCGTCCGGCAGACCGGCCTCGCGCAGCACGTCGGCCACGAAGTAGCCGCAGGCCAACGGGGCGTCCTCGCTGGGCTTGACGACGACCGTGTTACCGGCCGCGAGCGGCGCCGCGACGGCCCGGACGCCGAGGATCAGCGGCGCGTTCCACGGGGCGAACGCGCCCACGACGCCAACCGGTTGGCGCACCGCGAGGCCCAGCGCGCCCGCCTCCTGGGCGGCCAGTACCTCGCCGTGCGGTGCGGTGACCGCGGCGGCCGCCTCGCGGAGCATCTCCGCGGCCAGGCCCACGTTGAACATCGCCCACGGCATCGTGCCGCCCGCCTCGCCGGACATCAGCTCGACGGCCCGCTCGCCGCGGCCCGCCAGGAGCTCGGCCGCCCGCAGCAGGATCGACCGCCGGGCGTACGGGTCGAGCGCGGCCCAGTCGGGGAAGGCCGCGTCCGCCGCGGCCACCGCCCGTGCCACGTCCGCCGCGCGGCCGGCGGCGACGGTCGCGAACACCTCGCCCGTATGCGGACTGACGTCCTCCGCGGTGCCGCCGGCGAGGGCCGGTACCTCCTTGCCGCCAATCAGCAGGTCGCGATGGGTGGTCATGGTGAGCTCCCTTGCTCGGTGCTGGCGGCCGCCGCGGCTCGTTCGCCTGGTGAACTTTCCTTCGGGTGGCTCGGCGCAGAGGAGTGTCAGGCGCACCGCCGAGGGTGTCAAGGGGGTTCGTCGCGGCCGCCACAACCGATCGCGGGGACGGCGGGTCATACAACCGGTATCGCACCAACCGACCACCGGAAGGTGAAGCATGCGAAGATCCACCATCGTGCTGGGGGCGCTGACGCTCGCGGGCGCCGGCTTTTCCGCTCCCAGCGCGTCGGCCGACACCCAGGCGACCGCCTACGTCTACGAGGGCGGGAACACCGTCTACTTCGTGGCGGGTGACGGCGAGGTCAACGACGTGGTCATCGTCGAAGGGCCGAGCGGTTCCACCGAGTTCATCATCGACGACCAGGTGCCCGTCGCGGCCGGCGACGGCTGCGTCCACCCCGACCCCGGGGACGAGACCTACGTCGTGTGCACCTTCGTTCCGGGGCCCGACAACTTCTACGTCTACGTCAACGTGGACCTCGGCGACCTGGACGACCAGTTGGTGCTGCGTGCCGGCGACGAGGGTCAGGTCACCGGCGGTTACGGCGACGACATCCTGGACGGCACCGACCGGGACTGGCTCTCCGGCGGCTACGGGGACGACGTCGTCAGGGACGCGCTGGTCGCCTACGGAGGGCCGGGCGACGACACCCTGTCCCCGGTGTCGCTCGGCGAGGGGGGCGAGGGCAACGACACCATCACCACCGAGGCGGGCGCAGCCTACGGCGACGAGGGCGACGACGTGCTGCTGGGCGGTGACGGCCAGAACTACTTCTTCGGCGATGCGGGCGCGGACGAGATCCGCGGCGGCCGCGGGCCGGACGAACTGCACGGCGGTGAGGGGGACGACACCGTCTACGGCAACAGCGGCGACGACGTGATCTACGGTGGCCCGGGCGTCGACCAGCTCTCCGGCGGTCCCGGCACCGACCAGCTCTACCAGGACTGAGCCGGCCCGGACGGAAGACCGTCGTCGGCCGGGCCGCGACGACATCGCCCGGCACGGGCGGACACCAGCCCACGCCTGCGGGGGAGGCGGCCCCCGGCCCTCGATCGGTGGGGGTTGGGGGCCGCACCCGTGCCGCCCCGGGGCCGCGGCTGGTATAGTGTGAAACAGCACGTGTGTACGCCCTTCGTAGCGTCCGTGCCCTTCTCCGAACGCCTCCCGCGTTCGACATCGCACCGGCTCCGGCCCTCCGCCGGAACGCCCGTCGAGCCCCGCCCGCCGCCGCACCGCGCGTCGATCACAGCGCCCCGCGGCCGCCGTCCGGGCTCGTATCCGCCGTGCTCACGGCACCTCTCCCGCCTGTCCGGCACCAGTCCCACGGATCCGAAGGACCAGCATGACGTCCACCGCACCCCTCATCGCCCCACCCGCCGCGCCAGCGCCGCCCACCGCCGGGCAGGCCGCGCCGCCGGTGCCCGTCACCGGCGTCGTCGAACTCCTCGGCAACCGCGTCTTCCTGCGCCCCACCGACTGCCTCCCCACCGCCCACGACCCGCAACTGCCGCCCGCCCAGGCGCGCCGGCACGGCCTGCGCACTGGCGACATCGTCGAGGGCGCGTTCGACCCGCCGGAGTCCGGCGGGCGCCGGGATCGCCCGCGCCCCCTGGCCCGGCTCGACCTGGTCAACGGCGTCGCGCCCGAACGCCTCGCGAGCCGCCCGCACTTCGCCGACCTCACCCCGGTCCATCCGGACCGCAGGTTGCGTCTGGAGGGCGCTCCCGAGCAGCTGATCACCCGCGTCATCGACCTGTTCACGCCCGTCGGCAAGGGACAGCGCGGGCTGGTCGTGGCCCCGCCCAAAACCGGCAAGACCATGGTCCTCCAGGCGCTGGCGGACGCGATCTCCCGCAACCACCCCGAATGCCATCTGATGCTGCTGCTCGTCGACGAGCGCCCCGAGGAGGTCACCGTGCTGAGCCGCGCGGTGCACGGCGAGGTCTTCGCCTCCCCCTTCGACCGGCCGACCAAGGACCACACCGCGGTCGCCGCGTTGGCCGTCGAACGCGCCAAGCGCCTGGTCGAGCTCGGCCGCGACGTGGTCATCCTGCTCGACTCTCTCACCCGGCTGTGCCGGGCCTACAACCACTCCGCCTCGGGCACCGGCCGGATCCTGTCCGGCGGCATCGACGCGGCCGCGCTGCACCCGCCGAAGCGGCTTTTCGGCGCCGCCCGCGCCGTTGAGGGCGGCGGCTCGCTGACCATCCTGGCCACCGCCCTCGTGGACACCGGGTCGCGGGCCGACGACTTCTACTTCGAGGAGCTGAAGAGCACCGGCAACATGGAGCTGCGCCTGGACCGCGGGCTCGCCGAACGCCGCGTCTTCCCCGCCGTCGACCTGGAGACCTCGGGCACCCGCCGCGAGGAACTGCTGCTGCGGCCCGACGAACTGGCCGTGGTGCGCCGGCTGCGCCACGCGCTGGTGGACCGGGAGGGTCGGCACGGCATCGAGCCGCTGCTGGAGCGGATGCGCCGAAGCGGCAACAACGCCCAACTCCTCCGCCACCTCGCGCCCACACTCCCCACGTGATCGGCCTGCCGGCCTCCCGGCGCCGGCGTAACGGCGTGCCCGGGCACGATCTGCTGCGGTCTGCGGTCTGCGGTCTGCGGTCTGCGGTCTGCGGTCTGCGGCTTGGCGGCCGGCGGCGTGATCGGCTGCGGCGTGCCGTCTGACAGCGTGGCGGGTGTGACAGGCGGGCGCGATCGGCCTAGCGGGTAGCTGGCGGCTTGACGGGCCGTCGGTCCGTGTCCGGCCCGGGTCCGGACCGGTGCGGCGTCCTGCCGTCTCGGTGACGGCCCGAGAGCAGCCCCGCGCCGTGTGGCGCGGCCTCGCTCGCGATCCGGATCCGGGCCAGTCCCGGGCGCGTGCCGTCTCGGCCACGGCCCGGGAGCGGCCCGTGCGGTGTGGTGCGGTCTCGTTCATATCCGGGTCCGGACCGGTGTGGCGCGCTGCTGTCTCACCTACCGGGGGTCCGGGGTGTGGCCCGGTGCCGCGTGCCGTGCTCTCGATCTCGATCTCGATCTCGATCTCGATCTCGATCCGGGTCCGGACCGGCGCGGTGCTGCCTCGGTCCTGACGCGTCACCGGGAGCGTTCGACGCGGCCACCCGGCGCGCCCTCACCCGTCCGCCGGGCGGCGGTCGTCGCCCGGTGGCTTGCGGGCCCGGCTTGGTTGAACGCGTTTCGGCTCGCCCGCCACCTTCGGATGCTCCGGCGGGTACGGCAGGTCGCCAAGGCTGTGGTCCCGTTCGTCGCGTTCGGCCCACTCCAGCACCGTCTCCAGCCGGAACGCGTGGTCCACCATGTCCGCGTGCACGTCCCCCTCGGCCGCGAAGCGCTCCGGCATCGTCGCCAGGTCGAAGTCCTCCGGACGGGCATCGGTGACCTCCTCCCAGCGGAGCGGCGCCGACACCGGCGCGTGGGGGCGGGCCCGCACCGAGTAGGCGGAGGCCATGGTGCGGTCCCTGGCCATCTGGTTGTAGTCCACGAAGATCCGCGCGCCCCGCTCCTCCTTCCACCACGCCGTCGTCACCCGGTCGGGCGCACGCCGGGCCAACTCCCTGCCGACGGCGATGACCGCCCGCCGCACCTCGGTGAACGTCCACTCCGGCACGATCGGGACGAACACGTGCAGCCCTCGGCCGCCCGAGGTCTTCGGCCAGCCGCGCAGGCCCAGTTCGGCGAGCAGTTCCCGCAGTTCCAGCGCCGCGCGCGCCGCGTCCCCGTAGTCCGTGCCCGGCTGCGGGTCCAGGTCGATCCGCATCTCGTCGGGCCGTTCGGTGTCCGCCCGCCGCACCGGCCAGGGGTGGAAGGTCAGGCAGCCGAGGTTCGCGGCCCACAGCACCGCCGCCGTCTCCGTCGGGCAGATCTCGTCGGCGAACCGCCCGCTGGGAAACCCGATGCGGGCGGTGGGGATCCACGGGGGCAGGTTCGCCGGCGCCCGCTTCTGGTAGAACGACTCGCCCGCCGCCCCCTGCGGGTAGCGCTCCATGGTGGTCGGCCGGTCCCGCAGCGCCCGTACGATGCCGTCGCCGACCGCCAGGAAGTACCGGGCGACGTCCAGCTTGGTGAAGCCCCGCTCCGGGAAGTACACCTTGTCGGGACTGGACAGCCGCACGGTGCGGTCGCCCACCGCGAGCTCGAGCGCCTTGGCCATACGGTCACGGTAGGCCGCGGCGGGTTCGGCCGCCCGCCGGCGAGCGGCCGGCGGGTGCCGGCCGCACAATCCATACCATGGACCTACCGGTGATGCCGCCCGTCAAGCCGATGCTGGCCAGTCCGGCCGCGGAGATTCCCCCCGGCATGCACTACGAGGCCAAATGGGACGGCTTCCGCGCCATCGTGTTCCGGGACGGCGCCGAGGTGGAGATCGGCAGCCGCTCCGGCAAAACGCTCAACCGCTATTTCCCCGAGCTGGTCGACGGCCTCCGCGAACAACTCCCCGAACGCTGCGTGCTGGACGGCGAGATCGTGCTGGCCCGCGACGACCGGCTGGACTTCGACGCGCTGACCGAACGCATCCACCCCGCGGCCTCCCGGGTCCGGATGCTGGCCGAGCGCACGCCCGCGAGCTTCGTCGCCTTCGACCTGCTCGCGCTCGGCGACGCCTCGCTGATGGACGCCCCGCTGCGGGAGCGCCGCCCCGCGCTGGAGGAGGCGCTCGGCCACGCCCACCAGCCGGTGTTCCTGGCGCCGGCGACCAGCGACCTCGCCGAGGCACGGGAGTGGTACGAGCGGTACGAGGGCGCCGGCCTTGACGGCATCGTGGCCAAGCCCTTCGACCTGCCCTACCGGCCCGACAAGCGGGCGATGGTCAAGGTCAAGCACGAGCGCACGGCGGACTGCGTGGTCGCCGGGCTGCGGCACCACAAGACCGGCAAGGTGGTCGGCTCGCTGCTGCTCGGCCTCTACGACGATGCGGGCACGCTCCAGCACGTCGGGGTGTGCGGCGCGTTCTCCATGGTGCGCCGCCGGGAGCTGATGGACGATCTGCGGCCGCTGCTGATGGACTCCGTCGCCGGCCATCCCTGGGCCGAGTGGACCAGCGAGGAGGCGCACGAGACCCGCCGGATGCCGGGCGGCCCCAGCCGGTGGACCGGGAAGAAGGACCTGTCCTGGCTGCCGCTGCGCCCCGAGCGGGTGTGCGAGGTGGCGTACGAGCACATGCAGGGCGACCGATTCCGGCACACCGCCCGGTTCCGCCGCTGGCGGCCCGACCGCGAGCCCGGCGAGTGCACCTACGCCCAGCTGGTGGAGCCGGTCAGCTACGACCTCTCCGAGGTGCTCACGCCGCCTCGTCCCTGAGCGCCGCCCGCAGCCGGTCCGCGACCTCCGCGGCCTGCGCCTCGTCGGCGTACCGCCCGCGGGGCCAGAAGAAGCCGCGCAGCCCGTCCTTCCGGTTCCGCGGCACCACGTGCATGTGAAAGTGCGGCACGGACTGGCTGACCCGGTTGTTGGCCGCGACGAACGAACCGGCCGCCGCCATGCCGCGCTCCACGGCGCCGGTGATCCGCCGCACCCGGAGGAAGAACGGGCCCACGTCCTCGGGCGGCAGGTCCGTGAGGGTCTCCACGTGCCGCCGCGGCAGCACCAGTACGTGACCGGGGAACAGCGGACGGTGGTCGAGGAACGCCACCACCGTCTCGTCCTCGAACACCCGGTGGCCGGGCACCTCGCCGTCGATGATCGCGCAGAACAGGCATTCCACGCCCCCAGTCAACTACCCGCCGCGGGAAGCCGCACGGGCGCCCGGTGGTTGTCTGGAACATGAAGCAGACGGGTGAGGTGAAGCACGCGGGCGAGGTCGAGGTGCTGGTCGTCGGTGCCGGGCAGGCCGGGCTGTCGAGCGCCTACCACCTGCGCCGGCGCGGGCTCGCGCCCTGGCGCGACTTCGTGCTGCTCGACCACGCGCCGCGGCCCGGCGGCGCCTGGCAGTTCCGCTGGCCCACGCTGACCTACGGCCGGGTGCACGGCGTGCACGCGCTGCCCGGCAGGGAGCTGACCGGCGCGGACCCGGACCGCCCCTCCGCCGAGGTGGTCGCCGACTACTTCGCCGACTACGAGCGCGCCTTCGAGCTCCCGGTGCTGCGTCCCGTGAACGTCACCGCGGTGCGCGAGGCGGGCGATGGCCGGCTGCGGGTCAGCAGCGACGCGGGGGAGTGGACCACCCGGGCGCTGATCAACGCCACCGGCACCTGGGACCGTCCCTTCTGGCCGCATGTCGCGGGCCAGGGTGACTTCCGGGGGCGCCAGCTGCACACCGCGCGGTATCCCGGCCCCGACGCCTTCGCCGGCGAACGCGCGGTGGTGGTCGGCGGCGGCACCTCCGCCGTGCAGCACCTGCTGGAGATCGCCGAGGTGGCCGCCGCCACCACCTGGGTGACCCGGCGGCCGCCGGTGTTCCGCGAGGACTCCTTCGGCGAGGTGCAGGGCCGGGCCGCGGTCGCGCTGGTCGAGGACCGGGTGCGGCACGGCCTGCCGCCGCGGAGCGTGGTGTCGGTGACCGGCCTGCCGATGACCGAGGAGATGCGCCGAGCCCGCCGCCGCGGCGTGCTGGACCGGCTGCCGATGTTCGACCGGATCACCCCCGACGGCGTGGCCTGGCGCGACGGCCGCGAGGTGGCGGCCGACACCCTCCTGTGGGCCACCGGGTTCCGGCCCGCCATCGACCATCTGGCGCCGCTGCGGCTGCGCGAGCCGGGCGGCGGCATCCGCCTGGAGGGCACCCGCGCGGTTCGCGACCCGCGGGTCCATCTGGTCGGCTACGGCCCGTCGGCCAGCACCGTCGGTGCCAACCGGGCGGGCCGGGCGGCCGTGGCGGACGTTCTCGCGCTCCTGGCGCGCGCCGCCCCCGGCCGGGAGCCGGCGCTCGTCGCCGGGTGACCTCGGGTCCGGCCGCGTACGCGGGCGGATTCGCCCTGGTCAGGGCCGTGCGCCGGGGACGACTTTTCGACAAGGCGACACCCCGCGTCTATGATCCCGTGCTGTCATGGACCTCAGGGGACCGTGGTGCATGGTCGCCGTCGCCGACGCCGGCCATGCCGGCCGCGCGCCTCACCGAGGCCGGGCGCGAGGCCGTCGCCGCCTCCGCGTCGCCCGCCACCCACGCGGCGGGCAGGGACGATGACCCGGCACGCAGCGCAGCAGGCATCACCAGGAGTCCCCGTGACCGACGACGCGATCGACCATTCCGACGACGCGATCGACAATTCGGTGCCGCATTCCGCCCGCGTCTGGAACTACTGGCTGGGCGGCCGGGACAACTACGAGGTGGACCGGCTGGCCGGCGACCGCTACCGCACCACCTACCCCGGCGTGGTCGACGTGGCGCGGGCCGCCCGCGGGTTCGTGGCCCGCAGCGTCCGCCACCTGGCGGGTCCCGCCGGCCTCCGGCAGTTCCTCGACATCGGCGCCGGCCTGCCGGCCCCTGACAACGTCCACGAGATAGCCCAGCGGATCGCCCCCGAATGCCGCGTGGTGTACGTGGACAACGATCCCCTGGTGCTCGCCCACGCCCGTGCGCTGCTGGTCAGCGGCCCGGAGGGGGCCGCCGACTACGTGCAGGCCGATCTGCGCGACCCCGAGAGGATCCTGACGGCGGCCGGGGCCACCCTCGACCTCTCCCGGCCCGTGGGGCTCCTGCTCAACGGGGTGCTCGGCCACGTCGGCGACGACCAGGAGGCGCGCTCGATCGTCCGGCGGCTGCTCGACGGCCTCCCGCCCGGCAGTCACCTGTGCGTCAACGACGGCACCAGCGTCGTTCACCCTCGGGAGTCGGACGAGGCGGTGCAGGGCTACAACGCCTCGGGGGCGGCGCCCTACCGGCTGCGCGCCCCCGGGCAGATCGCCACGTTCCTCGCGGGTCTTGACCTGGTGCCGCCCGGCGTCGTGTCCTGCTCGCGGTGGCGCCCGGAGGATCCCCCTCAGGGCGCCTCGATCCCCGAGGTGGACGCCTTCTGCGGTGTCGGCCGCAAACCGTGACACGCCCCAGGGGCGGGGGTGCCCGGCGGCTGGGATGGAAGGCGCGGGCGCCGGGATGGTAGGTGTTACTGATGGCATACACCTACGGTCGTCGCGTCACTCACTGTCCCTACTGCGGCACCGGCTATCCCGACGATCTGGCCTGGCCCCGTGACTGCGGGGGCTGCGGCGAGACCCACTGGATGAACCCGCTACCGGTCGCCGTGGCGTTGCTGCCGGTCGAGCGGGACGGCCGCCACGGACTCGTGGTGGTGCGCCGGGACATCGAGCCCTGCCGCGGCGAACTGGCCCTGCCTGGCGGCTATATGGAGCGCGGCGAGACCTGGCGTCAGGCCGCGGTGCGGGAGCTGTGGGAGGAGACGGGACTGACCGCCCCGGCCGGGGAGGCGACGCTCTTCGACGTGAGCAGCGGGGAGCTGACGCTGAACGTCTTCGCCCTGTTGCCGCCGCGGGACGCCGACACCCTGCCGCCGTCGGCGGCCACCGAGGAGGCCACGGAGTGGCTCGTGCTGCACGAACCTGTCAGCCTGGCGTTCCCCACGCATACCGAGGTGGTCCGGGCGTACTTCGCGGACCACCCCGCCCGGGTGTCGTGACGGCGTTCGTGCGCCGTCACGACACCCGGAGTCCCGTGCGCAACCTCGTCGTGACGAGTCTGCCGGCGGTGCCCGGGTCAGCCGACCCCGGCCTGCTCCTCCGCCCGGCGGGCGGGCCCGAGCCGGTCCATGGCCGGCTGCCGGGTCTCCGCCCACCGGCCCAGCACCATCTCGGCGGTGATCCCCGGGCCGAACCCGGCGATCAGCCCGCGTGCCGCCTCCGTCGCCCCGCCGTCCGCGAACATCCGATCCAGCGCGTCGAAGACGACGCAGCTGGCGATGTTGCCCCGCTCGGCGAGCGTGGCCCGGCTGTAGCGGTACATGTCGGGGTCGACCTCGAGGAACTTGCACAGGTCGTCGAGGATCCTCGGGCCCCCGGCGTGCACGATGTGGAAGTCGAGCCCCGACACGTCCCAGTCGTGCTCCTCGGTCAGCGTCCGCAGCGCCGGCGCCAGCATCTTCATCGTGGTCGGCACCCGTTTGTCCAGCAGGAAGTGGAAGCCGGTGTTCCTGACCGAGTACGAGATCCAGTCCTCAGTGTCCGGCACCAGATGTGAGCCGTTGCGCTCCAGCACCACGCCGGCACCGCCGAGACCGCGCACCACGGCGGCGGCCACCGCGTCGCCGAACAGGCCGTTCGACAGCAGCGAACCGACGCCGAGGTCGGTGGGCTGGTAGCACAGCGAGCAGAACTCGCAGGCCACGATCAGCGCGTTGGCCTGCGGGTAGGCCAGGCAGAAGTCGTGCGCCCGGTTGATCGCGGCCCCGCCGGCGGCGCAGCCCAGCTGGGCGATCGGCAGCTGCCGGGTCTCCGATCTGAAGCCCAGCTCGTTGATGAGCCACGCGGTCAGCGAGGGCATCATGAAGCCGGTGCACGAGACGTAGACGATCAGGTCGATGTCCCCCACGCCCAGCCCGGCGTTTTTCAACGCCTGGTGGACGACCTCGGGAACCCGGCGTTTCGCCTCCTGCTCGTACAGCCGGTTCCGGTGTTCGAAGCCCGGATGGCGCAGCGTCTCCTCGATCGGCTGGACGATGTGTCGGGTGCGCACCCCGGTGTTCTCGATCAGCCGCAGCGCCAACGCGAGCTGCGGATGGTCGGCGTGCACGGTGCGGCACAGTTGGAGCGTCTGCTCCATGGTGATGACATGCTCTGGGACCGCGATGGACGGTCGGCACAGGGTTGCCATGATCCCCTCCCCACGCCGCAGGCGGGCCGCTACCGGCCGGCGCCGCGGCATCGATGGCTGCGAACGGTGTTTCTACGGGTTTTCCTGATGTCGGTCGGGTCGCCGCGGCACCACCACCCCGGGGTCAGCCGCGGGCCGCCCTCACCAGGTCAGTGGAAGCTCGTACGGGTACCGCCAGATGGACTCGGTGTTCCAGCGCACCTCCTCGGCCGGAATGGCGAGCTCGAGGCGCGGGAAGCGGGACAGCATGGTGCCGATCGCCACCTGGAGCTCCATCAGCGCCAGCGGGGCGCCGACGCAGTGGTGCGCGCCCCAGCCGAAGGTCATATGCGGTGAGACCGGCCGGTCCAGGTCGAGCTCGTCGGGGTTCGGGAAGCGCCGCACGTCCCGGTTGGCCGCCAGGTAGGAGACGTGCACGGTGTCGTTGGCCCGGATGGTCACACCGCCGAGCTCGACGTCCTCGGTGGCGATCCGGGGGATGCCGACGCCCTTGCGGAACGGGATGAACCGGAGCAACTCCTCCAGCGCCTGCGGCAGCAGTTCCGGATGGGCGCGCAGCTTGGCGAGCTGCTCGGGGTACGTCAGCAAGGTGTAGGTGAGGTTGCTCAGTTGGTAGGTGCTGGTGTCGTGGCCGGTGATCAGCAGGATCATCGCCATGACGGTCAGCTCGTCGTCGCCCATCAGGTCGTCGCCGTCCCGGGCGGTGGCCAGCACGCTGATCAGGTCGTCGCCAGGGTCGGCGCGCCGACGGGCGGTCAGATCCCCGAAGTACGTGCGGAGTTCGGCCTTGGCCTGGATGGCCGCCTCGCGGGTGGTCGGGCCGATGTTCATCATGGTCACGGCGCGGCCCCGGAGCTCGATCCGGTCCGACTCCGGAATGTCGAGCACCTCGCAGATGGTGGTCAGCGGCAGCCGCATCGAAACGTGCTTCACCAGGTCCGCGGGCGGCCCGTGCTCGGCCATCTCGTCCAGCAGCTCGTCGACGATCCGCTGGGTCGCCGGCCGCATCGCCTCCACCCGCGGAGTGGTGAACGCCTGGGAGACCAGCTTGCGCAGCCGGCTGCTCGCGGGCGGGTCGAGCAGGTTGATCGATTCCGACTGCACGATGGGCTCGGGCGTCATCCTCGGGAAGTTCCGGCCGATGACCGCGGCCCGGCTGAACCTGCGGTCGGTGGTCACGGTCCGCACGTCCTCGTAGCGGGTGACCAGCCAGGCCTCGCCCTCCCCGTAGGACATGCGAATCCTGGCGATTGGCGCCTCGGTCATCATGCGCCGCAGCAACGGGTCGAACTCCAGCCGCTCGGCATAGTCGAACGGGCAGTTCCACACGGTGTCGGGGGTCTCCACTCCAGGGCTCTCCCTGTCTCTCGGCCCTGTCTTCCGGGCACGACGGGTCGGTGGGCGGGCGAGGCGACGCGATTGCCGGCGTCGCGCCGCGCGACGCCTGTTCGCCTGGACGACCGATGTGTCCCCGTGTGCCGTGGGAGCCATGTGTCCGGTGCTGAGAATTAACCCGTTAGGGGACAGACCTGGCGAAAGGTATCACCGACGGTGATCATTTTCGGCACGCGCGCGGACGTCGCCCGGGCGCCGTGCGCGCCCCGGCTCCCTACGCAACGCGCTATGCCACGCCGGACGATGCGACGTTGGGCCCGGCGCCGGCCACGTGGCTCGCCGGTTCGGCCTCGGCGAGGTTGTCCGGCAGGCGCAACCCTTCGCGCAAGGGCACCAGTTCCGACTGCAGCACCATCGCGGCGGCGCCGATGGCGGGGGCCGTCGCGGCCGACCGGGACAGCCGCACCGTCACCGGGTGGGTGGACCGGGAGAAGAACGACTCGTTGAGCTCGCGCTGCACCACCGGCAGGTAGATGGAGCCCGCGATGGCCAGGCTCGGCCCGGTGAGGACCAGTTGTTCGAGGTCCATGATGTTCGCCAGGGTTCGGGCGGCGACGGCCAGGTAGCGCGCGGACGCCTCCAACAGGGAGCGGGCGCGCGGTTCGCCGCGCAGCGCGGCGCGGGTGACCGCGGCGAAGTCGGCTGCCCGCCGGGCCGGGTCCGCGGCCGGCGCCAGACCCGTCGTGGACATCAACTCCCGGTCCGCGCGTGCCGCGGCGACCACCGCGCCGGGCCCGGCCAGCGTCTCGGTGCAGCCGCGGGCGCCGCACCAGCATTCCGGGCCCTCCAGGTCCAGGCAGATATGTCCGATCTCGCCGGCGTTGCCGCTGGGCCCCCGGTAGGGGATGCCGTTGATCATCAGCCCGGCGCCGATACCGGTGCCCATATAGGCGGCGGCGAAGGTGGAGGCGCCGCCGACCCCGCCCGACCAGTGCTCGCCGAGCGCCGCCGCGGTGGCGTCGTTGTCCAGCAGCACCGGGAGCCGGGTCGCCGCGGCCAACTCCTGGTCCAGCGGGAAGTCCTCCCAGCGCCGCATGGCCGGCGGGACAAGCTGCATGCCGCTGGTCTGGTTCATCGGTCCGGGCGCGACCAGTCCGAGCCCCACCAGGCGGCGGCGGTCCACGTCGGCGCCCTCCAGCAGCGCCTCGATCTCGGTCGCCATCCGCTCCACCACCGCCGGCGGGTCGTCGGCGCCGACCCCGGCGCGCGACATCCGGGCCACCACGGAGCCGCCGAGGTCGGTGAGCACGTAGGTGATGCCGGCGTGGTCGAGGTGCACGCCCACGGCGTACCGGGACGCCAGGTTGAGCTGGAGCAGCACCCGGCGCTTGCCGCCGGTGGACTCCGCGCGGCCGGTCTCCAGGACCAGGCCGTCGTCGATCAGGCGCCGGACCACCGTGGAGATCGTCGCGCCGGTGAAGCCGGTGGCCCTGACCAGCCCGACCCGACTGATCGTGCCGGCCGCCCGGATCACGTCCAGGACGGCAGCGCGGCTGCTCGCGTGGGGGGTGGCGCGAGGGGTGGCTCCCGGCTCGGTCACGTGCGTCCTCCCCATCCGATGCGGGCCCCCGGCCCCCGACGTGTCCTCCCGATCACTCCGGGCGACGCCCAAGTGTAGGCGCCGCGCCGGGTGGTCGAGCTGCGGTCCTGCGCCGGCCCCGGTCACGAGTCGTTGTCATCCGGAGCTTGACTTTGTTAATTCAGCAGCTTAACAATCCTACCCCGGCCAGCCCGCTGCCGGAGCGGCCACGAGAGGAACATCCATGCTTCTACATCACGGAAGATTCAGGCGCGCCCGCGTCACGGCGATCGGCGCAGTCGCGCTGGGCCTGCTGGCTGCCGGATGCGGCTCGAGTAACAGCGGAAGCGCGGCGGCCGACGACGACACCCTGATCGTCTACACCGGTCAGGCGGGCGACTACCAGCGGAACTTCAACCCGTACTCGCCGACGCTGGTCGAGGGCCCGGGAAGCATCTTCGAGCCGCTGTTCTTCTTCAACATCGCCCGCCAGGACGACCCGAAGCCGCTGCTGGGCACCGGCTACGAGTGGAACGAGGACGGCACCGAGCTGTCGATCACGCTCCGGGAGGGCGTCACGTGGTCCGACGGTGAGAAGTTCACCGCCGACGACGTGAAGTTCACGCTCGACATGCTCGTGGAGAACGACAGCATCAACACGATCGGCTTCTCCGGCGAGACCGAGGTGGTCAGCGACACCGAGGTCACGGTCAGTTTCGACGAGCCGTCGTTCATGGACGGTCCGCAGCTGCTCGGCAAGGTGTGGATCGTTCCCGAGCACATCTGGGGCGAGATCGACGACCCCTCCAAGGACACCATCACCGAACCCGTCGGCACCGGCGCCTACACGCTGGGCGAGTTCAAGCCGCAGGCCTTCACACTGGCGGCCAATCCGGACTACTGGGACGGCGCACCGGCCGTGAAGAACGTCCGCTACCTCGCCCTCTCGGGCAACCAGGCGGGCGCCGACGCACTGTCCGCGGGGCAGATCGACTGGCAGACCGGCCCGGTGCCGAACATCGACAAGGTCGAGGAGAATTACCCCGGCTACACGGCCATCACGGCGCACGTGTTCCAGATGACGCTGACGGCGTGCTCCAACGCCGAACTCGGCTGCACGGGCCCGCAGACCGACCCGGCGGTGCGGCACGCGGTCTACAACGCCATGGACCGTGACCAGCTCAACGCGCTGTCCTTCCAGAACACCGCCCAGGAGATGTCGCCCGGATTCGCGCTCCCCGAGCGCGACGCCGACATCCTGGCCGACGGGCTGACCGACCGGACCGTTCCGATGACCGCGAACGCCGAGGAGGCCGCGGCCATCCTGGAGGACGCCGGCTACACCCGTGGCGACGACGGCATCTTCGCCAAGGACGGTCAGAAGGTGTCCATGAGCGTGCGCGTCGTGTCCGGCTGGAACGACTACATCACCGCCGTCAACACGCTCGCCCAGCAGCTGGAGGCCGCCGGCATCGAGCTGACCGTGCAGCAGTCCTCCTGGAACGAGTGGTCCGACGCCCGCGGCCGCGGCGACTACGAGCTGCTGATCGACTCGCAGTACCCGGGCCCCTCGCCCGACCCGTACTGGGGCTACAACTACTTCTACTCCAGCGCGAACACCGCCGAGGTCGGCGAGACCGCCAACCCGAACTTCGCCCGCTACTCGAACGCGGACGTGGACGAGGCCATCGAGGGCCTGGGCCGGACGGACCCCACGGACACGGCGGCGCGTCAGCCGTACCTCGACACCATCCAGACCCAGATCGAGGAGGACATGCCGTACATCCCGATCATGCTCGGCGGCAACACCAGCGAGGTCAACGTCGACAAGTTCTCCGGCTGGCCGACCGAGGACGATCTGTACGTCTTCCCGGCGATCTGGCAGCGCCCCGACCAGGCCGAGGTCTTCAAGAACCTCACGCCCAACGGTGAGTGACACGATTCCATGAGGTACTACGCCCGCAAGCTCGGGTTCTACCTCGTCGCCTTCTGGGCGGCGCTGACCCTGAACTTCTTCATCCCGCGGATGATGCCGGGGAACCCGGTCGACACGCTGCTGGCCAAGCTCCAGCAGCGTGGCGGCTCGGTCGATCCGGCCGTGCGCCGGTCCTACGAACTGCTGCTCGGCACCGACACCGGCGAGCCGCTGTGGGACCAGTACGTGTCCTATCTGGGCAACATCTTCCGCGGCGATCTGGGAGTCTCGGTCAGCGCCTTCCCGGAGGACGTCACCTACGTCATCTCCCAGGCGCTGCCCTGGACCATCACCCTGGTGGGCATAGCGACCCTGCTGTCGTTCCTGATCGGGGTGGGGCTCGGCGCGGTCGTCGGCTGGAAGCGGGGCACCTGGCTGGACTCCCTGGTGCCGGCCACCACGGTGCTGTCCGCGGTGCCGTACTTCTGGCTGGCCCTCATCTTCATCCTGGTCTTCTCGTCCATGCTGGACTGGTTCCCGCTCCAGCAGGGGTACGACGTGACCCTGATGCCCGGCTGGAATCCGGAGTTCATCCAGTCCGCCATCTACCACGGCACCCTGCCCGCCCTGACCATCGTGGTCTCGTCGGTCGGCGGCTGGCTGCTGGGGATGCGGAACATGATGGTGTCGACCATGGACGAGGACTACGTCCTCACCGCACGGGCGAAGGGGCTGCGGGACCGCCGGATCATGACCCGCTACGCGGCCAGGAACGCGGCGCTGCCGTCGGTGGCGGGCTTCGCGATCTCCCTCGGCTTCGTGGTGTCCGGCTCCATCATCACCGAGCAGGTCTTCTCCTATCCCGGCATCGGCAGCAAGCTGCTCCAGGCCGTCGAGAACAACGACTACGCCCTGATGCAGGGCATCTTCCTGGTGATCACCGTCGCCGTGCTGGGCGCGAACCTGATCGTGGACCTGCTGTACGGCCTCATCGATCCCCGTACCCGGGTCGAGAAGTGAACGAGGAGCTGGCATCGTGACCCATCTCAGTCCGCTCCCCGAGAGCACCGACGCCGCGCCGCCCGCGGCCGAGGACGTCGCCCCGCGCAGCGGCTGGCGCTCCCTGCTGCCCAGCTGGTCGCCGAAGCTCGGCGTCGGCCTGTTCCTCGTCCTCGGCCTCACGCTCTTCGGGGTGCTCGGGCCGATGCTGGTGAGCGACCCGGACGCCATCAGCAGCACCGGCATGGCCTCGCCGGGCGGTGGCCACCTGCTCGGCACCACGCAGACGGGACAGGACGTCCTCGCCCAGCTCGCCTACTCCACCCGGGGTTCGCTCCAGATCGGCCTGCTGGTCGGCATCCTGGCCACCGTGTTGTCCGCGTTCTTCGGCATCATCGGCGGCTACGTCGGCGGCGCCGTGGACGAGGGCTTCTCGCTGTTCTCGAACGTCATGCTGGTCATTCCCGGGCTGCCGCTGGTCATCGTGATCGCTGGCTTCGTGCCGGCCAGGGACCGCGGCTGGTGGACCGTGGCGGTGGTGCTCGCCATCACCGGCTGGGCCGCCTCCGCCCGGGTGCTGCGCGCCCAGACCCTCTCCCTGCGTAACCGCGACTACGTGGCGGCGGCGCGCGTCGCGGGGGAGAAGCGCTGGCGCATCGTCACGGTGGAGATCCTGCCGAACCTGCTGCCGCTGCTCGCCTCGCAGTTCGTCTTCGCGGTGATCGCCGCGATCCTCTCCGAGGCGGGCCTGTCGTTCCTGGGGCTCGGGGCGTCGAACTCCCACACCCTCGGCACGATGCTCTACTTCGCGCAGAACGGCTTCGCGCTGCAGTACGAGGCGTGGTGGTGGTTCGTGCCGCCAGGACTGGTGATCGCCCTCTTCGGCTGCGGTCTCGCGCTGATCAACTTCAGCATCGACGAGATCATCAACCCCAAGCTGCGCGTTCCCCGTTCCGGCCGCGCTGGCAGCGCTCGGCGCGTCAGCAGCGCCGCCTCGGGGGCCGCCGCGAGGACCGCCTCCGCGGACTCCACCACCGCGGTCCGCACCGAGGAGCCGGCGGCCGACGGTCCGGGAAGGACTCCCGTGCTGACCGTGACCGCGCTCGACGTCGTGTACCAGACGGAGAACCCCGTCCACGCCGTCAAGGACGTCTCCCTCACCCTGGGACGCGGCGAGATACTCGGCCTGGCCGGCGAGTCCGGCTGCGGCAAGACCACCCTGGCCTACGCGATCAACCGGCTGCACCGCCCGCCGGCCGAGGTCACCCACGGCTCCGTGGTCTTCCACGACCGAAGCGGCGAGGACATCGACCTGCTGTCCCTGCCGCGGGAGTCGCTGCGCCGGTTCCGTTGGGACAAGCTCTCCATGGTGTTCCAGGGGGCGATGAACTCCCTCAACCCGGTGATCACCATCCACGAGCAGCTCGACGACGTGCTCACCACGCACCGCCCCGACATGCCGAAGGAGCAGCGCGTGGCGCGCTGCCGGGAGGTGCTCGGGCTGGTCGGCGTCGACCCGGCGCGGCTGTCCTCCTTCCCGCACGAGCTCTCCGGCGGCATGCGGCAGCGCGTCATGATCGCGATGGCGATGCTGCTCGACCCGCAGGTGATGATCATGGACGAGCCCACCACCGCGCTGGACGTGGTGGTGCAGCGTGGCATCCTGCGGGAGATCATCCGGCTCCGGGACGAGCTGGGCTTCGCGGTCATCTTCATCACCCACGACCTGCCGCTGCTGCTGGAGCTGAGCGACACCATCGCCGTGATGCGCGAGGGCGAGGTGGTGGAGTACGCGCCGGCCGACGAGATCTATGCCAGGCCGCAGCACTCCTACACCCAGCAGCTGCTCGCCTCCTTCCCGAGCCTGACCGGCGAGCGCGGCGCCTTCGTCCGCGGCTCCGACGCCCCACCGCCCGAGGCGTTGTCGGAGACGACACCGCAGAAGAACGACAGCGAGGGAGCGTCACGATGACCACACTGGAGGTCCGCGACCTGGTGAAGGACTACGCGGTCAGGGACGGCTTCCGGCACGGCACCCTGCGCGCCGTCAACCGGGTCTCCTTCACCCTGACCCCGGGCCGCACCGTCGCCCTGGTGGGGGAGTCGGGCTCGGGGAAGTCCACCGTCGCGAAGATGATCGCGCGCCTGGAACGGCCCACCGCGGGCAAGATCGTCGCCACCCGTCCCGACGGCCGGCCGGTCGCCGACCGCGAGTACCGCGACCATGTGCAGATGGTCTTCCAGGACCCGTTCGCCTCGCTCAACCCCTTCCACACCATCGAGCATCACCTCGCCCGCCCGCTGCGGCTGCACGGGCGGACCAGGGGCCGGGCAGAGACCAGGGAGCAGGTCGAGCAACTGCTGGAGCGCGTCAACCTCGTGCCGGCACGCCAACTCGCCCAGCGCCGCCCGCACGAACTGTCGGGCGGCCAGCGGCAGCGGGTGGCGATCGCCCGTGCGCTCGCGCCGGGCGCCCGGGTCGTCGTCGCCGACGAGCCGGTGTCGATGCTCGACGTGTCCATCCGCCTCGGCGTGCTCAACCTGCTGGCCAGGCTGCAGCGCGAGGACGAGCTCGCGGTGCTCTACATCACCCACGACCTGGCCACCGCGCGGCACTTCTCCGACGACATCCTCGTGATGTACCGGGGTCGGGTGGTGGAGCGCGGTCCCGCCGACGACGTCATCCTCACCCCGCAGCACCCCTACACGCGGCTGCTCGCCGCGGCGGCCCCCAACCCCGAGGAACGCGGGCGGTCGCTGGCCGCCGAGGGGGACCAGATCGATCCCGAGGACCTGACCCGCACCTACGACCACCACGCGAAGTCGTGGCTGGAACAGGACGAGGACCGGCCCCGGGCCGCCTCCGGCGGCGCGGCTTGACGGCGCGCGGGGCCGGAGGACGCGCCCCCGGCCCCGCGCGGTCCGGCTCAGACCCGGGTGGCGCGGATCAGCACAAGCCGCTCGGGGAACAGCACGGGTGCCTGCAGCCCTGCCCGCTCCAGCGCGCGCCCGGGCAGCCGCACGCCGTCCTCGGTCCACCACGGCAGGGCGGCTCCCCAGCGGGCGGCGTTGCCGTCCGGCACGTCGCCCGGCGGCTGCGGCCGCACGTGGTAGACGGCCTCCGGATCGAGCCCCGGCAGCCGCACCGGACCCGGGGGATAGGCCGACGAGGTGGCGACGGCCACCACGGCGAACAGCGCGTCGGAGCCGTCCTCGGCCACCACCCCGTGCACCCGGTAAGCCGGGTCCTGGTGGTCGGCGTGCACCGAGGTGCCGGTGTGCAGCAGCGGACGCAGCTCCTTGTAGAGGGCGACCCATTCGGCCAGCCGCTCCCGGTCCGCCGGCTCCGCGCTGGTCAGGTCCCATTCGATGCCGAAATGGCCGAACAGCGCCGTCCCGGCCCGGAAATCGAGCGGGTGCCGCCGGTCGGTGGTGTGGGCCAGACCCGCCCCGACATGCGTGCCCATCAGCTCCAGCGGGATCAGCGCGTTGGTCCAGCGCTGGATCTGCTGCCGCTCCAGGGCGTCGATGCAGTCGGAGACCCACACCCGGTCGGTGCGTTCGAGGATCTCCAGGTCGACGCGCCCGCCGCCGGAGGAGCAGGACTCGATCTCCACGTCGGGGTGGCGGCGCCGCAGCTCGTCCATGAGCCGGTAGACCGCCAGCGTCTGGCCGTGCACCCCGGCCCGGCCGGTCGGCTGGTGACCGGCCTCGACCAGGTCCCGGTTGTGGTCCCATTTCAGGTAGCCGACGGGGTACTCGGCCAGCAGCGCGTCCAGCCGCTCCAGGATGTACGCGAACGCCTCGGGACGGGCCAGGTCGAGCACCTGCTGGGACCGGGCGGCGCCGGGCAGTCGGCCGCCGGTCGCCATGATCCAGTCGGGGTGGGCGCGCGCCAGTTCGGAGTCCTCGTTGATCATCTCGGGTTCGACCCAGATCCCGAACTGCATGCCGAGTCCCGTGACATGGTCGGTCAGCGGCGTCAGGCCCTCGGGCCAGACCTCGTCCGAGACGTACCAGTCGCCCAGCCCCCTGCGGTCGTCACGGCGCGAGCCGAACCAGCCGTCGTCCAGCACGAACCGCTCGGCACCGACCTCCGCGGCGGCGTCGGCCAGCCGTCGCAGCCGGTCGAGGTCGTGGTCGAAGTAGACGGCCTCCCAGGTGTTGACCACCACGGGGCGCGGGGTGGCCGGGTGGTGCGGCCGGGCGCGCAGCTGTCGGTGGAAGCGCGCGGACAACTCGTCGAGCCCGGTGCCGTGGGAGCCGTACTGCCAGGGCGAGGCGTAGCTGGCGCCCGGAGCGAGCGTCACCTCGCCGGAGAGCAGCAGTTCCCCGGAGCCGAGCAACGAGACGGCGTGGAAGGTGCGCTCGGCGAACGTGCGGTGGTTGCCCGACCAGGCGGTGTGCACGCCCCACACCTCGCCGCCGCGGTTGCCGAACCCGGCGGTGCCGGCCACCAGCAGGTAGGCCGCGTCGTAGCCGGTGCGGCCCGTGCGGTTCTCGCGCACCCACAGCCCCTGGTGGAACGGGCTGCGCTGCGGGCTGCGTTCGCGCAGGTGGTGACCGGTGAAGTCGAGCAGTTCGGTGGCGGCGGCGGGCACCGGCAGGGTGAGCTGGAGGGCGTCCACGGCGAACGGCGTGTCGCCGCGGTTGGTGACGCTCGCCCGCTGCCGCACCAGGCCCGCCGGGGTGAGTTCGACGGTCAGTTCCAGGCCCACGGCGGCGACGAGGTCGTCGGCCCGCACCACGACGCCGTCCGCCGTTCTGGTCACCTCGCGCACGGCGAAGGCGGTGGAGAAGTCGGCGCCGCCGCGGTTGCCGACCAGTCCCGGCGTGCCCAGCCAGCCGGCGGACTGCTCGGGCAGCACCGCCACCTCGACGCGGGCGTCCACCGAGAAGCCGATGGGCTGGGGGCGTTGGGCGAGCCGCAGGGCGGCGAGCTCGGCGGCCCCGAGTGGGCCCAGGTCTGTGCCCCAGTGCAGCACCCGGGGCAGCCGGGCGCCGGAGAGGTCGAGCACCAGGCTGACGCCGGCCGCACGCAGGTGGATCAGGTCGGACGACGGATCGCCGTCGGGGGATCGAGGTACCACGGGTTCGCTGTCCTTCGCTGTCGGTGCCGCCGCCGTCCGGCGGCGGCGTTGACTTACTTTATTAGCTTGCGTAACAATCGCACGTCTGTTCGACTGGTTCGACTGGAAAACTCTGGGAGTGTGTCACGATGATCCGCCGCACTGTGCACGACGGTTGGCGCCTGACCGCGGCGGGCGGACCCGTTCCCGCGGAGCTGGCCGGGCGGGAGGTCCCGGCCCGGGTGCCGGGCAGCGCGCACCTCGATCTGCTCGCCGCCGACCTCATCCCCGACCCGTACCTGGACCGGGTCGAGGAGGAACTGGCCTGGGCGCACCGCGCCCACTGGCGCTACGCCACCACGCTGGACGCCGAGCCTCCCCCAGGCCCTGGGGGCCTGGGCGGTACCCCCATCGCCCCCGGCGAGCGGGTGGACCTCGCCTTCGACGGCCTCGACACCGTGGCCACCGTGGAACTCGGCGGCCGGCCGCTGGGCAGCACCGCGAACATGCACCGCTCCTACCGCTTCGACGTCCGGGACCGGCTCGGCGAGGGACCGGCCGAGCTCGCGGTCACCTTCCGCCCGGCCCTGGAGTACGCCGAGGAGCAGCAGAGCAGGCTCGGCGCCCGACCCCGCGCCTACTCCCACCCGTTCAACATGGTCCGCAAGATGGCCTGCTCCTTCGGCTGGGACTGGGGCCCCGACCTGCAGACCGCCGGCATCTGGAAGCCGGTGCGGCTGGAGCGCTGGCACACCGCGCGGCTGGCCGAGGTGCGCCCGCTGGTGACCGTCGCCGAGGACGGCACGGGACGCGTGGCGGTGCACGTCGCGGTCGAGCGCTCCGGGCTCGGCCCGGACACCGAACTGCGCCTGACCGCCACCGTGGACGGGCACCGGGCCACCATCCGGGTGCCCGCGGGGGCCGACGCCGGCGTGGTCACCGTCGAGGTGCCGGAGGCCCGGCTGTGGTGGCCCGTCGGCCACGGCGACCAGCCGCTGTACGACCTGACCGTCACCCTCGACGCGCCCGGCGAGGCGGACGACCCCTCCTCCGAGCCGCTGGACACGGCGGAGCGCCGCGTGGGCTTCCGCACCGTCACCCTGGACACGGTGCCCGACGACGTCGGCGCCCCGTTCACGCTCGTCGTCAACGGCCGGCCGATCTTCGCCAAGGGCGCCAACTGGATCCCCGACGACCACTTCCTCACCCGGATCACCCGCGGGCGCCTCGAACGCCGGGTGGACCAGGCGGTCGCGGCCCATATGAACATGCTGCGGGTGTGGGGCGGCGGCATCTACGAGACCGACGACTTCTACGAGGTCTGCGACGAACGCGGCGTCCTGGTCTGGCAGGACTTCCCGCTCGCCTGCGCCGCCTACCCCGAGGAGGAGCCCCTCTGGGGCGAGTTCGAGGCCGAGGCGCGGGAGAACGTCGCCCGGCTCGCCGGTCATCCCTCGCTGGCCCTGTGGAACGGCGGCAACGAGAACCTCTGGGGCTGGATGGACTGGGGTTGGCAGGAGAAGCTCGCCGGCCGCACCTGGGGCCGGCGTTACTACACCGAGCTGTTTCCCCGGATCCTCGCCGAACTCGACCCCACCCTCCCGTACTCCGAGGGCAGCCCGTACACCCCCGGCTTCACGCCCGAGGAGCGCCACCCCAACGACACCGACCGCGGCACCCGGCACGAATGGAAGGTGTGGAACCGGCTCGACTACACCACCTACCGCGACCACATCCCGCGGTTCTGCTCCGAGTTCGGCTTCCAGGGCCCGCCGACCTGGACCACCCTCACCCAGTGGATCCACGACGACCCGCTGACCCCGACCTCGCCCGGCTTCCTGCTGCACCAGAAGGCGGAGGACGGCAACGGCAAGCTGGACCGCGGCATGGCGCCGCACCTGCCCCGGCCGCGCACCTTCGCCGACTGGCACTGGGCCACCCAGCTCAACCAGGCCCGCGCCGTGGCCTTCGGCATCGAGCACTTCAGGTCGTACTGGCCGCGCACCGCCGGCGCCCTGGTCTGGCAGCTCAACGACTGCTGGCCGGTGACCTCCTGGGCCGCGGTGGACGGCGAAGGGCGCCGCAAGCCGCTCTGGTACGGCCTGCGCCACGCCTTCGCCCCGCGCCTGCTGACCGTGCAGCCGCGGCACGGCCACACCACCCTGCTGGCGGTCAACGACTCCGACGCCCCGTGGCGCGGAACGCTTCGCATCGAGCGGATATCGTTCGACGGCGGCCCCCTGGACGACGCTACGATCCCTCTCGACGTCTCGGCGCGTTCCGTCGCCGAACTGGAGCTGCCGGACTCGCTGGTGAAGCCGGCGGACGCGACCCGGGAGGTGTTGGTGGCCACCATCGCGGACATCCGCGTCGTCCACCTGTTCGCCGAGGACCGCGATCTGCGGTACGCGCCGGAGCCGCTCCGCGCCGACGCCGTGGCGGTGCCCGGCGGCTACCGGGTGGACGTGCGGGCCGAGTCCTTCGCCCGGGACGTGGCGATCCTGGCCGACCGGGTGGCGCCCGACGCCGAGGTGGACGAGCAACTCGTGTCCCTGCTGGCCGGCGAGACCCGCTCGTTCACGGTGCGGACCACCGCCACCGTCGACCCGGCCGCGTTCGCCGACCCGCTGGTGCTGCGCAGCGCCAACTCCCTGGCGGACGCGGGCGCGGACGATTTGGCGGGGGAGGCCAGGTGACCGAACGGGATCCGGGCGCGCCGGGAGCCGTTGGCCTCGTGCTCGCCCGGCCGGCCAGGCTGCTGGGCGTCGAACCCTTCTTCATGGAGTTCATCGCCGGGATAGAGGAGCGGCTGTCCGTGCTCGGGATGTCCGTGCTGCTGCACGTCGTTCCGACCCAGCGCGAGGAGATCGCCACCCACCGACGGTGGGCGGCGCGCGGCCTGGTCGACGCCGTGGTGGTGGTCAACCTCACCCCCGACGACCGGCGTCCGGCCGTGCTGCGCGAGCTGGGGCTCCCGGCCGTCGTCGTCGGCACCTGGCAGGGCGAGCCGGCGACCCCGTACGTGGGCACCCATAACGAGGCCAGCGTCCGCGAGGCGCTGGGCCGCCTGCTCGACCTCGGCCACCGGCGGATCGCCCGGGTCACCGGCCCCGCCGAGCTGCTGCACACCCGGGCCAGGACGGACGCCCTGCGGGAGGGCTGCCGGGCCGTCGGCATCGACCCGGTGCTGGTGGAGGGCGACTACTCCGCCGAGGCGGGGGAGCGACTGACCGCCCGCCTGCTCAAGCGGGATCAGCCGCCCACCGCGATCCTCTACGACAACGACGTGATGGCGGTGGCGGGTCTGGGCGCCGCCAAGGACGCCGGCGTGCCCGTGCCCGAGCGGCTCTCCCTGGTCGCCTGGGACGATTCGACGCTGTGCCGGCTGGCCGCGCCCGCGCTGACCACCATGAGCGTCGACGTCCACCAGTACGGCGTCTCGGTCGCCGAGTCGGTGCTGGAGCTGGTCGACGGCCGCCCGGTCAGCCCCCGGATGTCACCGCCCGCCCGGTTCGTGCCCCGGGGGACCACCGCGCCCGCGCCGTGAGCCGTCCCGGGCCGCGGGTCACCGCGGCCCGCGGGGGCGGCGGGGCGGCCCGGCGGGCGTCGCCGCGGGCGCCGGCGACTCCGCCGCCAGCCGGGCCGTGGCGCGGTCCGCGGTGGCGCGGGCCCACCGTCCGGTGGTGAGCGCGCCGAGCAGCAGCACGAGCCCGCCGCACCCGGTGATGATCCACCAGCCCCCGGCGCGGGAGCCGGCGGCGAGCGCGGTGCCCACCACGGCGACGCCCAGCGCCGAGCCCATCTGCCGGCCGGTGGAGGAGATCCCGGCCGCGACCCCGGCCTGGGCCCGCGGCATGCCGGTCACGGCCGTGTTGGTGATCGGCGTGTTCACCAGCCCGAAGCCGATGCCGAACAGCACGTAGCAGGTGAACAGCCACGGCGTGGACGCCTCAGCGTCCAGTGCCGCGAACAGCAGCCCGCTCGTGGTGACCGCGGCCCCGGCCAGCAGCAGCGGCAGCCGCGGCCCGAAATGCCCGACCAACCGGCCGGACACCGGCGAGAAGACCAGCGTCATCGCCGCCATCGGCAGCAGGTGCAGACCGGCGGCCAGCGGGCTCAGGCCCCGCTCGTTCTGCAGGTAGAGCGTGTTGAGGAAGAGGAAGCCGCCGAGTGCCGCGAAGGCGGCGACGGCGATCGCGACGGCGCCGCTGAACGGCACGCTGCGGAAGAAGCGCAACTCCAGCAACGGCTCGCGGTGGCGCGGCTCGTACACCAACAGGGCGATCAGCGCGAGCAGGCTGACGGAGAAACAGCCCACGATCTCCGGGGACCTCCAGCCGGCCCCGCCGCCCTCGATGATGCCGAAGGTGAGCGAGCCCAGCAGCAGCACCACCAGCACCTGCCCGACCGGATCCAGCCGGCGCGGCCGCTGGGCCCGCGACTCCGGCACGAACCGGGTGGTGAGGACCAGGGCGAGCAGTCCGATGGGCAGGTTGAGCCAGAAGATCGAACGCCACCCGAAGGAGTGCACCAGCGCCCCGCCGACGATGGGCCCCACCGCCATCGAGATGCCCACCACCCCGCCCCAGACGCCGATCGCGCGGGCCAGCTCCTTCGGGTCGCGAAAGGTGTTGGTGATGATCGACATCGCCACCGGGTTCAGCATCGAGCCGCCCAGCGCCTGGAGCGCGCGGAAGGCCACCAGCCAGCCGAGCCCCGGAGCCAGCGCGCACAGCAGGGAGCCGGCGGTGAAGACGACGAGACCGGTGCGGAAGACCCGACGCCGGCCGATCCGGTCCGCCATCGATCCGGACAGCATCAGGAACGACGCCAGCACGACGGCGTACGCGTCGATGGTCCACTGCAGCCCCGAGACCTCGGCGCCGAGCTCCCGCTGCAACACGGGCAGCGCCACGTTGAGCGCGGTGAGGTCCAGGCTCACGATCAGCAGGCTCATGCAGCACACCGCCAGCACCAGCAGGCGGCGGCGACGGGAGAGGCCGGGAGCGGGCTCGGAGGGTGACTCGGGGGATGGCTCGGGGGATGACTCAGAGGGCGACACGTCTGACATCTCTACCCAAACTCTCCCTCCGGTCCGCGCGGCGCAACCGGAGGCGGCGCACGCGGTCGGGGAGGTGGGGGGAGTACGTCGGGGAATACGTCAGGGAATACAGTCCCCGACCGCAGTGTTGCGCCGACTCTGGCACACGTGCCGACGCCTCGACCTAGATCCCCAAGGAGAGTGCCGTGCCCGAAGCCACCCCGGAGACCAATGTCATCGCCTTCCGCGCCGCCGAACAACTGCTGGCCGCCAAGGACCCGCGCGGCGCGTTGAAGCTGCTCGACCCGCTGGTCACCGCGCATCCGGAGAACACCGCCGCCCGGCTGCTGCGGGCCCGCGCCTTCTTCTCCTCCGCCCAGTTGCGCTCGGCCGAGCTGGAGTTCCAACTCGTCGTCGAGCGGGAGCCGGACAACGCCTACGCGCATTTCGCCCTGGGGCGCACGCTGGAGCGCGCCGGACGCGACGACGAGGCGCTGCGGTACTTCCGGCTGGCCGCCGCCCTGGACCCGCGCCCCGACTTCCTCGCCGCGGCCCGGTTCGAGCCTCCCCGCTGACGAGCCCGCGAGGAGGCCGACCGTCCGTCGGTGCGCGGGGCACCGAAGGGGGAGCTCAGGCCTTCGGCGCCCCCTGGAGCCGCACCATGTTCCCCGAGGGGTCGCGGAACGCGCAGTCGCGCGGTCCCCAGGGCTGCTCAATGGGCTCCTGCAGCACCTCGGCGCCGGACGCCCGCACCCGTTCGAAGGCCGCGTCGACGTCGTCGGTGGCGAAGACGAGCATCGGCAGGACGCCCTTGGTGAGCAGCTCCTGCAGGGCGTCGCCGTCGGCCTGGGAACGACCGGCGTGCGGTTCGGAGAGCACGATCTCCAGGCCCGGCTGGGTCGGGCTGCCGAGCGTGACCCAGCGGAACCCGCCCGAGGCGACGTCGTTGCGCACCTCGAGGCCGAGCGCGTCGCGGTAGAAGGTGAGGGATTCGTCGGGGTCGTTGACGGTGACGTGGCAGTACTGGAGTGCGATGTTCATGCCTCAGACGCTATGCGGCGGTGGCGCTGTCGGCTTCTCGAATCCTGCTCGTCGGCTGCCGGGTCGGGCGGGTGTGCACCTTCGCCATGCATGCGGGCATCGCCGCCAGGGCGCTGTGCTCCCGGCGGCGGTAGGCGCTCGGCGTCTCGCCCACGATCTCGGTGAATCTCGAGCTGAACGAGCCGAGCGAGGTACAGCCGACCGCCATGCACGCGTCGGTCACGCTCATCCCGCCGCGCAGCAGTGCCATCGCCCGCTCGATCCGGCGGGTCATGAGATAGCTGTACGGCGTCTCGCCATAGGCCGCCCGGAACCGTCGCGAGAAATGCGCCGGCGACATGAGCGCGCGGCGGGCCATCGTCGGCACGTCGAGGGGCCGCGCGTACTCCCGGTCGATCAGGTCCCGGGCCCGACGCAGGTGGGCGAGGTTGGCGAGATCCTCCGGGCTCATGAATCGGACGCTACCACCGTCCACCGACAGCGCCGCCCACCTGGGTGAAGGCCGGACCCGACGGCGATCCGGCGGACGCCAGGACCCCGACCTAGGACCAAGGTCCGAGCGGTCGGGCCGAGGCCGTTCCGAGAGCGGGCGGGTGTGATGGGCGGGTGAGCGATCGACCATCAACGCCCGGGGCCGCCGTCCGCGACCGCCTCCTCCGGGAGAAGCATGTCTGGCTGTGCACCGTGCGTCCTGACGGCTCGCCCCACGCGACGCCGGTCTGGTTCGTCTTCCTGCGGGACAGCTGGTGGATCGGCACCGACGCCGGTGCGGTGAAGGTCCGCAACATCGAGCGGGCCCCGCGAGTGTCGCTGGCGCTGGAGGACGGCCGGGCGCCGGTCGTGGCCGAGGGGGAGGCGCGGCTTCACCGGGGCCAGTTCCCCGCGGACATCACCGAGGCGTTCGCCGCGAAGTACGACTGGGACGTCACCGCCCCGTACCGGCCGGGCGCCGACCGGGTGCTGATCCAGGTGCCGGTCGGGCGCTGGCTGCTGGCCGGCGTCGCGCAGTGACGTCCCGGGTCAGGCGGCGGCCCGGCGCGCCGCCTCCACGATCGCCGCGGCGTCGATGCCGGCCTCGTGGAGCTGCTCCTCCGGCGACGCCGAACCCGGCATCGTGGTGACGGCCAGCCGCACCAGCCGCGGCACCGGGCGTCCGTCCGCGAAGGCGTCGAGCACGGCGTCGCCCAGGCCGCCCTGCGGCCGGTGGTCCTCCACCGTGATCAGGCAGCCGGTCTCGTCGGCCGCCGCGCGCAGCGTCGCCCGGTCCACCGGCTTCACCGAGTACAGGTCGATGACCCGCGCCCGGATCCCGTCACCGGCCAGCTGGTCGGCGGCGGCGAGCGCCGCGGGGACCGTCACCCCGGCGGCGACGAGCGTCAGCGCGTCCCGGTCGCCGCTGCGCAGCACCTTGCTCCCGCCGACCGGGAACCGCTCGTCGGGACCGTAGATCACCGGCGCGGCGCCGCGCGAGGTGCGCAGGTAGCGCACGCCCGCGCCGTCCGCCATGGTGGCCACCAGCTGCGCCGTCTGGTTGGCGTCGCACGGGTAGAGCACCGTGCTGTCATGGATGGCGCGGAACATCGCCAGGTCCTCCAGGCCCATCTGGGACGGCCCGTCCTGGCCGATCGCCACGCCCGCATGCGAGCCGACGAGGTTGATGCCGGCCCGGCTGACCGCCGCCATCCGGAGGAAGTCGTGGGCCCGGGTCAGGAACGCCGCGAACGTCGAGGCGAACGGTGTCCAGCCCCGCACCTGCATGCCGACGGCCGCGGCCACCAGCTGCTGCTCGGCGATATAGCACTCGAAGAACCGGTCGGGGTGCTCCTTCGCGAAGAACTCCGCGCGGGTCGAGTCGCTCACCTCGCCGTCCAGCGCCACCACGTCCTCCCGGGCCGAGCCCAACGCGGCCAGCGCCTGGCCGTACGCGTCGCGGGTGGCGGTCTTCTCGCCCACCTCGAAGCGCGGTAGCGCGACCGGCACCTCGGACGGTCGGCGGGGCGCCGTCGTCGCGGCCGGTGGGCGTATCTCGACGCGCAGCCGGCGCTCGCCGCCGAGCTCCGCGACCGCCTCCTCGGCGTCGGGCACCGGCTTGCCGTGCTGGCCCTCCCGGTTCTCGACCGCGGCGACGCCCCGGCCCTTGAGGGTGCGGGCGATGACCACCGTGGGCCGGTCGGTCACCGAGGCGGCCTCGGCGTAGGCGGCGTCGATGGCCTTCGGATCGTGCCCGTTGATCTCCACCGTGTGCCAGCCGCAGGCCCGCGCGCGCCGCCCGTACGCCTCCAGGTCCCATTCGTGGCGGGTGGGCCCGCGCTGCCCGAGCCGGTTCACGTCGATGATCGCGGTGAGGTTGGACAGCCGCTCGTAGCCGGCGTGCTCGAACGCCTCCCACACCGAGCCCTCGGCCATCTCGCTGTCGCCGCACAGCACCCACACCCGGTAGGGCACCTGGTCCAGGCGCTGGCCGGCGAGCGCCATGCCGACGCCGATCGGCAGGCCCTGTCCAAGCGACCCGGTGGCCACGTCCACCCACGGCAGCCGGGGCGTGGGGTGACCCTCCAGCCGACTGCCCAGCTCGCGGAACGTGAGCATCTCCTCGTCCGTGATCAGCCCGGCCGCCTTGAACATCGCGTACAGCAGCGGCGAGGCGTGCCCCTTGGACAGGATCAGGCGGTCGTTGCCGGGGTGCGCCGGCCAGTTGACGTCGTAGCGCAGATGCCGGTCGAGCAGCACGGCCATCAGGTCGGCCGCGGACATCGACGAGGTGGCGTGGCCGGAACCGGCGGTCGCGGTGGCGCGCACCGCGTCCACCCGAAACTGCTGGCCGAGCTCGGCCAGGTCCTGGTCAGTAGTCATGCGAACGCTCCCGGGTCGGCTACGTCCGCTCCGGGTACCCCCCTGCCCGCCCGGCTAACGGCACCGGCCGACGGCGCCCGCTGCCCGTCCGCCGCCCACCGGCGCGAGAAAAGGTGGCATCAGCACGCACCACTCGGGTACTCGGGCCCCGTCTCACCGGGCCCGTGATCCAGGAGGTACGACGTGAGCCGGTCTCGCGTGGTGGTCGTCGGTGCCGGCTTCGCCGGCTACGAGACCGCGAAGGGCCTGTCGAAGGCCGCACGGGGACGCTACGAGGTGGTGCTGGTCAACCCGACCGACTACTTCCTCTACCTGCCGCTGCTGCCCCAGGTCGCGGCGGGCATCCTGGAACCCCGGCGCGTCACCGTCTCGCTCACCGGAACACTGCCCGGCGTGCGGCTGGTGCTCGGCGAGGCGCACCACGTGGACCTCGCGAACCGCCGGGTGCACTTCACCGACCCCGAGGACCGGCAGGGGGAACTGGGCTACGACACGCTGGTGCTCTCCGTCGGCAGCGTCAACCGGCTGCTGCCGGTCCCCGGCGTGGCGCGCCACGCGCACGGCTTCCGCGGCCTTCCCGAGGCCCTCTATCTGCGCGATCACATCGTGCGGCAGCTGGAGCTCGCGGCACAGACCGAAGACGAAGCCGAGAGCCGGGCCCGGGCCACGTTCGTCGTGGTCGGCGCCGGCTACACCGGCACCGAGGTGGCCGCCCTCGGCCAGCGCTTCTCCCGGTCGGTGGCCACCCGGGCGCTCGACGGCCAGCGCGGGGTGCACCCGCGGTGGATGCTGCTGGACATCGCGCCCCGGGTGCTGCCCGAACTCGACGAGCGGCTGTCCCGCTCCGCCGACCGGGTGCTGCGTCAGCGGGGCGTGGAGGTCCGCCCGCACACCTCGGTCAAGGAGGCCACGCCCGACGGCGTGCTGCTGGACGACGGCGACTTCGTCGCGACCCGCAGCCTGATCTGGTGCGTGGGCGTCCGTCCCGACCCGCTGGTGGAGGACCTCGACCTGGCCACCGAGAAGGGCCGGATCGTCGTCGACCCGTATCTGAACGTGCCCGAGCACCCCGAGATCTTCGCCTGCGGGGACGCCGCCGCCGTGCCCGACCTGACCCGACCCGGCGAGTACACGCCGATGACCGCGCAGCACGCCTGGCGGCAGGGGCACGTCGCCGCCCGCAACGTCGCCGCCCACCTGGGCCACGGAAACCGCACCGCCTACCGCCACCACGACAAGGGGTTCGCCGTCGACCTCGGCGGCGTCCAGGCCGCCGCCAACCCGTGGCACGTGCCGATCTCGGGCCCGCTGGCCGGCGCCGTGACGCGCGGCTACCACCTGGCGGCCATGCCGGGCAACCGCGTCCGCGTCGCCGCCGACTGGCTGCTGGACGCCGTGCTGCCCCGCCAAGCGGTGCAGCTGGGCATGGTCCGCTCGGGCTCGGTCCCGCTCGACACCGCCTCACCCGAACTCGTCCGCACCCCACGCGACGACACGAGAGGGGAATCCGACCCATGACCGACCCAGTGAAGCGACTGACCGACACCGGTGTGGCGATCTGGCTGGACGATCTGAACCGCGAGCTGCTGGCGGGCGGCGGACTGGCCCGGCTGATGCGGGAACGCGCGCTGGTGGGCGTGACGAGCAACCCGACCATCTTCGCCAAGGCCGTCAGCGCCGGCGACCGCTACGACGAGCAGCTGCGCGACCTCGCGCTGCGCGGCGTCAGCGCCGAGGAGGCCGCCCGCCTGGTGACCGCCTACGACGTGCGCTGGGGGTGCGATGTGCTGCGCCCGGCGTACGAGGCCACCGACCATCTCGACGGCCGGGTGTCCATCGAATGCGACCCGCGCCTCGCCCGGGACAGCGCCGCGACCATCGCCGAGGCCCGCGACCTGTGGTGGCGGGTGGACCGGCCCAACCTCTACGTCAAGATCCCGGCCACCGAGCAGGGCCTGCCGGCGATCAGCGCGGCCCTGGCCGAGGGCATCAGCGTCAACGTGACGCTGACGTTCTCGTTGGACCGCTACGAGCAGGTCATCGCCGCCTTCCTGGACGGCATGGACGCCGCCCACGAGGCCGGCCATGACCTGTCCCAGATGGCGTCGGTGGCCTCGTTCTTCGTCAGCCGGGTGGACACCCAGGTCGACGAGCGGCTGGACAAGATCGGCACGCCGGCCGCCCGTGCGCTCCGCGGCAAGGCCGCCGTCGCCAACGCCCGCCTGGCCTACCAGCGCTTCGAGCGCTCGCTGGAGACCCCCCGCTGGCGCGCCCTGGCGGCGGCGGGCGCCCGGCCGCAGCGACCGCTGTGGGCGTCCACCGGCGTGAAGGACCCGTCCTATGAGGACACCCGCTACGTCGACGAACTCGCCGCCCCCGACGTCGTCATCACCATGCCCGGGTCCACCCTGGAGGCGGTGGCCGACCACGGACGGGCACACGGCGACGCCATCCGGGGCAGCTACGAGGAGGCCCAGCAGGTCCTGGACGAGTTGGGCAGCGTGGGCGTCTCCTACCAGGAGGTGGTCCGCGACCTGGAGGACGACGGCGTCGCGCGCTTCGAGTCGTCCTGGCACGAGCTCCTGGAGACGCTGGGGGAGAAGCTGTGAGCGCACGGGGCGCGAGGCGGGAGCTCCGGGTCGGGGGACGGAAGGTGCCGCTGACCAACCCGGACAAGGAGATGTTCCCCGAGGACGGCATCACCAAGGCGGAGCTGGTCGACTACTACCGCACCCACGCCCGGACCCTGCTGCCGTACCTCAGGGAGCGTCCGGTGGCGATGGAGCGCTATCCGGACGGCTACCGGGGCCGGTCGTTCTTCCACAAGGACGTGCCGGACTACTTTCCCGACTGGGTCCGTCGCAAGGAGGTGCCCAAGGAGGGCGGCAGCCTCTCCATGACCGTCTGCGACGACGCCGCGACCCTCACCTATCTGGCCAACCAGGCGTGCATCACGCCGCACCCCTGGCTGAGCCGGGCCGACCGGCTGGACGTCCCCGACCGGCTGGTCATCGATCTCGATCCGCCGGGGGACGATTTCGCGACGGTCCGCTGGGCGGCGCTGGCCACCGGTCGGCTGCTCACCGAACTGGGCCTGAAGCCGGCGGTGATGACCACGGGGTCGCGCGGCGCGCACGTTCTGGTGCCGCTACCGCGCAGCACCACCTTCGACGACGCCCGCGACTTCGCCCGGCAGGCGGCGGACCTGCTGGCGCGCCGACACCCGGACCGGCTGACCACCGAGGCCCGCAAGAACAACCGTGGCGACCGGCTCTACCTGGACATCCAGCGCAACGCGTACGCGCAGACCGCGGTCGCCCCCTACGCGGTGCGCGCCCGGCCGCACGCCCCGGTGGCCACGCCGATCAGCTGGGACGAACTGCGCGACGAGGACTCCGGACCGCGCCGCTGGACGCTGCGCACGATCCCCGACCGGCTGCGCCGGTACGGCGACGCCTGGAAGGGCCTCGGCCGCTGCCGCCGCTCCCTCACCCCGGCCCGCCGCCGCCTCACGGAACTCGCCCGCGAGTCCGACTGACCCGGTGTCGGGTACCTCGCGTCTCATCCCTCATGACGCGGTTCCTGGCCCAGTGCCGTCGCGGCGTCCTGGCCAGCGGTGGGCGGCGGTTCCGCACTGCCGATGAAGTTCCCGGTGCGCTCAACTCGTCAGCCTGGTCGGTCGGCTCGCGGTGGAGCTGACTGCCTCCGCGTCACCTCCGATACCGCTCCGCCACGGCCGCGAAGGCGGCCTTGGGTTCCCACTCCATGTCGGGGTAGGTCTGCCCCCGACGCCCTTCGAGGAGTTTGACGACCCCCAGGCCGGCCCGGTCCAGGTCGTCCCGGGGGTCGCCGTCGGGGCGGTGCGGGTAGCCAGGCAAGGCGAACAGGAACACGAACGCGCTGTCCACGCCCTCGGTCTCGAAGATCTCCAGCAGTTCGCTCAGATACGCGGCCTGGCCGGCCTCGTCGCGCTCGTAAACGCCGTTCAGCCGCACCGGGGCCCTGGTCCCTGGGTCGTACTCGACCACCTCCAGCACCCGCCCGCCCCGGTCCCCAGCGGCGCGGTAGGCCGCGGTGCCGAACCCGGTGACAGCGAGCGGCTTCGGGCCCCGGGCCAGGGCGCGCACCGCGTCCCGGAACCGGTCGGCGACCTCGGCGGAGCGGATCAGCTCGAACGTCACGAAATCGAAAGGGGCCCAGTCGACCTGCTCGAACTGGATCGATGCGTAGGTGAGCTTTCCTTGGAAGCGTTCGCGAACCGAGGTCGCGGCCTCATGGAGGAACGCGTTGATACGCACGCCGAGTTCGCGTATCGCCTCCGCCCGCCGCTCGGGTCGGCTCATCAGCTGCTCGACCCGTCCCTCGGGGCTTTCACCTGGCAGGAACCCGCGGTTCATCACGCTCAGTTCGACCCCGGCGACGAACACGACCGCGGCCCCCTGCTGCCGGAGCCGTTCCGCCCGCTCGGCGCAGTCGCGGAAGAGCGTGAGGATCTGCTCCGGGTTCAGCTCCAGCGGGTAGGGCGAGAACCAGACCTCCAGACCGAGCTCGGCGGCGGCTCCGGCGGCCAGCTCCAGCCGGTCCGGGTCGCCGCCGATGATCTGGACGGCGTTGCAGTACAGGTCGTCGCGGATGATGGCGAGCTCGCGCCGGACCACCGCGGGGTCGAATTGTTCGCGGGATATCCGGCCGTGCACGACGAATCCGGTGTCGTAGGTCATTCCTCTTGCTCGCATGGCGCAGTCCTCTCCGTCAGTCTCGGGCGGGCCGAGGCTGGCAGAAAAAGTGCGTGCACGCAAATTTGCGTGCACGCAGTCCTGTCTGGAAGGCTGGCACCGTGACGACACCACCAGGGCTGCGGGAGCGGAAGAAGCAGGCAACGCGCGAGGCACTGCGCGAAGCGGCCCTTCGTCTGGCCATGGAACGCGGACCGGACCAGGTGCGGGTCGAGGACATCGCCGAGGCCGCCGGGGTCTCACCGCGCACCTACAACAACTACTTCGCCAGCCGCGAACAGGCGATCGTCGCCGCCGTCACCGCGGACCGAGAGGTGCGGATCGCGGCGGCGGCCGCGGCCCGGCCCGCAGGAGTATGCCTGGCCGACGCCGTCACCGAGGCGGTGATCGAGCAGTACACGAACACCGGCGATCGCGAACACGCGGCGCTGCTGCTGATCACCACCCGGACCGCGCTGCGCGACGCGTTCCTCGACACCACCACCGGAATCGAGCCCCCGCTCACAGCGGTGATCGCCGAACGCCTCGGCGACGCCGGAACGCACACCGCCCGCGTCCTCGCGGCGAGCGTGGCTGCAGCGGTGCGCATCGCTTTGGAAAGCTGGCTCCGGCCGGGCGGGACCGCGGGGGCCGCCGGGCGCCTCGGCGACGGAGGACTCGTCGTTCCCTCCGGCTCGCTGCCCGACCAGCTCCGCGCGGCGCTGGCCCCGCTCGCGCCCGCGTTCGACGCCGCCGAAAGGCGCACCCAGCCGTGAAGCCGATCCGCTGGGCAACGTAGATGACGCGGCGTGAGCTCAGCGTGTACGACTGGAGTACCAGGTTGCTGCCGCTCGCAGGCGGACGTGCCGTGGCAGATAGGCCACGGCCGATGTGGAGGCCGTAAAGCTGGCTCAGTCCTCTGCGAGGCGGCGTTCCACGCGGTACTGCTCCACCAGGGCCTCGAATCGTCCGGGGTCGCCCTCGGAGAACGAGACCGGCCGCGCGGCGCCGGCGATCTGCCGCACCCGGTCGGCCACCTCGGCCGCGGCGGCGCGGGGGGCGTAGACGCCGAGGAGGAGGACGGCGGACGTCTCGCCATCCTCGGTGTCGTCGCCGAGGCTGAATTCCCACGGCACCGGGCACGGTCCTTCGTGCTCCGGCTCCGGACACAGCATCCGGGCGATCGGCTCCTGCAACGCGAGTGCCTCGGCCACGCCCGCACACCCCCGGACCCCGATCTCGTAGACCCGCGGTTCGTCCGCGACCGCCATGCGTTCCTCCCCGGTCGGCCTCCGGCAGCAGGCCCTCACGGTAACCACCGGCCAGCCACGCGGCACGGGGTTTTCCGCGGCGGGCGCCCCCGGGGGTCAGTCGTGGTGCGCGGCGAGGACGCAGAACTCGTTGCCCTCCGGGTCCTCCAGCACGACCCAGGGCTCGCCTCCGGTCTGACCCACGTCGGCGGGGAGCGCGCCGCGCGCCAGGAGGCGGGCGACCTCCGCGTCCTGGTCGTCCGGGCGAAGGTCGAGGTGCAGCCGGTTCTTCACCAGCTTGCCGTCCTCGACCACCGTGAAGAGCACCCCGGGGAGCCGGCCAGGATCCGGCCGGATCTCGCACTCCTCGCCCGACTCCTGCACCACCACCCAGCCGAGCGCGTCCGCCCACCAGCGGCCCAGCGCCGCCGGGTCCACTGCGTCAACCACCACCTGCTCCCATTCCAAGGTCATTCCGCGAACCTAGCCGCTCGGCGTCCCGCGGGCGTGCGACATCATCGGAACCAGCCCGCGAGTCCCCCAGGAGAGCCATGTCCGTCCCGCCGCCCTTCGACGCCGTGCTGTGCGACATCGACGGTGTGCTCCGCCACTGGCCCGCCGCCGACGCCCTGGAGAGCTCGCACGGCCTGCCGGTCGGCGCCCTCGCCGCGGCCGCCTTCGCGCCGGCCCGCCTCCAGCCCGCGATCACCGGGGTCATCACGGACGAGCAGTGGCGGGCGGCCGTCACCGCGGACCTCGCCGCCGCCGGCGGTTCGGCGGACCGGGCGCAGGCCGCCGTCGCCGCCTGGTCGGCGTTGCTGCCCCGGGTCGACCAGGGCGTCGTCGCGCTGCTCACCCGGGCGCGGGCGCTGGTCTCCGTGGCCCTGGTCTCCAACGCGACCACCCGCCTGGAGTGGGACCTCGACCGGCAGGGGCTCGCCGGCCTGGCGGACGCCGTGGTGAACACCGCCCGCATCGGCGTGGCCAAGCCCGATCCCCGGGTCTACGCCATCGCCGCCGCCCGCGTCGGCGCCCCGCCCCACCGCTGCCTGTTCGTCGACGACACCCCGGCCAACGTCACGGCCGCCCGCGAGGCCGGGATGACCGCCCTCCACTACCGGCGCCTCGACGACCTCCGGGCCACGCTCTCGCCCCTCCTCGACGCGTCGCCCTCCTGAGAGCCGGCGCCCGCAGCGCACGCGGTTCCCGTGAGGTGGACGACCCCGGCGTGCGCGGCGTGAAACACGCCCCTCGCTGCTCCCACGCAACCGGTGCCGCTCGGTTCCCCTCTCGCCCCGTCCCACCTCGCCATATCGTCAGATCTCCTGGTCGAACGACGGGCGGGGCGGGGCGCCGGCCGCCGCGTGACGCGTCTCTCGCCGGCGCCGGGGCACCTACTACTCCGTGGACAGCCTCGTTCCCGACGCCCTCGCCGCGCTCGCCGCGTCGACATCGCCGCCCCCACTCGTGCGCCCTGACCAGGAGGTGACGCCGAAGAACCCGCCCTCCTCCCCGTCCCCCCTGCCGTCCCTGCCGCTGTCCGGCCCCACCGGGCTGGGCACCGCCGCCGCCCGGATCCGTCCCGTCACGGAACCAGAGCCCGTCACGGAACCAGAGCCCGTCACGGAGCCAGAGCCCGCTGCCGGGCCCGAGCCCGGGCCCGCCCCGCCCGCCGTCCGGGTGCCGGAGCTGTACTGCCCCGACGCCGTGCGCGACGATCCAGCGCTCGCCGCCGACGTCAACGACCGGCTCGTCGCCTGGGCCGAGGAGATCGGCATCTACGAGGGCCGGATCGACCGGCTGCGCTCCCACGACTTCGGCCGGCTGATGATGCTGGTCCACCCGGACTGCGACGACCCCGACCGGCTGGAGGCGGCCGCCAGATGCGCCCTGTCGGAGTGGGCCGTGGACGACCACTGGGTGGACGAGGGCGAGCACGCCGACCCCGAACTGATCGGCAACCGCCTGGCGCTGGCCCACGCCGTGGTCGACCCGGTCCGGATGCCCGCCCGCTACGTGCTCCAGTTCGAGGAGATCGTCCAGCAGGAGCCCGTCCTGCGAGCCTTCCGCTCGTCCCTCAACTACCTCGCGCGCTACGCGAGCTGGACGCAGGTGGCCCGGCTGCGCCACGAACTCGCGGTGATGTTCGTGGGATACGGCCAGGAGGCGCAGTGGCGCACCTCGGGACGCACCCCCGCGGTGTGGGAGTACCTGCTGCACCGGTACGAGAACGCGTTCTTCCCGTGCATGGCGCTGGTCGACCCGATCGGCGGCTACGAGGTCCCCGCGGAGGAGTACGCCGATCCGCGGGTGCGCCGCACGTACCTGATCGCCGGCACCGCGAGCGTGCTGCTCAACGACCTGTACTCGCTGGGCAAGGAGGACCCCACGGACACCAACCTGCCCAACCTGATCGTCGCCGAGGAGCACTGCTCGCTGCAGGAGGCGGTCGATCGCACCGCCGAGATCCACGACGACATGATGCACGCCTACGAGGCCGAGGCCGCGGCCCTCGGCGCGGCCGGTTCGCCCCAGCTGCGCCGCTTCCTGGACGGAGTGTGGGCGTGGATGGGCGGCGGCAAGGAGTGGCACGCCAGCTCCCGCCGCTACCACGCCGTCTGAGCGACCAGCATCAGCATCCATCGAACAGGAGCGACCGGAACCATGATCCTCGCCAGCCCTTACCAGCAGTCCGTGGCCGAGTACTGGAACCGTGAGAAGGACCCCGTCAACATCCGCCTCGGCGAGGTGGACGGCACCTACCACCACCACTACGGCATCGGCGCGGTGGACCCGTCCGTCCTCGAAGGCGGCCCCGAGGCCACCCGTGAGGAGCGGGTCATCGCCGAGATGCATCGCCTGGAGACGGCGCAGGCGGCGTTCCTCATCGACAACCTCGGCGACGTGCCCGCGACCGGCCGGCTGCTGGACGCCGGCTGCGGCCGGGGCGGCACCAGTTTCATGGCGAACGAGCGGTTCGGCTGTCGCGTCGACGGCGTGACCATCTCCGAGTCCCAGGTCGCCTTCGCCAGCGACCAGGCGCAGCGGCGCGGGGTGACGGACCACGTCCGCTTCCACCTGACCAACATGCTGGACACCGGCTTCGAGACGGGCTCCTTCCAGGCCGTCTGGAACAACGAGTCCACCATGTACGTCAACCTCGACGACCTTTTCGCCGAGCACTCCCGGCTCCTCGCCCGCGGCGGCCGGTACGTCTGCATCACCGGCGCCTACAACGACACCTACGGGCTGCCGTCCCGGGCCGTCAGCGAGATCAACGCCCGCTACATCTGCAGCGTGCACGCCCGCGCCAGCTACCTCAGGTCGATGCTCGCGCACCGCCTCGTCCCGATCAGCGTGGTCGACCTCACCGCCGCCACGATCCCGTACTGGGAGCTGCGCGCCACCTCCTCGGTGGCCACCGGCATCGAGGACAGCTTCCTGACCGCCTACCGCGACGGCAGCTTCCAGTACCTGCTCATCGCCGCCGACCGCGTCTGACCCCGCCTCGGTCGCGGCGGGCCCGGCCGCCTCCGGGCGGCTCCTGCCCGTCGCGTTCGGCGACGACCCGGTCCGGTTCCAGCGGGGGCGCGGACACCGCGCAGTGGTGGGCGCAGTGCGGCCTGCTGACCTCCTCGTCCGGCCGGACCGGGACGAGCTCGTTCGGCACCGCGAGGAAGGAGACGACGGCGCCGACCACCATCAGCCCGGCGCAGATCAGCACGGCCGCGCCGAACGCGTCGTCCAACGCGGCGGGGTCTCGGTACTGGTCGCTCGACAGGCCGACGAGCAGCGGTAGCGCGGCCACGGCGACGAGCTGGGCGACGCGCGCCGCGGCGTTGTTCACGCCACTGGCCACGCCCGCCCGGCGCACCTCGACCGACGCCAGCACGGTCGCGGTCAGCGGGGCCACGAACAGGCTGATGCCCAGGCCCTGCAGCACCACGGCGGGGAAGACGTCCGACCAGTACGAGCTGTCCGGATGCACCCGGTGCAGCAGCGCCACGCCGGCGGCGGCGACCAGCGGCCCGACGGTCATCGGCAGGCGCGGCCCGATGCGCTGCGCCAGCGCCCCGGCGGGCCCGGAGAGCACGGTGAGCAGCACCGTGGTGGGCAGTCCCGCGATGCCGGCGGCCAGGGCCGAGTAGCCCAGGCCGTTCTGCAGCTGGGTCGGCAGCAGGAAGAACACCCCACCCATCGCCGCGTACAGGCACAGGGTGACGAGGTTGACGACGCTGAACAGGGAGGAGCGGAACATCCCCAACGGCAGCATGGGCCGTGGGGTGCGCCGCTCCCACCACACGAACACCGCGGCGGCCACCGCGGCACCGGCCGCCGCCGCGGGCTCCCGCTGGATGAGCGCGTACGTCAGGCCGCCGAGCGCCAGCGCGGCGAGCGCCGCGCCGAGCAGGTCGAACCGCCCGCTGGCCCGCCAGTCCCGGCTCTCCGGGATGTCCCTGGCCAGCAGCAGCACGCCGGCGGCGAACGGCACGTTGATGAAGAAGATCCACCGCCACCCCGGCCCGTCGACCAGCCAGCCGCCCAGGAACGGTCCGCCCGCGGTGGCCACCCCGCCGAGGCCCGACCACAGGCCGATGGCCTTGGCGCGGTCGCCCGGCCGGAACGTGGACTGGATCAGCGCCAGCGACCCCGGGGTCAGCAGCGCCCCGCCGACGCCCTGGAGCGCTCGGGCGGCGATGAGCGTGCCGCCGGTGGGCGCGGCGCCACAGAGCAGGGACGCCACGGTGAACCACACGGTCCCGAGCACGAAGATCCGGCGCCGGCCGTACCGGTCCCCGAGCCCGCCGCCGAGGAGCAGCAGTCCCGCGAGGGTGAGCATGTAGGCGTTGAGTGTCCACTGCAGGTCGGACAGCGGGACGTCGAGGTCGGACCCCATACGGGGCAGCGCCACGGTGACGATCGTCCCGTCCAGGAACGCCATCCCGGAGCCCAGCACGGCGCAGGCCAGCACCCGCCGCCCGTCCGCGGAGGCGAACGCTACCTGCCCCGCCACCCCCGCTTCCGCCGTCGGCGCCATGCACACCATTGTCGGCGCCGTCGAACAAACCACCACTTTTCGTGCGTTCTCGACGCCGTGCTCGACGCCCGCTCCGCCGCCGTTTTGCCCGGCGGGACGCTGGAAACCCGCCCGAACTCGCCGAATGTGTGCTACGTCGGGACGGTCTGCACGTGCGGTGGTCGACGGGCCCACATGTGGACCTGGACCGACAACGAGCCGCTCGTCGACCATGTCGAGCCGCTGGCCTGGATCAGCCGCCAGGTCATCGCCGAGGCGCGCTTGGGTGGTATGACCGTTTCGTCCGTCGATGACGGGGGACTCGCGGTCGCGTCACTGGTCCGTCCTGATGAGTCAGGGCGGGAGTGGCGGAGGCGATCACGAGGAGTGACGGTGACATGGATCACGACGTATTCATCGGTCAGGTGCAGGCCAGGGCTCGGCTGGACAGCCGGGGGGCCGCGGAGTCGGCGGCCCGGGCGAGTCTGGAGACCCTGGGGGAGCGCATCACCCCCGCACTGGCGGAGAACGTGGCGGCGCAGCTGCCGCGGGAGATCGGGGAGCATCTGCGTCGGGTGGCCCGTGACCCGGACCTGCCGGACACCGGCATACGGATGAGCAGCCGGGAGTTCTTCGACCGGGTGTCGCAGCGCAGCGGAGCGGACACACCGAAGGCGGTGCACGAGGCCAGATGCGTGGTGGAGGTGGTGGGCGAGGCCACCCAGGGCGACCTGATGCAGCATGTCCAACAGTCGCTGGACGATCAGCTCGCCGAGCTGCTCTTCGCCGGCAGCACGGGTCACCCCGGGCCCTGAGCCCCGCCGCCCCGCCCCGACCGCCGCCCCGTGCGGCGGCGGGCGCTCGCTGATCACCCGCGGGCCAGCACCCGCCCGGCCGCCTCGCCGAACACCGACGGCTCGACCGCGGCGAGGAAGTCGCCGGGGAAGCCGACGCTGAAGCCGGTGGCCGCCTCAAGCCTGTCGACCGCCTCGGCGGGCAACGCGAGGTCGAGCGCGGCCAGCGCCTCCTCAAGCTGCTCGACCGTGCGCGGCCCGGTGAGAGGGTGCACGGCCCGGGACCGCGCCATGGTCCAGGCGAGTGCCACCCGCGCCGGGCTCACCCCCAACTCGGCGGCGACCTCGCGCACCATTTCCACCACGGCCGGGTTCGGCTCGTCCGGCAGGGGCCCACCCGGCGCGCCCTGCCCGCCCGCGAGCGCCCCGTGGCCGAGCGGCCCCCAGGCGGCCACGGTCAGTCCGAACGCCTCCGCCATGGGCAGCAGCTCCCGTTCGATGTCCCGTTTCAGCAGGCTGTAGGGGACCTGGAGGGCGGCGAACGGCGTCCACCCGCGCCAGTCGGCCAGGGTGTTGGCCTGCGCGACGATCCAGGCGGGGGCGTCGGAGATCCCGACGTAGCGGACCTTGCCGGCGCGTACCGCGTCGTCGAGCGCGCGCATGGTCTCGGCCACCGGGGTGTGCCGGTCCCACAGGTGCACCCAGTACAGGTCGAGGTAGTCGGTGCGCAGCCGGCGCAGGCTCTTCTCCAGCGACGACAGCAGGTTCTTGCGGTGGTTGCCTGCCGCGTTCGGGTCGGTCGGGTCGCCGGTGACCGTGTACTTGGTGGCGAGGACGAAGCGGTCCCGGCGCCCGTGGAGCAGCTCGCCGACGACGCGCTCGCTGTGCCCGTCGCCGTAGAAGTTCGCCGTGTCCACGACGTTGCCGCCGGCCTCGGCGTACCGGTCGAGCACCCGCCGGGCGTCCGCCGTGGTCAGCCCACCGTCCGGGTCGCCGTAGGCCATCGTGCCGAGGAGGAGCTCGGAGATCCGAAGGCCGGTGCGGCCGAGCAGTCGGTAACGCATGTCAGCTCCCGTATCCGTGGAGAAAGGCGCGAACGCCCGCGGTGACCATCTCGGACACCTGCGCGGGGCTCGGTGTCAGCGCGGGATGGGACGGCTCGTACACCGAGACCAGCAGCAGGAGGTGCACCGCGGCCCGATCCGGGTCCTCGACGCGCAGCAGCCCGCGCTCGGCCAGCTGCCGCAGCCGGTCCGCGAGCTCGCCGCGCACCCGCAGCGGTCCGATCCGCTGCCAGGCGGCGACCGCCTGCGCGGGGATATGCCCGGCCTCGGCGTTGATCTGGCGTACCAACGCGAAGTGCTCGGTGTGTTCCGCGGCCATCGGGCTCGTCAGGGCCAGGCCGAGCTCCACCAGGTCCGCCTCCAGGTCGGTGACCTTGCGCAGATGCCGGTCGATGATCGCGCTCTGGGCGTCCGCGGCCCGGGCGGAGCTGTCCTGGATGACGGCCTGGAACAGGTCCGCCTTGTCGGCGAAATGGTTGTAGATGGTGCGGCTGGACACGCCCGCCGCCGTGGCGATGGCGTCGATGCTCGCTCGGGTGTAGCCGTCGCGCGCGAACACGGTCAGCGCGCCGGCCAGGATCGCCCGGCGCTTGTCCCTGAGCCCGCCGCGGGGCCGTCCGGTGGCTTGGGTCATGCGGACGACTTTACAACGGTCGTTGTTATTAGTGAAACGCCCGTTGTACTGTTTGCCATGAGCGTTGTAACGCCGAGCGCGTTGCCCTTCCGAAGGAGAGCCTCTTGACCCGGATCGCCGTCATCGTCGGCAGCACCCGCCAGCACCGCCGCACCCGCCTCGTCGCCGACTGGGTGCACGGGGTCGCCGGCCGCCACCTCCCCGACCACGCCACCGTCGAGCTGGTCGACCTGACCGACTTCGACCTGCCCCTGCTCGACGAGCCGGTGCCCGCCGCCTTCGGCGATTACCGCCACCCGCACACCACCCGCTGGGCCGCGACCATCGACTCCTACGACGGCTTCGTCTTCGTCACCCCCGAGTACAACCACTCGGTGCCGGCCGCGCTGAAGAACGCGATCGACTTCCTGTCAGGGGAGTGGCGCGACAAGGCGGCCGGCTTCGTCAGCCACGGCGTGCACGGCGGCACCCGGGCCGTCGAACACCTGCGGCAGATCATGGGGGAGCTGCGGGTGGCCGACGTCAGGTCCCAGGTGGCGCTGTCGGCGTTCACCGACTTCGAGATCACCGACCCGACCCAGCCGGGACGTCTGACGCCGGGACCGCACCAGGAGGAGACGCTCACCGATCTGCTCGACGAGGTGCTCAGCTGGTCACGGGCACTCGCCCCGCTGCGGGCGCCCGTCGTCGCCTGACCCGCCGCGCACGGGCGGCGGCGGGTCAGGCGACGGGTCAGCCCGCCGCGGTGATCGAGTCCTGGAGTTCGCTGAGGAACCCCTCCGCCGCCTCCTCGGGGGAGGCGTCTCCGTAAAGCACCTGCTGGTAGTAGCGCTTGAGCAGGGCGTCGATGTCGCTGGCCCCGTTCGGGATGATCGGCGGGGTCTCGCCGACCTCGTCGGCCATCGCCTCGGTGAACGCCAGCGACTCCCGGCCGGCGTCGTCCAGATGGGGCACCGCGGCCTCGCGGAAGGCGGGGTTCCCCGGCTCGCCCCGGTCGAGACCGAAGAGCTCGGCGACGCGGGTGTCGTTGGTCAGGAAGTCGATCAGCAGCGCTGCCTCGGCCGGATGCTCGCTGGTGGACGCGGCCGACCAGTACATGGAGGGCTTCAGGTACTGGAATCCCTCCTGGGTGTCGCCGTCGGTGGGCCAGTTGGCGAGGGCGTAGTCGAAGTCGGGCGCCGCCGACTGGTAGGCGATGAACTGTCCCGCGGGGATGAAGGACATGGCGGTCTTGCCGGTGACCATGGTGACCTGGTCCAGAGGGAGGTCCATGCTCTCGCTGATCTGGGCCACCGTCGGCCCGGCGCCACTGTCGATGAAGTCGAGCGTGCGCCTCCAGTAGTCGGCCAGGATGCCGGCGTCGAGGGCGAGGTCGCCCTGCGCGTCGAAGAGCTGCCCGCCATGCTGGCGGGCCCAGACGGTGAGGCTGAAGGAGTCGGAGCCCCAGGGGCTGACGCCGTGCACCTCGCCGTCGGAAGCCTCGCTCAGCTCGACGGCGGCGCTTTCGAACTCGTCCCACGTCCAGGAGTCGGTGTCCGGAACCGCGACGCCGTACTCCTCGAAGAGAGTGGTGTTGATGAGGACCCCGTTGGTCGTGGCGCCGGTGGGGACCGCGTACAGGTCGCTGTCCACCCGCCCGGAGTCGAGGATGTTGTCGGGCAGCGCCGAGGTGTCCAGGATGTTGGAGACGGTGGACAGGTCCATCAGCGCGCCCCGCTCCGCGTAGGACGCGAGGTAGAGCGCGTCGAACTGGGAGACGTCGGGCATGTCCCCGGCCGCCGTGGTGGTGGCCAGCCGGTCCCAGTAGCCGACCCAGTCGGCGTACTGCGGATCCACGGTGATGTTCGGGTGCTCCTCCTCGAACAGCTCGATGGCGTCGAGGGTCTGCTGCGTCCGGGCGTCCGCACCCCACCAGTTCATGCTGATGGTCACCTCGTCCTCGGACAACTTGGGGTTCTGCACGGGGTCCGCCCCGACGCCGCAGGCGGCGAGGAGGAGACCGGCGCTCGCGGCCGCGAGGCCGGCGCGCGTGCTCCGTCGCACACGATGGATCATCGGGGCTCCTTCGTGGATGGCCCGGTCTTCAGGCCGGGGAGGAAACGAAGCTCCTGCGGAGCAGGGCTGGGAAGGGAGCATCGCCGCCAGGGCGATTCGGGGGGTGCGACCACCGGTCGACACCTGCCGTTCACACGGGAACTGATAGCGTGTGAGATGTGATGCGGCAGGTCAAGCGGGCGTTCAAGTACCGCTTCTACCCCACGGACGAGCAGGCGGCTGAGCTGTCGCGCACGTTCGGCTGCGTCCGGCTCGTGTACAACAAGGCGCTGGAGGAGCGGACCCGGGCCTGGTACGGCGAGCAGCGCAGGATCTCCTACGTGCAGTCGTCCGCCGCACTGACGCGGTGGAAGAAGACCGAGGAACTCGCCTTCCTGGCCGAGGTGTCCTCCGTCCCGCTCCAGCAGGCGCTGCGCCATCTTCAGACGGCGTTCGCCAACTTCTTCGCCAAGCGTGCCGAGTATCCGCGCTTCAAGTCGCGGAAGAAGTCCCGTGCGTCGGCCGAGTACACCCGTAGCGCCTTCACGTGGCGCGACGGGCAACTCACGCTCGCGAAGATGCGCGAGCCGCTGGACATCCGCTGGTCCCGTCCCCTCCCGCAGGGTGCGCAGCCCACGACGGTGACCGTGTCCCGCGACAGCGCGGGCCGTTGGTTCGTCTCGATGCTCGTCGAGGACACCATCGCCCCAGCCCCCGCCACAGACGCGACGGTTGGCCTGGATGCCGGGATCACCTCCCTGGTGACCCTGTCCACCGGGGAGAAGATCACCAACCCCCGGCACGAGCGCCGCGTCCGCGCCCGGCTGGCGAAGGCCCAGCGGGAGCTGTCCCGCAAGGCCAAGGGCTCGGCCAACAGGGAGAAAGCCCGCCGCAAGGTCGCCCGGGTGCACGCCCGGATCACCGACCGGCGCCGCGACTTCCTGCACAAGCTCTCGACTCGTCTCGTCCGTGAGAACCAAACGGTCGTGATCGAGGACCTCACCGTCCGCAACCTGCTGAAGAACGGCACGCTCGCCCGCGCCATCTCCGATGCGGCCTGGACGGACCTGCGCACCATGCTGGAGTACAAGTGCGCCTGGTACGGGCGCGAACTCGTCGTGGTCGACCGTTGGTTCCCCTCCAGCAAGCTGTGTGGGAACTGCGGCACGGTCGCGGCGAAGATGCCGCTGAACGTCCGCGAGTGGACGTGCGCCTGCGGCACGGTGCATGACCGCGACGTGAACGCGGCACGCAACATCCTGGCCGCCGGGCTGGCGGCGTCGGCCTGTGGAGACGGTGTAAGACCTCAACGGGAGTCCTCCCGGACGGGGCAGTCGTCGGTGAAGCAGGAAACCCAGCGGGCGACCGCTGAAATCCCCCGTCCTTGAGGCGGAGGAGGAAGTCAAGTTCTTCCTCTCCCTACTTGCCGCCGGTGGTGCTGATGCCCCGGAGCAGGAACCGCTGTCCGAACAGGAACACCAGGAACACCGGGACCAGCGAGACGACGCTCATCGCGAACATCGCGCCGAAGTCGGACGTCGTCTGGGCGTCGATGAAGGACCGGAGCGCCACCGGCACGGTGTACAGATCGGGCTCGGTCACGAAGATCAGCTGGGTGAAGAAGTCGTTCCAGGTCCAGATGAAGGTGAAGATCGCGGCGGTGGCCAGCGCCGGGACCATCAACGGCAGCATGATCTGCCCGAAGATCCGGGCGTGCCCCGCGCCGTCGATCCGGGCCGCCTCGTCGAGCTCCCGGGGGATGCCGCGGATGAACTGCACCATCAGGAAGATGAAGAACGCGTCCGTGGCCAGGAACTTCGGCACGATGAGCGGCAGATAGGTGTTGATCCAGCCCAGCTGGGCGTAGAAGACGTACTGCGGAATGATCAGCACGTGGATCGGCAGCATGATCGTGACCAGCATGGCCACGAACGAGAGCCGCCGGGCGCGGAACCGTAGCCGGGCGAAGGCATAGGCCGCCATCGAGCAGGAGATGAGATTGCCGATCACCGACCCGAGCACCACCAGGAACGAGTTCAACAGGTAGGTGTTGAACGGGTAGGTGAGCGCGTTCCAGCCGGTGGGGTAGTGGTCGAAGTCGAAGGTGTCGACGAGCAGCCCCGGACTGGTGAAGATGTCGTCGTTCGGCCGCAGCGAGCTGGCCACCATCCACAGCAGCGGATAGAGCATGAGCAGCGACACGGCGATCAGGCCGGTGTGCTTCAGGACGCTGATGATGCGTCGTCGGGCGGGACTTCTCCGCCGCGCGGTGAGCGGGAGGACGTCGGTGGCGTCAGTCATTGTAGAAGACCCAATACTTGGAGGCCCAGAAGTTCAGCGCCGTGAAGGCGCCGATGATGATCAACAGCAGCCAGGCGAGGGCCGAGGCGTAGCCCATGCGGAAGCTGGTGAAGCCCTCCTGATAGAGGTACAGCGAGAAGAACAGCGTCGAGTCGTTCGGCCCACCCGTCCCGTTCGAGACGATGTACGCCTGGGTGAACGACTGGAAGCTGCCGATCAGCCCGAGCACCAGGTTGAAGAAGATGATCGGGCTCAGCAGCGGCAGCGTGATCGAGAAGAGCTGCCGCTTCCGGGAGGCTCCGTCCGTCGCCGCGGCCTCGTACAGCTCGCGCGGGATCTGCCGCAGCCCGGCCAGGAAGATCACCATCGGCGCGCCGAACGTCCACACGTGCAGGATGATCAGCGTGCCCAGCGCGGTGTCCGGATCGGACACCCAGCCCTGCCCCTCGATGCCGAAGAGGGCGAGGAACGAGTTCACCAGTCCGTCGGTGCCGAACACCAGGCGCCACAGCACCGCGATCGCCACGCTCGCACCCAGCAGCGAGGGCAGATAGAGGGCGGACCGGTAGAGCGACAGGCCGCGGACTCCCCGGTCCAGCAGCAGGGCCAGGCCCAGGGCGGCGGCCAGTTGCAGCGGGACGGACACGATCACGTAGGTGAAGGTGACCTGGAGGGACTGCGCGAGCCGGTCGTCGGAGAACATCCGGCGGATGTTCTCCAGGCCCGTGAACTCGGGGTCCTGCAGCAGGTTGTAGTCCGTGAACGCCAGGTAGAGCGAGGCGACCATCGGGCCGATCGTGATGCCGAGCAGCCCCAGTAGCCAGGGAGCCAGGAAGACCGCCGCGGCCTTGCTGTCCCGCGTCTCCTCCCGCGTGGCCGCCGCACTGAGCCCGGAGCGCGACCGCCGCAGCGACCGGAACTCACCCAGCGCACTCATCGGGGCCGTCCCGCGGCTCGGGATATCGGATGCAAGAGTGCTCCTCCTTGAGTCCTCTGCCGTGGCAGCAGCCGTTGCGCGCGAGGTAAGCGCTTGCAGTGGGAGTGGACTCTAGGATTAAGTTATCGATCACACAAGACCTTTGCGCCGTTTGATCCAGCGGTCTCCGGCGGCGGTGGGCGTTAAATCGCTGGATTCGTCGCCGCCCGTGCCCGATAGACTGCACGCCGGTGACCTCAGGGAGGGGTGCGCATGGTGGAACAGCCGTCGGCGCCGACATCCTCCGGGAAGAAGCCCCCGACGATCTACGAGGTGGCCCGGCTGGCCGGGGTCTCCCACCAGACGGTGTCCCGTTTCCTGCGCAAGGACCCGACCATGCGTCCCGACACCCTCCGCAGGGTGGCACAGGCGGTGGCCGACCTGGGATACCGGCCGAACCTGGCGGCCAGGACCATGCGGACCCGCCGGTCGAACCGGATCGCGGTCATCCTGCCCAACGCGACGGTGGGGGTGCCCACGAGGGTGCTCAGCGGCGCCGCCGCCGCTGCGCACGAGGCGGGATACCTGCTCGACGTGGTGAGCCTTGGAGGCGACGCGGCCGAGCGCGCGGCCCGGCTGGACGCGCTGCTCCGGCCGGAGAGCGTCGACGGCATCCTGTCCTTCACCCCGCTGGGCGAGAGCGCCGGACGGACGGCGCTTTCGGGCTCCCAGGTGCCGATCCTGGTCGACGGCGCGTACGACGACAGCATGCGCACGCAGGGGGTGTTCGCCGACGCCTCGGTGGCCGCCGACATCCTCCGGCATCTGGCCGCCCTGGGGCACCGGCGGTTCGCGCATGTCACCGGGCACCCGGACTGGCCCTCGGCCCGCAGCCGTCGGGCGGTGTACGAGGCGACCGTCGCGGAGCTGGGCCTGGAGTCGTGCGCGGTGGTCGAGGGCGACTGGAGCGCCAGATCAGGCTGGGAGGCGGCGGTCGAGGTGATCGGCGGCTCCGGAGCCACGGCCGTGTTCGCCGCCTCCGACCCGGTCGCGTTCGGCGTCATCGGCGGGCTGCGGAGCCTGGGCTTCGACGTCCCGCGGGACGTGAGCGTCTTCGGCTGGGACGACGACGGTGTGGGCCGCTACTTCACCCCGCCGCTGACCACCATCAGCATTGACCGGGAGGGCCAGGGGCGGGTGGCGATCCGCCGCCTGCTCACCCTGCTGCGCGGGGAGCCGCCGGTCAGCCAGATGGACGTCAGAGAGCTCAACCGGGTCGTCCTGCGTGCGTCCACGGGCCCCGCACCCGGGCACCCGAGCTGAGCCCATCCGGCAACGGCGGCAGCCCCTGCTGACGTGATGTCCCGCACCCGCTCCTCGACATCCTCCGCGATCCGCTCCCCGGCTCTGAGCAGCCGCCAAGTACCCGCCGTCGATAACCTGGCCGAGTGACGACCGACCTGACCCTCCTGTCGCGCGTGGCCTACCGCGGCCGGGAGATCACCGCGCCCCGGCTGCGCGGGTTGCTCGCGCTGCTCGCGGGTGAGCTGCGCTCCGGGTGCAGCACCGCGCGGCTGGTGGACGGGCTGTGGCGGGACGAGCTGCCGGCCAACCCGGCCAACGCGCTGCGGATCCTGGTCTCACGGGCGCGCTCCCAGCTCGGGGCCGACCTCGTCGTCAGCACCCCGACCGGCTACCGGCTGGCGCTGGGTGAGGAGCAGGTCGACAGTTCGGCGGTGGTGCGGTGCGCCGAGGCGAGCGCCCGGCACACCCGGGCCGGGGATCATGCCGCCGCCCTGGCGGGTGCGGAGGAGGGCCTCGCCTTCTGGGACGCGGCCCCAGACACCGACGCCGCGCCGGGTGACCCGGTGGCGGAGCTGCGGGCCGAGCGGGCGCCGCTCCACGACTCCCTCGTACGCTCCCGCGCGTTCGCGCTCGCCCGGCTGGGGCGACGGGCCGAGGCCATGGCGCCGCTGACCGAGGTCTTCGTCGGGGCCCCGCGCGACGAGGAGGTACTGGCCGAGCTGCTGCGCGCCGAGGCGGCAACGGCCGGGCCATCGGCGGCGCTCGCCCGTTACGACGCATACCGTCGCGAGCTCCGCGACGACCTCGGCACGGACCCGGGAGCCGGGCTCAAGGCCGTGCATCAGGAGCTGCTGCGGGTCGAGGCCCCCGTGGTCCGGTACGGGGTGCCGCACGATCCGAATCCGCTGCTGGGGCGGGATGAGGATCTCGCGGGGGTGGCCGGGCTGCTGCACTCCTCGCGGTTGGTCTCGATCGTCGGCCCCGGCGGGCTGGGCAAGACGCGGCTCGCGCACGCCGTCAGCCGCCAGGCGGAGCAGCGGGTGGTGCACTTCGTCTCGCTGGCCGGAGTCAGTACCGACGAGGACGTGGCCGGCGAGGTGGCCTCCGCGCTCGGCGGCGGGGACGCACCACGCGGTGGCGGCGGGGCGTACGGCGGCGGGGCGGATGTGCGCCCCGGAATCGTCGCCGCCCTCGGCGCCGGGCCCGCGCTGCTGGTGCTGGACAACTGCGAGCAGGTCGTCCGGGGCGCGGCCGACCTGGTGCGGGATTTGGTGGCGCTGTCCAAGGACCTGCGGGTGCTGGTCACCAGCAGGGCACCGCTGGGGCTGAGCTCGGAAGCGGTGTACCAGCTGCCGCAGTTGAGTCTGGCAACCTCGATCGAGCTCTTCGAGAAGCGGGCGCGGGCCGCGCGCCCCGGCGTTGAGCTGCCGCCCGACGCGGTGGCGGAGCTGTGTCGGCAGCTGGACGGGCTGCCGCTGGCGGTGGAGTTGGCGGCGGCGCGGGTGCGGGTGCTGTCGGTGTCGGATATCGCCCGCCGCCTCGGCGACCGGTTCGCGCTGCTGCGCGGCGGGGCCCGGGACGCACCCGAGCGGCACCGCACCCTGCATGCGGTCGTGGAGTGGAGCTGGAACCTGCTGGAGGAAGACGCGCGGGCGGCGCTGTGGGCGCTGTCGGTCTTCCCCGGCGGCTTCACGGAAGAGGCGGCGGAACGGCTGCTGGGGGATGGCGGCGACGCGCTGTTCCTGCTGGAGCAACTGGCGGACCAGTCGCTGCTGAAGGCCGCCGACACCCCGGCCGGGGTCCGCTTCCACATGCTGGAGACGGTGCGGGAGTTCAGCGCCGCCTCGCGGGTGGCGGCCGGCCAGGAGAAGGCGGTCACCGACCGCTTCCTGGGCTGGGCACGGGATTTCGGACTGGCCAACCACGACCTGTTGTCCGGCCCTGAGCCGCTGCGGCACTGGGCGAGGCTGCGCGCTGAGCAGGACAACCTCGTGCTCGCCTTGCGGCTTTCCCTCGTCCGCGAGGATCACCCCACCACCGCGGCGGCGGGCGCGGTGCTCGCCGGCGTCTGGGTCACCGACTCGACCAGCTTCCACCGGGTCTTCACCCTGGCCGACGACACCGCCGCGCCGCTGTCGCACTACCGCCCCGACGCCCGGCACACCGAGGTCACCCGCACCCTCTGCGCCCTCTGCACCGCCGCCCCGTTCATCGCGTACGGTCCGATCCGGCCGCGCCATCTCGTCACCCTGCGCCGGCTGCCGCCCGCGGAGCCGGACACGCTGCCGCGGGCACTCGCCATCGTGCTGTGCGCCGTTCCGGACATGCGCCCGCCCGGCTACGAGGCACTGCAGGAGCTGTGCGCGAGCGACGCGCCCCTGCTGGCGGGCGTCGCCGAGTGCGTGGCCAGCTATCTCTGGGAGCACGACCACGAGCCGGAGCGTGCGCTCGCCTCGGCCCGCCGGCTGCTCGCCGCGGTCGACGCCGCGCCCAACCCGTCGCTCAAGCTGCTCGGGCACTCCCGCTGCAGCGAGCTGTGTCTGGACGCCGGTCTCGGCGAGGAGGCGTACCGGCATCTGCTGGCGGCGCTGGACGCCTTGGCGTATTTGAGCGACCAGTCGCCCATGACGGGCCTGTGTCGGGGACTGGTGGCGGCCTGCCTGCAGCGCGGTGAGCCGGACGAGGCTGAGGAGTGGCTGCGGCGGCTGGAGCAGAGCCAGTCGGGGGAGCGGACCTCGGTCTTCGCGCCCGATCTGGCCGCCTGGGCCGAGATCGCGCTGGCCCGCGGGCTGACCGAGCTGGGTCTCAAGCGGTGGCGGATGGCCGTGGAGCGGCTGCGCGTGAGGGACTCGCCGCCCGCCGACCCCACCGTGGACGCGTGGGCCCCGTACATCGAAGTCACCGCGGTGGCCGCGCACGCGTACGCCGGGCGGCTGGCGCCGGTCGCCGGCCTGGTGGCCGAGTTGGAGGGCCGGTTGCGGAGGCTGCTCGCCGACGACTCCCGCCCCGCCGGGGAGATCCTGGCTCACGGCACCGAGGTGCTGGCCCTCGGCCTGGCCCGGCTCGCCGCGGGCGACGACGCGTCGGGGGTGCGGCTGCTGGCGCTGGCGGAACGGCTCCACGTGCCGCAGGCCTTTCAGCCCACGTTGTCCGCCGACCGTGCCCGCGGGGCCGCCGAGGACGCCGACGGGGCGGCGTACGCCGAAGCGGTGTCGGAGTACGCCGCCCTGGGGCGGGACGAGCTGCGGGAGGCGGCCCGCGTGCTCATGACGGCTACTTCGGGTCGCGGTTGAACAGCGCCGTCGACCACCGGTAGCCGAGCGCGGTCAGGCCGACGCACCAGGCGATCGCGAACCACCCGCTGTTGCCGATCTCGGTGCCGAGCAGCAGGCCACGCAGGGTCTCGATGGCGGGGGTGAACGGCTGGTACTCGGCGATCGGCTGGAACCAGCCCGGCATCGTGTCGGACGGGATGAAGGCACTGGAGATGAGCGGCAGCAGGATGAGCGGCATGGCCATGTTGCTGGCCGCCTCGGGGTTCGGACTGGCCATGCCCATGCCGACCGCGATCCAGGTGAGCGCCAGGGCGAACAGCGCGACCAGACCGAACGCCGCGAGCCACTCCAGGACCGTGGCGTCGGTGGAGCGGAAGCCGATGGCCACGGCGACAGCGCCGACGAGGACCACGCTCATCACGCACTGCAGCACGCTGCCGACGACGTGCCCGACGAGCACCGAGCCGCGGTAGACCGCCATCGTGCGGAAACGGGCGGTGAGGCCCGCGGTCATGTCCATGGAGACGGACACCGCGGTCCCGATCGTGGTGCTGCCGATGGTCATCAGCAGCAGGCCCGGGACGATGTAGGCGACGTACGCGGAGCGGTCCGGACCGCCACCACCGATGCCCGCGCTCATCACGTCGCCGAAGATGTAGACGAAGAGCAGCAGCATCATGATCGGCGTGAGCAGGAGGTTCACGGTCCCGGACGGGTAGCGCCACGCGTGCAGGAGGTTGCGACGCAGCATCGTGGACGAGTCGCGGACGGCGAGGGAGAGGGAACTCATCGGGCGTCCTTCGTGGGCTGGTTGGGCTGATTCGGGACGTTGGGGCCGGTCAGGGCGAAGAAGACGTCGTCGAGGTCGGGGGTGTGCACGGTCAGCTCGTCGGCCTCGATATCGGCGGCGTCCAGCCAGTCGAGGATGGCGCGCAGCTCGCGTTGGCTGCCGTCGCTGGGGATCTGTAGGGCGAGGGCCTCGTCGTCTCGGGTGACCTCGCGCAGGGCGACGGCGGCGGACTGGTACGCGGTCGGGTCGGCGAACCGCAGCCGCACATGCCCGCCCGGGATGAGCCGCTTCAGCTCCTCGGCGGTGCCCTCGGCGGCGATCCTGCCGTCGTTGAGCACCGCGATACGGTCGGCGAGTTCGTCCGCCTCCTCCAGATGCTGGGTGGTGAGGAAGACGGTGACGCCGTCGGAGACGAGTTCGCGGATGATCTGCCACATGGTGTGGCGGCTGCGCGGGTCCAGGCCGGTGGTGGGCTCGTCGAGGAAGATGATGCGTGGGGTGCCGACCAGGGTCATGGCGATGTCCAGGCGCCGCTTCATCCCGCCGGAGTAGCTCTGGGCCGGCTTCTTCGCGGCCTCGGTGAGGTCGAAACGTTCCAGCAGTTCGGCGGTGACCCGCCGCCCCTCGCGCTTGGGGAGGTGGTGCAGGTCGGCCATGAGGAGCATGTTCTCCTCGCCGGTGATCAGCCCGTCGACGGCGGAGAACTGCCCGGTGACCCCGATCGCGGCGCGGACCGCCTGGGGGTCGGCGGCCAGATCATGGCCGCCGACGTGCAGGTCGCCGGCGTCGGCGGTGATCAGGGTGGAGAGGATCTTGACCGCGGTGGTCTTACCGGCGCCGTTCGGCCCGAGCAGGGAGAAGACGGTGCCGGTCGGCACCACCAGGTCGATGCCGTCGAGGACCAGCTTGTCGCCGAACGCCTTGCGCAGCCCCGTGGCCGCGATGGCGGATGCGTGGGTCGTTGTCGTCATGCCCCGGAGTCTGCGGGGCGCCGCGTTCAGCGACCTTTCAGCGTCGTTTCACTAGCCATCGCCAACCGGCAACGCGGTGAAATGTGCTGGTCAGCGCGTCGTCTGCGTCAGGTGAGGGCCTCGATCGCACGGATCAGCGGCTGCACGGTGCCTTCCCCGCCGAACCTCACGCCGCCGCGTCGTACGCGGCCCGCGACGGGACGCCGCCGCCGGTCCGCGGCCGCGGCCGCGGGGCGTGCTCCGCGAACACGGCCAGACGCAGCACGAGATAGCGGCCGATCCCGACGAGCGCGGTGGCTGACAGGTACACCGTCTGTTGCAGGACGAGTCCGGCGCCGGGGCGGAGCTCGGCCAGCGCGCCGATCGCGGCGGACGTGACCAGCCAGCCGACGGCGATGGTGGCCGCGCTCTTCAGATGGCCGGCCAGGCCGGGTCGTCCGTGGCCGAACGAGACGCGCGCATGCAGCTCGGTGGCGGCCACGGTGGAGACGACGGTGGTCACCACGTTCGCCACCATCCACGGGATCCACTGCGACAGCAGGATCAGGCCCGCCGAGGCCGCAAGGGTGATCCCGCTGCCCAGCCCGGCGAAGCGCATGAAGGCCGCCGCGTGACGGCGTATCAGTCGCAGACCGTTCATGGTGATCCCCTCCGGCTGCCCCTCGCGGGCGTCTTCGTTATGCCGCAGAGCGTCGCCGACCCCGCATTCATCGCCGTTTCAGACCGTTTTCAGGGATGCCGGCGGTGGTGAAACCGGTGCGGCGACAGGCGGCCCGCCTCGACCGTGATCAGCCGTTCAGCGGACCGGAGTTGGGGGAGCTGCGGCGCGGCTGTCGTCGACGAGGCCGGCAACGAGGTCGCGGAGTGAAGGGACCGGGCTCGAAGCGACGGGGCGCCGGTCACGGCCTACTAGGGCGCGTATCGAGTCGTGATCAGTCTGCGTGATTCGCCTTCGTGGCGGGGCCTGGTCCGGTAGATCTTCTTGTGTGACGCGAGTGCAACTGACGGATGCGGAGTGGGAGTTCATCGGGCCGTACCTGCCGATCGGCGAGTACGGCCCGTATCCCGAGCGGCTACGGCAGCAGTTCGAGGGTGTGATCTGGCGGTTCAAGACCGGCGGACAGTGGCGGGAGATGCCGCAGGAGTTCGGTGCCTGGTCGACCGTCCACAACCGCTTCCGGCAATGGCGTGACGCCGGCGTCTTCGAGGCCCTGCTGGAGGGCCTGATCGCGGAAGCGGCGAAGCGGGGTGAGGTGGACCTGTCCCTGGTCAGCATCGACTCCACCACCGCGCGCGCTCACCACGACGCAGCCGGGATGCACGTGGGCGAGGACATCCTCGGTGCACTGGAGAAGGCTGCTGCCGAGGCGGAGAAGGCCAGGTCAAAAGGGGCAGTCTCGAAGAACAAGACGGACAGGACGCCGAGATCGATCCCGAGCGGGAGGAGCGACGACGCATCCGGCGTCGGCGAAAACTCCGGCTGAGGACCGCCCTCCTGGGACGCTCCAGGGGCGGGCAGACCAGCAAGGTTCACCTGGCCGCCGACCGCAAGTGCCGCCCACTGGCGTTCGTGCTGACCGCAGGCCAGGCCGCGGACAGCCCACAGTTCATCCCCGTGCTGGGGAAGATACGGGTCCGCGGCCCCGTCGGCCGCCCCCGCACCCGGCCGGACGCGGTCGCCGGGGACAAGGCCTACTCCTCCCGCGGCAACCGGGCCCACCTGCGCAGACGCGGCATCAAGGCAGTGATCCCGGAAAAGAGAGACCAGGCCGCCAACCGGAAGAAGAAGGGCTCCGCGGGGGGTCGGCCTGTCAGCCACGACGCCGACCTCTACAAGGAGAGGAACACCGTTGAACGCCTGATCAACAAGCTCAAGGCCTGGCGAGGCGTCGCCACCCGATACGACAAAACCCCCGACAGCTACCTCGCCGGCCTCCACCTGCGCGCCTCAATGATCTGGGTCAAGGACCTCACCCGGACCACCAACTGATCACAACTCAATACGCGCCCTAGGAGTCCGGCGCCAGGTTCGGTGAACGTCTGCGGCTCGTCGCATGTCTGGCTGGCGAGGAGAACCCGTGCCGGAGCGAGCACTCGGGCGCCGGGGCCGGGCGCAGGCCCGAGCTGGCGTTCACCGACCGGGTGCGGTCATGCCGGTCCACCGTCGCACCCAGCTCCCGCACGCCGCGCTCGCCGAACCGGATGAGGTGGGCCGTTTCACCCGCACTTCGGGCGTCCACCGCGGGCGGCCGGGCCGTCTCTGGCCCCGCCCGGATGCGACAGGCGTCCGGGCGGGGGCCAGGCGAGGTGTGGCGCGGGGGAGCGGACGGCTCAGAAGGTCACGTCGCTGCAGAAGAAGTAGATCTGGTCCGCGTGCGAGGCCTTCCAGATCGTGTAGACGATGTGGTGCCCGGAGCGGCCCGGCGCGCTGACGTTGACGCTGTAGTGGTTCGCGGGCGCGTACTTGCCGGTGTTGGCCACTCTTTCCAGGTCACCCCAGTCCAGGGCGTCCGTCTGGGCGTTGTAGCCCTGTTTGGTGACGTAGACCTGGAGATAGTCGGCACCGTGGTAAGCCTGGTCCAGGACGTCGACCGTGAAGCTGTTGCCGATGTCGGAGGTCTTCCAGGCGCCCGGGTTGTCCATCGAGTCGTACCGGCCGTCGCCGGTCTGGCCGGCGCTGCACAACTGGTTGTCGGGGATGAAGGCCTGGAAGTTGCCTCCGGTGCCCTCGCGGTACAGGCCGTTCCAGTTCCACATGGCGTTGGTGTCGTGCTGCCAGGCCTGCCAGCACATGGGGTCCTGCTGCTGCATGGCCGGGTTCTGGAAGTCGCTTCCCCAGCGCTGCCAGCAGCCGTAGTTGCGGGACACGGGGTCCGCGGTCGAACCGTGGGCGGACGCACTGGGGCTGGACCACGGCGTCACCAGAAGCGTGGCGGCGGCCAGGATCACCAGGAGGGCGCGGAGGGTCCAACCGCGCGCGTCCGTAGGTCTCTGTCGAAGCGTTAACACTGCGACTCCTCGTCCGGGAGTTGGGGGGGTCGGTAACCGGTTGGGAGCGCTCCCAGTGCTGGGCGTTTTACCCGGCCAGCGCCTCATTGAAACGTTCAATACGGGCCGGTTGGGACGCCGCCGCGGCAGGTCGACCGAGCCGCTGGTCTAGATTGCGGAGTCCGCGCGGAGCCCCGCGGGAGCCGCGTCGTGAGCCGGACTTCACCAAGGCACGGAGTGGAACTGACATGCCCGAGGGATGGCAGTGGGACAGCACGCGGTTCCAGGGGAGCGCGACCTACTACGAACGGGGCCGGCTGCCGTATGCTCCCGGTTTCGCCGAAACGCTGGCCACGGTCCTCGGACTCGACGGCCGGGGCCGACTCCTGGACGTCGGTTGCGGTCCTGGCATCGTGCTGCTCGCCCTGGCGGCCATTTCGCCGAGGCGGTCGGCATGGACCCGGACGAGGGCATGCTGGCCGAGGCCGAGCGCCAGGCCGGGTGTCGCGGGGTGACCAACGCGCGGTGGGTGGCCGCCCGAGCCGAGGACCTGCCGGCCGGTCTGGGGAAGTTCCGGGTCGTGGTGTTCGCCCAGTCCTTCCACTGGACGGATCGCGATCGGGTCGCCACCACCGTGCTGGAGCTGCTGGAGCCGGGCGGCGCGTTCGTCCACATCAGCGATCTGAAGGATCGTCCCGCCGAACCGACGCCGCTGCCGCTGCCCGCTCCTCCCTACGCCCGGATCGGCGATCTGGTGCGCCGGTACCTGGGCCCGGTGCGCCGCGCGGGGCAGGGAACACTGGTCAACGGCACGCCGAACCGGGAGGACCTCGTCCTGGCGCGGGCCGGGTTCGAGAACTTCCAACGACACGTCGTGCCGGCCGGGGAGATGGTGGGACGCAGCGCGGACGACGTCGTTGCCTGGGCGTTCTCCCGATCCGACTCCGCCCCTCATCTCTTCGGTGACCGGCTGGAGGACTTCGAACGGGACCTGCGCGCGGTGCTGGTCGAACCCCAGCCAGGACCTGAAGCCGCCGGTGCCGCCGTTGTGCCAGGTGATGGACAGGCCCTTCGCGCGGACCGTGATCCATGCGGCGCCGATCTGGGCGCCACGCCGAACGGGGCGATCGGATCGAGCGCGGCGACGCCCGGGGCGCTGCCGTCCAGCATTGCTGCCGTGAGGCGAGCCATGCTGGCGATGGAGGCCCGGATGCCGCCCGCGGGTCCGAGTCCCTCGCCGGTCCACGGCTGCCGCGGTCGCCCCCGGCGGCTTCTGCCGGGGAGCGCCCCGGGTCGCAGCTGGTCGGCCGTCCCCGGTGCGTAGCAGCAGTCGAGCTCCAGCGGGGTGGCGATGCGCCGGTGGAGGAGCTCCTGGTAGGTCGTCGCGGCGGCGTGGGCGAGGGCGTGGCCGAGCAACTCGAACCCGAGGTTGGAGTAGCGGGGCCGCGGTTTGCCCAGCGGAACGCCCCGGGCCTGGTCGAGGAGCTGTTCGAGATCCTCACCGTAGGGATTGGTCCCGTGTCGCCACAGGGCCAGCGTGCGCCGCCAGGGTCGCGCAGAGCCGGGCAGCCTGGGCAGGCCCGACCGGTGGGTGCTCAGCGACCGCAGGGTCACCCGCGCGGCGGGAACGTCGCCCAGCGGCAGCAACGCGCCCAGGGGCGTCTCGGGGGTGATCTCGCCTCGTGTCAGCGCGTCGGCGTACAACAGCCCGGTGACGCCCTTCGCTATCGAGCCGATCTCGAAGTCGGCGTCGAGGCCGGCGCCGCGGCCCACCACCGTCACGCCCCGGGGCGAGACCACGGCCGCCGCGGCGACCGGATGGCGCGGGCCCAACAGGTCGCCGAGATCACCAACGCCGGCCTGGCCGCCACGCGACTCCGACGCCGCCGAGGAGCGCAGCGGCGAGCGCGTGGTCGAAGGCCCACAGGATGACCGAGGCGGCGACGAACACGGCGACGACGGCTGCCGACTGGATCAACGCCTGGCGTCGGGGTGAGCTGACCAACCGATCACGATCGGCTCTGCTTCTGGTGCGTGCTGCGGTTCGGCCGTCTGTTTCCCCTGGGCTGTCGAGATGCCTCACGATGCCACCGCAGGGAGCCGATGAGCAGAGGTCAACTTCTGCGGCGGCCGTGAAGGACTTGTGCGGTGACGACCGTGATCAGTGCGGTGGCGACCGTAATCAGTTGGGGCGTCACCATCCTGAGACCGGTGTTCGATCGGGGGTTGGGGAGGGGTGCCCTGTCATGGGTGATGAGGAGACGGCTGGCTCATTACGTGAGCGGGCGGAGCGGCTGCGGGAGTGTGCTCGCGAGGCGCGGGATCTATGCGCGGAGATGGATCCGTTATTGGACGCCCCGGTGGAGACCGCGCGGCAGGACGAGCCGGCGGTGTGGCGTGGCCCTTATGCCGAGCACACCACCACCCGGCTTGGGGAGCTGCGCCGCACGCTGCGGGAGATGGCCGAGGCTCTGGACGCGGATGCCGGGCGGTGGGATTCCCACGCCGACGGCTTAGACGACCAGGCAGCCGGCCGCGACAGCGCGGAGGGGGCGGGCGCGTGACGTGGCGGGGGTTCGACGCCGGCCGCATCCGGGACCTGGCTGGGGAGTTGCGGGCCTGTGGGGAGGCCGCGCGCGGGCTGCACGGTCGGCTGGCCACCGTGCTCACCGACGCGGAGGCGCGCCTGGACGGCTCGCCGGCCACCACCCACCCCCAACTGGAGAAGCTGGTGGGCACCGCCGGTGACGCCTGGTGGGAGGGGGTGGCCCTGGTGCCGACCGACCCGACCGATCTGCCGGGGTCTCTCCACGTTGAGCTGGCGGACACGGCCGATGAGATGGAGTGTCGCGTGGCCCAGTTGGAGGGCTGCCGGGAACTGGTCGAGCAGGGCTACACCATCGACGCCGCTGTGGTCTTCGCCGACGAGGATCCCCCGGACGCGGAAGCGATCGACCAAGCCGTGGAGGCTCTCGGCGCGCTGGACGCCGACGCCGAGCTCGGGCCGGAGGGTAACCGGGGGGACCTGCGCGAGCTGCAGGAGCGGCTCGACGGGCTGACCGACGCCGAGTTGGACGCGGTGATCACCGCGGTCCCGGAGTCGGACCTGCGCTGCTACGCCGACCTGGTGGGCGCGGACTTCGAGTTCTGGGGGATGGAGAACGGTCTGCCCTACCCCGAGCGGCGCGAGCACTTCAGTGACATCCTCGCCCGCGTGACGTCGGAGAACGTCGAGAAGCTGCGGGGTGCCTGGCCGGAGGTGGAGCCCAGCGTCCTGGACAGCTCCGCCGCCGAGCTGGGCGAGGTCTCCCACTGGGCCGTTCCCTCCGCCCCGCTGTTCGGGGAGGGGATCTGCGGCGACGACGTCGCCCAGGGCCGGCTCGGAGATTGCTGGTTCCTCGCTTCTCTGGCCGCGATGGCCGAGACCAACCCGGCGTTCGTCCGCGAGGGCATCCGGGAGAACCCCAACGGGACGTTGTCAGTGCGGATCTGGGACGAGCTGGGCAAGCCGAAGTGGGTCACCATCACCCGGGACCTGCCTGTCCAGGATGACGGCAGCCCCATCTCCGCAATGGGCACCGACTCGTCCTGGGCGGCCTACTACGAGAAGGCCTTCTCCATGGTGTACGGCGACGACGAGTCCGGCCTGCCCGCCGGGTCCTACGGCGCCATCGAAGGAGATCGCGAGGAACAGGCCCCGCCCTACCTCACCGGTAACGAGGCCACGGACCTGGACGGCTACGAGGCGGTGCGCGAGGCGTTCGAGTCCGGCCACCCCGTCGTCGTGGACACCCCTTCCGACGGAGAACCGCCCTCCGACTGGCAAGACCATTACGCCGTGAACCATGTCTACTACGTCGAGGGGATCGCCGAGAACGGCGACCTGATGATCGGCAATCCCTGGGGGCCCAAGCACGACCTCCGCGTCACCCCCGCCGAGTTCGAGCAGTACTTCGAAACCCCCCGCGCCCTGACCCTCCCGGAGTGAACAACCGTATGTCTCCTCGCAACGCCTTGTCTCCGACGATGGCCGCGGGCACCGTGCTCCTGGCCGCGAGCCTGCTCGCCTGCAGCCTGGCTGGCACGCCCTCAGCTGACGCCGGCCCCGAGTGCGACGGTCAGGACCAGGACGCCGGCACACACGTGCTGCGCGGCGGCGCCACCGACCTGCCTGGCGGAGGCGCGCTGTTCTATGACCAGACCACTGCCAACGGTCAGCACCGCGAGGCAACCGTCTTCGCCGGCCGCGAGCCCGACGACCAGCGCGAGAAAACGACCTGGACGGTCACCCCGGACGACGAGCTCACCGTGGCCGGCCACACCTACACCGTCGCCCAGGTCTGCACCTACCGCGTGGTGCTCACAACCCTCGACACCTCCACGTCCACTCCCGAGGAGGAGGCCAGCAAGGACTGGCCACTCACCCAGGACGGACAATGGACCCTGCCCTGGCACATCCCCGACCGCCGCCGTGGAGATCACCCGCTCGTCGTCATCGTGACGGACATCCAGACCGGTCCAACCCACGCGGACATCTCCGTCAGCGGCTCGGAGGACGCCTTCTACACTGAGGTGCGCGAGGGTGACACCGTGGAAATCGCGGGCCGACTCTGGAAGATCGAGACGATCACCCCGGGCGACGACGAGGCCGGCCTGGACAGCGGCGGCGTCACCCTGTCCCACATCAGCCCAGCGTGAGCGCTCCGGCCCCGGACGAGCGCGTTCCTCATGGCTTGCCGTCCGTGCATTCCGCGCCAGTGCCCCACACAAGACATTGGCACGCATGTTCTATTTATCATCGGACAGTGAGTGACAGCTGGCGGCAGCGAGCGGGCCCGTGGGCGAGGGCTACCCTCGCGGTGTCACGGTTCGTCGCCGATACCATCGCCTCGGCACCCCTCCGGCGACCTTGAACGTTCGATCACACACCAAGATCGCGGCTTGGGGCGAGGTGTACGCATTTGCTGCGGCAGGGTCGGAAGGAGCGGACGGGTGGCGATCGAACAGGCCGCCGCGCCGGACCACATGGGCGCGATCCTGCTGTCGCGTGCCCGGGTCGTGCCGTGTCCGCCACCTCCGACGCTCAACCCCGCCGTTCGGGCCGACCGATGGCCTGCTCACGGGCCGGCGTTGAGCCGTTACCGCCTTAAAGCACGCCCACGCCTCACCCGATCCGGTCATTGACCGGCCACCAGCAGCTGATGTGGCGACGCCGGACCGCAGTCGATAAGGGCCGCAGAGCTGTTGGTGGCGCCATGCCCCGGTCCACGACACACTGGGCCCGTGATTGACGGAGCGGGCGTTCACAATGACGTCAGCGGCACGGTGACGGGCCCGGTCGTGCAGGCCCGCTGGATCCAGCACGTGTCGCTGCCAGACTCTCCACCCCCGCCGCCAGTGCCCCAGCAGCTACCTCCGGCGGTCAGGGACTTCACCGACCGGGGCGAGCACCTAGCGGCACTGGAGGAGCTACTTCCCGATGACCGCAACACCACGGGCGCCTTGAGGCGTCAGTGCCATGGGCTGTTCCGGCTCATGGCCACCTCGCCGGCGGAAGCGTCCGCGTCAGCGGGCTCGTCAGGCGCGCCGAGGAACCACACGGCGACACCGAAGGCCAGTAGGGCACCGACGACCAGGCTCATGCGGCTGAGCACGAAGTGCGCCTCACCCGGCCTGTCCGCTTCCGGGTGGGAGTCCGCCAAGCGTCGAGCGACGGCCCAGATTTTCCGCTGGTCGACACAGGCCAGCAGAGCGCAGGCCACCCCCACGCACAACATCCATAACGATGCCGACACCCATCCCCCCGGGGTCACTGAGTAATTGCGTGCACGATCCTTCGAAGGGTCCCGATCGCTTACGGGAAGGGCAGGTTCCTCAGCAGCAGCGTCGGCAGCAGCAGGAGCACGAACTGGAGTGCGGCGAGCGGGCGGCGTAGGACACGCCGGCCGTCGTCCAGGTCGGGCAGAAGGGCACACAGCACCAGTGCGAGCGCCAGCGACGCCAGTCCGGACCACTCCACCCACGGCATGACCCGGTCGAACGCGGCCACGTACACCTCATCACCGCTGTCGGTCGCCATGGCCGCGCCGAAGACGTGCAGGTACGCGAAGAAGAGCAGCGGTGGGGTGGCCCACAGCGCGGACTGGACCCAGACTCGGCCGGGCAGCGGCGCGGGCACCGGTGTCGGTGCCGTTGACCCCTTCGAAAGGCTCATGGACCGAGTCAACCGCTGATGCGGCGAGTCCTACATCCGTACAACTACCTATCCGCTACCTACTCCCCACCGGGCGTGAACAAGCCGCCGGGCGCGCCAAGGGCGGGGACCAACGTGGTGCTTCTTCGGGCGTCTGACAGGCACAGCACCTCGCCAAACTGCGCGGATCGCTTCACTCGCCGTGCGCTCCCTTTTCGCCCCCTCCGTCGGGGTGTTGGGGTGGGGGGATCGGCTGGACGGGGGTCGTCCAGCCACACGGTCTGTCCGGCCGGGGTGGCGGTGACGCCGAAGCGGTCGACGGCGGGCTGACCGTCTGCTGTCCACCAGGCGTGGGCGGCTTCGATCTCGTCGGCCAGGCGGCAGGGGCCGTGCTGGAGGAGCCGGAAGTGGTCGTGCTGGTGGCCGTCGACGTCGATGGCAGCCCAGGACGTAGCGGCGTCGTCGGCCAGCCACAGCCGGACCGCGGCCCCATCGGGCGGGGCGGTGTCCCAGGGGGTGACGATCCGGCCGTCGGGGAGGACTTGGTCCAGCCAGGCGGGGGCACGGTTCGAACGGAGCAGGTGGACAGCAGGCGGTCGTAGGGGGCAGCGGTGGGCCAGCCGGTCGCGCCGTCCGCCCATTCCACCTGGGTGCAGGCCGGCTCGGGCGAGGTTCTCGCGCGCGACGTCGACCAGGTCGTCGTCCACCTCGATGGTGGTCACCGCGTCGTCGCTGAGGCGGGAGGCGGGGAGGGAGGCGTGGAAGCCGGTGCCGGTGCCCACCTCGATCGCGGTGGTCATGACCGACCGCCGAACACGCCCCGACCGCCATGCTTCTTGTGGACCGCCTGCTTCGAGACGCCCATGACGGCGGCGATCTGCGGCCACGTGGCGCCGTTGTTACGCGCGCGGCGCACCAAAACCGCCTCGATGCGCTCCATTTCGGCGCGGAGCTGCGCCACGGCTGCCAACCCCACCAACGGCTCGTCGTCGGCCGTCGAGGCGGCGAGTTCAGTCAGTCGCTGCGCGTCCATGCGTCAACCGTAGTTGACCGCCATCGCGCCCGTCAATCAAAGTTGACGGGCGGCGGTGAGGGCTCAGTCGAGGGTGATCTCCACGAAGCGCGGGCGGTAGATGGACGCGTCCCGGTAGTGGTCGGTGTTCACCAGGGTGTTGACGTTGTACGACACCACCAGCTGGTCGTCGTCGCCGAGTCCGCGGTGCTCGTGTGGGTTGTAGGTGAAGACGTTGGGGTTCTGGTACGTGCCGGACGCGCCGGTCTCCGGCGTGCGGTAGGCAGTGGTCTCGTGCACGAACGGACCGGTGGGGGAGCAGGAGTACATCAGGTCGATCTCGGCCGAGAACGACTCGTCCAACTCCTGGGTGACCAGCACGTAGACGTCACCGTGCCGGGCCACACTGAACTCGTTGGACACCAGGACGCTCGCCCCGGCGTCGGCGTCGACCCGGGCCGACGCCGACTCCTGCGTCGACCAGGTGCCGTCCGCCGTCAGGTACTCCCAGGGCTGCTGGAGGTCGGAGCCGGGCACCCGGGCGATGTGCAGGTACTTCTCCGCGCCCAGATCCTCCGAGCCGTAGACGTAGGTGTGGCCGCCGTCCTGGAGGATCCACGCGCCCCAGGAGATGCCGGTCGCCGAGGGGATCTCCGTGACGCTGGTCGGTTCGCCCAGTCCGTCGAGCGGGAAGCGCGCCAGCACGTTGCGGTCCCAGGCGAAGTCCAGCGACCCGGAGCCGGTCCTGCGGAACTCGCTGTAGATCACGTTGAGTTGGCCGTCCAGCACCAGCCCGTCCCGGGCCCAGTACCAGTGGTCGGCCTCCGGGGGCGGCAGCAGCGACTCCGGGTCCTGCTCGGTCCCGCCGGTGAGGGTGGTCATGTCGCCGTCGGGCTCGGTGCGTACGAAGGTGTTGTTGAGGAACGGCGTCGTCCCGCCGTCCCCGGTGGTCGGGGAGCGGCTGCCGTCCGGGTTCACCTGGCCGAGGAACGTGTCGGAGAAGATCCACAGGCGGTCCCCGTCGGGCAGCTCCGCCGAATAGGTGCTGTCCGCGCCGGTCCAGTGGCCGGCGCCGGTCGTCTGCTCGTTCGCGTACCGGGCGAAGTCCTCGGTCAGGGAGGCCTCGGGAGCGGCGCTCTTGACGCTCGGCGCCGGTACCCCGGCGCACACCTCGGCCTGGGGCCGCGGCTTGGCGGGTGTCGCGGCGCTGCCGGGAACGGCGGCCGCGGCGGCCACCAGCGCCGCCGCCACCGGCAGTGCCGCCCGACGCAGTACGACCCTGCGCTTCATCCTGGAACCGCCCATTCTGCCGGTACCTCCAGCCCGTTCGGGGCTCTCTCAGCCGGGAGGCATGCGAGCCGTGTTAACGATAACCTCGGCTGCCATCACGGAGAACCCCCCGGTCGCCGCTCGGTGTTCGTGGGTGCGCGACGCGCCACGCGACGGGCCATCAGATCCGGTGGCCGGATGGCCCGTCGCCGCACCCGAGGAAGGTCGCCTCCCCGGGCGGCTCAGGCTCAGCTGGGAATGGTCCAGGGGATCGCGGCGTGATCCTCCGGATAGGGGATCTGGTCGAAGTCGCGCGAGGGCTGCCGGCCCTGGAGATGCCAGTCGGCGAAGTCCATGATCGCGTTGAAGTCGTTGAAGTCGAGTTGGTGGCCCCCGGGCCGGTAGGCGATGCCGATCCGGTCCTCCGCGCCGAGGTACGTGTAGACCATCCTGGCCGCCCGGTGGGTGGCGGCCGCCCCCTGCGGGTTGGTCCGGATGTCCGAGCCCTCGGTGCCGTTGGTGGTCAGCAGTGGCCGGGGCGCCACCAGCGCTGCGACCGAGTGCTGGTCGATGGGCAACAGGGTCGGCCGCCCCGCGAACCCCACCATCTCCGAGGTGATCCAGTAGGGAGCGCCGAGGACGATGTCGTCGATGTCCTCCCGGTCGTTGGAGTAGAAGAAGCGGTAGTTGCCCATGCCCGCCGTGCCCGAGGAGCCGGGGACGGTCAGGGCGATCCGCTCGTCGAAGGCGCCGGCGACCAGGGCCGCCTTGCCGTAGCGGGAGTAGCCCGAGACCCCGACGCGGGTGGCGTCGATCTCGGGCACCGCGGACTCGATCGCGTCCAGGGTGCGGTGCACGCCCCAGGCCCAGGCCATCAGCCCGCCGGTGTCCACTCCGGTGCCGTTGGCCTTCCAGAACGCGCCCGTTTTGGGGCCGCCGTCGGCGGCGATGGCGTTCGGATTGATGGTGACCTCGGCGTATCCGCGGCTGGTGGCGCTGGCCGCCAGCCCGTTCAGCAGGATGAGGGCCGGGAACGGGCCGGTGCCGCTGGGCAGGCGCACGCTCGCGGTGAACGAGGCCGTGCCGACGAGGCCTCGGGCGTTCACGGTCAGCGTGCTGCCGTTCCGGCTTCCGGTGGCGGAACCGGCCGGCAGATGCCCGTACTCGTAGTTCTGGATCAGCTCGCTGAGCTGCGCCCGGCGACAGGCCCATTCGTCCGGGCTGGTGAGCCGGGTGCCCTCCCACGTCCTGAACGGGTCGGGCAGTTCCGAGATCGATGGGAGGGACCCGGGCGAGGGAAGCTGTGCGGGTAGCGGCGAGCACGCGGCGGCGCGCGGGGCACCGGCCGGGCTGGCCGCGCTGGCGCGGGAGTGGCTGAAAGCGGTGGCGGCGAGAGTGGGCCCGCCGACCGCAGCCCCCGCGAGGGCCGCCAAGGCGGTCCTGCGACTGATGCGGGTTGAGGCCGTCAAGGGATTCTCCTTGTGGGGAGTAGGAGACGGACCGCCCGCTCGGGGTGCGACGGTGCCCCGAACGGACGGGGTGGAATCGCGTCAGGACCGAGCGCAGGGGGGAGCCGAGGAGACGTGTTCGCGTGGCCCTGGTTCGAGGACTCGGCTCGGGCGGACGCGAATCGTTTCTCCGTGTTCTGGCAGGCGGTCCCGGCTCGTCTCGGCGGCTCGAATCCGCAACTCGGTAAAGGAGTTGCGGGCAGATCCATGGCGCGCAAGCAAGCTAGGGACGGATAAAAACGCGTGTCAAGGAAGAAGACGAAAAACGCGGCTCGACCGCCCTTTGCATGGGGCGGTGGCAGAATATTCCGCGGTATGTTGCGCGCATTTGCGGGATAGCCTTCTGCATTCACTTTGCGGGGGCGCGGGCGCGGCGAGCGTGTCCCGGCCGGGTCAGGCGACGAAGGACTCGGGGCCGAAGCGGCCCCATGCCACGAGGACGGCCAGGGCGAGCAGGGACAAGGGCCCTATGAGCGCCCGGATCTCGTGACGGCGGAGGTGCGTGACGACCGCGCCGACCATCAGCAACACCACGCCGACGGCGGCCAGCGGCACCAGAACGGGCGCGATGTCGAGGGCGGCGGGCAGGATCAGACCCACCCCGGCCAGCACCTCGAGGGTGCCGACGACCTTGAGGGTGCCGGCGCCGAAGTCCTCGACGGCTCCCATGCCGGAGGCGACCAGCTTCTCCTTGGACTGGACCAGCTTTATGGCGCCGCTGGCCAGGAAGGCGACGGCCAGCAGTCCCGCGATGATCCACAGAGCGATGTTCATGAGAGTTCTCCTGGTAAGGGTTGAGCGAGTTCGTGGGTGAAGCCGGGGGCGAGGTCGGAGGGGTGACGGCGCGGACACGTCGTGCGGTCTCGACGACGTTCGTCTCAGCGGCCGCGCCGGCGTCGTCGCGAGAGGGCGGCAGGGGATCCGGTCGGGCGCGACCGCGGGACGGGGTGGTGGGTCATGATGTCGCCGAGCGTTCCTGTTCGCCGGAGGGTGTCTGTCTCAGCAGTACGACGCGGCAGGCCCTCGGAATGTGAGGCGGCGCGTCCACCTCACAGTTCGGTGTGCTGTCTCGTCGAACTGGTGAGGGCGGACGCGACCGAGAAAGTTGGCGACACGATGAGCACCCAGTCCGAGCCGGGAGGCGGCCGACTCGATCCGGGCCTGAGCGCGATCATGAGCGAGCGGCGTCAGCTGATCAATCTCGCGTACCGACTCCTCGGCTCCCTGGCCGACGCGGAGGACGTCGTGCAGGAGACGTACGCCGCTGGTACGCCATGTCCCGACAGCAGCAGGAGGCCATCGAGTCCCCCGGCGGCTGGCTGACGAAGGTCGCCAGCCGCATCTGTCTCGACCTGCTCGGCTCGGCACGGGCCCGGCGGGAGCGCTACGTGGGCGAGTGGATCCCGGAGCCGCTGCCCGATCGCACGGAGTGGATCAGCGGACGGCCGGGCGGCACCACCGGCGACCCGGCCGACCGGGTCACCCTCGACGAGTCGGTCAACATGGCCTTCCTCGTCGTGCTCGAGTGACCCCGGCCGAGCGCACGCGTTCATCCTGCACGACGTTTTCCGCTACGCCTTCGCCGAGGTCGCCGAGATCGTCGGCCGTACGCCGGCGGCATGTCGCCAGCTGGCCTCGTCGGCGCGCCGTCGTATCCGCGCGTCGGAGGCTTCCGCGACTCCGGCGGCCCAGCGCGCCGATGTGGTCAGGGGCTTCAAGGCGGCCTGGCAGGCCAAGGACATCGACGCCCTCATCGGCCTCCTCGATCCCGACGCCACGACGGTGGCCGACGGCGGCGGCCTCGTCAGCGCCGAACTGCACCCCGTCAGGGGCGGTGAACGGATCGCCCGCCGCCTCCTCGAAATCACCGAGCTGGCCTCCGACCTGCGGATCCTGGAGCGCACGGTCAACGGTCAGCCAGGGCTGGTGGGGCAGCTGGACGGCGTCACCGTGGTGGTGATGGCGTTCGACGTCGCCGGCGCCCGGATCAAGCGCATCTGGGCGGTACGGAACCCGGAAAAGCTCCGACCCTGGGCGGCGAGCTGACGCGCGGCCTCCGCCAGGGGCCAGCCGCCGGCGGTCACCGGAGCACGCTTGCCGCGGCGCCGCGATGCACGGATGATCGGCAGTGGGTACCGGGACGCGGGATGCGCCCGGCCCGAGGGGACCGGAGCTCCGTCGCCGACGGGCGCGGAGCGGACCGCTACCCGGTAGCCATCTCGACGGAGAAGACACCGATGTCCCACCCCTCACACCTCGACTTCCGCGGGACCACCCCCTACGAGGACTACGTCCAGGCGGACGTGCTCACCCACCTCCAACACCCGCTCTCGGACGATCCGGGAGAGATGGCCTTCCTGGTCACCACCCAGGTCATGGAGCTGTGGTTCACCGTCATCGTCCACGAGTGGCAGACCGCGGCCCGGGCGCTGCGCCGCGACGACCTGCCGGCGGCGATGGCCGCGCTCCGGCGGAGCACGCACGAGCTACGGTCGCTCAACGCGTCGTGGGCACCCCTGGCCCAGCTCACCCCCGTCCAGTTCAACGCCTACCGCAGCGCCCTCGGCGAGGGCTCGGGATTCCAGTCGGCCATGTACCGGCGGATGGAATTCCTGCTCGGCGAGAAGTCGGCGTCGATGCTCGTTCCGCACCGGGGCGCCCCGCGCGTGCACGACGAGTTGGAGAAGGCCCTCCAGGAGCCCGGTCTGTACGACGAGGTGCTGGCCTTCCTCGCCCACCGCGGCCATGCCGTGCCCGACGTGGTGCTGCGGCGCGACCCGGCCCGACGCTACGAGGCCGACCCCGGGGTCGAGCGCGTTTGGCGGGAGATCTACGCGGCCCCCGACCAGGACGGCGACGAGGTCAGGCTCGGCGAGGCGCTGACCGAGATCGCCGAGCTGGTCTGGCGCTGGCGCAACGACCATCTGGTCGCCACTCGCCGGGCGATGGGCGCCAAACAGGGCACGGGCGGTTCCGCGGGGGTGGCCTGGCTGGAGAAGCGCGCGGCGAAGAGCGTCTTCCCGGAGCTCTGGACGGCCCGCAGCCATGTCTGAGACGACGGGGACGAGGCGGACCGCGGTCGCTGGGACCGCGGCCGATCTGGCCGAGCGCGCGGATCGCCTGGACGCCGCCGACGAGCTGGCCGCCGTGCGCGACCGGTTCGTCCTCGACGACACCGTCTATCTCGACGGGAACTCGCTGGGCGCCCTTCCCGCCGGTGTGGGACCGCGGCTGCGCGACGTCGTCGCCCGCGAGTGGGGGGACCTGCGGATCCGGTCCTGGGACGAGAGCGGCTGGTGGACCGCCCCGGAGCGGGTCGGCGACCGGATAGCGCCGCTGGTCGGCGCCGCGCCGGGTCAGATCGTGGTCGGCGACTCGACCAGCGTCAACGTCTTCAAGGCCGTCGTCGCGGCGGTCCGGATGGCGGTGGGGCCGCGCGACGAGGTGTTGGTCGACGACGCGACCTTCCCGACCGACGGCTATGTCGCCGAGTCCGCCGCCCGGATGACCGGCTGCCGGATCCGCGCCGTGCCGGCCGCCGAGCTGGCTGCCGCGGCCGGGGCGCGCACCGCCGCGGCGCTGGTCAACCACGTCGACTACCGCACCGGACGGCTCCACGACCTGCCCGGGATCACCGCGGCCGTCCACGAGGCCGGGGCGCTGGCCGTCTGGGACCTGTGCCACAGCGCCGGGGCGCTCCCGGTGGGCCTGGACGAGCACGGCGTCGACCTGGCGGTGGGCTGCACCTACAAGTACCTCAACGGAGGTCCAGGTGCCCCGGCGTATCTCTACGTGCGCCACGCGCTGCAACCGCACTTCGACTCGCCGCTGCCCGGCTGGAACTCGCACCGCGACCCCTTCGCCATGGAGCCCGCCTACCGGGCGGCCGAGGGCAGCGCCCGCGGCCGGGTGGGCACGCCCGAGATCCTCTCCCTCCTCGCCCTGGAGTCGGCACTCGACGTCTGGGACGGCGTCGGCATCGAGGCCGTGCGCGCCAAGAGCCTGGCGCTGACCGACTTCTTCCTGGAGTGCGTGGCGGCGCTGGTCCCCGCCGGGACGGCCGAGCCGGTCACCCCGGTCGCGCACGAACGGCGCGGCAGCCAGGTCGCCCTGCGCTGCGTGGACGCCGACCGGGTGATGCGTGCGCTGATCGCGCGGGGCGTGGTCGGGGACTTCCGGCCGCCCGACCTCCTCCGCTTCGGGTTCACCCCGCTCTACACGCGGTACGCCGACGCGCTGCGAGCCGCGCGGACGCTCGGGGCCGTCCTGGAAGGAGACGCCTGAGGTATGTCCGGCGAGGAGGAGTCGGCCTTCGCGCACCCGCCCGTGCACCCGGACGCGACCGCGGCCTACGGCGACCACCCGGACCAGCTGGTCGACCTCTACCGCCCGCCCGTCCGGTCGGCACCGCTGGTCGTGCTCCTGCACGGCGGCGCCTGGCGGGCGGCGTACGACCGGCGGCATCTCTCGCCGCTCGCCGCGCTGCTCGCCCGGCGGCACCGCTTCGCCGTGGCCTCGGTCGAGTATCGCAGGGGCAACGGCGGCGCGCTGGCCGGCCGGTGGCCCGACACGCTGGACGACGTGGCCGCGGCCACCGACGCCGTGCCCGCCCTGGCCGCCGCCGCCCTCGGCGCGGATGCCGTCGACCCGGACCGGCTGGTGCTCTGCGGCCACTCGGCCGGCGGCCACCTCGCGCTGTGGGCCGCCGCCCGGCACATGCTGCCGTCCGACTCTCCCTGGCACCGTCCGGCACCTCCCCCCGTGCGCGGCGTCGTCGCCCTCGCCCCCCTCGCGGATTTCCGCTCCGCGCGGGATCTGGGCGTCTGCCACGACGCCGTCGTCCAGTTCCTCGGCGGCCCCGAGCACGTCGAGGCGCGGCTGCCCCACGCGGACCCCGCCGCCCTGCTCCCCACCGGCGTCGCCACCACCATCGTGCAGGGCGCCACTGACAACGTCGTCCCGCCGCACGTGGCGCGGTGCTACGCCGCCGCGTCGGCCAGGGCCGGCGAGCAGACCCGCCTCACCCTCCTCCCGGACGTCGGCCACTTCCCCCTCATCGACCCGTCAACCCGCGCGGCGGCCGTCGTCGCCGAGGAGATCGCCCGCCTCGCCGCGCCGCGGCCCTCGCGCCCCTCGCCCGGGGGGAGCGCTGACGCACCACCGGAGGGTTGAGGGTGTGTCGCGGAGTCCCGGGCGGCCCGTACGGCGTCCGGTGCGGGCCGTTACAAGGCGCTCCAGAGCACCAGATGTTCGTCCGCGCCGGATGCGAACTGCTCTGCGATCCAGGGTCCCGGGTCTGCCTTCGCAGTGGCATAACGGCATGCGATACGTGGGCCGCGCTCGCGGAATGACCGGCCCCGCCGGGTGAGTCAGCGGGCGATGAACGGCTCGGTCAGGTGCGGGGTCGCGAGGTAGAGGGTGCTGGCGGCCCGGCCGTGGAGCACATCTTCCCTTGAAGTCCTTGCCTGCGCGGGGTCCATCTCGTGGGCGTAGGCGAGTTCGGGGTGGAGCAGCTGGATCGCGTGCACGAGCAGGTCACCGGTGACGGCGACCAGTTCGCGCCCGGACCCGACGAGCACGCTCTGGTGCCCGGGCGTGTGACCCGGCGTGGCGAACACGCGCTCGCCGCCGCGCAGGGGGGTGTCGCCGTCGAGCAGCCGTAGCTGATCGGTCTTCCGGAGCGGGTCGATCACAGCGGACCGCAGCTGCGGGTTGACCTCCTCGATCGCGTCGAGTTCGGCCTGCTGCAACAGGTATGCGGCGTTCGGGAAGAACGGCCGCGCCTGCTCGCCGCCGACGACGGCCCAGCCCACGTGGTCGGTGTGGAGGTGCGTGAGCACCACGGTGTCCACTTCGGATGGTTCGATCCCCGCGGCGGCCAGCGAAGCCGGGAGCGCCCCCGGCACGGGCGCCCACGAGGCCGCCGGGCTGTCGGCCGGGCCGATCCCCGCGTCGACCAGCGTCACGCCCTGGTCGCTGCGGATCGCGAACGCGCGGAACTGGAGCCACCAGCGCCCGTCGGCGTCGAGTGCGCCGGGATCGAACTGGTCGGCCGCCGCCCACTGCTCGGTGGAGGCGCCGGGGAACGCCTCGGACCTGGGGGAGAAGAAGGGGCCCGCGCCGTCGGCGAGCGCGATGACGGTGTACGGGCCGACCTGAAGGGAGGGGGCCATCCCACAGATGGTGCCACCGACGGGCGGCCCACGACCAAGCGGGTGCCCCGGAGCTCACCCCAGGTCGTGGACGCCTCGCAGAACCGGCCATGACGGGTTTCGCAGGGAACCACGTCGACGAAGCACCTAGTCCGGGTGGACCGTGGTCTCGATGTGGGCGAGTTGGGCGGCGAGGATCTCTTCGAACGCGGCGCGGCGATCCACCCCGAGAGGGCGGATGTCGCGGGCGAAGTGGGTCAGGGCGGGGAAGCGTTCGGGGTCGGCGCCGAGTACCGCGACACGGAACAGCTCCATGCCCTGTTCGTACTCTTCGGGGGTGATGGTGCTGACCCCGGCCTCGGAGGCGATCAGCGCGGCGAGGAGGACCGCGAGCCGGTGGTAGCGCGCCGGGATCTCCTCCTCGGGCAGCCCCGACGCGCGCAGGGCCTGCAGCACCTCTTCCATGGCCAGCCGGGAACCGGTGCCGCCCGAGCCGTAGCGCCCCAAGATCGAGGCGAGCTGGGGGTGCTGTCCGAAGGTCTCTCTTATGCGCAGGGCCAGGGACATGATGCGCTGCTTCCAGTCGCCCTCGGGGCGGTAGCCGTCCATCGCGGTCAGGAGGATCCGGTCGGCGACCGCGCGCAGCAGTTCGGTCTTGCTGCGGAAGTGCCGGTAGAGGCTGGAGGAATCGGTGCCGAGCACTGCCGCGAGCTTGCGCACGCTGAATGAGTCAGCGTCGTCCGTGCGCAGCAGCTCCGCCGCCGCATCCAGGATCTCCTCGGTTGACCAGCGTCTTCTGCCTGTCATCCCACCCCTCTCGTCGGGATCAGCCTAGTCTATGCACTTGGTGTTGCACGCACTGCGTGCAACATGAGAGCATGCGCGTGTCGAGCAGCCCGGCGGCGGGCGCCCCGGCGTGCCCCTCGTGCCCTGTCGCCCCAGGTCAGGAAGCCGATGTGCAGCTCACCCGGGGAAGACGAAAGGAGGCATGCCGTGAGGAACCCACTGGACGCCGAACAGCTGGACACAGCCATCGAGCGCGTCCACCGCGCCGGGATACCCGGCCTGTTCGCCGAGGTGCGTGACGGCGACCAGGTCTGGCGCGGCGGCGCCGGGGTCGCCGACATGGCAACCGGCCGCCCCGTCACCGCCGCCGCGGTGCTGCAGCAGGCCGAGAGCGGCCGGATCGGCCTCGACACGCCGATCGGCCGGTGCCTTCCGAGGCTGGTCCCCGGAGAACGCGGCTGACCGGCCGGAGGAATCACTTTCGCCAAGCCGCCAAGCAGCCAAGCAGCCAAGCCACAGGCAAGAGGGCTTACCCACTTCCTCGGCAACCACTGAGCTGGGGCGGCCGCCGCCGAGATGACGAAGACGGGAGAGAGATGAGCGCCACTGCGCTTACTCAGGAAGGGGAGCGGTCCACACCCCCACCATCAGATGCCGATTCCGCGGCGGGACAGTGCCTGACCAGGCTGCTGCGACCCCATCTCCGTGTCTTCGCGGCCGTGGTGATCCTGCAGGTGATCGGCGCTGTCGCGGGTCTGGCTCCGCTGCTGGCGGTCGTCGAACTGGGCCGGACGCTGCTGTCGCCCGGCCCGATCGATCGCGGTCATGTGTGGATCGTCGTGATCGTGGGTGCGGTCGGCCTGTTCGTCCGGTTGCTGTGCACGGCCGCGTCGTCCGGGCTCGGGCATGTTCTCGACGGTCGGGTGCAGTTGGCGTTTCGACGAGCGCTGGCGGCGCGGCTGGGTCGTGTGCCGATCGGTTGGTTCTCCCGGCGCCGGACCGGCGAGCTGGCGAAGGTGGTCGGGGAGGACGTGAGTGCGGTGCACCCGTTCATCGCCCATGCCCCCGGCGAACTCGTCTCGGCGTTCGTGGTGCCGCTGGTGTCGCTGGTCTACCTGTTCACTGTTGACTGGCGGCTCACCCTGATCACGCTGATACCGGTGGCGCTGGCGGTGGCGCTGGTCCCGCTGATGATGACCCCGGCCCGGCTGCGCGAGCAGGCGGCGTTCGACGGGGCCATGGGACGGATTTCGAGTTCGGTCGTCGAGTTCGTCCAGGGAATCGCGGTGGTCAAGGCGTTCGGCGGAGGGGAACGCGCCCACCACAAGTTCCGCACCGCCGTGGACGACTTCGTCGGCACCTTCAACCGGTGGGTGCGTGGCATGTCCGGGCCCGCTGCGGGAATGCAGCTGGTCCTGTCACCGCCGTTCGTGCTGCTGGTCGTGCTGATCGGTGGGGCCTCGCTGATCACGACTGGTGGCCTGGTCCCGGCCGACCTGCTGCCCTTCCTGCTGCTCGGGTTGGGCCTGACCGCTCCGGTGGCGGCTCTCGGTCATGGCTTCGACGACCTGCAGGCCGCCCGGCGCGCGGTGGGCCGGATCCGGGACGTGCTCGCAGTGCGGTCGTTGCCGGAGCCCGCGCATCCGGTCGCACCACGGGGGCACCGGGTGGAACTGCGTGACGTGCGGTTCGGCTATGAAGCCGATCACGAGGTGCTGCGCGGGATCGACCTGGTGCTCGAACCGGGGACGGTCACCGCGATCGTCGGGCCGTCGGGCAGCGGGAAGTCCACGCTGGTCCAGCTGCTGCCGCGGTTCTTCGACCCGACCCGCGGTTCGGTCGTCCTCGGCGGTGTCGATCTGCGCGAGATCGGCAGTCGGGAGCTCTACCGGACGGTCTCCTTCGTCTTCCAGGACGTTCGCCTGTTGCGCGCGTCGGTCGCGGACAACATCGCGCTGGCGCTGCCGCATGCCGATCTCGACGCCGTGGTGCGCGCCGCCCGGCTGGCGAACATCCATGACCGGATTCTCGAGTTGCCGCGCGGATACGAGACAGTGCTCGGCGAGGACGCCGGACTGTCGGGTGGCGAGGCGCAGCGGATCTCGATTGCTCGCGCACTGCTCGCGGACACGCCCGTTCTGGTGCTCGACGAGGCGACCGCGTTCGCCGATCCGCAGACGGAACAGGCGGTGCGCCGGGCCCTGGCGACGCTGGAGGGCGATCGGACGATTCTGGTCATCGCCCACCGGCTGGAGACGGTCGCCGACGCCGACATCGTCGTGATGCTGGAGAACGGATCGATCGTCGAGTGCGGCAGGCCCGCCGAACTACTGGCGCGGAACGGAAAGTTCGCGGTGTTCTGGCAATCCCACGGGGCGGCGACCGCCGACGAGATCGGAAAATCCCAATGATTCGAACGCTGCTGCGCGTGCTGGGACACGAATACGCCCGGCCGGTGCGACGCACCGTGGCCCTGATGACGGCGACCGCGGTCGCGGAGGGGCTGTGCTACGCGCTGCTGGTGCCCGTGCTGCGGGCGCTGTTCGGGAGTACTCCCGAGGATGCCTGGCCCTGGCTGATCGCGTTCGGGGCGGCGGTCGCGGGCTACGCCGTGCTGCGGTACATCAGCGATCTGTCCGGTTTCCGCGCCGGAACCACGCTGTTGCGCGGGATGTATCAGCGGATCGGGGATCATCTGGCCCGCCTGCCCATCGGGTGGTACAGCGCCCGTCGCGTCGGCGAGGTGTCCGTCCTGGCCAGCCAGGGCGTGCTGCAGTCGATGAGTGTGATCGCGCATCTGCTGGCACCGTCCATCTCCGCCTGCGTCACTCCACTGACGATCGTCATCGTGCTGCTCGCCTTCACGTGGCAGATGGGGCTGGCCGCGTTGGTCGCGGTGCCGGTCGTGGCGGCGGTCCAGATCTGGACGGGGCGCTCGATGGCCGCCACCGACGCGGAACGCGTCGAACGCGACCACGAGGCCACCGGCCGAGTCATCGAGTACCTCCAGGCCCAGCCGGTGCTGCGCGCAGGCGGCCGGACCGCCGAACGCTTCCGGTTGCTCGACGACTCGCTGTCCGAACTCCAGCGCGCCTCCCGCCGCAGCACCGTGTCGGCACTGCCCGGCGTGGTGGGCCTGACGCTCACCGTGCAGGCGGTGTTCACCGGACTGCTGGTGCTGGGTACCTACCTCGCGCTCGGCGAGAACATCGGCGCGGCCGAGCTGCTGGCGGTCCTGGTGCTGGCCGCCCGTTGCGCGGATCCGCTGTTGTCGCTGACCGACATCGCCGGCAAGCTCCGCGGCGCACGGTCCGACCTGGCCCGGCTCGACACGGTGTTGCGCACCGAGCCGCTGCCGGAGGCCCGCGAACCCGTTCAGCCGGTAGGGCATGGTCTGGAGTTCGACTCCGTTGTCTTCCGGCACGGCGACCGCACGGTGCTCGACGACGTGTCGTTGTCCGTGCCGGACGGTCAGCGCCTCGCCGTCGTCGGCCCTTCGGGTGCTGGCAAGAGCACGTTGCTGCAGTTGATCGCGCGGTTCTACGACGTGGACGCGGGCGCGGTGCGGGTGGGGGGAGTGGACGTCCGCGCCATCAACACCGAGGTGTTGATGGCGCGGATCGCCATCGTCTTCCAGGATGTCCACCTCTTCGACGGCACGATCGAGGAGAACGTGCGTCTCGGCCGCCCCGACGCCGACGAAGCCGAGGTACGGGCGGCAGCGACCGCCGCCCGGCTGGACGACGTGATCGAGCGCCTGCCCGACGGCTGGGCGACGAACGTCGGTGAGGGCGGTGCCCGGCTCTCGGGCGGCGAACGCCAGCGCGTCTCGATCGCGCGGGCACTGCTGAAGAACGCCCCCATCGTGTTGCTGGACGAGGTGACCTCCGCGCTGGACCCGGTGAACGAGGCAGCCGTCCACGAGGGAATCGAACGCCTGATGGCGGGCCGGACGGTGGTGATGATCGCGCATCGCATGCGGACCGTCCGAGGCGCCGACCGCATCGCCTTCGTGGACGACGGCCGGATCGTGGAGGAAGGCAGCCACGACGAACTGCTGCGCCGCGACGGCCGCTACGCCGACTTCTGGAACGCTTCCCTGCCCGCGGTGGCGCGCGAATGAGCCGGTGTGTTGGTCCGCCCCTTGCCGCGGAGCGAGCCCTTCGCGACCCGGCCGTGCTGGCCGGTTCGCGCTGGAAGCGGTGCCCGGACTCGCGCGGGCCAGCCCGGGGCCGCGGCTTGCCCAGCGGAACATCCCGAGCTTGGCTCCACCACCTCGTCCTGGCCGGGTGAGCCGCTGGAACGACGGCAGCTCCTAGCGCGGACGGGGCCCGTCCGGGTCGCCTGTGGGGTCGTCGGCGGTCGTGGGCAGCGTTGTGTCCTCCCCGGGTGCGGTCCCGGAGTCGCGGGCGAGCTGGCACAGCGGGACCGGGGCGGCCATCGGGCGGGAGGCGGTGGCGAGCAGGTCGGCCTGGTCGGGGCGGCGGCCGGCGAGGTCGGCGGTGAGCGCCGCCGTCGCGAAACCGCACACGCGTCCCTGGCACCAGCCCATGCCGGTCCGGGTGAGCATCTTGACGGTCCTGGTGTCGTCCGCGCAGAGCTCGTCGTGCGCGGCGCGGACCGCGGCGCAGGTGACCTCCTCGCAGCGGCACAGGAGCGTGTCGTCCGTCAGCCACCGCGTCCAGCCGGCCGGGACGGGATGGGCCAGGTGCATCGCGCGGGCGAAGGCGCGGTGGGCCCGGACGGTGGCCCGCAGGCGGCGGGCGGGGCCGGCGGGCACGGGCGCGCGGCCCACGGCGAGTCCCGCGAGGGTGCCCTCCGCGACGCCGAGCGCGGCGCCGCCCACCCCCGTCGCCTCGCCGGCGACGTAGACGCCGGCGACGTCCGTGCGCTGGTTGTCGTCCACCACCGCCACCAGGGAGCCGTCGACGTCCACCCGCGTGGCGACCCCGAGTTGCAGCGGCAGTTCGAGCGCGGGCGTGAAGCCCCAGCCCAGCGCGACGAGGTCCACCGGGATCTCGTCCCTGCCGGACGGCCGGGGCACGCCGGCCCGGTCGAGCGTGGCGCGGCGGACCGCGCGCACCCGGTCGGTGCCGAGGATCTCGGACACGACGGTGCGTGTGCGGTACGGGATGCGTTGCCGGGCCAGCGCGGCGGCGTAGCCGGCGCCCTCGGCGAGCTTGTTCGGGACCCGTGCCACGGCCGGCAGGTGCCGGCTCCACCCCAGCGGCGTGTTGGCCTCCCACACGCCCACGATATGGACGCCGGCTTCGGCGAGGCCGGTGGCGACCGGCAGGAGGAAGGGCCCGGTACCCGCGACGACCGCCCGGCGGCCGGCCGGGACGCCCTGGCCCTTGAGCAGCGCCTGGGCCCCGCCGGCCGCCAGCACGCCCGGCAGGGTCCAACCGGGCACGGGCAGGTGGCGGTCCGCGCCGCCGGGGGAGAGCACGAGCGCGCCGGCCCGTGCCGGTGCGGGCAGGGGTGGCGCCCCGTCGTGGGTGGGGGTCGTCTCGACGAGGAAGCCGTCGTCGTCCCGGGTGACGAGCCAGACCTGCTGTCCGGGTCGGTAGGCCACCCGTCCCTGGGCGCAGAAGCCTCGCAGGGCGCGGCGCAGCGCGGTGAACGTGCGCCAGCCGTGGTGTCCCGTGCCGTCGTCGTCGGGCCGGTGGCGCCAGTACTGGCCGCCCGGGCGGTCGCCGGCGTCCAGGAGCAGTACCGAGGAGCCCCGGGCGGCGGCCGTCACCGCGGCGGCGAGCCCGGCGGGGCCGGCGCCGACGACCACGACGTCATGGCGGTCGTTCACGTGGACTCCTGTCGCGGGGTCGGGTCCGACGTCGACAGCCGCATGCCGTCGCGCACGGGCACCAGACAGGCTCGCTGTCCGGGTTGGCCGTCGATGGTCAGGAGGCAGTCGAAGCACGATCCGATACCGCAGAACAGCCCGCGCGGGCGGCCCTGCCCGCGCGTGGTGCGCCAGGCCGTGATGCCGTTCGCGGCGAGCGCGCCGCCGACGGTCTGTCCCGGGCGGGCCGGCAGTTCACGGTCCCCGAAGACGATTCGCACCTCCGCGCTCATGCCGCGCGCTCCCACCGGTCGGGCGCGAACGGCGCGAGGTCGAGCGGGACGGGTGCACCGGTCAGGGCCTGTGCCAGCAGGTGGCCGGTGCCGGCGGAGAGACCGATGCCGGCACCCTCGTGGCCGCAGGCGTGCCACAGCCCCGGCGCACGTGGATCGGGGCCGATCACCGGCAGATGGTCGGGGCAGTACGGGCGGAATCCGTGGTACGAGCGGATCACGCGGACGCCCGCGAGGGACGGGAACAGCCCGAGCGCCCCCTCGGCCAGCCGGGCCAGTGCCTCGCGTGAGGTGCTCCGGTCGAATCCGACCCGTTCGCGGGTGGAGCCGATGAGGATCGTCCCGGCGGGTGTCCCCTCGACGACGGGCGAGGACTGGAGCGCGGCGTCGCCGCTGCCGACATCGCCCACGTACTCCGCCGCGTAGACCTTGTGCCGGACGGTCGGCGGCAGCGGCTCAGTGACGAGGACGAAGCCCCGGCGAGGGCTCACGGGCAGGTGCACGCCGCCGAGCCGGGCCACCTCCCCGGCCCAGGTGCCGGCGGCGTTGACCACGGCCGGCGCGTCGACGCGGCGGCGCGGCGTGTGCACGCCGATGACGCGGTCGCCCGCCCGGAGCACCTTGGTGACGGCCTCGTGGGTGAGCACCCGGGCGCCCAGCCCTCGGGCGAGCCGCAGCAGGTGGGCGACCATCAGCATGGGCTGGACCTGCGCGTCCTCGGGGTAGAACGCGCCGCCGGCCAGCCCGTCGCGCAGATGCGGCTCGCGGGCCCTCAGGTCCGTCGCGGCGACGTCCTCGACGCGTACCCCGGCCGCTCGTTGCCGCGCGACGAGTGCGCGCAGCGCCACGAGCGACCGTTCGGAGGCGGCGACGACGAGTCCGCCCTTGTCCTCGAACTCGTACCGCGGCCCGTACTCGGCGAGCTGGTGACGCCAGACGTGCTGGGAGTGTCGCGCCAGTTCGAGTTCGGGCCCCGTGTCCTTGTCGGAGACCAGGACGTTTCCCTCGCCGGCGCTCGTCGTCCCGCCGGCGAGGGCGCCGCGATCGAGCACGACGACGCGGAGTCCGGCCAGGGCGGCGAAGTACGCGGTGGCCGCGCCGACGGCTCCGGCGCCCACGATGACCACGTCACAGGTCAGGTCCGCCCGACGGCCGGTCATGCGCTCAGTCCCGTTCCCCGCCGGGTGTCCGCTCGGACGGTCGGCGGGGTGCCGCGCCGGCCCATTTGCCGCGCACATGGCCGATGTGCCGTTCCATCAGCCGCTGCGCGCCCGTGGCGTCGCCCGCCTCGACCAGGTCGAGCAGCTCGTGGTGTTCGCGGGCCGACTCCTCGAGACGGCCGGACTTGAGCAGCGGGGTGAGCCCCAGCAGGCGGGTGCGGGAACGCAGTTCGGAGACGATCGAGGAGAGCTGCGCGTTGCCGGCGTAGTCGAGGAGCGCCAGGTGGAACACCCGGTCGGCGTTGACGTAGGCGACCAGATCGTCGTTCCGCACCGCCGCCACGATGGCCTCGGCCAGTTCGCGCAGACGGGGGAGGTCCTCGGCGGGGACCAGAGGCACGATGTCGCGCAGGGTCGGCGGTTCGAGGAGCAGTCTGACGTGCGTGATCTGGTCCAGCTCCTCCTCCGGCACGACCCGGACCTGGTACCCCTTGTTCGGCAGCGCCTCGACCATGCCCTCGCGCACCAGGTCGAGCATGGCCTCGCGCACCGGCGTGGCCGAGATGCCGAACATCGAGCCGAGCGTCGGCGCGGAGTACACCTCGCCCGGCTTCATCTCACCGGAGATGACGGCCGCGCGCAGCGCGTTGGCCACCATCTCCCGCAGCCGCTCGCGTTTCGTCAGCGGCCGTAGTCCGGCGATCGGCGCTGTTCGCATTTCCATAGTGCCCTCCGCAGGCATGTGCTGGTGCTTCCCCCCGATGTCGGTCGTTCTTACACCAGGAACCCGGCGGGGAAGGGATCGGTGGGGTCGAGAAGGTGCTGCCCGATCGCGGTGACCCAGGCCCGGCCGGTGATGGTGGGAACCACGGCCGGCACGTCGCCGACGCTGGTCTCCTCGACCAGCCGGCCGGTGAAATGAGTGCCGATGAACGACTCGTTGACGAAGTCGGTGTCGAGCGGCAGCTCCCCGCGGGCGTGCAGCTGGGCCATCCGGGCGCTGGTGCCGGTGCCGCACGGCGACCGGTCGAACCAGCCGGGATGGATGGCCATGGCGTGCCGGGAGTGCCGGGCCGTGGAGCCCGGCGCCGCCAGGTAGACGTGGTGGCAGCCGGCGATGTCCGGGCGCTCGGGGTGGACGGGCCGGTCGGCGGTGGTGACGGCGTCCATGATCGCCAGGCCGGCCTCGATCATCCGCCCGCCCGCCGTCCGCTCGAACGGGATGCCCAGCTCGGCGAGGTGCACCACGGCGTAGAAGTTGCCGCCGAACGCCAGGTCGTAGCGGACCCGGCCCAGGCCCGGCACCTCGACGGCGCGGTCCAGGCCGACGACGAACGACGGCACGTTGCGGATGGTCACCGAGCGGGCCGCGCCGTCCTCGACGGCGACCTCGGCGGTCACCAGGCCGGCCGGGGTGTCCAGGCGCACCGTGGTCACCGGCTCCGTCACCGGCACCAGGCCGGTCTCGACCAGCACCGTGGCGACGCCGATGGTGCCGTGGCCGCACATCGGCAGCACCCCGCTGACCTCGATGAACAGCACGCCCATATCGGCGTCGGGGCGGGTCGGCGGCTGCAGGATGGCGCCGCTCATCGCGGAGTGGCCGCGTGGCTCGTACATCAGCAGCCGGCGCAGATCGTCGCTGTGCTCGAGGAACCAGGTGCGCCGTTCGGCCATGGTGGCGCCCGGCAGTACGCCGACGCCGCCGGTCACCACACGGGTGGGCATGCCCTCGGTGTGCGAGTCGACGACGTGCAGCACGCGGGTACTTCTCACGGGAGCCCCCAGGTCATCGCAGCCCTCCGGCGAGCGCGGCCTCGGTGTCGCGGACCACGCGTTCGGCGAGCGCGGGCGGCAGCGGGCTCCGCGGCGGGCGGCAGCCGCCGCCGCGGAGCCCCACCACGTCCATCGACAGCTTGATGGCCTGCACGAACTCGGTCCGGGAGTCCCAGCGCAGCAATGGGTGCAGGGCGCGGTAGAGCGGCAGTGCGCGGGCCAGATCTGCGGGGTCGTCCGAGGTGGCCAGCCGGTACAGCTCGACGGTGCTGGCCGGCAGCGCGTTGGGGTAGCCGGCGATCCAGCCGACCGCGCCGGCGATGCCCAACTCCAGCAGCACGTCGTCCGCGCCGACCAGCAGGTCCAGACCAGGGGCCAGTTCGCGGATCTGGTACGCGCGGCGCACGTCCCCCGAGAACTCCTTGACGCCGACGATCAGCTCCTCCTCGAAGAGCCGGGCGAGCAGCGAGGGCACCAGGTCGACCCGGGTGTCGAGGGGGTTGTTGTAGGCGACGACGGGCAGGCCGACGGCCGCGACCTCGCGGTAGTGCTCGACGACGGTCTCGGCGTCCGCGCGGTAGGTGTTGGGCGGCAGCAGCAGTACCGAGGTGGCGCCCGCCTGGGCCGCCTGCTCGGTCCACCGGGCGGCCTCCAGCGCGCCGTAGGCGGAGACGCCGGGCATCACGCCGAAACCCTCGGGCGCGGCCGCGACCGCGGTCTCCACGACGGCGGCGCGTTCGGCGTCGGTGAGGGTCTGGTACTCGCCCAGCGACCCGTTCGGGCAGACGCCGTCACACCCGTTCTCGAACAGATAGCGGACGTGCTCGGCGAACGCGTCGTGGTCCACTTCGCGATCCGCGGTGAACGGCAGAGCGGTGGCGACGTAGACGCCACGCCACGGCTTCTGCCGGGCGGTGCTGGACATGGGACTCCCTGTCAGATCGTGAAAGGCTTGTGGCGTTATGAGGTTCCAGCAGCAGTGCAATGTCACATACTAGTATGACTTACTGGCGTCCATGGCCGGCGTGCGGCGGGCGTGACGCGGCCGGTCAGCGTCGTTCTCCCCCTTCGTCGTGCACCATCGCGAGCAGTCTGGAGAACACCCCGCCGCTCGCGATGCCGTCGTGCTCGTGTTCGTTGGTGACCCACACCAGCGCGTTGCCGAGCAGGTCGGCCGTGGCGAGTTGCAGTCCGGCGTCCACGTACATGTCGTCGTGGTAGACGGCGGCGGCGAGCGGCACGTCGTTGGCGGCCAGCCGGTCCAGGTCGTACAGCCGGCTCCACTCCTCCCGGGCCGCCAGCGCCTCGACGGCCGGGTGGAAGGGGCGCAGGGCCCGTATCTCCTCGGTCATCCAGGGGTACGCCATCTCGCCGGTGAAGAAGAGCGGCCGTGCGTCCGCGGCGAACTCCGGGTGCCGGCTCAGTTCCCGCTGCGCCGCCCAGCCGATGGGCCCGTTCGCGCCGTCGCCGTAGATGCTCTCCTGCAGCACCCAGAACAACGGGCTCTCCACTCCCGAACTGCGGACCATCACCCGCTGGAGGAACGCGTCGGACAGCCGGCCAGGACCCGCGAACGCCTCGTCCAGCAGCCAGTGCAGCCGCTGTGCCCCCTGTTTCATGCCCAGGTCGAGGCCGAGCGACTGGAAGCGGCGCACCGTCAGCCGGTCACCGTCCGGCAGCCGCACGTCCCGTTCGGCGAGCACATCCGCGACGGCCGCCGCCCGTGCCACGTCCTCGGGGTAGCGTCGCTGTGCCGCACGGTTCTTTCGGGCCACCCGTGGATAGGTGCGCCGGTACACCTCGGCCGCGTCGGCCGGCAGCCCTGGCAGCCCGCCGGTGACATAGCAGGCGGTGAGCGCCTCGGGTGCCCGGGACAGATAGGTCAGGGTGAGGAAACCGCCGTAGCTCTGCCCCAGCGTGGCCCACCGACGACCCCCGTACACGGTCCGGCGCACGTGCTCGGCGTCGGCCACGATGGAGTCGGCGCGGAAGTGACTCAGGTACGCGGCGCCGTCCTCCCCGGTGCCGAGCGCCTCCATCACCCGGCCGTCCACCGGGCTGCTGCGACCGGTGCCGCGCTGGTCGAGCAGGACGACCCGGTAGTGCCGCAACGCCTCGCCCAGCCATCCTGAGGCGTCCAACGGGCGTGGCCCACGCCCGCCGGGCCCGCCCTGGAGGAACAGCAACAGCGGAAGGTCCTCCGTCCGCCGCGCGGGGTCCGTGACCTCGCGCGCGAACACCTCGATGCGGCGTTCGTCCGGCGCGTCCCACACCAGGGGCACCGTGACGCGGTGGTCGCGGATCCACGCCCCGGGCAGCGGGTACTCGGTGGCCGTCATGTCGTCCCCTCTCCCCGGACCGTCTCCCGGGCCGTCTCCCGTTCGCGGACCCTCGCCCTGCGGGCCGCCTCCCATTCGGGTCTGATGCGGGGCACCGCGGCGAGCAGCGAGCGCGTGTAGGCGTGTTGGGGCGCCGCGAACAGCGCCTCGCGCGTGCCGGACTCGACCACGCGGCCCCCGTTCATCACCGCCACCCGGTGTGCCATCTGCCGCACCACCGCCAGATCGTGCGCGATGAACAGGTAGCTGTACCCCTCCTCGCGCTGGAGCCGGCGCAGCAGGTCGACCACCTGGGCCTGGACGGAGACGTCCAGCGCCGACACCGCCTCGTCGCACACCACGACCTTCGGGCCGACGGCCAACGCCCGCGCGATGCCGATGCGCTGCGCCTGGCCACCGGAGAACTGCGCCGGATAGCGCCCGCTGTGGTCCGGGTTCAGGCCGACGCGCTCCATCAGCGAGCGGGTGAAGGAAACGGCGCCGCCTGGCACCTTCCGGCCCTGGTACATCAACGGAGCGGTGACGATGCGTTCGACGGTGTGCCGGGGGTTGAGCGAGGAGTACGGGTCCTGGAAGACCACCTGCACCTCGGAGCGGAAGCGGTGCAGGGCCGTCCCCGACAGCCGCGTCACGTCCTCGCCCTGGAACTCCACGCGCCCCGAGGTCACGTCGAGCAGCCGGGCCACGAGCCGTGCCGTGGTGGACTTGCCGGACCCCGACTCGCCCACCAGCGCCAGTGTCTCGCCGGCGCGCAACTCCACGTCGACGTCGTCGACCGCGCGCAGGACGCGCCGACGCCCGAGGGCGCCGCCCTGGCCACGTACCCGGAACTCCTTGACGAGGCCGCGCGCCGTCAGCAGCACGGCCGGGTCCTGCGCGGCCGGGGTCATCGTTCGCCTCCTGGGGTGTCACCGGTCTTCTCGACACCCGCCGACGGGAGGGGCCCTGGCACCGTCTCGTCGAGCTCGTCGTCCAGCCGCGGCACCGCGTCGAGCAGCGCGCGGGTGTAGGGGTGCTGCGGATCGCAGAACAGCCGCTCGACGGGCGCGCGTTCCACGCACAGCCCGGCGCGCATGACCACGACGTCGTCCGCCATGTCGCTCACCACCGCCAGATCGTGCGTGATGAGGACGAGACCGGCCCCCGTGCTCTCCCGCACCTCGGTGAGCAGCCGCAGGATCTGCGCCTGCACCGTGACGTCGAGCGCGGTGGTCGGCTCGTCGGCGATGAGGAGGTCCGGCTCGGTGCACAGCGCCATCGCGATCATGACGCGTTGCCGCATGCCTCCGGAGAACTGGTGCGGGTAGTGGTCCACGCGCCGCGCGGCGTCGGCGATGTGGACCCGTTCCATGGCCTCGATCGCGACCCGGCGCGCCTGACGCCTGGTCACCCGCTGCCGGTGCGCCCGGTACGCCTCGGCGATCTGGAGCCCGACCGTGTAGTACGGGTTGAGCGAGGAGAGCGGATCCTGGAACACCATCGCGATGCGGTCGCCGCGTATCCGCCGCAGCTGGCGGTCGGACAGCCCCGATATCTCGCGGCCGGCCAGCCGCACCCGCCCGGTGAAGCTGGCGCGCGGCGGCAGCAGGCCCATCACGGCCAGGCTGGCCATCGACTTGCCGGATCCGGACTCCCCGACGATGCCGAGCGACCCGCCGGGATCCAGCGCGAAGCTGAGGTCGCGCACCACGTTCACCGGGCCGTGCGGGGTGGGGAACGTGACGGTGAGGTCCTCGACCTCCAGCAGGGGAGGGGCCGTGTCCTGCGCATTCATGAGGAGCTCACCCTCACCCTCGGGTCGAGTGCCGTGTACACGAGGTCGACGACCACGTTGCCGACCACCACGAAGAACGCCGCGAGCAGGGTGACGCCCATGATGACCGGCTGGTCGTTGCGGCTGATCGAGTCCGCCGTCATCTTGCCGACCCCGTTCAGGCCGAACACCGTCTCGGTGATCAACGCCCCGCCGAGCAGGCCGGCGAAGTCCATCCCGAAGATCGTCGCGATCGGCGTCAGGGCGGGCCGCAGCGCGTGGCGACGGATCACCTGATGCCGCGGCAACCCCTTGGCGCGGGCGGTGCGCACGTAGTCCTCCGAGAGCGTGTCGATCACGTTGGCGCGGGTGAGCCGCGCGTAGAGGGACGCGTAGGCGAAGGCCAGCACGATCCACGGCATCAGGTAGTTCTGGAACCATCTCGTCGGGTCCTCGGCGAACGCCACCGTGGCCGGGAACGGCAGCCATTCCAGCTCCACGACCAGCACGTACTGGAGCACCAGCGCGAAGACGTAGTTCGGGATGGAGATGCCGGAAAGCGCCACCACCATGGCTCCGCGATCCCACCAGGTGCCCTCCCTGAGGGCGCCGAGCAGGCCGCCGGCGACGCCGACCAGCAGCCACAGCACGGCCGCCCCGACGGCGACCGTGGCCGAGACGGGCAGCCGGTCGGTGATCATGTCCCACACCGGCTGGCTGGACTGGAACGAGTAGCCCAGGCACGGGGCGGCGCAGTGCGTCGCGCTCTCGCCGACGCCGTAGGTCCGCCCGGCGAAAAGCCCGCCGAGGAAGGTGAGGAACTGCGTGAGCAGCGGGTCGTCCAGGCCCAGGTTCGTGCGGATCTGGTCGATCAGCTCGGGGGTGCAGTTCTTCCCACAGATCTGCACCGCGGGATCGGGGGACAGCACGAAGAACACGCCGAAGGTGAACAGGCACACCAGCGTCAGGATCAGCACGACGCCGGCCAGCCGTGCGAGGAGGAACCTGGCCATCAGCGCACCCCGTCCGGGTCGAGCACCGCGCGGAGCCGGTCGCCGAGCACGGTGAAGGACAACACCAGGAGGAACAGGAACGCGCCGGGGATCGCGAAGTACGTCGGCACCACCGAGTACCAGCTGACCGAGGAGGCGATCATCTGCCCCCAGGACGGCGTCGGCGGAACCACACCGACCCCGAGGAACGACAACCCGGCCTCCGTTCCGATGTATCCCGGGATGGCCAGCGTGGTCATCACGATGATGGTCGACCGCAGGTTGGGCAGGATCTCCCGGAAGACGATCGTCGTCCGGTCGGCCCCCGACGCGCGCGCCGCCTCGACGAACTCGCGCCGCGCGATCGACATCGTCTGGCCACGGACGATGCGTGCGAGATAGGGCCAGCCGAAGGCGGAGATGACGACCACGAGCAGCGTGGAACGGTTGCCCGCGGGCAGGGCCGAGAGGATCGCGATCATGAAGATGAGCGCGGGAAACGCCATCAGGAAGTCCATGACGCGCGATATCACCCAGTCCACTCGTCCCCCGAAGAACCCGGCGAGCAGGCCGAACACGACCCCGAGCAGCGTCGTCAGGGCGGTGGCGGAGAGCGCGATGAGCATCGACTGCCGCGCCCCGTAGACGATGCGGGCGAAGATGTCCCGGCCGCTGCCCGGCTCGACGCCGAACCAGTGCTCCGCGCCCGCGCCGCCCCAGCCGCCCAACGGAACCCCGCCGAGGTTCGGGTCCACGGCCGTCTGGTCGAACTCGTACGGGCCCCACCCGCTGATCCGCACGATGAGCGGGGCGAAGACGGCCATGGCCACGACGAGCAGGATGTAGGCCGCGCTGAGCACGGCTCCCGGATCGCGGCTGAGGGCGCGCAGTGTCCGCCGTGCCGGCGGCGGGGGCGCGCCACCCGTCGGTGGCGGCCCGCCGTCCTCCTTGGCATCCTCCTTGGCCAGGGCCCGTATCGGGATGGAGGTCATCGTCAGCTCCGCTCGGGGTCCCGCAGTCCGGCGAGCACCAGGTCGATGCCGCCCGAGGCGGAGCCGGGCGAGGAGTACAGCCCGGTGACGTTCTCGCCGGGCACGGAGACAATCGCCTCGACGGCCAGCGGCACGATCGGGGACAGCTCCGAGATCTCCTCGTCCAGCAGCCCCCACTGCTCGTTCGCCGCCTCCAGGTCCGTCATCGCCTTGATCTCGTCGATCCGGGCGTTGATGCCCTCGTCGTCGATCTGCGCGAGGTTGGTGTTGCCCTGGTCGGTGATGACACGGCCGTCGAAGAGTGGCGGCAGGAAGGTGCTCGCGGAGGACGCCCAGTCCGGGCACCAGCCGGTGATCGCCGCGTCGTGCTGGCGTGCGGGGGTGCCGATCGTCTCGTAGTACGTCGAGACGTCGATGACGTTCAGCTCGACGTCCACCCCGATCCGGCCGAGCGCCTGCTGGACGGCCTCCGCCTGCGCCTGCATCCTCGGCTGTGCCCTGATGTCCAGGGTCATGTCGAAGCCCTCGGACAGGCCGGCCTCGTCGAGCAGCGCCTGGGCGGCCGCGACATCGCCTCGGTGCCCCTCGCTGGGGTAGAGGTCGTAGTCGCGGTAGCCGTTGACGGACGGCGGCAGGATCGTCGTGGCGATCTCGGCGAGTTGGGTGCCACCGGTCGCGTTCTGCACGGCGGCGCGGTCCACGGCGAGGTTGATGGCCTGGCGGACGCGGACGTCGTCGAAGGGCTCCTTGGTGGTGTTCAGCCCCATGTAGGTGGTGCAGACGTTCGGGAACTCGACGGTCCGACCCTGCAACTCCGGGGTCTGGATGCGCGCCAGCGTCGCGGGCTGGATCGCGCCGGTGGCGATGGCGTTGACGTCCGAGCCCTGCCCGGCGAGCAGCCGTTCGTCGATGGTGGCCGGGTCCAGGCCGATGACGAACTCCCAGGCGTCCGGGTACGCCTCGCGCACGTCGTCCGTGTCGGGATCCCACTCCTCGTTGCGGACCAACTTGATGGAGCTGCCGGGCTGGTAGGACTCCAGCTCGTAGGGGCCTGACGCGATGATGTCGTTGATGAACTCGTCGCCGGCGCCGGTGCCTTCGGGGAACGGCACGAAGGTGTTCTGGGCGACGACCGCGCCGAACTCGGGGAACGGCTCCTTGAGGTGGAAGACGATGGTCCGCTCGTCGGGCGTTTCGATGGTCTCCAGCGGTCCTGACCGGTAGGGACCCTCATAGCCCTCGGGGGCGTCGATGACCTGGCGCGCGTAGGGCGATCCGATGCCCAGCTCCGGGTCCCAGGCTCGGGAGACCCCGAACTTGACGTCGGCGGAGGTGATCGGCGTCCCGTCCTCGAAGCGCACCCCTTCCTTCAGGGTGAACGTCCAGCTCAGTCCGTCCTCGGACGGAGTGCCGAGATCGGTCGCCAGGTCGGGCACGACCGCGGACGGGTCCTCCGAGTTGCCCGGGGCCGGCGTGGTCAGCGTCCGGTAGACCAGTCGGTAGAAGTTGTTGACGCCGCCGTCGAAGCCGCGCACCGGGTCGAGGTAGGAGAAGTCGGCGTTCTGCAGCATGTACATGGTGCCACCACGAGCCGGCGTGTCGGTGAAGTCCAACTCGCCGCTGCTCGATGCGGCACCGCCGCCGGAACACGCACTCAGCGTGAGCATCGCGGACGCTGCCACCACTGCGGCCCTGGCGAGGATGGGTACTCTCATCGGTCTCCTCCGGTCGTGAATGGGTGATCGGGACGGTGATCCGTCACCACCGCCGGATCCGCTTCGAGCGCGCGCACCGGCATGCCTCGCGCCACCTCCCGCCAACCAGCCGTGCAGGGGCAGGGGAATGTGGCAGGTGACATTGCACTGTCACAGGATATCGACGGCATGACGTCCCGGGAAGGCTCGTGTAACCGCTGACTTCGGCGCGGCCTACTCGGAGCGCGGCGGAACGCTCATCGCGGGAGCGCGGTCCAGCCGCCCAACCACCGCATCGCCTGCGGAATGTCCCGTGCGGCCGAGGTCACGATGCGCCGCCCGACGTCGCGGCGCACGGCGTCGGCCTGGCAGTGGCCCAGCGCCGGCCACGGGCGCCAGGCGATGGCCGGGACCCGTCGCGGCGCGTCGGCGCTGAACGGATTCTCAGGACTCCAGCAGAACCCACCGTTCGTCGCCCCAGCTGTACAGGTACTGCGGGAGTCCGTCGATGCCGCTGGTGCGGAACGGGCGGCCGTTGTCGTCGATGCGGACCGAGCCCGAACGTCCCTGGCTCGACCACTCCAGCTCCAGGTACCAGCTGCAGTCGCAGTCCACGGTGCGGCCGTTGACCAGGAGGATCTCGGGATCCTCGGCGGAGACGCGGTAGGGAAACGTCACGGCGGGAATCTCCGTCCCCGCGTCGTTGCCGGCGCGGGAGCGGGCCACCGGCCGGTCCGCGTCCAGATCCACGTCGAACAACCGCGGAGTCAGGGCACCGCCACATCCGTCGTTCATGAGGAAGACGTTGCCGCGTGCCGGGGCGGCGCGTTCGACCAGGTGCACACGGAGCGCCTCCAGCACCACGGCCGTCGAGGTGCGGCCCTGCACCGTGATCCGCACCAGGGTGTCCTGCCCGTGCACCGCGTCGAGCGACTCCGCCCACGCCTGGGCGTCCTGCTCGACGGGCGGGGCGGGGACCTCGCTCTCCGGGCTGTCGACGAGGTACCGGTGGTCGCATCCGTTCTGCCAGGCGTGCGACTCCGCCGTCCAGGTCAGGGGCTCCACCGGCTCGGGAGATTCGGACGGCGCGGACGGTTCCGGGCCGCGGTCCGGCACCAGCAGCCCTGCCAGCGCCACCACGACGAGGGCGACCGCGCCCGCCGCCACTGCCGCGACGGTCCGCCGCCGGCGACGCGACGATCCCGCGGGCGCCGCGCCCCCGATGGACGCCACAGGCCCGACGGTCACGACGGACGGACCCGCGGGTTCCGCGGGCTCACGGTGCTCGGGCTCGTGGCTCCCGGGCTCATGCTGCTCCCGCTCGTGGTTCCGGGGCTCGTGGTTCTCCGTCAGGTGATCCTTGGGCTCGCCGCTCTCCGCCTCGTCGTTCTCGGGCTCGTGCTTGTCAGACGAGCGGGTTTCCGGCTCACGAATCTCCGGCAGGCGGGGGTTCCCCGACGCCCGCTCCCGGGTCCTGCGGGCCTCCGTGGCGCCGACCCACAGCCGGTGCAGTTCCGTCCGCTCGTCCGGCGACGCCCCGCACAGCTGGGCGAACCGCTCCAGCAGCGCGAAGTCCGCCGGGACCGCCTCGCCGGAGGAGTAGCGGTGCAGGGTGGACGCGCTGACGTTGAGCCGCCGGGCCAGGGCTCCGTAGCTGCGCTCGCTGCGCTCCTTGAGCCCACGTACGTACGCGGCGAAGTCCTCGACGTCCTCAGCCCCGCCCCCCGGTTTCCCCATGCCCGCCCCATCCCCCTGATCCGCCCCGCGTACCGGGCCGCAACTCTGCCACACCGCCCCGGCCCGCATTCCACCGCATCGGGAAAACCGCACGTCACGGCGCCGGAAGCGTTCCACCGTCCCGTGTTCGGCCGGTGGGGTTGCCGGTCCGTCGGACGCCCGAGCAAGCTCCTGGCATCGGATCCGACCACCGCACAACCGACACACCGATGCCGAGGGGGACCATTCATGACCACTCACACCCGCAGATTCGGCCGCCTCACGGCCGCATCCCTGAGCGGCCTCGCCGTGACCGTCGCCGCCGTCTCGACCGGCCTGACGGGCACGGCCTCGGCCGCCGCCGCGGCCCCCGGCTTCCTCGCGCCGAAGCACCTGCCGCCGCACGCCACCTCGTCGTGGTCCGCCGGCAAGGTGACCGCGGGCCTCCCCGACCCGGTGCCCTTCTGCTTCGACGGGGAGCTGCCGGGCGGCGACGCCACCTGGTACCGGGAGTTCAGGACCGACCTGGACACCGGCGCGGTGCAGACCACCGTGGTGAGCCGGAGCGCGGCCGCGGCGCGGGAGCTGGCGGCGGAGCTGAACCAGGCGATGACGCGGTGCGCGGCGGAGCTCGAACAGCAGGATCCCGGGATCACCGCCGACTGGAAGGACTACGGCAGCCTGCCCGTGGAGGAGGGCGCCGACGTCTACGGGGTGCACGTCGCCAGCACCGCGGGGTCCACCGACATCCACCTGTTCTCCGTGGGCCGGGACGGCAACGCCGTCACGGTGGTGCACTGGGGACAGCTCGGCGACTTCAGCGACGCGCCCGTCGCGGCCTTCAGGAAGACCACGACCACCGCCGTCAACCGCCTGTACTGACCGATGCCACCGCCGGGGGGACGCGGGCCGGCCGGCGGGGGACGGGTCGCCCCCCGCCGGCCGGCGGCGTTCGCGCTCCATGTCGCACCCTGGCCGAGCCGTCAGGATCTGGCGCCGGGTCGGCTGCGACTCGTCGCGACGGTGACTACGGTGGGCCCATGCGTATCGTCGTGATCGGTGGGACGGGACATATCGGCACCTTCCTGGTCCCCGGGCTGGTCGCCCTGGGCCACGAGGTGGTGGTGCTGAGCCGTGGCCGGCGCCGCCCGTACCAGCCCGGCGGCGGTTGGTCCCGGGTCCGGACGGTGGAGGTCGACCGGGAGGCGGAGGACGCGGCCGGCGACTTCGGGGAGCGCGTCGCCCGACTCGACGCCGACGTGGTGGTGGACCTCATCTGCTTCACCGAGGACAGCTCCCGTCAGCTGGCCGAGGCGCTGGAGGGACGGGTGCGTCACCTCCTGCACTGCGGCACGATCTGGGTGCACGGCCCGAGCGGAGCCGTCCCCACCCCCGAGGACGCGCCGCGTCGCCCGTTGAGCACCTACGGGATCAGGAAGGCCGCCATCGAACGCGACCTGCTGGCGCGGGCGCGCGATGGCCGGCTGCCCGCGACCGTGATCCATCCGGGCCATATCAGCGGCCCGGGGTGGTCGCCGGTCAACCCCGCGGGCCACCTGGACCTCGCGGTGTTCCAGAAGCTCGCCGACGGCGAACGCGTAGCCCTGCCGAACCTCGGTCTGGAGACCCTGCACCACGTGCATGCCGCCGACGTCGCCGGGGTGTTCCTGGCCGCCGTCGCGAACCGCGCCGTCGCGGTCGGCGAGAGCTTCCACGCGGTCGGCTCGGGTGCCGTCACCCTGCGCGGGTACGCCGAGGCCGCCGCCGGCTGGTTCGACCACGAGGCGGACCTGGCGTTCCTGCCCTGGAACGAGTGGCGGCGCGACGTGCCGGACGATCAGGCCGCGATCACCTGGGACCACCTGACCAACAGCCCGCACTGCTCCATGGAGAAGGCCGAGCGGCTGCTCGGATTCCGACCTCGGTACTCGGGTCTGGAGGCGGCGGCCGACGCGGTGCGCGCGCTGGTCGACGCCGGACACATCGTCGTGCCCGGCGCACCGCCCGCCCGTTGACCGGGGGAAGCAGGGACTGAAGGGCTCGGTCGCATCGGACGCGTGCGGGGTCCGACCGGGGATCGTGTCTGACGGCGCGAACCGGCACGACTCGCCGCCTACTCGGCTCCACCGCTGGCAGCGGCGAACGAACGGGCCGGTGCGATGCCGGAGACCGTCCATGAGCCTTTTTCAACCTGCCTGGCGGCACGGCTTGATCAAGTTCCGTGGTTGTCCAGATCGTTCGCTCATGGTCAGGATGTGCTCGCGTAGTCGCAGCAGGAAGACGACGGGGCGAGGAGGGCGACGGCGAGGGCGACACGGACCGGTGACCCGGATGAAGCTTGCGGAATCCGCGGCACACCTCGGCTGGCAAGTGGATCTCCGGTGGCGTCATAGGGCTTCGGTCCGTGCCCACGTTGACAGTCCACGAATGAGAGGAACCCCGGCCGACGCGCGGCTGGGGTTCCTCAAGGCGGTGAGTGTCGGTCAACAGGTGAGGTTGCCCACGCCGTAGACCGCTCGTCTACGCGTCGGCGGACCGCACCACATCGCGATCACGGTGGATCGGGCTGGTCATTACTGCAGGGTGAGCAGGCCCGGCCGCCACGGCAGGTCGTTGTAGGGGGTGCCCGGCGGTGTGCCGGTGGGCAGGCCCTGGTAGAGGAGCTGCAGGTTGCAGGGGTCGATGGTCATGGTCTGGTCGGGGTTGTGGCGGACCAGGTCACCGTGGCTGATGTCGTTGGTCCAGGTGGCTCCGCTGTTGGCCTTGCCCGCGAAGGGGTTGCTCTCGCTGGCCGCCTGCGGGGCCCACTCACCGTCGAGGCTGGAGGCGGTGAAGGAGCGGAAGTAGCGCCCGTTGGCGCCCATCGCCTCGACGATCATGAGGTACTGGTCCTGGCCCTCGACCTTGTAGACCTGTACCCCCTCGAACAGGTTTTCCCTGGTGTCGGTCATGATGGTGTCGTAGGAGGAGCCGAAGCTGCTGGGGAAGTTCCCGATCGGCATGCTGGCCCGGTAGATGCTGCCGTTGTCGCCGGCGAAGAACAGGTACATGTTCTCGTCGTCAGCGATCAGGGTCTGGTCGATCGGGCCGGTGCCGGAGTCGGGGATGCTGCCGGTGAACAGTTCCTGGGGCTGGGACCAGCTGGTGGGGTCGGTGGGGTCGGTGGAGGTGCTGTAGAAGAAGGGCCACTGACCCCACTGGGACGCCATCACCCAGATGTCCTTGGGCGCGAAGTAGAACAGCGTGGGCGCCACCGTCCCCACGTTCATCTGGGTCTGGGTGGCCGAGGGCATCTCCGACCAGTCCGTGAAGGGAGCGAAGCCCATCGAGCTGTACCCGGACCCGTTGACGATCGAGCCGTAGACCAGGTGCTCGCCGTTGTAGACGACGTTGGTGAAGTCCTTCAGTGAGACCCACCCGTTGGCTGGCTGCGCCAGCGCATCCGTCGAGGACCAGTTGTACGTCGATGGAAGAGCACACTGCGCGGTGTCGCTGGTGCCCGCCTGAGCCGGGTTGCCGACGAGCAACGCCGCCACCGCGACCAGGGTCGCGACCACGGCGGTGAGCATCGCGGACAGATGCCCGCGGCTGATTCGTCCTATTCGCATGGGGGGACTCCTCATCCCTGACTGATTCCTGAGCAAACGGTTTCGGTCGGCCGCGCGAGACCTTCTGAAAGACCGGTGGCGCCCGGTGTCTTCGGGCCGCCGCGAAACGCACCGACCTGTGTCAGACGTTGATCGTCGCGGTGCAAGCCCGCCGCACGGGGATCCCACGTCCTCCGCGAGCCCTGCGCTCTGATCGGGACCGGGGCCCGCGCGGGACGCCGCGGATGCGGATCCCCCGCTGCCACCGTCGTACCGGATCAGCGCCGGTGCTCAGCCACCCGCGCTCTCAGGGCGACGGTACGGAGCGCGGACCTGTGGTGCCGGCCACCGGCCGGGACCACGTCGGCGATCAAACCGGTGACCACCGCGAAGACGGGGCTCCGCATAGAGGCAGGACATGGAAGATCAATCTCCTCGCGTGGGGGCAAGGCAGCAATCGCGCCTTGGCGAAGAACTGAGCGGTGCGGATCCGACCGTCGGCCGACCGTCTCGTACTTCCTCATGAGTGCCGTACAGAAGGAGAGTTTCGGCCGATGCGTCGAAACATAACCTGCCTCAGGTGGCACTCGCCGTCAAGACCGCGGAGCCTGATCGGGCGCGCCCGGCAGCCCAGTTATCCCGATTTTCGGGGTACGGCACCGCCTCCGGGGCCATGAGACGCGGCGGCGCCCACGCAGCCGCCTCACTGCGGGATCCCGCTGCTCGGGGCTTCAGGAAATGCCTATCATCGGATCGTCAGGATTCGGGTATCGGACTGAGCGTTTTCCAACTCAGCTTGAGGTCGCCATGTGAAGCGTGAGGACGACCTTGACCAGGTCGGTGATGCGGGTCGTGCTGCAGCGCAGCTTGCGCAGCCGCCGCCGATCTTGAGGGCGACCACCGCTTGCTCGCCCAGGGCACGGATCTTGGCATGGGAAGCGTTCACCGCCTGCTGGCCCTCGGAGAGCTTGTCCCAGCGGCCCCGGTAGGGGACGCGTACTGTGCCGCCGCTCCCTGGTACCCCTTGTCGGCCCAGCAGCGCACGCTGGCGCCGGGCCAGGGCGGGCGAGGCCCACAGCGGCTGGCCGGGTCGGCGAGGACTTGTACGTTCATGCCGTGTCTCTTGTGTTTGCCCGAGTAAAAGGGGCGGGCGGCGGCGATCCGGTCGATCGACAGCAGGGGGCCGTCCAGGATGACGAACGCCTTGCGGACGGCAGTCCGTACGGCCGTCGTGAGGTCCGGGGCGAGGCCGCCAGGACCTCCACCGCCTCGCCGATGTACCGGTAGACGGTGGCGATCCCGATGCCGAACCCGGCGCCGGGCGGCCAGCAGACCGGACAGGTACCGCAGGGTTGCGCTGGACAGATCGATCCCCGAGGCGTAGACAGGCACGTGAAGCTCCGGGCGGACAGGTTGATCTTGGTCGACAACCCATCCACCAGGAGCTTCACTCCTTCCTCAACGCCACGCCTGGGCCAACCGACCTGCTGCGCAGCCAGGTTGGAAAACGCTCAATGCTCGGATAGATCTCGTATGGCTCGTCGGTCAGATCCCGTCGTCCCACACCTGCATCCCGTGGCCAATCGGTGTGTCGGGGTTGGGCCTGACCCGCTTTGACGGACATCCAACATCAGGGGTTTGTCCCCCCGGAAGGACGTCCGGCCATGGAAAGCATGGGGAGCAGGAAGCCCTGCAAGCGGCGCTCGTTCACGCCGGAGTTCATGGAGCGGCGTGCGGTGGTGGAGTACATCGGCTGGTACAACGGCAGCCGGCTGCACAGCACTTTCGGCTACCGCAGCCCTGCCGAATACGCGGAACAGAACAAGATCACACGAATGTAGTAGCCTGACCAAGTCATGGAGATGTCCGACGTCACGCATGCGATCGCGGTGGCGACTTCGGTCGCCGCGTCGTTCGACCTGCCAGCCAACGACGCAATCGTTCTGCACAACTCGAACAAGCTGGCGCTGCGGCTGACGCCATGCGACGTCCTTGCCCGGGTCGCCCCTGTGGGGCAAGAGGTTGCACAGCTCGAAGTCGAGCTCACTCAACGGCTCGCCGAGGTCGGATGTCCGGTGGGCGCCCTGGAGCCTCGGGTGGACCCGCTTGTGTACACGCGTGATGGCTTCGCAGTGACGCTGTGGATCTACTACCATCCCGTGACACCTCACGTCTCACCAGTCGACTACGCCAAGGCGCTGGAGCGGCTGCACGCCGGCATGCGCAAGGTTGATGTGGCGAGCCCACGGTTCACGGATCGAATCGCGGAGGCGGAAGAAGTCGTTGCCAACCCGGATCTCTCGCCGGAGCTCGCCGACGCAGACCGCGTGTTCCTCAGCGGCAGACTAGGAAGTCTGCGACGGGCGATCGAGGAGCGCGGCGCCGTGGAGCAGCTGCTCCACGGCGAGCCGCACCAAGGCAATGTCCTCAGCACGGAGAATGGCCCGTTGTTCATCGACTTTGAGACGTGCTGCCGTGGCCCCGTCGAGTTCGATCTCGCCCATGTTCCCGAGGCGGTCTGCGAGTACTACCCGAGCGTTGACCAAGGACTGCTGGACGAGTGCCGGCAGCTCGTTCTCGCGATGGTCGCAGCGTGGCGTTGGGACCTTGGCGACCAGTTTCCGAACGGTAGGCGATTCGGAGAGGAATTCCTGCGCTCGCTGCGCGAGGGTCCGCCTTGGCCGACACTCGACACGGTGACCAGGCGACTGGATGGTCTGTAGAAATCGCCGAAGGTCACTTGAGAGCGGCAAGAACCAATCGGCGAGGCCGTCGCCGTTGCACCCCACGTCATGGCCGGCACAAGTATCTCGGCCCCACAGGGAGGCCGAGCCGCGATACGCGGCGAAATCCTCGGCGAACTGCCGTTCCGACGAACGCTCGCCACGCGCTCGTCCGGACACAGTTCGGCTCGTACAACGGCACCCGGCTGCACAGCACTCTCGGCTACCGCAGCCCCGCCGAATACGAGGAACAGAACAAGATCACACGAATTTAGTAGCCTGACCAGGTCATCAGCCCTGTCCGTCAAAGCGGGGCAACCCCAGGTACAGGAAAGGCAAGTTGCTCTGAGTGTGGCAGCCCAGGGAGTGGGTGTCCACGTGCTCGGGCAGGAGGGCTGCGAACTCCATGATCACCCCTGGTTCGTGCCCGCTCCACATCGGGGGCGCCACTCCGACCACCAGGGCACGCCTACTGCCGGGCGCTCTTACAGGGCTGTAGGGGCCGTAGGTCAGCCCTTGTCGGGTACCGGACGGTGGCCCAAAAGGACACGGGTTCTTCAAATTCGAACTATGCCCCTGTTCGAGGGCTGCTGCCTGAGTGACACTCGTTGACGGCTCTCGGTCGTTGGAATCGACCGGGAGACGCTTTTGTACTGCCTCATGTGCCCCCCAACCAGGAGGTAGCGATGAAAACAAGCCATCGCGGGGTCGGGTTACTCCTCGGCCTGTTCTCGGCTCTCACGCTGACGCTTGTCAGCACGGCACCTGCCTCGGCCTCGGCATCGACATCCACATGGACGTTAGAGGCCGAGGGACAGCAGATATGCGTCAGCCCGAATTACGGATGGCCCAACACCTACGCCTTCGCCCCCGTGTCCGGAAGCTGGTCGACCGCAATCAAGGTCGGGGTCCGCGACCTGCCTCCCGGCTCGTCCAGCCCGGGCGGCAGCACCATCCCCCCGGGTACGAACGAACCAGATCCCGACGACGGTGGCTTGGTCGTCAACGGCTTCGTCGGACTGTCGATCGCGCCGGCCCCGGCCGGTGAGTACGTCGCCGAGATCTGGGCCACCGACGGCAAGCAGACCCAGACCGACCCACTGCTGATCGTCTTCCGGGACGGGTGCTGAGCCCTCACGGATCGACCATGAGTCATGGCGCCCGGGCCGGACGGCCGTCCCGGGCGCCGCATCGCGACCGGGATCCCGTCCCACGGTCCATCGCGGCCTGCCGTAAGGGTCAGGGCCTCGCACCGCGACCACGACTGTCCCTGACAGGGCTCAGCCCCACCCGTCTCGCCGCGTTCCGCCGCCTCCGGGCGGCTTCCCCCCGTAACGGGCTGCCGGCGTGTGACACTGCCCGGGTAGCGGCCGGCGGCGTCACGCGCCGGCCGCCGCCACCGAGTGGAAAGGTGCGGACATGACCGCTTTCACCGACGCGCAGCGCGCCTACTTGGCCGGCCAGCGGCTGGGCCGCATGGCCACCGTGGACCCTGGCGGGCAGCCGCAGGCCAACCCGGTCGGGTTCTTCCTCCAGGACGACGGCACCATCCTCATCGGCGGCCACCGCATGGGCGCCTCGAAGAAATGGCGCAACCTGCGGACCAACCCGAAGATCGCCCTCGTCGTCGACGACCTCGTCAGCGTGAGCCCGTGGAAACCGCGCTTCGTCGAGATCCGCGGCACCGCCGAACTGCTCACCGGCGCCGACGCTCTCGGCCCGGGCTTGAGCCCCGAGGTGATCCGCATTCATCCCCACACCATCCACAGCTGGGGCCTGGACGACTGACCACGCCCGGCCGCCGCCCCGCCGCCGCGGGGTGTCGGGTTGGTCGAGAGGTGGCCCGGCGTGGGGGACGAACGTGTCGGGAAGCGTGAGCCCCGGCGTGCTGGCGCCGGGGCTCACTGAAGTCGCGTCAGCGGTTCATCAGCGCGAAGACGCCCCATCCGAGATATTCCCGCTCGTACCGGACGTGACGTACGGGGTCGGTGGAGAGTTCCGCGCGCATCTCGGCGGCCAGTTCGTCGTCGGGATTCTCATCGAGCCAGCGGCGGATGTTGAGCCACTGCGCCGCCACATAACGATCCCAGCCGTCCTGGTCGGCAAGGACCATCTCGACCACATCGCAGCCGAGTTCGCCGAACAACTCGAGCAGTTCCGGCAGCGGGAGGAAGTCGTCTCTGGCGGTGGCGTGGCAGCCTTCGACAGTGGCCTGGTCCGGGGGCTCACGACGCCAGTATGGTTCGCCGATCAGCATCATGCCGCCGGGGGCCAGGCTGCGCCGGAGAAGTTCGACTGTGCCAGCCGCGCCGCCGCCGATCCAGGTGGCGCCGATGCACGCGGCTATGTCGACCGGATCGTCGGCGACGTGGCCCGTCGCGTCCCCGTGCACGAAGCCGACCCGGTCGGCGACACCCAACTCCACGGCTCGGGCGCGGGCGCTGCCGATGAACACGGTGCTGATGTCCACCCCGATGCCGGTCACCTGGTGGTCGCGCGCCCAGGTGCACAGCATCTCACCCGTGCCGCAGGCGAGGTCGAGCATGCGCGTTCCCGGCGATGGGTCGAGCGCCTTGCCCAGGGTGGTCAGCTTCTCGCTGGTGAACGGGTTGTGGATGCGATGGCTGCTCTCGCGGATGGTAAAGCTACGTGGAAGATCCACTTCTGGGATTCCTTCGGTCCAGGGGGGTGACTATGGCTGCGGTGGGCGGCCGGTGGAAGTCGGCCGCGCTCGCCTGAACCGTCATCAAATGCACCCTTCGGAAGCACCAACGTCTGGACCGGGCGAGGCTAGTAGAGTGTCGCCGCTAAAGTTCGGGGTATAGGTGGCGGAGTCGGATCCTTGCGTCGCTGGTGGTGAAGTGCCAGTTGACCTGGCGTTGATCGTCGTTGGTGGCTTGCTGCCAGGCCGCGAGTTCGGCGTTGAGGACGTCAAGGTCGGCGATGCGGCGGTCGAGGCACTGGCGGGTGAGCGCAGCGAGTTCGATCTCGGCGATGTTGAGCCAGGAGCCGTGCTTGGGGGTGTAGTGGATCTCCAGACGGGCGGCCAGTTCGCGGGCCTTGGCGGGCTTGAACGTCTCGTAGAGCGAGCCGATGGTGTGGGTGTTGAGGTTGTCCATGACCAGCACCACCTTCTCCGCGTCGGGATAGTCGCAGGTCAGCAGCTGGTCGACTTCCTCGGCCCAGTCCAGGCGGGTTCGTTGCCGGGGGGCGTTGACGCGGCGGTGGCCAGCCAGTGGCTCGACCCACACGAAGATCGAGCAGGTCCCACCACGCACGTACTCGGAGTCCTCCTTCAGGTCATGCCCCGGAGCGGCGGGGATGGGGGCGCGGGCGTGATCGAGGAGCTGGTAGGGCTTCTCGTCCATGCAGACCACCGGAACGGCAGGATCGTAGGGCCGGACGTAGACGTCGAGGACGTCCTCCATCCGTGCGACGAACTCGCCGTTTGCCTGAGCGGGGATAGTCCAGCACTTCTTCAGATGAGGACGAAGCGCCGTTTTTTAAAAATCTTCCCGATGGTCGAGTGGTCCAGATCCGGCATGTCGTCCATCAGCGCGACCTGCTTCTCCAGCAGTCGCAGCGACCATCGCGACCTGCCTGCCGGGGGCGTCGAGCATCCCAGCGCGATCAGCCTGGCCTCGACCTCGCCGGTCACGATCGGCTCGACCGGCGGCGTGGACCGCTTCTTACGCCGGATCGTGGCCCCGACATCGCCATCATGCTCGATATATGCCCTGGCCACGTTCGTGATCGTCTGCGGGTCGACTCCGACCCTCTCGGCGACCGCGCGCCGGCCCGGCGGCCCACCGACACTCTCGTCTAACTCCAGCAGGATCCGCGAGCGCCGTACCTCCTGCGCCGGATGCGCGCCCGTCCGCACGATCCGCGTCAGCCATTCACGATCGTCAGCACTCAACCTCACCGACGGCAAACTCGACCGCGCCATGACACGCCCTCTGCGGCAGATAGGGGGAAGACCGCCACGAACGGTCTACCACAACAACGACGTTTAGCGGCGACACTCTACTAGGGCCGTCAGGCCGGGCATGTCCATCGGTTATCGCCTCGTGCCGGGCATGCGCCTCATGCCGTGAGGGGCTCGGGTCGGTCGACGAGGTGGCCGCGTCCGCATCGGGCTTCGGCGCGGACGAGGGCGACGAGGTGGGGTGCGTTCACGGCCCGCCAGCGAGCCTGGGCTGACTCGACCAGCTTCAACTCGATGGCCAGCCCGGCGGCTCGGCTGCTGGCGCCCAACCCCGGCCGCCTCAGGCGGGCCGAGCACTCCGTCCCGGCGCTCACATCCCTTGGCAGGAGAGCGCCGGGACGAGCCGCATCACCCACCACCCGAGAAAGGGAATCCAGGTGAGCACAGCAACCGTAACCCCGGCACGGCCGGGACCTCCTCGCCGCCGACGAGTTCGGCGCGGTCGTGGACGCCGTCCCCGACAACAATCCGGGCACCAGTCGGCCGCTGGCCGAACGCATCGTCGATCAGTCCGTCGCGTTCGTGGCCACCGCCGCGATCACCGACACGGCCATCGCGCCGTCCCGCATCGTCGACGAGGGATGGCACGCCCTGATCCTCCACACCCACCTGTACCAGCAGCTGGGCGACCGCCTGGGCCGGTTCGTGCACCACATGCCCGCGCGGCCTGGCGCCGCCGGCTACTCCCCGGACTGGCTCACCAGCACGACGGCCGCGATCCACGCCGCCGGCTGGCACGTGGACGACGACCTGTGGCGCCACCCCGACGACACGACGATCGCCGTGGCCGCGCCCGCGCAGCACAGCCCGGGACCGAACTGCGGGCCGATCGTGACACAGCCCAAACCGAAGACGGAGCCGAAGCCGCGCACTACAGTCACATCCTGACCGAACACTGGAGAGGGGCATACCCATGGGCGGGACGTCGAGCGAAGGCCGGCCGAAGGCGCTGGGCCGGAAGGTTGGACTGACCCCCGCTACGGCGAGCTGGTAGCCGCCTACGACCAGGCGCGGCGTGCCTCGCCGAGCCGGTCCGGCCCGGTGCCGTGGCGTGGCTTCGTCTTCGACCTGCCGGCAGCCGGATCCCCTGCATAACGAAGCGCCCCCGCCCCCGGCCGCCACGAAGGCTTACGGGACGGGGGCGTCATCGTTGTGGTTCAGCGGCGTCGGCCGGCGCGGACCACGGGAGCTGAATCCCTTGCGGTCCGACTTCCCGGCGCCGGGAAGTCGGACCAGCGTTATCAGAGGGACGCCTGTCGCTCCGAAGCGTTCCGAGCAGGCCAGTCCGGGCCAGCAGGCGGCCGTCGTTGTACGCCCCGGGAGGCGTGTCAGGGCCCGCCGGCTGGAAACCCCTTTGCCCCGCAGCGTGGGGAAGGGCGAGAATGCCCGGTCATGGGACATCTTGAGGCCGCCCATCTCGAGTACTACATGCCGGATGGGCGGGCCCTGCTCGCCGACGTGTCGTTCCGGGTGGCCGAGGGTGCCGCGGTCGCGCTGGTCGGACCCAACGGCTCGGGGAAGACCACCCTGCTGAAGCTGCTCTCCGGCGAGCTCCAGCCGCACGGCGGCACGGTCACGGTGAGTGGCGGCCTCGGCATGATGCCGCAGTTCGTCGGGAGCGTCCGCGACGACAGCACCGTGCGCGACCTCCTCGTCTCCGCGGCGACCCCGCGGATCCAGGAGGCCGCGAAGGCCGTCGACGCCGCCGAGCACGCGATCATGACGGAGGACGACGAGGCCGCGCAGCTGGGGTACGCGCAGGCGCTCTCCGACTGGGCCGAGGTCCGCGGCTACGAGGCCGAAACCGTGTGGGACATGTGCACCACGGCGGCGCTCGGCGTTCCCTACGAGAAGGCGCAGTGGCGGGAGGTCCGCACCCTCTCGGGCGGCGAGCAGAAGCGGCTCGTGCTGGAGTCGCTCTTCCGCGGCAACGACGAGGTGCTGCTGCTCGACGAGCCGGACAACTACCTGGACGTCCCCGGCAAGCGCTGGCTCGAGGAGCAGATCGAGCGAACCCGCAAGACGATCCTGTTCGTCTCGCACGACCGTGAGCTCCTCGCCCGCGCCGCCGAGAAGATCGTCAGCGTGGAGCCGGGGCCCGGCGGGGCCGACGTCTGGGTGCACGGCGGCAGCTTCGGCACGTACCGGGAGGCCCGCAGGGCGCGGTTCGCGCGGTTCGAAGAGTTGCGCAGGCGCTGGGACGAGAAGCACGCCCAGCTGAAAAAGCTGGTGGTCACGCTCCAGCAGGCGGCCTCGGTCAGCCCGGACATGGCCTCGCGCTACGCCGCCGCGCAGACCAGGCTGCGCAAGTTCGAGGAGGCCGGACCGCCGCCGCAGCCGCCGAAGGAGCAGGACATCCGCATGCGGCTGCGCGGCGGGCGCACCGGGGTGCGCGCGGTCACCTGCGCTGGCCTGGAGCTCACCGGGCTCATGCAGCCGTTCGATCTCGAGGTGTTCTACGGCGAGCGGGTCGCCGTGCTCGGCTCCAACGGGTCGGGCAAATCGCATTTCCTGCGGCTCCTCGCGGGGGAGAGCGTCGCGCACGTCGGCGCGTGGAAGCTGGGCGCGCGGGTCGTTCCCGGCCACTTCGCGCAGACCCACGCCCGCCCCGAGTTGGAGGGGCGGACCCTGCTCGACATCCTGTGGCGTGACCACGCCCGGGACCGTGGCGGCGCGATGCCCGTCCTCCGTCGGTACGGGCTGACCCACCAGGCCGAGCTGCCGTTCGGACGCCTGTCGGGCGGACAGCAGGCCCGTTTCCAGATCCTGCTGCTCGAACTCGCGGGCACGACGGCGCTGCTCCTGGACGAGCCCACCGACAACCTCGACCTGGAGAGCGCCGAGGCGTTGCAGGAAGCCCTGGAGGCGTACGAGGGCACGGTGCTGTGCGTCACGCACGACCGCTGGTTCGCCCAGAGCTTCGACCGTTTCCTCGTCTTCGGCTCCGACGGCCGGGTCCGCGAGACTCCGGAACCGGTCTGGGACGAGCGCCGCGTGGACCGGGCCCGCTGAGAGGTCGCTTTCTGCCGGTGTTGTACCGGAGAGGTAGAGTCCGCCTCCGTAGGTGAGCGGTGCGGTGGAGGCGAAGAGTTCCAGATGACGCGGTCGGTGTGGTTGAGCGATACGAGCGCGCGGCACAAGGGGGGCGGCGGGAAGGGGAATCCGGCGCCGTCTCGGGACGGGCGTGTCACCCTGGAGATACGCACCTCCGACGGCCCCGACCCCGAGGGCGGCTCGGCCATCAGGGTCGTCGCCAATCCCGAGCGGCGGCTGCCGCCCGGCGGCGGCCACGACGAGTACCGCGCCGCCCGTAAGCAGGGTGCCCGTGCCTTCGTCCTCTGGGCCGACCCGCATCGCTCGCGGGTGTTCGCCCAGGTCGTGACGAAATCCGCGGTCAAGCGCGGCCCCGCCACGTACGAGGTACTGGGCGCCGCCGGCGAGCCCCTGGCCCTCGTCGTCCGCGAACCGGCCATGAAGGGCGGCGGGGTCCGCACCCGCTGGACCGTCGAGCCGGCCGGGGCACGGCCCGTCATCGGGCTCAAGGGGCGGGCCTTCTGGTGGGGCGTGTGGTGGCTGATCTCCCCGATCCAGCTGGTCATCATGGTCGCCAGCGTGCTCGCGGCCAGCGGCGACATCGCGCGTATGCCGCGTCGCACGAGGTGGCGCGCGGGGGACCGGGTCGTTCTCGACTACCACAGCGGGGTGGGCGACGGCTTCGTGCTCGACGTGCCGGCGGACGGGTGGGACGAACGCGTGACCGCGTCGCTCCTCGCGCTGCTCGACAGCCATGACAGCTGGCTGGGCGACGCGTGGGACGCGGCGGATCGCAGCCGTAGGTGAACTCGGCCCACTCGCCGTTCCCTGGCACGGCGCGCCCGAGAAACACGAACACCGCGGCCGGGTCGTGGCGTCAGAAGACGATCCTGCCGCTGCGTGCGAACCAGTGCCGTCCGGCTCGGAGATGGGCCGTGTAGGCCCTGCGCAGGGACGTGTCCTGGGGCAGCTCCGAGAGGAGGCTCGCGGTGACGGGGCCGTGCTGGCTCGGCCGGCCGAAGACGTACTCCAGCATGTCGCCGTCCGTGTGGTTCGGATCGTCGGATATCAACGGCTCCAACTCGAAGCGCCGCAGGAACCGTACGAGGTTCGACCGCTTGGGGAGGTACTCGGTGAGCTGCGGGTCGAGCAGCCAGGAGTGGCAGACGAAGTACGAGACCGGTTCGTCGGGGAAGTGACGGCCGAAGAACTCCCGGGCCAGGTCGAGCGACACGTCACAGGCCTCGGGGGACAGGGGCGCGCCGGCCGGGATGTGGAGGTGCAGCAGGAACCCCGTGGTGCCGTCCGGGTGTTCGCCGCGACCGCGGTCGTACACGAGCCGGCCGAGCCGGTACTCGGCCCCGCGGAACGTCAACGGTGGGCACCACTGGCCGAATCTCCCGACCCCACCGAGCCCGTGCACCGCCCGGTGCTCGGCCATCATCGGCCCAAGCGTCGACAGGGTCTCCCACGATCTGGCGGGGTCGATGCCGCGCTCCGCGTGGTAGCGGAGCGTCTCCGGGAGTACGGCGAGATAGAGCCAGACATAGAGATGCAGCGCCACCGGGCCGGCGTCCGCCGGCATCGAAGGGAAGCCGCAGTGTCCGTCGACCGGGAGCCCCGCACCCATGGTGGACATCACGTCGCGGTGGCACCGTTCCAGATGCCGCCACAGCCCCGGATGCTCCCGGGGATCGGGCCTCGCCGCCAGCGTTTCGGCTCGGTCCACGGCCGTCGCGCCCAGTCGTTCCAACAACCGCTCCGCATCCGCGTCCGAGGGGAGTTCAAGCACGTGCCACAACCTACGACAGGCCGTCCGCCCCGACGCCGGGGTGGCGCGTCGGACACGCCCGCCCACGAGCACGTCCACGAAAAAGCCCACCGGGCCCCGTTCGGGGGCCCGGTGGGTGGGGTGCGAGCTCGTCAGCGGGTCGGTCCGGCCGGTCGGCTCAGGTGAAGTTGACGTCGCTGCAGATGAAGTACGTCTGGTCCAGGTGCGAGGCCTGCCAGATCGTGTAGACGATGTGGTGGCCGCTGCGACCCGGAGCACTGACGTTGAAGGTGATGTCCTGCGCCGGCGCGTAACTACCGGTCGTCTTCACCAGTTCGAGATTGTTCCAGCCCAGCGTCTGGGTCTTGGGATTGAAGCCCGGCTTGGTGACGTACACCTCGAAGAAGTCGGCGCCGTGGCTGGCCTGGTCCTTCAGGTGGACGTTGAAGTTGCTGCCGACGTTCGTCGTGGTCCACGCACCCACGTTGTCCAGCGAACTGGCCAGGCCGCCCTGGGCGTCGCCCGCGCTGCACAGGTTCCCGTCGGAGATCCTCGACTTCCAGTTGCCGGCCAGGTTCTCCTGGAACAGGCTCATCCAGTTCCACATGGTGTTCGGGTTGGCCTGGAACGCCTGCCAGCACATGGGATCTTGCTGCTGCATGGCCGGGTTCATGTGATCGCTGCCCCAACGCTCCCAGCAGCCGTAGCTGCGGGAGGCGGGCTCCACGATCGAACCGTGGGCGCTGGCCGAGTCGTTCCAGGGGCTCATGAACAGCGCGAGCAGGCCGACGATGGCGGCCAACACCGGTGCGGTCACCCGAAGCGTCCAACGCCGGGCGGGGGAAAGTGCGTACATAATGTGCGGTCTCCATCTTCCGGAAGGGAGTGGGGGATCCGATACGTTCCGGGCTGTGGGAGCGCTCCCAATTTTACGAAGACCTTACCCGACGACACGTCACAGAAACAGCACATCTACAGCCAGATTCGCGGACTTTTCGCCGGTCCCGTGTTCCCCGGGCGTTTCCGCGACGGTCTCGTGCCCGGGTCGGCGTCCCGCGTGAGGGTCGGAGTCGTCGGGATTCCCGTCGCCGTTCACGGCAGGTCAGGCAGGCTCGCGCAGTTCGAGGCGGCGGGCTCGCCCGCGAGGCGGTCGGCCAGCCAGGACAGGGCCGCGCCCTGGTCGGCGAGGAGCGGGGCGACGTGGTTGGTGACCAGCCGGTCGCCGAGGTTGGGCAGCCGAACGGGCTCGTAGGTGACGTTGGCGCCCTGGTCGCACCAGTCGACGGCGAGTTGCCGGGACTGTTCGTGCGGGACGATGTCGTCGTGCACCCCGGTGGCGACGCGCACCGGGATATCAGGACGGAGCCGGCCGATGTACTGGTCGGCGAGGAGGTCCTGCACCTCCGGTTCGGCCGCGACGACCTCGCCCAGGGACTCGCCGCCGGCCGTCCACGCCGTGGTCCGGGAGAACCCGTACCGCAGCAGCCCGTCCCCGACGCACATGCCGGCCGTGGCCGTCAGCGCCGAGCGGCCGGCGTCGTTGAGATGCCCCTCGATGATCGGTTCGAGAGCCGGCTCGGCCTGCCGGATGCCGTTGACCGCCCATCCGAGGGCGACGGCCAGGGCGCTGCCGTCGATGCCCTCCAATACCTCGGTCAGGTCCGCGGGCGCCGCGCCGGCGTAGGCGCCGACGAGCGGGAGCTCCGGCGCGTACGCGGGGTGCAGTTCCGCCGCCGCGGCGCTGGCGCCGCCGCCCTGGCTGTATCCGTACAGGCCGATGGGGGAGTCGGCGGTCAGCGAGGCTCCCGCCACGGCGTGCGCCGCGCGGGCCGAGTCCAGCAGGGCGTGCGCCTCGTCGACGCGGTTGACGTAGGTGTGCACCCGGTCGGTCGCGCCCAGGCCGGCGTAGTCGGTGACGACGACGGCGATGCCCTGGGCGAGGAGGCGGTAGATCGCGAGATTCTCGTAGCCGACCGAGAGCGAGAGGACGCCGTCGCTCAGGTTCAGGGCGAGCGGACTCTCCAGGGCGAGCGAGGCCGCGCACTGGTCGCCTTGCCCCATGGTCCCGGGCGCGACGGCCACCAGCGGGCGCGGCCCGTCGTGGGCCCAGTCCGCGGCCGGCTCGATATAGGCGCCGGTCACCGCGACCGGCTCCCCGTTCGAGTCGGTGGACTTGTACATCAGCCGGGTCGCCGTCCCCGGCAACGGCCCGTCCAGGCCGGGCAGTCGCAGTCCCAGGGTCAGCGGCTCACTGCGCACCAAGGCGCCGTCGGCGGCCGGCAGGTCGGCGGGCGGATCGTAGAACGCGGGGACGGCGCTCGCCGTCTGCGCCACGACGGACGCGGAGGTCGCGGTGGACGCGGGCACGACCGACACGGCCGCCGTCAGCAGGCCGACCAGCACCCGCCGGCGCCGGAGAAACGAGGGGGACACGGGGGATGTCACGGCGGCCTCCTGCGCTCGGCTGCATCGCTGAGTGAAGGCCAGTGAAGCACCGCATCCCGCCCTTGTTAACCCGTCGGTAAGCTACGGAGCGGTAACGTCCGGGTGTTGCGGCAGGCCCGACTCTCGGAGCCGCGCGCTCGGGCCAGATCCGCTGGCGGCGGCTGGAGCGGTGGCCGCCGCGGCCGCGTGAGTCATCATCGGGGCCCCGGTCACGGAAACGCCGTGACCGGGGCCCCAGGATCAGCCACTGCGGAAGGTGCCGACCGCCGCTAGTTCCGGTACCGGAACACGATCCGGCCGCGCGTCAGGTCATACGGCGGGAGCTCCACCAGCACCCGGTCCTCCAGGTAGATCCTGATGTAGTGCTTGCGCATCTTCCCGCTGATGTGCGCGAGCACCTTGTGGCCGTTCTCGAACTCCACGGTGAACATGGCGCTGCGCAGGCACTCGACGACCTTGCCCTCGACTTCGATGACGTTCTTGTTCTTCGTCATCGCACCAGCTCCAGGTTGCTGCTCATCGGCCGGGCGCCGATGCCCTCGAACAGCGCCGAGGCTGTTTGGTTGGATTCGTGGACTTCGGTCCAGGCCGTGGCGAACCCGGAGCGGTGCAGCGTCCCCAGCGCGTGGGCCAGCAGCGCCCGCGCGATGCCGCGGCGCTGCTCGCCGGCCCGGACCGCGACCAGCCCGATGCGCGGCCGGTTCGCCGTCACCACCCGGATCAGACCCAGGTAGCGGTCCGGCGCCGCGGCCACCGCGTACTTCGACGGGTCGACGATGGTGTCGCCTTCGGGGCGGGGAATCACCTCAGCCGGCATCGACTGCCACCACCCGACGGTCGCCTCGACTTCGTCACGGATCGCGCGGTCCACCGCCCGCAGCAGACTCTCGTCCGCCTGACCGGCGGGCACGATCGTCACGCCCGAAGGCGGCAGGACTCCTGCGAGCCCGGTGACCCGCGGGTCGGTCGGCACGACGTACTCCCACTCGCGGCGCCGGATGGTGAAACCGGCCCGCCGCCAGCCGACCGTCAGCTCGACGTCGGCTTCGTCGACCACCGTGTACAGCGGCGCCGGCAGTTCCGCCAGCATCGCCTCGGCGAGCCGGTCGAAGGTGGCGTCGTGCCAGGCGTCGATGCTGACGAACAAGCGTCCGTCGGGCCGGTGCTGCGCGTGCCCGCGGCCGACCACCAGGTCGTCATCCAGTGCATGCCATTGCCGGTCCGCGACGCGTGTGATCATCACCGCGCTCTCGCTCAGGCCAGATAGGAAAGGCTTCGTGTTCATCGGAGTCTCCTTCCAGGAGCGCCTCGATCTCAGGCGCTCCTGGCGACACCGAACGTCAGCCGCCGGACCGTGACGGGTTGAGGGAGCACCCATGGGTAACTGTGTTCACGGGGCTCACCTCCATACGACGACTTCACGGTCCACCGCGACGCTAGCAGCGGGCACCGCCTCGCTCAAACCCTTTCCTGTAGAGGGCATCTCAGGGTGTTCCGTTCGTCGACGGCATCCCGCCGGTGGCCGCGGCCAGGTCTCCCAGGAACCCACGCGCCGGGCTCTCGGCGCTGTCGGGTGGACTGGTGGGGAGCGTGGCGCGTGGGGCTGGTGGGTGGCGCTCGTTGGGGTCGGTGAGCGGAGGCCGGGCTTCACGCGCCGGGCTGGTACACCCTGTGGCGACACCCCTGCCTTCCGTAGCGTTCGGACGAGCGATTTCCGCCCCGGAGGACCGGTCAACGCGCCGGCCACACACGGAGGTTGAGATGCAACGCAACCGGATCATTGTCTGGACGACCATCGCGATTCTCACGGTCGGCATGGCTCATACGGCCGCCGCCCAGGGCGGCGACAAGCCGTCCATGGGGGACAGCGCGACGCCGATGGCGGACCACAGCCAACACTTCGGGGACTACGTCCAACTGGCTCCGGGCGGCATCGGGTCGGCCACGGTGACCTGCCCGGGCGGGACCCAGCCCACCGGCGGCGGCTTTCGGACCACCGCCTTCGACATCCAGGTCACCGACTCCACGCCGGACGGCTTCGGCTGGCTGGTCATCGGAAGGAACGTCGGCTCCACGACCGAGGAACTGCGGGCCGTGGTGATCTGCACCGTCCCCTGACCCGACCCTGGCCCCCCACCAGAGCGCCGGCGCCCGGTGTCCTCCGGGCGCCGGCGCTCCCTTCGGCGATACCGGCCGGTCTCATCGGGTGTCGTAGCGGCGGCGGGCTTCCTCGATCTCGTCGTTGTGGTCGGTCGCCCACTGCACGAACCGGTAGACCGTTTCCCGCAGCCCATGTCCGAGCGGGGTCAGTTCGTACTCCACCCGCGGCGGCACCGACGGATAGACGGTGCGGGTCAGCAGACCGTCGCGCTCCAGATGGCGCAGGGTGATGGTGAGCATGCGCTGGGAGATGCCGGGGACCTGGTCGCGAAGGGCGCTGAAGCGCAGCGGTCCGGCCGCAAGGATGCCGACCACCAGCACCGACCACTTGTCACCGACGCGGTCCAGGGTCTTTCGGATGCCGGCGCCGTTGTCCGGCCAGGACGCGCACGGATGGGGGGGAACGCGCCACGGGCCGGGCGGTGTACGAGGGGAGTCGGCGCCGGCGGGAGTGTCGGGTCCGGCGGGGGCGTCGTGGGGATCACCGGTGTTACTACCGAACATGAAAGTGCCTTTTGTGAACGTCGTCCTGAGTAACTACCTTGATGTTACGTACAAAGCGTAACTACGAAGGAGCCCCGCATGCCCATATCCCCGTCCACCGTCGCCGTTGTCGGGGCCGGAGCCAACCTGGGGCGTTCCATCGCCCGCCGCTTCGGTGCCGCCGGCCATCCGGTCGCCCTGATCGCCCGCGGCCGGGACAGGCTGCAGGCGCTCGCCGCCTCCCTCGCCGACGAGGGCATCACCGCCGGCGCCTACCCGGCCGACGCCACCGACGAGACGGCACTGACCGCCGCCCTCGATGCGGCCGCCGGCGACCTCGGCCGCATCGGCGTCCTGTCCTACAGCCCCGCCCCCGTGTGGGACCACTCCGGTGGCGGCCTGCCCGACCTGGCCGCCATGGGCTACACCAGCACCCTGGCGACCACTCCGGCCTCCACCCGCGCCCCGTTCGACCTGATCGTCGGCGGTGCCCTGACCGCCGCCGCGGCCGTGCTGCCCGCCATGCGCGAGGCCCGCGACGGCGCCCTGCTGTTCACCACCGGACGGTCGGCCATCACTTCCATGCCGATTCTGGGCAACGCCGGCATCGCCCAGGCGGGCCTGCGGAACTGGCTCGGCGGCGCCCACGCCGAACTCGCCCCCGAGGGCGTGTACGTCGGCCATCTGAGCATCGGCGTGCCGATCGTGCCCGGTGCGGGAGACGGCGACCCCGACGCCATCGCCGACCGCTGGTACCGGCTCGCCCAGACCCGCGACACCTTCGAGACCACGATCGGCTTCTGATCTGACGGCTGATCGGCGCCAGGCGCCGGGCTATCGGATGCCCTGCTCCGGGTAGGGGCGGTTGTCGAGGACCCGCTGGTAGCCCATGCGGTGCAGGTCGCAGGTGGTGTACTCGCCGTTCAGGATCAGTTCGGTCAGGCCCCGGCCGACGCCCAGGGCGTGCATGAATCCGTGTCCTGAGAAGCCGGAGGCGACGTGGAAGTTGTCCAGGTGCCCGGGCCACGTGCCCAGGATCATGTTCCCGTCGAGACGGTTCTGGTCGTACAGCCCAGTCCAGGTCCTCCTCTCCTCCACGGGGCCCAGGCCGCGCAAGCGATGCATGAGGGCGGGGGCGACGGATCGGGCGTAGTGGCGGGCGTCGATGCTGAAGTCCTCACCACCGGGGTGGTCGAAGTCGACCAGGCCCACCGACAGCCCGGACAGGTGGGGGTGGACGGCCAGACCGTCGACGTCCTTGATGAACGGCAGGTGGCTGAGGTCCTGGCCGCTCCGCACGTAGTGTTCGTGGCGGCGCATGGGTTCCACCGGCAGCCGCATGCCGAGCCCGGCCGCCAGGCCGGGCGCCCAGGTTCCGGCCGCGTTGACGAAGGCGCTGGCGGTCAGCACGCGGCCGGAGGCCAGGGTGGCAGAGCGGACGGTGGTCCGGGTGATGGCGAAGTCCACGACCCGGTCGGTCACGAAGGCGGCGCCCAGGCGTTCGGCCTTGGCCCGCACCCCGGCGAAGAACGCCTTGGGGTCGAGCCAGCCATCCTTGACCGACAGCACCGCCCCGGCCAGGTCGGCGACATGCACCTGCGGGTAACGCCGGGCGACTTCGGCGCGCTCGAGCCACTCGGCATCGACCCGGTGGCGCTGCTGGGTGTCGAAGTTGTCCGCCAGGGCATGCACGTCCGCCTCTCCTGCGACGAAGAGGTAGCCCTGGGGACGCCAGCGCAGGTCAGGCGCCCGGTAGCCCGTGGCCCCGGCCCACCCCTCCCAGTTCTCGATCACCTCCAGGGTGTACTGGGACAGGGCGATGTTCTCCGGACAGGTGAAAAGCTGACGCACGCCTCCGGTACCCCGGCCGGTCGCCGCCTTCGCGTAGGTGAGATCCGGCTCCACGACCACCACGTCCATGCCCGCGCTCGCCTCAAGCAGGTGCACCGCTGTCGCGCAGCCCACCACGCCCGCGCCTGCGATCACGACATCCGGCACGGCTTCACCCCCCTTCCCGGCACAGCCGTGCCCAGGCGGACGATCCTGTGCCCGCCTGACCACGCCATGCCCCCGATTTCCGTTGGCCCCGCCAGACTGCGCCGTCCCGGATCCTGTTACCAGTAACCGGTTATCGTGGGACTGTGACTCCCACACCGCGGTCCGACCCTGGGCAGGCCGCAGCCGGGCGGAGCGGGGCCGCACCGGACGAGACACCACGCCGGCAGGAGCTTGCCGCGTTCCTGCGCGCCCGGCGTGCCCGGCTGGCCCCGGAGGAGGTGGGCCTGCCGGCGCGCCGCCGCAGCCGTACCCCCGGACTGCGCCGCGAAGACGTCGCCGAACGGGCCGGGATCAGCACGGCCTGGTACACCTACCTGGAGCAGGGCCGGTCCGTTCATCCCTCACAGAGTGTGATCGCGCGCGTCGCGGACGCCCTGTGCCTGACGGACGCCGACCGCGCCTATCTGATGTCCTTGACCGGCGACGCCCCATCGCCTCGAAGCAATCCCGACGCCCCGAGCACCCGGCTGCTTCAGTCGCTGGTCGATCACATCACCGCTCCCGCCTACATCACCGACGCGGCCACCCGGGTGCTCGCCTGGAACGCACTGGCCCGCCAGATCTTCGGCGACTACGCCGCCTGGCCGCCGGAGGAGCGTTTCCTGCTGCGGCTGCTGTTCAGCCAGCCGGCCTTCGCCACCAGACTCGTCGACCGCGACGGATACGCCGCCCGCGTGGTCCACACCTTCCGCCAGCGCTCCGACGCCCACCTCCGGGACCCGACGGTCGTGGACATGGTCGAGGAACTGGGCCGGCGCAGCGCCGACTTCCAACGGCTCTGGGAAAGCAGGGAGCTGCGGCGGGCCGGCTCCGACACCCTGCTCGTCGACCACCCCGACGGACGGCTGACGTTCAGCATGGTCATGTTCCAGGACCTCGGGCCCACCGGTGTCCGCTTCAACGCCTACCTGCCCGCCGACCCGGACACCACCCACGCCATGGAGACCACCGGACACGCACGGTGACTCTTCGCCCGATTCGGCAGGAACTGAGGCGATGTTCGGCGTTGTCCCCCGTATGTTCGCCCTGGTGGGCGGCAGTTGACCTGCTGTAATCTCCCCGTGCTCCCGACTCGTGGCGATCTCCGGCCACGGCACGGACGACCCCGGAATCGAGGTTGCTCCATGAACTGGTACGAGGACGAAAGCTTCTGGGTCGACTATGCGGAGGTCATGTTCTCCGCAGCGCGGCGCGCGAAGGTCGAGGCGATCGTCGCGGAGTCCCCGCTGTTCGACTGGCCGTCCGACACCCGGGTGCTCGACCTCTGCTGCGGTCCTGCGCTCTTCGCGGTGCCGCTGGCCCGCCGCGGCTTCGCGGTGACCGGACTGGACCTCAGCCCGGCGATGCTGAAGGAGGCCCGCGCCGCCTGCGAGCGGGCGGACGTCGACGTCCGCCTGGTGCGGGGCGACATGCTGACGCATGTGGAGCCCGACGCCTACGACGTGGTGCTGAACGTCTTCACATCGTTCGGCTACTTCGCCTCACCGGCGGACAACGCCCAGGTGCTGCGGAACGCCTGGGAGTCGCTGGCGCCGGGCGGGCGGTTACTCGTCGACATGATGGGCAAGGAGGTGGTCGCCGGCTGGATCGGGCGTCCCCAACTCGTCGAGCTCGACGACGCCTATGTGGTGCAGCGGGATACGATCCTGGAGGACTGGACCCGGCTGCGCACCGACTGGACCCTGGTGCGCGGCGGCACGGCCCGCGAGGCCTCGATCACCTCGTTCCTCTACAGCGCGGCCGAGCTCCGGGCGATGTTCGAGGCGGCGGGGTTCACCAACGTCACCTGCTACGGCGACTTCGACCTGCGGCCCTACGACACCGAGGCCCGGCGGCTCATCGTGTGCGGCACCCGTCCCGGCGGGGCGGAGGGGACGCGGTGACCATCGCGGCGCTGGAGGCGCTCACCTTCGGGCTGGGCAGGATGGCCGCCGCCGCGGCCGACGCCGGACACCGGCTGTGCCTGTTGACCGGCGACCGAACCGTCTACCGCCACGAGCTCGCCCGTCTCGCGCCCGACGCCCTCGACATCGTCGATCTGGACACCCGTGACCCGGCCGCCTGCCGTGCCGCTCTGGCCCGGCTGCCCGACCTGCGCGGTCTGATCAACTCGACCGACACCTGGAGCGTCCCGGGCGCCGACCTCGCCGCGGAGCTCGGCCTGCCAGGACCCGACCCCGAAGCCGTCCGGCAGCTCCGGGACAAGAGCCGGGTGCGCAACCTGCTGCACGAGCACGGGTTGAGCCGAGGCCGGGCGCACCCCGTCCGACCGGAGCCGGGATCGGCCGAGGAGGTGCTGGGGAAGGTGGGCCTGCCCGCGGTCCTCAAGGACTCCTCGGGAACCTCCTCCCGCAACGTCTGGATCGTGCGGGAGGAGGCGCAGCTCGCCGCCGCCCTGGCCGACGCCGCCGAGCGGCCGTTCATGGGGCGGCTGTTCGCCGAGCCGTTCCTCGCCGGCCCGGTCTACAGCGCCGAGACGCTGAGCTGGGCCGGCCACACCCGGCTGCTCGGGGTGCTCAGCCGGCAGCTGTCGCCGGAGCCCCGCGTCCGGGAGGAGGCGTCCGCCTTCCCCGTCGCCCACCCGGCCGCCGAACTCGACGATCTGGCGACGTGGGTGGCGCGCGTCCTCGACGTCGCGGGCCACGACCAGGGCTTCGCCCACGTCGAGTACGTGCTCACCGCGGACGGACCCGAACTGGTGGAGATCAACCGTCGCATCGGCGGCGCGCTCGTCGGGGAGGCGCTGTGCCGTTCCCTGGGCGTCAACGTCTACGACGCGCTCGTGGCCACCGCGCTCGGGCGGCGCCCCGACTTGCTCGACGGCCCCGGCCACACCGGCCCCGCCACCGGTTTCGTCCTGGTCTACCCGGACCGGACCGGCACCCTGACCGGATGGTCGGGACTCGACGCGCTCGACGCCTTCCCCGGCTCGCCCGAGTGGTATCCGACCATGGCCCCCGGCGACCTCATCGCCCACCTGCACGACCAACGCGGCTGCACCGGCATCCTGTTGGCCGAGGCCGCCACCGCCGAACTCGCCCTGCACCGTGCGCTCAGCGCCGCCGGCAGCGTCCGGCCCGTGGTGTCGGGGAAGGAGCACGCCGGGCGGGTGAGCGACGGATGAGCGGCCTGACCTTCGTCGTCGGCACCGGCCGCAGCGGCTCCACCGCCCTGTCCGAGATCCTCCGCGCCCACCCCGACGTGCTGAGCCTCAACGAGCTCTTCGCTTCCCTCATGCGGCCCGAGAACGCTTTCCCGGCCGAGCCCCTGACCGGCGAGCAGTTCTGGCGACTGCTGTCCCGGCCGAACGACACCTTCGACTCCCTGGTGCGCAGCGGCGTGGCACCGGGGGAGTTCCTCTACGTCCGCCGCCCCGGACGCTTCGCCGCCGAGACCGGCGGCATCCCGTTGCTGAGCATGATGGTGCTGCCGCACCTCACCGACGATCCGGACACCCTGCTCGACGAGCTCGGACCCCTGGTCACGCCCTGGCCACGCCGGCACGCCGCCGCGCACTACGCGGCCCTCTTCGAACTGCTGCGCGAGCGCTTCGGCAGGCGGGCGGTCATCGAACGGTCCGGCTTCTCCCTGCGCTGGGTCCCCTACCTGCGCGCGGCCTTCCCCGAGGCGCGGTTCGTCCACCTGCACCGTAACGGTCCCGACTGCGCGGTCTCCATGAGCCGCCACGTCGGGTTCCGCAAGGTCCTGCTGGTGGAGGACGCCGTCCGCCTGGCCGGGGTCCGGCGGCCCTCGGAGCTGACCGAGGAGCGGATCGCCGCGCTGCCCGCCGACCTCGCCTGGCTGTTCGCCGACCGGTTCGACGGGGCGCTGGTCTGGCAGGCGGACCTCGCGCTGCGCCGCTTCGGCGCCCTGTGGTCCGACATGATCACCGAGGGAGTCGCGGCCCTCGCCGACGTCCCCGAGCACCAGCGCACCACGCTCGTCTACGAGGACCTTCTCGACGCCCCGGACGCCGAACTCGCCCGGCTCGCCGCCTTCGCGCACGTGCCCGCCCCCGCCCCGTGGCTGGCGACCGCCCGCACCGTCCTCGACCCCGGCCGCCGCGACCTCACCCACCCGCTCACCGCCGAACAGCGCGCCGAACTCGCGGAGGCCTGCCGCCCCGGCACCCGCGCACTGCGGACACGGGAACACGGACGCTGACCTGCCGCGCCGAGGACTGCCCCACCCCAGCCATGGGAAACAGCCCTCGGCGACCACTCAGGTCATGTGTGCCCGGTCAGTAGGTGGGGCAGAGGTTCTCGTGGACGGCGTCGAGGATCTGCTCCGCCACATCCAGGCCCCAGCCGTCGGGGTGGTCGGGGTGGGTGAAGCGGAGGTTGGTCTGCTCGGTCTGGTGGGCGCGGTCGTCGGGGTGGTCGTGGATCGTGCGGCAGGTGTCCCGGCCGCGGTTGATCGCGGACTCCGGATCGTCCTTGTCGATCTGCGGGTTGATGGCGTCGAGGGCGGCGATGTAGGCATCGGCGGTCGCGGCGTCGGGTTCGGGGGGGATGCCCGCCTCGTCGAGCACGGCGTCGCGTTCGGCCTCGGTCAGGCCGTCGCCCTGCGCCTCGTTCGTGTTCCGGGCGGTGGGTGTCGTGTCGTCGTCCTGGCTGCCGCCGTTGACGACGGCCAGGGCGGCGATGAGGAGGATGAGCACGCCGATGGCTATGAGGGCGTACCGGCTGGTCTGGGGGAGTCGGCTGAAGCCGCTCGGCTGTTGCTGGGGCATGACCCCAGGGTGACGTGTTCGCGCTCAATCCGTGAGGGTGTGGGCGGTTCCGTGACCGCGACGATCACCTGAGCTCGGGCCAGCTGCCCGGGTCGAGTCGGCGAAGACCCGCTCCCGGTCCTGGCCGTACGGCACGGTCGTGGTGGAGCAGTTGCAGATCACGAACATGACCAAGAGCGCCCGGCACCATCCAGGAGCCGGGAAAGAACGTCGCGCAGAAGTCCGGCCTGAACCGCTCCATCAGCCAGGAGGTCTGGGGCCGCACCGTGACCATGCTCGCGTACAAGACCGCCCGGTACGGGGCCAGCCTGCACAAGGTCCCGGCTCCCGGCACTTCCCAGCGCTGCTCGATGTGCGGCTTCACCACCCCGGGCAGCCGGGAGTCCCGGGCCCTGTTCGTGTGCAAGAACACCGGCTGCGGCTGGTCCGGCAACGCCGACCACAACGCCGCCCGCACCATCCTGCATCTGTACCGGATGGGCCACGCGCTCATCCCGGCTGCCGGGAGGGCAGTCGTCAGGCGCCCCCGCGGCGTCAAGCCCACCACCGCAAGGTGGGCAGGAATCTCCGGCTTCAGCCAGGAGAGGGCTTCAATTCGTGTCCCTGTACATGCAGTCATGCAGTGCAGCAGGTCCTGGCCCCGGTCGCCGCCGCCGCGACCACCGGCATCGCCCCCCGCGAGGCCGGCATGGCCTCCGCCGTCCTCAACAGCTCCCGCCAACTCGGCGGCTGCGTCGGCCTGGCCGCCCTGGCCGCCCTCGCCGCACACCACACCGGCACGGCCACCGACCCGCCGCACTCAACGACGGCTACGCGCTGAGCCTGGCCGTCACCGCCGCCCTCTTCCTGCTCGCGGCGGTCGTGGCGATCGTCGTGCTGCCCCGCCGCCGGGCCGCCGTACCCGCCCTGACGACGACACCGAGCACCCCGGGCCCCGGTACCCGCCTCGCCAGGCACATCCACGCGCGCTGACCAGCACGTGGCCCGGCGGATGCGCCGCCGGGCCACCACGGGCCTCGTGCCCCGTCGAGGGACGGGCGAAATCGGTCGCAGCGTGCGGCTGGGCGCTGCTAGCTTGCGGCCGTGCCTCTCTTCTCGCGCTCCTGGGCAGCGTTGCGCACCGCGGTCGCCGAGCTCCGGGACGAGGACTTCGCGCGGCCGTCCGGCTGCGCCGGCTGGCTCGTGCGGGATCTGGTGTGCCACCTGATCGTCGACGCCCAGGACGTCCTGATCACCCTCGTCACCCCCGCCGAAACGGAACCGACCCGGGACGCGGTGACCTACTGGGAGATCGTCGAGGCCCCGACCGGCGACGACCCGCTCGACGCGCTGACCGTCCGCCTGGCCGCCGCGTACCAGGAGCCGTGGCTGCTCAGGTTCCATCTCGACGACGTTGGTTCCGCCGCCGGTCGCGCCGCCGAACTCGCCGACCCCGCGGTCCGCGTCGGCACCCGCGACCAGGTGCTCACCGCGGGCGACTACCTCTCCGCGTACGTCCTGGAATGGACGCTGCACCACCTCGACCTGATCGCGCACCTCCCGGACGCGGCGGAACCGCCCGCCGAAGGGCTCGCCGGAGCCCGCGAACTGCTGGAGAAGATCGCCGGTGCGGCGTTTCCCCCGTCGTTCTCCGACCGGGACGCGCTGCTGATCGGCACGGGACGGCGTGCCCCGGCCGCAGCGGAGCAGGTCGAACTGGGGGAGCTGGCGGCGAAACTCCCGCTCGTCCTCGGCTGATCGGTCCCTCGGTCAGCGGCGTTCGAACTGCCACCACTGGGCCACGGTGTTGTTGCAGTCCCACGTCCAGATGTTCCTGCCGTCGTCGGGCGAGGAGTTGTCCACGTCCAGGCAGTAGCCGTTCACCGCGGAGACCAGCTGATAGGTGCCGTTGGGCAGGCGTTCGATGCGCCAGTCCTGGGCCGGCGAGCCGTTGCACTCCCACATCCGCACGTTGGTGCCTATCGCGGTGCCGCCGTCCTGCACGTCCAGACAGTGGCCCTTGGCGGCCAGCGTGTACGCGTCGGCGGTGTGGGCGCTCACGGTGAACGCCTGGGCGTCCGTGTCGTTGCACGTCCACTGCTGCGCCTCGGCGCCCATCGCGGAGCCGGCCCCTATGTCCAGGCACCCGCCGGGGCCGCTGTGCAGCCGGTAGACCGAGCCGCTGACGACCGGGCCCGCGTTCTGGTCCGCGTTCGGTGAGCCCGCGTTGGGCTTGTCGTCGTCCGACTTCCCCTGCCCCCCACCGCCTCCGTCGTTGTCGGAGTCCTCGTCCGGCTGCGGCTCCGGATCCGGTTCGGGCTCCGGTTCTGGTTCTGGTTCTGGTTCGGGCTCCGGTTCGGGTTCCGGTTCGGGTTCGGACGGCTCGGGTTCGGGCTCCGGCTCCGGTGCGGGCCGCTCCGCGGACGCCGATGCGCTGGGGGTGGCGGTGGGGCGGGCGGCGGCCGTCTCGGACGCGTCGCCACCATCGGGCACCACCGTCCCCGCGGCCCATACGGTCAGGGTCACCGTGCCCGCCGACACGGCACTCCAGCCCAGCGAGGCGTACACCCGCCGCCCGGGTACCAGGCCCCGGCGGGCCACGGCCGGCCGGCGGGCGAAAACGTCGGCGAACCGCCGCTCCTGCGGTTCGGATCCGTTGTGTTGCTCGGTCTCGGCGGGCTGCTCGGCATCGGGCTGCTTGGGCATGGATCGGTACCTCACGGCGTGGGAAGGGGCAGGTCGTCGACGTCCAGCACCATCAGCACATGGGCGTCGGGGTCGGGCAGTTCGGCGACGCGCATCGCCTGACGTTCCGTCATCTGCTGGAACAGCTGGCGGGCGGCCCGGCCGTTGCCGAACCGCTCGCCGCGCGGGACGGCGGAGACGAAGGTGGTGAGCGCCTTGCGGGCCTCCTCGCTGATCTCGTAGCGGTGCCGACGTGCGTGGTGCTCGACGATCTGGACGAGCTCGGCGTCGGTGTAGTCGGCGAAGCGCAGGGACCGGGTGAAACGGGAGGCCAGGCCGGGATTGGAATCGATGAAGCGCTCCATGTCGGCGGGGTAGCCGGCGGCGATCACCACGACCTCGTCGCGGTGGTCCTCCATCAGCTTCACCAGCGTGGCGATCGCCTCCTGGCCGAAGTCCTGGGCCACCCCGGGCGGCGTCAGCGCGTAGGCCTCGTCGATGAACAGCACGCCGCCACGCGCCCGTTGGAACGCCTCGGTGGTCTTCGGTCCGGTGTGCCCGACGTACTCGCCGACCAGGGCGCTGCGGTCCACCTCCACCAGGTGGCCGTGGGAGAGCAGGCCGAGGGCGTGCAACAGCCGCCCGTAGAGGCGGGCCACCGTGGTCTTGCCGGTGCCCGGGTTACCGGCGAACACCAGGTGGCGGCTCAGCGGCGGCGCCGGCAGCCCCGCCTGCTGGCGCAGCCGCACGGTCTGCATCAGCTTGACCATGCCGCCGACGTCCCGTTTGACGTTGGTCAGGCCGACCAGTTCCTCCAACTCCGCGAGCAGGTCAGGCAGCGATTCGGGTCCGGCCGCGGGCTCGGAGCCCGCGCCCGCCTCAGCCGCCCCGCCCGCCTCGGGGCCCGCGCCCGGCTCGGCTGCTGGAGCGGCCGGGCGCGGGGCCGCGGTAGTGGCTCCGGGCCGCGGCTGGGTGCCGGGGCCCCGCGGGGTCGCCGGCGTGTGGTGGCCGCGGTCGCCCGGCCCGGGCAGGCGGGAGGTGGCGACGTTCACCGCGACGCAGTTCTCGAAGGACGGTCTGGCCCCCTCCGCCACGCCGAGGTCCTGGGCGGTGTTGAAGACCCGGCAACCCCGGAAGCGGGGCGCGGCGTCCCGGGCGACGTGCAGCGCCGGGAAGGCGGTGGCGATCACGTCGCAGTGGTCGAACGTGCCGCGGGCGGCCTCGCCCACCAGGACCCCGTGCTTGCCGCTCTGGGCGACGCGCACGCCGCGCAGCCGCGGGTCCGCGCCGGGCGTCAGCTCGATGCCGTTGCCCTTCTGCCCGAGGAACGAGCAGTACAGCAGCAGCGCCTCCTCGGTGGACCGCAGACGTGCGCCGGTCTCGCCGCCCGTCACGCGCACCTCGCGCATCATGATCCGGGACTGGTCGCGCACCTCGATGCCCGACAGCCGGGCGTCGGCCAGGGTGCTCTCGCCGATCTCGGCGCGCGCGGTGTGGTCGAGCCGGACCCCGGAGCGGGCCGCGTTCTCCACCCGGCAGTCCGTCAGCAGGGCCTCGGCGGCGTCCTGCACCAGCACGCCGTTGCGGCCCGCGCCGCGCAGCACGCTGCCGCGCAGCAGGATCCGGGAGGAGTCGCGGGCGCGCAGCGCGGAGCCCGAACCGCCGTGCACGCGCAGCAGGTCGGCGCGGAACACGGCGCTGCCGGACACCGCGACGCCGATGCCCTCCACGCCCGCGATCGCGGTGTCCTCCAGACGGGCCAGGGAGTCGCCGGTCAGGTGCAGGGCGGTGTGCCGGGCGGTGCGCAGCCGGCTGCGGCGGACCACCAGGACGCCGCCGGCCGTGGGGTCGGCCAGCTCGGCCGACAGGTCGTCGTCCAGCGGGATGTCGCCGACCGGCACGTCATGCGGGGCGGCCGGGTTGCGGGAGCCGAGCACCTCGATGCGGCCGTGGGTGACGGTGCAGTCCTCCAGGGTCAGGCCCGCGGCGTCCTCGACCCGCAGCACCGCCTCCGCCGGGTCGGCGCCGCGCAACACCAGGCCGAGCAGCCGGCAGTCCGGCGCGGCCACGGTCAGCGCCCCGGCGGCGGCCGGCACGGCGATGGTGACAGAGCCTTCGCCGTGGTGCGGCCGCAGCGTCACGCGGCGGACCAGCCGGAACGACTCGGCGTACGCACCGGGCGCGATGCTGATCACCGCGCCGGTCGGGGCGGCGTTCAGCGCGTCGGTGATGGTCCGGTGGGCGCCACGGGTGCGGGGGGCCACGCGGATCGGTTCGTCCGTCACGAGCCTTCCGTTTCTTGCGGGGGATAGTCGGACACCGACCCGAGCACGGGCACAGGCACGATCTCGGGCTGGACCTGGGGCGGTGGGCTGCCGGTGGGCGCCTGGAGGCCCAGCGCGTCGCGGACCAGGGGAACGAAGACGAAGCCGCCCAGCAACTTGTCCATCAGCTTGTTGAGCATCGGGAAGAGCACGAAGTCGATCACGCCCTGCCGGTGGTACCAGCGCACGCCGATGCTGTTCTGCAACGAGGTCCGCGCCACGCCCACGGCGAGGGATCCGACCAGACTGCCGGCGGCGGCCGCGCCGGCGAACGCGGCGGCCTGGGCCGCGGAGACCTCGTGCCGGTCACCCTGGGCATCCCGCATGCCGAACGCCTCGATGGCGGCCAGGTTGCCCAGGAACGCGCCCAGCGGCGCCAGGGCGATGGAGTCACGGAAGAAGTCGAAGGTCCCGCCGCGCCACCGCAGCACGAACTCGTTGCCGGCCCATTCGGACGGCCAGTTGTCGTCGTCCTGACGGAGGTGGAAGGGCAGGCCCCGGTCCAGCCAGTTCAGCCCCAGCCGGAACGTGCTGGCGTTCATGGCCAGGTTCTGGAGCCCGCCGACGCCCGCCTTGAGACCGCCGGAGACGGCGGCCACCACCGCGGCCTGGGCGACGTCCGTGCCGGTGAACGGCCCCGGCAGCGCCGCGTAGACGGCCAGGTTCATGAGGAAGTCGAGCACGAACTCCTGCGTGAACTCGACCGCGAACTGCTGCGACCCCTTGGTCAGGAACGGGGTGTAGGTGGACTCTCCGTTCACGGCGGGTCCCCAGGCCGCGCGACGCGGCTGACGGTACATCCGCTCGTAGCCGCGGAACTCGTTGAGGTTCCCCATGAAGTGGGTGTCCCTGCCGACCAGGGCGAGGGAGCCGCGGTACGGCGCGGCGCCGGCGGCGAACGCGCCCGCCGGCTGCTCCCTGACGAAGCCGACCATCGACCGGTCGGTGACCACGCTCGCTCCCACCCCGTCGGCGTGGACGTACCGGCGCCACTGCTGGGTCATGCTCTCGAGCTCCTGAAAGGACCCGTCCCCGACGGCGGTCCTGCTGCGGGCCACGGAGCCGCTCTCGTGCTCCTTCCAGGTGCGGTAGGCGTCCTGGCCTCGAACGGTGGCGTTGACGGTGTCCGGGGTGGGCGCGTACTCGCGCACCCGGAGTGGCGCGTCGTTGAACGCCTGGCGCAGCGCCCCGCCCACGGGCTTGGGGATCTCCTGGATCCGCACGGAGGAGGCCAGGGCTCCCCCCGCCCCGCCCGCGGCCCCATCCGGTCGGGGGGCGGGCGCGCGGAGCCAGTCCTCCCACCGGGCGCCGGGGCTCCAGGCGGACAGCAGGCGGTCCCCGTCGAACCAGAAGCGGACCCGGTCGGCCTGTCCGCCGAAGGCCAGGACGTTGCCCTGGCGGTCGATCTTGTTCCAGTGCCAGACCTCCGTGCCGTCGGCCCTCCGGGACACCAGCCAGGAGTCGACGGTGACGCCGTCCCCCAACAGGTGGTGCTCGCGAACCATGCGGCCGCCCACGAAGTCCCGGTAGGACGCGGGGTCGAAATAGTTGACGTGGTCGAACTGGTTCCGGTCCGCCAGATGCCGCTCGCCCCGGACACCGGTACCGGGGATGGACCACGTGGCCTTGCCGCTCTTCCCGTACACGCTGACGACCTGGACCGCGCCCTCGCCCGCGGGGGCGCCGGGACCGCGCGACGGCCAGGTGTCCTGGCGGGCCACGACCTGGCCGTGGTGGTCGTACACGGTCCAGTCCCGCCCCGCCCCGTGGGAGCTGGGCCGGTACTCCAGCATCGTGCCGTCCCGGAAGCCGATCCGCGTCACCTGCCAGTCCCGCCCGGGAGCCGGCGTGTACCAGTCGCCGGCACCGTCCGCGTACCGGTCGACCCACACGATGTCGCGCGTCGCCCTGCCACTGCCCGCGGGCGGCGCGGCGCCGGCGAAGTCGCCCCGGACGTACGTGCGGTGACCCTGACGGTTCCCCGCGCCCTCCGTCCAGGGCAGGTACCGGTCCACCCTCTCGACCCCGGCGGGCAGCGGAACGTCGTGGTGGCCCACCGTGAGGGTGTTGCCGTTGAACAGCGCGCGGGTCTCCCCGGTCAACTGGCCGCCCCGGTTCACGGTGTACGTGGTGGCGCCGCGCAGCCCGACCTGCCGGATCCCGGACTCGTCGCCCGTGCGGTAGGTCTGCGTCTGGAACCGGGTGTCCCGCGCCCACGCGCCCAGCCTGCCGGAGTCGGTGTGGCGGAACTCCGAGCTGAGCAGGCTTCGGTACCAGTTCGGCGGGCGCTGGTCGGCGATCCGGTACGTCTCCATCCAGCCGCCGCCGGGGCGCGCGCCCCGGGAGCCGATGGGCTTGCCCTGGAGCGAGACCGCTGCCCATTCGGCCTTGGGTAGGCCGTCGGGGCCGAGTTCGTGCATCCGGAACGTGCGGACGCCGTGCAGGGCCATCCGCCCGGTCTTGACGTCCACCTCCACGAGGCGGCCGGAGCGGGGGTCGGGGACGCGATCGACCCAGCTGTCCCTGAGCGGGCCCCAGGTGCGCTCGCCCTGGGCCACATGCCGGCCCTCGGCGTCGAAGTAGTGCCACCGGCCGCTGCCTCCACGGCTCCTGACGGTGAGGATCTGGCCGCCCTGGGGCGCTGACCTCATGTGGCGCACGGCGTCCGACGGGGTGACGAGGTGCGCTCCTCCGGGGTAGTCGAACCACTCGCCGCCGGGGGTCCAGGTCCGTACGCCGTGGCCGGCCGGCTGGCCCTGCGCGTCCAGCTCTGACCACCGTTGCGCCTGGTTGGCGAACGGCGCCACGCTGCCGGGCGCGTGGGCGTCCACCGTATGGCCGTTCGGCAGCGGACGCCGTTCGAAGACGAGGCCGCCGAAATGGGTCTTCAGCGTGACGAGGCCCCCTCCCGCGCCCGTGGTGTCCACCGTGCCGCGGTCCATCACCGGCGCCGTCCGCGGTGGCGCCGCGCCGCCGCGCCACCGCTCCCAGGTGCCGGTCAACGTCCCGTCGCCGTCGTACGAGTACGCGATCCGGTAGTGCTGGCCGGCGATCGCCGCGCCCTGGTGGGCGGGGTGGATCTCCTGCTCGACCAGCCGGCCCCGGGCGTCGTACTGCTGGTACTCGCCCGCCCGGACGCCGCCCGGCGGGCCGGCGATCCGGTGGCCGCCGTGCGCGGGCGTGATTGCGCCGTGCGGCACCGTGCCGGCGCGCAGGTCGCCGTCGAGCAGCCGCAGGGCGGCGGGGTTGGTGAGGTCCAGGAACCGGCCGCCGGCGCCGTCCGACAGGCCGAGGACCCGGAACGTGCTGCCGTCCTGCCGGGTGACGGTCCGCACGTTGCCCGCGTCGGGCGGGCTGATGTGGTGCTCCAGGCGGCCGGCGGGGCCGAACAGCCAGACGTTGTCGCCGTCCGCGGTCGCCACCCGGAAGCCCCGGTCGGGGTGGCCGTCGGCCGCGGGGCGGCTGGTGGCCACCCTCCCCCAGGCCCCAGGGGGCCCGGGAGGTGCCCCCATGGCGCGCGGGTTGAGCTGCCCGTCGAGGATGTCGTAGGCGCGGAACTCGGTGCCGCCCAGCGTCAACCGGTGGACGCGGACATGGTCGCCGGCCGCGCCCGCGTGTGGGCCGGTGAGCCGCCTGGCGTCGTAGCGGAAGGCGCCGCTGGTGCCGTCGAACCGGCTGAGGGCGTTCCCTCCGTCGCCGCGCATCACCAGGTCCCCGCCCGGCAGCCGCTCCATGGTCGCGCCGGTCACCGGCCGGCCGTCCGCCTGCCGCGGCACCGGGTCGATGCCCGGGCCGTGCTGGCGGGCGAAGGCGTAGCCGACGGTATGGGTGGAGCCGCCCGGGCCCGGCCGGGTGAGCGGGACGACCTGGTTCCTGAGCACCGTCCCGGTGTTCGGGTCCAGGACGACGTGGTGGGCGCCGTGCTGGACGCGCACCGTGCCGTCGTGCTGGGGGGTGACGGTGGCCGGGCCGCCCCCGTCGCCGGTGACCCGCGCCGGGCGCCGCGGATCCACGGGCAGGGACAGCTCCCGGCCGTCGAGCGGCCCGCCGTGCATCGGGATGGTGCGCTCGGTGAGGCGGCCGTCGGCGTGTCCGTGGGTCCACACCACCCGGGTCGCCCGGTCGGTGACGGTGTAGGAGCTGGCGTTCGAGGCGAGGTCGCGTTGCGGCACCGGATCTCCGGCGGGATCGCGCAACTCGGGGCCGCGCGCCCCGTCGCCGGCGGATCGGTGGACGAACTCGCCGCCGCCGTCGCCCCGGCCGGTCAGCGGCAGGGCGGTGCCGCGGGCGTCGCCGGTGCCGCTCACCACCGTGTGGGGCCGGCCGGCCGCCGCCGCGATTCGGAAGTCCCCGTTCCGCTGCGGCGCCACGGCCGCGTCGGACCGTCGGCCGTCGGGGCTCAGCAGGTGGGCCGTGGGCGTGCCATGGGGGTACCTCCCGGGCCCTCTGGGGCCCGGTGGAGGGTCGGACACCACCAGGCGGCTGCCGTCGACCGCGCTGCCGCCGTGGACCACGTGCGTCGCTCGCACGGCGTCTCCCTGCAACGCGCCCGCGGGGCCGGTGAGCCGGTACTCGGCCGTGGTGCGGCCCACCGTGACCAGGGCCAGGTCGGCGCCGCTCCCGCCGTCCCGGCCGTAGCGGACGTCGGCCCCGACCACCCGCTGGTCCTGACCGCGGAACAGGCCGTGCTCATGCTCGGGGCCCCGGGCCCGGGTGGCGAACCCGTCGGTGCCGTCCGGGAGCCGGAGTTCGACCACGTCGTGGCTGAGCCGACCGGAGGCGTCCAGTACCACCGGGTGCCTGCCCTGCGACTCGGCGCGGAACCCGTGGTCCCCCAGCGGCCGGACGGTGGTGCCCGGCACGGGCTCGCCCCGCGGGCCCTCCACCCGCGCGGCGGCGGGGTCGCGGGGCAGCGCCAGGTAGTTGCCGTCGAGCGCGGTGCCGTCCCGGATCAGGTGCGCGTCGTGCAGCCAGCCGCCGTCGAGGGCGTGCACCGACGTGACGGGGTCGGCGCCGGGACGCGTCACCCGGAAGGTATCGCCCGACCGCTCCACGGTGGCCCGCGGGCGCTCCGCGCCGTCGGCGCCCCGAAGCTCCGGCGCGCCGCCGCCGCGCTCCGGCGTGAAGACGTGGTCCTGGGGCGGGCCGCCGTCCCGAGGCGCCAACGGCACCACGCGGTGGGTGACGGCTCCGGCGTCGTCGACGGCGACGAGCCGCCCGTCCGCGAGGGCCACCCGGAACCCGGCGCCGTCCACGAGCCGGGTGACGCCGCCGGGAACGGCGGCGGGCACGCCGTCGGGACCCGGCCGCACCACGGTGGGCGCGGCGGTCGGCAGCGTCGCGTCGAAGCGGAGCTGACCGCCGCGGATGTCGCCGGCCAGCGGTGCCCACCGCTCGCGGAGCACGGTCGTCACCTCGCCGTCCTCGCCCCGGGCGGTGACGTGCAGCACGTCGGCGTCGTCGTCCCGCAGATGGCGCACGTCGAGCCCGCCGTCGCCGGTCACGGCGGCGCCGCGCACCCGTCCGGTCGCGGGGTCGAGCGCGATGTGCAGGGTGGCGCCCGGCCGGCCGGGGACGCCGAACGCGCCCGCGTTCGGCGGTGGCGCACCGCTGGTGGCCCGGGACGCCAGATCGTCCATCTCGACGCCATGCCTGACGTCGCGCAGCATGTAGACCATCGGCGAGGTGGTGATCTCGGGCAGCCGCGGCTCTCCGCGGTCGGCCTGCCGTCGCGCGAGGTCAGCGAGGACCGTCTGGCGGTCGGCGTCGCCCAGAAGCCGGAACTCGTCGCTATCGACGCCATCCATGCCGGCGCCGTTGCGTCCGTCACTCCGGAACTGGCCCGTGGCGGCGTCGTACTGGGCGAAGCGGCCGCCCGGTTCGTCCACGTGCAGCGTCCCGTCGGGCCGTGGCGTGACCCTGCCGGCCGCGGGTGAGCCGTCCGCCGTGCGGGGCAGCGGATACGGCACGCCGTCCGGGCGGATCAGGGCCAGCAGATCGGGCCGGCCAGGGCGTCCGGTCAGCGTGACCACCGTGTAGCCGAGCCCGCGTGGGCCGTCCACGAGCACGGGCTGCTGCCCGGGCCGGTGCACCAGCCAGCCGGCGTCGCCGAACCGCGAGGCGGTGGCTCCCTCCAGCGGTTCGCCGTTCGCGCCCACCGGGTATGGCCGGTCGCCGCCCGCGGGCGTCATCAGGCGGTGGTCTCCGGGGCCGGGCAACGAGCGGGAGTGACCCAACAGGCTGCCGTCCCCGGCGTGGAAGTCGACGCCGCCGCTCCACCGCCGCACCGCGATCGACTCGCCGACGATCCGCGCCCGGTCCGGCAGCACCGCGCCGCTTTCGTAGAACAGCACGGGCGTGCCGTCCCCCCGCACCGGAACCCCGACGAACCGGCCGGTCCCGGCGTCGCCCTCGGCCCTCAGCGGAACCACGGTGTGGGTGTGCGCCCCCGCGTCGTTCACCAGGGCGCCGGGCCGCCCGGGCAGTCCGACCAGCCACGCGCCGCTGCCGAGTCGCGTCACGGACGCGTCCGCCGGGCGGCCGTCTGGCCCGGTCACCGACGGCGGCTCGCCGCTCCGCGAGGGCACCACGGTGTGGCCCTGGAGCGGGCCGCTGGCAAACACCTGGGGCTGCGGAGCCGGGGCGTGGGCGCCGCGGGGCCCCGCACCCCCGTGCCCCGCCCCGGCGCCCGTGTTGTGGTGCCCCAGCCCGTTATGGCCCGTCCCCTGATGACCGGCCGCGGGACGGACGGGCACCGGGACGGGCGTCGACGCGGCCGCTTCCACCGGCCGCGTCTCCGGCGACGGCGCCGCCGAGGCCGGTTCGGTCCGCAGGGGCTGGGCCGGCGCGTCGAGGCTCCGCACCTCGACCACGGAGCCGGACGGGGCGTCCCCTCCGGTGCCCGCGCCCCGCGTCGCGGCCGGCGCGCTCACGATGGAGCTGATCCGGACCGGAGCCACGCCCTGCGCGTGCAGGGTGATGTCGCCCGGGGAGCCGGCCGGGGCGCCAGGTTGGCGGGCCGGCGGGACGGGCGCGCCGGACGCTGCGTGCACCGGTGCCTGCACCGCCGCCCCCTGCACCGCCCCCTGCGTCGTGGCCTGGGACGGCGGCGGGGCCGCCGCGACGTGGCCGCCGGACACCTCGGTCCTGGCCAGCGGGACGGCCACCGCGGTGTGCTCCAACCCCTCCCCGAGGGTGACGGAGACCTTCGACGCGCCGCCCAGGTCGAGTTCCAACTGGCCGGGCGAGGGATGGGCGAGGGCGACGCCGTCGGGGAGCTCCGCGCCCGACCGCGTCGCCGCGCTGGCGCCCTGCGGTGGCGGCGGCTGGGTCGTGCTGGTGTCCAGCCGGCCGGCGGCCCCCGGCAGGGCGACGTCGGGCGGGCCGAGGGCCATGCCCTGGTCGGTGAAGTGCAGGCGGAGCGGCGCCACCGAGCCGACGTTGAGGTCGAGGGCGAGTTGTTCGGGCGCGAGCCCGCCCCCCGCGATCCGGCCCGGCGCGGGGAGGTTGCTGGCGACCTGGCCCGGGTGCGGGACGTCGAGCCCGCCCAGGGCACCGCCGACGCCGAGTTCACCGCGCGGGACGGTCAGCCCGCTCGACGGCACGGTCGCGACCTCGCCCAGCCGCGGCATGAGGGACACATCGATCGGCGGCATCTCCCCAGCGCCGATCCGCGCCACCGCGAGGCCGTCGTTGCCGTAGGTCATCCGCACCGGAGCGAACGAGCCCAGATTGATGTCCAGCACCACGGTGTCCAGCCGCGTCCCGGCCGCGCCCGCCACGTTCGCCCCGGCGTTCGTCGAGGCGGGCGGCGAGAGCAGGGGGATCTGCACGCCGACGGTCTGGCCCTGGGGCCCGGGGACGTGCGCGACCACGGAGGCCGGCAGCGGCACGTGGAACTCGCCCGGGATGGGCAGCTCGTTCAGCGCGGGGAGCGCGGAGCCCGGCGTGGTGGTGCCGGAGACGCCCAGGTGCAGGCCGCGGTCGGCGAAGTGGAGCGAGATCGGCTGCACCGGGGCCAGGTCCGTGAGCGGCACGTTCCCGGGCGAGGGCACCGACGTGGACGACCCGTTCACGACGCCCGCCGCCGGCGGCGGATGGGCGATCGTCGTCGTGGGCAGCGACACGCCAGCCGGCGGCGAGACACCGAGCGGCGGGGCGGCCGCCGACAGGTCCCGCACCGGGCTCGTCATCGGCGGCACGACGGGCAGGTGGCCCAAGGTCAGGCCGCCGAGGGCCAGGAGCTGGGTGGCCGGGGGCGGGTCGGGGATGAAGGTGCCGATGCCACCCAGGCCGCGCGCCACCGCGGCGCCCCCGGGCTGGTACTTGCCCCAGGCGCCCGGGCTCAGCAGTGGCCGGCCCGCGTCGTCGAAGCCCCTGATGGCCCTGATGTCGATGACGTTGCTGCCGTTGACCCACGCTCCGGTGCGGTACTGGTTCAGCACGCCCCGGTCGAACACGGAGATCTTGAAGCCCCGCATCAGCCCGGAGAGGGAGCCGACGCGGCCGAGTTCGGCGGCGTTCACCGGCAGGATGACGGCCAGCGGGCCGAACCCCTTGAAGTGCAGGCCCACGTACTGGAAGAATCCGCTGGTGCGGATGGAGTTGGCGAGATTCGCCCAGGACTGGGGCGAGACCGCCGCGCGGGCCACCCCGACGAACCACTTGAGCCCCGACACGATCAGGTGGCCGGTGCCGGCCACGATCTTGCTCAGGCTCAGGCTCTTCAACGACGCCGCGGCGCCGCCCGCCCATCCCTTCAGCCCGGACCACGCCTTGGCGATGTTGATGCCCCGGGTGGTGGGGACCAGGACGCCGAGGACCGACAGGATCAGCTCGGTGATGCTCGCCTTGCCGCTTGCGAAGTCGATCGCCGTCTTGATCATGATGGCGGCGTTCAGCGCGAGGGCGACCAGGGCGACGGGCCCGCCCATGATGAGCGCCGGGATGATCAACGCGATGGCGATCCAGGAGAGGATCTTCCAGATCTCCTCACACGGGTCGACCATCGACTGGATGCCGGCGGTCGCGTTCGCGACGGCGGTCGCGGCGGTCGACGCGGCCTCGTCGAGCGCGTCGCCGGCGGATGTGGCGGTGCTCCGCTGGGTCTCCCACTCCGCGTCCTCCTTGTCCAGTCCGTCGGCCGCCGTCAACGCTCCGTCAGCGATGCCCTGCTGCTCCGCCATGACGCCGTGGTAGGTCTGGAGCGCGTCGTGCAGGTCCTGGTGGGCGTCGCGGAAGCTCTGGACGAAGCCGCGCACCCGGTCGTCCATGGCCTCGCGCAGCGCGTCGGCTGTCTTCCCGACGAAACCCGAGCTGTTCTCCCGCAACAGCTCGTCGAGGCCGTCGTCGACCTCCTGGAGGAAGTCGATGATCCCCTGCTGGGAGGTCAGCAGGGCCTCGATCCTGGCCGGATCTCCCGGCGTGGGGTCGCCGTCCAGGTCGAGGGCGCTCCAGTCCGGGGGACGGGGCATGGCCGGGTTCCCCTCTCTCGTCGCCTGCGGGTCGCCGTGCTCGTGGCCTCGTGCCTTCTACGCGCGAGTGGGCCGGCGGGTTCAGACGCTCCCCGACGCGTCGCCCGGTTCCGCGCACTGAACCTTCCGCCCCGGCTGGCGCGTAGAAGGCACGAGGGCGGTCCCGGCGGGGCCGCGACCGACCGAGCAGCGGGAGAGGCGCCTGTGGCCGACTTCGCCATGGACTACGACCAGCTCTACGCCATGCAGCGCGGGCTGCACCTGCTCGCCGACCGGGCCGACTCGGGCGGCGGCGACGGGGTGTATGAGGAGGTGGGCAACGCCACGCTCACCGAGAACGAGGCGCTGTTCGGCTCGTACGACCTGGCCTACGAGTTCGCGCTGTTCTACGGCAAGTCGAAAACCCGCATCGACGACGGCAAGGACAAGCTGCGGCAGTTCGGCGACATGTTCTCGGGCGTCGCGGACGGCCTGTTCCAGCAGGACGCCCTGCTCGCCTCGGGAGCCGCCTCCTCGGCGGGCCAGTCCATGATCGACCGCTGGGAGGGCGAGCGGGAGGCCCACGAGCAGTGGTCCGAGAACAAGGAGGCGTGGGACTCCTTCCTGGAGGAGATCGGCGCCGCCGAGTACTTCGAGGAGCACCCCGACGCGGACATCAACGAGGTCTGTGCCGCGGACGACGCCCCCGGCTGGTGCGCGGAGTGGGAGAACGCCGAGAACCCGCCGCAGCCGCCGGGAGAGGAACCCCCGAAGCCGCCGGAACACCCGCCGAGCCACATTCAGTTCTCGGACGGCGAGGGCGGCACGACCGACATCGTGCTGTCGTACGACGAGGACTACAACATCATGAAGGAGGAGACCACCGTCACCACCCAGGACGGCGAGACCCTCACCACGACCGTCGAGTACGACAGCGAGCCGCACATCGTCGACGGCGACGACGGCAAGTCCTACGACACCCGCGACCACACGGTCACCACCACCCTGCCCGACGGCTCCACGACGGTGGAGGACGTCGTCATCGACGACACCGACGGCTCGGGCACCAGGACCGTCACCTCGACATACACCGAGGACGGCGAGCAGAAGACCGAGACCACCGAGTTCACCCGCTCAGGACCCTTCGAGTGCTGGGACGAGGCCGGGAACCCCGACGACGGGTGCCCCGCGTAGGGCGGGCACGAGCGAGACACGGGCGAGACACGAGAGAGACACGAGAGAGACACGAGAGACACGAGAAGAAGAGGACCACCCGATGCCCAACATCAGCATCACCTACGCGGACGTCGACGAGGCCGCGGCCGCGATGCGGTCCAGCAACCAGAACGTGCTCACGCCGGCCAAGGACGCGGCCAAGGCGGCCATCGACGACGCGCTGGCGAACGACCTGATCATGCCGCAGACCGGACCGGCCATCACGGAGACGTACACCAACCTCCACAACAGCCTGACCGACCTGTGCACCGCGGTCGAGTCGTTCGCCCAGCAGTTCGTCGACATCAAGGACGGCATGGAGCAGTTCGACGAGGACTACGCCAACAACATCCGCAATCCGCAGGGATAGCGGCGATCGTTTCCCCCGACCGAGGAGGCACGGATGGCGGACATCTCCGCCGACTACGCGGGCATAGCGGAGACCAGCGGCAAGCTGAGCACGCAGTGCGGCATCATCATCCCCGAGATCTACAACCTGCTGAGCACGGTGGACACGCTGCTCGACAACGGCCTGTACCTGGAGCAGGCGAGCCCCGCGTTGAAGACCGCGTACGAGGAGTTCAGCAGGTCACTCCAGCAGGCGGCCTCCAACATCCAGGGATACGCGAACCTGTTCACCGGCATCAGCGACGGGTTCAAGAGCAACGACGCCGCGCTCTTCGCCTCCGCCCTCTCGGGCATCGACGGTGAGGGAGGCTACGAGACCACCGCCGAGGAGGTGCAGACGCCGACGGACGACCCGCCGGAGTGGGCCCCTCCGAACGGCGACATCGGCTCGGGCGGAACCTGGAACGAGGACCACTCGGTCTTCACCCCCAACTCCTAGCCGACCGAACCGTTCCCGGACCGGCCGGGCCGCCAGGACGGCCCGGCCGGACCGCCGCTCATCCCTGCAACACGGTCAGCGGCACCTGCACCGCCATCGGGCGCCCCGCGTCGTCCGCCACCCACGCCCGCCCCGGCGCGACCGGCGGGCGCAGGTGCTCGGGCGCCAGTCGCACGCCGATCAGCTCGCCCTCGCCGAGGTTCCTGGGTCCGAGCAGCAGTCCGCGCCGGGACCGGCGGGCCACGCCGATCCACCCCAGGGTGGTCATCACGCCCTCGGCCGCCCCCGCCAGCAGCAGCCCCAGACCGCGGTCCCGCCCCGCCGAGCCCACGGTGCGCAGCACCCGGTCCGCCCGGCCGGTCATCAGCAGGTCCGCGTCGTCCACGACCACCACCGCGGGCCGACCCGCCACCGCCTCCAGCGCCTCGTTCAGCGCCTCGGGCGTCGGGTCGGGGTCGTCGATCACGTGGGCCAGGCCGTGGGCGGTGAGCTGGCGCAGCGGCGACTCCCGGGGGGTGACGGCCACCAGCGACGTGCCGCCCAGCACCAGCGACACACACATCGCCGCCAGCGTCGTGGACCGCCCGCTGCGCGGCGGCCCGGCGATGATGAACGCGCCGGACCCGGCGGCGAAGTCGTGGCCCAGCGGCCCGGTCTCGTCGCCGCCGACGCCGAAGAGCGCCCACATCGGGCGGCGGTTCTCCTCCGGCATCAGCTCAGCCGCCTCGCTGAAGCCGATGACATGTGGCAGCTCGTCGACGCGGAACGGCCGCGACTCCGCCGCCACACCGCCGTCCCTGGCCTGCGCGCGGCGGCCGATCGCGCGCAGCGCGTCCGCCTGGTCGTCGCCCTTCGCGAGGGCGTTCAGCGGCAGGGTCAGGATCTGCCCCTCGGTGCCGCCCGGCGCGAACCACCCGCGGCCCGCCGGCACATGCTGCGGCACGGCCTTGCGGTTGACGCCGATGAGGGCGTAGTCCATCCGGTCGGACTGGCGCAGCAGGACCCGCCGGTCGTTGTGCTGACCCGGCCGGCCACCGAGCAGCCTGCGCTCGGAGGTGGCGACCAGATGGATGCCGGCCGCGGCACCCTCGCGGAGCAGCCGCAGCAGATCCTCCAGCGTCCGGCCGCCGTCGACCTTCTCCATCGTCTCGATCAGCGCGTCCCAGCCGTCGATCAGGACGAGCAGATGAGCCGGGCGCTCCCGGGCGCGCAGCTTCGCCCGGAATTCCGTGAGGGTGCCGACGTCGTGCCGGGCGAGCGCGGTCTGGCGGGTCGTCAGCTCGTCGAGCAGCCGCCGCACCAGGCGGGTCAGCCGCTCGGGGTCGTGCCGCGAGACCACCGCGCCGCAGTGCGGCAGCGCCTCCAGCGGCGCCAGCCCGCCGCCGGCCGCGTCGATGCCGTAGACGTGCAGCTGGTCGGTGGTCAGGCGCAGCGCGGCGGATCCTGCGACGGTGCGCAGCGTCTGGGTGCGTCCCGAACGGGGCGCGCCGATGACGTACAGGTGGCCGAAGGCGGCGAAGTCGATATGGCCCGTGGTCTGCCGCTGCCCGCCCGGCACGTCGAAGAGCACGTACGGGACGAACGCCAGCCGCAGGGCCCCCGGCGGGGGATCCTCCGCTTCCTCCAGCGGGAGCTCCGCCGGCAGCGGCGGCAGCCAGGGACGCGGCTGCGGCCGGAAGTCCGGCAGCGCCTCGGCGGCGGCGCGCACCGCCGCCACCAGGGCGGTCAGGTCCGTGATGGGGGCACCTCCCAGGCCCCAAGGGCCTGGGGGAGGGTCCTCGGCGGTCCCCGCCGGGGCGGCGCCCGGGTCCGAAGAGGGCGCACCCGCCGCCGCACCCCCGGCCGGCTCGGCTGGTTCGGCCGCTGCGGCGGGGGGCAGGACGACCGGCCTGCCGAGCTCCTGCCAGCCGATCTCGATGCCGCGCACGAGGCGCGGGCCACCGCCGTGTGCCGGCCCGTCGGGACCGCCCGGGCTGTCCGCCGCCGGGCGCTCGGCGCCGACGAAGGCGGTCTGGAACGGAATGGGCGGGCCCTCGCTGCGCCGGACCAGCGCGCGGCCCGGGGTGGCCGGCGAGATGCCGGCGGCGCCCGGGGCGTTGATGACGTCCTGGCTCTCGGTGCGGTCGGTGACGCGCAGCGCGATGCGGAGGTTGGTGTTGGCGCGGATCTCGTTGCTGACCGAGCCCGCGGGGCGCTGGGTGGCCAGGATCAGGTGCAGGCCGAGCGAACGGCCGCGCTGGGCGAGGCTGATCAGCCCGGGGACGAACTCGACCAGCTCGCGCACCAGCGTGGCGAACTCGTCGATGACCAGCAGCAGTCGCGGCAACGGGGCCAGTTCGGGGTCGCGGGAGCGTTTGGCGCGGTACTCGTCGATGTCCTTCACACCGACGTCCGCCAGCAGCTGTTCGCGGCGCCGGAGCTCGGCGTCGAGCGAGGCCAGTGCGCGCTGCGTCAGATGGCCGTCGAGATCGGTGATCATGCCCAGCGTGTGGGGGAGTTCGGCGCATTCGCGGAACGCGGCGCCGCCCTTGTAGTCGATGAGGACGAACGTCAGCTCGTCGGGCCGGTTGGCGGCGGCCAGCGAGACGATCATCGTCTGCAGCAGCTCCGACTTGCCGGACCCCGTGGTGCCGCCGATCAGACCGTGCGGGCCGTCCGCCACCAGGTCCAGATGGGCCGTTCCCTCGAAGCTTGCGCCGACCACGAAGGTCGTGCTGGCGGGGCGGCGTTGCCAGGCGCGCACCAGCGCGGCGGGGTCGGGCGGTTCCTGGCCGATCAGCGGCAGCAGCCGCACCTCGCCGGGCAGCCCCGCGTCGGCCTCCACGGTCACGTCCCGCAGCGGCGCCAGGGCGCGGGCGACCTCCTCGCACCATGCGGGATCGACCTGGTCCGCCCGGACGTCGCGGACCGCCGGGGCGCCGGAGCGGCGCACGGTCAGCCGGTCGCCGGAGGCGGTGACGACGACCGAGCACTCCTCGGGGAGCAGCCGCTCCCGCTCGTCCAGGCAGATGCTGAACACCCGCACGGACGGTCCCTGGGTGAGGATGCTCACCACTCCTGGCAGGTCGCGCAGCCGGTAGGCGCCGTCCAGCACGACGAGCACGTCCGGCGCGGTGGCCGGGGCCCCGACACGTCGTCCGCCGGCCGTCGCCGCCTCGATCCTGGCCTGGATCTCCCCGTACAGCTCGCTGATCCGCCGGGCGGTGGACTCCTCGTCGTTGCCCAGGGTGATCAGGGGCGAGCCGGCCGCCACACCGCGATGCGGGCGCAGGTGGCGCAGCCAGCGGACCCAGGACCAGTCGGCGGCCCGCCGCTCCTCGGTGAGGATCACGACGCGCAGGTCGCGCGGGCTGTGCAGGACCGCCGCCTGGGCGACGGCCCACCGGGCGACGGCGCGCACGGTGCGCTCGGAGCCGGTCAGTCCCAGCACCCCGGCCTCGGGAAGTTCGACGCCGATCGGCACGTCGGCGAGGCGCCAGTGCACCTGACGGTGGTTCTGCTCCCTGGCCTGGTCGTTGATGCGCTTGAGCGAGGCCCGGGCCACCGTGCCCAGGCGCAGGGCGAGGTAGTCGGGGTGGTGCCGGCGGCGTTCCCAGAGCTGGTGTCCCGGCCCGGCGGCGGTCAACAGCAGGGCCGCCGGATCGGGTGCGGCGGTGTTGCGCCGGTCGCGTTCCTCGACGGTGGCCCGGCGCATCTCGAGTTCCAGCGCGGCCCGGCGCAGCCGGTAGCGGCGGAGCTGCTCCTCGTGCCGCTTGCGGTTGGCACGGCGGCCGGTCACCCAGTTCCCGACCGCCATCAGCGGGGTGAAGACGATGAGGATCAAGAAGTAGAACGACCGGAAGATCGTGACCATGGCCATTCCCAGCACCAGGGGCGAGATCATCAGCATGAAGGGGAAGGGACGCGGTCCGGGCGGGGCCGGCGGACCCGGCAGGCTGAGCTGTTCCGCGTCCAGATGCGGGGTGAGCCGCGGCGGGCGGTTGTACTCCAGGGTGAGGCCGTCCGCCGAGGGTTTGACGGCGGCGTCCGGCTGATGCGGCGGCGACAGCCGCAGGAGATGGTCGCCGAGCGCCAGATCGGCGTAGTCCGGCCACGCGAACGAACCGTCGGAGGGCGGCGGCAGCGCGCCGGGCGGCAGCGGCGCCGGCGCGGCGGGGAGGCCGTCGGCGTCGGGTGCCGGGGGCTCGGCGCTGTGGCCTCCGGGTCCGCCATCCTGCGGGCCGGCCGGCTCCTCGTCGGTCAGCGGAATGCCGGTTTCCGGATCGACCGGTGGTGGCGGCGTGAGGCTGCGCAGACCGCACAGTTCGGGGTCGGCGTCCTGGGACAGCCGGAAGCTGGCGGAGCCGTCGGCGTGCACGGTGATCCAGGTGCCGCGCTCGGGCGTGCCGTCCTCGTCGAGGTCCTCGTCCGGGCCGTCGCCGGAGTCCGGGGCGGCGAGGCGGATGGCGCAGCCCCGGGTGGTGCCGACCTCGTAGCTGCCGCGGCCGAGCCGCCACACGCGCCCGGCGTCGGGACCCGAGACGTGCCGCAGCTCCAGCAGCACCGGATCGCCGGCCGGCGGCCGCCAGGCGCGGGCCGCGGTGCCGGTGGCCTGCGCGGGGGCGCCCAGGCCGAGCAGGGCGCCGTCCCGCACCCCGCTGGCACCGAGCGGGGCGCCGCCGTCGAGCGGGCGCTGGTCGAGGTAGAGCCGCGGGCTGGCGAGCGCCGCGGCGAGTTCGGCGACGGTGGCGCCCTCGGGCAGGTCGAGCAGATGGTCGGTGCGCCGGCCCTGCGGGTCGGCGGTGGTGACGGTGAGCTTCACGAATGTCCAACCGGTCGAGCCGAACGGGGTCAGGGTGCGGAACGCGTGGGCGATACGCCGGTGGGCGCGGGACCGACCGGCGCGGCCGCGCCCCGCTCCTCTTCTCGCCGTTCGCTCTCCCTCTTGGTCACCGCTCCCGATGCGCCCGCGAGGCCTTCCTCGGACTCCTCCACCTCCTCGGCGACCGGCGGGCGATGGGCGGCCGTGGACGGGACGGAAGCGGACCACGCCTCCGCCTCCTCACCGGTCTCCTCGTCCTCCTCCGGTTCGGCGAAGACGTGGCTGGCGCCCGGCGGGCCGGGGGGCAGGACCGGGGGGAGCGTGCCCAGCACCCGGGCGATCGCCCGGCCGAGCGCGTTGCCGGCGACCAGCAGCGGCGTGCCGACCACCACGATCTGGCCGTGCCGGTCGGTCAGCAGCGTCCCCTGGTAGCCGCGCCCCGGCCCGAGCAGCACGATCCGGGGCCCCGACGGCTCGTCGGGCGGGGCGGCGAGTCCGGGCGGCAGCGGGTCGGGTAACTCGGCGGTGACGAGCACCGGCGCGATGCCGTTCCGTGGCCGCGTTCCCGCCGCGTTGCGGTACGCGGCCCGCACCGGCGGCCCGGGGAACCTCCGATGCACGCCCTCGGCGACCACCACCAAGCCCTCCGGCAGCCGGGCGTCGAGCTGGGCGGCGACCGCCTGGTGCAGGGCGGTGCGCGACCGGCGGTCGCCCTCGACGCTCAGCAGCGGCGGGCCGGTGGCCACATCCAGGAAAACGCAGCGGCCCTCGCGCTCGCCGAGGGCGACGAGCACGGGGTACGGCTGGTCGGGCGCCGGGATCACCGGGGGCAGTCCCGCGCGGTCCAGGCTCCACTGGCCAGGCGGGTCGTCCGGGTCCTCCTCGGACGGCGGAACGTTTCGGCCGGCCAGCAGCACCGTCACGGTGTCCGCGTCGATCAGCGCGGCATACGGACGCCCGCCGGCCGGGGCGGCGGCCTGCCGGGCCGCGGCCAGGCCGCGTTCGGCGTCCCGCCAGGTCGCGGGATCACGTAGCGCGCGCACCAGGAGGCGAAGGGACCGTCGGTGACGCAGCCAGGCGCGGAGCGGCGCGACGAAGGCGTGGGCGGTGAGCGCGCACTCCCGGCGTACGCGCACCCACGCGGCGCGCCAACCGCCCAACCGCATCGCCACGTACCGCAGCAACAGGAAGGCCACCAGCACGGCGGCCAGGATGCCCAGCACCCGGAAGATGGTGTCCCGGTGCCGGTCGATGAACTCGAGCGGATCGGTGGTCCTCATGCCGCGGCGAACTCCTGTCGCAGGGCGGACAACGCGTAGTGCAGGCGGGACTTGACCGTGCCCTGCGGTATCCCCAGGAGGCGCGCGGTGTCCTCCCGGGACCGGTCGTACACGTGGACGTGGACCAGGACCTCGCGGTGGTGCGGGCTCAGGCCCGCCAGCGAGCGCACCAGCGTGACGCGGTCGGCCACGACGTCGGCCACGTCGGCCCCGCCGTCGGCCGCCTGGTGGAACAGGTCCGCGGGCAGCATGCCCGTCGGCACGCTCCGCTCGCGGCGGCGGGCGTCGACCGCGAGGTTGCGGGCGACGACGTATAACCACGCGGCGAGATGGTCCTCGTTACCGGCGAACTCGTCCGCCGCGAGCCACGCCCTGAGCATCGTCTCCTGGACGATGTCCTCGGCCCGGTGGGCGTCCCCTGCGGTCAGCCGGCTCACATACCGGGACAGTCGCTCCCGGTACCGCTCGGCGACCGGCACGGGGCCCGAGCGTTCCCGGGCACGGACGACGGCCACCGGCGGGACGGCCATCGGCGGGACGGCTGCGGCCACAACCGGGTGAGGCGACTGAGCGTGAGACATCGCTGTTCGCTCCAAGGCGGCAAGATCGCGAGCTGTTGCGCACGTTACGGGAGAACAGCAGTGCGGCAAGGGGCGCTTCAGGCGACCTTGTGGGACCGTCGGATGCCCGAAGTGACGAACGTTCTGCCCCATCGGGCAGGCGCGTGCCCTGGGTGGGGACGGGACGGGCGACGTCGCGGGCCGCCGCCCGCGCGCCACCGAAAGACGCCCCCGCGCACGTCGATGCGCCCCTTGTTACTCCGATGAACAGCGAACAAGATCGGACGCGCGGCGTCTTCGTCGGCGCCGATGCAGGGGGTGGAGCACATGCGGGAGACGCGGATCAACGTTCTGGGGGACCCCTCGGGAGAGGAGCTGCGCTCTCTGCACGCCTGGCTTTCGCGGGATGGCGCGTTACGCGGCCGAGTACGGTCGTCGCCCGGGTCGCCGCGGCCGGGCGCGGCCGAGGCGTTGCTGGTGTCCCTCGCTCGCGGCGGGGTCGCCACCCTGCTGTCGGCCGCACTGATCGCCTGGCTTCGCCAACGGACGGGCGATCTGAGCGTGACCCTCACCCGTGACGGTGACGGTGACGGGGGCACGGTCACGCTCACCGCCCGAGAGCTGCGCGTCCTGGACGCGGCCGGACTCGACCGACGGGTGGGTTCCCTCGCGTCGCGCCTCAGGGGCTGAGCACGATGCCGGGAGAGAACCTCATGCGCGGGCCCGCGAGGGTCGCCAAAGGAGGCGCTCCAGGGTCAGCGCGCCGGGTCCGGTGCAGGCGAGGAGCAGGAGGGCCCAGGCATAGAACGCGGGGATCTCGCCGCCGTTGTCGATCGGCCACAGGTCGACCTCCGCGTGCACGGTGAAGTAGGCGTAGGCCATCTCCCCGGAGCAGACCAGGGCCGCCACCCGGGTGCCGACGCCGAGCATCAGCAGGCTGCCGCCCACGAGTTCGATGACCGCCGCGTAGAAGAGCGGCCATTCACCCACCTCGACCGTGTCGATGTCGGCTCCGCCACCTGGCCCGATCAGGTCGGGTCCGGCGGCGGGCCCGATCACGCCGAAGAGAGCGCCGAAGCCGTGGCAGGCGTAGAGCAGTCCGACGACGACGCGGAAGAGCGAGAGGACGTACGGGCGGAGATCGTCGAGCCGCTGGACGAGCCGTTCGGACGGCTCGGTGGCGGGCGCGACGGGCGTGCGAGACATGGGCAGGCTCCCGGGGGTGAGTGGACTGGATGACCCTCACCCTCTCCTCGGGCACGGTCGCCGCGCGTCGTGCACCGGGCGGCTCATGCCGTACGTGGTCGGCGGTACGGGACTGCGCGGCTCGACGTACCCGCGGGACTCGGGTTCGTGGCCGCGCCATGCGGGGCCCGTGCGTCGAAAGGTTTCATCGACAGACCACTCGGGAAACCCCCACCAATTGGGAGCGCTCCCAAGATCCGGAAACCACCCCCCACTCCGGAAGAGGAATGGCAGTGATTGAGAGTTACACACGCGCGGACGCCAGGAAACTGACGCTGCGTGTCCTCCTGGCCGGGTTGTCCGCGGCGATGCTCCTGCTGACGCCGTGGTCCTCCCCGAGCGCCTCCGCCCACGGCTCGGTCGCGGACCCCCTGTCCCGCAACTACGGCTGTCTGGAGCGCTGGGGCGACGACTTCCAGAACCCGGCCATGGAGCAGGAAGACCCGATGTGCTGGCAGGCGTGGCAGGACGACGTCAACGCCATGTGGAACTGGAACGGTCTGTACCGCGAGGGGACGGGAGGCGACTTCGAGGCCTTCATCCCCGACAACCAGCTGTGCAGCGCCGGTCAGGTCGAGAGCGGCCGGTACAACTCGATGGACGCCGCCGGTGCCTGGACGACCAGCCAGGTCGACAGCACCTTCACGGTAGACCTCTACGACCAGGCCCTGCACGGCGCCGACTATCTCATGGTCTACGTCACCAAGCAGGGCTACGACGCCGAGACGGACGCGCTGGACTGGGGTGACCTGGAACTGCTGAAGACCACCGACGCCTACGCGCCGTCCGAGCACTACACGACTCAGGTGAGTGCGCCGGGCCGCTCCGGGCACCACGTCGTCTACACGATCTGGAAGGCCTCGCACGCGGACCAGATCTACTTCATCTGCAGCGACGTGACCTTCTGAACGCCGCCACCGCGAGCGTCCGGGTCCCCTGAGGCCCGCCCGGCCCCGCTCGGCCCCGCCCGCACCGGGCGGGGCCGAGCGGGGCGGGCACGGGGCCGAGCCGACCCCGCGGGAGGTCCCCCGATCACCGTCGTGGGTGATGATGCTGGAGGTCGGCCCGCGCTCCGAGCGGACACGTCTCCATGCCCGTTCCCGCCTGGTTCAGCCGCGACCGCTTCGGCAAGCAGTACCAGCCCGACCGGCCCATGGAGGTGGACGGCGAGCCGGTGCCCTGGGAGGCCTGCCAGACCCTCAACGGAAGCTGGGGCTACGACCGGGACAACCGGGACGTCAAGAGCGTCGACCTGCTGGTGCGAATGCTGATCGACGGCGTTTCGAAGAACGGCAACATGCTGCTCAACATCGGCCCCACCGGGCGCGGCGAGTTGGACCCCACCGCGCTGGCCGCCCTGGACGGCATCGGCGCGTGGCTGCGCCGCCACGAGCGGTCCATCCGTGGCGCCGGGCCCGCGGAGTTCACCGCCCCGCCCGACGCCCACTACACCCGGCGCGGCGACCGCCCCTACCTGCACCTTTTCACCTGGCCGTTCGAACACGTCCACCTGCCAGGACTGGCCGGCAGGGTGGCCTACGCCCAGTTCCTGCACGACGCGTCCGAGATCGTGTTCCGCGAAACCGACCCGGAGGTTCAGGCCACCCTGACCGGCATGGGCGGCCAGCCCTCCGGCACGCTGACCCTCACCCTCCCGGTGGTCAGGCCGGACGTGTCCGTCCCCGTCGTGGAGCTCTTCCTCACCGACGAAGCGGCCCACGACGAGGCGCCGTGACCTTGAGGATCTGACAACCCAGCCGCGGCGTCAGAATGATCCGGACGCTTCGCCCTGGTGCCCGGACCGCAGCGCGGCCCGGTCGGATTCGCTGTTCAGGACGCAGAACTCGTTGCCTTCGGGATCGGCGAGAACGGCCCATCCGGAACCGTCGGACTCCCGGCGGTCGACGACCAGGGTGGCGCCCAGACCCAGCAGCCGTTCGACCTCCTCCTCACGCGAGGTCTCCGGGCGCAGGCACAGGTGGAGCCTGTTCTTGGCGGTCTTCGGCTCGGGCACCTGGTTGAAGTGCAGGAGCGGTCCGGTGGGCAGCATCACCTGGGTCTCGTCGTCGCCTGGCCGGTCCTCCGGATGCAGCGGACGGCCGGTGACCGCGCTCCAGAAGCGAGCCAGCTCATAGGCATTCGCACAGTCGACCGCTACGTTCTGCACCACCGAGACCATGGAGCGAGCCTGCCCGAGCGAACGTCCGCCCGCCACCTGTTTTGCCCGGGCCTCCGGCCGGTTTGGTCCGCCGACTCTTGGCCCCTGCTGCTGCACGCAACTCACCCCAGGGGCAAGGGAGTTGGCCTCTTTCCCTCGAAGTGGACGCATGTCAGACCGCCTGCGGTTCAAATTCGCACTACCGGATGAGGAGATTGACTCCTCGAAGGTGCCCAGCGGGACCAGTGTCGTGGCGTACACGAGGGAGCCCTCCGCCCCCGCGCGCGCCGAGGAGTTCCCCTCCTCGCCATGTGGAGGGCGTCCGGCGGCCCCCGCTAGGGGAGCGGCTCACGTTCACCTGAGTCGGTGCTCGCGTTCTCCGGGAGTTCTCCCGGTTTTCTCATGCTGTTCTCACCTGCCGTTGTTTTGGTTGCCGGCAGCAAACCAGACGGGGCAGAAGGAACAGGAGGTGCCCGAGGTGGTGCTGCGGCCCTCAAGGAGGCGCGTCGGGAGCGGGACGAGCAGACCCGCATCGGCTGGCGAGACGGATCGGCGGACCCGGAACCCCGGAAAGCCGGGGATGCCGGAGGAGCCGCCGCGGGTCGCCAGCCGGCTCCACGCGTTCAACCGGTACGAGTTGAAGTACCTGGTTCCGGTGGATGAGGCCGAGAGCATCCGCGACGAGCTGGCCAGGCGGATGGATCGCGACGTGCACAGTCCGCAGGGTGGCTACGGGGTGTGGAGCCTGTACTACGACACTCCGCGGCTGCGGTTCTACTGGGAGAAGATCGAAGGGCTGAAGTTCCGGCGAAAGCTGCGCATCCGGCACTACGGCGACCTGACCTCGGTGACCGACGACTCGCTCGTGTGCGTTGAGGTGAAGCAGCGGGTGAACCGGGTGACCCAGAAGCGGCGGATCGCCCTGCCCTATCGCGCGGCGCTTCGACTCTGCGACGGGCGGGAGCTGATCGACCACGCCCCGGCGGAGCGGCCGTTCGTGCACGAGGTCCTGGAGCTGATCGTCCGGCTGAACCTGCGTCCCACCGCGATCACCGGGTACCAGCGGGAGGCGCTGGTCGGCCGCGATCAGGACACCGGGTTGCGGGTCACCTTCGACCGGCGCGTGCGCGGTCGCGACCGGGACTTCCACTTCGGCACGGCCACCCCGGAGAACCGGTTCATCGTCCCGCCGCACCTGGCGGTGATGGAGGTCAAGGTCAACGAACGCACGCCGTACTGGATCACCGACCTCGCCGCCCGGCGCAACCTCAGCCTCATCCGGGTCTCGAAGTACGTCCAGAGCATCGAGACGTTCGGGCGCGCGCCACGGTCGGTCTTCCACGTCTCCGAGGACGACCTCCCCGGCCTCTCACCCGCACAGCGACACCCATCCCCCCACCCGTCCCATGACACCGGGGCATGCACGGAGGCACGAGTCTCGTGAATTTCGACGTCCAGGAGCTCAGCGGGACCTTCAGCGTCATGGACATCGTCCTGGCCATGGGGCTGTCCTTCGCCCTGAGCACGATGATCGGCTACGTCTACCGTTCCACCCACCGCAACATCTCCTACAGCCAGTCCTATGTGCAGACCCTCGTCATCATTGGCATGGTCATCGCGTTGATCATGCTGGTCGTGGGCTCCAACCTGGCCCGTGCGTTCTCCCTGGTCGGCGCGCTGTCGGTGATCCGCTTCAGGAACGCCATCAAGGAGACGAGGGATGTCGGGTTCGTCTTCCTCACCATGGGCATCGGCATGGCCTGCGGTGCGCGCTTCTACACGCTGGCGGCCGTCGCCGCCGCCGCGATCTGCCTGATCGTCGTGGTGATGAACCGCTTCAACTGGTTCCACCTGAACGTCCAGCGCCAGGTGGTCAAGGTGCAGGTGCCCACGGGCGAGGACCACAGCCCGGCGATCCGCGACGTGCTGATCAGGTACACGACGGAGTTCGAGCTGGTCAGCACCGAGAGCATCCGCGGCGGTGCGTTGACGGAAGTGTTCTACACCGTGCGCCTGAAGAAGGGCGCCGAACCGGGAGAGCTGGTCGCGGCGCTACAGGAACGCACCTTCGGCCAGCGGGTGAGCGTGCTGACCGGATACGACCAGACCGATCTGTGATGGGCGGGTCGAACGTCCCACGCACGCGGCGCGGACCACGTCTGAGGGACCGCCTGCCGGTGCGCCTGCGACTGCACTGGAAGCCCGCCGCCACGTTCCTGGTGGGTCTCACGGTCCTGGTGGTCGGGTTCGGCGACGCCCGGGTGGCGCCATGGGTCACCAGCGCCTCGCAGGCCGAGGCCGACCAGATCACCCAGGACATCGAAGGGACGGTGGACCTGTACGACGCCTCGATCGCGCATTCGGTGCGTCTCGACTACACCCAGGACGACTTCGACCGGATGATGGAGGAGTTCCGCGAGGAGGGGAACAAGGACTTCATCCGGGCCGACCTCACCATCGACGGGACGGTCGTGGAGGACGTGGGGATCCGCCTCAAGGGCAACTCGACGCTGATGAGCCTGCGCGAGGGCGGCGGGATGCCGGGCGGGGGCGGCGGCCAGCAGTTCCCGGGCGGCCAGGCGCCCGAGGCCGGCGGGGAAGGCGAGCAGCAGCAGGGGCCGGGCGGCATGGTGGCCTACGACCTGTCGCCCGACAGGCCGGAGGAACTGCCCTGGCTGGTCAAGATCGACGAGTACGTCGAGGGTCGCACCTACCAGGGGCACCGGGAGATCGCCCTGCGGCCGGGGAGCGACGAGGAGGTGCCGCTGAACGAGGCCCTGTCGCTCACCCTCACAGCGGACAGCGGCCAGCCCGCCGAGCCGTACAGCTTCGCGTCCGTGACGGTCAACGACCGCCCGACGGTGACGCGACTGATGGTGGAGAACCCCAGCACCGACTACGCCACCACCGTGCTCGGCGGCGATGGCGTGCTGTACCGGGCCCGCGCCGAGGGCAGCTTCGACTACGTCGGGGACGATCCCACCGACTACCAGGACTCCTTCGAACAGCTCAACAAGGAGGGCAGTCAGGACTTCGGCCCGTTGATCCGGCTGATCAGATGGGCGAACCAGGCGACCGACGAGGAGTTCGCCGACCAACTCGCTGACTACGTCGACGTCGAGTCCCTCGCCACCTACGTGGCCTCGCAGAACCTGCTGCTGAACTTCGACGACATGGCGGGCCCGGGAAAGAACTACCTCCTCTGGTACGACCTGGACACCCGGAAGTTCAGAGTGCTCGGCTGGGACTACAACCTCACGTTCTCCGGCGCGGCCGACACCGGCCCGGACGAGGAACTCGGCATGGGCGGCATGGGCGGCGGCGAGATGCCCGAGGGAATGCCTGAGGGCGAGATGCCGGAGGGATTCCCGGAACGTGAGATGCCCGAGGGGTTCCCGGAGGGCGGAATGCCCGAGCAGATGCCGGAAGGTGAGATGCCCGAAGGGTTCCCGGAAGGTGAGATGCCCGAGGGGACGGACGGGATGATGGGCCATGTCCTCAAGGAGCGATTCCTGGCGGAGGACGCCTTCACCGCCACCTACCACGCGGCCTACGCACGGCTGTACGAGCAGTTCTACGGCTCCGATCAGGCACTCCAGGCCCTGGAGGAGATCACCGAGCGAGTCGCCCGGACGGGCCTCGACGCGGCGGCCATCGACACGGCGGCCGAAACGCTGCGCACCACCATCACCGACCGCACCCAGGCCCTCGCAACCAACGATGCGGTCACCGGATGAGACCCCGGGGAGGGGATGGGACACCGCCGGATCCCGCCCCTCCCCGGCCGACTCCGGGACAGACCGGCCCCCCATGACAGAACGGACCATCTCAGCGCCATGGCTGACCGGCCGGGCCCCCACGCCCCCCACCACATCCTCATCGTCGAGGACGATCCGAGCATCCACGCCCTGTTGGTCTCCGCACTGCGCGCGGCGGGCTTCGCCGTCAGCGGCGCCGCCACCGGCACCGACGCACTCGCCAGAGTCGAGGACTCCCTTCCCGATCTGGTGGTCATGGACGTGATGCTGCCCGACATCGCCGGCTTCGACGTGACCCGCCGGATGCGAGCCGCGGGCGTCTACACACCCGTGCTCTTCCTGACCGCACTCGGCGACCTCCCCGACCGCATCACCGGACTGAGCTCGGGTGGCGACGACTACGTCACCAAGCCCTTCCACATCGAGGAGGTGCTGCTGCGGGTGCGCGCCATACTCCGGCGCGCCGCCGTGGCCGCCCGCGCCGGCGGCGCACCGGCCCCGACCGACGACGGCGTGTTGCGGTACGCCGACCTGGAGGTCGACCTGATCGCCCATGACGTCCACCGCGCCGGAACGCGCGTGCGGCTGTCCCCGACCGAGCTGCGCCTGCTGGTCTGCCTGCTCTCCCGGCCCAACCGGGTGCAGACCAAGGCGGAGATACTCCAGGAGGTGTGGCGCTACGACTTCGCCGGCGACACCAGGATCGTGGACACCTTCATCAAGTATCTGCGGAGGAAGATCGACCGGTACCCCCCACCCCTGATCCACACCGTCCGCGGCGTCGGCTACTGCCTGCGCCTTCCCCGCGACGACGCCGACCCCGCCTCGGCATGATCCGCCCGCTCGCCCGCCTGCCTCGCCCCAGGTCCCTGCGTGGCCGCCTGATCCTGGGCGTCACCCTGCTGGCCCTGGCGGCGGTCCTCGCCTCCCAGACCGCGGGCCGGGCCGTCGTGCACTCCGCCCTGCTGGACCAGGTCGACCGGCAGCTCGCCGGCTTCCACACCCCCTCCGAGCTCTACCGGGACGTCACCGACACGGACGGATTTCCCGAGGCCACGCACGGCCCGGGCCCGTTCCCCACCGACTTCCGCGTCCGGTTCTATGACTCCGCTGGCCATCTGATGGACCGGGTGCTCGGCGAAACCAGCACCCCGGGACCCCAGCTGCCGCGCTCGGCGGACGATCTGGACCTGCGGCCCGGTCAGCCCGCGACGCTGCCGGCCACCGACGGCGACGGCCGCTGGCGGGTGCTGCTCCAGGAGCCGGGCCCGGACGGCATGCTCTCCCTCGTCGCGCTGCCCCTGGACAACGTCGACGACGCCATCTCCACCCTCATAGTGGTCAACCTCGCCCTCTGCGCGGTCGCCGTCGTCGGCCTGATCCTGCTCGGCCACGGCGTGGTGCGCATCGGCCTGCTCCCCCTGACCCGGGTGGAACGCACCGCACGGCGCATCACCGCGGGCGATCTGGAGCTCCGGCTGCCCGACACCGACGACCGCACCGAGATCGGACGGCTCAGCCGGGTGCTGAACACCACCCTGGAACGACTGCGTGAGGCCCTGCGCCAGCGTGAGACCTCCGAGGAACGGCTGCGACGCTTCGTCGCCGACGCCGGACACGAACTGCGCACCCCGCTGACCGCCATCCAGGGATTCGCCGAACTCGCCGCCGGCAACGACCAGTTGCCCGAGCAGGAGCGGCGCGAGGCCAGCCGGCTGATCGCCCAGAACGCCGAGCGCATGAGCCTGCTCGTCGACGATCTGACCCTGCTCGCCCGCCTCGACCGCGAACCCACCTACGCCCGCGAACCGGTCGACCTGCTGTCCCTGGCCGCCGACGCCATCACCGCGACCGCGGTCCAGCGCTCCGAACACCGAGTGGACCTCGCGCCCCTGACGGAGGCCGACGGCGCCGAACTGGACCTCGTCGAGACCACCGGCGATCCGCACCGACTCCGTCAGGTCGCCGTCAACCTCCTCACCAACGCCCTGGTCCACACCCCGCCGGCCACCCCGGTGCACGTCCGCGTGGGCACCGGCGTCGCGAGCACCCGGCACGGCACCGACCGCCCCGGACGCGTCAGCACATCGCCCCCGCCACCCCGAGGCACCCCCATCCACGTCTTCGAGGTCACCGACGAAGGACCCGGACTCCCACCCCCCGACGCCGCACGCGTCTTCGAACGCTTCTACCGCGCCGACCCCGCACACCCCCGCGACGGAACGAGTAGCGGACTTGGCCTGACCATCGCCGCGACCATCGCCCAGGCCCACGGCGGCCGCCTCGAACTCGACACCCGCCCCGACCACGGCTGCACCTTCCGCCTCGTCCTCCCCGCCCGTCCTCCACCCGGGCCCGAGGCTCCGGACAGGGCCTAACGGCTCGTACTGTGCGGGCGCTCCTGGTCCAGCCGGGCGTGACCGGCCGCCTGGTCGGGGTCGGCCGGCGGAGGCGCGGCGGCGGGTCCGGTGCGCGCGGTGACCACCATCACGACAAGGCCCAGCGCCACGACGGCCGCGCCCACGTACAGCGGCGCGGTGTAGCCAAGTCCTGCGCTGATCGCGAGGCCACCGAGCCAGGCGCCCAGGGCGTTGCCGACGTTGGAGGCCGAGACGTTGGCGCTGGCGGCGAGCGGCGCGCCGCCGGCGGCGTCCGTGACGCGGGTGATCAGACCGGGGACGCTGGCGAATCCGAAGACGCCCATCAGGAAGACCAGGACCACCGACGCGCCCCGCCCCTCGGCCAGCAGCCCGAACGCCGCGAGCGTGGCGGCGAGTCCCGCCAGGGACGCGATCAGCGTGCGGTCGCGGTCGCGGTCGGCCGCCCGGCCCCCGACGACGTTGCCGAGCACCAGGCCGCTGCCGTAGACGACGAGCAGCCAGGCGACGTCGGCGCTGGAGAAGCCGGTGACCTCGGTGAAGGTGTACGCGATATAGCTGAACGCCCCGAACATGCCGCCGTAGCTGAGGGCGGTGGCGGCGAGGGTCAGCCAGACCTGCCAGGAGCGGAAGGCACGCAGCTGGGGGCGCAGGCCGGCCACCCGGTGGGCCTTGTCCACGGCGCCCGCCCAGGCCGGGACCCACACGGCGATGGCGGCCACGGCCAGCACGCCGATGCCGGTGATCGCCCAGAACGTGGCGCGCCAGCCCCAGCGTTCGCCGACCAGGGCGCCGAACGGCACGCCCAGCACGTTGGCGACCGTCAGCCCGGCGAACATCACGGCGACCGCGCGCGAGGCCCGCTCCGGCGGGACCATGCGGCGGGCGACGAGCGAGCCGATGCCGAAGAAGGAGCCGTGGCACAGGGCGGCGACGATGCGGCCGAGCAGCGCCACGGTGTAGCTGGGCGCGACGGCGGAGAGCAGGTTGCCGAGGACGAACAACGCCACCAACCCGACGAGGACGGCCTTGCGGGGCATGCGGGTGGTGGCGGCGGTCAGCAGGATCGCGCCGATCGCGACGCTCAGGGCGTATCCCGAGATGAGCCATCCGGCCGCCGCCTCGGAGACGTCCAGATCGTGGCTCACCTGGGGCAGCAGGCCCGCGATCACGAACTCGGTCAGGCCGATCCCGAAGCTGCCGAGCCCGAGCGCGACCAACCCGGCGGGCATCCGCCGCGCGGCCCCGTCCTGTCCTATGTTCACGCAAACATCATGGGTCGCGGTCGCCGCACCCGACAAGCCTCTCGTGCCACACCGGCAACCGCGTCGTTCGGCGTGGTGGGCCCGGCAGTCGCCGGGCCCGTCAGGGGTTCAGCAACACGCCTGTTCCGCGGCACCGCGGGCCCGCGGTGCGCCCGCGATGCCGGTCGCCGCCTCGGCGTCGGCGAGCCTTCCGCGCAGCATCAGGTCCATCACCTGCATGAACCGCTGTGCCCGCGACCGGCCGAGCACGAAGGGGTTCACCCCGCAGGGATCGTTCCGCAGCTGCTCGGCGCGTTCGAGACCGTGGTCGTTGGGATGGTTGGACAGTTCGACATCCACGTCGGCCTGCCGCATCCGGGTCCGGAAGGAGCGGATGGACGCCAGGTAGGTGCGGAGCTCGGTGGGTGTGGTCGGTGGGTTCATGCCGCCCCACAACATGGCCGTATGGCGTTCGCGGCCCGCCCGCACCGGGATGATCGGGGAGACGGTGCCCGATGTGTGACCCGGGGTGTGGTGCAGCCGGATCGTCGTGCCGCCGAGCGTGAGCCGCTGCCCGTCCCTGATGTCCAGGTCCCGGACGGGGGCGCCGGTCGGGTCGGTGCGGGCGACGAGGTCCCAGTCGGCCGGTGCCATCAGCACGCGTGCTCCGTACCGGTCGGCGAGGTACCGCGCACCGCCGTAGTGGTCGTCATGGCCGTGGGTGACCACGACATACCTGATCATCTCCGGATCGGCTCCCACCGTGCGCAGGCCCGGGACGAGGACGCCTTCGGCCTCTTCCGGCGAGGTGAGCGCGTCGATCAGCGCGATCCCGTCGTCGGTCAGTACGGCCATGGCGGAGACCCAGCCCGCGCTCAACATGGCGAGGTTGTCGAAGAGCCTCAGCGGCTCCGGAGCGGGTGGGCGGGGAACGGAGGAGCCGGGGGTCAGGGCCCTCACGAGGGCGAGCAGCACCGGGTCGTCTCCGGCCAGCTCGCGGGCACGCTCATAGGGGGACGGCGCATCCGCCGCGACCGCCGCCGAGGCGAGGGGGACCGAGCCGGCCCCGGCGGCGAGTGCGAGGGCGGCGAACCGGCCGAAGCGGCGCCTGGAAAAAGGCCCGGCCGGTTCGCGGTGGGGTGGCAGCGTCATCGTGGCTCTCCCTGTGGTGCGGAAACAAGTGGACGTGTTCGCGGGCGCGTTCGTGCGGCCCGTGGTGCGCGGAGGGCTGGCGGAGGGCTAATGGCCCAGGCCGTTCACGGCCACGGCGGTGGCCTCGGCGATCAGGGCGTCGTCGGGCTCGGCGTCCTGCTCGTCGTGGGTGGACATGATCGCCAGGACGATCGGGTCGCCGCCGTCGTCGGGCCATACGACGGCGATGTTGTTGCGCCCGCCGTACCCGGCGGTGCCGCTCTTGTCGGCGACGGTCCAGCCGTCCGGGAGGCCGGCGTTGACGAGCGTCTCGCCGGTGGTGTTCGTCACCATCCACATCCGCAGCAGCTCGCGCTCCCCCGGCGCGAGGACGTCGCCGAGCAGGAACGCCCGCAGGTCGGCGCCGAACGCGCGCGGCGTGCTGGTGTCGCGGATGTCGCCCGGCGCAGCCTCGTTCAGTTCGGTCTCGGATCGGTCCATCTCGGTGACGTCGTCGCCCAGTTCCTCCTCCAACACGGCCTCCAGACCGTCGGGCCCGCCGAGCTCGTCGAGGAGCAGGTTGGCCGCGGTGTTGTCGCTGTACCAGAGGGTGGCGGCGCACAGCTCCCGCAGGCTCATCCCGGCCTCGACGAAGTTCTCGGTCACGGGTGAGGTGTCCACCAGATCGTCGCGCGTGTAGGTGACGACCTCGTCGATACCGTCCAGGCCGTACTCGTGGAGCACCGCGCCCACCGTCAGCGCCTTGAACGTGGAGGCGTACGCGAACCGTTCGTCCGACCGGTGCGTGACCTCCTGGTCGGTGCCGGTGTCCAGGGCGTAGACGCCCAGCCGCGCGTCGAACTCCCGCTCCAGCTCGCGGAACTCGCGGTCGGTGGACTCCGCGGACACCGCGGGTCCCTCGGACGACGTGGACGTCGGGGATCCGGAGGGGGAGTCGGATGCGGACGTGCCGTCCTCGGTGCATGCCGGGAGCACGACGAGCGCGAGCGCGCCGGCCGCCCAGGCGGCGCGCATACGAGACCTGTGCGTCACGGGATGGGCCTCCAATCCTTCGTGATACGCGAAAACCGTGTGGTTCCGCAGCCCAGGGAACCCTGGGCCTCCGCCCACCCTCGGGCCCACCAGCCCCGCTCGTCCAAGACACGAACGCGCGGCTCCATACCGTTTCGTCATGGAGCCGCGCCTCGTGTTGTGGAGGCGTGGAGCCGGTGGACGCCAGGGGCGAGCCACCTATGCCGCTCTGGCATAGTGGGGTCCGTGGACCTGGTTGCGGCGTGCCGTGCGTTCGTCAACGTGAGTGAGCGTGGGAGCTTCACGGTGGGCGCGGCGGCGGCGCGGATGGCGCAGTCCGTGGCGAGCCGTCGGGTCTCCGCGTTGGAGCGGCATCTCGGCGAGCGGTTGCTGGAGCGGTCCTCGCGTCCGGCGACCCTGACGCCGTTCGGTCGGGACATGCTGCCGCTGGCCAGAGGTCTGGTGGACCTGGCCGATCGTCTGGAGGACGAGGCGGAGGCGGCGCGGCATCGGCCGCTGCGGCTTGCCGTTCCCGCCACCTGCTCCACCGGCGTCCTGGCTCGTCTCATCGCCGAGGCGTACGGGCAGGGGATACGCCTGGATCCGCGTCCCGCCGCGCCGGCGGAGCGGGCCGACCTCGTCCGTTCCCGCCAGGTGCGGGCCGCGCTGCTGGCGCTGCCGCCGGCCGAGGGGGCCTGGACGGTGCCGCTGGGTCTCGCGGTCGCCGGCGACTCCCGGGCGGAGGCCGGGGGAGGGGCGCTCTATCTGGACACGCTGCGTCCGAGCCGGACCGACCGGGAGCAGCGGCCCCGGCGGGTGCTGCTCCAGGCGGAGGACGACGTGCCGCACGTGCGGGACCGGCTGGCTCGGCTGCGCGATGCCGTGGGGCTGCGTCCGGCGCAACTGGTCGTCGTCGCCGATCTGGCGGCCGCGGTGGGCGAGGTGTTGAGCCGGGGGGACGCGTTGGTGTGCTCGCCCGCGCAGGCTCGGGATCTCCGTCTGCACTGGCGACCGGTGGGCGAGCTCGCCGCAGGGCTGGCCCGGGGATACGCCCTGGTCGCGGCCGACGAGACGGACGCCGATGCCACCCGGGTCCGCGAGCAGTGCGCGAACGCCATCGCCCGATGCCTCGGAGCCGGGGCGGGGTCCGATGCGGACATCGAGGTCGTGCCGTGAGCACCGGGACCGACAGGCTGACGAGAGAACTCCTGCGGACGCTGCGCGACGGTGGGTTGCACGGTGCGTTCCTCGTGCGGGACCTGGACACCGGGGAGGAGATCGGCATCGATCCGGATCTTGAGTTTCCGGTCTCGTCCCTGGTGAAGATTCCGCTGGCCCTGGCGACGTTGGAGCGCATCCGGCGGGGCGAACTCGACGGCTCGCAGGCGCTGGAGGTGGCGCCCGGGCGGATCACCACGCCGGGGCCGACCGGCCTGAGCCGCTTCCGCCATCCCGCCCGCGTCGCCCTGGACGACCTGCTCTACCTCGCCATCTCCATCAGCGACGACACGGCCGCCGATGCGCTCTTCGAACTCACCCCGCCCGCCGAGGTCGCCGCGTTTCTGCGGCGGCTAGGACTTCGCGGTCTCACCGTCCGCCACATGATCCGGGAGTTGACCGACACCCCCGCCGAGCGTTTCGAGGCGGCGGAGGTGCATCTCGCCCACGCCCTCGCGATCGACGCGGGCACCGCGGGGCGTGGCCACCGGGTGCCGCAACTCGACGTCTCGCGCGCCAACACCGGCACGGCACGCGCGTTCGTCGACCTCCTCCAGGCCGTCTGGACCGAACCCTCGGCGATCCACCCCGACGTCGCCGGGCGGCTGCGCACCCTGATGAACGACAACCTCCTACGTCACCGTCTCGCCCCCGACTTCGCCTCCGACGCCTCCACCTGGGCGTCCAAGACCGGCACGCTGCTCAACCTCCGCCACGAGGTCGGCGTCGTGGAGCACGCCGACGGCCAGACGTACGCGGTGGCCGCGCTGACCGAATCACGCGTCGCCGCGCGCGTCCAACCCGCCGCGGACGCCCTCATGGGCCAGGTCGCCCGCCGCCTCCGCGACCACCTCCGCGCCGGGACGCTCTGACGGCGGCAGCCGCGAGCGGCCGGCTGTGCCCGGCGGGGCAATCAACACCGAGAGGGAAGCACCCGTTGACCACCGGCAGCTACTACGAGCCCATCGACGAGCACCGTTACCAGCCCACCCACCACACGAGCGGTGCGTGGGACCCGGACGAACAGCACTTCAGCCCGCTCGGCGGCCTCATCGTGCACGCCATCGACCGCCACGTGGCCGCGGGGCCGAACGGTGGCCTGGCCCTGGCCAGGATCAGCTTCGACATCCTCGGACGCCTCGCCCGCGAGGAGTGCGAGATCCGGGTGCAGACCCTTCGGCCCGGCCGCACCATCGCTCTGATCGAGGCCGTGGTGCTCATCGCCGACCGCCCCGCGGTGCGGGCCCGGGCCTGGCTCCTCAGCTCCACCGACACCACCGCCGTCGCCGGCGGTGCCCCGGACAGGCTCGCCCCTCCCCAGACGCTCGCACCCTGGTCGCTGACCTCCGTATGGCCCGGCGGGTACATCACCTCGCTGGACGTTCGCCCGACCGCTCCGCCGCAGCCGGGCCGCACGACGGCCTGGGTCTCCACCCACCTCGGCCTCGTCGCCGGGCAGACCGTCAGCCCGCTCGCCTCCTGTATCGCGCTGGTGGACACCGCCAACGGCATCGCCGTACGCCAGCCGCCCACCGCCTGGATGTTCCCCAACGTCGACCTGACCGTCCACCTCCACCGTCAGCCAGAAGGCCGTTGGACCGGACTGGACACCACGGTGGTCTTCGGCGCCACCGGCCAGGGCCTCACCAGCACCGTGCTGCACGACGTCACCGGTCCCGTCGGACACGCGCAGCAGATCCTCACCGTCCGCCCCCTGCCCGGGTGAGCCGTTCGATGGCGGCGATGGCGAGGGCCGGATCCTGGGGTTCGGTGTCGAGGGCGCGGTGGATGGTGAGGCCCTCGATGAGGGCGTCGAGAAGGCGCGCCGTGGTCGGGTCGAAATGACGTTCCAGGGCGGTGCGGCTCTGCGACATCCACGCGTTCGTCAGCGTGCGGAACGCCGGTTTGCGGGCGGCGAGGGTGTAGAGCTCGTGGGTCAGGACGAGGTCGCGTTGGCTGTCGAGGACGTCGTCGGTGATGATGGCGACGATCGCGCGCTTCGCCGCGTCGACGTCGGTGACCATGGACATGCGCCGTTCGAACTGGGTGCTGACCGACTGGGCGAAGCGGGTGAACGCCTCGTGGAGCAGCTCGTCCATTCCGGAGAAGTAGTAGGTCATCGATCCGAGGGGGACCTCTGCGGCTGCGGCCACCTTGCGGTGTGAGGTGCCGGCGACACCGGATTCGGCGATGACGTCCAGGCATGCCTGGATGATCCGCTCCCGCCGGCCGGGGTCATGACGACGTGGGCTGCCGGAAGTCCTGCCCTCGGCACCGGCACCGGCACCGGCAGGGTCAGTCATCTTCGCCCTGGATCGATCGGATGACGCGCGCGGGGTTGCCCACGGCGACGACGTTCGGGGGGATGTCGCGGGTGACGACAGACCCCGCTCCGATGACCGAGTCGGCGCCGATCGTGACGCCCGGGCAGATGATGACCCCGCCGCCGAGCCAGACGTTGTCGCCGATGGTGATGGGCTTGGCCGCTTCGAGCTTGTCCCGGCGCGGCTGCGGTTCGACGGGGTGCGTCGGTGTCAGTAGCTGCACGCTGGGGCCGAACTGGCAGTCGGCGCCGATGGTGATCGGGGCGACGTCCAACGCCGTGAGATTGAAGTTGATGAACGTCCGAGCGCCGATGGTGAGGTGTTCACCGTAGTCGACGAACAGCGGTGGCCTGATCAGCGCATCCTCGCCGAGGTGACCGACCAGCTCGGCGAGGAGCCCGCGGGCGGCCTCCGCATCCACGACGAAGGCGCGCTGGTAGGCATCCGCCAGCCGGACCGCCCGTTGCGCGCGGCGCGCGATCTCGGGGTCGTCGGCGATGTAGAGATCACCGGCGAGCATGCGCTCGTGGTTCGTGCGGTCGTCGCCCGCGAAGTAGTCCCTCGATGTCACGGGCGCGACTGTACACCCTTCGGTGTACGATCGTACATGTGGCGGCGGGGGCTCACGTTCGCAGGGGCCCGAGCCATGGATGAGGTCCGTACGTCTTCGTGATCGCGTCGACGAGCCAGTGCCGTTGCTGGTCGGTGAGCACGGGCAGCACCGCGTCGAAGTCCTCCTGGTCCTTGGGACGTGGTGTCTTGGCCTTGTAGAAGAGCTGCACCTCCGGGGCCAGAAAGGGGACGCCTTCGGCCGAGATCATCCCCAACGTGCCGATCGGCCTCCGCACTCGGGGATCGCGCCGCGCCACCCACGTCTGATCGTCTGACTCGTCGAGCATGATCTGGATGCGCCAGGGATCATCAGGACCGGGCCGGCACCAGATGTCGTGAACGTCCTGGGACAGGACCTCGCCCGCCGCCCATGGGCGCAGGCTGCCCGGCGGATCGGCGGCCCACCATTCCCAGCCCGCCAGAGCCTGCTGAGCCACCAACTGGTCCCGCCGCAGGAGCAGGACGTCGATGTCGCCGTGGCTCCGGAACGGACGGCCCACCGCGAGCTCGATCGCGAAGCCTCCCGCCACCCACCAGTGGGAAGTCAGCCCGGAGAACCTCGCGACCACCTCGCCCACGGGAGCGGGATCCCAACTGCCGAAGGGGGCCTCGATCCGCGTCATGCCGCTCATTCTCCCCGAACTCCTGGCCAGTCCCCTTCTCGCCACCGTGGGGCCTTGCCGAACCCGCCCCGCGGCGCTGCACTGGAGCGGGGCGGGACCGTAGCGCAGGCAGGGGAGACATGGCCATGATCCACATGACACCGGCCGGGTGGGGGACATGACGCCGCCGGCCCGGCCCACGACGGAAGCCGGGTCCGCCTCCCCGCTCGTGCGCCGTGTCCGGGAGGGGATCATCGGTGACGACGAGGTGCTGGACGGGCCCTACGGGTGCCGCCGCGTGGTCTACGCCGACTACACCGCCTCGGGGCGTTCGCTGGACTTCATCGAGGACTTCGTCCGCGAGCAGGTGTTACCGGGCTACGCCAACACCCACACCGAGAGCTCCTCCAGCGGTCTGCAGACCACCCGGCTACGCGAGGACGCCCGCCGGATCGTCCACGACGCCGTCGGCGCCGACGCGCCCGCCCTGGCCCGACTGCGCTGGGCCTTCAAACAGGAGGACCACGAGGGAGATCCCCCCTCACCGACGCGGTCCATGGACCAGGCCGAGCGGTGGATCCGGGAGCGGCTCGCCAGCGGGAGTTGGCTGGCCTGGGTCCTGGAGATCGAGCAGGAGATCCGCGGCCACCTCTTCCTCCACCTTGTCGAGCGCATCCCGGAGCCCTACGAGGACAACACCCCCGTCGGCTACGTCACGAACTTCTACGTCGTCCCCTCCCAACGCAACCGCGGGTTCGGCACCGCCCTGCTGGAGGCACTGCAACTGCACGCGCGCAGCGAAGGCATGGACGTCCTCATCGTCTGGCCATCCGAGCGCAGCGCCTCCCTCTACCGACGGGCGGGGTTCCACCCGTCGGCGGGGCTGCTGGAAGCGCGATGAACCGCCTGCGCACTTCCGCGTAGCGCGAACGAGGTGTGCGGTCATGATCGTGGCGGGCAGAAGCCCTTGTCATTTGGATGACCTTCGGGGGCAACTCCCAAATCCATAGCACTTGTTGGAGGATCCATGTCCTTACGCCCGCTCACGCGTTCCGTCAGTCGTCTCGTCGCCGGAGCCGTCTCGCTCTCGTCGGTCCTGGTGGTCGTCGCCGCCGGACCCGCCACCGCATCGGCGCCCGCCTCGGCGGCCGAGTGCACGGGGGTCAGGTCGCTCTGCCTCTTCGAGGGAACCGACTTCACCGGGGATCTGCTCACGCTCAACACCTCGGACGAGGCGGGGGAGTGCGTCACCTTCGCCGACCACGGCTGGTCCGGGCGTGTGGTCTCGGTGATCAACACGCACACCCAGCCCGCCGCCCTTTTCATGAACGACGACTGCGTCGGCGACCCGTTCGGCGTGCCCGGCGGCGGCCAGATACCCGACCTGGGCAGCTTCTCGCCGCGCAGCGTCTGGATCGCCCACTGACCGTCGGCTCTCGCTGAGGACCGCGACCGCCCCGGGACCGCCCTGTCCCGGGGCGGTGGCAGGTTACGGCGCGGCAGTGCCGCGTCCCCCGACACCGTCCCCGTCGCGGTCTGCGCCTGTTTGACGACTCGTGTGGTCGGGGGAGGGTGATGACTACGGATCGCTGCGTAACCGGGAGCAGGCATGCGCTGGAGTACCTTCCGCACCGCCGAAGGCGAGGAGCGCGTCGGCGTCTGGCGCGGCGACGTGCTGTACGCGGCGCCGGGCGCCGGACGTCTCGTGGACCTGCTCGGTGACGACGGCGCGCGGTTACGTGCGGCGGGCGAGACCGCGATCGCCTCCGGCGACGTCGTCGACTCCACCGCCGTCGAACTGCTCCCACCCGTTCCGGAGCCGCCCTCGATCAGGGACTTCATGGCCTTCGAGGACCATGTCGTCACCGCGACCGCCGCGATCGGGTACACCGTCGACCCGCTCTGGTACCGCCAACCGGTCTTCTACTTCAGCAACCCCGCGGCCACGTTCGGGGCGCGCGCCGACGTCCCGGTCCCACCGGGCAGCGCCGCGCTCGACTACGAACTCGAGGTCGCGGCGGTGATCGGCCGGGAGGGGAGCGATCTCACCCCCGAGGAGGCCGAACAGCACATCGTCGGTTTCGTGCTGTTCTGTGACTGGAGCGCACGCGACCTGCAGGCCGCCGAGATGAAGGTCGGCCTGGGCCCCGTCAAGGGCAAGGACTCCGCCAACAGCTTCGGCCCGTGGCTGGTCACCCCCGACGAGCTGGTACCCCGCGCCTCGGGCCGCGGCTACGACCTCGGGCTGACGGCGTCGGTCAACGGCGTCGTGTACAGCAGGGGCAACGTGTCCAGCCTGTACTGGTCGTTCGGTCAGTTGATCTCCTACGCCTCGCGCGGCACGCGGGTCCGCCCCGGCGACGTGATCGGCAGCGGCACGGTCGGCACGGGATGCATTCTGGAGCTCTCCCGAGTGCACGGCGCGGACAGGTACCCGTATCTCCGAGAGGGTGACCGGGTGCGTCTCGAGGGGGACCTGCTCGGCGCGATCGACGCCCGCGTCCTGGCCGGGAAACCGGCACGTCCGCTGTCCATCGGAAGGGACACCCGCGCATGAGTTTCCTGAGTCAACCTCTATGCCGCCAGGGGTACCTCTGTAGCCGTGTTGATCTTGTTGTTGGCTTGGTGGATGGCGGGGTCGTAGCAGGTGCCGTCACGCCAGCAGGCCCACATCACCCGGAGCCAGGCGCGGGCGAGGATGCGGATGGCGTGGGGGTGTCGCTTCTTGCGGGCTCGGGCGTCGTTGTAGATCTTGGCGGCCCAGTCGCTGCTGTGCCGGCTGTTGTCGGCGAAGGTGGTCAGGGTGATACGGGCTCTGCGGTTGGTCGCGAAGCGGAAGGCGACCGTGCGGGACTTGCCCGAGGCGCGGGTGACGGGGACGACTCCGGCCTCGGCGATGAGTTGCTCGCTGGTGCGGGCTCGTTCCAGGAGCGGGCCGATCTCGCCGATGATCTGGCCGAGGCTGACCGTGCCGATGCGCGGCATGGTCGCGAACAGCGGCGCGTAGGAGTGGGTTTCGACCGCTTGGGAGATCGCCTTGTCCAGCGTGCGGATGGTCGTGCGGATGCCCTTCACCAGCTGGACCTGGACCCGGACCAGCTGTTCGACGACTGCCTCCCCGAGGCGGGAGGCGGCCTTCGGGGCGGCGCGCAGACGCTCGATCAGGACGCTGCCGGGCTTCCTGCCGGAGTAGCCGCGACGCTTGCACCAGGCTTCCAGGCGTCCGGCGGTGAGCCTGGCGGCGGAGCCGGGGGTGGGGTAACGCTCCAGGAAGGCCATGGCGATGTCGCTGTCGAGGTTGGCGAAGACGGCCTTGCCACCGGGCCAGTGCGCATCCAGCAGCGCGGCGAGCTGGTTGACGGCGCCGACGCGGGTCTCGACGTGGTCGGCGCGGGTCCGGGTGAGGGCCTGGAGATCCAGGGTGGCCTGCTCGGTGGGCTCCAGGCGGGGCAGCAGGTGCCCGTCGGTGCGCAGGTAGTCGGCGAGCTTCATGCTGTCGCCCGCGTCGGTCTTGGCCTTGGAGGCGCCCCAGCGGGGCCGCATCGCGTGGAAGGCGTTGGGGTGCACCGGAACCACGGGGTGGCCGGCGGCGAGCAGCCGGTCCACGGCCAGGCCGCGGCTGGTCTCGATCACCACGGGAAGACCCGCCGGGACGCCGTGCTTCCCCAGCCGGGTCAGCGTCTTGGCGAACCCTTCCTCGGTGTGGGCCAGTTCCCACCGGTCGATGCGCTTTCCGGACTCGTCCATGACGGTCACGTCATGGGTCTCGGTCGCCCAGTCCCATCCGATGAACACGAAGGTCGTACTCCTGTGCCTGTGGCGGAGCACCTGCCCGGTGGTGAGGTCGTCTGCCGGGAGCTCATTAATCGGCCCTCTGTGGGGCGTGTCCCTGAAGCCGATCAGACGGCCTCGGCCCGGCGGGGCTGGCGGAACTCATGCTGGCCGTCGAACGGCTCGCAGTACTGGCCACGCACCCACCGGGACCGAGAGGTCACAACCCTACCGAAGAGGGCTGTAGAAGGGATGGTCCTCTAATGAGCAGCGCCCGGTACGACATCACCCGTCCCGGACGGCCGGAGGTGCGGGAGGTCTCCGACGGCGTGTTCGCCTACGTCCAGCCCGACGGCACCTGGTGGATCAACAACACCGGCTTTCTGACGGGACCGCAGGGCGTCGTCAGCATCGATGCCTGCTCGACCAGGCAGCGCACCCTGGCCTACCAGCGCGCCATCGCCTCCGTCACCCCAGCGCCCGTGCGCACCGTGATCAACACCCACCATCACGGTGACCACACCTTCGGCAACTGCCTGTTCCCGACGGCGACGATCCTCGCCCACGAACGGGCGCGTGCGGAGGCCCTCGCCTTCGGTCCGCCGCGTGATCTGCCGTACTGGGAGCACGTCGAATGGGGCGACCTCACCCTCGACCCGCCCTTCGTCACGTTCACCGACGAGATCACGGTGCACGTCGGCGACCTGCGCGTCGAGGTGAAGCATGTGGGCACGCCCGCGCACACGACCAACGACGTGATCGTGTGGATACCCGACCGTTCGGTGCTCTACTGCGGCGATCTGGTGTTCAACGGCGGGACACCGTTCGTGCTCATGGGATCGGTCACCGGCTCCATCGACGTGCTGGAGAACGTCGTGCTTCCGCTGGGCGCCGGCACCGTCGTCCCCGGACACGGCCCGGTGTTCGGAGACGACACACCCCCGCGGGACACCCTCGACTACCTGCGCTTCGTCGCCGACCTCGCCGTCAGGGGCAGAGAAGCCGGAGTCACCCCGCTTGAGGCCGCGCGCGAGACCGACCTCGGCCGCTTCGCCGCATGGCCCGACGCCGAACGCATCGTCGGCAACCTTCACCGCGCCTACGCCGAACTCGACGGCACGCCATGCGGCGGGACCATCGACATCTATGCCGCTCTGGCCGACATGGTGGCCTACAACAACGGCAGTCCGCTCTCCTGCCTCGCCTGATCGAACTGGGTGGGTCAGGGGCCTCTTCCGGTGCCAGGGCGAGGAGGGCGATGACAGCGAGGGGCCGCTGTGCGGCGTCGTTCGTGGCGACCGAGGCGACGCTGTTCGGGCGGGGTTCTCCCTGGATCTCGTCGATGGAGTTGAGGACGTCGCTGCCGTCGACGCGCACGGGCGGGTTCCAGGGCCGGCCCCCGGGGGTCGTCCAGATAGTGGGTCCAGGCGCGTTCCCGGATGACGGGGTCGTCGAGCTGTTCGCCGGCCCAGGCGGTCACCTTCGAGTGGATGGTGGGGAAGAGCTGCGGGTCGAATTCGACGCCGTAGTGTTCGGCCCGCTCCTCCGTCGGTGCCTGGGCGTAGCGGGCGAAGTCCAGCAGGGTCTGGTGGAACTCTGGGACGTCGACCAGCTCGATGGTCTCGAACATGATCTGCTCGCCGCAGAACGCCATCGAGAGGTTGTAGCCGTACACGAAGTCGGGCTCGTCGAGCTTGGTGAGATGACCGCCGTTGGTGCTGTCCCAGCCGACATGGCCTCCCCGGTCGCCGGTGAACGGCCAAGCCTCTGTCAGGCAGGGGAGCGGTCCATCCCGACACGCGCGAACGCGTCCTCGCGGCTGCCCGAGAGCTGGACCTCAAGACCAGGCGGTCCCCGGATCAGCCGGAGCCCGTGCGAGACCTCACGGTCGGCCTGGTGACCCAGGAGCCGTTCAGCATGCGGCGCACCTCGCCGCTCCTGCTCGGGGCGATGGAGAAGTTCGCCGAGCACGACATCGCGTTCCTCCTGTGCGACGGCCGGGGCGACCCGATCCGCGAGCAGCATTTCGCCGATTCGCTGCTGCGACGCCAGGTCAACGGCATCCTCGTCGTCGGTAGTGGGGGCGTGCATGTCAGCCGCGCGCCCCTGCGTGGCGTCGACGAGGTGCCCGTGGTGTACATGATGTGCGCCTCGACCAGCCCCGACGATGTCTCCGTCGTGCCGGACGACCGCGGAGGAGCGGAGATGGCCGCGCGCCACCTGATCGCGACCGGCCGACGGAGGATCGCCTGCATCCTCGGCCCGCGACGCGAGGACACCGCCAAGATCAAGATCGTCGCCGCGCGCGAGGTGCTGGCCGAGCACGGGCTCGACCTGGCCGCCGAGCCGCTCCATGGACCATGGGACGAGCAGTGGGGTCGCCAGGCGACGCTGCAGTTGGTCCACAACGGCGTCCAGGTCGACGGCCTGATCTGCGGTAACGACATGATCGCCCGAGGCGCCACGGAGACGCTCAGCGCGCTCGGGATCGCGGTTCCGGGGGACATCGGCGTCATCGGCTTCGACAACTGGACGGCCATGGCCGAGGCCAGCCGCCCGCAGCTGTCGAGTATCGACCTCAACCTCACCGCAGTTGGCATGGTGGCCGCGGACAGGATGATCGAAGCGATCCAGCATGGTTCGCGCACCGCCGGCGTCACCACCGTCGAATGCGACCTGGTGCCGCGGGAGTCGACCGCCGTCCCCTTCGCGGCCGCGCGTCCCGAACCATCGACCCGACTCGATGTCGACGCCGCTGCGCGGGCCCAGGCCGACGAGGCGCCGTAGCCGCGGCGGCCCGCGCGGGGGCGATCGGCTACCTCCCCGGCGCCGCCGTCGCGCGGTCCTTGGCACTCGGGGTGCCCGCACCGCGAGCGGCGAGCACGCCCGGCCTGGCGAAGCACAGCGCCGCGACCAGCCCGACCACGATCACGGCGGCCGGCAGCAGCAGCGCCTGCGTCATCGCGTCGCTGAACCCGTCGCGCAGCGTCTCCGGCAGTTGGCCACTGCCGGCCATGGTGGCCTCGGCGGAACCGCCCCCCGTCCCGGCCGCGCCACCCCCGAGATGGGCGGCCAGCCGGTTCTCCATCAGAGCCGAGATGCTGGCGCTGCCCAGCACCGCCCCGACCTGGCGCGTGGTGTTGTAGACGCCGGCGCCCGCCCCTGCCCGGTGCATCGGGAGGTTGCGGGTCGCCGTCGTGCCCAGCGGCGACCACATGAATCCGTTGGCCACCCCGAGGAGCGCCATCGGCAGCAGGACCTGCCAGATCGGCACGTCCGGCGAGGCGACGAGGCTCAGCCACACCAGCGCGACGGGGAAGGCGACCAGGCCGATCCCCGCCAGCCTCCTCGGATGCGTCCGGTCGGTGAGCCTGCCCACCCACGGCGCCAGGCCGCCGGAGATGACGGCCATCGGCACCAGCAGCAGCGCCGCCTGCGTCGGGCTGTAGCCACGCACCATCTGGGCCCACAGCATCAGCGGGAACGCCATCGCGGTGATGGAGAAGCCGACCGTGGTGATGGCCGCGTTGGCCAGGCTGAAGTTGCGGTCCCGGAACAGGCTGAGCGGGATGAGCGGTTCGCCGGTGTTGCGCGCCTGCCAGTACAGGAAGGCGGCGAGCACGACGACACCGGCGACGATCAGGCTCCACACGGAGAGAGGGCCGCTGATGGTGCCCCAGTCGTAGGTCTGACCCTCCTGGATGCCGAAGACGAGCAGGAACATGCCGACGCCGCTGAGCACCACGCCGATCACGTCGAAGCGGTGCGTGTGGGTTTCCAGCGCGGGCACCAGACGCATGGCGAGCACGAAGCCGACGACGCCCACCGGCACGTTGATGAAGAAGATCCACTCCCAGCCCAGCGAGTCGACCAACGTGCCGCCGAGCAGGGGGCCGACCAGCGTGGCGATCCCGGCGACGGCGCCCCACAGGCTCATCGCCCGGCCACGCTGGTTCGGGGGGAACGTTCGGGTGATCACGGCCATCGTCTGCGGCGTCATCAGCGCGGCGCCCAGGCCCTGGAAGACGCGGGCCGTGATGAGTTGCTCGATGCTGCCCGTGAGCCCGCACCACAGCGACGTCAGGGTGAAGAGCGTGAGTCCGGCGAGGTAGAGGTTCTTCGGGCCGAAACGGTCGCCGAGCCGGCCGGTCACCAACAACGGGACGGCATACGCCAGCAGATACGCGCTGGTCACCCACACCACGGAGTTGACGTTGGCGTCCAGGTCCTCCATGATCGCCGGCATCGCGACCGACACGATGGTCGAGTCGACGAGAATCATGAAGAAGCCGAGGACCAGTGCCCACAGTGCGGGCCATGGGCTCACACCCGCGCCTCTCACGGCCGTTTGGTGATCTCCAGAGGCCACGGGAACTCCTTGCTGTGCAGTCGGGCTATGAGGGAGCGGATCCAGGCGAGCTCAGCGCTCTGGAGGGCACGCCGGTGGTCGAGGACGAACCAGTACGCCTCGGGCACCCCGGCCCCGCGGGCCTCGTCGATCAGCGCGTCCGCCTCACCGAGCATCGCCTCGAGACGCTCGGCCCGGTCCGCCAGGTGGCCGATCACCTGTTCGCGCGGCAGGTTGTGCGCCTCGCTGAGGGCCAGGGGGAACTGCGGGTACTCGTTGACCGGCGCGCCGAGCATGTCGCTGATGCGCTCGACGAGCGCCGCGCGACCGGCGGGCGTGATGGCGTACGTGGTCCGCTCGGGCCGGTTGCCGGCCCGTTCGGTGCCGACCTGCTCGGCCAGCCCGTGGCGGGCCAGCCGCTCGACCGTGTGGTAGAGCGAGCCGGGGTTGAGCTTGACGATGCTGTCCTCGTGCCGCTCCTTGAGCAGGGAGTACAGCTCGTAGGGGTGCATCGGCCGCTCGACGAGAACGGCCAGACATGCGACGGCGAGGGGGGTGAGGGTCTGGATCGCGTATCCGGGGTGGATGGTCGGCCCATATGGATTATCCCGCGTGGAATAGTACACCCGGGCCGAACGGTCGTTCGGCCCGGGTCGGAGCGCCATCACGCCGATCAGTTGATGGCGACCCGGATGCCGAGGCCCACAAGCAGGGTGCCCATCACCGCGTCCAGGGTGCGGCGTACCCGGGTCGAGGAAAGCAGGCGGTGCAGCGCGCTGACCACAGCCGCCAGCACGGTGAACCAGGTCAGCGTCACGCCCCCGGCGACCCCGGCGAGCAACAGGTGGTCGACGACGGTCGCCGAGGCGGGCAGGTACTGGGGGAGCAGCGCGACGAAGAAGACCGCTACCTTCGGGTTGAGCAGGTTGGTCACCAGGCCCTGGCGAAACGCGGCGAGAGCGCCGGTCGTGCGGTCGCGGGAGACGCGCTGGTCGTCGGTGTAGTCGCCACGGCGCATGGCCAGCAGCGCACGGACGCCGAGCAGCACCAGGTAGGCCGCGCCGACCAGTTTGACCACGGTGAACGCGACCGCGGACGCGGCGAGCAGGCCGGCGATGCCCATCGCGGTGACCACCGCCCAGGTGAGCACCCCAACAGCGATCCCCGCGCTGCATGCCACCCCGGCGCGTCGGCCGGAGACCATCGCGTTGCGGGTGACGATCGCGAAGTCGGGACCCGGCGACATCGCGGCGAGCAGAACGACGCCACCGAGCGCGACGAGCTGGGTCACGGCCATATGATCACGCTCCCGGCGTCACGACCGCGCCGTGCGGCGCACACTCCGGCACGAAGAAGATCAGGGCGCGACGGGGAGGGGTCGGTCATCGAGGTCCTCTCATTCGGGCGATCATCCCTTGAATGGTGCCAGGGGTGCCCGAGGGCTGCTGCCCGTGACGCGACCCGGTCCGACCCCGCCCACATCGCCGGTTCCGGCCGCCGTCGTACAGGTGACCATGAGCGGGTCCGGGGGCCGTCGCCGATCCCGGCGACGGCCGTGGCCTCGCACGCCAAGCCCCTGTGGACCCGCTGGAGGTGCCGCCCGCGGTCGGGCCCTCGACCCGTCGCGGGAATCCGGTGGCCTGGGGATAGCCGGGTTGGTACCTTCCGCCAAATGACGGCCATGTCGAACGATGAACTGATCGCTGCCGCTCAGGGAGTGCTGAATCCGCACCGGGTGGGTGACCGGCTGTTCGGCGACGTGGGGTCCACGTTGGTCACCGATGCCGGCAATCCGTACTCGGGCGTCTGTATCGACACCGGGTCGGGCACCGGGTTCTGCGCGGAGCACGCGGCCATCGCCGCCATGGTCACTGCCCGCGAGTACCGGATCGCGAAGGTGGTCGCCGTATGGCGCAACGATGAGGGAGCCTTGCACGTCCTCCCGCCGTGCGGCCGGTGCCGGGAGTTCATGCGCCAGATCGACCCGGCGAATCTCGACGCCGAAGTGATCCTGGACCGCAACAGAACGGCAAGGCTCCGCGACCTGCTGCCCGCCAGTGAATGGCCCGACCCACTGGACTGACCCTGTCGCTCAGGGCAGGGCGCTGTCCAGCCAGTGCAGGATGTCGGGGGTTGCGGGGTCGGTGAGGGCGCTGAACTCGTCGTGCCTCTTGAGGTGCTTTGCCACGTAGGGGCAGACCGGCACGATGCGCTTGTCCGCCGTGCGCGTGTCGGTGAGCGCCTGTTGGACGAGGAGGGCGGCCAGGCCGCGTCCGGCGAAGGCCTCGTCGACTTCCGTGTGATAGAAGACCCGCTGGCCGTCGCGGTCGCGGTAGGCGGCGAAGCCGGCGGTGGTGCCGTCGAGCAGGATCTCGTAGCGGTGGCTGGCGTCGTTCCGCTCGACGACCGGAGTGGCGCCGGGCTGTTTCGGCTGTGTCATCGTGTGCCTTCCCGGGGTGGGTTCGCTCGCGGTCGGATGGTGGCGTTGGGCAGCGCGGGGGCGGGGAGCCGTTCTCCTTGGTAGCCCTCCACGGTCCCGAAGCGGTCGGAGCCGGCCTGCCAGGCGGTGCGGGCCTGGACGATGTCGTCGTGACCGCGGCCGATGAAGTTCCACCACATGACGATCTCCTCCTCGAAGGGTGGCCCGCCGAGCAGGAGCGTACGGGCGGTGTCGTCGGAGGCGTTGGTCAGCGTGACGGTGTTGTGGCCGGTGTCGAGATAGCCCAGCTCCGCCGGGCGCAGCGGCGTGTCGGCCAGGCGGACGTGCCCGTGGTCGACGAGGAGGCCGTGCTCGAAGCCGGGATCCACGGCGAGGGCGAGCGTCGCCCGCGGCTGGAGGACGAACTCGGCGCCGAGCAGGGGCGTGAAGGTCCGCACCGGGGAGGCGGCCCCGGCGAGGGACCCCAGGAAGACCCTGATCTCGGCCCCGTCCAGCCGTACGGGGTCGGGGACGTGGTGCTGGAAGTCCCGCCCGGTGTGCCGGTGCGCCTCGGGCAGCGCCACCCACAGCTGTACGCCGTGCAGGACCGTGGCCCGCGCCGTGGACACCTCCGAATGGGCGATGCCGTGGCCGCCCGTCATGAGGTTCAGCTCCCCGGGCCGGACGATCGCGTGGTTGCCCAGGCTGTCGCGGTGCTCGATCTCGCCGCTGAACAGCCAGCTGACCGTCTGCAGGCCGGTGTGCGGATGCGGGGCAACGTCCATACCCCCGGTGGCGGCGACGTCGTCGGGGCCGTAGTGGTCGGCGAAGCACCAGGCACCGATCAACGTCCGGGCCCGCTGTGGCAGCGTGCGCCGCACCGTCATCGCCCGCGGGCCGCCCAGCGGCACCTCACGCGGGGCGAGGACCTCCACCCGTGGCACCCGTGGCACCTGCGGCTCCGGAGTTCCCCGCTCACTTCCGCCCGGTGCTCCGCAGCGCAGCGCGGCCGGCGCTGTCTCGGCGTTACTCATCGCGTGCCGCCTTCCTCACCGCATATGCTTTCATATTGAACTATCACGTTCTGGCCGCCCGTGCCCGAAGAAGGAATGCAGAGTGAGCGACACGCCCACTGGTCCCGCGGCTGAGCGGATCTTCATCGACAAGCAGAGCCCTCAGCCCTATCACGCGCTGCTGCAGACCTCAGAAGCGGTGCGCGCGGCCGCCGCCGAGGCAGGGCTGGACCGCATACTCGTGGAGCTGATCAACCTCCGCGTCTCGCAGATCAACGGCTGTGCCTTCTGCCTCGACGCGCACACCAGGGCCGCGCTGCGCGCCGGCGAGACCACACAGCGCCTCGGCGTGCTGGCCGCCTGGCGGCATACGGAACTGTTCACGTCGCGCGAGCGCGCGGCCCTCGCCCTGGCGGAGGCCACCACGGAGCCCGCGAACGACGTCGCCCAGGAGACCGCCTACGCCGCCGCCCGCCAAGTGCTCACCGACGACGAGATCTCCGCGGTCATCTGGGTGGCGATCGCCATCAACGCCTTCAACCGGGTCTCCATCATGAGCAGGCATCCGGTGCGGAGGAGGCCCCAGCAGCGACCGCAGTGACCGCAGCGACCGCAGTGACAGAAGGCCGGTCGTGCGGCGCGACGAAGCAGCTGACGTTTCCAGGAGCCTTCGCCACGATGAGAGAGCCGCCCTTACAAGGCGGATGTCGCAGGTTCGAAACCTGCTGTACCCACCTGTGAACTCTCCCTCCGCGCCCGCCTCGCCGTTGTCCCCCCAAGAAGGGGCAGGCAGGGCGTGTGGTGGCCCGCCCCCGGGGCACGCGGCAGGACTGCAGGGGCGGGCCGGCTCCGCACCGGCCAGAGTAGGGGGGTCGGCGGCCGGGCGGAGCGATCAGGGGCCTGGTCAGGGTGGGGCGTCGGACAGGGCGCGGAGCCCAGCGACCACGCGGCGCACCGTGGCCGCGCTGTTGTCGTCGCTGTCCGCCAGGGGGTCCGGCATCGCCGGGGCGGCGGTCCAGCGCGGCAGGTGGTCGAGCGGGGAGCCGCGCCACGGCGGCACCGCGACCGGCTGCCCAGCCGCCACCGACCCGCGGCGCGGCAGCGGAACCAGGGCGCACCGCGGGTCGCAGCCGAACAGCTGGAGCGGGTAGCCACGGTCCTCTATGTCGCCGAGCCGGCGGGCGTCGATGCCGAGGTACGCGCCGCACCACGCGCAGTCGATGCCGAGGAGCTGCCGCTCCGTCAGCTGCTCCACATCCGGCAGCACCGCGGCGGGGCGTTCGGCCACGGCGGTCACCGCCCCGGCTCCGACGGCTGGCGGGCGGGGTCCGGCCTCGGGCCGGGGCAGTCGTGCGCCGCGCCGTCCTCCATCCACTCCCAGCAGGTCGTGCAGCACACCTCGACTAAGCCGGTGCCGGTCGGGGTCTGCTGCCCCTGCTGTTCAGGCACGGCGGGCCCCCGGCTCCAGCGGCAGCGGTCGCCGAGCACCGCAGCCAGGGTGTCGTGCGGGGCGGGTCGGCGCGGCGGGCTCGCTCATGGGCGGCTCCTGTGCCCTGGGAAGCAGTGCCGCTCGGAACGTAGGGGATGTATAACGGAAGGTGAGCACGCAGTGTGCGTGCCCTATCGGGGGCGATCACCTGGAAACTCAGAACATCGGCCGCCGCATCGCCTGCTGGCGCGACCGGCGGGGCCTCACCCAAGGCGACTTCGGCCGCCTCATGGGGCAGTCCCGGCGCTGGGTTCAGGATCTCGAAGGCGGACAGCGGCAGGCCGACCCCAGGCTGTCCGTGCTCCAGCGGGCAGCCGACGTCCTCCGCATCCCCCTGGAACGACTCGTGAGCGACCCTATGCCCGCGCCCGCAGCCACGCCTCTCCCCGCCGAGGTCGCGGCACTCGCGGACTCCCTACACCACCCGCCCCCCGGGCCCACCCCACACGCCGTCCCGCTGAACAACCTCCGGCGACGCCTGCATTTCTGCTGCCGAGCCTGGGCCGCCTGCCACTACACCGCCACCGCCCGGGACCTCCCCGTGCTCCTTGCCGACGCACACACCGCCGCCGCCGGCGGCAGCGCCGAGGCCGCCGCGCTACTCTCCCGCGCCTACCAACTCGCCGCGAGCCTGCTCTACAAGTACAGCCGCCACGCCTGCACCCCCGGCGTGGTCGCCGCCGACCGGGCGCTCGCCGCAGCCGAGACCTCCGGCGACCCCATTTCCATCGGTGCCTCAGCCCGCCGCGTCGCGCGCGGCCTGATACACCAGCAGCGGCACGAGGCCGCCTCCGAGTACGCAACCGCCAGCGCCCGCGCCCTCCGCCCCGCCCTCGAACAGGGCGGCCCCACGGGGCTGTCCACGCTCGGCATGCTCTACCTCGTCGCCGCTATCGGCGCCACCGGCGGAGGCCGCTCCCCGGCCGCGGTCGCCGAGGCCACCGACAGACTCGCCGAGGCAGGCGACCTCGCCGAGCGCCAAGGAGACGACGACGCGGACTTCACCGGTTCCGGCCCCACCAACGTCGCGCTGCACGAGGTGGATGTCCTACTGCGCCTAGACGACGCGTGGTCCGCTGTCGAGGCCACCCGGCGGATCGAGCCCGCCGCGCTCGCGGCGATGGGTCGCGAACGCCGAGCCCGGCACCTAGTGACGACGGCACGCGCCGCAGCCTTGACGCGCCGTCGCGACGACGCTACGCGCGCGCTTCTCGAAGCCGAGCGACTGGCGCCTGAGGAGGTCCACCGCCCCGCCGTCGTGGCCATAGTCCAAGACCTGCTGCTACTGGTGCCGTCACCGGGCGCGGATTTGCGGGGCCTCGCCGAGCGGTGTGGGGCACGCGCATGAGTCGCGTACTCTATCTCATCGCCTGCGCCGCCGGGCCCGCCGAGCATGTCGACCGCGGGGTTCGCGCCGCGCAGGCCGCCGGGTGGGACACCTGCCTCGTCCTGTCCCCGACGGCTGCCCGCTGGTGGGCCGGCGGCATCCCCGACCTCCAGGTACTGACGGGGCATCCGGTGCGGCACCGGTACACGGTGCCTGGCGAGCGCGGTGGGCTGCCACCGGCGGACGCGATGCTCGTGGCGCCGCTGACGACGACCAGCGCGTGTCGGTGGGCAGCGGGCATCACGGACACCTTGTCGCTGGGTGTGCCGGCGGAGGCCGTGCACATGGGTGTGCCGGTGGCGGCGATGCCGTACTGGTCCACAGCGCTGGGCGCGCAGCCGGCCGTGCCTCGGGCGGTCGCGACACTGCGCGAGCAGGGTGTGCGGGTGCTGCTGGGCGAGGGCGGGTACGAGCCACATCCGCCGAGGCAGGGCGACCCCGCCGCGTTTCCATGGGAACGTGCCGTGGCGGCGCTGGGCTGAACCCGACCGGCCCGCCTCGGCGTGCGCCCACCCCCGGCAGGCCGCACCCTGACCCCGTGGCCCACGCCCCCGTCGTCGTCTACCCGCCCACCACCGGCGGCGGGCGGCGCGTCCGCGTGGACGGCGCCATCCTCGGCATCGCCAGGTCGCCCCGCGAACTGCGCGAGTTCCTCCGCCGCGCCGGCATGCCCGACCCGGACGACGCAGATCTCACCGACCCCCAGCTCGTCGAGTGGCGCGGGGTCGGCCCGGAGGTGTGGGAGTAGGGGTGGCCCCCGCCGCCTCAAGGGGAGGGGCATCGCGGCGGGGGCCGGTGGGGGTGGTGCGACGATACGCCCGAATGAGGCGGAAAGCGCCCGGCGTGCGCGGGTTAGACCTCGCCCGCGTCCACGGCGGCCAACCACCGCGCCGTAAACGCCGCCACCTCCAGAGTCCCCGGCCCGTCCTCCACAGCGGCAGCACGGCCGCGACCTCGCTGACCCGTCCACGGCCGCCCGGGGCCGGACGGGTCCCGCAGCACCGCGACGGCAGCCACCACGGCGTCAGGCTCCGGCGGCGCGGCGGTAGTGGTGGGCATGGAGGCAGGATGACATGGAAACGCCCCGCCCTCCCCGAGAACGGGGAAGACGGGGCGCACGCAGATCAGGCGGCAGCCGAGTACCCCCACCGGTCGGCGATCAGATCCAGCCCCTCCGACGTGGCGTAGACCAGAGACGGGGCGCTCGCGCGTCCGGTCAGGTCTCCCCGCGCCAGGCGGCGTTCCGCCCGGCCTCCAGCAGCGGCACCATCCGGAAAGCCGCGTCGGCCGATCGCCTGCTGCGAACGCATGCCGACCGGCCGAGCCGTCGTCTCTCCGGTGGCGGATCTCAGTCGGTGTAGACCTCGGCCCGGTCCACACTCACGAAGGCCGCACCCGAGTCGGGGTTGTGTTCCCCGGTGACCCGGATCTGCAGGGTGTGCTCGCCGTCCGACAGTCGCGGGCTGAGGTACTGGAGGGTCTCGCCCGTCCTGATCGGGCCGTGGAAGTCGACGCGTTCCTCAGGGCCTCCGTCGATGCTGATCGCGGCGATGCCGTTGCCGGTGTCCTCCACGGAGAGCAGCGCGATTCTGGTGCCGGTGAAGGTGAACGTCGCGGTGTTCCCGGCCTGATCGCTCCAGTGGTCGTCGCCCCAGAAGCACTGGGCCGCGCAACCCGCGCCGGAGTTCCAGGTGCCCTGGTACGTGACCGTGCCGTCGCCGCTGGACCGGCCGTCGTCGTTGATCCAGTAGTTGCCGGATCCCGGGTCGCCGGACGGCAGGTCCTGCGTTGCTCCCAGCGCGAGCGGGGTGCCGAGGTTCGGGCTGCCGTCAGCGTTCCAGCTGATCTGCTGGGCGCGGGTCGTGCGGTTGGTATAGGTGTAGTCCGAGGTGGTCTTGGCGTGGTAGATGATCCAGTCCTCCGTTCCGTCGGGGGACTGGAAGAAGGTGTGGTGGCCGGGGCCGTAGACGCCTTCGGCGTCGTTGCGCGAGAACAGGGGACCGTCGGCTTGCGTCCAGTTGCCCGGCACCAGCGGGTCGGCGCCGTCCGGCAGGGACATCATCCACACCTGGTAGTCGGGCTTCCCGGTGTCGCAGGCCGAGTACGTCATCCAGGTGCGGCCGTTGCGGTACAGGAAGGCGGGACCCTCGCGGACCTCCTCGCAGCCCCCGGCGGCGTCGAACGCGACCGCGTCGCCGGAGACGGTGTAGGGGTTGGACATCGGCGCGATGTTCAGGCCGTTGTGCTGGTAGGCGTTGAGGCCGCTGTACGCCAGGTAGAGCCTGCCGTTGTGCTGGAGGATGCCGGGGTCGATGGCGAAGTCGTCCGCGTGGTTGGGCGGGGCGAGCTTCGCCTTGAAGTGGTACGGCCCGGTCGGGTCGTCGCCCTCCGACTCCAGGACGTACAGCCGGTGGTGCTCGTCCACACCGTCGTCCGCCGTGTAGTACATGTACCAGCGGCCGTCGAAGCGGTAGAACTCGGGCGCCCAGATGTGCTGGTTCCGCGACGGGTCGGAGTCCGTCCACACGGTGACCGGGTCGGCGGCCAGGAGGGTGCTCAGGGAGGGTGAGCTCCACATTCTGAGGCTGTCGCCCTGCGTGGTGGCCAGGTGGTATTGCCCGTTCGCGTAGGTCATGAACGGGTCCGGACCTGGGTTCAGCGGATTGCGGAAGGTTCCGGCGGCGGTTGCGGACGCCGTGTCTTCGGCGGCTGAGGATCCCGTGTCTCCGGCGGTTGCGGACATCGTGCCTCCGATGGCCTGAGGCCCCCAGATCAGGCCGATGAGCAGTGCGAACAGTGCCGTGACCAGCGGAAGTTTGAATCGGGCGCGCACCGGCGGCTCCCTCGTGTCTCTGCCCATGGACGCTGCTGCGGCGTCAGTTGACGAATTCCCATCGCATCACGGAACTTACAACGATGTAAATATGCGAGACGAAAGCGTTCCCCGATGACAGGTCTGGTGCCCCGGTCGGGGCGGGGCCGTGAGCAAGGGCCGGGGTCGCGCGACCCCGGCCCTGGGCGGATCGCGGGAGGATCAGCCGGTGAACTCGACGTCGCTGCAGAAGTAGTACGACTGGTCGGCGTGGCTCGCCTGCCAGACGGTGAAGATGATGTGGTGGCCGGAGCGGCCCGGGGCATTCACCTCGATCGGGGTCGTGGGGCTCGTCGGGATGTCGGTCACCTCGGCCACCAGCTCAAGGTCGCCCCAACCCAGCCGGTCGGTGGTGGGGTCGAAGCCCTGCTTGGTGGCGTAGACGCGCATGTAGTCCGCGCCGTGGTGGGAGTTGTCGAGCAGGTTCATGGTGAAGCTGCTGGAGACCGGGGTGGTCTGCCAGGGGCCCGGCTCGTCCATCGCGGCGTACTGGCCGTTCTCCGTCCGGCCGCCGCTGCACAGCGTGCCGTCCGGGACGGCCGCCTGGTGGTTGCCGCCCACGCCGTTGCGGAGCTGGCCCATCCAGTTCCACATGGCGTTGGGGTTGGCCTGCCAGGCCTGGTAGCACATGGGGTCCTCGGTCTCCATGTCCGGGCTCTGCCAGTCGCTGGCCCAACGCGTGTAGCAGTCGTACGCGCGCGAGGGCGGGTCGCTGATGGCGCCGTGGGCCGAGGCGTTGCCAACGCCGACGGTGGCCACGAGCGCGAGGGAGAACCCGAGCGCCGTCAGCACCCGCCAGATCGTGGTTCTGCTGGGGGAGAGCATCATCTACCGCCATATCTCCGTTGATCGACGACATGACTAACACCGGTCCTCGCGTGGGCACGCCAGACCGGTGGGAGCGCTCCCAATGCGTCAAGGTAGCAAAACCAGCGTCACCCCGGGAGACCTCGTGCGGACGCCCAGCGGATGGGCCGCGCGCCCGCTCAGCTCACCGGTGGATAGGTCCGGATGCGGCTGATCTGCGGGCCGGTCGCTCCGAAATGGCACCCGCGACCGCCTGCCCACCCGGATCGGGCGTCGGTGGGCAGGCGGCGACCGGAGGGCCGGCCGCCCTGGCGGCACGCCACACGACTCACCGTCGCTGACGCCGGCGGATCGGCGGTGTGGAACGCCCAGCGGCCGTCCTCATACGGAACACGCTCACCACTCGACCGACGGGCGGCGGGTCCGAATCCCGTAACAGCAGCGGGTGTTCAGCCGCCCTCGCCGGGGGGTGTGCCGCAGCTCAGACCGCCAGGACCGTCGAACTGCACCGAGCTGAAGAAGTCCTGGTAGTCGGAAAAGAAGTTCCCCTTGCCCGTCGGGCCGGAAGAGGTCACGGCCGTACAGCCGCTGTAGTTCGCATCGGACCAGAGGTAGATGGTCGAAGGCGTCCGGTTCCAGTCCGACTTGGCCCGGTCGTCCATGCCGAGCGCGGCGAGATCCGGGGTGCTTCCGCTGAGGGTGATCATGTCACCGGTCCCGTCGAGGCCCGAGAACATGCAGTAGTAGCCGTCGGGGCACCGGTCGTACCCCTCAGCCGCGTGCGCCGTGGAGACCGGCACCACAGTGGCGGCCGCGGCGGCCACCGCCACGAGTAGTACGGAGAGCTTCTTCCTCATCGCGATTACCTTGCCTTCGTTATCAAGGGCCCGCGGGTCCGCGAGATGCGGCCACCGGAGCAGCGGTGCGCGGGCCGTGGTTCACCCCAGCCTTACTGCCCTGTTCGGCGAGCCGCTATCCCAGGGCTGGGGACCAGCAGGTCCGTCGTCACGCGACCTCACCCGCGGGATCTCGCTGTCCGTCCCGGCAAGCGGCGGATCAGGACGTCGGCACCCAGAAGCGGCGCTTGTCACCGACCATGTCGGAGAACCGGCCGCCGTTCGCTTCGATCACGCGCTGGGAGTTGGTGTTCGTCTCGTCGCAGGTCAGGAGGGCCTGGGCGATGCCGAGTGACCGGGTGATCGGCAACGCCGCGGCGAGCATCGCGGTCGCGTGTCCCTGGCGCCGCGCGCTGGGGCGCACGTCGTAACCGATGTGTCCGCCGGCCTTCTCCAGTGCGGGAGTCAGTCGGTGGCGGATCGCCAGCCTGCCCAGCATCTGTTCGTTCTCAGCCCACCACAGGGTCGTCATCGGCACGAACCACTCCGCGCGCACGGTTGCCTCGTCCCGTTCGCCCAGCACCCGCGCCACGTAGGCGGCGAAGGCGGGGGCATCAGTCAGGGCCGGCGGGTCAACGTCGGTGACGAACCACGGAACCGGGTAGTCCCGGTCTGCGTGGAACTCGCTCACCGCCGCAAGAAACGACGTGCGCAGGCTGACGGTCGGATCGATCAGCTCGGCCATTCCGTCATGATGCCTGTCCGTCTGTCATGGGCCCAGCCGTTATCGTCAGGCCGCCGGGCCCCGAGGGATTCGCGCGACTCGGCACCTACTTCGTCACTCCTCCCACCTGTCAGATCACCCGGGAGCGGTTCGCCGCTGGCAGATTCGCCGTCGGCAGAGGCAGGGACTCGGCCCCCGTTGAGCTGCCTACGGTGGCAAGCCGTGAGCCGAGGGAGAGACATGGAAACGATCACTGGTACCGCAGCCGGAGTGCCGTTCACGGCGCTCCCACCGGCCGAAGCCATCGACGGTCCCGCGCCGTTGATCGTGACGTGGCACATGCTGGACGCGCCGCGTACGGACGCGGCGTTCGCGGCCGCACTGCCGATGGCCGGGGTGCCTGCCTGGCGGGTCCACCTGGGCATGCCGATGTCTGGCGCGCGGATGGTCGACGGCCGCGTCGACGCCGTCATCGAACTCGCCCGCGAGGACGCGTTGCTGGCCTTTCTGGCCCCGATCGTCCATCAGGCCGCCGACGAGTTCCCGGCCGCGCTCACCGCGCTGCGCGATCAGCTGCCGGTCGACGACGAGCCGGTCGGCGTTCTCGGTGCCTCACTCGGCGGAGCCGTGGCGCTGCAGGTACTGACCACGCAGCGGATTCCGGTCAGGGCGGCCGCACTCGTCAACCCGGCTGTGCGGATACAGTCCGTCGTCGGGCTCGTCGATGACCTCGCCGGACATGCGTACCGATGGACCGCGGAGTCCCGCAGGGCCGCCGACGAACTGGACTTCGTTGCCCGCGCCGGAGACCTGACGGCGCAACCGCCGCTGCTGCTCGTCAGCGGGGAGCGGGACTACCCGGACCTGCGCACGGACGCGGCTGCCCTGGTCGATGCGCTACGCGAGCACTATGCCCACCCGGACGGGGTCGAGCTGATCACTGTGCCGGACCTGGCGCACCCGCTGGCCGATGAACCAGGCCTGCGACCAGCTCCACAGCGGCCCACGGCCAGGGCGGTCGACGAGATCCTGACGCAGTGGTTCCTCCGGCGGCTCACGAGCTGAGGAGGTGTCACCGGGGCCGGGGCTGGGTCCCCGGCCGCACGGGGGAGCGCCGGGTGCGCGCTCAGCTCCACCCGGATCGATGACGTCTCGTCGTTCATGGCCTCCCGGACGCTGAGATCATCCTCAGCTTCCCCGGCCTCGGCGTCCAACTCGGCGCCCGGGTGCTCGCCGAGCTCGGCGACGACCGCCAGCGGTTCGCCGACGCCCGCGGCTTGAAGGCATACGCCGGCTCCTCACCCATCCCCGCGCGTCGGGCAAGAAGTCCAGCATCACCCGCCGGTGGGTGAAGAACGACCGACTCAACCACGCTGGCTACCTGTGGGCCTTCTCTGCCCCCAACGCATCACCCGGCGCAAAAGCCCACTACCAGCGACGACGCGAGCAGGGAGACTGGCACGCCTCCACCCAACGCCACCTCTTCAACCGCATGATCGGCCAGCTTTACCACGGCCTCCAGAAACACCAGATGTTCGACGAGGAGACGGCATTTCCTGCCCCAGACGGCCCGTCACTCCTGGCGCCGCTCGACAACTTAAGGACGTGAGGTGTCTGGCTCGCCCGTCCGTTCGCCGTCGATCTGCGGCGGCCGTGGGGGAGGCGCGCCCCGGCCGACAAGCTCACCCCAGACCGGGTCCGGCGCGGGTTCCGGAACCTGCGCACGAGAACGGGTTCACCCCGCCGGCGTGCCGAAACCGGGCGTGAGTAGTTGCGGTACAGAAAGTGCCGCTGAGATTGATCTTGCTCGGGTCCGGCTACCGCGCGGGGGCTTCGAGCTGACGGGGGCCGGCGCCGACGCGCAGTTCGCGAAGGTCCGGGATGTGGTTGTAGAGCGTGCCCGGGGAGACGCCGAGGAGCTTGGCGATTGAGGTGATGGAGCGGCCGGGGTCGGGGGGTAGATCGCGGGCGGCGCGGATGATCTCCTCGGTGGCGACGCTGGGGCGTCCGCCGACCCGGCCGCGGGCGTGTGCGGCGGCCAGGCCCTCCTTGGTGCCGATGACGATGAGTTCGCGGATGAACTCCGCGAGCGCGGCGAAGACGTGGAAGACGAGCCGGCCGCCGGAGGGTGTCCAGGCTCTCGTGCGGTGAGGTGAAGCCGATGCCGCGCGTCCGCAACTCGGCGACCATGTTGATGAGGTCCTGGAGGCTGCGGCCGTAGCGGTCGAGCGAGGGGACGACGAGCGTGTCGCCGGCGTCGAGGAAGGCGTGGCACGCCTTCAGCTCGGGGCGCAGGGCGTCCTTGCCGGACTTCTTGTCCGTGAAGATCTTCCGGCAGCCCGGCGGCGGTGAGCGCGTCGAACTGCCGCTCCCGCGCCCGGCAGGAGGCAGACTCCCGTGCTCGGGTCACAGTAGCCGTCCGCTTCTCCGTCCATGATCACAAGTGGGGCGGTGGTCTGCGGGGCCGTATCGTCAGCCATTGATCTGCTCCCATGCCTGGTTGATCGCGTTCGTATACTGCTCCGCGCTTACCGCGCCCTGAATGCCCAGGCGTCCGCCGAGCACGGTGAAGGGCACCCCGCGCGCTCCCAGGCGCGCGGCCTGGTCCTGGTCGGCGCGCACGCGGTCGGCGTACCGGTCCCCGGCCAGCACCTCACGGGTCTGCTCTCCGGGGATGCCCAGCGACTCCCCGAGCCGGACCAGGGTGGCGTGCTCGAAGGCGTCCGTGTTGCCGCTGAACAACTCGGCCTGCATGGCTTGCAGGTACTTCCAGGCGATCTCGTGTTCCGCGCCCAGATGCACCAGCCTCAGCAGGTCAAGGGTGTTGCCGGCCGGCCGGTCGACCGCGTAGGGCAGGCCCTCAGTCGCCGCTTGCCGCGCCATGCCCTCCTCCATGGCCCGTGCCTGTGCCTGGCCCACCCCGTACTTCCCCGCCAGGTACTCCAGGGTCGGGACGGCCTTGGTCGGGGCATCCGGGTCGAGCTGGAAGGAGCGCACCCTGAGGTCGATGTGCGCCGCGTGCGGGGAGGAGGCGATGGCCGTGTCCAGCCGCCGCTCGCCCAGGTAGCACCACGGGCACAGCACGTCCGCCCAGACATCGACGGTCAGCCGGGTGGTGGCGGGGACTCCTGTGGGTTGCATGGTAACTGGCCTCCAGTGGGTCGGGTAGGTCCTTGAGAGGGGGCCCCGGCGGGCCGGGCATGATGGCCCGCCGGGGAAAGACGGCGTTTGCTGGTTCAGTGGCGGGCCGGAGCGGAGATGCCGGTCCCGCCTGGGAGGTCGGCGCCGAATTGTGCGATGACCGCGTCCAGGTCGAGCGGTGCGAAGGCCTCGCGGGCCACCTCGTTGATCCTGTCGGCGGGCACCAGCCAGCACACTTCGAACTGCAGGCCGTCCGGGTCGCTGGCGTACAGCGACTTGGTGGTGCCGTGGTCGATCTCGTGGGCCAGCTCACCTGCCTGCAGCAGCTTGCCGCGGATCTGCTGGAGCTCGGCCAGGGTGTCCACCTCCCACGCCAGATGCGCGAGCCCGGGACGTCGGCCCGGGCTCTGCGGGGAAGCCGGGCCCTCGATCTGCATGAAGGCCAGGTCGTGGTCGTTGGTCGACTCCTCGGCCTGCAGGAACGCGGCCTCGGGCACCTTGCCGCCGTCGGCGTGGAGGCGGTGGTCGACGCGGAAGTTCAGCAGGTCGGCGTAGAAGGCGACGCTGCGTTCGACGTCGCGGACGTAGAGCACGGCGTGGTTGAGACGCTGGACTGGCATGTCACTCCTCGCTTAGTTACGATTAGTACGTAGCCACACCATAGGGATGCGGCGGGGACCTCACAAAAGGCACATTGATGTACGCAAAGCACACCACTGACCCTGACCGTGCCGCCGCCCCGCACCCGGGCGACGCCTGGCCTGCCGATGCCCCCCACCCGTGCGAGAGCTGGCCGGACAACGGCCGAAGGTTCCGGGAGACCCTCGACCGGATCGGCGACAAGTGGTCGGTCCTGGTCATCGGCATCCTCAGCCGCGGTCCCCTGCGGTTCGGCGCCCTGCACCAGCGGGTTCCAGGCGTCTCCCAGCGCATGCTCACCCTCACCCTGCGCCACCTGGAACGCGACGGGGTCGTCTCCCGCACCGTCTACGCCGAGGTGCCCCCGCGCGTCGAGTACCAACTGACGCCACTGGGCGAGAGCCTGCGCACCATCGTCCACGCGCTCGCCGAGTGGGTCACGGACCACCATGGAGAGATCGAGAGCGCGCGCCACCGCTACGACGCTGGATGACACTCGTGCCCCAGTTCGCCTTCACCGGCGGGGTACGCAGCCGCTCCAGCTCCGAGACCCGCCTGCCCTCCGGCACGACCAGCAGCATCTTCAGCGCCGGCGCAAGCTGCGGGTCCACGCGGTGCGCGGCCCGCGCCACCGACTGGTACAGGCGCCGGTCGGCCGCCGTACGGCCTCCGAGACCTGCCGGGCCAGCACCGAGACACCCGGCAGCAGCACCCGGTGCCGGCGCAGCCACGTCACCGCATGGTTGAACAGCGCCACCGGCCCCTCGGCGTGTGTCCACGCCCGCCCGTACAGGAACGCCCGGAACTCCCGCCCCCACCTGCGGTCGCCGAAGTCGCGGTACTGGAACCGCTCCTGGAACTCCCGCGCGTGCTCGTACGGCGTCCTCCGGCACTCGGCATACCGCTTCACGCACGAGGTGTCCTCGATGCCAAGCTGCCCGGCCAGATACTCCACGACCCCCCACGGCACCGCCAGCGGATCATCCCCGAGGAACCGGCCGATGTAGCGGACGGTGCCGATCTGCACCGCCATGCCCAAGCGGTGCCCGTCCGAACGGCGCAGCGCGATCAGGTCCCGGTCCGCGTCGTCCAGGGAAGAAGAAGCGCTCCAGTTCCAGGCGTGTGGACACCTCGGCGAAGGCGCCGTATGCCTCCGCCTGTTCGTCAGTCAGAAACTCCACCGGCACGGCCGGACCGTAGCCACCCGCGGGAACCACCCGGCAGGCCTTGCGCGAACTCCCGCGGAGCCCACCGCCGGTCTGCTAGCCGACCGTGATCAATATCAGCGGCACTTCCTGTACCGCAACTACTGGCCCCGGGAACCCACCCGGCCCGGGTCGGGACGGCCAACTCGAAGAACCGCCGAGCGACAGCACGGCACGACGTCGGACGTGTCCTGGCCACCGGTGAGGCGCGTACGACCACCCCCGTCCCCGCAGGGCGTCGACCACCACCAGGGCGTGGCTCCCCACCCGCCGTACCCCGATCTGCCCATCCACCTCGCGGAGACCGCCCGCCCAGCGCCGCGCCACGACCGCGCTCCGCTCCACCTCCACGTAGGTGTGCACCCGGTGCAGCGTGCGCCTTGGCATGAACGCCGTCCGTGCCCGGTGCCGCTCGTCACCGCCGGCGACAACGCCACCGGCCCAACCCACGCTCCGGCCCGTCACCGACGGCAGCTCGGGGTGAACCTTCCCCTTGATCGTGGACACCTGGAGACTGGGACATGTGAGCCCGGAGGAAGTAGTGCCAGGTGGGAAGTAAGTACACGAAGCGGTACTCGGAGGAGTTCAAGCGGGACGCGGTCGCGCTGGTCGGCTCCTCCGGGCGGACGGTGGCCGAGGTTGCCCGGGAGTTGGGGGTCAGCGGCGAGAGCCTGCGGGCCTGGGTCAAGCAGGACCGAACCGACCGGGGCCAGGGAGCGCCGGGCGAGCTGACAACCGCGGAACGGGAGGAACTGCGCCGGCTGCAGCGGGAGAACGCCGAGCAGGCCAGGACGATCGAGGTACTGCGAAAAGCGGCGGTCTTCTTCGCCAAGGAGAGCGATCGATGAGCGAGGTCCATGCGTTCATCGAGGCGGAGAAGACCACCTTCGGCGTTGCTCTCCTGTGCCGGGTGCTGAAGGTGGCCCGCTCCTCGTTCTACGCGTGGCTGGCCGGCAAACAGGCCCGGCCCCCCAACCCGCCTCCCGCCGCGAGATACGTGACTTGGGCATGCGGCAGAGCATGGGCCGCACCGGCTCGTGCTTCGACAACGCCGCCGCCGAGTCGTTCTTCGCGGTGCTGAAGGAGGAGATCGGCGTCCGGCACTGGCCCGACCGGGCCACCGCCCGCGCCGAGATCTTCGCCTTCATCGAGACCTTCTACAACCGCAAACGGCTGCGCAAGCACCCGGTCTGGGGCTATCTCACCCCACTGGAGACCCGACAGCGACACGAGCAAGGACACACCCTCACAGCGTAGGAAGCGAGTGTCCAAGATCACGGGGAAACTTCAGGGAGCAGAAGCGATGCGCCCTCACCCAGCCGGACCCCCGTGGTAACCAGCAGATCCGAGCACGCTGCGTTCCGTTCCCCATGCCGACCCCGCCACGACGGGTCCGGCCCACCCGTCGGCAGCTCGCCGCGCAGCCCGACGTCCCGCCACAACAGGTAGTCCTCGAACGGCACGAACCGCACCGGCCCGTCCGCGGGGTCATCCGCCTCCATCTCGGCGTTGACCCGCGCGACCTTCACCCCGTGCGGCGTCCGCACCACCCGGTCCCCGTACCGGAACGGCGCCGTCTCCAGCAGCCGCACCCGCTTGTACGCCCGCAGGTCGACTTGCCCCCGCGCGACTCGTGCGGGAACCGGCAGAACAGCATGACGTCCCGGGTGTAGCCCTCCACGCTGTTCTCCGCGCGCACCCCCCAGCTCGGCAGCTCCCGGAAGAACCTGTTCAACTCCACGTCGTATGAACCGTCCGCGCCGAGCACGAACGGCTGTCCCTCCCGCACGCCGACCCGATCCAGCACATCCCACGCCCCGCCGTCCAGGCCGGCCGCTTCCCACCGGGCCCGGCTCGTCGTCCGCAGATCCATCAACGCCTCAACCGACACCGGCCACGCCACCCTTCCACGCATGCTGAGACAGGCCCTCCGCACGGATAACGAGGGACCTGGTGAGACAGGAATGGCAGCCAACATAAACGATGAGCTGGTCGTGTGGTCCGGCGAGCGGCTGGCGGTTGTGATCCGGGGTAGGGATCGCCGACTACGGCACTACACCGCTTCCCGGCAACCCGTTCCAGGGGCTGCCCGGGCCGGAAAGTGGCCGGTTCCCACCGTCGAGTCCGAACCGAAGCCGGCGCTCCTCCGTATGAAGAATGTCATGGGCACCCCGCCAGCACAGATGAGGAGCACTGCATGATGTCCCGACCCGCTTCACGCCGACCCCGACTCCGCCTCGCCCTCGGTGCCAGCCTCGCCGCCCTCTCGCTGGCCTTCGCCCCAACGGCCGCCTCGGCGACGACCACATCGCAGGCGGCCGACGTGACGGTGACTCTGCGGATCACCATCGGCGCCGGGGACCCCTCGTGGCCCGCGGACTCCGTCATCATCGGCATGCCGGACGACAGCCCCAGCGGCCATTACTGGGAGTGCCACCGGGACTTCACCACGGACGTCCCCAAGGACATCACGGTGACCGTTCCCGAGGGCACCTTCCTCCCCGTCTGGAGCAGCCACGGCTGCTATGACTCGCTGCGCCACGGCAACGCCACCGCCACGACGGACGGTGAGGTCATCGAGGTCGAGATTCCGTAGCGCCGGGATCCGATCGTGGGCGAAGGCCTCGCGCGTGCTGCAGCCGCACACTTCGAACGTGGCCCGATACCGTGGCGACGGCGGCCTGAATGGACAACTTCGGCTCCATCCAGGGCTCCATCCAGCGACGAGAAGGGTGCTGCCACCCCATGTCTGGTCCTCGTCTGGTGCGGATGTCCGACCCACCACTGATCGAGCCGGTGACGCCGCTGGTCACCGCGAGGTTGCCCATGAACGGGGGGACTGCCCTGGTCGTGCTGCCCGACGGTGACACGTGTGTGGCCGGCACCGACTACGGCCTGTTCGCGGTGTCGTTGTCCACCGGCGAGGTGGCCCCGGTGGCCACCGAGAAACCCTTCCCGCGCCTGTCGTTGACAGCGAACGGTCGCCTCGTGACCGGGAACGCGTGTGAACTCCTGGTCTGGGATCCGACCGGCTGGACGGTAACCCGCAGAATGCGACACCGGGGCAGGCCGCTCACCGATGTGGCGGCAACGGACGACTTCGTGGTCGCGGGCGGCTGGGACGGGGCGTGGGTGTGGGACACCAGGACGGGCCGACGGCGGCATGCGCTGACCGACGGCGAGGTGATGGCGGTGGCGGTGTCCGCGGACGGCGGGCACGCGGCCACCCTGGAGAGGAATCGCCAGGTCGTGCTGTGGGACCTGCGGCAAGGTGTGCCGGTGCGCACACTGCGTCCCCCCGACCCAGCTGTACCCCCCATCGACTGGACGAAGCCGACCGACTGGGAACAGGAGCTGCCACTTGCCGAGGCGCACTGGGCCACCGCGTCGGTGGCCCCCGCGGACGACCGGCTCGTCATAGCCGACGGCAAGTTGGCTGTCGGCCTGCTGGGGGAGTCGGAAGGGCTGCGTCCCGGGGCGATGACGAGTCGAACCAAGGTCGCGGCCGTGCGGCCATCCGATGGGCTGATCGCGGCTGCGGCCGGCGAGCGGATCCAGCTTCTGAACCGCCACGGCGAGGTCGCTGCCGTGGTGGGCCCGACCCTCACACCGGTGACCGCGCTGGCCTTCGCGCCCGATGGGCGGCTGGTGTCCAGCCAAACCATCGGCCGCGTCACGGTGTGGCCGGCAAGGGTGGACCAGCAGCCCGCACGACAGGGCACCGCTACCACTGCAGTGTGGCGGACGGTCATCGACCGCACCGGCCGCTACGGCAGGTCAATCCACAGCCAAGGGGGGCAGATGCAGCTGTGGGACCTTCGCACCGGGCAGTGCCTGACCGACGCCGAACTGGAAACCAGCCTTGGGCAGGGCAGTTGGTACCTGCCCGACGGCGGCGCCTGGATGGTTGCCGAATACGGGGTCGAACACCGGCTCGACAGCGAGGACGGCGGCTGCGCGGTCACCGTGGAAGACGTGCGTGACGACAACGGGCGACCCCGCACCAAGACCGTGTGCTGCCGTAACCAACCCGGCGGTGAGGTGCGTTGGACCTGGACTCCGCCACGTGCCCCCACACAGAAGGTCTGGTGGCGGCCGGTCTGGGTGGTGCTCCCGCGACACTCCGACGTGGTCCTCGTCTGCACGAAGGACCATGACCGCGAGCAGAAGCGGGTCGTCGTCCTCGACCAGGCCACCGGCCAGCCCCGCCACGAGTTCACGGTCCCCAACGGCCAGAACGTCGGACCACAGACGCTGCCCGACGGATCGGTATGTCTCCGCTACCTGGACTACCCCGCGAGCATGCTGCGCCTGGCGATGCTCGACTGGCGCGAAGGCACGGTCACACCGTATGCACAACTGTCAGGCTGCCGGAACGCCGTGATCGCGGCCGATGGACTGATCGTGGCCTCGGTCGGCGACGAAGTCCGGCTCATCGAACCAGGCGGCGGACAACCAGTCACCCACGACACCGTGCCGGTCAAGATCGCGCCAGCGACACTGGCGATCAGCCCGGACGGACGCCTGATCCTCGCGGGCGACTCCCAGGGCGGAGTGCATATTCTCCATATAACGCCAGCCTGAACGCCGTGCGACGGCGTTCGATCGCTGTGCACGATGGTCGCGAGGTTGCGGAGCGCCCAGCTGTGGGCGCCCGACGGAGGGCCGGTCGTCACCATCTCCGGGGCCGGTGTGGTGGGCTATGACCCTCTGACCGGTGCGTCGCTGTGGGAGCTGGACCCCCCACGCCGGCCGGCACACCGTGTGGCGCGTCCGAGGTGAACGGTGACGGCATCGGCGCGGTGGTGTACCACCGGAGCGATCTTGGCAGCGCGCGCCCGTCGTCGAATCGACGCCAGGGATTGACCAGTTGGCGCCAACCCAGTACCACCGTAGGAGAAGCTGTAGGGTGAACGGAAAGGTGACGTATGCCAGAGGCGCTCTCCGAAGATCCGATCCTCTCGCTCGCCCGGCCCGACACGCTTCCCGATCCCTTCCCCGCGTACGCCCGGCTGCGCGAGCAACCGCCCTTCTTCTACGAACCTCTGAGTTCGTGGATGTTCAGCCGTCACGCCGATTGTGTGACGGTGCTTCGGGACAGCACCCGGTTCGCGGCCGACTGGCGCCGGGTCGGCGAGCAGCTGCCGCCGCAGGCGATCAGCATGTTGACCATGGACCCACCGGAGCACACCGCGGTCCGGCGCCTGTTCCTGGAGGCGATGCGCGACCATGCCGGGGATGCTCTGGAGCGGATGATCGCGGCGCAGACCGAGGATCTGCTGTCGGAGTTGGCACGCCGCCCGTCGTTCGACGTCCGCACCGAACTCGCCGAGCCACTGGCCCTGTCGGCAACCTGCGGATATCTGGGCGTCCCGGTGCCGGATGGGGCGTCGATGAGTCGGATCGGCGGCGTGGTCGGTGCCGCCATGGATGCCGGATTATGGCCGGAGCGGGCGGAGCCGATGGGCTCGGCGTTCGGCGAGCTGGCCGAACTGGTGGCTGGTTGGCTGGCCGATCCGCCGGAGCACGGAGTCGTCGGTGACGTCGTGCGCCGGGCGGCGGGCGGCGATGTGCCCGCCCCGATCATCGCGAACACCATTCGAGGCCTACTGTTCAGCGGTTACAGCTCGGGCAGCAAGCTGCTCGCGCTGGCCGCGGTGGCGATCCTCCACGATCGGGCCGTCGGGCTGACAGAGCTGATCGCCGCCGACATCGTCCGCGCCGTCGACGAGCTCGTCCGTTTCGCCGGACCGGTCCAGGCAGTCGCCCGCGTCTGCGTGACCGACACCGACGTGGGCGGGACGTTCGTACGGGCCGGGCAGGGAGTGACGCTGTTGCTCGGCGCCGCGAACCGCGACCCGGCGCGGTTCCCGCGACCGGAGACGGTGCTCCCTGACCGGCACCCCAACCCGCATCTCGGCTTCGGCCGTGGCCCGAAGTCCTGTCTCGGCTCGCCGTTCATGGCGGTCTTCGCCAGGGTGGTACTCGGCACGCTCGCCGATCGCCATCCGTCGGTCCGGTCGCTCGGAGACCCGACGTTCCTGCCGAACCTCACCCTGCGCAGCCTGGACCGGCTAGTGGTCAGCCTCCGGTGAGGGTGCTCGGAGCCTCGTTCGGGCGGACCGGCACAAGTTCGGTGCGGCTTGCACTGGCGGCGCTGGACCTCGGGCCGACCCATTCGATGAAGGCGCTGTTCGACGATGCGGCGCACGCACGGCAGTGGCTGCGCGTGGCTGACAGCGCCAACGCCGACTGGGGCGGTCTGCTCGGCGCCTACCGGTCGACCGTGGCGTGGCCGGCCACGTTCTTCTGGCGCGAGCTCATCACCGTGTACCCCACGGCCAGGGTCCTGCTGGTGGTGCGTGATCCGGAGGCGTGGTACGCCAGCATGGCCCGCACGCTGTACCGCACCCGGCCGCGTGGCGGTTGGAGAGTGGTCGCAGATCGGCTGATCGAGCGAGTGGTGTGGCAGGGCACGTTCGGCGGTCGCTTCGACGACCGCGATCACGCCATCGCCGTCTACCGGGCCCACCTGGACGAGGTGCGGGCCACCGTGCCCGCCGACCGGTTGGTCGAGTTCGAGGTCGGCCAGGGCTGGGGACCGCTGTGCGCCGGACTCGGCGTACCGGTGCCGGCCACGGAGTTCCCCCGCGTCAACACCACCGACGAGTACGTCCAACGTGCCCAACGGGCCGGCGTCCTGCCCACCGACCACGCGGACCAACGAGGAGAGCCATGACCGCACTGGACCTGACCGTCTCCTCGGACACCGACCCGTACGGTGCGGTCGCCGGCTACTACGATCTGCTGCACGTCGGTCCCGGATCGCCCGCGCTGGTGTCGTTCTTCGTCGGCCTGGCGCCGCCCGGCGGCGATGCGCTGGAGATCGGACCGGGGACGGGCCGGATGACGCTCGCCGTCGCCGAGCGCGCCGGGAGCGTGCTGGGCCTCGAGCGCTCGCCCACCATGCGCGCGGTTCTGCTGACCAAGCTGGCGCAGCGTCCCGCGGTGCGCGACCGGGTGACGGTGCTCGACGTGGCCGCCCCCGGCTTCCGGCTCGGCCGCCGGTTCGACTACGTCTACCTCTCGGCCGTACTGGAGCACGTACCCGCGGCGGCGCGGCCCGCGTTCTTCGCCACGCTCGCGGAGCACCTCGTACCGGGCGGCGTGCTGGCGATGGACATGGTGCACGACCAGGAGATCCCCGACCACCCGGAGCGCGAGATGCGGTCGGCGCACGTCGGCGCGTGCCGGTACGCGCTCTCCTCGGCCGCCTGGCCCATCGGTCCGGATCTCGCCCGCGTACGGCACGTGTACCGGACCTATCACGACGACGAGTTGGTGGCGACCGAGACCGTGGAACGCGACCATCACCTGCACCGGCCGCGCGACGTGATCGCCGACCTTCGCACGGCCGGGCTCACCGCCGTCGGCGGCTCGGTGCTCAGCGACGAACGGACGCCGTTGCGGGACAAGGGCACGCTGGTCGCCCGGCACGAAGACCTACCTGTGTGATGCCAACGACGGCCCGATGAGAGGAGGTACGGATGCGCTACATCTACTGAACCAACGCAGCCGTGGCCCGGCGTTCTCGTCGTCGGGCCACGGCCCCCAACGACGGCCCCGCAACGATGGCCCCGCAAGGACGAGGAGCGAACGACCCGAGGAGCGGAAACAGATGAGCGGTCAGACTCTCGACCCGGCGGGGGGCGTGCTCCCGGCCGCCACACCTTTGAACCGACGGTACGACGCGGACCGGCTCGCCACCGAGATCCGTGCCCTGCGTGCGCGACCGTGGCGGTCGCAGCGCTCCATCGGCCAGGACGGAGTGATCCGCGAATCCACGGTGGACTGGAAGATCCTTCCGCTGCGCAGTCCCGGCGGCGATCCCGCGCGTACCGACGCCGGCGGCGCCGGCCCGGTCGAACACGCCGACACGCCCCACCTGGCCCGAGCACCGTACGTGGGTGAGATCCTGCGCGGGTTCCCGACTCAGCTGCTCGGCGTACGGCTGATGGCGTTGGGACCGGGCGTGCGGGTCCGCGAGCACAGGGACGGCAAGTTCGCGATGCCGTGGGGACTGGTGCGGCTGCACGTGCCGGTCATCACCAACCCGGAGGCGTACGTCGTCATCGGAGGCGAACGGTTCCACTGGGACGTCGGGCGGCTGTGGTTCGGCGACTTCGACCGTCCGCACTACGTGAGTAACTCCGGCTCCGAGACCCGCGTCCACCTGGTCCTGGACTGCCTGGTCACCAGGGCGTTGCTCGGGTTCTTCCCTGACCACGTGGGCGATCGGCTGGCCGAGCGCGACGTGGTGCTCGCCCGCGAGCCGATTCCGTTGTCCGACGCGGAGCTGCGCGCGCTGCGTTGCCGGTTCGCCATGCCGGCAAGCTTCGCCGAGTGGTCCGAGGAAGAGCCGGTGGCCGGCCCGGACGAGACCGTACCGGCGGAACTCACGGTCGACGACCGCCACGGACTCGTCCTGAACGTGTCGGGTGTCCCGGCGTTCGGGCTGGTCCACGTCGGTTCGGGCGAGTTCCGCCTGGCCGGCTGGTCCGAAGAGCGCACCCTCCAGCCGGATGTGGACGCGGCCGAGCCGAGCGTACGGTTCCGCGTCCGCAAGGGCGGCGAGGTCAGCGAGTCGGTGGCCCCGGCCCAACCCGTGCGATGAGCGACGACCGCACCGATGTGCGATGCGGACCTTCACGTCGTGCTCCGGTGGGTGGTGGGACGGTGTGCCGTGGAGACCGCGGCGGTGTTCGCGCCGACGATCACGGCGATGGCGAGCCAGGCGAGGGCATCGAGCCGCTGCCCGAGGACGGCGAAACCGACCAGGGCTGCGAAGACCGGGTTCACGCTCATGAACACGCCGAAGAAGTGCGTCGGAATGCGGCGTAGCGCCAGCAGGTCGGCCAGGAATGGCACTGCGGAGGAGAGCACCCCGGCTGCCAGGGCGCAGCCCAACCCGGAGGGCGCAGGCGGGTGGTGCCACAGCACCCAAGCGCCGACGGGCAGGTAGAGGGTGCCGGAGACGGCCGCCGCGGCGGCCGAGCCTTCCAGGCCGGGCAGGCGGGCCCCGACGGTTCGGTTCAGCAGGATGTAGCACGCCCAGCATGTCGCGGCCAGCAGAGCCAGGCCGATGCCCAGGTAGTCGGTGGAGGCTGTGGGGCGCGTGAGGACCGTCACCGCGCCCGCAGCCGCCACCGCGGCAACCAGGTCGATACGGCGGCGGGAGCCGGCCAGGGCTACGGTCAGTGGGCCGAGGAACTCCAGCGTGACGGCCAGCCCGAGCCCGATCCGCTCGATCGCCATGTACAGGGACAGGTTCATCCCCGCGAACACCAGCGCGAGGCCCAGCACAGGACGCCACTGCGCCGCGGTGAAGCGCCGCAGCCGCGGTCTGCCGACGGCCCCGAGCACGACGGCAGCCACCCACTGGCGCACCGCCACCACCCCGGCAGGCCCGAGCACCGGGAACGCCAGCGCCGCGATGGAGGCCCCCGTCTGGTTGGACAGGCCGCTGCCCAGCATCAGCGCCACCCCGGTCCCGCGCCCCGCGCCCCGGGAAGGGGCGGCCCCGTCGGCTGCGGTGGCTCGGGGTAGCGCAGCGGGGGAGGTATCGAGCTTCATACCCCTGACAATGAGAGTGCCATCGGTATACGCAAAATGCATCCATACACCCACCTATACGCTGGGTGTATGGATGAGACGCGGAACAGGGCGGCCGCGCTGGAGCTGAAGCACCTGCGGTGCCTGGTCGCCATCATGGACACCGGCAGTTTCACCGACGCCGCCCACGAGCTCGGCATCTCCCAGGCCGCCGTCTCCCGCACCCTCGCCGGCCTCGAAAGTCTGCTCGGGGTGCAGCTGCTGCACCGCACCAGCCGCAGCGTCGCCCCCACCACCACGGGAGTGCAAGCCTTGGCCCGCGCCCGCATCCTGCTCGCAGGCGCCGACGAACTCGTCCGCGAAGCCACCACCGGCCACACCCGCCTGCACATCGGCCACGCCTGGTCCGCCTTCGGCCAGCACACCACCGAGTTCCAGCGCCGCTGGCGCGACCAGCACCCCGAGACCGAGCTGCGCCTCATCCGCCACAACACTCCCACCGGCGGCCTCGCCGAAGGGCTGTGCGACCTCTCCGTCATCCGCGCCCCGATCGACCTGAAACCGTGGTCCCACGCGCGGATCGGCCACGAGGCCCGCTGCGTCGCCCTGGCGTCCGACGATCCCTGGGCGCGCCGCCGCGGTATCCGCCTGGACGAGATCCCCGGCCGCACCCTGGCCATCGACCGCCGAACCGGCACCACCGCCCTGAATCTGTGGCCCGAGGAGGACCGGCCCGCCGTCGAGTACACCCACGACATCGATGACTGGCTCGCAGCCATCTCCACCGGCCGCTGCATCGGACTGACTCCCCAGGCCACCGCCGCGCAGTACCGCCGCGACGGCATCATCTACCGCCCCCTCCGTGGCGCCGAGCCGATTCCCGTCCACCTCATCTGGCGCGCCCACACCACCCACCCCGCCACCCACACCGCAATAGCCCTTGCCACCAGCCTCTACCGTGAGGGCCACAGCCCACGGCGCTCAAGCCTGGTTGGCTAGGAGGAGCCCACGCCCGTCGCCGTGGTCAACAGACCTCCGGCAGGTCGCCGCACACATCGCCGGGATCGACGGCGGAGAGGGAAGGGTATGAGCGTGCGTTTCGAGGAGATCGACTGGCGCCCGACGCCGCTGGGAGAGATCAGCCTGCGACGCAGGCGGCATCCGGCGTCGGGCGATGACGTGTACGAGGTCAAGCTCGGCGACGAGTTCCTCATGTCCAGCCTCTTCACGGCGGGCGAGATCGCGCTCGCGCGACTGGGCCTGGCACAACTGGCCGAGGAAGAACTCGACGTTGCCGTGGGGGGCCTCGGCCTTGGCTACACGGCCCGGGCGGCCCTGGATGACCCACGGGTTCGTTCGCTGATCGTGGTCGAGGCGCTCGGGGAAGTGATCGAATGGCACGAGCGAGGTCAGGTGCCCCTGGGCGACGGTTTGGCTTCTGATCCCCGCTGCCGGCTGACGCAGGGCGACTTCTTCGCGCTGGTCGGCGACACCGGCGGTCTGGATCCCCGGAGACCGGGCCGGCGATTCCATGCCATCCTGCTGGACATCGACCATTCGCCCCGCCATGTGCTGCACCCGCGTCACGCCGCGCTCTACGAACCCGCAGGGCTGCAGAGCCTCGCTGAGCTGCTTCATCCCGGTGGTGTCTTCGCCCTGTGGTCGAACGATCCGCCAGACGGACCGTTCGCCTCCGTGCTCACGGAGGTCTTCGCGGACGCGGAAGCTCATGTCGTCGAGTTCGACAATCCTCTGCAGGGGGGATCAGCGACCAACACCGTCTACGTGGCGAGGGGAAGGGTGGACGGGTTCCGCACGAGCTGAGGGTTCGACCCGGACCGTACACTCGGCCCGGTGACGGCACCTGGCAGGCGGGACATGGCGCTCGGCGCCGTCGTCTTCCTGCCCGGAAGCCCGCCCCGGCAGGGCAGGCTGGCCCTCTGGTCGCCTCAGGGCGAACCGCCTCCGGACGCGGACGTCGAGCTGGAGGTGGTCCGCGCCCACGGGCGAGGGGTCCGCAGAGCCAGGACCCCGGCCCGGTTGTTCACCGTCGCCGAGGCCCTGCCGGCGCTGACCGCCGCCCGGCACGACCTCGCCACGCACCCGGCCGCCGCGTGCTGGGGTGCCGCCGCTCAGCACGCGCTGCACCTGGTCGCCCGCGGCCGGCTGCTCCCCGGCCTCACCGATTCCGGCCACGACGCCTGGCGCGCCGGTCCGCTGGACGCCGAGGACGTGGCCCACCTGCGCGCCATCGCCGCCGCGATGCCGTACGAGGCGCGCGCGGTCCCCGTCGAGGGCCGTACTCCGCTGCGGCTACCGGATGCGGAGGCACTGCTCCGAGAGTTCCTTGACGCCGTCGCCGACACCCTTCCGCGTACGCCAGGCGCCCCAGTCGCCGCCGGCGCGGAGGCGTACGCGGCCAGCAAGCCGCAGCACCTTCCGGCCGCAGCCGGCTGGGCGGCCGAGGTGACGGCGGGCGCCGACGCGGGCGTGCGGATCTCGCTGCGGCTGCATCTGGCGGCGCACGAGCTGTACGAGCCGGATGCCCGCCCCGCCGCCGTCGCCGTGCAGGTGCACAGCCTGGCAGACCCGACGCTGCTCGCCGACGCCGGAGCGCTGTGGAACGGCTCAGCGGGCGTCGGCTTCGGACCGCGCGCCCGTGTCGACACCGTCCTGGCGCTGCGCCGCGCGGCGCGGGTGTGGCCGCCACTGGCGCGCCTGCTGGAGCGGTCGGTGCCGGACACCTTCGTCCTGGAGGACGGCGAGCTCTCCGAGATCCTCGGCCCCGCCGGCCGCCGTCTGGAGGCCGCCGGCATCAGGCTGCACTGGCCCCGGACGCTGCTGCGGGACCTCACGGCACAGGCGGTGGTACGCCCCGCGCCCGGCACAGCGTCGAACGAGACGAGCTCCTTCGATGCCGGGCAGCTGATGGAGTTCCGCTGGCAGGTGTCGCTGGGCGGGCTGCCGCTCACCGAGCGGGAGATGGACGAGCTGGCCGAGGCCCGCCGCCCCATCGTGCGGCTGCGCGATCAGTGGCTGGTGGTCGACCCGGATCTGGTGCGCAAGGCCCGCAAGCGCGCGTTGGGTTACCTTGATCCGGTCCAGGCGCTCGCGGTGGCGCTCACCGGCGAGGCGGAGGTGGACGGCGAGTCAGTGTCGGTCCGCCCGGTGGGCACGCTGGCCGAACTCCGTGACAGGCTCGCCCATGGAGCGGCGCCCGTCGCCGCCCAGCCGCCCGGCCTGGCTGCCGCCCTCCGCGACTACCAACTGCGCGGCCTTGCCTGGCTCGACCGGATCACATCGCTCGGCTTGGGCGCCTGCCTCGCAGACGACATGGGCCTTGGCAAGACGATCACCGTCATCGCCCTTCACCTGCACCGCCAGCCCGCCACATCGACCCTGGTCGTCTGCCCGGCCTCCCTGCTCGGCAACTGGCAGCGCGAGATCGAGCGCTTCGCCCCTGGTGTTCCGGTGCACCGCTACCATGGCGCGGGCCGCTCACTGGACGCCGCCCGCCCCGGCATCGTCCTCACCACGTACGGCACGCTGCGTACCAGCGCGTCTCAACTGAGCGCGGTCGACTGGGACTTGGTGGTGGCCGACGAGGCTCAGCACGTCAAGAACCCGTACGCGGCGGCCGCCGCCGCGCTGCGCACCATTCCATGCCCCGCCCGCATCGCCCTCACCGGCACCCCCGTCGAGAACAACCTCTCCGACCTCTGGGCCATCCTCGACTGGACCACCCCGGGCCTCCTCGGCGACCTGAAGAACTTCCGCGCCCGGCATGCCCGCGCCATCGAGTCCGAGGGCGCCCCGGAGGCCGCCGAACGGCTCGCGCGCCTCGTCCGCCCGTTCGTGCTGCGCCGCCGCAAGTCCGACCCCGGCATCGCCCCGGAGCTGCCTCCGAAGACCGAGACCGACCACCCGGTCGCGCTCACCCGGGAGCAGGCGGTGCTGTACGAGGCGGTGGTGCGCGAGGTGCTGGAGGAGATCGCCACGGCTGAAGGCACGATGGCGCGGCGCGGCCTGGTGATGAAGCTGCTGACGTCGCTGAAGCAGATCTGCAACCACCCGGCGCAGTTCCTGCGGGAGGAGAGTGCCGCGCTGCCCGGCCGCTCAGGCAAGCTGGAGCTTCTGGACGAACTGCTCGAGACGATCCTGTCGGCCGGCAGCGCCACACTGGTCTTCACCCAGTACGTGACGATGGCCCGTCTTCTGGAGCGTCATCTGGCGGCGCGGGGCATCCCGGCCCAGCTTCTGCACGGCGGCACGCCGGTGGCGGCCCGGGACGAGATGGTCGCCCGTTTCCAGGCGGATGAGGTCCCGGTGTTCCTGCTGTCCCTGAAGGCGGGCGGCACGGGCCTGAACCTCACCCGCGCCGCCCACGTCGTCCACTACGACCGCTGGTGGAACCCGGCGGTGGAGGAACAGGCCACGGACCGGGCCTACCGCATCGGCCAGACCCAGCCGGTTCAGGTCCACCGGTTGATCACGGAAGGCACAGTGGAGGACCGCATCGACGAACTCCTCCTGGCCAAGCGCTTCCTGGCCGACTCCATCCTGGGCGCCCACGGCACGGAGACGGCCCTGACAGAGCTGTCGGACGCGGACCTGGCGCGGCTGGTGGCGCTGCGGAGCGAGCCATGAGCCGGGAGCCGGTACGCGTCCCGAGCGACGACCGCCGCCGGATCTTCCCCGCGTTCCCCGCCCGGCCTCGCGACTCGCGCGAGCCGTTCGCGAACACGTGGTGGGGCGAGGCCTGGCTGGCGGCGCTGGAGCAGACATCGCTGGACACTGCCCGCCTCGCGCGTGGCCGCACGTACGCGCGCGCGGGCCATGTGCTGGACATGACCGTGACACCGGGCCGGGTCGCGGCCCTGGTGCAGGGCAGCCGCCCGCGCCCCTACCGCGCGGAGGCGCGACTGCGCACGCTCACGGACGCGCAGTGGGACCTCCTGCTGGCCACGGTGGAGGCGGAACCGGACCATATGGCGGCGCTGCTGGACAAGGAGATGTCGCGGACGCTGGCGGAGTCTTCGCTGCGGGCGGGCGCGCCCCTGCTTCCCGGTGCCGACGACCTCTCTCCGCACTGTTCGTGCCCGGACCGCGGCCACCCGTGCAAACACGCGGCCGCGCTGTGTTACCAGGCGGCGCGGCTGCTGGACGCGGACCCGTTCGTGCTGCTGCTGATGCGGGGGCGGGGTGAGTCGGAGCTTCTGGAGGAGTTCCGGAAGCGGAATGCGGTGCAGACGGCGCGGGAGTCGCGGCGCATTCGGACCGTCCCCGCCCGCGAGGCGCTGACCCACAGGGTCCTGCCGCGGCTCCCACTCCCACTCCCGCTTCCCGAACATCCGGGCACGGGACCGGCGTTGCCTGACACACCCGCGGAAGTCCCGCTGGACATCACGGCCCTGGAGCTCCTGGCCGCGGACGCGGCAGTCCGCGCCCACGCGGCCCTACGCACCGGGGTCGATCCGATGCCGCCGCAGGATCCCTGGCCTGATGTGGTCCGTTTGGCGGCGGCGAGCCCCACCGCGGGCCTGACGCGTTCGACCCGCGCGTGGTACGCCCGCGCTGCCGCCGGCACAGGCCGCACCCCGAGGTCGCTGGCACGCGCGGTCGCGGCCTGGCGCCAGGGCGGCGCCGAGGCCCTGGCAGTCCTGGAGCACCCCTGGAACCCACCCGCGGGGCCCTTCGACCGTGCCCGCCCGGCCCTGGCCGCCGCCGACCTCCCCCGCCTGCGCCCAAGAGCCAACCGGCTCACGCACGAAGCACGCGGCGTCCAGCTCCGCTTCGGCGGTGACGGCCACTGGTACCCCTACGCGGCGGAGCCGGGTACCCCGGAGACGGACGAGGAGGCGTGGTGGCCGGAGGGGGCCCGTGACGGGGACCCGGCGGCGGCGCTCACCGCGCTGCTGGCGGGATGGCCGTGAGCCCCGGCTCCGCGCCGCATCCTCCGCCGCAGGGCCTGTTGTCGCCGAACGACCCGACTTGGCCGCGCCGGCGGCAACGACCTCACCCGTCTGACCGACAAGGCCCGCGACGAGAACCCCTGACGCCCCACGCACGGTGGGTGCGGGCTACGCCCCCTCCGGCGGTGTGTCGAGGAGCTGGTCGAAGGCCAGGCCGCTGGAGGCCTCGCCCCGGCCGGTGCTGCGCGAAGGGCTGGAGCGCGGGTGCTGATCGATTGCGCGCCTCGACTTCCGCGCGCGGTGGGGCATCGCCCCCCGTCCGCGATGCCACCAGCCACGCCACCACCGGTCACGCACCGGGCCCGGCGTTCTGTCGCCCCCGGGGTCGCCGTCTCGAGCGGCGGGATCTTACGATGGTCCGCATGGTCGCACCCGCCCGCTTTCTGCGTCTCGCGTCGTTCGCGAGTTTGGCGTGGTGCGTGGACGACGGCCTCTGTCGCCGCTGACCTCCGGCTGTCCGACCTTCTCCCCGCTCGCTGCCGCTTCGGCGCGGGATCTCCGCCGCCGCGGTTCCCCCCACCCCCCGATCACCACGCACCTCTCCCGGAGTACCTGTGACCACGACGTCCCCACCCACGCCGCCGGCCGCGCCGGCCCCCGCTCGACCCCGGCTGCGCTCCTCCGTGCTCGCGCCGTCCCCGACCAGTGCTCCACCGCCGAAAGCGCCCGACGCGCCGCCGGTGCGGTGGGTGCCGCTGGCCGTCTTCGGGGTGATCGCCGCCGCGCTCAGCGCCTACGTGTTCGCCACCCACGGCGGCCAGCCGGGCGTCCTGCTGCTGCTCGGACTCGGACTGGGCTTCGCCCTGTTCCACTCCCGGTTCGGCTTCACCTCCGCATGGCGGCAGCTGATAGCCGTCGGCAACGGCAGCGGGCTGCGCGCCCACGCCCTGCTGCTGGGCACGACCGCGACGCTGTTCGCCCTGATCATCGGCACCGGCACCGGCCTGTTCGGCTCCGAGCCGGCACCGTCGGCCGGGCCGCTGGGCGTCGCGCTGCTGCTCGGGGCGTTCGTCTTCGCCATCGGCATGCAGCTCGGCGGCGCCTGCGCCTCGGGCACCCTGTTCGCCGTCGGCGCGGGGCAGTCGACGATCGTGCTGACCCTGGGCGGTTTCATCGTCGGCTCAACGCTCGCGGCCTGGCAGTTCGACCTGTGGAACGACCTGCCCGCGTTCGAACCGTGGGTGCTGTCCGACCACGTCGGCTGGTTCGGCTCCTGGGCGGTGACAATCCTCGCCCTGGGCGCGCTCGTTGCCGTGACGCGCGTGGTGCAACGCCGGCGCACCCCGCCGCCGACCGCCGCCGTGCCGACCAGCCGCGGCCTGGCGACCCGCGCGGTCCGCGGTTCCTGGCCGCTGGCCGCCGGCGCCCTCGCGCTGGCCGTGCTGGGGGCCGGCGTGCTGCTGGTCTCCGGCGGGCCGTGGGGCGTCACCAGCGCGTTCGCCCTGTGGGGCAGCGAGACCGTGGGTGCGCTCGGTGGGCAGCCGGAGGGCTGGAGTTTCTGGCAGCAGTCGGGCAACGCGGAGATGCTGTCCGGGCCCGTTCTCGCCGACAAGAACAGCCTCACCGACATCGGCATCATCGTCGGCGCCGCACTCGCCGCCTCCCTCGGTGGCACCTGGGCGCTGCACCGCGGCGTGCCGGCACGGACCGCGATTGCCGCCGTGCTGGGCGGCATCCTCATGGGGATCGGCGCCCGCCTTGCCGGCGGCTGCAACATCGGCGCCTATCTCGCGGGCATCGCCTCCGGCAGCCTGCACGGCTGGATATGGGGCGCCACCGCACTTCTCGGCACCTGGGCCGGTCTGCGGCTACGCCCGCTGTTCGGCCTGAGCAATCCCAAGCCGGGCGACGGCGTGTGCTGAGCGTCGGGTGCCCGGGGGAGTCACACCCGGTGGAACTGGCCGGGGGCGTGGCGGCGGCGGCGTTGAAGCTGACCGCAGCGGGACCGGGGGCGCCGATCCCCGTGGGGACCGGCGCCCTGGGTCGGGGTCAGGTGCCGTCAATGCCGAAGAACGTCACGGCCGCGGCGGCCATGCCGCCCATGGGCAGGCTGTGGCCGGCGCCCTGGACGTTGATGGACTCGACCTGCACGGTGCCGCTGGAGTCGGCGAACCGGTTCCGTGTCCAACTGGGCTGCGGCTGGTCCGTCGAGGTCGGGGTCTGGCTCAGCCCGAAGACGTTGGTCCACTGGTCGACCGCCTCCTGCTGGAGCTGGTACGGCACCAGGGGGTCCGCGGTGCCGTGCCACAGCTGCACCCGGGGGCGAGGACCGGAGTAGCCCGGGTACGCCTGCCGGACGGCGTCACCCCACTGCTGCGGGGTCCTGTTCATGCTTCCGTTGACGCACTGGCTGGTCCACGGCGGGAAGTCGGCCTCGTTGGCGAAGCAGGTGAAGGGCACGCCCATGAACGACGCGCCGGCCTTGAACACGTCCGGGTAGACGGCGAGCAGGGCCTGCGTCTCCATCCCACCGGACGAGCTCCCCGTGGCGAAGACCTGTTCGGGGTCGCCGCCGTACTGCTGCTCCGCGTAGCTGACCATCGAGACGATCGACGCGGGGTCGCTGCCGCCGCCGTGGGTCTTTGACTCCTGCGACCACACGTCGAAGCAGTTGCCCATCGCCGTCTGCTTGGTCGCGGTGGGGTAGATGACGATGAAGCCGTGCTGGTCGGCGAGCGAGTTGAACTCGCTGGACCCGGAGAAGCCCGGCCCCGAGCCACCGCAGCCGTGCATGGCGACGATGATCGCCGGACTGGTGGGAGTGGAATCTGGCACGTAGACGTGCATACGCAGATTGCCGGGATTACTGCCGAAGTTGGTCACCTCGATGAGTTGGGCGGCGGATGCCGACGTCGGGAGGGCAAAGCCACTGAGGGTGAGCAGAATGCCGCTGGCGATGGCGGCGAGTGTGGCCCTTAGGCGAGTCATTGCTGGCCTCCTGTCACGTGCCAGCCCCCAGCATCAAGTTAGTCAACCTCGTGACGACCGTCAATGAGTTGTCGAATATTGTCCGAAGGGCGCCGCCTTCTCGTCCGCGATGGTCGACAGCCACGCTGCGGCCAGCTCGTCCGCGGCATCGACCAGTTGGGACTGCAGGGCCCGGAAGAGATCCTGGGCCCGGCCCCCCGGCCACGTGGGCGGCAGCAGGGCCAGGGGCAGCCGCGGGTCCTGACGGATCAGCAGGAGCCATTCGGCGGTCATCCGGGTGCGCCGTGACAGATCGTCGAGCACGCGGTGGTCATCGCCCGACCAGCGGTCGAGGAAGCGCTGGTAGCCGCCGGCGATCGCCGGCAGATCCCATGCCTCCCGGGCGATCCTCGCGGGGTCGGTCCACATGGTGGCCTCGGCACGAAAGACCTCGGCGTGGTCGAGCAGGTCCAGCTCGGCCAGTTCCTGCGAGACGTCCGTCGCGCGCGGCGAGACCCACAGCCCACTGCGCAGGGGCGCGAACCCGGCCCAACCCAGGCGGGTCCGTAGCGCGTGACGGGCGGCCCGCCGTGTTTCCGGGATCGAGAACGCCAGCAAGGTCCAGCGGCCGTCCCACTCCCGGTCGACGATCTCGGCTTCCAGCCTGCGCAGACCGTCCTGCAGCACCGCGACCGCGCGCGGCGTCAGCCCGAGAAACACCTGACGGCCCCGGCGCACCGGCCGCAGCAGGTTGCGGCGCGACATGCGTGCCACGGTGGAGCGCGTGGCGTGCTCGCCGACTCCCAGCCGGTTCAGCACCGTGATGAGACTGCCGGTGGACACGGCCACGCCGCGGCCGAGCACCTGGTCGCCGAGCAGCGCCAGCAACAGCGTTTCGGGGCGCACGGCCTGCCCGATGTCCCCGGTGTCGTCCGGCGCGTCAGCCGATTCCTCCACGGTCCCCTCCAGCCGGTACGGGTCCGCGAAAGATTACCTCCGCCCGAGTGTGTCAGGCGAAGAGGAGGGTGATGCTCTGCAGCACGGCGGCCGGCTTGGCTCCTCCCTCGATCTCGAGCGTCCCGTCGACCGTCATCTTGACGCCGCCCGGCACGCCCTCGACGGAAGCGAGCGAGGCGGCCAGCCGGATGCGGGAGCCGACCCGCACGGGTGCGGGGAAGCGGACCCGGTTCAGGCCGTAGTTGACCTTGGTGGTCACGCCCTTGACGTCCAACAGTTCGGTGAAGAGCGGGATGAAGAGGGAGAGGGTGAGGAAGCCGTGGGCGATGGGGGCGCCGAAGGGCCCGTCCTTGGCTCGGTCCGGGTCGGTGTGGATCCACTGGTGGTCACCGGTGGCGTCGGCGAAGGTGTCGATCCGCTGCTGGGTGATCTCGATCCACTCGCTGGTGCCGAGGTCGCTGCCGGCGAGCTGTTTGAGTTCGTCCAGGCCGTTGACGGTGACGCTCATGCAGGTTCTCCCTCTTCTGGGCGGGTGGGGTCAGCGCGTTCCGTACAGCTCGCGGACGCGCGGCTTGAGGATCTTGCCGGTGGCGGTGCGGGGCAGTTCGCCGACGATGACGACCGATTTGGGAATCTTGTACCTGGCCAGGCGGCCCGACAGCGAGGCGAGCACGGCGGCGGGGTCGAGGTCGGCTCCCTCGCGGGGTACGACGACCGCTCGGGGTACCTCTCCCCAGGTCTCGTCGGATGCGCCGATCACGACGCAGTCGACGATGTCGGGGTGGGCCAGCAGCAGCTTCTCGATCTCGGCGGGGTAGATGTTCTCGCCGCCCGAGATGATCACGTCCTTGATGCGGTCGACGATGTAGACGTACCCGTCGTCGTCGACGCGGGCGGCGTCGCCGCTGCGGAACCAGCCACTGTCCGCGAAGGCGGCCCTGGATGCCTCGGCTTGGTGCCAGTAGCCGGGCATCACGTTGGGGCCGCTGATCAGGACCTCGCCCGTTTCGCCGGTCGCGGCCGGGGTGAGGTCGGGTCGGACGACGCGTACCTCGGTGAAGAAGTGCGGGACACCCGCCGAACCGACCTTCACCGCGGCGTGTTCGCGGTCGAGGAGGAGGGCACCGGGGGCGGTCTCGGTCATTCCGTAGCCCTGTTGGAGCGCCAGCCCTCGTTCCTGATAGGCCGCGACGAGTGTGCTGGGGAGGGGGGAACCGCCGCAGGTCAGAGTGCGCAGTGAGGACAGGTCGGCGTACGGCCACTGGGCATGGCGGAGCATCAGGTCGTACATGGTGGGCACGCCGAACACGAAGGTGATGCGGTGCCGTTGGATCAGGTCCAGGACGGACTCGGGATCGAAGGACTCGACCAGAACGCAGATGCCGCCCTTGAGCAGGACCGGGAGGGTGAGCATGTTCAGCCCGGCGCAGTGGAACAGCGGCGCGGCGGCCAGGGCGCGTTCGTCGGCGGTGAGGTCGTGGTCGATGAGGACGTTGACGGCGTTCCAGGTGAGGTTGCCGTGGGTGAGCACGGCGCCCTTGGGCGAGCCCGTGGTGCCCGAGGTGTACATGATGAGGCAGGTGTCCTCGAGCCCCACCCGCTCGTCGATCGGCTCGGCGGACGCCGTGGCCAGCAGGTCCTCGTACGCGGCACCCACCTCCAGGTAGGTCCGGATCCCGGCGCCGGCGCGGCGCAGTTCGGCCACGTGCTGGGCGTGCGACGGCGCGTACACCAGGGTTGTCGCACCTGAGTCGGCCAACTGGTGTGCGAGTTCGGGCGCGGCCAGGCGGGTGTTGAGAGGGACGAACACCGCGGCCAGCACGCTCGTCGCGAAGAGGGTCTCGAGGTAGGAAGGGTGGTTGGGGCCGAGATAGGCCACGCGGTCGCCGGGGCTCACGCCGAGTTCGCGCAGCCCGTGGGCGAGCCGGATGGTGCGTTCGTGCAACTCGGCGTAGGTGATCCGCCGGTCGGCGTGGAGGAGTGCGGTGCGGTGGGGGGTCATCCGGGCGCGGCGTGCCGGCCAGGACCCCAGTCCCTCGTTGCGCATCGTGGCGCCTCCCTTGCGGCTGGGCTAGTGGGTGAGCCCGAGGAGCCGGGCGGCGTTGTCCTTGAGGATCCTGGGTCGGACGTCGTCCTTGATGTCGAGCTTCGCGAAGTCGGCCAGCCAGCGGTCGGGGGTGAGGAGGGGGTAGTCGGAGCCGAAGAGCACCTTGTCCTTCAGCAGCGAGTTGGCGTAACGCACGAGCTGCGGCGGAAAGTACTTCGGCGACCAGCCGGACAGGTCGATGTGGACGCCCGGCTTGTGGGTCGCGACCGCCAGGGCCTCGTCCTGCCACGGAAAGGACGGATGCGCCAGGATGATCTTCAGATGGGGGAAGTCGGCGGCGACGTCGTCGACGTACAGGGGGTTGGAGTATTTCAGGCGGATGCCGCCGCCACCAGGGAGTCCGGCACCGATTCCGGTCTGGCCGGTGTGGAACAGCGCGATGGTCCCGGTCTCCTCGATCGCCTCGTACAGCTCGTAGGCGAGCGGCCGGTCGTTGGGGAAGAAGCCCTGGATGTTGGGGTGGAACTTGAAGCCCCTGACCCCGTAGTCCTTGACCAGGCGTCGGGCCTGCCGCACACCTGCCCTGCCGCGGAAGGGATCGACGGACGCGAACGGGATCAGGACGTCGGCGTTGGCGGCGGCGGCCTCGGCGATCTCCTCGTTGGGGACCGGCCCGGTGCCGGTGGCGTGCTCGGCGTCCACGGTGAAGACGACGGCGGCCATCTTCCGCTCGCGGTAGTAGGAGGCGATCTCCTCCAGCGTCGGCTTGTGCCGACCCGCCTTCCCGAAGTAGGCGGAGGACGCCGCGTGCAGGTCCTCGTCGAGTGAGGTGCGTCCGGTTCTCGTCGAGACCTCGGCGTGGGTGTGGACGTCGATGGCGACCAGATCGTCGAGGTTCGGTGCGGTGGTCATGGCGCCTCCGGGAGCCTCGGCGCGGGGATGCCGACGCTCTGCGGTTCGGAGCCGACCGAGGTGTGCCAGGCGTCGGCGATCGACTCAGGAGTCCAGCCGCCGTTCGCGTAGGCGGCCCTGATCTCCTGGGGGTGCGACCACAGCGTGAGCCTGTCGCCGCCGATGCCGATGCACTGGCCGGTGACGTCGCGGGCGGCGTCGGAGGCCAGGAACGGGATGAGGGCGGCGCAGTCCTCGACGGTGCCGAAGCCCTCGCCCGCGCGCAGGAAGTCCGGCAGGGGTTCGCCGTCGCGCATCGCCTCGACGTACGGGGCGAAGGCCGGGATGGTCTCGGTCATCGCCGTCGCGGCCACCGGGATGACCGCGTTGACGGTGATGCGGGCCCGGCTCAACTCCAGGGACCAGGTGCGGGCCATGGCGGCGATGCCGGCCTTGGCGGCGGCGTAGTTGGTCTGGCCGAGGTTGCCGCGCTGCCCGGCCGGGGAGCCGACCAGGATGATGCTGCCGCCCTCGCCCTGCTCGCGCATGTGGGCGGCGGCGGCGCGGGCGCAGGTGAAGGTGCCCCTGAGATGGACGGAGATGACCGTGTCGAAGTCTTCGTCGCTCATCTTCCACAGCATCCTGTCGCGCAGCACACCGGCGTTGGTGACGAGGACGTCCAGCCGGCCGAACTCCGTGACGGCGCGGGCCACCAGGCGCTCGGCCGCCTCGGTGGTGCCGACGGGGACCGGTTCGGCGACGGCCGTGCCGCCCTTGTCGGTGATGGACGCGACGGTGCGTTCGGCCGTGTCCGGGTCCACGTCGTTGACGACGAGGGACGCGCCGGCGGTGGCGAGTGCCTGGGCGTAGGCCCTGCCCAGACCGCGCCCGGCGCCGGTGACCACGGCCACCGTGCCGGCGAGATCGATGGAGGAGGAGGAGGGATCGGACACGGTGGCAGCTCCTTGCATACCTGGGTGGATACCTGGAGGGGGCCGAGTCACGCGGGCTCCGCTCGGCCCCGCAGCGGATTCCGTACCTGGGAGGGCACGGACACCAGCCCGCGGGGCAGGAACAGCACGACCACGACGAGCAGGGTGGCGTAGACCGCGTAGCTGAAGATGCTCGGCGCGGTCGCGGGCATCCCGGGCATCGTGGCGAGGTCGCCCAACACCTGCACCAGCAGGGTGACGGCGGCCGCGCCCAGCAACGCGCCCCACAGGGAGCCGAGTCCGCCGACGACGACCATGACCAGGTACTCGACGGACAGCAGCACGGGAAAGGAGTGCGGGGCGATGTAGCCGATGAAGAAGGCGTAGATTCCGCCGGCGAGCCCGGCGAACGCGGCGGCGAGGGTGAAGACGGCGACCTTGTAGCGGGCCACGGGTACGCCGCTGGCGCTCGCCGCGGTCTCACTGGTGGCCAGCGCGCGCAGGGCACGGCCGACGCGCGAGGTCGTGACGTTGTGGGCGAGCAGGACGACGAGGACGAGAGCCACCCAGACCAGGTAGGCGTAGTGGATGTCCTCGTCGAACTCGAAGCCGCCGACGGACAGCAGCGGGATGCCCGGCACGCCGACCGAGCCGCCCGCCCATTCCCACTCGCCCAGCAGCGAGACGAGGATGAGCTGCGCGGCGATCGTGGCGAACGCCAACTGGTGCCCGCGCAGCCGCAGCAGCGGCCCGCCGATCACCGCGGCACACGCGGCGGCCACGACGGGCGCCGCGGCCAGGCAGAGCAACGGCGGCACGTCGTGGGCGCCGAGCAGCGCGGCGGCGTAGGCTCCGATGGCGTAGAACGCCGCCTGGCCGATCGAGACCTGCCCGGCGTAGCCCATGAGCAGGGTCAGGCCGACGGCGACCATCGCGGCCAGGCCGAGCAGGATGTACACCGACAACTGGCTGCCGTCCAGCAGGGGCGGAAGGGCCAGGGTGGCGGTGGCCACCGCGGCGGCGACCAGGATGGGGCGTCGGCTCGGGACAACGGTGTTCATACGCGCTGCCTTTCTGGTGCGTGGACCTCTGCGGCGGGGCGTCACCCGGCCTCCGCCAGAACGCCGCGGGTGCGGGCCGACTGCCACATCAGCAGGACGAGGATCAGGCCGAGGGCGACCACCGTCTGGTAGGGGGCGTAGCCGTAGCCGGCGACCATCGCCTGGACCACCCCGAGCAGCAGCGCGCCGGTCAGCGTGCGGCCGAAGTGGTGCAGGGAGCCGACGATCGCCGCCGCGAAACCGTTGATGATCAGCGACACGTCGGAGTCGAACGACAGGGAGCGCGTGGGCACCAGCAGCACTCCCGCCAGGCCGCCCAGCCCACCGCCGACGGCGAAGGCGACCAGCCCCATGCGGGTGACTGGGATGCCCACGACCCTGGCGGCGTAGGGGTTGGAGGAGCAGGCCGACAGCGCCTTGCCGGTGTCCGTGCGGTCGAGCAGGGCGGCCAGGACGAGGAAGAGCGTCACCGCGACCGCGATGACGAGCAGGTGATCCTTCTGCACGCGGGCGCCGAGGAGGGACACGGTGCCGGACAGCCCTTCGGCGGAGCGGCTCTCGTCGCCCCAGATCAGCACCTCCACGGCGTAGGCCAGCACGCTCAGGCCGAGGGTGACGATGAGCGCGGCCTGCGGCGTGGTGCCGGGGCGGCCGATGGCGATCACCCCGGCCAGCAGGCCCGCCACGGCGGCGGTGGCGATGCCGAGCAGTTCGGCCGCGCCGTGCGGCACCCCGGCCTCCAACAGCGAGATGGCGGTGAAGGCGCCGAGCACGGCGAAGGTGCCCTGGGCGAAGTTCACCACCCGGGTGACCCGGTGGATCAGCACCAGGCCGCTGCCCACCAGCGCGATGCCGCAGCCGGTGCTCAGGCCCGCGACGAGGTAGACGAGGAAGTCGTTCACGACGCCGCGCCCTTCCTGGCACCGAGGTCGTCGCCGAGGTAGGCGCGGACCACGTCGGGGCTGGCCGACAACTCGGCGCTGGTGCCCTCGGACACCATCCGGCCCGCCTCCAGGACGTACGCCCGGCCGCACAGGTCCAGGGCGAGCCGGGCGTTCTGCTCGATGAGCAGCACGGCCGTGCCCTGCTCCCGGTTGAGGTGGGTGAGGTGTTCGGCGAGGCTCCTCACGACGAGGGGCGCGAGGCCGAGGGACAGCTCGTCGATGACGAGGACGTCGGGCCGGCTCATCAGGGCGCGGCCGACGGCGACCATCTGCTGCTCGCCGCCGGACAGGCGGCCCGCCCGCGTATGGCGCAGCCGCATGAGGGCGGGCAGCATCTCGTAGACCCAGGCGGTGTCGCGGGCGGCGCGGCGTGCCCGGCCCCGCCCGGGCACGCGCCAGGCGCCCAGCCGCAGATTGTCGTCCACGGTGAGGTCGCCGAACATCTGCCGCCCCTCGGGCACCTGGGCGAGGCGGCCGCGCACCTCAAGGGAGCCGGAGGCGGGGGAGTGGATTCCGGAAAGGGCGTTGACCAGCGTGGACTTGCCGGCTCCGTTGGGGCCGACCAGGGCGACCAGCTCGCCCGGGGCGACGTGCAACGACACCCGGTCGAGGGCGGTGGCGGCGCCGTGCCGGACCACCAGGTCCCGCACCTCGACGACGGGCAGCGCGGCCGGGGCGACGTCGCCGCTCATGTGGCCGCGTCTTCCCGCATGGGCCCCGACCCCAGGTAGGCGTTCATGACCTCCGGATCGGTGCGGATCTCCTCCGGCGTACCCTCGGCGATGACCCGGCCGAGGTCGAGGACGGTGATCCGGTCGGCGACGCGGCCGACGAGGCCGACGTCGTGTTCGATGAGCATGATGGTCACCGCCTCGGCGCGGAGTTCGTCGATAAGCTCCACCAGCCGCTCGCGCTCGGCCCTGCGCAGCCCGGAGGCCGGCTCGTCCAGCAGCAACAGGCGCGGCCCGGAGCTCAGGGCACGAGCCACCTGGAGGGCGCGCTGCTGTCCCAACGGCAGCGACTCGGCGGGGCGGTCCGCCCAGTCGGCCAGGCCGACCCGGCGGACGGCCTCGCGGGCCCGTTCCGCGATCGCGCGCTCCTCACGACGGTGGCGCGGCAGCCGAAGCGCCGCCGCCGCGAAGCCTGCCCTGGTGGTGGCGTGGACGCCGACCATCGCGTTCTCCGCGACCGTCATGCCGCGGAAAACGCGGGCCCCCTGGAAGACGATCGCCATGCCCAGCCGAGCCCTGGCGTGGGGCGACAGCCGGTCGATCGGCCGTCCGGCGAAGCGGACCTCGCCGCTGTCGGCCTGCAGTTGACCGGCGATCAGGTGGAACAGGGTCGACTTGCCGGCGCCGTTGGGACCGATCACGCCCAGCGTGCTGCCGGGCGCGACGGTCAGGTCGACGCCGCCAACGGCGCGGACGCCGCCGAACGCGCGGGTCAGTCCCGTCACCTGGAGCAGGTGCTCGGTCATGGGGCCACCAGCTCCAGCTCTTCCCTGGACCAGTCGGTCGGCACGAGCCCCCCGTCGACGACGGTGTTGACCGAGACGTCGTCGGCGGACGGGCCCGAATGGTCCTCGGCGGAGTACTGCACGGTGCCGTTGGGCGTGGTCAGGGTCAGGCGCTCCAGTGCCTCGCGAACGTCCTCGGGTTCGGTGCTGCCGGCCTGTTCGATAGCGGCGGCGAGCACCGTGACACCCGTGTAGCCGTCCATGGCGAACTGCGGTGGCGGGTAGCCGTACTCCTCCTCGAAGGGCACGGACACCTCCTCGATCGCCTGCCTCTGCGGCCCTTCGGGGAGGTGGTCGCCGACCACGCCGATGGCGCTGGGGACGACGGCGCCCTCGGCGGCGCTCCCCGCCGGGTCGAGCCACAGTTCGCTGGCCTGCGAGCCGGTGAAGGCGATCGGTATCCCAAGGCCCGAGTCGGCGTATTGCTTGACGAGCGTGACCGCGCCGGCGCCGCTCATCCACACCACGAGGGCCTGGGCGTCGGAGCCGTCGACGTGCGTGAATACCTGGCTGAAGTCGTCGGCGTCGTACTGGGTCTCCTCGGTGACCACGATCTCGACGCCGTACTCGCCGGCCAGGTCCCGCATCGCCTCGTAACCCTCCAGCGGGTACTGGGTCTCGGTGTCATAGGCGACCGCGAGTCTGGTGACGTCCTGCGCCCGGTAGTAGCGGAGCAGCGCCTCGGCGTAGTCCGAGGAGAGCGCCGGGACCGCGAAGACGTTCGGATGATCCTCCGTCACCTGGGAGTCGTGCGCGGTCAGGGAGACGTACGGGATCTCCGCGCGGTCGACCGACGGCAGCGTGCCGCTGGCCACGAGCGAGGAGGAGGAACCGAGCACGGCGGCCACGCCCTGGTCCTCGAACGAGTTGAACGCCAGAACGGACTGCTCGGGCTTCCCCTGAGCGTCCTCGACGATCAGCTCGAGTCTCCGGCCGTCGACGCCGCCGTCGGCGTTGATCTGGTCTACCGCCAGCTCCGCCGCCTTGCGGGCCTCCGTGCCCAGCGACTGAAAGGGGCCGGTCAACTCGGTGATCATGCCGATCCTGATCGTTTCGTCGTCACCGGAGGAGGAGTCGCCAGCGCAGGCCGGGGCGGCCAACGTCAGCACGGCGGCGAGCAGGGCAAAGGAAAGACGGGGACGCATGGGACCTCCCGGGGCACATCGCGGGCACATCACCGGAGCGGCACCATGGAAGGTAGGAGCAATAATTGTTGTCGTCAATAGTTGCGGTGATTATGCTTCTACGCCATCCTGGTCACGACTGATGAGGACTGATTCACGCGCACAGCCCGTCGTTACCGCTGGAGGCAGCCATCACCACCGCTCAACCCGGCGCCACTCCCCGGAAGCACGCCCCCGCCGTGGACACCGCCGAGCCGTGGATGCGGTCGCTCCACTCCGACACCGGCTACCTCCTCTACCGGCTCGGATTGCGCGCGGGACAGATGTTCAACGCCACGCTGCAGGAGTCCGGCCTGCGCCTGCGCCACTACGCGCTGATGCGCTACCTCTCCACCGTTCCCGGCGCCCTACAACGCGAACTGAGTACCCGCCTCGGCTACGACCCGAGCGCGATCGTCAGCCTCGTCGACGACCTGGAGCGGCAGAGCCTGGCCGAACGGCGGCAGGATCCCGCGGACCGTCGCAGCCGCATCGTCGTGCTGACCGACTCCGGCATGGCATTGCTCCGTGACAGCGACGCGGCCGGCCGGCGCGTCACGGACGAACTGCTGGACCCGTTGGACGCGCGGGAGCGTCAGTCGCTCCACGAACTCCTCCTGCGGATCGCCGTTCCCCAGTGATCACTGGTGCTCGGCTCACCGACGCCGGTTGGTGGGCGGGGCGGTGCTGGCGCGGGTCATGAGCTGGGTGGCGAGCTCGACGTGCTCCAGTGGTTGAGCGCGGTGATCGCGCGGCGGGTGGCGCGTTCGGGGTGAAGGACGGGCGGACCAGGCCGTGGGCGCCAAGCTGGGCCAGCCAGGCGGCATCGGAGACGTCCGTTCTGCGGCCGGGCAGGTTCTTCACCTGTCGGGCGTTGATCAGGACCACGTTCAGACCCTCGACCAACAGGTAGTAGAACGGCTTCCAGTAGTCACTGGTCGCCTCGATCACCACCAGGGTGACCTGCGCGGTCGGGAGATGGTCGCGTAGCGCGCGCACCTGATTGGTGGTCGCGCCCCGGGAGAGCCAGGGTGCATCAGGAAGTTCTGACGCACGTGCTCGCGGCAACACTCCACGGTTCCCGTGGATGGCCCTCAGCACCACGCTGACCTGCGAGCTCGAAGGCATCACAGAGGCATCGGTTTCGGCCGGGACAGCCCGCTCATGCTCCCCAACCCGGCCCAGCCCTCGTCAGGGCACACAGAAGCGCACCCCAACGCGCGCCAAAGGATTTACTGCTTCCCCGGCGCGCACCAAAGGTGCGCTGGATCGCTGACCTGCGAAGATGCTGGTCGGGACGGCGGGATTTGAACCCACGACCCCCTGACCCCCAGTCAGGTGCGCTACCAAGCTGCGCCACGTCCCGTTGCCGGTGTTGATGCCGTTCCCCAAGGTCACCGTGCAGCAGAACTGTACCTCATGCGGCCCACTGCTCGCTCAGCCCAGGGGGCCGGGGTCCGAGCGGTCGAGGGCCTGTGGGGGGAGGTGGTCACCGAGGGGGGTGCGGTGCCACCAGTCGCCGGTGGCACGGCGCTCACGCCGGGTGGTGAAGCGGTAGCGGTACAGCCGGGCGCGCACCCAGACGGGGGGCGCGTCGGGGAAGGGGTTGATGCGCAGTAGGCGGAGGGTCGCGCGGTCGCCCGCCAGCAGACGTCGCACGAGCCCGCGCATCCAGGGGCGCGGGAGGTGCGGAGCGAGCGCGGCGAACCACATCTGCCAGTCGAGGCGCAGGTGGAAGGGCGCGAACTGGCGCGGCAGTCGGCCCGGGTCTCCCGGTTTGCCGTGGAACTCGTACTCCTTCCAGCGGGTGTCGTCGGTCAGCACCCGGTCCGTGGTGCCCTCCAGGACGATCTCGTGCCGCACCCGGGTCACCGTGCCGAACGCCCCGTAGGTGTTGACCAGGTGAAGGCTGTTGTAGGACCGGTTCATCGCCTGTCCCGGGGAGATCAGGTTGCGGACCGGCCAGTAGCTGAGGACGGCGACCAGGGCCGCGGCACCCAGCACCGTGGTCGTGAACCACGCCGACGCGTCCGGCTGATCCGTGGGCGGTGCCGGGAGCGGAAGGTGGCGGGCGAGGAACGCGCCGTCGACCGCGGCGACGGCGAGCAGCATCGCCAGCCAGTTCAGCCAGGCGAAGTTCCCCGAGGCGACGAGCCACAGCTGGGTGACGATGACGACGAGCGCGGCCCAGGTCGCCACCGGCTGAGGCAGGAAGAGCGCGAACGGCACGATCAGCTGGGCCACGTGGTTCGCCGCGACCTCCACCCGGTGCAGCGGGGCGGGCAGCCGGTGGAAGAACCAGCTCAGCGGGCCGGGCATCGGCTGCGTCTCGTGGTGGTAGTAGAGGCAGGTCAGCTTCCGCCAGCACGAGTCGCCGCGCCATTTGATCAGCCCGGCACCCAGTTCCACCCGGAAGACCAGCCACACCACCAGGTAGAGCGCCACCGTCGGCGGCGCGATCGCGTCGTTGCCGAGGAAGATCGCCAGGAACCCGGCCTCCAACAGCAGCGACTCCCAGCCGTACCCGTACCAGACCTGCCCGACGTTGACGATCGACAGGTACAGCAGCCACAGCACGAACCAGAGCAGCATGGACGCCCACAGCGGGACCGCGTCCGCCGCGCCGGCCGCCACCGCCGCGGCCAGCGCCGCGCCCAGCCAGGCGACGGCACCGAGCAGCCGGTCGGAGTAGCGCAGCTGGAAGAGGCCGGGCGCCCGCCGGAACGGCACCTGGCGCAGGAAGTCGGGTGCCGGCGTGAGCCCGCGCTCCCCGGCCAGCACGCGGAACTCTCGGACCGCGCCGAGGAACGCGACCAGGTAGACGACGGCCAGCCCGCGCTGCAGGACCAGCCGGCTCAGCCAGGCGTCGGGGTGCGCGATCCAGTCCATGGTCCATCCGTACCACCTGGTGAGCGCCGGAGCAGCCGTTGACGGAGATCTCCGCGCCACGTAGCTTTCCCGCGGTAATCGCTTGCAGGAAAGGCGCATCGCATGCCGTTGACGGACATGTCGTTGGAAGATCTGCGGACCTACGACCCCCCGGTGACCGAACCCGAGGACTTCGACGACTTCTGGAGCAGCACCCTCGACGCGGCGCGTGGCGCCTCCACCGGCCCGGCCGAGTACCGGCCCGTGGCGGACTCCCCGCTGACCGGCGTGGACGTCTTCGACGTGCGGTTCCCCGGCTGGGGCGGCGAGCCGATAGCCGCCTGGCTGCTGCTGCCGCGCGGCGCGGAACGCCCGCTGCCCGCCGTGATCACCTACATCGGCTACAGCGGCGGCCGTGGGCTGCACCTGGAGCACCTGCTGTGGAGCGCCGCCGGCTACGCCCACCTCGTGGTGGACAGCCGCGGTCAGGGCCACGACACCCCGGACGCGGACCCCTCCCCGGCCCCGCAGTTCGTCGGGGGCTTCATGACCCGCGGCATCACCGACCCCCAGCACTACTACTACCGGCGGCTGATGACCGACTGCGTGCGCGCCGTCGACGTGCTGCGCGAGCATCCGGCGGTCGACCGGGACCGGATCGTGGTGGCCGGCGGCAGCCAGGGCGGCGGCCTGGCGCTGGCGACCGCCGGGCTGGTCGGCGACGCCGTGGCCGCCGCCCTGGTCGACGTGCCGTTTCTGTGCCACTACCGGCGCGCCTCGGAGATCGCCTCCGGAGGCCCATACCCGGAGCTGACGCGGTATCTCGGGGTGCACCGGCGCGTGGACCCGGAGGAGGTGTTCGCCACCCTGAACTACTTCGACGGCGTGCACTTCGCGCCGCGGGCCATCGCACCCGCGCTCTTCAGCGTGGCCCTGATGGACGACGTCTGCCCGCCGTCCACGGTCTTCGCGGCCTACCACCGCTACGCGGGGCCGAAGGAGATCACGGTCTGGCACTACGGGGACCACGGCGGCGGCCGGGCCTCGCAGAGCGAGGAGCAGCTGCGCTGGCTGGCCGCCCGCGGGCTGTCCTGAGGGAACCGGCAGGCGGGTCCGGCGGGGCGGTCAGATCGGGCCGTCCCGCCGGACCCGCCACCCGGGGCGGGAATCCCGGCGCCCCGTCGCTGTTGAACCAGATGTGAACGATGTCGAGCGGCTGCGGTCGGTGCGCTGGTCCGTGCTGGACCGGGCGCTGGTCCGCGACGGACAACGGCCCGCCGAGGCGCTGCGGGAGACCGTGGACGTCGCGGTGCGGGTGGAGGCCCTCGGCTACCACCGGTTCTGGGTGGCGGAGCATCACGGCGTCCCCGGGGTGGCCGGCTCGGCGCCGACCGTGCTGGCCGCCGCCGTGGCCGCGGCGACCACGCGGATCCGGGTGGGCACCGGCGGGGTGATGCTGCCCAACCACCGGCCGTTGGTGGTGGCCGAGCAGTTCGGGGTGCTGGAGTCACTGTTTCCCGACCGCGTCGACATGGGTCTTGGCCGGTCGGTCGGCTTCACCGGGGCGGTGCGGCGCGCCCTCGGCGCCGACAAGGACGCCGCCGACCGGTTCCCCGAGCAGCTGGCCGAGCTGCTCGCCTACTTCGAGGGCGACGGCGACGATACCGACGACGGCGAGGACGGCGACGGTGCGGCCGTGATCGCCGTCCCCTCCCGCGGCCTGCGCGTCCCGGCCTATGTGCTGGCCGTCGGCGCGGGCGCGGAGACCGCCGCCGGGCTCGGGCTTCCCCTGGTGATGGCCAACCTCCGGGAGGAGGACCGGACGCTGGCGGCCCTGGAGCGGTACCGAGCCGCGTTCCGGCCGGGCCCGCGCGGCGACCGCCCGTACGTGATGCTCGCCGTCAACGTCGCGGTCGCCGCCGACCACGACGCCGCGGCGCTGCTCCAGCTGCCCGAGGCATGGGCCACGGTGGTCTCCCGCACCCAGGGCGTCTTCCCGCCGCTGCGGGCGCCCGACGACATCCTCGGGCGCCCGCTGTCCGAGCGGGAGCGGCGGCATCTGGAGGAGGCCCGCGCCGGCCAGCTCTACGGCGACGAGGCGGAGGTGACCCGGCGGCTGGCCCGCCTGATCGACCGCACCGGCGCCGACGAGGTGCTGGTGACCCTCACCAGCCACGACACCGCCGCGCGGCTCGACTCGTACGGGCGGCTGGCTCGGCTGGCCGGCCTCATCCGGCCGGCCGGCGGGCCCGCGTCACGCCGGGACGACGCCGCGGGCCAGTCCGAGCTCCACCAGGTCCTGGGGCCGCAGCCGTAGCTGCTCGGCCGTGGTCCGCACCTCGTCGGGGCCGCGCTTCAGGATCGCGGCGGCGAGCTCGGGGGCGATCACCGAGTAGTAGCTGTCCGGGGTGACCCACGTCCGCCCGGGGGCGGTGAGGGCCACCGCGCCGCCGGAGCCGCCCTCGCCGACCAGCAGGGTGGTCACCGGGATCCGGCTGGCCGCCACCGCCGTGATCGCCTCGGCGATCGCCGGGCCGACACCCTCATGTTCCGCGTCCGCCCCGTTGGCCGCCCCCGGCGTGTCCACCAGGGTCAACACCGGGATCGACAGCCGGTCGGCGAGCCGGAGCAGCCGGGTCGCCGCGCGGAACCCGGCGGGCCGGGTCGCGGTGCCGAGCTGCGCGACGTAGCCGACGGGGCGGCCCGCGCGCCGGCCGAAGCCGCACAGGACGCCGGGGTCGGTGCAGGCCAAGGGCTCCCGCAGATCGACGTACGCGTCCAGATAAGCCTCGGCGCGCGGCCGCTCCGGCGCACGCGCCTGGCGCACCGCCTCCCACCCGCTCTCCGGAAGCGGCGCGTCCCGCAGCGCGCGGGGTGGCGGCACCGGCCCGGCGGCCGGTGTGGTCAGCAGGGCGAGCCAGCGTTCGACGGCGGACCGCAACTCCGCCGGCGGCACGATCCGGTCGACCTGGCCGCGGGCGAACTGCGCCTCCGCCGTGTAGGCGTGGGGATCGGCATCGGCCGGCCGCACCCGGGAGCCGGCGAAGCCGATCTGCGCGCCGGGCAGCGCCAGCCGCACGTCGGAGCCGGCACCGAGGGTGGCCCAGCCGCCACCGGTGACCGGCCCGGCGAGCACCGCCAGATGCGGCAGGCCCGCCGCCCGCAGCCGCACCATCTGCCGGGCGATCCGCTGAAGCTGGGTCAGCGCGTGCATGCCCTCCTGCATCCGGCTGCCGCCGCTGGCGATCACGGAGACCACCGGGAGCGACAGGTCCCGGGCGGTGGTGAACGCGTTCTCCACGCGGTCGCCGGTGGCCGCGCCGATCGAGCCGCCCAGGAAGCCGAACTCGAAGACGATCAGCATCGCCTCGACATCGCCGATCCGGCCGAGACCGCAGACCACGGACTCGGTCTCGCCGGTGCGCTCGCGAGCGCGGGCCCGGGTCTCGTCGTAGCCGCGCCAGCCGAGCGGCCCCCCTCCGGGCCCGGAGGGCCCGGGAGGTGCCCCCATGCCACCGGCGGCGTCCGCCGGGGTGGGGGAGCGGTACGGCAGTTCCGTGAAGTCGCGGGCGAGGGTGCCGATCAGCCGCCGGGCCGGCGCCACGGGGCCGGCCGCCGACGTCGTCACACCAGCTCCCGTTTGAGGATCTTCCCCATGGCGTTGCGCGGGAGCGCGGGCCGGAACCGGACCTCGCGCGGCCGCTTGTGCGCGGCGAGCTGCCGGACCACATGGTCGGTGAGGGCCGTGGCGGAGGGCGGGCGGTCGCCGTCCCGCGGCACCACCCAGGCGATGATCCGCTCGCCGAGGTCCGGGTCGGGCTCGGCGGTGACGGCCGCCTCGGCGACGCCGGGGTGGTCGAGCAGCGCGTTCTCGATCTCGCCTGCGCCGATCTTGTAGCCGCCGCTCTTGATGAGGTCGGTGGACCTGCGCCCGACGATGCGGTACCGGCCCGCCGCGTCCCGGGTCGCCATGTCGCCGGTGCGGAACCAGCCCCGCCCGGGCTCGCCGTCGAACGCCTGGGCGGTGGCGTCGGGACGGTTCAGGTACCCGGTGAAGAGGTTCGGGCCGCGTACCTGGATCTCCCCGATGGTCTCGCCGTCCTCCGCCGGCATCTCGGCCCCCGCGTCGTCCACCAGGCGCAGCTCCACGCCGGGCAGCGGCACCCCCACCGTGCCGGCGGCGTCCGGCCCGTCCACCCGCACGCTGGTGTTCATCAGGGTCTCGGTCAGCCCGTACCGCTCGACCACGCGCCGCCCGGTCGCGGCCCGGATCCGCTCGTGGTCCGGCAGCGGCAGCGGCGCCGAGCCGGAGACCAGCAGCCGGGCGCCGGCCAGCGCCCGGGCGACGGCCGGGTCCGTCGTGGCCGCCTCGGCCAGCCGGTGGTACATCGTCGGCACCCCGAACAGCACCGTGCCGTCGCCGGCCAGCGCCGCGGCCGCGGCCTCGGGGGAGAACCGACCGAGGTGGCGCACCGTGCCGCCGCGCCGCAGCGGTCCGAGCACGCCGATCACCAGGCCGTGCACATGGAAGAGGGGCAGCGCGTGCACCACCACGTCGTCGCCGGTCCACCGCCAGGCGTCGGCCAGGGCGTCCAGGGTGCTGGCGATCGCCCGGGAGGGGAGCAACACCCCCTTTGGCGGCCCCGTGGTGCCCGAGGTGTAGACGATCAACGCGGGCCGCTCGGGGTCGTGGGGCGCGGCGCCGGGCCCGCCCGGCTCGGTGTCCGGGCCGTCCGTGAGTGTGCCTTGCGCGGCAGGGCCGGGCCGGGGTGCCAGCCGGGGGAGGGCGGCGAGCGCCTCGGGCAGCGTGACGTCGGGGGCGGCCAGCACCGCCTCGGGCGCACTGTCCGCGAGGATATGCGCCAACTCGCGCTCGCCGATCCGCGGGTTCACCGGCACCGCGGGCACGCCCGCCCGCAGCGTCCCCACCGTCGCGACGGCCGTGTCCAGGGTGGCGGTGGCCCACACGGCCACCCGGGCCCGCCCCGCCAGCCGGCGGGCCAGCGCGCCGGACTCGGCCCGCAGCCGGGCGTAGCTGAGTGTCTGGTCGCCGAAGCACAGCGCCGGCTTGTCGAGCGCGCCGGTGAGGGCCGGAAGCAGAGCGATCATCTGCCTCATGCTACGGCCCGTCCCCCCGGTCGAGGCGGGCGTTGAGCGGGTCGCTAGCCGCCGCCGGTGGCCTCGGGGAAGAGCGTCGTGAACGCCTCGGTGGCGTCCCCGAGCGCCCGCGCGTAGGGCGCGTCGAAGAACCAGACGAGATACAGCAGGAACGAGATCAGGGTGGAGAAGAGGCCGGCGACCACCAGTTGCCGTGTCGTCTGCTGGATCTGCAGCATGAACACCAGGCCGATCACGACGACGGCGCCGGTGAAGAGCCCGATCCAGACCACCTGCGGCATGGTGGGCTGGGCGCTCTCGGCGCGTCCGGCGCGCCCCTCCGTCGCCACCGAGAGCCGGTCGACCATGCCCTGATAGGCCGTCACCTCGCCCACGGTGGTCGGCTCGTACTGGGTCACCGCGGTGCGCACCCCGTTCAGCAGATCGTTGCCGCGGGCGGTGAGCTCACCGTGGTCCACCATGTGGTCCCATTCCTCGTTCACCGCGTAGTCCACGTAGGCGTCGATCGCCTCCCGAACGTCCTCGCTGACGTCGTCGGGGAAGATCTGGACCTGCTGGGAGATCTCGTGCAGCGCCTGCGCCTCCTGCTGCACATGGGCACCCGCGGCGCTGTTCGCCTCCCAAACGCCGGCGATGGCCAGGCCCAGCACGATGGCATAGACCACGCCGATCATCATCGTCATGTACTCCATGACGTCCGGCGTCTCGGACGGGTCGTCGTCCTCGCCGACACGGCGTTGCCGCAGCACGGCCAGGAGCACCACGATGCCGCAGGTGGCGAGGACGATGGTGGCCAGGAAAAGCCATTCGGACACCGGACCTCCTAGGAGTTTCGTGAGCGGGAACCGGAACGGGGTCGCAGCGCCGCCGCGGCCAGCACGGCGGGGGCGACGATCAGCAGCGTCCGGCCGACGAGCGAGCCGCCGGAGTCCGAAGGCGGATCGCTGGCCGGCAGCCGCAGCGCGTCGATCAGCGGCGAGGACGTCGGCGAGGCGGTCGGCGACGGGGTGGGCTCCGGTTCGGGGGTGGGCTCCGGTTCCGGTTCGGGCGTCGGCTCGGGGGACGGCGTCGGCGTGACCTCGACGGGCTCGGGCTCCGGTTCGGGCTCCGGTTCGGGCTCCGGCTCGGGTTCGGGTTCGGGTTCGGGTTCGGGCACTGGCTCGGGCTCCGGGGCCGGCGTGGGCTCGGGCGTCGGAGTCGGAGCGGGCGTCGGCTCCGGCGTCGGCGTTGGCTCCGGCGGCGTCGGAGTGGGGGTCGGAGTGGGCGTCGGCTCCGGTGGATGTGGCGGGGGTTCGCAGGGCCACCACGGCGGGACGGGCGGCCAGGAGTGCCCGAGAGGCCAACACGGGATCGGCGGCCAAGGGTGCCAGGGCGGTCGGGGCGGCTTGTGACATTCGCCGCCGACGACGGACGCCTCGGCGCAAGCGTCGGCCGAGCCCGGCGCGACGCCGGCGAGGAGCGCGGCGCAGGCGACGGTCATCACCGCGGCGGCCCGACGTGCGCCCAGCCTTCCCTTCATGGTGCGATCTTGCGCGCCTGGGACCGAAGTTATGAGATCAGAGGAGGGAATTCGCCTGATGTGATGAAAGTTTGTCCGAAGAGGATTAGCGTCGCCATCTCTCTGGAAACCGAAACAGGCGGACGCACCGGCAGGAAACCCTTCGACGAGCGGCGGCTCAGACCGAGTTGATCAGGTCCAGGTAGCGTTCCCAGTCCCACAGCGGGCCCGGATCGGTGTGGGTCGCGCCCGGCACCTCGTTGTGCCCGATGATGTGCGCCCGCGTCTTCGGGACGCCGTGGCTGTCGCAGAGGTGGGCGGTCAGCATCGCCGACCGTTGGTAGAGCACGTCGGAGAACCATTCGGGCTCGTCGACCCATCCCTCGTGCTCGATGCCGATGCTGCGGGTGTTGTAGTCCCAGTTGCCCGCGTGCCAGCCGATGTCCGCGTCGTGCACGCACTGCGCGACGCGGCCGTCGGCCGACGCCACCACATAGTGCGCCGAGACGTCGCTCGACGGGTCCTGGAAGATGCCGATGGTGTCCTGGAACGTCTCCTGCGCCACGTGAATGACCACGAACTCCACCGGATGGTCGTGAGGGCGCGCAGCGACCGTGAAGTTGGACGCGTCGGCCGGAGCCCACAGGGCGCCGGGGAAGTCGGCGGGGGAGGGGCGGTCGGAACCACCCGCCGGCCCTGGTGCGGCGTCGCTCCGGGGTGCGCCGGGCGCCGCCTCCGCCGCGGACGCGGTCACGGTGGCCGTGGAGGCGGCCACCGCGGCGCCGCCGCGCAGCATGGCGCGGCGGGAGGGACGGGACCGTGGGCTGGGCAGGACCATGCGGGCTCCGTGAGTTGTTGGGCGGCCCGGGATGGCCGGATGTGGCTTATGTGGGCTTGCCTGCCAGTGGCTCCCCAAGAGTGGCCGTCCCGCTCTCCGGGGCGCCCTGACTGCTGATTGAGATGCGCGCGCCTGGTGCGGTCGCTGATTACGGAGCGGACAGCGGGGTGTTCCTCGGGCCGACGGCAAACCGTGCGGAACGCGGAGGGGCGAGTGAGTGAGCGGCAGGCCCATGTCTGGGCTGGCATCGCTCTGGCTCGCCGACGAGCGAGCGTGTTGTGGGCGCTGCTGCGTGACGGACGGGTCTTCACCCCCGCTCCGCCGGTCACGCAGGCGGCTTGACTTCGTCATTGAGACTCCCGGGAGGAGTTGGGGAACAGAACGGGGGTGGCGGCGCGGCGAACGGGAGGTTCTCCTCCCATGCTGACGGCACGGCCGGGACCTGCCAAGGTCCGGTGGGGCCCCGTTACCGGCCCGACCTGGGAGGGCATCAGCTCCCGGCCACCTCGGCGACCGCGGGGGAGCGGTCAGGCGCCCGTCAGGCGACGCCGCCCGGGGCGTCGAGCGTTGCGCGCATCGCGAGCCGGGCGGCGCCCAGCAGCGGCCCGTCCGGGCCCAGCGGGGACGCGGTCACCGGCACCGGGGTGCTCCGGCCGCCCGCGGCGGAGGTGGTGCGGCGCGCCAACTCCCGGCGGACCGGCGGCAGCAGCCAGGGCCCGAACCGGGCCAGCGCGCCGCCGACCACCACCTGCTCGGGATCCAGCAGGTTGACCGCGCCGGACAGCGCGATGCCCAGTGCCGTGCCGGCGCGCCGCACGGCCCGCAGGGCGACGGGCTCGCCGGCCTCGCAACGTGCGGTCAACGCGCCCAGCCGCACGGCGGGTCCTGGCCGCAGGCCGGCGGCCCGCAGCACCGCCTCCTCGCCGGCGTAGGTCTCCAGGCAGCCACGCCCGCCGCAGGAGCAGGGCCGACCGTCGGGTCGCACCGGCATATGGCCGAGTTCGCCGGCGAAGCCGTGGGCGCCGCGCAGCAGTTCGCCGTCCACCACGACCGCGGCGCCGATGCCGATCTCCGCCGAGACGTGTACGAAGCTGCCAGGTCCGCTTTCCTGCCCCGACCACAGGCCCGACCAGAGCTCGCCCAACGCCCCCAGATTGGCCTCGTTCTCCACGGCGACCGGCCCGAGGTCCGCCGGCAGCAGCCCAGCCAGGTCGGCGTCGCGCCAGCCGAGGTTGGGCGCCCGCAGCACGCTCGTCGTGCCCCGGGCGACCAGGCCGGGCACCGCGACGGTCAGCCCGGCCGGCCGCAGCCCCGCCGCCGTGGCCTGGTCCGCGGCCCGGCGCAGCATGACGGTGAGTGCGGCCAGTACGGTGTCCGCCTCGCTGTGCCGGTTGTCCGCCGGCTGGCCGACACGCACCCGCACCCGCCCGCGCAGGTCCATCACGCAGACCGCCAGGTGGTCCACGCCGATCTCGGCGCCGACGCCGCACGGGCCGCGGTCACTCAGCAGCAGCTGGGTGCCGGGACGGCCCACCGCGCCCGACCGGCCGGGACCCTGCTCGACCAGCAGGCCGGCCCGGAGCAACTCGTCGACCATGGTGGAGACCGCGGCCCTGGTCAGCCCGATACGGCCGGCGACGCCCGCGCGTGACAACGGGCCGGCCTCGGCCACGGCGTGCAGCACCCGGGAGAGGTTGCGCTGCCGGATCTCCGCCTGCGACTGCGGCGCGGGCTGGGCCACCGTGAGGGTCCCGCCCGCTCAGCGGCGCCGCAGCAGCGCGTCGGCGTCGGCCAGAGTCCGCGCCAGTCGGTCCAGCGTGGCGTCGTCCCGTTCCACGGCCGGGTAGGCGGGGCCGGCGGCGGTGTCCCAGTCGCGTGCCACCTGTGCCGGGTCGCGGCCCAGTAGCAGCCCGGCGGCCTGGGCCGCGGCGCCGAGCGCCACGAGCTCCTCGGCCCGCGGCACCTGGACCGGCCGCCCGGACAGCCGGCGCACTGTCTCCCGCCAGGCCGTGCCCCGCGCGCCACCGCCGATGAGCAGAATCGGCTCGTCCGCCGCGGCGTCCTCGCCCAGCACCAGGTCCAGGGCGCGCAGCAGCGCGAAGACGGCGCCGTCGTAGGCGGCCTGGAGCAGCTGGCCGCCGGTGGTTGCCTGGGTCAGGCCGTGCATCAGACCGGTCGCGTACGGCAGGTCGGGGGTGCGCTCGCCGTCCAGGAAGGGCAGCACCGCCGCGTCGCCGCCGGGCTGGACGTCCTCGCGCTCCAGGCCGAGCAGCGTGGCGAACCGGTCGACCGCCAGCGTGCAGTTGAGGGTGCAGGCCAGCGGCAGCCAGCCGCGGCCGGCGTCGGCGAAGCCCGCCACGATCCCGCTGGGGTCCGCCGGGCGGCGCCCGGAGACCGCGTAGACCGTGCCGGAGGTGCCCAGGCTCAGCACCGGGCGGCCCGGCACCAGGCCCAGCCCCAGGGCGCCGGCCATGTTGTCCCCCGTGCCGCCGGCCACCAGGATGCCCTCCGGCAGCGGCAGTCCGGAACGCACGGTGCCGGCCGGCTCGCCCGCGCCGACCACGCGGGGCAGCAGCGCCGCGTCCAGGCCGACGTGCTCCAGGATCTCCGCGTCGTAGTGCTCGTTCGCGGTCGACCACCACCCGCTGCCCGAGGCGTCGCCCCGGTCGGTGGTGCCCCCGGTGACGTCCTGGCCGGTGAGCCGTCCGGTGAGGAAGTCGTGCGGCAGCCGGACCGCCCGGGTGGCCGCCGCGGCCTCCGGCTCGTTCTCCCGCAGCCACGCCCATTTGGTCACGGTGAACGAGGGCGCGGGCACGCTGCCGATCCGCTCCGCCCACGCCCCGGGGCCGCCCAACTCGGCGAGCAGCCGGTCGCGCTGCGGCGCGGAGCGGGTGTCGTTCCACAGCAGCGCGTTCCGCACCGGGCGACCCTCGGCGTCCAGCGTGACCAAGCCGTGCTGCTGGCCGGCGACCGCCACGGCCGCCGCCTGCCGCACCGCGGGGCCGCATTCCTCCAGCGCCCGGCCGAGCGCCTGCCACCACTGCTCGGGGTCGCTGTCGTGATCGGCGGTCACCACGTGCGGCGCCTGGCCGCGGGTCACCACCGAGCCCGTGGCACTGTCCACCACCAGCACCTTGGTGGACTGCGTGGAGCTGTCCACGCCGACAACAAGGGGTCCATCCGGAGCGGCCATGCGTGACGTCCTCTCTGCTGAGGGTGACGGGGCCCGACAGGCGGGTGCCGGGGCCTTCCACCGGGGCCGTCTGCATACTAATTTGTTAACGGCCATGACGAAATACTGGGGCGCCGAGGAGACGCAATGACATACCAGCCCACTTCCGCGGACAAGTTCACCTTCGGCCTGTGGACGGTCGGCTGGCAGGGCCGCGACCCGTTCGGAGACGCCACCCGTCCCGCGCTCGACCCGGTGGAGTCGGTCACCCGGCTCGGCGAGCTGGGCGCCCACGGCGTCACCTTCCACGACGACGACCTGATCCCGTTCGGCACGCCCGAGGGCGAGCGGGAGGCGCACGTCAAGCGCTTCCGGCAGGCACTGGACGCGGCCGGCATGGTGGTGCCGATGGCGACCACCAACCTGTTCACCCACCCGGTCTTCAAGGACGGCGCCTTCACCGCCAACGACCGTGACGTGCGGCGGTACGCCCTGCGCAAGACGATGCGCAACATCGACCTGGCCGCCGAACTCGGCGCCAGCACCTACGTCGCCTGGGGCGGCCGGGAGGGTGCGGAGTCCGGCGGGGCCAAGGACGTCAGGGCCGCGCTCGACCGCTTCAAGGAGGCCTTCGACCTGCTGGCGGACTACGTCATCGGCCAGGGCTACGACCTGCGGTTCGCGCTGGAGCCCAAGCCGAACGAGCCGCGCGGCGACATCCTGCTGCCCACCGTCGGCCACGCGCTGGCGTTCATCGAGCGGCTGGAGCGGCCCGAGCTGTTCGGGGTCAATCCCGAGGTCGGCCACGAGCAGATGGCCGGACTGAACTTCCCGCACGGCATCGCCCAGGCGCTGTGGGCCGGGAAGCTCTTCCACATCGACCTCAACGGGCAGAACGGCATCAAGTACGACCAGGACCTCCGCTTCGGCGCGGGTGACCTGCGCTCCGCCTTCTGGCTGGTGGACCTGCTGGAGACGGCGGGTTACGACGGGCCGCGGCACTTCGACTTCAAGCCGCCGCGTACCGAGGACTTCGACGGTGTGTGGGCCTCGGCCGCCGGCTGCATGCGCAACTACCTGATCCTGAAGGAGCGGGCGGCGGCCTTCCGGGCCGACCCGGAGGTCGCCGAGGCCCTGCGGGCCGCCCGCCTCGACGAACTGGCCCGCCCCACCCTGGCCGAGGGCGAGACCGCGGCGGCGCTGCGCGCCGACCGCAGCGCGTTCGAGGACTTCGACCCGGACGCGGCCGGGCAGCGCGGCATGGCGTTCGAGGCCCTGGACCAGCTGGCCACGGATCATCTGCTGGGCGTGCGCGGCTGAATCACACCGGCGGTCGTCGCGCCGGGGCGCACCCCGGCGCGACGACCGCGCGGCACTACGCGGGGGGTGCCGTGCTCTGCCGCGGCACCAGCCGGGTGGAGAGCTCGGTGCGGGCCCCCTCGGGCCGGTCGCCGTCCATCCGCCGCAGCAGCAGCCGCAGCGCCGCCGCGGCCATCTCCGACAGCGGCTGCCGCACGGTGGTCAGCGCCGGAGTCGCCCACCGGGCCTGCGGCAGGTCGTCGAAGCCGATGACACTGAGGTCCTCGGGTATCCGCAGGCCATGCTCGCGCGCCGCCTCGTACACCCCGAGCGCCATCTGGTCGGAGCAGGCGAACACCGCGGTCGGCGGCTCGGGCAGCGCCAGCAGCTCCGTCGTCTGGCGGCAGGCGCCCTGCTCGCTGAAGCCGCCGTATCGCACGTACTCCTGGGAGACCCGCAGCCCGGCCGCGGCCATCGCCGAGCGGTAACCCGCCACCCGCGCGGTGCTGCACAACTTGCGCCGGTAGCCGCCGATCACCGCGATCCGCCGGTGGCCCAGGCCGATCAGATGCTCGGCCGCGGACACCCCACCCTGCCAGTTGGTCGCGCCGACCGACGGCACGCCGGGCGGCGGGTCGAGCGCCGGGTCGATCATCACGTACGGGATCTGGTGCTGTTCCAGCCAGGAGTACTGCGTGGGATGCAGTTCCGCGAGGTTGAAGAGCACCCCGCTGGAACCGCGGGCGCAGAGCTTGTCCAGCCAGCCCCGGTCCGGCCGGTCGCCCCGGGCCCGGGTGAGCGCCGCGGACACCACCACGCCGAGCCCCGCCTCGTGCGCCGCCTCCTCCACGCCGTGCAGCACCGCGCCCGACCACGCGTTGTCCAGCCGGTGCACCACCAGGTCGATCAGCGCCGGCGGGCGACTCACCGCGAACCGCGGGCGGCGCACGTAGCCCAGGCGGTCGAGCACCTCGGTCACCCGGCGACGGGTCTCCGGGGCGACGTCCTCGCGGCCGTTGGCCACCTTCGAGGCGGTGGGCACCGACACCCCGGCCTCCCGGGCGATGACGGCCAGGGTCGGCCCTCCTGCCCCTGCGGGACGGACCATGCCAAACCCCTTTCGTCCGCCACGACTCGAAAACTTTCGAATGCTCTGGAGTCGACAGATCGAAACGTTGACCTGATAGCAAGCGCTTCCTACGTTAAGGGCAACGTCGCGTGTGTGTGAAGGGCCGGGAGACGATCCAGGCCGGGGTGGGAAATCTTTCGAAAGGTGGCGGAAAGGCGGAAGAATCGCCGCGAGTGGCGGGCGAATTCGACACCGTTCGACGATGCGTCGCGCCCGGCGATTCCCGGCGTTCCACGGCACGTCAGCACCCGGGCCGCGCGTTCTCGCCGTCTCGGAAAACCCTGGGGTTCGCTCCGCGCCGGCCGCCGGAACTCCCCGGAATTCCGGCGGTCGGCGTTTCGCACGACGACCGGATCCGGCCGGTCGCCCCGCGGTCGGGTGATCACGCCTCCGTCTTCCGGTGACCGGCCACCATTCACCGGCCGGGACGGTCCTCGGGACCGAGTTGCCGCGCCGACGCCCTGACCACCACATGGGTGCCCAGCGTGGTCCGCTCGTCCGCCGCGGCGGAGTCCTGGCCCAGCGCCGCCCGCACGGCGGTGCGCCCCAACTCCTCGTACGGGACGTGCACCGTGGTCAGCGGCGGATGCAGGTCGCGCGCGAACGGGATGTCGTCGTACCCGACCAACGACACCTCGTCGGGCACCGCCACCCCCGCCTCGTGCAGTGCGGTCAGCGCCCCGGCGGCGACCATGTCGCTGGTCGCGAAGACCGCCGTGAACGACTGGCCCGCGGCCAACGCCTCCCGGATCCGGCGGTGCCCGGACTCCCGGGTGAAGTCGCCTGGCACCACCAGATCCTCCTCGGGTTCCAGGCCGTACGCGCTCAGCGCCGTGCGGAAACCGCGCTCCCGGCCGACGGCCGTGGTGTTCGCCGGGACGCCGCCGAGGAACAGGATCCGGCGATGCCCCAGCGACAGCAGATGGCTGGTGATGGCGTGGGCGCCGCCCTCATTGTCGTACTGGATGACGATCGCCGGCCCGCCCTCCTGGAACGGCCCGCGGCCGCACAGCACCAGCCGGGAGCCGGCCGACGAGAGCGACCGCGCGATGCGGGACATCCGCTCGCGGTACTCTGGGCTGTCGGCCACGCCCCCCACCAGGATGACCGCCGCCGCGCGCTGCGCCCGCATCAGCTCCACCAGCACCCGTTCCCGCTCCGGATCGCCGTCTGTGGTGCACACCAGGCTCAGGTGCCCGAGGCGGGCCGCCTCGCGCTCCACGCCCTGCGCCATATGCGCGAACGACGGGCCGGTGATGTCGTCCAGCACGAAGGCCACGGTGCCGCCGTCCGCCCCGGCGATGGCGCGGGCCCGGGCGTCGGCCACGTAGTCCAGGTCCCGGACCGCCCGCATCACCCGGGCCCGGGTGGCGGTGCTCACCGGGTAGCTTCCGCCGAGCACCCGCGAGACCGTGGACGGCGAGACCTTCGCCCGGGCCGCCACGTCGCGGATGGTGTGCCGGCCCGCTGCCCCAGGGCTCTTCCTGCTCACCCAGTCACTCCGTTCGACAACCGGTTGTCGCCAGGACCCTAGCAGGAGGCCGCCCGGCGGGGGAGAGGTCGACCGCGACGACGGATCCGACATCCCACACCACCGGCACCGCGGGTCAACAACCGGTTGCCCGCTCGGAGACCGAACCGGGCGTCCGCCACCGCCGCCGACCGTCACCCGGTGGCCGGATCCTCCTCCCCCTCGGCCGCTTTCGAAAGTTGTCAACGGCACCTGAGGGTGTGGCGGCCACCGGCCGGGAGCCTAATGTTGCGGACATGCCACTTCCGCACCCGAGCCGCCGGGGAGTGATCAGGGGCGCCATGGCCGTAGGGGTGGCGGGCGGTGGCGGGCTGACCGCCGCCGGCGCCGCCTCGGCCCGCTCCCCGCACCCCGCAGCGGCCTACGTCAACCCGCTCATCCAGCAGCGGGCCGACCCCCACATCACCCGGCACACCGACGGACGCTACTACTTCACCGGCACCGTCCCCGAGTACGACCGGATCGTGCTGCGCCGCGCCGACACCCTCCAGGGCCTCTCCTCGGCGTCGGAGAGCGTCATCTGGCGCAGGCACACCACCGGCGAGATGGGCGCCCATATCTGGGCGCCCGAACTGCACCACGTCGACGGCGCCTGGCACGTCTACTTCGCCGCCGGCCGGGCCGAGGACGTCTGGGCCATCAGGATCTACGTGCTGCGCAACGAGGCGTCCGACCCGTTCACCGGACAGTGGACCGAACTCGGCCGGATCGACACCGGCTGGGCCAGCTTCTCGCTCGACGCCACCACCTTCGAGCACGCCGGCACCCGCTACCTGTGCTGGGCGCAGTCGAGCCCCGAAGGGGACGAGAACAGCAGCATCTACCTCGCCGCCATGGACAGTCCGTCGTCCATCACCGGCACCCCGGTCAAGCTGTCGGCGCCCGAGTACGACTGGGAGACCATCGGCTACCGGGTCAACGAGGGCCCGTACGTGCTGCAACGCAACGGCCGCGTCTTCCTCACCTACTCGGCCAGCGCCACCGATGCCAACTACTGCGTCGGCCTGCTCACCGCCTCGGACGACAGCGATCTGCTGGACCCCCGGTCCTGGAACAAGAGCCCGCGGCCGGTCTTCGCCACCAGCGAGCAGAACCGCCAGTACGGCCCGGGTCACAACTGCTTCACGGTCTCGGAGGACGGCACCGAGGATGTGCTCGTCTACCACGCCCGGCAGTACCGCGACATCTCCGGCGACCCGCTGAACGACCCCAACCGCCACACCAGGATCCAGACCCTCGGCTGGAACGACGACGGCACCCCGGACTTCGGCGCCCCGGTGCCGGACGGCGCGGCCACCGGAAAGGACGCGTGATGAGACGCCTCTGGCTCCTGGTCGCGGCGCTCTGCTGCGGCCTGCTGGCTCCCTTCCTCACCGGCTCGGCGGCCCATGCCGCGCCGGTGACGCTGCTCAACGGCACGCAGTTCTCGGATCCGAACGGCAATCCGGTGCACGCCCACGGCGGTGGTGTCATCCAGGTTGGTGAGTACTACTACTGGTTCGGCGAGAACCGCAACGACGACAACACCTTCCGCTACGTCTCCGCGTACCGCTCCACCGACCTGAAGAACTGGGAGTTCCGGAACCACGTTCTGACCGAGGCCACCGACCCCGAACTGGCCACCGCCAACATCGAACGCCCCAAGGTCATGTACAACGAGGCCACCGGACAGTTCGTGATGTGGGCCCACAAGGAAAACGGCCAGGACTACAGCGAGGCCCGCGCCGCTGTCGCCGTCTCCGACACCGTCGACGGCGACTACACCTGGCAGGGCAGCTTCCGACCGCTTGGCCACATGTCCCGCGACATCACCGTCTTCGTCGACGACGACGGCACCGGCTACATGGTCTCCGCCGCTCGCGAGAACTACGACCTCCACATCTACCGACTCACCGACGACTACACCGACATCGAAGCCCTCGTCGCCAACCCCTGGCCCGGCGGCCACCGCGAAGCACCCGCCCTCTTCAAACGCAACGGCGTCTACTTCATGCTCACCTCCGGCGCCACCGGCTGGGACCCCAACCAACAGCAGTACGCCACCACCACCAACCTCGCCACCGGCTGGAGCTCGATGGCGAACATCGGCGACTCCACCACGTACGGGTCGCAGACCGCGTGGGTGCTGCCGATCCAGGGCACCCAGGGCACCAGCTACCTCTACCTCGGCGACCGCTGGGGCGGCTCCTTCGGCGGCCGGGTCAACGACTCCCGCTACGTCTGGCTGCCGCTGACGTTCCCCAGCAGCCGCACCATGAGCATGAGCTGGGCGGCCGAGCTGACCATCGACACCGCCGCGGGCACCCTCGCGGCGAGCGGCGGCCCGTACCAGACGCTCGCCGCACGCCACTCCGGCAAATGCGTGGACGTCGTGAGTCGAGCCCAGACGGCCGGTGCTGAGGTGGCGCAGTACCCCTGCAACGGCGGCGGCAACCAGGCGTTCTGGCTACGCGACGCCGGCGGCGGCTACGTCCAGCTGGTGACCCGGCACAGCTCGATGTGCCTGACCGTGTCCGGCGGTTCCACCGGCGACGGGGCGGCCGTGCTGCAACAGCCGTGCGACGGCAGCCAGGCGCAGCAGTGGCAGGTCCGCGACGCCGGCGGCGGCTACGTGCAGCTCACCGCCCGGCACAGCGGGAAGTGTCTCGACGTTTCGGACGAGTCCACCGCGGACGGGGCGCGGCTGGTCCAGTACGCCTGTTCCACCGCCGCCTGGCAGCAGTTCCGCACGGCGCAGGTGTGACCGGCGCGGCTCGGCGGCCGGCGGTGAGCAGCACCAGGCCGAGGACGACCAGGCCCGTGCCCGCCCACCCCCAGCCGCCGAGTCGCTCGCCCACCACCGTCACGCCCAGCACCGTGGCCACCACGGGCTCCAGCAGGCTCAGCGTGGTCGCGGTGCTCACCGACACCCGCGCGAGCCCCGCGCCGAACAGCAGGTAGCCGAGGCACATGGGGACCAGCGCCAGGTACGCGGTGACGGCCACCCCGCGCGGCTCGGCGACCAGCCCGCCGCCGGTGACCGCGAACACCGGCAGCAGCACGCCCGCCGCGGTCCCGAACAGCGCGCCCATCGTGGCCCGCGACGAGTGCCCGCGCCGCATCACCCGGGCGCCGCAGTAGGCGTAGACCGCGTAGGAGGCGCCGGCCAGCAGGCCGAGGAGCACCCCGGCGGGCACCCGGTCCGCGCCGCCGCCCGGCGCGGCCACCGCCAGCGCGGCGGTCCCGAGGGTGGCCGAGGCGGTGGCCGCCACCCAACGCCGGGTGAGCGCCGTGCCGTCGGCCAGCCGTTCCAGCAGCGCGGCGCACACCGGGGCGCAGCCGAGCGCGACCACCGTGCCGACCGCCACCCCGGCCCAGGCCATCGAGGTGTAGAAGGCGAGCGGGTAGACGGCGACGTTGAGCGCGCCGAGCAGCGCGTAGCGCAGTGTCTGCGGCCCGGCGCGCAGCACGGCCAGCGCCGAGCGCCCGGCGAGCGCCAGGGTGAGCAGGCCACCCAGGCCCATGGTGGCGGCGCCGATGGCCAGCGCCGTGGCGCCGGGCGGGGCGAGGCTGGCCGCGGTGCCGGTGGTGCCCCACAGCGCGGCGGCGGCCAGCACCAGCAGCGGGGCGAACGAGGAAGACCCGGGAAGGGCAGGGGAGGAAGGCATGAGCGAACGCGTCCTGGTCCGTCGAAGTCCGGAAGGGATCAGCGGAAGGGGCGCGCCAACGCACGGCCGGGCCGGAGGGCCACAGACCGGAACGGGGCAGAGAAACGCGAGCCGCGCGCCCTCAGCGGGCGGGCGGCGGGGTGACGGTGTGCCAGTACGACGGTCGCATGAAGGGCAGCCTAGCGCGGCGCGTCGTGCTCGTCGTCGCCGGCCGTGGCCGCGCACCAGGCACGCACCAGCGCCACCATGTCGGCCGGCCGCTCCTCGTGCAGGTAGTGACCGCACTCGGGCCACAGTTCGACCCGGGACAGCGGATGCCGGAACGTGGTGCGCTCCCACGCGGCCGCGGCCGGTGAGGTGTGCACCGCCAACGCCGGACAGTGGCGCCGTTGCAGATACGCCTCCGCGGCCGCCCGCAGCCCGAAGGCGCCGGGCGCCAGGTACATCCCCTCCCGGTACCTGAGCAGCACCTCGGGGTCCATGGCGGCCATCAGCCGCTCGTGCCGCCGCCGCACCGGGTCAGGGGTGGCGGCGGTGAAGGCGCGCCGCACGAAGCGCACCGCCCAGGCCGATCCCTCGCGGCGCAGCGCCTGCTGCGCCGCGGGCAGCCGCTCCGCCTCGGCGGCGTCCCCGCCGTAGGCGGTGGCCAACGCCACCACCGAACGGACGAGGTCCGGGTGCTCCACCGCCAGCGCGGTGACCACCTGGCCGCCGAGCGAATGCCCGACCGCGACCACCGGCCCGGTGCCCAGCCCGCGCAGCCAGCCGGCCAGGTCGGCGGCCAGCACCCGCGGCGCGCAGCGTTCGGGGCGGTCGGGGGTGCGGCCGTGCCCGGGCAGGTCGGGGGCCAGCACCCGGTGGTGCGGCGCCAGTCCGGGCACGTGGTCCGCCCAGTCCTCGCCGTCGCTGCCCCAGCCGTGCACCAGCAGCACCGGCGGCCCGGCCGCCGAGCCGGGCGGCATCCCGGTGTCCACCGCGTGCGGGCGGAAGCTCGGGGTGGGATCGGCCGGCGGCATGGTCGTGCTCCTCGGATCGGTCGGGGGCGGGCGAGGTGCCCGGAGAGCGGGGGCAAGCGCTTTCTGTCCGGGCAGCATAGCCCGGCCCGCCGGCCCGCCGGCGCTCAGGAGCGGTGCCCGGTCCCGGGCACCGGGCCGGTGCGGCGCAGCGTGGGGATGCCGCGGGAGGCGGGCCCGGGCGGGGGCGGCCCGGGCCGCACCCGATGTCCGCCGGGGGCGAGCACGCCCTCCAGGGCGGAACTCGCCGCGCCCAGGCTGACCGGATTGGCCCGCACCGGGCTCAGCACGATCTGGGTGCCGCCGCCCGGCCGGCGCAACGCGTGCCGGTCCACGGCCTGCCGCACCTGGCGCAGCAGCGACACGCCGAACCGCCTGGCCACCCAGCCGCTGAGCACCACGACCTCGGGGTCCAGCAGGTTCACGAGATCGGCCACGGCGGCCCCCAGGTAGGCGGCGGTGTCGCGCACCGCCTTCTCGGCGACCGGATCGCCCTCCTCGCGGGCCGCGGCCAGCGCGGCGATCGTCGCCGCCTGGTCGTCGGGGTGCAGCAGCGGGCTGAGCGGGTCGAACTCGCGGAGGTTCTGCACGATGCCGGGGGCGCCGACGTAGGTCTCGACGCAGCCGTGTCGCCCGCAGTGGCAGAGTCGGCCGTCCATGACCAGCGTGGTGTGCCCCCATTCGCCCGCGCTGTTGGAACGCCCACGGTGCGGCTCGCCGCCGAGCGCGAATCCCGCCCCGACGCCCGTGCCGAGGTACACCACGACCGCGTCGTCGCGGCCCCGGGCGGCGCCTGACCACATCTCGGCGGCCAGACAGGCGTGCAGCGGGTTGTCCAGGAACAGCCGGTGCGGCAGGCGCTCGGCGAGCAGGCGCAGCAGCGGCACGTCCTGCCAGCCCCAGGCGGGCGCGTAGTGCGACACGCCGGCCCTCCGGTCCAGAACACCCGGCAGGGCGACGCCCACCCCGAGCACCCGCCGTCCGGAAGCCGCCCGCTGGCCGACCGCCGCGCCCACGGTCGTGGCGACGGCATCCACGACCCGGTCGGGAGCGCTGTCCCCGAGGCACAGTTGCCGTTCGGCGCGGGCCAGCACCGTCCACGCCAGGTCGAACACCTCGGCGTGCACGTAGGTCTCGGAGACGTCCACGCCGACCAGTGCCGCGTCCGTCGGGTTGACCGCGAGCAGGCCGCGTGGCCGGCCGCCGCCTGAGTCCTCGTACCCGGCCTCCACCAGCAGACCGAGCGCGATCAGCTCGCCGACCAGGGTGGCGACCGTCGCGGTGCTCAGCCCGGTGGCCGCGGCCAGCCCGGGGCGGGAGACCGGCTGGTCGGCGATGACCTGCCGCAGTACCCGGTACCGGTTGGCCGTGCGGATCCCGCGAGAGGTGCGCTTCACCTCACTCCTCGCTGCCGTCCGAGCCCTTCCTGCGGAACCAGCGCCGGCGCCGCGGTTTCCCCGACCGTCTGCGCCGCCGCGGGCCCTCGTCGTGCACCCAGCCGGCCGGCGGGCTGTCCGACCGCCAGGGCTGCGGCGCGGGGCCCTCGTCCTTCCAGCGCTCACGGAGCATCCGGGTGCGCGCGGTCGGCTCCCGCACCTCCGCGCCGCGCACGAAGCTCTCGTCCAGCACCACGTCGTCCCACGCGTCAGGCCGGTCGCCGTCGCCGTGCGGCTCGTCGGGGCCCGTCGGCTCGGCCGCCATCGCCCGCCTCCCGTTCACCGTCGGGGACGCTCCCATCCTTCCCGGGACATCCACCATTCAGGTGAACGCCCCGGGAGGCCCACCGGTTCCCTCCGTGGCCGTACCGTCACCGCTTCGCCGCGGCCGCCTCGCGCCGCGAGGCGTACAGGCTGGTCAGCGTGGTCACGATCAGCACGCCGCAGATGACGCCGAGCGAGACCGGGGTGCTGATCTCCGGCACGTGGACGCCGGACTCGTGGAGCGCGTGCAGCACCAGCTTGACGCCGATGAAGCCGAGGATCACCGACAGCCCGTACGAGAGGTGGACGAGCTTCTTCAGCAGACCGCCGATCAGGAAGTACAGCTGGCGCAGGCCCATCAGCGCGAAGGCGTTCGCGGTGAACACGATGTACGCGTCCTCGGTGAGGCCGAAGATCGCGGGGATCGAGTCGAGCGCGAAGAGGATGTCGGTGCTGCCGATGGCCAGCATCACGATCAGCATCGGCGTGATCAGCCGCCGGCCGCCCTCCCGGATGACGAGCTTGGTGCCGTGGTAGGCGTCGGTGGCGGGGAAGCGCCGCTCGACCATCTTCAGGAAGCGGTTCTCCTCGTACTCGTCGTCGTCCTCCTCGGCCCGCGCCTCCACGATCAGCTTCCAGGCGGTCCAGATCAGGAAGGCGCCGAAGATGTAGAAGACCCAGGAGAAGCTCGCGATGAGCGCGGCGCCCAGCGCGATGAAGATCGCCCGGAGCACCAGCGCGATCAGCACGCCCACCAGCAGCACCCGCGCCTGGAACTGCACCGGCACCGCGAACTTCGTCATGATCAGCACGAAGACGAACAGATTGTCGACGCTGAGCGACTTCTCGGTCACGTACCCGGCGAAGAACTCGCCCGCCGGCTGACCGCCACTGAACGCCAGCAGCCCGAGGCCGAACAGCACGGCGAGCACGACCCAGATGACGGTCCAGGTCCCGGCCTCCTTGAGTGACACTTCGTGGGGCTTGCGCCCGAAGAAGAAGTCGATGGCGATGAGCGCGCACAGCACCACGACGGTGAGCACCCACATGGCGAACGAGACGTCCACAGTTCCTCCGGTGACGGGGCTTGCAGGTCCGGGTGGTCGGCGACGCCAGCGGCGCCGGCCACGAGGCCCCAATGGTAATCAGATGGTAAAAGAGTAATCGGATAGTAAAGCCCACGGTGCGGCGGGGCGGGGCCATGCGCCAGTGCCGTCCGTCACGCGGACGAAAAGACTGATGCCACGCGGCCGTCGAGCGGGCATGATCACAGGCATGGAACAACCCGCTGCCGGGCTGCGCGGCTATCTCCAGATCTTCCGCGTGCCGGGGAGCCGCGGTTTCCTCGGCGCCAGCCTCGTCGGGCGGATGCCGATGTCGACCCTCAGCCTCGCCACGGTGCTGCTCGTCGACCACGTGACCGGCAGCTACGCGGTCGCCGGCGCCGTGGCGGCCGCGGGCGCGGTGTGTTACGCCCTGCTCGTTCCGCAACTCGGCTACCTGATCGACCGTTACGGCCAGCGGCGGGTGCTGCGCCCGCTGGCCTGGGCGTTCGCCGCGGCCGGCGCGCTGTTCCTGGTGGCCGCCCACCCGGACACGCCGGGCTGGCTGCTGTACGTCGCGGGCGCCGCCTTCGGCGCCACCATGCCGCCGATCTCCGCCCTGGTGCGCGCCCGTTGGAGCCACCTCGCCGGCCGGGACGGCGGCCCGCCGCTGCGCACCGCGTACTCCTTCGAGTCCGTGGCCGACGAGATGATCTTCGTCGTCGGACCGCTGCTGGTCTCAGTGATCGTCCTCCTGCACCCGGCCTACGGGGTGGCCACCGTCGCCACGTTCGGCGCCGTCGGCGGGTTGCTGCTCGCCGCCCAGCGCCGCACCGAGCCGCCGGTGCTGCCGACCCGGTCCACCGGCCCCCGCGCCATCTCCGTGCCGGGGCTGCGGCTGATGTGCCTGATGTACGTCTGCATCGCGGCGATGTTCGCGGGCCACGAGTTGAGCACCGTCTCGTTCGTCGACGAGTACGGCGAGACCTGGATGGTCGGCGCGATCCTCGCCACCTACGCGGTCGGCAGCGCCGTCGGCGGCCTGTGGTACGGGGCCCACCGCTGGGGCATATCCCTGGACCGTCGCTTCCTCCTCGCGATGGTCGCGATGGTCGCCGGGGTGGCCCCGCTGTGGGCCATGCCCTCGGTGTACGCGCTCTGGGGTTTCTCGCTGTTCTCCGGCGTGCTCATCGCGCCGGGCATCATCTCCGGCTACAGCCTGGTGCGGGAGGGCGTGCCGCCCGAGTCGCTCACCGAGGGCATGACCTGGCTGGCCACCGCCGTGGGACTCGGCAAGGCGCTCGGCGTCGCCGTGGCCGGCCTGGTCATCGAGGGCCACGGCGCGCGCTGGGGCTACGCCTTCAGCCTCGGCTGCGGCGCCGGCGCCGTGCTCGTCGGCCTGCTGAGCGTTCGGCAGTTGCGCGTCATGGCCAGCGGCCCCGACCCGCGCGCCCGGACCGCCGGCATCTCCAAGCCGTCGGCCCCACAGCAGCCGTCCTGACGCCATCGGCGGGGCCGTCCCCGGGCCGGGGCCCGGGGACGGCGCTCCTCATCCGTGCCGGTACAGGGACAGGCACACCATGTCGGCCTCGAAGCCCAGGCCCTCCCAGAACCGGTGGTCGTCCGTCGCGCCCGCGCAGGAGTGGTACCTGATCGGGTCGGCGCCCTGCTCCCGCAGGTGCCCGACGGCGGCCTCGGCCAACGCGCGGCTGACGCCCCGGCCGCGCTCCTCCGGCACCACGTAGAGCGATTCGACCTCGCCGCACAGTCCGGGCAGCAGGCCCTCCTCGGCGCTGACCCGGCCGTTGACGAACCCGACGACCGCCTCGCCGCGCACCGCCACGAGGCAGAACGCGTCGCGGTGCCACGCGGACATAGCGAGCATCCGGGAGATCCGGCGCAGGCCCTGCCCGGTGAGCGGGCCACCGTCCTCGATCTCCCGGCACATGCGGTCCCACAGACCGCCGACCGCGTCACCCTCGTTCTCGTCGATCCGTCTGATCTCGACCGCGTTCATCGTGTCCATGTCGTGCTGCTCCATCCGTTCCGTTCGGCTGATGCGGTGCGTGCGAACGGGACGGGGGAGGGGCGCGAGGCCACGCGGTCGCGCGGATCGAGGTGTCTCAGCGTCAACCTGGCATACCAAGACGATAGCTCTGCCGGCCGGCGCCCGCCAGGTGTCTGCCGCTCAGCCCCGCGGTGTCAGCAGGTACGTGGCGCCGGCGCGGGTCGGGAACACGACGACCCCGGGCTCGGGCCGGGCGACCTCGGGCCGCTCCCCGCCCTCCTCGGTCACGGCCAACTCGGCGCCGGCGCGCACCCGTGCCACCCGGCCCAGCCGGGAGGCGAGCCGGGCCGACGTCAGGGCGCCCTCCGACCACTCCAGGCCCACCTCGAAGCCGTCCCGGCCGAGCAGGCCGCGCACCCGCCCCGCGGGCAGCGCACCCGGCAGCGCCGGCAGCAGCTCCAACTCGCCGGCGTGGCTCTGCAGCAGCCACTCCGTGACGCCCGCCGTCGCGCCGAAGTTGCCGTCTATCTGGAACGGCGGGTGCAGGTCGAAGAGGTTCGGCGCGGTGCGCTCCGGGGTGAGCTGGTCGGTCAGCAGCTTGAACGAGCGGTCGCCGTCGGCCAGCCGCGCCCAGAAGTTGATCTTCCATCCGAGTGACCAGCCGGTCCCGGCGTCGCCGCGCTGCTCCAGCGTGGTGCGGGCGCCGGCCAGCAGCTCCGGTGTCGCGCGGGTGATCTGGTTGCTCGGGTGCAGGCCGTAGAGGTGGGAAACGTGCCGGTGGTGCTGCTCGGGGGCGATCGCGTCCCAGTCCTGTTGCCACTCCTGGAGCTGGCCCTGGGCGCCGATCCGCATCGGCGGCAGCCGGTCCCCGGCCGCCGTCGCCGCCGCCCGCAGCTCCGGGTCGGCGTCCAGCAGTTCGCCCGCCTCGACGACCGCGTCGAACAGGTCGCGCAGGATCTGGCCGTCCATGGTGGGGCCGGCGCAGAGCGAGCCGCCCTCGTCCGGGTGGTGGCCGTTCTCCGGGGACAGCGAGGGGCAGGTCACCAGGAAGCCGGTGTCGGGGTCCTCGACCAGGGCGTCCAGGAAGAACCGCGCCGCGTCGGCCAGCACCGGATAGTGCTCGCGCAGCGTCGCCACGTCGCCGGTGAAGCGGTAGTGCTCCCACACCGTCAGGGCGAGCCAGGCACCGCCGGTGGGCCACATGCCCCAGTACGCGCCGTCCACGGGCGCGGTGGCGCGCCACAGGTCGGTGTTGTGGTGGGCGACCCAGCCCGGGGCGCCGTAGCAGTCCCGCGCGGTGCGGGCGCCCGCCACCCGCAGGTCGCGTAGCAGCGTGAACAGCGGCTCCCAGCACTCCAGGAGGTTGGCCGGGGCGGCGGGCCAGTAGTTCATCTCGGTGTTGATGTTGATGGTGAACTTGCAGCCCCATGGCGGGTCGGTGAGGTCGTTCCACAGGCCCTGCAGGTTGGCCGGCTGGGTGCCGGGCCGCGAGGAGGAGATCAGCAGGTACCGGCCGTACTGGAAGTACAGCGCGGCCAGTTGCGGATCCCCGCCGCGGGCGAAGTCCCGCACCCGCTGGTCGGTGGGCAGCTCGGCCGCCGGAGTGGCCGGGAGTTCGAGGTCGGTCCGGCCGAACAGCTCCTGGTAGTCCTCCCGGTGCCGGTGCCGGAGCTTCGGGTACCCGCGGTCGGCCGCGCCGGCCAGGTCCCGGTCGGCGCGGCCGGCCGGGTCGGCGCTCACGTCCTGCCAGTCCACGTGGTTGGTGCCGGCCGACACCAGCAGGGTGACCGCGTCGGCGGACTCCACCCGCAGTCGGCCGTCCGCCGAGGACACGGCACCGCCGTCGGCGATCACTCGGGCCAGGACGCGGAACCGGATCGCGCCGGGGACCTCGCCGGCGTCCTGGCCGGCGCCGTCCAGCGCGATCGTGGTGGCGTCGGGCGAGCCCGTCCCGACCGTCAGCGGGCCGTCGAAGGCCGCGGTGAACGAGATCGCGCCCGGGGCGTCGGCGGTGAGCCGCATCGCGATCACCTGGTCGGCGGCGCTCGCGAAGACCTCGCGCCGGTGCCGGACCCCGCCCGCCACAAAGCTCACCGCGTGCACCGCCTCGGTCAGGTCCAGTTCGCGGCGGTAGTCGGTGACCGCGGCGTCCGGCCCGGTCGCCGGACCGGGGAAGGTCAGCCGCAGATTGCCGACCGTCTGGTACGGCGGCAGCGTGACCGGAACGCCCATGAGGTCGGCGTCGACCCGGCCGGCGGCCTCGGCCCACTCGCCGGCGAACACCAGCCGGCGGACCTCGGGGAGCGCGGCCCGGGCCCGCGGATTGTCGAAGTTCCACGGCCCACCCGCGTAGACCGTGTCCTCGTTCAGCTGGAGCCGTTCCTCCTCGACCCCGCCGAACACCATGGCGCCCAGACGGCCGTTGCCCACCGGCAAGGCCTCGAGCCATTCGGCGGCCGGTCGCGGGTACCAGAGACGGTGCGGCGGAAAGGTCATGGCGGTTCGGTCCTTCGGTCGTGGTGCAACGGTCGAACGACGCGGCGTCCGGTCCCTCGGACACCATTCGGCCGGCGCCCATGGTGCCACCCGCCTCCGTGACCCCGGCGGGGGAGTCCGTGGTACGAGCCGGGGCGTGGCGCCTACCGCCGCCGGCCGTCCCTCATCTGCGGCGCCCGGTCGGCAGATCCGCCCAGACCACGTGGCCCTCCCCGGCCTCCCGGGGCCGTATCCCCCAGCCCTCCGCCAGCGCGCAGACCAGGAAGAGTCCGCGGCCGCCCTCGTCCGTCTCGGTGGCTCGCGGGGGTATTCGGCTGGGTCCAGGACCGTCGCTGGCGACCGCGACGCGCAGCAGTCCGCCGGCGATGCGCAGTTCGCAGCCCACCGACGTGCTCGCGGTGTGCCGCAACGCGTTGGTGACCAGTTCGGAGACGACCAGCTGGGCGTTGTCGCAGGACTCCTGGCTCACCTGCCAGTGCGCCAGCTGCCGGCGCACCCGTCTTCGGGCCTCGGCCGCCGAGGCGTCGACGGCCGGCAGGCGGAAACTGAGACGCTCGCCCGCCGGCAGGGGGTCGTCGTCATGTCGCGCCAGGGACTGCGCGTGCGAGGAGGATGCCACCTGTCTACTGTGGACAGTGTCCGTCGCATCCGGCAAGAGGCAAACTGCAAATTACAGAATCGTCAGTATCAGAGTGTTGGTGAGCTTGACAGCGTGGCAGACTTCTGTCGCATGGCGGCAGTTGAAGGGTGTGGGCGGTGACAGGCAGTCAGGTGAGTGGGGCGGCGACCGCCTTGCGGGTCGTGCTGGGCAGGCGCCTGCAGGTGTTGCGCGAGGGGGCCGCGCTGTCGTTCGAGGAGGCGGCCCGGGAGCTGGACGTCACCCACGCCACCATCCGCAGGATGGAGAAGGCCCAGGTCGGCCTCAAGGTGCCGTACGTCGAGAAGCTGTTGCGGATCTACGGCGTCACCGACCAGGAAGAGGTCGACGGCTTCCTCGGGCTGGTCAGGGAGGCCAACCGGCCCGGCTGGTGGCACCGGTACCGGGACGTGCTGCCCGAATGGTTCTCCGCCTTCGTCAGCCTGGAGGCCGAGGCCGACCAGATCCGAGCCTACGAGCCCCACTACGTTCCCGGCCTGTTGCAGACCGAGGCCTACGCCACGACGGTGCTGCGGGCCGGCCTGCCGCATGCCCCCGCAGAGGAGATCGAGCGACTCGTCTCGCTCCGGCTCGTCCGCCAGGATCTGATGAACCGCAGCCAACCGCCGCTGCTGTGGGTCGTCATGGACGAGACCGTGCTCCGCCGGCCGATCGGCCGGCCGAACGTCATGCGCGCCCAGATCTCCCGGCTCATCGAGGCCGCCGCCTCCCCGCACGTCAGGCTCCAGATCATGCCCTTCTCGGCGGGTCCCCACCCGGCGATGTACGGGCCGTTCCACCTCTTCAGGTTCCCGCTCCCCGAGCTCTCCGACGTCGCGTGCGCGGAGAACCTGGTCGGCGCCGCCTACTTCGACCAGCGCGACGACGTCTCCACCTTCCGCGAGGCGTTGGACCGGATGTGCGCGCAGGCCGCGCCAGTGCACCGCACTGAGGCCCTCCTCAGTGGTATTCGCAAGGAGATCTGAACCCATGGATCGCATTTACAACGGCATGCCCGCCGCCCAACTCGGCTCGAACGGATGGCGCAAGCCCTGGAGCGGGGGCAACGGCGGCAGCTGCGTCGAGGCGATGCGGCTGCGGGACGGGCGGGTCGCGCTGCGCCAGTCCAACGACCCCGACGGCCCCGCGCTCATCTACTCCCCCCACGAGATCGAGGGCTTCATCAGGGCCGCGAAGTCCGGCGAGGCCGACTTCCTGCTGGTGTGAGACCCGGCACGACCGACAAGGGTTTCTCCCAGGACCAGATCGACACCATCCGGCCCCGTCCGGCCCGCATCTACGACCACCACATCCACGAAGCGGCCCGCGGCCTCGACCTGCTCGATCCCGGGATCGGCGTCAAGCGCTGGGCCCGCGGGCCGGACCGGACCGAGAGAGTCCGACCCGGCCCGGCCCGCGGCGTCCGTCAGCGGCTGCGCACCGCGGTGAAGGCGACTGCGAACTCGGCCGGCCCCGCGGTTAGGTGGTATTGGGGGAGCGGGCCGGGGCCGCAGGACTGGCTGCCGATGCCGTGCTGGGCGTGGTCGAGGTTGATCCAGACGGTGTCGTCGGGCGCCAGGTCCGTGGTGTGCTCGGCGGCGTCGAGTTGTTCGCTGGTCCAGCGTCGGGCGGTGAACCAGAACGGCGCCGAATGCGCGGTGATCCGCAGTCCGTTGCCTGTCTCGTCGCGCAGTTCGGCCCATCGCACGTCGGCGCGGGCGCCGTTCTCCTGCGGGCGTACGTACGGTGTTTGCATCGCGTCCACCGACAGTGCGTACCGGCCCAGCCGGGAGGCCTGCCGGGTGTCGGGGTAGGCCTCGCCCGGCCCGCCGCCGTACCAGGTCGCGCGATCGTGGCCGGCGGTCAGGCCGAGGCGCAGCCCGAGTCGGGGGAGCGGGCAGGGCCACTCGCCCTCGGGCGTGACCGTGACGCCGAGCAGCAGTTCGTCCGGGCTGGCCGTCCAGCGGTAGTCGACGCGCAGCCCGAGGTCCGTGGCGGCCGGCGCGACCCGGGTGCGCACCGTCAGCGACGTGCCGTCCGCGCGCACCTCGTCGATCCGGTGGCGCATCCGGTGCAGCCCCAGCCGCCGCCAGGAGACGCCGTGCCGCGCGTCGTCCTGCCAGGAGGCGCCCAGATCGTTGTCGGTGGGGGCGCGCCAGACGTCGAGCCGTGGTCCCTGGTTCAGCGGCACCCCGGCCAGGGTGCGCAGCTCGCCGGTGGCGGCGTCGAAGACCCCGGGACCCAGCCGCACGGTGTCTGCCTCCCGCTGCGCGGTCGCCGCGGGGGCCGCCGCGGTCGGAAGGCCCCGGGGCGCGGCCGGCACCTGCGACCAGGCGACCAGGTGGCCGCGCGGCGCCCAGGGCGCGCCCGCGGCGAGCACCGCCCGGATCGTCCAGACCGCCTCACCCGCACCGTCGCCCGCGGTGGGCGCGGCGGGGAGCTTCACGTCCGCGGCCTCGCCCGGGTCGAGTGGCGGGACGGGCAGGGTGCCGCCGGACACCGGCTCGCCCTCGACCTCGTAGGCCCATTCGAAGACCAGATGGGCGAGGTCGGTGAAGTCGTGGAGGTTGGTGACGGTGACGGTCCCGGTCGTCGCGTCGCCGGTGATGTGGATGGGTTCGATGACCTTCTTGTACTCGATGAGGCCGGGGGAGGGGGTGCGGTCGGGGAAGAGTAGGCCGTCGCAGACGAAGTTGCCGTCGTGGAGTTCCTCGCCGAAGTCGCCGCCGTAGGCGAAGTAGGTGTGTCCGTCGGGGGTCTGCTTCGGTAGGCCGTGGTCGATCCATTCCCAGACGAAGCCGCCTTGGCAGCGTTCGTAGGTCTCGAAGATCCGTTGGTAGTCGGCTAGGCCGCCGGGGCCGTTGCCCATCGCGTGGGCGTACTCGCACAGGAGGAACGGCAGCGAGCGGCGGTGCGCGTCGGCTTCCGGGTCCTCCAGTGGTGGCTCCTCGTGGCGGCCGATGGCTTCGACCTCGGCGTGTGGGGCGTACATCCGGGAGTAGAAGTCGCTGTCTTTGTAGGAGTAGTCGTTCTCGTAGTGCACGGCGCGGGAGGGGTCGTGTTCGCGGATCCAGGCGGCCATGGCGGACAGGCCGGCGCCGGTGCCGCATTCGTTGCCCAGTGACCAGATCACCACCGAGGGGTGGTTCTTGTCGCGTTCGACCATGCGTTGGGCGCGGTCGAGGAGGGCGGGGGTGAAGCGTTGGTCGTCGACGGGGTTGCCGTGCCAGTCGGGGAAGAAGCAGAAGCCGTGGGTCTCCAGGTCGCATTCGTCGATGACCCACAGGCCCAGTTCGTCGCACAGGTCCAGGAAGGCGGGGTGGGGTGGGTAGTGGCTGGTGCGCACGGCGTTGATGTTGTGCTGCTTCATCAGCAGGACGTCGCGGCGCATCGTGGTCTCGTCCAGCGCCCGGCCGGTCTCGGGGTGGAACTCGTGCCGGTTGACGCCGCGGAAGAGGATCCGGCGGCCGTTGGCCTTGAAGACCCCGTCCTCGACGCCGACGGTGCGGAAGCCGAGGTGGAGCGGGATGCGCTCGCCGGCGGTGGCGAGTTCGGCCGCGTAGCGGCGCGGCGTCTCCGCGGTCCAGGGCTCGACGGGCACGGACGTCTCCTCGCCGGTCGTGAGGTCCAGACCGAGTTCGGGGACGAGGACGCGGCCGGGGACGTCGCAGTCGACCCGCAGCGTGCCGTGTCCTGTGGTGTGGTCGTAGCCGGCGTGCACGAAGAAGTCCGCGGGGGAGCCCGCCGGGCGGTGGTGCAGGCCCACGTCGCGGAAGATCCCGGGCAGCCACCACATGTCCTGGTCCTCGAGGTAGCTGGCGGCCGACCACTGGTGCACCCGCACGGCCAGCACGTTCCCGCGCTCCCGCAGCAGGTGCCCGACGGCGAACTCGTGCGGCAGCCGGCTCCCGGTGAACGTCCCCAGCTCGGTGCCGTTGAGCCACACCCGGGCGCACGACTCCACGCCCTCGAACCGCAGCACGCTCTCGCCGCCGGCCGGCCAGTCGTCCGGCAGGTCGAACACCCGGCGGTGGTCCCCGGTCGGGTTCTCAGTCGGCACCCGCGGCGGATCGACGGGGAAGGGGTACAGCACGTTGGTGTACGCCGGCGCGCCGTGGCCCTGGAGCACCCAGTGACCCGGGACCGTCACCTGGTCCCACGCGGTGGTGTCGGCCGCGTCCTGGACGAAGTCGGTGCAGGCGCCCTCGGCGGTGGCCGACAGGCGGAAGGACCAGATGCCGTCGAGCGACAGCCGCGCGGCGTCCGAGCCGGCGTACCAGGCGCGGCCGGGGAGGCTGCCCTGACCGGGGGAGGGGTCCTCGTAGTAGGGCAACGGGGAGGCGGGAGGGGCGTCCTCGGGCCGGGTGTGCATACGTCTCCTCCGGCGCCGCGGCGTTCGAGACCGCGCGGCGCTGTTCGTATCTGTTGTCTGCTGTTGGTTCACGCTAGGCGGCCACGCCCCGTTGGACAACCTCCCGGGGGCGCGCGGCCGTCACCTTCGTCTGGCCCGGTCGTTGCTGTTTAAGCAGCGTTAACTTGACTGGCGTGGACATGACGTGACGCGGGTAGAACGCTGCTACCAGTTCTCAACGCTCCTACCCCCACGGAAACTTGAGGAGACTCGATGAAGTTGCGCCGCATCGTGGCGGCGGCCGTCACCGCGGTCACCGCCTTCGGTGTCAGCGTCCTGGGGCCGTCGGCCCTGGCCCAGGACTCCCCCACGACCGCGGGCGGGTACGTTGCCCTCGGCGACTCCTATTCCTCCGGCGTCGGCGCCGGCAGCTACGACGACGCGAGCGGTGACTGCCGCCGCAGCAACGTCGCCTACCCGGTGCTGTGGGCCAACGCCAACGCCCCCTCGTCCTTCGACTTCACCGCCTGCTCGGGCGCCAGGACCACCGATGTGCTCAACAACCAGCTCGGACCGCTGAACTCCGGCACCGCGCTGGTCAGCATCAGCATCGGCGGCAACGACGCCGGCTTCGCCGACGCCATGACGACCTGCGTGCTCGAGGGTGAAAGCGCCTGCGTGGCGCGGATCGCCGAGGCCAACGCGTACATCTCGAACACCCTCCCGGCGCAGCTGGACGCGGTCTACTCCACCATCAGCGACCGGGCGCCCAACGCCCAGGTGGTGGTGCTGGGTTACCCGCGGATGTACGAGCTCGACGGCAGCTGCTGGGTGGGTCTCAGCGAGACCTCCAGGGCCGCGATCAACAGCGCCGCGGACAACCTCAGCGATGTGACCAGCAAGCGCGCCGCCGACCACGGATTCGCCTACGGCGACGTGCGGACCACGTTCACCGGACACGAGATCTGCTCGTCCGACGAGTGGCTGCACAGCGTCACCTGGCCGATCAACGACTCCTACCACCCGACCGCCGAGGGCCAGTCCGGGGGCTACTACCCCGTGCTGGATGGCCTCGCCTGATTCCTCACGGCTCTTCTTCCGGCCGGCCGTCGTCCTCCACGTCGCCTCGCAGCGCCGCGGCCAGGGCGGCGGCCGGATCCGTGTCCGGTGGACCCGCGGGCCACCAGCGGCCGCCCTGCCTGCGATACGGCCACCAGCGGCCGTCCGCGGCACAGCGCAGCTGCACGTCGGCGCCGACCACGGTCCACCGGCCGCCGGCACCGCGCAGCACCGGCGGGGACTCCTCCTCCGGCCAAGCGCGGGCGAGCCGTTCCGCGGCCCAGGTCGGTGCCGGCACGTCCTCGCCCTCCAGCACCGCGAGCCCCGCCTTGCCCCCGAACCGCCAGGCGCGGGCGGCCATGTCCAGCTCCGTGACGGTGCGCCGGCAGCCCTCGGCCAGCCGTCGCCGAGCCCGTGCCGGCGGGCCGGCCGCCGCCAGCCGCGCAGCGTCCCGCCAGACCGCCACCGGCCCGTCCGACTCCTCCGGCCCACCCGGCTCACCGGCCCGATCCGGCCCGTCCGAGTCCTGGTCGGCCCGTGGCCCCGGGTCGAGGGCCGCCGCGAGCAGGTCCCGTGCCCGGAGCGCGGCGTCGGCGGCGAGGAACTCCAGCGCACCGACGTCGAGTCCTGGACCGGGCGGGACGCCGCCGCCCAGCGTGGGCGGCACGCCCGGCTCCGACACCGAGGCCGGCGGCGCGGGCAGCGGTGCCACGCGCCGCCGGTACGCCTCGACCGCCGGCACACCCGCCGGCTCCCCTGCATCGCCCGGCTCACGCTCGGCGCGTGCCGCGCCGAGTCGTTGCAGATCCGCGAGCACCTCGTGCTCCGTGCGCCCGCGTAGCAGCAGGATCGCGAACGGTTCGGCGTCCAGCACCCGGGCCACCTGGTAGCTCAGCGCAGCGGTGTGCGCGCAGTGGTCCCACTCGCCGCAGTCGCACGACGGCTCCAGGTCGCCGATGCCCGGCAGCAGTTCGACCCCGGCCGCCTCGGCGTCCTCGACCAGCGCCGGAGGCATGTCCCGGTCCAGCAGCGCGGCCAGGTGACCGGCCTCGCGGGCGATGGTGGCCAGCAGCCGGTCCCACTCCGCGGAGTCGAGCCGGCGCAGCAGCACGTCGGCACGGTGCGATGTGCCGTCCGCGTCGCGCACCACAGCGGTCAGCCGGCCCGGCCGCACCGAGACGGCTCCCACCGCCCCCGACCGGGCCTGCCGGCGCCCCTGGCGCAGCCGCTGCCCGTCCAGGGCCGTGTCCTCCAGGGCCTTCAGCCAGCGCTGGCCCCACCAGGTGGTGGCGAATCCCCGCCCCGGCGCGGGCGGCGTCGCGGCGAAGACCCGTTCCGGCTCCGCGTGTTCCGGCTCCTCGGTGTGCCACAGCTGTTCGTCAGTCACGTCGGTCCGCCTCCCGCAGTTCGACCAGGCGCGCCAGCTCGGCGTCGGACAGTTCGGTGAGCGCGGCCTCTCCCGAACCGAGTACCGCGTCGGCCAGCTCCTGTTTGCGCCGCAGCAGCGCGGCGATCCGGTCCTCGACCGTGCCCTCCGTGACCAACCGGTGCACCTGCACCGGACGGTGTTGCCCGATGCGGTGCGCGCGGTCGGTGGCTTGGGCCTCGACGGCCGGGTTCCACCAGCGGTCGAAATGCATCACGTGCTCGGCGCGGGTGAGGTTCAGGCCAGTGCCGGCGGCCCTGAGGGAGAGCAGGAACACCGGTGCCTCGCCCGCGGTGAACCGGGCGACCAGCTCCTCCCTACGGGCCACCGGCGTCCCGCCGTGCAGCAACAGGCTGCCCACCCCGCGCGCGGCGAGGTGGTCCCGGAGCAGCCGCGCCATCCGCACGTACTGGGTGAACACCAGGACGCTCGCACCGCCCGCGACGATCGCGTCCAGCAACTCGTCGAACAGCGCCAGCTTCCCGGAACGTCCCGCGAGCCGCGGGTTGTCCTCCTTCAGGTACTGCGCCGGATGGTTGCAGATCTGCTTCAACGAGGTCAGCAGCTTCACCACCAGCCCGCGGCGGGCCACGCCGTCGGCGTCCGCGACGGCGGCCAGGCCCTCGCGCACCACCGCCTCATACAGGCCGGCCTGCTCGGGGGTCAACGCCACCGCGTGGTCGGTCTCGGTCTTGGGCGGGAGCTCCGGCGCGATGCCGGGATCGCTCTTCCGCCGGCGCAGCACGAACGGACGTATCAGCTGGGCCAGCCGGCGCGTGGCCGCCGGATCCGCGCGGCCCTCGGCGGCGTCCGCGTAGCGGCGGCGGAAGGTGCCGAGCCGCCCCAGCAGGCCGGGCGTGGTCCAGTCAAGGATCGCCCAGAGCTCGGAGAGATTGTTCTCCACCGGCGTGCCGGTCAGCGCCACCCGGGCCCTGGCCGGGATGGCGCGCAGCTGGCGGGCGGTGCCGGAGGCGTGGTTCTTGACGTGCTGCGCCTCGTCGGCGACCACCAGGGACCAGTCGGCCGCACCAGCCAGGACCTGCGCGTCGCGCCGCATGGTCCCGTAGGTGGTCAGCACGAACCCGTCGCCCGCCGGCCCGTCGAGCCCGGTCAGCTCGCGGTCCGCGCCGTGGTGGCGGCGCACCGGTGTGCCGGGCGCGAAGCGGGCGATCTCCCGCTGCCAGTTGCCGATCAACGAGGCCGGGCAGACCACGAGTGTGGGTCCCGCGGCGCCCGGAGTGCGCTGCCGGTGCAGGTGGAGCGCGATCAGCGTGACCGTCTTGCCCAGGCCCATCTCGTCGGCGAGGCAGCCGCCGAGGCCGAGCGAGGTCATCCGGTGCAGCCAGTCGAGACCGCGCAACTGGTAGTCGCGCAGGGTGGCGGCGAGGCCGGGGGGCGCGGTCACGGGTTCGGGGTCGGCGCGGTCCGGGTCGGCCAGCCGGTCGCGCAGCACGCCGAGCCAGCCGCCGGCGCGGACCTCGACGCGTTCCCCGGCATCCTCGGTGCTGCCGGCGAGCGCGGCGCCCAGCGCCTCGGCGGCGGACAGGGTGCGGTCCCGCCGGTCGACGGCACGGCGCACCTGCTCGGGGTCCACCAGCACCCACTGGTCGCGCAGCCGCACCACCGGCCGGCCCGCCTCGGCGATACGGTCCAACTCCTCGCGGCTCAACGGGTTGTCGCCGATCGCGAACCGCCAGCTGAAGCGGAGCAGCACGTCGGGGCCGAGCAACGAGGGCGGTGCGGCGCCCGACGGGCCGTGCGCCGACCCGCCCACCTCGCCCGTGGTGCTCAGCGAGCGGACCAGGCCGCGCGGCCAGTGCACCTGGATCCCGGCGGACGCGAGGGCTCGGAGGACGGGCGTGCCGAGCAGTTCCGCGATCTCCTCCTCGGCCAGGTCGACGGCGTCCGGGACGGCGGCGGACAGCAGCGGCCCGAGCCCTCCCCAGGCGGCGGCCGCGCGGCGGAGGGCGAGCAGCGCGTCGGCACGGGCCCGGGGACCGAAGGCGCCGTCGGGGGCGCCGCGGGACCAGAGTCCGGCGGCGTCCACGACCACCGACGGGTCGGTCAGGCTGTGCGCCTGGAGCACCGCGCGGAACCGCGTCGGACGCCCGTCGGACTCGATCCGGTCGTGCCCTTCGGGCCAGGCCTCGACGGCTCCGTCGCCCTCGATCTCCACCCGCAACGAGAGCTGGACGCCCGCGTCGTGCCCCGCCGCCACGCCCTCCGCCCAGCCGCGGTGCTCCGGCACCGGGAGCGCGGGCCGCGCGCCGGCCGGGGCGGCGAAGGCCGGGCCACCGGCGGCGAGCGCGGCGGCCGGGGTGCGCGGCAGGCCGTCGGCGACGGCGTCCAGGAAGGCACGCAGCAGCCGTTCGGGATGGGGGAGGAGTGCCTCGGCGTCCGCGGGCGCGTCCGGCAGGGGCACGGCGTGGGCGTACGGGGGCATGGCCGCGGCCAGTTCTCTCAGTCGTTCGAGGTCGGCCGCGTCCAGTGGGGCGAGCCGCCAGGCATCGTGGTCGCCGGAGGTAAGACCGGGCAGCAGTCGACCGCGGGCGGCAAGTTGCAGGGCCAGCACGGCGGCGGCGCCCCAGAAGGCGGCCGCCGGGTGGCCTCCGGCCGCCCGGGCCCGGGTGAGCACCGGCAGGGCCTCGCGGACGGGCCGCACCACGGCGGGCACGGTCCGGACGGCGACTGAGCCGTGGGCGTCCGGCAGCGCGACGGCGAGCGGTTCGGTGGCGCCTTCCGGCGTCGCCTCCGGGTGCCAGAAGGCCATGCGGGAGGCGCGCGGTGGGTCGGCCGGCAGAAAGACGACCGCGCAACGGCCGAGGGTGAGGGGCGGACCGGCGGGCTCGGAGGGCGGGGCGGCGGGCGGATCGGAGGGGGCCGGGCTCGCGGTCACGGTGCTGCTGTGCTCCTCAAATTTGACTAGTCACGGCAGCGGCCGAGGGTACAGTACGACAGCCCGTTTCAGAAAAGGGCCGCCGAGCGGAAGGGGGTTTACCCCCCTATCCGCGAGGGTCTGGATACACCCCGTTCCGGGGGCTGCAGCCCTGGACCGCCGCCCCCCGGGGTTCCTACGGTTCTGACCATCACACCGCCGAGTTCGCCGGAGTCGCCATGTCCCACGCCCCCGTCGCCCTGGACCCGCTGCCGTCCAGGACGCCCCCCGGCGCCGCCACCGGCGCGCCGCCGGGCGACTCTTTCGCTCCGCTCCTGCGGCAGATCAAGGGACAGCGGCTGCTGGACCGGCGCACCGGATGGTATGCGGCGAGCATCACCTTCAACGCGCTCGCGCTGGCCGCCCTGGTCGGCGCGCTGTTGGCCATCGGCGACTCCTGGTGGGCGCTGGCGCTCGCCGTGCCGCTCGCGGTCTTCTCCGCCCGCTCCGGCTTCATCGGGCACGACGCCGGCCACGCCCAGATCGGTGCGTCCCGGCGCACCAATCGGCTGATCGGGCTGATCCACGGCAATCTGCTGCTCGGGATGAGCTCCGCCTGGTGGAACGACAAGCACAACCGGCACCACGCCAACCCCAACCACCTGGACAAGGACCCGGACGTCGGCGAGGGCGTGTTGGTCTGGACCCAGACCCAGGCCGAACGGCGCGAAGGGCTGGCCCGCTGGCTCACTCGTAACCAGGCGTGGCTCTTCTTCCCGCTGCTGACGCTGGAGGGCATCGCGCTGAAGGTGGCGAGTGTGCGGATGGTCACCTCGTCGGCGGGCTGGGATCGCAACGGCCGGGCCCGCGCGACCGAGGCCATGCTGCTCGTGCTGCACTTCATCGGCTACACGGCGCTGCTGGCCACGACGCTGTCGCCGGGCCGGGCGGTCGCGTTCGCGCTGCTGCACCACGCCCTCTTCGGCCTCCATCTCGGCTGCGTCTTCGCACCGAACCACAAGGGCATGGAGATGCCGGACCCGGACGGCGAACGCTGGGGCCACCTGCGGAAGCAGGTCGTGACCTCGCGCAACGTCCGCCCCGGCTGGCTGACCGACTGGCTGATGGGCGGCCTCAACTACCAGATCGAGCACCACCTCTTCCCGAGCATGCCCCGCCCGCACCTGCGGCTGGCTCGCCCGCTGGTCCGGCACTACTGCCGCGCCGCCGACGTGCCGTACACCGAGACCGGGCTGCTGGACTCCTACCGGATAGCGCTGCGCCACATGCACGATGTCGGTGCCCCGCTGCGCTGATCCGGGCCTTCCGCCCCATCCCGCCCGGTTCCGGACGGAACGGGAGACACTGGTGATGCGTTCACTGGATGGGGCGGCCGTCGCCGCCGCGACAAGGAGGTAGGAGCATGTCTCGTGGTGCGAAGATCGGCATTGCGGCGTTGGGCGCCGGCCTGCTGCTGTGGATACTGACCAACTTCTGGATCGCGGCGCTCGTGACGGTGGGCATTCCGGTCGCCGCCTACCTGACCCTGGACCGCTCGCAGCGCCGCCGGCTGCGCCGGGTCGGCCGCCGGGAGCTGGGCCGCTGAGCCGCCATCCCGGCCCCCGCCGGTAACCCACCCCGCCGGAAGCAGCTGACCTGAGGAAACGGTACGGTCGCTTCTGCTTGCCCTGATTCCATGACCTGCGGACGAGATCGAAGAGGTCATCTGACCTGCGCTAATGCCTTTCGATTCATACGGTCGTCTTCGGTCGTTTTCGGGTGTCGTGTGTCCTAGTGTCTCGTGATCCGGTTGCAGTTACCTGATGGCGGTTGGTTCGTTGGACGGGGTATGGATCTCTCATCTGAACAGCGGGACGAGCTGCAGGAATTGGTGCGTTCTCGGGATGTTCCGGCGGATGTCGCGCGGCGGGCCCAGATCGTGCTGTGGGTCGCGGAGGGGCGTCGTCGCAAGGACGTCGCGGAACTGGCCGGAGTCGTGCCGATCACGGTCGACCGGTACAAGGCCCGCTACGCGAAGTGGGGGATTGCCGGTCTGGTCAGTCGTCGCCCCGGCGGTGGGAAGGAGCAGGTCCCGCCGCGGACCCGGGGCCGGTTGATCGCGTTGACGAAGATGACGCCGCCGCCGGAAACAGGCTTGTCGCACTGGTCGACGCGTACCCTTGCCGATTACCTCAAACGGCGGGAGGGCATCTCGGTGTCCTTCCACTACGTCGCCCGGGTCTGGCGCGAGGAGAATCTCAAGCCGCACCGGTCGGGCACCTTCAAGATCTCCAAGGATCCCGCGTTCGCGGAGAAGGTCGCCGATGTGGTCGGCCTGTACCTGGCCCCGCCGGGTGGCGCGGTGGTTCTGTCGATCGACGAGAAGACACAGATCCAGGCGCTGGACCGGACCCAACCGGTGCTGCCGGTCACGTTTGCGGTGACCGAGAAGCGCACCCACGACTACGTCCGGCACGGCACGACCAATCTCTTCGCCGCGCTGAATGTCGGCACCGGCGAAGTCCTCGGCGAATGCAAGCCGAACCGCAACGGCGAGACCTTCCTGGCCTTCTTGAAGAAGGCGGTCAAGCCGCACGCCGGAAAGGAGATCCACATCGTCCTGGACAACCTCTCCACGCACACCACCCCGGAGGTGAAGGCATGGCTGGCGAAGAACCCGCATGTGCACTTCCACTTCACCCCGATCGGGTCGTCCTGGCTCAACCAGATCGAGATCTGGTTCGGGATCATCACCCGGCATTCGATCCGCCGCGGTACCTTCGCCGGCGTCAACGTCCTGATCAAGCAGATCCGTGACTACATCGACTCGTGGAACGAGAACGCGAAACCATTCACCTGGACCGCCACCGCCGACGAGATCCTTGCGAAGGTCCGCCTTGTCACGGCCAACGTCAAGAAACTCGTCCGAAACAACTCGAAGTAACACAGACCGGATCACGAGACACTAGACGTGTCCCGAAGTCAGCGCAGCGACGCGTCGTGCCCTCGGCGACGTGTATGGGGACCCCTCTCTTCGCTGAGTGGGTAGCCTCGCCACAGTGATGGCTGGCTCATTCGACGAGTGGGAGACGACCCCGTGGCGGAGTACGATCCGCAAGTCCGTGAGTACCGTGCGACACTCGGGCGGTTACTGATCGCCACGATCGCCTTCTCTTGCCTGGCTGGCGGCCTGATGGTGCTGGCTACGTTCCTCGCAACGATTGGGGTGCCCCTTCTCCTTGTGGCACCAGTGGGAGCATTGGCGGCCACGTTCCTCATCCTGATAGTCGCCAGGGCTCGGAGCGTGACCATCATCGATGTCGACCACATCACTGTCCGTGTCTTCCGGACTCGGAGATCGGCCTGGCGTGACATTCTGGCCATCGAAGGGGAGATTAACCTGGTCAGAGCGGTTGACGAGACCCAGCCCGTGCAGTGCGTTGCGATCTACGATTGCGCTGGGGGCAGGCTCGCGCTTCCGCATCTCGACGTCAGGCTCGGACCGTCGGTGCACCGAGAGGTGCGGGACCTGCGCGAGACGTGGGAGCGACAGCGTGGCGAGGACTGGACGCCTCGGCCGGAGGTCGTCCAGGCCACGAGGTCGAAGGAGAAGTCGAAGGCAGCGGAGCGGGCGAGAATCCGGGAGGCGATCGCTGAAGGGCTCGAGCGCGGACAGATGGTGACGAGGCTGACGCTCGTCATCTCGATGATGGTCTTCCTCATTGCGCTAGTCACGGACGCAATGAGCGGCTGGTCAGATGACGTGGCGGAGATCCCCTGGTGGCTGTTCGTCATAGCGTTCACGGGTCCGTCTGTGGTGACGGGCTTGGCCGTCTTCGTGGCCACCCTCTTTCGCGATCGGGGGCGGGGTCGGTAGCCGTTCCGTCAGCTGCGTCGAACCTACGCGTCAGTAGGAGTGGACCCCCGCGACCACCCCGACCGACGTCATCTGTCGGGTGCGACCGTTCGTGATCTTCAGCCCTTGAGCGTCTCCACGAACGCCGCCCAGGCGTCGCCGGCACGGTCGGCGTCGGCGTCGGGTGCTTGCTGTCCCGGACGGGGACGACCCCGGGGAAGCCGTCAGCTACCTCGACGTACCCTTGCGCTTGGACCTTGCACCACCGCATAAGGCAGGGAACATGGCCAAGCTCGGGGATCAGGTGGCTCGGCTGCGGAGGATGGCTCAGCTCACGCAGGAGCAGCTAGCCGAGCGGTCCGGCGTCTCGGTGGATGTGGTGCGCAAGCTCGAACAGGGCCGGAAGCACTCCGCCCGCCTGCCCACCATCCACGCCCTGGCCAAGGGGCTGGGAGTCGAGCTGACCACGCTCCTGGGGGAGCCTCCGGCAGTGCCGTCCACGGGTGAGGCTGAGCCCCCTCAATTGGTGGCAATCCGCAGGGCCATCGTGCCCCCGCTGTTCGGGGTTCCCCCTGAGCCGGACAGCGTTGAATCCCTGTCACTTCCGATGCTGCGGAACGAGATCGCCGAAGGCTGGACGCTGTACCACTCCGCCGACTTCGGCCGGTTGATGGACCTGCTGCCCGGCATCATCAACGACGCCAGATTCGCCGCCTCGGTCGGGACAGCCGACCAGCGGAGGACCGGGCAGGGCCTCCTGGCCAAGGCGTTGCAACTCGGCGGTCACTTGGCGATCCGGCTGGGGAAGACGGACTTGGCGCTGTCCGCTCTTGAACGCGCCATAGATGCAGCGGAGGCGGCAGACCCCCTCCTCATCGGCATGGTCTCCACGTCGGTGGCCTGGTCCTACCAGCGCCAGAACCGACTCGACGATGCTCGGCACGTGGCCACGCACGTGGCTGACCGGATCAAGCAGGGGCACGCTGATACGGCGGACGGCGTCCGGGTCTGGGGTGGGCTGTTGATGTCAGCGGCGACGAGTTCGGCCCGGAGCGGCGACTACGAGCGGGCCGACGAGATGATGACGGAGGCGGAGAGTGCGGCGGGCAGGCTGACCACGATGCCGCCGACCACGAACGGGAAGCTCGTGTCGGTGTTCTCCCGCTCCTCCGTGCGCATCGAGCGGGTACGACTCGCTGTCCAGCACGGCCGGCCGCAGGAGGCGCTGGACCTGGCGCGGGGTATGCGACTGAGCAAGGACGTGCCTGTTTCCTGGCGCACGTGGCTTCTCCTGGACCTGGCGCGGGCGTACACCGACTTGGGGGACGCGGACAACGCCGTGAAGCAGCTGGAGAAGCTGCGCAGGGTCGCCCCGGACTGGATGCGGCACCACACGCTGGCCGTCGCGATCGCGAGGGATCTGTGGGACAACTCATACCACCCGCCGGGCCTGCGCAGGATCGCGGAGTTCCTGGGCGTGGCTAACTAAGGCTTCAAAACTGGGACGTTGCGTCCCTGTCACGGTACGTAGGCAATCCGTAGCCTCTCGGAACAATCCACTCGCCCGCCGTGACGGGAGCACCCCTATGGCACCCCCCAACCTGTATCCCGTGGCCAGTTCGGCCCGGACGGACGCCCTGAGGACCGTTCAGCAGCTCCAGGAAGCCCTGGCCGCCCATGGCATCGTGCTGCCCTCCCTCGACGTGGACACGATGTCCTACGCCCAGCTCACCGGACGCCCCCTGATCGAACTCGGCCGCTGCAACCAGGACACCGCGCTCGCTCTGGTCGCCGTCCTCACCGCCGCACGTCCGGGAGCGGAGCGGTGAGCACAGCCAGCGGGGGGCGGCAGCCCAACCCGTACGAGAAGCTGGACCCGGGGCCGGCGGTCGCCACCAGCGAGGGGGTGCTGGTGCTGCGGGACTCGCTCCGCGACCTGTTCGCCCTGCTGGGCATCACGGCCGCAGTTCAGTTGGGCACTGTGGGGACCCGGACGACCATCGTCGTCAGCCCGCTGGCTCTCGGGGACGCGAGGAAGCTCGTGCGGGCCCTGGACGAGAGCCCGCACACCAGGGTGACCCCGCGATGACCACCCCGGCACCCCCGCAGGGGCAGAGTCAGCAGCCGGCCGGCCAGAGCACCGGCGGGTCCGCCGAGGAGCTGCGTAAGAAGGTCAAGGAAGCCAACCAGCAGAGCGAGACCAACCGGCTAAGCAAGGGCGGCAGGTGAGCCCGTGCCTCGTAAGCGGATGCCGGAGATACCGAAGGCCGAGGCCCTGGACCGCTACCGGGACGGGCAGCCGATGTCGTCGCTCGCGCGGAGGTACGGGGTGTCCGCCGGCTGGCTCACCGAACGGTTCCGGGAGTGGGGAGAACCGGTGCGGGGACGGGCCGAGGCGCAACGGGCTCGGCGAGGGATGACCCCGACGGAGTGGCGGCTGCGGTACGAGCCGATCCAGGAGAAGAGGCAGTGGGGATCGGCGGCCGGGCTCGGACGATCGACGTGACGGCCGAGACGATACGGCGCGGCGATGTGCTGTGAACCGGACCGGAGAAGTTCCGCCCCTGAGGTCGGGCGAGTCCGCATACCGGCGGGTACGGGGTCGCCATGCTAGCACATGCATATCTCGGCCGTCCGACGAGTATTTCTGTACGACGCGTACAACTCCCAGCGGCCAGGCCTGTTGCCCACAGCCCTTCGAGCATCGGGCCGCAAGATGTCACTATCTCCGGGCGAAGCAGTATGAAGTTGATCTTGAGCTTGGAGGGCCTCTCCTATGTCCGAGCGAAGCGACGCCAACTCCTTGACCGATATTGAGATTCGAACTGGCCGACATTTGACGCTCCTTGGCGTTATGCTGATCCTTGGGGTTGTAGCAGTATCGGGCTTAATGGTTCTTGCGTTTCATTTTCTGTCTCAGCACTTCGCCGAAGGCGACGGCGGTGTCGCCCTGGGGTGGGCGTTCACAGGCCTCTGTCTCGGTATTGCTGGAGTACTGACAGGGGCAAGCAAAATGCTAGACAAGGTTGCCTCCATCTTGGAGGCGAAGAAGAGAGAATAAGGGCCATTAAGCCTCGATGCACCGGTTGATTGTTTGTCCGTGTCTCGGACATGAAGACGCGAGTGCTCTCTGACCTGGGACGATGGGACTTGTCGAAGGTTCCACGTCACCGGTTTGAGAAAGCACTCGCGAGATGCAATCTTCCCATGCCCCAGGGGCGGTCCTGGCCGTGTTCGATGAACCGAATCTGGTCGCGGACGCCGGTTTGGTGTCAGTGGTCCGGCTGGCGGAACGTGCGGGGTTGCCGGGGATGGTCAGCCGGGCGGTACGTCTGGAGGGGGCGGCCAACAGTGGCGGGGCGAACCCGGCGGCGAAGGTGATGTCGCTGGTCGCGGCCATGTGCGCGGGAGCGGACAGCATCGATGACGCCAGCCGACTGCGGCACGGAGCCATGCCACAGCTCTTCGGCGGGGTTCGGGCCGCCTCGACGCTGGGCACGTTCCTGCGCTCGTTCACCCATGGCCACGGGCTGCAACTGCATGCGGTACACCGCCGGTTCCTCGGTGAACTGGCCGCACGCACCCCGCTGCTGCCCAGTGCCGACCAGGTCGTCTTCATCGATATCGACTCCACGCACAAGCGGGTGTTCGGGCCGGCCAAGCAGGGTGCCCAGGTCGGCCGGTTCAAGGGCCTACGCACCCTGCACCCGCTGCTGGCCACGATCTGCACTCCCGTTTCCCGGCCGGTCATCGCCGCGGTGAGGCTGCGACGCGGCAAGGCAGCCGATGCTCGTGGCGCTCAGCGTTTCGTCACCGAGGCTCTGGCCAGCGCGGTCGGGGCCGGCTGCACCGGGATCCGCGTCCTGCGTGCGGACTCGCAGTTCTACAACGCCGACGTGGTCGCCGCCTGCCACCGCGCCTCCACCCACTTCTCCATCACGACCGGTATGAACCCCTCCATCAAGCGGGCCATCGCCACCATCCCCGATCACGCCTGGCGGCCCATCCGCTACCCCCGCGCGGTGGTCGACCCGGACACCGGTGAGCTGATATCCGATGCCGAGGTCGCCGAGACCAGCGCCTACACCGCCTTCACCGGCCGCAAGAAGGCCGAGCAGATCACTGCCCGGCTGATCGTGCGGCGGGTCCGTGACCTGGCCAAACCCCCCACCATCGGTGAGCAGGGCGAGCTGTTCCCCGTCTGGCGCCACCACCCGTTCTTCACCGACAGCCCCTTCGAAACCCTCCAGGCCGAACGGCAGCACCGCCACCACGCGGTGATCGAGCAGGTCATCGCCGACGGCAAGGCCGGACCTCTCGCCCACCTGCCCTCGGGGAAGTTCAACGCCAACGCCGCCTGGCTGACCCTGTGGGCGATGTCCTACAACCTGCTACGAGCGGCCGGCGCCCTGGCCGGAGCGTTCCACGCCAAGGCCACCACCGCCACCATCCGGACCCACCTCATCCATGTGCCCGCCCGCATCGCCCGCTCCGCCCGACTCCTGACCCTGCACCTACCTGACCGATGGCCCTGGCAGGACGCGTTCACCGGACTGTTCGAGGCCGCCCACGCGCCTCCGACAACCTGACCGTCACTGCCCAGCCCGCCCACCAGGGCCCGACCGGAACGCATGTGGAAAAGCTGGGCAGACCAGCGAATACGACATGCCCTCCGACCGGCCACAACACCGAGAAAGCAGAATCGCTCACGTCAGAATCCGACCGGTGGATCGAGGCTTAGGGGGCGTGCCGTTGGCGGGAAACTTCCGGGTGGACGTGCAGCCGGAGTACGTCGCCGAGGTGTCACCAGACAGCCCGGGTGCGAACTTCGCCGAGGTGGGTTAAACCAGCTCGGGAACTTCGAGGGCGTGTTGCCAGGCCCTTTTCCAAACGATGGCCCCCGTGTGGTCGCACCGGGGCCGTCGCTCGGGAGAAACTGAATGGGTGAACAAAACTTCCATTTCATGATACCCGTCGGTAACGCCTTTGGCTACACCCGCCAGTCGATATCCGGCATCGGCTCCTCCTTGTCGATGGCCTGCTCGTATGACCACGCCGCCCACAGGCGCCACGTCTGGTCGTCCAGACCCCTGCGGCGGCGGGCCTCGTGGGCGAACTGCTGGCTGAAGGTCATGCCCCAATAGGGGGCGACGTCGTAGCCCGGACTCCGCTTCATGGCTTCCTTGACGGCGACGAGATTGGTCTTCCACTGCTCAGCTCCGGCCACGAACGCCTTCCACACCTCGGGGCGGCTGCCGGAGTTCTCCCAGGCTTGCACGACGAGCTGTCCGGCCACGTCCAGGCCCGAGATGTCGTCGGGAATGGGCATCTCATTCATGATCGTTCTCCTTACGGTAAGTGTTATCAAACCGCCGATCGGCGGTTTGGTTGGCTGTCGCCTTTCGGCGAGCCTGATGAGGAACGTCGAGGGGGCGATGACCACCCCGGCCGCCGACGCCGATGCACCGGACGCCGGACCCGACGCCGCACCTCGGGCAGCCGACGCTGAGGGGGTTGCTGCCTATTCCGCCGATCGGCGGAATAGGCATCGACGGCGGAGACGGGGGCACGGGCGTCACGGGCCGCACAGGGCGTTCTACGGGCTCGGGAAACGGGTCCACGGCGCTCGTGGTGTCGGAGGTGGGGGTGTGCGCCGCCGTCACCTCCAGGGGCTCTCCGAGGGGGCCACGGGGTGGTCCTGCGGCGGTGCTGGTGCGATGGAAAGGCGCGGCGCGGGGTTCCGGCTCCAGCTCGTCCAGCGTGCGCCACAGGTCGTACCTCAACCCGATCACGTCGCGGCGAAGCTTCTCGATCTCGTCCGCCAGGGCTTCCAGGCCGGTCATGATGATCTTCCTCCTTCTTGATCACTTAGGGGTGACTGGACAGGGTGTCGGCGGTGTCGGGGACCCATAGGTCCCCCGACGCCGACAGCACCCCCTGTCGTGGGTGCAGCCGACATGTCGCCGACAGGTTTGACCTGCGGTTTTCTACTCGGGGTGTCGCCACAGCTTCTCCATGCCCGGCAGGGGGGTGTCGGCAGTGGCCAGACCCAGGTTCTGGAGCTTGTTGAGGGCCGCCGACACGGTCTGCCGCGTGAGCCCGTGGCCGTGCCGCTCCTTCACCCGGTCCGTGATCGACGCGATGGACGACGGCTCCTCGGTGAGCGCCCCGAACACCTTCTTCTCGGCTGGGGACAGCCGGTTCCCGTTCCCGCCGTCTCCGTCGTCCGGCGTCTCTGAGCGGATGACCGAGTAGTCCATGTCGCTGGACAGGTCGCCGGGGACCTCCTCGCGGACCTTCCGGATGAGGGTCAACTGGTGGTCGGCGATCTCGTCGCCCCGGAACGAGAACCTCAGGGTGACGGTGCTCTCGCCGCTCTCCCAGTCGGTGCTGCGGCTCCTGACGCCCACAGAGACCAGGAACCGTCCCCACGCGCCGGGACCGACACCGGAGGAGCGGTCGTGCCCGTCGCCGCTGCCGGTCTTGTTCCAGTGGTGGGAGATGAGGAGGCTGGCGCCCGCGTCCTGGATGACGTACTGGATGCCGCCGAGGAGGTCGCCCATGGAGAACAGGTCGGCGCTCCTGGCGCCCTTGGCCGCGAGGTACAGCGGGTCGATGATGACCAGCTTCGGCGCGTGCTCGGCGAGGGCCTCACGGATCAGCTCGCGGTGGACGGCGTTGCCGAGCTGCGGCGAGCGGAACACAGGGATGATCGGCAGCGCGTCGGCCTGCTCCCGGGTGAGTCCCTTGGAGGCGGCGACGGCCCGGATGCGGCGGACGGCCTTCCTCTTCGACCCCTCGCCGAAGAAGGCGATGACCGTGCCCGGGGTCTGGCAGTCGAACTGACCCAGCCAGGGGAGCGCGGCCGCGCACGAGACGGCGGCGTCCACCATGCCCCAGGTCTTCCCGGCCTTGTCCTCGGCGCTGAGGACGCCGTAGTCACCCTCGACGACGGCGTTCATGAACAGCCACCTGGGCGGCCCGGCGGCGTCCACCTCGGCCGCGTACTCGGAGACGGGGCGGAAGGCGAGGGGGTCCGCGTTCTCCGCCGCCCGCAGCTCCCGTGCCTGGTCCTGCCCCTTGAGGCGGGCCAGCTCGGCGATGGCGGTGGCCTCGACGCGCACGTCGATGCTGTTCGCGGCTTCCCTGACGAGGGCGTCGTACTCCTCCCGCTGGTCCGGGTGGACGGGCATGACGAACCGGTCGATGGCACGGCGGCTCTTGCTGCTCCCGGTCAGCTCCGCCAGGGCCTCCGCCTTCGCCATGGACTTCAGGTACGCAGGCGGCAGGAAGGCAGGCTTGTACTCCATGGCCTTTTCGGCAACGGCCATCCACTTGCCCCGGTCCGCCGGGGAGAGGTTTTCGAAGGCGGAGCTGATGGCGTTGGGGTTGCCCGCCTTCAGCGACTCGATGAGGGCGGAGACCTCGGAGCTGTTATGCTGTGAGGCAATTGCGTGTTGCCCTCCGGCCCCTTGGTTTCCGTTCTCCGGCCAGGGGGCCGAGTGGTTTTCGGACATGGAGATGTCCTTCCGGTCATGGTCGGCCAGCGGGGCCTGGGCTAATTCCGCAGGGCTTGCAGAACTGGCTGTGGACCGACCGGTGGATTCGTTACTTCGCCTGCGTCTCCAGCCAGGAGTCGATGTCCTCCCAGCGGTAGCGGTTGTGGCGGCCGACCTTGATCACGCGAGGGCCGATGCCCCGGCTTGACCACAGATGGAGCGTCTGGAGGGGAATTTCAAGGAACTCGGACACCTCATGGGGGGTGGCGAGGTTCAGGCGCTGGTGCCGCTGCTTGGTAGCCATCGACTACCTCCTGTCGTAGGCTGCTGAGTACTTGCCTCGGCGACATTAGTCCGATATGGGTGTCACGTAAAATGGGCATAGAGTATCAGAAAAGCGTAGAATTCCTGATATTCCGGGATGGCTGCCGTATTCAACTCCCGCTCGGAGAATGCGAATTGCCAATCCCGAGTAATTTCGAACAAATTCCAACGCTGCGGCAGCAGTACGCTAGGTGCAGCAACATTCGCACCACTCGTTAGAAGATCATCATGGCCTCAGTCGAGGATCGCTGGCACAGCCTTAAGTCGGCTCGGGAGAACCCCGAGAGGTGCACCAAGTGCACCGAAAGTAAGTCGGCAACTCTATATACGACTTCGGTCCACGGAACCGGAAAGCGGTATGCGGTCCGATGGTGGGAGGGAAGCCGGCAGCGGCGAAAGTCCTTCACTCTTAAGGGAGATGCTGACCGGTTCGCCAGGAAGACCACCACTGACCTGGAGCGGGGTCACTACATCGCCCCGAACGCAGGCAAGAAGCCGCTGCGAGAGGTCTGCGAGATGTGGCTGGCCTCGACAGACCACCGCGACTCGACGGCGGAGCACGCTCGAAGGCACTTCCGCAGGCATATATGGCCGTATCTCGGAGACCGACCGATTGGCGGACTCCAGCGTTCGGACGTCCGCTCGTGGATGAAGGGCCGCCGCCGGGACCTGTCGGACGCCACGGTTGCGGTTGCCTATGGACGGCTGCGGGCCGTGCTCCAGTTCGCGGTAGACGAGGACATGATCCCCAAGACTCCGTGTAGGGGCATCAAGGGCCCGAGGGTGACCCGGCAGGAAATCACCCCGCTGTCTCGGCAGGGCGTCGAGGCTCTCGTGGCCGCTGCCCCGCCCCGCTACCAGGCTGCGCTGCTGCTGGCCGCCGGGTCCGGGCTGCGGGGAGGGGAACTCCTCGGACTAGAGGTCAAGCACCTGGATCTAGACAGGGGAGAGGTCAAGGTCGCCCAGCAGCTCATCGAGCCGGACGCTGGTAGGCCCTACATCGCCAGGCCGAAGACTGAACAGTCCTACCGGACGGTGCCCCTGGCCAAGACCGTCGTGGAGGCTCTCGAAGGGCACCTGCGGCGATTCCCGCCGGTCGATGTGGATGTGGAGGACCGCAGCGACCCCAGGGCGCCCCGGGTGCGTACGGCACGCCTGGTGTTCCCCAACGGCAACGGCAACCCGGTGCGCCGGGCCGGGTGGTCGAAGATCCTGGCCAACGCGGTGCGCCGTGCCGGCTCTGAGGTGCCGGAGGGCACGACCGCTCACGACCTGCCACTTCTACGCGAGCCTGCTGATCTCCCACCGGGAGTCGGTGAAGGTCGTCCAGCGGCGACTGGGACACGCCAAGGCGTCGATCACGCTCGACGTGTACACGCACCTCTTCGAGGAGGTCGCGGACACCACGCGGGACGCGGTGCAGGGTGCCCTCGGCGGTATCCGGACAGGTGTAGCCGCATGAACACGGTCCGTCGTGTGTCCCCAGAGTGTCCTCGTGACGCCGTAAAGCGGGACCTCCCAGGTCAGACACGCGAGCGTACCGGTACGGTCGCTTCCGGATAGCGGTACGGCAGAAATGGTTGCCGACGGCCCGTTACTGGGGAAGGCTGACACAGCAGTCGCCTTACGGAGAAGGGGGAGCTGGGGATGGCACTGGGCACCACGCTCGACTGGTTGCTGGACGACCTGGCCCAACGCGTGTCCCGGGTGCGGCACGTCCTGCTGCTGTCGAGCGACGGGCTGGTCACCTCGGTGAGCCGGGGCCTGCCGCGCAGCAGCGCCGAGCATCTGGCCGCCGTGGCCTCCGGGCTGCACAGCCTGGCCAACGGCGTGGGCGAGCACTTCAAGTGCGGGGACGTCCGACAGACGATGATCGAGTTCGACGACGGGGTGCTGTTCGTGACCGCCGCGGGGGACGGCAGTTGTCTGTGCGTCCTCACCGGGTCGGACGCGGACATCGGCCAGGTCGGGTACGAGATGACCCTCCTGGTGAACAAGGTCGGGGAGCACATGGGACTGGCGGCCCGCGAGCCGCGCTGAGCACCGAGCGCACCTGATCGTCACGCTGAGTTGCCATCGCGGCGGTGTTGTGTCTAGGATGACTACGCAGAGTCACTGGACCTTCGTGAGGAGTCATCTCATGTCACCGCTCGACACCGCCCTCCGCCCCGGCGTCCGCGCAGCCGTCCCGCTCGGCCCCACCGGGCTCCGGACCGGCCGCCGCTCCGACACCGCTGCCGAGCGAAGCTCCGACCACCTCCCCGACACCGTCTCCGAACCGCGCGCGGCCCGAGCGCTCGGCCTCTCCCGCCGGCAGCTCGACGTCGCCGTGCGGCTCGGTCTCGTCGACACCCGGGCGACCGGCGTGCCCTGGCGACGACGGGTGCCCTGGTCCGAAGTCGAGCGACTCCGCGCCGACTCCGGCTTCCCCGCCACGTTGCGCGAGCAGGTCCGCCTGGTCAACGCCACCGAGGGTGCGGAGCTGCTGGGCGTCACCCCGGCCCGCTTCGCCCGGCTCGCCCGCGGCGGCTGCCTCACTCCGCTCAGCCTCTACCCGCACCGCGGCGCCTTCGTCTGGCGCTATCCCGCCAGCGAGCTGCGGACGTTCGCCGCGCGCCATTCCGAGCTGCTGAGCGGGCCGGTGCCCGCGGACCTGCGGCGGCTGCTGCGCGCGGGAGCCGACTGGCGGCCCCGGCGCTGGCGCGCCCGGCACACCGGGCTGCTCGCCGGCCAGGCCGGGTCGCCCTGGGAGCGGGCCGCGGTGCCCGCCGCCGTCCTCCACCCGCGTGCCCTGCGGACCCTGGTTCCCGACCCGCACGAGCGGTCACTGCTCCGGCGCCTCCGCCCGCCGCTGTGCGACGCCCGGGAGGAGGCCGCCCGAGAAGTGCTGCCCGCCACGGACCCGGACGAGACCCGGTGGTACGGCGCGGCGCTGGCCCGCGCCCTCCTCGACGCTCGCCGGGTCCGCCCCGGCCCGCTGCCGCCGCTGCGGAGCCTCAGAGCTGGCCGACGTCCGTGAGGTGGACGACCGCCCGACCCTCGGCGGCCGACGCGGTCAGGTCGATCTCGGCCGAGAAACCCCAGTCGTGGTCATCCGCCGGGTCGTCGAAGGTCTGCCGCACTCGCCACAGGCCGTCCTCCGGCAGCTCCTCGATCCGCAGCAGCCGCGGCCCTCTGGCGTCCGGGCCGGTGCCCAGCTCGTCGTACTCCGCCCAGTAGTCGGCCATCGCCTGGTCCCAGGCGTCGGCGTCCCAGCCGGCCTCCCCGTCCAGCGCGCCCAGCTCGTCGGTGCGCCCCAGGGCCGCCAGCTCCACCCGGCGGAACAGGGCGTTCCGCACCAGCACCCGGAAGGCCCGGGCGTTCGCGGTCACCGGCGTCACCTGGTCGGCCCGCTCCCTGGCCTCCTCGGCGTCCTCGACCTCCGGATTGGCCAGCTGCTCCCACTCGTCCAGCAGGCTGGAGTCCACCTGCCTGACCATCTCGCCCAGCCAGGCGGTGATGTCCTGCAGATCCTCCGACTTCAGGTCGTCCGGCACGGTGTGCTCCAGTGCCTTGTAGGCGCTGGCCAGGTAACGCAGCACGATGCCCTCGGTGCGTGCCAGCTCGTAGTGCGAGACGAACTCCGAGAAGGTCATCGCCCGCTCGTACATGTCCCGGATGACGGACTTCGGGGACAGCGGGTGATCGCCGACCCATGGATGGCTCTTGCGGTACAGACCGTAGGCGTGGAAGAGGAGCTCCTCCAGCGGCCGCGGGTAGCCGACGTCCGTCAGCCGCTCCATCCGCTCCTCGTACTCCACGCCGTCCGCCTTCATCGCCGCCACGGCCTCCGCCCTGGCCCGGTTCTGCTGGGCCGCCAGGATCTGCCGCGGGTCGTCCAGCGTGGACTCCACCACCGAGACCATGTCCAGCGCGTACGACGGGGACTGCGGATCGAGCAACTCGAAGGCCGCCAGGGCGAATGTGGACAGCGGCTGGTTCAGCGCGAAGTCCGACTGGAGGTCGAACGTCAGCCGCACCGTCCGGCCCTGCTCGTCGGGCGCGTCCAGCCGCTCGACGATGCCGCCGTCCAGCAGCGAGCGGTAGATGGCGATGGCGCGTCGGATGTGCCGGAGCTGCTGGCGCCGCGGCTCGTGGTTGTCCTCCAGCAGCCGGCGCATCGCCGGGAAGGGGTCACCCGGCCGCGCGATGACGGCCAGCAGCATGGCGTGCGTCACCCGGAAGCGCGAGGTCAGCTGCTCGGGCTCGGCGGCGATCAGCCGCTGGAAGGTGTTCTCGGTCCAGTTCACGAAGCCTTCGGGTGGCTTCTTCCGCACCACCTTGCGGCGCTTCTTCGGATCGTCCCCCGCCTTGGCCAGCGCCTTCTCGTTCTCCACCACATGCTCGGGGGCCTGCGCCACCACGAAGCCCGACGTGTCGAAGCCGGCCCGGCCGGCCCGGCCCGCGATCTGGTGGAACTCCCGGGCGCGCAGCACCCGCACCCGACTCCCGTCGTACTTGGCGAGCGCGGTGAAGAGCACGGTGCGGATCGGCACGTTGACCCCGACCCCCAGGGTGTCGGTTCCGCAGATCACCTTCAGCAGCCCCGCCTGCGCCAGCTTCTCCACCAGCCGCCGGTACTTCGGCAGCATCCCGGCGTGGTGCACCCCGATGCCGTGCCTGACGTACCGCGACAGGTTCCGGCCGAACCGGGTGGTGAACCGGAAGTTGCCGATCAGCGCCGCGATCTCGTCCTTCTCGGCCCGGGTGCACATGTTGATGCTCGTCAGCGCCTGCGCCCGCTCCACCGCCTGGGCCTGCGTGAAGTGCACGATGTACACCGGCGCCTGACGCGTCTCCAGCAGCTCGGTCAGCGTCTCGGTCAGCGTGCTCGTCCGGTACTCGTAGCTCAGCGGGACCGGGCGGGTCGCCGAGCGCACCACCGCCGTCGGGTGCCCGGTGCGCCGCGTCAGGTCCTCCTCGAAGCGGGAGACGTCGCCCAGCGTCGCCGACATCAGCACGAACTGCGCTCGGGGCAGCTCCAGCAGCGGGATCTGCCAGGCCCAGCCACGGTCCGGCTCGGCGTAGAAGTGGAACTCGTCCATCACCACCTGGCCGATGTCCGCCTCGGCCCCGTCCCGCAGCGCGATCGACGCGAGCACCTCCGCGGTACAGCAGATGACCGGCGCGTCGGCGTTGACCGAGGCGTCGCCCGTGAGCATGCCGACGTTCTCGGTGCCGAACAGCTTGCACAGGTCGAAGAACTTCTCCGACACCAGCGCCTTGATCGGCGCCGTGTAGAAGGTGACCTGGTCCCGCGCCAGCGCGGCGAAGTGCGCCCCCGCCGCGACCAGGGACTTACCCGACCCCGTCGGGGTGGACAGGATGACGTTGGACCCGGACACCACCTCGATCAGCGCCTCCTCCTGCGCCGGATACAGGGAGATGCCCTGCTCCGTGGCCCAGGACGAGAAGGCGTCGTAGAGGGCGTCGGGATCGCTGTCGGGTGGCATCTGATCGATAAGGGTCACGCCCCCATACTGCCCGCACTCCGCGACCCCGCGGGAACCGGCCGATCTCCCGGCGATCCGGGGGCACTACGCTGTCCCGCCGAAGGGGAGTTGACACCGGGAGCTTGTGCGAGCCCGGCGAGACCTCAGCGGAGACTGAACAGAAGAGGGCGGGGCGCGGCCATGATGGGACCGGCACACTCACTGTCCGGAGCGATGGCCTGGCTGGGGGTGGGCGTCGCCATGGCGTACGCGGACCACCCCATGCCCTGGCCCGTGCTCGTCGTGGGCACGCTGATCTGCGCGGGCGCCGCCCTGGCACCCGACCTGGACCAACCGTCCGCGACGATCTCCCGCGCCTTCGGCCCCGCCTCGAAGCTGCTGTGCAAGGTCCTGTGCGAGATCTCGGCCGCCGTCTACAACGCCACCCGGAGCAAGCGCGAGCGACGCCGCGACGGCGGCCACCGCACGCTCACCCACACCTGGGTATGGGCCGTGCTGATCGGCGCCGGCTTCTCCTTCGCCGCGGTCGCCTGGGGCCGTTGGGCGGTGCTGGTCACCCTCTTCATCCACATGGTGCTCGCCGTCGAGGGCCTGCTGTGGCGCATGGCCCGCGTCTCCAGCGACGTGCTCGTGTGGCTGCTCGGCGCCACCAGCGCCTGGATGCTCGCCGCCGTGCTCGACGAGCCGGGCAACGGCGCGAACTGGCTCTTCGCGGACCACCCCTACCTCTGGATCGGCCTGCCCATCGTGCTCGGATCCGTGGTGCACACCATCGGTGACGCGATCACCATCTCCGGCTGCCCCATGCTGTGGCCGCTGCCGATCGCCGGCAAGCGCTGGTACCCGCTGGGCACCCCCCGGTTCATGCGCTTCCGGGCCGGTGCCTGGGTGGAGACCCGGGTGCTCATGCCCGGCTTCATGCTCCTCGGCGCCGCCGGTGGGGTCGGCGCCGTGGTCCTGGCCGCCTGACCGCCCCCGGCGGACCGCGGCGCGGCCGCTGCCCGCGGATTACGAGAGCGACCTCGGTCGCTTCGCCGCCGCGCGGGTGGCCCGCCGTCTCGCCGCCGAGGGCTGCCGCACGTGCTCGACATCGGCGGCGGCACCGGACGCTGGCCATCCGGCTTGCCCGCGACGCCGTGCGGACCGTGGTCGTCGACCGGGCCCACCACGTCACCCTCGCCCCCGGCCGGCGGTCCGGGCAGACGCCCTCCGGCTCCCCTTCGCAGACGCCACGTTCGGCCGGGCCGCCGCCCTGGCCGGAACGGGCCCTCAGGGGAGGCCCGGCGGGTGCCGCACCCCGGCGGGCTTTTCGCCGTGTGCACCGCCAGCCGGCGCAACGACCCCGAGCTCGCGCCGTCACGCTGGGACCGGTCGCTGAGCTTCGACGTCCAGCGCCGGGGCCAGCCCCGGCGCACCGCGCCGAACCGCGCCCTGTACCTCCGCGGCCGCGGCCTGTCGGAACGGGACGCCGCCGCGGCCGCCGGGCGCCGTCAGCCGTGCCAGGACCGCCACAGCGCCGCGTAGGCGCCGTCGGCCGCCACCAACTGGTCGTGGCTGCCGAGCTCGCTGATCCGGCCGTCCTCCACCACCGCGATGACGTCCGCGTCGTGCGCCGTGTGCAGCCGGTGGGCGATCGCGATCACCGTCCGGCCCCGCAGCACCCGCGCCAACGAACGCTCCAGATGACGGGCGGCCCGCGGGTCGAGCAGCGACGTGGCCTCGTCCAGCACCAACGTGTGCGGATCCGCCAGCACCAGCCGGGCCAGCGCGATCTGTTGCGCCTGGGACGGACTGACGGTCAACCCGCCGGAGCCCACCTCCGTGTCGAGGCCGTCGGGCAGCCCTCGGGCCCACTCGGCCGCGTCCACCGCGCCCAGCGCTGCCCACAACTCGGCGTCCTCGGCGTCCTCCCTGGCCAGCAGCAGATTGTCGCGCAACGGCCCCACGAAGACGTGGTGCTCCTGGTTGACCAGCGCCACCTGCTCCCGCACCCGTTCGGCGGACATGCCCGCCAGCCGCGCGCCCCCCAGGGTGATCTCGCCCCGCCGCGGCGCGTAGATCCCGGCCAGCAGGCGACCCAACGTCGACTTGCCGGCACCCGAAGGACCGACGAGCGCCACCCGCGTCCCCGGCGGCACGTCCAGCGACACCCCGTGCAGCACGTCGGTGTCCGCCAGATAGCCGAAGCGCACCTCACGGGCCGTCAGCTCACGGCCGTCCGGACTCAGCGTGCCGTCGCCCCCGTCGTCCTCGATCTCCCGCACCCCGACCAGCCGGGCGAGCGACACCTGCGCCACCTGCAGCTCGTCGAACCAGCGCACGATCATCCCCACCGGTTCGATCATCATCTGCGCCAGCAGCGCACCGGTGGTCAGCTCGCCGACCGTCAGCCAGCCCTCCAGCGCGAACCAGCCACCCATGATCAGCACGCCGCCCAGGATCGTGGCGTGGTAGAGGTTGATCGTCGGGAGCAGCACGGAGCGCAGCCAGAGCGTGTACCGCTCCCACGCCGTCCACTCCCGCACCCGGCGGTCGGACAGCGCGATCCGCTCCCGGTCCAGCCGGTGCGCCTCGACCGTCCGGCCCGCGTCCACCGTCTCCGCCAGCACCGCGGCCACCGCCGCGTACCCGGCCGCCTCCGAGCGATAGCCGGCCGGCGCTCGGCGGAAGTACCACAGGCAGCCGGTCAGCAGCACCGGTACCGCGAGCAGCACGCCCAACCCCAGCGGCGGCGCCGTCACGACGATCCCGCCCAGCAGCAGGCCCGCCCACACCACGCCGATGGCCAGCTGCGGCACCGCCTCCCGCATCGCCTGCGCGAGCCGGTCGATGTCCGTGTTGATCCGCGCCAGCAGGTCGCCTGTGCCGGCCCGCTCCAGCACCCCGGGCGGCAGCCCCACCGACCGCACCAGGAAGTCCTCGCGCAGGTCGGCCAGCATCCGTTCGCCCAGCAGGGCGCCGCGCACCCGCACCAGACGCACGAAGAACGCCTGTATCGCCAGCGCCACCGCGAACAGCCCGATGGTGCGGCCCAGGTGCAGTTCCCGCGCGCCGGAGGCCAGGTCCTCGATGACCTGGCCCAGCAGGTAGGGGCCCACCATCGAGGCCACCACGGCCACCGTGTTGACGGCCACCAGCGCCAGGAAGGCGCCCCGGTGCCGGCGCAACAGGTCCCGCACGTACGCGCGCACGGTGGCCCGGCCGGCCACCGGCAGCCGGGTCGCGTGTTCTCCGGTGGCCGGGTCGTGCTTCGGTGGGCGGACGCCGATCATGCCGTCTCCTCGGCGTAGTAGGCGGGTGAGGAAGAAGTGGAGGAGGAAGCGGACCCCGCGACATTCGCGACGTCCGAGCCAGCAAGCCCGGGGTCGGACCCGCCGGACCCGTCGGATGCGTCCGGCTCGTCGGGCTCGCGCGTCACGATGGCCCGATAGTCAGGCGTCGACCGCAGCAGCCCTCGGTGCGGGCCGGACGCGACGGCCCGACCGTTCCGCACGAAGACGACCTCATCGGCGAGATCCAGCAGCAGCGGGCTGGAGGTGAACACCACGGTGGTACGCCCCGACCGCAGCGCCCGCACCGCCTGGGCGACCCGCGCCTCGGTGTGCGAGTCCACCGCCGAGGTCGGCTCGTCCAGCACCAGCACCTCCGGATCCGTGACGAGCGACCTGGCCAGCGCCAGCCGCTGCCGCTGTCCGCCGGACAGCGAACGCCCCCGCTCCGTGATCCGGGTCCGCATCGGGTCCCCGCTCGCGTCGGGCGCCGCCTGGGCGAGCGCCGCCAGCACGTCCTGACACTGCGCGGTGGTCAGCGCCTGGTCGGCCGACACCTGGCCGGACGCCGGCACGTCGAGCAACTCCCGCAGCGTGCCCGACAGCAGCACCGGGTCCTTGTCCTGGACCAGCACCGCGGTCCTGGCGACCTCCAGCGGCACCTCGTCCAGCGCCACGCCACCCAGCCGCGCCGACGGCTCGCCCCGCGAATCGGCCGCATGCCCGCCCAGCCGCGCGGCGAGCCGCTCGGCCGCGTCCGGGTCGCCGCAGACCACCGCCGTCAGCCGCTCGCTTCCGGCCCGCAGTCCGGTGGCCGGATCCCACAGGTCGCCGCCGAGCGGCCCGGTCGCGCCCGCGCCCGGGTCGTCCCCCGGCCGCGCCTCGCGACGCAGCCCCAGCACCCGTACGGCGCGCTTGGCCGACGGCCGGGAGAAGGTGAAGGCCATGGCGGCCTCCTGGAACAGCCGCAGCGGGAAGAGTAGGAAGGTGACCGCCCCGTAGACGGTGACCAGTTCGCCCGCCGAGATCCGGCCGTCCTGCGCGAGCTGGGCACCCTGCCACACCACCGCGACCAGCAGCAGCCCCGGCATCACCACCTGGACGGCGTCGATCAGCGCCCACATCCGGGCGCTGTGCACCGACGCCGCCCGCACCTCCTGCGACGCCCGCCGGTAACGGTTGAGGAACAGTTCCTCACCGCCGATGCCGCGCAGCACCCGCAGCCCCGCCACCGTGTCCGAGGCCAGTGCGGTGGCCCGCCCGGACTTGGCACGCTCGCGGTCCGCCCGCCGAGTGGCGGCGGGCAGCAGCGGGAACACACTCACCACCACGGCCACGATCCCGCCCAGCACCAGCAGGCCCAGCCGGGGCTCGTAGACGATCAGGCCGACGCACACCCCGAAGGCGACCACCACAGCGGCCGCGAACCGGGAGAACGACTCCACGAACCACCCGATCTTCTCCACGTCGCCGGTGGAGACCTTCACCACCTCACCGGCGGCCACCTGGCGGGTCAGCACCCCGCCCAGCGTGGCGGTACGCCGGGCCAACAGTTGCTGCACCCGGGCCGCCGCGGTGATCCAGTTGGTGACCGCGGTGCGGTGCAGCATGGTGTCCGCCCCCGCCATCACCAGGGCGACCACCAGCATCGCCAGGCCGGTGACCGCCAGATCGCGGCCGGAGTCGTCGACCACCGCCTGTACCGCGAATCCGAGCAGCACGGGCAGCGTCGCGACGCAGGCCATGTGCAGCGTCCCCCAGCCCAAGGCCCGGGCCTGGCCCCCGAGTTGGCAGCGGAAGAGCCACACGAGGAAACGGAATCCCGAGCGTACGTCGGGTTCTCCCGGGTCGGCGTACGGAAGATCGCGAATCTGCATGACATCCCAGAGTTTGTGCGGGCAGGGGGGAGGGGAGTCGAACTGGTCAACCTGGCTAGGGTCGGGGTCCGAGGTGCGGAATTTCAACGGGTTTTTCCGCGCACCGCCCCCGGGCGCGCCGGGTCGGTCACGCCGATCCGGCGTCGACCGGCCATCGCTGCGGCGCCTTCCGGTCACCCCTCCGCGGGTGGCGGTAGAAACGACGCATGCGACCGCGTCCCGGAGAGGTGCTGCACTTCTCCCACGATCCTGACATCCCCGTCTTCGCCCCCCACGTCGCCCCGACCAGCCGGGAGTCACGCCCCTACGTCTGGGCCGTCGACGGGGCCAGGTCGCCCGACTACTGGTTCCCCCGCGCGTGCCCCCGGGCCATGGCCTGGGTGGTGCCAGGGACCACCGCCGAGGACCGGCTCCGCGTCCTCGGACCCGGCGGCGGCATCCGGGTGCACGCGATCGAACACGGCTGGGTCGAGCCGTTGCTCACCGCCCGGCTCTACGCCTACCGGCTGCCGGCCGCGCCGTTCCGCCCGATCGGCGAGCCGGTGCCGCACGCGCTGGTCGCCACGGAACCGGTCACCCCGCTCGGCCCCGCGGAGCCCGTGGGTGACCTGCTCGCGCTGCACAGCGAGGCCGGTATCCAACTGCGCGTGCTGGACAACCTCTGGGCGTTCTGGGACGCGGTCGTCAACAGCACCCTGGGCTTCAGTGGTATACGACTGCGCGACGCCCGGCCGCGTCCGCGAACGCTCTCCGCCTGAACGCGAGTTCAAACCCCGAAACCGCGCGCGGCTGATGGGGGCCTCCCACCGAGGCAATCGCCGGTCTCCGCTTCATCCCGTGCACCTGGTCGCGGCGGTGCGGCGCCCCTGGCGGCGCCCCCGTTTGAAAAAAGGAACGCACGAGGTGTTGACCCGGCCCTTACACGCCCCCACTATGAGGCTATCCACCGAGTGGGAGCGCTCCCATTGAGTCGCACGGCGCCCCGCCCGGCGGTGGCTCGTATCGGAGGTAGAAGTATCGAGAAGGGCCGCAACCATGCCACCCCCCCAAGGCATCCACATCGCGCCTCGCCATCCCAGACCCGGCGCACGGCAGTCGGCAGGTGAGTGTCGCGGCGAACCCGGCGACCCCTCATCCGCGGAGCGACACGACCCGGAGCACCCGCGCGGCGAGGATCGTCGCCCGCTGCTCCGGAAGTGGCTCAGGGAAGCCAACCAGCACAGTGCGTTCAACCGGCGAAGTCGGGGATCGAGCGTGTGACACCGCGGCGGAGGGCCGCCACCCCCCTCCGTCATCCCCACCAACTGAGCGCCGACCCCCCGTCTCCCGTTGCGAAGTAGCCGCTCCGGGCCCTCTTCTCGAGGGCTGACCGACGGGCGGACGGGTCCCCGCTTCGACTCTGTCAGGGACGACCAGAACTGAGGCGGAGCCCGTCCCGGATGGCTGTGTGCCGACATCTCCCGAAGCCATCCGGGACGGGTGTGGCGTGGTTGGACGATTCTTGTTGAAGAGAAAACGGTCCAAGTCATTGACGAGGGCATGACGCCACCGCACCATGTGGGGTGCCGCCGTCGGGTGGGAGCGCTCCCAGTACGGACTGCCGAGCCATCCCCTCGGGGACCGAAGCAGTCACCACCCGACGGCGGTCTCCGTACCTCCACGGAAACCGAGGAACGAAAAGGGCCCGCAACCATGTCACCCCCCAAGACCACGAAACACTCGTTAAGACCTCCGCCCGCAGCGCGCCGCCCGCGCCGCCGCGTGTCGTTCGCAGCGCTCCTCGGCGCCGCGACACTCGCCGGCGGACTGCTGGTGCCGGGTGCGACGGGCGGCGCCGAGGCGCAGGAATCCCAGTTCAACTACGCCGAGGCCCTGCAGAAGTCGATGTTCTTCTACGAGGCGCAGCGCTCCGGGCCGCTCCCGGACGACAACCGCGTCAGCTGGCGCGGGGACTCCGCGCTGGACGACGGCGCGGACGTCGGCCTGGACCTCACGGGCGGCTGGTACGACGCTGGTGATCACGTCAAGTTCGGCCTGCCGATGGCCTCCGCCACCACCATCCTGGCCTGGGGTGGGCTGGCCGCCGCCGACGGGTACGAGCAGTCGGGACAGCTGGCCTACCTCAAGGACAACCTGCGCTGGGTGAACGACTACTTCATCCGGGCGCACCCCGAGCCCGACGTGCTCTACGCGCAGGTCGGGGACGGCGACGCGGACCACAAATGGTGGGGTCCGGCCGAGGTGATGCCCATGGAGCGTCCGGCCTACCGGGTGGACGCCGGTTGCCCCGGATCCGACGTGGCCGCCGAGACCGCCGCCGCCATGGCCTCCTCCTCGATGCTCTTCGCCGAGGACGACCCGTCCTACGCCGCCACGCTGGTGCGCCACGCGGAGCAGTTGTACGCCTTCGCCGACGAGCACCGGGGCGTGTACTCCGACTGCGTGCCGGCCGGGGCGTTCTACCGTTCGCACTCCGGCTATCAGGACGAGCTCGTCTGGGGCGCCTACTGGCTGTACAAGGCCACCGGCGACACGGCGTACCTCGACCAGGCGGTCGCCGAGTACGACGAGCTCAGCACCGAACAGCAGACCGACACCCGCAGCTACCGCTGGACGATCTCCTGGGACGACAAGTCCTACGGCGCCTACGCACTGCTTGCCATGGAGACCGGCGAGGAGCGGTACGTGCAGGACGCCAACCGCTGGCTGGACTTCTGGACCACGGGCGTCAACGGCCAGCAGGTGCGCTACTCACCCGGCGGCCAGGCCGTGCTGGACTCCTGGGGCTCGCTGCGCTACGCGGCCAACACGGCCTTCGTGGCCCTGGTCTACTCGGACTGGCTGGCGGGCACCGACGCCGCCCGCGCCGCCCGCTACCAGGACTTCGGCCAGGCCCAGATCGACTACGCGCTGGGCGACAACCCCCGCCAGTCCAGCTACGTCGTCGGCTTCGGCGAGAATCCGCCGACCGAACCGCACCACCGCACCGCGCACGGCTCCTGGACCGATCAGATCACCGCCCCCGAGGCCAACCGCCACGTGCTCTACGGCGCCCTCGTCGGCGGCCCGTCGGCCCCCAACGACCAGTACACCGACGACCGGCAGGACTACGTGGCGAACGAGGTGGCCACGGACTACAACGCCGGCTTCTCCGGTGCCCTGGCCTACCTGGTCGGGCTGCACGGCGGCGCCCCGCTGCCGGACTTCCCCCAGTCCGAGGAGCCCGCAGACGCCGAGATCTACGTCGAGGCGTCGCACAACGCCACTGGCTCGACCTTCACCGAGGTCAAGGCCACGGTCAGGAACACCTCGAGCTGGCCCGCCCGGGCGATCGAGGCCGGCACCCTCCGCTACTGGTTCACCCTCGACGAGGGCACCGACCCGGCCGGCATCACCCTCAGTTCGGGCTACAGCGAGTGCCCCGAGCCGCTGGGCGAGGTCCACCAGGCGGAGGGCACGCTCTACTACCTGGAGCTCGACTGCGTCGGCACGGCCATCTTCCCCGGCGGCCAGTCGCAGCATCGCGCCGAGGTGCAGTTCCGCATCGACGGCGGCGCCGGCTGGGACCCGTCCAACGACTGGTCCAACGAAGGGCTCGGCGCGACCACCAGCAGGACCCCGCACATCACCCTGTACGACGACGGCGAACTGGTATGGGGCGAGGAGCCCGGAACGGAGGCGTCATGATGAGCGACACTCTGTACTCGCCCGCGAATCGCAGCGACGAGCGGAACACGGCGCGGAGCGGCGTGAGCGACGGGCCCAGGTCCGGCGTGCCGCTGACCGCGGCGCGCGCCCTCGCGGTGCTGCGCATCATCACCGGATCCATCTTCCTGTGGGCGTTCCTGGACAAGACCTTCGGTCTGGGCTACGCCACCGACCCCGAAAACGCGTGGGTGGAGGGCCACTCGCCGGCCCAGGGCTATCTGGCCTCGGTCAGCACCGGTCCGCTGGAGTCCACGTTCCACGACTGGGCAGGGCAGGCCTGGGTCGACTGGGTCTACATGCTCGGCATGCTCGGGCTCGGGCTCTCCCTGGTCACGGGCGTGGCACTGCGGCTGGCCGCCCTCGGCGGCACGCTGATGATGCTCTTCCTGTGGGCCGGAGAGTTCCCGCCCGCGCAGCACCTGTCCGACGGCTCCCCGAGCATGTCCACCAACCCCCTGGTGGACCAGCACATCGTCTACGCCGGCGCCATGATCGCGCTGGCCGTCTGCTCGGCCGGCCGGGTCTGGGGTCTCGGCCGGGTGTGGGAACGGCTCCCGCTGGTCAACCGCCACTCCTGGCTGCGCTGATCCGGGTACCCCCGAAGACCGCGGGTGCGCGGGGAGTGGGCGATGGCCTCCCCGTGCACCCGCTTCAACGTTCCGGGTCCGCCCGGTGCCTCACCGGGCCGCGGGGACCTCGCGGACCTCGGGGCCTCCGGGTGTCCAGGTGACCCCGGAGCAACGATGTCTGCCCCGCGGGCGTCTCCGGCGGCCGGCATCCGGGCCGTGACGGACGGCGGTTGCCAGCCCCGCGTCCGACTAGACTCCACCTGATGAGCGGCACCCCGACAAACGCTTTCTACGGAGCGACGCCATGACCCCCGCCGACTCCGCGCCCGGCGCCCCCGCGACCCTCCGGGACGTCGCCGAGCGGGCCGGTGTGTCGATGGCCACCGTCTCCCGGGTGCTCGCGGACAACTATCCCGTCGCCCAGCGGACCCGGCAGCGGGTGCTGCGCGCCATCCGGGAGCTGGACTACGTCGCCAACACCCACGCCCGCGCGCTCCGCGGCCGCGGCACCCCGACCGTCGCCTTCGTGCTGAACGACGTGCGCGGCGCCTCGTTCGCCCAGGTCGCGCACGGCGTGGAGGAGGAAGCGGCGCGCCGTGGCCGGATCTGCCTGATCTGCACCACCCAGGGCGACCCCGAGCGCGAGCTGTCCGTGGTGCGCACCATGCGCGAGCAGGGCGCCGGCGCGGTGATCCTCATCGGCGGGGTGGTGGACGACGCCGCCTACCGGGAGCAGATGACCGGCATCGCCCATTCGCTGGACGCCTCGGGATCCCGGTTGGTGCTCTGCGGCCGGCCCCCGCTCGGCCCCGACGTCCCCGCCACCTGCGTCGAGTACGACAACGAGGGCGGCGCCTACGCGGTGGTCAGCCGCCTGCTCACCCAGGGCCACCGGCGGATCCTCTTCCTCGGCGGCGACGCCGAGGGCACCACCACGGTCGCCGGCCGGATGGCCGGGTACCACCGGGCCCTGGCCGACTACGACGCGCCGGTCGAGGACGGCCTGGTGCAGCGCGCCGACTTCAACCGGGCCGACGCCTACGAGCGGCTGCGCGCCCGGATCCGCGAGGGCGTCGACTTCACGGCGGTCTTCGCTGTCACCGACATCGCCGCCGCGGGCGCGCTGGCCGCGCTGACCGACTCCGGACTCACGGTCCCGGACGACGTCTCCCTCGTCGGGTACGACGACGTGGACCCGGCGACCGACCTGCGCCCGCAGCTCACCACCGTGCACGTGCCGTACGAGGAGTTGGGGCGGACGGCCGTGCGTCTGGCGCTGGGGATGCGGGAGGGCGAGTCGTCCTCGGCGGAGCAGCACGCCCTGCTGGGCACCCACGTGGTGATCCGGGACTCGACGGCGCCCCCGCCGTCGGCCCGCTGACCGCGGGCCGCTCCTCCGACCTCCTGGTCGCCGTGCCGGACACCGTCCTAGGCTGGCGGCCGTGCAGGAACTCACCAGCCTCCGCTCACTCGCCGCGGAGCGCGACGCGCTGCGCTCCGGCGAGCTGAGCGTGAGCGACGCCGTCGCCCGCAGCTGTGACCGCATCGAGGCCGTGGACGACGTGGTCCGCGCATTCCTCCCGGAGCCGGGCCGCCGCGAACGGCTCGCCGCGCGGGTGGCGGAGCTGACGGCTGGCGCGCCGCCGCCCGCCGACCGGCCGCCGCTCCACGGCGTCCCGGTGGCCGTCAAGGACATCATGCACCTGGCGGGGCTGCCCACCCGGGCCGGCTCCCGGCTGCCCGCCGAGGTGCTCACGGGGCCGCAGGCGTCCGTCGTCGACCGGCTGGTCGAGGCCGGGGCGCTGGTCGTGGGCAAGACCGTCACCGCCGAGTTCGCCGTGTCCGCTCCCGGTCCCACTCGCAACCCGCGCCGGCCCGCCCACACCCCCGGCGGGTCGAGCAGCGGTTCCGCGGCGGCCGTCGCCGCCGGCATGGTGCCGCTGGCCGTCGGCACCCAGACCATCGGCTCGGTGGTCCGGCCCGCCGCCTACTGCGGGGTCACCGGCTACAAGCCCAGCCACGGGCGCGTGCCCAGCGCCGGCGTGATAGCCAACGCGCCGACCTTCGACACCGTCGGCGTCTTCGCCGCCGCGCCGCTGGATCTCCTGCCGGCCGCCGTCGCGCTGCTGGACGACTGGCGCCCGCCGGCCGCGTCACCGACCGGGCCGCCCGTGCTCGGCGTCCCCGACGCCGCCTACCTCCGGCACGCCGACGACGCGGCACTGGCGCATTTCGAGCGCCAGCTCGACAGGCTCGGGGAACGGGGCTTCCCGGTGCGGCGCACCGGCTTCCTGGCCGACTTCGACGCGGTCAGGGCGAACCAGTTCACCATCAACCGCTTCGAGCTGGCCCGCGGCCACCGCATCTGGTTCGCGGACCACGCCGCCCTGTACCGCCCGGAGACCGCGGCGGCGATCCGCGAGGGCCAGCGGATCGAGCCCTCGGCGTACGAGGTCGCGCTCCGCGCCCGCACGGCGCTCCGCGCGCGACTGGCCGAGGAGACGGCCGAACACGGCATCGGGCTGTGGGTCAGCCCCGCGGCCACCGGCCCGGCGCCGCGCGGCCTCGGCAGCACGGGAAACCCGGTGATGTCCCTGCCCTGGAGCTACACGGGAGCCCCGGTGCTGTCCTTCCCCGCCGGCCGCTTCCCGGACGGGCTGCCCGCCGGACTGCAGTGCGCGGGACCGGTGGGCGGCGACGAGGAACTCCTGCCACGCGCCGCCGCACTCGCCCACGCCCTCACCCGCCACCCCCGACCCGACCGCACGCCCTAGCGGTTCCGCAAAGCCCTCCAGCCATGGGGGTCCCCCGGACGAAGTCTGGGGGAGGCTGGAGGTGCCCCCATTCGCTCGCCCGCGACGCCAGCGGACGGCGGCACCTCCCAGGCCCTCGAGGGCCTCCTGAGGACCGGTGGAGATGTCGCAATCCACCCGAACCCAGAAGCCCCTCACCCGTTCAAGCACCCAACACGCGTGCCACCAACGTCCCGGGACAACACACCTAGCGCCCCAGCGCCGCCATCGCCGCGTTGTGGCCGGGGATGCCGCTCACCCCGCCGCCTCGCAGCGCACCCGCGCCGCACAGCAGCACGTTGGCGTGCGCGGTCTCCACGCCCCATCGGCCGCTGTTCTCCCGCGCGTACGGAAAGGCCAGGTCCCGGTGGAAGATGTTGCCGCCCGGCAGCCGCAGGTCCCGCTCTAGGTCCAGCGGCGTCCTGGCCTCCACGCACGGCCGCCCGAACGCGTCCTGCGCCAGACAGTCGGCGATCGGCTCCGCCAGATGCCGGTCCAGCGTCGCCAACGTCGCCGCCAACAGCCGGTCCCTGGTTCCGCCGTTGTCCTCGGCGAACAGCCGCGCCGGCGTGTGCAGCCCGAACAGCGTCAGCGTCTGGTACCCCGCGGCGGCCAACTCGGGCGCCAGGATCGACGGGTCGGTGAGCGAGTGGCAGTACAGCTCGCTCGGCGGTGTCTCCGGAGTTTCGCCGGCCGCCGCCTGCCGGTAGGCGTCCGCCAACTCCCGGTACCCCTCCGCCACATGGCAGGTACCGGCGAACGCCTCCCGCGGGTCCACGTCGGGGTCGCGCAGCCGGGGCAGCCGCCGTAGCAGCATGTTCACCTTGAACTGCGCGCCCTCCGGCGCCGGTTCCGCCGGCCGCTCGCCCAGCAGCCGGGCCAGTTCCGCCGGCGCCGCACCCACCAGCACCTGGCCCGCGCCCACCACGCCCTCGGCCTCGAAGGTGCGGTACCGCACCTCGGCCGCACGGCCGTCGGTGTCCACCGCCGTCACCTCGTGCCCGGTGGCGATCTCCGCGCCCGCGCCCAGCGCCGCATCCGCCAGCGCGCCCGTCACCGCCCCCATTCCGCCCACCGGCACGTCCCAGTCGCCGGTGCCCCGCCCGATCACGTGGTAGAGGAAGCACCGGTTCTGCCGCAGCGCGGGGTCGTGCGCGTCGGCGAAGGTGCCGATCAGACCGTCGGTGAGCACCACCCCGCGCACCAGATCGTCGTCGAACGCCGTCTCCACCGCCTCGCCCAACGGCCGCTCGAACAGGGCCTCCCAGGCGGCGGGGTCGGCCACCCGCTCGCGCAGCGCCTCGCGGCTGGGCAACGGTTCGGTGAGCGTCGGGAACACCCGCGCCGCCACCCGGCGGGTCATCCCGTAGAAGCGCTGCCACGCCTCGTACTCCCGGTCCGAGCCGGTGAGCCGGGCGAACGCCTCGCGGGTCCGCGGCTCGCCGCCGCCGACCAGCAGCCCGGTGTGCCGCCCGTCCCGCACCGTGGGCGTGTACGAGGAGAAGGGCCGGCCGCGCAGGCTCAGGCGCAACCCCAGATCCGCCTCGATCTCCCGCGGCAGCAGGCTCACCAGATAGGCGTAGCGGGAGAGCCGGGCGGTCACGCCGTCGAAGGCCAGATCGGACACGGCCGCGCCGCCGGTGCGCGGCAGCCGCTCCAGAACCAGCACCCGGCGGCCGGCCTGGGCGAGGTAGGCGGCGGCGACCAGGCCGTTATGGCCGGCGCCGACGATCACGACGTCATACGAGGTGCGGACGGGCATGACACTTCGTAACACGCCGCGTCCGTGCCGGCCAGCGGCGGGGCCGGATCCCCTGGTCGGCCGGCGCGGGCTGGCGTAGGGTCCGTCACGCCCCGCGCCCGGCCGGAGGCGGAGCCCGCAGCCGCCAGGGCCGCCGAGAGACGGAGGATCGGATTCCGTGGACGACCCCGTGACCCTGCCGGCGATGCCGGCGACGCTGCGCTGGCTGAACACCCCTGTGGAGTGGCAGGTGGAGGGTCATGACGCGCTGACGGTCAGCGCCGGCCCCCGCACCGACCTGTTCACCGACCCCGGCGGTCCCGACCGCTTCGCCAACGCTCCGGCCCTGCTCTGCGACCTGGACGGCGACCTGGACGGCGACTTCACGCTCAGCACCCGGGTCACCGTGTCCCTGGCCGAGACCTACGACGCCGGCGTGCTGCTGCTCCACCGGGACCCGGAGACCTGGGCCAAACTGTGCCTGGAACTCTCTCCGCAGGGCCGGCCGACCATCGTCTCGGTCGTGACGCGCGGTACCTCGGACGACGCCAACGGATTCGCCGTCGACACCGGAGACGTCTGGCTGCGGATAGCCCGGCTCGGCGACGCCTACGCCTTCCACGCGTCCACGGACGGGAGCTTCTGGCACCTGGTCCGGTACTTCACCCTCGGCGGCGGCTGCCGGGCGGGCTTCCTGGCACAGTCGCCGTTCGGCCCCGGCAGCAGGGTACGTTTCACCGGGATCGCGTACGCCCGGCGCACGCTGGGCGATCTGCGCGGGGGAGAGTAACGCCCCCTCCCGGCCGTAAGCTGGAGGGTCGTCTCCGGGAGGAGACAGTTCACCCGAAGGAGCCCATGCCGCACGACACCCCGCCCCGGGGCGCGGGGGACGAGGACGACGCCTCGGCCCCGCAGCCGCCCGCACAGATTCGCCGCATCCTCCGCCTCTTCAAGCCCTACCGCGGCCGGCTGGCCGCCGTGGGGGTCCTGGTCGGCGCCTCCTCCCTGGTCGCCGTGGCCTCCCCGTTCCTGCTGCGGGAGATCATCGACACGGCGCTGCCTGAGCAGCGCACCGGACTGCTCGCTCTCCTCGCCCTCGGCATGATCGCCACCGCGGTCACCAGCAGCGTCTTCGGCGTGCTGCAGACGCTGATCTCCACCACGGTCGGCCAGCAGGTCATGCACGATCTGCGCACCGCCGTCTACGGCAAGCTCCAGCAGATGCCGCTGGCGTTCTTCACCCGGACCCGCACCGGCGAGGTGCAGTCCCGGATCGCCGGCGACATCGGCTCCATGCAGGCCACCGTCACCTCCACCGCCACCTCGCTGGTGTCCAACCTCACCGCCGTGGTCGCCACCGTGGTCGCGATGCTGGCGCTGGACTGGCGGCTCACCCTGGTTTCGCTGGCGCTGCTGCCGTTCTTCGTGTGGATAGCCCGCCGCGTCGGGCGGGAGCGTCGCCGGATCACCACCCAGCGGCAGAAGCAGATGGCGTCGATGGCCGCCATCGTCACCGAGTCGCTGTCGGTCAGCGGCATCCTGCTCGGCCGCACCATGGGCCGCGCCGAGGCGCTCACCCGGAACTTCGCCGCCGAGTCGGGGCAGTTGGTGAACCTGGAGGTGCGCGCCAGCATGGCCGGGCGCTGGCGCATGTCCACCATCGGCATGATCATGGCGGCCATCCCGGCGCTGCTCTACTGGTCGGCCGGCGCGATGGTCCAGCTCGGCGGCACGCCGCCGTCGATCGGCACCCTCGTCGCCTTCGTCAGCCTGCAACAGGGGCTGCTCCGCCCGGCGGTGTCGCTGCTGTCCACGGGGGTCGACATCCAGGCGTCGCTCGCGCTGTTCCAGCGCATCTTCGAGTACCTCGACCTCCCCGTGGACATCACCGAGCGCCCGAATGCCGTGACGCTCCCTCACGCCCGCGGCGAGGTCAGATTCGACGGGGTCACCTTCCGCTACGACCCCGGCGCCCCGCCCGCCCTGGACGGCATCGAGCTGACGGTCCCGGCCGGCGGCTCGCTCGCCGTCGTCGGCCCGACCGGGGCGGGCAAGAGCACCCTGGGCTACCTGGTGCCCCGGCTCTACGACGTGACCGAGGGCCGGGTCACCCTCGACGGTGTGGACGTCCGCGATCTGAGCTTCGACTCGTTGGCCAGGGCCGTCGGCGTGGTCTCCCAGGAGACCTATCTCTTTCACGCCTCCATCGCCGACAACCTGCGCTTCGCCAAGCCCGACGCCAGTCAGGCGGAACTCGAGGAGGCCGCCCGCGTCGCCCAGATCCACGACCACATCGCCGGCCTGCCCGAGGGCTACGAGACTCTCGTCGGCGAACGTGGCTACCGCTTCTCCGGTGGCGAGAAACAGCGGCTGGCCATCGCCCGCACCATCCTGCGGGACCCCCCGGTGCTGGTGCTGGATGAGGCCACCAGCGCCCTGGACACCCAGACGGAGCAGTTCGTGCAGCAGGCCATCGACGCGCTCTCGGCCGGCCGGACCACCCTCACCATCGCGCACCGGCTGTCCACCGTCCGGGACGCCGACCAGATCGTGGTGCTGGACGGCGGGCGGATCGCGGAGCGCGGCACCCACGAGCAACTGCTGGAGCTCGGCGGCCGGTACGCGGAGCTCGTGCGCCGGGACAACCGCGCGCGGCAGACGGTGGAGGTCGAGGTGACGCCCTGAACCTGGGGCGGCCACCCTGCCGATAAAAGTGTGCGAACGGTCGTGCTACTATTTGGCTCTCCGCACGCCACCTCGCAGAGCCAGGAGCCACGGGGCATGAACCTCACGACCGGAGTCGTCCGCACCACGCTCGCCGTCCTCGCCCGCGTCGCCCCCGGAGCCGCCGGCGGGCTCGCGCTGCGCCTGTTCCGCACGCCCACCGGCCGCAGCCGGCTCCGGCCGGCCGAGGAGCCGGTGATGCGCCGGGCGCGCCAGGACCGGTTCGAGGTCAACGGCAAGGCCGTCGATGTCTTCACCTGGGGCGACGGCGAACGCCCGGTCCTGGTGATGCACGGCTGGCAGTCCCGCGCCTCCCGCTTCGCCCCGCTGGTCGCGGCGCTGCTGGACCGCGGTTACAGCCCGGTCGCGTTCGACGCGCCGGGCCACGGCGGCTCGGGTGGCCGCACCACCACGATCCTGGAGTACCGCGAGATCGCCCGGCGGCTGCACCAGCGGCACGGCCGGTTCGCCGCCGTGGTGGCGCACTCCATCGGCGGCCTCGCCGCCTTCTTCTCGGTGCGCGAGCAGGCGCCGGCCGACCGGGTGATCACCCTCTCGGCCCCGGCCGACTTCGACCACGTGATCGACAAGTTCTGCGCCCAGCTGCGTCTCGGTCCTCGGGTCAAGGCGGAGTTGCGGCACCGCATCGAGACCCGCATGTTCCCCGAGGAGCGGGACATCTGGGCCCGGTTCGCCGCCACCCACCGCCCCGGCGACCTCAGCCAGCCGATCCTCGTCGTCCACGACGAGGCGGACGACGTCATCGACCCGGCAGAGGCCCGACGCCTGCTCGCCGCCTACGGCGGGCAGGCCGACCTGCTGGTCACCCAGGGCCTCGGCCACCGCCGGATCATCGCCGACCCCCGGGTCGTCGATGCGGTGCTGGACTTCGTCTCGGCCACCGACGCCCCCCTCACGGGCGCCTTCCTCCCGCAGCACGCGGGCGCCGCCGGCACCACCATCCCGGCGGCCGTCGTTCCCGTGCCCGAGGGCTCAGCCGACCCGGTCGGCTAGCCCCGAGAGGTCGAGGCCCGCCGGGTCCGCGGCCGCCTCCCGCAGCAGCCGCCGGATCGCCACCTCGGCCCGTTTGTACCCGGAGTCGTCGTCGTGCAGCACCGACTGCGCGTTCGCCATCTCCAGCAGCGCCATCAGCTCGAACCCCAGCTGGCCGACCTCCGCGTCGGCCCGCAACTCGCCCGTCGGCCTAGCCCGCTCGATCATGCCCTCGACCAGGTCGACCCAGTCGGTCCGCGCCCGTGCCACCGCGTCCCGCACCGGCCCGCCGCGCGCGCTGAACTCCGCGGACACCGTCGTGAAGAAGCAGCCGCCGGGGAAGACACGACCCCGGGAGTATTCCAGGTACCACTGGCACAGGTGCCACACCTGTGCCAGCCCTTCCGGGGCCTCCCGCGCCGGCCGCACGATCTGGTCGGCGAAGACCGCGACGGCCGCCCTGATGGTCGCCAGCTGCAGCTCCTCCTTGGAGCCGAACAGCGCGAACACCCCGCTCTTGCTCAGGCCCAACTCGCCCGCGATGCGCCCCAGCGACAGCCCGTCGAGCCCTTCGACCGAGGCGATGGCCATGGTCCGGCCCAGCACCAGCCGGCGGGTCTGGTTCCCCCGCTCCACCCGCCCGTCCGTCCGCGCTCCGGCCACGGTGCCGCCCTTTCCGTCCGCAGAAACTCCCATGCTACCGACGGTGCCGGCGGCCGGCCCGGGACGCGGGCCGGTCAGCTGAGGCGTCCGGAGGCAGCCAGGTCGTCGAAGACCGCGTGGTCCACCGGCGCCGTGCGGTGCCGGTCCGCCAGGCTCAACCAGGCGATCTCCGCGATCTCGCTGCTGGCCGCCAACGTCCCGCGGTACTCGCCCGTGTAGCAGGCCATCCGGACCAGGGTGCCGGGCGGATGCCCGTCCGCCTGCGCCGTGTACGTGCCGAGGTGGGTCACCGTCTCCGACAGCAGCGTCACCGTGAGTTCCTCGCGCACCTCGCGCAGCAGCGCCGCCACCTCGCCCTCGCCGGGATCCCGCTTGCCGCCGGGGATGTAGAAGAGGTCCCGGCCCCGGGAACGGGCGCCGAGAATGCGTCCACCCTCCAGATGGACCCACGCCACGGTCTCGATGAGCTGCGCCAACGTCCTCCGCCTCGCCTTCCGCCCCGATGCTCCGGACCGCCCCCGGGGCGCCCTCGCCGACGGGCCCGCACGATGGTGTCATGGAGTCCTGGGGGTGTGCGATGGAGATTCCGGAGAGCCCGGACCGGCGGCCCTATGGCGACGGGCCCCTGTGGTTGCATCCCGACGACGATCTGGCACCCAACCGGCCGGGCGAGACGCTGCACGGCCGGATCGCGGCCCTGCCGGTCGGCACGCCGCGCCGGTTGCTCGACCGGCTGCTGCGGCGGTCGGCCGAGGCCGACGAGCTCCGGGCCCGGCTGGTCGGTGAGCAGGCCGCCGGGGTCCGTCTCGACCGCCTCGCCGGCGCCGGCTGGCGGGTGCTCCACTCCCTCCCGCTGCCCGGCGCCGCCGACGTCTGCCACCTCGCCATCGGCCCGGGCGGCGTGCTGAGCCTGCGTTCCGTGTTCCACCGCAACGCGCGGCTCCGGGTGGGCGTGGACACCGTGGAGGTGGCCAGGGCCTTCCGCCGCCATCGGGTGCCCCATGTGCGGGCCTGCCGCCGGGACGCGCAGCGCGCCGCCCACGCGCTCGGGCGCGGCGGCGGCCTGCCGGTCGAGGTGCGGCCGGTGCTGGTCTGCGTGGCCGCGGCCGACGTCACCGTGTCGGCCGCGCTGCGCGACGTCGAGGTGCTGGCCGAACACGAGCTTCCCGGTTTGACCGAGCGCGGCGGCGTGCTCAAGCCGGACGTGGTCGAGGCGCTCTACGGCGTCGCCCGCGACCGCCGCACCTGGCGCGGCGTCTGAGCCCTCGCCCATGCGGTCAGCGCACCGTGCGCGGCCCGATCGGCGCCTGTTCCGGGGGGAACACGCAGAACTCGTTGCCCTCCGGATCGGCCAGCACGTGCCAGTCGACGCCGTCGCGGGGCGGGACGACGAGCCGGGCGCCCAACGCGAGCAGTTCCTCGGCATCGCCCCAGACGTCCAGGTGCACGCGGTTCTTCGCGGTCTTGGGCTCCGGCACGGGGTTCACCCAGATCAGCGGGCCACGGCCGGTGGGGTCATGGATGGGCACCGGCCACTCGGGCCGCGGCGGCTCGCCCCCGCTTGGCTGGTGGCGCTGGTAGCCCAGCGCGGCACACCACCAGTCGGCGAGCGCCTGGTGGTCGTTGGCGTCCATGGCGAGATCCTTGAAGCGCGCGGGTGGCATGGCGCGAGCGTAGGCCCTGCCGAGCCGAAGTCCGCGCATCGGCGGGCGCGTGCCCAGCGCCCACGACATGGCCGTGCGCCGGGCTCACGCCCCGTGGTGTGGTGCCGGCACGGGGCCCGCCGGGAGGCCGTGCGGCGGGGCCGGTGCCAGCAGGCGCTCGGGCTCGCCGGGCGTCTGTGCGGCCAGCCAGAAGGCGGGCTCGCCGGCGATCGTGCGGGGTTCGAAGGAGATCCGGGCGAAGCCCGCGTCCGGTCCGGCGGCCGCCGCCAGCCGGTCGAGCTCCCGCTCCACCCGCGCCCATGCGGCGTCCGGCACGTACTGCCGCATGATGGAGTGCCACACCACGGTCAGCGTGCCGGGCTCCAGTTCGACGTCGGCGAGGAACTCGTCGGCCCCGGCGGCCTCCACCGTCGCCGGCACCTTCGCGGCGATCCGCAGCGCCCCGTCCAGCCGGGCCCGGCGCTCGTTCTGATCCGGCCACAGATACGCGCGTAGTGCCAGCGAGCCGTCGGGCGTCAGCGGGTCGATGGGGGAGGGGTCGCAGCCGCGCCGTTCGACGATGCGCAGCGACGGATGACGTGCGGCCCCCGCCCGCAGCCAGCCTGGCACCTCGCTCCGCCAGGTGTCGGTGAGGTGGACCGGCGAGTCCACCGGGCCCCAGACGAAGTCGCCGGCCGTGTAGCGGAACTGCTCGGCTCGCAGGTTCAGGCCGGCGCTCGACCCCAGCTCGAACAGCCGAACGGGGAGTTGCGCCGTCGGCACCGTGTGGAGCAGCCCCGCCAGCAGCAGGTTGGACCGGCCCACCTCGTTCGTCTGCGGCGGGAGCCGCAGCCACGACCGCACCCATTCCGTCTCGGCGGCGACCACCGCGCGGAACGCCGGCCACGCCGCCGCGGGCCGCTCCGGGTCGAAGACGCCGCCGGCGCTGGGATAGTGCGCGGCAAGCTCGGGCGCTCGGCCGGTCAGCACCAGGGCGTGCACCCCGCCCAGCAGCCGCAGCGGCACCGCGTCGTCGAGTGGGGCGTCCAGGTACCCCGTGATCGCCGCCGCGCACGGCCCGCCGTCCCTGATGTCCTGAGCCGCCCGCTCCAGCAGGGCGGCGTAGAGCGGGGAGCCGAGGCGGGCGCAGGCGCCGGCCTGCTGGGCGAAGACACCGGCGGCCACTTCACGGGGCATCGTTACTCCTCACTCGGGAACGCACCAAGATCATGCGGCCGGAACCACCCGTAACGGAAGACGCGCGGAGGGGGCGATGTTGCAACTGTCTGTGCCCGCCGTCCGTGCCTGGGCCCGGATGACGCTGCGCTCATGGTGACATCCGCCCGCCTCGCGCGGTTCCCCGCCCTCCGCGACGCCGGCGGCCGCTGCACGGCGGACCGCCGGCTTCTACCATCGACGCCATGAGTACGCCCACCATCGCCGTCTTCACCCGCACCACCGGTTACCGGCACGAGTCGATCCCGCGCGGCGTCGACGCCTTCCGCGAACTGGGCGCGGAGCACGGCTTCGACGTGCTGGCCACCGAGGATCCCGAGAAGCTCGCCGCCGCCCTGCCGGACTGCGCGGCCGTGGTGTTCCTGTCCACCAGTGGCGAGGTGCTCACCGACCAGTCCCGGACGGCGCTGCGCCGGTACCTCGCCGACGGCGGCGCGTTCGTCGGCGTGCACGCCGCCGCATGCACCGAGTACCAGTGGCCCTGGTACGGCGAATCGCTGGTTGGCGCGGTCTTCGACGGGCATCCCGCACTCCAGCCCGGCGTCGTCGCGGTGGAGGATCACGACCACCCCGCCACCGCACACCTCGGCGGGCGTTGGGAGTTCACCGACGAGTGGTACAACTTCACCGCCAACCCGCGCGGCCGGGTCCGGGTGCTCGCCTCGGCCGACGAGTCCAGCTACGCCGGCGGCCGGATGGGCGCCGACCATCCGCTGGTCTGGTGCCACGAGAACGCCGGCGGGCGCTCCTTCTACACCGCGCTCGGCCACACCGACGAGTCCTACGCCGACCCCGCCTTCCGGGCCCACCTGCTGGGCGGGCTGCGCTGGGCCGCCGGATGGTCCCGGCCGTGACTGGCGACCCGCAGCCGGAGCTCACCCGGGTGCTCGGCGACATCACCCGGCAGCGCGTCGACGCGGTGGTCAACGCCGCCAACTCCTCGCTGCTCGGCGGCGGTGGAGTGGACGGGGCCATCCACCGTGTCGGTGGACCGGAGATCCTCGCCGAGTGCCGGGCGCTGCGCGCCTCCCGGTACGAGGCCGGCCTGCCCGTCGGCCAGGCCGTCGCCACCACCGCGGGCCGGCTGCCGGCCCGGTGGGTCATCCACACCGTCGGCCCGGTGTTCTCCGGCCGGGAGGACCGCTCCGGGCTCCTCGCCTCCTGCTACCGCGAGTCGCTGCGGGTCGCCGGCGAAGTCGGCGCGGTGACCGTGGCCTTCCCCGCCGTCTCCACCGGGCTGTTCCGCTGGCCGCTCGCGGACGCCGCCCGGATCGCGGCGGCCACCGTCCGGGCGGAGGCCCACCGGGGCCCCTTCACGGAGCTGCGCTTCGTACTCTTCGACGAGCCGGCCTACCAGGCGTTCGGCGAGGCACTGGCCTGACCGGGCCCCATCGCGGCCCGCACCTGACATGACAGCGCCGGACGGGCGTCAGGAGCCCGGCGTGAGCTCGACGTCCTTCCGGTCCCGGGCGGGCCGCCCGGGCCGCACCGTCCGGCGGCGACCGCTCCGGCCGCCCGCCGGCGAGCCGAACGACGTCAGCGCGACGCCGCCGACCAGCAGGGCGGCGGCCACCCAACGCGGCCCGCTGATTCCCTCGCCCAGCAGCAGGGCCGCCGAGGACATTCCGAACACCGGCACCAGCAGCGAGAACGGAGCCACCTGGGAGGCGTGATAACGGCGCAGCAGGTAGCCCCAGGCGCCGAAGCCGAAGAGCGTCGCGCCGTACGCCACGTAGGCCACGGCGCCCACCCCGCCCCATCCCAGGCCGGTCAGCGCCGCCCAGTTGGCCCGGCCGCCGTCGACGAGCACCGACAGGACGGTCAGCGGCAGGATCGGGACGAGGCTGACCCAGACCATGAAACCCAGCGCGTCGTCCGGCGCGGCCTTCCTGGTGAGGACATTCGACACGCCCCAGCACACGGCCGCGCCGATGACCAGGGCGAAGCCGAGCACCGGGCCCGAGGCGCCCTCGTCCACCGCCGCCACCACGATGCCGGCCAGCGCCACGCCCATGCCCAGCACGCGCGCCGGTCCGGGCCGTTCGCCGAGCACCACCGCCGCGATCAGCGCGGTGAAGACGGCCTGGCTCTGCAGTACCAGCGACGACAGCCCGGCCGGCATCCCGGCGTCCATGCCGACGAACAGCAGTCCGAACTTCGCCACGCCGAGCGCCAGTCCGACGGCGAGGATCCACCGCCAGGCCACCCTGGGCCTGGGCACCAGGAAGATCGCGGGTACGGCGGCCACCAGGAACCGCAGCGCGGAGAACAACAGCGGCGGGAAGCGGTCGAGGCCGGCCTCGATCACCACGAAGTTGACGCCCCACACGGCGGCGACGAGGACGGCGACGAACACGTGGAGGGGACGCATGCGTCGAGCATCCCGTCCCGCCACCCTGAAGCACCAGAGATAATCCCTTAAATCAATCGTTCAGAAACGCTGAAGTGTCCCGAGCCTCGGCGGGGCCTTCGCGGGATCTCGACGGCGTCTCGGCGGGGTCAGCCCTGTCCGGTCACCGGCTCGATGAGCTCCACCGCGCGCAGCGCGGCGCCGAGCGGCGACGGGTCCCGGACGGAGTCCGCGTCGGGGCCGGCGGCCACGTCGAGCACTGTGTCCACCAGCTTGATGGCGTGCTCGTCCCCGTGCGCCGCCGCCCGCGCGAACAACTCCTCGCCGGTCACCCCCGACACGTCCGGCGGCCGGCGCGACCCGTTGACCGGGGCGTAGGCGGCGACCACCGCAGCGCTCGCCGACCAGGCCCAGGCCAGGCTCGCCGGCCACAGGTCCCGCGGCAGGGCGGGCAGCGTCCGGCGCACCGCGTTCGGCGCGGTCGCGGCGTGCACCAGCATCACCGGCTCGCCGTGCGCATGCGTCGCGTAGTAGCCGGCGGTGGCCCGCACCAGGGCGTCCAGCCGGCCGGGCACCGCCGCGGGTGCCACCCCCTCCGGGTCCGCCCACGCCGGCAGACCGCGGAGCTGCCCCAGCCGGTGGCGGATGCCGCCCGACCGGTCGGACACCGGAGACACGGCCCGCAGCGCCTCCAGGGCGTCGACCGGGGCCGGCGTCCGGGCGAGACCCGCGGGCAGCGGCTGGTGCCGCGCCGCCCAGTAGCCCAGGCCGTGCGCCAACTCGGCGCGGCGCGGCCCGTTCTCGCCGTCCCGCAGCAGCACCCGCACCGCGTGGCCGACCCGGATCACCGGATGGGTCGCCGCCGCGACGATGCCGGGCAGCAGCCGCGGCCACCACTCGGCGAGCACCTCCCGCCACGCCCGCTCCGCCAGCCGCTCCTCGAAGTGCGCGGCCCAGTCCGCCAGATGACGCGGGTCGCCCAGGCGCTCCCGCCAGTTCTCCTCGGTGATCCGGCCGTACTGCCCCGGGCGCTCCTCCAGCCGCCGCGCGTAGTCGTCCAGCCACCGGTGTACCCGCGCGCCCTGTCCGTGCCGCACCAGGGCCTCCACCGCCATCGGCCCGTGATTGCTCAGCCAGTCCTCGAACTCCGGCCCGGTGGCGTGCAGCCGCAGCAGTGCCTCGTCCAGCGTGCCCGTCTCGTCCCTGTCCATCCCCCGAACGTACGCGCGCCCCGCCGACGGCATAACCGGCCGTGGACCCAGCCCCGCCGCGCCCCTGGACCTAGGCCCGCAGGCGGGCGACGGCGGCGGCCCACGCCGGCCCGGGTAGGCTGAGCCGGGGGGTTGACACGGCGTCGGGAGGCTGGCGCGGAGGGTCACCCGGCCGCGGCGCGCGGAGACACCACGACGAGAGGGCGAGGCGATGACGGAACTTCGGGTGGCGGCGGAGGTCTCGGAGGCGTTCCCCGCCCTGGCCATCGCCGCGGTGGTCGCCGAGGACCTGCGAGCGGGAGACCCGTGGCCGGAGACCGAGCCGTTGTTGTCCGGCCTGGAGGCCGCGGCGACGGAGGGCGGCTGGCAGCCGCTGACCGAGGCCGACCCGCTGCTGGCCACGTGGCATGAGGTCTACCGCGGCTTCGGCACCAACCCCCGCCGTTTCCGTCCCAGCGTGGACGCGCTCGGCCGACGGCTGGGCAAGTCGGGCCGGCTGCCGCGCGTCAACCCCGCCGTCGACGCCTACAACGCCGTGTCGGTGACGCACGCCGTCCCGGCCGGGGCCTTCGACCTGGCCGCCGTACAAGGCGACATCCTGCTGCGGTTCGCCGTCCCCGGCGATGTGTTCGTTCCGCTCGGGGAGCCTTCGGAGCGCGAGGAGGCCAGGCCGGGCGAGGTGGTCTACGTCGACCAGGCCGATGACGCGGCGGTGCTGACGCGGCACTGGAACCACCGGGACAGCGACCGGACGAAGGTCACCCCGGCCTCTCGCCACGTGCTGTTCCTGCTGGAGACCGTCGAGCCGGACGCGGGGCGCAAGGCGCTCGACCAGGCCGTCGAGCAACTGGCGACCCTCCTGGCGGGCCACGCCGCCGTCGTCACCCGCCATCTGCTCACCCCAGGCGGGCCGGCGACCCTGCTCTCCTGACCCGGGCGATGCCCGGTCAGGCCGCCCGCCGCCCGTTCCCCCGGCCGTGGTCCGGGTCGCGGCCCAGCAGCGCGAGCAGCCGATCCTGACGGCTCGCCGAGGCGGGTACCCGGACCGGCGGGTCGAAGATGCCGAGGCCCTGCCAGGAGCCGGAACTCTCCCTGGCGTCGCCGTACACCAGCGCGACCAGGCCCGCGTCGAGCGCCTCGTCGGCCCCGATGCCCCGGGCGAGGTCCCAGGCGTGCACGGCGAGGTCCATGGTCATCTGCCGGGCGTACTCCTCCGTCGGCGTCGGCCCCCCGCTGGTGTGCACCGTGCCGTCCAGCGCGCCCGGCTCGTGGAAGGAGGCACGCGAGGCGGCGACCGCCTGCTCCCAGGCGCGCACCGGACGGTCGCCCAGCACGTCCCCGTCGAACCGGTCGCCCACCTCGTCCAGGGTGGCGCCGCGCAGCAGCCACGGCGCCCACAGATGCTCGCCGGTGAGGTGGTTGACCAGATCGCGCACCGACCAGGAGGTACACGGCGTGCCCTCGTCCCACTGGTCGTCGCGCACCCGGTGGACCCGGTCGTCGAATTCCGCGAGCCCTCGGTCGAAGGCGTCCAGCAGCTCCATGGGCGGCGGCACCTCCTCGTTCCCTCGCTACGTAGCCCTCCATAAGGTGCAGATGCATCAAAAGCGCCATATGCACCTTATGGGTCACATGGTAACCAGGGCCACCTCCAGGGTGCGCGGTCCGTGCACCCCCTCGACGCGGTCCAGCTCGATGTCGCTGGTGGCCGACGGGCCGGAGATCCACGTCTGCGGCCGCTCCGGGGTCAGACGCCGCAGGGCCTGCGACACGGAGTCCACCACCTGCTCGGGGACCCGAACTACGCACACGTGGTGGTCGGGCACCAGGGTGATGCGCCGCCGCCCCTGGTCGGGTCCGCCGTCCAGCACGATCGTGCCGGTCTCCGCGATGGCCACGGCGCACCCGGTGACCACGCTGTCCATCGCGTCCAGGTCGTGCGGCGTCAGCTCGGCCGCGTCCGGCACCCGGCGGGCGTCCGTCGCCGACAGCCACTCCGGTGGCAGCCCGGCCGGCACCACCACGCTGCCCGCGCCGCGCGCCGCCAGCAGCCGCCCGATCAGCGCCGGCAGCCCGGCGGCGTCCGTCCGGTGCACCACCGCCCGGTAGTCGGCCAGGTTCTCCGCCAGCGTCTCCACCGCGTCGGCGGGGGAGTGGGTGGTCAGGTAGTCGCGGGCCACCGGCACGTCGTCCGGCGCCTCGTCCCTCGGCACGTCGGCCAGCGCCCGCCGGATCCGCCCGAGCACCACATCGCGTCCGCTCATCGCCCGCGGTCCCGTCCCCGGCCACGGGCACCGCCGGCCGCCCCGCCGGTCGTTCCCCCGGTGGTTCCGCCGCCCGTTGCCTCGTCCCCGGCGCCGCGGGTGCTCCGCCACCAGTCGCGGAACGACTCGGCCGGCACCTCCGGCATCTCCCGGGTGGCCGTCCACGCCCGGCCCGGGCCCGGCAGCCGCCGCGGATGCAGGCGGCGGGTCCGGGCCGCCATCCGCTGCCCGGCCCGCAACGCCCGCGGATGGTCCAGCGCCCACCGGGCCGCGCGCATCGCGGCCCGCTCCGCCGCATGGCCCTTCGCCGGCCTGATCCGGGTCCGGGTGCCGCGCACGGTCACCTCACCGCCCTGCACCACCCGTTCCCTGAGGTGCACCAGCACCTCGGGGATGTCGATGGCCACCGGGCACACGTCGTAGCACGCCCCGCACAGCGACGAGGCGTACGGCAGCGAGGCGTCCAGTTCCGTCGTGGTGCCCCGCAGCAGCGGCGTGAGGATCGCGCCGATCGGCCCCGGATACGCCGAGCCGTACGCGTGGCCGCCGGCCCGCTCGTACACCGGGCAGACGTTCAGACAGGCCGAGCAGCGGATGCAGCGCAGTGCCTGCCGGCCCACGGTGTCCGCCAGCGCGTCCGTCCGGCCGTTGTCCAGCAGCACCAGGTGGAACTCCCGCGGCCCGTCGTCCTCCGTGGTGCCGGTCCACATCGAGGTGTACGGGTTCATCCGCTCCGCCGTCGACGACCGCGGCAGCAACTGCAGGTACACCTCGAGGTCCCGCCAGGTCGGCACCACCTTCTCGATGCCCACCACCGAGATCAGGGTCTCCGGCAGGGTCAGGCACATCCGGCCGTTGCCCTCCGACTCCACCACCACCAGCGTGCCGGTCTCGGCCACCATGAAGTTCGCCCCCGAGACGCCCACCCGGGCGTCGAGGAACTTCTGCCGCAGATGCAGCCGCGCCGCCTCCGCGAGTTCGGCGGGGGAGTCGGTCAGGCCCTCCGGCGCCGGGCGCCCCCAGTCCGCCATCCGCTCCCGGAAGATGTCCCGGATCTCGCCACGGTTGCGGTGGATGGCCGGCACCAGGATGTGCGACGGCAGGTCGTCGCCCAGCTGCACGATCAGCTCGGCCAGGTCCGTCTCGTTGGCCCGGATCCCGGCCGCCGTCAACGCGTCGTTCAGGCCGATCTCCTGCGTCGCCATCGACTTGACCTTCACCACCTGGTGCTCGCCGGTGGCCCGCACCAGCCGGGTCACGATGCGATTCGCCTCGCGCGCGTCGGCCGCCCAGTGCACCTGGCCGCCCGCCGCTGTCACCTGGCGCTCCAGCTGCTCGAGATAGTGGTCCAGATGGCGCAACGTGCGGTCCTTGATCGCCGCCCCCGCCGCGCGCAGCCCCTGCCAGTCCGGCAGTTCGGCCACCGCCCTGGCCCGCTTGTCGCGGATGGTGTGGGTGGCGTGCGTCAGATTCGCCCGCAGCCGCTCGTCACGGGTCGCCGAGGCCGCGGCCTCCGGGAAGGCGGGCATCCCCAGATACGTGCCGCTCATCGTGCTCGTCCGTCCGCTTCTCCGGCCGCGCCGCGCGCGGCACCGTCGCTCACCAGGGCTCCTCCTCCGTGCTGGCCAGGATCTCCGCGAGGTGCACCGGGCGCACCGGCGAGCCGAGCCGCGCCAGCGTGCCGCCGATATGCATCTGGCAGGAGTTGTCCACCGTGCAGACGGCCTCCGCGCCGGTGCCGGTGACGTTCCGCGCCTTGTCGGCGCCCATCGCCGCCGAGACCGCCGCGTTCTTCACCGAGAACGTCCCGCCGAAGCCACAGCACTCCTCCGCGCCCGGCAGGTCGACCAGTTCCAGCCTCTTCACCCGCTCCAGCAGCCGGCGCGGCCGGTCGCCCAGCCGCAGCAGCCGCAGCCCGTGGCACGTCGGATGGTAGGTCACCGTATGCGGGTAGTACGCGCCGACGTCCGTCACGCCCAGCACGTCCACCAGGAACTCCGTCAGCTCGTACGTGCGCGGCACCACCTCCCGCGCCGCCCGCACCAGCTCCTCACCGCGGCCCTCGGCCGCCGCCTTCGCGCCGATCCGCGGGTAGTTGTCCCGGATCATCGCGACGCACGAGCCCGACGGTGTCACGATGTGGTCGTAGCCCTCGAACGCTCGTGCGAAGCGGTGGACCAGTGGTTCCGTCTCGTGCCGGTACCCGGTGTTGAACTGCGGCTGCCCGCAGCAGCTCTGCTCGACCGGGAAGTCCACCCGCACCCCCAGCCGCTCCAGCAGCGCCACCACGGCCCGGCCGGTGCGCGGATAGAGCGCGTCGTTGACACAGGTGACGAACAGCGCGACCCGCATCCTCACTCCTTCCCGTCGGCGACCCGGGCCGCCGCCCGCTCCCACGCCGCCCGGCCACCCGTGGGTTCATGGTGCCGCAACCCCTGAGTGGCGCGCAGCAGGGACCGCAGCTCCGCCAGCCCGCCCTCCACCACGCCCGCCGCCCGCGCCTGCACCAGCACGTTCCCCAGCGCCGCCGCCTCCGCCGGGCCCGCCACCACCGGCAGCCCGCAGGCGTCCGCCGTCAGCTGACACAGCAGCTCGTTATGCGCGCCGCCGCCGACGACGTGCACCGTCTCCACCTCCCGGCCGGACAGCCGCTGCGCGTCCAGCACCGCCCGGCGGTGCGCCAGCGCCAGCGAGTCCAGCACACAACGCACCGTCTCCGCCGGGTCCCGCGGCTCCGGCTGCCCGGTCCTGCGGCACGCCTCGGCGATGCGCTCCGGCATCCGGCCCGGTGCGATGAACCCCGGATCCCCGGCGTCCACCACGCTGCGCAACGGCTCCGCCCGGCCGGCCGCGGCCAGCAGCGCGGCCAGGTCCCCCTCGCCCGCCACCCCCGCCGCGTCCCACGCCCGCAGACACTCCTGGAGCAGCCACAGCCCCATGATGTTGCGCAGATACCGCACCGTGCCGTCCACGCCCAGCTCGTTCGTGAAGTTGGCCCGACGGCTGTCCTCGCCCAGCACCGGCGCGTCCAGCTCCAGACCCGCCAACGACCAGGTGCCGGTGGCGATGTAGGCGAACCGCTCGCCCTCCGCCGGCACGCCCACCACCGCCGACGCCGTGTCGTGCGAACCGACCGCCGTCACCGGCACCGGACCCGCCAGCCCCGTCTCCTCCAGTACCTCGGGCAGCAGCCGCCCCGCCCCCTCGCCGGGCCGCCGCAGCGGCGGGAACAGACCCAGGTCGATCCCCAGCGCCTCCGCCACCGGCCGCGCCCAGTCCCGCGTCCGCGGGTCGACCAGTTGCGTCGTCGAGGCGTTGGTCAGCTCCGTGCCCGCCACGCCCGTCAGCCAGTACGCGATCAGGTCCGGGATCAGTAGCAGGCGCCGGGCCGCCGCCAGCTGTGGCCCACCCCGCGCCGCCACCAACTGGTAGACCGTGTTGAACGGCAGGTACTGCAGGCCCGTCGCCGCGTACAACTCGGCCGCCGACAGCGTTTCCGCCACCCGCTCCGCCGTGCCCTGCGTGCGCCCGTCCCGGTAGTGCACCGGATTGCCCAGCAGCGCGCCATCGGCGTCCAGCAGGCCGTAGTCGACCGCCCAGGAGTCCACCCCGACCCCGGCCAGCCGCCCGCCCGCCGCCCGCCCGGCCTCGCGCAGCCCGTCCAGCACACCCCGGTACAGCGCCAGGATGTCCCAGTGCAGCGTGCCGCCGACCCGGACCGGACGGTTGCCGAAGCGGTGCGCCTCCCGCAGCGACAGCGCCGCCGGACCCGCGTACCCCAGCATCACCCGGCCGCTGGACGCCCCCAGGTCGACCGCGGCGAACGGGCGGCCCGCCTGGGCCGCCCCGTCCGCCCCCGGCGTCCCGGTCATCGCAGGAACGCCGCGGCCACCCCGGCGTCGACCGGAATATGCAGCCCCGTGGTGTGGCTGAGGAGCCCGCCCGTCAGCGCGAACACCGCCGCCGCCACGTGCTCCGGCAGCACCTCCCGCTTCAGCAGGGTCCGCTGCGCGTAGAACTCGCCCAGCTTCTCCTCCTCCACTCCGTACACCGCCGCCCGCTTCGCCCCCCAGCCACCGGCGAAGATGCCGGAACCGCGCACCACGCCGTCCGGGTTGACGCCGTTGACCCGGATGCCGTGCTCACCCAGCTCCGCCGCCAGCAGCCGCACCTGGTGCGCCTGGTCGGCCTTGGTCGCGCCGTAGGCGATGTTGTTCGGGCCCGCGAACACCCCGTTCTTGGAGGAGATGTAGACGATGTCGCCGCCCAGGCCCTGTTCGACCATCACCCGCGCCGCCTCCCGGGAGGCCAGGAACGAGCCGCGCGCCATGATCGCGTGCTGCAGGTCCCAGTCCGCCGTCGTCGTCTCCAGCAGCGGCTTCGAGATCGAGATGCCCGCGTTGTTCACCACCAGGTCGACGCCGCCGAAGGCCAGCACCGCCGTGTCCATCGCGGCCCGGATCTGCTCCTCGTCCGTCACGTCCACCGTGACCGGCACCGCCCGGTCGGGGCCGCCCAGCTCCGTGGCCACCTCCGCCGCGGTGCCGGCGTCGATGTCCGCCACCACCACGCAGGCTCCCTCGGCCGCCAGCCGCCGCGCGGTGGCCCGGCCGATGCCCGATCCGGCACCCGTCACCAGCGCGATCCGCGTGGCCAGGGGCTTCGGGGCGGGCATCCGCCGCAGCTTCGCCTCCTCCAGCTCCCAGTACTCGATGCGGAACTTCTCCGACTCCTCGATGGGAGCGTAGGTCGAGACCGCCTCCGCGCCCCGCATCACGTTGATCGCGTTGACGTAGAACTCGCCCGCCACCCGAGCGGTCTGCTTGTCCTTGCCGAACGAGAACATCCCCACGCCGGGCACCAGCACGATCGCCGGGTCCGCACCGCGCATCTCCGGCGACTCGGCCGTCGCGTGCCGCTCGTAGTAGGCCCGGTACTCCGCCCGGTACTCCTCGTGCAGCTCCCGCAGCCGCGCCACCGCCCGCTCCAGCGGCGCGTCCGCCGGCACGTCGAGCACCAGCGGGCGGACCTTGGTACGCAGGAAATGGTCCGGGCACGACGTGCCGAGCGCCGCCAGCCGCGGATGCTCCGCCCGGGACAGGAAGTCGAGCACCACCTCGGCGTCCGTGAAATGCCCCACTTGCGGCCGGTCCGCCGACGCCACCGCCCGGACCACCGGGGCCAGCGCCGCCGCCCGCGCCCGCCGCTCCGCCTCCGGCAGCGGCCGGAACTCGTCCCGCACCGCGCCGAACGGCTCAGGGCGTCCGCGTTCGGCCAGGAACTCCTCGGCCGTCCGGATCATCCACAGCGAGTTGCGCTCGCAGTCCTCGCTCGTCGCGCCCCACGCCGTGATCCCGTGGCCGCCCAGCACGCAGCCGATCGCCTCCGGGTGGGCCCGCTGCACCGCCGCGATGTCCAGACCCAGCTGGAAACCGGGGCGCCGCCACGGCACCCACACCACCCGGGAGGCGAAGCACTCCTTGGTCAGTGCCTCCCCGTCCGCCGCGCAGGCCAGCGCGATCCCGGAGTCCGGATGCAGATGGTCCACGTGCGCCGCCTCGACCAGGCCGTGCATCGCCGTGTCGATCGACGGGGCCGCCCCGCCCTTGCCGTGCAGGCAGTAGTCGAAGGCGGCGACCATCTCGTCCTCCCGGGCCACGCCCGGGTAGACCTCGCGCAGCCCCCGCAGCCGGTCCAGCCGCAGCGTCGCCAGGCCCTCCGCGCGCAGCGTGCCCAGGTCCCCGCCGGAGCCCTTGACCCACATCAGCTCCACCTCGCCGCCGGTCACCGGGTCCGTCACGGTGCCCTTGGCCGAGGTGTTGCCGCCCGCGTAGTTCGTGTTGCGGGGATCCGCGCCCAGCCGATGCGAGCGCTCCAGCAGCTCGTCCACCGCCGTGGGCAGGGCTGCGTCCCCGTTCGACATCGCCGTCATCCCGCTCACGCTCCCCAACCGGCCTGCTTGCCGCCCTGTCGCTGTGCCACGATCTCCTCGGCCCAGCCCGAGCCCGCGTAGGCCCTCATCGGGTCGGGATCCATGCCGTTCTCCTCGCGCCATTCGGCCAGCAGCGGCCGGACGTCCGTGTTGTACGCGTCCATCAGTACCGCGTTGGCGCCCAGCACGTCGCCGTTCACCTGCGCCGTGGCCAGCGTGTCCCGGTCCACCAGCAGGGCCTTGGCGGTGGCCTCCTGGACGTTCATCACCGAACGGATGATGGCCGGGATCTTCGGCTCGATGTTGTGGCACTGGTCGAGCATGAAGGCCACGTCGGGCGTGAACCCGCCGCCGCCCACCACCTCGACCATGATGCGGAACAGCTGGAACGGGTCCGCCGCGCCGACCATCAGGTCGTCGTCGGCGTAGAAGCGGGAGTTGAAGTCGAAGCCGCCCAGCTTGCCCTCCCGCAGCAGCACCGCGACGATGAACTCGATGTTGGTGCCCGGGGCGTGGTGCCCGGTGTCCACCACCACCTGGGCCTTCGGACCCAGCCGCAGGCAGTGCGCGTAGGCGGTGCCCCAGTCGGGGACGTCGGTGCTGTAGAAGGCGGGCTCGAAGAACTTGTACTCAAGCAGCATCCGCTGGTCGTCGCCCAGCCGCTCGTAGACGGCGGACAGCGCCTCGGCCAGCCGGTCCTGCCGGCCGCGGATGTCGTCCTGCCCCGGGTAGTTGGTGCCGTCGGCGAACCACAGCTTCAGGTCGCGGGAACCCGTCGCGTCCATGATGTCCACGCACTCCATCAGATGCCCGAGCGCCTTGCGGCGGACGGCGGCGTCCGGATGGCACACGCTGCCCAGCTTGTAGTCGTCGTCCTGGAACACGTTGGCGTTGATGGCACCGAGCCGGAGCCCGCGCTCCTTCGCGTACTTCGACAGGGCCGCGTAGTCGTCGACCCGGTCCCACGGGATGTGCAGGGCGACGGCGGGCGCGATGCCGGTGTGCCGGTGCACCTGGGCGGCGTCGTCGAGCTTCTCCCGGGGGTCGCGCGGCACCCCGGGCTGGGCGAACACCTTGAAGCGGGTGCCGGAGTTTCCGTAGGCCCACGACGGGGTCTCGAGGGCCTGCGAGGTCAAGGCCGCCTTGACGGCGGATGGGGCGGTCATGCGATCAGGGCTCCCTGAACGATATGAATCGTTTCACTAGTGCGAAGCTATGAGGGTGTGTGGAGTGCTGTCAAGGGCGCGTCGGAGCCGTCGCTCGCCGATTGGCGTTCGGTATGCCGAACGGCAGGGGGATCTTGACGCAGCGGGACCGGGTGGCTAATTTCCCTGCCTGCCAGCAATGAAACCTTTCAGGAAGGATCGGGTGGCGGTCGTGCAGCGGGTCTGCTTTCTGCTGAAGGTCCGCGCGGACCGGATCGACGAGTACCGGGAACGGCACGCGGCGGTGTGGCCCGAGATGCGCGACGCTCTGTCGGCCACCGGCTGGCACAACTACTCGCTCTTCCTGCGCGAGGACGGCCTGCTCGTTGGCTACCTGGAGACCGAGGACTTCGAGGCGGCGCGGGCGGCCATGGGGGCGACGGACGTCAACGCCCGCTGGCAGGCGGAGATGGGCGGCTTCTTCGAGGAGTTGGACGGGCGCGGACCCGACGACGCGATGGTGCCGCTGACCGAGGTCTTCCACCTCGCCTGAGCGGCCGCGCGCCCGGGTGACCGGTGGCTTTCCGCCGGGTGATCGCCCGTGCGCCGGGCGCGACGCTTACCATGGCCGGCGGCGAGAAGAGCGCGCGGGCGAGACGAACGGGGCACGGCGGATGGCGCATACGGTGGGGATCAAAGAGGTGGCCCGGCAGGCCGGGGTGTCCGTCGGGACCGTCTCCAACGTGATCAACCGCCCGCACATGGTGGCCGAGGAGACCCGGCAGCGGGTCCAGGCGGCCATCGACGAGCTGGGCTACGTGCGCAGCGAGTCGGCCCGGCAACTGCGGGCCGGCCAGAGCCGGATCATCGCGCTGCTGGTGCTGGACATGGCGAACCCGTTCTTCGTGGACGTGGCCACCGGCGCGGAGCGGGTGGCCCGGGCGTCCAAGCTCGGCGTGATGCTGTGCAACAGCGCGCAGAGCACCTCGGAGGAGGCCGACTACCTGGCGCTCTTCGCCGAGCAGCGGGTGCGCGGCGTCCTGGTCACCCCGGCCGACATGTCGGGGCGCAGCCTCGCGGACTTCCGCCGGCACGGCATCCCGTTCGTCTTCGTGGACCGGGTGCTGCCCAGCGCCGAGGGCTGTTCGGTGTCCGTGGACGATGTGCTGGGCGGGACCCTCGCCGTCCGGCACCTGGTGGCCCAGGGGCACCCGGAGGTGGCCTACGTCAGCGGCCCGATGTCGCTGCAGCAGTGCCAGGACCGCAAGCAGGGGGCGCTGGCCGCGCTCGCCGAGGCGGGCCTCGACGAGTCCGCGTTGCGGCACGTGGAGGCGGCGCGCCTGGACGTGCCCGCGGGGCGGGAGGCGGGCGCCGCGCTGCTGCGCATGTCGCCGCGGCCCTCGGCGGTGTTCTGCGCCAACGACCTGCTGGCCCTGGGCGTGCTGCAGGCGCTGTTCGCCTCGGGGGCGCGGGTGCCGCAGGACATGGCGCTCGTCGGGTACGACGACATCGAGTTCGCCGCCGCGGCAGCGGTGCCGCTGACCTCGGTGCGCCAGCCGGCGGTCCGGATGGGCCGGCAGGCCGCCGAACTGCTGCTGGAGGAGACCGGCGAGACGGCCGAAAGCCACCGGCACCAGCGGATCGTGCTGGAGCCCGAGCTCGTCGTCCGCGAGTCCAGCCGGTTGGCACGGCAGCCGGGGCCGGCGGACCGTAGCGTGGACTCATGAGCGACGGCTTCCGAACCAGCGTCCTGCGGATCACCACCGGGTCGGCCGAGTCCGTCACCGACCTCACCCGCGACTGTGAGGAGTTCCTCGCCGAGGCGGCGCGCGGGGCGGACGGGCTGCTGAACGTCTTCGTGCCGCACGCGACAGCCGGGGTGGCGATCCTGGAGACGGGAGCGGGCAGCGACGACGACCTGCTGGCCGCGCTGCGCGACCTGCTGCCCCCCGACGACCGGTGGCGACACCGGCACGGCAGCCCGGGGCACGGTCGCGACCACGTGCTGCCGGCGATCGTGCCGCCGCACGCCACCGTGCCGGTGCTCGACGGCCGGCTGCAGCTCGGCACGTGGCAGTCGATCTGCCTGGTCGACACCAACGGCGACAACACGCGGCGCGAGGTCCGGCTGTCCTTCCTCGGCTGACCGCGGCGACGTCGGCCGGTCTGGCTGGCCTCCCGGCGTCCGCCGCGTTCGCCTCAACGGGCCGGCGCGCGCTCCGGAGTGAGACCCAGTTCCGCCATGTACACCGACAGCGCCAGCTTGCCCACCGCCGGGTAGGAGCCGAGCGGCTCGGCCGCCGGGCAACCGGCCGCCTCGGCAGCCTTGGCCAGCAGTCCCTCGGGGGCCTCGGGCCCGATCAGGTACGGGGCCAGCGCCAGTTGCTGCGAACCGGACTCGAGGAGCTTCGCCGCGGTGTCAGCCACGGCACCGTCCTCGTCGAGGGCCGCCGCCAGTACGGGTACGGCCAGCCGGGCGGAGAGCAGCATGCCGGTGATGCCGGCCGCCCGCACCGCCTCCTCGCCGCCCACGGTGGCCAGCACGATCCCGTCGGCCGCCGTGGCGACCGTGAACAGCCGCGCGCGGTCCGCGCGGGCCAGGCCCGCCTCGGACAGCCGCACATGCACGGCCTCGGCGAGCAGCGGGTGAGGGCCGAGCACATCGGAGACCAGGACGTTCGGGCCGCCGTCCGCGGCGGCCTCCCGTATCGTCCGCTGGTGCCCGCTCTCCGGGCTGACGAGCAGCGGAACCACGACCGCCGCCGGGCCCTCCGCGGCTTCGCCGCGCTCGGCGACGGCCTGCTTCACCGTGTCCCGCAACGCGGGAAACTCGTGGTCCTCGCTCTCGACGTACCCGACCCGGGCGTCCAGGCCGGGCAGTTCGGCGCGGGCGATGCTCACCACGTCCTCGGCGAGGACGCGGGAGTCCGTGGTGGGGTGGCCAGGCACCGCCAACACCAGCGCAGGAGCGCCCTGCGGCGCGGTCACCGGCTCCGGCCTGCGGTGACGTCCGGGCTGACGTGGGCGCGGCATTCGATGGGGCAGGCCGGACGCGGCCCCAGTGGGGGAGCTCATGTCGCCGCATGTTAATGCCTCGGCGCGCCTCGGCGTACGGCCAGGGTGACCGGTCCTGATCTGTCCAGGTTGTGCCGTCAGCCGAGACGACGCCGGGCGACGAGAAGATCACGGTGGGTGCGGGATCGGGTGCGAGTGCGGTATCCCCTTCGCTCCGCGCCTCCGCTCCCTTCGCTCAGGAGAGGTGCAGCAACGTCGGGTGGGCGGGCAGCCGCAGGGAGCCGGTACTCAGCCCGGCGGCGATGAGCACCGCCCCGTCCAGCGGGCTCCCCGCGGCCGGCGCCACAGCAGCCCGCGGCAGCTGCCGAGCGAACTCGGCCCGCAGCGGGCCGAGCAGCGGCTCGCCTATCCGGAACAGCCCACCGGTCAGCGCCACCTCACCGCCCTCGGCGGGATACGCGGCCGCCGCCGTCGCCACGATCTCGTCGGCGGCCGCGCGCAGGATCCCCGCCGCCACCTCGTCCGGCGGGTGTGCGGCCGCGCAGCCGGCGACCTCGGGCGCGAACGACGCCAGCATCGCCGGCCGGTCGGTCCGCGGATACAGCCGCCCCGGCAGTGACTCGGGCGGGCCGAAGACGTCCACGGCGCGCGCCAGCAGCGCGGCGGAGCCGCCCGCGCGCCCGTCGTGGGCACGAAGGGCCGCCTCCAGACCCGCCCGGCCGATCCAGGCGCCACCCCCGCAGTCGCCCAGCAGGTGACCCCAGCCGTCCGCGCGGCGCCACGCCCGCAGGTCGGTGCCGAGCGCGATCAGCCCTGTGCCCCCGGACACCACGGCGCCAGGGCGCTCGCCGAGCGTCCCCGCGTAGCCGGTCACCCCGTCCGCGGCGAGCGCCAGCCGGCCCGCCCCGAGGGCCTCGGCCAGCGCCCGGGGCAGTTCGGCGCGCAGCTGGTCGCCGAGGGTCGCCATCCCGGCCGCGCCCACGCACACGGCCGCCACCGGCGTGCCGCCGCCGGCCCGGGCCAGCAGGTCCAGGGTGGCGGGCACGAGTTGCTCCAGCAGATGCCCGGCGTCGATGCCGTCAGGACCGGTCCGCACCGGCTCGGCGCAGTCTGCGCTGCCGTGCCGCTCCAGTCGCCCGTCGGCGCCGAGCCGCCCCAGCGCGACCCGGAGACCCGAACCGCCCGAGTCCACGCCGACCACCCAGGAGGGCGGTCGGACCGCCGCGGTCACGGCAGCTTCCAGTCCACGGGCTCCGCGCCCTGCTCGGCGAGCAGCGCGTTGGCGCGGGTGAACGGCCGCGATCCGAAGAAGCCGCGGTCCGCAGACATGGGGGAGGGGTGGGCCGACTCGACGGACGGCACCGCCCCGAGCAGCGGGCGCAGCCCTCGCGCGTCACGCCCCCAGAGGATGGCCACCAGCGGCGTGTCACGGGCGGCCAGGGCCCGGATCGCCTGATCGGTGACCTCCTCCCAGCCCTTCCCGCGGTGCGCCGCCGGCCGCCGTGGCGCCGTGGTCAAAGCGCGGTTCAGCAGCAGCACGCCCCGTTCGGTCCACGGCGTCAGGTCGCCGCTCGACGGCCGGGGCAGCCCCAGGTCGCTGGCCAGCTCACGGAAGATGTTCTCCAGACTGCCGGGCAACGGGCGCACCTCGGGGGCCACCGAGAAGGAGAGCCCGACCGCGTGTCCCGGTGTGGGATAGGGGTCCTGACCGACGATCAGCACCCGCACGTCCTCGAACGGCTGCTGGAAGGCGCGCAGGACGTTCGGGCCGGCGGGGAGGTAGGTGCGCCCCGCGGCGACCTCCGCGCGCAGGAAGTCGCCCATGCCGGCGATCCGTTCGGCGGCCGGGGCCAGAGCCTGGGCCCAGCCCGGCTCGACGATCTCGTTCAATGGTCGTGCTGCCACGGTCCGTCACCCTACTGGCCCGGCCGGCCCCCGGCGTCCCGGCGGTCGTTCCCCGGCCGATGGATCAGTCGATGACCGACGCCCGCACGCACAGCACGTCCGGCAGGTGCGCCGCGAGCTGGCGCCAGCTGTCGCCGTCGTCGGCGCTGCCGAACACCTCGCCGTTGCGGTTGCCGAAGTACACCCCGGCCGGGTCCGCGTCATCCGTGCACATCGCGTCGCGCAGCACCGTGCCGTGGTGCGGCGCGTCCGGCAGCCCGGCGCCGAGCTGCTGCCACCCGGCCCCGGCGTCGTCCGTCCGGTAGACGCGGCACCGCCGGTTCGCCGGCACCCGGTCGGTGTCCGCGTTCAGCGGGAAGACGTATGCCACGCCGGAGCGCCGGGGGTGTGTGACGATCGGGAAGCCGAAGTCCGACGGCAGCCCTTCGCCGATCGAGGTCCAACTGCCGCCCGCATCGTCGCTGCGGTAGACGCCCCAGTGGTTCTGCAGGAACAGCCGGTCGGCCCGCTCCGGATCCCTCGCCACCTTGTGCACGCACTGCCCGAAGTCCGGGAACCGCTCCGGCTGGAAGACCACCTGCACGCCGCTGTTCGACGGGAACCAGCTGTCGCCCCCGTCCGTGGTGCGGTACACGCCGCCCGTGGACACCGCCACGGTCACGGCCCGCGGGTCGCGCGGATCGGTGAGCACCGTGTGCAGCCCCAGCCCACCCCCGCCCGGCATCCACTGCTCCCGCGTCGGGTGGGCCCACAGCGGACGCACCAGCTCGAACGTCTCGCCCCCGTCCACCGAACGGAACAGCGCGCCCGGTTCCGTCCCCGCGTACACCACGTCCGGCTCCGCCGCCCCCGCCGGCTGGAGCTGCCACACCCGCTCCAGGGAGGCGTCCGTGCCCTCGGGAAACGCCACGGCGGGCCGGCTGGGCTCCTGCCAGCTCGCGCCCAGGTCGTCCGAGCGGAACACCGAGGGGCCGAAATGCGAGCTGTCGGCGCCCACCAGCAGCCGCGGGCGGACCCCGCGCCGGTCGATGGCCACGGCGTAGACCGCCTGGGCGGCGAAGTGCGGGCCCTCGAACTCCCAGTCGGCACCGCCGCGCCGGTCCACCGGCCGCCGGGCGAGGAACAGACCCTTGCGGGTTCCCACCGCGAGCAGCACATCCGTCATCGCGAACACCTCCGTGACCTCGACGTCATCGTCCTGGTCGGGTCAGTCTGCACCTGACCACCGACAACGGCGGACCTCTCGTCGCACCGGCCGCGCCGCAGCCCCGCCCGCACCCACCCGTCCCCGGCGGGTCGTCTAACCTGGCTGGATGCTCCGCGAGACCTCCGCGATCCGCTACGTCACCCCGTTGCGGGAGGGCGGTTCACTCCCCGCGATCGTCGAGGCGGACGACCTCGGCACCTATGTCATGAAGTTCACCGGCGCCGGACAAGGGCGCAGGGCCCTGGTCGCGGAGGTCGTCTGTGGCCAGCTGGCCCGCCGCCTCGGCCTGCGGGTGCCCGAACTGGTGCGGATGCAGCTCGACCCGGTCATCGGCCGGTCCGAGCCCGACCAGGAGGTGCAGGAGCTGCTGCGGACCAGCGGCGGGCTCAACCTCGGGATGGACTTCCTGCCGGGCGCCATCGGGTTCGACCCCCTCGCCTACCAGGTCGACCCGGTCGAGGCCGGCCGCGTGGTGTGGTTCGACGCCCTCGTCGGGAACGTGGACCGCTCCTGGCGCAACCCCAACCTGCTGGTCTGGCACGGCCAGCTGTGGCTCATCGACCACGGGGCCGCCCTGATCTGGCACCACAACTGGCCCTCCGCCCAGGCCACGTCCCGCACCGAGCGCCCCTACGACGCCGCCGACCACGCGCTGGCACCCGTCGGGCCCGACATCGCCGCGGCCGCCGCCGAGCTCGCCCCCCGCGTCACCGAGGAGCTGCTCCGCGAGGTCACCGCCGACGTGCCCGACGCCTGGCTCGCCGACGAGCCCGGCTTCGCCTCGCCGGACGCGGTGCGGGCCGCCTACGTCGAGGTGCTCGCGGCCCGGGCCCGCGGCGTCGCCGGCCGCATCGCCCTCGGCCCGCCCAGTGTCGACCGGCCGTCGCAGGCCCCCGGCTGGCTCACCGCCTGGCCGCACCCCAGGAGCGGAGCCGCCCGATGACCGCGACGAAGCCCACGGCCGGCCCTGCGGCACACGCCACGAGGGCGCGGGACCTGTTCGAGTACGCCGTGCTGCGTGTCGTGCCGCGCGTCGAACGCGGCGAGTCCATCAACGCCGGCGTGGTCCTGTACTGCCAGGCCCGGTCCTTCCTCGCCGCCCGCACCCACCTGGACACCACCCGCCTGCGGGCGCTCGACCCGGACGTCGACGTGGCGGGCGTGCACGCCGCGCTGCGCGCCGCCGAATGCTTGTGCCGCGGCGGCTCCGAGGCCGGCCAGGCCGCCGAGGACAGCGCCGGACGCCGGTTCCGCTGGCTCGCCGCGCCGCGTAGCACCGTCGTCCAGCCCGGCCCGGTGCACACCGGTCTGACGGCCGATCCGGACGCCGAACTCGATCGGCTGGTCACGCTGCTGGTGCGTTGACAGGGATCGGACTTCCAGGCTACTAAGCGGTAGTTCACAGTTCTGGACTGTTCTTGGGCCGGGCGAAGCCCGGCAGGGAGGAGCACCCGCATGCCCACCACCGAGCGGCGCGTCGCCGTCGTGACCGGCGCGGCCCGCGGCATCGGCGCCGCCACCGCCGTGCGGCTGGCCGAGCAGGGCCGGGCGGTCGCCGTGCTCGACCTGTTGGAGCCGGACTGCGCTGACACCGTCGCCCGGATCGCCGACGCGGGCGGCCGGGCGGTCGCCGTCGGCTGCGACGTCTCAGACGCCGGCCAGGTCGAGGCCGCGGTGGCCCGGGTCACCGCCGAACTCGGCCCGCCGCTGATCCTGGTCAACAACGCCGGCGTGCTCCGCGACAACCTGCTGTTCCGGATGGACGAGGCCGACTGGGACACCGTCATGAACGTGCACCTGCGGGGCGCGTTCCTGATGTCCCGCGCCTGCCAGAAGCACATGGTGGACGCCCGTTTCGGCCGCATCGTGAGCCTGTCCTCCAGCTCCGCGCTCGGCAACCGGGGCCAGGCCAACTACTCCACGGCCAAGGCGGGCCTCCAGGGCTTCACCAAGACCCTCGCCAAGGAGCTCGGCCCGTTCGGCATCACCGCGAACGCGGTCGCTCCGGGATTCATCGTCACCGACATGACCGCCCAGACCGCGGCCCGACTCGGCGTGGGCTTCGCCGAAATGCAGCAGACCGCCGCCGAAAGCATCCCGGTGCGGCGTGTCGGACGGCCCGAGGACGTCGCCGGCGCCATCGCGTTCTTCACCGGCGAGGACGCCGGCTTCGTCTCCGGACAGGTGCTTTACGTGGCCGGTGGCCCCCTCGACTGATCGCGCTGTCAGTGCCGGACGGTACCTTCTGCACCAAGATCCGGAACACCGCCCGGGTCAACCACACCCCCCGTCTCGGAGGTTGACGACGTGATCGGCATGCTGCCCGCATCCTGGCAGGACGCACTCGGCGAGGAGGTCGAGCAGCCGTATTTCAAGGAGCTCACCGAGTTCGTCGAGTCCGAGCGGGAGGCCGGCCCCGTCTACCCGCCCCGCGAGGAGGTCTTCGCGGCGTTGGACGCCACGCCGTACGATCAGGTCAAGGTGCTGATCCTCGGCCAGGACCCGTACCACGGTGCGGGGCAGGGCCACGGCCTGTGCTTCTCCGTCCGGCCCGGCGTGCGCATCCCTCCTTCGCTGCGGACGGTCTACAAGGAGATGCGCGACGAACTCGGGCACCCCCTCCCGGACAACGGCTACCTCATGCCGTGGGCCCGGCAGGGCGTGCTCCTGCTGAACTCGGTGCTCACCGTCCGCGCCGGCAAGCCCGCCTCCCACAAGAACAGGGGCTGGGAGAGGTTCACCGACTCGGTGATCCGGGCCGTCGCCGAGCGGCCCGACCCCGCCGTCTTCGTCCTGTGGGGGAGCTACGCCAAGAAGAAGGCCCCGCTCATCGGCACCGGGCGGCACGCGGTCGTCGAGGGCCCGCACCCCTCCCCGATGTCCACCGTGCCGTTCCGCGGCACGAAGCCCTTCACCCGGATCAACGAGGCCATCGCCGCCCAGGGACACCCGCCGGTCGACTGGCGCATCCCCGACCTGGGCCCCGACGCCGACTGACTGCGGGCCGCGTATGCTGCCACGTCACCGGAGCCACCGCCACGTCAAGGAGCCCCGCAGTGAAGGTCGGCGTGATCGGGCTGGGAGACATTGCCCACAAGGCATATCTGCCCGTGCTCACCACCCAGCCCGGCGTGGTGCCGCACCTGCACACCCGCAGCGCCGCCACGCTGCGCCGCACGGCCGACACCTACCGGCTGCCCGAGGCGCAGCGGCACACCGGCCTCGACGCGCTGCTCGACGTCGGGCTGGATGCCGCGTTCGTCCACGCCCCCACCGATGCCCATCCCGAGATCGTCACCCGGCTGCTGCGGGCCGGCATACCGACGTACGTGGACAAGCCCCTCGCCGACGACCTCGGCGAGGCGCAGCGGATGGTCGGCCTGGCCGAGTCCGGCGGAGTGTCCCTGGCCGTCGGTTTCAACCGCCGCCACGCGCCGGCCTACGCCCAGTGCCTGGAGCACCCACGGGACCTCATCCTGATGCAGAAGCACCGCGCCGGCGTGCCCGAGTCCCCGCGGCGCCTGGTCTACGACGACTTCATCCACATCGTCGACACCCTGCGGTTCCTGGTCCCCGGGCCCGTGGACCGCGTCGACGTGCGGGCCCGCGTGCGCGACGGACTGCTGCACCACGTCGTGCTGCAGCTGGCCGGCGACGGCTTCACCGCCATCGGCGCGATGAACCACCTGTCCGGGTCGGCCGAGGAGATCCTGGAGGTTTCCGGACACGTCGCCAAGCGCGAGGTTCGCAACCTGGCGGAGATCATCGACCACAAGGGCCAGCCCAGCGTCCGGCGCCGCGGTGACTGGGTGCCCGTGGCCCGCCAGCGGGGCATGGAGCAGGCCGTGGTGACGTTTCTGGACGCCGTCAGGGCCGGCCGGCGCCTCAGCGCCCAGGACGCGCTGCGCACCCACGAGCTGTGCGAGCGGATCGTCGACGAGGTCCTCGGCCGCGGCTGAGCCCGGCCAGCCGCAGGGCGCTAGCCCTCCTCGGTGGTCTCGTGGTCCCCGGTGCCGATGTCCTCCCCGGCCTCCGGATCCACCGCACCGGCCCAGATCAGCGCCAGCAGGATCACCCCCACGACGATCCGGTACGCCACGAACGGCATGAAGCTCCGGGTGGAGATCCACTTCATGAACCACGCGATGATCGCGTACCCGACCAGGAACGCCACGACCGTGGCGAAGATCGTCGGCCCCCAGGAGACGTGCGTGTCCGCCTCGCCGATCTCCGTGAGCTCGTAGGCGCCCGACGCCAGCACCGCGGGGATGGCCAGCAGGAACGAGTAACGGGCGGCCGCCTCACGCCGGTAGCCGAGGAACAGTCCACCGGTGATGGTCGCGCCCGACCGCGACACGCCGGGCACCAGCGCCATCGCCTGACACAGGCCGTACAACAGGCCGTCCCGAACGGTCAGCTGGTCCAGCGTCTTGCGCTCCTTGACCGCGCGGTGCCGGCCACCGACCGCGTCCCGCTTCACCAGGTGGTCCGCCACGCCCAGGATGATGCCGAGCACGATGAGGTTGATCGCGATGAGCCGCAGGTCCCGGAACGGCCCCTCGATCGCCTCCTGCAGGGTCAGGCCCAGCACGCCGATCGGGATCGAGCCGAGGATCACCAGCCAGGCCATCCGGGCCTCGGGCTCCGAGCGCGCGTTCCGGTCCGTGAGCGAGCGGAACCACGCCGAGAGTATCCGCCCGATGTCCTTGCGGAAGTAGATGATCACGGCCGTCTCCGTGCCGATCTGCGTGACTGCCGTGAACGCCGCGCCGGGGTCCTCCCAGTCGAACGCGACGGCCGTCAGCCGCAGATGGGCGCTGGAGGAGATCGGAAGGAACTCCGTCAGCCCTTGAACCAGCCCGAGGATCAACGATTCGAACCAAGACATGGGCGTTGCGGCATCCCGAAGAGAGTGGCGTGAGGGGTGACGGGGTGAGGCGGGATCACTCTAGGCCACGACCAGCTACGGTCCCTAACGCGGGCCTGCGGAAAACCACTCGACGTCCGCACCCGTACCGCGGGATCCTCGTTGCCATGTTCCGGCACGCCTTTCCCGCAGCACCGTCCGCCACGGCGGACGTGCGGCAGGCTGCCGTTCTTTCTCCCGCCGCCGACGGCGCTCGACGCTGACCCTTCCCGGATCGCACCGCGGACCCCGCAGGGGGAGGGTCGGCGAGGTTCCGGGGTCCGTCTCCCGGCCGCCCGCGACCGCGGCCCGCCGGGATCCCACCGCAGCGGCGAGGACGATCCCCCATGCCCAAGCAGGCGTACGTACGCACCAAGCCCCATCTCAACATCGGCACGATGGGGCACGTCGACCACGGCAAGACCACGCTGACCGCCGCCATCACCAAGGTGCTCAGCGGGCGCGGCACCGGCACGTTCGTGCCGTTCGACCGCATCGACCGGACCCCGGAGGAGGTGGCCCGAGGCATCACCATCAGCCTGGCGCACGTCGAGTACGAGACGGACACCCGGCACTACGCGCACGTCGACATGCCGGGTCACGCCGACTTCGTCAAGACCATGATCACCGGCGCGGCCCAGCTGGACGGGGCGATCCTCGTCGTCTCGGCCCTCGACGGCGTCATGCCGCAGACCGCCGAACACGTGCTGCTGGCCCGCCAGGTCGGCGTCGCGCACGTCGTCGTCGCCCTCACCAAGGCGGACGCCGGCGACCCCGAGCTGACCGACCTCGTGGAGCTGGAGGTGCGCGAACTGCTGACCGCGCACGGCTATCCGGGCGACGTCCTGCCGGTGATCCGGGTCTCCGGCGTGGGCGCGCTGGCCGGCGAGCCGCGCTGGACCGCGGCGATCGAGGCGCTGCTGGACGCCGTGGACGCCTACGTTCCGGTGCCCCAGCGCTACCTCGACGCCCCGTTCCTGCTGCCCGTGGAGAACGTGCTGACGATCACCGGTCGCGGCACCGTCGTCACCGGCGCCGTCGAGCGGGGCACGGTGCGCGTCGGCGACCGGGTGCAACTGCTCGGCGACGGGTCCGAGACCGTGGTCACCGGCCTGGAGACCTTCGGCAAGCCGATGGCCGATGCGCAGTCGGGGGACAACGTCGCGGCGCTGCTGCGCGGCGTCCCACGCTCCGCGGTCCGCCGCGGCGACCTCGTGGTCCAGCCGGGCAGCGTCACGCCCGGCCGGCGCTTCACGGCGGAGGTGTACCTGCTTTCCGCGGCCGAGGGAGGTCGACGCACCGCCGTCGCCACCGGCTACCGGCCGCAGTTCTACATCAGGACCGCGGACGTGGTCGGTGCCGTCCGGCTGGCCGGGAACGGCCGCGCCCAGCCGGGGGATCGGGTCACGATGACCGTCGAGCTCGGCCACCCGGTGCCGGTGGAGCCCGGCCTCGGCTTCGCGATCCGCGAGGGTGGACGCACGGTCGGGGCCGGCACGGTCACCGAGGTCTCCGCGGACTGACCGCCCGCCGCCTCCCGGCCCCGCCGTGCGCGCGGGGTCGGGAGGCGGCCACAATGGCCCGGTGACCCGAGGGCCGGACCAGCAGAACGACGCTCACCGGGCCGGCGAGGCGACGCGGGCCGCGGAGGCCGCCGAGCGGCGGCCGGTGCGGTGCGCCGTGGACGGCGGCGTCGCCCGACTGCTGCCCGACCTCGACCGCGAGCGGGCGTGGCTGCTCACGGTCGACGACGCGCCGCAGTCCTACGTGGACCTCGCCGACCCCACCCACCTGGAATTCCCCTACCTGCGTCGGATCGCCGACGTGCTCGACGCGGCCGCCCCCGCTGGCCGGCCGCTGGACCTGCTGCACCTGGGCGGGGGAGCGCTCACTCTGCCCCGCTACGCCGCCGCCAGCCGGCCCGGCTCCCGGCAGCGCGTCGTCGAGGCCGACGGCCGACTGGCCGAGTTGGTGGCCCGTCACCTCCCGACCCCGGCCGGCGCCGGCATCACGGTCGAGGTCGCCGACGCGCTTGCTGCCCTGGACGCCTCTCGGCCCGGTTCGGCGGACGTCGTCGTCGCGGACGTCTTCGTCGGCTCCCGTATCCCCGTCCACCTCGGCACCCTCGACCACGCCCGTGCCTGCGCTCGTGTCCTGCGGCCGCGCGGCGTCCACGTCGCGAACCTCGCCGACGCTGCCCCGTTCGGATTCCTCCGCTCGCAGCTCGCCGCCTTCGCGGCGGTGCTCGACCAACTCTGCCTGGTCGCCGAACCCGATGTGCTGGGCGGTTGCCGGTTCGGGAACCTGGTGCTCGTCGCCGGCCGGGGACCGCTGCCCGTCGCCGAGTTGACCCGGCGCGCGGCCGGCACCGGCGCCGAACTGCTGCACGGCGCCGCGCTCGCCCCGTTCACCGCCGGCGCCGAACCCGCGGCCGAACCCGCCACGGTCCCCCAGCCGCGTACGCCGCGGGGAGCGTTCCGGGTGGGCTGACACCGTCGGGCGGGGTCACTCCTCCGTGGCGTAGGGGCGCAGGCTGGTCATCATCTGCTCGATGGTGTCGTCGTCCAGCGCGCCGTCGAAGCCGGTGTCCGTCACCAGTACCCACGTGGCCAGGTCGCTGTTGACGTCCAGGTAGGAGACGGTGACCACCTTGCCGTCGAACGTGCCGCAGGGATCGTCCCGGTCCTCGGGGACGTCCGTGATGGTGGCGGTGACCGTGTGCCCCGAGATGCCGTGGTCGCTCTCGAACGGCTCCGGCTCGGACACCTCCAGGCGCCCACGTTGTTCCTGGTCGTAGGCGGCGAGCGCCCAGTTGGTGGCCTCGTTCTCGGCGGCCTCCTCGGTGCTGGTGGCGCCCTGGCCGCCCTTGGTGCCGGCCACCGCGTGCCAGCTGACGCCGTACTCGGCCTCGGCGCACCAACCGTCCATGTAGGTGCTCACGCCCGACATCGCGACCAGAGGCTCTCCCTCGGAGCCCTCCCGGTCGTCCTCGTACCCCACCATGTAGCCGTCGTCGCCGACGTCCCAGTCCGGCGGCACGTCGAAGGCGTTGTGCCGGTTCTCGATCGTCTGCACCTGCCAGTCGGGGGCGACGACCGGATCGGGCTTCTCCAGCACGCTCTGCCGGGGGTCGTCGGGGTCGGAGCCGCCGCCGGAGTCCCCCTCCTCCTCGTCCGTCCCCGTGGGTTCGCTCGACGGGGAGGGAGTGCCGCCGCCCGCGCCGGCGGTGTTCTCCTCGTCACCGTCGCCGCCGAGCACGAACACCCCGGTGATGACGGCAGCCGCGACGACCGCCGTGGCCACGACGATGGCGATGGCCGCCCGCCCCCCGCGGTTCCCCTTCTCCGGCGGCCCGCCGGTGAGCTGTCCCGGCTGCTGCCACGGGCTGGCGGGCCCCTGGTAGGGCGGGTACTGGCCCTGCGGGTACCCCGGCTGCTGGCCACCCGGCGAGGGGTGCGCGGGCGGCTGCTGGTATCCGGAGGGGTGGCCGGGCTGCTGCCCGGGCGGAGGGGTCCCCGGATGGTGTCCCGGTGGTGGCGGCACCGGCTGCTGGCCGCCAGCCGGTGAGTGACCTGGTTGCTGGTATCCCGGTTGCCGGTAGGGATGTGACCACGGTGGTTGGGGCCCGCCCCCCGGCTGCTGTTCTCCTGGCCTCATGCCACCCGACCCTAGGCCCCGCCCCGTCAACCGGCCATGTCCGCCCCGAGATCGCTACCCAGCTGGGACATGTCAGGGCGCCACCCAGTAGATTACTCACTGGTAATATGCGGGCATGACCGATCCCCAGGCGTCCGTCGGCGAGCTGCTGACCACGATCGTTCCGATGGTCCGCACCCTGAACCTCGAGTTCCTCCGGGTCACCGCCGACAGCGCGGAAGTGCGGCTGCCCGACCAGGCCGCCTTCCACAACCACCTCGGCGGCCCGCACGCGGGCGCCATGTTCACCCTGGCCGAGTCGGCGAGCGGAGCCGTCGTGCTGGCCGCGTTCGCCGACGAGTTGTCCCGCGCCGTGCCACTGCCGGTCCATGCCGAGATCGACTACCGCAAGCTGGCCCGCGGGCCGGTCACCGCGACCGCGACCCTCGGTCGGCCGGGCCCGGACGTCGTCGCGGAGCTCGACGCCTGGCGACGCCCCGAGTTCCCGGTGGCCGTTGTCCTCCGCCGCGAGGACGGGGCGGTGACCGGGGAGATGACCGTCGTGTGGACGCTCCGCCCCAAGAGTGACTGAGCTCAGCCCGAGGCCAGCAGCAGGGTCCCCGCGACGGCCAGGCCGGCCCCCGCCGCCTGCACCATCTGGAGCCGCTCGCGCAGCACACCGCGCGCCGTCAGCGCGGTGACCACCGGGTACAGCGAGGCCAGCACCGCCGCGACGGTGACCGGCCCGATCCGGGCCGCCAGCGCGTAGGTGGCGTTGGCCGCCACGTCGGCCAGTCCGACGAAGGCCAGCGACGGCAGCGCAGCGGTGACCACCGGCCGGCCGCCCTCCGGCAGCGCGCGAATGCCGCGCCGCCCGGCCACGTACAGCGCAGCCCCGCCGGCCGCCACGTTGCACACCCGCTGCACGAACAGGGCGAGGAACAGTCCCGTGACGCTGGTGGCCGACTCGGCGATGAGGGCCAACACCGCGCCGAATCCGAAGGCGGCGACCAGTGTGTACACCATCGTCCGCTGTGCCACGGGGCCTCCGCCGCGCTGCGGCCCACCGGCCAGCACCACGCCGACGAAGGCGACCAGGATGCCGGCGTACTGCACCGTCCCCGGCCGCTCGCCCATCAGCAGTGCCACCGCGAGGGGCACCGCCACCGCCGTGCCGACCAGCGGCGAGACCACGCCCATCGGACCCAGCGCGAGCGCCCGGTAGAAACACAGCAGCGCGATCGGCCCGATCAGGCCGGCCGCGACGGCGAACCACAGGCGCCCGTCGGCCTCGCTCCACGCCCCGGTGGCCACCACCACCACACCGAGCACCGCCGCGGCCAGGGCCTGCGAGACCACCACGACGGTCAGCGCCGGGATGCGGCGGGCCAGCAGCCCGCCACCGAAGTCCGCCAGTCCCCACAGCAGGCTGGTGGTCAGGGCCAGGGCAATCATCAAGAGCCTCGCAGTACAGTGTGATGAACGGTGCAGTCCATCACACGATAGATTATTATATTAGACTCGCGCATGCAGAATATTTCACTCAGCCTCCTGGGGAGTCCGTGACCGACCTCGACCAGCTCACCCAGTCGCTCGCCCGCAACCTCAAGCGCCTGCGCACCGAGCGGGGCTTCACCCTGGACGCGCTCGCAGCCCGGGCCGGCGTCAGCCGCGGCATGCTCATCCAGATCGAGCAGGCCAGGACCAACCCGAGCGTCGGCACGGTGGTAAAGATCGGCGACGCGCTCGGCGTCAGCATCACCACCCTGCTCGACTACGACCAGGCGCCGCTCGTGCGCCTGGTGCCGGCCGAGCAGGCGGTGCGCCTGTGGTCCACCGCGGCGGGCAGCCACAGCACGCTGTTGGCCGGCACCGAGGCCCCTGGGCCGCTGGAGCTCTGGCACTGGCGGCTGATGCCGGGGGAGGGGAGTTCCTCGGACGCGCACCCCGTCGGCACCGGCGAACTGGTGCACGTCACGACCGGCGTGCTCACGCTGAGCGTGGACGGCGCCGACCACGAGGTGGTCGCGGGCACCTCCGCCTCCTTCGAGTCCCACGTGCCGCACGGATACCGCAACGAGGGCACGGACCCGGTGGAGATGACGATGGCCGTCTCCGTTCCCGCCGTCCCGCACTGACCCCGGGTCGCTCAGCCCAGTCGCAGGATCTCGATCGCCGGGAAGCGCGCGGTACTACCCCACGTCTTCGGGCGGGCGAACTCGTGCTTCGTCGGAAGGCTGGTACTTGTGTTTTCCCGACCACCACAGGTCGGGACCGTTGGGGCCGGGCGCGGCGACGCGGTCGGTGCGGATGACGGTGCCGTCCAGACGGACCCACGGCCTAACCCTGGAGCTCACCGACGACCTGCGTGCCGAGCACGCCCACAAGCTCGCCGACACGCTGCGCCCCTGGCGCGCCAAGCACCCGGACCTGCGAGTCGACGAGCAGGTCCGGGTGCTTGGCCGCCCCGCCTTCCACCTCATCCACGCCGCGGCCACCGCCCTCGCGGAGGCGGCGCCCCGGGGCCGCGGGGCCGTGCTCCGTGGTCAGGCGGTGTCTCCTTCCTCGTCGAGGATGCCCTGGTAGAAGTCGCGCAGCTCGTCGCCGCCGTTCCGGCGCCACTCGTCCACGGCGTTGTGCAGGTCCCTGATGGACTGGCGGCCGCGCACCACGTCGGCTTGGAGGTCCTCGAAGCCGTCGGAGAGGTTGGCGAGCCGGGCGGGCTCCTGGATCTGCCGGCCGACGAAGAGTGGATCGTGGACGTATGGCAGGCAGCGCTGCTGCCAGTGCGCCAGGTCCTCGACGACCTGCGGCAGGTCGGGGTGGGCGATGTAGGGGGCGGGGGAGCAGAGGAAGGTGTAGGTGTCCGGGACCACGTTGACGTTGCCCTGCTCGGTGCGGACCGGCACGCCGTCCTCGACCGTGTAGTGGACACCCTCGATGCCGTACTGCTTCAGGCGCTGCTCGACGGTGCCGTAGGGTGCGGCGGCGAAGTTGGCGATTTCCAGGGCCTCGCGGATCCGGTCCTCGGAGAGATTCTTGTTGATGAAGCTCCAGATGCCGGAGCCATGCCGACCCCACAGGTGAGGCTCGCCGCCGTCAGGCGAGAAGTAGTCGAAGGCGTTCATGTGGAAATCGGGGTTCGTGCCCTGTTGCTCCACGGTCGTCGAGTACCAGGCGCCGTCGCCGTCGGCGAACATGAGGGACTCGCCCGTCGAGAAGCGAATCCTGGCGTCGCCGGTGGCGGCGACCGCGTCGGGGTGGACCACCTCCGCCTCCAACAGCCGACGGGTCCACTCCAGCGCCTCCACGTACTCCTCGGTCTCGACCCGGTTGAGGAGCCGCCCGTTGTCTCCTCGGCGCCAGTACATGGGCTGACCCGGCAACACCGCGAACATCTTCAGGGCGAACATGGTCATGTCCTCGCAGGCCCACACCCGGTTACGGGCGGAGGTCACGTCCCGGCAGAAGTCATAGAACTCCTGAGCGCTGGTCGGAGACGTCCAGCCGTGGGAATCGAAGATGTCCTGCCGGTAGAACGGCAGGTCGTCGCCCACCTGGCGCTGGGGCATGGGCAACCCGCGCAGCGCGCCACCGAAGATCGACGCCTGCCAGGCCGCGGTGGGGATCGCGGCCAGGTTCGGGTAGTCGAGCACCTTGTCGCCGGACAGGTACGGGCCGAGGTCGGCGAATCGGCCGCTGATGGCCTGCGGTATCTGGCCGACCATGTTCCATGAGGGGATGCACACCAGGTCGGGAATCTCGCTGCCGGCGAGCGTGGCGCCGAGCTTCTCCGCGTAGCTGTTGCCGTCCTGGGTCTGCCAGCGCATCCGGACGCCGATGGCCTCGTCCACGGTGGTCCAGAACTCGTTGCCGGGCCGGGGAGGGGTGCCCCACAGCGGCGTCATGGCGGTGTACTCGCCGCCGTTGCCGCGGGGCTCGGGCACCGAGATGCCGAGCTCACCCTGCGGGATCCACCGCGAGAACCCGGGGCTGGAATCATGCTTGCTGGGTATGTCGGGGGCGACGGCGACATCCGACTCCCGGTAGGTCGGCAGGATCGATCGCAGCTCCTCCTCGGAGACCCGCCCCTCCTGGCCACCGCTGCCCTTGCCGCACGCCGACAGCAGCGGAAGACCGCTCACCGCGGCGGTGGCTACCGCGGTCGAGGTGAGGAAGCTTCTCCGGCTCGAACCAGATCTGGTGTTCGGCATGACGTCAGCGCCCCTTTTGTGCCCAATTGCTGGTGATAAGTGATGAGAGTCATTGAGACGGTTTGAATCGCGTGTACAGGTGGGGTGGGTCAGCGGCTGCGCACCGCGGTGAAGGCGACTGCGAACTCGGCCGGCCCCGCGGTTAGGTGGTATTGGGGGAGCGGGCCGGGGCCGCAGGACTGGCTGCCGATGCCGTGCTGGGCGTGGTCGAGGTTGATCCAGACGGTGTCGTCGGGCGCCAGGTCCGTGGTGTGCTCGGCGGCGTCGAGTTGTTCGCTGGTCCAGCGTCGGGCGGTGAACCAGAACGGCGCCGAATGCGCGGTGATCCGCAGTCCGTTGCCTGTCTCGTCGCGCAGTTCGGCCCATCGCACGTCGGCGCGGGCGCCGTTCTCCTGCGGGCGTACGTACGGTGTTTGCATCGCGTCCACCGACAGTGCGTACCGGCCCAGCCGGGAGGCCTGCCGGGTGTCGGGGTAGGCCTCGCCCGGCCCGCCGCCGTACCAGGTCGCGCGATCGTGGCCGGCGGTCAGGCCGAGGCGCAGCCCGAGTCGGGGGAGCGGGCAGGGCCACTCGCCCTCGGGCGTGACCGTGAGCGTCAGCAGCAGTCGATCGTCACCAGCGGTCCAGCGGTACTCGGCGTACATGCCCCTGTTGGTGGCGGCCGGTGCCGCGCGGAAGCGCACCACCAGCTCCTTTTCGCCCACGACGACGGCGTCGAGGCGGTGGCGGAGGCGATGCAGTCCCAACGCGTGCCAGCGCACGCCCAGGCGGGCCTCTCCCAACCACGGGCCGCCCAGGTCGTTGTCGGTCGGAGCCCGCCACAGGTCCAGACGCGGACCCTGGGTCAGGTTGAGTTCGTCGAATGAGCGCAACTCGCCCGTCCTGGCATCAAAGACACCCGGGCCCAGACGGAGAACGTCCGCATCGCGACTCGGCGAAGCGAGCGCGCTGGGACGTGCGGGGGGCGACCAGTGGGCGGAGCGGAGTTGGGTCCAGGCGACCTCGTGGCCGGCCGCGGCCCAGGGGGTGTCGGCGGCCAGCACGGCGCGGACGGTCCAGACCGCCTCTCCTGGCCGGGTGCCGGGTGGCGCGGCGGGCAGCGGGACGCTGGCGGAGGCGCCGGCGGGCAGGAGCGGGACGGTCAGGTCGCCCCGGGCCACGTCCTCGCCCTCGACCTGGTAGGTCCAGGTGAACGCGAGGTGGGAGGTGTCGGCGAAGTCGTATCTGTTGCTGACCGTGACCTCGCCAGCGGCCGCGTCGCCGGTGATGTGGATGGGTTCGATGACCTTCTTGTACTCGATGAGGCCGGGGGAGGGGGTGCGGTCGGGGAAGAGTAGGCCGTCGCAGACGAAGTTGCCGTCGTGGAGTTCCTCGCCGAAGTCGCCGCCGTAGGCGAAGTAGGTGTGCCCGTCGGGGGTCTGCTTCGGTAGGCCGTGGTCGATCCATTCCCAGACGAAGCCGCCTTGGCAGCGTTCGTAGGTCTCGAAGATCCGTTGGTAGTCGGCTAGGCCGCCGGGGCCGTTGCCCATCGCGTGGGCGTACTCGCACAGGAGGAACGGCAGCGAGCGGCGGTGCGCGTCGGCTTCCGGGTCCTCCAGTGGTGGCTCCTCGTGGCGGCCGATGGCTTCGACCTCGGCGTGTGGGGCGTACATCCGGGAGTAGAAGTCGCTGTCTTTGTAGGAGTAGTCGTTCTCGTAGTGCACGGCGCGGGAGGGGTCGTGTTCGCGGATCCAGGCGGCCATGGCGGACAGGCCGGCGCCGGTGCCGCATTCGTTGCCCAGTGACCAGATCACCACCGAGGGGTGGTTCTTGTCCCGCTCGACCATCCGCCGGGCGCGATCGACCAGCGCGGGGGTGAAGCGTTGGTCGTCGACGGGGTTGCCGTGCCAGTCGGGGAAGAAGCAGAAGCCGTGGGTCTCCAGGTCGCATTCGTCGATGACCCACAGGCCCAGTTCGTCGCACAGGTCCAGGAAGGCGGGGTGGGGTGGGTAGTGGCTGGTGCGCACGGCGTTGATGTTGTGCTGCTTCATCAGCAGGACGTCGCGGCGCATCGTGGTCTCGTCCAGCGCCCGGCCGGTCTCGGGGTGGAACTCGTGCCGGTTGACGCCGCGGAAGAGGATCCGGCGGCCGTTGGCCTTGAAGACCCCGTCCTCGACGCCGACGGTGCGGAAGCCGAGGTGGAGCGGGATGCGCTCGCCGGCGGTGGCGAGTTCGGCCGCGTAGCGGCGCGGCGTCTCCGCGGTCCAGGGCTCGACGGGCACGGACGTCTCCTCGCCGGTCGTGAGGTCCAGACCGAGTTCGGGGACGAGGACGCGGCCGGGGACGTCGCAGTCGACCCGCAGCGTGCCGTGTCCTGTGGTGTGGTCGTAGCCGGCGTGCACGAAGAAGTCCGCGGGGGAGCCCGCCGGGCGGTGGTGCAGGCCCACGTCGCGGAAGATCCCGGGCAGCCACCACATGTCCTGGTCCTCGAGGTAGCTGGCGGCCGACCACTGGTGCACCCGCACGGCCAGCACGTTCCCGCGCTCCCGCAGCAGGTGCCCGACGGCGAACTCGTGCGGCAGCCGGCTCCCGGTGAACGTCCCCAGCTCGGTGCCGTTGAGCCACACCCGGGCGCACGACTCCACGCCCTCGAACCGCAGCACGCTCTCGCCGCCGGCCGGCCAGTCGTCCGGCAGGTCGAACACCCGGCGGTGGTCCCCGGTCGGGTTCTCAGTCGGCACCCGCGGCGGATCCACCGGGAACGGATAGGGGATGTTGGTGTAGACGGGGGCGCCGTGGCCCTGGAGCACCCAGTGACCCGGGACCGTCACCTCGCCCCATTCCGAGACATCCGTTTCGTTTTCGACGAGGTCGGTGCAGGCGCTCTCGGCCGTACTCGACAGCCGGAACGCCCAGGTCCCGTTCAGTGACAGCCGTGCCGCGTCGGAGGCGTCCCACCAGGCCCGGGCGGGCAGGCAACCGCTGCCTGGTGAGTGGTCCTCATAGTAGGAACGTGGAGAGGCGGTTGAGCCGTCCACCGGGCGGATGTCCATGCGTCTCCTTTGACGAGTGCGGGTCGGCATCTGTGTCTGGCCGGGCGAATCGGCCCCAGGTACCACGAGATGGCTAGTGTCTCGTGATCCGGTTGCAGTTACCTGATGGCGGTTGGTTCGTTGGACGGGGTATGGATCTCTCATCTGAACAGCGGGACGAGCTGCAGGAATTGGTGCGTTCTCGGGATGTTCCGGCGGATGTCGCGCGGCGGGCCCAGATCGTGCTGTGGGTCGCGGAGGGGCGTCGTCGCAAGGACGTCGCGGAACTGGCCGGAGTCGTGCCGATCACGGTCGACCGGTACAAGGCGCGCTACGCGAAGTGGGGGATTGCCGGTCTGGTCAGTCGTCGCCCCGGCGGTGGGAAGGAGCAGGTCCCGCCGCGGACCCGGGGCCGGTTGATCGCGTTGACGAAGATGACGCCGCCGCCGGAAACAGGCTTGTCGCACTGGTCGACGCGTACCCTTGCCGATTACCTCAAACGGCGGGAGGGCATCTCGGTGTCCTTCCACTACGTCGCCCGGGTCTGGCGCGAGGAGAATCTCAAGCCGCACCGGTCGGGCACCTTCAAGATCTCCAAGGATCCCGCGTTCGCGGAGAAGGTCGCCGATGTGGTCGGCCTGTACCTGGCCCCGCCGGGTGGCGCGGTGGTTCTGTCGATCGACGAGAAGACACAGATCCAGGCGCTGGACCGGACCCAACCGGTGCTGCCGGTCACGTTTGCGGTGACCGAGAAGCGCACCCACGACTACGTCCGGCACGGCACGACCAATCTCTTCGCCGCGCTGAATGTCGGCACCGGCGAAGTCCTCGGCGAATGCAAGCCGAACCGCAACGGCGAGACCTTCCTGGCCTTCTTGAAGAAGGCGGTCAAGCCGCACGCCGGAAAGGAGATCCACATCGTCCTGGACAACCTCTCCACGCACACCACCCCGGAGGTGAAGGCATGGCTGGCGAAGAACCCGCATGTGCACTTCCACTTCACCCCGATCGGGTCGTCCTGGCTCAACCAGATCGAGATCTGGTTCGGGATCATCACCCGGCATTCGATCCGCCGCGGTACCTTCGCCGGCGTCAACGTCCTGATCAAGCAGATCCGTGACTACATCGACTCGTGGAACGAGAACGCGAAACCATTCACCTGGACCGCCACCGCCGACGAGATCCTTGCGAAGGTCCGCCTTGTCACGGCCAACGTCAAGAAACTCGTCCGAAACAACTCGAAGTAACACAGACCGGATCACGAGACACTAGGGCGTCACGAGTTGCTCGAAGAGGAACTCGTGCTTCAGGAACGACACGTCGTACTCGTGTCCCGGATAGGGTGGGATGAGCTGCGCGGCCTGGATCAGTCGCCAGCCGTCGCACAGGGCGGCCAGACCGGTGGGATAGGGCGGCTCCTCGCTGTCACCCGTCGTCCGGGACGTGCGGCCGGTCCCGTCGTAACGCGCCCAGCCGATGACCTCGGAGTCCAGCGCCGACGTGGCGAGGTACAGAACGAGGACCTGCTGGCGGACAGTTGTGGTGGCCGGCGCGGACGTCGTGGTGCTCATGCGGCGGCCTCCTGCGGCCGGTTCGAGACACGAGTGACCCAGTGCTCGATGTCGAACTGCGCGTCGCCGGTCAGTGCTCGCCACAGCAGGATGCGGTTGTACTGCTCCAGGCGGGCGGTGGCGTGCTCGTACCACGGGAAGTGCGCGGTCAGTTCCGACACGACCCGCGGGTCGGTCAGGTCCGAGGTGTCCCACAGCCGCCGCTGACGCGCTGTCGGGTTGAAGCGGATCTTGAACATGTAGCGCCGAGTGTCGCTGTCGTTGCGCCGTCCTCCGTGCCAGAGTCCGTGGTGTAGAAACACCACGGTGCCCGCCGGGCACACGAGTCGGTCCTGCCCCTTGAGGTTCTGGTAGCGGCCGGTGTCGCTCTCGTTCGTGCGCCTCAGATGGCTGCCGGGAACACTGAGGGTGCCGCCCATCTCCAGCGTCACCTCGGACGGGTAGTACATGAGCTGCACGTCGAAGGTGTCCGATCGTACGTCGATGATCGCGTCCGCGTGCAGCGGCTGGGCCTGACCCTCGTGCGGCTGCCGGATGTGCACCGCGTGGTGGTCGACGTTCGGGCGCGGCCCCACGAGGCTGTGCAGTGCGCCCGCCACCTGCGGAACCTCGATCAGGCGGCGCACGAACGACCCCTCGGGGTAGGCCTCGTCCACCGGTGTGCCGTACGGCACCGGCGGGATGTCGGACGCCAGGACCTTCATCGCCTGGTCGTTCATCTCGCTCGGCACCACGGCGTCCATGCGGAGCGATCCATGTGAGACGAAATGGGCCATCTCAACTGAGTTGAGTAGATTATTCCTGATCGTCGGTGTCGTCATGGGGACCACCGTAGGGAGCGGGTTGCCGTTCGCGCGTGGGTCGGGCTCACCACTTGTGGTATATTCTCACCATGTTCGAGGCCGAGATCTGCCTGGACGAGCCGCCCGTCGTGACGATGGTCGGCCGCGCCGTCCACGGCACCGCCGGCCTCTCCGACCTGTTCCGGCTGCCCGATCTGTGGCAGCTGCACCTGTACCGGTACGAGGCCGAACTCACCCTGAACGGGACACCGCACACGATTCGTCCGGGCCGGGTCAGCGTCATTCCTCCCAACACGACCTGCCACTACCGCTACCGAGGTTCCTCCGAGCATCTGTACGCCCACCTGCGCCTACCCGTCACCGGCGAGCCCCGCACGGTCCCCGTGATGCAGGACGCCGGCCCGGAGCTCCCCGCGCTCTCCGCGCTCATGGGCCAGGCCGTCGCGGCGTGGGCAAGCACCCAGGTCCGCGCCACGGCGGAGATCTGGGCCGCGCTGTGGCGCGTCAGCCAGCTGAGCCCACCCGCCCGGCAGGGCCGCCGCGCCGGCGCCCATCCGGCCCTGGACGCCGCGATCGCCCATGTCGAGTCGCGGCTGGCCGAGCGACTCACCGTCCCGGACATCGCCCGGGCCGCCGGTGTCTCCCACAACCACCTCACCCGGCTCTTCCACGCGGCCACCGGGGACACGGTCATCGCCTACATCCGTCATCGCCGCCTGGAACGCGCCCGCTACCTGCTGCGCGAGTCCACCCTTTCCATCCCCGCGATCGCCGCCCAGGTCGGCATACCCGACCTGCAGGCATTCAACAAGGCCTGCCGCCGGGAACTGGGGGCTTCACCCCGAGCGGTCCGCGCGGCATCCCAACCGCCCGACACCTCTGCACCCGCGAGGACTCGCGCCGAGTGATTCCGCGAGAGCCGACCGGCATGACGCCAGGCTGCTAGGGGATCACCTGGAAGTGGAGGTCATTGGGGGTCGGGTTGAAGGTGAAGCTTCCCCTTGATCTTGGACACCTGGAAACTGGGACGTGAGAGCCCAGAGGAAGCAGTGCCAGGTGGGAAGCAAGTACACGAAGCGGTACTCGGACGAGTACAAGCGGGACGCGATCGAGCTCGTGCGGTCGTCGGGCCGGACGGTGACCGAGGTCGCCCGGGAACTCGGGGTCAGCTCGGAGTCCCTGCGGGGTTGGGTGAAGAAGGCCCGCGCCGCCCAGGACACCGGATCCGGTCCCGTGGCAGGGCGGGCCGGGCAGAGTGCCGACGACCGGGACGAGGAGCTGAAGCGGCTGCGGAAGCTGACCTCTGAGCAGGCGAAGACGATCGAGATCTTGAAAAAAGCGACGGCCTTCTTTGCGAAGGAGAGCGACCGGTGAGCGCGATATGCCGGTTCATCCACGCGGAGAAGGCGAACTACCCGGTCACGCTGCTGTGCAAGGTGATGAAGACTGCGCGGTCCACGTACTACGCGTGGGTGGCCGGAAGGGGAGCCCGTGAAGCGCGGCGGCGGGCCGATGAGGCCCTGGCGCACGAGATCACGGTGATCCACCTCGCCTCCCGGCGGAACTACGGCGTCCCGCGCGTCACCGCCGAACTGCGCCGACAGGACCGGCTGGTCAACCGCAAGCGGGTGGCACGGGTCATGCGAGAGCACGGCATCGCCGGGAACAGTCGGCGCACCGGCCGCCGCAGCCTGACCAAGGCCGACACGAAAGCCGCCCCGTCGCCGGACTTGATCGGCCGGGACTTCACCGCCACCCGCCCCGGCACGAAGATCGTCGGGGACATCACCTACATCCCCACTGCCGAGGGCTGGCTCTACCTTGCCTCGTGGCTGGACCTGGCCACGCGCGAGGTCATCGGCTACTCGATGGCCGACCAGCACCGCGCCGAACTCGTCGTCGACGCGCTCGACATGGCCGCCGCGCTGGGCCGTCTGGAGCCCGGCTGCGTGATCCACAGCGACCGCGGATCGGAATACACCTCCCGCCACCTACGCGACAGAATCGCCTTGCTGGGGCACAGGCAAAGCATGGGCCGGACCGGGAGCTGCTTCGACAACGCCGCCGCGGAGAGCTTCTGGGCTGTACTCAAAGAGGAGATCGGCACCCGCTTCTGGCCCGACCGCGCGACCGCCCGCGCCGGCATCTTCGACTTCATCGAGACCTTCTACAACAGACGCCGCCTGCGCAAGCACGTCCACTGGGGCTACCTCACACCCCACGAGACACGCCAGCGCTACCAGCAGGATCAGGCCCTCACGGCGTAACGACGACGTGTCCAAGATCACGGGGAAACTTCAGAACTGCGGTCGATGGCTTTCCGGGTCCTGCCTGTGACCGCGAAACGTTTCCTGCCTGTATGGCGGCGCAAGGTGCCAGAATGGCGGTGGGAGCAGCGGGGACGTCCTCGGGCCGGGCCTCTGCTACGAAGCGTGATTGCGACGGACCGATCTGTGGCGAGAGGACGATCGTGGCGAACAAGCAGTCGGAAGCGTCGTCGGCGAACGGGCAGGACGCGCGAGGTGACGCACGAGGGCCGGTCACCATCGCGTACATCGCGGAGTCCGCAGGCGTCTCTGTTCCCACCGTGTCGAAGGTGCTCAACGGAAGGTCGGGCGTGTCCGACGATACCCGGGCCCGCGTCGAGGCACTCATCAACCAGTACGGATACCAGAAGCCCCCGGGCAACCGCAGCAACGTCGTGGAGCTCGTGTTCCGCGAGCTGGAGAGTATGTGGGCGGTGGAGATCATCCGCGGCGTGGAGCGGGTGGCGGGCAAGCGTCGGGTCGGCGTCATGCTCTCCGAGTTCGGCCTCCACGACTCGACCGGCATGTCGATGGACGACACGGTCGGGCGGCGCCCGCACTGCGTGCTGTCGGTGGCGCAACTGTCGGAAGCCGAGCGCGATCAGCTGAGGGCGAAAGGCATTCCCTTCGTGGTCTTCGACCCAACCACCGAACTCCCCGACGATGTCCCCTTCGTGGGTGCGACCAACTGGCGGGGCGGCCAGTCCGCGACGCGGCACCTCGTGGCGTTGGGACATCGCCGTATCGCCATGATCAGTGGGCCTCACGAGGTGCTGTGTTGTAGCGCGCGGCTGGCCGGCTACGGGTCCGCGATGCAGGAGGCCGGCCTTCCGACGCACGCCGACCTGGTTGTCCGCGCCCCACTCACCCGCGAGGACGGCTGCGCCGCGGCCCGGTCCTTGCTGACGGGCCCCGATAGACCCACCGCGATCTTCGCCGCCAACGACCTGCAGGCGCTCGGCGTCTATCAGGCCGCACGTGAGATGGGGCTGCGTATCCCGGAGGACCTGAGCGTCGTGGGCTTCGACGACCTGCCGGTTGTCGCATGGGCGGATCCGCCGCTGACCACGGTTCACCAGCCGCTGACCGAGATGGCGGTGGCGGCTACCGAGCTGGCGTTGGCCCTGGGGCGTGGTGAGCAGGCGCCGCAGATCGGGCTGGAGATCGCGACCACCCTCGTCGTGCGGAACAGCACGGCTCCGCCGAAGGGCTGAGCGGCACGGTGCGCTCCCGGGCATGGGCCTGGCACTGAGCCATTGACCGGCGGTCAGCAGGCCTGGATACGTTCCCCGACGAGAAAGTATCCTGGATTAGGAGAAGTTACTTTCTGAGACAGCGGGATCGTGAAGCACGAAGAGGCCATCGTGAACCCGGTGATCGCGGGATTCCACCCCGATCCGAGTGTCTGCCGGGCGGGCGAAGATCACTACCTTGGGTGTTCCACCTTCGAGTTCTTTCCCGGCGTCCCGGTCTTCCGCAGCCGTGACCTGGTGCGCAGGGCGCAGATCAGCAACGCGCTGGAGCGGCGGTCACCGTCACGGATCGGCGGGGCCTTGGCCGGATTCGTGGCGCTGCCTGGCGTCAAGGCCCACGAGGGGTCCCACCTCTACCGGATCGGCGACGACTGGACCCTGCTCATCGCCCAGCCCGGCGATGCCATCGCCGGGCTGGCACGTGCTGGGACGGGAAACCAACCTAGTAGAGTGTCGCCGCTAAACGTCGTTGTTGTGGTAGACCGTTCGTGGCGGTCTTCCCCCTATCTGCCGCAGAGGGCGTGTCATGGCGCGGTCGAGTTTGCCGTCGGTGAGGTTGAGTGCTGACGATCGTGAATGGCTGACGCGGATCGTGCGGACGGGCGCGCATCCGGCGCAGGAGGTACGGCGCTCGCGGATCCTGCTGGAGTTAGACGAGAGTGTCGGTGGGCCGCCGGGCCGGCGCGCGGTCGCCGAGAGGGTCGGAGTCGACCCGCAGACGATCACGAACGTGGCCAGGGCATATATCGAGCATGATGGCGATGTCGGGGCCACGATCCGGCGTAAGAAGCGGTCCACGCCGCCGGTCGAGCCGATCGTGACCGGCGAGGTCGAGGCCAGGCTGATCGCGCTGGGATGCTCGACGCCCCCGGCAGGCAGGTCACGATGGTCGCTGCGACTGCTGGAGAAGCAGGTCGCGCTGATGGACGACATGCCGGATCTGGACCACTCGACCATCGGGAAGATCTTTAAAAAACGGCGCTTCGTCCTCATCTGAAGAAGTGCCGGACTATCCCCGCTCAGGCAAACGGCGAGTTCGTCGCACGGATGGAGGACGTCCTCGACGTCTACGTCCGGCCCTACGATCCCGCCGTTCCGGTGGTCTGCATGGACGAGAAGCCCTACCAACTCCTCGCTCACGCCCGCGCCCCCATCCCCGCCGCTCCGGGGCATGACCTGAAGGAGGACTCCGAGTACGTACGTGGTGGGACCTGCTCGATCTTCGTGTGGGTCGAGCCACTGGCTGGCCACCGCCGCGTCAACGCCCGCCGGCAACGAACCCGCCTGGACTGGGCCGAGGAAGTCGACCAGCTGCTGACCTGCGACTATCCCGACGCGGAGAAGGTGGTGCTGGTCATGGACAACCTCAACACCCACACCATCGGCTCGCTCTACGAGACGTTCAAGCCCGCCAAGGCCCGCGAACTGGCCGCCCGTCTGGAGATCCACCACACCCCCAAGCACGGCTCCTGGCTCAACATCGCCGAGATCGAACTCGCTGCGCTCACCCGCCAGTGCCTCGACCGCCGCATCGCCGACCTTGACGTCCTCAACGCCGAACTCGCGGCCTGGCAGCAAGCCACCAACGACGATCAACGCCAGGTCAACTGGCACTTCACCACCAGCGACGCAAGGATCCGACTCCGCCACCTATACCCCGAACTTTAGCGGCGACACTCTACTAGTGTCCATCCCGGGTGGGTCGACGGCTGGCCCGAAGACGACCTGGTGCCCGTCATGGCCCCTTCCCTGGCCTGATCAACCCGGGCTTCGACTCGTTCGATTACGAAGCACTTGATTAGTTTCTTTCGGTCTCTGCACGGCCGTTGCCTTGTCCTGGTGGGCGTGAGTACCCTCCCGAGAAACTATCGGGCTCGAGTCTTGAAAGTTTCCACATATGTCATGAAGCTGCCCACGCCCGACGAGCCGATGGTAGGCGCGGAACCGCGATCCGTCGGGTGCGGATCAGGCCGACGGCACTGAGCCCGGTTCCCACCCCGTGTCGGGACGGCACGGACGCTTCGAGCCGGAGGTAGCATGCGCCACGCCCTACCAGGGACGAGCCGATGGCGACTCATCCCCCTCATAGCCGCCCTCCTCGGCATCCTCGTCGGTGGTGCCGGAGCAGTGGCCGCCACGAACGCCGACGCGGCGACCGGCGTCGCCGAGCGACCGGCGACGGGCCCGGTTCCCAAGGACGCGATGGATGCCGTGGCCGCGATGCAGCCAGGCTGGGGTCTGAGCAACAGCCTGGACGCCATCCCCGACGAGACGGCGTGGGGTAACCCCCCCGCCTCCGAGGCCCTGCTGGATGCCGTCCGGGCCAAGGGCTTCGACAGCATCCGCATTCCCGTGACGTGGAGCAACCAGCAGCAGACGTCGGCGCCCTACACCATTGACTCGGCGTACCTGGACCGGGTCGAGGAAGTGGTCGACTGGGCGCTCGCCGACGGGTTCTACGTGCTGCTCGACATGCATCACGACTCGTGGCAGTGGGTCAAGGACCTGGCCGTCGACCACGACAACGTACGCGCCCGTTTCGATGAGACCTGGACGCAGATCGCCGAGCGGTTCAGGGACAAGTCTGACAAGCTGGTCCTGGAGAACGTCAACGAGGTCTTCTTCGACGGCGCCACGGACGCCGAGCAACTTGACCTGATGGACGAGCTCAACAGGTCCTTCCACGGCATCGTGCGCGGGTCGGGAGGCAACAACGCCAGCCGCTATCTGCTGATGCCGACCCTGGGCGACGCGGGGACGCCGGAGCGGATGGATTCCCTGCTGGCCACGATGCAGTCGCTGAACGACTCGCGGCTTATCGCCAGCGTGCACTTCTACGGCTTCTGGCCGTTCAGTGTGAACGTCGCCGGCTACACCCGCTTCAACGACGAGGTGCAGCGGGACATCGACACCCTGTTCACGGGGCTGAACGACACGTTCGTGGACCGGGGCATTCCGGTCATCGTCGGCGAGACCGGTCTGCTCGGCCTCGACTACACCAAACCCGGTGTCGTGGAGCGGGGCGAGATGCTGAAGTTCTTCGAGGCGGTGGGCCACGCGGCGCGCACTAATGGCCTGACCCTCAACTACTGGGACTCCTACATCAACCGCCAGACGTTCGAACCGCATGACCCGGATTTGTTCGCGCAGATCCAGTCGAGCTGGACCGAGCGTTCGGGGACGGCCTCCTCAGACATGGTCTTCGTACCGAAGTCCGGCGCGATCATGGACCAGACGCTCACCCTGAACCTGAACGGCACCACCTTCCAAGGGCTCAGCCATAACGGTATCCCGCTGGTCGAGGGCACGGACTACAGCGTCTCCGGTGACCAGCTCACGCTGAAGGGGGCCGCGCTCACCCGGCTGGTCGGCAACCGTGACTACGGGGTCAACGCGACCATCCAGGCGAACTTCTCCCAGGGGCTCCCCTGGAAGATCTTCGTCAGGACGAACGACACCCCCGTTCTGTCGAACGCGACCGGGACGACCGACTCCTTCGCCATCCCCACGCAGTTCCGTGGCGACGTGCTGGCGACGATGGAGGCCGTGTACGACGACGGCAGCTACGCCGGTCCGGTCAACTGGAGCTCGTACAAGTTCTACTGGTCCAACTTCAGGCCGGACTACACCAACAACACCACCCTCCTCACCTCCGACTTCTTCAACGAAGTGAACGACGGCGCACGGGTGACGCTCACCTTCCACTACTGGAGTGGTGCCACCGCGACGTACTACGTAACCAAGTCGGGAACCTCGGTCACCGGTACCAGGACCTGACGAGCCCGTCCCCGAGCTGGCGGGCCGGAATTCCCTCGCGGATTCCGGCCCGCCAGACATGAAAGGACATACTCAGCGATGATCTACCTGCCGACCTGGTCATCGGTCGACCAGCACCCCTCTGCACCGGGGTGGTTCCGGGACGCGAAGTTCGGCATCTACCACCACTGGGGAGCGTTCAGCGTCCCCACGTTCAACAACGAGTGATATCCGCGCGAGATGTATATGTCAGAAAGTCCGGTCCGGCGACATCGCGTCGCGATCTACGGCGATCCAACAGTATGGCCCTACCACTTCTGCATCGACGGAGGCTATGACAAGTCAGGAAAGCCCGTGCAGTTCGCGCCGAAGTTGAAATCTTCCGGAGGAGCCTTCGACCCACGCGAGTGGGCACAACTTGCGGCCGACGCCGGCGCGCGCTTCGCCGGTCCGGTGTCCGCACATCACGACGGCTTCGCCATGTGGGACAGCCGCGTCAACGAGTGGAACTCGGTCGCCAAGGGCCCAGGGCAGTTGCAAGTTCCGGGGTTGTACGGCTGGTCGGGTAGTGACCGGTTGGGGTGCATGGCAGAGCAGGCACGGGCTTCGTGATCATTGTGGTGTCTGAAGCCCAATGATCACGAGGTGGCCCGTGCCTGCTGCCATATCTTCTCCTGTCCCTGCCGTGCTGGTGAAGCTGGGTCCACTGGACGCTGGCCGGGTCGCTGATCTGCGCCCCTACTTCGACGCGGTGCCCGACCCGCGCTCGCGGCGGGGCCGGTGGTACCCGCTGACGGCGATCTTGCTGGTGTGCGCCTTGGCGGTCGTCTCGGGCGCGAAGAGCATCGACGAACTTGCCGAGTGGGGCGAGCGTGCCTCGGACACGCTGCTGGCGGTCATCGGTTTCCGCCGCCATCCACTGAGGTGGCGGCGCACTCCGGCGCCGGCCACGATCGGGCGCGTGCTGGTGGCCGTCGACGGTGACGCCCTGGACCGGGCTGTGGGTGCCTACCTGGCCGACCGGCACCGCGCTGCCACCGAGCCCGCCGTGACAGCGTCCGCGTCCGGGCGGCGGCGCGTCATCGCCGTCGACGGCAAAGCTCTCAAGGGCTCAGCCCGTCTCACCTCGGCGCGACGGCACCTGCTCTCCGCGGTCACCCACGGCCGCGTCGTGACCCTCGCCCAGGCCGAGGTCGGCGCGAAGACAAACGAAACCGCGCACTTCCGGCCGCTGCTGGCGCCGCTGGACCTGGCCGGCGCCGTCGTCACCTTCGACGCTCTGCATTCGGTCAAGGCGAACATCTCCTGGCTGGTCGAGGCCAAGAAGGCCCACTACATCGCCGTGATCAAGACCAACCAGCCGACAGCCCACAACCAGCTCGCGGCCCTGCCATGGCGGGACATACCCGTCCAGCACACCGCCTCCGCCTCCGGGCACGGCAGGCGCGAGTCCCGCTCGATCAAGACCTGCGGGATCGCGGACCAACTCGGCGGGATCGCCTTCCCCCACGCTCGCCTGGCCATCCGTGTCCACCGCCGACGCAAGCCCACCGGCGAACGCGAGACCCGCGAGAGCGTCTACGCCGTCACCAGCCTCGACGCCCACCAGACCAGCCCGGCCGATCTGGCCACCGCGATCCGTGGGCACTGGGGAGTGGAGAACTCCTCACACCACATCAGGGACGTCACCTTCGCCGAGGACGCCTCCACCGTTCACACCGGGACCGCACCTCGCGCCATGGCCACCTTCCGCAACCTCGCCATCGGCGTGCTGAGAACCCTCGGAGCCGCCAACATCGCCAAGACCACCCGGGCGATCCGCGATGAACCCGAACGAGCACTCCCCATCCTGGGCATCACCAACAACCCGAACACCCATGGAACTTGATCAAGCCCTGCCAAGGGCCCGCATCTCAATTTACTGGACCTCTTCGTTCAGGCATACCGGGAGCACGGTCTGAAGCTCCTGGTCGCGATGCACCGCGCGTACCACTCCAACGGCTTCTACGAGCACGTTCCCGCGCAGCCGACACGGTCGCTGCGAGCACGCTGTATGGCCAGTTGGACACCCCGCTGGAAAACCGACTGTGGCTGGACAAGCTCAAGGAGGTCGTGGACCTCGCCCAGCCCGACATCCTCTGGCAGGACGTCGACCTGGACAAGATCGACGAAGCTCGGCGACTGGACTTCCTGGCCTACTACTACAACCGGGCCGAGGAATGGGACAGGGAGGTCGTCGCCACCTACAAGGACGGCTTCGACACCGACAACGGCCTCGTCTACGGCTACGAACGCGGCGGACCCGCGGACCTCACCCAGAACGCCAGACCGCGATGTGCGGTGGCACGGGTGGGTTGGCGTCGGGACGACCCTCAAGGTTGACGTGGTCCCACGTGAGCGGGCGCAGTTCCTCGGTCCTGGCGCCGGTGAGGAGCGACACGACGACGTGGGCGTGCAGCGGATCGCCATCGAGCGCGTTGAGCACCGCCTCGGCCTGCGCCAACGTCAGCGCGTTGGAGGGCCGCCCTGGCCGGCCGGTCGGCACCTCGCACAGGGCAACGACGTTGCGGTGCACCTTCTCCCGCACCATGGCCAGCTGTACCGAGCGACTCAGACAGGAGTCGATCGCCTGGAGCGCCGCGTGCTGAGCGTCTTGGCCTTGAGGGCCAGCCACCTGTCCACATCGTCGACCGTCAGGCTGGCCAAAGTCCGCTTGCCCAGGGCGGGGATCACGTGCGTGCGGCACAGAATCTCGTAGTTCTCCACCGTGCTCGGTGCCCTACCCGGCCAGGCCGTAGGCCAGCCAGTACAGCACGGCCTCCTTTCACCGGGTAGTCGGGTGGCCGATGCGGAGCACGTGCACGCCCTCCATCCGTACCATCCAGGCCCAGTGGCGCCTGGCTGCGGCGACGAGTTCCCTTCTTCGACTCATGGATTGCCTCTCACCTGGTTCTCACATCATGATCACCACCATGATCCACTTCTGGCACGGACCCTAGAGGGCTGAGACGTGATCGCGGATGGCGACCACGGCTGCGCCGCGGGCCCATTCGTGGAAGTCGTGCTGCATGACGGTGATGCTGATGCCCTCGGGGCTCCCGCGTCGGGCGGTGATGCCACTTTCCAGGTCTGCCCGGGCCGCGTCGGCGATGCCCGCGGACTCCCCGGCGAGAGTCACGGTCTTGACCATGGTGTTGGCGGAGATGTTGGCGATCAGCACACCAAGGGCCCATGCCGCTTGCCGTACCGCTTGGGAACAGACGGGGTCTCCGGTGGCGGCGAGGTCGAGAACCTCCTCGTAGGCGGGGAAGCGCCCCAGACCCTGGGCCGCCGCCATGACCACCGCGCGTGTGGTGATGTAGGAGACCGCGCAGCCGCGGTGCCCGGCGGGGCACAGCGGCCCGTCCTGCGCCAGGCGCTGGTGGCCGAACAGGCCGATGTCCGCCTCGGTGATCCGCACGGGTCGGCCGTGGATGGTCAGGGCGTACCCGACGCCGTCGCCGATGCTGAGCAGTGCGAAGTCGGGGGTGTCGCCGGCGTCGCCGAACCACCGCAGGTGGGCGAGCGCGGTGACGTCGTTCTCCAGCACGCAGGAGATCCCGAGGCGCTCGCTCGCCAGGCGCCGCAGCGGCACCTGCTCCCATCCCAGGAGTCCGGAGTCGAGCAGTTCGCTCTCGCCGACCGGCGCCGGTGCGTAGCCGTTACCGCCCAGAGTGAGGCCAGCGGCCACGGGCGGCCTGCCGCGGGTGGCGACGAGGGTGTCCGCCAGCTCGCCGATCTGTGCGATCACGGTGGCCGGGGAGAAGTCCATCAACGGTGCGCTCTGCTGTGCCACCACACGGGCTTGTAGGTCGGTGAGGACTCCGTACACACCGTCGGACGTGATCTTGAAGCCCAGGAAGTGCAGTCCCTCGGCCACCACTTCCAGGGGGCGGGTGGGCCGGCCGTGGACCGGGTCGTGGGCAACGCCGCGTTCCACCACCAGCCCGGTTTCCATGAGCGGCTTTGCCAGCCGGGTCAGGCTCCCGGGCGACAGACCCAGCCTGCGGGCGAGCGCCGTGCGCGACTGCGGTCCGCGGATCACCAGCTCCCGCAGCACCGGCTGCGCCGCCCGAGGGACCGACCGCCATGCGTCGAACCATGCGTCGAGCGCCGAGTCCTGACTGTCTGGCCCCCGCACCAATCCCACCCGAGCAGCATACTGCGGCGGCAGCCGATGACGTGGGCTCCACGGAGTGGGCGCTGCCTGCCGAACGCCGGGGCGGGAGCAGCTGTGGCATGAGCACGCGCAGGCCCCGAAGAGCATCCAAACAGAAGTATCTCATGTTCAGAAGGCTCTTATTGTCCGTCAAATCGCTCTGACCTGACGTTGAATGGTTCTGTTCCAGAAATAAATCGGGTGCAAGGCGGTTCCGTTCGTCGACGCCCTCCCGCTACGCTCCCAGAAGCTTGGGAGCGCTCCCAAGTCGAGCTCCGGGGGCGGCCACCGCCGTGCCACGACCACGCCCGGGTCGGTGCCGTTCCAGGACCGTCACCGCTTCCCGGGACCGCCGGCCCGACCATCGCTGTCCTCCATCCAGGAACAGGAGATGAGGATGCCCTCCATGACCACCCCCACCCTCCGCCGGGCCCTGAGTGCGTCGGCGGCCTCCCTGGCCCTTCTGGCCACCATGGGAACCGGAAGCGCCTCCGCCCACGGCGCGGTCAACGACCCGCCCGCCCGCCACTTCAGCTGCTACGAGCGGTGGGCGCCCGTCTTCTGGCAGGACACCTGGGCCGACGAGGACCCCATGTGCTACCAGGCGTGGCGCGCCGACGCGGATGCCATGTGGGGCTGGAACGGCCTGCACCGCGATGGCGTCGGCGGCGACCACCAGGGCGCCATCCCCGACGGGCAGCTCTGCAGCGCTGGCCTGACCCACAACGGGCGTTTCGCCGCCTTCGACGAGCCGGGCCCCTGGCAGACCGTCGACCGCCCCAACAGCTTCACACTGAACCTGAACGACACCTCCTCCCACGGCGCCGACTACATCCGCGTGTACGTCACCGAGCAGGGCTTCGACCCCACCACCGAACGACTGGGCTGGAGTGACCTGGAACTGGTCACCGAGACGGGCCCCATGCCCACCGGCTCCTCCACGACCGTCCAGGTCAACGCGCCCGGACGCAGCGGTCACCACATCGTCTACACCATCTGGCAGGCCAGCCACCTCGACCAGTCCTACTACTTCTGCAGCGACGTCAACTTCACCGGCTGACACGAACTCCCCAACCCCTATGCCCGGTTCGGCACGGCAGTCGGCGGGTGTCAGGGGGGCCTGTGCGCTGACGCGGTCGTTGACATGACCGCTTTGCGGCCAGTTTCTCGCCGGCCAGCGCCTGCGTGGGCGTGATCAGTCATCCACATGTATCGAGGGAGAGTGTCATGAGCATGCGAAGAGCCCTGCGGGCCTTCGGCGTCGTCGGAGCGCTGGTGACAGGTTCGGTGACCGGACTCGGTGTCCCGGCCCCGGCGGTCGCCTCACCGGCGGCCGCACAGGCCGCCGCGGACGACCAGACATCGGCGGCAGCCGCGGCGCCGGAGCTGCAGGTCTCGGGCAACCGCCTGGTCACCGAGTCCGGTTCCACGTTCCGTCCCCTGGGCGTCAACCGGTCCGGCGGTGAGTTCGGCTGCGTCCAGGGCAAGGAGATATTCGACGGCCCGGTGGACCAAGCCGCCGTTGACGCGATGCTGACCTGGAACGTCAACACGGTTCGCATTCCGCTGAACGAGGAATGCTGGCTGGGCACCGAGAACCTGCCCGCGACAGCTCCCAGCGCGGCGGAGTACCAGCAGGAGGTCAGGGACTACGCAGACCTCCTGGTGGCCAACGGCATCAACGTGATCCTCGACCTGCACTGGACCTGGGGTGAGTACACAGGTCCCGGCACGGGGTGTCCGGACGTCGCGGCCACCTGCCAGAAGCCCATGCCGAACATGCGCTACACCCCGACCTTCTGGTCCGAGGTTGCCGCGACGTTCAAGGGGGACGACGCGGTCATCTTCGACCTGTTCAACGAGCCCTACCCCGACGCGGCCAACAACTGGGCGGATCCCACCGCGGCGTGGACGTGCCTGCGCGACGGCGGCAGCTGTGAGGGCATCGACTACGAGGTCGCGGGCATGCAGGACCTCGTCGACGCGGTGCGCGACACCGGCGCCACCAATGTGATCATGACCGGCGGGTTGGAGTGGACCAACAACCTCAGCCGGTGGTTGGAGTTCAAGCCGTCCGACCCCACCGGCAATCTGATGGCCTCATGGCACTCCTACAACTTCAACGGCTGCGTGACCACCTCGTGCTGGGACAGCAACATCGGCACGGTCGCCGGCGAAGTACCGGTCCACATCGGTGAGACCGGTCAGGACACCTGCGCCCACGACTATATCGACCAGGTGATGGCCTGGGCGGACACCAACGGGATCGGGTACACGGCCTGGACGTGGAACCCGTGGGGCTGCGGCAACGGCAGCGTGCTCATCGAGGACTGGAACGGCACGCCGACCAGCACCTACGGCGAAGGATTCAGGGAGCACCTGCTCAGCCAGAACCCGGGCGGACCCGGCGATGACACCGAGGCACCGACCACTCCCGGTACCCCCACCGCCTCCGCGGTGGCCGACACCGCGGCCACCCTCAGCTGGACGGCCTCCACGGACAATGTGGGAGTCTCCGGCTACGACGTTGTCCGTGTCGACGGCGGCACCGAGACGCGGGTCGCCAGCTCGGCCTCCCGCCAGGTCACCGTGTCCGGTCTGACCGCGAACACCTCCTACGCGTTCGCGGTCTACGCCAGGGACGCGGCTGGTAACCGATCCGAACGCTCGGCCACCGTGGCCGTCACGACCACCGGTGGTGAGACACCGGGCACCTGCTCCGTCGGGTACCGAACGGCGGGGGACTGGGCGAACGGTTTCCAGGGCGAGATCACCATTCGCAACACCGGTGCCGCCGCGATCAGCGACTGGGAACTGGGCTTCACCTTCACAAGCGGCCAGACCATCAACAACATGTGGGGCGGCACTCCCACCCAGAACGGCGGCGCGGTAAGCGTGACCCCCGCCGCCTACAACAACACCATCCCGGCCGGCGGCTCCGCCACCCTCGGCTTCATCGCCAGCCGGGGCAGCGCGAACACCACACCCACCACTTTCACCCTCAACGACAGCACCTGCGCCACCGTCTGAGAACAGGCGCCACACCCCGTTCCCCTTCGCAACTCGCGCCGGGGGTACACCCGCGGCGACCGGACAAGGAACACCCGTCGGCCCGGCCCTCCCAGCCGGGCCGACAGCCCGCCGCGAGAACAACCGGCGTCCGATCTTGTTCTCATCAAGTCGGCAGGAAGTGTCAGACGGTGATCGTCAGGTCCGTTTCCGCAGCAAGCTCGGCCAGCTCCGTCTTCCACACACGGTAACGGTAGTCACCGGGGCTGCCAGCACCTGCGGTGACCAGCACGCGACCGCGGCAGTCGCCGGGAAGGCCATGGACAACGGCTGGACCCACCACTCACTCTGCCCGCGCCAGCGCATCCCTCGTGGTCCTCGCCCACCACCCCGCCATCCGCACCCTCCACGAACGCACCGCCGCCCTGGCCATAGACCTCGGCCTCCAGCCCGCCTGAGGCCGCTCTCGGAAACCGGCCGCAGGGTTGCGTGGTGGCGGCAGGCTGAGCATCCGAGTGAGCTGCTGAATGTAGTTGGTGTCCGGGCTGGCGTGCCGGTGGTGATGCCCAGCGCGGCTGCGGGCGGGTGATTGATCGTCTGGTCGTCGACGAACACGCACTCCACGCCCGGCAGGCCCGTCCGATCGAGAACGAGCTGGTAGATCGCGGGGTCTGGCTTGGCGACACCCACTTGTTCGGAGATCACCGCCACATCGAACAGGTTCCGTACCCCGACGTGTGCGTACGGGTGAGACCGCCTGCTGCCTCATCACCTCAGCGACGGGGCCACTCATCGTCTGAGAAGCCGTTGTTCTTCCGGAGGCAATAGTTGGGTTTCTGCTGATCAGCTCCCGCCGCCAACCACGCACGAGCTCGTAAGGGTCGGGGACTGGAAACGAACGGAAGCCAACACGCCAGTCCCCGACCCTACTCAGCTACTCTCCGCCAGCGCGGCCACCATGGCGGCGTGGACCTGTGGAAGGTAGGTATCAGCGACCCACGTCGCCAGTTCCTCGTCCGTGAAGGGGTAGACCTGCTCCTGCTGGTTCTGGCCCCAATCCACCGGGTCGCCGTCGTAGATGATCTCGCATGAGACCGACCACGAGCCGTCGAACACCTTGCCGACCACGATGCGGTCGCCGAGGTACTTGTCGGGGGCGTCGCTGCCGATGAAGAGCGAGCCCTCGTCCCAGTCGCCTTCCAGGGTCCGCTCGTCCACCACGTGGCGGCCCTCGACCGTGGTGTTGTCCTCCGCCCAGGCGTCGTAGGCGTACTGGTACCCCTCGGCGAAGGTCTCCTCCGATTCGTAGTAGTTGACGCGCAGGTACATGTAGCCGGCGAGGGAGTCTTCGGTCACCGCCTCGCCCAGGGCGTCTGTGTACTCCCACAGCGGCATGGCGAACTCGGTGACGTCGCAGTCCACCACGTCGGTGCTGAATCCGCCGCCCGGCTCACCCGCGCCCGGCTCGACCCCGAACTCCCGGATGCCCATGAACTGCCTAATGGCCTCCACGTCGTGCACCGCGCAGGCGTCGTCCCACGCGGAGATGATCCCGCTCGCTGAGGGGGGCAGGGGCGAGGCGTCGTCGCCTATGCCTCCGGCCGAGCCGCCCGAATCGTCGGACCCGCATGCGGTGATCCCGAGAAGCAACGCGGTGGCCACCGCCCCGGTGACCTTCCCCTGAAAAACCCTATGACGATTCGATGTCATTTCTTTCCTTGCACTCCCTGCACAACTACCGATGTCGGTACTGAGAGCGAGTCTGGCGAGGGCGCTTTCACGGCCCTTTCATGTGCCCGTTGGGCTGTAGAGATCAGCCGGGGAGATCAGTGCCCTGTCGGGCGACGTGTCGGTCTTGGACCGGAGCCCTCCGCGGAGCGGGTGTCGCCGAAGTACGGCAGGCGGGCGGTCTCAGCGCCCTGGCGGCCCTGGTGGGTGAGAAGGTCGAGTTGTGGCGGAGGCGGTCGAGGTAGGGGATGCCCATCGTCTCAGGTCGGCGAGCAGGTCGTCTGGCGCCATGTGCCGGATCCACGTGCGGCAGAGATGCTCGAAGTGCGGACCCAGGACGTTGGCCTGGAAACGGCGCTGGCTGCGCTGTCACAGGCGTCCGGTGTCGCGGGTGTGTTCCAGGTTGGACCAGATGGGCCGCATCACCGCGTGGTGGAAGGTCACCAACGGCTCGGCGATGCGGAAGCGGTTGCGGTCGTCCTTGAACGCGTCCGGCTCACGGGGGGATAAGGCATTAAGCAGCCTTCAGCGTCCCTCGACGACGAAGGCCCTGATCGCCTCCACAGCCCCGCCACGCGCCCACTCGGTAAAGGAGGAAGAGAGCATCGGCGTCCTGATGGAGTCGCGGCGAAGGTGGCGTCGCTGACTCATGCCCTCTTTGATGTGCTGGTGTCCGCCACGGACGACATCAGTGGCCTCGCCGGCGACCACCACGGTCTTCACGCCGGTGAGGTTGGCGATGGTCGCGACGAGCATGCCCAGCGCCCGGCCCGTCTGGCGAACGATCTCCTGGCACGCCGCGTTCCCTTCCCTTGCCCGGGGGGCGATCTCGTCCAGGGAGGCCGGTCGCCGCAGCCCGTAGGTGGCAGCCGAGACGACGGCTCCTGTCGAGAGATAGGCTACGGCGCAGCCCCGGTGCCCCGCCGGGCACATCGGGCCGCCGTGATCCAGGATGTGGTGGCTGAATTCCACGAGGTCATTCTCGGCCATCCTCAGTACGCGGCCATTCAGGCAGAGGGCGTATCCGATGCCGCGACCGATAGTAATCACCGCGAAATTGGAGATTCCGCGGGCCACCCCGAACCAGTTCTGACCGTAGGCGAGTGCGAAGACGTCGTTGCGGACCACGCACGGGATGCCCATGGCGTCGCTCAGCGTGGACTCCAGAGGAATCTGCCACCAGTCCAGCCAGGGCGCGTCGAACAGCGCGGGCTCCGCGGGGTCGTCGCTGCCCGAAGTGTTCCCGCCCATGGTGAATCCCGCGGCGACGGGTGGCTTGCTTTCCCGTGCCAGCCGGTCCATCAGCGCCCTGGCCTGTGCGGCGACTCCTTCGGGGGTGCGGACGCTGAGTGGCTCGGCGTGCTCCGCGACGACCTCGGCTCGCAGATCGGTAACGACTCCGTACATCCGGTCGTCCGTCAGCTTGGCCCCGAAGAAGTGGAAGTCCTTTGCGACGATGTCCAGGGGAAGCGTGGGGCGTCCGTTGATCGGGTCGTAGAGGGTTTCCCGTTCCACCACGAGCCCGGACTGGACGAGGGGCTTGGTCAGCCGGGTCAGGCTGCTGGTCGTCAGCCCCAGGAGGCGGGCGAGCTCGGTCCTCGACCGCGGGCCGGTGACCAGCAGTTCCCTGATGATGGGTCGGGCGGCCTGGGAGACGGAGTCCCACGCCTCGATCGTCGGCTGGCCGTCGCTCTGCTCGGATGCTACGTGCACAGACGCAGAGTACAAGCACTCGATTAGCTTCAGTAAAGCCCTCCCCAAGCAGGCGAGGACCGACAGAGAGGAACGAAAATCCCCGGAATTCGCCACGCTCTTGCATCATGCTGTGACTGGCTGAAGTGTCTCGCAACTCTGACGACGGGTCTCCGGCTGTTATCGGATGCCGGAGTCGTACGTCACTCGAACCCGTGAGCCAGCCTGGTGTTGGGCCCAGCCGCCGCACATGCATGCACGTGTGTCCCGGCGCCGGCCTGGAGGCTCCCGCGGGCCGCGAAGCCGTCCGCCGATTCCAGCGATGCCACCGAGATCTGGACGTCGATCACCTCGTCGTCGTGACCGCGGATACGGAACGGGAGAGGACTTGTCCTCCTCCGCAGCGGCCGCGTCCACGCTCACGTCCGGCAACCGGCAGGCCCGTCCGCAGGAAGCGCCCGCGCACCCGGGTTCACAGGGTCATCAGCGCCCATGCCCCTCACGGTCACGCGACGACCGTGCCAGGCAGCGAACAGGCCCGTCACCCGGTCCTCCGTTCATCCACTGTCATCCACGGAGTCCTCCGCTGATCATGTCGAGCCGCCAGAAGCGCTGGAGGAAGAGCAGCAGTGCGATGAGGGGGATGATGGACACGGCTGTGCCGGTGATGGCGACGCTGTACAGGGATGGTTGGCTCGAGCCCTTCGACAGTACGGTGTAGAGGCCGAGATTGATGGGGTACTTGCTCTCGTCGGAGAGCATGATGAATGGCAGTAGGAAGTTGTTCCAGTTGCTGACGAACTGGAGCATGAAGATGGTGACCATGCCGGGGAGCATCATGGGCATGCCGATGGTGGTGAAGATGCGGTATTCGCTGGCTCCGTCGATGCGGGCCGACTCGATGAAGGAAGCCGGTATGGAGGCGTCGGCGTAGATGCGGGCGAGGTAGATCGCGAAGGGGGAGATGAGGCCGGGTAGGAGGACTGACCAGTAGCTGCCGACCATGTCCAGTTCGGACATGATGAGGTATTGGGGAATGGCCAGTGTCATTCCCGGCACCAACACGCCCGCGAGGATCATGTAGAAGAGCGCGTTGCGGCCTGGGAAGGAGTAGCGGGAGAAGGCGTATCCGGCGGCGGCGGATATCAGGGTGCACAGCAGCGCTCCCACGCCGGCGTAGAGCAGGCTGTTGAGGGCCCACTGGCCGTACAGTCCGTCGTTGTAGGTGAACAGGTCGCGGAGGTTGTCGACCAGGCCGTCGCCGGGTTGGAAGGTGAAGGTGGAGAAGAGGTCGGACTGCGATTTGGTGGCTGCGATGACGATCCACGCGATCGGGACCAGGCAGTAGAACGCGCCGATCAACAGGACGACGGTGGGGATGATCTTGGCGCGGTGGTGGGCCTGCCGCACCGCGGGCGGGTCGCTGCGTGGTGGTGCCGGTCGCTTCGCCGGGGCGGCGCTGCGTGGTGTGGTCTGGGTGCTCACTGGAAGCCTCCGAACGCCCGGCGTTGGGCCGCTTGCAGGAGGAGCAGGGAGACGAGGAAGGTGCCGATCGCCAGGATGACGGAGCCGGCGGCGGCCATGGGTAGGTCGTCGCGGACGAAGCCGCTGTCGTAGATGTGCATCAGCGGTACCCAGTCGCCGGAGATTTCGGTGGTCATGGGCTGCAGGGTGGTGGGTTCGCCGTAGACCTGGAGCGTGCCGACGAGGGAGAACAGGCCGGTCAGCACGAGGGCGGGGATGACGAGGGGGATCTTGACCCGTAGGGCCAGTTGCCATTCGGTGCAGCCGTCGATCCGTGCCGCGTCGTAGACCTCGTTCGGGATCGCGCGCAGGGAGGTGTAGATGATCAGCATGTTGAAGCCCACGCCTCCCCACACGGCGATGTTGGCCAGCGATCCGTAGAGGTTCCAGCCTTCCAGGAAGGGGATGGTGTCCATTCCCGCCTGCTCGGTGAGGTAGCTGAACGGGCTGGTGGAGGGGAGGTACATGAAGCCCCACAGCAGGGAGGCGATGACGCCGGGGACCGCGTACGGGAGGAAGATCGCGGCGCGGGACAGGCGCCGGCCCCTGGCACCCGTGTGGTCGAGCATCAGCGCGAAGCACAGGGCGAGTCCGAGGGTGAGGGGGATGGCGATCACGCCGTAGGCGGCCAGCCGGCCGAACCCGGCCCAGAACTCGCCCTCGGACAGGGTCTGGGTGTAGTTCTCCAGTCCGACGAACACCTCGCGTCGGCTGCCGAACAGGCTCCCCTGCTCGACCCGCATGCCCCGCACGCTCAGGTACAGCGCGTAGACCACCGGGATCGCCAGGAAGGCGAGGAAAAGGAGAAGCGCGGGGGCGATAAAAACATAGGGAGCCGACACCCGGCGCCGCCGCCTGACCGCAGGCCCCTCCATGGGCGCGCTGGCCCGCTGAGTGACGTGTCCTGCCATGATGACCTTCGCGCTAGAGGAACTTCGGGGGAGATGAGGCGGCTACATCCCGATCAGGGGGCAACGTCGAATCCCTGGTCTGTCATGTCGCTGATCACAGCCTCCTGGGTCTGCCGCAGCGCGTCCTCCAGGGACGTGCCCTCACGCACGGCCTCCTGGAACGCGTCGGTCAACTCGGACTGGGCCATGTTGACGTTGGGCCCCCACTGGATGTTGGGCAGAGTGCTGCTCGCCGCGCCGTTCGCGACCTCCCAGTAGTCCTGCTGATCGCCCACCAGCGGTGGCGGCGGCTGTTCCGCGGACACCTCCTGGCATGCAACAGAAGCGGGGTACTCGCCCATCGCGATCTGAAGTTCGCAGGCCTCGCCGGAGGTATTCATCCAGGTGATGAACTCCACCGCCGCATCGACCTGATCGTCGTCGGTGACGGTCAGCGCCGAACCGCCCTGGAACGCCACCTGTTCCTCGCCGTCCTCCCAGCGCGGCATCGGCGCGATCGCCCAGTCGCCCGCCTGTGACTCCGCGATGCCGTAGATGACGCCCGGCGACCACAGCCCCGCGGGCCACGAGAGGATCTCGCCCTTGTTCAGCTTGTTGTTCCACTCGGGAGTCAACAGCGGCCCACCCTGGACCAGATCGCGATCGAGCAGGTCCTGCCAGAAGGAGGCGACGCCAAGCGACGCATCGTCCGCGATGCCCACCGACCACGTGCCGTTGTCGACCTGCCACCACTGGCCACCCGCCTGCTGCGCCATGCCGGCGAACCCGCCGAACTCCGCCGGGGCGAACGTCGTCAGGTACGTGTCCGGGTCCTCGCGCCGCACCTCCTGGGCGACCTCGGCGAACTCCTCCCACGTGGAGGGCACCTCAACGCCGAGTTCGTCGAAGCGGGCCTTGTTGTACAGCAGGACCTGAGGACCTATGTCGATCGGCACCCCGTAGAGATGGCCGTCGAAGCTCGTCAGGTTCCAGGTCCCCGGATTGAACTCGCCCTCCAGGGTCTGGGCCTGGTCCTCGATCTCGACCAGAGCGCCCGACACGATCAGCGAGGGGATCGTCTGGTACTCCAGACAGGCGACGTCCGGGGCGTTGTCGGCACGGCCTGCCGTCAGCAGCTTGGTGGCCGTGTCCGTACCGCCGCCGGCGTCCGTGTGCTTGATCTGGATGTCGTCGTGGGTGGCGTTGAACTCCTCGACCTTCGCCGTCTCGCCCCAGCACCAGTAGTCGAGCGTGACGACACCGCCATCGCCGCCGCTGCCACCACCGCCACAGGCGGCCAGCACGGCCGTCACGCCCGTGAACGCGCACAGGCGTCCCAGGAAGCGTCTCCGCATGGAGGTCTCCGTCCCAAGAGTGATCCGCGCACAGAACGAGCCGTCCCCGAGCCCCGCCCGTGATTGACGCGCACAACCTACTCCCGCCAGATGAACGCTGTCCATGACTGATAGCGAGCAATTATTGCCTTAACTCGGAACAAATCGATCAATGGATGTGACGCAAGGGCGTTGAATCAAAGTGATGGAAACATATGTTCGATTCGATCATGCGCCTCCGCTTAGGGCGCGGAACGCGAAGCCGAACCCTGCGGGGGCGGCGGTCAGGTGGTACTGGGGCAGCGGGGCGGGACCGCAGGACTGGGTGCCGATGCCGTGCTGGGCGTGGTCGAGGTTGATCCAGACCGTGTCGCCGGGGACCAGATCGGTGGTGTGTTCCGCGGCGTCGAGTTGTTCGCTGGTCCAGCGCCGGGCCGTGAGCCAGAACGGCAGCGGGCCGGCCTCGATGCGCAGAGCGGCGTCGTCAGCGCGGAGTTCGGCCCACCGCACGTCGGCGCGTGCGCCGTTCTCCTGCGGGCGGACGTAGGGGGTCTGCATCGCGTCCACGGACAGCGCGTGCCGCTCCAGGCGGGATGCCTGGCGAGTGTCGGGGTACGCCTCGCCCGGGCCGCCGCCGTACCACCGCACCCGGCCGAACGCGGCCGGCAGCCCCAGACGCAGCCCGAGCCGCGGCAGCGGGCAGGGCCAGTCACCCCGCGGCCGGACGTCGACCGTCACCCAGAGCGCGCCGTCCTCGCCGGCGGTCCACCGGTAGACGGCGGTCAGGGCCAGGTCCGTGGCGGGCGGGGCGACGCGGGTGTGAACGGTCAGGGCGTCGCCGGTCAGGCGCACCGCGTCCGTGCGGTGCCGCATGCGGTGCAGCCCGATCCGCTCCCAGTGCACGCTGATCTGGGCATCGGGCTCCCAGTGCATGCCCCGGTCGTTGTCGGTGGGAGCGCGGAAGACGTCCAGGCGCGGGCCCTCGGACAGCACCAGGTCGCCTAGGGTGCGGAGCCGACCGGTGGCGGCGTCGAAGACGGCCGGGCCCAGGGTGATCCGGCCACCGCCGCGGCGGGGAACCGCGGACGGACCCGGATCGGGGACAGGAGCCGGCCGGGGCACGGCGGTGAGCTGACCCCAGGCCACCTCGTGACCAGCCTGGGCCCAGGCGGTGTCGGTGGCCAGCACGGCGCGGACGGTCCAGACGGCCTCACCGGGCTGGGCCCTGGCGGGGGCGGGTGGCAGCGCGACATCCGCCTGCTCACCGGGGGCGAGTGGTGGGACAGCGAGGTTCCCGGTGGCGAACTCCCGGCCCTCGACCTCGTAGGCCCAGGCGAAGGCGAGGTGAGAGGTGTCGGCGAAGTCGTGACCGTTGCGGATGGTCACGCTGCCCCGAGTGCCGTCGCCGGTGATGTGGATGGGTTCGATGACCTTCTTGTACTCGATGAGGCCGGGGGAGGGGGTGCGGTCGGGGAACAGCAGGCCGTCACAGACGAAGTTGCCATCGTGGAGTTCCTCGCCGAAGTCGCCGCCGTAGCCGAAGAAGGGGCGTCCGTCCGGGGTCCGGGTGCTGATCCCGTGGTCGATCCACTCCCAGACGAAGCCGCCCTGGCAGCGTTCGTAGGTCTCGAAGATCCGTTGGTAGTCGGCTAGGCCGCCGGGGCCGTTGCCCATCGCGTGGGCGTACTCGCACAGGACGAACGGCAGCGAGCGGCGGTGCGCGTCCAGCTCCGGGTCCTCCAGTGGTGGCTCCTCGTGGCGGCCGATGGCTTCGACCTCGGCGTGTGGGGCGTACATCAGGGAGTAGAGGTCGCTGTCCGGGTAGTTCCCGTCGTTCTCGTAGTGCACCGCGCGGGAGGGGTCACGTTCGCGGATCCAGGCGGCCATCGCGGACAGGCCGATGCCGGGGCCGCATTCGTTGCCCAGCGACCAGATCACCACCGAGGGGTGGTTCTTGTCGCGTTCGACCATCCGCCGGGCGCGATCGACCAGCGCGGGGGTCCAGCGTTGGTCGGCGACCGGGTTGCCGCGCCAGCCGGGAAAGAAGCAGAAGCCGTGGGTCTCCAGGTCGCATTCGTCGATGACCCACAGGCCCAGTTCGTCGCACAGGTCCAGGAAGGCGGGGTGGGGTGGGTAGTGGCTGGTGCGCACGGCGTTGATGTTGTGCTGCTTCATCAGCAGGACGTCGCGGCGCATCGTGGCCTCGTCCAGCGCCCGGCCGGTCTCGGGGTGGAACTCGTGCCGGTTGACCCCGCGGAAGAGGATCCGGCGGCCGTTGGCCTTGAACACCCCGTCCTCGACGCCGACCGTGCGGAACCCGATCCGCAGCCGGACGCGCTCGCCCGCGGTGACCAACACCCCGTCATACAGCCGCGGCACCTCCGCCGACCACGGAACCACCGCCAACCGTGTCTCCTCCCCACAGGGGACGTCGAGGCCCAGTTCGGGCACCAGAACGCGGCCGGGCACGTCACAATTCACCCGCAGCGTGCCGTGTCCTGTGGTGTGGTCGTAGCCGGCGTGCACGAAGAAGTCCGCGGGGGAGTTCCCCGGGCGGTGGTGCAGGGTGACGTCGCGGAAGATCCCGGGCAGCCACCACATGTCCTGGTCCTCCAAATAGGACCCGGCCGACCACTGGTGCACCCGCACCGCCAGCACGTTCCCGCGCTCCCGCAGCAGGTGCCCGACGGCGAACTCGTGCGGCAGCCGGGAGCCCTGGAAGGTCCCCAACTCCACGCCGTTGAGCCACACCCGGGCACAGGAATCCACCCCCTCGAAACGCAACACGCTCTCCCCGCCGGCCGGCCAGTCCTCCGGCAGGTCGAACTCCCGCCGATGGTCGCCCGTCGGGTTCTCGTCCGGCGTCCGCGGCGGATCAACGGGGAAGGGGTAGACACACCCCGTGTAGATCGGGCCGCCGTACCCCTGGAGAACCCAGTGCCCCGGCACGGTGATCCGATCCCAGTCGGCGGTGGCCGACGGGTCGTCCGCACCGAAAGCCGGACCGGTGCCCGAGGCGGTCGGCGCCAGCCGAAACGCCCAGGTGCCGTTGAGCGACAGCCGAACCGCATCGGAGGCACTCCACCAGGCACGGGGCGCGAGCGCACCCGGGGCAGGGACAGGATTCTCGTGGTAGGGCAGCGCGAAGCGGGGCGCCTCGTCGCGGAGCCAGTCGTGCATGCGTCTCCTCAGGAGCGGCATGGTCCGGGAACGTTAGCTTTGACCCCAAGCCTATGCGGACGGACAGCTAGCATCTAAGCTACAGAGGCAAGTCAAGACGGAATGGTTGTCACCAAGTTCACTTGGTGCCAAAGTCCATCCTTGGTTTTGTGGTCGTTCATGGTCGCTTGCTTGCGACTTCTGGCGACACGCTCCCGATCGTCGCCCGTTGCGCGGGCCCCTGGTCGAGAGCTATTTGACAGGTTCATGTAATTTCTTTGGGAGCGCTCCCAAGCCAACAGTCTTGGTCCCCCACTTGAGGAGTCGCAATGAAAAAACGACAGAACGCGCTGGCTGTCCTGCTGCTCGGACTGGCCGCCCTGCTCGGCCTCGGCGCCCTCGCCCCCGCCACCCACGCCGAGGCGCCCAGCACCGCCCAGGCGACGGGCCTGACGATCCAGGACGGCCGGCTGGTCGAGAGCAACGGCAACGACTTCGTCATCCGCGGCGTCAGCCACCCCCACGCCTGGTATCCGCAGGAGACGCAGTCCTTCGCCGACATCAAGGCCAAGGGCGCCAACACCGTCCGCGTCGTCCTCAGCAGCGGCCACAGCGGCACAGCCGCCAACAGCCCCGAAGACGTGGCGAACGTCGTCAGCACGTGCAAGGAGAACAAGCTGATCTGCGTGCTGGAGGTGCACGACACCACCGGCTACGGCGACCCGGGCGCCGGAAACGCCTCGCTCGACCAGGCGGCCGACTACTGGATCAGCCTCCAGGACGTGCTCACGGGCGAGGAGGACTACGTCATCGTCAACATCGGCAACGAGCCGTACGGCAACACGAACGCCGCCGCCTGGACCGATGCCACCATCGGCGCCGTCACCAAGCTGCGCGACGCCGGGTTCCAGCACACGCTGATGGTCGACGCCCCCAACTGGGGCCAGGACCACGAGGGCATCATGCGCAGCACCGCCCAGTCCGTCTACGACGCCGACACCACCGGGAACACGATCTTCTCGGTCCACATGTACGGCGTCTACCAGAACGCGCAGACGATCAACGACTACCTCAACGGCTTCGTCGAGGCCGGTCTGCCCCTCGTGGTCGGCGAGTTCGGCCACAACCACTCCGACGGCGACCCCGACGAGGACACCATCATGGCCACCACCACCGAGCTCGGGCTCGGCTACATGGGCTGGTCCTGGTCGGGCAACGGCGGTGGCGTGGAGTACCTGGACATGGTGATCGGCTTCGACCCGAACCAGCTCTCCGAGTGGGGCGAGCGCTTCTTCAACGGCGCCAACGGCATCGCCGAGACCTCCCAGGAAGCGACGATCTACCAGTAATCCAGCACCGCCGAGCCTGCCCGTCGGCGAGCAGACGCCGCAGGCCGTGGTCGCGGAACCGGCGGCCGCGGCCCGTCAGTCCGGCGGCCAGCCAGCGGCGCGGGGCCAGAACGTCCGTGTCGCTTCCCGCGGTCACCCCCACATCCCCCCACATCTCCCCACATCCCCCACAGAGGAGCCTTCGATGGCGACACCGCGGCGCACCGTTCTGGGATCCCTCTCGCCCTGAGCACGGCAGACGAAGAGCACCGGGCTGTCCACACAGGCACATGATCCCGGCCTGCCAACGCCGTGACCCCGCACAGGGATACGTGCGGGTCCCACCACGTCGGCGACGTCCTCGGCGCCGGCATGACCACACGCTGAGAGCAGACATCGCGAAACTGCCCCGATTTCCGCAGACACGACAAGGAGAAACACGACCATGCAACCCATACCCACCGAGATGGCGGCGCCAGCGGGCCCCGCGACCGGCCGCCGGGCAGGACCCCGCCGAACGGGCCGTCCAGGCAGGTTCGGCACGGCTGTGATCGCGGCCGTCGTCGGCCTGATCACGGCCCTGGTCGCGATGCAGCCGGCAGCCGCCCAGGTCGAGCCGCTGGAGTCGTTCGAGCGGGGTCCGGACCCCACGGTGGAGAGCGTCGCCGCCGAGGGCGGCACGTTCGCCACCGAGGAGATCGACGTCGAGCCCGGGCACGGCTTCAACGGCGGGAAGATCTACTACCCCACCGACACCAGCCTGGGCACCTGGGGCGCCATCGCCGTCGTACCCGGCTACACCGCCAGCTGGGAAGCCGAAGGCGCCTGGATGGGCCACTGGATCGCGTCCTTCGGCTTCGTGGTCATCGGCATCGACACCAACAGCCCCAACGACTGGGACGACGCCCGCGGCGAGCAACTGCTGGCCGCGCTGGACTACCTCACCCAGGAAAGCCCTGTCGCCGACCGGGTCGACCCCGAGCGGCTGGGCGTGATGGGCCACTCCATGGGCGGCGGCGGCGCCATCCACGCCGCCACCCAGCGGCCGGAGTTGCAGGCCGCCGTTCCGTTCGCGCCCGCCTCGTTCTCCCAGGACCTGTCCGGCGTTCAGGTCCCGACGATGGTCATGGGCGCGGTGGACGACGGCACGGTCACACCGGGGTCCCTGGACCAGCTGTACTCCACGCTGCCGGCCGACACCCCCGGCGCCTACGTCCAGCTCTCCAGCGGCGGCCACGGATTCCCCACCTGGGGGAACGTGTCCGTCACCCGCCTGACGATCCCCTGGCTGAAGATCTTCATCGACAACGACACCCGCTACACCCAGTTCCTCTGCCCGGACCTGGCCGACTGGAGCGACGTCTCCGGCTACCAGAACAAGTGCCCGTACGAGCCGGGCGCGTAGACACCCGGCCCTCGAGCCATGGCTCGACCGCCGGCGCCGCTCCGACCGCCGCCCGAGCGTGCTGAACCGGTCACCGACCGCAGATCAGGCACCCCAGGCAGCGGTACAGCGGTGAGACCGCCCGGTGGGGTCCCCCAGCCCCGGACCTCCGCCGGGTGAGAAAAGGGCCTGACCGGGGCCACCGGCCCCGGTCAGGCCCGAGCCGCCCCCCACCCCCCACATCCCCCACAAGGAGACGCATATGTCCCTGCAAAGGCGCACATTCCTCACGCTCGGTGCCGCGACCGGCGTGGGCCTCTCGCTGGCCGGCGCCGGTCAGGCGCTCGGCCGCTCCTCCGTCCCTCGGGCCCACAGCCCGCGGCAAGCGCCGGCCGAGCCGTTCGCCATCGGTGTGCGTGAGTTCGCCTGGACCCGCGGCGACCGCCCGTGCACCACCTTCGTCTACTACCCCGCCACCGGGGACCCCGGCGGCGACCCCATCCCCGACGCGCCCGTCGCCGAGGGCGCCTTCCCCGTCTGCAACTACACCCACGGCTCCGGCGCCAGCCCGCAGGGCGCCGAGTCCCAGATCCGCCCCCTGGCCGAGGCCGGCTTCATCGTCCCCGCGCCCTACTTCGAGTACAACTTCGGCGACATCTACAGCGGCGAGCATTCCAGGGACGTCTCCGAGATCCTCACCCAGACCCTCGCGCTCAACGAGGCCGACGACCCGCTGGCCGGCCACATCGACGCCTCCCCAGGCGTCGGCGTGTCCGGCTACTCGGCCGGCGGCATGACCACCCACGGCCTGCTGACCATCGCGCCCGACGACCGGATCACCGCCGCGATCCCGCAGTCCACCGTCGACATGGGCGACCCCGACGGCACGGTCGCGGCCAAGGTCCTGTTCGTCCACGGCGACCAGGACCAGGTCTGCTCCTACGACCAGGCCCGCCAGGCCTATGAGGAACTGGCCGCACCCAAGGCGTTCCTCACCTTCCTCGGCGCAGACCACTCCAGCCACTGGCACGATGACCGCATCCCCCTCACCTGCGTGGACTGGATGCGCTGGAGCCTGTACGGCGACACCGCCGCACTCGAGCGCCTGCCCGAGGACGCCGCCGGCGACGACACCTCCTGGGAGTTCATCCAGGAATAGGGCCCACCGCGCGGAGGCGGTGCCGGAGCCGCTTGTCTCAGCACCGCCTCCGCGCACGTCCGAGCGAAAGGAATGATCAGATGACTCGCAGAGCTCGTGCGCATGCGGGGCGGGGGAGGCTGTTCGTCGCCGCGTCGTCGTTGGCGCTGGTGGCGGGACTGTTCTCGGCGATCGGTCCCGTCGCGGTGGGGAACACGGCCGGTGGCGCGGTCGAATCGAACGATCCTCTCCTCGCGCTGTCCGAGAATGTCTCCGACTACGCCGCCGGGGACTATGCGGCCGGCTCCTGGGCCCCCTTCGCCTCGGCCAGGGACGAAGCGGCACAGCTGGTCGAACAGGACGACGCGACCGCCGCGGAGCGTACACAGGCGCGGGCGGCACTACAGGACGCCACGGACAACCTGGTGATGGTTCGCGGCCTGCAGACGCTGGTCGCCGACTACGAGACACGCGTTCCCGCCGACTACACCGCCGCGACCTGGTCTCCCTTCGCCGAGGCGTTGACCACCGCGTCCGACGTCGAAGGTGACCCGTCGGCGACCGCGCAGGACGTCGCGGCGGCCAAGACGGAGCTGCAGAGCGCCGCGTCCGGATTGGAGCCGTTGCAGGGGTCGTTCGAGACGATCACCAACGACACGTTCTGGAACGACACCGACGGCAACCCCATCTACTCCCAAGGGGGTGGGGTGTTCAGGTTCGGTGACACCTACTACTGGTACGGCGTGCACTACGCCGGCGCCGAGTCCTACCGCGAGGATCCCTCCCGGAAGTACGACGACGAGGCCTCCTTCGTGTCGATTCCCGTGTACTCCTCCACGGACCTGGTGAACTGGACGTTCGAGAACGACGTCGCCACCGCCGACGACAACCTCTACGGCTGGGTCGGACGTCTGGGCGTGGTCTACAACGAGAACACCGGCAAGTACGTGCTGATCACCCAGGGTCCCGGAAATATCGTGTTCCTCCAGGGCGACTCGCCCACCGACGACTTCGCCCACGCCGCCACCCAGGGGCAGATCGAGGGCAACCCGACGCCGGGCACCGGAGACCAGACCGTCTTCACCGACGACGACGGGACCGACTACCTGGTCTACTCCAACTCGGAGGGACGCAACCACGCCTTCGTCTCCAGGATCGCCGAGTCCGACTCGTTGAGCGTGGAGCCCGCGGTGGAGGTCGGTTACAATGCCGATGGCCGCGAAGGCAACGCCATGTTCGAGCTCGACGGCACCTACTACCTGGCGGCATCCGACCTGCACGGCTGGAACTCCTCGGTCAACCACGTCATCGAATCCACCTCCGGTGACATCCAGGGCGACTACACGGATGAGTACACGCTCACGGGCACCGAGATGGACTACAGCCACGTGACCCAGACCGGGTTCTTCGTGACCGTCCAGGGAACCGAGCAGACCACGGTGCTCTACGCGGGCGACCGCTGGGCCGACTTCGCGTGGAACGGGATCGGCTACAACCAGTGGATGCCGATCACCCAGGACGACTCGGGGGAGCTGCGGTTCCACTCGGTGAGCCAGTGGGAGTTCAACGCCGCCACCGGAGAATGGCGCGTCGGACCGGAGAACAACCACATCCTCAACCCCGACTTCCAGGCCGACCGGATCATCGTCCCCGAAGTTCAAGGGTGGACGAACTACGTCGAGTCCGGACCAGACATGGTGACCAACACCGAAGGCGGCGCCAACTCTAGCCAGTACGCGCTCCAGTTGGGCGCCGATGAGTCCTTCTCCGGAGGCACGCAACAGGAGATCGACGTACCGGCCGGGACCTACACGCTGTCGCTCACCGCCTGGGCCACCGACTCCCTCGACTCCGCGGAGGTCGTGATCACCGACGCCGACGGTAACGAGCACTCCCTCGACGTCTCCTCACCCAGCGACTGGGCCGAACACGAACTCACCGACATCAACCTGCCCGACGGGGCCGTCACCGTCACCATACGAGCGTCGGACGCGGACGGCGGCCAATACCTCGGCGTCGACGGCCTCTCACTCGTCCAGCAGACGGGTAACTGAACCCCACCTCCCGAGCCGTTGCTCGCCGCCTGACCGATCCCCTCGTGGGCTGATGTCGTATCCGTGTCCACGCTCACCGTGACGGGTTCCTGGGGGTGCCGGCCGTAGCCGGGCACCCCCAGGAACCCGTCCACCGCGGCAGGCCGTCTAGAAAGCGTTTGCTGTCCGGCGTATGGTCCGTGCGGGGGTCGGTCGGACTGACGCTGCACGTACCCGAACGTACGCCGATCGGAGGATCCCGATGCCCCCCACCACCCGTGCCGCCGCGCTGTCGGCCGCTGTCTGCGCCACCGTCCTGCTCCCCGTCTTGCCGAGCGGCCCCGTCTGGGCCGCCACGGACCCCGGCGCGGCGGCGCCCGAGGGCTGCACCGGCACCGCGCCCATCCTCTGTCACTTCGACGTCGCCCCCGGCACCTACGACGTGACCGCGGTCCTCGGCGGCGACCAGGCGGGCTCCACCGTCGTCACCGCCGAGGCCCGGCGCACCATGCTCGGGGCGACGGAGACCGCCGTCGGGGAGGAGGTGACGGAGAGCTTCACCGTCAACGTGCGCGACCCGGAGGGCCAGCCGACCGGGGACACGGGCAGCCCCGGGCTCGACCTGTCCTTCGGCGGGGAGGCGCCGCGGCTGAGCGACCTCACCGTCACCGCCGCCCAACACCAGCAGCTCTTCCTCGCCGGCGACTCCACCGTCTGCGACCAGTCCACCGTCCCGTACACGGGGTGGGGGCAGGAGCTGCCGCAGTCCTTCACCCAGGGCCTGTCGGTCGCCAACTACGCGGACTCCGGGGAGAGCTCCGGATCCTTCTTGGCCAACTCGCAGCTCTTCCCGACGATGCGCCCGCTCATCGGCGAAGGGGACGTGGTGCTCATCCAGTTCGGGCACAACGACAAGCAGACCAGCGCCGAGGACTTCCGCGGCAACCTCACCGGGCTGATCGACGGCGTCCGCGCGCAGGGCGGCACGCCCGTCCTCGTCACGCCGATCGTCCGCCGCTGGTTCAACGACGACGGCACGCTGAACAACGGCACCGCCCTGCACGTCAACGGACTCGGCGTGGACCTGCCCGCCGAGATGCGGAACCTGGCCGAGGAGGAGGGCGTGGACCTCATCGACCTGACCGCACTCACCAAGCAGCGGGTGGAGGAACTCGGCCCCGAGGCGTCCGAAGCCCTGTTCCTCACCAACGAGGCGAACGACAACACCCACACCTCCGAACACGGAGCCACGGAATTCGCCCAGCTCGTCCTCGGCGAGCTGCGCGCCCAGGAGGTGCTTCCCACCGACGTGTTCCGCTGAGCGGATGCTGACCCGCCGGCATATCGCCCCTCGAGACCTCGTGCGCTGGGGCTGGTCAACAGCGCGGCCGCCGGCAGCGCGACCAGGGTGCTGATCACGGCGGTGACGAACGCGGCCAGGGCCGTTCTCCGCCGGGGTCTGGCCCCGCTGGGTCTGGTTCTCCCGGAGACCGCTACGCCCAGAGGACGTAGCGGTCTCCAGGCGCCGCGCGCGGCCTGGCGGGGGGAGGTGGGACGGTTCGTGTCAGGACAGGTCGGGGACCTCGTCGCGGGTGATGACGTAGTCGTGGTTGTAGACCTTGGCGAGATGCTCGACGGAGTTGCTCACCGTCAGGTGCTCGCCGTGCCAGGTGTTGAACAGCACCCAGGCGGCCCCCTCCGACTGAAGGAGGTCGGGATCGGGGATGGGCCCGTTCTCATGGAGCGCGATCGGGATCGCGTCGCCGGCGATCGAGCGGGTCCGGTCGTACAACGCCTTGAGCGGGTCATGGTTGTGGTCGCCCGCGTAGGTGTCGGCGCCGGTGATGTCCGCGTACTGCGGGCCGGGGTAGAAGGCGCCGTCGGGCTCGCCGTTGAAGCCGTGCAGCCAGACGAGGTTGTTCAGGCCCTTGGTGTCCGTGAAGTAGTCGAACATGAACTGCCACAGGCGCTTGTACTGGTCGCCTCCCTCCATGCTCCACCAGAACCACGTGCCGCCGGCCTCGTGGAACGGACGCCAGATGACGGCGACGCCCGCGTCGGCGCACTGCTGGAGTTGGGCGGCGGCACCGTCGAGGCGCTCGATCCACGACGCGTACTCGGCCGTGCCGGGGGTGAGGACGGCGTCGATGGGGACCGCTATCTGGGTGCCCTCGTACGTGTCGGGGTGGGTGGGTGCCCCCATGTGGTAGCCGACCATGGGGATGCCGCCGGCCTGCCACCAGGCGATGGCGCGGGAGGCGTAGTCCGGGGAGTCGCCCTTGTCGAGGCCGCGGATGGCGGGGTACTTCCCGGTGTTCGTGTAGATGTGGTCCATCTCGTACTCCGGCCCGCCGATCCAGGTGGATTCCTGCTGGCCGGAGAGGATGTGGTTGCGGTACTGGCTGGTGACGAAGTCCAGCACGTTGCGCGCCTGGGGCGTCGCGTTGGGGTTCACGGGCTCCGCGCGGAGGCCCGCGCCGGCGGTGTTGGTGGGGGTGGTGGGGGTGGACGCGGCGGACCGGGTGGCGGCGACGGTGCCGGCGACAGCGGCGGCGGCCACGGGTACTGCGCCCAACGTGAGGGCGCGGCGGCTGATCCCGTAGGCGGTCATGGGCGGCTCCTGGATAGATTATTGTGACGTTGCAGCCCCACTTACCGGAGGACTCTAGAGAGCCTCGTCCGTGCCTTCAAGACATCGCACGCGGGTCCTGTGTGGCGCCCCCTGAACGCGCGTGCGACAGAGCCGTTCGTTTCGCAGTCCCGCCGAGCACGGTGTGGCGCCGCTCAGAGCGCGGGACTCGTGGCTGCGGTGAGGGGTTGTTCGGTCCAGATGGTCTTGCCGTGTTGGAGGTAGCGGCTGCCCCAGCGGGTGGTGAGCTGGGCGACCAGGAACAGGCCGCGGCCTCCTTCGTCGGTGGTGCGGGCTCGGCGGAGGCGGGGTTGGGTGTTGCTGGAGTCGGTGACCTCGCAGATCAGCACGTTCTCGCGGACGAGGCGCAGGCCGACCGGGCCGCCGGCGTGGCGGACGGCGTTGGTGACCAGTTCGCTGACGACCAGCTCGGTGGTGAAGACCAGTTCGTCCAGGCCCCAGCGGGCCAGCTGGTGGGCGGTCGCCTGCCTGGCGTCGGCGACCACGGCCGGGTCCGCGGGGAATTCCCAGCTGGCGGTGTGCTCGGTGGGGATGGCGCGGGTGCGGGCGAGGAGCAGGGCGATGTCGTCGCGGGGCGGGGCGGGGCCGGTGTCGGCCAGGAGTGCGCGCGCGGTGTCGTCCACATCCCGGTCGGGGCGGCACAGCGTGGCGAGGCTGCCGGCCAGCCGCCGGATGCCGGCGTCGAGATCGTGGTCGTCGCGTGTGATCAGCCCGTCGGTGTACAGGGCGAGGACGCTGCCGGGGTCAAGCTCGAGCGTGGTGGTCTCGAACGGCATTCCTCCGGCGCCGAGGGGTGGGCCGGGGGAGATGTCGATCGCCGTTGTGGTGCCGTCGGGCCGGACCAGGATGGGTGGGAGGTGTCCGGCGCTGGCGAGGGTGCAGCGCCGGGTGACCGGGTCGTAGACGGCGTACAGGCAGGTGGCGCCGATGGTGTCCCGTTGCCCGGGGGGTGCCTCGCCGGCGAGTTGCTGGACGAGGCCGTCGAGGTGGGTGAGGAGTTCGGTGGGGTCGAGCTCCAGGTCGGCCAGGGTGTGGACGGCGGTGCGCAGGCGGCCCATGGTGGCGGTGGCGGGAAGGCCGTGGCCGATCACGTCACCCACGACGAAGGCTACCCGGAGGGCGGGCAGGGGGATGATGTCGTACCAGTCGCCGCTGATCTCGGCCCCGCCGGCGGCGGGCCGGTACAGGCCCGCGGTCTCCGCCGCCGGGGTGTCGGGGGTGGCGGCGGGGAGCAGGCGTTGCTGCAGGGCGGCGGCTACCCGGTGCTCGCGGGTGTAGCGGCGGGCGTTGTCCACGCTGAGTGCGGCCCGTGAGGCGATCTCCGCGAGCAGGTCTGCGTCCTGCTGTTCGAAGCGTTCGGCCTGCTCGGTACGCAACACCGTGACGGTGCCGAGCAGCAGGCCGCGAGCGAACAGCGCGGTCCCCACCATCGACTGCCCGTGTTCGGGGATGAACAGCCGCATCACTTTCGGGTTGCTCTCGACCGCGGCGAGCACGCTCGCGCGGTCGGGCAGGAGGAAGGTCTCACCGCGCTGCAACGCCCGGAGGCGGGGCGAGTCCGGTAGCGGTGGGAGCACCGCGCCCGCCGGGGGGAGGGACGCAGGCCACACGCCGGTGGACGAGGCCACGGCCACCTGGCGCAGGTGCTGCTCTCCGCCGCCGAGGATCTTCGGGGGCTCGTTCCCCTCGAGTACGGCCTCGGCTAGGTGCACCGACGCCAGGTCTCCGAAGGCGGGGACGAGGGCGTCCGCCAGGTCCTGGGCGGTGCGCGTGACGTCGAGGGAACCACCGATCCGGGTGGCGGCCTCGTGCGTCAGGTCCAGGCGTCGGCGGGCCCGCCGGCGCTCGGTGGCATCGGTGATCACCGCGGCGACACCCGTGGGGCGGCCCGCCTCGTCTTCGAGCCGGAAGGCGGACAGGGACACGGCCCGCACTCGTCCGGACATGTGCGGTGACCGCGCCTGCTCTCGATCGATCACCGGCACGCCGGTGTCCAGCACCTGGCGCAGCACCGCCTCGGCGTCCTCGGCGTCCCGGCTGGAGAGGACCTCGCGCAGCCGGCCGCCGACCACCGGCGTCGGGCCGCCGAACATGTCGGGGGTGACGTTGGTCCGCACCACGGTCAGGTCCGTGTCGTGGATGCCGACGCCGATCCGGTCCTGGGCGAGCAGCGCGCGCAGAAAGGCCGTGCCCTGTTCCCAGTCGCTCACCTGCTGGGTGGGAGCTGCCAGGAGCAGCCACTCTGAGCGGTCGTCCAGCCGCAGCGCGTGGAAGGTGACCTCGACCGTCCGGCCGGAGCGGTGCCTGAGCACCGCCTGCCCCGCCGGGGGCATCCCGGCCGCGCAGCGCGTGGCGCGACGATCCCGGTGCGGTGTGTCGGCGAGCAGCCGTCCGATCGGCCGCCCACAGACCTCCGCGGCCGTCCGGCCAAGCAACTCCGCGGCCGTACGGGACCACCGCACCACGACGCCCTCGCCGTCGACCAGCGCGGACGCGATGCCGCCGAGCGCGAACGCCTCGCCCCTGTCGTGATTGCTGGAGGCGTTCATCATGCTCCTCGCCCGGGGTGGAGCTCAGGGTGGAGCTCCCTGCATGCATCCCATTATGAGGGGATATGCCCGTGTGGTCAGCGACTCGGCATCGCCGGCCGATGTGGGCCACCCCGGAGGCGCGGCATTCGGGGCTGCCCGTGCCGGGGGCCTCGTGCTCGGAGCGGCGGAATGCCGTCGGCCCGTCGGACCGGCGTCGGTGAGACGGGGCTCCTGCGCGTGGCGGTGGCACGGGTGCGGTCAGCGCTCCCACTGGCCCCGGTCCTCCAGGCGGGCCACCAGGGAGGCCGCTGGTCGCTGGGTGACGTTCAGGCGGCGGGCCAACTCCGCGCCGGTCAGGCCGGGATCCACATGGACGGAGTCAGCGGGGTACGGCCCGAGCGCCCGTACGGCAAGGGTTGGCGGCGTGATCTTGCAACGTTGAAATTAACCTGGTCAAGTTACTTCACTGATCTAAGTAAGTCCCCTATAGTCCTTCTCCCACCACCACTCAGCTCCCCGCAGAGGAGAGGCGAATGAAGAAACCACGCAGAGCCGCAGGGCTTGGTGGGCGGTTGACCGCCCTGGCGGCGGTCGGCGCCTTGGTGGTCAGCCTGTTCGCCACGCTCACCGCGACAGCGGCACCGGCCGCTCCGGGGGAGCGGCGGCCCCAGACTCGCACGGTGGAGATCGCCGACCCGCAGGCGACGGACGAGACCCGCTCCCTCTTCTCCTATCTGCGGGATCAGCGGGGGAACGGCATCCTCTTCGGTCACCAGCAGACCACCGAGTTCGGTGTCACGATCGGTGAGGCCGACGGCGTCAGGTCCGACGTGCTGGCCGGCGTCGGCGCTCACCCGGCGATGTTCGGCTGGGACATGAGCGACGAGGGCTACGGGTCCTCACCCGGCACACCGGAGGAGAAGTTCGCCACCTTCGTGGAGCTGATCCAGGACGCGCACCGCATCGGTGGGATCAACACCATCAGCGCCCACATGAACAACTTCGTCACTGGCGGCAACTATGGGGACACCGATGGCGACGTCGTCGAGCGCATCCTGCCAGGAGGCGACCACAACGACGAGTTCACCGCCTACCTCGACCGCGTCGCACGGCTCGCCCACGCCATCACGGACGACGAAGGCGATCCCATCCCGGTCATCTTCCGTCCGTTCCACGAGAACAGCGGCTCGTGGTTCTGGTGGGGCGCCGCCCACGCCTCGCCCTCGCAGTACATCGAGCTGTGGCGCTACACGGTCGAGTACCTGCGCGACACCAAGGACGTGCACAACTTCCTCTACGCCTACGGCCCCGGCGGCGGTTACGGCGGCATCGACGACGTCTACCTGCGCACGTATCCGGGGGACGACTTCGTCGACGTCCTCGGCTACGACAACTACGACGGCACCGACGCCTCGCGGCAGTGGCGGGACGGCGTGGTCGCCGACCTCGGCATGATCGCCCGGATAGCCGAGGAGCGCGGCAAGGTCTCCGCCTTCACCGAGTTCGGCGAGAGCGGCGCCCTGAAGCCCAACGGCCAGAACGGCAACCTCCAGTGGTACACCCAGGTCCTGGACGCCATCACCGCCGACCCGGACGCCTCGCGCACCGCGTACATGATGACCTGGGCCAACTTCGGCACCGACCAGTACTTCGTCCCCTACCCGGCGCACGACGACCTGGCCGAGCACGAACTCCTGCCGGACTTCCGGGACTTCGAGGCGGACCCGGACACGGTCTTCAGCTCCGACCTGGACCTGCGGGACGTCTTCGACCGGCGGGTACGCGCCGAGCGGCATGAGCCGTTCCTGCACGTGGTGTCACCCACCGACGGCGAGCGCGTCACCACACCGACCACCACCGTCCGGGTCCGCGTCTCCGACGCCCGGCCGCGGCAGGTGTACTACACGGTCGGCGACGACCCGACGCGGCACGAGCTGCGACTCGACGGCGCGACCGGGTACTACACCGGCACCTGGGACATCGGCGAGGCGAGCCTCGACAACACCGTCACCGAGCTGCGCGTCCGCGCCGTCCTGCCCGGCCACCGGACACTCGGGGACGACTACCGCGTCATCCTGGGCGAGAAGCCGCCGCTGCCCCCGGGCGTCATGGACGACTTCGAGGGCCATGTCGACGACACCGCGCTGCGCTCCGAGTACAGCCCCTACGGCACCAACACGATCTCCCTCTCCCACGACCCGGTCGGGACGGGCGAGAACGCCCTGCGCTTCGACTACGACTTTCGCTTCCAGGACTACACAGGCATCGGCAGACGCCTGGAGGGCGACTGGTCCGCGTTCGACACCTTCTCGCTGTGGCTCAAGCCAGACGGCTCCCAGCACAGGCTGGTGCTGCAGCTCGTCGCCGGCGGCGTCGCGTACGAGGCCTACCCGTCCATGGCCGGCACCGGGGGCGGCACCGTGACGATTCCCTTCGCCGATTTCCGTCCCGCCCCCTGGGACACCGCCAACGCCGACCGGCGCATCACCCAGGAAGACCTGGCCGACCTCTCCCAGTTCAACATCTTCATCAACCAGGCGGAGAGTAGTACCACCACCGACGGCAGCTTCTACGTGGACGACCTGCGCGCCAGCTGAGAGACAGGGAGTGTTCAATCAACGGTGGAACTGCTGATCATGGAGTGACACCAGATGACTGACGTTGTGAACGGGTCTGAGGCCGTGGCTGAGCCGGTGCGGGAGCCGGGTGTCGGCGCCGACGGTGGGGCCGTGGATGACCAGCTGTTCGGGATGCTCGTTGACCGTGCACAGGCCGAGGGTCTGCAGCTGACTGGAGAGGGCGGACTGCTGCAGTTGCTGACCAAGCGGGTCATCGAGGCCGCCCTGGATGGCGAGATGACCGACCATCTCGGCTATGCCAAGCACGATCCGGCCGGCAAGGACAGCGGCAACTCCCGTAACGGCCGCCGGTCCAAGACCGTGACCACCGAGGTCGGTCCGGTCGAGGTCAGCGTGCCCAGGGACACCGAGGGGAGCTTTGAGCCGCAGATCGTACGCAAGCGGCAGCGGCGACTGACGGGCGTGGATGAGATGGTGCTGTCGCTGTCCGCGAAGGGGCTGACCCACGGGGAGATCTCTGCTCACCTGGCCGAGGTCTACGGCGCGAGCGTGTCCAAGGGAACGATCTCCACGATCACCGACTCGGTGATGGCGGGCATGGGCGAGTGGCAGAACCGGCCGTATCCGGCGGTGACGAGCGCCTGCACCCACGGGCCCCGGTCGGTCTCGATCCCTATCAGTACCTCGGCCTCATCGGCGTCGTCTCCGGCCAGCTCACCCACGATCGCGTGCAGCCGGGCCATCCCGGTCACGCCTTCGGGCAGCCGGGCCCTGGCAAGCCGGCGCCCGGAGCCGTCCATCACCTCGATGTCGTGGTGGTCCTCAGCCCAGTCATCTCCTACGAACAGTCGCAACGGTCCTCCGCCTTTCGATGCCGATCACGCTCAGCAGCCAGCCGGAGAACTATCAGCGACCTAATCAAGCAGTGCTCACGCCAGCCATCGGCGGGCACGACATCCCATCAGCGATCAACTCTCCGGGCCAACGGCAGGGGCACGGTCTCTCAGCAGGACTCCGGGTCCAGGAGCACAGAGTGCTCACCCACCGACGGCTACCACCAAAGGAGTCTGCCGGATGGCCGACTCCCAGAACTGATTAGAGGAGCGCCCCAGGCAGGCGGCCGGCCTCCTCATTCCTGCGGCGCCCGCGTGGAGTCTCGGATGACCAACTCGGGCTTGAAGAGCAGCTGCTGATGTGTGTGCGCGGAGCGGTACTCGGAGAGCAGCAGGTCCGCGGCGGCGTGCCCGAGCTGATAGGTGGGCTGTCGGACGGTGGTCAGGCTCGGGGACAGTTCGGCCGCGAAGTCCACGTCGTCATAGCCGACGAGGGACATCTCCGAGGGCACGCGGATGCCGTGTTGCCGCAGGCCGCGCAGGAGCGCCAGCGCGGTGTCGTCGTTGAAACAGATGACACCCGTGGGGCGCTCCTCGCGCGCCAGGAGGCCGGCCATCGCCTGGGACGCGACGGCGTCGGTGGCGGCCGGCGTGACGCGCACCTCCGTCAGGGCGGTGGCCGGGTCCAGGCCGGCGGACCGCAGGGCCTTGTCGATGCCCTTGGCGCGGTCACTGATGCTGGGCACCGTCTTCGCCGCGCGTATGTAGGCCAGCCGCCGGTGGCCGAGGCCGAGCAGGTGCCGAGCGGCCAACTCGCCGCCCTCGACGTTGTCGACGCTGGCCGCGCAGAGGTCGGTGTGGTCGCGTTCGCGGTCCAGCAGCACGATGGGGGTGCCGCGGCCGCGCACCGTCAGCAGGCGTTCCAGCCCGACGCTCACAGGGCTGATCATGATGCCGCCGACGTCCTGTTCCTGGAGGATTTGCAGGTAGCGGGCCTCGCGCTCGCTCTGCGCGTCCGTGCTGCACTGGATCAGGACGCATCCGGCTTCGGCCAGGCGGTCCTCCATGCCACGGGCCAGCGCCGCGTAGAAGGGGTTGGCGGTGTTGGGCACGATGCAGCCGATCACCCGGCTGCGGGCACCGCGGAGTTGCCTGGCCGCGCTGTTGCGCACGTAGCCGACCTGGTCCATCGCCTCCTCGACCCGCCGCCGGGTTGAGGCGAGCACGCGGTGCGGGTTGTTCAGCACGTTGCTGACGGTGGACATCGATACGCCCGCTGTCGCGGCGACCTGCCGGATGCTGGCCCGGCGGATACCCTCGCCCGCCTGCACTGGATCTCTCCTCCTCGCCCTCCGCCGCCGGTGTGGCACCCGGCGGCGCGATCAGCCTAGCCGACGGTGGTCAGGACTCCCCCTGACCACGGTGGCCGCGGCCCACCCGCCCGGCCCGGCCCGGTGGCGCGTGTGCGGCCCCTGCCCGGCTCGGGGCAGGGGACCGCACACGTCGTCGCCCACCGATCGGCCGTACGCCCGGTGGTCAGCCGAAGTCGGGCAGCTCGTCGCGGGTGATGACGTAGCTGTGGTCGTAGACCGTGCGCAGGTTGTCCAGGCCCTTGTCCACAGCCCGCTTCAGCCGCGGGCCCAGCCCTGGAGAGCGCCGTAGTAAGCCGCGGTCATGTGACTGATCGCCGCTTCTTCGGACAGCCCGGTGTTGATCAAGTCCAGGATCTCGCGGGGGTCGAACATGGCGTTGTACAGGAGCAGCGCGTGATCAAAATGTTCGTCCGGCACGCCAAGGTGCCGCATCACGCTGCGAATGGGGCGCTCCCAGGTGTCCCGGACCGGGGTGATCACCTCGTCGTTCTCGCGCAGGCGGGTGAGGAACCCTGTGCGTGATCGGATGTGGACCATGGCGGGACCGTAGCTACGCACCAGGCGCGCCCATTCCCGGACGACCTCCTCGAACAGGGCCGGGCCGGTCTTCGGGCAGTCGTGGCTGTAGTCGCGCAGCTTGACGATGACCCCGAGCAGGTAGGCGTTGAGCAGCTCATCGAGTGACGGGAAGTACCGGTAGGCCGTGGCCACCGACAGGTTGGCCCGTTCCGCTATGACCGCCATGGTTGCCGCACCGGGCTCCGCCCTGAGAGTTTCCCCGGCAGCCTCCAGGAGTTTGCGCCGGTTGCGGATCGCGTCGCGCCGCATGCCGCGCCCGGTGCCTTGTTCCTCGTCCTTGACCGTCAGGGGAACCTCCCGGGCGCCTTCGTGGAAAGAGTCGTCTCTCAGGTCTGGGGAAAACATAGTCCGGTCCCTCCGGGCACTCAAACGCCCCGGTCTCGCCCTGCGCCGCGGGCGGCGCGCGAACCTCCTGGCGACCCCCGACCTCGTGGCGCGGCTGAGCATGCTGTCCATGGATCGGAGAAATGAGATCTTCATCTCATTTCAATGCCGACTGGGGCCTGTGCGAGACCAGGATGTCGTGGTCGGTCCGCGACGAAGTGACTCGGGCGCTCGGTCGAGTGAGTCCAGGCGGCGTCCGATTCTCGACCGCCCCGGGCCCTTCGGCCCCTGATCCGGGAGCGCGGCCGGAGGCGGAGACAGGGGCCCTCGGTGGCAAGTCGCGGCCGGCGCTCAGGCGCCGGCGCTGACCGGATCAGGAGAGCTGAGCTTCGTCGAACGCAGAGAACGTAGGGCCGTGGCTGGCTCGCCGATCGTCGGAGACACGGCCCTCGTCGGCCCGGGTCGGGCGGCATCCGCGGCGGACCTCTCCTGGCCGATCATGGACCGGCGCGGCCCTCGCCTCGGCGGCCGGGCCGGGCGTCACCGCCATTTCGATCAGCTTCCTCCCCTTCGCCGCGGCATCGGCCACAGGTGCGCGTGGAACCAGCCCTTGAATCACTCGAGACGATGTGAGACTCTAGTCGCACTTTTCAACCCTGAGTCCATGGAGGTTGGATGAGCACGAGCGTTCCACAGCGGGCCGCCGCCCCCCTTCCGGACCGCATCAGGGCGGCGTCGCGGCGGCCGAAGACGCTGGGTGGCGCGGTCCCAGGCATCGTCTCCTTGGCGATGGGTGAGCCGGATGGCGGCACGCCAGCGGTAGTCGTTGAGGCCGCCGTCCGCGCGCTTCGCGCGGGGCGCACCCGCTACTCACAGGTCACCGGGTCGCCGGATCTCCGCCGGGAGATCGCCTCGCACCTGTCGCAAACCGCGGGGCACCGATTCGACGCCGCCAATGTCGTCGCGACACACGGCGGCAGCGCTGGACTCGCGGCCGCCGTCCTCGCTCTGGTCGGCCCCGGCGATCGGGTCCTGATCCCGGAGCCGACCTACTCCCTGTACGCGGATCATGTGGCAACGGCGGGCGCCGAGGCCGCGTGGGTCTCCACTCTCCCCGACGGCTCGCTCGACCTGCGAAAACTCGCGGAGGCCGCGTCCGGTGCACGGATGCTCATCCTGTGCAATCCCGTGAACCCCACCGGGATGGTGTTCCCGAAGTCCGATGTCGAGGGTCTCGGCGCGATCCTCCGTGATCACCCCGACCTCATTCTGTTGTCCGATGAGGCGTACCGCGACATCGTCTTCGACGACATCGCGTTCGCTTCGGCGTTGACACTCACCCTCGTACTGGACCGGGTCGTCCTCGCCGGCACCTTCTCCAAGTCGTACGCGATGACGGGCTGGCGCATCGGGTACGTCTGCGCCGCCGCCGACGTCGCCGACAAGATCAACCTTGTTCACCGCACCATCAACGGGCCCATGAACACCTTCGTCCAGGACGCAGCAGTCGAAGCGCTGCGCATCCCCGAGAAGGAAGCGCAATCACTCTCGGTGAGCTATCAGCGTCGCCGCGATCTGGTGATGCGGTACCTTGACGGTCTGGATGCCGTGAGCGTCGTACGGCCGCGCGGAGCGTTCTACGCATTCCCTCGCATCAACAGCCCGCTCTCCTCCGAGGAACTCGTCCAACGGTTGGCCGACGGTGGCGTACTCGTACGTGCCGGATCCGAGTTCGGTCCGTCAGGCGAAGGGCATGTACGGCTGTCCTTCGCCACCGACGAGGCGACGCTCGAAGAAGGAGTGCGCCGCTTCACTCAAGTGATCAAAGCGCTTTAGTTCAGCTATGTCACGGGCGGTCGGACACCGCCCATGGGAAAAGAAGCCGTCTCCCGGAGTTGCAATTCGTCATGGGCACAATAAATCGACGATGACCGGCCGACAACGGATCTGCACCGAGTGAATTCAGTCACCGGCGCCCAGTCGCGGTCCAGGCAGGACCACCTCGACGCTTTACGTCACGGTTAGGCCACACTTCCACGCATTTCTTGTTCCGGCCTAGCGGCAAGATCTGTTCGCCCGTGCTCTGCGAGACGAGTCCGGCCACGTACTGACCGTTACCGGCCGCGTCCGCTCGCGGCGGCATCCTCCCGGAAAGCTGCCTCAGAACGCCGGGAATCACGCCAGCCGCGACTGCCACGGAACGTCCCACCATGGCCTTTTTCGCGCATCAGTGACGAATGGTTGACATGCCGCCGACCGAGCCTCATAGTCAAAGCAACTGAGATCTGAGTCGTACTTCTAGGGTTGGCTCGTCTCCCCGAGGGCCCTGGCATGCCGGTACCTGGACACTGCCTGCCCGGCTGATGTCGCCCTTCGTCTCTCCTGCGGGCGGAGTCGATGCAGGGCCGATACGTCCATTAAGTGAGAACGGAATCGTAGATAACTGCAGGCTGTACGAGGGTGTGAGTGGCGATGACCTGCGCACTCCGGCCGGTAAGAAGGAGTTCCGATGGCTTCACGATGGGTGAAGGGTGCTGTATTGGCGCTGGTCCTTGCGTCGCTTGTCACCCTCAGCGCCTGCAGCAGTTCCAGCGAACCGAGTTCCGACGGGGAGACGGTGACACTGGACTTCTGGGCTTCGGCCAACGGCTACGACAAGGCCGTCGCGCTGTGGAACGAGTCCCACCCCGACATCAAGATCGACCTGAGCCAGATCCCGGCGGGCAGCGTCGGCGGCTACTCCAAGATGCAGAACGCGGTCAGAGCCGGCAATGCACCCTGCCTCGGACAGGTGGGCTACGACACGCTCATGAACTTCGTCGCCAGTGGCGCGGTGATGGACATTTCCCAGTACGCCAACCCAAGCAAGGGCCAGTTCGTGCCGTGGACCTGGAACATGTCCAGCGTCGGTGACCAGGCATTCGGCATCCCGGTCGACACCGGGCCGACGGCGCTGTTCTACCGGTCCGACCTGTTCAGGGAGTACGGGATCTCGGTGCCGAGGACGTGGGACGAGTTCGCCGCCGCTGCGCAGGAGGTGCACGCCGCCGACCCGTCCGCGTATCTCACGACCACACCGCAGGATGCCTATGACCTGGGAGCGCTGGCCTGGCAGGCCGGAGGCCGTTGGTTCGACACCGCGAACGACCGGTGGCAGGTGACCATCGACAGCGCGCCGACGATGAGGGTGGCGGGTTACTGGCAAGACCTGCTGGACAGGGACCTGGTCACCAGCGAGCCGATGCTGGACACGGCCTGGTTCGAGAAGGCACAGAACGGCCAGGTGCTGTCGCTGATCAGCGCCGCGTGGGCGGCGCCGCTGATCGCTGAGAACCTGCCGGATCTGTCCGGCAAGTGGGCCGTCGCGCCGATGCCGCAGTGGACCGCGGGAGAGCAGGCGGCCGGCAACCGGGGCGGCTCCACGACCGTCGTGCTCGAGGGCTGCGAGCACCCGCAGCAGGCAACCGAGTTCGCCGTCTGGCTCAGCACGAACGCCGAGAGCGTCACGACCCTGATCGAGCAGACGGGCATCTACCCGGCCGCCACGAGCGGACAGGAACTGCCGGCTGCGAACCAGCCGTCGGAGTACTTCGGTGGGCAGAACATCTACCAGGTGTTCAAGACGGCGGCCCAGAACACGAGCTCGGGCTGGGTGTGGGGTCCGACCATGAACCAGGTCCAGTCCGACCTGAGGGACGGGCTGCAGAGGGCTGGTGCCGGACAGAGCACGATCCCCCGGTCGGTGACCGCGGCGCAGGAGAGCACGGTCGCGGCCATGGAGAACCAAGGACTGGACGTCGGGGACTGATGGGCGCGCCTGGGTGACAGCGGCCACCCGGCGGTCCTCTGCCGCCGGGTCGCCGTGGCCGCGGGGCACAGCCACAGGAAGCCCGGTCAGCCCCATCGATCCGAGCCCTCGGCACGGGACGTCGACGAGACAAGAACAAGCGGAAATGATCAACGGATCCTTCACTTCACCGCGCGGGGTCCACGGCATGGACAAGGAGCAGGCATGGCGGTAACAACGCCCGGCGACAAGCTCGCCCGCGCCGTCGCCGGCCCGACAGCCAGGCGCGTCCCCGGCCGACGGCATACCCGTTCCGCGGTGCTGTTCCTGGCACCCTTCGGGGTCCTCTTCACGGCGATGATGCTCGCACCGATCGGTTACGCGCTGTACCAGAGCTTCTTCAAACTGGAACGCAGCGGTCTCGGGCTGGCACCGCCGACGACCGTCTTCGCCGGGCTCGACAACTACGTGACGGCACTCCACGACAGCCGGTTCATGTCCTCGTTCCTACGGATCTTCGTTCTCGGCACGGTGCAGGTACCGGTGATGCTGGGGTTGGCGCTGCTTCTCGCGCTCCTTCTGGACTCACGCGCCGCCGTGTTCAAGCGGACGTTCCGTCAGATCTACTTCCTGCCGTACGCGCTTCCAGGCGTGATCGCCGCGATCATGTGGTCGTTCCTGTACGAACCGAGCATCAGCCCGTTCACCTCGGCGCTGCGACACGTCGGGCTTGAGGTGAACTTCCTGTCCGACAACCTCGTGCTGGCCTCGACAGGCAACATGATCACCTGGGCGTGGACCGGCTTCAACATGCTGATCATCTACTCCGCGCTGCAGGCGATCCCCGAGGAGCTCACCGAGGCCGCGGTCATGGACGGTTGCTCCGGATGGCGGGTGGCGTGGCATGTGAAGATCCCGGCGGTGCGTCCGGCGCTGATCCTCACCACGGTGTTCTCGATCATCGGCACCGCGCAGCTGTACAACGAGCCGGCGATCCTGAACCGGGTCGCCCCGACCGTCTCCTCCACCTACACACCGATTCTGGCCGCGAAGCAGTCGGCGGACATCAACAACTACAACTACGCCGCCACGCAGTCGATCATCCTCGCGGTGCTGACCTTCGTGCTGTCCTTCGGGTTCCTCAAGTTCACCCAGCGGAAGGGCACGTTCTCATGAGGACTGTCGATTCCCTCCGGACCGTCACTCCCGCGCCCGCCGCCACACCCGTCCGTGCGCGCCGGCGCGCACACAGGACACCGCTGGCGAGCCGGGCGGGTGTGTTCGCGGTCATGCTGGTCTTCGCCATGTACACCCTGGTCCCGGTCTGGTGGCTGTTGGTGACCGCGACGAAAGACAAGGGCCACCTCTTCACCACAAACGGGTTGTGGTTCTCGCACTTCGACCTGTGGACCAACATCCGCGACGTGTTCCAGGAGCAGAACGGCATCTTCGCCCGGTGGCTCGTGAACAGCGTCATCTACAGCGTCGGCGGAGCCATGGTGAGCACGGTGCTGTCGGCCCTGGCCGGATACGCGCTGGCGAAGTACGCCTTCCGCGGCCGTGACCTGGTCTTCAGCATCATCCTCGGCGCCGTCCTGATCCCGGACGTCATGTTCGCCCTCCCGCTGTATCTGATGTTCAGCGAGGTACACCTCGTCAACACCTATGGGGCGGTGTTCCTGCCCAGCATCGTCAGTCCGTTCGGGGTCTACCTGTCGCGCATCTACGCCGCGGCGTCCGTGCCGGACGAGTTGATCGAGGCCGGCCGACTCGACGGCGCCAGCGAGGCCCGGATCTTCTGGCGAGTCGCCGTGCCGATCATGTCCCCCGCGTTGGTCACCATCTTCTTGTTCCAGTTCGTCGGCATCTGGAACAACTACCTACTGCCGCTCCTCATGCTCAACAGCGACACACTTCAACCGGTCACCGTGGGGCTGGCGAACTGGCGGGAAGGGGTGAACCAAGGTATTCCCTACAGCGTCACGATCACGGGGGCGTTCCTGTCGGTGATCCCGCTGATCGTCGCGTTCCTCTTCCTACAGAGGTTCTGGCGCTCCGGCCTGGCCGCCGGAGGCGTGAAGTGAGCGACGCGACAACGCCATTGGCCGAGCACTCGAACCCAGTGCGGCTCTACACGCTACGCGACGCCCTCACGACTGACGTCGGCGGAACTACCGCCGCAACGCTGGAGACCGCCCGCCGGCCCTGCTGCGATCGCCCGGCACGCCATCACCAAACAAGGAAGTCGCATGATCCGCATTCCGTTCAACGACGCCTGGCGCGTCGGCCCACTGGTGTCCGTTCACGAGGCCATCGTGGTCGCCGGCGCCGGCGCCGGGGAGGAAGAGGTCACCCTGCCGCACGACGCCATGCTGATGGGAGGGCGGTCCGCCGAGAACTCCGGCGGACCGCAGACCGCCTACTTCCGCGACGGGCAGTGGACCTTTGAGAAGCAGTTCGACGTTCCGGCGGCATGGGCGACGAAGCGAGTCACGTTCGAGTTCGAGGGCGTCTACCGCGACGCCATGGTCTACATCAATGGTGCTCTCGCCGGCCAATGGGCCAACGGATACTCCCGCTTCCACGTCAGCGCGGACCCCTTCCTGGAGTACGGCCGGGTCAACACGATCCGGGTGGACGCCCAGGCGCACCAGGACTCTCGCTGGTACTCGGGCGGCGGCATCCACCGTCCGGTCAACCTCCTTGTCGGTGAGCTCGTCCATGTCACACCGACCGGCCTGCGAGTGACCACACCGGATATCGACGCCGAGCTCGCCACGGTGGTGGCGTCGACCGAGATCGTCAACGAGGACGTTTCGACGCGCGTGGTCGAGGTGCGTCTCGAGATCCAGGACGCCAGGGGCGCGGTCGTGGCATCATCCGACCGGTCCCGGGTCACGCTCCTGGCCGGCGACACGATCACCACCCATCAGCGGGCGTACGTCCGGCAGCCGACGCTGTGGAGCGTCGACTCACCGCACCTCTACCACGCAACCGTGCGCCTCCACGACCACAGCGGCAACAGCGGCCCGCTCGACGAGGCGTCCACGCGCTTCGGTATCCGTACCGTCACGGCCGACCCGATCCGCGGCCTGCGGATCAACGGCGAGGCCATCAAGCTCCGCGGTGGCGCGGTCCACCATGACAACGGAATCCTCGGCGCCGCGGACTTCGCCGACGCCGCCGAACGGCGGGTGCGGATGCTCAAGGCCGCTGGCTTCAACGCCGTGCGCTCCGCACACAACCCGATGAGCGTCGCCATGCTCGATGCCTGTGACCGACTCGGCATGCTCGTCATGGACGAGCTGTTCGACGTCTGGACGGTCGCGAAGTCCGGTGACGACTACTCGCGGAGATTCCCACAGTGGTGGGAGCGCGACGTCGACGCGATCGTGGCGAAGGACGTCAACCACCCCAGCGTGATCATGTACTCCATCGGCAACGAGATCATCGAGGCCGGAACCCCGCACGGTGCCCGCTGGGGCCGCCGCCTCGCCGACCGCGTGCGCGCTTCGGACCCCACCCGCCTGGTCACCCACGCCCTCCAGGGCATGTACATCGCCCGTGACAAGATCCCCACCCTGAAGGCCGAGCTGCGTCTGGACACCGCTCCCCGAGGGCTGAACGACTACCTGGGCCAGGCCATGCATCTCCTCGACGCCCTCATGGTCTCACCGGTCGTCGGAGAGCGGCTCGCCGAGCCCGCCTCCGTCCTCGACGTCGTGGGACTCAACTACGGCGAGAGCCGGTACGTGCTGGACAAGGAGGCGTTTCCCAACCGCGTGGTCGTGGGCTCGGAGACGTTCCCGACGAAGATCGACCAGCTCTGGCAGCTCGTCACCGAGAACTCCCATGTCATCGGCGACTTCACCTGGGCCGCGTGGGACTTCCTCGGTGAGGTCGGAACCGGCCGGCACGTGTATCCCGAGGACCAGCAGAAGCACCGCGCCCCCTACCCATGGCTCACCGCCGAGTGCGGGGACATCGATATCACGGGACAGCGCCAGCCGATCTCGTACTACCGCGAGATCGTCTACGGGCTCACGCGGACGCCCTACCTCGCGGTGCGACGCCCTCGCCACGACGGATACGTCATCAAGCCCAAGGCTTGGACCTGGACCGACGTCTCTCCCGGCTGGACCTTCGACGTGCCCACCGGATCACCGCTCCACGTCGAGGCCTATGCCGCGGCCGAGGAGGTCGAGTTCCGGCTCAACGGCACCACCGTCGCGACCGTGCCCGTCGGTACCGGGCGGGCCTTCGTCGCCGAGGCCGACGTGCCCTATGAGCCAGGCGTCCTGGAGGTCGTCGCGTACCGCGAGGGAGCGGAGGCGGGGCGCTCGGCGTTGCACAGCGCCGGTGAACCCGCACGCCTGAGCCTGGAGGCGGATCCAAGCGAGCTTCGCGCCGATCCGCAGCGGCTGGCCCACATCGATGTCTGCCTCATTGACGCGAAGGGCGTGCTCAACCCGAACCGGGACACGAAGATCACCATCGAGGTCGATGGCCCTGCCGTCCTGCAAGGATTCGGTTCCGGAGCCCCGTCCACCGAGGAGAGCTTCCTCGACAGCTCCACCACGTCGTTCAAGGGCCGAGCCCTGGCCATCATCCGGGCCACCGGGGAGACGGGCCGGATCACCGTGACGGCCCGGGCTCAAGGGCTCCCGGACGCCTCGCTCGAGATCGATGCCGTCCAGACACAGGACGCCGATCGGCCCGGCATCCGGACGGTCTGACACAGGAGAGATCCGTTGCTCGGACCCTCATCCGATCCCGCGGCACGGAGCCCCGGTTCCTCACATGACAGGAGAACGACAGAGATGGCAGATGCACCGTCCGCGAGTGGTTATGCGACGGCCCCGGAAGGCTCGGCGAACATAGAGGTCGGTTCTCAGTGGCAGCGTCCCGACAGGCGTCTGCTGGAGGAGTTCCAGAAGCACTCGGTCGCGAACATCGGTGACGCACTCGGGCGCCTTGGCATGCCCGACGGTGGCATCACCCCCCTCTGGGACGGCTGCCGCGCCGTGGGCAGCGCGCTGACCGTCCTGACAGTCGCCGGAGACGACCTGGCCGTGATCGATGCCGTCGGGCACATCCGGCCCGGCGACTTCCTCGTCATCAACGCCTTCGGGTACGCGGGTCGAGCCGTCATGGGCGACATCCTCGCCCAGTACTTCTCGTCCCGGGGGGCCGTCGGCGCGATCGTCGACGGGGCGGTGAGGGACCAGGACGAGATCCGCCAGCAGGGCTTCCCCGTATGGTCGCGTTCGGTCACGCCTGCGGGGCCGTGGAAGAACGGGCCTGGGGCTGTGGGCCTGCCGGTCGCCATCGGCGGTGTTGTCATCAACCCGGGTGACATCGTCGTGGCCGACTCGGATGGCATCGCGGGCGTGCCCCTCGCAAAGGCGCGGGACGTCGTCGCGGAGCTGACGCGGGTCGTGGAGTCCGAGCGGCGTATGCGCAACCAGGACAAGGCGGCGCCCGGATCGAAGGGCATCTGATCACGCGTCGCGGGAGCGAGGACGATGACTCCAAACCGCCACGATCGTCTCCGGAAATGAAGGTTCGCACGGCCACCGGCACATGTGCGCCAACCGGCAGGAGGTCGGCGTGCGCGCCGGCCGGCGCCCGCCCGGCGCCGGACCCGGCACCACGATCCACGGTGCCCCGCGGAGCCCGGAGCCGGTGTGTTGCGGGTTGGTGGTCAGGTCGTTCCTCGGGGGAGGACGCTGAGGATTTCGGCGGGGCGATCGTGGGCGGCGGTGGGGTTGAGGATTCGGTCGGCGAGGTAGCGAGCTTCGTCCTGTTCCGCCAGTTGGACGGTGGTCAGTGGCGGATGGACGAGACATCCGACGCGGATGTTGTCCACGCCGATGACGGCCAGATCCCGCGGAACGCGGATGCCTTCGAGGTGTGCCGCGGTGAGCAGCGCGATGGCGACTTCGTCGTTGTAGGCGGCGATGGCGGTGACGGGTGGAGTGAGGGAGCGCCAGGCGGCGAGTGTGGATCGGGCGGTGTCGACGTTGAGGTCCACGGCCGCGACAACGGGCTCGGCGATGCCTTTGGCGGCGCTTTCCCGGCGGGCGCCGGCCAGTCGCGGGTTGGCGTACTCGCTCAGTTGCTCCATGTCGCTGGTGGTGGCATAGGCGATCGATGTGTGTCCGGTGTCCGTCAGGTACTGCACCTGCAGGCGTCCAATGGACTCCTGAGTCGACGCCTGTTCGTTCGTCGATGTGGCCTCGTGGCTGCGGAGGGTCGTCAGCGCCTGGATGCCCCACTGGCGGAGTTCGCGCTCTTCGCCGGGGGAGAACGGGGTGTCGCTGATGACGGCGCGTGGGTTGACCGCCCGCCAGACGTCGCCTGGCCGTTCGTGCCCCTGGCCGTGGTACACGAGCAGGGTGAGGCCGTGGGCGGTGAGCAGTTGGGTCAGGGTGTCGAGGAATGACTCGGTGACCGCGCTGACGACGCGATGGGGCAGCAGCACGAGGACGACGTCGCTGCGGCCGGTGCGCAGTGCGCGCGCCGCGGCGGAGGGCGCGTAACCGAGCCGGGCCGCGGCCGCGCGCACCCGATCCCGTGTCGCCTCCGGGATCGAGAGTCCCTCCTTGTTGTTCAGGACGTAGCTGACGGTCGTCCGTGACACGCCGGCTTCGCGCGCGACATCGACGCTGGTCACCCTGCGGGCCCGGTCCTGACGGGGCACCGCGGTTGAACGGTCCGTGGTCATGCAGGCGACTCTGTCACGCCAGGCGGCGATTCTGCCAGCGCCGCCGCCGCGTCGAGAGACAGTTTACTCGATTCATTAGTGACACGTGTCTTACTCCGTTGACACGATTCACTAGTGGGCCTACTGTCGCTGCACCGCGCAGGGGACGGCCCGTGTGGCGGTCCGGGAAGACGGCTTGCAGCGAGAAGCCGGGCCGCGGGGAAGCGCCCGGTGAAGCGCCGCATACATCCCAAAGGAGCAAGAATGTTCGGCACACAACGACGTGTCCTGCGAGGGCTGGCAGTCCCGATCGCCCTGCTGACGCTCGCCACCGCCGGCTGCGGCGGCGCTTCGAGCGCAGGCTCCGGCGGTTCCGACACGTCGGTTCTCACGCTCGGGATGACCGCCGACATCGTCGGCTGGGATGACCAGCCCGCCTATCAGGGGTGGGCGGTCGAAGCGGTCAAGGACACACTCCTCAGATGCGACGAGACCGGCGTCTCTCAGTCGGGGCTGGCCAGGGAATGGACGTTCAGCGAAGACACCAGCTCCGTGACGGCCCACCTCCGGCCAGGCGTGGCCTTCTCGGACGGCTCGGCCGTCGACTCCGGGGACATCGAGGCGAGCTTCGAACACGCGGCCTCGAAGAACGCGCGGTTCGCCGGGATCGAGATCGAGACGCCGGACGACCTGACGGTGACGATCAGCTGGCCGGCACCGCAGCCCGCGCTCTCCCTGAAGCTGTGTGAGCCCCGCATCTCCCCGTCGGAGCAGATTGCCGCGGGGACGCTGGATGACAGGCCCGTCGGTTCGGGCCCGTACACCCTCGACGGATCCGCGACCACGCGCGGCTCGGTGTACACGTTCCTCAAGAACGAGGACTACTGGGACGCCGAGAACTTCCCGTACCAGCGGGTGGTCATGAGGGTCCTGGAGAGCGAGACCGCGGCACTGAACGCCCTGAAGACGGGACAGATCGACGGGACCATCGTGTCTCAGGCCACCGTCGACGAGGCTCAGGGGTCCGGGCTCGAGGTCAAGACGCTGAGCGGCGGCATCACCACGCGCCTTCTGCTGACGGACCACCGCGGAGAGGCGGTCCCCGCGCTCGGCGATGTGAGGGTTCGCCGGGCGATGAACATGGTCTTCGACCGGGACGCCATCGCCGAGCAGCTCTACCGGGGCCACGCCGATCCCGCCTACCAGATCTTCCGACCGGACAGCGACGCCTACATCGACGGCCTCGAAGACCCGTACCCGTACGACGTGGAAGCGGCCCGGGAGCTGATGGCCGAGGCGGGCTACGCCGACGGGTTCACCCTGAACATCCCGTTCATGGAGGGGCAGAACCTCGACCTTCTCCTTCCCTATGTGACCGATCAGCTCGGTCTTCTCAACATCAACGTGCGGCAGGAGACTCTCAGCGGCCCCAGCGCCATCCAGGAGCTGCTGAGCGGCGACTACCCCGTGCCGTTGTGGCAGTTGGGGAACTACGGCGAATCCCTGCAGGACATCCAGGACTACGTGCTTCAGGACGGCATCTGGAACGTCATGCACCAGTCGGACCCCACGATCGAGGACCTGTGGCAGACCGTTCTCAACGGCACGGACGAGGAGCGAGTGGCGGCTCAGCAGGACATCAACCGGCACGTCATCGACCAGGCGTGGTTCGTGCCGATGGCGAACCCCGACGGCTTCTACGCCTACAGCCCGGACATCGAGATCCCCACGATGTCGGACTACACGGGACTGCACCCACTGCTGCGGGACTTCAAGTAGCCCCGGCCGGTCGACGAGGAGCTGCCGACGATGGTGTGGTCTTTGCCCTTGAAGCTTCTGCGAGCGCTGGGCGTGCTGCTCGTGGTCAGCTTCGCCACCTTCTGCCTGATGTTCGGAAACGGACCCGGGATCGCACGGGCGATCCTGGGCGAGTCCGCCACCGAGGCCGACGTCCAGCGTGAGGTCGCCCGACTGGGACTCGACCGGCCGCTGCTCGTCCAGTACGGCGACTGGCTCGGGCATGCGGTCACCGGCGACCTCGGGCGGTCCTTCTTCACGGGGCAGCCCGTGACGGAGGCCCTGTCGACGCGGGTGCCGGTGACCCTCACGCTGGTGGTCCTGACCCTCTGCCTCACCCTGGTGCTCAGTGTGCTGCTCGGAGTGGCGGCCGCGGTCTACGGTGGATGGCTCGACCGGGTCGCACAGTTCGTCGCCGTGGTCGGCGAGGGGGTCCCGGCGTTCGTCGTGTCGATCGGTCTCGTGTCCCTGTTCGCCGTCTCCTACCGGATCTTCCCGGCGACCGGCTACGTGCCGCCGGAGGACGGCGTGGGCGCCTGGCTGACCTCCGTGACACTCCCCCTGCTGGCCCTTCTCATCGGTTCGGTGGCGAAGGTGGCGACGCAGTTCCGGGGGGCGGTGCTGGACACCCTCTCGCGGGACTTCGTGCGCACGCTCCGCGCCCGGGGCATCCCCGAGTCGCGCGTCGTGTTCCGGCACGTGCTGCGCAACGCCGCCGGCCCGGGACTCACCGTTCTCAGCCTGCAGACGCTGGCCCTCTTCGGCGGGGCGATCTTCGTGGAGCAGGTCTTCGCCCTGCCCGGCATGGGCCAGCTGGCCAACCTGTCGGCACAGCAGGGTGACGTCCCCATGGTGATGGGCGCCGTCATCGTGGCGATCATCGTCGTCCTCTGCGTCAATCTCCTGGCCGATCTGGCCAACGCTCTCATCAATCCGAAGGCGAGGGTCAGATGACAACGCTCTCGATTCCGGACGCGCTCCCGGTGCGGCGCTCCAGTCTCCGGCGGCTCCTCAGACATCCGATCGGGGCGATCTGCCTGGGCTTCCTGGTACTCGTGGCGGTCTTCGGGCTCTCCAGCCCCTGGCTGGCTCCCGTCGATCCGAATGCCACGGACCTGGCCGCGGTGAACGCGGGGCCCTTCAGCGAAGGGCACCTCCTCGGGGCGGACGCGACCGGAAGAGACATCCTCTCGAGGCTGATGTGGGGGACCCGCCCGACGCTGCTCGGGTGCCTGATCGTGCTGGCGGTATCGCTCTCGGTCGGCCTGACCAGCGGCCTCGTCGCCGGCTTCTACCGGGGCAGGATCGACGCGGCCGTCAATTTCCTGTCGGACGCCGTCATGTCGCTGCCCGGCATCGTCCTGCTCATCTCGCTCTACGCCCTCACCGGACCGAACGTCATCGCGGCGATGTCCGTGTTCGGGCTGCTGATCGCACCCACGTACTTCCGTCTCGTCCGGTCCATCGTGGTCGGCGTTCGCAACGAGCTCTACGTCGACGCGGCCAAGGTGGTCGGCCTGTCCGACGCGCGCATCATCGCCAAGCACGTGCTGTGGGCGGTGCGGGCGCCGGTCATCATCCAGACATCCTTCATCCTGGCCGCCGGCATCGGCATCCAGGCCGGGGTGGAGTTCCTCGGGCTGGGCGACCCGGCCCAGCCTTCGTGGGGAACGGTCCTGCAGAACTCCTTCGACAACCTCTACAACAACCGCCCCGGCATGATCTGGCCGGCTCTCCTCATCAGCCTCACCATCATGGCGCTCGTCCTGCTCGGCAACGTCCTGCGCGACGTGCTGCAGTCGGCGGCGCAGAGCAGGGACCTCAGGCCCGCGCGGCGCCGAGAACTCCTCCGCGAGGCCCGGCGGGCGCCCGCCGGAGCCGCGCCCGAGGTCGCGGCGGACGTGATCCTGTCGATCCGTGGCCTTCGTGTCGGCTATCCGGGGAACGAGCAGCGCGTGCGCGAGGTCGTGCACGGAGTCGACCTCGACGTGCGCCGCGGGGAGATCCACGGGCTGGTCGGCGAATCGGGCTCAGGGAAGTCGCAGATCGCCTTCTCGACGCTCGGCATCCTGCCGCGTCAGGCGGTCGTCCTGGGCGGGAGCATCCGCCTGGACGGCACGGACCTGCTGGACGACGACGATGCCCTGCGGCACGCTCGCGGCCGGCGGATCGCGTACGTCCCGCAGGAGCCCATGTCGAACCTCGACCCGGCGTTCACCGTCGGGGCACAGCTCGTGTACGGCCTTCGCGCCGCCCGGAAGATGAACAAACCCGATGCCCGAGGCGAGCTGCTGGGTCTGCTGGCGCGCGTGGGCATCGACGATCCCGAGCGCGTCTTCCGGCTCTACCCGCACCAGATCTCCGGCGGGATGGCGCAGCGCGTGCTCATCTGCGGCGCCGTGGCCTCCAACCCCGACCTCATCGTCGCGGACGAGCCGACCACCGCCCTGGATGTCACCGTCCAGGCCGAGGTACTCGAACTGCTCCGGGAACTCCGCGACGAGCGAGGGCTCGCGATGATCCTGGTCACGCACAACCTCGGCGTTGTCGCCGACCTCTGTGACTCGGTGAGCGTGATGAGGGACGGACACATCGTCGAGCGGAGCGACGTGGACTCGCTCTTCGCCTCGTCGACCCACGACTACACGCGCGAGCTGCTGTCGGCATCCCGCCGTGTCGAACTCGCGGAGGTGTGAGGAGTGCGGGAACCAGTGCTGCGCGTCGAGAACCTCCTCGTCCGCTACGGCGGCCGCCGCGACCCCGTCACGGTGATCGATGACGTCTCCTTCGACCTTGCCGCAGGCGAGACCCTCAGCCTCGTCGGCGAGTCCGGGTCGGGAAAGACCACCATCGGCCGCGCGATCCTCGGGCTCGCGCCCGTGACGGCGGGCTCGATCACCTTCCGCGGGGAGACCATCAGCAACATCCCACGCACCAGGCGGCGCAAGGTCGCACGCGACATCCAGGTGGTGTTCCAGGACCCGTACTCCTCGTTGAACCCCTCGATGCGGATCGAGGACATCCTGGTCGAACCCCTGGCCGCGGCCAGCGGTTTCGGCGGGCGGGCTCGGGTGCGTGAGCTGCTGGACGCCGTCGGCCTGCCGGCCGACGCCGGCGCGCGCTACCCCAGGGAGTTCTCGGGCGGGCAGCGACAGCGGATCGCGATCGCGCGGGCGCTCGCGCTCGACCCGTCGGTGATCATCTGTGACGAACCCACGAGCTCCCTGGACGTGACCACCCAGGCCCGCGTGCTCACGCTTCTTGAGGAGATCCAGCGCGAGAGGGGCGTCGCGTACCTGTTCATCAGTCACGACCTCGGCGTCGTCCACAGCGTGAGCGACCGGATCGCCGTCCTCTACCAAGGCCGCGTCGTCGAGATCGGAGCGGCAGACGGCGTCGCGACGAACCCGCGGCACCCGTACACGCGCAAGCTGCAGATGGCCGCCCCGGTGGCGGACCCGGCGAAGCAGCGGCTGCGGCGGGCACGGCGCCTGGAGCTCGCGCGGCGGGAACAACCCTCGGCTCCCGGCGCCAAAGGGGAGCCGGTCGAGACACGACGTTGAGATCCGGGCCCTCCGCGCCCTCCACCCCCCGCAAGTCCGGCCGCCTCGACTCATGCGGTCCGGCGTCATCAGACACCCGACAAGGAAGACCCACCGTGACGCTGCCCCATGACGACTACCGCAACCCCCAGCTACCCGCCGACGTCCGGGCGGACCTCCTGCTGGCGGAGATGACACCCGAGGAGAAGTGCGGCCAGCTCACCTCCGTCCTGCCCTGGTCACTGGTCAACGGAGACGGCTCCGACGCGGACGACGTCGAGGTGCTGCTCACACACCCACCCGGTCACGTCGCCGGGCTCTACCTCGACTCCCCGCGGCAGCTCGCGGACCTCGTGGGCCGCATCCAGCGGCAGCTGGTGACGCGCACCAGGCTCGGCGTTCCGGCGCTGGTCCACGCCGAGGCGCTCAACGGCTTCGTCGTCGGCGGCCACATGGTGTTTCCGACCGGTACGGGGCTGGCCGCGACCTTCAGCCCCGAACTCGTCGAGGAGATGACGGACCTGATCCGCCGCCAGATGCGCCGCGTGGGCTTCCTTCAGGCGCTGTCGCCGGTGATGGACGTCGCCCTCGATCCGAGGTGGGGCCGCACCCACGAGACCTACGGTGAGGACCCCTACCTGTCGGCGGCGTTGAGCGTGGCCTTCACGCGAGGCCTCCAGGGCACGGACCTCGCCGCGGGCGTCATCGCCACCGCCAAGCACTTCCTCGGGTACGCCCTGGGCGCCGGCGGCATCAACCTGTCGGCGTACGAGGGGGGTGCGCGGCAGATGCGGGACCTGGTCGCCTATCCCTTCGAGGCCGCGATCCAGATCGCCGGACTCAGGTCGGTCATGAACTCCTACGGCGACGTCGACGGCATCCCGGTGGGCGCGTCCAGGGAGGTTCTCACCGATCTGCTGCGCGACACCCTCGGGTTCGACGGCTTCGTGTCCTCGGACTACATGACTCTGGAGCACATGACGGGCCGTCAGCGGGTCGCGGCCACGCCCGCGGAGGCCGGGCGGCTGGCGATCGCCGCCGGTCTGGACGTCGAGCTGCCGAGTGAGTACGGCTACGGCGCGGTGCTCGCCCGCGAGGTCGAGCAGGGCACCGTGGACATCCGTCACGTCGACACCAGCACCCGGCGCGTGCTGCGGGCCAAGTTCGAGCTCGGGTTGTTCGAGAACCCGTATCCGCGAGAGCACATCGACGTGACCGCCGTCGCGGCCGAGGGCAGGGAACTCTCACAGCGGCTGGCCCGGCGATCCGTCGTGCTGGTCAGGAACGACGGGGTCCTGCCGCTGTCACCCGGGGCGCTCACCGTCGCCGTGGTCGGGCCGCACGCCGAGGCGGCCAGGCACCAGTTCCCGGCCTACAGCTATCCGGGGTGGCGGGAGATGACCATCGCCATGTCCCAGGGGAAGCTCGGCAACATGGTCGGTGTCGACCCCCACATGGCCACGTGGAACGCCGAGCTGCTTCCCGAGGTGGATCAGGAGGAGTACGTCCACGCCCAGTACGGAGCGCGTACCCTCGCGGAGGGAATCTCCGCCTTCGCGCGCCGCGTCCTCGCCGAACAGGGAAGCACGCTGACGCGGTCGCTGGAGCCGGACGCCGTGGAGCGGGCCGTGGACGCCGCGCGGCGATCCGACGTCGTCGTGCTCGCCCTCGGCGGGGCCAGCCTGCTCTTCCAGGGCGAACGCACCGAGGGAGAGGGCAGCGACTCGGCGGACGTCTCGCTGCCGGCGGCGCAGACCCGGCTGGCCGAGGCGGTGGCCGCCACCGGCAAGCCCGTCATCGCCGTGCTCTTCCAGGGCCGCGCCTACGCCTTGCCCGAGGTGGTTCTGAACGCCTCCGCGATCGTGGTGGCGTCCTACGGTGGCCCGCTCGGCCCGGCGGCCGTGGCGGAGGTTCTCTTCGGTCGGGTCAACCCGAGCGGGAAACTGCCGTACAGCATCCCGTGCCACTCCGGCCAGATCCCGGTGTATCACCACCAGAAGGTCGGCACCGGGTACCGGAATCCGCTGCCGCCGGGCGTTCCGCAGCATTACCTCGACATGGCGGCCACGCCGCTGTACCCGTTCGGGCACGGCCTGAGCTACGCGGACTTCGCGCTCACCGATCCGGTGTGTGACCCGGCGATCGACACCGCCGGGGTCGCCCGGATCGGGGCAACGGTCAGCAACACGGGTGCGGTCGACGGCGCGACCGTCGTCCAGCTCTACGTCCGCGTCAACACGTCCGGTGTCACCCGGCCGGCCCAGCAGCTCGCCGGGTTCTGCCGCGTCGAGCTCGCTCCCGGGGAGTCCCGCGGGGTCACCTTCCATCTCGCGGCCGCACAGCTCGGGTACACCAACGCCGCCCGCGACTTCGCCGTCGAGCCCGCGAACGTCGAGTTCTTCCTGGGATTCGACGCGGACGACCGCCGCCTGACCGGGTCGTTCGAGCTGGCGGGCCAGACCAGAGTGCTCACGAGCGCGGAGCGGAGCTTCCTGTCCCAGGCGGTGGTCGAGCATGGCTGAGACGCTCGGGACGGCCGAAGAGGGACGACCGCGTCCGCGGCGGCGGTCGCGTGGCGGCGCCGCCGAGAACCCCATCGTGCCCGGGTTCCACCCCGACCCGACGATCTGTCGGGTCGGAGTGGACTACTACCTCGCGCACTCCAGCTTCGAATACTTCCCCGGCGCGCCGATCCTCCACAGCCGCGATCTCCTGACCTGGTCCCCGATCGGCAACATCCTCGACCGGCGCTCCCAGTTCCGCCGCGGTGAGGCGCGGCCCTCGTCCGGGATATACGGCTCGACGCTGCGTCATCGTGCCGGCCGCTTCTGGTTCGTGACGACGAACGTCAGCGACTTCTCCACCGGTCTGGTCCTCGTCCACGCCGACGACCCGGCCGGGCCATGGAGCGAGCCGGTGTTCGTCCGGGCCGCGCGAGGCATCGACCCGGACCTCTGCTGGGACGACGACGGACAGTGCTACCTGACCTGGAAGGCGATGAGCGCCTCCTTCGAAGAGGGAGAGATACAACAGGCCCGTCTCGACCTCGCGACCGGCGAGCTGCTCGGCTCGCCCTACCCGCTGTGGCAGGGAAGCGGCCTGCCCGCGGCGGAGGCGCCACACCTCTACCACATCGGGGACTACTGGTACCTCTTCCTGGCCGAGGGCGGGACGGAGCGGGGTCACTGCGTCACCGTGGCACGCGCCCGCGCTCCGTGGGGGCCGTTCGAACCGTTTCCCCTCAACCCCGTCTTCACCCACCGCAGCACCATTCACCCGGTCCAGAGCGTCGGCCACGCCGACCTCGTGCGGACCGTGGACGGCGAGTGGGCGGCCGTCTACCTCGGCACCCGCCCGCGCGGATCGACCCCGGGCTTCCACGTCCTGGGCAGGGAGACGTTCCTCGCGGGCGTGGACTGGGTCGACGGATGGCCGGTCTTCGACGAGGGGCGCTTCGACCCGCCCCTGCCAACCACCGGCTTCACCGACGACTTCTCGGCGGCCCGGCTCGACGCCCGGTGGGTCGTCCCGGGCGGCGAGCCCGGAAGCGTCGGTGTGCGGCACCCGTCGGGTGGACTGGAGCTGCGCCACCTGCCCGACGGCCCCACCGGCCCCGGTCTGCTGTGCACGCGCGTTCGTGACCTCGCCTGGACCGCCGATGCGACCTTCGAGGGCTCGGGGCGGTTCCTCGTGCGACTCGACGACCGTCACTGGTACGGGCTGACGTTGGAAGACGGCCAGGTCCGCGCGACGGTGCGGGTCGGCGCCCTCCAGCAGGAACTCAACGCGGTCCCCGTCGTCGGGACCACGGTGGTGCTCCGGATCGCCTGCCTGCCACCCCGATCGGCACGCGTGCCGCTGGGCGATGCCGGGCCTGACGAACTGGTCCTGTCCATCGACGACGGTGATGGGCCCCTGGAACTCGCGCGCCTGGACGGGAGATACCTCTCCACCGAAGTCGCCTCCGGTTTCACGGGCCGCATGCTCGCCCTCTGTGCGACGGCCGCGAAGACCCGCGTGCTGGCCGTGGCATACGAGCCACGGTGAACGAGAAACCAACCCGGACGATGGGAAGTCCCTCATGCGATATGTGAAGAGAAGCGTGCCGGGAGGCACTCCGGTCAGTTCCGGAAGCGGGGCGCGGTGGCGACGCGGACGCGGCCTCGCGCGGGCCACGACACTGTGCGTCGTGGCCGCGCTGGTCGCCTCCGTGGCGCCGGGCATCGGCGCCTCGGCCGCGGCGTCGCCACCGGAGTGCGCGCCCCGTGAGGAGGGCGGCCCCGTGTGGGTCACCGCCGAGTGTGTCGATCCGCGGTACAACCGGCCGGTCATCGACAGCCAGACGGACGTGACCGAGCCGGTGCCGCACCACCGCGTGTCGGGTCACTTCGAGGGCACCGACTACCGGTTCAACTTCTACTTCCCACCCGAGGAGCAGTGGGAGGGCCGCTTCTTCCACAAGGTGTACCCGCTGGCGGCTTACCAGGACGAGAACGCCTCGGACGAGACCATCGCCTTCGGCGCCGACAGCGGCGCGTACACCGTCCAGACCAACGGCAACGGCGGCTACCGGGTGGACGCCGCCGCGGCCAAGTTCTCCGAGACCGTCGCGGCGGACTACTACGGGCAACCGGACCGGCGGATCTACGGTTATGTCTACGGCGGCAGCGGCGGCTCGTTCCAGACCATCGGGGCGACAGAGAACTCCACGGGCGTCTGGGAAGGGGCGGTGCCGTTCATCCCCGGCAGCCCGACGTCGATGGCCATCTTCCCCCGTGCTTTCGCCCGGCTCGTGCTCAGGGACGAGGCCCCTCGGATCGCGGACGCGGTCGCGCCCGGCGGGAGCGGGAATCCCTACGCCGGGCTCACCGAGGTGGAGCGGTCGGTGCTGGCCGAGGTGACGCGGATGGGAGTCCCGCTGCGGGGGTGGGAGGACTACTCCTACCTGCTCGGGCTGGAGAGGCCGGACGGCCTGCTCGGGTTCGGCCCGGTGATCCGTACCATGGACCCCACATACGCGGACGACTTCTGGAACAAGCCGGGATACCTCGGCACGGAGCAGTCTCCGCTCGGCGACATCATCCGCGCCGCGAGGATCGACCAACGGGCGACCATCACCGAGGTGGACAGGGACGACCAGAACGTCCCGACCAGGCTGGTCCTGGACGGCGTTCCGGTCGTCGAGAGCACGATCGGCCTGGACTACACCGTCCACGACGCCGACGGCACGACCGCCACCGGAACACTCACGGGCACGCTGGACCCGGCGACGAAGACCTTCACCGTCGGCGAAGGCAACTCCGCCGACGTGCTGGACGCCATCGACGCCGGTGACCGGCTGCGGATCGACAACCGCTGGTCCGTCGCGCTCACCTCGTACCACCGGCACCAGGTGCCGACCCGGCCCGGCTTCCACGCCTGGGACCAGTTTCGCGACGCCAACGGATCGCCGATCTACCCGCAACGTCCCGTCCAGGTGGGCCCGATGATCTCGCGCAGCACCAGCGGCGGCGGCACGCACACCGGTGAGATCAACGGCAAGGTGATCGTGGTCGCCAACCTGCTCGACGTCGACGCCTATCCCTGGCACGGCGACTGGTACGCCCAGCAGGTGAACCAGGCCCTGGGCGACCGCTACGACGACAGCTTCCGGCTCTGGTACACCGACAACGCCGACCACCAGGAGGGCGATGTCACCGGTCCTCGCGCGGCCCGCCTCGTCGACTTCAACGGCACCATCCAGCAAGCGGTGCGCGACGTGAGCGCCTGGGTCGAGCGCGGGGTGGCCCCGCCGCGGTCAACCCGTTACGACGTGGACGACAGCCAGATCGGCGTGCCGGAGGACGCGGCGCGGCGCGGCGGCATACAGCCCGTCGTCGACCTGACCGTCGACGGCGCGCAACGGATCGACGTGGTGGCGGGCGAGCCCGTGACGTTCACCGCCAGGATCCAGGCGCCACCGCGGTCGGGCCGGGTCGTGGCCACCGCATGGGACTTCACCGGCACCGGCGAGTTCACCCCGTCGCCCTCCCGGCCCCCGCGGCAGACCGTGGAAGTCCAGGCGACCTTCACCTACGCCTCGCCCGGCGTCTATTTCCCGGTGCTGCGCGCGACCTCCCAGCGAGAGGGCGACGCGAGCACGCCGTTCGCCGCGGTGCAGAACCTGGATCGCGTGCGGGTCGTCGTCCATGAGCGCGGCTGAGGCGGGGAGCATGCGAACCGTCGCGACATGGAGAACCGCTGAGTTCTCCTTCGAGAGCCTCAAGGACCATGCGAATCCCTACACCGATGTCCAGGCCCAGGCCGTCTTCACGGGGCCGGGCGGCATCGAGATCCGGCGGCCCGCCTTCTGGGACGGCGGGCACACGTGGAAGGTGCGCTTCGCGCCGACGCGTCCGGGCACCTGGCGCTACGCGGTGTCGTCCGACGACGCGTCCGACGGCGGCCTCAACAGCCCAGCCGGCGAGCTGCGATGCGTTGACGATCCGGAGGACGACCACCCGATCTACCGCCATGGCTTCCTGCGGCGAGGGCCGGGCGGCAGCTATCTGTCCCATGCCGACGACACCCCGTTCTTCTGGCTCGGCGACACGCACTGGCGCTTCACGCGGGAACGCTGGGACGAGGCCAACAAGCCGGGCTGGAGTTCCCAGTTCCGGGGGATGGTGGACCGGCGCGTCGGGCAGGGGTTCACCGTCTACCAGACGAATCTGATGATGTTCGACTGGTCCTCCGGCGCCAGTCCCTGCTGGCTGGAAGGAAAGCTGTTCGAGGAGATCGACGTCGGCTACTTCCAGGCCAACGTCGACCCGCGGATCGCCTACATCGCCGATCACGGACTGGTCAACGCCATGGGACTGGGCTGGTACGCCGTCGTGGACGCCGACCCGGCGGGCGTGCAGCGCTTCGCGCGGTACATCGTGGCCCGCTACGGCTCCTACCCCATGGTGTGGACCCTCGGGGGTGAGGTGGCCGGCTACGAGCCCGACCGCCGGGAGCAGCGGATCGACGCCTGGCGGGAGGTGGCGCTGGCCATCAGGGACGCTGACGGGTACGACCAGCCGCGCACCGCTCACGCCACCGCCGAGCGACCCATCGCGCCCTACTACCAGGGCGAGGACTGGCTGACGCTGACGCTCCATCAGCACGCCCACGGCGACTTCGACCTGAGCCCCGTCCACTACCGCGACCAGCTGGCCGCTCACCCCGGGACGCCTCTGGTGGAAGGCGAGAGCATGTACGAAGGGCTTCTCAGCGTGGAGTTCGCCGGCCGCCGCCCGGTCACCGACACGATGGTGCGGCACGTCGCCTACCGGGCGATCCAGTCGGGATGCTGCGGCTACACCTACGGCGCCCAGGGCTGCTGGAACGCCGCATGGGAGCGCGACGATGGCAGGAGCATGTGGGGCGATCTCCCGTGGTACGAGGGGATCGACCTCCCCGGAGCGGACCAGCTGAGCCACCTGCGCCGCTTCTACGAGGACGTCGGCTGGTACCGGCTGCGTCCCTTCCCCGAGTGCTTCAGCTCGCCGTACGTCTTCAACAACACCATGTACGCGCCGCAGGTCACGGCCGACCCGGAGATGGAGACGGTGGTGATGTTCTTCGGGGAGACATACCGGAACGGCGAGGGGCGGGCCACGCTGTCGCTGCTCAGGAGCACGTCCTATACCCTGTGGTGGTTCGATCCGCGGACGGGGGAGTACGCGACGGCCCACAAGGGGGTGCGGCCGGTCGGCGGGGCACTGACGCTCCCCAGCAAGCCGGACGGACGGGACTGGGTGCTCCTGGCACAGGCGGACCAGGACGGCGGCTTCTCGTCTCCTGGCCACCGGTTCAGCGGAGAAGCGCTCGATCTCCCGCCGCAATCAGACGTGACTGAACGACCAAGACAGGGAACCACCATGCCCAACCTCCCCGACCGGGTACTCTTCGGTGCCGCCTATTACCACGAGTACCAGCCGACGCCCCGGCTGGAGGCTGACCTCGACCTCATGCGGCAGGCCCACTTCACGGTGATTCGCGTCGGCGAGTCCGTCTGGTCCACCTGGGAGCCGGAGAACGGCGTCTTCGACCTCGACTGGCTCCAGCCGGTGCTGGACGGCGCCCACGAGCGGGGCATCAGCGTGATCGTCGGCACCCCCACCTACGCGGTGCCGCCCTGGCTCGCCCGCGCCTACCCCGAGATCAACGCGGAGCACCGCACCGGCCAGCGCATGGGCTGGGGCGCCCGCCAGGAGATCGACTACACCCACCCCGCGTTCCTCTTCCACGCCGAACGCGTCATCCGCAGGATCGCCGCCCGCTACGCCGACCACCCGGCCGTCATCGGCTGGCAGGTCGACAACGAGCCGGGCAACCAGATCCTCTTCAACCGCGGCGTCTTCCAGCGCTTCGTCGACCACCTCAGGCACACCTACGGCTCGGTCGAGGAGCTCAACAAGGCGTGGGGGCTCACCTACTGGTCGCACCGGCTGTCCACCTGGGCCGACCTGTGGACGCCTGACGGCAACGCCCAGCCCCAGTACGACCTGGCCTGGCGCCGCTTCCAGGGCACGCTCACCACCGACTTCATCGGCTGGCAGGCCGACGTCGTGCGCGAGTACGCGCGCGACGACCAGTTCGTGACCACCTGCATCTCCTACTCACGCCCCACCGTGAAGGACGACGACCTCACCCGCCGCCTGGACGTCACCGCCGGCAACCCCTACTACCGCATGCAGGACGCGCTCGAACTCCCCTGCTCCCGCGACACCGACCGGGACTGGCCCGCCGACGGCACCTGGGCGCTCTATCAGGATGCGGACCGGATGTACTCCTCCCGCCAGGAGCCCTACCTCGTCACCGAGACCAACGCCCAGGCCATCGGCGGCCCCAACCTCAACGAGCCCGCCTACGACGGCCAGTGGCGCCAGGTCGCCTGGGCGCTGGTGTCCCGCGGCGCGACCATGATCGAGTACTGGCACTGGCACACCCTGCACTTCGGCACCGAGACGTACTGGGGCGGCATCCTCCCCCACAGCCAGGAACCGGGCCGCGTCTACCGCGAACTCGCCCGCCTGGGCGACGACTTCCGGCGCGGCGGCGCCCTCGTCGCCGGCCTCACCCCGGACGCCGACGTCGCCCTGGTGTACTCCACCGACACCAAGTGGGCCGCCGAGGGCGCACCGTTCCTGCTCGCCCCCAACGGCACCGCCGACCGCGGCTCCTACGAGGCCGTCTTCAACGCCTTCTACCGCGGCGCCTTCGACGCCGGCCTCCAGGCCAGGATCACCCACCCCTCGCAGCTCTTCGCCACCGACCCGGCCGAGTACGCCGCCCGCCACCCGGTGCTGGTCGCCGCCGCGCTGCTCCTCGCCACGGACGACGAGCTGCGCTGGCTGGAACGCTACGCTGCCGCCGGCGGCCATCTGCTGCTCGGCATCCGCACCGGCTACGAGGACGAGGAGGCCCGGGCCCGCCTAGAGCGCAAGCCCGCGTTCCTGACCGAGGCGGCCGGCGTCTGGTACGACGAGTTCTCCACCCTCCGCACCCCGGTGCCGGTCGAGGCACCCGACGGCTCCCCGCTGACCCTCCCGGACGGCGCGAGGGCCACCTGTTGGGCCGACGGTCTCACGCCCCACGCGGACGCCGGCACCGAAGTCCTGGCCGCCTACCGGCACCCGCACCTCGGCCGGTGGCCGGCCGTCACCACCCGCGCCCACGGCGCCGGCCGCGTCACCTACGTCGGCACCGTCCCTGACCCCGCACTCGCCGCGGCGATCCTCGCCTGGGCCGCTCCCGACCGCCCCACCGCGTGGCGGACCAACGCCGACACCCAGACCGTCACCGGCGCCACCGCCAAGGACGGCACCCGGCTGCGGTTCCTCCACAACTGGTCCTGGCAGCCCAGCGAGTTCACCCCGCCGGTCGCCGTCCACGACGTCCTCACCGGTGAGGACATCCCCGCCGGCGAGGCGGTACGCCTCGGCCCGTGGGACGTCCGCGTTCTCGCCGAACGGTAGCCGAAAGGGCCCGGCCACCTCGGCGGTGGCCGGGCCCGGACGGGCCGGACGTCAGCCGAAGTCGGGCAGTTCGTCGCGGGTGATGACGTAGGCGTGGTTGTAGACGTACCGCAGGTGGCTGGTGGAGTTGCTCACCGTCAGGTGGTTGCCGTGCCAGGTGTTGAACAGCACCCACCGGGCCCCGGAGGACTGCAGTCGCGCCGGATCGGGGATGGGGCCGTTCTCGTGCAGGGCGATCGGCCGGGAGGGGCCGACGACGGCGTACGTCCGGTCGAACATCGCCTTCAGGGGGTCGTAGTTGCCGTCACCGGCGTAGGTGTCGGCGCCGCCGATGTCCACGTACTGGCTGCCGGGGTAGAAGGCGCTGTTGGGCTCGCCGTTGAAGCCGTGCAGCCAGATGAGATTGTCCAGGCCCTTGACGTTGGTCATGTAGTCGTAGGTGAAGCGCCACAGCCGGTTGTACTGGCTGCCGCCCTCCATGCTCCACCAGAACCAGGTGCCACCGGCCTCGTGGAACGGCCGCCAGATCACGGCCGCACCGGCGTTCTCCAACTGCTGGAGCTGGGCCGAGACGCCGTCCAGACGGCTGATGAACGACTGGTACTCGGCGGTGCCGGGGGTGAGTACCCGGTTGATGTCGACCCGCTGGCGGGAGCCGTCGTAGCCGTCGGGGAAGGTGGGAGCGCCCATGTGGTAGCCGACCATGGGTATCCCGCCCGCGTTCCACCAGGCGATGGCCCGCGAGGCGAAGTCGGGGGAGTCGCCGCGGTCCAGGCTGCGGATCGCGGGGTACTTGCCGGTGTTGTTGTAGATGTGGTTCATCTCGTACTCCGGTCCGCCGATCCAGGTGGATTCCTGCTGGCCGGAGAGGATGTGGTTGCCGTACTGGCTGCGGATGTAGCACAGCACCGCACGGGCTTGGGCAGTCGCGTCGGGATTGACGGGCGATACGGTGCAGTCGCCCGGCGTGCCGCCGCCGACCGTCCACCGTTGGTTGGCCTGCCCGTTGCAGCCCCACAGGGCGACGCGGGTGCTGTTGGCGGTTGCCCCGCCGACCACGTCCACACACAGGCCGGACTGTTCGCTCAGGACGCTTCCGTCGCCGCGAAGGGCGAAGCGCTGGTTGGCCTGCCCGTTGCAGTTCCAGATGACCAGCTGCGTACCGGCCGCGGTACCGCCGTTCACCGCGTCCAGGCAGCGGGTGCCGCCGAACGTGCGCAGTGAGCCGCTGACGAACTCCCATTGCTGGTTGGCCTGGCTGTTGCAGTCGTAGATGCCGACCTCGGTGCCGGGCGTCTGGCTGTTGCCGACGACGTCCAGGCAGCGGCCGGAAGCCGCGCTGACGAGCGTGGCCGGCGCGGCGCTGGCCGGCGCGGCACTGACCAGGCTCAGGAGCATCGTCAGGGCCGCCATCGCGGCCCCGGCCAAGGCCAGCCGCCCACGGCCGGTGCGGGGGCCCCTTGTTGGCCGTCTTCGTTCTCGTGCAGGCGTGTCAGAAGTCATCGGTGTCTTCCTTTGACGGGGGAAACGCGGCTCGTTGGGCCGGCCTCGGAGCGGGCAAATGAGAGAGGCTCAAGCCCAGTTGCAACGTTGCAGAGGCTAGCCGCGTGACCCGTTCCTGACAATCGCCCAGACAGTATTCGTCTCTTGCGTGCGAACGTTGACCTAGTGCCCCGAGTCATCAATTTGCCGCTTAGGTCAGTGAATGTCCGTCATGCTGGCTGCTGGGTTGGCCGGCCCGCGGCGCTTCCCGGTCCGGCGCCGGGCGGGCATGACGTCGGCTCGATGTGATCCGAAGGTTAGACCGTCGTTTCAAGAAACGAAATTCTTTACCCATTGTGCCTTCCCGACGGGGCGAGGGTTGGCTAGTGTCGCCGTATGTTCCAAGATATAGATCTTGATTCCAATTATTGGAATTCTCTCGGGAGGGTGATGGCGATGAGTCGCAGCGCTCCCCGGATGGCGGACGCGTCGCACTCGGCCGTGACCGTCGTGCCCGGAGCCGCGGCGGAACGACCCGGGAACCCCGACGAGTAGGCCCACCGGCGGCTCCAGCAGCGACCGCAAGCCGCGCGAGATTCCAGCGACTCGACCAGGAAACGGACACCATGATCCCTTCGCGCACCGCACTCATCACCGGAGGCGCCAGCGGCTTGGGCGAGGCCACCGCTGCCCGGCTGGAACAGGAAGGCGTCAGGGCCATCACCCTCGACATCGCCGAGGGGGCCGACATCGTCTGTGACGTCAGCGACCCGGCAAGTGTCCAGGCCGCCGCCGACGAGGTCGGTCCTGTCGACATCCTGGTCAACTCGGCCGGGATCGTCGGGCCCAACGCTCCTCTCTGGGAAATCCCCGTGGAGGGCTGGCGGAAGGCGTTTGACGTGAACGTACACGGCGTCTTTCACACGTGCCGCACCTTCGTCCCCGGTATGCGTGAGCGGGGCTGGGGACGCGTCGTGAACATCGCCAGCATGGCCGGCAAGGACGGCAATCCGAACATCTCGTCGTACTCGGCCGCGAAGGCCGCCGTCATCGGGCTGACCAAGTCGCTGGGCAAGGAACTGGCCACCAGCGGAGTGCTGGTGAACGCCATCGCCCCGGCCGTGATCGATACCCCCATGAACGCCGCCACCCAGCCCGAGACGCTGGCCTACATCACGAATCTCATTCCGATGGGCAGGATCGGCCGGCCGGAAGAGGTCGCCGAGTTGATCGCCTGGCTCGCCTCCGACAGGGTCAGCTTCTCCACCGGCGCCGTCTACGACATCAGCGGCGGCCGCGCGACCTACTGACCACCACACGTCCCCAGAACGCCCTGCGACATTTCCCCGAAGTTCCCGCGAAAGGCGGTTCCCCATGTGCCCGGCCCGGAGTCAGCGAAGGCGAGGTCCCGGACACCGGCATGCAGGTCATCCACCTGCGCTCGCCGAATTCCGGACGCACCGCGTGCCGTGCGGAGGAAACCGATGACGACGACGATCCTCAAACCCCAGACGCGCCGCCAGGAATCCGAGGTCCGCATACCGGCCAGGCGTCGAAGCGTCGGCCGGAGCCTTTGGTGGTTCGTCCTCCCCGCCCTGGTGTTCTACCTCTACGTGGTCGTGGTTCCCAGCGCCCGGGGCATCTACATGTCCTTCACCGACTGGAGCGCGTACTCCACATCCCGGGACCTCGTGGGACTGGACAACTACCGGGCCATTCTCGACGGAACGTCGGGGGACGCCCTGGTGCGCACCGTGGTCATTGCGGCCGTGACGATGGTCATTCAGAACACGGTGGGTCTCCTGCTGGCGCTCGTGTTGAACACGCGGCTCCTCGGGCGGAACATGCTGCGGACGCTGATCTTCGCGCCGGTCATCGTGTCACCGCTGGTGTGCGGGTACCTGTTCAAGTACATCTTCGCGCCGCCCGGGATCGGCGCCGCGAACGACTTCCTGGGAGCGGTGGGGCTGGACGGGTTCCGGCGTGCCTGGCTGGGCGAGCCTGGATCCGCACTCACCGTCGTGATCATCGTCATCTGCTGGCAGTTCGTCGGCATGTCGATGGTGGTCTACCTCGCGGGACTCCAGTCGGTGCCGGCAGAGGTCCTGGAGGCCGCGGCCATCGACGGGGCCGGCGCGATACGGCGCTTCTGGTATGTGGTCCGTCCCCTGCTGGCGCCGGCCATCACGATCAACCTGATGCTGAGCCTGATCGGCGGCCTGAAGGTCTTCGACCAGATCTATGCCACCACGCAGGGAGGGCCCGCTGGCCAGACCGAGACGATCTCCACGTTGATCTACAAGCAGTTCTCGACGCTCGGGGCCTACGGCCAGTCGGCCGCACTGGCCGTCGCACTCGCCATCGGCGTCGCGGTCCTGTCCCTCCTCCAGTTCGTGGTTCTCCGTCGGCAGGAGCGCAACGCATGAAGTCCAGTCGGCTGGGTGGTGCCATCAACCACGTCTTCGCCTACGGCAGCGGGCTGCTCTTCGCCCTGCCGGTCTACATCCTGGTGAATCTCGCCGTCCGGCCTGTCGACGACCTGTCGTCGGCATTCGCGCCGACGACCAGCCCCACAACCGACAACTTCACCCAGGCATGGACGGAGTCCAATCTCGGCGCCGCCCTCGGCAACAGCATGATGGTCACGGCGGTCTCGTGCCTCGCGATCGTCGCGCTTGCCACGATGGCGGCCTATCCGCTGGCGCGGTCGATGGCCAGGCTGTCGAACGCCACCTTCTACTTCTTTCTCATGGGACTGCTCCTGCCCTTCCAGGTGGCGTTTCTCCCGCTCTACCTGATGATGCGGGATCTGGGACTGCTCGGGTCGCTGTGGGCACTGATCATCTTCTACACCGGACTGCAGATGCCGTTCTCGATCTTCCTGGTGACCACGTTCCTGAGGTCCAGCGTTCCCCAGGAGTTCGAGGAGGCCGCTCGCATCGACGGCTGCGGGGATATCCGCGCATTCCTCCACGTCGTCGTCCCCCTTCTTCGCCCCGTCCTCGGCACCGTGGTCATCCTCAACGCCGTGGGTATCTGGAACGACTTCTTCACCCCACTCCTGTACCTCTTCGGCAGTGACCAGATGACGGCTCCCGTCGCGCTCTTCCAGTTCGTGGGCCTGTACACCACGGACTGGCCGCTGATCTTCGCCGGGCTCACCATCTCGATGATTCCGGTCCTGATTGTCTTCCTCATCTTCCAGCGCTACGTGATCCAGGGATTCGCCGGCGGCCTCAAGGGCTGAGGCATCGTCGAAAGAACTCCTCGAGAAAACCCGAACATCCAACGGAGAAAACGATGAAGATTCCAGCAAGAACGGCGGTGGGATCCCTCTTGGCCGCCGGCCTCACTCTCACCGCGTGTTCCACGAGTTCGAGCGGCCCGGAGGCGAATGCCCCCTCGGACGGCAGCGTGGGCGGCACGCTGACCGTCGTCTACGACGCGACGTTCAGGACCGCCCTCGAACCGGTGGTCGAGGCGTTCGAGCAGAAGTACCCAGGAACAACCGTCGACGTCAACTACATCGGCGGTGACGTGGAAAATCTCATGCTGACACAGATCCAGGCCGGCACGGCACCGGATGTGTTCCTCTCCTTTCCCGGGAGCGGAGAGACGATGACCATCGATGCTCTCGCATCTCAGGGTTACCTGCTCGATCTGTCGGATTCTCCGTGGGTAGCCGACATCCCGCAGGCGTTGCAGGAGGATATGGAGTATCAGGGGAGCACATACGCATACCCGGGAACACTGCAGGGACTGGGGGGAATCTACAACCAGACCAGGCTGCAGGAGCTGGGGGTCGAGATTCCCAGGACGTGGACCGACGTACTGGAGCTCTGCGAGAGCGCCAGGGATGCGGGCGGCTACGCCTACGCCCAGGCGCTCAATGACCCCAGCGGGCCGCAGATGCTCTACCTGGCCCTGACGGGCACCCTGGTCTACGGGCCGAATCCCGACTTCTCCACGCAACTCGAGGAAGGGGAGACCAGCATCCCCGAGTCGCCGTGGCGGGAGGCTGTCGAGAAGTACGCGGAGATGAACGACGCCGGGTGCTTCGGGGAGGGCGTCCTCGGCCGGTCGTCAGCCCAGGCCAACAACGAGGTGGCCGCCGGAGAGGCAGCCGCCCTCGTCAGTGTGGGAGCCAACCTCGCGCCCATCCAGGAGGCGGCGCCCGACAGCGAGTTCACCGTCGCCGCGCTGCCGGCCACCGACAACCCCGACGACACCTACTTCACCGCCCTCCCGGGATACACGCTCTCGGTCAATGCGGAGGCCGAGAACCCGACCGCCGCCAAGGCGTTCCTCGACCTGCTCGCGGAACCCGAGCACATCAACCAGTACGCCGAGGGCTTCGCGAGCGTCCCCGCGATTCCCAACGACAGCTTCAGGCCACCCGCGACGCTTGTGGAGTTCAACGAGGCCGTCGCCGACGGCAGGACCGCCCAGCTCGCCGACTGGCCGAACCCCATGGTCAACGACGTGGCGCAGCAGCGCGTGCAGGCGCTTCTCCTCGGCGACGACACCGTCGATGACGTGCTCGAGGAGATGCAGGACGCCTTCGAGAGCTAGCCCGGCGCCCGGCAGCTGGCCGGCTTCGGCCGCATCGAGCTGGGCGAGGAGCGCGTGCTCGCCGGCGCGGAGCGGTCCTTTCTCTCCGACACCACGATCAGGCACGTCCAGGAGCACCATGACCTTCCCCCTGGGCTTCGTCTTCGGCACCGCCACCAGCGCCTTCCAGATCGAGGGCGCCTGGAACGAGGACGGCAAGGGCCCTTCGATCTGGGACACCTTCGGGCACACGCCCGGCACGGTGCACCGGGACATCCCCGGTGATGTGGCGGTCGACCACTACCACCGCTACCCGGAGGACATCGCACTGCTGCGGGAGCTCGGCGTCGCCTCCTACCGGTTCTCGATGAGCTGGCCGCGGATCCTCCCCGAGGGCACGGGCCGGGTCAACCGGGCCGGGCTGGACTTCTACCGCCGACTCGTCGACGAACTGCTCGAGTCCGGCATCTCCCCGCTCGCCACCCTCTATCACTGGGATCTGCCGCAGGCGCTCGAGGACCGCTGCGGATGGGCCAACCGCGACATCGCGCTCTGGTTCCGCGACTACGCGGCCCTGGTGTTCGAGGAGTTCGCGGGGCTGGTGCCGCGGTGGGCCACGCTGAACGAGCCGATCTCGATGTGGGTGGGCTACGGCATGGGCGTCTTCGCCCCCGGCCACGCCGACCCCCGCCTGGGCAAACAGGCCATGCACAACGCGCTGCTGGCGCACGGCGAGGCGGTGCGCGCCTTCCGGGAGCGGGACGCTCCCGGAGCCGAGATCGGGATCGTGGTGGACGTCTGGAAGCGGCATCCCGCCACCGACGATCCGGCCGACCAGGCGCTCGCCGACCGCGACGAGGACGACTCCTTCCGCTTCTTCCTCAACCCGCTCCTCACGGGGGCCTACGGCGGGCGGATCGTGGAGCGGCTCACGCGCGAAGACACCATGCCCGACGTCCGCGACGGCGACCTCGAACTGATCGCCTCCCCGGTCGACTTCCTCGGCCTCAACGTCTACGCCCGGGTGGTCGTCAGCGCCGAGCACCCCAACCCGATCTGGTGGGAGGGCGACGGCAGCCGCCTCGGCGGGAACTTCCTCGACAACGGCCTGGAGTTCTACCCGAAGGCCGCCTACGACGCGATCCGGCTGGTGCGTGACGAGTACGGCTGGCAGGGCCCGGTGTACATCACCGAGAACGGCACGGCCGACGCCGACGACGCCGACCCGATCGACGACCAGGAGCGCATCCGCTACGTCCGCGGCTTCCTGGAGTGGATCGAGCGCGCGGTGCGGGAGGGCGCGAACGTCCGCGGCTACTACCTGTGGTCCCTGCTGGACAACTACGAATGGAACGCCGGGTTCAGCAAGCGCTACGGCATCGTCCACGTCGACCCGGACACCCTCGAGCGCACCCCGAAGGCGTCGTTCGCCTGGTACCGCGACGTGATCTCCCGGCGAGGTGTGGCATGACCCTTCCCGAGTATCTGCCCGGGCTCCCGGTCTACCGCAGCACCGACTTCCTCACGTGGGAGCACATCGGCAACGTCGCGACCGCCGAACCCGACGGCTGTTTCTGGTCGGTCGAGACCGCGGCCCTCTTCACCGGCCGCGTCGTCGGCAGGTTCGCCGAACTCGGCGCCGTCCACTTCGCCGACTTCGGCTACCACGGAACGGGACTGACGTGACCACGACGACCGCCCCCACCCACCTGCGCGTCGAGCACCTCGACGAAGCGCTCGGCATCCGCCTCGCCCGGCCCCGGCTGTCCTGGCGCCTGCCCGCGGGCACCGCCCGGCAGACGGCGTACCGGATCCGGACGGACAACGGCTGCGACAGCGGGCGAACCGAGTCCGCCGACAGCCTCCTGATCCCTTACGCGGGGCCTCCGCTGCGCTCCGCCGAACGCGTCGCGTGGCAGGTCAGGGTCTGGACCGACCGGGGCGAGAGCGGCTGGTCCCCGCCCGGGGTCTTCGAGACGGGCCTGCTCCGCACCAGTGACTGGCAGGCCGACTGGATCACCCCGGGCGTCGACCCCGGCGGTCCGCCGGGCGACCGGCCCGCGACCCTGCTGCGCCACGAGTTCGACGTGGCGGCTCCGGTCGTGTCGGCACGGCTGTACGCGACGGCCCACGGCGTCTACGAGGGCTTCCTCAACGGAGCGCGGATCGGGACCGCCGAAGTCACGCCGGGTTTCACGCAGTACCGCGCCCGGCTGCAGGTGCAGACGTACGACATCACCTCAGGGGTGACGCAGGGCCGCAACGCACTCGGCGTCATCCTGGCGGACGGCTGGTACCGCGGCCTCATCGGATACTTCCGCCTCGCCGACCAGTGGGGCGACCGGCCGGCAGCGCTGATGCAGCTGCGCCTCACCCACGCCGACGGCACGGTGACCGTGCTGGGCACCGCCCCGGGATGGCGCAGCACGCAGGGGCATGTCACGGCCGCGGACCTGGTCGCCGGGGAGCGCTGGGACCTGCGGCGCCTCCCGCGCGGCTGGTCGCGGCCGGGGTTCGACGACGCGGCGTGGCAGCCCGTCGCGACCGACCCGCGAGGCTTCGATTCTCTGGTCGACTCGCCCGCGCCGCCCGTGCGCCGGGTCCAGGAGCTGACGCCCGTGTCGGTGCGCCGGCTGGACGAGCACCGGCAGGTCGCCGACCTCGGCCAGAACATCAACGGCTGGGTACGGCTGTCCAGTCTGGGCCCGGCGGGGACCACGGTCCGTCTCGTCCACGGCGAACGGCTCGACGCCTCGGGGAACGTCACGACCGACCACCTCGCCCCCGCCGTCCCGGAGCCGAAGCCGGCCGGTCAGGTCGACGAGGTGACCTCGGCGGGAGTGCCCGGGGACGTCTTCGAACCGCGGCGCACGACCCACGGATTCCAGTACGTCCGGATCGAGGGCCACCCCGAGGACCTGACCCCCGAGGATGTCACCGGCGTCGTGGTGCACACGGACCTGCGGCGCACCGGCTGGTTCGCCTGCAGCGACGACCGGATCAACCGGCTGCACGAGGCGGCCGTGTGGAGCCTGCGGGGCAACGCCTGCGACATCCCGACCGACTGCCCGCACCGGGAACGGGCCGGCTGGACCGGCGACTGGCAACTGTTCGTACCCACGGCGGCGTTCCTCTTCGACGTGGCCGGCTTCTCCGCGAAGTGGTTGCGCGACGTCGCGGCCGACCAGCGGCCGGACGGAACGGTCGTCCACTTCAGTCCCTACGCCCCGGACGAGGCACACAGCATCGTCGGCCACCTCAACGGCTCGGCCGGCTGGGGAGACGCCGCCGTGATCGTGCCCTGGGAGGTGTACCGGGCATACGGCGACACCGGGATCCTGGCCGAATCGTGGCCGATGATCACGGCCTGGCTCAACCGCGTCGAACGCGTCGCCCGCACCGAGCGGCACCCACGGCGCGCGGCCACCCGGCCGACGCCCGAGCCGCACGAGCGGTACCTGTGGGACGCGGGTGCCCACTGGGGTGAGTGGCTCGCGCCGGGCGAGGAGGTCACCGACCTCGACACCCACGCACGGCGCGACCACGGTGACATCGCCACGGCCTACTACGCGCACAGCACCGGCCTGGCCGCCCGGATCGCCGGCATCCTCGGCCGCGCGGACGAGGCAGAGCGTTACCGCACGCTGAGCGACCAGATCCGCGCGGCGTGGCGGGCCGAGTACCTCGGGCCCGACGGACGGCTGACCCCGGACACCCAGGCCAACCACGTCCGCGCCCTCGCCTTCGACCTCCTCCCCGGCCGGCTGCGGCCCACGGCCGCGGCCCGCCTCGCCGAGCTGGTGCGACAGGCGGGCACGCACCTCGGCACCGGCTTCCTCGCCACCCCGTACCTGCTGCCCGTGCTCGCCGACACCGGTCACCTCGACCTCGCCTACGACCTGCTGCGGCAGGACACCGAACCATCGTGGCTGGTCATGATCGACCGCGGTGCGACCACCGTGTGGGAGAACTGGAACGGCGTCACGGCCGACGGAACGGTCAACGCGTCCCTGAACCACTACTCCAAGGGCGCCGTCGTGTCGTTCCTGCACCGCCAGGTGGCCGGCATCGAACCACTCGACGAGGCGCCCGCGTACCGTCGCTTCCGCGTGCGGCCACGCCCCGGCGGAGGCCTGACCTGGGCGGAGGCCGCCCACGAGTCGCCCTACGGGCGGATCGAGGCCGGATGGCGGTCCGAGGGCGGCCACCTGTACCTGCGCCTGGTCGTGCCCGCGGGGACGGAGGCGACGGTGGTCCTGCCCAGCGGCCGGCACGCGACCGCCGCCCCGGGCAGCCACACCTTCACCGACTGACGGCCAACCGAAAGGCGGGATCGCCGTATGCCTCTCGACCCCTATGTGGAGCGCCGCCTCGCGACCGTACCCGACGTACCGATCGAGGAAATGCTCAGGGACCCGGCGCACCGAACGCAGGTCCTGGAGGGATCGCTGGACGACCGCCACTACGCGCCCCCAGCGGTCAGGGTGACCGAGGAGGTCGTGACAGGCCCTCACGGCTCGTTTCGCGTACGGCTGTACGGGCCGCGCCGGGGAGCACGAGGACCGGGACTGGTCTGGGCACATGGTGGAGGTTTCATCGGCGGCAGCCTCGACATGAACGAGGGCGACCTCGTGTGCCGCGAGCTCTGCCACCGCGCGGGCATCCTGGTGGTGTCGGTCGACTACCACCTGGCGGACGGGACGACGACCACGTATCCGGTCCCTCACCAGGACCTGCTCGCCGCATACGAGTGGACTCGCGCGCACAGCGGCCGCCTGGGCACCGACCCGGAGCGCCTCACGCTCGGCGGCGCGTCGGCGGGCGGAAGCCTGGCCCTGTCCGCCACGCTCGACATGATCGACCGAGGCGCCCCACCGCCGGCGCGGTTGCTGCTCGTCTATCCCGCGTTGCACGACCGTCTCCCCGAGTCGCCCGAGGTCCTGGCGAAGACCCGCGTCCTGCCCCGTGGCGCACGGATCCTGGACGGCACCGTGGCGTACTTCTTCCGCGCCTACCGCGGACACCAGACCGAAACCCCGTACGTCTCGGTCGAACACCGGGACCTGGGATCGCTGCCGCCGTGCCTGCTGGTGGTCAACGAGTACGACGACCTTCGCGCGTCCGGCGACGCTTTCGCGGCGCTGGCTCGCGCGTGCGGGGCCGACCTCGACGTGTACCTCGCGCGAGGGATGGTCCACGGCCACCTGGGCATGACCCCGCTCGTGCCCGAGGTCGACGCGACGTTGACCGAGCTGGCCCGCGCCCTGGTGGAGGCGTGACCCCGACGTCCACAGAGACCGACCGCGACGCCCGCCTGTCCGCCGACCGCCGACCGGGACCGCTCCTACGGGAGATGACACTCGAGGAGATACGCGGCCAGCTCACCTCGCTGAGTTCGCCGCGGTGTGCTCCCGGAACAGGGCTGTTCGGCACGCGCCCACCGGAGCCGGACCCGATGAGGCGACCGTCGCCGCCACGGGCAAGCGCCCTCGGCGCTGGAAGCCGGGGAAGGCCCTCCACCGCTCAGCACCCCGGAGGTCGACACGTCCCTCGCCGATCACGCCCACTGTTCAGCACACTCCCAAGGAGAACACCATGAGAACGACCGGTACCCCAGCTGCTGTCGGCGGGCACGAATCCGAGCGGCCATCGCAGCCCAGCCGCCGCTCGGTGCTGCGTACGGCGGGGGTGGCCGCGGTCGCGCTCGGCGCGTCCTCGGTCGCGAGCCCGAGGGCGTCGGCCGCACCGTCGACGTGCTCGGCCTCCCAACCCGGCGGGCCCGTCTGGGTCACGCCCGACTGCGACGACCCGCTCTACAACCGGCCGGTCATCGACAGCGAGCAGGACGTGACCAGCCCGGTGCCCCACCACAGGGTGTCCGGCCACTTCGAGGGCACCGACGCCAGGTTCACCTTCTACTTCCCGCCGAAGGCCCGCTGGGAGGGCCGGTTCTTCCAGCTGGTGTACCCGCTGCAGACCGAGAACGCGACCGACGACGACATCGCCTTCGCCGTGGACAGCGGCGCCTACCGGGTGCAGACCAACGGCAGGACCGGGTACCGCGTCGACGCGGCCGCGGCCACGTTCTCCAAGCGGGTCGCGGCGCGCTACTACGGTTCCCCCGGGCGGATCCACGGCTACGTCTACGGCGGCAGCGGCGGCTCCTTCCAGACGATCAGCGCCATGGAGAACACCACCGGGATATGGGACGGCGCGGTCCCGTTCATTCCCGGCGTGCCGACCTCGATTCCGAACACTTTCTTCGTCCGCGCCTTCGCCCGGCTGGTCCTGGGTCCCAAGGCGCCAGGGATCGCCGACGCGGTGCGGCCCGGCGGCTCCGGCGACCCGTACCAGGGCCTGTCCGACGTGGAGCGGTCGGTGCTGCGCGAGGTGACGACGATGGGCGTCCCGCTGCGCGGGTGGGCCAACCACTCCTACCTGCTCGGCCTGGACGATCCGCAGGGTCTGCTGGGTTTCGCGGGCGTGGTGCGGTCCATGGACCCGGCCTACGCGGACGACTTCTGGGGGCAGCCGGGGTATCTCGGCACCGAGGATTCACCGTTGGGGGATCTGATCCGGGCCGCCCGGATCGACCATCGGGCCACCGTCACGAAGGTCGACCGGGACGCGCAGAACCAGCCCACGAGCCTGGGCCTCGACGGCGTGCCGGCGAACCCGGGCAAGCTCTCCCTCGACGTCACCGCCTACCGGCAGGACGGGACGACGGAGATCGGGACGCTCACGGGCACGCTGGACGAGGCGGCGAGGGTCTTCACCCTCGGCGCCGGGAACCCGCCCGAGGTGGTGAACGCGCTCGCCGAGGGCGTCACGCTCCGCATGGACAACCGGTGGTCGCTCGCGCTGGTGACCTACCACCGGTACCAGGTTCCGACCCGGCCCGGCTTCTACGCCTGGGATCAGTTCCGGGACGCCGACGGGCGGCCGATTCCTCCGCAGCGCGGCATCCAGATCGGCCCCCGGATCTCGACCAACACCAGCGGCGGCGGCACCCACACGGGCAAGATCACCGGCAGGATGCTCATGGTCGCGAACCTGCTGGACGTCGACGCGTACCCGTGGCACGCCGACTGGTACAGGTCACAGGTGGAGCAGGCACTCGGAGCGAGTCGCGACGACATGTTCCGCGTCTGGTTCAACGACAACGCCGACCACATCGGTGCGCACCTGCCCGGCCTCGTCGACTACGCCGGCATCCTCCAGCACGCGCTTTCGGACCTGAGCGCATGGGTCGAGCGGGACGTGGCCCCCTCGGCGTCGACGCGGTACGACGTGGTGAACGCCCAGATCCGGGTGCCGGCGACAGCGGAGCGGCGCCGGGGCGTCCAACCCGTCGTCGACCTGACCGCGGGCGGTGGTACCCGGATCGAGGTCGCCGCCGGCGAGCCCGTCACGTTCAGGGCTCTGGTCCAGGCGCCTCCGGGGGCCGGCCTCGTGGTGTCCACCGAGTGGGACGTCACCGGCGGCGGCACGTTCACGCCCCGGCCGTTCGGGCCACCCCGGGAGAGCGTGAGGGTGTCGACGACGCACACCTACGCCACACCCGGCAGCTACCTGGCGACCCTGCGCGTGACGGCCCACCGTGACGGCGACCCGGACGCGCCGTTCGCGAAGGTGCGGAATCTGGGTCAGGTCCGCGTCGTGGTCCGCTGAGCCCGGCTGTCGGCGAAGCTCAGCCGGGAAGAGGCCGTGTGACCTCCTCCAGGACCTCGAGAAGGTGCCGGTAGGGATGCCCGGTGGCTCGGGTCATGCCGAGTTCGCAGGTGCGGTTCACCGACGCGTGGGCCGCTGCCGGTTGTGCGCGCACGGCCCGGGCCTCGCCGGCGGTTGCGGAGGCGGTCAGCTCCGGGTGGAGCAGGCCCCGGTCACCGGCGAAGGCGCAGCAGCTCCAGTCCTGCGGCTGTACGACGTTCTCGGCCACCGCTTCGGCCACCCGCATCAGTGCCTCGTTGAGGCCGAGCTGGGTGGAGGAGCAGGTGGGGTGGATGACGAGGGAGGGGATGCGGCGGGCGGGGGTGAGTCGGGGCAGCACGGTGGCATCGACGAAGGCGACCGCGTCCACGACCTGGAGGTGATCTCCGGCGAGCATTCGGGTCAGGCCCTCGGTGCAGGAGGCGGCGTCGACCACCACGGGAAGGGCCCCGTCGTCCGTGGCCCGACGCAGGGCGGGGACGACCCGGTCGCGCATGACCGCGTAACCGTCGGTCAGCCCCTTGGACTTCCACGGTGTGCCGCAGCACAGGGAGGCGATCGGCTCCGGCACGTGGACGGCGACGTCGGCCCGCTCGCACAAGGTCAGAACGGCGTCACGGACGCCGGCCCCGGCCGTCGGGTCGCCCGGTCCGAACATCGTCGAGACGCAGGCGGGGAAGTAGACCGCCTGGGGTCTGTCGGCGGTCCGCGGCCGGCGCCGTCCTCCGCCGCGGGGCAGTTCCGGAGACCAGGCGGGCACCGCGCCCCGGCCGAGCAGCGCCCGTCCGGCGGCGGTGGCCCCGGACGGCAGGATTCCGGGCACGGCGCGGGCGGCGGTGAGGGCCGTGGAGGCCGCTCTCGTGACGCCGTCCCAGTGCCGGGCGGCGTGGGCCCCCGCCTTCTGCGCCGTCCGGCCGAGCCGTTCGGCGCGCAGCCGCCGGGTCAGGTCGCCGGTGTCGATCAGCACGGGACAGGCCGTCCTGCACATGCCGTCGACCGCGCAGGTGTCGAGGGCGTCGTACTGGTACTCGCTCTCGAGCCGGGCCAGCAACTCGGCGTCCCCCGTGGCCTCGGCTCGGGCCATCTCGCGGCGCAGGACGATGCGCCGGCGCGGGCTGGTGGTGAGGTCCTGGCTGGGGCAGACCGGCTCGCAGTAACCGCACTCCACGCAGCGGTCCACTTCCGTTTCGACGGTGGGGGTGGACTTCAGGTGGCGGATGTGGGCGGTGGGGTCGTCGCTGAGCAGGACGCCGGGGTTGAGCAGTCCGTGCGGGTCGATCAGGCGTTTGATCTCACGCATCACGTCGTGGAGCTCGTCGCCGTACTGGCGGCGGACGTACGGCGCCATGATGCGGCCCGTGCCGTGTTCCGCCTTGAGGGTGCCGCCGTGGCCCAGGACGAGGTCGACCATGTCGTCGGTGAAGGCGAGGTAGCGGGTGATCTGCTCGGGCCGGTGGAAGTCCTCGTTGAGCAGGAAGTGGACGTTGCCGTCCTTGGCGTGACCGAAGATGACGCTGCCGGTGTAGCCGTGACGCTCGAACAACTCGGTCAGGGCGGTGCAGGTGGGCAGCAGACGGTCGGCGGGGACCGCGATGTCCTCCAGCAGCGCGGTCGTGCCTGACGGGCGCGCGCCGGCGACGGCGGCGTACAGGCCCTTGCGGATGTGCCAGAGCGCGGCCCGGGTGCGCGCGTCGGCGCTCAGCCGGCCCGGAGCGGCCAGGGGAAGGGTGGGGAGGAGACCGGCCGCTGCCGCGACCTTCTGCCGCAGTTCCTCGGTGGTCGCCTGTTGGTGCTCGACGAGCAGGGCCGCGTGGTCGCGAACGCCGAGGTCGCGCAGGTCTGAGGTGGCCCGCGGGTCGCGCTGGGCCACGCGCAGGCTGGTGGCGTCGAGGAGTTCGACGGTGGCGAACCCGGCATGGGCCAGCTCCGGCAGGGCTCCGGTCGCCGCCGCGAGATCGGGGAAGAGCAGCAGGCCGGTGGCGGCGTGCGGGTGCGCCGGTACGGTGCGGAAGGTCGCCTCGGCGACGAAGGCGAGCGTGCCTTCGCTGCCGATGACCAGGCGGGTGAGGATGTCGACCGGGCGGGTGTGGTCGACGAGGGAGTTCAGGCCGTAGCCCATGGTGTTCTTGATGGCGTACAGGCGGCGAATCGTCTCGACGGACCTCAGGTTGCCGCGCACGCGGTCACGTAGCCGGGCCAGCCCCTCATGGATGCCCGGTTCGTGCGTGCGCAGCCGGTCGTCGGCGTCCGGTGCGCCGGTGTCGATGACCGTGCCGCTGGGCAGCACGAGGATCGCGGATTCGAGCGTGCGGTAGGTGTTGAGTTCGGTACCGCAGGCCATGCCGCTGGAGTTGTTGGCGACGACACCGCCGATCGTGCAGGCCGACTCGCTGGCCGGGTCGGGGCCGAGCCTGCGGCCGTGGCGGGCCAGGCGGGTGTTGACGGCGCGTACGGTGGCGCCCGGCTGGACCCGTACGCGGGCGCCGTCGTCGAGGATCTCGATGCCGCGGAAGTTTCGGCGGGTGTCGACCAGTACTCCGTCATTGGTCGCCTGCCCGGAGAGGCTCGTGCCGCCGGAGCGGAAGGTCAACGGCAGCGCGTGGGCGGCGCTGACGCGCAGCAGCGCGGCGACCTGCGAGGCGTCCCGTGGGGTGACCACGGCCTGGGGTACGAGCAGGTAGTGCGAGGCGTCGTGGGCGAAGGCGAGCCGGTCGGAGATCCGGGCGGCGACCGCGCCCGGTGCCGCCTCCGCCACGTGCGCCAGCGGCGTGAGGGCGATGGCCGGCTGATCAGTGCGACTCACGGCTCACCTCCGAACCGCTCGAGCCGACCAGGAAGTCCAGGTCCGCGCCGGTGTCGGCCTGCAGGACGTGGTCGACATAGAGGCGTTCCCAACCGCGCCCCGGTTTCGCGAATCCGGTGACGGTGGCCTCGTTCGGTGTGCGGCGGGCGAGTTCGTCCGCGGGTACCTCGACGTCGATGCGCCGGGCTTCGACGTCGAGGCTGATGAGGTCGCCGGTCCGTACGAGGGCGAGCGGGCCGCCGGCCGCGGCCTCCGGGGCGACGTGCAGGACGACGGTGCCGTAGGCGGTGCCGCTCATGCGGCCGTCGCAGACACGGACCATGTCGCGCACGCCCTGTGCGAGCAGTTTCCTCGGCAGCGGCATGTTGGACACCTCGGGCATGCCCGGGTAGCCCTTGGGGCCACAGCCGCGCAGGACGAGGACGGAGTCGGCGTCGACGACGAGGTCAGGGTCGTCGACGCGGGCGTGGAAGTCCTCGATGCTGTCGAAGACGACGGCCCGGCCGCGGTGGCGCAGCAGGTGCGGGGAGGCCGCCGCGGGCTTGATGAGGGCGCCGGCGGGGGCGAGGCTGCCCCGCAGAACGGCGATGCCGCCCTCGGCGACCAACGGCTCCGAGCGGGTACGGATGACCTGGGGGTCCCAGATCGGGGCGTCGCCGAGGTGGTCCAGCAGCGGCTTGCCGGTGACGGTCAGCGCGTCGGGGTCGAGCAGGTCGCGGACCTCCCGCAGCACGGCGCGCAGACCGCCCGCACGGTGGAAGTCCTCCATGAGGAAGCGGCCAGCCGGCTGGAGGTCCACGAGGACCGGCACGCGGGAACCGACGCGGTCGAAGTCGTCGAGCCGCAGGTCGATGCCCAGGCGCCCGGCGACGGCCAGGAGGTGGACGACGGCGTTGGTCGACCCGCCGACGGCGGCCAGCGCGACGATCGCGTTGTGGAAGGACGCCCTCGTCAGGAAGGTGCGCGGCCGGCGGGCGGCGGCCACCATCTCCACCACCAGCCGCCCTGTGCCGTGCGCGCCTTCCAGCAGCCGGCTGTCGGGGGCCGGGGTGCCGGCGATTCCTGGGACGACCGTGCCCAGCGCTTCGGCCACCAGTGCCATCGTCGAGGCGGTGCCCATGGTGTTGCAGTGCCCGCGGCTGCGGATCATCGACGACTCGGACCGGGTGAACTGCTCCTGGGAGAGCGTGCCGGCCCGCACCTCCTCCGAAAGCCGCCACACGTCGGTGCCGCAGCCGAGCGGTTCGCCCCGGAAGGTGCCGGTCAGCATCGGGCCGCCGGGCACGACGACGGCGGGCAGGTCCACCGAAGCGGCGGCCATGAGCAGCGACGGAATGGTCTTGTCGCAGCCGCCGAGCAGGACGACGCCGTCGACGGGGTTGGCCCGGAGCATCTCCTCGGTGGCCATCGCCGCCATGTTGCGCCAGAGCATGGCGGTGGGCCGCAGCTGCGTCTCTCCCAGCGAGACGACGGGCAGGTTCAGCGGGATGCCGCCCGCCTCGTACACGCCGTCTCGGACCGAGGCGGCCACCTCGGTCAGGTGAGCGTTGCAGGGGGTCAGATCCGAGGCGGTGGTGGCGATGGCGATCTGCGGGCGGCCGCTGAACGCGTCGTCCGGGACACCGCGACGCATCCACGCCCGGTGGATATAGGCGTTACGGTCCTCACCGGCGTACCACTGTGCGCTCCGGAGCTTCACCATCAGACTCTTTTCAATAATCAGTACACTGGTCTAATCTTTGGAACGAGATGAAGCATACGCAGACGTTCGACGGATCGACAGCCTCCTCCGGCGGAGACGACGCGGAGAGCACGGACGGCATCCGTCTCGTGGGCTCCGACCGGGTCCTGGCGGTCCTCAAGGAGCTCGCCCGGTACCCCGACGGCGTAAGGCTGGAGGAGCTGACCCGGGTGATCGGCAGCCCGAAGCCGACCGTGCACCGGGCGCTCGGCGCGCTGCGCCGGGCAGGCCTGGCCGACCAGGACGCCCAGGGCCGGTACGTCCTGGGCGACGAGTTCCTGCGGATGGCGTTCGCCCATCACGAGGCCCGGCCCGAGCACGTGCGCATCCGCCCGGCGCTCGAGGCACTGGCGGCGCGGTTCGGCGAGACCGCGCACTACGCGGTCCTCGACGGCCGGGAGGTCGTCTACCGCGCCAAGGTCGATCCGCCCACCGGTGCCGTCCGGCTGACGTCGACGGTGGGAGGCCGCAATCCGGCCCACGCCACCGGAGTGGGAAAGGTGCTGCTGGCCCACCGGCTGGACACCCCGGAGGCGGTCGAGGCATGGGTCTCCGACGCGCCGCTCGTACGCCGGACGCCGCAGACCCTGTGCACGGCCGAGGACCTGGACCGTGACCTGCGGGCGACCCGGGACCAGGGCTACGCCGTCGACGACCAGGAGAACGAGACCGGCATCAACTGCGTCGCCCTGCCCGTCTACGCCACCTCGCCCGGTACCCCCAGCGGGGCGGTGAGCATCAGCGCCCTGGCCTACCGGACGCCCCTGCGCGCCCTGGTCGATGCCGTCGGCGAGATCCGTGACTTGCTGGGGCCTCTGGGCGGGCACCACCGATGAGGCTGCCGGGTGCGATCGCATCCTCCGGCAGACACCAGCCCTCCGAACACTGAGAGTGAGTCCGTGTATCTCATGCGCATGGGTGCCGTCGGCACCGAGAAGCCCGTCGCCCGCGTCGACGACGAGACGTACGTCGACCTCTCCGACATCGTCACGGACTTCGACGAAGCGTTCTTCGGCTCCGGCGGGATCGACCGGGTCCGCCCCGTCGTGACGGAGCGCGCCGCCGCGGGCCGGGTGTCCCGCTTCGCCGGGGAACGCATAGGCGCCCCCATCGCGCGCCCCCACCAGATCCTGTGCATCGGCCTGAACTACCGCGACCACGCGGCAGAGACCGGGCAGGCCGTGCCCGACGAGCCGATCCTGTTCACCAAGTCACCCAACACGCTCGTCGGCCCGAACGACGACGTGCGCATACCCCGCGGCTCCACGAAGCCCGACTGGGAGGTGGAACTGGGCATCGTGATCGGCAGGCGCACCAGCTACCTGAACTCGGTGGCCGACGCCCGCGACGCCATCGCCGGTTACCTGGTCGTGAACGACGTCAGCGAACGCGCGTTCCAGATGGAACGCGGCGGGCAGTGGGCCAAGGGCAAGTCCGCCGAGACCTTCAATCCCGCCGGTCCCTGGCTGGTCACCCCCGACGAGATCGCCGACGTCCTCGCCCTGGACATGTGGCTGGACGTCAACGGCATCCGCCGTCAGGACGGCACCACCAAGACGATGATCTTCGACCCGTACGTCATCGTGCACTACCTCAGCCAGTTCCTCGTCCTGGAGCCCGGAGACCTGATCAACACCGGAACACCGCCCGGCGTCGGTATGGGCCTCACCCCGCCGGTATGGCTCCAGCCCGGCGACGTGATGGAACTGGGCATCCAGGGACTCGGCGCGCAACGCCAGCGCGTACTGGCACCAAGATGAGCACGGGCATGCGGGCGTTCGTGCTGACGGCCCCCGGCCGTTACGAGGTACAGGAGGTCCCCGCACCGGTCCCGGCTGTTGGAGAGGTCGTGGTCGACGTCGAACGGGTCGGCGTGTGCGGCACCGATGTCGAGTTCTTCACCGGCGAGATGGCCTACCTCCACCAGGGTCACTCCTCCTACCCGATGCGTCTGGGCCATGAGTGGGCCGGCCGTGTGGCGGCGGTCGGGGACGGCGTCGACCCCGCCTGGGTCGGCCGACGGGTCATGGGCGACACCATGCTCGGCTGTGGCGCCTGCCGCCGCTGCCGCCGCGGCCACCAGCACGTCTGCGCCAACCGGCAGGAGGTCGGCGTGCGCGACGGCCGGCCCGGCGCCCTGGCCGAGCAACTGGCCGTCCCCGTCTCCTCCCTGCACGTCCTCCCCGACACCGTCGACGCCGCCCTCGGCGCGCTGGTGGAGCCCGGCGGCAATGCCCTGCGGGCAGCACTGGCCGCCGAGCTGCGGCCCGGAGACCGCGTGCTGGTTCTGGGCCCGGGGACCATCGGACTGCTGGTCGCCATGTTCGCCCGCGCCGCCGGAGCCGACGTACACCTCATGGGCAAGACGGACGACTCCCTCGCCTTCGCCCGCGTTATGGGCTTCGACCACGTCTGGCGGGAGGACGTACTCCCGGACCTGCCCTTCGACGCGGTCGTCGACGCCTCGAACGCCGCCCATCTGCCCTCTCAGGCCCTCGATCTCGTCGAACCGGCCAGCCGCGTCGTCTACATCGGACTGGCCGGCGAGCCCAGCCGGATCGACACGCGCACCCTCGCCCTCAAGGACGTGACCGCGGTCGGGGTGCTGTCGGCCTCACCCGGTCTGGACGCCACCATCCGCGCCTACGCCGACGCATCCGTGGACCCCCGACCCATCGTCGCCGCGACCGTCGGACTCGAACACGTCGGCCCCATCCTCGCCGGCCGGCGCCCACCCGGCGCCGGACCCGGCCCAAAGATCCACATCGACCCGCGCCTGGACTCGGGAGTGAGCGTTCCATAACGGCACCAAGCTCGCCGTCCGCCACGAGGCAACCGTGCACGTCGCAGTCATCAACGCGGTTCAGTCCCGGGAGGTGCGTGGCAGCCAGCCGTTGAGGCGCCGGTCGGCCCACTGGACGAGGCCGACGGCGCCGAGGGCGACCGCGACGACGGCCAGCAGCACGGCGAGGACGCTCTCGCTGTCGAACCGGCCCCCGGCGTCCGTCAGGAGCTTGCCCAGGCCGACGACGGCGATGAACATCTCGCCGTTGATCATGCCGGTGACCGCGCGCCCCTGTCGAGCCGCACGCCTGCCATGGCCAGCGGCAGGGCGGCGGGGATGACGACCTTCACCAGCAGCTGCCGCTCGCTCGCCCCGTACAGGCGGCCCATCTCGACCAGCTGTCCGGGGACTTCCCGCACGGCGGAGGCGGTGGTGATCACGATGATGAAGAGCGAGTACATGACCACGACGGCCACGATGGACGCCCGGCCCGGTCCGAACAGGGAGAAGAAGACCGGCGCGAACACCAGCGAGGGCGCCGTGAGCAGCGCGTAGATGTAGACGCTGAGCGCGGCGTCCACCGGCCGGTAGCGGCCCATCAGGACGCCGAGCACCAGGCCCGCGACGAGGGAGACGGCGAATCCGGCGACGAGGTTGGTGAGGCTGGAGGCCAGGCTGCCGAAGATCTGGCCGTCCAGGGTCATCTCCCACAGTCGCGCCACGACGGCGCTGGCGGGTGGGAGGTAGGCGGCGTTGGCGGCGCGCGTCACGGCCTCCCACACCACCGCACCGGTCAGCAGCCCGACGAGCGGCGCCGGCACGGCGGGGGACGGGAGCCGCCTGGCGGTCGCCCGGTTTCCGGCCTGGGCCGTGGTGCTCACCCGGCCACCTCCGTGGCCCGGGTCGTACGGTGGTCCGGGTGCATCGTGCGCAGGCTCTCCCAGAGCCGGGAGGTGATCGCGGTGAACTCGAGCGAGCGCTCCAGGCCGCCGACGTCGCTGGCGCGCGGGCGCGGGATGTCCACCGGGACGATCTCGGCGATCCGGCCGGGGCGCGGGCTCATGAGCACCACCCGGTCCCCGAGCAGCACGGCCTCCTCCATGCTGTGGGTGATGAAGACGACCGTCAGGCGGCGGCGTTCCCAGATGGCCAGCAGCTCCTCCTGGAGGATGCGCCGGGTCTGCTCGTCGAGCGCGCCGAACGGCTCGTCCATCAGCAGCACGTTCGGCTCCACGGCCAGGGCCCTGGCCAGGCCGACCCGCTGCTGCATGCCGCCGGACAGCTCGCCCGGCAGCTGCGACTCGAAGCTGGCGAGGCCGACGAGTTCGGTCAGCTCCCTGGCCTTCGCCCGCCGGGCGGCCTTGGACTCGCCGCGGAGTTCGAGGCCGAACGCCACGTTGTCCAGCACGGTGGCCCAGGGCAGCAGCGCGAAGTTCTGGAAGACCATGGCCCGGTCGGGCCCGGGGTCGCGTACCGGCGCGCCGTCCACGGTGATCTCGCCCCCGTCGACGGCGGTGAGCCCGGCGATCGCCCGCAGCAGGGTCGTCTTGCCGCAGCCGCTCGGACCCAGGACGGTGAGGAACTCGTTGTCCGCGACAGTGAGATCGACGTCCTCAAGGGCGTGCCGCCCCGCCAGCGCCCGTAAGCCTCCCAGGCGGCGGCGAAGACGGCGAAGGTGAGCAGTTGGTAGGGGAGGGCGGCGGGCAGTGCCCTGCGCAGCGCGGTCACGAGCGTGCTCCCCTCGGATCCCGAAGGAAGCTGAGATCCGCCACGTCCGCGGCCCGCATGGGGTCGACGACCCCGGCTCCGGCGAAGAAGTCGATGGTCCGCTGGAGGCTCTCCGGCGTCAGCCCGGCGGCGTCGAAGAGGCCCGCCTCGACGTAACGCCGGCTGATGGCGCCGGCCGTACGCGCGTCGTAGGCCTCAGGCAGGTACCGCTGGGCGAGGTCGGCGAGGTAGCCGGGGTCGGCGTTGATCTTCCGGTGTTCCGCCACGAGCGCGTCGATGAACGCCTGACTGGCCTCCCGGTGGTCGGTGAGGTAGTCCTCGTTGGCGTACACCGTCTGCGGGTGGAGGCCGGGGAAGACCGTCCCGAAGTCCGCCAGCCGGTGCAGGCCGGACGCCTCGCCACCGCCAGCCCGTTCCAGGGCGGTCGCGTCGATCTGGCCGGTCAGCAGCGCCTGCGCGCGGGCGTCGGAACCCCCGATCGTCAGGAACTCCGGCTCGGCGCCGCCGTGACAGTCCCTGGCCACCCACTGGCGGACCATCACGGTCGCGACGGCACCCTCGGTGAAGATGCCGAAGGGACGGCCGTCGAGCTGGTCGCAGCGGTCGCGGCCCGCGGCGCCGTAGACCGCCCACGGTTGCCCACGACGTCGGCGACGATTCGAATCGGGGCGCCCTTGGATATGGCGATCAACGCGGGGGACGTCGATTCCGCCGAGAACTGGTAGTCGCCCCGCACCAGTCCCTCGATGGCGAGCTCCGGCTCGGCGGCCTCCTCGACCGTGATGTCGAATCCCTCCTCGCGTACGGCATCGACGGCCGCCAGAAGCGGGACGGTGGTGGTATCGGGCTCGATCAGCGCCACCGTGAAGGATGTGTCGCTTCCGCCGCCACCACATCCGGAGAGCAGCGACGCGGCCAGGATGGTGGAGGAAACGGCGGCCGTGGCCTTGACTATCGAGCGACTCGACAATGGTCGCTCCTCTCTGCGAAATCCCGCTAAAGCGCCGCCGGAGGCCTTGCCCGGTGCCCGGGGCAGCATGTCATACTGGTTTTGCAATCGATTGCGCTTACGTATCCACATCATGGGTGGGCAGGAATGGCCTGTCAACCCCCTCGACATGACCCCCGACGAGAGAGGCAACCGGTGACCGCACAAGGCGCCTCCCGGCGTCGTCCGACGATGGCCGACGTGGCGCGCGTGGCGGGCGTGAGCCCGTCGACCGTGTCGCGCGCGATGGACGAACGTCATCCCTTCTCCCGCAGCACCACCGCCGCCCGCGTGAAGGAGGTCGCGCGGCGCATCGGCTACACGCCCAACTCGTCGGCGGCCAGTCTGCGCCGTCAGTCCACCCGCACCATCGGCGTGGTCGTGCCCAGGCTCACGGACACGGTGATGGCGATGCTGTACGAGGAGATCGCCGCCGCCTGCCGCGACCGGGGACTGCACGCCCTGGTGGCGACCACCCACGACGAGGCGGCCGCTGAACTCGTCCAGGGGCGGTTGCTGCTGGACCGGCTCGTCGACGGCCTGGTCCTCACCATGGCCCGGCTCGACGCCGAGAGCGACATCGTGCGAGAACTCGCCGCGCGGGAGATCCCCTACGCCCTTGCGCTGCGCACCGACGGCCGGGGCCCGGCCGCCGTGGGCGACGACCGCCTCGGCGGGTACCTCGCGGCCCGCCACCTGATCGACCTGGGGCACCGGCGGATCGCCGTGATCGCGGGCCCGTCCCACGCCTCCAGCGCTCTCGGCAGGCAGGAGGGGTACCGCGCCGCGCTGCGGGACGCCGGGCTCGGTGTCGACGAACGGCTCGTCAGGCCCTCGGGGTTCTCCATGGAGAGTGGTGAACGCATTGCCACCGAGCTGCTGTCGGAGCTGACGGGCGCCGAGCGGCCGACCGCCGTCATGACCGTCAACGACAACACGGCGGTCGGCGTGCTGGCGGCGGCCCGGCGGCTGGGCATCGCCGTCCCCGCCGAGCTCTCCCTCGTCGGGTACAACGACACCCCCCTCGCCGCGCGGCTGCCCATCCCGCTGACCAGCGTCCGCGTCCCGCTGCGCGAGATCGGGCGCGGCGCCGTCGACATCCTCCTGCGCGCCATCGACGGCAAGCCCGCCGACTCCGCCGTCTACGCGCCGACCCTCATCCCCCGCGAGTCATCGACACCCGCCCCCTGAGGAGAACCGCGTGCCCGAGAAGATCGACGCCTTCTGCCACCTGCTACCGCGCGACTATGCCGAGCGCCTGTTCGCGCTCGACGGCGTGCCCGCCGTCGCGAACCTGCGCAAGCGGATCATGAACATCCCCGCGTTGATCGAGCTGGACGTGCGCTTCCGCCAGATGGACGAGTTCCCCGGCTACCGCCAGATCATCAACCTGGCGGCCCCGCCCGTGGAGGACTTCGGCAGCCCGGCACTGTCCACCGAGTACGCGCGCATCGGCAACGACGGCCTGGCGGAGCTGGTCGCCAAGCACCCCGACCGCTTCGTCGGCTTCTGCGCCGCCGTCGCGCTCAACGACGTCGACGCCGCGGTCGCGGAACTGGACCGCGCCGTGGGCGAGTTGGGCGCGGTCGGCGTTCAGATCTACACCCACGTGGGCGGGCACCCACTGGACGAGCGGCGTTTCGAGCCGTTCTGGGCCCGCGCCGTCGAGCTGGACCTGATGGTCCAGGTGCACCCCTGCCGCAACTCCTCCTGGCCCGACTACCCGGCCGAGGAGCGCTCTCGGTATGAGATCTGGTGGACGTTCGGCTGGGAGTACGACCTGTCCGCCTTCATGGCGCGCATCGTCTTCGGCGGCGTGCTCGAACGCCACCCCACCTTGAAGCTGCTCATCCACCACGGCGGCAGCATGATCCCCCATTTCTCCGGCCGCGTCGGCCCCGGCTGGGACCAACTCGGCTCGCGCACCCCGACCACCAGCGCGAGGACGTCACCGGCTACCCCCTCTCCAAGCGCCCGCTGGACTACTTCCAGATGTTCTACGCCGACACCGCGCTCTTCGGCGCCGCGCACGCCCTGCGCTGCACGCTGGAGTTCTTCGGCCCTGATCGGGTGCTGTTCGGCTCGCCCTACGACCCGGAGAAGGGCCCGGGATACATCCGCTCCGCGATCGCCGATCTGGCGGCGGCGAGCCTCACCGACGAGGAGCGCGCCGCCGTCTTCGCGGGCAATGTGCGTCGGCTGGCCGGCCCTCGCCTGGGGACGTAGCGGCGTCAGTGACACGGGGAGTCACCTGCTGCCGGATCCGTGTCACGCGGAGGCGCGGACGATGAGTTCGGTGTCGACCCAGACGGTGCGCGGCGGTTCGCCGCGCACTCCGGCGGCCAGCTGCCTGACCATTTCCCTGGCCACGGCTGTGACGGACTGGCGCACCGTGGTCAGCGGGGGCGAGACGCGCTGGGCGATGGCCGAGTCGTCGAACCCGGCCACGGCGACGTCGTCAGGAATGCGGAGTTGCGCCTGCCTGATCACGTCGATGGCTCCCTCGGCGAGCAGATCGGACGTGGCGAAAACCGCGTCGAGCCCGGGGGCCTGGGCGAGAAGTTGCAGCATGGCGTTCGAGCCGGCCTGTCGTGAGTACTCGCCGGCCTCCACCAGCCACTCGGGCCGGGTGATCCCGTCGGCCGCCTCGGTGAATGCCTGGACACGAGCCTGCGCCCCGACGGTGTCCAGGTGGCCCGCGATGACCCCGACACGCCGGTAGCCGCGGGTGCGGAAGTGCCGGCCGAGTTCCGCCGCACCGCTCCGGTCGTTCGTGGCCACGAACGGCAGTGGATCGCCGTGGACGAAGGGCCGGCCGCAGGCGATCACGGGCACCGGCTGGGTCTGCAGCAGAGCGATCAGGTCGTCCGCCTGCTCCTCGTGAGGAGAGACGAACAGGACGCCGTCGACGTGGCCGCCGCGCACGAAGCGGGCGGCGCGGTTCCGTTCGGCGGCCGTTCCCGCGGTGATCAGGATGAGTGCGTAGTCCTGCCTGGCCAGTTCCTCGGAGGCGACCTGGAGCAGGACCGCGTAGTTGGGGTCCTCGAAGAGGTGGGTGGGGGCGGTGCCGAGGAGGAAGGCGATGTTGCCGGTGCGTCGGGTGGCGAGGGAGCGAGCGGTGGCGTTGGCGACGAAGCCGATGTCCGTCATCGCCTGGTGTACCCGGGCACGGGTCGAGGGGCTCACCCAGTCCCGCCCATTGAGCACACGGGAAACGGTGCCTTTCGAGACGCCGGCGGCACGGGCGACGTCGGCGATGGTGGGCGCGGTGCCGCGTCGCCTCGGGCGTGGCTTCGTGTAGCCCTCGGGGTCTGCCATGTTTCCCGTCCGTCGGCGCCGAGATGGTCGTCGCGCGGTCATCCTGCTGAGCGGAGCGCCGCGTCCTGGAACGGGATCCGGGCCCTTCCCCCACTGAGGTCGACGTTCGGACGGTTACCAGGAGAGACGAGGTTACCCGGGAGCCGCAGCGTGCCGGTGACACCGGCCGGGAGTTCGATCTCGACCGCGGCGTCCGGACCCGTGGCCCAAGCGACGGTGACCAGACCCTGTGGCGAGTCGAACGTGGCACGTGCGGTCCCGACACCGGCGAGGAAACGGGGTCGGATCTCGACCCGCCGCCAGCCGACGGAGTCGGGTGCCTGGCGTAGGCCCACGACGTCACCCAGGATCCATTCGTCGATCATGCCGAGCATGAAATGGTTCTGCGAGCCCTGCCCGGCGGGGCCGGCCGGGCCCTGCCAGGACTCGGTGAGTGCGGTCGCCCCCGAGGCGATCTGATGCCCGTACCCCGGTCCGTCGACGCGCCGGATCATCTCGTTGAGCAGGTCCGCGTGGCCGTTGTCGGTGAGGGCGCGGATCAGGGCGGGCAGCGTGTTCTCGCCCACGGTGATGTGCCCCTGTGCGGCCTCCACCGAGGCCAGCAGCCCGGCGAAGGAGCGTGCGTACTCGTTGGCGGTGAGTGTCTGCGAGGCCAGGCCCAGCGCGAAGCTGCCCTGGCTGCCGCTGCCCCAGGCCCCGGTCGCGGCGTCGTGGAAACGCTGCTTGAGTGCGCGGCGCACGGCGGTTTCGTGCGCGAGGAGATCCGTGGCTCTGCCGCCTTCCCCGAGGACGGTGGCGATCCGGGCGGCGGTGCCGACGGCGTCGGCGTAGCCAGAGGTGGCGACCAGCGCGCGGGGGGTGGAACGGTCCAGGGCGATCCAGTCTCCCAGGCCGTGGTCGAGCAGATGGCCGCTGGCCCGGCTGTCGAGATGCTCCAGGTAACGCTGGATCGCCGGCCAGGCCGTTCGCAGCACCTCCTCGTCCCCGTAGGTCCGGTACAGCCGCCAGGGCACTTCGATGAGAGCCCGCCCCCAGTTGGGGTCGTCGCGGAAGGCGGTCCGGTCGCCGTCGACGGCATCGATGTCGAAGACGACGTATTCCGGGGCGATGCTCGGCACCAGACCGCTGTCCGTCTGCGCGTCGATCATCTGCAGCACCGCGTCGGTGAGGTGGGCCTGGACGTCGTAGTTACGCGTCAGTACCTCGAAGTTGAGGTAGAGCTGTTCGAGCCAGCCGAGTTTCTCCCGATGCGGGCAGTCGGTGAAGACACTGGACATGTTGCTCTGCACGGCTCTGTCGATGACGCGGTGGAGCGCCGCCAGGTAGGGGTCGTCCGTGGTGAAGGAGCCGACCCTCTCGTTGCCGGCCCGCAGCACCTGAAAGAGCATCCGGGCCGTCTCGTCGGCCGACAGACCCTTCGCCTGGACGTATCGGCAGCCGTGGTAGGCGAAGCGCGGATGCCACTGGGCCCTGTCGCCGTCCGTCGTGTAGCTGTCCCAGGTCGGCCCGCCCGTCGTCGACTGATCCGCACGGCCGTCGTCGGTGAGTAGTTCCGACGGCGTGAGGGTGATGGTGCGCCCCGCCGGGGCCGGGTCGACGCGGAGCACGGGCCATCCGGCCGCGTTGACACCGAAGTCGACGACGGCCGCCCCGTCCGGGAGCTGTGTCACCGCGGCCGGGGCGAGTGTTTCGGTGACCGTCACCGCGGGGCTTCGCCGCCACCAGGGGCTGGCCTGCGGGGCCGGAAGCGGCGTCGCCGGGACCCAGGAGGACGTGTCGAATCCGGGTTCGTCCCAGCCCGGCGCGAGGACGCGGGCGTCGTGATCCTCGCCGCCGTACCAGTGCCCGACCGTGGTGCCGCCGAGTGTGGCCAGCCACTGCGGGCCCGTGCCTACGCACACCGAGTTGCCGTCCGCCGTCACGATCTCCAGCTGGGCCAGGACCTGGGGCCGCAGGACATCCCGGGTGAGTTTGGTGTACCGGCCGGGGATCGGCTTGAAGTTTCCCCGTGATCTTGGACACTCGCTTCCTACGCTGTGAGGGTGTGTCCTTGCTCGTGTCGCTGTCGGGTCTCCAGTGGGGTGAGATAGCCCCAGACCGGGTGCTTGCGCAGCCGTTTGCGGTTGTAGAAGGTCTCGATGAAGGCGAAGATCTCGGCGCGGGCGGTGGCCCGGTCGGGCCAGTGCCGGACGCCGATCTCCTCCTTCAGCACCGCGAAGAACGACTCGGCGGCGGCGTTGTCGAAGCACGAGCCGGTGCGGCCCATGCTCTGCCGCATGCCCAAGTCACGTATCTCGCGGCGGAGTTCGTCGGAGGTGTACTCGCTTCCCCTGTCCGAATGTGCGATGCAGCCGGGCTGGAGCCGTCCGCGGCCGGTGGCCATCCGCAAGGCATCCACCACCAGGGACGCGCGGTGGTGGTCCGCCATCGAGTAGCCGACGATCTCGCGGGTCGCCAGGTCCAGCCAGGTCGCCAGATACAGCCAGCCCTCGCCGGTGGCGATGAAGGTGATGTCGCCGACCAGCTTCACTCCCGGCGTGGGTGCGGTGAAGTCACGGCCCAGCAGGTCGCAGGCGGGGACCGCCTTCCTCGCCGGGCGGGTCAGCGACCGGCGCTTGCGCCGGGTCACGCCCGCGATGCCACGCTCGCGCATCACCCTCTCCACCCGTTTGCGGTTGACCCGGTGACCCTGCCGGCGCAACTCGGCGTGGACGCGCGGTACTCCGTAGGCGCCGTTCGAGGCGAGGTGCACCGTGGTGACCTCGTGGGCCAGGGCGTCGTCGGCCGCCTTGCGGGCGGCCCGGGCCTGTTTGCCGGCCAGCCACGCGTAGAACGAGGAGCGGGCCACCTTCAGCACCCGGCACAGGAGAGCAACGCCGAAGGTGGTCTTCTCCGCCTCGATGAACGCATGGACCTCGCTCATCGATCGCTCTCCTTGGCGAAGAAGACCGCCGCTTTTCGCAGTACCTCGATCGTCCTGGCCTGCTCGGCGTTCTCCCGCTGCAGCCGGCGCAGTTCCTCCCGTTCCGCGGTTGTCAGCTCGCCCGGCGCTCCCTGGCCCCGGTCGGTTCGGTCCTGCTTGACCCAGGCCCGCAGGCTCTCGCCGCTGACCCCCAACTCCCGGGCAACCTCGGCCACCGTCCGCCCGGAGGAGCCGACCAGCGCGACCGCGTCCCGCTTGAACTCCTCCGAGTACCGCTTCGTGTACTTACTTCCCACCTGGCACTACTTCCTCCGGGCTCACATGTCCCAGTCTCCAGGTGTCCACGATCAAGGGGAAGGTTCAGCTCGACGAACGCGGTGCCCGTACCGAGTTGGAGGGCCAGGACGTTCACGCCCGGGCGGAGTGCGCGAGTCACATCCCATGCGCTGGCCGGGAGCCGTTTGCTCTGGCTGGAATGGCCGGGTTCGAGACGGCCCGCGATGGCGTCCGTGCCGTTCAGCGACGGCACGACGACACCGGCTCCGGTCAGGTAGAGGCGCGCTGAGCGTACTGGCGCGTCGAGGCGGAATTCGTGGCGCAGGACCGGCAGCGCCGCAGGCGGCGGTGTGCCGGGCCCCGTGGCCCAGGCGGGGTGCGTTATCCAGCGGGCGCTCCAGTCCTCGGTATGCCACAACGGCGCCTCCACCACCGCGGGAGGGCTCCAGGGGCCGGGCCGGCCCTCGGTGTCGACGGCCCGCAGTCGCCACCAGCGCCGCTCCCGGCTGGCCAGGGGAGCGGTCGGCCAGGGCAGCCGTGTCAGGCCGGTGAAGGGGAAGGAGAACCGGCCGACATCGGGCTGCTCTGTGATCAGCAGCTCCCGGGTGCTGGCGAGTTCGAGCTGGATGGTGGCGGGCACCCGATCGGTGGCGCGGAACTTCCAGCTCAGGACGGGGCGCGGGCTCGTCACCCCGACCGGGTCGGTGCGTCCGTCCGTGTGAGGTGCGTAGACCCGGAGCGCGGGGCGGTCAGCGGCCATGAGGGGAAGAGCTCCCGATTCGGGTGAGGACCAGCGGCGTCGCGGCCAGCGAGGTGAGCAGATCGACGTCGTGTGGCTGCTGCTGGCCCAGCCCTGGCACGGTGAAGGTCTGGGGACCGGCGGGGCATGGGAGCAGCCACAGCTCGAAGCGGCTCGCGTCCCGCAGCCGGGCATGGGGGATGCGGACGCGCCAGGGCTGGCCGTGCCAGAACTGGTCGGCGACGACGTCCCCGTCGATGAGGAACCAGCCCACGTCGCCGTTCCAGGTGATGGTGAGTTCCAGGTCCTCGGGCGCGTCGGGCGCGTCGAGAGCCACGTCGTAGCGTGCCGCGTAGGTCTCCATGTCCTCGGCGGTCGGGGCACTGGCCCTGCCGTGCGGGCCGCCGCGCCGAGCAGGCGGGAGGCCGGGCGAGACCCGGCTGCGGGTTACGCCGGGTGTCACCCGGGCGCACTGTGCGGGCAACTGCGCGGCGTCCCAGCGAGGCGGGCCGGCCGCCGGCGGCGGATGCGGCGCGGACAGGGGCGGAAGAAACTTCGGGGCGACGGTCCTGCTGCCGTCGCGCTCGATCCACACCCCGGCCGGGTCGGTGATGACCTTGTCGGCGGTGAGGATGAGATGGTCGAGGCCCCGCAGCGTGATCACGGACAGGCGACGGGCCTGGTCGGGGCCGAGCACTCGCAGATCGAGCTCGGAACCGTCTGGCGACCGGATGGTGGCGACCGACTCGAGGCCCGGGGCGACCTCGTGGACGACCGCAGGCCCCCGCCCGCCCGGTGCGGCCGCATCGGAGACGGTGACGGCCAACAACGCGGGGATGCCGGGACCGGCCGCGAACACGTGCGTCCTGCGCCCCGCGAGCACCACGTCGGCCACGGGCTGGACCGTCGCCCACTCAAGCCGGACCGCGTCGCTGAGTGGCAGGCGAATCGGCCAGATCCCGTAGGCGTGCGGCGGGATGGTGAGGGGCCGGTCCGGAAAGGACACCTCGTCGCCGTCCGGCAGAGCCAGAGTGAAGGTGACGCCGGTCCTGCCGGGCAGGCTCGTCCGCGGCTCGTGGTTGTTGAAGAACAGGAAGCCGCGGACACCGTCGGACCGCAGTCCCCAGCGCAGCCGCTGGTGGCTGTAGGGGGCGTCGGTGTCGGGCGGCACCAGAGGCAGGGGCGCCAGCAGGTGCCCGTAGTACCGGGCGAAGAGGTTGATCAGCCGAAGTTCCCCGAGGCTGGGGTGGGGATGGCCGGTCTCGCCGAAGGGGGCCTGGAAGTCGTAGCACAGCACCGGCACATCGTTGGGGTAGCCCGTCGCATGCGACTCCTGTGGCCCGGGAATGCCGCCCTCGGCCGGGTTCGTGCCGCCGTGGAACATGTAGTAGCCCAGCCAGTTGGCACCGCTGCCGAGCTTCGTGGTCGCCAGCGCACCGATGTCGCGGGGGTCCACGACCGGGCGCCGGTGGTAGGACTGCGACATACCGGCGCCCAGCTCGCAGGTGAGGAACGGGAACCGGGCGGCGTCGTCGTCGACGCCGGCAGGGGTGTGAGGACGTAGGTCGGCCCCTATCCCGTCGTCGTTGCGGGCGGGGGAGAAGTAGTAGTGCATGCGGCAACCGGGGGGCAGACCCGTCTCCGCCTCCTCCCACGCGGCCTCCGGGTAGCCGCCGAACATGGGTATGAGTTCGTCGCCGGGCAGGTGGACTCCGCCCCACCCGGTGACCGTCCATAGCCGCGTGGTCATGCCGGCGCCCTGGGCGATCCGCTTCAGGGCCAGCAGATGCGGTGCGTCGCCGGGGAGTTCGTTGTCGATCTGGATGCTCACCACGGGGCCGCCGTCATCGGCGTAGAGGCCGACGAGTTGGTCGGCGATTTCCCGGTACCAGGCCGTGACGTCCGTGAGATAGGCCGGGGCGTTGGTCCGCATCTCGGCGCCGTGCCGGGTGACGATCCAGTCGGGCAGCCCTCCGTAGCGGGCTTCGGCATGGACGAAGGGTCCGATCCGGATGGCGACCACAAGGCCCGCGTCAGCCGCTTGACGTACGAACCGCCGCAGGTCGTAGCGGCCCTGGAAGCACGGCGGGCCCTCGGCGGGCTGGTGATGGTTCCAGAACACGTAGCTGGACACGCCGGTGAGCCCGGCCGTGGCCATGGCCCGCAGCTCGCGTTCCCACAGGTCCGCGCGGTAGCGGCTGTAGTGGAACTCGCCGAACGTGGGCAGCCAGGGCCGCCCGTCACGGGCCACGTACCGGTCGAACACGCGGAAGCGCTCGCCCCGCCGGGCGTCGGGGAGAGCCAGCGGCGCCGCGGGAACGGAGCGGGGTACCCGGATGCGCACCTGGTCGTTGACCGTGGTCGTCGGCTCAAGGCCTGTCATGTGAGGGATGTCCTTAGGGGTTCGATGTCCTGCGCCGTCCGCTTCCGTCGTGCGGTCAGTATGCTTAAACCGGTTTTAGTGCCCTGTCAACGTTGAGCAGGCCTGCGGACCGGTTCGAATGCCCATATCGATCGGTAATGTCCGATTGATTCGCCGACGAAGTGACTCGCGGGTTTCATTCACGGCTCTTGACGTGGACTCCGGCGCGGCGTAACACTCCGGGTTCAAACAGATTTCCACGACATCGAACGCGTCTGGGCGCGACGGCGTCCTCGCTCTCGGCGTTATGAATCGTTTCAATAGGTCCTGGCTCGCCCGTCGTCCGGGCCGAGGTGCGGCACCGGAATCGGAGGGCAGTCATGACGGATCGGAGAACGGTCCTGCGGTGGGGAGGCGCCGCGGCGGCGACGTTGGCCGCGGGCGGCCTGAGCGGTTGCGGGGCGCTCTCGCTCGACCCGGATGTGCCGCAGACGCCTCAACAGCGCGGGCCGAAGGGGCCCGAGGCGCCCATGCTCGCGGAACGGGTGGCGGCCGGCGACCTGCCTCCGGTGGGCGAGCGGCTGCCGGCGCGTCCGATGGTTGTCGAGCCCGTCGAGGGGATCGGGCGCTACGGCGGTACGTTCCGGTCCGGGATGGTCGGCGCCAGCTCGATCTACCAGGCATACACCCACACCGCGTACGACGCGCTGATGATGTGGGACCCGGAATGGACCCGGCCCATGCCGGATCTCGCGCAGAGCGTCGAGGTCGGCGACGGCGGACGACGGTTCACCTTCCGGCTGCGGCCCGGTACCCGGTGGTCGGACGGGCACCTCTTCACGGCTGATGACATCCTCTTCGCCTACCACGATGTGCTGGGCAACGCGGAACTGGTGGCTGAACCTCCGGCGTTCATGCTGAGCGAGGGCGTCCCGGCCGAGTTGGAGAAGCTGGACGACCACACCTTCCAGTGGACCTTCGCACGGCCGAACGGGCTGCTCCTGTCGTCTCTGGCCTCGCCAGAAGGCTATGTGTTCACCCTTTACCCCAAGCACCATCTGTCCCGCTACCACGCCGACTACAACCCCGATGTCGCCGCTGAGGCCGAGGGCGCCGGCTTCGCGAACTGGGGCACCTACTTCTTCTCCAAGGTGGGCCAGGGCTACTGGGACCTGCCGCGCTGGCAGAACCCGGATCTGCCCACGCTGAGTACGTGGTGTGTGACGAGCCCCTTCGGTACGGGGCCCCAGGTCGTGCTGGAGCGCAACCCGTACTACTGGAAGGTCGATCCGGAGGGCAGCCAACTGCCCTACATCGACCGCGTGACGATCGATCTCGTCGGCGACCAGGAGGTCATGCTCATCAAGGCCGCCAACGGGGAGGTGGAGTTCCCGCCGGTCGACATCCTCACCATCCGCAACAAACCGGTCCTGGCCGCCGGCCGAGAACGGGGCGGATACCACTTCGTCGACGCGGTCACCGCGGAGATGAACCAGATCTCCATCTGCCTCAACCAGAACACCAAGGACGCCGGCCTGCGGGAGATCTTCGCCCTGAAGGACTTCCGCGTGGCGCTGTCGCACGCCATCAACCGTGAGGAGATCATCACCGCGGTGTTCCAGCGTCAGGGGGAGCCCTGGCAGCTCGCTCCCCGACGGGAATCTCCCTTCTTCGACGAGGAGATGGCCAAGCAGTACACCGAATACGACCCTGCCAGGGCCGAGGAACTGCTGGATGCGGCAGGGCTGCGGCGGTCGGGTTCCGGGACCCGGCGCTCCGCCGCGGGCCGGCCCCTTCGCTTCGAGATGGCGGCGACCACCCAGCAGCCCGACCATGCCAGCACGCTCGACCTCATCGCCGGCTACTGGCGCCGGATCGGGGTCGACATGCGGGTGCGCGTCATGGACCGGTCGCTGTTCTACCAGCGCAAGGGCGTCAACGAGCTGGACGCCACGGTGCGGACCGCCGGCGGAGGGCTCCTGGACGCCCTGTACACGCCGACGCTGTACCTCCCCTTCAACGACGAGTCGAGCTGGGCACCGCTATGGGCCAAGTGGTACCTGACCGGCGCTGCGGAGGGTGAGGAGCCGCCCCCTTCGGTGCGCCGCCAGATGGAGATCTACGACCGCATCCGGACCACGCTGGACCCGGAACGGCAGTACGCGCTGATGCGGGACATCCTGGCCATCACCAGGGACGACTTCTACAACCTCGGCGTCGCTCTGCCGGCCCCGGCATACACGATCATCAGCGACCGGCTGCGGAACCTCCCCGCGGACTACCCAGCGTCGTTCTACTACCCCACGCCCGGCCCGATGCGGCCCGAGCAGTTCTACTACGAGGAGGCGTGAGGGCATGCTCAGATATCTGCTGCGCCGCATCCTGTACATGATCCCCGTGCTGTTCGGGATCTCCGTGGTGTCCTTCTGGATCATCCAGTTGCCACCGGGCGACTACCTGACCACCTACGTCCAGGGGCTCACCCAGGCCGGACAGGCCGTCGGCCCGGCCCAGATCGAGGCACTCAGCGAACGCTACGGCCTGGGCGACCCCTTCTTCGTCCAGTACGGGAAGTGGATGAGCAACATCCTGCTCCACGGAGACTTCGGCACCTCCTTCGAGTGGAACCAGCCGGTGTCCCAGCTCCTGGCCGACCGGCTGCCGGCCACGGTGATCCTGGCGGTCGCGACCCTGCTGTTCACCTGGATCGTCGCACTGCCCATCGGCGTCTACTCCGCGGTCCGGCAGTACTCGATCGGGGACTACCTGGTCACCTTCATCGGCTTCCTGGGCCTCGCCATCCCCAGCTTCATGCTGGCCCTGATCCTGATCTGGCTCGGCGCCACCTTCTTCGACCAGCCAGTCGGCGGACTGTTCTCCGCCGAGTTCGCCGACGCGGGATGGAACCTCGGCAAGCTGCTGGACCTGCTGCAGCACCTCTGGGTCCCGATCGTCGTGCTGGGCGCCTCCGGGACGGCCGGCCTCATCCGCATCATGCGGGCCAACCTGCTGGACGAACTCCGCCGGCCCTACGTCGTCGCCGCCCGCGCGCGCGGCGTTCCGGAGCGGAAACTGCTGCTGAAATATCCCCTGCGGGTCGCGCTCAACCCCTTCTTCTCCACCATCGGGTGGCTCCTTCCCGGCCTGGTCTCCGGCGAGGTCATCGTGGCCCAGGTACTCGCCCTGCCCACCACCGGGCCGCTGCTCGTGCGCGCCCTGACCAGCCAGGACATGTTCCTGGCCGGCTCGATCATTCTCATCGTGAGCACGCTGACCGTGGTCGGCACGCTCATCTCGGACATCGCCCTCGCCTGGCTGGACCCGCGTGTCCGCCTCGGGCTGGCGTGAGGAGAGGCTCGATGACCATCACCGGACGAATCCTCCGCAAACGCACGCCGACCGCAACCCCGGCCCCGGACGCCGAGCAGTTGGCGGCCGTCCCGCAGCGCGCGCTGGTGTGGCGGGCGTTCCGCCGCCACCGACTGGCCATGGCCGGGCTCGTGGTCACCGGCCTGTTCTACCTCGTGGCGCTCTTCGGCGGCTCCCTCGCCCCGTTCTCCAGCGACTACCGCAACGCCCCCTACACCTACGCCCCGCCGCAGCAACTCCACTTCTTCTCGCGCGACGAGGACGGGGACATCGACCTGGGCCTGTACGTGAACGGCCTGGAGAGCGAGCAGGACCCCGAAACGTTCGAGATCACGTGGACGGAGGACGAGGACACCCGCATCCCGGTGCACCTGTTCGTCCGCGGTGAGCCCTACAGCTTCCTGGGCCTGTTCGAGACGGACATTCATCTCATCGGTCCCGCAGACCCTGATCAGCCCATGTTCCTGCTCGGTTCCGACAGCACCGGACGCGACGTGCTCTCCCTGATCATCCACGGGGCGCAGATCTCGCTGTCCATCGGTCTGCTCGGCGTGGCCGTGGCGTTCCTCATCGGGGTCACGCTGGGCGGCATCTCCGGCTACGTCGGCGGCAAGACCGACACCGTCATCCAGCGCATCGTCGAGTTCTTCATGTCCATCCCCACCCTGCCCCTGTGGCTGGGGCTCGCCGCCGCCCTCCCAGGGAGCTGGGACGCGTTGCAACGCTACTTCGCCATCACCGTCATCGTCTCCATCATCGGCTGGACCGACCTCGCGCGGGTGGTCCGTGGACGCTTCCTGTCCCTGAGACAGGAGGAGTTCGTCACCGCCGCCCGGCTGGACGGCTCCTCGGCACCACGGGTGATCTTCCGGCACATGCTGCCGTCGTTCAGCAGCCATCTGATCGCATCGCTCACCCTGTCCATCCCCGGCATGATCCTCGCCGAGACCGCGCTGTCCTTCCTCGGCCTGGGGATTCAGTCTCCCGAGGTCAGCTGGGGAGTCCTGCTGCAGGAGGCGCAGAACGTCCGTGCCGTCTCCACCGCACCCTGGCTGCTCTTCCCAGGTGTCGCCGTCGTGATCGTCGTCCTCTCCATGAACTTCCTCGGCGACGGATTGCGCGACGCCGCCGACCCGTACCGCACATGACCGCGCGAGCCGTCCCGTCGGGAGACCCCATGCACCAGACCGAAGACCCCGGACCGCTGCTGCGCCTGCGGAACCTCAAGACCCACTTCACCACCCACGAAGGCACCGTCAGGGCCGTCGACGGCGTCGATCTCGACCTGCCCCGCGGGCGTACCGTCGCGGTCGTCGGCGAGTCGGGCTGCGGCAAGAGCATCACCGCCCGCAGCGTTCTGCGGCTGATCGACCCGCCCGGAAAGATCGTCGATGGTCAGGCGCTCTGGCACGGCGGCGGGCGCCAGGCTCCGGTCGACCTGATGAGCCTGGACCCCGGCGGCAAGGAGCTCCGTGCGGTGCGTGGCGGCGAGATATCCATGGTCTTCCAGGAACCGATGGCATCGCTCTCCCCGATGCACACCATCGGCTCCCACCTGGTGGAAAGCCTCAGGCTGCACACCGACATGAGCCGGAACGAAGCCTGGCAGGCCGGCATCGACGCACTGCGCGGCGTCGGCGTGCCGCAGCCGGAATCCCGCATGAACGCCTACTCCTTCCAGCTCTCCGGCGGCCTGTGCCAACGCGCCATGATCGCCATCGCTCTGGCCTGCCGCCCCGAGCTCCTCATAGCCGACGAGCCGACCACCGCCCTCGACGTCACCACCCAGGCCCACATCCTGGACCTGCTGGGCGAACTGCAGGAACAGACCGGCATGTCGATGCTCTTCATCACCCACGATCTCGGCGTGGTCGCCGAGATCGCCGACGAGGTCGCCGTGATGTACCTGGGAACGGTCGTCGAACACGGACCGGTGGACCAGATTTTCCACCATCCGCAACACCCCTACACCCAGGCACTGCTGAGATCCATCCCCCGCCTCGGCCAGCAGCGCAGACACCGCCTGGACGCCATCAGCGGCGCGGTACCGGCCCCCACCAACCGCCCCGCCGGCTGCCCCTTCCACACCCGCTGCGAGCTGGCCGTTCCCGGCGTCTGCGACCAGGACGCACCCCCCGTCGTCGCCGTCCGCGACGATCACCACGTCCGCTGCGTCCTCCCGACCCGGCCAGCGACGCCCCAGCCGATGCCGGACCCGCCCGCCGCGCCGTTCACCTCCTCGGTTCGGCAGGCTGCCGAGCCGCCACGCACGCCCGGTGAGGGGACGCTGGTGCGGGTGAGCGGGGTCACCATGCACTACGCGGCCCGCCGTACCCTGCTCACGAGGGCCGGGCGGCCGGTGCGCGCGGTGGACGGCGTCGACCTCGCCATCCGGCCCGGGGAGACCCTCGGGCTGGTCGGCGAGTCCGGCTGCGGAAAATCCACCCTCGGACGCATCATCGCGGGTGCCCAGCGACCCACCACCGGCAGCGTCACCTACACCCGCGCCGACGGAACCGACGTCGACGTCGCGGCGCTCGGAAACAGGGCCCTGCGCCCCCTGCGGCGAGACATCCGCGTCGTCTTCCAGGACCCCTACTCCTCGCTCAACCCCCGCATGACCCTGCTCCAACTCGTCGGCGAGCCCCTCCTGGTCAACAAACTCGCCAAGGGATCCGAACTCGAAGACCGCGTCGCGGACATGCTGCGCCGCGTCGGCCTGCGCCCGGAGTACATGCGCCGCTACCCGCACGCGTTCTCCGGCGGCCAACGCCAGCGCGTCAACATCGCGCGCGCTCTCATCACCCGGCCTCGCCTCGTCATCGCCGACGAGGCAGTCTCCGCGCTCGACCTGTCCGTCCGCGCCCAGATCCTCAACCTCCTCCGTGACCTGCAGGACGAACTCGGCCTGACGTACCTGTTCATCTCCCACGACCTCTCCGTCGTCGAGCATCTGTGCGACCGCGTCGCCGTCATGTACCTCGGCAGGCTCATCGAACAGGCCGCCGTCGACGAGCTCTTCCGAAACCCCCGGCACCCGTACACCGAGGCGTTGCTCTCGGCCGTGCCCAACCCCGACCCCCGGCACAGCCCCGCCGATCGGATCCGCGTCCCCGACCACCTGCCCGATCCTGCCTCCCCGCCCCCTGGCTGCCGCTTCCACACCCGCTGCCCCTACGCCCAGCCGCGGTGCTCCCAGGAGGACCCCAGCCTCGCCCCGGCCGACGGCGACAGCGGGACCCACCGGGACGCCTGCCTCCTGTCGGACACGCTCACCCTCACCGGCGTCACCCCCGACCCGGTAGGCCTCGTTCCGCCAGCAGGCGACCACCGCTCCCTGGAGCTGCCATGACCTCCCACCGGCGCGCCACGCCGCGTCCCGACGCGGCCCCGGCGATCGTCACGGTGGACATGGCTGCGGTCCTCAACCCGGCCGCCTCCCCGTTGCTCTTCGGCCTGTCCAACGAGCCCTCCCGCGACCACCAGGCGGCGGTCTACCCGCAACTCGCCGCATCCGGCGTGATCTTTCAGCGCGGCACGTTGCACCTCAACCGGCTCTTCGACACCCCGTTTCCCGCACTCACTCTCCAGGAGTACCGCGACGGCACCGGGGGCGTGCGGAACCCCGACACCTGGGACTGGGGAGCGCTTTCCTGGCTCGACCACGCGAAGGCTCACGGGATCACCACCCAGCTCAACCTGCTCCAGGTGCCCGGCTGGCTCACCCACACCGGCGCCGTGAACGGCATCCCCGTCGACTGGACCGTCTGGCGGCACATCATCACCACGGTGGTGCGGCGCTACGCCTCGAAGATCGACTCCATCGACATCCTCAACGAGCCGATGACCGACGCCATGGTCAACATCACCGACAGTCCGTTCTCCTCCCAGGCGGCCGCCGCGGCCCAGATGTACGCGCAGACCGTCCGCGCCATCCGGGAAGCCGATCCCGAGGTGCTCGTCGGCGGCCCGGGGGAGGACCGGCACGGCGGAGACTTCGGCGCGATCGGGACGATTCTGCGCGACCGCGGGCTGTCCCCCACGGACCTCCAGTTCGTGTCCATCCACAGCTACGGCGCCGAGCCCGTGGGGCAGCTTCGGCTGCCCGGACTGCGACGTCTGCTGAGCGACGCCGGACGCCCGGCACTGCCCGTCTACGTCAACGAGTGGAACCACAACTACGCCGCGGACACCTCGGCCCCCGAGGTGATGGGAGAAGCCGCGGTGTCGTTCGTCGCGGACACCCTCCTCCGGCTGGCCCGCGACCCCTCGATCGCCGGTGCCGCGTTCATGTCGGCCCTACCGGGTAACGTGCCCCTCCACCCCGACCAGAACGCCGGCGGAGCCGTCATCAGACAGGCCATCTACGACTGGCACGGCTCCCACGCGACCCTCTGGCCGCAGACCCGCGCGTTCCGCCTGCTCAGCGTGGACGCCGGGCTGGGAGCCGGACCGTTCGCCGTCTGCGCGGCCAGCCACGACGGCCTCGCGAACGCCGCCGGCTTCGTCAACACGAACGGCACTCAGGGGGCGATCCTCGTCAACGGATCACCAGCCGCACAGCCGGTGGAAGTCCGGTTCGTGCACCTGGCCGCCCCTGCCCAAACGGTGTCGGTCGCCGTCTACACAGCCGACGCCCAGGCCACCCACGACGCACCCCCGACTCCCACACGGCGAGAGGTGTCCGTGGTCAGCGGATCGGCCGTGATCCGTGACCTGATCCTCAGGCCCCGGTCCGTGGTGGCCCTCGAGCTGTCCGGGTGAACGCGAGGCACCAGACGGTCGAGGGATGATCGCCTCCGGATGCTTCGCGAGGCGACCCCGACCTGTCGACCGGGCGTTCTCAATCCCGGGCAGGCAGATCGACGGCCCCTTGTCTGAGTGCATGATCAGGGGCCGACATGGTCTTCGGCGTCGTGGCTGGTCACCTGGCCTACAGGTAACCTAGGGAGTTAAGTTCGATCGCCGGGCACCGGTCCATGACCATGTCGAGGCCGGCGTCGCTGGTGCGCGCGAAGGCCGCCTCGTCGACGACTCCGAGCTGGAACCACACCGCCGCGGCGCCCACCGCGACGGCCTCGTCCGCGACCGACCCCGCCAGGGCACTGTTGACGAAGACATCGACCACGTCGACGGGGAAGGGGATCGCCGACAGCGTCGGGTACCCCGGCTCCCCGTGCACCGTCTCGGCCTTCGGGTGCACGGGCACCACCCGCTTGCCGTAGCGCTGCAGCACGGCCGCGACCCCGTACGCCGCGCGCCGCTGGTTCGAGGAGAGTCCCACGACGGCCCACGTGTCGCCGAGTTCGGTGAGGATCCTGCGGATGGTCTGCTCGTCGCCGTACACGTCTCGCTCCCTGGCCGTTCGGTCACCGGACCTGGACAACGCGGGCCGTCCCCCCGCGGATTCCCCACCCACCCGCCTGGCGGACCCCCGACCCGCGCGCCCGGCCCCGTACGCTGAGCGGATGCGGGACGGGTATCTCACGGTGGCCGGCGACGGCGAGTTCGGGACGGAGGTCAACCGCTCGCGTTTCGTCTGTGCCCTGGCGCCGGCCGCCAGCGAGCAGGACGCCGAGGCGTTCGTCGCCGACGTCCGCATCCGCCACCCGGATGCCACCCACCACTGCTACGCCTACGTCATCGGCGCGGACGCCGGCATCCAGAAGTGCGGGGACGACGGGGAGCCGGGTGGCACGGCCGGACTCCCGATGCTGCGGATGTTGCTGCGCCGCGAGGTCCGCTACGCCGTCGCCGTGGTGAGCCGCTACTTCGGTGGCACCAAGCTCGGCGCGGGTGGCCTCATCCGCGCCTACGGCGGTGCGGTGGGCGCGGCTCTGGACGACCTCGGCACCATAGCCCGGCACCGCCTGCGACTGGCGGTCATCACCGCCGACCACGGCCGCGCGGGCCGGCTCCAGCACGAGCTGCGTGCCGCCGGACGGGAGATCCGCGAGGTCGTCTACGGCGCGGAGGTCACTCTCGAGGTCGCGCTGCCCGCCGCGGAGACCGAGGCCTTCCGCGCCTGGCTCGCGGACAGCACCGCCGGCAGCGCCCGCCTGGAACTCGGCGCGGAGGTCTACGGCACGGGGTGACGGGTCGCTGCCGATCCGGAATACCTCCGGGGTGGGCCACGTTCAAGCAAATAGTTGAAGAGTAAACTAACTGGGAGTTTCGATGCAGATCGGAGTGTTCACCGTCGGTGACGTCACCGCGGATCCGACCACGGGCCGCACGCCCACCGAGCACGAGCGGATCAAGGCGATGGTCGCCATCGCCCTCAAGGCCGAGGAGGTCGGCCTCGACGTCTTCGCCACCGGAGAGCACCACAACCCGCCGTTCGTGCCCTCCTCACCCACCACCCTCCTCGGCCACATCGCCGCCCGCACCCAGCGCCTCGTCCTCTCCACGGCCACCACGCTGATCACGACCAACGACCCCGTCAAGATCGCCGAGGACTACGCCATGCTCCAGCACCTGGCGGACGGCCGCGTCGACCTCATGATGGGCCGCGGCAACACCGGCCCGGTCTACCCGTGGTTCGGGCAGGACATCCGCCAGGGCATCCCGCTGGCCATTGACAACTACGCCCTGCTGCACCGGCTGTGGCGCGAGGACGTCGTCGACTGGGAGGGCCGCTTCCGCACCCCGCTGCAGGGCTTCACCGCCACACCGCGCCCCCTGGACGGCGTGCCCCCGTTCGTCTGGCACGGCTCCATCCGCAGTCCCGAGATCGCCGAACAGGCCGCCTTCTACGGCGACGGTTTCTTCGCGAACAACATCTTCTGGCCCAAGGAACACTTCCAGCGCCTCATCAGCCTCTATCGGGAGCGCTACGCCCACTACGGACACGGCACCCCGGAACAGGCCATCGTCGGCCTCGGCGGCCAGGTCTTCATGCGCACCAACTCCCAGGACGCCGTCCGCGAGTTCCGCCCCTACTTCGACAACGCCCCGGTCTACGGACACGGGCCGTCCCTGGAGGAGTTCACCGAACAGACCCCGCTGACCGTCGGCAGCCCGCAGCAGGTCATCGACCGCACCCTCACCTTCCGCGAGTCCTTCGGCGACTACCAGCGCCAACTGTTCCTCATGGACCACGCCGGGCTACCCCTGAAGACCGTCCTGGAGCAGCTCGACATCCTCGGCGAACAGGTCGTGCCCGTGCTGCGCCGGGAGTTCGCCGCCGCCCGCCCCGCCGGCGTCCCCGACGCCCCCACCCACGCCTCCCGCCTCGCCGCCGCCCGCCGCGACGAGACCACCCGCACCGACTGACCGACCCCTGTCCAGGAGAGCTCCGATGACCACCCCGCGCCTCGTGGCCGTCACGGCCGGCCTCAGCCAGCCCTCGGCCACCCGCCTCCTCGCCGACCGGCTCACCACCGCGACCCGCCGCCACCTCGGCCACACGGGCCGTGACGCCGAGCCGCACACCATCGAACTCCGCGAACACGCCACCGACATCGCGACCCACCTGGTGACGGGCTTCCCCACACCACCGCTCGGCCAGGCCCTCGACGCGGTGCGGAACGCCGACGCCCTCATCGCCGTCACGCCGATCTTCGCCGCCTCCTACAGCGGCCTGTTCAAGTCGTTCTTCGACCTCCTCGACCCCGACGACCTCGACGGCACCCCCGTGCTGATCGCCGCCACCGGCGGCACCCCCCGCCACTCCCTCGCCCTGGAACACGCCCTCCGACCCCTGTTCAGCTACCTGCACGCCACCGTCGTGCCCACCGCGGTGTTCGCCGCGGCCGAGGACTGGGGCGGCACCGGCGACCCCCACACCGCCCCGCTGCCCAGCCGCATCGACCAGGCCGCCGGCCAACTCGCCACCCTGACGCCCCACGAGCACGCCGCCGCCGAAGCGGCCGAAACCGTCACACCCTTCGCGGAGCAACTCGCCGCCCTCCGCCCCCGCTGACCGCACCGCGCCCCCGCCGCGGGGGTGTCCCGCCCCTGCCCGGCAACCCCCGTCCCGGGCGGTGACCACTCAGGGGTGTCAGGACCCCACGAGAACGGACACCCATGAACGGCACCCCACCGCCCACCCGGCAGCCCGCCGCCCACCGCCGGTCCCGCCGGACCGCCCACACCGCCACCCTCGCGCTCGCCACCGCCCTGGTGGCCGCAGGCACCGCCGGCCTCACCCCGGCCCAGGCCAGCGCACCGGCCGCCGCCGCGGACCTCACCGTCGCGCAGGACGGCAGCGGGGACTACACCACCGTCCAGGCGGCCATCGACGCCGTCCCGGCCGACAACACCACCGAGACCACCATCAGCGTCGCCCCCGGCACCTACCGCGAGGCCGTCGTCATCCCCAGCGACAAGCCCCACATCCGCCTCGCCGGCACCGGTGCCTCTCCCGCCGACGTCACCATCGTCTACGACAACTCCGCCGGCACCCCCACCCCGGAAGGCGGCACCTACGGCACCAGCGGCAGCGCCACGTTCATGGCCGACGCCGACGACTTCCAGGCCAGCAACCTCACCTTCGCCAACGATTTCGACGAGATCGCCCACGCCGACCAGGAAGGCCACCAGGCCGTCGCCCTGCGCACCCGAGCCGACCGGGTCGTCCTCGACGGCGTCGTCGTCAGCGGAGACCAGGACACCCTGCTCATCGACAGCGCCGCCCAGGACGTCCAGGGCCGGGTCTACATCACCGACTCCACCATCCAGGGCAACGTCGACTTCATCTTCGGCCGCGCCACCGCCGTCATCACCGACTCCGTCATCGAGGTCACTCGACGCCCCGACGGCTCCTCGGCGGGCTACGTCACCGCCCCCTCCACGGCTCCCCAGTTCCCCGGCTTCCTCATCACCGACAGCACCATCACCGGAGACGTCGCCGACGACACCTACTACCTCGGCCGCCCCTGGCACGCCGGCGGCAACGCCTCCCTCGACCCGCAGACCACCATTCGCGACACCGAACTCAGCGCCGCGATCATGGACGCCCCCTGGACCGACATGAGCGGCTTCTCCTGGCGCGACGACCGGTTCGCCGAGTACCACAACACCGGCGCCGGTTCCGGAGCCGCCAGCGACGACCGGCCCCAACTCACCGACGAGCAGGCCGCCGCCTCCGAGCCCGCCGACTGGCTCGGCGACTGGACGCCCTGACCCCCGCCCCGCCCCTCCCGCCCCCTGACAGGCCGCCAGCCGACTGTCCGAGCCCGGTGGCAGACTGGGCAGCCGTCACGACGCCGGTGATCACCGGCGACCACCAGGCCGGCGGGAGAGGGCGGGACCATGGCCAACACACGGGCGGGAGCACTGCGATGAGGCTCCTGCACACCTCCGACTGGCACCTCGGCCGCGCCCTCCACCGCGTCAGCCTCCTCGACGCCCAACAGGCCTTCCTCGACCACCTCGTCGCCACCGCGCACGACCACCAGGTCGACGCGGTGCTCGTCGCCGGCGACATCTACGACCGGGCCGTCCCCCCACTCAGCGCCGTGACCCTCTTCGACGACGTCCTCCACCGGCTCGCCGCCCTCGGCGTCCCCACCGTCATGATCTCCGGCAACCACGACTCCCCACGCCGCCTCGGCGTCGGCGCCGGTCTCCTCCCACGCGCCGGCATCCACCTGCGCACCGACCCCGCCCACTGCGCCACCCCCGTCGTCCTCACCGACCGCCACGGCGACGTCGCCCTCTATGGCCTGCCCTACCTCGAACCCGCCCTCGTGCGCGACGAACTCGGCGCCACCGCCACCGGACACCCCGCCGTCCTCGGCGCCGCACTCGACCGTGTCCGTGCCGACCTCGCCACCCGCCCCGCCGGCACCCGCTCCGTCGTCCTCGCCCACGCCTTCGTCACCGGCGGCCAACCCTCCGACAGCGAACGCGACATCACCGTCGGCGGCGTCGCCGCCGTCTCCACCAGCCTCTTCGCCGGCATCGACTACGTCGCCCTCGGCCACCTCCACGGCTGCCAGACCCTCACCGACCGCATCAGATACTCCGGCTCCCCCCTCGCCTACTCCTTCTCCGAAGCCGACCACCGCAAATCCCTCTGGCTCGTCGACCTCGACGCCGACGGCACCGTCCGCGCCGAACGCCTCGACTGCCCCGTGCCCCGCCCACTCGCCCGCCTCCGAGGCCGCCTCGACACCCTGCTCACCGACCCCGGCCTGCGCCTCCACGAGACCGCCTGGGTCGAGGCCACCCTCACCGACCCGACCCGCCCGGACGAACCCATGGCCCGCCTCGCCCGCCGCTTCCCTCACGTTCTCAGCCTCGTCTTCGAACCAGAACGCCCCCCGAACACCCACCACGGCAGCTACGCCCAACGCGTCACCGGCCGCGGCGACCGGCAGATCGCCGAGGACTTCGTCGCCCACGTCCGCGCCGGCCAGGGCCCTGACGACGACGAACGCGCCGCCCTCCACGCGGCCCTCGACGTCACCCGCCCCCGGGAGGCCTGACCGTGCGGCTGCACCACCTCACCCTCACCGCCTTCGGCCCCTTCGCCGCCACCCAACGCGTCGACTTCGACCAACTCGCCGCCCACGGCCTGTACCTGCTCCACGGCCCCACCGGAGCCGGCAAGACCTCCCTCCTCGACGCCGTCTGCTACGCCCTCTACGGCTCCGTCCCCGGCGCCCGCCAGTCCAGCACCGTCTCCCTGCGCAGCGACCACGCCGACCCCGCCACCCGCACCGAGGTCGTCCTCGACCTCACCCTCGGCGGCCGCCGCCTCGAAATCACCCGCCGCCCCGAGCAGGAACGCCCCAAGAAGCGCGGCACCGGCATCACGCGCGACAAGGCACTCACTCTCCTCCGGGAACGCCACCCCAGCACCCACACCTGGCGGCCCCTCAGCAACTCACACCAGGAGACCGGCGAAGAGCTCGCCCGACTTCTCGGCATGAACCGCGACCAGTTCTGCCAGGTCGTCCTCCTGCCCCAGGGCGACTTCGCCCGCTTCCTGCGAGCCCCCGCCGAAGACCGCGCCAAGCTCCTCGGCCGGCTCTTCGACACCCGGCGGTTCGGCGCCGCCGAGACACACCTCGCCGAACAGCGCACCGCAGCCGCCCAGCGCGTCCGTGCCGCGGACGAAGGCCTCCTCGCCACCGCCCACCGCATCGACCAGGCGGCCGGCCCATCCGACGACGCCGACCCCGCCGACCACCCCACCCCGGGCGAGCCCCACCTCGCCGACACCGTCCTCGCCCGCGCCGCCCAGGCCCGCTGCACCGCCCGCGAACGGCAGGACATCGCCGCCATCGCCCTGCGCACCGCCGAGGCCGAACACGACCGCTCCCAGACACGCCACGCCGACATCCACGAACGCGCCCGCCTACAGACACTCCATGCCGAAGCGCAGGCCCGCGCCCACGCACTGGAGACGCAGCGCCAAGAACGCGACGCCACCCGCACCCGGCTGGCCCGCGCCCGCTCCGCCGACACCGTCACCCCCGCTCTCGCCCTCCGTCACGCCGCCGAGACCGAGCACCGCGCCGCCGCCGACGCCGAACGGCACGCCCGCGCCCCGCTGCCCCTCGAACTCGCCGAGGCCCCCGCCGCCCACCTCGCCGAACGCGAACGCGCCGCCCGCCAACGCCTCGGCGCCCTCGCCGCCGCCCGTCAGGCAGAACAACGCGCCCAGCACCTCACCGAGGAACTCGCCCGCCTCGCCACCCAAGCCACGGCCGACGAGGAGCTCCAACGCACCGCAGCCGAACGACTCGCCGGCTGGCCCACCACCCACCATGAGCTACGGCAGCGCCTGCGCCACGCCCAGGACGCCCACACCCACGCCGCCCAGACCGCCCAGCGCCTCGACACCGCGCAGCGCCGCCTCGCCGCCGCCCACCGCCGAGACGACCTCGCCCGCGACATCCACACCGCCGAACGCGATCTGCTCGACGCCCGTGAACGGGCCGCCGACGCCTACGCGCACTGGCTCGACCTCAAGGAACGCCGGCTGCGCGGCTACGCCGCCGAACTCGCCGCCATCCTGTCCACCGGCGACCCCTGCGCCGTCTGCGGTTCCACCGACCACCCCCGGCCGGCCCGCCCCACCGCCGACCACGTCGACCCCCAGACCGAGCACGCCGCCCACACCGCCCACCAAGAGGCCGAGCAACACCGCGCCCACGCCGAACAGCACCTCGCCGCCGCCCGCGCCGCCCACACCGCGGCAGCCAGCGAAGCCGGCGACGAGCCCAAGGAGACCCTCGCCGCCGCCGTCCACGACCTGCACGCCGCCCACACCACAGCCCAGGACCAGGCCGCCGACGAGCCCGCCGCCCGCCAGGCACTCGACGACGCCGAACGCACCCACGCCGACCTCCTTGACCGGGCCCAGGAAGCCGAACGCCGCGCCGCTGCCCGCGCCTCCCGCCGCGACGCCCTGCACGCCGAACGCGCCGCCCTCCACGCGGAACACGGCCACACCCCCGACGGCACCGGCAGCCTCGCCGAACGCGCCGCCGCCCTCACCCGCCACGCCGAAGAACTCGCCGCCGCCACCGCCGCCGCCCGCACCACCGAGGACACCGCCGACCGCCTCAAACAGGCCGACGACCGCCTCGCCGACGCCGCCTATCGCGCCGGTTTCGACACCCCCCAGGCCGCCGCCGACGCCACCCTCCCCCCCGACGAACAACAACGTCTCCAACAGCGCCTCGACGACTGGTACGCCGAGGAGACCGCCCTCGCCGCCACCCTCGCCGACCCGCGCATCACCGCGGCCGCCGCCCAACCCACAGCCGACCCTCGCGCCGCCCAGGCCGACCTCGACACCGCCACCCGACGCCTGCGCGCCGCATCGGCCACCGACACCACCGCCCGCGCCCGCTGCGCCGACCTCGACACCCTCTCCGCCCAGGCCGCCGCCGACGCCGCCCACCTCGCCCCCCTCCGCACCCACCTCGGTCGTGTCGCCCGCCTCGCCGGCCTCGTGGCCGGCACCGCGCCGGAGAACGACTACCGCATGCGCCTGGAGACCTACGTCCTCGCCGCCCGCCTCGAACAGGTCGCGGCCGTCGCCACCACCCGACTCCACCGCATGTCCGCCGGCCGTTACACCCTCGTCCACACCGACACCCGAGCCGCCGGCCGCACCCGCTCCGGCCTCGGCCTCCACGTCGTCGACGCCTGGACCGGCCGCGCCCGCGACACCGCCACCCTCTCCGGCGGCGAGTCGTTCTTCGTCTCCCTCGCCCTCGCCCTCGGCCTCGCCGACGTCGTCGCCCAGGAAGCCGGCGGACAACGCCTCGACACCCTCTTCATCGACGAAGGTTTCGGAAGCCTCGACGAACAGTCACTCGACGAGGTCCTCGACGTTCTCGACGCCCTCCGCGAACACGACCGCAGCGTCGCCATCGTCAGCCACGTCCCCGACCTCCGCGCCCGTATCCCCGCCCAACTCGAGGTGCTCAAGACCCGCCACGGCTCCACCATCCGCCACCACACCGCCCCCTTCAGCCCCTGAACCGACCGGAGCCAACCGAAAACCACCTGAACACCCACCCCACGGCGACATCCTGATCACCCCCGCCACGATCCACTCCCGCTCCCCGGCCCCACCGCACTCGTCCCCGGCGCCAACGCCTGCCTCCACCATCGACCCCAGGACGCCGAACACCCCTGGGGCGCCCACCCCGACAGCCCGCAGACGCTCGCCGCTGATCTGGCCCTCCTCACCGAAGGCGCCATCGACGCCGACATGCTCGACGCCCGCTGGAGGCGGGAACACCCTCTCCACCGTCCTGCTCGCCCAGACCTTCGTACGGCTCCGGCAGCGCACCGCCGCCCACACCCACGGCGGCCGCATCGTGACGATGACCTCCAGCCAGGACCCCCGCGGCGGAATGCCGGACCAGATCCCCGACGAGACCGCCTGGATCACCGGCGAGGTCATCAACTCCGAAGGCCGCTTCGTCCGCTGAACCCCGAGCCGCCCCACGGGGCCTACAGCACCGACAGCTCAGCCACCAGGTCGTCCAGACCCAACGCACCCTGCGACAGCGCCGCCATATGCCACGCCCTCGCGTCGAACGCCGCACCTCGCGCCCGCCGAGCTGCCTCCCGCCCCTGCAACCACGCCCGCTCTCCGAGCTTGTAGCCGATGGCCTGCCCCGGCATTCCCAGGTAACGCACCAACTCGCTCTCCACGAACTCCGCGGGCCGACCACTGTGCCGCCCGAAGAACTCCTGCCCCAACGCCGGCGACCAGCGCTCGCCGGGACGGAAGGGGGAATCCGCCGGGATGCGCAACTCCAGGTGCATGCCGATGTCGATGATCACCCGTACCGCCCGCATCATCTGGCAGTCCAGATACCCCAGCCGGCGCTCCGCGTTGTACAGGAAGCCCAACTCGTCCATGAGCCGCTCCGCGTACAGCGCCCACCCCTCCGCGTTCGCGCTCACCATCCCCACCGTCGTCTGGTAGCGCGACAACTCATCCGCCACGTGCACCCACTGCGCCAGCTGCAGATGATGCCCAGGCACTCCCTCGTGATACCACGTCGACACCAGGTCATAGACCGGGAACCGACTCTCACCCATCGTCGGCAACCAGGTCCGCCCCGGCCGCGAGAAGTCCAACGACGGCCCCGTGTAGTACGGCGCCGCGGCACTACCCGGCGGAGCGATCATCGACTCCACCCGCTTCACCCGCTCCGCCAGCTCGAAGTGCGTGCCGTCCAGTGCCTCGATCGCCTCGTCCATCAGCGACTGAAGCCAGACCCGCACCTCCTCCACCCCCTCGATTGCTTCCCCCTCCGTGTCCAGATGGCGCAACGCCTCCCACGGACTGGCACCCGGCAGGATCTTCTCCGCTTCCGCCCTCATCTCCGCGTGCAACCGCTGGAACTCCGACCAGCCGTACACGTACGCCTCCTCCAGATCCAGATCGGTGCCGTTCCAGTACCGCACCCACCGCGCGTAACGCTCCCGACCCACGATCTCCGACCCGTCGGCCCCCGCCGGCGCATAACGCTCACGCAACCAGTCGCGCAGCTCGGCGATCGCCCCCGTCGCCCGACGCGCCGCGACATCCAGCTCCCCGCGCAGCGCCTCGGGCCCCTCCGCCGCGAACGCCCCGAACCAGCCGCCGCCCCCCGGCTCACCGATCCACTCCTCCAGCTGACCCAACACCGTGGACACCTGGCGCGGCCCGGCCACCATCCCGCGCGTCAGCCCTTCCCCGAGCGACGCGCGGTAGCCCTCCAGGGCCGCGGGAACCGCGCGCAACCGCCGCGCCACCGTGGCCCAGTCCTCCTCCGTCTCCACCGGAGTGATCGTGAACACGCTGCGCACCGAGTGCACCGGCGAATGCAGATTGTTGACCGCACGCAGCGGCTCGCCGGCATCGTGCACGGCCAACTCCGCCGTCAGCCGCTCCCGCAGCAGACGACCGCACCGCCGTTCGCTGGCGCTATCCGCACCGGACAGCGACTCCGCCCGCTCCAGCTGTCGCAGCGTGCGACGCGCCAGCTCGGCCAGCGCCTCCTGGCCCTCGGGGGAGAAGTCCGGCAGCCGCTCCGAACTGCCAGGAACCCCCAGGTAGGTGCCGGTGATCGGATCGAGCTCGACGAATTGGTCCACGTAGGCGTCGGCCAGCTGGCGAGGCAGCAGAGCGGCGGTGTCATCAACCATGAGCACATCCTGGTACGACACGGGCCATACGTCACTACCGCGATGGGTTGACATTCCTTACCGCAGTCGAGCCCCCGGCAGCGCCGCGGCATCCACCCCCAGCGGCATCGCACCCAGCCGGACCGCCACCACCAGCGCGCCGTCCACCCACTGGCGGTCCAGCGGTAGGCCAGTGCCCCGCATCACGGCCACCATCCCGGCGTTCGACGCCTCCGTCACCGCGTACACCACGCCCCGCCCCGACTCCGCGGCCCACCCCAGCAGCCGGCGCAACAGCGCGGAGCCCACCCCACGACGCTGCCACGCATCCGGGACCAGCAGGGCGACCTCCGCCTCATCCCCGTCCCACAGCAGGTGACCGAGCCCCACCAGGTCTCCACACACCGTCTCCGCGACCACGGAACGCCCGTGCCGAGGATCCAGCAGGTGTCCCAGATAGCCGTCGACCTCCTCGACCGGGCCCGGGTAGCGCAGTCCCAACGTCCGCGCCGAGCAACGCCGATGGAGTTCCCGAGCCCTCGACAGATCAGCAACCCCGGCCGCGCGCACCACCACCCCGGCACCGGCCCCGTCCACACCCCATGCCCCCACCTGACACACCCACCCCGAGCGACCTCGACCCCCGATCCGATGAGACAAACGATACGGGAAGCGTGACGTGCCGCAGCGAGCCTGGGAGAGAACCATGCCTGCACTGTCGTCCCTTGTTATTGCGCGATCACGAACGCTCTGTGACCGAAGAGTTAAGGAGGCAAACGAACGAAATGTCCCACCGGCATGAGTCTCACCGGACGCCGACCCCGCCCCCGTTCACACCGACACGGCCGGGCTGGTCAGGTGTGGTGCCGCGAGGGGCGGATGCGGGAGCACCTTCGGGCGCGTGTGGCCGAGGACGTCGCCGATACATGTGCGGCACCCGGGCGCCGTCCGTGGGCTGGCCGGCACCAGTGCAACTTCGGAAGCCACACGGTCCGCGGGGGCCGCAGGGTGGTCAGCCCGGATACGGCCCCCGCCGCCGGCCGGAGCCGGCGGGCAGCAGCCGTATCCGCCGCCGCGCCCGCAGCAGTGGGGGGCGCTGGGGCCCAGTCACCCCGGTGGTGACGGGACCGGCCGACGCGGCGGGAGCAGGGGCAGGACGGCAGGCATCGCCCTCGCCGCTGTCGTGGCGCTGGCGGAGCCGTTCGCCGGCGGGGTCTTCCTCATGGGCGGTGATGACGAGGATGACAGCTCCGGTGGCGGCGGCCAGCCCGGCGGTGACGCGGACGTCGCCTGCCAGTTGACCCTGCCGGTCACCAGCGGTGACTTCCGGATCGCCGCTCCCGCCCAGAACCTCACCGATCTGGACCGGGAGCAGCTCGCCGAGATAGGCATCCAGGACCCCGAGGGGACCGCTGGCACCTACCTCGCCGGTGTGCCCCCGACGAGGCTGCCGGAATGGCGGACCTGTCCGAGCTGGGCTCCCGTGAGGTCACCACCCTGACGGTCTACGGCCTGTGGGGCGAGGTGGCCGACCTGGATGGCTCCCTGGACGCGCTGCTCGATACGGGGCCAGCCAGGGCGGCGAGGCCACGGGCACCAGTCTCACCCTGGTCGGCGAGCCGGAGCAGGTCGAACCGGCCGGTCTGGACGGCGCGGTGTTGGAGTGCCAGTGCGCGGAGGCGACCGACCCCGCCCCCGGCGGGACCAGTCGCATTCCGGTCTGTGCCTGGGCCGACCAGAGCGCCCTCGGCTGCGCGGGCATCCCGCGGCAGAACGCCGCGGGCAGCGTCGAGTTGCCGCTGCACGTGGCCGCCGACCACATCGCGACACTGCGCGCCGCCTCGCTGGTCGAGATCGCCGTCAGCCCTGCGGACTGACGGCGCCCGCGTCGCTCACGGCCACCCCGCGGACCAGGTCCCAGACGAGGAGCCGCGCCGCAAACGCCAGCGGATGCCGAGGGGTTCGGGCGGCTCGTCGAAGGCGACCCGGTGGTCGCTGCCGGCGTCCGGCTGATCGTGGCCGTCGAGGTGTGCGCTCCGATCGCGGTGGCGCGGATGAGGGTTGACCTCGGCATGGCGCGGTTCTAGCTTCACCTCACGTCCGCAATTCCGAAGCATGTTCGATATATCGGACCAGGAGTCGCGATGCCCCCCGCCAACTGAAGAGAAGATCCCCACAGTGATCCGGCGGAAACGGCGGCGCAGGATGGCTGCGCTGTTCGTCTCTGTCGTCGGCTGTGTCGCCGCGTTGTTCGGGCCCACCGGGCCTGCGGTCGCGGCGGCCGACGAGCCCTCTCCGACCGCCGCCTTCACCAACCCGATCGTGTCCATCCCCAACGCGGCCGACCCCACGATCGTCTACCACGATGGCGCCTACTACCACATCGCCACCACCTGGGGAAACTACTGGGAGATCCGCAGCGCGCCGACGCTCGGCGGGCTGAGCAGCGTCGAGCCGGTGACGGTCTACGCGGAGACCGATCCGAGTCGCAACAGCAACTTCTGGGCGCCGGAGCTCCGCCTGCTCGACGGGCCCAACGGGCAGCGGTGGTACATCACCTACACCGCCGGCACGGAGGGGACGTATGACAACCAGCACGTCCACGTGCTGGAGAGCGAGGGTGCGGACCCGATGGGCCCGTACCACCACGCGGGTCAGGTCGACCCGTTCGGCGACAACCGCTGGATGATCGACAGCAGCTATTACACCGCCGACGACGGCGGCCTCTACATGCTCTTCTCGGCCATCGAGGGCACGCAGGGCCTCTACATCGCCCCGATGGAGAACCCCTGGACGCCATCCGGGCCGGCCGTGCGCATTTCCGGCCCGACGCTCGACTGGGAGACAGCGGGCATGCCGGTCAACGAGGGGCCGGTGATCCTCCAGCACGGCGGAAGGACGTTCCTGATCTTCTCCGCGTCATACTGCGGCACGCCCGACTACAAGCTGGGGATGATGGAGTTGACGGGAGCGGATCCGCTGGACCCGGCGGCGTGGACGAAGTTCCCCGAGCCGGTCTTCGAGCGGAACGACGAGGCGGGCGTCTTCGGACCGGGCCACAACAACTTCTTCACCTCGCCGGATGGCACGGAGACCTGGAACGTCTACCACGCCAACGACTCCGCGGAGGATGGCTGCGGCACCAGCCGGACCACGCGCGCGCAGCCGGTCGAGTGGAACGAGGACGGCACGCCGGACTTCGGCACGCCGGTGGCCGCCGGGGTGGAGATGGTCGGGCCATCGGGCGAGTGAGCCTTCGTCCGGCCTGCGACGGCAGCGCCGCGTTGCCGGAGGTCGACCTGCCTCTGGATGGCGAGCTCAGCCGCTGGCACCGGGACCAGCTGGCACTCGAGCGGCGGGGGAAGGGCCATGGCGCCCGCCGGTCACGGCTCGAGTGGTTGAACTGTGGAGCCACGATCGCTCGCGACGTAATACGTGCTCCTCGTATTCAACTATTACCTGCACCGTTGATGCGGCCACGGCGTCGGGAGGCTTGATGGTTGCGGACCTGGTCAGGATCTGGGTGGCGGGCTGGGCTGTGTCCCGGCGGACGCCCCCGCCGGTCAAGAAGCCCTGGGGCTTCTACATCGAGGTGGCCGACAACCCCGACGAGGTGGGACGTCATGTCCTGCCCGAAGCCGAGGAGTCGTTCGTCCGCAGCGCCGCTGCCACGGTGTCCGCTCCCCGGATCCGGCTGAAGATGCCCGCGGAGCCGGAGAAGATCGAGCCCTGGCTGTCCCGGGGATGGGTTGTGGCCCGGGAGGAGAGCGGACATCTGATGGCCCTTGACCTGATGGCCACGTACCCGGTCGCACCCGAGGGGTACACCACAACCGTGGAGACCGCCGGCACGGTCACCTGCGTCCGGGTGCTGGATGCTGCGGGCGAACAGGCGGCCAAGGGACAGATGGCGGCCGTAGGGGACGCCGTGGTCATGGACCGGGTGGTGACCGAGGAGGCCTATCGGCGGCGCGGGCTGGGCAACGTCGTGATGCGTAAGCTCGCGGACCGCGCCCTGGAGGAGGGCGCGGCCCTCGGCGTTCTCGGCGCGACCGACGCCGGCCGCGCGCTGTACGAGACCCTGGGCTGGAAGAAGCGCGCGACGCTGGTTGCGTGCGTCTACCGGCCCTGAGCCCGTTCGTCACCTGTGGCTGGAGAGTGGGCGGTCGACCCGGGCCTGATCGCCGAGGCAGCCTCGGATGTCGAGGCGGACACCGAACGGGCGCCGCACCGGTCCCGCACGAGCACAATCGGCTGACTCTTTTGGAGTCCTGGGGAGTTGCGTACGTTCGCGGTGAAGATCACGAGGACACCGCAACGATGCCCTCGTCGGGCAACGCCGATGAGAGGACTTCCAGCACCACATGAACAGCTCACAGCTGACGCGCCGCGCACTCGCCGGAATCGCCGCGGCCGCCGTCGCCCTGGCCCCCGGCCTCGCGGCCGCGGCCTCCCCGGCCGGGGCGGCCGGCAGCGGGGACACAGCCCGGACGACCGACCTGATACCCAACGCCGGCGACCCCGGCACCCTCCCCGGGAGCTACGTCGTCATCCTCGACGACGAGTCTCCCGCCGCCTCCGACGCCCGTTTACTGGCCGAGGAGTATGGCGGGGAAGTCACCCACGCCTATCGCCACGCCCTCAAGGGCTTCGCCGCCGAGATGAGCCAGGCCGACGCCCTCCGGCTGGCCGCCGACCCGGCCGTCGAGCTCGTCAGGCAGAACCAGCTCCACCACGCATCCACCGACATCCAGGTCAACCCGCCCTCCTGGGGCCTTGACCGCATCGACGAGGCCGAGCTCCCCCTCGACGATCTCTACGAGTTCCCCTCGCACAGCGGCGCGGGCGTCGACGTCTACGTCATCGACACCGGCGTCCACACCACCCACCAGGAGTTCGAAGGCCGCGCCAGCATCGGTTACGACGCCTTCAACGACGGCGTCACCAGCGGATACGGCCACGGCACCCACGTCGCCGGTACCGTCGCCGGCGCCACCTACGGCGTCGCCAAGGATGCCAGCATCATCTCCGTCCGCGTCATCGACGCCGCCGGCGTCGCCACCACCGCGACCATCACCGGCGGCGTCGACTGGGTCACCGGCCAGGCCGACGGCCCCTCCGTCGCCAACATGAGCCTCGGCATCAACGCTGACCCCATCCTCGACACCGCCGTCACCAACTCCATCGCCGCCGGCGTCACCTATGTCGCCTCCGCGGGCAACTCCGGCCAGAACGTCAGCATCTCCTCCCCGGCCCGCGTACCCGAGGTCATCACCGTCGGCTCCGTTGACCGCACCGACACCTTCGCCGCCAGCTCCAACCGCGGCCCCGGCGTAGACATCTTCGCCCCGGGCGTCGAGATCGCCTCCGCCGACAACGCCAGCGACAACGCCATCAGGATCCGCAGTGGCACCTCCATGGCGGCTCCCCACGTCACCGGGGCCGCCGCGCTCTACCTGGCAGACAACCCCAACGCGACCCCGCAGCAGGTCCGGAACGCGCTCGTTGAGGGGGCCGTCACCGGCGCCATCCACCTGCTGCCGGTCGGCACCCCCAACGTCCTGCTCCACACCGGCGACGAGCCCGGCGAGGTGGACGTGCCCGACCAGCCCACCTTCACCAACGACACGGACGTGCCGATCACGGACAGCACCACCGTGACCTCCAGCATCACGGTGTCCGGACTGTCCGCGCTCACCGCACCGTTCTACGTCGACCTCGACATCGAACACGAGTGGGCCATCAACCTCACCGTCGAGCTCGTCCAGCCCGACGGCACCGTGCGCCAGATGTGCCGACCAGAGATGGTGTGCGACTGGAACGAGATCTACCGCACGTTCACCTACACCCAGTCGGGGCTCGACCCCAACGGCACCTGGCAACTGCGCGTCCGCGACCCCGCCGCAGGCGACACCGGCGTCATCGACTCCTGGTCGCTCCGCTTCTGACCCCCTGCCCCGCCCCCGGTGACCGGCCGAACCCGCCGGTCACCGGCCCGCGGGACCCAGAGGCGCTGATCCCCGGCCAGACAGCCGGGCCAGAGGAGGGGGCACGGCGCCCCGGACATCCACTCGGCTCACGATGTCGTCGGCGCTGGGCGACTCGATGCTCCCGACCGCGACGCCCACGTCGGTGTCCAGGTCGCGGGGGCCGAGTGGTCGAACCGCCCGGAACAGAGATGGTCGCGGAGCGCGGCAAGTGTCGGGTGCGGGTTGTCGCCGTGCCATACCAGCGAGTGCGGGTAGACCGGTGTCGGATCCCGCACGGCGATCCGCCGCAGGCCATGGTCGGCGGGCCAGACGAAGCGTGTCTGCTCCCCGACGAAGGTCGCCAGTGACCGGGAGTCGGCAATGGTGTCCAACAGGGGCTCGATGCCAAAGTCGGGTCCTGTGATCTCGATGGTGAACCCGAACGCGGCGGCGAGGGCATCGTAGTAGGCAGCCCACTCGGTCCCTGGAACGTTGCCGGGCATCCAGATCCGGTGCGCGCCGAGCTCGCCGGGTGTGACCCCGCGGGCGGCGGCGAGCTCATGGGCCGGTCCAGTGAGGAGTTGGACGGGCTCGTCGAAGACGCGGGCGACCCCGATGTCGTCGGGGAGTTGCCTGCCGGGCATGGTGACGGCGCGGAAGGACGCGTCGATCGTGCCGGACCGGATGGCGTCGATGGCCGCCTCGGCATCGAAGAGGGTCACGACATCGAGTTCGACCTCGGGGTGCGCGCGATGGAAGTCGCGCAGCAGGTCAGCCGGGGCGAGTCGTCGGCCGATCACGTCGACGCGCAGCGCGCGGCGGCCGGGACGAACGGAGGCGACCGCACGCTCTTCGGCCCGAAGGAGCTCGCGGGCGTGGGGCAGGAATGCCTGTCCGTCGATGGTGAGCTTCACTCCGCGCGCGGTGCGGGAGAACAGCCGCACGCCGAGGACTTTCTCCAACGTGGCGATGCGTTTGGAGACGGCCTGCTGAGTGATCGACAATTCGGCGGCAGCGTCCTGGAACCGTCCCGCATCCGCGGCGACCACGAAGGTGCGCACAGCATCGAGATCCACGCCGACCATCGTATCGACACAACGAATGGTTGTGCTCTCATCGCTGCTCGGTTGTTTGATCTCGCCGTCTACCCCCCGCTTTGATGCCGGTGGTCAGCGTGTGGTTGTTCAGGTCGGCGAGAGGCGCGTTGGGTATGTCCGGTAGGCGGGAGCTGGGGCGCCGGTTCGGGTGGCTGTGGGCGGCATATGCCGTCAGCTCGTACGGCACAGGGCTCGGATTCGGTGCGTTTCCCTTGATCGCGATCCTCGTGCTGCATTCCGGGCCGACCCAGGTCGCGGCGCTGTCCGCCGCAGGGCTGGTGGTGGGAGCCGTGCTCGCGGTGCCCCTCGGCCCGTGGGTGGAGTTCCGCCCCAAGCGGCCGGTCATGATCGCGATGGACCTGACCCGGTTCGCAGCGCTGATGAGCGTCCCCGCCGCGTTCGCGCTCGGCTGGCTCAGCTTCGCCCAACTCCTCGTCGTCTCCGTCGTCGTCGCCGCGGCCAACATCGCCTTCAGGGCGGCCAGCGGCGCGTATCTGAAGGCGCTCGTGCCGCCGGAGGACCTGCTCGTCGCGAACGGCCGGTTCGAATCCACGATGTGGACCGCGACCATGGTCGGACCACCGCTCGGCGGGGCCGCGATCGGAATCCTCGGCCCGGTGACGACCGTGGTGGCCAACGCGGTCAGCTACCTGCTCTCGGCGCTGGGCATCCGCGCCATCGGCGGGACGGAACCGCGCCCCGCGCGGAACGGCGCACCGCGGCTGCGAACAGGCGATCTGCTCGAAGGATGGCGCCACATCCTCACCCATCCCGCGCTGCGCCCGCTGTTCTTCAACACGATCGCGGTCAACGGCCTCATCATGGCGGCCGAACCGCTGCTCGCCATACTCCTGTTGGACCGCCTCGAGTTCGCACCCTGGCAGTACGGTCTCGCGTTCGCGGTCCCCTGCGTCGGTGGTCTCATCGGCTCCCGCGTGGCGCGCCGACTCGTGGCGCGGTTCGGGCAGCACACGGTGCTGCTCACCGCCGGGGCGCTGCGTGTGTGCTGGCCTGTCGGACTGGCGTTCGTCCGGCCCGGTGTCCCTGGGATCGTGCTCATCATCGCCGTCCAACTCGGCCTGGTGACCTGCTGTGGCGTGTACAACACCGTGCTGGCCACCTACCGGCTCGACCACACCGACCCCGACCGCGTCGCCCGCACTCTGACCGCGTGGTCGGTGAGCAGCAGCGCGACCATCGCGGCCCTGACCGCCGTGTGGGGTTTGCTCGCCGCCATCACCAGCCCTCGCACCGCGATTGCAGTCGCCGGAATCCTCCTCCTCACCACCCCGCTGCTGCTCCCGCGCCGCGAAAACGAGCCCCAGAACACAAGGGAACAGACCACGAGCCTCACCTGAAACGAGTGCCACCTGTCGGTGGGGGCGGTAGCGCGTGGTCCTCTTCCATGGGGCTGGCCTTCCACGCCATCGAGAAGCTCGGCTCGACCACCTCAGCCGTCGCCCGAACAGCGCCGCCGTTCAGGCGCGCCGATCTGGTCCAGCGGCGCGAGCAGGAGCTGGGCAGCTCCTGGAGCGAGCGCCACCCGGGACAGCTGCCCGTCGCCCAGCCGCTGCCCAACACCGACCCCGAGGCGGCTGCCTCCCGCCCCGACGGCGGACGCGCGCTCCAGCGCGTCGACGCACAGGAAAACGCGGCCGTCCCCGGCCGGCGGGGCCACCACGCCTGACGCCCAGACACCTCCTGGGGGTGTCTGGGGTGGTGGGGGACCTGGGCTTTCTTGCCGTCGTCGTGATGGAGCAGGAGCGTTGCGGTGGATGGGTGGTTGTGTCCGTCCGGCAGGGTGAATTGACGCACACGGTTGCCCTGACTGGGCATTCCTGTCGCGACGGGCTGCATCAGGCGGCCCACGTATCGTCCCAGGAGACTCCTGTGCGTATCCGTACTGTGTTCGCTGCTCTCGCTCTCGCCAGCGTCGGGCTCTTCGGTGCCGCCGGCACCGCGGCCGCCGACATCGACTTCGAGGCCTCATACTCACCGACGATCGTGTGCGGCACTGCCGAGGTCAACGTTGTTGCCGTACCCATCGACGTGTTCAGCCCCGAGACCCTCTTCTGCGGCAATACCTTTGTTGGAGCGTGACTCACCCACACCCACCAAGGCACTGGCCCTCGGGACGCCGCCGGCGCGCTGTGCGGCTGTCCGGTGCCCGAGCGGGAGGCCGTCGGCGTCGCGTTGGTCTGCGACACTCACAGGTCCCCGCGCCGCTGGCGGTGCCGCGCGGCGGCGTACAGCAAGTCAGTGCCGGTCAGACGTCTCCCGCAGCGTCGCCGGCTGCCATGGTGCTGCCTGACGGTGGCCACGGGCCGACGCCGACGGGGTCGTGAATGCCCGGGAACCCTGGCCGGTCGGCCAGGGTTCCCGAGCGGGAATGATGCCCATGTCCATCTCATGCCACCCCCTTGAGCTGTTCGGCGCGCTGCGGCGATGGCGGGTCCAGCAGCGATTATCGGTTGCTTGGGCTGGCAGCTGTTCCTAGCCTCCAGGGGTGGTCGCTGCTGATTATGACGAGTTGGTTGCCGCTGCGATGGCGGCTTCGGTTGAGGGTTGGGACTTCGGTTGGTTGTCCGGACGCGTGCAGGGCTCGGATCCGTCGTGGTCCTACCCGGAGATGGCCCGCGCGTATATCGCCACTGCCGATCGCTTGCTGGACGTCGACACCGGTGGCGGTGAGCTGCTGGCCTCGTTTCAGCCCTTGCCCCGGCACACGTGGGCGACCGAGGGATGGCTGCCGAATGTCGCGATCGCCCGTGGTCGGCTGGAACCCCTGGGAGTCACGGTCGTGCCGACCCGTGACTGGGAGATGGTGCCGCTTCCGGAAGGGTCGATCGATGTGGTGTTGAATCGCCACGGACGGCTGGCCGCGTATGAAGTCCGGCGGCTGCTGCGTCCCGGTGGCATTCTGCTGACGCAGCAGGTGGGCAGTGATGACTGCGCCGAGTTGAACGAGGCTCTCGGTGCCCCGCCTGCTCATCCTCCAGGCAGTTGGAACCTGCGCACGGCCGGTGAAGCCCTGTCCGCGGCGGGCCTGGAGCTGATCCGAGTGGAAGAAGAGCATCCGGTGCTCACGTTCTTCGACATCGGCGCCTTGGTCTACCACCTGCGTTTGGTCGCTTGGCAGATCCCCGACTTCAGTCCTGAGCGCTACGACTCCGCGCTGCGTCGTCTCCACCGGCGGATGTGCTCGGAAGGACGCCTGGACGTGCGTGCACACCGGTTCCTGATCACCGCCGTGCGGCCGGACGCCGCTGCACCTACGCGCCGTCAGGGCATCTCCACGACCCCGGCCTGATCAGGTGCGTCTTGGCCGGAGCACAGGGCCAAGCCGAGGCCACCCGTACGCCTGGCGCGGCGCTTTCCGCATGGGGTACTCACGGCGACTGGAACAGCTCATCCAGGTGGTGGGTGAGGATCGCCAGTGCGGAGTTGCCGGTGCGCTGGCCGCCCAACACGCTTGAGGAACTGCGCACCGTGTTGGTCGACCCGCACCTGGTTGCCGAGATCAGCGCGGATGTCACCCGGTTCGCCTGCTGCGGCTGCGTCCGGACCTCGCACCAGCCGATGTCCCGGCCTTCGGCGCCGGGAACCAACCCGCCGCCGGCTGAGGACCTGCCCTCCGGCTTCCCATAGGCTCCGCGGGGGTGTGCTCGGTGTCGTGTCGTTCGGGCGGACCGAGTGCCCCGAGCCGGAAGGGGGGACGGGAATGGGCTGACACCGGATGGGTGTCAGCCCATGTGCGCGGGTGCTGCAAGACACCGTGCGCGTTCTTCGATTTCCCCTTGTTTCGCGGTGGAGCCCGTGAGTCCGGGGTCTGTTCGTGCATCTGTCCATGCACTGGCACGTGCAAGACGTGCACGGAGAGGTTCCCAGACTATGCCGCGTGCAGCAACGTCAGCCGGGACAAAGCCGCATCAACGCGTCGCCTGGAAGTCGAACACCGGACGCGGAAAGCCATGAAGCGCCAAGGGCGATTCCCGCCCGAGGGAGCATCAAACGTCGTGTTGCAGACAACGGATTTTCGATTCTCCAGCGGGGACAGGGACGCATCAATTCCCAAGATCGGATTACCACCCTGCTTGATGTGCTGTC
>CAWFMG010000011.1:0-1677698 GCA_963816875.1 uncultured Actinomycetota bacterium
GCGTCGCGATGCGGTCGAGGAACCAGCGGTCGTGGGAGATCACCACGGCGCAGCCGGGGAACTCCAGCAGCGCGTTCTCCAGCGAGGAGAGCGTCTCCACGTCCAGGTCGTTGGTGGGCTCGTCGAGCAGCAGCAGGTTCCCGCCCTGCTTGAGGGTGAGGGCGAGGTTCAGCCGGTTGCGCTCGCCGCCGGAGAGCACGCCCGCCGGCTTCTGCTGGTCCGGGCCCTTGAAGCCGAAGGCGCTGACGTAGGCCCGGGAGGGCATCTCGACGTGGCCGACGTTGATGTAGTCCAGGCCGTCGGAGACGACCTCCCACAGTGTCTTCTTCGGGTCGATGTTCTCCCGGCTCTGGTCGACGTAGGAAATCTGCACGGTGTCGCCGACCTTGATGCCGCCCGCATCCGCGGGCTCCTGGCCCAGGATCATCTTGAACAGCGTCGTCTTGCCGGCGCCGTTCGGGCCGATGACGCCGACGATGCCGTTCCGCGGCAGGGTGAAGGACAGGCCGTCCACCAGCACCTTGCCGTCGAACGCCTTCGCCAGGTCCCCCACCTCGACGACGATGTTGCCCAGGCGGGGGCCCGGTGGGATCTGGATCTCCTCGAAGTCCAGCTTTCTGGTCTTCTCGGCCTCCGCGGCCATCTCCTCGTACCGGGCGAGGCGGGCGCGGGACTTGGCCTGCCGGCCCTTGGCGTTGGAGCGGACCCAGTCCAACTCGTCCTTGAGGCGCTTGGCGCGCTTGGCGTCCTTGGCGCCCTCGACCTTGAGCCGGGTCTGCTTGGTCTCCAGGTACCTGGAGTAGTTCCCCTCGTAGACGTAGGCGCGGCCGCGGTCGAGCTCCAGGATCCACTCGGCGACGTTGTCCAGGAAGTACCGGTCGTGGGTGATGGCCACGACGGTGCCCTCGTACTTCGCCAGATGCTGCTCCAGCCACTGCACGGACTCGGCGTCCAGATGGTTGGTGGGCTCGTCCAGCAGCAGCAGGTCGGGCTGTTCGAGCAGCAGCTTGCACAGGGCGACGCGGCGCTTCTCGCCGCCGGAGAGGTTGGTGACCGGCCAGTCGCCCGGGGGGCAGCCCAGGGCGTCCATGGCCTGCTCCAGCTGCGCGTCCAGGTCCCAGGCGCCCGCGTGGTCGAGCTTCTCCTGGAGCGTGCCCATCTCCTCCATCAGGGCGTCCGAGTAGTCGGTCGCCATCTGCTCGGCGATCTCGTTGAACCGGTCGAGCTTGCCCTTGATCTCCGCGACGCCCTGCTGGACGTTCTCCAGCACGGTCTTCGACTCGTCCAGCGGCGGCTCCTGGAGCAGGATGCCGACGCTGTACCCGGGGGTGAGGAAGGCGTCGCCGTTGGAGGGCTGCTCGAGACCGGCCATGATCTTGAGCACCGTGGACTTGCCGGCGCCGTTGGGACCCACGACACCGATCTTGGCCCCGGGCAGGTAGCTCAAGGTGACGTCGTCGAGGATCACCTTGTCGCCGTGGGCCTTGCGCGCCTTGCGCATGGTGTAGATGTACTCAGCCAAGAGAAACCGTCCGGCAGCCTAGTTCGGTGGTGGATCAGGGTGGAAAGGCAGATGCACCCATCCTGCCGCATCGCACCGCCCCTCAGGAAACCGGCTGGCAGCGGGGCAACGCGAAGGGGCGGGCCCGGCGGGCCCGCCCCTCTGCTACGTCAGCGCGTCAGCGGCTCAGTCCTCCGACCCGGTGCTGACGGTCGCGGCCCGGCGGCGCATGAAGAACAGCGCGCCACCACCGGCGACCAGCAGGGCCACGGCGATGCCGCCGATCATGGCCGGGCTGGAGCTGCTGCCGGTCTCGGCCAGGTCGACGTCGTCCTCGGCCTCGCCGCCGGAGCCGCCGGTGCTGGCGGGCTCGGGCGCGTTCGGGCCGTCAGGGGTGTCGCCGCCGGTGGAGCAGTCGAGCACGCCGGTGAAGACCCAGTTGTCGCCGATCGGATTCTCGATGACGATCTCGTACGGCTGCTGGTCCTGGACCGGGAAGACCACGGACGCGGAGTCGCCGGGCGCGACCTCGTGCTCCTCGCCGCCCAGGGTGAAGGTGTAGGTCTCGTCACCGTTGTTGGTGGCGGTGATCTCCACGCCGCCCTCGGTGCAGACCTCGTCGGCCGTGATGGACGGCGAGGGGCCGACGGCCCAGCGGCCGGTCGCGGTGGCAGTGACCGAGGAGTCGGTGGAACCGGCCAGGATCATCGTCTGGGTGACGGTGTCCACGCCGGTGAAGGCGCGGCCGACCGGAACGGTGGAGGAGGCGGTCACGTCGAACGACGCGGCGCCGGGCTCGGCGCCCTCGGGCACGGAGAAGTACAGCTCGGTGCCGTCGGTGACCGGGGTGTCCGCGGTGATGATGTTGCCGTCGGCGTCGACGATCTCCACGCCCTGGTCAGCGGAGGCGGCGTCCGGGGTGACGGTGACCGCGTCGGTGCTGGTGTTGACGGTGACCGGGCCGACCAGCGAGCCGGGGGTGCCGGAGACCTCCGGCGGGGTCAGCTCCAGGGAGGCGCCGGGCTCCTCGACGGTCTCGGCGCTGGAGGTCAGCCATTCGGCGAGCGCCGCGGCGTTGTCGTCCTGCGGCACGGCCGCGACGCCGTCGGAGTAGCCCCAGATCGCGGCCTGGGTGCCGGCGGCGGCGGTCTCCGGGGTCAGCGAGTCGACGCCGGCGCTGCCGGCCAGGGCGGCCACGTCAACCGAGGGGTAGGAGTTCTCCAGGATCCACTGGATCTTCCCCGCGTCCGGGTTGTCGTGCAGCGTGGAGGAGTCCCAGCCGGTCTCCTTGTACTGGGTGCCCGTCTGGGCGCCCGTCAGGAAGTCGATGCAGTACGTCTGGAGGGTGCTGCCGTCCGTCCCCGTGAGGTTGAACAGCCCGGCTCCGTAGGTGTGCTCCTCGCCGTCGATCATGACATCGACCTCGTCGGAGACCGTGAGCCCGTCGAGCACGGCGGTCGCGCCGCCGTCCCAGGGGTTCTCGTCGGCGGCGGCCGTCCCGGCGACGGCTATCGCGCCGGCCGTGAAGAGCCCGGTGGCGACGGCCGTGGCCGCAAGGCGAGTGGCGACCCGCCTGCGCGCAAACAACATCTGTGTGTCTCCTCCACAAGTCCACTTGTAGTCACAGGACGCGCGGTCGGGCGCAAGGGTGTGCGCCTGCCGCACGCTCCTCGTGACCCCCGTGCGTACGCTGGATCGTAGAGAGAGCGGTTCGGCAATGTCCCCAGGGGATACGAGAGTTACACATCTCGGAGTCGAATCGTTATCTGGCGATGGTGGCCCTGAGGGGGGTTGGGCGACTATTGGCCGCTTCTCCCCCGAGGGCCCGCGACCGGCGGCTATCTCCCGTTCGGTGAACCCACGATGACGTACCGTTCGCGTACCTCGCGGTAACGCAGCAGCTCCGCGACCACCGGCTCCAGCACGTGGCTGTGGCCGCGGTCGGCCGCCAGCCGGCGCAGCCGCCACGTCTCCTGCTGGCCGAAGGCGCGGGCCGGGCCCCGCGCCGCGATCCGGCAGCCCCAGGCGAGCAGCGGCCCGGCGAGCGCCCCGCCGGCCAGCAGCGCCAGCGGCAGCCAGCGCCCCACCGCGGGCTGGTCGATCAGCGCCGTGAGCAGCCAGCACAGTCCGAGCAGTTGCGCGGCCAGCAGCGCCGCCTGCCCGACCGCCGCCGCCGACCACCAGCGGGGGCGCGGCAGCACGCCTGTGGTCTGCTCGCCGAGCGCGGACTCCAGGGCCCGCGGCAGGGCCGCCGCACCGCGCCAGGCCGCCTCCCCGACCGCCTCGGCCCACGGCTCCGGCAGCCCCACCGAGGCGTCGGCGACCAACTGCCGGACGGCGCGCTCCACGTCGGGCCGGGAGACCGCGGGCGGATCGGCGGCGCGCAGCCGCTTCGCGGCCAGGGCCGGCGGCTCGCCGCGCCGCTCGGCCTGGTGCACGGCGAGCCGCCGCAGCAGCCCCGACCAGGGCGTGCCGCAGGCCCGGTCGGCGCGGCGCAGCCAGGCGCGTTCGGCGGCCTGACCCGCCGCCGGGGCGCCGACGGCGCCGGCGAGCCGGTCCTCGAACCCCTCCCTGGCCTCCTCCGACAGCCCGGCCGGCGCGGCGCCGTCGGCCGCCACGTACAGCGGGCGCAGCCGGCGTGCCAGGCCGTCCACGTCGGCCACCAGCCGCCGGGCCGCCGCGGACCTGCCGACCACCAACTGCGCCAGCTCGGCGCGGAGCTCGCCCACCCCGTCGCCGGTGAGCGCGGACACCGCGAGCACCCGGGCGCCGGGCTCGCCGTGCTCGCCCAGCGCGACGCCGCGCTCGTCGAGCAGCCGCCGGAGGTCGTGGAGCACCGCGTCCAGGGCCTCGCCCGGCAGCCGGTCGGCCTGGTTGAGCACGATCATGCTGATCTCGGCGTGGTCGGCGAAGGCCCGCAGATAGTGCTCGTGCAGCAGCGCGTCCGCGTACTTCTCCGGGTCCACCAGCCAGATCACGGCGTCGACCAGGGCGAGCAGCCGGTCGGCCTGCTGCCGATGCGTGGCGTCCAACGAGTCGTGGTCGGGCAGGTCGAGCAGGATCAGGCCGCGCAGCCCCGGGTCCACCCGATGGGCCCGGCGCCGGGCGCGCGCCGGGATGCCGAGGCGTTCCAGCAGCCCGTCGGGGCCGTCGGCCGGCTTCGCGGCGTCCCAGGTGCAGGAGTACGCGCTGGCGGTGGTGGGGCGGCGCACCCCGGCCTCGGACAGCTGGGCCCCGGCCAGGGCGTTGAACAGCGTGGACTTGCCGCTGCCGGTGGCGCCCGCGATGGCGACGGTGGTGTACTCCCGCGGCAGCCGGCCCCGGGCGGCGGCCTCGTCGAGCACCTGGGCGGCCGCGGCGAGTTCGGCGGCGCCGTGTCCGTGGGCGCCGGCCAGTCGGGTCCGGGACAGGCCGAGCAGCTCGCGCAGCGCGGTGAGCCGGCGACCGAGCGCCGCGGGGCTGCTCGGGCGGCCAGGCGCGGCGGGAGGGTGGAAGGCCGCGGGGATGGTCGGGGCCACCGTCCCCGCCACCCAGTCGCCCTCGGCCGCGGTCGTCCTCTCGTCCAGCATCCCGATCACTCCTTCTTCGTCTGACTCCGTGGTGGCTGGTGGCTCTCTGGCTGGGTGTGGCGGGCTGAATGCGGACCGGGCCTGCCCGGCGGGGCGTCCGGTCGGGGCGCCGTATCCGGCCGGGCGGCTACGCGGGTTGCCGCGCCTGCACGCCGGACAGGGCGGCGACCAGTTCCACCTGGTGATCGGGGGTGATGGCCAGGCGGTGCAGGGGCGCGCCGCGGCGGGCGTGTTCGGCGGCCAGCACCTGCTCCACGCATTCCGTGAGCAGCCGCGCCCCCTGTTGCCGCAGCCGGACGGCGGCCGCCACCCCCAGCGCCCCCGCGAGGTTCTGCTGCGCCACGGCCGCCGTCTTGCCGCCCATCAGCGCGACGGCGAGCAGCGCCGCGATCTCCGTCTCTCCCCCAGGGCGCGGAACGGAGCGCGACCCGGCGCCGAGACCCAGATGCGTGCCGGCGCCCGCGTCGGCGCGCACCTCCTCGGAAAGCTCCACCAGGCAGCGCCCCAGCTTCCGCACGGGAACGCCCGCACGGGCGCGCAGCGCGTCGACGCCGCCGGGGCCGTCGATGCCGGCGACCGCGGCCGGGGCGCCGGGTTCGCGCCGCCAGGCCATGTCGGTGCGCCCGTCGGCGGCGGCCACGGACTCGGCCAGCAGCCCGGTGAGCCCCTCCAGAAGCGCCTCCAGAACCTCCTCGCCGCTCGCGTCGTCGGGGAACGCCAGCCAGTGGGCGCGGGCCTCGCCGGTCAACAGGCCGCCCCCGATCACGCAGGCCCGTACCCGGCGGGTCGCCTCCGCGTAGCACTCGTCGAGTCGCTGGCCGAGCCGGACGGCTGCGGCGTACTGGGCGGCGCACGCGCCGGCCAGTTCGGCGACCCGGCCGCGCAACGAGCGGAGCATGCCCGTGGCCGTCCGGGTGGCGGCGGCGGCCCGCACCGCCGGGTCCTGGGCCCGCCGGCCCAACCAGTCGCGCAGCGCGGCGACGGCGGTGCCCGGCAGCAACCCGGAGCCGCCGCCCGCCGACTCCGGCAGCTCGGGCACGGTGAAACGGGGGATGTCGCCGAGACCGGCGCGTTCCAGCAGGGTGGCGTACTGCCGGGACACCTCGGCGGCGACCTGGTGCGGCACCCGGTCCAGCACCGTCGCAAGCGTCACGTCGTATTCCTGGGCGCTGCGCAGCAGGTGCCAGGGAAGCGCGTCGGCGTACCTCGCCGCGGTGGTGACGAGCACCCAGATGTCGGCGGCGCAGAGCAGTTCGGCGGCCAGCTCGCGGCTCTCCGCCACCAGGGAGTCGACGTCGGGCGCGTCCAGCAGGGCGAGCCCGGCCGGCACGGTGACGTCGGTCTCCACCGCCAGCACCGGATCCCCGGGGTCCTCGGGGTCCCCGAGGCTCCCCAGGCCGCCCGACCGCCGTCGGGTGACCCGTTCGAAGCGCGGCAGCACCCGCTCGTTCACGAACCAGCGCCGGTCCTCAGGGTGACACACCAGCACCGGCGTCCGGGTGGTGGGCCGCAGCACCCCGGCCTCGCTGACCCGCCGCCCGACCAGCGAGTTGACGAGCGTGGACTTGCCGGCCCCGGTCGAGCCGCCGATCACCGCGAGCAGCGGTGCCGCCGGCTCGCGCAGCCGCGGCAGCAGGTATCCGTCGAGCTGCGCCAGCAGCTCGCCCCTGGTCCGCCTGGCCCGTTCCGCACCGGGCAGCGCCAGCGGGAACCGAGCGGCGGCGAGTCGCTCCCGCAGCACGGTCAACGCGTCCGGCAGCCCGGGCCCTGCTTCCAAGATCACCACAAGCGCAGAATGCCCGGTTTGGAGCGTTTTCCCAAGCATCTTCCGCCATGCGCGCCCCACGCTCGGGCATAACGACTACGCAACACCCCATGAACAAGGCACCAAAACCGCTGCGCTCTTCGCACTCGCCTGCGATTATCAGGGCTGCTTCACTGGATCTCCACACCACGGGGTTGCGGTGAAGCAACGGGAACGGACCCCTCGAAGCCCTATCCTGTGCGCGGCGAGGTCACCGAGGGGGCACCGTCCCACGCCATGAGGGAGACCGGCCCCCGTAGCTCAGTGGATAGAGCAGGTGCCTTCTAAGCACTTGGCCGCAGGTTCGAGTCCTGCCGGGGGCACACGATCACCGGACTCTCTTTCCTGTGCATTTCCGCAGCTCAGCGTCCCTGTCGAACCCCTTGGCGACCCGGCGGCCCCGCAGCCCCGGACGGCCGCGCGGGTCCGACTGCACCCGGCTGGTGGCGGGTTTCGGCGAGTGGCTGCGGTGAATACACGGAGAAGTTTTCGGGCCTGGCCGTCGGTGCCGTGGCGAGGCCGGCGAGATCCTGAGCCGCTTCGACACGCCGCTGGAGGTCCCTCAGCTGTCCGGAGAGGCAGCGGGTGTAGGTGGCCAGCAGGACTGGGACACCGTTCCCCGCCCACTCGGCGACGTGCGCCGGCGGGACTCCGTTGTTCAGCCAGGTGATCAGGCACGTGTGGCGCAGATCATAGACCCGCCGACCCAGGGGCGAGGCGCACTCGGCTTCGGTCAGCACGCACGCCCGAGCCCGTCGCCAGGCCCGTCGGATCACCGAGCCGGCCAGGGCGCCGCCGCGTTCCCCGGGGAAGAGACGGTCCGTGGGCTGAAGCCCTTCGCGGTGGATGTGCTCGCGCAGGATCTTCACCAACGCGGGATGACACGGCACCACCCTCGTGTCACCTGCGGCCCGTCCTTTGAGGTGCCGCTCGTCGTGGGTCCGCCCCGAGTCCGTCTACTGCCTGCCCACCTCCGGGGTGGCCGTATGGAACAACAGTTCGCCCCACTGATCGTCAGCATCTACTTCTGGGAGGGTGATGTCGCTCACCCGCATCGCCACGACTTCTTCGGGACGGCCCCCGGCGTAGTAGAGGGTCGCGAAGAAGGCGTGAAGCCGCTCGCTCCCCTGGGACGCCTACGAATCCACTCCAGCAGCCGCGCTGCCTGTACGGCATTGATCAGGCACCGCTTGTCCACTGCCGTGGACGTCCTGGCACTGGTGCCACGCCCCTTGGGCAGGGGATTCACCGACAGGATGTGCCGAGTGACCGCGCACTCCATCGCGACGATGAGGACACGACGGTTGCGCTTGACCGTGGACGCGGCCACCGGCGTGCCGTCCAGCTTCAGGGCGATGGCATCCAGCACCGTGTCGACCTGCTCGGCATCCTCCCAAGCGGCCATCGTGAAGGTGTTCCGTTGCACCCAGCTCAGGATCGCCCTCACCTCGGCCGACGCTTCGTCGCGACGATTGCGGTTGAACGCGTACTCCCGAAGCGCGGTGCGAATCTCCACAGGGTCGAACTGGGTCGAATTCCGGCGCAGCAGAGCGACCGTGGTCGACATGAGTACTTTTGCGATGGTCTTGCGGTTGTTCGCAGAGACGCGCGGCCACTTGGCGTCGACGAACTGCACCGCGAAGTCGTACCAGTTGGTTGAGGCGGCCCGAGACTCATGCATGACCGGCAGGCCCGTAGCGACGTTGAACCGTTTCCCCTCACGGGTCGCGGTCACGAGCTCGGAACGGAACGCGTCGGCCTGGTTGTCGTTAGAGAAAGTCTCCCGGAACTCCTTTCCGTTCACCCACCAACGGACCGTGTACGTGGTCCTGCGCTTCCCCTTGTAGACAGATATCTTCCAGACTCGGACCTTGCGGGTGGTCTGCATCAGCCACGGTCCTCGCGAGAGTCGAGCCAGTCGTCGAGGTCACCGCGACGCACTCGCAAGTCACCGTTGGGCAACTTCAGACATCGGGGAGCTCGGTTCTTCTGACGCCAGTCGTAGAACGTCGAGCGAGATATCTTCAATTCCTCGCACACCTGGGAAAGCGTCAGCATGATCGATCGGCCATACTTGGCCATTCCTCCTCCTACACCTCTGCGTCGCGGATGGGGCAGGTAGGAGGATCAGCCACGGCAACAGGTTTGGCCGGACGGGAATTGGTTGGCATAATGCAGGAATTGGACCACGAGGTGAGGCAACCAAAGATCACCGTGCGAAGAGGAATCCTGCGACTCCCGCGGCAGAGGCTGTCTTGCATCACCCACTCCGGGGAACCACCCATCCCCTCGCAGAGAGCGACAAGTCCGCCCAAACCCCCGCTCGCGCGGGGGTGGTCCGGCGATGACGTACATGGTCAACGCCCACGCCAACGCGACCCGGGCGGCGATCGCGTCCGAGGCCGTGCGCGAGCAGCTCGGCGCCGAGTCGAAGACGGAGGGCTGACCCGTGAAGAAGCCGACGAAGCAGGTCGTCCGCACGGTGATTCAGACGGTGCCTGCGTGGCGGTGATGCTGCCGGGCGTCGTCCAGGCGTCCGGCGTGCCGGAGTCTCTGCCGTGGGTGGCGGGTGGCCTGGCGGTGGCGGCCGGGCTCACGCGGGTGATGGCGCTGCCGTCGGTGCAGTCCGCTCTCGACCGGCTCGGCCTGAGCACCGAGGAACAGCCGGACGGCGGCGCGTGACCGGGCCGCCCGATCCCGGGGTGTACATTCCCCGGCGCAGATGTACCAGGAGATGCGCTCGTTGCACGACACGGTTGCCCGGGTGGAAACGAAGCTCGACGGCCTGCGCGAGGGGCTGCGGGATGTCACCTCGGACCTCCAGGACCACGAGACGCGGCTACGGTCGCTGGAGCGTGGCCGGTGGCCGCTGCCGACTATCGGTGTGCTGGCCGGGCTGGCTGGTGCTGCGACAGGCGCTGTGGCGCTGCTCCAGCGCTGACCCCTGAACGATGTTGCCCCCGTTCGGCTTCGGCCGGGCGGGGGCGCTTCGTCGTGTCAACGAGGCTCCGGCGGCGGCGCATCCGGTGGCGAGGACGGCACCGGCCGCCCTGCGTCCCACAGCGTCTCGATGTGCTGGGCGAACCGGTCGAACATGCCGTCGTCCTGGAGGCGGCAAAGGTGCAGCATCGGGGAGTCGTGCCCGACCAGGTTGGACAGGTGAGGGGTCACAAGCATCTGATCGTCGAACCGGAACACGCTCAGGGAGATGTGCCCCTCGTGGGTGCTGTAACGGGCCTCCAGCCCGTCGACGGCACCGAGGTGGTGCAGATGCTCCAGCGTGATGCGGATCCGGGTGGACACCGTGAGGGCGGTGCGTTCGACGCCCTCACGGCGGCGGGTGACATCCGAGTCAGGGTCGCCGAGGAGGAACCGCACAGCCGCGCCCGCGCGAGCCTTCTTCCGAAGGGCCGCGGCAAGATTCGGCTGCTCCAGCCAGAGGAAGTAGTTGGTGTAGCCGGCGAACGTGAGGCTGCTCTCGGCATCGGTGATGAGCGACCGCCACACCGATGACGGGCAGGCGGAACGGTAGGGGTAGACCGATACGATCTCGCGATCCGGCCCGGTCTTCATGACCGCCTTCGCGGCAGCCGGCCACAGCACTACTTCCTCAACTCCCAGCTTTCTCGCGGCGGCTGCCCGGGTTCCAGGGCGTGGGATGCGTCCCTCGTACAGCCATCTGTCCACGGTTCGGTCCTCGACCCCGCAGGCGCGTGCCAGTTGGTGCGTGGTCAGGCCCGATTCCGTGATAGCCCGCCGCAGTGTGTCGCTCAACGTCACTCTCCTCGCCATTACTGACACTCCAGACGGTAACCAGGTTGTGTCAGTAATGGCAGGCGAATGCCGTGGCTATGCCCGAAGAGGTGGACCACTTTGAGTCATCGCACGAACACGATGGCCGTGAGGGGTCCCGATGCCCGAGCCTGCACCACCACCGCCCGCCGTCTCCGAGTGGCTGCCCTCGCCGTCCGCCGGTATCCAGACCGTGCCGTGCGGCCGGTGGTGGGACGGCGTCCGCGTCGACAGCTACGACGGGATCCGAGCCCTGGCTCACCTGAAGGACGACTCCGGCCCGATCGTCGAAGACGTCGCGGACCGCACCATGATGTGGCTCGTGCCGGTCGGTGCGGCGGCCGGATGGCGCCTGCCGTGCGTGCACATCCTCGGCTCCGGCCGGTGGGTGAGCGTGCCGCCCGCGACGGCGGACGGCGTGTTGGTCTGGCGCGTCCGCCCGCCGACCGTCGGGGACGACCTGACGCCGCCCGAGAAGCTGCGGGACGCGCTGGCCATGGTTTTCACGCCGGTCCCTGGTGGCGGGTCACGCCGTGGTCAGTGAGCCGTACCGCCCCGAGATCGACTGGCCGCCCGGGACGCCGGAGCACATTCAGGTGCCGATCGGCTACTGCACCTGTAGCTGCCGCAAGCCGTTATCCGAATGCGAGCAGACCGGGCAGACGACCCCACCCTCGCAGCAGCCGGGGCAGACGTGATGATCCCCGTCGGTGGACCCCCGGCGGCCGAGGTGTGGGCGATGAGCCTGCACCGGTACGACCTTCGCGAGGACTCCGTCAGCCCCGTGCTCGGCGTGTACGGCCGCCTCGCCGCCGCGCGGACCGACGTCCTCGGCATGGTGGGGATGTGGCCGCCGGACGAGGTGCTCGCCGAGGCCGAAGACGACGGCTACCTGGTGTAGGCCTGGCCCAGGCCAGGCGGCTACGCTGGAGGCATGACGACGCGGGACGAGCTGCACACGCTGGTTGATCGTCTCCAGCCGGGGGCGCTGGACGACGTGGCCGCGGTGCTGCGCCAGTACGCGGCGGTGCCCGCGCTGGAGGAACCGCCGTATCCGCAGTCGGTCGGCATCCTGACCGACGCGCCGGCGGATCTCGCCTCTCGGCACGACGATTACCTCGGCGGCTTCGGCCAGTGACACAATTCGGCGGGTGATCGTCGTCGATACCGGGCCGCTGGTGGCCCTGGCCAGCCCGTCCGACACCGCGCACGCCGCGTGCCGGGCCTGGCTGGACTCCCTGCCCACCCGCCGGGATCTCGTGGTGCCCGCGACGGTCGTTGCAGAGGTCTGTTACCTGGTGGAACGCTTCGGCGGGCCCCGGCGGGGAAGCGGTGTTCCTCGACGACTTGGCGGTGGGCGCCTACGGTACGGTCACCGGGCTGATGCCCGAGGACATCCAGCGCATGGCTGACCTGGTGCGCCAGTACGCTGACCTGCCGCTGGGCGGCACCGACGCCTCGGTCATCGCGGTCGCCGAGCGGATCAGAACCAGGCGGGTGGCCACGCTCGACCGACGGCACTTCACCGTGGTCCGCCCCGCCGGTGGCGGGGCGTTCGAGTTGTTCCCCTGATTCGAGGAGCCCCGGCTACAGCTCGATGCCGTACAGGGGGTTCGAGTCGGCCCACGTGTCGGCCTCGCCGAAGTACCTCGGGCAAGGCGGCGGAACCGTCGACCGCTGTTCCCCACGCGAGCGGGGGTGGTCCGTGGGAAAAACGGCTCGGGCCGACGAACTCGCCCCGTTCCCCGCGTGTCGGCGACGCCTCAATCGTGACCCGGCACGGACGCTTGGGTTCTAACGCTTGTCGCAACATTCCTTGATCATTAGGGGTGTGTTGATGGCGAGGCGGGGACGTAAGCGCAGGCTGGAGCTGGAGGCTGAGTACTGGCGCCTCCTGGCGGCCGGGGTGGGCACCGTGGACGCCTGCAGGCAACTCGGGATCGGACGGAAGACCGGGTACCGGTGGCGGGCGGAGAACGGAGGGCTACAGCCGGACTATCTGCCGGAGACGTCCCGGTCGGGCCCTTGCGCGTGCAGCGAACGCAACGCCGACCAGACGTCGTCCGGGATCGACCAATCGGCCAGTCGGAGGGTCTGCTCGATCCGTTCCGGATGGGAGATGCCGACGACGGTCGAGGCGATCCGCGAATCGAGGATCGAGAACTGCAGGGCCGCGGCAGCGAGCGGGATGGCCGCTTCTCGGCATATCTCTTCCATGCGTGCCACGCGGGCAAGTGTCGCGGGTGACGCCGGTTGGTAGCAGTAGTTCGGCTCGGCTTTCGGGCCGCGCACCAGCATGCCGCCGCCGTACGGTGCGGCGTTGACGAAGGCCATCCCGCGGCGAGCCGCGTTCGCGATGAGCGGTTCGGCGGTCGCGTCGACCAGAGTGTACCGGTTGTGGCTGAGGACGACGTCGAAGACGCCGAGGTCGACGTACTGTTGCGCGAGGTCGAGTGGGCCGCAGGCGACTCCGAGGAAGCCGATGACGCCTTCGTGTTGGAGCTCTACGAGGGCTTCGACCGCCCCGTCGGGCCCGGTCGCCTCACTGAACGGGATCCGTTCAGGGTCGTGCAGGTAGACGAGTTGCAGATGGTCCTGGTTGAGACGTTGGATGCTCTCCTCGACCGAGGCACGGACTCGGGCGCCGGAGAAGTCGGCGCTACCGGGTAGGGGGTCGACCTTGGTGGCCAGGACGAAGTCCGCCGGCAGGCCGCCGGCTCGGTCGATGGCTTGACCGATGCGTCGCTCGCTTTCACCGTTGCCGTAGTTGTTGGACGTGTCGATGAAGTTGATCGGTCCTTCGATTGCCCTGCAGACGGTGTCGATGGCCTGCTGGGTGTCCACTTCGTATCCGTACAGGCCTGGAGAGCTGCCCAGCGGGCTTGTACCGACGCAGAGGGGTGTAACCGAGAGCCCGGTGTTGCCGAGGGGTCGTCGGAGCATGGTGCGTCCTTCACTGTGAGGGCTCATCGGAGCGACGACGCGGCCGTCCGGCTTATCGTGTCGCAGCGGGTGAGGCCGTGCCGGCGGGTGCACGGCTTTCCCGCATCGCGCTTGCTTCGAGCATGTTTCGGAGCACGACGATGGCTCCGCCGATCGCTGCCGCGTGAGAGGTGTCGTTGGCCAGCTCGGTCCGTACTCCGTGGACATGTCGCATGAACACCGAGTTCTCGAGGACCTCTTGGATCACGGTTCGGTAGAACGGACCGATCGTTTCGAAGGCGCTGCCGGCCAGGACGACCCGGTTCACGTCGAGCAGGTTGACCAGTGTGACGATGCCGGCGGCCAGCATCCCCGCCGAGTCGTTGATCAGGGCTTCGGCGCCGGTGTCGCCGCTGAGCGTGGCCTCGGCGACGGTCAGGAAGTCCGCCAGCGGTCCATGGCCGAGGTCGAGGCGCCGTGCCAGTTCAGGGTCTCGCTCAGCGTTCTCCGCGACAGCGCGGGGTCCGGCGTACGAGTCCAGGCATCCGCGGTTGCCGCAGGTGCACACCGGACCGTGGATGTTGAGGGAGATGTGCCCCAGTTCCAGTCCGTTCGACGCCGCACCGCGATACGGCTGGCCGTCGACCACGACTTCCGCACCGATGCCCGTCGCCATGAAGACCACGGCGAAGCTCCCGGACGATCCTCCCAGGGATTGCACGCCCAGTGCGGCCGCGGTGGCGTCGTTCTCCAATACGACCGGCAGGCCGGTCGCGTCAGCAAGAGTCTTCGTGAGTGAGAAGCCCTGCCAGGCCTCGGTCGGTTGCGGGGTCAGGAGTGTCCCGGCTTCACGGTCCTGGGGCCCGTAGGTGGCAAGCCCGATACCGAGGACGTCGCTGCGGTTGACGCCGGCCGTCTGGAGCATCGTCTCGACGTGCGCGGCGAAGTCGGCGACCACGTCCTCGGGCGGACGGGTGCCCGGGGCCGGGAGCTCGTGCCGCAGCATGACCTGTCCGCCGAGGTCAATGATGACACCGACGGCCGACCACCGGTCGAACTGGACGCCGACCATGAAGCAGGCGTCCGGGCGCAGTTCCAGGAGTCTGCGGGGGCCTCCTCGCACCGCCTGCAACTTTCCCGCCTCCTGAACGAACCCGAACGTCATCAATTTGCGCACGGCATGGGTGATCGTGGTCGGCGTCAGGCCCGTCAGGTCGGCCAGTTCGACACGGCTGATGCTGGGGTGCTCACGGATCAGATCGAGCACGGTAATCAGCGTTGGTTCGCGGGTGCCGGCGGACATGAGACTCACTATTCTTTCTTATGGTCGTGGGCTGAGAAGGGATTCATCCACGGTATTCACATGATCGATCTTGCCGTCGCTACGCCTGGGTCAGCCCTTGATGGCACCGAAGATTACTCCCTTGGTGAAGTGTCGCTGGACGAACGGGTAGACGGCCATGATCGGGACGATGGCGAGCACGACGATGGCCATCTTCACAGGGAGTCCGGCCACCTGTCCTGCGGCCTGGTTGCCTGCGCCGCCGGAACTGCCGGGCAGGGTTGCGCCCTGGAGAACGTAGGACCGCAGGACCAGTTGCAACGGCCACTTAGCGTTGTCGTTGATGTACAGAACGGCGTTGAAGAACGCATTGAAGTATCCTACGCCGTAGAACAGTGCGACGACGGCGAGTACCGCCCCTGACATGGGGACGACGATTCTCCGCAGGATCCGCCACTCACTGGCCCCGTCGATACGGGCGGCTTCGATGATTCCCTTGTCGATGCCCATGAAGAAGTTCCGCAGGATCAGGACGTTGAACGTCGAAATGGCCGACGGGAGGATCAACGCCCAATAGGAGTTGATCAGACCGAGTTCGCTGACGACCATGTATGTCGGAACGATTCCCGCGCTGAAGAACATGGTGATGATGAACACGAAGAGAATGGGGCGGTGCCCGAACGAGTTCGGCTTGCTCAACCCATAGGCGGCCATGGCCGAGGCGACGGTGGAAATCGTCGTTCCGACAACGGTGATTCCCACACTCACCAGGGCTGCCCTGGTGACGACGCCTCCCGACAGGATCTGGATGTAGGCCTGCGCGGAGAGCTCGCCGGGAATGACGACCAGCCCTCCGGACCTGATGGTCTCCGCTTGCGTTGAGAAGCTGGTCAAGACGACGGCGTAGAGGGGGAACGCCACGGCGAGGACGATGCCGACGAGTGCGGCCACCTTCAGGGCCGCGCCGAGCGGGGACGGCGCCTCCTCCCAGACCGGCCGGTTTCCTCGCCTGCGCCGGCGGCGCGGCTGGACGCGCCGCTCGGGCGCGACCCGGTAGCTGCTGCGGGGCGCCTTTCGCGCCCGGACTTCGGCCGTCATGACTTCTGATACACCCCTGCTTCGCCGAAAACATGGGCAAGCTTGTTCGCGCCGAGCACGAGCAGCAGGCTGATGACGCCCTTCGCCAGGCCCGCCGCCGCGCCGAAGCCCCAGTCCCCGTTGACGACGCCGTAGTAGTAGACGTAGGTGTCGATCACTTCGGAGGCCTGTGCCCCGTAGGCCTCGCGCTGCAGGATCAACTGCTCGAACCCAACGGTGAGCGCATCGCCCAGACGCAGGATCAGGAGCAGGATAATCACCGGACGCAGCGCGGGCAGGGTGATGTGCCATATTCGCCGCCACCGGCCCGCGCCGTCGGACGCGGCCGCCTCGTACAGCGACGGATTGACGGTGCTGAGGGCGGCCAAGAAGATGATGATGCCCCACCCTGCGTCCTTCCAGACCTGCTGCGACACGATCATCAGCAGGAAGGCGTCGGGGTTCGTCATGAGGTCGAAGCCCTCGAAGCCGTGCGACCGCAGCGTCACGTTGATGAGCCCGGCCCCGCCGAAGATCTGCTGGAAGATCGTGACCACGAGTACCCAGGAGAAGAAGTGCGGCAAGTAGACGATCATCTGGATGGTGGTCCGGACACGCGCCGACGCGACGCTATTGAGCAGCAGCGCGAGCGCGATGGGTACGGGAAAGAAGAAGACCAGCTGGAAGGCGGTGATCGTCAAAGTGTTCGTGACCGAGTTGAGGAACGCCGGGTTGTTGAACACGCGGACGAAGTTGTCCAGTCCGACGAATGGACTCTCCAGGAAGCCCGTGTACGGCGAATAGTCCTGGAAGGCCATGATGTTGCCCAACATCGGAATGTAGGCGAACACCACGAGCAGCGCGACGGCCGGCAGCGTCATCAGGATCAGGTCCCGGTCCTGCTTCAGCTTGACCCGCCAGTTGCGCCGCTGAACGTTCAGCCCTTGCGCGGGAAGGGCTGTGCGGTTTCGGCCGCGGCTCATTAGCCCCGGTCCAGGATCTCTTGGTAGAACGCGCGCAGCTGGTCGCCGCCGGAGGCCCGCCACTGGTCGATCGCCGCATCGAGGTCGTTGATGCTCCTGCGCCCTCGCGGGATGTCGGCCTGCAAGTCCTCGAAGGGCTGGCCGAGGGACGCGTACTCCATGGGCTCGGAGATGTGCATCCCGTAGAACAGCGGCTCCTGGAGGTACGTGCCGTTGGCGATCGCCCACTCGCAGTACGCCTCGACGTAGCCCGGGTACTGGTACTGGAACTCGGCGGCCGGGGCGTCCGCCAGGAACGGGTAGGTCGGCTGCAGTTCCCTCGCCGCCCGCTCGGTCGGTACCGGGGCCCCGTCCGCGTCGAGGTTGTAGTGGACACCCTCGACACCGAACCTGATCAGCTGGAACTCGGTGGTGCCGAACGGTGCGGCCATGGCGTTGGCCAGGCGCAGGATCTCCTTGACCTTCTCCTTTTCGTCGGTCTGCTTGACGAAGGAGTACATCCCGGCGGCGTTGCCCTTCCAGTAGACGGGGTCGGCCGCGCCGTCGGCGGAGAAGAAGTTGAACGGACGCTGGGAGTAGCTGGGGTTCGCGGCGAGATTGTCGCGAAGCGCTTCGGCCCAGCCGCCGGGTCCGTCGATCATGACCAGGGACTGACCGGACTGGAAGCGCGTCTTGGCCCCCTCCTTGTTGCCGGCGACCGCATCGGGATGGACGACGCCCGCCTCGTACGCCCTCGCGGCCCACTCCAGCGCTGCACGGTACTCGGGGGTCTCGACGCGGTTGTGGAGCTTCCCGTTCTCGTCCAGCCTCCAGTTCGTCACGGAGTGGAAGAGAGTGGCCCCGTCCCAGGGGTCTTCGATGGCCCACTGGTTGTTGCCGGGGTTGTTGATCTCCTTCAGCAGGTCCAGGAACTCCTCACCGGAACGCACGGCCGGGTCGACGCCCATCTCGGCGAACAGGTCGTCGCGGTAGAAAATGACGTTGCTGATCGGCGCGGAAGGCTTCGGGATGGCGTAGATCTTGTTGTTCCAGACCGCCATGCGCCAGGCATCGGTCGGGATGTTCGCCAGGTTCGGGTATTCCCGGACGGCATCGCCCGAGAGGTAGGGCGAGAGGTCTTCGAAGACGTGCGGGAGGACGTCGGAGGCGAACGTCGGCGGCTGCATGTAGTCGAGGATCTGCACCCAGTCCGGGACGTCATCAGGCGATGCGAGCACGGTCGAGATCTTGTCGCCGTAGGTGTAGGCATCGACGATTTGGAACCTGACCTCGGAACCGAGCATCTCGTTGACCGCTTCGAAGTACTTGTTGCCGTCCGTGCGCGGAATCGTTCCCCACAGCGGTGTCATCGCGTTGATGGTTCTGCCTGTGCCCGGCGTCTGGGTGACCGACTGGACGAGTTGCTCGGGAGCCTTGGCGTACCCGGGCGGCGATTCGTTCTGCGACGGGAAGTCCGGCTCGGCGTAGGTGACGGGCACGTACCTCGGCAGGACGCTGTCGGAGATCTCGCCGGCGCCGTCGGCGGAGACGGAGGTGGCTCCGGAGCATCCGGCTGTTCCGAGGCCCAGGCCGACCGCGGTGCTACTGAGGCCGACGGCGGTCAGGAACGACCGCCGATTCATACCGCGATCGAAGGAGTTGTTGCTGGACATTGGCATCACTTCCTTGTGATGAAGAGTTGGGACCTAGGCCCTGACCTAGCGGACGATCAGCGTCGCTGCGGCCGCTGTGAGGTTGTCGGATCGTGCGGTGAGGGTGATGCGGCCGGGCTCCCCGGTCGGCTGGACGATCGCCAACGCGCGGCCGTGCCAGGTGTGTCGGCGCGGCCGCTGGAAACTGTCCACATTGTGGGGATTTCCGTTGCCGACTCCCTTGAGGCGCCCAGGGCCCTCGAGCTCGAAGGCGACCCGTACGACCGAGTCGGGAACCAGTCGCCGGTCGCTGTCCAGGACTGACACCAGGACATGGGCGAGTTCGTCGGGTTCTGCGTTGAGCGTCGTGACATCGGACTCGAGGTGCAGTGCCGCGGCCGGGCCGGCGGTCGCGAGGGTCTTCCGTCCGATTTCCCGTCCGTTGCTGCTGGCGACGGCGGTGAGCGTCCCCGGCTGGTAGGGCACGGTGAACGTGGCGGTGCAGTGGTGCGGCCGCACCGAGGCGAGTTCAGGCAGCTCGTTGCCGTTGCGCAGCAGGCGCACCGAGTCGCCGGGCGTGTACACGTGCACCGTCATCGGCGTGCCGGCCGAGACCTCCCAGGTCCAGCTCTCCAGCTCGTCGAAGTAGCCCCATCGAAGGGCATGTTGTTCCATGCCCGCCGGCACGGGGCGCTGGACGAGCAGTTCGACCGGGCTGCGCCCCCAGACCGCCGAGCGCCACCGGGATTGCGGCTTGGGCTGCCCGATCAGGTCGAAGTCGCCGCAGTTGGCTTGGAAGTAGGGGTAGTCCAGGCCGTACCCGCCCTGCTTCTTGTACAGGTCGAGGGCGTTGTGGAATCCGGGGGCGCACGTCTTGTCGCCCAGGGCGGCCCCGGTTCCCTCCTCGGTGACGAGCGTCTTGCCCAGGCCGGATTCGCCGAGGTAGTCCCACGCCGTCCAGACCCAGTTCCCAACGAACCAGCGGTGCTCGTTGCTGAAGAGTTCGTCCTCGGCGATGGTGGCGGGGAAGCTCTCGTTCTGCGTGAGCGGCTGGTCGGGGTGGGCCCGGTGGAGCTCGGTCATGCCGCCGTAGCCCTGTCCCTGGGCCTGGTAGTGCACGTCGGCGATGTCGACGTAGTCCCACGACGGGGCGGTGGTGTCGTCGTGCCCGTCGGCCAGGGTGATCGGCCGCGTCGTGTCGAGGCTGCGGACGAGGGCGGCCATCTGGGGCCCACGGTCGGACGTCTCGTGGTTGGGGATCTCGTTGCCGATCGACCACATGATGATGCTGGGGTGGTTGCGGTCCCGCAGCACCATGGCCGAGAGGTCCCTCTCCCACCAGTCGGCGAAGTGGAGGCTGTAGTCGTCGGGTTTCTTGCTCTCGTCCCACATGTCGACGAACTCGTCCATGACGAGCATGCCGAGGCGGTCGCAGATGTCGAGCAACGCCGGGTCCGGTGGATTGTGCGCGGTGCGAATGGCGTTGAAGCCAGCCGCTCGGAGGATTTCGACGCGGCGTTGTTCGGAGCGGGCCAGGGACACCGCGCCGAGCGGGCCGTGATCATGGTGGACACACCCCCCGCGCACCGTGATCGGCTGCCCGTTGAGGAGGATGCCCTCGGTGCCGTTCCATGTCAGCGACCGGAAGCCGAAGTCGACCGTGACGACATCGACGACCTCGCCGTCGACCAGGACCTCGGCGCGCGCGGCATGCAGGGCGGGCGACTCCGGGGACCAGAGGGGTGCGCGTTCGACTTCCAGCCTGAGCGTCTCAGTGGACCGCCCGCCTGCGGCGAGTTCCTCTTCTTGTCCCTGGGCCGTGGCGACGCTGTGCCCCCGTGGATCCAAGACCGAGACCCGGACGCTACTGCGGGCGTCAGAGCGACCGAGGTTGGCCACGGAGACCTCGACCTCGGCTGTCGACCGCTGTTCGCTGACGGACGGTGTCGTCACGTGGAGGCCCGACATCGGGATCCGGACGGGTCCGGTGACCGTGAGCCAGGTGTGCCGGTAGATCCCGGAGCCGGAGTACCAGCGGCTGTTCGCCCCTGAGTTGTCCACCCGAACCGCGAGCACATTGGTCCCGAGGGTTTGCAGGTGCGGGGTCAGGTCGTAGGCGAACGAGGTGTAGCCGTAGGGGTGGAAGCCGAGGTGGACCCCGTTGAGCCAGACGTCGGCGTTCTGGTAGACGCCGACGAACCGCAGCTCGACATGCGGGCTTTCGCCGCCCCGAGCGGAAGCGGCGTAGTCGTCCAACGTGAACCGCTTGCGGTACCAGCCGACGCCGCCCACGGTGAAGCCCGTGTCCCGCTTTCCCTCGCTTCCCGCGAAGTCGAACGGTCCTATGACGCTCGGCGGTTCCGGCGCCGACGGCTCCCCTCCCTCCGCGTAGACGAGGACCGAGGGGTAGCTGGTGGCCGCACCGTCGTCGGAGTCCGCATGCGGAAGGTCCTCGATGCTCCAGTCGTGGGGAAGGTCGAGCGTGCGCCACTGGCTGTCGTCGAACGACGCCGACTCCGCGCCGTCGACGTCGCCTCGCAGGAAGCGCCAGCCACGGTCGAACGACAGCTCGCGGGGTGCGGGCGTGGAAGTCATCGCCGCACCGCCCCTTCGGGCTGAAGGGACCGGCCGAAGTCCGGAAGTTCGTCGCGGGTGACCACCATGTCGTCGTGGTAGACGCGGCGCAGGTGGTCGACCGAGTTGCTCTCGGTGAGGTGTTCGCTGTTCCAGGTGTTGAAGTACAGCCAGTTCGCTCCGGTCGCCCTGAGTCGTTCCGGTGCGGGGATGGGTCCGTTCTCATGGAGTGCCACGGGCACCGCATCGCCGGCAGCGGCCCGAGCCGCGGCGTACAGCCGATCGAGCGGGCCGTAGTCACCGGCTGTCGCATAGGTGTCGGCGCCGACCAGGTCGACGTACCGCCGGCCGGGATGGAACGACGGATCCGGCTCCCCGTTGAACGCCAGCAGCCAGATCAGATTCTTCAAGCCCTTGGCGCCGGTGAGGTGGTCGAAGGTGTGCCGCCACAGCCGCCGATACTGCGCACCGCCCTCCATGCTCCACCAGAACCAGGCGCCTCCCGCTTCATGGAACGGTCGCCAGATCACGGCGGCACCGGCGTCCTGCAACCGTTCGAGGTTCGCCGCAGCCGCGTCCAGTCGCTCCATGAACGACGTGTGCTCCGGCGTTCCCACGGTCAGCACGGCATCGATCGATACGGCCTGCTGGCAGCCTTCGTAACTGTCGTCGAAGGTCGGCGCGCCCATGTGGTACGCGACGGAGGGGATCCCTCCCGCATTCCACCAGTCGATCGCGCGGCCGACGTAGTCGCCGGTCCCCTGGTCCATCCCTCGGATCGCGGGCAGTTTGCCGGTGGCGCGGAGGATGTAGTCCATCTCGTACTCCGGCCCGCCGTTCCAGGTCGACTCCTCCTGGCCCGACAGGATCCGCCGGCCCGGCAGCTCGTAGAGGTAGCTCAGGACTTCGCGAACCGCCGGAGTCGCGCCCGGACTGACGGGCTCCGCACTGCGGCGCCGCGATGCAGCTGTCTCGGTGGCCGGGAGTATCGCCATGCTCGGGTCTCCTCTGACACGGGTTGACCTGGACGTCACGGCGCAGGGCAATCGCGAGAACTGCGCTGACCTGCGGCGACGTAAGTATTAACCCACTAAATTGAGTCGGTCAAGTGTTTGGTCCCGTTCGATCAGGTCCCCGATCGAACGGGCGCGGCCTGGCCTCGGAGCCCGATCGGGGGCCGGCATGCGGTGCAACGAGAGTGCGGGCAGCGAGCCCGACGCGCGCCCCGGGGCGGAACTCCGGTTGCGGCACCGGCACTCCAGCGATCAGTGGACGCCGAGGTCAGAAGCGTGCGGCCGGAGAGCTGGCGCCCGGACGAGAAATCTGGCTCTGGCGACGGCCTTGACAACGGTCCGACACGCGGCTCCAATGATTATCCGAATCAATTTAGTGACGTAAATGTTACGTGGATCACCTCGTCCGTCACCTTGAACGCGAAGAAGCAACCACACAGGAGTGAATGCAATGGAAGGTGAAGCGTCGGATGCCTCAGGCATGACGCGGAAGACGTTCCTGGCCGGCGTCACCGGCGCGGCAGTAGCGGCATCGGTGGGAGGGGCGCTGCCCGCGCTGGCCTCGTCCGAACCGGACGACCGAGCCGATCGTGGGCGGCGGAATCACTCGCCGAAGAGCGTCACACGATACGAGGCCGAAGACGCCGACCTCACCGGCAACGTGGCGGTCGCGGCTGCTGGGACGGGGTTCTCCGGGGCCGGCTACGTGACCGGATTCAGCGCGGAGACCGACACGGTGCGGTTCACCATCGAATCCGCAACACAGCAGCTCAGCCGGATCAAGCTCGGCTATCGCACCGAGGGCGGCTACGACAAGACGATCGACCTCAACCTCAACGACACCCCGGTCGGTGGGATCAAACTGACCGGGGCCACCGACTTCACCACCGGTCCGGCAGGGCTCGTGCTCCTGGAGCCCGGTGGCAACACCGTCACCTTCGGCGGCGGATGGGGTCACTACGACATGGACTACCTCGACATCGAACCGTCGGGCGCGCCCTCGAAGTACTCAGTGAACGCCGCGCCCGTCAACCCGAACGCCTCCTCCGAGGCACGGGCCCTGCTGCGGTACCTCGCCGACCAGTACGGTCACAAGATCCTCTCCGGGCAGCAAGGGCTCGCCAACGCCGAGCGGGTGTACGACGTAACCGGCCTGCACCCGGCGATCCTGGGCATCGACTTCGGGGACTACTCCCCGTCGCGGGTCGAACGGTACGACCCCGGCACGGTCATCACCGAGACCGAGAACGCCCTGGCCTGGCACCAACAAGGGGGCCTCCTCACCGCCAGCATCCACTGGAACGCCCCCACCGACCTCATCGACGAACCGGGCAAGGAATGGTGGCGCGGGTTCTACACCGACTCCACCACCTTCGACATCGAGGCAGTCCTCGCTGATCCCGACTCCGAGCGGTACCAGTTGCTGCTCCGGGACATCGACGCCTTCGCCGTCCAACTGCAGCGGCTCCAAGCGGTCAACGCCCCCCTCCTGTTCCGCCCGCTGCACGAGGCCGACGGCACCTGGTTCTGGTGGGGCGCCAAGGGGCCGGGACCGTGTATCGAGCTCTACCACCTCGTGTACGACCGGCTCACCAACCATCACGGGATCAACAACCTCCTCTGGATCTGGAACTCGGCCGACCCCGCCTGGTACCCCGGTGACCGCCACGTCGACATCGTCAGCTACGACTCCTACTTGCCCAAGGGCTCCTTCCACCCCAACAGCTGGGCGTTCGAGCACCTGGTCAACCTGGTCGACGACCGCAAGATCGTGGCCATGTCGGAAAACGGGGAAAACCCCAGCCCCGACCTCCTCGACGCCTACCAGACCTGGTGGAGCTGGTTCAACAGCTGGGGTGAGGACAACTCCGACGACCACCTGCAGCACGTCTTCAACCACTCCAGCGTCATCACCCGCGACGACCTGCCCGCCTTCTGAGTCGACGGCGGTGTGGATGCTCGAACAGCACCCACACCGCCGCGCACCAGCCCAACAGACCCGCCAGTCGCCCGGCCAACGCGGTCCGGGCGACGCCTCTACGTGAACGACGCAGAGCCGACCTCGACACCGGCCCGGCCGCATCGGGCCGGCCGCATCGGGCCGACCGCATCGGGCCGACCGACTCCGCCGAGCGGCCGCTTCGGGACCAGTGAGCGAACGCTCAGAACCGCAGCGCCAGACATCGCCGCGTGAACCGCCCCGCACGCGACAACTGAGAGATCCACATGCCCCAACCTCCGACCGCCCGCGACCTCACCGGCCCCGGCAACCTGCCCGTTGGCGCCAACTACCACCCGCGCGACTCCGAGCCCGCGACCTGGCGGCGCGACGCAGCGATGATGCAGGAGGCGGGCCTGCGGATCGTGCGCTTGGGACTGCACGCGTCAGGCCCGCGTGGCGCGCTGGTGTCACGAACGGCTGGTGAGGTGTCGGACCAGCCCGAGATGGGCGGAGTCCAGGCAGGTCGCGGGCAGCCCGGGCGGCGGGCCGCGTCACGGATTCATCTCCGGGCCGGGGTCAGGTTCATGTACACCTGGGACTGGTCGGGGCTGCTCCACACGGCGGGGACCGCGTACAGGTCCTCCTCCGTGGGCCAGCCGTCGAACTTGGCGGTGTTGAACTCCGAGGTCGTGCCGCCGGTCAGGATCGGGATGTAGGGCATGTCCTGTTCGATCCGCGTCTGGATCGTGTCGAACAGCGGCTGCCGCGCCTCGGCGTCCTCCGGGTCGAGCCGCGCGAGCTCGTCGATGGCGGCGTTGACCTCCGGGTTGTCGTAGCGGGCCCAGTTGGGGTTGGCGGTCTCGCCGACGGGCGCGGTGTTCTCGCCATGGAAGAAGTTTTGGTACAGGTAGAACGGGTCGGGCGAGGACCCCGGGGTCAGCGAGTCGATCTGGAGCTGGAAGTCGCCGCGTCCGCGGGCCTCGGTGGTCTCGTTCCAGGACGCCTGGGCGACGGTGAGCTCGATCCCGGCGGCCTCCAGCTGTTGGGTCAGGGTCTGGAGCGCGGTGATGTAGTCCGTCCAGCCGCCCACGACCCCCACGGCCAGGGACAGCCTCTCGCCGTCCTTGGCGTAGAAGCCGTCGCCGCCCCTCTCCCAGCCGGCGCCCTCCAGCAGCGCCGCGGCCCGGTCCAGGTCCGGCTCCATCGGGCTGATCCGGTCCGCCAGCCGCTCCGACAGCACGCTCGCGTCCCGCTCGGGCAGCGCGAACCCGGGGGATACCTCGCTGGCGGTGTTCTGGAAGGCCAGCTCGTTCAGCTGGGTCCGGTCCATCGCGTAGTAGATGGCCCGGCGCACGGCGGGATCGGTCTGCGGGCCCTCGCAGCCCAGCTCGGTGCTGGCACAGGCGCCGAGGACCATCTGGTTCAGCGGCACCGTGATCGCGCCGTAACCGGGGTAGGTCTCCTCGATGTTGGCAATGTCCGGGACCGGGCCCGTCATCCAGTCGATCTGGCCGGCGGCGAGCGCGTCCACCCCGCCCTGGTTGCCGGACAGCGCGAGGTAGCGGACCGACCTCACGGCCGGCTCGCCGTCCCAGTAGGTGGGGTTGGAGGCCAGGGTGAACGCCTGGGGCTTGAAGTCGTTCAGCAGGTACGGTCCGGTGCCGACCGGATCGCGCATGGTGTCGGTCGAGGGGTCGTCGATGCCGGACCAGATGTGCTCGGGCACGATCCATGTCTTGCCGAGCAGTTCCGGGGCGTCCATGAAGGCCGGCTCGTCGAAGGTCACGGTGAGGTGGGCCGCGTCGACGACCTCGGTGACGGCGTCGAAGCCTATGGTGTTGATCGCCTGGTTCGCCTTCAGCATGTCGAAGGTGAAGGCCACGTCGTCGGCCGAGAAGTCCTCGCCGTCGGACCACTTCACGCCCTCGCGGACCGTGATGGACAGCACCGTGCCGTCCTCGTTGAAGCTGAACTCGGTGCCCAGCCGCGGCACCGGGTCGGTGGCCGCCGCCACGTTGTAGAAGAACAGTGGCTCGAAGATGGAGCCCGGCCCTTCGATCTTCGTCGGCGAGTAAGGGTTGAAGTTCGCCTGGTAGGCCCCGGACTGGCCGGTGTACACCACCAGCGTGTCGGAGCTGCCGCCGCCTCCGTTGGAGTCACCGCAGCCAGCGGCCAGCAGGCCCGTCAGGACGGCGCCCGCCGCCGCTGCCCGCAGCCGCCGCCACCTTCTGTGTAGAAACATGGTGTTCCTCTCTGGCCGCCTCGTCGTCGTGGCACGGGCAGGCGGTTGCAACGTCACAATAGGCCGTAGGTCGATCAGAACTCAACACTCCTGCGCAGTTTCGCTCGCCTCCACGTCGCTGCGGGAGGGCCCGGGGATGCCGGCCACCCCCATTGCCGCGTTGACCTGCGCCTCAGCGGCGCTGGCCCGCGTGCGGGCGCCGGTCCCAACTCCCGTCTCACGCAGGCGCCCAGGCAGACACTGCACCGAAACCGCATGTGATGTCTTGAATGGGTGGGGACACCCCACTCCCACGAGCCTGGAGCGGGCCTGGTGGGGCGGCAAGACGCGTGCAGAGCTAAACGTGTTTATCTGTTTGATCACGTGAGTTCCTGACGCAGGGCCGCGGTTGGCCAGTCCGTCATACGACTCATTCGCGCCAGTGCTTCGACTGCTCCCCCTGGGCGTGGCGACGGTCGTTACGTCATCGACGCTGCTCAGATCCCTTTTGTGAGACCCGGAGAAGCTGGCGAACTTGATGGCTTGCCGCATGACGCGGCGTCTCAGTAGCGTCCCCAATTGTCAACAGAACCGGAAGAACCTCGACGGCCTCTCCGGCGTCGCGACGACGAGCCGCACGCATCGCGACGGAACCTCTCACGCCCGGGCGAGGCGCCTCCACCCGACGATTTCGGTTGAATCCGTCTTCCCTGAGCGCCGTCCGCACTTCGACGAGTTCGAAATGCACCGGCTGGCGGAACAGGAGAGCCATGGTAGTCGACACGAATACCTTGGCTGCGTTCTTGCATGTCAGCCGAGGCGTGCGGCCACTTGACATCGACGAATTGCACGGCAAAGTCGTACCAGTTCACAGAAACTGCTCGCGACTCTTGGGCCACGGGCAACCCTGTGGTGACATTGAACCCTGCCCACGCCTTGCTGTCATGACGATTGCCGGGCACCTGCTGGCCGATCACGACGACGAGGCAGGTGTCGGCGTCGATGACGACCTGGTGGCTGGAGGAGTACCGGTAGTTCTTGGACTGTTCGGCAACGGTGTGGTCACGGGTGGGCACAAGGGTTCCGTCACGCTCAGCACGGTGTCCTTACGGAACCGCTTGCGGGGCTGGAGTGCCGGGCACGGGCCGAGATGGTCGATCATCCGGTTGGCCGCGGACTTGGAGATGTCGACCAGCAGGACCCGGTCCTCCAGCGGCAGACTCCACGGTCGGCCCTTACGCACCGGCTCCACGCCCTCACGGCGCAGTGCGGCCACCAGCTTCCCGAACAAGACCAGCGCTTGCGGGACAGCCCTTAGACTGCCTCTCTACACCACCTGTCAACGGAGGAACAAACCCATGGAACGTCCCGCGATTGTTCTGTTGAGTGGTGGGCTGGACTCGACGACGCTGCTGTCCATCGCGAAAGAGCAGGGCTTCACGCCGTACGCGCTCAGCTTCCGGTACGGCCAGCGGCACGGCATTGAGCTGGAAGCGGCGCGGCGGGTGGCCAAGGCCCAGGATGTGGCGCGGCACGTCATCGCCGACATCGACCTGCGGGTGTTCGGTGGCTCGGCGCTCACCTCCGACATCGAGGTACCCAAGCACGACTCCCTGGACCGGTTCGGCGACGGTGGCGTGCCAATCACCTATGTCCCGGCCCGCAACACGATCTTCCTGTCTTTCTCCCTCGCCTACGCCGAGACCGTCGGCGCGGACGACATTTTCATCGGCGTGACCGCCGTGGACTACAGCGGCTACCCGGACTGCCGCCCAGAGTACGTGGAGGCGTTTACCAGGATGGCGAACCTGGCGACCGCGGCGGGGGTCGAGGGGGCACGGGAGCTCACCATCCACACTCCGCTCATCGCACTGTCCAAGGCCGCCATCATCCGCGAGGGCCTGCGGCTCGGTGTGGACTACTCCTTGACCTCCAGTTGTTACGATCCGGACGCGACGGGCCGGGCCTGCGGGCACTGCGAGACATGCCTGCTGCGGCTCAAGGGCTTCGCGGAGGCGGGCGTGACCGACCCGGTGCGGTACCGGGAGGCGTGACCCTCCACTCCGTGGCGGACAAGAACTGGAACAGTCATTCATGGAAATCTTCAGAGAATTCACCTTCGAGGCCGCGCACCGCCTTCCTCGGGTGCCAGAGGGGCATAAGTGTGCGCGGCTCCACGGCCACTCCTACCGAGTGGTCGTCCATATCGAGGCGCCGGTGGACAGCGAAACCGGCTGGGTTATGGACTTTGCAGACATCAAGCGGGCGTTCAAACCCATCGAAGAACTACTGGACCACTACTATCTCAACGAGATCGAGGGTCTTGCGAATCCGACGAGCGAAAATCTGGCTCGCTGGATCTGGAACCGACTTCAGCCGGGTCTTTCGTCCCTTTCTGCGCTCACGATCCGTGAAACATGCACCTCAGGATGCACCTATCGGGGCGATTGAGATTACCCGATGCCAAACGGTTGACTCCCGGATTTCCACGTGCTCTAATGGTTCACCAAATCAGCTGGTCCGACAAATCTGCCGTTTCCCATGGGCTGACACCACCAAACGAGGGTCCGTTGGATTTCATACGCACTCTGGCCGATTTTTTCGCAAAGGAATTGAACCAGCGCTCCAACATCGTTGCCGAAATGGCATCCACGCATTTCACCGATGCTTTGAAATCTGCGTGTGACGCGATTGTTTCGGCGTTCAAAGAGCAGCGGAAGGTTCTCCTATTCGGGAATGGCGGACCCGCCTCCGTCGCCGACCACATGTCCGCCGAGTTCGTGGGAGGGATGCGATTCGACCGGCACGCGCTGCCGGCCATCTCGCTCTCCTCCAATGGCGCCATCGTCACCGCGGTGTCCAATGACGACTCCTCCACCGGCCTCTTCGCCCGGCAGATCTCCGCACTCGGCACCCGGGGACACGTCGCCGTCGGGCTGAGCGCCTCCGGCCCCTCCCCCAATGTCCTGGCGGGCCTCGCTGAGGCGCGTCAGATGTCCCTGGTCACCATCGCGATGACGGGCGAGGAGCCCGAGACGGTCGGCGCAGCCAGCGACATCGCGCTCTCCGTACCCTCGCGCGAGACCCCGCAGGTCCAGGAGTGCCACCTGATCGCCGGTCACCTGATCCGCGAGGTCGTCGAACGGGAGCTCACGGTCCATGTCAGCTGATCTCCAGGCGGTCTTTCTCGACCGCGACGGGACCCTCTCGGTCGGCCCGCCACCGGGCGAGTACGTCACAGATCCGGCCGACCTGCGGCTCGTCCCGCACGCCGGTCGGCTGGTGCGGACGCTCAACGAGTCCGGCGTGAAGGCTCTGCTGGTCACCAACCAGCGCGGCGTGGCCCGCGGGATCATGAGTGAGGACGATCTCGCGCGCGTCCACGAACGGCTCGCCGCGCTACTGCGCGCACATGATGCGTACCTCGACGGCATCTATGTCTGCACGCACGAGAAGGACGTGTGCGACTGCCGCAAGCCGCGTACCGGGATGATCAAGCAGGCACTCCGCGACCATCCCGCGATCGATCCGTCCCGCTGCCTGATCGTCGGTGACTCGGACACGGACATCGAGCTCGGCAGAGCCCTTGGCATACAGACGGTTCGGGTGGGCGCGGACGGGGAGCGGGCGGTGCCCGCCACCTACGCCGTGCCTCATCTCGGCGTCATGCTCGACCGGTTGCCCTATCTGGCCGGCTCCAGCCGGAGGCCCTGATGGTCGAAGGTCACGCCCTCGGCGGCCAGCCCGGCATATTCCATTGCCTCGGCGACGTGGTCACGGCGGCCAGGCTCGCACAGCAGCAGCAGGTTGCCCCCGCCGCCCGCACCCGTCACCTTGCCGCCCAGCGCGCCATGCGCCCCGGCCAGCGCGAGCGCCTCCTCAGCCACCGGCAGCGAGACCAACGGCGAGGATGCGCGCTTGGCGCGCCAGGAAGCGCTCAGCAACTCGCCGAGATCCTCGATCCGCCCTGCGGTGATCACTCGGCGCACCTCGTCGGCCAGCTCCAACTGCTCCTTCAGGGCGGCGATGGTGTGGGCCTCCTGGTCGCGAATCCGGGACACCTGGTCGGCCAGGATGGGCTGGGAGTCGCGGGTGCGATGGAGGAAACACAGCAGCAGGCTCCGTTCAAGCCGCTCATACCCGTCCACCGGCATCCGCAGCGGAGTCACCTCCGCCGACTCGCCGTCGAAGCGTATGACGTTCAGCCCGCCATGGGCCGAGGCGTACTGGTCCTGAAGCCCGCAGGGCATGGCCAGGCCGTGCCGCTCGGCGCGGTAGGCGGCGTCCGCTATCCGCGAGGGCGACATCTCCCTTCGGAGACGGTGAGCGACCAGTCCCACCAGCGCCACCATGGTGCTGGAGGAGCTGCCGAGCCCGCTGCCGGCCGGTACGTCGCAGCGGCTGGTGCCCGACCAGCCGGCGGTGGCCTCCGCCGGGTCGAGCTGTGCGACGGCCGCCATGAGGAATCGACCGGCCGGTCTCCCCTCCATCCCCTCCCGCCACGCGCGCAGCTCCGCCGACGCATGGCGCCCGATGGCCGCCGATACCACGCAGCCCCCGTGTTCTCCGGAGAATGCCGGCAGATCGGTACCGCCGCCCGCGAAGCTGACACGCAGGGGTGCCCGTGCAATAATTTCCGTCATATAGAGGATGTTCATCGATGAACGCCGGACTGGCAAGCATTGGTCAGGCCGTCATTCTGGCCGGAGGGCGCGGCGAGTGACTGCGGCCGCTCACTGACAACATACCGAAAGCCATGGTGCCGATATCGGGGCGCCCCATCATCGACCGTCAACTGGAATGGCTGGCACACTCCGGTGTCACCCAGTGCGTCGTCTCCGCAGGTCATCAGGGTGAGCGCCTCGCGGAACACCTCAAAGGTCAGGAGCAGCCGTGCGCCATCCGCCTGGTGACAGAGGACGAGCCGCTGGGCAGAGGCGGGGAGCTGCGTCACGCCTCCGATTGGTTGCCACGGCCCGACCGGCCATGGTTCGCCGTGAACGGGGATCTGCTCACCGATCTCGATCTGGTAGCCATGGAACGCTGGCACAACGGGGTGGCCCTGGCCACTGTCGGATTGGTTCGGCCGACTTTACCCTGGGGCGTCGCGAAAGCGGACGAAAGCTGGCGCATTACCAGCTTCATGGAGGGAGAAATCTCACCGGACTTCGTCAATGCGGGCGTTTACATCTTCTATCCGGAGGCACGGGACCTGCTACCGGACAGAGGAGACCACGAGCGTTCGACTTTTCCCTTGCTCGCCCGTCGCGGCCACTTCTCGGATTTCCGGCCGAATGTTACTGGCGCCCCGTGGACACGCTGAAGGATGTCGCCGACGCGCAGCGCGATCTCGACCAGGCAGCGTAATCCGCGCATCCGGTGATGCCGTAGCCTTCTGACATGACCTATCTGATCAAGGAGATCTTCTACACGCTTCAGGGGGAGGGCAGGCACGCGGGCCGGCCGGCGGTCTTCTGCCGCTTCTCCCGCTGCAATCTGTGGACGGGCCGGGAGCGGGACCGGCATCGTGCTGTGTGCCAGTTCTGCGACACCGATTTCGTCGGCACCGACGGAGCGGGCGGCGGGCGCTTCGCCTCGGCCCAGGCGCTGGCCGAGGCGGTGGTCGGCGCGTGGCCCCTAGAAGGCCGGGAGCGCCGCTTCGTCGTCTGCACCGGTGGCGAGCCCCTGCTGCAACTGGACGAGAACGCCGTCGACGCGCTGCACGAGCAGGGTTTCGAGATCGCTGTGGAGACAAATGGAACCCGCATGCCTCCGCCAGGAATCGACTGGCTGTGCGTAAGTCCGAAGATCGGCGCGGATCTCGTCGTCACGCGTGGCGACGAGTTGAAGCTCGTCTATCCGCAGACCGGTGGAGATCCTGCGGCGTTCGAGCATCTGAAGTTTCAGCGCTTCAGCCTGCAGCCCATGGACGGACCGGACGTCAAGGAAAACACCCGGGCGACCGTAGAATACTGTCTGAAGCATCCGAGGTGGTCCCTGTCGCTGCAGACGCACAAGCTGCTCGGGATTCCGTGACATTTCTTCGCCAGTTAATCCCCTAAACCGCACCTTCCACCCTCCCTCCGCTGCGCCCCTTCCGTTGACATAACGAGTCGCCCGGTGTTGAATGGTCACCGTGATCGAGGTGGAAGATCTTACCAAGGAATACCTTCGCCCAAGGCAGATTTCTGGCCGATTTGGTGCACTTCGTACGCTGACGACGCGACAGCGTGATCGAATTGTCGCCGTCGATGGCATCAGCTTCCGGGTGGATGAGGGAGAAATCATCGGTTATCTCGGGCTGAATGGCGCCGGGAAGTCCACCACCATCAAGCTGCTCACCGGAATTCTCTGGCCGACGAGCGGCACGGTGAGAATCTCATCGCCAGACGGGCCGATCGTTCCCTGGCGTGACCGGACACGGAATGCCCGCCGCGTCGGTGTGGTATTCGGCCAGCGAACACAGCTCTGGTGGGACCTGCCGCTCGAGGATTCCCTGAAGCTGGTGGCCGCCCTCTACGACGTCCCCGCCGCGCGGTACACCCGCCGGCTCCGCGAGCTCCGTGACCTGCTGGGGCTGGACGACTTCCTGACCACCCCCGTCCGGCAGTTGAGCCTCGGCCAGCGCATGCGCGGTGACCTGGCCGCGGCGCTGCTCTACGAACCGCCCCTGCTCTTCCTCGATGAGCCCACGGTCGGACTCGACGTCATCGCCAAGGAGTCGGTGAGAGACTTCATCACGGAGACCAATCGCGCCGGCCGGACCACCATCATGCTCACCACCCATGACCTGGCGGACGTCGAGCGGCTCTGCCCCCGGATCGTGCTGATCGACCGGGGGAGCGTGCTCTACGACGGCTCGGTCAAGGGTCTGGTGTCGCGCTACGCCCCCAGCCGCGAGGTGCTGCTGTGGACCGGCTCGCCCCCAGCGGGCACGACGGACGTCTGGCGGGTCGACGCCTTCGAGGGGCGGCGTCGCGACGACGGCGCATGGGCGTTCGCCATGGACCAGGACATCCCGCTGCACTCCCTGCTCCTGGCGGTAAGCGCCGAGACCGAGGTGCGCGACATCAGCGTCAGCGAGTCGGGGCTTGAGGATGTCATCCGGCGCCTGCACCGAGAGCGGCAGGGTTGAAGCGGTGGCGGTGATCCAGACCCGGGGCGCGCGCCACAGTGCCCTGCGCGCTTATGTGGGGTGCGCCAGAGCCGCCGTCGCGGTGGCCCTCCAGTACCGGCTCGGCATCGCGGCCCAGGTGGCCGCCACCCTGGTTTCGCTCCTGGTGGTGGTCCAGATCTGGACCGCCGCGTACGGTGGCCGGGCGTCGGTGGACGACATCCCCCTCGAGGACATGAAGGTCTACCTCACCCTGGCGAATCTCCAGGGAGCTCTGGTCGCCATCTCGGTCAGCCAGGACATCGCCGAGCGGGTCAGGTCGGGCGTGGTGTTCTTCGACGTCAGCCGCCCGGTCCCCTATCTGGGGCAGATGCTGGCGCTTCAGGTGGGGCAGTCCCTGGCCGTGCTCGGCGTCACACTGGTCGCCGCCCCCATCGCGGCTCTGGTGGGGGGCCTGGCGCCACCGGCGAGCGGGCCGGCCGCGCTGGCCTACGCAGTGGCCCTGCTGCTGGGCTGGCTGATCAACGCCCTGATCGGGCTGCTCATCGGCGTGGCCGCCTTCTGGGCCGTGGACATCGGCGGTTTCGACATGCTCTACCGCCTGGTGAGCGCGTTCTTCGCCGGCACCCTGGTGCCACTGAGCTTCTTTCCCGGACCGCTGCGTTCGGTGGCCGAGGCCCTGCCGTTCCGCTTCTACGCCTATGTGCCGGCGGCGATCTACACGGGCCAGATCCCCAGCACCGATGTGCCGGACCTGCTGTTCGTAGCCGTTCTGTGGGTCGCCGGCTTCGGATGCCTGGCCGGGCTGGTCTGGCGGCTGGCGTATCGACGCGTCATGGTCCACGGAGGGTAACGAATACACGTGCTGGTCAACAGAGTCCGATCCGGTCTCCGGGTCTACTGGCTCCTCCAACGAACCTCGCTGCGCGGCGCCCTGCAGTACCGGCTCAACACCCTCGTCATGCTCCTGGCCGGCGCCGCTTACCAGGGAGTCGGCTTCGCCTTTTTGTGGATCATGCTCGACCGCTTCTCGGAGTTGGCCGGATGGACCCTTGGCGAGGTCGCCTTTCTCTACGGGATGCGGCTGCTGGCACACGCCCTGTGGCTTACCGCAGCGAGCGGCATCGTGCTGACCGACCAGTTCGTCAGGGAGGGTGATCTCGAACGGATGCTGCTACGGCCGGTCAATCTCTTGGCGCAGATCGTCACTGGCCGCCGGGCCATTGAGCCTTACGGCGACCTGCTGATGGCCGTGGTGCTGTGTGCGGTGGCGAGTCGATACGCGAACATCGACTGGTCGATCCCGACGGCGGTTTTCTTTCTGCTGGCGGTGACGGGAGGGGCGCTCATCGAGTTTTCCGCGCAGTTGGTCGTCGCCGCACTGTCTTTCAGAATCCTGCAAACCTGGGCACTGCGGGGATTCGTGGACGACACCATGAGCATCCTGGGATCGTACCCGCTTGCCGTCTTCGGCAAAGCTACCCAGCGAGCGCTGACATATGCGTTGCCGGTGGCGTTCGTCGCGTATCTTCCGGCGACGCTGCTGACCAATCAGACGGGCGAGTTGACCGTGCCAGTAGCCCTGGGCTACGCAACGCCGCTTGTCGGCGTCGCGTCCTTCACACTCGCGTATCTCTTCTGGCGTCACCAGGCCCGTGGCTACCGGGGTGTTGGCCACTGAGCGGACCGGCCACAGGTGAGCCGCCCCCTTCCGCATCGGGGGCGGAGTCTCTGATCATCCATCAGCAAACCAAAGCCATTCACACAATCCACCTCATATCGGAAAGTTGAGGCAGGACAAACGATGGCTTGGGGCTTGGAAAAGGCTCAGGGAGGTTGTACGATCTTAATGGCGACTACAACGACATGGGGGTAGGAGCAATGACCAGGGTCCGCGAGGAAGACAGACGTCAGCTCAACACAGAGTTAAATCATCGCGAGATGGCTGAGCGTTGCATTTCCTTGCAGAGTCGGCCCAGAATGGTTTTCGTCGAGCTCACAAGGTCCTGCAATTTGTCCTGTCCGATGTGTCGGCCGACCATCATGTCAAGCCGTCATCTGGCAATGCCCGACGATATCTTGAACAAGGTCGCGGAACAGCTTTTCGCCTATGCGGAGGTTGTCGATCTGCGCGGCTTCGGAGAGTCCGCGCTGGACAACCGGCTGCTCGCCCAAGTGGACGCGTTGAACGCGGCCGGCGTCAAAACCAAGATCATCACGAACCTCGCCCCCCGGTCTCCCGAGTGGTGGATCGACTTCGGTCGCCGGGACATTCTGATCGGCATCTCCCTGGAAGCGGCTTCTCCCGAGCTGTACGAGACGACTCGACGAGGAGCGAAGCACAGCACGTTCCTGGCCAACCTTGCCGCCCTGCGCGCCGGGCAGGAGCAGCGCGGCGCCAGCGACGACATCTACTTCAATGTGACGGTGTCGGACGAGACCATCGACGAGGTCTCCCCTCTGGTGGAGCTGGCGGCCGACCACGGCGTCCCGCTGATCACGCTCAATCCGATCTTTCACGAGGCCCCGGAGGGCGGGTTGCGGATCGGGGTGAGCCCTCCCAAGGTGGCCCGGCTCAACAACACCCTGCGGCAGGCCAGAGAGCTGGCCGATCGCCGTGGCGTCGAGCTGCGGGTCGGGGCCAACCTGGCGATGGGATGCTCGGCCCTCGGCGGCTACGAGCAGTGCATCCACCCCTGGTCGTACGTCTACATCCGCTATGACGGCGGTATCGGTTTCTGCGACCACCTGACCACACATGACGCGGCCATCTTCGGGAGCCTCGCCGACAGCGACTTCATGACCGTCTGGAACGGACCGGACTACCGGCGGCTGCGGGACGATCACGGCCGCCGCGACTTCGACCGGCTCACCGGCCTCGGACTCGAGTGCGACTGGTGCTACCGGAACCGATTCACCGATGGCGAATATCTCATCGAGCCCGGCAAGGAGCTCGCCGTCCTGGGCCGCACGGTCACCGAGGACCAGTTGCTGCCGATCGCATCTGTACGAGAGGGCGGGCGATGAGCGCGCTGTTCTCCGTGGTCGAACTCGAGGTCGGCTCGCGTTGTAACCGACAGTGTTCGTACTGCCCCGTTTCGCTCAACCCGCGCCCCGCGGTCCCGGTGAAGATGCCGACCAAGGTCTTCGACGCGCTGACCGCCCAGCTGGCCGACCTCTCATTCGACGGGCGGCTCTCGTACCACTTCTACAACGAGCCCCTGCTGCGTCGCGATCTGGACCGGCTGGTGTCCCGGCTCGATCTGGCTGTTCCCCAGGCCCTCCAAGTCCTGTACACCAATGGTGACCTGCTGGATGACGAGAGGTACGACCTGCTGCGCACGGCTGGTATCGACTACTTCATCGTCACCAGACACTCACCCGGCGCCTATGCCGAGCGCCCCTTCCAGCTGATCCAGTACTCCGAGGATCTGGTGCTCACCAACCGGGGTGGCGTCCTGGACCATCTGCCGGGCCCCGGGCAGAAGATGCTGAGCACGCCGTGCTATGTGCCAAGCGAGATGGTCACCGTCACGGTCACCGGAGACGTGGTGCTCTGTTACGAGGACGCCCACCGCAACTACGTCCTGGGCAACGTGCTCGACCAACATCTCGTGGACATCTGGGAGGCTCCCCGCTACCGCGAGTACCGCGCCGCTCTGGCCGCGGGCACCCGTTCGGTCTCGCCGATGTGCTCGCAGTGCTCCAACACGGCCCACGCGCGGCCCGGCCTCTCCCTGATCGACGAGCCGTTCCTCAACGCCGGAGGACAACTCCGCGACACGGTGACGGCGTTGAAGACCCGGTCGCTCGCCGCCCGGCGGGCGCGGGCGCGCTGAGGGTCGACCCGGTGAACGGGCTGACAGTCGAGCCGGCCGCGTTGCACGCGTTCACCGCGGACGCCCTGGGCGCGACGCCCGGTGCCATCACCACCGTCCGGCGGCTGCCGTCGGGTGAGAACGCGGTGTACCACGTCATAGGGCCGGACGGCCCGGCGGTTCTCCGCTTCACCGCGGAATCCCACAGAACCCTGGCCGAGTTGCACGCCGAGCTGGCCTGGCTGCGGCATCTGGAGGCGAACGGTGTCGATGCCGTCCGGCCGCTGGGGCCGGCTCCGTCCGGCCCGTACCCGCTCGCCGGTGGCGCGTCCTGGCACTGCGTGGTCTTCGAGTACGTCGACGGCGCCCCCCCGCGTCCGTCGGACGTGACCGCGCCCCTGATGCGGCAGTGGGGGGAGCTCATCGGCGCCATCCACGCGGCCGGGCCCGCCCCACCGCCCGGGACCGGCCGAGCACACTGGCGGCGAACCGCCAACTACGACGTCTCGCTCCTGCGCCTGGGCGCCGCGGAGCGAGCGGCCGTCACCGACGTCCTCGACTGTGCCTCCCGGGAAGCCGGCGACACCAACCGCCTCGTTCATGCCGACCTCGGGCTTGAGAACGTGCTGTGGACCGGCGGAAAACTGGTGGCCCTGGACTTCGACGACGCCTGCCGCGCGCCCGCCGTCTACGACGTGGCGGCAATCCTCTACGACGTGCTGGTAGACCACGGGGCCACGGCGTGGGCAGATCCCGCCGAGCTGCTGTCCGCGCTGATCGCCGGCTATCGGCGCAGGGCCCCGCTGCCCGCGAGGGACCTCGCCCGGCTTGGACCGCTGTGGGCCGCCCTGGTGGTGGAGCGGGCCATCACGCCCCACCGGCTCGGCCGGCGGGATCAGGACGCCACTCACCGCCTGCGGACCCTGTTGGCCTCCGGCCGGCTCCCCGAGCCGCTGGCCGCGCTCGACGCCACACTGCCCAGAACGCCGGAGAGGAACTCGTGAACACCGTCACAGTCGTCACCATCACACGTCGCCGCCCCGCCGCCCTCCTCAGAGCCATCGAGAGCGTACGCGCCCAGCGGACATCGGCGGCGGTGGAACACCTGATCGTCGTGGACAGCTGCGAAGAGACAGCCGCCGTCCTCGACGAGCACACCGGCCCCAACCTCCGCTGGGTCCAGTTCGAGCGCTCTCCCGAAGAGCACACCGGGCCTGGCCGGGTCGGCCGGTTGCGGAACATCTCGGCGACCCTTTCCGACGCTCCCTGGATCGCCTTCCTCGACGACGACAACACCTGGCGTGAAGACCATCTGGATACGCTGCTCGCCTGCGCGGAACGCACCGGGTGCGCCGTGGTGCACTCCCACCGCGAGCTGCGCGAGAGCGACGGATCGCCCTACCTGCGCGACTACTTCCCCTGGGCCCCCGACCCCGAGACCGCTCGGGCGATCTTCCGCCGGGCCGTGGCGGCCGGGCTCATGGCGCCCGGTTCCCCCGTCATCAGGAGTACCACCAGCCCGGACATCCCCGCCGAGTTCCGCTTCGTCGATATGGGCGAGTGGCTGATCTCAAGGTCCCTGCTGCTCCAGGTGCCGCTGGTCGAGCAGTTCACCCCGGAAGAGGAGAAGGTCATCGGGGAAGACGACTTCTGGCTCGCCGAATTGCTCGAACGCGCCGAGCCGTTGGCCTGCACCGAGCAGCCGACGCTCCGCTACTACCTGGGGGGCATGTCCAACGTGGACAACCCGTGGTGAGCGCCGGAACTCCGACCGGCGAGCACCAGGGCGAACTCACCGCGCGGGGGCGCCGCGCCCAGCCGGGCCGCCATGGCGCCGAGCGGTCCGCGCCAGACGCGCTCGAAGCGCTTGGTCAGGTCGTTGAGGACCGCCGCCGGCCGCTCGGGCCCGAGAGCGGCGGCCAGCTCCTCCAGGGTCGCCAGCAGCCGGTGCGGCGCCTCGTACAGCACCATGGTGCGCTCCTCCTCGGCGAGCGCGGCGAGTCGGCGGGTGCGCGCCCCTCCCTTCACGGGGAGGAAGCCCTCAAAGCACCAGCGCTCAGCGGGGATTCCGGCGAGCGCCAGCGCCGTGCTGGCCGCGTCGGGCCCGGGAGCGACCGCCAGGTGGCCGCCCTCGTCGAGGACCCGCCGGGTGAGCTGGTAACCGGGGTCGGAGAGCAGAGGCATGCCTGCGTCCGTGACCAGAGCGATCCGCTTGCCCTCGGCCAGCCAGCGGACCACCGTCTCCGCCCGGCTCCGCTCGTTGTGGGAGTGGACCGAGACCAGTCGTGGCGGGTGCACATCGTAGGCGGAGAGCAGCTTGCGCGTACGCCGGGTGTCCTCGGCGCAGATCACGTCCGCTTCGCGCAGGGCGCGCAGCGCGGCTCCGCCCATGTCGGCGAGATTGCCGATCGGTGTGCCGACCAGGGTCAGCCTCCCCTCTCCGATCCGCTCGGCGGCGGCCGGCTCGGCGGCGGCCGGCTCGGCGGCCGGCTCCGCAGCCGGCTCGGCCTCGGACTTCATCCCCGACGCCGGTCCCGGCACCAGATGGCACAGGAGCTCGTCGCCGAAGTGCGCCTCGTCGGCCAGGTGGTAACGCGTCCCCTCGACGGCGACCGCGAGCATGGCCCTGGCGTCGTCGGTGTACTCGCGGCGGCCGGACAGGCTGCGGCGGGGAAGCGAGATGATGATGTGCGCGCAGTCCAGTCCGGCCAGAATCCGGTGCGCCGCCCCTGGGCTCTGCTGCTCCACGGTGGTCAGCGTCTTGAGGACGAACGCGACATCGGCCCGCAGCCTCGGCGGGGAGGCCACCAGATCGCATGTGGTGCCGGTCAGGCGCGCCGGCAGGACGGCGTCGAGGTCGCGCAGGGCCGCCACCACCGACTCGTCCACATCGCAGAACCAGTACGCACAACCGGGCGCCAACCGCATCCACGGAATGGCCAGAGGGTTGAGGCCGCACGCGAGGTCCACCACGGACTCGGGAGCGCCGCACCACTCGGCCACCTGCTGGTAGAAGGGCTCGAGCGTGGGCAGCCGCTCGGCGGAGGACGCGTGCGAGCGCATGGCCGCACGGCAGGCGTCCCGCGGCTCAAGACTGCCCGACTCCACCGACTGGGCCACCGCGCTGACGGCCTTGGCGGGCTGGCCCGTGAGGAACGCGCCGAACGCCTGATGCAGCTTGCGCTTCGCGTACTTCAGCGCCTGGGCTCGGTCGCGGGAGCGGGAGAGGGCCTCCTCCACCACCCGCCGCACGAAGACCCGGTCCAGGTGCCGGTACTTGCCCGAGGAGAGGATCCGGCCGACCAGCTCATCGACGGCCGAGCCTGTCGGCTCACCCTTGCGCGGCATCGCCGTCCCTTCTCAGCGCTCCCGCTCGGCGCGCAACGTGTTCATGAGGCGGACGTAGAAGCGCAGGTTGTGCAGGGAGCCCAGGACCCCGGCGAGGGGGTCCTCGATGCGGTGGAGATGGGCGAGGTGCCCGGCGGGCACCGTGGTGCACAGCTCACAGTCGCAGGAGGGATCGACGGGACCCGAGTTCCGCACCCACCGCTCGTCCCCCATCCTGGCGTAGCGATAGAAGCGGGGGGCGTCGAGCGCCGAGGCGTCGAGCTGGGTGTAGAGCACGCCGCGCCGCGCGTTGCGGGTCGGCAGGGTGCAGTCGAAGATGTCGTACCCGGCCCGCCAGGCGCTGACCACGTTCTCCGGGGTGCCGATGCCGAGGCCGTGCAGCACGCTGCCCGGCGGCGTCAGATCGGCTACCAGGGCCACCTCATCCACCAATCGGCCATCCTTGATCGGGTACCCGCCGAAGCCGTATCCGTCGAAGCCGATCTCGGTCAGCGCCTCGGCGCAGTGCTTCCGGCGCTCGGCCGAGGAGCCGCCCTGTACCACGGCGAACAGCAGGGGGCGGCGCTCGGCGGGGATGTCGACGACGAGACGGTCGAACGTCTTCCGGCACTCCGCGGCCCAGCGGAGGGTCAGCTCAATACTGCGCTCCTGCTCGGCGTCGGGCGCGGTCGGGTGGGTGCAGTAGTCCAGGGTGTAGATGATGTCGGCGCCCAGCCGCAGCTGCGTCTCGACGCAGGAACGCGGGGTCAGCTGCCGATACTTCTGCTTCGGCGAGAAGCGGTACTGCAACCCGGCGTCAGAGACCTTGGCCAGGGAGCGGTTGCTGCCGAGCAGCGAAAAGACCTGGAAGCCGCCGGAGTCGGAGATGACCGGGCGGTCCCAGCCCATGAAGCGGTGCACCCCGCCCAGGCTGGCCACCGTGGACGCTCCCGGCTGAGAGGCCAGGTGCGCGGTGCTGACCAGCGTCGCCTCGATTCCCTGCGCGGCGTAGAGCGAGGTCGGTACGCCCCGCAGCACACCCCGCGTGGCATCGGGGACGAACACCGGGGCCCGCACCTCCCCGCGCCTGGTCCACACCGTGGCCCCACCGGCGGGTGCCGGCACCTCGGCCACGGCGGCGGGCGATTCCGGCGGCACCGAGGTCACGTGGGGCCCGGCAACTGGGCGGTGGCCTCGGTCACGATCCCACCGCGGGCGTGCTGGGTCACCACTACACGAACCGTGCGCGGGCTGGCGGCCCGGCGGATCTCCGAGGCGATCTCGCCGGCCAGGCTCTCCACGAAGAGCGCGCGGTCGCGGAACGACCACAGAAACAGTTTCAGGGATTTCGACTCGATGCACAGCCCGTTGGGCTCGTACTCGATGACCACGCTGGAGATATCCGGCTGCCCCGTCACCGGGCAGAGGGAGGAGACCTCGTCGGTCGAGAACCGGACCCTGCAGCATTCAGGCGGAGCGGGAAATGACTCTACGTGATCGATCGGACCTCGGATGTTAGATCCGAGAACGGTGAGATCGGTGGTGTGCGCTTCTGACACGTGACCAGCATAGCCCACCGGCGCACGTCCCCTGACCGAGCGTGGTCCGTACGTGATGAGCACGACGAGCCCTCGCGACGGAGTCTTACGGCAGGGCTCCGGAGAATCCGATTTCGCAACCATTCCTGGGGGTACAGGAGATGCGTGTAGGAGTTATTGGCGTAGGGCGTATGGGCGCCTATCACGCGGCGACGCTGAAGGGCTTGGACGATGTCACCGAGGTGGTCGTCTCGGACACGGATCAACGGCGCGCGGTGTCGGTGGGAGCCGAGCTCGGCGCACGGGTGGAATCTGACGTGGGGGCCGTGTTCGCGACCTGTCCGGACGCGGTCGTACTCGCCGCCACCACCGTGGAGAACCTGCCGCTGCTGCGGACCTGCGTCCGGGCGGGAATTCCAGTCTTCTGCGAGAAGCCGGTGACTCTCGACGTGGCCGAGGCGTTCCGTCTGGTCTCGGACGTGCGGGCCACCGACGCTGTGGTGCAGGTGGGTTTTCAGCGCCGCTTCGACCTCGCCTATCGGTATGCACGGCAGGCGATCGAGGCCGGAGAAGTGGGCCGGATACATTCTATTCGAATGGTGAGTTGCGATGCGGAACCGCCGCCTCGCTCGTATCTCCCCTTTTCCGGTGGAATCTTCAAGGACTTGCAGATCCACGATTTCGACCTCATTCGTTGGCTGACCGGGCGAGAAGTTCGCGATGTGCACGCCACCGGGGTGGGCTGGGAGCCGGAGGAAGACATATTCACGCCATCCGGTGATTTCGGAGACATAGCAACCGTGCTGACCCTTGAGGACAACACCCTCGTCACGCTGATCGGAGGACGCCGTGGCGCGGGATATGACAGCCGGCTGGAGGTATCGGGATCAAGAGGTGCGCTGTCGGTGGGAAGGGACGAATGGCGGCCGGTGCCCGGGGTGAGGGGCAGGGTCGCGAGGACGCGCACGGACCGGCACGCGGGATTTCTCGAACGGTTCGCGGATGCCTACCAGGCGGAGCTGCGGGCGTTCGTCGGACTGGTCTGCGGCCGGCAGGCGAACGCCTGCCCGGTCGATGCGGCCCTGGACGCGCTGCTGATCGCGGAGGCGGCGGGCCGGTCGGCCCTGGAGCACCGGACGGTACGGGTCAACAGCGGTGCGGCGACCAGCCGACCGGTGTGACGGAAAGGATCGACGCATGTGGGTGCTTGGTATCAACTGGCGGTTCCACGACGCCTCGGCGGCCCTGGTGGACGGCACGGGACGGGTCGTCGCACTGGCTGAGGAGGAACGATTCTCCCGGGTCAAGCACGCGTGGGACTCCCTGCCACGGCAGGCGGTGGCGCACTGCCTCGAACGGGCCGGCATCACCTGGCGCGAGCTGGACGCCGTAGCCATGGGCTGGGATTTGCGCCTGCTCCGGCCATGGGCGACGTCGGACACCGAAGAGCTGTACGGCCAGCTGTTCGGGCCCGAGGCGGCCGGTGCCGCGACGGCACCGCCGCTCGAATTCGTGGAGCACCATCTGGCGCACGCCAACTCGGCGTTCTACGCCTCCGGCTTCGCCCAGGCCGGGGTGCTGGTCGTGGACGGCAGCGGTGAGCACGCCGCAACCTCCATCTACGAGGCCAGGCATGGCGAGGGCCTGACGCTGCGCGCGCAGTGGTCCCGTGCGTACTCGCTGGGGTCGATGTACGAGGCGGCGACCCAGCACATCGGTTTCGGTGAGCTTCAGGCCGGCAAGACCATGGGCCTCGCGCCGTACGGCACCGGTGACGACCATGTCGTCCTGCCGCATGGGGACATGGTGACCGAGGGGCCCTGGGCCAACAAGCGCCTGCTCGATCTCCCCAAGGACGCCTCCGACCCCGAGGTGATCGGCGCCTGGCGCGGATATCTGGAGGACAGGTTCGGCCGCGCCGAGGAGAGCCCGGAGCGCCTGCACCTCGATCCGGTGGCGGTCCGCGTCGCGGCGAGCGCCCAGGCCACGGTCGAGGAGGCGATGCGCACCCTGTACACGGAGACCCGGTGTCTGACCGGATACCCCGAGGTCTGCCTGGCCGGTGGGGTCGCCCTCAACAGCGTCAGCAACGGCAGGCATCCGGAGCCGGTGTACATCCCACCGTTCCCGCACGACGCCGGGGTCGCCCTGGGAGCGGCCTGGCAGCTGGCGCCTGCCGAACGGCCGACCGAACTCGACTCCCCCTATCTGGGCCGTGAGCTCACCGTCTCGGGAGAGCTCGACCTGGCCAGGGAGGCGGGTCTGCGCGTGTCTCCCTACGAGCCGGAGGTCGTGCTCGGGCTTCTGTCCGAAGGGGCTGTCGGAGCCGTCGCCGAGGGACGCGCCGAGGTGGGGCCGCGAGCCCTCGGCCACCGCTCGATCATCGCGATCCCGAGGCCGGCCGCCGTGCGGGACCGGATCAACGTGCTGAAGGGGCGGGAGCTGTGGCGTCCGCTCGCCCCGGTCACCCTGGCCGAACACGCTCCCCGGCTGTGGCCGGGCCAGGGACGGCGCGAATGGTACATGGTGGGCACCTCCCACGTCTCCCGGGAGGCGAGCCGGGTGATGCCGGCCGCCGCCCATGTGGACGGGACCACGCGCCCCCAGGTGCTGAGGCCGGGCGCCGCCCCTGCCCTTCAGGCCCTGCTGCACGGCCTGACCGCCGAGGGCCAGCCGCCCGTGCTGGTGAACACGTCGTTCAACGGACGGGGCGAGCCGATCGTGGACTCCGCGACCGACGCCCTGCGCGCGTTCACCGGCCTCGGCCTGGACTTCCTGGTCCTGGGCGAGCATCTCATCAGGACGGCCAGCCGCTGACGGGTCTCAACCGCCGCCGGTGGGCGCCTCGAACTCGTCCGTGAACTCGGCGAAGCCCATCGGCGGCAACGGCTCGGGCCGCCGGCAGGTGCTCTCCACACGGATGTGCCGTTCCTGCTCGGCACTGGCGAGGATCGCCACCAGCACCTCGAGCACATGCCGGGCGAGTTCCCCGCTCGCCCGGGGCGGCCGTCCGGTCCGCAGCGACGCGGTAAGGTCCGCGACGCCCAGGCCCCGGGCGTTGGCGGTGTGGCGGTGGCTCAACGGCGCCTCGCGCCAGCCGGTCGCGCGGTCCGCGCTGATCAGCACCGGTCCTGCGAAGTAGTTGGGGTCCGGGAGACCGAGGGTCCCGTCGGTGCCGTAGACCTCCAGGTGCGGCAGCGTGTGGGCCCGGGTGTCGAACGAGGTGACCAGGGTCGCGACCGCGCCGTCGGCCATGCGCAGCGTCGCCGAGACGTGGCTGGGCGACTCGGCGGGGAACCGCTGCCCGGCGCGCGGCCCCTGGTGGATGAGCCGGGTGGGCTCGGGGGACCGGGTCATCGCCGTCACCCCGCGCACCGGCCCGAGCAGCGTGACCAGCGCGGTCACGTGGTAGGGGCCCATGTCCAACAGCGGCCCCGCGCCTGCCTGGTACAGGTAGTCCGGGGCGTGGTGCCAGCGCTCCGGCGCTTCAGCGGCCATGAAGGCGGTGGCGGCCACCGGCGTGCCGATCGCGCCGGCGTCGATGAGGGCCCGGCCGGTCTGCGGTCCGCCGCCGAGGAAGGTGTCGGGTGCGCAGGCCACGCGGACACCGTGCTCCTCGGCGGCGGCGAGCAGCCGGTCGGCCTGGCCGAGATCCACGCCCAGCGGCTTCTCGCTGTAGAGGGACTTGCCGGCTTCGATGGCCGCGAGGCTGATCGCGTAGTGGTCCAGCGGCCTGCTGAGGTTGACGACGACGGAGACGGCCGGGTCGGCGAGCAGCGCCTCCGTGGTCCGCGCGGGCACCCCATGGGTGGCCGCCGCGGCCTCGGCCCGCTGTGGCACGAGGTCTGCGCATCCGATCACCTTCAGCATCGGCATGCGGCAGAGGTTGGCGAGATAGACCTCGCTGACCGTGCCGCAACCGATCACCGCGACGCCCGTCGTTCCCGTCGTTCCCGTCGTTCCCGTCGTTCCCGTCATCATGAGGATCTCCCTCGCTCGCGGGGGGCGGTCGACAGCTTCGGGATCACCTCGGCGAAGGCGTCGGCGACCGCCTCGAACACGACCAGATAGCTGAATCCGTACGCGGCGCGGCGGGCCAGGATGGTCTCGGCGATCGAGTCCGGGCTACCGACGAGCACATAGGGCGAGTCCAGCACTTCCTCAGCGCTCAGCCCGAGCCGCTGAGCGATCTCACCGGTGGCCCGCGCCGCGTCCCGGGTGACGTCCACCGCCTCAAGGAAGAGGGTCAGTTCGGCATCGGCCAGGCGGCTGCCCGCGATCTCCCGCAGGAAGTCCATTCGCCGTGCGGTGGCACCCGCGGTCATGCTGGCGAAGTCCGGAACGCCCTCTGGCAGGAAGCGCGGGGTTACGCCGATGATGTCGGCGTACTCGGCGGCCATGCGCAGAATCCGGGGCCGGCCGCCGCCGATCATCAACGGTATCCGCCGCTGTACGGGGCGGGGGTGCCCAGTCAGCCCGCGCAGGGGGTAGTGGGCTCCGTCGAGCTGCGTCGGCGTGGGGCCGTCGAGCAGGGCGCGCACCGCGCGCACCGCCTCGCCGAGGCGCTCCACCCGCACCCGGCCGGGGGGGAAGGTGAGGCCGGCCAGTTCGTACTCCTCCCGGTCCCAGCCGGCGCCGAGGCCGAGTTCGAACCGGCCGTCGGAGAGCAGGTCGATGGTGGCGGCCTCTTTGGCGAGGAGGGCCGGGTGGCGGAGGTCGGCGTTGAGGACGAGCGTCCCCAGTCGCAGGGAGTCCGAGGCCGCGGCGGCGGCTCCCAGCGCCGACAGGGGCCCGAGTTGGCCGTCGAGGTGGTCGGGCAGCAGCAGGGAGTGGTAGCCGTGGTCCTCGAAGCGTCTGACCTTGGCGGCCCACTCCTTCGCCGTCCCGGCCATTGAGGCGAGCACTCCGAACCGGAAAGGTCTCACGACTTCTCCCTGGCAGTGGTGAGTGTGCTCTGTCTCTCAGCGAGCAACTCCTCGTAGACGCCGGCGATGCGCTCGCCGATGGCATTCCAGGAGGCGGTGGTGTCCATCAGCTGTCGGGCGCCCTCGCCTAGGCGCCGGGCGAGGGCGGGGTCGGCGAGCAGCTCCGTCAGGGCGTCGGCCAGCGCCTCGGGGTCGTCCGGCGGCACCAGAGTCCCGGTCTCGCCGGTACGCACCAGGGCGCCCAGGTCGCCCACATCGGTGGCGACCACGGGCCTGCCGAAGGTGAAGGCCATGTGCACCACGCCGCTTTGGTCGGCCACCCGGTACGGGGCCACCACGAGACGGCTGCCGGCCATCAGCGTGCCGACCTCGGGCAGTGGCACATAGCGGGGAATCAGCTCCACTCCGCCGATGGACCGTGCTCTGGCGGTGATCGCCTCCTGATCGATGTCGGCGGCGACCGATCCGGCGAGCACCAGCCTGGCCTCGGGCAGGCGCTCCCGCAGGAGGGCGAAGGCGTCCAGGAGCAGATCGAGTCCCTTGTAGCGGTTCCAGCCGCCGAAGAAGAGCGCCACCGGCCCGGCGGCGTCGGCCGCCGGCAGCTGGTCCCGCGGACCGGTCGGCAGCGGGAGGTAGTTGCCGTGTGGCACGACCTCGACGCGGCGCACCCCGGGCCAGGTACTGAGCATCTTGTCACGCGTGCGCTCGCCCATCACGAACACCGTGTCCATGGCCGCGTACGCCCGGCGAATTCCGGCGTTGAGCCCGGGGCGCCGCTTGTAGAGGGAGCCGGACGTACGTCGTTCTTCCATGGGCCAGGGATTGTGCGCCATATCGACCAGCACCGGCGGGTGGGGTCCACGAGCCACGCGTTCCGCCAGCGAGCCGTCGATCGCGTACCGGAAGTCGGCGAACTGGACGATATCCGGGCGGTGCTGGCGCAGATAGCGGTTCAGCCGACGCCAGGCGCGCAGGTAGCGTGCGCTGTTGCGAAGATCGGTGAGCCAGCGCGGCCCGGCCGAGCGGGTCGTGCCGCTCCCCCAGGTGGAGAGGAGTGGGCGGACGGTCACCCCGGGCCCGCCATCGGTCAGTTCGGGGTCGGAGCCGGTCACCACGTCCACCCGGTAGCCGAGTTCGGCCAAGGCCCGCGCCTGGAGCAGCGCCTGCTGGAAGGTGCCGCCCTGCGGGCTGAACTCCACGAGCACGACGAACGCGCGCGACTGGGCGGAAGGGGGAGAAGGGGGCGGTGCGGGAGACGGCATCAGAGCGCCACCTCCCGCCGGTCACGCCGGGCCCAGGCGACCAGGTCGTGGCGGTGCCGCCACACCTTGTCGATGGTGGCGGCGATGTCGGCCAGCTCCGACTCGCCGCCCAGGAAGGCATCGTGGCGGATGTGGAAGCACTCGTCCCTGGCCGCTGATGCCACCGGCAGTGGCTGCGGCGGTGCGAAGTCCTCTTCGGAGAAGCCGACGGCGCGCGGCAGCACCCGGGTCGCCAGAGCGCGTGGGTTCAGCAGTCTGTTGGCGGTGAAGCCCGGGTCGACGACCCCGACCTCCCGGCCGAGTTCGGCGGCGAGCGCCCGTGCGAAGTCGGCGGCCCGCAGACCTCCGAGCAGCTCTCGATCGAGGCGCCACACGTACTTGTGGTAGCCACGCTCGCTGCCGGGCGGGCTCGCGGTGACGGGGGTGAGCAGCGGTGACTCGGCCAGCAGCTCCTCCAGGCGGGCCACGTTGGCCAGCCGGCGCCGGTGCTGCGCGGGGAAACGGTCCAACTGGTCGAGCAGCACCGCCGCGTGGAACTCGCTGAGCACCACGCTGTCGCCCACCACCTCTCCCGCGTCGGACAGGTCCACCGCGCCGTCCTCGCCCACTGTGGCGCGCCGCCCGACGGAGCGGAACTGCTCAAGGCGCGCGCGGACCCCGTCGTCCGGGGTGATGACGGCGCCGCCCTCTCCGCAGGTGAGCATCTTGTTCTGCTGGAAGCTGAAGATCCCCGCGTCCGCGAAGCCCCCGACCGGCCGGCCGCGCACGGACGCTCCATGGGCCTGCGAGCAGTCCTCGACGACGGACAGCCCGTACCGCCGCGCCACGGCGACCAGCCCTTCGATATCGGCAACCGCGCAGTTCTGGTGCACCACCACGACCGCGACGGGGCGGACGGGTGCCGTCGCGAGCACCCGCTCCAGGGCCGGAACAGACATGCACAGGCTGTCGGCGGCCACGTCCACCGGGACCGGGACCGCACCCGCCCCGGCCACGGCGGAGGCCACCGCGGCCCAGGTCAGGCCTGGTACGGCGACACGGTCGAGCGGGCGAACGCCGAGGCCGAGGAGAGCCAGGCGCAGAGCGGCCGATCCGCTCGCCACCGGGACGCAGTGTGCCGTCCGGTAGAGATCGGCGAACCGTCCCGCGAACTCGGACTCGAGGGTGGGACCGCGCGGCGTGGGGTTGGTGACCGACCAGCGGCCGGCAGAGAGCACGCCCCGCAGGCGCCGTTCGGTGCGTTCGTCCGTCTCGGGCCAGCTCGGCCATGGCTCGGTGCGCACCGGATCGCCGCCGAGCAGAGCCAGGCCGGTGCCCGCCTTCCCCGGGGTCATGAGGTGAGGACGACCGACTCGGGGCCCGCCTCGACATGTCCGATCCGGGTAAAGCCCTGGTGGGAGAGAAGCTCCGCCTGGTCCTCGGTGACGGCGGCGAGCAGCCCGCCCGAGGTCTGGGGGTCGAAGGCGAGGACCGCGGTCTCCTCGTCGGTGTGGATCTGGCAGTGTCCGTCCAGATAGCGGCGGTTGCGGGCGTCCCCGCTGGTCCGCATCCCCTGTTCAGCCGCCTCCCGCGCCCCCGCGTAGACCGGGATGCGCGTCCCGTCCAGAACGATCCGGACGGCGGAGCGCTCGGCGATCTCCCACGTGTGACCGAGCAGGCCGAAGCCGGTCACGTCGGTGACCGCGGCGGGGGCGGGGGTGAGCGCTTTGAGTCGCTCGGTGGCCTGGCGGTTGGTTACGCGCATGCCGGCGATGGCCTCGCCACGCTGGGACGCGTCAAGCCCGTTGAGAACCAGACCGGTGCCTATGGGCTTGGACAGGACGACGGCGTATCCCGGCTTGGCGCCGCCCTTGCGCCAGACGGCGTCGGGGTGGACTCTGCCGTGGACCGCGAGGCCGAAAATGGGCTCGGAGCTGCGGATGGTGTGGCCGCCGGCGAGGACCCCGCCGGCCTCTTCCAGGGTTCTGGCCGCCGCGAGCATGGTGGTCGTGATCGCCGAGTCGGGTATCTCGGCGGGGAAGGCGGCGATGGCGAGGCCAATGAGGACCTCGCCGCCCATGGCGAAGACGTCGCTGCACGCGTTCGCCGCCGACACGGTCCCGAAGTCGTCGGGGTCGTCCACCACGGCGGGAAAGAAGTCAACCGTGGACACCATGGCGTCGCCTCCCCTCCAGGAGAGGACCGAGGCGTCGTCGAAGGGCGCGAGCCCGACCAGCAACTGGTCGTTGCCGGGACGGCTGGCCAGCGTGTCCAGCAGACCGCGGAGCCCTTCCCCGTCCCATTTCGCGGCGCATCCCCCGCACGAACTCACATACTGGGTCAATTGAACAGCCATCAGCGTAGAATCCTTCGGTCGGGGCCGACGAACTGCACTAGCGGGCGATCAATTCATGGCTGTGTTCGGCCACCTTGGCGAAGGCTTCGGCAATATCCGCCATGTCGGACTCGTCGCCAAGCAGCGCGGAGTGGTGAAGAGTGAGCAGCCGCCCGGCGACGGCCTCGGCGACCGGCAGCCGATGCCGGTCGAATGAGAGACGTTCGGAGAGCCGGGAGTCGAGGGCGAAGCGACGCCGCGTCTGCGGGCGGTAGAGCGCGTTGGCGGTGAGTGGTGGATAGCCCGGCTCCACCAGGGTGCCAAGCTCGGCGGTGAGAGCCCCCGCCAGGGCGGACAGGCCGGCATCGGTGACCAGTTCGTCCGGGAGGTGGACCGCGTACTCGTAGACGGTGCGGGCCGTGGTGCCGGGGGAGGTGACCTGCGGTGTCAGCCCTTGCTTCGTCAGCAGGCCGTCGAGGATCTCGAGGTTGCGCTGCCGCAGCTCGTTCTGCTCCTCCAGCACCTCCAACTGGGCCAGTGCGACGGCCGCTTGGAACTCGGAAAGGGAGCGATTGCTTCCCATCACCTCGCCCGCTTCGAAAAGCTCCATGGCCCCCACCGGAGGCTCAGCGCCGACATAGCGCCGACCGTCCGCCCGCAACTGCTCGGCGACCTTGGCCAGATCCGACCGGCCGGTGGTCACGGCACCGCCCTCACCGGCGGTGAGCTGCTTGGTCTGCTGAAAGCTGAACGTGGCGACCGTGCCGAAGGTGCCCACCCGCCGTCCGCGGTAGCGGGCGCCGACGGCCTGCGCGCAGTCTTCGATCAGGACGAGCCCGTGCCGGTCGGCCAGTTCGGTGAGCGCGTCAAGGGCGGCCACGGCCGCGTACAGGTGGACCACGACGATCGCGGCGGTGTGGGGCCCGATGGCGGCCTCGACCGCCGCTGGGTCCAGACAGAGGGTGTGGGGATCGATATCGACGGGAATGGGAACGGCGTTCACGCCGGCAACGGCCGAGGCATTGGCGATCCAGGTGAGGCCTGGAATGATAACTTCGTCCCCGGCACCTATACCACACGCTTCGAGGGCGACCATCAGACTGGCCGTGCCGCTGGCGGTCGGGATGCAGAACGGGGCATCGTTGTATCCGGCGAACGCGTCGGCGAAACGCCGTTCAAAACTGCGCTGGCCGTGATACGGACCGCTGATGGCCCAACGCTCTGAGTGAAGAACCTGTTTCAGATGGTCAAGAGCGGCAGGCGCCGGATACGGCCAGTGAGGCCAAGGCTTTCCTCTCGCCCTCACTGGTGAGCCCCCATTGACAGCAAGACGATGTAACATCCTTGACTGCCTCCCTCTTTGACGGCGAACTATCCGTCATGCTGCCAGACCCGACAGCGTCTGTCGACCGTTGAGGCTTGCTTCATCGAACCCGACAAGCAGCCGTGAGACAGAGGGGTAGACAGCACCCGCCCACACGAGGCATGCTGGGAGCGCTCACAACCATAGATCGCCGTATTCGCGTTGACACGCCGCCAAGACTGCGGGTACATAGGGCTATTATTTCGAATGTGATATTGTGAACAGAAGAGCTTCTTTGGCAGATGGCTTATCGGAAATGACTGGCTTTCCGGGCGATTTTGCAGATGCCCGTAAAGGCTCGCCACGGCTCCTCTTGATCGTCTCTCATCACCAGGAATGCCATCCGGCGAGGGGCGGAGCCGAATTGAGAACCAAGGCCCTGGTCCACGCCGCCAGATCACTGGCGCCCACGGACGTGCTGTCCGTCTCGCATCTGAGGGCCGGGAACGACTGCGAGAAGCAGTGCGCGGCCTGCGATGGCGTGCTGGTGGGCGACGGTCCCGGGCCCGCCGTGCGCTCCCCGGTGAACTGGGAGTTCTGTGCCCGCGCCGCCCTGCGCCTTGAGGAGGTTCTGCGACGCGGGCGTTACGACGCGGTCCTGGTCAGCGACATCCAGCTGCATCAGTACGCGCTGCGGGCCCGGCCGTACGCCCAGCGGCTACTGATGGATCTGCACAACGCGGAGTCGGCGCTGCAGGCGGACTTGAGCGCTCATCCGGAGCTGCGTCGCCTCAGCCGGGCACCGGACGCGAGCGTGCCCCGGCTGCTGACGGCCGAGCGGGCGCTGCTGCGCCAAGCGGACCTGGTGACCGTGCCTTCGCGGCTGGCCCGCGACCAACTCGCGGCCGGTCTGCCGGACACATTCCACAAGATCTCCGTGGTTCCCAACGCCGTGCGGATGTCGGCACCCCGCCCCGCTTCCCTCGCGCGGCCGACCCGCTGCCTGTTCGTCGGGGTGCTGAGCTACCTGCCGAACACCCTCGCCGCGCTCTCGGTGTGCCGCGACATCGCCCCCGCCGTTCGGCGGGTGGCCGACGGAATGTCCGTGGTCATCGCCGGGAAGGACCCGCCGGACGAGCTGCTCCGGGCCGCGGCCGAGGCCGGCGTCGAGGTGATCGCCGACCCACCCGACATCCGCCCGCTGTATCGGGAGTCCGTGCTCCTCGTCCCACTGACCATGGGGGGCGGCACCAGGCTCAAGATCCTCGAGGCGTTCTCCGCCGGCTGCTCCGTGCTCTCCACCGCCAAGGGCATCGAGGGAATCGACGCTGTCCCCGGGCGCCATTATCAGCCCGCTGAGGACGCCCCCTCCTTCGCCGCTGCCCTTCAGGACATCCTCCGCATGCCTCAGGCGGATCTCGAACGACGGCAGAATGCCTGGGATCTGGTGCGGGATGGCTATTCATGGGAGGCCGTGGAGAAGATGCTCGCCGGAGCTCTTCACACAACCGGTCTGACCTTCTGAAACCTGACTACGGGGAGGAGTTGACGCCTTGTCCATGCACAAGATCGCACTGCTGGTGGGCGATGACGTGTTCACCGAGAAGGGCGGGGGGATCATGCGCTGGAAATCCATGATTGGCGCGCTGAACAAGGCAGCGGAATGCGTTCCCGTGGTCATCAGATGCGATCGTTGGGCGGGCTGCGCATCGTCGTGCGCGACCACCGGCGGCGAGCCGCAGCGCATCGCCCGGACGGAGACCTATTTCCAGGGAAAATTCTGCGCGAACTACGCCGAAGAGCTGCTCGCCAGACTCGTCGATGATGGTTTCGACACCCTCGTGTGCAGCGGACTCGACGCCTATCAGTACGCGCCGTACGCGGCCGAGCACAGCGACCTGCGGATTGTCTGCGACATGCACAACGTGGAATCCCTGCTCTATCGGGAGATGTCCGGCGGCGTACCGACGGAATCGCCGCACGCCGACGGGCTGGCGGACTGGGAGGTGCGCCGCGTCGCGCTCGCCGAGCGCGACGCGGTCGCCGCCGCGCATGAGGTGTGGGTGTGCAGCCGGAACGACGAGGCGCTGTTGCGCCGGGCACACCCCGGCACCGCGCCCGCCTCGCTGCGCGTGGTCCCCAACGTGGTCCCGGTGGGGTCGAAGCGCCCTGCGGTGCGACCAGTAGAACGACTGGTCTTCATCGGAAGGCTGGACTGGTTTCCCAACGTCCACGCGGTGGAGATGCTCGTCGACGGGATCGTCCCCGAGTTGCGTGCCGCCGGCGTCGAACTGCCCGTGGTGGTCGCCGGCGCCGCTCCCGGCCCCGAACTCACCAAACGGGACTACCCGGCAGGGGTCAGGCTCATCGCCGATCCTGCCGAGGTCCGCGACCTGTACCTCGGCAGCGCCCTCCTGCTGCCGCTGACCATGGGCGGAGGTAGCCGCCTCAAGGTGATCGAGGCATTCGCACTCGGTGTTCCAGTTGTTTCGACCACAAAGGGAGTAGAGGGAATCAACGTTCTTCCGGACGTTCACTACCTCCCCGCCGAAACGCCTCAGGATTTCTCCTCTGCCGTGGTCACGATCAGTGCGGACGAAACGCGCAGGACCGATGTGACGCGGGAAGCGTGGAGGCTGGCGCGCGACGACTATTCGACGGCGTATCTCGACGAACTGTTCGGTGCGGGCCGATGAAGGTGCTCATCAGCGGCGGCGCGGGATTCATCGGCTCGCACACCGCACGTCGGCTGCTCGCCGGGGGGCACGACGTGCGTGTCCTGGACGCCCTGGTCCCACCTGTGCACGCCGACCACACCATCCCCCAGGAACTGCTCGACCTCGGGACCGAATGGATCGACGGGGACGTCCGGGACAGGGCTACCTGGGAGCGTGCCCTGGATGAGGTGGACGCTGTGTATCACCTGGCCGCCTACCAGGACCATCTACCGGAGTTCTCCCGCTTTCTCACCACCAACGCGGTGTCCACGGCCCTGCTGTACGAGGTGCTGGTCTCCAGCGGCCGGCGACCGCACCGGGTCGTCGTCGCGTCCAGCCAGGCTGTCTACGGCGAAGGGGCGTACACCTGCCCGCGCTGTCCGGAGGCCGGCCGCGTACGCCCTGGGGCCCGTTCCCGCCAAGATCTCGAACGCGGCAGGTGGGACCCGGTCTGCCCGTCCTGTGACGGCCCGCTCGAACCCGGCTGGCTGGGCGAGTCCGACAGGCCGCTGCCGCACAATCCCTACGCGATCTCCAAGTACGCGCAGGAGACGACGGCGCTGGCACTCGGAGAGCGGTATGAGATCCCCACAGTGGCCCTGAGGTACTCGATCGTGCAGGGCGCGGGCCAGTCCTTCCGTAACGCCTACTCGGGCGTGTTGCGGATCTTCGCCCAGCGGGTGCTGCACGGGTTGCCCCCGGTGTGCTACGAGGACGGCGGACAGCTGCGCGACTACGTCTCCGTGCACGACGTGGCCGCCGCGAACGAACAGGCCCTGAGCGACGACCGGTTCATCGGCCGGGCCTTCAACGTCGGCGGCGGACGGGAGGTCAGCGTCCGCGACTACGCTGCCATCGTGTGCGCCTGCGCGGGGATGGACAGCGTGTGCGAGATCCCCGGGATCTACCGTTTCGGCGACACCCGGCACACGCTCTCCGGCATCGACGAGTTGTCGGCGCTCGGCTGGGCGCCCGAGGTGAGCCTGACGGAGATCACCAACGAGTACCTGGCCTGGGCCGGCGGAATGCCGGGGTTCACCGACCACACCGAGGCAGCCGACGCCCATATGCGTGCCGTGGGCACGCTCCGCAGTGTCCGTCCGTAGACCTCTGAGGAGTGGCTGATGACGACCTCCGTTCAGGAACGCCGCGAGAAGATACGCACCTATCTGGATGACCTCAGCGAGGCGATGGGGAAGATCGACACGGCGCAGTTGGCGTGCGCCGCGGACCTCATCGAGGGCGCCTACTCGGCACGGCGGACCATCTTCACCTGCGGTAACGGGGGAAGCGCGGCCACTGCCTCCCATCTGGCCGTGGACCTGGGCAAGAACACCCGCGTGCCCGGGGCCGCGCCGGTGCACTGCATATCGCTGGTGGACCACGTCCCGGCGCTCACCGCCTGGGCCAACGACGTGGGTTACGAGTCGGTCTTCAGCGGACAGTTGGAAGGGCTCATATCCCCGGGCGACGTACTGGTGGTGATCAGCACCAGCGGCAACTCCAGGAACATTCTCGCGGCCCTGCGGTCAGCCCGGCAGGCCCAGGCCAGCACCGTGGGGCTCCTGGGCGCCACGGGAGGCGCAGCGTACGCGTTGTGTGCGGCCCCGGTTGTCGCGCCCGCCGGGAGTATCGAGGAGCAGGAGGACCTGCACATGGCGATGGCCCATATCCTCACCCATCAGCTGCGAGCGTTCATCAGGAACGGGAAGCGGTGATCACCAGGAGATCCTCGGGCCTGCTGTCCGACGGCCGGACGATCCGCTTCTACGAGGATGAGCCCAGGCCCCCGCGTCTGGTCCACGACACGCGCGGCCTCACCCGGGTCCGGGCCGACGCCCAGGTCCGTTGGGACCCGATCACCGAAGAGCCGGTCATCGTGGCGGCAGCGCGTCAGCGGCGCCGGCCCGCGGAGGGTCAGCATTGCCCCCTCTGCCCCTCCGCGCCCGGCCGGGCCACGGAGATACCGTGCCCCGACTACGACGTCGTCGTACTCGACAACCGCTACCCCGCGCTAGCCCCGGCCGGCGCCTGCGAGGTGGTGTCCTTCAGCAGTACCCACGACGTATCGCTGGCCCGGCTCCCGGTGTCCAGGGTGCGCACCGTGATCGATGCCTGGGCCGAGCGGACCAGCGAGCTGAACGGCGCCCCCGATGTTCGTCAGGTCTTCTGCTTCGAGAACCGGGGCGCCCGGATCGGGGCGACGCTCACCCACCCGCACGGACAGATCTACGCCTATCCCTTCGTGCCCGCCCGGCTTGCGCGGATGGGGGAGGTCGCTCAGCGGGCGCGGGCCGCCGGCCGCGGCTGCCCCGCCTGCCGGCTGGTGGAGCGCGAATCAGCCGCCGCGACCCGGATCGTCGTCCGGTCCGCCCATTGGCTCGCCTTCGTCCCCGGCACCGCGCGCTGGCCTTACGAGATTCACGCCTACGCGTTGCGGCACGTGCCCGACCTGCCCACCCTCGACGAGGCGGAGCGCGCGGACCTGGCGACGGTGTACCGGTCCCTGCTGCGACGGTTCGAGACCGTCAGCGATGCGCCGCTGCCCTACGTGGCCATGTGGTTCCAGGCGCCCGCCCAAGGGGAACGCGCGCTCCACCACCTCCATGTGCAGATCTTCACGGACCGGTACGACGACACCCGGGTCAAACGCCCCGCCGCCGGCGAGTACGGTGCCGGCGTCTTCGTGACAGAGGCGGACCCTGAGCACACGGCCACCCACCTCCGCGGCGCGGGCGACGGCCCCGCGACGTAGCCTCCGGGTGGTACGTCGAAGGCGTGGGGCGTCTCGTTCGGCAGCGCGGCCTGGAAGCGGACGGAGGACGAGCGCGGCCGTTTCCTGGGTGCGGACACACCAGGCCGTGGCGTTCGGACAGCGGCTGAGCTGCCCTGAGTTTCGTAGCGGCCGATCTTGTGTGTTTCAGGCGAACTTGGTGAACCGGTCCGTCCGCAGACTCCCAGACGTTCTCCTCCATGGGAGATCTGATGCCGATACAGTGGTCTGAATCACCCCAAAGAGGAGTAACCTGGACCTGTCGAGAGTCTGTCGTACGTCGGCCTTCATGCGGACGCCGTTCTTGATGAACGACAATGCCGGCCCACTTCTTGCAGGGCCGGAGACGGGTCCGAACCCATGTCCGCGACGACCGACCTCCTCGCGTTCCCTCAGGAACATGTCGATGATTCCCCTGCTCGCCTCCGGCTGAAGGGCGCCGACGCTCATCGAGGGCTGCTGGACGGGGCGTGGTGGCCACGTTCCCGGGATCTGTCCCGGGAACTTCCCGCCCTGGCCCAGGTGCTGGATCCCCTGTGGGGACGGGTGACCCGTATCGCGGTCAACCCTCGATTCTGGCGGGTCATCCCGCGCGAAGTGGCGGTCGACGGGCGTGTGATCAAGGTGGGCTGGTTCTCCGAGGCGCTTGATCCACACCAGGTTCTGCTGCTCTCCCATGCCGTCGGCCGCTGGGATCTGCTGGTAGTTCCGCCGCAGGCCGGTGCGGCCTCGGCGGCGCGGCTGATGGCCGCGGCGTGCGACACGGCGGGGCCGCCCAGCACGGCGAGCGCGCTCGTCGCGGACGAGGAGTCCCGCCAGGAGGGTCGACGGTCGACCGGCTGGAGGATCCCCTGGAGAGCTGGGAGCACGAGGGCGGTGCCTCAGCGATGCACCCCGCCTCCCTCGCCACCGGTTTGACCGTGGCGACATGACCGGGCGTCCCTCGGAGAATCCTCGCGCCGGGGCGGAACGCACCAACGCGTGCGGCTGTCGTCGGACGCCGCGGCCGAGGAACGACACGACCCCAGAGGAATCACTCATGACTCACGACCTCAGCCTTCCCGCGAAGGGCATCGCAGAGATTCGCATCACGGCGGCTTCCCCCGACATCGCGCAACAGGCGGCGCAGGTACTGCGCGCCTGGTTCGCCAGCACGGAGCAACGCAGCTTCCCCGCCGGTGACACCGGTACGGGTACCCGCCTGCACCTCACCCTGGACACAACCCGCACTCCACAGCCCGCAGTAAGCGTCGTGCCCCATGCGGCCGGTCACCCCGTGACGGGAGTCCGGTGCATATGGCCTCGACCGAGAACCTGACACCAGGGTGACACCTCACACCCGCCGCCGGGGGGCGGCGGGTGTGAAGTGGCGCCATGTACTCCGTCTAGGAACGTCGAACGATTCACATGAATCACCCGGTCGAGAACTCATTCCTTGGAATCGCCGGAACTATCGCTGATGCTCGATGTCTCCTGCCGATCACCACCGTGCTCCAGATGTGTGGGGCGGAGTGCGATACCTGACTGGCGCATGTGCCTGCGTGCGGGTGCCGCAGCGTGCGGCCGTGAAGGCACCGGCCGGGTGGTGACATGCTGCTTTAGGGGTAATGAGCCCGTCACGCCGAGGGCCTACGTCACCCTGTGGGGGTGATCGTGATCGTGTGGGTCCCGTTACCCACCGGCGCGTGAGTGGGTCGGCGACGGGATGCGAAATGGACGAACGGTGGGCCCGAACGGGTGGCGGCACGACCGGTGCCGACGGCAGGGGGCACGCGGACGGGTCGAGAGAGCACGGCCATGTCGTCCGCTGATCGCTCGCCGGACCAGCGGGTGGACCGGGCCGAGGGATTCGGCGAGCGGCTCCTCGGAGTGCTCCTGGACCGCGCCCACGAGATGCCGCCGCAGATGATCGCGCCGCTGATCGCGGAGGAGGTGGCCAACGTCGGCGGCCGTGACGTCTCCATCCTGCTGCAGGACTACAGCCAACTGGTCCTCGTCCCGCTGCCCGGGCACCGGTTGTCCGTCGGCGATCCCCAGCCGGTCAACGGCTCCGACGCCGGCACCGCCTTCCTGCGGGCGGCCGCCATCGAGACACCGCAGGAGGACGGCATCCGCATGTTCCTGCCGCTGCTGGACGGCAGCGACCAGGTGGGTGTGATGGCCCTCACCCTGGACACCGTCGACGACAACGACCGGCGGCTGCTGCGCCGACTCGCCGCCCTCGTGGCCGACATGATCGTCACCAAGCACGCCTACACCGATCAGTTCTTCAAGGCGCGCCGCACCGAGGACATGAGTGTTTCCGCGGAGATCCAGTGGTCGCTTCTGCCGCCGCTGTCGATGTCCGTTCCGCAGGTCGAACTGGCCGGCATCCTCGAACCCGCCTACAACGTCGCGGGCGACAGCTTCGACTACGCCCTCAACGACGACATCCTGCACGTGGCGATGGTCGACGCGATGGGCCATGGCCTGGACGCGGCCACCATGGCGACCGTCGCCATCGGCGCCTACCGCCACGCCAGGCGTGCCGACATCGACCTGTCCCAGATCTACACGTACCTCGATCGGGCCATCGCCCAACAGTTCGGGCCCGACCACTTCCTCACCGCACAGATGATGCGTTTGAACATCACTACGGGTGATCTCCAGTGGGTCAACGCCGGCCACCCGGCGCCGCTGCTGATTCGTGATCGCCGGGTGATGCACAAACTGCTGAGCGCGACCACCCTGCCGGTCGGCTTCGGCGGGGAGGCACCCCAGATCAGCGAGGTGACGCTCAGGGCCGGGGACCGATTGCTGTTCTTCACCGACGGCGTGATCGAGGAACACGAGGTGGGGGGCGCCCAGTTCGGCGAAGAGCGTCTCATCGACTGGGTCAACCGCGTCAGCTCCGACGGCAGCGGAGTCCGGGCGGTGGTGCGCGCCCTGTCCGACACCCTCAAACAGATGAGGGGCGGGACCACCAGCGACGACGCGACCCTCCTGCTGATCGAATGGCACGGCGGCAGCGCCAGCCACCTCGCGATCCTCAAGTGACCCGGCGAAGCGCCGCCGGGTCCGCCGAAGATGGACCGCTGACTGAACCAACTCGATCGCATCGACACGCGGACAGCCCCTTCCCCTTGATCAACGCCTAGATCATCTGCGGGTCCATTGCCGCGCCGTCGCCGACAGCTGGCCCGGTGAACTCGCGGGGGGTGAACAGCTGAGGCTCCTCGGCTGTTGCCGGCCAGGCCGCAAGGTCCAGCGGAACGAGGGCGCGGGGCGTGACGGGCGTGCTCATCGACGTCTCCGAGGGCGTGAAGGCCGGCCCGGCGGGCAGCGGGCGGGGCCGGCGAGGGGGGTGGTACGCGGCCGTCGTGCAGCGCGGTGACAGCGGCGCGGATGCGTCAGGCGATGGCGCCCTTCCGCCACCGTGACCGGCTGGTCACCCGCGTCCCGGCACCAGCCTCATCGTCGTTGCGATTTCGGGGCGGCGCGCCCGGCGCGTCGGCGCTGGATTGCCTGACGCCGGTATCTCTTGTTCCGGGGTGTGGCGTCAGCCGTAAGGCGTGTGAGGTCTGCTATACGGGGCCCGGCTGGCGTCGTTCCGGCTCCGGCCTGGGCCACTTCAGCGCGGGGAGTAGCCCTTGTCGGCTAGGTCTGCTGTTGGCAGCGGCCCCCGGGGTGGCCGACCGGTTCGTTGGCTGGTTTCCGGGACCTGGTGTGGCAGAGGGTCAGGTGGCGAGGCCAGATCGACTTGTTGGCGGAGCTGGGTGCAGGTGCGGGCAAGGAGGCGGGAGACGTGCATCTGGGAGATGCCGAACTCGTCGGCGATATCGCTTTGGGTCATGTCCTTGTAGAACCGTAGGTAGAGGATGCGTCGTTCGCGTTCGGGGAGCCTGCGCAGGCAGGGGGCGGCTGCCTCGCGCTCCAGTACCTGGTCGTAGGCCGTCTCGGTCGTGCCCAGGAAGTCCAGGAGGGAGTGGCTGTCCCCGGGGGTACCGGCGATTACGGCGTCCAGGGACAGCGGGGAGTGGGACTCCATGGCTTCCAGGCCGGTGCGGACCTCGCTTTCGGTCAAATCGGCTTGCCGGGCCAGTTGCGTGACGTTCGGCTGGTGGTCCAGCGAGCGGCACAGTTCGTGGTGGGCCGTGCGGACCCGGTTGCGTAGTTCCTGGGCCCGGCGGGGGACGTGGAGTCCCCAGGAGTGGTCACGGAAGTGTCGCCTGACTTCCCCGACGATGGTCGGTATGGCGTAGCTTTCGAACGCCGTCTCCCGTTTCGGGTCGTAGCGCTTGACGGCGTTGACCAGACCCAGGTAGGCGACCTGCTCCAGATCTTCGAGAGCCTCGCCGCGGTTGCGGAAGCGTCGGGCCAGACGGGCGGCCATGGGCATCCAGGCGCGGACGAGTTCCTCGCGCAGCGCTTCGCGCTGCCTGCCCGGTTCCATCCCGGCCAGGTGGTGGAATGCCTCGGCGGTGTCGGGGGCATCGTGGTGGGGGTGCTTTTTTCGCGACTGTCGCGGGATTTGCGCAGTGGTCATGGGGATCACGCTTCCTGTTCGGCGAAACGTTTCCTTTCGCCGTGAAAGCGTTCCAAGACCGGAACTCCCCCGGGGGGTCGCAGACCTCTCCCACGGATGTGCCTGCAGTCCGAAGCACGACTGTCGCCTGCCCGAGGCGATGGCCGCAAAACCCCCATATGCCCATTGATGCCGAAGCGTCACCTCCTCACCTGCCTGTGTTGCCGAAGCCCGGGTTCACGCGGAGCGCAGGCAACAGGCAGGCGGACGCAGCCCGCCACGCGGGTGACCGACAGCCGGACGCCATGTTGGACACCGTCAGGATGACGTTGGAGGAGGAGCGACGCATCCGACTGAACGACCTGCGTCGTCAGACATATGTGGGCTTCCTCGACGGCGCGGAGACGGCCCTGCTGACCCGACGGACGGACAAAGGCCATCCGGACGATCGGGCTGATCTCCAGCGAGCACTCGGCGCCGTGATCCTGGAGGGACCCATGGACGTGGCCCAGCCGGCGCGCGAACTCGCGACCCTGCTTAGACGCTGGACGAGCCAGGGCGGCGGCCCCTGACGTCAAGGCGCACGCGCCGCCTTGACGTCTGGCTGGGTGCGTGGCACGAGCCGGGGTCAGTTCACCTGAGGAGTGCGGCTTCCCTGTCGACGAACAGGACCCCGGTATCGGTGCCGTGCCCGGTTCACTCCTGGTTCAGGGGCAGCGCGATGTCCAAGACCTGCCGGTCTGCGGGGAAGGCCTCGGCGTCGCTGGCCGCTCCGGTGAGCGGGTTGATCTCATAGAAGCGGTGGGAGTCGCCGCTCTGCAGGGCGGCGAAACCTTGATCGGTGCCGGCCATGGGGCGAGAAGTAGCTGCCGAAGCCCGCGTTGGGGCCGGCGTCCACGCCGAGGCTGCCGGTCGCGGAATGGGTGCCGGAGTTGGCGGGGGTGGCGCGGGCGGAGTGGTGAGTGCGCCGTCGGCGATGGTCCCCTGGATCCCACCGGCTTGGGCCGGGCCCGATGGACCAGCCGCTGGAAGATTCCCTTCAACGCGTTCGACAGCGCAGACCTGTGCCGACCCGGTGGCTGCGTTCGTGCCGGGGTCTGGGGGTGCGGCTCGCAGTGGTCCGTTCGACTGACTTCCGAGTCGGCCTCTCAATGCGGCCAGCGGCATGGGACGGAATCGGGGGCCAAGGAGGAGAGGGCCGACGCCGGTGAGGTCGACAAGCCGGCTCAGTGCGGGACAGGGGTGGTGCAGCCGTAGCGATCCTCCGTTCGCGATGGCGTGCCGACGCGCTTCGAGGAGCACCCCAAGGCCATGGCAGTCGCAGAACGTGACGTCGGTGAGGTCGATGTCGATCACGCGGACGCCGTCGCGCAGACAGCGCGCCAGCGACTCACGCACCACCGGTGCCGAATGCAGGTCCATCTCACCGGCCAGGGTGATCAGCGCCCGGTTCCGGATGTCGCGTCGGTGCAGAGTCAGGGTCTTCGGGACAGGCATGATGCCTCGGTTCCGGGAGCCCGCCAGGAGCGGTGCGCCCCAATATGAGGACGTGCATGTGATCGGGGTCGGCGGGCCGGCTCTGTTCGGCCGCCGCCATCGGGTTCTGCAGCGGGGCCCCGACGCGGTGCAGGTGCCGCAGGGCCTGGCTGTAGGAGGCGATGGGTCCGGTCCCTGGATATTCGAGGCCGAGTTGGGCGCGGGACGCCCTCACGATGGGGCGGGGCCTGCGCAGTGGGGGGTGGGCATGCCGGGGGAACAGATGGCGTCCGATCTGGTGGTTGAGCCCACCGAGGGCCAGGTCCGTCGCCAGACTGCCGCGCATGGTGCGGGGGGCGAGTACCTGGCGGTGTGGGAAGTCCAGCCGGTCGTCGGTCCGCGATCAGGGTCGGACGGGGTGTGTTCTGGGTCATGGCATGCAGCCTGTCCCCGGACCGTGTCCGGTGTCGTTGGTCTGCTGTCTGCTGCGGGCAGGGGTGGAACTCGGCCGTGGCCGCCCGGTCGGTCGGTCGCCGCAGCGGCTGATGCGTTCGCCCGAGCCGGTGGACCCCCCACGAGCGTGCTCGCCCCGTGGGCATTCGATGCCGTGGGGGGCGTGGCGGTCGTGCCGCTGTCCGGCCGTGTCCTCCTCCTCGGCTTCGGCCGTGGGCGGAGGTGGCTCCGGTTCCCGCAGCAGGCGTTCCACTTGGGTGTCGAGGTCGAGATGGCGGTCCTCATGCCCCGCCGGGACGGCCTGGTGGGTGCGTGCCAGCCACGTGGCCAGGGACCGTGTTGGCGCCTCCACCTCGACCCGGCCGTGCGGGGAGGCGAGGGAAAGGCTCGTCAGGGAACGGTCGCATGTGGGCCGGACGGTCACGTCCGCGACACCCGCGCGGTCGGACATCCCCGCCGTCAGCAGGTCACGGGCGAAGACCCAGGGCACGGGCTCCTGGTACTCGAAATGAAAGAGCAGATGGACGGCGTAGGGGTCGTTCGTGCGATAGGTGAAACAGGTGCGTACCGGTGCTGTCAGCCAGTCGGACAGCACCAGGGTCAGTTCCAGTTCGTCTTCCACGACCACGGTTTCGAGGTGCTCCGCGCGGCCTGCCGCACCGTTTGCCGGCTCCTTGTCCGTGCTGCTCACGGTTCACGCATCCTTGTCTGGCCCTGTCCCGAGCCCCGGTGACGCTGATGCGGTGCCTCGTTCGGGCTGGGACGCGAAGGCCGGCCGGTAGTTGCCCCAGAACACCTCGGACGTGCCACGTGCTTCGGCCGTGTCGCCCGTCCGACAGCAAGCCCCCGGGGCGCGCGTGGCGCGGCGGATGGATCTTGAGGGCGGGCGAGAGGCGGCATCGCGTGCCGTCGACGGCGCAGTGGAAGTTCCGCACGTGCGGCACGCACTGCGACTCACAGTGGCCGCCACGGATGCTGGGGGCCATGGGCCCGAACGGACACCGCCGGGGACCGGCCCAGGCCAACCGGCTGCCGCCTCGGTAGCACTCGGCAAACTGCTGCCAGGAGAGCTGTGTCCGGCCGGATCCTCTTCGAGGTGAGGCCGCCGGGGTCCGGGGCGACTGCCACTGAGGTTACCGTGGGTGGACCGGCGTGTACAGCCTGCGCGGAACTCCGCGGAAACGGACTTGACGGTCGGCTGGACGTCCGCTGATCGACCGGGCTGGAGTGGCCTTCCGCGGCGGTGGCCACCGACTGGGCTCTCCGCGTCGACACGTTGCCGGGCCCGTGCCCGTAGGGTGCACCGCGGGCCAGGGTGCGCGCTTGTCCTGAACGGGTCCCGTGGACCTGCCTCATCTTCGGTCGTAGGCACGGGGGTCGGCAGGGCCGGGGGAACTGCGGCTACGGTGTGGCCGGGATGTGAGCCAGGCGGGCGCGGTCGGTCGGACACCCCGGCGGCCAGGCGGGAGACGAGGGCATTGGTCAGTGAGCGCATGGCGGCGGTCCTCGCCCTGCTGGCCCGCGGTGCCGGTCTGAACGCCTCGCTGGCGGGCCGGGCAGCGGGCGTCCTGGGGGCGACCAGTCTCAGCGCGAGCATCAGCAGCGCCGCCGGTGGGGCCGAGACGATCTGGTCCGGCGACACGACCAGCGTTGCCCTGCAGGACCTTGAGTTCACGCTGGGAGAGGGGCCCTCCGTGGATGCCGCACAGCGCGGGGTTCTGGTGCTGGCGCCGGAAGTGGGTATCACGCCCCCGCTGCGGTGGCCCGTCTTCGCCGTCGCCGCCCACGGACTCGGGGTGCGGGCGCTGTTCTCCTTCCCCCTGCGCATGGGCGCGATCGGCCTTGGCGTGTTGGAGGTCTACCGCGACGCGCCGGGCCCGTTGGGGGCCGTGGAGCTGATCGACGGGCTGGTGCTGGCCGATGCGGTGACCGCGCTGCTGCTGCGGCTGTCACCCGACGCAGGGTCGGTCGATCTGCGCGCGGCGGTCCACCAGGCCACCGGGATGATCGCCGTTCAGCTCGAAACCGGACTGGCCGAGGCCCTGGCACGGCTGCGGGCCTATGCGTTCGGAAACGGCCGTCCGATCAATGAGGTCGCCGCCGACGTAGTGGCGGGAAGGCTGAACTTCATCGAACACCGGTGAAACGGACCGGCGGTGCGGCGGCCGGGAGCGGTACCGGTAGCGTTCCTCGTGGGCGACGCCCACGAGTGGTGAGGAGAGTGCGCGATGCGTGAACGGCGACTTACCCGGGCTTTCGTCGAACTGGCCGACACCCTGGTCGACGACTTCGACCTCATCGACTTCCTGCACACCCTGGCCCGTCGTTGCGTGGAACTCCTCGACGTGGACTCGGCCGGCCTCATGCTGGTCGACCCCCGCGGTCGGCTGTGGCCCGCCGCCGCATCCTCGGAGAACGCCCGGCTGCTGGAGCTTTTCGAAGCGCAGACGGATGCGGGTCCCTGCGTCGACTGTTTCCGCACCGGACAGGCGGTGGTCAACGCCAACCTCGACGAGCCGCGCTGGCCGCACTTCACCGAGGCCGCCCGCGCGGCCGGCTTCGTGGCGGTCCATGCGCTGCCGCTGCGGCTTCGCGGGGAGGTCATCGGCGCTCTGAACCTCTTCCACAGCGACACTCACACCCTTTCCGACGCCGATCGGCACGTCGGGCAGGCGCTTGCGGACATCTCCACGATCGGCATCCTGTCCCAGCGCAACCACCAGGAGCAGACGACCCTCACCAGCCAGTTGCAGAACGCACTGACCAGCCGGATCGTCATCGAACAGGCCAAGGGCATGATCGCGGCACGGCTGAACATGCCGATGGACGAGGCTTTCGCGGTCCTCCGTGATCATGCGCGGGCCCACCACGAGCACCTGTCCGCCCTCGCCCGACGGATCACCGGGGGCGACGACGCGGCGCTGTCCGTCCTTGCACCGCCTGCCAACCCCGCTTCGGCGCCCCCCGAAGGGGACTGATGGCTGCGTCGAATACGCGACGAAGAAATCGCCAACCCGAGTGAGTCGCTGGATATTTGCTGGTCAGCGGGCCACAAACTCGCGTCGGCCGATAGCCGCAGGAGGTCAGAGAAGCGTTCGTACGCGACGTCGACCACCGCGGGGACCTGCTGGGCGAGGGTGCCCACCATGCCCCGAAGCCGGCCGGAAGGAGCAGCAGTGCTCACCGGCGAGTCGGCCGAGGATCACAGCTGAGGCGGCCATCAGAACGGCCGACTCGGTAGTCCGGTGGCGGCTTGCGGCGAGTGGGAGGGCGCGGTGGAGCGCCCGGCTGCAGATCGTCCCACGCAGCTGCCGTGGCTGGCCGGCGGGGGCCGCGAACTCCGCGGTCATCGAGGTGGCGCCGGCGAGGACGGCCGCGGCGGCCGAGGCCACCAGAGCCATGCACGGGTAGCGGACCCCGCGACGGGCTCGCGGACCCGGACGGGGATGCGTCGTTCACGTGAGGCTGTCCTGCCATGCAGCGTGCAGGTCCGCAAACCTCCCTTGGCTGTCGATGAGTTCGGCGGGCGTGCCGTCTTCGACGATGCGCCCGTCGGCCATCACCAGCACCCGGTCGGCGATGCGGACCGTGGAGAGGCGGTGCGCGATGACCAGGGCCGTGCGCCCCTCCAACACCGTGGTCATGGCGTGTTGGACGAGTCTTTCGCCCGGGATGTCGAGGGAGGATGTGGCCTCGTCGAGGATCACCACGGTCGGATCGGCGAGCAGGGCACGGGCGAGTGCTACCAGTTGCCGTTGCCCGGCGGAGATGCGGGTGCCGCGAGTGCGGACGTCCGTGTCGTATCCGTCCGGCAGCGCACTGATGAAGTCGTGCGCGCCGATCGCCCTGGCCACCCGTCCGATGTCCTCCCGGTCGGCATCGGGGCGACCGATCGCGATGTTCTCGGCGATGGTTCCGGAGAAGATGAAGGCGTCTTGCGTCACCATCACCACGCCGCGTCGCAGCTCAGCCGTGGCCAGATGACGCAGATCGACGCCGTCGAGGAGGATGCGGCCGTGCGAGGGGGCGTGGAATCGGGCCAGCAGCTTGGCCAGCGTTGTTTTGCCGGCGCCGGTCGCTCCGACCACGGCCACGGTCTTCCCGGGAGCGAGGGTGAGGTCGAAGGGGGGCAGGACCTCGTCGCCGGTGCGGTACGTGAAGGACACGTTCTCGAAGTCGACCTGGCGGCCGCGTCGGCCGGGGGCGTTCGCCGGTAGCTGTTGAGGGGCGTCGGGTTCGGGGACCGAAGGCCGCTGGGCCAGGAGGGCCGCGATCTTTTCCAGGGAGGCGACCGCTGACTGGTAGGCGTCCAGGACACCTCCGAGTTTGAGTGGGTCGTCGTACAGGCGGCGCAGGTAGAGAAGGGCGGCGGTGAAGACACCGAGTTCCAGGCTGTGGGAGGCGACACGGTAGGCGCCCCACATGACGAGGAGCGCGATGCCGGCGTTGGCGATGAGTCGGGACCATGTCACGTACCGGCCCATCTCCAGGGCGGCGTCGCCGTTGAGGTGCGCGTGTTGGCGATTGATCTGTCGGAAGGACTCGTCGTTGGACCTTTCCAGGCGGAAGGTCTGCACCGCGCGGATGTTGTGGAAGGTCTCGGTGAACTTCCTGGTGACCGTGGCCATCGCGCTGGACCGTTCGCGGTAGACGCGTGTGGCGCGGCGGCGGAACGTTCGGACGGTCAGGTACAGCGGGCCTCCCACGGCCACTGCGGCCAGGCCCAGTTGCCAGTCGAGGTACAGCAGGAGGCCGGTGATGTAGACCGTTGTCAGCACGGCGCTGACGATGTCCTCCAGTCCCTTGGTGAGCAGTCCGCGAAGTGCTCCGACGTCGCTGGTGGCCCTGGAGGTGAGCCGGCCGGAGGTGTACCGCTCGTGGAAGTCGATGCTCAGGGCCTGGGAGTGGCGGAAGATGCGCCCGAGGAGGTCGAGGATCACGTCCTGGCCCACGCGTGACGAGAGGCGGACGTATCCGTACTGCAACGCCCCTGAGCCTGCCACGACCAGCAGGTAGCCCAGGCAGACGGCCAGGATCGGGCCGCGATCGTTCTCCCGCAGGGCTGGGACGGCCTGGTCGATCGTGTAGCCGACGAGCAGCGGGCTCAGCTGCGAGATCCCCCGCTGAAGGATCAGCACGAGGCAGGTCACCGCGACGCGGCGCCGGTGTGGGCGCAGCAGGGACGCCAGCAGTGCCCGTGAGGCGCCCACGGGCGCGGGGAGTACATCCTGGGCGAAGGGATCCGGATCAGTCTGCGCCGATTCTTCCTGCCCGTCCGTGTCGTCCGGGTGGCCGCCAGTCGCCTGAGAGGTCGTTGCCGAGGAGGTCATGATGTCTTCTCACCCTCCATGCGGTTGCCTGTCGGCGTCGTCAGGGGCTGGAGTCCCGACATGAGCCAGGCGTATTCGGCGTTCGTCCGCAACAGCTCCTGATGCGTGCCGACGGCGGAGATCCGGCCCTGCGAGATCAGGGCGACCCGGTCGGCGAGGAGCACGGTCGAGGGGCGGTGCGCGACGATGAGCGCTGTTGTCGTGCCGAGCACCTCGCGCAGCGCGGCTTCGACCGCGGCCTCGGTGTGGATGTCCAGGGCCGACAGGGGATCGTCCAGGACGAGCAGGCGTGGCCGGCCGATGACGGCACGGGCCAGGGCGAGTCGTTGGCGCTGGCCGCCGGAGAGCGTCAGCCCCTGCTCGCCCACCATCGTGTCCGGCCCCTCGGACAGGAGGTGGACGAAGCTGTCGGCCTGCGCCACCCGAAGGGCCCGCGCGGCGTCCGCGTCGCTGGCCGTCTCCGCTCCCATGGCCACGTTCTCGGCGATCGTCGCGGAGAAGAGCGCCGAGTCCTCGAAGGCGACGGCGATACGGCCGCGCAGTTCGGCCCGCGGCATGTCGGCGATGTCCTGTCCGTCGACTGTGATCCGTCCTCCGGTCGGCTCGTACAGCCGCGGCACCAGGCTGGCGAGGGTCGTCTTGCCGCTGCCGGTCGCTCCGACCAGGGCCAGGGTCTCTCCGGGAGCGATGCGCAGGTTGACGCCGCGCAGGACGGCGGGAGCATCGGACGGAGCGCCGGGGTAGCGGAACTCCACCTTCTCGAACGCCAGTCCGGCAGGCCCTGGTGCGAACGTCGGCCGCCGGGTGGGCGTGGGTTCGAGTTCGGGCAGCCGAGGGCGCGCCATGACGTCGAGGTAGCGGTCGACGGCGGTCGCCGCCTCGTGGCTCAGGGCGAGCAACGAGCCCGTCGACTCCACCACCGGCCGCAGGACCAGGGCCGTCGCCAGGAACGCCAGCAGGGTGCCGGGCGACAGCGTCCCGTCGGCCACCTGACAGGCCCCCAACACGAGCGTCGCCCCGACCGCGATCTCCGGCAATGCCACGAACAGGGCTGACACGCCAGCCAGCAGGCGCGCCTTGTGAAGCTCGGCGCCGCGGACCCGGCGGGCCAGCTCCCAGAACGCGTGCGCCTGGCTCTCGTGCCGGCCGAAGCCCTTGATGACGCGGATGCCCATGACCGATTCCTCGATGACCGTCGTCAGGTCGCCGCTGTGGTCCTGGGCCTGGCGTGAGGCGAGCGCGTAACGGGCCTCGAAGTACGAGCTCACCACCATCAGCGGTACGGCCGGTGCCAGCAACACCAACCCGAGTGCCCAGTGCTGGGACAGCAGAATGAGGCAGCCGACGAGGATCGTCGCGGCGTTGACCACAAGAAACGTCAGGGGGAGCGCCAGGAAGGCGTGGATCAGGCCGAGGTCTGACGTGGCGCGGGAGAGGAGTTGCCCTGATGACCACCGGTCGTGGAAGGAGATGGGCAGCCGTTGGACGTGGTGATACAAGGCCTCCCGCATCGACGCCTCGACCTCGGCCAGTGGCCGCGCGACCAGCCAGCGCCGCACACCGAAGATGGCCGCCTCGGCGACTCCCAGCAGCAACAGGGCCAGGCCGCCCCACCACACGCCGGACGGATCACCGTCTGTGAGTGGGCCATCGGCCATCCATTTCAGCACCAACGGCATGAGGAGCCCAAGGCACGAGGCGATGGTCGCCAGGAGCGCGGCGAAGAGAAGGCGCAGGCGTACGGGCCGAACGTACGGCAACAGACGCAGGAGGGAACGCGAGGTGGAGCGTTCACCGGCATGGGATCGCGGATTCACTGAGGTTTTCTCTGTGTTGTTGAGGACGAGTCGGCAGCAGGTGGGTCTCGGCCCGCAGCCACGGATCTCGGGTGTCGTGGTCGGCTCCCTCTCAGGAGCGTGTCGGGGCGGACTCTCAGCGGCAACGTATTTTGGTGCGATGTTCCGGGATGAGGAGATACGGGTGCCGGTGGGCCAGGACGCGGAGCGCTGGGCGACGCGGTCCGGCTGTCGGCGAGTCCTGTTGGTCGTGCACAACGTGACGGCGGCCACCCGGCTGCTCGACGTGCTCCCACTGTTCCGGGACGACCTGCGGCTCCAACTGCTTGTGACCTGCCCTGGAACGTCGCCGTTTGCGGCCGGGCTGCCTGAGCTGTTCGCCAGGCTGGGACTGCCAGTGCTGCCGTGGGAGCAGGCCGTGCGGACCCCCGTCGATCTCGCCGTCGCGGCCAGCTATGGAGGTCAACTCCACGTCGTGCGGGGCCCGTTGATCGTTCTCTCGCATGGGGCGGGATATAATAAGAGGCTAGCTGAGCCGGAAGCCGGAAGCCGGAAGCCGGAAGCCGGAAGCCGGAAGCCGGAAGCCGGAAGCCGGAAGCTGCGCCCGTCTTCGGCATGTCGCCCGAGTGGTTGTTGCACGACGGCCAGCCGTTCGCGGATGTCACCGTGCTGTCCCACCCCGAGCAGTTGGACCGGCTGCGCGCCGCCTGCCCGGAGGCCGCAGCGACCGCAGAACTCGCTGGTGACCCCTGTTACGACCGGCTGGTGGCCGCCCGTCGCGACCGGGCTCGGTTCCGCCGGGCGCTCGGCGTCGCCGAAGGCCAACGGCTGGTGCTACTCAGCTCCACGTGGAATCCGGAGTCCCTCTTCGGCGACGACGCGCTTCCCGCGCTGCTCCCCCGGCTGACCGCCGAACTGCCCGCCGACGAGTACCGGGTCGTCGCCGTGCTCCACCCCAACATCTGGTACGGCCACGGCCCGGGGCAGGTCCGCGCCTGGTGCCGGCGGGCCGAGGCGGCCGGACTGTCCCTGATCGACCCGCTCGACAGCTGGCGCCAGGCACTCGTCGCGGCCGACTGCGTGCTCGGCGACCACGGCTCCGTCACCTTCTACGCCGCCGCCCTCGGCATACCGGTGCTTCTCGGTGCCTTCCCGCACGAGGCGCTCGACCCCGACTCCCCGGTCGCCGCGTTCGGCCGGGCCGCTCCCGCGTTGCGGCCCGCCGCACCGCTACTCCCCCAGTTGAGGGCTGCGATCAACGACCATCACCCCGACCGGTACGCCCGCCTCACCGCGCTGCTGACCTCCGCGCCTGGCGGTTCGGCTCCCCTGCTGCGCCGCCTGTGCTACCGGCTGATCGGCCTGCCGGAGCCCGCAGAGCACCCGGCGCTGCTCGACCCGCTCCCTCTTCCCGGCTACCAGCCGCCAGTGCGCACCGCGCCGCTCACCGTCCTGACCCGGCTGCTCGGCGCGCCGCCCGCCGGCCCGCCGGAGATCGAGGTGGCGCGGTTCGCCGGACCACCGCCGGAATCGGGGTACACCGTGCACGACCGGCATCTTGCCGTGCACGAGGACTGCGCCGATCCGGGTCGGCTGACCCTGGCAGGTGTCATCGTGGGGCACGGTCGGGAGGACGATCCGCGCGTCGGCCCTGCCGCCGCCTGGACGGCCGAGACGGCGGCGCGCCATCCGCACGCGGCACTGACCGCATTCGTCACCGGCCCCGACCGGTGCACGGTGCGTACCGAGGACGGTCGGCTGCTGTGCCTGGTGGCCGCGCCCGACGCGGACGGTCGGCCCGACCTCACGGAGCCGGCCGTCTACGCCTCCGCGCTGTACGCCTGGTTGAGCAACGGCAAGACCGTGGCGGAGCTGGGCGGCGGCGGCATGACCGTCCGCACCGGAGCGACCCGCCGCCTGGTGACGGTCACGCCCGCCCCGTTGCCGGGTCCGTTGGCCGCTCCCCGGTGATCAGCCGCCGCAGCCGGTCCGCCCGTTCGGCGTCGCCGGAGGCTACGTGCACCTCCCACGCCATCGTCCACAGCGCCCGGCGCCGCTCGGGCGAGGGCTCGCAGCTCGCCCGCAGCTCGGCGACCCGGGCCTGCTGGAGCGACGCGCCGTCGGCGGTCATGCTCGTGAGCGCCTGGTCGAGCACCTCGGCGGCCCCGTCCAGGTCGCCCGCGGCCAGACGCGTCTCGCCCAGGCTGGTGAGCACCCGGCCCACGTTGTACTCGTCCGGCACGGGGAGCGCCCGCATGTCCCGCAGTGCGCCAGCGAGCGCGTCCCGGGCCGCGTCCAACCGGCGCTGGCCGGCCAGCGCGCGCCCGATGTGGTGGGCGAGCAGCGCCAACGCCCGCGGGTCACCGGCCTCGCGCGCGAACGGCAGCGCCCGACGGAAGAGATCTTCGGCCGCCACGTGCTCCTCCTGGGCCAGCAGCAGGAGGCCGATGGATTCCAGGGCGGTCGCCCTGCCGCGTGGGTGGTCCTCGGGCTCGACGTCGTACGCCGCCTCGAAATCGGCCCTGGCCTCCGCGAACCGGCGCAGCCCCAGGTACGAGAAGCCGCGCTGCACCAGCATGCGCGCCTCGGCCCGGCGGTCTCCGCAGCTCCGAGCGGCCTGCACGCCGAGGGTATGGGCGGTCAACGACTCCTCGTGGAACCCCAGCATCAGGTGCAGCGCCCATATCGACTCGCACAGTTGCCAGGCCGGGTCCCAGAGCTCCCACTCCGTGGCAACACGCACGGCCGCGACAAGCGCGGTCCGCTCGACCCGGAGCGCGCGCAGCGCGTCTCGACGCTCCGGGCGGGGTCGCCGCTCCCGGTCGGCCAGCCGTCGCGCCGTCGCGCCCAGGTACCAGCGGCCCGGCATCACCGTTGTCTGCCGGTCAGCGGCTGTCTCGAGGCACCAGTCCACGAACGCCCGGACGGCCTCGGCCGCATCCGGTTCGTGCTGCGCCGCGGCGTGCCGGTGCGCCGCGGCCGTCTGCCGGGACGACCGATCGTCCCTGCGGTCCAGCAGTCGATGCGCGACCAGTTCATCGAGGAGGTCCCCGGCTCGCGCCGAGGAGTCCCCGGCCAGCGCGGCCACCGCAGACCGGCCAAGGTCGACGGGCATGATCCGCCCCAGCAGGCGGTGCAGCCGCGCGGCGGCCGGGCTCAGGGTCCGGTAGGCACGCGCCACGCCGTCGGCCTGTGGATCGAGCATCTCCGCCCGCCAGTCGAGTCCCGGGTCCAGGGCCGCCAGGGAGGCGAGCTGCGTGATCGTGGCCGGGACTCCGCCGCATCGCCGGATGGCCTCCCTGACGCCCGCCCCTCCCGCACGGAACACCTCAGGGCCGGCGACCTGGACCATCAGCTCCTCCGCGTCAGGCGGCGCGAGAGGGTCAAGGTGCAGGAACCGGGCTCCATAGCGTTGGGACAGCACGGGCATGCGGTGACTGGTGGCGACGACCGTCACCAGGCCCGGGAGACTCAGCAGCAGTGGGATCACCTGCTCGGCGGACGCCACGTTGTCCAGCACCACCAACCGGCGGGAGCGGTTCTCCATGCTGGATGTCAGCATCCGCTGCTTGCCCGGCAGGTCGGCGGGGACGCACTCGGGCTGCACGCCGAGGTCAAGGAGCAGTTCGCTCGCGGCCGAGTCCGAGGGCTTCGCCAACCCGGGCTCGGCACCGGCGAGGTCGACGTACAGGTGTCGGTGCGGCAGGCTCTCGGACAGGGCCTCCGACAGGCCCACCGCGAGTGTGGAAGTGCCGATGCCGGACGGCCCCAGCAGCACCACCAGGCGCGGCCGCTCGGCCTCGGAGGCCAACTCCCTTACCCGGGCGACCTCGTCGCGCCGGTCCACCAGGGCGACATAGGACTCCAGGTGGGGTGCCTTCCGCTCACGGTCGATCTCACGCAGCAGCGCGGCCACCACCTCGTCGTAGCCCGCGTCCCGCACCATGGCCTCGGCCCAGCGCCGCGCCTCCTCGGGGTCCCGGGGCGGCTCCGGTGGCTCGCCGCCGGGGTCATCGGACCGGCGTCGCCAGCACCGACCGAACGCCGCGGTCACCCACCCCAGGCCGCGTCGACCGGCCTCGTCCCCGGCCCCGGTCACCATCGCCGTCGTCAGGACCTCGACCAGATCAGGACCGATCACCGCCACAACGCCCCACCCCCTCCGGTGATCGCTCGACGCCGACACGCTACCCCGCGCTACGCCACACCCACCATCGCACCGAACACCGGCGCTTCTCTCGACGGACCGTCATCTCGTTGAGCAGCGCCACATGATGACGCCCCGCCACCCAGAGCGGGAACCCGTGAGCTGTTCCCCGACGACTTCCATGACTTCTCGACCAAGACCGTCATCCTGTTCTTCGTCGTCGAGGTACCGCCGTCGGCCAGCGGCCCGGACGACCAGTGTCCTGAGGCGGACCGTCAGGCCACGAGCAGGCGGAGGCCGAGCTCTGCCGCATCGAGGGCGAGGAGGTCGCGGTTGCGCTCGGCCCACCGGCCTGAGGAAAGGTCGTCGCGGAGTCCGCTCACTGCCCGCTGCTCGGCCTCCGGCCCGACCCTGGTCCATACCGATATCGCGCGGCGCACATGTTCGTCCAGGTATGCCTCGGGCCGGCGCCAGTAGGCCTCGAAGAAGCCGTCAGCGCAGTCCCAGGGGATGAGCACGGGCTCCGCGCGGCCCTCGACCGCGCGGGTCAGGTCGGCCAGTGAAGGCCAGTCGACGAGCAGATCAGCGAATTCGGGCAGGTAGTCGCGGGTGAGCCCGCGCAGATGTACCAGGAGATGCGCAGCTTGCACGACACGGTAGCCCGGGTAGAGACGAAGCTCGATGGTCTACGCGACCGGGACAAGGACGTGGCCACCGACCTCGCGGACCATGAGGCGCGGCTGCGGACCCTGGAGCGTGGCCGGTGGCCGTTGCCGACTATCGGTGTGCTGGCCGGGCTGGCTGGCGCTGCTACGGGCGCGGTGGCTCTCCTTCAGCGCTGACATCAACGACAACGCCCCTGCTCGGCTTCGGCGGCGGATTCCATGGGCCGGGGGCGCTTCGTCGCGTTCGGCCCCGGTCAGGCGGTCAGCAGGTGGTCGTGCTCTGCCAGCAGCGTTCGCACCTCGGGGACGTCCGCGAACTCCTGAAGTCGGCGGAGTATCACCCGCGTCCGCTCGGCTGTGCGATCGCTGGCCGTGTCGGCGGACAGACTGATGACGCGCTCGGCCTCGGCCGCGGACTCCTCGGGCTCGTTGGCGTCCGCCAGGGCGACCGCGAGCCAGGACCGGTACAGCGCCAGCTCCCGGGTGTGTGTGGCCGCGTACTGGCCGAGGACGTCGGTCAGCAGCGGCACGGCCCGCAGCGGGCGGTGGAGCTCTGTGAACACCCGCGCTTCCATGATCCGCAGTTCGTCGGCGTTCACCCAGTACAGGTACGCCGGGTCCTCCTCGTTGGCGTTGTGTGCGAGTGACTGGCCCGCCTCGCCGAGCGCCCGCATCGCGGGCTGCGCCTGGCCTGCCTGGGCGTGGGCCCACGCGAGCCGGTCGAAGTACAGCGCCCGAGCGCGCGGGGGCGCCTGCTCGCCCGCGTCGTCGAGCGCAGCCTGAGCCATGGTGACCGCCTCGGCCGGGTCACCGACGTTGGCGACCTGGTAGGCCAGCGAGCCGAGGATGTTCCCTGCGAGGGTGGCGTCTCCGGCGCTGTGCGCGGCTGACATCCCGACGCGGTAGATCTGTTCGGCTTGCCGGGTCTGGCCGGCGTCCGAGGCAATCCATCCGGCGATCTGCGCCAGCTCCCCGATGGCAGTCAGCAGGTTGCGCCCGATCTCGTCCGTGACGCTGCTATCGCGGTAGAGCTGCATCACCCGCTTCAGCTCCCGAGTGGCGGGCGCGAGTAGATCGCGGCCGTACATCACGTCGTCCGCCAGGCGGAGAGCGTGCACCCGGTGCATCACTTCGCGCACGGTCGTTGCGCCGAGCCGCCGGCCGCCGGCTGCCGGGGCGGTGAGCGCGCCGTCGTCCGGCAGGAAGTCCGCGATGCCCGGGGCCGGCTCGGGCTGCGGCTCGGGCCATCGGGCCGTGGCGGCGGCACGTTGAAGGCCCGGCAGAGGTGTGTGCAGCGCTTCGGCGATGAACGGCAACCAGATCTCCGGCAGGCGTGTGCCCCGCTCGTACCGGCTCACCTCGGACCGCGTGACGCTCTGCGTGCCGGAGAGCTGGCACAGCACGTCGGCTAACTCGCGTTGGCTCATGCCCGCCGCACGTCGCAACCGGGCGAGGTACTGCCCGAACCGCTCCCGCTCATCCATCGCGCTGGCCCCCTCTCTGGCCCCTAGGCACTTCCATTCTGGCCCCCCGTGCGGCCCTCTGTCTGGCTCCTTCCCCTGCCCGACCTGTCCGATTCGATGAGTGCTCCACACACGCGACGTACCCCCGCGGCCGTGGCGGGCCCGGGGGCGTGGCCAACGCTGTGAAGGAGCGCTGACACGTCCGACGATACGAGAGGCGACCCCCCGCCCTCTTCCCCTCGCTCAGATCTCGCCGCCAGACTCTCGCCCCGAGTGGCTGCCCGACGCCGGTGGGACCAGGAGCCGCGCCGTGGCGTCTGACCCGTACCGCCCTGAGATCGACTGGCCGGCCGGGACGCCGGAGCACATCCAGGTCCCGGTCGGCTACTGCACCTGTAGCTGCCGGCGCCCGTTAGCCGAGTGCGAGCAGGCCTCCACGCCCCCGCCGCAGCCGGAGCCGGAGCCGGGGCGGTGATCGCCGTGGCTGAGCGCCCGCGCGCCACCGTGCTGCTGCCGGAGGTGGAGCGACTGACGGAGCGGCAGCTACTCGGCATCGACTGCGCCCTGTGCGGCGCGTACCTCGGTGTCGATGCCCGGCGGCTCGGCGAGGTCATGAACCGGGGCTACGTGCTCCAGTTGTTCGGCTGCTTCCCGCAGTGTGCGCCGGTACCGCTGACCCGCCGCGCGGCCCCGCCGCCCTGGCGCGGCTCCCTGCTCGACCGCCTGCCCCGCTGGACCGCCGCCCCCTCCATGCCGGACCCGCTCTCGGACGACTACCGGGACGACCCGGAGACGGTACGGCGAGTGGTGGCGGGGCTCCGTGCCCTGACCGAGACGCCCCCTCAGCCGACCACGCCGCCGGCCAGGAGGTGACCGTGCCCCGGCATGGAGATGCCGGAGATACCCCGGGACGAGGCCATCAAGCTGTACCGCTCCGGGCAGTCCATGGCCGCCCTCGCCCGCCGCTACGGCGTGTCCTCCGGCTGGCTCGCCGGCCAGTTCCGCGAATGGAACGAGCCGGTACGCGGCCACGCCGCCGCGCAGCGCGCCCGGAAGGGTGTGCCTCTCGCGACGTACCGGCGCGGTGCGGGCCTGCCGCCGTGACGCCCCCGACTTCCTGCCGTGCCGCCGCAGGCTGATCACGGCTCGGCAGGGACCGCCCGCCCGAGGAAGAAGGTCCGGGCCGGGCACCCCGTCCCGGCGCTCACATCCCTTGGCAGGAGAGCGCCGGGACGGGACGCATCACCCATCACCCATCACCCGACGAACGGAGAACAGGTGAGCACTACCACCGTAACCCCGCGCCGCGCACGCGAACTCCTCGCCGAAACGGAGTTCGCGGCCGTAGCGGATGCCGTCCTCGACACGAACCCCGGGATGTCCCGGCCACTCGCTGAACGCATCGTGGACCAGGCCCTCGCGTTCGTGGCGACCGCCACGACCACCGACCAACCCATCGCCCCATCCCGGGTGGTCGACGAGGGATGGCACGCCCTGATCCTTCACACCCACCTGTACCAGGAACTCGGCGACCGCCTCGGCCGCTTCGTGCACCACGTGCCCGAGCGGCCCGGCACCCCCGACTACGCCCCGGACTGGCTCAGCCGAAGCCGCGCACTACAGTCTGAGGCGGCCAACCGGACGAAAATGGGTATCGATGAGCGGGCAGGCAGAGGACCAGCCAGAGGGCGAGCCGCAGGAGTGGGCCGACCCTCGGTATGCCAACGTGATCGCGGCGTACGACCAGCGGCCGGCAGGAGAGCCGACTCCGGAACCGCGGCGTGGGTTCGTCTTCGACCTGCCGGCGACCGAACCTCCTGCATAGTCTCAGCGACCGACTGGGCCCCGGCCGACTCTCCCGAGCGGCCGGGGCCTCTTCGTGCGTTGCGCCGGGGTTACTCCCAGCCGAAGCCCACGTTCGACGCCTGCGCGGGGCAGATGTTGTAGTCCCCCGCGGCGTGGCCCTCGAAGGTCTCGCCGTCGACGGTCACGGAGCACGATGTCGCCGCCGCCCATCAGCTGCGCGGTGACGTGGTAGTACAGGGCGTCGCCATCGTAGGGCAGGGTGGCCTCGAACGGCAGCGCGTCCCCCGACAGGTTCTCGCTGTCCGACCCGTACATGATGTCGAGTCCGGCGGGAGCGTCGCCCCAGACCTTGAACGTGACGACCGGCTCGGCCTCGGGCTCCGGCTCGGGGGCGGGCTCGGGGTCCGCGGTCTCCTCATACGTCGGGTCCGGATCGGCGGGCGCCTGGTCGTCCTCGCCGGTGCGGTCGGCGGCGGGCTGCTCGGCGCCCGGTGACGCGCTCGCGTTGCTGCCGTTGGTGGTGTCCTCGGTGCTGCCCCCGGCGATGGCTCCGGCAATGATGATGGCGGTGACCACGAGGAAGGCGGTCAGCACCTTGTGGCGTCCGAACCAGCTGCGCTGCACCTCCCGCAGCCGGTGGTGGGGATGGCCGGGCTCGCCGGGCGTCCCCGCCCCGACCAGAAGGAACAGGCCCGGTGCCCGCTCCTGATACCAGGCGAAGTCCTCGCCGGCCATGACCGGGCCCGTCTCGACGATCGCGTCAGCGCCGTCGAGGATGCCCTTCCAGATCAGTTCCGGCGCACCGCTGGGCAGCGACTCCTCCGCGTGCTGGAACAGCAGCCGCATCTCGCCGGCCAGCCGGCCGGCGAGCGTGCTGACCGCCCGGGCAGCCGGAGCGCCCGTTCACCTCACCGGCTCGCTACGGTGAACGCCGGCGGAGCAGGTCCTCCACGGTCGCCAGGCGTTCGGCGATCCGGGCGAGTTCGCCCTCGGTGGCGTTGCGGGCGGAGGGCTCAAGGACGATGACGAGCTGTCCGCTGGGTTCGAGTCGGGCCGTCAGCACGTCGCCGATGTCGGCGTCCCGCAGGCGGACGGCGTGCTCGACCTCTTCCCGCCGGATCGCGAGCCGGCGCAGGACGCCCGGGATGATGCGGCCCTTCTCGATGATGGTGGTGCCGGTGCCCTCCAGCAGGTGGGCGGCGCGGTCGTCGCCGGCGAGCCAGCGGGTGAGGACGGCGTTCATCGCGATGAGGGTGACCGCCCCGATGGCACCGCCGGTGACGCTGGTGTCCGGACCGATGACGGCGTTCTGTACGACGTTCGCCAGCAGGAACATCACCACGATGTCGAAGGTGTTCCCGGCCGCCAGGCTGCGTTTGCCGGTGAGGCGGAAGAGCACGAGCACCAGGGCGTAGACGAAGACGGTCCGCAGGACCTTCTCCAGGACCGGAATCGGAAGCACCAGCATGTCGTGCCACACGAGGACTCCTGGTGGTCGGTCGGATCGCCGGGATGCGCCCGGCGCCCGGTCACCAGGATCGCGGCGCCGGACCCGGCCGCCCGACTTCGCCACGCCGGCACCGGGGGCTACGCCGACGCGGCCGTGCGCCTACGAATCCGGCCCTGGGTGGCGGCGAGCGCCGCCCCCGCGAGCAGCACCAGTGCGCCCGCCCCCTGTAGGGCGCCGAAGGACTCGCCGAGGAAGACCGTGGCGCACAGGGTATTGACGAGCGGGACGTTGAACATCATCAGAGACGCCTTCGCGGGCCCCACGGCGCCCACGCCGCGGCAGTAGAGAAGGTTCGCCACGGCGGCGGCTCCCACGGCCAGGTACGCGGTGTTCAGCCAGACCCCGGCGGGCAGGTCGCCCCAGTCCACGGAGCCCAGTTCGGGGGCCGCGATCACGCCCAGCAGGAGGGCGCCCGCGCAGGTCGCGTAGGTCGTCGCGCGCAGCGGCTCGATGCCGGCCAGGACGCGGGGCCCGGCGAGGGTGAAGGCGGCCCAGCACACGGCGCTCAGGAGGAACAGCGCGTCGCCCGCGAGCCGCTCAGAACCGCCCCCCGAGGCGCCGCCCGCCCCCAGGAAGAAGATCACCGCCCCCACGAGTCCCAGGCCGAGACCCGCCAGCCGCCCGGCCGAGGCGCGCTCCCTGCCGGACACCAGCAGGTAGCCGCTGGTGAGGACCGGGCTCATGACGGGGATGAGGATGCCCGCGTCCAGGGACGGCGCGAGCGACAGACCCCAGAAGAAGAACCCGTTGTAGGCGAAGACCCCCAGCACGCCCGCGCCCGCCGCCCGCCAGCCGCTGCCCGCCTCGGCTTCGGCCCGGCGGCGGCCGAACAGCGACAGGGCTATGAGCAGGGCGATCGCGCCGCCACCGAAGCGCAGCAGGGCGGCCGCGGAGTGCGGGACGTGCTCCACCACCGACTTCGAGCTGGCGAAGGCACTCCCCCACAGGACCATGGTGGTCATGAGGAGCAGGTAGGGGCTGGGAAACCCCTGTCTCGTTTCCATGGGTCCGACTGTGGTGCCGACGGGTCCGGCTGGCTTGAATGCTGGTGCGCGACAATCGGGGCATGGGAACCGGTGACAACTGGGTGCGCTACTGGCGGGACGAGGCACGTCCGCTGGAGGCCATGCACGCCCGCTTCCGCGACCATGTGTACGCGCTGCACAGCCACGACGCGTACTCCTTCGGCATCACCGACGCCGGCGCCCAGCGCTTCCGCTGCCGGGGCGGGAGTCACACCAGCGGCGCCGGCATGGCGATGGCGTTCAATCCGGACGAGGCGCACGACGGCCGGTCGGCGGCAGAGCTGGGGTACCACTACCGCATCGTGCATCTGGGCCCCTCGCTGGTCCGCGCGATCCTCGCCGATGCGGCCGACGAGGACTCCGGCGCCCTGCCGCTCTTCGTGCGGCCGGTGCTGACCGACCCCGAGCTCACCGGCGCGCTCTCCCGCCTGCACGCCGCCCTGGTGAGCCAGGCGAGCAGCGCCCTGGAGCGGGACGAGCTGCTGACCACCGCCGTGGTCGCGATGGCGGAGCGCGGCGCGACGCGCGCACCACGGACGCGCACCCTGGCCGGACGGGCGCAGCGGCAGGCGGCCCGCCGGGCGCACGCGCTGCTGAACGAGACCGGACAGGAGCCCGTGACCTCCGAGCTGCTGGCCCGCGCCGCCGGATGCAGCAGATTCGCCCTCTACCGGGCATTCCGCGCGGAATTCGGCATGCCGCCGAGCGACTACCACCGCCAACTCCGGCTCCGTCGGGCGCGCGACCTGCTGGCCGGCGGCGCCACGTCCGCCGACGCCGCGGCGACCACCGGCTTCGCGGACCAGGCGCATTTCGCCCGCTGGTTCAAGCGCACGTACGGCATCACCCCACGCGTCTTCCAACGCGGCCGCGCCTGAGACCCGGCCGCCCCCGCCGGTAAGCCCTCGGCTCTCTCGACCACCACCGGCTCGGCCCCCACTCGCCACCGGCGTCCGCCCACACTGCTACTTCGCCTGGGCCGAGGGCAGCCCCCTGCTGCACATGCTCCGCTACTTCCTGCTGGGCCGCGGCGACACCGCCCCGGTCACCCGCGAGATCAACCGGAAGAACGAACCCGACCCCGCCCTCCGCCCCGGCATCCACGTCGGCAGCTGAGGCCGTCCTTCCCCGCCGCCGTCCTGCGTCCTGCCGTCCTGCCCGCGGGAGTTCCGGACGGGACGGATGTGACGGCGGACCGTCGTGGGTGGGCATGGATACGGGGAGGGTCGCGCATCGCGCCCACCGGGTGGCCGCGGCACGGCCGTTGCCCCCGGGATGCCGCCGGCCCTCGTGGCGAGGACTTCGGAGCCGCCGTCCTCGCCGCCCGCTCCATCCGCCGACCACCAGCAAAGGATCCCCCATGCAGACCTCTCGTCGTTTGTCCCGGCGAACGTTGATCACGGCCGCCGCCGCGGGCGTTGTCACCGCCGTCGCCTCCCCCTCGCAGGCATCGGGGCCGCGGGCCCCGGCCCCGTTCCACACGGTGGGCCGGGTCACGCCGGCCGCCGACGGATCCGTGCAGTACACCTGGCCCGGCATCTCCTTCGAGGGCCGGTTCCGCGGCACCGGCGTCGGCATCGTCCTGGACGACGCCAACAACGACTACGACGTGCAGATCGACGGAACCACCACCGCCACCCTGGTGACGCCCGGCCGGACCACCCACTGGGCCGACGGCCTCGCCGACGCCGAGCACAGCGTGCGGCTCGTCAAGCGCACGGAAAGCACCTGGGCCGCGGGCCGGTTCGGCGGGTTCGTCGCCGCCTCCGGCGGCGAGATACTCGGCCCGCCCCCGGCGCGGAGCCGGCAGATCGAGTTCATCGGCGACTCCTTCACCGCCGGCTACGGCAACACCTCGGGCACACGCGACTGTTCGAACAACGGAGGGGTCAATCGGAACACCAACGCCGACCTCGCCTTCGGCGCCCTCACCGCCCGCGGCCTCGACGCCGACTACCAGATCAACGCCTTCTCGGGCCTCGGCATGGTCCGCAACTACGGCGGCGGCAGCCCCGACACCGACTACCGCACCTACTACGACCGGGCCCTGCTGCACGTCGCCGGCGACGTCTGGAACCGGCCGGCGACCTGGCAGCCGCAGCTCGTGGTGATCGGCCTGGGCATCAACGACTTCTCCACCCCCCTCAACCCGGGCGAGCGGTGGGCCACCCAGGACGCCCTGGTCGCCGCCTACGAGACCGCCTACCACGGCTTCCTCGACAAGCTCCGCAACCGGTACGGCCCCGAGACGTTCCTCGTGGTCAGCGCCACGCCCTCCGGCAGCACCGCCGCGTTCGCCGAGGCCACCCAGCGCATCGCCCAGAAGCGCAACGCCCAGGGCGACGCCCGGATCGGCAACTGGTACTACGACGATCCGGCCCTGGACCGCCTCGGCTGCGACTGGCACCCCTCGCTCCACGACCACCGCATCATCTCCGGCCTGCTCGACGACTACCTCGCCACCCTTCCGCTGACCTGGTAGCGCGCCGCCGGCGGCTGTGACGTGAAACGTGCTTCTCGTCACAGCCGCCGGCGCGGGTCAGATCGGGCTGCGGCGCCGCATAGTTGTCCGACCCATCGAACGCGTGCCATGTGTGCGAACAAGTTCGTCTCCAGGGATTGACCCTCGATGCCCAGTACCCATACTTGAGGGCGTCAGGCGCCGCATGTTTGCGCAAACTAGTCATGTTTGCCCTTTCCTACCCGGGATCGTCATCGTGGCGCGTTCGTCCCCCGATGCCGAACCACCCCTCGGGAGCAGTCCATGACACCCATTGGCAGACGAGCCCTGATCGGCGCGGCCGGAGCCGCCGCTGCCGTTCCCCTCATGGGCGACCCGGCCCACGCCGCCGCGGGCGGCGAACCGCCGTCCGGACTGCGGCTGAACGACATCTGGGTACACGACCCGTTCATCGTCGCCGACCGGCGCAGCCGCACCTACCACCTCTACATCACCAACGTGCCGGAGACGAGCGGCGTCGCGGGCACCGGGACGATGATGTACCGCAGCCGGGACCTCGTCTCCTGGCAGGGCCCCTACGTCGTCTTCGACGTGCCGGACGGCAACTGGGCGAAGGACGGCGGCTGGGCGCCCGAGGTCCACGAATACCGCGGGAAGTGGTACCTGTTCACCACCCTGCACGACGAGGAGCAGGAGCTGGCCGCGCCGCCCGACGTGCCGATCCGGACCTATCGGCGCGGCACCGTCGTCGCCGTCAGCGATTCGCTGTACGGCCCGTTCACGCCCCTGAACCTCGACCGTCCGCACACGCCCGACGACTTCATGGCGCTGGACGGCACGCTGTTCGTCGAACGCGGACAGCCGTGGCTGGTCTACGCGCACGAGTGGCTCCAGCGCCTGGACGGCACCATGGAGGCCATCCGGCTCACCCCGGACCTCACCGGAACGGTGGGCGACCCGATCCATCTCTTCAAGGCCTCGGACGCCCTGGGCATCAACCAGTTGATCACCGCCGACGCCGGTGGGCTCACCTACGTCACGGACGGATGCGAGTTCCACCGCAGCCGCTCGGGCGACCTGCTGATGCTGTGGTCCACCTGGCTCGGTCCGAACGGCTCCCAGTACTACGCGCAGACCCAGGCGCGTTCGGCGTCGGGCACGCTGGCCGGCCCGTGGGAACAGCGGCCGGTGCTGGTGGACGGCGACAGCGGCCACGGCATGCCGTTCCGCGCCTTCGACGGCACGCTGTTGATGGTCCTGCACCGTCCCTTCGGATCCCCGTCCACCCGGGCCAAGCTGTACGAACTGATCGACGCCGGCGACCGTTTCGAGCTCGGCCGCCGCCGCACCGACCTGGACGGCGGCGACTGATCGAGAACGACGGCCAGGAACGCCCAGGACGAACGACCGAGGACCCCGCGACCGTGCAGAGCGCCGCCCCGTGGCACCACGCCGAGATCACCCTGACCGCCGCCCACGACCATCCCGACCCCTATGCCGGGGTCGCGGTGTGGGCCTACTTCGTCCACGATTCCGGCGCGGTGCTGCGCCGCCCGGCCTTCTGGGACGGCGGCCGCATCTGGCGCCTCCGCTTCGCGTCCCCGCTGGCCGGCGGCCGGTGGCGCTGGCGCACCGAGGCGGATGTCGACGACCCGGGGCTGGCCGACCGCACCGGCGAACTCGCCGTGGCCGAGCAGACGGTGACCGAGAAGGCGACCGGCGAGGCGGCGACGGGTGAGGCCGCCGGGGAGAACCCCTTCCGCCGGCACGGCTTCTGGCGGATGTCCCCCGGCGGGCGCAGCCTGGTGCACGCCGACGGCACCCCGGCGCTCCTCGTCGGCGACACCGCCTGGGGCCTGCCCTGGCGCGCCACCGAGGAGCAGGTCGCGGTCTACGCCGCCGACCGGGCGGCCAAGGGCTTCAACGCCGCGCTGCTGATGAGCGTCCAGCCCGACATGCGCGCCCGCGGCCCGCGGGACCGCACCGCGGACGAGGGCTTCGACGTCGCCTTCGAGGACCTCGCGGACGGCCGCCTCGACGAGCTCAATCCCGGCTACTTCCAGCGGTTGGACCGGCTGCTGGCCGTCCTCACCGGCCACGGCATCGTGCCCGTGCTCCAGCCGGTCTTCCAGGGCTTCGGCTGGAAGGGCCTCTCGGTCGCCGGCACGGTGGTCGCGCCGGCCGCGTACGCGCGCTACTGCCGTTATCTGGTGGCCCGTTACGGCGCCGACCCGGTGATCTACCTCGTCGGCGCGGACGGCAGCGGCCGGGAGCCGCAGATCGAGGCGGGCGGGCGGGAGATCGAGGAGTGGGACGCCTACGGCCAGCCCTGTGGCATCCACTACCGGCCGCACGCGAATCCCAACGCCCACCAGGACGCGGCCTGGTTGGACTTCCAGTGGTGCCAGACCGGCCACCTCGGCGAGCACGTGCCGGAGCGGGTGGCCGACATGTGGCGCAACGAGCCGGTCCGCGCGGTGGCCAACGGCGAGCCGACCTATGAGCATTCGGGCCGGCGCGGCAAGGCCGAGGGCTGGTGGCAGGGGCACGAGGCGTGGAGCAACCTGTGCGCGGGCGGCACCATGGGGGTGGTCTACGGCGCCGGCAGCCTGTGGCAGTGGGTGCTGCGGCCCGGCGAGCCGGGGCACGAGCCGTACTTCGTGGCCGAGGGCGCGGGCTGGCGCGAGGCACTGGACTTCGAGGGCTCGCGCCATGTCGGCCTGGTCTCCCGCGTCCTGGCCGGGCTGCCCACCACGGACATGCGACCCAGTTGGACGCTGACCACGGCCCCGCGCGGGCTGCTGGTCCCCGGCACCCTCTATGTCGGCTACGGCGAGCACGGCGGCGACCTCCGCCTCGCGCCCTGGGCCGAGGGCGTCGTGCCCCTCCCCTACCGGGTCGTGGACCCCCGCACCGGCCGGATCACCGCCACCGGCGTTCGCGCCACCCCCGGATCCCCCGTTCCCGACCCGGGCGGCGCGCCGCGCGTCTACCTCTGCTACGCCGGGTGGGAAACGGGGGACCCGGAGCCGTAGGGGCGGGCGGTGGACTCCCTGACCACCAGTCGGTGCGGGCCGACGAAGGCGCCGCCCCCGGCCTTCCTGCGGGGGTTTCGGATGCGCGCGAGCAACATGTCGAGGGCGGCTGCGACCATCTCCTGGTGCCCCGGCGCGACGGTGGTCAGCGAGGGCACGGCGTACGCGGCCTGACCGATGTCGTCGAACCCGGTGACCAGCACGTCGTCCGGCACGGCGAGCCCCTGGTCGGCCAGGCCACGGAGCACGCCGAGGGCGATCGAGTCGGTCAGGCACAGGACGGCATCGAACGGCGGGCCGCTGGTCACCAGGTCCCGCGCGGCGGCGGCGCCGGCCGCCATGGAGAACCCGCAGGGCACCAGCAGATCGTCGCGCTCCTCCAGGCCCGCCTCGCGGAGCGCCGCCAGATAGCCGGTGGTGCGGAGCGTGCTCGCACCCTCCTGGCCGTGCGTCCGGCCGCCGATGACCGCGATGCGACGGCAGCCGCGTTCGATCAGATGGCGGGTGACGTCCCTGGCGCCCTCGACGTTGGCCATCGAGACGTGGTCGATGGCCCGCCCGCGGATCCGCTCGCCGAGCGCGACCACGGGGAAGTCGGTGGGAAACGTCGGCGCGTCGGCGTCCCCCAGCTCCACGGTGCTGATGATCAGACCGTCGTACATTCGCAGCCGCGACTGGACGAGGGCGTTCACCTCACCCTCCCGCGAGGCGCCGGTCTGCTCGATGGTCACCCGGTACCCCGAACGTCCCGCCTGGGCGACGACCAGGGCGGCCAGTTGCGCGCAGTAGGGCTGGTCGATGTCGGGGAGGGCCAGGCCGATCACGCCCGTGCTGCCGGCCCGGAGGTTACGGGCGGCGACGTTGACCCGGTATCCCAGGCGGTCGATCGCCTCGGTCACCCGGTGCCGCGTCTCGTCGCTGACGTACGGGTGGCCGTTGATGACGTTCGACACGGTCATCGGCGAGACCCCGGCCGCCTTCGCGACGTCGCTCATCGTCACCATGCGTCGATTATCCACCCCCGCCCGCCGGCCGCCCGGGCCGCACGGGCAGGACCGGCAGACGCCCCCGGCCGCGAGTGAGTGGCACCGCCGGTGCATCGCCAATGGTCCTTCCAATGGAAATGTGAACAGGCCGAGGTCAGGCGCCTTTCCGACCCTGGACAGTCGATTGGTCTCGACCTATATTGTCAGGGTCACGCCACACCCCCTCCGGCGCGCACGAATCGCTTTCCAAGAGCTCGGTTCAGCGTCGCCGCCAGCCATGCACTGCCGCACCGCCTGTCCATCCTGATTTCAGGATTTCCCACGGCTCCCCCACCGATCACGCGGCGATGTTCTCCGAAAACGTGACCCGCCAGAATTACGCGCGATCGTGAGCCTCGGAAGAAAAGGGTTCAGTTGACCGTGAATCGCCGTACCTTCATGTCGATGCCCCTCGGTGCCGCCTTAGCGGTCGCCGTTCACCCCACAGGAACGGCCGCGGCGGCCGAGGATCCCGCCGGCTCGGCCGCCCCCTACCACGAGGCGTTCCCGCTGTTCAGAAGCGCCAACATGTCCTCCCCCGACAAACTCTCCTCCGGCGTCGGCTTCCATTCATTCAGAATTCCCGCGGTGGTCACCACAAGCACCGGAAGGATACTGGCCTTCGCCGAGGGGCGACGGCACTTCAACCGGGACTACGGCGACATCAACCTGGTGTACAAGCGCACGTCATCCCCGACCAACCACGGGACGACACCGGGCGACTGGGAGTCGTTGCGGGAGGTGGTGGGCTCGGGTGACGGCACCTGGGGAAACCCCACTCCGGTCGTGGACGGAAACACCGTCTATCTCTTCCTCAACTGGAACGCGGGCGACCGCAGTTTTCTCGGCAACGAACTACTCCCGGACGGATCCCGCACCAAGAAGGTCGACTCGACCGAGGAGGGCCGGCGTCATCTGTATGTCACCACGAGCACCGACGACGGAAACACCTGGTCAACTCCGGTTAAAGTGACGTCACAACTCACCCCGAACGGCTGGGCGTGGGACGCCGTCGGCCCCGGTAACGGCATCGCCATGCGCTCCGGAGAGCTCGTGGTGCCGGGCCAGGGCCGGAACATCGTCGGCCGCGGCTCCCCCGGCAACCGGACCTGGTCCTACCAGAGCCTGAGCGGCGCGGAGAGCGAGGGCACCATCGCCCAGACTCCCGACGGGAACCTGTACCGCAACGACCGGCCCGGCGACGTCACCTACCGGTCGGTCGCCCGCGGCACGCTCGACGGGTTCGGCGCGTTCAGTGCCGACTCCGGCCTGCCCGACCCGCGATGTCAGGGCTGCGTGCTGTCCTACAACATCGACGAGCCGGCCCGCACCATCTTCCTGAACTCGGCCTCGACCAGCAGCCGCAGGGCGATGCGGGTGCGCATCAGCTACGACGCCGACGCGCGCACGTACGCCGCCGACCGCCTGCTCAGCGACGCCCCGGTGTCCGGAGTGGGCTACGAAGGCGGCTACTCCTGCATGACCAAGACCGCCGACTGGAAGATCGGCGCCCTCGTGGAGACCGACTTCTACAACGACGCCTCGGGACCGAACTCCTACCGGGCGATGGTGTGGCGACGCTTCAACCTCTCCTGGATCCTGAACGGCTGACGACCAACGGGGCCACGGCGGCCGTCGGGGACTCCCCCGCGGTCGCCGCCGGCCATGACCGGCCGCGCTCAGCCGAAGTCGGCGACATGGTCCCTCGCCCTCCCCCAGGCCCTGAGGGCCTGGGAGGTGCCCCCATCTCGAAGGGCCGCGCCGGGCGTCCGGTGAGGTCCTCGACGACGGAGGTCACCGCGGCGGGCCGGCCGACCGTCGCCGCCAGCAGATCGAACAGCGCGGCCACGAAGTCCCGGTCCATGAACCGCGCCAACTGGTCCCTGACCGGCGCCGGGTCGAACTCCTCGAAGCGCAGCGGGCGACCCAACGCGGCGCCGAGCGTCCGCACCTGCTCCTCCTGGGTCATCGAACGCGGCCCGGTGACGTGGTGGATCCGGCCGGCGTGCCCGTCGCCGGTGAGCACCCGCGCGGCCACGGCGGCGACATCCCGCTCGTGCACCGGCGCGCTGGCCGCGCCGCCGTAGGGGGTGCGGATCGTGTCGCCGCCGCTCAACTGCATGGCGAACGGGCGCGCGTTGATGGCGGGGAAGAGGATCCGCAGGAACGTCCACTCCGCGCCGGTGGCGACGATGGCCTGCTCGACCTGGTGGTGATGCTGGTGGTCGCCGTGGTCGCCGTGGTGGCCGAGGTGTACCAGTACGGCGAGGCCGAGCCCGCGGACGGCGTGCGCCCGGTCGTGGACGCGACGCGGCAGAACTGACCACCGGCCGAGACGCGTAGACGCGCGAGCCGGCCGTCCGTCGCGCGGCGGACGGCCGGCCCGCGCGCGGTACCGGCGGGGTAGCCCGTGGTACCTGAGGAGGACGCCCCGGGTTCGGCGGCGGTGGTGACGACGTCGACGGCGCGGTGACCGTAGCGTCTCGAAGGTGACCCCGGCCCCGTGGGGGGCGGCCCGGGTCACCCACCCGAAGACGGCCGGCCGCTCTGCCGGCTGCTCCCGAACGTACTCCGTACTTACTGGATAGGTAGGCGGATACGGGGAGCGGAGAGAACGGATACAACGGGGTGTCAGAGACACATCGCACCGGCCCCGTCGAGGCGGCGGGCTACGCCCTGGCGGCGGCGGTCCTGGTCATCGGCGGGGCGCTGCTCACCACGCCGGTGCTGAACTGGGTGATCGGCCCGGTCATCGTCGTCGTGTGCGTCGCGGGCGTCGGCCGACTCTGCGACGCCCGCCGCGGCCGGGGCGCCGCCGAGAGGCGGCTGCCGTGAGCTGGGCCGCACACGAGTTGGAGAGCTACCTGCTGCACAAGCACCTGAAGGTCAAGGTGTCGTACCTGGCGATCCTGGTCGGCTGTCTCTCCCCCGACATGCTCACCAAACTGCCGGTCTACGGCATCCGGATCGGCAACTTCGTCTTCAAGCCGGAGCACCCGTGGGACTACCACCGGGGCTGGCCGGGGGCCGGGTTCACCCACTCCCTGATGTTCGGCGTGGTCCTCGGCCTGCTGGTGCTGTGGCTCTTCAGGAGCCGGGAGTGGGGGCTCGGCCTGTTCATCGGCACCTCGGCCCATGTGCTGACCGACGTCTTCGACAGCGTCGGCACGATGGTCTTCTTCCCCTTCACCACCCAGCACTACAGCACCGGCATGTGGGCCTACGCGGCCCAGGCCGGGCGCTACGGGGACGCGGCCGCGTACTACGGCAGCCTCGGCCTGGTGTGGGACCTGTTCTGGCTGGCCCTGGTGCTGCTCGGCTTCCGGGCGCTGCGGGCCCGGTACTTCTTCGACGAGGTGGTGCCGTCCGATCCGGCGTGGGGCTGGCTGCGGCGCCGGCTGCACGTGTCGGACCGGGTCATGCTGGCGTGCTACCGGGCGTCCTTCGTCTACGGCGCGTGCCGGATCTTCGGCTGGACCATCTGGGCCCAGTTGGTGGAGGACGCGCCGATGGACCTGGCGTGGGGCGGCCCGTACTGGGTGGACAAGGCGGAGGTGGACCACGCCTCGGCCGGGGAGTTGGCCCTCCAGACGACCATCGGCCTCGCCGGCTTCCTCGTCACGACGTGGTTGCTGTGGATGCTGGTCGGCCGCCCCCTGTGGCGCAGGGCCGCTCCCCTCAGTGAGCAGCGGTCGCCCTCCGGGAAGCGGACGCGGCCCGGGGCGGCGAAGGACGACCGTCCGCTGGTGGACGCCGCGGACGGGGCTGCCGCCGACCGCTCGTAGCCCGCGGCACCCGGCCTGAACCCCCGGGGGGGTTCAGGCCGGGGAACGGGTGGTGCGGAGGCGGCGGGCGTCGTCGAGGGTGGGGCAGCCGGCCAGGCCCATCGCGTCGCGGAGTTCGTCGGCCACCAGGTCGAGCACCCGGGCCACGCCGGCCTCGCCGCCCGTGGCCAGGCCCCAGGCCACCGGGCGGCCCAGCAGCACGCCGCGCGCGCCGAGGGCGAGCGCCCGCAGCACGTCCGTGCCGCCGCGCACGCCGCTGTCCAGCAGGACCTCGCAGCGGTCCCCGACGACGCGCGCGACGTCGGCCAGCGCGTCGATGCTGGGCACGGCGCCGTCGAGTTGGCGCCCGCCGTGGTTGGAGACCACGACCGCGTCGGCCCCGCACTCCGCCGCCCGGCGGGCGTCCTCGGGGGCGAGCAGGCCCTTGAGCACCAGCGGGAGCCGGGTCCTTTTCCGCAGGGTCTCCACATCGGACCAGGTGAGCGACGGAGAGAACGCCTGACCGGTGTGCGTGGCGACCGCCGAGGCGTCGGCGAGCCGCCGGTGCGCGGCCGTTCCGGTGGCGACGTTGGCCGCCCGGACGTGGTCGGGCAGCGCGAAGCGGTTGCGGACGTCCCGGAGCCTGCGGCCCATCCACGGCACGTCCACGGTGAGCAGCACGGCCCGGCAGCCGGCGTCCTCGGCCCGCCGGACCAGGTCGAGCGTCCGCGCGGTGTCGCGCAGCCAGTAGAGCTGGAACCAGACGGTCCCGCCGACCGCCGTGAGCTCCTCGATGGGCACGCTGCTCAGCGTGCTCGCCGTGAACGGGACCCCCGCCGTCTTGGCCGCGCGGGCGACGGCGAGTTCGCCGTCGGGGTGGAAAAGCCGCTGGTACGCGACGGGCGCGGTGGCCACCGGCAGACGCGCGGGCGCGCCGAGCAGCGTCACGTCCGTCGTGCGCTGTGCGACGTCGCGCAGCGCCCGGGGGATCAGGAAGATCCGACTCAGGGCGGCCCGGTTGGCGTCGAGCGTGGTCTCGGCGCCGCTGCCGCCCGCGAGGAAGTCCCACACGTCGGGCGGCAGCGTGGCGGCGGCGGCGCGTTCGACGTCCGCGAGGCAGTGCGCCGCCCCAGCCGCCTTGTCACCTCCTGAGCTCACGCTGCTGCGTCCGCTCCAGTTCGACGGCCTCGTAGAGCGCCTTGATGTTGGAGCTGCCGAAGGTCTGTGCCCCCTGCCGCTCGATGACCTCGAAGAACAGCGTGTGCCGCGGGTGGGTCGAGGCGGTGAATATCTGGAAGAGCTGGCCGCCGTGGTCCTCGTCGACGAGCACGCCGGTCTTCCGCAGGTCCGCCACCTTCTCCGCGCTCAGCGTGATCCGCTGGCCGAGCAGGTCGTAGTAGGTGTCGGGCGTGGTGAGGAAGGTGACGCCGCGGTCGGCCAGGGTGCGCACCGAACGCACCGCGTCCGGCGAGGAGAAGGCGAGGTGCTGGACGCCGGCGCCCTGGTTGCTGTCGATGAACTCGTCGATCTGGCCCGGGTCGGCGCTGGGGTCGGGCTGGAGCAGCGTCAGGGTGACCGCGCCCGACGGGCTCTGGACGACCTTGGACTCCATGGCCTGGGAGCCGACGACGATGTGCTCCTCGAAGATGTCGGCGAAGCCCAACGCCTGCTGGTAGTAGGCGACGGTCGGGGCGAGGTCACCGATGGGGAGGCAGACGGCGACGTGGTCGATCTCGATGAGGCCGATCGCCTCGGCCTCGTCGTCGGCCGGCTCGACGGGCGTGGGCACGATGCCGGCCGGAAGTCCTGGGCCGTCACCCGGGGCCCGCTCGACGAGGGTGTGCAGCACATCGCCGAAGCCGCCGAGGGTGGCCGTGACGGCGGGGCCAGGGCCGGCGTCGGGGTGGGTGGTGGGCTGGCGGTGCACCCGGGCGCCGTTGTCGGCCGCCGCCGCGAACGCCGCGCGCACGTCGGGCGTGCGAAGCGCGATGTCCGCGACGCCGTCGCCGTGGGTGACCACGTACGCGGTGGCGGGGTGGCGGTCCGATGTGGGCTGGGTGAGCAGCAGGGTGATCTGGCCGTGGCGCAGGGCGAGGCTGCGGTGGTCGGCGGAGGAGCCGGTGCCCACCAGCGTGAAGGCGTACCTGTCGATCCAGTGGCTGGCCGCCGCGTCGACGTCCTCGACGTATATCTCGACGTAGTCGATCGCCAGATCGGCGAGAGGAGTTAAGGGTTTCGGCGACTTCGCCATGAGTATGTCCACCTCATCGGATTGGCTCTCCGGAGTCTAGATCCGGACAGCGGGGTTGGTTTTCTGGTCAGTTGGACGCCCGGGCCGCGGGGGGTGACGGTCGGTTCAGCCCACGGCCGTCGGGTAGTCATGGAAGCCCGCCTTCCGCTTGCGTCCGGTCCGGCCCTCCGCGACGAGCTTCAGGAGCAGCGGGCAGGGGTGGAAACGCGGGTCTCCGGTGTGCTCGTGCAGGACGTTGAGGGTGTCGACGATGGTGTCCAGGCCGATGAGGTCGGCCGTGGCCAGCGGCCCCGTCGGGTGGCCGAAGCAGTCACGGAAGATCTGGTCGACGGTGGCCGGGCTGGCGGTGCCCTGGTGGACGACGGTGGCGGCCTCGTTGACGGTCAGCATCAGCACCCGGTTGGTGACGAAGCCCGGACCGTCGGAGACCACGATGGGTGATTTGCCGAGGGAGATCAGCAGGTCCGTGGTCCGGCGGAGGGTCTCCTCGCTGGTGGCGGCGGCGTTGACCACCTCGACGGCGGGCTTGGCGGGGGCGGGGTTCATGAAATGGGTGCCGAGCACGCGGTCGTGGCGGTCTGTCACCGCCGCCAGCGACGCGATGGGGATGGCCGAGGTGCAGGACGCGAGGATCGTCTCGGGCGGGCACACCCGGTCGAGCCGGCGGAAGAGGTCCTCCTTGACCGGCTGGCGTTCGACGGCGCATTCGACGACGAACGTGGCCTCGCGCAGCTCGTCGAGGGTCTCGGTCCACCGCACCCGGGCGGCGACGGCGGCCAGGTCGAGCCGCGCGGCACCGCCGCCTCCGCTGAGCACGGCGTGCCGGAGGCCCTGGCGCAGGCGGGCCGGCGCGCTGCTGCGGGCGTCCGCCGACGGGTCGGCCACGGTCACGGGATGGCCGGCGCGGGCGAAGCAGGCGGCGACGCCCACGCCCATCTGTCCCGCGCCGACGACGCCGACGGGGCGGGGGCTGGAGGAAGAGTCGGATGTTCCGGTCATGACGAGGCTCCCATTTCCTTCTTTTCCTCTCGCTTCTCGGCGGGCACCGCGGCCGGCCCTTCGGCGGGTTGGTGGTCCGTGATCAGGCGCACGTGGCCGGGCGGTGACGGCGGGGGGAGATCGGGGTCGCGGGCCAGCAGGATCCGGCCGTCGTGCTCCTCGGCGGGCGCGAACCCGGCGAAGCGGAGGGTGACGAGCATGACCCGGTTGACGTCGGTCGGCACGAACCAGGCGTGGGGCCGCAGACCGCGGTCCAGGGCGCGGCGGATGACGTGGTCGAGCAGCACCGAGCCGACCCGGCGGGACATCACCCGGCAGGACATCAGCAGCAGGCTGAGCACCGACCGGGAGTCGGTGTGCTCGGTGACGGCCAGGCCGATCGTGCCGTACTGGCCGTAGTGGTCCTCCAGGTTGGCGACGAGCACCTCGTGCCGCGGCGAGCCGGTGAGCTCGCGCAGCTCCCGTTCGTCGAAGGTCACCCCGGTGGTGTTGAGCTGGTGGGTGCGGACGGTGAGCTCGTGGGCGCGGGCGATGTCCGCCTCGCCGGCTCGGCGGACGGTCAGCACGAGCCCGAGCCCCCGCAGGAACTCGGTGGGCGTGCCGGCGAACTCCTCCTCGGCGGCGGTCCGCGCCCGTTCCGCCTGGTACATCCGGCGGCGCTGCCGCGCCTCCTGGGTGACCACCGCGGGCTGGAACTCCGGCAGCTCGGCCAACTCCGCGAGCCGGCGGGCAGGATAGCACCTGACCTGGGGGAACGCCGCGGAAACCTCGGCCAGTTCGAGGTCGTCGTTGTCCACGAACGCGATGGTGTCCAGGCCGATGTTGAGCGCGGCGGCGATCCGCTTCACGGCCTCGGACTTCGCGCCCCAGCTGATCTCCAGGGCGCAGAAGTAGTCGGCGATGCCGTGCGCGGTCAGATGGGCGTGCGCCACGTCGTGGTCGCCCCTGCTGGCCACGGCGTGCAGGACGCCGCGCCGGTCGAGCGTCTCCAGCGCGGCCAGGGCGGTGGGCGTGGGCCGGGCGGGATCGCCCTCGACGACGACACCGTCCCAGACGGTGTCGTCGAGGTCCCAGACCAGGCATTTGATGGTCGGAGCCTGCGCGGTGGTGGTCGACATCCGGTTCTTCCCTCCTCAGGGCCCCGCGGTCGGCCGGCCGCGGCGCAGCGCGAGGTCCCCGATCTGCACCTCGGCCACCTCGCGGGAGCCCTCGATGATCTGCATGATCCGCGCGTCGCGGAAATGCCGGCCGACGGTGCTGTCAGGACCGCAGCCGGCGGAGCCGTGCAGTTGCAGCGCGTCCTGGCTGACGCTGGCCGCCGCGGAGGCGGCCGCGTACTTGGCGACCACGGTTTCGGCGAGCGCGGCGGGCGACCGCCCGTCCCGCAGTTCCGCGGCGCGCGCGCAGAGTTGGCGGGCGCCGGCGGTCGCCACATGGGCGCGGCCCAGCACGGCGCGCACGGCCTCGTGGTCGGCGAGCCGGACGTCGCCCTGGGCGCGGCGGGCGGTGTGGTCGACGGCGAGGGCGAGGCAGGTCTCCGCCATGCCCACACAACCCCAGGCGACCGTGTGCCGCCCGTGGTCGATGGCCGTCGCCGCCACATGGCTGAGCCCGAAACCGGGCGGGGCGACCAGATGCGCGTGCGGGACGCGCACGTCGTCGAACGCGAGATGCGCGAGCCGCGCGGCCCGCATGCCCAGCGGGTCGCGGACCGGCTCCACGGTCACACCAGGACGATCGGACTCGACGAGCAGAGCGGCCATCCGCCCGTCGATCCTGGCGATCACCAGGAACACGTCGGCGAGTTCGCCGAAGGTCACCCACAGCTTGCGCCCGGTCAGTCCGTACTCGGGGCCGTGCCGGACCATGGTGGCGCCGAGCGCGCCGAGGTCGCTGCCGGCCCCCTCCTCGGTGGCCGCGAAGCCGGCCAGCCGGTCGCCGCCGGCCAGCGCCGGCAGCCACGCCGTGCGCTGTTCGTCGGTGCCCCAGCGCAGCAGGGCGGCGGCCACCATGCCCTGGACGGTGACCAGACCACGCAGCGCGCTGCACACCCCGCCCAGCAGGGCGCAGGCCTCGCCAAGCGCGCGGGCGCTCAGGCCGGCGCCGCCGTGCCGCCGGGGCAGGTCGGCGGCGAGCAGCCCGACGGCCGCGACCTCCTTGACGACGTCGGCGGGCAGGGCGCCGGCCCGGTCCCAGGCGTCGGCATCGGCCCGCACGCTCTCGACGAAGTCGACGACGGCGGCGAGTTCGGTGCCGACGGCGCGCCCGGTGGTGCCGGAGGTGGGCTCAGCCATCGCCGGGCTCCGGTTCGCCGCGCTTGTGCCGGACGAACGCGGCGATGCGCCCCGCCGTACGAAAGTTGTCCAGGTCGAGGTCCGCCACGTCGACCTCGACGTCGAAGAGCTGTTCGACCTGGGTGACCAACTCCAGGGCCAGTAACGAGTCGATCAGGCCCTCGGCCACGTAGTCCTGGTCCACCGCGAGTTCCCGGCCGCCGGTGGCGGCGGACAGGAACTCGAGGATCCTGCCGGTGATCTCGTCGGTCACGTGCTGAGGCAAGGTCATGACCCCCATTTCTGCTGTCGTGCACTGCTGTCGTGCACTGCTGTCGCCGTTGTCGTGACGTGAGTTCGGTCAACTGGGGAGGAGCGCCGGAGGGGCACTAGAGGAGGAGGGTTCCGCCACCTCCCGTGCCGTGTTCGACGAGCATCGCGCTCCACGCCGCCACGGGGCTCATGTTGAGCACCACCGCGAGTCCGCCCTCGGGCAGTTCGCCGCGTGCCATCGCCGTCTCCAGGTTGAACAGCGCGTCGTTGGGGCCGAGGTGGCCGTACTCCCGCAGGTTGTCGGCGCACGCCTGGGACACCTTCACGTCCAGCGACTCGCCGACGACGCGCAGCGCCGCCAGCGACAGGTTCTGCCCGACCCAGCAGGAGACCTGGTCCCGGTCGACGCCGTTGCGCTCCAACAGCCGCCGGGTGAGCGCCGCGACGCGTTTCCTGGACTCCACCGCCAGCGTGAAGGAGTAGCGGGGGATGTCGGTGCACTCCTCGCGCCACTGCTCCTCGGGTCCGCCGCGGTAGTCCACCCGGAAGAGCTCCGCATAGGCGCCGTTGGTCTCCAGCAGCAGATCACGGACGCGCAGCGGGCCGTCGCGGGAGACGAGGATCGCCTGGCCGCTGTCGCCGTTGACGGTCACGGGGTGGCGGTAGCGGAGGGTGGTCACGGGCTTGCTGCCGTGCGCCACCAGGACATGGGAGGCGTGGGGATCGGCGGCGAGCAGCCCCGAGGCGGTGAGCAGCGCCGGCACCACGGAGGCGCAGCCGAGGCCGCCCACCGAGAACGCCCAGGCCCGGTCGGCGCCGAGCGCCGCCTGGAGCCGGGTGGCCTCGGAACTGGAGAGCGTCTCGGGCGCCCGGGACTCGACGAGGACCACGCCGTCCAGCTGGTCCGGGCTGAGACCGGCCGCCGCCAGCGCCTGGTGGCCGGCGCGGGCCGCCAGGTCCACCGCCGTCAGATCGCCGGCGACGGCCACCCGTTCGATCCCGAGGGCCTGGCACGCGGCCCGTTCCCGTTCGGTCTGTTCGGCCAGCTCCGGCAGGTCGGCGAGGGCGACGCGGCCCGGCAGATGGGTGGCCGTGGTGCGCAGATAGCCGCTCATGCGCCGTACTCCGCTTCCAGCAGGTCGATCTGGGCCTGGTTCAGGGAGACCAGCGGGAAGTCCGACGGGACCGGCCGGTCCGCGTCGGGGGACGGGGGCGCGCCCCGCCCCGAGGGTCCGGGGGCCACATGCCGGGCCAGCCCGGTGAGCAGCGCCACCCACGCCTCGCACAGGGCGCGCAGCTCGGCCTCGTCGAGCAGATGCCGCGGGGCGAGCAGCGACACGAGCAGTTCCGGTCCTTCCCGGCCGTCGTGCCGGACGATGCCGACGGCCTCCAGGGCGTGGCCGAAGGGCGTGGTTTCGGCCAGGTCGCCGCCGGTGGCGAGCAGATGCCAGAGGGGTTCCGGGTCGCTGGGGTCCGGTTCCGGGGCCGGTCCGGCGCCGGCCAGTTCACCGAGGTAGTTGAAGCCGATCGCCGGTCCCGGCAACGCGGCCAGGGCCTCCCGGGTCTCGGGGTTGAGGTGGCGCAGCGCCCCGTAGCCCAGGCCGTTGCCGGGGACGACGCCGAGTTGCTCCTTGACGCGCTTGACGATCTCCGACGCGGCGGGTCCGCCGGCACGGGCCTCGGCGAAGTCGACGGGGCCCGGGTCGAGGCGCACGGGGTAGAGGCTGGTGAACCAGCCGACGGTGCGGGACAGGTCCATGTCGTCGGTCAGCGGCTCCCGGCCGTGGCTCTCCACCTCGATCACCACGGGCGCGGGGTCGGCGCCGCGCGCCGCCTGCCGTTCGGCCACTGCGGCGGCCAGCGCGGCCAGCAGCAGATCGCCGGTACCGGCGCGGTACGCCGCCGGGACGCTGGTCAGCAGTTGGGCGGTCACCGCGGCCGGCACCCGGGCCATCGTGTCCCGGCCGTTGCCGACGGTGTCCCTGGCCGGATCGAGCGCCCGACCGCCGAGGAGGGTCGCGCCGGGGGCGAGGGTGCGCCGCCAGACGGGGAACTCGGCGCGCCAGGCGGGGTCCTCGGCCCGCGCGGCCAGCGCCCGCACCCATCCGGCGAACGAGGTCGGCACCGGCGGCGGCGCCGCCGGCCTGCCCGCGGCGAGCGCGGTGTACGCGGCCTGAAGGTCGGGCAGCAGCGCCTGCCAGGAGATGACGTCGACGACCAGATGGTGCACGACCATGACCAGCCGGCCCGCGGCGACCGGCCCGCGGTCCAACCAGACGAACCGCGCCATGTCCCCGCCCCAGGGGTCGAGTCGCCCGGCCGCCGCCCGGCACTCGCGGGTCGCCAGGTCGTCGAGCTCCGCCGCACCCAGTCCCGTCGCGTCCACCCGGGCGACCTCGACGTCGGTCGGGTGCTCGGCGGACGCCGGCAGGGCCAGCGACCAGGTGGCCGGATCGTTGGCCGGGCCGGCGGCCACCAGCCGGGCCCGCAGCATCTCGTGGTGCTCGACCACGGCCCGGACGGCGGCCGTCAGGGTGGTGTGGTCCGCGCCCGCGGGGGTGGCCACCACCACGGACTGGGTGAAGCGGCCGGGGGCGCCGGCGCGTTCGGCGAAGTCCCGCATCGCCGGAGTGAGCGGCAGCAGTTCCGCCGCGGCGCTCGGCTCAGTGCTCGGCGCGGCGCTCGTTTCGGCGCTCGTTTCGGCGCTCGGCGCGGCGCTCGTTTCGGCGTCGCCGGTGGACCCGGTTTCCGTGCCGGTCCCCGTGCTCGTCTCCGTGGTGGCCGCCGCGGCGATGGCGGCGGGCGTGCGCAGTTCGAACACCTGCCGCTGGCTGATCACCACGCCGTGCCGCCGGGCCTGCGCCGCCAGCCGGATCGAGATCACCGAGTCCCCGCCGAGGGCGAAGAAGTCGTCGTCGGCGCCGATCTCGTCCGCCTCGATCAGCTCGCGGAAGAGCCGCAGCAGCACCTCCTGCGCCTGCCGGAAGGCCGGCGAGGCCGGTTCCGCCAGGGCCGGCTCCCGGGTCGGCTCCCGGGTCGGCTCCGGCTCCTGGGCCCCGGACGGTTCGGGCGTCACCGGGACGGTCCCGGGCCGCGCGACCGGCTCCTCGCCCCGGTGCCCGACCTCCGCGAGCGGCCGGTCAGGAGCGGCCATGACGGCCTCGACCAGGGCGGGGAACCACCGGGTGAGGCGCTCGGCGGTGGCGCGGTCGAAGAGGGACGTGGCGTACTCCAACTCGCCGTCCATGAGGCCGGCGCCGGCGTCCACGAGCGCGAACGTGAGGTCGAACTTCGCGGTGCCCGGCACGGTCCCGCCGACCTCGGTGTCGACGAAGCGGGAGGTCTCCAGGGCCTCCGGGTCCTGCTCGTTCTGCGGCACGTTCTGGTAGGTGTAGGTCACGTCGTACAGCGGGTGCCTGGCCAGGTCACGGGGGGCGTTACCGGCCGCGATGATCTTGTTGAGCGGGACCTCCTCGTGGTCCAGGACGCCGGCGACGGTGTTCGCGCACCGCCGGACGATCTCGTCGAACGGCAGGTCCCCGCTGATCCCCGTGCGGAACGGCGGGATGCTGTTGAAGTAGCCCACCAGGTCCTGCACGTCGGGGTGGATCCGTCCCGACGTGGCGACGCCGACGACGACGTCGGTGTGGCCCGTCCACAGGTGCAGCAGCGAGTCGAGCGCGGCGAGCATCGTGACGAAGGTGGTGACCCCGTTGCGCCGGCTGTACTCGCGTACGCGCTCCGCGACTTCGGTCTCCACGACGAACGTGATCACCTCGCCGGCGTAGGACTGCTTCTCGGGCCGCGGGCGGTCCAGCGGCAGTTCGGGGCGGGTGAGGCCGTCGAGCTCCCGGCGCCAGAACTCCATGCCGCGCTCCAGCCGCGGACCGGACAGCAGGTCCCGGTGCCAGGCGGCGTAGTCCTGGTACTGAATGGGCAGCTCCGGCAGCCGGGGCTCGGTGCCGGTGCTCCGCGCCCGGTAGAACTCCCACAGGTCACGGCCGAACAGGGCCTGCGACCCGCCGTCGAAGACGATGTGGTGGTACGTCACGACGAGGACGTGCTCCTCCTCGGCCAGCCGGATCAGCATCGCCCGCACCGGGGTGTCCCTGGTGAGGTCGAACGGGATCGCGACCGACTGCCGGATCAGCGCCTGGACCCGGTGGCGGCGCTGCTCCTCGGGCAGCCGGCTGACGTTGACGACGCTCAGCAGCGGTTCGGGGGCGGTCGGCAGCACGTAGGGGGCGCCGTCGTCGTCGGTCAGGAAGACGCTGCGCAGCGTCTCGTGCCGCTCGGCCATGTCCGTCAGCGCGTCCTGGAGCGTCGTCTCGTCGAGGGGACCGGTCAGCAGCATCGGGGAGGGCACGTTGTACAGCGGACTGCCCGGGTTGATCTGGTCGAGGTACCAGAGGGCCTCCTGCCCCGGGGACAACGGCAGCGGGCCGCCGCGCCCGAGCCGTTCGATCGGCTCGGCGTCCTCCGCGCCGCCGCGCTCGGCGGCCAGGGCGTGCAGCCGCGCCGCCAGCGCGTGGACGGTGTGGTGCGCGTACAGGTCGGCGAAGGTGACCTCGACGCCGAAGCTCTGCTGGAGGCGGCGGAGCATGCCGACGCCGACGAGCGAGGTGCCGCCGAGCATGAAGTAGTCGGAGTCGGGGCCGACGTCCGGCTGTTCCAGCAGTTCCGCCCAGACCTCGGCGACCCGGTCCTCGATCGTCGCGAGGTCGAAGGGTGCCGCGGCGTCGGGAACGGGGTCCGCGGCGGGTGCCGCCGCGGCCGGGCGGGGGGAGATGATCCGGCACCGGGTTGGCTCGAACGGGTAGGTCGGGGCCTCGACGCGCGGGATGGCGGCGTCCCGGTAGTGGCGGTCCCAGTCGAGCGGGGCGCCGAGCGAGTACAGGCGGCCGAGCCGCCCCAGCACGCCCGCGCGTGATCCGTCGGCGGCGAGGTCGACCAGGGGCAGTTCGGGGGAGAGGCCGCCGATTCCCCGGGCCAGGACGCCGCCGGGGGCCAGCTCGACGAGGAGGGCGCCGTCCCGGACGAAGCCCGTCACCGCGGCCTTGAGCCGCGCCGGGTCGGGGTCGGCGGCGGGCCGCGACGCGGCCGCCTCGGTGACGGCGGCGGCGAGCGTCGTGGCGCCGCGGATGACGCGCACGGTCAGGTTGCCGGCCCCCGAGCCGACCAGGGCGACGTCCGTCAGGCCCAGCGATTCGGCGATGCGGTACAGCGCGTACTGCCGGGCCACCAGGCGGCCGGCCGGTTCGGGTTCGGCGGCGTCGAGTTCCTCGCATTCGGCGGGGACGGGGAAGTCCGCCCGCAGCCGCCGCCACACCGCGTCGTCCAGCAGGGCGTCCCCGGAGAACAGCAGCACCAGGCGGGGCGTGTCGGCGCCTGCCCGGTCGGGGACTGGCGCCGCCCGCAGTCGTTCGGCCAGTTCGGCGGTGCTCGTGGCGGTCACCGCGAGCCGGTGCGGATGGTCGTCGCGGCCCCGGTTCAGCACATGCGCGACGGACCGCAGGGGCTCGTCGGTGCGCTCGGCGAAGTCGGCCAGCCTGGTCCGGTAACGATCCAGCGCCGCGGCCGACTTCGCCGCCACGGTGACCAGCTCAGGACGGGGCGCGTCGGCCGACGACCGCCCGGCGGCGGCCGGGGCCTGTTCCAGCACGGCGTGCACGTTGGTGCCCGTCAGGCCCCAACTGCTCACGCCCGCCCGGCGCGGTCCTTCGGCGTCCGACCAGGGCCGCGCCTCGGTGTTCACGTACACCGGGCCGGAGAAGTCGATCAGCGGGTTGGGGGAGGTGAAGTTGACCGCCGGGTAGTGGGTGCCGTGCCGCAGCGCCGCCATCACCTTGAACAGGCCGGCGAGGCCCGCGGTGTTGCCCAGATGGCCGATGTTCGCCTTGATGGAGCTGATGGCGCACTGCCGCCCGGTCACACCGGACTCGGCGAAGGCCCGGTTGAGTGCCTCCACCTCCACGACGTCGCCCAGCGGGGTGCCGGAGCCGTGGCATTCGACGTAGCCGATGGTGCTCGCGTCCACGTCGCCGTCCCGCCACGCCTGGGTCATGACGTTCGCCTCGCCGAGTTGGCTGGGGGCGGCCATGCTGGCGGCGCGGAACCCGTTGTGGTTGACGGCGATGCCCTTCAGCACCGCGAGGACGTTGTCGCCGTCGGCGACCGCCTCGGACAGCAGCTTCAGCAGCACGACGCCGCCGCCCTCCCCCGCGGCCAGGCCGTTGGCGTCGGCGTCGAACGGGCGGCACCGCCCGTCGGTGGACTCGAGGTTCTGCATCGGGATCCAGTCGGCCCGCCGGATCAGCCGCTGGAAGACGTTGACCCCGCCGACGACCGCGAGCGGCACCTCCCCGCCGCGGAGCTGCCGCACCGCGATACTGAGCGCGGTGAGACCGCTGCTGCAGGCGGTGTCCACCACCAGGGCCGAGCCCTGGAGGTCGAACAGGTAGCTGACCCGGGCGGCGAGCGCGGCGGTGGAGGTGCCGAGCATCGTCTCCACGTCGCGCTCCGCGTCCGGGATGATGGCGCCCGGGTCGATCGCGCCCAGCAGGACCGACGCGGGCGTGCCCCGCAGCCGCTCCGGGGCGTAGCCGGCGGACTCGATGGCCTGGTGGGTGAGCTGCACCAACAGCCGCTGGTGCGGGTCCATTTGCTCGGCCTCGCGGCGGGACAGGCCGAACAGCTCATGGTCGAAGAGGTCGATGCGGTCGAGGTATCCCATGGTGAGATAGCGCTCGTCGGGGTCGTCGTCCCCGGACCGCACCCGGGACTCGCCCGGATCGCCCACGCATTCGCGTCCGGCCCGCAGGTTGCTGTGGAACGCCTCCAGGTCCTCCGCCGCCGGGAAGATCCCGGCGCTCCCGATGATCGCGACGTCGTCCTTCCTCATGCCTCATCTCCCATGTTCGAACGATCCGCGATGGACCGGGCCGTGGTTACAACTCATAGCTGTGCTCGTCGGGGACGGCGGCCAGCCGGCGGCGGTCGACCAGTTCGGCCATGGACTCGATGGTCGAGTGCTCGAAGAACAGCGCGACGGGCAGTTCGTCGCCGCAGAGCCGGACCAGCTCCGCCCGGATCGTCAGCAGCGTCAGCGAGGTCCCGCCGGTGTCGAAGAACTTCTCCCGCATGCCGACGTCGCTCCGTCCCAGGACCTGGCGCCAGATCTGGTGCACGGCGTGCTCGGTCTCGGTGCGCGGGCCCCGGTCGGCCGCGGGCAGGGGCGCGGCGAGGTCGGCACGGGACGCGACCAGGTCGCGGGCGCGCTTGGCGAACCGCAGCTCGCCCTCCGCCGTCCAGCGGGCCAGCTCCCCCGACCGGTACATCCGCTGCCCCGGGTCGTCGCCGAACGGGCAGGCCACGAGCCGCTCCGCCGTCGCCCCCGGCAGGCCGTCGAGGGCGGGGCCCGGCGCCGGCAGGGACACGTAGACCTCGCCCAGCACGCCGACCGGCACGAGCGCGAGATGCCGGTCCAGCAGGTGGAGCCGCAGACCGTCGGCGCGCGCCGGCGCCCCCTCGACGCTGAGCGGTTCGAGGAGCCGTTCGACCATCTCCGCCTGCGGTCCCGAACCGGCCAGCCGGGCCGCGTCGTTCCACTCCCCCAGCAGCCGGGCGCGCTCCGCCTCGTCCAGCACGTCGAGGTCGCCGAGCCGCAGCCGCGGGTCCGTGGCGACCTGGTCGAGCACCTGGGTCAGGCGGTCGGCCAGCAGCCGGGCGGTGGCGTCGTCGAACAGGTCGGTGGCGTACTCCAGATCGCAGACCAGCCCGGCCGGCGCGCCGTCCGGCTCCTCCAACTCGCGGGCCAGCAGCGACAGGTCGAACTGGGTTGCCGACGTCTCGACCGGTTCGGGGCGCACGACCAGGCCGGGGAAACCGAGATCGGCGTCGGGGGCGTGCTGGAAGGCGGGGGTGTTCTGGAAGGCGAAACTGACCTGGAAAAGCGCCTGCCGGGACAGCGAACGGTCGGGGTTGAGCGCCTCCACCAGCCGTTCCAGAGGCAGGTCCTGGTGGGTGTAGGCGGTCAGATCCGCCTCCCTGATCCGGGCCAGGAGCTCCGCGAAGGTCGGGTTGCCGCCCGTGTCGGCGCGCATCACCAGGGTGTTGAGGAAGTACCCCACCAGGTCGTCGAGGGACTCGTCGACGCGTCCGGCGATCGGCGAGCCGAGGGGGATGTCGTCGCCCGCGCCGAGCCGGGACAACAGCGCCACCAGCGCCGCCTGGGTCACCATCGCCATGGTCGCGTCGCAGTCGCTGGCGAGCCGCCGCAGCCGCCGGTGCGTCCGCACCGACGTGACGGTGGACGTCCGCCGGCCCCGATGACTCGCCACCGGCCGGCGCGGCCGGTCGGTGGGCAGCGGAATCTCGTCGGGCAGACCCGCGAGCGCCTCGGTCCAGTAGGCGAGTTGGCTGCCGAAGAGGCTCAGCGGGTTCCTGTCGTCGTCCAGCAGCCCACGCTGCCAGAGGGTGAAGTCGGCGTACTGGACCGGCAGCGGCGCCCAGTCCGGGGCACGTCCGCCGGTCCGGGCCGCGTACGCGGTCGCCAGGTCCCGGGTGAGGACGTCCAGGGACCAGCCGTCGGCGGCGATATGGTGCAGCACCACCAGCAGCGCGTGTTCCGCCGGCCCGATGCCGAACAGCGTGACCCGCCAGGGCAGGTCGGACTCCAGATCGAACCCGCGGGCCGCCTCGGCCGCCAGCGCCTCCGCGAGCTCGTCCTCCCGCGCCGACGCCGTCGTGAGTCGGGTCTCGCCCGCCACATCGGCCAGGACCCGCTGGTACGGGGCGCCGTGCGCCTCCCCGTACACGGTGCGCAGCGCCTCGTGCCGCACGACCACATCGCCCCACGCGGCGCGCAGCGCCGGCATGTCCAGACGCCCGCGCAGCCGCAGGCACAGCTGGATGTTGTTCGCGCCGCCGGGCCCGCTCAGCCGGTCGAGGAACCACATGCGCTGCTGCCCGGACGACATCGGCAGCGTGCCGGGGCGCTGCGGCACGGGAACCACCGCCGGCCTGGCGGCGCCCAGCTCCGAGAGCCTGCCGGCCAGCGACGCCGGGGTGGGATCCTCAAACAGCATCCGGTTGGACATCTCCACGCCCAGCGCCGACCGCACCCGGCTCACCAGCCGGGTGGCCAGCAGCGAGTCGCCCCCGAGGTCGAAGAAGCTGTCCGCGGCACCGACCTGGTCCACGCCGAGGATCTGGGCGAAGAGGGAGCACAGGATGCGCTCCTGCGGGCTGCGCTCATCGCCGCCGGCCGCCGCGGGCGCCAGCCCATCCGCCTCGGGCGCGGGCAGCGCCGCGCGATCGATCTTCCCGTTGGGCGTCAGCGGCAGCACCCGGAGCGCCACCACACTGGCGGGGACCATGTAGCCGGGCAGCCGGTCGGCGGCGAACTCCCGTACCTGGCGCGGGTCCAGCTCCCGCCCCGCGGCAGTCGCGCGGGTCACGTAGGCGGTCAGGCGCCGGTCGCCCGGATGGTCCTCGCGGACGATGACGGCGGCCTGGGCGACGTCGGGGTGGGCGGCCAGCACGGCCTCGACCTCACCGGGTTCGATCCGGAAGCCTCGGAGTTTGACCTGGGCGTCGGCCCGGCCGGCGAAGTGCAGGAGCCCGTCGGCGGTCCACTTCGCCAGGTCGCCACTGCGGTACATCCGCTCACCCGGCAGGAACGGACAGGCCACGAACCGCTCCGCCGTCAGACCCGGCTGGCCGACGTAGCCGCGCGCCAGGCCGGGGCCGGCGAGGTAGACCTCGCCGACGGCTGCGGTCGCCACCGGGTTGAGGAAGTCGTCGAGGACGTAGACCCGGGAGTTGTCGATGGGGCGGCCGATGGGCGGCGGCTGGTCGTCCGGCGTGATGTCCGGATCCACCGGCGTCGCGGTGGTGATGACGGTCGCCTCGGTCGGCCCGTAGGTGTTCCACACCCGCGCCCCGGGAATCCACCGGGCGGCCAGATCCGCGGTCAACAACTCCGCCCCCAACACCCAGTTCCCGATCCCGGGAACCGCCTCCGGATCCAACACGCCCAGCAGCGAAGGCACCACACTCGCCACGCTCACCCCGGACTCCCGGACCATCCGCTCCAGCACGAAGGGATCGGAACGCTCCTCGGCGGAGGCGATCGCCAGGGTCCCGCCCGCGGCCAGGGTGACGGCCACGTCGAGCACCGCCGCGTCGAAGCTGAAGGAGGCGAACTGCAGGGCCGTGACGCCCTCGTCGACGCCGAGGACGGGTCGCATGGCCTCGGCCAGGTTCACCAGGCCCCGGTGCGCGACCGCCACACCCTTCGGCCGGCCCGTCGAACCCGACGTGTAGATCACATAGGCGAGCCGCCGCGGATCGAGCGCCGCGTCCGACAGGTCGGGCGGAACGGATATTTCGGCCGCCGCGGCGCGCTCGGCGTCCGCCAGCGACACGAGACGGGCCGCACCCGCCGGAAGCCGGGCCAGGCCGTCGGCATCGCCCAGCACCACCGCGGCCGCGCTGTCGGCGACGATGTGGTCCAGCCGGTCGGCCGGATAGTCGGGGTCGAGCGGCACGTACGCACCGCCGGCCTTCCAGACGGCCAGCATCGCGACGATCACGTCCACCCCGCGGGGCAGGCACAGCCCCACGCGCACCTCCGGCCCGACGCCCAGACGCGTCAGGTGGCGGGCCAGGCGGTTGGCGCGGGCGTCCACCTCGGCGTAGCTCAGTGCCTCCGCGCCGGAGCGGACCGCCACCGCGTCCGGCGATCGCTCCACCCACGTCCGGAACGCTTCGAGCAGCGTTCCGGGCGGGACCGGCCGCGCCGTGTCGTTCCACCGCTGGACCAGCCGCGATCGTTCGGTCGGGTCGAGCAGATCGATGTCGCGCAGCGGTGTCCGCGGATCGTCGGCGATCCGTCGCAGGATGCGCAGGAGGCGGTCGGTCAGCGCGCGGGCGGTGTCCTCGTCGAAGAGATCGGCGCGGTAGTCCAGCCGGAGCCCGAGGCCCTCGGCGGGGTCGACACCCAGGGCGAGGGCGAAGTTGGTGGACTCCCGCAGCCCGGTGCCGGTGACGGCCAGGCCGTCGATGCCGGGCTGCGCCTTGGCGTCGCCCGGGAAGTTCTCGAACGCCAGAAGCGTGTCGAAGGTGGCGCCGGGGCCGGCCAGATGATGGATCTCGGCCAGTCCGAGGTGCTGGTGGTCCAGGAGCGCGGACTGCTGGGCCTGTACCTGTGTCAGCGCTTCGTGGAGGGAGCGAGTGGGGTCGAGGCGCACCCGGACGGGGACCGTGTTGAGGAACAGCCCGAGCATGTCCTGCATCCCGGGCAGTTCCGCCGGCCGGCCCGCCACGGTCGCGCCGAAGACGACGTCGCGTCGGCCGGTGAGCTGCCGGATCACCAGCGCCCAGGCGATCTGGACCACGGTGTTGACCGTGACCTCGCACCGCCGCGCCACCTCCCGCACCTCCGCCGCCAACCGCGCGCCGGCCTCGGCGGACACCACGCCGACCAGCGCGGACGCGGACCGCGAGGCGAGCGGCGCCACCAGGGTGGGCTCGTCCACGCCGGCCAGGGCCTGCCGCCACGCCTCGCGCGCGGCCTGCCGGTCGCGCCGTTCCAGCCAGGCCAGATGCTCCCGGTAGGGCGTGACCGGTGGCAGATCGCCGGTGCTGCCGCCCTCGGCGTACGCGGCCCAGAGTTCGCGCATCAGGATGGGCAGGGACCATCCGTCCAGCACGATGTGGTGCAGCGTGACCGCCATCCGGTAGCGGTTCTCGCCGAGCCTGACCAGGAGGACCCTCAGCAGCGGAGGCCGCGTCAGGTCGAAGCCGCGGTCCCGTTCCGCGGCCCCGATCCGTTCCGCCGCTGCCTCCCCGGCCTCGGCGTCCAGGCCGGACAGGTCCTCCTCCCGCCAGGGCAGTGCCACGTCCCGGGCGATGACCTGCACCGACCGTTCGGCGCCGTCCGGCTGGTGGAAACACGCCCGCAGGGCCGAGTGCCGCTCCACCAGCGCCTGCCAGGACGCCCGCAGCAGCCCGGCGTTCAGCCGTCCTTCCAGGTCGACGACCAGCTGTTCCACATACACGTCACCGCCGTTCCGCTCGTCGAACAGGGCATGGAAGAGCAGGCCCTCCTGCAACGGCGAGACCGGCAGCGCCTCCTCCAGGTGGAAGGAGTGGGACTCCAACTCCTCGACGTGCCGCTGGGTGAGTGCCATCAGGGGAAAGTCGGAGGGGGTGTGGCCACCGGCGCCGGGCCGGGAGGCATGCGCGGCCAGGCCGGTCAGCATCGCCGCCCAGCCCGCCACCAGGCCCCACGCGTCCGTCTCGGCCAGTAGCCGCTCCGGCCACCCCATGCGCAACGTGAGCACCGGCCCGTCGGGTCCGTCACCGACCGCGCTCAGCAGTTCCAGGGCATGCATCACGGGTGCCTGGGCGGATGTGCCCGCACCCAGTTCGCCCTCTCCGGTGAGCTGGCCCAGGTAGTTGAAGCCAATCTGGGGGGTGGGCAGGGCGGACAGGACCGGCTCGGTCGCGGGGTGGAGACGGCGCAACAGGCCGAAGCCGAGCCCGTCGCCGGGAACGGCCCGCAACTGCTCCTTGATGTGCTTCAGCAGCCGGCCCGCGGCCGGGCCGCCGGCCCGCACCTCGGCCGGGTCGGCCGCTCCCGTGTCCAGTCGGACCGGATGAACGGCGGTGAACCATCCCACCGTCCGCGACAGGTCCATCCCCTCGGTCAGCGGTATCCGGCCGTGCCCCTCCACGTCCACCAGGAACCCGTCGGCGCCCGCCTCGGCCCGCCATTCGGCCACCGCCGCGGCCAGCCCTGCGAGCAGCACCTCGTGGGGCCCGGCATGAAACGCCGTCGGCACCAGCCTCACCAGCGCGTCGGTGGTTTCGGGCGAAACGGTCGCCGACACCCAGCGCACGGTGGACTCCCGGTCGCGTTCGGGGTCCACGGGCCACGCGGTCAGTGCGGGCTCGCGGTGCTGGATCATCCGCTTCCACGGCGCGAGTTCCGCCAGCCGCTGTTCGCCGTCGGCCTGCGCGGACAGGGCGCGTGCCCAGGCCCGGAACGAGGTCAGCACCGGCTCGACCACCGGGTCCAGCCCCGCAGCCGCCGCCTGGCACGCCTGGGTCAGATCCGGCAGCAGCACCCGCCAGGAGACCGTGTCGACGACCAGATGGCTGGCGACGACCAGCAGCCGTCCAGGCACGTCGGGCCCGGCGTCCAGCCACACGGCCTGCACCATCACACCGGCCCGCGGATCCAGCCGGCTCACCGCCGCCCGCTCCTGTTCGCGTGTCAGGCCGGCCAGATCCCGTGCCGCGGCGTCGATCCGTCGCACCCAGGACTCGACCGGCACCGACTCCGCCTCGGGCACCACCAGCCGGGGGTGCGGCTCCGTCACCAGCCGTGCCCCCAGCACCTCGTGGCGCTCCAGCACCGCCCGCAGTCCCGCCACCAGCGCTTCCATACTCATCTCGGCGGGCGCCGGGACCACACCCCACTGAACGACCTCATCCAGCGCCGCGGGACCGACCCGCCGGAGCACCTCGTGCATCACCGGAGTCAGCGGCACCTCACCCACCCCCGGTTCCCCCCCGCCGAGGGCCGCCGGGGCGGCGGGGAGGGCCACGCTCGCCAGGGCGGCGGGGGTACGCAGCCGGAACACCTGATGGGAGGTGATGACCAGGCCGGCGCGGCGGGCGTTGGAGACCAGCAGCATGGCCAGGATGGAGTCGCCACCGAGTTCGAAGAAGGAAGCGTCGGCGCTCACCTCGTCCAGACCGAGGATCTCCGCGACCAGCCGGCAGAGCGTGGCTTCCGCTGGGGTGGCGGGGGCACGTCCGTGCGGGCCGTTGGTGGGTTCGGGGACGGGCAGGGCCGCGCGGTCGATCTTTCCGTTGGGGGTGAGCGGCAGCGCGTCGAGTGCCACCACGGCGGCCGGGACCATGTGCGGGGGCAGGATCCGAGCCGCATGGTCGCGGACCGCGTCGGGGTCCAGACCGGAGTACGGGCCGGGGTCCACGGTGTCGGCGACGACATAGCCGACCAGCCGGCGCTCCCCTGGCCGGTCCTCGCGCACGGTGACGGTGGCCTGGCGGACGCGCCGGTGGGCGGTGAGAGCGGCCTCGACCTCGCCGGGTTCGATGCGGTAACCGCGGATCTTGACCTGGGCGTCGGCCCGGCCGTCGAAGTGCAGCTGTCCGTCGTGGTCCCGGTGGGCGAGGTCGCCGGAGCGGTACATCCGCTGGCCGGGGTCCGCGCCGAACGGGCAGGCGACGAAGCGTTCGGCGGTCGGGCCGGGTTGGCCGACGTAGCCGCGGGCCAGGCCGGGTCCGGTGAGGTAGACCTCGCCGGTGATGCCGTGGGGCACCGGTCGCAGGAAGGCGTCCAGGACGTGGACGTGGGTGTGGGGCAGGGGGTGGCCGATCGCCGGCGCGGGGTCGTGGGAGGCGAGGGTCGGGCTGACCGGTTCGTGAGTGGCGGTGGCGATGACGGTGGCCTCGGTGGGGCCGTAGGTGTTCCACACCCGTGCCCGGGACGCCCAGCGGGCGGCCAGGTCGGCGGTCAGCCGCTCCGCGCCCAGCACCCAGTTCGTCACGCCGGGAACGGCCCCGGGGTCGAGGACGCCCAGCAGGGAGGGGACGACGCTGGCGACCGAAGCCCCCGTTCGACGGATCATCGCGGCCAGCGCCGCCGGTTCGGTGCGTTCCTCGGTGCTGGCGATGGCCAGGGTCCCGCCGGCGGCCAGCGTGGTGGCGACGTCCAGGATGGCGGCGTCGAAGCTGAAGGACGCGAACTGCAGGGCCGTCACCCCCTCGTCGACGCCCAGCACCGGGCCCATGGCCAGGGCGAGGTTGGCCAGGCCCTGGTGGGTGACGGCCACGCCCTTCGGACGCCCGGTCGAGCCGGAGGTGAAGATCACGTAGGCCAGGTGGGCCGGAGCCGTGGTCACCCCGAGTCCGGCTCCGGACCGCGCCCCGATGGCCCCTTGGGTTCCGGCGTCGTCCAGGGTCACCACGCCCGTGGTGGCGACGGGGAGCGCGGCGAGGGTGGCGGTCGTGGCGAGCACGACGGTGGCGTCGCTGGAGTCAATGACGGAGGCGAGGCGGTCGGCGGGGTAGTCGGGGTCGAGGGGTACGAAGGCGGCGCCGGCGGCCCACGCCGCCAGCATCCCGACGATCATCTCCACGCCGCGGGGCAGGCACAGGCCGACCCGGGACTCCGCACCGACGCCCAGATCGGTCAGATACCGGGCGAGCCGGTGGGTGCGGTCGGCCAACTCGCCGTAGGTCAGGGCCTGGCCGCGGCCGCGGACGGCCACGGCGTGGGGTGCCGCGGCCACCCGGGCCCGGAACAGGTCCAGCCACGACGCTCCGGCCGGCGGGCCGACACCCGAGGTGCCAGGCACGGGCGCGCGGGTGGGCGCCGGAGCCTCGGCAAGGTCGGTGAGGTCGGCGAGGTCGTGGTGGTGGAACGGGGCGGCCGGGTCGGCCACCGCTCGTTCCACGAACCGTATGAACGCCCCGTGGGCGCCCCTGATCCAGTCGCCGTCGTACATGTCGTGCTGTGCGTCCAGCGTGATCCGCAGCCCCGCATCCGACCACTGGTCGGCCAGCACGCCGAACTCGTCCACCCGGCGGATGGCCATGTTGTCGCGGATCACGCCCCGGGCCGGCCCGAACGCCAGGTCTTCCCCCGTGGGCAGGATGTTCACGTACGGCCCGAAGAACCAGCGGTCACCGCCCGGCCAGCCCAGTTCGCGGCGAATCCATTCGCCCCGGAACCGCTGATGGCGCAGCAGGCCGCCGACGGCCGAGTCCACCTGCCGAGCCAGGCTGGTCACGCTCGCCCCCGCGGCGACCGCCACCCGCAGCGGCAGCATGTTCGCCATCGTGCACGGTGTGGCGCGCTCCTCCGCACTCACCCGGCCAGGCACCGGCAGGCTCAGCACCACCTCCCGCGCCCCCGACAGCCGCCCCGTGAACGCCGCGACCAGCCCCAGCAGCACCCGCGAGCGGCGCACTCCCGCCGCCTCCGCGGCGGCGTGCAGCGCCGTCACCGCCGCCGGCGACAGGCGTGCCGTCTCCCACAGCACCGCGTCCTCCGCCACCGACCGGCGGCCGGGAACGCCCACCAGTTCCGGTCGGTCGGCCAGGAGTTCCCGCCAGTACCGCCGGTCCCCCACGCCCGCCTCTGAGCTCCCGTAGGCGGCCTCCTGCGCCAGCAGCTCACCAAGCCGCGCATGTCCGGCCGGACCGAACGGCTCCCCCGCAAGCAGCGCGGTGTACACACCGGCCAGGCGGCGCGCTATCAGCGCACAGCCGAAGCCGTCCATCACCAGGTGGTTGTAGCACTGGAACCAAACGAACCGGTCAGGGGCCAGCACGAAGAGGGTGAACGAGAACAGCCGGTCCTCGGTCGGGTCGGAGGCCTGCCGCAACTCCGCCCGCATCCGCCGCTCGGCCGCCTGCCGCGGATCCGGCTCGGCACTCAGATCGACGCATCGCAGGCCGTGTTCGGGCACCGGCCCGAAGACCTGCGACGCCCCGTTCTCGTCCTCCACGAACCGCGCCCGCAGGGCCTCCGTCTCCGCGACCACCCGCCCCAACGCGCGTTCGAAGACACTCGTGTCGAGGTGCCCCGAGATCTCCACGTGCTGACCGACGTTGTACAGCTGGGAGCTTTCCTTGCGCTGGGCCAGCCAGATGTTCTCCTGGCTGTCGAGCAAGGGCAGCGAGTATCCGGACCGCGCGTCCATGTTTCCGTTTCCCCCTTCCGTTGCCTGCGACGATCTCGATGTGGCCTCTACCAGGCGATGGGAAGGCTCTCCAGGCCGTACTGGGGTGAGGCCACGCGGAAGCGCAGTTCCTCCGGCGGTACGGCGAGACGCAGTCCGGGGAAGCGCCGCAGCAGGCCGGCGAAGGCGATCCGCAGCTGCACCTTCGCCAGCGCCGCGCCCAGGCAGAAGTGCGGGCCGTGTCCGAACGCGATATGACTCACGTTCTCCCGGGTGACGTCCAGATCGTCCGGCGCCTCCCCCGGCTGCCGGCCGCGGTTGGCCGCGAACAGCGAACAGTGCACCTGCTCTCCGGCCTTGATCACCTGCCCGCCCAGGGACACGTCCTCCACGGCGGTTCTGGGCGAGATGTCGGGGACGACCGACACGTAGCGGAGCAGCTCCTCCACCGCGTGGTCCATCATGTCGGGCCGCTCCCGGAGCAGGGCGAGCTGATCGGGGTGTTGCAGCAGTGCGAGAACACCCACGCCGAGCATGTGGCTGGTCGCTTCCAGCTCCGAGAACGCGATGGAGGAGAAGAGGCCGGCCAGCTCCTGGTCGGTGACGTCGTCGCCGTGTTCCCCGATCAGCCGACTGAGCAGGTCGTCGCCGGGCTCCGCCCGCTTCCGCTCCACCAGGCTGCGGAGGTAGCGGGTGTACGCCCTCGCCGCCGCCGACTGCTGTCGGCCGGTGCGGAGGGTACGCACGGCGATGTGGCGGACCAGTTCGGCCAGATCGTCGCGGGGCAGTCCGAACAACAGGCAGCAGACCCGGCCGCAGATGGGCCAGACGAAGGACCGCATGAGGTCGGCGGGTTGTCCGGTGCGCTCCAGGATGTCGAGTTGTTCGTCGACGTACTCCTCGATGAGAGGGGTCATCGCCCGCACGCGCCGCGGGGTGAACTCCGGAGTCAGCATCCGCCGGAGGCGGGTGTGTTCGGGCGGGTTCCAGTGCAACGGGTTCCCGGGTTCGGCCATCTGCTTGGCCTTCTCCAGGGTCTCGGCGGGCGGCAGAGTGACGAACCGGTCCGTGTCGTTGAGGACCGCGCGCACCTCGTCGCGGCCGATGGCGAGCCAGCCCTGGTCCCCGTGCCTGAGGAGCGGCGATTCGGCGCACAGGTCCGCGAGCTCCGGCAGGGGGTCCAAGACGTTGCGCTGTTTGACGATCTCGTAAGGTTTCATTCCCACATCCCCTTCGCTGTCCCCGTTCAGGCGCCCGTCGGGGGCCGGAGTCGTTCCGTGACGATCTGCCCGATATACGGCACGTGGGCAGGTCGGAGCATGCCGTCGTGATCGACGGCGACGTCGTGTGTCTCGATGTCCCCCTCGACGAACGGGCTCCAGACCGTGGCCGCCTCCCGCAGCGGCAGATCCGCGGGCCGGTCCTGGGTCGCGAGGAAGAGGAGGAGGTCGCCGCGGAAGGGACTGGGCACGTGCTGGCGCGCGAGCCCGCCCGTGCGCCGCCTCACCCTCCGCATCCGTTCCTGGAGCGGGCTCTCCCCGGTGGCTGACGCGCCGTCGTCGGCCGACCGACGCCGCTCGTCGCCGTCCGGCGTGGCGTCGCCCTCGCCCTCGCCGTCGCCGTCGCCGTCGGCCTCGAGCCTGGCGCCACCCTCGGGGACGGCATCGAGGAGGGCGAGCAGCGTCACCTCCTCGCCCTGTTCCTCGAGCCGGGTGGCGATCGCCTGCGCGATCAGCCCGCCGAGGGACCACCCCAGGAGCTGGTAGGGCCCGGTGGGCTGGACGGTCCTGATCTGGTCGGCGTAGTCGGCCGCCATCGCGTGGATGCTGTCCGGCAGGGGCTCCGACCGCGCCAACCCCCGCGCCTGGAGCCCGTAGACCGGAAGGTCGGACGGTAGATGCCGGAGGAGGGCGGCGTAGCACCAGCTCAGTCCGGTGCTGTGGTGCACGCAGAACAGCGGGGGGCGGTCGCCGGCCGATCGCAGCGACAGCAGCACGTCGAGATCGTCGCGGGACCGCGCCGCACGGCGGACCGCGATGGACGGCCTGCCGCCGGCCCGGTCCTCCTTCCGTACGGCGATGACGCCCGCGACGGTGCGGCTGGCGCGCTGACCGGTGCGGAGCATCCGCTCGCCGAAGGGCCCGAAGGGACAGGCGACGAAACGCTCGCCGGTCTCGGCGGGGGCGTTCGCGAAACCGCGGGCGAGAGCGGGGCCCGCGAGGTAGAGGTCACCCACCACACCAGGTGGCTGGGGACGCAGGCGCTCGTCCAGCACGAAGGCGCGGGTGTTCGCGACCGGCCGGCCGCCGGCCGGCCACGGAAGCAGCGACGTCTCCTCCGGGTGCCCGTCGCGCTGCTGGGCGGGCGGCCCTTCGTCCTGGCCGGGGGTGGCGACCCGGACGGTGTCCCCGGCGCAGAGGGCGCCGAGCAGCGGCATCAGCAGCGAGGGAACGTCCGTCCGCGCGTCCAGCGTCATGGGGTGGCCGGCCGGCGTCGTGCGCATGTGGTGTGCCGCGTGGTTGACCAGCGCGCGGTGCTCGATCACCGTGGCGGCCTGCCCGCCCGCCGTCGGGGTGTCCAGCACGAGCGCGGCGTGGCCGGGCAGCGGCCGGTCGAAGGTCCCGTCAGCCGGGGCCGGCGCGCGATCGTCGAGCCGCAGCAGCGGCACGTCGGTGTCAATCTGCAGCAGATCGGCGGTGGCCGCCGTGCAGACCACCGCGGCGGGCAGAGCCTGGTCCGCGGAGGGGGCGACCGCCTCCGCGGCCTGGGCCGGCGCCACGAAGCGGCAGGCGGCGCCGGACCTGAGGACACCCAGCAGCGCGACGACGAGGTCGGCGGTGGGCGGCACCGCCACCACCACGACGTCCTCCGCTCGTACGCCCTGCCCGACCAGCCGACCGGCGAGCCGACCGGCCGCGGCCTCCAGCGCGCCGCGCGTGAGCTGGTGGTCGGCGTCGGTGACGGCGACCGCGTCGGCGTCGCGGTTCGCCTGCTCCGCCAGCAGCTCGACGACCGTGGGGTGGGGAACGTCGGCCGCCGTGTCGTGCCCCTCCGCCACCAGCCGGTCGTGCTCGGCGGAATCCAGCAGGATGTCCACCTCGCTGACCCGCAGCCGCGGCTCCTCCGCCACCTGGTGGAGAACGCGGACGAGCCGCTGGGCGATCGCGGTGGCGGTGGCGGGCTCGAACAGGTTCGTGGCGTAGCGCAGGACACCGGAGATGCCGCCCGCGCTGCCGTCGTTCCTGTGGTGCTCGGTCAGGTCGAACCACAGGTCGAGGTCGGAGGGCCCCGCGTCCAGGGTCAGGAGCGTGGTGCCCAGGGCGGGCAGACCCAGCGTCCGCCACTCCTCGTCGACGTCGTCGTGTACGTCGAGCATCACCTGGAAGAGAGGGTGACCCGCGGACGGTCCCGACGGTTCCGGCAGTTCCAGCAGCTCCATCAGCCGTTCGAAGGGAACGGCCTCGTTGGTCTCCGCCTGCTGGATCGTCTCCTGCACCCGGCCCAGCAGGTCGAGGAAGGAGGGGTCCCCCGAGGCGTCGGTACGGAGCGCCAACCGCCGGGTGAGGGGTCCCACCACGCCTGACAGGGCCCCATCGATGTCCGTGGTCGGCCGCGTCGTGCCGAGCATGATGTCGTGACCCGCGCCGAGCCGGGCCAGCAGCAGGGCGAGTGCGGCGTGCACGGCGGCGAAGGCCGGCATCTCGCTGGACTCCACCGCCTCCAGCAGCCGGTGGTGCGTCTCGGCATCGAGACTCAGGGGCACCTCGCCGACGGACTGGAAGGTGTCCGCGTCGGCCGATTGCGGACGCGGCCGGTCGGTCGGCAGCTCCGTCGCGGCGCCCGCGCCGGCCAGCGTCTCCCGCCAAGCGGCGATCTGCTGGCTGACCAGACTGTCCGGCTCCTCCTCCCGCGACCGGAGATCCTCCTCCCACAGGGCGTAGTCGGCGAACTGGGTGAAGAGTGGCGCGCGGTCCGTCGCGCGTCCTTCCCGCCGAGCGCCGTAGGCCACCGCCAGGTCCCGGACCAGGAGGTTCAGCGACGTGTCGTCCGCGGCGATCCGGTGCACCACCAGCAGCAGCACGTGTTCGGTGTCCGACAGCGTGAACAGCCAGGGCGCCCACGGTGTCTGCCGCAGGAGATCGAAATCGTGGCGGGCGCGTGCGGCCAACAGCTCCGGCAGCTCGTCCTCGGTCGCCGCCTCCGTCGTCAGCGTGGGGCGGGCGGCCTCGTCGTCCGCGGCCAGGACGTGCTGCCGAGGTACGCCCTCGACCTCGGAGAACAGGGTGCGCAGGATGTCGTGTCGGGCCGCCAGGTCGCTCAACGCCGCCTGCAGGGCGAAGTGGTCCAGCTCGCCGTCCAGACGCAGCGCCACCGCGCTCTGATGCGACGCCGTGCCGGGGTGTCGCCTGGACTGTCGCCAGGTGCGCAGCTGGTTCGCCGAGACGGGCACCGCCTGCCCTTCGGGCCGGTCGAACGGGCGCAGCAGCGGGAGCCCCTTCAACCGCAGCGCCTCGGCCACACCGCTGGGGGTCGGCGCGCTGAAGAAGTGCTGCATGCCCAGCTCGACCCCGAGCGCGGCACGGATGCGCGACGTCAGGCGGATCGCCATCAGCGAGTCGCCGCCCGAGTCGAAGAAGTTGGCGTCGACGGCCACCCGCTCCAGGTCGAGTATCTCGGCGAACAGCTCGCACAGGGTCCGTTCGACCTCGTTCTCCGGCGTGCCCTCGGAGGCGGCGGCGACGTCGCGGGCGGGCAGGGCGGTCCGGTCGAGCTTGCCGCTGGGTGTCAGCGGCAGGGCGTCCAGGACCACGACCGCTGCCGGGACCATGTACGCAGGGAGCCGGCTGGCGACGAACTGCCGCAGCGCCGCGACCTCCACATCGTCGTGGGCCGGGACGACATGGGCGACGAGCCTCTTGACGTCGGGTTGGTCCTCGCGGACGGTGACGGCGGCCTGGGCGACGTCGGGGTGGGCGGCCAGCACAGCCTCGACCTCACCGGGTTCGATGCGGAAACCGCGCACCTTGACCTGCGCGTCGGCCCGGCCGATGAAGCGCACCTGCCCGTCCGAGGTCCATTTCGCCAGATCCCCGGTCCGGTACATCCGTTCGCCCTCGCCGAACGGGCAGGGCACGAACCGTTCGGCGGTCACGCCCGGCTGGCCGACGTAGCCACGCGCCAGACCCGGACCGGCGAGGTACATCTCGCCGGCCACGCCGGGGGCCACCGGCTGGAGGAGATCGTCGAGGATGTAGACCCGGTGGTTGCTGATGGGGCGGCCGATGGGCGGCGGCTGGTCGTCCGGCGTGATGTCCGGATCCACCGGCGTCGCGGTGGTGATGACGGTGACCTCGGTCGGGCCGTAGATGTTCCACATCCGGGCCTGGGGCGTCCACCGGGCCGCGAGGTCGGCCGTCAGCGGTTCCGCGCTCAGCACCCACCTCGACACTCCCGGCATCGTGTCGGGGTCGAGGACGCCCAGCAGGGAGGGCACCACGCTCGCCACCGACACGCCCGCCTCGCGGACCATTCCGGCCAGCGCCGCCGGGTCCGTCCGCTCCTCGACCGAGGCGATGGCCACGGTGCCGCCGGCCGCCAGTGTGGTCACCACGTCGAGAACGGAGACGTCGAAGCTGAACGACACGAACTGCAGGGCCGTCACACCCTCGCTGACGCCGAGGACGGGTCGCATGGCCTCGGCCAGGTTCACCAGGCCCCGATGCGTGACCGCCACACCCTTCGGCCGGCCCGTCGAACCCGACGTGTAGATCACATAGGCGAGCTGCTCCGGAGTGACGGCCACCGCGGCCAGGGGGGCGGTGGACTCGGCCACTGCCGATTGTTCGGCCTCCGCCAGCACCACGAGCCGGGCGGAGCCCTGGGGAAGCCGGGCCAGCGTCTCGGCCGTGCCCACGACCACCCGGGCCGCGCTGTCGGCGACCATGTAGTCCAGCCGGTCGGCCGGATAGTCGGGGTCGAGCGGCACGAACGCGCCACCGGCCTTCCACACCGCCAGCATCGCGGGGACCACGTCCACGCCACGCGGCAGGCACAGCCCCACGCGCACCTCCGGCCCGACGCCCAGACGCGTCAGGTGGCGGGCCAGGCGGTTGGCGCGGGCGTCCACCTCGGCGTAGCTCAGTGCCTCCTCGCCGGAGCGGACCGCCACCGCGTCCGGCGACGCCTCGACCCTGGTCCGGAACGACTCCAGCCATGTGCCGGTCCTGACGGGTCGCGCGGTGTCGTTCCACTCGGTCACCACCCGCGACCGTTCGGCATCGTCCAGCACGTCGATCGCGCTCAGCCGGACCGTCGGGTCCGCCGTGACCTGCTCCAGCACCCGGGTCAGCCGGTCCGCCAGCGCCTGGACGGTGGTCTGGTCGAACAGGTCGGCGGCGTAGAGGATGTCGCCGTCCAGGCCGGCGGGGGCGCCGTCCGACGCGCGCCGTTCGGCCACGGTCACCGAGAGGTCGAAACGGGACGGCGGGGACGACCGCGGCAGGATCGGTGTCACGTCGAGTCCTGGCAGCTCCCATCGGGCCTCCGGCACGTTCTGCACCGCCAGCATCACCTGGAACAGCGGGTTACGGGACAGCGAGCGGTCGGGGTTGACGGCCTCCACCAGCCGCTCGAACGGCAGGTCCTGATGCGCGTATCCGGCGAGATCCACGTCGCGGATCCGTTCGACGAGCTCCTCGAAGGTGGGATCGCCGCTCAGATCGGCCCGCAGCACCAGGGTGTTGGCGAAGAACCCCACCATCTCCTCGAGCTGCGCCGCCCCGCGACCGGCGATGGCGGTGCCGACCGGAATGTCCTTGCCCGCGCCCATCCGGGACAGCAGCACCGCGAGCGCCGCGTGGACGACCATGAACATCGTCGCCCGGCCCTGGCCGGCCAGTTTCACCAGCCGCGCGTGCGTTCCGGCGTCCACCTCCACGGGCACACCGCCGCTGCGGAACGACGCCACGGCGGGGCGCGGCCGATCCGTGGGCAGCGCGATCTCGGCGCTCATCCCGGCCAGCCTGTTGTGCCAGTAACCCAGTTGTTCGGTGATGAGGCTGTCGGGGTCGTCGAGCTCGCCAAGGGTCTCCCGTTGCCACAGGGCGTAGTCCGGGTACTGCACCGGCAGCGGCTCCCACTCCGGTGCCCCGCCCTGGCGCCGGGCGGCGTAGGCCGCCCGCAGGTCGTTGGCCAGAACGCTCATGGACCAACCGTCCGAGGCGATGTGGTGCGTCACCAACAACAGGACGTGATCCGACGGGGTCACCCGCAGCAGCCTCACCCGCCACGGCAGGTCGACGCTCACGTCGAACCCCTGGTCCGCGCATTCGGCCAGTCGGTCCGGCAGATCGTCCTCGGACGCAGCGACCACCACCAGCGGCGGGTGGCCGGCCTCGCCCTGGAGCACCCGCTGGTGCGGCTCCCCCGCGACGTCGGGGAAGATCGTCCGCAGGCTCTCGTGCCGGTCGGCGACGTCGCCCAACGCCGCTTCGAGTGCCGCCACGTCCAGCTCACCCGAAAGGCGCATCGCGAACGGCACGTTGTACGCCGCGGAGGCTCCCGGGTTGGTCCTGTCGAGCCGGTTGATGAACCACATCCGCTGCTGCGCGAACGACAACGGGACGATCTCCGGTCGGGGCCGCGGACGCAACGCGACCCGCGCCCGCCGCCCGGCGGTGCCGTCGACGATCCGTGCCACCCCCGCGGGAGTGGGCTCGGCGAACAGCTCCCGGATGCTCACCTCCCTCTCCAGCGCCGACGTGATCCGCGCGAGCAGGCGCATCCCGAGCAGGGAGTCGCCGCCGAGGTCGAAGAAGTCGTCCTCGGCGCCGACGTGTTCCCGGCCCAGCACCTCGGCGAACAGGCCGCAGACCACCTCCTCGGTGGGCGTCGCGGCGCCACGACCTTCCGCCGCACCGGCGGCACCGGGGGCGGGGAGCGCCGCCGCGTCGAGCTTGCCGTTCGGCGTGAGCGGCAGGGCGTCCAGGACGATCACCACGGCCGGGACCATGTACGCCGGGAGCCGGGTGCCGGCGAACTGCCGTAGTGCGGTGCCCTCCACGGTGTTCTGGGCCGGGACGACGTAGGCGACGAGCCTCTTGACGTCGGGTTGGTCCTCGCGGACGGTGACGGCGGCCTGGGCGACGTCGGGGTGGGCGGCCAGCACGGCCTCGACCTCACCGGGCTCGATCCGGAAACCTCGGACCTTGACCTGGGCGTCGGCCCGGCCGGCGAAGCGCAGGAGCCCGTCGGCGGTCCACTTCGCCAGGTCGCCACTGCGGTACATCCGCTCACCCGGCAGGAACGGACAGGCCACGAAACGCTCCGCCGTCAGACCCGGCTGGCCGACGTAGCCGCGCGCCAGGCCGGGGCCGGTGAGGTAGACCTCGCCGGTCACGCCTGGGGCGACGGGTTGGAGGAGGCTGTTGAGGACGTAGACCCGGGAGTTGTCGATGGGGCGGCCGATGGGCGGCGGCTGGTCGTCCGGCGTGATGTCCGGATCCACCGGCGTCGCGGTGGTGATGACGGTCGCCTCGGTCGGCCCGTAGGTGTTCCACACCCGCGCCCCGGGAATCCACCGGGCGGCCAGATCCGCGGTCAACAACTCCGCCCCCAACACCCAGTTCCCGATCCCGGGAACCGCCTCCGGATCCAACACGCCCAGCAGCGAAGGCACCACACTCGCCACGGACACCCCGGACTCCCGGACCATCTCGGCCAGCGCCGCCGGCTCCCTCCGCTCCTCGCTGGTGGCGATGGCGAGCGTGCCGCCGGAGGCGAGGGTGGTGACGACGTCGAGGACCGAGGCGTCGAAGCTGAAGGAGGCGAACTGCAGGGCCGTGACGCCCTCGCCGACGCCGAGGACGGGTCGCATGGCCTCGGCCAGGTTCACCAGGCCCCGGTGCGCGACCGCCACACCCTTCGGCCGGCCCGTCGAACCCGACGTGTAGATCACATAGGCGAGCTGCTCCGGAGTGACGGCCACCGCGGCCAGGGGGGCGGTGGACTCGGCCACTGCCGATTGTTCGGCCTCCGCCAGCACCACGAGCCGGGCGGAGCCCTGGGGAAGCCGGGCCAGCGTCTCGGCCGTGCCCACGACCACCCGGGCCGCGCTGTCGGCGACCATGTAGTCCAGCCGGTCGGCCGGGTAGTCGGGGTCGAGCGGCACGTACGCGCCGCCGGCCTTCCAGACGGCCAGCATCGCGACGATCACGTCCACCCCGCGGGGCAGGCACAGCCCCACGCGCACCTCGCGGCCGATGCCGAGGCTCGTCAGATGCCGGGCCAGACGGTTGGCTCGCGCCTCCACCTCCCCGTAGGACACGGCCCGGTCCCCACTCCGCACCGCGACGACCTCAGGCCAGCCCTCGGCCCTGGTCTGGAACGACTCCAGCCATGTGCCGGTCCTGACGGGTCGCGCGGTGTCGTTCCACTCGGTCACCACCCGCGACCGTTCGGCATCGTCCAGCACGTCGATCGCGCTCAGCCGGGCCGTCGGGTCCGTCGCGATCTGCTCCAGCACCCGGATCAGCCGGTCCGCCAGGCCCCTGGCGGTGGTCTCGTCGAACAGGTCGGCGGCGTAGAGGATGCCGCCGCTCAGACCGGCCGGATCTCCCTTGGGGTCGCGTCGCTCGGCCAGGGTGACCGAGAGGTCGAAACGGGACGGCGGTGGCGACTGCGGCGGGACCGGTGCCACGTCGAGTCCTGGCAGCTCCCACCGGGCCTCCGGCACGTTCTGCACCGCCAGCATCACCTGGAACAGCGGATTACGGGACAGGGACCGATCGGGGTTGACGGCCTCGACGAGCCGCTCGAACGGCACGTCCTGATGCGCGTAGGCCGCCAGATCCGCCTCCCGCACCCGGGCCAACAGTTCCTCGAAGGTGGGATCGCCACTCAGATCGGCCCGCAACACCAGGGTGTTGGCGAAGAACCCCACCATTCCCTCAAGCTGCGACTCCCCGCGACCGGCGATGGCGGTCCCGACCGGAACATCGGGGCCTGCCCCCATCCGGGACAGCAGCACGGCCAGTGCCGCGTGGACGACCATGAACATCGTCGCCCGACCCTGACCGGCGAGCTCCACCAGCCGCGCGTGCGTTCCAGCGTCCACGTCGACCGGCACACCGCCGCTGCGGATCGATGACACGGCGGGGCGCGGCCGATCCGTGGGCAGCGCCAGCTCCGCGGTCATGCCCGCCAGCGCGTCCTTCCAGTGCGCGAGTTGCGCGGTGACGAGGCTGTCGGCGTCGTCCAGCTCGCCGAGGGTCTCCCGTTGCCACAGGGCGTAGTCCGGGTACTGCACCGGCAGCGGCTCCCACTCCGGTGCCACGCCCTGGCGCCGGGCGCCGTAGGCCGCCGCCAGATCGTCGGCCAACACGCCCATCGACCAGCCGTCCGACGCGATGTGATGCATCACCAACAACAGGACGTGATCCGACGGCGCGACCCGCAGCAGCCACACCCGCCACGGCAGGTCGGTGCCCACGTCGAAGCCCCGGCCCGCGTGCTCGGCCAGCAGTTCGTGCAGATCGTCCTCGGTCGCCGCGACCACCACCAGCGGCGGGTGGCCCGCCTCGCCCAGGAGCACCCGCTGGTGCGGCTCGCCCGCGACGCTGGGGAAGATCGTGCGCAGACTCTCGTGCCGGTCGGCGACGTCGGCGAGCGCCGCCTCCAGCGCCGCCACGTCCAGCTCACCCGAAAGGCGCAGCACCAACGGCAGGTTGTAGGCCGCGGCGGCCCCCGGGTTGGTCTCGTCCATCCGGTTGAGGAACCACATCCGCTGCTGCGCGAACGACAGCGGAACGCTCTCCGGCCGGGGTCGCGGACGCAACGCCGGGCGCGTGTCCCCCTGCTGGCCGTTCTCGATCACATCCGCCACCCGCGCCGGCGTCGGCTGCGCGAACAGCTCCCGGATGCTAACGGGAGTGCCCAGAACGGACTCGATGCGGGCGAGCAGGCGCATGCCGAGCAGCGAGTCGCCCCCCAGGTCGAAGAAGTCGTCCTCCACACCGGCCCGTTCCAGGCCCAGCACCTCGGCGAACAGCCCGCACACCACCTCCTCGGTCGGCGTCGCGGCGGCACGGCTCCGGGGAGCACCGCCCGCGACGTCGACGCCGGCCAGTGCGGCCCGATCCAGCTTGCCGTTCGGCGTGAGGGGCATCGCGTCGAGCGTCACGACGGTGGCGGGCAGCATGTAGTCCGGCAGATGCCGAGCCGCGTGCTGGCGGACGTCCTCGGTGACGATCGTCCCCGGCCGTTCGGGGACGATGTGGGCGATGAGTCTCCTGACGTCGGGCTGGTCCTCGCGGACGGAGACGGCTACCTGGGCGACGCCCGGGTGGGCGGCCAACACGGCCTCGATCTCACCGGGTTCGATGCGGAAGCCGCGCACCTTGACCTGGGCGTCGGCGCGGCCGGCGAAACGCAGCTGCCCGTCATTCGCCCACCTCGCGAGGTCGCCCGACCGGTACATCCGTTGACCCGGCAGGAACGGGCACGCCACGAACCGCTCCGCCGTCACACCCGGCTGACCAACATAGCCACGCGCCAGACCCGGACCGGCGATGTACACCTCGCCAATGACCCCCGGCGCCACCGGCTGGAGGAAGCCGTCCAGCACGAACACTCGGACGTTGCCCAGAGGCCGGCCGATGGGCGGCGGCACGTCCTCCACCGCGGTGCCTCCGTCGACCGGCGTCGCGGTGGTGATGACGGTGGTCTCGGTGGGCCCGTAGGTGTTCCACACCCGAGCCCCGGGGGTCCATCGGGCGGCCAGATCGGCGGTCAGCGTTTCCGCGCCCAGCACCCAGTTCCCGATCCCGGGCAGGGTGGCGGGGTCGAGGACGCTCAGCAGGGAGGGAACGACACTCGCCGTCGTCACGCCCGCCTCGCGGATCATCCGCGCCAGCGCCGCCGGTTCCCTCCGCTCGTCGCCGGTCGCGATGGCGAGCGTACCGCCCGAGACGAGGGTGGTGACGACGTCAAGCACGGACGCGTCGAAGCTGAACGAGGCGAACTGCAGGGCCGTCACACCCTCGCCGACGCCCAGCACCGGCCGCATCGCCTCGGCCAGGTTCACCAGGCCCCGATGCCCGACCGCCACGCCCTTCGGCCGGCCCGTCGAACCGGAGGTGTAGATCACATAGGCGAGTTGGTCGAGCTCGACCACCGCATCCTGGCCCCCAGGACCTGGGGGAGTCTCCGCCGCCGAACGTTCGGCGTCCGCCAGCACCACGAGCCGCGCCTGGCCGGCCGGAATCGCGGCGAGCGAGTCGGCCGTGCCCAGCACCACCGCGGCTTCGCTGTCGGCGACCATGTAGGCCAGCCGCTCGGCCGGATACTCCGGATCCAGCGGCACGAACGCGCCCCCGGCCTTCCAGACGGCCAGCATCGCGACGATCACGTCCACCCCGCGGGGCAGGCACAGCCCCACCCGGGCCTCGGGGCCGGCGCCCACGCCGACCAGGTGGCGGGCCAGGCGGTCGGCGCGGGCGTCCACCTCGGCGTAGCTCAGGTCCTGGTCCTGGCAGCGGACCGCCACCGCGTCCGGCGAAGCCTCGACACGAGCCCGGAACGCCGTCAGCACCGTGCCGGAGGCGACCGGCCGCGCGGTGTCGTTCCACTTCGCCACCACCAGCGAACGGTCGGCGTCGCCCACTACGTCGATCTCGCTCAGCCGGCACCGGGAGTCCGCCGCGACCTGTTCCAGCACCCACACCAGACGGTCCGCCAGCCCCTGGACGGTGGTCTCGTCGAACAGGTCGGCGGCGTAGAGGATGTCGCCGCCCAGGCCGATAGGGGTGCCGTCCGCCGCGCGCCGCTCGCCGACAGTCACCGAGAGGTCGAAACGGGACGGCGGTGGCGACTGCGGCGGGACCGGTGCCACGTCGAGTCCTGGCAGCTCCCACCGGGCCTCCGGCACGTTCTGCACCGCCAGCATCACCTGGAACAGCGGATTCCGGCTCAGCGACCGGCTGGGATTGAGGGCCTCGACGAGCCGCTCGAACGGCACGTCCTGATGCGCGTAGGCCGCCAGATCCGCCTCCCGCACCCGGGCCAACAGTTCCTCGAAGGTGGGATCGCCACTCAGATCGGCCCGCAACACCAGGGTGTTGGCGAAGAACCCCACCATTCCCTCAAGCTGCGACTCCCCCCGGCCGGCGATGGCGGTCCCGACCGGAACATCGGACCCCCCGCCCATCCGGAACAGCAGCACGGCCAGTGCCGCGTGGACGACCATGAACATCGTCGCCCGACCCTGACCGGCGAGCTCCACCAGCCGCGCGTGCGTTCCAGCGCCCACCGAGATCGACACGCCACCGCTCCGGAACGACGCCACGGCGGGGCGCGGCCGGTCGGTCGGCAGTGTCACCTCCGCGGTCATGCCCGCCAGCGCGTCCTTCCAGTGCGCGAGTTGCGCGGTGACGAGGCTGTCGGCGTCGTCCAGCTCGCCGAGCGACTCGCGCTGCCAGAGCGCGTAGTCCGGGTACTGCACCGGCAGCGGCTCCCACTCCGGTGCCCCGCCCTGGCGCCGGGCGCCGTAGGCCGCCGCCAGATCGTCGGCCAACACGCCCATCGACCAGCCGTCCGACGCGATGTGGTGCGTCACCAACAACAGGACGTGATCCGACGGCGCCACGCGCAGCAGCCACACCCGCCACGGCAGGTCGACACGCAGATCGAAGCCCGAACCGCCGCGCTCGGCCACCGCCTCCGACAGCTGATCGGCCCCGATCTCCTCGACCAGCAGCGGCGGATGGCCCGCCTCCCCCTGGAGGAGCCGCTGCCGGGGCGACCCCTCGACGTCGGGGAAGATCGTGCGCAGGCTCTCGTGCCGGTCGGCGACATCGGCGAGCGCCGTCTCCAGCGCCGCCACGTCCACCTCGCCCCTGAGGCGCAGCACCAACGGCAGGTTGTAGGCCGCGGAGGCCCCCGGGCTGGTCTCGTCCATCCGGTTGAGGAACCACATCCGCTGCTGCGCGAACGACAACGGAACGACCTGCGGGCGGGGCCGCGGACGCAACGCCGCACGCCCGTCCCGTTGCCCGGTGTTCTCGACCCGTCGTGCCACGCCTGCCACCGTGGGCTCCGCGAACAGGTCGCGGATGCTCACCTCGGTGCCCAGGGCTGAGGCGATGCGGGCGAGCAGGCGCATGCCGAGCAGCGAGTCACCGCCCAGGTCGAAGAAGTCGTCCTCGGCACCCACCCGTTCCAGGCCCAGCACCTCGGCAAACAGCCCGCACAGGAGTTCCTCCGTCGGCGTCGCCGCGGCGCGGCTCCGACCGGCGCCGGCCGCCTCGGGGGCGGGCAGCGCCGCCGCGTCGAGCTTGCCGTTCGGCGTCAACGGCAGCGCGTCCAGGGCCATCACCACGGCCGGGACCATGTGGTCGGGCAGCCGGGTGGCGGCGTACTCGCGCGCTCCTGAGAGGTCCGCGCCGTCCTCGACGGGGACGACGTAGGCGATCAGTCGCCGGTTCTCCCCGAGGTCGTCGCGGACCACGACCGCGGCCTGCGCGACGCTCTCGTGCGCGGCCAGCACGGCCTCGACCTCACCGGGTTCGATCCGGAAGCCTCGGAGTTTGACCTGGGCGTCGGCCCGGCCGGCGAAGCGCAGCTGCCCGTCGGCGGTCCACTTCGCCAGGTCGCCACTGCGGTACATCCGCTCACCCGGCAGGAACGGGCAGGCAACGAAGCGTTGGGCGGTCAGGCCCGGCTGGCCGACGTAGCCGCGCGCCAGGCCGGGGCCGGTGAGGTAGACCTCGCCGGTCACGCCTGGGGCGACGGGTTGGAGGAGGCTGTTGAGGACGTAGACCCGGGAGTTGTCGATGGGGCGGCCGATGGGCGGCGGCTGGTCGTCCGGCGTGATGTCCGGATCCACCGGCGTCGCGGTGGTGATGACGGTCGCCTCGGTCGGCCCGTAGGTGTTCCACACCCGCGCCCCGGGAATCCACCGGGCGGCCAGATCCGCGGTCAACAACTCCGCCCCCAACACCCAGTTCCCGATCCCGGGAACCGCCTCCGGATCCAACACGCCCAGCAGCGAAGGCACCACACTCGCCACGGACACTCCGGACTCCCGGACCATCTCGGCCAGCGCCGCCGGCTCCCTCCGCTCCTCGCTGGTGGCGATCGCGAGCGTGCCGCCGGAGGCGAGGGTGGTGACGACGTCGAGGACCGAGGCGTCGAAGCTGAACGAGGCGAACTGCAGGGCCGTCACACCCTCGCCGACGCCCAGCACCGGCCGCATCGCCTCGGCCAGGTTCACCAGGCCTCGATGCGCGACCGCCACACCCTTCGGCCGGCCCGTCGAACCCGACGTGTAGATCACATAGGCCAGCTGCTCCGGAGCCACGGCCACCGCGGCCAGGGGGGCGGTGGACTCGGCCACTGCCGAATGTTCGGCCTCCGCCAGCACCACGAGCCGAGTCCCCTCGAACGACGCCCGTTCCAGGGACTCTCCGGTGCCCAGCACCACCGTGGCCCCGCTGTCGGCGACCATGAACGCCAACCGCTCGGCCGGATACTCCGGATCCAGCGGCACATAGGCGCCACCGGCCTTCCACACCGCCACCACCGCGACGACCAGATCCACCCCACGCGCCAGACACAAGCCCACCCGCGACTCCGCACCCACGCCCAGACCGACCAGATGACGCGCCAGCCGATTCGCCCGCGCGTCAAGCTCCGCATAGCTGAGCACCTCCGACCCACACCGCACCGCCACCACGTCCGGCGACGCACCGACACGAGCCCGGAAGGCCGCCGGCACCGAGCCGGACGCGACCGGACGCGCGGTGTCGTTCCACTCGTTCACGATCCGCGGGTGCTCCCCCGCGACCAGCACGTCGATCTCGCTCAGCCGCAGCTCCGGGTTCGCCGCGACCTGCTCCAACACCCGGGACAGGCGGTCGCCGAGCGTCCGCGCGCTGGCCTCGTCGAAGAGGTCCATCGCGTACCGGATGCCGCCGCCGATGCCCGTGGGGCCGCCGGCGGCGTCGCGGTGCTCGACCAGGCTCACCGAGAGGTCGAACCGGGCCTGCGGCACGTCGAGCGGCGGCATCTGGGTCACCCGATGCCCGCTCATCTCCCAGCGCGGCTCTGGCAGGTTCTGGACCGCCAGCATCACCTGGAACAGCGGGTTGCGGGACAGCGACCGCTCGGGGTTGAGCGCCTCCACCAACCGCTCGAACGGCACGTCCTGGTGCGCGTAGGCGGCGAGGTCCGTCTCGCGCACCCGGGCCAGCAGCTCGGTGAACGTCGGGTCCCCGCTCAGGTCCGCGCGCAACACCAGGGTGTTGGCGAAGAAGCCCACCATGTCCTCGAGTTGCGACTCCCCGCGGCCGGCGATGGCGGTGCCGACCGGAACATCGGGGCCTGCCCCCATCCGGGACAGCAGCACCGCGAGTGCCGCGTGCACCACCATGAACATCGTCGCGTGGCCCCGGCCGGCGATCTCCGTCAGCCGCGTGTGCGTCCCGGCGCTCACCTCCACCGGCGCGCCGCCGCTGCGCAGGGACGGGGTCGCGCGGCGCGGCCGGTCGGTGGGGAGCGTGATCTCGGGGCTCAGGCCCGCAAGGGCGTTCCGCCAGTAGGAGAGCTGCTCGCTGACGAGGCTGTCCGGATCGTCCAACTCGCCGAGGACTTCCCGCTGCCACAGTGCGTAGTCGGCGTATTGGACGCCCAACGGTTCCCACTCCGGCGCCCGACCGTCGCTCCTGGCCGCGTACGCAGTCCGCAGATCCCGTGCCAGGACACCCACCGACCAGCCGTCCGACGCGATGTGGTGCGCCACGACCTGGAGCACGAACTCGTGCGGTGTCAGGCGCAGCAGCCACGCGCGCCAGGGCAGGTCGACGTCCAGTGCGAACGGTTGGGCCGCATGCTCCGTGAGCACGTCCAGCAGCCGTTCCTCCGTGGTGTCAGCCACGACCAGGACGGGACGGGCGGCCTCCCCCTGGAGCACCAGTTGGCGGGGGACGCCCTCGGTATCGGGGAAGATCGTGCGCAGGCTCTCGTGCCGGTCGGCGACGTCACCCAGCGCCGCCTCCAGCGCCGCGACGTCCACCTCGCCCGAGATGCGGAGCCCCAGCCGGAGGGTGTAGGCGGCGGCGGTCTCCAGGCTGGTCTCGTCCATCCGGTTGAGGAACCACATCCGCTGCTGCGCGAACGACAGCGGAACGCTCTCCGGCCGGAGCCGCGGACGCAACGCCACCCCGGCCCTGCCCTGTGCGGCCTGCTCGACCCGGCGTGCCACGCCGGCCACCGTCGGCTCGGCGAACAACTCGCGGATGCTCATCGGGGAGTCCAGAACCGACCGCACCCGGGAGATCAGGCGCATGCCGAGCAGGGAGTCGCCGCCGAGGTCGAAGAAGTCGTCCTCGACGCCCACCCGTTCCAGGCCCAGCACCTCGGCGAACAGCCCGCACAGCACCTCCTCCGTCGGCGTCGCCGCGGCCCGGCCCTCCGCGGCACCCGAGACGTCGGGGTCGGGCAGCGCCGCCGCGTCGAGCTTGCCGTTCGGCGTCAACGGCAGCGCGTCGAGCGTCACTACCGTGGCGGGCACCAGATGCTCGGGCAGCCGCTGGGCCACGAACGCGCGCACATCCTCAGGCGCCGGCGTCGCGGGGTGGGCCGGGACGACGTAGGCGACCAGCCGGCGGTTCTCCCCGAGGTCGTCGCGGACCACGACCGCGGCCTGGGCCACGCTCTCGTGCGCGGCCAGGACGGCCTCGACCTCACCGGGTTCGATCCGGAAGCCCCGCACCTTGACCTGGGCGTCGGCGCGGCCGGCGAAGCGCAGTCGTCCGTCCGCCGTCCACCGCGCCAGGTCGCCGCTGCGGTACATCCGCTGCCCCGGCAGGAACGGGCAGGCCACGAACCGCTCCGCGGTCACACCCGGCTGACCCACATAGCCACGCGCGAGACCGGGGCCGGCGATGTACACCTCGCCCAGGGCTCCCACCCCGACCGGCGAAAGGTAGTCGTCGAGGACGTAGACCCGGACGTTGTCCAGGGGCCGGCCGATCGTCGGCGGCGCGTCGTCCGGTGCGATGTCCGGGTCGACCGGCGACGCGGTGGTGATCACCGTCGCCTCGGTGGGCCCGTAGGTGTTCCACACCTCCGCCCGATCCGCCCATCGCGCGGCCAGGCCGGCGGTCAGCGTTTCCGCGCCCAGCACCCAACGGGACACCCCCGGCATCGACTCGGGGTCCAGGACGCTCAGCAGGGACGGCACCACGCTCGCCACGCTCACGCCGGACTCCCGAACCATCCGCGCCAACGCCTCGGCGTCGCCGCGTTCCTCGCGTGTGCTGATCGCGAGAGTGCCGCCGGCGGCCAGCGTGGTGACCATGTCCAGGACCGAGGCGTCGAAGCTGAACGACGCGAACTGCAACGCCGTCACACCCTCGCCGACCCCGAGGACCGGCCGCATCGCCTCCGCCAGGTTCACCACCCCGCCGTGCGCGACCGCCACACCCTTCGGCCGGCCAGTCGAACCCGACGTGTAGATCACATAGGCGAGTTGCTCCGGTGCGACGGCGATCGCCGGCGGTGCGGACGATTCCTCCGCCGCCGCGCGCTCGGCCTCCGCCATCACCACGACCGGTGCCGCTCCCGCCGGCGCCTCCCGTGCGGTCTCCGCCGTGCCCAACACCACGGTGACCGCGCTGTCGGCGACCATGAACTCCAGCCGCTCGACCGGGTAATCGGGGTCCAGCGGGACGTAGGCGCCGCCGGCCTTCCACACCGCCACCACCGCGACGGCCAGGTCCACCCCGCGCGGCAGACACAGTCCCACCCGCGACTCCCGACCCACCCCGAGGCCAGCCAGATGACCCGCCAGCCGGTTCGACCTGGTGTCAAGCTCCGCGTACGACACCGCCGCCGACCCACAGCGCACCGCCACCGCGTCCGGCGACGCACCGACACGGGCGCGGAAGAGGTCCACCCAGGTCCCCGAAGGAACCGGCGCCGCCGTGGCGTTCCATCCCGACACCACCAACGACCGCTCGGCGTCGCCCAGCACGTCGATCTCGCTCAGCCGTGCCGTCGGTTCCGCGGCGACCTGCTCCAACACCCGTGCCAGGCGGTCCGCGAGGCCGCGGACGGTGGCTTCGTCGAACAGGTCGGCGGCGTAGAGGATGCCGCCGCCCAGACCGGCCGGGGCACCCTCCGGGTCGCGTCGCTCGGCCAGGGTGACCGACAGGTCGAACCGCGCCGGCGGGGATGTCTGCGGCGGGGCCGGCGTCACGTCGAGCCCAGGCAGTTCCCACCGGGCCTCCGGCACGGTCTGCAGGGCCAGCATCACCTGGAACAGCGGGTTGCGGGACAGCGACCTGGCCGGGTTGAGCGCCTCCACCAGCCGCTCGAACGGCACGTCGCGGTGCGCGTACGCGGCCAGGTCCGTCTCGCGGACACGTTGGACGAGTTCGGCGAAGGTGGGGTCACCGTTCAGATCGGTCCGCAGCACCAGGGTGTTGACGAACAGACCCACCAGCTTCTCCAGCTGGGTCTCTCCCCGACCCGCGACCGGGGTGCCCAGCGGGATGTCACGTCCGGCGCCCATCCGCGAGAGCACCACCGCGAGCGCCGCGTGGACGACCATGAACATCGTCGCCCGACCCTGGCCGGCCATCTCCACCAGCCGCGCGTGCGTTCCGGCGTCCACCTCCACGGGCACACCGCCACTGCGGAACGACGCCACGGCGGGACGCGGCCGATCCGTGGGCAGCGCCACCTCCTCAGCCATGCCGGCCAGTGCGTCTTTCCAGTGGGCGAGTTGGGCGCTGACGAGGCTGTCCGGATCGTCCAGCTCGCCGAGGGCCTCCCGTTGCCACAGGGCGTAGTCCGGGTACTGCACCGGCAGCGGCTCCCATTCCGGAGCCCCGCCCTGACACCTGGCGACATACGCGACCCGCAGGTCGTCGGCCAGCACACCCATCGACCAGCCGTCCGACGCGATGTGATGCGTCACCAACAACAGGACGTGCTCCGCCGGCGCCACGCTCAGCAGCCACACCCGCCACGGCAGATCGTCACCGACGTCGAACCCCTGGCTCGCGCATTCCGCCAGCCGGTCCTGGAGCTCGTCCTCGGTCGCCTGAATCCTCGTCAGGTTCGGTCGGGCGCCGTCCCCTTGGAGCACCTCCTGGTGCGGCTCGCCCGCGATGCTGGGAAAGATGGTGCGCAGGCTCTCGTGCCGGTCGGCGACGTCCCCGAGCGCCGTCTCCAGCGCCGCCACGTCCAGCTCGCCCGACAGCCGCAGGGCGAACGGCAGGTTGTAGGCCGCGGCGGCCCCGGCGGTGTCCGCCACGGTGGCCGAGGGATCGGTCTCGTCCATCCGGTTGAGGAACCACATCCGCTGCTGCGCGAACGACAGCGGAACGACCTGCGGCCGGGGTCGCGAGCGCAACGGCACCCGGGCAGGGGCTCCTTCAGTCCCCTCGACGACCCGCGCCACGCCGGCCACCGTGGGCTCCGCGAAGAGTTCCCTGATGCTCACCTCGGTGTCCAGAACGGACTCGACCCGCGCGAGCAGGCGCATGCCGAGCAGGGAGTCGCCGCCGAGGTCGAAGAAGTCGTCCTCGGCGCCCACCCGTTCCAGGCCCAGCACCTCGGCGAACAGCCCGCACAGCACCTCCTCCGTCGGCGTCGCCGCGGCCCGGCCCTCCGCGGCACCCGAGACGTCGGGGTCGGGCAGCGCCGCCCGGTCCAGCTTGCCGTTCGGCGTCAACGGCAGCCGCTCCATGACGACGGTCGCCGACGGCAGCATGTGGTCGGGCAGCCGCTCAGCCGCCACCCGCCGGACGGTCTCCGCGACCGGCGTTCCCGCCCCGAAGGTCGCGGCGGCCGGGACGACGTAGGCGATCAGCCGGCGGTTCTCCCCGAGGTCGTCGCGGACCACGACCGCGGCCTGCGCGACGCTCTCGTGCGCGGCCAAGACGGCCTCGATCTCGCCGGGTTCGATCCGGAAGCCTCGGAGTTTGACCTGGGCGTCGGCGCGGCCGGCGAAGCGCAGCTGCCCGTCCGGCGTCCATCGGGCCAGGTCACCGCTGCGATACATCCGCTGCCCCGGCAGGAACGGGCAGGCCACGAAACGCTCCGCCGTCAGACCCGGCTGGCCGACATAGCCACGCGCGAGACCGGGACCGGCGATGTACACCTCGCCGACGACCCCCGGCGCCACCGGCTGGAGGAAGCCGTCGAGCAGGAAGAGCTGGGCGTTCGGGAGGGGCCGGCCGATGGGCGGTGACGGATCCTCCGGGGTGATGTCCGGATCCACCGGCGTCGCGGTGGTGATGACGGTCGCCTCGGTCGGCCCGTAGGTGTTCCACACCCGAGCCCCGGAGGTCCATCGGGCGGCCAGATCCGCGGTCAGCGTTTCCGCGCCCAACACCCAACGGGACACCCCCGGCACCGACCCCGGATCCAGGACACCCAGCAGCGACGGCACCACACTCGCCACGGACACTCCGGACTCCCGGACCATCTCGGCCAGCGCCGCCGGCTCCCTCCGCTCCTCGCTGGTGGCGATCGCGAGCGTGCCGCCGGAGGCGAGGGTGGTGACGACGTCGAGGACCGACGCGTCGAAGCTGAACGAGGCGAACTGCAGGGCCGTCACACCCTCGCCGACGCCCAGCACCGGCCGCATCGCCTCGGCCAGGTTCACCAGGCCTCGATGCGCGACCGCCACACCCTTCGGCCGGCCCGTCGAACCCGACGTGTAGATCACATAGGCCAGCTGCTCCGGAGCCACGGCCACCGCGGCCAGGGGGGCGGTGGACTCGGCCACTGCCGAATGTTCGGCCTCCGCCAGCACCACGAGCCGAGTCCCCTCGAACGACGCCCGTTCCAGGGACTCTCCGGTGCCCAGCACCACCGTGGCCCCGCTGTCGGCGACCATGAACGCCAACCGCTCGGCCGGATACTCCGGATCCAGCGGCACATAGGCGCCACCGGCCTTCCACACCGCCACCACCGCGACGACCAGATCCACCCCACGCGCCAGACACAAGCCCACCCGCGACTCCGCACCCACGCCCAGACCGACCAGATGACGCGCCAGCCGATTCGCCCGCGCGTCAAGCTCCGCATAGCTGAGCACCTCCGACCCACACCGCACCGCCACCACGTCCGGCGACGCACCGACACGAGCCCGGAAGAGGTCCAGCCAGGTCCCCGAAGGAACCGGCGCCATCGTGGCGTTCCACTCCGCCAGCAGCCGCGAGCGCTCCCCCTCCAGCAGCACGTCGATCTCGCTCAGCCGCAGCTCCGGGTTCGCCGCGACCTGCTCCAACACCCGCACCAGGCGGTCCAGAACGGCCCGTGCGGTGGCGGGGTCGAACAATTCGGTGGCGTACTCCAGGTGGCAGGCGAGTCCGGCCGCGGTGCCGTCCGGCGCGGTGACCTCGCGCGCCTGGACCGACAGGTCGAACGGCGAGGTGGCGGGCCGCAGCGGTGCGGGCCTGACCGACAGGCCGGGAAAGGCAAACGGGGCTTCCGGGGTGTTCTGGAAGGTGAAGGTGACCTGGAAAAGCGGGGTGCGGGACAAAGACCGTTCGGGCTTCAGCACCTCCACCAGGCGGTCGAACGGCAGGTCCTGGTGCGCGTGCGCGGCCAGGTCGACCTCTCGGGTCCGGGTGACGACCTCGGCGAACGTGGGGTCGCCGCTGACGTCAGTGCGCAGGATCAACGTGTTGAGGAAGTAGCCGACCTGGTCATCCAGGGCCTCGTCCGTCCGCCCGGCGATCGGCGATCCCAGGGGGATGTCCTCCCCCGCGCCCAGCCGCGAGAGCAGCACCACCAGGGCCGCCTGCGTCACCATGGCCATGGTCGCGTCGCATTCACGGGCCACCTGCCGCAGCCGCTGGTGCGTGGTGGCCGGGGCGAGCGTGGACAGCATCGCGCCGTGGTGGCTCGCCTCCGGCGGGCGCGGGCGGTCGGTGGGCAGGTCCAGTTCGCCGGGCAGGTCCGCCAGGTTCGCCGTCCAGTAGGCGAGTTGCCGGCCGAAGAGGCTGTCGCCGTCCTTCTCGCCGCGGAGCAGCCCGTTCTGCCAGAGGGTGAAGTCGGCGTACTGCACCGGCAGCGGTGTCCAGGCCGGGGCGCGGTTCGCGATCCGGGCCGTGTACGCGGCCGAGAGGTCGCGGGCCAGGACGTCCAGGGACCAGCCGTCGGCGGCGATATGGTGCAGCACCACGAGTAGCACGTGCTCGTCGGGCGCGGTGGCGTACAGGGTGGCGTGCCACGGGGGTCCGGCCGTCAGGTCGAAGCCGCGGTCGGCCTCGGCGGCCAGCGTCTCCGCCAGGGCGGGTTCGCCGACGTCCGCTGTCACCAGACGCGCCCGTGCTTCCGCCGCCGTCTCCTGCTCGGTCAGAACACGCTGGTAGGGGACGCCGTCCGCCTCCCCGTAGACGGTGCGCAGGCTCTCGTGTCGCCGAACGACGTCGTCCCAGGCCGTGCTCAGCGCGGAGACGTCCGGGGTGCCGGTCAGCCGGAGGCAGAGGGTGAGGTTGTTGGTCTCGGTGGGGCCGGCGAGGCGGTGGAGGAACCACGTCCGTCGCTGCCCGGACGACATCGGCAGCCGGGCGGGGCGTTCGGCGGCAACGAGGGCGGGGCGCGCCTCGTCGAGCCCGCCCAGTCGCTGAGCGAGCAGCGCGGGCGAGGGGGACTCGAACAGCATCCGGTTGGACACCTCGACCCGCAGGGCCGCCCGGATGCGGCCGGTCAGGCGGGTGGCGGACAGCGAGTCGCCGCCGAGGTCGAAGAAGCTGGCGTCGACGTCGACCCGGGGTGCGTTGAGCACCTCGGCGAAGAGCGCGCACAGGATCTCCTCCTGCGGTGTGACGACGCGGCTCACGGGCCGGCCCGCAGGGCTGGTCGCGGGCGTGCCGGCGGTGGGGTCCGTTCCGGCGTCCCGCGGCACGCCGTCGTTCCGTGCCGGATCGGCGACCGGTGCGGGGGCGCGGCCGGGTGCGGGGAGCGCGGCCCGGTCGAGCTTGCCGTTCCGCGTCAGCGGGAGTCGTTCGAGGACGACCGTCTCCGCGGGCACCATATGGTCGGGCAGCCGCTCGGCGGCGAACAGCCGAACCGTCTCGCCCAGGGTGCCCGGCGAGGTCCGCGGTTCCTCGGGCACCACGTAGGCGACCAGTCGCCTGGTCTCGCCCGCACCGTCGTGGGCCAGCACCGCCGCCTGCGCGAGTTCGGGGCACCGCGCCAGCACGGCGGCGACCTCGTCCGGCTCGACCCGGTAACCGCGGATCTTGACCTGATCGTCGGCGCGGCCGAGGAACTCCAGCTCGCCGTCCAGGTTCCAGCGGACCCGGTCGCCTGTGCGGTACATACGTCGGCCGGAACCAGCGCCGAGGCCGCCGGGGTCACCGGCGTCGTCGAAGGGGCACGGGACGAAACGCTCCGCGGTCGCCCCCGGCCGGCCGAGGTAACCGGAGGCGAGGCCGGGACCCGTGACGTACAGCTCACCCGGCACCGTCGCCGGCACGGGGCGGAGGAGATGGTCGAGCACATAGAGGCCGACTCCGGCGCGCGGGACGCCGAGCGGCAGGGTGCCAGGACCCGGTGTGCCGGGCGGGCGGGTGTGGACGGTGACACACATGGTCGCCTCGGTGGGCCCGTACAGGTGGCGGATCTCCACCTCGGGACAGGCCTCGGCCACCAGGGCGACGGCCTCGGCGGGCACCACGTCGCCGCCGGTGAGCACGTGCTTCAGGCCGGCGAAGCATTCGGGGACCTCCTGGGCCAGCACCCGGAACACCCCGGCCGTCACGTGCACGGCCGTCGGACCGAGGTCGGCCACCACGGCGGCCAGATCGTGGTAGTCGAGGACGCCCGCCGGGGGCACGACGACGGTGCCGCCGTTCAGCAGCGGCACCCAGGTCTCCAGCGTGGCGGCGTCGAAGGTGAAGGGGGCGTGGAACAGCGTCCGGCCGGTGGGGAAGTCGTCGCCCCAGCATGGGTCTGCCGCCAGGCTCGCGATGCCGCCGTGGGTCGCCGTGACGCCCTTCGGCGCGCCGGTCGAACCAGACGTGTACATCACGTAGAGGGCGGAGTCGGCGGTGACGTGGACCGGCGGCGCGGTGGCGTCCGAAGGCGTCGGACGCCCGAGGGCCTCGCGCGCCACGGACTCGGTCACCACGAGGGTGGGGGCGGCATCCGCCAGCAGGGCGTCGGTGCGCTTCGCCGGGCCGTCAGGGTCCACCGGCACCAGGACCGCGCCGGCCTTGGCGACGCCGAGCAGCACCACCGGGAGGTCGGCGGACCTGTGCAGGATCGCCGCGACCCGGTCGCCGACCCGCACTCCCCGGGACACCAGGTACCGGGCGAACGCGTTGGCCCGGCCGTCCAGTTCGCCGTAGGTGAGGCTGTCGGTGCCGGAGTCGACGGCCACCTGGTCCCGGCACCGCGCGACGACCCGGTCGAACGCGCCGAGCACCGTCTCCCCCGCCACGTCGTCGGACGCCACCCCGTTGGCGGCCGCCGCGCGGAGTCCGAGGTTGATCCCGGAGGTGAGCCGCTTCCGTTCCCCCGGCAGCATCACGTCGACCGCGGACACCGGGAGGGAGGCGTCCGCCGCGATCTGCTCCATGACGCGCACGAGGCGGGCGGCGAGAAGTTCGATCTCGGCGCGGTCGAACAGGTCGGGCCGGTAGGTCAGCGCGAAGAAATCGGCGCTGGCGCTCAGCAGGAGGGGATAGTGGTCCGCTGCCCGGCCGGCGATCCCGACCAGGCGCACCCCGCCGCCGACGGGACGGGACACCGACTCGTCCCGCACCGCCTGAGGGAAGTTCTGGAAGACCGTCAGCGTGTCGAAGAGCTCTCGGGTGCCTACGAGTTGCTGCACCTCGGAGAGGCTCAGATGCTCGTGCGGGAGCAGCCTGGTCTGCTCCTCGAAGAGGCGGACCAGGAAGTCGGCCAACGACTCGCGCTCGTCCCAACGGACCCGCGCGGGCGGGGTGTTGATGAACATGCCGATCATCTGCTCGATGCCCGGCAGGTCCGGCGGACGGCCGGACGTGGTCGCGCCGAACACCACGTCGTCGCGGCCGTGCAGCCGGCCGAGCAGTAGCCCCCACGCGCCGCGGACCAGGGTGCTCATGGTCACGCCGAGCCGGCGCGCCTGCCGGGGGAACTCCTCGATCAGGGACGGGGGGAGGGACAGCGGGAGGTTCTCCGGATCCGCGGGCGCGCGGGTGCCCTTGGCGGGCGCGGCCAGGGTGGGTTCCACACCGGAAAGCGCCGACCGCCAGGCGGCCACGGCGGCGTCCCGATCCTGCTGCGCCACCCAGGTCAGGTACTCGGAATAGGGGGTGACGGGAGGCAGTGTCGAGTCGTCGCAACCGCGCTCGTAGAGCGCAATGAGTTCGTTGACGAGGATCTGAATTGACCAGCCGTCACAGAGAATATGGTGAACGGCGATGACAATGCGGTGGCGTGCCTCGCCGAGACGGATCGCCGTCACCCGCACCAGGGGTGGTCGGGCCAGCTCGAAACGGTGCAGCCATTCCCGATCCATCAGTTCGTCCAGCGCGACCTGACCGGCGCCGCGGAGATCGACCTCCGCCCAGGGCACCTCCACCTCGTGCAGCACGACCTGCACGGTCTCCCCGGTGTCCAGCGTTCGGAACGCGGCGCGGAGGGACGCGTGCCGCTGGGTGAGCCGCTGGACGGCGGCCCTCAATAACGGGAGATCGAGTGGGCCCTCGAAGTCGAGGATTGTGTGCCCACGATAGACATCAGTGGCCTGCGGATCGTATTCCGCATGGAAGATCATGCCCTTTTGCACGGCAGTCAAAGGCCAGATATCGGCGATCGCGCGCTTCCTCATACAGGGCCCCTCCCGTCTCACCCCACGCCGATCTCCCGACTGAAAGATCGCGCATCAGTCTATCGATCAGTCTCTTTGTCCAACTGCGCAATTGATCTTTGCGGAGGGTGCGACACGGGGACGTTCGATGGCCGCGGAGAGGGGGATGGAGAGGGCGGGGGAATTCGGGCTTCCGTTTCCGCTCCGTCGACAGGGGCTGCTCGGCGGACTGCCCGGAGGCCCGCCCCGCGGGTCGATCGGCGCGCGCTCTCCGCACCGAACGACAGGTGCCGGTGGCCCCCGCCGTGGGGGGCCACCGGCACCGTCACGGGACCGCGCGGGACGGACCGCGCGGGTCCCGGCTCAGTGGGCGTACGGCCAGCCGGATCCGTCCCAGCTCAACCAGTTGATGCCGAGCAGCGCCGTGCCGTTGTCGTTGTAGTAGTGGTAGGTGAGGATGTCGTAGTCGGTGTCCGCGAAGACGTCCTGGTGTCCCGGGCCGTGGATGGAGCCCTGGCCGGCCATGATCTCCGTGCCGCCGCCCGAGGTCATCGCGGTCCCGTTCCGGTCCACGTAGGGGCCGGTGATGTTGCTGGAGCGGCCGACCATCACCCGGTAGGTGCTGTCCGCACCGCGGCAGCACAGGTCGAACGACACGAACAGGTAGTAGTAGCTGCCGTGTCGGAAGATGGTCGGCGCCTCGATGGCGCCGCCGCCGCGCCCGGCGATGGAGTAGAAGGAGCTCCCTGAGCGCTTCCCGGTGGACGGGTCGATGGAGATCATCTTGATGCCCGACCAGAACGAGCCGAACGCCAGCCACCAGGCGCCGCCGGCGTCCACGGCGAGGTGCGGGTCGATGCAGTTGTAGTCGTTCGACGAGGAGCTCTCGATCACCAGGCCCTGGTTCATCCAGCTGCCGGAGTTGCCGTTGGAGCTGGTGGCCAGGAAGATCGCCGAACGGTTGGAGCCGAAGGTCGAGGCCGAGTAGTACATGTAGTACTGGCCGTTGTGGTACGAGAGGTGCGGCGCCCAGAGGTTGCGCGAGCCGCCCGTGTAGGAGGTGGTCCACGACGCGCCGTCGGGGAAGGCCGAACCGGCGTTGCTGAACGCCGTCCGGTCGGGAGACGTCTTCAGGGCCACGTTGTCGCCGGTGTGCGCCACGAGGTAGCTGCCGTCGGGGCGCTTGACGAAGCTCGGGTCGTGCACCGCGGTGTCGCCAGTGACCGCGCCCGGGTACGGGTAGGCCAGGGGGCGGAAGTCCGCGGCCGCCGCCCGGGACAGGCCCTGCGCGCCGATGACGGACGTCGTGGTGAGGGCGCCGGTCGCCAACGCGGCGCTCAGCAGCCGGCGCCGGGACGGCGACGAAGCGCCGGGCGTGGGGCGGGACTCGGGGGTCTCGGACATGGTGCTGTCTCCTTGTGGGGGTGCGGGTGTTTCCGGCGGTCGGCTACTCGCCGGACGGCGACGTCAGGGCGACCCCGGTGGGCACCGGGGTGCCGAAGTTCGGCGTGCCGTCGGCGTTCCACGTGAACTGCTGGGCGCGGGTCGACCGGTTCATGTCGCAGCCGCCGCTGGCCGAACTGTTGGCGTGGTAGACGATCCAGTCCTCGGTGCCGTCGGGTGACGTGAAGAACCCGTTGTGGCCCGGGGCGTAGACGCCGGCCGCGTCGTTGCGCTGGAAGACCGGGGTCGAGTGCTTGGTCCAACTGGACCGGCTGAGCGGGTCGTTCCCGGTGAGGGTGAGCAGGCCCAGCTTGTAGTCGGGGCCCCAGCAGGCGCTGGCCGAGTAGACGATCATGACCTCGCCGTCGTGGTAGAGCGCCTCGGCGCCCTCGTTGACGGAGCCCGACTGCGTCTCCCAGGAGTACGTCGGGGAGCTGATGGTGCGCCGCGAGCCGCTGGTGGTCCACGGGTTGCTCATCGCGGTGATGGTCAGGCTCTGGGTGCCGTCGATGCCGCTGCCCATCAGGTAGAGGTCGCCGTCGACCCGCAGGATGCTGGGGTCGAGCTCCCAGGCGTTCGAGTTCAGGTCCGCCTTGAAGTGGTACGGGCCCATAGGGTTGGTGCCGTCGCTCTCCAACACGTGCAGCCGCTGGGTGGGGTTGTAGTCGGAGACGTTCTGTCCCGCGACGTAGTAGAGGTACCAGCGGGGGCCGTTGGGCCCGTCCAGCAGATGGAACTCGGGCGCCCACATGTTGCAGCAGCCGTTGGGCATGCCGGACAGGTTGAAGATCGTCTGGTCCGAGGCGTTCCGCAGCCCGGCGAGGGTCGTCGAACGGCGCATGGTGATCGTGGAGTTCCACGTCGTCGTGGCCAGGTAGTAGTAGCCGTCGTGGTACTGCAACCAGGGGTCGGGCCCGTTCGTCTTGATCGGGTTGCTGAACGTGCCGGAGGAGGCGCCGACCTTGATCAGCTCCCACTGCTGGTTGGGGCCGTTCAGGTCGGGCCACTGGATGAGCTGGCCGCCGTTGGCGGTGGAGAAGTCCAGGAGGTCGAGCGCCTTGCCGCTGTTGCGGTTGATCAGCCGGATGTAGTCGTCGCCCGAATCGGCGATCCGCCACTGCTGGCTGGTCCGGTTCAGGTCGCTCCACTGCACGATGCCGGCCCCGTCGGCGGTCGAGGCGTCCTGGACGTCGAGGACCTTGCCGCTGTGCGCGGACCTGATCTCGTAGTAGCCGCCGCCGGCGTCGACGAACTGCCACTGCTGCCAGGCCCCGTCGTTGCGGGTCCACTGCACGATGTCCGCGCCGTCGTTGGTGGCGAAGTTGTACAGGTCGAGCGCCATGCCGCTGTGCCGGTTGACCAGCGCGTAGTTGGCGTTCGGGTCGATCACCGGGGCCGCGGCGGCGGGCTGTGGCGTCGCGACGGTGCCTCCGGTGAGGAGGAGGGCGATCAGGGCGAGGAGCAGACCGAGATGTCTGCGTCTGCGCGCTGTCGCGCGCGGTGGCGTCGTGCTCGACCGGTTCATGGCGGCTCCCTCAGCGAACTCAAGCGACTAAAACGTTTCATTCGGCGAGTGGGAGCACCCCCTGTTGGGAGCGCTCCCAGGATTGCCGGCACGGCGGCCGACAGCGGCGAGCAGTGATTGCGCCCCGGGTGCTGGAACGCGGCGACCAACGTCCCGGGAGCCGCCCGACCGGGGACCATGAGCACTCGACCGCCCGGCCTGGCGGCTCGGGCGGCGAGGACGGGCCGGGGTGGCCGCCGACGGAGGCGGCAACCGCGACTCGGATCCGGTGGGGGGGACGGCTCCGACGTTCGCATTCGTTCGAAATAGCGAATGCCATTCGGAATACTGATCTGCGCGGAACGTATGCCAGCCGCCTGGCCCCGTCAACCCCTCGCGTCGCACCTGGCGTTCGCCCCCGGTGGGCCCCTGGCGCGGGACCGGCGACGGGCACCGGCGTCAACGTCCGTCCGCCCATTTCACTCGCGTGGGGGCGCTGCGCGTGGGCCGACGTGGGAACCAGTGCGGGGCACCCTCCGCGGCGGGCATCCGCCGCGGTCCGCCCCGATCGGAGAACCGTCGTGACCCTCCGGGAGACTCCCCGCGAACGCCTGGCCGCCGTGTCCGCCCTCGCCGCCGAACTCGACCTCACCGACGCGCCCGGCAGCGACTCGCTCGCCGCCTGGTTCCTCGGGCCGATGGCCGAGAACCAGGAACTGCTGGCCTCCCTGATCGACATGGCGATCGCGTCGCACTGCGAGGACCGCCGGCAGTTCTACCCGGGCGACCCGGTGTACGTCACCGAGGCCGTCAAGGACTCGGAGGCGTACCGGCGGAGCGTCGAGACCATGCGGCGGGAGTACCGCAGCCTCCTGGACCGGCTGCGCGGTTCGGTGCCGTTCTTCAGCTATCGGTACCAGGCCCATATGAACTGGGACGTCACGCTCCCCGCACTGGCCGGATACTTCGCGGCCATGCTCTACAACCCCAACAACGTGGCCCTGGAGGGCTCCCCGGTGACCACCCGGCTGGAGGAGGAGGTCGGCCGCGACCTGTGCCGGCTGCTGGGGTACGCCGCGCCCGGCACGCCGGAGCCGTGGGGCCATGTGACGTGCGACGGCACGGTCGCCAACCTGGAGGCGCTGTGGTCGGCGCGCAACCTGACGTACTACCCGCTCGCCGTCGCCGAGGCGATCCGGCGCCATCCGCACGCCCTGGGCGCGGCGCGCGGGATCACCGTCCGGCTGGCCGACGGCCGCGACGAGCTGCCGCTGCTCGACCTGGACGCCTGGCAGGGCGTCAACCTGCCGGTGCCCGAGGTGCTCGGGCTGCCGGGCCGGATGACCGGGCTCGGCGTGGCCCGCGACGATCTGGCGCTGGTCAACGCTTACACGGTGCAGTACCTGGGACTCGACGCCTTCCGGCGGCGGCTGCTGGGCGACGATGTGGGCGACCCGGCGGTGCTGGTGACGGCGACGATGCACTACTCGTGGCCGAAGGCCGCGGCGATGCTCGGCATCGGCCAGGGCGGGCTGATCCCGGTCGCCGTGGACCTGGACGCGCGGGCCGATCTGGGCAGCCTGCGGACGGAGTTGGCGGGGTGCGCGCGCGGCAGGCGCCCGGTGGTCTGCGCCGTCGCGGTGCTGGGCAGCACCGAACAGAGCGCCGTGGACCCGCTGGACGGGATGCTCGACGTCCGGGAGGAGTTCCGGGCGCAGGGCGTCTCCTTCCCGGTGCACGTGGACGCCGCGTGGGGCGGCTACTTCGCGGCGATCCGGCGCCGGCGGACGCCGAGCCCCGACGGGCACCGCTCCGGGTACACGCCCGACCTGCTGATGAGCGCCTATGTGAACCGGCAGTACGACCGCCTGGGCCAGGCCGACTCGATCACCATCGACCCGCACAAGGCCGGGTTCGCCCCGTATCCGGCGGGGGCGCTGTGCTACCGCGACGGGACGCAGCGGAACCTGGTGGCGTTCTCCGCGCCCTACCTCGACCAGGGCGCGGGGACGACGGGGGTCGGGCTGTTCGGCGTCGAGGGCTCCAAGCCGGGGGCCGCGGCGGCCGGTGTGTACCTGAGCCATCGGCTCATCACCACCGACGAACGGGGCTACGGCGCCCTCCTCGGGCAGACGCTGTTCAACAGCAAGCGGTTGTACGCCGCCGTCGTCACGCTGGGTCTCGACTATCCCGGACTGCTGGTCGTGCCGTTCCAGCGGCTGCCGGCGGAGCGCCGCCATCCGGGCGACGCGGTGGCGCTGGCGGCCGAGCTGCACCGGGTGCGGGAGCTCATCGTGGCCAGGTCCAACGAGGAGATCATGGGCGACGAGGAGGCGATGCGGCTGCTCGCCCAGCTGGGCTCCGACCAGACGATCGTCGCCTACGCCTTCAACGCCAGGGACGTGGCGACCGGGAAGCCGAACCCGAACCTGGCCGCCGCGAACCGGATCAACCGGCTGCTCGCCGAACGGCTCATGGTGCCCGAGGACTTGGCCGCCGCCGAGGGCATGCCGGCGCCCGAACAGCGCCCGGAACTGATCCTCAGCGGATCCCAACTCGACCCGCGCCTGTACGGGCGGGCCTATGTGGGCCGCCTGATGGACCGGCTCGGCGTGGCCGGCGACCCGTCGGTCGACCCGATCACCCACCTGATCTCGTGCACCATGGACCCCTGGCTGACCGCCACGGAGGCGGGCGACTTCCTGCCCACGCTGCGCGCCGCCCTCGCCCACGCCGCACTGCGCGCCATCAGGGATGCCAACCCCTGAGCCCCAGCCGCCGGTTCAGGGCAGATCGCGCACAGGGAAAGGATCAGCTGAGCCTCTCGTAGTGTCGTCCGCATGACGACTGTGCTCTGTGTGCCCCAATGGCAGGGTTCGGCGTCGAGCAAGGCCCCGCGGCTGGTGGCCGGTGCTCGTCGCGCCGCTGAACTCGTGCCGGCCGAGGCGGTGGTGACGGTGCCGGTGCTCGACATCGGCGGGGAGAAGGCCGCTGGGATCCGGGCGCTTGATGTTCTCGTGGAGAACCAGCGGTTGACGCGAGAGGCACTGGCGGGGATTGCGGGCCCGGTGATCACCATTGGTGGTGACTGCGCGGTCGACATCGCGCCGATCGCCGCGGCGCACGCCCGCCACGGTGACCGATTGACGGTGCTGTGGATCGACGCCCATCCGGACGTGTACAGTCCGCGGACTCTGCCGTCGGGTGCCTTCCACGGCATGGTGGTGCGCGCGCTGCTGGGTGACGGGCCGGCCGGGCTCACACCCGAGCGGCCGCTGGCGCCGGAGCAGGTGATCATCGCCGGGGAGCGGGCGGGTGACGCGTCCGAGCACGAGTACCTCGCGAAGACGGGACTGCGCAGGCACGGTGTCGAGGACCTGGAGCGGGTGCTCGATGGTGTGCACGGCCCTGTGTACGTGCACGTGGACCTTGACGTGCTGGAGCCCACGGTGTTCGGCTCCACCTGCTACCCCGAGCCGAACGGCCTGCGGCCGCAGCGACTGATCGACCTGATCGACCGCGTCGACGACATCGTCGGCGCGGCGATCACTGAACACGCGCCGTCCACCGACGACATCAACGCCGCCGAGGCCGGGATCATCCGCCGACTGGCCACGGCGTTGGCAGGCTGACGACCTGCCGGGTGAGTGGCCAGCGTGAGTTCGTGCGCGGGGTGTCCCGGAAAACGGGACGGAACGCGCACGATGTTCGCGGCGGGAGGCCCGACCGAGGCCGTTCGGCGCCGCGCTCTACTGCCAGGTCGCGGTGTCGGGGTCGATGCCGTGGGCGCGGGCGCTGGCGTCGATGAGGTGACGGAACCATGTGGCCAGGCCGGCGCGGATGTCGTCGTAGTGGGCGGAAAATCCCGGATCGGCCTCATACATGCGGCCGAGACAGACCTGCATCTGCCTGGTGAGGGGAAAGTACGAAGCAAAAACCTCTCGATGCCGCTCGACGAGTTGATTCGCTTCTGGGCTACCGGGTGCGACGCCGGCGTCCATCGCATCCGCGAGGGCGCGCTCGAGGCCGGCGTTGGCGTCGGCGATGGCCTGCCATTCCTCCGGACCGCGAGAGGCTGAGCGTTCGGCGTACTGCAGCCATTGCGTCGTGTCTCCGTAGCGCTGACGGGCTTGGGTGGGCCAGTCCGGGTTCCACTGGGGGCCGAAGATCGCGACCTGCTGCTCGACGGTCAGCAGCAGGCCGCGCTCGTGGGCGTCGATCATCCGGTCCAGTCCGGCGCTGAGCTGTTGGAGGCGGTCGATCCGTTCGGCAACCTGGGTGCGCTGCGCGCGCAATGCGCCGGGCACGTCGGTGGTCGAGTCGTCCAGGACGGCCCGAATCCGGTCCAGGCCGAGACCGATCTCACGGTAGACGACGATGCGGTGGAGGCGTTCCAGATCGCCAGCGGTGTAGAGCCGGTATCCGGCAGCCGTGCGCAGCGACGGTCGCGCCAGACCGATCTCGTCCCAGTGGTGCAGCGCGCGAATCGTCACGCCCAGACCCGCGGAGACCTGACCCACGGTCAGGCCATCGGCGTCAGTGGCATCAGGCATGCTCCGCATTGTCGCCGCGACCGACGCCCGGTGGGGTGATCCCGATGGCTGCAAGGTTCCGCGCCTCCTGACTGGCCGGATCGAAGGGCTTCGCCGCAGTGAAAACGATCCGTGCGTTCTCGGGGGTGATCACCGTGACATCGCGGGTGTTCCAGGGGGTGTCCCGTGGACCCTCGACCGATTTCGGACGCACCGCACGACAGGCCTCGAGAAGGGATTCGACCTGGCTGAGCACGCACGAGAAACTGATGCTCATCCCCGGTGTCTGCTCCGGAACGTTCGCCGCCGGGACGAGGAGTACGTCCTGGAACGCCCACCGGCGCAGATGCACAAGCCTGCCGGGGATGCTGAACAGCTCGAAGAACCCGAGCCCACGAATCCAGAAGTCCACCGACGCCGCCAGATCGCACGTGGGGATCGTCACGAACGCGGGCATTCCGTAGATGCCACGGAACGGCTCCGGCGGAACCGCATCCGCACCGGGAGCGGGCACGGGACTCATCTCAAACGCGTCGTAGTAGTCACTCATGCACCCCACCGTCCAGCCTCACGCAAGGTGAGGGTCAAGCCGAGTCCACAGTCACCGGACGGCCAGGGGGGAATGTTTGATTGTGTTGGATCAGGAGCGTCAACCCGACATCCTCGAACGGAGGCTCAGTCACCGCGAATGATCGGCACAACCAATCCAAACGGACAAGTTCGCGTAAACAAGCCGCGTTGAGACCGGAGGGGTTGACAGGGGGCGCCTGTTGGGTTGTGGTGGTGCTCGCGCAGAGTCGAACATCGATCGACATGTCATGGACGTGACATCGCGCTTGGCAGATCGAACCGATGGGCGCGTGCATCGGCGACGCGTGGAACTTCTTCCGAACCCCACTCAAGGAGGAGTGACATGACCCCTTCCCGCCCGCTCTCCCGCCGGCGGCGCCTGGCCGTGGCCGCCCTGGTCGCCGGCGTGTTGGCCGTCCCCGGCGTGGCCCACGCCACGCCCCCGGCGGCCGGCGCCCCGGCCGCCGCGCAGGACCAGACGACGGCGGCCAGCATCGGCTGGACCCTGGTCAGGGCGCAGAACCCCACCCAGGACCAGCTGGCGGCCTACGACCTCATCACCTCCGCCATGAACGCGGCGGTGGCCCGCTACAACAACCTCAGCGATCTGGGGAAGTCCATCACCGTCTACTACGAGCCGGGCGTCCCCACCGCCGACGGGAACATCAACGGCACCATCCGCTTCGGAAACCGCGCCTATATGACGGAGCGGACCGCCCTGCACGAGATCGCCCACACCATCGGCGTCGGCACCAGCGGCAGCTGGGGCTCGCTGTCCAGCGGCGGCACCTGGCACGGCGCCCGGGCCACGGCGCTCGTCAAGCAGTACGACGGGTCGGGGGCGACGATCTCCTGCGGCGGCGGCCATTTCTGGCCCTACGGCCTGAACTACGAGAACGAGTTCAGCCAGACCAGCGCCGACCGTCACGTCGAGATCGTCGAGGCCATGGTCGCCGACGGCCTGTAGGCCACTCCCACACGCGCCCGGTGGCCCTCGACCACTCACCGGGCGCATCGGCAGGACCCGTTCGGCGGTACGCAACCCGGGTCGGCGATTGGGGTGAACGGCGCCGGCAGTCGGGTGGTGCGGGCGTGGGGTGCGGGCCGGGTGCGGCGTGTCGGGGCATACCCGGTGGGCGCCGGCAATCGCCGGCACGAACCACGATTGGAGCACCATGTCCCGTCTAGGCCGACTCTCGGTGGCGGCGATCACCTTCGCCGCCGCCACCGCCCTGCCGCTCGTCATCGCGGCACCAGCCCACGCCGACAGCGCCACCTGCGTGTCCTACCTGGAAGGGAACGGATACACCGCCGACCAGGGCGCCGGGTGCGAGCACGGTGCCGCGGGTGACTTCACCACCTGCTACGACTCGCTCGGCACGGCGGGCGTGCTGCCCAGCCACTCGGTGCCGGCCTGTGTCCAGGCCATGGCCCCCACCGCCCCCACCGCCCCGGTCACCCCGGCCCCCGCCGGGTAGTTCCGCGTCCGGGGGCGCGAGCCCTCGACGGCCCGCGCCCCCGGGCCCGACCGCTCGACCGCTCGACCGCTCGAACCGGTGGTCCCGTCAGCCCTGGTCGGCCTCGCGTTCCGCGGCGGTCAGGGCGTCGTCGGTCACTTGGGTCAGGCCGGCGAGCACGCTGAGCGCCAGGAGGCCCATCACCAGGAAGACGGCACGCAGCCCGAGGAACTGGGCCAGGGCGCCGCCGGCGAGGGCGCCGAGCGGTTTGGCGCCCCAGGTCACGAGCCGGTACCCGCTGTTGACGCGCCCGAGCAGCCGGTCGGGGGCGACGCGCTGGCGCAGCGACACCATCAGGACGTTCGCGACGACCAGCCCGGCGCCGCCGACCAGGAAGCCGGCGCCGACCAGGAACGGGTCGGCCGTCGCGGCCGGCAGGCCGACCAGCGGCGCGCTCGCGGCCAGCGAGACCAGCAGCGCGCGGGTCCGGCCGAGCAGCCGCTCCGCTCGTTCGGCGAGGAACGAGCCGACCAGGCTGCCGGCGGCGACGCAGCTCAGCAGCCAGCCGTAGGACGCGGCGCTGAGCCCCATCGCGGACCCAGGCCCGACCGCGTACAGCACCAGAACGGCCTGGGTGCCGCTGCTGGCGAAGTTGAACACCCCGACCATGGCGGCGAAGGTGCGCAGCAGCCGGTGGCGCCACAGGAAGCGCAGGCCCTCCGCGATATCGGCGCGCAGCGTCGCCGGCCGGCGCTCGACCCGGTCCTCCCGTGCGTCGCGGTGGCGGAGGCCGCGCACCAGCAGCAGCGCCGGCAGCGTGCCGGCCCAGAGCACGGCCGGTGTGCCCAGGGCGACGGCCGCGCCGGCGGCCACGAGGAGTCCGGCCAACGGCGGGCCCAGGAACTCGTTGGCGGTCAACTCCGCGGCGAACAGCCGCCCGTTGGCCCGCGGCAGCCGATCGCGCCGGACGAGCCGGGGCACCAGCGACTGCGCCGCGGTGTCGTGGACCGTCTCCGCGGTGCCGGCGCAGAGCGCGACCGCGTACAGCGCCCCGACCGAATCGGCGTCGAACAGCGTCAGGGCCGTGAGCGCGGCGAGCAGCACGGCGCGGACGGCGTTGGCGCCGAACATCAGCCGGCGGCGGTCGAGGCGGTCGACGAGCGCGCCGGCGGGCAGCGCGCAGAGCAGCCAGGGCAGCGTGAAGGCGAACGTCAGGCCGGCGATGAGCGCCGGGGACCGGGTGAGGGCGACGGCCAGCAGGGGCACGGCGACCTTGAACACGCCGTCCGCCAGGTTGGACAGGGCGGAGGCGGTCCACAGCCACCAGTAGGCGGACCCCAGCCCGGTCTCGGCCCCGCCGACCGTGGGCTCCGCCGTCCGGTCCGCCGGGGTGGGGATCGTCTCGTCGCCCGCCATTCATGGAGAATGGCACATCGATGGGGAAAACTCCATCGATGTGCGCAGATCCATCGGCGGACTAGGTCCTGTCCTGTCGATCGATGGGGGCACCTCCCAGACGGAGTCTGGGGGACGTACTCGCGCGATTCGACAACGCAGCGAGTGGCCGTAGCGTGGGGGTCCCCCCGGACAGAGTCCGGGGGAGTCGCGCGCCCGGCAAGATCGGCCGGACAGGGCCTAGCCTGGACCCATGGACGACCACGGCGCGGCGGCGCCGCCGCGACGACGCGAGGCCACCGCCCGCGAGGCCAAGGCGCTGGCGCACCCGCTGCGGCTGCGCATCCTGCGGCTGTGCTGGCAGCGGGAGTTGACCAACAAACAGCTGGCCGACCGGCTCGGCCGCGACCCGGGCACCGTGCTCTACCACGTCCGCCAACTCACGGAGGCGGGCCTGCTGGAGCAGGCGCCGGTGCGGGCCGGGGAGAGCGGCGCGCTGGAGAAGCCGTACCGGGCCAGGCCCCGCACCTGGTGGCTGGACGACCCCCCGGAGACCGAGGCGGACGCCGCGTTCGCCCCGATCGACGCGCTGCGGGAGGAGTTGCACGCGGCGGGTCCGGAGTCCGTCCGCACGTTCACCCGGTTCGCGCTGCACCTCTCCGCCGAGGCCGCGGCCGAGTTGGACCGCCGGCTGCTGGCGCTCATCGACGAGTACGTGCGGACCGACGACCGGCGCCTGGACCAACCCGCCCACGGAGGCGTCGTGGTGGTGCACCGGCTCGCCGAATGAGTCGCGTGAACGGAGGGTGAGCAGAGTTGTGCGTGACGCTATGTCAGATGAGAGGCTGTTACGTATGACCGACGACCTCCCCCCGCCCGGGATCGACATCACCGTGCCGCGTTCAGCCAGGGTCTGGAACTACTGGCTGGGTGGCAAGGACAACTACCAGGTGGACCGCGCGGCAGCGGACGCCTACACGCAGATCTTCCCCGGGATCGTGGACGTCGCCAGAGTCTCCCGGCGCTGGTTGGCGCGCACCGTCCGCCATCTGGCGGGCGAGGTGGGGGTGCGCCAGTTCCTCGACGTCGGCTCCGGCCTGCCGACGGTCGACAACACGCACGAGATCGCCCAGCGGACGGTCCCCGACGCGCGCATCGTCTACGTGGACCACGACCCATTGGTGCTCACCCACGCCCGGGCGCTGCTGACCAGCACCCCGGAGGGCGCCACCGCCTACGTCAACGCCGACCTGCGCGAGCCCGACACGATCCTGCGGGAGGCGGCGAGGACCCTCGACCTCTCCCAGCCCGTCGCCGTGATGCTGATCGGCGTGCTGGGCCATATCGAGGACTACGACGAGGGATGCGCCATCGTGCGGGGCCTGCTGGAGCCGCTGCCGGCGGGCAGCCACCTGACCCTCTACGACGGCATCGACACCGAGGTGTACGTCCGGGCCAACGACTTCTACAACCAGCAGGGCGGGATCCCCTACATCGCCCGCTCCCCCGAGCTGATCGCCCACTATTTCGAGGGCCTGGAGCTGCTGGAGCCCGGCGTGGTGGAGCTGAGCCGGTGGCGGCCCGAGACCGGGGGCCGGGACATGACCGACGTGCCGGTGGACGCGTACGGCGGGGTGGGGCGGAAGGCCTGATGCCGGCCGCGCAGGGCCGACGGCCCAGGCCGGCGTCCGTGGCGACCGCGAGCGCGTGCCCGAACGGCTACCAGGTCAGGGCCACGTCGGGATCCCCGGGCTCCGTCGCCACGAGGGCACCCCGTCGAACCAGAGCCGAACCAGAGCCGAACCAGGACCGAGCCAGTGTGGCGCCATGGGAGCGAGCGCTGTCGCCAGCGTGGTGGGGCGGGTGGCGGTGCCGCCGCCAACCGCAGACGGCGACCGTCGGGGCCCGAGCCGCCGGCGTGCTGCCGGGGGCGGGGCGTGACGGTCGCCGCCTGGAAGATCGGGCCCGGCCGCGAGGGCCGAGCCGGGTTCAGCCGGTGACGCCGAAGTCGGCCGCGATACCGGCGAGGCCCGAGGCGTAGCCCTGGCCCACGGCGCGGAACTTCCACTCCGCGCCGTTGCGGTACAGCTCGCCGAAGACCATCGCGGTCTCGGTCGCCGCGTCCTCGCTCAGGTCGTAGCGCGCGATTTCGGCGCCGCCGGCCTGGTTGAGGATGCGGATGTAGGCGTTGCGGACCTGGCCGAAGTTCTGCCGGCGGCTTTCGGCCTCGTAGATGGAGACCGGGAAGACGATCTTGTCGATGTCGGCCGGCAGGCCCGCCAGGTTGACGTTGATGCCCTCGTCGTCGCCGACGCCCTCTCCCGTGCGGTTGTCGCCGGTGTGCACGATCGTCTGGTCGGGCGTCTGCTTGTTGTTGAAGAAGACGAAGTGACCGGGCGAGTAGACACGGCCGGCGGTGTTCACGGCGATCGCGCTCGCGTCCAGGTCGAAGTCCGTGCCGGTGGTGGACCTGACGTCCCAGCCGAGTCCGACCGTGACCGCGGTCAGGCCCGGTGCCTCCTTGGTGAGCGAGACGTTTCCGCCCTTGGTCAGCGATACAGCCACGACATCCTCCCGATACTCCCCGCGTCGGCCTCGCCCCGGCGCCAGTACCAAAGGACAGTACACAGGAGTCAGGCCGCGGCGCCGATCGGGTACGCCAGCAGCTCGGGGACGGCCCGCTCGGCCGCCGCGCGGAGCGCGGGGATCGCCTCCTCGGGAACCGAGCGGTGGGGCCAGCGGACCCGGGTGCCGACGGGCGCCCACCCGCCGATGGCGCACAGCGTCTTGTCCAGCGCCGGATCGCCGTACCCGGCGTCGGCGAGCGGCGTGACATGCCGGACCATGAACCGCTGGAGCCGGGCCTCGACCTCCCGCGCCGCGGCCGGTTCCGCGAGCGTCTGCTGGTACCAACGGACGGCGCCGGCCGGGCTCATGCAGGCGACGTTGGAGTAGGAGCCGGCCGCGCCCTGGCCGTGCGCCGTGGCCAGCGTGTGGCCGGGAACGAACACGGCGAGGCGCTCGGTGAGCTCCTTGGCCGCCGCCACACCTGGCAGCTTGAGGCCGACGAGCGTGGGCACCGCGTCCGCGAGGCGGGTCAACAGCTCCGCGTCCAGCTGGGTCTTGGCGTGCGGCGGGTTGTAGAGCACCAGCGGGACGCCGTCGGCGACCTCGGCCATCCGGGCCACCGCGGCCAGCACCTCGGTCGGGTGCAGCGGCAGCCAGTCGGGCAGCACGATCTGGATCGCGCCGGGCCGCAACGCGGCGGCGCGGCGGATCCGGTCGAGGCTGAGCTGGCCGCTGGAGTGGCTCGCGCCGAGTTGGTACGGGACGCCCGCCGCCGCGCACCGCTCGGCCACCAGCTCGTGCAGCCGGTCGTACTCGGGTTCGGAGAGTGTGATGAACTCGCCGGCCGTGCCGTTGGTGTAGACGCCGTGCACGCCCGCGCCGAGCACGGCGTCGAGCGCCTCCCGCAGCCGCCCGAAGTCGATGCTCTCGTCGGGCTCGACCGGCAGCAGCACCGTGGACCAGACGCCCTTGAGGTTCGCTGAGTTCAGCGGCCGCATTCGCTACCCCCGGTGGTGAGCACGCCGTTCGCCCGGACGTGGGACATCCTAGGTCCTGTCCCGGCGCGGCGGCCGGCGCCGCCGGCGTGGGGAGAGCCGGGTGCGCCGGCCGCCGGGGGGTCGCGGGCTCGGCCGGGAGCGAGTCAGATGAACCGGATGCGTGACCGACCGGGAGGCAGGGCCACGGTGTGCACCGCGGTCCAGGAGTCCGAGCCCGAGGTGCAGTCGAGCATGATCCGCGCGTGCCCGTTGTCGGTGACGTGCCCGTTGCCGTGCCCGTCGCCGTGCTGGTGTCCGTGGTGTTCGTGGGATCCGTGTCCGTTGCCGGTGGTCGTGTCCCCGATGCGCACCCGGCGCATCGCGGGCGGACCCGGCTCGATGGCGCCGTAGTCGGCGCGCGTCAGATCGGCGGGGGTGACGCCGTCCTGGCCGTCCGTGAAGGTCACCGGGCCGTCGAGGACCCGGACCTGACAGGCGGTCAGCGGCTGCGCCGACTCCAGCCGCAGCGTGAGGCGGTGCCACTCGTCGCTCTTCTCGATTTCGCACGAGAGGTGTGGCTTGACCTCGTCGTGCGCGTGCTTCTCCGTGGAGCCCGTGCCGCGTGCGGCCTGCTGCTGACGCCAGATCAGGTATCCGACGGCGCCGACCAGGGCCAGGGCGATGACCGAAAGGACCAGGCTGACAACTTCCATGCGGCCACGAGTAGCCGGTAACGAAACGGTGAAACCCGCGGCCCGCGCCGCGCGGCCGGTTCAGCGGCGGGGGGCGCCGGCGCGCTCCTGCCGACGGTACTGGCCGGGCGCCGTGCCGTACTCGCGTTTGAACGCCTTCGCGAAGGCGTACTCCGAGCCGTAGCCGCAGCGTTCGGCGACGGCGCGCAACGAGGCGTCGGAGCCGCGCAGCAGCCCGGCGGCGGTCGTCATCCGCCACCAGGTGAGGTAGGTCAGCGGCGGCTGGCCGACCACGGTCGTGAAGCGCTTGGCGAAGGACGCCCTGGACAGGCCCGCCTGGGTGGCCAGGTCGACCACGGTCCACGGGCGTTCGGGGCGTCGGTGGATATGGCGGAGCGCCGTGGTGATGGCCGGGTCGTGCAGCGCGGCGGCCCAGCCGGGCGCGGGGTGTCCCGACTGCTCGTCCAGCCAGGCGCGAAGCACGTAGAGCAGCAGCAGGTCGACCAGCGCCGGCAGCACCGCCTCGGTCCCGGCCCGGGGATGCCGCAGTTCGCCGCCCAGCAGTTCGACGGCGCAGCGCAGCGAGGGGTGCTGGCCGACCCGGTCGGGCAGGTGGATCACCTCGGGCAGATCATGCAGCAGCGGGTGCGGGCGGGCGTGGTCGAAACGGTAGGACGCGCAGAGCAGGGTGGTGGTGGCGCCCGGGCCGGGTATCCGCACCTCGCCGAGCGACGAGTCCTCGTTCCGGTCGGCGACGTGACGCGCCAGCGGGCTGCCAGGACGGTCGGCGAGGGCGTGGCCGTCGCCGCGCGGTATCAGCACCACGTCGCCGACGCCGAGCGCCAACGGGGCGCCGTGCGGCGGGATCAGCCAGCAGGCGCCCTGCAGCACGACGTGGCAGGCCGCGGTGTCGCCCACCGCGAAGCGCATGCCCCACGGCGCCTGGCAGGTGGCCCGTTCCGCGAACGGCCGCCCCGCGCGCATCACCGCGAGCACGTCACTGAGCACGTCCATGCCAGGAGCCTATCCGCGCGTGCCGCCGCCGCGCGTCGCGCCCCTTTCCGGTCGTCCTGGACGCCCGGACATCGAACGGGGAGGCTGGTCCGCCCACCGTCTCGCCGCCGATCCGTCCGGTCAAATCGCCACCGTCGGAGGGGAGTTGGCACCCCGGCGGCCCGTTCTCACGTTCGATCCCATCCCCGGGCGGATGCCGCGGGATGCGGGCGGCAGGACCGGATCGTTCATCGCCGCTCGCGCCTGCCGCGGGCCGGACCTGGTATCACCAGCGTGCGGCGCATGGCTACCGCTGCTCCGATCTCGCCCGGTGCGCGCGCGTGGCCAGCCGTCTCGTCGTGGACCGCAGGTATCCCGCGGCGAAGCCGGTGCAGGAGACCGCGGCGCCGGCGAGGCGGGTGCGGCGGCCGAGACGGAAGATGTCGTGCTCCGAGCGCTCGATCCGCTCCAGGGTGATCCGGCCGAGCCGGACGTACTGGCGTGGCAGTTCGCGGCAGGAGGGGTCCACCAGACGCCACCAGTCGGCCGCCTCGGCGAAGTACCGATGGGCCCGTCGGGTCTGGAACTCCACCAGCTCGCGCAGGCCCGGCGTCATCCGCCGGTCCCGCGCGGCCCGTTCCACGTCGGTGCGGCTGAGACCGTAGGAGCGCAGCTCCTCCAGCGGCAGGTAGAGGCGGCCGTGGGCGAGGTCCTCGCGCAGGTCCCGCAGGTAGTCCGTGAGTTGCAGCCCGAAGCTCGCGGCCACCGCCTGCTCGTCGGCCCGCTCGTGCCAGGGTTCGAGGAGCGCGTTGCCCCAGCGGGTGCCCTGGCCGCAGACGCCCTCCAGGTACCCCGCGAGATCGGCGAAGCGCGGGTACTCGGTGACGCTGAGGTCGCCGCGGACGGTCGTCAGGAAACGCCGCACGGACGCCGTGGGGATGCTCCAGGTCCGGACGGAGTGCTCGAACGCGTAGGCCAGTTGGCGACCCAGGAAGGACGGCGGCGGGCGCCCGCCGGTGGGGGCGCCCCCCAGCCTCCCCCAGACTTCGTCCCGGGTGCCCCCCATGGCTGGGGAAGGGTTCTCGCCGTCCAACAGCAGCAGGAACTCCCGTTCGTAGGACTCGTACCCGGCCAGCCGTTCGGCGGCGCTGCGGGTCCGGTCGTCGATCAGGTCCTCCACATGCGTGGAGAAGGCGAGGATGGCGTCCCAGTACGGCCGGCGGCCCGGCGGCAGCAGCGCCCGGGCGACGGGGTGGGCAGCGTTCCTGCGCCGGCGCAGGAACGCGTCGCACGTCGCGTAGGCGCGCACCAGATGCGGGTCGCGCAGCCCGGCGGCCGCGATCTCGCGCCGGCTCACGCCATGATCCGTTCCGAACGGCGCCCCGGGGTGTCGGCGGGGCGGAAGAGGGCGTACGCCTGCCGCGCCGAAGGGCTCAACGGTGAGCCGCCGGCGAAGATGACGTCGGCCAGCGGCACCACCTGGTGGTAGACGCAGACGGACGAGGGGACGCCGAAGATGTCGGCGGCGGAGAGGAAGAACGGCAACTCGGCCACGATATAGCGCAGGCCCTGGTCCAACTGGCCCGGCGTCGGCTCCGCTCCGTGGCCACGGGAGAGCAGCACCGCGCGGGTCATCCGCAGCCCGGTGAGCCGCAGCGTCGAGTCCCTGGCCAGCGCCTCCTCGGCGCGGACCAGCAGGTGTTGGTAGCTCTCCCGGCCGACCAACTCGGACATGAGATACACGCCGTCCCCAGCCCGCCGCCCGCCGCCGGCGCTCCAGCCCCGCACGACGCGGTTGCGCAGCACGCTGACCTCCGTGTGCACCTTCTTCGCCGCCCGGGGCCCGGAATAGCCCAGGGCGAGATAGGTGTGCAGCAGAGCGGAGTCGGGAACGACGACGTCGACCTGGCGAAATTCATCACACAACCATCTGAGAAGACTGGCCAGCAGTTCCGCCCGGAAATAGCCGTTTCCCGGGCTGACGCCCACGACCACATGCTCCCTCTTTTCGCAGGTGACGCGGCAGCTGTCGTTGAAGGGCTCGAGCACGAAGGGCGGAAGACCTGCCATCGAGAGCACCTTTCCTTCGCGCTGGGAGACGTCCTGAAGAAGGAATGCGTTCCGCTCCTCAGGGCCAATCCCGAAGGGGCACGTATACGCCTGGATGAGTGAAGAGAGATATCATCCGATCGTCGATCTATCGACGGACCACACGAGGTGACACGAGCAAGGAAGAGAGCTCTCATGGAGGTCCTGTACACCGCCGCCGCCACCGCCACCGACCGGGAGGGCCGGGCTGTCAGCTCGGACGGGCATCTCGATCTCCAGCTGGCCAAGCCGGCGTCCCTGGGCGGCAGCGGCGAGGGCACCAACCCCGAACAGCTTTTCGCGGTCGGCTACGCGGCCTGCTTCGCCAGCGCCCTGGCCGCGGCCGGCAGGCGCGCCCACGCGGACGTCAAGGACGTCGCGGTCACCGCGGAGGTCTCGCTCGGCAAGGACGACTCCGGCTTCGGGCTCGCCGTGACGCTCCGCGTCGAACTGCCCGAGTCCTTGCAGGCGGACGTGGGGCACGCGCTGGTCGAGGAGGCGCACCAGACCTGCCCGTACTCCCGTGCCACCCGCGGCAACATCCCGGTCACGCTGCGCGTGGAATGAGCGTGGGGCGCTAGCCCATCCCGGTCGGTCTGGGCGGAACGGGGGCCGTCGTCGTCCGTTCCGCCGGTCCTGACCCGTGTACTGGCACCGCAGGGGCCCGAACGGACGGGACCCGGGCGGGCGGGAGACGGAGGCCAGGAGGACATGGCGCGAACGCCGGCCGGCGTCCCGGAACCGGTAACGCCGATACTGGCGACCGACGGCGAGCTGCCCCGCGACGAGGGCTGGGCGTACGAGTACAAATGGGACGGATACCGCTGCTGCCTGCGGGTCGGGCCCGACGGTGAGGTGCGGCTGACCAGCCGCAGCGGCCATGACCTCACCGAGACCTACCCCGAGCTGACCGGCCCGCCAGGACCGGCGTTGGCCGGCCGGGCCGCCGTGCTCGACGGCGAGATCGTCGCGCTCGACGCCGCGGGCCGCCCGGACTTCGGCCTGCTCCAGCGCCGCCACCAGCGCCGGCCCACGCCCACCATGCTGGAGCGCTTCCCAGTCAACTACATCGCCTTCGACCTGCTGCTGCTCGACGACCACCGGCTCCTCGACCAGCCATACCTGCGGCGCCGCGAGCGGCTCGCCGAGTTGGCGGCGCGGGACCCGGAGGGCGGGCTGGCCGTCCCGCCGCACTACACCCGCGCGGACGCCGAACCGGACGAACTCCTCTCGGTGGTCAGGGAGCACGGTCTCGAGGGCCTGATCGCCAAGCGGCTCGACTCGCCCTACCGGCCGGGCCGCCGCACCCGGCTGTGGATCAAACGGGCGCTGTTCAGCACGCAGGAGGCGGTGGTCGGCGGCTGGCAGCCGGGCCACGGGCACCGCGCCGACAGCATCGGCTCGCTGCTGCTCGGCGCGCACGACGAACGGGGTCGGCTGCGCTACATCGGCCACGTCGGCTCGGGCTTCAGCCGGCCGGTGCTCGCCGACCTGCTGCGGCGGCTGACCGAACTGACCCGGCCGGCGAGCCCGTTCGCCAACCCGGTGCCGGCGCCGCAGGCCAGGCGGGCGCGGTGGGTCGAGCCGCGGCTGGTCGTCGAGGTCGCGCACCGCACGTGGACCCGGGAGGGGCGGCTGCGCCATCCGGTATGGCGAGGGCTGCGGCCCGACCGGCGAGCCGACGAGGTGGCGCTGCCCGCGGCCGTGCGGTGAGGCCGTGGAGTGAGGCGGGCGGGGGCGTCAGGTGCCGCCGTTCGCGCCGTCGTTTCCGTTGCCGTTGCCGTTGTTGCCGTTCTCCCCGCCGTTGCCGTTGTTGCCGTTCTCGCCGCCCGTGCCGTTGTTCCCGTTCTCGCCACCGTTGCCGTTGTTGCCGTTCTCCCCGCCGTTGGCGTTGCCCGAGGAGTCCGAGGACGCATCGGAGGTGACTGCGGGGGTCTCCGCCACCGTCACCTCCTCCTCGGACGGCTGAGCGACCTCGTCGTCCTGCGCGTCGTCGTCCTGCGCGTCGTCCTGCGCCTCCTCCGTCGCCGCGCTGCCGGTCTCCGTGGCCTCGGGCGGCACGTCGGGACAGGCGGCCCGATGCTCGTCGGCGTTCTCACTGCCGGGACAGTCCTCGGTGGCAAACGGCCCGGGAGTGGCTTCCGCGGGGAGATCCGCACCGCCCCCCGGCCGGTCGTCGGGGCCCGCGGGGTTCCCGGAGACGTCGGACGCCGGCCCGTGGTTCGAGCGCTCCTCGACGGCGGTGTCCGGCGGCAGCGGCGGACGTCCCGCCTCCGGCGCCGGCAACGGGCCGTTCGCCAGCCCGGTGGCCAGCGCGCAGGAGGCGGTGAGCACGAAGACCTTCGGCAGCATTCCGATCCCGGCCCCGCCCGCCGCGGCTCCCACGGCCACGGGCGCGGCCGCCTCCGCGCCGGCCTGACCGACGCCCGTCAGCCGGGCCGCGGCCAGCCAGCCGACGAGGGCGACGGGCACCACCGAGCGCAGCTTGGCGTTCACGTCGGCGAGGTCGCGATGGATCGCCCGGCAGCGGGCACACCCCCTCAGGTGCCGGCGCAGCGGGCGGAAGTCCCCGCGCGCGGCACGGGTGAAGGATGCGAGCTGGCCCGCGTAGCGCCGGCAATCCACCCCTCCCTCTGGCGCGTGCCGCACGTGCGCGCGCAGGTAGGCGCGCCGCAGGCCCTCGCGCGCCCGGTGTGCCAGCACGGCGGTGGCGTTGGGGCTGAGGCCGAGCTGAGCGGCGACCCCCACGATCGGCTCGCCCAGCACCACCGTGTGCCACAGCACCTGCTGCCAGCGCTCGGGCAGGGTGAGGAACGCCTTCGCCACCAGCAGCTGCTCCGCCCGGTGCAGGGCCACCTCCTCCGGCGACGCCGCCGGTGGGAGGCCCGCCATGCCCGGCTCGCCGAACCCGACGGTCGCCAGGTCGGCGAACAGCCGCTCCCGGCCGGCGAGCGCGTTCCACCGGTAGCCAAGGCGCCGCACCACGGTCAGCAGATAGGCGCGCGTCGAGGTCTCCGGGCCGCCACCGGCGCGCATCGCCCGCAGGGTGCGCTCGAACGCCTCCCCGGCGAGGTCCTCCGCGGTGTGCGCGTCCCTGCTCAGCTGCCGCGCGCTGCGCACCACCGCTAACGCGTGCTGCCGGTACACCTGCTCGAAGCCCTGATCGAAGCCCTGCCCGACGCCTTGTTCGACCCTGCTCCGCTCGGGATCAGGTGTGTTCGTGCCGCCTGCCGTCGCTCCGCCGTCCGCCATGCAACTCCACCACTCGCGTTCCGCTGGCCCGACCCTCCCCCGGGCCCTGGAGGCCCGGGAGGTGCCCCGACCCGAGAGGTTAACCAGATCCCGGCGTTTGCGAACCACCACGGTCAAAAGAAGGAAAACGTTTGTCACTGCTGAGGTCCGTCGAGCCCTCTGATCCGTTGCCGCGCACCCGGCCGACGCACACCGCCCGATCCGGATGTTTCGCCTGACACGGGCAAGGAACACGTCCCCCCTCATGGTGGAGAAATCATCTGCGACAAGACGAGAGACCGACGCGGACCGGGCGAACGGCGCCCGCCCCGCGATGGATGTGCTGCGCGCGGCTCGTGCGGAGTTCGCCGAGCTGACCGGGCTCCGCGCCGAGGCGGTGACCCGCCTCGAGGGCGCCGGCGACGGCTGGTCGCTCGAGATCGAGGTCACCGAACTCGCTCGGGTCCCGGACACGATGAGCCTGATGGCCAGCTACGAGATCACGACCGACTCCGACGGGCAGGTCACCGGCTACCGGCGCCTGCGACGTTACGAACGGGGCCGGGCCGATCACTGACAGCCGACGCGCACATGAGTGTCAGAAGGAGGCACCAACATGACCACAGCAGTCGCCCAAGCCCATACACCGACCGCTGCCACCCGGAGTGGCGGGAGCAGCAGTCTGTACGACGTTCTGGAACTGATCCTGGACCGCGGACTGGTCATCGACGCCTTCGTCCGGGTCTCGCTGGTCGGCATCGAGATCCTGAAGATCGACGTCCGGATCGTCGTCGCCAGCGTGGACACGTACCTGCGGTTCGCCGAGGCGTGCAACCGGCTCGACCTGGAATCCGGGCCCTCCAAGGACCCCGGCGTGCCGGAGCTGTTCAGCCAGGCCAACGAGTCGGGCGCGCGCAGCAAGACCAAGGGCGCGCTGTCCGGCGCCGCCGAAAGCGTGGCGGACGCGTTCCGGACGGGCCGCGACGACGACAGGGAGAAGGAGCCCCGCAAGACGACCAGCCGCCGCAGCAGCAGCTCGCGCCGGGAGAAGGAGTCCGACGAATGACCACCTACGTCTACGGCATCACCCGCTCGACGGTGCCCGACCCGTTGGCCGGGACCGAGAGCAACGGCGGTGAGGGAGCCGGCGCCGTGGACGGCGTCGGCGACCCACCGCACCGGGTGCGGTTGCTGCGCGAGGGAGACCTGGCCGCCGTGGTCAGCGACTGTCCGGCGGGACTGCGGCCCAAGCGCCGCGACCTGCTCGCCCACCAGCGGGTGCTGGCCGCCGTGGCGAGGACCGCGCCGGTACTGCCGCTGCGGTTCGGCAGCGTGTCCGCCGACGACTCGCGGATCCGCGCCACCCTCAGCGAGCACGCCGAGCTCTACCGCGAGCAGCTCGCCGCCCTGGCCGACCGCGACGAGTACAACGTCAAGGCCGGGCACCGCGAGGAGGCCGTGCTGCGCCGCATCCTCGCCGAGAACCCGGAGATCCAGGCCCTGAGCGAGGCGATGCGCCAGAGGGGCGGCGAGGCCACCTACCAGGACCGGGTGCAGCTGGGCCAGCTGATCGCCGAGGCGGTGCGGGAGCACGAGATCCGCGACGCGCGCACCGCGGAGGAGGCGCTGGCGCCCTACGCCGAGCGCCACTGCTGGGGCCCGGTCGGCGCGGGCCGGCTGGTCAACCTGTCGTTCCTGGTGCCGCGCGACGACACCGACCGCTTCCTGGCGGCCGTCGAGCGCGTGCGCCACGCCAGCCCGCACCTGGAGATCCACACCAGCGGGGCGCTGCCCCCGTACAGCTTCGTGCGCACCTCGGAGTCCGTGGACGCCGCGGGCACGCCGCGTACGGAGCTGACACCGGAGCGGCCCTGATGGGCCTGCTCAGCGAGCTGCTGCTGCTCCCGCTCGCGCCCGCCAGGGGCGCCGGGTGGGTGCTGACCCAGGTGGTCGAGGAGGCGGAGCGGCGGCACTACGACCCGGTGACCGTGCAGCGTGAGCTGCTCGACCTGGAGCAGCAGTTGAACGACGGCCTGATCGACGAGGTCGAGTTCGACCGCCGGGAGGACGAGTTGCTCGACCGCCTCGGCCACGCGCCGGGCGCCGGGTCGGGCGCAGGAGAGACGCTATGACCACGATGATGCCTCAGTCGGGTGGCGGGCCCGGGCCGTACGGCGGGGCCGGCGCCGGCTCACTGGCCGGCCCGGGCGGCGGCGCGAACCTCGCGGACATCCTGGAACGGGTGCTGGACCGGGGCGTGGTGATCGCCGGGGACATCCGGATCAACCTGCTCGACATCGAGCTGCTCACCATCAAGATCCGGCTACTCGTCGCCTCCGTCGACAAGGCGCGGGAGATGGGCATCGACTGGTGGGAGCACGACCCCGCGCTGTCCTCCGGCGCCCGCCGGGCGGAGCTCGACGCGGCGAAGCGCCGCGACGGGGCGCGGGACGCGACGGAACTCGCCGCCGAGAACGAGCGGCTGCGCGAGCGGCTTGCCGCCCTGGAGCGGCGGGCGGAGCACCGGCCGGAGCAGTCGGCGCATTCGGAGGAGGAGCGGTGAACGAGAGCCTGTGGTACGTCTACGCCGTCACCCGCGCCAGCGGCGCGGGCCCGCTTGCGGCGCGGCTGACCGGGGTGGCCGGCGGCCAGGTCAGGGCCATACGGGAGGACGAACTGGCCGCCGTGGCCAGCCGGGTCTCCGCTGTGGACTTCGCCGAGGGGCCGCTGCGCGCGAACCTGGAGGACCTGCGGTGGCTGGAGCGCACCGCCAGGGACCATCAGCACGTGGTGGACGCCCTGCTGTCCGCCGGCGGTGTGGTGCCACTGCGACTGGCCACCGTCTGCCACGGCACGACCGGGGTACGGCGGCTGCTCGCGGAGAACCGCGAGCTCTTCGAGACGGCCGTGGTCCGGCTGGACGGCCGCGCGGAATGGGGCCTGAAGATCCACGTCGATCCTCCGTCGGACCACGCCCCGCGCGGCGCCCCGGCGAACGGCGCCCCCACGAACGGCGCCCCCACGCGCCCGGCGTCCGGCCGCGACTACCTGCGGCGGCGGCGGGAGCAGCGGCAACGCGCCGAGGACGCCTGGCGGCTGGCCGAGGCAGCGGCGCACGAGGTGCACGTGGCGCTCGCCGCCGCCGCCGAACGCACCCGACAGCACCCCCCGCAGGACGCGAGGCTCTCCGGCGAGCCGGGGCGCAACCTGCTCAACGCCGCGTACCTGGTGCCCCGGCACCGCGAGTCGGAGTTCGCCGAGCTCGCCGGCCAACTGGCCGGCGAGGTGACCGGCCTGCGCATCACCCTCTCCGGCCCCTGGGCCCCCTACTCCTTCACCGCAGACGCGGCCGGCGCCGCCGCACCACCCGAGGACACCCCCTCGCACACCCGGCACGACGCCGGACCGCAAGAAGCCACCCCCTCCCCCACCCCCGGCACGCGAGCCAACACCTCCGGCCGGCACGACGTCCCGGCCGATGTCGAGGCGCAAGGCGCCGACGCCCGCACCCGGCACGACGCCGAGGGAGACGCTTCCGGGCGCAGCGCCAGGGCCGGGCATCGGGCCGAAGCGTGTGCCGAGGGCCGGACCCGAGGCGGCGCCCGCGTGACCGTCGATGTCACGCGCGCTCCCAGCCCGTTCGAGGAGGCGTGATGACCGAGGCGCTCCCCGTCCCCGCGCGGAGCGCGGACGTGTCGGAAGCGCCGGCAAGGCAGGTCGCGCTCGTGGATCTGCTCGACCGGCTGCTCGCGGGCGGCGTCGTGCTCTCCGGGCACCTCACGCTGCGGATCGCCGACGTCGACCTCGTCCGGATCGACCTCAACGCGCTGATCACCTCCGTCACCGCGGGTGACGTGCCATGAGCGAAGCCCGACTCGAGTTCGACCGCGGCACCGTCGAACGCGACCTGATGCGCCTCGTGCTCACCGTCGTCGAACTGCTGCGCCAGCTCATGGAGCGGCAGGCCCTGCGCCGCGCCGACCAGGGCGACCTCACGGAGGATCAGGAGGAGCGGATCGGCCTGACGTTGATGCTGCTCAGCGAGCGCATGGCCGAGCTGCGCCAGCGCCACGACCTCTCCCCCGAGGACCTCAACCTCGACCTCGGCCCGCTGGGTCCGCTGCTGGCCACCGAGCCCGCCGGAACGGACTGAGCGGCGCTACGGGCCCAGATGCACCTGGCAGGCCCACAGGCTCGGGGTCGCCGGATAGTCGGCGCGCAGCGCACGCACCGCCGCGTGCAGGGCCGATGCGGTGCCGGCAACGTCAAGGCGCCCGCCCGCGCCGCCGCCGCCGAGCGCCGCGTACACCTGCTGGGCGACGCGCGCACCGATGGTGTCGTCGACTTGCCAGAGCGAGCCGACGACATGCGGGAACCCCGCCATCTGGAACGCGCTGACGAGATGCACGGCCTCGTCGGCGAGTTCGGGGGTCGTGCGCAGGGTGTCGCAGGCGGACAGGTAGGCGAGCCGCACGCTGGGCAGCCGCAGCCGGGCGAGATCCCGCACCGTCAGCGGGCGTTCGCCGTGGTCGTGCAGGACCAGCCGGTTTTCGGAGGGACGTCGCAGATCGCCCAGGGCGTGACAGGCGAAATGGGCGTAAGCGTGGCCGGGCAGCGCCGACACGACCGCCGCGTGGGTGGCCGAACCGTCGAACAGGACGGTGCTGCCGGGCAGCAGCCTCCCCAGATGCTCGGCCTCCTCGCGTGCGGCGGGCAGCGGCGGTAGTCCTTCGGTGTCCGCGACGGCGACGACGAGGAGGCGGCCGGTGTCGGCGGGGCCCGCCGCGCGCTCCCTGGCGTGGCGCAGGGCCCGCAGCGTCGGCGTGTACGAGGACACCACGCGGTCCAGGGCGCCGGGCGAGCCGTCCGCCGGACAGGCGGCGTGCAGCGGAAGCGTGCTGAGCGTGCCGGTGGGCGACCACCACAGCCGGGGCCACGGCCCGTTCGGCGAGGCTAGGACCCCCAGATGGTCGAGGACGGGTCCGACGATCCGCCGCCACAGCCAGGCCAGCGTGTCCCGGACCTCCTGCTGGGCGCGTAGCGAGTCCGGGCGGCTGGTGCGCGGGGCGTCGAGCCGGCCCAACGCGTCCAGGAACGACGTGCCGTGCTTCGCCAGCGTTGACGGGTCCAGGCCGGGGAGCGACACCGCCTCGACGGCATGAGGGGTGACGACCAACGCGTGGCTGCCGAACGGCGACACGTTGACCAGCACGACGGGCCCCTCGGCCGACGTCGCCCGCAGCTCGCTCTCGTCCCATTCCCCGACCGGCCTGAACATCCCCAGACCCGGGTGCTCGGCGCGGATGGTGCCGACCAGCGTCCGCCATTCGGCGGCGAGTTGGTGACGCGGGTCCGCGGATGCGAAACGCCCGCCCTCTTCTTCTCCCGCCTCCTGCTCCGGGAACTCGGGGCCGTGCCGCGCCGAGTCCAGGGCGTCCCGCAGCGTTTCGAAGCGGTGCGCGAGCTCGGGCGCCACGGCCCTGAGCCGGGTGAGGTCGCTGTCGGCGTCGAAGGCGTGGGACAGCAGCACTCCCCTGGCCTGTTCGAGCAGGCGCACCGCGAGCCCTGGACGTCCGCAGCGCACCGCGCAGGCCGCCGCGGCGGAGCCGAGGCCGGCCGCATCGCTCAACAGGACCTCCTGGTCGTCGCCGACCAACTGGCGCGGGGCGACCCGCGGCAGCAGGTCAACGGCGCAGGAGAGGCCTTCGAGCGCCAGGTCCCATGCGCCCAACGCCGCCCACGTCTCGCCCCACTGCCGGGCGGCGGTCAGCCGCTCGGAGGCCGCGCACCGCTCCTCCAGCGCCGCCTCCCGGTAGAGTCCGGCCGCCTCCACCAGGGCCGCCCTCCGGTCCCGGGCGGCCGGGCCCCGCAGGCGGCCGCCATGGCGGTGGCGCATGGCGTCGGCCAGGAACGTCAGCCGGCTGGTGCGGCGCACGTGGCCCGGCGGAGTGGCCGCCACGGCGCGCCGCACCAGCGCGATCGCCTCGTCCTGGGCGCGGCGCGACCACTGGACGGTCAGGGACGAGAGTCGGATTCCGGCGGCCACGACCAGGGCGTTGGGGAACATCGGGGCGTCGTCCGGCAGGGCCGCGAGCGCGGCGTCCACCTGGGCGCGGGCCTCCCGCAGCTCCGCGATGTCGTACGCGACATGCTGCCGCTCGCTCAGGGCGACGGCGAGGTTGATCCGGCGGTTCGGCAGCATCGGATCCTCGGGCGGGGTGAGTCGGATCGCCTCCCTGAGCAGTTCGATCGCCTCGTCAGATGCGGTGACGGGGCCACCACCCGAGCGTTCCGTCCTGTGCACCAGGGCCAGACCGGTGGCGGACAGCACCGCCGTGCGGTCCCTCCTGCCCAGCGTGGGGAGCGCCGCGGCCCTGCGGCGGCAGCGCAACGACTCCTGGAGGTCCGCGGTGTCGCCGGTCGCGTGGTAGCGCGCGATGAGGGCGTTGCTGAGGTTGATCAGCCGGGCCGCAAGCTGCGGATGAGTCTCGTGGGTGGTGTCCACCGACTCGCGCAACGCGGTCATCGCCTCGGCCAACTCCTCGGCGGTACCGGTGCGCTGACCGCCCTCGATCAGCACGAGGCCGAGGTGGTTCAGGACGCTGGGCCGCATCGGATGGCCGGACGGCAGCAGGGCCACGGCCCGGCGCAGGAGGGTCAGCGCCTGGTCCAGGTCCCTCGCGTCGCCGGTGAGCCCGTACCGGTTGAACAGCAACAGCGCCGGCACATGCAGGCGCTGGACGGTGTCCGATGTCACCTCACCGGCGGCGGCGATCACCTCGGTCAGGTGCCGGAGCGCCGCATCGAGATCCGCCCGGTCGCCGGTCACCTGGAAACGCAGACGCAGCGCGTTGCCCAGCGTGACGAGCGCCTCGACCCGCGGCTCGGCATCGGGCCATGGCCCCGCGAGCGCCTCGCCGAGCACCCCCACGGCCTCGTCCAGGTCGCGCCGCAGCGCCGTGCGCGAGTAACGCAACAGCAGCGCGGTGGCGAGGTCCCGCCGCGCCGTCCCCGGACCGCTCGGGGCGCCCGGCACCGCCCGCCGGAGGAGGTCCACGGCCTCGTCGTACTCGGCCGGCGCGCCGGCCTCCTCCTCCAGACGCATGAGCAGGAGGCGACCGAGCGTGCACTGTTCGCGGGCGAGCAGGGGGTGACCCGCGGGCAGGAGGTCGAGCAGCTCGCGACCGACGCGGATGCCCTCGGTCAGGTCCTCGGGCCGGCGCTCGACGAGGTAACGGTCGATGAGCCGGACAACGAGGGCGCTGAGTGCCTCCAGCCGGTCGCCGCCGTTCGGGGCATTCGGAGCGTGCGGAGCGCCCTCCAGCGTCTCGCGGGCCAACAGCAGGGCGATCTCCCGGGTCTCCCTGTCGTCCGGCAACGGCGCGTCGCCGGGGGCGGGGGCGCCCGGCACGCCCCGGTACCTGTCGAGCGCGGCCAGCGCGTACTCCAACACCCGGATCGGGTAGGCGAGATCGTGGTCCGGAGTCCCGAGATGGGCGAGGATGCCGCCGCCGACCGCGCTGTGCAGCAGCATCTCGGGGCCGAGCCCCGACGCGGCGAACTCCGCGGCCAGTGCGTGCAGTCGGAGCGTGGCCTCCGAGGCGCCCCGGGGAGGCGTGTGCTGCCGGCCCTCCGCCGCGATCACGCCCGCGATGGACGAGGCCGCCCATTCGGCCGGTCCGTCCGCGCCCGCCGGATCGGGCCACGCGTGCCGGGGCGCGGCGGCGAACCAGTTGGCCAGCGGTTCGGGCACGGCCGACGGGTCGGCGACCCACACGGGGAAGAGCAACGTACCGGCGACCGCGCCCGGTTCGCCGCCACGCCCGGGCGGGAGGGCGGTGGCGCGCCCGAAGAACAGCCAGCCGGCGGCCCACCGCGCCGCCATGTCGCGGGTCGGATCGCAGGCGAGCAGCAGGGCTCGTACCTCGGCGTCGGCCTCGGCGCCGAAGAGCGGCCGGGGGTCCTCGGTGGCCTGGGCCTCCGCGAGGCGCGCGCTCACGGCCGCCAGTGCGCGGTCCCGATCATCCGTCACCTGCTGCCCCGCTCCTCCCGCAACAACACCTTCAACACCCCAGTGTGCGCCCGCTGCGGCACACTGAGGAGATGAACGCGCAGCCCGAGGATCGTGAAGTCGCCGACCACACAGCGGCGTTGTGCGCTCTGCTCGCCGACGAACGGGAGTTGCGGAGGCTCCCGCAGGTGTCGGATGCCGCGACCCACGCGAGGTCCCTGGTGGCGTCGCGAGCAGATGCCGAGGAACTGCGGGCCGCCTTCCGGGCGGTGGACGACGCTCTGCGCAGGGCCGGTGAGGCGCGCGGGCTGCTCGGCCATTCGCGGGGGCCCGCCTCCGAGCAGGCACCCGGGATCGGCCCGCACCTCAGGGTCGCGGTATGCCCGGCGGCGGTGGGGTGCAGCCGGGTGGAACGCGCCCGCGATCTGCGGCCCGCGCCGCCCTGCGCCATCGGCGGGGAGCGGATGCGCAAGGTACGCCTGCGGCCGGGGCCCTGACCCGTGCACCCGCTGCTCAGCACCCTCGCCGGCAAGCTCGTCGAGCGCTGGCTCACCCTGCTCGTGCTGCCGGGCGCGCTGTTCGTCGGCCTGGCGGTGTCGGGCGCCGTCCTGGGCCATGCGCACTGGTACGACGCGGAGCGACTCGGTGCCGAACTCGACGAGTTCGCCGAACGGCCGGCGGCCGATCAGCCGGGCACGGTGGTCCTGTTGGTGGCCGCCGTCCTGCTGCTGGCGTGTGCGGCCTCCCTGCTGGGGCAGTTCCTGGGCGGGGCGGTCGAGCGGTTCTGGTTGCGCACGACACACGACCCGGTGTCGCGGGCGCTCGTACGACGGCGCGTGCGGCTGTGGGAGCAACGGAACGAGGCCCGTGAGGTGGCCAGGGACCGGATCGAGGCGGCGGTGCGGCCCGGCGCGAGGGGCGACGATCTGGTCGTTCCGGCGGACGCCCTGGCCGAGGTCGCCGCCCGCACCGCGGCCCGGGACCGGATAGCGCTGCGGAGGCCGGTCCGCCCCACCTGGTACGGGGATCGCATGGACGCCGCCGCCGAACGCGTCTACGCCGCCTACGGCATCGACCTCGCCGCCGTATGGCCCCGCCTGTGGCTGGTGCTGGCCGAACCCGGCCAGCGGCAGATCGAGTCGGCTCGGGAGTCCCTCTCCGTGGCGGCGCGCCTGGCGGCCTGGGCCCTCCTCTACGGGGTGCTCGCCCTGTGGTGGTGGCCGTCCGCCCTGATCGCGGTCGGCTGCGCTGTCGTCGCCCGGGCCCGCGCCCGGAACGCCGTGGACGCGCTGGCGTCGTTGCTGGAGGCGGCCGTTGACGTGCACGGTCGTGAACTCGCCGCACGAATCGGTCTCCTGGCGGCCGATGCACCGGAGCGGCTGCTGCACGACGCGGGGAGCTCGATGTCGGAGCTCTTCAGGAAAGAAGAAGACTGAAAGGGTCAGACGGCCGGCGGCGGGCCGCCCGGGAAATGCCCCGGCCGCCCCGGGGGAAGGCCACCGGCCATGGGTGGCGGCGGGGCCTGACCAAAGGGTGGGGCCTGACCGAATGACGGAGGCGGCTGGGGAGGCGCCGGCGGGCGGGCGCCCGCCTGCGGCATCGCCGGGTGGCCGCCGGCCAGCGGCGGCCTCCCTCCCGTGGCCGACCCCCGCCTGAGCCATGCCACGCCCACCAGGGCGTACCCGCCGACCGTCACCCCGATCAGGGCTCCGGCGACGAAACCGGTGAACTCGGAGTCGTCGGGGTCGAGGAAGTCATACGGGTTGGCGTCCGGATTGTTGATCAGGACCATCAGATAGATCGCCAGAGGCCCGAGCCAGCTGAGCGGGTACCACCACCTGGAGTCGGCCTGCCGCCGCCCGAGGAACGCCCAGTCGACGAGCACGGCGAGCGGGGTCAGCAGGTGCTCGAACAGGGACCATGTCTCGGAGACGTCGCCCTCCATGACGGCGAACCAGACCGTCATGACGAGCATCAGCGTGATCGCCAGCAGGCCGCGAAGCCACTCCGTGGGTGGTTCCGGGCGCTTCCCGCTCGCCGCCGCCAGGTCGACCACCAGGATGCCGACGTAGACGACACCGGTGAGCAGGCTGGCGAACTGGCTCAGCGGGAGCAGCGTGTCCATCTCCCACCCGGTCCCGGCCTCGCTGATCGCCGCGTTGAGTCCGGTGAAGGCACAGACGACGATCAGAGCCCGCCAGCCCACCGCGGCCCACGGCGCGGCCGAGGACTGGTCCGACGGCGGCGAACCAGACAACGGTGAGCGGTGGCGGGCATGTGACGCGTGCACGGTGGTCGGGCTCCTTCGGCGAATGTGGTGACCCGCTCCACGGGTTGAGCGGGTCCCGGGAAGTCTGCCGGCACAGACGTGACTGTTGCGTGACTCCTGCGTGACGCCACCCGCCGTTACCGGAACAGGCGGTGCAACGGACATTGACGGTGCGGCGGTCGCTTGGCAGGGTGGCCCCTCGTTTCTCAGCGACGAGAGGGAAGAAGCCCATGGAGTCTCGGGAAGAAGGCAACGCTCCGGCGCGGGTCGGACACCGCCGCCCGATGAGCAGAGCGTCGTTCCTGAAGGCTGCCGCGGGGACCGTGGCGGGTGGCGGCGCGCTGCTGGGTGGAGCAGTCGCGGCGCGAGCGGCGGCCGGACCGGATGACGCCTCAGCGCAACAGGATCGGCAGGCGCAGCAGGCGGCCAACGCGCTGACCGTCACCTACGTGAAGGACCTGACGGGCCCCGGGATCACCGACGCGTACGGCATGCCGGCCACCGACCTCGGCGTCCCCGCGCGGACGCCGGACGGGCGGTTGCTGTTCGTCTTCGGCGACACCTGGCAGGACGTGCCGCTCGGCACCGGCTGGCGGGCCCCGGTCGCGCTGTACTCGGAGACCACCGACCTCGCCGCGGGCATCGAGTGGTCGGGGGCCGTCGGCGGTACGCGTGCGGAGCAGTTGTGGCCGTACGAGCACGGCAACCCTGAGTTCGACACGGTGTTGCCGGGTGACGTGATCACCATCGGCGACACCATGTACCTGCACGTGGCCGTCCAGAAGCCGTACCCCACCGTGGTCTGGACGGAGATCTGGCAGTCCACCGACTCGGGCGCCAGCTGGCAGCACACCGGCTGCCGTTGGGGCAAACCCGGCGACCCAGGACTGAGCCCGCATTTCCAGATGGTGACGTGGGGTCAGGGCGACAACGGCTACGTGTACTGCTGGTCGACCAAGTTCGACGGCAGCGAGTCGATCATCATGCACCGGGTGCGGGAGGATCAGATCACCAACCCGACCGCCTACGAGCCGTGGACCCCCATCGGTTGGGGTGTCTGGGGCGACGTGGCCGCGTTCGTCCTGACGGGCCGGTACCGCGAGCTGTGCCTGCGGCCGATTGACGGGAAATGGCTGTTCACCGGGCTCGACATGGGCGGTGGGCGGATCGTCGCGCACGTTCTCGACGTGCCTGACGGCGATCCGGGCCCCGGTCACACCCTGGTCCGCGGTGTCACCTGGCCGGAGAACAACCTCGCCGCCGGCCTCGTCGCGCAGCCGTACGGCGGTTACGTCATCCCCGGTTCCACGCTCGCCGACCTGCACATCGTCGTCAGCCAGTGGGAGAACCCGGACGACCAGGTGCCCGGCTCCTGGTCGTATCACTCGATGCAGTTCCGCATCCAGGGCCTGCCCGTCTGACCACCGTGCCGCTCGGGGCGTTCCGCACCCCGCGCCCCGGGCCGGCACCGCGCGGACGCGCGGGATTGATCCCTCCCCACCCCTTGACGCGACGGGACGCTCGCCCGCACCATCTGTAAACGATTACAGCAGCGGGAAACGTTTACAGCGCACGGACGAACAAGGCCACAAGGGGCAATGAGGACATCGAACGGCGGGCAGCCGACGATCGTGTCGATAGCGGCGCGCGCCGGTGTCTCGATCGCGTCCGTCTCCCGCGTGTTGAACGGGCAGCCCGCCCGCCCCGACACCGTCGCGCGGGTGCGCCGGGCCGCCGACGAACTCGGGTACGTGCCCAACGCGGTGGCGCGTTCGCTCAAGGGCGGCCGGACCCGGCAGCTCACCTTCGCCATGCCGGACATCGGCAACCCGGTCTACGTGGCCATGGTCCGCGCCATCCAGGCCGTCACCAAGGCGGCCGGATACCGGCTGCTGTTGCACTCCACGGACGCGGTGGCCGAGGACGAACTCGCCGTGCTGCGCAGCCTGGGCGACCGCACCAGCGACGGGCTCATCATCTGCCCGATCCGCATCACCGACGACCATATCCAGGCCCTCACCACCGCCGCGGGTCCCGTGGTGGTGATCGGCTCGCTGCCGCCCGGCGTGCCGGTGGACAGCGTGCGGGCCGACTCGATCGCCGGCGCCGCGATGGCGGTGCGCCACCTGTTCGCCGGCGGCCGGCGCCGCATCGCGCTGATCAACGGCCCGCCCGACACCGTGCCGGGACACAACCGCGAGCTGGGCTACCGCCTCGCGCTGACCGGCTGCGGCCTGAGCTACGACGAGCGGCTCGTGGTGCACACCGAGTTCGGCATCGGCTCGGGCACCGCCGCCGCCCGCCGGCTGCTCGACGCCGCCCCGTTCGACGCCGTGTTCTGCGCCAACGACCAGCTCGCGCTGGGCGCGGCGCACGCGCTGCTCGCCCACGGGCTGCGCATCCCCCAGGACGTGGCCGTCGCCGGCATGGACGACAGCGCCCTCGCGCAGGCCGGCTGGCCCCCGTTGACCAGCGTCGACCTGGGCTCCTCGGAACGCGGACGGCTTGCCGCCGAGATGCTGCTCGACCGCCTGGAGGCCGCGGACGCCGGCGTGTCCGCCGGCGGCGACCCCGCTGGAGCCGCCAACGACAGCGGTTACCGCGGTGGTGGTGACCCTGACGGACACACCAGCGACGACCCGGTCGGCGACCCCGGTGGCAACCCCGGCGAACACGCCGACGGTGACCCCGGCGCCAGTCGTGACCCTGACGGCGCCCCCGGCGCCCCCGGCGCCCACGCCGACCGTGACCCCGGCGGAGACGACGGTGGCGACGGCCCCGGTCGGGCCGGTGAGCCGGGGCCGGGCCACCCCGACGCCAGCACCCACCCTCCCCCACCCCCCGCGGGTGCAGGCCGTGCGGCCCGCGAGGGGCGTGCGGCTCACGCGCCGCGAACAGCCACCGCACCACCCCGGCTCGTCGTGCGCGCCTCCACCGCGCCGCCGAGCACCCCACCCCGTATCCCCGAGACGAGGTATGCATGAGTCTGACCGCCTCCCGGGACAAAGCCGTCCCGGGTCCCCGCGGCACCCCGCCGCCCAGATCGCCGCAGAAACGTAAGGAGGCGCTCGGGCTCGACCGGGGCGCCTGGTTCCTGCTGCTGCCCGCGCTCATCCCGATCCTGGTGCTGAGCGTGGGGCCGCTGCTCTACGGTGCGTCCCTGGCCTTCACCGACTCCCAGTCGGGCCGCACCGAGCCCACCCAGTTCGTCGGCGCGGTCAACTTCACCGACCTCCGCCACGACGACCTGTTCTGGGACTCCTTCCGCATCGGCCTGGTCTGGGCGTTCTGCGTGACCACGCTGCAGTTCCTGCTCGCCCTCGGCCTCGCGCTGCTGCTCAACCAGAACCTGCGCTTCCGCTGGCTGGCCAGGACACTGGCGCTGGTGCCGTGGGCGATGCCCGAGGTGGTCGTCGGCATCATGTGGCGGCTCGTCTACCACCAGGACGCGGGGATCCTCAACAAGACGCTCACGGACCTGCACCTCCTCGACAACAACGTCGACTGGCTCACCGACCTCTCCCTCGCTCTCCCCGCCGTCATCGCGGTCGGCGTCTGGGCGGGCATGCCGCAGACCACAGTGGTGCTGCTGGCCGGCCTGCAGAACGTGCCGCACGAACTGCGCGAGGCGGCGCACATAGACGGCGCGGGCCTGTGGCGCCGTTTCACGACGGTCACCTGGCCCGCGATCCGCCCGGTGGTGCTCGCCATCACCGCGCTCAACTTCATCTGGAACTTCAACGCCTTCGCCCTGGTCTACGTGCTGACCCAGGGCGGTCCTGGCGGCAAGACCCGGCTGCCGATGCTCTTCGCCTACGAGGAGGCGTTCCGCTACGGACAGTTCGGCTATGCGGCGGCGATGGGTCTGGTGATGGTCGCGGTCGTCGCAGTGCTGCTCGCGCTGTTCCTCCGCAACCGGCTGAAGGAGGACGTCCAGTGAGCGCCGTCAAGACCACCCCGCCCCTCGCGGCCTCCGCCCCGCCGCCCCCGCCCGTGCCGGCGAGCACCCGCACGCTGCGCGCCGCCGGCCGCACCGGCCAGTACCTGGCGCTGCTCGCCTATCTGGTCTTCCTCGGCTTCCCGCTGCTGTGGCTGGTGTCCACCTCGTTCAAGTCGCCGCAGGAGCTCGGGTCCATCGACCCCACCTGGCTCCCGACCGACCCCACCCTGGAGAACTACCGCACCGCCTTCGACACCCAGCCGCTGCTCCGCTCCGCGCTGAACAGCCTGCTGGTGGCCGGCGGCTCCGCGCTGATCGCGGTGGCGATCGCGGTGCCCGCCGCGTACGTCATGGTGCGCTTCCGGACGCGGATGTCCCGTCTCGGCAACGCCTGGGTGCTGGTCAGCCAGATGTTCCCGCTGGTGCTGCTGATCATCCCGCTGTTCCTGGTGCTGCGGAACCTCCAACTCATCGACTCGCTGCTGGGGCTGACCCTGGTGTACGTCGTGTGGAGCCTGCCGTTCTGCCTGTGGATGCTCCAGAGCTACGTGAAGGCCGTGCCGATCAGTCTGGAGGAGGCCGCGGCCGTGGACGGCGCGAGCCGGCTGCGCACGCTGACCAGCGTCGTGCTGCCGCTGCTCACGCCCGGTCTGGTGGCCACCCTGATGTTCTCGTTCGTGCTCGCCTGGAACGAGTTCTTCTTCGCCCTGGTCCTGCTCAAGACCCCGGAGCACCAGACGATGTCCGTGATCCTCACCCACTTCATCGGCGCCGAGGGCGCCGCCGACCTCGGCCCGCTGGCCGCGGCCGCGTTCCTCGCCACCGTGCCCAGCCTGCTGTTCTTCGCGCTGCTCCAGCGACGTCTGGTCAGCGGCATGCTCGCCGGGGCGGTGAAGGGCTGATGCGCATCCGACCCCACACCCGAACCCGCACCCCGCTGCGCCTCTGCGCGGCCGCCGGCCTGTCGATGGTCCTGGTGGCCGGCTGCGGCTCGGGCGACGGCGCCGACGACGGCACCGTGACGCTGGAGTTCCTGAGCCTGGCCTGGCAGGAGGAGTCCATCGAGGCGACCACGACGCTCGTGGACCAGTGGAACGCCAAGCATCCGAACGTCCAGGTCGAGTACGTCCAGGGCAGCTGGGACAACATCCACGACCAGTTGCTGACCTCGTTCATGGGCGGCGAGGCGCCGGACGTCATCCACAACGACGCCTCCGATCTGGTGGACTTCGCCAACGGCGGCTACCTCGCCGACCTGGCGCCGCTGCTGCCCGACTCGCTGCGCTCCGACATCCCCGAGCAGTCCTGGCAGACCACCACGTACGAGGGCGGCGTCTACGGGGTGCCGTTCCTCCAGGAGCCGCGGGTGCTCATCGCCAACAACCGGCTGCTGGAGCAGTCAGGGGTCCGGGTGCCGACCACCGAGGACCCCTGGACCTGGGACGAGTTCGAGGAGGCCTGCCGGACGCTGACCCGGGACACCGACGGCGACGGCGAGACCGACACCTACGGCGTGGCCTGGTCGATGAGCGAACCGGTCAGCCAGTCCGTGAACCTGTCGCTGACCACCGGCGGCGAGATGTTCTACCAGGACGACGCGGGGGACAACGCGATCCGCTTCGACGGGGCCGAGTCCGCCGTGGCGGAGGTCATCAACCGGCAGGTCAACGACGACCGCACCGCGCCGGACAGCAGCCTCGGCATGTCCGGTTCCGACACGCTGCCCGGCTTCTTCGCGGACCGGTACGCGATGCTCCCGCTGAACTTCTCCTACCGCCAGCAGGTGGTGCAGCAGGCGCCCGACGACTTCGAGTGGACCGTGCTGCCGATGCCCACCGGCGGCGAGGAGCAGGGGCTGGCGCAGGGCGTCGCGCCGCAGACCCTGTCGGTGTCCGAGGACAGCGACCACCAGCAGGCCGCGGCCGACTTCGTCGCCTATCTGACCCGTGCCGACCACGTCGTCGACCTGGCGCTCGGCGACTGGATGCTGCCCACCAGCGAGACCGCGCTGACCGATCCGGCGCTGACCACCGAGGAGCAGGGCTGGCGCACCGGCGCCGAGGTGGCCGCGGAACTGGAGCCGTCCCCGGTGCTCGGGGTGCGCGGCTACTGGGAGTGGCGGGACAAGATCGCCACCCCCGCGTTCCAGAACTACTACAGCGGCGCCTACGACCTGGCGGAACTACGGGAGGAGCTCACCGACGACGGCAACCGGATTCTCGACCGGTACCAACGCTGAGATGAGCCGCACCGGGCACGACCCGAGACCCCAGCGACGTCACAGCGCCCAGAACACCCAGCGAGACCAGAGAAACCCGCAGAACCTGCGAGAAATGAGCTCGAACGCATTATGAGCGTCAGTGTCGATACCGACCTGAACCCGGACCCCTCCGACCGCGACGCGGACCGCCCCCGCCGGCTCCAGACGGTGCCGCGGCAGCAGCCGCTCGCCCCGATCGTGCCGCGGGACCGCGCCCGCGGCGCGATGCTCGGCCTCGCCGTCGGCGACGCGATCGGCGCGCCGGCCGAGAACCTCAAACCCTCGCAGATCCGCGAGCGGTGGGGCCGCATCGAGGGCTTCGTCACCGACGAGCCGGCAGGCACGGACGACACCGAGTACGCCATCTTCTCCGGACTGCTGCTGGCCCAGCACGGCGCCGCGCTGACCGTCGCCGACGTCGAGGCCGCGTGGCACGAGTGGATCGCCGACCAGGACGAGGGCCCGTTCCGCGGGGCCGGATTCAGCGAGCGCGGCACCCTGGAGAACCTGCGGCGCGGGCTGGCCGCGCCGATCTCGGCGCAGCACCGGCACGCGTGGAGCGACGGACTGGCCATGCGGGCCGCGCCGTTCGGCGTGTTCGCGGCCGGGCGGCCGGTCGAGGCGGCCCGGCTGGTGGCCATCGACGGCACGGTCTCGCACGACGGCGAGGGGATCTACGGCGGACAGGCGGTGGCCGCGGGCGTGGCCGCGGCCATGGTCAGCCACGACCCCGACACCGTCGTGCAGGCCGCGCTGTCCGTGGTCCCCGAGGACTCCTGGACCGCCCGCACCCTGCACCGGGCCGTGTCGGCCGCCCGCCGGGCGCGCCGCGACCCGCGGGCGACGCCGCTGTCCATCGAACGGGCGGTCCGCTCGGCCACGGTGGTCGGCGGCTACCCGTGGACCGACCTGGCGCCCGAGGCGGTGGGACTGGCGTTCGGCGCGTTCGCCGCGGCGCGCGGCGAGTTCACCGGCGCCGTGCCGATGGCCGTCAACATGGGCCGCGACGCGGACACCACGGCCGCGGTGGCCGGGGCGCTCGCGGGGGCGCTCCGCGGCGAGGCCGCCATCCCCGCCGACTGGGCGAACGCGATCGGCCCGGTGCGTGGCAAGTGCCTCCCCTCGATGGCCGGACGCCACATCCTGGATGTCGCCGACCGCCTCACCCCCACCCCCGACGACCACGGCGAGGCCCGGCAGGGCCACGGGAGCGGGAGGAACCGGAGCACCAGCGACGACCGACAGACAGGAACGCAAGCCGACCACCCCGACCAGAACACCGGAACGGACCAGTCCGACGCCACGAACCCGCACGGCCGGACGGAGCGCGACGTTCGCACGGCCCGAGACGGCGCATCCCGCCGGGACCGCCCGACGGACCAGCCAGGCCCCGCCGACCGCGCCGACCCGTCCGGCCGGGCCGAGCGGAACCTTCGCACGGCCCGAGACGGCGCATCCCGCCGAAACGGCCCGACAGACCAGCCAGACCAGCCCGACCACCCCGACCGGGCGGAGCGCGGCGCCGGCCGGAGCGGCGAAGCGCCCGGACACCGGCTCGCGGCCGGTGCCCCGGAGTCCGGCGCCCAGGAGCCCGACGCCCCGGAGTCCGACGGGCCGGACCTGGTGGCCGGCGCGGACCCCCGGAGCCGGGCGGACACCAGGGCCGCGGCCGTGGGCGAGGCGGTGCCCGCCCGACCGACGGTCCGTCAGGGAACGGCCGGCAAGGCCGTCGCATGACGTCGGAACCGCCACCAGCCCCACACTCCCCCGACCGCCGCAGCCCCTCCACCCCCGAGCCGGACCAGCGGCCGGCCGTCAGGCCGGCCCTCGTGCGGGCCAGCGCAGCGACCCCGCGCACCGAAGGCCCCGCACCTCGAAGGAATGCGCCATGACACCTCGCACCGTGACCGAGGCGGCCCTGGGCCAGCCGGCGGCGTCGGGCGACAGCCCGAGCCGCGTCGAGGGCCTGCTCCTCGGCATCGCCGCAGGCGACGCCGCGGGCTGGCCGTCCGGCCGGCACCGCGCCGCCCGGATGCCGGACTGGACCCGGCGTCTCACCCGCGAACTGGACACGTTCGCCGAGCAGAACGCGACGACCACCCTGCCCGTTCCGATAGCCCTCAACCAGCCGCCGGAACCGCTCCGCCTCGGGCCCTCGGACGACGCCGAATGGGCCGCGTTCACCGCCCTGTCGGTGCTCTCCGCCACGGCCTACGGCGGCAGCGACCTGTCCGCCGACCAGCGGGTGCGCTCGGCGCTGGCGCTGGCCTGGAACGCGCTCGCCGACGAGGTGGCCGCTGCCGCCGAACGCGCCGACGAGATCGAGTCGGCGGAGATCCCGCTGCGCGCCCGCATCTCGGTGCGGGCCGGCCTCGGCAACCTGGCCACCGGGCTGCGCCCGCCGGCCACCGGTCACGACAACCCGCACTACTTCGACGACGCGGCCTGCGTGCGGGCGGCCGTGCTCGCCGTGGTGCACCGGGGCGACCCGAAGTCGGCGGCCGACCTCGCCGAGTTCGACGCCCGCTACACCCAGGACGGGGACGGCGTGCACGGCGCCCGCGCCGTGGCCGCGGCCATCGCCGCCGGGCTCGACGGGGCGTCCATGGACGCCTGCGTCGACGAGGCGTTGGAGCAGCTGCCCGAGCACACCGAGATCCGGCGCAACGCGCTCAACGCCGTGGAGCTCGGCCGTTCCGCCGCCGCGGCCCGCCCCGGCCTGCCGGGCAACGCCTTCGCGCTGGTCCCGGTCCTGGAGCACGAGATCGTCGACCACGTCTACAGCTACGGCATCGCGGCCGCCGAGACCGTGCCCGTCGCGCTGGCGGTGGCCACGGCGGCGGCCGGCGCCGTCACCGAGGCGGTGCCCAGCGCGGCGTGCCTGTCCCGGGTCGCCGATTCGGCGCCGGCGCTGGCCGGCGCGCTGACCGGCGTGGTGGGCGGCGCCGAGGCGCTGCCGGCCACCTGGCGTGACGCCTGCCGCGTCCTGGCGGGCTGCGCGCTGCCGCGGCTGGCCGGCACGGATCTCGTCGAGATCGCCGAGCAGCTCTCCCGGACAACCCTCGCCCCCACCCCGGAAGGACCACTCGTATGACCGCGCCGAGCACCCCCGCCATGTCCTCCACCACCGCGCCGGGTTCGGGCGCCGCACGGCCGTCGTTGGAGGACCGCACCACCGGCGCGCTGGTCGGCGCCGCCGTCGGCGACGCGCTCGGCGGCGCGGTCGAGGGTTGGTCACCCGAGGCCATCGTCGAGCGGCACGGCGGCCGGGTGACGGGCATCGTCGAGCCGTTCCACCGGGACGAGTGGCGCACCGCCCGCCCGATCGCGCCGTACCACAAGGGCGACGGGCACGTCACCGACGACACCCTGATGACCCACGCCCTGGTCCGGGTCTACGAGAAGGTGCGCGACCACCTCGACGCGTACGCGGTGGCCGACCATCTGGTGCCCGAGCTGATCGGCGAGCCGCGGTGGATCCCGGAGCTCGGCGCGGAGGCGCTGCCGCTCCAGCGGGTCTTCCTCGCCGAGAAGTGGATCGTCGCCCGGCTCCACTACGGCCATGTGGACCCGCGGGAGGCCGGCGTCGGCAACATCGTCAACTGCGGCGCCGCGATGTACATGGCGCCCGTCGGCGTGGTCAACGCGGGCAACCCCGCCGGGGCCTACGCCGAGGCGCTGGACGTGGCGGGCGCGCACCAGTCGTCCTACGGACGCGAGGCGGCCGGCGTCTTCGCGGCGGCCGTGGCCGCGGCTTTCAAACCGGACGCCACGCCCGAGTCCGTGGTCGAGGACGTGCTGGGGCTCGCCAAGGACGGCACCAGGGCGGCCGTCGAGGCGGTCTGCGAGGCGGCGGCCCGGTTCGACGACTTCGAGGCGGCGCTGGGCCCGCTGCGCGAGGCGGTCGCCGCGTTCGACACGGTGGGGCCCGAGTACCGCAAACCCTCGCTGGGCGCCCGGCGCCCGTCCCGGCTGCACGCCATCGAGGAGCTGCCGGTCGCGCTCGGCATGCTGCTGGTCGGCCGCGGCGAGTTCCGGCACACGGTGCTCGGCTCGGTCAACTACGGTCGGGACTGCGATTCGATCGCCACCATGAGCGGCGCCATCGCGGGCGCGCTGGCGGGCGCGGCCGCGGTGCCCGAGGAGTGGAGCGGCGAGATCGCCCGGGCCAGCCGGCTGGACCTGCACGCGCCGGCGGCGGCGCTGACGCTGGTCGCGCGCGAGGTGTTCGCCCGCGACCTCGAACGCCGCCGCGCCCACGAGGCGCTTTTCCAGCGGATCGCGGGGGCCTGATGCTGAGGCTCACCTGGGTGCAGCCCGAGGATCTGCTCGGTCACGAGTTCCGCCAGGCCGCGCAGGACGGGCGGGACCCCGAGGCGCTCGCCGCGGTCGAACGGCGCTGGCTGGCGGCCGGCGGCGAGCGGGCGCCGGCCCGCGCCGGGGCCTCCCCGGTCCCCGCGGACCCGGCGCTGCGCGCCCTGGCCGGCACCCTCCTCGACGAACTGGCCGCGCTGCCCTCCGCGCTGGCCGCCTACGAGCCCACCGACCTCCGCGCCATCCGAACAGCCTGCCCCGACTGGCCCGCGCGCCCCTCCCCACCGGGCCCCCGCCGCCGGCCGGCGACAGATCACGACTCACGGCTGAACGCCGGCCCGTTCGCCGTCCGAACGACCGACGTCGCCGGTACGGCGGGTGGCCCCGACAGCGGCGGGCCCAGCCACGCGCTCGGCGTCGCCGACTCGGCCACCCCGGCGAGAGCCGGCACGGCCCACCGATCTCCCGCCCCCGCCGACTCGACCGGCGCAGCCGGGGCCCGGACCGGCCGGGCCGTCGCCCCGGACCCACGCGGCAAGCGCTCCGTGCTGTTGGACCGGCTGCACGCCGGGTGGGTGGGGCGGGCGGCGGGGTGTGTGCTCGGGAAGCCGGTGGAGAAGCTGACGCTCGACGGGATCAGGGCCATCGCCCGGGCCACCGGCAACTGGCCGCTGCGTACCTGGTTCACCGAGGTCGGGCTGCCCGCCGAGATCGCCGCCGCGCATCCGTGGAACCGCCGCTCCCGCACCACCTCGCTCGCCGAGACCATCGACGGCGCGCCCGAGGACGACGACCTCAACTACCCGCTCCTCGGCCTGCTCCTGCTGCGGCGGCACGGCCGCGCATTCGGCACCGCGGACGTCGCCCAGCTCTGGCTCGACGAACTGCCCGCGGGCCGCACGTTCACCGCCGAACGCGTCGCGTACCGCAACCTGCTGGCCGGCGTCGAGCCGCCGGACACCGCCACCCACCGCAACCCGTTCCGGGAGTGGATCGGCGCCCAGATCCGGGCCGACGTCTTTGGCTGGACGAACCCCGGCGACCCCGGGACCGCCGCCGAACTCGCCCACCGGGACGCCGTGCTGAGCCACGCCGCGAACGGCGTGTACGGCGCGATGTTCGCCGCCGCCACGGTGGCCGCCGCGGCCGGCGGCGGCAGGGACGTGCACGGCTGCCTGCGCGCCGGTCTCGCCGTCGTGCCGCCGCGGTCCCGGTTCGCCGAGGCGGTGCGGTTCGGCATCGAGGAGGCGGCCGGCGCCGCCACCCCCGAGGGGTTCGACGCCGTCGTGGACCGGCTGCACACCAGGTACGACGCCGACCACCACTGGGTGCATGTGCTGCCGAACGCCGCGCTGCTGGCCGCCGCGCTCACCCACGCGGACGGCGACTTCTCGGCGTCCATCTGCCGTGTGGTGTCCGGCGGGTGGGACACCGACTCGAACGGGGCCACCGCCGGCTCGGTGGCCGGCCTGCTGGCCGGCTCCCCCGAGGCGATACCGGACCGCTGGACCGCGCCCCTGAAGAACCGGCTGGCGACCACGGTCGCCGGCCTCGACGGCATCGGCTTCGACGCACTCGCGAACCTCACCCTGGAGGCCTCCGCATGACCCCCCGCACCCACGGCAGCGCCGGCCGCGCACCGGCCGTCGCGGTCTTCGGTTCCACCAACATGGACCTGGTCGCCTATGTGCGGACCGCGCCGCGGCTCGGCGAGACCGTGTCCGGGCACGAGTTCCGCACCGTGCCCGGTGGCAAGGGCAACAACCAGGCGATCGCCGCGGCCCGCGCGGGCGGCGCCGTCACCATGATCGGCGCCGTCGGCGAGGACGACTTCGGCGCCCGGCTGCGCGCCGCGCTCGCCGAGTCCGGCGTGGACGCCACCGGGCTGCGCACCGTGCCGGGCCCCAGCGGCACCGCGCATATCGTCGTCGAGGACGGCGGCGACAACTCCATCGTCGTCGTGCCCGGCGCCAACGGCACGCTCACCGGCCTCGCCCCCGGCGACGAGGCGCGTATCGCCGCCGCCACCACCCTGCTGCTCCAGCTCGAACTGCCCCTGGACGGCGTGCTGGCCGCCGCCCGCGCGGCCAGGGCGCACGACGTCCGCACCGTGTTGACCCCCTCCCCCGTGCCCGCCGCGCCGCTGCCCGCCGAACTGCTCGGCCTGGTGGACCTGCTGGTGCCGAACGAGCACGAGGCCGCCACGCTCACCGGGAAGTCCGACCCCGACGCCGCCGCCCTGGCCCTGCTCGATCTGGTGCCCGAGGTGGTCATCACCCTCGGCGAGGCGGGCAGCCGCCACGCCGCCAGGGACGCCGTGGGCAACGTCGAGATCCTGGGGGTGCCGGCCGTGCCGGCCACCGCCGTGGACACCACGGCCGCCGGTGACACGTTCGTCGGCGCGCTCGCCGTGGCACACGCGGAGGGACGGCCGATGCCCGAGGCGATGGCCTGGTCCGCGGCGGCCGCAGCGCTGGCGGTGCAGCGCCCCGGCGCCTCGTCCTCCATGCCACTCCGCGCCGACATCGACGCCCTGCACGACCGGCACAGCCGGCACCCGGAGGAGGCGGCCCGATGACCGACCCCACACCCAACACACCGACCGCACCGACCGCACCGACCGCCCCACCCGCCCCCGCCGCCGCAGGGGACCCGCCCCTGGCCGGGCTGCGCGTTCTCGACCTGGCCACCCTCTTCGCCGGGCCGCTCGCGGCCACCCTGCTCGGCGACTTCGGCGCCGAGGTCATCAAGGTCGAGCATCCGCGCCGCCCCGACCCGTCGCGCGGGCACGGGCCCAGCAAGGACGGCGTCGGCCTGTGGTGGAAGCTGCTCGGCCGCAACAAGAAGGCCATCACCCTCGACCTGTCCACCGACGCCGGGCGCGACGTGCTGCTCCGGCTGGCCGCCGAGTCCGACGTCGTCATCGAGAACTTCCGGCCCGGCACGCTGGAGCGGTGGGGCCTCGGCTGGGAACAACTCGCCGCCGAGAACCCGCGCCTGGTGCTGGCCCGGGTCACCGGCTTCGGCCAGTTCGGCCCGTACGCCAGGCGGCCCGGGTTCGGCACGCTCGCCGAGGCGATGAGCGGCTTCGCCGCGGTCACCGGCGAACCGGACGGGCCGCCGACGCTGCCGCCGTTCGGCCTGGCCGACTCGATCGCCGCGCTGTCCACGGCCTACGCGGTGATGGCGGCGCTCGCCGGCCGGGACCGCACCGGCCGGGGGCAGGTGATCGACATGGCGATCATCGAGCCGATGCTCACCGTGCTGGGCCCGCAGCCGCTCTGGTACGACCAGCTCGGCTACGTTCAGCCACGCACCGGGAACCGCTCCACCAACAACGCGCCGCGCAACACCTACCGCACCGCGGACGGCCGGTGGGTCGCCGTCTCCACCTCCGCCCAGTCCATCGCCGAACGCGTGATGCGGCTGGTCGGGCGCCCCGAGGTGATCGACGAGGAATGGTTCCGCACCGGCTCGGGCCGGGCCGCGCACGCGGACGAACTGGACGAGGCCGTCGGCTCCTGGATCGCCCGGCACGACCAGAACGAGGTGGTCGCCGCCTTCGAGAAGGCCGAGGCCGCGATCGCGCCAGTCTTCGACATCCGCGATGTGATGGCCAACGAGCAGTACCGGGCCCTGGACTCGATCACCGAGGTCGAGGACGAGGAACTCGGCACCCTGCGGATGCAGAACGTGCTCTTCCGCCTCTCCGAGACGCCCGGCGCGATCCGCTGGGCGGGCCGCCCGCACGGCGCCGACACCGACGCCGTGCTCGCCGACCTGGGCCTGTCGGCCGGCGAGATCGCCGCCCTGCGCGAGGAGGGCACCCTGTGAACGCCACCGCCAAGAATTCGCCCGACTCGGCCAACGGCTCGGCCGGCGGTGCCGCGCGCGAGGCCGTCGCGGATCCGGTGCTGACCTGGCTGTACGCCCCGGGCGACCGGCCCGAGGTGGTGGCCAAGGCGCTGCGCTCCGGCGCCGATGTGGTGATCGTCGATCTGGAGGACGCGGTCGCCGCCGACCGCAAGGGCTACGCCCTGGACGCCACCGCTGAGTTGCTCGCCGAACGGCACCCGGTGCCGGTGCACGTCCGGATCAACGCCCCGACCGGGCCGCTGGCCGCCGCGGAGGCGCGGCGGCTGGCCCCGTTGCCGGGCCTCGGCGCGCTGCGGCTGCCGAAGGTCTCCCGGCCGGCCGACCTCGCCGCGGTCCCCCGCGTGTTGGCCGACGGCCGGGTGCCGCCGCTGTACCCGCTGTTGGAGGACGCGCTCGGCATCGAGCACGCGTACGCCGTCGCCACCGCGCATCCGGCCGTCGCCGGCCTCGCGCTCGGCGAGGCGGATCTGCGGGCCGACCTCGGCGTCACCGACGAGGCGGGACTCGCCTGGCCGCGGGGCCGGGTGGTGCTCGCCGCCCGCGCGGCCGGCCTGCCGGCGCCGGCCCAGTCGGTGTACCCGGATGTCCGGGACGCCGAGGGCCTCGCCCGGTCCTGCGCGACCGGCCGGGCCCTCGGCTTCCTCGGACGGGCGGCGATCCATCCCCGCCAACTCAGGGTGATCGAGCGGGCCTACCTCCCCACCCAGCAGGAGATCGACCGGGCCGAGGAGGTGCTCACGGCAGCGACGAGCTACAGGGGAGCGCTGGCGCTGCCGGACGGCCGTTTCGTCGACCCCGCCGTGGTGGCCGGAGCCCACCGCACCCTCACACTGGCGCGCCGCCACGACACAGACTAGGTGGGCCGGCGGGGACCCCTCTCCGCCGTCGCGTGCTACCCGTCGGGTTGGGCTTCCTGGTGCGACGGGCGCGGGCGCCGCACGGCCAGCAGGCCGCCGATGCCCGGTATGACGGCGCGCCAGCGGGCGCCCGGCGGGGCGGTCGCGATGACGACGAGATAGGCCATGCCGTGCACGGGGCCGAAGAGACTCGCCACCGCCGACACGTGCGCGGTGACCAGATTGCCCAACAGGACGGCGAGGGAGGCGGCCTCGACGCCGGCCGCGATCCTCCCCCAGGCCCTGGGGGCCTGGGAGGTGCCCCCAGTTCGCGTCACGGTCAGGCTCCGGTGGTGGAGCCGGGGCGGACGATCATCAGGACGACGACGATCGCCCAGAGGACGTTGAAGACGCCGGTGAACATGGTGAGCCGGACGGCCAACGGGCGGGTCCCCTCCTCGGTGGCCGAGCCCTCGCTCGCCAGGAGCAGCCGCTGCTGGTCGGGCAGGACGACCAGGACCAGGAGGGCCGCGGCGATCGCGGTCAGCCCGAGGGACACGATCAGCCAGGCGTCGGTGAGGACGCCGAGCAGGGCGCCGGTGGCCAGTCCGAAGACCGGCACGGCGAGACCGGCGACGGCGTAGCCCCGGCAGACTCGGTGCAGCAGGGCGGCGACCCCGGCGGCCCGCCCGTCCGAATCCTCGTCCCCGACCGCGCGCTGGGCGTAGCGCGGGAAGAGCGAGGCCGCCACGGTGATCGACCCGACCGCGACGATCGCCGCGAGTACGTGGATGGACAGCATCAGCTTCGCCACCTGAGGGCCTCCGCTCCGACCTGGATAAGTTGTCTGCCAATATATACACGCCCTACGGCGAGTGGGTAGGCTGCCTACTCATGAAGGCGGACTCATGAAAACGGACGCGGTGCGCGGGCACCTGGACGGACTGCTGCTGGCCGTGCTGGAGCCGGGCCCTCTGCACGGCTACGCGATCATCGCGGCGGTCCAACAGCGCAGCGGTGGCGCGCTCGAACTGCGCACCGGCACGATCTATCCGGCCCTGAACCGCCTGGAGCGGCTCGGCCTGCTGAGCAGCGACTGGCAGTCCACGGGCGAACGGCGCCGCCGGTGCTACGCGCTCACCGACGCGGGGCGGCAGGCCCTGGCCAGCGAGCGGTCGTCATGGCGGGAGTTCACGACGGCGATCGGCTCGGTCCTGAACCCGAACCCCGGGACTCCTCCGGGGCTGACGTCATGAGCGCCGTGAACTCCGTGGACACCGCCGTGAACACCGTCGAGGACTATGTCGCGACCCTGACCGCCACGCTGCACGGCCCCGCCCGCGCCAAGGCCCGGATGATCGAGGAGATCCGCGACGGCCTCACGGACACGGTGGCGGCGCATGCCGGCGACGGAGTGCCCGACGACCGAGCCGCCGAGCGAGCGGTGCGGGAGTTCGGCACCCCCGACGAACTGGTGCCGGGTTGCCAGCGGGAGCTGACGATCGCCCAGGCCCGGCACACGGGCCGGGCCGCCGCCCTCACCGCCCCGTTCCTGATCGCGTGCTGGTACCTGACCGGGAGTGCCGGTCAGCATGAGCCCGTTCAGTTCCTCGCCATGTCGCTCGCCGGCGTCGCGATCGTCGTCACGCTGCTCGCCGCGGGGACCCTGGCCGCCACGGGCACCCTCGCCCGGTGGCTGCCCACGCCGCGCCGGTTGCCCCTCGTGGTCGCCTGGGCCGGCACCACCGCCGGTGCCGCCATGGCGCTCGCGACGCTCGCCCTCGCCACCGCGGCCGCCCTGGCCACGAACTGGCCGCTGCTCGTGCTGGCCGGCACGCTCGCGGCCGCCTCGCACGCCGTGGTGGCGACCTCGGCCCGCGCCTGCCGACGCTGCGCACGCCTGACCACCCCGCATCCCGCCGTCGTCGCCGGCTAGGCATCGCGTATGCGTAGCAGCAGGCCGCCGGCCATGAGCGCGGCGGCGGCCCATCCGGCGGTGACGCCGAGACCGGCCCAGGGGCTGAGGGGCAGGCTGTGGAGATGGGTGGTGGCCTGGATGCCGAGCCCGGCGCTCATCGGCCCGATCTGCTGGAGCAGGCGCTGCCCGTGGGGATTGCCGATCACCTGGGAAACGATGGGAAGAAGGTAGAGCAGGCCGAGGATGACCCCGATGCTGGTCGCGGAGTCCCGCACGATGGCCGCGATACCGAGGCTGAGCAGGGCGATCAGCGTCAGGTAGAGGATCGACCCGGCGGTCGCGCGTAGCGTGGCCCCGTCGGCCAGGGAGAGGTCCGGGTAGCCGTGGGCGGCCGTGAAGCCGTTGCGGGGCAGGATGAACCGCCCGGCCAGCAGCGAGCCGAGAACCGCGATGCTGCCGGCCGCGGCCACGACGCCGGTGAGAGTGATGGCCTTGGCCGCGAAGACGGTGGCCCGACGCGGCATCGCCGCGAGCGTGGTGCGGATCATGCCCGAGCGGTACTCGCCGCTGATGACCAGCACGGCCAGGATGGCGACCAGCGCCTGGCCGAGCTCGACGCCGATGAGGCTGAGCCTGGTCATGTCGCCGCCGCAGCCAGCGGACGTGCAGGTCACCACCGAGGTCGCCCCGGCGCTCAGGGCCACGGTCGCCGCGATCATGCCGAGCAGCAGCCACCGAGGGCTGGTGACGGTCCGTAGCTTCGTCCATTCCGCGTGCAGGGCCGGTCTCATGCGTCCCTCCTGCGGAGAACGACGGCTGCCACGGCCAGGCTGACCACCGCGTAGCCGGCCAGGACGGCGAGCCCGACCCACGGCGCCAGCGGGTAGTAGCCGTTGTAGGGCGTGTAGGGGTTTGCGACCTGGTGGTACTGCACAAGCGTCTGCTGGACGGCGAAGGCCGCGGCCGGCGTTACCCGGGTCAGCCAGTTCGCCACGCTCGCGGGCATGAACGGGTTCGCGATCAGGAGGTACGGCAGCACGATGGCCACGATGACGGTGGTGACCGCGCCGGCGCTGTGCCGGAAGATGGCGCCGACGGAGAGGGCCAGGATCGAGGCGGTCGCGAGCAGCATCGCGGTTCCGAGCGCCACCCGCAGTTCGGTCGAGGTCGTCACCGGGAACAGGAACACGCCGTTGGCCCGGGAGAGCCGCTCGCCGAGCGGCACCGCGAGGACCGCTCCCGCCAGCCCGGCGACGAAGGTGACGGCTCCCAGCACGATCGCCTTGGCCAGCAGCATCCGGCCCCGCCCAGGGCTGGCGGCCAGGGTGACGTGGATCAGCTTCGTCCGGTATTCCGTGGAGACGAACAGCACCCCCACCACGATCACCGCGATCAGCGCGGCGAACGTGCCGATGAGGATGCCGCTGAGAGTGCCGGCGGCCGGCAGGGAATAGCGGGCGGCGGGCGCTATGTCGCCGGCGCCGGTCACCGTGAACCGGCCGCCGGACTGGGTGAACGAACCCGACCCGTTGCCCGGGAAGCCGGCGAAGGTGGGTGAGTCGGCTCCGAGTTGCTCACCGGTCCACTCACCACCGGTCCAGCCCTCTCGGAAACGAAGGTCTCCGAAGGCGGCCGTCGACACGCTGCCGATCGTGCCCAGGCCCTCCACGGCCTGCGGTGACGCGACGAACAGCCCCACCTGCACGGTCGATCCGAGCCCGCTCACCCGCGCGGTGCCGACCTTGGCCCAGTGCGTGCCGTCGGTGGAGGCGTAGCCGGTGATCGTGTCGCCCGAACGGTCCAGCCGCAGCCAGCGGGGGGACTCGGCGGAAACAGGGCCGGGGAGACCGGCCGTGTCGTTGACGTAGTCATCCTGCATCCGCACGCCGTGGCTGCCGGTGACCATGATCGCCGCGTAGGGCGATCCCTGGCGGGTGCTCTGCCTGATGATGAGCCCGGCCTTCGCCCACGGCACGGTGCCGGGCCGCAGGTCCGCGGGACCCGTGGGGATGCTGCTCTCGAACGCGGAAACGGAGACGGTGATGCTGCCGTTTCCGGCCAGCGGCTGGTGCACGAAGTAGAAGCTGTCGGTAACCGGTTCACCGCCCGGTCCGATCGGCACGGGCGGTGAGCCCTTCTGATCGCTGCTGACCCCGGCGAGCAGGGCGACCAGCACCACCATCAGTGCCGCGGCCGCCATGCCGATCACCGAGCCCCGGACGGTTCGGAACTTGGTCCATTCCGCGTGCAGCAACCGGAGGAAGCCGTCCCGCCCGACCCGTCGGCCGGGTCGGTACGGCGCGACGGTGCGGGTCACCGCGGCACCTCCGTGGACATCGCGGCGCGGAACTCGACCGCGTCGCGGGTGAGTTCGATGTAGACATCCTCAAGCGTGGCGCGGTGCGCCGACACCTCGGAGAACGGGACCCCGCTCTGGTTGAGCAACGCCACGATGCGATCCGCCGGCAGGCCGGAGACGGTGATGGTGTCCCGGCCGGTAGCCGACACGGCGGCGCCCGCATACCCGAGCAGCGTCATCGCGTCCGGCCGGGCCGTGGTGCGCACGGCGACCCGGTTCCCCGACGCGGCCGCGATCAGGTCGGCCACGCCGGCGTCGGCGATGGCCTTGCCGCGCCCGACCACGACGAGGTGGTCGGCGGTGTCCTGCACCTCGCTCATCAGGTGGCTGGACACCAGGACGGCGCGGCCCTGAGCGGCCAGCGACCGCAGGAAACCACGTATCCAGATGATGCCTTCGGGGTCCATGCCGTTGAACGGTTCATCGAGCATGATGATCGGCGGGTCGCCCAGCAGGGCCGCGGCGATCCCGAGCCGCTGCCGCATCCCCAGCGAGTAGCCGCCGGCCTTGCGCCGGGCCGCCGAGGTCAGCCCGACCAGATCGAGCACCTGGTCCACCCGCCGCGCGGCCAGGCCCTGTGAATGCGCCAGCCAGAGCAGGTGGTGACGAGCGCTCCGACTGGGGTGCGGCGCCGCCGCGTCCAGCAGTGAACCGATGTGGCTCAGCGGGTGCCGAAGGCTGTGGTACGGCCTCCCCCCGACAAGCGCGGTGCCCTCATCGACCGCGTCCAGGCCGAGGATCACCCGCATCGTGGTGGACTTACCGGCCCCGTTCGGCCCCACGAAGCCGGTCACCAGCCCCGGACGGACGGTGAAGGACATGCCGTCGAGGGCTCGGGTCGCCCCGTAGCGCTTGCGCAGCCCGGCGACGACGATCTCTGCGGCGCTCATCGGGATGAGCTGCCGGTTCGGTGTGAACTCATGCGGATTGTTGTACGCGGCGCCTGGTTCCCGCCCGGTCTCAGCCGCTGCGACCTGGCTGGAACCTACGACCTGGCATCGTTGCGTACATGGCATCTCGAACCGGCGGCGCGCCCCGCCGCCCTTCCCGTACGACCGACGGTGATCAGCGGTGAGGGTCCTGGTGGTCGAGGACTTCGAGATACTGGCCCGCTCGGTCGGCACCGGGCTGCGCCGCGAGGGCCTGGCCGTCGACGTCGTGCTGGACGGGACCGACGCCCTCGCCCGCCTGGCCACCACCCGCTATGACGTGGTCATTCTCGACCGGGACCTGCCCGACATCGGCGGCGACGACATCTGCCGGCGACTCGCCGACGACCGCTCCGACACCCGCGTGCTGATGCTGACCGCGGCCGGCACCATCGAGGATCGCGTCGACGGGCTCAGCCTCGGCGCGGACGACTACCTGCCGAAGCCGTTCGCCTTCGCCGAACTGGTCGCCCGTGTCCGGGCGCTGGCCCGCCGGGCCACCCCGCCGCTTCCTCCCACCCTCTCCTGCGGGGACATCACCCTCGACCCGGCTCGCCGGGTGGCGTTCCGCGCCGGCCGGCGACTTGAGCTCAGCCCGAAGGAGTTCGCGCTCCTTGAATGCCTGCTCGCCTCACCGGGCCTGGTCCTGCCCGCCGAGGAACTCCTCGAACGCGTCTGGGACGAAGCGGCCGACCCCTTCACGTCTGCGGTCAAGCACACCATGCACCGGCTGCGGGCCAAGCTCGGCGACCCGCCGGTGATCGAGACCATCCGCGAAGGCGGCTACCGGATCGGGCCACCATGACCGACCCCCGGCCGCTCCCCAGACGATCCCTGCAGACCCGGCTCGCGCTCTTCTACGCCGCGGGCATCTACGTCGCCGGGATCGTGGTCCTCGCCGTCGTCACCATCCCCCTGGTCGGCATCCAGTCGACCGTTCCCGCCCACAGCTCAACGCCGGGCGCGATCACCGGCACCGGGCAGGGGATCGGCCCGCACCAGCTCCTCGTCGGCTCCGCCGTCGCGCTCGCCGTCCTCATCCCCGTCGCCCTCGCCGGCGGCTGGTTCGTCGCCGGCCGCTTCCTCGGGCCCCTGCGGGCCATCACCGCCACCGCCACCGCCATCTCCGCCGGAAACCTCCACCAGCGCCTCGACCTCGGCGAGCCCGCCGACGAGCTGACCGAACTGGGCCACATCCTCGACGACCTCTTCGCCCGCCTCCAAGCCTCCTTCGACGCCCAACGACACTTCGTCGCCAACGCCTCCCACGAGCTACGCACCCCCCTCGCCGGCCTGCGGACCCTCCTCGAAGTCACCCTCGCCGACCCCGACGCCGACGCCGAAACCCTGCGCTCGGCCTGCCAGGAGGCCCTCGCTCTCGGCGGACACCAGGAACGACTCGTCCAGGCGCTGCTCGCCCTGGCCACCAGCGAGCGAGGCGCCACCCGCCGCGACACCCTCGACCTCGCCCACGTCGTCCGGGGAGTGCTCGCCTCCCGCCGCGACCAGGCAGCAGAAAAAGGCATCGAACTGGCCGAACACCTCACGCCCGCGGCGACGGCCGGGGACCCGAGACTGATCGAAAGCCTCATCGCCAACCTCGTCGACAACGCCATCCGCCACAACCACCCGGACGGGCACGTACGGATCACCACTCAGACCACCGGCACGCGAGCGACCCTGACGATCAGCAACAGCGGGCCGGTCATCCCCGACAACCAGATCCAGCGCCTCTTCCAGCCCTTCCAGAGACTGGCGCCCGACCGCAACAGCCGCCGCGACGGCTACGGCCTCGGCCTCGCCATCGTCAACACCGTCGCCCAGGCTCACCACGCCACCCTCACCACCACCGCACACCCCGAAGGCGGCCTGGCCATCACCGTGCGGTTCGCACATCCGTCTCATGACCGGGACGACGATCGACCCCACTTCCCGTCACGATAAGCGGGGTCAGCGTTGTTCGGTGATCAGCCGGGTCGCGTAGTCGGTGATCTCCCGCGAGGGGGACGTCCGCGGGCTGGTGTCGAGCGGAGAGTCGAAGTTGCCCAGGGCCACGAGCACCCAGTCGTTGTCGGGCCGGAACACGGAGAGCCCGACGGAGACCCCCGGCGCGTCGCCGCCTCGTTCCACCGCCCAGGCGTCCCGGGCCAGGAAGGCCGATGCCCCGTAGGTGAAGTACCGCGGGGCCGCGGCGCCGTCCTCGGCCCGGGCGGTCGCCGCCGGCCGCTCGGGTCGGGGAGCCTCCGGGGCCTTCGGCCCCAGCACCAACTCGGTGTGCGCGGCATCGAGAAGGTCGCCGCCCTGAAGGGCGCGAGCGAAGCTCTCCAGGTCCCGGCAGGTGGCGAAGGAACCGCCCGCCGGGGTGCCGACGTAGCCGTGCCCGTCCATCGCCACGGCGCGTTCGCCGGACTCCTGCGCGGCGTAGGGGCGGGCGATCCGCGGGTCGTCCCGCCACTCCGGCGTCGTGTAGAAGTCCGCGGTGGTCATGCCGGCGGCCGCGAAGACGTGTCGCCGCACGTACTCGTAGTAGGTCTGTCCGCCCGACGCGGCGGCCACGATCGCCCCGAGGGTCACGTAGCCGGAGTTGCTGTAGAACTGACCGGCGCCCGGCGGGTAGTCGAGGTCCGCGGCCCGGACGAACTCCATGGTGCCGTCCATGACCTCCTCCTCGCTCGTCCACTCGCGCGCGGCCTCCCAGTAGGCACGGTCCCGGAGGGCGTCGCCCATCCCCGAGGTGTGGGTGAGGAGGTGGTGCACGGTCACGGTGTCGGCGATCTCCGGAGGAAAGCCGTCGAGGTACGTGCCGATCGTCGCGCCGTAGGACACGGCGCCGCGCTGGGCGAGTTGGGCGACCGCGACGGCGGTGAACAGCTTCGTCACCGAGCCGAGGAGGAAGATCGTCTCCTCGCCGTTGGGTATCGAGGCGTCCCGGTTGGCCATGCCGTGCGAGCGGGCCAGCACGGTACGTCCCCGGTGGGTCAGCAGCACGCTGCCCGAGAACGTCCCGGCATCCGCCAGGTCGGCGATGAACCGGTCGAGTTCACCACCCGGCCGCACGCCAGGCGGCACCGGTCCCGAGCCGTCCGCGCCGTTCGACGCGGCGCCGGCCGACGCCGGGTCGGACGCGACGAGAAGGCCAGCGGCGGCCAGGGGAGTTGCTGAGACAAAGCCGAGAAGGGAGCGACGGGAGGGCGACATGGGGCGGTGGACCTTTCCTGAGGTGCGAGAACGGCTCCAGTTCTACTGGCCGCCCGCTCTCCCGAGCCGACGGACGTTCCTCACCCAACCCCTACACGAAGGACGCCCTACTGGTCCGGCTGGTCCGGCTGGTCCGGCCGGTCGGGCCGCCAGCCGGCGAGGACCTCGTCCCAGTCCCCGACGTCACAGGGGTCCCCGTGCCACCGGCCGAGCCGACGGACGTCCGTCGCCACGTCGCACACCCACACGGTCGCGTCCGGCACCCAGCCGGCGAGCACCGTGTAGCCGTCCTGGACCGGCTGGGCCAGCCCGCAGGTGGCCAGGTAGCCGCCGATGGTGACGTGCACCCCGTCCAGATGGTCCGCCGCGGCCTCCCAGTCCGGCAGGTACCAGGGGCCGTCGAGATCGCCCCAGGATCGCCATTCACCGTCGTGGGTTCCGGTCACGTCGCGGGGAAAGCGGTCGACGAGGTCCCGCCAGTCCTCCGGCCGGCGGATCTCGAGGACGCGCGCCCGCTCGTCGACGGCCAGGCGCTGGACCACCGCCGTCGCCTTCCCGTAGGGCAGGAAGGTGTCGATGAAGCCCCGGAGTTCGATGCTGGGCAGCTCACCGTGCGCGCCGGTGGTCCAGGTGTCCTGGGCGAAGTCCGGCGCGGACCACCACAGCGCACCGAGGTTCCGTTCGCCCTTCGGGGCGAGGCGCCGGCGGCCCGCCACGTTGCCTTCCCGTTCCCGCGCCATGGCGCGCCGGACCGCGTCCCCGATGCCGGACAGCCCCTTCGCGCCCGCGCCCGCCCACAGGAGCTGACGCTGGTCCGCGCGCCGGACCGGATCCCACCACCCGGACGCCGCGGGCGACCGGACGAGCGCGGCGGCGGCCGGCCGCAGTTCCTCGGCCGCGACCCCGGTCAGACCCCACAGGGCGACGTCCCCGCCGCCGAACCCGAAGGAGTCGGACACCCGGGCCAGCTCGTCCAGCGCCTCCGCTTCTGACAGCTCGGCCAGGCGACGCCAAGCCCCCACGGAGACGGCGTCCCGAACGACCTCGCGCACCTCGTCCGCCGGCACCTCGTCCCAGTTCCGACGCCTCGGCCGCCGGACCCGGACCGTTCGCCCGCCTTCCGTGTCGGCCGAAACCGTCGCGGTCCCCGGCACCTCGCCCAGGCCGAGGGAGTCGAACAGCCGGTCCTCCAGGAACATGTCGACGAACTCGCCGAGGAACTGCCGGCCCAACGGCGCACCCAGCAGCAAGCCCTCCCGTTCGGCCGCCGTCGGCTCGGCCGTTCGACCCATCGCGTTCATGACCGAATGCTAGGCCGAGCGTCGGCGGGAGGACGGCGCCCAGCACGGCATCGAGCACGGCGCCCGCGACCGGGACATGCCGGCTCGACACCCAACTTCCTTCGGGAGTTGGCGACTTCTTCCATCAGACGCGGTGAGCATGACAATATTTTCCGCCAGCGTAGTTCTCCCCCCACCCATCTGGAGGACCACATGCCCCACCCCATATCCCGCGTCGCACGTGCCGGACGGAGATGGCCGTTCCTGCTCGCGGCGCTGGCCGGGCTCGGCGCGACGACGCTGGTGGCCGGGCAGCCGGCGGCCTCGGGAGCCGAGTCCGACGGCACCCGCACCGTCAGCTATCAGGGCTACCAGGTCGAGGTGCCCGACGACTGGCGGGTGGTCGACCTGGCCGAGGACCCGACCGCCTGTGTGCGCTTCGACCGGCCGACCGTCTATCTGGGCGAGCCGGCCGAGCAGCAGGACTGCCCGGCCAATGTCGTGGGCCGCACCGCGGCGTTGCTGATCGAACCGCTCGCCGAGGTGCCGGCCGAGCGGGTCTCCGCACGGACCGCGACCACGCTGGCCGACGCCGAATCGCACGACGGGGCCATCGAACTCGCCGTCGAGGAGGCCGGGGTGCTGGTCACTGCCGCGCACGGCCCGGCGGAGGAGGAGACGGTACGGGAGGTGCTTCGGTCCGCCCAGGTGACCGACGAGGCCGAACCGGCGGCACTGCCCGAGACGCCGGCGGAGCAGCCCGAACCGCTGCTGGCCGGGCCGCAGCCCGGCGACTACCTCGGCAAGGGCTTCGACGCCTGTACCGCGCCCGCGCAGAGCTCCATGGACGCCTGGCTGGCCAACTCGCCCTACCAGGCCGTCGGCGTCTACATCAGCGGCGCCCAACGCGGCTGCTCGCAGGGCAACCTCACCGCGAGCTGGGTGGAATCGCAGACCAGCAAGGGCTGGCACCTGTTCCCGATCGACGTCGGCCGGCAGGCGCCCTGCTCCAACTACTCACAGCGGATCTCCACCGACCCGGCGACCGCGCACCAGCAGGGCATGGACGCCGCCGCCGGCTCGGTGGCCGCGGCGCAGGCCCTGGGCATCCCGGCGGGCAGCGCCATCTACTCCGACATCGAGGCGTACTCGCGCGGCGGCAGCTGCACCACCGGCGTCCTCAACTACCTCTCCGGATGGACCGAGGGCCTGCACGCGGCCGGCTACCTGTCCGGGATGTACTCCAGCGGCGCCTCCGGTGTGGCCGACGTCGCCGCCGCCTACAACGACACCTCCTACACCCGGGTCGACCACCTCTTCTTCGCCTGGTGGAACGGTGCGGCCGACACCAACTCCGGCCAGTACGCGCCCAACGAGTACTGGGCCGACCACCAGCGCATCCACCAGTACGTGGGCGAGGTGACCGAGACCTACGGAGGGGTCTCGATCAACATCGACCGCGACTACCTGGACGTCGGCGAGGGCACCGTGCCCGAGCCCAGCTGCGCCGGGGTGAACGCCAGCTTCGGCGCCTACCCCGATCTGACCGCGGGCGACAGCGGCGCCGAGGTCTCGGCGGCGCAGTGCCAGCTGCTGGCCGCCGGGTTCGACCCCGGGGAGGGCACGCCCACCGGGGAGTTCGACGCGGGCACGGTGGCGGCGATCGAGGCGTTCCAGACGGACCGCGGCATCACGGCGACCGGGAACCTCGACGCCGGCACCTGGACGGCGCTGCTGTCCATCGGCTCCACCCCGCAGCTGCAGAACGGCTCCACCGGTGAGGCGGTGACCCGGCTGCAGCGGGCGCTGACCGCCGCCCTGGGCCGAACCGTGGGCATCGACAGCCAGTTCGGGCCCGAAACCGAACAGGCCGTGATCGACTATCAGGACTCGCGGGGCCTGGACGCGGACGGCATCGTCGGCCCGCTGACGTGGAGCGCTCTCCAGTCCGGCAGGTAGTCGGGACGAGACGAAGGCGGCGGCAGCCGCGGTGGCCTCCCGGGACCGTACCGGAAGTCACCGGCAGCTGATCCGGCCGCCGAGACGATCGAGATGATCGATGCGCGCGCCTGTGACGGCCCGGATCTCTTCCGGGCCGTCACAGGCGTCACGGGGACGGCCGCCGGCCCACCACGCGGCAAGCGCTATGCGCGTCGCCGTTGTTCCGGCAGCCGGGGTGCGCGCAGCGGCGTCACCCCGGCGAGGGCGCAGCGGGACTCCAGGTCGGCGGGCGCGTCGGCGTCGGTGACCAGGGTCCAGCCCGGCGGCAGCCGGGTCCATGCCGGGGCGTCGGGGACCCGGAGCTTGGTGGCGTCGGCGAGGACCACGACGCGGCGGGAGCGGGCGGCGACCCGCTCCTTGACCGCGGTCTCCTCCAGCGTCGGCTCGCCGACGCCGCGTTCCGGGTCCACGGCGTCCGCGCCGAGGAAGGCCACCTCGAACGAGAGCCGCTCCAGGGCCAGATCGGTCAGCGGCCCGATCAGCCCGTGGCTCAGCGGCAGGACCCGCCCGCCGAGCAGCAGCACGTCGTATCCGACGGCACCGGTCAGGGCGCTGGCCGTCTCCAGGCCCCGGGTGACCACCACGCCGCCGCGCGTCGCACCGCCCGGCTCCTCGCCCGGCACGCCCGCGGCCGTCCTCGCCGTGGTGGCCAGCTGGCGGGCCAGGGCCGTGCAGGTGCTGCCCGCGTCCACGAAGACGGCGCCGGTCCGCGGCACCAGCGAACGGGCGGTCGCGGCGATCTCCGCCTTGGCCTGGCGGCGCAGCAGCGCGCTCTCGGACACCGGCCGCTCGTGGAACGCCTCGGGCACCAGCGCGCCGCCGTACGTCCTGGCGACCTTGCGGTCCCGGGTCAGCCGGCCGAGGTCCCGGCGGACGGTGGAGGTCGAGACACCCAGCGCGTCGGCGAGTTCCTCGACGCGGGTGGTGCCGCCGCGCAGCAGCTTCAGCAGCGCCTCGTGCCGCTCGCGGGTGCTGCGCCGCACCGCGGGACGTCCCACCGGGTCCACCGCGCCCTCCCTTCGGCGTTCGTACCGGCGTGCCTCCGGCCCATCTCGGGCCTGCCTCGGGAGTACTTCAGACACCGGTGCCGTACGTCGCGCGGATCGTCGGCACCGCGGGACTGTACTCCACGGCGGCCCGGTACGCCGAGAGCATTGTGCCGTGGTCGGCCCGGCCGGTGCCGGCGATGTCGAACGCGGTGCCGTGGTCGACGGAGGTGCGCAGGATGGGCAGGCCGACGGTGACCGAGATGGTGCCGTTGAAGTCGTAGGTCTTGGCCGGGATATGCCCCTGGTCGTGGAAATGCGACAGCACTCCGTCGTAGCGGCCGGCGAGGCCCTGGTGGAAGACGGAGTCCGCGGGCACGGGCCCCGACACGGCGAGGCCCTCGGCGCGCGCATCGTCGCAGGCCGGGCCGATGTGCTCGATCTCCTCGTCGCCGAACGCGCCGTTCTCGCCGCCGTGCGGGTTGAGCGCGGCGACCGCCAGCCGGGGCTCCGGCGTGCCGAAGACCCGCAGCGCGGCGGCGGCCTCGCGGATCGAACGGCCGACGTTCTCCCGGGTGATCCGGTCCAGCGCGGCGCGCAGCGACAGGTGCCGGGTGGTGAAGAAGATCCGCAGGTGGTGCCCCGGCACCTCGGCGCTGCGCACCACGAACATGGTGTCCTGCCGGGTCACGCCGGTCAGCTCGCCGAGCATCTCGGTGTGCCCGAGGTGCTTCGAACCGGCCTGCCAGATCGCCTCCTTGTTGATCGGCCCGGTGACCACGCCGGCCACCGCGCCGTCCAGCGCCGCCCGGGTCGCCGTCTCGATGGCGGCGACCGCGGCCCGCCCGGCGCGGGCGTCCACGGTCCCCCAGGCGGGAACGTCCGCGCCGAGCACGCCGGTGTCCAGCACGTCGATGACGCCGGGCCCGGCGGGCGGGGTGGTGAAGTCCCCGACCGACCTGACCTCGGCGTCGACGCCCGCGGCGCGGGCCCCGCGGCGCAGCGCCTCCGCGTCGCCGACGGCGATCCCGTGGTGCCCCTCCTCGCCGGCGACGGCGGCCAGGGTGCGCGCGGTGATCTCCGGGCCGACGCCCACGGGGTCGCCGAGAGTGAGGGCCAGGACGGGGTGGTTCATGAGGTGCTCCTCGGGGTTTGCCTGGGAATCTTCGGGTGGGCCGACAAGGACTCGACCGCCCCCACCGGCCCGGCCGCGGAACCAGCCGCCGCGGCCGCCGACTCAACGCCCCCCGCCGGCGCGGCCGTACCAGCCGGCGTGTCCGGTTCCGGTGTCACCGCCGGGTCGACGAGTCCCGCCGGCACGGCCGGTGGGGCCATCGGGGAGCCGGTCGACGCTGTCGACGGATCAACCGCTCCCACCGACGCGGGCGCCGCCGGCCCAACGGACCCCGCCGGAGCCGCCGCCTCAACCGGAGCAGCCACCGTGGACCCAGCCGACAGACCCGCCGAAACACCCGGTCCGGCCGACACCCCCGATGTGGCCCCCGTGAAACCAACCGACAGACCCGCCGAATCAACCGGCGCAGCCGGCGTGGAACCAGCCGACAGACCCGCCGGACCAACCGCTCCCCCCGGCACCATCGGCTCAACCGATCCTGCCGGTACCGCTGGCGCGGTCGACTCATCCGGCCCTGCCGGCCCTGCCGGCCCTGCCGGCGCAGCCGGCGCGGCGGTCGGCCGGTCCGGTGGTTCGGCCGGCACCGCCGGCAACGCCGTCGTGGGTGCTCGGCCGGCGAGGCCCTTGCTGCGGGCCGCGGCCATCCGCCGCAGCCGGGCCACGCAGTCCGCGGTGGTGTCCGCGTCGCCGACGAGGCCGCCCTTGGTGACGACCGGCAGGCCGGCCCACGCGCCGCCGACCAGGGTGCCGGCGACGGCCAGCGGGGCCACCTCGCCCTCGATGTCCAGGCCCTGCGCGCCGAGTTCGGTGAGCAGCGCCGCGGCCACATCGCCGCCGGTGGCGAACACACCGCTCACGGCGTGCCGTTCCAGGGCGCGGCGGACGGCGCGGGCCAGCTCCACCGGCAGCCGGTCGGCGTCCTCGGGTCCGGTGCGGACGACGTCGGTCTCCTCCAGCGCCGTGGCCACCAGCACGGTGCCGCCGCCTGGCGTCGCAGCGGCCAGCGCCTCGGCGAGGGCGCTCGCGGTGGCCTCGACGTCGGGCACGGCGCGGCACAGCCCGGGCGGGTCCGCCACCGGGCGCACCACCCGCACCGGGTGTTCGGCGCGGAGCCGGGCGAGTTGCAGCCGGGTGAGCCGGGTGGTGGAGCCGGACACGGCGAGCACCGGGCCGGTCTCGGCCTGTTCGGTCAGGCCGAGCGCCCTGGCCAGGGCGACGGATCCGGGGCCGGGATCGACGGCGAGCCAGTCGACGCGTTCGCCGCCGGCGGCCACCGCCGCGGCGGCGGTGCGGTCGAGATGGTCGGCGGTCAGGGCGTCGGCGACGATCACGTCGACGCCGCGCTCCAACAGCCGCCCCAGCAGGGCGCGGAGCGCGCCGGCGTCGCCGGTGACCGCGGACAGCGGCACCGGCGCGGTGCGCAGCCCGGGCGCCTGGGCCGCGAGCAGCCGGGCGATGTCGGAGGTGGGCACCGGCGACCTGGGGTCGTGGGCCAGTTCGGTGTCCTCCAGGCGGACGCCGTTGAGCAGTTGTCGACCCTGCACGGTGTGCCGGCCGGCCGCCGGATGGGCCGGCGAGCAGAGCGCGACCGCCCGGCGCCCGGCGGGCCCCGACGCCTCGCGGAGCTCTCGCACGGCGCGCAGCGCGGCGACGGTGGTGGCGCCCACGTTGCCGCGCAGGGTGGAGTCGACGCGGTTGCAGACCAGCGCCGCCGGCCAGGTGGCGCGGACGGCGGCGGCCACCCGCCCGGCGGCTTCGTCGGGCGGCAGGTGCCGGGCGGCGGTGTTGACCACCACGGCGTCGAACCTGGTCACGAAGTCGGCCAGCACCGCGGCATCGGGTCCTGGGTGCGGGGGCGGCGGGGTGCCGGCCGTCACGGCCCGCAGCCCGACCCTGGCGAAGCCGGCGGCGGCGGCGTTGGCCCCGGTCAGGTCGTCGGCGACGACGAGGACCCGGGTCGCGGGCGGCTGATAGTCCACGCTGGTCCTCCCGGGGCTACGGTGCCATGCGCGCCATCATGCACCCGTATAACTGCGCGAATCAATCACTTGTCGCGCCGTCCTACCCAGAATGCGCAGCTCGGACGGGAACGAGAACAGGAACGAGAACGGCGCCCGACGCGCGGAAGCGGGCCGGACCTGTCGGTCCGGCCCGCTGGGGTTGGGGTGGGGATGGGGGTGGGGGGATCAGTACGGGTTCTGCGCGTGGGTGAGCGTCTCCCAGGCCACGAAGAGATTGTTCGTGCCGACCGGGCGCTGCTGTTCGGGTCAGCGCCTGGGTGTTGGACATCGCGTAGTCCATGCGGTTGTTCAGCGCGTTGAACCCGACCTCGGTGATCGGCCCGAGGCCGAGTTCCACCGAACCGCCGCACAGCCAGGACGGCACCGCGTTGCCACGTTGGTAGCCGGAGTGGAGGCCCAGCGCGTGGCGCAGCCGGTCGGCGATCTGCGGGTAGAGGTCGTCGCCCTGGATGCGGGTGGTCTCGGCGACGTGCGAGATGGCCGAGATGCCGTAGCCGGTATGCGTCAACTTCTCGGCCCTTGAAGGACCGAGCGTGTTGACTCGGTCGGTAGGGCGTTGATTGCAAGTGGAGCGCGGCTGGCTGTCGTGTGGTCCCCTGCGTCCGGAACTGGCGTGAGCTGGTTCGGGGGCGATTGACTGCGCCCCGCTGCCACACAGCGTCCGCGCGGTGGCGGATGTTGCGGGAGCCGTTGTGGTCCGCGTGCAGCACGATCCCGCAGGATCGGCGGACGAACCGTGCCTGGGTCACCCGGTTGGTGCGGTGGGTGTGCCAGCACTCCGAGCACTGGCGGGAGGTGTTGCGCGGGTCCACGTGGACCACGGGCACCCCCGCCCGCCGTGCCTCGTACTCGACGAACGTACCGAGTTGGGCGAACGCCCAGGAGTGCAGTCGTGCCCGCCGGTCCTCCTTGGCCGGAACTCTCTGCCGGATACCGAGAGGTCTTCCAGACCGATCCCGCGCGAGGTGCGTTCAGCGGTGGCAACGAGCTTCTTGGCGATGATGTGGTTGGTGTTCGCCATGCCGCGCCTCACGGCGGCCGACACGCTTCAACGCCCGCTTCGCGGACTTGGTGCGCTTCTTCTGCAGCTTCCGCCGAAGGTCACGCCGGCACCCGGGGGCGGCCCTCGCCGCGCTCCGGGTGCCGGTTTCCCTGCCCCAGCCGATGGGACTAGGGGTAGTTGGCCACGTACTGCACCTGCGTCGCCGTGTTGGCGGTGCCGCCCGTGTCGTTGATGACGGTGTTGATGGTGCCGACGCCGCCGAGCGAGACGGCGACGATGCCGCTGAACCGCACGCCCGGCGCGTTGGGCACCTCGAAGCCGCGGCTGGCGGTGACGGAGGGGTTGACGTTGAAGAAGCAGTAGGCGCCGACGCCCCACGCCTGGTGGTCGGTGACGTTGTCGGCCACCTTGTAGGGCGCCCAGCCGAGCGCGCCGCCGCCGCTGGAGCCCCAGGCCTCCTGGGTCGGCGGGTCGTAGGGGATCTCGTTCTGGAAGAAGTAGACCCGGCCGCGCTCGCCGTTCCAGATGACGTTGTGCTCCTGGTAGTGCTCGACCATCAGCCCGTAGATGGTGACGTCGTCGCCGTTGACGATCACGCCGTTGGCACCCGTGTTGACGGACCAGCCGACGGTGCCGGCGTTGCCGTGGTCGGCGCGCCAGACCCACAGGTGGTCGCAGATGACGTGGTCGCTGTTGATGGTCAGGCTCACGTCGGCGCGGCCGAGATGGGAGCCGCCGACGCGGAAGAAGACGTCGTGCAGCGAGGTCGGGTTGTCGGCGTGGCCGGCCGATGAGCCCTCGGGACCCAGCTCGATCAGCGTCGGCGAGTTCTGCTCCCCGGCGTCGATGAGCAGGCCGGCCAGCTTCACCCCGTCCACGTCGGCGACGGTGATCGCCGGCTGCCCGGTGTCCGGCACCAGGGTCGCCAGGCCGAGGCCGAGCAGGACGGTGTCGGCGTTGGTGACCTCGATGGCGCCGTCCAGGTGGTGCACGCCGGGCGTGAAGATCAGGTGCATGCCGTCCGCGAGCGCCTGGTTGATGCTAGCGACGGGGGTGCCCGGCTGGACGATGGTGAACTCGCTCAGCGAGATCGACGTGCCGGGCGCGTTGCCGCCGGCCCAACTGGTGCCGGTCGAGTTCTCCCGCAGCGCCGGCACGAAGACGCTGTACGCGCCAGATCCTTCGACGTACAGGAACGGCTTCTCGCGCACCACGGGCGTGGTCCCGACGACGGTGTGGGAGGGGTTCGGGAAGTTCTGCGGCGGGGCGCCCGCCGTGCCGACGAACACCATGTTCCACACCGAGCCGCTCCAGTTGCCCAGCTCGCTGTTGCGGGTCAGCCACTGCTGTTGCGAACCGGACTCGACGAACTCGTCGACCTTCACGTCGGCCATCAGGCCGCCGCTGGCCCAGCCGTCGTAGCCGTTCCACAGCTGCACGCCGATGCCGGACAGGTGCATCCGGCGGTACGGGGCGGCCTGGGAGACGGCCCAGCGCTCGATCTCGCCGGCGGGGACGGTGACGTGGAAGTTCTCCACGCCGCGCCAGAAGTTCTGGGTGGCGTTGCCGAGGTTGTTCGGGTCGTCGCCCTGCTGGAGCCAGTCGGCCTCGACCCGGGCGTGGCCGTTGACGTGGACGTCGTCGGGCGACAGGCCGAGCCCGGCCACCTGCGTGTAGAAGCGCAGGTTGATGTCCAGGTCGTAGCTGCCCGGCTTGAGCAGGATCGCGTACCGCTCGGTGCCGAACTGGTTCGTGTGCATCTCGGTGGAGATGGCGTCGAGCCGGCCCTGGATCTGGGACGCCGGCGTCGAGGGGTCGTAGACCAGGACGTTGGGGCCGAAGTCCGGGTTCATCGGGTCGGCCGGCGCCGCGGCGGCGGTCGTCGCCCCGCCGTCGGAGCCCAGGGTCTCGTACGCGCGCGCCGCGGTCGCCGCGGTCAGGGGGACGGTGACGGCGGCGCCGGCGACCAGCAGTGAGCGGCGGCGCAGGGACGGTGAACGAAGGCGGTGCGTGGTGGGTTCCTCGGGGCCCGGGGCGGGAGTCATGGGCATCTCCTGTCCTGTGTGGGGGTGTGACGGAGGGACACGCGGCCGCTCCGCCGACGCGGTGCCGCGGGGAGGCGGCGCACGGTCGGAGCGGGCCTGCGAGGCGCGGCCTGCGTCTGATCCGCGCATGCTCCGCTCCGCGGTGGCAGTGCTGAGAGAGCGCTCTCTCAACCCGTGGCGCCGAGTCTCTTGCCGGTGCCGGAGGGTGTCAAGGGGCCCGGCGATCCGGAACCGTGCCGGAACTCGGCCCGTCCTCGGCCGGACCTCCCGGCCCCCGCCGGACGGGCGCGGGGCGCGCGGGAACAAGTCCCGGCGCCCCGCCCCGCCGACCCACGGCCCGGCGCTGACCTCGCCCTTCGGCCCCGAAGGACTACCCCTGGTGCGCGAGCCACTCGTCGAAGGAGGTGGGCGCGATCCGCGCGCCCCCGCCGGGCAGCAGCACGTCGCCGGCCATCTCCGGGCCGAACATCCCCGACCAGGTCGGCACGAGCCGCACCTCGCGGCCGTGCGCCTGAAGGGTGCGCCTGGCCATGTCCACCAGGTCCTGCGGATCAGGACCCGCCACGTCGACGTACCGCCCGCGCGGCCCACCGACCGCCAACTCGGCGAGCACATCGGCCACGTCCGCGGGCGCGATCGGCTGCACCAGCAGCGGCGCGATCGTGGCGGCGCCGTCCTGCTCGGTCCAACTCGCCACCATCGCGGCGAAGTCGTGGAACTGCGTGGCCGGCACGATCGTCCACGGCACCGACCCCGCCGCCACCAGGCGCTCCTGCTCCCGCTTGCCGGCGTAGTGCGCGTTGCCCTCGATGCCGCCGACCCCGACGATCGACAGCAGCACATGGTGCCGGACCCCGGCCCGCTCCTCGGCGGCGAGCAGGTTCCGGGTGGCGGTGCCGAAGTACGCCACCGTCTCGTCCCGGTCGGTCGCCGGCCCGTTGGTGACATCGACGACCACCGCGACGCCGGCCAGGGCGTCGTCGAGTCCGTCGCCGGTCGACAGGTCCACGCCGAGCGAACGGCTGATCCGGGTGACCTCGTGCCCGTCCCGCTCCAGGGCGGCGACGGTGAGGGTCCCGATGTTTCCGGTGGCGCCGGCGACTGCGATCCGCATGATCTCTCTCCATCCTCGTGCTACCCGACGGAACCTATCATGGACTTAATGGGTCCACAATATCTGCGATAGACTCGGTGGCGTGAAACTGCCGGTGAGCACGGAATGGGTCCTGCACTGCGCCACGACGCTGGCGCAGCTGGAGCCGGGTGCCAGCGCGTCGGCGACGCAGCTCGCGCAGTACTATGACCTGCCGGCGGCGTACCTCGTCAAGCAGCTCAAATCGCTGGTCAAAGCGGGTGTGTTGGCCGCGAGCACGGGCCCGCGCGGCGGCTTCCGGCTCGCCGTGCCCGCCGCCGAGATCACGCTGCTGCGGATCGTCGAGGCGGTGGACGGCGCGTCCTCCCCGTACGAATGCCGCGAGATCCGGCAGCAGGGCCGCGGCGCGCTCCCGCCGGAGGACTGCCGCCGGACCTGCGTCCTCGCCGAGAAGATGGCCGACGCGCACGACGCGTGGCGCGGCAGCCTGGCCGGGGTCACCCTCGCCGACATCCTCGCCACACTTCCGGCCTCCGCACCTGCCCGCACCCGGGCCCGCCTGGCGAACACGGGCTGACGGCCCGTCACGGCCGGCTCTAACGGCCCGATCACCACGGACGGGCCGCCGCTGGCGAGAGAGCGCTCTCCTTCCCAATGGACCGGAGCCCCACCGGTCCGCCGCGACTCGCCGGACACCACCGGCGCCTCTCGGCGCCTCTCGGCGCCCCACCGTGGCACCGTTCGCGCGGGGCGCGCGACGCTCGGCCGTCGTCAGGTTGTTGTCAGGCGCATGACCATGGCCCGTTCGTGGGAATGCCCTCCTCACGCGCGCTACGCGTGTCACCTCTGTCGGCCGGCCGTCCGCCGGCCCGACCCCATCGGGAGGAACCGTGACCGTGACCAGCCAACGTCCCCACCGCACCAGACCCCGGTCCCACTGGGCCCGGGCCGGGGCGGCGATCGCGTCCCTGCTCGCCGTCGCGATCGCCGTGGCGCTGCCCGCGGGGGCCGCCGCCGACGATCGCCCGGCGCAGACCTTCAGTGCGACCCAACTCGCCGACGCCGCCGACGCGGTGCTCGCCGCCGACGTCGCCGGCACCGCCTGGGCCGTCGACCCGGCCACCGGCACGGTCACCGTCTGGGCCGACGACACCGTCTCCGCCCGCGAGTTGGCGCGGATCGAACGACGCGCGGGCGGACTCGCCGACGCGCTCGTCGTCGAACGCACGCCCGGCACGCTGCGGCCCCTGCTCCAGGCCGGCGAGGCGATCTTCTCCTCGGGCTTCCGCTGCTCGGCGGGGCTCAACGCGCGCTCCGGCTCCACCTACTACCTCGTCACCGCGGGCCACTGCACCGAAGTCGGCTCGACGTGGTACACCAACTCCTCGGGGACCACGGTGATCGGCCCGACGGCGGGCACCAGCTTCCCGAACAACGACTACGGCATCATCCGGTACACCAACCCGGCCGTCCCGCATCCGGGTTCGGTGACGTGCGGGGGCCAGAGCATCCCCATCACCAGCGTCGGCACCCCCAGCGTGGGCCAGTCGGTGATGTTCTCCGGCGCCACCTCCGGCTGCCACGGGGGCACCGTGACCGCCCTCAACGTCACCGTCAACTACGGCGGCGGCGCGATCCTCTACGGCATGATCCAGACCAACATCTGCACCGAGCCCGGTGACAGCGGCGGCCTGCTCTTCTCCGGAAACACCGGCTACGGCATCCTCTCCGGCGGCAGCGGCAACTGCTCCTCCGGCGGCAGCAGCTTCTTCCAGCCGCTCCCCGAAATACTCGCCGCCTACGGCCTCTCCGTCGGCTGACCGACCCCACCCACCCCGGCATGCGGCCCGCCCGGGGGCAACATCGTGCGCGGCACGTCCCGATAACCGGGACGTGCCGCGCACGATCACCGTTCCGCGATGCCTTGGCATGGAACTCGCCCGTCTCTGTGCGCGACTGCCCATCGCCCTGCGCAAGACGCCCCGAGCCGGGGCCGCCCCTGGTGGGGTGGCCCCGGCTTGGGGTGGGTGGGGTGGTCAGCGGGGTGGGGCGGGGAGGGTGAAGGTCCAGCCCTGGGCCTTGAACTCCGGGATGACCGTGCTCACGGCGCTCACCGTGGCGCTGCGGTCGCCGCCGCCGTCGTGCATCAGGACGACGGCTCCCGCGGTGATGCCGGACCTGAGGCGTTGGGCGAGTTGGTCAGCGCTGGACGGCTCCCAGTCGTTGATGGCCAGCCGCCAGCCCAGCGGCTGCATGCCCAGGCTCGCCGCGACGCCCGGGGTTTGGCCCCAACTGCCGTTGGGCGCACGGAAGTACGGGATCGCCGCTCCGGGAGCGGCCGCCTGGATCGCGGCGCTGGTCTGCTGCAGATCCGCGCGGATCTGATCGGCCGACCAGGACCCCATGTCGCTGTGGTTCCACGAGTGGTTGCAGAGGGTGTGGCCGTCCGCCACGATCTGCCGCACCAGGTCGGGGTTCTGCTGGACGTGCTCGCCCCACAGGCAGAACACGGCCTTGACGCCCTGCTGGCGCAGGACCTCCAGCAGGCGCGGCGTGTTGGACGGGTCGGGGCCGTCATCGAAGGTGAAGGCGACGGTCTGACCGGAGACGCCGGTCGAGTCGATGATCGTGGAGTCGGCGGTCGGGCTCGGGCCGCCGTCGCGCGACGCCTGGGCGGTGCCGGTGGCGGTCAACGCCGCGGCCACGCACAGGCCGAGGCAGGCCAGCAGCGACAGCAGACGTGTCCTGGTTCGGCTGACGCGACGGCGTGCCCCCGTTCGGTGGGCTTCGTCGATGGTGTGCATCAGTACTCGCTGGTTCCCTTCCGGCCCCTGGTTTCCGTGGTTTCGGCGCGCGTCCCTCAACGCGACGTCGGATGGAGTCCGGGCGTCAGCTCATCGATATGTCGGAGCTGCCGCTGCTCTGGTAGCCCTCGGTCGCGAGGATCATGTAGTAGTCGAAACTGCCCAGGTTCATCCCGGCGTTGGCCCAGGCGTCGAAGTGGGCGCCGGTGTTGATGGTGCCGCCGGTTCGCTTCGACTGGTTGACGCTCCAGAACTGCGGGAAGGTCGCGGTGCCCTCGACGGAGGGAGCGTCGTAGCGCATCGTCTGGTACATGTCGTACGTGACGCCGTCGCTGGAGACCGTGCCCTTGGTGTCTCCCGTGGGCCGGTAGCTGCCGTAGTTGTCGACGATGTAGTACTCGACGAGCGGGTTCGAGGTCCAGCCGTAGAGGCACAGGTAGCCGTTGCCGGACGGGCTGAAGCTGCCCGAGTAGTTCACGGTCCGGCGGCTGCCGTTGCTCCAGCCCTTGCCGCCGACCCAGTTCCCTGAGTTGCTCCACGAACTGCTGTAGTTGCCACCGCCCTTAAGGGTCATGGAGACCGAACCACCGCCGTCGGTCCAGAACGAGTAGTAGTAGCCGCCCTCGGTGCCGGTCTGGTTTTCGGTGATGGTCGTGTCGGCGCGGGCGATGCCGGGCAGCACCAGCGCGGACGCGCCCACTGCCAGGGCGCCGGCGCCGGCACCGGCGAAGAGGCCCCTGCGGCTGAGCCAGGGACCGGTGTGGGGGGTGTCGTTGTTCATGTTTCCTCCTCGTGAAGGCTGGCAGGAGGCCAGGCAACGTGAGACGGATCGGCCGGCCCGTGGGGTGCCGGAGTAACGCCGACCGCGTGTCCGTTGCGCGACGACGCGGCGCGGCTCGTGCCGGTCGTCGTTGCGGCTCGTGACCCGGGGGACCAGGCCGCCCGCCCGCGACCCGGTTCGACAGTGGGTCAGGTCTGTCGATGCCCAGAAGTGTTGGACCGACCTCTGGGGTTGTCAACAGTTTCCGCAATGATTCCGATAAAAAGACCAGTGGACGAAGATCATCGCGGAAGGAGAAAGCACAGGTCAAACAGCATGATCGGCGGATCGGCATCGGGATGATGGGGTGATGTACGGGATTTGAAGATCGACATCCACGGTTCCCGCCCGAAAATTATCGGAGAGGTTCCGGAAGATCCCGGGCGCCACGCGGACGACCCGGCCCGGAACCCCGGAAGCCACGACGGGCGATCCCTCCGTAAGCGTGGGAGGTTGTGCACCTTCTTTCACAGGGCTTCCGGGAGCCTTCACGCGGATCGTCGCGGATCGCGGGGCACGGAGTTGGACTCTCCCACCGTGGGGAGAGTCCACCATGGTGGGTGTGCAAGACGAACGTCTCGCATCGGGCGCTGATCATCCCCGTTCAGGAGAGCACGGCATGACCTCGGTGACAGACATCGATACCCGCGGTGGGCGGCACTGCGAGACGACAGCTGTGGGGGTGCTGCTGCGGCATCAGGGACTCGATCTCTCCGAGCCCATGCTCTTCGGCCTCGGCTCGGGCCTGTCCTTCATCTACTGGGACAGCAAGAACTTGGGCTTCCCCTTCCTCGGGGGACGGGTCAAGCCCTTCGAGCTCACCAGGAACCTGGCCAGCAGACTCGAGCTGGAGCTCCTGGTCCAGGAGACCACCTCGCCCCGCAGGGCATGGGAGAACGTGGTGGCCCCCCTCGACGCCGGCCACCCCGTCGGACTCCAACTCGACAGCTACTACCTGGACTACTTCGCCTCGAAGGTGCGTTTCGGCGGTCATGTCGTCGCCATGTACGGCTACGACGACCACGACGCCTACCTGGTGGACACCGACCAGCAGGGCGGGGCGGTATCCACCAGCCTGACCAACCTCGCCCAGGCCAGGGCCGCGCGCGGCCCGATGACCGCCAGGCATCGGTCCTTCACCCTCACCGCTCCGAACAATCCGAAGAAACCGCCCTCCCCACAGGCCCAGATCATCCCCGCCATCACCGCCTGCGCCGACGCCTTCCTCAACCCGCCCATCGCCAACCTCGGCCACCGAGGCATCGAGAAGGCCGGCAAGCTGGTACGCACCTGGCTCCAGCGCACCGACAACCCGCAGCGGGACCTGCCGCAGGCCGCCCTGCTGATGGAGAAGGCCGGCACCGGCGGCGCCCTGTTCCGCAACCTCTACCGCGACTTCCTCGCCGAATGCACCCACCTGCTCGACAGCAGCCACCTGCGCACCGGCCACGGGCTGTACGCGGAGGCAGCCACCCTGTGGACGGAGGCCGCAGCACTGATCGCCAAAGCCGGTGCATCAGGCGATGCGCAGTGTCTCGTAGCGGCAGGCACCATCCTCCGCGATCTCTCACGCATGGAGCGCGAGGCCATGCAGGCGCTGAGCCGCCTGGGGCTGCCGGCTGGGGAGTGAGACCCCGAACACGACGAATCGCTCAGGGGCGGTCGGTGTGCTCTACCGCGGCCAGGCGGGTTCGCCAGGCGTCGGCCTGGGCACCGTGGCCCGTCTGGTCCAGCAGTTCGGCCAGCAGGTGCATGGCGCCCTCGTGCCCCTTCTCGGCCGCGTCGGTGAGCCATGACTCGGCCTGCTCCGACTCGCCCGCCTCCTGCTTCAGGCGCCCGAGGTTGGCCATCGCCTGGACGTTACCGGCGCGGGCGGCCCGCTCGAACCACGGTTCGGCGTCCGCGCGCCGGTCCTGGAGGACGTACTGGATGGCCAGGTTGTTCATCGCGATGTCGACGCCGGCCTCGGCGGCACGCCGGTACCACTCCATCGCCTCCTCGCGGTGACCGGCGCGGCTGAGGAGGGACCCCAGGTCGTTCATCGCCAGATCGTGGCCGGCCTCCGCGGCCCGGCGGTACCAGCGCTCCGCCTCCCGCAGCCCCTCCGGCCGCGGCAGGGACGCGCCCAGCTCGTACATCGCCCACGGGTCGTCGGCCCGGGCGGCGCGTTCGAGCCAGGGCCGCGCGTCGTGGTCCCGCCCGTCCTCCCTGGCCAACCACGCCAGGCATTTGATCGCCGTGAGATCGCCGTCCTCGGCCGCCGGACGGAAGCGACGCTCGGCCGCCTCGACCATGCCGAACCGCGCCAACTCCCCGCACCACACTGCGGCTTCGTCCGCGTCGTCCGCAGCCACCGCCTGCGGCAGGATCACCATCGCCGCGGGCCCGATTCCCTGGGAAAGCTCATCGTCCACTCGCATGCGACCAACTAACGGGAAGATTTTTAAAAAACGGCGCTTCGTCCTCATCTGAAGAAGTGCTGGACTATCCCCGCTCAGGCAAACGGCGAGTTCGTCGCACGGATGGAGGACGTCCTCGACGTCTACGTCCGGCCCTACGATCCCGCCGTTCCGGTGGTCTGCATGGACGAGAAGCCCTACCAACTCCTCGCTCACGCCCGCGCCCCCATCCCCGCCGCTCCGGGGCATGACCTGAAGGAGGACTCCGAGTACGTGCGTGGTGGGACCTGCTCGATCTTCGTGTGGGTCGAGCCACTGGCTGGCCACCGCCGCGTCAACGCCCGCCGGCAACGAACCCGCCTGGACTGGGCCGAGGAAGTCGACCAGCTGCTGACCTGCGACTATCCCGACGCGGAGAAGGTGGTGCTGGTCATGGACAACCTCAACACCCACACCATCGGCTCGCTCTACGAGACGTTCAAGCCCGCCAAGGCCCGCGAACTGGCCGCCCGTCTGGAGATCCACCACACCGCCCAAGCACGGCTCCTGGCTCAACATCGCCGAGATCGAACTCGCTGCGCTCACCCGCCAGTGCCTCGACCGCCGCATCGCCGACCTTGACGTCCTCAACGCCGAACTCGCGGCCTGGCAGCAAGCCACCAACGACGATCAACGCCAGGTCAACTGGCACTTCACCACCAGCGACGCAAGGATCCGACTCCGCCACCTATACCCCGAACTTTAGCGGCGACACTCTACTAGTGTCCTGAGTCGTTAATTCGTGTGCAGTAGGCGGTGAGTGTCTCCAGGATCTCGTCGGCGGTCTTGGTCCACACGAATGGCTTGGGGTCCTTGTTCCATTCTTTGGTCCAGCCGCGGATGTCGCGTTCCAGTTGGACCACGCTGCGGTGGGCCGAGCGGCGCAGCTTGCGGGTGGTCAGCTCGGCGAACCAGCGTTCGACGAGGTTGAGCCAGGAGGCGGAGGTGGGGGTGAAGTGCAGATGGAACCGGGGATGGCGCAACAGCCACTTCTTGACCGTCTCCGTCTTGTGGGTGGCGTAGTTGTCCAGGACCAGGTGGAGGTCCAGGTGCCGGGGCACCGCGGCGTCGATGAGCTTGAGGAAACGCAGGAACTCCTGGTGCCGGTGGCGGCGGTAGTGCTGGGCGATGACCGAACCGGAGGCGATGTCCAAGGCGGCGAACAGGCTGGTGGTGCCGTGGCGGATGTAGTCGTGCGTCATCCTTGCCGGCGTGGTGGGCTCAAGCGGCAGCACGGGCTGGGTGCGGTCCAGGGCCTGTATCTGGGACTTCTCATCGACCGCCAGCACCAGGGCGTTCTCGGGCGGGGAGAGGTAGATGCCCACCACGTCGCGCACCTTGCTCACGAACTGCGGGTCGGTGGACAGCTTCCAGGTCTGCACGATGTGGGGCTTGAGCCCGAAGGCCCGCCAGATCCGGGAGACGGCCGACTGCGACATCCCGGCAGCCTGGGCCATCGAGCGTGTCGACCAGTGCGTGTCGCCCCTCGGCGGCGCCTGGTCGAGAGTCTTGGCGACGACTGCCTCGACCTGCTCGTCAGTGATCTTCCGCGGTGCTCCCGAACGTGGCTGGTCGGTCAGCCCCTCCAGTCGGTGCGTCACGAACTTCGCCCGCCACTTGCGCACCGTCTCCCGCGAGACGCCCACCATCTCCGCGACCTGCGAGTTCGACGCACCCCCCGCACACGCCAACACGATCTTCGATCGCAACACCAGCGACTGAGCAGCGGACCGTTTCCGCGACCAGCCCCGCAACACCCGGCGCTCCTGGTCAGACAGCTCCAACGGCAACGGCTTCGGAGTCGGCATCCACCCACCCTAACAACTGCCAAGAAACTTCCGACTCAGGACACTAGGTCGTGCGTGCGACAGGCCGGGATCAGGCACAGCGGTAACCGATTGCCGGGGGCGGAAGAGGGACCTAGGATGCGGAGCATGGGATCTCTGTGAGGGCTGAGAGGGACGACCGCGTGGAGCGTGACTCCGTGGTCGACCCGTAGGTGCCCGTGTCGCCGGGATGCGGTGCGGGCGTCATCGATCCGTACCGATCGGCTCGGCCGGGAACAGGGGGCAACTCCATGCAGACCTCACAATTGGCACTGCACGACATCACCAAGCGCTACGACGAGCACGTCGTGCTCGACCGGATCTCGCTGACCGTCAAACCGGGCGAGAAGGTCGGGATCATCGGCGACAACGGCTCGGGCAAGTCGACGCTGCTGCGCCTGATGGCCGGACGCGAGCCCGCGGACAACGGCGAGCTGACCGTATCCGCGCCGGGCGGCGTCGGGTACCTGCCGCAGACACTGGCGCTGCCGCCCGAGGCCAGCGTCGGGGACGCCGTGGACCAGGCGCTGGCGGACCTGCGTGCGTTGGAGGCGGAGCTGCGCCGCATCGAGGCGCGGATGGAGACGGAGGAACCGGGCGCGGAGCTCGACCGCGCGCTGCGGGCGTACGCCGGGGTGCTCGAACGGTACGAGGCGCGCGGCGGTTACGAGGCGGACGCGCGGGTGGACATCGCGTTGCACGGGCTCGGGCTGCCGCAGCTGGACCGGGACCGGGAGCTGGGCACGCTGTCCGGCGGCGAGCGGTCACGGCTGGCGCTGGCCGCCACGCTGGCGGCGCAGCCGGAGCTGCTGCTGCTCGACGAGCCGACCAACGACCTGGACGACCAGGCCCTGGAGTGGCTGGAGGGCTACCTGCGCGGCCACCGCGGCACCGTCGTCGCGGTCACCCACGACCGGGTGTTCCTGGACCGGCTCACCACCACCGTGCTGGAGGTCGGCTACGGCGCGGTGTCGCGGTACGGCGACGGCTACGAGGGCTACCTCACGGCCAAGGCGGCCGAACGCAGGCGGCGGCTGCGGGAGTACGAGGAGTGGTGCGCGGAGTTGGAACGGAACCGGCGGCTGGTCGCCGCGAACGCGGTGCGGCTCGACGGCATCCCGCGCAAGCTGCCGATGGCGGTCTTCGGGCACGGCGCGTTCCGCGGCCGGGGGCGTGCGCACGGCGCGATGATCCGGATCCGCAACGCGAAGGAGCGCATCGCGCGGCTGACGGAGGATCCGGTTCCGCCCCCGCCCGAACCACTCACCTTCACCGCCCGGATCACCACGGCGAACCCCGACGGGGAGCCCGCAACGGAGCCCGCCGAAACGGAACCCGAGGTGGGGCCAGAGACCGAGCCCGCAACCGAGCCCGAGATGGCGCCGGTCGGGGAGGCGACGGCGGCAGACGCCACGACCGTCGGGGCGATGCCGGCGGACGCGACCGCCCGGCCCACGGAGACCGGGGACGCGGAGTCCGGGGACGCCGCGGCCGGCAAGGCCGTCGCGGAGCTGGCGGACATCCGGGTCGGGGAGCGGCTGTGGCTGGAGTCGTTCCGCCTCGCCCCCGGCGAGCGGCTGCTGGTCACCGGGCCGAACGGTGCGGGCAAGACCACGCTGATGCGGGTGCTGGCCGGGGAGCTGGTGCCGGACGCCGGCGCCGCGCGGGTGCGCGGGCACGTCGGGCACCTGCGACAGGAGGAGACGCCGTGGCCGCCCCGGATGACCGTCCTCCAGGCGTTCGCGCAGGGCCGGGTCGGCGACCGCGACGAGCACGCGGCCCAGCTGCTGTCCCTGGGCCTGTTCAGCCCGGGCGACCTGCGGCTGCGGGTGGGCGAGCTGTCGTATGGGCAGCGCCGGCGGATCGAGCTCGCGCGGCTGGTGAGCGAGCCGGTGGACCTGCTGCTGCTCGACGAGCCCACCAACCACCTCTCCCCCGCCCTGGTCGAGGAGTTGGAGGAGGCGTTGACGAGTTACGCGGGCGCGCTGGTGGTGGTCACGCACGACCGGCGCATGCGGTCGCGTTTCACCGGCTCCCATCTGGTGCTGCGCGACGGCCGGGTGGCGGAACGGGCGAGGCGGTGATCGTGGATGGCGGCAAGCACGTCCGCTCATGAGCCGCCCCGGACGGGTCGGCCGGAACGACTCGGTCGCGCCGCCCTGGACCGGCTCCCGGCGGACGTCGCGCGCCCCCGGGTGCCGCTGGACGAACGCCGTACCGGCATCGTCCACCTCGGCCCCGGCGCGTTCCACCGGGCGCACCAGGCCGTCTACACGGAGGACGCGATGGCCGCCGCCGGCGATCCGGGCTGGGGCGTCTGCGGGATCACCCAACGCAGCCGGGACGTCGTCGAGCGGCTCGCGCCGCAGAACGGGCTGTACACGGTGCTGACCGTGGGCGAGGCGGAGTCCGCCCGGGTGGTGGGCAGCGTCGTGGAGCTGCTCTGCGCGCCGGACGACGAGGCCGCGGCGGCGGCGCGGATCGCTGACCCCGAGGTGCGGGTGGTCACCCTGACCGTCACCGAGAAGGGCTACCGGACGAGCGCCCCGGGCGGCTCTGGCGGCCGGGAGCCGCCGACCGCCGTCGACCGTCTGGTGGCCGGCCTGCGGCTGCGCCACGCGCGCGGCGGTGCCCCGCTGGCCGTGGTGAGCTGCGACAACCTCCCGGACAACGGCGCGGTGCTGCGCCGCCTCGTCACCGGTGCGGCCGACCCCGGCGACGAGGCGCTGCGCGCGTGGGTCGAGGAGGCGGTGACCTTCCCCTCGACGATGGTGGACCGCATCGTCCCGGCGGTGCGCCCGGACGATCTGGACCGGGTCGCGGCGCTGCTCGGCGGCGTACGCGACGAGGGCGCGGTGGTCGCCGAATCGTTCGGCCGGTGGGTGGTCGAGGACCGTTTCCCCGCCGGGCGCCCGGCCTGGGAGGCGGCGGGTGTCGATCTGGTCGAGGACGTGGCGCCGTACGAGACGGCGAAGCTGCGGCTGCTCAACGCCACCCACTCCGCCCTCGCCTACCTCGGCGGCCTGGCGGGCGCGGACACCATCGACGAGGCGCTGGCGCTGCCCGAGCTGCGGGCGTTCGTGGAACGGCTCACCGCCGACGAGCTGCTGCCCACGCTGCCGCCCTGTCCGGGACTCGACCTGGCCGACTACCGCGAGCGGGTGCTGCGGCGGCTGGCCAACCCGGCGCTGCGGCACACCACCCGCCAGGTCGGGACCGACGGCACAGCGAAGCTGCCGGCGCGGCTGGTGGCGCCGCTGCGCGAACATCTGGCGGCGGGGCGTCGGCCCCGCTGGCTGGTGCTGGCGCTCGCCGGGTGGATGCGGTACGTCGCCGCGGAGCGCGACGACGCGGGCGCGCCGTTGCCGCTGGACGACCCGCGGGCGGACGCGCTGCGCCACGTGCGGGCGCGCGCCGGCTCGCCGAGCGCGGTGGTGGACGCGCTGCTGCGGCTGGACGGCGTGTTCGGACGGAACTGGCCGGACGCGGCCGAGCTTCCCGAGCTTCGCGCGGCGCTGACCGAGGACGTCACGGCGCTGACCCGCCACGGCGTCAGGGACGCCCTGCGGGCGGTGACGGACGAGGGGCAGCGGCCACGCCCGACGAGCGTCCGTAGCATCTGTGCATCATGCGCACCCCTCCCCGCGAACGACTCGGCGACGCCGGCGTCGTGCTCGGCACGGCCGCCGTGACGTTGGTCCTGGCCAGGTTCTCGGACAACGCGTTCTGGTTCGCGGACCTGATCACGGGCGTCACGCCCCTGCGCACCACCGGGCTGCTGCCGTGGCCCGGAGGGCTCCCGCCGGCGGACCAGACGTTGGGGATGCTGGCCTGCGGGCTTCCCTGGTGGCGGCGGCGCAGGCCCGTTCTGGTCGCGGTCGGCCTGCTGGCGCTCAGCCCGTTCGCGGTGGCCGCCGCCTCCACGATGGTGGCGCTGTTCACCGTGGCCGTCCGGTGCGCCCCCCGGACCACCGCCTACCTGGCGGGACTGGCCGCGCTCCCCCCGCTGGCCTACATCACGTGGTTCTCGGGGTACGGGGACAACCTGTTCCGCCCCGTGCGCCCCATGCCCCTGCTGATCATGCCGATCAGCGGGTGTCTGGTGATTGCCGGGGCCGTCGGCTGGGGGCTCTACCTCCGCTCGAAGCGCCTGCTGGTGGAGTCTCTCAGGGAACGCGCCAGCCGGGCCGAGGCGGAGGCGGCGCTGCGGGCCGAGCGCGCGCAGCGGCGGGCCAGGGAGGAGGTGGCGAGGGAGATGCACGATGTGCTCGGGCACCGGCTGTCGCTGCTCAGCGTGCACGCGGGGGCGCTGGAGTTCTTCCCCCGGGCGTCGCCGGAGCAGATCGAGCGGGCGGCCGGGGTGATCCGGGAGAGCGCGCACCAGGCGTTGCAGGATCTGCGCGGGGTGCTCGACGTGCTGCGCGACCCCGCGACCGCCGAATCGGAGGCGGCGCGGCCGCTGCCGACTCTGCGGGATGTCCGGACGCTGGTCGCGGGGTCCCGCGACGCCGGCATGGAGGTGCAGGTCCGCCGGCGGCCTGACCGGCTCGTCGGCGTGCCCAGGGCCACCGGCCTGACCGCCTACCGCGTCGTCCAGGAGGCGCTGACCAACGCCCGCAAGCACGCCCCGGGCGAGCCGGTGCGGGTGGCCCTGGCGGGCGAGCCCGGCGAGGGGTTGACGCTGGAGATACGCAACCCGCTGCCCGACGCCGCGTCGGAGCCGGCGCCGGCCGACGGGCCCCCGGGTGCGGGACAGGGGCTGATCGGCCTGGCGGAGCGCGCCGCGCTGGTCGGCGGGCGGCTGAGGCACGAGGACACCGGCGCGGAGTTCGTGGTGCGCGCCTGGCTACCCTGGCCCGCATGATCCGTGTGCTGCTCGTCGACGACGACCCCCTGGTGCGCGCCGGATTGGGGCTGATGTTCGCGGGCGCCGACGACATCGAGGTGGTCGCGGAGGCGGACGACGGCGGGGAGGTGCCGCTGCTGGTCGAGGCGCACCGGCCCGACGTGGTGCTGATGGACATCCGGATGCCGGTTCTGGACGGGCTGGCGGCGACCGAGGCGCTGCGCGATCACCCGCACCGGCCGCATATCGTCGTGCTGACGACGTTCAAGGCGGACGCCTACGTGCTCCGCGCGTTGCGGGCCGGGGCGGCGGGCTTCCTGCTGAAGGACACGCCGCCGCGGGGCATCGTCGAGGCGGTACGCCGGGCGGCGGCCGGGGAGCCGGTGCTGTCGCCCGAGGTGACGCGGCAGCTCATCGCGCAGGTGACGGACGAGCCGGACGCCGACGAGCGCGCCACGGAGGCGCGCGCCCGGCTCGCCGTGCTGGGCGACCGCGAGCGGGAGGTGGCGGTCGCCGTCGGCGAGGGCAGGACGAACGCGGAGATCGCCGCGCTGCTGCAGATGAGCCTGCCGACGGTGAAGGCGCACGTCTCGCACATCCTGACCAAGCTGGACCTGACGAACCGGGTACAGATCGCCCTGCCCGTGCACCGCGCCGGCAGGGCACGCCCTGGGGCTGACCGGCGGGTCAGCGGTAGACCACGCCCGGTTCGGGCACGCCTGGGGCCATGAGCTGGGGGACGGTGACGAACGTGTAGCCCTGGTCCTTGAGCGCCTCGATGATGCCCGGCACGGCGGGGACGGTGCCCGGGTAGATGTCGTGGAGCAGGATGATGCCGTCGCGGTCGGCCTGCTCCAGGACCCGGCGGGTGATGAGGTCGGAGTCGTTGGTCTCGTAGTCCTTGGCGGTAACGCTCCACAGCACCTGGGACAGGCCGAGTTCGCGGCAGACCTCGCCCACCGTGTCGTCGGTGCGGCCCTGCGGCGGGCGCATGAGGGTGGGCGTGATGCCCGTCAGTTCCCTTATCTCGCGTTGTGTGCGTGCGAGTTGTTCGCGTATTTCCGACCGGTCGAGATCGGTGAGCCGGGGATGCGACCAGGTGTGGTTGGCGAGTTCGTGTCCGTCCTCGGCGATCCGCCTGACGAGTTCCGGATAGGTGTCGACGTGCCGCCTGCCGAGAAGGAAGAACGTCGCCGGCACGTTCTCCTCCGCGAGAATGTCGAGCAGTTCGGCGGTATAGGGTCCTGGTCCCGCGTCGAAGGTCAGGGCGATACACGTCGCCGTCGCGCAGTCCACGGACCCGAACTCGCCCCCGGCGTCGTCGGCCGCCTCCTCCCTGACGGTCTCCGGCGCGACACGTTCCGCGGAACAGCCGGCCAGCGAGAGGGTGAGCGCGGCGGCGAGCGAGAGGGCGGCGGCGACGCCCGTCCGGCACCTCCCGGTTCGCCGACGATTCCGCACCGCGCGCACCGCGAAATTCGGCGCGATATCGGGCGGGACCTGGTGTGCGGAATATCGTGTCGACGTGCGCTGTGCCACGAGGTTTTCTCCGTTCTTTCACGGCCGCTTTTCGGCCTTCTCGATAACCTCGAAGCTATGAGCGGCAAAAGTCCGGGGAATCGGGCGAAATACTGCGGTCGAAGGCGACCTTGGTCGCGGTTCTCCGGCGCCCTCGGTCCGAAAGTCGGTGCGCGCGCGACGAAGGGCGGTCACCGGAGCTGGGCGGGCCGCCGGCCGGGGGCATACTGGGCCGGGTGACCAGCGCAGAGTGGCCGAAGGAGGAGCGCGTGTCGGTGATTCCCGCGTTGCGGCAGGCGGTGCGGCGGGCGCATCAGCGGCCCCGGCAGCGGAAGGTGGACCTCACTCATCCGGGCCGCTCGCCGCTCGGCTCCGCCGTGGTCAACTGCGTGGTCTACCTGGACGGCGTGCGGCAGTCCGGCAGTTGCCCGACGGACGAGGCGATCGCCATGGTGCGGAAGGCGCCGGGGCAGGCCTTCGTGTGGATCGGGCTGCACGAGCCGTCGGAGGCGGAGTTCGCCGGGGTCGCCAAGACGTTCGGCCTGCACCCGCTGGCGGTGGAGGACGCGGTGGAGGCGCACCAGCGGCCGAAGCTGGAGCGCTACGACGACACGCTGTTCGCGGTGTTCAAGACCGTGCGCTACATCGCGAACGACCGGCTGACCGCGACCAGCGAGGTGGTGGAGACCGGCGAGATCATGGTCTTCGTCGGCTCCGACTTCGTCATCACGGTGCGGCACGGCGGGCACGGCTCGCTCGGCCCGATCCGGGAAGGTCTGGAGGCGGTGCCCGAGCATCTGGGGCGCGGGCCGGCCGCGGTGCTGCACGCGATCGCGGACCATGTGGCGGACCACTACCTGGAGGTCACCGACGCCTTCCAGGACGACATCGACAAGGTGGAGCTCGAGGTCTTCGCCCCGCACCGGCGCGGCGCCGACTCGGGCCATATCTACCAGCTCAAGCGCGAACTGCTGGAGCTGAAACGGGCGGTCGCCCCGCTGGCCGGGCCGATGCGGCGGCTGGCGGAACAGCGGCTGCCGGTGATCGACGAGGCGGTGCAGGCGTACTTCAGGGACGTGGCCGACCTGGTGACCCGGGCCACCGAGCGGATCAGCGGCTACGACGCGCTCATCGACTCGATCCTCCAGGCCAACCTGGCCCAGGTGACGGTGGCGCAGAACGAGGACATGCGGAAGATCAGCGCCTGGGTCGCGATACTCGCGGTGCCGACGATGGTCTGCGGGCTCTACGGCATGAATTTCGACCACATGCCGGAGCTGGGCTGGACCTACGGCTACCCGGCGGTGCTGGTGGTGATCGTGACCTCCTGTCTGCTGATGTACCGGGGATTCCGCCGTAACGGCTGGCTCTGACGCCCTTTCCCGACCGCCGTAGCACATCGTTTAGCGGCCGCGCCACCTGGCCCTCGGGTATGCGCGACGCATATGCCAGGAACGCTGCTGACCTGGCACTCTTCGAGGCCTCTCCGTCATCTTCGTCATTCGGGGCGCGCTGCCGTCCGTCAGCCGGTATTAATGGCAACGGTTCTGTTTGCACGTTCATTCAGGGGGCTACTGTGCCAGGCAAACGTTCGGAAATGGTGGCACGCGTTGGTCTTATCACCCTCAGCTTTCCGGGCAAGGTTCTCGGCACTATCCGGCCGGTCGGCCTCCGGTTACGCCTGCGGGCAGCGCGTTTCGAGCGCGAGTACCGCGAGGCGCTGCTCAGCCGGCACCGGTTCGTCGATCTCAAGGGCCTCGCAACCCGGGGAAACTTTGCCCCGGAGCTGTCCGATATTTTCGTCGACGTCAGCCTCGCCCCCCGCCCCGCACACGAGACCCCCCGCCAGGCGCTGACCGGAACCGACCGCGAGGGCCACCGCCGGCAGTCGATCTGGGACTTCGTCGACGGTCCGGAAGGCGTCGCGCTCGCGGTGATCGGCGCCCCCGGCACCGGTAAGACCACCCTGCTCAAGCACCTCGCCTCGCGGCTCGCCGCAAGCCGCGGCGGCCGGCGGCGCGACCTGCCCCTGCTGGTGTTCCTGCGCGATCACGCCGCGACCATCACCGCGGCGGTCACCGAGGGCGATGCCGGCCTCACGCTCCCAGATGTCATCAGGGCCTCGCTGCGCCGGCTCCGCGACGACGAACCGGCGGGCTGGTTCGATGAGCAGCTGCGCGCGGGACGGTGCGTGGTGCTGCTGGACGGCCTCGACGAGGTGGCCAGGGAGGACCAGCGGCGGGCCGTGTCGCACTGGGTCGAGGAGCAGATCGAGCAGTACCCGCGGAACGACTTCGTGCTCACCTCGCGGCCGCACGGCTACCTCAGCGCCCCGCTGAACCGCCCCCTGGTGCTCCAGGTGCGACGCTTCACCAGCCGGCAGATCACCCGGTTCGTGCACGGCTGGTGCCGGGCGGTGGAACGGATCTGCAGCGGCACCGACGACATGGGCGTGGCCGAACGCGCCTCCGACGAGGCCACCGATCTGCTGAGGCGGCTCCGGGACCGCCCGGCGCTGTACGAACTGGCCGCCAACCCGCTGCTGCTGACGATGATCGCCAACGTGCACCGCTACCGCGGCGCACTGCCCGGCAGCCGGGCCGACCTGTTCCGGGAGATCTGCGAGGTGCTGCTCTGGCGCCGCGAACAGGCCAAGAACCCGGCGGACGCGGACGCCGACGCGGCCGGCGCGCGGAACGAGATCGTGCTGCGCGCGCTGGCCTTCCGGATGATGACCGACCGGCTGCGCGACATCGACGTCGCCACCGCCGAGGACGTGCTGCCAGCGACGCTCTCCCGGGTCGGGCTGCGCATCCCCACCGCCGACTTCCTCCGCCGGGTGGCCCACGGCGGACTCCTGGTGGAGCGGGAACGCGGCCTGTACGCGTTCGCCCATCTCACGCTCCAGGAGCATCTGGCGGCCGCGCATATCCTGCACCACCGGCTGACGGAGGTGCTGGTCCAGTCGGTCGACGACGACTGGTGGCGGGAGACCACGCTGCTGTACGCGGCGCGCACCGACCCCGCGCCGATCGTGGAGGCGTGCCTGGTGTCGCAGACCTGCCCGGCGCTCTCCCTCGCCTTCGACTGCGCCGACGTGGCCACCGAGTTCACCCCGGACACGGCCCACCGGCTGGAGGAGTTCCGCCGCGAGGCGCTCACCGAACACGTCACCTCGCAGCGGCGCCGGCTGATGACCGCCGTCACCGTCACCCGTCAGCTGCGGGACCTGGTCAGGCTCGGCGACGACACGCTGGTCTGCGCCCGCCCCGTCTCCCTGGCCATCTACCGGCACTTCGCCACCGACCGGCCCGGCGGCCCGGTCCCCGAACCGCCGACCGGCGGGGCCGGCGGGCAGAGGAGGCCCGTCGTCGGCCTGTCCTGGCGCGAGGCGCGGGACTTCGTCGACTGGCTCAACGAGCTCCGCCCCGACGGGCCCTCGTGGCGGCTGCTCACCCGGGCCGATGTCCACGATTCGGCGTTCGACCTGGTCGAGCGCGCCGCCGGGCAGACGGTGTGGCATCTGCCGGCGGATCCGGCCGAGGACTCCGCGCCCGGACTGCTGGTGCCCGACGGCGGCGCCCACCCCTGGTCGGCCCGCCCCGCCCCGGAGCGCGACCCCGAGGAGCGGCCGGCCGGCGGCCACGGCCTCGCGGGCGGTCCCCACGGTTCCGGCGGCCTCGACGGTCCCGGCGGCCTCGACGGTCCCGGCGGCCTCGACGGCCGGCTCGACCGGGAGTGCCAGACGGTGCTCACGGTGGGGCAGTCGGGCCTGGTCAGCCTCGCCTACGACGCGCTCGACCGCCGCCTGACCAGGAACCTCAACCTCGCCGACCGGCTCGCGCACGCGCTCACCCGGAACCTGGCCAGGGCCAGCCGGCACCCCATCAACTACGCGGGCGAGCTCTCCCGCGTCAACCTCCGTGCCCGCGCGCACGCCCGCGAGCTGGCCCGCGACCTCTCCCGGTCGCACGACCTCACCCCGGCCCGCGATCTGGCGCGCGCCCACTCGTTCCTGGACCTCACCCGTTTCGAGAAGCTCGACGCCGAGCTCGAACAACATCTGGACCACGCCAGGGAGCTCGCCCACGCGCTGACCCACGACCCGCAGCTCCCCCGGCTACTACCCGACAACCTCTGCCGCGCCGGCGAGCTGGTCAGGGAGCTGGCCCAGGCCAGGGAGCTGACCAGGGCGCTGTCGCGCGGCCACGACATGGCCCTCACCCTGGTCGACGGCGATAACACCCGCCGGCTGTTCCGGGAGCTCACCGAGGCGCATCTGGGGAACGAGCTCTACCGCGAGTCGAGCACCGCGCTCGCGGTCAACCTGGCGCACGACCACGAGCTGGACTTCACGCCCGAACGCCGGCTGGTGCACGCCCGCACCCGGATCGCCGCGCTGACCCTGGCCAGCCTCACGCTGCTCGCGGCGCGCGGCGCGGAGCGCGGGGGCGGCGAGCTCACCACCCCGTTGCGCGCCGACCTGGCGGGCTACGTGGTGTTCCCCGAGGACCTCGACCGGGCCGTGGAACAGGCCACGGCCCGGCTGCTGGGCCACGCCGAACCGACCGGCGGCTCGCCGGCGTTGCACCGGCTCGCGGGCCTGCTGGCACAGGAGACCGCCGCGTTGCTCGGCGCGGCCGGGCCGGCGCCGGTCGCGCTCGACCCGGACGACGCGGCGTACCTGCACCTGGCCTGCCGGACGCTGGCCGCGGTGGCCGAGCACAACCAGCGGGACCACAGCCTGGCCGAGCTGTACCGCACCGCCGCGGCCGGCGTCACCGTGCTCCGGCAACGCGCCGACGGCACCATCACCCCCACGGAGGTGCTGGTCCTGGCCCGGGCCTGACCACGACGCCGAGCCGGGCCGAGCGGGGCCGAGGAGAGACGGTCTTGACGCCCGCCCGCACGTCTGACCCGCCGAGGGAGTGGGCACCCGCCGGAGAGCCGCCCGTGGGCACGGTGTGCTGGTCCGGCCAGGACGAAGGGCCGCAGCCGCTGCCGGACGGCCCGCCGGCGGCGGGGTCAGTGCGAGTGGCGGGGGACCCCGTCGCCGCTGCCGCCGGTGAGGAAGTCCAGGTCGGCGCCGCGGTCGGCCTGCATCACGTGTTCGGTGTAGAGCTTCGCCCAGCCACGCTTGGGTGTCTCGTCCTCGGCGGGACGCGGCGCCGGGGTGCGCGCGGCCAACTCGTCCGCCGGCACGTCCAGCTCCAGCCGGCGCGCGGGCACGTCCAGCTCGATCCAGTCGCCGGTGCGCACCAGCGCCAACGGTCCGCCCACCGCCGCCTCGGGCGCGACGTGCAGCACGCAGGTGCCGTACCCGGTGCCGCTCATCCGGGCGTCGCTGACCCGCACCACGTCGGTCACGCCGGCGGCGAGCAGCACCTTCGGCACCGGCGGGTTGCCCACCTCGGGGAAGCCGGGGTAGCCGCGCGGCCCCGCGTTCCGCACCACGATCACCGTCGAGGCGTCCACCGGCAGCTCCGGGTCGTCGGCGGCGGCCACGTAGTCCTCGATCCGGTCGAAGACCAGCGCCTGGCCGCGGTGCCGCAGCAGTTCGGGCGAGGCGGCCGACACCTTCAGCACGGCACCGTCGGGGCAGAGGCTGCCGCGCAGCACCACGGTGCCCTCACCGGCCGGGCGAAACGGTTCGGCAACGGTGTGGATGACCTCCTGGTTGTAGCAGCGGGCGCCCTCCGTCTCGTCGCCGACCGTGCGGCCGCTGACGGTCAGCGCGTCGCGGTGCAGCAGCCCGGCCTCCGCCAACTCGCGCAGCACCACGGGCAGGCCGCCGGCGTAGGCGAAGTCCTCCATCAGGAAGCGTCCCGACGGCATCAGGTCGACGAGCACCGGCACCTCGGCGGCGAGCGCGTCGAAGTCGGCCAGGTCGAGCGGCACTCCGACCCGGCCGGCCAGTGCCAGCAGGTGCACCACGGCGTTGGTCGAACCGCCGAGCGCGGCGTTGGTGCGGATGGCGTTCTCGAACGCGGCCCGGGTCAACACCGCGCCGGGGCGCGGTCCGTCGTCGGCCAGTTCCACCGCGCGCCGGCCCGACGCCTGTGCCAGCGCGAAACGGCGGGCGTCCACGGCGGGCAGGGCGGCGGCGCCGGAGAGCTGCATGCCCAACGCCTCGGCCAGGCAGGCCATGGTGGAGGCGGTGCCCATGGTCATGCAGTGGCCGCGGCTGCGCGACATACAACCCTCGGCCTCGGCCAGGTCGGCGGCGGAGATCCGGCCGGCGCGCGCCTCCTCGCTCAGCCGCCACACGTCGGTGCCGGAGCCGAGCTCGCGGCCCTGGAACTTGCCGCTCAGCATCGGGCCGCCGGTCACCATGATCGCCGGCAGGTCCACGCTGGCCGCGGCCATCAGCAGACCGGGCGTGGTCTTGTCGCAGCCGGAGAGCAGCACCACGGAGTCCAACGGGTTGGCGCGGATGGTCTCCTCCGCCTCCATCGCCATCAGATTGCGGAACAGCATGGTGGTGGGCCGCATCAGGGTCTCGCCGAGCGACATCACCGGGAACTCCAGCGGCAGCCCGCCCGCCTCCCACACGCCGCGCTTGACGGCCTCGGCCACCTCCCGCAGATGCGCGTTGCAGGGGGTGAGCTCGGACCAACTGTTGGCGATGCCGACGACGGGCCGGCCGTCGAAAACCTCGGGGCCGAAGCCCTGGTTGCGCATCCAGGAACGGTGGATGAAGCCGTTGCGTCCTTCGGCCGCGAACCAGGCGGCGCTGCGGCGGTCCGTGGTCATGGGATGGAGCCTCCGGTCTGTTTCTGGTGTTTGCCCTGTTGCGAGCGCCACCCTAACTGCCGTTCGCGCCCCCCGGGCCGGCCGGACGGCAGCCAACGACATGAGCGAACCGGCATGTGAACCGACGTGCGCGGGAACTCCTCGATCAGTGATGATCAGCGACGATCACCACGAACGGCCTGAAGGACCCTGAAGAACCCGGAAGGTGTTCATGTCCCCACACAGCGGCATGTCCCCACACAACGGCATGTCCTACGTCGAGATCGGCGTGCCCGACACCGAACGCTCGCTGGACTTCTACCGCGGTCTGCTCGGCCTGCGCCCGGCCGACGAATCGCCGGAACCCCCGCGCCCGGCGTGCACTGGCTCGACGCGGACGGCGCCCTGGTCAAGCTCGTGCGGGCGGCGGACGGCAGCACCCTCGGCGACTGGAGCGGGGACGACCTCCAGCGCGGCATGCGGCACTTCGGCATGAAGGTCGGCGACGTGCACCGCCAGGCCATGGGGGTACCTCCCTGGAGCCGCTGGTGGCGGTCGGCGACGTCACCATCGCCTTCTTCCGCGATCCGGACGGCACGCTGCTGGAGATCATCGACGGCCACCTGCACTACCACGAGGTCTTCGACGACGGGCTCGCGGCGCGCGAGGCGCGCGCCGCCGAGGCCCGGCACCCGGACGCGGGGCCCGTCTTCGATCACGTGGCGGTGACGGTCGACGACCTCGACACCACCCTGGCGTTCTACCGGGACGGGCTCGGCTACCCGGTGATCGGGCGGCTCGACCACACCCAGGACCCGCGCGGCTTCGTCATCCACTACCTCCAGGCGGGCCCGGCGGTGCTGGAGATCTTCACCTTCGCCGAACCGACCACTCCCCCGCCGACGCCCGACCCCGGCGACCGGCTCGGGCTGCGGTCCATCGGGCTCCGCGACGACACGGGCCTGGGAGGCACGCTCGGCGGCGACCCACGCCGGCTGGCCGACCCGGACGGGGTGCCGCTGCACCTGGTGGCGGCCCCATGAGAGGGCCGGTGCTCGACGCGCTGGCCGGGCCCCCCGAGCACTGGCAGTAGCAAACGAAACGGGACAATCGACCCGCACAGCATGTACGACCGCACAGCATGTACGACCGCGAAGGGCTTCCATGACCAGCACCAGCGACATGTCCACTCACCCGACCCTGCGCTTCCCGGACGGCTTCGCCTGGGGCACGGCCACCGCCAGCTACCAGATCGAGGGCGCCGTCGACGAGGACGGCCGGCTGCCCTCGGTGTGGGACACCTTCGCGCACACCCCGGGCAGGGTCGCGCGCGGCGACACCGGCGACGTCGCCTGCGACCACTACCACCGCTATCCGGAGGACGTGGCGCTGCTGGCCCAGCTCGGCGTGACGCACTACCGGTTCTCGCTGGCCTGGCCCCGCATCCAGCCCGAAGGACGCGGCGCGCTCAACCCCGCGGGCGTCGACTTCTACAGCCGTCTGGTGGACCAGCTGCTGGAGCACGACATCCAGCCGTGGGTCACCCTCTACCACTGGGACCTGCCGCAGGCCCTGGAGGACGCGGGCGGCTGGCCGGAGCGGGACACGGCTGAGCGGTTCGCCGACTACGCGGCGGGCATCCACCGCCAGCTCGGCGACCGGGTGGCGGACTGGACGACGCACAACGAACCGTGGTGCGCCGCGTTCCTCGGCTACGCCGACGGGCACCACGCGCCGGGCCGCACGGACGGCGCCGCCGCCGTACGCGCCGCGCACCACCTGCTGCTCGGCCACGGGCGCGCGGTGGCCGCGCTGCGCGAACAGGGCGCGCGCCGGCTCGGCATCACGTTCAACCTGTACCCGACGGACGCCGCCAGCGACGCACCGGCCGACCGGGACGCCGCGCGGCGCATCGACGGGCTGATGAACCGGCTCTTCCTCGACCCGACGCTGCGCGGCTCCTACCCGGCCGACGTGGTCAAGGACCTGGCGTCGGTCACGGACATGGCGCACGTGCGCGACGGCGACCTGGCGACGATCAGCGCGCCGCTGGACTTCCTCGGCGTCAACTACTACTCGCGCCACGTGGTGCGGGCCGGCACGGCGGACGAGGGCGCGCCCTCGCACTGGCCGGGCTCCGAGGACGTGGAGTTCGTCCGGCGCGGGGTGCCGGTCACGGAGATGGGCTGGGAGATCGACCCCGAGGGCCTGTACGAGACGCTGACCCGGGTGTGGCGGGAGTACGAGCCGCCGCCGCTGTACGTCACCGAGAACGGGGCGGCGTTCGCCGACGAGGTGACGGAGGACGGCGGCGAACCCCGGGTGCACGACGACGACCGGCGGGCGTACCTGGAGGGCCACTTCCGCGCGGCGCACCGGGCCCTGTCGGAGGGCGTGGACCTGCGCGGCTACTTCGTGTGGTCGCTGCTCGACAACTTCGAGTGGGCGCACGGGTACGCGAAGCGGTTCGGGCTGGTGCGGGTGGACTTCGAAACGCAGCGGCGGCTGGTGAAGGACAGCGGCCGCTGGTTCGCCGGCGTCACCCGGGCGAACGGGCTGGTGGGCGGGGACTGAGCGAGTGCGGCGGCGGATGGTTTGATGGGCTCATGGCTGAGGTGCATCGACCATGCTGCGCGCCGAGCGGACGAGGCCGGGGCCCGGACGCTCCCGCGCCCGTGCCCGTGCCCGTCCCGGGGCCGCGTCCCGCGGCGGGCTCGGCGGGCTCGGGCGCGTCCGGGGGCGACGGGCTGGGCGAGATGGTCACGTTGCCGGGCGGCGCGTTCCTGATGGGCACGGAGGACGCCGCCGGCTTCCCCGACGACGGTGAGGGCCCGGTGCGCGAGGTGCGGATCGCGCCGTTCGCCATCGACGCGCACGCGGTGAACAACCGGCGCTTCGCCGCGTTCGTCGAGGCCACGGGCCACGTCACGGACGCGGAGCGGTTCGGCTGGAGCTTCGTCTACGCCGGCTTCCTGCCGGCCCCGCTGCGCCGGCAGGCCAGGCGCCCCCCGGAGACCCCGTGGTGGTGCGGCGTGCCCGGCGCGGACTGGCGACAGCCCGAGGGTCCCGGCACGACGATCGAGGACCGCTGGGACCACCCCGTGGTGCACGTCTCCTGGGCCGACGCCGCCGCGTTCTGCGACTGGGCGGGCCTGCGGCTGCCGACCGAGGCGGAGTGGGAGTACGCGGCGCGCGGCGGCCTGGCCGGAGCGCGCTACCCGTGGGGCGACGAGCTCACGCCCGACGGCGAGCACCGCTGCAACATCTGGCAGGGCAACTTCCCGTTCAAGAACACCGGCGAGGACGGCTACCTCGGCACCGCACCGGTGGACACCTTCCAGCCCAACGGGCACGGGCTGTACAACGTGGCGGGCAACGTCTGGGAGTGGTGCGCCGACTGGTTCAGCGCGGACTGGCACGTCACGGGCCCGCGCCGGGACCCGACCGGCCCACCCCGCGGCGACGCGCGGGTGATCAGGGGCGGCTCGTACATGTGCCACGAGTCCTACTGCAACCGCTACCGGGTGGCCGCCAGAAGCCGCAACACCCCGGACAGCTCCGGCGGCAACACGGGCTTCCGCTGCGTACGCGACGACGCTTCCCGCTGAGGACCACGACGCTGCGGGCTCCGGGCGGAGGCAGGCCGGTGGGCAATCCGCGGCGCCGCGACGGCCCCTGGTGGGGGCGGGCGGGTAACCGCGGGGACGCTTCCCCTGCGGGGCGCGACCACGCTGGACACAACCAGCTTCCCGCTGCGGGCACCGGGACGGCGCCTGATGGGGGTGGGCGGGTAACCGCGGGGGCGTGATCGCGCTGGGCGACGGCGGGCCGGCGAAGCCGCTTCACGCGAGGCGAGCGGCGGAACGGGAGCGGACCGTCGCACGAGGGTGCCACGCCATAGCGCGCACGGCTCCCCGCCCCGAAGGGATCCCCGCGGGGCGCGGCCGGCCCGCTCGGACACCAGCCAGCCCCCGTGCGTCGCATCCTCATCTACTCACGCCATTTCGGACGGCCTCCCGGACACGAAGCCTCCCCCCGCGGCGTCCTCTCAGCCAGCCCCTGTGCGGCTTGTCGTCGGCTGCTTCCCCCGCCGACGCCCACGGCCGTCTCGGACGCCCTCCGCGCGGTCGGCTGGCGACTCGGCGAGCCGGCCTCCAGCGGCCAGCCGCCGGCAGCCGGGCGCGGGTCGCCGCCCGGTAAGGGCTACGCGAGGGAGTCGACGATGCGCTTTTCGAGGCCGACGTAGTGCTGGCGTACGGCCTCGCGGGCGCGCTCGGGGTCGCCGCTGAGCACCGCGTCGAGGATCGCCGCGTGGTTGCCGTGGATCTCCACCGGATCGCGGTGCGGTACGGAGGGCGCCGCCCGGTGGTAGGCCAGCCAGAACAGATCGAAGAGCTGGAGCAGCATCTCGTTGCCCAGGTCGGCGAAGAGCAGCCGGTGGAACTCCCGGTCCTGGTCCGCGAAGTCCTCCCCGCGGTCGGCGCGCTCCAGCATGGTCGCCAGCGACTCGCGCAGCGCGGCCACGCTGTCCGGCGTCAGCGCCCGCATCGCGTCGGCGATCATGCCCGACTCCAGCGCCTTGCGGAGCGCCACCAGCTCGCCGAGCGCCCGGCTGCCCTGCATCAGCCCGTACGGCAGGTTGTCCAGCAGCGGCGCGAAGGAGAAGTCCTTGACGAAGACCCCGCTGCCGCGCCGGGTCTCCAGCACGCCGGTGGACTCCAGCGCCTTGACCGCCTCCCGGACGGAGTTGCGGCTGACGCCGAACAGCCGAGCGAGCTCGGCCTCCGGCTTCAGCGGGTCGCCGGGGCGCAGGCCGTGCTTGATGATGTGGTGCCGGATCTCGTCCTGCACCGTCTTGTGCAGCGGAACGGCCGGTTCTATTCGGTCGAAGGTCCGCCGAGATGTCCGCTCAGATGACCGCTGCACGGGTTTCTTCCGCCCTGTGTCACTCAACTCGGTTCCACACCCTTGACAGTGATTGTGTCATGATCCTACGGTCGCTAAATCTGTAGGATATCCATCAGGATGCCGCCGCGGAGCAAAGGTTCGCTCAGGGCGGGGTTCGCAGCCTTCTCTCGGGGAGGGTCAGTCCGGTGCTGAGCCTGAGGGACCTGACGGTCGAGTTCGCCACGCCGGACGGCGTGGTCCGAGCCGCGGACGGGGTGAGCTACGACGTCGACGCCGGGGAGACCCTCGGCGTGGTCGGCGAGACCGGCTCGGGCAAGAGCGTGACCGTCCTGGCGGCGCTCGGGCTGCTCTCCGCCGGTAACGTCCGTCGGGTCGCGGGCGAGGCCCTGCTGGACGGGATCGACCTGCTGGAACTCCCGGAGAACGAGCTGCGCCGGGTGCTCGGCCGCGATGTGGCGATGATCTTCCAGGACCCGATGTCGGCGCTCAACCCGGTCCAGCGGGTCGGCGACCAGATCGCGGAGACGCTGCGCGTTCACGACCGTTCACTTTCCGCGCGGGCCGCGCGGGGCCGCGTCGTGGAGCTGCTCGACCTCGTCGGCGTGCCCAACCCCGCGGGCCGCTACGCCGAGTATCCGCACCAGTTCTCCGGCGGCATGTGCCAGCGCGCGGTGATCGCGATGGCGATCGCAAACGAACCGCGGGTGCTGATCGCCGACGAGCCGACCACCGCCCTGGACGTCAGCGTGCAGGCCCAGATCCTCGACGTGCTACGGGTAGCGGCGGCCGAGACGGGCGCGGCCACGGTGCTGATCACGCACGATCTGGGGGTGGTCGCGGAGGTCGCCGACCGGGTGTGCGTGATGTACGCCGGACGGGTGGTGGAGACGGGCACGGTGCACGACGTCTTCGTCCAGCCCCAGCACCCGTACACGGCGGCGCTGCTCACCTCGCTGCCGCGGCTGGACGGCGCGACGCGGCGGCTGGTGTCGATCCCCGGACAGCCGCCCGACCCGATCCGGCTGCCGCGGGGCTGCGCGTTCCAGCCACGCTGCCCCGTCGGCAGCGAACGCGCCGTCTGCGCGACGGAGCGCCCGCCCCTGGCGACCGCGGGCCCGGGCCTGAGCGCCTGCCACTTCCCCACGGAGGCCGCACCCCTCCTGCGCGCGGCCGGCTCCGCGAGCGGCTCCGCCGGAACGGACGCCGAGCGGGCCGGGGCCGAGCGCGGGGGCGCCACCGCCCATGGCGGCGGCACCGAGAACCCCAGGTCTGGGGAGACGGACGCCGCGCATGGTGGGGGCCAGGACACCGGGCCGGAGACGACCGGATCCGCGCAGACCACCGCAGGGGGCCCCGAGCCCGGGCACGATGGCGCGCACGATGGCGCGGGCGTCAGTGCCGAGGACACCGGGCTGGGCACAACCGGCATCGCACATGCCGCGGTCGAAGGCATCGCGGCCGGGCAGGCGGCCGATGGAGACGCCCGGGACCGCGGGGCCGCGGGCACTGATCCGGTGGGTGAGAGGGCCACCGAAACGGAGGCGGCCGCCGTGGAGGCGTTGGCCGTCGAACCGGCCGTCGGCGAGTCCGCCGTGCAGCTTCCACTCACCGAGGCGGACGTCGCCGAGCCCGCCATCGAGGAGCCGCACGCCGGCGCCCCCGTCACGACGTCCCCCACCGAGCCCGAGCGTCCGCCAGAGCCTGACAGCCCGGCAAGGGCACCCGTGCTGGACGTGCGGGAAGCGCGCAAGGGCTTCCCGATCCGCACCGGCGTCTTCGCCCGCGCCCGCGGCTGGGTGCACGCCGTGGACGGCGTGTCGTTCGCGATCCGCCCCGGCCGCACGCTCGGGCTGGTCGGCGAGTCCGGCTGCGGCAAGTCGACCCTGGCCCGGATGGTGCTCCGGCTGATCGACGCCAGCGGCGGCTCCATCGCGGTGGAGGGCGGCGACCTGGCGGCGGCGGGCCGTTCGGAGTTGCGCGCCATCAGGCGCCGCGTGCAGATGGTGTACCAGGACCCGTTCGCCTCGCTGAACCCCCGGCTGAGCGTCGGCGACAACGTCGCGGAGCCGCTGCGCCTGGCCGGCGGGTACACCAGGGCGCAGCGCCGGGCCCGGGTGCTCGACCTGTTCGCGCGGGTCGGGCTGCTGCCCGGACACGTGGACCGTTTCCCGGCGGAGTTCTCCGGCGGCCAGCGCCAGCGGGTGGCCATCGCGCGGGCGCTGGCGCTGCAGCCCCGGCTGCTGATCCTGGACGAGCCGGTCTCGGCGCTCGACGTGTCGGTGCAGGCGCAGGTGCTGAACCTGCTGGCCGACCTCCAGGCCGAGTCGGGGATGGCGTACCTGTTCGTCAGCCACGACCTGTCCGTGGTGCGGCAGGTGGCCGACGAGGTCGCGGTGATGTACCTCGGCAAGATCGTGGAGAGCGGCCCGGTGGACCGGATCTACGGCGGGTCGCGCCACCCGTACACCCAGCTGTTGCTGGCCTCCGTGCCGATTCCGGATCCGGTCGGGCGGGAGTCGCGGCAGCGGGCGCCGCTCGGCGGCGACGTGCCGAGCCCGGCCGACCCGCCGTCCGGCTGCCGCTTCCGCACCCGGTGCCCGATGGCCGAGGCGCGCTGCGCGGCCGAGGAGCCGGAGCCGCGCCTGGTCGACGGCGTCAGCACCGCCTGCCACCACGCGGAACGGGTCACCCCGGCCGCCCTGTCGGCCGCCCGAGCCCTCCAGCAGGAACGGACGGTGAGCTCTTGACTTCTCTCCTCCGTGAACAAAGGGGATTCTCTCCGCAGGCTTCACGTCCCGCCAGCCCAGCGGTGGGCCCGGCCGGCGTGGTGATCGCCAATCGGGCGAACCCGACCCCATCAGGGCACGTCGGGGGGACGGCCGGGTGCTTCACGTCACGTCACCGCTCCCACGCACTTCCGCGTCTGGCCCAGGCCAAGGGCACCCACGTGAGGAGATCCTGATGACGGACCACTCAGGACCCGACGAGCCCACGGCGGCGGGCGGCGATGGCGCGGCCGGCGCGGTGCCGGACGCCGCCGGGCCGGGCCCAGGGACCCGCGCCCCCTCCCCCGCCGGAGAGGTGCTCGGCGCCGCGACCGGCGGCGCCGCGACCGGCGGCGGCGCGGCCGGCACGGCGGACGCGGCGGACGACGCCGCGCCCGACCGTGCCGGGCACCCACCCTCCCCGGAAAGCACCGCGGAAAGCGGGCCGCGGCGGGCGCGGCGGCTGGCGGCGGTGCGGCGCTTCGCGCGGTCCCGCGCCGCCGTCGTCGGGGCCGTCGGGCTCGGCGTACTGGTGCTGATGGCGCTGCTGGCGCCCTGGGTCGCGCCGTACGATCCGTACGCGCAGAGCCCGGACAACCTGCTGGGCCCCTCCGGCTCGCATCCGCTGGGCACCGACGAGCTGGGCCGGGACATCGCCTCGCGGGTGATGCACGGCGCCCGCGCCTCGCTCGTCGTCGGCTTCGGCGCCGCCGCGCTCGGCGCCCTCGTCGGCGTGCCGCTCGGCCTGGTCGCCGGCTATCTCGGCCGCTGGGTGGACGCCGTGGCGATGCGGCTGCTCGACCTGCTGCTGGCCGTGCCGGGGATCCTGCTGGCCCTGGTGATCATCGCGATCCTCGGTCCTGGCCGGCTCAACCTGGTGCTGGCCATCGGCATCGGCGCGGTGCCCGAGTTCGGGCGGCTCACCCGGGCCGCCACGCTGGCCATACGGGAGCACGACTTCGTGGTCGCGTCCCGGGGCATGGGCGCGCCGACCCCGGACACCATGTTCCGCACTGTGCTGCCGAACGTGCTCGGCCCGATTTTGGTCCAGCTGGTCGTGACCGCCTCGCTCGCCGTGGTGATCGAGGCCGGCCTGAGCCTGCTGGGCCTCGGCACGGCGCCACCCACGCCGTCCTGGGGCGCGATGCTCCAGGAGGCCCGCTCGTACCTGTACCAGAGCCCCTGGTACGGGGTCTTTCCTGGACTCTGCCTGGCGTTCACCGTCTTCTGTCTCGACCGGGTGGGCCGCGGCCTGCAACTCGCGGTCGGCACGGCGGTGTCCAGCGGGGCGCGGGAGGGGACGCTGTAGATGTACGCCTATCTGGTCCGCCGCCTCCTGCAGTTCGTGGTGGTGCTCTTCCTCGGCTCGATCGCCGTGTGGGCCTTCGCCTTCGCGCTGCCCGGCGATCCGGCCACCGTGCTGACCGGACCCGACGCCAGCGACGCCGAACTGGCCGCCACCCGCGAGCGGCTCGGGCTCGACCGTTCGGTGGTCGAGCAGTACGTGGTCTGGCTGGGCAACGCGGTCACCGGCGATCTGGGCACCTCGTACTTCTCCGCGGAGTCGGTGTGGTCGACGCTGATGCAGCACGTCCCGGCCACGGCGCAACTCGCCGCGATCGCCATGACGCTGACGCTGCTGATCGCCGTGCCGACCGGCCTGGTGGTGGCGCTGTGGCCGCGCTCGTTCGCCGGCCGGCTGGGCCAGGCGTACCTGACGGCGGGCCTCGCCATCCCCGCGTTCTGGCTGGGGCTGCTGTTCATCATCGCGTTCGCCGTGGAGTTGGACGCGCTGCCGGCGACCAGCGACTACGTGCCGTTCTTCAGCAGTCCGGGCGAGGCGCTGCGCGCCACGATCCTGCCGGCGCTGGCTATCGCGGTGCACGCGTCGAGCGTGGTCGCGCGCTTTCTCGCCGCCTCGATGCGGGAAGTCATGGGACGTGACTTCATCCGCACCGCACGCGCGAAGGGCGTGCCGGAGCGCCGGGTGGTGCTGCGGCACGCGCTGCGCAACGCCTCGCTGCCGACGGTCACCATCGTCGGCATCCAGCTGGGCGGGTTCCTCGGCGGCACGGTCGTCATCGAGGCCGTCTTCAACTACCCCGGCCTCGGCCGGCTTCTCTACACCTCCATCGGCGAACGGGACTACGCCGTCGTGCAGGGCGGCGTGCTGTTCGTGGTCGCCGCGTTCCTCGTGCTGAACCTGTTGGTCGACGTGTTCTACGCGTACCTCGACCCGCGCATCCGCCTCGCCTGACCGCTCCCGGGCCCCGGCGGCCCGGGGGGTGCCCCGCTGTCCCCCTACTCGATTTCTTACCCCGGACGAGATCCGTGAGGAGCCTGCCATGGCACACCCCGACGCCCCGTGGTCCCGCCGGTACAGCCGCCGTTCCCTGCTGAGGGCCGGTGGCCTGGCCGGTATGAGTTCCCTGTTCGGCGTGCCGTTGCTCAGCGGCTGTGGTTCTGGCGCGTCGAGCGCCGCGGACGGGCGGCTGACGCTGGGGACCACGCAGATCATGCAGTTCGACCCCTACCAGACCAACTCGGCCCTGCACATCCACACCTTCTACACCTATCTGCTGGACTACACCGAGGACTACGAGGCACTGCCGGCCGGCGCCGAGCGGTGGGAGTTCGCCGGCGATCACCGCTCGGTGACCATCACGCTGCGGCGGCAGGCGTTCCACTCGGGCGACGCGGTGACCGCCACCGACGTGGTGGCCGGCGTGGAGCGGGCCAAGGATCCGGAGGCGGGCTACACGCTGGCCGAACCCTCGGCGTTCATCGAATCGGCGACGAAGGTGGACCGGCACACCGTGCGCCTGGACTTCGTCGGGCCGACGCCGGACGAGCTGGTGCTGGACTGGATGTTCGCCTTCCCGCTGGTGCCGGCCGGGCGGAACGACGCCGCGGATCTGGAGAACGAACCGGCCGGTTCTGGGCCGTTCGTGATGGACAGCTTCGACCGGGACCAGCGGCTGGTCATCTCGCGGAACCCGGACTACTGGGAGGCGGACAAGCCGCTCCTGCGGGAGGTCGAGATCCGCTTCTTCCGGGACGAGGACTCCCTGGTGAGCGCCCTGGAGTCGGGCGACGTGGAGGGCGCGCTCTACCTGTCGCTGCGGCACGACGAGCGGCTGCGGGACCGGTTCACGCTGGTGCAGGGGGGCGGGCGGATGGACCTGTTCTTCATGAACGCGTCCAGGCCGCCGTTCGACAACCGGGCGCTGCGCCAGGCGCTGGCCCGCGCCATCAACAGGGAACGCATCATCGAGCAGGTGCGCTTCGGCTTCGGCGAACCCATCTACACGGCGTTCATGCCGAGTTCGCCGGCGTTCGACGGCGGATACCTCGACTCGCACGGCTACGACCTGGAGGCCGCGGAGTCCCTGCTGCGGCAGGCGGGCGGCGCGCGGGAGGCCACCGCCGGGGTCGGCGACGAGCCGGGCGCGGTGGAGATCCTGCAGATCATCCAGGCCGACTTCGAGGAGATCGGGTTCACGCTGAACATCGACCCGATGGAGCAGACCACGTTTCTGGAGGAGCTGTTCGCCAGCAACCTGGAGTGCTGCGTGGCCGCCCAGCCGAACAACCTGCAGAGCCCGTCGCTGGTCGCCAGGGGCCGCCAGATGCTGCCGGGCGAGGACAACGTGATGCTCGGCGGCAACGTGCCCGACGCGTATGTGCGGGCGGTGGACGAGGCCCGGACGGCGGTCACCCCCGAGGCGCAGCAGGCGGCGTGGGAGGCGCTGAACCAGGTGCTGGTCGACGAGGCGTGGGCGGTGGGCATCGCCACCCGGCCCTCGCTGTCGGGGCTCGAACAGGGCATCACGGGGCTGGCGATGGACAAGCGCGACTTCCTCGTGCTGACCGACACCGAGACGGCGTGACCGGCGCTCCGCCACGACCGACCCCGACCGACATCCCCACCGACACCGACACCGACACCGAAACCGACACCGACCGCGACCCCCACACCGACCAGGAAGGGCCCGCTGATGGACGCCTTGCACTACGCCGACGCGCGGCCGGTGATGACCCTGCTCACCGCCGTGTTCACGCCGTTCCACCCGGACGGCGGCCTCGCGCTGGAGACCGTCGAGCGCCAGGCCGACGCGCTGACGGCCTGGAACTGCCCCGCGGTCTACGTCGGCGGCACGGCCGGCGAGGGCGCCTCGCTCAGCACGGCCGAGCGGATGCTGCTGCTGGAGCGGTGGTGCGAGGTGGCCGCCGGCCGGATGGACGTCATCGCGCACGTCGGCCACACGAGCCTCGCCGAGGCCAGAACGCTGGCGGAGCACGCGCAGCGGACGGGGGTCAGGGCGATCTCGGCGGTGCCGCCGTACTTCCACCGGCCGCAGGACGCCACGGCGGTGGCCGAGTTCGTCGCCCGGCTCACCGAGGCCGCGCCCGAACTGCCGTTCATCTACTACCACATCCCCTCGGTCACGGGCGTGACCGTGCCGGCCAGCGCGGTGCTGGAGGCGGCCAGGGAGCGGGTGCCGAGCTTCGCGGGGATCAAGTTCGCGCACGGCGATCTGGCGGACTTCCAGCGCTGTCTGCGCCTGGCCGGCGACCGGCACGAGATGTACTTCGGCAACGCCCGGCTGGTGCTGGCCGCCGTCGGGGTGGGGGCGCGAGCCGCCATCGGCTCCGCCTACAACTTCGCCGCGCCGCTGTTCCTGCGGATGCTGGAGCACATCGAGCGCGGCGAGCGAGAGGCCGCGCTGGAGTGCCAGCTGCTGGCCCAGGACGCGATCGACGCCGCGTCCGGCTACGCGGGCGAGCTGGCCGGGTTCAAGGCGGCGACCGCCCTGGTCGGCCAGGACTGCGGGCCCTGTCGCCCGCCCCTCGGCTCGCTGGACGAACGACAACGCGCCGGGCTGCGGGCCGATCTGACGCGTCTGGGCCTCCTCGGCGCGGCCCCCGACACGGCCGCTGAACCGGTGCCGGTGGCGCGCGAGGTGGCGGGGTGAGCGGGGCGCCCGACCGCCCGAACGTGCTGCTGATCCAGGCCGACCAGTTCCGCTGGGACTGCCTCGGCGCGGCCGGCCACCCCGACGTCCGCACCCCGCAGCTGGACCGGCTGGCCGCCGACGGGGTGCGCTACTCGGACGCGTACTGCCCGCTGCCGATCTGCACGCCGTCCCGCTATTCGCTGCTCACCGGCCTCCACCCGCGCCAGCACGCCGGCTGGACCAACCACTGCACGCTGGCGCCGGTGCTCGACACCTTCCCCCGGGCGCTGCGCCGGGCCGGCTACCGCACCGCGGGGGTGGGCAAGATGCACTTCACCCCGACCTACCTGGACGTCGGCTACGACCGGCTGGCGCTGGCCGAGCAGCACGGCCCCGGCAGGTACGACGACGACTACCACCGGGAGCTGCGCGCCGCGGGCCTGGCGCCGGTGCTCGACCTGCTCGACCAGGAGGAGCACCTGCGGCCGTTGGCGCCCGCGTCCTACTGGGCCGACTACGGCACGGGCCGCTCCGACCTGCCGGAGGAGTGGCATTCGACGACCTGGATCGGGGAGCGCGCGCTGGACGAGCTCGCCGGCTGGTCCGGCGCCGCGGACGGGGAAGGGCGCCTGCTGCACGTCTCGTTCGTCAAGCCACACCACCCGTTCGACCCGCCGGCGCCCTGGGACGAGCTGTACGACCCGGACGCGCTGACCCTGCCGCCCGGCTGGACCGAGCGGGTGCCGACCGTCGATCTGCCGTACGAGAGCGGCTACTTCGACTACGGCGACGGTCTGAACGAGCCGGTGCTGCGCCGGGTGATGGCGCACTACTACGCGAGCATCACGCAGCTCGACCACCAGGTAGGCCGGCTTCTCGACCGGCTGCGCGACCAGGGTCTGTATGACGACACGTTGATCATTTTCACCGCGGACCACGGTGAGTACCTGGGATTTCACCATCTGCTACTCAAGAATGGACCCATGTACGACCCGCTGGTCAAGGTGCCCCTGCTGGTGAAGTTCCCCACCGCCCCGTCGGGGGCGGGCGGGCGCGCCGGCGCACCACCTCGGCCGCGGGCGCGTCGGGGCGAGACCAGCGAGGCACTGGTCTCCCTGGTCGACCTCGCCCCGACCATCCTCTCGGCCTGCGGCGCGGACCCACTCACCACCGCGCCGCCGGGGCTGGGGCTCGACCTGACGGACCCCGACGCCGACCGGGCGTGCCTGTTCGCCGAGAACCGCACCTTCGGCCCCATGGCCATGGCCCGCACCCGCACCCACAAGCTCCTGCTGAACGGGGAGCACGACGGGGCGCGCGACGCCCTGTTCGACCTGGTCGCCGACCCGCAGGAGCTGGACAACCGCATCGACGACCCGGGCAGCGCCGAGGTTCTCGGCGAGCTGCGCGCCGCCCTGACCCGCTGGGCGCTCTTCGACACGCCGGTGCCGACCTATCTGGACGAGGACGCGCCGCGCATCCACGCGCCGAACGTGCCGCCCGCCGACCCCGCCCGTCGCGCCGAGCACCGGGCCTACTTCGACGCACAGGTCCGCCGGGCGACCCCGGCGCCGACCGCACCCATCGAACCGTAGGGGAGTCTTCATGTCCGGTAAGTCCGGAAACAGAGGCAGGAGCAGGCGGTCGCGGATGGCCGGCCTCGCGACCGCCGGGCTCGTACTGGCCACGTCCATGGGGTCGGTGAGCGGCGGCCAGGCCCAGGCCGCGCACGGCATCTCGTACTCGACCGTCTTCGAGCAGGGCGAGAGCGGCTACCACACCTTCCGGGTGCCCGCGGTGGTGCAGGCCGCCGACGGCACGCTGCTGGCGTTCGCCGAGGGCCGGGTCAACGGCTCCAGCGACAACGGCAACATCGACCTGGTGCTGAAGCGTTCGACGGACGGCGGCGCCACCTGGGGTCCGCTCCAGGTGGTCGTGGACGACGGAGACAACAAGTCCGGTAACCCCGTGCCCATGCTCGACCAGCGCACCGGCCGGATCGTGCTGAACACCACCCACACCGGCGGCGGCGTCACCGGCGACGACATCAGATGCGGCCGGGCGGACCCCGAGGAGATGCGCCGTTCGTTCGTGCTCTACAGCGACGACAACGGCGCGACCTGGTCGGAGCCGCAGGAGATCACCCAGGACGTCCGACCCGCCGACTGGCGCCATTTCGTGGGCGGCCCCGGCCACGCCATCCAGCTCACCGAGGGCGAGCACGCCGGCCGGCTGGTGATTCCCGGCAACCACTCCATCGCCCCGCCCGAGGGCTCGGGAATCGACTGTCTGGACAACTCGCTGTTCGGCGCGCACTCGCTCTACAGCGACGACGGCGGCACCACCTGGCACCTCGGCGGCGTGGACACCCCGCTGACCGGCGTGATCAACCCGAACGAGAGCACGGTCGCCGAGCTCTCCGACGGCACGGTCTACTTCAACGCCCGCGACCAGCACGGCAGCAGCCCGGGCAGCCGGGCCTCGACCACCAGCAGCGACGGCGGCGCCTCGTTCGACCACCCCTACGAGGACGTGCCCGACCTGGTGACCCCGGTGGTCGCGGGCTCGGTGGTGGCGCTGACCAGCTGGCCCGACCGCTTCCGGCCGCTGGTCTTCTCCTCGCCCGGCGACGCCACCGTCCGGCAGAACCTCACGCTCTCGGTCAGCTTCACCGAGGGCCGGTCCTGGCTGACCGGCCCGGTGATCCACTACGGCCCCGCCGGCTATTCCGATCTGGTGGAGATCCACGACTCCCACCACGCCGGCGAGGACGTCGGACAGGACGTCGGCGAGGACCTCGGACAGGGGGGTCACGGCTCCGACGCGCTCGGCGTGCTCTACGAGAACGGCGTCCCCACCGCCGAGGACCCGGACCCGCCCTACTACCAGCGCATCACCTTCGCCCGGCTGCCCACCTCGCTGGTCGGCGAGTAGGTCAACCGACGGGACCGACCAGGAGCGGCCCGTCCCCCGGCGGCGACACCCCGCACGGCCGCCGGGGGACGGGGAACCTCCCGGCCCCTGATAAGGATGGGAGGCACCCCACCCACGGAGGACGAACGCCCATGCGCGACGAGAAGATCGGCGACTTGCTCGACCGGCTCGCCGACCGGGTGCCGGCGCCCGGCGGCGGCGCGAGCGCCGCGCTGCACGCCGCCCAGGCCGCCGCCCTGCTGGGCATGGTCGCCCGGTACACCACCGGCGCGCGGTACGCGGAGCACGCGCCGCTCGTCGAGCGGGTCATCGCCAGGACCGACCTGCTGCGCGCGGCCGCGCTGCAACTGGCCGCGGACGACGCCGCGGCGTTCACCGCCGTCGCCGACGCCTACCGGCTGCCCAAGGACACCGACCGGACCAGGGCCGACCGGTCGGCCGCCATCGCCGCCGCGCTGACCGGCGCGGCCCGGCCGCCGGCCGAGGTCATCGCGGTCGCCGAGGAGCTGGTCGGGCTCGCCGAGGAACTGCTGCCGGTCGGCAACCGCAACGTCGTCACCGACGTCGCCGCCGCCACCGAGGCCGCCAGGGCGGCGGCCACCACCGCCCGGATCAACGTGGAGGTCAACCTCGGCGGCGTGCGAGAGGCGCGAACCCGCGCCGAACTGGCCGCCGCGGCCTACCGGGTGGACGGCATCGCCGACCGGGCCGAATCCGTCACGGCCACGGTCCGCGAAGGGCTGGCCGAATGACCGCCGCGGCCCGTCCCGACCGGGGCGCGGAGCGCCCGGTGGGCGAACCCGTCAGCCTCTCCGGCAGAGAACTCGCCGCCACCCTCCGGGAGGAGACCGCCGCGCGGGCCGCCGAGCTGACCGACGCGGGCACGCCGCCCCGGCTCGCGGTCGTCCTCGCCACCGCCGACGAGTCGGCCGCCTGGTACGTCCGCTCGATCGGCCGGGCCGCGGTCCGGGCCGGCATCGCCTGCCACGTCGCCGAGCTCGAACCCGACGCCACCGCGGCGGAGATCCGCGACACGCTCGACGAGCTCGCCGCCGACCCGACCGTGCACGGCGTCATCCTGCAGTCGCCGCTGCCCGAGGGCGTCGCCGCCCAGCATCTGGCGCAGGCGATCCCCGCCGCCAAGGACGTGGACGGCGCCAGCCCGCTCTCGCTCGGCCGGCTGGCCGCCGGCCTGCCCGCCTTCGCCCCGGCGACCGCCGAGGCCGTCGTGCGGCTCCTGGACCATCACGGCGTCGAACTGTCAGGACGCACGGTCGCGGTGGTCGGCCGCTCCACGGTGGTCGGCAAACCCGCCGCGCAGCTGCTGCTCGACCGGCATGCCACCGTCACCGTCTGCCACTCCCGCACCCGCGAACTGGCCGCGGTCACCTCGTCCGCCGAGGTGCTGGTCGCCGCCGTGGGCCGGCCGGGACTGATCACCGCGGACCACGTCGCGCCCGGCGCCGTGGTGGTGGACGTCGGCACCAACCCCACGGACGACGGCGGTCTGGTCGGCGACGTGGACGCCGCCTCCGTCGGTCCACGGGCCGGCGCGCTGACCCCGGTCCCCGGCGGGGTGGGGCCGGTGACCACCGCGCTGCTGCTGCGCCACGCGGTCAGCGCGGCCGAGACGGCGGCGGGGACGGCCGGAACGCGGACGGAGACCCGGACCGGAACGGAGGCGGAGTCGCGCGCGGAGACGGAGCCGGGGTGCGACTGACCCCGAAGGGCCGAAGCGTCCGTCCGCTCAGTCCTCGCCACGGGCCAGCGCGGCGACCGTGCCGGTCAACGTGCGCCAGAACGCCGCCGTGGCTGCCCCGGCCCGCGGCGTGTCCGCGTAGATCGAGTTGACGTGCAGCCCGTCGGCATCCCGGTGGAACCAGAACGAGATGCCGTTGCACCTGGACGCCCACACGTGCTGGGTCGGGCGCCACCGCCCGTGGTGCTCGGCCCCCGGCACCCGGCGGGAGTCGATATAGGAGAAGAAGTTCACCGGATAGGGCCAGCACGGCAGCCCCGCGTACTCCGGAGCGAGCAGCTGCCACGCCCGGACGAAGGGCACGTCGATATGGCGCAACAGCTCGTGGAACGCGGTCCGCGCCTCGCCCAGCAGTTCCTCGAACGGCCGGCCCTCCCGCACCGGGAACTCGATCGGCATGGTGTTGACGAACCAGCCCATGGCGTTCTCCAGATGGCCCCTGCCCCGCTCGCTGACCGGCAGCAGGCCCTGGTAGACCGCGGGTCCGCCGGCGTCCCGCTGCGCCCGACCCACCGCCGCCAGGGTGCCCGTGAAGCAGCTGCCCCCGGCGGCCTGGCAGCGGGCCTCGAACGCCGCCGCCTCCCGGGCGTCGAGCAGCCGGTGCCCCTCGTTGACCGTGCCGTACATCTGGCCGGGTTCGACGCCGAGGTCCAGCGGGAAATGCGGGAAGAACCCGCCGGCCGAGGCCATGAACGACTTCCAGTAGCCGAGCCGTTCGTCGTCCGACCGCATCGCGAGGTACCGGCGCCGTTGCTCGTGCCCGAACGCGACGTAGCTGCCGGCCCCCGGAAGCGCCGGCGCGCGCCCCGCCACGACCGCCTCGTAGGCGGTGGCCAGATCGCGGACCACGACCGGCACGGACAGGCCGTCGGACACCAGATGGTCGAAGGCGAAGTACACCGTCGCGGAGCCGGCCCTGACCACCGCGCCCATCACCACCAGCGGCCAGGAGAGCGTGTCGATCTCCTTCTCGAAATGGTCGGCGAGGTAGTCCCTGACCTCGGCGGCGGAGTCCAGATGCCCCACCTCGAAGGGCTCCAGCGCGACCTCGTCAGGGCGCAGCGCGGCACACGTCAGGTCGCCGTCCGGATCGCCCATGAGCTGCTCGAACTCGCAGCGCAGCACCTCGTGGCGGCCGACCAGGCCGAGCATCGCGGTCTCCAGCGCGGCGCGGTCGAGCTGGCCCCTGAGCTCGAACGTGGCGGCCACCCAGGACGACAGCGAGTCCGGGGCGCTGCGGGCCTGGCGGGCCGCCGAGAAATGCTTGTCCTGGTTGAACGAGGCGGAACTGCGCGGGCGCCCGAGGTGGCCTGCTCTGGTCGATCGCAGCCGCCACTGCACGAGGTGACCGGGCGCGATGTCCAGCTCGGCGATCGGGAACTGCCGCATGTTCGTCCTCTCGGTGGGGGGACCCGCGTGCGCGGGAGTGCACCACTGTGACAGGGAGGACGACCGCAGAAGCCCAGGCCAGGCGTCCGGCCCACTACTGGCTCCGTTGTGATCTTTTCTGATCACCACGTGACGGAACCCGCCTGCGCGGCTTTCGAGGGCACCCCCACCCGGCCCCCACCCGCGCTCCCCCGGCGGGCTCGCCGGGGGACGCGCGAGCGGTCGGCTACTCCTCCACCTGCTGGATACCGGGCTCGCCGGCGGACACGTAGACGCTGGCCCGGGTGCTGATGGGCGCGTCGGGCTGGGTGACGTAGGGCACCACCCGGTAGTCGGTGCGCCACTCGTTCTCGGTCACCTGGCACCTGGCGTAGCCGCGCTGCCGGTTGTGGAACTTCAGATGCGGGTTCTCGGCGAGCCAGGTGAGGCCCCATTCGTCCTGGTCGGAGCCGTCGCCGCTGGAGCTGATCGAGGTGCCGAGGAACTCGGTGCCCAGGGTGGCGGACCCGGGGTCGTCGAAGTTCGCCTTGAGGTCGGCGGCCACGCTGCGGTGCGCGTCGCCGGTGATGACCACGAAGTTCTCGACGCCGTGCTGCTGGATGGAGTCGAAGAGGCGCTGCCGGGCAGCGGCGTAGCCGTCCCAGGTGTCCATGCCGAACGCCTGGCGCTCGCCCGGCTCGGAGTCGCCCTGGAACATGAATATCTGGTTGGCCATCACGTTCCAGGTGGCGTCGGACGCGGCGAGGCCCTCGACCAGCCAGCTCTCCTGCGCGGCGCCGAGCAGCGTGCGGGTGGGGTCGAGGCGCTCCGCGCAGTCGAACTGCCGCCCGTCGCCGCACGCCTGGTTGTCGCGGTACTGCCGGGTGTCCACGACGTTAAACTCGGCGAGCCGCCCGTACCGCAGCCGCCGGTAGAGCTGCGCGGCGGGTCCCGACGGCAGGGCGGAGGGGCGCAGCGGCATGTTCTCGTAGTACGCCTGGAGTGCGGCGGCGCGGCGGGCCAGGAACGCCTCTCCCCCGCTGTCCTCGCCGTCCAGGTCGTCGGCCCAGTTGTTGTCCACCTCGTGGTCGTCGAGCACCACCACCCAGGGGAACTGGGCGTGTGCCGCCTGGAGGTCCGGGTCGCACTTGTACTGGCTGTACCGGATCCGGTAGTCGGTCAGCGAGAAGATCTCGGTGGCGGGCAGGTGGGCCCGGCCGATGTCGTCGTGGCCCTCGCCCTCGTATATGTAGTCCCCGACGTGCACCACCAGGTCGAGGTCCTCGTCGGCCAGGTGACGGAAGGCCGTGAAGAAGCCGTCCGAGTAGTTGTTGCAGCTGACGAAGCCGAAGTCGACGGCGCCCGTGGACACGTGGGCGGCGGGCGCGGTCCTGGTGCGGCCCGTCTCGCTGAGCCACGGCCCGACCCGGAAGCGGTACCAGTAGTCGCGCCCGGGGCGCAGGCCGTCGACCTCGGCGTGCACGGAGTAGGCGAGATCGACGCTGGCCCACTCCACGCCGGAGCGCACCACCCGGCGGAAGCGCTCGTCCTCGGCGACCTGCCAGGAGACGGGGATGATCCATTTCCCCATCCCGGCAGCGCCGTCCTCGGCCAGCGGATCGGGCGCCAGCCTGGTCCACAGCACGACGCCGTCGGGGAGCGGGTCGCCGGACGCGACGCCCAGGCTGAACGGGTCGGACGGCAGGCGCGGTTCGGCGTGCACCGGCGCGGCCGAAAGGGCCAGCGGCAACAGGGCGGTGGCGCTGCCGCCACCGGCGAGGGACAGGAATCGACGACGAGTCACACCCGGGTTCTGCACGTGTGCCCTCCACGGGACGAAGTGGTGCCGAGCGGCCCAACGCTGAGCGGCCGAAACGATTGGCGATCGAAGCAGACGTGCCGGTCCGGCCATCGAGCGCGGAGTGAACGGCATATGCCGGCGGGGGGACGCGTTGCCTTCGATCACGGTGAGGAGTTCTTCCCATCCCCGGTGTGTTTCGTGCTCAAGAAGGCGCACGAGCACGAGGCTTGAGGAAAACGTGAACGTCGTGACGCGATGCGCAGCCTGGGACACGACCGGAGATTCAGCTGGAGATGTGGCTGGGAATGTGACTTTCGACAGTGTTGCGCCGCCGGCCGGCTTCGTAGGGTCGCCTCCATGAGCCGAGGAATCACCGCGGGGCACCTGCTCTTCGCCGGGGCCACGGCCGGGGCCGTACTCAGCGTCGCCGGGCCGTGGTGGGCGCCGGGCTGGACGCTGCCGACCGCGGTCTGCGCCTTCCTGGCCGGGCGGCGTCCCGGCCGGACCAGGCACACCGCGCTGGCGCTGCTCGCGGTGCTGGCGGCCGGCGTGGTCGCGATCGCCCTGGTGCCCTCCTGGATCGTGCAGGGCACTTGGTTCGTCGCGGTGCTGGTCTGCGCCGCCATGCTCCCCTGGTTCGCCGGCCGGTTCTGGCGCCAGTACCAGGAGTTGACGCGGGCCGGCTGGGAGCGAGCGGCCCATCTGGAGCGCGAGCAGCGGCTGGTCGCGGAGCAGGCCAGGCTGCGGGAGCGGACCCGTATCGCGCAGGACGTGCACGACGCGCTGGGGCATGACCTGAGCCTGATAGCGCTGTCGGCCGGGGCGCTGAAGCTCGCGCCCGGTCTGCCGGACGCGCACCGGGCCGCCGCCCAGGACATCCGGGCGAAGGCCGGGGCCGCCGTGGAGCGGCTCGGCGAGGTGATCGGGGTGCTCCGGCACGAGGGCGCGCCTGGTGCGCCGCCCGACCGCGGCGTCGCGGACGTGGTGGCGCGGGTGCGGGCCGCGGGACTCGCGGTCGAGTTGTCCGTCGCGGGCGAGCCCGGGGAGGCACCGCCCGTGGTCGAACGCGCGGTGCGCCGGGTGGTGCAGGAGTCCCTGACGAACGTCGCGAAGCACGCGCCGGGCGCGACGGCGAGCGTGCGGATCCACCACACGCCCGCCGAGACCGAGGTCCGCGTGACGAACGGCCCGGTCCCGGTCTCCCCCACGCCCACCGGCTCCACGACCGGTGCCGTGACCGGCGGGTTCGGGCTGATCGGGCTCGACGAGCGCGTCCGCCTCGCCGGTGGCTCCCTCATCTACGGACCAACGGACCCGAGCTCGGACCGCCCCGCAACGCCGGCCAACGCCGAGCAGGACAACCCGCCCGGCGACCCGGGCAGGTTCGCCATGCACGACCAGGACACCCTGGAGGACGCCGACCGCGGCGACGAGCGCCCGCACTCCGAGGACGAGCGCGATCAGGAGACCTCGGACGACACCGACCGAGGCACCGCGTCCGGCCCCTCCGGCGGGTGCGCCACACAGGCCCCGCACGCCGCAGATCAGAGCGGCCAGCGCGGCCACTTCCACGGGAGCCTCGAACAGCGCCTCGCGACCGCCGGCGCCGTGGGGCAGGGGAACCGCCGACCCCGCTCCGGCAGGAGCCCCGCACTCCGCCCCACCACCGGCGCCGCCGCCGGCCAGGGGAAGCGTCGTGGCCACTGCCCGCCCGGCAAGGGCTACTGCGTGGTGGCGACGCTGCCGCACGACGTGCCGGCCGGGGCTCGCCCGGCAAGGGCCCCCGTGCCGGCCGGGGCTCCACGCCGCCCGGCAAGGGCTCTGCGCCACACGCTGCTGGCCGCCGTGATGGTCCCGTTGGTCACCGGCGCGCTGCTGGGCGGTGCGCTGATCGCCTGGGAAACGGTGACGGCCCGACGCTCGGTGCTGGCCCCCGACGACTACGCGAGCCTGCGGATCGGGCAGGACCGCGCCGAGTTGGCCCGGTTCCTGCCGGACCGGCAGACGACCCGCCGGCCGGTCGCCGCCGAGCCGGACGAGCCTGGTACCGCCTGTGAGTACTACGCGATGACGGCCGACCGCTTCGACAACCAGTCAGGCGACGTCTACCGGCTCTGCTTCCGGAACGGCGTGCTCGTCTCGGCCGATGCCTTCACGGGGAACGCGGTGCGATGATCCGGATCCTGATCGCCGACGACGAGCCGATGATCCGCGCCGGGGTCCGGGCCGTGCTGGCCACCGACCCGGAGATCGAGGTGGTCGCCGAGGCCGAGAACGGGCATCAGGCGGTGGAGTTGGTGCACCGGCACCACCCCCGGGTGGCGGTGCTCGACATCCGCATGCCCGGCCTGGACGGCATCGGGGCCGCGGCCGAGATCCGCCGCACCGCCCCCGCCACCGGCGTCGTCATCCTGACGACGTTCGGCGAGGACGACTACATACTCCAGGCGCTGGGCGACGGCGCCGCCGGCTTCCTCATCAAGTCCGGCGAGCCCGAGGAGCTGATCGCCGGCGTGCGCGCGGTGGCCGACGGCGCCGCCTACCTGTCACCGCGGGTCGCCGCCCGGGTGGTGGCGCACCTCGCCGCCGGCGGCGCCGGGGCCGCGGCCGGCCGGCGGCGGGCCGCCAGGGAGCGGGTCGAAGGGCTGACGTCCCGGGAGCGGGAGGTGCTCGCCTGCCTCGGCGCCGGGCTGTCCAACGGGCAGATCGCGCGCCGGCTGGGGGTGGTGGAGGGCACGGTCAAGGCCCATGTCAGCTCGATCCTGGCGCGCCTCGGCGTGGACAACCGGGCGGCCGCCGCCGTCGTGGCGCACGAGGCGGGGATCGTTCCCGCCCCGCCGGGCGAGCGGCCCTGACACCACCCGACCCGCCACCCGGGACGCCGCCGGCAGGCAGAGCACCAGCACCGCCGCGACCAGGGTGCCGCCGAGCAGCGCGCCGGCGAGCACGTCGTGCGGATAGTGGACGCCCACCGCGACCCGCAGCAGCGCCGCCGCCGCGGCCAGCGGCAGCGTGACGGCGGCGAGCCGGGGCCGGGACAGCGCCAGCCCCACCGCGAGGCCGGCGGCCAGCGTGGCGTGGTTGCTGGGGAAGGACCAGTCGCCCAGGGGCGGACAGTGCGCCACCGGCTCCGCACCGGTCACCGCGCGGCACGGCCGCTCCTCGTCGACGACCAGCTTCAGCGCCTCGCTGAACGCATAGGCGACGCCGGTGCCGGCGACGGTCAGCACGGCCCCGGCCGCGCCCCGAGCGTCCGCGCCGCGCACCGCGCGCCAGCCGGCCGCGAGCAGCAGCAGGCCGAGGAGCACCAGGACGCCCTCGCCGGCGAGTTCCAGGGCCGAACCGACCCATGAGGGCGCATCCGCGAGCCGGTCGGTGACGGTGCGGTAGACGGAGGCCGAGGCGCCGCCGGTGACCTCCACCGGCTCGTCCTGGCCCAGCCCGCCGGGCGCGAGCCAGGCCACGGCGGCGGCGCCGCCGCCCAGCAGGGCCGCGGCCAGGCACAAACGGCGGCCGAGTCGAGAGTGAGTCTGCGTTTCCATGGCCGCCGACGCTAGAAACGACGGCCGCCGCGCACCCGGGTCGAACGGCAGGGCGCGACCTGGACGTTCGTCAGGGTTGACGCCGAGGCGCGGCCGTGGTGAGCGGCACGCGCCCCGGCGCCGTCGATCCACAGGGACGGCGAGTGGTGGCGAGTCTGTGGTGGCGAGCGAGCCCCTCAGCGGGGGCCGGATGCTCAGGACAGGGCGTCGGTGAGCGCCGGGTACCAGTGATCGGCCATCACGCGGTTGCCCGCGTCGTTCGGGTGGACCCCGTCGTAGGTGTCGGTCGCCGTGTTGAAGCCGGTGAACTGGTCGACGACGGTGATCGGTGAGGCCTCGGTGGAGAGCCCTTCGGCCCAGGCGGGGATCGCGGCGTTGAAGTTCACCACCCGCTGGCCGCATTCGCCGCAGTTGGACGGCGCCATCGGGATGATCTGCGCCACCAGGATCTCCATCTGCGGGTTGTTGGCCCGCATCTGCCCGACGAGCTTGGTGAACGCGGCGAGGATGGTGTCGGGCGAGCGGTTGCTCCACACGTCGTTGGTCCCGAGGTGCATCAGCACCACGTCCGGATTGGTGGCGGACAGCCAGGGCGGCAGCTGGTTCTGGTCCGCCATGTTGGTGGCCAGGATGCCGCCGTGCCCCTCGTTCTCGCCGTCGTAGGCGAACCCGCAGCCCTGTCCCGGCAACGAGCCGACGAAGTCGATGTCGGAGTAGCCGGTGTTCACCAGGTCCTGCCAGAGCAGGGCGCGCCAGCAGCCGGGCGAACCGGTGATGGAGTCGCCGAGCGGCATGATCCGCACCGGCGCGACGGCCCGGTCCTGCTCCGCCGCGGACGCCGGCCGGGCGGCCGGCATCAGACAGGTCGCGACCAGCACGGCGAGTGCGGCGAACGCGGTGAGGAGGAGGCCGCGCGAAGAGCGCCCTCCCGCGGTGTGACTTTTCATCATGTTTGCTCCCGGATGAGCGTGAGCGTCAAGGCTCCGCCGGCCACGCGTCCGGTCCCGCCCGGCCGCGCGCAGCCCCACCGGTGGCATGTTCATGATGCAACCGGTGGGGGGTCGCGAAACTGTGACGTGCGCCTCGTTTTCGCGCCCCTGCCCGTTTCCGTGTCACGCCGGAGCCGCCTCGCCGGTCCACGCTGCGTACCCCGCCACGGGGCCACGGACCGCAAGCCGGGAGAGAGATCGATGCTCGCGAAACTGTCGCAGTTCCTGCTGGGCCGCCGTCGGGCGGTGCTGCTGCTGGCCGTGCTGCTCGCGCTCGTCGGGGGCGCCGCCGGCAGCACGGTCTTCGACCGGATGAAGGCCGGCGGCTTCGACGATCCGGGATCCGAGTCGGGGCGCGCCGCCGAGGTGCTCGCCGATGAGCTCGGCTATCAGGAGGCCAATCTGGTGCTGCTGGTGCATGCCCCCGGTGGGGTGGACTCCGAACCCGCCACCGCCGCCGGACACGATCTCGGCCGCCGGCTGGCCGCCGAACCCGGCGTGGCGGACGTCGCCTCCTACTGGGACTCCGGCCGCACCCCGCAGCTGCGCAGCGCCGACGGCGAGCTGGCGCTCGTGCTGGCCACGGTCCAGGGCGACGACACCGAGGCCGGCGAGCGGCTGGCCGAGCTGGAGCCGGAGTACCAGGGCGAGCACGCCGGCATGGGGGTGGAACTCGGCGGGCCCGCCGTGATCAACAAGGAGCTCGGCGAGCTCAGCGAACAGGACGCGGTGCGCGGCGAGATGATCGCTTTCCCGATCATGCTGGTGCTCCTGGTGCTGGTCTTCGGCAGCCTGGTCGCCGCCGCGCTGCCGCTGGCCGTCGGCGCCGTCACCATCCTGTTCTCGCTCGGCCTGCTGTGGGCGCTGGCCGGCGCCACGGACCTCTCGGTGTTCGCCGTCAACGTGGTGACGTTGCTGGGCCTCGGCCTGTCCGTGGACTACAGCCTGCTGATGGTCAACCGGTACCGCGAGGAGCTGCGCGCCGGACGGGACGGCGCCGCCGCGATCCGGGCCACCCTGGTGACCGCCGGGCGCACCGTGCTGTTCTCGGCGGTGACGGTCGCCGTCTCGCTGGCCTGCCTGGCCTGGTTCCCGCTGCTGGCGCTGCGGTCCATCGCCTACGCCGGGGTGCTCGTCTCGCTGCTGACCGCGCTCACCACACTGCTGGTGCTGCCGGCCCTGCTGGCCGTGCTCGGCCCGCGCGTGGAGCGCGGCCGGCTCCGGCGCCGCCGGCCCGGCACCGCCGACGCCAACGCCGACGCCAGCGCCGACGCCAACGCCGAGACTGCTGGGGACATCGCGCAGGGCTTCTGGCACCGGCTGGCGTCGTTCGTGATGCGCCGCCCGGTGCCGATCGCCACCCTCGGCGTGCTCGTCCTGCTGCTGCTCGGCGCGCCGTTCCTCGGCCTGCGGATGGGCACCGCGGACGAGCGGGCGCTGCCCGAGTCCTCCACCGGCCGGCAGGTCGCCGAGACGCTGCGGGACCGTTTCGACTCGGGTGAGAGCCAGGCGCTCCAGGTGGTGTTCGAGGACGCCCCGGACGCGACCGCGACGTCCACCTACGCGGCCGCGCTGTCCCGGCTCGACGACGTGGCGCGGGTGGACGCCGGCACCGGCTCGTACGCCGACGGGACCCTGGTGGCGCCGCCGGGGCCCGCCCACCAGCGGTACGCGGGCCCGGGCGGCGCGGACGCGGCCGGGTACCTCTCCGTGGTGCCGGACGCGGTCGACGGACCCGCCATCGAGGACCTGGTGGACGCGATGCGCGCCGCCCCGACGCCGGACGGCACCGAGGCGCTGGTCGGCGGGCGCGCGGCCGTCAACATGGACGGCATCGCGGCGATCGGCGACCGGCTGCCGGCGGCCGCGGCCACCCTGGTGGTGACGATGGTGGTGCTGCTGTTCCTGCTGACCGGCAGCGTGCTGCTGCCGTTCCTCGCCATGCTGCTCAGCGCGCTCGGCCTCACCGCCACCCTCGGGGCGCTGGTCTGGGGCTTCCAGGACGGGCACCTGGCCGGCGTGCTGGACTTCACCAGCACGGGTGACGTGGTCGGCACCGTGCCGGTGCTGCTGTTCACCGTCGCCTTCGGACTCGGCATGGACTACCAGGTGTTCCTGCTCTCCCGGATCCGCGAGGAGTACGAGCGCACCGGGTCCCCGACGGACGCGGTGGCGGTGGGCCTGGAGCGGATCGGGCGGATCGTCACGGCCGCGGCCGCCGTGCTGTCCGTGGTCTTCCTGGGGTTCCTGGTCTCCGGCATCTCGTTCATGAAGGCGATGGGCGTCGGGCTGCCGCTGGCCGTGCTGATGGACGCCACCCTGATCCGCGGCGCGCTGCTGCCCGCCACGATGCGGCTCGGCGGCCGCGCCATCTGGTGGCTCCCGGCCCGGCTGGCCCGTCTGCACCGCCGCTACGGCCTGCACGAAACGACCGACTCCGGAACGCCGCGCCCGGCGGACGTTCCGGAAGGGGCACGCGGCGTGGATCAGGCGGCGAACGAACGGTGCGCGGCGCCGTACGAGGAGCGGGAGTGGAGGAGGACCGGAAGCTCTCGGTAACCGTTGGAGATGAAGGACTCTATGGGTTCGAGGCCGGTCCGGTCGGCGAGTTGGAGGCCGGGAAAACGTTCGAAGAGGGCCGGGAGGGCGATGCGGGCCTCCAGGCGGGCCAACGGGGCGCCCATGCAGTAGTGGACGCCGTGGCCGAAGGCCAGATGCTCGGGGTCGGGGCGGGTGATGTCGAAGCGGTCCGCGCGCTCGCCGTGCTGCACCGGATCGGTGCCGGCGGCGGCGTAGGCGACCAGGATCGGCTCACCCCTGCCTATCGTGACGCCGCCACCGAGCTCTATGGGCTCGGTGGCGTAGCGCAACGGGAGGAAGGCCACCGAGGGGGCCCAGCGGAGCGTCTCCTCGATGACGTTCTCCCAGGTGGCCTCGCCCTCCCGCAGCAGCTCCAGCTGGATCGGATGGGTGAGCAGGCCGTGAAGTGCGTTGCCCAGCAGGTGCACGGTGGTCTCGTGGCCTGCGGTGATCACCAGCAGCAGCGTGTCGAGCAGTTCCTGCTCGCCCAGCCGGTCCTCGCCGTCCCGGGCCTGAGTCAGGATGGTGGTGAGGTCGTCGCTCGGCTCGGCACGCTTGATCGCGACCAGCTCGGACAGTAGTTCGTAGATGCCCTGGTACGTCGCGACCACCTCGTCGGGGTCCGCCGAGGTGCGGAACATGCTGGACGCGGCCGCGCGCAGCCCCGGCTGGAGATGCTCCGGCACCCCGTACAGCTCGCATATCACCCGGACGGGAAGCGGTTCGGTGAAACCGGCGCGCACGTCCACCGGCTGGCCGGCGGGGACGGCCGCGAGGTCGTCCAGCAGCTCCCGGGTGATCGCCTCGATCCGCGGCTGGAGCGCGGCGGTGCGGCGAGCCGTGAAGGCCGGCGCGACCAGCTTCCGCAGCCGGGTGTGGTCCCGGCCGTAGGCGGTGAGCATGTTCTTCACCGCGACCCACGCGTACAGCGGCCACGTCTCCGGTATCCGGCCCTGGTAGAAGTCGGGCCAGTGCTGGTGCGCGTCCTTGGAGATACGGGGGTCGGTGAGGAGCCGCTTGATCAGGCGGTGGTTGGTGATGGCCCACGCCGCGACTCCCCCGGGGAGCACTACGCGGACGGCGGATCCTGCGTCGCGGAGGCGAGCGGCCTCGCCGGGGATGTCGCGGCCTGACGGGTCGATGACGACGGGTTCGCTGTCCACGGACTGGTTCCCTTCTGATCGGGTGCGATCGGGGTGAAACGAGCTGGCAGCGCCGCCAGGGCCCGGTGGAACGGTCCGGGACGCCAGGACACCTGGTCGTAGGGAACGGCCAGGTGGATGTCGCACAGCCATCCGGTGAGCCGGTCGATCGCGGTGGTGGCGATCAGCACGGCCGGCTGCTTCGCGGGGCAGGCGTGTGGCCCGGCCGCGAAGGAGAGATGGGCCCCGTAGTCGGTGCGGGGGCCCGGGGGCAGATCGGCGGGACAGGTGTTGGCGGCGGCGTAGGAGATCACCACCGGGGTGTGTGCGGGGATCCAGGTGCCGTGCAGGTCCACGTCCCGGCGGGGGTAGTGGACCGAGTAGTTGGCCAGCGGCGGGTCGTTCCACAGCACGTCGGTGATGGCGTCCGTGGCGGTGAGCGCACCGCTGGAGACGGTGCGGTAGTAGCGGGGATCGGAGAGCATCCGGGACAGGGCGTTGCCGATCAGGTTCGTCACTGGTTCGTACCCGGCGCCGAGGGCCGTGACGAGTTGGTCGACCACCTCCTGGTCGGCCAGTTCGGTGGGATGGTCGATCAGCCACGAGGCGAGGTCCTGGCCCGGACGGCGCCTTTTCATGGTTACCAGTTCGATGAGGTAACGGGTGCACTCCTCGTTGCCCCGGGCCGCCTCTTCGGGTGATGCGGCGTCAAACACGCGGCTGTGGGCGGCGACCCACCGCTCGGCGTGCGACTCGGGCAGCCCGAACAGGTCGTTGAAGACCAGCAGCGGCAGCGGCTGCGCGTACTGGCCGATCAGGTCGGCCTCGCCGCGGGCGGCGAAGTCCCTGATCAGCGTGTCCGCGGCCCGGTTCGTGATGTCGCGCAGCTCGTGCGGCTCGATCAGGCTCAGGCTGTCGCTGATCGCCTGCCGGTAACGGGCGTGCACCTCGTCGTCGTTGAACAGCGCGTTCGGCCGCCACATCATCATCGGCAGGATCTGGCTGTCCGCCGGGATGGTGTGCTGCCAGACCCGAGGGTCCTTGGAGTACGTCTCGACGTCGTGCAGCACGTCCAGCGCCGCCCGGTAGCTGGTCACCAGGGTCGCGTTGACGCCGGGGGCCAGCTCCACGGGCGCGCAGGCGCCGTAGTCGCGCAGCCGGGCGTAGACGGCGTGCGGGTCGGCGGCGAACTCCGGCCCCCACAACGCCACCCGGCCCAGCACGGAGGGCCCGTCGCATCCTGGGGCCACGAGGCGGGCTGGCTGGCCTGGGTGGCCTGGCTGGGGGGAAGGGACGGTCACGTCTGCTCCAGAACGGGTGGGCGGCGCGCTCCGCGGTCGGTCGGCTTCAGGGAGTGAGCCGTGAACCGTGGAGACGCACGCGAGCGGCGGGGAGTTCCATCCGGGGTGCCGGGCGGGCCGGTGGCGCGCCCGGGCGGCTGGGGACGCCGTGGCCTGAGGCGAGCTGACCGGGGGTGCCCGGGGTGGTGTCGAGCCGGTCGACGTCCGGCCCGTGCTGTGGTGGGTCGGAGCCGGCCGCGGCGAAGGAGGTCCGGATCGGCTCACCCTGCCCGAAGTGGCCCTCCTCCGCCAACTCGCCCCTCCCCCCGCCGGGGGGCGCTAGTGGGTCTGCCGAGCGCCCCTGGTGGAGGGGCGGGGCGCCGTCCCCGGTCGGCCGGGCGCGGGGGCCGGCGACGGGGGACTGACGGTCCACGGGCTGGTGCCCTTCTGGTCGGGGGCGATCGGGGTGAACCGGGCGGGCAGCGCGGTCAGCGACCGGTGGAACGGCCCGGGACGCCAGGTCAGCTGGTCGTAGGGGACGGCGATCTCGATATCGCACAGCCACCCGGTGAGCCGGTCTATCGCCGTGCCGGCGATCAGCACGGCCGGCTGCTTCGCCGGGCAGGCGTGCGGGCCTGCCGCGAACGCCAGATGCGCGCCGGAGTCCGAACGCGGTCCCGGCGGCAGGTCCGCGGGGCAGGTGTTGGCGGCCGTGTAGGAGATCACCACCGGGGTGTGTGCGGGGATCCAGGTGCCGTGCAGGTCCACGTCACGGCGCGGGTAGTGGACCGAGTAGTTGGACATCGGCGGGTCGTTCCACAGCACCTCGGCGATGGCGTCGCCGGAGGTCAGCGCGCCACTGGAGATGGTGCGGTAGTACCGCGGATCGGACAGCATCCGGGAGAGCACGGTGCTGATCAGGCTGGCCATCGGCGCGTAGCCGGCGGCCATGGCCGTCAGCAGCTGCACCACCACCTCGTCGGCGGTCAGGCCCACCGGGTGGTCCAGCAGCCAGGACGTGACGTCCTGGCCGCGCCTGCGCTCCTTCAGCGCCACCAGGTCCCGCAGGTACCGCTCGATCTCGACCACCGCCGAACCGGCGTCCTCCGGCGAGGCGTCGAACATCCGGCCCATGGCTGACACCATGCCGGGGCCGTGGGCGTCGGGCAGCCCGAAGACGTCGTTGAAGACCAGCAGCGGCAGTGCCGCCGCGTACTGCCCGACCAGATCGACCCGGCCGTCGGCGGCGAAGGTCTGAATCAGCGTGTCGGCGGCCCTGTGGGTGACGTCGCGCAGTTCGTGCGCCTCGATCAGGCTCAGGCAGTCGCTGATCGCCTCGCGGTAGCGCGCGTGCACCTCACCGTCGCTGAACAGCGCGTTCGGCCGCCACATCAGCATCGGCAGCACCGGGCTGTCCGCCGGGACGGTGTGCTGCCAGACCCGAGGGTCCTTGGAGTAGGTCTCGGTGTCGTGCAGCACGTCCAACGCCGCCCGATAGCCGATCACCAGCGTCGCGTTGACGCCGGGGGCCAGCTCGACCGGCGCGCAGGCGCCGTACTCCCGCAACCGGGCGTAGACGGCGTGCGGGTCGGCGGCGAACTCCGCGTCCCACAGGGGCACCCGTTCCGCGGGAGCGGTGGACGGGTCGGCGGGCTGTCTCGGGACTGGTGAGGTGGTCACGTCTGCTCCAGGGCCAGTGGTGCGTCGCCCCCCGAGGGGGGCCTGGGGAAGGCCAGAAGATGCTCGGCGAGGGCCAGCAGGGCGGCCAGGGAGGTGGTGCGGTCGCGGGCGTCGCAGGTCACCAACGGCGTCTCCGGCGCCAGGTCGAGGGCCCCGCGCAGCTCCGCGTCGGCGTAGCGGGGCGAGTCGGGGAACACGTTGAGCGCCACCGCGTAGTCGATGCCCTGCTCCTCGATCAGTCCCATCACCTCGTAGGAGTCCTCGATCCGCCGGGTGTCGGCCAGGATCAGCGCCCCCAGCGCGCCCCGGGTGATGTCCTCCCACAGCGCGTGGAACCGCTTCTGCCCCGGCGTGCCGAAGAGGCACAGCGCCAGGTCGTCGCCGAGCGAGAGGCGGCCGTAGTCCAGGCCGACGGTGGTGGTGGTCTTGTCCCGCACGCCGTCGAGGTGGTCCACCACCGCGCCGGTGGCGGTCATCACCTCCTCCGTCTTCAGCGGCGGTATCTCGGACAGGGTGCGGATGATGGTGGTCTTGCCGACGCCGAACGGGCCGCTGACGATGACCTTGACCAGCTGCTGGTCAGGGTTGCGCAGGTAGATGCCCCGGCTGTTGCCGGCACTACTGGAGGGCGCGGAGTCCACGAATCACCCTTTCAAGAAGCTGCTGATCGGGCCGCTGGCCGCTTTCGGTCGGCGTCGGGGCACGCACGATCAGCCATCCCTCGTCGAACAGATCGCTGGCCAGGACCTTGACGAAGCTCACGGGCAGGGACAGGTGTGCGGCCACCTCCGCCACGGGCAGCGCGCCGTCCTGCAGGATCTCCAGCACGCGCTGCCCGGCGGGGGACACGCTGGAGGGCATGTGGTCGGTGGCCGCGCGGAGCACGGTCAGCCGGTCCAGCACGTTCCGGCTGGGGCGGGTGCGACCGCCGGTCCACACGTAGGGCGGAATCAGCCGCCGGTTCATGCGGAGTAGCCGTCCCCCCCGGGCAGCGTGCCCTGGACGTCCGCCCGGGGTGGGCTGACCATGGCCTTGCCCAACGTCTGCACCTGCTTCTGCATCTCGTAGCACACGTTGTCCATCGCCACGTTGGGGCCGGTGAACACCGCCAGGTACGTGCCCTCGCCGGCGGGGATCACGAACACGTACCCGTCCTGGGTCTCGACCATCACCTGCCGCAGCAGCGAACGGCCGCCGAAGTAGGTGTGGCTGGTGCCCCGGCCCGACGCCAGCAGCGAGGCCAGGACCGCGGACAGCTTCTCCGCGCTGTCGTTGTCCATCCCCGAATGGGCCTCGAAGAACCCGTCCGCGGTGATCACCATGGCGTGCTGGACGTCCGGGATCTCCAGGATCGGCGTGAGCACGAACGACAGATCGACTTTCGGCCTGGTAACGGGGACGCGGGCGTTCATCGGTTATCCCTTTCGGACTCATCCACGGAAGCGGGGTCGTCGGAGGCCCGGGAACCGGACCCGGCTGCACCGGCGGCGCGCCCCTGAGCGGTCCCGCGCTGCAAGGCGCCCATGCGCGCGGCGGCTTCCTGCGGATCACGAAGGTACTCCGTCTGGTCCCGTTCGGGGGACAGTTGCTCCGGGGACTGGCCCACGCGGCGGTTCCGGCGCTGCGGCAGCGGGGGCACGCCGCCCGGCGGGGCGACCGTCGGATCGCCCGACCCGGCCCGCGGCGCCGGGGGCACGGGGGCCACCGGAGTCGCGGGGGCGGCCGGCGCCAGCGAGGGCGCCGGCTGGCCGGTCGGCGCTGGCGAACCCGTGGGCGCCGCCTGGTTCGCCGGGCTGGCGGGGCGCGCGGACACGGCGGGCGGCGCGGGGACGCCCAACTGCTCGGCGCCCGGCGGCATGGCCGGGGGCGGCGTCGGGCGGGACAGCGGCGCCGGGATCGGCTGCTGCCCCTCCGCCGAGACCGCGGTCAGCAGCTCGGAGGGCACGAACACCACCGCCTTGACGCCGGCGTAGTGCGACGGCTCGACCGAGACCGAGACGCCGTACTGGCGGCAGAGCTGGCCGATGGCCGCGAAACCGGAGCGCGGCGGGTCACCGAGCTCGGCGAGGAACGTCTCCTCCGTGCCCCCGAGCAGCTTCCTGGCCTTGGCGAACTCCTCGGCGTTCATCCCGATGCCGGCGTCGTTGATGACCACCACGGCGCCGTTGTGCGCCTGGTGCAGGCTCACCTCGACGGGCAGCGTGCCGTGCGAATGATGCACCGCGTTGGCCAGCAGTTCGGCGACCATGATCGCCACCGGTTCGGCGGCGCGGTCGGCCACCGCGATCGGCTCCGGCAGGTGGTCGACGATCTGCACCCGCTCGTAGCTCGGGATGCGTGAGCTGGCGCCAGTCACCAGGGCGCGCAACGGCGACTTGGTACGCACCAGACCCGCGCCCGCACCGCAGACCACGCGGGTGACCTGGAGCCGGCGCAGGATCTGCTCGTTGAGGTAGTCCAGGCCGGCGAGCCGCTCGGCCAGCTCCGGGTCGTCGTACTTGTGGAGCAGCTCGTCGACCGTGGTCTGCACCTGGTAGCACATGGTCTGGAGCTTGGTGGTGGCTCCGCGCATCGCGGCCTGCGCCGCGCCGTCCACCCGGCGGCGCTCGCCCACGACGGACCTGGACACCTCGGAGAGCACGGCCTCCAGGGCCTGTCCGCCCCTCGTCTCCGCCAGCTGTGGGTGCAGTGGCTCCGGGATCTTGACATGCGGATGACGCAAAGCCTTGGCCAGTGCCGGCAGACGGGTGGTGGCCAGGTGTCCGACCTCCTCGACCATCATGCGCTCCCGGCGCCCGGCCTCGGCCAGCTGACCGCGCAGTGTCCTGGTCTCCGCGCGGGCGGCGTCGGCCTGCCGGCGTGCGTCCGTGACCCTGCGGTGCTGGCGCGGCCGGAGCACGGCCAGCAGCACGGCCACCGCGCAGCCCGCCGAGAGACACGCGACCACCGCTGCCGGTATCTGCATCGTTCCCACTCCATAGGTAGCGACGGTTGGGGAGAACATAGGCCGTTCCGAGGACTTGGGGAAGTCCGAAAGTCACCGCCCGGGAAAGGGCGCCAGCCGCTGCTCTCGCCCGCCGTCAACAGGCCGAGCCCGAGTTTCGCCTCGGCCAACCGCCCGTCACCAGTCGCCGGCCGAGGCACGACCAGGGGGACTGATGGTGCGGAAGGGTCGGTTTCGATCTCCCGCGGAGCGGCTGACCCGAAGTCAAGCAGTCCCAACCTTCCTGCGCAAGGCGGGTATGGAGGCCCAAGTCGGACCACGCCGCCGGGCGGCTCTCAGTTCGATACGAGACCGGCGCACAACCGTCCCCGGGAACGGGACGTCGTGGGCCCGGCTCACGGCGCGAACGGCGCCCGCTGGGTTGTGAGGAGGAAGACGGGCGCCGGGAAGGCTCTTTTCGGCTATGTTCGGCCAGACTGCGGTGGACTCGGGCGGGGGCGTTCCGGCGAGCCCGCCGCACCCCGTCGGCCCCTGCCGTCGCCGACGCCGTTCCCGCTTTGGCCTTCTATCCGACGAGCCGGATCCGGCAGTTCGGCGGCGCGGTGCCGCGGCGCCGAGCGTGCGCGGCGCGGCCGCCGCGCACGGACCGGACGGACGACCGAACTGTCGTGCGTACTCCGCCGGGTGACATTCGCGGCCCCCCGCCCCGAGGCCCACCGACCACTGTGCGTGCTCGGTTCGCTCCTTATGCTGGTAGGCATGCGCATCGGAACGCTGGCTCATTCGGCAGGCGTGACCACGAAGACGATCCGGTTCTACGAGCGCTCCGGCCTGCTGCCCGAGCCGCCGCGCACGCCGTCCGGCTACCGCGACTACCCGCCGGAGAGCGCCGAACGGCTGGAGTTCATCCGCGCCGCCCAGGCCGCCGGGCTGAGCCTGGGGGAGATCCGCCTGGTGCTGCGGGTGCGCGACGAGGGCGTGCCGCGCTGCGCCAGCACGGCGGAGCTGCTGGTCGCCCAACTCCGTCGCGTGGAGCAGCGCATCCTCGACCTCACCAGCACCCGAGACGCCCTCCGCGACCTGGTCCCCCCGGACTGGCCCCTCCCCGACGAGGCCTGACACCAGGGCCTTGCCGGCCGCGGCAGGCGGCAGACCAGAGCCACGCCCTCGCTCCATGGCCCACCGCCGACGCTCGTCAACACACGAGGGCTGCGCCCCCGGACGGGCCGGCGGGACGCCCGGACGGCGCCGGCGGTCGCGGCCGGGCTCGCCCAGCGCGGGTGCCGGCCCGGGATGGGGGCACCGCCCAGGCCGTCAAGGCCTGGGGGAGGCTACGCCACTCGGCCGCTCTGCCCGGCCAGGGCTCCGCGCCAGGAGGGCAGGAGTTCGTCGAGCAGCGCCTCCGTCTGGGCCGGCAGCGCCTGGTCCTCGCCGAAGAGCTGGCGGTGGTGCGCGATCAGCCATTCCGTCGCGCCCGACAGCCACTCCTCGCGGCCGGTGGCGTGCGCGGCGCGCAGCAGCTCGTTCCACAGGCGCTCGTCCATCGGCGCCGCGCCCAGCGCGGTGCGCACGGCCGTGTACGCCTGTTCGGCCTCGCCCGAGCTGAGCTGCTCGGTGGCCAGGGTGAGCGCGATGTCGGCGACCAGCAGCGGGTACTGCGCGTCCACGATCTCGTGATCCAGCCAGCCGAAGCGGCCGTTCGTCCGCTGGCCCTCCAGCAGCGCGCCCCTGGCCAGGCTGAGCGCGTCGGCGAGCTGCCGCTTGCGCTGGTCCCGCGGTGTGTGCGCGGCCCGGGCGATCGCCTGGTGGTGCAGGGTGCGCAGCACGTCCCAGTCGGAGACCACCCGCGCGGCCAGCGTCAGCCGCCCGTCCGGGGTGGTGATCAGCCGGGGGCCGCCCGCGCCGTCCTGGCCGAGCCACTGGCCGAGGCGGCCGAGGAACGCGTCCCGCACGTCGTCGGACACGCCGCGCGGCCACAGCGCCGAGGCCAGCACCCGCGGGTGCACGCCCTCGCGGTGCAGCATCAACATCGCCAGCGCCTCGCGCAGCTGCGCGGCACGCTCCGGTTCGGGCTCGGACAGCCCGGTCAGCTCGTAGCCCCCCATCAGCTGGGCGTACACCTCGGGCTTGCCCTGTTCTGACAGGTCGACGAGGAACGCCAGCCCGCCGTTGCGCTCGTCGGGACCGCCCGCCGGGTCGCGGGTCAGCTCGGTGAACAGCTGCACCACGGCGGCCCGGTGCACCGCGGGGAGTTGCTGGGCGACCAGGTCGAGGCCCATCACCGGCTCGCGGAGCATGCCCTGCCCCGTCACCTCGAACTCCCAGGCGGTGCCCGGCAGCTCGGTCCGGTCGGCGGTCACCAGGTAGCCGATGCCCAGCGGCGCGGAGATCGCGGCCAGACCGGCCAGTCGTTCGGCCTCCTCCGGGGTGGGCGGCACCCCGATGACGACCAGGTGCGGCGCCCACTGCTGCTGCCTGGCGGGTCCGGTGCGGCCGGTGAGGATGGAGTCCTGCCCGGTGTGGCGCAGCGCGCCGCGGCGCAGGTTCGTCTCGGTCTCCATGACCTCGAGCAGCCCGGCGATGTCCTCCAGATGGCGCACCCGGGTCGGGGCCAGCGCCGTGAGGTCGCCGCCGAAGCCGACGAGCGACACGGTCATCCGGTCCGACCAGCCACTGGTGGCCAGTTCGGCGGCGATGGAGGCCAGCACGGCCTCCCGGTCGCGGGCCGCGCCGGTGACTGAGACGAGTCCAGGCACCGCCTCCAGGTTGAGCAGCAGCCGCAGGTCGTCGCGCATGCCCAGGCTCACCAGCCCCGGGTACGGGGCCTCCGCCTCGGGCGGGGCGTCGTGGCCACCCGCCGGCGGGGGCGGCAGGTGCCCGCGGTCCAGCATCCAGTACGTGTCGCCCTGCCCCATCTGCCAGGGCGCCGGCGGGGTGCCGGCCGGGGCGGACAGCTGGAGGTGCAGTTCGCGCTCGCCGAGCCAGGCGGCGTAGACCGAGGGCAGCACCCGGCCGGCGCCGTCGAGTGCGGCGGACAGCTGCCGCAGCGCCCGGTCGAGGAACTCGACCGCGGCCGGGTCGGCGCCGACCAGCAGCGCGTCGCGGGCGTTGAACGTCTCAGCGGAGTCGGGCGACAGGCCGTCGCCGACGCTGCGGCCGAGCACCCCGGCGGCCGACTGCCACAGCGCGTTCCGGCGGGTGCGGCCCAGGGCCATCAGCAGGCCGGCGGCCAGCAGCGGCGCGCCCATCAGCGCCTCGGGCAGCCCGAACGACTCGGACTCGTCGCCCGCGGTCGCGGTCTCCTCCGCGCCGCCCCCGGACTCCTCGGTGTCCAGGGCGTGGTCGGGGCCGTCGTCACCGCGCGAGCCGTCCGGCGGGTAGGTGAGGTCGGACCGCTCCATGTCGGTGTCGTCGACGCTCGGCTGCTCGGCCTCGTCAGGCTGGTTCGGGGAGCTGGGGTCGGGCCATTCGGTGTCCCCGGTCTGCTGGTACTCCTGGTACTCCTGGACCTCGTCGGGGGACAGCTCCTCCAACTCGTAGGGCGCCTCGACGAGATCGCCGCCGTGCGCGTCGGCCGGCATCTCCAGGATCCAGCCGGGGCGGATCAGGCTGGCCTCGGTCAACCGCGAACCGTCGGGCTGCACCCGGTCCTTGTTGAGCTGGTAGATCTCCTTGTACCGCAGCCCGTCGTCCAGGTGACGCTCGGCGATGCCCCAGAGCGTGTCGTGGTGCCGGCCCTCGGGCGGCTGGATGCGGTAGTACTGGGTCGCCTCGTCGGACTGTCCCGCACTGCCCTCGTCGGGCAGCACCACGGCCGGCTCGACGCGGGTGGCGCCACCGCCGCCCCCGCCGCGCCCGTCGGTCTGCTCGGCCTCGGCGACCACGCTGCTGTTGGAGTTGTCGAAGTACGAGGGCATGTCGCTCAGCCCGGGGGCGAGCGAGGCGGCTGCCGAACTGAGCAGCAGCAGGGCGCTGACGAGCTGCCTGGCCAGCATCTGGCTCGCGCCGGCGCCGGGGACGCGGCGCGGGATGCCGACGCCGGTCATCGCCGCCCGCACCTCGACCAGCACACAGGCGGTGAACTGCGCCCAGGCGACCCACACCAGGACACCGAGGAAGTTCAGGAAGACCTCGGTGTCGATCTCCTCGGTCAGCGTGTCGGCGTCGGGCATCGACTCGGGCAGTGGCCAGCCGATGAAGTAGGCGAGGGAGAACGGGACTCCGGCGACCAGGCACGCGAGGGCGATGAAGGCGAACATCGCCTTCATCACGTCTCCGAAGCTGCGCCCGACCCTGACGTTCACGGGGGTCCGGTTCCCGCGGTTGGTGGGGGTGGTGCCGGCCATGACGTGTGCTCCCGTTAGGTGATACGTGATCCTGCGTGGTCAGTTGGGTCGGTGGGTGGCGTGCTGACCGTCCGGTCAGCCGGTCTGGGCCTCGGCGGTCGCCTCGCCCCAGACCTCCAGTGGTTGGTCGTAGAGGATGCCGGTGAAGATGGGGTCGTAAGTGAGACGTATGCGGACCGTCACCTGGTTCACGGCAGTCCCCTGGTTTTCGCAGTAGGAGGCGGCGACGTCCGCGGCCGACATGCCCACTTCAGAAGCGTACTCGGCAATGCGGTTCTCGCAGTTGCCGAAGTTGATGGGGGCCGGGCGGACGCCGTCGCGCAGCGCCTCCTCGTCGAGGTCCTGCGCGGCGTACCTGGCGGCCTGTTCGGCGATGTCCATGGCCCGTTCGCGCTGCGAGATCGACAGGCCGCTGTCCACGACGAACGCGGCCAGCGCCAGCACCACCAGGGAGAACAGCACGACGGCGATGGCACCCGAACCGCGGTCGTCGCGCAGGGCCCGCAGCCGGGCCGGCCAGCGGGCCGCCCGTCGCGCGCGCGTCGTCGGGGTGGTCATCCGGACCTCCGGTACGGGTCGATCGGAGAGCTCGACTCGCCGGTCATGGTGGTCTCCAGGCCGACGCCCATCAGGTCGAGCCCACGCACCTCGCAGCTGACCTCGACGCTGAACAGCGAGCCGGGGGCGTGCGAGGTCTCGCCGGTGGCGGTGACGTCGATGGTGCCGCCGACGCAGACGTCGGTCAACTGCTCGCCGGCGACGTCCCTGGCGGCCTGCATCGCCGCACCCTGGCTGCGCTCCAACGAGCCGGCCCGGGCGGCGTCCCTGGCCGCCCCGTAGACCGCGCTGCGTCCGGAGACGGTCTGCCCGAGCGAGACCAGCACCAGCACGAACAGGATGATCAGCGGGGCGACGATGACGACCTCGACGGTGGAGACCCCGCTGTCGGACCGGATATCGCGCGCCTCTCGGACCTCTCGGACCCCGCCGGCTGTGCGCCGGCGCCGTCCCGTCCCCCGTGGTTCCATCGTCCGCGTCACCCTCCGGCGTCCGGTACGAACCGCTCGACCGGGCCCTCGGACGCCGCGTGCACCGTGAGGTCGATCCAGGGCATGATCGAGGGCACGTCGCCCTCCACCTCCACCCGGACCGTGTTGGCCCCCGGCTGCGACGTGGTGACGGTGGGCGCGTCCTGGAACAACCCGCGGCCCAGTTCGTCGATGTACGCGTTCGCCTTCTCCCGCGCCTCGCCCTGCCACCCGTCCGGGTTGGCGTCGGCCTCGGCCCTGGCGGTGCGCGCCCCGGCCTGGGCCGCGGCCTTCGCCACGGTCTCGGCGAAGGAGTAGAGGGCGAACTGGACGGCCCCGAAGATCATGAAGAACATCACCGGGGTGAGGAAGACGAACTCGATGGCACTGGCTCCACGGTCGGATCCGCCCGCGCGCAGCACGGAGCCGCCGCGGTCGGCCCCCTGGCCGAGCCTGCGGCGCAGAAACCGCGACAGCCGTCGCGTCATCAGCAGTCGCCGGCGTTTCCGTCGACGCCCTCGATGCAGTTGCTGACGTCCTCCGCGCGGCCTTCCAGCGCCTGGGAGATGATGAAGCCGACCGCGGCGACGACGGTGACGACGACCGCCGCGATCACCACCCATTCGATGGCGGACGCCCCGCGGTCCCCGTCCTCGGACCGCGCGCGCTCCAGCCGGGCCCGCAGATGCGCGATCAGCAGGTCGGCCGCCGGATGGCGGAAGGTGCCGAGTCCTGGTTTCCGGAACATGATGTACGTCCTCTCCACTTTCGGTCTGGCCGTCAGCTCCCTCGAAGGATCAACCGCCCTCGAAGACTCGCATGCCGGCCGGGAAGATGAGAAAGATAAGAAATCCCACGCACAGCAGGAGCTGTGCGATCAGCATGGACTGCGATTTCTCCCCCGCACCCCCCTCGATCTCCGCGAGCTCGCGGTGCCGCATCGTCTCCGCGCGGGCCGAGAGCGACGCGCGCACCTTTGCGCCGTCGTCCGCGACCAGCGCCAACGAGATCGACAGGTCCCGCAGCTCCTCCACCCCGACCTCCTCGCCGAGGCGTCCCAGTGCCTGCCACTGGGTCAGCCCGGTGATCCGGGCGTCGGCCAGCGCCGTCTGGATGCGCTTGAGCGCCCAGCCGTCGCTGACCTCGGCGGCGGACTTCAGCGCCTCGGGCAGCCCTCGGCCGCCCGCCAGGCTCATCGCCACCAGGTCCAGATACGCGCCCACCACCCGGCGGAAGTCCCGTCGCTTCTCCTTGGCATCGCGCCGTACCTCCAGGTCGGGGAGGAAGAAGAAGCCGGCGGCGCAGGCCAGCGCCACCCAGACGGGGATCACCGGGCTGGTGCCGAAACCGATCATCCACGCAGCGGTGAAGATGAACGGGCCGAAGAACAGGCCGGCCGCCGCGAGCACCACCTTGTTCGCCAGGAAGCTCTCCCAGCTGCGGTCGAGCAGCGCCAGGTCGGCCCGTAGCGAGCGCAGTTCCCAGCCGCGCTGGAGGTACAGCTCGGCCAGCCGGTCGCCGATCTGGTCCTGCAGATCGTTCAGCGCGCCGCTCTTCTTCTGCGTCTGGTCAGGAACGCGGGAGGGGTTGGGCGCGTAGATGGGCCCGGCCCCCGAGCGCATGCGGAGCGCGTCGATACGGGCCACGGTGGACACCGGGCTGCGGTTGGTGGGCACCAGCGCCCGGATCAGGACGTAGATGCCGAGGCCGAAGATGGCCCCGACCAGGACCGCCAGGCTGATATCGGAACTCATCCGCGTGTCCCCTTCTCCCGGCCGCCGGCCGGGCCGACGCGGCTCCGCATGCCCTCGCGCAGCCCGATCGGCGTCTCCTGCGGCCGGGCGTCGGCCCCGGGCTCGCGCGGCCTGAGCACCGCCACCGGTTCGGGGCGGGTCATGAAGCGCTCCGGCACCTCGATCTTGGCCAGCTGGCGCATCCACCAGAAGCCGAGGCCGAACAGCGCGGCCACGATGCTGAGCACGGCCTGCCCCAGCGGGTCGCCGTACGGTTCGACGAAGCCGGGGTTGAACACGGCGAGGCCCAGCGGGAACGCCACGCTCACCCCGATGACGATCTGCACGCTGCGCCGGGTGGAGGCGCGTTGCGCGAACACCCGCTGGCGCATGTCCACCTCCTCGCGGGCCGATTTGGCCAGCGCGCCCAGCACCTCGCGCAGACCGGGGCCGCGCAGCCGGGCGTTGAGTATCAGGGAGGCAATGATCAGGTCGGCCGACGAGTCGTTCAGCTCGTCGGCGAACTCCTGGAGTGCGTCCGGCATCGGGGTGCGCGACCTGAGCCGGTCGACCAGGTTGTTCAGCGGCTCGCGCAGCGCCGGGGCGGCCGCGCGGGCGGAGGCCGGGATGGCCTGCTCCAGGCCGACCGCGCCGGCGATGGTGTCGCGCAGCGATTCGGTCCAGCCGGCCAGCGCCTCCACCCGGCGGATGGAGGCGCGCTCCTCGCCGGCGCCGCCGAACAGCTGGTTCCAGGAGAACGCGAGCAGCGCGGCGGCCACCGCGGCAACCGGCCAGCGGGTCAGCACCAGCGCCAGCACCGCGGCGAGCGAGGCGTACGTGGTGCGCCGGCCGAGGAACGCGGCGAGCTCGGCGGAGCGCCGCTGCGCCCTGGCCTTCTCCTCCTCGGTCTTCGGCGGCAGACCGCGGATCGCGGTGATCAGCAGCGCCAGTCCGCCGCCGACCGCGACGCCGCAGAGCAGCGCGTAGAGCATGGTCAGCGAGAAGAGTCCGGACATCGTCGTCATCGGGTCACCCCCAGGGCCCTCGGTAGCCGTAGGCCGCGAGCTCCTCGGCATTGCTGAGCGCGGCGTTGGCGCGCATGATGCCGTCCCGTCCCTCGGAGAACACCTCGCTGGAGAGCACCCTGCCGTCCACGCCGTTGACCTCGCGGATGGAGCTCACGAAGCGGCGCAGGCCGCCGCCCTGCGCGTACGTGTTGCGCCGCTCGATGAAGACGACGTAGTTCACCGCGCCGGCGATGAGCATCTGGCTGGCCTCGATCGGGAGCCGTTCCGACGCCTGGAGCGCGTAGGTGGAGATGCGGTTGAACACCTCGTGCGAGCTGTTGGCGTGGATCGTGGACAGCGAGCCGTCGTTGCCCTGGCTCATCGCGTTGAGCATGGTGACGATCTCGTCGCCGAGCACCTCGCCGACGATCACCCGGGACGGGTTCATACGCAGCGAGCGGCGGACCAGTTCGGCCATGGCGATGGAGCCGTGGCCCTCGGAGTTGGGCAGCCGCTCCTCGAACGCCACCACGTTGGGGTGGAGGTCGGGGAACTGGTCGAGGCCCAGCTCCAGCGCGCGCTCCACGGTGATGAGCCGCTCGTCGGCCGGGATCTCGTTGGCCAGGGCGCGCAACAGCGTGGTCTTACCCGCGTTGGTGGAGCCGGCGATCATGATGTTCTTGCGGGCCCGGACCGCGGCGGTCATGAAGCTGCCGATCTCGGGGGTGAGCGTGGCGTTGCCCACCAGGTCGGCGAGGAAGACCTTGCCGAGGCGGGCGCGGCGGATCGACAGCGCGGGCCGTCGGGTCACGTCCATCACGGCGGAGAGCCGGGAGCCGTCGGGCAGCCGCAGGTCGAGCTGCGGGTTGGCGGAGTCGAACGGGCGGGACGACAGGCCCGAGTAGGCGCCGAGGATCTGGATGAGCTCGATCAGCTCCTCGTCGCTCTCGGCGACCGGCTCGCCGCGGGCCTCGCGGCCGTCCGCGTAGCCGATGAACACCTGGTCGTAGCCGTTGATGTCGATGTTCTCGACCTCGGCGTCGTCGAGCAGCGGCTGGAGCCGGCCGACGCCGAACAGCGCGGCGTGCACGGCCGAGGCGTACTGCTCCTCGTTGTGGGCGTCCAGCGGCGCCCGGCCCTCGGATATCTCGGACCGTGCGTACTCCTCCAGCACGCCGGCGATGACGGCCCTGGCGTAGTGGCGTTCGTCCTCCGACGTCATCGGGCGAACGCCGCTGGCCTGGTCGATGCGGCGCTGTTCGGCGAGGCGGTCGCCCGCCTCCTGACGGAACCGCTTCACCAGCTGGTGGTTGACCTCGCTCATGCGCTGCCCCCCGCGGAACCCGCCTGCCACGGCTGGTTACCGGCCGGGGCGGCGCCCTGGCCCGGCTGCTGCGGCTGCTGGTGTCCCGGCTGCTGCGGCTGCTGGCCCGCCTGCTGCTGTCCCGGCTGCTGGTAGCCCTGCTGGCCGTACGCGGGCTGGGCGTACCCCTGCTGGCCGTAGGCCGGGGCCGGCTGGCCCACGGCGGCCGAGGGCTGGCCGGGGCCCGGCGCCTGCGGGGCGGGCGGCTGTACCCTCCCCCAGGCCTGGGCGGCCTGGGAGGTGCCCCCATGCTCCCCGGTGTGGCCGCCGCCCGACGGGTTCAGCTCGGCGCGGTAGGTCTGGTGCACGTCCACCACCAGCTGGCGGGCGGAGCGGACCAGCAGCGACTTGTCCAGCCGGCCGCGGCGCCGCCCGGCGAGCTGCTCGGCGCCCGCCGGGTCGTCCGCGATCAGGCCGACCACGCGGGCGCCCGACTGGGACGCGATGAGCATCTCGTTGATCTGCGAGGCGATCTTGCCGCCCTGCTGCGGGTCGGCGACCAACACCACGCCGATCTGCGGCTGGGCCAGCGTGGCGGCGCCGCGCTGCGGGCCGTGCAGCTTGGCGTGCAGGGCCGCGGCGCGGTCCCTGACATGCGCGATGTTCTCCGGCTGCGCGCGGGTGATCAGCAGCAGCAGCGCGGCGTGCGGCAGCAGGGCGTTGGCCGGCGAATGCGCGTCCAGCCGGCCGAGGTCGGCCAGCACGTCCGCGGCGGCCTCCTGGTGCGGGGACTGCGCGAGCTCGGCGAACGCCCGCCCCAGCGCGTTCCACTGGCCGGTCAGACCGGCGGCCTGTTCGGAGGCGGCGAGGCCGACGATCACGTCGAGACCGCCGGACAGCCGCTGGGCGTGGTCCCAGAGCTGCTCGGCGGCGATGCCGCGACGCGCGGTCGCGGCCAGCGAGAGTATTCCGGTGGTCGGATCGAGCGGGCGACCGGTGGCGCCCATGGAGCGGTAGACGAGGTCGCCGCCGGCCGGATCGATCTCGGCGAGGAGTGCGCGACGCGGCCACAGCGCGGCGAGGGCGACGGCCGTGGTAGTGACACCAGGTGCGCCCTTGTCTGCGGCCAGTGCGATCAGCGCCATCAGCTATCTGCCCCTAATCCGTCTCAACCTGTTCTTCGTTGGCTTCTCCGCCAGCCCGTCGAACCCGCGGGCGGCGGCCGTGCCGGAGGCGGACCCCGACCCCGCGGGCCCTGGTGCGGCGCGCATGGTCAGTCGGAGTCCCCGGACCCGACGATGACCACGATCACCTCGCCGTCGGAGGCGGGCCTGGCGAGCTCCAACGACTCCTCCACGGTGACCCGCAGCCGCAGCGCCAGCGCGCTGTTGCCGTCCGCCTCCTCCTCGCCGTGGATCTCGGCGACCCGGGCGTCCCGGGCGAGCTGGATCTCGGGGAGGGCACCGGACTCCGGGTCCACCTCGGTGGCGTCGTCGCCCACCCAGTAGGCGTCGACCTGGTCGCCCTGCTCCAGGCTCGGCGGGTACTGGCCCGGCTGGAGGGTGACGCCGACGAAGGCCTCGCCCTCGGGCAGCGTGGTCCGGTCGGTGAGCATCGGGCCGACCAGCACGGTGCCCTCGACCAGGTCGGTCTCGGCCCGCAGGTCCTCCTCCGCCAGCTGGTCCTTCTGGCTCCACTCGACGTAGGCGACATCGGTGTTGTCGGCGACCATCACCGAGCGCATCGCGTCCTCGGGGATCGGCTGGCCGGCGGGCACCTCCTGGGTGATCTGGATGGCCTCGATCCGGTCGCCGGCGCGCATCACCAGCAGGGCCGCGCCGAGCGCGCCGACCAGGACCAGGAGCGCGGCGAGCGCCGCGAGCGCGGGCTTCCGCTCCCGGTGCGGACTGGGCAACCGGTCCCCCGCCATGGGCCCGACGCCAACCGGCCTCTTCGCAGCCGCAGACGCTCGGTCTTCAGTCTTCATGACACCCAACCCCGCTAGCGACAGGCGTCGCTCCGGGCTCATCTCGTCCCCTGCGAAACGCCTGCGGAAAGAAGCGAACTGATTACTCCGACAAGCCCTTGGAACCGTATCAGCCGCTTCATCGGGCCTACAACGACTGGACTGTCACGCCCGTGCAACACGTGGCCCAGTCCCGAACGGGCCCGATCACGGACCCGATCGCGAGGCCGTTCGGGCATGGTTCGTGACATCGTGAACATCCCCGGTCACAGTGCCGGACCCGCACCGCGACGGGCGCCCCACCGCGCGCTCCGCAGAAACCTGACGCCGATCGCTCCCGTGCGCGCCCGAAGCACTCCTTCGCGCCCCTCCAGGCGGCCGGCGCGGAGTCCGAGGTGGCCGGGTCGCGCCACTCGGCACCCCGCCGGGGTTGTCGTCCCCGCCGACGATCGCAGCCGCAACAGCTCGGTATGCGAGCGTTGGTTTCGGGCGAGGGGCTCAGAGAGGAAAAGGCGTCATGTCTCCCTTTGTCGTGTTCGACCTGGAGTTCACCACGTGGTCGGGAGCCCTGGACCGGGACGGGCTCGCCCCGGCCGAGGCGCTGGGCGACTTCCTCGCCTTCTGCCAGGGGCAGTCCGTGCTCTCCTACGGCAACGACATGGTCGTCCTCGGGGAGAACGTGGGATGGGCCCGGGCCCGCGGGGAGGAGGTCAAGGACGGGTTCCTCGCGGCCAGCTTCCTGAACATCCGCCCCTGGGTGAACACCGTCGCGCCGGAGACGGCACCGGCCAACGTGGGTCGCCTGTGGCAGGTGCTCGGCCTGCCCAGGCCCGTTGCCGGGGAGGAGCATTCGGCGCTCTTCGACTGCCATTCGCTCGCCGCGGCCCTCAGGCACCTCTGCGCCACCGGGACCGCCGCCCTGCCCGAGGGTTGCCTCTGACGGACCGAGGACTGCGGCCGGGGGACTAGGTCGCGTCTGGTCCTCGCGTCGGATCCGGGGGTGGGTGGGGCGTGGTTAGCGTCGGCGCATGAAGATCGGAATTCTTGGTACGGGCAACGTCGGCCGGGCCGTCGGCGAGGGCTGGCAGGCGGCGGGACACGAGGTGGCATGGGGGTCGCGGATCCCCGGGGACGGCAGCGTCGGGGTCGCGGAGGCGGCCGGGTTCGGGGAGGTGGTGGTGAACGCCACCCCGGGCACCGCGTCCCTGGACCTGCTGAAGGGCATCGGCGCGCCCGCGCTCGCCGGGAAGGTGCTGCTCGACATCGGCATCGGCTTCACCGACGACATGGGTCTGTCGCACCCCGGGATCTCCCTCGGCGAGGAGATCCAACAGGCGTTCCCGGAGACCGCGGTCGTGAAGACGCTGTGCACCATGACCGCGGCCCTGATGCGCGATCCGGGCCTCCTGGCCGAGGAGACCACCGTTTTCCTGTCGGGCGACGACGCCGACGCCAAGCGGACCGTCGGCGCGCTGCTGACCGACCTGGGCTGGCCGGAGTCGTCACATCTGGACCTCGGCGGCATCGCCACCGCCCGCGGCCAGGAGCATCACGCGCTGCTGTTTCTCGGCGTGGCCGGGGCGCTCGGCACCCACACCTTCAACGTGCGGGTGGTCACTACTCATGAGTAGCTAGGGGTCTGTTGAGTACCTTCGCGGATGCCCGCCCGCCGCCCGGCCGGGCACCGTGAGGGGCATGAACGCGGGCACGAGGAGCGTCGACCGGCTGAGGTGGGCCGTGCTGCGGGGGCTGTTGGCCACCGTGGGGCGCACCAGCAAGGGCATGCGCGTCGGCCGCCGGCACGGATTCGACAGCGGCACGATGCAGGACTACGTCTACGTCAACGAGCCGCACGGCTCCCTCGGCATCGGCCGGCTGATCGACCGGGCCTGCCTGAACGCGGTCGGCTGGCGCGCCGTCCGGGCCCGCGGGCGGCTGCTCAAGCGGACGCTGCGGGCGGAGATCGACCGCCGCCCCGACCGGCACCCCGTGCGGATCCTGGACGTGGCCGCGGGGCCCGGCCGGTACCTCCAGGACGTGCTCGCCGGCTATCCGGCGGAGCGGGTGCACGCCGTCTGCCGGGACACGGCGGCGCTCGGGCTCGCGCAGGGCCGGGCGCTGGCGAGGCACCGCGGCCTGGACAGCATCGTGTACCAGCGCGGCAACGCGTTCGACCCGCAGCCGCCAGAGCCGGGCGCGGCCCCCGATCTGGTCGTCGTCTCCGGCCTCTACGAGCTGGTACCGGACGACGAGGCGGTCCGCGCCTCGATGGGGCGGCTGCGCGGGCTGCTGGCGCCGGGCGGCGCCCTGGTGTTCACCACGCGCACGCACCAGCCGCACCACGACCTGATCGCCCGCGGGCTGCCGCACCGCGACGGGGAGCAGCCGCTGCCGCACTGCCGGGCGGTGGCCGAGGCGGAGGGCTGGGCCAGGGACGCGGGGTTCGCGGACATCGCCACCGACCACGAGGACGTCGGGCTGTTCGCGGTCACCACGGCGAGAGTGGCCTAGCCACGACATTCCCGCACGTCGCGAGACGGAGGAACCGTCCGCCGACGACGCTCCGTCAGAGCCCACAAGACCCCCGCCTGCCACCGCCCGCCTCGTTCCGGCGGTGCAGGCGGCACAAACAGGGGAACCGGGAAAACCCCACCTCCCCGTGAACCACCCACCCCCACGAAGGAGAAGCGCGTGTTGAAGCGTAGGTCCAGCTGGCTGCGTGCCGCCGTCCCGGCGGCCGTGCTGGCGATGGCACTCACCGCCTGTGGCTCGGAGGACTCGTCGGACGAGTCCGGCTCCGCGCCGAACGACGCCTCGGAGGACGCCGGCTCGTCGGCCGACGAGGACGCCGGCGAGGACGCGGAACAGTCGGCCGACGACGTCGAACAGCAGTCGACCGACGACCCGGAGGACGCCGGCGCCGGTGCCTCGGCGGACGGGGAGTCCGGCGACTCCGGCGGAAACGGCTACCCGCCGGACACCCTGGTCTACCAGCTGGGCGAGACCAGCGAGGCCATCCCGTTCGAGGACGCCAACGGCAACCAGGCGGACCTGCTCCTCACCGCGGAGCGGGTCGACGTGGGCACCGCGGAGGACCTCCAGGACGCCTACGGCGACGAGGCCGACGGCATGAAGCCCGCCGCCGTCTACCTCAACGTCGAGCACGCGGGGGGCGCGACGCTCAAGGACATGCTGATCGGGCGGCTCACCACGCTGTCCTTCGTCGGCGACTCGAACGCCGAGAACCCGGCGACCCCGCAGGGCAACGTCGACATTCCGGGCGGCTGCACCGAGGAGATGGAGCCCGCCGGCTCGCTGGCCGAGGGCGACGAGGCCGCGCTGTGCGTGCTGATCCTCATACCCGAGGACGCCGAGGCCGGCGACGTCAACTGGGGCACGGTCGACGGCCCGCCCGTCGTCTGGCAGAACCAGGAGTAACGCCACCCCGGCCGCTGTTCCCGCCCAGCCGAACGTCTGGGCGGGAACAGCGGCCGGCGGGGTTACCGTGGCACGGCGCCCGACCGCCCGGGCCCTGACCACCCCCGATGGGACTTCGACGGCTCGTCCGCCGAGCTGACGGAGGGGTCCCAGTACGTCAGGGACGGCGTCGTCGCCGAGTTCGACGCCCGCGTCACCCAGGCGGAACGGGCGCTCGACGCCCGGGCGTCCCCGGCCTGATCGACGCCCACTTCCACGCGTACGGCATCTCGCTGGACGGCATCGAGAACGAGGCCAGCCCGCTGAGCTACCTCGCGCTGGCCGGCGCGGAGCGGCTGCGCCGGGCGCCGCGGCGCGGCTTCACCACGGTCAGGGACGTGGCCGGCGGCGACATCGGCGTCTCGCTGCCTGGGCAGGCGGTACGTCCGGCGTTACGGTCCGCGGTTCGGCGGCCCGGGCGGCCCGGGCGGCCCGGTGGCCGAAAATGCGCGGGATCGGCCACCGCAGGGCGACACTGATCCTCACGGGAGCTCCCGTCCCGCCGCCGCGCCGAGCGTCCGACGCGGTGCCGCGACCGCTTGGGACACACGGGCGGACGCGCCCCGCCCGGGGCCGCGGACGCGCCTGGACCCCCTGCCGGACTCGCGGGTAGGCTCACTGATGGTGTTCGAATGCGGGGAGGAACTCAGTCATGCAGGTCCTGGTGACGCTGGTCCGGAAAACCCAGGAGCCTCAAGACGTCCTGATCAGAGTTGAGGAGGACACCACGGTCGCGGATCTCGTGACCTCCCTCGCGGTCGCCCTGGGCCACAGCTCGCGGCTTCCGTTCGCCGCGAACAACGCGCTGGTCTCCGCGTTGACCCCGCAGCAGGCCGGATGGCACGCGCAGCAGCCAGGCGCGGCGGGCCAGCCGCCGATGCCGGCCATGCCGGCGGCGGCGCCCACGGGCCTGTGGCTGGACGGTTGGCGCGCCGACCCCGCCGCCCGGATCGGGCCACTGCTGCGGGACGGCATGCGCATCTCGCTCGACGACGAGATCGGCCCGCTGCTGCGCAGCGACGAGCCCTCCGGACAGTACGAGCTGCGGGTCGTCGGCGGCCCCGGCGCGGGCCGGGTGGCGCGACTCTCGGTCGGCGCGGCCACCGTCGGCTCGGCGCCGAGCTGCTCCGTGCCCGTGGCGGACCCGGCGTTGCCGCCGGTCGCGGTGCGGGTGGGCATCGACATCCACGGCGGGGCGAAGGTCATCCCGCAGCCTGGTCTGTCGGCGTTCCTCAACGACGAACCGGTGACCCAGCGTCAGGACTGGCCGCTTGGCGCCATGCTCGCCATCGGCGAGTCGCTGCTGGTGCTGGACCGGCCGACGGTGCCCGACGCGCACCTCGCGCCGACCGGCGACGGCGGCCTCGCCTACAACCGGCCGCCCCGGCTGCTGCCGGTGCACCACCGGCCCCGGATGTACATGCCGTCGGAGCCGACCCGCGGCGAGGGCAGCCGGCTGCAGATCATCACGGCCATGGTGCCGATGCTCTTCGGCTTCACCATGTTCATGATCTTCGACTCGGTCTACATGCTGCTGTTCTGCGTGATGAGTCCGCTGATGATGATCGGCCAGTTCTTCCAGGACAAGCAGTACCGCGGGAAGAAGTACAAGAAGTCCACGAAGCAGTACCGCGAGGAGATGATCCAGTTCGGGCAGGCGATGAACGCCTACGCCCGCGAGGACCAGCGGATCCGCCGGGAGGCGGCCCCCGACCCGGCCGAGCTCCTGCTCTTCGCCACCGGGCCGCGCCGCCGCCTGTGGGAGCGGCGGCTGACCGATCCGGACGTGATGAAGCTGCGGGTCGGCTTCGCCGCGCAGCGCGCCGAGATCGAGGTGCACCCCTCCGGCTACCAGAAGGCGAGCGTGTCGCCGCCCGAGCCGCCCGTGGTGCCCAACATCCCCGTCTCCCTGTCGCTGCCCGAGCTGGGCGTGGTCGGCGTCGCCGGCGAACGCGGCCGGGCCCTGGCCACCGCCCGCTGGTTGGCGGTGCAGGCGGCCACCCTGCACAGCCCCCGCGATCTGTCGCTCGTCGTGCTCTCCTCGACCCAGGACGCCGAGGCCACCTGGGACTGGGCGCACTGGTTGCCGCACGCCACCCCGCAGCAGGGGCAGCCGTGCGTCTCGCTGGTCGCCTCCGAGGCCGAGCCGATAGGCCGCAGGGTCAACGAACTGCTCGCCGAGTTGCAGCGGCGCCAGGCGCAGAAGCAGCCGGGATTCAGTGGGTTCAAGCAGCTGCGCCCCGACCCGTTCATCTTCGTGATCCTGGACGGTGCCCGGCTGCTGCGCCGGATGCCCGGCGTGCCGCAGCTGCTCCAGGAGGGCCCGGGGCTCGGCATCATCGCGCTGTGCATCGACGAGGACGAGCGGCTGCTGCCGGAGGAGTGCCAGGCCGTGGTGTCCTGGTCGCCGCATTCGCCGACCCGGGTGGAGCTGCGCGGCGCCGGTCTGGAGAGTCTCGGCGAGGTGCTGGCCGACCAGGTGCCGACCGCGTGGTGCGACCGGGTGGCCCGCTCGCTGGCCCCGGTGCGGGACGTCAGCCGGGACGACGCGGACGCCGCGATCCCCACCGCGGCGCGACTGCTGTCGCTGCTGAGCATGCCGAACCCGTCGGGCGAGGACATCGAGCGGATCTGGCGCGCCGGCGGCCAGTCCACGGCGGCGCCGATCGGCGTCACCGCGGACGGCCCCTTCGTGCTGGACATCCGGCGCGACGGCCCGCACGCCCTGGTGGCCGGCACCACCGGCGCGGGCAAGTCCGAGCTGTTGCAGACGATCATCGCCTCGCTGGCGGTCGCCAACCATCCGGAGGCGCTGAACTTCGTCCTCATCGACTACAAGGGCGGCAGCGCGTTCCAGGACTGCGAGAAGCTGCCGCACACCGTCGGCATGGTCAGCGACCTGGACGCGCATCTGACCGAGCGGGCGCTGGCCTCACTCGCCGCCGAACTGCACCGCCGCGAGGAGATCCTCTTCCACACCGGCAACAAGGACATCGAGGACTACAACGACGACCGCAAGCTGCGGCCCGAACTACAGCCGATGCCACGGCTGATGATCGTGATCGACGAGTTCGCCTCGCTGGTCGCCGAGCTGCCCGACTTCGTCGCGGGTCTGGTCGACATCGCCCGACGCGGACGTTCGCTGGGCGTGCACCTGATCCTGGCGACGCAGCGTCCCGCCGGCGTGGTCAGCGCCGACATCCGGGCGAACACCAACCTGCGCATCGCGCTGCGGGTCACCAACTCCGCCGAGTCGCTGGACGTCATCGACGCCCCGGACTCCGGCGCCATCGCCAAGTCCACGCCGGGCCGGTGCTACGTGCGCTCCGGCGCGCAGAACCTGGTGGGCGTGCAGTCGGCGCGCATCGGTGGCCGCCGGCCGCGCCAGGACGCCAGCGGCCCGAAGGCCGAGCTGGTCCCGCTGAACTGGTCCGCCTACAGCCGCCCGGTGCCCCGTCGCAAGGAGGCCGACGACGACGGTTCGATGGTGACCGACCTCGCGGTGCTGGTGGACGCGATCAGGGACGGCTCGCAGCGGATGGGCTTCGGCCCGCCGCACCGGCCGTGGCTGGAGCCGCTGGCCGAGCGGGTGACGCTGGACGAGCTGCCCGCACCCCACGGCGAACCGCAGGACGCGGGCCCCTCCCGGGACGTCGCGCCACTGCGCTTCGGCGTCACCGACCTGCCCTCCGAACAGGCCAGGATCCCGCTCTCGCTGGACCTGGTGGGCGGTGACCACATGATGATCATCGGTGGCCCCCGCTCCGGCCGGTCCACCGCGCTGCGCACCCTGGCCGGCGTCGTCGCCCGCACCACCGAACCGCGCGACGTGCATATCTACGGCATCGACTGCGGCTCCAACGCGCTGCTGCCGCTGGTCGGGCTGCCGCACACCGGGGCGGTCGTCACCCGCGAGCAGCCGGACCGGGTGCGGCGGCTCATCGACCGGCTGCGCGCCGAGATCTCCCGGCGGCAGGAGCTGCTCGCCGAGCGGGGCGCCTCCAGCGCCGCCGAACAGCGGGCCACCGCGCCGCCCGACGAGCGGCTGCCGTGGATGGTCGTGATGCTCGACGCATGGGAGGGCTACGTCTCGGCGTTCGAGAAGTACAACTACGGCCAGCTCATCGAGGCCATGCAGCTCGTCTTCCGGGAGGGCTCGGCGGTGGGCCTGAAGGCCGTCGTCACCGCCGACCGGCGCGGCCTGACCGGCCAGATGTCCTCCGCGTTCGCGTCCAAGCTGATCCTGCGGCTGGCCGACAAGGCCGACTACGGCTCCGCCGGCCTGCGGCACCGCGACATCCCCGGCGAGATGCCCGGCGGCCGGGCGCTGCAACTGTCAGGCGACGGCGTGCTGGAGAGCCAGCTCGCCCTGCTGGCCGAGGACGATTCGGGTCAGGCGCAGGTGGCAGCGCTCCAGGAGATCGGCCGCCAGGCGCAGCAGCGCGCGGCCGAGGCGCCGCAGAGCCAGCGGCCGATGCGGGTGGACGCGCTGCCGGCCCGGATCAGCATGGCGGACGCGCTGCGGCTCGCCCCGTCGTTCCGGCCGCCGTCGAAGCTGTGGACGATGCTCGGCGTCGGCGGCGACGAGCTGGCCCCGATCGGCGTGGACCTGGAGGAGCTGGGCCCCGGCTTCGTCATCGCCGGACCGCCCAAGTCGGGCCGTTCCACCACGCTGGCGGGCGCCGCGCAGTCGCTGCTGCGCAACGGGGTCCCGCTGCTGATCGTCACGCCGCGCCGGTCACCGCTGCGGCAGATGGAGGGCCAGCAGGGTGTGCTGGCGGTGCTGACCGGCGACGCGTCGAAGAACGACCTCGCCGAGCTGCTGGAGACCGTCAAGGACCAGCAGTACGCCGTGGTGGTGGACGACGCCGAACTGGTCTACGACACGCCGCTGGACAAGCCGTTGGAGGAGGTCATCAAGACCGGCATGGACGGCGAGCACGCGCTGGTCGCGGCCGGCACGACCGACTCCCTGTCCTCCCAGTACCGGGGCTTCGCGGCCACCGCCCGCAAGTCGCGGAACGGCATGCTGTTGCGACCGCGTACACCTGCTGAGGGCGAGCTGTTCGGCGTCCGACTTCCCGCGAACAGCGGCGCAGGTCCCGTTGGCAACGGGATAATGGTGATGGGCGGAACACTGACGCCCATTCAGTCGGCAATGCTCGACTAGCACCGCCGATAACGCCACTTCCCGCCGCCGGAAACGGATCAGCGGATTCCGAGTACCGATCCTGGTAGCGATCCGAGTACCGATAAGTGGGCCACAAACAGCGCGGGGGCCCTGAACACCTCTGCGGTGTCCAGGGCCCCTACGCGTCTGTGGCTACGCGCCGCTTCGCGAAGGTCAGGCCGTGGCCTGCTCGATGCGGTCGGCGCTGTCGTTGGCGGCCGTCTTCGCGTCGTCCAGCGCGTCGGCGAAGGACGTGAAGGTCGGCTTGGCGTCCCGGAACTCCTGGCGGAACCGGTCGGCGCCGGGGCCCTTCCAGAACCCCTCGCTGTCCTCGGACGCCGTCGACAGGGCCTCGATGATCTCAGTCCGGAGAGTCGTCGCCTTCTCTCCGAAGCTGGTCCCAAGGTCCCGAAGCCTTTGGATATCTGCACCGCGGTCCATGGCTATTCCTCCCCAAATCGGCTTTCTAGATGGTTCATTCCCCATCCGCAACTGCACGCTACCGCATCGTCATTCGCAGATGGAATAGGTAGCGCCCCCTGTGACACGACTGTGGAACTGCGGGGGACAGAGCAGACAAATCGGTACACCGTCAGGCGGCCGTGCTCCGGATTTCGTCCCGGTTCGGCAACAGGTCGGTGATCATCTTCCAGACCTTCTTCGTCGGCACCTGCACCAACCTCAGCGGCGTTTCCGGCCCGACCTGGCCTTCCAGGATCGGTTCGGCCGGCAACTCCCGCTGCCAGTACCCGAAGTGGCCGCAGTCCCAGATCGCGAAACTGGCCGACGCGGCGCCCGGCGTGTCACCCTCCACGCTCGGCCAGACCACCGTCATACGCCAGTTCGCACGCAGCGCGGCGATCAGGTCCGCGAACACTCCGCGCGAGACGTGGTCCAGTTCCTCGTCGGTGGTGGTCAACACCTGACGGCCCCTGGCACCGGTCGCGCCCGGCTGGTCCTGGTCCTCCGGCGCCATCTCGCCGATGGCGGTGAGCACCGCGTCCAGCGCGCCCATGGTGCTCTCCACGGAGAGCACGGGCGGCCGCGCCTCGGCGCGGGCACGCTGCCGCAGGCTGACGATCCGGGCCAGCTCGAACACGACGGTGGCCGGCTCGATCTGGACGTACTCGGACTCGCCGGTGCCCGGCCACTCCTCGTGGGCGAAGACGGCCTCCTCGCCGATGACCAGCCCGTGCGTCATGATCCCCTGGGCGCCGGTCACCTCGACCAGCACCTGGATCACGGGCTTCGACATGACGGCGACCAGGTCGGTCAGCACGGGCGAGATCTCACCCTCATCGCTGACCAGACCGATCTCGATGAGCTCGTCCCTGGCCTGGATGAGTTCCTCGACGACCGGCTCGTTGTCGTGCAGCAGGCCCAGAACCCCGAGGTGCGGGTGGGCCAACCGGAATCGTTCTCGTGCGAGGTCGTAGGAGGGCATCAGTCGCTCATTCCTTCGGTCATGTCGTCGCTCTTCCTTGCTGTGGCCGGACGGTGGTGCGAATGGGCTCTGCAGGGAGGGACGCGGCAGGGCACGGCTTGGATGCACGCGGAACCCGCGGGACCGGCCGGCGTGCCGACGGCGACCGTCGCCACGGTCAGCACGCCGTGGAAGAGCGTACCTGCGGCATCCACCGACCAGCTGGCCGGATCCCGCTGGTGCCGTTCGCCCGACCGGGTGCTGGAGGCAGCACGCCCGCTGCCGGGCCCCAGCGGACTGAACCGAAGCGAACCGTTGGGAAGCCGTCAGAATGGCGCCAGCGTTGCATCAGGAGCCCGTCAGCGGCGCATCAGGACGCCGTTAGGAACTCCCCGTCGTACCCGGGATCTGCTGTCGCGCGAAGCTATCGTGCGGTCGTCAGCACCAACGGGTGGACAGCCCGCCAAGGCGCGAGGACGGAAGCGACGTGGCGCAGCTCATGATGCCGTTGCGTCGGATGGTCCTCTCCATCCACCCGGCCCGGATGGTGGCGATCGCCTTCGCGATCGCGGTGGTCGCCGGCACCACCCTGCTGGCGTTGCCCTTCTGCTCCTCGGACGGCACCACCGCGCCCCTCCTCACCTGCCTGTTCACCGCCACGTCCGCCATCTGCGTGACCGGCCTGGTGGTCGTGGACACCGGCAGCTACTGGAGCGGCTTCGGCGAGGCCGTCATCCTCACCCTCGTCCAGGTGGGCGGCTTCGGCATCATGACCCTCGCCTCGCTGCTCGGCCTGCTGATAGTGGGCAAGCTGCGGCTCCGCCTCGCGCTGACCGTGCAGGCGGAGACCAAGACGCTGGGCATCGGCGAGGTGCGCCGCGTGGTGTACCGGGTCGCCGCGATCACCCTGGTCGTGGAGACGGTCGTGGCGGCCGTGCTGACCCTGCGGTTCTGGTTGCGCTACGGCGAGTCCCCGGGCAGCGCGCTCTATCACGGCGTCTTCTACTCGGTTTCGGCGTTCAACAACGCCGGCTTCGGCCTGCGCCCGGACAACCTGGTCGGCTACGCCGAGGACCCGTGGGTGCTGCTGCCGCTCGCCGCCGCGGTGATCATGGGCGGCCTCGGCTCGCCCGTGATCATGGAACTGCTGCGCCACCGGTCCCGCCGGCGGCGGACCGGCCGCCGCGGCTGGACGCTGCATCTGAAGCTCACCCTCGTCACCTCGGCGGTGCTGCTGCTGGTGGGCACGCTGCTGACGTTGGGGCTGGAATGGGGCAATCGGGGCACGCTCGGCCCGCTGCCCGTCGATGACAAGATCCTGGGCTCCTTCTTCCATTCCACGGTGAGCCGCACCGCCGGCTTCAACTCCACCGACATCGCCGCGATGGAGCCGGCAACGCTGCTCGGCACCTCCGTGCTGATGTTCATCGGCGGCGGCGCCGCGAGCACGGCCGGCGGCATCAAGGTGACCGCCTTCGCCGTGCTCGGGGCGGCGATCCTGGCCGAGGTGCGCGGGGAGCCGACCTCCGGCGTGTTCCAGCGCAAACTGGCCCCGCATGTGCTGCGGCAGGCACTGACCGTGGCGCTGCTGGGCATCGGGCTGGTGATCGTCGCCACCATCGCGCTGCTCACGGTGGTGGAGGCGCGGGCCGAGGTGGTGCTGTTCGAGACGGTCTCGGCGTTCGGCACGGTCGGCCTGTCGGCCGGCCTGACCTACGAGCTGCCCGCCGCCGGCCAGCTGATCCTGGTCGCGCTGATGTTCATCGGGCGGGTCGGCCCGATCACCCTCGTTTCCGCGCTCGCGCTGCGCGAGCGGCCGCGACGCTACCAGTTGCCCGAGGAGCGACCCATCATTGGCTAGGCAGAGCATTGGCTAGGAGAGAGCGCGGCACGAACCGAGGGGAACTCATGGCGAACTACCTGCAGGGGCTGCGGCGGCGCCGGGAGGACCGCACCGGCGAGCCCGAGAGACGGGGCGGCGACACGGATGAGCAGCGCATCGCGGTGATCGGCCTCGGCCGGTTCGGCAGTTCGCTGGCCGCCGAGCTGATGCGGCGCGGCTGGGACGTGCTGGGCATCGACGACGACGAGCGGCTGGTGCAGCGCTACAGCGACACGTTGACCCATGCGGCGGTCGCCGACTGCACCGACGACGAGGTGCTGCGTCAACTCGGCGTGCACGAGTTCACCAGCGCGGTGGTCGGCATCGGCACCGATATCGAGGCGAGCATCCTCACCACCTCGAACCTCCTCGACGCCGGTGTGCCGAACATCTGGGCGAAGGCGATCAGCCGCCAGCACGGCAAGATCCTGGAGCGGCTCGGCGCCCACCACGTGGTGCTGCCGGAGCACGAGATGGGCGAGCGGGTGGCCCATCTGGTGACCGGCAGGATGCTGGACTTCATCGAGTTCGACGACGATTTCGCGCTGGTCAAGACGGTGGCGCCGAAGGTCGCCACGGGGATGCCGCTGGGCGTCAGCGCGGTGCGGACCAAGTACGGCGTGACCGTGGTCGGCATCAAGCGTCCAGGGCACGACTTCACGTACGCCACCGCCGAAACGGTGGTGCGGCCGGGCGACGTGATCATCGTGACGGGCAAGACCCCGGCCGTAGAGGCGTTCGCCAATCTCGACTGAGCGGGGCTTCGACCGGGCCCTCGGCGAATCCGAGGTCGAAGATCCCGGACAAAGCAGGTACGGTGTTAGGAACGCGTCAGGATCGCACGCGATCGACGCGGGGTGTGCCGGGAAGTCTGGTCGGCGACGTACGAAGCTCTGCCCGTCGCCCCCGGAAGGCCGCCATGAAGCTCCCCCCCACGTTGCCGGTCAGCTCCCGCGAGGAGTACGACGCGAGCAGGAACCGGCGCTCGGTGGCGGAGTACCTGCGCACCGAGGTGTCCGGCGGCCTGCTGCTGCTGATCGCCGCCACCCTCGCGCTGATCCTGGCGAACTCGCCGCTCTCCGACGCGTTCTCCTCGCTGCGCGACCACCATCTGGACATCCCCGCCCTCGGCCTCGACCTGTCCGTCGGGCACTGGGCCTCGGACGGCCTGCTCGCGGTGTTCTTCTTCATCGCCGGGGTGGAGCTGAAACGGGAGCTGGTCGTCGGCGAGCTGCGCCGCCCGGCCGATGCGATGCTGCCCGTGGTCGCGGCGGTCGGCGGCATGGTCTGCCCCGCGCTGATCTACGTGGCGGTGGCCGGCCTGGGCGGCGGCCGGGCGGACGGCTGGGCGGTGCCGATGGCCACGGACATCGCCTTCGCGCTCGGTGTGCTCGCCGTGGTGGGGCGGCACCTGCCGTCGGCGCTGCGCACGTTCCTGCTGACGCTGGCCATCGTGGACGACCTGATCGCGATCCTGGTGATCGCGGTCTTCTTCACCTCCACGCTCGACTTCCCGGCGCTGGCCGGGGCGCTGGCCGGCCTCGTGCTCTTCTACGTGCTGCACCGGCGGAACGTGCGCGGCTGGTACGTGTACGTGCCGCTGTCGCTGGCGATCTGGGTGCTGATGTTCAACAGCGGGGTGCACGCGACGATCGCGGGCGTCGCCATCGGCATGCTGCTGCGGGCCACCACGACGGAGTACGAGAAGCAGTCGCCGGCGGAGCGGGTGCAACATCTGGTGCACCCGTACTCGGCGGCGATCGCGGTGCCGGTGTTCGCGCTGTTCGCCGCCGGGGTCGAGGTGTCGCCGGCGATCGTCGGCGACATGGTCGGCGAACCGGAGGCGCTGGGCGTGGTGCTCGGGCTCTTCGTCGGCAAGTTCGTCGGGGTCCTCGGCGCGACGTACCTCGCGAACCGTTTCACCCGGGCCCGGCTGCACCCGTCGCTGGCCTGGGCGGACATAGCCGGCCTGGCGCTGCTGGCCGGGATCGGCTTCACGGTTTCGCTGCTCATCGCGGAACTGGCCTTCGCGGACCTGCCGGAGCTGGAGGAGCACGTCAAGGTCGCCGTCCTCCTCGGCTCCCTCGTCTCCGCCCTCACCGCCAGCGCCCTCCTCACCGCCCGAGGACGCCGCCACCGCGCCAACGGCGACAATGGCGACAACGCTCAGGACGACACCCCGTAGCAGGCGGCGATCGCGGCGGCCCGGTCGCGCAGGGAGTCGCGCAACCACTGCGGGGCGAGGGCCTCCGCGTTCGTGGCGAGCTGCCACAGCGCCCATTCGGCGTGTCTCGGGTCCTGGAAGGTCACCTCCAGCCGCAGCCAGCCGTCCGCGTCGGTTTCTTCGGCGAGGACGGCCAGCGCGGTGCCCACCAGGTCCTCCCGCCGGGCCGGGTTCATCCGCATCAGCACGGTGACCTGGTCGCCGCCGGTCCGAAACCGGGTGCTGCGTTCCTGCCAGGCCCGGTCCAGATCGACCCGGTCCGGTCGCTGTGCCGGTTCGGCGAGTTCCTCGGCGGCCTGGATGCGGGACAGCCGGTAGGTGCGGTCCGCGCCGGACCTCGTGGCCAGCAGGTAGCCCTGGCCGCGCACGGTGACCAGGCCGATCGGGTCCACCGTGCGCCACTTCGGGGTCTGGTCCACGGCCGCGTAGTGGATGCGCAGCTTGTGTCCAGCGAACACCGCGCGCCGGACCTCGGCCACGATGGCGTCGGGCACCTCCTCGGCGACCAGTCGACGCGAGAGGAGGTCGGTCTCCGGGTCGATGAGCAGTCGCTGAGCCGCGCCGGCCGCGGTGGCCCGATAGCTGGCCGGCAGCGCGTCAACCACCTTGCGCATGGCCGAAGCGAGCGCCGAGCCGAGTCCGAACGCCTGCGCGCCGCGCCGCGATCCGGCGACCAGCAGGGCGAGTGCCTCGTCGTGGTTCAGTCCGGTGAGCTCGGTCTGGAAACCGGGCAGCAACGCGAATCCGCCGTGCCGGCCGCGTTCGGCGTAGACCGGCACGCCAGCCGCGGACAGCGCCTCGATGTCGCGCAGCACGGTGCGGGTGGACACCTCCAACTCGCCGGCCAGCGCGGTCGCGGACAGCCGACCGTGCTGCCGCAGCAGCAGGACCAGCGATACCAACCGGTCGGCGCGCATTCGAAAACCCTACAAGGAATACGTGACACAGGATGTCGTGTATTCGTTGCGAGGCTTACCGGCAGACAACGACCCATCGCACACGAGGGTGATCCACTTGGCACACGCCATTGTCAATCCGGACGGTTTGCACGACCCGGTCCCGTTCGGCTACAGCCACACCGCCACCGTCCCCGCGGGTACGGAACTGGTGCTTGTCGCGGGTCAGTACGGATCGGGCCCGGACGGCGCGGTTGTCTCGACCGACTTCGCCGAGCAGGTGAAGCAGACGTTCCGCAACGTCGGTACCGCTCTTGCCGCCCATGGGCTCGACCTCAGCCACGTCGTCCAGCTCAGGACGTATGTGGTGAACCATGACGTCAGCAAGCTCGGGCCGATCGCCGGGGCCGTGCGGGAGGGCTGGGGCACGAAACCACCCACACAAACCCTCATCGGCGTCGCGAGCCTGGCTACGCCTGACGTGCTGTTCGAGGTAGAGGCCCTCGCCGTCCGCCCCTGACTCGTCGCCGCCCGCATCCGGGCTGTTCAACCCGATGCGGGTGGCGCTTCAGGCGTGCCCCTGAACCACCCACACACGCCGAGGCCGTGGCGGGAATCGAACCCGCGTAACACCCCGCGGCACAGCCGCCAAACCAACACAGCGCAGGCGTGCCCCTGAACCACCCACACACACCGAGGCCGTGGCGGGAATCGAACCCGCGTAACACCCCGCGGCACAGCCGCCAAACCAACACAGCGCAGGCGTGCCCCTGAACCACCCACACACACCGAGGCCGTGGCGGGAATCGAACCCGCGTAACACGCTTTGCAGGCGTGCCCCTGAACCACTCGGGCACACGGCCTTGTACCTTCTCGACTCTCCCCGCACGGCCCCGGCCCGGTCAACGGATCACGGCGAATCGCAACACCCGGCAACACAACCGTCAACGGCGTTCACATTTCACGGTCGGATCAGCAGTTGCAGCTCGAAGGCGTACCGCGAGGCCCGGTAGAGGTGTGAGCCGTACTCGACCGCCCGGCCCGTGTCGTCGAAGGCCGTGCGCTCCATGGTGAGCAGCGGCGCCCCTGCCGGCTCCGCCAGGAGCTCCGCCTCCTCGGCCGTCGCCGCCCGCGCGCCGATCGACTGGCGCGCGCTGTGCAGCGTCGTGCCCGCGGCCCGCATCAGCCGGTACAGGCCGGTGAACTCCAGGTCCTGCGGAGTGGGATCGAGCAGTTCCGACGGCAGGTAGTTGCGCATTCGGGCGATCGGCTCGCCGTGCGTGAGGCGCAGCCGTTCGACGCGGCGCACCTCCTCTCCCTCGGCGACGCCGAGCGCCGCCGCCACCTCCGCGGGCGCCGGCACGAGGCCGATGTCGAGCAGCCGGGTGGCGGGCCGCTGGCCCGCCGCCTCCAGGTCGTCGTAGAGGCTGCTCAGCTCCAGGGGGCGCCTGATCTGGCTGTGCACCACCTGTGTGCCCACCCCGCGCCGGCGCACCAGCAGCCCTTTGTCGACGAGGGCCTGGATCGCCTGGCGGACCGTCGGCCGGGACAGGCCGAGCCGGTTGGCGAGCTCGATCTCGTTGCCCAGCAGGGTGCCGGGCAGCAGCCGGCCCTGCTCGATCGCGGCCTCCAACTGCTGCGAGAGCTGGAAGTACAGCGGCACCGGACTCCCCCGGTCCACGCTGAGCTTCAGGTCGGACGGCTCGCTCGGTTCGTTCCTCACCCTGGCCACGGCATGACCCTAGCGTGGTGCTACCGAAATGTTAAGACAATAGGTCTTTACGTCGTCCGGACTTCATGAAACTCTCCGGGACACACATTTCAAAGAGGAGATGGCTCATGAGGGTGCTGACCAGACGGGTGGCCGCGATGACCGGCGTGACCGCCGTGTCCCTGGTGCTCGCCGCCTGCGGCGGCTCGGACAGCGGTTCCGACGGGTCCGTCGAGCTGACGATTTCCACCAACGCGATCGCCGGCGGCAAGAACGCGGAGGAGGCCGAGTGGATCGAGAACTGGCTGATCCCCGAGTTCGAGCAGCAGCAGCGGCAGAACGGCACCGAGGTGGAGGTCACCTTCGAGGGGACGGGCCTGGACGACGAGCAGGTCAAGTCCCGTCTGGCACTGGACCTCCAGTCCGGTTCCGGCCCTGACGTCTTCGCGCTGGACGGCATCTGGCTCGGCGAGTTCGCGGAGGCGGGCTACATCGCGCCGCTCAGCGAGACCTCTCCCGATTCGGAGAACTGGGAGGGCTGGGAGCAGATCCCGGACGCCGTACAGGAGTTGGCCACGTTCGACGGCGAGCTGTACGGCATCCCGGCCGGCACCGACGCCCGAGTTCTCTACTACAACAAGGAGTTGTTCCAAGAGGCCGGGCTGCCCGCCGACTGGCAGCCGACCAGTTGGGCCGAGGTCCTGGACGCCGCGGAGGCGCTCTCCGGCGTGGACGGGGTCACCCCGATCCAGCTGAACGCCGGCACCGCGATGGGCGAAGCCACCACGATGCAGGGTGTGCTGCCCATGCTCGCCGGCACCGGCGAGGACATCTACGCCGACGACAAGTGGACCGGCGCCAGCCCCGGCCTGACCGAAACCCTCGGCCTGTACGAGGACATCTACGGCGGCGGCCTCGGCGACGCGGAGCTCCAGCAGGAGACCCAGGGCCGGGACAAGTCGTTCGAGCAGTTCGCCAACGGCGAGATCGGCATCCTGCTGGAGGGCGACTACTTCTGGCGGGACGTCATCAACCCGGAGAACGGCGTGGCCCCGATGGAGGACCGCGACGAGAACGTCGGCTACGCCATGATCCCGGCCGTCGAGCCCGGCCAGGGCGTGCGGGGCCAGGACTTCGTCAGCATGTCCGGCGGCAGCGTCCGGGTCATCAACCCGGCCAGCGACAACCCCGAGATGGCGTACGAGCTCCTGGAGTTCATGCACTCGGCCGAGGCGTTCGAGTCGTCCATGGAGAGCGGAACCAAGATCACCGCGCGCAGCGACGTGAACGAGCAGATGCTCGGGGACGATCCCTTCCTGAGCTACCTCTCCGAGGAGGTGCTGCCGATCACCTCCTTCCGGCCGTCCCTGGCCATCTACCCGCAGGTGTCGGTGCTGCTCCAGGAGGCGACCGCCTCGGTGGTCGGCGGTGACAGCGCTCAGGACGCGGCGGACCAGTACCGAGAGGATCTTGAGGAGGTCGTCGGCAGTGCCGACAGCATCACCCCCTGAGACACCCGCCGCCCTCCCGTCCAAGGGAGGCGCGGCGGCGGAGGCGGGGCGCCCGGCGACGGGCGCCCGCTCCCGCCGCTCCGACCCGGACGCGGCCGGCCTCGGCCGGTTGCGGGCCGCGGCCTTCGTCACGCCCGCGCTGCTGCTGATCGCGGCGTTCCTGGTGTTCCCCGCGCTGTGGACGATCTACCTGGGGCTCACCGACTACCGGCTCACCGGCCTGGCCGCGGTCGACCCGCAGATGGTGGGCCTGGAGAACTTCCGGGAGGCGCTGGACGACGAGGACTTCTCCAACTCGCTCTGGCTGACGCTCCAGTTCGTCGTCGGCTCGGCGGTGATCGGCCAGGCGGTGCTCGGCTTCGCCATCGCCTGGGTGATGCGCAATCGGCGCGGGGTGCTGCGCCGGCTGGTCGAGGCGCTGGTGCTGGCGGCCTGGATCCTGCCCAGTTCGGTGATCGCGTTCCTGTGGATCGCGCTGCTCGACGGCGACAACGGCACCCTCAACAACGTGCTGAACACCCCGGGCACCTCGTGGCTGCTCGAGTACCCGATGGCGTCGATCATCGTCTTCAACATCTGGCGCGGCGCCGCGTTCTCGATGATGCTCTACGCCGCGGCGCTGGGTAACGTGCCGCCGTCCCATCTGGAGACCGCGCGGCTGGCCGGCGCCTCCAGCTGGCAGCAGCTGCGGGACGTGGTGTTCCCACGGATCCGCGGCCACATCCTCACCAACCTGCTGCTGATCAGCCTGTGGACGTTCAACGACTTCACGCCGTTCCTGCTGACCAGCGGCGGTCCCGAGAACAAGACCGAGATCATGCCGGTGTTCATCTACCGGACCGCCCTGTTCGGCGGCGAACTCGGCTTCGGCGCGGCGATCTCGGTGCTGATGCTCCTGATCAACCTGGTGATCGCGCTGGTCTACGTGCGGCTGCTGCGGCAGCGGAAGGACACCCCGGCATGACGACGGGCACCCCGATCAAAACGGGCGACACGGGTGACACGGCCACGACGGCCGCCGCGAAGGAACGCGACGACCGCCACCACGCGGGCGTGGCCGGCGCGCGGGACGCCGTGCGCCGGATCGGCTACTACCTCTTCTGCTGTCTGTTGCTGGCGTTCTTCTCGCTGCCGCTGCTGTGGGTCGCCGCCGCCCCGTTCGACAGCGACCCGACCATCACCGCCTCGTTGCCCGAGTTCACGTTCGACAACTTCGACGCGCTGATGGACAACCCGTACGCGATGCGTTCGCTGTGGAACTCGGTGATCCTCGCGGGCGGCACCGGCGCGCTCGTGGTGGTCCTGTCCGCGCTCGCCGCGTACGCGCTCAGCCGGGTACGGCTGCCGGGCCGCGACGCGCTGCTGTACTCGCTGCTCCTGCTGTCGTCGATCGTCACCGGCACGGCGGCGATGGTGCCGCTGTTCAACCTCGCCTACGAACTGGAGCTGATCGACTCCCAGTTGGGCGTCATCCTGGTGCTCTCGGGCGGGCTGCTGCCCAGCGCGATCTTCATCCTCAAGGACTTCATGGACGGCACGCCGCGCTCCTACGAGGAGTCGGCGCAGGTCTTCGGCGCGTCCCCGCTGCAGATCGTCCGGCATCTGGTGGTGCCGATGGTGCGGCCCGGCCTGGCGACCATCGCCGTATGGTCCGTGGCCCAGGTGTGGGGCAACTTCCTCGTGCCCTTCCTGCTGCTGCGGACGCCGGAGAAATCGCCGGCCGCCGTCGTCATGTACACGTTTTACACGGAGGGCGGCCAGCCCGATCTCGGGCTCATCTCGACGTTCTCGCTGCTCTACTCCCTGCCGGTGGTGCTGATGTTCCTCTTCGTCAGCTCCCGGTACGGATTCCGGTTCCACGGAGGGATCAAACGCTGATGGCCGACATCTCGATGGCCGCACTGACCAAGGTCTACCCCGGCGGGGTCAGGGCCCTGGACGGCATAGACCTGACCATCGGCGACGGGGAGTTCTTCGCCCTGCTCGGCCCCTCCGGCTGCGGCAAGACCACGCTGCTGCGCACCCTGGCCGGCCTGGAGGTGGCGACCGAGGGGTCGATCGGCATCGGCGGCCGGGACGTCACCGCACTGCCGCCGGGCCGCCGGGACGTGGCCATGGTCTTCCAGGACTACGCCCTCTTCCCGCATATGACGGTCACCGACAACATCGCGTACCCGCTGCGGATCAAGAAGGTGTCCGCCGGCGAGCGGCGCGGCAAGGCCGCGGAGACCGCCGCCGAACTGGGCCTCTCCGACTACCTGGAACGCCGCCCCGGACAGCTGTCCGGCGGGCAGCAGCAGCGGGTCGCGCTGGCCCGGGCGATGGCCTGCCATCCGCAGGTGTTCCTGTTCGACGAGCCGCTGTCCAACCTGGACGCGCGGATGCGCCTGGAGGCGCGGACGTTCCTCAAGCGGCTCCAGCGCGAACTGGGCGTCACCACCGTCTTCGTCACCCACGACCAGGCAGAGGCGCTGGCCCTGGCCGACCGGATCGCCGTCATGGAGGGCGGCCGGATCCGGCAGCTGGGCACCCCGGCCGAGGTGTTCCGGCGCCCCGCCAACACCTTCGTGGCCTCGTTCATCGGCTCCACCCCGATGAACCTGCTGGACGGCGTGGTGCGCGCGGCCGGCGGCGGCGAACCGGTGCGCGTCGAGGTCGGGGACGCCGCGCTGCCGGCGCCCACCGGGCTCGACGCGGCGGCGCTTGCCGCGCTGGACGGCGAGAAGGTGGTGTACGGGGTGCGGCCCGAGTACCTGACGTACGCGACGGAGGCCCCGTCCGGCTCACCGTCCGGCGCGCTGTCCGGCGCGGTGCGGGTGGTGGAGAACCTGGGCAGCGCCCAACTGGTCACGCTGGAGGGCCCGGCCGGCTTCGTGCAGGTCGTGGCGGACGAGGACGTGGAGCTCCCGCTCGGCTCAGTCGGCTACGCGGTGCCGCGCGCCGACCGGGTGCTGGTGTACCGCGACGGCGAACTCGTCACGCGGACCTCGGACCCGGCGGACGCCCGGCCCGTTGCCCGGCAGTCGACCGGCGGCGCGCCGGGAGGGACATCCACGGGCGACGCGGACGCCACCACGCTGGCGAAGCCCACCGACCTCGACGCCGCGAGTTCGGATAGTACGACCGACGAGGGCACCCGTCAGCCCGATCGGACTCACCCGGCGGGCAACGCCCCAGTCGCCTCCGCCGCCGCGGACGACGCGGCCGGGCGTCCCGGCGGACCCGCCGGCGCCGCACCCGGCCGCCAGGCCGGTGACGGCGCCAAGCGGTCCCCCGGTGACGGGCCGGCCGGCAAGGCCCCCCGCAAGGGCCCCGGTGGCGGGCCCGGCCGGGAAGGCCACCCGTGACGCCGGTGTCCGAGACCGTGCACGGCGGGCGGTGGACGCTCCAGGACCGGCTGGACGCGACGCTGCGCGAGCTGCCGTTCGAGGTGCCCGCGGGCTCGGCGGCGTTCACCGTCGAGCTGAGCTACGACCGCGCCGCCGGCGTCCTCGACCTGGGCTGCCTGGGCCCGGGCGGCGACCCGTTCCACGGCTGGTCGGGCGGCGCCCGGGACCGGTTCACCATCGCCGCCGACTGGGCCACCCCCGGCTACCTGCCGCCCGTCGGCGGCGAGTTGACGCCCGGCGACTGGCGGGTGCTGCTGCGCCTGCACCGGATCCCGCCCGGCGGCCTGGACTACCGGGTGCGGGTCACCGTCACCGGTACCCGCCCCGCGCGCCCGGCGACGCCCCCGCCGCCGACGCCGGGACCACGCCCGCCGCGCCGGGAGCTACCCGCCGTGGACGGCATGCGCTGGTTGGCCGGCGACTGCCACTGCCACACCGTGCACAGCGACGGCGCGCTGACCATCCCGGAGCTCGCCGAGCTGGCGGCCGGGCGGGGCCTGGACTTCCTGGCCGTCACGGACCACAACACCACCAGCCACCACCGGGAGTTGCCGGGCATCGCGCTGCGCTACGGCATCACCCTGGTGCCGGGCCAAGAGGTCACCACCGACGCCGGCCACGCCAACGCTTTCGGCGATATCGGCTGGGTGGACTTCCGCCGCCCGGTGGACGACTGGCTGGCCGACGCCGAACGGCGGGGCGGCGTGCTGTCGGTCAACCACCCGCTGGGCGGCGACTGCGCCTGGCGGACGCCGTTCGCCGGCGAACGCCCGCGCCACGCCGAGGTGTGGCACTCCGGCTGGTCGGACCGGCGCTGGGGCGCCCCGCTGGCCTGGGCGCAGACCTGGCGGCCCGACGTGATCGCCATCGGCGGCAGCGACTTCCACCGGCACGGGGACAACGGACTGCCCGGCACCCCCACCACCTGGGTGCTGGCCGCAGACAACTCGCCCACCGCGGTGGTCGCCGCCCTGGCCGCGGGCCGCACCGCAGTCTCGGCGGGCCCCGACGCCCCGCTGCTGCTCCGGCAGGGGGGCGGCCACTCGGACACCGGAGACAGCGGGGGTAACGGGGGCAACGGCGATGGGGAGCTGCTCGCCCTGGACGCCGACGGCACCGTGCTGGTGCGGCCGGACGGCCGTCGCCAGGTGCTGCACGGGAACCGGGTCGTCCTCGCCGCCACGGCGGGGCCGCACCGGCTGGAGACGCACGAGAACGAGGTAATCGCACTATGCCAGTGACCACCGGCTCGACCGGCTCGACGACGCGGGTGGCCAACGCCCCCGTCAACTTCGGCATCTACGCGGCCGACACGCCCCCGCTGGGCGCGGCCGAAATGCTCGCCGGGCTGGCCGAGGCCGGCTACGACGGCATCGACTCGGGTCCCATCGGCTATCTGGGCACGGGCGCCGAACTGGCCGAGGCGCTCGCCGAGGCCGGCCTCGGGCTGGCCGGCGGCTGGGTGGACCTGCGCTACGACGACCCCGAAGGCTGGACCGCCGACCTGCCGGGCCTGGCCGCGGCGCTGGACGCGTTCAGCGCCGTTCCGGTGCCCGACCCGCGGTTCGCCCCGCGGCCCACCCTCGCCTGCCCGCCCCGCCCCGAACGCTTCGCCCGCCCCGGCGTCGGCCTGGGCGAACTTGACGACTGGGCCGGCTTCGCGAGCCGGGTGCAGGGCGCCGCCGACCGCTGCCGCGAGCGTGGTCTGGAGCCGGTGTTCCACCACCACCTCGGCACCGACGTGGAGACCGCGGCGGAGGTCGAACGGCTGCTGGAGACCACCGACGTCTCGCTCTGCCTGGACACCGGGCACCTGTGGCTGGCCGGCGGCGATCCGCTGGCCGGGCTGCGCGACTGGGCGCCCCGAATACGCCAGGTGCACATCAAGGACGCGTCCCGGGCGATCGCCGCCGAAAGCGCCGCCGCGGGCGAGGACCTGATGGGCATGGTCGCGGCCGGCGGGTTCACCCCGCTGGGCGCGGGCGAGGTCGATCTGGTGGCGGTGGCCGACACGCTGCGCGCCGTCGACTACACCGGCTGGATCGTCATCGAACAGGACGCGCCCGCCACCGGCCAGGACTTCGACCACATCATGGCCGAGCAGCGTGCCAACCGCGACGTGCTGCGGGAGGTGGGCATCTGATGACCGCCCCAGCCTCCCGCGTCTCCGTCGCGGTGGCCGGGCTAGGCACCATCGCCCAGACCATCCACCTCCCGCTGCTGGAACGCCTCGCCGGCCGGTTCCGGCTCGCGGCCATCGCCGACCTCTCCCCCGCGCTGCTGCACCGCGTCGGGGACCGCTACGACGTGCCGGCCTCGAGCCGTTTCACCGTCGTGGACGCCATGTTGGCCGCCGGGGGCTTCGACGCCGTGCTGCTGCTCAACTCCGGATCCCATGTGGACGCCGCCGCCACCGCGCTGCGCGCCGGCCAGGCCGTGCTCTCCGAGAAGCCGCTCGGATACACCCGCGACGAGCTGTCCGCGCTGGCCGCCGAGGCCCGCACGGACCGGCTGATGATCGGCTACATGAAGCAGTACGATCCGGCCGCGCAACGCCTGCGCCGGCTGCTGGACACGCTCGGCGGCCCGCAGGTGGTGCACCACGTCGACGTGACCGTGCTGCACCCCTCCACGCCGTCCCAGCTGGCGTTCGCCCAGCTCCCACCGCCGGCCGGCGACGTGTCGGCCGCCGCCCTGGAGGCGCTGGCCGGCGAGCGGGAGCGGCTGACCCGCACCGCGCTCGGCGACGACGTGTCGGGGACGGTCCGCACCCTCTACGACATCACGCTGGGCAGCATCTGCCACGAGCTGTCCCTGATCCGGCTGTTCGCCGACCCCCCGGCCGGCGTCGACCACGCCGCGCTGTGGCCGGCCCCGGCCGGCGCTTCGGAGGCCGGCGCGGCGCCGTCCGTGGAGCTTTCCGGGCCGCTGGCCAGGGCCGGCCGCTTCGCCATCCGCTGGCTGTACCTGCCGGACTACCCGGCCTACCGGGAGACGGTCACGGTGCACCACGCGACCGGCTCCCTGGAGCTGGTCTTCCCCTCCCCCTACCTGCTCAACGTCCCGACGGTGCTCACCGAACGCACCTCGGCGGGCGACGATCCGCACGCCGGCGGCAACGGGGACGAGCGCACCTCCGTGTACCGCTCGACGATGGGCGGCTTCGAGGCCGAACTGCTGGCCTTCCACGCCCTGGTCACCGACGGCACACCCGCCCTGTCCGGCGTCGCGGACGGCGTCGCCGACGTCGTCACGGTGCAGCAGGCCGCCCGCCGCCTGGCCGAACGACTGGGCCTGCCACTCAAAGGAGAAGCCGCCCATGCCTGAACAGCCCCGCGAGCTGGTGATCGTGCCGCACACGCACTGGGACCGGGAGTGGTATCTGCCGTTCCAGCGGTTCCGGCTCCAGCTGGTCGGTCTGCTCGACGAGTTGCTCGACCGGATGGAGCGCGACCCGCGCCAGCGGTTCACGCTGGACGGTCAGATGGCGGCCGTGGACGACTATCTGGAGGTGCGCCCCGAGGCGCTCGAACGGGTCGTCGCGCTGGTCAAGTCCGGGCGGCTGGCGATCGGCCCCTGGGACATCCTGATGGACGAGTTCCTGTGCTCGGGCGAGCAGATGGTACGCAACCTGGAGCGCGGCATCCGCCGGGCCGAGGAGCTGGGCGCCGCCATGCCCGTGGGCTACCTGCCCGACATGTTCGGCCATATCGCGCAGATGCCACAGCTGTTGCGCGGCGCCGGGCTGGCCCACGCCTGCGTCTACCGCGGCGTGCCGAACTCCGTCACCACCGACACGTTCGCCTGGGAGTCGCCGGACGGCACCGCGATCCGCACCCGTTTCCTGGCCGCCGGCGGCTACGGCAACGCGGCCGGGCTGCTGGAGGACCCGGAGCGCGCGGAGGCCCGGCTGCTGGAGCTGGTCGAGCGGATGAGCGGCTGGGCGGAGGGCCCCGACCCGTTGCTCGGCATGTACGGCTCGGACCACACCGCGCCCGCCGCCGACGCCCCCGATCTGCTGGCGGCCGTCGGCGAACGGACCGACGTGCCGGTCCGGCTGGCCACCCTCGCCGAGTTCTTCGCGGCCCTGCCCGAATCGGCCGAGGGCCTGCCGGTGACCCGCGGCGAACTGCGGTCGCATTCCCGGTCGAACATCCTGCCCGGCGTGATCTCCGTGCGGCCGGCGCTCAAGCAGGCCATGGCGCGGGCCGAACGCGCCGTCGAACGCTACGCCGAACCGCTGGCCGCGCTCTTCGGCGACGGTCGGCAACAGCGCTTCCTCGACCTGGCCTGGCGCCACCTGATCTCCGTGAGCTGCCACGATTCGGTGACCGGCTGCGGCTGCGACGAGACGGCCGTGCAGGTCGCCGCCCGGATGGCGGAGGCGGAACAACTCGGCCAGGCCGTCTGCGACATGACGCTGGCCCGGCTCGCCCGCGACGTCCCGCGCGACGCGCATCTGGTGCTCAACCCGTCCCCCCACCCGCGTGCCGGCGTGGTCCTGCTCGACGCCGAGGCGCCCGAGCACGGCTCGACTCCGCTGGCCAACGACGTGCTCGCCGACGATGTGCTGGCCGACCCGGAACTGGCCCTCACCCGGATCCACGGCACCGAGCTCTACGGTCAGCACATCACCGGCTGGTCGCTGAGCGAGGACACCCTGACGTTCCGGGTCGCGCACCATACGGACACCCCGTTCGACGTGGCCGACGTCCGCGCGCTGCTCCGCGAGCGGCCCGAGGGCGCGCCGCTGCGGGTCCGCATCCTCGCGGTGCCGCGCCGGACCCTCCCGGTCTGGGCGGAGGCCCCCGCGCTGGGCCACGCGGCGGTGCGGGTGCCGACCGAGCCGCCGCTGCCGCGGTACGACGTGCGTGCCTCCGGCCGGATCATGGACAACGGCCGGGTCGGCGTCGCCGTCGCGGCCGACGGCACGTTCTCGTTGACCACGCCGGGCGGCGACGGCGTCACCGCCACCGGTCTGGGCGCGATCGTGGACGGCGGCGACCTCGGCGACTCGTACAACTACGCCCCGCCGACCGCCGATCTGCTGGTCACCGAGCCCGCCTCGGTCCGCGTCGTCCCCGTGCTGACGGATCCGCTGGCCTCGGCGATCGAGATCACCCGCGGCTACGCCTGGCCGGCGGCCGGCGACTTCGCGGCGGACGGCCGCGCCGACCGCGCCGAGCACACCATCGTCACCACCCGCCTGGAACTGCGGGCCGCCGAGCCCTTCGTCCGGCTCACCCTCCGCTTCGACAACCGCTGCGACGACCACCGGGTGCGGCTGCACCTGCCGCTGCCCCAGCGGGCCACGGCCTCGTACGCCGAGGGGCAGTTCGCGGTGGTGGAGCGCGGTCTGACCGCCGAGGGCGGGGGCGGCGAACACCCGCTGCCGACGTTCCCCGCCTCCGGTTTCGTCGCGGCGGGCGGCCTGGCCGCGCTGCTCACCGAGTACACCGAGTACGAACTCGTGAACCACGGACGGGAGCTGGCCGTCACGGTGCTGCGCGCCGTCGGCCAGCTCTCCCGCAACCGCCACGTCCACCGCGACGAACCGGCCGGACCGCAGGTGCCGACGCCGGGCGCGCAGAGCCGGGGCGTGCGGGAGCTTTCGCTGGCGCTGATGCCGTACGCGAACTCGTGGGAGGAGGTCGTGCCGGCGGCGGAGGAGTACCGACACCCGCTGCTCACCACCCCGGGCGCCGGCCCCGCCGGCCGGGTGCTGCCCCCGGCCGCGCCCGGCCTCGCGGTCACCGGCCCCGGCGTGGTGCTCACCTCGCTGCGCGAGCGGGACGGCCGGATCGAGGCCCGGGTGGTCGCCGAGACCACCCGCCCGACCACCGCCACCGTCTCGGGCCCCATCGCCCACGCCCGCCGCACCGACCTGCTCGGCCGCCCGGACGAGGACCTCCCCGTCCACGACGGCACGGTCACCCTCCCCCTCCGCCCCTGGCAGATCGCCACCCTCCAACTCCGCCTCACCACCCCCGAGGCATAGCCCTCACGCGGCCCCCACACCCCCCATCCCAGCGTGCTCCCCGCCCCTGTCGGGGAGCACGCCGACCCTTGGGTTCTGGTTCCGCTTCGTCGAGGGGCAGGAGAGCAACATCGCGCGCGGGCGCTCGGACATCGCCGTGGCCGCCTTCGACCGCGGCTGGCCGAGCTGGCGCGGCCGGGCCGTCGAGCCGCTGGTGCACGAGGCGCTCACGCGCCTGGGTGACGCCGAGTCCGGTGTGTGGTCGGCGGATGGAGGGACCGGGCCCACACCCACGAGTACGACGTGCTGATCCCGGACGCGAGGTCCCCCCGGATCCGCACCGTCGGCTCCGTCAAGTGGTGGGAGAAACGCCGTGCTCCACCCGCGACCTCGCCCAACTCGCGGAGTGCCGTCATATCGTCCCCGGCGCCGACGACGCCAGACTGCTCGCCGCCTGTCCCGCGGGCGCCGACACCGAGGGCCGGCCGGGAGGGCTGTCGGCTCAGGTGGGGTGCGCCTATTCTCGGGTGGCATGGGTGAGTTGCTGGCGTTCCTGGTGGTAGCGGGTGGGCTCGGGTCCGTGGTCGGGGTGCTCGCGTGGGTGGCGGCGCACACGCGGCGCCGCGGTATCGCGGGCACGGCCGTCCGCGCCGCGCTGGCCTCGCACGACGAGGCCTGGAAGCCGACCGCCTACGATGCGCACTACGAGATCCAGGCGCAGGCCGAGCTCAGTATTCCCTTTCCTTCCCCCGACGACCCGGCCCGGCGCGCGTGGGCCACGACGGGCCCGGCGCCTGGCCGGGACCGGCGCCCGGGCCGGACGCGCGGCTCCCGCATCCGCCGGGCCCTCCGCCGCTCGGTCGGCCGCCTCCGTCCCGGCCACTGACGGCCCCCCGCTCACTTTCGGCCACCGCGCCGGAACGCGGCCTCGCGCACCCTCGGCCGCAGCTCAGCGAGCCGGGAATTCCGCCTCCGTGCGGCTCCCGGGATGGGAGGCAACGCCGGAGGCCCTGGCGCCGGATGGGGTGTCGCAAAACCGTCGTTAACCGCGGGGCGGTGACCGATAGCCTTTGCCGCAGTCCTTTCCGGACCGCAAGGGGGCAAAACGCATGGACCAAAAGGCTTCGGATTCCGAGAGACCGGCGAGCCTGAATCAGGATCGTATACAGTCCAGAATGATCTACGCCTGCCGACTGGTCGAACTGGCGAGCGAAAATAAATCCGCCGCCGTGGAGGAGGGCCTGGACAGCTGGTATCTCCAGGTCGCCATGAACGGCCTGTGCGGCGGCTGGGTCGAGATCTACAAGAGCAGCCCGACCTGGCTGGAAGCGCTGTGGAACCGTCTCGCACAGTGGCAGCCGAAGGGGAACGTCAAGAACCACGGAAGCCGCGGAAAGGTCGTGCAGGAGGACCTGCACAGCCTGGAGCAGGCGCTGTCCGGCAGCGAGGCGGTCATCGGGAAGGGGGGCGCCCTCCAGGTCGTGCGGGCGCTGCTGCTGGCATGGCGACACATGGACAGGTTGGAGCCCACCGAAAACTACGGGGCACCGCCGCAGTGGCTCTCGGAGAAGGTCAGCGCACTGCCCGCGGCGAACGAAGTCACCGCCGTGCAGAAATCAAGTCACAAGCGGAAGAACATCTCGCCCGAGGATGCCGTGGCCTGGTTCACGAAGACGACTCTCGACGAGACCGGAATTCTCTCCAGCGGTCCCGACGTGCACTACCTCGCCCATCTCGAAACGAATTACCACCACATGTGCGTGCGCCTGTGCCGACGCTCGGGAACGGCCACGATCGAGGTCTGTGAGACCGAGGAGACCGGCATCGTTTCGTGCACGGATCAGGGTGAACTGCTGATCGTGCTGCGCGCCGGAGGTCTCGTCGGATTTGAATCGGCGGACTTGGCGTCACCGAAGGACGAGTTCTCCGTCGTCATCTTCTCGCTGAACTGACCCGCGAAACCAGGCCGACCGAGCGGACGCCGCGGGGTCGGCAGCGGCGCGCGCCGCTGCCGACCCCGGGCTCCTACCGTCGTTCCGTCGTCACCGCGTGACGCGGAAACGTGCCGTGCCCGGCTCGGCTCCGTCGCCCCACGGCTCGAAGCCGGCCTTCTCCAGCACGCGGACCGACGCCGGGTTCGAGCGTTCCACCGTGGCGACCACGGTGTGCACGCCAGGCGCGGTGAGCGCGAACGCGGTCAGGGCGCGGGTCGCCTCGGAGGCGTAGCCGCGGCCCCTGCGGGAGGCCACGACGCCGTAGCCGATCTCCAGGGTGCCGTCGTCCCCGGGCGGCCAGAACAGGCCGATCGAGCCGACCACCAGGCCGCTCACCCGTTCGACGATCTGGCGGTGGCCGTACTCCCCGAGCCACGCGGGGTTGTCGCCGAACAGCCCGACGACGACCTGATCGCCCTCGGCGGGGAAGTCGTCGGCCCAGCCGGTCGACCGGCTCCCGCCCAGCACGCCGGCGGCCTCGTCGGCGGTCCACGTCCGCAGACACAGCCGCTCGGTGAGCAGCTCGGTCGCCGACGCCGACGCCGACGCGGATGCGGAGGAGGGGGTTGATGAGGAAGAGAGGGATGTCACGTGTGCTCCGGTCGTTTCGTACGACCCGGACCGCGCGCTCTCCTAGGCTGACGCGGCCGGGACAAGGACATGCCGAAGAAGGCCGACCGCGGCCATATTCATCGACCTCCTCGCCCTCTCGTCATGCACACGCGCCCCTCGCGTTCCGGCAAAGCTAACACCACGCGTACCCGGCCGGCGGTCGAGGGCTTCACCCGTTTGCCACGGACCGGGTGGCGGGACGACCCACGCGCCGCTGTCCTGGAAGGGGAAACGAGACGGGGACGAGAGGAGATGTCGCAGATGACGGACCCGAACGAGCGCCGGCCGCCCATCTACTCCGATCAGCCCTCCCAGGGCCGGGGCGGCTCCCAGGGCCGGGGCGGCTCCCAGCCACCCAGCAGCAAGAGTCTCGCCATGGCCGCCCTCGTCGTGGGCATCATCGCCGTGCTGGCGGGCATCTTCCCGTTCCTCTTCTGGCTTTCCGGGGTGCTCGGCGTCGTCGCCATCGTCCTGGGCGTCCTGGCCCTGCGCCAGACGGCCGGGGGAGACGAGCGCAACCGACGCCTCGCCATGATCGGCATCGCCCTCGGGGCCATCGCCATCGTGCTGTCGATCATCGGGATCGCGGTGAGCGGCGGCGACGACGACGGTGACGACGGCGACGGCGGCTATTCAGCTCCCGCGTCCGTGGAGCGATCCGGCCCGTGAGCGAGCCGGGGCCGTTCGCCCGCGTGTCCGATTCGTTCACGACGGGGGCGGGCGGCCTCGGTTATGCATGACCGCATGAACGACGACACCACCTTCCTCCCCGCCCGGGACTTCGTCCGTCGCGAGGGACGGCTGCTGGAACGGCGCCTGTTCGCGACCGTCTTCGAGGACGCCGACCCCTCCGGCGTGGTCGCGGCGCTGCGCGGCTACCGGAACCCGGACGGCGGCTTCGGCCACGGTCTCGAGCCCGACAAACTCTGCCCCGCCAGCCTGCCCATCGACGTCGAGATGGCCCTCCAGGCGCTGCTGGAAGCCGGGGTCACCGACGACGCGATGGTGCGGGCGGCGTGCGACTGGCTGGCGTCGGTCGCCGCTCCCGACGGGGCCGTGGCCCTCGCCTTCCCGGTCATCGAGGAGTACCCCAGGGCTGCGCACTGGAGCGAGTGGACGTACGCGCCCGGGCTCAACCCCACCGCCGGGCTGGTCGGGCGGCTACACGGGCTGGGCGTCGAGCATCCGTGGCTGACGGCCGCCACCGGGTGGTGCTGGTCGGCGCTGGAGGCCGGGGCCCCGGACGACGCCCACGCCCTGGGCGAGGTGCTGGTCTTCCTCGAACACGTCCCGAACCGCACCCGGGCCGAGGCCGTGGCCGAGCGGGTGGGCGACTGGCTGCCGACCATGGCGCATTACCGGGCCGACGCGGCCGATCCCGGCTACGGCCTGACCCCGTTGAACTTCGCGCCCACACCGGACAGCCTCTGGCGCCGGCTGTTCACCGACGACCAGATCGAGCGCCATCTCGACCGACTCCGCCGGGATCAGCAGCCGGACGGCGGCTGGTCGATCACCTGGCAACCGCCGAGCGCCGCCGCCACCCTCGCCTACCGCGGCGCCGAGACCCTCCGCGCCCTGCAGGTCCTGGCGGCCTACGGCTAACCGGCCACCCGGCGCCCCCGGCCCCGCCCCGGGGGCGCCGGGAAGGATGCCGGGGCGCCGCCCCCGCGGCTCCCCTGAGTGCATGACCACTCGGGAGGAACTGCACGCCATCATTTCGATGACGTGCCGGAGGAGGAGTCGCAGGCACTCGCACCGAGCCTCCGTGTGCTTCCGGAGATAAGGGCTCTCTCGGAGAGCCTGCACGAGTTGTCTCGTATGCTGCCCTCGACACCACTGGCCGAGAGCCTGCGCGGCGTCACACCCCGTCCTCGACGGCCGGCCCTGGATCACTCGGCCAAGGACGCTCGGGCCACAGCGACACCTCCGAGCGAGCCGACGACATCCTGCGGGAGCAGTGGATTCGGCGAGTGATCGTCATGGACACGGGATCGCTGGTGGCCCTCACTGACCAGGACGACGGGCGCCACGAGGTCTGCCGGGAGTGGTACGCCACCGTCGACCCACGCAATCTGACGGTCCCCACTCCGGTCTTCGCCGAGGCATGCCACCTCATCGGTCACCGATGTGGTCCGGAGGTGGAGGCGATCTTCCTGGAGGACCTGGCCCACGGCTGGTATCGCACGGTGACGTCTGTCCTGCCGGAGGAACTGCTGTGAGCCGCCGAGTTGGTGCGGCGATACGCGGACTATCCCCTCGGTGACACGGACGCGTGCGTGATGGCAGTGGCTGAACGACTGAGAACGGTGGAGGTGTGCACCGTTGACCGGCGCCACTTCGCGACTGTCCGGCCGCTACACGCCCCGGCATTCCTGTTGCATCCGGCGAAGCTCTGAGCCGTTGGCGAACCCGGGCGCGGTGGGGCCGCACCCGGGCTCGTTCAGACGGGCGGTCAGCTGATCAGAAACGGGACGAGCTTGTCGATCGTCGTGCCGTCGCCGACCTGACCTTCGTCGTTGTCCCCCCAGCAGTACAGGGAGCCGTCGCGGAGGCCGCAGGTGGTGTAGCCGCCGGCGACGACGGTGGTCCAGCCGGTCTCCCAGGCCGTCGCCCAGCCGACCTGCGCCGGCTCGTCCCGGTTGTTGGTGTCGCTGGGGCCCAGGCCGAGGGAGCCGGCGAAGTTGTTCCCCCAGCACCACAGCGTGGTGTTGGCCTTGCGCGCGCAGGTGTGCGTGTCACCGGTCGTCACCTGCTGCCAGCTGGTCTCGGTGCCGACCCGCACGGGCGACCAGCGCGCGGTGGTCGCGTTGTCCCCGATCTGGCCGGAGAGGCCCTCGCCCCAGCACCACAGCGCGCCGCTCGTCCGCAGGCCGCAGGTGTGGGTGCCGCCGGCGCTCGCGGTGGACCAGTCGGTGCTCGTGCCGACCTGGACGGGCAACGCTTCGGTCTGCCCCGTTCCCGGCGAGTTGCCGATGCCGAGGACTCCCCGACGGTCCGTGCCCCAGCACCACAGGGTGCCGTTGGTCCGGACGGCGCAGGTGTGCCGGTCCCCCGCGTCGACCGACTTCCAGGTGGCGCCCGCGCCGATCTGGGTCGGAGTGAGCACGTCCTCGAAGACGGAACCGTCGCCGATCTGCCCGAAGCCGCTGCTCCCCCAGCACCACAGGCTGCCGTCGGTACGGAGGGCGCAGTTGTGGTAAGAGCCGGCGGACAGGCTGGTCCAGGCGGTGCTGGTGCCCACCTGCGTGGGCGTGGACCGCGCGGTGGTGGTGCCGTCACCGACCTGGCCCGTGTAGTTGCCGCCCCAGCACCACAGGCTGCCGTTGGCCCGGATGCCGCAGGTGTGGGACACCCCGGCCCGCACCTGGGTCCAGTCGCTGGCCCCGCCCACCGCGATGGGCGTCGTGGAGCTGGTGAGGCTGCCGTTGCCGAGCTCCCCGTAGCCGTTGTCGCCCCAACACCACAGGCCGTTGTCGGCCTTGATCGCACAGGTATGGCCGTCGCCGACGGCGACGTCCAGCCAGTCCCCGGCGGCTGTGTTGGTGGTGCTGGCCGTGGTGGCCGGCGCCGCGCTGGCGGCCGGGCTCGTCAGCCCGAACACCGCGCCCAGCACCGCACAGACCACCAGCCCCAACCGCAGTCGCCCGCCTCGTGAACGAGCCCACCCGCTGTCTCTGTCGTCCGGCGTGAAATGTCGCATGAAGGAACCCCCTCTGGAAATCACTACAAATTGCCATCTGTCCACCCGACGACATCCGCCCTCCACGGGCTCACCGATGCCGTCGGGTAGGTGAAGGCCCGAGCCACCCACGCCCGGGATGGCCGGGTGCGGCCGGGATCGTGGCCGGCGAGCGGTCAGCTGATCAGGACCGGCGAGTAGTGGGCCGTCTCCGTGCCATCGCCGATGGCGCCCCCGTAGTTGTGGCCCCAGCACCACAGCGAGCCGTCGCGAATGCCGCAGCTGTTGTAGTGACCGACGGTCACAGCTGTCCAACCCGTCACCGCGGACGACTCCAGGCCCGCCTGCTGGGGCTCGGGCACGATGCGCGGGCCATCCTGGCCCACTCCCAACCCGCCGATCGCCTTGTCCCCCCAGCACCACAACGTGCTGTCGGCCCTGACGGCGCAGGTGTTTCGGTACCCGGCGGCGACCTGTTCCCAGGCGGTTTCGGTGCCGATCTGCACGGGGGACCAGCGGTGCTCCCTCGTGTTGTCCCCGATCTGGCCGCCGGTGCCGGCTCCCCAACACCACAGCGTGCTGCTGTCCCGCAGGCCACAGGTGTGGTACCGGCCGGCCGAGACGGCCGACCAGTCCGTGGCGTTGCCGACCTGGACCGGCAGCGGTTCATCCGGGTTGTCGCCAGCTTCGTTGCCGATGCCCAGACCGCCCAGGTAGTCGCTGCCCCAGCACCACAGCGTGCCGGCGGCGCGGGTGGCGCAGCTGTGGTATGCGCCCAGGTCCACCGACTCCCACGTCGTGGCCGTACCGACCTGGGTGGGGGTGTGGACCTCAGCGCCGGTCCCGGTCTGCCCGTCGTCGTTTTTCCCCCAACACCAGAGCGTGCCGTCGGCCTTGACCGCGCAGGTGTGGTACCAGCCGAAGTCGACGTCGACCCAGTCGGCGGCGGTGCCGATGCGGGTCGGCGTGAGGCGGTCCGTGGTCGTGCCGTCGCCGAGCTGGCCGAACTCGTTCCAGCCCCAGCACCAGAGGCTGTTGTCTGCGCGAACACCGCAGGTGGACATCACGTCGGCCTGTATCATCAGCCAGTCGGAGGCGGAGCCGACGCGGGTGGGCGTAAGGTGCGGGGTGGTCGTGCCGTCGCCGAGCATTCCCCGGCTGTTGGCTCCCCAGCACCACGCGGAGCCGTCGTTTTTGACCCCGCAGGTGTGGCCGAGGCCGGCGGAGACCTCCCGCCAGTCACCGGCGGCCGCGGCGGCGGCCGGGCCCACCGGACCCAGCAGCGCCCCTAACAGCGCGCAGACCACCAGTCCGAGCCAGGAGCGCACGCCGCCCGAGCGCGTCCGTCTGCCTCGCCTGTCGTCCCTGTTCTCTGGTGCCGTGCACCGCATGAAGGAACTCCCTCCGGTCGTCGGACCATCGCATGGCGTGACCGAGGGAAAGTGTGCAGCAGAATTGCTTCATATTTCACGCAGTTGGACATCAGCGCCCTCGCCTGCGCCGATGCCCCACCAGCGGATCAGCACCCGCCCTCCGGCGCGGCGGCCGCGTGCTCCGTGAACAGCTCGTCGAGCACCCGCGACGCGTCCGCGGCTGGGGGTACCTCCCAGGCCCCAGGGCCTGGGGGAGGGTCGTCGCCGCTCGTGGCGCCCGCCACGGTGATCAGCGCCTTCCACAGCGCCCAGCCACGCCCCCGCGCCCACGTCGCCTCGTCGACCGCCAGCTCCTTGCGGAACGCCGCGCGGCTCTCCCCCGACAGCAGGGTCCAGGCGATCACCAGATCACAGGCCGGGTCGCCGACCCCGCAGGTGCCGAAGTCGATGACCGCGGCCAGTTCGCCGTTTCGCACCAGGAGGTTCCCCTGGGACACGTCACCGTGGAACCAGACGGGTGGTCCTGACCACCGCTGGTCCAGCGCCGTCTGCCAGATCTCCCGCGCGAGGTCGGTCCGCACCCGGCCGTGCAGCGCCTCGAGCGCGCGTCGCGTTTCCGCGTCGTACGTGCGCAACCGCCCGCCCCGGAACCAGTTGTGCTGTCCGGGTCCCGGCCCGCCATCAGCGTCGATCCGGCCCAGGGCCGAAAGGAAGTCGGCGAGGGCGACGGCCAGTCCCGACAGGTCGGCGACGCCCTCCCTGCTCGCCGGCGCGCCCTCGAACCAGCGGTAGATCGACCACGCATGGGGGTAGCCCGCGCCGGGCCGGCCCTTCGCGAGGGGTTGGGGGACGGGCAGGGGCAGGTGGGGCGCGAGGAGCGGGAGCCAGCGATGCTCCTTGTCGACGGCCAACGCATACGGGGCGGCGCTGGGCAGCCGCACCGACATCTCGTCACCGAGGCGGAACGTCCGGTTGTCCCACCCCTCGTTCGGCACGGTCCGGACGGGCAACTGCGCCCAGCGCGGGAACTGTTCGGCGACCAGCCGCCGCACCAGCCCCACGTCCGCGGGGAATCGCGTCGGCACCGGATCCACCGCCGGCTCCTCGTTCATACCCGCCCGCCGGATCCCCCGTCGTCGGGAAGCTCCCGCACGTCCACGCCGGCGACCCGTTCCAGCTCGTGCCGAAGCGTGACCAGTTCGGCGCCGCCCGCCATATGGGTGGTGAGGTCCTCCAGGGTCACCTCGTCGCGCTCCGCGCTGATCTCCATCCCGCCGAGGCGGAGCACGGTGAACTGGTCGCCGACCAGGTACGCGTGGTGCGGGTTGTGGGTGATGAAGACGACGCCCAGGCCGCGTTCGCGGGCCGCGGCGATGTACTTCAGCACCACTCCGGACTGTTTGACGCCGAGCGCCGCCGTCGGCTCGTCCAGGATCAGCACCCGCGCGCCGAAGTACACCGCGCGGGCGATGGCGACGGACTGCCGCTGGCCGCCGGAGAGCGAGCCGACGGTCTGGTCCAGGTCGTTCAGCACGATGCCCATGGCGCGCAGTTCGGCGTCGGCGAGCTCCTTCATCCGGTGGATGTCGAGGCGTTGGAACGGCCAGCGGCCGCGGGTGAGCTCGGAGCCGAGGAAGAAGTTCCGCCAGACCGGCATCAGGGTGACCGTGGCGAGATCCTGGTAGACGGCGGCGATGCCGCGGTTCAGGGCCTCGCGCGGGCCGCCGAGCCGCACCCGTTCGCCGTCGATGCGGAACTCGCCCTCGCTGTGCTGGTGCAGTCCGGAGATGATCTTGATGAGGGTGGACTTGCCGGCGCCGTTGTCGCCGAGCACGCAGCTCACCCGGCCGGCGCGGACGGTGAGGTCGACGCCGTGCAGCGCCCGGATGTTGCCGTAGGACTTGCCGACGCCGGCCAGTTCGACCAGCGGGGCGGCGGGAGGTGCGTTCACGGGTGTCATCTCCTGGTCGCCTGGCTGCGGATCCACAGGTTGAGGAGGGTGGCGAGCAGCAGCATCGCGCCGAGGAAGAAGAGGAACCAGTTCGGGTCCCAGTCGGCGTAGACGATGCCCTGGGAGGCCATGCCGAACAGGAAGGCGCCGATGACCGCCCCGACGATGGAGCCGTAGCCGCCGGTGAGCAGGCAGCCGCCGATCACCGCGGCGGCGATGAAGTACAGCTCCCGGCCCACCCCGCCGTCGGACTGGATCGTGTTGTACGCGAACAGCTGGTGCATGCCGACGAACCAGGCGGCGAAGCCGACGACCATGAAGAGGCTGATCTTGACGAACGTCACCGGCACGCCGAGCGCGCGGGCGCTCTCCCGGTTGCCGCCGACCGCGAAGACCCAGTTGCCGTAGCGGGTGCGCAGCAGCACCCAGGTGGCCAACGCGGCGAAGCCGAGCCACCACAGCACGGTGATCCGCAGCTTGGTGTCGAAGACGGTGAAATCGCTGGCGAAGAACGCCTCCGCCTGTTCGAAACCGTCCATGTCGCGGATGGACTTGGAGGTGACGTTGCCGGTGACTGCTTTCGTGATAGCCAGGTTGAGTCCCTGGAGCATCAGGAACGTGCCCAGCGTGATCAGGAAGCTCGGCAGTCTGGTCTTGATCAGCATGATGCCGTTGAACGCGCCGATCGCCAGCGAGAAGACGAGCGCGACCAACACACCAGCCCAGACGTTCAGCGTCAGCTCGAACGCGAACATGCTGGCGGTCAGCGCCGAGGCGATCACCGCGACGCCGGCCGACAGGTCGAACTCGCCGCCGATCATCAACAGCGCGACCGCGACGGCCATGATGCCCAGGGTGGAGGACTCGTAGAGCATCGTGGCCAGCGCGTCGAACTGCCGGAAGGCGGGTGCGAGCGCGTAGAACAGCAGATAGACGGCGATCGCGCCGACCAGGGCACCCACCTCGGGGCGACTGAACAGACGCCGGCCCAGCGACCGCTGGGCGGCGCGACCCGGTAGGGCCGCGCCGGCGGCCGGATCAGCGGCCGCAGCGGTGGCGCCCTTCGCCGCCCGCGAGGGCTCCGGGTCGCTCACGCGATCACCGGGTCCCGTTCTCGGCGAACTCGGCGATCTCCTCGACGTTCTCCTGGTCGACGAAGGCCGGGCCGGTCAGCACCGGTTCGGCGCCGCCGCCCAGGAAGTTGCCGTTGTTCTCGTTGAGCCAGAGCGCGTCCACGGCCAGGTAGCCCTGGAGGTACGGCTGCTGGTCCACGGCGAACTGCACGTCGCCGTCCTGGATGGCCTGCACCATCTCGGTGTTCAGGTCGAACGTGGCCACCTGCGCCTCGCTGCCGGCGTCGCCCGCCGCCTCGCCCGCCGGCAGGGCGAACTGGGCGTTCAGCGTGGCGACGTAGTCGATCGAGTCGTCCTGGCGCAGCTTGGCCTCGATGGTGGACTGCACGGAGGGCAGGTCGGTGCCGTCCACGTAGAGGTTCTCGGTCTCGCCCTCGAAGGTCTCGGCCAGGCCGCCACAGCGCGACTCCAGGCCGACGTTGCCCTGTTCGTGGATCACGCAGAGCGCGCGTTCCGCGCCCTCCTCGTTGAGCCGCTCTCCGAACGCCTCGCCCGCCACGGTCTCGTCCTGGCCGAAGAACGACAGCAGGTCGAGGTCCTGCCAGGCGTCCATGCCGGAGTTGATGCCGACGACCGGGATGCCGGCCTGCTGCGCGTCGGCGATGGCGTTCGCGATGCCGTCGGGGTTGGCGAGACTGACCGCGATGCCGTCGACGTCCTGGTCGATGGCGTTCTGGATGAGGTTCGCCTGGGTGGCCACCTCGGGGTCGTTCGAGTAGATGAGCTGCACGTTGTCCTTGGCGGCGGCGACCTCCGCGCCCTCCCGCACCGTGTCCCAGAAGGGGTCGCCCTGGGCCGCGTGCGTGATCATGGCGACCTTCATCCGCGGGGTGTCCGCCTGACCCGCCGAGACGTCGTCCGCCTCCTCCTCCGCCTCCTTGCCACCGGAGTCGCTGGAGCATCCCGCGAGCAGCAAAAGGCTCGCGGCGCCCGCGGCGGCGATCACGGACGCGCGGGAACGGGAGGCGAAGGTCATCGTCCAGTACCTCACTTCGACGAGGGAGGGCTTGCAGAACGGGAGCAAACCGCCGGTGGGACGACCCTGTCAATGCTTTGTCAGGACAATGCCTCATCGTTAACTCCGGAATCCCTCCTCACGTACTGACGTCCATATGTAATGACAAACTATTGACAGCCGCTCGGGAAGGGCCTAAGCCTTGGACAGGCGCACGAGCGAAGGGGCATCGGACACATGGGCGAGCCGCGCGGCGTTCCACAGGAGATTCCCGAGGAGGTCCCGTTCGACGTCGTCACCATGGGGCGCATGGGGGTGGACCTCTACCCGCTCCAGACCGGGGTGCCGCTCCCCCAGGTCGAGACCTTCGGGAAGTTCCTCGGCGGCTCGGCGACCAACGTGGCGGTCGCCGCCGCCCGGCTCGGCCGCGCCGCGGCCGTCATCAGCCGCACGGGCCGCGATCCGTTCGGCGCGTACTGCCACCAGGCGCTGCGCGACTTCGGCGTGGACGACCGCTGGGTGACGGCGGTCGCGGAGTACCCGACGCCCGTGACGTTCTGCGAGATCTTCCCGCCGGACGACTTCCCGCTCTACTTCTACCGGCTGCCCAAGGCGCCGGATCTGGTGATCCACCCCGAGGAGCTCGACCTGCCGGCGATCCGGGCGGCCCGGCTGTTCTGGATGACCGGCACAGGACTGTGCGCGGAGCCGAGCCGCACCGCGACGCTGGCCGCGCTCGCCGACCGGGCCGCGGCGCGCCCCGGCGCGACGCAGCTCGCCACCGTCTTCGACCTCGACTGGCGCCCGATGTTCTGGTCCGACGGCGACCCCGCCGCGGCCCGGCCGCACTACCGGGCGGCGCTCGCGCACGCCACGGTCGCGGTCGGCAACGTGACCGAATGCGAGGTCGCCACCGGCGAACGGGAGCCGCGCGCCTGCGCCGAGGCACTGCTCGCCGCCGGCGTGGAACTGGCCGTGGTCAAACGCGGTCCCGACGGGGTGCTCGCGGTGCACCGCGACGGCCGCTCGGCCGAAGTGGCGCCGCATCCCGTGGAGGTGGTCAACGGCCTCGGCGCGGGCGACGCGTTCGGCGGCGCGCTCTGCCACGGCCTGCTCGCCGGCTGGGAGCTGCCCCGGATGATGCGGTACGCCAACGCGGCGGGCGCGCTGGTCGCCGGGCGCCTCGCCTGCTCCTCCGCCATGCCCTACGCCGCCGAGGTGGAGGCGCTGCTCGGCGGCGCCGAACGCGTCCCCGAGCCCGGCAGCCCCGACAAGGAGAGCCTTCCGTGACCATCAGCATTTCCGACCTGGCGACGGTGCGCGCCCGACATCCCGAGGCGATAGCCGAGGCCGCCGCGGGGCGCGTTCGCCGCCCGCTGCTGGGCCCGGGCGGCCGGCTGATGATCATCGCCGCCGACCACCCGGCGCGCGGCGCGCTCTCCGTCGGCGGCCGGAAGCTGGCCATGGCCAACCGCCCCGAGCTGCTGGAGCGGCTGCTGCTGGCGCTGTCCCGACCCGGTGTGGACGGGGTGCTGGCCACCGCGGACATCCTGGAGGACCTGCTGCTGCTCGGGGCCCTGGACGGCAAGGTGATCGTCGGTTCGATGAACCGCGGCGGCCTGGCGGGGGCCTCGTTCGAACTGGACGACCGGTTCACCGGGTACCGGGCCGAGGACGTCGCCCGGCTCGGCTTCGACGCGGGCAAGCTGCTGCTGCGCATCGACTACGACGACGCCGGATCGCTGGCCACGATGGCCGCCACCGCCCGCGCCATCGACGCGATGGCCGAACGCCGACTGCCGGTCTTCGTCGAGCCGTTCCTGTGCCGACGGTCGGACGGGAGGCTGACCAACGACCTGAGCGCGGAGGCGGTCGCGACCTCCATCGCCATCGCCTCGGGACTCGGCGGCACTTCGGCGTACACCTGGCTGAAATTGCCGGTGACGAGGGATCCCGAGGAGATGGGGCGGGTACTCGCCGCGTCGTCGCTGCCGGCCGTGCTGCTGGGCGGCGAGGTGAACGGCGATCAGGAGGGCGCCTACGAGCGGTGGCGCACGGCGCTGCGGCTGCCCACGGTGCAGGGCCTGGTGGTCGGGCGCTCACTGCTCTACCCGGCCGACGGCGACGTCGCCAGGGCCGTGGACACCGCGGTGGGGCTCCTGTGAGCCCTCGGCGAACGACCAGCCTGCCGGCCACGTCCGGCGAAGCCGGCAGCACGACCGGCACCGCAGCCGGCACCCCCGCCGGCAGGGTTCGCACCACGCCGGCCAGCGCCGGGTCCGGCACCACAGCAAGAACCGGACCCGGGACCGCCCGCGTTGCGCCCGGCATCAGGAGCCGCACCGCCGCCGGCACGGCGGCCCGTGGCGGAGCCGGCCGCCAGACCGGCGCGACAGACGAAGGGGCGTGCGCGTGACCATCACCAGCCACCATCTGCCGGCCGGGAGCGCGGAACGCGCCCCGTACGCCCTGGACGTGTCACCGGAGAGCGCCGGTTGGGGGTACTCCTCGCTGCGCCTGCTGCCGCTCGCGCCGGGCGGCGCGCACACGTTCGCCACCGGCGAGAGCGAGTGGATCGTGCTGCCGCTCACCGGCGGCTGCACCGTCGCCGTGGCGGGACCGACGTTGGAGGGGACGACGTTCACCCTGCACGGCCGATGGAACGTCTTCTCCGGCGTCAGCGACTTCGCCTACGTGCCGCGCGACGCCGAGGTGACCGTGGCCTCCGCCGACGGCGGCCGTTTCGCGCTGGCCGGCGCGCGCTGCGAGCGGCAACTGCCGGCGCGCTACCGCCCCGCCGCCGAGGTACCGGTGGAACTGCGCGGTTCCGGCGCCTGTTCGCGGCAGGTCAACAACTTCGCCGCCGCCGACACCTTCGAGGCGGACCGGCTGATCGCCGTCGAGGTGCTGACCCCCGGCGGCAACTGGTCCTCCTACCCGCCGCACAAGCACGACGAGCACCGGCCGGGGCACGAGTCGGAGCTGGAGGAGATCTACTACTTCGAGATCGCGGCGGCGGCCGGCAACCCGGCCGCCGAGGGCCTCGGCTACCAGCGGGTCACGCCCTCCGGGCGCGGCCGGGGCACGGACGTGCTGGCCGAGGTGCGCACCGGCGACGTGGTGCTGATCCCCGACGGCTGGCACGGCCCGGCGATCGCCGCACCAGGCCACGACATGTACTACCTCAACGTGATGGCGGGTCCCGAGCCCGAGCGCCGGTGGCTGATCAGCGACCACCCCGACCACGCCTGGATCCGCGAGAGCTGGGCCGACCAGCCCGTCGACCCGCGCCTGCCGCTCTACGACGCCCCGACAGCACAGGAGGAGACGCCATGACCGCACGCACCCGCCGACTGACCGTCGCGCAGGCGCTGGTGACGTTCCTGGCACGGCAGTACACCGAACGGGACGGGGAACGGCACCGGCTGATCGACTCCTGCTGGGGCATCTTCGGGCACGGCAACGTCGCGGGCCTCGGGCAGGCGCTGGTGGAGAGCGGACAGGGCCCGGGTGCCCCGCTGCCGTTCCACCAGGGGCGGAACGAGCAGGCGATGGTGCACGCCGCCGTCGGCTTCGCGCGGCAGCGGGACCGGCTGTCCGCCCAGGCCGTGACGACGTCCATCGGCCCGGGCGCCACCAACCTGGTCACCGGTGCCGCGCTGGCCACCATCAACCGACTGCCCGTGCTGCTGCTGCCTGGCGACGCGTTCGCCACCCGCCCCGCCGACCCGGTGCTCCAGCAGTTGGAGCACCCGGAGGCCGGTGACGTTTCGGTCAACGACGCGCTGCGCCCGGTGAGCCGCTATTTCGACCGGGTGCACCGCCCCGAGGCGCTGATCCCGGCGGCGCTCCAGGCAATGCGGGTGCTGGCCGATCCGGTGCAGACCGGCGCGGTGACGCTGGCGCTGCCGCAGGACGTGCAGACCGAGGCGTACGACTGGCCGGAGGCGTTCTTCGCCGAACGGGTGTGGCGGGTGCCCAGGCCCGCGCCGGACGCGGCGGCGGTGGTCGAGGCGGCCGGGATGCTGCGGGCGGCCCGCCGGCCGCTGCTGATCGCCGGCGGCGGGGTGCACCACAGCCGGGCCGAGGAGGCGCTGCGGGCGCTGGTGGAGGCGACCGGCATCCCGGTGGCCACCACCCAGGCGGGCAAGGGCGCGCTGCGCCACGACCATCCGTGCGAGGTCGGCGCGGTCGGGCACACCGGCACCGAAATCGCCGACGAACTCGCCCGCCGGGCCGATCTGGTGATCGGCGTGGGCACCCGCTACACGGACTTCACCACGGCCTCGGGCACGTTGTTCGCCGAGCCCGGCGTCCGCTTCGTCAACCTGTCGATCTCCTCGTTCGACGCGCACAAGCTCGCCGGGCTGCCACTCGTCGGCGACGCCAGGGCCGGACTTGAGGCGCTCACCGAGGCGCTCGCGGGCCACCGGGTGCCGGCGGCGTACGCCGAGGAATACGCGGCCGGCAAGACGCGCTGGGAGCGCGTGGTGGCCGCCGCGTTCACGCCGGAGGACGAGACGGCCCGGCCCACCCAGACGCAGGTGGTGGGCGCGCTGGACGCGGTGGTCGGCGACGACGACGTGGTGATCAACGCGGCCGGTTCGCTCCCCGGCGACCTGCACAAGCTGTGGCGGGCCCGCTCGCCGCGGCAGTACCACCTGGAGTACGGCTACTCCTGCATGGGCTACGAGATCCCGGCCGCGATCGGGGTGCGGCTGGCCGCGCCGGACCGGCCGGTGTGGGCGCTGGTCGGCGACGGCACGTACCTGATGATGCCGACCGAGATCGTCACCGCCGTGCAGGAGGGCCTGCCGATCAACGTGGTGATCCTCGACAACCACGGCTACGCCTCGATCGGCGGGCTGTCCGAGGAGACGGGCAGCGAACGGTTCGGCACCGGCTACCGGTTCCGCGCGGCGGACGGCTCCTACACGGACGAGCCGCTGCCCGTGGATCTCGCCGCGAACGCCGCCTCGTTGGGCCTGGAGGTGCGGCGCGCCGAAAGCTACGCGGAGCTGCGGGAGGCGTTGGCCGCGGCGCGCGCCTCTGACCGGCCGAGCTGCGTCTACGTGGCGACCGATCCGACGCCCACCGCACCGGCGGCGCAGGCCTGGTGGGACGTGCCGGTGGCCGCCACCGCGAGCCGCCCGGCGGCCCGCAAGGCCCGCGACGAGTACGACCGCCGCGCCGTCGACCGCCGCCGGCATCTCTGACCCCGCCCGCCCGCACCCCCGCCAGCACCGCCCGCACCGCCAGCCGAAGGGCCCACCGCCATGCGCAGCATCCCGCATTTCATCGACAACCGGCCGACCGACGGCGTCTCGGGACGGTACGGACCGGTCTACGACCCCGCGACCGGCGCGCAGCCGGCCCGGGTGGCGCTGGCCTCCGAGGCCGAGGTGGACGCGGCCGTCGCCGCGGCCAGGGCGGCGTACCGGGAGTGGGGCCGCGCCTCGCTGGCCCGCCGCACCGCGCTGCTGTTCCGGTACCGGGCGCTACTGGACGCACACCGCAGGGAGTTGGCCCGGCTGATCACCGCCGAGCACGGCAAGGTGCAGGCTGACGCGCTGGGCGAGGTGGCGCGCGGTCTGGAGGTCGTCGAACTCGCCTGCGGCATCGCGGAGAAGCTCAAGGGCTCGCTGTCCACGCAGGTTTCCACGGGCGTGGACGTGGCGGAGATCCGGCAGCCGTTGGGCGTGGTCGCCGGCATCACGCCGTTCAACTTCCCCGCCATGGTGCCGCTGTGGATGTTCCCGGTGGCCCTCGCCTGCGGCAACGCGTTCGTCCTGAAGCCGAGCGAGAAGGACCCGTCCGCGGCGCTGCGGCTGGCCGAGTTGGCGGCCGAGGCCGGGTTCCCCGAGGGTGTGCTGAACGTCGTCAACGGCGACCGGGTGGCGGTGGAACGGCTGTTGGCCCACCCGGATGTGGCGGCGGTCAGCTTCGTCGGTTCCACGCCGGTGGCCCGGGCGATCCAGCAGGGCGCGGTCGCGCACGGCAAGCGGGTGCAGGCCCTGGGCGGCGCGAAGAACCACATGCTGGTGCTGCCCGACGCGGACCTCGACGCGGCGGCCGACAACGCGATCAACGCGGCCTACGGGTCGGCCGGCGAGCGCTGCATGGCGGTCTCCGTGGTGGTCGCGGTGGGCGAGACGACGGGCGACGCGCTGGCCGCGAAGATCGCCAAGCGGGCGGCGGGGCTGCGCATCGGCCCGGGCGAGGATCCGGCGTCCGAGATGGGCCCGTTGATCACCGCCGAGCACCGGGACCGGGTGGCGGGCTATGTCGCCGGCGCCCGCGCGCAGGGCGCCGAGGTGGTGGTGGACGGCACCGGGTACACGGTGCCGGGTCACGAGGAGGGCTTCTTCCTCGGCGTCTCGCTTTTCGATCGGGTGACGCCCGAGATGGACGCCTACCGGGACGAGATCTTCGGCCCGGTGCTGTGCCTGGTGCGCGTCGGCACCTACGACGAGGCGGTCGAGCTGATCAACTCCTCGCGCTGGGGCAACGGCACGGCCGTCTTCACCCGTGACGGCGGCGCGGCCCGGCGGTTCCAGCTGGAGGTGGAGGCCGGCATGGTCGGCGTCAACGTGCCGATCCCGGTGCCGGTCGGCTACCACTCCTTCGGCGGCTGGAAGGAATCGCTCTTCGGCGATCACCATGTCTACGGCGACGACGGGGTGCGCTTCTACACCCGCGGCAAGGTCATCACCACCCGCTGGCCCGATCCGGCAGCGGCGGCGGACGGCATCAACCTCGGCTTTCCCAGCCACAGCTGACGCTCCGCCACGGCGGTTCCACGAACGTCACCGTTCCGCGGTCCGTCCGTCACAGGTGGTCGACTGCGCCCCGCGGGAGTGACACTCCGTCGCTCGGCCTGCACAGGCTGTTTACCCATCAGTTGCCGCCGCAGGAGGTGCGTGGGGATGACGGATCGCGGTTTGTGGTCGTACAAGGAGATCGCCGCCTATATCCGGGTGCAGCCGGACACCGTGCGTTCCTATCGCAAGCATCGGTTGCTACCGCCGCCGGACGTGGTCGAACGCGGCAAACCCTTCTGGTATCCGGAGACCATCGAGGAATGGGTCACCCGCCGCCCCGGGTACCGGGGCTAGGGCGGTTCTAGCGGGCGCCGGGTGGCCGGCCGCAGGCCGTCCGCTCGGGCCCGCCCCGGCCGTCCGCGCGGCGCCGCAGGGGCGTCGGGCCGCCGGACGCCCGCACCGGGCTGGCGACGGTGCGGGTGCTGGCGGTCCGCTCCCGGGACCGCAGGGAGAACAGGTGGGCGCCGCCGGCCACCAGCGCCGAGACACCGGCCCCGATCCCCAGCGCCACCCAGGAGTTGTGCAGCATCGCGCCGCCCCAGTAGCCCAGGCCGACGGAGTAGGACGCCCAGATCACCTCGGCGACCGCCGCGCCCAGCAGATAACGGTGCGCGGGGTAACGGACGATGGCCGCGGACAGGCCGCCGACCACGCGGCCGCTCGGCAGGAACCGCACGCCCACGACGAACGGCAGACCGTGCGCATGGAGCCGCTGGGCGGTCCATTCCAGCGCCACCCGGCTCCGGTGACTGCGGGAGAGGAAGCGCAACGTCCGCGCGCTGGACAGCCGCCCGAGGCCGTAGACGACCGCGTCCCCGAGGATCGCGCTGCCGGCGACCACCAGCAGCACCATCGGGAGGCTCAACTCGCCGACCGCGGCCATGGCGCCGGCCGAGGCGATCATCGCGGAGTTCGGCACCAGGGGTGGTGCGGTCCCGAGCGCCAGCAGGGCGTACATCCACAGTCCGCCGTCCATGCCACGTCCGTTCGTCTCCGCGGGGTGAGCCCGGGTTCGTTGCCTTCGATCACCTGTAAGTCAAAGCTGACAGATCGAGGGCCGTCGTCGGAACAACGTCGGATCGATACCCGGGTCATACCCGGGTCCTGGACCGTCCTCCCCTAAGGGGCGACCCCGGCTCGTACCCGGCGTCGCACCAATACCCCTTGGGGGTATATGCTGGCGACACGCGGCGCCGCCGCAGGAGCTTCGACACCAGAAACGAGGAACGGCCATGACCACCGCCACGACCACCACCACCTACCAGGTCTCCGGTATGAGTTGCGGGCACTGCGAGGGCGCCGTCTCGACCGAGGTCGGCGCGCTGCAGGGCGTCACCGAGGTCACCGCCACCGCGAAGACGGGCCTGGTCACCGTGGTCTCCGAGGGCCCGCTGGACGAGGACGCGGTGCGCGCCGCCGTCGACGAGGCGGGGTACGAACTCGTCGGCCCGGCCTGACGCGGGGGGCGCGAAGTAGGGGCGCGAACAAAGAAGTTGGGACTTAGGGGGAGTAGAACTTCCGAGAATGGAAAAGCGCCCCGCTACGGGTCCCCCCACAGGGCCCGGCGCGGGGCGCTTCCTGCCGTCCGCTCAGAGCGTCCCCCCACGGGACCCCGGCTGGACGGCCGCCGGCGTGGATCCAGCCGAATCCGCGCCAACGCTGACCGGTTAGACCCACGACTCAGGGAAAGGTTGCAGAGGCCGCGATGTGATCTGAGTCACATTATAGGGCGGACCCCGTTTGCCCTTCTCAGAACTGTCTCAACGCTGCTCGACCGGGATGTAGTCCCGCTCCACGACACCCGTGAAGACCTGCCGCGGACGGCCGATCCGGGTCGTCGGGTCGGTGATCATCTCGTGCCACTGGGCGATCCAGCCGGGCAGCCGGCCCAGCGCGAACAGCACGGTGAACATGCTGGTCGGGAAGCCCATGGCGCGGTAGATCAGCCCGGTGTAGAAGTCGACGTTCGGGTAGAGGTTGCGCGACACGAAGTAGTCGTCGTTCAGCGCGCGCTCCTCCAGCCGCAGCGCGATGTCCAGGAGCTCGTCGGACTTGCCGAGCGCCGAGAGCACATCGTGCGCCGCCGCCTTGATGATCTTCGCGCGCGGGTCGAAGCTCTTGTAGACCCGGTGCCCGAAGCCCATCAGCCGGACGCCCTGCTCCTTGTTCTTCACCTTGCGGATGAAGCTGTCCACGTCGCCGCCCGAGGCCTGGATCGCCTCCAGCATCTCCAGCACCGCGGCGTTGGCCCCGCCGTGCAGCGGGCCCCAGAGGGCGTTGATGCCCGCGGAGATGGAGACGAAGAGGTTGGCCTGGGAGGAGCCGACGATCCGCACGGTGGAGGTCGAACAGTTCTGTTCGTGGTCCGCGTGCAGGATCAGCAACTTGTCCAGCGCGTCGGCCACCACCGGATCGGGGTGGTACTCCTCGGCCGGGACCGAGAAGGTCATCCGCAGGAAGTTCTCCACGTACCCGAGGTCGTTGCTCGGGTAGACCGCGGGCTGGCCGACCGCCTTCTTGTACGCGTAGGCGGCGATCGTCGGCAGCTTGGCCAGCAGCCGGATCGTGGAGATGCGCCGCTGCTCCGGGTCCAGCGGGTTGTGGCTGTCCTGGTAGAACGTGGACAGCGCGCTGACCACGGAGGTCAGCATCGCCATCGGATGCGCGTCCCGCGGGAACCCGTCGTAGAAGCGTTTGACGTCCTCGTGCAGCAGCGTGTGCTGGGTGATCTCCTTGCGGAACGCCGACATCTCGTCGACCGTCGGCAGCTCGCCGTTGATCAGCAGGTACGCCGTCTCGAGGAAGCTACCCCGCTCCGCAAGCTGCTCGATCGGATACCCACGGTAGCGAAGAATGCCCTGTTCGCCGTCGAGATAGGTGACCTTCGAGGTGCACGCCGAGGTGTTGCCGTAACCAGAGTCCAGGGTCACCAGACCGGTCTGGGCGCGCAGCTTGCCGATGTCGAAGCCGCGGTCGCCCACCGTGCTCTCCACCAGCGGGAAGCGGTACTCGTCCGCGCCGTACCGCAGAAATACTGCATTGTCATTCGTGTCGTCGTAGCGGTTTTCGCTCACGTCATCCCTCACCGACGTTGTGCCTCTTCTTCGAGGTGCCCTGACTCCCTCCACTGTCCCTCATGTGGCGCCATATTGTGCACTCGGGGTCGGCTTTTACCTCACTTTCTGGCACGCGGTGCCGTCGACTCGCCGCACAGAAGGGGTGATACCGACCCATATCCGGCGACGACCATGGAAAATTATTGTCAGGCTAGTCGCGGTCGGCGTCGACTCGGCGGTCCGCTCGGGGACCGAGTCGACCGGCGAGCCGGGCGTCCAGCGCCGTACACCGGCGGCCCGCGGAGACGGACCGCACCGCCTGACCGAGTGCCCGCCGCGAGCCGACCAACACGACCAACCGCTTGGCGCGGGTCACCGCCGTGTAGAGCAGGTTGCGCTGGAGCATCATCCAGGCGCTCATGGTGACCGGGATGACCACGCAGGGGTACTCGCTGCCCTGCGAACGGTGGATCGTGACGGCGTAGGCGTGGGCCAGCTCGTCCAGCTCCGCGAAGTCGTAGCCCACCTCCTCGTCCTCGTCGGTGACCACGGTCAGTCGCTGTTCCTCCGCATCGAGCCCGGTGACCACGCCGACCGTGCCGTTGAAGACACCGTTCGCGCCTTTCTCGTAGTTGTTACGGATTTGCGTGACCTTGTCGCCCACCCGGAAGACCCGCCCGCCGAACCGCTTCTCCGGCAGCCCCGGACGGGCCGGCGTCACCGCCTGCTGGAGCAGCCCGTTCAGCACGCCGGCCCCGGCGGGACCGCGGTGCATCGGGGTGAGCACCTGCACGTCCCGCCGCGGGTCGAGGCCGAACTTCGCCGGGATCCGCCGCGCCGCCACGTCCACCGCCAGCCGTCCGGTCTCCTCCGTGTCGTCCTCCACGAAGAGGAAGAAGTCCGACAGGCCCTGGGTGACCGGCGGCAGCCCCGCGTTGATCCGGTGCGCGTTGGTCACCACGCCGGACTGCTGCGCCTGCCGGAAGATCTGGGTCAGCCGCACCGCGGGCACCGGGCCGCCGGGCGCCAGCACGTCCCGCAGCACCTCGCCCGCGCCCACCGAGGGCAGCTGGTCCACGTCCCCCACCAGCAGCAGGTGCGCGCCCGGCGGCACGGCCTTGACCAGCTTGTTCGCCAGCAGCAGGTCGAGCATGGACGCCTCGTCCACCACCACCAGATCCGCCTCCAGCGGCCGGTCCCGGTCGTAGGCGGCGTCCCCGCCCGGCTTGAGCTCCAGCAGCCGGTGCACCGTGGACGCCTCGGCCCCGGTCAGCTCGGCCAGCCGCTTGGCCGCCCGCCCGGTGGGCGCGGCCAGCACCACCCTGGCCCGTTTGGCGCGGGCCAGCTCGACCACCGAGCGGACCGTGAACGACTTGCCGCAGCCGGGTCCGCCGGTCAGCACCGCGACCCGCTCGGTCAGCGCCAGCCGCACCGCGTCCCGCTGCTCGGGGGCCAGCTCGGCCCCGGTCCGCTCGGCCAGCCAGGCGAGCGCCCGGTCCCAGTCCACGTCCCGGAACGCCGCGAGCCGGTCGGCCGCCTCGTCGCCGCCGCGCAGCAGCCGGCGCAGCTGGCCGGCCAGCGACAGCTCGGCGCGGTGGAACGGCGGCAGGTACACCGCGGTCACGTCCGCGTCGGCCCGCTCCGGGTCCGGCACCGGCTCGCGCACCACGCCCTCGGGATCCGCGGCCAGCTCGCCGAGGCAGTCGATCACCAGCCCCGTGTCCACCTGGAGCAGCTTCACGGCCTCCGCGATCAGCCGCTCCTCCGGCAGATAGCAGTGGCCCGAATCGGAGGCCTGCGAGAGCGCGTACTTCAGGCCCGCCATCACCCGCTCCGGACTGTCCTGCGGGATGCCGACCGCCCGCGCGATGCGGTCGGCGGTGAGGAAGCCGATGCCCCACACGTCGGACGCCAGCCGGTACGGCTGGTTCTTCACGACGGAGATCGAGGCGTCGCCGTACTTCTTGTAGATCCGCACGGCGATCGAGGTGGAGACCTCCACGCCCTGGAGGAAGACCATGACCTCCTTGATGGCCTTCTGCTCCTCCCAGGCCGCGGCGATCCGCGCGGTGCGCTTGGGGCCCAGGCCCGGCACCGCGATCAGCCGCTGCGGATCGGCCTCGATGACCTCCAGGGTGGTCTCGCCGAAGTGCTCCACGATCCGCTCCGCGGTCTTCGGCCCGATGCCCTTGATCAGCCCGGAGCCCAGATAGCGGCGGATGCCCTGCACGGTGGCCGGCAGCACGGTGGTGTAGTTCTCCACGGTGAACTGGCGGCCGTACTGCGGATGCGAGCCCCAGCGGCCGGTCATCCGCAGCGACTCCCCGACCTGCGCGCCGAGCAGCGAACCGACGACGGTCAGCAGGTCACCGCCGCGTCCCGTGTCCACCCGGGCCACGGTGTAGCCGTTCTCCGCGTTGGCGTAGGTGATGCGCTCCAGCACGCCTTCCAGCACCGCGCCGTGCTGTGGTGAGTTCCCCGACGACATGTCTGCACGGTAGCGGCAGCCGCCGACACCCCGACGCGGATCGGGACATGGGCCGGGACATGGGCCGGGACACCGGCGGGGACACGGGCGAAGGGCCCGGCCCCCGCCTCCGGGCCCTTCGCTCCCCTCCTCCCCCCACACCGGCACGACCCGTCACAAGACGGAATGAGTCCACCTCAGAGGGCGTTACCCGGTGGCGAGATTCCCGACACATCCCGTTGTGCTGTCAGGTGTCCGAGGATTTCCGGCGTCTCACCCCAGGGGCGGGGCACGGCGGGGGGCGGAGCGGAGGAGCAGATGATGGACATCGACGTCAGCGGTCGCGACGCCCACCCGGAGCCGTACGAGAAGCCGTCCGTGAAGCCGTCCGAGACGAGCCCGCCGGCTCCCGCCGGGATGGTGCTACCGCTGGACGACCCGCACGCCGGGTCGGCGACGCTCACCGGCGGCAAGGCCGCCGCCCTCGCCCGTGCCGCGGCGTCCGGACTGCCCGTGCTGCCCGGCTTCGTGGTGCTGCCGCCAGGGCCGGACCGCCCACGCCGCGCGACCGACCTGCACCGCGTCTGGCGGGAGTTGAGCCGGAACGGGGCCCGGCCGCTGGTCGTCAGGTCCTCCTCGGCCGCCGAGGACACGGCCGAGTCCTCCATGGCCGGCCGCTTCGACTCGGTGCTCGACGTGCTCGGCTGGGACGCCTTCCGCGCCGCGCTGGCCGCCGTCCGAGCATCCGCCGTGCGTGAGACCGCCGGGCGGCTCGACGCGGACGGCCCGGAACCGGCGCCGGCCATGGCGGTGCTGGTGCAGCCGATGGTGCGCAGCCGGGTCGGCGGCGTGCTGTTCAGCGCCGACCCGGTGGCCGGGCGGACCGACCGCTTCCTGGTCAGCGTGGTGCGCGGCGGCCCCGACCGGCTGGTCGGCGGCGCCCAGCAGGGCACCACCCTGCACCTCTCCCCGCACGGCCGGCTGCTGCACACCGCGGACCCCGAGGCGGCCGAACGGCTGCTACGCCCGGCGGAGCTGCGGCGGCTCGCGGCGCTCGCCCGGCGCGCGGCCCACGTTTTCGGCGGACCGCAGGACATCGAGTTCGGCTTCGACGAGCGCACCGGGACACTGTGGCTGTTCCAGAGCCGCCCGATCACGGCGATGGCGCCGCGCCCGGAGCGGCGGGCCCGGCTGCTCGGCCCCGGGCCGGTGGCCGAGACGCTGCCGGGGGTGCTCCAGCCGTTGGAGGAGGACCTCTGGGTGGTGCCGATGGCGCACGGGCTGGCCCTGGCGCTGGACCTGGCCGGCGCGGCCCCGCGGGGCCGGCTGCGTGCGGTGCCCGTGGTCTCCACGGTCGAGGGCCGGGCCGTGGCCGACCTGACCCTGCTCGGCGTCGCACCCCGCCGGCACCGGCTGCTGGCCGCGCTCAACCCGTTGCCCGGGGTGCGCCGGCTGTCGGCGGCGTGGCGGATGGGCCGGTTGCACGGGTCCCTGCCCGGGCTGGCCACCGCGCTGGCGGCCGACGTGGACCGCGAGCTGACCGAGGCCCCGCCGCCCACCGAGCTGAGCACCGCCGCACTCGCCTCCACCCTCCGCTGGTCCCGCGCCGTGCTGGTCTCCCTGCACGCCCAGGAGGCACTCGCCGGCACGCTCGCGCTTCCCGCGCGGGAGACGCTCCCCGAAGCGGACGCGGCCGGCGGGGACCCGGCGAGCGGTCCCGCCGCCGCGTCGCCGGGGCGCGCCGGAGCCATAGCGGCGAGGGGCGACTTTGGGCGGGGTGGCCGCCGTGCGGATTCCGCGGCCGGCGGGGGCGGCACGGCCGCGGGGTGCGGGTTGGCGGCACTCCGTGGCGGCCGGGCGGCAGGGCTGTCCGACGACCGGATCGTCGCCACGACGCCGGAGGTGTTGGCCCTGGTGCCGCCCAGCCTCACCGAGCCGGTGCGGCTGCCCGCGGCCGGTGCGGCCGCGTCCGGTCCCCCGACCGGCACGGGCGAGGACGGCACCGGCCGGCTGTCCGCCAGGGAGGCGCTGCGGCTGCGCATCCGTTGGGTGCAGGAGTTCCAGGCCCGGCTGGTCAGGGAGCTGGCGTACCGCGTCGGCGCCCGGACCGGCGCCCCGCTCGGCGACCGCGTCGTGCTGCTGCGCTGGGCGGAGCTGGTGGGCGCGGCCGAGGGCGGGCCGCTGCCCAACGACCTCGGCGCCCGCCGGCCCCGGCCGACGGGCGCCCCGCTGCCGGACGCGTTCCGGCTGGCCGAGGGCGGCCTGGTGGTCGCCGAACCCGCGGCCGGACGGCCGGACGGGGACGGCGCCGGCCAGGGCGTCTCGGGCGGCCGGGTCACCGGCACCGTCTGGGACGGCACGGGGCCGCGCCCGGCGGACCCGGTGCTGGTGGTGCGCACGTTGGACCCGGCGCTCGCCGCGCTGCTGCCCTCGCTCACCGGGCTGGTCGCGCAGACCGGCAGCCCGCTGTCCCATCTCGCCGTGCTGGCCAGGGAGATACGGCTGGCGACGGTGACCGGGGCGGCGGGCGCCGTGGACCGGTTCCCGCCGGGCACCCGGATCGTCGTCGACGGCTCCTCCGGCGAGGTGACCGAGGCGCGGGACGCGGTCGTCGCGCCGGCCAGGGACGCGCTGGTCGGCGAGGCACGGCGATGAGATCGGCGAGGCTGCTCGCGTACCTCTTCGGCGGCCTGGTCGCCGCCGGCGCCGCGAGCTACGTGGTGATCTACCTGTACCGCTGGCAGTGGCAGCGCACCATTCTCTCCGGCGTCCTGCTGCTGGTGGTCGAGGTGCTGCTGCTCGGCCTGGCGATCCTGGACCGGCTCTCCCGGTTGGAGCGGCGGCTGCGGGACGACGAGCGCCGGCAGCGGGACGAGCGCGAGGAGTTGCTGGCCCGGCTGCGCGCCCAGCCGTCCGGGTTCGAGAGCGCCGCGCGCCCGGATGCCGTCGAACCGCCGCCCCGCCCGGAGGACGCCGCGCTGGCCCGTGCCCGGTTCGCCTGGCTCGACCAGTCGTTGGACCGCGAGCGGCACACATTCGTCTTCGTGCCGGTGCTGCTGGCGGCCGGCGTGGTCCTGTCGGGTCTGGCCTGGGTGGTGGAGCGGATCGCCCGCCGCACGGCGCGGCCGATCGCCGCGGCCGGCCTGGCCGCCCGGTTGGCACCGCTGGCGGCCCCGCCCGGCGGCCTCGCCGCCGGCGTCCCCGAACTGCCCGACCGGCCCGCCGTCGGTCCTGGCCGCGGCGGGCAGCGCCGTTGGCTGCGCCTCGCCGGATGGGCGGCGGTGGTCGTCGCGTGCTGCGGTCTGGTGGTCGGGCTGGCGGAACTGACGCGGACCCAACCGCCCGAACGGGGCGCCGACGCGGCCACCACGGTGCTGTTCTCGGTGGACAGCCGGGGCCTGCCCGAGGGGCGCGGCGCGCTGGCGGCGCAGCAGCAGTGGGAGCGCTGCCGGGACGCCACCTCGGTGCCGCTGGACCACGCGGGGCTGGCCGCGCTGGACGACACGATCTACGCGGCGACGATCTACCCCTCGCTGAGCGAGCACGACCAGATGCGCCTGCTCGGCTGCCTGGAGGACACCGCCATCGACCGGGTCCAGCTGCACGTCATCGGGACCACGGCGGTCGGCTCCGTCGAACCCGACCGAGCCGCCGCGGGCCGCGCAGAGTAACACCAACTCCCGCATCCCATCGGGCCTTTATCTGTTGGTGATGATTCCGGAACGGAACCTCAGCACCCCCACTAGCGTCCGGGGCACTCCACGAGGGTGCCGACGCGCCCTCCCACCGTACGCAGCAGGAGGGGCATGGTGCGCCTGGCTTCCCGACGATCCGGCATCGCCGGGGCGTTCACGTCCGCCCACACGCTCGGCACCAGCATGGTCATCTGCGCGCTCGCCTTCACCGTGGCCGCGCTGCTGGTGCCGCTGAGCGTCTTCGAACCGGGGACCACGGTCGCCGGCTCGTCCGGCCAGCTGAGCCGGGTGCCGGACGACGGATACGGCACCCTGACCACCCAGTACGGGCCGCTGACGCCGCTGGACCGGGAGTTCGTACGCCGGGTCCGCGCCGCCGGACTGTGGGAGGGGCCGGCCGGGCGCCAGGCCGTCGAGCGGGCCACCAACGATGCGATGCGGCACGCCGGCGAGCATCTGGTCGACGGCCACAACGAGCTCGACGCCGCGGCGATCGAGGCCGGGCGGGTGCTCGGCATCGAGCTGCCCAACCAGCCGACCGCGCAACAGCGGGGCTGGCTGGCCGGCCTGGAGAGGGCCGAGGGCACCGAGTACGAGCGGATGTTCGCCAACACCCTGCGCCGCGCGCACGGTGAGGTGTTCGTGCTGGTCGCGCAGATCAGGGCGACGACGCAGAACTCGAAGGTCCGCGAGCTGGCCGATCTGGCGAACGCCACGGTGCTCGACCACATCACGGTCCTGGAGGCGACCGGGCTCGTCGACTACGCGGCCCTGTCTTAGCACGCCCCGACGCACTCCCTGAGGCACTCCCGAGGGAGACCAAGAAAGGAGCAGTTCATGGGTCATCAGCGACACAAACGTTCACGCGTGAAGATCGCGATACTCGCGCTGGTCACCGCGCTGGTGGTGGGCGGCGGGGGAGCCGTGGTGATCTCGCAAACGGCGTCCGCGGGGGGCTCCAGGCATGACGGCGGGCGCGACGACGACGGCCGCCACGGCGGTTTCGGACAGAGCGCCGGCTGGTGGTGGGGCACCATCGTCTGTCCCGACGTCGGCCAGGAGCTTCAGGAGGTGCCCGAGGGCACGGAAGAGGAGGTGGGCGCGGACCTCGCCGAACTGGATGCCCAGGTGGCCGAGGCGTACAACGAGTTGGCCGTCGAGGAGGGTGATCCCGAGCAGGTGCTCGGCGCGCTCGAGGCGGAGCGCGAGGCGACGATCGACGGGATGGTCGACACGCTGGGCTCGCGGGGCGACCGACCCTCCTGGCTGGACTGGCTGGAAGGGCTCGACGACTGCGAGATCCGGCCGCCCGAGGAGGACGAGGAGCCCGAGGAGCCGCAGGACCCGGAGGATCCGGAGATCCCCGTCGGCGGCCCGGTGCCCGAGGACTTCGTGGACATCACCACCGTCGAGCCGAACGTCGCCGAGCCGGTGCTCGGCGAGGCCGCCTCCACCGGCACGTTCACCGTGGACTGCGGCGTCAACGAGAACGGCCACTTCAACACGGACAACGTGATCGCCGCCCCCGGCGTCAGCAACGGCGCCCACCATCTGCACGACTACGTGGGCAACGTGTCGACCGACGCGTTCTCGACCGACGAGAGCCTGCTCGCCGCGGACACCACCTGCGTCAACGGCGACCAGTCCACGCACTACTGGCCGGTGCTGCGGGTGCCGGACGGCGAGGTGCACACCGACCACTTCGGTGACTCGGGCGACGAGGGAGAGGACGGCGAGGACGACGGGGAGGGTGACACCGGCGGCGACCCGGACGGCAACAACGGCACCGTGTTGCAGCCCACGTCGGCGACCATCACCTTCGTCGGCAACGCGCTCGGCCCGGTGGTGGAGATGCCGCGGTTCCTGCGCATCATCACCGGCGACGCCAAGTCGTTCACCAACGGCACGGCCAACGCGAACGCGTCCTGGAGCTGCACCGGCTTCGAGGACCGTCAGCTGACGGACAAGTATCCGCTGTGCCCCGAGGGCAGCGAGGTGGTGCGCTCCTTCGACTTCCAGAGCTGCTGGGACGGGGTGAACACCGACAGCGCCAACCACCGGGACCATGTGGCGTTCGCGGCCGAGAACGGCTCCTGCCCCGACGGCTTCCAGGCGATCCCGCAGCTGACGCACCGGATCACCTACGACATCCCGGACGACGCCCCGGCGGACACGCCGTTCGCGCTGGACAGCTTCCCCGAGCAGCTGCACAAGCCGGTCACCGACCACAGCGACTTCATCAACGTGATGTCGGACGAGCTGATGGACGAGGCGGTGAACTGCGTCAACAGCGGCGCGGTCTGCGGCTGACGAAAGAGCTCACACGAACTGACGGGCGCCGGCGGCCTGCCCCTACTCCCCCCACCCGCCGGCGCCCGTCGTCGTCCTTCCTCGTCTGCCTCGCGTCTCCCTCGTCGTGTCTCGCGCTGATGCTCGCGCTGGTCCGCTCTTCCGGTCCCCTCGTTCCTGTCCTACGCCCCTGCCGGTCGTGCCGCGCGTTGGCCCACGCGACCCACGAACGACCCGGTCCGCGGGCGCCTGAGCGCCCGTCAGCGTCCGTTGATCCGTGATTCGCGGGACAGCCGCAGCTGGCGCAGCCCCAGCGCCGCGGACTTGGCGCGGCGGCTGGCCCGGGACTGCGCGTTGCGCATCTGGGCCACCAACCGCCGGCTGTGCAGTGTCATCTCCAACTCGAAACGGGACCGCGGGTCGCGCAGCGTGGGCCCGAACAGCTTCTCCAGCTGGCGCAGCCGATAGTGCACCGTCTGCGGGTGCACCTGGAGCGCCCTGGCCGCCTCCGGCACGCCGCCGCCCTCCAGCCAGGCGAGCAGGGTCCCTTCGAACCGCTCGCACTGACGGTCCGTCAGTCCATCCAGCGGGCCCAGCCAGCGGGCGGCCAGCGCCCGCACCAGGGACTCGTCCTGCAGTAACAACAGGGTGGTGAGGTGGTCGTCGACGAACACCGGCTGCGCGTCGCCGGGTTCGTGGAGGCCGGGGGCCAGCGTCAGCAGCCGGTGCGCCCAGCGCATCGAGGACGCCGCGTCGTGCAGCGGCACCGTATGCCCGATGGCGGCGCTCCGGCCGCGCAGGGCGGTCCGCAGTGCCGCCCGGGACTCCGGGCCCGGGTCAGGGAGCAGCAACCGCTGCTGTCCCCCGCCGAGTTCGGCCAGCATGTCGCCGAAGACCTCGGTGGGTAGAGGAGGTTCGCCGGACGCGGCCAGCACGACCGCCTGTACCCGTTCGGGCAGCGGCCACGCGGCGTCACGGGCCAGGGCGGCGAGGTCGTCGTCGGGGATCGTGGTCTCCCCGCTGAGCAGGGCGAGCAGTTCCTGCCGCGCGAGGTCCTGGCGGGCGTCCCCCGGCGCCCTGGGAGCCGGGAACACCGACGTCAGGGCGCTTGCGGAGTAGCCGTCGTCCTCACCTGGCCCGATATGACTCAGTGCGGTCAATAGGGCCTGTTCGAGTTCCCATTGCACCTCTTCCCTGCGATTGTCCACCAGAAGTGCGGAAAAACCCGGAATTCGGTGCCGAAGCACCTCCACCACCTCTTCAGTGAGAGCCGGAAGTTCGCGGAAGAGAACGCGAATCCATTCGTCTCGGGGATGCGACCGGGTGCGGTTCAGAAGGTCACGCATCTTACCTCCTTTACATCGGGAGGACACGTGCCGTTTGCGATGGTTTATGTCAGGTGACTCGTGACACAGGTGACTTCCGAATTCCCTCTGGGGCGGCATCTTCCTGGCCGCACAGCGTGACGGCCGTGAAGTCGAAGAAATTTATCACGTTTCGATAACTGGCCATGCGGACCCGGACGCTCCGGTGATGCTGCAAGCCGTCCCAGAAGGCCCCAGCCCTGCCGAGGCGTTCGGAGGATCCGATGTCCACACACCCGCCAGAAGTCCAGGCCCCGCGGCACGCCGGCCGCCCGTCGACGCTGACGGTCCCGGCGCCGCGCCGGTCCACGGACCTGACGCCCCACCGGGCCACGCCCGGCCGGGCGGCGCGCCGCGGCCGGACGCCGAGCCGGGCCCCGAGCCGGACGCCGAGCCGGGCCCTGCGCCGGACCCACGGCCGGGGCCTGCGCCGGGCTCCGAACCGGGCCCAGCGCCGGGCGAAACGGCTGGCGCTGCCCGCGGCGCACGGCTCCCGGCTCACCGTGGCCTACCTGCTGGGCGCGGTGCTGGTCACCACGCTCGCCGCGGCGAGCGCCGGGGTCTTCGAGGCCACCTGGGACTTCCTCGACTGGGGCGCCGGCGTGGTGGCACTGGTATGCCTCACCGGCGCGGTTCTCTGGGGGCTCGCGGCCACCGACCGGCTGGTGCTGCACCCGGGCCACCGGCTGCTCGCCCAGGCCGTGCACCGGGTCCTCGCCGTCTGCGGCATCGGCTTCCTGGCCCTGCACATCTGGGTCAAGATCGCCAACGAGCGGGTCACCGCCGGCGCCGCCGCCGTCCCGTTCACCGACGACGCCCAGCCGACGCTGATCGGCCTCGGCACCCTGGCCGCCTACCTCTTCCTGCTGACCGCCGCGATCGGCGCGGTGCGCGGCGCGTTCGCCACCCGGCGCCGCTCCCGCTGGTGGCGCGGCATCCACATGGGCGCCTACGTGGCCTGGGGCGCCTCGCTCGTGCACGGCCTGCGCTCGGGACGTGCGGCGAGCGGCTGGGTCACCGTCCTGTACCTGGTCTGCCTGGTCGGCGCCGCCGTGGCGCTCGGGGTGCGCATCGTCGCCGTCGCCCAGCGGAGGTCCCGATGAGCACCCGAACTCGCGGAAGCGTCGACGGACATGCCAACGAGCGAGCCGGCGGACACCCCGCGCTCGCCACGATCGGCCGGCCCCGGCTGTTCGCCGGACTCGCCGGTTCCACGCGGCTCGACCGCGTGACGCACCTGACGGTGCACGGTCCACTGCCCCGGCCGCGCCTGGAGGAGGTGACAGCGCTCGCGGAGAACATCGAACTGCGCGGCCGGGGCGGCGCGGGCTTCCCCTTCGCCCGGAAGTTCCGGGCGGTGGCCGAGGCGGCGCGCCGCCACTCCCAGGCACCCGCGGTGATCGTCAACGGCAGCGAGGGCGAGCCGAGTTGCCTGAAGGACAAGGAACTGCTGCGCCGCGCGCCGCATCTGGTGATCGACGGCGCGCTGCTGGCCGCCGAGGCGCTCGGCGCCGACCGCACGGTGATCGCCGTGACCCGGGCGGACGTCGAACGCTCGCTGCGTCAGGCCGTGGCCGAACGCCCGCCGGAGGAACGCTCGGTGCGCGTCGCCCGGCTGCCGGAGCGCTTCGTCACCGGCGAGGGCACGGCGCTGGTGCGCGGCCTGGAGACCGGTATCGGGCTGCCCTCGGGCCGCCGGGTGCGGACCAGCGAGAGCGGGCTCGGCGGCGCCCCGACGCTGCTGTCCAACACCGAGACCTACGCCCAACTCGCCGTCGCCGCCCGGATCGGCGCGCTGCCCTACCGGGAGGTGGGGCTGGCCACCGAGCCCGGCACGGTGCTGCTGAGCGTCGCCGGCACGCATGTGGTGGAGACGCCGACCGGCGTGCCGCTGCGCGATGTGCTGTGGCTGTGCGGCCTGGACCCGGGGCAGGGCGTGCTCGTCGGCGGCTACCACGGCAAATGGCTGACGGCCGAGGCCGCGTACGCGGTCACCGTCTCCCGCGAGGCACTGACCCACCATGACGCGACGCTGGGCGCCGGCGCCGTGCTGCCGCTGCCGGCCGCCACCTGCCCGGTCGGCGAGGTGGTGCGGGTGGCCCGCTGGATGGCCGGCGAGTCGGCGGGTCAGTGCGGCCCGTGCCTGCTCGGCCTGCCCGCCATCGCGGACGCGCTGGCCCACGCGGCCGACGGCGGCGGCCTGGCCGCGCTCGACGCGGTGCGGGACCGGATGGCCGCGGTCAGGAAACGCGGCGCCTGCTCCCACCCCGACGGCACCGCGGGCTTCGTGGCCTCCGCGCTGGCCACGTTCCCCGACGAGTTCACCGACCACGCGCTCGGCCGCGGCTGCGGCCGGCCGGTGCTCGGCACCCTGCCGCTGCCCGGGCCCATCGCGCTCGACGCGCCCGCGCCCGCGGACGACGGCGGGCCGCGGCTCGTCGTGGACTGGACCCTGTGCCAGGGCCACGCGCTCTGCGCCGACATCCTCCCCGGCGTCGTCCGGCTGAACTCCGACGGCTACCCGGCGGCCGCCTCGATGGCCGTGCCGCCACCCGCCCGCGCGCAGGCGGTCCGCGCCGTGCGGCGCTGCCCCGCCCTGGCACTCCGCGTGGCGGAGTGACCCCGACCCCTTTCATCCCGTTCATCCCGTCCCCCAACCCCCACCGATCCAAGGAGTAGACCGGCATGAGGAACTCACGTCACGCGGCCGCGGCGCTGGCCGGCGTCACCGTCGCGACCATGCTGCTGACCGCTGGCTGCGGCAGCGGCACAGACAGCGGTTCAGGAGAGTACGGCGCGGCCGAGGACGTGTCCGCCGCCCAGGACGACTACGGCGGCAACGGCTACGGGAGCGACTACGGCGACGAGGACACCGGCTCCGACGCCGAGGCGCAACTCGGCGAGCCCGCAGGCGAGTTGGCCGTTGCGGCTGATGCGGAGCTGGGCGATGTGGTCACCGACAGCGAGGGCTTCACGCTCTACCGATTCGAGGAGGACAGCGCCCAGCCGCCGGAGTCCACCTGCGTCGACGACTGCGCTACGGCGTGGCCACCGGTCCCGGCCGACGACGCCGAGGTCTCCGCCGACATCGACCCCGAGCTGCTCGGCGAGGTCGAACGCGAGGACGGCACCACCCAGTTGACCCTGGCCGGCTGGCCGGTCTACCGCTACGCCGAGGACACCGAACCGGGCACCACGAACGGCCACGGCGTCAACGGCACCTGGAACGCGCTCGCGCCCAACGGTGCCCCGGCGGGCACGGCCGCCGCGGAGGAGGGCGACGTGGGCCTGGCCGTGGTCGAGGACCCGGAGCTCGGCCGCATCCTGGCCGACGCGGAGGGCCGCACGCTGTACCGCTTCGACGGCGACACGGCGTGGCCGATGTCCACCGGATGCACGGGCGACTGCCTGGACGTCTGGAAGCCGGCCGCGGTCGTCGACCCGGACGACGTACAGCAGGGCGTGGCCCTCGAGCTGGTCAACTCGTTCGAACGGCCCGACGGCACTGAGCAGTTGGCGATCGACTGCTGGATCCTCTACTGGTACACCGGCGACGAGGAGCCCGGCGACACGACCGGGCACGGCGTCAACGGCACCTGGTGGGCGACGGCCCCTGACGGCACGAAGGCCACGGCCGAATGAGACCGGTCCGGTCCTCGGCCCGGCCCTCGGTGTCCGCCGTGGCCGGGGGCCGGGCCTCCTCTTCGGCTCCTCCGCCGCTGTGCCCCCTACCCCCCAACCCCTAGGCGACCCCAGCCCACCCCGCGACAAGCCCCACAACACGTCCTGTCACACGTCCCGTACGTAACGGTCTCGCAATAACTCGCTGCCCAAAGAGGGCATACCCTGTGTAGTAGCCACGAGACGGATTACCCACGGATCGACAGAAGTGGTGGAATCCCGCGTACCCATCCATCCACGGATCAGGCTGCGGGATATCTCGTCTCGTCGGCAGGCCCCAACTTCCGGATCGCCGGCAGTATTTCGGTGGCAAGGGGGAGTCGTCGGCAGCGCAGCCTGGACGCTGGTCTCCACCCGCATGCAGGGAGCTCTCTTCAGTGCAGCGTTCACTTGTCAGAAGCGCGGTAGGCGCCGTCGGCGTGGCCGGCCTCGCCGGTATGTCCCTGGTCGGCCTCGGGGCCACCCCGGCGTTCGCGGACACCCAGCAGTGTGGCGGGGTCACGGTCGAGAACTCCCTTGACGGAGGCGACTCCTGGTCCACCACCGGTCGTTTCGAAGGCGAGGCGCCGACCGCGATCTCGGTCCGCCTCGTCGGCGACCTCGCGGAGGGCTGCGAGTACCCCGTCTCGCTCGCCTCCTACAGCGCGGAGGGCCCCTCCTGGGAGTCCTCGGGTGAGCAGGCGTTCCTCGGCTGGGACACCACGGTGCTGTCCAGCGAGACCCCCGAGGCGACGCTGGACGTGTCCGACTTCGCGCCGTCCTGCTTCGGCCAGATCGACCTCTACGCCAACGGCACCAAGTACGACGGTGTCGAGGGCGCGCTGCCGCACTACCCGGACTCGCCGACCCCGGAGAACCTCATCGCCGCCTGGAACGGCGAGGCCCCGTGCGAGGAGGAGCCCGAGGAGCCGCCGGTGGACGAGCCGGAGGAGCCGTCCGAGGAGCCCTCGGAGGAGCCCACGCCCGAGCCCTCGGACGCGCCGGCCCCCGACGACAACGCCCCGGCGCCCTCCGGCGGTGGCGAGGAGGAGCCGATCGGTGAGCCGATCGCGCTGCCGGCGGACACCGACGTCGAGCTCGCCGAGACCGGTGGCGACAGCTCGCAGCTGACGCTGTTCGCCTCGGTGGGCGCGGGCCTGCTGGTGGTCGGCGCGGCCTCCGTCTTCCTGGTGAAGCGCCGCAACGGCACCGCCGCCAGCTGACGCGACACCCCACAGCGCACAAGCGGGCGCCGTCCTCCGGGACGGCGCCCGCTTCGTTGTGATTCGCCCCCGCCCGGGACCGCATCAGAACAACCGCCGGTCAACGCCACCCAGTCGAGTGAATGTGGCGCGGCTGAGGGCCGGTTGGGGGCCAGACTGATCCGGTGTCGGATTCCCTGCCGGGCTACCCCGGCCGCGGCCACTGGCGCCACGTCCCGGAGACGGGACAGCACTACGTCGACGTCGGCGCGGGCGACCCGGTGCTGTTCCTGCACGGAAACCCGTCGTGGAGCTACCTCTGGCGCCACCTGCTGACCGCGCTCGCGCCGGACCACCGGTGCGTTGCCGCCGATCTGCCGGGTATGGGGTTCTCGGCGCGCCCCCCGATGCCGGACGCGCCCGCGGACCGGCTGGCGCGCCATCTGGCGTATCTGGACGCCCTGTTCGAGCATCTCGTCGCCGAGGGCCTGCCCGACCGTGGCTGGACGTTCGCGCTGCACGACTGGGGCGGCCCGCTGGGGCTCGCCTGGGCACGCCGCCACCCCGGCGTGCTGGGCCGACTGGTGGCGCTCAACACCGTCGGGTTCCGCCTCCCGCCGGACTACCGGCTGCCGCCCTACCTGCGATGGATCAGGGACTTCCGGCCCGTCGCCGGCCTCGTCCACGCCACCAACCTCTTCGCCCGCGCCGCGGTCCTGGCCGGCGTCACCCGCCGGCTGCCCGCACCGGTGCGCCGCGCCTATCTGCTGCCGTACCGGCGGCGCCGGGACCGTTCCGCCGTGGTGGAGTTCGTCAGGAGCATCCCGAAGGACGGCCCGGACGACCCGGTGTGGCGCCTGCTGGACCCGGCGGACCCGGACGGCGACACCGCCCTGGCGGCCCTGCCGACGTTCGTCGGCTGGGGCATGCGGGACCCGGTGTTCAGGCCGGCGCTGCTGACGGAGTGGGAGCGCCGGTTCCCGCACGCCCGGGTCCACCGTTACCCGGATGCCGGCCACTTCGTGACGGAGGACGCGGCCGTGGACCTCGGCCGCGACCTCGTCGCCTTCCTGCGCGAGACGGAGCCCTGATGAACGACACACCCCTGTTCGACCGGCTGGAGCGGCTGGCCGCGGCTCGTCCCGACGGTGTCGCGCTGGTGCGGGGCCGCCGCGACGGGTCGAGCGAGCCCGTCACGTTCGCCCGGCTGGCCGCCGGCTGCCTGCGCACGGCCGAGGCGCTCCGCGACGCGGGCGTCGCCCCCGGCCAGCGGGCGGTCGTGATGACCCGGAACCCGGTCGAACTCACGGCCGCGATCTACGCGTTGATGCTGATCGGCGCCGTGCCGGTGTTGGTCGACCCGGGCCTGCCGCGCCGGGATCTGTGCGTATGCCTCGACGAGGCGGCGCCCGAGGTGTTCGTCGGCGAGCCGCTGGCCCACGCTGCCCGCCGGATCCTCGGCTGGGCACGGGGCCACGTCCGCGTTTCCGTGACAACGGGGCGGCGACTGTCCGCGCTGGCCGGGCGGCTGCCCCCAGCCGCGGGGCCGCGGGTCGCCGGGCCCGCGACCCGCACACCCGCCGCCTCGGACCTGGCGGTGATCGCCTTCACCTCGGGATCCACCGGCGTGCCCAAGGGCGTGGAGTACCACTACGCCACCGTCGCGGGGCAACTGGACGCGCTGGCCACCGTTCTGGTGCCGCGGGAGCCTGGTGTGCTGCTGTCCGGCTTCCTGCCGTTCGTGCTGTTCGGCCCGGCGCTCGGCGTGACCACCGTCGCCCCGGCGGTCAACCACCGCGCCCCGGTCCGCACCCCGCCCGAGCGGATCCTGCGGCCGCTGCTGGAGCACCGGACGACCGTGGTGGCCGCGTCCCCCGCCATGCTGCGGCTGCTCGCCGAACACTGCGCCGGCCGCGGCCTGACGCTGCCGTCGGTCGACCGGGTGGTGTCCTTCGGCGCGCCGCTGCACGCCGGGACCGGCGAACGGCTGCGCGCGGTGCTCCGGCCGGACGCCGAGGTGCTCAGTGTGTACGGGGCCACCGAATGCCTGCCGGTCAGCGCGGTCGACGTGGCGGACCTCGACGAGCCAGGCCCGGCCGGCGGCCCGGTCACCGGCACCTGTCTGGGCCCGCCGCTGCCCGGCCTGCGGGTGCGGGTGCTGGACGCGGACCGCACGGGCGTCGGCGAGGTCGCGGTCGCGGGGCCGAATGTCAGTCCCGCCTATCACGCCAGGCCGCAGGCCAACGCCGCCGCCAAGCTGGCCACGACGTGCGGGCTGCTGCACCGCACCGGCGACATGGGCCGGCTCGATGACCTGGGGCGGCTGTGGTTCCACGGCCGCCGGGCGCACCAGGTGCACGGCGCCGGGTTCACCCTCAACACCGAGGACGTCGAGGCCGCGGCCGGCCGGGTGCCAGGGGTGCGGCGCGCCGCACTGGTGGGCGTCGGCGCGCCGGGCCGACAGCGGGCCGTGCTCTGCGCGGAGTTGGCGGGTGCCCGCCGTGATCGCCCCGGGGTCCTCGACGCGCTGCGCGGGGTGCTGGCCGACCACCCCGACGGCCGGCGGGTGAAGACCGTGTTGGTCCACCCGCGCCTGCCGACGGACGTCCGGCACAACGCCAAGATCGACCGGGAGCGCCTGGCCGCCTGGGCCGCGCCCCGCCTGCGGGGGCTGCCGTGACCGCGCCCGCTGGGGGTAACTCCCAGGCCACCAAGGCCCCCGGGAGGGTCCTCGTCACCGGGGGCAGCGGCTTCCTCGGCCTGGAGATCTGCCGGCAGTTGGTCGCCCGCGGCACCGAGGTGGTGTCGTTCACCCGCCGCCCGAGCGCCGCCCTCGAACGGCTCGGCGTCGCCCAGCGGCACGGCGACCTCACGGATGCCGCCGCGCTGGCCGAGGCCGTCGCCGGCTGCGACGCCGTCGTCCACAACGCGGCGCTGGCCGGGGTCAGCGGTCCGCGCCGGCCGTACTGGGCGACCAACGTGGCGGGCACCCGGGCGGTGTTGTCCCAGTGCCGGGCCCACGGCGTGCGCAGCCTCCTCTACACCTCGACCGCCAGCGTCGTGTTCCGCCCGGGCGGCCTGGAGAACGCCGACCGCCACGTCCCCTACCCGCGGCGCCACCTGGCCGCGTATCCGCTGACCAAGGCCCGCGGCGAGGCCCTGGTGCTGGCCGCCGACGGCCCGGCGCTGGCCACCGTGTCGCTGCGGCCGCATCTCATCTGGGGCCCCGGCGACCCGCATTTCACCCCGGCGCTGCTTCGCGCCGCCCGCGGGGGCCGCCTGCTGATGCCGGGCGACGGGACGAACCTGGTCGACAGCACCCACGTGCGCACCGCCGCCCACGCGCACCTGCTCGCGCTCGACCGGCTCCACGAGCGCCGGCCGATCGGGGGCCGCGCCTACTTCGTGTCCCAGGGCGAGCCCCGTCCGCTGCGCGACCTGGCCATCTCGCTGCTGGCCGCGGCCGGCGTCCGGGCCGAATGGCGCGGCCTGCCGGTCCGCCTGGTCCGTGGGGTGGCGGCGGTCTCGGAGACGGCCGCCCGCGTCACGCGCGCGCCGGGCACCCACGGCCTCAGCCGCTTTCTGGTCGCCGAACTCACCCATCCGCACTGGTTCGACCTGGCCGCGACCCGCCGCGACCTGGGGTTCGCCCCACCGGTCTCGCTCGCCGACGGCCTGGCGGACCTCGCGAGCCGGAGCGGGCTGCCCTCACCCACCCGGGCGCCGGAGTCCCGGCAGCCTCGCTCAACTGGGTGAACATCCCGCCCGGATCGTTCGATCCTGCCGCCATTCATCCCGTTTCGCCATCACGAGAATGGCCGAACCCGCCGCTAGCCTGCGGCTCGTGACTGAGCGTCGAGCATGCCTCACCGGGGTGACCGCCCAACTGCCCGAACGGTGGGTCTCCATGGCCGAGCGGGAGGAGCAGATCGCCGCCGCTAGCCCGTCGTTCACACCTCCGCCGGGCCTGCTGACCCGGCTCACCGGGGTGCGAGGGGTCCACCTGATCGATGACGACCAGCAGGCGTCGGACCTCGCGGCCGCCGCCGGACGCAAGCTGCTGGCCGAGTGCGGGGTCGAGCCGGCCGCCGTCGACCTGATGCTCTTCGCCGCCTGCAGCCAGGACCTGGCCGAGCCGGCCACCTCCCACGTCGTCGCCGCCAAGCTGGGCCTCCGCTGCCCCGTCTTCGACGTGAAGAACGCCTGCAACAGCGTCCTCAACGCCATCCAGACCGCGCACGCGCTGATCGCCACCCGTCAGTACCGCACGGTCCTGATCACCTGCGGCGAGGCGCCCTCGCTCTACGCCCGCCTGTGCGTCCCCGACGCGCAGGCGTTCGCCCGCGCCCTTCCCTCATACGGGTTCTCGGACGCCGGATGCGCGCTGCTGTTCACCGCCGAGGAGGCCGACCCCGACGGCCCGGACCGCGGCGTGCTGACGAGCCACTTCGCCGCCGACTCCGCGGTCTGGGACTCGGCGACCGTCCGCACCGGCGGAACCCTGACCCGCCGCCACCCGCCGGGCGGCGAGGCGGACTTCTTCCGGATGGAGAGCCTGCGGATGCGGGAGAGCCTGCGCCGGCTCGCCCGCGCCGAGTTGCTCCCGCTGCTCGACGAGCGCGGGCCGACGTTCGACGACTTCGCGTTCGTCGGCGTGCACCAGGTGTCCATGTCCGACGTCGACCAGCTGTGCGGCCCGGAGTTCGGCGTGCCCCGCGACAAGCTGGTGATCACCCTCCCCCGGCATGGGAACGTCGCCTCCGCCTCCCTTCCGCTCCAGCTCTCCCTGGCCCTGGAGACCGGGCTCGCGCACCCCGGCGACCTGGTCGCTCTCATCGGCCTGGCGGCCGGCGCCAGCGTCGGCCTCGTCGTCATACGGCTGTAGCCGCTCCCCGCCGCGCCACCCGGTCCCCGCCCGCACTTCCCCCACCGGAGGAATCCATGACACCCCTCTACGGCCCCGTCAAGGCCAGCGTCGCCCAGCACTTCAACATCCCCGAGGACACCATCGCGCCCGACAGCACGCTGGACGACCTCGGCATGGACTCCCTCGGTCTGGTGGAGCTGGCGTGCGTGCTCCAGGACGAGCTCGGCCTACGGGTGCCGGAGGACGCGGCGCTGCGGTCCACGGACACCACCTTCGCCGAGGCCGTGGCCGCCGTCGAACGAGCCCAGCGGCCCACCGCCGACGCGGAGTCCCCGGCATGAGTGCCGTCGCCGTCACCGGTATCGGGCTGGTGACGCCGGGAGGGCTCGACACCGCGGCCACCTGGCGGACCGTGTGCGCCGCCTCCGGCACCACGGCCGCCGTCGATCCGGCGCTGGGCGACGTCCCCGTCCCGTTGACCTGCTGCGTTCCCCACTTCGACGCCAGGGCGCTGCTCGGTCGCGAGGTGTGGCGGATGGACCGCTTCGCGCAGCTGGCGCTCGCCGCCGCCCACCAGGCCGTGGCCGACGCCCGGCTCGACCCGGCCACCTGGGACGGCGCCCGCGTCGGGGTGGTCGTCGGCGTCGGCACCGAGAGCAGGGACGCCGCCTTCGCCGCGTCCCGGAAGCTCCTGATGCACGACTACGCGACGATCTCCCCGCTGACGGTGTCCCGGATCACCACGAACGCCGCCGCCGCGGAGATCTGCATGGCGCTGGGCGCGCGCGGCCCCAGCATGGCCGTGACCACGGCCTGTTCCTCGGGGGCGACCGCGCTGGGCGTGGCCAGGGACCTGCTCGCGGCCGGCCGGTGCGACATCGCCCTGGCCGGCGGCGCCGAGGCCCCGTGCCACCCCATGACCTCCCTCAGCTTCTCCCAGATGGGCGCCCTGTCCACCCGGCTGCATGACCCGGCCGGCGCGAGCCGCCCCTTCGACGCCGACCGGGACGGCTTCGTCCTCGCGGAGGGCGCCGGCCTCCTCGTCCTGGAACGGGCCGACGACGCGCGGGCCCGCCGCGCCCCCGTCCTCGCCTACCTCGGCGGCTACGGCGCCTCGACCGACGCCCATCACTACGCCGCACCCCATCCCGAGGGCGCCGGCGTGGAGCGGGCGTTCCTGGCCGCCCTGGCGGACGCCGGCCTCCAGCCCCGCGATATCGGTCACATCAACGCCCACGGCACCGGCACCCCCATGAATGACCGCATCGAGGGCGCCACCCTCCGGCGCCTCTTCCGCGGCAGCCCACCCCCGGTCACCTCCGCCAAGGGCGTCCTCGGTCACACGCTCGGCGCGGCGGGCGCCATCGAGGCCGCGCTGAGCGTCCTCACCCTGCGACACCGCACCATCCCGCCCACCGCCAACCTGGACGCCCTCGACCCCGAGACCGACCTGGACGTCGTCGCCAAGGCCCCGCGCGAGGGCCCGATCGAGGCCGTGGCGAGCAACTCGTTCGGCTTCGGCGGCCACAACGTCGTGCTGATCCTCCGCCGGGCCTGACCGCCCCCGCAGCGCCTCAGCCGAGCGCGGGACGGGCGCCGGGCACCTGCGCGTCGACGCGCCGCAGATAGGCGTCGCGGGAGGGCAGCAGGTGCACCCGGCAGGTCTCGGCCAGCGCCTCCGTCTCCTCGTCCCGGAGCGCGCCGATCATCGCCCAGTGCTCCCGGCGCGAGCGGTCCTGGAAGGCGGGCGAGGTGGCGTTGACGGACCGGATGGCGTGCGTCATCTGGGCGTGCCGGAGTATCGCCGCGACCAGCGCCGCGTTGTCCGACAGGGCGAAGAGCGCCCGGTGGAAGGCGGTGTTCGTGTGCACGATGCCCCGTAGGTCCTCGGTGTCGACCGCGGCGTCGTGCCGCCGCTGGATGGCGATCAGCTCGTCCAGGCGCTCCGCCGGCACCGGCAGGGCGATACCGCGGGCGCAGTGCGTCTCCAGGAGCTCCCGTACCGCGTAGATATCGCGGACCTCTTTGGCCGTGTACATCCGGACGAACGCCCCGACATTGCGCCGCCGTTCGACCAGGCCCCGATGCTCCAGGCTCTGCAGGGCGCGGCGCACGACGTGCCGTTTGGCGGCGAACCGCTCCATCAGCTCGTCCTCGACCAGCCGCTCGCGCGGGAAGCGGAGACCGAGCACGATCTCCTCTTCCAGCAGGTCGGCCACATCCCGACCGGCGCCCGCCCCGGACGGCGCCCCGTCCCCGACCGTCACGGGTCCTGGCCCTTCCTCGCTGCCGTCGCGCACGCCGCTCATTCTGACATGGGCCTTGTCTCCCGTCGGGATGTCGTGATTACATGCCCGCGCAATATCGACGAGATTATCAATAATAAGGTCGACAGCAATGACGGATGACGGCATACCTCCCCGCGGCATGCGGGGCGGCCTGGTGAGCTACGGGGACGAGGAGTTCGCGCTCTTCCTCCGCACTGCGTTCATCAAGGGCGCCGGATACACGGACGACGCCCTGGACCGCCCGGTGGTGGGCGTCGTGAACACAGGCAGCGGCTTCAATCCGTGCCACGGCAACGTGCCGCAGCTCGTCGAGGCGGTCAAACGCGGCGTACTGCTCTCCGGCGGGCTGCCCGTCGAGTTCCCGACGATCTCCCTGCACGAGAGCTTCTCGCACCCGACCAGCATGTTCCTGCGCAACCTCATGGCGATCGACACCGAGGAGATGATCCGCGCCCTGCCGGTGGACGCGGTCGTGCTCATCGGGGGCTGCGACAAGACGGTGCCGGCCCAGCTGATGGGCGCCGTCTCGGCCGGCAAGCCGGCCATCCAGCTGGTGACCGGATCGATGCTGACCGGATCGCACCGCGGGCGCACCGTGGGCGCCTGCACCGACTGTCGGGCGTTCTGGGGCCGGTTCCGGGCGGGTGAGATCGACGCGGCCGAGATCACGAAGGTCAACGGCCGGCTGGTCGGCAGCGTGGGCACCTGTTCGGTCGCGGGGACCGCGAGCACCATGGCCTGTGTCGCGGAGGCGGCCGGGATCGCCCTGCCGGGCAGCGCGACGCCCCCGGCGGTGACCGCCGACCGCATGCGGATCGCCGAGCTCACCGGCCGGCGGGCCGTCGGGATGGCCCACGAGGGCCTGACCATCGACAAGATCCTCACCGTCGAGGCCCTGGAGAACGCGCTGCGCGTCCTGCTGGCGGTCGGCGGTTCCACCAACGGCCTGGTGCACCTGGCCGCCGTGGCCGGCCGCCTCGGCTACGACCTGGACCTGGACGGCTTCGACCGGATGAGCCGCGAGACCCCGGTGCTGGTCAACCTCAAACCGGCCGGCGAACACTACATGGAGGACCTGCACCGGGCCGGCGGGGTGCCGCGGCTGCTGCGGGAACTGCGCGATCTGCTCCACCTCGACGCGCCCACCATCACCGGCCGCACGCTCGGCGAGGAGCTCGCCGAGGCGCCCGAACCGTTCCCCCAGGACGTGATCAGGCCCCGGGACCGGCCGCTCTACCCGAGTGGCGGCCTCGCCGTGCTGCGCGGCAATCTCGCGCCCGGCGGCGCCGTGATCAAGCAGGTCGCGGCCACCCCCGAGCTGCTCGAACACCGCGGCCGGGCCGTGGTGTTCGAGGACGCCGACGATCTCGCCGCCCGCATCGACGCCGAGGACCTCGACGTGCGTCCCGACGACGTGCTGGTGCTCAGGAACATCGGTCCCCTCGGCGCCCCCGGCATGCCGGAGGCCGGCTACATCCCCATCCCGAAGAAGCTCGCTCGGCAGGGCGTCCGCGACATGGTCCGGGTGTCCGACGGCAGGATGTCCGGCACCGCGGCCGGCACCATCGTGCTCCACGTCGCGCCGGAGGCCGCCGTCGGCGGCACGCTCGGACTCGTGCGGACCGGGGACACGATCCGGCTCAGCCTCGCCGACCGGGTGCTCGACCTGGAGGTCCCCGAGGAGGAGCTGGCCGACCGCGCCCGCCAGTCCCCGCCCCGCCCACGGCCCGCGCCGGGCCGCGGCTACGGCCGGCTGTTCACCGAGCAGGTCACCCAGGCCCCCGAGGGCTGCGACTTCGACTTCCTGCGGGCCGAGAAGCACCGGGGCACCGTGCCCCGCCCCCGGTGAGCCCGCTCTCCCCGCCCGCTCCCCGCCCCCACCCGCTCCCCCTGCGTAAGCGCACCACATCAACGGAGATGAGATGGACAGTACGACCTGGACCCTGATCGCTGCCGCGGCAGCGGTCGCGCTCCTGCTGCTGCTGGTGATCAAGTGGAAGTTCCAGGAGTTCCTGGCGCTGCTCGTGACCACCATCGCGTTCGGCCTGGCCGTCGGGACCAGCCCGACCGAGCTGATGGAGCTGGTCGTCGAGGAGATGGGCGGCGGGTTGGGGCAGCTCGCCCTGGTGATCAGTCTGGGCGCGGTGTTCGGCACCGTGCTGCAACGGGCCGGGGCGGCCGAACGCATCGCGACCACCCTGGCCGGGAGGTTCTCCGACAAGAACATCGCCTGGGGCCTCGGCATGGCCGGCTTCCTGGTGTCCATCTCGGTCTACATCGACGTCGCCATCGTCATCCTCGTCCCGATGCTGTACGGCATCGCCCAGCGCACCGGGAAGTCCCTGCTGTACTACGGCATCCCCATGTGCGCCGGGCTGAGCTGCGCGTACACCTTCATGCCGCCCTCCCCCGGCCCGCTGGCCGCGGCCGGGATCCTGGACGCCGAGCTGGGCCTGGTCATCCTGTTCGGCGTGCTGTGCGGCATCCCCGCCGTGATCGTCGCCGGGCCGCTGTTCGGCCGGTTCATCGCCAAGCGAATATTCGTGCCCGTCCCGGCCGCACTGCACGCCGAGGCTTCCGCGAACGGCCTGGGCTCGGGCACGAACGCGGGCGTCCACAAGAGCTCCGGCACCGGCTCCGGCGACGGCACCGGCGACGAGGCAGCCCCGCCGACCGCCTCGCTGCCGAGCTTCCGCTCCGTGGTGGGCGCGCTGCTGCTGCCCCTGGCCCTGATCGTCCTGGGCACCATCGGCAAACAGGCCCTGGAGGAGGGCACGACGCCGTCCACCACCCTGATGTTCATCGGCCACCCCGTCATCGCGCTGCTGGCGACCTGTCTCTACACGATGTGGTTCTTCGGCGTTCGGCGCGGCGCCACCGGCGAGGAACTCAGGGAACTGGCCTCCTCGGCGCTGGGCCCGGCCGGGCAGATCATCCTGATCACCGGCGCCGGCGGCGCCTTCGGCGGCGTCCTCGTCGCGTCCGGACTCGGCGAGGTGCTGGCCGAGGCCATGGAGGACGCCAGCGTCCCGCTGGTGGTCTTCGGCTTCCTCACCTCGTCGGTGATCCGCATCTGCCAGGGCTCCGGCATGATCGCGATGATCACCGGCGCCACGTTCACCGCGCCGCTGGCCGAAGCGCTGGGCGCCGGGCCGACCGAGACCGCGCTCACCACCATCGCCATCGCCTGCGGCGGCGCCGCGTTCTCACACGTCAACGACTCCGGTTTCTGGATGGCCAACCGCTACTTCGGAATGTCCGTCGCCGACACGCTGAAGTCCTGGACCGTCATGAAGACGACCGTCGGCGTCACCGGCTTCGTCACCTGCCTGGCGCTCAGCGCGTTCACCAGCTGACGGGAACGCGGCCCGACCCGGGCGCCAAGGGAAGGCTCAGCCCTGCCCCTTGGCGTCCGGCCGCACCTCGCTCGGGCGGACGATGACGAACCCGTCGCCCTCCAGCTTCAGTTGCACCGCCTCGCCCGAACCGCCGCGCAGCATCGAGCCCATGCTCTGCGAGCGGTGCAGCGAGGTCCCCAGCTGGGCGCTCCAGCCCACCACCGCGTCCGTGTCCACGAAGACCGGCGCCCCCGGGCTGACCGGGATCACCACCGGATCGCCCTCACAGATCAGGCCGAGCCTGCCGTGCCCGGTGAAGACGCTGTTGAACAGCCCGCCGCCGGCCATGCCCGCGCCCTTCACCATGCCGATCTCGTACGCCAGCGTGGCGTCGAAGCACAGCACGCTGTGGCCGTTGACGGTGATGCTGTCGCCCGGGTCGAGGTCGACGATGAAACAGTTGGCCGCCTCGTGCGCGAACCACGCCTCGCCCTGGCCGCGCACCGCCATCAGGTCCAGACCCTCGCCGGTGAGCGCGCGTTTGAAGTACTTGCCGACGCCCTGGCCCTTCCGCTCGAACTGGAGGTTCCCGCGGAAGGCGATCATGGCGCCCTGGCGTGCGAAGCACTCGCCGTAGACCGTGTACTTGATCGACTTGGAGTTCTGCAGCGTCATCCCGGGCTCGGTGGCCTGGGTCGCCGCGTACCGCGCGTTGAACAGATCGCTGTGCACACGTGCATCCTGTCGCGACCCTCGTCCCTCCGCCAAGGGCCGTGCGTCGCCCCGTCGGCTACCGCGCCCGGGCCGGGCCTCCCCCGCTCCCCCGGCCATGGGGGTCCCCCCGGGTGTCGGGCGCCTCCGGGTGGGCCGCCAGCCAGCGCCGCAGCTCGTCGTGGCGGAACTGGTAGCCGGCCCCGGTCCGCCGCAGCAGGCCGGCGTCCGCGGCCCATTCGAGGAAGGCCGCCAGCCGCGGCGGCAGCGCTCGACGGTTGGCGTAGAGGAAGAACAGGTAGCGCAGGCTCGGCCCGCCGAAGAAGGCGAAGTAGTCGAACACGGTGAGGACCACGGCCGCGAGCAGGGCGTCGTGCGTGTCGTACTGGCGGCTGAACAGGGCCGCGGAGCCGACCGCGAACACCAGGCAGGCGAGGCCGGTGGTGAGGAGATCGCCGCGGATCACCTGGCGCGCGGTGAGCACGTCGTCCGGCGAGATGAACTGGTTCGCCAGGAAAACGGGGACGAGAGCGAAGCACGTGACGAACACCCCCCACCGCCAGCCGAACGGCTCGCCGACCGCGAACCCGACCCCCATGCTCAGGCCGACGACCGTCAGGAAGCGCAGCGGCCGGCGCCACGGCGCCAGATGGCGCAGCGTCCGGGGCCGCACGTCGAACGGCACCTCCATGGTGGTCAGGGCCAGACCGAACACCAGGCCGATGGCGATCGGGACGTACAGCTGGCGAGGCGTTTCGTGGAACGGCAGGATCCACATCAACGGCGGCCCGAACGTACTGCCCAGCAGCACCATCATGATCCGGTGCCACTGGGCGGCGGCGGGGCTCGACTCGCGCCACAACTCCCCCGGCTCGATCACGGAACGGGACGCGCTCCCGTCCGCGGGCCCCAGGTACCCGGCCAGCACGTGCAGCCACCGGTGCGCGTCCGCCGCCTCGTGGCGGGAGGACTTCGACTGCTCGACGGTCGCGGGTATGTAGCGCGCCAGAAGCAGCCGGTCCAGGCGCTTCGCGCTGCGGGCGCGGACGACGTCCGCCGGGTCTCCCGAGGCCCGGTAGACGGTGGCCACCAGGCACAGCCGCCAGGGCGTGGACAACAGCCGGCTGACGGGCGAGTTGGGCCGGGCCCTGAGATGGTCCAGGAGGGGACGCCACCGGGCCTGGTCGGTGGCGCGCCGGGTGAGGTACGCGAGGGCGTCCGGGGCGTCCACCGGATCCACCCTGACCTGCGCCGCGTCGAGCAGCCGACGCCGCCGATCGTCCCGGCCAGGACCACCGGCCAGGGCCAGGTACGCGTCGTCGCGGCAGGTCAGGACGAGCGGGCCCAGCTGGCGGTCGACCAGGTGGTCGTTGAGCGCTTCGAGCGCCGCCCGCGCCCGCACGGCCGCGGGGTTCGGCCGCCCGTCCCGCAGCGGCTCGTCCATCTCGTCCAGGCCGTCCAGGACCGGCAGCACGAGACCGTGCTCGATCAGCCAACGCCCCTTACGCCGGGGCCAACCGTAGACCCGGTGCAGACGCTCCACGAGATGGGTGGTCAGCGGGACCGACGGAGCCCAGTCGACCATCGGCAACAACACCGGGACCGGGTCGTCGGGGCCCCGCTTCCTGATCAGGGCGAGCAGCAACTCCAGGGCGAGCATGGTCTTTCCCCCGCCCGCTTGGCCCGTGACGACGAGCCGGCGGGGGCTCAGCGCGGTGTAGTAGGCGTGGATGCCTTCGGCCAGCAGCCGGCCGGCGTCCTCCGCGTTGTCCGCCGCCCGCCCGGGCGTGGCGACCAGACGGTAGGTGAGGTCGATGCGCTCCGTGTCGCGGCCGAGCAGCCGATGCCACGCGCGCTTCTCCGCCTTCTGGACGAGCGAGGCGAGATCCTCGGTCCAGCGTCGCCCCTTGTTGTACTCCCACCGAACGGACACCGAGTTCGCCTGAATCACGGGGCCGTGGAAGTCGCCGTCGTTGATGACGTTGTTCACCACCAGCGCGCCCCGGCCGCCCCGACGCCACCACCGCAGTGCCATCAACCTCCCCGTCAACTCTCCGACAGCGTAACGAGCGTTGGCGCCCCGCGGGACCCCGGAGGAGTTGGCGTTGAGAACGTGCGCGCCACGCCCCGGCTGGCGGGACACGACGCGCACGATCCCTAGACCTTGATGACCGTCACCCGCCCGCCGCACAACGCCGTCAGGTCGTCGGGATCCGAGGTGAGCACGGTCACCGGCCCGGGCGCGGCAAGCGCGGTGGCGCAGAGCATCGCGTCGATGGCGTGCTTGTGGCCGTGCAGCCCGGTCTCCATGAGCAGGCCGGCCGCCTGCCGGGCACAGGGTTCAGTGACCGGCTCGATGACCAGGCGGGACAGCAGCCATTCCAGAGCGGGCCGTCTGATGCGCGGATGGATGACCTCCACCAGGACGGCCGTGCTCGTGACCACTCGCATGTCATCAGCCCGGGCCAGCGCGAGCCATCCCATGACCTCACGGTCCTGGAGCACCCCCTTGGCGAGACCCTCGCTGTCCAGAACGAGGGTTCCGGAGGACACGACACGAGCAGGGGTCACGCCGCGGGCCCGGAGGTCTGCTGCTCACGAGCGTGCAGCAACGCGTCGCGCTTCTGCTGGATCTCCTCCTCGGTGATCGGCCCGTGCACGGCCTCGGCCGCCTCGATGATCTCGCTCAGCTTGTCGCGCTCGATCTGCCGCGCGACCGCGGCGGTGACGTAGGAGGACAGCCCGTGCGGGCCGCCGCGGGTGCGGGCCGCCTCCGCGATGTCGCGGGGCATGGTGATCGAGTACTTTCCAGTAGCATCACCCATGCCCTTTATCCTACTCGTGATCCTCCCAGCGAGCGCCTCCCACTCACGGTCGGCGACGCCGACGCGGAGACACGCTGTGCGCACCACCTCCCAGGGACCGGGCGGCCGTCACCGCGCGTGTTCGCGGTAGCGGGCGACGGTCTCGGCCAGCACCTCGCGGCCGTCGCGCGCCCACATCTCGTCGTTGAAGATCTCCACCTCCACGGGCCCGGCGAAGCCCGTCGCCCTGACCCGGTCGCGGAACCAGCGGAAGTCCACGGAACCGTCGCCGAGCTGCCCGCGGCCGGTGAGCACGCCGGCCGGCAGCGGCGTGATCCAGTCGGCGTACTGGAAGCTGTGGATACGCCCCGCCGCGCCCGCCCTGGCGATCTGTTCGGCGATCTGGTCGTCCCACCACAGGTGGTACGTGTCGACCACCGCGCCGACCCATTCGGCGGGGAACTGCTCCGCCAGGTCCAGCGCCTGGGCCAGGGTGGACACCACGCAGCGGTCCGCCGCGTACATGGGGTGCAGCGGCTCGACGGCCAGCCGCACCCCGCGCTGCGCCCCGTACGGCCACAGCTCGGCCAGCGCCTCGGCGATCTGCTCCCTGGCGCCGGCCAGATCGCGGCTGCCCGCCGGCAGGCCGCCGGAGACCAGGACCAGGGTGTCGGTGCCGAGCACCGCCGCCTCGTCGATGGCGGCGCGGTTGTCGTCCAACGCGCGGGCGCGTTCGCCCGGGGTGGCGCCGGTGAAGAAGCCGCCGCGGCAGAGCGAGGTGACGGCCAGCCCGCCCTCGCGCACCAGCCGGGCCGAGGCGTGCAGACCGTACGCCTGGACCGGCTCGCGCCACAGGCCGACGCCGGGGACGCCCAGCTCCTGGCAGCCCTTCACCAGCTCGGGCAGGGAGAGCTGCTTGACCGTCATCTGGTTGATGGAGAAACCGGCGAGATCGTTCCCGGGGTCGTTCGCGGCGTCGTTCGTGGGTCCGCTCATGCCGTCACCCCGTGCAGGACGAGCAGCTGCCGCATCCGGGACTCGGCGCGTCCCGGGTCGGGGAACAGGCCGAGGCCGTCGGCGAGTTCGTAGGCGCGGGCCAGATGCGGCAGGGAACGCGCCGACTGCAGACCGCCGACCATGGCGAAGTGCTCCTGGTGGCCGGCCAGCCAGGCCAGGAAGACCACGCCCGTCTTGTAGTACCGGGTCGGCGTCTGGAACAGGTGCCGGGACAGCGGCACGGTCGGGTCCAGACGGGCGCGGAAGCCGGCCACGTCGCCGGTGTCCAGGGCCCGGACCGCGTCAGCCGCCAGCGGTCCGAGCGGGTCGAAGATGCCGAGCAGCGCGTGGCTGAAGCCGCGGTCGTCGCCGGCGATCAGCTCCGGATAGTTGAAATCGTCCCCGGTGTAGCAGCGCACCCCGTCCGGCAGCCGGCGGCGCAGCGCGACCTCCCGTTCGGCGTCGAGCAGCGACACCTTCACGCCGTCCACCTTGTCGGGGTGCGCGGCGATGATCTCCAGGAACGTGTGGGTGGCCTTGTCCAGGTCCTCGCTGCCCCAGTAGCCGGTGAGCGCCGGGTCGAACATCGGACCCAGCCAGTGCAGGATCACCGGTTCTGCCGCCTGGCGCAGCAGGTGCCCGTAGAGCTCTGCGTAGTCGTCGGGCCCTGTCGCGGTGGCGGCGAGCACCCGGGAGGCCATCAGAATGGCCCGCGCGCCGGTCTCCTCGACCAGCGCCAGCTGCTCCTCGTACGCCGCGCGGACCCGGGCCAGGCCGGCGACGCCCTCGAAGCCGGCCGGCTCGACGAGCTGGTCGGTGCCGACGCCGCAGGCGATGCGGCCGCCGCCCTCGGCCCTGGCCTCGGCGGCCGACCGCCGGATCAGCTCGGCCGCGCCGGCCCAGTCGAGGCCCATGCCGCGCTGCGCGGTGTCCATCGCCTCGGCGACGCCCAGGCCATGCGCCCACAGATGGCGACGGAACGCGAGGGTGGCCTCCCAGTCCACGACCGCGGGCCCGTCGGGCGTGCTGTCGGCGAACGGGTCGGCCACCACATGAGCGGCGGCGTACACGGTGCGGGAGGCGAGGCCCGTGCCGGGCACGGTGCCCTTGCCGGGCGCGAGCACGGCGGCGGCGGGCTCCGCCCGCGGCTGGTACTCCCGCAGTCCCCCGCCCACGTCGGGCAGTCGAATCATGCTGTCCTCACTTCTGGTTCTGGCTCTGGCTTAAGGCTTGAGGCTGTTCACGTTTCTCCGGCTGCGCGCGATCCCTACGGCGGCGCCGCCGGCACCGACCGGCATGCCCGACCCAACTGGCGACCCGAGCGGTGCCGGTGTTACCGACACACGCCGGAATCCCCGGCGGAGCCGCCGTCCCACGACGCCGCCGGCGCGGTGACCCCGACGTCCGTGGGGGCCACCGCGCCCGCCGACGAAGTCGGCCGGGGTGGCGCGGGCGCCGGGGCCGTTGGCCTGGCCCCGGCGCCGCCGGCGCCCGTCACGCGGTCGGCCACGCCCGGAAGGGGCTGTCGCTGTCAGGCCCGGACCGACGGAAAGCTGGGGACTCCCGCCCGCCCTGGGACCCTGACCGCCCGGCAAGGGCTAGAGCGTCAGCTCCGGCACCGGGAGGCGGCGGCCCTCCGCCGAGGACTTCAGGCCCAGCTCCGCGAGCTGAACGCCCCGCGCGCCGGCCAGCAGGTCCCATTCGTAGGGCTCGTCGAGCACCAGATGCCGCAGGAACAGCTCCCACTGCGCCTTGAAGCCGTTGTCGAACTCCTGGTTGTCCGGCACCGGCTGCCACTGGTCCCGGAACCGGTGGGTCGCCGGCAGGTCCGGGTTCCAGACCGGCATCGGGGTCGCCGAGCGGTGCTGCACCCGGCATTCGCGCAGCCCGGCGATCGCCGAGCCCTCCGTGCCGTCCACCTGGAACTCCACCAGTTCGTCCCGGCCCACCCGCACCGACCAGGAGGAGTTGATCTGCGCGACGATCCCGCCGTCGAGCTGGAAGACGCCGTACGCCGCGTCGTCCGCCGTCGCCTGGTACGGCTTGCCCTGTTCGTCCCAGCGCTGCGGGATATGCGTGGTGGCCAGCGCCTGGACGCTCTCCACCCGGCCGAACAGCTCGTGCAGCACGTACTCCCAGTGCGGGAACATGTCCACGACGATCCCGCCGCCGTCCTCGGCCCGGTAGTTCCACGACGGGCGCTGCGCCGACTGCCAGTCGCCCTCGAAGACCCAGTAGCCGAACTCGCCGCGCACCGAGAGGATCCGGCCGAAGAAGCCGCCGTCCACCAGCCGCTTCAGCTTCCGCAGCCCCGGCAGGAAGATCTTGTCCTGCACCACGCCGTGCTTGATGCCGGCCTCCGTGGCCAGCCGGGCCAGCCGCAGCGCGCCGGCCAGGCCGGTCGCGGTCGGCTTCTCCGTGTAGATGTGCTTGCCCGCGGCGATCGCCCGAGTGATCGCCTCCTCGCGGGCCAACGTGACCTGCGCGTCGAAGTAGACGTCCACCGCCGCGTCACCGTCGGCGGCGAGCACCGCGTCCAGGTCCGTGGCGACCGCCTCGGAGCCGAGCCCGTGTCGCTCGGCGATGGCCAACAGCGCGTGCTCGCGCCGTCCCACCAGGACCGGCTCCGGCCAGATGACCGTGCCATCACCCACCTCGATGCCGCCCTCCTCGCGGATCGCGAGGATCGAACGAACCAGATGCTGGCGGTATCCCATCCGCCCGGTGACGCCGTTCATGGCGATCCGGACGGTCCGGCGTCGCGCGGTCGAGTGTGTACCCGACATCCGACAACCTCCCTAGAAAGCGCTTTCTACCCCAGGAGAAGCTAACCTCTCCTCAGTGCCTGGGACAAGTGGGAGCAGAGGATGTCAGTAACGCTGGCCGATGTAGCGGCCCGCGCGGGGGTGTCCGCGGCGACCGTCTCCCGGGTGCTCAACGGCAACTATCCGGTGGCCGGGGCGACCCGACGCCGGGTGCTGCGCGCCGTCGAGGAGCTCGAGTACGTGGTCAACGGCCCGGCCAGCGCCCTGGCCGCGGCCACGTCCGACCTGGTCGGAGTGCTGGTCAACGACATCGCCGACCCGTTCTTCGGGATCATCGCCAGCGCGGTGCAGACCGAGATCGGGCCGGGCGGCGACGGCACCCGGCAGAAGCTCGCCGTGGTGTGCAACACCGGAGGCTCCCCGGAGCGCGAGCTGACCTACCTCACGCTGCTCCAGCGCCAACGCGCCGCCGCCGTGGTGCTGACCGGCGGGGCCGTGGAGAACGAGGAGCATTCCGCGGCGCTGGCCACCCGGATCGGCCATCTGGCCGCGGCCGGCGCGCATACCGTGCTGTGCGGCCGGCCGCCGCTGTCGGTGTCCGTGACCGACGACCCGCCCACCGCGGTCATCTTCGACAACCGGGTCGGCGCCCGCCAGCTCACCGACCACCTGCTGGAGCTCGGCCACCGCCGCCTCGGGTACGTGGGCGGGCCCGCCGCCCGCACCACCACCCGGCACCGGCTGGAGGGCCACCGCGCCGCGCTGGCCGAGGCCGGGCTGGCCGGCGACGGCGAGCGGCTCACCGTGCACGGCCGCTACGACCGCGCCTCCGGATACGAGGGCGCGCTGGAGCTGCTGTCCCGCGAGCCGGACCTGACGGCGATCGTCGCCGCCAACGACATGGTCGCGCTCGGCGTCTGCGCCGCGCTGCGGGAGCGCGGGGTGCGGATCCCCGAGGACGTGTCGGTGACCGGCTTCGACGACCTGCCGTTCGCCGCCGACGCCGCGCCCGCGTTGACCACCGTCCGGCTGCCGCTGGCGGAGGCCGGCCGGATCGCCGCCCGGCTGGCCCTGGGCCGCGACGCCCGCCCTTCCGGCGGCGTCACCACCTGCGCCGCCACCCTCATCCCCCGCGCCTCCACGGGGCCCGCCCGCACGGACGCCTGACCGGCGCGAACGCCTTGCCGGCACGGGAGCCTTGTCGGCGCGAGGCGTCGACTGGGTGACAGCCCGTCTCGGAGGGCGCGGGTGGGCACCCCACGCGCGCCGGCACCGCAGGCGGGCGGACGCCGCACGCGGGCACCGGGTGATCGTGCGCGGGACGTCCCGTAGTACGGGACTCCGCGCGCACGATCACCCGCCGAGGGCGACGCCCCCGAGGCCCGTCCCGAATGGCGGGGGTGGGTGTCGCGGGCGGACGCCGCACGCGCGCCGGCGCCGCATGCGGGCACCGCGGATCGTGCGCGAGCACCGCGAATCGCGCGCGGGAGGTCCCGCAATACGGGACTGCACGCGCACGATCACCCGCCGAAGGCAACGCGCCACCGTCCACGGCAGTCGCGGGTGCGCGGGTGCGCGTTGTCGCGCGGGGCCGCGACTGCCGTCGCGCGTGTCGGGCCCGGCCCCTGCTCAGTGCGAGGCCGGGCCCTCGCCCTCGTCCGCGTCGTGGGGCAACAGCGGGAACAGCCGGGTGATGACGGCCACGGGGCGCGCGTCGGCCGGCCGCGCCAGCGGGCGCTGCTCCCGGTCGCGGTAGGGCGCGAGCGCCCGCCGGACCGCGTCCGCGACCCGGCCCATCTCGTCCGGCGTCAGATAGGCGACGGCGCTGAAGGCCTCGTCGCGACGCCACTCCGGGGGCACCCGGTCCCGCTGGTCCAGCCAGCGCTGCCAGCTCTCGTCCTCCAGCCCGCGGGCCAGATCGCCGAACCCCTCGTCCGTGCTCGCACCGGCCGGGGCGTCGTGCCGCCGCAGCCGCCACGGGCGCGCCCGGCCTCCGTCGTGGGGGGCCTCCTCGATGAGGCCATGGCGCGCGAGCTGCCGCAGGTGGAACGAGCAGAGTCCGGAGCTGTGGCCGAGCCGGGCGGCGGCCTCGGTCGCCGTGACGGTCCCGACCTCGGCGAGCAGGTCCAACAGGGCGGTGCGGACCTCGTGTTCCCGCAGCCCGTCGCCGACGTCGCGGTTCGGCCCCGGCGGTGGGTTGAGGTCGTCTTCAGTCACTTTGCAAAGTCTGCTACTTTGCAAAGCGGCTGGCAAGTGGTTGAGGTCGAGTGGTTGAGGCAAGGGGAGACAGCGATGTCCGTTCGTGACGACCGGTCCCGTCCCATCGACCGGCGGGTCCGCGTGCAGGGCACGCCTGTCGACGCGTATCCGGCCCTGCCGCCGGGGGCGGAACGGGGTTCGGTGCGCCGGGTCACGGAGGTGGGCGAGGAGATCCTGAGCCGTCCGTGCCGGGAGGCGGTCGAGTTCGGCACGCCCGAGCTGTCGGCGTTGATCGACGACATGTTCGTGACCATGCAGGTTGCCGAGGGCGCAGGGCTCGCCGCCAACCAGGTCGGCGTCGACCTGCGGCTTTTCGTGTACGACTGTCCGGACGAGGACGGGGTCCGCCACGTCGGACACCTCCTCAACCCCGTGCTGGACGGGCCGGAGCCGGACGGCCGCCGGCTCGTCGACGACGCCGAGGGCTGTCTGTCCGTCCCGGGCGCGGTCATGATGGTCCCGCGCCCGGACCACGTCGTCGCTCGCGGCTTCGACCAAAACGGCCACCCCCTCGTCATCGAGGGCACCGGGTACTTCGCCCGCTGTCTGGAACACGAGACCGACCACCTCGCCGGCCACACGTATCTCGACCGGCTCTCCCTGCGGGACCGCAAGGACGCCCTGCGGCAGATGGCGGACCGGCGCGAGGAGGTCTTCGCCCGCCGCGCCACCAGGGCCACCGACCTGGGCCGCTGAGCGGGGGACCGCCCTCGTCGGTCCGGCCGTCCGTCAGGGGCGACGGAGCCGCACGGCCGCGAAGGTCGGCTTATGGCGGCTCTTCGCGTAGCGGCGGGCGTCGATGAGCCGGGCCTCCTCGGTGGCCTGCGGCTCCACCAGCCGCTCCAGCGCGAACCCGGCGTCGAGAAGCTCGTTAAGGAAGCGCTCCAGCGTCATCCGCCAGTAGTTGATGGCGAGCCCGTCACCGATGGGCAGCTCGACCCGCTCCTCGTCGAAGTAGGAACCGCCGAAGTAGACCCAGTCACCGGCGGGGTGGGTGGTGGAGACCAGCAGGACACCGCCCGGCCGCAGCACGCGCCGGATCTCGGCGAGCAGTTGCTCGCGCTCGTCGAGGTGGTGGTAGACGAGGGCCAGCACGACCAGGTCGAACGAGCCGTCCGCCAGGAAGGCCAGCGGCTCCTCCAGATCGTGGTGGTGCAGTTCGGCACGGTCCCCGAGCCGCTCCCGTGCCACACCCAGCAGAGACTCGCTCCCGTCCACGCCGACGACCCGCGCGGCCCGCCGTCCCAGCAGCTCGGCGGCGTAGTGGCCGGCCCCACAGCCGAGGTCCAGCACATGGAGCCCGGTCACGTCCCCGGCGAGCGTCAGCATGGCCGGCCGGTCCGTGTGGGCGTTGTAGGCGCTGTCGGTGGCCTGGGCAGCGAACAGCTCGCCCATCTTCCCGTGGTACGCGGTGTCTGCTCTCATCCGGCCACCCTCACACCGCACCGCGTCGCCGAGCAACGCTAATAGCCCGTCAGCTCCGGGCCACCGATGTAGGATCTCGCGCTCGGCTTCAAGCGGGGGAGTAAGCATGGGGGACAAGCAGGCGCTGCGGCACCGGTGGCGCAGCGCGGTGTGGTGGGCGGCCTGCGGATGCGCCCTGCTGATGCTGGGGATCATGGTCTGGAACGACATTGTGGGCACCACCTTCCAGCCGGATCCCCCAGCCCCCGGCCCCGAGGAATACGCCAACTACGCCTTCATGGTCCTCCTGGCCGTACTCTGCGTACGAGCCGCCCTACGGGGCGTCGTCCTGAGCCCCGCAGGTGTCGCCGTTGTCGGCTTCTTCCGCACCCGCCGCGTCCCCTGGCAGGACATCACCGAGGTCGAACTGGCCCTGCGCACCGGCGGATCCCACTCCGGCCGCTGGCGCATAGCCCTCCGCCTCCACGACGGCACCGCCCGCTGGATACCGTCCTTCCTCCACGGCTCCATGAAGCGCGGTAGCGAAGAAATCCCCCCGCCCGGCGACCGTGCCCGCTACGGCGAGGTCTTCCATCAGGCCCCCGCCTACGCCCCCCGCGAACTCGCCCGCCTCCACCACGAACTGCGCGTCGCTTGGTACACCCACACCCAGGCCCGACGATGATCCGCTCTCACGACGCTCACTCGTATGGGCGCTACCTGCTGGAACCCGGCGGGACCGCACCGCAACCCAGCCTCCGGGGCACGCTGAAAGCGATCCGAGGGGTCGACCACCTGGCCGAACAGGCCGATGCGGGGGAGGTGCGGGAGACGGCGACGGCGGGCTGCGCCGACTACGAGCACAGTCCGTTCGGCCCTGCGGGCCAGAGCTGCGCGGCGTCGTTCCTGTTGTACACGGCCTGCCCGAACGCGCGAGTCACGCCCGCGCATCATCCGCGGCTGGCCCACCTGCACCAGGCGCTGGGCCACCTGCGCGGCGTGTTGGAGCCGGCCGTGTGGGAGGCGGACTGGGCCGATGCCACGCCCGGCTGGAGGACCTGCGCGACCGGCTCGGCCGGCCGGTCTGGAGCGCCGCGCTCGCTGCGGTCGGCGACACCGACCGCCATGTCATCGATCAACTGCTTGACGGGGATTACGACTTGTGAGTGCTCTGCCCGCTGTACTGCCGACGCTTCCCGTCTGGAACACCCCGGTCATCGCGCCGTCCCTGATCGTCGCCGAAGGCCTGGTTCCGATCTCGATCTACGGCGACGAGGTGTGGTCGCTGGCCCCGCTGATCGCGAACCCCAGCGCGGTGCGCGTCGGGATCGACTGGTCGCGGTTCCCCAACCCGTTCCGGGAGGAGATCCAGCCCGCGGCCTGGATGATGATCAACACGGTGTTGCCGACGGGCGTGCGGGTCGGCCACCCGGCCTGGCACTCGCGTCTGGGTCCGCACGGTCTCTAGGACACCGCCCGCAGGTGGCAGCGCTTCGCCCACTGGGCCAGCGCCCACGGTGTTGCGGGGCTGGGTGCGTGCACGGCGGAGACGTTCACTGCGTACGCCGCGCACGCGGCCCGGCAGCCGCGGGCCGGTCGCGGCGATGTCACCAAGGAACTCGTGGCCCTCACGAGGCTCTGGGCGTTCGACGCTGCGAGCGCTCGTCCGGCCGGCCTGGTGATGCCGCCGTGGCAGCGCTACGGCCTCGACGACTACCTCCCCGCCACGCCCGCGGCGGGCGGTGGGGAGAACAGCCGGGAGCCGATCTCCCCGACCACCATGGGCCCGCTGCTGGTCTGGGCCCTGCGCGTGGTCGACGACTTCGCCGAGGACATCCTGGCCGCCTGGGAAGAGACCGGCCGGCTGACCAGGCAGGCCGAACAGGCTGTCGGCGCCTGGGGGTCCATGGGCCGTCTGACGGCCTACCTCGATCAGCTCCTCCAGCATGGTGCACCGGTGCCCGCCCGGCTGCACAAGGGCGAGCACCAGGTCAGCCAGATCTACATCGCCGCACGAGCCGGCTGCCCCACGAAGCAGGTCAACAGTCACCTGAGCTCCGAACGGCGCGCGGGTTTCCGTGACTACGTCCGGCGCAACCCCGGACCGTGCCCGCTGTCCACACCGGTGACCGGCACCGTCGAGGGCCGGCCGTGGACGGACAGCATCGACTTCACCCAGACGCCGCAGGTGATGCGGCACGTGAGCGCGGCCTGCTTCATCGTCCTGGCCTACCTGACCGGCATGCGGCCCGGCGAGGTCATGGCCCTGGAGCACGGCTGCTGCCCCGACCCGGCCGACGGGGGCCGTCACCTGATCTACGGGCGGGTCTTCAAAGGTGTCCACGACCAGGAGGGCCACCACTACTCGGCCGGGCAGGTCCGGGAGGTGCCGTGGGTCGCGATCCCGCCGGTGGTCACGGCGATCCGCGTGCTGGAACGCCTCGCCCCCGAAGGCGGGCTGCTGTTCGACGCCAGCGTCCACACCATTCCCCGCGGTCGCGTCTCCACCGGCCGGGTCTTCGGCTACGAGGCGATGCGCCACCGGATCGAGGACTTCGCCATCTGGACCTCCCAGCTCGCGGTGCGCTTGGGCCGCGGGCACGAGGTTGTTCCCGACGACCCGCACGGGGCGCTCGGGGTGGCACGCTTTCGCCGGTCGCTGGCCTGGCACATCGCGCGCCGACCGGGCGGGCTGGTCGCGCTGGCCATCCAGCACGGGCACATGCGCACCGCGATGAGTGCCGGGTACGCGGCCTGGGGCCGCGGCGGCATTCACGAGCTGCTCGACATCGAGACCGCCCGGGCCACCGCTGACACCCTTGCCACCCTCCACGACGACCTCGCCGCCGGAACAGGGATTTCGGGGCCGGCCGCCCGGCGCGCGATCCACGCCGCCGCCCAGGCCCCCGCCCTTCGCTGGGTCGATCCGCACCCACCGTCAGGCCCGGGACATCCTCAGTAACCCGGCCCTGGCCGTCTACGACAACCCGCGCTCGTTCCTGATGTGCGTCTACAACCGCGACCGGGCCCTGTGCCACCGCCTGGACGTCGCCGACGCCCCGCGGCTGGACCGCTGCCGGCCGTCCTGCGCGAACGTCGCGCGCACCGACCACCACGCCGACCAACTCCTCCAGAGCGCCCAGACCTTGGAGAAGCAGGCCGCCTCCGAGGCGCTTTCCGGCCCGCTCGCCGACCGGCTGTCCCAGCGCGCCGGGCAGCTGCGCGCGTTGGCCGACCGCCACGTCCACGACCGCATCAACACCCAGGAGCCGACCACATGAGCCCTGCCCCCGACGAACGCGACCGCATCCAGACCGCGATGGACCGCATCCTGGGTGGCCGGCCGGAACACTCCAACGGTGCGCTGACCATCGTCGCGCTCGCGGCCGAGGCACAGGTGCCCCGTAACGCGCTCACCCAGCGCCATCCCGATCTGAAGAACGCCTTCTACGACCAAGTCCGCGCCCGGGGCCAGACGCCGGACAGCGAGAAGCGGCTGCGCCAGCAGGGCCCGCAAACTCAAAGAGCTGCGGGCCGCCGACGCCGAAGAGATCGCCCAGCTGAAGACCGACGTCGAGGCGCTGGTCGGCGCCCTGCACCGATCGATGACGGAGAACCGTCTGCTGCGCCAGCAGCTCGCCGACCGCACCAGCGTCGTCCGCACGCTGCCCACGCAATCCCGCATCGGAGACACCACACACCCGCTGCCACCCGACCTCATGCCCTTCTCGGACTGCTGATCGTCTCCCGCGCCGGGAACGCGGTCGGCATCGGCTGTCGGCCGCCTGGGCCGCGCTGCCTACTCCTGATGACCCAGCCTCACCATCATGTTCGGGTGGCCCTCGCTGAGCGCCTTCGGTGATCCGTCAACCGTTTGCTCAGACGGGAAGTTCGGTGATGCTGAGGGCGAAGTCCAGGTTCCCCACTCCGTGGTTGGCGAGGCCCACCGTGACCACGCCCGCTCCTTCCAGCCAGTGCGCCATTTTCAGGCCGCCGACGTCCAGCGGGCGCATCCCGAGGCTCTCGATGAACGCTTCCACGCTTGCCTTTGCCTGCGCGTTGTCGCCGGCGAGGAAGGCGTCGGGCCGGCCATTTTCCAGGACATGGCGGAAGACGGTGTTGAACGCCTTCACCACGCTGGCGCCGGCCGGGGCCGCCTTGGCGACTTCCTGCGCGATCGAGGTCTCCTCGCGGTGAGCCAGCCCGTCGAACGTGGAATTGAAGGGGTTGCTGATGTCGACGATGACCTTGCCCGCGAGAGCGTCTCCGTACTGGGCGACGACCGGCACGACGCCGTCGTGCAACAGGGCCACGATGACGATGTCCCCGGCCGGGGCGGTGCCCCATTCTCCCGTCGTGGCGCCGCCTCCGAGAGCCTTGGCCAGGTCGGCGGCCTTGGACTGATCGCGGCCCATGATCTCGACGGTGTTGCCGCCCGCTATCGCCCGCGCGCCGATGGTGCGGGCCATGTTCCCGGTGCCGATGATGCTGATGCTGCTCATGAGGTGTCCTGCCCTGGTTGTGGTTGTGGTTGTTCGGTTCAGAGGGCGGTGGTGCCGCCGTCGGCGACGAGTTCCATGCCGTTGACGTAGCTGGAGTCGTCGGAGGCGAGGAAGAGGGCGGCGGTGGCGATTTCGTCGGGGCTGCCCATCTGGCCGCGGGGGATGAGGGACTCGAACTGGCGCTTGGTGGCCTCGTCGAAGAGCTCTGCCTGCTTGGCGGTGGCGACCTGGCCGGGGGTCAGGACGTTGACGCGGATGCGGCGGTCCTTGAGCTCGTTGAGCCAGACGCGGGCCCATGCCTGCTGGACGGCCTTGCTGCCGGCGTAGACGCTCCAGCCGGGAAAGGCGCCGAGGGAGGCGTTGGAGCCGGTCATGAGGATGGAGCCACCGTCGTTGAAGAGCGGGAGGGCCTTCTGGACGGTGAACAGGGTGCCGCGGGCATTGAGCCCGAACCAGGTGTCGAACTGGGCCTCGGTGATCTCGCCGAGCGGAGCGGGCTCGCCCCCGCCTGCACTGGCCCACAGCACGTCGAGGCTTCCCTTCTCCCGCTTGACGGTGTCGTACAGGCGGTCCAGGTCGTCCAGGTCGGCGGCGTCGCCCTGGACGCCGGTGACGTTGCGGCCGATCTGCTTCACGGCCTCGTCCAGGGCGTCCTGGCGGCGGCCGGTGATGAAGACGTGCGCTCCCTCGTCGACGAACAGCTTCGCGCCGGCCAGCGCCATGCCGGTGGTGCCGCCGGTGATGACGGCTACCTTGCCGTCGAGCTTTCCCATGGTTGCTCCCTTGGGTCGGTGGTGCCGTGCGCACCTGGGGTGACGGTGTTATGTACACCGCCCTGTGTGCTTACTGTATGGAGCGGGCGACCGGGGCGCAACTATGTAAACCGTTCGTTACCCAACTGGGGTAGCATGGACCCATGACGGAGTTGGAGAAGGGCCCCACGGGCCGCCGCCGCGGCCGGGGCGCCCGCGAGCGCATCCTCGGCGCGTCCCAGCAGCTGTTCCGCGAGCAGGGCATCAACCGCACCGGCATGGACCAGCTCTGCGCGGCGGCCGAGGTGTCCAAGCGCACGGCCTACCAGCACTTCAGCGGCAAGGACGAACTCGTCGCTGAGTACCTGCGCCGGTTCGACCCCTCCGTGCTGTCCGGTGTGTTCGACCGCACCGACCTCACGCCCCGCGAACGGCTCCTCGCCGCCTTCGACATCCCCCCCACCACCCCCCTGTGCCCCTACATCGCCGCCGCCGTCGAACTCCACGACCCCCAGCACCCCGCATCCCAGTACGCACACGACTACAAGAAAGCCGTCGCCGCGCGGCTCGCCGACACCGCCCGCGAAGCCGGCGCCGCCGACCCCGAACAGCTCGGCGAGCAGCTCGCGCTGCTCATCGACGGCGCCGCGGCCCGCACCCGGGTCCTCAACGCCGACACCTTCCCCACCGCCGCCGCCATCGCCGCCGTCCTCATCGACAACGCCATTCCCGCCACAGCCGGCGATGACCGGCGACGGGAGGAAGCGTCAAGCTGACTCGGCACTCCGCGGCCGGGCTGGACGCGCTGCCAATCGCGCGGCTGCACCCGCGGTACGCAACACCGGCCGCCCGGCACCCGGCCCGGACCTGCTGGCTTTACGGAACTGGCCGCCCGCCTGCTGAAGGCCGCCGCAGAAGCCGCCGGGGAGACCAGCAGGCCAGCCTGGCCCTGCACGGGCGGGCCGGGTTCCGGGTCATCGGTACGCGCGAGCGCGTCGGCCAGCACGACGACCAGTGGCGCGACGTGGTCCTGGTCGAACGCCGCAGCCCGGTCATCGGCTGAGCTGCCGGGCGGACTGCTTCACTTCAACACGCTGCACTTGACAGAGAAGTGTCCGCGTTGTCCGGCGGCGGAGTGCCCTGCCCCGGCTCTGGATCCGGCTTCCTGTGCTGCGCCATGAGTTTCCCCTCCCCGACGGCCCGACGAGCCGTCAGGCTCCATCGTCGCCGCCGGGTGGCGCCGATGGGAGAGTGCGCCACGGTCTTCCAGGCGCGCACCCGGGAGCTCACCCCTTGCCGCGCGCCCCAGTGCGGGAGCGGCCCGACTGACGTAGATCCTCCGGCCGCAGTTCTGGCAGTACTTGCCGTCGGCTCGTTCCTCCAGATCACCGTCGTGCCCCTCCGGGCACCCCTCCCCCATTACCGCTCCAGCGCCTCGGCGAGCGTGGTGGCCTCGGCGAGCGTCAGCGGATTGACCACGACGGCCCGGTTCAGGCCGTAGGTGGTCAACTCCACGCGGCTACGTACACCCAGACGGGCGAACGTGCGCCGGAGGCGATCACGCACGGCGAGCGGATCGGGCTGTGGCTGCTGCATGACGACTTCCTCCTGCTGCGTTCCGTAACTGGTCCGCTACAAGCGTCGGCAGCCGGGAGTACGCTGACCAGGGGTTTGGTGTGGTCCCTCAGCGCGGCCACAGATGCCGTTTCCTTCAGGGGGTCTGATGGCTGCACGCAGGTCAGAGTCGAACCAGGTGGCGCCTGCCCGCCGCAAGTACATGGACGAGCTGCTCCTGCTCCGCGAGGAGTCGGGCATGTCGCTGAGCCAACTCTCGGAAAAGGCGAAGTTCGACCGGTCCTACCTCAACAAGCTGGAGCGCGGCGAACGCCTCGGCGACCTGGCGACGGCGAGACGCCTCGACGAGGTGTACGGGACCCGGCGCAGCCTCCAGAACCTCTGGTTGCTCGCCAAGGACGACGTGTTCCTGGGGCGGTATCAGCGATACATGTACCTGGAGTCGCTGGCCAGGGTTATCCAGATGTACGTGCCGCAGACCATTCCCGGCCTGCTCCAGACACAGGAGTACGCCAGAGAGTTGCTGTGGGCCACCCCGCATCGTCCCGACGAGGAAGGCCGGTTGGAGGAGCAGTTCGCTGTTCGCATGAGCCGGCAGGAGATCCTGCGCAGAAACGAAAGCCCGGCTCACCTGCGGGTCGTGCTGGATGAGGCCGCGCTTCGCCGCCCTCTCAGGGATCGTGACGCCTGGCAGGGGCAACTCGAACGGCTGCTGGAGGATGCGCGGCGGCCCAACGTCTCGTTGCAGGTGCTCCTGTTCGATGCCGGAGTGCACGATCTGCTGGACGGGTCGCTGATGATCCTCTGGTTGCCGGACGGCACCTCGGCGGCCTATCTGGAGAGCGCAAAGTCCGGCGAGGTGATCGAGGAGCCGGACGAGGTGGAACAACTCAAACTGTCCTACGATCGCCTCAGAGACCTCGCGCTTTCCCCTGAGGACTCCCTGGAGTTCATTCGATCCCTCGTGAAGGACGACTAGAGACCATGGCTCCCCGACCCGACCTGAGCACCGCCACCTGGCGCACGTCCAGCTACAGCAACGGGGGAGCCAACAACTGCCTGGAGGTCGCCGACGGCCACCTCGGCGTCATCCCCGTCCGCGACAGCAAGAACCCCGGCCCCACCCTGCTCGTCCCCGCCCCTGCGTGGCAGACCTTCGTAGCGACCATCAAGGACTGAGCGGTCACGCGTTTCTCCTCGCGGCCCTCCTGCGCGAGCTGTCTCCGCTCGACTTTCACCGACGGCATCAGTCCGTCGTGCGGGTGTCCTGGGTGGGCGTGCGTCGGCTGGTCGTCGTGATCCACGTCCGTATCGCGAGGGTGGCCAACGCGACGAGCAGCCCGGTGATCGCACCGATGGCCAGGGCGGCACCCCAGTCGGCGTACTCAGGCTGAAATCCCTCCTCGACCTGCCATTCCTCGCAGGTCTGGGTGCCGTCCATGCACGGGGTCGGGACCTCGGGGAGGCTGTCACGGGAGTCGCGGACACCGACGACGGTGGTGACCGCGACGAGTGCGAGCAGGCCGAGCACCACTCCCCAGCGCAGGCCGCTGTGCAGTGTCGCGGGGCGGTCGGCGGGGTTCTGGCGGGAGGAGTCCATGGGTCATTCTCCGATGAGGCTGGTGTCGTAGCGGGTGTCCATCCCCGCAGGGCCGGGAACGGACCGGGCCGCGCCCAGCAGCACGGGGAGTTCGAGCGTGTAGGGCCCGTCGTCCACGAGAATCTGGTGGGCCTCCTCCACGAGCTCGAAGTACTCCTGTGCGGCCGGGTCTTGCTCTGCCCAGGGCACATCGTCGCCGCGTTCGTTGAACTCCCCCTGGATCTGCCCCGCGCACTGGTCCTAGGTGTCGTAGACCATGGTCGGCTCAGGCAGCTCACCGCCTGCTCGGCTGTCGGCGGCGCTCCGGTGTTCATGAGTCGACGCCCCGTCAACTCGTTCGCGCCGACCTGTACGTTCGCACGGTGCTCGTGGTGAATCGCGCAACATAATCCCTACGCGACGATGGGTGATCGCGATGCCCCTTGAGGGCGAGTACGTGCCGAGTCCGGCGCAGTGGGTGCGTGAACAGGTCGAGTTGTACAAGAGTTCGGACGGCACGCGGGGGACGACGCTGTGAAACACGGGTCGGCCCGTCGCCATTCTCAAGACGTGCGGTGCGAGGAGCGGGCAAGATCCGCAAGATCCCGCTGATGCGCGTGGAGCACGAGGGGCGCTACGCAGCCGTGGCCGCGAACGGTGGCTTCCCGCGCCAGACGTCCCACCGTCGTCAACAAGAACCTGATCCGCGCGGGCCCGCCACCTGACGCGCGACCCGGCCAGTAGCGTGACCGTCATCGCCAATATCCTCGACTCGCGTCACCGGTCTGGTCCGAGCCGTCCTCCACCTCGCCTGACCGGCTCGAACCGAGGTGGGAAGAGGCTCACTGGATGGGGTCTCCGTGGACTGCGATCATCGAGAGGTGGCGATTCCCAGGGCGGTTGCTGTTGTCGTTGATGGACGGCGGGCGTTGGTCATCAAGCGGTTTCTCCGGAAGGAGGCACCCGGGGACTGCGCGATGTGCGAGGACCGTGGCTGGAGTGGGCCCAAATGTCCCGGACATCACTACGCGGTCCTGCCGGGTGGGCATGTCGAGGACGGCGAGAGCGCCGAGGACGCGGCGTTGCGGGAGCTCCGGGAGGAGACGACGCTCGACGCCCGGATCGATCGACTCCTGTGGACGGGCCGGCACAACGGTCGGCCAGCCAGCTACTACCTCATGAGGGATGTCCGGGGCAGCGCTGTTCTGTCCGGCGACGAAGCCAGGGTGCACGGCCCAGACGACAGCTACGAGCTCATGTGGGTGACGGCCGATGCGTTCGACGCGCTGAACCTGCACCCTGCGGACGTTCGGGAGCCGTTGACGCGGCTGCTTCGTGGCTGATCAGCGGACCCGAACCCGCCGCCCGGCGCCCGCCCGGCGAGCCCTTTAGCGCACGCGGGGCGACCCTCTTCGCCACCGTCCTGACAACCCTCGCCATCGCCGGTGGCCTCGTGGTCGTCCTCACCCGCCGCCGGGTCATCGACACCTGAGTGGCCAGCAGACCCGGCGTGCGCACCCGCGCCATCCCTTCGTCTTCATCCGCCGCGCCCACTCTGCCGGGCGGTGTAATGCCGAAGCTCGGGCACCCTGCACGCGATCACAGCCACGGTTGCCGTGGTGAGCACGCCTCCGGCGCAGATCACCAGTCGCGGTTCGAGGACGGATGCCGCGGCCCCGTGCACCAGGTTCCCGACCTGCGGACCTCCCATAGTCACGATGGTGAGTGATCCCTGGATGCGACCGCGCAGAGCGTCGTCGGTGAGTGCCTGAGTGATGGCGTTGCGGAAGGTGCTCAGCACGAAGTTCACCGCGCCGCCGACAACGAGGGCCGCCAGCGCGAGCCACAACTGAGCGGCCAGCCCGAGCACCACGACGGCGATGCCCCACGCGGCGGCGGCCGCGGCCAGACAAGCGCCGTGGCGACGGGAGCGGGTGAAGGTGCCCGACACGAGGCCGACCGCGAAGACCCCAGCCGGGTAGGCGGCGTAGAGCAGGCCCAGGACCGGGCCTCCCCCCGGCGCGTCCCCGTACGTGTGGTGGGCCAGCTCAGGGAACAGTGCAATCGGCATGCCGAGGACCATCGCCGCGAGATCCACCGCCAGCACCGAAACGAGCAGCCGGCTGGCGGCCAGGTAACGCAGTCCCGCCAGCACCTGGCCGACCGTCCAGCGACCCCGGCGAGTCCGCGCCGCCGGGCCGCTCGGGGAACCTGCCGCGTGTTGGCGGGGCGGCAACGGTGGCAGTCTGGCGACGGCCCACACCACGGCCAGCAGCGCCACAGCGTCGAACAGGTACAGCGTGCCGAGCCCCACCACCCCGATCAGGACACCCGCCAGCGCCGGCCCCAGGATCGACCCGCCGTAACGAACCAACGCGCTGAGGCTGTTGGCCGCCGGCAGGAGCTGGACGGGGACCAGACGGGGCACCACTGCGCCCATCGTCGTCATGATCGCACCGAAGGTCAGCCCCTGGCAGGCCACCAGCACCATCAGGACCGCGACCGAACGGCCGTCCAGCACCGCCGCCTGGACCCACAATGCCCCGTACGTCAACGCCAGGCCGACATGGGTGGTCAGCAGCACCGTTCTCCGGTCCCTGACATCCGCGACGGCACCGGTCCACAGAGCCGCCACCACCAGCGAGACCAGCGACACCGCGGCGGACTGGCCCACGGCCGCGGACGATCCGGTCATCTCGAACAACTGCGCCGGAATCGCGACCACGCTGAACGAGCCGCCCACCGCGCAGACCGCCGAGGCCATCCACAGCCGCCGATACGCCGCGATTGCCAGCGGACGGCGGTCGATTCCGTAGGCACCCAGAGGCCGGACTCGTGAAACGCTCACCGCCCCACGCCGCTGCGACGGCCGTCATCCGGCGTGGGCGGTGTCTCCAGGCTGACGACTTCGGCGACCACGCAGGCAACGTTGTCGGGTGCGCCGGCGGCATACGCGCCAGCTAGATGAATGAGTCCAAGGGTTCGCCTGCGGACATGAAGCGAGGACGTCCATGGTCGAGCTGTGGAGAACAACCTGGACACCCTCGCGACAGCACTCTATGCCCGTATCGATGATGAGTTGAAGGCTTCACCGTGGCTGGCTCCGGCACGCCCGGCTGTCGGGATCGCGCCTACGCTCAGTGACTCCGAGCTGCTCACGCTGGCGGTGATGTCCGCGCTGCTCGGCTACACCTCCGAGCGGCGCTGGCTGCGCCGGGCCGACCGCGATTTCCGGCACTTGTTCCCCTACCAGCCTGGCCAGTCCGGCTACAACAAGCGGTTGCGTGCCGCACCGGCCCTGCTCACCCACATGATCCGCATCCTGGCGACGGACACGACGCTGTGGAGCGATGATGTGTGGGTGGCCGACTCCACCCCGGTGGGCTGCGGCTGCTCGCGGGAGACCGCCAGGCGCTCGGACCTGGCCGGCTGGGCCGAGTACGGCTACTGCGCGTCGCACTCGCGGTACTTCTGGGGCCTGCGCCTGCACCTGGTGTGCACCCTTGGCGGGCTGCCGGTCCTGTTCGCGATCACCGGTGCCAAGGCCGACGAGCGCGAGACGCTGCGCGACATGCTCGACACCGCACCGGAGGTGATGGACTCCCACCCCGGGCAGACGATCATCGGGGACAAGAACTACTACGGCCGCGAGTTCGAGCACGACCTTGCGGAGCGTCGCCTGAAGCTGATGCGTCCGGCCCGCAAGGGCGAGCCCCAGCGGGCCGGAGCGCACCTGTTCAAGCCGCTGCGGCAGGTGATCGAGTCGATCAACCAGACCCTCAAGGGCCAGCTCGACCTGGAACGACACGGCGGCAAGAGCCCGGCAGGAGTGGCCGTGCGGATCCTGTCGCGCGTCCTGGCACTGACCGCAGCGATCTGGCACAACGACAAGACCGGCCAGCCGGTGAAGCGATCACTGATCGACTACGACTACTGACCGCAACGACACCCCTTGGACTCATTCATCTAGTAGCTCGTCGAGCGCCTGCCGCGGACCGCCTCCCCCGGTCAGCGCCTCGCACAGCACTCCGTTCGGTACGACGGCAGACAACCCGTCGGAGCACAGCAGATACCGGTCACCGGCCGCGGCACCGTGCAGCGACAGGTCCGGTTGTGCTCCGCCGGTGCCGGTCAGTGCCTGTGTCAGCAGTGAGCGCTGCGGATGCGAGTCCGCCTCCTCCACGGTCAGCAGTTCCTCGTCGACGAGGGACTGCACGTAGGTGTGGTCATGAGTGATCTGGAACAGCTCTCCGTCGCGTACGAGATACGCCCGGGTGTCGCCGATGTGCACGAGCGCCAGCTGGGAACCCGACCACCACAACGCGGTCAGCGTGGTGGCCGCCTCGCCCTGGACCGTCGACGCGGCGATCTCCGCGATCGCCTGATCGGCTTCACTGACCGCGTCGGCGAGCGCGCTGAGCAGATCACCGGCCGGCATGGCTAGCGTTTCCAACGGTTTGAGAGCGTCCACAGCCGCCGCACTCGCCAGGTCCCCGCCCGAACCGCCCATCCCGTCGGCCACGGCCAGCAGCCGGGGACCGGCGTACGCGGTGTCCTCGTTGCTCGTGCGCACCAAGCCCAGCTCCGAGCGGGCGGCGTAACGGATCCCGAGCATGGTCGCGGACTCATCCACGGAGGTGCCCCTTCCCGTCAGGTAGTCGACGAGGAAGGTGGCCAGTTGCCCACGGGCGGCGGTCTCGGCCAGCACCTGCTCCCAGTAGCGGTCGATCTCCGCGGCCGCCTCGGGCGCCGGCAGGTCGCACACCCGCCGGATACGCGCCAGTGGCATGCCCAGCCGCCGCAGCCAGGCGATCAGCCGGGCCCGCTCCAACTGCGCCGGAGCGTAGTAGCGGTAGCCCGACTCACCGTCCACCGCGGCCGGCCGCAGCAGCCCGAGCTCGTCGTAGAGCCGCAACGCCTTCGGCGACAGCCGAGCAGAACGCGCGAAGGCTCCGATCGTCAGCAGTCGCCGCACCACTCCTCCTCGCCCCGGCCACCGCGGCCGGTACCCAGAAGGCTGGAGCTTCACCCAGGGTCAAGGTCAACCCCCGCTTGCACGACCGGTCTGGTCCGTTCCTGACCCCGCGCACGGTGCCAGCGCCCCGGTGACTGGGCGCGCCGGGGGCCAGCTCGCGTGGCGGCCCGAACTCAGGGCCGCTGCCGCGACTCCCGCACCGAGCGCCACTCGATGTTGCTCAGCACCGCGTTCGCCATGCGCTGTCGCGGGCTGACCTCGGGCGGCAGCGGAGCGTGGGCCGTCTCGGGGAACGCGCCGCGGGCCTCGGCGACGAACTCCCGCCAGCCGGTCCCGTGGGCTATGACGGCCGCGTACAGCGCGTCGAGCGCCGCCCGGAGCGGGTCGGGGTCGGCCGCGGCTGTCAGGGCGGGAAGCGCCGTGGCCTGCTGGGAGACGTTGGGTATGCCGTGAGGCAGCGTGACGACGGTCTGCGGGACCCGCGGATCGGAGAGCAGCAGAGCCGCAGAGGACAACGGCGCGAGCGACTACGCGGCCGCTGACAGTGGGCCGTAATGGGCGGTCTGCGATCCCGTCATCAGTGCCCAGTACCGGTCGCCGTAGGACCAGTGCCACCACTCCGTGGGGTAGTTGACCAGGCCGGCGGCGGTCAGGGCCTTGTCCAGGATGTCCCGGTGGGAGCGGGCCTCGTCGCTGATGTTCTCGGCCTGCGTGAAGCACGCGCCCGCGCTCTCCTCCGGGGACGCGTTCAGGCAGGTGCCCAGGTCGAGTTCGCGGCCGTCGGCGTCGGCGAGCGTGAGGTCGACTGCCGCCCCGGCGCTGTGCGGTGCGATCTCGGGCGGGGACACGTAGCGGCTGGCCGCGGACCGGACCTCCTCGGCGGACCACTCCGGGTGATCGGCGCGGAGTCGAGCCGAGTACTCGTCGAAGTAGTGGCGCTGGAGGGACGGCGGCCGGTATCCCTCGACGAACAGCAGCCGGAGCCCTATGGGAAGCGACCCCTGAGCCTTGAGCAGCCTGTCGAGCACTCCCTCCCGCAGATGGGCGGAGGCACCGGCGGAGTCCTGCTTGCGCTCGTCGACCAGCAGCGGGCTGTCGCGACGCACGTCCACGAGTCGTTCACCGCACTCCCGGACAGGTACGGCCGCGACCTTCGGGTCGGACATCAGCACGATCTCACTCATACCGCGATCATCCCCCGGCGGGACCGAACACTCGGCGCAGGGCCTCGTCGTGCGGCACGCCAGCGGATTCGCCGCGGGTCTGCCGCTCGCGGTAGGCCGCCAGCGCGCGTAGCTCCTCCGGGTCAAGGGCGTCCCCACCAAGCCGATCGCCGCTAGTCATCGTCCCCCTCCTGCCCTTGCCGCTCGTTCGGGCGCCATTCGATGGTGGCCGTGAGGGTGGCCGCCGCGGTACGGCGGCGCCGGTGGTCCTCCGTGGGCAGCGGGGCGTGGGCGGTGTCCGGGAACGCGGTGCGGACCTCGGTGAGGAGGTCGCGCCAGCCGGTTCCGTGCGCGATGGCGGCGGCGTAGAGCGCGTCGAGGGCGGCCCGGAGCGGGTCGGCGTGCGCCGCGCCGGTCAGGGCTGGGAGGGCCATGGCCTGCTGGGAGGCGTTGGGGGTGCCGTCGGGCAGCGTGACGAAGGTGTCCGGGACCTGCGGGTCGGAGAAGAGGAGATCCCATTTCCGCTCCTCGTCGTCCAGCGGTGCGGAGAGGGGTATGCCCCGGTCCAGCTCCGCCAGGCCGCGCGCTATCCAGTCCACGCCGCTGAGCCCGGCCACGTCGCAGGAACGGCGCGCGGCCCAACGGGCCATCGCGCGTTGGACGTCAGGACCGGCCTCGTCGATCGCGTGCACGAGGTGGACGTCGAGCTCGACCATCCCGGCCACATTGCCCATGACGTTCCGCAGCCGGTCGCTGGGCAGGCGTCCGCCCCATTTCTTCCTCTCGAGGCGCTCGCGCAGCTCCCGCGCTTCCCGCGACTCCTTCTCGCGGGCGAGGCGCCTGGCCTCGGCCAACTCCTCGGGGGTGGGTGGCGGGGGCAGCTCGCCGGCGAACCTGTGCCAGTACCCGGCGGAGCTGCTGGTCTCCTTCACGATGCGGTCGCGCTCCGGCGGAGCCGGCCAGAACTGGAGCAGATACTCGTCCAGCACGGGCTCGCCCTCGCCCCGTGTGCCGTCGTGGGCCTCGTCCATCCCGCGGCAGTGGTAGCGGAGGCGGTATGGCTCCGCCAGCAGGCCCAGGTCCCAGCACCCTCCGCCGCCCCATTCGATCAGCTGCGGGAGGTCCTCATCCGGCTGGAACGACATCTCCACGACGTCCTCCCAGTCGGCCAGGTCCGTGGACGGCTCGGTCTCGTGCTGCTCGATGGTGAGGGGCACGTAGCCGGTGTGCAGGCCAGTCAGCAGGAACAGGTATCCGGGGACGGCCGCCCCGCAGAGCCCCGCCCGCTGTCCCGCGAAGCATTCGTGGAGACCGGTCTCCACCCCCTCGTCAGGCTCGTCCCGGCCCTCGATGTACATCTGGCCGTAGGCCACGTGGATCTCGCCGCTGAAGAGTGTCCGCATGATCACCAGCCTGCCTTGTGGGTCTGACAACGCCCGCCACGCGCGGACCGACTCGACAGTCGGCTGGAGTGCGCTCCATGTGGTTGTCTGGGCAACGGTTCGAACTCCTGCTCGGAAAGGTGCGTGATCATGCCGCGCGTTGTGGTGACCGGTGGAAGCGGCAAGCTCGGCCGTGCCGTCGTGCGCGAGCTGCTCGACCATGGCTGGGACGTGATCAACCTCGACCGGGTGCCGCCGGCAGAGCCGCTGTGCCCGTTCGTCCAGGTGGACCTCACCGACTACGGCCAGACCGTGGGTGCCCTCACCGCGGTGGACGACCGCTACGACCGCGTCGACGCGGTGGCGCATCTGGCGGCCGTGCCGGCGCCCGGGCTGCTGCCCAACGCCGCCGTCTTCGGCAACAACATCGCCGCCACGTACCACGTCTTCTCGGCCGCCCGGCTCGCCGGGATCCGCAATCTGGTCTGGGCCTCCAGCGAGACGGTGCTGGGCCTGCCGTTCGAGACGCCGCCGCCGTACCTGCCGGTGGACGAGGAGTACCCGGGCCGGCCGGAGAGCAACTACTCGCTGGCCAAGCATCTGGAGGAGCAGATGGCCGCCCAGCTCTGCCGGTGGGACCCGGAGCTCAAGATGGTCGGGCTGCGGTTCTCCAACGTGATGGAGGTGGCCGACTACGCGCGCTTCCCCGCGTTCGACGCGGACCCGCGGCTGCGCCGGTGGAACGCGTGGTCGTACATCGACGCCAGGGACGGCGCTCAGGCCGTGCGCAAGGGCCTGGAGTACGACGCCACGGGCGTGGAGGTCTTCGTCATCGCGAGCCCCGACACCGTGATGTCGACGCCGTCCGCCGAACTGGCCGCCGCCGAGTTCCCCGGCGTGGAGGTCCGGGGCGAGCTCGGCCGCCACGAGTCCCTGATGTCCACCGCCAAGGCCCGCCGCCTCCTCGGCTACGCCCCCGCGCACAGCTGGCGCGATCACGCGGAGGGTGACGCCGGCTAGCCACCGCCGCTCGCGGACCGCGCCGGGACGGACCGGCGCGGCGATGAAAGTGGGGTGAAAGGGCTCGTCGGCATCGTGGGCGCAGGACCGGCTTGGTGGGGGCGGTCCACATGCCGCCCCTGGCTCCGGTCGACGACCCATCGACAGCGAGCAGGCGAGCCATGTCCAGCAACTACCAGCAGCCGCAACAGCCCTACCAGCCACCGCCGCAGCAGCCGCAGCAGCCGCAGCAGCCGCCCTACTACGCCGCCCCGCAGCACGGCGGCCCGCAGCACGGAGGTCCCCAGCACCCCGGCGCGTACCACCCGCCGGGCGGCATGGCGCCGGGCGCGGCGCTCCCGCCACCCGGCGGGGGAAGAAAGCGCGGGCCGCTGATCGCCGTCGTCCTGGTCGTGGTGCTCGCCCTGGGCGTCGCGGGCGTGATGTTCCTCGGCGGAGGCGACGACGGCGACGGCGGGGGCGGCGGATCCGATGTGGCGATGACCGCGCATCCGGACCTGAAGCCGATGGACTTCCCCGACGCGCGGGCGCTGGGCTACGACGAGGGCGCCGACGCCGCGTGCGAGGCCGTTTCGGAGATCATGGTGGCCCGCGGCTACGAGTTCCAGAGCGCGGAGAACAACGACGGCGGCATCGACTGCTGGTACGCCACCCCGGCGGCCAGTTCGTTCCAGGACGGCACGAACTACTTCCGGGCCAACGTGTACATGTCCATGGGCAGCGTCGCGGAGGACGCGTACGCCTCCTTCACCTCCGCCATCGCCTCCTACGAGGAAGGCGAGCGCGGGGAGTCGATGTGGGGCCCGCTCTACGAGTTCCCGGTCGGCGAGGAGGGGTGGATCCGCTACAACACCGAGGGCACAGGCCGCGGCGACGGCACCTCGTCGTTCCGGAAGGCGGACACCACCTTCTACGTCACCGCCTTCGGCTGGGTCGAGGGCGGTGACACGGACGAGGCCCTCACCGAGGAGACCACCTTCCGGGAGGTCACCGACATCGTCACCGCGCTCGGCGGCGGCGACGCGGGCGAGCCGCAGATCAGCGAGTCGGCCGCCGAGGAGTACCCGGGCGAACTGCCGGAGTTCGGGGACACGCTGCTGCCGACCGAGGGCTCCGCCGAGGAGCGGTGCGCGCCCCTGACCACGGTGGCCACCGAACAACTCGACTCGCAGGCGGAGACCATCAATGTCGGCGGCACCGGGACCGTGCCCATCACCTCCTGTGTCTACGGGCCAGCCGAGGCTGCCTACGGCATGGAAAACGTGGGCATCCGGAACACTCGGATCGAGATGAACGACTACTCCGGGACGGACACCTTCTACCCCGCAGGGGAGCTCGGCTCCTCCCTGCGGCACACCATGGACCTCGCCGCGACGGAAGAGGGTTACGGGCAGCTATACGCGCTGCCGGCCGGCACCTCGGGGTACATGATCTACCGGGACGACGGCTACGGGAACGGCCACCTGGAGGCGGGCTGGGTGGTCGGCGACTACTACGTCAACGTCACCCTCGGCGGCTTCTTCAACGCGGGGGACTTCGACACCAGGGCGCTGACCGAGGAGGAGATGGTGGCGGACCTCTCGGCGCTGCTGACGGCCTTGGACGGCTGAGGCCGTCCCGAGGCTCGCGGTTGCCCCACGGCAGCAACGGCCGCGGCCGTTGCTGCCGGGCCGGCAGCGTCCCTAGGCCCCGGCCCGGCACAGCTCCTGGTCCACGAGTTCCATCATGGCCTGCTCGGTGTTCTGGCCGCCGTCGCTGTTGACGTACACCACGGCGCTCCGGCTCCCGTCGGGGGTGGCGCCGGCCCACGCGATATAGCCGAGCAGTTCTCCCCGGTGACCGAAAAAGCTGCCGCCACAGGACAACGGGATCTCGGCCAGACCGAGTCCGTAGTCCACGCCCAGTTCGGGCGCGGGCATCGTGGCCGTCATCTCGTCGAGTTCTGCCGGCTCCAGCAGCTCGCCGCCGAGCAGCGCGGCGTAGAACCGGTTCAGGTCATGCGCGGTGCTGATGATCGAGCCGGAGCCGACGGCCATGCTCGGATTCAGCTCCGTGACGTCGATGCTGGTGTCGGCGCCGAACGAGGCGTAGCCCCGGGCGTGCGGGCCGCGGATGGCGGGGAAGGTGCTGGGCGTGCTGGTGTCCTCCAGACCCAGCGGGCGGATGATCCGGTCGTTCACCTCCCGTGCCCAACTCCGGCCGGTGGCCTCGTGGATGATCATCGCGGCAAGGACGTAGTTGGTGTTGGAGTACGACCAGTCGGTCTCCGGGGGATCTTGCCGCATCGCCAGCGCCACCAGTTCCTCGGCGGTGTAGGTGCGGAACCGCTCGGCCTGGTAGCCGGCCACGCTGTTCAACGAGGCGATGTCCGGCAGGATGTCGGGGATGCCGCTGGTGTGTTGCAGCAACTGCCGGACGGTGATCTGGCTGCCGTCGTTGCCGTTGCCCTGGACCACTCCCGGCAGCCACCGTTCGACGGTGTCGTCCAGGGACAGTTCCCCCTCCTCGACGAGTTGCAGCACGACCGCGGCGGTGAAGGTCTTGGCGGCGCTGCCGATCCGGAACCTGCCGTCCCACGGCATCGGCCTCCCGGTGCCCGTCTCGGCCGTCCCGGCACGCGCGCGGTCAGCTGTGTCCGCCGACGTGACCTCGGCGAACACGCCGACGGCCCCGGACTCGTGGATCGCCTCGACCTGCCGCTGGAGCGGATCGGTCCGGTCCGGCTTCGCCACTGCCGTCAGCGCGCTCGACGCGGTGATGAGGACCCCGGCCAGGCCGGTCAGGACGAGCAGGCCCCGCCGACGCCTTGCGGACACGCGCATGGTGATCTCTCTTCTGTTCGGGTCGCCCGGGCGTTCAGGACCGCTCAGGCCGTGGCCCGCGGGCTGTTCCGCCCCCCGGAGCCGGTGGTCGGCGACCATCCCATCAGCGGAGAGCGGCCCGGGCCATCCGACTGTCCCCCTGCCATGCCGAGGCGCCCTCCCCAGGGCGGCACCGGGGGTTACCCCCCGCACTCCGCTCGGGTTTGCCTGTACGGAGCCGACCGTGCGAGCCTCTTGGCTCGTTCCTTTCGAAAGGGCCGCTCATGACGCTCGGCATGGTTCTCGGCGACGTCTCCTCCCGCGCTTCGACGCGGGAGCGGTAGCCGGCCTGCCCTGACGCGACCGCCGGTGCCGTGGCACCGGCGGTCCCCCCTGCCTTTCCGCTCCTCGTCCAAGTGCGCTTCGTGCCCCCGCACGTTCGCTCACGAGGAGTACGTCGTGTCCCTGATCCGCTGGACCGAAGCCCACACCGCCCGATCCGTCCGCTGGCATTCAGAGAGTGCCGCGCCGCTGCCCGGCCGGGTCGTCGTCGCGGACGACCGCATGAAGGCCGACACCGCCTACCGCCTCGCCCGCGCAGGCACGGCGTTGCTGTGGCGGGGCGACTTCCCCAACGCACGTCAGCTGCTGGACGCGCTGCGCCGTCGCATCGACCGGAGCAACCGGAAGCCTCCCCGCGCGGGTGACAGCCCGGCCGAGGCCTTCCATCTCGCCCGCCGGGCGCGCAGCCACCGGGCCCGCGTGCTGGGCAGGCTCCTGGTGCTGCTGGAGGACGACCACACCCTCGCCCTCCGCAGAGCCCCCGACGTGCGCCAGGCGTGCGCGGAGGCGTACGGCCCACCGCACGAGCCCATAGCGGTCTCCCTCACGGAGCTGCTGGGCGTGATCGGCGCGCACCAGTGGCGCGAGAAGGGCGTGGCGGTGGCGGGGCTCAACGCTCGTATCCATCCGCACTACGGCGTGTTCTCCCCGGTCAGGGGCGAATACGTGGACCTGGTCGCCCGGACCCCGCTGGCCGCCGGATGCCGTACCGCGTTCGACCTCGGCACCGGAACGGGTGTGCTCGCCGCCGTTCTGGCCCGCCGGGGAGTCGACCGCATCGTGGCCACCGACATCAACCCCCGCGCGCTGTCCTGTGCCCGGGAGAACGTGCACCGGCTGCACCTCGCCGGGCGCGTCGACGTCGTCGGCCCCCGCCTGTTCCCCGAGGGCCGCGCCGACCTCGTCGTGTGCAACCCGCCCTGGATTCCCGCCCGGCCGACCTCCGCCCTCGAACAGGGCGTCTACGATCCGGACAGCGGCATGCTGCGCGGCTTCCTGGGCGGGCTGGCCGCCCATCTCGAACCAGGTGGCGAGGGATGGCTCGTCCTCTCGGACCTCGCCGAACGCCTCGGGCTCAGAACGCGACACGCACTGCTGGCCGCCGTCGCGGCGGCGGGCCTGCGGGTGGTGGACAGGATCGACACCAGCCCGCGGCACGCACGAACGCGGGACACCACCGACCCCCTCCACACGGCCCGCGCCGCGGAGGTCACCTCCCTGTGGCGCCTGGCCCGCGCCGACACCAGCGGGACGTGACGCCCCAGCCCGCCTGCCCCTGCCCGGCCTCGCCGGACCCGTCGACGAGACCGGCCTCAGCGGTAGCCGGCCAGGCCGTCCGCCAGTTCTTCCTGGTCGCCGTCGCGGAGAGCGTAGAGGGCCTGTTGAAGGGCCAAGGTGCCGCGGATCGCGGCGATGCGGGTGCTGAGTCCGTCGTCTGACGGGCTGCCGAGCGCGAGCGCCCGCTCCAGGAGGTCGTGGCCGTGGCTGGCGCCGATGGCTGCGAGGTCCTCGGCCGGGTCGCTGAGTGTGACACCGTCCCAGTCGAGTACTCCCGCGAGGTGCGGCAGGCCGTGCGTCCACTCCCACAGGATGTTTTCGGCGCCGAGATCACCGTGCACCACGGCTGGGGTGAGGTCGGGAAGGCCGTCGAGTGCCGCGAGTTCCCGCTCGGCTCGTAGGCACCCGCGGTCGGACATGAGCGGGAGCAGCTCCCCGCGCACGCTCTCCGCGAATCCGCGCCACCGGCCTTCCGGTGCCTGGGGAAGAGCCGCTCGTACCGTCTCGTCGGCTCCGGCACGGCGCAACCCGGCCAGCAGCGTGGCGTACTGCGCCGCCACGCTGCCGGCCACTCGGACGTCGTTGAGCGCATCGGCCTCCAACGGTTCCCCTGGGAGGCGGCTGAGCACCAGGAACCCCACCTTGTCGATGGTGTCGGCGCCGCCCTGGGGCAGCGGCTCGGGTGTGCGGAAGCCGAGGTCGAGTCCGGCAAGTGCGCGTAGTGTGGCCGCCCGCTCGGGCAGGGCCCTTCGACAGCACGGAGGCGAACCTATTCGGTCACAGCGCTAGCCCGCCAGGCGGGTCGCCAGGCGTGGGAGCAGACGGAGGGCGTTCGTGCGGTCGATGGCCCGGCGGGTGGCGCGGTCCAGGGCCGGGTCGGTGTCGTGGTCGTGGGTGATCACGCCCACCTCGTCGGCCGGTCGGGCCGGCCAGTCCGTGCCGAACAGGATCCGGGACGGGTCCGCCGCGACCAGCAGCGACGGCATCGCGTACGGCGACGCCGGCATCGCGGTGTCGTAGTAGAACCGCCGGGCCGCCGCGGCCGCCGCCCCCGGCGCGCCCACGCCCTCGCCCTGCCGGGCCGCGGATTCGGCGCGGCCGAGGACGTACGGCAGGAACCCGCCGGCGTGGGAGAGGATGATCGACACGTCCGGGTAGCGGTCCAGGGTGCCGGAGGCGATCAGGTTCAACGCCATCCGCGTGGTGTCGAACATGAAGTCCGCGATGAAGTCGGGGACGCCCGGAAGGCCGCTACCGCCCTCCGGGGGCGTCTCGGGGTGGGTGAAGACGACCGCGCGGCGCCGGTTCAGCTCGGCGAACAGCGGGTCGAACGCCGGGTCCCCGAGGTAGCGGCCGTCCGCGCTGGTCATCAGGATGACGCCGTCGGCACCCAGGTCGTCCAACGCGTAGGCGATCTGGTCGAGCGCCAGATCGGTGTGCTGGGTCGCGACGTTGGCGAAGAAGCCGAAACGGGTGGGGTGGGCGGCGACCAGTTCGGACATGGACTCGTTGCAGACCCGGACGCCCTCCTCCGCGGTCGCCGGGTCGTGGAACGCCATGGACGGAACCGGCGCCGAGACGACGCCGGCGGCGATGCCGTTGGCGTCCATGGTCCCCAGCGCGCCGTCGAGCGTCCAGTCGGCCCAGGTCGGCCCGCCCTCCGGCGGCAACAGGCCCTCCGCGACGGCCCAGTCGCGCATCTCGCGGGTCAGGATGTGCTGGTGCGTGTCGATACGACCGGCCGCCGACCGGTCGCCGGTCTCCGCGGCGCCCTCGGCCGCGGCGCCCTCGGCCGTGCCGGCCTCCACCATGCCGGCCACACCGGCAGCGAGCCCCGCGGCCAGCGAGGCGCCCCCCGCGGTGCGCAACGCGGCACGGCGGGAAGGAGCACGGCGGTCTGGCTCTGCGGACGAGGGTGTCATGGCGAACCTCCAGGTGTAAGGAATCTCTGACGGGTCCACCCTGCCCAACGCCCGCGCGCCGAACATCGGGGCAACTCCCCATATCGACCCGGGGGTTCACCCTCACCACCGGGCCCTCGCCCCCTAGGGGCCACCCGCGCCCGCCGGGCGCGCCTCAGCTCAGGCGGCGAACACGCCAGAGAGCGCCGGCCGTCAGGAGGGCGCCGGCCATGAGGTAGAGCGCTGTCTCCATCCACTGGAAGGGCCAGTAGCGGTCCTCGGGGTGGTACGAGACGTCGACGTGGAGGTCGAGTTCACCGAGGCACACCGCGGTGTCGCCGAACGTGCCGCCGGCGCCCGTCTCCGGTGGGTTGTCCAGGCACCTGGTGAACTCGGACTCGCTGAGCGACGCGCCGTCCGCGGTGCGCAGGGGGCTCGTGTGGCTGACCCAGGCGCCGGGGGCGTCGGGCACCCCCAGGCCGCCGATGGTGGCGCCGCCGGTGATGCTGCCGAGGTTCCTGGCCTCGTTGATGGCCTGGGTGGTCATGGGCAGCGTTGCCGTCTCCGGGGACATGAGGTGGGGTCGCACAACGTTGGGCACCAGGATCAGGAGCCCGAGGGTGGCCACGAGGGTGAACGCCATGGCGGGCAGCGTGCGGCGCAGCAGGAGGCCGACGACGGTGCCGAGCACGACGGCCAGGGCGGCGTAGCCGACGGGCACGATGTCGCGGGCGCCGAACACGATGGCGCTGAACCGGTCCTTGATGACCCTGTCGTACGGTCCGGCAGCCCAGGTGAGCAGCGCACTGACCGCACCGGACACGGCCATGGCGGCCAGGCCGACGACCAGGAGCCTGGTCAGGAGCCAACGGCCGCGGGTCACGCTCTGGTTCCACACCAGCCGGTGGGTGCCCGCTTCGAGTTCCCGGGCGATGAGCGGCGCCCCCCAGAACGCGCCGATGACGGCGGGGACCAGCGTGAACCCGGCGGCGAGGAACAGCAGCGTGTTCCCGTAGGCGCTCCGGAACTGCGCCGCGGCCTCGGCGCATTCGCCCTCGCTCCGGCAACGTGCCTGATACGCGTCGTGGGCGTCGCGGATGTCCAGGCCGAGATACACCAGGTAGGCGGCGGCAAGGGCCAACGCGAGGAGGGCGACAAGCGCCTGGACGCGGAACTGCCGCCAGCTCAGCCAGATCATCGCGCGCCCCTTCCCGTGCTGACCCCGGCACCGGCCGCGGGCCCAGTGCCGGCGTCGGGCACGGCCGCGCGGGTCATATAGGCCAGGACGAGCTCTTCGAGCGTGACGGGCTCGACCCGACCCCGCAGCGGCGGCGTCGCTCCGGCATCGCCGCGCACGAGGGCGCTGACGTGCCGACCGCCGTCCTCGCCCGTCGCCCGGATGACCTCGACCCCGGCGGGCATCCGGTCGAACGCGGCGCGCGGCGCGACCACCCGGTGGTGGCGGGCCAACAGGTCCGGGATACCTCCGGCGATCTGCACCCGGGAGGCGCACAGCACGATGAGGTGGTCGCAGACCCGCTCGATGTCACCGAGCAGATGCGACGAGAGCACCGCGCTGGCGCCGAGTTCGGTGACGAACTCCAGCAGGTGGTCAAGAAAGGCCTGTCGCGCCAACGGATCGAGCGCGGCGGCCGGCTCGTCGAAGATCAACAGGTCCGGACGGGTCGCGGCCGCGATCGTCAGCGCGAGCTGCGCCCGCTGACCGCCGGAGAGCCGCCCCGCCTTCTGGGTCGGGCTCAGTCCGACCTGCGCGATCCGACGCTCGGCGAGGGCCCGGTCCCATGTCGGGTTCAGCCGCGCACCCAGGCGCAGGTGGTCTGCCACGCTGAACGAGCCGTACACCGGCGTGTCCTGGGCCACGAACCCCACCCTGGCCAGCTGCGAGGCGCTGGCCGCCGGGCGGGACCCCAGGACGTTGAGCCAGCCGGACGTCGGCTCGGTCAGCCCGCAGGCCAGGTGCAGCAGCGTCGACTTGCCGGCTCCGTTGGGGCCGACGAGGCCGATGACGCGGCCGGGGGGAATGGCGAGATCGACGTCGTTCAGCGCCGTGCGTCGGCCGTACCGCTTGGTCAGGCCCTGGGCCTGGAGTACTGGTGGGGAGTGCTCGTTGGACATGCCCCCCATCCTGGAAACCGGGGCCGTCCGCCGGCACCGGCCCAAAGCACGGTCCCGGCCGCCGGTGACCGTTCTTTCGGCCGGTCTTCTGCGGGTTCGGCCGCCGTCAGTGCGTGCTCTCCACGATGCGGTGCTCCCAGGCCCAGGCGGCGACCTCGACCCGGTTGCGCAGCCCGAGCTTGCCCTGGATGACGGACAGATGGCTCTTGACCGTGCTCAGGGAGATGAACAACTCGCCGGCGATCTCCTGGTTGGTGCGGCCGCGCGCGATGGCCCGCACGACCTGAAGCTCGCGTTCGGACAGCGGCGGCGGCTTCCTGCCGCCCGAGCCCGGCGCCCCGGCGGCCGCCAGATGTCGCAGCAGCCGCACGGTGACGGACGGCGAGACCAGCGCGTCGCCGTTGGCGGCCGCCCGGACGGCCTCGACCAGCAGGGTGGGCCCGGCGTCCTTGAGGACGAAGCCCACCGCACCACCGCGCAGCGCGCCGTACACGTACTCGTCCAGGTCGAACGTGGTGACCACGACGACCCGTAGCGGGTCGCGCACACCGGGGCCGGCGAGCGCGCGGGTGACCTCGATACCGTCGAGGCGGGGCATTCTGACGTCCACGAGACACACGTCCGGGCGCAACCGCCGGGCCTGGGAGACGGCCTCGGCTCCGTCGGCGACCTCGGCGACCACGCTGATGTCGGGCTGGTCCTCCAGGATGAGCCGCAGACCGCCGCGGATCATGGCCTGGTCGTCGGCGAGCAGGACCTTGATGGTCATGGTGGCTCCGTGGTCGGGAGGGGCAGGGTGGCCCGCACGGACCAGCCGGCGCCGCGACGAGGGCCGGCGGACAGCGTGCCGCCGAGCGATTCGACGCGCTCGCGCATGCCGACCAGACCGTATCCGCCGCGGTGGGGCGGTGGGGCGAGGGCCGGTGGGGCGTCGTCGACGACCTCGACGGTGACCTCGCCCGGGCTCTGGCCGACGGTGACCGACACCGAACCGGCCTGCGGTGCGTGCCGTAGGACGTTCGTCAGGGCCTCGCGAACGATCCGGTACACGGTGCTGGTCACCTCCGGTGGCCACGCCGCCTCGCGGTCCGGGCTGTCGTGACCGTCCGGGCCGTCGTGACCGTCCGGCACCCGCAAGTACACCCGCGGACCCTGCTGTTCGAAGCGCTCGACCAGCGCGCTGAGCCGCTCGGGTCCCGCGGAGGCGGGCGCCCCGTCATCGTCACGCAGCAGCCCGACGACGCGGCGCATCGCGGTGAGGGCGTCGGCGGCGCCGGCCTCGATGCCGGCCAGTGAGTCCGCCATCCTTCCCGGGTCCTTGCGCCCGACGACCTGGGCGGCCTGGGCCTGGATCAGCATGCCGGTGAGGTGGTGGGCCACGACGTCGTGCAACTCCCGGGCCAGTTCGAGGCGCTCGTCCCGGCGCACCCTCTCGGCGGTGGCCAGGGCGCGGCCGTCGAGCAGCCGCAGCGAGAGGCCGACGGCGACGGCGGCCAGCCAGGCCGCGCCGCCCAGCCCCGTCACGGCCATGAGGCCGGATCCGGTCGGCTGGGCGGCGAACTGGCCGCCGACCACCGTCGCGAGTCCCGCGACGGCGAGGGCGCCGGCGGGTACGGGCGGCAGGGCCCGGACCGCGGAGCCGATCAGCACGGACAGGCCGAACGCCGTGGCCGGACCCGGCTCCTGGGGCAGCTCCGCGACACCCGACACCGCGACGGCGGCGGCCGCGACACCCAGGCCAGCGACCGCGGTCCACGCCCGATGCCGGCGGCGGAACAGCGCGAGCAGGCACACCGCGACCGCGGCGGCCGCGCCGAGGAGCCAGTACCGGGCGCCCCAGCTCTGCTTGATGGCGACGGCCTGGATGACCAGCGCCACGAGAAACAGCGCGCCGAGCCCGGTGGCGGTGGCGATCCTGACGCCGCGGTCCAGCATGGTCACCCTGCTCACGCTACCGATCCGCCGGTCAGCCGCGCCGCTCGGCAGGGTCGCGGTTGGCCCGGTCGCGGGCGCGCAGACCACCACCCGTCACCAGGGCGGCGATCCAGGCCACGGTGGCCAGCGCCACGACCCCGCCGGTCCCGGAGATCCAGGCGCCCGCCAGCACCGCGAGGCTCGCGACCGCGATCCCGCCGGCCTGCGCGGGCGGCAGGGCCCGGACCGCGGAACCCACCAGCACGGACAGGCCGAACGCCGTGGCCGGACCCGGCTCCTGAGGCAGCTCCGCGACCCCCGACACCGCGACGGCGGCGGCCCCGACACCCAGGCCGGCGACCGCGGTCCCCGCCCGATGCCGCTCGCGCAGCAGGGCGAGTGAGCACACCACCACGCCGACGAAGGTGGTGAGCAGCCAGGAGGTCCCGCCCCAACTGTCGGCGAGCAGAAGGGCCGTGGCGGCGATCCCCAGCGCGGACACGATGCCGAGCCCGGCGTTGACCGCCGCTCCGCCCGGCCTCGTCCACCGGTCAGCGTTACCCGTATGCATAGCGCCGAGGCTAGGAATCGGTGGCGCCCGGCAGACCGGCCGAAAGTACGGAAACGGCCCTCAGGGACCGTGCCTTGGGCCGAACCTCCGAGTGGTCGCCCCGCCGAACGCCCTGCGGCGAGGCGGGGTTGACCGCTGCACCGTTCGATGGGAGGTTGGCGCCGCGGCCTGGGATGGAACGTTTCAGATTCGGCTTCGACTCCGGTGGAACGACCGGATGTATGGAGGACCTCCATGAAACGCAGGACGCTGCTCACCGCCACGGGCACCGCCGCCGCCTCGGGACTTCTGGTGCCGCTGCTCCCCGGCACCGCGCGCGCCGCCACCGTCGCGATCGACCCCGACGACGCCTGGGGGGTGTGGGAGGGCTGGGGCACCTCGCTGGCCTGGTGGGCGAACGTGATGGGCGACGACGAGTCGCTCGCCGATCTCTTCTTCACCACCCAGACGGTCAACGCCGCCGGCGCCCAGCTGCCCGGACTCGGCATGAACCTGGCCCGCTACAACCTCGGGGCGTGCAGCTGGAACACGTACCAGGGCGAGTCGATGGTGGTCTCGCCGAACATGCAGTCGTTCAAGCAGATCCCGGGCTTCTGGATCGACTGGGGCAGCGAGGACCCGAACTCCAGCTCCTGGGACTGGTCGGTCGACGCGGCGCAGCGGGCGATGATGGTGATGGCGCACGAACGCGGCGTGGCGCTGGAGCTGTTCTCGAACTCCCCGATGTGGTGGATGTGCCTCAACCACAACCCCGCGGGCGCGGCCAACGGTGCCGATAACAACCTCCAGCCCTGGAACTACCGACAGTTCGCGGTCTACCTGGCCGAGACGGCCCGGCAGGCGCGGGACCGCTGGGGCATCCCGTTCGTCTCCGTCGAGGCGTTCAACGAGTCCACCTCGAACTACTGGAGCGCGACCGGCCGGCAGGAGGGCTGCCATTTCGACTCGGGCATCCAGCAGCAGGTGCTCGCCCACCTGCGGACCGAGTTGGACGCCCGGGGCCTGGCCGACCTGCCGATCGCCGCCTCCGACGAGACGTCGTACGACGCGGCGCTGTCCACCTGGCGCAGCTACTCCTCGGCCAGCAAGGGCCTGGTGGAACGCGTCAACGTGCACGGCTACCAGGGCTCCAGCGGCCCGCGTTCGACGCTGCGGGACGAGGTGCGGGCGGCCGGCAAGCGCCTGTGGAACTCCGAATACGGCGACAGCGACGGCACCGGCCTGTCCATGGTCCGCAACCTGATGCTGGACCTCCGGCAACTGCGGCCCGACGCCTGGCATTTCTGGCAGGTGCTCGACGAGAGCGCGAACTGGGCGACGATCTCGTTCGACCCGTCCGCGGGACGCCTGCTCGCGGTGCAGCAGAAGTACTACTTCCTGGCGCAGTTCACCCGTCATATCCGGCCCGGTATGCGGATGATCGACGCCGGCGTGGACAACACGGTCGCCGCGCTCGACGAGAACGCGGACCGGCTGGTGGTGGTCGCGGCCAACCTCGGTAGCGGGGCGCAGGACCTGACGCTCGACCTGTCGGCCTTCGGCACGCTGCCGGCCGACGGCACCGAGGTCGGGCTCCGGGTCACCGACAGCGCCTCGGGCGGCTCCCGTTATGCCGCTCGGACCGGCACCCGGCTGAGCGGCGGCCGGGTCACCGTCTCGATGCCGGCGTCCTCGGTCTTCACGTTCGACATCAGCGGCGTCGCGGCCGCGTAACGGCGGGAGGCCGGCGCCCGTCCAGGGCGCCGGCCTCCTCGGCGAACGAGGTCGAACGAGGTCAGGCGACGAGCTCCCGTTCCTCCCCCGGGGCCGTCTCCTCCCCCGGATCCGGCGCCGCGGACTTGGCCTTCTTCCCGCGCATGACGAGCGTGGCCAGCAGGGCGGCGGCCAGGGAGCCGATCGCGCTGACGGTGAAGGTGGTCGACATCGAGGTGGTGAACGCCTCCCGGGCGACCTGGATCAGGTCGGCGTCGCCCTGGCCGACTGCCAGTGCGTCGGTGATCGACTCCTTCGCCTGCTCGGGCGCGTCGTCGGGCATCTCGCGGGTGTAGCCGCTCGCCTGGAGGGATCCGAGGATCGCGATGCCGAGCGCGGTGCCGGCCTGCTGGATGGTGTCGTTCAGCGCCGAGCCGACGCCCGCCTTCTCCGGCGGGATGGTGCCCATCAGCGCGCCGATCGCGGCCGGCATCGCGAGGCCCGCGCCGAATCCGAGCACGCCGAGCGCGACGGCCGGGACGGCGAAGCCGGCGTCGGCCGAGACGGTGGTCAGCAGCCAGAAGGAGGAGGCCATGACGACCAGGCCGACCTGGATGACGAGGCGGTGGCCCACCTTCGCGACGAGTCCGGCGCCCAGGGCGTTGCCCACCAGCCCGGCCAGGGCCAGCGGCACGAACGCGAGGCCCGCCTTGATCGGCGAGTACCCCAGCACGAACTGCAGGTACATGGTGAACACCAGCAGCAGGCCGCCGTTGCCCACCTGCACGATCGTCAACGAGAGCGAGCCGCCGCTGAAGTCGCGGTGCCTGAACAGGCCCAGCGGGACCATCGGCGTCCGCGTGACGTGCTCCCAGACCACGAACCCGCCGAGGGCGACGACCGCGACGGCCAGCGAGATCCACGACCGGCCGCCGAAGGCGCCGTGCTGCGGTATCTCGATGATCCACCAGACCAGGGCCGTCATGCCGACCGCGGACAGCACCGCGCCCAACGGGTCGGGCTTCTGCCACGGGCCCTTCGACTCCGGCATCAGCGTGACGGCCGCCAGCACGGCCAGCACCACGAACGGCACGTTGAGGTAGAAGATCGACTCCCAGGAGAAGTGGTCGACCAGCACGCCGCCGATCACCGGGCTGCCGACCAGGCCGAGCATCGACACCGAACTCCAGGCCGCCATCGCCTTGGGGCGCTCGTCGTCGTCGAAGACGGTGATGAGGATCGACAGCGTCGACGGCATGATCAGGGCGCCGCCGATGCCCATCGCGACCCGTGCGGCGATGACCTCGCCCGGATTGGTGCAGAAGGTCGCGACCAGCGACGCCGCCCCGAAGACCAGCAGCCCGATGATCATGATCTTCCGGCGGCCGAACCGGTCGCCGAGGCTGCCGGAGGTGAGCAGCAGGCCCGCGAAGACCAGGATGTAGGAGTCGAGGATCCACTGGGTGTCCTGGGCGCTCGCGCCGAGGTCCTCGCTCATCGGCGGCACCGCGACGGTCAGCGCCATGCCGTCGACCACCAGGACCAGCGTGCTCAGGCACAGCACGACGAGGACCCACCAGCGGCGTGGGTTGCGGGTTTCCATGGGGTTCCTTTCGCTAGCGACGCGCGCTGCGCACACCGTCCCTTCGATGCGAACACCGTACGCTAGCGGGTACGGTGTTCGCAATCCCGCGTTACCTGTACGCTGGACGCGAACGATGTGCGCATCGCGGCCCGTGCAGCTCGATGTCCGCACCCGATCCACGCAGCCGAAGGAGGGCCATGACCACCGGGACGAACCCGGTCCCGTCCGTCTGGGCCCGGCAACCATCCGAACCCGCGCAGCCCGTGCTCAGCCGGGCCGTGATCGTCCGCGAGGCGGTCGCCCTGCTCGACGCCGAGGGCATGGAAGCGCTCAGCATGCGGAAGCTGGGCGCTCGTCTGAAGGCGGGCGCGACCTCCCTGTACCGGCACGTCGCGACCAAGGACGAGCTGATGGAGCTCGCGGTGGACGAGATCTTCGCGGAGATCGCCGTCCCGGACGTCCCGGACCCCGCCGCGGAGACGTCGGAGTCAGCCGACGGGTCAGGGTGGCGCGCCGCCGTCATGGAGGCCGCCCAGTCCTTCCGCATGACGGCCCTGCGCCACCCGTGGCTGGCCGCGGTCCTTGGCCAGGCGGGCCTCGCCTATCTCGGCCCGAACCTCATGTCGTTCAGCGAGCGGCTGGCCGCCCTGCTCGCCAGCGCCGGCTTCGACGAGCCGAGCTGCGCCATCGACACGATCCTGTCGTACGTCATCGGCATGAGCACCACGGAGGCGGCCTGGCTGACCGCCGTCGCCCGCTCCGGCGAGACCGAGGCCGAGTTCTACGCCCAGCTCATGCCCGCCATGCGACGGGCGGCGGCCGGCCACGAGCACCTCGCCGGCGCCCACGCCACGGAGTCCGACGACCCCGCCCAGGTCCGCGAGACCAAGTTCGCCTATGGCCTCGACGTCATCCTCGACGGCCTGTCGATGCGACTCCCGCGCTCGGACACGGCGTAGGTCTGGTCTTGGCCCTGTCCTGCCGATCTTGCCGGGCCCGCGACTCCCCCGGACTCCGTCTGGGAGGTGCCCCCATTCGTACGAGCTGCGATCCTCCGCCTTGCGATTGACCTCCCCCAGCCTGGGAGGCTGGGAGGTGCCCCCATCGATCGACAGGACAGGACCTAGCCGTTCGCCACCTTCGGGCCGCGCCACCATGGCCGGGACGGGAGGGGGACCGGGGCGACGCCCGTTAGGGTCGAGGCATGACGGAGACGGGGGACGCGGCGGACGGGGCACTGGCCAGCGGGCCGCTGGGAATGCGGCTCCTGGAGATCGTGCGCGCGCCCGAGGACGCGGCGTTCGCCGACGAGCCGGTGCGGTACGTGCTGGTGGCGCTCTGGCATGCGGGGCGGCTGCTGCTGGTGCGGGAACGCGTCCGCGACTGCTGGGAGTTGCCCGGCGGCGGCATCGAGCCTGGAGAGTCGCCGCGCGCGGCCGCGGCCCGGGAGTTGTGGGAGGAGACGGGGCAACGGGTCACGCCGGCGCAGTTGGCGTTCACCGGCTTCGCGCGCACCGCGCTGCCGGACCGCCGGGTGCTGCACGGCGCCGTCTACCACGCCGAGGCGACCGACCTCGTGGACTTCACGCCCAACGACGAGATCGCCGCCGCGCACTGGTGGGACCCGACGGGCCCGCCGCCGCCCGAGGGCCTGTTGCAGACCGTGGACACCTACCTCGCCCTCCACACCCGACGGTGAACGACTGAACGACTGAACGACTGACACGGGGGTCAGCTTCATGGGAACGCCAGACGGCTTCGCCTACGACGAGCACGCGGACGGCAGCGTGCGCATAACCCACCACGGCCGCCGGGCCACCACGCTGCGCGGGTCGCGCGCGGCGGAGTTCCTCGCGGAGATCGCGGACAACGACCCGCAGGCGGTGATGGCCCGGTGGACCGGCAACTACCGGCATGGCAACGAACGCACCGCCCGCAACCATCCGCGGAACCGACGCTGACGCCTGCCCGGCGCGCGCCCGCGCGGAACGCACGGATGGGGAAACCCGAACGGGCCCAGTTAGATCTGATGTCAGCAAAAGCTGATATCGTCTCGTGACCCGTCCCGGAACCCACCGTAATCACGGGAGGACGCGATGCCCGGGATCTCCGACAGACCCGTCGCCTCGGTGCTGTTTGTCTGCGTGCACAACGCCGGACGTTCGCAGATGGCGGCCGGCTTCCTCATCCAGCTCGCGGGCGACCGGATCGAGGTGCGCTCCGCCGGATCGTTGCCCGCCGAGCGGATCAGCTCGGTGGCGGTCGAGGCCATGAAGGAGGTCGGCGTCGACATCTCCGCCGGCTGGCCCGAGGCGCTCACGCTGGAGGCGGTCCGCGCCTCCGACTACGTGATCAGCATGGGCTGCGGCGACGCCTGCCCCGTGCTGCCCGGACGCCGCTACGTGGACTGGGAGTTGGACGATCCGGCCGGTCTCGACCTGGCGGCCGTCCGGCAGATCCGCGACGTGATCGAGCGCCGAGTGCTCGGTCTACTCGCGGAGATAGACAGGGAGGCGCCACGCGCCGCCTAGCCCGCACCATCGGGCACCACCGACTCGGGGCATGGCGGAGCACGACGGAATCTGCCCCGGAGCCACCGGCCGCCGGCCGGAAGGGGACGAAGCTGCTGGCCTTCGCGAGCACCGAAGACACCCCGCCTTCCCCAACCGGCCGGCGCCGGACGGACACCCACCCGCGAGTCGGCGAAACCCCTCAGACCCCCACCGGTTCGCCGGCGTAGGTGGCCCAGAGGGTTGCGTAGGGCCCCCGGGCGGCCAGGAGTTGTTCGTGGGTGCCGTCCTCGACGATGCGGCCGTGGTCGAGGACCACCACCCGGTCGGCGCGGGACGCGGTGGTGAGCCGGTGGGCCACGACCAGCGTCGTGCGGCGCACTGCCAGCCGTTCGGTGGCCTGGTTGACCAGTGCCTCGGTGGCCAGGTCGAGCGCCGCGGTGGCCTCGTCCAGCAGCAGGATGGCCGGCCGCACCAGCTCCGCCCTGGCCAGCGCGACGAGTTGGCGCTGGCCGGCGGACAGGTTGCGGCCGCGCTCGGCGACCGGCGCCAGGTAGCCGCCGGGCAGCGCGGCGATCATCGGGTGCGCCCCCACCGCACGGGCGGCGGCCTCCACCTCCGCGTCCGTGGCGTCCGGGCGCCCGTAGGCGATGGCGTCCCTGATGGTGCCCTCGAACAGATACGGCTCCTGCGGCACCACCCCGAGCCGGTGCCGATACCCGGCCAGGTCCAGCTCCCGCACGTCCGCGCCGTCCACCCGGACCGCGCCTGACGTCGGATCGTAGAACCGGGCCACCAGCTTCACCAGCGTGGACTTGCCGGCGCCGGTCTCGCCGACGAAGGCGACGGTCTGCCCGGCGGGAATGCGCAGGCTGACGCCCGCCAGCGCCTCCTCGCCCGGCTCGGTGCCGCGGTAGGAGAAGTGGACGTCGTCGAACTCCAGCGCCCCGGCGACGTCGTCCACCGGGCGCGGCCGCTCGGCCGCCGGCGTGGAGGTCGGCTCGCGCATCAGCTCCTGCACCCGCCCGAGCGACACCACGGCCTGCTGGTAGCCGTCGAAGACCTGGGACAGCTGCTGCACCGGCGCGAAGAACAGCTCGATGTACAGCAAGTACGCGACCAGCGCGCCGGCCGTCAGGCTGCCGTCGCCGACCCGCCCGGCGCCTACCACCAGCACGCCGGCCGTGGCCACGCTGGCCAGCAGCTGCACGAAGGGGAAGTAGACCGAGATCAGCCACTGTCCGTAGACCCGGGCCTGGCGGTAGCCGTCCGAGCGGGCGGCGAAGCGCTCGTAGCCGTCGGTCTCGCGGCGGAACGCCTGCACCATGCGCAGCCCGGCCACGGACTCCTGGAGGTGCGCGTTGACGCCGCTGACCCGCTCGCGCGCCAGCTCGTAGGCCCGGACGCTGTGCCGCCGGAAGAAGAACGTGCCGACGACGAGCGGGACCAGCGTGACCAGCACCACCAGCGCCAGCTGGAGGTCGATGACGATCAGCACGACCATGATCCCGAAGAACGTGAGCAGCGCCACCAGCGCCTGCACCAGGCCGGTCTGCAGGAAGGTGGTCAACGCGTCCACGTCGGTGGTCATCCGGGTCATCACCCGGCCGGTCAGCTCGCGTTCGTAGTAGTCGAGGCCGAGCCGCTGGAGATGCGCGAAGATCTTCACCCGCAGCGTGTACAGGGCGCGTTCGCCGGTGCGGCCGACCGCGCGGATGCCGGCCCACTGGGCGACCCACTGGGCGAGCACCACCAGCAGCGCCAGCCCGGCCGCGGCCCATACGGCGCCGAGCGCGGCGCGTTGCACGCCCTCGTCGATGCCGTGCCGGACCAGGATCGGCAGCAGCAGTGCCGCCGCGGCGTCCGCGACGACCAGCAGCAGCGCCAGGGCCAGCGGCCGGCCGAGCCCGGCCAGCAGCCGCCGCAGCCCGTAGCCGCTCTCGGGGCTGGCGGCCCGCTGCTCGTCGACGTCGGGGGTGTCGGTGGCCGGCGGCAGGGCGGCCACCTGGGCCAGCAGCTCGGGGGTGGCGGTGGCCGTGCCGACGGCCGAGAACACCGGACCGACGGCCGCCGGCTGGCCGGCCACCCTCGGCATACCTGGCGCGTTCTCCAGGTCGTCGTCCTCGTCGCGCTCCCACAGCTCTGGCGTGACGCCGTCGTGGAGCGCCTCGTCCACGCGCCCGGCGTCACCGTCGCCGTCCGCCGCGAGCCCGGACGAGGCCAGCCCGGCCGCGGACAGCCCGGCCGCGGACAGCCCCGCCGGGTCGCGTTCGACGCCGCCCAGCTCGCCCGGATCGGCCAGCAGCCGCCGGTAGAGCGCACAGCGGGCCACCAGCTCGTCGTGCGTGCCGGTGTCCACCAGCCGCCCGGCGTCCAGCACGGCGATGCGGTCGGCCAGCTGCAGGGTGGACAGCCGGTGCGCGATCAGCAGCGTCGTGCGGTCGGCCATCACCGAGCGCAGCGCGTCGTGGATCTCGTGTTCGACCCGCGCGTCCACGGCGGAGGTGGCGTCGTCCAGGATCAGCAGCCGGGGGTCGGTGAGGATGGCTCGGGCGAGCGCGACGCGCTGGCGCTGGCCGCCGGAGAGGGTCAGGCCCTGTTCGCCGATGACGGTGTCGTAGCCGTCGGGGAGGTCGCGGATGAAGCCGTCGGCCTGGGCGGCCCGGGCGGCGGCCAGGATCTGCTCCTCGGTGGCCTCCGGATGTCCGTAGGCGAGGTTGGCGCGGATGCTGTCGGAGAACAGGAAGCTGTCCTCGGGGACCAGGCCGATGGCGGTGCGCAGCGAGGCGTAGGTCAGCTCCCTGATGTCGTGCCCGCCGACCCGGATGGTGCCGCCGTCCGGATCGTAGAAGCGCGGCAACAGCATGGAGACGGTGGACTTCCCACTGCCCGAGGGGCCGACGACGGCGAGCGTCTCACCCGGATCGATCCGCAGCGACAGCTCCCGCAGCACGAGGGCCCGCTCGTCCTGGTCCTCGTTCTCGTCCGTGCCGCCGCCGTAGCCGAAGGTGACGCGGTCGAACTCGACCGTCGCGGGCGCGTCGGCGGGCAGCTCGTGGGCCTGCGGCGACTCGGATATCTCCGGTTCGGTGTCGATCAGTTCGAGCACCCGCTCGACGCTGGCCCGCGCCTGCTGGCCCATCGTGAGCATCATGGTGAGCATCCGCACCGGCCCGACCAGCTGCGCGAGGTACGTCGAGAAGGCGACGAACGTGCCCAGGGTGATCTCGCCGCGGGTGGCCATCCAGCCGCCGAACGCCAGCATCGCGACCTGACCGAGCGAGGGCACCACCTGGAGCGCCGGCGTGTAGACCGCGTTGAGGCGGACCGTGCGCATCCGCGCCCCGAACAGCGTGCGGCTCACGGCGCGCAGCTTGCCGGTCTCCTGCTCCTCCTGGCCGAAGCCCTTGACCACCCGGACGCCGCCGACCGCGCCGTCCACCACGCCGGCGACCGCGCCGGCCTGGCCCTGCGCATACCACGTCGCGGGAAACAGGCGGGTGCGGCTGCGCCGGGCTATCAGCCACAGCGCGGGCGCGACGGCGAGCGCGACCAGGGTCAGCGCCGGGGAGAGGGTCAGCATCACGACGAGGGAGACGGCGAAGAGCATCAGGTTGCCGATCGCCATCGGCATCATGAAGAGCAGGCCCTGGACGAGCTGAAGGTCACTGGTGGCGCGGCCCACGACCTGGCCGGTGGAAAGCTGGTCCTGGCGGCGTCCGTCCAGTCGGGTGATGCTACGGAACATCTCGGTGCGCAGATCGTGCTGCACGTCGATGCCGAGGCGCCCGCCGTAGTAGCGGCGGATGAACGTCAGCCCGTAGACGACGACCGCGGCGGCCAACAGCAGCGTCACCCAGAGGCCCAGGCCGCCCTCCCCGCCGACCACCACATCGTCGATGACGACCTTGATGATCAACGGCATCAGGGCCATGACACCCATGCCGAGGAGCGACGCGCCGACGGAGAGCAGCAGGTCACGGCGGTAGTGCCAGCAGTAGCCGGTCAACCGCCTGGCCCAGCCGACGCTCTCGCCCTCGTGTGACGTCACCGACGCCTCTCCTCTCGTCGCGGCCTCGTCCCGGCCTCGCCCCGTCCAGGATGCCGAATGCTTAACGCCGGGGCCTGGGCTTTTTCATCCCTCTTCATCCCTCCTGGCCGTCGGAAAGCCCGCGGAAAGCCGCGGGAAAAGCGTTTGCCCCGGCGCCGCCCGGGACCGTACGGTCGGCCGCATGTCGATGAACGGAACGCTGCTTCGCCAGGGTGCGCGCGCCTCCGCGCTGCCGGATGGCTGGAGCTCGTTCCTGGTCATCCGCCCGCGTGGTCGGCGCCCGGCCCTGGTCCGTCAGGACTCGCCCGGCGCCTGAGCCGTCTGCTCGGGTTCACCCCAGCGTTTCGTTTCCTTCTCCGCGCCTCGCCTCAGGGCGGCGCTTCTCGCCGCTGTCGCCGCGTGATCTCCTCCGTGCTCCAGGGCCGTCCGGTGTCTCCATCGACCGGGCGGGCCCTCGTCGGCCTGTCCTCGTATCTCACCCTTCGAGGACCCACGTGGTACGCACACGCAGCTCCGCGCCCAGCCGTAAGGCGCTCTCGCAGAACTTCCTCCACTCCCCCGCCATGCTCCGCGTCATCCTGCGCGAGTCGGGAATCCACCCCGGCGACCTGGTGCTGGAACCGGGCGCCGGGGAGGGCGCCCTCACCCGCGCGCTGGCCGGCACGGCGCGCCGGGTCGTCGCCTACGAACTCGATCCGGCGCTGGCCGCCCGCCTGCCGCGCCGCCTGGACCGGCTGCCGAACGTGTCCGTGGCGGCCGGCGACTTCCTCGCCGCCCGGGCGCCGCGGGCCCCGTTCGCGGTGGTCGGCAACATCCCCTACGCCCGCACCTCCGACATCGTGCGCTGGTGCCTCGGCGCGCCGCGGCTGACCGCGGCGACGCTGCTCACCCAGCGGGAGTACGCGCGGAAGCGGACGGGCGACTACGGGCGGTGGAGCCGGCAGACCGTGCTGACCTGGCCGGAGTTCGCGTGGCGGCTCGGCCCGCGGGTCGCGCGCCACCACTTCACGCCGGTGCCGCGCACCGATTCGGCCGTTCTGGTGCTGCGGCGCCGCCCGGCGCCGTTGCTGCCGCCGGACCGGCTGGCCGCGTACCGGGCGTTGGTGACCGAGGGCTTCACCGGAGTCGGCGGCTCCCTGGCGGCGACCCTCGCCCGGCACCATCGCGCCGGCCGCGTCCGCGCCGCGCTCCACACCGCCGGCGTCCCGCCGTCCGCCCCGGTCGGCCTGGTCACCCCCGACCAGTGGCTGCTCCTGTTCCACCACCTTCGCCCATGACCGGGCGCCGGGGTGAGGGGCGGCGCGTGCCGCCCCTCACCCCGGCCGCTCAGAACAGATCCCCGACGAAGTCGCCCACGGCGTCCGCCGCGTCGCTGATGCCCTCGCCGGCGTCCTCCAGCCTGTCGCCGGTCCAGTCGACCGCCGTGTCGACCGCGTTGGTGATGTCGTCCCAGTGCTCGACGACCTTCAGACCGCCGTAGATCACGCCGGTGACGACCGCCGCTCCGACGGTCCACGGCGTCGGCGCGACCATCGCCGCCGTGAGCGAGGCGTTGAAGCCCACCTCGGCCCAGTCCGCGAGGTAACCCGCCTTCTCCTGCGCGCCGTTGGCCTCGTTCCAGGCGTCCACCGGATTGCCCTGGGCGACCAGGTTGGCCACGCTGAAGCCGGTGGCGACGGCACCGCCCGCGACACCCATGAACCGCAGCGCGCCGGAGGCGCGAGCGGTGTTGAAGGCGGTCCCGGCCGTCGAGGCCCAGCGGGAGTTACCCAGCGCGCGCAGGCCCGTGTACGTGTTCCGCGCCACCCAGTCGAGCCGCGCGTTGGCGGCCCGCGTGCCCATGCTGGCGCGGGCGGCGGCGCGTTCGGCAAAGTCCATGCCGGGTTTGAAGCTGAGCGCGGAGGCCAGCCGGTCGTTGCCGACCACGAAGTTGGCCACGTTGTTCGGGGTGAGCCCGAAGAGCGCGGTGTTGGCCAAACGGCTGTTGCGCGCCCAGTCCCAGGCGCCGCCGAAGACCCTCGCCTCCAGGGTGGCGGCATGCCGCCCCGGAATCATCAACAGTCGGTTGACGGTCGGGTTGCCCCGGATGAACGTGCCCAGGCTGGTGGGGAACCAGCTCTTCGGCGCGCTGAGGAAGAAGCCCTGCCAGCGGGACGCGCGGTAGATGTTGGCCGCCGTGGAGCCGACGACGGTGGCGGCGGCGGTGAAGTTGATCCAGTCGGCGCCGTCCTCGAGCAGCGAGGCGATGGTCTCGCCGTGCCCCTCCAGGCCGGGGAGTTGCTCGGCGTAGTGACCCGCGATCCGCGCCAGGTACTCGTCGATCTCCTCACGGTGCTGTCGCTGGAAGGGGTCGTCGTCCCCGTTGCCGTTCGCCGCCAGGGAGTTGGCCATGATCAGCGCGTCGGCCGGCACCTCGCCGTCGAAGTTCGCGATGTCCTCGGTGCTGAAGCCGGCCAGCCGCAGACCCGCCGTCGGGTCCCCCTCGTCGAGCCGCGCATACCCGGCCCGGTTGCGCAGGTCGGGGCCCGTGTCGGTCACCCAGGTCTGCAGGGGCCGCAGCGACGCCATCGTGTCACTGGCGTCGAGCCCCGACGCCCGGGTGAACATCGACGTCAGGTCGCCCCCGACGCCTCCTTCGCCCGAGTTCCCATCCAGCCTCCTGGCGAGCTCCTCCAGATGATCCGGATTGGCATTCGCGAAAGTCATCCCCGCAACCCCCGTCCCGGTTACCCCCGTCATTTGCTACTGACCCGCCGGCAAACGCCGGCAAGAGACAGTCCTGACCGGAGAATAGCCCGTGCACCGCGGTTCGTCAGGAAGCGAGGGGGAGTCGTGCGGAGTTGTGACGATCAGCGGTCGAGCAGCATCGCGAACGCGATCGCCAGGCGGCGGTCGAACCAGTTCGCCTCGATCACGACCGCGTCGAAGGCCCGCGACGTCATGACGTGCTCCTCGTCGGCCCGCCACTCCAGGGTGCGCACCACCCGACCGAAGTCGCCGCCCTCACCGGCCGGTGCTCCGATGGCGTTCCCCAGGGCGTCCATGACGAAGCCCTGTGGCTGTCGGATGCGCACCTTGTGGGCCACGAGCGCCGGCCGCCCCGGCTGTTCGATCCGCCAGCCGTGCTGCTGCAACCGTGTCGGCGGGGGCAGGCGCCGGATCAGGCCGAGTTCGACCCCTGCCGCGTCGCACACTCGGTGGTGCGTCTCGCCGCCCTCCGCGTGCCGGTCCTTCTCCATGGTCAGCAGCACCTGTTCGGCCGCCTCGTCGAGGTACACCCGCGAGGCCGCGACGCTGAGGGCCACCTTAGGGTGGAAGTACGCGCAGGGGATGAGGGGCACGTCGTTCGGATCGTCGCCTGGCAGGGGTACCCGGACCGCCAGCCGCCCCCGCTCGACCTTCTGCCGCCGCTTGGCCCGCCGGCTCAGCGCCGTCGTGATCTCGAACTCCCGCACCCCCCGCCAGTCCACCACCCCGACCGACGACCCCGCCGCCTTCCGCTTCCCGAACGCCATGCCCACACCGTAGCGGGAGTCAGCTTCGGCGTCCTCGGCCGGCTTGAGGGCGCCGCAGCTGACGCCGTCAGGCCGCCGCGCCGGTTTCCCCGGCGGGCGCCGCCACGCACCAGGTGGCGATCTCGTCGAGGGTGAGGTCGAGGGCCACGGCCAGGGCCGCGATGGTGAAGAAGGCCGGGGTGGGGGCCCGGCCCGTCTCGATCTTGCGGAGGGTCTCCGCGGAGACGCCGGCGCGGGCGGCGATCTCGGCCATGCTGCGTTCGCCGCGGGCCTGCCGCAGCAGCAGCCCGAGGGAGCGGCCGCGCTCGCGCTCTTCTGGGGTGAGTGGGGTGCGCACCATGACCGTGATACTAATACCGGTATAAGAATTGGCGCACCCGGGGGCGACCCGGCGGCACGAGATGAGGACTCGGGACGATGGTGGAGATCAAGTCGGCCGCGGCGATCGAGGCGATGCGGGAGGCCGGCCGGGTGGTGGCCGAGGCGCTCGCGGCGGCGCGGGCGGCGGCGCGCCCCGGCGTCTCGCTGCTGGAGTTGGACGAGGTGGCCGCGCGGGTGATCCGGGAGGCCGGGGCCAAGCCGACGTTCCTCGACTACCAGCCGGGGTTCGCGCCCGTCCCCTACCCCGCGGTCCTGTGCGCCTCCGTCAACGACGCCATCGTGCACGGCATCCCCGACGGCTACCGGCTGCGCGACGGCGATCTGCTGAGCATCGACTGTGGGGCGGAGTTGGACGGCTGGACCGGCGACGCGGCGGTCAGCTTCACCATCGGGCGGCCGACCGACGAGGACCGACGACTGATCGAGACCGCCGAGGCGGCGCTGGCCGCCGGCATCGCCGCCGCCCGGCCCGGCGCGCGGATCGGCGACATCGCGCACGCCGTCGGCCGCACCGCCCGCGCCGGCGGCTACGGCATCCCAGAGGGCTTCGGCGGCCACGGCATCGGGCGGCGGATGCACGAGGACCCAGACGTGCCGAACGAGGGCCGCCCCGGCCGGGGCTTCCCGCTCCGTCCAGGTCTGGTGCTGGCCATCGAGCCGATGCTGCTGGCCGGCGGCCAGGACGGCTTTCACTGCGCCCCCGACGGCTGGACGCTGCGCACCGACGACGGCACCCGCGCCGCCCACGTCGAGCACACCGTCGCGATCACCGACGACGGGCCGCGGATCCTCACTCTGCCCTGACCGCAGTGACCCTGAACGCGGTGACCCTGAACACAATGACCCTGAACACAGTGACCGAGAGAGGGACTAACGGCGCCGGGGGATGCGGTTGGTTACCAGAAGGAACCGGAGAAGCCGGTTCGGGCCACCGGGAGCGCCACCATGTCCACCGTGTCCACCGACGAGCACCAGCGGGAGCGTTCGGCGCTGACCTCCGAGGAGGCGATGGGGTCGCGCCGCTGGGCCGTGCTGCTCGTGCTCTGCGGGGCGATCTTCCTGGAGGGCACCGACATCGCCATGCTGAACGTGGCGCTGCCCTCGATCCGCGACGATCTCGGCCTGGCCACCAGCGAGTTGCAGTGGGTGGTGAGCGCGTATGTGCTCGGCTACGGCGGGTTCATGCTGCTCGGCGGGCGGGCCGCCGACCTCTTCGGCCGGCGGCGGGTGTTCCTCGTTCCGCTCGTCGCGTTCCTGGCGTTCTCGGGGCTCGGGGGCCTCGCCACCGAGGGCTGGATGCTGGTGGTGGCCCGCTTCGTCACCGGCGTCGCCGCCGCCTTCATGACGCCCGCCGGCCTGTCGATCATCACGACGACCTATCCCGAGGGGCCGCTGCGCAACCGGGCGCTGCTGTTCTACTCGGGCATGGGCGCCGGCGGGTTCTCCATAGGCCTGGTGCTCGGCGGCCTGCTCACCGCGCTGCACTGGCGGTGGGTCTTCTTCGCCCCGGTCGCGCTGTCGCTGGTGCTCCTGCTCGCCGCGCTCCCGCTGGTGCCGCGCGACACGGCGCCGCGGCGCACCGGGCGGCGGCTGGACCTGGCGGGGGCGGTGACCGTCACGCTCGCCATCATCCTGCTGGTGCTCGCCGTGGAGCGGCTCACGCATACCGCGGCCGGCTGGACGCTGCTCACCCTGGGCGGGAGCCTGGCGCTGTTCGCGGCCTTCGTGCTGATCGAGCGCGCGTCGTCCGCGCCGTTGGTGCGCCTTGGCATCCTGCGTTCGGTCGCGCTGCTGCGTGCCAACGTCGCCGCGTTGCTGCTGGCGGCCGGCTTCTTCGGCTTCCAGTTCGTCGTCGTGCTGTACCTGCGGGAGTTGCGCGAGTGGTCGACGCTGGAGACCAGCCTCGCGCTGCTGGTGGCCGGCGCGGACGTGGTGCTCTCGCCGACGATCACGCCCTGGCTGGTGAGCCGGTACGGGCACGCGCGGGTCATCTTCGCCGGGTTCCTCTCCGCCGCCGTGGCGTACGCGCTCTTCCTGCCGCTGGGCAGGGAGTGGAGCTATTTCGCGATGTTCCCCAGCATGGTGCTGCTGGCGTTCACCTTCACGCTGGCCTACGGGCCGCTGACGATCGCGGCCACCGAGGGCGTCGTCGAGGAGGAGCAGGGGTTGGCCGGCGGCCTGCTGTACACCTCGTTCCAGTTCGGCGCCGCGCTCGGCCTGGCCACCACCACGGCGGTGAACGTCGCGGCGACCGGCGCCGGCGACTCCCCGGGGGACCTGCTCGACGGCTACCGCGCGGCGCTGGTGGTGCCGGCGGTGACGGCCGTGCTCGCCGTGTTGATCACCGCGACGGCGCTGCGGACCGGGCGGAGGCGCCGGACGTTGCTGGCGCGCCGCGCGCACGCTCCTACCCCTTAGGGGTATCAGATTGCAGTACGACCGAGCAGGAGGCGTCATGCAGCGGCACCGCCGCGCTGGCGGCGTTGCACTGTCTGACCGGCTGCGCCATCGGCGAGGTGCTCGGGATGGTCATCGGCACCGCCCTCGGGATGCACGGCGCGGCCACCGTCGCGCTCGTCTACCACTGAGCCGCTCGCCACCTCCCGTGACGGAGGCGAGATCACAGGCCGGATCAAAGCCCGGATCACAGGCCAGATCACAGGTAGGAGAAGGGAACGCCGGAATCACCACCTCCGGGCGATACTGACCGTATGCCGACCACCGCCGCCCCCTCCCGTTCGGAACTGATCGAACACCTAGTGCGCACCCGGATCGCGGGCGAGGTCGCCACTCCCCGCGAGAACAACCTGGCCCACTATCGGGAGCTGGCGAACGGCAACCGCTACTACTGGCTGGGCGTCGAGCTCGGCGACCGGTGGGTGGACGAGCAGGACGTGCTCGCCGTGATGTCGGAGCGCTGCGGCGTGGACGGCGATCCGGCGCACCGGCAGGGCCAGGACACCATCGATCCGGAGCTGACACTGGAGGCCCTGGACCGCGCCGCCGTCCTGCTGCGCAAGGCCGCCGCGGACGAGCAGCGGGTGCTGGTGGCCACCGGCCACCCCGGCGGCCTGCTCGACGTGCACGCCCAGACCGCCGCGGCGCTCGAGGCCGCCGGCTGCGATCTGGTCCGCGTGCCGCTCGGGCTGACCGCGGACGAGGGCGTGGTGGCGCAGCTCGCCGGCGTAGCGATGTACGAGCGGGGCGCGACGCTGTGGCACACGCACTCCCCCGCGCCGATGGCCGAGATCCTCGCCGCCCTGCCCCAGGAGGGCGAGGAGCTGCCCGACCTGGTGATCGCCGACCACGGCTGGGCGGGCTGCGCGGCCCAGCACGGCATCGACACCATCGGCTACGCGGACAGCAACGACCCCGCGCTCTTCCTGGCCGAGGCAGAGGACACCCTCGCGGTCTGCGTCCCGCTGGACGACCATGTGGTCAACCCGCGGTACTACGAGCCGATGACGGCCTACCTGCTGCACGCCGCGGGCCTGGCCGCGGGCTGACGTGCGAGGTACCGACCGCCTGCGGTCCCTGGACAGCCTGCTGCCCGCGACCGGGCCGCTACCCGACCCTCCCCCAGGCGACCATCTGGTCCGGACCCCGGACGGCGCGGCCGTCCACCACCGGCACCTGGCCGATCCCGAGTCGTTCGCGGCGAGTTGGAGCGCCCTGGACCAGCACCAACTGCTCAACGCCCGCCTCACCGGGAACGATCCGGCCCGCGCCATGGACGCGCTGCTGACCGCCTGGGAGCGGCAGATCGCGGAGGCGGAGCCGTCCGGTTCCGGCGGGGACGCCGAGGCGGTGTTCCCCTGGCCGAGCCGGGACACCGCGGTGACCCCGGTGCTGCTCGACCATGGCCTGCGCCCCAAGACCATCGTCGCCGTCCGCCCGGCCGGCCGGCGCCCGCCCGCCCCGCCGGCCGTCGACGGCGTGCTGGTGCGGCCGATGACCCCGGACGACGCGGAGGCGGCCGTTCGGCTGTGGCTGGAGGAGCTGCGCTGGGACGCGCAGTTCGGCTCGTGCGTGGTGCGCGCCTCCTCGGAACGCAACATCCGCCGCCGGCTGGCCGAGGTGCTGCGCCGCGAACGGCCATGGGCCTGGGTGGCCGAGGCCGGGCGGCGCCGCAGGTCGGAGACCGTCGGCATGCTGGCGGTCGAGCCGCCCGAATCGACCGGCTGGGTGGCCGACTACACCTCGGCGCGGCGACCCGGCTACGTGACCCACCTGTGCGTGACCGCGCACCACCGCGGCGCCGGCGTCGGCGCCGCCCTGGCCCGCACCGCGCACGCGGCGTTGGAGGACGCCGGCCAGACCGTGACCCTGCTGCACTACGCGGCCCTCAACCCGCTCTCCGGCCCGTTCTGGCACCGCTGCGGCTACCGCCCCCTCTGGTCCACCTGGTCCCGCCGCCTCCCCCGCTGAGTGATCTCGGTTGCCGCGGACCCGCGGCGCTGTAACGATCCGCGCATGATGGCTGCTGGCCCGTTGGCCCCGGAGGCGGCGGCTACCGCCACTCGTACGAGATCGCGGCGGGCGCGACGCTTTAGAACCACTTATGCGTGCTTCCCAGAAAATTTCACTGGTGCACCACGGCCCTCGTCAGCAATCCTGAGCAGATGATCACAACAGGTGCGGTGGCCGGCGTCGCAGCAGTCGCCCTCGGGATGGTGCTGACGCCCGGGCCCAACATGATCTACCTCGTGTCGCGGAGCATCACCCAGGGCCGATGGGCCGGGCTGGTGTCGCTGAGCGGCGTGGCACTCGGCTTCCTCATCTACCTGACGGCGGCCAACCTCGGCCTGTCGGTCGTCTTCACCGTCGTCCCCGGCCTGTACCTCGCGGTCAAGCTGGCCGGCGCCGGCTATCTCGCGTGGCTGGCGTGGAAGACGCTGCGACCTGGCGGCGTATCCGCGTTCGCCCAGCAGGAACTCCCGGCCGAATCCTCCCGCCGGCTGTTCACCATGGGCCTGATGACCTGCCTGCTCAACCCGAAGATCGCCCTCATGTACGTGTCCCTCATCCCCCAGTTCGTGGACCCGGAGGCGGGGCACGTCATGGCGCAGGGGTTCCTCCTCGGCAGCGTCCAGGTGGTCATCGGGGTGGCCGTGAACGGCTCGTTCGTCCTCGCCGCGGGCGCGATCGCGGTCTTCCTCGGCCGCCGCCCCGGCTGGCTACGCGCCCAGCGCTACGTCATGGGCACCGTCCTCGGCGCCCTGGCGATCCGCCTGGCGACGGACACCTCCCAACCCGCACGGGCCTGAGCGGGAGTGAAGACTGCGGGCATGGAGTTCTTCTGCTACCACCGTGATCGGTCAGGCTCGTTGCCGTTGCGCGAGGAGCTTTTGGAGGACCACTGGTCCTATATGGACCGGTACGCGAAGGAGATGATCGCCCGGGGCCCGACGATGGCCGGCGACGGCGAGACGCCCACTGGGAGCGTGCACATCCTCGACCTGCCCGGTCCCGCCGCCGCCCGCGCGTTCGCCTTCGACGAGCCGGGCTACCAGGCCGGCGTCTACCGCGACGTGCTGTTGCGCCGGTGGCACAACACCCTGGGGCGCACCATGTGGGACTTCCCCGGCGGCCCGACGGAAGGCAACCGGTATCTGGTGCTCGGCCTCGGCACAGGACAGATCGCCGACCCCGCCCCGCCGCCGGACCAGGACGAACTGATCGCCTACGGACCGCTGCTGTCCGACGACGGCGAAGCCCGGCTGGGCACCGCAGCCCTGCTCCGGGCCCCGAACCCGGGCACGGCCCACGCCATCCTGGCCCCCGACCGGTACGCCGATATCGAGGTCCACAGCTGGCGGTTCGGCGGCCGGCCGACCCGATGAGCTTCCGACTGGCGGCGTACGCCGTGTGCGTCGAGGACGGGCGTGTGTTGCTCGCCCATCATGTCTCGAAGAGCTGGACACTTCCGGGCGGCCGGGTCGAGCACGCGGAGGATCCGTTCGACGCGGTGATCCGGGAGGTCGCCGAGGAGACCGGCTACGACGGGGTGGTCGAACGCCTGCTGGGCGTGGACTCCCGGGTGATTCCCGCGGCCGAGCGCGCCGTGCCCGGCCAACCCGAGCACCAGAACGTCGGCATCTTCTACCGGGTCCGCATCACCGGCGGCCAACTCCGACCCGAACCCAACGGCGACACCCCCGAGTCGGTCTGGACCCCCATCCCCGACGTTCCCCACCTCCGCCGCTCCTCCCTGGTCGACATCGGCCTCGCCCTGGCGCAGACCCTCCCGGCCACCGGCCACGTCGCTCCCGTCCCGGTCGGCGGCCTGGTCCACCACTGAGGCAGGCGCACGTCGCATATTCGGTCATATGACCGTCCGATTCTCACTGCATCAGAGCGGCCGAACACGGGGAGGCATGACTCGGCGACGGACAGCCAAGGCACCAGGGGGCGATACATGGCATTCGGGATCGAAAGCGTCCAGCAGACCGTTGACGAGATTCAGACCTCCCTGGCAGCGGTGAGCCAGGCGGTCCACAGCGGCTTCGACCGCGTTGTCATCGCCATCGGCGAGACCCGCCACGACATGAACGTCGTGCTCGACGCCGTCCAGGCGGACATCCGAAGCCTGGACGCCACCAGCCACAGCTCCACGGACGGCCAGGCGGCGGCGGTGCACCAGCCACCTGTGGGGCCGCTCCACGATCCAGCGAGAAGGCCCCCTCGCCACGCCCGCCCCTACCGTCCGGTGGCATGAACAACGCTGAGCCGCGTTCCCTGATCCTTCTCGGTGGCGACGGCGGAGGCCGAGAGGAGCGTCGCCGCGGTGAGGCTGCCCCAGAGGGCGGCCGGGCCGTGGGGTGCGAGCGCGGTGATGACCGCCGGGGAGACGGCGAGGCCGAAGCCCGTGGAGAGCTGGAAGCGGGCAAGGGCGCGTCCCAGGACATGGGTCGGGGCGAGGGCGGTGACGAGCGCGGTGGCGCTGCCGGCATAGATGATCTCGCCGAGGGTGCAGACCACGGACACCGCGGCGACGGCCGGGGCACCCCAGCCGTGTCCCAGCGAGGTGGCCGCGAGGAAGCCGAGGTAGGACGCGGCGAGTACCACGCCGGCGAGAGCCAGCACGGTCCGCCGGGAGAAGCGGGACAGCAGGACGGTGACCGGAACCTGCAGGGTGACCACCAGCACCGTGTTCGCCACGAAGATGGCTGCCGACCACACCGGGGATGCGTCCAACTGTGTCACCAGGATCAGCGGGAGCGCGATCTCGGGGACGTTGAGACAGAAGACGTAGACCACGTTGGCGGCCAGCAGCGCGCGCATCCGAGGCGCGGGCCCGTCGGCCCCGTCCTCGGCCGGGGTGGCGGCCGGATGCGCGTGCAGGTGGACCGACCACGCCAGGGCCGCCGCAACGAGATAGGCGAGCCCGGTGACGGCTGCCAGCGCCTGCAATGCGGTGGTGCCGCCCGCCAGGCATGCGGTGGCGAGGAGCGCGCCCACGCCCAGCCCGGCGTTGCGCAGGGCGCGGCCTCCCGCGAGAGCGGCGTCGCGTTCCCGGCCGTGGGCGACCGTGGCCACGAGAGCCGCGTGGGCGGCCGGCCACGCCTGGTTGCCGATGCCGAGGAAGAGCGCCGCCGTCGCGAACAGCCAGACGTGCCCCGCCGGGGCGGCCAACAGCAGCGCCACGCCCAGCACCCGCACCAGCATCGACGCCGCCACCACCGTGCTGCGTGCGCCCCGGTCCAGCCATCGACCCACCGCGGGCATGCACACCAGACCCACGACGACGCCGACCGTCATGGCGATGCCGGTGACCGGCGCGGACAGCCTCAGCACCATCACCCCGTAGAGCAGCAGAAAGGGCCGCAGCAGGCCGGTGCCGAGCGCGTCCACGGCCAGGGCGACGGCATAGCGGGGGCCTCCGGAGGCCCGGACGAGGGCGCGGGGCCGGATCTTGGTGGTGGTTGCCATGGAGCCCACCGTCCGTTCGGCCGCCCGGCGGGGCCCGTCGGTTGACGGACACCGTCAACCGACGCCGTCGCCGGCCATCCGGTCAGCGATGCTGAGGGGGTGACGTTGAGGATCGACATCAGCGGCCTGCCGTCCGAGCGCCTGCGGTTCGCCGCCTCCCCGCTGGCCGAGCTGACCGCGATGCTGCACGTGCTGGCCGAACCCGGGCATCATCCGCAACTCGCCGGCTGGGCCGGGGAGGTCTGGGCCGGGCTGCGTCCTGAGCTGGCCGAACGGTTGCGGGAGGCGGAGTTCCTCTGGCGTTCCTCACAGGCCGACTTCCTGATCCCCGCCCGGCCTCGGCCGACCCTCGCCGAGGAACTGGACGACGTGGACCGGATCGACGACGAAACGTATGTGACCGCCGCGCTCGTCACCACGTGCGGCAGCAACCGGGTCCACTTCGCCGCACCGTCGCCGCTCGCCGACGCGACGGCGCGCGAGCGGGCCCTGGACCTGGCCCAGGCCCGCGGCGCGCTCCAAGAGGCCTTCGCGGAACGGCTGCTCGCGGACCCCACAGCCGTGCGGGCGCGGATGCGTGACACCCTCGAACAGTGCGCCGAGGCCTTCTTCTACGCCGCCTGGACGGGCGTCGCCGTGCAACTCGCCACCGACCTGCGCCTGAAGAACGACCTGCTGAAGCGCCACGGCATCGCCGCGGCCCTCGCATCGGTCTCGGGCGCGGTGGCCCTGGCACCGGACGGCGACTGCATCATCGTGGACAAGCTGCAGGACAAGGCGACCGCCGCCCACGGCACCGGGGTCACCTTCATCCCCAGCGTGTTCGGCCGCCCGCACCTGGTGGCGGTCCACGCGCCCGGCTGGCAGCCGGTGGTGCAGTACCCCGTGGCCGAGCCGAGTCCCGCAGAGCCGGTGTCGCTGGAGGTGGTCACCCTCCGGCTGGAGGCACTCGCCCATCCGGTACGGCTGCGGCTGCTGCGCACCCTGGCCCGCGGCCCGCACACCACCCGCGAACTGGCCCACGCCTGGGAACTCTCACCCCCGGAGGTCTCCCGCCACCTCGCCGTCCTGCGCCGCGCGGGCCTCCTCACACCCCGACGCCACGGCCGCTACGTCCGCTACACCCTCGACCTCCCCGCCCTGACGGCCCTGGGCACCGACCTACTGGCGGCCGTCCTGCGCTGAACAGCCTCGGCCCACCATCGACGTGCAAGGCCCTACGCTCGTCCCCATGACCAACGGGGACATGCGTGACGGACGCTGCGGCGTATGCGGCGGCAGCGAGGTGCACCGGGGCGAGTACGTGGCACAGGGCGGGCTCCGGAAAGCGAACGCGGGCACGTTCGCGGTGAAGCAGACCGTGTTCGACGCCTTCGTCTGCGCGGCCTGCGGGTACACCCAGCTGCATGTGCGGCTGGACCCGAAGATGTCGTCGCACATCCGGAACAAGCTCGACTGGATACCGCCGCACCAGAGCACGGACTAGCCCGACCGACTCATAGCCGCACCCGGCGAGAGCGGCGGACTATCGCTGCTGCTCGGAGCGGGGGACGCGCATCAGGCCCTCCTGGACCACCGAGACCGCCAGCCGGCCGTCCCGGGTGAAGATGCGGCCGTGGGCCAGGCCCCGGCCGCCGCGGGAGATCGGGGAGGACGTGTCGTACAACAGCCACTCGTCGACGCGGAAGGGCCGGTGGAACCACATGGCGTGGTCGAGGCTGGCGCCGACGATGTCGCCCGTCATCCAGCCGCCGCGGCCGTGGGCCAGCAGGATCGAGTCGAGCAGCGTCATGTCGGAGACGTACGTGCCGAGGCAGGTGTGCGCCATCGGGTCGTCGTCCTCGCCGTCCAGCTTGCCGGTGTAGCGGAACCACACCTGGCTGCGCGGCTCGCGTGGTTTGCCCGCGGTGGCGAACGGCGGCTCGGCGACGTAGCGCAGGTCGATCGACTTGCGGGCCTGGAGCAGCAGATCCACGACGCGCGGGTCGACGAAGAGGTCGCGGTACTGCGGCAGCATCGCGTCCGCGTCGGGCAGCGTCTCCGGGTCCGGGGCCGCGGGCATCGGCTCCTGGTGTTCGAGGCCCTCCTCCGGCCGCTGGAAGGAGGCCGAGAGGTGGAAGATCGGCTGTCCGTGCTGGACGGCGACCGCGCGCCGGGTGGTGAAGGAGTGGCCGTCGCGGATCCGGTCCACGGTGTAGACGATCGGCGCCCCCGGATCGCCTCCGCGCAGGAAATAGGAGTGCAACGAGTGGGGCTGCCGGTCCTCCGGCACGGTGCGCCAGGCGGCGACCAGCGCCTGCGCGGCGACCTGCCCGCCGAAGACCCGTGGCGCCACCCAGGAGTGGCTGGAGCCGCGGAAGATGTCCTCCTCGATCCGTTCGAGGTCCAGCACGTCGAGCAGGTACCGGTGAGTAGCGTCCATTCGACGATTGTCCTGCACGGGCCAGGGCGCCGCCCGCCGACCCCGCCCGACAGAGGCCGTCAGAGCCCCATCGACTTGGCGATGATGGTGCGCATCACCTCGCTGGTGCCGCCGTAGATCCGGGTGACCCGGGTGTCGGCGTACAGCCGGGAGATCGGGTACTCGCGCATGTAGCCGTAGCCGCCGTGCAGTTGCAGGCACCGGTCGACCACCCGGGCGGCCCGTTCGGTGGTGAAGAGCTTCACCGTGGCCGCGTCCGCCGCGGTCAACTCGCCGGCGTCGTGCGCGTCGAGCGCGCGGTCGACGAGGGCCTCCATGGCGGTCACCTCCGCCTGGCAGTCGGCGAGGACGAACTTCGTGTTCTGGAACCCGGCCACCGGCTTGCCGAAGATGGTGCGCTCCTGCACGTAGGCGTGGGCGAAACGGACGGCGGCCGCCGACTGGGCGTAGGCGTAGAGCGCGATGCTGAGCCGCTCCTGCGGCAGGTTGTGGGTGAGGTACTCGAACGCCCTGCCCTCCTCGCCGAGCCGGTCCTCCACCGGCACCCGGACGTCGTTGAAGGACAGTTCGGCGGTGTCGGAGGTGAGCAGCCCGAGCTTCTCCAGATTGCGGCCGACCGCGTAGCCGGGGCTGCGGGAGTCCACGACCAGGATGGTGATGCCGCCGCGCCGGTCGTCCGGCTCCGCGGAGGAGGTGCGGGCGCAGACGAGGACCCGGTCGGCCTGGACGCCGCCGGTGATGAACGTCTTCGCGCCGTTGAGCACGTAGTGCGAGCCGTCGGCGGAGAGCCTGGCCGTGGTGGTCATGCCGGCCAGGTCGGAGCCGGTGCCGGGCTCGGTCATGGCGATGGCGGTCATCAACTCGCCGGTGACGAACAGCGGCAGCCAGCGCCGCTTCTGCTCCTCGGTGCCGTATCTGAGGAGGTAGGGCAGGCACAGCGCGGCGTGCACGGAGGAGCCGCCGAAGCTCACGCCTGCGCGGTTGAGCTCCTCGGTGACGACCGCGTGGAACTTGAAGCTGGTCTCCCCCGCGCCGCCGTACTCCTCCGGCACCTCCATGCCGAAGACGCCCAGCTCGCCGAGCCGTTTGTAGAACTCCCGCGGCACGTGTCCCTGGCTCTCCCACTCCGGGTAGACGGGCACGACCTCCTCGGCGATGAACTCGCGGAGCACCCGCCGGAACGCCTCGTGGTCCTCGTTGTAGACGGTACGGCGCACGGCGGCCTCCCAGGGTGGTGTCTAAGCGCTTGCTCAGTGATAAAGCTACCGATGGGTACCCGTGCGCCACAACCGTGCCCGCGAGCACCCGCGCGGAACGGAGCGCACGCACACACAACGCACAACGAAGAACGCGCAAATGCACCGAGGCCCGGATCCTTATCGGATCCGGGCCTCGGCCTACAGTAGCGGGGACAGGATTTGAACCTGCGACCTCTGGGTTATGAGCCCAGCGAGCTACCGAGCTGCTCCACCCCGCGGCGTGTGCCTTAACTGTAGACCGCCGACCAGCGTCGGTGCAAATCAGCGACCTGCCGCACACTCGGGGCAGTGGCCGTAGTAGGTCACCGCCACCTCGGAGACGATGAAGCCGTACCGCTCGGCCTCCGGGAGCGCTCCCATCGGATCGCCGACAAGACGGACGTCACGGATGGTGCCGCAGCCGGAGCACACCAGATGCTGGTGCGGCTGGTGGGCGTTCGGGTCGTACCGCTTGGCCCGGCCGTCCGTGGTGACCTCCAGGATCTCCCCGAGCGCGACGAGCTCACCGAGCGTGTTGTACACCGAGGCGCGCGAGATCTCCGGCAGCCGCCGGACGGCCCGGGCGTGCACCTCTTCCGCCGTGTAGTGGACATGCTCGCCGTCCAGCACCTCGGCGATGACGCGGCGCTGTGCGGTCAAGCGCCAGCCGCGGTCCCTGAGTCGCTGGAGCAGATCGGTCATGTCATCCACCTTAACGTTCGCCCGCCCGCATGGACCGACGCTGTGCAAGTTCAGTCCACGTCTTGACTTGGAATGTGTCCAATATAGGATCGCATCAGGCGACGGCCCAAGCCGGGACCTGTACTGAAAGCGAGCCGAAAGGCGTGAGCAGTTCGATGACCGACCAGATCGCAGCAGGCCCCCTCACCACCGAGGCCGGTGCCCCGGTCGCTGACAACCAGAACAGTCAGACCGCGGGCGTGGGTGGACCAGTCCTCATCCAGGACCAGCTGCTCATCGAGAAGCTGGCCCACTTCAACCGTGAGCGGATTCCCGAGCGCATCGTGCACGCCCGGGGAGCGGGAGCCTACGGCACCTTCACCGTCAGCTCCGACCTCACCCCCTACACCAGGGCGACGTTCCTCTCCGAGGTCGGGAAGCAGACCGAGGTCTTCGTCCGCTTCTCCACGGTCGCCGGCAACCTGGGTGCGGCCGACGCCGTGCGCGACCCGCGCGGCTTCGCGGTCAAGTTCTACACCGAGGACGGAAACTACGATCTGGTCGGCAACAACACGCCGGTGTTCTTCATCAAGGACGCCATCAAGTTCCCCGACTTCATCCACACCCAGAAGCGCGACCCGTACACCGGCTCCCAGGAGGCAGACAACGTCTGGGACTTCTGGGGGCTGAGCCCGGAGTCGACGCACCAGGTGACCTGGCTCTTCGGCGACCGGGGCATCCCCGCCTCCTACCGCCACATGCACGGCTTCGGCTCGCACACCTTCCAGTGGACGAACGAGGCCGGCGAGGCCTTCTGGGTCAAGTACCACTTCAAGACCGACCAGGGCATCGAGACCCTCACCTCCGAGGAGGCCGAGGTTCTGGCCGGCCGGGACCCGGACAGCCACCAGCGGGACCTGCGCACCGCGATCGAGCAGGGCGAGTTCCCGTCCTGGACCGTCTACGTGCAGGTCATGCCGGTCGCGGAGGCTGCGACGTACCGCTTCAACCCGTTCGACCTGACCAAGGTCTGGCCGCACGCGGACTACCCGCTGGTCGAGGTCGGCCGGATGGAGCTCAACCGCAACCCGGAGAACATCTTCGCCGAGGTCGAGCAGTCGATCTTCTCGCCGCACCACTTCGTGCCCGGGATCGGCCCGTCGCCCGACAAGATGCTCCAGGGCCGGCTGTTCGCCTACGGCGACGCGCACCGTTACCGCGTCGGCATCAACGCCGACCACCTGCCGGTCAACCGCCCGCACGCCACCGAGGCGCGCACCAACGGCCGGGACGGCTACGCCTACGACGGCCGGCACGCCGGCTCGAAGAACTACGAGCCGAACAGCTTCGGCGGCCCGGCCCAGACCGACCGCCCGCTGTGGGACGCGACCGCCGTCAGCGGCCACACCGGCGACCACCCGGCGCCGGTGCACGCCGAGGACGACAACTTCGTCCAGGCCGGCAACCTCTACCGACTGATGTCCGCCGACGAGCAGGAACGTCTGATCGCCAACCTGGCGGGGTTCATCTCCCAGGTCTCCCGCGAGGACATCGCGGAGCGTGCGATCGAGAACTTCCGCAGGGCGGACGACGACTACGGCAAGCGGCTGCAGGCCGCGGTTCAGGCCCTCCGCGGCTAGGACGACCGCTTCGCCGTACCCACCGGGGCGGCCGGACGCCACTGGGAGGCTCCGGCCGCCCCGGCCTGTCACGGGTCGGACACCACATCGGACGTGACGTCGGACACCACGTCAGACGCTGTACCTGACGTGGTGTCCGATCGCTGCGTCAGACGCTGCTCAGCACCGGGGTCCAGCAGCTGATGATGTCCCGCACCGAGACGATGCCGACCGGCTCCTGTTCGTCGAGCACGATCAGATGCCGGAAGCCGCCCCGGGTCATCGCGTAGGCGGCGTCGGCCAGCGTCCACTGCGGAGCGGCGAAGACGACGTCGGTCGTGGTGTGAGCGGATGCCCGCTCATGGTCGGGGTCCTGGCCAAGGCCCAGGGAGGTCAGCACGTCGCGTTCGGTGAGGATGCCGACCCCGCTGGTCTCGGGGTCGAGGACGACCGCCGCGCCGACCCGTCGGGCTGACATCAGCCGGGCGGCCTGGCGGAGCGTGTGATCGGGGCCGATGGTGAGGACGATGGTGCTCATCGCGTCTCGTACGAGCATGGACCGTTCACCTCCTGATCCGTGCCGTGAACTCTCCGACGCTTGAGAGAGAATTCACAAGGGCACAAGCGGGGGGAGCTTCATGCTCACATGAGAGCACCCACCCATCAAGAGGGCCGACACGGGTAATGCCGACGGGATCGCCGATCAGGCCATCCGGCGCGAGGTGCCCAGGTAGCCCAGCAGTTCGTCGTGGAGCAGCCCGTTGGACGCCGCGGCGTTCGCCCCGTGCGGCCCGTCCTGCCCGTCGAGGCCGGTGAACCGGCCGCCGGCCTCCGCGATCACGATGGCCGGCGCCGCCATGTCCCACAGCGACAGCTCGGGCTCGGCGCAGATGTCCACCGCCCCCTCGGCCACCATCATGTATGACCAGAAGTCACCGTAGGCCCGGGTGCGCCAGCAGGCCCGGCCGAGGTCGAGGAGGCCGCCGAGCAGCCCGAGATCCTCCCAGCCCGAGAGCGAGGAGTAGGAGAAGGAGGCGTCGGCGAGGCTGGCCACCCGCGACACCTGCAGCCGGCTGGCCGAGTGCAGGCTCCGCCCGGTGTACGCGCCGCCGCCCAGCGCCGCCCACCAGCGGCGGTTCAGCGCGGGCGCGGACACCACTCCGACCACCGGCTGGTCGCCGCCCGCACCGCGTTCCACGAGGGCGATCAGCGTGGCCCATACCGGCACGCCGCGGATGTAGTTCTTGGTGCCGTCGATCGGGTCGACGATCCAGCGGCGCGATCCCTGGCCCTCGCTGCCGAACTCCTCCCCCAGCACCGCGTCGCGCGGCCGGGCGCGCTGCAACGACGATCTGATCAGCTCCTCGGCGGCCCTGTCCGCCTCGCTGACCGGCGTCATGTCGGGCTTGGTCTCGATCTTCAGATCGAGCGCCTTGAACCGTGCCATCGTCGCCGCGTCCGCGGCGTCCGCCAGCACGTGGGCGAGACGCAGATCATCGTGGTAATCGGGCATGCCGAAACAGTATCCGCGCCCCGGCACCCCAGCCAGCAGGCACTCCCGCGCCGGCCACAAGGCTGGGCGCGCAGGGCGTCTTGACACCCCCTCGTACCGCGTCAATCCTGTCCGGCACCAGGCAGAGCCGTGCCTGGAGGCGAGGAGGCAACGATGCCCACCGCGCGTGAATCACTGCTGGAGGCGGCCAGGGACGCTGTGGAGCGGCGCCCGTGGCCAGTGGTGAGGATGGTAGAGGTCGCCGCCACGGCCGGGGTTTCCCGGCAGACGCTCTACAACGAGTTCGGCGACAAGGCCGGCCTCGGCGTCGCCCTGGTGGACCATCAGGTCGCCGGGTTCCTGGACGGGTTCGTCACCGGCCTGCGCGGGCTCACCTGCTCGTCGACGACGGCCGACGCGCCCCGCGCGTCCCCCGAGGCGGCCCTGGCCAGGGCCGCCGACTGGATGGGCGACTGGCTGCCGCAGGCGGCCCGCCGCGACCGGCTGGTGCGCGCCACGCTGACCGGCTGCCACACCCCGGACCTGCCGCCGTGCGACGGGGAGCCGGGGCGGCTGGTGGTCGAACTGCGGGAGCGCGCGCTGCGGGTGCTCCGCGGCGCCGCCAGCGCGGCGACCGCCGGCTGGTCCGGCGAAGACGGCAGACCCGACGGCGACGGCAGACCCGACGGCGACGGGTCGGACGGCCAGAGATGGGAGGCGGAGCTGGCCCGGCGCTGCGAAACGGCGATCCGGCTGGCGCTGTCGCATATCGTGGCGCCCACACCGGGGCCCGAGGCCGGTCCCGCGCCCGGGTACCTGCCGCCGCCGCACCGGCCCGCCCGGTTCGTCCATCCACCGGTCGGCGCGTCCACTCAGTCGCCCTCGCGGCGCTCCCGGGTGGCCAGCAGCCGGCGCAGCGAGTAGAGCCGCGCCGGTTCGGCGTGGCCGTCGGCCACCCAGGCGTCCAGCGCGCAGTCCGGCTCGTCGTGGCTGCACGCCCGCGGGCAGCCCGCCGTGCCCGGTTCCAGGTCGGGGAAGGCGAGGATGACCCGCGACGGGTCGACGTGGTGCAGGCCGAAGGACCGCACGCCCGGGGTGTCGATGACCCACCCGGAGCTGTCCGGCAGCGGCAGCGCCAGCGCCGACACGGTGGTGTGCCGGCCCCGGCCGGTGACCACGTTGACCTCGCCCGTGGCCCGCTCGCGGCCCGGCACGAGCGCGTTCACCAGCGTCGTCTTGCCGACCCCGCTGTGCCCGACGAACACCGTGACGTGCCCCGCCAGCAGTTCACTGGCCCGCGCCACCGCCGGCGCCGCCCGCTCCCCCTCGTCGGTGAAGCTCTCCGCGCTGGTCACCACGTGCCGCACGCCCAGCGGGGTGTAGGCGCGCAGCAACTCCTCGGGCGTGGCCAGGTCGGCCTTGGTGAGGATCAGCAGCGGATCGAGGCCCGCGTCGAACGCGGCGACCAGGCACCGGTCGATCAGCCGCGGCCGGGGCTCGGGGTCGGCCAGCGCCGTCACGATGGCCAGCTGATCGGCGTTGGCCACCACCACCCGTTCGAACGGATCGGAGTCGTCGGCGCTGCGGCGCAGCACCGAGGACCGCTCCTCGACCCGCACGATCCGGGCCAGGGTGTCCCTGACGCCCGAGAGGTCGCCGACCACGGCCACCCGGTCGCCGACCACGACGCTCTTGCGGCCCAACTCCCTGGCCTTCATGGCGACCACGCTGCGACCGTCGACCAGGCAGGTGACCCGGCCCCGGTCGACCGTCGTCACGAACCCCTCGGTCGCGTCCTCGTGGGCCGGGCGGCGATGCGTGCGCGGCCGGCTGCCGCGCCGTCCCGGGCGGACCGGGATGTCGTCCTCGTCGGTGTGTTTCCCGTACCGGCGCATGAGCGGGGCCGCGGCCTAGGCTCTCGCTCCCGAGCCGCCCAGCATCTCGTGCCACATCTCCGGGAAGTCGGGCATCGTCTTGCCCGTGGTCGTGATGTCCTCCACCTCGATGTCCTTGACGACCAGGCCGAGCACCGCGCCCGCGGTGGCCAGCCGGTGGTCCTCGTAGGTGTGGAAGACGCCGCCGTGCAGCTGTCGGGGGCGGATCCGCAGCCCGTCCGCGGTCTCCGTGACGTCGCCGCCCAGCCCGTTGATCTCCTTGGTCAGCGCGGCCAGCCGGTCGGTCTCGTGCATCCGCAGATGCGCGACGCCGCGCAGCACCGACTCGCCGTCGGCCAACGCGGCCACCGCCGCGATGCCGGGGGTCAGCTCGCCGACCTCGCTCAGGTCGGCGTCGATGCCGTGGATCCGGCCGCTGCCGGTGAACGTCAGGCCCTGCTCGTCGAGCGCGCAGTCGCCGCCCATCGCGGTGAAGATCTGCCGCAGTGCGTCCCCCGGCTGGGTGGTGGCGGCGGGCCAGTCGGGGATGGTGACGCGCCCGCCGGTGACCAGGGCGGCAGCCAGGAACGGCTGGGCGTTGGACAGGTCGGGCTCGATCACCAGATCGCGACCCAGCAGCGCGCCAGGGGTCACCCGCCAGACGCCCGGCTCGCCGCCGGAGTCGGGGGAGTCCACCTGGGCCCCCGCCTGCCGCAGCATGTCCACGGTCATCCGGATATGCGGCAGCGAGGGCAGCGTCTGCCCGGTGTGCCGCACCTCGACGCCCTGGTTGAACCGGGGGGCGGAGAGCAGCAGGGCGCTGATGAACTGCGAGGACGAGGAGGCGTCCACCGACACCGAACCGCCGTCCAGCGAGCCGATGCCGTGCACGGTGGCGGGCAGGCAGCCACGGCCGTCGTCGTCGATCCGGCCCCCGAGGTGACGCAGCGCGTCCAGCAGCACGCCCACCGGGCGCTGCCGGGCCCGCGGGTCGCCGTCGAACCGGACCGGGCCCTCGGCGAGGGTGGCCAGCGGCGGCAGGAAACGCATCACGGTCCCGGCGTTGCCCACGTGCACCGAGGCCGGGGCCTGGGGCGTGCCGGGGATGACGCGCCAGGACTCGCCGCGGCCCTCGGGCAGACCGGAGACCGTGGAGGAGGAGGATGTCATCTCCTCGACGCCGATGCCGAGGGCGCGCAGCGCGTCGGCCATCAGCAGGGTGTCCCGGGAGCGCAGCGGGCGACGCAGCCAGCCGGGGTCGGCGGCGAGCGAGGCCAGGATCAGGGCGCGGTTGGTGACCGACTTGGATCCGGGCACGGTCACGGTCGCGTCCACCCCGCCGGAAGCGAGCGGCGCGGTCCAGAGGGCGGAAGAGTGGCGGGACTCCGTCATGGCACTCACTGTAGTGGGCCGCACCCGCCCGCCCGGCCCTTCCCGGCCGGTCGGCGGCGGCGCGGGGATCAGAGGTCGAGAAGCCAGCGCCCGCCGCCTATCAGCGAGGTGAGCGAAACGGCGTGGAAGAGGAGCAGCCAGACCAGGGCCGGCACGTTGGTGAGCCGGGACAGCTGGTCGGCGTCGGAGTCCCCGGCCGCGCCGCGGCGCCGCTTCACCTGGAGCTCGAAGACCGGCCGGACACCGCCGAGCAACAGGAACCACACGACGACGTAGGCGAACGCGGCCTGCACATCCGGTTCGGTCAGCCAGGTCACCAGGAAGAACGCGGCACCGGTGAGCAGCACGGTGAGCATCCCGTAGGCGTTGCGGACCATCACCAGCAGCGCCAGCAGCAGCGCGATGGCGCCCCACAGCAGGGCGGTGATGTGCCCGGCGGCCAGCAGCGCGGCGCCGCCGAGGCCGAGCAGCGAGGGGGCGGTGTAGCCGGCGGCGGCGGTGAGGATCATGCCGAAGCCGGTCGGTTTGCCCCGGGAGACCGTCAGGCCCGAGGTGTCGGAGTGCAGGCGTATGCCCTCCAGGGTGCGGCCGGTGAGCAACGCCATCAGCCCGTGCCCGCCCTCGTGCGCGATGGTGATGGTGTTCCGTGCCAGGCGCCACACGCCGTACGGGGTGACGGCGGCCAGGGCTAGGCCGAGGGTCAGCAGCACCAGCCACCGTTCGGGCTCGGGCTGCGTGCCGGTGACGCGGTCCCACAGCTCGCCGAGGGTGGCGGCATCCACGATGTCCATTCGTCACGTCTCCCGGGGGTCGGCGCGCACTACAGGCGAGCGACGATCCTACGAGAAACGCCGAGGAGTCTGGGGTGAGTGACGGGACTCGAACCCGCGGCCACCTGGACCACAACCAGGTGCTCTACCAACTGAGCTACACCCACCATGGCCGGCTTCGACCGGCCGTACTGATGGTACATGGTCGAAGGGGGTGCCAGCGCCGGGGTTTACGACGTGGTCAGGAGACCACGTGATGCGCGGCGATACGGCGGGCCGCCTCGGAGTCCGGGCCGGGGCGCGGCACGAAGATGGCCTCGCGGTAGTACCGGAGCTCGGCGATCGACTCCTTGATGTCCGCGAGGGCCCGGTGGTTGCCGTTCTTCTCCGGGCTGTTGAAGTAGACCCGGGGGTACCAGCGGCGGGCCAACTCCTTCACCGAGGAGACGTCGATCACCCGGTAGTGCAGATGGGACTCCAGCCGGGGCATGTCGCGGGCCAGGAAGCCACGGTCGGTGCCGATCGAGTTGCCGCAGAGCGGGGACTTGCCGGGGTCGGGCACGTGCTCCCTGACGTAGTCCAGCACCCGCCGCTCCGCCTCGGCCATCTCCACGCCGTCGGGCAGCTCCGACAGCAGTCCCGAGGCGGTGTGCATCGCGCGCACCACCTCGGGCATCGACTCGAGGGCGGCGTCCGGGGGCCGGATCACGATGTCCACGCCCTCGCCGAGCACGTTCAGCTCCGAGTCGGTGACCAGAGCGGCCACCTCGATGAGCGCGTCGTCGGACAGCGAGAGGCCGGTCATCTCGCAGTCGATCCACACCATGCGATCGTTCATGCGAACAACCTTACGTCGGCCGCCGTGACACGCGTCGATCGCTCACCGTGCACGGCCCTCACCCACCCGTCACCGACTCGTCCCCCTCCGTGTCCCCTCCCTGTCCCCGCCGTCTCTCCCCCACCGCGCCTCACTGCCCCGGACGGCTGCGCTGGCCGGGCAGGCGCGGGGAGTAACCGTCGTTGACCGGCTTGGCGCGGCTGGCCGGATCCTGCTGGCGCGCCCGGTACGCGGCGCGGTAGGCCGCGGGCGAGGCGCCGAGCTGGCGGCGGAAATGCCCGCGCAGCGCCACCGGCGAACGGAAACCGCACCGGCCCGCCACCTCGTCCACGGAGTAGTCAGAGACCTCCAGCAGCCGCTGGGCCTGGAGCACCCGCTGAGTGATCAACCACTGCAGGGGAGCGCTCCCAGTGAGAGCCCTGAACCGCCGGTCGAAGGTGCGCCGGCTCATGTACGCGCGCGCGGCCAACGCCTCCACGTCGAACTGCTCGTGCAGGTGCTCCAACGCCCAGGCCACGACCTCGGCAAGCGGGTCGGCTCCGATGTCCTCTGGTAAAGACCTGTCGAGATGCCGGCCGTGACCGGCCTCCGTGCCGTTGCCCCGGCGGGGCGGCAGCACCAGCCTGCGGGCCAGCGCGGCCGCGGCCTCGGGGCCGTGGTCCATGCGCACGATGTGCAGGCACAGATCGATACCGGCGGCGGTGCCGGCGGAGGTCAGAATGTCGCCGTCGTCAACGAACAACTCCCTCGGGTCCACGTGTACGGACGGGTAGCGCTTGGCCAGTGTGGGCGCGTACATCCAGTGTGTGGTGGCCGGGCGGCCGTCCAGCAGTCCGGCGGCGCCCAGCGCGAACGCGCCGGTGTTCAGGCCGATGATCCGCGCGCCCTCGGTATGTGCCCGGCGCAGCGCGGCCAGCGCGGCGGCGGGCGGCGGTCCGGTGATGGACCGCCAGGCCGGGACGATCACGGTCCCGGCTCGGGAGACCGCCCCCAGGCCGTACGGCGCGCGCAACTCCAGACCGCCGGTGGTGCGCAGCGGCCCCTCCTCTCCCGCACAGGCGAGCAGCCGGTAGCGCGGGACGCCGGCGTCCTGGCGGTCGACGCCGAAGACGGACAGCGGAATGGAGCTTTCGAACATGGGGCTGCCGCTGAACAGCAGCACCGCGACGATTTCGCGGCGGCGCCGGGCGGCGAGCTTGACGGCGGGCTCGGGGCCGTGCGTTGGGTCCTGGCTCATGCTCCTCAGTTCCCTCGGTCGTCGCATCCTCTCGGTCCTGCACGTTTCCCCCGACGTGATTGCCAAGATCGAATCTACTGTGTCGGATGAGGTCGGCGGGACAAGTTCATCACTCGGCGCTAAATCGACATGACAGCGTGGCGCGAAGCATTCGATCAGGAAGCGTTACACGTGGGAGCAGTTGGGGGAAGTGCGCCTACCTCCCATGCAGGTCATCGACGGGGTTGCCGGCGTCTCCGACGCCGGGCGGTGGCCCGACATCCCGCCTTGTTCCAGGTATGTCAAAGGTGTTGGTGGGGCCTATGAGCAACCTGTGGCGGCTGTGAGGAAGTTGGCTGAAAATACTACCCGTCAGATGCCCAGCAATGGCCACCCGCCACCGTCCGTGCCTCATCCCGCGCTCCCCGTGCGCCCCGTGCGCCCCTCATGCCTCGATCCATCGTCCGCTTCGCCGGACTCCGCCCAGGCCCGCGGCCGGCGGGAACGCGGCGCGACATCTCGCGGTCACGCTCCGACACCGGGCATCTCGGAAAGTGTCCGAAAGCATTGCGCCGCACGGTGCACTACGGCATGCTGCTCGGTCACGAGTTTCAGGGGTTGCACGGAGGGTATCCGCACAATCTCTAGGCAACGAGGGACGTGACCCACGGCCGACGCCGTATCCTGGAGGTGGAACGGGTGAAACAGCCGGATGAACGGCGCCGGAAGTACGGCATCCGCTGCTCCGCGTCTCACCCCCGTCCCCCCCGGCCCACTCACGAGGTTTTCCCACTGACCCACCGCTGAGGCTCCGATGGCTGGATACGAGTTCCCCGAACCAGCGGATCGCAGGCAAGTCGCCGATCCGGTGGCATTCACGCCCGAACCGGCGGAAGACGAGCGCACGACGCACGATCCGGCGTTCCGGCACGGCGTCGTGGTGGGCTTCGACGGTTCCATGTCGAGCGAGCGCGCGCTGGCCTATGCCGTAGGCATGGCAAAGCGCTCCGGCTCCGGACTGATTATCGTGCACGTGGCCAACCGGCTGCCGACCACCGTCTGGGCGGGCTGCGAGCCGCCGGCATTGGTCGACGTCCCCGACCACCGCACCGAGGTGCTGGGCCTGGAACTGGCCTGCGCCGAGCATCTGTCGGACGTGCCCTGGGTGCTGCTGGAGCGCGGCGGCGACATCTGTCACGAGCTGGAGGAGGTCGGGCGTGAGTACGAGGCGGACGCCATCGTCGTGGGCACCACCCACGGGCTGCTCGGCCGGCTCTTCGGCTCCGTCTCCGGGCGACTCGCGCGGCGCGCCCAGCGCCCCGTGGTCGTCATCCCGTAAGGGATCCGCCATGGCCCCCGGCACCGCTCACCGGTCATTCACCAAATACCCCAGCCATCGGGGGTGGATTGTGCGCTTGTGATGGGCATAAAGGGGACAGGAAGGCTTTGGCCGCCGGCGGGAGGTGACGGACCCGTCGGCGGCTCCTCCAGCCGGCGTAATGGGCGACGCCGGCACAAAATGGCGGCCCCCGGGGGTGCGTTTGGTGGCACGCACCCCACGGGGGCCGCCGTATGTCTCCGGTATGCCTCCGGCAAGACGCGATCCGCCGGCCGGTCACTCCGGGCGCCGGCTCCGCCACACCACGGCGTCACTCCACGGCGTCACTCCACGGTGACGGACTTGGCCAGGTTCCGCGGCTTGTCGATGTCCCGGCCCAGCGCGAGCGCCGTGTGGTACGCCAGCAGCTGGAGCGGGATGCCCATCAGCACCGGGTCCAGCTCCGGCTCGTTGCGCGGCACCACCAGGGTGTCGTCGGCCTTGGGCTGCGTCTGGTGCGCCACCGCGAGGATGCGGCCGGCCCGGGCCTTGATCTCCTCCAGCGTGGCGCGGTTCTTGTCCAGCAGGTCGTCGTCGGGGACGATCGCCACGGTCGGCACGGAGGGCTCGATCAGCGCCAGCGGACCGTGCTTGAGCTCGGAGGCGGGATACGCCTCGGCGTGGATGTAGGAGACCTCCTTCAGCTTCAGCGAGGCCTCCTTGGCAACCGGGAAGCCGCGCACCCGGCCGACGAACATCATGCTGCTGGCCGCGGCGAAGTCGGCCGCCACCGCGGCGATCCGCTGCTCCTGGCCGAGGATCTCGGCGATCTGCTCGGGCAGCTTGCGCAGCCCGGCGATGATCCGCTTGCCGTCCGCGACCGAAAGGTCCCGGATCCGGCCCAGGTGGAGGGCCAGCAGCGCGAAGGCCACCGCGGTGTTGGTGAAGCATTTGGTGGAGACCACGCACACCTCGGGGCCGGCGTGCACGTAGATCCCGCCGTCGGTCTCCCGCGCGATGGCGGAGCCGACCACGTTCACCACGCCGAGCACCATCGCGCCCTTGCGCTTCAGCTCCTGCACGGCGGCCAGCGTGTCGTACGTCTCGCCGGACTGGCTGACCGCCACGTACAGCGTGTCGGGGTCCACCACGGCGTTCCGGTAACGGAACTCGCTCGCCGGCTCGGCGTCGGCCGGCACCCGGGCGAGCTCCTCGATCAGCTGCGCGCCGATCAGACCGGCGTGGTAGGCCGAGCCGCAGCCGAGGATCTTGACCCGGCGCACGCCCCTGGCGCCCCTGGCGTCCAGGTTGAGCCCGCCGAGCCGGACGGTGGCGAACCGGTCGTCGATGCGCCCCCGCAGCACCCGGTCCACGGCGTCCGGCTGCTCGGCGATCTCCTTGTGCATGTACGTGTCGTGGCCGGCCATGTCATAGCTCTCCGCCTCCCACTCCACGGTGGTGGGGGCGGCGGCGGTGCGGCTGCCGTCGGTGGTGTAGGTGCGGTAGTCGTCCGCCTTGATGGTGGCCATCTCACCGTCGTCCAGGGTGATCACCTGGCGGGTGTGGCTGATCAGCGCGGACACGTCGGAGGCGACGAACATCTCCTTCTCGCCGATGCCCAGCACCACGGGGGAGCCGTTGCGCGCCACCACGATCCGGTCGGGGAAGTCGGCGTGCAGCACCGCGATGCCGTAGGTGCCCTCGACGTGGCGCAGCGCCTCGCGGACCTTCTCCTCACACGTGGTGGCCTGAGCGCGGGCGATCAGATGGGCGAGCACCTCGGTGTCGGTCTCGGAGGCCAGTTCGACGCCGTCGGCGGACAGTTTGGCGCGCAGCTCCGAACTGTTGTCGATGATGCCGTTGTGGACGACGGCGACCCGGCCCTTGGCGTCCAGATGCGGGTGGGCGTTGACGTCGTTCGGCGCGCCGTGGGTGGCCCAGCGGGTGTGGGCGATGCCGGCGGTGCCGGCGAACCTCGCGGGGATCATGCCCTCCAGATCGCGGACCCGGCCCTTGTTCTTGACCGACTTGATGCCGCCCGCCCTGCCGCTGGAGTGGATGGCGATGCCGGCCGAGTCGTAGCCGCGGTACTCCAGCCGTTGGAGTCCCTCCAGCAGCAGGGGCGCAACATCCCGCTTCCCTACATATCCCACGATCCCGCACATAAAGGGTCTCCTCCTGCTGCCGTCTGTTGTTGGTCCGGGCTGTCGGCCGGGCGCCTAGCCGTAGACGATGCGCCGCAGCTGTCGCAGGGACAGCTCGTGCGGGGCCACCGCGCGGCGCGGCAGTTCCTCGGCGATCCGCCCGAAGATCGCGTCGTTCGTCAACCCGTGAGCCCGCAGCTCCCGGTGCCGCCGCCGGACGAACTCCTCGGTCGTCTCGTCGAAGTACGCGAGCACGTCGAGCACCACGCGGACGGCCTCGCCGCGCCCCAGCGACGTGGTGCGCACGAGGTGGTCCACGAGATCGTCATGTCCGTACGACGCCGAGAGCACCCTTCGATACTGCGGAGCAGGGCCGCTCTTCGCAACAATCCTGCCCGATATCGGGCAGGGGCGTGTCGTTTCGGCGCCCCTGCGAGGCACCCGGGACGGCCGGGGAAGCGCGACTGTCGGTGGCGGACGGCATGACGAGGGGTCCTGGTCCGTTGTGCCACCTCGCGGGGAGTCAGCCATGTCCATTCGTCGTGTCGTGCCGGACGTCCACACGGACGCCATGGCGGAGAGGGCGGGACGAGGCACGGGGCGTGCGTGACCGTGCTGGCCCACCGTGGTGGTAAACCCGGTTGCCGGCGAGGCGGGGCGACCCGCAGAATCGCGCGATGGTGATCCAGCAGGAGCCGGCCGCGGACTTCTCCGTCAAGCCCACGCTGACCGGGGAGAAGGTGGTGCTCCGGCCGTTCGTCGCGGCGGACCTGCCCGCCCTCACCGAGGTGCTGCGGGACCCGGAGGCCGTGCGGCTCACCGGCAGCACGCCGCTGCGCCCTGACGACGAGGCCGCGCTGCGCGCCTGGTACGCGTCGCGCAACGAGCAGCCCGACCGGCTCGACCTGGCCGTCGTGGACCGGACGACCGGCGCGTGCGTGGGCGAGTCGGTGCTCAACGAGTGGCACGCGCGAAACCGGAGCTGTAGCTTCCGCATCGCGCTGGGCCCGGCGGGCCGAGGCAGGGGCCTTGGTACCGAGGCGGTCCGGCTCACCGTCGGCCACGGCTTCGAGCGGCTCGGCCTGCACCGGATCTCGTTGGAGGTCTACGCCCTCAACCCGCGCGCCCGCCGGGCCTACGAGAAGGTCGGCTTCGTCGCGGAGGGCGTGCTGCGGGACGCCCTCCGGGACGGCGACGCCTGGGTGGACGCCACCGTGATGTCGATCCTCGCCCCCGAGTGGACCCGCCACCGCGGGCATCCCTGACGGCACCCGCCCGGGGGCCCGCCCGGGGGGCGGCTCAGTCGGGGGCGCAGCAGCTGTCGCGGCGCATCAGATGGATGACCTCGTGCCAGTGGGGGGCGGTGGCGTCGGCGGCCGTGCCGGGGGTGTCGGTGAAGGCGTCGAGCAGCTCGGACTGATGGGTCGGGACGCCGGCGCGCAGCACCGCCGTCGTGCGGACGAGGGTGGCGAAGTCGGTGAACGGATCGCCGTCCACCACGGTGGCGTCGGCGAGCCGGCCCTCGGTGAGGGTGCCGAGGTCGCCGTCGGCGCCGAAGACGCGGGCCGGGAGCACCGTCGCCGTGCGCAGCGCCTCGGCCGGGGAGAGTCCGGCGTGGTGCAGCGCGCGCAGCGCCAGATGCAGGTGCAGGCCCACCGGGACCAGCGGCTGGTCGGTGCCGAGGGCGACCAGGCCGCCGGCGGCCAGCACCCGGCAGTAGACCTCGGTCTCGGTGCCCAGCGTGGCCAGTTCCTCGGCGGTGGGTGGCCGCCCCGCCTGGTCCCGGACCGCCGCGACGTCCCAGGGCGGCATCAGGGTGGTCACCCGGGCCTCGTCGGCGAGCTCCGGATCGGCGCCGAGCAGCGGCAGGGCGGTGAACGGGGTGGCGATCAGGTGGAAGTCCACGCCTGCGGCCGCGTACGTTTCGACGAGATCCTCGTAGGCGTGGCCGGTGGCCGAGGTGGCGTGGCCGTACTCCAGCCGTTGGGTGGCCTGGAGATGGGTCGTCAGGTCCTGGCCCAGCTGCACCCCGGGGGTGCACAGGTGGCTGCCGGCGCGCACCCCGAGCCGGTCGTGCGCGAAGGCGGCGGCCTCCTCCATGATCCAGCCGGGCGCCCTGACGTAGGTCTTGACGTAGTCCCAGTCGAGCGCGGCGGCCCGGTCGAGGGAGCGGCGCAGGCCCTCCCGGGTGCGGTGCGCCCTGGCCATGCTGTAGGCGACGCGCGAGCCGTCGAGAAGTTCGCCGGTGGCCAGCAGCCGCGGCCCGACGAGGTCGCCGGCGGCCACCGCCTCGCGGATCCTGGCCTGTTCGTAGGCGAAACCGCCGAGCGAGACCGCGGTGGTGATGCCGTAGGCGAGTTGCAGCGCGGTCTGCCGCCCGCCGTAGGTGCTCTGCCAGGGGTGGGTGTGGGTGTCCCACAGGCCGGGGATGACGGTCCGTTCCGAGGCGTCGAACCGGCGGGCGGCCGGGCGGCCCGCGCGGTGCGGTTCGACCGCGGTGATCCGACCCTCGCGCACCACGAGGTCCACGTCCTCCCGCACCGCGTCGCCCGTGCCGTCCCAGAGGCGGCCGGCGTGCACGACCACGTCCGCCGGGCTCGGGCGCCGGTAGTCGAGGGAGAGTGGCACGGTACTCGGCGTGCCGCCGTCCGCGTCGATCGTGCGGAGGGTGCCGGCGGAGAGGTAGAGCAGGGTGCTGGAGTCCGCGGACCAGGAGGGGTGGTCGGCGGCCTCGCTGGTGAGCTGGTGCGGTGCGCCGTCCGGGGCGCCGTCCGGCGTGACCGGCAGCAGCCACAGCGCGGACTCGACGACCACGGCCATCCACCGGCCGTCCGGCGACCACACCGGGCCCGAGGCGTAGCGGTCGGACAGCGAGACGTGCGGCGCCACGGCGTGCAGGGCGGCCTCGCCCGTGTCGGCGTCGACCACTCGGATGAGGTTGTAGCCCTCCCGGAAGCGCTGGTTGAGGCGGTTTCGGTCGCAGAGCGCGAGGCGACGGCCGTCGGGTGACCAGCTCGGCGGGCCCGGCAGGCCGCCGCCGCCCAGCGGGGCGGCGAGGGTGCGTTCCGCTCCGCTGGCCAGGTCGGCGACGAGGAGGTTGCCGGCCATGTCCAGGCAGGCCAGGCGCCCGCCGTCCGGGGAGAGGACCGGGAAGACGCGTCCGCCGGCGGCGAGCACGGTCTCCTCGCCGGAGTCGAGGTCACGGCGGCGCGCGGCGAGCAGCCCGTCGCGGTCGTCGGCGTAGACCAGGCCGCGCCCGTCGGGGGTCCAGGAGGGGGCCAGCAGGTAGCGGGTGGGGTCGGCCCGGACGATGCGGCGCGGGCGGCCGCGCCCCGAGACGGGCGCCAGCCAGAGGGCGTTGAGGGCGACGAACGCGACCTGTCGGCCGTCCGGGGAGAGCGCGGGCAGATGCGGGGCGCGGACCTGGTGGGTGCCGCCGTCGGCGAGGTCGTAGCGCTTCACCCGATAGCGGGGGCGCTCGACGGGAAGGGGGGCGGTGAACGGGATGGCGGGGGCGTCCTGCGGCGTAGCGGGGCGCACGATGCGGAACTGGCCGCCGGCCGTGAGCAGCAGCTCCTCGCGGGAGACCCAGCGCGGCGGGACGGGCAGGGCCCGGGCCCCGAGGTCGACGGGGGCGCCGTCCACGATCAGGGTGCAGGAGGCGGCGGGCGCGGGCGTGGTGCGGAGATAGGCGAGGCGCCCCGCGGGCGAGACCGTCGGCGTCATGATCTGGGCGCCGGTGGCGGGGTCTGCGGCGTCCAGGTGCTCGACCGTCACCGGTCCGGCGCCGTCGGCCGGAACGGAGACGACGGTGCGCGCCTGGAGCGTGGCCTCGGCGGTGAGGGACCCGCGGACGAACCACAGCCGTCGGCCGTCCGGGGACCAGGTCGGGTCGAAGTCCTCCCAGGCGCCGTCCTGGAGCGGTCCCTCCTGCGCGGGCAGCCCGGTGACGCGGGTCAGGCCGCCGGAGGCGACGTCGAGCACCCAGATCCGGTACGGGCTGCCGGCCACGGGATCGCCGTCCCGCTCGGAGGCGAAGGCGATCCGGGTGCCGTCGGGCGACCAGGCGGGGCCGCGGTCGTCGAAGGGCCCGTCGGTGCGCTGGCGCAGCCCGGTGCCGTCGGGCCGCAGCGTCCAGATGTGGAAGCCGCCGCCCCGGTAGGCGCTGACGGCCAACGACCGGCCGTCCGGGGAGAAGTGCGGGCGGGTGGGTTCGAGGTCGGGTGGCGTGAGGGGGGTGGCCTCGCCGCCCTGGGGCGGCAGGGACCACAGCACGGTCTGCACCTCGGCGATCAGCTGGTCGCCGGCGGGGGACAGGGTGGCGGAGCCGTTGGTGGCGGCGGAGAAGGACAGCGTGACGGTCCGGGATGCCAGGCCGGGGGTCCGGGCGGTGGCGCCGGCGGGCGCGGCGGCGGCCGGGAGGTCGACGGCCGAGACGGTGGCGACGGTCGCCGCGGTGGTCGCTGTGGCCTGGAGGAAGTGGCGGCGGGAGAGGCGACGGAAGTCGCTTGCGGGGAGACGTCGGGAGGGGTCTGTGTCCACCGTGGGCTCCTGGTCGAGGACGTGCGGGGGTGGCGGGCCGACGGTCGCGCGGATGGTGGCGCCCCGTGCTGGCTCCCTCCCCCGCCCCGACCGGCTCCAAAACCAGCGTGTCGGGTGGGACGGGTGCGGAGGAGGGGCGCGCGTGCGGGGAGTTGAGTCGGAAACGGAGCGTGCGGGGTGACGATGTGGAGATGTCCGGGACGGCCGGGAGCGGAGGAGGGAGGTGGAGTGGGTCAGTGAGGAGAGGTACCGGCCAGGGAGGAGGCGGCGGACCGGGTGGCGGCGAAGGCGCCTCAGCGGTGCCGCGGGTACGTCGCCGTCACCTGGACCTCGACCAGCCAGCCGGGCACGGCCAGCGAGTCGATCGCCAGGGTGGCCCGAGCCGGGCGGGCGTCGTTGGCGACCAGCGGCGGCGCCGGTTCGGAGGTGCCCATCGGCACCGGAAGGACCTCCTCGGTCTCCAGGTCGATGTTGGCGAAGTACTGCCGGTAGGCGCGGTTCCAGCCGGCGAAGTCGGCGGTCTCCGTCCCGGGCGGCGCCACCAGGTAGCAGGTCATGGTGATGACGTCGTCGGGGCCGAGTCCGGCCGCCGCGAGGTTGGCGACGATGGCGTCCAGCGCCACCAGGGCCTGCGCCTCGGTGATGGTCACGCCCTCCTTGCCCTGGGTCAGCTCAGGGTCGGTGTAGCGCTCGGGCGAGCCCGCGGGTGCGGCGGGGTTGCGTTCGGTCGGGCCCAGGCCGCTGCTGGTGTAGCTGGCCACCTCGCCGCCGACGGCGACCCCGTTGGCGATCGCCGGGTTGCTGTTGCCCTCCGGCAGCATGACCCGCACCTCGTTCGGGCGAGGCGTCCACCAACCGCGGGCCTCGGCGGCCACGGCGGTGCCGGCGAGTAGGGCGACGACGGCGGCGAGGGCCGCGACCACCCGCAGGCGTCGGGAGTTGAGGTTCGCGCTCACTGCGCCATCACCCTTTCGTGAATGTCCATGACGACCCTGCGGGCGGAGGTGAACGCCCCGTGCTGCCAGGCGATGACGTGGCTGAGCCAGTCACCGGCGAAGTAGACGTGACCGGCCGGCTCGTTGAGGAGCCGGTACTCGGCGCCGGACTGCGAGGGCCAGCCCACCCAGCCGCCCTCGATGTACGGGGTGCGGTGCCACGCCACGCTGAAGGAGGAGGCCAGTTCGTCGCGGTACTTCGCGCCGTGGATCCGCACGCCCCGGCTGACCGCCCGCTCCTCCCGGCGATCGTGCGGAAGCCTGCTGTAGGCCAGGGCGTCGTCGCCGAAGTTGTAGTAGCCGACGAGCGTGCCGCGGCGGCCGTGGTAGCCGTAGGAGGGGTACCAGATGGTGGCCAGGTCGGTGTCGGTTGGGGTGATCCCGCCGTAGATGTGCTCGTCCCGCTCCCACCAGCGGCTGCGGTACTCCAGGCCGATCTTCCCCACCGGCGTGGGCGCGGCGTAGCGCAGCGCGGCGGTGACGTCGGCGCCGAGGTTGTGCGGGACGCGGGCCATGATCTGCGGCGGCATGGCCGCCACCACGTAGTCGGCGTGCTCGGTCCGCTCCCGGCCCCGGGAGTCGGTCCAGGTGACCTCGGCGCCGTCGTCGAGGTTCGTGACCGCGGACACCTGGGCTCCGTAGGTGATGCGGCGGCGGCCGATCGCCTCGGCCAGCGCGTACGGGATGGCGTCCATCCCGCCCACCGGCTGGAACATCAGCATGGCCTGGTCGTAGCCGAACTCGAACGAGAAGCGCTGCCCCAGGCCGCTGGCGATGACGTCGGACATGGAGGGCGGCGGGCCGAGCGCGGTGCCCTCCTCGAACGCGGCACCGGGCTCGACGGAGTAGCCGCGCCGGTCGGTGCCGGTGTACGACCAGCCGTCGGTGCGTCCCTTGATGGCGCCGAAGTCCTGGAGGAACGCCAGTAGTCGCTCCTTGTCCTCGGCGGTCAGCTCGGCGTCCAGGGCGCCCTGGTCGGTGGCCTTGGCGAGTAGTTCGGACACGTAGCCGTAGACGTCCGCCTTGGCGGTGCGCCACCGCACCGGCTGGCCGGCGAGCGCGCCGCCGTTCTCGTGATAGATGTACGCGTTGGCGTTGGCGTTGGTGAACACCTCCAGGGGGATGTCGAGTTCGCGGCAGTACTCCAGGGTCACGTGGGACTGCGGCAGCCGCGCCGGGCCGGCGTTCATGTACTGGCCCTCGGAGAACGACGCCCGCTGGGTGTGGCCGTCGAGGTCGGTCAGCCTGGTACCGCCGCGGACGGTCCAGTTCCGGCCGCCCGGCCGGTCCTTGGCCTCCAAAATGTGACAGTCGTAGCCGGCCTTCCCCAACTCGTAGGCCGTGGCGAGGCCGGCTATCCCGCCGCCGAGTATCAGGATCCGCCCACCCTGGCGGCCGGTGAGCGTGAGGTCACCGCGCCGCGGGGGGCGGAACTCCTCGGCACGCGCCTCCGGGACGGGCGCGAGTCCCATGGCGCCCATCGTCGAGTACAGCACCCCCGCGCCGCCGGCGATCCCCACGGACCGCAGGAAGTCGCGGCGGGAAGCCCCCACCTCCATGTTGCCTCCTAGCCCGCGACCGGGAGCGGTGCCCGAGTCGCGCAGTTCCATCAGTTCTGAGCCAGGAGAGACGTTCCGTCAGAGGTGTTACGGATGTATACCTGTGAGGTATCTATGCCATGAGCGCACCCACCGTGGTGCGAGGGAAGGCGGAGCGCGACCGCCGTGGGACGCCGCCCGGAATGACCCGCCCCCCGGAGGTCGCCGGCGGCCGGGTCGTGCGAACGGCTCCGGCGAGGCTCAGGAGGGGGAGGGGGCGCAGCCGGACAGCACCCCGCTGGGGTGGTACGAGGCCCAGTGCAGGGCCTGGCGGGTGTTCGGGCCGTAGATGCCGTCCGGCGTGGTGCCTCGCCGGTCCTGGGCGTACTCCAGGGCGTCCTCGGTGAGCGAGCCGAACTCCCCGTCGGGGCGGAGACTGTCCGCGAAGGTGCACTCCTTGAGCGCCGTCTGGAGCGCCGCCACGGCGCTGCCGGAGGCCCTCCGGGCCAACTCGCAGTCCCTGCTGCCCGTGGCCTTGTGGTACGGCTGTCTGATGTAGTAATCGGCGCTGCCGATCTCGACCTTCTTCACCCCGTCGCACCAACTCACGGAGTTGGCGGCCGCGGCGCCGCCCGCGTTGGTGAGGCCGAGTCCGGCCAGCAGTGCCGCCGAGGCGGCGATCGTCGCGATGTACCGACGCGTGATCATCCCTTCGTCCCCCGGCACGCGCCCGGTGGCACGTGCCGCGTCACCCTCGTGACGTTGGGAGGAATCCTGACGAGAGCACCCTTCTTCGCACTTTCCCGGTCGGGTGAGCGGCGTCCGGGCGCGCTCAGACGCCGTCGAGCAGCGTCCGCATCTCCTCCGCCTGGGGCAGGCCGAGCGCCTCGTAGTGACCGAGCGCCTGGCGCCAGTGTTCGCGCGCCGCGTCGGGCTCGCCGAGCCCGTGGTGGACGTCGGCGGTGCCCGCGTGCGAGTCGGCCAGCGCCTTGCGGTGACCGGCCTTGCTGGCCACGGTCACGGCTTCGCCGTACAGACGCAGGGCCCGCGCGGGGTCTCCGGCCGCCGCGTGGGTGGCCGCGAGTTCGTTCAGGCATTCGACGAGCGTGTCCATGTGGCCCACGGCACGGGCCAGTGCCAGCGCCTCGTCCCCGTGGCGCACCGCCTGCTCGTGATCCCCCTGGCCGCGGCAGAGGACGCCGAGGAGACGCAGCGAGTCCGATTCGACGCCGCGGTACCCCGTCTTGCGGGCCAGCGTCAGGCTGCGGAGGGCGGCGTCGCGTGCCTGGTCGTCCCGGCCCAGCCGCTGGTACACCTCGGCGATGCTGATGAGCACGTTGGACTGGTTGGTCTCGTCACCGTTCTCCTCGCAGAGCGCGAGGACGCCTTCCAAGCTGCGGAGTGCCTCCTCGAACCGGCCGAGGCCCTTGAGACACTGAGAGAGGTTGACCCTGGCCGCGCGGCGGAGCGTCCACGGTCCGGATGGGCCGTTCAGTTCCAGCGCGACTTCGAATCGGCGTGCGGCCTGGGCCAGTTCGCCTCGTCGCACCTCGACGATCCCGAGGTTGTTCATCGCCAGGGCCTGCAGCTCCGGCTCACCAGCGCGTTCGTAGGCGTCGACGGCTCGCTGGAGATGGTCGAGCGTCGACTCGTCGCCCTGGCCGATCTGGTTCATGGCGAGGGCGAGATGGGTTCGTGCGTTGGCCTCCGCGAGCGGGTCACCGAGGGCCTCGGCCGCCCGCAGCTCCCGGGTACACAGGGCGATCAGCTCGTTCGGATAGCCGCCGATGTCGAGGTAACGCCAGATGGTCTGCGCCGCGAGGACGACGTACGCGTCGTCGCCGTGCCGCGTGACCTCCAACAGGTTGGCCCGTTCGGCGTCCAGCCAGCGCAGGGCGTGGTCGTGGGACGTGAGCGGGGGTGCCTTGCCGGCCTCCGGAGATCCCACCTTGGGCCGCCGGTAGGCCTCGTACGGCACGATGACGTCCATAGCGGCGGAGGCGGTGGCGAGGTAGTAGTCCAGCAGCCGGCCCAGCGCCGCCTCCCGCTCATCGGGTCCTTCGGCGTCGGCGGCGAGTTCGGCGGCGTAGGCGCGCAGCAGGTCGTGCGGGTGGTACCGGCTGCCGGAGGTCTGGTCGACCAGATGCGCCCGCAGCAGCACGTCCAGGGCACGGCGGGTCTCGCGCGGCCCTCCGTCGGCCATGGCCGCGATCGCGTGGGCGTCCACGTCGTGTCCCGGGTGCACGCCCAACAGCCGGAACACCCGGGCCACGGCCGGGTCCAGCCGCCGGTAGGACCAGGAGAACACCGCACGCACGGCGGTGTACGGGTCACCGTCGAGATCCAGCAGGTCGAGCGCGCCCTGCTGGTCGGCGAGTTCGTCGACCAGGTCGGTGAGGGCGCGGGTGGGCTGGGACCTGGCCAGTTCGGCGGTGATCCGCAACGCGAGCGGCAGCCGGGCACATCGCTCGATCAGCGCGTCCGTCGCCGCGGGGTCGGCCGCCGCCCGGTCGCCCAGCGCCTCCCGCAGCAGGGCTCGGGCGTCGTTCAACGGCAGCCGGTCCAGGACGAGCCGGTGAGCACCCTCGCGCGCCACCAAGCCGGCCAGCGCGTCGCGGCTGGTGACCAGCGCGAAGCACGTCGGGCTGCCCGGCAGCAGCGGCCGAGCCTGCGCCACGCCGCGGGCGTTGTCCAGCACGACCAGCGTCCGCCGCCCGTCCACCAGCGTGCGGAACCGTGCCGCCCGCTCCGCCACGTCCTGGGGGATCGCCGCGGCGTCCAGGCCCAACGCCCGCAGGAAGCCGGCCAGCGCGTCCTCCGGGGTCACGGGCTGGTCGGGACCGTAGCCGCGCAGGTCGACGTAGAGCTGGCCGTCGGGGAACCGCTCACGCACCCGGTGGGCCCAGCGCAGCGCCAGGGCCGTCTTGCCGACTCCGGCGGTGCCAGCCACCGCCGAGATCACCACGCCCTCCGTGTCCCCGGAGGACAGCAGCCCGTCCAGCGCGGCCAGTTCGGCCTCCCGGCCCACGAACCCCGTGATGTCCCCTGGCAGCTGCGCGGGGGCGACCTCCCGCGGCTGGTCCTCGCCGCCGACCTCGACCGGCTCGCCCGCCAGCATGCGGGCCTCCAACTCCCGTAGCTCGGGCCCCGGCTCCAGGCCCAGCTCCGCCACCAGCGTCTCCCGCGCCGCCCGGTAGGCGGCCAGCGCGTCGCCCTGTCGTCCCGACCGGTACAGCGCGATCATCAGCAGCCCGTGCAGCCGCTCCCGCAGCGGGTGCTCCCGCACCAGGGCGGTCAGCTCACCGACGACCGCGGCGCTGCGGCCGCACGCCACCTCCGCCTGGCACAGCGCCTCACACGCGGCGAGTCGACGTTCGGTCAGCCGGTGCGCCCAGTCGGCCAGCAGCGGAACGTCCAGATCCGCGAACGGGGTGTCCCGCCACAGCGCCAGCGCCCGGCGCAGCGCGTCGCCCGCCCGCTGCGGATCCCGGTCCACGAGGTCCAACCCCTCGGCGACCAGCGACTCGAAGCGCTCCGCGTCCAGCTCTCCCGGCAGGACCCGCAGCCGGTACCCCTCGGGGCCGTGGGAAATCCGGTCCGGCTCGCCGATGATGGCCCGCAGCCGGTGCACGTGGAGATGCAGCCGCTGTCGGCTCCGCTCCTCCGGCTGGTCCCCCCACAACGCATCGGTCAACACCTCCGCCGGCACCGCCTCGTCGGCCCGTGCCAGCAACAGGCCCAGCAGGATGCGCCGCAGCCGCCCGGGGATCGTGTCACGCCGTGCGTTTCGCTTGATCTCCAGCGGGCCCAATACCAGGAAGTCCATGGTCTCCGTCGCTCTCCTCCACCCGCTTCGCCCCAGTCTGGCGTACCAGGTCACCAGGCCCGTGGCAGACGCTTCGCTCACGAGGAAAGCGAGATGAAAGTGTCACCCGCATTCTTGTGGGCGAGGGCGACGCCACGGGCCACTCCACCGGCTGGCGGGTGCCTCACGGGGGATACCGGGACCGGTGGCTCCACCGCCATCGGTCCGGGGGATACCGGGATCGGTGGCTCCACCGCCACCGGTCCCGGCACCACAACGGGGTAAGTGCTCGCCCGGGGGAGCTGACAGGCCGCCCCCGGGCGAGCGCTTCTCCGCCGCCTCCGGCCTCACCAGCCCACGATCATCTCCGGAAGGCCTCATGCCAGGCGGTCACCACGCACAGCCCGGGCAGCCGTACCAGCCGCAGCACCCCCCTCAGTACCACCCTCCGCAGCCACCTCAGTACCAGCCACAACACCAGCCGCAGCACCAGCCGAATCCCTACGCCGGTGCGCCGCCCCACGCTCCCGGGCCGGTACCGGCCGCGTACCCAGGACAGCCGGGCATGCCGGGGCAGCCGGGGATGCCGGGCACCGGCGAGACCGGCTGGACCAGGCCGCTCGATCCCGAGGAGGACCCGCTCGGCTTCCAGATCGCGATCGCCGGCCCGTCCTACGCCGTCCACACGAACGGCGGTTGGAACCTCCACCGGATCGAGGACGGCGAGCTGATCACGGCGGCCGGGGCGGTCTACAACTCGCTGAACCAGGACGTCAACGGGACGGACTTCGCCCGGGAGCACCAACTCGTCGACGGCGAGGAGATCTGCGCCGTGGACGGGGTCGCCGGCGGTGAGGTGCTGATCCGGCGACGCACCTGCGCCACGGTGACCAGTGCCGCGTCCGGCACGCTGACGGCGCCCGTCTTCCGGCTCGAGGAGATCGACCCGGCCACCGGAGAAACCGTGTGGACCATGGACCTGCCGGAGGGGCGGTGGCTGGACAAGATCTACAGCACCGCACCGCTGATCGTCTCCCTGCGCGACGAGGAGTTCGGGGGGAGCCGGGAGCTGGTGTTCGTCGACCAGGGCCAGATCACCGGCCAGGTGCCCCTCGGCGACACCGGAGTCGCGGCCGACGACGAGCACCTCTTCATCGAGGAGCTGTGCCGGGGCGACCTCGTGGTCTACAACGCCGTGGAAGACTGCGGCGGGATGGTCACCCACGACGACCGGCTGTACGCCTCCCCCACCTCGATGTTCGGCGGGAATCCGGTGACCGCGATGAACGCGACCACCGGTGCGGTCGAATGGTCGTACGAGACGGAGGACTTCCCACAGCAGGTCGTGCTGACGGCGGACGAGGAGGGCGTGGTCGTCTTCCAGGACGGGTTCGAGGAGACCCCCAGCCAGGTGGTCCGGATCTCCCCCGACGGGCAGCAGGTCGAACCGCTGTTCCGGACGGACGACATCTACCTGCCGGCCTCCAGCTTCACGGCCTTCCTGGACAGGCGGCTCCTCTTCAGCCCGGTCGCGTACGACTTGGACTACGACGTCGCGGCCTACGGCGCGGACAAAAAGATCCCGTCGGGATCCGGTGGGTCCGAGGGCGCCGAGGGCGCCGAGGGCGCCGCGGACACCGGGGACGCCCCGTAGGTCGCCCGGTACCGGGGCGGGCGGGGGACCCCTCCACCCGCCCGCCCCTCCTCCGCGCCGGGCCGCGCCCCGCCGGGTCAGCCCACGCCCAACTCCCGGGCGATGAGCATCCGCTGAACCTCGCTGGTGCCCTCGCCGATCTCCAGGATCTTGGCGTCCCGCCACATCCGGGCCACCGGGTACTCGTTCATGAAGCCGTACCCGCCGTGGATCTGCGTGGCCTCGCGGGCGTTGGTCACCGCCACGTCCGAGGCGTGCAGCTTGGCGATCGCCGCCTCCTTCTTGAACGGCTCCCCCGCGAGCATCCGGGAGGCGGCGTCCCGCCACGCGAGGCGGGCGGTGTGCGCGCGCATCTCCATGTCGGCCAGCTTGAACTGGATCGCCTGGTTCTCGCCGATCGGGCGGCCGAAGGCGGTGCGGGTGGCGGCGTAGGCCACGGACTCGTCCACGCAGCCCTGGGCCAGCCCGGTGGCCAGCGCGGCGATCGCGATCCGACCCTCGTCCAGCGCCGACAGGAACTGGGCATAGCCGCGCCCCTCCTCGCCCAGCAGGTTCTCCGCCGGGACCCGGACGTCCGCGAAGGACAGCTCGCGGGTGTCCGAGGCGTTCCAGCCGACCTTGGAGTACTGCGGGGCGACCGTCAGGCCCGGGCTCGGGGTGGGCACGATGATCGTGGAGATCAGCGGCGAGCCGTCGTCCCGGCGACCGGTGACGGCGGCGACGATGACCAGGCCGGTGATGTCGGTGCCCGAGTTCGTGATGAAGCTCTTGGTGCCGTTGATCACCCACGCGTCGCCGTCGCGGACCGCGGTGGTGCGGGCGCCGCCGGCGTCCGAACCGCAGCCCGGTTCGGTCAGCCCGAACGCGGCCAGAGCCTCGCCCGAGCACAGCCGGGGCAGCCACCGGCGCCGCTGCTCCTCGGTGCCGAACCGGTGGATCGGCATGGCGCCGAGGGAGACGCCCGCCTCCAGCGTGACGGCGACGGAGGAGTCGATCCTGGCCAGTTCCTCGATGGCGAGGCAGAGGGCCAGGAAGTCGCCTCCCATGCCGCCGTACTCCTCGGGGAGGGGCAGGCCGAACAGGCCCATCTTCCCCATCCGGCGGATGATGTCGTAGGGGAACTCGTGGCGCTCGTAGAGCTCGCCGATGGTGGGGGCGATCGCCTCGCGGGCGAACGACTCCACCGTCCGGCGCAGTTCCTCGTGTTCCGGGGAGAGGCGGTGGTCCAGGGCCATGGTCGGCTCCTTCGGTTCTGGCTCCTTGTGGGAGGGGTTCAGCCGGGGTGGGGTTCAGCCGGGAGTGGGGCCGGAGGCGGGGCCGGGGATGAGGGCCCGCACCGTGCGGGACGGGCTGGGGCGGCCGAGGTGGTCGGCCATCCAGGCGCTGGTGGCGGCGAGTAGGTCCAGGTCGACGCCGGTCTCGATGCCGAGCCCGTGCAGCATCCACAGCAGGTCCTCGGTGGCGAGGTTGCCCGTGGCGCTCCGGGCGAACGGGCAGCCGCCGAGGCCGCCGGCCGAGGCGTCGACGGTGGTGACGCCGTGGCCGAGCGCGGTGAGGGTGTTGGACAGGGCCTGGCCGTACGTGTCGTGGAAATGCACCGCGAGGTGCTCGACGGGGATGTCGGCGGCGACCAGGGCCCGCAGCAGCGTGTTGACGTGGCCGGGGGTGGCCACGCCGATGGTGTCGCCGAGGCTGAGCTCGTCGCAGCCGAGCTCGTGCAGCCGGCGGGCCACGTGCACCGTCTGCGCCACCGGCACCGGGCCCTCCCACGGGTCGCCGAAGCACATCGAGAGATAGCCCCTGACCCGGACGCCGGCGCCGGCGGCGCGGGTGACGACGGGGGCGAACATGGCGAGCGCCTCGTCCACCGAACGGTTGAGGTTCGCCTGGGAGAACGACTCGGTGACGCTGGCGAACACGGCGACCTCGCGGGCACCGAGCGCCAGGGCCCGGTCGAGGCCGCGCTCGTTGGGCACCAGAACGGGCAGCCGGACGCCGGACAGATCGCCGAGGAGGGGGAAGAGCTCCTCGGCGTCGGCCAGCTGGGGGACCCAGCGCGGGTGGACGAAGCTGGTGGCCTCGACGGTGGTCAGCCCGGCGGCGGCGAGCCGGTGCACGAACTCGGCCTTGACCTCGACGGGGACGACCGCCCGTTCGTTCTGCAGGCCGTCGCGGGGGCCGACCTCGTGGATCCGGACGGCGTCCGGCAGGCCGTCGGCCGGGACGCGCATCGGCAGGCCACGGGGCCGGTCGTCGGTCTCGCCGGTCTCGCCGGTCATCGGGGCTCCTCCTGGGGTGGCTCTTCGGTCTGGGGGTCCGGGACGACCTGGGCGAGCATCTGGTCCATGGCGACCGTGGCGCCGGCGGCCACGGCCAGTTCGGTGACGGTCCCGTCGTGCGGCGCGGCGATGACGTGCTCCATCTTCATCGCCTCCACCACCAGCAGGCTCTGGCCCGCGGTCACCCGGTCGCCGACGGCGGCCTTGACGACGGTGACGGTGCCGGGCATCGGGGCGGTCAGCGCGTCGCCGGCGGCGATCGGGCCGGTGCCGGCCGTCGAGATCGGGTCGTGCTCGGTGACGTGCCACGCCTCGCCGTCCCGGCCCAGCCAGTGCGCCTCCCCGGCCCCCGTCCGCGCCGACGTGTGGTCGAAGGTGTGGGTGACGCCGGCGTACTCGATGCCGACCGCGCGCCCCGCCCGTATCTCCCGCGCCGCGCCGGTGCTTCCGTGGAGCCGGGCGGACACGGGATCGCCGTCGCCGACGCGGACCTCGCCGGGGCGGACCCGGACGGTGACGGTGTCGCCGCCGGCCACCCGCAGCTCGGACACGGTCCAGGCGGGCTCGCCGCCGAGCCGCCAGCCCGAGGGCACGGCGAACGGGTCGGTCCACCGGCCGGGCGCGCCGGGCGGCGCCAGGGCGTGCTGGCGGAGCAGGGCGACGGCCGCGTACACCTCGTCGGGCACGGGGGGCGGAGCCAGCGCGACGGACGCGCGTTCGATCAGGCCGGTGTCCAGGTTCCCCGCGACGACGTCCGGATGGGCGAGCAGCCGGCGCAGGAAACCGGTGTTGGTGTCGAGCCCGAGCACGGTGGTGCGGGCGAGCGCGGCGCGCAGCCGGCGCAGCGCGGTGGCCCGGTCGGGGCCTTGCGCGATCACCTTGGCGAGCATCGGGTCGTAGGCCGTGCCCACCTCGGTGCCCTCGGTCAGGCCCGAGTCGACGCGGACGCCCTCGCCCGCGGGCTCACGCAGTAGCCGCACGGTGCCGGAGGAGGGCAGGAAGTCGACCCGCGGGTTCTCCGCGTAGATCCGCGCCTCGACGGCGTGGCCGCGGTGCCGGACGTCGTCCTGCCCGAACGGCAGCGCCTCGCCGGCCGCGATCCGCAGCTGCCATTCCACCAGGTCAAGGCCCGTGGTGAGCTCCGTGACCGGGTGTTCGACCTGGAGCCGGGTGTTCATCTCCATGAAGTAGAACGTGCCGGGGTCCGCTCCCGGCACGATGAACTCGACGGTGCCCGCGCCCCGGTACCCGCAGGCGCGGGCGGCGCGCTCGGCGGCCCGGCCCATGGCCTCCCGGGTCTCGTCGTCGAGCAGCGGGCTCGGCGCCTCCTCGACGATCTTCTGGTGGCGGCGCTGGAGCGAGCACTCGCGTTCGCCCAGCCGCAGCACGGTCCCGGCGTCGTCGGCCAGCACCTGCACCTCGACGTGCCGCGGGCGGTCGATCCAGCGCTCGGCCAGCAGCGTGTCGTCGCCGAAGGCGGCGGCGGCCTCGCGCCGGGCCCCGGCGATCTGCTCCGCCAGGTCCGCGGGGTCGCGGACCAGCCGCATGCCCTTGCCGCCGCCGCCCGCCGATGGCTTGAGCAGCAGCGGGAAGCCGACCGCGCGGGCGGCGGCCTCGGTGAGCGGCGCGGCGTCGTCGGTGCCAGCGTCGGCATCAGTGCCCGAGCCCGAGGCTGCCTGGTGGCTGCCGGGGACCACGGGGACGCCGTGCTCGGCCACGATCCGCTTGGCCCTGATCTTGTCGCCCATGGCCTCGATGGCGTCGGCCGGCGGCCCGACGAAGGCGAGCCCGGCCGCGGTGACGGCGCGGGCGAACGCCGCGTTCTCCGCGAGGAAGCCGTATCCGGGGTGGACGGCCTGGGCGCCGGCCCTGGCGGCGGCCGCCAGCAGCCGCTCGGCCGACAGGTAGCTCTCGGCGGCCGGCGTCGGGCCGAGGCGCACCGCGAGGTCGGCCTCCCGCACGTGCCGGGCGTCCGCGTCGGCGTCGCTGTACACGGCGACGGAGGCGACGCCGAGGCGGCGCAGGGTGCGGATCACCCGGACGGCGATCTCGCCGCGGTTGGCCACGAGCACGGTGTCGAACATGGTCCCCGGTCCTCTCCTTTAGGTCCTGTCGGGTCCTGTCGGGTCCTGTCGGGTCCTGTCAGGTCCGTCACATCCGGAAGACGCCGAACGACGGCGCCGGCAGCGACGCGTTACCGCAGGCGGTCAGCGCGAGGCCGAGCACCGTGCGGGTCTCCAGCGGGTCGATGATCCCGTCGTCCCAGAGCCGGGCCGTCGCGTAGTAGGCGTCGCCCTGCGTTTCGTACTGCGCGCGGATCGGTGCCCGGAACGCCTCCTCCGCCGCCTCGCTCCACTCCTCGCCGCGCGCTTCGAACTGGTCGCGCCGGACCGTGGCCAGCACCGCGGCGGCCTGTTCGCCGCCCATCACGGAGATCTTGGCGTTCGGCCACATCCACAGGAAGCGCGGGCCGTACGCCCGGCCGCACATCGAGTAGTTCCCCGCGCCGTAGGAGCCGCCGATCACCACGGTCAGCTTCGGCACCCGGGTGCAGGCCACGGCGGTGACCATCTTGGCGCCGTGTTTGGCGATGCCGCCGGCCTCGTAGTCCCTGCCGACCATGAAGCCCGCGATGTTCTGCAGGAACAGCAGCGGGACGCCGCGCTGGTCGCACAGCTCGACGAAATGCGCGCCCTTCTGCGCGGACTCCGAGAAGAGGATGCCGTTGTTGGCGACGATGCCCACCGGGTGGCCGTGGATCCGGGCGAAGCCGGTGACCAGGGTGGTGCCGAACTCCGCCTTGAACTCCTGCAGCCGGGAACCGTCCACCAGCCGCGCGATCACCTCGCGCACGTCGTACGGCGTGCGCGGGTCGGCCGGCACCACGCCGTACAGTCCCGCCGGGTCCACCACCGGGTCCTCGGCCGGCTCGGTCGGCCACGGCAGGCCGGCGCCGTCGGCGGCCGGGGAGGCCGGCAGCGTGGCCACGATGTTCCGCACGATGCGCAGTGCGTGCGCGTCGTCCTCCGCGAGGTGGTCGGCGACGCCCGAGATGCGCGCGTGCACCTCGCCGCCGCCCAGCTCCTCGGCCGTCACCACCTCGCCGGTGGCCGCCTTCACCAGCGGCGGGCCGCCCAGGAAGATCGTGCCCTGGTCGCGCACGATGACCGCCTCGTCGCTCATCGCCGGCACGTACGCCCCGCCGGCGGTGCAGGAGCCGAGCACGGCGGCGATCTGCGGGATCGCGGCGGCGGACATCCGGGCCTGGTGGTAGAAGATCCGGCCGAAATGGTCGCGGTCCGGGAACACCTCGTCCTGGAGCGGCAGGAACGCGCCGCCCGAGTCCACCAGGTAGACGCAGGGCAGGCGGTTCTCCAGCGCGATCTCCTGGGCACGCAGGTGCTTCTTGACGGTCATCGGGTAGTACGTGCCGCCCTTGACCGTGGCGTCGTTGGCCAGGATCATCACCTGCCGGCCGCTGACCCGGCCGACGCCGGCGATCACCCCGGCCGCCGGCGCCTGGCCCTCGTACATGCCCTCGGCGGCCAGCGGGGCGACCTCCAGGAACGGTGAGCCGGGGTCCAGCAGCGCGTCCACCCGGTCGCGGGGCAGCAGCTTGCCGCGCGCCACGTGCCGGGCGCGGGCCCGTTCGCCCCCGCCCAGCCGGGCGACGGCGAGCCGCTCGCGCAGCCGGGCGGCCAGCTCGCGGTGCGCCGCCTCGTTGGCCTGGAACGCCTCGGACGCCGGATCGACGGAGCTGCTCAGCATCGTTGCCTGCCGCATGGGCTCAGGTTAACGCTCGCTAACCTGCCTGTCTAGAATGGCCCCATGAGCCCCCACACGCGCACCGACAGCGACACCGGCTCCACGCGCGCCACCCGGCGCGGGCAGATCCTGCGCGCCGCCTCCCAGCTCTTCGCCGAGCGCGGCTTCCACGGCGTCGGCGTGGACGAGATAGGCGCCGCCGTCGGCATCAGCGGACCCGCGCTGTATCGGCACTTCCCCGGCAAGGACGCCATGCTCACCGAGCTGCTGGTCGGGATCAGCAGCCGGCTGCGGGACGGCGGGCAGCTGCGGGTGTCGGAGGCGGAGGAGCGGGGCGAACCGCCGGGGAGCGCGCTGGACTCGTTGATCGCCGGGCATATCGACTTCGCCCTGGACGACCGGGCGCTGATCACGCTGCACGACCGGGAGCTGGACCGGCTGCCCCGGAGGACCGCAAGCGGGTGCGGCAGCTGCAGCGGCAGTACGTGGAGCTGTGGGTGGCGGTGGTGCGCGGGGTGTACCCGGCGCTGCCGGAGGAGCAGGCGCGGGCCGCGGTGCACGCGGTCTTCGGGCTGCTCAACTCCACCCCGCACCTGTCCCGGCCCGCCTCGCTCCCCGACCGGGACGAGACGGCGGCGCTGCTGCACCGCATGGCACGAGGGGCGTTCGCGGCGGCCGCGGGGCCGGCGGGGGTGTAGTGGTGCCGGAGATCCGGGTGAGCTTCGCGCCGGAGTTGGGACAGCTGGCTGCTCCCGACGAACGGAGCGTCGCCGTGGACAGGATGTCCACGCTCGGGCACGTGGTCGAATCGCTCGGCGTGCCGCTCACGGAGGTGGGGCGGCTGCTGGTGGACGGGGACGAGGTGCCCGTCTCGCACGTGCCCGCGGGGGCGGGCGAGGCGGTGCGGGTCTGTCCCGTGGACCGGCCGCAGCGGGTGCCCGGGGCGCCGCTGCGTTTCCTGCTCGACGTGCACCTGGGGTCGCTGGCGCGGCGGCTGCGGCTGCTGGGCGTGGACACGGCGTACGAGAACGAGGACATCGGCGACCCGGCCCTGGCCACGCGCTCGGCGGCGGAGCGGCGGGTGCTGCTGTCCCGCGACCGGGGACTGCTGCGGCGCCGCGAGCTGTGGGCGGGCGCGTACGTGTACAGCGACCGGACGGCGGACCAGCTGCGGGACGTGCTGAGCCGCTTCACGCCCGAACTGGCGCCGTGGACCCGGTGCACGGCCTGCAACGGGTGGCTGGAGCACGCGGAGAAGGCGACGGTCGCGAACGATCTGGAGTACGGGACGCGGCGGACGTACGACGCGTTCGCCCGGTGCACGGCGTGTGGGCGGGTGTACTGGCGGGGGGCGCACCATGCGCAGCTGGCCGCGATCGTCGCGGACGCGGTGCGCGAGTTCGGCTGAACGGGGGATTCCCCCACCCACCCGCCCTTTCGCCCGAGGGCTGCCCCCGGGGACCCCCGAACCGGCGCGACGGACCATCAGCCCCGGAAGGCCGGAGACCGGGCGCCACCCAAGCGGGCCACCAGCACACACAGACCGGCCGGCCACCAGCCCGGGGACACGGGGACACCGGGCGAGCCCGGGCCGCAGAAACCGCTCCGGGCCCACGTGGCCACCCAGCCAGGAGTACCAGCGGGCCGGCCGTCGGCCTCAGGGGGCCAGGAACCCGGCCATCCGAGGACTCCGGGAAGGCCGGGCGGACCGGGCCAGGGATCCACCTCTGGCCCCACGTGGCCGCGCCGCCCCGAGGGCTCCGTCCCGGGATCCTTGATGTGACCGCGCCGGCGGCCCGGGGAGACCGGGCGGCCGGCGCGGGGCGACGGTCGTGGCGCTCACGGCAGCCGCAGCGCCGGTCGGTCCGGCCAGCGCCGGAACGGCCAGCACGAGACCCGCCACCGGGGAGGCACGATCCCCGGCCACCCGGCCGCCCCTGCGCTTAGGCCGTCAGTTCCTGACGGAGGGCGTCGCGGAGGCGGGCTGCGCGTTCGGTGACCTCGGCGGGGCCGAGCTCCATGGCGCGAGTGCACCATGTGCCGCCCTCCGCCAGGTCGCCGCGGCGGGAGGCGAGCAGGGCGAGGCGCAGCGCGGCGCGGCCGTGGCCGGCCTCGGCCGCCCGGGTCCACCACAGCGCGGCCTCCGGCTCGCTGCCCTCGCGGGCCAGCAGCAGCCCGAGGTTGAACGCGCCGTTGCGGCTGCCCGCCTCGGCCGCGGCCCGGTACCAGCGGGCCGCCTCCACCACCTCGCCGCGCGTCGCCGCGCACATGCCGAGCCGCACTTGGGCCCTGCGGTGGCCGCGGTGGGCCGCGTGCGCGTACCAGCGCTCGTGCGCCGGCACGCCCTCCGCACCGTCCTCCGCCGGGTCCGCCGGGTCGGCGGCATCCGCGGCATCCGCGCTCGCCGCATCCGCGTCCCCGGCCTCCTCGGTCGCGCCCTGTCGCTCCAGCAGCACGGCCAGCCGGAAGGCACCCTCCACGCTTCCGCCCTCGGCGGCGCGGCGCAGCTCCCGCTCGGCCCGGCGCTGGTCCTCCTCGCTCTCGCCGTTGCGCAGCAGGTCGACCGCGATCTGCAGGGACGCCTCGGCGTGCCCGGCGGCGGCGGCGTGCTCGTACCAGCGCCGGGCCTGCCCGTCCTCCTCGCGGCCGGCGTGCAGGATGCCGAGGTTGAACGCGGCGTCGACGCTGCCGGCCTCCGCGGCCTTGGAGAACCAGGGCTCGGCGCCGGCCGCGTCGCCGCGCTGGAGCAGCAGCACGGCGAGCGCGTTCGCCGCCTCCCGGTGCCCGGCGTACGCGGCGCGGCGGTACCACTGCTCGGCCTGCGCGGTGCGGCCCTGCTCGGCGCAGAGCAGCGCGAGGTTGAACGCGCCGTTGATGTCGCCGGCGTCCAGGGCGGCGCGGTACCAGCGCTGCGCCTCCTGGCGCTCACCGCGCTCCGCGTGGAGCGCGCCGAGCGCGTTCGCCGCCGGGCCGTCGCCGTCCCGTGCCGCGCGCAGCCACCAGCGCTCCGCGCCGGGCTCGTCGCCCGCGTCGCGCAGCAGGAAGCCGAGCGCGCTGGCCGCGCGGGGCTCGCCGGACTGCGCCGCGTCCAGGTACCAGCGACCGGCCTCGGTGACCTCGCCGCGCTCCTCCAGCAGCGTGCCCAGGCGCAGCGCGGCGCGGCGGTGGCCGCGCGCGGCGGCCTGCCGGAACCACGTCTCGGCGGTGCCGGCGGTGCCGGCGGTGCCGGGGTCGCCGGTCGTGCCGGCGTCGGCGCGCGCCGCCTCGCGGCGGCTGAGCAGGCAGGCGTAGCGGTAGGCGGCCTCCCGGTGGCCGCGCTCGGCCGCGGCGCGGAACCACGGCTCGGCGTCGGGCGCGCCGCGGTGGTCGAGCAGGTCGGCCAGCGCGTAGGCGCCGGAGGCGTGGCCGGACTCGGCGGACTGGCGCAGCCAGTACTCCGCGGCGGCCTCGTCGCCGCGCTCGCGGTGGTGGCGGCCCAGGGCGTGGGCGGCCGGGGCCGAGCCGGCGACGGCGGCGATCCGCCACCATTCGGCGGCCTCGTCGTACCGGCCCGACTGGAAGAGGAGCACCCCCAGATTGTTCGCGGCGGAGCGCTCGCCGTCCGCGGCGGCGGCCCGCAGCGGCGGCTCGGCCCGGTCCAGGTCGCCGAGGCGCAGCAGTCGCGCGCCCTCGCGCGCGACTGCCGCACTACTCTCGAACCTGGCCTTGTCCCCCATAAGGTCCATAGTCGCACCACCTGAAACCTGCGTACACCTCGTATACCGCAGCCAGCGAAGTCACTTCAGAGGTTTATCGACTTCCCGATATGGATACACCCAAACGCCCAAAGGGCTGCCGAGTTGTCCAGGTGCCGATTCGCACCATGGTGCCGTCCCGCTGACGCCTGGTCAGCCGCCGCGTGGGCGCTGGTGCCGAACTGTTGCCCGAGGTTGACGTTCCGGCACGAGAAGGAGACGGGCCCGGAGGCGTGTTCGGCCTCCGGGCCCGTCAACGGCGTTCCAACGCACTGCAGTTGGCAACCGTCGGTCAGGTGTCGCTGCCGTCGGCGGGATCCTCCTCCCGCCGGGCGTCCTCCTCCAGCTGACCGAGCTCGTCCAGCGCCTCCTCGAGCCGCTGCTGGGCGTCGCCGTAGGCCTCCCAGTCGCCCTCGGCATACGCGTCCTGGGCGTCCTGGTAGGCGTCTTGGGCCTCCTGGACGGCCTCGTCCAGGGTCGGCTGTCCGCCCTCCTCGGGCGGTGGCTCCTCACCCTCGCCCGGTGGTGGTTCCTCGCCGCCGTCCGACTCCTCCAGGCCGAAGACGACGTTGAGCGCCTCGTCCAGGGTGTCCTCGAAGGCGATCGTCTCGCCGTACGCCACCAGAACCTTCTGCATCAGCGGATAGTTCTGCCCGGCGCCCCGGATGTAGACCGGTTCGATGTACAGCAGTCCACCCTCCAGGGGGACGGTCAACAAGTTGCCGTAGTCCACCGTGGAGTCACCGCGCTGCCAGATGTTGACCTGGTTGGCGACTTGCGTGTCGGAGTTGAATCTCGCCTGCACCTGTTCGGGGCCCCAGACGGTCGTCGCCGTGGGCAACGTCAGGATTCTCATCGTGCCGTAGTCGGGACTTCGTGCGTCGGCCTCGACGGCCATATAACTCGCCAGGTTCTGCCGGTTGAGCGGCACGAACGTGGTGGTCAGCGAGAAGACCGGCTCCTCCTGGTCCGGCATCCGCATGCTCAGGTAGTACGGCGGCACGGAGGTGGTGCCCTCGTGCGTCGGGTCGGCCGGCACCTGCCACCGCTCCGAACCGCTGTAGAACTGCGCCGCGTTGTTCACGTGGTACCGCTGGAGCAGGTCCCGCTGCACCTTGAACAGGTCCTGCGGGTACCGCAGGTGGTCCAGCAGCGCGTCACTGATCTCGCTGCGGTCCTCCACCGTGCCGGGGAACGCCTTCATCCAGGTCTTCAGAACCGGGTCTTCCTCGTCCCACTCGTAGAGCACCACCTCGCCGGTGTACGCGTCCACGGTGGCCTTCACCGAGTTCCGGATGTAGTTGACCTGGTTCTCCTGGGCGACGACCTCGCCCTGGCTCTCCGTCAGCGACGTCTCCGTGGCCTCGCCCAGCGTGGTGCGCGAGGAGTACGGATAGCCGCTCGTCGTGGTGTAGGCGTCGACGATCCACTGGATGGACCCGTCCACCACCGCCGGATACGGATCGCCGTCGATGGTCAGCCACGGCGCCACCGCCTCGACGCGCTCCTTGGGCGTGCGGTTGTAGAGGATCTGCGAACCGTCGCCGATCGCACCCGAGTAGAGGATCTGCGGCTCGCCCATGGTGAGCGCGAACGCCGCGCGCTTGAAGTAGTTGTCCAGGTCGACGCCGGCGTCGCCCTCGTAGCGGTACTCGACCTCGCCCTCCTCACCGGCGTAGTCGATCTCCGGCTGCGGGCCGCCGACGATGGAGTACTGGGTGGTGTACTCGCCGAAGTAGATCCGGGGCTCGTAGTCCTCGGTGTCGGTGATCTCGCCCTTCGGCGGCAGGTCCTCCTCGGTGAACAGCGGCTCACCGTTGGGGTTCACCTCCGTGCCCGAGGCGGCCACCATGCCGAAGCCGTGCGTGTACCGGAAGTGCTCGTTGATCCAGTTGCTCTCGGGGACGGCGTTCACGTCCATCTCGCGCAGGCCGACGACGGTGTCCTGTTCGGCACCGTCCTCGGTCGGGTACCGGTCCACGTCGAGCGTCGCCGGGAACTGGTAGTACCCACGGACCTGCTGGATCTGCTGGAAGGCCGGCGAGACCACGTCCGGGTCGAGCAGCCGGATGCTCGCCGTCTCCGGCACGGCGGCGCGCAACGCGTCCCCGCTGGCGTCGCTGACCCCGGAGTAGTCCGTGATCTCCGCGTCCGCGATGTCGTACGCGTTCTTGGTCGCGTCCATGTGCTTCTCGATGTACGGCTCTTCCTTGACCTGCTCGTTCGGCCGGACCTGGAACTGCTGCACCAGCGCCGGGTAGACGCCGCCGATCAGCACCGCGGAGAGCACCATCAGGCCGAGCCCGATCACCGGCAGCTGCCAGCCACGCCGCCACAGGGCGGCGAAGAAGAGCAGCGCACAGATCGCCGCGATGATCGCCAGAATCGTCTTGGCCGGCAGATAGGCGTTGGCGTCCACGTACCGCAGGCCGGTCCAGCCGGCGTCGCGGAAGTCCCCGCTCTTCAGCGCCAGGCCGTACCGGTCGAGCCAGTACGCCACGGACTTCAACGCCACGAAGAGGCCGAGCAGCACCGACAGGTGACTGGTCGCCGCCTGCGTGATGCGGCTGCCCGGGGTGGTCACCCGCAGGCCGCCGTACAGGTAGTGGGTCAGCGCGGCGGCCAGGATGGACAGCACCACCAGCGCGAAGCCGAAGCCCAGCAGGAAACGGTAGAACGGATAATCGAACGCGTAGAACTTCACGTCCATGTGGAACTGCGGGTCCGTCGTGCCGAACGACGTGCCGTTCTCCCACTGCAGCCAGGTGCGCCACTCACCGGACGCCGAACCGCCCGCGATGAGGCCGACCAGCAGCGCCACGCCGATCAGGATCCAGCGCTTGTAGGGCGCGATACTCATCCGGTACCGGTCGAGGTTCTGCTGCTCCATCGACATCGCGCTCAACGGCGGGCGCAGCCGGTGGGCCAGCCAGATGTTGAAACCCACCGCCAGGGTCATCAGGACCCCGAAGATGACGAACATCAGCGACCGGGTGAGCAGCTCGGTCCGGTAGACGCTGGTGTATCCCACCGAGTCGTACCAGAGCCAGTCCGTCCAGAACCCGGCGAACATCGCGAACAGGATGAGCAGACCGACCAGAACGGCCGCCGTGATCAGCAGCGTTCTCGCCCCACGAGACGGTCGCCCGACGCTGAACCGCCCCCCGCCGGGGCCTCGAGGACCGCGGGGACCGCGCGGCCCGTTCCGACCGTTGCGACCCGAGCCCCGGTCCGGCATCTGGAAAGCCAAGGTGGCACCTCAAAGATTCGCTGGGTTCTCGCAGGTTTGCAGCCAGGCCAGCCACAGAAGCGGCCCACTCGACTAACTTACTCAAGCTTTACTCGGTTCCCGTTTCCGGGGTAGGAGACGGCACGATATGCCCATGGACAACACCCCGCTGACTGGCAGCCCTCTGACCCGCGCCGTTCTGGACATCGACGAGTACCTGGCCGGGCTCGGCTGGGACCGGCCGGCCCAGCTGTTCGCCCTCGTCGATACCGAACAGTTGCGCGCCAACGAGCCCGAGCTCGCCGAACGGCTCGGCGTCGACGAGCCCGACGACGCCGACGCCCCGCCGGAGGGCGACGCCCTCACCCCCGTCGAGCAGGACGAACTGCCCCCTGACGTTCCGTTGGACGAGTTCCTCGCCACCATCGCCTGGCCGGACGCGGTCGCCGGCTGCGCGCTGTCGGTGGAACGGCTGATGCTGCCGCCGTCCGCCGAGGCGGCCATGCCGGAGGAGCTGCGGGACGGCCTGCGGTCGGGCGGCGCGGACGCCACCGCCACGCTGCAACGCTGGGTCGCCGACCACCCGGAGCGGCAGGAGGTCCGGATGACCGTGGCGGTGCTGCGGGACGGGCGGCGCGAGTCCGCCATCCGGCTGCGCGAGAAGGACGACACGACGGAGGTGCTCACCGGTCCCGATCTGGTGCCGGGACTGGCCCAGGCGCTCGCGGCCACCTTCGAGGAGTGAGCGGAGGGGCGGGAGGCGGCTCGGGGTCGGGTGCCTAGTGCGCCGCGCAGAGGGGGAGCTGGTCCGTGGTGCCCTCGCGGATGTCCTCCAGGGCGGCCAGGGCGTCGTCGAGCGTGCCGACCTCCACCAGGGTCAGCCCGTCCGGCGGGTTCTCCGCGGCGGTGGCGCAGTTGTCCTCGGGCGTGAGGAAGTACTCCGCGCCCGCCTCCCGGGCCGCGATCGTCTTCATCGACACGCCGCCGATCGGCCCGACCGTGCCCTCGATGTCCATGGTCCCGGTGCCGGCGATGAACTCACCGCCCGTCAGGTCCTCCTCGGTCATGGTGTCCACCAGGCCGAGGGCGAACATCAGTCCGGCGCTGGGCCCGCCGACGTCGGCCAGCTCTATGTCGATCTCCACCGGGTACACCGGCTGGGTCTCGATGCCCACCAGGGCCCGGCCGTCGTCGGGGGCCTTGATGGTGGTGATGACGACGTCCTCGGTGTCGCCGGGACCGTCGGGCAGCGGCTTGCCGGCCTTCCTGGCCGCCTCGGCCGCGTCCGCCGGCACGATGGTGAAGGTGACGTCCTCCCCCGGCTCGTGCTCGGTCACCCACTCGGCGACCTCCACCGGCTCGCGGATCGGGTGACCGTCCACCGCCACGATGGCGTCCCCAGCGTGCAGCTTGCCCTCGGAGGGGGTGTCCTCGAGCACCGCGCCGACGACCGTCTGCGACGGGTCGTATCCGAGCTCCTCCAGGGCCGCCACCTCGGCGCTCTGCTGCGAGGCCGTGAACTCCTCGGCGTTCTGCTCCTCCACCTGGTCGGCGGTGACGTGCTCCGGGTACATCGTCTCGTACGGGACGATGGCGGCGTCGTCGGCGAGCCAGCCGTAGACCGCCTCCAGCAGGTTCATCTGGTAGTCCACGCCGGTGACCCGGACGGTCGTCATGTTCAGATGGCCCGAGGTGTCGTACGTCTCGGCGCCCTCCACGCTCAGCACCGGCTGGCCGTCGTGCTCGCCCAGGGTGTTGACCGTGGGCCCGGGAGACAGCTCCGAATAGGGCACCCGAACGAGGACTCCGGCGCAGAGCACCCCTATGAGGAGCAGGATCGACGTCAGCAGCGTCGCGGTGCGGCGTGGCATGCCTTGACAGTACGTGACGGCACCGTCAGCCGTCTGCGGGGGCCCGTTCCATGGCAGCGCGGAACGCCTCGTAACTACGGACGCCGGCGGCGTCACCCACGCCACCGTGAGAACTGCTGCGGCGTGTGGCCCACGCGCTCCACGCTGCGGCCACCACCGCCCCGGCGACGGGGATCAGCAGCCAGATCAGAGCCGCCATGAACCGACCTCCCACCTCGGCGACGTACAACCAACGCTCTGCGGTGGGAACGGGTTACGCAACCGCGGAAGTGCCGACCTCAGGGATACCTTCATCCACCCGTTACCCACAGGTCACCGACTCCCAGACCCACGCGCGGGACCCGCACTACCGCAGGCCCTCGCCCTCCCCCAGACTCCGTCCGGGGGAGGGCGGAAGCTGCGCTACGCGCAGGCTTCCACCCACTCCTCCGAGCCGTCGGCGAAGGTTTGGTGTTTCCAGATGGGGACCTCGTGTTTGAGGTCGTCGATGAGGCGGCGGCAGGCGGCGAACGCCTCGGCACGGTGGGGGCAGGAGACCGCGACCACCACCGCCAGCTCGCCCACGGCGAGCGCCCCCACCCGGTGCACCGCGGCAAGCGCCCGCACCGGGAAGTCCGCGGCCACCCGCTCGGCGATCCGGCGCAGCTCGGCCTCGGCGGTCGGATGCGCCGAGTACTCCAGGGCGGTGACGGCCTCCCCCCGCTCGTGCCCGTCGTGGTCGCGCACGGTGCCGACGAAGAGCGCGGTGCCGCCCGCCGCGGCGTCGCCCACGGCGGCGAAGACCTCGTCGACGGAGAGCGGCGTGTCGCGGATCGCCAGCAGCCTGAGGGGGTCGGAACGTGTCATGAACCCATGCTCTCAGCGCCGCCGCGCCCGGCGGGCCCGGCGTACCAGGGCCGCCGTGCCGACCAGCGCCACGGTGGCGCCCGCGGCGCCGAGCGTGGTCGCCGCGTCCTTGCGGCCCAGGCGCCGCCCGGCCACCGTGTGCCGTCCTGCGACCTCCGTGACCAGTTCGGCGAGCACGTCCTCGTTGCTCCACCGGGGCCGCCAGCCGGCCTCGTGCAGGCCACTGCCGCTGACCACCCAGGGGTGCATCGTGTAGGCGAGGTCGCCAGCCGGCGACGGGGTGAGGCCCAGCCGGTGCAGCCGGGCGGCGGCGCCCAGGGCCAGCGCCGAGGGCAGCTCCATCCGGCGGATGCCGGTCAGCTCCTCGACCTCCTCCTGTTCCAGCCAGCCGTCGCAGCCGACCGCCAGCTCGCCCTCGACCTTCTCGAACGCGGCGAACTCCAGCGCGCTGACCAGGTCCTCGACGTGGCAGAACTGCCAGCGCGGCCGGGTGCCGGCGACCACCAGCAGCCGCGGCGACTCGAAATAGCGGGTCAGCGCGGTGTCGGTGCCGCCGACGAGCACCGCGGGGCGCAGCACCGTGACGTTCAGGCCCGGATGCGCGCGGGGGGCGCGCTGGGCCAGCCGTTCGATCTCCAGCAGGTCGCCGACGCAGGTGGCGTCGGCGGTGGCGCGCAACTCCGCGTCCTCGGCCAGCGGCACGTCGTTGTCCGACAGGGCGCCGTAGACCATGGCCGACGTGCAGAGCACCACCCGGCGCACTCCGGCCGCCGCGGCGGCGGTCAGCACGGTCTGGGTGCCGCGCACGTTGAGCGCGGTGCGGGCGGCCGCGTCGGAGGACAGATCGAAGTCGACGGCGAGATGCACGACGACGTCGACCGGTCCCGGGGTCTCGCGCTCCCGCACGCCGTCGCGGGTGCCCTCGCGGTCGGCGGGGCCGCGGCTGGCCCCCGAGGTGCGCAGCAGTTCGGCGATGGCCGGATCGCGGACGTCCAGGGTGTGCCATTCGGCACCCTTGGTGTCGCCGAGGCGCTCGTCGAGCGCCAGCACCCGCTTCACCTTCTCGGCGGCCACCAGCCGCTCCGTGAGCAGGGCTCCGACACCGCCGGCCGCGCCGGTCACCGCGACCGTCAACGGGGTCGCGGGGCCATTTCGCGGTGCGCGAACGGTTGGATCCGGGGAACTCACGAGACGACTCCAGCGGTTGTTTCAGGTACGAGGTGCGCAGGCCCATCCTGCCTGAGAGGTGTCTAGGCTGGAGGCAGAGACCGGCGATTCACCAAGCCCGACGACGCAGAGCCGAGGATTCCCGTGAGTAACATGCCATTCGGATTCGGACTCCCGGAGGAGCCGGACGACGGCGAATCCGGCGACCGGTCGGACAAGGACAGGGGCGCCGGCGGACCGGTGCCCGGAGACAACCCGTTCGCCGCGATGTTCGGCCCGGGCGGAATGGGCCTGGGCGGCGTGATGGGCCCGCAGGACCTTGGCGCGGCCTTCCAGCAGCTGGGCCAGCTGCTGTCGTACGAGGGCGGCCCGGTCAACTGGGACCTGGCGAAGAACGTGGCCCGGCAGTCCGTGGCCCAGGGCGCGCCCGACGGCTCCAAGGACGCCAGCGTCGGCGCACACGACCGTTCCGAGGTGGCGGAGGCGCTCCGGCTGGCCGACGTGTGGCTGGACGGAGTCACCTCGCTGCCCTCGGGCACCAACTCCTCGGTGGCCTGGAGCCGCGCGGAGTGGGTCGAGGCGACGCTGCCGGTGTGGCGGGAGCTGGTCGACCCGGTGGCCGAGCGTGTCGGCGCGGCCATGGGCGACGTGCTGCCCGAGGAGATGCGGTCGATGGCCGGCCCGCTGCTGGGCATGATGCGGCAGATGGGTGGCGCCATGTTCGGCACCCAGATCGGGCAGGCGGTGGGCGTGCTGGCCGGCGAGGTCGTCGGTTCCAGCGATATCGGTCTGCCGCTGGGCCCGGCCGGGAAGGCCGCGCTGCTGCCGCAGAACGTCGCGGCGTTCGGCGAGGGGCTCGGCGTGCCGCAGGACGAGGTGCGGCTCTACCTGGCGCTGCGCGAGGCGGCGCACCAGCGGCTCTTCGCCCACGTTCCGTGGCTGCGGTCGCACCTGTTCGGCGCCGTGGAGGGGTACGCGCGGGGCATCCAGGTGGACACCGCCAAGCTGGAGGACATGGTCGGGCAGCTGGACCCGGGCCGCCCCGAGGAGTTGCAGGAGAAGCTGCGGCAGGGCCTGTTCCAGCCGGAGGACACCCCGCAGCAGAAGGCCGCGCTGGCGCGGCTGGAGACGGCGCTCGCGCTGGTCGAGGGCTGGGTGGACGCGGTGGTGTTCGCCGCGGCGGAGGACCGGCTGCCCAGCGCGTCGGCGCTGCGCGAGACGCTGCGTCGCCGGCGGGCCAGCGGCGGCCCGGCGGAGCAGACGTTCGCGACGTTGATCGGGCTGGAGCTGCGGCCCCGGCGGCTGCGGGACGCGGCCCGGCTGTGGGCGTCGCTCACCGACGCCAGGGGCCCGCAGGGGCGGGACGCCCTGTGGGGGCACCCGGACATGCTGCCCACGGCGGACGACCTGGACGACCCGGACGGCTTCGTGCACAGCGAGCAGCCGGACTTCGACGAGCTGCAGCGGCTGCTGGGCGAGGACTCCGGTGGGGGCACCGGCGGGACCGAAGGCGAGGACCGGCCCGGCGGCGAGCGGGGACCGCGGCTCGACAAGGACCGCGACCAGGACCGCGACCAGGGCGACGGCGACAGCGGTGCGGGTGGCGCGGACGGTCGGGACGAGAAGTGACCGACCGCGGCGTGGGCGAGCTGCACACGGACGCGGCCCGGATGCTCGACGGCTGGGCGGCCCCCGACGCCGACCAGGACGCGCTGCGGCAGGCGTACGCCGCCCATCTGGACGCGCATCCGGACGGCGTGTGGAAGGCGTGCGGGGCCGGGCACATCACGGCCAGCGCCCTGGTGATCGATCCGGACCGTAGCCGGGTGCTGCTGACCCTGCACCGCAAGCTCCGCAGATGGCTGCAGATGGGCGGGCACTGCGAGCCGTCTGACGCCACGCTGGCCGCGGCGGCGCTGCGCGAGGCGACGGAGGAGTCCGGCATCGACGGGTTGATCCTGCTGCGTCCGGTGCCGGTCGGCCTCGACCGGCACCGGACGCCGTGCGCGACGCATCTGGACGTGCAGTACGCGGCGGTCGCGCCGGCCGACGCCCGGTTCGCGGTGAGCGAGGAGTCGCTGGACGTGCGCTGGTTCGACTACGACGAGGTGGCCGGGGTCGCCGATCCCTCGGTGGTCCGGCTCCTCGACCGCGCCCGCGCACTGCTCTGACCCGCGGGCGCGGTCGGGGATCCAGCCTCTGCGATCAGTACGTCTAGCGCCCCCAGGCTCCGCCCTGGCCGAGGCCCGGGCCGCCCTGGTTCTGGCGGAAGCTGACCTGCTCGCCGTAGGAGGTGTGCTGCGGGGGCAGCAGCTCGCTGGGCTGCACCAGCACGAAGCCGTCCCCCATGAAGCTCATCTCCCAGCCCTCGCCGGTCTGGCCCCGGCGCCGCCACACCGAGGCGCTGCTGGTCTGGGCCTGCATCTGCACGCGCAGGCTGGAGGACCAGGCGACCACGGCGTCCGCGTCGGCGTTGCAGTACCGCTCGGGGGTGACCCGGAGGGCCAGCGGGCCGCCCGAGGTGGTGAGCGCGACCTGGCCCTGCCCGGTGATGACCAGGTTGTACGCGCCGGCGCCGGGGATGCCGTACTGGCTCTCCACCGCGACGACGTCCCAGTGCAGGTGCGAGTCGAGCGCCAGCACGTAGGAGCTGTCCACGGTCAGCCCTTCGTGGCCGACGTCGAGGATGTGCACGTACTGGGCGAGGTTGGCGAGGTAGACCGTGCCCTGGCCGAAGCAGCGCATCAGCGGCAGCGCCTCGCCGGTGGCGTACTGGGCGTGCTGTTGGCGCTGCGACTGGTACTCGCCGTCGAACTCGACCATGCCCTCGAACCCGACCATGCTGCCGGTCCTGGCGACCACGTCGCCCGCCGCGAGGCTCACCCGCAGCATCTGCGGGTTCTGGAGGGCCAGATGCTCCTGTTGTTGGCCCGGCTGGCCAGGCTGACCCGGCGGCTGGGCGGCGTAGTTGAAGATGGTGCCCTGCATGATGTCTCCCCCTCAGCCGTGCTGCCCGTTGAGCCGGTCGGTGCTGTCCTCGCTGGGCTGCACGATGACGAACCCCTGGCCGGAGAAGGCCAGCTGGTACGCCTCGCCGCTGCCCCGGCCGATCAGCGTGGACGCCTTGAAGCTGCGCTTGCCCTTCATGTCCAGGCCGGTGGACCAGGCCACCAGCGCGTCGGGGTCGACGAACGTCTCGCCGGCGGTGGCGCAGTCCACCACCAGCGGCGTGCCACGCGAGGTGAGCGCGACCCAACCGGTGCCGGATATGCCGAGGTTGAACAGGCCCTGGCCGGCGAACTTCGCGATGCCCTTGACCCGCTGGACGCCCCAGTCGAGGTGGGCGTCGAAGGCGAGGACGTTGGTGGCGTTCACCGAGATGTTCTCGTTCTGCAGGGGGACGCAGACCACGTTCGCCCCGTAGTCGGCGAGGTAGAGCACGCCGTCGCCGTGGCATTTCATCAGCGGGACGCTCTCGCCGGTGATCCCGCCGGCGGCGGCCCGACGCAGGCCCGAGGGGTTCGACTCGTACTGGATGAAGCCCTCGTAGGCGATCATGGACCCGGCCCGGGCGTAGAGGTCCTGGCCCGACTGCATGGCGATCTTGGCGATGGCCGGACCGTGGTTCTCCATGCGGGCGGCGGGGGCGCTCGGGGCGTACCCCGCCGTCATCGGCTGGTTCATCGAGCGCTCCCTCAGATCTCGTAGGGCTGGATGATGGCGAAGTTCCCCGGGGCACCGCGGAACTGGAGCTGCGTGGTCTCCCCGCTGTGGCCGGGGAACGCGCTGCGGCGCAGCCGCACCTGGTTGGCGACGAGCACCTGCGCGGCGGAGGACCAGGCGACCACCGCGTTGGCGTCCGCGAAGGTCATCGGGGTGACCGGCAGCACCACGGGCTCGCCGCGGGTGCTGATCGCCACCGTGCCGTGGCCGCTGAGCTGGAGCGCGAAGAGCGAGCCGCCCGGGATGCCGTGGCCGTCGATCCGGCGCACGTCCTGGTCCAGCGACTCGTCGAAGGCCAGCACGTGCTGCGAGGCCACGCAGATCGCGTCGCCCTGGAGCTCCACGAGATGCAGATGGGCCTGCTCCTCGGCCAGATAGACCTGGCCGCTGCCGCTGCAGCGCATCAGCGAGCCGAAGCCCTCGCCGGTCATGCCGGCGGTCAGCCGACGCTTGAGCCCGCCGCCCTTGAAGGAGAACTCGACGTCGCCGTGGTACATCACCATGCTGCCCTGGCGGGCCAGGAACGGCTGCCGGTCCAGGGCCAGATCGGCCCGGACCAGATAGGGGTTGGGGTGCGACCAGCGGCGCTGCTCGACCGCGCCGCGGAACGCGTCGAGCGCGCTGTGCAGGCTGGTGGCCGGCTGGGCCGGTGGCTGCGGCTGGCCGGGAAACGGCTGCTGGCCATGGAGTTGCGGCTCACCGGGCGGCTGCGGCTGACCGGGGTACTGCGGCTGTGGGGGTGGGAAGGGCTGCTGAGTCTGCGGGGGCATCGGCTGCGTCGGCGGTCCCTGCCCGTACGGCTGCTGGCCGGGGTACGGGCCGGGGGCGGCGGGAGGGGCGCCGAAGCCCCCGCCGGGCGGGCCCGGCTGCGGGACGGGCGCCGGGGCCGGGGCCGGCGCCGGCGCGGGCTGGGGTGCCGGCGGGGGCGCGGCCTGTGCCGGCACGGGGGCCGGAGCCGGGGGCGCGGGGGCGGGGACCGGGGCAGGGGCAGGCGCGGCTCCCGCCGGGGGCGCGAAGGCCGGGGGCGACGCGGGTTGCGGCGCGCCCCCGCCCGGCGGGGCGAAACCGGGCACTCCCCCGGAGGCCGGCTGCTGCGGCTGCTCCTCCTCGGCCTCGCCGCCGAAATGCTGGAGCAGCGCCTGCAGGCCACCGTCGAAGCCCTGGCCGATCGCGGCGAAGCGCCAGCCGTCCTTGCGGTAGAAGTCGCCCAGCATCACCGCCCGTTCGGTGGTGAACTCGGAGCCGTCGAAGGCGTACCGCGCCACCTCCTCGCCGCCCGCGACGATCCGCAGGTACCCGGGAGCGATCTGGGACATGGTGCCGTCACCGTCGATGGTGGCGGTGAAGGCGAGTCGGTCGATCACCGCGGGCAGTTGTTCCAGCGTGACCCGGAACGACTCGGTGTCGCCGGCCTGTGAGCCGAGCAACTGGAGCGCTTCCTCGGGGGACTTGGGCTGGTTGTAGAAGACGAAGTAGCGGTCGTCGGAGAGCCGCTCCGCAGCGTCGAGTCCGAAGCAGCTGATGTCAAAGCTCAGACCGGGCCCGGATATCTGCACTCCCACGTACAGATCGGTGCCCCGTGTCAGATCGCTGAGCCTGGCCTTCTGGCCGCGTTGGAATTGCGTTCCCATACGTAACGACCGTCCCCCATCCGGTAAGACTAAGTTTCGGCCGCCAGACTAGCCCTTGGGGCTGACGCGGACCGGGATCCCGGGGTAGCGCGTCGGGCCTGCGGTTCGCCCGGGCAGGCCGCGGAGGGCCGTCCGCCGTGGCGGTCAGTCGCCGCGCGCCCACGGCACGTAAGGCAGCCGCTCGGCAGCGGCAACTCCCTCCAGGAACCCGCGGGCGCGCTCGGTGCGCGGATAGCCGTCGAGCAGCCGCCAGAAGTCGGCGCCGTGGCCCGGCACCAGGAGGTGGGCCAGCTCGTGCAGCAGCACGTAGTCGATGACGTACTCGGGCATCCCCTGGAGCCGGTGGGAGAGCCGGATGCTGCCCAACGCCGGCGTGCAGGAGCCCCAGCGGGAGTTCTGGTTGGTCACCCAGCGCACGCTGTCCGGGCGGGCGCGCCCCTGGAGGTAGCGGTGGGACAGCTCGGCGGCCCGGCGCCCGAGCTCGTCGTCGTCGAGCAGCCGGCGGCTCTCCTGGGCGGCGAGCTTGTCGAGCATGACCGAGACCCAGCGCCGCTCCTCGTCCGCGGTCATCCGGGCGGGGATCATGACGACGGTGCGGTCGCCCTCGCGGTACGCCGAGACGGTGCGCCGGCGGCGAGCGCTGCGCCGCACCTCGACCGGGCCCTGCTCGACGGCCACGGCCTCGCCGTTCAGCGCCTGGGGGCCCGCCGAGGAGATGCGCTGCGACGGGCCGGCGCTGTTCAGCGGATCGGCAGGCACTCTTCGACGTTACCCGTTGACAAGCGGAAATGTCCCCCCTGCCGACCAGCGGAAATGCGAATCACGTCGAGCCACGCACTATTTATCACATTATCTACCGCTCCTGTGGATAACGGACGTCACACGCATCTCGCCCGCCTCCATGATGTGCCGCGTGGGCCGGTGAGGACCGGTGGCGAGACGACCGAGGGAGCGCCGTCATGCATCCGATGATCAAGCCGTCACTGCGACGCGGCTGGCGAGACCGGCAGACCGTGCGGTACGGGGTGACGCCCGCGCACTCGGTGCTGTTCGGCCCGCTGGACAGCGCCACCGAAAGCTTCTTGTCGCTGCTGGACGGCACGCGCGCGCTGCCCGCGCTGCGGGAGGCCGCGGCGGCGCTGGGGCTGGGGCGGGGCGCCGCGGACCGGTTGGCCGAACAGCTGGCGGCCGCCGGCGTGCTGGACGACGCCACCGCCGACCGGGCCGCCGCCGCGCAGGTCACCGAGCGGCTCCGGCCCGACCTCGCGTCGCTGTCCCTGCTGCATCCCGCGCCCGGGGCCGGGCTGCGGCGGCTGGCCGCCCGGCGCCGGGCCTGGGTGCAGGTGCGGGGCGCCGGACGGGTGGGCGCGGCCGTCGCGACAACGCTCGCGCAGGCGGGCGTCGGCGGCGTGGAGGTGGTCGACGGCGGCCGGGTGGAGGCGGCGGACACCTCGCCGGGCGGGATCCGGGCCGAACAGGCCGGCGAGCGCCGGGACGCGGCGACCCGGCGGGTGGTGCGGGCCGCGCTGCCGTGGCGGCGCGAGTCCGGGCGCCGACCGCCCGACGGAGCGCGGCTGGTGGTCTTCGCCCCGCGCGACGGCCTGCTGGCCTACGCGCCCGATCCGGAGCTCGCCGAGCCGGTGCGCGAGGCCGGCACCGCTCATCTGTACGCGGGGGTGGTGGAGGCGACCGGATTCTGCGGGCCGCTGGTGCTGCCCGGGCGGACCTGCTGCGCTGGTTGCATGCTGCGGGAGCGTGCCCGGCGCGAGCCGGGGTGGCCGCTGCTGGTCGGCCAGTGGCGCAACGCGCGGCGGAGCGGGGTCCCGGCCTGCGACGCCGCCCTGGCGTCGGCGGTGGCGGGTCTGGCCGCCTGCGTCGCGCTGGACTACCTGGACGGTTCCGCGCCGCCCGGGCCCGGCACCCGCGTCGAGGTGGTGCTGCCGGGTCCTTCGCTGGCCAGCCATCCGATCGAACCGGACGCCGAATGCCCCTGCGGGGCCGCCCGGCGGACGCCGCCTCGGGCGACATCCGAGGAGCGGGCGACGATAAAGGGGTAGTACTTCCCTGACCGGTGGTGCCTATCGTGGTGCATCTCGTCGCCGCGGAGGTGAGCTCGGACCGACATCGGGTGCCTCGGGGGACCGTAGGGAGTTGGAGGGGAACATGTCGGATCTGCCCCGCAAAGCGGTGACCAGGACCGCGAAGCTCGCCACGTTGCCGCTGAGCTTCGCCGGGCGGGCCACCTGGAGTCTCGGCAAGCGCATCGGCGGGCGCTCGGCCGAGTTGGTCGGCAGCGAGTTGCAGCAGCGGACGGCCGAGCAGTTGTTCACCGTCCTCGGCGAGCTCAAGGGCGGCGCCATGAAGCTGGGCCAAGCGCTGTCGGTCTTCGAGTCCGCGCTTCCCGAGTCCATGGCATCCCCCTACCGCGCGGCGCTGACCAAGCTGCAGGAGGCGGCCCCTCCGATGCCGCGGGCGTCGGTGCGCGGCGCGCTGGCCGAGCGGCTCGGGGAGGACTGGCCCGAGCTGTTCCTGGAGTTCGACGAGCGGCCGGCGGCGGCCGCGTCCATCGGCCAGGTGCACCGCGCGGTCTGGCACGACGGCCGGGAGGTCGCCGTCAAGATCCAGTACCCAGGGGCGGGCGAGGCGCTGCTGTCCGACCTGACCCAGCTCAGCCGGTTCGCGCGGCTGCTGGGGCCGCTGGTGCCCGGCGTGGACATCAAGCCGCTCATCACCGAGCTGCGGGAGCGGGTGTCGGAGGAGCTGGACTACGGCCTGGAGGCCGAGGCGCAGCAGACGTACGCGGCGGAGTTCCGGGACGACCCGGGGATGCTGGTGCCGGATGTGGTCTGCCAGCGCGACCAGGTGCTGGTCAGCGAGTGGCTGGAGGGGGTGCCGCTCTCCCAGGTGATCGCCGAGGGCAGCCAGGAGCAGCGGGACCGGGCCGGCCAGTTGCTGGCGCGCTTCCTGTTCTCCGGCACCGCCAGGACCGGCCTGCTGCACGCGGACGCGCACCCGGGGAACTTCCGGCTGGTGCCGGCCGCTGACGGGGAGCCGGAGTCCTGGCGGCTGGGGGTGATGGACTTCGGCGCGGTCAGCCGGCTGCCCGGCGGGCTCCCGCCGGCGATCGGCCGGGCGCTGCGGATGACGCTGGACGGCGACGCCGACGAGGTCCACGAGGAGCTGTGCGCCGAGGGGTTCGTGAAGCCGACGATCGAGCTGGACCCCCAGGCGGTGCTGGACTACCTGCTGCCGATCATCGAGCCGGCGCGGGTCGAGGAGTTCGCCTTCAGCCGGGAGTGGCTGCGCCGGCAGGCCGGCCGGATCGCCGATCCGCGGTCGGCGGCCCACCAGTTGGGACGCCAGCTGAACCTGCCGCCCTCCTATCTGCTGATCCACCGGGTCACGCTCAGCACCATCGGGGTGCTGTGCCAGCTCGGGGCCAGCGTGCGGCTGCGCGACGAACTCGCGGCCGGCCTGCCCGGCTTCGTCGAGGAGTGGGCCGAGGACGAGTTGGTCGACGAGGCGCGGGACGGAGACGGGCGCACCCCGGTCTGAGCCGCGGGAGTCGGCGAGACCGGGATGCGCCCGGGTCGGTTCCCCCTGGAGGGGGTCTGGTCTGGGGGTCCCCCCGGACAGAGTCTGGGGGGACGCCCGGTCACCCTCAGAGGGTGACCGCCCGGGCCAGGGCGCGCCGGGCGCGCAGGGATGCGCGCTCGGCCCGCGCCTGGAGCCGGCGGGACCGGCGTTGCAGCCGGCCGGCGATCGCCAGCCGGTGCGCCCGTCTGTCGGCTTCGGCCTGCCTGGCCCGGTCCTCCATATGGGAGCGGGCCAGTGCTTCCTGGATGAGATGCAAGGACTTGTTCCTGTTCTGCTTGCGGTGCGGCGTGGCCGCGGCCGGTTCGGCGCAACTCGGTGCGCCGGCGTGGTCATGGGTCAGGGTGTCGACGAGGGACGTGCCGGTGCCGTCAGGGCCGTGGGCGGCCGGCCGGCCGATGGTGCCGTGATCGTTCATGCCGGGACCGGGTTCTTGCGGGGACGGCCACGGGGCCGCTTGCGCGGCACCACGACGCCCTGGACGAACAGCTCGCCGCCCCAGACGCCCCAGGGCTCGCGACGGTCCTTGGCACCGGCCAGGCACGCCTCGCGCAGCGGGCAGGTGCGGCACAGCGACTTGGCGTACTCGACGTCCTCGGGGGTCTCGGCGAAGAACACCTCGGGGTCGCCGGTGCGGCAGGGCACGCTGTCGTCGAGGCGCTCGATCGCCTCGTCGAGCTCGTTCAGCGTGAACAGCGGGGTCACAGAAGTCTCCGGATCAGGTGGTGAGTTCAGGTCGGGGCGGGCGTACGGCGCGAGTGGCACGGTGAGTCCTCGTGTCGTTCGGTTGTCGGTTGGTCCTGGCTGGTGGCCGGGACGGCGAGAGAAAACAAAAGGGCCGCGGATCCCTGTGTGGGTTCCGCGGCCCTGGAAGGTGCCGACCTGATCTCGCCGATCAGGTTGGATCTATCCAGGGATCTAGCCCACGGAGGGCCCACATCGAGTGAAGGCGCGTCTTCTGCTGTCCGAAGATCTGGTGTCCGGCGCCATTGGCCAGGGCGGCAGCGGATGCGCCATAGGCGTCGATCCGCTCTGCCACCGCTACCGCCGGCGCCTGAGTCGGTCGCTGGTCGACATTGCGGACCGCGAGGCTGGCCGGACGCGCGGCGGCGGCACCGGACGCACCGGTGCCAGACAGGCGCGCACCGCCAGGCAGGCAGGCGAAGGCCGCGCGACCGGGCAGTTTGGTGATGCTGGCCATCTGGCTCGCCTCCTCACGGCGCTCACTGGGGTGGGACTCATTCCCACCCGGTTGGGGTCATCTCAGTACAACATGGCTGGCGGGGAAGGGGAAGCCTCTCCCGCCTGCCGTGAGCAGAACGCTATGCGGACTTCTCCGGCGGGCGCAAACCATTTTCCCGAGTTTCCTCGGATCCCCCGGAATCCTCGACGGACTCCTGGTCAGAGGCGGTCTCGGGCAACTCCTCGCCCGCGCACAGCGCCAGCACCTCGGAGCCGAACTGCCGCAACTTGTGCGGCCCGACGCCGGAGATCCGGGCCAGCTCGTCCTCGGAACCGGGCACGTCCTCGGCGATCGCCATCAGCGTGACGTCCGTGAACACCGCGTACGCCGGCCGCGAAAGCTCCTTGGCCCGCTCCAGACGCCAGGAGCGCAGCCGCTCGTACAGCTCCTCGTCCATGTTCGACGGGCAGTCCGTGCAGCGCCGCAGCTTGACCTCGGTCGCCTCGGTCAGGGTCCGCCCGCAGACCCGGCACTGCACCGGGCCACGCGGCCGGCGGCCGCGTCCGGCGCCGCGCTCCACGCCACCGGCTCCCGCGCTCCCCGGGCCCCGCACGCTCGATCCCGGCCGCAGCCCGTTCAGGAAGCGGCTGGGGCGGCGGCCGGCGCGGCCGCCGGGCGAGCGGGCCAGCGCCCAGGACAGCATGAGGTGTCGCCGGGCCCGGGTGACGCCGACGTAGAGCAGCCGGCGCTCCTCCTCGACCTGCTCGGCGGTCTTGGCGTGGGTGATGGGCAGCGTCCCGTCGGCGAGGCCGACCAGGAACACGGCGTCCCACTCCAGGCCCTTGGCGGCGTGCAGCGAGGCGAGGGTGACGCCCTCCACGGTCGGGGCGTGCTGGGCGGCGGCCCGCTCGTCCACCTCGGTCACGAAGTCCGCCAGCGTCGCACCGGGCCTGGCCCGCTCGAACTCCTCGGCGAGCCGGACCAGCGAGCGCAGCGACTCCCAGCGGTCCCGGGTCGCGCCCGAGCCGGCCGGCGGCTCCGGGGTCCAGCCGGTCGCGGCGAGCACCGCGCCCACCTGACCTGCCAGGTCGACGGCCCCGTCCACGGCGCTGTCGTTCCCCCCCGCGCGGGCCGCCCCGCGCAGCGCCAGGCCGGCCTGCCGGATCTCCGGGCGGTCGAAGAACCGCTCCGCGCCGCGCAGCTGGTAGGGCACGCCGGCATCGGCCAGCGCCTGCTCATAGACCTCGGACTGGGCGTTCACCCGGTAGAGCACGGCGATCTCGCTGGCCGGCACGCCTGGTCCGCCCTCGGCGACGGGGGTCAGCAGCTCCCGGATGCGGCGGGCGGTGGCCTCCGCCTCGGCCGGCTCGTCCGGATGCTCCGCGAACACCGGGTCCGGGCCGGTCGGCCGCTGCGAGACCAGCTCAAGCCGGTGCTCGGCGGCCCGGCCGCTGGCCTGGGCGAGCAGCCCGTTGGCCAGGTGCACCACCTGCGGGGTCGAGCGGTAGTCCCGCACCAGCTTCACCAGCGTGGCGTCGGGGTGCCGGGCGCGGAAGTTCAGCAGGTGGTCGGGGGAGGCACCGGTGAAGGAGTAGATCGTCTGGCTGGCGTCCCCGACGACGCAGAGGCTGTCCCGCTCCCCCAGCCAGAGCGTGAGCAGCCGCTGCTGCAGCGGGCTGACGTCCTGGTACTCGTCGACCACGAAGTGCTGGTACTGGCGGCGAACGGTCTCGGCGATGTCGTGCCGGTCGGTGAGGATGCCCACGGTCAGCAGCAGCACGTCCTCGAAGTCGATCGCCCCGCGCTCCTGCTTCAGCTGCTCGTAGATCGCGTACACCCGGGCCGTCTCGGCCGGGTCCCTGGGCACCTCGCGGGACAGCTTGGCGACCGCCGCCGGATAGTCGTCGGGCGTGGTCTGCGTCACCTTCGCCCATTCGATCTCGCTGGTGACGTCCCGCAGCTCCAGCCGCTGCAGCCGCAGCCGACACCGCGAGCCGGCCTCCGCGACCAGCGAGAACTTCGACTCCATCAGCCGGGGCAGCTCGCCGCCGACGACCTTGGGCCAGAAGTACTGCAGCTGCCGGAGCGCGGCCGAGTGGAACGTCCTGGCCTGCACCCCGCCGGCGCCCAACTGCCGCAGCCGGCCCCGCATCTCCCCCGCGGCCCGCACGGTGAAGGTCACCGCCAGCACGGTGGCCGGCTGATACACCCCGGCCAGCACGCCGTACGCGATACGGTGCGTGATGGCTCGGGTCTTGCCGGTCCCGGCCCCTGCGAGCACGCACACCGGGCCGTGCAGCGTGGTGGCCACGGCCCGCTGCTCCGGATCGAGCCCTTCGAGCACGGCGTCCGCCGCCCCGTCAGGGGCCGCGGAGGAGCCGGGGGCGCCAGGGCCGGCAGGGCTGGCAGGGCCTGTAGGGGGGTGTGGTGCTGCTGTCACGCCCGCCATGCTGCCAGGTGCCGCGGACACCGCGGGCTCGTTGTCCACAGCGGGACGGGATTATTCATACGTCGCCGGGCGTTGGTCCGGTGACGTCAGCGACGTCGAAGACGACCGCCAGACCTGAAGGAGCGGAAGCGACGATGGGCACCGTGACGATGTACAGCACCACCTGGTGCGGCTACTGCCGGCGGCTCAAGGGCCAGATGGAACGCGAGGGCATCAGCTTCATCGAGATCGACATCGAGCGGAACCCGGAGGCGGCCACGCTGGTGGAACAGGCCAACGGCGGCAACCAGACGGTGCCCACCGTGGTCATCGCCCCCCGCGACGGCGGTGCCGAGGTCACCATGACCAACCCCTCGCTGGCCCAGGTGAAGCAGGCCCTCGCCGTCTGAGCCCGGACGGCTCAGACCAGCGGCTTGCCGTACCACATCTCGATGAGCCGGCCCGCGATGGAGACCCCGTGCGGGGGCAGCACCTCGCCGGTCTCCAACGCGGTCCGCAGCTCGTCCCGGGAGAACCACCGGGCCTCGTCGATCTCCTCGCCGTCCACCCGCAGCTCGGTGGTGGTGGCACTGGCCGTGAAGCCCAGCATCAGGCTGGACGGGAACGGCCAGGGCTGGCTGGCGACGTAGTCGACCTCGCCGATCGTGACGCCGACCTCCTCGGCGACCTCCCTGACCACCGCCTGCTCGACGGACTCGCCGGGCTCGACGAAGCCGGCCAGGGTGGAGAAGCGGCCCTCCGGCCAGTGCAGCTGCCGCCCCAGCAAGGCCCGGTCGTCCTCGTCGGTCACCAGCATGATCACGGCCGGGTCGGTCCGCGGGTAGTGTTCCGCACCACACGCCGGGCAGCGGCGCACGTGCCCCGCCGCGGCGATGACGGTGCGCTCGCCGCAGCGCGAGCAGAACCGGTGCATGCGCTGCCAGTTCTCCAGCGCCACGGCGTGCACCAGCAACTCGTTGTCCCGCTCGGACAGCAGCGCCGCGGCCTCCCGCAGCCCCGCCGGACGGGCCAGGTCGTCCATCCGGCCCGGCAGCGAGTCCTTCTGCAGCGCGAAATACCGCACCCCCTCGGGGTCCGCGCCCAGGAAGTACCGGTGGGCCTCGGTGAGCGGGGCGTCGAAGGAGGGCATCATCACCAGCTCGGTGCGGCCCTCCTCGGTCTCCTCGATCAGCGCCTGACCGCCGGAGACGACGAACACCCGGGTGGTCGGATGGCTCCACGCCGCGGCCAGCCACGCCTCGTCGAGTCGGTGGTGGGCGTCTCTGTCGATGCCGCCGGTGCCGGTGAGGGGGACGGAAGGCCGGACCGCGCTGTCCTGAGCCGGGGTGGTACGCATGGACAAAAGCCTAATCCGTTGTTAGTGATCACGGTGGTCCCGGGTGGGGTCGCCGAGGTCGTTCGAGTGCTGGGGCCGTGACGCCCGACAGAAGCAGGGCGCGTGATGCCTTCGGTGAGACCGTGCGCGCGGTCCCGGCACTCGTGGTGGTGGCGGCCACGCGGGCGCCGGGCGGACGCCTTCAACAGACCCGGCCTCTGGCCTTGTGACAGAGCGGCGACGCCGGGGCGTCTTCGTTGCCGCCACCACTGCACTACCAACCGCTCGTTGGTGGTGGTGGCGCGAGCCCGCCAAGCGGTGACCTCTTGATACTCCCGAACCGTCTGAGTTCCGGCATAGACCGAGGCCCGCGGGGCGAGCTGGTGCCACGAACGGCTAGTGAGGTGTCGGACCAGCCCGGCTGGGCGGAGTCCCTGGATTAGGTCGCTGCGTGGTCCGCATGTGCTCGTGACCTGCGCGAAAACCCGTCTCCATGAGGAGGAACGATCTTGATCTTCTGCGGTGTCGACTGGGCGGAGCGAACGCAGGACGTCGCCCTGGTCGACGAGGCCGGCCAGCTTGTGGCCAAGCGGCACATCACCGACGACGCCGCCGGCTACCGGCTGCTGCTGGACCTGCTGGCCGAGTACGGCGACAGTCCCGACTCCCCGATTCCGGTGGCGATCGAGACCTCCCGCGGCCTTACTGGTGGGGCCGTCCTGCGACAGGGCAAGCGGAAGGTCTTCGCGATCAACCCGATGGCCGCCGCCCGCTACCGCGACCGCCACTCCGTCTCTCGGAAGAAGTCCGACCCGGGCGACGCCCTCGTTCTGGCGAACATCCTGCGCACCGACATGCACACCCACCGCCCGCTGCCCCAGGACAGCGACCTCGTCCAGGCCGTCGCCGTCCTGGCCCGCGCCCAGCAGGACGCCACCTGGAACCGAACGACGGCCTTCCCACAAGCCGAACCGCAACTCTCCGCTGTCGCTTGACAACTTAAAGGCGTGAGGTGTCTAACCGGGGTCGTTGGCCTCCCAGGAGTCCTCCCCCCGCAGCAGCCGCTCCAGCATGGCCCGCCCCGGCAGCACCGGGGGACGCACCAGTTCCCCGCTGCGCACGTAGAAGAACGCCGCGCTCACCGCGGACAGCGGCAGCTCCTGCCGCTCGGCCCACGCCAGCCGGTAGATCGCCAGCTGCAGCGGGTCGGCGTCCTGCCGGCGGGTGGTCTTCCAGTCGACGATCTCGAAGGTGTCGCTGCCTGGACCGGCCGGCCCTGGCTTGCGGTAGACCGCGTCGATCCGGCCCCTGATCACCCGCCCGGCCAGCTGGAGCTGGAACGGCTCCTCGATCCGGTACGGCGTGCGGCTGGCGAACGGGGTCCGGCTGAAGGCCTCCTTCAGCGCCGCCAGCTCCCGCTCGTCCCGGATCTCGGCGTCCTCCTCGGGATCGCCGCCCGGCAGCTCGTCCACCCCGAGCATGGGCAGCGCCAGCGTCTCGAAACGCGACTCCACCCAGGCGTGGAAACGGGTGCCGCGGCGGGCCGCCGGCCGCGGCGGACGCGGCATGGGGCGGGCCAGCTCGCGCGCAAACGCCTCCGGGTCGGCGGCCAGCCGCTGCACCTGCGTGGCGGAGAGCGAGACCGGCAGCGGCACGTCGCGCGACGCCTGCCGGGCCCGGCGCAGCTCGCCGGCGAGCGCCGCGAGGTCGCGGTCCCAGGACGCGGCGACCCGCTGCTCCTCCGGGCTGAGCCCGGTGTCCTCCGGCGGCACTCCGCCGTCGGTCTGCTGGCCCTCCCGCAGGAAGGCCAGCACCTGGTCGGCGGCGGCGCGGCGGCGGGCCAGCGCCGCCGGATCGAGCGGCAGCGGCCAGGCACGGTCCCGCTCGGCGTCGGCCAACGCGGGGTTCTCCGCGTCCTCGGCCGGCGCCTCCGCCCACGCCTCCACCTCGCCGTGGTCGGGGCTCTCCTCACAGTGCCGGCGCAGCGCCAGCAGGTACTCGGACGGGCCGCGCCGCCGCTTCTGGTTCGGCCCCCACCAGTGCCCCGAGCCCAGCAGCAGCGAGCGCGCCCGGGTGACCGCCACATAGCCGAGGCGCCGCTCCTCCAGCCTCAGATGGTCGGCGACCTCGGCCAGATGCTCCTTGTGCGCGGCCGCCGTCCACTCCGGGACCTCCGGCAGGGTGGCCGCGTCGCCGCGCAGCGGGTGCGGCAGGGCACGCGGCTGCCGGAGCCAGGAGTCCCGCCGCGGTTTCGCCGGGAAGGCGTCGACGCACAGCCCGGGCAGCGCCACCACGTCCCATTCCAGGCCCTTGGACTTGTGCGCGGTGAGCACCTGGACGGCGTTCCCCCCGGCCGGAAGCGAGCCGTCGAGCCCCTTGTCGTACTGCTCGGCGGCCCGCAGGAAGGCCAGGAACGCGGGCAGGGTGACCTCGCCGTCCACGGCGGTGCCGCCCTGGCCCCCGGCGAACCCGGCGGCGATGTCGAGGAAGGCGCTCAGCGTCTCCCGGCGCCGGGCGGCCAGCGCCTGCGGGGAGGCGGCCAGCTCGACCTCCAGGCCGGTGACCGCGAGCACCCGGTGCAGCACGTCCATCAACGGATCGCCCAACGAACGGCGCAGCTCGCGCAGCTCGGCGGCGAGGTGCGCGAACCGCACCCGGGCCTCGGCGGAGAACGGCAGCCCGTCCTCGGCCGGCCCCGGCCCGTCGTCGCCGCTCGCGTCGTCGCCCTCGTCACCACCGAGACCGCTCTGGCCGCTCTGGCCGCTCTGGCCGAGGAAGGTGTCGAGGGCGTCGGCGAGCGAGGTGATCTCGGCCGGATCGGTGCCCTCCACGGCGGCGGCCAGCCGTCCTTCGGTCCCCTCGGACGCGTCGTCGCCGCCGGCCCGGCGCACCAGCAGCCGGGCCCGGCGCCCGAGCAGCGCCAGGTCACGCGGCCCGATCCGCCAGCGCGGGCCGGTCAGCAGCCGCACCAACGCGGCGTTCGCCGTCGGATCGGCGAGCACCTGGCAGACCGCCACCAGATCGGCGACCTCCGGCAGGTGCAGCAGCCCGGACAGGCCGACCACCTCGACCGGCACGTCGCGGGCCACCAGTTCGCGCTGGATGGCGGCGAAGTCCGTCGCGGTCCGACACAGCACGGCGATCCCGCCGGGTGCGGTGCCGGTGCGCGCCAGATGGGCCACGGAGTCGGCGAGCCAGACCAGCTCCGCGGCGTGGCTGGGCAGCAGGGCGCAGCGCACCCGCCCGGCGTGTTCGACGCCCTCGGCGGGGCGCAGCGGGCGCACCGCCGGGTGCCGCTCGCGCAGCGGGGCGGCCAGCTCGTTGGCCAGGGTGAGCAGCCGACCACCGCTGCGGCGGTTCTCGCTGAGGCTGAACCGGGCGGCCGGGCGGCCGTCCCGGCCGGGGAAGTGCTCGGGGAAGTCGTCCAGGTTGGCCACCGAGGCGCCGCGCCAGCCGTAGATGGCCTGGCAGGGGTCGCCCACGGCGGTGACGGGGTGTCCTGTGCCGTCCCCGAACAGCCCGGCGAGCATGATCCGCTGGGCCACCGACGTGTCCTGGTACTCGTCGAGCAGCACCACGGCGAACTCCTCGCGCAGTGCCCGGCCGACCTCGGGCACGTCGCGCGCCAACCGGGCGGCGAGCGCGATCTGGTCCCCGAAGTCCAGCAGGTCGCGCTCGCGCCTGCGCCTCCGGTACTCCTCGACCAGGCCGAGCAGCTGTCCGCGCCCGCGTGCGGCCTGGGGGATCTGGCGGAGCGCCTCGTTGGTGAGCTCGGCGCCGGCCAGCTCGGCCAGCAGCCGCTCGTCGAACGCCCGCAGCCGCGCCGGCTCGACCAGATGTTCCGACAGCTCGCCGTCGAGCGCGACGAGATCGGCCACCAGCGAGGTGAACGTGCCGGCGGGGGCGTCGAAGTCGGCGGGCGCGGAGCGCAGCACCTGCGCGGCGAGCTGGAAGCGCCCGGCGTCGGCGAGCAGCCGGGAGGCGGGCTCGATGCCGAGCCGCAGCCCGTGGTCGGTCAACAGCCGTCCGGCGAACGCGTGGTATGTGGAGATCTGCGGCTCGCCGCCCTCGGGCGTGGCGATATCGGCCTCGGCCAGCGCCTTGCGCACGCGTTCGGCCAGCTCGCCCGCGGCCTTGTTGGTGAAGGTGAGGCCGAGCACCTGGTCGGGCGGCAGCAGCCCGGTGCCGGTCAGCCAGACCACCCGGGCCGCCATCACCGTCGTCTTGCCCGAACCGGCCCCGGCCACGATCGCCTGCGGTGCGGGGGGTGCGGTGATGCACGCCAACTGCTCGGGGGTGAACGGGATCCCGAGCAGCTCGCTGAGCTCCTCGGGGCGGCTGAGTCGGTCGGGCACCCAAGGGAGACTAGCCGCGACCGCTGACACCCTTGCCGGGTGGACGCACCGGGGCGCGGGTGAATCCCGTCGCATCGCGACGAGAACGCCGCACCGGCCCGCGTCAGCCGGAGCCGCCGCACCACGCGCGTTCGCACCCCGGTTCCCCGACGGAAGCACGGCCACGTCCAGCCCAAACCAGGCGACCGCCGGCGCGGCGGACTCGGCGCTGCCCCACCGGCGAGCAGCCCGCCGACGGTCATCGGATCGGCCGGCAGGCCGGTGATGGGGTCGGGGTCAGTCGACGGTTTGGCGGCCCTCGGGGCGGGCGCTGCACGCGGTGCGGAACGAGCAGGTGCCGCAGTGCTGGCCGGGGGCCGGGGAGAAACGCTCGTCCAGCACCCGGCCGGCCGCCGTGGCCAGCAGATCGCCGACCCAGTCGCCGTGTTCGCCGCCGAGCGCGGACTGCCGCTGCACGGCGGGCAGCGCGTCCCCGCCGTCGCGTTTGGCCGCGCCCTGCCGCAGGTGCACCAACGCGGCGCCGGCCACGTCGAGGCCGCCGTCCGCAGCACCGTCCTCGCCCGGCTCGCCCTGGCGGACCGCCAGTTGGTAGACGGCCAGCTGGGGGTGGCGCTCCACCTCCGCCCTGGTGGGCCGGGTGCGGCCGGTCTTGAAGTCGACGACGTAGGCGCGGCCCTGGGCGTCGCGCTCGATCCGGTCCAGCACCCCCCGGATCCTGACCTGGTGCTCGCCGGCCCGCAGCGTGACGTCGAACTCCTGCTCGCTGGCGGCCGGTTCGTAGCCCTCCTCGTGCTGCAGGACATGCCAGCGCAGGAAGCGCTCCAGGGCGGCGCGCGCCTCGGCCTGCTCCTTTCGCGACTGCCACGGCGCCTCGAAGGCGAGCGCGTCCCAGACCGTCTCCAGGCGCTCCATCAGCACCGACAGGTCGGCCGGCGTGGCGCCCGAGGCCACCTCGTCGGCGAGGACGTGCAGCACGTTGCCGAAGCCCTGGGCCGCGGTCGCGGGCGCCTCGGCGTGCGCCTCGCGGCCGAGGAACCACTGCAACGAGCAGGTGTCCGCCAGTTGCCCCAGCGCGCTTCCGGACAGCGCCACGGGGCGCTCGGGGTCGCGCAGCGGCACCGCGGACCTGGTGGGCTCGCGCAGCCCCCACCAGCGCTGCGGATGGGCCCCGGGCGCCAACGCGTGGCCCTCGTCGTCACGCAGCGCGGCCAGCTCGGCCAGCCGGCTGGCGGCGGCCCGGCGCAGCGTCGGCGAGGCCTCGGGGTCGACGGTGGTGGCGCGCAGCTCCGCCAGCAGCGGGGCGAGCGCCAGCGGGCGACGCGGCCGGCCGCTCACCTCGACGGGCGTCACGCCGAGCTCGAAGAGGAAACGGGACGGCTGGTCGCCGTCCTCCGCGCCGCGCACCGCCGTCACCACCAGCCGGTCGCGGGCCCGGGTGGCGGCGACGTAGAACAGCCGCCGCTCCTCGGCCAGCAGCGCGGCCGGGCTGAGCGGCTCGGCGAGCCCGTCGCGCCCGATCCGGTCCGCCTCAAGCAGCGAACCGCGCCGCCGCAGGTCGGGCCAGAGGCCCTCCTGCACGCCGGCCACGACGACCAGCGACCACTCCAGGCCCTTGGCCCGGTGCGCGGTCATCAGCCGCACCGCGTCGGGGCGCACGGCGCGCGCGGCCAGCGTGTCGGCGGCTATGTCGTGCGCCTGAAGCTCGGTGAGGAAGTTGCGCGCGCCGCGCCCGCCGGTGCGTTCCTCCGCGCGCGCGGCGCCGGCGAACAGCGCACACACCGCGTCCAGATCGCGGTCCGCGTTGCGCCCGGCGGCGCCGCCGCGCCGCGCGGCGCGCTCCAGCCGCCCGGGCCACGGCGTGCCCTCCCAGAGCAGCCACAGCGCCTCCTCGGCGCCGCCGCCGCCGGCGAGCAACTCCCGCGCCTTGCGCAGCAGCAGCCCCAGCCGTTGGGCCGGGGCGGCGTAGGCCGGATCGTGGGTGACCAGACGCTCCGGCTCGGCCAGCGCCCGCGCGATCAGCTCCTCTGAGGGCGCGGGCACGGCCACGCCGGCGGCCCGCTCCTCGTTGCGCAGGGCGCGTCCGAGCCGCCGCAGGTCGGCGGTGTCCATGCCGCCCAGCGGGGAGGTGAGCAGCGCGGTGGCGGTATGGGGGTCCCCCCCGCCGAAGGCTGGGGGAGTTTCGGCGACCACGCGCAGGGCCGTCAGCAGCGGGGCCACGGCCGGCTCGTCGCGCAGCGGCAGATCGTCGCCGTCCACCTCCAGCGGCACGCCGGCCGAGGTGAGCGCCCGGCGCACGCCGGGGATGGAACGCGCTCCGGCGCGGACCAGCACCGCCATCTCGCCCCAGGGCAGGCCGTCCTCCAGATGCGCGCGGCGCAGCAGGTCGGCGACGTTGTCCAGTTCGGCGCCGGGGGTGGGGTACGTGTACACCTCCACCCGGCCGGAGTCGGCGCCCGCCGGACCACCTTCGGGCTCGTACTCGCGTTCGTACTCGGGCTCGGGCGCCTGCTCGGCGGCGCCTCGCGCGAGGGTGAGCGCCCGGTGGCGGCGCACGGCGTCCGCGGGCAGCCGGGCCAGCGGCATGCGCTGGGTGAGCAGCCGGCTCGCGGCCAGCAGCGCCGGGCGACTGCGCCGGCTGACGGTGAGCACGGCGACCGGCGCCGGCGCCCCGCCTGCCGTGCGGAAGGCGTCGGGAAAGCCGAGGATGCCGCCGACGTCCGCACCACGGAAGGCGTAGATGGACTGGTCGGGGTCGCCGAAGACCACCAGATCGCGGCCGCCGCCGGCGAGCCCGGTCAGCAGCGCCACCTGGGCCGGGTCGGTGTCCTGGTACTCGTCGACGAACACCGCGTCGTAACGGGCGCGCAGCTCGGCCGCGACGTCCGGGCGGGCGGCCAGCCCCGCCGCCGAACGCAACAGCTCCGGATAGTCCAGCACGCCCTGCGCCCGGGTGACGTCCAGGTACTCGGCGAGGAAATAGGCCGCCGCCGTCCAGTCCGCGCGTTCGGCGCCGCGGGCGAAGTCGGCCAGCGTGCCGGGGTCCAGGCCGAGCTCCCGGCTGCGCGCGAGCACCGCGCGGAGTTCGTCGGCGAAGCCTCGGGTGGTCAGGCAGGCCCGCAGTTCCGCGGGCCACTCCTGACCGCGTCCCGACCGTTCGAGCTCGCGGTGTCCCGCGAGCAGTTCGCGCACGTAGAGGTCCTGCTCGGGGCCGGTCAGCAGGCGCAGCGGCTCGGCGAACAGATCGCGGTCCTGGTGCGCGCGGACCAGGGCGTAGGCGAAGGAGTGGAACGTGGTGGCGCGCGGTGCCCGGCCGCCCATCCGGGTCGACATCCGGTCGCGCAACTCGCCGGCGGCCTTGCGGCTGAAGCTGAGCACCAGCAGCCGTTCGGGGTCGGTGCCCCGGTCAACCCGCCGGGCGACGGACTCCACGAGCGTGGTGGTCTTACCGGTGCCGGGACCCGCCAGCACCAACAAAGGACCGCCCGGGTGCTCAACCACGGCGCGCTGGTCCGCGTCCACGACAGGGGCGCACGCTTCGGTCACCGGGGTGCGCACCAGTCGGTACGCTCCCGAGGTGGGGGGCTCCTTGCCGGCGGACGGGACGGCGCTCGGGACAGCGGACGGGACGGAGAGACTCACGTGCATCGCAGATTCTGGCGGGGGCTCCGCTCGGCAACGGGACCGGGCGGGTTGATGGTGCCGACGCTACGCCAGTCGGCCCCCGAGGCACAGCGTTTCGCTCGGGTAGCCCGTACGGACGGTCCGTCGCATGTCTGGTGGCGAGATGACGGAAGCTGGTCGGTGTGAACCGCGTATGGCCCCCGGCGGGGCCGGCAGCCGAGGAGACGTCAGGGTGTGACGTCCCCGTCGTCGGTGTGCCAGCGGGCGCGGCGCATGTCCAGCCGGGGCACGCTGTCGGCGGCGCCGTCCGCGCGCAGCGGGGTGCCCTCGACGCGGTACTCGGCCAGGGCGCGGTGCTCGTGCCCCGGCAGCAGCCGGCCGTCCGCGCGCACCACGCGCCACCACGGCACGGCCCCGCCGTACGTCGCCATCACCCGCCCGACCTGGCGCGGCCCGCCCTCGCCGAGCTGCCGCGCGACATCCCCGTAGGTCATGACGCGGCCGGGCGGGATCCGTTCGGCCACGGTGAGGACACGGTCGGCGTAGTCCGGGAGCTGGTGGGTCGGCGGGCCGGTCATGGACCTCATGGTGCCGCACGTCACGGACGATGGGCCACGCCCGACCGACCGACGGCGGGCCACACGTGTCACTATCGTCGCAGTGGGGGCGGCAGGGGCGTCGGCGTCCGCGCATGGGGAGCACGGGGAGAACGCCGAGGAGAATCCCGGGGACGGGGCCAGTGATACGGGGCGAGGAAGAGCGAACGCAGCGGCCGGCCGAGCGGTCACCAGGCCGGCCGGAGGGCCAGGTCGGGCGACAGCCGCCGGCCAACGGAGGGGAGCTGGCGCTCCCCGCCGACCCATGGCTGGCGGCCCAGGCGGACCAGCCGGAGGACGCGACCCCAGGAACCGCCGCGCCGCCCCCCGCGACCGCCCACCACGACCCGGACGGCACACGTCCCGAGACGTCGCGGCCGGACCCGCGCCCGGCGGCCGAACCAGAGGCCGGCGCCGAAGGGACCGACGCACACCGGTCGGATCCGCCGGACGAGGACAACGACGAGGACGAGGACGAGGCAACGGACTCCTCGGGGCCCGAGGAGCCGTCGCGCGAGAGCTCACCGGCCGATCCCGACGGGCAGCCGGACAAGGATCCGGACGCGGACTGGGACGGGGAGCGGGACGAGGAGCCGGCCGGGGACGACCAGCCGGGTCGTTCCGGCAGCGTGCCGTACGGCTATGTGGAGGTGGACGAGCCGATCCTGGCCGCCCGCGCGCACCGCCCCTCCGACCTGGTGCGGGTGCTGCTCGGCCTGCTCGGCATCGGCATCGTGCTGGCCCTGGCCACCTTCGCCATCGGCACCACCGAGGGCATCGAGCAGGACGTGGACAAGGGCGCCGACCAGGCCCCCTCGCTGCTGATCAACTTCGCGGGTTTCGCGTCCAGCGTGGCCGTCCTGGTGGTCCCGGTCGCCTTCGCCATCGAGCGGCTGGTGAAACGCGACGGCCTGCGGATCGCCGACGGCGTGCTGGCCGCCGTGTTGGCGCACGGCGTCGCGCTGTCGTTCAGCCTCTGGGTCGCCCGGCTCTCCCCCGACTCCGTGCAGAACGCGCTGACCCGCACCGCGCCGGCCGGTGGCACCACCGAACCGGTGCACGGCTATCTCGCGCCGGTCATCGCGTACGTCACCGCCGTCGGGATGGCCCACCGCCCGCGCTGGCGGCTGGCGATGTGGGCGGTGCTGGTGCTGGACGGCACGGCCATGATGGTGGCCGGGCACAGCACCCCGTTCGCCATCGCCGTCACCGTTCTCATCGGCTGGGCCGTCGCCTACGCCACGCTGTACGCCGTCGGCACGCCGAACGTGCGCCCCACCGGCCAGCAGCTGCTGGCCGGCCTGCGGCAGGTCGGCTTCGCCCCGGTCCGCGCGCTGCGCGCCGAGCGCCTGCCCGGGCGGAGCCGGGAGGGCGGCGGACCGGCGGAGCGGGGAGACCGCGCCGTGCTGACCCGCCGGTACCTGGTGACCCGCGAGTCGGGGCCGCCGCTGGACGTCACCGTGGTCGACCGGGAACAGCAGGCGCAGGGCTACTTCTACCGCGCCTGGCGGCGGCTGGCGCTGCGCGGTTTCATCCAGCGCCGCAGCCTGCCCTCGCTGCGGCAGACGCTGGAGCAGGAGGCGCTGATGGTCTACGCGGCCAGCGCCGCCGGGGCCAACGCGCCCCAGCTCATCGCCACCACCGAGCTCGGCCCTGACGCCGTGATGATGGTCTACGAGTACCTCGACGGCCGGCCGCTGGACGCGCTGGCCGACGAGGAGATCGACGACGCACTGATGGAGAGCGCCTGGCGGCAGGTTGCGGCGTTGCAGTCGCGCCGCATCGCGCACCGCCGGCTGGACAGCCACTCGCTGCTCGTGGACGGGTCGGGCATCGTGTATCTCACGGAGCTGCGCGGCGGGGAGATCGCCGCCGGCGACCTGTCGCTGCGCACGGACGTGGCGCAGCTGCTGACCACCTTCGCCCTGCGGGTGGGGGCCAGCCGCGCGGTGACGGCCGCGGTGGCGGTGCTCGGTCCTGACGCGGTCGCGGCCAGCCTGCCGTTGCTCCAGCCGATCGCGCTCAGCCGTGGCACCCGGGCCACCCTGCGGCAGCTGGCCAGGGAGCGGGCGGGGCGGGAGCGACAGGCGGTGCTGGACGCCACCAGCGCGTACCGGGAGGCGCGCGGCAGCCTGCCGGAGGACGCCGACCGCAGGACCGTGCGGAAGGCCAAGCACGCCGAGAAGCAGGCGATGGAGGCGGCGCTGGAGAAGGCCAAGCAACCGGACCTGCTCTCCGAGATCCGCCAACAGGTGCTGCTGATCCGTCCGCTGGCGCCGATAGAGCCGGCCCGGGTGGAACGGATCAGGCCACGCACACTGGTGAGCCTCATCGCCGCGGTGTTCGCCGCGTACTTCCTGACCACGCAGCTGGTGAACATCCCGTTCGGCCGCGTGTGGGAGGAGGCGAACTGGATCTGGGTCATCGCGGCCGCGGCGTTCTCCACGCTGACCTACTTCGCGGCCTCGGCGAGCCTGCTGGGCTTCGTGCCCGAGAAGGTGTCCTACCTGCGCACGGTCGTCGTGATGGTGGCCGGTTCGTTCGTGAAGCTGGTGGCCCCGGCGGCGATCGGCGGGGTGGCGCTGAACACCCGCTTCCTGCAACGTCAGGGCCTGCGCCCGGGCCACGCGGTGGCCAGCGTCGGCGCCTCCCAGCTCTTCGGCCTCAGCGCGCACCTCACGCTGCTGATGATCTTCGGCTACCTCACCGGTAAGGAGAACACCCCCAGTCTGTCCCCGTCCCGCACCATCATCGCCGGGGTGCTGACGGTCGCCGTGCTGACCCTGATCGTCACCGCCGTGCCGGTGCTGCGCAAGGCGCTGGGGAACAGGCTGCGCAGCCTGTTCGCCGGCGTGGTGCCCCGGATGCTGGACGTGGTACAGCAGCCGCGGAAGCTGCTCGGCGGCATCAGCGGCATGCTGCTGATGACGCTGGCCTTCATCATGTGCCTGGATGCCTCGCTGCGCGCCTTCGGACAGGACATGGACTTCGCCACCGTCGCGGTGGTCTATCTGACGGCCAACGCCCTCGGTTCGGCGGCGCCGACGCCGGGGGGCATCGGCGCGGTGGAGACGGCGCTGGCCCTGGCGCTGACGGCGTTCGGCGTGCCGAATGACGCCGCCGTGCCCGCGGTGCTGTTGTTCCGGCTGATGACCTTCTGGCTGCCCGTGATTCCCGGCTGGCTGGCGTTCACCCAGCTGACCCGGAAGGAACAGATCTGAGCCCGCCAGAGCCAGCCGGGCCGGATGAGCGCAGCTGCGAGCCCAGAAGGCGATACGCCTTGCTTCTGCGAGCAATTCAGACCTAGCCTGCCGCATATGCACTCCTACGGCATCGGCCGGGCCGCCCGGCTGCTCGGGGTCAGCCCGGACACCGTGCGCCGCTGGGCGGACGCCGGACGGCTGCCGACCCGACGGGACGAGGCCGGCAAGCGCCAGATCGACGGGGCCGACCTGGCCGCCTTCGCGGTGACGCTGGCCGCCGAGGGCACCGGCGACGACGAGGAGCCCCATACCTCGGCCCGCAACGCCTTCCCCGGCATCATCACCGCCGTCAAGCTCGGCGCGGTGGCCGCCCAGGTGGAGATCCAGGCGGGCCCGCACCGGCTGGTGTCGCTGCTCACCCGGGAGGCGGTGGAGGAGCTAGGGCTGGCCGTGGGCATGGAGGCGGTGGCCCGGGTGAAGGCCACCAACGTGCACGTGGACCACGTCGAACGGGGAGCGTGAGACGAGCCGTGCGAGCCCAAGCACATCCCCCGCGCCCCCGACGGGTCGCGCGCGCCCTGGTGGCCGCCGGCCTGCTCGCCGCCGCGCTCGTCGGTTCCCTCGCCGGCTGCGGCGGGGACGGGGCAGGGGGCGACGACGCGGGCGGCGAGGTCACGCTCACGGTGCTGGCGGCCTCCTCGCTCACCGACGTCTTCGAGGAGGCCGGCGAGGTCTACGAGGAGGCGCATCCGGGCGTCGAGGTCCGCTTCTCCTTCGCCGGCTCCCAGGAGTTGGCCGCCCAGGTGCGCCAGGGCATGCCCGCCGACGTGCTGGTGACGGCCGACCAGACGACCATGGACGGCGTGACCGAGGAGACCGGCGAGCCCGCCGTCATCGCCCGCAACGAGCTCACCATCGTCACCCGGCCGGGCAACCCGGAGTCCATCGCCGGGCTGGCCGACCTGGCAGAGCCGGGGCTGCGCGTGGTGCTGGCCGCCCCCGACGTGCCCGCCGGCCGGTACGGACAGGAGATCCTCGACCGGCGGTCCCTCGACGTCTCCCCGGTCTCCGAGGAGCCCAACGTCCGCTCCGTGCTCACCAAGGTCGAGCTGGGCGAGGCCGACGCCGGTCTGGTCTACGTCACCGACGCGGCGGTCGCGGGAGACGCGGTGCACACCGTGCCCATCCCGGCCGAGCAGAACGTCGTCGCCGCCTACCCGGCCGCCGCCCTGAACGGATCCGCGCACCCGGACCAGGCCGGCGACCTCGTGGCCTGGTTCGGCGGCCACCGGGCCCAGGGCCTGCTGCGGGACGCCGGCTTCCTGGCCCCATGAGTCACCGGCACCGGCCCCCGCTGACGCTCGCGCTGCCCGCGCTGTGCGCGGTGGCGTTCCTGCTCGTGCCGCTGCTCGGCGTCGTCACCAGCGCGCCCTGGTCGGACCTGGTGGGGCGGCTCACCAGCCCGGCCGTCACCGAGGCGCTGCGGCTGTCGCTGCTGGTCTCCGGATGGGCGCTGCTGGTCTCGCTCCTGCTGGGCGTGCCGTTGGCCTGGCTGCTGGCCCGCGCCGACTTCCCCGGCAAGACGCTGGTGCGCTGCCTGGTCATCCTGCCGATGGTGCTGCCGCCGACCGTGGCCGGCGTGGCGCTGCTCCAGGGCCTGGGCCGGCGCGGCCTGCTCGGCGGGGCGCTGGAGTCGCTCGGCGTCACCCTGCCGTTCAGCACGGCCGGCGCGGTGGTGGCGGCGGTGTTCGTCGCCATGCCGTTCCTGGTGATCAGTCTGGAGGGGGCGCTGACCGGACTGGACCCGCACTACGAGGAGGCCGCCGCCACCATGGGTGCGGGACCGCTGCGCACCCTGCGCCTGGTCACGTTGCCGATGGCCGGGCCCGCGCTGGCGGCCGGGGCGGCGCTGTGCTGGGCGCGGGCGCTGGGCGAGTTCGGCGCCACCATCACGTTCGCCGGCAACCTGCCCGGCACCACGCAGACCCTGCCGCTCAACGTCTACCTGCTGCTCCAGGAGGATCCGGCGGGCGCCACCGCGGTCTCCCTGCTGCTGCTCGCCATCGCCGCCGCGGTGCTGTTCGCGCTGCGCGGGCGCTGGCTGGCCCCGCTGCGCGGCTGACCCGCGGCGTGCCCCGCTCGGGCGCTCGGGCGCTCAGGCGCTCGGGCCGGAGAGTCACCCGGATGACGTTCAACGGGTGCGGCCCGGCGGCGGCCTCACCAGGCTGACCCCATGGCCCGACCCCCGCTGCCCGCACTCGTCGCGCTGGCCACCGCCGCCGCGCTGGTGGCCGGCGCCTGCTCCGGCACCGACGGCACCGCTGGACCGACCCCTGACGACCAGACGCAAGCGCCGGCCGCCGACACCGGCCCCACCAGTTCCGCCAGCGCGGAGGCGGACGAGGCGGATGACGGGACCGACACCGCGGACCTGCCCGCCGCGTTGACCGGACAGTCGCTCGACTGGGCGTCCTGCCCGGCGCCCGAGCCCGAACAGGGCGACGACCAGTCCACGCCCCCGCCGTTGGCCGGCGACACGCCCTGGGAGTGCGCCGACCTGACCGCGCCGCTCGACTACGCCGACCCCGGCGGCGACACGATCCAGATCGCCCTGATCCGCGCCAGGACCGAGGCCAGGGGCGAGGAGCGACTCGGCTCCCTGGTCTTCAACTTCGGCGGACCCGGCGGTTCGGGCGTGGCCACTCTGCCGGCCTTCGCCGAGGAGTACGACCGCCTGCACGAGCGGTACGACCTGGTCAGCTTCGACCCGCGCGGCGTCGGCGAAAGCGAGGGCCTGGTCTGCCTGGACGACGCGCAGCTCGACGCGTACTTCGCCGCCACCACCGTGCCCCGTACCGCGGAGCAGCGCCGCCGGTTCACCGACCGGCTCCAGTCCTTCGCCGCCGCCTGCGAGAGGCGCGCGGGACCGCTGCTGCCCCACCTGACCACGGCCAACACCGCCCGCGACCTGGACCTGATGCGGGAGGTGCTGGGCGACGACGTGCTGCACTACTTCGGCGTCTCCTACGGCACCCAGCTGGGCGGCGTCTACGCCCATCTCTTCCCGGAGCGCGTCGGGCGGGCCGTGCTCGACGCCGTGGTCGACCCGACGCTGACTCCCGAGCAGTCGGCACGCGGACAGGCCGAGGGCTTCCAGCGGGCCCTCGACGGCTACCTGGAGCACTGCGCCGGCGAGGACGACTGCCCGCTCGGCGACGACGCAGAGGAGGCCACGGGCCGGCTCGGCGAGCTGCTGGCCCGGCTGCGCGCCGAACCGCTGCGCACCCAGGACCCGGACGGGCGCCGGCTCACCGAATCGCTGGCCTGGAACGGCATCGCCCAGTCGCTGTACTCCCAGGAGTTCTGGTCCTACCTCACCCAGGGCCTGGACGACGCGCTGGCCGAAGAGGGCGCCGACGGCACCGTGCTGCTGGCCCTCGGCGACGCCATGAACGGCCGCAACCCCGACGGCACGTACACCACGCTGCAGGCCTCGCTGGCCGCGATCAGCTGCGCCGACGCCGGGCAGCGGTACACCGTGCGGGACGTGACCGACGCGCTCGACGGCTTCACCGACGCCTCCCCGGTCTTCGGCCCGCCGCTCGCCTGGGGCCTGCTGGGCTGCGCCCACTGGCCGGTGACCGGCAGCACGCGACACCAGGACGTCACCGCCGAGGGCGCGCCACCCATCCTGCTGATCGGCACCACAGGCGACCCGGCCACCCCGTACGAGGGAACCCGGCGGATGAAGGAGGCGCTGGGCGACGGTGTGGCCGTGGAGCTCACCTACGACGGCGAGGGGCACGGCGCGTACACCAGCGGGAACGACTGCGTGCGCCGCACCGCCGACGACTACCTGCTGGAGGGCAAGGTCCCCGAGGACGGCAAGACCTGCGACGAGTAACCGCGGCCGGCGTAGTACGTTGATCGGCGGAACTCGACGAGGGGAGACGCTGGTGCCCGAGCAGCAGCTGTGGAGCGACGTGGACCGCTATCTCACCGACCTCCTCATCCCGGTGGACCCCGACCTGGACGCGGCCGTGCAGGACAGCAGGGAGGCGGGTCTGCCGCCGATCAACGTCCCGGCCAACCAGGGCAAGCTGCTGCACCTCGTCGCGCGGATCAGCGGCGCCCGCCGCATTCTGGAGATCGGCACGCTCGGCGGCTACAGCACGATCTGGCTGGCCCGCGCCCTGCCGCCCGGCGGGCGGCTGACGACCCTGGAGGCGGACCCGCGGCATGCCGAGGTGGCCCGGCGCAACCTCGCTCGGGCAGGCCTGGCCGAGGTGGTGGACATCCGGGTCGGTCCGGCGCTGGAGACCCTGCCGACGCTGACCGACGAGGCGCCGTTCGACCTGGTCTTCATCGACGCGGACAAGCCGAACAACCCCGAGTACCACGCCTGGTCGCTGCGGCTGTCCCGCCCCGGGACGGTGATCATCGGCGACAACGTGGTGCGGGGTGGCGCCGTGCTCGACGTCGACAGCACCGACCCCAGCGTGGTGGGCACCCAGCGCTATCTGGAACGGGTCGGCGCCGAGCCCCGGTTGACCGCGACCGCCGTGCAGACCGTGGGCGCCAAGGGGCACGACGGCTTCACGCTCGCCGTCGTCGAGGAATGACCGTTTCGTCGAATTCGTCGAACTGAGTGGGGATGTGGGGGTGGCTCCGTTGGGGCCGGTGAGAGGGATCGGCACGTCGTGGGGTGGGAGACTCGCCGTGGCCTGCGCGGTGGGACTCGCGCTGGTCGGCGCCGCCGGCTGCGGTTCGGACACCATGCGGTCGCCGTCGGACCAGCTGGACGACCTCGGGCCCGAGGACGCGGACCCGGCGATCACGCCGCTGCTGGCGGAGCAGGCCGTCGACCGCTACGAGCGGATCAGCAACGAGGCGCACGGGGCGGGCGAGGTCGAGCGGCTCGCCGAGGCCGAGGCCGGATCGCAGCTCCAGCGCGACACCGCCCGGCTGACCAAACGCGAGGCGCTGGAACCGGACGCCGCGTACACCGACGTCTTCTTCGAGGAGCGGGAGTACTACATCCCCGCAGGCGGCGAGCCCTGGTTCCTGGTCAGCGCGGTCAGCAGCGCGGACCCGGACCGGCACCAGCGGCTGCTGACCTTCGCCGAGCGCGGGGACCAGTGGAAGCTGGTCTCGGCGCTTGAGGTGCTCGAAGGCGACGAGGTGCCGGAGATCGAGGTGGACGGCGAGGGCATGGCCGAGGCCGTGTCCGCCGAGGACGACAGCCTGCTGATCTCCCCCGCCGCGGTCACCGACCATGTCGAGGGGACCTGGGAGAAGCGCGGCGAGCCACAGGACGACGTGCTCGCCGACACCCCGGCGTTCGACGACCTGCGCGACGAGGCGGGCCGCGAGCCCGAGGACCCGCAGATCGCCCGCGAGTACGAGCGGGCGGCGCCCGAGCACTCCGAGGTGTACGCGCTGCGCACCGCGGGCGGCGGCGTGCTGGCCATCGTGCCGCTCGGCCACACCATGACCGAGGCCGTGCGGGACTCGAACGCCAACCTCGTCCCGAGCGAGGAGGCCGCCGTCTTCGGCGTCACCGCGCAGCCGTCCATCACCTCGACCTACCGTGGCGAGGGCGCCGCCTATCTGCCGCCGGGCGACCACCGGGTCCAACTGGTCACCTACGAGTACGAGATGACCGACGCCGAATGAGCCCACCGCGCCGGCCGACACGCCTGTCGGGCCGGGCGGGTAGCCTCCCGGGGGAGCGTCCGCACAGCGGGGAGGGGGCCATGCCGAACAGCCGTGACCGGAGCCGTGCGCGGAGCCGTGGCCGATTCTGGAGCCCGAGCAGGAGCCCGAGCTGGAGCCGCAGTGGGCGCCGGCGGGGCAGAGCGCGCGCCGTGGCCGTGTGCCTCCTCGTCGCACTGGGCGCGACGGCGTGCAGCGGCGGCGGATCGAGCGACGAGCCCATCCCGGGCGTGCAGCGGCCGAACGGTCCGGAGCCCGCTGGCGAGACCGAGTTGCCCGCGCCGCCCGCGGAGTTCACCGGGCAGACGCTCGACTGGGGCGAGTGCGGCCCGCTGACCACCCGGCAGGGCTCGGGGCCGGCGCCCGAACCGCTGCCCGACGGCACGCCGTGGGAGTGCGCCACCCTCACGGTGCCGCTGGACTATGCCCACCCGGACCCGGACGGCGAGACCCTCGACCTGGCGCTGATCCGGGCGCCCGCCGCACAGGGCCGGGAGCATCTCGGCTCGTTGGTGTTCAACTTCGGCGGGCCAGGCGGCTCCGGGGTCGCCTCGCTGTCCCGGAGCGGCGACGACTATCTGGCCCTGCACGAGGGGTACGACCTGGTCAGCTTCGATCCGCGGGGCGTCGGCGAGAGCGACGGTGTGGTCTGCCTGGACGACGCGGAGATAGACCGGTTGGGGCAGCAGGACGACGGGCCGCCCGAGACGCCGGCGCAGGAGCGCGGGTACCTCGCCGACGCCCGGGAGTACGCGGATGCGTGCGAGGAGCGCGCCGGCGCGCTGCTGCCGCATCTGACCACCGAGAACGCCGCCCGCGACCTGGACCTGCTGCGGCAGGCGCTCGGCGACCGGCACCTGAACTACTTCGGCATCTCCTACGGCACCAAGCTCGGCGGCGTGTACGCCCACCTCTTCCCCGAGCGCGTCGGCCGCACCGTCTTCGACGCCGTGGTGGACCCCACCAGGAACGTGGTCGAGCGCGCGCTGCTCCAGACCGAGGGCTTCCAACTGGCCCTTGACAACTATCTGGACGACTGCGCCGCGGAGGAACCGGCCTGCCCCACCGGCCAGGGCGGCGCCGGCCCCGCCGCGTACCAGGCACTCAACGAGCTGCTCGACGAGCTCCGGGACCGGCCGCTGCCCACCGACACGGGCCGCGAGCTCACCCAGGGCCTGGCCGTCACCGGCATGCTGTCGCTGCTCTACTCGCAGGGCTCCTGGGACTACCTGACCAGCGCGCTGCGGGAGATGGGAGACGAGGGCAGGGGCGACCTGATGCTCGCCGTCGCCGAACGCTACAACGGGCGTGACGACGCGGGGCACTACCGCAACGTGCACGCCGCCAACCGCGCCGTGAACTGCGCCGACTTCGCCTCCCGGCCGACGCTGGCGACGGTGCACGAGCAGCAGGCCGCCTTCGTCGACGCCTCCCCCGTCTTCGGCCCGCATCTGGTCTGGGGCCTGCTGTCCTGTGCCGACTGGCCGGTGACCGGCGAACAGGACCAGCCGGAAGTCTCGGCGGAGGACGCCGCCCAGCCGATCCTGCTGCTCGGCACCACCGGCGACCCCGCCACGCCGTACGTGGGCGCGGAGCGGATGCGGGAGGAGTTGGGCGAGGGGGTCGGCGTGCTGCTCACCTACGACGGCGAGGGGCACGGCGCGTACGGCGACGGCGACGCCTGTGTGACGGACGCGGTCAACGCCCACCTGCTGTCCGGCACACTCCCCGACGACGGCACGGTGTGCTAGGGCCTTGCCGGCCCGAACCCCGCCCCGCCCCGCGCCGGCGCCGAGGGCACGCCGGCACGGGGCGGGGCGGGGCAGATCACAACCGCCGGGAGGGCCGTCAGTAGACGGGCTTCTCCGGCTCGATCTGGTTGACCCAGCCGATCACGCCGCCGCCGACGTGCACGGCGTCCGCGAATCCGGCGTTCTTCAGCACCGCGAGCACCTCGGCCGACCGGACACCCGTCTTGCAGTGCAGGACGATCCGCCGGTCCTGCGGCAGGTCGCTCAGCGCGGTCCCCATCAGGAACTCGTTCTTCGGGATCAGCCGGGCGCCGGGGATCGACACGATCTCGAACTCGTTGGGCTCCCGGACGTCGATGATGTCGATCTTCTCGTCGGCGTCGATCCACTCCTTGAGCTGCCGAGGCGTGATCGTGGCGTCGCGCGCCGCCGCCTGTGCCTCCTCAGAGACGACGCCGCAGAACGCCTCGTAGTCGATGAGCTCGGTGACCGTCGGGTTCTCCCCGCAGACCGCGCAGTTCGGGTCCTTGCGGACCTTGACCTGGCGGTAGTTCATCTCCAGGGCGTCGTAGATCATCAGCCGCCCGACCAGCGGGTCGCCGGTGCCGGTCAGCACCTTGATGGCCTCGGTGACCTGGATCGAGCCGATGGACGCGCAGAGCACGCCGAGCACGCCGCCCTCGGCGCACGACGGCACCATGCCGGGCGGCGGCGGCTCGGGGTACAGGCAGCGGTAGCACGGCCCGTGCTCGGACCAGAAGACGGACGCCTGCCCGTCGAAGCGGTAGATGGAGCCCCACACGTACGGCTTGTTGAGCAGCACACAGGCGTCGTTGACCAGGTAGCGGGTGGCGAAGTTGTCCGTGCCGTCCACGATCAGGTCGTACTCGGCGAAGATCTCCATCACGTTGTCGGATTCCAACCGCTCCTCGTGAAGGTTGACCCGGACGTACGGGTTGATGCCGAGCACCGACTCCTTCGCGGACACCGCCTTGGACTTCCCGATGTCGCCCTGGCTGTGGATGATCTGCCGTTGCAGGTTCGACTCGTCGACCTCGTCGAACTCCACGATGCCGAGGGTGCCGACCCCGGCCGCCGCCAGGTACATCAGCGCGGGCGAACCGAGGCCGCCCGCGCCGACACACAGCACCTTCGCGTTCTTCAACCGCTTCTGCCCGGCCATTCCGACGTCCGGGATGATCAGGTGGCGCGAGTACCTGCGGACCTCATCGACGGTGAGCTCGTCGGCCGGCTCGACCAGGGGTGGCAGCGACACGGGGACTCCGTAAGGTCATGGGGCTACGAATCTGTGCTGTGCCGTACAACAGTGCCACGTGCGGTCTCATTCCGAGACGCCGGTCTTGCGTGGCGAGACGCGCCCGTCCCAGCCCTCGGGCAGCGCCCCGCCGTCGGTCACATCCGGCACGCCGCCTCCATCCAGATGTCGGCCAGCGACTCCTCCAGGCCGATCCGGGCGCGCCAGCCCAACCGGTCCCTGGCGGTGCGCACGTCGGCCTGCTGCCAGGCGCCGCAACCGTCGGGATACGGGTGGGAGGGCGCGGAGTGCGCCGGCGGCGGGGGGATGGGCGCCGGGCCGCCGGCCGCCTGGGACGGCACCCCGGGGGCCGACCCCTCCAGCTCCAGCAGGGTTCCGCTGTACCCGGAGATGCGGGCCAGCGTCAGGGCCGCGTCGCGCAGCCGCACGGCGTGTCCCGAACCGATGTTGATCACGCCCTGGGCCGCCGAGAGCGTCGCCGCGTGCACCGCCCGGGAGACGTCCCTGACGTCCACGAAGTCCCGGTGCACGGCCAGTCCGCCGAGCTTCAACTCGCTGTCCTCGTGCTGCATGGCGCGGCGCAACGCGTCCGCCAGCCGGCCGAGCGGGGAGCCCGCCGGGGTGGCCGGTCCGGTCGGCGAGAACACCCGCAGGACGATGGCGTCCAGGCCGGAGCCCAGCACCAGTTCGGTGGCGGCCAGCTTGCTGACGCCGTAGGGCCCGCCGGGGCGGGCGACGGCGTCCTCGGCGATCGACGAGCCGTTGGCCGAGGGCCCGTACTCGGCGGCGCAGCCGATGTGCACCAGTCGAGCCCGACATCGGCTGCGGCGCAGCGACTCGCAGAGGGTGGCGGTCGCGACGGTGTTGTGCCGGGTCAGCTCGCTGGCCGTGCCGCGGATGGCGCCGGCGCAGTTGATGACGACCCCGGGGTGCACCGCGTCCAGGAACCGGGTGAGGGCGCCCGGGCTGCCGGTGGACAGGTCGAAGCGGACGTCGGCGTCGTCGCCGCGGCCCAGGGCGGTGAGCTGGACGGCGGGGTCGGCGAGCAGCCGGTCGGCGACGAACCGGCCCAGGTACCCGGCCGCGCCCAGAAGCAGCACTCTCATCGGATGCCCTTCCGCGCTGCGGTGGCCGAGGAACCGGGGTGTGGTGGGGTCATCAGACATTCGGGGCGGATGCCGCGGCCGTCAGGGCCGGGACGGGCCCCTCCCTCCTTCCGTGCGGTGTGGGTCGTGGCGATTGGTGCGGGGTGGTGGTGCGGGGTGGTGCTGGGTGGTGCGGGGGGACGGTGCGGATACGACGGTGGGGGCTCGGCTGGTGGGGACTCGGCTGGTGAGGGCTGTCGGGAGAGGGCCGGTGGTGGGCGGGGGCGAGGCTGCGGGCCCAGCGGTCGCCGGCGCGCCGGCCGGTCACCCCTCCTCATTCGGCGACGGCCGGCGCGGCTAACGAGGGCCGCTCGGCCGGTCCAGCGGCGACCGGGGCACGGGTGCCGAGGTCGGCGCCCGGGCGGTGCGGGGGAGGAACGGCCTGGACCCGCGCCTCCTCGGTCAGGCGGCCGCGGAACGCCGCGAGCAGCGCGCGCACCGGCGCGCCGACCGTGGTGGGCGCGACCGCGTGCGCGGCGACCTCCGAGCTCGCCCCGTCGCCGCCCGCAGGTCGGCTCGAGCCGACCTCGGTGACCAGCAGCGGGGTGCCGAAGAACCGCCAGGCGAGCAGGCCGGGCAGCACCGCGAGGTCGCCGCCCACCGCGTGGCACAGCGCGGCGGCGGCCAGGCCCTCGTCACCGCGCGCGCCGCCTCCGTACCAGTCGAGGGACAGCGGGCGCAGCGCCCGCTCCAGCCGGTCGAGCACGGCGAGCAGCTCGACGCGCCGCGCGCCCCGCACCGCGCGCGGCGCCCCCGGCGTGCGGCACGCCGACTCCAGAACCCTCAGCGGCTGCTCGGAACGCGGCCAGTCGGCCAACCCCCCGTTGGCCACGGCCAGTTCGGCGAGCCCGTAGAGCCCCGTGGCGAAACGGTCCGCCTGTCGGCGCGCACTCCCGGCGGACACCGGTGCCCCGGCCGGGCCTCCCGTTGGGCCGCCCGCCGGCCCGCCGCAGAGCGCCGCGGCCAGTTCGGCGAAGCATTCCGCCAGGCGCCGACCCAGCCGCCCGCCCGGGGCCGCCGGCGCGGCAGGGGGGTCCCCCCGGCCGAAGGCTGGGGGAGGCGGGCCCCAGAGCGGGGCGGTACGGACCCGGCGCACATGCGCCGGCGGCACCAGGCGGGGACCCGCCTCCTGCCGCCGGCTGCGGCTGAGCGCGAACACCTCGAAATCGTGGCCGGTCAGGCCGCGCAGCAGCCGGTCGCACCAGGCTGCCGCCTGGCCGTGGGCATACGGGTAGCCACCCTCGGTGAGCAGTGCCACGCGCACCGACGCACCCCCTGATCTCCCGTGCGGGACCTGCAGACGACAAAGAGCTTCAGCGGAAAGACGGTATGTCTACATGTGCCGTGCGCGGCCAGGAGTCATCCCGCACACCACCGGAAGGGGTGAACATTCGTGACTTTGAGCGGAGTCTCGTCGTTAAGGCGCGGTGCGCCGGCGCCGCCGGTCAGTTCTCCGGGTGCGGCCAGGGGTTGGGCTCGCAGGTCAGCCCCTCCGTGGTGAGGAACTTCGTCTGCTGCATCATCACCGGAGCGACCGCCCCGTCCGCCGGGCAGAGCGCGTGCCCGTAGCCCAGCCGGTGCCCGACCTCGTGGTTCACCAGCATCTGCCGGTAGCCGCCGATGTCGTCGCCGTAGGTCTCCGAGCCCTGGGCCCAGCGCCAGGCGTTGATCATCACTCGTTCGGTATACGACGAGTTGCACGAGACGTTGTCCACGCGCACGTCGAGCCCGGACATGTCGCACCACTCCGCCGTGGTGCCGGGGCTGGCGAGGGTGACCACGAAGTCGTAGTCGCCGGCGGACACCCGGGCGAAGCTGCGCTCGCCGTCGTTCCCCCAGCTGCGTTCGTCGTTCAGGGTGCGGTGCACCGCATCGGCGAAGAACTCCGCGTCCACCCCGAGCCCCTGCTCGACGTCCACCCGGTAGCGGACCACGGTGGCCGCGTCCGGGTCGGGCGCCGGATCGCTCCCGGCGACCGGCACCAGCTCCCCCGACCCGGTCAGGTCGGGCGCCATCTCGAACGGGGTGTCCAGCAGTTCCTGGTAGCTCGACTCCGCGGGAGGCTCGTCCACGGGAGGCGCGTCGGAGCCCAGATCGGTCTCGGCGCCGTCGCCCCCGGTATCCCGGCCCCGGTCGTCGGCGCCGCCGGAGCCGTCCGGACCGGCGAACGCGTCCAGGTCGGCCCCGCTCTCCGGGTTGTCCTCGTCGGGCAGGGCGACCTGCACCGCGACCACCACGGCGAGCACGGTCACCACGGCGGCGGAGGCGACGCCGGTCAGGGTGCGGCCCCAGCCGCCCCGCTCGCCGGCCGCGCGCCGCTCGCTCCGGCTCTTCTTCGGGGCCCGCCGCTTGCCGCCGCGCGACCGGCCGCGCGGGGCGGTCGCCGGCTCCTCGGACGCGCCGACCACCGGATGCTGACCGGTCGAGTCCGCGGCGCCGGTGTCGTCCGGGCCGCCGCGGGAGTCCCGCTCGGCGGGCCACGGGTCCCGTGCCACCGGCTGCTGACCCGTGTCGGACGCGGACCGCTGCCCGGGCAACCGCCCGTAGTTCTGGTCGTCGAACGCCTCGACGTAGTCCTGCCGGGGGCCGGGGATCCGGCCTCCGCCCATCGTGGTGCGCAGCCCCGTCCCCTGCTGCGGCGCGGAGTATCGATCGGTCGCGTCCTGGTGAGTCATCCGGCCCCTCAGCCGCCGTTGCCCGGTCCGGTGTGCGCCGCGGCGTCGGCGAGCAGTTCCCTGACGCCGCGGGCGACCAGCTCCGGGAACTCCATCATGGCCACGTGGCCGGCCTCCGGCAGCACCAGCAGCCGGGAGCGGGAGAACGCCCGGCCGGCGCGGTTCGCCATGCGGAAGGACACCAGCCGGTCGCGCACCCCGTACACCAGCAGGGTCGGCGCCAGCACCCGCTCGGCCTGCCGCCACAGCGCGTGCTGCCCGCCCAGGGTGTAGGCGTTGACCAGGCCGCGCGCGGTGCGGCTGAGCGAGTCCCAGAAGTACGGCAGCGTCTCGCGGCGCTCCAGCTCGGCCACCGCGGCGGAGAACTCCTCCGGCGTGATCCGCGCGGGATCGCCGTAGCAGAGCCGCAGCACCTCCCTGGCCCGCTGCTCCGGCGGCCGCTCCCCCATCATCCGGGCCAGCAGCCGCGGCATGCCGGGCGCGCCGAGCAGCGCGGTCGGCAGCGCGCTGCGCTGCACCCGCACCTCGGGGAGCGCGGGCGAGACCAGGGTCAGCGAGCGCACCAGATCGGGACGGAGCGCGGCCACCCGGACGACGACGGCGCCGCCCAGCGAGTTCCCGATCAGGTGAACGGGGCCGCGCTCGCTCGTCTCCAGGCAGCGGATCACGGCCCTGGTGTGCCCGTACATCGAGTAGTCGCCGCTGTCCGGCGGCGGCGAGGCGCCGAAGCCCGGCAGGTCCAGCGCCTCGCACTCCAGGTCGTCCGCGAGCAGCGCCATCAGCGCCGACCAGTTCCGCGAGGACCCGCCGAGCCCGTGCACCAGCAGCGCCGGCTCCAGGCCGTCCCGGCTTCCCGGGCGGCGGCGCACGGCGATGGTCATCCCCGGCAGCTGGACGGACCTGATCGTCTCCCCGTCACGGACCCCGGGCCACCCCTCCGCCGCGGCGAGTGCGGCGTGCAGGCGGTGCTGCTCCGCGGTCGGCTCGGTGGTTGGCATGGGCGCAATATTACGAGCCCGTCACGCGACCTCACACGCACTCCCCCTCGTCCATTCTGTGTCCGGCGTCACATCGCAGTTCGCCTCAGGCGCGCTCGGCTCCTAGGCTGGGTGTCACGCACCGGTCACCGACCGGACAGGCACCGGCCAGAACCGGTCACGCACGCCACGCGGAGGTGAGCCGTGACGACCCACGACCCGAGCGACCCGAGCGACCCCGAGACCTTCGACGAGTACCTCGACGACGAGCAGGACGACGCGCGGGACGCCGGGCGCGCGCTGGAGGACCCGGAGACGCCGGAGGCGGACGCCGCCGAACAGCGCCTTGAGCTGCTCCGGCTGCGCGACACGCCCCTGACCGGGCGCGTCTCGGAGAACGCCGACCCCGCCGATGCCGCCGAACAGGCGCGGGTCGTCGACGTCGGGGACGAGGACTATCGGTGACGAGGAGACAGCGGGTGATCACTGGCGGGAATTCCTCCCCGCAGGCGGCCCCTTGAGCGATTACTCGACCGTACGATGACGGTCACGGCGTATCCGCCGCATCACCACGAGCACCGGCGCGAGCGACTCGCGCCACCCCGCGCGAGCACCATCGAACGCGCTGGACCGAACGACACCACCCGGGAGGCGGCGTGACAGCCACCGAGCAGACCCAGGCCCGCCCTCGCGGCACCCGCCTGCCGCGCCGAGCCCGGCGCAACCAGCTGCTGGGCGCGGCCCAGGAGGTGTTCGTCGCCCAGGGCTACCACGCCGCGGCGATGGACGACATCGCGGACCGCGCGGGCGTCAGCAAGCCCGTGCTCTACCAGCACTTCCCCGGCAAGCTCGAGCTCTACCTCGCGCTGCTCGACCAGCAGTGCGCGGCGCTGGTCCAGGCGGTGCGCGAGGCGCTGGCCTCCACCAGCGACAACAAGCAGCGGATCGCCGCCACCATGGACGCGTACTTCGCCTACGTGGAGGACCAGGGCGGGGCCTTCCGGCTGGTCTTCGAGTCCGATCTGACCAACGAGCCGGCGGTGCGTGAGCGCGTCGACCAGGTGGCGCTGGACTGCGCCAAACTGGTCAGCCCGCTGATCGCGGAGGACACCGACCTGCCGGAGGACCAGGCCATGCTGCTCGCGGTGAGCCTGTGCGGAATGGCCCAGATCACCGCCCGGCACTGGCTCAGTTCGGGCCGGGAGGTGCCGCGCGCCGTCGCGAAGAATCTCACCGCCGCGCTCGCCTGGCGGGGCATCGCCGGGTTCCCGATGCAGCACGGCTGAGGCCGCCCGTCGGCCGGCGTCGTTGTTCGCTCTCGGCGTTGCGGGCGCTTTCCGGGCTGGCCGCGGCCCCGGATAGCCTGTGCACAGTCGGCGGGTCACCGCCATCGAACAGCGGAGGGTCAGGCCGTGGAGATCAAGATCGGCGTACAGCACACACCGCGCGAGATCGTTCTCGAGAGCGGGCAGTCCGCCGAGGAGGTGGAGGCCGAGATCTCGAAGGCCCTCGCCGGGAACGGAAAGCTGCTCACCCTGGTCGACGAGCGCGGGCGTAAGGTGATCGTCCCGTCCGACCGGGTGGCGTACGTGGAGATCGGCGAGCAGGCCCACCGGAGGGTCGGCTTCGGGGCTCTGTGAGGGCCCGTTCGAGGACCTCGTGAGCGCGGGGCGCTCCCGCGCCGCCGCGCCGCGGCCGGCCGGGTCCGGTGCGGACGCCGGACCGGCCGGCCACCCGCGCGTTGATGTTCTGCTGTTGGGGCTCGGCATCGCCGGGGTCTCGCTCTCGGGCCCGCTGATCGCGGTCACCGCGGCGCCGGCCCTGGCCATCGCCTTCTGGCGCAACGCGCTGGCCGCCGCGTCGCTCCTTGCCGTCGCGCTCGCCCGCGCCACCCTGCGCGCCGAGCTCGCCACCCTCCTCCGCGGCGCCCGCGCACCGGGCGCCGCGCCCCCAACACCCGCCCGACGACCCGCCAGCACCACTGACGGCGGCCGCGCGAGCACGACGACACGCGCCCCGGACGGTACGTCCGCCGCCGGCCTCCCCGGCTCCCCCGTCCACAGCGGCCCAGAGGACACCCCCGGCCTCGCAGACTTCACCGCCACCGGAACAGCAGCCGGCCTCCCCGCCAGCACCACCGACAGCACCCCGGAGCGCCCGGCTCCCAGCGCCACGTCCGCCGGCCTCCCCGGCTCCCCCGTCCACAGCGGCCCAGAGGACACCCCCGGCCTCGCCGATGGTGTCGACAGGTGGGCGCTGCCGGAGCGGGGTCGCGGCCTCTCGCCGCGCCACGTGCCGGCGGCCGGCCAGGCGCCGAGCGGCGCCCCGGGGCGTGGCAGCGGTCCGACCGCGCGTCTCACGCCACCTGTCTCGGACGACCCCGGACCGGGCCCCGATACGTCCCCGTCCGGCCGTCTCGGGGATCCAACCGCGCGGGAAGGGCGGGAGGCGCTGGGGCCTTCGTTGGTCGCCGGCGGGGCGCTCGCCCTGCATTTCGGGCTCTGGCTGCCGAGCGTCGGCCTCACCTCGGTCGCGTCCTCGGTCGCGCTCGTCACCACCACCCCCGTGTGGACCACGCTGCTGCTGCGGCTGCGAGGCCACCGGCCGGCGCCCCGGGTGTGGGTCGGCGGGCTGGTCGCGTTCACCGGCGTGCTGCTCCTGACCGGCGTCGATCTGACCGTGTCGGGGCGCGCCCTCGCCGGCGACGCGCTGGCGCTCGGCGGCGGCATCGCCATGGCGGTGTACGTGCTGGCCGGGGCCGAGGCGCGGCGCACGCTCAGCACCACCTCGTACACCCTGGTGTGCTACGGCACCGCGTCCGTCGGGCTGCTCGCGGCCTGCCTGGTCGCCGGCGCCTCGCTGGGTGCCGGCTACAGCGCGGAGACCTGGTTGAAGCTGCTCGCGCTGACCGTTGCCGCCCAGTTCCTCGGCCATTCGCTGCTGAACCGCGTGGTGCGCGGGCTCGGCCCCTCGATCGTCGCCACCAGTGTGCTGCTGGAGACGCCGGGCGCCGCGCTGCTCGCCGCCGTCTGGCTGGGCCAGCTGCCGCCGCCCGCCGCCTACCCGGCGTTGGCGCTCATCCTGTTGGGCCTCGCCCTGGTGGTCCGCGGCGAACGAGGCGCGCGGTGAGCCCCGTCGCACCGGCCGGCATGGGGGTCCCCCCGGCCGAAGGCTGGGGGAAACTGCGCGCCGCGTTCGGCGAGCCCGAGGCGCGCGCCAGCGTCACCTTCCTCGGCGCCGAGCGGATCGAGGTGCTGCGCTTCCGCGACCCTGCGGACGGCGGGCTGGTGCGCTACGCCACGCTGGGCGCGGACCCGGAGGCCGAGTTGCTGCTCACCCTGCGGGCGGGGCGGGCCGACACCGACGGCGTGCTTCGCGGGCTGGCGGTGATCGCCGCGTCGCCGCAGGTGGAGGGCGTGACGCTGGCGCCGGGCGCCGCCCTGGACCTCGGCGAGCCGCTGTGGCCCGGCGCCCCGTTCAGTGCCGTGCTGGTGGACCGGCCGGCCGACGACGCGACGCCCCGCCTGCTGCCGCTGCTGCCGATGACCCCGGCGGAGGCGGCCTGGCGCCGGGCCCGCGGCACGGACGCGCTGCGCGATCGGTGGCGGCTACATGGAACCGATCTCCGCGACCCGACCAGGGGCTCTGTGTCGCTGATGCCCCTGGGCGAGTGACAGTTCTTGACGTAGCGGCGACGCACGGGGACCGTTGATGCACATGAGGGGCGAACCCAGCTGCCCGAAGTGCGGGGGACGGGTGCGGGCGCCCGGACTCTTCGCGGACTCCTGGCAGTGCGCCCTCCACGGCGCCGTCCACCCGATGCAGCCCGTCGTGCCGCCCAGTGCCGAGGCACTCACCGTCGTGGTCAACCGCACCCAGGTGCCGGTCTGGATGCCCTGGCCGCTCCCCGTGGGCTGGCTGTTCACCGGTGTGGCCTGCGCGGGCGACGAGCGCACCGGCGGCCGGGCGACCGCCGTGGCCTGTTCGGGCCCGAGCCCGCTGGGCGGTCCCGGCGAACTGCTGCTGATCGCCGAGGAGCTGGGCGTGGGCCTCGGCGCGCGTTACGCGGGCATCGAGGGGCTCGACCCGGGGTCACGGCTGCGGGTGGACCAGCCGCCGCAGGTCAAGGTGCTGGCGGCGGGGCGGCCCACCCCGCTGTGGCAGGTCAACGACGCGCCCACCGACCGCGCGGTGTTCGCCGGCGAGGCGATGGGGCTGTGGCTGTGGGCCGTGGTGTGGCCGGAGCGGTGCGGCGTGCTGCTCTACGACGAGCTGGTGCTCACCGACCTGCGGGACGCGGGTTCCGAGGTCGACCTGGTGCCGTGCGGCGCGCTGTCCCCACGCATCCTCTCCTGAGCCCGTCGCTGCCGAACCGTCGCTGTGCCGAGACCGGCCGTCACGGGGAGTTGACGCCCCGATATCCTGGAAATCCGCCGGCCCCACCCCCCTCGCCTCGTCAGGAGCGCCCTCCGTGCGAATCGACCTGCACACCCACTCCACCGCGTCCGACGGCTCGGACACCCCCGCCGAGCTGATCCGCAACGCGGCCGCCGCCGGGCTCGACGTGGTGGGCGTGACCGACCACGACACGGTCGGTGGCCACGCCGAGGCCGCGGCCGAGCTGCCCGCGGGGATGACCCTGGTCACCGGCACGGAGTTCTCCTGTCGGCTGGACGGCGTCAGCATCCACATGCTCGGCTACCTCTTCGACCCGGAGGAGCCCCGGCTGGCCGCCCAGCGCGAGCTGCTGCGCGACGACCGGGTGCCTCGGGCGAAGGCGATCATCGACAAGCTCCAGGCCCTGGACGTGCCGGTCACCTGGGAGCAGGTCAGCCGCCTGGCGGGGGACGGCGCGGTGGGCCGCCCGCACATCGCGGCCGCCATGGTGGAGACCGGGGTCGTCGACAGCGTCGCCAACGCCTTCACCCTGGAGTGGATCGCCGACGGCGGGCGTGCCCATGTGGACAAGCACGAGCTGGACGGCTACACGGCGGTGCAGATGATCCACGACGCGGGCGGCGTGGCGATCTTCGCCCACCCGCTGGCGGTGCTCCGCGGCCAGGTGGTGTCCGACAGCTCGATCGAGAAGCTGGCCGAGGCGGGTCTCGACGGCGTGGAGATCGACCACTACGACCACGACGACGCCAACCGCGCCAAGCTGCGCGCCATGGCCGCCGACCTGGGCCTGATCGTCACGGGAGCCAGCGACTACCACGGCGACGTGAAGGAGGTCCGGCTCGGCAACGACCTCACCTCGCCCGACGAGTACGCCAAGCTGGTGGACCGCGCGAAGGGCGCCAAGCCGATCTCCGCCTGACCACACCGCGGCGCGACGCGCGTGACGTGGCGTCCTAGGACGCCACGGACTCGGCCGCCGGGGCCGCCGGGGCCGGGCGCAGGCCGGTCCAGAAACCGGCCAGGGCGGCGGCCGTGGGCAGCGGCTGCTCGGCGTTGGGCGAGTGCTCGGCCCCCTTGATCACCGTCCGATGTGCCCGCAGCCGCAGCGCCATCCGGTCCTGTTGCGGCACCGGCCAGGCGCCGTCGCGCTCCCCCGACAGCACGTGCACCGGCAGCCCGGTGTCGGCCAGCCAGGCCACCCGGTCCGGTTCGTGCCGCAACGTGCGCCCGGTGACCAGCACCTGCGCCGGCGCGTTGGCCAGCCAGCGCCGGCGCAGAAACGCCCCCGTCGTGCCCGGGTCTCGCACCGGGTGCCACAGCCGCCACATCGCGCGCGGCCCGAACACCGGCAGCCCGGCGACCAGGGCCCGCACCCGCCAGCGCGACCCGCGCGCGATCCGGCCGGGACCCGAGCCGATCAGGGTCAGCGAGGCGAACGGCGCCTGCCGCCGCGCCGTGGCCCGCAGCACCGCGCCGCGGGCGATCAGGCCGCCGAGCGAGTGCCCCACCAGATGCAGCGGCCCGCCCGGGGGCAGCGCCTCGGCCTGGGCCAGCACGTCCTCGGCCAGCTCGCCGAGCCCGTAGGCGTGCCGCCCGCCGCCGCGGGGCGACTCGTACTGTCCACGGCCGTCCACCGCCACCGCGCGGAAGCCCGCGTCGGCCAGCGGCTCCAGCAGCGCTATGAAGTCCTCCTTGCTGCCGGTGTATCCGGGCACCAGCAGCACGGTCCCGACCGGCTTCCGCGGCGGCTCAGCGTCCAGCACGGCGAACGTCCCGCGCCGGGTGCGCAGCTGGTACGCGCCCACCCCGGCGGGCGGATCGAGAAAGGGGGGTCTGCTCACGACTGTGAGGGTAACGGCCCCCGGATCCGGCGAATCCACCCCGGGGGTGTCCGCGAGGGCCGGAGGTGCGCCAGAATCTACGCGCGTTACGCACCACCGCACCGCCCCACTCGCGAGGAGTTCCCATGCCGCCGCTGGATCGCCGAACGTTCCTTGGTCACACCGCCGCGACCGGCGCGGGCGCCGCGCTGGTCGGCACCGCGGGCGTCGCGGGCGCCGCGCCCGCCGCCGCGGCGTCCGGCGACCGGGAGCGGCGCTACGCGTTCACCGTGATGGGCACCACCGACCTGCACGGACACGTCATGAACTGGGACTACTTCACGAACGCCGAGTTCGACGACACCGCGCACAACGACGTCGGCCTGGCCAAGCTCGCCACCCTCATCGACCAGGTGCGGACCGACCGCGGCCGCCACAACACCGTCCTGATCGACGCCGGCGACACCATCCAGGGCACCCAGCTCGCCTACTACTACGCCAAGATCGACCCGATCACCGGCGACGATCCCCCGCATGGGGGCACCCCGGTGCACCCGATGGCCCTGGCGATGAACGCCATCGGCTACGACGCCGCGGCCCTCGGCAACCACGAGTTCAACTACGGCATCCCGCTGCTGCGCAGGTTCCAGCAGCAGTGCGATTTCCCGCTGCTGGCCGCCAACGCGCTGGACGCCCGCACCGAACGGCCCGCCTTCCCGCCGTACTGGATCACCCGGCTGTGCACCCCGCACGGCCCGGACGTGACGCTCGCCGTGCTGGGCCTGACGAACCCCGGCATCGCGATCTGGGACCGCGGCCACGTGGAGGGCGAGATGGTCTTCCCCGGCCTGGAGGAGCAGGCCGCCCGGTGGGTGCCCCGGCTGCGGGCCATGGGCGCCGACGTGGTGGTCGTCGCCGCCCATTCCGGCAGCGACGGCTCCTCCTCGTACGGCGACCAGCTACCGCACGTCGAGAACGCCGCCGCGCTGGTGGCCGAGCGGGTGCCGGGCATCGACGCGATCCTGGTCGGGCACGCGCACGACGAGATCCCGGAGCTCCGGGTGCGGAACGCGGAGACCGGGCGCGAGGTGGTGCTCTCCGAGCCGCTGATGTGGGGTCAGCGGCTGACCCTCTTCGACGTCGAGATGGAGTGGCGGCGCGGGCAGTGGCACGTCGCGTCGGTCGCGGCCAGCGTGCTGAACTCCAACAGGGTGCCGGAGGACCCGCGGATCACCCGCCTCGTCGCGGAACAGCACGACCGGGTGGTCGCCTACGTCAACCAGGTCATCGGCACCGCGACCGAGGCCATGTCGGCCGCGGATGCGCCGTACCGGGACACGCCGATCATCGACCTGATCAACCATGTGCAGGCGGAGACGGTGCGCGGCGCGCTGGCCGGCTCCGAGTACGCGGATCTGCCGGTGCTGTCCCAGGCGGCCTGCTTCTCCCGCTCGGCGTCCATCCCGGCCGGCGAGGTGACCATCCGGGACGTGGCGGGGCTGTACGTCTACGAGAACACGCTGGAGGCCCGGCTGGTCACCGGCGCCCAGCTGCGGGACTACCTGGAGTTCTCGGCACGCTACTTCGTCCGGACGCCGGCCGGCGGCGAGGTGGACCCGGCGGACCTGACCAACGCCGACGGCATACCCGACTACAACTACGACGTGGTCGGCGGCGTGGCGTACGAGATCGACATCGCGAAGGAGGCCGGCTCGCGCGTCACCGGCCTGAGCTTCGAGGGCCAGCCGGTCGCGGACGACGCGGAGTTCGTGCTGGCGGTGAACAACTACCGGGCGAACGGCGGGGGCAACTTCCCGCACGTCGCGGGGGCCGAGCAGGTCTGGGCGAACTCGGACGAGATCCGGAACACGATCGTCGCCTGGGTCCAGGAGAGCGGCGAGATCGACCCCACCGGCTTCGCCGGCACCGACTGGCTCCTCACCCGCGACGGCACGCCCGTCTTCTGAGACACGTACCGCGGACCGCTTACCGCGAACGAACGAGGTCCGAGAGCGTCCGCACGCCGGACCGCCGGGGCGGGTCCTCGCATACCGCGTGGGAACGACCTCCCAGACGGTCCCCGCGCCGGACCGCCTGGGCGCCGTACAAGGCCGCGCGTCCAGGCGATCCGGCGACCCGGCGCTCGGGCCGAAGCCGCGCCCCGCCCCTTGGACCCGAACCGCGGCAAGGGCTGGGCCCGGCGACGGGAACCCAGCGCCGGGAAGCGGAGCCGGGACACGAGACGGAGCCGCCCCGCCCAGAGAGGGCGGGGCGGCTCCGGTCGTCGGGTCGGCAGGTGGGTCAGTCCGTCGGACGGGTCTGCTGGGCACCGCCCGAGGGGCGGCGGCGACGGCGACGCCTCGGCCGGGACGCGGGCGTCGCCGGATCGGACGCGGCGGGCTCGGACGCGGCCTGCTCGACGGCCGCCGGCGCCTCGGCCGCGGCCTCCGCCCCTGCGACGGAGCCGGACGCGGAGAGCGTCACCCCGCCACGGGTGCGGCGGCGCTGGCGCGACGTGCGGGTGCGGCGCTCGCGTTCGCCCTCTCCGTCGGTCGCCCCGGTCCCGCCGGCACCGCCGGCATTGGCGGCGCTGGGCGCACTGGCGGCACCGCCGGTGCCTCCGGCCCGACCGGAGCTCCGGCCGCCGTTGCCCCGGCCGCGCTGCCGCCGGCTGTCCCGGCCTCCGAGGTCCTCGACATCCTCGGCGTCCAGCCCGGCCCTGGTGCGCTCCGCCCGCGGCAGCACGCCCTTCGTGCCCTGCGGGATGCCGAGCGCCTCGTACAGATGCGGAGAGGTGGAGTACGTCTCCGGTGGGTCGGGGAGCCCGAGTTCGAGGGCCTTGTTGATCAGCTGCCAGCGCGGGATCTCGTCCCAGTCCACCAGCGTGACCGCCGTACCGGCCGCGCCGGCCCGGCCGGTGCGGCCGATGCGGTGGAGGTAGGTCTTCTCGTCGTCGGGCGTCTGGTAGTTGATCACATGGGTGACGCCGTCCACGTCGATGCCGCGCGCGGCGACGTCGGTGCAGACCAGGACGTCCACCTTGCCCTTGCGGAAGGCGCGCAGCGCCTGTTCCCGCGCGCCCTGGCCGAGATCGCCGTGCACGGCCGCCGCGGCGAAACCGCGCCTGGTCAGCTGCTCGGCGACGTCGGCCGCGGTCCGCTTGGTGCGACAGAACACCATCGCGAGACCGCGCCCGTCGGCCTGCAGTATCCGGGAGACCAGCTCCTGCTTGTCGAGCGAGTGGGCGCGGAAGACGTGCTGTGTGGTGTTCGCCACGGTCGCGCCCGTGTCGTCCGGCTCGGAGGCGCGGATGTGGGTGGGCTGGTTCATGTAGCGCCGGGCGAGTGCGATCACCTGGCCCGGCATGGTCGCCGAGAAGAGCATGGTCTGCCGCCGGGTCGGCAGCATCCCGATGATCTTCTCCACGTCGGGCAGGAAGCCGAGGTCGAGCATCTCGTCGGCCTCGTCCAGCACCAGGCTGCGCACCTGCGACAGCCGCAGCTTGCGCTGGCCGGCGAGATCGAGCAGCCGTCCCGGGGTGCCGACGACGACGTCCACGCCCTTGGTCAGCGCATCCACCTGCGGCTCGTAGGCCCGGCCGCCGTAGATGGGGACCACCCGGACGTTACGCGCCTTGCCGGCGGTCAGCAGGTCGTTGGTGACCTGCTGGCACAGCTCGCGGGTGGGGACCACGACCAGCGCCTGCGGGGCGTCGGTGAGCTCCTCCGGGGTGGCCCGGCCCGCCTCGACGTCGGCGGGGACCGTGACGGCCTCCAGCAGCGGCAGGCCGAAACCGAGGGTCTTGCCCGTGCCGGTCTTCGCCTGGCCGATCACATCGGAGCCGGCGAGCGCGACGGGCAGGGTCATTTCCTGGATGGGGAACGGGGTGATGATGCCGACGGCCTCAAGGGCCTCGGCGGTCTCGGCCAGGATTCCGAGATCTCGGAAGGTGGTGGTCGTTGCGGACAGCGTTTTGCCTCTTCTGTGTGACGCGACGCGCGGCGGCGAGGCGGGTCTTGCGTACCGCGCCGGTCGGTGACGCCCACAGGGGGCTGTCCGGCGCGGGACCCGGTCGTCTCGCTCAAGCGCACGCACCGCGCGAGCGGGTCCCTCGTTGCGGCGGCTCGTGCGAGGTGCACGGACCGTGCGGAGGGCTGGTCAGGTCGGAGCCGATCGGGCCACCGACCGGGCATCCGCAGGTCCTGCTCCCCGTGACACACGGGTCCAGGGGACTCCAGCTTGGAATCGGGCCCACCTCAGCTGAGCGGGCCTATATCACTCTACCTCGGAACCGCGCACATGTGTCAGGCTGTGTATCAGGTCACGTTTGGGAATCCGGGCGACGGTTCCCTCGATCGCCGCGAACGTGCTGATGGGGGCTATTCTGCTGAGCCATGGAGACGCCCGACACCCCAGCGCCGCAGCGCCCTCCCGCCGAGACGCCTCCCGCGGCTGACGCCGCGGAGGACGAGGCGGTGGAGGCGAAGGACATCGCCACGCAGGACTGGGTGGAGGCCAGCGCGGACGCACGGTACCGGGCCGCCGTCGTGGACCTGCTCGGCGCGCTCGCCTACGGCGAGCTGGCGGCGTTCGAGCGGCTGGCGGAGGACGCCAAGATGGCGCCCGGGCTGGCCGACAAGGCGGCACTGGCCCGGATGGCCGCCGCCGAGTTCCATCATTTCGAACAGCTGACCGAGCGGCTTCGGGCGATCGACGAGGAACCGACGGTGGCGATGGAGCCGTTCGCCGCGCCGCTGGACGAGTTCCACCGGATGACCGCGCCGTCCGACTGGTTGGAGGGCCTGGTCAAGGCGTACGTCGGGGACGCGATCGCCGCGGACTTCTACCGCGAGGTGGCGGTTCGGCTGGACTCCGACACCCGCGGCCTGGTGCTGCGCGTGCTCGACGACACCGGGTACGGATCGTTCGCGGTGGAGAAGGTGCGCGCCGCGATCGAGGCGGACCCGCGGGCCGGCGGCCGGCTGGCGCTGTGGGCACGGCGCCTGATGGGCGAGGCGCTGGCCCAGGCGCAGCGCGTGGTGGCCGACCGCGACGCGCTGTCCACGATGCTGGTGGGCGGCGTCTCCGCGGGCTTCGACCTGGCGGAGATCGGCCGGATGTTCTCCCGCATCACCGAGGCCCACACCCGCCGGATGTCCGCCCTCGGCCTCTCCGCATAGCCACCTGCCGGCGGCAGCCACCCATCACGGACCGACCGCCGCACGTCACGCACGCCCCGGCGCCGCGCGGGCCGCAGCCCCGTGCGGGCACCGACGGCCTCCCCTCCGAACACCACGTGCCCGGCAGCAGACCACGCCCCGCGTCCGGCGCGCTGCACGCCCTGCTCCCCGGCATCCGCCGGCCGCGGTCCCAGCGAATGCCCGCCCGTGCGCCCCATGCCCCACGCCCCCGGCATCCGTCAGCCCAACACACCCGACACCGCCCACTCAGCGCCGACCGGCCGCCGGCAGGTCGTATCCGGCGCGCAGAGCCCTCCGCGTCGGCTTCGCCGGTCGCGGTCTCTGGCGCGCGCCGCTCCGTGCCTCCGTGGTCGTCCCCGGACCGCCCGGCAAGGGCCGCGTGCTGGCGGGGTGGCCCGGGAAGGGCCTACGCTCCCGGCATGGCGAGTGACGTGCCGAGCGTTGAGCTGGTGGACCGGGCGCTGATCGAGGAGTCGGCGAAGAAGTCGGCCCTGGTGTGGGTGCGCGGGCAACAGGGGTCGCCCCGTGCCCTGTGGCATGTCTGGCACGAGGGCGCGGTCTGTCTGGTCGGCGGCCCCGGCGAACAGCCGCTCGACGGCCTCGGGCTGGCCGACGGCGGCCGGGCCACGGTCACCTGCCGCAGCAAGGACAAGGGCGGACGCCTCATCGTCTGGCCGGCCCTGGTGGCCGAGCTGGCGCCCGAGGGCGAGGCCTGGCAGGCCGCGGTCGCGGAGCTGAAGGGCAAGCGGCTCAACGCCCCCGACGCCGAGGAGCTGCCGAACCGGTGGGCCCGGGCCTGCCGGGTGCTGCGCCTCGAACCGTCGGGCGCGGCGCTCCAGCGGCCGGGCGCGATGCCGGCCGCATCGCACGCCGCACCGCCGCTGCCGACGGCCGCGAGCACCCGGGTGGGCACCCCCTCGGGGCTGCCGGCGCGCCGCGGCCGCAGGAAGTGACGGCCACGGGCCGCCGCCCCGCGCGGGCGGCGGGTCAGTCGCCCTCGTCGTCCTCCGGCGAGACCATGTCCTCGCCGTAGTCGACGATGTCGTCGTCGTTCGGGGCGTGCAGCGAGAAGTCCTGGTTCCAGTCGGCCAGCGTCACCTCGCCGGCGCCGCCGCCGCGGACCAGCCGCAGCGGGTAGGGCGGGCCGACCAGCGCGACCTCCATCGTGCCGCCCGCGCCGTCGTCGGCCTCGACCCGTATCGTCTCCACGCCGCCGATCTCACCGTGGTCGCCGGTCTCCCGCTCGCCCTGGAGCGAGAGCAGCCCGTCGAGCAGCAGGTTCTTGTCGGTGAAGCCGCTCAGCTCCTCGTACGCCGGGTCGTCGGGCGCGACCTTGACGTACTTGCCGTCCAGCTTCTTGGCCGGGTCGGACTCCAGCTCGGCCGGCAGGTCCTCGCTCTCCCAGAACCCCTCGTCCGCCTTCAGGTACAGCTCCTCGCCCACCCGCAGCAACTCGAACGTGCTGCCGCCCTCCGCGGACACCTCGCCGACGCCACCGCCCTCGGCCAGCCGCATGTCGATGCGGTAGGACTGGTCGCCGGAGATCACCGTCCCGGTGAGCAACACGGTGCGGGCATCCCTGGCGGTGGCTCTGGCCTGCTGCTCGATCTCCTCCGGGGACAGCTCCTCGATGCCGTTGGTGTCGCCAGACCCGCCGCCCGAGCCGCACGCGGCCAGTGGCGCCAGCAGCAGCGCCGCCAGCCCCGCCCCGACCGCCCGGCGCCACGGGAAACCGGACGCGTAGACGTTTGCTGTCACGTCGGCTGCCTCTCCTCCCAGGCTGGTTGAGCCGCAGCGTACCGGCCGCCCGTCCCCCGCCCCGCCGGACCCCCGTGGGTCCGCCGTACCATCGGGGCATGGCTACCGAAACGCCCACGAGCACGCCCACCGACGGGCCCACCGACGCCGCCGTGCGCGCCGCGCTGGCCGGGGTGAACGATCCGGAGATCCACCGGCCGATCACGGACCTGGGGATGGTCAAGTCGGTCGACATCGAGCCGGACGGCACGGTGCGCGTCGGGGTGTACCTGACCATCCAGGGCTGCCCGATGCGGGACACGCTCACCGCCAGCGTGTCGGAGGCGGTCCGCGGCGTCTCGGGCGTCACCGACGTCCAGGTCGAGCTGGACGTGATGAGCGATGAGCAGCGGCAGCAGCTCGCCGCCTCGTTGCGCGGCGGGCAGGCCGAGCGCGAGGTGCCGTTCGCCAAGCCCGACTCGCTCACCCGCGTCTACTGCGTGGCGTCCGGCAAGGGCGGGGTCGGCAAGTCCTCGGTGACGGTCAACCTGGCGGCGGCGATGGCGGCCGACGGCCTCAAGGTGGGCGTGGTGGACGCGGACATCTACGGCCACTCGGTGCCGCGGATGCTGGGCACCGACAGCCGGCCCACCCAGGTGGAGAACATGATCATGCCGCCCACGGCGCACGGCGTGCGGGTCATCTCGATCGGCATGTTCACGCCGGGCAACGCGCCGGTGGTCTGGCGCGGCCCGATGCTGCACCGGGCGTTGCAGCAGTTCCTCGCCGACGTGTACTGGGGCGACCTGGACGTGCTGCTGCTCGACCTGCCGCCCGGCACGGGCGACATCGCCATCTCGGTCGCGCAGCTGGTGCCGGGCGCGGAGATCCTGGTGGTCACCACGCCACAGCAGGCCGCCGCGGAGGTCGCCGAACGCGCCGGGTCGATCGCGGTGCAGACGCACCAGAAGATCGTCGGCGTGGTGGAGAACATGTCGGGTCTGCCCTGCCCGCACTGCGGCGAGCTGGTCGACGTCTTCGGCAGCGGCGGCGGACAGCGCGTCGCGGAGGGACTGACCAGGGCGACCGGCGCGGAGGTGCCGGTGCTCGGCACCATCCCGATCGACGTGCGGCTGCGGGAGGGCGGCGACGACGGCACCCCGGTGGTGCTCAGCGACCCCGACTCGCCGGCCGCGACGGCGCTGCGGGCGGTGGCGTCCGGGCTCGGCGCCCGCCAGCGCGGCCTGGCCGGGATGTCCCTCTCCCTCACCCCCACGAGGTCCTGACCGGGCGGCCTCCCCCGTACGACGACGGGCCACCCCTCGGGGTGGCCCGTCGTGCCCCTGTCAGGTGTTCGGGCGACGAACCACGCCGGAGGCGGCGCGCGCCGGGGAAGGGCTACTCGTAGCCTTCGATGTCCTTGATCACCGCGAAGCCGAGGCCGTAGGCGCTCATGCCGCGGCCGTACGCACCGAGGTGCACGCCGTGGTGCGCGGCGCCCGCCAACACCCAGCCGTACTCGGACTCCCGGTAGTGGAAGTCGGTCGGCTCGCCGTCCACCGGCAGCGACAGCGTCGTCCAGCCGCCGCCGTGCAGATCGTCGGCGAGCTCCCAGGCGATGGCGGTCTGCTGTTCCAGCCAGTCCTGGCGCAGCGCCCGCTCCATCTGCGTCGGCCAGGTCGAGGACAGCAGCCCCGAACCGGCCAGCCACGCGGCGGAGGAGGCGGACGTGGCCTCCAGCACGCCCGTGCCGTCCGGGCTGCGCCGCACCGGCCGGCTGGCGACGGTCACCACGACGGTGAACCGCTGCGGCGTCTGGCCCAGCTCGCCGCGCAGCGAGGGCTCGTCCCCGTGCCCGGTGGAACCGTGCTCGACCGCGCCGTCGGCGGCGACGCCGACCTGCATCAGCCAGCGTGGTCCCGTGAACGCCTCGTCAAGTCCGTACCAGGGAAAGCCCGCCATCAGGTAGCCGTCCAGTGCCCGGCGCGCCCCCGGCACCCCCTGGGGTGCCGGGGTGGTGTCTGTCGCGTCCTGCGGCTCGGTCCGACTCGTCGTCTCCATGTTGCGCGACGCCTCCTCATTGCCCTCGTCCTGGGCTCACCCCGGACATAGGGAGGATAGCCATACGGGTCCGGGGTGTCCGGCATGACCGGAGATCAGGTCGGGTCATATGCCCTCGAACAGGCGCGCACCGCGGGATGCCATGGCGCGAACGCGCCCCCGCGTGGCGTGCGCGGAGTGGTTTGTCGGGAGTGGCGCGTCAGGTGGCGTCGGCGTCGAAGGGCGGAAGGTCCTCGCGGGGCGCCGCGGCGGGCTTGACGTCACCCTCCTTGGCCAGGCTGACCGGAGCCGCGCCGGTGGTCCCTCCCGCTTCACCGGCCGTGGCGACGGGGGTGGCGGAGGCCGCGGTGTCCTTGGCGGTGGACACGGAACCGGCCGCGCCGGCGCCCTTGGCCTTGCTGAGGCGGCTGCTCCGGCTGCCGTTGGCCGTGCCAGGCCGGGAGGGCCGCCCGTTGACCGCGTCGGTGACCTCGGTGAGCTCCTTGCGCATGTCGAGGCTGCTGGTCAGCTCCTTCAGGCCCAGGTCGTCGTTGTCCATCAGGTGCTTCTTGGCGAACCGGCGCGGGTTCAGGTCCTCGAACTCGAAGTCCTTGAACTCGGGGCCGAGCTCGCTGCGGATGTCCCGCTTGGCGCTGTCGGAGAACTCCCGGATCTTGCGGAGGAAGCGCGCGGCGTCCTGGATCATCCGCGGCAGCTTCTCCGGTCCGAAGACCATGATGGCCAGCACGATGAGGAACAAGAACTCCAGGGACCCTATATCGAAGAACACCTGACAGCTCCCTCACGACGGGCCTGACGAATGACCGGCTTCCCGCATCCCACACATACGGCGATGGCCACGGTACCTGCCCGAGGCCGCCGATGGGAGACACCCTCCATGACAAGGCCGGGACCCGACGGTGAACGGCCGGCCGGGTCACCCCGGCCGGCCACCCTCAGTTGCCGGTGTCCTCGCCCAGTGTGACGTCCAGGGCGATCTCCTCGCCGTCCCGGTTGATGGTCAGGCCCACCACGTCGCCCGGCTCGTGGCTGCGCACCTTGACGATGAGCTCGTCGCCGCTGCGCACCGGTTCGCCGTCCACGGCGGTGATGATGTCGCCCTCCTGGACGCCCGCCGTCTCCGCGGGGCCGCCGGGCGTCACCGCCGGTTCGCCGGTGGTGCTGCCGACCCGGGCGCCCTCGCCCAGGTATCCGGTGTCCAGCATCACGCCGATGATCGGATGGGTGGCGTAGCCGACGTTGATCAGCTGCTCGGCGACGTCCTTGCCCGTGTTGATCGGGATGGCGAAGCCGAGGCCGACGCTGCCGGAGCCGCTCTCCATGCCGCTCTCGGAGTCGCCGTTGCGGATCGCGCTGTTGATGCCGATCACCCGGCCGTTGACGTCGACCAGAGGGCCACCGGAGTTGCCCGGGTTGATCGGGGCGTCGGTCTGCAGGGCGTTCACGTAGCTGATGTCGGAACCGTCCGCCTCCGCGCCGCCCGCGGTGATGGGGCGCTCGGTGGCGCTGATGATCCCGGAGGTGACGGTGCCCGCCAGGTCGAACGGCGCGCCGAAGGCCACCACCGGGTCGCCGACCCGGACGGCGTCGGAGTCGCCGAGCTCCAGCGGGCTGAGCCCGGAGACGCCCTCGACCTGCACCACGGCCAGGTCGTAACCGGCGTCGGAGCCCACGACCTCGGCCTGCGCGGTGTCGCCGCTGCTGAAGGTGACCTCTATCACGCCCCCGTCGCCGGCGGGCGCCACCACATGGGCGTTGGTGAGGATATGGCCCTCGTCGTCGAGCACGAAGCCGGTGCCGGTGGTGGCCGCGTCCGCTCCAGAGGCGTGCAGGGTCACCACGCCGGGGAGCACGTCCTCGGCGATGCCCGCGATGCTGCCCTCGGCGACCTCGCGGTCGTCGCCCTCGGCCTGCGGCAGCTCGATCTCGTCCGCGCCGCCGTTGCGCTCCATCTGCACGCCGACGGCGCCGCCGAGCAGGCCGGCGAGCAGGGCGATCGCCGCGGCGCCGACCAGCAGCCGGGTGCGGCTCAGCCGGAGCGGCTCCCGGCCGCCGCCCGGGGCCTCCGGGCCCGGCACGGGGATGCCACCGCCGTTCGTCGCGCCCCACGGGTCATACCGCTGCAAGGGCTCCCCGGGCAGGGCCGCGGTCGCCGGGCCCGGCTGCTGCGCCGGGGGCGCGTAGGGGCCGGACGCGGGTGGGGCGCCGCCCGTCACCGTCCCGCCGGGCGGGGTCATGCCCGCCGGGACGTGGAGCGCGGTGCCGCCCGGCGGCGTCATCCCGGGCGCGGCCTGACGGGGCGTGCCGCCCGGCGGGGTGACGCCACCCGAGAGCGGGGTACCGCCCGGCGGGGTCATACCCGCCGGGGCCTGGAGCGCGGTGCCGCCCGCCGGCGTGGCGCCCGGTGGATAGGGCGTGGCGCCTGGCGGATAGGGGGTGCCACCCGCGGGCGTGGCGCCGGCCGGTGGTCGCGTGGGGCTCGGCGTGCCCGCCGCGGGCGTCACCGACGAGCCGGCGGACCGACCGGATGACGGGCCGGACGGGACGGCGTCCCGGGGCTCGGATGCGGACCCGGCCGGCGGGGCGTCCGACGGCTCGCGGGGGGCGAGGGGCGTGCCCGCGGCCGGCGTGGGATCGGGGCGCTGCACCGGCGGGGCCGGGGCCCAGGGGCCCGGCTGTCCATAGGGAGGCGTGCCGTACGGCTCCTCCGCGTGTCGCGGGTCGGGGGCCTCCCCCTGGCTCTGCCCGGGGGACCCCCAGGAATCGCTTTTCCCCTTGTCCATGCCCGTCCCCATCGTGTCCGCGCTGCCTGGTACCGGCCAGTGCTCGGTCTCGGTAAGGGATTCAACCAGGTACCCGTCGCCCTGGTCACCAGACCCGCGTCAGCGGGCGTTCACCGTGCCGACGCCTCCGGAGCCGCCGGCCGGAGTGAGGCCGGTGAGCATGGGTGTCGACGCCGACGTGGACGATTCCGAAACCGGGCCCGGTGCCAGTATGGGCCCCAGGGCCGGGAAAAGGCGCTCCGCCAGGCCGGTGGAGCCCGACGTGTCCGACGGATTCAGCCCTCCGGGGTATCCACCAGTGTACGAGACCAGCGCGATCGGCAGCGAGACGCCGGAGTTCCTCGACTCCTCGTCCTCGCTGCTCCCTCGCGCACTCGTGGGGCGCGCCGCGCTGACCGGTGCTGCTCCTCCGCCCGCGGCGACGGTGCTGAGCGTGCTGCCGTTCGAGCCGGTGCCGGCTCCCGCCGTGGTCGCGCTGGACATGGCGCCGCCGATGGCGAAGGCCGCCAACGAGACCGCGCCCGCGGCGGCGAAGGCAAGCCGGTGACCGCGGTGCAGACGGGCGGCGGCCCCCGGCTCGTGTATCCGGAAACCGCGTTCGCCACCGATGATGGGGGGGCCGAGCAGCGACTCGCGCCCGCGGCCGCCGGGCAGCGGGCCGAACTCAGGGCCCGGCGGCTCCTCGTCCGGCCCTCTGGCCGGGGGTTCGGTGCCGTCGGTGGCCGGCAGACCCTGCAGACGAGCCAACAGGCCGGCGGAGAGCGTCGGCAGCGGGCTCTGGGCGAACACGCTCTTCAGCCGCCGCTGGGCGTCGGCCTCGTCCTTGCAGCTGGGGCAGGTGGCCAGATGGGCCAGCACCCGGTCCCTGCTGTCGTGCGAGAGCTCGCCGTCGATCAACGCGGCCAGGCTCTCGCCCAGATGCTGATCGGCTGGTCCGGTCTCGGGGGCGCTCGTCACCCGGCTCCACCTTTCTCCGCCGGGGACGCGGCGGGCACGGTGGCGAGCACGGACTCCTGCTCCTGCTCCTGCTCCTGCTCGACGCGGCCACGCGGGGAGCGGTGGCGCAGAGCCTTGCGCAGATGGGAACGGCCGCGGTGGATCCGGCTGCGGACCGTGCCGAGCTTCACCCCGAGGGTGGTGGCGATCTCCTCGTAGCTCAGGCCCTCGATGTCGCAGAGCACCACGGCCGCCCGGAAGTCGGGCGCCAGGGTGTCCAACGCCTGCTGCACGTCGGCGTCGAAGTGCGTGTCGTTGAAGTGCTGCTGCGGGGTGGGCTCCCGGCTGGGCAGCCGGTCGGCCGCGTCCTCGCCGAGTGCGTCGAACCGGATGCGCTGCTTGCGCCGCACCGAGTCGAGGAAGAGATTGGTGGTGATCCGGTGCAGCCAGCCCTCGAAGGTGCCGGGCGTGTACGTGGACAGTGAGCGGAAGACCCGGACGAAGACCTCCTGGGTCAGGTCCTCCGCGTCGTGCTGGTTCCCCGTGAGGCGGTAGGCGAGGCGGTAGACCCGGGCGCTGTGAGTGCTGACGATCTCCTCCCAGCTGGGAGGGGCCCACGTGCCCCCGTCAGGTCCGTCGCCGAAGGTCGCCATCTCGGCGACGGGAGCCGCGGCGTCCTTGGCGGGCCCGGCGGGCTCCTGGGCTCGGTCTACGTCAGCGTTCTCAGTCACGGAATTCGGCTCACCGGCTGGTCGCAAGAGGCGTTTGAGCACCCCCCGGCCGGCGGCCGCACCTCCCCTGTCGGCTGTGGTGGTGTCCAGTGGGATCCCTACCATAACCACCTCCCCCGTCAGCTACGGATAAGCAATTTTGACCGACTTTCGGTCGCACGGCTCAATGTTCCAACGTTTGGTCCTGCTGCCCTGTTCCCCAGGCGGAGTCGCTACAGTCAAAGCGCGTGACAGACGGGGACAGGAGACGGCCATTACCGGCAACCGGCTGACGAGCTGGGCGTTCGCCGAGGCGTACGGCGCACCGGACGCCGAGACCGCCGAGGGGGCGGCGCTGCGCTGGGCCCGCAACCGGGCCCAGGACGCGGGGCTGCGTTCGGTCTCCCCCGGCACCGGGGACGCGCTCCGGCTGCTGGCGGCCGCGGCGGCTGCCCGGGCCGTGGTCGAGATCGGCACCGGCACCGGCGTCTCCGGGCTCTATCTGCTGCACGGCATGCGCCCCGAGGGCGTGCTCACCACCGTGGACCTCGAACCGGAGCGGCAGCAGTTCGCCCGGCAGGCGTTCCGGATGGCCGGCTTCGCGGGCAACCGGGCCCGGCTGATTCCGGGCCACGCGCTGGACGTGCTGCCGCGGCTCACCGACGGGGGCTACGACCTGGTGTTCTACGACGGCAACCGGCTGGAGTGCCTGGAGTGCCTTGGAGAATCGTTGCGGCTGCTGCGTCCCGGCGGACTGCTCTGCTTCACCGGGGTCTTCGCGGACGGCCGCACGGTGGACTCAGGGGTACAGCCGGCGGAGGTGCTGCGGCTGCGCGAACTGCTGCGCGCGGTCCGCGAGAGCAAGGATCTCGTGCCCGCGCTGCTGCCGGTCGGTGACGGCCTGCTCTGCGCGGCCCGCGCTTAGCGGCGGGCGACTCGGCGGGTAGGGAAAATCGGCGAACAAGACGGCGCTGCCCCGGTTGCGTGTTCCGGGGCAGCGTCGAAATGACCGACGAAGGCGGCCGATGGTGGCCGAGGACTCAGCTGGATCGGCTAAGCGGTCGGCCGAAGGGTCGGCGGAAAGCACGGCGGATCAGCCGGTCACCTTCTTCAGCTCCTCGTCGAGCGCCACCGCCTCGTCCGGGCTCAGCTCGACGACAAGTCGTCCACCACCTTCGAGCGGAACGCGCATGATGATCCCCCGCCCCTCCTTGGTCACCTCGAGCGGGCCATCGCCCGTCCGCGGCTTCATGGCCGCCATGCTCGTTCCCCTTCCTGAACCAGCTCATCGCAGCCGACAACCGAAGCGTCACCGGCATCGAACACATTGCTTCACGCCATTATCCCGCATGGCACGTCTCCATGACCAACATCGGGCGGTATCCCTTCGGCAACGCGCACTCGCAAATCTACGCAATTCGGCGATTGCCCGCTGAATCCTCCGGACGTCACGAATGCGACGGCATACGGGCCGCGGCCTTGCCTTCACCCGGGCGAACGCCGCGTTCGCCGGTCGCCGTCAGCGGGGCCCGTCCGGCGAGTCCTCCTTGCCCAGCGCGACGGCGTGGGCACCGGCCAGCGCGGCCTCCAACTCCGAGATCCTGGCGTCCCGCTCGGCGAGCTCCGCGGCCAGCCGGTCGAGCACGTCGTCCACCTCGGCCATCCGGTACCCGCGCGGCGCCACGGGCAGCCGCACCGCCACCACGTCGCCCGGGCCCACCGGCCGGTCCGCCGGCAGTGGATCGTCCAGCCGGTCCTGCTCCGCCTCCGGCAGCCCGCCGGTCACCGGCCCGCCCGATCCGTCGCCGCTGCCCAGCACGGCCAGGGTGACCGCGGCGATGACCACGACCATCGCCGCCATCAGAAACCAGAACACGAGCGCCTCCCCTGGGCCTGGCCGGGCCTCCGCGAACGTCCGCGGGCCCGCCTGAAGTCCTCGAATGGTATGCCGATCGTCGCATGCCGCACCGACACCCGCGTACGGGTAGCGTCGGGGCGGAACGACGCCCGTCGACGATCGGAGAGCTGAGCGGCATGTTGCGCCTTGGGGCACGCGAGTTCGCGGCGAACGAGCCGGTGATCATGGCCATCGTGAACCGCACGCCCGACTCCTTCTACGACCGGGGCGCCACCTTCGCGGAGCAGGCCGCGCTGGCCCGGGTCGAGGAGGCGGTGGCGCAGGGTGCCGGGATCATCGACATCGGCGGGGTGAAGGCGGGACCGGGCGCCGAGGTGGACGCGGCCGAGGAGATCCGGCGCACGGTGGGCTTCGTCGCCGAGGTGCGGCGGCGCTTCCCCGACGTGGTGATCAGCGTCGACACCTGGCGGCACGAGGTCGGCGAGGCGGTCTGCGCGGCGGGCGCCGACCTGCTGAACGACGCCTGGGGCGGGGTCGACCCGCGGCTGGCCGAGGTGGCGGCGCGGCACGATGTGGGCCTGGTGTGCACGCATGCCGGCGGCGCGCGCCCGCGCACCCGGCCGCACCGGGTGGGCTACGACGACGTGATGGCGGACATCCTGCGGGTCACCGTGGGGCTCGCCGAGCGCGCCGTCGGGCTCGGGGTGCGACGGGACGCCGTGCTCATCGATCCGGGGCACGACTTCGGGAAGTCGACGCGGCATTCGCTGGAGGCGACCCGGCGGCTCGACGAGATGACGGCGACCGGCTGGCCGGTGCTGGTGTCGCTCTCGCACAAGGACTTCGTCGGCGAGACGCTGGACCGGCCGGTCGGGGAGCGGCTGCTGGGCACGCTCGCGGCGACCGCCGTCTCGGCCTGGCTGGGGGCGCGCGTCTACCGGGTGCACGAGGTCGCCGAGACCCGCCAGGTGCTCGACATGGTCGCCGCCATCGCCGGCCACCGCCCTCCGACGGTGGCCCGCCGCGGCCTCGCCTAGCGGCTTCCCGCCGCGACGCGCCACGCGGAGCGGAGGCGTCGCGCCGGCGAGGGCGCGTCCGGGGTACACGCGCGGGAAGCGTCAGGGCTTGGTGACCAGGGCGATGGCCTCGTCGGGGTCGTCCGTGATCTGGAACAGGCCCTCGTCCACGGGGGACGCCTTGCGCTGCGCGATGACCGTGTCGCGAAGCCAGTCGACCAGGCCCCGCCAGTACTCCGTGCCGACCAGCACGATCGGGAAGCGGGTCACCTTTCCGGTCTGCACCAGGGTCAGCGCCTCGAACAGCTCGTCCAGCGTGCCGAGCCCGCCCGGCAGCACGAGGAAGCCCTGCGCGTACTTCACGAACATCGTCTTGCGGACGAAGAAGTAACGGAAATTGACGCCGATGTCGACGTACTCGTTCAGCCCCTGTTCGAAGGGCAGCTCGATGCCGAGGCCGACCGAGACCCCGCCGGACTCGCTGGCGCCCCGGTTGGCCGCCTCCATCGCGCCGGGCCCGCCGCCGGTGATCACCGCGAAACCGGCCTCCACCAGCCCGCGCCCGATCCGCACCCCGAGCTCGTACTCCGGCGAGCCGGGCGGCGTGCGCGACGAGCCGAAAACGCTGACCGCGGGCCCGAGCTCGGCCAGCGCGCCGAAGCCCTCCACGAACTCCGACTGGATGCGCAGCACCCGCCAGGGGTCGGCGTGCACCCAGTCGGAAGGGCCCCGGGTGTCGAGCAGCCGCTGGTCCGCGGTCCCCGCCATCACCTGGCCGCGGCGCCGGAGCACCGGGCCGAGCTGCTGCTCGCGCCGCCGGTCGTCCGGTCCTTCGGTCGCCAACTCCGGGTCCGGGTCCGGCCTGCTGCTCATGCTGCACTCCTCACGACCGCCGACGATCGCCCGTCCGTTCATTCGGCTGGGGGCGGCGGTTTCAGCCTACGCGCTCGGCGTGGTCAACCAGGTGCGAAGCCGTTCTTCGCAGTGCGCGATCCGCTCGATGACCACCCGCTCGTCCTGCCGATGCGCCAGATCCGGATCGCCCGGGCCGTAGTTGACCGCGGGCACGCCGAGCGCGCTGAACCGGGAGACGTCGGTCCAGCCGTACTTCGGACGCGCCCGGCCGCCCACCGCCTCGACGAAGGCGCGCGCGGCCGGGTGCGAAAGCCCGGGGAGCGCGCCCGGCGCATGGTCGTCGACGGTGAACTCGGCGACGCCGCAGTCCGCGAACACCTCGCGGACGTGGGCGACGGCCTCCTCGGCGCCACGGTCGGGCGCGTATCGGTAGTTGACCGCCACCACGCACGCGTCGGGGATGACGTTGCCGGCCACCCCGGCCTCGATCCGCACCGCGTTCAGCCCCTCGTGGTACTCGAGGCCGTCGATCACCGGACGCCGCGGCCGGTACTCCGCGAGCCGGGCCAGCACCGGTGCCGCGGCATGGATGGCGTTCTCGCCCATCCAGCCGCGGGCGGAGTGCGCCCGCCGCCCCGGCAGCCGCAGCAGCATCCGCAACGTCCCCTGACAGCCGCCCTCCACCTCTCCCTTCGAGGGTTCGAGCAGCACCGCGAAGTCGGCGGCCAGCCAGTCCGGGTGCTCGGCAGCGAGGTGCCGGAGCCCGTTGCGCTCGGCTTCCACCTCCTCGTTGTCGTAGAAGACCAGGGTGAGGTCCCGGTTCGGGCGGGGCACGGTGGCGGCGATCCGCAGCTGCACGGCGACGCCGGACTTCATGTCGCAGGTGCCGCAGCCCCACAGGACGCCGTCGTCGTCCAGCCGGCTGGGCAGGTTGTCGGCGAGCGGCACGGTGTCCAGGTGGCCGGCCAGCACCACCCTTTCGTCCCTGCCGAGGTCGGTGCGGGCCACCACGTTGTTACCGTGCCGGTCCACCCGCAGCCAGGGCAGCTCGCCCAGGGCGGCGGCCACGGCGTCGGCGAGCGGGCGCTCGGTGCCGCTGACCGAGGGGATGTCCACCAGACGCGCGGTGAGCGTCGGGGCGTCCAGGCCGAGGTCGAGGCTCGGCGACGGGGGTGGCGCCACGGGGGGTGGCACGGGTGGCGTTGCGGGTGGTGGTGCGGGTGGTGGTGCGGGCATGACGTCACCGTACCGGGGGGCAGGCAACGGCCAGGTGAACCGCTACCTTTGGTCGCGTGCCCGAACGGACATCCAGCAAGCGCCGCCGCCGCGGGGTGGGCGGAGCGTTCACGGCTGTGCTGCTCCTCGGCATCGCCGGCTACGCGGCGGTGCGCTACGACCCCAGGGACGAGCCGACGCCGCACTGCGCGGTGGCGGGCCGGTCGGGGGAGGTGGCGTTCACCATGGAGCCGCAGCAGGCGGCCAACGCCGCGACCATCGAGGCGGTCGGCTCGGCGCGCGGCCTGTCCGAGCGCGCGGTGACCATAGCCATCGCCACGGCCATGCAGGAGTCGAGCCTGCGGAACCTCGACTACGGCGACCGGGACTCGCTCGGCCTGTTCCAGCAGCGGCCGTCGCAGGGCTGGGGCACCCAGGAGGAGGTCCAGGACCCGGTGTACGCGGCGGGGCAGTTCTACGACCATCTGGTCGAGGTGCCGGACTACGAGTCGCTGCCGCTGACCGAGGCCGCGCAGGCGGTGCAGCGCAGCGCCTACCCGGATCTGTACGCCCAGCACGAGCAGGAGGCCGAGTTGCTGGCCGCGGCGCTGACCGGCCGGCGGGCGGCGGCGCTGAACTGCGTGATGGCCGACGAGCCGGTGCGCGGCCGGCCCGAGGAGATAGCGGCCCGGATAGACCGCCAGTTCGGCGGCGGGGTGCGGGCGAACGGGAACGGCGCCCGGGTCACCGTGCCGACGAGCGCCGCGGGCGAACCGGGACAGGGCTGGGAGCTGGCGCACTGGGCGGTGGCGCACGCCGCGGAACTCGGCATCGAGCAGATCGTCTACGGCGAGCGGGTCTGGGAGGCGGACCGCTCCTCGGAGGGCTGGCGCGAGATCACCGACGAGGAGGACGCCGTGGCGGCAGGGCCGACCACGGAGTTGCGTCTCGCCACCTTCGCACCCCGGTAGCCGCCGGCGCGCGTTTCCGGTAACGGCGGCGCATGCGTGGCGCGGGAGGCGGGTGCCGCACTCCGGATTCCCCCGGATGACGACGGGCCCCCGTCCGGCAATTCACCCGACCGGGTAAGTCATGACGCCGCGCGGGGATTTGCCGGCGGACGGCCGCAATTCGCCGACAGAACTGCGAGATGACATCGCGTCACATGCGGAGGGCCGGGCCGATTGACCGTTTTCTCCGGACTCGATAATGCGATGCATTGCCAAGCCTTTACCCGGTCGACCGCAACCTCGACGGCCGCTCGGCCGATAGTCACGGCGTCCGGCCGAGACCGCCCGACCACCGGCCGCGTCGGATTCGTACGACCCTTCCGAACAGCTTCCCCCGGCAAAGGAGCACCATGTCCAACCCACTCAAGCGCCGCATGGCCAAGGCCGCGCTTCTCCTCGCGGCCGGCGCCGCGCCGGTCGTCACCGGCGGCGGCCAGGCCAGCGCCGCGGAGCTGCCGACCTCGGACCTGACCGGGCTGACCGCGTTGGACAGCGACCCCGTCGACGCCACCCTGGGCGGCCTCACCGAGACAGCGAACGGAATGCTGGAGCAGCTCGCCGGCGAGGCCGCCAGGACCGCCATGCCGATCCTCGCGCCCGCCGTCGAGGAGGCCGCGACGGAGACCGCATACACCACCGGCACGCTGCTGCACAACCTCGCCATGACCATGGCGCAGACCGGTCCGTCCCCGGACGAACTGGAGCGGATCCTGCCCTCGCTGGAGGACCCCGACCTGCACGGCATCACGCTCTGAATCACCCTCTGAGCGGCGGCCGTCCGCCGGACCCCGGGTGCGCTCGTCGCCCCGGGGTTCGATCGTTCCCTGGACGGCTCAGACCAGCCGCCGCACCGCCTCTGCGACCCGCTCGTCCGTGGCCGTCAGCGCCACCCGGACGAACCGCTCGCCCGCCGGCCCGTAGAAGTCGCCAGGCGCCACCAGCACGCCCCGCTTGCTGAGCTCCCCGACCGTGTCCCAGCACGGCTCGTCCCTGGTCGCCCAGAGGTACAGCGACGCCTCGCTGTGCTCGATGCGGAACCCGCTGGCCCTCAGCGCGGGGCGCAGCGCCGCCCGCCGGGCCGCGTACCTGGCGCGCTGCCCGGCCACATGTCCGTCGTCGCCGAGCGCGACGGCCATCGCCGCCTGCACCGGACCCGGCATCATCATGCCGGCGTGCTTGCGGATCCCCCGCAGCTCGCCCAGCACCGCGGGGTCGCCGGCGAGGAACGCGGCACGGTACCCGGCCAGGTTGGACCGCTTGGAGAGCGAGTGCACCGCGACCAGGCCCTCGACGCTGCCGCCGCACACGTCCGGATGCAGGATCGAGACCGGGTCCACGTCCCAGCCCAGCTCCAGGTAGCACTCGTCGCTGACCAGCAGCACGCCGTGCCGCCGCGCCCATGCCACCGTCGCCCGCAGCGCGGCCGGGGACAACACCTGTCCGGTGGGGTTGGCCGGGGAGTTCAGCCAGAGCAGCCGCAGGCCCTCTGGACAGCCGTCGGTGCCCCACGGACCGGTCCCGGTCCCGTCGTCCGCCGCGGCCAGCGTGCTCGCCGCGTACGAAACTGGTTCCGCGCCGGCCAGCCGCGCACCCACCTCGTACGTCGGGTAGGCGAGTTCGGGGAACGCCACGGCGTCGCCCGGGCCGATGCCGAGCTGGGCCGGCAGCGATGCCACCAGTTCCTTGGAGCCGATCACCGGCAGCACGTGCTCGTGCCCGAGACCGCCGGCGCCGGTCCGCCGCTCGCACCAGCCCAGGATCGCGTCACGCAGCACCTCGGTGCCCCATACGGTCGGATAGCCGGGCCGGTTCGCCGCCTCGGCCAACGCCTGCTGGACGGGCGCCGGCACCGGGTCGACCGGGGTGCCGACCGAAAGGTCGACGAGGCCCTCGGGGTGCGCCGCGGCGGTGGCCTTGTACGGTTCGAGCCGGTCCCAGGGGAAGACCGGGAGGCGGGAGGAGACGGACGGCACGGGGTGGCTCACTTCCCTCGACGGGGGCTTGTTACGACCACTGGTCCCGCGCGGCGGGCGCCGCACGGGACCAGTGACGAACGCGGTGGGTGTGGGTCAGGTCCTCATTCGTCGTGCTCCTGCGGCGGAAGCGCCGAGATCACGGAGTGGTCCCGCTCGATCAGGCCCAGCTTGCTCGCGCCGCCGGGCGACCCGAGCTCGTCGAAGAACTCGACGTTCGCCTTGTAGTAGTCCTTCCACTCCTCCGGGGTGTCATCCTCGTAGAAGATCGCCTCGACGGGGCAGACGGGCTCACAGGCCCCGCAGTCCACGCACTCGTCGGGGTGGATGTACATGGAGCGCTGACCCTCGTAGATGCAATCGACGGGACACTCCTCGATGCAAGCCTTGTCCTTCAGGTCAACACAAGGCTGCGCGATGACGTAGGTCACGCTGTCGGTCCTCCTCCTTAAGGCGGCGATGCGCCGCGTGGCGCCCGGGAGCGCGGTGTCGTCGATGCTCAGCCCTAGTATCGCCGCTTGTAGCCGATGGACGCACACGAGGGGCTGAAAGACAGGTGGATTTCATCGCGGGCGGACGCCTCACGGTCCGTATCACCCCTGCCGACGTGGGCAAACGCGTTTCCGTACGGACACGTCTCGAGTCCCGTCCCGGGCCAGGGAATCGCCAGGACAGGTTCACCGACACGGTGGGCGTGCTCACCGCATGGGAGGGCGGTGTGCTGAGCATCACACGAAGGAACGGGCAGGTTGCCCGGCTGGGCGAGGCCGAGATGGTGGCCGCCAAGGTGGTGCCGGCCGCTCCCGCCCGCCCCCGCGGGGTTCCGGCGGCGAGCGTCGCCGAACTGACGGTCGTCGGCGCCCGCAGCTGGCCGGCGCCCGAGAGCGAACGGATCGGCGGTTGGACGGTGCGCGCCGGCGCGGGCTGGACCCACCGCGCCAACTCGGGCTTCCGCTCCGGCGCGGGAGCGCCCGACCTCGGCCTCATACGCCGGTGGTACGCCGAACGCGGCCTCCCGGCGCTGCTGCACGTGGCCACCGGCGCCGAGGGCGCCGACGAACTGCTGGACGCCGAACTGGACCGGGCCGGCTGGCCGGCCAGGCGGGCCACCGTATGCCAGATCGCGGCCCTGGCCCCGCTGGCGGACCGGCCGCCGGACGAACGGGTGGTGGTCGGCCGCGCGTTGACGGACGCCTGGTTGCGCGGCAACCCGGCCGCGCGGCGCGACCCGGCGACCGCGCGCCGGGTGCTGGCGGGCGGGCCCTCCGTGTGGTTCGCCACCGTGCCCGGCGCGGACGGCGAGACCGCGGCGGTGGGCCGCTGCGTGGTGGACGGCCGCTGGGCCGGGTTCGCGGCCCTCAGGGTCGCACCGGAGCACCGCAGGCAGGGGCTGGCCACCGCGATGATGGCCGAGTTGGCCAGGGCGGCGCTCGGCGACGGCGCGAGCGCGGCCCACCTCCAGGTGGAGGCCGACAACGCCGAAGCCCAGGTCCTCTACCGGGGCCTGGGCTTCGTCGACCATCACCACTACCACTACCGGGCACACCCGGACGGCACGGACCCGAACGGTACGGGCCCGACCGGCCGGAGTTAGGGCCGCACCGCTCCCTCGACGATCGCCTCGCGGCGGCCCTCGCCGAAGTCCACCGTGGCGGTCTCCCGCAGCGCCGGGATCATCGCGGCGGCGGCGTGCTCGGGCGTCATCTCCACCAGTCCGGCGCCGGCGTCGATCATGATGCCGTCGAAGACGCTGCCGTACGCCGCGGCCAGGCCCTCGGTGTCGAGCACCGGCTGGAGCGTGCCGTCCTGGCTCGGCTCCATGGTCAGCAGCCCGGAGAGCGTCTCCGGGCTGAAGGGCAGCTCCGTGTCGGCGGCGACCAGGTAGACCAGGCCGGACATCGCCGGCTCGGCGAACTCCGCCATGGCCTGCTGCACCTCGTCCTCGCCGACCAGCGGATCCTGCGTGGTCACGGGCAGTTCCACCGCCGGGTCGCGGCCGGTCGCCGCGCGGTCCCGGAACGCGGACTCGACGGCGTCGGCCGCGGCCTCGATGTCGATCGTGGTGCCCGGCTGTCCCGGGCTGCCGATCGCCTCGCCGTCCTCGAACGTGACGGTGCCGTCGACCGGGGCGCCGTCGCCCGCGGCCTGGCTGGCGATGTCCTGCAGCGCGGTGGTCAGCTTGGCCCGGTCGACCGAGAACTCGGCCTCCTCGGCGCGCGCGGCGCCGAACAGCGAGCCGATCACGGTGACCGGGCTGTAGTCCTGGCCCGACAGCTCGCGAACCGTGGACTCGGTGTCGATGACCAGACCGGCCACGCTGGGCTTGAGCTCGACCTCCTGGCCGCCGACGAGCAGCGTCAGCGGATCCGTGTTGGCCCGGTCGAGGGCGGCGTCGAGCCGGTTGACCGCCTCCTGGGAGGTGGTGCCGCCGATGTCGACGCCGAGGACGGTGGTGCCCTTCGGCACGTCGTCGGCGTTCAGCAGCAGCCCGGCGCCGTACGCCACGACGGCCACGCCGACCACGGCGACGACCGCCAGCCGGGTCGGGAAGCGCCGCTTGCGGCCGCCGGACGAGGCCGGCGCGGGCGCCGGCGCCGGGGCGGGCTCGTCGTCCTCGGCGAGCGCCGGGGCGGGCCCCGGCGGCGGCACCGGGACGCCGTCGCCCGGGGCGTTCGACTGGGCCGGCGGGGGCGCGGGCGGGAACGGGCCGCCGAGGTCCATCGTGGTGGCGGCGAGCTCCTCGCCGGGCGGCGGCACGAGCGGCATCGAGCCGCTGCCGGGACCGGTGGTCGGCCCGGTGGGGGGCGAGGGCAACGGCCCGACCGTGGATCCGCCGGGGAACTGCTCGATGCCGTCGGCCGGTGTGTCGGTGGGCTGGAACCACGACGGACCGGAGCGGCCCAGTCCGGGGATGCCGGCCGCCGGAGTTTCGCCCGGCCCCTGCGGTGCGCCCACGCCGGGAACGCCGGACGGCGGGGTGTCGCCGCGCCGCGCGCCGGCGCCCACCCCGGGGAACGCGCCGGTCCCCGGGCCGTCGGGCGCGCCCACGGCGGGGAACGGGGCGGTGTCGGTGGGCCCGACCACCGGCATCTGCGCGGTCGAAGGACCGGGGCCGACGCCGGGGAACGGGGCGCCCTCGGCGTCCCTGCCCACCGTCGGCGTCGCGCCCGTCGCGGGCCCCGGAGACATACCGGGGAAGGGCGGGGGGGCCGACGCCCGTCCCACCGCGGGCCGCTGGCCCGTCGCGGGGCCCGGCGCCACGCCGGGGAACGGCGCGCCGTCCGCGTCCCTGCCCACCGACGGCGTGGCGCTGGTCGCGGGGCCAGGGCCGGGCGCGGGCGCCGACCCGGGGTCGTCGGGCGGGGCGTTGGTTCGGGGGGGCTTGCGGGGCTCGAACCAGGAACTGGTCTTCTTGCCCTCCCCCGGGCCGCCGGCGGGTGTGGGCTTCGTACCCGGCGTGGCAGCCGGGGCCTGGGCCGGCGCGGCGACGCCGCGCGCGGTGGCCTCGTCGACGGTCTCCCGCACCACGATGGGCGGAATGGGCCGGGATCCGGGGATGTTGATCCTGGCGCGGGTCGTCATCGTCGTCTCGGTCTGCTTCTCCTCCGACTGGGGAGCGCCGGGACCGGCGCCGGGGCGGGCCGCGCCCTCCCCCTCGCTTCCCCATCCCCGAGAGCTGGGGGGCGGGTTGTCAGTTTCACGACTCAAGGCAGGATCTCCCGGTTGGCTTCACCACCGGGACCGGGACGCTGCCGGGTCCAGGCGGCGAGCCCCACGATACTGGGGCGCGCGGGGTGCCACGCCGCCACCACAGGATCGGCACATCCCGCCAGGCCCCCGCGGCACCGGCCCTCGAATGGCGCTAGCGCCGCGGCGCGGGCGCCGGCGGAACGGCGAACAGCGGGCGTTCGACGGGCGCGAGGCCGACGGAGGCCACCGCCATGAGCATCCCGCCCAGCAGAAAGAGGTAGCTGCCCGCGCCCGCGGCGAAGATGAAGTCGCCCTGCGGACGTGACACAGTCAACATCAGCACGGCCAGCGCCCATCCGCTGGCCGGGGCCGCGGCGCCGGCCCGGGTGCCGGTGACCAGCGCGCCACCCAGGAACAGCCCGGCAGCGCCACCCAGCGACAGCAGCAGGCCGAACGGGAACCACCCGCCCTGCACCAGCGAGCCGGCCACCCCGGCCAACAGTCCGAGCACCCCGAGCCCCAGATAGGCCAGCAGCCGGCCCGGCCTCGGCCTCTCGGTCAGCATGCGTCCTCCCGTGCGGGCGCCAGCCCGGCGAAGATCGAACGCGCCCCCGCGGGGACGGGCTCGCCGGCGGCGAGTTGGTAGCTCTCGGTGGTCCACAGCGGCTGGACCAGGCCGTTGGAGAGCGCGAACGCCTCGTCGCCCTCGTCCGTGCCCGCCACGATCTCGATCTGGGTGGCGTGCGCGGCCATCGCGGCCGTCTTGGCGGCGGTCTGGGACGGCGTGCCCGCCACGGCGAGCGCCGTCTCCTCGTCAGGGACCACCCCGGGCACGCCCGTGAGCCCGGCGACCCCGGCGAAGCGCCCGGGCCCAACGGCGCGCAGGTGCGCGAGCCGGCGCTCGGCCTCCGAACGGGGCACGCAGTTCCACAGCACCCGCGCCACCCGGTGGCCGTCACGCCCGCCGCCCTCGGCGGCGGCGAGCTCCACCCCGCGCATCGCGACCCGGTGCGCCTGAACGTGGTCCGGATGCCCGTAGCCGCCGTCCGGGCGGTAGCCGATCACCACCTGGGGCCGCACCTCGCGGATCACGTCGGCCAGTTCGCCAGCGGCCTCGTCCAGCTCTGCACGCCAGAACGCCCCGGGCCTGTCGTTCTGCGGCAGACCCAGCATCCCCGAATCGCGCCAACGGCCCGCGCCGCCGAGCAGCCGGTGGTCGGCGACGCCGAGCGCCCGCATGGCGGCCGACAGCTCGCCGGCCCGGTACGGCCCGAGGGCGTCGTCCCGATCCGGGGCCAGATGCGCCAGCCGGGCCGGGATGACCTCGCCCTCCTCGCCGAGGGTGCAGGTGACGAGCGTCACCGCGGCGCCTGCCTCCACGCAGGCGGCCATGGTGACTCCGTTGTTGATCGACTCGTCGTCGGGGTGCGCGTGCACCAGCAGCACACGCCCCTCGCCATCACTCATGCGCCGAGCTTACGTGGGCGGTCCGACACGGTCCTCACCGGTCAGAAGTCCAACTGGCCGATCACCTCGGCCATGGTGTCGCCGAAGTCGCTGATGCTGGGAGCCATGCTGGAACTGGCCAGATAGAAGCCGAGGAGGACGCAGACGAAGGCGTGCAACGCCTTGAGTCCCGCCTTCCTGACCAGCAGGACGACGACCACCAGCAGCAGCAGCACCGCAGAGACGGTCATGACGCCGGATCACCTCCATAGCCCATGATCGGTTCCGAGCAGCATCTTCGGAAGCCTCTTACCACCACGGGCTACGGATCTTAACTATCAGTGTCAGGACATGGCTCGGTGCATGGGTGCAGAGGAGGGGCGCACGCCCCGAACGGACGGTGCGTCCGTCCCGCGACGGTCAGGTCGCGGCCACCACGATGTCCTCGCCGCGCGCCGCCGTGGTGCCCTCCTCGGGGAAGTGGCAGGCCGTCAGATGCCCCTCGGCGTTGCCGGCGATCCGGACCAGCGGCGGCTCCTCGTCGGCGCACTTCTGCTGCGCCTTCCAGCAGCGGGTGCGGAACCGGCAGCCGGACGGCGGGTTGGTCGGCGAGGGCACGTCGCCCGCCAGCCGGATCCGCTCCCGGCGCTGGGGTCCTGGCTCCGGGCCCGGCTCCTCGCCGGTCGCCGTCTCCCCGTCCGCTGGGGCCGCTGGGTCCTCGGTGATCTCCTCCAGCATCTCGTCCATGACGCTCTCGGGCACGGCGGAGAGCAGGGCGTGCGTGTACGGGTGCCGGGGCCGCTCGTAGATCGCCTCGCGGTCCCCGACCTCCACGATCTTGCCCAGGTACATGACGGCGATGCGCTGCGAGAAGTGCCGCACCACGGCCAGGTCGTGGGCGATGAACAGGAAGGCTATGCCCAGTTCGCGCTGCACCCGCCGCAGCAGGTTGATGACCTGTGCCTGGATGGACACGTCGAGCGCGGAGACCGGCTCGTCGGCGATGATCAGCTTCGGCTCCAGCGCCAGCGCCCTGGCCACCCCGATACGCTGTCGCTGCCCGCCGGAGAACTCGTGCGGGAAGCGGTTGTAGTGCTCGGGGTTGAGGCCGACCGTCGCCAGCAGTTCCCTGACCCGGGCCTCCCGGCCGCCCGGCGGGTCGATGCCGTTGATCTCCATCGGCCCGCCGACGATGCTGCCCACCGTCTGCCGTGGGTTGAGCGACGAGTACGGGTCCTGGAAGATCATCTGTATCTCGGACCGGATCGGCGCCAGTTCGCGCCGCGACGCCCGGCTGATGTCCTTGCCGCCGTAGAGGATGCGTCCGGCGGTGGGGTCGACCAGCCGGGTGAGCAGGCGTCCGGTCGTCGACTTACCGCAACCGGACTCGCCCACCAGGCCGACGCTCTCGCCGGCGTGCACGGTGAGGTCGAGCCCGTCCACGGCCTTGACCGCGCCGACGGTTCGCCGGAACGGGAAGCCGCCCTTGACCGGGAAGTGCTTGACGAGCCCCTCGACCGTCATCAGGGGTTCCCCGCCCGGCGCCGCCGCCGCGTCCTTGTTCTTGCTGAGGGCTGTCATCGCTGTCCTTGGCTGTCCGTGATGGGTTGGCCCGGGTTGGCCCGTCGGGAGGTGGGCTAGCCGAGCCGGGGCAGGACGCGCTCCAGGAAGAACGTCCGCTTCTGCTCGGGGGTGAGGTGGCAGGCGGCGCCGCGCCCCTCGGGCAGCTCCGGCCGGTCGTCGACGCAGGAGAGGTCTTCCGCCACCTCGAGGGGAAAACCGCACCGCGGTTCGAACGGGCAGCCGGGCGGCGGGTTGAGCAGGCTGGGCGGGCTGCCGGTGATCGGCACCAGTTCCTTCTCCACATCGCCCGCCAGCCGCGGCATGGAGGTCAGCAGGCCCCAGGTGTACGGGTGCTGGGGGCGCTGGAGCACCTCGCGGACGCTGCCGCGCTCCACCGCGCGGCCGCCGTACATCACCAGCACGTCGTCGGAGACCTGCGAGACCACGCCGAGGTCGTGGGTGATCAGGATGATCGCGGAGCCGAACTCCTGCTGCATCTCCTGGAGCAGGTCGAGGATCTGCGCCTGGACGGTGACGTCCAGTGCGGTGGTCGGCTCGTCCGCTATCAGCAGGTCCGGGTCGCACACCAGCGCCATGGCGATCACCACGCGCTGCCGCATGCCGCCCGAGAACTGGTGGGGATAGTCGTCCACCCTGAGCTTGGGATGGGGGATGCCCACCTTGTCGAGCATCTCGATCGCCCGCTGCCGGGCCTCGCGCTTGGACGCGCCCCGGTGCTTACGGAACGGTTCGGCAATCTGGAAGCCCACGGTGTGGTACGGCGAGAGCGCGGTCAGCGGGTCCTGGAAGACCATCGCCATCTTGTTGCCGCGCAGCCGCTGCAACGTCCGTTCGGGTGCGGCGGTCAGCTCCTGGCCGTCCAGGTGAATCTGCCCGGATATCGTGGTGTTCGCCGGGTTGTGCAGGCCCAAGATCGCCTGGTTGGCGACGGACTTGCCGGAGCCCGACTCGCCGACGATGCCGAGGGTGCGGCCGCGCCGCACGTCGAACGAGAGGTCGTTCACGGCCTGGACGACACCGTCCTCCGTGCGGAACCTGACCCGCAGGTCCCGCACCGAAAGGAAGGGGCTGCCGTCCGTCGCGCCCGCCGGTTCGCCGTTCTTCACCGGGCTGGTGGTCGTGGTCACCTGGTTCCCCTCCCTAGGCCAGCCGGACGCGCGGATCGATCAGCGCGTAACAGGCGTCGATGACGATGTTGGACAGGACGATCATCATGGCGGCGAAGAGCATCACGCCCATCAGCATGGGGAGGTCCTGCTCCAGGACGGACTCGATCGAGAGCCGGCCCAGGCCGTGCAGCGTGAAGGTGAACTCGGTGATCATCGCCCCGCCGAAGAGCGAGCCGAGATCGACGCCGAGGATGGTGACGATCGGGATCAGCGAACCGCGCCAGGCGTACCGGAAGAACACCACGGCGCCGCCCATGCCCTTGGCGCGGGCCGTGCGCACGTGATCCTCCTGGAGCTGTTCGATCAGCGTGGCGCGCGACATACGGGTGTAGTTCGCGGTGAAGATCGTGGCCATCACGATCCAGGGCAACAACATCCCGGCGAACCAGGCGGCTTGGTCCTCGGTGAACGGTACGTACTCGGGTTGACTCAGCCATCCCGTGTTGTAGACGAACAACGCCAGGGCGAGCGGCCCGAGGAAGTAGATCTGCGCCGAGCTCAGCACCAGCGAGCTGGAGCTCATGCCCTTGTCGAGCATCGTGCCGCGGCGCCAGGCGGCCAGCATGCCGAAGGCCAGGCCGAGGACGAGGAAGATGATCGTCCCGCCGATGGTCAGCGAGATCGTGACGGGCAGGCGGTCCAGGATGGTGTCCAGCACCGGCTCGTTGTTGCGGAACGAGAAGCCGAGGCAGGGGGCCGGGCAGTCGCCGGCCGGGAAGCTCCGCCCCATGAAGAGGCCCCACATGTAGTCCCAGTACTGGACCGGGATGGCGTTGTCGATGCCGAGGTTGCGCTCGACGACGGCGAGTTCCGCGTCGGAGCAGTTGCCCTTCCCGCAGGAGAGGATCGCGGGGTTGCGCGGGATCGCCCAGAACAGGAAGAACGTGACTGCGCTGATGAGCAGCAGAATGACGATGGCGCCCAGCGTTCGCCGGAGGATGAATCGGAGCATCGAGAGCAGCCTTAGGACTTGTGAATCCGTGGAAGGGGAGCCGGGACCGGCCGGGGCGGGTGCCCGCTCACGCGCTGAACGCGAGCGGGCACCCCGCGGGTGCGGCGGTCACACGTCCGTGACGAACAGCTTGTTCATGTCGATGGTGCCGAGGTCGTCGTTGAAGACCCCACCGCCGATCTTCGAACCGTGCAACATCGGCTGCCGGTAGTAGTACATCGGCACGACCGGCAGGATCTCCTCCAGGATGTGCTTGTTGAGGTTGAACCACTCGGTGGCCTGCTCCTCGACATCCGTGATCTGGGTGATCCGGTCGATCTCCGAGTTCACGAAGTCGTCGTTGAGGTGGCAGTAGTTCGCCGCCCCGTCCTCGATCTGCCGGCCGTCCATCAGCGGCGGGATCACCGTGGACGCGGAAATCCAGTCGTGGCCCCAGTTGGAGCGGTAGATGTGCAGGTCGTTGTCGACCACGCCGATCTCGTCGTAGTACGTCTCGATCGGGCCCTGGGTGCGGTTGACCTCGAAACCGGCCTCCTGCAGGGCGTCCTCGATCGAGGACGACGCCGACTGGTCCTCAGCTCGCACGTTGTTGTAGAAGTTCAGCACGTAGCCGACGGCGTCGGCCTCCTCCAGCAGCTGGCGGGCCTTCTCGATGTCGCCCTCGGGCATGGCGAGCTTGCCGTACGGGTCGTAGCCGTCCTCGTAGCCCGGCAGCAGCGGGCTGATGATGCCGCCCGCGTACTGGCCGCCGATGGGGCCGCCGTACGGGTTGAGGACACCGTTCAGCGGGAGGGCGTGGCAGATCGCCTCGCGGATCTTCTTGTCCGTGACCAGGTCCATGTTGATCGCCAGCATCGCCACAAACGGCTGGAAACCGTCGATGAACCGGTCTTCGTACTGCGCGTCCTCCAGGATGGTCTGACCGTTGCTGGCGTCGAAACCGTTGTTGAAGGTGACCGCGTACTGGTCGTCGCCGCGGTCCGCCATCAGCCGGGCGGTGGAGTCCTCGTAGGAGTGCCCGAAGGACATCTCCCAGCGGTCCGGGTAGTCGTTGCGGGCCGGGTCGGTCTCGGCGTGCCAGTGCTCGTTCCGCACCAGGGTCATGGCCCGGCCGGACTCGGAGGACTCGATCCGGTACGGACCGGAGCACAACGGCTCCTTGTCGTACTGCTCCTGGGTGTCGCCGGCCTCGGAGACGATCGCGTAGCCGGGCATCGCCAGGCAGTACGGCAGGTCGAGCTGCGGAACCTCGAAGTGGAAGATGATGGTCTTGTCGTCCGGGGTCTCCAGAACGGAGTCCGGCAGATGGTCGCCCTCGTAGGGGCCGCCGGGCAGCAACTCGCGGTAGTTCGCCGCGTCGTTGGCCAGCCAGCCCTGGAGGTACTTCGGGCCCTGGGCGACGAAGTCGGCGAACAGCCGCTCCACCGTGTGCCGGATGTCGGCCGACGTGATCGGGTCGCCGTTCTCGAAGAAGATGTCGTCCTTGAGGGTGTACTTCCAGGTACGCCCCTCCTGGGAGGTCTCGCCCGAGTCCGTGGCCAGGTCGCCGACCACCGTGTACTCGCCCTTGTCGTCGAGTTGGACGACCGTGAGGCCGCGGTGGAGCAGCCGGGTGATGGTGGACTGGCTGGAGACGTAGACCTGCGCCGGGTCGAGGTGCTCAGGCGCCGCCTCGTTCAGCATGTATATCGTGCCGCCGCGCTTGGCACCGGCCACCTCGGGGGCCGGGCCCGTGGACTTCTCGGCGTCGCCGAAGAGGACGCCCTCCAGCTCCTCGGGGTCGTCGACGTTGGTGTTGCCACCGCCGCCACCGCCGCCGCTGCTGCACGCGGCGAGGGTCAGCCCGCCGCCCATGGCGAGCGCCGCCCTTCTCGAAAGTTCGGGCAGCCTGAAGCCCCGCCCGCTACCCAGTGCTCTCTCGCTCATGGGTTCCTCGCACCTGCCCGTTCGTTGTCTTCAGCCAGTAGGTCGTTTCCGGTAAGTCCGTGGCGGTCAGCGGACGGTCTTCGGGTCGAAGGCGTCGCGGACCGAGTCGCCCAGGAGGTTGAAGGCGACGACGAAGATCACCATCGCCACTCCGGGGAAGAACATGTAGGTGAGGTCGTTGTGGTACACCTCGGGCCGCGGTGGCGAACATCCGGCCCCAGTCGGGCGTCGGCTCGGTGACGCCGACGCCGAGGAACGACAGCGCGGCGACCGTGGTGACGAAGTTCGGCAGCATGTACGTGAACTGCACCAGGATCGGCGAGACCACGTTGGGCAGCAGCTCCTTGCGGATGATCCGCCACGGGCTCGCGCCGCTGACCTTCGCGGCCTCGACGAACTCGCGTTCGCGCAGCGCCAGGGTGGCGCCGCGCAGGATGCGGGCCAGGGTCATCCAACCCAGCGCCCAGAGCACGAGGATGATCGAACACACCTTGACCCACGTCGGAGTCTCCTCGCGCGGATCCATCAGCAGCGAGCCGACGATCGGGAGGAACGCGACGAAGAAGAGCTGCTGCGGGAAGGCCATCATCAGGTCGGTGAACCGACTGATGAAGTAATCCCACTTCCCGCCCAGATACCCCGCGGCGATGCCGATCACGATCGCGGTCAGCGTGGCGAGCACGGTCACCACGACGGCGAGCAGCAGCGAGGTGCGGATGCCGTAGACCAGCAGGGTCAGCACGTCCTTGCCGCTTTCGGGCTCCAGGCCGAACCAGAACTCGCCGTCGATGCCGCCGTTGGGCTTGATCGGGTACCCGTAGGGGTTCAGCAGGCTCGTGTCCTGCTGGCCGTACCGGGTGTACGGATCCTTGCCGTAGAGCCAGGAGATGACCGGGGCGAGCAGCGCGATCGCGAAGAAGAAGAGCACCACGCAGGCGGATATGACGCCGACCCGGTCCCGTCGAAACCGCCGCCACATGAGTTGGCCGGGCGAGCGGCCGACCAGTTCGGCCGCCGGAGCCGCCGCCGGACTGGGGTCGACGGATTCGGCCTTGGCGACCTGGACTGGGCTGGACATCGTTGGCCCCCCGGACGTGTGGACGTGCTGCGCGTGTAGATCGCGACTGTGGCAAGGCACACAGTTTCTCGTCAAGCCAAAGCATTGGTATGAGCCAATGACAGTCAAATGGCATGACAAAGTTATGCCGATTGTTGCCGTAACGTGCTGGACGGCGGAAGTTGAAGTCAGAGATATCCGGACAAATGGCAAGTCACGGTGTTAACAATCAAGCAACACCGCGGACCCTACACCGATATGCGAACAACCCAGACTGAGCTCGTACGGCCGTGCGGGTGCCGTAAGACCGGGGTGGTGTGGATTTCGTGTCCATGCCGCCCCGGTTCTCGTTCCCGGATCCGTCACCCGTTCCGCACCCGCTCCTCCGCGAAGTGACAGGCCGACGGATGCCTGACCGGGCCCGCGGCGCGCCGCAGGCGTTCGGGCACCACCAGAGGCGGTTCCTCGTCCGCGCATTCGGGACGCGCCTTCCAACAACGGGTGCGGAAACGGCAGCCGGACGGCGGGTCGGCGGGCGAGGGCACGTCGCCGGCCAGGATGATCCGGTCCCGCCGGTGGTCCGCCTCGGGGTCCGGCACCGGTACGGCGGAGAGCAGCGCCTGGGTGTAGGGATGGGTGGGGTGTTCGTAGATCTCGGTCTCCGTCCCGGTCTCCACGATCTTCCCGAGATACATCACGGCGATCCGCTCGGAGATATGCCGCACGACGGACAGATCGTGCGCGATGAACACATAGGAGAGGCCGAACTCCTCCTGAAGCCTTGCCATGAGGTTGATCACCTGGGCCTGCACGGAGACATCGAGCGCCGACACCGGTTCGTCGGCCACGATGATCTGCGGCCGGAGCGCGAGACCCCTGGCGATGCCGATGCGCTGCCGCTGGCCGCCCGAGAACTGGTGCGGATAGCGGTTGAGATATTCCGGGTTGAGTCCCACCACGTCCAGCAACTCGCGTACCCGGCGGCGGCGATCGCCCTTCGGCGCCACCTCGGGGTGAATCTCGAAGGGTTCGCCCACGATGTCCCCGACCGTCATCCGCGGATTCAACGACGTGTAGGGGTCCTGGAAGACCATCTGGATGTTGCGCCGGACCGCCTTCAACGCCCGTCCGGAGAGCCGGGAGATGTCCTCGCCCTGGTAGCGGATCTCGCCCTCGGTGGGCCGCTCCAGGCTGGTCACCAGCTTGGCCACGGTGGACTTGCCGCAGCCCGACTCCCCCACCACGCCCAGGGTCTGTCCCTGCCGCAGGTCGAAGGACACGCCGGAGACCGCCTGTACGGCGCCGATCTGGCGGCGCAGCAGCACGCCCTGGGTCAGCGGATAGTGCTTGACCAGGCCGCGGACCTGGAGCAGGGGCGGCGCGTCCGTGGGCGGCTCACCGGTGCGCTCGTCGGTCTTCGTGGTCTCCGTCACCGAGGGTCTCCTTCCAGAAGTGGCAGGCGCTGGAGCGGCCCTCGGCGACCGGGTGGAGCGGCGGTCGCTCGGCGCGGCAGACCGGGCGGGCCAGCGGGCAGCGGGGGTGGAACGGGCAACCGGACGGCACGGCCAGCAGGTTCGGCGGCAGGCCCCGGATCGCCGCCAGTTCGCGTCCCCTGCGGTCCAGGCGCGGGATCGACGCGAGCAGTCCCCTGGTGTACGGATGGGCGGGCGCCGCGTACAGCCGCCGGACCGGCGCGTGTTCCACCACGCGCCCCGCGTACATCACCGCGATCCGGTCGGCGACGCCGGCGACCACCCCGAGGTCGTGGGTGATCAGGATCAGTCCCATCCGGTACTCCCGACGCAACTCGTCGAGCAGGTCCATCACCTGGGCCTGCACGGTCACGTCGAGGGCGGTGGTGGGCTCGTCGGCGATGATCAGCTCGGGCTCCAGGGCGAGCGCCATGGCGATCATGATGCGCTGGCGCATACCGCCGGAGAACTGGTGCGGATAGTCGCCGGCGCGCTCCCTGGCCGCCGGGATGCGCACCCGCGCCATCAGCTCGACCGCCCGTTCCCTGGCCTCCCGCCGCGGCGCACGGCGGTGCACCCGGTACATCTCCGCGAGCTGGTAGCCCACGGGGAGCACCGGGTTGAGGGCGGAGAGCGCGTCCTGGAAGATCATCGCCATCCGCTCGCCGCGGACCCGGCGCCGCTCCTCCGCGCCCAGGGTCAACAGGTCGCGGCCCTGGAAGCGGATCTCGCCGGAGGTGATCCGGCCGGGTGGCGCCTCCAGGATGCCCATCACCGCCTGCGCGGTGACCGACTTGCCGGAGCCCGACTCGCCGAGCACGGCGAGCGTCTCGCCCGCGTCGACGGCGTAGCTGACCCCGTCCACCGCCCGCACCACGCCGTCCCTGGTGGGGAACTCGACGCGCAGGTCCCGCACCTCAAGCAGCAAGGCCACCACTCCTTCCGCGCCGGCGGGGCCTCGCGCCCCCGGCGTCCTGTCAGCGCCCGGTGTCAGCGCAGCTTCGGGTCGAGGGCGTCGCGGACCGCGTCGCCGAGCATGATGAAGGCCAGCACGGTGAGGCTCAGCGCGGCGGCCGGGTACAGCAGGATGTGGGGGGCGTTGCGGAACTGCATGCCGTCGGAGGCGGCGGAGATGTCCACCCCCCAGGAGACGGTCGGCGGGCGCAGCCCCACCCCGAGGTAGCTGAGCGTCGCCTCCAGGGCGATGAACGTGCCGAGCATGATGGTGGCCATCACGATCACCGGTGCCACCGCGTTGGGCAGGATGTGACGCAGCAGCAGCCGGGCGTTGCCGGCGCCGAGCGCCCGGGCGGCGAGCACGTAGTCGTGCTGTTTGGCGGTGACCACCGCGCCGCGGGCGATGCGGGCGATCGGCGGCCAGCCGAGCACGGCGATGACCAGCACCACCGGCCAGACACCGGAAAGCGTGATCATGCTGAGAAAGACGATGGCGCCGAGCACCATGGGGACGCCGAAGAACACGTCGGTGAGCCGGGACAGCAGCGCGTCGAAGCCACCGCCGTAGAAACCGGCGAGGCCGCCCACGACGCCGCCGAGCAGGGCCACACCGAGGGTGGCGCACACCCCGACGGCGATCGAGGCGCGGGCGCCGTACACGGTGCGGGTGTAGACGTCGCAGCCCTGGCTGTCGAAGCCGAACCAGTGCCCCGAGGTGGGGCCCTGGAGGGAGCGGGCCAGCTCGCAGCGCACCGGGCTGCCGCCGGCGACGAGTCCCGGCCAGAGGGAGACGACGACCAGAAGGACGATCAGCACGGCGGAGACCAGGAACACCGGGTTGCGCCGCAGGTCGTGCCAGGCGTCGGACCACAGGCTGCGCGCCGCGCCGGGCTCGGGTCCGGCGGCCGGGTCCCCGGCTCCGGGGGCGGCCGCCCCGGTGTCCTCCCACCCGCCCGGGGGCGGGGCGGCGCGCTGCTCCTCAGGCATAGCGGATCCTCGGGTCGAGCACGGCGTAGAGCACGTCGACGAGCAGGTTGGCGAGCAGGAAGATCAGCACCAGGACGACGACGAAGCCGACCACGGTGGGCGCGCTCTGCCGGAGGATGCCCTGGTAGAGCTGGTAGCCGACGCCCTGGATGTTGAAGATCCGCTCGGTGACGATGGCGCCGGCCATCAGGTTGCCGATGTCCGTGCCGAGGTAGGTGACCACCGGGATGAGGGAGTTACGCAGCAGGTGGCGCACGGTGGTGCGGCGGCGCGGCAGGCCCTTGGCGACGGCGGTGCGCACGTAGTCGGCGCGGGCGTTCTCGGCGACCGAGGTGCGGGTGAGGCGGGTGACGTAGGCCAGCGAGACCAGCGACAGGATCAGACCGGGGACGATCAGCTCGTCGAGGCCGGCCGCCGGGCTGACCGCCGGGTCGATCCAGCCCAGCCGCACGCCGAGGAAGTACTGGGCCGTGGTGCCCAGTACGAAGGTGGGGACGGCGATCACCACCAGGGTCAGCACCAGCACCGAGGTGTCCGTGGGACGGCCGCGGCGCAGCCCGGTGAGGACGCCGAGGGTGATGCCGATGACCATCTCCAGCACCAGCGCGATGAGCATCAGCCGGAAGCTGATCGGAAAGGAGCGCTCCATCAGCGCGGCGACGGGCTGGCCGTCGAAGGCGGTGCCGAAGTCGCCGGTGAAGATCCGGCTCATGTAGCCGAGGTACTGCCGCCACAGCGGCTGGTCGAGGCCGAACTCCTCGCGCAGCGCCCGCGCGGTGGCCGGGTCGGGGGCGCGCTCGCCGAACAGGGCGGTGACCGGGTCGCCGAGCGCGTACACCATCACGAAGATCAGGAAAGTGGACCCGACGAAGACGGGGATCATCTGCAGCAGATGCCGGACGACGTAGCGCCCCACGCGGTCCTCCCTTCCTGGTGCTCGGCGGTCTTTCCGGTGCGCGTGGTGTCCCGGTCAACTGACCCGGATGTCGGTGAAGACGGGCACGGAGAAGGAGTTGAGCTTGACGTCACTGAGCCGCTCCGAATAGCCGGCGGTGCCGTTCTGGTACCACAGGGCGATCGCCGGCAGATCGTCCACGATCTGCTCCTCGGCCTGGTGGAAGAGGTCGATCGCCTCCCCCTCGTCGGCCGTGGCGTTGCCCCGGTCGATCAGGCGGTCGAAACGCGCGTCGCTGTAGCCGGCGTCGTTGGAGGAGGCGTCGGTGTAGTACAGCGGCTGCAGGAAGTTCTGGATCAGCGGGTAGTCCATCTGCCAGCCGGTGCGGAACATCCCGCTCATCTCGTCGGCGAGGATCTGGTTGCGGAAGTCGGCGAAGGTGGGCACCGGGTTGACGGTGCAGGCGCCGGTGTCGTTCAGCACGTTGTTGATGCTGTTGCAGACCGCGTCCATCCACTGGCGGTGCGAGCCGGTGTCCACGTTGGAGGTCAGGGTGATCGAGCCGCCGGGCAGCCCGCCGGCCTCCTCGATGAGCTGCCGGGCACGGTCCGGGTGGTACTCGCACAGCTCGCCGCAGAGCCCGGGGTCGTAGCCGCCCTCCTCGCCGAGCACCGGGGAGGTGAAGTCCTTCGCGGGGGTGCGGGTGTCGTGGTAGATCCGGCCGGTGATCGCCTCGCGGTCGATGGCCATCGACAGGCCCTGGCGGATCTTCCTGGCGTCCTCGCCCTGCCAGTCCTTCTCGTAGAGCGGGAAGGAGATGGTCTGGATGATGCCGGCGGGCTGGTTGATGTAGCGGTCGCCGAGGTCGGCCTCGGCGTTCCGCAGTTGGGCGGCCGGCACGTCGTCGATGAGGTCGAGGTTGCCGGCCTGGAGGTCGGTGTAGGCGGTGTTGTTGTCGGTGTAGACCCGCAGTTCGACGCCGTCGTTCCTGGGCTGGTCGTCGCCGCGGTACCGCTCGTACGTCGACAGCAGCATGCTCTGGCTCTGCGTGTAGGACTCGACGCGGTAGGGGCCGTTGCCGATCGGCTGGGCGAGCCAGGCGTCGTGGTTCTCGAAGAACGCGCGGGGCAACGGAGCGTAGGCGGCGTAACCGAGCGTTTCCGGCCACAGCGAGAAGGGCTCGCTCAGCCGGACGGTGAAGGTGTGCTCGTCCACCACTTTCAGGCCACTCATGACGTCGGCCGAGGGATTCGCCTCCGGGTCGAGCGGATGGACGTCCTCGTAGCCCTCGACGAACTGGAAGAAATAGCTGCCGACCTGCGCGTTGTCCAGATGCGCACCGTAGTTCCAGGCGTCCACATAGGACCGCGCGGTGACCGGACTGCCGTCGTGGAAGGTCCAGCCGTCCTCGATGGTGATGGTGAAGTTCCGCTGGTCGTCGGTCTCGATGGACTTCGCCATCATGTCCTCGGCCCGACCCGTCTCCGGGTCGTAGCGCTTCAGGCCTCGGAAGATCATGTCGAGGACCTTGCCGCCCTGCACCTCGTTGGTGTTGGCCGGCTCCAGGGGGTGCGCGGGATCGCCCCAGGAGGCTCGAATCACCGCCCCGTCCGCGCCCGCGGTCCCGTAGCCGTCGTCGCCGCCGCATCCCGCCGCCGCCATGGCGAGGATGGTCGCGCTCGCGACAGCGCAGGTCAGACGCGTGACTCCGCGCATAGATGCCTCCTCGGGCCGACCTCAACGTCACACTCGAACCCATAAGACACTTAATGTGGCTTTTTCGGAGCGGATCGGTCCCCGCTAAGTCCCCCGTGTTGCCCAGAAACCCCCATATGACGGACGCGTCTGCTGAGATATCATTTCTATAACGACCGCTGAGTAGCCGACGCCAGGTGTCGGGTTGTGCGATAGGAGGCGCCGATGCGCGGGCGAGGCAGGCACCGTCGCTTAGGTCACGACATCACTCTCCGCTTCACCTCTCCCCCCACCGGCACCCTGACCGCTCGTCTGACCGCATTCGTCACAGCCCTCGTCGCCACGCTCGGGATCGCCGTGCTGACCGGCTGCTCCGCCACCGTCGGGCCCGCCGCCGGGGAGGCGCCCGCGCCCGTGCTCCCGCCGACCGCCGAGCCCTCGGCCGAGCCGCCCCGCGTGCCCTCGGCCGCCGAACTGCCGGGCCAGGTGATCTCCCTCGACTTCTCCGACGAGGAGCACGGCTTCGCGCTGCTGGCCGACTGCCCCGACGCCCCGCCGTACGGCTGCACCTACCAGGTGGCCAGCTACGACGGCGCCGCCTGGCGGCTGGTGGAGAGCCCGCTGCCGCCCGTCCATCTGAGCGATCTCGACGCCACGATCCAGGCGGCCGGCCCCGGCCACGCCCGGCTGGCCGCCGTCACCCACGGTTCAGGGCTGCCGTCGGAGGCGCACGCCTGGCTGACCACCGACGACGGCGGCAGCTGGCGGACCACCGACTTCGAGCCCTCGGGCACGGTGGACGTGATACCCGAGGGCGCCCTGGTGGGCACGGCGTCGGCGGTGGACGGCCGGCTGGCCGTGCTGCTGCCGGACACCGCCGAGTACCGGCTGCTGGACCCTCAGCCGCCGCTGGACGACCTCGGCATGCCGGGACGGCTGCCCGACGGCCGATACTGGGTGCCGGGTCTTGACGCCGACGGAGAGCCCGCGGTGGTGGTCTGGCGCGCGGAGGGCGGTGGCTGGCGCACGCTCACGCCGCTGCCGACCGCCCCCGAGTTCCTGGGGTCGGTGAGCCACCGGCAGCTGGAGCTGGCGCTCGGACCCGACGGACTGTACGCGTTCGAGACCGGCACGGCCCGGTCGAAGGAGGGCAGCAGCGTCCAGTCGGGCCTGTACCAGGGCAGCCTGCTGGGCATCTACCACAGCGCGGACGACGGGCGCACCTGGGAGCGGGTGTGGACCCATGTCGACGCCAGCAGCCGCCCGGGCTCCGTGTTCGGTACCCCGATCGCGGCGGCCGACGGCACCCTGGTGGTCTACGCCGACGACTCGATCTACGTCAGCGAGGACGGCGGGAGCACGTTCACCATCTCCCGTCCGGGGCCGCCGCCTGAGGAGCCCGCGCTGACCCGCGCCGGATACCTGCTGACCGACCTCGACCACCCGGGCCACTACCGGATATCCGCGGACGGTTTCAGCTGGCACACCATCGTGCTGGGCAGCGAGGACGTCTGACGGCGGCCGCCGAAGACGCTCGGCTACTGACGCTTGGCGCGGGCCGTGGCGCGGGCCCGATCGCGCCCGTCCAGCACCACCTTGCGGATCCGCACCTCGGTCGGCGTGACCTCCACGCACTCGTCGTCGCGGCAGAACTCCAGGGACTGCTCCAGCGACAGCTTCCGCGGCGGCACCAGGTTCTCCGTGGTCTCCGACGTGGAGGCGCGCATGTTGGTGAGCTTCTTCTCCTTGGTGATGTTCACGTCCATGTCGTCGGAGCGGGAGTTCTCGCCGACCAGCATGCCCTCGTAGACCTCGGTGCCCGGCTCCACGAAGATCGTGCCGCGCTCCTGGAGGTTGAGCATCGCGTAGGGGGTGGCCGTGCCCGAGCGGTCGGCGACCAACGAGCCACTGCGGCGGGTGCGCAGCTCGCCGGCCCACGGCTCGTGCCGCTCGAAGATGCTGTGCGCGATGCCGGTGCCCCGGGTCTCGGTGAGGAACTCCGTGCGGAAGCCGATGAGCCCGCGGGACGGCACCAGGAACTCCATGCGCACCCAGCCGGAGCCGTGGTTGGTCATGGTCTCCATCCGGCCCTTGCGCCCGGCCATGAGCTGGGTGATGGCGCCCAGATGCTCCTCGGGCGCGTCGATGGTCATCCGCTCGACGGGTTCGTGGACCCGGCCGTCGATCTCCCGGGTGACCACCTCGGGCTTGCCGACCGTCAGCTCGAAGCCCTCCCGGCGCATCGTCTCCACCAGGATCGCCAGCGCCAGCTCGCCCCGGCCCTGGACCTCCCAGGTGTCGGGGCGCTCGGTGGACAGCACCCGCAGCGAGACGTTGCCCACCAGCTCGCGGTCCAGCCGGTCCTTCACCAGCCGGGCCGTCACCTTGTGGCCCTTGCCGCCGCGGCCGACCAGCGGGGAGGTGTTGATGCCGATCGTCATGGAGATCGCCGGCTCGTCCACGGTGATGAGCGGCAGCGCCACGGGCTGCTCCGGGTCGGCCAGGGTCTCGCCGATCATGATGTCGGGAATACCGGCCACCGCGCAGATGTCGCCGGGCCCGGCCTGTTCGGCGGGACGGCGGGTGAGCGCCTCGGTCATCAGCAGTTCGGTGACCCGGACGGTCTGCGAGGTGCCGTCGCGCCGCAGCCACGCCACGCTCTGGCCCTTGCGCAGATTGCCCTGGCGGATGCGGCACAGCGCGATCCGACCGAGGAAGTTGTCCGCGTCGAGGTTGGTGACGTGCGCCTGGAGCGGGGCGTCCTCCTCGTAGACCGGCGCGGGCACGGTGTCGAGCAGGGTGGTGAAGAACGGCTCGAGGCTGTCGCTGTCGTCCGGCACGGTGCCGTCGGCGGGCTGGGTGAGCGAGGCGACGCCGTCGCGGGCGCAGGCGTAGACGATGGGGAACTCGATCTGGTCCTCGTCGGCGTCCAGGTCGAGGAAGAGGCCGTAGGTCTCGTCGAGCACCTGGGTGATGCGGGCGTCGGGCCGGTCGGTCTTGTTGACGCAGAGGATCACCGGGAGCCGGGCCTGGAGCGCCTTGCGGAGCACGAACCGGGTCTGCGGCAGCGGGCCCTCCGAGGCGTCCACCAGCAGCACCACCGCGTCCACCATGGACAGCCCGCGCTCCACCTCGCCGCCGAAGTCGGCGTGTCCTGGGGTGTCGATGATGTTGATCACCACCGGCTCGCCGCCGCCCTTCGGGTGGTACCGGACGGCGGTGTTCTTGGCGAGGATGGTGATGCCCTTCTCGCGCTCCAGGTCACCGGTGTCCATCACCCGCTCGTCGACCCGCTGGTGCGCGGCGAAGGCTCCCGCCTGCCGGAGCATGGCGTCGACCAGGGTCGTTTTGCCGTGGTCGACGTGGGCGACGATGGCGACGTTACGGATGTCGTGGCGCGTGGGCATGGCTGCCATCGTACGGGCCGCCGGCGGGCCCGCGACCGGCGTCCGCCACCAGCGGACCGGCCGCTACCGGCGGAAGCCGATGTCCTGGTAGCGCGGCGTGGCCAGACCGTGGGCGCCGACGCCGGCGAGGTCGTCGGTGGCGGCCATCAGCTGCGGCGGCTGGTAGAGCGGGATCGAGCCGGCCACCGCCCACAGCTGGGCGTCCGCCTGGCGCAGCAGCTCGTCCTGGGCCGTCTCGTCGAGCTCGCCCGCGGCCCGCCGCAGCAGCTGGTCGACGTAGTCGGTGCCGACGCGGGCGTAGTTCTGCGCGAGCATCAGCTGGCCGCCCGGCAGAGGGTGCGGCTTGGCGAACAGCGGCTGCGCGTCGGTGGCCGGGAAGACGGTGGCCGGCCAGGAGTACAGCGCGAGGTCGAAGGCGCCGCCTGGGACGGTCTCAGCGAAGAACTCCTCGGCCGGCACCTCGGTGATCTCGGCGCGCACGCCGACCTCCGCGAGCATTTCGGCGATGCGCCGGCCGGTCTGCCGCAACGACGTGGACCCGGGCCCGTCCGGCACCACGAAGCGCAGTTCCAACGGCGTCCCGTCCTTCGTCCGGACCTCACCCCCGGCCCCGGACTCCGCAGCACCAGCAGCCACCGCACCAGCAGCCCAGGCGGCCGAGCCGGCCTCCGCGGTGTGTTCCAGCGCGGCCCGCCACGGTGCGCCGACACCGGCGGGAAGCGGCACCGCACCCTCCGCGTCGTCCCACGCGCCCGGGAGCGACCGCGCGGCGGCCGGCTCGTCGAGGCTCCAGCCCGCCTCCTCCAGCAGGATCTCGGCGGAGACGGCGGAGAGTGCGGAGTCGAGAGCCTCGCTGGTGTCCAGGTACCGCGTCTGGTCGGCGGTCCGCAGATGACTGCCCAGCGGCTGGACCGGCAGCCCCGCCGGATCGTGCACGGCCGCGGCCAGCACGTCCCGGTCGATCGCGGCGGCCAGGGCCCAGCGAACCCGTTCGTCGTCGAGCGCCGGGGCCGAGGCGTTCAGCGTGAGCTGCGTGTAGCCGGGGTCGTAGGCGCGGTAGACCGTGAGGTCGTTCAGCTGGTCGGCGAGCGCCCGCTCGCGGGAGGCGAACGCGTCAGCCCGCGCGCGTTCCGCCGCGCTCAGCGCCCGCAGATAGCGGTCGTGGGCGCGCTCCGCCTCGGCCCGCTCGTCGGCCCCTCCCCAGGTGACCGCGGCCAACCGCGCCGTGGCGAGCTCGTGCATCGCCGTGCCGGCCTTGGCCAGGGCCGCGCCGGCCGAGGGCGGTTCGGCGCCGCCGGCCCGGTCGTCCTGCGCCGCCTGTAGGTAGCCGGAGGCGGTGATCCGCTCCGCCTCGGCGGGCCCGATCTCCGCGAGGTCGAGCTCGCCGGCCAGCAGCGCGTCCCGGCGCTCACCGCTCGGCACCGCGGCGAACACCAGCTCGTCGAGCAGCGCGGGCTGGCCCCACCAGGCGTCGTTGCGGGCCAGGGTGATGGTGCCGGAGTCCCGGTCCACGTCGGCGACCGCGAACGGGCCGCCCGCGGCGGGGGGTTCGGCACCCTCGTCGAGCCCCTCGTTGAAGAGCTCGGGATCGCCGGTCACGGAGCTCGGGTAGAGCGGGCTGAACAACGCCTTCCAGTCGGCGTAGGGCTGGGCGAAGGTGACCGTGACCTGGTGGGTCCCCGGCCCTTCGGCCACGCTCGCGATCCGGTCGTAGCCCGCCGCACGGGCCGACCAGTAGTCGCGGTCCGTGCCGTTCAGCGCCTGCCACTGGGCGCGGAAGTCCGCGGCGCCGAGCGGCCGCCCGTCGCTCCACGCGGCGCGCGGATGCAGCGTGTAGACGACGGTCTGCCGCGGTTCGCGCTCGGTGACCTCGGCGGACCGCAGCACGTCGGTGTTCAGCCGGGGCTGGCCGCCCTGGTCCAGGGTGAAAAGCGAGGGCAGCACCGCGCCCGCCACCTGTTCGGTGACCGGACCCGCCGCATGGTGGTACGCGTTGAGGCTCTCCGGCAGCTCGTCCACGCCCCAGGTGACGGTCCCACCGACGGCCAGTTCGGCACGCGGAACGACGGCCACCGACTGCCCGGCCGCCCCGCCGGCCGAAGGTTCGGCCCCGCCGGCACACCCCGTCAGGAGTGCGGCCACCGCCGCGAGCAGCGCCAGGCCGCGGCGCGATCGGCTCTGGCCGCCTGACATTTCTCGTACCTCCGGAGTCGGGGACCGTCCGCCGGGCGCCCCGTCCCGCACTCCGATCAACAGCCTGTCTGTCGATCGCACCGATGCGCCTTGTCTGCCACTGAAGGTGACCAGCCCACGCCCACGGTGACGACACGGCGGATAGGGCCAGGGCCGTCACCCGTACGGAGCAGCGCGACACGCGAGCGGACGGCGCGTGACGTCACCGTGCCCTACCGCCCCCTTCCCAATCACCTGTGTCAGGAGACACACTGCATCGTCCAGGTGGTGGACCACCGAGGGAGGTGGTGAGAGATGTCGCCGCACGACGAACTTCGTGCCGCGCAGCGCTGCGTCGATGACGTGGCGCGCTGTCTCTCCCGCCTGGATCAGCAGCCGGGTGGCTGGCCGGACGGGCGCCGGCCGCGCCGCGACGCCAACCACCCGCGGGAGAGCCGGGAGCCGACAGAGGGCTCCGACGCGCCTTATGACCACCGGCCGTGGGTAGGCGCAGATGACGAGGGCCTGGGGTGCCGCCACTGATGCCACCCCCGTTACCCCCGCCCCCGACGCCGGTCCCGCCGGCGGCGGCCGTACCGGCGGCGACGCCGGCCGCGATGTCGTCGCCGCCCTGGCACGGTCTCGGGGGGAGACCCCCACCCGCTCACCGTCCGACCCGCACGCTGACGTTCCGTTCTTCGCCCCGGAGAGTCCCTTGGCCACCGAAACCAACGCCCCACCGACACCCGCCCGGGCCGCCATTCCCGAGCGGCACCTGCGCACCGACCGCTGGTGGCTCGCGCCGACCGTCACCGTCGCCGCGCTGCTGGCGTTCATCGTCTACGCCACCTGGCGGGCCTTCAGCAACGCCGACTACTACGCCGCCCCCTACGTCTCGCCGTTCTACTCCCCCTGTCTGGCGGAGAACTGCACGGACATGAAGGGCGGGCCCAACTGGGCCCTGTTCGGCGACTGGTGGTCGCTCTCCCCGGCGCTGATCATCCTCGTGCTGCCGCTCGGCTTCCGGATGACCTGCTACTACTACCGCAAGGCGTACTACCGCGGCTTCTGGGCCTCGCCGCCGGCCTGCGCGGTCGCCGAACCGCACCAGCGGTACACGGGCGAGACCCGCTTCCCGCTGCTCGTCCAGAACAGCCACCGCTACTTCTTCTACCTCTCGTCCGTCATCGCGGTGATCCTCACCTACGACACGGTGCTCGCCTTCCGCGACGAGGACTACGAGTGGGGCCATATGGGCCTCGGCACGCTGCTGCTGCTGGTGAACGTGATCCTGGTGTGGGGCTACACGCTCTCCTGCCACTCCTGCCGGCACATCATGGGCGGTCGGCTGAAGAGCTTCTCGAAGAACCCGGTGCGTTACCGCATGTGGACCGTCGTGAGCCGGCTCAACGGCCGCCACGCGACGCTGGCCTGGGCTTCTCTGACCAGCCTCGGCCTCTCCGACCTCTACGTGTACCTGCTGGCCACCGACGTGTTCAACGACCCGCGGCTGTTCTGAGCCCCAAGGCTCCGAGACGACCCAGAGACGACAAGGATAGGTACGAGAAGTGGAACGGCAGTCGTGGGATGTGGTGGTGGTCGGCGCCGGCGGGGCCGGGCTGCGGGCGGCGATCGAGGCCCGCGAACAGGGCCTGCGCACCGCGGTGATCTGCAAGTCGCTGTTCGGCAAGGCCCATACGGTGATGGCCGAGGGCGGCGTCGCCGCCAGCATGGGCAACGTGAACTCGGGCGACAACTGGCAGGTGCACTACCGGGACACCATGCGGGGCGGGAAGTTCCTCAACCACTGGCGGATGGCGGAGTTGCACGCCCAGGAGGCGCCCGACCGGGTGTGGGAGCTGGAGACCTGGGGCGCCCTGTTCGACCGGACCCCGGACGGCAGGATCTCGCAGCGCAACTTCGGCGGCCATGAGTACCCGAGGCTCGCGCACGTCGGCGACCGGACCGGGCTCGAGCTGATCCGCACGCTCCAGCAGCGCGTGGTGGCCCTGCAGCAGGAGGACTTCAAGGAGACCGGCGACTACGAGGCCCGGCTGAAGGTCTTCCAGGAGTGCACGGTCACCCGGATCCTCAAGGAGGGTGGCGGCGGCGACCGGGTCGCGGGCGTCTTCGCGTACGAGCGTGAGTCCGGACGGTTCTTCGTCATCGACGCGCCCTCCGTGGTGCTGTCCACCGGCGGCATCGGCAAGTCGTTCAAGGTGACGTCGAACTCCTGGGAGTACACCGGCGACGGCCACGCGCTCGCGCTGCTGGCCGGCGCGCCCCTGGTGAACATGGAGTTCGTGCAGTTCCACCCGACCGGCATGGTCTGGCCGCCCTCGGTGAAGGGCATCCTGGTCACCGAGTCGGTGCGCGGCGACGGCGGAGTGCTGACCAACAGCGAGGGCCGCCGCTTCATGTTCGACTACATCCCCGAGGTCTTCAAGGAGCACTACGCCGAGACCGAGGCCGAGGGCGACCGCTGGTACGCCGACCCCGACAACAACCGCCGCCCGCCGGAGCTGCTGCCCCGTGACGAGGTGGCCCGCGCCATCAACTCGGAGGTGAAGGCCGGCCGCGGCTCCCCGCACGGCGGCGTCTTCCTCGACGTCTCCAGCCGGATGCCGGCGGACGAGATCGTCCGACGGCTGCCGTCCATGCACCACCAGTTCAAGCAGCTGGCGGACGTGGACATCACCAAGGAGCCGATGGAGGTCGGCCCGACCTGTCACTACGTGATGGGCGGCGTCGACGTCGACCCGGACACCGCGGCGGCCACCGGGGTGACCGGGCTGTACGCGGCGGGCGAGGTGGCCGGCGGCATGCACGGCTCCAACCGGCTCGGCGGCAACTCCCTCTCCGACCTGCTGGTGTTCGGCCGCCGCGCCGGGCTGTACGCGGCCCGGTACGCCGCCGGCCTCGACCCGTCGGGCCGGCCGACGGCCGACGACGCGGAGATCGAGGGCGCGGCGACCGAGGCGGTGCACCCGTTCGAACCGGCCGAGGGCTCCTCGGACACGCCGGAGAACCCGTACACGGTGCAGCAGGAGCTGCAGCAGACGATGAACGACCTGGTGGGCATCATCCGCCGGGAGTCGGAGATGACCCAGGCGCTGGAGCGCCTGGAGGGCCTGCGCGAGCGCGCCCGCCGGGTCAGCGTCGAGGGCCACCGGCAGTACAACCCCGGCTGGCATCTCTCCCTCGACCTGCGGAACATGCTGCTGGTCAGCGAGTGCGTGGCGCGCGCCGCCCGGGAGCGTCAGGAGTCCAGGGGCGGTCACACCCGGGACGACTACCCCCAGATGGACCGCAACTGGCGACGGCTGAACCTGCTCTGCTCGCTGGGCGCCGACGGCCGGATCGAGCTCACCCGCCGCGATCTCCCCGCGATGCGGTCGGACCTGCTCGAACTGTTCGACAAGAACGAACTGATGAAGTACCTGACCGAAGAGGAGCTCACGTCGTGAGCGACGCACGCGCGGCTGCCGAGCCGCGGACCAACTTGGAGAAGCTGTGAGTACCGCTGAGACGACACGCTACGACGCGCACTTCCGGGTGTGGCGGGGGGATGCCGAGGGCGGGGACCTCGCGGACTTCACGGTGGAGGTGAACGAGGGCGAGGTCGTCCTCGACATCATCCACCGCCTGCAGGCCACCCAGGCCCAGGACCTGGCGGTGCGCTGGAACTGCAAGGCGGGCAAGTGCGGCTCCTGCAGCGCGGAGATCAACGGTCGGCCGCGGCTGCTGTGTATGACCCGGATGTCGCAGTTCGAGCGCGACGAGACCATCACCGTGACCCCGATGCGGACCTTCCCGGTCATCCGCGACCTGGTCACGGACGTGGGCTTCAACTACACCAAGGCGCGGGAGATCCCCTCCTTCGTGCCGCCCGAGGGCGTCAAGGCCGGCGAGTACCGGATGCAGCAGGAGGACGTCGGGCGCTCGCAGGAGTTCCGCAAGTGCATCGAGTGCTTCCTGTGCCAGAACGTCTGCCACGTGGTGCGCGACCACGAGGAGAACAAGGAGGCGTTCGCCGGGCCGCGCTTCCTGATGCGGATGGCCGAGCTGGACATGCACCCGCTCGACGACGCGGAGCGGGAGGGCCTGGACCGGCAGCGCGCCGTCCAGGAGGAGCACGGGCTCGGCTACTGCAACATCACCAAATGCTGCACCGACGTCTGCCCGGAGAGCATCAAGATCACTGACAACGCCCTGATCCCGATGAAGGAGCGGGCCGTGGACCGGAAGTACGATCCGCTGGTCTGGCTCGGCAGCCGCATCCGTCGCCGGGGACGGGAGGACTGACGCCACCGGCTCTTTGCGACCGTCCGCTGACCGTCCGCCAGCCGTCCGCCGACCCTCTGCCGGCCGTTCACCAGCCGCTGTTGGGGCAACGTGACTATGGCAGTGGCCTGATCCGTGTGCGCACGGTGACGCGCTGGCGTAGGGTCTGGCATATGCGGATCGGGGGTGAGGAATGAACGGCAGCAACCTGCGACCGTGGCAGGTGATCCGGCAGGATGAAAACGGTGGTCGCTATCGCATAGGCCACTGTGCGACGCGCGCCGAGGCGCACCGGCTCATCCGGCGACTGGAATCGGGCGCCCAGGCGCACTCTGCTGGCACCCCGGCTCACTACCTCGTGGAGCGTGTCGAGCCGGGGGTCCGCACGCTTCGCTGAGCTCCGGCGGCGGCACCGGCAGGCACCGTGACGCCTCCGGGGCACAATCGTCCTTATGGGACATTTCCGCCCGGGGCTGGGGCCAGGACGGTGAGCCACCGGCCTGACCTGCCCCACTCGCCGCTCGACCGGCTGCGCGTCGGCCTCATGGTGCTCGACGCCGCCGGCACCATCATGCTGTGGGGCCCGATGGCCGAGGTGATCCTGGGCTGGGCCGCGGGGGAGGTCGTCGGCCGGCACCTGTCCGAGTTGGCCCCCGACGATCCGGCATGGCGGGGCGCCGACGTCTACCGGGTGCCGCCGCGTGACCGGTACTGGCGGGGCACGCTGAGCCTGCGCCACCGGGAGGGCCAGCCGGTCCCGTTGGAGGTGAGAGGCTCGCTGGCGCGGTGGGCGGACGGCGAGCCGTTCATTCTCGCCATTCTCGCGGAGAGCCGCTGGGTGGCCGGTGTCGAGCAGAACCTCGCCGCCCTGGACGCCCTGGTCACCACCTCGCCGGTCGGCATCGCGATCTCCGACACCGAACAGCGCTACGTCCGGGTCAACGACGAGCTCTGCCGGCTGCACGGCAGGCCCGCCTCCGATCTGCTCGGCAGGACTGTGCTGGAGGTCCTGCCGCCGCCGTTGTCCCAGCAGTTGCACTCGGTCCAGCGGGAGGTGTTGCGCTCGGGCCGCCCGGTGCTCGACATGATCACTACCTCGCCGGACGGCGGGGGCGCCCATTCGGTCTCCCTCAGCCGCCTCACCGACCGGGAGGGCCGGACGTTCGGGGTGAGCTGCACCGTCATGGACGTCACCGAGCGCATGGAGTCCCTGGCGAACGTGGAGCGGGCCCGGGGGGACCTGGCGCTGCTGAACGACGTCGGCCGCGCGCTGGGCGACCTGCTCGACGTGCATCGCATCGCCGACGTGCTCACCGAGGCGCTCGTGCCCCGGTACGCCGACTACGCCACCGTGGCGCTGCTGCGGCCCGTGCTGCGCGGCGAGGAACTGCCCGAGCCCGCCGGCCTGGCCGGCCAGCGGCTGGTGCGGGTCGCGGTGGGCGCCACCCGTCGCAGCTCCAGCGTCGACTCGCTGCTGGAGCCGGACGAGGAGCTGCCGGTGGCGCCGGACAACGTGCTGGGCGCCGCGCTGATCAGCGGCACCCCGCACCTGCTCACCTCCGAGGAGGAGATCACCGCGCTGTCACCCCTGGAGGCCAAGGCGCACATGGCCCACGACCTCGGCGTCCACTCGATGATCACCGTGCCGCTGCCGGCCCGCGGGACCGTGCTGGGACTGCTGACGGTCACCCGGGCCGGCCGGCGCGCCTCGTTCGACCAGCAGGATCTGACGCTGACCACCGAACTGGCCGCCCGGTCCGGCGTCTCGCTGGACAACGCCCGCCTCTACGCCCGGGAGCGCGAGCGAGCGCTCACGCTCCAGCGCGACCTGCTGCCGCGCGCGCTGCCCGAGCTGCCCGGCGTCAGCGTCAGCCACCGGTACGTGCCGAGCGGCTCGGGGGCGGAGGTCGGCGGCGACTGGTTCGACGTGATCCCGCTGGCCGGCGGCCGGATGGCCTTCGTGGTCGGCGACGTCACCGGGCACGGGCTGCGGGCCGCGGCCACCATGGGCCGGCTGCGCACCGCCGTGCGCACGCTCGCCGGGCTCGACCTGGCGCCGGGCGAGCTGCTGCGCCGGGTCAGCGACCTGAGCGAGGACCTCGGCCAGCATCCGGACGACCCGCTGGTGGCCACCTGCCTCTACGCCGTCTACGACCCGGCGGCCCGGGTCTGCACCCTGGCCGTGGCCGGGCATCTGCCGCCGGTGCTGTTCGCCCCGGACCCCGGCTCGGGGCTGTGGTCCGCCCGGCCGCTCGACCTGCCGGGCGGCACCCCGCTCGGGGTGGCCAGCCTCGCCGGGACGGACGGCGCGGCGTTCCCGGAGCACAGCGTCGAGATGCCGCAGGACGCGGTGCTCGTGCTGTACACGGACGGGCTGGTCGAATCGCGCGATGCGGACATCGACGAGGGTCTGGCCCGACTGTGCACCCAGCTGACCCGCATCGCCCGCCCGGGCGGGCCGCTGGAGCCGTTGTGCGACAGCGTCATCGCGGCGCTGCGGCCGGAGGCCGCGGGCCCGCCGGACAGGGCCGGGGCCGGACCCGAGGACGACATCGCGCTGCTGGTCGCCCGGCTCGGCGGGCTGCCCGGCGATTCGGTCGCCACCTGGAGCTTCCCGGCCCGGAGCCAGGTGGTCCGCGCCGCCCGCCACGCGGTGCGCCGGACGCTGCACGACTGGGGCCTGGGGGCGCTGACGGAACAGGCCGAACTGCTGGTCAGCGAGCTGGTCACCAACGCGGTGCGGCATGCGGGCGGCCCGATCGGGCTGCGCATGGTGCACGGCGGCTCGCTGCTGGTCGAGGTCACCGACCGGAAGACGGAGCCGCCGCGGGTCCGCGCGGCCGCCCCCGACGACGAGGACGGTCGCGGCCTGCCTCTGGTGGCGCGGACCGCGCGACTCTGGGGCACCCGGCAGGGCCCGACGGGCAAGACCGTCTGGTTCGAACTGCCACTGCCCGAGGCCCCCCGCGGCTAGCGCACCGGGAGGTGGTAGCCGACGCGGTAGCGGTCGGCGGGGATCACCACGTCCGCGGTCTCCACCGGGAGGCTGCCGGCCCGGAAGGTGCGCGAGATGACCAGCACCGAGTGCCCGGGGACGGCCCCCAGCAGCCGCGCCTCGGCGGCCAGGGCCGGACGCGCCAGCACGTCCTCCGCCACGTTGTCCACCACCAGGTCGATGGCGGCCATCCGCTCCACCACCCCGCGGCCGGCCAGCGGCCCCTCCTCGGGCAGCATCACCGGCGTGCGGGCGGTCAGCCGCAGCGGCTCGTACGAGGTGGACAGCATCGCGGCCTCGCCCCCGCTGCGGAAGACGTACCGGGTGCGCATCACCGGGTCCCCCGGCTCGACGTGCAGCCGCCGGGCGATCGCCTCGCTCGCCTCCGCCCGCTCGCTGTGCGCCTCCCAACTGCCCCGGACCCGCTCGTCGGTCTGCTCCTGGCGGAACGGCGAGGACTCGCCCAGCGTGCGGTACCCGCTGCGGCAGACGCGGCGCGGCTCCGGCCGCTCCCTGACGTACGTCCCGGAGCCCGAGCGGCCCTCGACCAGGCCCTCGGCCATCAGCACCTTGCGCGCCTCCAGGGCGACCGTGTCGGACACGCCGTACCGGGTGCGGATGCTCGCCTGCGAGGGCAGTCTCGAATGCGGCGGCAGGGTGCCGTTGGCGATCTGTTGTCGAAGGTCGTCCGCGACCCGGAGATACGCGGGCTGCTCACCGAACGGCACCGGCCCCTCCCAGGGGTTCTCCCGATTTCGTGCGTTTTCGTGTGGTATCGCGTGGGTTGTAGCGTTGACAAGCAGCAACAGCTTGACGACAGAGGGTCGCCACTCGCAAGGCCCGGCCATGGATTCACCCGAAGTGATGACCACTGGTCCTGGCTGCCGGCCGTACTCGGTATGCGCAGGTCAGTGGGGTGCCGCCCACCCGATCGGGTGGCCGCGGGTGAGCCTCGGCTCCCCCGGGCTACCCACAGTCGTCCTTGTCCTGGCCGCCGTTACCCGACCCACCGCCTGTCCGCCGGGACGGTGCCGGGTCGAGCGGGCGCCCCTCCCGCAGGTTGTCGAACAGGCGCTCCGTCGGCTCCGGGTCCCAGACCACGGCCGAGCCCGCGCCCGCGAGGTCACGGACCTCCTCGGCGAGCGGCACGGAGGCGAACTCGGCGTCCCGCGGGCTGAAGTTCCGCATCGTTCCGGCCAGCTCGACCAGCTCCTCGACGCCGAGGCCCGGATCGACGCGCACCGAGTCGAGCAGCGCCTCGGCGGCCCCGGTGAGCCGGGTCGGGTTGAGCAACACGCCGCTGCTGACGACCTGGTCCAGGAAGGCGGCGAGGAACTGCTGCTGACGCTCCATCCGGCCCAGGTCCGAGGTGCTGTCCAGGTGCCGGGCGCGCACGTAGGCCAGCGCGGTGGCGCCGTCCAGGGTGTGCGTGCCGGCGGGCAGGTCGAGCCCCGCGTAGTCGTCGTGCAGCGGCCGGTCGGTGCACACCGGGACGCCCCCTACCTCGTCCACCGCGCGCACGAAGCCGGCGAAGTCCAGCTCCAGATAGTGGTCGATGCGCAGGTCGGTGAGCTGCTCCACGGTGCTCACCATCAGGGCGGGGCCGCCGTGCGAGAGGGCCGCGTTGAGCTTGTCGGCGTGCGGCTCGTGGTGACCGCCGGTGGGTAGGAACGCGTGCGCCGGCAGTTCGGCGTAGGAGTCCCGCGGCAGGCTGACCACGGTCGCCCGGTCGCGCGACGCGGACAGGTGGAGCAGCATGATGGTGTCGGCGCAGTAGCAGGAGACGTTGCCGAGGTGGTACGCGTCGCGTTCCCTCTCGGTGAGGTTCTCCCGGGAGTCGGTGCCGATCAGCAGGAGGGTGAGGCCGTCGCCCGCATCGGGTCGCTGCCCGTCGGGCAGCCCTTGGAACGGGTCGATCCGCTCCAGGCCCCGTTCGGCCGAGTCGACCACGGCGTGGCCCATGCCGCTCGCCGCCAGCACCAGTAGGGCCAGTATGGAGGCGGTGCGCAGCGCGAGGCGGCGGAGCCGGGGGTGGGGCGCAGAGCGGGGGCGTGGGTGTCTGGCGGGCATCGTCGAACACCTCCGCGTCGGCCGCGGATACGGCGGATGGGTAGGAATGTCACCGTATGCAGATACGATCTACAGCCTGGGGGCGGCGCGCGTCGGGGTCCCCCGTACGCGGTAACGTGAGCCGGTGACCATCGCCGATCCCGATGCCTCCCGCGACGCGTCTCCGGTCGAGGCCGTGTCCGTGATCATGCCGGTGCTCAATGAGGAGCGGCATCTGCGCAGCTCCGTACGGCACATCCTGGCGCAGGACTTCCCCGGCGAGCTCGAGGTGGTGATCGCGCTCGGGCCCTCCACCGACCGGACCGACGAGATCGCCGCCGCGCTGGTGGCCGAGGATCCGCGGGTGCGGACGGTCCCCAACCCGAGCGGGCGCACCCCGGCCGGGCTGAACGCCGCGATCTCCGCCTCGAAGCATCCCGTGGTGGTGCGGGTGGACGGGCACGGGATGCTCTCCCCGAACTACATCACCACCGCGGTGCGGCTGCTGGCGGAGAAGGGCGCGGCCAACGTCGGCGGCATCATGCACGCCGAGGGCGAGACCGCGTGGGAGCGCGCGGTGGCGGCCGCCATGACCTCCAGGATCGGGGTGGGCAACGCCGCCTTCCACACCGGCGGCCGGGCCGGCGAGGCCGAGACCGTCTATCTGGGGGTGTTCCGCCGGGAGGTGCTGGAGCAGCAGGACGGGTACAACGAGGAGTTCGTCCGGGCCCAGGACTGGGAGCTGAACTTCCGCATCCGGCAGGCCGGCGGGCTCATCTGGTTCTCGCCGGAGTTGCTGGTGTCCTACCGGCCGCGCCCCTCGGTCAGGACGCTGGCCACCCAGTACCGCAACTACGGGCGGTGGCGGCGGGTGGTGGCCCGGTACCACCCCGGCTCGATCAACCCGCGCTACCTGGCGCCGCCGGTGGCCCTGGCCGCGATCGTGCTGGGCCTGCTGGCCGGGGTGCTGCTCACCCCGTGGGCGCTGCTGGTGCCCGCCGGGTACCTGCTGGGCATCGTGGCGGGCTCCCTGCCGGCCGGCCGTGGCCTGCCGGTCGGGGTCCGGGCGCGGATCCCGGTGACGCTGGCGACGATGCACCTGTGCTGGGGCTGGGGGTTCCTGACCAGCCCGCGGAAGCTGGCGAAGCGGGTCATCGCCTCACGCCGGGCGCCGGTCGCCGACCCGCACCAGGTGTAGTACGTCACCAGGTGTAGTACGGGTTGACCGCCATACAGTCGTTCCTGTTGTCCGCGCCGGAGTGGACGTCCTCCGGATCGAGCGCCGAGTCCTCGCCGCCCGGGCTCGGCGTCTCGCCCGAGCCGCCGTCCGGCTGCTCCGGATAGCTGGTGCCCTCGCGCCAGTCGGCGCCGATGATCAGGGTGAGCCCCGTCGCGGTGGGCGAGGTCCGCACCGCGGACTCGGGCAGGCCGAGCTCCTCGGCCACCGCCTCCGCGTTGGCCCGGTCGGCGTCCGTGGGATAGAGCAGGCTGGTGCTCTCCTCGGCCGCGGCCGTCTCGTCGACCGCCGCCGCGGTGAAGCCGAGCTGGTACAGCTGGTCGGTGATCTCGCTGGCGCGGCCGTCCACCGGCAGCTGCCCGTCGTAGCCGGTGCCGTTCTGCACCGCGATCGCGATCTGCTCGGCCGGGTCGGCGGTCTCTTCGGGACCGCTGGGCTCCGCGTCGTCCTCGTCCTCGTTTTCACCCGCGCCGCCGGCCGGCTCGTCCAGCGCCTTGTCCTCGCGGACCAGCGAGAACAGCTCCTCGGACGCCTCGGGCTCGGGTATCACCGTGACCTCGGGGTCGTCCGGGTCGGGAAGCCAGGGCATGGTGATCGAGTTGATCCGGCCGCTCGGCACCTGGCGCAGGTCCTCACCCAGGTCGTAGAGCTTGTTGACCGTGCCGAGGCCATGGTCGACGGTCAGCGCGTTGGTCGCGGACTCGGCCAGGTCCATCAGCTGGACAGGGTCGGTCAGCGAGGTGCCTTCCTGGAGTTCGTGGGCCATGTTGCTCAGGTACATCTGCTGGGCCCTGGCCCGGCCTATGTCGCTGCCGTCCTCGAAGCCGTGCCGGGTACGCAGCCACTGCAACGCCTCTTCGCCCTGGACGATGTGGTCCCCCGCCTCCAGGCGCAGCCCCGAGTCCTCGTCGTAGATGTTGTCCTCCACGCAGACGGGCACGCCGCCGACCGCGTCGGCCATGTCCACCACACCGGCGAAGTCGACCATCATGAAGTGGTCGATGGGGATGCCGGTGAGCTCCTCCCAGGTGGCGACGGTGCAGCCGGGGCCGCCGTGGGAGAGCGAGGTGTTGATGGACGCCGACAGCTCCTCCGGGTAGACCTCGCCGGTCTCCGGATCGGTGCAGCGGGGGATGGTGACCTGGGTGTCGCGCGGGATGCTGATCAGCGTCATGTTGCTGCGGTCGGCCGAGGCGTGCAGCAGCATCTGGGTGTCCGCCCGGTGCGCGCCGCCGGCGAGGTCGGTGGCGCCGCCGAGGTCCTGGTTCTCCTCGCCGTCGCGGGAGTCGGAGCCGAGCAGCAGGATGTTCAACGGGGTCTGGCCGGCCGCGTTGGGCTCGGGCTTCTCCAGCTGGTTGTCCCCGAGGTAGAGCTCGTCCTTTTCGAGATTGCTGTTCAGATGGCGTATCCACAGCCAGCCAGCGACGGCGACGGCTGCCGTGAGGAGCGCCAGCGAGCCGGCGGTCCACACCAGGATCCGGCGCCACAGCGGTTTGCGGGGCTTCCCCCGCTTTCCCCGCTTCGCGCCGTTCGCGCCGTTCGCGCCCTGTCCGTCCTGCGCACCCTGCGCCTGCTGGTTCGGCTGGTCGGGACCGGGTCCGTCGCCGTTCGCCGGCTCGTCGGTGGGGACCACGCGGGTGCCGAGTGGGGCTGTGTCGTCGCCCCGGCGCTCCTCGTGGCCCCTGGGTATGCCACTTCTCCGCACAACGAACCCCCCATTTCGGTTGGCGTCACTCGACTTCACCCGCCCCCGCGGGTGGCCTTGTCAGGCACTAGGAGGCGCAGACGTCCTTGTCATCCGCCGTGATGCTGTCTACGTCGTCCGGCATCTGCGCCGGTCCCTCGATGGGCTGGCCGGCGCCGCTGAAGTCGTTGCCCAGGATCAGCATCATCGGCTCGTCACCGGCGTTCTCCGTGCCCTCCTCCAGCGCGCGCTTCGGCAGACCCATGAGGTCCGCCAGTCGAGCCGCCTGGTCGGCCTGGTCAGGGCCGTACTCCAGGGTGGTCTCCTCCTGCGGCTGGGCCGCGTTGCCCGCGTTGGTGGAGAGCGGCATGCCCTCGTCGTTCTGCAACCAGGTGACGGTCTCCTGGGCGGCGCCGAGCACGTCGCCGCCGTTGTACACGTCGACCCTGACCTCCTCGGCCGGGGCCATGTCCTGCTGGCCGCCGCCTCCGCCGTTGCCCTTGCCGTCGTCGGTGGGCGAGACGTCCTGCTGGAGCATCTCGAAGATCGGGTCGGCCCGGGTCTCGTCGACCAGGACGGTGGCGCCGTCGGTGTTGTCGACCACGGGCAGGGTCATGAAGCTCATGTCCGACATGGGCACCCGCCCCAGGTCCTCGGCCAGGTTGATCAGGGCGTTGACGGAGTCGATGCCCTGGTCGACGGTGAGCGCCCTGGTCGCGGTGTCGGCGAGATCCCACATCTTCTTGCTCGCCGGGTTCACGTCGTTGATCTCCCTGGCCAGGGAGGCCAGGAACTGCTGTTGGAGCTCGATCCGGCTCAGGTCGCTGCCGGTGCCCACCGAGTACCGGGTGCGGACGAAGGCCAGCGCCTCCTCGCCCTCCAGCTCGTGCCGGCCGGCCGGCAGGTCCAGATGCGATTTGGGGTCGTCGATGGGCTCGGCCAAGCACACCTCGACGCCGCCGACGGCGCTGGACAGATCCTTCACCGCGTTGAAGTCGGCCATGATGTAGTGGTCGATCTCGACACCGGTCAACTGCTCGACCGTGTTCCACGTGCAGCCCGGGTCGCGGCCGTCGACGCCCAGGCTGTAGTTGAAGTGGGTCTCGTCGGTTCCCGGTATGACCCTGGTGCCGCCGTCCTCGTCCCTGACCTCGCATTCGGGGACGTCGGTGATGAGGTCGCGCGGGATGCTGAGCGCGGTGGCGTGCGAGCGGTCGGCCGAGAAGTGCATCAGCACGGTGGTGTCGGCGCGCCCCGAATCGCCCTCGTTGCCGTATCCGGTGTTACCGGCGCCGGTCCGGTCGTCGGTGCCGATCACCAGGATGTTGACCGGCTCGCCGTCGCCGTACCCGGTTTCCTGACCGAAAACTTCCTCGCTCTGGATGTTCGCGTTGAGCCGCCAGTACATGTACCCGGCGAGGGCACAGCCGGAGATCAGCAGCATCGCGAAACTGCCGGCCACCCACATCAGCGCCTTCTTCTTGCGGCTGCGCTTGGGCTTGGGCTTGCGGCGGCTGTGCGGCGCCCGGCGGTCGCGCTGACCGGGCACCGACCGGTCGCCGGCGGAACGGCCCCGCCCGGGGCGGTCGCCCGCGTCCGTGGGAGGACGGTCGCCGGGGGACGGCGTGGCGTGCCGCTGCCGTGGCGGAGCGTCACCGGCGGACGGCGTCGCGGAGGGTGCAGTCGTCGCCTGGTGGGACGGGCGTCCGCCCTGCCCCGCATGTCCGGATCGCGATCCGGCCGCCCGCAGCTCGTACTCGCCGGTGCTCGGGTTGAACACCCACTGATCCGCCGGGTCGACCCCGCCGCCCGCTCCTCCGCGTCCCTGCGCGTTCACCTAACCGTGCGCCCTCCGTGTGCCCGTCCTGGGTTTCAGACGGCTCACACTAGCCCCCGAGTTCCCCGCACGGCGATGGCGGTGATGGATTCCACCTGTCGAGCGGGGTTAATCCTCCAGCTAGTTCCCCTTTTCGGGGTCTTTATCGCGCCGCGGGCGACGGCCTATTCACACCCGGTGGCGGACGGGGCCTTGCCGTCGCCCGGCGCGTCCTCGACGGCCACCGGCCGGTCCTGGCGCAGTCGTTGGTACAGCTGGGCCGCGGCATCACTCGCGGCGGGCACGGTGAGCAGTTCGAAGCCCGGGGAAGGGACGGTCCGAACGTCGCTTACCAGGTCATAGATCTTTACAACGGAGTCGAGTTCGGTGTCGGTTGTGATCGATGCGGCGGCCGCGTCGAGCACCGGGAGAAGTTTCGCGGGATTCCGCAGCAGGTCCTCGTCGGACACTTTCCGGACCAGGGCCTCCAGGAACTCCCGCTGGCCGGCGAGGAGATCGCCGGACGCGGGGGTGGGGCAGGGCGTCGGCCCGCCGATCGCCTCGACGATCCGTTGGAAGCCCTCGACGTCGATGATCAGATGGTGGTCCATCCGGATGCCGGTCAGCGCCTCCAGGGTGCGGATGGTGCACGCGGCGCCGCCGATCTCGTAGGCGCGCTCGAACGGCGCGTGCGCCGCCTCGACCGCGCTTCCGTCGGCTTCCCCGTCGGCCTCGCTGCCGGCCTCGGTGTTGGAGTCGTCCTCGGCGCTCCCCCCGGCGTCCCGGGCGGCGCAGTTCGGGATGTCCACCGGCAGCTCACCGGGAAAGTTCGCGGCGGTCGCGCTCTCCCGGTCGCCCGCCAGATGCAGCAGGATCACCGCCTCGGCCCGCGAGTCTGCCGGGTCGGTGCCGATCAGCAGCACGTTCAGCGCCTCGCCCGGCGCCGGCGGCGGTCGCTCGGCCGCGCGTCGCGCCAGTTCGGCCGCGGTCTCCACGTCCGTGGTCAGGTTGCCGTCCAGCCGGCGCAGCAGCGCCCAGGCGAGCCCGGCGCCGGTCAGCAGCAGAACGGCCAGGGCGAACGCGGTCCAGCGCAACCAACGGCGTCCGAGCGGCCGGCGCGGCCCGCCCGACCGACCCGGCCACCGGAGCGGGCCCGGCCGACGCCGCCGGGCCGCCCCGACGAGCCCGCGCAGCCGGCGCGACCACCACGACCAGCGCAGCCACCGCCCGCCGGCGCGGCGGCCGGCCGGCCCACGTGGCGGGGAGTCCCGGTGGTAGTCGGGTTGTCGCGGCACCCTCATGCTCACGATCCTGCGGGCGGCCCGCCGCCCCGGCCACCGTCAGACGGCGAAGTGGGTGACGCGCTCGCTCGCCACCCGCGCGGCGCGCCCGGCCGCGTCCAGCAACTCGGCGTTCCGGCACAGCACCACGGACGCCCCGGCCGCCAGCGGGGCCAGCAGGCCCTCCGAGAGACCGGCCCAGGTGTCGTAGCCGTCGAGGGACATCACCCGGTCGCCGGATTCCAGGCCGCGCTGCCCGGCGTCCGCCCTGGCCAGCTCGACCAGTCGGCGCCCCGTCAGCTCCCGGCCCTCGACGAGCAGCGCCGGATCGTCGGGACCCGGCGCGTCGTACGCCCCGAACGCGTCGGGCTGCCCCGGCACGGCCACCGCGTAGTCGGTGAACCCCGCGGGCGGCTCCGGGAACCGCGCGCCCAGCGGGCGGAGGCTGAGCGCCACCCGGTCACCCGGGCAGGCGAGCGCGGCGTCCAGCCGCTCGGGACCGCTGACCGCGACGCTCGCCGCGGCGGCGTCGCCGTCCAGGTCGGCGACCGCGCCGACGGCCGAGCAGGCCAACACCCAGACGGCGGTCTGCCAGTGCGCCGGGAGCAGCAGGGCGACCCGGTCGCCGCGCTCGACGGCGAGCTCGTCCTGCAGCAGGTTCGCGGTCTTGGCCACCCAGTTGGCGAGGGTGGCGGCCGAGAGCTCGACACGCTCCCCCGTGGCGTCGTCGTAGTACGTCACCAGCGGGCGGCCGGCGTCCCCGGCGAGTGCGGCGCCGAGGAGCCCGGCGGGGGTGAGGTCGGTGGCGTTCATCGTCGTCAGCGTACGCGGCGGTCCCGCCCGCGCGGTCGGGTGATCATAAATGGACAGACTTATGGCGATATGTCAAAGATCATTGTCATGCGTGCTCTCCTTCGCTCAGTGACCCGTGCGCGCCGCCAGCCGGCCCGCGCCCTGCTCGTCGCCTGCGCGGCGACCCTCGTCGTCCCCCTGCTGCTGCCGCTCGCCGCGGCCAACGCGACCGCCCCGGTCGCGCCGGCGGACGGCGTCCAGATCCTTCCCCTGCGACCGCTCGACGTCAGCACCTGGGCGGCCGGCGAGTCCGACCCGGGCAGCGGCGCCCAAGGGCTGCCCGCCACCCAGACGGAGCCGTTCTCGCTGCTCGGCGTCGTCTGGACGGACCCGAACGCCGAGCTGAACGGACAGGCCGAGGTCCGCACCCGGGACCTGGCCACCGGCGAATGGTCCGAATGGCAGCCGCTGGCGCCGCAGCAGGACCACGCCCCCGACCCCGGTTCGGCGGAGTCCGCCGACGCGGGGCTGCGGGGCGGGACCGCCCCGCTGTGGGTCGGCGAGTCGGACGCGGTCGAGGTGCGGGTGGTGCCCGAGGACGGCGGCGAGCCCAGCGCCGGGCTGCCGGCCGGCCTGCGCCTGCAACTGATCGATCCGGGCGAGGTGCCGGCCGACGCGGCCGAGGTGACGGAGGTCGAACCCGACGACGCGACCGCCACCGGATCCGGCTCCGAGCCCGGCACGGAGGGATCGGAGTCGGACACGGAGCCGGACACGGACCCGGGCGACGACCCCGGCATCGGGACGGGTGAGGAGCCCGCCGCCTCCGACCATGTGGGGCCCCGGCCGCCCATCGTCACCCGCGCGGGTTGGGGCGCCGACGAGTCCCTGCGCGAGGAGGAGTTCCTCTACACCGACGACCTCCGCACCGCCTTCGTACACCACACCGCGGGCAGCAACGACTACGCCTGCAAGGAGGCGGACGCGGTCATCCGCGCCATCTACAGCTACCACCTGAGCCTCGGCTGGCGGGACGTCGGCTACAACTTCTTCGTGGACCGCTGCGGCACCATCTACGAGGGCCGCGCCGGCGGCGTGACCGAACCGGTGATGGGCGCCCACACCTACGGCCACAACCACAACAGCATGGGCGTCGCCGTCCTCGGCAGCTACGACACCACCCAGCCCGCCAAGCGCGCGGTGGAGGGCGTGTCGCAGCTCATCGCCTGGAAGCTGGGCCTGTTCGGCGTCAACCCGACGGGCGCGGCCGACCGGATCTCCGGCGGCCAGGACATCCGTCTCGACAACGTCTCCGGCCACCGCGACGGCTACGCCACCGACTGCCCGGGCGACCAGCTCTACGACGAGCTGCCCACCATCCGCAAGCTCGCCGCCGACCTCCAGGGTCGTTAGCCGCCGCTCCGTCACGAACCGTCACGAGACCCGTCCGGAACCCCGGTCCACGACCACGTTCACCCACCCCGTCGGGCGCACCGCGCGCCCCGGCGGGGTGGCGTCGGGTCGGAGGGACCAGGAGCCGTTAGCCTTACCGGACATGTCGGACCGCCTCGACCGCAGCTGGATCCCGCCCACCCCGTACGACCTCCACCGCAGCCTGAGCGTGCTCGGTCGAGGCCCGTACGACCCCGCCTTCCACGCCGAGCGGGACGGCACGCTGTGGCGCGCCACCCGCACCCCGCAGGGCCCCGCCACGCTCCGCCTCGTCCCGGGTGAGCCGGTCCACGCCACCGCCTGGGGGCCTGGCGCCGCGTGGGTGCTGGAGTCGTTGCCCGCGCTGCTCGGCGCCGGTGACGACCCCGACGCCTTCACCCCACGCCATCGCCTCGTCGCCGAGGCGCTGCGCCGCCACCGCGGGCTGCGGCTGGTCCGCACCGGCCTGGTGCTGGAATCGCTCATCCCCTCGATCCTGGAACAGCGGGTCACCACGCACGAGGCGTACCGCGCCTGGCGCCTGCTGCTGCGCCGGTTCGGTGAGCCCGCGCCCGGACCCGGGTCCGGATCTCCCGATCTGCGCGGCATGCCCGAGTTGTACGTGATGCCGGATCCACGAGTTTTCGCCCGTATCCCCTCCTGGGAGTGGCACCGGGCCGGCGTGGACGGGCAGCGCTCCTCGGCGGTGCTGCGCGCGGTGCGGCTGGCGCGGCGGCTGGAGGAGGCGGCGGCGATGGAGCTGCCCGAGGCGATCGCCCGGCTGCGCGCGGTGCCGGGCGTCGGCCCGTGGACCGCCGCCGAGACGCTGCAGCGCAGCAACGGCGCACCCGACGCGATCACCGTCGGCGACCTGCACCTGCCGGGCATCATCGGCTACGCGCTCACCGGCGCCAGGGGCGCGGACGACGCCCGGATGCTGGAGCTCCTCGCGCCGTACGCCGGGCAGCGCTACCGGGCGGCCCGGCTGATCATGCTGACCGGCCGGGCCCCGGCCCGCCGCACCCCCCGGATGCCGCGGATGGACATCGCCCGGCTCTAGGCCTGTGCTCGTCAGGCCTGTGGCTCGTCGCCGATGCCCTCGCGGCGGCGGCGAGCCCGCAGTTCCATGATCGCCCGGCGCCGCGCCAGCCGGTGGGTGCGCCGGATCTGCGCCTCCTGGAAGCGCCGACGGTCCCGCTCGGTCTGCGGCACCACGGGCGGCACGGGACGCGGGCTCCCCTCGTCGTCGACGGCCGCGAACACCAGATAGGCGGTGCCGACGCGGCTCGCCGGCGTGGACTCGTTCCACCGCTCGGCCAGCACCTTCACGCCGATCTCCATCGAGGTGCGGCCGGTCCAGTTGACCTGGGCGTGCACATGCACCAGGTCGCCGACCTTGACCGGCTCCAGGAACACCATCTCGTCCATCGAGGCCGTCACCGCGGGCCCGCCCGAATGCCGGCCGGCCACCGCGCCGGCCGCGTCGTCCACCAGCTTCATGATCACCCCGCCGTGCACGGTGCCGAGCAGGTTGACGTCGTTCTGGGTCATGATGTGCGACAACGTGGTGCGGGATGCCGCCGTGGGTTTACCAGGGCCGGGGTCCTGGTTGTCCGCCACGTCGGATACGCCGGGCTGGTCGGTCATGCGCCACAGCGTATGCGCGGGCGCGAGCGCGCTCCTTTGCATCAGCTCTGCCACATTCCCGTTCCCCCCTTACCTGGTCCACATCGCCACCGTGCAGACTGGCCTGTCATGAGCGACTGGCCCAACGGATGGACCGACAACGACCGCGACCGCGACCGGCACGGGCGTGGCGGCGGCAACCAGAGCCCGGACGGGCCGCAGGTGATGCCGCACGTTCGGCGTCCTGGGTCGTCGAGCGTCCCGCCGCCGCCCCGACCGAGAGGCGGCGAGCACGACGCGTACGGCCGCGACCCCGGGCCCGGCTACCAGCCCGACTACGACTCGGGGTACAGCGACGGCCAGGTCTACCGGGGCAGCCGGAACCACCCGCAGGGCCCGCAGCCGCCGGTGCCGCCGGACCCGTACGCCCAGTACGACGAGCCGCGCCAGCGGAACTGGCCGCGCCGGACGGGCTACGCGGCGATAGCCCTGGTGCTGATCATGGTGATCGTGGCCACCGGCACCTACTTCTGGGCCGACAGCAAGCTGCGGCGCGAGGTGGACCTGTCGATGGTGGAGGACCGGCCGGAGTCGGGCGAGGGCACCAACTACCTCATCGTCGGCTCCGACAGCCGAGAGGGCCTGAGCGAGGAGGATCAGCAGGAGCTCCACACCGGCGACGTCGGCGGCCAGCGCACGGACACGATGATCCTGCTGCACGTCGGCGACAACGGGAGCACCATGATCAGCCTGCCGCGCGACTCGCTCGTCACCATCCCGGAGTTCACCGGCAGCACCTCGGGTGACCGCATCCCCGCGAGCGAGGGCGTCAAGCTGAACGAGGCCTACTCCGACGAGGGCCCGTGGCTGCTGGTCCGCACCGTCGAGTACAACCTCGACCTCCGCATCGACCACTACCTGGAGATCGGCTTCGGCGGCTTCGCCAACGTCGTGGACGCGGTCGGCGGCGTGGAGATGTGCTTCGACGAGCCGGTGCAGGACGAGAACTCCGGCGCCGACTTCGAGGCCGGCTGCCACAACCTCAACGGCGCCGAGGCCCTGGCGTTCAACCGCCAGCGCTACCAGGAGGCCGAGGGTGACCTGGGCCGCACCCGGAACCAGCAGGACTTCCTCGGCACGATCTCCGACAAGATGGCGTCGATGGGGACCATCCTCAACCCCTTCCGCCTCTACCCGACCCTCGGCGCCGGGCTCGACTCGCTGCTCGTCGACAAGGACATGAGCCTGTGGGACCTGCGCACGGTCTTCTACGCCATGCGCGACGCCAAGCAGATGAACATTCCGTGCCGGGACTTCGCCGTCCACTGGGACGAGAACCGCGTCGAACGCCTCATGGAGCAGCTGCGCAACGACGAGCCCGTCACCGTCAACGACGAGGTGGGCGACTTCTGAGCGCCCGACATCCGGCGGACGAGCGGCGCCCTCAGCAGACGCACAGACAGAATGGGTGTCCCGCCGGGTCGGCGTAGACGCGGAAGCCCGGATGCTCGGCGTCGCCCTCCAGCAGCGTGGCGCCGAGCCCCAGCACCCGCTGCTCCGCGGCGTCCATCTGGTCCCGCGGCACGTCCAGGTCCAGGTGGAACTGCTGCGGCTGCTCGGTGCTCGGCCAGCGCGGGGGCTGGTACCCCTCCGATTTCTGGAACGCGAGCTGCCGGCCGTGCGGCCCGGCCAGCTCCACCCAGTCCCCCTCTCCCTCGACCCGCCAGTCCAGCACGTTGCCGTAGAACTCGGCGAGCGCCTGCGGGTCGGGGCAGTCCAGCACGGTGACGCCCATGGTCGGAACGGTCATGAGTCCTTCTCCTTCGCGCGGTACCTGTCGTCTGCTACCTCTGACCGGATTCGTTACCCGATTCGTTACCAGATTCGCCCTCTTAGAGGTAACCGATGAGGGTTACCCCATGATGCCCTTCAGTCGGTAACGCCGCAAGCAGTCGGTGGCGAGCAGTACCGTGTCGAGCATGGGTGAGAAACCGACGCCGAGCGGGCTGCTCGTGATCCAGGAGCTGATCAACACCCTGGACGTGGAGACCCGCGAGGACACCCTGAGTACCCAGGACGGGCTCGACGAATTCACGACTCGGCACGGGCTGCTCCTCAGCACCGGCGACGTTCCCGAGGTGCAGCGGCTGCGCGAGGACCTGCGGGCCGCGTGCCGCGCGCACGCCGGCGCCGATCTGCCCCCGTCCCGGGCGGCCGAGCTCAACGGGCGGCTGGCGGCGGCGCCGCTCACCCTCCGCATCGAGACGACGGGCGCCGCCACCCTGCGCCCGGCGCCCGGCCTTCCCCCCGTGCCCACCCTCGTCGCGCGCGTCGCCGCCGCCGTCGCGGCGGGCGAGGCGGACGGCACCTGGCAGCGCCTCAAGGCGTGCGACGCCGACGGCTGCCAGTGGGCGTACTACGACCACAGCCCGGCGGGGCGTCGCCGCTGGTGTTCGATGCAGGTCTGCGGAGCCCGCGCGAAGATGCGCGCCTACCGCGCGCGCCGCGACCGCCCCGCTACGGCTTGAACGCCACGCCCGCCCAGTAGTTCACCTCGGTGTTGTCGGTCGTGGGTCCGGCGATCGCGCGCAACCGCGCCCGCCTCGGGTCCGGGTGCCAGCTCTGCGCCGGCACCACGCCCGGCTCCACCAGCGTCAGCCCGTCGAAAAACCGCTCCACCTCCGCCCTGTCGCGGGTGCGCGCGCGGGTGCCGCTCTTGCGGTAGATCTCCACCACCCGAGCCAGGATCTCCGGGGCGAAGTCGTGCGTGGAGTGGCTGATGGCCAGGGCGGACCCCGAGGGCAGCTCGTCCATCAGGAGGTTGACGATCCCGTACGGGTCCTGGTCGTCGGGCACGAAGTGCAGCAGCGCGTTCAGGCTCAGCGCCACCGGCTTCGTCAGGTCCAGGGTCTCGGTGAGCTCCGGGGAGTCCAGGATCGACTCCGGGTTCGTGGCGTCCGCGTCGAGGTACGCCGTGCGGCCCTCGGGCGAGCTGGTCAGCAGCGCCTGGGCGTGGGCGAGCACGATCGGGTCGTTGTCCACGTAGACGACGCGGGCCTCGGGCACGATGCCCTGCGCCACCTGGTGCAGGTTCGGCTCGGTCGGTATGCCGGTGCCGATGTCCAGCCACTGGCGGATCCCCCGTTCGGCCAGCATTCGGGTGGCCCGGTGCATGAAAGCGCGGTTCTCCCGGGCGCTGGTGAACACGTCGGGGAAGGCGGTGAGGACCTGGAGGGCGGCGTCGCGGTCCGCCCGGTAGTTGTCCTTGCCCCCCAGGTAGAAGTCGTACATCCGGGCGGAGTGCGGCCGCTCCAGGTGGAGTTCGCGCCCCATCCAGACGCCCGTGGGCCCGCTCTCCAGGTCCGTGCCCCCGGTCGACTCGTCCACCATCTGCCGCCTCCCGTACCGCTCGCGCGGCTCAGCCCTCCCCTGAGCGGCAATCGTAGCTTCGCAACGACCGCTCCTCGCCGGGCGGATGACTACCCGATCAGCCGTTCTTCAGGCCCAGGAGCGGCAGACAGGGTTCGAGGCCGTCGATCGACACCGGCACGGTGCGGTGCGCCTCCCAGCGCGCGCGGGTCAGCCGCAGCCGGCGTTCGGTCACCCGGTGGTCGCGCACCACGAACCGCTCGATGCCGTCCGGTTCGTAGCCGAGCTTCCGCGACACCCCGAACGAGGCCGGGTTGTCCTCGAAGGCGCCCGACAGCGCGTCGGCCGCGCCGAGACCCGCGAACGCCAGGTGCAGCACGGCCGCGCGCATCTCCGTGCCGATGCCCCCGCCGTGGTGCCGGCGGCCCAGCCAGGAGCCGGTGGCCACCTCGCGGCGCACGGCGAAGTCACGGCCCTCGATGGACTGATGGCCCACCACCCGGCCCTCGGCGAAGACCGCGAGCGGCAGCGACCAGGCCTCGGGCGTGCACGCGCCCCGGGTGCGCCAGTGGTGCAGCACCACCGAACGGGCACGGTCGGCGGGCGGCAGATCCGTCCACGGGTATATGAACGGCATCCGGGCCGGATCGTGCACCCCCTCCGCCGCGAGGTCGGCCTGCTCGGCCAGCTCGTCGTCGGTGGGGAACCGCAGCTCCAGGCGCGGGGTGGTCAGGCGTAGGCCCAGCAGGGGCCAGTGCTCGGTGAGAGTGGCCATGCGCCATTGTCCGGCCCGGGTCGCGCCCGAGGCATCCCGTTTTCCCCGACGGGGAGTCGGGCCGCCCGGGGCGGGCGACCCGACTCCCCTGGTCACAGGGGCCCCGGGGCGGGTGACCGACGGGCCAGCCGACCAGAATGGGGTCAGTTGACCGAAGGGGTCAGTTGACCGACGCGGAGAACGAGTTCACGCCGAGGCCGGCGCCGCCTTCCCACGGCTCGAATCCGGCCTGGATGCTGGTGACGTACCAGCTCTCCTGGGCGATGCCGGCGCTGATCGCCTGGTCGACGAAGTCCATGACGTCGAAGCTGAAACTGCTCATCGCTGACGGCGCGACGAACGAGATCACGTCGTTCGACCCGTTACTTCCCTCCCAGACCTCCCAGCTCTGCCCCGCGACGGTGGCGGTGCCGGTCTGCGAGCCGATCGGCTGGATCGGGCCCACCCGGTTCAGCCAGATCATGATCTCGGTCTGGCTCACCCCGTCGGTCTGCGGCTCGGGGTCGAGCCAGATGTCGTACGACGCGTTGTAGACGGCGTTGTCGACGTAGGTGTAGGAGATGTCACTCGGGGCGCTGGAGATGGAACTGATCTGCTTGGGCAGGTTGGTGCCGGGAGAACAGTTCGTGTAGTGGCAGCCCAGGAAGACGGACGGGTACGACTTCGGCGGACCGTCGGTCGAGGAACTGCCGTCGGCCTGGGTGATCTGGAATCCGGTGTCCGTCACGTTGATGCACTGCGGCGCCGTGGAACCCCAGAGGTTGTTCTGCGCGACGTAGCGCCCCTGGACCGTGGTGCTTCCGTACTGCTCACATATCTGCACGTCGGCCTGAGAGGTCTGCGTCGTCGTGACGAAGGCGACCAGTGTGCCGACGGCCACCAGGAATGCCGCGGCCGCGGATCGGAGGCGAGACTTCATGGTGCTCCTTCTGCTGTGGGGGGATCAGATGGGAGCGCTCCCAAGGCACTGGCGGATGACTCTAGGGGCCCGCCCGGAAGCTGACAAGACTCAACGCAGCGGAGGATTCTGGTGGTTCGTGGGGATTTCCCGCGCCCAGGTACCCTCCACCAGCAAAATTGTCGTAAAACTTCCGCGTCGCCGTCCGCCACCACCGTCGCGGCGGCCGCCCTACGCCGCCGGGCGGCCGAGGGCGCGGTAGGTCCAGTGGGACTTGCGCCAGAGGGTGGGGTCCAGGGTGTTGCGGCCGTCGAGGATATGACGGTCGGTGACGACATCGCCGAGGGTGGCGGGGTCGAGATCGCGGAACTCCTGCCACTCCGTGAGGTGGAGGACGGCATGGGCGCCGCGGGCGGCCTCGGTCGCCGAGGGGGCGTAGCCCAGGGTGGGGAAGATGGCCTTGGCGTTCTCCATGGCCTTGGGGTCGTAGACCGTGACCTGGGCACCCTGGAGGTGGAGCTGGCCGGCGATGTTGAGGGCCGGGGAGTCGCGGACGTCGTCGGAGTCGGGCTTGAAGGCGGCGCCGAGGACGGCGATGCGCTTGCCGAGCAGGGAGCCGCCGAGGGTCTCCCGGGCGAGGTCGACCATATGGACGCGGCGGCGCATGTTGAGCGAGTCGATCTCGCGGAGGAAGGCCAGCGCCTCGGCGGCGCCGAGCTCGCCGGCCCGGGCCATGAAGGCGCGGATGTCCTTGGGCAGACAGCCGCCGCCGAAGCCGATGCCGGCGCGCAGGAACTTGCGGCCGATGCGGTCGTCGTGGCCCAGCGCCTCGGCCAGCAGCTTGACGTCGGCGCCGGCGGCCTCGCAGATCTCGGCCATGGCGTTGATGAAGGAGATCTTGGTGGAGAGGAACGCGTTGGCGGCGGTCTTGACCAGCTCGGCGGTGGGCAGGTCGGTGACCAGGAACGGGGAGCCCTCGGCGACGGGCGTCGCGTAGACCTCGCGCAGCAGCCGCTCGGCCCGGTCGGCGCCGGGACCCGCGCCCACGCCCACGACGAGGCGGTCGGGGTGCAGGGTGTCCTGGACGGCGAAGCCCTCGCGGAGGAACTCGGGATTCCAGGCCAGCTCGACGGCCTCGCCGGCCGGGGCCAGCTCGGCCAGCCGGACCGCGAGGCGGTCGGCGCTGCCGACGGGGACGGTGGACTTGCCGACGACCAGAGCGGGCCGGGTGAGGTGCGGGGCGAGGGAGGCCACCGCGGACTCGACATAGGACATGTCGCAGGCGTACTCGCCGGCGCGCTGCGGCGTGTTGACGCAGACGAAGTGGATGTCGCCGAAGTCGGCGACCTCGGCGAACGAGGTGGTGAAGGAGAGCCGCCCGGTCGCGCCGTCCAGGCCGGCGACGTGCCGGCGCAGCAGCTCCTCCAGACCCGGCTCGTACATCGGGGCGACGCCGCGGCCGAGCTGCTCGACCTTCGCCCGGTCGACGTCGAGACCCAGCACCTCGAAACCCAGTTCGGCCATGGCGGCGGCGTGGGTGGCACCGAGATAGCCGGTGCCGATGACCGTGATCTTGGGCGCGGACGACGCGGAAGACGCTGCGGACGACACGGACGAGGACATGCGGACTCCCGACACGGTGGACGCTGACGACGCGGTGGAATTCGAGCGTTCGGCCCGAGCATAGAACGGACAGGCGTGTCGGCGAGCTCACCTATCCACAGCCCATCCCCGTCCCTAGGATTAAGTTACTTAACAGTCGTTTGCCCACCGGGAGCGAGGAGAGAGACGTGCCAGGAGCCGGAGACTTCGACCTCTACCGACCGGCCGAGGAGCACGAGATGCTCCGCGCGTCGGTGCGGGCGCTGGCGGAGGCGAAGATCGCGCCGCATGCCGCCGAGGTCGACGAGCAGGGACGCTTCCCGCAGGAGGCCCTGGACGCGCTGGTCGGCAGCGACCTGCACGCCGTGCACGTGCCCGAGGAGTTCGGCGGCGCCGGCGCGGACGCGTTGGCCACGGTCATCGTGATCGAGGAGGTGGCGCGGGTGTGCGCCTCCTCCTCGCTGATCCCGGCGGTCAACAAGCTGGGGTCGCTGCCGGTGATGCTGGCCGGTTCGAAGGATCTCCAGGCGCGTTATCTGACGCCGCTGGCCCGCGGCGAGGCGATGTTCTCGTACTGCCTGTCGGAACCGGACGCCGGTTCGGACGCCGGCGGCATGAAGACCCGCGCGGTCCGGGACGGCGACGACTACGTGCTGAACGGCGTGAAGCGGTGGATCACCAACGCCGGCGTCTCCGAGTACTACACGGTGATGGCCGTCACCGACCCGGAGAAGCGGACCCGCGGCGGTATCTCGGCCTTCGTGGTGGAGAAGGACGACGCGGGCGTGTCGTTCGGCGCGCCCGAGAGGAAGCTCGGCATCAAGGGCTCGCCGACCCGCGAGGTCTACCTGGACAACGTGCGGGTGCCCGCAGACCGCATGATCGGCGAGGAGGGCACCGGCTTCACCACCGCGATGCGCACCCTGGACCACACGCGGATCACCATCGCCGCCCAGGCGCTCGGCATCGCGCAGGGCGCGCTCGACTACGCCAAGGGGTACGTCAGGGAGCGCCGGCAGTTCGGCAAGCCGGTCGGGGACTTCCAGGGCGTGCAGTTCATGATCGCGGACATGGCGATGAAGCTGGCGGCGGCCCGCGAGCTGACCTACGCGGCGGCGGCTCGGTCGCAGCGGAACGACGGCGACCTGACGTTCTTCGGCGCGGCCGCGAAGTGCTACGCCTCGGACGCGGCGATGGAGATCACCACCGACGCGGTGCAACTGCTCGGCGGCTACGGCTACACCCGCGACTACCCGGTGGAGCGGATGATGCGGGACGCCAAGATCACACAGATCTATGAGGGTACCAACCAGGTCCAGCGCATCGTGATGGCGCGGAATCTGCCGTAGTCCGCGCGGGCCGCGCGGCCGGGCGGCCGGGCGGGGTCAGCCGTCCGGCGTCCGGCCCTGGAGGAGCGCGGCCACCCCGTCGAGGAGGAAGCCGAGCCCGTACTCGAAGTCCTCCTCGGGGCCGGTGCGCTCGTCGTCGAAGACGCCGGCGGCCACGACCGTGGCCAGGGTCGGGTACCGGTCGTCGTCGAGCACCTTGGCGAGCATCTGGCTGTAGACGCGGCCCCAGTCCTCGTACGAGACGCCCGTCGCGGGGGCGGCACGGGTCATCGAGATCTCCTGGCGGACCTCGTTCATCACGTAGCCGCTGAGGATGATCAGCACGCCCAGCATCTCGTCGGGTCGCAGCCCCGAATCGGCCGTGACCGAGAGCGCGGCCTCCATCCAGGCCAGGTTGTTCGGCCCCATGGGCGGGCCGTTGAGGGGGACGTCGACCATCCAGGGGCTGGCGCGCAGCGTGTGCCACATGCCCCAGGCGTACGCCCGTAGCCCGCCGCGCCAGTCGTCGGGCCAGTCATCGGTCTCGGGCACCCCCGAGGCCATGTCGAACATGAGGTCGAGCAGATCGTCCTTGCCGGGGACGTAGCGGTAGAGCGACATGGTGGTGACGCCGAGCGATTCGGCGACCTTCCGCATCGACACGCCGCCGAGGCCCTCGGCGTCCGCGATCCCGACCGCGGTGCGCACGATCCGGTCCAGGCTGAGGCTGCCGCGCGGGCCTCTGCTGCCCGGCTGCTTGGTGCGCCACAGCAGGGCCAGCGTCTGCTCCGGGTCCCGCCGCGCGGCCATTCCGCCCCTCTCCACGTGTGCTGACGCCGTCCGTTGACGCCATCCTAGAACTGTGTATGGTGTAGACGTAAGTCTACGACGTAAACAGTTTTCGTCGTACACAGTTGAGTATGAGGAAGGCGGCAGGGGGATGACGGACGGGGAGATCGCGATCGCGGCCGAAGGGCTGCGCAAGCGGTACGGCGACCAGTGGGCGCTGGACGGCTTCGGCCTCACGGTGCCCGCGGGCACGGTGCACGGGCTGCTGGGCCCGAACGGCGCGGGCAAGACCACGGCGGTCCGCTCGCTGGCCACGTTGCTGCGCTACGACGCGGGCCGGGCCGAGATCTGCGGGTTCGACGTGGCGCGGGAACCGGCCGAGGTGCGCGCGCGGATCGGGCTGACCGGCCAGTACGCGGCGGTGGACGAGCAGCTGAGCGGACGGCAGAACCTCGTGATGTTCGGACGGCTCTACCGGCTCTCGCCCCGCGCCGCCCGGCGCCGGGCCGACGAGCTGCTGGAGCGTTTCGGGCTGACGGACGCGGCCGGGCGGTCGGCCGGGCAGTACTCGGGCGGCATGCGCCGCCGGCTGGACCTCGCGGCCAGCATGATCGTCGTACCGCGGGTGCTGTTCCTGGACGAGCCGACCACCGGGCTCGACCCGCGCTCGCGCAACCAGGTCTGGGACGCGGTGCGGTCGCTGGTCGCGCGGGGCACCACGGTGCTGCTGACCACGCAGTACCTCCAGGAGGCGGACGAGCTGGCGGACCGCATCGCGGTGCTGGACTCCGGCCGGGTGGTGGCCGAGGGCACCGCGGACGAGCTGAAGGCCCGGCTCGGCGGGGACCGGGTCGAGGTGGTGGTGCGGCATGTCGCCGAACTGCCGCGGGTGGCCGCGCTGGTCCAGGGCCTCGCCGCCCGGCTCGGCGGGGCGGCCGGGGAGACCGAGACCGACCCGGACACCCGGCGGGTCAGCGCCCCGGTCAGCGACCGGGTCACCGCGCTCACCGAGTTGGTCAGGGCGCTGCACGACGCCGGGATCGCGGTGGCCGACATCGGCACCAGGCAGCCGACGCTCGACGAGGCATTCCTGCATCTGACCGGCCACGGAGCCACCGAACGGACGACGGAGGTCGCGGCATGACATTCGGCAGACTGCGCTGGGCGGTGGCGGACGCCCGCGTGATGACCCGGCGCAACATGACGCATGTGGTCCGCACCCCGGAGGAGATCGGCATTTATTTTTCGCTGCCGATAATGTTCGTGCTGGTCTTCGGCTACGTCTTCGGCAGCGGGATGAACGTGCCGGACGGCGGCGAGTACCGGGAGTTCCTGCTGCCGGGCGTCTTCGCGATGACCATGCTCTACGGCATGGGCGCCACCGGCACCGCCGTGGCGATGGACGCCGGGCGGGGAGTGGTCGACCGGTTCCGCGCCATGCCGGTGGCCAGGTCGGCGCTGCTGACCGGGCGCAGCGCCGCGGACCTGCTGCGGGCGCTGCTGGAGATGGCCGTGCTGGTGGTGTGCGGCCTGCTGGTGGGCTGGGAGTGGCACCGGGGCCTGGGGCGGGCGCTGCTCGCGGTGGCGCTGGTGCTGGCGCTGCGGGTGGCGATCACCTGGATCGGCATCTACCTGGGCCTGCTGGTGCGCAATCCCGACACGGTCGGCACCATCGTCTTCCCGCTCGCGTTCCCGCTGACCGCGGTGTCCAACGTGTTCGTGGCGCCGGAGCTGATGCCGGGCTGGCTCGGGACGATCTCCGAATGGAACCCGCTGTCCGCGACGGTGACGGCGATCCGGGAGCTGTTCGGCAACCCGGGCCTGGCGGGCGGCGGCTGGGCGACGGAGCACGCGCTGCTGCTCGCGGTGGCCTGGCCGGTGCTGCTGACGGCGGTCTTCGCCCCCTTGGCGGTGCGCCGGTACCAGCGGCTGAGCCACTGACACCGGCGCACCTGGGGCGACGCGCGGGGGGCGCGCGTCGCCCGGAACGTTCAGAAGAACGTTCAGATGGTCACGCCGTTGGCCGCCAGGTAGGCCACGGGGTCCACGTCCGAGCCGTAGTCGGGACCGGTCCGCACCTCGAAGTGCAGGTGCGGGCCCGTCACGTTGCCGGTGGCGCCGGACAGGCCGATCTGCTCCCCGGTGCCGACCTGCTGGCCGGCGCTGACGGAGATCGAGGAGAGGTGGGCGTACTCGGTGTAGTGGCCGTCCGGGTGCAGGATGACGACCTCGTTGCCGTACGCACCGCCGTCGCCGGCCGAGACGACCTCGCCGGAGGTGACGGCGACCACGGAGGTGCCCTCGGCGACGGAGAAGTCGACGCCGGTGTGGTAGCCGGAGGACCACATCGAGCCGGCGACGCCGTAGCCGGTGCCCACACCGCCGGCGACCGGGGAGGTGAACCCGGTGGCGGACTCGGTCGACTCCTCGGCGGGCTCCTCGGCCGGGGCGGGAGCCGGCTCGTCGGCGGACGACGCGGCGCCGCCGCCGAGGGCCAGCTCCTGGCCCGGGTAGATCAGGTTGGGGTCGCCGCCGATGAGGGACTGGTTGGCGTCGTAGATCTGGCGCCAGCCGCCCTCGATCCCCTGGGCGTCGGCGATCTTGGACAGGGTGTCGCCGTCGAGGACCGTGTAGCTGCCGGCGCTCCCCTGGGCGGCGGCCTGCGGGGCACTCTGCGGGGCGGCCTGGTGGACGGTGGACGCGCTGGCGTCACTGACGGCGGCCGGCTGCGCGGCGGCGCTCGCACCGCCCGCGGCGATCAGCGGAAGGGCCACGCCGGCTCCGCCGGCCGTGAGCATCAGGGATATACGAGAGATGCGACGGGCGCGCTGCCGCCGGTGTCGTCCGCGTGCGGACATAGGTGAGCTCCTCCTCCTACGCCTGCGAGGTGAGCTGTCGGGTTCGGGCCGGAGTCGCCCGGCCACCGCCGCTTCCGGCGCTGACGCGCCGAATTCGGAGGGTGGCTTCACCCCGAGCCGTGATCTGCCGTGGCAGACCAGGCGAAATTGGGTCCCCCGCTCCTGTCACGCGGAAATTGCTGCTGTCCCGCACCCGGTGACAGGATTCGGCGTCCGGTAGCGGCTCGCCGCGGGTGCGGCGCGGATGCACCGTAATCCGAGGAATTCGGGCAAGACAAGAAACGGGGAGCAGTCGGGCCCAAGATCCCCCAAGATCGGAAATACCCACACGCTCCCCGTGCCGCCAGGGAAATTCCGCGCCGGCGGTCAACTCGTATTGCGAAACGACGACTTGCCGGCGGCGGAATTCCCGACGACGCGGGCCACGCGGCGCCCGGCCGGAGCGAAGTGAGTTCGGTCACGGCCGAACCACCACGAGGTGCCATTTCATGTGATGACACAGAATGTCGGAATTGCCCCCCGAACCGGGGAGCGAGCGCGAGAAAAGACGCCCGGGAGAGGGATCAGAAGAACTGCCAGGTGCCGTTCAGGCCCTGCTGGCCGACGCCGGGCCGGGACCAGTCGCAGACCCCGTCAGGGAAGACCGACCACAGCCGCTCCTCCTGCGCCGGGGTCAGCGGCACGCCGTAGGAGTCGGGGTCGACCGGCTGGAGCTGGCACGCCACCACGTCGTTCTCGATGCCCGCGCCGGCGACCATCCGGGGCGACTCCCACACGGGGTACTCGGTGGTGCACCGGGTGGTGCCGTTGCCCGCCTCCTGCCGCTCGACGATCTTCACGTCGTCCCGGGTCCAGCACGCGTCGGTGAGGTCGGCCGGCTTGTTGCGGACCACCCGGTCCAGCGGCGATCCCGGGTGGCGGTCCGCCCGGATCGCGGTCAGCCAGGCGTCCATCTGGTCCAGGGCCTCGGCGAGGATCGGGTTGTTCGAGGTGAAGCCGCCGTAGGCGTTGTCCTCCTGGACGAGCATCACCTGGTTCGCCGAGGTGCCGTTGGCCTGCTCCAGGCGCTCGCGGGTGGCGAAGCCCTGGAAGCTCATGTGGATGTCGCCGCCCTCGTTGAGGTCGGTGTACTCGCGGTGGTCGATGATCGGCATCCCGGCCAGCCCGCCGCCGCCGTTGAGCAGCCGGCCCGTCGCGTACGCCGCCTCGGTGGCCAGCGGATCGGCCACGGTCCGCTCCGGCACGTGGTTGGCGTCGACGTCGAAGCCGCCGATGCCCTCGTTCAGGTCGAGGAACTGGTCGACGGTGATCGCGCCGTCGGCGAGCGCCTGGCGGCCGTACTCGATGCCGACGTTGTCCAGCGGCCGCCGCGCGAAACCGGTGACCGGGTCGGCGCCGTAGACGTTGATGGTGTGGTCGTAGACGTCGCAGCGCGCGCCGCCCGGGTTGGTCACCGGGTCGTAGCGCAGTTCGACCGGCAGCCGGGCGGGGCAGAAGACGCGCGGGTCGATCCGGCCGCCCGCGGTGGCCAGGTTGCCGATGCTCTCCCAGAGCCCGAAGCCGGAGACCGCGCGCTGCTGCTCCTCGGTGAACGCGCTGGGCGCGCTCTGCTCGAAGTAGTGGTCGAGCAGCCGGGCGTCGGAGACCGTGTGGATGGTGCCGAAGCCGACGTCGGGGAAGCTGCAGCCGACGATGATGCCGTCCAGCAGGCCCGGGTAGTTGTCGCCGATCTGCTGCGCCTGGTAGGAGCCGCCGGAGCAACCCCAGCCCACGGTGAACTCCGGGCTGCCGAACGCCTCGACGAACCGCTCCTTGACCATGGCCATCGACTCGGCGGCCAGCAGGTCGTTGCAGTTGTTACCGAAAACGTTGAGGGAGGACGAGGCCACCGCATAGCCCCTGGAGAGCATGCCGTCCTGGGTGACACCGCCGGTCTCCCGGCCCTGGACGTACCAGCCGTTGGTGCAGCCGCCGCCGAAGGTGTAGACGAGCTTGCCGTTCCAGCCCGGCGAGCGGTGCCGGACGTCGGGGGCGTGTTCGTCCTGGGGGTCGGCGAGCAGCGCGATCTCGTAGATGGCCCGGTTGATGGTGCCGGTCTCGACCCGGACGATGTACGGCACCCGCTCGCCCTCGTTGGTCGTGGTCCAGGCCAGGTCGGCGGGCCGGGTGGTGTCGGCAGGCAGCGGCAGCAACTCGCCCGAGGTGGTGCGGTAGACGTAGTCGGTGCGGGTGGCGACCGAGCAGTTCTCGTCCAGCGGCGGGCCCAGCCGCTCGCCGGTGACCAGCGTGAACCGCTCGGTGTCGCAGACGAACGGGGTCTCCTGCGGTCCCGAGAACACGGGACCGCTGCGCGGGTGGTTCTCCAGGACCAGTTCGGCGGGTCTGACCCGGTGGTCGCCCGACACCTCGGCGGTCAGCTCGTTCGAGCCCTCGGCGAGGCCGGTGACCAGCCCCAGCAGCGTGTCGTCGTGCCACTCCTCGTGGAACGCGCCGGTCACGTCCCGCCCGTCGATCTCGATGGTCACCCGGTCGAGATCGACGTGTCCGCGGGCCTCGATCTCGACCAGCGCGTCGCCGCCCGAAACGGTGTCGGGACGGGAGGAGAGGACGGTGGCGGTCAGCGACCGCCCCGCGTCCTGGGAGGCGGCGGGCGGACCCGTCGCGATCAGGCCGGCGGTCACCGCCAGCGTCAGCAGGGCTCCATAGGCGACTCTGGTTCTTTGCATCCGTGAGGACCTCCTTGTCGCTACCCTTCCCCCCTTACCAACCACTCGGTAGGCATGGAGAATGTACGGGAGCGGAGCGGTCCTGGATACGGCGCCGACGCAACTCCCGGGTCCCGGGGGGCGGGCCGGCGGGGGGTCAGCGCGGCGGGGCGTCGCCGGGGCCGTCGAGATCCCCGATGGTCGCGAGGGAGGGCCCCCGGCGGGCGGCGATGTCGCGGGCGGCGGCCTCCGCGTCGCGCAACACCCGGACCGCGTTCCGCCAGGTGAGCTTCGCCAGGTCCGTGTCCGACCAGCCGCGGTCGAGCAGTTCGGCGATGAGGTTGGGGTAGTCCGCGACGCTCTGCAGGCCGTCCGGCAGATAGGTCACCCCGTCGAAGTCGCCGCCGATGCCGAGGTGATCGACGCCCGCCACCTCGCGCATGTGGTCCAGGTGGTCGGCGACCGTGGCCACGGTGGCGTGGGGCCGCGGGTGCGTCTCGGCGAACTCGCCGACCAGCCGCCGCGTCTCCGGGGTGCTGGCCAGCGGGTTCTGCCCCCGGGCGACCAGGAACTCGTCCGCCCGCCGGTCCCAGTCCATGACCTCGGGCAGCACGAACTGCGGCACGAACGTGGCCATCGCCACCCCGCCGTTGGCGGGCAGCGCCGCCAGCACGTCGTCCGGCACGTTGCGCGGATGGTCGCAGAGGGCGCGTGCGGAGGAGTGCGAGAAGATCACGGGCGACTCGGTCACCCGCAACGCGTCGCGCATCGTCGCCGGGGCCACATGCGAGAGGTCGACGAGCATGCCCAGACGGTTCATCTCGCGCACCACCTCCTCGCCGAACGCGGTCAGGCCGTCGTGCCGCGGCGCGTCGGTGGCCGCGTCGGCCCAGTCGAGCGTGGCGTTGTGCGTCAGCGTCAGGTACCGGACGCCGAGCCGGTACAGGCCGCGCAGCGCGCCGAGCGAGTTGTTGATCGCGTGGCCGCCCTCGGCGCCCATCAGCGAGGCCACCCGGCCCTCGGCCCGCGCCGTCTCCATGTCGTCGGCGGTCAGCGCCTCGCGGAGTTGGTCCGGATAGCGGGCCAGCAGCAGCCGCACGGCGTCGATCTGCTCCAGGCAGGCGCTGACGGCGGCGTCCCCGGTCAGGTCGACGCTGACGTACACCGACCAGAACTGGCCGCCGACGCCGCCGGCGCGCAGCCGCGGGAGGTCGGTGTGCAGGTGGGCGCTCTGGTCGGCGGCGATGTCCCGGCGGTCCAGGTCGTAGCGCACCTGTAGGCGCAGATGCCACGGCAGATCGTTGTGCCCGTCCACGACGGGGTGCTCGGCCAACAGCTTGCGAGCTTCTTCCAGCCTGTTCACGGCGCCTCCTTGGTTGACGATGACCGTCGACGTCCCAGGCTCTGGGTCCCGCGGTCGGGTGCGTCGGTCGGGTGCGTCGGACGGCGCCCGATGGCCACCGCCGTCTGGTGCGGCGGCGCATCACTGGCCGGCCCACGCCGAGGCGGGCCGGCCCGGGTGGTCAGGGCTGGTCGCCCGGTGCCTCCTCAGCGGCAAGCGCCTTGCGCAGGCGTCGGCCCTTCTCCGTGGCCTGCTCGCGCAACGCGCCCTGGAAAGCGGTCATCCGCTCCAGCAGCGCCGGGTCGTGCGCCGCCAACATCCGGACCGCGAGCAGCCCCGCGTTCCGGGCGCCGCCGACCGAGACGGTGGCCACCGGCACGCCGGCCGGCATCTGCACGATGGAGAGCAACGAGTCCATACCGTCCAGATGGGCGAGCGGCACCGGCACCCCGACGACCGGCAGCGGGGTCACCGACGCCAGCATGCCCGGCAGATGGGCGGCGCCGCCCGCGCCGGCGATGATCGCCCTCAGCCCGCGCCCGGCCGCGCCCTCGCCGTACGCGATCATCTCGTGCGGCATGCGGTGCGCCGAGACGACGTCCACCTCGTGCGCCACCCCGAACTCGGTCAGCGCGTCAGCCGCGCCGCGCATCACCGGCCAGTCGGAGTCCGAGCCCATCACGATGCCGACCAGCGGCGCGGCGGCCCCGCTCATGCGTGCCCTCCGCCGGTCCGCGTGCCCCGGGCGCGCCGGAATCCGTCGATGCTCATTCGTCGATGACCCCTCGCAGATAGTCGGCGGCGTGCCGGGCGCGCTCGCGCACCTCGCCCAGCTCCTCGCCGAAGGCGGTGACGTGCCCGACCTTGCGGCCCGGCTTCACATCCTTGCCGTACACGTGGATCTTCAGCCCCGGATCGCGCGCCATGCAGTGCAGGAACGCCGGATACAGGTCGGGGTAGTCGCCGCCGAGCACGTTCGTCATCACGGTCCAGGGGGCGCGCGGACGCGGATCGCCCAGCGGCAGGTCCAGCACGGCCCGCAGGTGGTTGGCGAACTGCGAGGTGACCGCGCCGTCCTGGGTCCAGTGCCCGGAGTTGTGCGGGCGCATGGCCAGCTCGTTGACCAGGATCCGGTCGTCCCTGGTCTGGAACAGCTCGACCGCCAGATGCCCCACGACGTCCAGCTCCCGCGCGATGCGCAGCGCCAACCGCTGGGCCTCCAGCGCGAGCTCGGCGGACAGACCGGGGGCGGGCGCGATCACGGTGTCGCAGACGCCGGCCACCTGCACGGACTCCACCACCGGGTACGCCACGGCCTGCCCGTGCGGCGAGCGCACCACGTTGGCGGCCAGCTCACGGGTGAAGTCCACCGCCTCCTCGGCGAGCACCGGGACGCCGGCCAGGAACGGCTCGGCGGCCAGCCCGGTGTCGGCGGCGTCGGCCGCGGATCGCACCACCCACACACCCTTGCCGTCGTAGCCGCCCCTGACGGTCTTCAGCACCACCGGATAGCCGCCGGCGTCCCGCTCGGCGAAGCGCCGGACGTCGGCCGGGTCGGCGACGATTCGGTGCACCGGACAGGGGACGCCCAGCTCGCCGAGCCGGGCCCGCATCACACCCTTGTCCTGGGCGTGCACCAGCGCGTCGGGACCCGGCCGCACCGGGATGCCGTCCGCCTGCAACGCCCGCAGGTGCTCGGTGGGCACATGCTCGTGGTCGAAGGTGATCACGTCGCAGCCGCGGGCGAAGTCACGCAGCGTGTCCAGGTCGCGGTAGTCGCCGACGACGACGTCGGCCGCCACCCGCGCCGCCGAGTCCTGCGGTCGCTCGCTGAGGACCCGAAACCCGATGCCCATCGGGATACCCGCCTCATGGGTCATGCGGGCCAGCTGGCCAGCGCCGATCATGCCGACTACCGGGAACGTCACGCACCCAGCGTAGCGGGCGGGTCCGACGGTCCGGCGGCCGGCGGTGGTCCCGGGGCCGGAACCGAGGCCCCCGGCCGTCTCGGGAACCGCGACCCGGGCGCGTAACGTCCCATCGGACGGCACCCACCCACGCAGGGAGACTTACCGTGACCACCGCACGCCGCCGGCGCCGCGCCCTGGCCGCCAGCGTCCTCACCGCCATCGCGCTGCTCGGCGCCACCTCCTGCGGTGAGGAGAACGGAACGACGGACTCGGGAAACGAGACGGAGACGGGCGCCGACTCGGGCGGCTCGGGGGGAGACGAGGGCGGCGACGAGCCGGACGGCCTCGTCTTCACGGCCGAGGACGAGACGATCGAGGTGCCGGCCGGCGAGACCTTCACCATCGAGCTCGACGAGAACCAGAGCACCGGCTTCGTCTGGGAGGTCGTGGACCCCCAGCCCGACTCGGCGGTGGTCACCTTCGTCGACGGGCGCTACGAGATGGACGAGGCCGAGGACGGCGAGACCGGCGTCGGCGGCACCAGGTACCTGGAGTTCCGCGCCGAGGAACCGGGCAGCACCCAGATCGCGCTCGAGGAGGTCCGGGGCTCCCGCACCTCGAGGGACGCCGTCTTCGACCTGACCGTCGGCTGACCCGCCGTGTGCCCGCGCCGCGCCGTCTTAGCATGGCGCTCATGACCGAACCGCACCCGCCGCTGTCCGGCCGGCTGCGCGGCATCGCCAGGGAGGCGGCGAAGTTCGGCACCGTGGGGGCGTTCGGCTTCCTGGTGAACGTGCTGGTCTTCAACCTCTGCGTCCAGGCGGCGGGGCTGGCACCGGTGCGCTCGGGGGTGATCGCCACCTCCGCCGCCATCTGCACGAACTACCTCGGCAACCGCTACTGGACCTACCGGCACCGCGACAAGCACCGAAGGCGGCGGGAGGCCAGCCTCTTCCTGCTGTTCTCCGGCGTCGGCATGGTGATCGAGAACGGCATGCTGGCGCTCTCCCACTACGGTCTCGGCCTCACCTCACCGCTGGCCGACAACCTCGCGAAGAACGTGGTCGGGCTCGGCATCGCGTCGCTCTTCCGGTTCTGGTCCTACCGCACCTGGGTCTTCCGCGACGTCGAACGCGACCGCGAGCTCGCGACTCAGGCTCCTCTTGATGTCTGATCCGCTTCGCGGCTCAAGCTCCTCTTGATGTCTGATCCGCTTCGCGGCTCAAGAAAAGCGCGAACACGGGCGGGCGCTGGTTGAGGAGTTCCAGCCGGCCGCCGTCGGCCTCGGCCAGGTCGCGGGCGACGGCGAGGCCCAGGCCGGTGGAGTTCCGCCCGCTGACCGTGCGTTCGAAGACCCGGGCGCCCAGGTCCGTCGGCACTCCTGGGCCCTCGTCGGTGACCTCGACCACCGCCTGGTTGCCGGTGGTCCGGGTGCGCAGCGCGACCGTTCCGGCGCCGTGCATCAGCGAGTTCTCCACCAGCGTCGCCAGCACCGTGGCGACCGCACCCGGCGTGCCCACCGCGCGCAGGCCCTCGCGGCCCGAGTGCACGATGGCCCGGCCCGCGCCGCGGTACGCCGGCTTCCACTCCTCGATCTGCTGCCGCACCACCTCGTCCAGGTCGAAGCCGACCGCCGAGGCGGAGCGCGGATCGCGGGAGTTGGTCAGCAGCCGCTGCACGACCTCGGTGAGCCGCTCCACCTGGGCCAGCGCGATGGTCGCCTCCTCCTGGACGGTGTCCCGGTCCTCGGTCCCGATGATCTCCTCGAGGCGCATGGACAGCGCGGTCAGCGGCGTGCGGAGCTGGTGCGAGGCGTCGGTGGCCAGGCGCCGTTCGGCGGTGAGCATCCGCGCGATCCGTTCCGCGCTCGCGTCCAGCACATCCGCCACCCGGTCCAACTCGGCCACGCCGTAACGCCGGTGGCGCGGGCGCGGATCGCCGGAGCCGAGCCGTTCCGCCGACTCGGCCAGGTCGGTCAGCGGCGCGGCCACCCGGCGCGCCTGCCGGACCGCGAGCAGCGCCGCCGCCACCACCGCGAGGAGCGCGACCACCAGGATGACCACCAGCATCCGGCCGAGCTCGTTGGTGACCACGCTCCCCGGCTGCTGGACGGTGATGGTCTCGCCGTTCACGCCGGTCTCCGTCGCCTCGGTGACCCCGCCCTCGGGCTTCTCACCGAGGCGGAGCGTCGGCCCGTCGGCCAGGTCGATGACGACGTACCGGTCGGCCGGGACCGAGGAGGCCATCTCCTCCTCCGTCACCGGCTCGCCGGCGGCGATGCGGCTCTCGACGTCCGCCACCAGGCGGGCGGCCTCGGACTGGAGCTTGTCGCGGGCGCTGGACTCGATGAGGCTGGCCTCGACGAGGAAGAGGGAGACGCCGAAGACCGCTACGACGACGAGCACCACGGCGAGGGTGGAGTTGATCAGTCGGCGGCGCACGGCGGGGTTCCTGGCTTCCGGTCGGGGTGCGGGTTGGTGTCAGCTCTTCTCGAAGCGGAAGCCCACCCCGCGGACGGTGGCGATGTAGCGGGGGTTGGCCGCGTCGTCGCCGAGCTTCTTGCGCAACCAGGAGATGTGCATGTCGAGCGTCTTGGTCGAGGACCACCAGGTGGTGTCCCACACCTCGCGCATCAACTGCTCGCGGGTGACCACCCGACCGGCGTCCCGCACCAGCACCCGCAGCAGGTCGAACTCCTTGGCGGTCAGGTGCAGCTCGTCGTCGCCCATCCAGGCCCGGTGCGACTCCACGTCGATCCGGATGCCGTGCACGGTCGGCGCCGGGGCGGCCTCCGCGGTGCCGCGACGGAGCAGCGCCCGGACCCGGGCCAGCAGCTCGGCCAGCCGGAACGGCTTGGTGACGTAGTCGTCTGCGCCCGCGTCCAGGCCGACGACGGTGTCCACCTCGTCGGCGCGGGCGGTCAGGATGAGGACCGGCAATCCGAGCCCTTCGGTGCGCAGCCGGCGACAGACCTCGAGGCCGTCCATGCCGGGCAGTCCCAGGTCGAGCACGACCAGGTCGATGTCCCCGCGCAGTCCGGCCCGCAGCGCCGCGGGACCGTCCTCCCGCACGTCCACCTCGTAGCCCTCACGGCGCAGGGCCCGGGTGAGGGGTTCCGAGATCGACGCGTCGTCCTCGGCGAGCAGTACTCGGGTCATGGGCCGATGGTAGACGCACCGGAAAGCCCTGCTGGGGACAATGACCGGAATGGCATGTGCCAGGCCGGGGCTCGCAGTCGGAACGCGCCCGACGGAGCCGCGCGGGCGTCGCGCGTGCCGGGTCAGTCGACGCCGGGCGCGGCCAGTTCGGCCCAGACCGATTTGCCGGCCGTGTCGGGGTCGTGCAGCACGCCCCAGTCCAGACACAGCCGCTGCACGATGAACATGCCGTGGCCGCCCGGTCGCCCAGCGCTGCGGCTGGCGCGCAACACGGGCGCACCAGTGCCCCGGTCGCTGACCTCCACGCGGAGTTGTTTGGGGGCCAACGCGACGCGCAGTTCCTCGGGTCCATCGGTATGCAGGCAGGCGTTGGTGACGAGTTCGGAGACGACCAGCAGCACGTCCTCGGCCGCGGCCCGCTCCTCGGCGGTGGCGGCGGGGAGCCACCCCCAGTCGTACAGCGCCCGGCGGGTGAACTCCCGGGCCCGGGACACCGCGCCCTGGATCCCCACCAGCCGGAGTCGGCGCACCTGGCGGGCCGGTTGGGAGGCGGGCTCCGGGCCGTTGTCGCCCGTGGCATACGGACGGGTGGAACTCAACGCACGCCTCCCCTCACCGCATCGTCGCACCGGTGACCTGTCTGAAAGGGCTGTTTCCCTGATGTCACCGGAGGCTTGGGGCGGGCACCGACCGGGCCGGACCCGGCCCCGATGTCCGGACGTGATGTGACTCCTGCCCTCGCCACCGGCGAGCACACTCCCCCGAGCCCGGGAATAGTGTGACTCCTGCGACGGCATCCCGTACAGCGGGGTACCGGGCGCCTGCCGCGCCGATCCGGCCAGCGGACGGGCTCACGCGGCGCCGCGGAAGACCCCTCCCGTCACTCGGCGGACAGTGCCGCGAGCGCGTCGCCGAGGGTGCCGTGCACGGTGAAGACGGCGCCGGCCCCGGTGATCTCCAGGACCCGGGCGACGATCGGGCGCATGCCCGCGAGGTGCACCTCACCGCCGGCGGCCTGCGCGGCGATCCGTGTGGTGAGCAGCACATTCAGCCCGGTGGAGTCGCAGAACTCCAGGTCCGAGAGATCGATCACGATCAGGGCGGCCCCTTCCGCGACGCAGCTCTCCAGGGAGTCGCGCAGCGTGCCCGCCGAGTGGTGGTCGAGCTCGCCGACGGGGCGCACCACGGCGCTCGCGCCCCCAGCCACGCGCCGCACAGAGACCGACAGCTGGCGCCGGCTGGTTCCTTCCGGCATCCCACGGTCCATGCAGCCCCCTTCAATTTGGAGCGCTTTCCTGGCTAGGTTCGAAACCCTAGCCCTTAGGAGGTCCGCTGGGCACCCTAACAGGCCCGACATTCCTCCGAATTCGGGCGTAGCAGACTTGCCATACCGGGCGATCGACCGGTAGGCGTAGAGAGACGAACCGGGGAGAGGCTCTCCCCATGCCGGCTTTGGAGGCGCCGCACCCATCAGTGCCAGCGACGGCTTTGGCAGCCATATGCCGCGAGACCTCAGGGAGGACATCACATGTCACCGGGCCCCCGAACCGACGACACACGGACCATGGAGATCACCGCACTGGACCCCGTTGCCACCGCAGAGACGGCCCACCCCAGCGTGGGAACTTCCGTAGAGCCCCCCAGGCTCGAGGTGCCGCGACAGACCGATGCCGAATCCGCCGGGGCTTCCCCGCCGGCCGCGACAGCCGCGACCGGCACCCTTGCCGCGGCTGCCACGACTGCCGAGGACACGCCGGCCAGGCCCGACCCAGCCCCTGACCGGGTCGAGGCGCTTCCCCCGCTACCGGAGATCCCGCCCTTCGACGAGGTGGGGCCGCTGGACGCGCGGGCGCTCTCCAAGAGCCTTTTCCAGCGCCTGCGGATCCTGGAGGAAGGCACCCACGAGTACGCCTACGTGCGCAACACGCTGGTCGAGCTCAACCTCGCCCTGGTGAAGTTCGCGGCCGGCCGGTTCCGCTCGCGCAGCGAGCCGATGGAGGACATCATCCAGGTCGGCACGATAGGCCTGATCAAGGCCATCGACCGGTTCGAGGCCGACCGCGGGGTGGAGTTCCCCACTTTCGCGATGCCCACCATCGTCGGCGAGATCAAGCGTTTCTTCCGTGACACCTCCTGGTCGGTGCGGGTGCCGCGGCGGCTCCAGGAGCTGCGCCTCGACCTGGCGAAGGCCGGCGACGAGCTCGCCCAGAAGCTGGACCGGGCGCCCACCGTCGCGGAGCTGGCCGATCGGCTGAACCTCTCCCACGACGAGATCGTCGAGGGCATGGCCGCCTCCAACGCGTACACCGCCAGCTCGCTGGACGCCCAGCCCGAGGAGGACGAGGCGGAGGGCGCGCTGGCCGACCGCATCGGGTACGAGGACCACGGCCTCGAGGGCATCGAGTACATCGAGTCCCTGAAGCCGCTCATCGCCGACCTGTCGCCGCGCGACCGGCGGATCCTGTCGCTGCGCTTCGTGGCGAACATGACCCAGTCGGAGATCGGCGAGGAGCTGGGCATCTCACAGATGCACGTGTCCCGGCTGCTGGCGCGCACGCTGAGCCGGCTGCGCCGCGGCCTGATGGTCGAGGAGTAGGACGGCGGCCTCCCCTCCCGGGTCCGCCTCCTGGTCCGCTTCCGAGCCCGCCTCGGATCCACTCGGATCCGAGGCGGGCTCGCCGGCGGTTGGCGCACTGATGCGCAGGAGTGGGTACGGGAGGGTGCGGCGGCGCGAAATGCATGCGCCCGCCGTTCAGCGCTCCGGCTAGGGTGCCCGCATGCGCCACGAGGTCCCCAGCATCCTGTCCGTGAATCTCGGCACCGCCGCCGCGTCCGCGGAGACCAACGCGCCGAGCGGCCTGACCGGCATCGACAAGCGTCCCGTCAGCGGCCCCGTGCCGGTCGCCGCCCCCGGGCCCAGGGGCACCGGGGGCAGCGGGCTGACCGGGGACAGCATCTGCGACCTGCGCCACCACGGCGGGAACGACCAGGCCGTCTACGCCTACGCCCGCGAGGACCTGGACCGCTGGCAGCGGGAGCTGGGCCAGGAGTTGTCCAACGGCTCCTTCGGCGAGAACCTCACCACCACCGGGATCGACCTCGGCGAGGTCCGGATCGGCGAGCGTTGGCGCGTCGGCCCCGACCTGGTGCTGGAGGCCAGCGCGCCGCGCATCCCCTGCGCCACCTTCGCCAACTGGCTGGGCCAGCGCGGCTGGATGCGGCGTTTCACGCAGGCGGCCGTCCCCGGCACGTACTTCCGGGTCGTCGCGCCGGGCGAGGTCCGGGCGGGGGACCCCGTCGAGATCGTGCACCGCCCGGACCACGAGGTGTCCGTCGCGTTCCTCTTCCGCGGGCTGACCACCGAGCCCGCGCTGCGGCCCCGGATCCTGGCCGCGGGTGAGGCGCTGGAGCCCGGGACGCTGCGCAAGGCGCGGCTGTGGGACGAGCAGGTCCGGGCGGGGGACGCCGTCAGCTGAGGTCCTCGATGATCTGCGGGTAGTTCCCGTCCGGGTCCGTGACCGTGGCCAGCCGCACGGGCTCCCCCGGCGCCGGTTCGGACACCGGCCTGATCCAGGTCACGCCCAGCCCGTTCAGCCGCTCCTCGGCGGCCCGGATGTCGTCCACCTCGATGTTGAACAGCACCCGGCCGGGCTCGGCCGCCCGCTCGCCGACGTCGTCGCGTCGTTCGAAGATCAGCCAGGTGCCGCCCAGCTCCAGGGCCAGCACCGGCATCTCGGCCGGCAGCGTGGCCTCCGGCGCGAAGGCCGCCTTGTACCAGTCGTAGAGCCGCTGCGGATCTGTGCTGCCCAGGACCAGCCCGCCCAGACGGGGATTGGTGCGCGTCGCCGGTGCCGTCATGGTTTCTCCTCGTGCTCGCTCGTTGGTCACGCGTGCGTGTCGGAGTGGAGACCGGGGCGGGCGCCGGAACTCATCGCTCGGCCGCCACCAGGGCCGCGTCGATGACGCGTCCGTTCAGCTTGCGCCGCACGTACAGCACCAGTCCGCCGAGGATCACCACCACGGCGACGAACGGCGCGCGCAGCCCCGCCTCGCGCCCCGCGAGCTCCTCCACGAGGGCCACCAGGCCACCGCCCAGCGCCATGCCCACCGGCATGCAGCCCCAGCCGAGCAGCCGGTAGACGCTGTTGACCCGCCCCATCAGCCGGTCCGGGATGATGGTCTGCCGGAGCGAGACCGTGACGACGTTCCACAGCACGACGCCGAAGCCGCCGGCGGCCATCACCGCGCCGACCAGGAAGGCGTTGGACGCCACCGCGGCGGTCCCGAAACCGGCCATCTCGATGAGCAGCGTGACCACCAGGGCGGCGGCCGGGCCGATCCGCCGGCTCAGCCGGGCGGCGAGCAGGCCGCCGAGCAGCCCTCCGACGCCGCTCACCGAGACCAGCAGCGCGAAGCCGCCGGGGCCGAGGCCGAGGACCTCCTGGGCGTAGAGCACGTAGATCGCCATGGCGCCCTGCGCGGTCGCGTTGGTGACGGCGAGCGCGATCGCCAGCGGGCGCAGCAGCGGGTGGCGCCACAGCCAGCGCACGCCCTCGGCTATCTCGGCGCGGAGCGACCTCCGGGGCGCCGGAGCGGCGTCCAGAGCGTCCAGGGGCGCGCCGGACGCGCCGCCGGCCCGGAAAGCGCCGCGCAGGGTGAACAGCAGCAGCGCCGCCACCAGTGCCATGCCCGCGTCGAAGGCGAACGGCACGGCCAGCGCCACGCCCAACAGCAGGCCGCCGAGCGGTCGGCCGAAGAAGTCGTCGGTGACGATCTGCGCGCTCATCAGGCGTCCGTTCGCCGACGGCAGGTGCTCCCGGTCGACGACGGCCGGCAGGATGACCTGGGCGGTGTTGTCGAAGAACACCTCGACGACGCCCAGGGCCAGGGCGCAGGCGAGCAGGGCCGGCAGCGTGAGCGCGTCCACCGCGACCAGCAGCGTCGTCACGCCGAGCACCAGCGCGCGGAGCAGGCTCATCGTCAGCATCAGCCGACGCCGGTCCAGGCGGTCGACGAGCGCCCCGGCCGGCAGGCTGAACAGCAGCCACGGCAGCCGCTGCGCGACGCCCACCAGGGCGATCAGGAAGGCGTTGGCGGTCAGGGTCGTCGCCAACCACGGCAGGGCCACCGCGGTGGCGCCCTGGCCGAGGTTGCCGAGGGTGCTGGCGCCGAAAAGCTTCCAGAAGTTCCCGCCGAGACCGCGGCGGGCCACCGGTCCTGACGGCGCGACGGGCTCGTCCCGCCCGTCGGGAACCGCGCGCGTGAGCTCGTCGTTCGTCATCGGGCCTCCCCCGGGTCGCCGCCGCACCCTATCGCGATGTATCGCGAGCTTCCAGAGGGTGCGGGGGATCGGACGGGCGGTCAGACCACCCGTTCGCCGCCCCGCCAGACGGCCGAGACCAGGGGGACGCCGGGGCGGTAGGCGAGGTGGACCGGCGAGGGCGCGTCCAGCAGCACCACGTCGGCGCGGGCGCCCGGGGTCAGCCGCCCGACGTCGGAGCGGCGCAGCGCGGCGCCGCCGCCGGCGGTGGCCGACCACAGCGCCTCGTCCGGTGTCATGCCCATCTCCCGGACGGCGATCGCGATGCAGAACGGCACCGAGCTGGTGTACGACGAGCCGGGATTGCAGTCGGTGGCCAGCGCCACCACGGCGCCGGCGTCGAGCAGCCGGCGGGCGTCGGGATAGGGCGAGCGGGTGGAGAACTCGCAGCCCGGCAGCAGCGTCGCGACCGTCGGCTCGTCGGTCCGCCGCCCGGCCTGGGCGAGGGCGTCGACGTCCGCGTCGGTGAGATGGGTGCAGTGGTCGGCGGAGGCGGCACCGATCTCGACGGCGAGGCGAACCCCGGGTCCCGTGGTCAGCTGGTTGGCGTGCAGCCGGGGCACCAGACCGCGGGCGCGGCCGGCGGCGAGGATCGCGCGGGCCTGGTCGGCGTCGAAGGCGCCGCGCTCGCAGAAGACGTCGATCCAGCGGGCGTGCGGCGCGCAGGCGTCCAGCATCGGGCCGGTGACCAGCGCCACGTACGCGTCTGGGGTCGTGTCCGGGGCCACCACATGCGCGCCGAGGTAGGTGACCTCGTCGGTCTGCCGGCGGGCCACCCGCAGCGCGCGGGCCTCGTCCTCGACGGTGAGCCCGTAGCCGGATTTGGTCTCCACGGTGGTGGTGCCCTGGCGCAGCATCTCGTGCAGCAGTCCGGCGAGGCGGGCGGCGAGCTCCTCGTCGGTGGCGCGGCGGGTGGCGGCCACGGTGGTGGCGATCCCGCCCGCGGTGTAGGGGGTACCGGCCATCCGGGCGGCGAACTCCTCGGCGCGGTCACCGGCGAAGAGCAGGTGGGAGTGCGAGTCGACGAAGCCCGGGATCACCGCCCGGCCCGCCACGTCGTGGTGACTGTCAGTAGCGGGTGCTTTGCTGGTCGTGCCGGCCCAGACGATCCGCTCGTCCTCGAGGACGAGCGCGGCGTCCTGGATCAGGCCGAGTGGTCCGCTGCCGAGGGAGGGATCGTTGGTGACGAGGGTGCCGATGTGGGTGAGGGCGATGCTGGGCATCGGGGGTGCTCCCGGTGCGACTGGTCGGTGGTGGTGGCGGTCTGGTCGGCCCGCCACCACCCGGGACGGGCGGGGCGTGCGGCGCCGGTGCGTCGGACCGCTCGGTTCGGAGGAGGGTTCGAGGGCTGCCTCAAGGGCTGTGACGCAGGTCGGCGACCGTGCGGGCGAGGGACCCCGCGAGGTCGTGCACCAGCTGGTGGGTGCCGTCGCGCACCACGTGCCGGCCGGCGACGACGGTGTGCCGCACGTCGGCGTTCGTCGCCGCGTAGACCGCGGTCTCGGCGCCGAGCCGGGCCGGCGGCCCCGCCGTGCGCGGGGAGTCGAGCGAGATCGTGGTGAAGTCGGCGAGCGCCCCGGACTCCAGCCGCCCGCCCTCCGGCCAGCCGAGGGCGGCGTGGCCCTGTTCGGTGGCCGCCCGCAGCAGTTGGGCGGCGGTGAAGTGGCCGCGGGTGCGGGTGCGCAGCCGCTCGTGCAGTTCGATACCCCGGGCCTCGGCGAAGAGGTCGATCACCGCATGGCTGTCGCTGCCCAGGCACAGCGGGCTGCCGGCCCGCCGCAGCCGGCTGGCCGGCCCGATGCCGTCGGCCAGGTCCCGTTCGGTGGTCGGGCACAGGCAGACCCGGGTGGCGGAGCTGCCGAGCAGGCCGATGTCCTCCTCGGTGAGGTGCGTGGCGTGCACGGCGGTGGTGTGCGGGCCGAGCACCTCGTGGTCGGCCAGCAGCCGGGTGGGGGTGCGGCCGTGCGCGCGGCGGCAGCCGTCGTTCTCCGCCGGCTGCTCGGAGAGGTGCAGGTGCAGCGGGGCACTCCGGTCCCTGGCCCACTGGGCGACGACGCCGAGCGCCTCGGCCGGCACCGCGCGCACCGAGTGGATCGCGGCCCCGATCCGGGTGGTGGCGTCCGGGCGCAGCGCGGCGGCGCGCTCGGCCCAGGCGTCGACGTCGCCGTCGCAGAAGCGGAGCTGCTGCTGGGTCGGCGGCTCGCCGAAGCCCGAGGAGAGGTAGCAGGTGTCCAGCAGGGTGATGCGCAGGCCCGCCTCGGCCGCGGCGGCGATCAGCGCCTCGCCGACGGCGTTGGGGTTCGGATACGGATGGCCGCCGGGCGTGTGGTGCACATAGTGGAACTCGCCGACGCAGGTGATGCCGGCCAGCGCCATTTCGGCGTAGACGGCGCGGGCCAGCTCGAAGCAGTGGTCGGGGGTCAGCCGGTCGGCGACGTGGTACATCGCCTCGCGCCAGGTCCAGAAGGTGCCGCCGCCGATCTGGGTGGTGGCGCGGAGGGCCCGGTGGAAGAAGTGGCTGTGGGCGTTGGCCAGGCCGGGCACGGTCAGGCCGCGCAGCGAGACGGCCCCGGCCGGCGGCTCGGGCTCGCCGGGCCGCACCGAGGTGAGGTGGCCGCTCGCCGCGGTGCCGAGGAGCACCCCCGGCTCGACGGTGCCGTTCAGCCAGGCGTGCTCCGCCCAGTAGGTCTGCGCGCTCAGCGACACACCGGGTCCTCCCGCTCCTCGGGGTTGTGCCGGTCCTGTGGGTCCTCCCACAGGAGATCCTCCAGCACGTCGGCCAGTGCGGCCACTCCGGCCAGACAGTCGGCCTCCTCGGCACGCTCGGCGGGCGCGTGCGAGACGCCCGTGGGGTTGCGCACGAAGAGCATGGCCGTGGGCACCGGCGCCGGCCGGGCGGTGGCGAGGATGCCCGCGTCGTGCCCGGCGCCGGTGGGCAGCACCGGGGCGCCGCCGAGCCGGCCGGCGATCCGCGCGCGCAGCCCCTGATCGAAGGCGACGGGTCCGGTGTGGGACTCGCCGGTCACTCGCACCGCCACACCGTCGCGGGCACCCCGCTCGGCCGCGGAGCGCTCGATGTCCGCGACGAGCGCGGCCAGGGTGTCCGGGTCGGGCGCCCGGGCGTCGAGCCAGGCGCGGACCAACGAGGGGACGGCGTGACGCCGCCCGGCTCGACCACCACCCGGCCGAAGGTGGCCAGCGCCTCAGCGAGCCTGGCCTTCTTGCGGGCGGTCAGCACGGTCGTGGCGTAGCTGAGCATCGGGTCCCTGCGGTCCGCGAGGCGGGTGGTGCCGGCGTGGTTGGCCTCACCGCGGAAGTCGAACCGCCACCGGCCGTGCGGCCAGATCGCGGAGCCGACGCCGACGGGGTGGCCGGTTCTGGCCAGCGCCAGGCCCTGCTCCACGTGCAGTTCGACGAAGGCCCGGATCCCGGCCAGCCGGCCGGGGTCGGGCCCCAGGTTCCCCGGGTCGTGCCCGGCCCCGGCCATCGCCTCGGCCAGCGTGACGCCGTCGGCGTCCCGCAGCGCGCGGGCCCGCTCGGGGTCGAGCAGGCCGCAGGCGAGCCGGGAGCCGACGCAGGAGACGCCGAAGCGGGCGCCCTCCTCGTCGGCGAAGTTCACCACGGCGAACGGCCGGCCGCCGGCGCGCCCGCGGGCGCGCAGCTCGTCGAGCGCGGCGAAGCCGGAGACCACGCCGAGCGGCCCGTCGTAGCCTCCGCCGTCCGGTACCGAGTCCAGATGCGATCCGGTCACCACGGCGCCGCCGCCCCTGACGGCCCGGTCCGGATCTCCGGCCCAGGCCCACTGGTTACCGTTGCGGTCCACCTCGTACACCAGTCCGCGTCGCTCAGCCTCCTCGCGGAACCACGCCCGGCAGTCCGCGTCCGCGGCGGTCCACGCGAACCGGCGGTAGCCGCCCCGGGCGTGCCGCCCGATCGGCTCCAGCCCCCGCCACATCGCGCGAAACGCGTCCGCCACCGCCGGCCGGATGGCCGGCACGCCGGGCGACCCCGCAGCGGCGGTCACGTCGGCGCCGGTGGGGTGGGCCTCCGCCGGCTCCTGGGCGGCGCGCGGCTTTGCCGAGCCGGGGTCCGGATCGCCGGGGAGGCCGGCCAGTGCGCCGCTGTCCGACGGCCGGTGCCCGCCGTTCGCGTCACCGGGGCTCGACGACGGCTCGGGGGCGGGACGCGGAGGAGCGTCGGGGGCGACTCGATGCGCTCCGTCGGGTGGGCGCTGATCGCCGAGCACGTCGGCCTCGGACGGCCAGGGCTCGTCCGAGGCTCGTCCCCTGCCGGGCCCCATCGACTCGGGCCCGCCCGCCCGGTCCGGTTCCGCCGCCCGGGAGTCCGCCGGCGGGCGGTCGCGCGCCGAGGACGCGTCGCGGCCCGGCTCGTCCGGCCCGGCGCCGAGGCCGGCCTCCGGGCCGGGGTCACCCGGTTCCCGAGGGCCCCGGGCCCTCACCGCTCCTCCCGCATGGGCACCCGGACCGCGTGGTCGGCGGCCACGGCCTCGGCCTCCTCGTAGCCGGCGTCCACATGCCGGATGACCCCCATGCCGGGGTCGTTGGTGAGCACCCGGCGGATCTTCTCGCCGGCGAGCGGCGTGCCGTCCGCGACGGTGACCTGCCCGGCGTGCAGCGAGCGGCCCATGCCGACGCCGCCGCCGTGGTGGATGGACACCCAGGAGGCGCCGGAGGCCACGTTGACCATGGCGTTCAGCAGCGGCCAGTCCGCGATCGCGTCGGATCCGTCGCGCATGCCCTCGGTCTCCCGGTACGGCGAGGCGACCGAGCCGCAGTCCAGGTGGTCCCGGCCGATCACCACGGGCGCGGCGAGCTCGCCGCGCGCCACCATGTCGTTGAAGCGTTCGCCCGCGCGGTCCCGCTCCCCGTGGCCCAGCCAGCAGATCCGGGCCGGCAGGCCCTGGTACCGCACCCGCTCCCCGGCCAGCCTGAGCCAGCGGGCCAGCGACTCGTTCTCCCGTGACTCGCTCTCCGGGAAGAGGTCGAGCAGCGCCCGGTCGGTGGCGGCGATGTCGCTCGGCTCGCCGCTGAGCGCGACCCAGCGGAACGGGCCCTTGCCGGCGCAGAACAGCGGTCTGATGTAGGCGGGGACGAAGCCGGGGTAGGCGAACGCCCGCTCGTAGCCGGCCAGCTTCGCCTCGCCGCGCAGCGAGTTGCCGTAGTCGAAGACCTCGGCCCCGGCGTCCTGGAAGCCCACCATGGCGGCCACGTGCCGGGCCATCGAGTCCCGCGCCCGCTGGGTGAACTCGGCCGGTTTGGCGGCGGCGTAGTCGGCCATGTCGGCAAGGTCGACGCCGAGCGGCAGGTAGCTGAGCGGGTCGTGGGCGCTGGTCTGGTCGGTGACGATGTCGATCGGGGCGCCCTCGGCGAGCAGCCGGGGCAGCAGCTCCGCCGCGTTGCCCAGCACGCCGACGGACAGCGGCCGTCGGGCGTCGCGGGCGGCGGTGGCCAGCCGCAGCGCCTCCTCGGGCGATTCGGCGCGCCGGTCCAGGTAGCCGTGCCTGATGCGCCGTTCGATCGCCCGCGGGTCGCAGTCGACGCAGATCGCGACGCCGTCGTTCATGGTGACGGCCAGCGGCTGCGCGCCGCCCATGCCGCCGAGCCCGGCGGTCAGGGTGATGGTGCCGGCCAGCGAGCCGCCGAACCGCTTGGCCGCCACCGCCGCGAACGTCTCGTAGGTGCCCTGGAGGATGCCCTGGGTGCCGATGTAGATCCAGGAGCCGGCGGTCATCTGCCCGTACATCGTCAGGCCCAGCCGCTCCAGGCGCCGGAACTCCTCCCAGGTGGCCCAGTCGCCCACCAGATTGGAGTTGGCGATGAGCACCCGGGGGGCCCATTCGTGGGTGGTCATCACCCCCACCGGTCGGCCGGACTGCACCAGCATCGTCTCGTCGTCCTTCAGCGTGCGCAGCGTGCGCGTCATGGCGTCGAAGGAGCGCCAGTCGCGCGCCGCCTTCCCGGTGCCGCCGTAGACGACGAGCTGGTCCGGATGCTCGGCCACCTCGGGGTCGAGGTTGTTCTGCAGCATCCGCAGGGCGGCCTCCTGCGGCCATCCCGGGGCGGAGCGGGTGGCTCCACGCGGGGCACGCACGAGTCGGGGTCCTGACATCGCGCCTCCTGGGGTCCGTGCTTGGGTACTTCCATGGTGGATCCTTCCCGACGCGATCAGGCCGTACGGGCGGCCGTCGCGCAGCAGCTGCTCGACGACGACCGGCCCCTTGCGGCCCTGATCGACATCCAGGGCGTCCGCGACTCCGCCGCCGCCCTCCATGCTGCCTTCGACGAGGTGACCGCGCCCGGCCAGGAGGTGCTGCACACGTTCGCGGTCAAGGCCGGTTCGCTGGTGCCGGTGCTGCGGCTGCTCGACGGCCTGGGCGTCGGCTGCGAGGTGGCCAGCCCGGGCGAGCTGGCCCTGGCCAGGGCGGCCGGGCTGGCGCCCGACCGGATCGTGCTGGACTCCCCCGCCAAGAGCACGGCGGAGCTGCGCGAGGCCCTCGCGCTGGGCATCGCGCTCAACGCGGACAACCCGCAGGAGCTGGTCCGGCTGGACGCGCTCGTCGGCGGCCTGGGCGCGGACGACGACGGCCCGCCGCCCGTCGGCCTGCGGATCAACCCGCAGCTCGGGGGCGGCAGCATCGACGCGATGAGCACCGCCACGGCCACGTCGAAGTTCGGCATCGCCCTGGCGGACCCCGGGGCGCGGGACTGGGTGCTGCGCGCCTGCCGGGATCGGCCGTGGCTGACCCGGCTGCACTGCCACGTCGGCTCCCAGGGCATTCCGCTGGACCTGATGGCGGCGGGCGTGCGCGCCACGCACGAGCTGGCCGAGGAGATCAACGCGGCGGTCGGCCGCCGACAGATCGACACCCTGGACATCGGCGGCGGTCTGCCGGTCAACTTCGACTCCGACCAGACCACGCCCACCTTCGCCGACTACGCCAGGCTGCTGCGCCGCGAGGTGCCGGCGCTGTTCGACGGGAACTACCGGCTGGTCACCGAGTTCGGGCGGTCGCTGCTGGCCAAGTCGGGGCTGATCCTGGCGCGCGTGGAGTACACGAAGTCGGCCGGCGGACACCCGATCGCGATCACCCACGCCGGCGCTCAGGTCGCCACCCGCACCGTCTTCGCCCCGGCGTCCTGGCCGATCCGGGTGGCCGCCTTCGACGCGAAGGGGCGGCCGAAGACCGGGCCGCGGGTGCGCCAGGACGTGGCGGGCCCGTGCTGCTTCGCCGGCGATCTGGTGGCCCGCGACCGGCCGCTGCCCCGGCTGGAGCCCGGCGACGTGGTGGCGCTGCTGGACACCGGCGCCTACTACTTCTCCACCCCCTTCGGCTACAACTCGCTCCCCCGCCCCGGCGTCTACGGCTACTGGCCGGCCGGTCAGGGTGGGGGCGGCGGGAGCACCGCGGGAGGGGAGGCGGCGGCGACGTTCACCACGATGCGCCGCCCGCAGACCGTCGCCGAGGTGGTCGCCGAGTCCGGCGGGGAGTTGTAGCGGGCCTGGCGGGGTCTCGTTCGGGAAATGGGGGTTATCCCTAGTGCCAGCCTCCGGGGCCCTGGCTACCGTGGTGGCCATGATGAGTTCTCGTGACCCCAAGCTGGACAGCGGCCCCGACCTCGGCGGGGATCTCAAGGGGGATCTCGACGCCGCCGTGCAGACCCGCAAGGAGCTCGGCGCCACGTACGAGGCCGAGCTCGTCGAGTCGTTCCTGGAGAAGGTCGAACAGCGCATCGACGCGACCGTGGAGAAGCGGCTGCGGCGACAGCTGGCCGAGCAGCAGATGGTGGTCGCCCGCGGCGGCCGATCGGCGGCCGGCGGGGAGGCCCGCGGACCCGGCCAGGCCTTCGGCCTCGCGGCGCTCTCCCTGGTGCTCGCGATTCCGCTGTCCGCGATCGCCTCGGTGCAGACCGGGCTGGCCGGGCTGATGGTGTGCTGGGGCGGCATCGTGGGCGTCAACGCGTGCTACGCCGGCGGGCGAGCCCTGCGGCGGGAGCACCACGAGTCCGACCGCGACTGGGACTGATCGGGGCGAGCCGGTGCCCGGAGGGCCCGACCCGAAAGGGCCGGGCCCTCCCCCGGCCTGCGGCCGGGAGGGACGCCCATGCGGCCGCCTGCGGGGAGACCGGTCGCCGGTGCTCGGCCGCGGGACCACCAGCCGCGGTGACATCGGACGCCGGTCGCGGGGAGGCCGCGTGCCGGGGAGGAACTGGCGGGGACCGCCGCACCCCGGTGCAGGCACCAGGGGCGGGACGACGGCGGTCCCCGCGAGGACGCGGGCCGGGTCGGGGCCTCGCGTCCGGGCGACCAGGGAGGTCCGGGAGCCGCTCCGGAGGTCCTTGGTGCCGACATCCCCCACAGTGCCGGACGGGTGTTAACGACGCGTTGCCCGTCCGTGACACTTTGGGATCGTTTACTCGCGTAGGCCCCACGGCGCTTGCGAAATCACGGGGTCTCGGCCAGATACGCCAGCAGGTCCTGGCGGCTCACCACGCCCACGGGCTTGCCCTCCACCAGCACGATCGCCGCGTCGGCCCCGTGCAGCACGGCCATCAGGTCGCCGACCGGCTCGCCCGAGCCGACCTGCGGCAGCGGCGGGCTCAGGTGGTCCTCCAGCGGGTCGCCCAGCGCCGCGCGCTTGGCGAACAGGGCATCGAGCAGCTCCCGTTCGACCACGGAGCCGACCACCTCGGCCGCCATCACGTCGGGATGCCCGGCGCCCGGCTTGACCACGGGCATCTGGGAGACGCCGTACTCGCGGAGCACGTCGATCGCCTCCCCCACGGTCTCCTCCGGGTGCATATGCACCAACGAGGGCAGTTCACCCTGTTTGCGGCGCAGCACGTCGGCCACCCGGGGCTGCGGCGCGCCGTCCTCCAGGAAGCCGTAGTCGGCCATCCACTCGTCGTTGAAGATCTTGCTCAGGTAGCCGCGGCCGCCGTCCGGCAGCAGCACCACGATCACCGCGTCCGCCGCCTCCTCGGCGGGCAGCCGGCGGGCCACCCGCAGCGCGGCGACCGCCGCCATTCCGCAGGAGCCGCCGACCAGCATGCCCTCCTCGCGGGCCAGCCGCCGGGTCATCTGGAAGGAGTCCTTGTCGGAGACGGCCACCACCTCGTCGGCGATGTCGCGGTCGTATGCAGACGGCCAGAAATCCTCGCCGACCCCCTCGACCAGATAGGGCCGCCCGGTGCCGCCGGAGTAGACCGAGCCCTCGGGGTCGGCGCCGATCACCCGCACCCGGCCGTCGCTGACCTCCTTCAGGTACCGTCCGGCGCCCGAGATGGTGCCGCCGGTGCCGATCCCGGCCACGAGATGGGTGATCCGCCCGTCGGTCTGCCGCCACAGCTCGGGGCCCGTGGTCTCGTAGTGCGACCGCGGGTTCTCCGGGTTGCTGTACTGGTCGGGCTTCCAGGCGCCGGGAGTCTCCCTGACCAACCGGTCGGAGACGTTGTAGTACGACTGGGGGTGCTCGGGGTCGACGGCCGTCGGGCAGACGACGACGTCGGCGCCGTACGCCCGCAGTACGTTGATCTTGTCCGTGGAGACCTTGTCCGGGCAGACGAAGACGCAGCGGTAACCCTTCTGCTGCGCCACGATGGCCAGCCCTATCCCTGTGTTGCCCGAGGTCGGCTCGACGATGACGCCGCCGGGTCGCAGCGCGCCCGAGCGTTCGGCCGCCTCGATCATCCGCAGCGCGATCCGGTCCTTCACCGAGCCGCCGGGATTGAAGTACTCCACCTTCGCCAGCACCGTGGGGGCGGGCTCAAGGTCCTCCGTCACCCGGCCAAGCCGCACGAGCGGGGTGTTGCCCACGAGGGAGATCATCGACTCGTAATACTGCACCTGGGTCTCCGCATGTCCGCGTGTCTCCGGCACGGGGTCGTCCGTCCGGCAGGACAGCACCCTATTGCGTTGCACGGGAGCCCGCGCTGGGCACGACATCTGGTGACGGCCCACATCAGGGGCCGCGTCGGGGAAGGTCAGGAGGCGGAGCTGCGGCATGTCGACGGCGAGGGTGGCCCGGAGGATCGCGACCGCTGCCGCTTACGGAGGCGGCGGTATCAGTCTGCTCGGAGGTGCGGCGGCCGGCCTGCTGCTCACCGAGGTCCGCTACACCAGGCGGAGGCTGAGCGGTTATCACGAGGACGGCGAGCCACCGATGGCCGACGGGGTCTACGGGACCGCGTTCGCCGCCTCCCCCGGGCCGCCGTGGCGGCTGGCGATGCTGGGCGACTCCACCGCCGCCGGGCAGGGCGTGTACCGGGCCGGACAGACCCCGGGTGCACTGCTGGCACAAGGGCTGGCCGCGGTCTCCGAACGCAGCGTGGAGCTGCACAGCGTGGCCCTGTCGGGGGCGAAGTCCGACGATCTGGAGCGACAGGTCTCGCTGCTGCTCACCGAGCCGGGACGGGCGCCGGTCCCTGACGTGTGCGTGATCATGATCGGCGCCAACGACATCACCAGCCGGGTGTCGCCGGCTCGCTCAGTGAAATGCCTGGCGGAGGCAGTGACGCGGCTGCGTACGGCAGGCTGCCAGGTGATCGTCGGCACCTGCCCCGATCTCGGCTCGGTGGAACCGGTCGGACAGCCGCTGCGCTGGGTCGCCCGCCGGCTGTGCCGCCAGCTGGCCGCCGCGCAAACCATCGCGGTGGTGGAGCTGGGCGGCCGGACCGTGTCGCTGGGCACCCTGCTGGGCCCCGAGTTCGCCGCGAACCCGCGGGTGCTCTTCGGCCCTGACCGGTACCACCCCTCGGCCGAGGGCTACGCCACGGCCGCCATGGCCATCCTCCCCACGCTGTCCGCCGCGCTCGGCGTCTGGCCCGAGGAGGAGCGTGGCGTGGCGCCGCGCGGGCGGCTGATGCCGGTGGCGCACGCGGCGGCGCGGGCGGCACAGGAGAGCGGCACGGAGGTCGCGGCGGCGCCCCGTCCGGGCCTGCGCGCCCCCTGGGCGCTGCTGAAGCGCCGGCGGCGCCCGCTACCCGAGGGCATCGCCGAGGAGTGCCCGGACGAACGTCCCGGCAGCGCTGATCACGCCACCGTCCCCTGACGAACAGGACGATCGGGCCGGGGTACGGGACAATCGTGGTGCAAGAGGCGCAGACCGCTGCGTATATACCAGCGATACCGAAGCGGGCCCGGGATGTGATGCACGCCAGATCGCGGCGGAATGCCCCAGCTCAGGGAGGTGGCGAGGGGGCGCGTGGGACGGAATCCCCATCCGGTTCATGACGTTTTGCACTGCACGCCGTGGCCGTGGGCCGGAAACCTGAGATAAGAAATCAGGGACCACGAAGCACTGGGAGCGAGTCCGTGAGCGCCATATCCCTCATCCTGCTGGCGACCGCAGGCACCGCGGTGGGCCTGGGCGCCGCGGCGCTGTCGACCGCGCGGGGCCTGCGCGCGGACGTCTCCGCGCTGCGCGCCGAGCTGCTCGGGCGATCCGTGCCCGCGGCCCGTCCCGTGCCGGCCGCCGAGGAGATCCGCAGCGCCGTCGCCGAGGCGCTGGCCGAGGAGCGCGAGCGGGAGCTCGCCGAGGCCCGCGCCTACTGGGCCGAGCAGGACGCCAGAGACGGGGAGGGTGCGGGTCCGCTCCTCACCGGCGGTGGCCTCGATCACGACGCGGCCGCGGAGGCCGACGAGGAGCTGCTCGACGCGCTCCTGGAGCGGTATCTGCTGAGCGACTCGGGCTATCCGGCCGGACCCGCCCGGGAGGGCGTGGTGTTCGTCCCCAGGCAGCCGGGCAACGACGGCGTGGACGCGCTGGAGCCCGCGGAGGCCCAGGAGGGCCAGCCGCCTCCCCCCGACGCCCGGGACGGCGGCGCAGGGACGCGCGGGGCGCGGCCGGTCGAGGCGACGGCCGACGCCGACGCGGCGGCCGAGCTGGCCGCGGCGGAGATCGCTTCGGGCCGGCTCCCGGGGATCGACCCCGAGGCCGAACAGGACGAGGCGGCGGACCCGGACGGCGACGCGGAGCTGGACGCGGAGGACGACAACGAGGGCGAGGCCGCCGAACTGGCCGCCGCGCGCCGCCGGCATCCCTCCCATCCCGGCTACACGCTTACCGGTGAGCCGATCGAGGAGCACCACCGCACCGCCGCCCGGCTGGCACAGCTGGCCGAGGCCCGCACCCCGCTGGCCGACGTGCGCCCGGGGCCGCTCGGCACGCTGGACGTCTTCCTGTTCGCCGACGGCACCACGCTCTGCCTCTCCCCCAGCCACCAGCAGGCCGCCGAGCAGCTCGCCGAGGCGGTCAGGGCCGGCGAGGAGCCGGTGCTGATGGGCGGGTCCGGCATCTCCGGCGCGTACGCCCTGACCTTCTCCTGCGGCCCGGACAGCGTCTTCCTGCTGGCCGACCGCGTCGTCGCGACCTCGCGCCAGCGGTGACCGCCGGCTCCGGGACCGCGGCCGACGCCCTCGACGCCGCCGTGGACGCGCTCGGCGACCGACTGCGCGTGCTGCCGGAGAGCCGGCTGCGGCGCGACGCGGCCGCCGCGGGGCTGACGCTGGCCCGCGAACTCGCCCGGCGCGCCCAGCTCCTCGAACGGCCGGATCGGCCGCCGGCCGAGCTGCCGGACGCCGGAATCTACGCGGTGGGCGACCAGCTGGCGGTCGCCGGACACGATCTGGCCGAGGCGCTCCGGGCGGCGCCGCCGGGTCCGGCCACCCGCGAGGAGTTGGCGGCAGCCCTCGACCTGGTCCGCGCGCACCGTTTCTAGGTCCTGTCCTGTCGATCGATGGGGCACCTCCCAGCCTCCCAGGCTGGGGGAGGCCAATCGCAAGGCGGAGGATCGCAGCTCGTACGAATGGGGGCCCTCCCAGACGGAGTCTGGGGGACGTACTCGCGCGATCCGACAACGCAGCGAGTGGCCGGAGCGTGGGGGTCCCCCCGGACGGAGTCCGGGGGAGTCGCGGGCCCGGCAAGAGCGGCAGGACAGGGCCCAGGTCCGTCTGGGCGCGTTCGAAACGGCACCGGACACGAAACGGCGGGGCCCCGCGAGACCTCGGTCTCGCGGGGCTCCGCCGTGATGGGGAGGGCGTGCGCGTCCGCGCACACCCCCGCCTATTCGCCTTGCAGGATGGCGACCAGCCGCAGGAACTCCAGGTAGATCCACACCAGGGTGAGGGTCAGACCGAAGGCGGCCATCCACGACTCCCGCTCCGGGGCACCGTAGGCGATGCCGTCCTCGACCATCTTGAAGTCGAGGGCCAGGAAGCAGGCGCCGATGACCACGCCGGCGATGCCGAACAGGATGCCGAGGCCGCCGTCACGCAGCCCCAGGCCGTTGCCCCCGCCGATGGCGGCGACGATCAGGTTGACCGCGGACAGCAGCACGAACCCGATGGCGGCGGCGACCACGAACCTGGTGAACCGGGCGGTCACCCGGATGATGCGCTGCCGGTACATGAACAGCACACCGGCGAAGACCGCCATGGTGCCGACCACGGCCTGCATCGCCGCGCCAGGCGCGACGGCGTTGATCGCGTTGCTGATGACGCCGAGGAAGAAGCCCTCGGCTACCGCGTAGGCGAGGATCAGCGGCGGCGAGGGCTCGCGCTTGAACGACTGCCACAGGCCCAGGCCCAGGGCGACCAGGGCGAACAGGAAGCCCAGGCCGATGGGCATGTCGGTGATCCAGGCGACCGCCGCCGCAGCGACCACGGTTCCCAGGGTGAGGGCGGTGCGCGAGATGACGCTGTCGATCGTCATCACGCCAGCGCGCGGCGGCGCGGCCGGCGGCGTCATCCTGCCGTCGGGGCCCACCTGCGGCTGCGCGTACGGGTTGCCCGGTTGGGCGTAGGGGTTGGTCGGACTACCCGCGTACGGAGTCCCGGTCTGCGGCTGCGGCCCGGCGTTGAAGCCGGCGTAGCCACTGTCCCGACTGAACCCCCGACGCGTGAAGACCGGGTTGCTACTCCTCATCTCACTCCTCCATGGCCGCACGGCACGACCTTGACTACCAGAGTAATGCGTTAGCAAAGACCGCACGGTAGTGCACAGGAAGAAACGAACGGAAGGCCCGGGTTGGTTCCCCCTCGGGAGCGCTCCCGACATCCGCCCTGGTGACCATGGGTGACGGTCGAGTGACGGCGGCCTCGCCGCGCGGCACCGGCCCGGCGTCGGGGACGAACGCGGGTGCTCGACGGGGGGCGCATGAGGGCGGGGCGGGTAGTGTTCGGGGCGGCGTCCGCGATGCGAAGGATGTTCCCGTGGTGACCCCACGGGCCCCGCCGACCAGCTCGGGGGGTTGCCCTCTTCCCTGCTCAGAGCGGCTGGACCGTGGGGTGCCCGGAGCCGGACTTGAACCGGCACGGCCCGAAGGCCAGCGAGTTTTAAGCTCACCGTGTCTGCATTCCACCATCCGGGCACAGATCCCAGGCCGTTCCGAGCGCGTGCGCGCCGCAGGGGTGCCTCTTGAGCTTATCCGGGTCGGTCGCGTGAACACCGGCGTCTCCCACCGATGTTGTCTGATTTTATGAGCCCCCGATGGCCCATCAGCGCCTCCCTCCCGGTCACGAGCCCCTCCGCACGCGAGCACCAACATAGGATTGACGCAAATCCACCCTCCGCGCACGCGTGCGCACGCTTAGGTATGCACGTGCACTCTCGTCCTTCCCTGGGAGGAGGGCGAACCAACACAACGAGGGATGGCAGGTGGCGTACAACGGCGCGACGATGGGAAGGCGGCGGATGAACGGGACACGCGCCGCGCCAGCGCCGCGGATTGGAGGCCACAGGTGACGACCGTCGCAACGCCCTCGACCGTCGCGGCCCGAGCCACGGGCCTCACCAAGATCTACGGGACGGGCGAGACGCGCGTCGTCGCCGTCGACGAGGTCTCGGTGGAGTTCCGGCAGGGCGAGTTCACCGCGATCATGGGCCCTTCGGGCTCGGGCAAGTCCACGCTGATGCACTGCATGGCGGGGCTGGACACGATATCCGCCGGTTCGGCGCGGATCGGCGAGACGGAGCTGGGCGGCCTCAGCGACCGGCGGCTGACCCAACTCCGCCGGGACCGGGTCGGCTTCATCTTCCAGTCCTACAACCTGCTGCCGATGCTCAACGCCCTGGAGAACATCAGGCTTCCCATGGCCGTCGCGGGGCGCACGCCCGACCCGGCCTGGCTCGACCACGTCATCGACACCGTCGGCCTGGCCGACCGGCTCAAGCACCGGCCCACCCAGCTCTCCGGCGGCCAGCAGCAACGGGTCGCGGTGGCCCGGGCGTTGGCCGGCAAGCCGGACATCATCTTCGGCGACGAGCCCACCGGGAACCTCGACTCCCGGGCCAGCTCGGAGATCCTCGGGTTCCTGCGCAACTCCGTGCGCGAGCTGGGGCAGACCGTGGTCATGGTCACCCACGACCCCGTCTCCGCCTCCTACGCCGACCGCATCATCTTCCTGGCCGACGGCCGCGTGGTCGGCGAGCTGCGCAACCCGACGGCCGAGCGGGTGCTGGAGCACGTCAGGCGGTACGAGATCCACCAGCAGCCACCGGACGACCGGGCCCCGGAGGGCCCGGGGACCTAGGGTCTGGCGGCGGGTGGCTCGGTCCAGGCGCGGGGGCGCAGCGGGAGCCCCGAGCGCCCCGTGGCCTCCGGGGTGCGAACGGCCAGGATCTGGTTGACCCCGATCCGGCCACGTTCGAACGCCAGCGCGGAGGCCGCCATGTACAACCGCCAGACCCGGGCCCGGCCCGGGCTGGTCAGCCGGACCGCCTCGGGCCAGCGCGCCTCCAGGTTCCGCACCCACTGGCGCAGCGTCAGCGCGTAGTGCTCGCGCAGCGACTCCACGTCGCGCACCTCGAAGCCGGCCTGCTCCAGCTGCGCCACGGTCCGCCCGACCGGTGCCAACTCCCCGTCCGGGAAGACGTAGGCGTCGATGAACGGGTCGACGCGGTAGCCGCGCTCATGGGGCTCGGGGCGGCGGGCGATCTGGTGGTTGAGCAGCCGCCCGCCCTCGCGCAGCAGGCCGAACAGCCGGTCCGTGTACTCCCGATAGCGCGCCGCGCCGACGTGTTCGGCCATGCCGATCGAGGCGATGGCGTCGTACGGCCCGTCGTCGGTCTCCCGATAGTCCTGGACCCGGATCTCGACCCGGTCGGCGAGGCCGTCCTCGGCCAGCCGGCGGCGAGCATAGGCGGCCTGCTCGGCGGAGAGCGTGATGCCCACCGCGGTCACGCCGTAGTGCCGGGCCGCGTGCCGCACCAGGGAGCCCCAGCCGCAGCCGACGTCGAGCAGCCGCTGCCCCTCGCGGAGGGCCAGCTTGCGGCAGATCAGGTCGAGCTTGGCGCGCTGCGCCTCCTCCAGGGAGGCGTCCTGGGCCTCCGGGTCCCAGACCGCGCACGAGTAGACCATGGAGGGACCGAGCACCAGCGCGTAGAAGTCGTTGCCGACGTCGTAGTGGTGGCTGATCGCCTGCCGGTCGCGACCCGGCGAGTGCACGGTGCCGGCCCGCCGGCGCACCTCCTCGGGTGGGGGCGGCGGCGGCACGGCCACGGCGGGTCCAGCGAGGCTTACCAGCTCACGGAGCGCAGCGATCCTGCCCCTGGCCACCGAGCCGACCGTCCTGCCCGGGGCCGCGGGCGCGGCCGGAGCGGAGGCGGCCGGCGCCGTGGCGGGCCGCTGGCCGCGCCCCCAGACGAGCCCGGTGATGCGGTCGAGCACGGCGTAGAGGTCGCCCTCGACGTCGAGTTCGCCGGCCACCCAGGCACGTGCCAGGCCGAGCTCGCCGGGCCGGAACAGCACCCGCCGCAGCGCCCGCCGGTGCCGCACCGCGATCACCGGGCCGTCCGGCGGCCCCGACTCGCTGCCGTCCCAGGCCCGCAGGCGAACAGGGAGTGGGGAGCCGAGCAGTTGCTCGGCGAGTGCGGCGAGGCGGGGAGCGACGGGGACGGCGGGCATGCGGGGACACCTCCAGCGACGAGGCGGAATAAAGGCAGCGGCCACGGGACCCGGTGGTGCTCGGCCTCCAGCCAACCCTGGCACCGTCCGGTCTCGTGGGCACGCCACATGTCCGCGAAACGCCCCGCCCGCCCCGCGCATTCCGCCGAAGGGCGGCCAGCGGGGGCGCGTCGGCGCACGCCAGGGCGGTCAGCCCGCCTTGGCCGGCTCCCGCTCGGCGGAACGCTCCGCCTCCGGCTTCCGCTCCGAGGTCCGCTCGGGCGCCGGAAGAGGGGCCGGGCCCGGCCGAGCGGCGGCGGAGAACTCCTCGCGCGGGCGCTCCATCGCGCCGAGCGAGACCACCTCGCGCTTGAGGAAGAGCCCCAGCGTCCAGTCGGCGAACACCCGGATCTTGCGGTTCCAGGTCGGCACCGCCATGCCGTGGTAGCCACGGTGCAGGTACCAGCCGATCCGGCCGTGGAAGCGGAGCGTCAGCCGGCCGAACTTCACCATGGCGACGCCCTTGTGCAGGCCGAGGCCGGCCACCGCGCCCTTGCTGGCGTGCCGGTACTCGTGCTGCGGGAAAGCACGCAGCCGAGCGATCACGTTGTCGCCGAGCAGCTTGGCCTGGCGCAACGCGTGCTGCGCGTTGGGCGGGCACCAGGCGCCGTCCTCGCCTGCCGCGCGGGCGGCCAGGTCGGGGATCTGGGCGTTGTCACCGGCGGACCAGATGTGGTCGGTGCCGGCGACCTGGAGCGTGGGCTCGGTGTTGACGTGGCCCCTGGGGCCCAGCGGCAGGCCGAAGCGGGCGAGCGCCGGGTGGGGCTTGACGCCGGCGGTCCACACGATGGTGCCCGAGTCGAACGCCACGCCGTTGCTCAGCTCCACATGCCCGTTCTCGCAGGACTTCAGCGAGGTCTTCAGATGCACCTCGACGCCGCGCTTCTCCAGGTGCTCCAGGCCCCATTCACCGAGCTTCGAGCCCACCTCGGGAAGGATCCGGTCGGCGAGGTCGACGAGCACGAAGCGCATGTCCTCGCGCTTCAGGCTCGGGTAGTACCTCGCGGCGTCGCGGGCCATGTCCTCGACCTCGCCGATGGTTTCCGCGCCGGCGAAGCCGCCGCCGACGAAGGCGAAGGTGAGGGCCTTGCGACGAACGTCGGCGTCCGTCGTGGAGTCGGCCTTGTCGAGCTGTTCCAGCACGTGGTTGCGCAGGCCGATGGCCTCCTCGACACCCTTCATCCCGATGCCCTGCTCGGCGAGCCCGGGGATGGGGAAGGTACGGGAGACGGCGCCAAGGGCGACGATCAGATAGTCGAAGGGGACCTCGTAGGGCGCGCCGACCAGTGGGGCCACGGTGGCCACCCTGCGGTCCTGGTCGATGGTGGTCACGCGGCCGGTGAGGACCTCGGCCTTGGGCAGGACCCGACGAAGCGGCACCACGACGTGCCGGGGGGAGATGCTGCCTGCTGCGGCCTCGGGAAGGAACGGTTGGTACGTCATGTACGAGCGCGGGTCAACGACGGTGACCGTCGCCTCGCCGTACCTCATCTTCTTCAGGATGCGGCGGGCGGCGTACAGACCGACGTAACCGCCACCCACGACAAGAATTCGGGGACGCTCCGTGGTGCTCATACGTCCAGTATCGCCCCGAAGAAGGCTGCCGGAGGAGGACCTCGTGAGCGGCTTCACAAGCTTCGGCAAATGTATGTTAAAATCCGCGGCTCGCGCCGCCCGACTCCGGTAGGCGCGGCAACATCGCAGGTCGAACCGTGTCCGACCGGACCGCCGGGGTCAGATCGGGGAGGGTTCGCCGGCTCGGTGTCGCGTTCGCGACACCTCGGCGGCACGGAGTGCCGCCGAGCATGTGAAAAACTTCACGAGGTGCGCACCGCGCTCAGCAGGATGCCGTCGAGGATGTCGTGCTCGCTGACGACCACCTCGGGGGCGCCGGTCCGCTCCATGGCCCGGAGCAGCACCAACGCACCCGCGCCGATCACGTCCACCCGGCCCGGGTGTATCACCGGGATCGCCGCGCGTTCGGCGTGGGTGGCGGTCAGCAGCCGCTCGGTGATCTCCCGCACCCGCTCGACCGGGATCCGGGAGTGGTGGATGGCCTCGGAATCGTAGCCGGGCAGGTCGAGGGCGATGGCGGCGACCGTGGTCACCGAGCCGGCGAGGCCGACCAGCGTGTGGGTCTCGGTCAACGGCACCCGCTCGGCGGCGAGGTCGAGCCCCGCCTCGATGTCCGCCGTCATCGAGGCGATCTGCTCGGGCGACGGCGGGTCGGCGAGATGACCGTTCCGCAGGAGGTGCCGTTCGGTGAGCCGGACGCAACCCATGTCCACGCTGCGCGAGGCGCGCACGTTCCCCCGGACCTCGTCCGAGGGGACCTCCACGTCCCCCAGCACGAACTCCGTGGAGCCGCCGCCGATGTCCAGCACCAGGTAGGGCGGGGTGAAACCGGGCCGTCCCGCCAGTTCGCCGGTGGCGCCGACGAAGGAGAGCTCGGCCTCCTCCTCACCCGTGATCACCTCGGGCAGAACGCCGAGCACCTCCCGGACGCCGCGCACGAAGTCATCCCGGTTCTCCGCGTCGCGGGAGGCCGAGGTGGCGACGAAGCGGATCCGGTCCGTTGGCACGCCGTGCCTCCGGACGGCGGCGGCGTACTCCGTACAGGCGGCGAGGGTGCGCTGCAGCGCGTCCGGCGCGATGCGTCCGGTGCGGTCCACGCCCTGGCCGAGGCGGACGATCTCCATCCGGCGTTCGAGGTCGGTGATCCGGCCGTAGGCGGGGTCGACCTCGCCGATCAGCAGGCGGATGGAGTTGGTGCCGCAGTCGACGGCGGCGCCCCGCACCGGGCCGGTCATGCGCCCCCTCCCTTCTCGGTGGCGTCCGTGCCGAGGTCCATGCCGGCGTCGGCGCCGACGCCGGCGGAGTCGGGCCCCGCGACGCACGGGCCCTTGCGCCACCACTCGGGCAGCAGGGACAGGGACTCGTCCCCCAGCGGGTTGACGCCGGGGCCGACGGCCAGGGAGTGCGCCGCCAGCGCGTGCAGGCATTTGACGCGCTCGGGCATGCCGCCCGCGCTCGGGAAGTCCGGCAGCACCTCGATGGCGTCCCGGCGCGCCACGTAGTCCTCGTGGGCGGCGCGGTACTCGGCGGCCAGTTCGGGGTCGGCGGCCAGCCGGGCGGTCATCTCACGCATCAGCCCGCTGGACTCCAGCGTGCCGATGGCGGACGCGGCCCGCGGGCAGGTCAGGTAGTAGAACGTGGGGAACGGCGTGCCGTCGGGCAGGCGCGGCGCCGTCTCCACCACGTCGGGGTTGCCGCAGGGGCAGCGGTGGGCGACGGCGCGCATCCCGCGCGGCTGTCGGCCGAGCTGGGCGGCGACGGCGGCCTGGTCGGCGGAGGTCGGGGCTTCCATGGGGTGGTGGCTCACGCCCTGTTCTCGGTCGGAGGGTCGGCGGCGGACGGCGCGGTCAGGGCGCCCGGTCGGCCCGGTCGATGCCGTCCCAGAGATTGTCGTACCACGGGCGTTCTGAGGCGTCCTCGGCCGCCTCCTCCTCGGCGCCCTGGTCGTCCGCACCGTCCTGGTCGTCTCCGCCCGTGGCGCCCGCGCCGTCCTCCTCGGGCAGCAGGTAGCCGGTCTCGCCGGGCAACACGTAGTTCAGGTGCTCACGCGCCTCGCGCCGCACGTAGTCCGGGTCCTGCCAGCGGGCCTTCTCGTCCCGCAGCTCCGCCACCCGCTCCCTGGCCTCGTCCGCCTCCTGCTGCTGCTCCGCGATGTCCGCGCGCTGGGCGATGTACTCGCGCAGCGGGTAGGCGAGGGCGACGATCAGCGAGCAGACGACGAGCGCCAGCAGCGCGGCCCGGCTGGTCAGCCGGGTCCGGCGCGGCGGACGGCGCAGCCGGCGGTTCTGGGCACGGTAGACCCGGGCGGCGGCCTGCTCGCCGAGTGCCCGCAGGCGCGTGGCGGTGCTGAAGCGCTCCCGCTGTGCGGCCATGTCTCCTCCCTGAGCCTGCACCCGAGCCTAGGCCCTGTGCGGCCCCGGATCCCGTCTTGGCGGGGGTGGGTTGCCCGGGCGGGGCGTCGGGCCGGGTCGCGCCCACCCGTTCCGCCCACGGAACGACGGCGCGCGACCCGGCGAACGGCCGGTGGCCGGGTCAGCCCTTGAACCGCGGGAACGCGGTCCGGCCGGCGTAGACCGCGGCGTCGTCGAGGATCTCCTCGATGCGCATCAGCTGGTTGTACTTGGCGACCCGCTCGGAACGAGCCGGCGCGCCGGTCTTGATCTGTCCGCAGTTGGTGGCGACGGCCAGGTCGGCGATCGTCACGTCCTCGGTCTCGCCGGACCGGTGGGACATCATGCAGGTGAAGCCGTTGCGCTGGGCCAGCTCGACCGCGTCCAGGGTCTCGGTGAGCGAGCCGATCTGGTTCACCTTCACCAGCAGCGAGTTGGCGGCGGCGGAGTCGATGCCGCGCTGCAGCCGCTCGGGGTTGGTCACGAAGAGGTCGTCGCCGACGATCTGCACCTTCGCGCCGAGCTGGGCGGTCAGCGCCTGCCAGCCGTCCCAGTCCTCCTCGCTCAGCGGGTCCTCGATCGAGACCAGCGGGTACGCCTCGACCAGCTCCGCGTAGTAGGCGGTCATCTCCTCGGCGGTGCGGGACTTGCCCTCGAAGGAGTAGGCGCCGTCCCGGTAGAACTCGGTGGCCGCGACGTCCAGGGCCAGCGCGATGTCCTGACCCGGCGTGTAGCCGGCCTTCTGGATGGCCTCGACGATCAGGTCGAGCGCCTCCCGGTTGGACTCCAGGTTCGGCGCGAAGCCGCCCTCGTCGCCCAGCCCGGTGCCCAGGCCGCGCTTCTTCAGCACGGACTTGAGGGTGTGATAGGTCTCGGCCCCCCAGCGCACCGCCTCGGAGAACGACTCGGCGCCGATCGGCGCGATCATGAACTCCTGGATGTCCACGTTGGAGTCGGCGTGCGCGCCGCCGTTCAGGATGTTCATCATCGGCACCGGCAGCAGGTGCGCGTTGGGGCCGCCGAGGTAGCGGAAAAGCGGCAGGTCGCGGGACTCGGCGGCGGCGTGCGCGACGGCGAGCGAAACGCCCAGGATGGCGTTCGCGCCGAGCGCCGACTTGTCCGCGGTGGCGTCCAGATCGAACATCGCCTGGTCGATCAGCCGCTGCTCGGTGGCGTCGTAGCCGACCAGTTCGGGGCCGATCTGCTCGCTGACCGCGAGCACCGCCTTCTCCACGCCCTTGCCCTGGTACCTGCTGCCGTCCCCGTCGCGCAGCTCCAGCGCCTCGAAGGCCCCGGTGGAGGCGCCGGAGGGCACCGCCGCACGACCGGTGCTGTGGTCGTCGAGGTGAACCTCGACCTCGACCGTCGGATTGCCTCGCGAGTCGAGGATCTCCCGGGCTACGACGACGTCGATGGAGGACACGAGGGTCTCCTTTTGTGTCAGGTTATGTCTCACGGCCGGCTTCAACCCTGAAGAGCCTAACCGCCCGCGGACCGGCCGTCGGCCGCGAGCCCGCCCCGGGTGCGGGCTTTTTGTTTAAAAGCGGAAGAAAACCCGGTGCGGGACGCGTGAACGCCCCGCACCGGGTTCCTCGGCCGACTTCCGCCGGCCTGCCCAGCCCTGTGGTGAGGATTACAGGGAGAGCTCCTGACCGGGGTAGATCAGGTTCGGGTCGCCGCCGATGACGGACTCGTTGGCCGAGTAGACGTCCTCCCAGCTGACACCGTGCGCGTCGGCGATCGCGGAGAGCGTGTCGCCGTCGGCCACGGTGTACGAGGAGCCGCCCTGCGCGGAGGGCTCCTCAGGCGCCGGCGCCGACTCCTCGGCCGGGGCCTCCGCCTCGCCACTGGGGTCCACCTCGGCGGCCGCGCCGCCGGCGGTGAGGCCCGCCTGCGGGCCGCAGACCGGCCAGGCACCCGGGCCCTGCATGCCGAGCAGAACCTCGGCGGTGGCGATCTGCTGGTCCTTGGTGGCCAGGTCGGCGCGGGAGGCGTACTCCGTGCCGCCGGCCGCCTCCCAGCTGGACTGGGTGAACTGAAGGCCGCCGTAGAAACCGTTACCGGTGTTGATGGACCAGTCGCCGCCCGACTCGCACTGGGCTACGGCGTCCCAGGTGTCGACGGAGGCGGCGTCGGCGCTGGTTGCGCCCATGAGCGGGAGAGCGACGGCAGCGCCGGCGACACCGGCCGCCGCAGCGATCCGGGTCGGCTTGGACGGACGACGGTGACGACCGTTGCCGGAAAAGAGCATGACGTTCCTTCTCACCGACGCCTACGAGGTGAGCTGTCGGGTTCGGGCCGGTGAGTGGCCCGGCCGGGACGGATGGACGGTTGGTCCGTCCGCCGCCGGCTTCACCCCAAGCCGCCCGGTCGGAGGGTCCGACCGACACGGCATCCACGGTCCGGCTTTCGGTGCTACTGGCCGCCGGATCGTGGCCGGGTCCCCCGCTCCTGCCTACGGTGTGACGCGTACTGGTGGCTCCCGGGCCGCGGCAGGATTCGGCGTTGCGGCCCTCGGCACCCGACGAAAGCCGAGCGCTGGGACACTAAACACAGGACAACTAACGATTCAAGAACGATCAAGATCGCGCATTTGGCGCGACTTGACTGACAGCAGGCCACATCGGCGCAGGTGAGCGGCGATCGGGACACTGCGGATCAGCCGGACACCCCCAAAGCGGGAGAGATGATCGTCACACCACATCGGGACAGAAACCCGGGCATGACAGGAGCTAGTTGCCCGTAACGGTCAAGTCCAGCTCCTGATCCGGAAATATCTTGTCCGGATCGTCGCCTATGAGGGACTTGTTCTCCCGATACAGGGCGCTCCATCCGCCGGGGACTCCGAGATCGTCGGCTATGGAGCACAGCGTGTCGCCGCTGCGGACCGCGTAGCCGTCAACGTCGGCCGGGTGCAGGTCGCTTTCCGCGGGGTCCGGGTCGCCCCGGTGGCGGCCGGTGGGGGTGTGCCCCGTGCCCTCGGCCGCGCCGTCCTCGGCGGCGTCAGAGCCGCCCGAGGCGTCGTTCTCGGAGCCGGAGGCGTCGTCGTCGGCGTCAGCGCCGCCGGAGCCGTCCTCGGCGTCGGAGCCGCCCTCAGCGGCGTCGCTACCGTCCTCGGAACCCGAGGCGCCGTCCTCGGCGTCAGCGGAGCCCTCCGCATCGCCGGACGCGCCGTCCTCGTCGGCGGAGCCGTCAGCGACGTCGCTGCCGTCCTCGGCATCCCCGGCGCCGGCGTCGGAGCCGTTCGACCCGTCGGAGGCGTCCTCGTCGGCGTCAGCGCCGTCTGAGCCCTCCGCATCGCCCATGGCGCCGTCCTCGGAGCCCGAGGCGCCGTCGTCGGCGTCAGCGGAGCCCTCCGCATCGCCGGACGCGCCGTCCTCGTCGGCGGAGCCGTCAGCGACGTCGCTGCCGTCCTCGGAGCCCGAGGCACCCTCGCCGCCGGAGGCGTCGTTCTCGGAGCCGGAGGCGTCGTCGTCGGCGTCAGCGCCGTCGGAGCCCTCCGCGTCGCCGGAGGCGTCCGTCGGAGGGACGCCCTCCTCGGGGTGTTCGGCGCGGTATTCGGCCCAGAGGCCGGAGAGCAGTGCGCAGGTGGGGAAGGCGTCCTGGCCCTGGTCGGCGAGTATGCGCTCGGCCACGGTGATCTGCTGGGCCCGGCTGGCCAGGTCGGGGCGGTCGGCGAACTCCTGGCCGCCGTAGTCCTCCCACATGTTCAGGGTGAGTTGGAAGCCGCCGTAGTACCCGTTTCCGGTGTTGGCGCTCCACACGCCGCCGCTCTCGCATTCGGCTGTGCGGTCCCACGCCCCGTCGCTGACGGCCTGGGCCGAGCCGGCCCCGAGCAGCGGCAGCGCCAGCCCCGCGCCGGTCACCCCGAAGGCGACGAGGAGGGCGGGTGCCTGCTTGGGGCGCCGGTGACGACCATTCCCAGAGAGCATCTGACGGCCTCTCATGCAACGAACACGGACCACGACAGCGAACATCGATGCGAAGAGCATCGCGTCGCGGGCAGACGCTAACCTGCCGATCCAACGATCACAAGCCGATCCCGCACAGATCACATGAGGATCACACTACTGACGCTATGTCACCTGAGCTGGCGCGAACTCCACGGGCAGTGATCGAAGTCCACGCATGATCAATCCCCCACGCCACCGCAGATCCCCAGGATCCACTGCAAGCCGGACATCGGGCAGCCTGTGCAGCAACGTCCCGATCGCGACCCGGCCCTCCAGCCGCGCCAGCGGCGCGCCCAGGCAGTAGTGGATGCCGTGGCCGTAGCCCAGATGCGGGTTGTCCCGCCGGCCGAGGTCCAGCACGTCGGGCGTCTCGAATCTGGCCGGATCGCGGTCCGCGGCGGCCAGCACCACCAGCACCGGATCGCCGCGCTCGACGTGTTGTCCGCCGAGGGTCAGCGGCTCCACCGCGAACCTCCAGGTGGCCACCTCCACCGGACCGTCGTAACGGAGCAACTCCTCCAGGCCCGACGCCACCAGCGCCTCGTCCCCGGACGTCAGCGCCCGGCGCAGCCCGGCGAGTTCGGCCGGATTGCGGAGCAGCGCCAGCATGCCGTTGCCGATCAGGTTGACCGTGGTCTCGAAGCCGGCGAAGAGCAGGATGAACGCCATCGAGGCGGCCTCCTCCTCGGTCAGCTGCTCACCGTGGTCGGAGGCTCTGATCAGACCGGAGATCAGGTCCTCGCCCAGCTCCCCGGTGACCCGCTTACGGTGGATCAGATCGCCGAGGTAGGCCCGCATCCGCTTCACCGAACGGCCCACCGCGCCGCGTCGGCCCGCGCCGTGCAGCATCATCCCGGCCCAGCGCCGGAAGTCGTCCTGATCCTCGCCGGGCACTCCCAGCAGGTCGCAGATGGCATAGACCGGCAGCGGGAAGGCGAACTCCTCGATCAGGTCGGCCGAGCCGCGCGCCGCGAAACCGTCGGCCAGCCGCCCGGCGAGTTCCCGCACCCGCGGCTCGAACGCCGCCACCCGGCGCGGCGTGAACGCCTTGGACACGAGCCGGCGCAGCCGGGTGTGGTCCGGCGGGTCGATGTTCAGCAGGTGGGTCATCACGTTCGCGCTGCGCTCGCCCGGGATGCCCACCCGGCCCAGTTGGTGCGCGGCCGGGGAGTGTCGTTGCGGGTTCTTGCTCAGCCGGGCGTCCGCGAGCGCCCGGCGCGCGTCGTCGTAGCGGGTGACCAGCCAGGCAGCCATGCCACTGGGCAGCCGCGTCTTGTGCACCGGCGCGTTTTCCCGCAGCCAGGCGTACGCCGGGTACGGATCGGCCGCGAACTCCCACCCGAAGAGCTCGGGCGCCCGGTTATCCACCGGCGGGCTGTCCATCCGTGGACCTCCGCCGCCGGTCGGGGATCACCGCCGAGACCCGGAAACCACCGCCGTCCACCGGACCCGACACGAATCCGCCCCCCAGCGCCAGCACCCGCTCCCGCATGCCCACCAGCCCGTTCCCCCCGCTGGGCAGCCCGGTCGCGCCGCCGGGCGCGCCGTCCGGACACTCGTTCTGCACCAGCACCGCGACCTCCCCGTCCCGATGCGCCAGCCGCACCCGGGCCGCGGCGCCCGCCGCATGCTTGTGCACGTTCGTCAGTGCCTCCTGGACCACCCGGTAGGCCGTCGCCTCCACCTGGTCCGGGTGGTCGCGCACCTCGCCCTCCACGCTGAGCTCCACCGCCATGCCGGCCGCGCGGGACTGGTCGACGAGCGCGGCGAGCTCGCTCAGTCTGGGACCGTCGCGCCGGCCGTCCCACTGGCGCGGCACCGTGGCCGATACGGCGCTGGCGCTCGCGGCGATCTCCACCAGCCGGGTCGACGCGGCGGCCGAGCCCGAGCTCTCCCCAGGCCCTGAGCGCCTGGGAGGGGCTCCCGTGCCGGCCGGGGCGCGCGGTCGGCCGCGCTGGTCGGCGCCGTCCGGGTCGCCCGCGCCCTGTGGGCGGTCGCCGCGCGGCTCGCCGGCCCTGAGCACCCCCAGCATGGTGCGCAGCTCGGTCAGCGCCTGCCGGCCCATGTCGCCGATCAGTGCGGCGTTCCTGGCCGCCTTCTCCGGATCCTTCCTGGCCACCGCCTGCAACGCCGCCGCGTGCACCACCATCAGGCTGACCCGGTGCGCCACCACGTCGTGCATCTCCCTGGCGATGCGGCGGCGCTCCTCGCCGCGCGCCCAGTGCGCCCGTTCCTCGGCGTGGTCGGCCAGCAGCGCCAGCTCCCGCTCCAGGCCGTCCGCCCGGTCGCGCAGCGACTCGACCAGCCGCCGCCTGGCACGCACGTACTTGCCGAGCAGCACCGGGGGCACCACGGTGGCCACGCCGAACAGCGCGGAGATCAGCGGCGTGAACCACACCGGCATCGGTTCCTGCAGTTCCGGGTCCGAGTCCATCACCAGATAGGTGACGATGATGGTGCCCGCGCCCACCATGCCGGCGAGCGCGGCGATCACCCGCCGCGGCGCCGCGGTGGTACTCAGCGTGTACAGGCCGACGAGGGCCAGCAGGCCGCCCATCTGCGCGGGCAGCACCGCGATCGACACCATCACCACGGCCAGCGGCCACTGCCGCCGGACGATCATGGTCAGCCCCGCCACGATCCCCAGCGGGACCACGAGGCCGACCGGCACCCCGGTCCGGTTCGCGAACCCCACACCCATCGCGCCGCACTCCGCCGCGGACAGCAGCGCGAGCACGGCGTCCAGCACGATGCCGCGCCGCCGGGTCCACCACAGCAGCACGTACCCCCGACCCTCCAGGGCCGCCCCCGACGCACTCATGTCGACCAGCCTACGGGCGTGGTCCACCCCTTTTCATGGGGGTGGACCCCCCTCATGGCCGCGGCGAACCAATGCCGTCGCCCCGCGGGTTGGCGGGCTGGCATAGTGTGGGAACGGATCGGCGAGTCAGGCGGGCGACCGACTCGACCGGCCGGCGATCCCCCGTGGTGTAATTGGCAGCACATGAGGTTTTGGTCCTTAGTGTCCAGGTTCGAGTCCTGGCGGGGGAGCCGTATCTCTTCCGGGCCCGGTCAAGGGCCCGTCATGCCCAGCTGTCGCAGGCAGAGCTGTTCGTCCGCCCGCAGCTGGGCCACCAGCGGGTCGTAGGGACCCCGCTCCGCCGCGTACTCCTGGGTCAGCCGCTGGATCTCCGGCAGCGCGCGGGTGTACTGCCGGGTGTCGAGGAGCGTGGCCGCGTACTGCTTGCGCAGCGTGCGGACGATCGGGGACGCCTCGCCGTACCGGCTGGCGGCCAGCGGGAGCGTGTGGCTGAGCAGGTCGGCGACCTGCGGGTACTGGCCGAGCGCCAACAGGCGCTTCACCTCCTCCAGCACCGCGGTCAGATCGGGTTCGGTCGGCCGGGCGGGCGGCCAGGGCGCCAGTGGGTGGCGGAACGGGCGGGTGGGGTCGAGCGGGGTGGGCGACGGCGCCGCGGCGCCGGGCCGCGGCAGCAGCGGGGTGAGGGCGGCGAAGACCTGGTGCGCGTCGGCGGGGCGGCCCGCCGGATCCTTGGCGAGCATGCCGTGGATCAGCGCGGCCAGCTCGCTCGGCGCGTCCGGGCGGAGCCGGTCCGCCGGCTCGGCGGCCTCGTGCAGCTTCTTGTAGAGCAGGCCCGCGGCGTTGGGCGCGGTGAACGGGGGCCGGCCGGCGAGCAGTTCGTAGCCGATGGCGCCGAGCGCGTACAGGTCGGCCGGCGGGCCGCCGACGGCCTGTTCGGGCGCCATGTACACGGGGGTGCCGAGCAGCGTGCCCGTCCGGGTCAGCCGGGTGTCCTCGCCGTCGCCGCGTACGGCGGCGATGCCGAGGTCCAGGGTGGTGACCCGGCCGTCGGGGCGGACCATGATGTTGCCGGGCTTGAGGTCGCGGTGCACCACGCCGACCGCGTGCACGGCGGCCAGCGCGGAGGCCAGCTGGGCCAGCACGGCGACCGCCCAGGGCCAGGGGTACGGCTCCTGTTCGGCCAGATGGTCGCCGAGGTCGCTGCCCTCCACGAGTTGCATGACGAGGTAGAGCTCCTCGCCCTGCCGGCCGGCGTCGTGCACGGCGACCAGGCCCGGATGGTCGGTGCGGGCGGTGGTCCGGCATTCGCGGAGGAAACGGCGACGCGGGTCCTCGGGGTCGGAGGTGCCGGAGAGCGAGGCGATGCGGTCGGCGTGCAGCAGCTTGACGGCGATCCGCCGACCGCCGAGCGCGGCGTCCTGGCCGGCCCAGACCTCACCCATGCCGCCCTTGCCGAGCGGCTCCGTGAGCTGGTAGCGACCGGCGATCAGACGGCCGGTCATCGGCCCTCCTGACGGGGCAGGCACTCACCGAGCTCGTCGAGCCCGGAGGCGACCTGGCGCATCCGGGGGTGGTCCGTGGCCGTCGGACCGGCGGGCGGGGCGGCGGGGGGCGGCTGCGGGGGCGGGGCAGGCGCGGGGGCGGTGGGAGGACCGAAACCGGGCCCGACCGGCGTGCGAACGAGCGGCGGCACCAGTGGCGCGGCGGGCGGGGAGACGGGCGGCGACGGGACCGGCGCGACCGAACGGGGAAAGCGGTCGGCCCGCACGGCGTGGATGACGGCGCCGACCATATAGGAGAGGAAGAGGAAGCCCACCACGGCGCTGTACGGGTCGGCCTCGTCGGAACCGCCCTCCGCACCTCGTCGGCTGCGCCGCCGCCATCGTCTGCTGCTGGCTGCCCGCCAACAACGCCTACGCCAGGGCCCGGAAGGCCGCCAAGCTGGCCGGTCGCCACGGCCACCCCTGAGCCGGCGTCACCGTGTGGGCTCGGAACCGGCCACCGTCGGATACCGTCTCGTACGGGGTCGGGGGCAGGCCGGACGGCATCGCCCGCCGAGCCCACACGGTGCATACCGAAAGTCGGAGGGATCCAGGGGGATGAAGGCGCTCGGTCCGCGGGACCCACAGTCGATAGGCGAGTACCGGCTGGTGGGCAGGCTCGGCGAGGGGGGCATGGGCCAGGTGTACGTGGCGCGCTCCTCGCGGGGTCGCACCGTCGCCCTCAAGCTGGTGCTCCCCGAGCTCGCCCGGCAGCCCGAGTTCCGGCAACGCTTCCGCAACGAGGTGGACGCCGCCCGCCGGATCGGCGGCGAGTGGACCGCCCCGGTGCTCGACGCCGACCTGGAAGCGGAAACCCCCTGGGTGGCCACCGGTTACGTCGCGGGCCCCTCCCTCCACGAGGTCGTCGCGGGCGGCCACGGGCCGCTGCCCGAGCGGTCGGTGGTCGCCCTCGCCAACGGCCTGACCCGCGCCCTGCGCGACATCCACGGCGCCTACCTCATCCACCGCGACCTCAAGCCGTCGAACGTGCTGGTCACCATCGACGGGCCGCGCGTCATCGACTTCGGCATCGCCCGCGCCGCGGGGGAGGCCGCCTCCGGCGCGCTGACCCGCACCGGATCCGTGGTGGGCTCCCCCGGGTTCATGTCGCCCGAGCAGTGCCGGGGCGAGCGGCTCACCCCCGCCTCCGACGTCTTCTGCCTCGGCTCGGTCCTGGCGTTCGCCGCCACGGGACGCTCGCCGTTCGGCGACCAGGACAGCGCGATGCACGTGCTGATGCTGCGCATCATCCAGGACGAGAAGGACCTCAGCGGCCTGTCCGACCGGCTGGGCGGCCTGATCGCCACCTGCCTCGCCCAGGACCCGGCGGCCCGCCCCAGCCTGGACGACCTGCTGCGGCACACCGCCGACGGCGACCTCTGGCAGCACGGGCAGGACGGCGGCGGGTTCGGCGGCCCCTTCGACAAGCACAGCGCCGACCCGTGGCTGCCCGCCGGGCTCATCGCCGGCCTCGGCCGCCAGGCGGTGGGCCTGCTGGACTCGGAGGAGCCCAGCGCCGGACCGGCCCCCGTCTCCGGTGCCTACGGCGCCCCGTCCCCATACCCGCCGACCTCGATGGCGCCGCCCACGCCGACCGGCTACTCACCGACGTCCGTGGCGCCCCCCACACCGACCGGCTACGCCCCGACGTCCGTGGCCGCGCCGCAGGGCACGGCGTACGCCGCGACCCAGTTCGGCGGTCCGCCGCAGGCGCCGCCCGGCCCCACCACGGGCGCGAACACCGGTTACACCACGGCGCCCTACCCGCCCGCCAACGCCCGGCGTTCGAACCAGCCGTGGTTCATCGCCGCGGGCGCCGGCGCCCTCGTCCTGCTGCTCGTGATCATCTTCAGCATGTCGGGCGGCGGCGACGAAGAGGGTGGCACGGCCGGCGGCGGCGACGGCGAGACTCCCGCGGTGCTCAACGACGCCTACGAGGAGGGCGATCCAGAGGGCAGCGCCTACTACTTCAGCCAGGGCGACACGGTCGAGTTCGCGAGCGGCATGAAGGTGACGGTGTCCGCACTGGAGCCGTTCACCCCCGACGAGACCCTCGCGGCGGAGGTCGAACCCGGCTACGAGACCTACCAGACCACGATCACCGTGGAGGACACCCTCAACCAGGACCACGAAGTCGTCATGGGTCTCGAGCCCCGTGAGGACAACGGCCTGGAGGCGCACCAGTTGACGAGCACGACCATGGACCTGCCCATCAACATCACCGACCCCATCTCGGCCGGCGGCACCCTCACCATCAACCACGCCTACAGCCTGTCGCCGGAAGCCCAGACCATCGACCTGGAATACCACGCCGGCGGCCGGAACGACGCCGCGGTCTGGACGCTGGCGGTGCCCTGACCTCCCGGCCGATCCCCGGCCCGCTCAGGCGCCGGGGATCGTCGTCAGGAACTCCCCCACCCACGCAAGCAGTTCCCGCCCGGTCACCGGCTTGCCGCCGATCCGGCCAGTCGTCGGGCGGGGCACCAGCACCTGCCGGGTCTGCCGCTTGACGACCGAGCCCGGGTAGACCCGGTTCAGCCGCAGCTCCTGGGACTCCCGCAGCTCCACCGGCGTGAAGCGGATCCGACTGCCCTGCAACGTGATGTCCGTGACCCCGCAGGCCCGCGCCAGCATCCGCAGGGCCGCGACCAGCAGCAGGTTCTCCACCTGCTCGGGCAGCTGGCCGTAACGGTCGGTCAGCTCCTCGCGCACGGCGGCGATGTCCGCCTCGGAGTTGGCCGCCGCGATCGCCCGGTACGCCTGGAGCCGGAGCCGCTCGCCCGGCGCGTAGTCGTGCGGCACGTGCGCGTCGACCGGCAGCTCGATCTTCACCTCCAGCGGCGCCTCCTCCGGCTCCGCGCCCTCGCCGGCGGCCAGCGTCGTCCGGTAGTCGGCCACCGCCTCGCCGACCATCCGCACGTACAGGTCGAAGCCGACGCCGGCGATATGGCCCGACTGCTCGCCGCCCAGCAGGTTGCCGGCGCCGCGGATCTCCAGGTCCTTCATCGCCACGTACATGCCCGCGCCCATCTCGGTGTGTTGCGCGATGGTGGCCAGCCGCTCGTGCGCGGTCTCGGTCAGCGGGCGCTCCGGCGGGTAGAGGAAGTAGGCGTAGCCGCGCTCCCGGCCCCGGCCCACCCGGCCGCGCAGCTGGTGCAGTTGGGACAGCCCGAACGTGTCGCCGCGCTCGACGATCAGCGTGTTCGCGTTGGAGATGTCAATGCCGTTCTCCACGATCGTCGTGGAGACCAGCACGTCGAAGCGCTTCTCCCAGAAGTCCACGACCACCCGCTCCAGCAGCGACTCGCTCATCTGCCCGTGCGCGATGGCGATGCGCGCCTCGGGGACGATCTGCCGCAGCCGCGCGGCGGCGCGGTCGATGGAGTCGACCCGGTTGTGGATGAAGAAGACCTGGCCCTCGCGCAGCAGCTCGCGCCGGATCGCGGCGCCGATCTGCCGCTCCTCGTACGGTCCCACGAAGGTCAGCACCGGATGCCGCTCCTCCGGCGGCGTGGTGATCGTGGACATCTCGCGGATGCCGGTGACCGCCATCTCCAGGGTGCGCGGGATCGGGGTGGCCGACATGGTCAGCACGTCCACGTTGGCGCGGAGCTTCTTCAGCTGTTCCTTGTGCTCGACGCCGAAGCGCTGCTCCTCGTCCACGATCACCAGGCCGAGGTCCTTGAACTTCACCTCGGCGGAGAACAGCCGGTGGGTGCCGATGACCACGTCCACCGCGCCGTCCCGCAGCCCCTCGGTGACCGCCTTGGCCTCGGCGTCGCTCTGGAAGCGCGACAGCGGCCTGACGTTGACCGGGAACTGCGCGTACCGCTCGGAGAAGGTGCCGAAATGCTGCTGCACCAGCAGCGTGGTGGGCACCAGCACCGCCACCTGCTTACCGTCCTGCACCGCCTTGAACGCCGCGCGCACCGCGATCTCGGTCTTGCCGTAGCCGACGTCGCCGCAGATCAGCCGGTCCATCGGGACCGACTTCTCCATGTCCTCCTTGACCTCGCCGATCGTGGTGAGCTGATCGGGCGTCTCGGCGTACGGGAACGCGTCCTCCAGCTCCCGCTGCCAGGGCGTGTCGCCGGAGAACGTGTGCCCGGGCGCGGCCATCCGCGCTGAGTAGAGCTTGATCAGGTCGGCGGCGATCTCCTTGACGGCCTTCTTGGCCCGCGCCTTCGTCTTGGTCCAGTCGGCGCCGCCCAGCCGGTGCAGCGAGGGCGCCTCGCCGCCCACATAGCGAGTGACCAGGTCGAGCTGGTCGGTGGGCACGAACAGCCGGTCACCCGGCTGGCCGCGCTTGGCGGGCGCGTACTCGACCAGCAGATACTCGCGGGTGGCGCCCTGCACGGTGCGCTGCACCATCTCGATGTACCGGCCGACGCCGTGGTGCTCGTGCACGATGTAGTCGCCCGCGACCAGGGTGAGCGGGTCCAGGGTCTTACGCCGGCGGGCCGGCATCCGGGCGCCCTCGCGACCCGCCGCCTTCTGCCCGGTCAGGTCGGTCTCGGTGAGCACCGCCAGCTTCAGCGCGGGGGCGACGAAGCCCGTCTCGACCACGCCGCAGGACACGTGCACCACGGCGGGGGTGATCGCGTCGCCGGCGTCGAGGGCGGCGTCGAGCCGGGCGGCGATGCCCTCGCCGCCCAGCACCTCGACGGTGCGGGTGGCCGGGCCCTGGCCCTCGGTGAGGTACACCACACGCCAGCCCTCGGCGAGCCAGCCCTTGGTGTCGGCGAGCGCCCGCGCGGTGTCGCCGCGGTAGCTCTCGGGGGCGCGCAGGCCCAGGCGCAGCGCGTCGGGCTCCAGCTCGTCGGGGTCGGCGGCGCCGGCGCCGGTGCCGCCGATACCTCCGGTGCGGGGGGCGTCCGGGTCGGTGTCCACGGCCGCGAACGGGGACACCGACCACCACGGGACGCCCAGCTCGCGGGCGCGTTCCCGGACGTCGGCCAGGCCCCACAGCGAGGCGGCACCCAGGTCGATGGGCGCCTCGGCGGTGTCCGCCATGGCCGCCGCCGCCCAGGACGCCTGGAGGAACTCCTGGCTCGTCGCCACCAGGTCGGCGGCCCGGGTGCGCACCCGTTCCGGATCGCAGACCACGGTCATGCTGCGGGCCGGCAGCACATCCAGCAGCAGCTCCATGTCGTCCACCAGGGCCGGGGCCAGGGACTCCATGCCCTCGACCGCGATGCCCTCGGCGATCTTGCCGAGCAGCTCGTCGAGCTCCGGATGGTGCTCGGCGAGCTCGGCCGCCCGGCGCCGCACGTCCTCGGTGAGCAGCAGCTCGCGGCAGGGCGGCGCCCACAGGCCGTGCTCGGCGACCTCCAGCGAGCGCTGGTCGGCGACCTTGAAGTACCGGATCTCCTCGACGTCGTCCCCCCAGAACTCCACCCGCAGGGGGTGCTCCTCGGTCGGCGGGAAGACGTCCAGGATGCCGCCGCGCACCGCGAACTCGCCACGCTTCTCGACCAGCTCGACGCGGCTGTAGGCGGCGGCCGCCAGGGCGTTCGTCACCTCTTCCAGGTCCACGGTCTGTCCGGGGCGGAGCGCCACGGGCTCCAGCTCCCCCAGGCCCTTGACCTGCGGTTGCAGCACCGACCTGATCGGCGCGACGACGACCGAGACCGGGCCCGCGCCCGGGTCGTCGGCGAGGGGGTGGGCCAGCCGGCGCAGCACGGCGAGCCGGCGGCCGACCGTGTCGGCGCGCGGCGAGAGCCGCTCATGCGGCAGCGTCTCCCACGCCGGAAACTCCACGACCCCGTCGCCGTCGCCGGGCAGCAGCGACCGCAGCACGGACGCCAGGTCCTCGGCCTCCCGGCCGGTGGCGGTCACCGCCAGCACCGGCCGGGAGGCCGCCCGCGCCAGGGCGGCGACGGCGAACGGGCGGGCCGCGGGGGGCCCGACCAGGTCGACGTGGTGCCGGTCCGCGGCCTCGGCGGCGCGGACCGCCTCGGCGAGCGCCGGGTCTTCGATGACGGCATCGAGCAGGCCGTGCAGGCTCATGGAATTCCGTCCCGGGGTGGCTGTCGGGGTGTGGTCGAAGGCGTGGCTCGCGCCGACCGGGCAACGCGAAGCGCCCGGCACGCGCCGCGGGCCGGGGGTAACCAGGGTACGCGGCGCGTCCGCGCTTACCGCGCGGCCACCGGCCCACCCGTACCTCGCGGGGCGCCGGCGCCCCGCGTTCGCTACCCGGCGCTGGGCGCGAGGGCGTGGGTCGGGCGCCTCCCGATGCGAGGTCCACGCCCCGTGCCCCTCGCATCCGCAGCCATGCCCTCGCCCCTCCGACGCCCGGCCCCAGCCCCCGGCTCCGTCGGGAACGCCGTCCCTGCCGAATCCGGCGTGGGGGCGCCGTCAGCCGAGGTCGAGCACGGCCTTGCCATGCAGCCGGACCCCATCAGCGCGTGCAGGGCCTCGACCACCGTGCCCAGCCGCCGCACCAGCTGATGCCCGGTTTCAGTTCCCCGGCCGCGACCAGGCCGGCCAGCCACGTCATGTCCCGGTCGAGGCCGGCCCCGGCGGCCAGGTTGAACGTGACGCTCGACCGCTCGTGCCGGCCGTCGATGCCGAGGAACGCGCCGAACGGGAAGGGGGTGCGGCGCTGCGAACGCACCTCGCGCGCTGCCACGGAGGTGCTGCCGCACCGGTCATGAGGTGCGCGGCGTGGCAGCGCGCCCCGGACGACTGGACCGACCCGCCCACGCCATGGCGTGGGCCCACCCTGGAGGAAGGGGGGTGGGCCCACGCGCGCCGGGCTCCCACGCATCTGGCCACGGCAATAGCCGCGCTGCCCGGCGCCCTCACCCTCCGGGCTGGCCCACCCCCCGTGTGAGCCCCGCCGATCGGGTGGGGTCGGAGTGCCTCAACCGGCGTCGGCCGCGGGCACGTAGTCGGTGTAGGTCTCGCAGCCCTCGTAGCCGCCGTGGTCCAGGTCCACGTAGTGCACGCCCGCAGGGCGGCGTCCCCATCCGTCGTTGACGTAGTCGATGTCCACCGTGTCGTAGGCCCCGTCCGCCCTGACCCCGAGGGCGTTGTCGTGCAGTTCGACGAGCGTGGGCGCGCCCTCCGCGAACGAGGCGTGCTCGGCGGCAGCGTTGAGCGGCTCGGCGTCCGCGACCTCGCCGCCCTCGACCGTGAGCCGCCATTCGCCGTTGGACCGTGCGTCGCAGTCGCCGTCGAAGAACTCCAGGGTGAAGGAGTAGTCGTCGATCTCCTCCCACTCCGGCGAGCCCTCGGCACCGACCGTTCCGCCGCACCCGCTCACCAGCAGCGCCACCCCCGCGACCAGGCCGCCGGCCGTGGTCGCCGCGCCAAGCCGGCGCCGTCTGCCGCCTTCTCCGTTCGTCATGCGGCTTCGACGGACCGGGCATCCGATCGGTTCCGACCAAGGCCCGTCTCGTCGCGACCCCTTGGCCGACGCTCCTCGGCGCTACGGAGCCAGCCCGCGCAGCAGCACGTCGAGGCCCTCGCGGAACTCCTCGTCAGAGCCGACATGTCGGGCGTCCCCCGCCGTCTCGGCCAGCAGGGGGTAGGCGTCGTGCGGCAGCTCCGTCATCGCCTCCGTGCCGGCCCCGGAGAGCGGCCCGAGGTGCTCGGTCTGGATGGCCCCGATCAGGTAACACAACAGGCTGCGCAGGGCGATCACCCGCCGCCGGCCGTCGAACCCGGCCTCGGTCAGGATCACGAGGGCCGCCTCCGCCCAGCGCAGCACGCTCGCCGAGGCGTGCCGGTGGGTCAGCGTCAGCGGCACCACCTCGGGGTGGCGGGCCACGGCCCCCCGCATCCGTTCCACCAGCACGGCGAGCTGGTCGCGCCAGGGGAGGCCGGACGGCGGGACGACGTCCACGCCGGAGAGCACCCGGTCCACGACCAGGCCCTCCAACTGCTCGCGGTCGGCGACGTAGCGGTACAGCGACATGGTGGCCATGCCGAGCTCGGACGCGACCGCGCGCATCGACAGGCCGGTGAGTCCTTCCCGGTCGATGACGGCGATCGCCGCCGCGGCGAGGCGGTCGGTGGAGAGCGATCTGGGGCGGGGCACGGCTTGACAGCGTACAAGATACGCGCATAGCGTCGCGTTAGCGTACATCGCACGCTTACGAATCCGCGGACGAACAACGCGCGGACGAAAAGAGACGAACAGAGGAGTCGACGATGTCCCCTCGCGGCAGGACGCGAAAGGCCGGAGCGGTGACCGTCGGGTCGGTGGTGGCCGCCCGCGAACTGGAGTCGGTCACCGGGGACCCGGTGCCGCTCCCCGACCCCGACCGGCTCACCCACCTCCAGTTCCGGAGGTTCGCCGGCTGCCCGGTGTGCAACCTGCACCTGCGCTCCGTGGTGGCCAGGCACGACGAGATCGTCGCGGCCGGCGTGCGCGAGGTGGTGCTCTTCCACTCCCCCGCCGAGTCCCTGCGCCCCCACGTGGCCGACCTACCGTTTCCGGTGATCCCCGATCCGGACCGGAACCTCTACCGGGCGTTCGGCGTGGAGTCCGCGCCCCGCGCGCTGCTCGACCCGCGCGCCTGGGGCGGCATCGTCTGGGGCGTGATCCGCGACCTCGGGCCGGTGCTGCGCCGGCGGCGCCCCCTGCCCGACCGACACCAGCCCGGCGGCCGGCTCGGGCTGCCCGCCGATCTGCTGATCGACACCGACGGGCGGGTGCTCGCCACCAGGTACGGCGCCCACGCCAACGACCAGTGGTCGGTGGACGAACTGCTGGCCCACGCGGCCGAGGCGGCCGAGGGAGACCGGCGGTGACCGACCAGCCGTCCGACCGGGTGAACGGCGCGGGGCCGCGGCTGCGGGGCGCCGCGTGGCTGGTCAGCGCTCGGCGACCCGGATGACCGGCTCGTGGCGGACCGGGAAGTTGACCGAGTTGGCGATGAAGCAGATGTGGTGCGCCCGGTCGTGCAGTTCGGTGGCCGCCGCCACCATGCTCTCCTCGGCCACGGTGACCACCGGGTTCAGCACCACCTCGGCGAACCGCCCGCTGCCGCCCCGCTCCTCGCGCATCGTGCCGCGCGCGACGTCCTCGTAGCCGGTCACCACGACCCGCTTCAGCGCGCACACGGCGAGGTAGCTCAGCATGTGGCACTGCGAAAGCGAGGCGACCAGCATCTCCTCCGGGTTCCACCGCTCGGGATCGCCGACGAACGCGGGGTCCGCGCTCGCCAGGATCATGGTCGGCTTCCCCTCCGCCAGGATCTCGGTGTCCCGCGAGTACTCCCGGTACCCGGCGGTGCCCGACCCGGTGTCGCCGGTCCACCGGACGGTGACCTGGTAGCCGTGCTCCTTGTCCATGTGGACTGGCCTCCTAGCTCCTGAGAAACGCGTCGGCCTCCACCTCGACCTTCGCCCCGATCGACTCGGGCAGCGTGAAGGACTCGCCGGGACGAGCGACGCTACGCGACCGGTACTCCCCACCCTTCGGCTCGGTGAGCAGGATCACCTCGCGGTGCTCACGGTCCCCGATCACGTAAACCGGCACGCCGGCAGCGGCATACGCACCGGGCTTGCGGTACAGATCATCCCGCCAGTTGGTCGAGGTGATCTCGACGACCATGCGGAAGACGGACGGTTCGAGGCACTTGTAGGCCACGCCGTGCTCCTCGGCGTCGTTGTCCACGACCGCCAGATCGGGCACCAGGTGGTCGTCGTCGCCGGTCGGCAGCCATAGACCAGCGCCCTGGACCACCTGGGTCTCTCCCTGGTGCAGAACGGCGAACGCCAGGGTCAGGTCCGTCAACGCTTTGCCGTGCGGGAAGTCGGCAGGTGGATTCACGATGAGTTGTCCTTCGAGGATCTCCGAACGATGGCCGGGAAGGAGTTGGTGCACCACCTCGGCCACGTCGATGAGGCGCATCGTGCCTTCCGCAGCGACCTGGACCGAACGTTCGGGGGCAACGGTCATGTCGTTCCTCCTGTGGGCATCGTCGGCCACGGCGCTTCACCTCAAATCGTAGAACCTGCCTGTATGTCCGGAATCGATTCTGCCGCCGGATCAGTCGATCGATTCCCTACCCATACTGATGGCCGCCGGCGCCAGAGCTTCGCAGCCGGCCGATCGCGCGTCGTTCGACCCCTCTCCCCGACGTGTTCGCGACGCCAAAGCGTCATCTCACACCTTCCGCGCAGAAACGTATCTGCGCCATCATGTCGACACACGCATGACGCGTGCATGCCCACGCAGCTTCGCCGAATCAAGCACACCCCCACACCAAGGGAGTTCGCGTGACACACGCAGGCACCGTAGCCGTCCGGCCCGCAATCTACGCGCGTCGCAGGCTCGTCCTACTCGCACTGTTCACCGGCCTCATATCCATAGCCGCCCTCTTCACCGGCCCGAACGCCCAGGCCGCGCTGCCGACTCCGGTCAGCGCCTCCACCGCCCGTTCCTACCTGGCGTCGTTGAGCGTCGAAACGGAAGACCGCACGGGCTACGACCGCGATCTCTTCCCGCACTGGAGCAGCCAGGGCGACAGCTGCGACACCCGCGACATCGTCCTGCAGCGCGACGGCGACGACATCGAGGTCGGCTCCGGCTGTGCGGTGACCGGCAGTTGGTACTCCGTCTACGACGGCGCGACCTGGTACGACGCCGGTGACGTGGACATCGACCACCTCGTCCCGCTCGCCGAGGCCTGGGACTCCGGCGCCGGCGCATGGTCCACGTCCGCGCGCGAGGGCTTCGCCAACGACCTGAGCCAGCCGCAGCTCATCGCGGTCACCGACAACGTGAACCAGGAGAAGGGCGACCAGGACCCAGCCGAGTGGATGCCGCCGTCCAGCGGGTTCCACTGCGTGTACGCCCGCGCCTGGGTGCAGGTGAAGTACAACTACGACCTGTCCGTCGACTCCGCCGAGAAGAGCGCGCTGACCAGCATCCTCAACGGCTGCTGACCGCCTTCCCAGCCACACCGGTCCCGCCCGGCGCGTCCTCCCCCGTTCCGGGGGAGGACGCGCCGGGCGGCGCGACTCCCTGGTTCGACGACCCGAAGCGGCCCGTCCCGGGCGGGTACCCGCGGTTCCAACGCCGGGGCGCAGAGGGGCCCGCCGCACTACATCGGTTCGACGAGGCCGGCCCGCCATTCAGGCCGCGGGTCCGCTCCCAGGCTCGTCCAGTACTCCGTCCCACGGACGATCTGCCCGTCACGGACAGTCCAGAACGATGCCGCGCGGAAGACGCCAAGACTGTCGTGTGGCACCTCGACCTCGGAGACGACTTCGTCGCCCTCGGCCACTACCTTGAGCACCCGAATCGACCAGCCTTCCGGATACTCACGGTTCACCGCGACGAAGTTCTCCCGGCCGACGATGCGTTCGAGGCTGATCGGCCACTCGACTACGACATCCTCCGCGATCAACTCGGCGACGCCTGCCCAGTCCCGAGCCTGGATCCGGTCCCACAGGGTCTCAACCACCTTCGACGATTCCATCGACGGAGCCTTCCACAGCGGTCTGACAGAGGCCGCGCCAACGGCGAGTCGAACGCGCCCAGGGCCGTGAGGTACGACCTGGCGGGCGATGCGACGCGGCTTGGTCCGGCACATGAGAAGGGCCGTACGGGTTACGTGGGTTGTGAAGCTCTCCCGCACACTTCGGCCCTTGCTCGCGGCCCGCGGCCTCACCGTCCCCGACTGCCCGGGACTGCGGATCCGCACCGCCTGATCACCCGCCCGGGGCCATCTGTTCCCACCCCTGCTCGACCGAGCGGCGGCACCGGGTGGGTTCGTCTCCCGCGCTGGTGAACAGCGAGGTCAGCATGGGCACGGCGTGGGCGAGGGCCTGGTCCGGCAGGGGGCCCGTGGCGACGAGTGAGGCGAGGCCGTGGCCGATGGTCCAGCTCTGGGTCGCCAGTTCCAGCGGGTCGACCTCGGCACGGAAGCGGCCGCTCATGCTGGCCCGTTCGATGGCGCGGACGAGGAGGTGCAGGGTTTCGTCCGCGGCCTCGGCGTCTTCGAGGTCGAAGCTCGCGTCGAACATCACGCGGTAGAGATCGGGGCTTTCCAGGGCGTTGGACAGGTAGGCGGCCCCCAGCGCGGCGAGGTCTCGTACCGGGTCGGCGGACGTCTCGACCGCGGCGAGTTTGGCGGCCAGGCGGATGAAGCCTTCCTGCCGCAGTGCCTTCCACATGCCGTCCATGCCGCCGAAGTAGGTGTAGACGGCCATCGTCGACACGCCGGTGCCGGCGACCAGGGTGCGGAGGGTGACCGGCTGTCTGGTCCGCAGCATCTGTGCGGCGCGGTCGAGCAACAGGGAGCGGACCGCTGGATCTTTCGTCCTCGCCATGACCCCTACAATACATAGCATTGCTATGCTTTGATGGGGACGCTGATCCCGTGCTCCCCGACGCCAAGAGGAAGAGGCCGTTCATGCCCGTGACGTTGGTCAATCCCGACGGGTTGCCGAAGCCCGAGGTCTACCGGCAGCTTTCGGTTGCCACCGGATCGAAGCTGGTGTTCCTCGCGGGGCAGGTCGCCCGCGACGCCGACGGCCGGCCCGTCGGCGAAGGAGACTTCGCCGCACAGGTCGAACAGTCCTACCTCAATGTCGCCACCGCCCTGGCAGGGGTCGGCGGCTCCTTCGACGACGTGGCGAAGCTGACCATCTACGTCGTTGACTGGAGCGCCGAGAAGATGCCGCTGCTGGGTGAGGGAGTGAGCCGTGCGGCGGCGAAGCTCGGCATCGATCCGGTCAAACCGATCACGCTGCTGGGCGTTGCCGCACTGGGCGAGCCGGACCTCCTGGTCGAGGTCGAGGCCACCGCGGTCCTCGCATAGCTGTAGGAATGGCGGCGTTGTGCCACCTGGCGGGGATGGCCATGCCCTGGATCGTGCGCGTGCTGTCCCAAGATGGGACAGCACGCGCACGAAAACCACTGGCGACCGCCGTCCCGGTGGGGTCAGTCGGTGGGTGGGGGGATGACCGGGGTGAGGAGGAGGGTGCTGGCCAGGCCGACGTTCTGGGCCAGAGCGGCGGTCGCGGGCTTGTAGGTCAGGGGGTTGTTGCGCTGGGGCCACAGTGACTGGACGGTGCCCCAGGCGGTGTTGCGCGCGATCTCGATGCTGAAGCTGCTGACGATGTGCTTCAGCGACTCCGCGCTCTCGGTCGGGACGCGCAGGATCTGGGGCTCGAACTCGGCGCGCACCTCGGCCTCGGCGGCGGCGAGGAGGTCGTTGACCTTCTGGTAGTCGGCGTGCACGGGCGGGGTGTCGGGAGTGGTGTCGCGTTCGACGCAGGTGTCGATGACGGACAGGGCCAGATCGTGGTTGATGTGGGCGTTCATGCCGGCCAGGGCGAACTGCACCGGCCAGATGACCCTGTTCGAGCGGGCGGCGAAGAGCGGCCGCCAGGCGGCGTTGACGCTGCGGCCCGCGGCGTCGGCGTCGATGTTCGCCAGGTAGAGGTTGGCGAAGATCACGTCCATCCGCTCGATGAACGCGCCGTCGGCGAAGAAGCCCTCCGTGAGGTGCTGCTTCACCAACTCGGTGACCTTGAGGTACATCCCGTTGAAACAGGCGATGCCGTCGGCCGGGTCGAGCTCGGCGTCGATCTCCCGCATGCGCTGGATGACCTCGTCGACCGTGGTGGTCTGTTCGGTGGTGGTCATGGTCTCTCCCGCCTTCTGTGTGGGTCTCGACCTCCGGCCCGCGTTCGGCCGGCTACTCAGCCCAACGAGCCTGTCACAGTGGGGGATACGCCCGACACGGCGCGGGATCGCTCAGTCGCGGCCGGCGGTCACCGTGCGTTCGCCGGGCGTGAAGGCGGTGAAGGACTGGGACCAGACGGAGCCGTCGGGCCAGTGGTAGCCGACGTGGCCCTCGGCCGGGTGGTACTCGGCGGTGTAGAGCGTGCCGTAGCCGGCGTCGAAGGCGTCGACGTGCAGCGGGGGCCGGAGCAGGGCGGCGCGCGCGGTGGCGACGGGGTCGTCGTCGGAGGCGGCCTTGCGGACGGTGGCCAGCCGCTCCTGGGTGGCGGTGTCCCGCTCCTGCTGCTCCGGCACCGGCAGGTGCTGGTGGTTGGTGGCGCAGCTGAGGCCGGGCTCGCCGGCCCGGATCGGGGCGTCGAGGTCGGGCCCGAGGTAGAGCGTCACGGATTGTTCCCGATCGACGAGCACGACATTCTGCGCGAGGCTGATCGGCAGGCGATCGAAGACGGCCACCGCCTGTTCGACCGTGTCGCAGGTCTCCAGCACGTAGCGCAGCGCGATGAGGATGGTGAAGCCGTATCCGTGGACGAAGCGCCCGCCGAAGGTGAGGCACACGGCGAGGCCGGCGTCGTTCATGCCGTCCAACAGGCCCCAGCCGGAGTCGTTCATGCCGATCACGGGGCGGAGGAAGGTCGAGGAGACGATGGCGCGGTCGCAATCGTCGATTGGGAAGTCGTAGTTGCGCAGCAGCACCCCGGCCACGCCGGTGGCGGTGCAGGAGGCGTAGAACGGGCGCATGCCGACGTGGGTGAGCGCCGTCCGGGCCAGGGCGGGGGCGGGGGCCTGGGGGGCGAGCCGGTCGAGCACCGGGACCAGCTCCGGCATGTGCTCCTCGAACAGCCGCCGGGCGCGGGCGGCGCCCTCGGGCGTGCGGGCCTCCTCGGTGAGAAACGTCTCGGCCTTCGGCCACACCGCCTCGGCCTCGGCCGCCCAGCGCCCGTCGGTGCCGTCTCCGACCTCCAACGCGCGGAAATTCAACTGTTGTTGACTCATATCGGCGATCCTAGCCTAATTCGAACAAATTCCCGGGTCGTACAATCCGGAGCGTGACTGAAGCGACCGACAAGCCACGCATTCCGAACGTTCTGGCCGCCCGCTACGCCTCCGCGCCGCTCGCCCGGCTCTGGTCCCCCGAGCACAAGGTGGTGCTGGAGCGCCACCTGTGGCTCGCGGTGCTCCGGGCCCAGCGGGAGCTGGGGGTGGACGTGCCGGACGGAGCCGTGGCGGCGTACGAGGCGGTCGTCGAGCGCGTCGACCTGGCGTCCATCGCGGCGCGCGAGCGGATCACCCGGCACGACGTGAAGGCCAGGATCGAGGAGTTCAACGCCCTGGCCGGGCACGAGCACGTGCACAAGGGCATGACCTCCCGGGATCTGACGGAGAACGTCGAGCAGCTGCAGATCCGGCTCTCGCTCCAGCTGGTCCGCGACCGTACGGTCGCGGTGCTGGCCCGGCTGGCCCGACTGGCCGGCGAGTACGCGGGCCTGGTGCTGACCGGCCGCTCGCATAACGTGCCCGCCCAGGCCACCACGCTCGGCAAGCGCTTCGCGTCGGCGGCCGAGGAGCTGCTGGTGGCGTTCGGCCGGGTCGAGGAGCTGCTGGAGCGCTATCCGCTGCGCGGGGTCAAGGGCCCGGTGGGCACCGCCCAGGACATGCTCGACCTGCTGGGCGGCGACCAGGACCGGCTGGCGGAGCTGGAACGCCGGGTGGCGGGGCATCTGGGCTTCGCCCGCGGGTTCGACTCGGTGGGCCAGGTCTACCCGCGGTCGCTGGACTACGAGGTGGTCAGCGCCCTGGTGCAGCTGGCCGCCGGGCCGTCCTCGCTGGCCACCACGATCCGGCTGATGGCCGGGCAGGACCTGGTGACCGAGGGGTTCAGGGCCGGTCAGGTCGGCTCCTCGGCGATGCCGCACAAGATGAACACCCGCTCCTGCGAGCGGGTCAACGGCCTGGCCGTGGTGCTGCGCGGCTATGCCTCGATGGCCGGCGAACTGGCCGGCGGCCAGTGGAACGAGGGGGACGTCGCGTGTTCGGTGGTGCGCCGGGTGGCGCTGCCCGACGCCTTCTTCGCCTTCGACGGGCTGGCCGAGACGCTGCTGACGGTGCTGGACGAGTTCGGCGCCTTCGACCGGGTCGTCGAGCGGGAGCTGGAGCGGTACCTGCCGTTCCTGGCGACGACGAAGGTGCTGATGGGCGCGGTGCGGGCGGGCGTGGGTCGGGAGACGGCGCACGAGGCGATCAAGGAGCACGCGGTGGCCGCCGCGCTCCGGCTGCGCCAGGGCGCGCCGGAGAACGAGCTGCTCGACCGGCTCGCCGCCGACCCCCGGATCCCGCTGGACCGGGCGGCGCTCGACGGGCTGATGGCCGACCGCCTGTCGTTCACCGGCGCGGCGCACGACCAGGTGACGGCGGTGCTGGCGCGGATCGAGGCCGTGGTGAAACGGCATCCCGAGGCGGCGGCGTACGCGCCCGGGGAGATCCTCTGATCCCGCCTGGGCGCGTCGCGCACCGGACTGCTCAGGAGCGGCACAGGGCGGAGTCGACGAGTTCCCACGTCGCCTCGTTCTGGGCCTCCTGCCGCTCCTGGTCCGCGAAGCTGATCGTGAACACGGCGGTCGAGACGGCCGTGTCGCCGTCCTCGGTGACCCCGCCCTCGGAGATCGTGCCGAGCGACGTCCCGCCGTGGAACCAGAAGCCCTCGCCGTCTCCGCAGCGCGGCGCCCAGGCGACGCCCATGCCGTACTCGGCGCCGGGGACGCCGAAGTCGTCGGCCGGCACGGTGTCCTTCATCCGGTCGAGCTGTTCCGCCGGGAGCAGTTCGCCGCCCATCAGGGCGCGGAGGAAGGTGTTGAGGTCCTCGGTGGTGCTGATGATCGAGCCGTCGGCGCCGGCGCCGACCGACAGCGGGGTCTCGGTCAGGTCCTCCCGCCCGGGGAACTGGAGGTAGCCGGTGGCCGTCGGCTCCGGCACGTAGGCGGAGGTGCCGGGCGTGAGGGTGTGGGTGAGGCCGAGCGGCTCGATGATCCGCTCGTGGATCTCTCGCTCCCAGGTGTTCCCGGTGGCCGCCTCGATGATCATGCCGGCCAGCAGATAGTTGGTGTTGGAGTACTCCCACCGGGTCTCGGAGGCGGGGTCCTCCTCGTCGGGCAGCCAGCCGGGCGGCTGGGTGGACAGCGCGAGGTCGACCAACTCGCGGGGGGTGTTCACGTCGAAGCGGTGCTCGCGGTAGTCCTCGGGGGTGTACTCCTCGATGTCGCCGAAGACGACGTTGTCGTAGTCGGGCAGGCCGCTCGTCTGGCGCAGCAGGTTGGCGAGGGTGATCCGGCTGCCGTCGTGACCGTTGCCGGTCACCACGCCGGGCAGCCACTCCTCGACCGTGTCGTTCAGGTCGAGCACGCCCTCGGCGACGAGTTGGAGCGCGACGACGGAGGTGAAGGTCTTGGTGTCGCTGCCTATCCGGTAGTAGGAGTCGTACGGCACCGGCCGGTCCTCGTCCAGGTCGGCCACGCCCGCCCGCGCCGCCTCGCGGTCACCGGACGCGTCCTGGGTCGCGGCCAGCACCCCGGTCGCCCCGGTGGCCTCGATCGCCCAGGTGTCCCGCGCCAGTTGCGACCCTCCGCCGTGCTGGCCCGCCGCGTTCGCCGCCTCGGCGTCGGGAAGCGCGAACGCCGTCAGCGTCACCAGCCCCAGACCCGCCGCCATCAGGCCCAGCCACGCCCAGTTGGCCCGTCGCTCCGCCATCGTCTGTCCCTTCCCCGACCTTCGCTCTGTCACGTACGACGCTACGAATCGGGCGCGGGTGGCTCCATCCAGCAACCTGGTCAACGCAGGGTGGGGCTACCCCCACTGAGGCAGCACCGGTTGACGGCACCAGTCGGCGGCGAGCGGTCTTCCGGCGAGGGGTGACTGTCAGTGGCGGCCCATAGCCTCTGTCGTGTGACCAGTTCGACGACATCGACAGCATCGCCGGGATCGACGGGGCCTCCGGTAGCCGAGTCCTGGGCCCGGATCGAGTCCTGGCTGGAGCGATGGGCGCCGGTGACCTTCGCGGCGCTCGAAGCACCCGCCGAGCCGGACGAGATACGGGACGCCGAGCGGGCGGCCGGCATGGACTTTCCCGAGGCTCTGGTCGAGTCCCTCCGCCGGCACGCCGGCACCGGATACCACGGCCTGCTCCCGCCGATCTACTGGCTCCTGGGGCCCGCCGAGATAGCCCGCTCCTGGCGAACAGGCGTCGACATACACGAGCGTGACCCGGAGTGCGGGGAGTTGGCGGACCTGCCGGATGCGGAGCTGCCGGACTGGTGGCAGGGCCCCTGGTGGCATCGGCGGTGGCTGCCGTTCGCCGCGGACGGCTGCGGAGGGCATCTGGTGATCGACCAACGCCCGCACGGCCGGCCCGGCCGGATCGGCGCGGCCGACAAGGTGGACGGCGGCCAGTTCCACCGGCACCCGATGTGGACGGACCTGCCCACGCTGCTCGCGCGGTTCGCCACGGCCATCGAGACCGGCGAGCCGCTTCATTTCTACGAGCCGGTCGTCACGGAGCAGGGTGTGCTGAAGTGGGAGATACTCTGAGCGGCGCGAGGTGGTCGGGACGCGAGGTGGTCGGGACGGGGGCCCGCGCCGCTCGGGCCCGGGGTCACCAGTCGTGGACGGTGCCGTCGGTGAGGCGGTTGACGGGGAGGTAGGCCGGCTCGTAAGGGAAGCGGGTGGCGGCCTCGTCGTCCAGGGTGACGCCGAGCCCTGGCGCGTCGGAGGGGTGCAGCAGCCCGCCCTCGAAGGTGTAGGAGGTGTGGAAGACCTCCAGCGTCTCGGCCGAGTGGCGCATGTACTCCTGGATGCCGAAGTTGTGTATCGCCAGGTCCAGGTGGAGGGCGGCGGCCATGCCCACCGGCGAGATGTCGGTGGGGCCGTGGATCCCGGACTTCGCGCCGTAGTGCCCGGCCATGTCCAGCAGCTTCTTCATCGCCGTGACCCCGCCGGTGTGGGTGACGGCGGAGCGCACGTAGTCGATCAGCCGCTCCTGGAGCAGCGTGGTGTAGTCGTGCGCCGAGTTGAACACCTCGCCGATGGCCAGCGGGGTGGTGGTGTGCTGCCGGATCAGCCGGAGCGCCGCCTGGTCCTCGCCGGGCGTGGCGTCCTCCAGCCAGAACAGGTCGTAGGGCTCCAGCGCCTTGCCGAGCCTGGCCGCCTGGATCGGCGCCATCCGGTGGTGGCCGTCGTGCAGCAGCGGCAGCTCGGGGCCGAACTCGGCCCGCACCGCCTCGAAGACGGTGGGGAGGTGGCGCAGGTAGGCGCGGGTGTCCCAGGTCTCCTCCACGGGCAACGCGGCGCGCTGGGCCGGCTCGTAGTCATACCGACGGCCGCCGCCGGCCGCGGCGCTGGCCGCCACGCCGTAGACCGAGCCGAGGCCCGGAACCCCGGTCTGCACCCGGATCGCCCGGTACCCGGCGTCCAGATGGGCGCGCACCGAGTCCAGCAGTTCGGGCACGTCGCGGCCCGAGGCGTGCCCGTACGCCAGCGCGCCGGAGCGCGAGGCGCCGCCCAGCAGTTGGTAGAGCGGCATGCCGGCGGCCTTGGCCTTGATGTCCCACAGCGCGGTGTCCACGGCCGCGATCGCGGCCATCGTCACCGGGCCGCGCCGCCAGTACGCGCCGCGGTAGAGGTACTGCCAGGTGTCCTCGATGCGGCCCGCGTCGCGGCCGATCAGCAGCGGCACCACGTGCTCGCGGAGGTACGTCTCGACGGCCAGCTCCCGGCCGTTGAGGGTGGCGTCGCCGAGGCCGGTGACGCCGTCGGTGGTGGTGATGCGCAGGGTGACGAAGTTGCGCCCCGGGCTGGTGACGATGCTCTCGGCCGACTCGATCTTCATGGTGCTTGGTCCTCGGATCAGGAGGTGCGTGCGGTGGTGGGCTCGGTGGCGTGCTCGACGAGTTCCGTGACCACGACCCCGAAGGGTGGCAGCTCCACGGTGGACAGCTCCTCGCCGCTGGTCAGGTCGAGAATAGTGCCGCGGGCTGCCACCGGCCGGGCGGTCAGCGGCTGGTCGTGCTGGCTGACGAACCACACGAAAGCGCGTCCGTCCTCGTGGTCCATCCGCCCCACCAGCACCCGCGGCTCGTCCGGCACGGTGACGTCCGGCGCGACCCCGGCCTCGGCGGCGAGCGCCGCGTACAGCCGCCAGCTGGGCTCGGGGTTGACCCGTGGGGTGAGCGCGGCCATGTGCTCCAGCGGGTAGGTGCACAGCACCAGCTGGCCGCGCCCGACCGCGCGCCGCAGCAGCGCCGGGCGGCCGTGCGCGTCGGTGGCGAGCACCTCGGCGCCGCCCGGGCCCTCGACCGGTTCGACCGGCAGGTAGCTGCGGGAGTTCTCGGTGCCGGCGACCGGGAAGACCAGCTCCTCGCCGGCGCGGATGCCGCCGAAGTCCCGGCGGAACGTCATCCGCAGCTCGTCGTCCTCGATCGGGTCGGTCAGCCCGTAGCGGAGCCGCTTCACCACGCCGAACGTCTCGTCGAGACGCGGCCACCAGGGGCCGCGCTGCACACCGTGTTCGCCGACGAAGTAGGAGGCGTACACGGTGGCGCCCGCCTCGGCGCGGGCGACCAGATGACGCCAGCCGGGCGCGGTGAGCTGCTTCGCCGACGGCAGCAGGTACAGCGCGCAGTCGTCGGGCAGGCCGTCGGCCTCGCGGGCCACGCCCACCGGCAGGTCGGCCTCGCGCGCGGCCACGTACGCCTGTCGGGTATGCGCGAAGACGCTGGTGGCGTCCTCGGGCTGGGTGAAGGGGTAGCGCGACTCCAGGAAGGAGGACACCACCAGCGCGATGGCGGTGTCGGGGCGCCGCAGCCGGGCCACGTCCACGCGGGCGAGCACCTCGGTGAACCGCTTGACCTCCCGCAGCTGCTCCTTGGGGCGGCCCTGGTCGTCGGTGATGCCGAAGTGCATTTCGAACGGGTGGTGGCGGTACGGCTCCTGCTCGTACAGCGCGTCGTAGTCCGTGTTGTTCCAGGGGATCCAGCCGGTGGCGCCGGCCAGCAGCGTGGTGTGCAGCAGCTGCCGGTAGTAGTGCGCGGCGTTCTCCTCCGAGACGTAGTCGGAGGTGAGGCCGAACTCCTCCATGATCACCGGCTTGTCCGCGCCCAGCCCCTCCGGGCCGCCGCCCAGCAGTTCGCAGACGAAGGCGGCGCCGAGGTGCTGGCGCACCTGGTCGGTCTCCATCCGGTAGACGTGCGGGCCGTGGAAGTCGACGAGCGGGGTGAGGTCCCGGATCCGGAAGCCGTTGTCCGCGCCGGTCACCTCCACGCCCCAGGCGCCGTCGCCGATCGACACCGGCTGGGTGGCGCCCGTGGCGCGGAGCGCGTCGATGAGGGTGCGCGCCCAGGCGGTGACCGCGTCGGCGTCCAGGGTGCCGATGCCGCGCGAGCGCCAGTCGGCGTAGATCGGGATCTCGTTGGTCAGCAGCCATCCGGCGACGGCCGGGTGGTCCCGCCACCGGGCCGCCACCTCGCGGACGTACCACTCCTGCTGGGCGAGGAAGGAGGGGTCGGCGAAGATGTCCCGGCCGTCACGCCAGGCGGGGTCCCAGTTCTGGCCCGACATGTGGCCGACCAGGAACGTCGGAATGGTGGTCATCGACAGCGCGGCGTGGCGGTCGAGGAAGTCGTCGAAACGGGCCAGCATCCGCGGGTCGAGGGTGTTCTCGGCGGGCATGAAGTCCGGCCAGTAGAGGAACGAGCGGGTCAGCGTGATGCCGTGCTCGCGCAGGGTGGTGAGCTCCTCGTCGATCACCTCGGGCCGGTAGTTCCGCCACATCAGCGGGCCGCCGGTGCGCGACCAGAAGTTCACGCCCACCCAGACGGTGCCGTCCTGCAGCTTCGCCGCGTTACGCCTCATCACGTCGTCCCGTTCCCGATCCTCGTCTCGTGGTCGCCGGCGCCACCTGGGGCCGAACGCGGATCCGACAGATATATCGTTTTACTTATCCACTGTCGAGCCCTTGATGTGTCACGAACGCTGAGCTAGCGTCCGCCATCAGCGCCGAACTACAACGATTTATCGAAGGGAGCCGGGATGCGGCGGTACGCGTTGTCCACGGCGCACACCGGCTTCGGCGTGCCGGCCGCTGGTACCGTGTTCCCCTTCGTCCCGGTCGGCGCCGCGGCGCCGTGAAGGTCTGAGGAGGTCGGCTCGGTGGCGGAGCACAGACCCTCCGCGGGTGCGCGGTCCGAGCGGGTGAACAAGCCCACCATCGCGGACGTCGCGGCGCTGGCCGGCGTCTCGGTCTCCGCCGTGTCCAAGGTCGTCAACGGCCGCGGCGGCATCTCCGCCCCCACCCGCCAGCGCGTGCTCCAGGCCGCCGAGAAGCTCAGGTGGTCCCCCTCGGCCACGGCGGTCGCGCTGCGCGGCGCCCGCACCCGGGCCATCGGCATGGTCGCGGCCCGCTCGGCCGACGTGCTGGCCACCGACCCGCACTTCACCGTGTTGATCTCCGGCATCGAACGCGAACTGGCCCCCGCCGACTACGGCCTGCTGCTGCATATCGTCGGCGAGGCGCCGGGCGCCGAGGAACGGGCCTACCGGCGGCTCGCCGAGGAACGCCGGGTGGACGGCGTGATCCTCACCGAAAGCCGCGTCGGCGATCCGCGCTTCGCGCTGCTCCGCGAACTGCGGCTGCCGGCCGTGCTGGTCGGCGCGCCCTGGCGGGCCGACCCGATCGTCTCGGTGCAGGCCGCCGGGCAGGACGCCGGCATCCGCCAGGCCGTGGACCACCTGCACGCCCTGGGCCACCGGCATATCGCGTACGTCGCCGGTCCTGAGGACCGGGTGCACACGGTGTTCCGCCGCCGGATCCTCGAGTCGGCGCTGGACGCGCACGGGCTGCTCCCCAGCCATGTGCTGACCACCGGCTTCACGCCGGAGGACGCGGTGGCCTGTGTGCGACGTCTGCTGGCCGAGCCTGCGCCGCGGCCCCGTCCCACCGCGATCCTGTTCGCCAACGACACCATGGCCGTGGCCGGGATCAACGCCGCCCGGCGGCTCGGCGTCGAGGTGCCGCGCGACCTTTCGGTGATCGGCTACGACGACCTGCCGCTCGGCACGATGGTCTATCCGCAGCTCACCACCATCGGCCAGGATCTGACGCAGGTCGGCCGCGCCGCCGCGGCGGCCATGTTCCGACTCCTCGACGCCGACGCGGGGAACGGGACCGGCGCGGACCTGGCAATGCCCGAGGTGCAGCCGCCGCACCTCATCCCCCGCGAGTCCACCGGTCCCGCGCCGTCGCACCAGGGCACCACCCGGGTCCCGGCGCCGCGTTAGCCGCCGGCTATCCGCCGCGGGTCAGCCAGGCGCGCAGGTCGTCGGGGAGCGGCGCCACCGCGGCCTCGTAGAGCGCCGTCTCCGCCTCGCCCACGACGTCCCGCCACTGCCCGCTCCGCCCCTTGTGGAAGAACTCGTACGCCGAGACGGCCTGGGCGATCGCGGCCGGAAACACCCGGTCCTGACGGGACTTCATGTCGGCGAAGGTGCACGCCCGCACCAGCCCGGGCCACACGTCCTCGTCGACCGGGATGCCCAGGAAGGCGCTGACCCGGCGCATCTGCCCGTCCAGATCGTCGAGCAGGTCCTGGTAGTGCAGGAGGAGGAGGTTCTCCGCGTCGCGGTGCGGCCACCACGACTCCAGATGCCGGGTGGGCGAGTTGAACGGCCAGCCGTTCGACTCCCACGGGAAGGGACTGCGGGTGAAGTACTCCCGCCAGTAGGCGCGGGGATCCTCCGAGATCGGCGGCATGTCGGGGGTGTACACGTCGGCGCCGTCGGGCGTCCGGAAGGGCACGTCCGTCCGGTTCAACCCCAGCGAGTGGTTGTGCGAGGACATCGCCGCGTCGCGGGGGTCACGACCCACGACCAGATAGGACACCTCGGGGTGGATGGGTAACGCGTCCATCGGCAGGTGCGTCTTGATGAAGCGCCGGTGCTCCTGCCCCCGAAGGGCCTCGAGCATCGTGTCGATGGGCACGAAAGTGCAGTCCAGCCACGGGCTGAGGCTCATCAGTGGTTCGGGCAGTTCGGGACTCTGGAACACCAGCACCGACGTGATGCGCTGGGTCCAGGTGGTGCCGACCTTGGCCGGCGTGGAGATGACGATGTCGCCGGGACGTGGCTCGTATCTGTCCCAGAGGGTGCTGTCGGTGAAGAAGCTCCGGTAAGCGCGCCGCGGAGCCCCGGAGGGCACGGTCGACTTGGCCATGACGACAGTGTGCGGACAGACGGTCACGCGCCGCAATGACGCCTTCACCTGCGTTCATATATCAGACGATCATTCGCACGGTTTCTGATGCAGGATCAACCCAGTTTCCCCACACGCGCACGAGATACGTCAGCTTCACTTGGTGAGGTTGTTCCGTGGTGGGTGGAGGAGAGTGACGATGCTCTTACGCCGATGTTGTCCGGCTGTGGCGTTCGCGGCGTTACTCGTCCTCCTCACGACCCTGTCGACGCATGCCGCCGGTCTACCCGCGTTGGTCAGCGCGACCACCAGCCCGACCGGGGAGTACGTGACCCGTCCGGACATCGACGCCCCGACCCTGACCAGCACCGGCACCGGCACCGGCACCGGCGAGCAGGCCCCCGGGCTGCTCCTCACCACACCCAGCACCTTCAGCGCCCTCGACTTCGAGGCGATCGTCCACGACGCCGGCCTGATCGAGGAGCACGACGGCACGGGCCCGGTCTTCATGGCCACCTTCGAGGCCGGGCACCTGACCTACCGCACCGAGCGCGCGGAGTGGCACGCCACGCCCACGACCCCGCCGGACGCGGTGCTCGGCCAGCCCGCCGAGGATGGCGGGCAGACCATGTACATGAGCTGGAACGGAGCCACCGACGTCACGCGTTGGCGTATCGAGGCCGGTCCTACCGAGGAGGAGCTGCGGCACGTCGGCACGGCACCCTCCCGCGGTTTCGAGACCGTCGTGGAGCTCCGCCCGCCCGACGACTCCCAGGTCTTCCGGGTGACCGCTCTCGACCCCTCAGGCGCGCCACTGGGCAGCCACACCCTCATTCAGTAACCCCACGCGGCGCGCGTCCGTTAGGCCCTGGGACGGGCCGGACCGCGTCGTTCGAGGAGATGCCCACAGACCTACTGGCCGCCGACATCACGACGCCCGCACACGAAAGCCGTGTGGCGGGACCTCCCACCCCACAAGGAGAGTTCACAATGCGTCAGGTCCGAGGAAACGCACGTTTGCTGCGCCGGTGTACACCGCTACTGGCCGCTGCTTCGTTAACGTTTCCGCTCACCGCGACCTCAGCCACCGCTGCCGACGCCCGGACGCCGTCCTTCTGGTTGCCGTCGACCGCGAGTCCCACCGGCGAGTACCAGTCACGACCGGACATCTACGCGCCGACGTTGACCACGAACGGGGAGGACCTCCCCGGGCTGTTGCTTACCACCCCCAATCCCGACACCAACCAGGCTGACTCGACGGGCGTCATCTACGACGAGGACGGCGAGGTCGTGTGGTTCGGCGACGCCGGACCCAACAACGGGTACTTCGACATGGAGCCCATCACCTACCAGGGTGAGCCGGCCCTGCTGCTGTGGGACGGAACCCACATGAGCCAGCCGGGCCAGGAGCCGAGCCGGCGGTACGTCGTCCTGGACAGCTCCTACGAGGAGGTGGCCACCTTCCAGATGAAGAACGGCTTCCCCACCGACTCGCACGACATCGAGTTCAGCGCCGACGGCTCGCACGTGATGATGATGTCCTACGAGCCCGTCCAGTACGACCTCAGCCCCTGGGGCGGACCCGCCGACGCGCAGGTCGTGGACGCCGTGGTGCAGGAGCAGAACGTCGAGACGGGCGAGGTCACGTTCGAGTGGAGCGCGCTGGACCACATCCCGCTCGACGAGTCGCAGATCGACCTCAGCAGGCCCGATCCGATGGGCGTCTTCGACGTCTACCACATGAACTCGCTGGAGTACGACACGGACGGCAACCTGCTCATCAGCAGCCGCTCCACCAGCACCGTCTACAAGCTGGACGAGAACACCGGCGAGATCATCTGGCGCTTCGGCGGCAAGAACAACGACTTCGCCTTCGACAGCCCTGAGGACATGCCCGCCTTCCAGCACGACGCCCGTCGCCTGCCGGACGGCACGCTGTCCGTCTTCGACAACGGCACCCAGGAGGACCCGGAGGGCTCCCGCGGCGCGTCCTACGAGCTCGACGAGGAGAGCCTCACCGCGGAACTGGTGGAGGAGCTCATCCCCGAGTCGCCCATCTTCGCCGCCTTCGCCGGGTCCAACCGGCAGCAGGACAACGGCGACCACCTGATCACCTTCGGCAACACCGGCATCATCGCCGAGTTCGAGGACGGTCAGGAGGGCTTCACCGGCGAGCTTGAGGACGGCTTCATGAGCTACCGGGCGGAGGTCGCCGACTGGCAGGGCCGGCCCACCACCAAGCCCGACGCGGTGCTCGGCGAGGCGGCCGAGGACGGCAGCCAGACCATGTACATGAGCTGGAACGGCGCCACGAACGTCGAGGGATGGCTCATCGAGGCCGGCTCCAGCGAGGACGACCTCGACGTCGTCGGCATCGCCCGCGACCGCGGGTTCGAGACGGGCGCCGAGTTCACCCCGGACGAGGACGACCAGGTCTACAAGATCACCGCCCTCGGCCGCTTCGGCCAGCCGCTCAGCAGCACCACCGTCACTCCGTGACGGAACGCGGCCGGCGCCGGCCTGACCCGGCGTCGGCCGCGTGAACCCAAGCAGACCACCAGCGGTGTCCCACCGTCCTGGGCCAGGATCGCTTCCTGGCCCAGGAGGGTGGGCGTCCCGTGACCCTTCACCGCCCTGGAGCCGCCCGCAAACCCGTCCGAGATCGGCGCCGCCGAACAGGACGTTCATGAGGAGAGTGCGCATGCGTCAGTTGCCGGAACGGGGACGGGCGGCTCGCCGCTGCGTCCTGCTGGCAGCCACCGCGGCCTTGGCCCTTACCCCCACCGCGACCTCGGCCGCCACGGCCGAGCCCAGACCTTCGGCCGCCGGGTCGTCGACCCCGAGCGGCGCCGGCGACTACCTGTCCCGACCCGACATCGACGCGCCCGCCCTCCACACGACCGGGACGGCGCCCCCCGGCCTGCTGTTCGTCACCCCGCACGCCCCGTCCGAGGTCGGCGCCAAGGCCGCCATCTACGAGGACGGCGAGCTCGTCTGGTGGAGCGACCCCGGGACCGGGCGCAGGCACTCCGATCTGGAGCCCATCACCTACCAGGGCGAGCCCGCGCTGGTGTTGTGGGAGGGAAATCTCGTCCAGGTGGACGACGAGGAGAGCGAGTACGTGGTGCTGGACCGCTCCTACCAGGAGATCGCCAGCTTCGCGGTGCACGGACTCCCCACCGACTCCCACGACATCGAGTTCAGCCCGGACGGCTCCCATGTGCTGCTGATGAGCTACGAGCGGGTCCCCTACGACCTCAGCCCCTGGGGCGGGCCCGAGGACGCCACCGTCATCGACGTCGTGGTCCAGGAGCAGGAGGTCGCGACCGGCGAAATCACCTTCGAGTGGAGCGCGCTGGACCACATCCCGGCCGACGAGACGCTGGGGGAGCTCGACGAGCCCGATCCCTCAGGCTTCTACGACCTTTTCCATCTCAACTCCCTGGAATACGACACCGACGGGAACCTCCTCTTCAGCGCCCGGAGCACCAGCACCGTCTACCGGGTGGACCACGACACCGGCGAGATCCTGTGGCGCTTCGGCGGCGAGAACAGCGACTTCACCTTCGCCGACCCCACCGACATGCCGAGCGGCCAGCACGACGCCCGCCGCCTGCCCGACGGGCGGCTGTCGGTCTTCGACAACGGCAACCAGCGCGATCCCCAGGTCTCCCGCGGCGCGGTCTACGAGCTGAACGAGGAGACCATGACCGCGGAACTGGTGGAGGAGCTGCTGCCGGAGGACCCGGTGCACGCCCCCATCACGGGCTCCAACCGGCAGGAGGCGAACGGCGACCAGCTCGTCTCGTTCGGCAACACCGGCGTCCTCACCGGGTTCGACGACGGCGAGCAGGTCTTCACCGCCGAGTTCGAGGATGACTTCATCACCTACCGGGCGGAGCTGGCCGACTGGCACGCCCAGCCCACCACCCAGCCCGACGCGGCGCTCGGCGAGACGGCCGAGGACGGCACCCAGACCATGTACATGAGCTGGAACGGCGCGACCGACGTCGCCGCTTGGCTCGTCGAGGCCGGCCCCGACGAGGACCGCCTCGGCACGGTCGCCATCGTGCCGAAGACCGGCTTCGAAACCGCCGCGGGGTTCATCGCGCCCCACGACGCCGAGGTCTTCCGCGTCACCCCCCTCGGTCCCTTCGGCGAGCCTCTGGGCAGCCGCACCATCACCCCGTAACCTCACGCAAGGTCCCGCACGCAACACACGTGCAACACGGGGCTACTCAGCGACAAGGAGATTGAACGATGCGTCAGTTAACAGACAGCGCACCACGGTTGCGCCGATGTGCACCGTTGATGGCCGCCGCGGCGCTGTCTCTGCCCCTGACCTCGGTGTCGGCCTCCGCGGCCGATTTCGAGGCGCAGGGCATGTGGTTGGCGACCACCGCCAGCCCGACCGGGGACTATGTCAGCCGCCCCGACATCGACGCGCCGGTCCTGACCACGACCACCACCGGAGAGGAGACCTCCGGGCTGCTGCTGACCACGCCCAACCCGGACAACGACCAGTCGATATCTCGGGGCGGCATCTACGACCAGAACGGCGAGCTGGTGTGGTGGAGCGAGCCCCGGGACGGGGGCGCCCACTTCGACATGGAGCCGATCACCTACGAGGGCGAGGACGCCCTGTTGCTGTGGGAGGGGCGGTTCGCCGGCGGCCCCGAAGGTGAACCCCCGCGGTACGTGATCCTGGACGAGTCCTACCAGGAGCTCGCCAGCTTCGCGATGCAGGGCTATCCCACCGACGGCCATGACATCGAGATCAGCGCGGACGGCACGCACGCGATGATGATGAGCTACGTGCCGGTCCCCTACGACCTCAGCCCCTGGGGCGGGCCGGCCGACGCCTCCGTCATCGACGTCGTGATCCAGGAGCAGGAGATCGCCACCGGCGAGGTCACCTTCGAATGGCGGGCGCTGGACCACATCACGCCCGACGAGACGTATGACCGGATGGACGTGCCGCCGCAGATGGGTGGGGCGTACGACATCCTCCACATGAACTCGCTGGAGTACGACGCCGACGGCAACCTGCTGTTCAGCGCCCGCTCCACCGACGCGGTCTACAAGGTCGACCACGACACCGGCGAGATCCTCTGGCGCCTCGGCGGCAAGAACAACGACTTCGCCTTCGCCGACGCCGCCGACATGCCCAGCGGACAGCACGACGTCCGCCGCCTGGCCGACGGCCGCCTGTCGCTCTTCGACAACGGCCTGCGGAGCGAGGAGCGGGTCTCCCGTGGCGCGTTCTACGAGCTCGACGAGGAGAACCTGACGGCCGAGCTGGTCGGGGAGATGAACGCCGACGACCCGATCTTCGCCGTGTTCGCCGGTTCCGTCCGTGCACTGGACGATGACAGCCAGCTGCTGTCGTACGGCAGCGCCGGCATCATCAAGGAGTTCGAGGACGGCGAGGAGGTCTTCTCCGCCGAACTGGAGGGCAACTACCTGACCTACCGGGCGGAGCTGGCCGACTGGCACGCCCAGCCCACGACCAAGCCCGACGCGGTGCTCGGCGAGGTGGCCGAGGACGGCAACCAGACGATGTACATGAGCTACAACGGCGCGACCGACGTCGCCGCGTGGCGCATCCAGGCCGGGCCGTCCGAGGACGACCTGGACACCGTCGGCTGGGCGCGGAAGGCGGGCTTCGAGACCGGCGCCGAGTTCACCCCGGACGAGGACGACCAGGTCTACAAGGTCACCGCCCTCGGCCGCTTCGGCCAGTCGCTGGGCAGCACCACCGTCACCCTGTAACGCACGCTGTTCCCCAGCACGAAGGAACACGAAGGAACACGAAGGAAGGGGCCGGCAGCCGAGCTGCCGGCCCCTTCCGGGCGTCCGCCCCCGTGGGGCGCGGGACGCTACTCCGTGGCGATGGCGTTGAGCACGTTCATCCGCCCCGCGCGGAACGCGGGAAGCAGCGCGGCCAGCAGGCCGACCACCGCGGAGCCGATGAAGACCCCGATGATCGTCCCCCACGGGATCTCCAGCACCTTCATGCCCTCCAGCGCCAGCAGTTGCTGCCCGGCCGCGCCCCAGGCCATTCCGAGCCCCAGGCCCAGCAGGGCGCCGAAGAGCGCGATGACCACGGACTCCAGCCGGATCATCCGGCGGAGCTGGCGGCGGGACAGGCCGATGGCCCGCATCAGGCCGATCTCCCGGGTCCGCTCGACCACAGACAGCGCCAGGGTGTTGATCACGCCCAGGATCGCCACGATGATCGCCAGCGCCAGCAGCCCGTAGACCATGTTCAGCAGCATGCCGACCTGCTGCTGGATCAGGTCCTTGAACTCGGCCTGGTCACGGACCTCCAGGTTCGGGTACGGCTCCACCGCCCGGTCCAGGGCGGCCCGCGCCGCCTCGTCCTGCCCCTCAGGCGCGCTCGCGAACAGCATCACCGGCAGCGGCCACTTCTTGTCGGTGAAGGCCTCCCTGACGGTGTCCGTGCTGGTGTACCAGGGGTTGCCCTCCAGCGTGCTGCCGCCCGTGGCGATGGCCCGCACGGTGAGGGTGACGGTCTCGCCGTCGTCGAAGTTGACCTCCAGCTCGTCGCCGACCTTCAGGTTGCGGTTCTCCGCGGTGTCGGCGTCGATGGCGATCGAGTTCGGCTGGAACGCGTCGTCGAGGTCGCCGGCCTCCAGCTCCGTGGCGAAGTCCTGCGTGTAGCTGGGGTCGGTGATGCCCACCGAGCGGTCGAAGGTCTCGCCGTTCGGCGCGGTGATCTTCGCCTCGGCCTGCCGGAACTCGGTGGCGTGGTCCAGCTCGGACACGTTCCGCACGGCCTCGGCCTCGACGTCCCGGATCCCCTGGAAACTGCTGGTGTTGATCACGTAGTCCGCGCCCATGGAGTCGTCGATCTCCTGGGTGGCCGAGGCCACCATGGAGGAACCCACCACGGACAGGCCCGCGACCAGCGCCAGGCCGATCATCAGCGCGGAGGCGGTGGCGCCGGTGCGGCGCGGGTTGCGCAGCGCGTTCCGCTCGGCCAGCCGGCCCACCGGACCGAAGCCGCGCAGCAGCACCGCGCTGAGCCCGCGGACCACCAGGCCGACCAGCGCAGGACCGATCAGGATGAGGCCGACCAGGCTCAGCAGCACGCCGAGCGCCAGCGGCCCGGCACCGGCGGCGGCCTCGTCGGCGGTGGCCGTGGTGGCCAGCGCGCCGAGCCCGAGGAGGGTGAGCGCCGCGCCGATGCCGGCGCGGATCCGCCCGGCCCGGACGTCGCCGGGGGTGCCGGCGTCGCGCAGCGCCGCCATCGGGCTGATCTTGCCGGCCCGGCGCGCCGGGATGTAGGCGGCCAGCACCGTGACCAGGACGCCCACGATGATGCCGATGATCGGCACCGACGGCTCGATGGTCAGATCCTCGGTGGACAGGTTCATTCCCAGGGCGCCCATGAGCGCCATCAGGCCGATCGCCAGCAGCACGCCGACGCCGAAGCCGATGGCCGAGCCGATGACGCCGAGCAGCAGCGCCTCGATCAGCACCGAACGGTTGATCTGGCGGCGGCTGGAGCCGATGGCCCGCATCAGGCCGATCTCGCGGGTCCGCTGGGCGACCAGCATGGAGAAGGTGTTGACGATGAGGAAGACGCCGACCAGCAGCGCGATGCCGGCGAAGCCGAGCAGCACGTACTCGAGGATGCCGAGCACCTCGCCGATCTCGTCGCGGTTCTCCTCGATGTACTCGTCGGCGGTCTGCAGCTTGTAGGCGTCGGCGCCGACCGCCTCGGCGACGTTCCGCTTGAGCGCGGCGTCGCTGATCGAGCCGTCCGAGTCCACGTAGATCTCGGTGAACGCGTTCTCGCCGCCCAGCACGAGGTCCTGCGCGGTGGCCAGGTCGGTGTAGACGATGGCCGCGCCCGGGTTGGTGACCTGGAACTCGGCGATGCCGGTGATGGTCACGTCGTGGTCGCCGGACTGGGTGAGCAGCCGGAGCGGATCGCCCACCTTCAGGTCGTGCTTCTCGGCGGTGTCGGCGTCGATCATCACCTCGCCCGGGCCCTCGCCCGGCGCGCCCTCGGCGATCTCCATGGTGCGCAGGTCGATGTCCGACCAGTTGGCGACGATGGTCGGGGCGCCGGTGGTCGGGCCGACGTTCTCGTTCTCCTCGTTCACCACCGTGGCGAACTGGGAGGTCACGGTGCCCGACACGCTCTTCACGCCGTCGATGCCCGACACGTCGTCCGCCACGGCGGCGGGCACGGTCTCCGGCACGCCGCTGGCGGGCCCGGCGTCGAACGAGCTCTGACCCTCCTTCTCGGCCGGCGCGATCATCACGTTGGACGCCGACTGGGCGAAGAGCTTGTCGAAGGTGGTGTTCATCGTGGCGGTGAACACCAGGGTGCCGCAGACGAACGCCACCGAGAGGACCACGGCCATCCCGGAGAGGATCATCCGGCCCTTGTGGGAGAAGAAGCTCCGCAGAGAGGTCTTCCAGACGGTCACGACGTGCGCCCCTGCCCGTCGAAGCCACGCATCCGGTCCAGCACGCGGTCGGCCGTGGGGTCGGTCATCTCGTCGACTATTCGGCCGTCGGCGAGGAAGACGATGCGGTCGGCGTAGGCGGCGGCGACGGGGTCGTGGGTGACCATCACGATGGTCTGGCCCAGCTCGTCGACCGACCGCCGCAGAAAGCCCAAAACCTCGGCTCCCGCCCGGGAGTCCAGGTTCCCCGTCGGCTCGTCTCCGAAGATGATCTCCGGACGCGCCGCCAACGCCCGCGCCACCGCCACCCGCTGCTGCTGACCACCCGACAGCTCGTTCGGCCGGTGCTTGAGCCGCTCCCGCAACCCCACCGTGTCGATCACCCGGTCCAACCACTGCTGATCCGGCTTACGACCCGCGATGTCCATCGGCAGCGTGATGTTCTCCAACGCGTTCAACGTCGGCAGCAGGTTGAACGCCTGGAAGATGAACCCCACGTTGTCCCGACGCAACTGCGTCAGCTTCTTGTCCCGAAGCCCCGTCACCTCCGTCCCCGCGATCCAGATCCGCCCCGAGGTCACCGTGTCCAACCCCGCCAGGCAGTGCATCAACGTCGACTTCCCCGACCCCGAAGGGCCCATGATCGCCGTGTACGCCCCCCGCGCCACATCGATACTCACCCCGTCCAACGCCAGGACCTGGGTCTCCCCCGACCCATACGCCTTGACCACACCCTCCGCCCGCGCGGCAACGGCCGTGGCCCCACTGCCCCCGGTTGTCGGATCCACTACAGCCGTCGTCACGATCGATCTCCCGTTCCCACTGTTCTTCGGCACACTGAAGTCGTCTGGGCCAAAAGCCTAGGGAACGTGTGCCACACGCTCGTCGCCCCCCAGGACGAAACTGGGGGTAGCCCAAAGTCGCACGCGCCCCTAGGGGTCCCCGACCAAAGGATGGTGCCTCCCCCTGCGGGAGGGACGAACGAGGGGCGGTTGGGTCGCCTGGGACACTCCGGCGGCCCGCCGGACGGGCCCCTCCGCGGGCCGTCCCGGGCCGCGGGCACGCCGCGCGGAAGGCGCGACGCTGTGTCAGTCTGAGAAAGGTCCGCCCGCTTCTCTCCCTGCGCGAATTCGCCCCGATCGCTCCCCTCGAAACGGCCCCGGAACGAGCAGCGCATGCATATCTCAGTCTTCGCGGAAAACCGCAACGGCATCGCCCTGACGAGCCTGCTCGCCGCGGCTCCCGGCGCCGCCGCACACGAGTTCTCCGTGGTCACGGCCGATGTGGCGGGGCAGGTCGACCACTGGATCCGCGAGGAGGCGGAGCGCCGTCTCGGCCGGATTCCGTTCCGGAACCTCTTCTCTCCTGGCGATGCGCTGGGCGACGACGAATTCGACCAGGAAATCAAGGAGCGCGTCGTCCGCCATGTGGCGGAGAATTCCGTGGACCGGCTCGTCCTGTTCAACGACAGATCGCGGCGCGGGCAGCGGGTGACGGAGGCGCTGAACGACCTCCTGCCCGTCATCCTGGTGCAGGACGGGCATCTGGACTTCCACCACAAGGTGCTCACCCCGGGGCGGCGGGACCAGAACTGGTACTACGGGGCCTCCCGGCCGGCCGCCGTCTGCGTCTGGGGGGCGGCCATGGCGCAGCACATCACCTACCGCTCCCGCGTCCCCGCCCCCACCGTGCACGTCACGGGAGCGCTCGGGCACAGCGACGACCCGCTGCTGGTGCGCGCCGTCCGCTCCGGCGTGCACCGCCCGGGAGGGCGCGCGCCGCACGAGCCGTTGCGCGTGGTCCTCCTGGACCAGCCGCTCGGCGACCAGGGCAAGCTGGACCGGCCGACGCACCGCCTGCTGGTGGCCGAACTGGCGATCACGCTGGCGGCCTGCGGCCCGGTGCGGATCAAACCGCACCCCTCGACCCAGCCGGGCCACCTGGACTGGCTCGCCGCGCTGCGGGTGCCCGGGGTCCGGGTGCTGCCCGCGGACACGCTGCTCGACGCCCAGACGCTGGCCGGATACGACCTGGCGGTCACCTTCTTCTCCACCACGTACCTGCAGACGCTCCGGGCCGGGGTGCCGCTGGTGCTGTACAACCCGCCGCCGCTCAACATCGTCTTCCCGACCATCCACCACCCGCTGCTGCGCAACGCCGGCACGCTGGAGGAGGTGGCGGCGGTCGCGCTGCGGCTGCGGAACGCGCGCACGTTCCTGGCGAACCAGCACGGCACTCCGCTGGAACACTTCCTGACCCTCGACGAGGGGGTCGCCGGGCGGGTGCTGCGCGTCGTCGAGACGGCGGTCCCGTTCTCCGCCCCGGTCGCCGCCCCGGCCGAGCACCCCGCCGACCCGGCGCTCACCGTCACCATCGCCCCGCCCGCCGCCCTGGCCTCGTCCGGGGGCGCCGACGCGGTCGCCCTGACCGGTGCTCCCGGCTCCCCGGGCACCCCCGGCCCCGCGAGCGGCGCCGGCGGCACGGTCGACGTCACGGCACTCGCACAGCCGGCCCCCCGGCCCGGGCCCGCCGCTGAGCGGCGGGGAACCGGCCCGCTCCGGACCACCCCGCCCGACCACCCCGCGCCTGCCGGGGCGGGCTCGCTCGCCGAACGAGCGCTGCGGGACGTGGAGCAGCGAGCGGCCCGGCCCGCGACGCTGGCCGTGCTGGGGGTGACCTTCTCCTATGTCACCGGCGTCGCGCTGCCCGTGCTCACCTACACCCAGTCGCTCGTCGCCCACAGCCCGGTCGACGTCCGCTATTTCGACCTCTCGGCCTTCCCGCACCCCGAGCACGCGGTCGAAGCGCTCGGCGGCGCCGAGACCGTGCTGGTCAACAGCCTCGCCCCGTTCTGGCGCTGCGCGGTGACGAACGGCCTCGTCGGGACGCTGCTCGACGCCGGCCGACCGGTCACCCTCTACGCCCACGAGACCGAGTACGTCCTCGGCTACGAGGCCCAGCGGTGCGCCGAACGGCATCGCGAGATGCTGAAGCTGCTGCCCCGGCTGCGGGTGCTGTGCGTCTCTCGCGCCCAGGCCGACATGTTCCGTCAGCTGGGCGTCCCCGACCCGATCGTCGTCTACAACACGGTCCCCAGGGACGGCCACCGGCGGCCGGCGCGCCGCCGTCCCGGCGCCGAACGCCCCCGCGTCGTGATGGTCGGCACCGTCCAGGACCGCAAGGGCGTGGACCTGTTCTCCCGGGTCGCCGAGCTCGCGCACGCCCGCGGGCTGCCGTGGCGGTTCGCCTGGATCGGTCGGCGCACCCCGCGGGTCGCCGAGCGGTCGCTGCTGTCCGACCGGGTGCTCTGGCTGGGCGCGCTCTCCCGCGACCGGGTGCGCGAGGAACTGGCGGCCTCCGACGCGTTCTTCCTCTCCAGCGTGGACGACCCGATGCCGCTGTCCGTGGTCGAGGCCGTGCAGCACCGGCTGCGCGTCGTCGGCTATCGGCGGGTCGGCTCCCACGAGGTGCTCGACGGCGTCCGCGGCTATCGGGCCTTCGCGGAGTACGAGCCGGAGGCCGCGCTCGCCGCGCTGCGGGCGGCGCTCGACGAGGAGGTGTCGGAGTCCGGGTACCGCCAGGTGGCGGAGCTGTTCGACGCCCCGGCCTTCGCCGCCCGGATGTCGGCCGCGCTCGGCCTCGCCCGGACGCCGGGCGCCGACGCCGGTTTCGAGGAGCCGGCGGCGCGGCGCCGCTTCGCGGCCGTGCTGGACCAGCACCTGGAGTACCGCGCGGAGGAGTTCCGGCTGCTGCTGGGCGCCGGGCGCGAGGAGAGCGCGCTCCGGGTGGGTCGGGAGATCCTGCGCCGTCAGCCGTCCACCGACGTGCTCACCGGAATGGCCGAGGTGCACGCGCGACACGGCCGGACCGCCGAGGCCATGCACCTGCTGGGCGCCGTCGCCTGCCTGGGCGGGCGGCGGTTTCTGGCCTGGCGGGAGATCTCCCGGATCGCCGGGCTGCTCGGCGCGGAGGGGCGCTCGTTGGAACGCTTCGCCCAGCGCGAGGCGCGCCGCGTGCGCTCACTCAATCAGGCGAACGATCGCACATCAGTGCGCAGGAGGCTCGGCCGCCGCGGCGGATAGGGTCGGATCCCGGACATCCGCATCCCGGGCCCACGCGGTACGCTGCTGTCCCGTGCGGGATCGCGGCCCACGCCACTCGCGCTCCACCGGTTGGCCGTTCGGCCGCCTCGCCTCGCGGATGTCCCAGGGTCGCGCCCGACGCAACACACCCACGACACGGGACGCCCAGTCCCGCTGAAGGGACTCAAGGGATGGGAAGCGCAGCCCCACGGGCCCTCGTGCTCGCCGACTCGGACAGCCGCTGGAAATGGGCTGCCCTGGTCGCCCGGAAACTCGCGCCCGACTACGCCATCGACGCCCGCTTCCTGTACACCTCGACGACCCCCAACGAACGGCAGATCGCCGAGGTCGGCGTCGTCCCCGACACCAGCCGTGTGGTCACCTACGGCGAGCTCGTGGACGATCCGGCCCTGGCCGACGCGGACGTGGTGATCTTCGGGACCATCGGCGGCACGGTGCTGTCGCTGCTGCACAGCTTCGGCATGGCGTGGGACGGCATGACCAAGCGCCCCATCACCGTGTCCGGCTACGTCGGCGTGGTGTACGAGAACCTGGTCGACGGCCTGTTGCTGCGCATCGGCTCCGATCTGGTGCTGGCGAACTGCTCGCACGACGCGCGGCAGTTCCGGGACATCTACGACAGCGTCGGGGCGGATCCGGACAGCGTCGTGGAGTCCGGCCTGCCGTTCATCGGCGGCACGCCCTACGACAGCACCGCGGCCGGCCGGGACCGGCCGTTCACCGTGTGTTTCGCGGTCCAGCCCACCGTGCCCAACACCCGGGCCACCCGCGCCCAGATGCTGGAGAAGCTGCAACGCCACGCCCGGCTGCACCCCGACCGCGAGGTGCTGATCAAGCTGCGCAACCAGCCGGGCGAGGCGGTCACCCACTTCGAGCGGCACTCCTACGCCACCCTCTTCGAGGAGCTGCCCGAACCGCCGCCGAACCTGAAGGTGATCTACGGCGACATGGGCGAGGCCCTGGACCGCACCGACCTGCTGGTCACGGTGAGCTCCACGGCCGCCATGGAGGCCATCCACCGCGGGATACCGACCGCCATCCTCACGGACTACGGCGTCCGCGAGGCGCACGGCAACCACTACTTCGTCCAGTCCGGCTGCCTGGCCTCCTGGGCCCAGCTGGACGAGGGCCTGGTGCCGACGGCGGACACCCGGTGGGCCGCCAGCCGGGGCATCGGCCAGCGTGACCCGTTCCTCACTGCGCGCGCCCGGCTCCGGCTGCTGCGAGCCCGTCCCACGCTCCCCCGGGTGCGCCCCTACTACACGCCGCAGAACGCCGCGGACTACCTGGAATCGCTGCTCAGCCGGCGTGGCCTGGGTCTGAGCGGGCGGCCGCTGCCGATGAGCCTGGCGAGCGAGCCGACGGCCGTCCGGCGGCTGATCCGGCGTGGCGCGGGCGGGCTGTACCGGGTGGGCCGCAAGAAGGTCGCACCGGTGATCCGGCGCCTGGCCAACGGCTGACCGGGGGGTGGTGGTGGTACGCGTGGGGGCGGCTGCATAAGATCGGTCAACCACTCGAAGCAGTCAACCCACCGCGTCAATCCACCGCGTCCCGTCCGCGGGGTCAGCTCGGGTCGACCAGGTCCAACCGGGAGAGCCAGTGAAGCGCCGCCGCACGTCCGCACTGTCCGTCTCCGCCGCCGCCGCACTGCTGGCGACCGCCCTGCTGAGCGGCTGCTCGACCGACTCACATCCAGGGGCCGCGGCCGTGGTCGGCGGGCAGCGGATCTCGCTCGCCGAGGTGCAGGCCCAGGTGGAGACCGTGCGGGACGCGCAGCGCGCCGAGGCGAACAGCGACGACCTGATCGCCCGCTCCAGCAGCCTCACCAGGGAGACCGTGAACTTCCTGGTCTACCTGGAGGTGGTGGAGCAGGCCGCGGAGGAGAACGGCGTCGAGGTGAGCCGCCGCGAGGTGCAGCAGGCCCGCGACGAGGCCGAGGCCAGCCTGGGCGGCGCCGAGGCGCTGCGCGACTCCGCGCTGATGCCCGGGTCCGGCATGCCGCTGGCCGGCGAGCAGATCGACCTGGTGCTGCGCAACAACCTGCTGATCCAGGGCCTGGCCGAGGCGATCGGCGCCGGGCCCGACACCGAGGGGCAGCAGATGCTCGGCGACGAGCTGGCGCAGACCGCCAGGGACGTCGGCGTCGATGTCAATCCCCGGTACGGCGAATGGGACCCCGCGTCGGTCTCCCTGGTGGACACCGAGATGCCGTGGCTGCGCGCCACCGAGGGCACCGAGGCGTAGCGGCCCCGCCGGCTACGCTCGACGGCGTGACCACCCCCGACACCCCCGACGCCCACCCCGGCCGGATCGTCCTGCTCACCACCAGCCACCGGGTGGCGCCCGGCATGCTGTCCTGGCCCGCCTGGCAGGAGCTGCGCGGCGCCGACCGGGTGCTGAGCCGCGACCCCGGACACCCGCAGCTGCCGTACCTGGAGGAGGCGGGCGTCGCCGTGGAGACGGCCGCGCCGGGCGCGGCCGAGCTGGTCGCGGCGTGCGATGGCGGTCATACGGTGGTGGTGCTGGCCGCGGCGGACGGCGAGCCGCGGCTCACCGAGGAGCTGGCGGCGCTCGCCGGTTCCGGCCGCCACGCGGCGCTTCCCGCGCTGGAGCTGCTGCCCGGTTCGTACGATCTGCCGGGCGCCCGGCTGCTCGACCTGGTCCAGGTGATGGACCGGATCCGCGCCGAATGCCCGTGGGCGTCCGTCCGCACCAACGAGGAGATCGCCAGGTACGGCCTGGAGGAGACCTACGAGCTGATCGAGGCGATCGAGACCGGCGACCGCGAGGAGTTGCGCGAGGAGCTGGGTGATGTGCTGCTCCAGGTCGTCTTCCACGCGCGGATCGCCGAGGACGACCCGGACGAGCCGTTCTCCGTGGACGACGTCGCCGCGACGATCGTCGAGAAGCTGATCCGGCGCCACCCGCACGTCTTCGGCGACGAGCACGCGGAGACGCCCGAGGACGTCAAGACGCTGTGGCTGCGCATGAAGGCCGAGGAGAAGGGGCGCACGTCGGTGACCGACGGGGTGCCGCTGGGGCAGCCAGGGCTGGCGCTCGCCGCGAAGCTGGCGAGCCGGGTGCGGATGGCGGGCCTGCCGGTGGAACTGCCGGCGACGCCGGCCGACGACCGCCACCAGGGCTACGGCTACCGCCTGTTGGCCCTGGCCGCGGAGGCGGAGGCCGCCGGCATCGACCCCGAAACAGCCCTCCGCACCGCCGCCCGCACCTACCGCACCACCATCCGCTCCGCGGAACACGTCGAGGGCTGACCCGATCCGTCGAACACCGGGCTGCGCCCGGGGCTACGGAATGCACGGCACCGAGGTCAGCATCGCGGACGAGGCAGCACTCGCCCCGGCAAGCCGAGATCCCGAACCGCCCCCGTCCACGCCCGGCCGGTTGCCGACTCGCGCACGAGCGCTCTGCCTCACGGTCCCGGACGAGGCGGTACCGCGGCGAGCCGGGGCATCGGGCGCCGGCATCGGGCGTCGACCTCCGATACCAGAGGCCGGCCGCATGGACGGACTCGCGGGCCCGGCGCCCGCCGCGCAGCGGAGCCACCCACCCGTAGCTCCCGCGGGAAGCGGGCTCACAGGACCGAGAGGTCCAGGGCGGTGAGGCGGATGGGGTCGGTGAGGATGTCGAGGGCGACGATCCGGTCGTGGGTGATCGTGAAGGCGAGCACCGCCGTCGGCACGCCGTCCGAGACGGCGACGACGCCGGCCGCGCCGTTGACCAGGGCGGGGCGGGCGACCTGGGCGAAGCGCGCGTAGCCGAGCGCCTGGCGGGCCACCGCGGCCGGGCCGTGGACCAGCAGGCTGGGCCGGTGCGGGCCGCCGTCCGCGCGGGCCACCACCTCGGGGTCGAGCACCGCGACGAGCGCGTCGAGGTCGCCGTTCCGCGCCGCGCTGAGGAACGCGTCCACGACCTCGCGCTGCCGGCTCGTGTCCGCATCGGGCACCGGCGCCGCCCCGCGCACCCGTCGCCGCGCACGGCTGGCCAGCTGCCGCGCCGCCGTCGGTGAGCGCCCCACGATGGGCGCGATCTCGTCAAACGGCACACCGAACAGATCGTGCAGCACGAAGGCGAGCCGCTCCGCCGGCGCCAGCGTCTCCAGGACGACGAGCAGCGCCAGCCCGACCGAATCGGCCAGCAGCACCTCCTGTTCGGGATCGACACCCGACACCCCGCTGACGATCGGGTCGGGCACCCGCACCTCCAGCGGCTCCTCGCGGCGCGACGTCCGCGAGCGCAGCATGTCCAGACAGACCCGGCCGACCACGGTGGTCAGCCAGCCGCCGAGGTTCGTCACCTCGCCGGCGTCCGACCTGCTGAGCCGCAGCCACGCCTCCTGCACCGCGTCGTCCGCCTCGCTCAGCGAGCCGAGCATCCGGTAGGCGACGGCCCGCAGGTGCCCCCGGTGCTCCTCGAAGCGCTCCGCCAGAAACTCGTGCCCGTCCATCGGTCACATCCCCTCGTCGAGATCCGTCAGTGCCGTGACGGAACAGACCCGTCCGATGTGACAAGCACCTGTGGAGGACACCGTGGCCGCACGCATGACCAACCCCGCGATGGCCGTGCCCGACGCCCTGCCGGCCCTGCTGGCGCTGAGCCGGTCCGTGCAGGAGACCGGCCTCCCCGCCGGCACCCTGAACCTCGTCTACCTGCGGGCCAGCCAGCTGAACGGCTCAACCTGGAACGTGCACAAACACGCCGCCGACCTGCGCGAGGCCGGCGAGCCTGACGAGCGGATCCTCGCCGTCGCGGCCTGGCGCGACGCCACCTCGTTCGACGAGACGGAACGCGCCGCGCTGGCGCTGGCCGAGGCCGCCACCCGGCTCGGCGACACGCCGGACCCGGTGCCGGACGCGGTCTGGGAGGAGGCCGCCAGGCACTACTCCGAGCCCGAACTGGCCGGCCTGCTCCTGGCGATCGGCCTGAGCAACCTCTGGCACCGACTGATGGTCGGCACCCGGCAGCCGGCCGCGCCGGCCGGTCAGTGAGGCCCCGGATGACTGCAGCAGATCCGACCACCACCCGGGCGGGCGGCTCACCCGGGATCATCCTGGCCTTCCTGAGCCTGGCCCCGTGCATGGTCTTCATCGACGCATCGATCGTGAACCTCGCCCTGCCGTCCATCCAGGACGGCCTGGACATGACAGACGTGAGCCTGAACTACGTGGTCACCGCCTATTCGACCGTGCTCGGCGGATTCCTGCTGCTCAGCGGGCGGATCGCCGACGCATTCGGGCGCCGCCGGATGCTCCGGGCCGGATACGTCGTCTTCGCCCTGGCGTCGCTGGCGTCGGGCCTCGCCGAGAACGGCGCCACGCTGATCGCCGCCCGCGGCTGCCAGGGCCTCGGCGCCTCGCTGATGGCCCCGGCGGCGCTGTCGATCCTGACCAACACCTTCGCCGAGGGCGCCGCGCGCAACAAGGCGCTGGGCGTCTGGGGCTCGTTGGCCGGCATCGCCTCGATCGTCGGCGTCATCGTGGGCGGTGTGCTCGCCGACGGCCCGGGCTGGGAGTGGATCTTCTGGATCAACGTGCCGATCGGGCTGGTCGCCGCGGCCGTGGCGCCGCGCGTCGTGCCGGAGAGCCGGGCCGAGGAACGCGTCGGCCGGTTCGACCTGCCGGGGGCGGTGACGCTCACGGCGGGACTGCTGCTGCTGATCTTCACCCTCGGCGAGGCCGACCGGGTGGGCTGGGCCACCGGCCGCACCGTCGGCGGTCTGGTCGGCGTGGCCGCGCTGTTCGCCGCCTTCGTGGTGATCGAGGCGCGGGTGGCGTCGCCGATCATGCCGCCGCGGGTGTTCCGGCTGCGCACCCTGCGCACCGCGAACCTCTCCGCGGTGCTGATCTTCGGCACCTTCGGCGCGCTGTTCTTCTTCGCCAGCCTCTTCATGCAGAACGTGTACGGCTACTCGCCGCTGCGGGCCGGCTTCGCGTACGTGCCGCTCGCCGTCGCGGTCGCGGTCGGCGCGGGCCTGGCGTCCGGCCTGATCACCCGGATCGCGGCGCGCCCAGTGCTGATCGCCGGGCTCGCGGTGACCATCGCCGGGCTGCTGCTGATGTGGCGCTCGCCGGGCGACGGCGGCTATGCCGTGGATCTGCTGCCGGCGTTCGTCGCACTCGGCCTCGGCTGCGGCATGTGCTTCGTCACCTTGCAGATCGCCGCGTTCGTCGGGATCGGCGACGAGGAGGCCGGTCTGGGCGCCGGGCTGATCAACACCGCCCAGGAGGCCGGCGGGGCGCTGGGGCTCGCGGTCATCACGACCATCGCCTACAGCGGCCTCGCCTCGGCGACGGCCTCGGCGGACGGCGACCCGCTGCTGCTCAGGGCGGCGCACGAGGCGGCGAACCACGACGCGTTCCTGGCGGCGGCCGGCTTCGGCGCGGCGGCGCTGGTCCTGGTGGTGGCGCTGATGCCGCGCGGCAGATCGTCGATGAACTCGACGGACTCGGACGGCTCGGACCGTCCCGGGGGTCCCGAAGGGGTGGCGCCGGACCGGGCGGAGCCGGCGCCGGTCCGCTGAGGCAGCCCGGCCGCCCCTTCCGCCCGACCGCCCCGTCGTCCATTCCGTCCAACTCCCCCGGCCCCCGGGTGGCGCGGTCAGGGGTGGCCGGGGGCCTCGGCGGTGGTGGGCGGTCCGGCCTGGTGCGGGATCCCGACGGCCGGGTCCCGGGACGGCGGGCTCGCCAGCGTGGACGCCGGCGGCGCCGGCAGCCCGAACAGGTCCGCCACCTCGCCGGCGTTCGCGGCGGTGACGCGCAGCAGCTCGACCTGCCGCTCGTGCACGTCGGCGACGGCAGCCCGGTGGTCGTCGAGCAGCGCGCCGGCGCGTTCGGTGAGCCGGTCCGCGAGCTGGGCGTCGTGCACCGACACGCCCCATTCGGGACGGTCCACGTCGGCCAGGAAGTACGCCATCTTCGGGTGCGAGATCAGGCTGATCGCCGGGGTGCCGCAGCCGAACGGGATCATCGTGGCGTGGCCGCGCATGCCGATCACCAGCCGGACCCGCCGGTAGACGTCGAGCAGCCGGTCGTTGGGCAGGTCGTAGAGCGGCTCCACCGGAAGCGTCAGCCCGTGCTCCCGGCGCAGGTCGTGCACGAAGCGCTCGTCCGACGGCGCGTGCGGCGCGTACCTGACCTCGGTGTGCCGGCCCAGCCGGCGGACGGCCTCGGCCATCTGCCCGAGGAAATGCCCGTAGTCGTGCCCGAAGCGCAGCCCCGCCCGGTCGTAGGCGCAGTTGAGCAGGGTGACGTCCTCGCGGTCCGCCGGTGCCGGGTCCTGCCAGCCGGGCACCAGATGGCGCAGCACCGTGGTCGGGCAGGGCTGGTAGCGCACCCGGTCCCGCAGCTCGGCCGGGAGCAGGTCGCGGACCCGCGCCACGGAACCGCGGTTGCGCAGGCCGAAGAACGCGGCGCGTTCGACGACCGCGCGCAGGCTGCCGGCGAGCCGGGACGCGGAGAAGTGCTGTCCGTCGAAGACGTTGAAGCCGACGGCGAAGATCGCCAGCGGCGCGGTGATCCGGGGCAGCATCGCGTCGGGGATGTTCCACTGCCAGCCACTGTTGCCGTTCGGCCAGGTGTCGGGGAGGAAGAGGCCGCCGCCGCCGACGACCACGCCGCGCCGGGCGTTGAGCTCCTCCAGCAGCGCGTCGGTGACCAGCCGGTGCACCGGCACCTGGTGCCAGCGGGCGGGGCCGATCTCGGGGCCGAAACAGCGGCGGACCGCCTCGGGCAGCACCTTGTCGCCGGAGTTGTCCCGGCCGGTGGCGAACAGCGCGACGTGCGCCACCTGGGTGGCCGGCTCCGGCGCCTGCCGTGCCGTGTCGGAGGGCGCGGGAAGGGACGTCGCCGGCAGGGTGCGGCGATGCAGGGCGCGCAGCGTGGAGTCCGTCGGGTCGGCGTCGAGGCCGCGCCTGGCGTAGCCGTGTGCCTCCCGGTCCGCGCCGCGCAGCCAGGAGATCTTCGCCAGCTGGGTGTAGGCGCGGGGCGCGACGGACGGGTCCGCGGCGGCCAGCAGCAGGTGGGTGCGCGCCTCCTCGTAGCGGGAGACCGCCATCAGCGCGCTGCCGTACGCCTCCTGGAGCCGCGACCGGCGCGGGTCGTCCGCGGCCGGCGCCAGCACCTCGACGGCCTCGGCGTAACGGCCCAGCTGGTGCAGCGCGATGCCCACCGTGCGGGCCAGTACCGCGGTGTCCAGCGGCCGCCCGCCGGGGGCGCGGGCCGGGGCGTCGTCGCCGGTCAGCAGCGGCAGGGCGCAGTGCAGCAGCAGGTCGGGGGCCTTGCCGCCGGGGAGCGTGCAGTAGGCGGCGTAGAAGTCGCGCTCGGCCGTGCCGTCCGCCTCCCCCGGCAGTTCCCTCGGCTGCTCCTCAGGTGCGCCCGGCTCGCCGCCCGGCTCGAACGGGACCACCGGCCGCCGGGTGCGCAGCAACGGACGGACGTCCCGCCGAACCGGAACGCCCGGCGGCAGCGCGATGACCGTGTCGTAGTCCGGGTCCCCGTCGGTCCCGAGCAGCGCGAGCACGTCGGCCCCCGCCCCGTCCGTGGCCCGCGGCACGATCCGCGGGTGCAGCCGGCGCGCCGCGTCGAACGCGGCGTCGTCCAGCCCCGGGTGCAGGACCAGGACGTCCTCGCAGACGGCGGGGTTGGACAGCGCCAGCCCGCGCAGCTGCGCCAGCAGGCCGGGCAGCCGGCCGGCGTCCGCGTACGTCGCGAAGGCGATGCGTCGCTTGCCGGTCACGGTGGAGCCGTGCCTCATGGGTTCTTCCCTCCCTGCCCTCCGGCCCGGCGGGCGGGCGCGGGTGGGCCGAATGAGCGGTACGTGGTGGCGGCGTTCATGACGCTCCGGCTCACGCCCCGCCCGCGGCACGCAGCCGCTCGGGACGGGCGCCGGTCAGCAGCGTGGTGAGCGCGGAGCGGAGGTCCGGGCCGAGGTACCAGTCGCCGGTGTGGTCGACGCAGTACACCCGGCCCTCGCGGTCGATGGCCAGCAGCGCGGTGCCGCCGCCCTCGCCCTCCTCGCCCAGCGGGCAGAGCTGGGTGTCCAGGGCCCCCGCCAGATCGCCCAGCGTGCGGGTCCAGTGCAGGCCGCGCAGCGGGTCGATGGTCACCGGGCTCGGCGCGTACTCCAGACCGGGTCCGGTGGGACGGAGCAGCAGCCGGCCGAATTCGGCCCAGGTCTCGAAGGCGGCGGGGAAGAGCGCGTGCGTATGGCCGTGCGGCGACCGGTGGCCGCTGAGCGCGTCGGCCCACTGTTCGGCGCGCGCCGCATGCCGCCGGCCGGGCTCCCAGCCCGCGTTGGCCAGCGCCCCGTCCACGGTGCCCACCGCCCAGGGCCCGCCGGTGGCCGGGCCGCCGCCCCAGGTCTCGGTGCCCGGCATCCCCCAGGCCGCGGCGCCCGCGGTCTGGTCGGTGCTGATGCTCCGCACCCCGAGCCGCGCGAGCAGCACCGTGCAGGGCCGGCAGTGCGGGGCGTACGCACCGTGCTGCGGGTCGCCGTCCTCGCGGATATGGCGGGTCGTGATGCCGGAGTCGTGCAGCGCGGCGCGGGCGTCGTCCAACGTGTCGGCGCCGGCCTCGGCGAGCCGCCGGGAGAGCAGCGCGGCCTCCGGGCAGCGGCCGAGATGGCGCTCCCGCTGCCCGGCGCCGAGCCCGTCGAGTATGTCCCTGACCACGGGGTGGAGCTCGGGCACGCCGATCGCGCGGCTGGCGGTGCCGGTCAGCGGCTGCTCCCTGTCGGGCAGCGACAGGGCGGCGGCGGTGGTCGGCAGGATCCCGTCCCGGCGGTGCCGGAGCACGGGGGCTGCCCCGGCCATGGGGGCACCTCCCAGGCCCCCAGGGCCTGGGGGAAGGTCAGCCGCGAGCGGCCGGGAGGCGCCCGGCGGTGGTTGGCCTTGGAAGTCCGATATCACACGCACATCGCACTTTCTTCCCAGCGAGAACCGTCTCCCGCGCCGGCCAGCCTCCCACACCCGCTCGTGGCACGGATACGAAGCGGGGGCGGGAAGGACGCCGGAACGAACCGGAGGCGAAGCTGTGAATCCCCTGTGACGCATGTCATGCCAGGCCGGGCGGGGAATCGGGGCCCGCCCGCGTTGGACGGCCGGGGCCGTGCCCCACACGGGCCGACCCCATAGGCTGTGCCGGAACAATGAACCAGTAGCAGGGGTAGCAGGGGGCGTAACGCCATGACGACAGGTCGGCTCGGGCAGCAGGCCGCGCCACCGAACCGGGCCTATGCCGGTCAGGTCGTGCAGTTCCCGGACCCGGTGCGGGCGGCCCGTTTCCCGCACGGCGTCCGGGTCGACGCGGACGGCTACCCGGATTTTTCCCCGTACGCCCGCGCCGCCGCCGAGATCGCCGAGCCGCCGGAGGGCTTCGGCATCGACGAGCTCCGGCTCACGGACTACGTGTCGGCCAACGCGGCGCTGCACGCCACCGGGCACGAGCTGTGGGCCGACCTGCCGGCCGTGGCCACCCCGCACGGCTGGACCTGGCACCATGTGGCGCGCTCCCGGCGGCTGGAGCTCGTTCCGGCCGAGGTGAAGGCGCTGCTGCGGCATCACGCGGGTCTGGCCACCATCGCCGTGGACCAGAACAAACGGGGCACCCGCCCGCTGACCGAAACCCGTCCGGTGCACTTCTCGGTGCCGCATTCGGTGGCGGTCGAGGAGGACCGGGTGCAGGCGGCCGAGGAGAAGCTGGGGTACCGGCTGCCCGACGCGTACCGCTCGTTCCTGAAGGTGGCGGGCGGCTGCGCGCCGTCCGGCGTGGCGCTCGACGCGGAGCTGGGGCTGCTGATCGACCAGCCGTTCTTCACGCTCCGCGAGGAGGCCGCCGTCAACGACCTCGTCTACGTCAACAAATGCCTGCGCGACCATCTCACCAAGGACTACCTGGGGGTGGGCTTCGTGCACGGCGGCATCATGGCCGTGAAGGTCAAGGGCGAGGACATCGGCACGGTGTGGTGGTGCCCCTACGACGACGTCAGGGACCGGGACGGCCTCACGATCGACCGGCGGGTGGGCGAGCTGCTGATGCCCTGCGGCACCGACTTCGACGACTTCCTGCTGCGCCTCGTGGGCAACCCCCCCGAACTGGAGACCGTGGCCAACCTGATGGTGGACGGCGGGTTCGCGCACGCCGTCCCGGTGGAGGAGTGAGGCGCGATGGTCACGTTCGCGCAGGCGCAGGAGCGGGCCGACCGCTGGGTGAACGGCTCGGCCGCGAGCCAGCCGCGCCGTGAGGTGCGGGTGCGGGAGTTCGACCTGGGCTTCGTCGCCTGGGCCGAGGACGCGGGCGGCGCGCCGGTCAGCGGCGGCAAGCTGGTGATCGCCCGGGACAGCGGCGACGCCACGCTGTGGCCGGCACTGCCGGTGGCCGACGTGATCCGGCGGTACGAGGAGGTCTACGGCACGGCGCCGGCGGCCCCGGCCGTCGAGGAGAGCGCCCAGCGGATCGACCTGAACGCCACGTCGTTCCTGCTGACGCCGCCCGAGTGGCTCCAGGAGGCGGCCGACCAGGCGGCCAACCGGGCGGCAGAGCCCTCCGGGCAGGGAGCCCCGGCGTCCCCCGCGGCGACCGGCGACGACGCGCCTGGCGGCGCGGACGCGACACCGTCCGGGGACAGCGTCCCGTGGGGCGCACCGGCCTCCGGCCCGGTGGCGCCGGGCGCGGCACCCGCCCCCGGCGAGACACCGAACGTGGGCCCCACACCCCCCGGACAGGAACCAGCCAGTGGCCACGCCCCGTGGGGCGCGCCCGCCGCCGGCCCGGATGCGCCGGGCGGTGCGGGACCGACGCCCCCGGGTCCTCAACCGGCCGGCAGCGGCGCGCCCTGGGGGGCGCCCGCCCCCGGCCCGGGGGCGCCGGGTGACGCGTCGGGCGACGTGTCGCCGTGGGCCGGACGCGATACCGGGCCCTCCGCCGGAGGAGCCGCGGCGTGGCCCGAGGCCCCGGGGTCCGCGTCGTCCCGTGCGTCCTCGCCGTGGGACGACAACGACACCTCGGGCAGCGGGGCGGACGCCGAGTCCGTCGCCCCGCCGATGACCGTGTTCTCGGCGCCGGTGAACCCCGACCAGCCGGCCCCCGACGCGCCGTCCGTGGGATCCGAGGCCAAGACGGCCCTGATGCCGCAGGGCAGCTCGCTGCCCAAGACGGCCGTGCACCCCTCGGCCCAGGGACAGCAGCCGGCCCCGCCGGCTTTGCCGCCCCCCGGCGAGGGTGCACCTCCCGGGCCCCCCGGGCCCGGGCGAGGACCGTCGCCGCTGCCGCCGCCGATCCCGGGCGGCGGTGCCGCCGACCTCGCCAGCGCCGACACGGCCAGGGCGGCGGGCCCGCCCAAGCCGGGCGGCGGCGCGGGGCCGTCCGTCCCGCCGCCACCCGCCGCCCCGGGCACACCTGGTGCCCCCGGCGCCCCGGGCGCCCCGGGCGGAGGGGGCGACGCCGGCGGTTATATCCCCACCCAGATGGTCGACATCGACGACTTCAGGGCGCAGGCGGGCATCCCCGCGCCCCCCGGCGCGCCGGGGGCGCCTGGCGGGGCCGCCGGCACGCCGCCGGCGGCGCCCGGGACGCCGGGCGCCCCGGGTGGCGGGGAGATGCACGGCGCCGCGACGGTATTCGCGCCGCAGGCGCCCGCCGCGCCCGGCGGCCCCGCGCCGGCGGCGCCCGGCGCACCTGCCGGTGCGCCACCCGGTGCCCCCGGTGCCCCGCCCGGTGCCGCGGCGGGCTACGGCTACCCGCAGTCCGGCCAGCCCACCGTCGGCTCCGGCTACATGGCGGTGCTCCGCTACCGCGCCCCCGACGGCTCCGAGCAGCAGCTCATCCGGCGCTCCGCCCCGGGCATGCCGCACCCTGAGTGGCAGATCCTGCACGAGCTGCGCGGCATGAACGTGCCGCCCCAGGCCGTGCTGGAGCTCCACACCGAGCTGCAGTCCTGCGAGCTGCCCGGCGGCTACTGCGCCCGGATGGTCAGGGAGACCTGGCCCCAGGTGCGGATCACCCACACGGCCCCGTACGGCCGGGACCTCTCCTCACGGCAGTCCGGCGTCCGCCATCTGGTCGAGCACCAGGACGAGTTGCAGCAGTTCGCCGACGGCCCGCCGCGCGCCACACCGGTGCGGGCGCCGCTCCCGCAGCAGCAGCCCGCGCCCGCCATCGGCCTCGACGTGATCGGCCAGGAGCTGACCGAGGCGTACGGCCCGCAGGGCGTCTTCCGCTACGACCCGCAGGCGGCTTCCCGGCAGGGCGTGCCGGAGATCGTCTCGCAGACCCTGATCTGGGCGGGGCTGCCGCTGGAGATCAACCCGTTCTTCTGGGCCCTCGCCCAGCCCGGGCGCCCGGTGCCGACCCTGGCCGAGGTGGCGGCCGAGCGCGGCATAGCCGCGGCGCCCGACGCCGGCTCCTATCTGGTGATGGGCAGCGACTTCGGGCGCCAGCTGTGCGTCCAGTACGGCAGCGCCTGCATCGTGGCGGTGCCGCTGGAACTCGGTCCGGGCGGCCAGCCTGAGCCGCCGCAGTTCGTCAACGCCTCGCTGCCGCAGTTCGTCCGCTGCATGGCGCTGCTGGCCCGGATGTGGCGACTGCGTTACGGGCTGAGCCCCGACCAGGCCGGCCGCTGGACCACCGACTTCCAGGCGCAGCTCGCCGCGCTCGACCCGCAGGCGGTCGCCGACCCGGAGAGCTGGTGGTCGGTCCTTCTCGAGCAGATGTGGGACGGGCTGCTGTAGCGTCCCACCCCCGTTAACGAACCCATCGAAGGGCACTGACGTGAGCTCCATCCGCCCAGAAGCCGTCATCGTTCTCGCAGCGGGTGAGGGCACCCGCATGAAGTCGGCGACGCCGAAGGTGCTCCACGAGATCTGCGGCCGGTCACTGCTCGGCCACGTCGTGACCGCCTGCGCGGAGCTGACCCCCGAGCGGCCCGAACACGTCGTGGTGGTCGTCGGGCACGGCAGGGAACAGGTGGCCGCGCATCTGGCCCAGACCGCGCCCGGCGTGCGGACCGCCGTCCAGCAGGAGCGGCGCGGCACCGCGGACGCGGTGCGGGCGGGGCTCGCGGGGCTCGCGGAGGCCGGCCTGGTGCCGACCGGCACGGTGTTGGTGACCTGCGGGGACATCCCGATGCAGACCGGCGGGACGCTCGCCGCGCTGGCCGAGGCGCATGTCACCGAGGGCAACGCGGTGACCGTGCTGACCATGGAGGTGCCGGACGCCACCGGCTACGGCCGGGTGGTGCGCGGCGCGACCGACGGGGCGGACGCGGGCGCGGTGACGGAGATCGTCGAGCACCGGGACGCGAGCCCCGAACAGCGGGCGATCCGCGAGGTCAGCTCCGGCGTCTTCGCGTTCGACGGGAAGCTGCTGGCCGAGGCGCTCGGCCAGGTGCGCGCCGACAACAGCCAGGGTGAGGAGTACCTGCCCGACGTGCTGGGCATCCTGCGGGCCGCCGGCCACCGGGTGGGCGCGCGGCTGGCGGCCGACCACCGCGAGCTGGTCGGGATCAACGACCGCGCGCAGCTGGCCGGCGCCCGCCGACTGCTCAACGACCGGCTGCTGGAACGGGCCATGGTGCGGGACGGGGTGACCATCGTGGACCCGGCCACGACGTGGGTGGACGCCATGGTCACCTTCGAACCGGACACGATGATCCACCCGGGCACCCAGCTGAAGGGCACCACGCATATCGGTGCCGGCGCCGAGGTGGGTCCCCACTGCACGCTCACGAACACCTCGGTCGGCGCGCGCGCTGTGATGAGCAACACGGTGGCGGACGGCGCACGGATCGGCGAGGACACCCGCGTCGGCCCGTTCGCGTACCTGCGCCCCGGCACGGTGCTCGGCCGGTCGGCGAAGGCCGGCACGTTCGTGGAGATGAAGAACGCGGACATCGGCGAGGGCACGAAGGTCCCACACCTGTCGTACGTGGGCGACGCGACGGTGGGCGAGCAGACGAACATCGGCGCGGCCACGGTCTTCGTGAACTACGACGGCGCCGAGAAGCACCACACGACGATCGGCGCACACTGCAAGACCGGCTCGGACAACATGTTCGTGGCGCCGGTGACGGTCGGGGACGGCGCCTACACGGCGGCGGGCTCGGTGATCACCAAGGACGTTCCGCCGGGGTCGCTCGCCGTGGCCCGCGGCCAGCAGCGGAACATCGACGGCTGGGTGGCCAGGCGCCGCCCCGGCACGCCCGCGGCCCGGGCCGCGGAGGCCGCCAGGGAAGGCCGGACAGAACAGGAAGCACAGCTGGAAGCACAGCCGGAAACGCAGCCGTAGACGCTGTCGACTCCGGTCCGTGGACCACTGAGCGCGACCCCCTGCCGCACCGTCTAGGCTGCCCCTCACGGACAGATGACCCCGAAACGGCCCCGAAACGGCCTGGGACGACGCCGCCGCGGACTGCAAGGAGACGTACTGTGACCGGGTTCAAGACGACCGGCGAGAAGAAACTGATGCTTTTCTCCGGCCGCGCGCACCGCGCCCTGGCCGAGGAGGTCGCCGCCGAGCTGAGTGTGGGGCTGGTCCCGATGACGGCCCGCGACTTCGCCAACGGCGAGATCTATGTCCGTTTCGAGGAGTCGGTGCGCGGTGCCGACTGTTTTCTGATGCAGAGTCACACCGCGCCGATCAACAAATGGATCATGGAACAGCTGATCATGATCGATGCGTTGAAGCGGGCGTCGGCCCGCAGCATCTCGGTGATCATCCCCTTCTACGGCTATGCGCGGCAGGACAAGAAGCACCGCGGCCGGGAGCCGATCTCCGCGCGGCTGATGGCCGACCTGCTGAAGACGGCGGGCGCGGACCGGATCATCACCATGGACCTGCACGCCGACCAGGTGCAGGGGTACTTCGACGGCCCGGTGGACCACCTGTTCGCGCTGCCGCTGCTGACCGACTACATCGGCAGCCGGGTGGACCGGCAGAAGCTGACCGTGGTCTCACCGGACGCCGGCCGGGTGCGGGTGGCGGACCGGTGGGCCGACCGGCTGGCCGCGCCGCTGGCGATCGTGCACAAGCGGCGCGATCCGGACGTGGCGAACCAGGTGACGGTGCACGAGGTGGTCGGCGACGTGCGCGGGCGGGTGTGCGTGCTGGTGGACGACATGATCGACACCGCCGGCACGATCTGCGCGGCGGCGGACGCGCTGTTCGCCAACGGCGCGGAGGACGTCATCGCGGCGGCCACCCACGGCGTGCTGTCGGGTCCGGCGGCGGACCGGCTGAAGAACTCCCGGGTCAGCGAGTTCATCTTCACCAACTCGCTGCCCACCCCGCGCGAGGTGGCGCTGGACAAGATCACGGTGCTCTCTATGGCCCCCACGATCGCGCGCGCAGTCCGCGAGGTCTTCGAGGACGGCTCGGTCACCAGCCTCTTCGAAGGCGACGCGTAGCCCTCGCCGGGCGGGCCTGACCGAGACGCGCAGCCCTCGCCGGGCGGGCCTGACCGGAACGCGCAGCCCTCGCCGGGCGGGCCTGACCGGGACGCGTGACCCGCGTCCGTGCGGGCCGGATGGCTGCCGCAGCGCGGGCCTTCGGCCCGCAAGCCCGGCACCGTCCCCGGCCCGGCGGACCGACAGCCCTCCACACACGGAGACCTCGACAGCGGGCCGGGCACCAGCCCGCCACACGCCCTGGCCTCGGCTGCCGCCAGGCCCGAGCCTCCGAAGGGCCGCGCACCGACTTCGGAGTCGGCCCGGCCGTTGCTCGACCAGATCGCCACACACCCCGACTGCCGCACGGATCCGAGGCAGCCGAAGGGCCGTGCTCCGGCCCTCGGGCTCCCCCGTTCCGGTCAGCGCCCGGGAAGGGCGGAGGCGGGGGTAGGATCGGGGGCGCACGGCGAGGGAGGCCCGTTTGGGGCATCCGTTATCGACGCGCTTCGCCATTCGCGCGCAGCTCCTCCCTCACCACGACCGATCACGAGGGAGCAGACCATGGCTGATGTGAAGATCACCGCCGATCCGCGGAACGAGTTCGGCAAGGGCGCCTCGCGCCGTGTCCGCCGCGAGGGCAAGGTGCCGGCCGTCATCTACGGGCACGGCACGGACCCGGTGCACGTGGCCCTGCCCGGCCACGAGACGATGCTCGCCCTGAAGAACTCGAACGTCCTGATCACCCTGGACATCGACGGCCGGGAGGAGCTGGTCATCCCGAAGTCCGTGCAGCGCGAGGCGATCCGCGGCTTCCTGATCCACCTCGACCTGCTCGTGGTCAAGCGCGGCGAGAAGGTCACCGTCGACGTGCCGCTGCACGTCGAGGGCGAGTTGGCCCCGGGCGGCGGGCTGGTGGAGCACGTGCTGAACGCGCTGCCGGTCGAGGCCGAGGCCACGCACATCCCCGAGTCGTTCACCGTGTCCGTCCAGGGCCTGTCCGTGGGCGACTCGGTGCGCGCCAGCGACGTCCCGCTGCCGTCCGGCACCACGCTGGCCGTCGACGGGGACGACATCGTGGTGCAGATCCTCCAGCCGCAGGCCGAGGAGCCCTCCGCCGGTGAGGGTGCCGCGGAGGCCGAGGCCCCCGCCGTCTGAGCCGGGTCTGAACCGACCGCCGTTCGGTGAGTGGGAGTATGGCTCCATGAGCGATTCCAGCGGCGCCGGCGACGAGCCCTGGCTCGTCGCCGGCCTGGGCAACCCCGGCCCGCGGTACGCCGGGAACCGGCACAACGTCGGGTTCATGGTGGCCGACCTGCTCGCCGAGCGGATGGGCGGCACCTTCCGCACCCACAAGGCCAGGGCCGCGGTGCTGACGGGCCGCCTCGGCGGCCTGCCCGGCACCCCGGGGCCGCGGGTCGTGCTGGCCAAGCCGCTGTCGTTCATGAACCTCTCCGGCGGGCCGATCGGCGCGCTCGCCGCGTTCTACAAGATCCCCGTCTCCCGGCTGGTCGTGATCCACGACGAGCTCGACCTCGGGTACGGCGTGCTGCGGCTCAAGCGGGGCGGCGGGGACAACGGCCACAACGGGCTGAAGTCCCTGACCGCCGCGCTCGGCAAGGACTACCACCGCGTCCGCTTCGGCGTGGACCGGCCGCCCGGGCGGATGGACACCGCCGACTACGTGCTGCGGGACTTCTCCGCTGCCGAGCGCAAGGAGCTCGACTACTTCGTGGATCGGACCGCCGACGCGGTCGAGACGCTCGTCGCACGAGGGCTGGAACCGGCCCAGAACACGTACAACTCCTGAGCGCCCGGTGAACGCGGCAAACGGCTCGAACGGCTGGGACGAGGTGCGCGCCGCCTCGCTGCTGTTCGAGGACGAGGCGATCCTGGCGCTCAACAAGCCGGCGGGCATCTCGGTGATGGGCGAGCGGCACGAGACGGACCTGGTGCGGATGGCCGAGGAGGCCGGCGAACGGCTGTACCCCGTGCACCGCATCGACAAGGTGACCTCGGGCCTGGTGCTGCTGGCCAGGGAGCTGCGCTGGCACGGCGGGCTGACCCGCCAGTTCAACAAGCAGACGGTGGAGAAGGCGTATCTCGTCGTCACCCGCTCCTCCGGTCCGCCCGAAGCCCAGGGCCCGGCCGGGCTGCCCGAACGGGGCACGGTCGAACTGCCGCTGAGCGTCGGGCGCAAGAACCGGGTCAGGGTGGCCGGCCGGCGCGAGGACATCACGCGCGTCGAGGACGGTTCGGCGGCGGCCCGCTGGTCGCTGCCGCCGGGCGGCGAGTTCGCCGACAAGCGCAGCTATCCGTCGGTCACCAGCTTCGTCCGGCTGTGGGCCGACGAGCGGAACGCGCTGCTCGCGGTGCGGCCGGTCACGGGACGGCGGCACCAGATCCGGGTTCATCTGGCCTGGATCGGCCACCCCATCGAGGGCGACCCGCTGTTCGACCGGGCCAGCGCCGACCGGGGCGTCAGCACCCGGCTGCACTCCTGGCGGCTGGCGTTCGACGCGGCGTGGGCGGACGACGCCCGGATGCGGCTGGTCGCGCCGCCCCCGCCCGGCTTCTTCGACCCGCTGCGGGACCGACTGTCCGGCGCCGCCGCGGAGGAGCTTCTGGCGCGCGCCTGACCGGCGTTGGCCGCCCGGCCGCTCCGCGCCCAGCCTTGACCGCGCGTGCCGCCATGGCCAAGGATCTGCGCCATGCCCGCCATGCCTGTGGCTCCTACGGAGCCCGTCAGAAGCAGCAGGGCCCGCCGGGCCGGGGACAGCGCCTTCGGGGCGCTGCTGCTGGCCCGGTTCGCGTTCCTGGGGCTGCTCGCGCTGCTGCTGGTGGTGGCCGGCGCCTGGGCCTCCTGGGACACCGCGCGGCACGCGATGGTCGCGGACGGCCAGCAACGCGGCACGTTGACGCTGCGGGCCTGCGACCGGGAGGCGTGCGTCGGGTCGTTCGAGCCGGCCGAGGGCGAGGGCGGGGACCAGGCCGCCGCCGCGCCCGAGGAGGTGGTGCTGCGCGAGACCATCGGCCTGGAGCCGGGACAGACGCTGTCGGTGGCGCTGGTGCCCGGATCCGAGGAGGCGGTGCGCACCGGCGCGGCGGGTGTGCTGTACGCCTGGCTGCCGCTGACCGGCGCGCTGCTGCTGGCCTCCCTGGTGCTGGCCGGCGGCCTGCGCCTCTACCGCACGGCGTGGGCCACCGCCGCCCTGGCCCTGGCCCTCCTGGCCACGACGTTCGCCCTCTGGTAACCGCACCCCGCGCCCCGAAATGACAGCCCGGGCCACCACTGCCCCGCACTGAGCCACGCCGCGGGCGATGGCCCGCGGCCCGGTGACCACCCGCGCCGCGTCCGGCGCCCGTTCGGGATCGACCAGCCACTTGCCCGTGGCCCCCTTCGGCTCGTCAGCGATCCGGCCACGCTCTTGACCACCCCTCGGGACGGTCGGCATGATGGAGAAAGTTTCTCGTTCATTCGAGAAAGGAGAGGCATGCGCGCTCAGTTTCTCGGCAAGGACCCGGAGTCGCAGGTGGGCCAGTCGCCGACCCTGTTCGCGACCGACCGCACCGACCGTAAGACCTACATCGCCCAAGGATGGGTCGTGACCGATCCCCAGGCGCTCGCCGACGTCGGCCCGGTCCCCGAGGGTGAAGCGATCATCGAGATCCCCGAGGACGTCCTGAAGTTCTACGCCTGCCGGCACCAGGAGGAGGAAGGGCGCTGAGCCTCATCACCGGCGACGAGTTCGGCGAGCTGTTCCGCACCTTCAAGCACACCGCCTTTCGTTTGGAAGTGCGCGACCGATACGACTCGTCGTATGAGAACGAATCGTTGGGCAAGTTCCTGCGTGGCGAGTCTGACGATCTTCCATGGATACAAGACTGGCTCACCATGATTCGCGAGGCAACGGATAACGGTCTGCGTTTCTCACGAGTGCGGGTCGTCAGTTTGCCTCTGACCGACTACAGCCGCTTTGGCGTCTGGTGCGCTCAATTCACCAACGGCGCGGGCGAGGACATTCGGTATCTCACCCGCGACGACGCCAAAACGGTAGAACTTCCTGCCCACGACTACTGGTTGTTCGACTCCAGTAAGCTGGTGCGGATGCACTTCGATGATGCGGACCGCTTCCTGGGCGGCGAACTGGTCGAAGATCCGACCCTGATCGTGGAACACAACTACTGGCGTGATGTCGCCTGGCACCACGCCAGACGACGGGATGACTTTGCCACCGAACAACACGAACAGCGCGACCAACGTCCATGAGTCACGCAGCGCGCTGGGCAAGCGACTCCGTGAACTGCGGCAACGTTCCGGGCTGACCGGCAAGCAGCTCGCGGAGTCGCTGGCATGGCCGCCATCGAAGGTCTCGAAGCTGGAGAACGGTCGGCAGACACCGACCGATGACGACGTCCACGGTTGGACACAGGTCACGGGCGCCACGGATGAAGCCGAAGCCCTCCTTGCGTCGCTCCACACCCTCGAAGTGCAGCATGCCGAATGGCGCCGGCAGTTCAAAACAGGACTGAGCGCTCACCAGAACGAAATTTCCGACCTGGACGCGCGAACCAAGTTTTTCCGCGCCTTTGAAGCGACGGTCATTCCTGGGCTGCTGCAAACTCCCGAGTACGCGCGAGCTCGGTTCGCGCAAGGCATCGCCATGTTCAAGGCGCCCAACGACATCAACGAGGCCGTACGAGCACGGGCGCAGCGCCAAGAAATCCTGTACCGGCCGGACAAACGGTTCCACTTCGTTCTTACCGAAGCAGCGCTACGCTTCCGGCTCGCCTCACCAGAGGTCACCCTTGGGCAGTTGGACCGCTTGGTTTCTCTCTCCGCGCTGCCGAACGTGAAGCTCGGGATCATCGGGTTCGAGACGCATCATGTGGTCGCCCCGTGGCATGGCTTCTGGATACTTGACCACGACCGCGTCATGGTCGAGACGTACTCGGCAGAGCTGAACCTTGCCCAGCCGCAGGAGGTCGAGCTGTACGGCCAGGTCTTCGAACAGCTTGCCGCCGTCGCCAGCTACGGCAGGGCAGCGCGGGCGATCATCACGAGCGCTATTGACCATCTCGCGCCCGACACCGCCGAAGATGGCTCCTGATTTCTGCATCCTTCACTCCTTCGAGAAGTTTCGAGAAATATAAAGAAACTTTCTATTCGCTCACCGCTTCGCCCCTTACGCTCCCCGCAGGACGGCGAACCGCGTCCATCCTTCTGGGACTTGGGGAGAGCCAGGTGACCACAGCTGTTCCGCTGTTGAGTCGGGAGCAGATCAGCCGACTACCGGGACGCGCACGAGAAGTCGTCGAGTACCGCAAGAGCGGCCTCAGCCTGAACCACATCCAGGGCTGCCCGCTGGACTGCGCCTACTGCATCCGTCACACCTACGGGTTGTGGGACCAGCGGCAGCCGCGCGCCCTCATGACCGACGCCGAGGCCGTCGAGGAACTGGTCAGTCACCGGTACTTCCAGCCGCACGTCACCCCGGTGCAGGTCTTCAACCGGGCGACGGTCCCGTTTCTCCCGAACGTCCGGCCACACACCTTCGCGGTGCTGGACGACCTCGATCATCGCGAGCTGCGCAACCACGTGTTGGTCATCACCCGGCACGCCATGAAGGCCGACGACATCGACTGGCTCAACCGGTTTCGTCACGTCAAGGTGACGCTGCTGTTCACTTACTCGGGGATCGACAGCAAGGACATCGAACCCTACCCGTCGCACGTGGCGGCCGAGTCACTCAAGCTCATGAGCACGCCGAAGGAACGTCAGTACCGGACCGTTCTGTACTGGCGACCGCTGGTGCCTGGCCTCAACGACTCACCGGCTCACCTCGACAAAGCGTACGAACTGAGCAAACACGCCGACGCCACGGTCTTCACGGGCCTGTTCTATCGGGGCCAGATCGCCGACTACTACAAGGCGAACAACCTGCCGGAGCCGTACGACGAGACAGCCCGGCGCAAGATCGTGCCCGAGACGTTGGAAAGGCGCGTCCTTTCAGCGTTCGCCGGCTGTGGGTCGTTGTTCCGCAAGACCTCGTGCGCCGTGTCGTTCGCCCATGGCGAGGCCGACTACAACGGCCACTACGGCATCCGTGAACTGTGCGACATCTGCCCGCTCGGGCAGCTCGACCTCTGCAAGAGCGCCCACCGCGTGCCGAGCGTCCAGCGGGTTCAGGAAGTCGGCAGCACCTTGCCCGAAGCCAGCAGCCTCGTGGTCGTGGACATCACGGAGCGAGCGGCCGTCGTCGCGGGACTCGCCGAGGAACAGCCGCGCTACTACCTGCAACACGCCCTCGGCTTCCAGGTGCACGATGTTCGCCATCCCCACCATGACCGGCGGCATGGTCGGGCTGACATCGGATGGAAGGAACCGGAGCAAGATGACTGACTGGACGACCCTCAACTATGTCGTGGTGGACGTGGAGGGCAACGGACAGCAACCGCCGGACCTGGTGGAGCTGGCCGCCGTGCCGATCGTTGGTGGTGTCATCGGGGAACCCCTGAGCTGGTTGGTTCGCCCCGAACGGCCGATCACCCCCATGGCCCAAAGGATTCACGGCATCACCAACGAAGCCGTCGCCGACGTGCCGAGGTTCGAGGACATCAAGGTCGACGTGCTGCTTGCCCTGTCGCACCGGGTACTTGTGGCCCACAACGCGCACGTTGACGTTGATGTCCTTCAGCGGAGTCTCTCGGGGTGGAAGTGTCCCGAGGTCTTCGACACGCTCAAGCTGTCGCGCCGCTTCGTGCCGAACCAGATGAGCTACAAGCTGGGTTCGTTGGTGGAAGCGTTCAAACTCGCCGAGGCGCTGCCTCTGGAACTGAAGCCCCACCGCGCCACGTACGACGCGGTGGTCACGGCACGGCTGTTCCAGGTGCTCGCCACCACCAACACCGTTCCGCGGTCACTGGATGAGCTACGCGACCAACCGTCAGGGGGCGTCGAGGATGAAATTGCGACCCTTTTCTAGTCACGAGCGAGGAATGTTCGTCACGGTCGACGGTCCCAGTGGGGCCGGGAAGTCCACGATCGTTCACCACCTGGCGCAGATGCTCGTCGCCGAAGGCGAACACGTCAGCGTCACAGCTGAGCCGTCGAAGGGGCGATAGGGGAACTCTGCCGCCAGTTGACGGAGACAGTCACCGGTCACGCGCTCGCGTGCTTGTACGCCGCCGACCGGTATCACCACGTCGAGACGGAAGTACGGCCGCATCTCGAAGACGGCCGGACGGTCATCAGCGATCGGTACATCCCCTCCGGCTTGGTCATGCAGCGCTTCGACGGTGTTGATCCGTCGTTCCTCTGGCAGCTCAACGCCGAGGCCGATCGGCCCGACCTCGCCGTCATCCTTGAAGCCGACCCCAAGATCATTTCAGGACGGCTGAGGGAACGCGGACCGCACAACCGCTTCCAGCTCGCGCCGGGCAGCTCTCACGCGGAAGTTCACTTCTACCGACAAGCGACCGAGCGCTTGATCCAGGCCGGGTTCGATGTGCTGCGGGTGGACTGCAGCCAACGATCACCCGAGAAGGTGGCAGGCGTCATCCGGGATCGGCTGACGATCTTCTTCGCCGCACCTCGTCAGTGACCCTGGAGGCTCGGACCCCGGGAAGGCCCCGCTCGGAGCCCTCAATCGGCAGACGCCGCACGGAATCCCGGCCGGGAAGGCCGGCGCGCTCAGGCGTCGGTGCCCGGGTCGGCGCGTTCGGCCGCGGGTGCCGCCGCGGGAAGCGGCCCAGCGGGAACCGGTGCCGCCCGGATCACCATCACCATCAGCGCGGCGAGCGCGCAGAGCACGCCGGCCGAGGTCCAGGCCAGGTCGTAGGAGCCGGTGGCCTCGCGGATCATCCCGGCGGCCAGGCTGACCGCGGCGGCGCCGAGCTGGTGCGAGGCCAGCACCCAGCCGAAGACCACGGCCGCGTCCTCCCCGAAGTGCTCCCGGCACAGCGCGATCGTCGGCGGCACGGTGGCCACCCAGTCCAGGCCGAAGAAGACGATGAAGAACAGCATCGGCGGGTGCACGCTGTCCGCGAACAGCGCGGGCAGGAAGAGCAGCGAGACGCCGCGCAGCGCGTAGTAGACGGCCAGCAGCCGGCGCGGGTCGTACCGGTCGGTCAGCCAGCCGGAGAAGATCGTGCCGATGAGGTCGAACACGCCGATGACGGCCAGCAGCGACGCGGCCACCGGTGCGGTCATGCCGTGGTCGTGCGCGCCCGACACGAAATGCGTGCCGATCAGCCCGTTCGTGGACGCCCCGCAGATCGCGAACGTCGCGGCGAGCAGCCAGAACACCGGCGTCCTGGCGGCGGTGCGCAGGGTGACCAGCGCCCGGCGGGCCGCGCCGGGCGGCGGCGGGGGCGGCGGGACGTAGTCGGGGCCCGCGCCGTACGGGGTCAGGCCCAGGTCCTCCGGGCGGTCGCGCAGCACCCACAGCACCAGCGGGACCACCGCCAGCGCGGCGAACGACACGGTCAGGGAGGCGAACTCCCATCCCGGTCCCTCGGCCAGCAGCCCGACCAGCGGCAGGAAGACGAGGTTGCCGGCGGCGCCGCCGGCCGTGAGCACGCCGGTGACGAGGCCGCGCCGGGCGACGAACCACCGCCCGGCGATGGAGGCGCCGAACGCCAGCGCCATGGAGCCGGCGCCGAGGCCGACGAGCACGCCCCAGCACAGCACCAACTGCCACTCGCTGGTCATGAAGACGGTCAGGCCGCTGCCCGCCGATATCAGCAGCAGCGCACCGGCGACCACCCGGCGCACGCCGTACCGGTCCATCAGGGCGGCGGCGAACGGCGCGGTCAGACCGTAGAGCATCAGGTTGACCGAGACGGCGAACGAGATGGTGCCGCGCGACCAGCCGAACTGGTCGATCAGCGGGTCGATCAGCACGCCTGGCGCGGCCCGGAAGCCGGCGGCTCCGACCAGCACGAGGAACGACACGGCGGCCACCCACCAGGCCGGATGCACCCGCGACGGTGTGCGGCCGGCCCGGGGCCCGCCGGCCCCGGGCCCGGCGGGAACGGACGCGGCGGGAACGGACGCGGCGTGAACGGACGCGGCGGGCGCCGGAGACGGGTCCGAGGACGACCCGGGTGGCAAGGCGTCGGGCTGGGTGAGTGGTTGTGTCACCCGTCGATCCTCGGGGAGCGGCGGGCACCACACGAGTGGCCCGATGGTCATGATGTGCAAGGATCGGGCCATGGCCGGATCCGATGCCCACGCCCCCGAAGCCACTCCCGGAGTCGCCCCCGGGGTCTTCACCCAACCGCACCGCCACCGGGTCGCCGTGCTCGTCCGGCACGGCCTGCTGCCCATCGAACTGGGCATAGCGCACCGCATGCTGGGCGGCGCCCGCACGGCCGCGGGCGAGCTCCTCTACGAGGTGGTGACCTGCTCCGCCACCCCCGGCGCGGTGCGCACCGACGCGGACTTCACGGTCAACGTCCTGCACGGCCCGGAGGCGCTGGCCGAGGCGGACACGGTGATCGTGCCCGCCTCGCACGAGCCGGACGAGACCGGCCGCCGAGGCACCCTGCCGCCCGAACTGGCCAACGCCCTGGCGCTGGTGCGCCCCGGCACCCGTCTGGCCTCCATCTGCACCGGCGCGTTCGTGCTGGCCGCCGCCGGGCTGCTGGACGGCCTGCGCGCCACCACCCACTGGGCCGAGAGCGAACGCTTCCGCCGGCTCTTCCCCCGGGTGCTGCTGGACCCCGACGTGCTGTACACGGAGGACCACCGTCCCGACGGCTCCGCGCTGCTGACCTCGGCCGGTGTCGCCTCCGGCATCGACCTGTGCCTGCACATCGTGCGCGGCGACTTCGGCTCGACGGTGGCCAACGCGGTGGCCCGCCGGACCGTGGTGCCGCCGCATCGAGAGGGCGGCCAGGCACAGTACATCGAACGCCTGGTGCCCGGGCCCCGGATGCACACCACGGGCAACGCCAGGGCCTGGGCCCTGGAGCGGCTCGACCAGCCGCTGAGCCTGCGCGAACTCGCGGCCAGGGAGTCCATGAGCGTGCGCACCTTCACCCGCCGTTTCCGGGAGGAGACGGGCCTCTCGCCGCAGCGCTGGCTCACCCAGCAGCGGATCGACCGGGCCCGGCAGCTGCTGGAGGACAGCGATCTGCCCGTCGACCGCGTCGCCGAGGCCGCCGGGTTCGGCACCGCCGCCTCGATGCGCCAGCACCTGAGCGCGGCGCTCGGCGTCTCCCCGTCCGCCTACCGGCGCACCTTCCGCGCGGAGGACTCGACGGTGATCTAAATAATCTGAACGAACGTCCAGAACGCTCGTTCAAAACTGGGGTAGGGTGCCCGGGTGTCCCAGGCATTCACCCATCTGCACGTCCACACCCAGTACTCGCTGCTGGACGGCGCGGCCCGGCTCGGCGACCTGTTCGCCGCGTGCCGGGCACACGGCATGACGCACCTCGCCATGACCGACCACGGCAACCTGCACGGGGCGTACGACTTCTACCGGCAGGCCACCGCCGCGGGCGTCACGCCGATCATCGGCATCGAGGCGTACGTCGCCCCGGCGTCGCGCCGCCACAAGAAGCGCGTCCAGTGGGGCCAGCCGCACCAGCGGCGCGACGATGTCTCGGGATCTGGCGGCTACACGCACAAGACGATCTGGGCGCGCGACCTGGCCGGACTGCACAATCTCTTCCGGCTCTCCTCCGACGCCTATCAGGAGGGCTGGCTCGGCAAATGGCCCCGGATGGACCGGGAGGTGATCGCCGAGCACGCCGCGGGCCTGACCGCCTCCACCGGCTGCCCGTCGGGCGAGGTGCAAACCCGGCTGCGCCTCGGCCAGTTCGACGAGGCGCTCGCCGCGGCCGCCGCGTACCGCGACATCTTCGGCCCGGAGAACTACTTCCTGGAGCTGATGGACCACGGACTCGACATCGAGACCCGGGTGCGCGACGGGCTCGTCGAGATCGGCCGGCGGCTGCGCATCCCGCCGCTGGTCACCAACGACTCCCACTACACCCGCGCCGAGGAGGCGACCGCCCACGACGCGCTGCTCTGCATCCAGACCGGGAAGACGCTCAGCGACCCCGACCGCTTCTCCTTCGACGGCACCGGCTACTACCTGAAGTCCGCCGCCGAGATGTACGCGGTCGACTCCTCCGACGTCTGGCAGCAGGGCTGCCGCAACACCCTCGTCGTCGCCGAACGGGTCGATTCCACCGGCTGGTTCGAGAAACGGGACCTGATGCCGCGCTTCGAGGTGCCCGAGGGGTACTCCGAGGTGTCCTGGTTCCGCGCCGAAGTCGACCGGGGCCTGCTCCGCCGCTTCCCCGACGGCGTCGCGGAGGGCTACCGGCGGCAGGCCGCGTACGAGATGGACGTCATCGAGCAGATGGGCTTCCCCGGATACTTCCTGGTCGTCGCCGACTTCATCATGTGGGCCAAGCGGAACGCCATCGCCGTCGGCCCGGGCCGCGGGTCGGCCGCCGGCTCCCTCGTCTCGTACGCGCTGGGCATCACCGACCTCGACCCGCTGGAACACGGCCTGATCTTCGAGCGGTTCCTGAACCCCGAGCGGATCTCCATGCCGGACGTCGACATCGACTTCGACGAGCGCAGGCGCGGCGAGGTGATCAGGTACGTCACCGAGAAGTACGGCGCCGACAAGGTCTGCATGATCGGCACCTACGGCACCATCAAGGCCAAGAACGCCATCAAGGACGCGGCCCGCGTGCTGGGTTACCCGTACGCCACGGGCGACCGCATCACCAAGGCGATGCCCGCCGACGTCGGCGGCAAGGGCATCGGACTGGCCGGCATCACCGACCCCGCCCACCCCCGGTACGCCGAGGCCGGCGAGGTCAGGACCATGTACGAGAACGAGCCCGACGTCCGGAAGGTCATCGACACCGCCCGGGGCGTCGAGGGCCTGGTCCGGCAGATGGGCGTGCACGCCGCCGGCGTCATCATGTCCAGCGAGCCGGTCACCGACCACATCCCGGTCTGGGTCAGGCACAGCGACGGCGTGACGATCACCCAGTGGGACTACCCCACCTGCGAGTCGCTCGGCCTGCTGAAGATGGACTTCCTCGGCCTGCGCAATCTGACGATCATGGACGACGCGGTCCGGTTGATCGCGCGGAACACCGGCCGCACCCTCGACCTGCTCGCGCTGCCGCTGGACGACCGCCGGACGTTCGAGCTGTTCGCGCGCGGTGACACGCTCGGAGTCTTCCAGTTCGACGGCAGCGGGATGCGGTCCCTGCTCCGCCTGATGCGCCCCGAGGAGTTCGAGCACATCACGGCCGTCACCGCGCTCTACCGACCGGGGCCGATGGGCATGGACTCCCATGTCAACTACGCCCTGCGCAAGAACGGTCAGCAGGAGGTCACCCCGATCCACCCGGAGTTGGCGGAGCCGCTGGCGGACGTCCTCGGCGTCACCTACGGCCTGGTGGTCTACCAGGAGCAGGTGCAGACGGCCGCCCAGGTGCTCGCCGGCTACTCGCTCGGCCAGGCCGATCTGCTGCGCCGCGCCATGGGCAAGAAGAAACCCGAGGTGCTGGAGAAGGAGTTCGTCACCTTCCAGCGCGGCGCCCGGGAGCGCGGTTATTCGGACGAGGCGGTCCAGGCGGTATGGGACGTGCTGGTCCCGTTCGCCGGCTACGCGTACAACAAGGCGCATGCCGCGGCCTACGCGCTGATCTCCTACTGGACCGCCTATCTGAAGGCGAACCACCCCGCCGAGTACATGGCGGGCGTGCTGACCTCCGTCAAGGACGACAAGGACAAGATGGCGCTCTACCTCAACGAGTGCCGCCGGATGGGCATCCGGGTGCTGCCGCCCGACGTCAACGAGTCGGACGCGGAGTTCACCCCGCGCGGCGACGACGAGATCCGCTTCGGCCTCACCGCCGTCCGCAACGTCGGCAGGAACGTCGTGGACTCCCTCATCGGCACCAGGGAGGCGAAGGGGAAGTACGCCTCGTTCCCCGAGTTCCTGGACAAGGTGGAGGCGACCGTCTGCAACAAGCGGACCATCGAATCGCTCATCAAGGCGGGCGCCTTCGACGCGCTCGGCCACACCCGTAGGGCGCTGGCCGAGCGCTACGAACCGATGGTCGACGCCGTGGTGGGCGTCAAGCGCCGGGCCGCGGAGGGGCAGTTCGACCTCTTCGGCGCCCTCGGAGGCGGCGTGGGAGACGGGTCGGACGGGGGTGCGGGCGGGGGCGCGGGACACGGTTCGGCGCTCGGCCTGGACGTCGCCTTCGACGAGGCGGAGTGGGAGAAGCCGTACCTGCTCGCCCAGGAGCGCGAGATGCTCGGCCTGTACGTCTCCGACCATCCGCTGCTCGGCCTGGAGCACGTGCTCAACGAGCGGGCCGACGCCGGGATCTCGTCGCTCGCCGAATCCGGCGCCGACGGCGCGGTGGTCACCGTCGGCGGCATCGTCTCCGCGCTCCAGCGCAGGATGACCAAACAGGGCAAGGTGTGGGCCGTCGCCACCGTCGAGGATCTGGGCGGCTCCCTCGACTGCCTGTTCTTCCCCGCGGCCTACGAGCCGGTGGCCACCCAACTGGTGGAGGACGCGGTGGTCTTCGTGCGAGGCCGCCTGGACCGGCGCGAGGACGTGCCCCGCCTCGTCGCCATGGAGCTGACCGTCCCCGACCTCAGCACCGTCGGCACCGTCGGCCCGGTCCGGCTGGAGATGGCCGAGACCCAGGTCACGCCCGAGTCCGTGCGGCGGCTCAAGGAGGTCGTGCTCGCCCACCCCGGCCCGACCGAGGTGCATCTGCGGGTCCGCGGCCGGGAGAAGACGACGGTCTTCCGGCTCGGCTACCGGGTGGCGGACCGCACCGAGTTCTGGGCGGACCTGAAGGCGGCGGTCGCGGTCAGGAGGGCCGGATGAGCGCGCCCGGCCACGGATAGGATCGCCGCCCATGGGACACCGGGAACAGTTGATACACGGCGCCAGGCGTTGCCTGGAGGAGCGCGGATACGCGCGCACCACCTCGCGGGACCTCGCGGCCGCCGCCGACGCCCCGCTGGGCACGATCAACTATCACTACGGCTCGAAGGAGGGCCTGCTCAACGCGGCCCTGCTGGAGGCGATCAAGGAGTGGGGCGACCGGACGGTGCCGGCCCGCACCGCGGAGTTCTCGGAGGGCGGTCTCGCGGAGCGGCTTCAGGCGATGTGGTCCCAGATGCGGGAGTCGGTCGCCGCGGAGCGACCGATGTTCGTGGCGGCGGTCGAGGCGTTCGCCCAGGCCGAGCGGTCGACGGAGGTCCGGCGGCAGATCGCCGACGCGCTGGAGGAGTCCCGCCCGCGCCTGGCCGCCGAGTTGCACGGCGCCGACCTGGGCGACGAGCAGACCGTGCGGGCGGCCGGCTCCGTGTACATGGCGCTGGTGGCAGGGCTGACCCAGCAGTGGCTGGTGGACCCCGAACGCGCACCGGACGCCGCGCAGGTGGTCGCAGGACTGCGCGCCATCGCGCGCGGACTGGAGGCGGCGGCGGACGGCTGAACCGGCCCCTGGGCCGCCCGCGCCGGGGGAGGACGCGGGCGGCCGGGGTCCGCCTGCTGGTCGGGCAGGCGGAGCGGACTGGTCTCAGCCGTTCAACACACCGCTGATCCAGTCCTGGTGGTAGACCGCGCTGGGCGAAACGCTGGGCGCCACCGCGCAGTCGCTGACGCCGCGGCTGTCCAGGCCCACCAGCTCCCAGCGGCCGTTGACCTTGAGGATCACCGGGGTGCCGGAGTCGCCGCCGCAGGTGCCCGCGACGTCACCGGGGTTGTCCACGCAGAAGTCACCCTCGGCGATGTCCCATTCGTCGCCTACCACGCACTCCTCGTCCGGGATCACCGAGGTGTCCAGCTGGTTCAGCTGGGTCGGCAGTTCCGTCGCGTCGGCCGAGGTGTAGCCCCAGCCGACGACGCGCAGCGGCGTGCCGACCCCGCCCACCTCGTCCGCCAGCTCGATCGGCGTCTCGTCCACCGGCTGGTCCAGCCGGAACAGGGCCATGTCGGCCCGGTTGTCGGGGGCGGTGGGGTAGTCGGGGTGGACCACGATCTCCGCCACATCGGCCGTGCTGCCGCCCGTGGTGCGGTCGTTGGAGCCGACCCTGATGTGGAACAGCGAGGGGTCGAACGACTCGCCGGTCTCCTTGTCCACGACGCAGTGCGCCGCGGTCAGCACCCACTGCTCGTCGATGAGCGAGCCGCCGCAGCTGAACCGGGTGGTCCCGTCCTCGCGGTCACGTTCGATGGCGGCGGCGAACGAGTACTGCTCGGAGGCCGGCTCGCCGCCGATGATCATCGGCACCGCCGCGTCGTCGCCGTCGCCCTCCCCCGCCTGGGCGCCCATCTGGAACGCCACCAGCGTGCCGGCGGCCAGTGTCGTCGCGAGGCCGCCCCGCAGCAGCGCCTTCCTGCCGCGCCCGCTCGACCGCTCAGGTGTACGCGTCCGCTTCAGCCAACTCAACGTGCTTCCCCTGCCGTGTCGTTGTGCTCCCCGTGAGCACTGCGGCAGGGACGCTAGAGTGCGCCCGCATATCGGCGATATATCGCCGATACAGCGCCCGTCAGCCGGTGTTGCGCAGGCCGGCGGCCACGCCGTTCACCGTCAGCAGCAGCGCCCGGGCCAGCAGCGGGTCCGGCTCCTCGCCGCGCCGCGCCGCCTCGCGCTGCCGGTGCAGCAGCGTCACCTGGAGGTAGGAGATCGGGTCCAGGTAGGCGTCCCGGATCCGCAGGGTGCGCTTCAGCGCCGGGTTGGCGTCCAGCAGCCGCGCCTCGCCGGTGATGCGCAGCACCTCGGCCACGGTCAGCTCGTGCTCGGCGACGATGGTGTCGAAGATGTGCCGCAACTCGTCGGGCACCAGCGTGTCCACATAGTGCCGGGCGATCCGCAGGTCCGTCTTGGCGAGCGTCATCTCCACGTTGGACAGGAAGTTCCGGAAGAAGTGCCACTGCTCGAACGCCTCGGCCAGCACGCCGTCCAGACCCGCCTCGCGCGCCGCCCGCAGGCCCGAACCCACGCCGAACCAGCCGGGCACGATCTGCCGCGACTGGGTCCAGCCGAAGACCCACGGAATCGCGCGCAGCCCGTCCAGTCCCGCGCCGCTGTCCGGGCGGCGGGACGGGCGGGAGCCCAGATGCAGCTCGGCCAGCTGGTCCACCGGCGTGGCGGCGAAGAAGTACGCCGGCAGGTCGGGGTCCTCCACCAGCCGCCGGTACGCGGCGTGCGCCGCGTCGGAGACCGCGTCCATCGCCGCGTCCCAGCGGGCCAGCGCCTCCACCGACTGCCGGGGCGCGGTGTGCAGGGCGGACGCCTGGAGGGTGGCGGCGACGGTCAGTTCGAGGTTCTCCCTGGCCAGCGAGGGCACCAGGTACTTGTCGGAGATGACCTCGCCCTGCTCGGTCACCTTGATCTCGCCCTCCAGCGTGCCCCAGGGCTGGGCCAGGATCGCGTCGTGCGTCGGGCCGCCGCCGCGGCCCACGGTGCCGCCCCGGCCGTGGAACAGCCGCAGCCGCACCCCGTGCCGGTGCGCCACGTCGCGCAGCCGCCGCTGGGCCCGGTGGATCTCCCACTGCGAGGTGGTGATGCCGCCGAACTTCGAGGAGTCGCTGTACCCGAGCATGACCTCCTGCACGTCGTCGCGGAGCGCGACCAGCCGCCGGTAGGACGGGTCGGAGAGCATCGCGTCCAGCAGCTCGTCGGCGATCCGCAGCTCGTCGGTGGTCTCCAGCAGCGGCACGATGCCGATCTTCGCCCAGCCGCCGTGCAGGTCGATCAGCCCGGCCTCGCGGGCCAGCACGGCCGCCGCGAAAACGTCGTCGGCGCCCTGGCACATGGAGATGATGTACGACTCGATGACCTCGGGTCCGAACGCCTCCAGGGCCCGCCGCGCCGTCGCGAAGACCCCGAGGGTGCGGGCGCCGGCCGCGTCCAGCGGCGCCGGGGTGGGCGCCAGCGGGCGGCGTGAGCGCAGCTCCTTGGCCAGCAGCCGGGTGCGGTACTCGCGCGGCATGTCCGCGTACCGCCAGGACTCCTCGCCCAGCCGATCGAACAGCTGACCCAGCGCGTGGTGGTGGGCGTCCGCGTGCTCCCGCACGTCCATGGTGGCCAGCTGGATCCCGAACGCGGCCAGCGTCCGCATCAGCCGCTCCAGCCGCCCGTCGGCGATCAGCCCGCCGCGGTGCTCGCGCAGCGAGGACTGCACCACGGCCAGGTCGGCCAGCAGGCCGCCGGTGCCCAGGTAGTCCCGGCCGGGGACGTGCTGGGTGCCCTTGGCCAGCCGGTTCCGGGTGTTCAGCAGCTTCTGCCGGATGCAGGTGATCTTCAGCCGGTACGGCTCCTCGGCGTTCAGCCGCTTGTACCGGGGGGTGATCTCGGGCAGCGCGTCCAGGTCGGCCTGGAGCGAGTCGAGCAGCTCCTGGCTGGCACCCGAGTTCCTGATCGAGTTGGACAGGGCGCCGCGCAGCTCGTCGATGTGCGCCAGCGCGGAGCTGATGCCGTGCTCGTGCTGGAGCTTCAGCACGTCCCAGGTCACGTCGGGGGTGACGTTCGGGTTCCCGTCGCGGTCGCCGCCGATCCAGGTGCCGAAGGTCAGCGGCCGGGAGCCGGGCGCCAGCGGCGCCCCGGCCCGCTCCAGCTCGTCCGCCAGGTCCTCCAGCACGTCGCCGACCGCGCCGGCGTGCAGCTCGTCCAGGTAGTACACCGCGTTCCGCGCCTCGTCGGTGGGCTCGGGGCGGGTCACCCGCAGCTCGTCGGTCTGCCAGATCAGGTCGACGTTCTCCGCGAGCCGCAGGTCGGTGCGGCGCCGGTCGCCGCCGTGCTCCACCTCCGGATAGTCGAGCAGCTCGGCGATCTTCCGCAGCTTGGTGAGCACGGAGCGGCGCGCGGCCTCGGTGGGGTGGGCCGTGAAGACCGGCCGCACGCCGAGGTTGGCCACGGTCTGCCGCAGATGGCCGGGGTCGGCGTCCTTCAGCATGTCCGCGGTGCGGGACAGCGCCCCGCCCTCGGCCGCCCGGCGCTCGCGCAGCTCGCGCCCGCGGTGCACCTGCTCGGTGACGTTCGCGAGGTGGAAGTAGATGGAGAAGGCGCGCACCAGTTTGGCCGCCGTCGTGAGATCCGTCTCACCGAGCAGCTCGGCGGCGGCCTCCCCGTCGGTACGGGTCAGCGCGCGCACCCGCTCGACGAGCTCCAGCAGCTCGGGGCCGTCCTGCCGGACCAACGTCGCGCCCAGCAGATCGCCGAGCCGGCGGATATCGCTGCGTAGCGGGCTGCCGCTCTCTGGCGCCTGGCTGGGGGTCTCCGGCTGGGTGTCGGGACTGCTCACGGGCTCGGCTCCTCGCGGCTTTGTGCGACCTGATGGGGCGGCTGGTCTGCGGCTTGACGGGTGCGACTTCTCGATGCTGCGTCACTCGCCCCCCGCGGCACGGTCGCGCAGCTCACGGACCGCGCTGTCCGACGTTGCCATCGTAATCGGGAGGTACGACCTCGGGCTGAGGGCCTTGTGACATCGCCGCGAACTGCGATACTTACGATGCCGTAGGTTACGGTCCCGTAGGTGAGCTGTGCCGTCTCCACAGCCCGCCTCCTGATGCCAGCTTCCCCCGAATGGATCCGCGAGGAACCGCCCATGACGACAAGCCCCGATCTCGTGCCCCCGCCCCGGGTCGCCGAGTCCGCGCCCGCGGCCGGTGACTCGTCGCTGCAGTCAGCCACCCTCGGCGGCGAGCAGCGGCGCTCCATGGAGCAGATCACGCTGCTGCTGTTCATCACCGTCCCGTTCCTCGCGCTGATCGCGGCCGTGCCGCTGGCCTGGGGCTGGGGCGTGAGCTGGCTGGACCTGGCGCTGCTGGTGACCTTCTACTACATCGGCTGCCACGGCATCACCATCGGGTTCCACCGTCATTTCACGCACGGCGCGTTCAAGGCGAAGCGTCCGCTGCGGGTCGCGCTGGCGATCGCCGGGTCCATGGCCGTGGAGGGGCCCGTGGTTCGGTGGGTCGCCGACCACCGCAGGCACCACAAGCACTCCGACGCCGAGGGCGACCCGCATTCGCCCTGGCGCTACGGGGAGACCGTGCCGGCGCTGATCAAGGGCCTGTTCTGGGCGCATATGGGCTGGATGTTCGACCGCGAGCAGACCTCGCAGCAGAAGTACGCGCCCGACCTGATCAGGGACGACGACATCCGCCGGGTCTCGCGCCAGTTCGCGCTGTGGACGGCGGTCACGCTGCTGGCGCCCGCGCTGATCGGCGGCCTGGCCACCTGGTCCTGGGAGGGCGCGCTGAGCGCCTTCTTCTGGGGCTCGCTCGTGCGGGTGGCGCTGCTGCACCACGTCACCTGGTCGATCAACTCCATCTGCCACGCCACCGGAAAGCAGCCGTTCCGGTCCCGCGACCGCTCGGGCAACGTGTGGTGGCTGGCCGTGCTGTCCTGCGGCGAGTCCTGGCACAACCTGCACCACGCCGACCCGACCTGCGCCCGGCACGGCGTGGACCGTTGGCAGTTGGACTCCAGTGCCCGGCTGATCAGCTGGTTCGAGAAGGCCGGCTGGGCGTACGACGTGCGCTGGCCGAAGCAGTCCCGGCTCGACGCCAAGCGCATCGTGCCGGACGAGGACCTGAACGAGGTCGTCATGGGGGATGGCGACGGGGACCAGGGCCGCGAAAACCGGGAGGAGACGTCACCCGCCAGCACGGCATCATAGGCATGTGGCGACCCAGGAGAGCGGCGAGAACGACGGCAATGACGGCCCGCGGAACGCGCGGGACCCCCTAGGCGAGGCGCCGGATCCCGACGCCCAGAAGCCGGGCGAGCGGCCCGGCCGGAACGGCCGTTCCGGCCGGGCCGCGGCGCGCTCGGCGCGGCGCACCCGGCGGCGGATGACCGGCACCGAACGCCGTGAACAACTGCTCGACATCGGCCGCACGCTCTTCGCCGAGCGCGGCTTCGACGGCACCTCGGTGGAGGAGATCGCGGCCAAGGCGGGCGTCTCCAAACCGGTGGTGTACGAACACTTCGGCGGCAAGGAGGGCCTCTACGCGGTGGTGGTCGACCGGGAGATGAGCCGGCTGCTGGAGATGGTCACGAGCGCGCTGACCGCGGGCCATCCGCGGGAGCTGCTGGAGCAGGCCGCGTTCGCGCTGCTCGACTACATCGAACAGCACACCGACGGCTTCCACATCCTGGTCAGAGACTCGCCGGTGGCTCAGACCACCGGGACGTTCGCCTCGTTGATCGGCGATATCGCGACCCAGGTGGAGGACATCCTCGGCCTGGAGTTCAAGGCCCGCGGGTACGACGCGAAGCTCGCGCCGATGTACGCGCAGGCGCTGGTCGGCATGGTGGCGCTCACCGGCCAGTGGTGGCTGAACGTGCGGAAGCCGAAGAAGTCGGAGGTCGCCGCGCATCTGGTGAACCTGGCCTGGCACGGCCTTCAGGGCCTGGAGCACCGCCCCCAGCTGGTCGGGCACCGCCGCTCCTGAGACGGCCGCCGGCGCTCCGCGGGACGGCCCAGGGGGACTCGCGCGCCGACAGACAGCGCGGGCCCCCTCCCCGGGGGGTGTGTCCGGGGAGGGGGCCGGGTTGCGGAGCACCGGTCAGAAGGCCGAAGAACCCGGAGTCCGCTGGCCACAGGGACCCATGCGTCGGGGCGACCGCGGCGTCAGTGTTCGGAGACGCCGTTCTCGGAGAGCAGCGACAGGTCCGACAGGATGTGCGACAGCGGATCGTCGCCATCCACCTGCGTGGAGTTCTCGGCGCAGGCCTGGGAGTTCTTGCTGGTGGCGATGTCCTGCAGGCCGATCGGGATCGCGATGACGTTGACCACGTTCTGCAGCTCGACGTTCGGGGGAACGACGATGCAGGGGTCGTTGAGCGAGCCGTTGACCAGCGAGAGGTTCGGGCTCATGTACCCGCCGGTGGTGGTGTTGCCGTAGGCCTTCTTCGAGCCGTTGCCGTTGATGGTGGTCGCGCCCTCGTCGTCGCCACCGATCGCCAGGGCGGGGGTCGCCGTAAGTCCGGCCATGCCGACGGCGGAGGCCGCGACAGCGACCGTGGCAAGCGTCTTCTTGATCACTAGCTTGTCCTTCCGAGTTCTGGGGTGCCCTGTCAGTGGAGCGACCTGCACAACGCGTCTCGGAGGATTCGGTTGCCACCGTTCACTCGTTCCGCCTAATGCGGTGCCACTTTCAGGCGGCAGCCGGGCCGCCGGTGGACTTGCTGGGTTCCAGGAACTCCAGCCGGTTGCCGACCGGGTCGGCGGCATAGCACCGGCGGTAGCCGGGTAGATTTCCGTCCCACGTCACCGGGGAGCCGTGCGCCGTCAGCTGGACGGCCAGGGCGTCGAGATCGGCCACCAGGATCCCCGGATGGGCCTTGCGGGCCGGGCGGAAGTCCTCCTCGACGCCGAGGTGCAGTTGGCAGCCGCCGGCCTGGAACCAGCAGCCGCCGCGGGCCGCGAGCTCCGGCGGCTTGGGCAGCTCGGTCATCCCCAGCACGCCGCCGTAGAAGGCGCGCAGCCGGTCCTCGCTGCCGGGCGGCGCGGCGAGTTGGACGTGGTGCAGGGCGCTGATCAGCGAGACGACCATCGGGACTCTCCCTCTCCCGCTCCCGCTCCCGGGGAACGGTGGCGGCGCTGGGCCACCACGTAGATGCGGCGGAACGGGAAGACGGTGCCGTGCGTACCGGGCGGGTACGCGGCGCGCAGCGCGTCCCGGTAGGCGTCGAGGAAGGCGTCGCGGACCGCCGGATCGTCCTCCAGCGCGGTGAGCACCGGCCGCAGCGCGGTGCCCTTGGTCCAGTCGAGCACCGGGTCCTCGCCGGGCAGAACATGCAGGTAGGTGGACTCCCAGACGTCGAGCGAGCAGCCCAGCGGCGCCAGGGTGGCGAAGTACCCGGCGGGCGAGAGCACCGGCTGGTCTTCGCGCAGCACGCCGGCGAGGCGGTCGCGCCAGCGCGGACCCGCCGCCAGCTCCCGCAGCAGCCGGTGGCTGGGGGCGGAGAAGTTCCCCGGCACCTGGAAGGCGAGCACGCCGCCGGGGCGGAGCCCCGCCACCCAGTCGGGGAACCGGTCGGCGTGGCGCGGCACCCACTGCAGGGCGGCGTTCGACACGATCAGGTCATGCGGCTCCTCGGCCCGCCAGTCGGCGAGGTCGGCGTGGGCGAAGCCGATCTCGCCGCCGCCCTCGCCGCCGCCCTCGGTGGGTCCGGCGTGCTCCCGCGCCTGCTCCAGCATCTCCGGCGAGTTGTCGTAGCCGGTCAGCCGGGCGGCCGGCCAGCGCTCGGCGATCAACCGGCTGGGCCGACCTGGCCCGCACCCCAGGTCCGCGATCCGCGGGGCGCTGCTGGGCAACGGCGGGATGCGGGCGAGCAGTTCGAGCAACGGACGGCTGCGGTGCCCGAGGTGCCGCTGGTACTGGTCGGGGTCCCACGCGAGCGGGGGCGGGGGCGGCTGGGGCTCCGATGTCATGCGGCGATCCTGCCTTCCCATTTCTCTTGATGTCAAGAGACTTCACATCGACACAACTACTACACTGGGCCTATGGAGGGCCCCATGGAGGACGAGGTGGATCGGCTGGTCGCCGCCTGGCGGCGGGAGCGGCCCGATCTCGACGTGGAGCCGCTGGAGGTGCTCAGCCGGGTGAGCAGGCTGGCCCGGCACCTGGACCGGGCGCGCCGCCTGGTCTTCGCCGAGCACCGCCTGGAGTCCTGGGAGTTCGACGTGCTGACGGCGCTGCGCCGGGCCGGCAGTCCCTACCAGCTCTCCCCCGGACAGCTGTTGCAGCAGACGCTGGTGACCTCGGGCACGATGACGAACCGCGTCGACCGGCTGGCCCGCAAGGGCCTGGTGGAGCGGATGCCCGATCCGAACGACCGGCGCGGCGTGCTGGTGCGGCTCACCGACTCTGGCCAACGGCAGGCGGACGGGGCGCTCGCCGATCTGCTGGCGCACGAGCGCGCCCTCCTCGGTGACCTCACCACCGCCCAACGCCGCGACCTCGCCACCCTCCTCCGCGCCCTCACCGCCCCCTTCGACAACACTCCGGTCTGAAGCAGCCCCCGTTGCGGGGCGACAACGAGCCCGGCCCGCGGGCCCCCGCCGAACCGCCCCGAAGGGCCGGCCCGCCGGCCGAGATACGCGAAGGGGTTCGGGCCGGAGGGCTCGGGTGCGTTCCTCGGCCGAGAGCGCTGCGCTGCGGCTATGCCCGGAGGGTTATGCGCACGGCCCGGAGGACCGGGGGTTGGGGCCCGGAGGACCCGGGTCCGGGCCGTCGCCAGGCCCGAGGGCCGGGATCGGGCCCGAGGCGCGGAGGGCCGGGCCGGAGGTCCGGGGAGGTCCGGGGCGGGGAGGGCCGGGAGGCAGGTCCCCCCGCGGCCGGAGAGACGACGGCCCGGGGAGCCGGGATCCGGCAGGCCGGCCGAGCCGGCCGCAGGCCACCGCACGGCCCGGAGGGCCGGGGGATGGAGCCCCGGAGGGGCGCCGCAACAGCCGGAGGCCAGCACGGGGCCGCCCGGAGGGCCCGAGTCCGGGCCGGAGGTCCGGGGCGCGCTAAGCCCGGAGGGCGATGCGGTGGCCGAGGAGGACCATGTGGAGGGCGCGCTCCGCCGCGTCGGCCAGGAACTCGCCGCCCCGCGCCAGCGCCTCGGGCAGCGGGACGGGCGCGGGCAGGATGCCGCTGTAGGCGTCCACCCCGATATGGCGCGTCTCGTGGGCGCCCTCGCCGATCGTGCCGGCCAGCGCCAGCACCGGAACGCCCAGCGCCTTGGCCCGGCGCGCCACCTCGCCCGGGACCTTGCCCAGCGGGGTCTGCCCGTCCAGCGAGCCCTCCGCCGTCACCACCAGATCGGCCACGGCCAGCCTGGCATCCAGGTCCAGATGGTCGAGCAGCACCTCGAACCGCGGCAGCAGCCGCCCCCCGAGCGCCGCCAGCCCCGCGCCGAGTCCGCCGGAGGCGCCCGTGCCGGGGGCCTGGCGCAGGTCGAGCGGCACCGGACCGAGGTCCCGTTGGAGCGCCGCCGCCCAGCGTTCCAGGGCCGCCGACAGCTCCTCGACCGCGGCCGGTCCCGCGCCCTTCTGCGGTCCGAAGACCCGGGCCACGCCGCGCGGCCCGCACAGCACGTTGAACGGATTGCAGGCCACGGTGATCTCCGTCGTGGCCAGCCGGGGGTCGAGTCCTGCCGCGTCGATCCGCGCCAGCCGGAGCAGTTCCCGGCCGCCGGCCGGCAGTTCCGCGCCGGCGTCGTCGAGCAGCCGGGCGCCGAGCGCCTGGAGCGCGCCCGCTCCCCCGTCCGACGTGCCCGAGTCGCCGCAGCCGACCAGGATCCGGCGGGCGCCGTCGTCCAGCGCGGCCCGGATCAGCTCGCCCACCCCGTACGTGGTGGTGGCGCCCGGGTCGCGCCGGTCGGCGGGCACCAGCGACAGCCCGGCGACGGCCGCCATCTCCACCACCGCCGTCGCGTCGGGCAGCAGCGCGTAATGGGTGTCCACCGGATCGCCGACCGGCCCGGTGGCCGGCCGTGCCACGAGCCGCCCACCGGCCGCGGCGGCCAGCGCCCGCGCGGTGCCCTCGCCGCCGTCGACCAGCGGTAGTAGGTCGACGGTGGCGCCGGGCGTGGCCCGCAGCAGCCCTTCGGCGATGGCCTCGGCGGCGCCCGCGGCGGAGAGCGACTCCTTCAGGCCGCTGGGCGCGACCAGGAAACGGTAGGGCGGGCGAGCAGGAATCACGGTCGCTCCTTCAGGGGCCGGGGCGGCATCGGTACGGGCATCGGAGGGCTTCACGGGGACACGCCCAGCAGCGGCCAGACGGCGAGCGCGAACAGCAGCACCAGGGCCGCGCTCAGCGGCCCGAGCACCGCGGAGAGCCGGAGCAGATCGCCCGGCGAGTAGGTGGGGGTGCCGCCGGGCAGGTCGGCGAAGACCGCCACCGGCTTGGCGGACGCGGGCAGCGTGTGGCAGAACCCGGCGGCCGCCGTGGAGGCCAGCGCGGCGGCCACCGGATCGACACCGGAGGCGAGGGCCGAGGCGACCACCAGCGGCACCAGCACACTGGACCGGGCCGAACGGGACTGGAGCACCAGATGGGCCGCGGTGCTGACCGTGACCACGACAAGCAGGAAGAGCCAGGCCGGCACCGCGTCGCCGCCCGGCAGGCCGCCGACCAGCCACCCCGCCGCACCCGATTCGGAGAGCGCGACGCCCATCGCCATCGTCATCGCCATGAACAGCAGCAACGACCAGGGCACGGTGGCCAGCGCGTCCTTCAGCCGTATCGTGCCGAGCGAGGGCGCGGTCGCCACCACGGCGCCGATCAGCGCGACCAGCGCGGGCGGCACGCCGTGCAGCGGCTCGCTGCACCACAGCGCCACCACCGTGGCGAGCAGCACCGCACAGCGCGCCTCGCCCGGCGTCAGCGGTCCGGTCACCGGCTGCTCGCTGTGCGCCTGGAGGTCCTCGGCGGTGACCTTCACGGGTCCGCGCCGGTCGGCCCGCCGGGTGGTGGTCAGCAGCACCACCTCGGCGGCCAGATGGGAGGACACCACGGCCAACGGCAGCCCGAGCAGCAGCCATTCGTGGAAGCCGATGCGTTCGCCCGTGGTCTCCCACAGCACGGAGACGGTGATCAGATGCGCGCCGGCGCCGATCAGCGTGGCCACCGCGGACAGCAGGATCACCGTCGGGAACAGCAGCGCCAGCGCCACCACGAGCCGCCTGCGGTCGGCCAGGGTTCTGGCCAGCGCGAGGAAGACCGGCAGCGCGAGCGCCGCCCGGCCCGAGGTGGCGGGGATGGCGAAGGCGGTGACGACCAGGGCGGCGGTGGTCAGGTGCACCAACTGCCGCACCGTGCGCGCCCCGGTGACCAGGAACGCGGCGGCCCGCCCGGCGAGACCGCTCCGCGCGACGGCGGCGGCCAGCACGAAGGCGGAGATCAGCAGCCAGACGGTGGCGTCGCCCAGCGTGCTGAACAGCGCGTCCGCGCTGGTGACGCCGGTGGCGGTGAGCGCCACGCCGGCGCCGAGGGCGACGAAGGTGTCGTCGATCGGCGTGCCGATCCAGGCGCAGCTGGCCAGCACGAAGACGCCCAGCGTGATCCTCGCGTCACCTTCGAGCCCGGGGAAGTTGCTCGGCACGAGCAGCAGCCCGCAGGCGGTCAGTGCCGCGCAGAGGGTGATCGCCTGACGGGTGGTGAGTGTCACCCAACCATCGTCCGAACGAGGGGTGAGGCGCGGATGAACCCTTCATGAGGGCGGCTTCATCCGCGCAGTCGGCGAGACCCGCGACGCCGCTCCCGTTCACAGGGCCTTCATGACGATGTCCGCCACGGCAGCGCGTCGCCCCGGTCGCGTCGACGACCCGTCAGGGTCCCGTCGGGACGCCGCTCCCCTCGTCACCTGGGCGCGCGATCGCTCGCCTCTGGCGCCCGTCCTCTCGCCGGTACGGCGCCGGTTCGTCCGCCTCCGGCCGGTGTGGCAGCCGGTAGCCCATGCCGCGCACCGTCTCCACCCGGTGCGCGCCCAGCTTCTTGCGCAGCGCCCGGACGTACACGTCCACGATGTTCGAGCCGGGGTCGAAGTCGTAGCCCCAGACGTGGGACAGGATCTGCTCCCGGGACAGCACCTGCCCGGGATGGCGCAGGAAGAGTTCGAGCAGCACGAACTCGCGTGCGGTCAGGTCCACCACCGTGTCGCCGGCGCGCGCCTGCCGGGTGCGCAGGTCCAGGCTGAGGTCGCCGCTGCGCAGCACCGTGATCTCCGGCGCCCGGGCCGCCGTGCGCAGCCGGAGCCGCACCCGCGCGAGCAACTCCTCGAAGCGGAACGGCTTGGTCATCCAGTCGTCCGCGCCGCCCTCCAGACCGGCCACGGTGTCCCTGACCGAGTCCCGCGCGGTCAGCACGATCACCGGTGCGGTGACCCTCGCCTCCCGCATCTCGCGCAGCACCGTGAAACCGTCCCGGCCCGGCAGCCCGATGTCCAGGACGATCAGGTCGAAGCCGCCGGTGCAGGAGTAGTCGAGCGCGGTGTCGCCGTCGGCGGCGACGGTGGTGATGAAGCCGTTGGCCCGCAGGCCCTTCTCGACGAAGGCGGCGATCCGCTCCTCGTCCTCGACGATGAGAATCCGGTTCACGGGGGTGACCCTTCCAGGACGAGTACAAAGGTGGCCCCGCCGCCGGGGGTGGGGCGCAGTTCCACCCGGCCGCGGTGGCCCTCGGCTATCGCCTTGACGATGGACAGGCCGAGCCCGGCGCCGCGCGAACCGCGTCGGGCCGCACCGCCGCGGCGGAAACGTTCGAAGATGACGGACGCCTCCTCGGCCGGCACGCCGGGACCGCTGTCGGCCACGTACAGCTCAATGTGGTCGGCGGCCCCGCGCGCGCCGCCGGCCAGCCGGGAGCCGATCCGCACGGTCTGGCCGGGACGGGTGTGCTGCACGGCGTTCTGCGCGAGCTGGACCATGGCCTGGGTGATGCGTTGCGCGTCCAGCACGGCCTCGCAGCCGGCGACCTCGGGCAGCTCCCAGCGGCGCTCGCCCAGCGCCCTGGCCTTCACGAACACGTCGGCGGTCAGCTCGGCGAGCTGCACCGGCTCCGGCCGCACGAAGTCGGGCCGCTCGGCCTTGGCGAGCAGCAGCAGGTCCTCGACGATGCGGCTCATCCGGTCCAGTTCGTCGGTGACCAGGCGCACCGTCTCGCGGCGCTCGGCGGCGCCGTCCGGGCCCTCGCCGAGGCTCATCAGCTCCAGATGGCCGCGGACGATGGTGATCGGGGTGCGCAGTTCGTGCCCGGCGTCGTCCACGAAGCGGCGCTGCGCGGTGAACGCGCGCTCCAGCCGGTCGAGCATGCCGTTGAACGTCTCGGCGAGCGCGGAGATGTCGTCCCGGCCGCGCACCGGGATGCGCCGGGTCAGGTCCTGCTCGGTGAGCTGGGCCGCGGTGGTGCGCACCAGCCGCACCGGGGCCAGGATGCCACCGGCGACGGCCCAGCCGATGACGCAGGTCATCAGCAGCGCGACGCCGGAGATGGCGAGCAGCACGCCGACCACGTCCTCGGCCTCCGCCCGGCTGCGGTCACTGTGGTAGGCGACGATGAACATGGCCTCGGGCTCGCCCTCGGACGGGGCTATCTCGACCTTGGCCCAGCGGACCTCGCCGCTGGGGCGGCGCAGGATGCCGGAACCGTCGGGGTCCTCGGCGATCCGCTCCAGCGAGGCGGCGTCCCGGTGCAGCGGCAGCTCGGAGGGGATCTCGCGCGGCTGCCTGATCACGGTGGGGTTCGGCTCCTGGCGGACCAGGCCGAGCAGTTCCTCGTCGGGGTCGGGGTACTGGCGCTCCAGGTAGACCGCGAGCAGGCGGCGGGCCTCGGCGAACGGCCGGCCGGTGTCGGGATCGAGGCCGCGGGCGACGAAGTTGTCGAACTCCGAGGCCTCCTGCGCCAGTATCTGGTCCACCCGCTCGTCCACGTCGCTCAGCAGGATCGAGCGGGTGGTGAGCACGACGGTGGTGAGGGCGATGGCCATGACCGCCACCAGCCAGAGCAGGATGCGGAACCGGGCGGAGAGCCGCGAGGGCGCCCAGGCACGGTCAGCCGTCGTCGCCCTCGGCATCGTCGTCGTTACCGTCGTCGCTGCCGCCGCCGTCGTTGCCGTCGTCGGTGTCGTCCCGGTCGTCGTCGAGGGATTCCTCGGACGCGGAGGGTGGTGGCACGACTTCCTCGTTCGGCTGGTTCGACTCATCGGGCTGGTTCGACTCACTGGGATCGGAGGAGGGTCCGGTGGACGCGTCGCCTTCGGGTGGCGCGGTGGACTCGACGGCGCCCCCGGTGGGCGTGCCGTCCCGCGGCTCCTCCAGCTCCACCTCCGAGGGTACGGATGGTGTCTCGGGCTCGTCGCTGAGCAGGTAGCTGGTGCCGGCGATGCCCACGGGTATCAGGACGACGGCCGCGAGGGTCGCCATACGATGCGAGAAGGTCATGCACACCAGGCTGGTGGTCGACCCCGTGGCGCCGGATGAAGAGAAGATGAAGGAGTTCTCATCTGGATCCTCCGTTCATCCCCCCTCACGCACTGTGCTTGTATGGTCCCGTGACTGCCGAGGAAGCTCCCCAGGCGATCGACGACAGCGTGTCGCACGTCGCCCGCATCTGGAACTACTGGTTGGGCGGCAAGGACAACTACGCCGTGGACCGCGAGGTGGGCGACCAGATCCTGGCCATCCTCCCCGAGGTCGCCACACTGGCCCGCACCTCCCGGGCGTTCCTGGCCCGCGCCGTCCGTTATCTGGCCGGCGAGGCGGGCATCCGGCAGTTCCTCGACATCGGCACGGGCCTGCCCACGGTGGACAACACGCACGAGATCGCGCAGCGGGTGGCGCCCGACAGCCGCGTCGTCTACGTGGACAACGACCCGCTGGTGCTCGCGCACGCCCGCGCCTTGCTCACCAGCACTCCCCAGGGCGTCACCGCGTACATCGACGCCGACCTGCGCGACCCCGCGGCCATCCTGCGCCGCGCCGCCAGGACCCTGGACCTCGACCAGCCGGTCGCGCTGATGCTGATGGGCATCGTCGAGTTCATCACCGACGACGACGACGCGTACCGCATCGTGGGTGACCTGCTCGACGCCCTGCCGTCGGGCAGCTTCCTGACCCTCTACGACGGCACCAACGTCGTGCACAAGGAGGCGTCGGACCGGATCGTCGAGCTGTGGAACGCGAGCGGCTCGGCATCCCTGGTGCTGCGCACGCCCGAGGCGATCGGGCGCTTCTTCTCCAACTCCGGACTCGAACTCGTGGAGCCCGGGATCGTCTCCTGCTCCCACTGGCGCCCCGAGCCGACCCCGTTCGGGCTGCCGGAAGCGGTGGACGCGTTCTGCGGCGTGGGCCGCAAGCCCTGACGGGACCGCCGGGTTCCGCTCAGCCGTTCCGGGGAACCGGCAGGCGGTCCAGCACGATCCCGAAACGGTCGCGGTAGGTGGCGAGGGCCTCCGCCTCGCCCAACTCCTCCTCATGCCGCCCCGCGGCGTCCGTGGTCACCAGCGTCCGGCCGCTCAGCGTGATCCGTCCGGTCTCGGTGAGCAGCGTGCACACCAGGGACTGGGTGAAATGGGACGCCGGGGAGGTGCACTGCCACCAGCAGGCCATCTCGAAGTCGGCGAGCCCGCGCGGCCGTCGCTCCAGCCGGTACTGCGGCTCGCCGTCCCGCCAGACGTCCAGGTCGCCGTCGGGGCCGTCCGTGACGCGGAAGACCCCGCCCGGATCGCGCTGTTCCGACCGCTCGTCGAGCAGCAGCGGGTACGTGCTGTGCCGCCCGAAGCCGACGTCCACCAGCCAGGGCCCGGAGCCGTCGGCGGCCTCGACGCGCAGCGCGAGATGGTCGAACGGCGGCGAGAAGCCGTCCCCCACGTGGACCCGGGCGGCCAGCAACTCGACCCGGTACCCGAGACTCGCCAGCAGCCCCGCGAACGCGCCGTTCAACTCGTAGCAGAACCCGCCGCGCCGGGTGACCGTCACCTTGTCCACCAGGTCCTTCGGCGTGAGCACGATCTCCTCGCCGAGGTGGATGCTCAGGTTCTCGAACGGCACGTTCCGCAGATGCCGCTCGTGCAACTCCCGCAGCGCCGCCGCGTCCGCCGCCGCGGGACGCTCCGCCCCGAGCCGCACGAGATACGCGGCCACCTGCCCGGCACCCACCCGCAGATCCGTCATGTCTCCGTTATCTCATCCCCCCGCGCCCCCGTCGGATCGACCGCGGGACCTACACCGCGACCTACTTCCAGAGCCCCAAGCGCCCGTGGCCCCGGTGGCGCCCCCGCGGATCGACCGCGTATCGCTGCCCCGGTCCGGGCGACGGTGCCGGGCCGGGGCAGTGAGGTGGGCTCTCCCGGTGGGGATCAGGAGGTGAGCTGGGCGCTGACGTCGGCGGAGTACGTCGTCAGGCGGGCGTAGACGCCGGGGGCGTCCGGGCGGGCGCAGCCCTCGCCCCAGGAGACTATGCCGGCCAACACGCCGTTGATCACCAGCGGTCCGCCGCTGTCGCCCTGGCAGGTGTCCACGCCGCCCTCGGGCAGGCCGGCGCAGACCATGGACGCGGCGTCGTACTGCACGGTGAAGTCCTCGTAGGCAGCCTCACAGTCCGCGTCCGAGACGACCGGAACCTCGGCGGTCATCAGCTGTTCGGCGACGGGCCCGTTCTCCCCGAGCCGGCCCCAGCCCAGGAGGCGGGTCATGGTGCCGGCGGCGTAGAGGCTGGTGTCGGTCGGCGCGACGAACGGGATCGGCTCGTACGGCATCTCCTCGGCGAGGGTGATCACCGCCACGTCGGCCACGTTCGTGTCACCGTCGTAGTCCGGGTGAATCCAGAAGTCGCTGACGTCCCGCTCCGTGCCGCTGGTGCCCTGGCGCTCGTCGCGCCCGCCCACGATGGTCAACTGGCTGGGCGACAGGCCGGTCACGCAGTGGGCGGCGGTGACGACCTTCGTCGGCGCCACGAGGGCGCCGCCGCACCGCGGTACCACGCCGGTCGAGACCTGCATGACAAACGGGTACGCGTCGGTCGTCGTGGGCGTGCCGCCCACGACGCGGGTGGTGGGCGACTCGGTGGCCGCGGCGGGCACGGCGACCGCGGTGGCGATGACGGCGGAGAAGACGGCGGCGGCCAGGGCGAACGCCGCCCTGGTGCGGCGACGGAACTGGACAGTCATGCTGCTCCCTCACTGTGGTTCGAGCGTGGCGCTGTGACCACGACTGCGCCTGGCGACACCGCTGGGCGGCGGAGGCCAGGCAGTAAGGACGCTAGTTGTGCGTTATGAGCGCGAAAATGTCCGAACGTGCCATCATGTGGGCCATTTCCGGGGCACAGTGAGCCTGACCGACGAGGCGATTCGTCCCCCTACGCGCCGTCAGCTCCCGTCCAGCGTGAACCGGTGGCGGTGCTCTATCCTGGCGCTTTATGACATATATGCGGCAAATGAAGCGTATGTGTCATATCAGGGGAACGCGGTCGAGGAAGGCGAGGAGCCCATGGCGCCAGACGAGTCGGAGCCGCTGGCGGCTCTCCGGGCCCGCATGGGGGGCCCGGTGATCACCTCGGCCGACCCGGTGTACGACGAGGCCCGCGCGATCTTCAACTCCATGATCGACCGCCGGCCCGCCGTGATCGCGCAGTGCGAGACCCCGGAGGACGTGGCGCACGCGATCCGGTTCGGCCGCGAACGAGGGCTGCCGATCGCCGTCCGCGGCGGCGGGCACAGCGTCTCCGGCATGTCCCTCGCCGAGGGCGGCCTCGTCATCGACCTCCGGCGCATGCACACGGTCACCGTGGACGCCGATGCGCGCACCGCCCGCGTCGGCGGCGGCGCCACGATGAGCCACCTGGACCGGACGACCGAACCGCACGGCCTGGCCACCACCGGCGGGCGGGTGTCCACCACCGGCGTGGGTGGCTTCCTGCTGGGCGGGGGCAACGGCTGGCTGGACCGCCGGTTCGGTCTGGCCTGCGACAACCTGCTGGCGGTCGAGCTGGTGACGGCGGACGGCGCGCGGGTGCGCGCCACCGAGGACGAGAACCCGGAGCTGTTCTGGGCGCTGCACGGCGGCGGCGGCAACTTCGGCGTCGCCACCTCCTTCACGCTGCGGCTGCATCCCCTGCGTGGCGTCACGTTCATGATGCTGCTGTGGCCCCCCGAGGCCGGCCCCGAGGTGGTGCGGGCCTATCGCGACCTGATCGCCTCGGCGCCCGACGAGGTCGGCGGCGGGCTGATCTACCTGACGGGACCGCCCGAGGAGTTCGTCCCCCCGCGGCTGGTCGGCGGGCTGGCCTGCGCCGTCGTCGTCACCTACGCGGGACCGGAGGCGGAGGCCCGCGCCGCGATGCGGCCGATGCTGGACCTCCACCCGGCCGGACAGCTGATCACCGAGCTCCCGTACGCCGAGATGCAGTGCATGCTGGACGATCCGCCCGGCTTCCGGAACTACTGGTCGGCCGAGTTCCTGGACTCCTTTCCCGACGAGGCCGTGGACCTGTTCTGCGCCCGGGCCGCCGACATGATCGTGCCCTCGCCCTCGCAGCACGTGCTGTTCCCCCAGGGCGGGGCGGTGGCCAGAAGCGACGCCGACTGGCCGGTGCCCTGGCGCCGGGCTCCGTGGGTGGTCCACCCGTTCGGCCTGTGGGAGGACCCCGCCGACGACGAACGCGGGCGGCGATGGACCCACCAGGTGCGCGCCGATGTGGAGCCGTGGTCCAGCGGCACCGTCTACCTCAACTTCATCGGGGGCGAGGGGGAGGAACGGGTCGTCGCCGGGCTCGGCCCCGAGAACTACCACCGGCTGGCCGAGGTGAAGGCCGCGTACGACCCGGAGAACATCTTCCGCCTCAACCACAACATCCGCCCCGCCCCCCGGCAGCCCGGCTAGGACGCCGAACGCCCCGCCGCCGGGCCGAGCCGGCGGCGGGGCGTCCCCCCCGTTTCCAAGGCCGGCTATCGGCCCGCCGGCACGGGACTCCGAGGCTGCGGGGCGGCGGGCGGCGCCTGCTCGCCGTGCTCGAGACGGGGGAGCCAGGACAGCCACTGCGGCAGGTACCAGTTCCGCTCGCCGAGCAGCGCCATCACCGACGGCAGCAGCACCATCCGCACCACCGTCGCGTCCACCAGCACCGCCGCCGCGAGGCCGACGCCCATCTGCTGCATGTCCTGCATCTGCAGCAGCGCGAAGACCGAGAAGACCGCGATCATGATCGCCGCCGCGCCGGTCACCGAACCGGCCGTGGCGCGGATGCCCTCGCGGACGGCCTCCCGGGTGTCCAGGCCCCGGTCGTGCGCCTCGCGGATCCGGGAGACCACGAAGACGTGGTAGTCCATGGACAGGCCGAAGAGGATCACCAGCACGAACAGCGGCATCCACGCCTCGATCGCGCCGGCCGGCTCCATGCCGAGCGTCTCCGCGCCCCAGCCGTGCTGGAAGACGGCGGTCATCACGCCGTACGCCGCGCCCACCGACAGCAGGTTGAGCACGATCGAGACGAGCGCGATCGGCACCGAGCGGAAGCAGAGCAGCATCAGCACGAACGTCACGGCGGCGATGTAGAGCAGAACGGGGGCGATGTCCCCGCTGAGCTGGTCGGTGAAGTCGACCGATTCGGCAAGCTGCCCGCCGACGTACGCCTCGTCGGTGACCGAGGAGAAGATGTCGGGGACCAGGTCGTCGCGCAGGGTGTCGAGGGCGGCGCGGGAGGCGTCGTCGCTGCCTCCCCCACCCTCCGGGCGGTGGGACCCCCATCCGGCCAGCGGAACGTCGATGACGACCACGTTGACCGACTCGTGCACCTCGGTGACCGGGGTGCCGAACTCGTCGGAGGACGCCACCGCGTTCTCCAGGTCGGAGACCGCCGCCCGCATCTCGGACGAGGTCACGTCGTCGGCGCGGACGACGACCTCGGCCGGCTCGGGGCCGCCGGGGAAGGCACCGGTGATCTCCGTGAACGCCATGGTCAGCGGGGAGTCGGAGCCGAACTGCTTCTCCATGCCGAGGTTTTCCGTCTTCATGCCGAGCGCGGGGGCGCACAGCACCAGCAGCACGGCGCCGGACACGAGCGCGAACGCCTTGGGCGCCGCGAGCACCGGGCGCATCAGACGCCCCGAGACGCCGCCGCTGGCCTGCGCGTGCCTGCGCCCCCGGCGGTTCAGCAGCGGGATGCGGCCGGCGTCGACGCGGTCGCCGAGCCAGGAGAGCATCGCGGGCAGCACGGTGACGGAGCCGAGCATGGCCACCAGCACCACCAGGATCGTGGCGACGGCGAAGCCGTGGAAGAGCAGCAGCCCGGACAGGAACATGCCGGACATGGCGACCGCCACCGTCAGCCCGGAGATCAGCACCGCGCGGCCGCTGGTCGCCGCCGCGATCCGCAGCGCGGTCTGCGCGTCCCGGCCGGCGGCCCGCTCGTCGCGCTCCCGCCGCAGGTAGAACAGGCAGTAGTCGACGCCGACCGCGAGGCCCACCAGGAACATCACGGAGTTGGTGGTCTCGAACATCGGCACCTGGTGGCTGGCCAGCGCCAGCAGCCCGAAAGTGCCGACGCAGGCCGTCAGCGCCAGGAAAACGGGCAGCAGCGCGGCGACGACCGCGCCGAAGACCACCAACAGGATGCCGAGCGCGAGCGGCACGGCCGTCATCTCGGCGGTCCTGAAGTCCTCGGAGAGCAGGTCGGCGAGCGCCTTGCCGGAGCTGGCGTCGCCGAACTGGTGGACCTCGACGCCGTCGTTCGCGTACGCCTCCTCGGTGGCCGCGGCGGCCTCGATCACCGGTTCCACCCGGTCTGACGCGGTGTCCGGGTCACCGGTCATGTCGAAGGAGATCAGCGCCTCGCGGCCGCTTTCCGACCGGATCGGGTCCGCCAGGTTCTCCGTCTCGCCGGTCTCCACCAGACGGCCCACCAGGTCGTCGGCCGCCGCCCGCCAGCCGTCCGGCTGCTCGCTGCGCAGCATGATCAGCTCGCCCGCCGGCGGGGTGAGGTCCGCCTCCTCCAGGATCTCGGCGGCGCGCATCGAGTCGCCCGCGCCGTTCTCCGAGTCCGACATCTCGGTGAACCCGGACCCGCCGCCGAGCACGGCGGCGAGCACCACGAAGAGCAGCCAGCCGAAGATCGCGGTCTTGCGGTGCCGGGTGCTCCAGCCGCCCAGTCGTGCGGCCAGCCCCCGTTGGGGAGCCCTTGAATCCAGTCCAGTCGTCATGTCCCTGACGCTAGAAAAGCGGCGGCGCGCGCCCCAGCCGGTCAGTACCCCGGTCGGCGGGACGCAGGGCGACGGGCGGGGGTGGTGCGAGGTACACCCCGCGGGGTGGGCTCTCCCTACTCGGCCGGCGGGATGCCGGCGCGCCGGGCCAGTGCCACGGCGGCCAGGGTGGAGTGGACGCCCAGCTTGCTCAGGACGTTCTGCATATGGGTGCGGACGGTATGCGGGGAGAGGTAGAGGCGCTCGGCGACCGCCTTGCGGCCCAGGCCGGCCAACATGCAGCGCAGCACCTCCAGTTCGCGGGGAGTGAGGGACTCCACCAGGCGCTCGTGCTCGTCGCGGTGCCGGCGCTCGCGGGTCAACTCGCGCAGCACGCCGGTCAGCAGCGCCGGGGGCACATGCGTCTCGTCGCGGAACACGCCGCGCACCACCTGGAGCAGGCGGGCCAGCGAACTGTCCTTGGCGACCCAGCCGCAGGCGCCCGCGGCGAGCGCCTGGGCGGCCTGGAACGGGTCGTCATATGCCGCGAGCATGACAGATCGGATGCCGGGACAACGCTGCTGCGCCGCGGCCAGCAGCGAGGCGCCGCCCGACTCGCCCGCGCTCCCACCCACACCGCCACCCACACCGCCGCCGGGCCCGTTGCTCGTGGACGCCGCGCCTCCGGGCTGAGAATCCCCCCGGCCGGGGGGCGGATGCGGGGACGGGGGCGGCTCGATCGCGCCGTCCAGGTCGACGTCCATCAGCAGCACGTCGAAGGGGTGTTCGTTCGCCGCGCCGGCCCGCTCCATCAGGTGCAACGCGGCGGGCACGCTGCCCACCGCCGCGGCCTCCACGTCCTGTTCCGCGGTGAGCGCGGTGGCCAGCGATTCGGCGAAGATACGGTGCTCGTCGACCACGAGCACCCGGATTCGATCCACAGCGACCCCTGGGACGCGCCTGAGATACGGGAAACGCGCTGGGGCTCGGTGGGCGCGGCGCCGCCGTGCCTCGACTCCGCTCAACCGCACGGCCGCCGCCATGTGGCATCAGCGTCGGGCCGTGGGCGTCGCACCCACCTGTCTCGCCCCCTGATGATTAGCACCAGCCCCCACCGGTGCTGATCTCAGACTACGGCCGCGGGCCGACGGCGGAAGGGATTTCGCCAAAGTGGTCGTATCGATAAAGTCACAATGCGGAAGGCGTGTTCAGGCTAGGCGATCAGGGTAGAGCGCGCCTGCGGGCGCCCGCCGAGGGAAGGGCCTCGAAGATGCGTGGCCGACGATGGCCCGCGTCGGCGAAGGCCGCCGTCACCGCCTCGCCGACCGCCTGGGTGGCGTCCGCCTCGACGAGCACGATGGCCGAACCGCCGAAGCCGCCGCCGGTCATCCGGGCGCCGAGCGCGCCCGCCTCGGTGCTCGCGGCCACCACCAGGTCCAGTTCGGGGCAGGAGACCTGGAAGTCGTCGCGGAGCGAGGCATGGCCCTCCGTCAGCATCGGGCCGATGTCCCGGGGACGGCCGGCCTCCAGCAGCTCGATGACCCGTTCGACCCGGTGGTCCTCGGTGACCACATGCCTGACCCGGCGCCGCACCGTGGCGTCGGCCAGCCGGGCCAGGGCCGCGTCCAGGTCCGCGTACGCCACGTCCCGCAGCGCCGGGACGCCCAACGCGACGGCGCCCGCCTCGCATTCGGCGCGCCGCTCGGCGTAGGCGCCGTCGGCGTGCGCGTGCTTCACCTGGGTGTCCATCACCAGCAGCCGCAGGCCCTCGGCGGCCATGTCGAACGGGACCTGCCGGCTGGTCAGATCGCGGGTGTCGAGGTACAGCACGTGCCCGGCGGCGCAGCAGGCGGACGCCATCTGGTCGAGGATCCCGCAGGGCATGCCGACGAAGTCGTTCTCCGCGCGCTGGGAGTGACGGGCCAGCGCCTCGGGGGCCAGGCCGAGGCCGTTCAGCTCGCTGAGCGCGAGGGCGGTGACGACCTCGAGCGCGGCGGACGAGGACAGGCCCGCTCCGGTGGGCACGTTGGACTCGACGTACAGGTCGGCGCCCTGGAGCCGGTGGCCGGCGTTGAGCAGCACCCAGGCCACGCCGGCCGGATAGCCGGCCCAGCCCTCCACCATCCCGGGGGTGAGGCCGTCCAGCGGGAACTCCACCGTGGGCCCCGGAACGTCCCGGGAGTGCACCCGCAGCAGTCGGTCCTGGCGGGTCGAGGCGGTGACGGTGGTGGTGTGCGGCAGGGCCAGCGGCATCACGAAACCGTCGTTGTAGTCGGTGTGCTCGCCGATCAGGTTGGCCCGGCCGGGGGCCGCGAAGTAGCCCTCGGGGTCGGTGCCGAACAGCTCGCGGTGCCGGACGACCGCGCGCTTCGCCCGGTCGAGCTCGCCGCGGTCGTCCTGGATGGTGGTCATGGGGTGCGGTCTCCCTCGCTGGCAACGCCCTGGGCGAAGGCCCAGGCGTCGGCGATGATGGTGGCCAGGTCGGTGCGGCTGGGGCGCCAGCCGAGGCGCTGCCGGGCCCGGTCGGCCGAGGCCACCAGGACGGCGGGGTCGCCGGCGCGACGGTCGGCCGCCGTCTCCGGGATCGGGTGGCCGGTCACCTGGCGCGCCGCCGCCACCACCTCGCGCACGGAGAAGCCGTTGCCGTTGCCCAGGTTGCAGATCAGGTGCTCGCCCGGGGTGGCCGCGTCCAACGCCAGCAGATGGGCCTCGGCGAGGTCGTCGACGTGGATGTAGTCGCGCACGCAGGTGCCGTCGGGGGTCGGGTAGTCCGTGCCGTAGACGGAGATCGACTCCCGCCGGCCCTGGGCGACCTGGAGCACGATGGGGATCAGGTGGCTCTCCGGGTCGTGCCGCTCCCCCAGCCAGGTCCCGTCCGTCGGGACTCCGGTCGCCCCGCCCGTCGCGGGGTCGGGGGCGTGCGCGCCGGCCACGTTGAAGTAGCGCAGCGAAACGGCGGCCAGGCCGTGCGCGGTGGCCTCGCTGGTGATCATGTGGTCGACGGCCAGCTTGGAGGCGCCGTACGGGTTGGTCGGCGCGGTCGGGAAGTCCTCGGTGATGGGGCTGCCGGCCGGCTCGCCGTAGACCGCGGCTGTGGAGGAGAAGACCAGGGTGCGCACGCCCGCGTCGCGCATCGCGCGCAGCAGCTCCAGGGCGCCGCCCACGTTGTTCCGCCAGTACTTCTCGGGGTCGATCACGGACTCGCCGACCTGGGAGCAGGCGGCGAAGTGCAGCACGGCGTCGTAGCTGCGGTCCAGCCACTTGCCGGCGTCCTGGACCCGACCCTCGACGAGTTCGGCACCGGGCGGCACGCCGTCGGCGAAGCCGGTGGAGAGATCGTCGAGCACGGTCACCTGGTGCCCGGAGGCCAGCAGATGCCCGGCCACCACGCTGCCCACGTACCCTGCGCCGCCCGTCACGAGATACTTCACTGCCCGCTCGCCACCTCTCGCAGCCGGTCGGCCGCCGCCTCCGGCAGAACATCGCTGACAAAGGCACCCATGCCCGATTCCGAGCCGGCCAGGTACTTCAGCTTCCCGGGGCTGCGCCGGATGGTGAACAGCTCAAGGTGCAGCGCGAAGTCGTCGCGCGCACCCGCCGGAACGCCGTCGGTACCGACCGGCGCCTGGTGCCAGCCGGAAATATACGGGGTGGGCGGGGCATCGGGCCCGAAGAGCCGGTCGAACCTGCGCAGCAGTTCCAGATAGACGCCGGGGAACTCGGCGCGCTCCGCCTCGTCCAGGGCGAGCAGGTCGGGCACCCGGCGCTTCGGATACAGGTGCACCTCGTAGGGCCAGCGGGCGGCCTGGGGCACGAACGCGGTCCAGTGCCGCCCGTCGAGCACGATGCGGCGGCCGGCGGTGCGTTCGGCGTCGAGCACCTCTTCGAAGAGGTTGCCGCCGGTGCTGCGACGGTGCTCGGCGACGCGGTCCAGCATCCGCTCGGTGACGGGCGTGACGTACGGGTAGGCGTAGATCTGGCCGTGCGGATGGCCGAGCGTCACGCCGATCTCCCGGCCGCGGTTCTCGAAGCAGTAGATCTGGCGCACGCCTGGGTGGTGGGCGAGTTCGGCGGTGCGGTCGATCCAGGCCTCCAGGACGAGTGCGGCCTGCGGTTCGGTCAGGCTCGCGAAGGACGCCTGGTGGTCGGAGGTGAAGCAGACGACCTCGCAGCGCCCCGAGTCACCGCTGAAGGACGGGAAGCGGTTCTCGAAGACCGCGACCTCGTAGCTCTCGGCCGGGATCTCACTCAGTCGCTCGCCCTGGGACGGGCAGAGCGGGCACTGGTCCGCGGGTGGGTGATAGGTGCGGCCCTGCCGGTGCGCGGCGTAGCCGACGTGTTCGCCGAGGAGTGGGTGGTAGCGCACCTCGGAGCTGGTGGTCGCGGGGCTGAGCGGTCTCCGATCCACGGCGTCGCGGGCCGCACCGTCCTGGGAGTCGTAGTAGATGAGCTCACGGCCGTCCGCCAGTTGGGTCGCGGTTCGCTTCATGTCTGTCGCCTGTCGCCTTTGCCAGCCTGGGCCACCACTCGAACAGAATCAAACATAATGAAGCATGCGACTACAGCTTTCGTCAAAGGGTGGGGGTCAGAAAAGAAGATCGATTGACCCCTGCGGCGTGAAGATGTGGCTCGAAGGCACGGTTCGAAGGCGCGGCTCAGAGACGGGGGTCGGGCGGGAGCGGCGTGGCCGGGGTGATCCGGGTGGCCGACGGGAGGTGGTCGAGCAGCCGGGTGCGCACGGCCAGGGCCGCGGCCTCCAGGCGGGAGGCCGTGCCGAGCTTGGTCAGCAGCCGTTGCACATGGGTGCGCGCCGTGCTCGGCGCGACCCCGAGCCCGGCGGCGATCCGCCGGGTGTCCTCGCCCTCCACGATCCGCACCAGCACGTCGGCCTCCCGGACCGTCAGCAGCCCGGCCAGCCTGGCGCCCTCGGCGTCCGGCGCGCTGCGCGGGTTGAGCAGCTCCGCGAACGCCTCGCGCAGCAACTGCGGCGACACCGCCGCCTCCCCGGCCCGCGCCTTGACCATGGCGCGCTCCACGCCCTCTATCCGCTCGTCGTGCCTGACGTAGCCGCGCGCCCCCGCGGCGAACGCCGCCGCGACCCCGCGCGGATGGGGCACAGGGCCCAGCACCACCACCGCGACCCGCGGCGCCTCCCGCCGGATCCGCGGCAGCGGCTCCAGCGCTCCCGGCTCCTCGGGGTGGGCCGCGCCGAGCAGGCAGACCTCGGGCTGCTTGCTGACCACGAGCTCGGCCGCCCGGGCCACCGGCGCGCCCGCGCCCAACACCCGGTGCCCACGCACCCGCAGCGCCGAGGCCAGGGCCTCGGCCACCAGTCGCCGGTCATCGACGACCACGACACGTACGCTCATCACGCCTCATCCATCGTGACCGCCGCCGGAACCGGTTCAGCGATAGACCAGGGTGGCCTCGCGGTCTTCGAGGTCACCTTCGTAGAAGGCCTCGGTGAGCATCAAGAGGGTGTTGTCGTGCCAGATCAGGCGCAGCTCCTGCGCATCGGACGGAGAACCCGCCGCCGCTTCCGCCGCCGAGGCGCCCGGATCGAGGTTCATCAGCGGGGTCGACTCCTCGGTTGCGGGGTCGATGGCCACCACCATGCCGGGCGCCGACTCGTCCCAGCCGTCCCGCTGGTAGGCGAGGATCCTCCCGTCCTGGACGCCGAACGGCCTGATCTCGCGGATGGTGTCGGCCGACGGGCCGCCGTCGGAGTCGTTCGGCCCGACCTCGTAGAGCGGCTGACCGCTGCTGAGCTCGAAGGCGACCACCGCGTTGGCCTCGCCCGGCGCGTTGCTGGCCAGGTAGAGGAAGCCGTCGTGCACCACGGACATCTTGCAGTCCGTCAGCGTGTTCACCATGCAGGGCGACTTGTAGTGGTCGATGTCGTAGTCCAGGGCGTGCGAGATCTCCTCGTGGTTCTCGTCGATGACGAAGATGCTCTCCTGCTCGATGTCGTCGTCCAGCCAGGCCGTGACGACCAGCGGATCGACCGAGAGGACGGAGTGCACGGCCAGCTCCTTGCCCTGGTGCCGCGGGCCGTACTCCCACTCCCAGAGCTCGTCGCCGGCCTCGTTGGTGGCGCGGATGCTGCCGCCCTCGTCGCCGACGAAACCACACGAGGTCTGCGAGACGAACATGTCGTCGATCACCGCGTAGGCCACCTCGGGGCAGTCCTCCTCGGTGGAGGTGGTCCACAGCTGCTCGCCCGTGGTGGCGTCGTACCCGGCGCCGCCGGTGCCCCAGCCGAGCGCGATGGTCTCGCCGAGGAACGCGGGGTAGGTGGTGTCCGTGAGGTAGCCGGCGTCCAGTTCCAGGGGGATGGAGTTGATCTCCTCGCCGGCGGCGATGTCGATCACCGTCAGCACCTCACAGTCCCGGCCCTGGAGCACCGCGATGCGGTCCGCGGAGGCGGTCGGCGAGGCGTTGCAGTCGCCGCCGCTCAGCTCCAACGGGATGGTCCACGCCTCCTCGCCGGTCGCGAGGTCGTACGCGGTGATCGCGTCGTCGAAGGTCCGCACCAGGGTGTCGCCGGATATCCAGCTGCCCCTGGCGCCCAGGATGATGTCCTCGGCGCTGACCTCGGGCCCGGGCGTCTGCCAGGCCAGGGCGGCGTCCACCGGGTCGCCGGACGGGCCGTCCTCGCCGCCGGTCCCCTCGCCGCCCTCACCCTCGCCGTCGCCGTCGGAGTCGGCGCTGGGCTTCTTCTCGTCGTCGCCGGAGAGCACCAGCACGGCGCCGCCCCCGAGCGCTACCAGCAGCACCACCACGGCGGCGACGATGAGCGCGATCCGCGAGCCACTGGCCTTGTGCGGGCCGGGCGGCGGCATCCCGGGCATGCCCGGCTGCGGGCCCCACCCGGGGGGCGCGACACCCGGCGGCGGCGTCGCGTGTCCCGCGCCGTACGGTCCGGGCGGGGTCGCGGTGCCGAAGCCACCCGGCTGGCCGCCGGGCGGCTGCTGCGGGTACCCGTAGGGGACCTTCGCCGCCGGCTGCGGTGGCTGCGGTGACTGCTGTGGCGGTGCCTGGTGCTGCGCCGGCGGCTGGTACGGCTGTGGCTGCGGCGGCGGAGCCTGGTAGGGGGCCGGCGGCTGCTGCGGCTGTGGCTGGTGCGGCTGTGGCTGCTGGGGCGCCTGCTGATGGGGCGTCTGCTGGGGGTAGCCGTAGCCGGGCTGCCCCGGCTGGCCGGCGGGCGGCAGCGGCGGGGCGGACGGCGGGGTGTTGGGCGCCGGCGGCGGGGTCGGCGCGCCGAATCCGCCACCGGAGGACGTGCCCCGGGGCTGCTGGTGCGGTGGTGGCGGCTGCGACATGGCTTCCCCCTGGACCGGGCGATCGAAGGAGCGACCCGGCGCTGGCCCGGTGATCGGCGCGACGCGTGCGATCGGCACGATCAGAATCTTTGGTGAGCAGAGCCCTTTTTACCACCGGACTGTGACACTGAACCGGCCGGTTCCGTCCGGTGCGCGGTCGTGACCGGTCCGAGATCTCCCGGGCCGCGGCCATTGCCGCGGACCGGCTCACGCCTCCTCGGCCAGCTCCAGCCAACGGGTCTCCAACTCGTCGCGCTGCTGGGTCAGTTCCCGTAGCTGCGCGTCGAGTCCCGCGATCCGTTCGAAGTCCGTGGCGTGCTCGGCCATCTCGCCGTGCAGCGCCGACTCCTGCTCGCCCAGCCGGTCCAACTGCCGCTCGATCCGCTGGATCTCCTTCTGCGCGGCCCGGGCCAGCCGCGCCGCCGGCTTGGCCGGCGTCGGCGCCGCGGCGGCGGCCGGGGCCGCCGCCCGCCCCTCCGACTCCCGGAGCCGCGTGCGCCGTTCCAGGTACTCGTCGATGCCGCGCGGCAGCATCCGCAGCGCGCCGTCGCCGAGCAGCGCGAACACCCGGTCGGTGACCCGCTCGACGAAGTAGCGGTCGTGGCTGACCACCACCAGCGACCCCGGCCAGCCGTCGAGGAGGTCCTCCAGCTGCGCCAGCGTCTCGATGTCCAGGTCGTTCGTCGGCTCGTCGAGGAACAGCACGTTGGGCTCGTCCATCAGCAGCCGGAGGATCTGCAGCCGCCGCCGTTCGCCGCCCGAGAGGTCGCCGACCGGGGTCCACTGCCGTTCCTTGGTGAAGCCGAGACGCTCGCACAGCTGCGAGGCGGTCATCTCCCGGCCACGGCCGAGGTCGACGCGGGAGCGCACCTGCTCGACCGCCTCCAGCAGCCGCCATTCGGGATTCAGCTCGGCGACCTCCTGCGAGAGGTACGCCAGCCGCACCGTCCGGCCGACGGTGATCCGGCCGGCGTCGGCCGTGCCGGCGGCCAGCGCCCGCAGCAACGTCGTCTTGCCCGCGCCGTTCACCCCCACCAGGCCCACCCGGTCGCCAGGACCGAGCTGCCAGGTCAGGTGGGACAGCAGCGTCCGGGCGTCCGGCTCCTGGCCGGCCCGGAGGGTGACGTCCTCCAGCTCGTACACCGTCTTGCCCAGCCGCGCGCTGGCGAATTTGACGAGTTCGGCGTTGTCCCGGGGCGGCGGCACGTCGGCGATCAGCGCGGAGGCCGCCTCGATCCGGAACCGCGGCTTGCTGGTGCGGGCCGGGGCGCCACGCCGCAGCCAGGCAAGCTCCTTGCGCATCAGGTTCTGCCGCTTGGCCTCCTCGCCGGCCGCGATGCGCTCGCGCTCGGCGCGGGCGAAGACGTAGTCGCTGTAGCCGCCGTCGTAGCCGTGCACGGTGCCGCGCTGCACGTCCCACATGCGGGTGCAGACCTGGTCGAGGAACCAGCGGTCGTGGGTGACCACGACCAGCGCAGAACGGCGGGCCCGCAGGTGCTCGGCGAGCCAGGCGATGCCCTCGACGTCGAGATGGTTGGTCGGCTCGTCCAGCACGATGAGGTCCTGCTCGGCGATCAGCAGCGCGGCCAGCGCCACCCGGCGGCGCTCGCCGCCGGACAGCGGGCCGATCACCGTGTCCAGGCCCTGCGGCAGGCCCGGCAGGTCCAGGCCGCCGAAGAGGCCGGTCAGCACGTCGCGGACCCGGGCCTCGCCGGCCCATTCGTGGTCCGCCAGGTCGCCGATGACCGCCTGGCGGACGGTGGCCGCCGGGTCGAGCGAGTCGCCCTGGGTGAGCACGCCGAGGCGCACGCCGCCGGCGTGCGTGACCCGCCCGGAGTCCGGCTCGCGCTGCCGCGCCAGGATGCTGATGAGGGTCGTCTTGCCGTCGCCGTTGCGGCCGACGACGCCGATCCGTTCGCCCTCGCCGACGCCGAGCGAGATCCGGTCGAGCACCGTCCTGGTGCCGTAGTCCTTGCTGACGGATTCGAGGCTGACCAGGTTCTTCCGGGGGGCGGCGGGCGACTCAGGCATGGGACTCGATGGTAGTGGGGCCGGCGGCGGGGGCCGTGGTCGCACGGGCCGTTCGACAGGTGCCGGAGGCGGTCAGCCGGTCCGCCAGCGCGGCGGCGCCGGCCGCGTCGGCGGCCAGGAACGCGCAGGTGGGCCCCGAGCCCGAGACGAGGCCCGCCAGGGCGCCGGCGGCCCGCCCGGCGGCGAGCGTGTCGGCCAGCGCGGGGCGCAGCGAGAGCGCGGCCGGCTGGAGGTCGTTGGCCGCGTCCAGGCGGGCGGCGAGCGCGGCGGCGTCGCCGGCGCGCAGGGCGGCGAGCAGCGCCGGGTCGGGGCGCGGCTCGGGCACCGCGGCGGCGCGCAGGCGGTCGCATTCGCGGTAGACCTCGGGCGTGGACAGGCCGCCGTCGGCCAGCGCGAAGACCCAGTGGAGGGTGCCGGCGACCGGCAACGGGGTGAGCCGCTCCCCCCGGCCCTCGCCCAGCGCCGCGCCGCCGAGCAGCGCGAACGGCACGTCGGAGCCGAGCCCGGCGGCCAGCTCGGCCAGCTCGGCGGCGGGGGTGTCCGTGCCCCACAGCGCGTCGCAGGCGACGAGCGCGGCGGCGGCGTCCGCGCTGCCGCCCGCCATGCCGCCGGCGACGGGGATGTCCTTGAGGATGTCGAGCCGCACGTCGGGCGCGCGGCCGTGGTGGACGGCGAGCAGGGTGGCGGCCCGGGCGGCGAGGTTGTCCCCGTCCAGCGGCACGTGCTCGGCGCCGGGGCCCGCGCAGGTCACCGCCAGGCGAGGGGCAGGGGTCGCGGTGACCCGGTCGTGGAGCGCGACGGCGAGGAAGACGTTGGCGAGGTCGTGGAAGCCGTCAGAACGCGGCGGACCCACGGCCAGCTGCACGTTGACCTTGCCGGAGACACGGACGGTGACGGAAGACACGAGCGGTCCATCCTCGATACGGGGCCCGGCACCAACCGGACCCGACGAACGGCGGAGCAAAAACCCTGACGGGCGGCTGGCAGGGGCGGCCGAAGCCCGGACGGGCTGGCGCCGAGCTGGGAATCCCCCGGAGAAGCCCGGGAGAACTGCGGCGGCCCGGACGGACCGTCCGACCCGCCGGGACTCTGCCCTGACGGGCGGCTGAGGTCGGCGGCATCGGGCCAGGCCCGACCGGCCGGGGCACGGACACCGGCGCGGCGCGACCGAACGGACTGGGAGTGCCCTCGAGCGCAGTCCGAGGGCAGCTGCGGCGACCCGGACGACGGCCGGCAGGCGACCGGCTGGCGGTCCCGACACGGTCGGGCCCGGACGGGTCCGGGCGGTAGGGGGCGGCCCCGGGGCGCGGGGCGAACCCACCGGTCTGCCGGGTCCCCCGGACGGAGTCCGGGGGACCCGGCTGCGGCCGGCTGGTGGGGCGGTGCCGGCCGCTGACGGCGTCGGTCGACGCCCACGGCCCGGACTGGGCCGCGTTTGACGGGCCGTCCGACCGGCGGGCGCCGGTTGGTGCGGGGCTCGGACGGTGGGCCGCCGCGGGAAGCGGTCAGCACGGCGGGGGGGTCGGGCGCGCCTCTGCGAGGCGGGCGAAATCGTCGACGGAGAGCGCCTCGCCGCGGAGCCGCGGGTCCACGTCGGCGGCGGCGCAGGCCGCCTCCGCGGCGGCCGGGGAGCCGGCCCAGCCGGCCAGCGCCGCGCGCAGCGTCTTGCGGCGCTGCGCGAACGCCGCGTCGACGACCGCGAAAACCTCAGCCCGGCTCGCGCTGGTGCGCGGCGGCTCGCGGCGGGTCAGCGCGACCAGCCCCGAGTCCACGTTCGGCGCCGGCCAGAAGACCGTGCGGCCGATCGCCCCGGCGCGGCGCGCCTCGGCGTACCAGGCGGCCTTGACCGACGGCACGCCGTACGACCGGGAGCCGGGCGGCGCGGCCAGCCGGTCGGCGACCTCGGCCTGCACCATCACCAGGACCCGGCGGAGGCTGGGGAACGTGGCGAGCATGTGCAGCAGCACAGGGACCGCGACGTTGTAGGGCAGATTGGCGACCAGCGCGTCGGGGGGCGGGCCCGGCAGTTGCGCGGCGGTCAGGCGCAGCGCGTCGGCGTGCACCAGGGCGAAGCGGTCGGCGCGTTCGGGCAGCCGGGCGGCGATGGTGGCGGGCAGCGCGGCCGCCAACACGTCGTCGATCTCGACGGCGGTCAGCTGCCCGGCGCGGGCCAGCAGCGCCAGGGTCAGCGAGCCGAGGCCGGGGCCGATCTCCAGCACCGCGTCCTGCGGGCCGATGTCGGCGGCGCGGGCGATGCGGCGAACGGTGTTGGCGTCGGTGACGAAGTTCTGGCCGCGCTGTTTGGTGGGCCGCAGGCGCAGCGCGGTGGCGAGTTCGCGGACGTCCGAGGGGCCCAGCAACCGCTCGTCGTGCTCCGGTTCCGCGTCGTGCGCGCTCATTCGAAGGCCCTTGCCGTGTTGGCGGCGACGTGGCGGGCCAGCTCGTCCTCGGACAGGCCCTTCACCTCGGCCATCGCGCGCAGCGTGACCGGGATCAGGTACGGCGCGTTCGGCCGGCCGCGCCAGGGCGCCGGGGTGAGGAACGGCGCGTCCGTCTCGACCAGCAGCAGTTCGGGCGGCGCCGCCGCCAGCGCGTCGCGCAGCGGCTGGGCCGAGGCGAAGGTGACGTTGCCGGCGAAGGACATGAAGTAGCCGGCGGCGGCGCACACCTCGGCCATGGCGGCGTCGCCGGAGAAGCAGTGGAAGACCGTGCGGCGCGGGGCGCCCTCCTCCGCCAGGATGCGCAGCACGTCCGCGTGGGCCTCCCGGTCGTGGATGACCAGCGCCTTGTCCAGCTCCTTGGCGATCCTGATGTGCTCGCGGAACGACCGCTGCTGCACGGCGACGCCCTCGGGGCCGGTGCGGAAGTAGTCCAGACCCGTTTCGCCGACCGCCACCACCTGCGGCAGCGCGGCCAGCTCCGCGATCTCCGCGAGCGCGGCGTCCAGCGCCGCATCGCCCTCGGCGGCGGCCAGCCGGGGCGCCTCGTTGGGGTGCAGCGCCACCGCGCCCCATACCGCCTCGTGCTCGGCGGCGATCTTGGCCGCCCACCGGGCGCGCGGCAGGTCGCAGCCGATCTGCACGACCCGGGTGACGCCGACGGCGGCGGCCCGTTCCAGCGCCTCCGCGACGGGGGTGCCCAGCTGGTCCTGCTGCATGTCGAGGTGGGTGTGCGAGTCGGCGACGGGCACGGCCAGCGGCTCCGGGAGCGGCGGCGGCACCGCCTCCTGGGACCTGGCCTTGGCGGACTTGGGCATGGCACCGATCCTACGAGGATCGCGCGGGTCGCCCGCCCGCCGCCCGCCCACCGGCCGCCCACCCGGCGCCGCCCCGCGGGACGGTCAGTGCCTGGCGCGTTCGGCGGCGGCGACCAGCCCGGAGCGCATCACCCGCACATGGTGGCCGTCACAGGCGACGCACCGGGGCCGACTCAGCGGCGAGGGGACCCGCCGGCCGCCCACGCGGTAGATCACCAGCGGCGGCCCGTGCGGGTCCGCCGGGTCCACCCGGTGCTCGATCTGGTACTCCTGCTCCCAGCCGTGCCCGCAACTCAGGCAGGCGAACGAGTACGCCTCGTGAACGATCGTCGTGCGACTGCTGTCCGTCATCGCTGACCACCCGAAATCATCCGAATCGCCCGACTCATCCGATAAGTCTATCGAGTGGTCCGCTCCCCCGCAGGATCGCCGGACTCGCCCCCCGCTCCGCTCTCTGCCCCGTCGTCCGCCTCGTCGTGCGCCTTGGCCGCCACCACCGCGTCGAAGACCAGCCGCTTCGGGACCCCGGCGGCCCTGGCCACCTCGGCGATGGCCGCCTTGCGCCGCTCCCCCGCCGCCTCCCTGGCCGCCACCTCGGCGGCCAGCCCGGCCGGGTCCGCGGCCGCCGGATCCGGACGCGCGGCGCCCGCCACCACGACCGTGATCTCGCCGCGCACCCCCTTCGCCGCCCAGGCCGCCAGCTCCTCCAGCGTGCCGCGCCTGACCTCCTCGTACGTCTTGGTCAGCTCGCGGCAGACCGCCGCCCGCCGGTCGCCACCGAACGCCTCGGCCATCTCCGTCAGCGTCGTGTCCAGCCGGCGCGGCGCCTCGAAGTACACCAGCGTGCGCCGTTCCTCGGCCGCCTCCGCGAGGCGGGTCGCGCGTTCGCCCGCCCGGCGCGGCAGGAACCCCTCGAAACAGAACCGGTCGACCGGCAGCCCGGACACCGCCAGCGCGGTCAGCACCGCCGAGGGACCCGGCACCACGGTGACCCGGACGCCCTGCTCGACCGCCGCGGCCACGAGCCGGTAGCCCGGATCGGAGACCGAGGGCATCCCGGCGTCGGTGACCAACAGCACCCGCGCGCCACGCGCGAGCTCGTCCGCGAGCTCACGGGTGCGCGCCCGTTCGTTGCCCTCGAAGTACGAGACCACCCGGTCCGGCAGCGAGGCGTCCAACTCCCGCGCCAGCCGCCGCAGCCGCCGGGTGTCCTCCGCGGCCACCACGTCGGCGGCGGCCAGTTCCGCGGCCAGCCGTGCCGGCGCGTCCCCTGGGTCCCCGATCGGCGTTCCCGCCAGCACGAGGACCCCGGGCCCGCCCGGCCCCGGGTCACGGTCTCCCCCCGATCCCGCGTCGTCCGGACCCGCGGTCCCGGGCTCCGCCTCGGACCCGGGGTCCGCTGCGCGCGTGCCCCGCATGGCGTGTGCGCCACGCTCGCTCCGCCCCGTCATGGTGACGCCTCCCTGCCGCGTCCGTGCCGCGTTCTAGCGTTCGTCCTGCCGCGCCATACTCCCAGTCCACACCGCGCTCTCGCAGCGGCGCGGGGTCCGGATGTCAAGATGGCCCGCGTGAGGAGTAGCCAGACCGTGAGCGACGCCCCGCCCGAACCCGGCCCGCCGCGCGCCGCGCCGCCCGGCTGGGCGGAGCGGCTGCGCCGCTTCGGGTACACGCCGAGACCCGGCGCCGGGGTCCGCCAGCGGCTGGTGCCGCCGTTCCCCGAGCCGGGCGCGCGGCTGTGGCGGTACTTCGGCTTCGCGTCGCATACCGCGGGGCGACTGGCGCGGCTCACCGGCTGGGGCGGCCCGCTGCTGGTCGCGCTCTTCGCCGGCGTGCTGCGGTTCGTCAATCTCGGCTCGCCCGACGCCGTGATATTCGACGAGACGTACTACGCCAAGGACGCCTGGTCGCTGCTGCAGAAGGGCTTCGAGACCGAATGGCCCGACGACGCCAACGAGCGCATCATCGCCGGCGCCACGCCGTTCGACGAGACCGCCTCCTACGTCGTGCACCCGCCGGGCGGCAAATGGGTCATCGCGCTCGGCGAGTGGATGTTCGGCCTCACGCCGTTCGGTTGGCGCTTCATGGTCGCGCTGCTCGGCACGCTCTCCGTGCTGATGCTGTGCCGCATCGGCCGCCGGCTGTTCCGCTCCACCATCCTGGGCTGCCTGGCCGGCGCGCTGCTGGCCGTGGACGGGCTGCACTTCGTGATGAGCCGCACCGCGCTGCTCGACCTGGTGCTGATGTTCTGGCTGCTGGCCGCGTTCGGCTGCCTGCTGGTCGACCGTGACGCCGCCCGCGCCCGGCTGGCCGCCGCGCTGCCCACGGGCAGCGACGGGCTGCTGCGCCCGGACGCCGAGATCGGCGCGCGGCAGCGACTCGGCTGGCGGCCGTGGCGGCTGGCCGCCGGGCTCTGCCTCGGCCTCGCCTGCGCCACCAAGTGGAACGGGCTCTACGTGCTGGCCGCGTTCGGGGTGCTGGCCGTCCTGTGGGACGCCGCGGCGCGCCGCACCGCGGGGGCGCGGTCCCCGTACCGTGCGATGCTGCGCCGGGACGCGCCCTGGGCGTTCTGCGCGCTGGTGCCGGTGGCGCTGGCCACCTATGTGGCGTCGTTCACCGGCTGGTTCCTCACCTCCGACGGCTACCACCGGAACTGGGCCGAGACCGCGGGCAAGGACAGCTCGTTCTCCTGGGTGCCGGGGGCGCTGCGCAGCCTGTGGCACTACCAGCATCAGGTCTACGACTTCCACGTCAGCCTCACCTCGGAGCACGACTACGAGTCGAACCCCTGGGGTTGGCTGGTCGCCGCCCGCCCGGTGACGTACTTCTACACCTCGTCGGACCCGGGCGAGAACGGCTGCACCTACGCCAGCGGCTGCGCCCGCGAGGTGCTGGCGCTCGGCACCCCGCTGCTGTGGTGGGCCGGCTGCGTCGCCCTCGTCTACGCCGTCTACCGCTGGCTGTTCCGCCGCGACTGGCGGGCCGGCGCGGTGCTGTGCGCGGTGGCCGCCTGCTACCTGCCCTGGTTCATGTACCAGGAGCGGACCATCTTCTACTTCTACGCCGTGGTGCTGACGCCGTATCTGTGCCTGGCGGTGGCGATGCTGATCGGCGCGCTGCTCGGCCCACCGGGCTGCAGCGAACGCCGCCGCGCCACGGGCGTGGTGGTCGGCGGCGTACTGGTGCTGCTGATCGCCTGGAACTTCATCTACTTCTACCCGCTCTACACGGGCCAGGAGATCCCCATGGACGCCTGGCGCGCCCGCATGTGGCTCGATACCTGGGTGTGACCGGGCCGCGACCGGACGGAGTCCCTGGGGGGCCTGGCAGCCGGTAGGCTGCGATCGCCAGGACGTTGCGGTGCGTTAATGGGTGGTTGCGGGGCAGGGTGACAGGGTCAAGGGGTAGGGCGCGGGAGCGCAACGGACAGCGGTATGCCGTGGTCGGCGGCGTGTTCGTGGCGGTCGCGACCGTGGTGGGCTTCGGGACGTTCGCGCTGCTGGCTGACGACGAGGCCGAGGGCGAGCCGGGGAGCGTCTCCGCCACCGACAACCAGCCGGGGCAGGGGGAGCCCACGGTGGAGGCCGGGCCGCCCACCAAGGAGGAGGTGCGGGAGACCTCCGGCGCCTTCCTCGACGCGTGGGAGGCCGGCGACGTCCGGGCCGCCGCGGCCCTCACCGACGACGAGGAGGCGGCGCGCGCCGCGCTGAACGCGCTGCCCGAACAGGCCTCCCTGTCCGGCCTGACGCTGAACGAATCCACTCCTTCGGGTGGTTCTGTGCCCTTCACCGTGGACACCGTGGTGGAGTACGAGGACGCCGACGGGGCGCAGCAGCAGGACTGGAGCTACGACTCCGAGCTGACGGTGGTCAGGGAGGAAGGCTCGGGCAAGCCCGTCGTCCGGTGGGAGCCAGCCGTGCTGCACCCGCAGCTGGGCGAGGGGCAGTCCCTGGCGGCCGGCCCGGTCAGCGAGTTGCCGCCCGTCGAGGTGCTCGATCGGTACGGCGATGTGCTGAGCGCCGAGGAGCACCCCACGCTGGCCGGTGTGATGGCCGACGTCAGGGAGCGGTACGCGGAGGAGGCCGGCGGCACCACGGGGACCGAGATCCGGATCGAGGACGGCGAGGGCAAGCGGGTCGAGCAGCTGCTCGAACTCGCCGCGCCGACCAAGGGCCAGGTGCCGACCACCATCGACCCGGCGGTCCAGCGGGCGACCGAGGAGGCCGTGCGGAACGCGGACGGCGACCGCGCCTCGGCGGTCGCGATCCAACCGAGCACCGGCGAGATCCTGGCGGTGGCCAACAAGCCGGCCGAGGGCTTCGACACCGCGCTCCAGGGCTCGTACGCGCCCGGCTCGACGTTCAAGATCGTCACCTCCTCGCTGCTGATCGAGGAGGGCCTGGCCTCCGCCGGCGCGTCGCACCCGTGCCCGAAGGAGTTCGAGTACGGCGGCTGGCCGTTCCACAACGACGACAACTTCGACATCAAGGACGGCACCTTCGCCGACTCGTTCGCCGCCTCCTGCAACACCGCCTTCATCAGCCAGGCTCCGGAGCTGGACGACGACTCGCTGGGCAACCACGCGCGGGACGTCTTCGGGCTGGGCCAGACCTGGGAGGTGGGCGTGCAGACGATGGACGGTTCGGTGCCCACCCAGTCCGACGCCCAGATGGCGGCCTCGCTGATCGGCCAGGGCGGCGTCCGGATGAACCCGCTGACCATGGCCTCCGTCTCCGCGACGGTCAAGAACGGCGCGTTCCTCCAGCCCTACCTGGTGCCGCCGTCCTTCGACGGCCGCACGCTGGCGCAGGCGAACGCGCTCGACCCGGACGCCGCCGCCGAGCTGCGCGGGCTGATGAACACCACGGCCCTGTGGGGCACCGCGGCCGAGGCGATGTCCGGCGTCAGCGGCGACATCGGCGCGAAGACCGGCTCCGCCGAGGTGGACGGCCAGGAGAACCCCAACGCCTGGTTCACCGCGTACCGGGACGACCTCGCGGTGGCCGCGGTGGTGCCGGACACCGGGCACGGCGGCGAGTTCGCGGGGCCCGTGGTGGCGGAGGTGCTCAACGCCGCACCGTAGGCTTCTCCTGAACGGCGGGCTCGGGTACGACGCGGAGGGCTTACGCATGCGGGAAATAGCCGTCTTCAGTGGCAGCGCCCATCCGGTGCTCGCCGCGGAGGTCTGCGACCATCTCGGGGTCCCGCTGCGGCCCGCCCGGGTGGACCGTTTCGCCAACGACTGCCTGCAGGTGCAGCTGGAGGCGAACTGCCGGGAGCGCGACGTCTACCTGATCCAGCCGCTGGTGCGGCCGGTGCAGGAACACCTGGTCGAGCTGCTGCTGATGCTGGACGCCGCCCGCGGCGCCTCGGCGGCCCGCACCACCGTGGTGCTGCCGCACTACTCCTACGCCAGATCCGACAAGAAGGACGGGCCGCGCATCTCCATCGGCGGGCGGCTGATCGCCGACCTGATGGTGACGGCGGGCGCCAGCCGGGTGCTGGCGATGACGCTGCACTCGCCGCAGGTGCACGGCTTCTTCAGCATCCCGGTCGACCACCTGCACGCGCTGCGCGAGCTGGCGGCGCACTTCCGGCGGGAGCCGCTCGGCAACGCCGTCGTGGTCTCGCCCGATCTGGGCAACGCCAAGGAGGCCGCCGCGTTCGCCCGGCTGCTGGGCATTCCGGTGGCGGCCGGCGCGAAGCAGCGGTACAGCGACGACCGGGTGAGCATCAGCTCGGTGATAGGGGACGTGGCGGGGCGCGACGTGATCGTGCTGGACGACGAGATCGCCAAGGGCAGCACCGTGCTCGAACTGCTGGACCGGCTGCGCGAGCTCGGGGTGAACTCGGTGCGGATCGCCTGCACGCACGGGCTGTTCTCCGCGGGCGCGCTCAAGCGGCTGAGCTCGGAGCCGGACGTGCTGGAGATCGTCTGCACCAACACGGTGCCGATCCCGGCCGAGGAGCGCACTGACAAGCTGCGGGTGCTGTCCATCGCGCCGGCGCTGGCCGAGGCGATGCGCCGGATCCACAACGGCGAATCGGTCAGCACGCTCTTCGACAAGCCCTGACTTTTCTTTATCTACCAAATCTGCCAGTTTGCCATGGCCTTGGTGTCTCGGTGTTTGACTGTTTTGCCGACGTCTAGCGGGGCCCGGTGTTTGTTCTGCGCCGGGTCCGTCCCGGGGGACCGGCATCCCGCTCCTTCGACAGGTGCCCGACCTTCAGGCGGATCAACGTGCCCTCGACCAAGGGAAGTTCGCCGTCGTGGTCGAGCCATGACGAGCGGTGAGTGAGCCGGGGGTGAACCCGGTCCCACGCCTGGGTCTCGGCCTTGCCGTAGTTGGTGGTGGCCGTGACCGTGGTGACCGCGGGCTCGGGCCAGGTCTCCGGCTTGGCGAAACGGAACTCAGGGCCGTGCTTGGGCGGCCGGCCGTTCGTCCCCGGCCGGCGGGGCGGCTTCGGCAGCCGCATGACGCGGTCGGACCGGACCCTGCCGACCAGCTCGACGGGCAGGTCACGCAGGACCCAGGCCAGGCGGGTGACGTCGTAGCCGGCGTCGCTGACGATCACGATATGCGGGTCGCCGGCCTGCCACTGGCCCGCTGCGATGAGCCGTTCGACGACACTCCTCAGCTGGGCTGCGGTGATCGCGGTCGCGTCGTCCGCCGGGCCGAGCCGGACCGCGTCCAGGATCGCGGTCCATGACGTGGCGCCCGGCTCCAGCACGGCGACGAAGGAGTAGGGCCAGCCCGGGATGAACTGCGAGGCTGTCTTCGCCCGGCCATAGACGTGGCAGAACAGACGCTCTGCCGAGCACGGGGCGTCCGAGCGAAGCCACGGTGACACATCGACCGCCAGGACCAGGCGCCCGCCGTCGAACCGCGGCAGTGACAGCCCGGCCAGCACCGTCCGCAGCCGATCCGTGTCGATCCGGCCGTGGTTCAGGCCGCCGTACATCGCTCCGTGCCCACGACGGTGCTCGGGCAGCAGCGTCAGGTCCACCGGGGACTTCACCCCGCCATCCGCACACAGCACCGCATCCGCCAGCTCGAACAACTCATCGCGCCGAGCGGTCAGACACTCGTAGAACTCTCCCCGGAAGCGTGACGCTTCCGCGAACGCTTCCCCTACCGCAGCTTCAGGCAGCAGACTCACCCTCACGGCCTTCGTCTTGGTCAGTGCACCTTGGTCGGAGCACATGATCAGACGAAGGTCGCCCCCGTGTCCGGCGAATCCCCAGGTCAGCGACTCAGTTCGAGACACCGTTCGAGGCCGGAAGATAAAGAACAAGCTGAGGCCGCCCACCGCCCGGCCGCCCACCGCCGGGGCCCGGCGTTCAGGCGGGGGCGCGGAAGCCGAACGGCAGCTCCAGCCGGTGGCGGGCCAGCAGCTCCGCGTCGGCGAGCAGTTCGGCGGTGGGCCCGTCGGCGGCGATCACGCCCTCGCTGAGGATCACCGAGCGCGGGCACAGCTCCAGGGCGTACGGCAGATCGTGGGTGACCATCAGCACCGTCAGGTCCAGCGAGCGCAGGATGTCGGCCAGCTCCCGGCGGGCGGCCGGATCGAGGTTGGCCGAGGGCTCGTCGAGCACCAGGATCTCTGGCTCCATGGCCAGCACGGTGGCCACCGCGACGCGCCGGCGCTGGCCGAACGACAGGTGGTGCGGGGGGCGTTCCGCGTGGTCGGCCATGCCGACCCGGGCCAGCGCGTCCGCGACCCGACGCTCCAGCTCGGCACCGCGCAACCCCGCGTTGGCCGGACCGAACGCCACGTCCTCCCGCACGCTCGGCATGAACAGCTGGTCGTCCGGGTCCTGGAAGACGATGCCGACGCGGCGCCGCACCTCGGCCACGGTGTCCCGGCCGACCGGCAGGCCGCCCACCCGGACGCCGCCGAGGCCGGCGGTGAGGATGCCGTTGAGGTGCAGCACCAGGGTGGTCTTGCCGGCGCCGTTGGGGCCGAGCAGGGCGACGCGCTCGCCGCGCGGAATGGTCAGGTCCACGCCGAACAGGGCCTGATGGCCGTCGGGGTAGGCGTAGGCCAGGCCCGCGACCTCCAGCGAGGGCGGCGGCGAGGCCGGTTGGGCGGCATGGTCGGCGTCGGTCACAGGTTCCATCCCAGCACACAGACGACGAGGGCGGCGGCCGGGAGCGCCGCGGCCGTTGACCATTCGGCGCGGGTGGCGGGCCGTTGGCCGAGCACGGGCATGGTGCCGGTGTAGCCGCGGCTGAGCATGGCCAGGTGGACCCGCTCGCCGCGTTCGTAGCAGCGGATGAACAGCGCGCCCGCGGTCGTGGCCAGCACGCCCCAGTGGCGCGGGCCGCGGGCGGAGAAGCCGCGGGACTCCCGGGCGATCCGCATGCGGCGCAGCTCACCGGCGATGACGTCGGCGTAGCGGACCATGAAGGCGGCGATCTGCACCAGCAGCGGGGGCAGTCGCAGCCGTTGCAGGCCGAGGAGGAGCTGGCGGATCTCGGTGCTGGCGGCCAGCAGCACCGAGGCGGCGACGCCGAGGGTGCCCTTGGCCAGGATGTTCCACGCGCCCCACAGCCCGGACTCGCTCAGCGACAGACCGAGCCAGTCGACCCGCGGCCCCTCGGCGACGAACGGCAACAGCAGCGCGAACGCGACGAACGGCACCTCGATCAGCAGCCGCCGGAGCAGGAACCCGGCCGGCACCCGCGCCGCCCCCGCGACGGCGACGAGCAGCGCGGCGTACGCCCCGAAGGCCCAGACGGCCTCCCGGGGCGTGGCCACCACGGCGAGCACGAAGCCCAGCACGGCGACGATCTTGCAGTGCGCGGGCAGCCGGTGCACCGGGCCGTTCCCCGGCTGGTACACCCGCCCGAACACGGAGCCTCCCCCAGGCCCGGAGGGCCTGGGAGGTGCCCCCCTACCGGGTGGGGAGCCTCGGGCGCCCCGGCGGAGCCGGCGGGCGCGCGGGTCCGCGCCGACCCCGAGCAGGAGCCGCGCCCCGGAGGCCGCCTCCGGCGCCACCGGCGCACCGTTCGCGTACCCGGCGCGCAGCGACCCGCCCGGCCCCGCGGAGGGTCCCCGAGCGGAAACCGCCACCGCCTCCTGGCGGCGGGCCGGCGTGTGGGCACCTCCCAGGTCCGGAGGGCCTGGGGGAGCCGCGGCGTCCGCGGGTGCGGAGGGGCCGAGGGCTCCTCCCGAACGATCCGCGTCCGCCTCGTCGGGCGCCCTGCCCGGTGGGTACCCCGTCGGTCGACGGACCGATCGCCCCGGAGCAGGGACACCGGCCGAGGCGGAGCCCGGCCCAGGTGCGCTGTCCGGCGCGGACGCGGGGTCCGGGGCGGGAGCCTCGGGCAGGGGGCGCCGCGTGCGGCCAGCCAGGCGGTCGGCGGCGGAGCCGCCCGGTGAGGGCGAGTCGTCCCGACGGCCGGAGGCCAGTCCTGCTCGGAAGGGGGCGCCACCCGGGGCGGCAGTCCCGGGTGGGTGGCGCCGGGTGGGGTCAGACACGCTGGGGCTCGTCCTCGGGTGCGGACGTGCCCTCCGTGCGGCGGCGGACGGCGAGGAACGTGGCGGAGCCGACGGCCAGGGTCACGGCGACGCCCGCGGAGCCGGCCAGCGCGATGGACAGCCGTTCGTTGTCCACGTCCCTGACGCCGTAGTCGGCCAGCGGCGAATCGGCCAGATCGTGCTCCCTGGCCTCCTCGATGATGCCCTCGTCGGTGGCCACCTTCTCCAGACCGTCAGGGCTCGCCGAGGCGTAGAAGCTGACGAAGGCCGCGCACACCACCGTGACGCCGAGGCCGCCGAGCCACAGCGGGCGCGGCGAGCGGCGCTCCGGGGTGGGCGCCGGCTCGGGCGCCGCGGGCTCGGCGGGTGCGCCGGCCCCCGACCTGACGAGCAGGGTGGGCCTGACCGCGTCGGCCGCGCCGTAGACCAGGTCGGGTCGGACGGCGAGCACCGCGCCGACCGTGGCCGTGGTGATCGCGGCCTCGCCGATGCCGATGAGCACGTGCACGCCGGTCATCGCGGCGAAGACCTTGCCGATCGAGACGTCGGCCGTGCCGCCGATCGCGTACAGGCCGGTGAACGCGATCGCCGAGGCCGGCACCGAGACCAGGGCGGCGACGAAGGTGGCCGCGCCGACCGCGCCGCGGCCGGCCGGCAGCACCCGCAGCAGGACGCGGAAGAGCGCGTAGGCGACGGCGACGGTGACCACGCCCATCAGCACGATGTTGGTGCCGAGCGCGCTGAGTCCGCCGTCCGCGAAGAGCAGCCCCTGCATCAGCAGCACCACGGAGACGCACAACACGCCCGTGTACGGGCCGACCAGGATGGCGGCCAGCGCGCCGCCCAGCAGATGGCCGCTGGTCCCGGCGGCCACCGGGAAGTTCAGCATCTGCACGGCGAAGACGAACGCGGCGACGAGGCCGGCGAGCGGCGCGGTGCGCTCGCCGCCGAGGCCGGACTGCGGGCCCGCACCAGCGCCCGTACCAGCGAGTTCGCGCCGGGCGCCGCGCAGCGAGACGGCGACGGCGGCCGCCGCGACCGCCCCGGTCGCCACCGACACCGGCGCGTTGAGGAAACCGTCGGGGACATGCATGCCGCGCTCCCAGCGTCGTCATCAGGCCAATCCTTTGATAATAAAGCCCTATTGCGACCGCTTTGCAAGAGCGCCTCCCGCACATGTGCGCCACACACGCCGGAGCCCGGTGCCGGAACCGCCGTTCGGCGGTTCCGGCACCGGGCTCATGGCTCGGCCGGGGTGGTGACCCGTGGGTCAGGGCACCGGCTGCGGCTCGCGCCGCTGCGGCTCGGGCTCGACCACGTCGCGGCCCCGGCCGTTGGCCTTCAGGTACCGCTCCAGGGACTCGCCCTCGACGTCCACGTTGGGCAGGGCACGGTCCAGCCACTTGGGCAGCCACCAGGCCCGCTCGCCGATCAGGCCCATGAGGGCCGGGACGATCGTCATCCGGACCACGAAGGCGTCGAGCAGCACCGCGGCGGCGAGGCCGAAGCCCATCATCTTGATCATCGACTCGGTGCTGACCAGCGCGAAGCCGGCGAACACGCTGATCATGATGATCGCCGCGGCCGTGACCACCCGGGCGTTGAGGTTGAAGCCGGTGATCACCGACTGCCGGGAGTCCTCGCCGTGGACGTGGGCCTCCCGCATCCGGGTCACCAGGAACACCTCGTAGTCCATGGCGAGGCCGAAGATCACGCCGACCATGAAGATCGGCATCATGCTCATGATCGGCCCGGTCTCCTCGACCCCGATCAGGCTCGCCAGCCAGCCCCACTGGAACACCGCGACGACGGCGCCGAGCGCGGCCAGCACGGAGAACAGGAAGCCGAGCGCGGCCTTCAGCGGCACCAGGATGGACCGGAACACCACCATCAGCAGGAGGAACGCCAGGCCAACGACCAGCGCCAGGTACGGCACCAGGGCGTCGTTCATCACCTCGGAGAAGTCGATGTTGCTGGCGGTCAGGCCGGCCACGAGGATCTCCGTGCCGGTCTCCTGCTCCAACTGCGGCACGAGTTCGTCGCGGAGATGCTCGACCAGCACGGTGGTCTCGTGGTCCGCCGGTCCGGTGGTCGGGAAGGCGAACATCTGGGCCACGGTGCTGTCGCCGTTGTAGCCCTGCTCCCCGGGGGGCGACGCCTGGGCGATGCCGTCCATGCCGTTGAGCTCGTCGGAGATGGTCTGGGTGGCGGCCTCCAGGTCGGTGTTCTCGTCACCCTCGACGACCAGCATGAGGCGGCCGTTGAAGCCGGGGCCGAAGCCCTCGCTGAGGATGTCGTACGCCTGGCGGGCGGTGGTGTCCTCGCCCCGCATCCCGGCGTCCGGGATGCCGAGCTCCATGCTGGCCACCGGGGCGGCCAGTGCGCCGAGGCCGGCGACCGCGGCCACCAGCACCAGGCCGGGACGGCGCAGCACGCCGCGGGCCCAGCGGGTGCCCATGTTCTCCTTGCCCGCCTTGTTCAGCGAGACGGGGACGCCGGTCTGCGGGTTCTGCTTGCGCATCCGCCGGCCGAAGATCCGCTTGCCGGCGATGCCCATGGCGGCGGGCACCAGGGTGAGCGCGATCAGCACCGCGATGCCCACGTTGGCGGCGGCGGCCAGGCCCATCTTGGTGAGCAGCGGCACGTTGACGACGGCCAGGCCGCCCAGCGCGATGATCACGGTGAGGCCGGCGAAGACCACGGCGGATCCGGCGGTGCCGACGGCTCGTCCCGCGGCCTCTTCGCGGCTGTGGCCCGCGACCAGTTCGGCTCGGTATCGGGAGACGATGAACAACGCGTAGTCGATGCCGACCGCGAGGCCGATCATCATGGCCAGGATGCCGGTGGTCGCGGACAGTCCCAGCGTGGTGGCCAGCGCGGTGATGCCCATCATGCCCGCCATCACGCCGATCAGCGCGGTGATCAGCGGCAGCCCGGCGGCGACCAGCGAGCCGAAGGTGATCATCAGCACGACGGCGGCCACACCGATGCCGATGGCCTCGGCGCCCGCGGGCTCCTCCTCCGGCTCCGCGATCTCACCGCTCGACTCGACGTTCAGACCGGCGTCCTCGGCGTTGGCCAGGGCGTCGTTGAACTGCTCGGTCATCTGTTCGGTGACCTCACCCCAGGTCACGTCGTACGACACCATCATGTACGCGGCGTCGCCGTCCTCGTTGACGCCGCCCTGGTTCAGCGGGTCGGAGACGTTCAGCACCTCGTCGCCCTGGCCGAGCTCCTCGACCAGGCGCTCCATGACGGGTTGGTACTCGTCGCCGGCGAGCTGGCCACCGTCCGGCGCCTGGATGGCGATGGTGGTCTCCAACGCCTCGGCGTTCGCCTCGGGGAACTCCTCTTTCAGCAGGTCGAGGGTCTCCTGGGACTCCGTGCCGGGCAGGGTGAACTCGTCCGGAGGCGCCTCGCCCGCGGACGACGCGGCGCCGACTATGCCGACCAGCAGGGCGACCCAGATCAGGGCCACCCACCAGCGGCGCCGGAAGCACAGGCGACCTAGTTTGTAAAGAAACGTAGCCACGGGGCAGGTTCTCCTGTCCGGCGAAATGTGAACGGGCGTGAAGGGTTCGAAATGACGGCACAGAGATGTGTCAGTTCATGACACGAGACGCGCTGAGGGACCTAGAGGGTGAGCGAACGGTTGAATCTGTGATTCACATCACAGCCTTCGCTCTCCGCCACATTCCGCCGCTTGCCGCCATGCATCGTGGGCTGAAGCATGGGAACGGTGAGCGACAACCTCAACACATCTCCCGTGTCCCCCGAGACGATGAGCCCATCATACGAATGTGACGGCTACCTTCGTTTTCCACATCTGAGCGGTGAACTCGTCTGCTTCGTCTCCGAGGATGATCTGTGGCTGGCCCCGCTCCCCGCCGCCGCGGATCGCGGACCCGCGCGAGCCTGGCGGCTGACGGTCGACCGCACCCGGCTCGCCACCCCCCGTTTCTCGCCCGACGGCCGGCATATCGCCTTCGCGAGCTGGCGCACGCTGGACCCCGAGATCCACCTGGTCCCGGTGGACGGCGGCCCGGCGCGGCAGCTGACCCACTGGGGCTCCTCGGACACCCGGGTGTGCGGGTGGACCACGCCGGACGGGTCGCGCGCGGCCGGATCGCGGGGGAGCCGGATCCTCGCGGTGAGCTCGCACGACCAGCCGCTGTCGCATTTCAGCTGGGCCTACGGCGTGCCGGTGGAGGGCGGCCCCGGGGAGCGACAGCCGTGGGGACCGGTGGCCGACATCGCGGTGGAGGGTTGCGGGGGTGAACGTCGCACACTGCTGCTGACCGCGAAGGCGCCGCACGAGCCGGCGGCCTGGAAACGGTACCGGGGCGGCGCGATGGGCAGGCTGTGGCTGCATCGGCAGGGCACCGCCCAGGAGTCCAGGGCGTGGGGCAGACTCATGGCCGAACTGGAGGGCCACCTGGACTCCCCGATGATCGTGGGTGACCGGATCGCGTTTCTCTCCGATCACGAGGGGGTCGCCAACCTCTACTCGTGTCGCGCGGACGGCACGGAGCTCCGGCGCCACACCGACCACGACGCGTTTTACGCGCGCAATGCCTCGACGGACGGGCGGCGGGTCGTCTACCAGTGCGCGGGCGAACTGTGGCTCGTCGACGAACTGGGCCCGCGCTCCACGCCGCGGCGGCTGCCGGTGCGGCTCGGCGGCCCGCGCGCCGGGCGCCGCCCCTACCAGGTGCCGGCCGCGCGGCATGTGGACGCGTTGGCCGTGGACACGACGGGCCGGGCGAGCGCGGTATGCGTGCGTGGGGGCCTGTACTGGCTTGCGCACCGCGACGGACCGGCGCGCGCGCTGGCGGTCACGCCGGGCGTGCGGGTGCGGCAGCCGGTGATGCTCGGCGACACGGGCCGGGTGGCGTATCTCACGGACGCGGAGGGAGAGGACGGCATCGAGATCGCCCACCTCCCGCGGGTCAGCGGCGGCCAGGACCCCGTCCGAGTGGCCGTCGGCGAGCTCGGCCGGATCCGCGAGATGATCGCCTCCCCCGACGGCACGACCCTGGCCCTCGCCTCCCACGACGGCCGCCTCCTGGTCGTCCGCGTCCCCAGCCCACCCGAGGCACCGTCCCCCGAGGACACCACGGCCCAGGCGGGCGGGGACGATGCCGCGACCGCCCCAGGCGAGCCGACACCAGATACAACAGAGGCCACAGAGACCACAGAGGCTGAAGGAGACCAGGAGCCGACCGACGAAGCGGCTCCGAGCGCGACCCCCGACGGCCTGGAGACGCGCGGCGCGGCCGCCGCACCCGACGCGGCCGCCGCACCCGGGACGGACGGCGGGGACGGAGGCGAAGCCTCCACCACCCCCGACACGCCGGCGCGCACCCGCGCGAGCGACGCCGAGGCGACCGACGCGCCACGCGCCGACGGCGCGAACGGCAACGGAGAGCAGGACCCGACCGCCGGTGCGGTAAACGACGTCGATGGTGCCCGCGCCGCGGGGGGCGCGGGGGGCGCGATGCCGCTCGTCGTGGAGTTGATCCGATCGGTCAACGGTCCCGTCAGGGACCTCGTGTTCTCACCCGACTCCGCCTGGCTGGCCTGGGCGCACCCGGGCATCGGGCACTACCTGAGCCAGATCAAGATCGCCCGCCTCGCCGAGGGCGAGCGCACCGTCATCGACGTCACCGACGGCCGTTTCGAGGACGAGGAGCCCGTGTTCACCCGGGACGGCCGGTATCTGGCCTTCCTGTCCTGGCGTGGCTTCGACCCGGTCTACGACGTGCACACCGGTGACCTGTCGTTCCCCCTCGGCTGTCGCCCCTATCTGGTGCCGCTGTCCTCCGCCACCCGGTCCCCGTTCGCCATCACCCCCGAGGGCCGCCCCGCCGCAGGTGGGCTCGACCCGGCCGACACGAGCACCAGCGGCGAGGGCGGCGGCGAGGGCGCCGTTCTGGTGGAGGCCGAGGGCCTCGGCAGCCGCGTCGTGCCGTTTCCCGTCTCCGCCTCGAAGTACTCCTCTCTCTGTCCGGTGAGCGGCGGCGGCCTGGTGTGGCTGCGCTGGCCGATCTCCGGCGCGCTCGGCGAGACCTTCGTCAACCCGGACGACACCTCGGGCAAGCCCACCCTGGAGTACTTCGACCTCGCCAAGTCCAAGCGCGTCGAGCTCACCCACGACGTGGACTGGTTCGCGCCCAGCGGCGACGGCACCCGGCTCGTGGTCTGCGAGGACGGCGACCTGCGGGCCATCCCGGCCACCGACAGCTCCGACGGCGACGCGTCCGTGGACCTCGACACCCGCCGGATCACCCACGAGGCGGACCCCGCCGCGGAGTGGCGGCAGTCCTTCGAGGAGGCGGGCCGGCTGATCCGGGACTACTACTGGGAGCCGAAGATGTGCGGCATCGACTGGCCGGGCGTGCTCGACCAGTACCGGCCGCTGGTCGAGCGGGTCGCCACCCCGGACGAGTTCGCCGATCTGCTGCGCGAGACCGTGGGCGAGCTCGGCACCTCGCACGCGTACGTCACCGCCGCCCGCCGCAACGAGGGCCCGCGCCACTACCAGCGCGCCATCGGCCTGCTCGGCGCCAACTTCTCCCGCACCAAGACGGGCAGCTGGCAGCTGGCGAGGATCCTGCCGGGCGAGTCCTCCGACCCCAAGGCCCGTTCCCCGCTGGCCGGGACCGGCGTGCGGGAGGGCGCGGTGCTCACCCACGTCGGCGGACGGCCGGTGGACCCGGTGGCGGGGCCGTGGCCGCTGCTGGCCGCCACCGGCGGGACCAGCGTGGAGCTGACGTTCCGCGAGGACGGCGCGCCGCAGCGCCGGATCGCCGTGGTGCCGCTGATCAACGACCGGCCGCTGCGCTACCAGGACTGGGTGGCGCGGCGCCGGGCCGTGGTGCGGGAGCTGAGCGGCGGGCGGTGCGGGTACGTGCACATCCCCGACATGGGCGGCTCCGGCTGGGCGCAGTTCAACCGCGATCTGCGGATGGAGTTCGCCCGGCAGGCGCTCATCGTGGACGTGCGCGGCAACGCCGGCGGGCATATCAGCGAACTGGTGGTGGAGAAGCTGTCGCGGACCATCCTCGGCTGGGACGTGACGCGCCACGCGCAGCCCGTCTCGTACGCCTCGGACGCGCCGCGCGGGCCCGTGGTGGCGCTGGCGGACGAGGCCACCTCCTCGGACGGCGACATGATCACGGCCGCGTTCCGGCTGTTGAAGATAGGGCCGGTGGTCGGCACCAGGACCTGGGGCGGGGTGGTCGGCATCACCGGCAACCACCGGCTCGGCGACGGCACGCACATCACGGTGCCGATGAACGCGGCCTGGTTCACCGAGTACGGCTGGGACGTGGAGAACCGGGGCGTGGCGCCGGACATCGAGTCGGAGCGCTCGCCGTTGGACTGGGCCGAGGGCCGGTACGTGGTGCTGGACGAGGCGGTGCGGCTCGCGCTCGAACTGTTGGAGCGTCAGCCGGCCAGTTCGCCGCCCGGATACCAGGACATCCCCGACCGCCGCCGCCCGCTGCTGCCGCCCCGACCCGACGACGCGGCGTAGCGCTCGCGGCACCGTGGGGTTATCCGACGAATGCCCGACATGCGAGGGATGCCGGCCCGTGCCAGGCTGGTCAGGGCCCACCCCCACCCATGAGGAGAGAGCGAGATGGGCATAGCAGACCAGGTGCGACGCGCCATGGACGCCATGGGCAGCAAGGGCAGCAAGGGCGGCGACAAGGACAGTCGGCGCAAGGACATGGACCGCGACCAGGACCGCGACCGGGGCGGCGGCGGCCGGGACGACACGGCCGATCGCGCCAAGGACGCGGCCAGGGAGGCCATGGAGCGGGCGAAGAAGTACCGCAAGGACCAGGGTCGTTGACCGGTCGTTGACCAGCGCCCCCGGGGCCCGGGCCCCGGGGGCGCCCCTGCGCCGCGCCCCGCGTCCCACTGCGTCCTCCGTCCCGCGGACCCGCCTGCGTGCGCCCGGCCGCCGATGCCGGTCCTCGCACCATCCCGCACACTGGTCGCAGCAGTCCCGACCAGGAGGAGCGCGGCCGTGACCTACCCCGACCCCCGCTACTTCGGCGACACCGGCGAGGTCAACGCCACCTTCCGGACCGCCGACACCGAGCCCGAGGTGAGCACGCCCGGGGGGAACAGCACCCACTATCTGGCGACCCACGCCTCGACGGGCGGCGAGTTCGGGCTGTACCGGCTCGACATGGCGCCGCGCTCGCCGGGTCCCAACACCCACTTCCACAAGACGATTTCGGAGTCGTTCTTCGTACTCTCCGGCGAGGTGCGCCTGTTCGACGGCGACCGCTGGATCACCGGGCGGCAGGGGGACTTCCTGTACGTGCCGGTCGGCGGGCTGCACGCGTTCCGCAACGAGTCCGACGAACCGTCGTCGATGCTGCTGCTCTTCGCCCCCGGTGCGCCCCGCGAGGAGTACTTCGAGCGGATCGGCGAGATGGCGCGGCGCGGGGGCGAGGAGTTCACGGAGTTCCTGCTCCGACACGACTCGTACTTCCTCGACCCGGACAAGGGCCCGGCGCCCCGACAGCGTTAGGTCAGCCGAGTCCGCCGGGTCCTCCTTCGAGACCGTCCAGGGCGCCGCGCAGGGCGCCGTGGCGGGTGAGCATGTCGGTGCTGTCCACCCACTGGTCCACGGCGCCGGTCAGCGGCAGCCGCCGCAGCTCCGGCTCTGTGACGGTGTCGGCCAGCGCGGCGGCGAAGCGTTCGGCGTGCAGCACCAGGAACGGCCGGTCGTGGTACGTCCGGCGCGCGGGGTCCACGGCGTCGGCGAGCCCGGTGGCGTTCACCGCGGCCCCGAGCGCCTCGTACGCGTCGCACAGGTGTCGCTCCCGCGTCGGGTAGTCCGTCGCGGCGAGCGCGCCGCGCAGCGCCGGGGTGAGGCGGTCGGCCAACTCCAGCCGGGCGAACGCGCTGCCGAGCCATTTGGCGTACGGCGGGTAGCGCCGCTCCAGCAGCAGAGCGAGGCGCATCAGGTCGCGTACCAGGCGCGCCGCGACGACCGCGGAACCGAGTTCGTCGCCGACCTCGGCACAGCGGCCGACGAACGCCTCCTCCTGCGAGATCCGCTGCCACTGACAGGCCAGCAGGTAGCGCCAGACCTGCTCGGGGTACCAGACCAGCCGCCGCCGGGCCGCGGTGAGGCCGCCGAGCGCGTCGTGGAACACCGCGCCGCCGGTGACCTCCGCCAGTCGCTGCTGCGGCATCGCCAGCCAGTCCCGGACGGTCGGCGGATCCTTCGCCGCCACGTCCCCGCCGAGCCGCTCGGTCAGCCACGCCCCGACGTCGTCGACGCCGACCCGGTGGGCGACGGGCCCGTCGGTGCGCGCCATCAAACCGACCGGATCGTGCCCGTCGCCGCTGCCGCTGAAATGCGTGGGCCAGCCGCGGACCTCCTTGGGCAGCCGCTCCGCGAACAGCCGGTGCAGGGCGCCACCGTGCGCGGCGACGTCCGCCGGGTCGAGGAACAGCTCCAGACGCGGCCCCCATTCGTGGTCCGCCGACCGGGCGGTGTCGAAGCCGAGCACCTCGGACCCCGCCCCGATCCGGGCGGCGGCGTACCGCAGCCCCGGGTACTCCGCCGCCAGGAGGGGGCGGACCGCCTCCTCGTACAGGGCCAGGGACAGTTCGAGTCCGGGCAGGAAGTCGGCGAAGGCGGGCGCTGACGTGGGGGTGGGTGAGGGGGCCTCGGAATGCGTCATACGGGGCACTCTGCAAAGCCCGACCCCGCCGTCGCCACCGAATATCGCGCGGGCGTCGATGACTTTCCGGTCGCCGACCGGTCGTCCCTCGTGTGCGTCTCCGAGGCGCGGAGACGTGCGGAGCACGACGGAAGGACGGACCATGTCCAACACGGAACCGAACACAGAACCGAACGGGGAACCGAACACGGAGCCGGTCGCCGACCTGGACGCGCGGTACAGCTCGCCGGAGGCGCAGCCGACGCCGTGGGCACAGGCGCGGATGCGGCTGGCGGAGGCCGAGGTGTTCTGGCTGACCACGGTGCGGCCGGAGGGCCGGCCGCACGTCACGCCGCTGCTGGCGGTGTGGCGGGACGAGGCGCTGTGGTTCTGCACCGGGCCGGAGGAGCGCAAGGCGCGGAACCTCGCGACGAACGCGCACTGCACGCTCACCACCGGGGACAACCGGCTGGGGTCGGGTCTCGACCTGGTCGTCGAGGGAGAGGCGCGGCGGGAGACGGACGACGCGGTGCTGCGGCCGATCGCCGACCTGTACGAGACGAAGTACGGCGAGGACTGGCGGTTCCGGGTGGACCAGGGCCGGTTCTGGCACCGGGACCGGACCGACTCCGCCCTGGTGTTCCGGGTGGCGCCGGCGACCGCGTTCGCGTTCCGGAAGGGGGCGTACGGGCAGACCCGCTACCGCTTCTGAGTCCTCACCTGGGTCTCGCCAGGAGTCTCGTCAGAAGCTCCCTTCGTCGCCGCCGCTCCCCCAGGGCCCACGAGGCCGCGCCGCGCCGCGGCCGCCAGCTCGTCGGCGATGCCGCGCAGCTGCCGTGGGGCGAATGCGGCGATGAACGGCGGGAGCGCCCCGCGCATGCCCTGGATTGCCCGCAGCCACGCGGGGGCGTAGACATGCGCCGAGCGCCGTTCGATCCCGTCGGCGAGCCGGGCGACGACCGGCGCGACCGGATGGACCCGGCCGAGCGGCCCGGGGAGCTTCTGGCGCGTCTGCGAGGCCACCGGGTCGTCGTCCGTGCCGCGCACCATGTCGGTGTCGGTCCAGCTCAGGTACGCGACGCCGACGTCCACCCCGTCGCGCGCGACCTCGGGGCGCAGACAGTGGGCGAACGCCTCCACGCCCGCCTTGGAGGCGCAGTAGGCGGACATCAGCGGTGCCGGGGCGAGCGCCGCCAGGGAGGCGATCTGCAGGAAGTAGCCGCGGCTGTCCTTCAGCGCCGGCAGGAAGACACGGCACGTGGTGGCGGAGCCGAGGAGGTTGACCTCGACGACGCGGCGCCAGTGCGCCTCGTCCGAGCCGTCGAACATGCCGCCGTGCGCCACCCCCGCGTTGGCCACCACGACGTGCACGGCGCCGAAACGCGCCGTGACCGCGGCGGCCACCTCGGCCATGGCCGCCGCGTCGGTGACGTCCGCGTGCCAGTGCTCCGCCTCACCGGGCAGCGCGTCGGCCACCCGGGCCAGCCGCTCCGCCTCCAGGCCGACGAGGGCGATCCGGGCGCCGCGGGCGGACAGCTCGCGGGCCAGCCCCTCCCCCAGCCCCCGGGCGGCCCCGGTGACCACGGCCACCTTGCCTCGCCCTCCGGCCGGGCGGGGTGTCCCCTTCGGCCGGGATCGCCGTCCGACGTTCCGCATGTTCCCGTGCATCTCCGTGCCCCTCGCCGCCTCGTGCCAAGCCTGGTGCCCGCCCCGCGCGGCCGTGCCTCGGCCGCGGTCTCAGCGTCCGTCGTCGGCGACGGCCGTCTCCGCCTCCGGCGGCGTCGCCGGTGTCGGCTCCATTGGCTCCGGTGTCGCTCTAGGTGTCGGTGCCGTCACCCCCGACGTCCCCCTATGCTCTCGCACCAGACCGCGCAGCGCGTCGGCGACGGCCTTCGGGGCCTCCAACGGGGTCATGTGGCCGATGCCGTCGAGCTCCACGAGGCCGGCGCAGCGCGGCAGACGACGGGCGATGCGGCGCGCGTGGACCGGCGGGGTGAGCCGGTCGGCCGAGCCCTGGATCACGGTCACCGGCAGGTCGAGGCGCGGCACCCGCTCGGCGAGGTCGAGCCGGGCGAGCACCCGGCCCCATTCCGCGCGCGAAGCCGGTGGACAGGCCCGCACCATCCGGGAGGTCCAGGCGAGCAGCCCGGGATCGGCGCCAGGACCGAGCGTGATGTGCCGGACGATCCGCTGGAAGAGGGGCGTGACCGGGCCGTACGGCAGCGGGTTCCGCAGCAGCAGGCGCTGGGCGCGCCCGCGCCAGGCGCCGGGGCGCAGCGGCAGCACGGTGGACTCGCCGTCGAGGCGGTCGGTGCCCGTGCTGCACAGCAGGGCGGCGGCGGCCAACGCGGCCAGCTCGGGGCGGCCCGCGGCGGCCACGACGGACATCGCGCCCATCGAGTGCCCGCCGACCACGGCCCGCTCGTCCGGGGGGATCGTCGCGGCGAGCACGGCGCACAGATCGTCGGCGAGCGCGTCGGCGCAGCAACTGCCCGGTGTGGCCGGGGAACGGCCGTGGCCACGCTGGTCGTAGACCACCACCCGATGGTCGGGGAGCAACAGGTGGCGCACCGGGTTCCAGAACCGGGTCTGGCAGGTCCAGCCGTGCACCAGCACCACGGTCGGCGCCCCGTCGGGGCCGTGCACCTCGGTGTGCAGGCGGGCGCCGCCGGTGGAGACGACGGTCAGCTCCCGCACGTCCGCCCTCGTCACCGCCGCCGCGCGCCGCGTCGCGCCCCGCCTCGGGTCTGGTGTCATGCCGCGGTCCTCTCGGTCGCCCTCGCCCGCAGCACCTCGTACTCCTCGAGGTCGATCCGACGGGTCACCCGCGCGAACTCGGCGGTGGAGCCCGGCCAGACCGTGGTGTTGCGCCCGCGCGCGTCGAGGTACCAGCTGTCGCAGCCGCCGCTGTTCCACACCGAACGCGCGAGCCGGCGCTGCATCAGCTCGTTCCACGCCCGAACGGCCGCGGGCCGCGGCGAGAGCGCCGTCCTGCCGCCGCCCCGGCCGAGGAGCCCGAGCTTGGTCATGAAGTCGGCCAGGTAGTTCAGCTGGGCCTCGATGATCAACAGCATCGACGTGTTGCCCAGACCGGTGTTGGGGCCGATGATCGTCAGGAAGTTCGGGAAGCCGGCGGCCGTGGTGCCGCGCAGCCCGGTCATGCCGTCCCACCACTCCTCCGCCAGCGTCGTGCCGTAGCTGCCGGTCACCCGGCGGGCGATCGGCGGGTCGGTGACCTGGAAACCGGTGGCCAGGACGATGTCGTCCACCTCGGCCCGCCGCCCGTCCTCGGCGACCAGCACCGGGCCGCGCACCTCGCGCAGCCCCGCGTCGATCAGCTCGACATGCGGCTTGGCGAGCGCCGGATACCAGTCGTCCGACACCAGGATGCGCTTGCAGCCGATCCGGTACGTCGGGGTGAGCCGGGCGCGCATCGCCGGGTCCCGGATCGCGCGGCGCATGTGCCGCAGCGCGAGCCGCTCCAGGAACCGCAGCCGTTCCGGATGCCGGGTGAACGAGCCGACCTGCACCTCCCGGAACGCCCACAGCAGCTGGCGGCGGGCGGCGCCGGTGGCCGGGACCGCGCTGTGCAACCAGCTCTCCAGCGCGGTGATCCGCCGGTCCCCGCGGGGCACCACCCAGGGCGGGGTGCGCTGGAACACGGTCAGCTCGGTGACCAGCCGTTCGATCTCCGGCACGATCTGCACGGCCGACGCGCCGGTGCCGACGACCGCCACCCGCCGGCCGCGCAGGCTGTGGTCGTGGTCCCAGCGCGCGGTGTGGAAGACCCGGCCGGGAAAGCCGTCGAGTCCTGGCAGGTCGGGGGTCCTGGGCTCGGAGAGCGGCCCGGTGGCGGAGACCACCACGTCGGCGGTGAGCGTGCCGCGGGGGGTGTCGACGGTCCAGCGCAGCTCGTCGGTGTCCCAACGCAGCCGCTCGGCGGGGCAGTCGAAGCGGAGATGCGGGCGCAGCCCGAACGTGTCGGTGAGCCGCTCCAGATACTCCCGGATCTGCGGCTGCCCCGAATAGGCCCGCGGCCAGCGCGGATTGGGGGCGAAGGAGAACGAGTACAGATGCGAGGGAACGTCGCAGGCGCAGCCCGGGTAGGTGTTGTCCCGCCAGGTGCCGCCGACCGCGGCGGCGCGCTCCAGCACCACGAAGTCCGTGATACCTATGCGGCGCAGCCGCACCGCCGCGCCGAGCCCACCGAATCCCGCTCCGATCACCGCGACTCGCACGTGCTCCACCACGCGCCCAGGGTAGGACAGCTGACTACCGGGCGGTAGGGGGCGCATAACGCCGCGCATGGGGCATCAGCCCGCGCAACCCGTCGCGCAGCCACGCCACGTCGCCGTGGCCGAGGGCGCGTTGCACCAGGAAGCCCTGGCAGCAGGCGATCAGGGTGCGGGCCACATGCTCGGCGGGCACGTCGGGGTCCATGTCGCCGCGCTCCTGGTAGGTCTCCACGATGGTCGTCCAGGCGGCGAGCAGCTGGGCGAGGAAACCCTTGAACAGCTTGTCGAGCTCCGGGTTCCGCAGGGTCTCCGCCCAGACCTGGATCACCATCGAGGACGGGTGGTCCAGCGCGCTGCCGACCCGGGACAGGGCGTCGGTCAGGATCTCGTCGGGCGGCGGCGGGTTCGGCGCGCGGGACGCCTGCCGCAAGGCCTCGTGCACCGTGCCGAGCACCTCTCTGGCGAGGTCCACGATCATCGCGTCCTTGCTCGGGAAGTACCGGTAGACGGCGCCGGCGGACAGACCCGTCTCCCGCAACACGTCCTGCATGGTCGTGCCGTGGAAGCCGTCCCTGGCGAAGCACCGGGCGGCGCCGTCCAGGATCTGGCGGCGGCGGGCGTCGAGATGCTCCTGGGATACGCGGGCCATACGAACGAGCGTAAAACGAACATTCATTCTTGACAAGGGCGAGCCGGGTGCCCCACGGTGGGTCGGGCGAAAGAACGAACAATCATTCTCTTTACTGTTCGACGTCCTTCGACGCCCCTCGATCTGCCCAGTGCTCACAAGTGGAGGCCGGTCCGTGTCCACCCAGTCGCCGCCCCCTGCCCGCCCTGCCCGCCCGGCGCCGCCGTCCCCGCGCGCCCTCGTCGCCGTCCTCGTCCTGGTCCCCGCGTTCGTCGCGCTGGCGCTGTGGGCCTTCGCCTGGCCCGCCGCCAGGACCGCGCCCAACGAGCTGCCACTGGGCGTCGCGGGCCCGGCCGGCGCCGCCGAGCCGATGGCCGAGCGGCTCGCCCAGCAGGACGGCGCGTTCGAGGTGCACCGGTATCCGGACGCGACGGCGGCCCGGGCCGCCGTCGCGGACCGCGAGGTCTACGGCGCGGTGGTCGCCGCCGACCGGCCGGACGCGGCCCCGGAGTTGCTGGTCGCCTCGGCGGCCAGCCCGACCGTCGCCGCCCTGCTGGAGCAGCTGGCGACGGAGATGGCGGCGGAGATGGCGCCCGGCGGGGCCGGCGTGACGGTCACCGACGTGGTGCCGGCGCCCGCGGCCGACCCGCGCGGTGCGGTGTTCAACTCCAGCGTGCTGCCGCTGGCGCTGGCCGGCATCGCCACCGGCGCGGCCGCCACGGTGACCGGACTGGTGGCGGCGCGCCGGGGACACGCGCTGATGGCCCTGGTCGGGACCGCCGCCCTGGTGGGCCTCGCCGGCGCCGGGATCGGGCACAGCTGGCTCGAGGTCCTGGGCGGCGACTGGTGGACGGTGGCCGGCGCGATCGGCCTGGTGGTGCTCGCGTCGGCGGCCACGGTGGCCGGCTGCGCGGCGCTGCTCGGCCTTCCCGGCATCGGCCTCGGCGCCGTGCTGGTGATGCTGCTGGGGAACCCGTGGTCCGGTGCCACCTCGGCGCCGGAGATGCTGCCCGAACCGGTGGGCGTGCTGGGCCAGTGGCTGCCGCTGGGCTCGGGCGCGACGCTGCTGCGCTCGGTGGCGTTCTTCGACGGCGCCGCGGCCGGGCTCCCGCTGCTGGTCCTGGCCGCCTGGACGGCGCTCGGCGGCGCCGCCATCGCGCTGGGCGGGCGGCGACGCGGCGCCGGGCACGGGCCCGCCCCGGCCCCGGGCAACGGCGGCTCCCCCGAGCACATATCCGCGCTCGCCACCCGCCGCTGACCGCTCGGCAGCGCTCCCCAGACGGTGCGGGTCAGAGCGGCTTCACATAACAGCGGCTGAGCGACTCGTGGCGGTAGTAGCCGAACTTCTGGTCCTCGGGCACCATCGCGTAGCCGCTGCTGAGGTACAGGCTCATCGCCTCGGGCTGCTTCAGGCCGGTCTCCAGCACCATCCGGGTGCGCCCGGCGCCGCGGGCGGAGTCCTCCAGCTGCCGCAGGATCAGCCGGGCGAGCCCTCGGCCGCGCGCCTCACGCACCACGAACATCCGCTTGATCTCGGCGTCCCCGTCCGCGTACCCCTCGGCGGCGGCGTCCTCGTGGCCCCGCCAGCCGCCGGTGGCCAGGGGGCGCCCGGCCTCGTCGTAGGCCACCAGGAACAGGCCGCCCGGCGGGTCGAACATGCCCGGGTCGAGCGGCGTGTCGTCGCCGTCCCCGTCATAGCGCTCCCGGTACTCCGCCTGCACCAGATCGTTGAGCTGCAGGGCATCCGGATGATCGAAGCGGCGGGTGACGAGGTTCGCGACGAGGTCCATGTCCGAGATCGTACAAAGGTGCGGCTCCTCCCGGTGCCCGGGGTGCCGCGCGGCTGCCCGGGCACCGGGCAGCACCGGGCAGGCACACCGAAATGGAGGAGCGGCCGGCGGAGCGCCGCGGCTACCATCCCGGGCGTGGCAACGACGGACAGCGGGGACGGCACGGGCGCCATCGAGTACGCGTGGCGCGGCGAGGTCGGCGGCGTGGAGCTGGAGGCGCTGCACGCGGAGGGGTTCGAGCACCCACCCATCGACCACGACTGGCCCGCCCAGCTGCGCCGGCACAGCCTGGGCTGGGTATGCGCCCGGCGCCCGGACGGCCGGCTGGTCGGCTTCGTCAACGTGGCGTGGGACGGCGGCGGACACGCGTTCGTCCTGGACACCCTCGTCGCCGCCGACCTGCGGCGCTCCGGCATCGGCGCCGAGTTGGTCGCGGTGGCCGTGCGCGAGGCACGGGCCGCCGGCTGCGAATGGCTGCACGTGGACTTCGAGGACCACCTGCGGGCGTTCTACTTCGACGCCTGCGGCTTCCGGCCGACCCACGCCGGGCTCATCGCGCTCTGAGCCGGTACGGGCGGCGGATTCCTTCGCCGCGTCATTGACCGGCTCGCCCGAGGGCTCGTAGGCTCCACGGAGGGGCCTGGGTGAAACCTTTCAAGTCACATGACCGCGAGGAGTCACCATGCCCCCAGCACCGAGCCGCAGAAGCCTGATCCTGGGCGCGGGCGCAGCTGTCTGCGCCACCTCGTTCGGCGACGCCCAAGCCGCCGGCGGCCTCGCTTCCGTCCCCACCACCGGCGTGACCGCGGCGGCCGACCCGTCGGTCACCCCGCTGGGCAGCACCCTGCTCGACCGCACCGCGCTGTACTTCGTCTCCTACGACGGCCTGGTCAACAACAACGCCTTCCAGAAGAACGGTCTGCTGACCGTGGGCGGCCACCAGTACGCCGTCTGGTACGCGGGCGACCGCAACGCCACCGTGGCCCGCCGCGCGCTGGGCGACGACTCCTGGGAGACCGTCACCGTCGGCCACACGCTGACCATCAACGACTCGCACAACGTCATCTGCGCCGGCGTCTCCCCCGGCGACGGCCGCCTGCATCTGGTGATGGACGCGCACAGCAGCGGCTACTTCTACGTCAAGTCCGTCCCGGGCCTGATGAGTTCCCCGGGCGACCACGCGTGGAACGGCGACGCGTTCGGCTCGGTGCAGCGCAGCCTGGACGGCGTCACCCTCACCTCGACGCTGACCTACCCGCAGTTCGTCGTCTCGCCCTCCGGCGCGTTGCAGCTCAGCTACCGCACCGGCGTCTCCGGCAACGGCCAGGCCGCGCTCGCCGAGTACGACTCGGGGGCTGACCGGTGGACCAACCTCGGCACCTGGTCCAGCGCCACCGGCACGTACAGCACGAGCTACGGCTCCAGCGGCGCCCGCAACCTCTACCTGCACGGCCTCGACTACGGCCGCGACGGCACGCTGCACGTCTTCGGCACCTGGCGGGAGCAGAGCACCGCCGTGACCTGCGGCGCGAACCTCACCAACCACGACACCGTCTACGTCCGCAGCACCGACCGCGGCCGCACCTGGACCAACGCCGCCGGCACCACCGTCGGCCGCACCGGCTCCGGCACCCTCGTCGCGGTCTCCTCCCCCGGCCTGATCGCCGACCCGCTCAGCCCGGACCACGCCCTGATGAACCAGGAGTCGCAGGCCGTCGACTCCGCCGGCCGGCCGCACGCCCTGATCTCCTACGTCCCCGGCCGCTTCGGCCAGTGCGTCGCCGACTACGTCGCGGGCCGCATCGCCTACGCCCGCCCGTTCCACGTCTGGCAGAACTCCTCGGGTGCCTGGCAGAAGACCGAGGTGCCGTTCGCGATGAACTCCAGCCAGCGCTCGCAACTGCTGCTCGACGCCTCGGACAACGCCTATGTCGTGATGCCCTACGGCCGCATCGCCGCCGCGTCGGCCGCCAGCGGCTGGTCGGACTGGACGATGCTCTTCGACGAAGACCTCAACGCGTTCGGCGAGGTCGTTCCCGACTACACCCGCATCGCCACCGACGGCGTCCTCTCCTTCCTCTACCAGGAGTCCTCCACCGGCACGACCCCCTCCCCCCTCCACGTCATCGACTTCCAACTCCCCGTCTGACCCGCCGGCAGGAGACGGCTACCGTGCCAGGGTGAGTGAAACGAACAACGACGAGACAGTGATACTCCGCCCCGTGCGGGAGGACGATCTGCCCGTGCTGGAAGCGTTCCTGACCGATCCCGAGGCCGGTGGCCCGTTCCAGTGGTACGGCTGGTCGGATCAGAACCGCTACCGGCGTCGCTGGTCGGAGAACGGCCTGCTGACCGATGAGGGCGGATATCTCATGGTGACGACGGGCGCCGACCCACACGGAGTCGTGGCGTGGCGGAAGATCACCGTCTCGGCCACCTCGTACCACTGGAACATCGGCGCCCAGTTGCTGCCGCAGGCCCGGGGTCGCGGCATCGGAACCCGGGCGCAGCGACAGCTCGTCCGCTATCTGTTCGCCCACACGCCCGTGGTCAGGATCGAGGCGGACACCGAGCGGGAGAACATCGCGGAGCAGCGCGCGCTGGAGAAGGCCGGCTTCCGACGCGAGGGAGAGCTGCGCAGCGTCGTCTTCCGGGACGGGCAGTGGCGGGACGGCGTGCTCTACAGCGTGCTCCGCGACGAGTTCCCCGCTGCCTGACCGTGTGAGGTGGCGCGCGCCATGGCCAGGGACGGTAGCCGGGTCGGGCGGCTGCTGTCCTCGGCGGTGATCTGGGACGATGGGCCGCATGAACGAGGAAGTCATTCCGATCCTCCACGTCGGGGACGCCGCGGTGGCGGTCGCCTGGTACGAACGGCTGGGCTTCTCCCCGCAGTGGGAACACCGCTTCGAACCCGGACTTCCCGCGTTCGTCGAGGTCGCCCGCGGCCGGATGAGGTTGTTCCTGTCGGAGCACCGGGGTGACGCCCGTCCCGACACCCTGGTGTACCTCCGCGTCCGTGATGTCGACGCCATCGCCGAGGCGTTCGGCGTGGAGGTGGTGGACGCCCCCTGGGGGGCTCGCGAGATCGAGCTGCGCGATCCCGACGGCAACCGCCTGCGGGTGGGCACGCCCACGGAGTGACCCGGCCGGGGACGCGACAGCGAGGTCAGGCGTCCTCGGCGGGGAGTATGAGCATGAGGTGCTCGTGCCCGTCGTGGGAGAGGGTCTCGCGGTGCTGGAAGCCCAGCTTCTGGAGCAGCCGCACGGACGCCGTGTTCCCCACATAGGGATCGGCGTGCAGGGGGCGGGTCTGCTCCTCGCTGAGGAAGAGGGTGAGCGCCCGCGTGCCGACGCCTCGTCCCCAGTGCGCACGGCCGAACCAGTATCCGATGAAGCGCCGTCCGTCCTCGTGCCACCAGGACACCACGTTGCCGGCCAACTCGCCGTCCACGGTGACGGCCCGCACGAGCACGGTGGCGTCTCCCAGGACCCGGGTGCGCCAGTGGGTCATGAACCTCTCGCGCTCCCGTGGGACCCAGCGCGCACGCCTGGCGGCCTCCGCATCGTGCTCCTGCTCGAAGAACACGTCCAGATCCGCCTCCACGACCGCTCTCAGTCGCACGTCATCGCTCATGCCCCGGAGTCTGGCACCCGGGTCTGACAGTCCGCGCGGCTACGCCGGCTGTTACGGTCGTGCGCGTGCTGACCGTCTCCACCGTCAACGTCAACGGCCTGCGGGCCGCCGCGCGCAAGGGGTACCTCACCTGGCTGGCCGGCAGCCAGGCCGACGTGGTGTGCCTCCAGGAGGTGCGCGCCGAGGAATCACAGCTGCTCGACGAGGTGCGGGCGCCGGTCGGCTGGCACACGGTGTACGCACCGGCGTACACCGCCCGGGGCCGGGCGGGCGTCGCGCTGCTGACCCGACGTGAGCCGGAGGCGGTGCGCGCCGGCATCGACGTGCCGGAGTTCGAGGGCGCCGGCCGGTACGTGGAGGCCGACCTCCCGGGCCTGACCATCGCCAGCCTCTACCTGCCGTCGGGCGATGTCGGCAGCGAGCGGCAGGCGCAGAAGGAACGCTTCATGGCGGCCTTCCTGCCGTATCTGGTGGAGTTGCGCGAGCGCGCCGCGGCCGCCGGGCGCGAGGTGCTGGTGTGCGGCGACTGGAACATCGCGCACCGCGAGGCCGACCTGAAGAACTGGCGCGCCAACCGCGACCGTTCGGGATTCCTGCCCTCCGAACGCGCCTGGCTCTCCCAGGTGCTCGGCGACGGGCCGGACGACGCCGGCTACGTCGACGTGGTCCGCGCCCTGCACCCGGACCAGGAGGGCCCCTACAGCTGGTGGACCTACCGCGGGCGTGCCTTCGACACGGACACCGGCTGGCGCATCGACTACCACATGGCCACCCCCGGCCTGGCCGGGCGAGCGGTGAAGGCCGAGGTGGAACGGGCGGCGACGTACGCCGAACGCTGGTCCGACCACGCGCCGGTCACGGTGGTCTACGACGGGTGAGCGACGCGCGGCGGATCAGTCGCGCGGCAGCGCGTACGCGTCGGCGATCAGCTCGTAGCTGCGCAGCCGGGCGGACGGGGAATGGGCGTTGCTGGTGATCATCAGCTCGTCCGCGCCGGTGCGCTTCACCAGCTCGTCCAGGCCGTCGCGCACCGCGTCCGGGGTGCCGTAGACGACGTTGGCCAGCCAGCCGTCCACGACGTCCGTCTCGACCGGACTGAACGGGTGGCTCTCGGCCTCCTCGGGCGTGGGCACCAGTCCGGGCCGGCCGGTGCGCAGCCGCACCATGGCCAGGGCGCCGGTGAGGACCTGGCGGTGGGCCTCCCTGGCGTCCTCCGCCGCCAGCGCCGAGACGCCGATCAGCGCGTAGGGCGCGTCCAACACCTCGGAGGGCTGGAAGCAGCGCCGGTACAGGTCGAGCGCGGGCACGGTGTTCGCGGCCGAGAAATGGTGCGCGAAGGCGAACGGCAGGCCGAGCCGGCCGGCCAGCTCCGCGCTGAACCCGGAGGAGCCGAGCAGCCATACCGGCGGCCGGCCGGGCGCCTGCACGCCGCCGGCCGCGCGCCCCTGTACAGGGCCAGGTACGGCGTGGATCCGGGAGTACGGGTGGTCGTCGGGAAAGTCGTCGTCGAGGAACCTGACCAGCTCCGCCACCTGCCGCGGGAAGTCGTCGGCGCCGTCCGCCCGCCCGCGCCGCAACGCCGCCGCGGTCGGCCCGTCGGTGCCGGGCGCCCGCCCGAGGCCCAGGTCGACCCGGCCGGGCGCGAGCGCCTCCAGCGTGCCGAACTGCTCGGCGATCACCAGCGGCGGGTGGTTGGGCAGCATCACCCCGCCGGAGCCGAGCCGGATGCGCTCGGTCTGCCCGGCGAGGTGGCCGAGTATCACGGCCGGGGACGAGCTGGCGACGCCCGGCATGGAGTGGTGCTCCGCCACCCAGAAACGGTGGTACCCGCGCCGCTCCGCCAGCCGCGCCAGTTCGGTGCTGGTGCGCAGCGCGTCCGTCGCGGTGTGCCCGGCCCCGACCGTGGCCAGGTCGAGCACCGACAGCACCGCCGGCGCGTTCCCCTGACTGCGTCCCCTGATCACGTTCCGCTCGCCTCCCTGAAACATCCTGGCCCGACAATGGGCGACGAAGGGGCAACCAGTCCCCGGGCCAGGGCATTCCGGCCAGGGCCGGACGCGGGGTCCGCCGAGCGCTCGCCCGCACCGGCGAGAGAGGCGAGAGAGCCGAGAGAAGGAACGACGTGCCGTACGACACTCTTCGGGCCACGCCCGATGCGGGCACCGCGCGCACGGCGCGGGGCGCCGGCGACCCGGACCGCGTTCACCATCTGGTCGAGGTGGCGCGCGACTGCTGCCGCGAGGCCGCCGCGCTGCTCCGCCGCCGCGCCGCCGAGGGCACCACGGCGCGCGACAAGAGCGCGCACGAGCGGGTCAGCGACGCCGACGTGGAGAGCGAGACGCTGCTCCGCAGCATGCTGAGCTCGGCCGTGCCCGGTTCCGCGGTGATCGGCGAGGAGCTTCCCCCGTCCGGGACGGGAGAGCTGTCCACCGCCTCCGGCGAGGCCGTGACCTGGTACGTCGACCCCATCGACGGCACCCACAACTTCCTGCGCGGCCTGCCGCTCGCCTGCGTCTCCGTCGGGGTCGCGATCGGCGGGCGGCTGGTTGGCGGCTGCGTGCACGACGTGTTCCGCGACGAGTCGTTCACCGGCGGCGAGGGCGTGCCGCTGCGCGTGAACGGCGCCGCGCCGCCCCCCGCGCCGGCGCCCGCGGGCGGTGGCCTGCCGCTGGTGCTCACCGACATACCGCTGACCGGCCGGTCGGGAACGGATGAGCCGGCCTTCTACCTGGAGCTGATCGACCGCGCCGACGTGCGTCGGCTCTACTCCACGGCGCTCGCCCTGGCCTGGCTCGCGGCCGGCCGGGCCGACCTCGCGTGCAACCTGCACATCCGCCCGTGGGACGTGGCGGCCGGGGCGGCCCTGGTCCACGCGGCCGGCGGCCGGTACGCCCCGATCGGCGCCCCGGAGCCGGCCGCCGCGCCGGGCTTCGTGGCCACCGGGCCCCGCCCCGACGAGGACGGGCTCGCGGAGCTGGAACGCTGGACCGTCGCCCGGCTGACCGCGCTCCACGACGGGCCGCTCGACACCGGCGCCGGCAGCGTCGACATCGTCCGCTAGCGGGGCCAGAGATCCCAGAGATCAGGGAATCCTCAGGGCAGGTACCTCTCGGCTGCCGCGGGCCCTTGTTCCTCCAGCAGCCGGCGGGCCTCCTCGATCCGCTCCGGCGTGGGCTCGCGGCCGGTGAGCCGGACCAGGTCCTCGGGGTCGATCGGCCGCTCGGCGCCGGTGTGCAGCAACCGATCGGGCGTCGGCCGCCCGTCGTCGGCGCTACCGGACTCGTCCCTTTCGTTCATATCTGCGCTTTCCGCACTCTCGGGCATGGGACACCTCCATACGTCGCGGTTGCCCATCCCTGTCCCGCCAGCCTAGTGCGCGGGACATGCCGGCGCACTCGAGTGCCCAGGAGGCCCCGGAACGAATCCCTTGACTTTGGTCAAGTATTTTCCATACTGAACGGCATGCAGCTGGCCACCGCCGCCGACCTGGCGACCTTCCGCCGTTTCAACCGCTACTTCGCGAAGCGCACCGGCGTGCTCTCCGAGCGCTACCTCGGCCAGGACCGCCCGGTGGGGCAGTCCCGGCTGCTGTACGAGATCGGTCCTGACGCCGCCGCGATCAGCGAGCTGCGCCGCCGGCTCGGCCTGGACGCGGGCCAGCTCAGCCGGATGCTCGCCGCCCTGGAGCGGGCCGGGCTGGTCCGGCTCCGCCCCGATCCGGACGACGCGCGCCGCCGGGTGGCGGAGCTGACCGAGGCAGGCCGCCGGGAGCGGGCCGCGCAGGAGGACCGCTCGGACGACGCGGCGGCCCGGCTGCTGGCCGGGCTGGCGCCGTCCCAGCGCGCCGAACTGCTCGCCGCGCTGACCACCGCGGAGCGCCTGCTGCACGTGGCCGGCGCGACGTTCACCGTGACCGACCCGGACGCGCCGGACGCGCGCCGATGCCTGGCGGCGTACACGGCCGAGCTCAGGGGCCGCTTCCCCGAGGGCTACGACGACGCCGACCTGGTGCCGTCCGACCAGGTCAGCGGCGAGGCCGGCGTCTTCGTGGTGGCGCACGACGACGGGCTCCCGGCGGGCTGCGGCGCGGTGCGCACCCTCCGGCCGGGGGTCGGGGAGCTCCGCCACCTGTGGGTGGCCCCCGCCGCCCGCGGCCTCGGCCTGGGTCGCCGCTTGCTGACCGAACTGGAGCGGCTCGCCGCCGAACGCGGCCTGGTCGCGCTCCGCCTGTCCACCCACCCGGTCCTCGACGAGGCCAAGGCGCTGTACCGGGCCATGGGGTACGCGGAGATCCCGGCGTACGGCGACGACCCGCACGGCCAGCTCTGGTTCGAGAAGCGCCTCTGACCCGGTCTCGAACGAGCCACCCGGACCCGAAACTGTCCGGTCACGGCACTATCCGGTTGCCGGGCGCGGTGCGCGGGGGGCAGGATCAACGGGCCGCGCTGCACGTGCGGATGATCTCAGAGCGGACCGGCGATGAACGAGAACTGGCCGACGACCGTGGCCGGGGCGGTGGCGGAGCAGTCCCGGATCCGCGCGCTGGTGCGGCCCGAGGGCCCGGCGGACGGGATCGACCCGGCGTCCGTCGCGGGCGTGGACGTGGCGTACGACGACGAGCGCGGCCGGCTGGTCGCCGCGGTCGTCGTGCTGGACGCCGGGACCCTGACGGTGCGGGACCACGCCACCGCCGCCGGTCCGATCACCTTCCCCTACCTGCCCGGACTGCTGGCGTTCCGGGAACTGCCTCCGGTGCTCCAGGCCCTGGAGCGGCTGACGGTCCGTCCCGACGTGCTGGTCTGCGACGGCTATGGCATCGCGCACCCGAACCGCTGCGGGCTGGCCAGCCACCTCGGCGTGCTCACCGGCACGCCCTCGTTAGGGGTGGCCAAGACGCCGTTCGCCTTCGCCTATCAGGAGCCCGATCCGCCGCGCGGCTCCTGGTCTCCGCTGGTGGACGAGGCGGCGCACGAGGTCGGCCGGGCGCTGCGCACCAGGGAGGGCGTCAAGCCGGTGTTCGTGTCGGTCGGGCACCTCCTCGGCATCGAGGAGGCGTGCGAGCTGACCCTGCGGCTCACACCGCGCTTCCGACTTCCCGAGACCACCCGGCACGCCGACCAGCTGTGCCGCGAGGAACTTCACCGCCTGCGCCGGTGACGCCGGGCCGCCACGGACGCGGGCCCGCGGCGACGGCGCGTGGCCGCGCCGCGGGCCCGGGCGGAACGACAACGGCGAGACCGTCAGGCACCGCCGGGCGCGGCGCCGTCGACGTACCCGACGAACGCCGACCACGAGCCGGCCGGGAAGCGCAGGCGCGGCCCGGCCGGGTCCTTGGAGTCGCGGACCGCGAGAAGGTCGTGGCCGGGACAGGCCACCTCCAGACAGGCTCCGTTGCCACCCGAGTAGGAGGACTTGGTCCAGCCGTGCGTCGTGCCTTGTTTCAGCGCCATGGTTGCTGCTCCCTGCTAATGGACCATCGGGCCACGCCCCGCTGGCGCGGCGGTGTCGGTTCGGTCGCGACCGTACTAGTCAGGATGGGGAGAGCGGGACGTATATCACCCGACTGGATGGTTAGATCCGTATCTCCTTCGTCTAGAGGGAGTTGCGGTGTATTTTGCCCTCGCCCCCCGTCTCGTCCCCCTCGCCGCCGAGCACCACCGCGGCCTGCTCCTCGGCGATCCCGACGATGAAGTCCCGCGTCTGCTGCGGGCTGAGGGCCTGGGCGCGCAGGTGCTCGTACATCACGCTGTAGTGCTGGACGTCGTGCCCCTTCTCCAGGTAGAGGTCGCTGGTCCCGCCCTCCAGGTAGATGACGGTGGAGTCGCCGGCGTCCGGGAACTCCATGATCGAGTACTGCCCGTTGACGCCCGGATGCGCGCCGGCGGAGAACGGCATCACCTGGAGCGTGACGTGCGGCAGGCCCGAGTACTCCGCCAGGGTCTCCAACTGCTCGGCCATCACCGCCGAGCTGCCGACCGTGCGGCGCAGCGCCGCCTCGTCGACGACGGCCCAGAGGCGTAACGGGTTCCGCGCCTCGCGCAGCCGCTGCTGGCGCCGCATCCGCACCTGCACCCGGCTGTTGACGTCCTCCTCGGCGATCTCCGGCAGCGCGCCGGAGATCACCGCGGTCGCGTAGTCCGGCGTCTGCAACAGCCCGGGCACCACCTGCGGCTCGTAGACCCGCAGCGACGAGGCGTCGGTCTCCAGGCCTATGTAGACGCTGTACGAGGGGGTCAGCTCGGCGAAGGCGTGCCACCAGCCCTGCTGGCGGGACTCGCGCGCCATCTGCATCAGCGACTCGACCAGCTTCTTGTCCTGGACCTCGTAGACGCCGCACAGGTCGCGCACGTCCCGGGGGCTGATGCTGCGCCGCCCGTTCTCCAGCCGGCTGATCTTGGACTGCGAGACCAGCAGCCGGTCGGCGACCTCCTCCGCGGTCATGCCGCGGTCCTCGCGGAGCCGTCTGAGCTCCTGGCCGAGCCGGCGTCGTCGAACGGTGGGATTGACATTGCCCGCCACGGACGGTGCACCTCCGTTATCCGAGACTGGTGAACTGCTGTGTGCAGCCTGCCACTCGGTGGGGTGCGGTGGGGTGGATCCGCTGGGAATCGGCCACCCAGGGTGCCCGTCCGTGCGCACGCCCGCGCGCAGCCGGGGCGCGAACAGGGGGCGCGACGCCGGCCCGTGGTCACTGGCCGACGCCACACCCCCTGCTGAGTGCGGCTCCCGGTAGGGTCAGTTGATGATTGACTCTCCGTATGTCCGTTAACACGTCGCTAGGTCGTGCGTCATTGTCAGGTGCCGCGCGTCAGTGGGACAACGAGGGACGCACCGCGGCGCGGCTTACTCCTCTCCGCCTGGTCTCGGTGGGGACCGCCTGGGCTGGCTGCCCGACCGCAGCCATCGCCGTGGCGGGCGCGTGAGCCCGCCCCGGCGCCTTGCGGGCGCCCGTTTGCGAGCGCCGCGCCGCCGCCTGACCCGCCACGCCGTTCTGAACGTCCATCACGGCGTGTGCCACGAGTCCGCCCATCGGGTCGTGCCGGATCAGGTCCCGGAGCCGGGAGCGGGAGGACCGCCCCTCGTTCCCCGGGTACAGGTGCTTGCCCAGACCGACCGCGTGGGCGAGCGCCGCCAGGGCCGCGGTCCGCGCGTCCGGCGGAGTGCCGGTGCGGATCGCGGTGTCCAACCGGGCCCTTATCTGCCGGCTGACCGCGGTGTCAGTCGCCTGATACCGCGTGGTCGGCAGAATCCCGCACATCTGGCTCTCCACCGCGTGCACCATGCCGCAGCGCTCCAGATGCGAGAGATAGGTCTGGCGCAGCCCCAGTCGGGGCCCGCCGATCCAGTTCACCGCGCGCACCGGACTGCCGCGCCTGCGCAGCAGCTCCAGAGCGCAGTCCAGTGTGGGATCACCGGTCGGCCGTGGCATTATCACGGCTATTCGGTCCCCATCAGGGGCTATCCGTCCTGCGAGGGCGAGCTCGACGAGCTGTGCCCCGGCAAGACCGAGATCGAGAGACTGCGGCTGCGCGGTGGTACCCGTGGCCGGGTCCAGAGCGAGCAGCAGCAGCTCCTCCGGAATGGTTCTACGACTCCTGCCCATCCATGCCTCCCCGCGTGGATGACAGACAGGGTGACGCCTCTCACATTGTTCTGTCGAGAGCGCGTGGTGGTTTCGTGATGGAACCCGTAGATATGTCGTTAACGTCCTTGAGGCAGCAGGTCAGCTTTCCGCCACACCCGGTGCGGCGTACCGAGGTGCACAGGACCGGGCAAACTGGTAGGGCCAACGGCCGGTTTACCGCATCAGCAGTCATGAATCTGTAAGGAGGCACGGGTGGCGGGCGAGTCCCCGGACATTTCGGGACGGGATCGGGAGGGAGCGTCGACGCTCGAGGGAGGGCAGTCATCGGAAAAGACGCCTGAGACCCCCGAAAGGGTTCCCCAGGACGTGACAGATCCCGGGGACGAGGCGAGCGAGACGACGACGGACGCGCCGGGCGCGGACGACGCGCGGAGCGCGCCACCGGCAGAAGGCATACCGCGGCCCAGCGCACCGGCCAACGACACGGGGGAACCCGTGCCCCGCGCTGAACCCGCCCCTGACGGGGCGGAGAGCGACCCTGAGGAGCCTCAGGGGCCCGCGCCCGCGCCGAAGGACGACGACGCCCCGCGGGCTCCGGAAAACGGCACCAGCGGCTCCGCCGGGATGACGACCGGGCCGGAGGACCCCCAGGATCCCGAAGCCGCCCGCCCAGACCCCCACACACCGGAGGCGACCAGCGGGACCGACGAGGCCCCGCCCGCGCCCGCGCCGAAGGACGACGACGACGCCGGCGGCTCGGCCGAGCAGCCCTCACCGGGACCCGAGGCCGCCGATCCGGACACCCGCATACCGGAGGCGACCAGCGACTCCGCCGCCGCTCAGCAGGCCGCGGAGGCCACCGCCGAGCCCGCCGCCAAGCCCGCCGACCCGAGGGTTGACGGGTCCGCCGCGGCTTCGGCCGAGGCCCCCGCGAAGCCCAGCGCTTCGGCCGAGCGCGAGGGTCCGAGGGAGCCGGGCGCGGATGACGCCGCCGAGGACTCCGCCGAGGACTCCGCCGGGGGACCCGCCAAGGCGAACGAGGCGGCCGCCGCTCAGCGGACCGGCGACGCCGCCGCCAAGAGTGCCGAGTCGACCACCGTCCTGGGAACCGCCGGCACGCGTGGCGGGGCCAAGGAACCGCGGGGAACCGGCACCGATTCCGACGGGGCCGCCTCCGGGAGCGGCAAGCGACCCAGCGGGGTCGTGGACCGGCCGACGACGGCGCTGCGGGTGGACGGGGGGCGCACGGCCGCGCCACCCCCGCCCGCGGCTCCGCCCAGCCCGGCACAGCCGCCCGCCCCGCCGAGGCCGGCGGTGCCTCCCCCGCCCGCCGACGCGGACCGGGATCCGATGGAGCTGCTCGCGGCGCTGACCAACCGCCCCCCGCCGTCCCCCACGCCCCTGCGCGTCGCGGCGCGCCGGCTCAAGATCTGGACGCCCCTCGCGCTGCTCCTGTTGATCGCCTTCGTGGTCGCCCAGTCGCTGCGCCCGCTGCCCGACGCGCAGTTGGAGGTGACCGCCGCCGAGTTGTTCACCTTCGACGGCGAGACCCCGTCCGTGCCGTGGCCGGAGAGCGGCCAGGCCGCGCTCGGCGTGCAGGGCATCGGCTCGTTCGGCGGGTCCGGCGGCTCGGAACCCGTGCCCATCGCCTCCGTGGCCAAGGTGATGACCGCGTATGTGCTCCTCCAGGAGTGGCCGCTGGAGCCCGGCGAGCAGGGTCCTGGTATCGAGATCGACCAGCGGGCCGACGATGAGGCCGGGCTGAGCGAGTCGGACGACGAGTCCACCGTCGAGGTGCGCGAGGGCGACTCCATCAGCGAATACGAGGCGCTGCAGGCGATACTCATCGCCTCCGCCAACAACGTCGCCCGGCTGGTGGCCCGTTCGGTCTTCGACTCGGAGGAGACGTTCATCGAGAAGATGAACGAGACCGCCGAGGAGCTGGGGATGGAGAACACCACCTACACCGACCCCAGTGGGTTGGAGGCGGACACCGTCAGCACCGCCGCCGACCAGGTGCTGCTCGCCGAGGCCGCGATGGCCGACCCGGTGTTCCGCGAGGTGGTGGGCGTGTCCGGATACACCGACTCGTACGGCGACGACCACGGGAACTGGAACTACCTGGTGCCCGTGGACGGCGTCGTGGGGATCAAGACCGGCACCACGACGGCCGCCGGCGGCTGCCTGATGTTCGCCGCCGAGCAGGAGATCGACGGCGAGCGCCAGTTGATCCTCGGCGCCGTGCTGGGTCAGCCGCCGCACCCGTCGGACAACTCGATCCTGACCGGCGCGCTCACCGCCGGCGAGGAGTTGATGGACTTCGCCCAGGACGAGCTGGTGTCGGAGCGGGTGTTCGAGGCGGGCGACGTGGTCGGAGAGGTGGACGACGGGCTCGGCCGGACCACCCCGGTGACGGTCACCGCGGACGTCACCGCGGTCGGTTGGCCCGGCCTGAAGGTCCGCGTGGAGCTGGCGGAGGCCTACCGGGACCCGGAGGCCGAGGAGGATGCCGCGGCGGGTCCGCTCCCGCATTCGGCCGACGCGGACACCCGGGTGGGCCAGTTGCTGGTGGGCGACGGCGACGACGGGGTGACCGTGCCGGTGGCGCTCGCCGAGGACCTCGTCGAGCCCGGATTCGGGGCCCGGCTGCTGCGCATCGGCTAGCGAGGAACGCCCGCGGACGCGCTGAGGAGTCGCCGGGGAGGGGCCGGGAAGGGGCCCGCCCTCCCCGGCGCGTCGAGGTCTGCCGTGCCGGGCCGTCGCACGCTACAGTCGGTCTCTCGACAGCCAGGGATGCGTGAGGGGGCAGCCCTATGGAATGTCCATCGTGCGGGTCGAGTAACGGTCACCGGCTGAACAACGGCAATTGGGTGTGCAACGACTGTGGCTCGGTCACCGCAGGATGAGGCCGCGTGGCGGGATCTGGACCCGGCCACGCGCGAGCGACTGGACTTCCTCGATCCGGAGGACTTCACCGTGGGCCCCACCGCGGAGGCGGCCGCCCAGTGGGCGCGACTGACCGCGATCCTCGACAAGGCGGAGAACCACCGTCCGCCGCTGTGACCAGCGGCCCGCCGCCCCGTGCCGCCGCCAGCAACGCCGAAGACGGCCGTCACCCGCCCGGGTGACCATCAGCTGATGACAGGTATGAACAGCTGCTGAGCCCGTAACCTTTCGAGCTTCCGCCTGATTAACAGACCGACAGCCGGTGAGCCGAACGAGATGAGGCGCAGGTGAACGGCAGGCGAGCACGCGCGATGGCGCGGTGGTCAGCGGTGGCGGCGACGGTGGGAGTGACGACGGCGCTGGGGGCGGTCGGTGCGAGCGCCGAGGAGTCGTACACGAACTCGCCGCTGGGCCCGCAGTTCGCGTTGGTCAAGACGGGCCAGATCGACGATCCGCTGGAGAAGGTGCTCGAGCACACCACCGTGCTGGGCGAGGGATACCTGCTCCCCTGACGTTTTCCGGTGACCGGGAGCCGCCGGTCGCCGCAGCGGCGTTCCCGTCGTCCTATGCGACGCCCTGGATCAGTATCCACGCGCCGCTCTTCCTCGTCACCGGGCCGCCCGTGGACGGGGGCGCCGGGCCCGAACGGACGTCCCGTACCGCGCACTTCACCCTATTGAGTGACGCCCATCCCCGTTTCGCCCGTGCCGTGGATATCTATACGCTGCGGCCATGATCCGTGCTGTGGTGTTCGGCATCGGCGAGTGTGTGATCGACCAGACCCGCGAGTTCGGCGGCTGGGCCGACTGGCTCGGCGTGCCTCGACACACCTTCGCCGCCCAGTTCGGGGCGCTCGTCGCCCAGGGACGCGACCATCACGAGACCTTCCAGGTGTTCCGGCCCGGCTTCGACATGGAGGAGGAGCGGGCCAAGCGGGAGGCGTGTGGCGAGGCCGAGTGGTACGGGGAGAACGACCTGTACCCGGACGTCCGGCTGTCCTTGAAGGAGCTGCGCCAGGCCGGCCTCTATCTGGGCGTGGCCGGGAACCACACGGCCCGCATCGGCCAGGTGCTGCGCACCATGTTCTCCAGCCACGTGCACCTGACGGCCACCTCGGGCGAATGGGGCGTGGAGAAGCCGGACCCGGCGTTCTTCGAGCAGCTGGCCGCGAAGATCGGCGGCCAACTCGGTGCCGCGCCCCGCGAGATCCTCTACGTCGGCGACCGGCTGGATCACGACATCCGTCCGGCCGCCGCGCTCGGCATGCGCACCGCCCTGGTGGTCCGCGGCCCGTGGGGCGTCATCCACCAGCACCACCCCGACGCGCACCTGCTGCCCACCATGCGGATCACCTCGCTCCGCCAGCTCATCGGCAACGTCCACGACGTCAACGACGCCGAGCTCTGACGCACGCCCGGCCCCGTCCCCGTTCTCTCGTCGCCGGATCACCCGATCGCCGGCCCCGGTGGCGCCGCGGCACCCGCCCCCGAACGCTGGAGGGGAGGTGCCGGAGGTGAGGAAGGGAGCCGCGCCGTGGGGATCGACGCCGAACGGCTGGCGGTGGTGCCGCTGGACGGCGGCGACGGCGTGGCGCGGGCCGGCGCGAAGGCCGCCAACCTGGCCCGCGCGCGGGCTGCCGGGCTCCCCGTGCTGCCCGGCTTCGCGCTGCTGCCTGCGGACCAGGCGCCTGGTGCGCCAGCCGGCGCGCGCCACATGCGTCGCGCCTGGCGGGCGCTGGCCGACGGGCACGAGGCGCTGATCGTGCGCTCCTCGTCGGCCGCCGAGGACGTCGAGGGCTCCTCGCTGGCGGGCCGCTTCGCCACGGTCCTCGACGTGCGCGGCTGGCCGGACTTCCTGGCCGCTGTCCGCACGGTGCTCGACTCCGCGGAGCGGCTTCCCGCCGCTCGGCCACCCACCGTGGGTGGCGGCACGCGACGCAGCTCCAGCAGCGTCGGCGCGGCCCTCCCGGGTCCGCCCCCGGCGGACCTCGGCGCACCGGGACCCGAGGAGACATCGACGGACACTGCCGCACCGGACAGGTCCGCAACGGACAGGGCGGCACCAGACGGGGCCAGGCCGGACGGGGCTGGTCCCGGTGGGGGTGTGGCACAGAAGGGTCGCCTGGGCGGGTCCGGTGCCGCTGGCGCCGGAGCCGACGGGTCCAGTGCCGGCAGGGCCGGAGCCGGTGAGTCCAGTGCCGGCAGGGCCGGAGCCGGTGAGTCCAGTGCCGGTGAGGTCCGTCCGGACGGGGCGAGCGCGGAGGCCGCCCGGCAAGGCAACGCGGAGGTTGCCCGGCAGGGCAACGTCGCGATGGCCGTGTTGGTGCAGCCGATGGTGCGGGCGGTCGCCGGCGGGGTGATGTTCGGCGCGGACCCCATCGCCGGCCGCGCCGACCGGGTGCTGGTCAGCGCCGTGCGCGGCGGCCCCGACCGGCTCGTGGGCGGTGCCACCCAGGGCGTTCGCTACCAGCTCACCCGCTTCGGCCGGCTGGTGCACACCGATCCTCCCGAGCCGCACCGCTCCCGGGTGCTGGGCCGGCACCGGCTGGTCCGGCTGGTGCGGCTGGCCCGGCAGGTCGAGCGGACCTTCGGCGGCCCGCAGGACGTCGAGTTCGGCTTCGACGCGGAGGACCGGCTGTGGCTGTTCCAGGCCCGCCCGATCACCGCGATGCCCCAACGGGCGCCGCGCGGCGCCCGGCTGCTCGGTCCTGGACCTGTGGTCGAGACGTTCCCCGGCGTGTTGCAGCCGCTGGAGGAGGACCTGTGGCTGGTGCCCATGGCGCACGGGCTGACCCGCGCCCTGGACATCGCGGGCGGGACCTCGCGCCGCCGGCTGCGCGCGCTGCCGCCGGTCCTCACCGTCGGCGGGCGGGCCGCCGCCGACCTGCGGCTGCTGGGCGCGGTGCCGTCCGCGCACCCGGTGCTGGACTTCGTGAACCCGGTCCCCGGCGCCCGGCGGGCGTCCGCCGCCTGGCGGGTGGGCCGGCTGCGCGGGGCGCTGCCGCTGCTGGCGCTCGACCTGATGGCGGAGGTGGACCGGGAGCTGACCGCGCTGCCGCCGCCCGGCGAACTGCTCGGAGGTCAGCTGCTGGCCGCGCTGTCCTGGGGGCGTTCGGTGCTGTCCTCGCTGCACGCCCAGGAGTCGCTGGCCGGGGCGCTGCTGCGGGACAAGCCCGTGCCAGGGCCTGGCGCGGCGACGACCGGCACCACGGTCGCCGGCGAGGCCCTGGCGGTGCTCGCCGAGGGCCGGGAGCGCGGCATCCCGGACGCCCGTCTGCTCGCCCGGCATCCGCTGCTGCTGGCCCTCCTGCCGCCGTCGCTGGTGCGCGACGGCTCGCTGCCCGAGCGCACCGGATGGACCGGCGCGCCGCGCGGCGTGGCGGCGCTGTCGCCACGCGAGGGCCTGCGGCTGCGCATCCGCTGGGTGCAGGAGATGCAGACCAGCATGGTGCGGGAGTGTGCGGCCCGGATGCGAACGAACGGGCGCGGGCGCCGCCGCGGGCCCCGACGGCCCGGCGAGATGCTGCGCCGGCTGGCGACGCTGCGCTGGACGGAGCTCGTCGCCGCGCTGGAAGGCGCGGGACTGCCGCCCGAGCTGGACACGGAGGTCCCCACGGACGGGGTTCGGAGGGAGGTCCCCCCGCTCTGGGGGAGGGCGCCGCGCCCGCAGACGCCGCCGCTGCCGGCCGCGTTCCGGCTCGGCGCCGACGGCAGCCCGATCGCCGAATCGCTGGGGCGCGGCGGCGGCACCGGGGACGGCCAGGGTGCGGGCGGCGGCTACGGCTCGGGCACGGCGTGGCACGGGACCGGCGAGCGGCCGGCGCGCCCGGTGCTCGTGGTCCGCGCCCTCGACCCGCGGCTGGCGTCCGAGCTGCCTGGTCTCGCCGGGCTGGTGGCGGAGACCGGGAGCGCGCTGTCGCATCTGGCGGTGCTGGCCCGCGAGCACCGGGTGCCGGCGGCGGTCGGCGTGCCCGACGCGCTGGACCGTTTCCCGCCCGGCGCGGAGCTGTCGGTGGACGGCGCGACCGGCGCGGTGACCACGCTCGCGCCGGAGCCCGGCGACGCGGCGCCGGCGCGGACGGGCTGAGCCCGTGCGCTATCTGGGGTTCCTCGGCTACGCGCTGGGCGGTATCTCCGCCGCCTCGGCCGCGGCCTACGTGGTCGTCTACCTCTATCGCTGGGAATGGCAGCGGGCCCTGGTCAGCGGCGTGCTGCTGCTGGTGATCGAGATCTTCCTCGCCACGGCGCTGGTGCTCGGCCGGATGGCGCGGCTGCACCGCCGGCTGGCCGAGACCGACGCCCGCGCCGAGGAGGTGCTGCGCCGGCTGGAACGGACCAGGGCGGCCTCGCCCGACCGGTTCAGATGGCTGGACCGGGAGCGCGACACGTTCGTCTTCGTGCCGGTGCTCGTCGCGGCGGGCGCCGCGCTGTCCGTCGTCGCGGCGATCGTCCAACGGATCGCGGGGGCGACCGTACGGGCGGGTCGGGAGCGCCGGCTGGCCGGGCGGCTGGCCAGTCTCGCGGCGCCGCCCGGCGGGATCGGGGGCGGCCGCACGCCGGGGCTTGAGAACGAGCCCGCGGTCCCGCCGCGGCGCACGCGGCGCGGCGTGGCGCTGGCGCTCGCCACGCCGCTGCTCGCCGTGCTGATCGCGGGGGCGGTGGACGTGCTGTCCGACGCCACCCAGACCCGCCCCCAGGCGCCGCCCGACTCGGCGGCCACGACGGTCGTCTTCCGGATTGAGGTGCGCGAGGTTCCGGACGACGCGACCGCGGTCGGGTCCGCGGCCCTGGACCTGTGGGAGAGCTGCCGCCGCGCCACGTCCGCGCTCCGCGGCGACGCGGCGCTGACCGCGCTTGGCGACGGCGTCTTCGCGGGGGTGCTGCGCCCGGCACTCCCCGAGCACGACCTGAAACGCCTCCACGGCTGTCTCAGCGACGCCACCGCGAACCGGGCCCTGGCCACCGTCCTCGGCCAGGGTCAGGCCACGGAAGGCGGCTAGCGGCCCTCCCGGCCCGCGCCTCGGCAGTGCCGGTAGGCGCGGCGGGGATGATCTGTGGGGTTGACCACATGTGTGGGGATCCGGGTCGAGCGTCGCCGATGTCGGGATAGCGTGCGATTTCCGCTCCCCCTCCGCTCACATGATCAGTCAGGTGGTGGTTCCGTGGCGTCCGCCCACGCCCTCCGCGTCCGGGCACGTCCGGCGCTCCGACGGACCGGCAAGGTGCTCGGCGCATGCGCGCTCGGCTATCTCACGCTGTGGCTGGCCGCCGTGCTGGGGATGCTCGGGGTGTCCGCCTGGGCGGGCCAGCACTACCCCTCGGGCGAGAAGGTCGCCGGGATCAACAACTTCCAGCAGGTGGACGACACGCTCTGGCGCGGCGCGGCGCCCGGCGAGGACGGGTACGAGGAGCTCGCCGCGCGGGGCGTGCACACGGTCGTCGACCTGCGGGCCGAGGATCTGTCGGCGGCCGAGCTGGCGGAGCCCGAGCACGCGGGCCTGAACGTCGTGCGGATGCCGATCCGGGACGGCCAGACCCCCACGCCCGAACAGGTCGACGCGTTCATCGCCACCGTCCAGGACGCGCCGGGGCCGGTGTTCGTGCACTGCGGGGCGGGCGTCGGCCGCACCGGCTCGATCGCCTCCGCGTACCTGGTGCGGACCGGGCAGGCCGACAACCAGCAGGCCGCGCTGCGGACGCTGGCCGTGGGTCCGCCGTCGATCGAGCAGGTGTACTACGTGCTGACGGCGGACGCGGACGCCTCCGACCAGCCGCCGACGGCGGTCAAGGCGGTCAGCCGGGCGCTCGACGCGCCGCGCCGGATCAGCTCCGTGCTCTGGTGACTTCCCGGCCCGGTGGGCCGGCATCTCGTCATCCGGGCATGATCGGTTCCGTCCGGCCCGATCATGGACAGGCGGGGGCCGCGGTTGTTCCAATCGCGGACATGAACAACCACCGCATCGCCCTGATCCCCGGCGACGGCATCGGCGCCGAGGTCGTCCACGCGGCCTGCCGGGTGCTGGACGCCGTCAGCACCCGGCACGGCTTCGTCCTCGACTACCGGGAGTTCGACTGGTCCTGCCAGCGCTACGCCCGGCACGGCGCGATGATGCCCGAGGACGGCATCGACCAGCTCCGCGAGCACGACGCCATCCTGCTGGGCGCCGTCGGCTCCCCCGAGGTCCCCGACCACGCCTCGTTGTGGGGCCTGTTGATCCCGATCCGAAGGGCCTTCCGGCAGTACGTGAACCTCCGCCCGATCCGGCTCTTCGAGGGCGTGGAGAGCCCGCTGCGCACGGCCGTGCCCGGCGAGGTGGACTTCGTGGTGGTGCGGGAGAACGTCGAGGGCGAGTACAGCGAGATCGGCGGCCGGCTCAACCGCGGCTTCCCCGAGGAGATGGCGGTCCAGGAGTCGGTGTTCACCCGCGCCGGGGTGACCAGGGTGCTGACCTTCGCGTTCCGGCTGGCCGAGCGGCGCGGCGGGCGGCTCACCTCGGCGACCAAGTCCAACGGCATCGTGCACACGCTGCCGTTCTGGGACGAGCTGGTGGCCGAACGCGCCGCGCACCACCCGGAGGTGACCTGGGAGCAGGAGCACATCGACGCGCTGGCCGCGAAGTTCGTGCTGCGTCCTGCGCACTACGACGTCGTCGTCGGCTCCAACCTCTTCGGCGACATCCTCAGCGATCTGGCCGCGGCGGTGGCCGGCAGCATCGGCATGGCGCCCTCCGCCAACCTCAACCCGGAGCGCGACTTCCCCTCCATGTTCGAACCGGTCCACGGGTCGGCGCCCGATATCGCGGGGCGCGGCGTCGCCAACCCGCTGGGCGCCGTCTGGTCGGCCGCGATGATGCTCGACCACCTGGGCGAGGAGCAGGCCGCGGCGGACGTGGAGAAGGCGATGGCGGCCGTGCTGGCCAGCACCGACGTCCGCACCCCCGACCTCGGCGGCACGGCGGACACCAGGGAGTTCACCGACGCCCTGCTCGCGCTGCTGTGAGCCGCGCCACCGCGCGCCGCCCGCGCCCGGCACGGCCGGCCGTCATCTGCCTTCCTCCCAGGCCAGGGGCGAGAGCTCGGGCCGCTTCGGCAGCCGGCCGTCGCCGGAGGAGCGGCCGGTGATCCGGCGGCCGACCCAGGGCAGCAGATGCTCCCTGGCGAACCGCGCGTCCGCGCCGAGCCGGGCCATCCAGTGCGGCGCGACCGCGGCCGGCAGCGGCGCGTCCCAGTCGAACGTCGCGGGGAACCCGAGGGACTGCCAGACCGCCTCGGTCACCCGCCGGTGGCCCTCGCCGGTCAGGTGCAGCCGGTCGTCCGCCCACAGCCGGGAGTCGCCCAGCGTCCGGGAGTCGTAGACGTCGACGACGACCGCGCCGTGCTTGGCCGCGAGGTCGTCGATGAAGCGGAACAGCACCCCCATCCGGGCGCGGTAGCGCTCCAGCACCGGCCCGCGGCGGGCCGGCGAGCGCATCAGCACCAGACGGGAGCAGGTGGGCGCCAGCCGCTCGACCGACCAGGACAGCCGCTCGCACACCGCCCGCAGGTCGCAACGGGGCCGCAGCACGTCGTTCAGCCCGCCGACGAGCGTCACCAGGTCCGCGTTCATCGCGGCGGCGATCGGAACCTGGTCGCGCGCTATCTGCCCGATCAGCTTGCCGCGCACCGCGAGGTTGGCGTAGCGGAAGTCGGCCTGCCCCGCCGCCAGCCGTCGCGCGAGCCGATCGGCCCAGCCCTGGTAGGTGCCGTCCGGCAGCACGTCCGACATACCTTCGGTGAAGGAGTCCCCCAGGGCGACGAAGCTGCGGAATCGTGGCGAGTCGTTCATGGCGCCCATCATGCTAGTCCGGGGCGGGAACGGCAGGCGGACCGGAGCCGGGCGAGGTGATGGGGCGGTCGTAACCTCGCGGCCACCTTGCGTTCGCCACGGTCGCATGGAATGGCCGATCGCGACGAGACGAAGGCAGGGGTGTCCGAGTGAGCGCAGTAGGCAAGGGACTCAGGCGGCGCGGCCGGCTGCTCGCCGAGGCGCTGAGCCCGCCCCGCCGGGGCCCCGGCCGGCGGCCCGCCGGGTCCGTCGCCCGACCGGCGGACCACGCGTCCGGCGGCGCGGCGGCGAAGGCCGCGGGCTCGGGCCGTCCGTCGTCGGCGAAGGCGGCGGAGAAGGCGACGGAGGCCAAGGACAAGTCCGACAAGGCTGACAAGGCTGAGAGGGGCGAGAAGGCGGACAAGAAGCCAGACAAGCCCGCCTATGTCGCGCCCCACGCCGGTCGTCTGGTCGACTCGCCGGTCTTCGTGCTCTCCTCGGTGCGCTCGGGCTCCACCCTGCTGCGGGTGCTGCTGAACAGCCATTCGAAGATCCGCGCCCCCCACGAGATGCACCTGCGCACGCTGCACGTCCAGCTGTCCAGGCCGTTCACCGGCGACGCGATGAAGGGCCTCCAGCTGGACCGGTCCGAGTTGGAGCACCTGCTGTGGGACCGGGTGCTGCACGTGGAGCTGGAGCGCAGCGGCAAGGAGGTCATCGCCGACAAGACCCCGGCCAACACCCTGGTCTGGCGGCGGCTGCAGCAGTGTTGGCCCGACGCGCGTTATCTCTTCCTGCTGCGCCACCCCGGCGCCGTGATGAGCTCCCTGGTCAACCGGCGCACCGACCCGGACCTGGAGGCGATACACGCCGAGGTGCTGCGCTACGCGGAGCACCTGGAGGATGCCAGGCAGGCACTCGACGGGCATGTGCTGACGTACGAGCAGCTCACCGCCGACCCCGAGAAGACGACCCGGGAGATCTGCCACTACCTGGGCGTGGAGTGGGAGGCGGGCATGCTGGAGTACGGGGAGCAGGACCACGGCGCGTTCCGGCCGCATATGGGCGACTGGAGCGAGAAGATCAAGTCCGGCAAGATCCAGCCGGCCAGGGAGGGCGACCACTTCGCCGGTCTGTCGGACCGGCTGGTCGAGATCGCCGAGGCCTGGGGCTACCGCCGCCACTGAGCGTCGGCGCGTTCCCCGGCCACTCCCCCGCCGCCCCCCTCGTCTCGTCTCCCTCTTCCTTCTCTTCCTTCCGCAGCGTGGTGACCGGGCCTTCCCTCCGCGGCTGAGGGAGAGGCCCGGACGCGTCAGGCCGTTCGGGCGAACCGGCGCTGGATGGCCCGCACCTTACGGGCCGCGCTGCGCACCGTCCGGTTCCGCGGGATGAACGCCAGACGCCGCGGCACGGCGCCGGGCAGCGCCAGCGCGGTGAGCCGGCGGCGCTTGAAATAGCGCCGGGTGTTGCCGCGGAACGAGGAGGCGAGGAAGCGCTCGGCGGCCGGCCGCAGCCGCGGGTAGAGCTGGGGCTGCATCGAGAAGCCGACGGCCGCGAGCAGGCCGGTGAGCGCCTCCCGGTTGTCCTCCTCGGTCGGTGGCCGCCAGGCCCGCACCGCCTCGGCGTCGTCGAGCGGGGGCAGCAGCGCGTCCACGACGGTCACCGGGACCCGGTTGCTGTTCTGGTACGGGGCGAGGCGCTCCAGCAGCATCTCGGTGCCGAGCCGGGCGACCGGCAGGCCGTAGAAGACGCAGGCGGTGAGCAGCGCGGTGGAGAACGCGCCGACCACGAGCGCGGGGCGCAGCCGCTCGTACAGCACCTCGGCGAGCACCGGGACGTCGAGCACGGTCAGCTCGACCCCGAGCGTCTTCGCCTCCTCCTCCAGCCGCCGCGACCAGCCCGCGGGCGCGGTCGGGTGCGGTTTGAACACCACGTGCCGGTGGCCGAGTTCGGCGACGCCGCGGAGCATCCGCAGGTGCAGCTCCTGCTCCTCCTCCGGCTCGAGGATGTCCAACGCCGACAGGTACTGGCCGAGCACCAGGGCGGGCGACGCGTCCCGCGGGGTCAGCTCGTCGGGCGCGGCCGCCACGGAGGCGTCGGCGAGGTCGGCGAGCACCTTCCGCATCGCCGTGGTCGGCACGGTCTGCGGCGGCACGTCGAACTCGGTGAGCAGCAGCGGTCGCACCCCCGGCAGCAGGTCGGGGTGGAGCAGCCGGTCGATGCGGGTGCCGATGAGCAGGTCCAGCTTGTTGCGGGTGGGGCCGTAGCTCATCAGCCCGTCCGCGTACACCTCAATCGGGGCGGCGGGGAACAGTCGGGCGAGCGCGCGCGACGGGTTGACCTGGATGGACTCGACGACGAGGTGCAGCTCGTCGTCGCCGAGCTCCCACAGCATCCGCAGGTGCCGCTCCCATATCGGGACGTCCGCGGCGCGCGGCTCCCAGGAGCCGGGGTGCATGGGGGATATCGCGTCGTTCCAGGAGAGCACGGCGTCGAACCGGCCACGCAGCCGCTCGAACCCCGGCGTCTCGTCCAGCGCCGGCGTGGTCTCGGGGCTCGCGGCGTTGTTACAGACCAGCAGCAGCCGGCGGCGCGCGACGGGGAACAGATCGCTGTCCAGGGCGGCGGCCAGGGTGGCGGCGCCGTAGAGCGTGGACGCGACGAAGAGCTGGGTGCGCGGGGCGGCGTCGGTCGTCAGGTCGGTCATCAGACGGCCGCCTTGGCGGCGGTCGGCGCCTGACCGAGGCGGCGGCGCAGCCAGCGCAGCCGCCCGGCGCGCTCGTAGTCCATCTCGTCCAGCGCCTCCGCCAGGACGTCCTTCGGCATGCGCTTGAGGGCGGCGGCGCTCATCGCGCGCAGCTTGCGGGCCACGGGTGCTTCGAACCTCTCACTGTTGCTCAGATGGTGGGAGATGATGGCGCAGTACGTGCGAACGGCCTTGGGCAGCAGCCGGTCGGCGTCGGGGTCGCGGGCGGTCTCCTCGACGACCTGGTCGAAGGCGCGGATGAAGTCGAGCTGGCGCACGTCCCCGATCTGGGTCAGCGAGGAGGCGACGCCGCGCCGGTAGAAGACGCCGAGCAGGCCGACGACGGCGAACGAACGGGCCTCGCGGTGCAGCCGCCAGATCCAGGGCCGGTCCTCGGCGGTGCGCAGGCCGTCGGTGAAGTGCAGCAGCCCGTCGTCCAGCAGCCGGCGGTGGTAGATACCGGCCCAGGCGTAGGCATAGTCAACGGACGTGGTGGTGTCGACGGGAAGGATCGCCTCACGCGGGTTCAGCACCACGCCGCGGCGGCCGTGCGGCACGCGGTGGATGGTGCGGGCGCGGGCGGCGCACTGCACGTGGTCGGTGCGCACGAAGTCGCAGTCCAGCTCCGTGATGGCGGAGAGCAGCTGGCGGTAGTAGCCGGGGGCCAGCCAGTCGTCGCCGTCGAGGAAGGTGACGTAGGTGCCGCGGGCCCGGTCGAGACCGGTGTTGCGCGCGGTCGCCAGGCCCCCGTTCCGCTCGCGGCGCACGAAGGCGGCGTTGGGGAGCTCGCCCGCGGCGCGCTCCAGAATTCCCGGCGTGTCGTCCTTCGAGCAGTCGTCGACGAGGATGAACTCGATCTCGGGTGCCGCGTTGGCGTGCAGGCTTCTGATCGCCTCGGGGGCGTAGAACTGCACGTTGTAGAACGGAACGATGACGGAGAGCCTGACCATTGGCGTGATCGTAGATTCGCGTCCGTCCTCCGTTCTGTCCCTGACCCAACGACGGGGTGAACGCTAGGCGACAGGACGGCGTACACCATTTCCCCAGGCCCCGCGGGCCTGGGAATCCCCCCTGCGTCCGGGACCGGACAGGGCCTAGCGATGCGCCTTGGCCCGGTCCACGGTGGTGACGCCGATGGCGGCCAGGACGATCTGGAACAGCCATTCGACCCAGTCCACGCCGTCGGTGTCGGCGACGTCGAGTCCCTCGGCGATGGCGGTGCCGATCAGGGCGGCGACGATGCCGACGATGATCGTCCACAGGATGCCCACGCGCTGACGACCGGGCAGCACCAGCCGGGCCAGCGCTCCGATGATCAGGCCGATGATGATCGCGCTGATGATGCCGGAGATCTCCATTTCGATCCCTTCCGTCCGGTTTGCCGAGCCCCGAGTGCCCCGTTCCGGTCGGGACACTCCTCAGCGGGCCGCGAGCGCCTCGTCCACCAGGGTCCTGAGCAGGCGGTACGCGACCTTCGGAAACTCGACGCGCCGCCCGGGACCGGCGTTGGTGAACGCGGCGAGGGCGGTGCCGGCCTGGGGACAGAAGCCGGCGAAGGAGGTGAAACCGCGGTCGGCGCCCGAATGGAAGTACAGGTCGTGGTCGGGGAAGCGGCGGACGTTCCAGACCAGGGCGAGGTGCTGGTCGAGGCGGGGCAGGGCCAGACGCGGCCGGCGGACCTCGGCCAGTGCCGCGGCGAGCGGGCTGGCGGCGGGGCGCAGGTGGCCCTCCAGGAAGCGCAGCATGTCGCGGGCCGAGCTGACGACGCCGCCGGCGGCCGGCAGGCCGTGCGCGGTCATCGGCGGGATCGGGCGGCGGCTCCGGCGGTGGCCGGTCGCCCAGCCGGGGGGCGTGACGGTCGGGAGTGGGGCGTCCCGGGTGCGGGGGTGCGGCGCGGGCACCACCTCGGTGTCGGCGAGCCCGAGCGGCGCGCACACCCGGGTGGCGAGCAGATGGGGGTAGCTCTCCCCGGTGGCCTCGGCGAGCACGTGGCCGAGCAGGCCGATGCCGAGGTTGGAGTAGCGCATGTACCGCCCAGGCGCCGGCCAGGGGCGGCTGCGCGCGACGGCCCGACGCAGGTGGTCCGGGGTGTAGCGGGAGTAGGGGAGGGTGCCCCAGCGGGGCAGCGCGGTCGGCAGCAGGTTGGCGGGCAACCGGGCCAGCCCTGCGGTGTGGGTGGCCAGGTGCAGCAACGTGATCCGGTCCGCGGCGCCGCGCCAGGGCCCTTCACCCGGCGGGAGGTGACGGTCGATCGGGTCGGTGAGCCGCACCTCGCCGCACACGTGCAGCTCTGCCAGCAGCAGCGCGGTGCAGGTCTTGCTGAGGGAGCTCAGGCCGAAGCCGGTGTGCGGGCCGGCCGGTTCGCCGTCGGCGGCGGTCCGGCCCAGACAGACCACGCCACGCTCGTCGCGCCGCGCGGCGGCGACCGTCACGGCGGTCGCGCCGACCGCGACCGAGACCAGCCGCCGTGCCGCCTCCGCCAGGCCGAGCGCATCGGCCTTGCCGGCCGGCTCCGCCGGGGACGGTGGCGCCGCCACACGCTTCCCCTCGGGCACCAACTCAGCCATCGCGCCACATCCGAGCGCGCCCTGCGGCCCCGCGACCCGGCACATGTCCGCGCCGTCCGGCCATCAGCCAGGCCGGGAGGTGCCCGCATGTGCTGAGGACGCGGACTCGGCGGGATCGGTCCGGCGGGGCGGGTCCGACGCGGATGGCGCAGGGGTACGTCCACACCGCGCGGGACGTCGCGCGGCCCCGGCTCGGCGTGTCGCGTCGGGGCGGCGGCCGCGGAACGCCGGGCGGCACGGTCGCCGCCTCCCGAACGCCCGTGAGCCGGCGGCGGCGCGGCCGGTGGCCACGCGCCGCACCGCCCCGCGACCGCGGCCGGCCCACGTCTTTCGGTCCCGCGGCGGGGCCGCGGGACCGACGCCCGCGCCACCGCGCGAACGGCAGGCGCGCGGCAGGCGCAACGCTCACGCCGCGGCGCCCAGCGCGCGGGAGAGCGCGATGGTGCCGGCGGCAACGGCGACCACGGTGGGGTGATGGTGCATCCGGTAGACCTCCGCCGGATCGTCCGGCAGCGGCTCGTCGTCCCGGGGCAGCATCCCGTCCTCGTGCTGCACCGCCGCCAGCCGCTCCCAGCTCTCGGCGCCGCACACCGGCTCCGGCAGGCAGTTGTCCGTCAGCAGCAGTTCCGCGATCAGGTCCCACTGCCCGACCTCCCGCCAGGTCTCCACCCAGGCGGGCAGCCAGGTGGCCAGGTACTCCTGGATGTGCGGAGGCAGGCCGTCGCGGTCGGCACCCCAGTCGGTGAGATGGAAGACGGTGTGGGTGACGTTGTAGGCGGCCATCCAGTCCATCGCCCAGGGTTCGGGCGTGGCACCGAGCCAGGTGAACGCGGTCAGCTCGGCCCAGTTCCGCTGGTCGTCGATCCCGACGATGCGGGCGGCGCTGGCCACCGCCAGCTGACGACTCGGCAGCACCTCGGCGACACGCGGGGATCGCAACCGCAGCAGGTGCCGCAGCAGCGCGTCGAGCTTTGCGTGCCGGTAGCCGGCACGGGCGAAGTGCGCGTACAGCTCCAGCGGGTCGGTCAGCATCGGATGCCGGAGCTGACGGGCGTACAGCAGGTCGCCCTCGCGCAGTTCCTCCCAGGCGAAGTCCAGCAACCGCTGCGCGGTCTCCGCCTCGTTCGGTCCTGCGACGCCCTCACGCAGCGTCAGTGAGGCGCACAGCGCCGTCTCACCCAGCGGCTTGTAGGTCTCGTCGGGCCTGGGCATGTCCACCGTGGTCTCGAGATTCAGCGCGCCGAGCTGGTGGTGCTCGGCGAGCCAGTCCAGCGCGCGGCTGGCCATCTGGTGGGCGGTGGTGGCGACGGAGTCGGTTGACGCGGTCATGCGGGTGCCTCCCTGCGGTGCAGCACACGTCGGCCGATCTCGACGTCGAGCACCGTACGGGCCTCGACGGCCCCGAAGAGCTGGATATGGTCGAGCAGCGGGCCGGTCTCCACCGGCATCCGCAGTCCTTGGCCGGAGAGCAGCGCCAGCCACCGGCCCAGCCGGGCGGCGAGCGGGAAGTCCCGGCGGAGCATCGCCCAGGTCACGCCCCGGGCCAGGGGGACGGTGTTGCGGCGCGCCGCCTCGTGCACCGGGCCGTCGAGCCCCGGCAGCGCCAGCGGCGAGACCTGGGCCAGTTGCACGCACCACGGACGCCAGACGGTCGCATCCTCGCCGTCCGCCGGCCCGAGTGCGAACGAGTCGGCCGCCGGGCGGGGCGGCGCGTCCAGGGTGAGGCCGCCCTGCCGGGTCACGATCTGCAGAAGTCCCCAGTCGCGCCAGGAAGACACCCGGGCGGCGTCCGAATCGGCCTCGGACCCGTCAGGGATCAGCGGGAACAGCCGCATGGCCTCGACGGCCGTGGCCGCCTCGTCCTGCGGCACCGCGGCGCCGGCCAGGACGTGGGCGGCCAGCGCGTCGCCGGCGAGGACCCGGACGGCCGCGAGCGCGGCCTTCGGGTCGGCCGCTGACTCGACGTAGTGGGTGAGGGAGTCCGCGTCGCGCGGATGGTCCAGGGCGGTCAGCACACGATTCGCGAGTTCGGCCGTGGCCTGCGCGAAGTCGGTGTGGACGGTGTCAGCGTTTGCCATCCAGGGCTCGCCTTCGGTGGGGTTCTGGTGGGGTGGGGTGCGGTGGTGACGAAGTCGCAGAGGGGGCGAGGGGGACCGTGGTGGGCGGGAGACGCGGGAGACAGCGACGCGGCGGCGATGCCGTCCGAATGTCCGGATACCAGCATCGCCACCAACGCCTGCTATGCCTCAGCGAACCTCAGACCTTCTTGGGGGCCTTCGGCTCCTGCGGCTCCTTCGGGGCCAGCGCCAGCAGGCCCAGCAGAAGGAGCAGTCCGGCCGCCTGCGGAACGCACATCGGCGCGTCGCTCACACCGGCCTCGGGCTGTATGACGAGCCTCATCACGGCTCCCTGCTCCGCGGGACGCGCTAGCTCCGTGCCGACCGGACGAGTCATCTGACGGTTGCCCATGGGTCTCTCCTTCCAGATGTGGGCCGCCACTCGCGACCCCACAGTCCAAAGGTAGACAAATGCGGACAAACGCGCCAACGATGGTCGGCGGCCCGGGTACCGCCGTTCGGGCGACCCGCCCTCAGGCCGTCACCTCGGTGCGGTCCCCTCCCCACAGGGTGTGGAACGTGCCCTCCCGGTCCGTCCGCTGATAGGTGTGCGCGCCGAAGTAGTCGCGCAGACCCTGCACCAGCGCGGCCGGCAGCCGGTCCGCCCGCAGCGCGTCGTAGTACGCCAGGGCGGCCGCGAAACCGGGCGTGGGCACGCCCAGTTCGGTGGCCGTGGCCACCACGTGGCGCCAGGCGTTCTGGGCGCCGAGCAGCGCCTCGGCGAACGTCGGGTCGGCCAGCAGGCTCACCGGCGCGCCGCCCTCGCCGCGCCCGCCGTCCCAGTACGCGGCCCGGATCTCCTCCAGGAAACGCGCCCTGATGATGCATCCGCCGCGCCAGATCGCGGCGACGCCGGCCAGGTCGATGTCCCAGCCGTACTCCTCGCTGCCGCTGGCGATCAGGTGCCAGCCCTGGGCGTAGGCGACGATCTTGGACGCGTACAGCGCCTGCTCGACGTTGTCGGTGAACCGTGCGGCGTCGTCAGGATGCAACTCAGGGCGCTCGGGTCCCGGCAGATCGCGCGCCGCCTCGCGCAGGTCCGCGTGCCCGGACAACGAGCGGGCGAAGACCGCCTCGGCGATCCCGGAGACCGGGGACCCGAGGTCGAGCGCGGACTGCACGGTCCACCGCCCGGTGCCCTTCTGCTCGGCGCGGTCGGCGACGATGTCGACGAACGGTCGGCCGGTCGCGGCGTCGGTATGCGCCAGCACCTCCGCGGTGATCTCGATCAGGTACGAGTCGAGCCGGCCGGTGTTCCAGCCGCGGAACACCTCGGCGATCCGGTCGGGCCGGTACCCGGCGACCCGGCGCAGCAGGTCGTAGGACTCGGCGATCAGCTGCATGTCGGCGTACTCGATGCCGTTGTGCACCATCTTGACGAAATGCCCGGCGCCGTCCGGGCCGATATGGGTGCAGCACGGTTCGCCGTCCACCTTGGCCGCAATGCTCTCCAGCAGCGGGCCGAGCGCCGCGTAGGACTCGGCGGAGCCGCCCGGCATGATGCTCGGGCCGTGCAGCGCGCCCTCCTCGCCGCCGGAGATGCCGCAGCCGACGAAGTGCAGATCGCGCTCCCGGAGCGCGGCCTCGCGCCGCCGGGTGTCCGCGTAGTGCGCGTTGCCGCCGTCCATGATCATGTCGCCGGGCTCCAGCAACGGCGCGAACTCGTCGATCACCGCGTCCGTCGGCGCGCCCGCCTTGACCATGACGACGAGCCGGCGCGGCCGCTCCAGGGACGCGAAGAACTCGCGGGCGGACTCGGCGGGCACGAAGTCGCCCTCGTGGCCGAACTCCTCGACCAGTTCCCGGGTCCGGGCCGCGGTCCGGTTGTGCACCGCGACGACATGCCCGTGCCTGGCGAGGTTGCGCGCCAGGTTCCGTCCCATCACCGCGAGCCCGGTGACGCCGATCTGTGCCTGCCGCGCCATGCCACTCAACTCCCGTCCGTCCGCCGTGCCCCGCGCGTCGCTCCCGGGCCGCCTGCCCCGCATCCCTCCGGGGATTCCCCGGGCACGTGTCCCTCTCCGCCCATAAGTACGCATTCTGTCAGAATCCGGGCATGGAACACGAGCAGCAGGAGGAGGACGAGCCGTCCCGCGGCGGAGCCGAGGACGTCACGGCCTCGGACTTCGCGGCCATGCTGACCGAACTGATCCTGGCCGTCCACTTCACGATGCTCGAACAGCTGCCGACCCTGGTGGCGAAGCACGCGGCCCGGGTGGGGATGCAGGACCTGCTGATCTACCTGGCCGACCTCCAGCAGCGGACGTGCATCCTGCTGACCGAGCACGAGCCGCCCCCCGGGGAGGACGGTGAGCCGCGCGAGCTGGCCCTGGACGGCACCGTGGCGGGCCGGGCCTTCCAACGCGGCGAGATCCTCCCGGCCTCCGCGGTCGAGCAGGAGCCGAACCAGTGGTGGGTGCCGCTGCTCGACGGCGTGGAGCGGCTGGGCGTGCTGCGCATCTCCACCACGGCGGCCGGCCCGGCGAACATGACGGACATGCGGGCCCTGGCCGGCCTGATCGCGCTGCTCGTGGTCGCCAAGCGCGGCATGAGCGAGACCCACGCCCGGCTGGTGCGGCGACGGCAGATGAACGTCGCGGCCGAGCTCCAGTGGCGGCTGATGCAGCCGCAGACGTTCGCCACCGACCGGATGGTGATCAGCGCGGTCATGGAGCCGGCCTACGAGGTCAGCGGCGACGCGTTCGACTACAGCCTGACGACCAGCAACGCCTATCTGAGCATCTTCGACGCGATGGGCCACGACACGGCCGCGGGCCTGACCGCCAACCTGGCGCTCGCCTCCTGCCGGAACTCCCGACGGCAGGGCGCCAGCCTGGTGCAGAGCGCGAAGGCGGCCGAGGCACTGCTGTTCGAGCAGTTCGGCGGCAACCGCTACGTGACCAGCATCCTGGCCGACCTGGAGCTGGGCACCGGCCTGATGCGCTGGATCAGCTGCGGCCACCATATGCCGATCGTCATCAGGGGCCGGACGGCCGTGTCGCTGTCCTGCGCGCCCGGACTGCCCATCGGCATCGGCGGCAACCTGCCGATCACCGTCTGCGAGAGCCAACTGCAGCCCGGCGACCGTCTGGTGCTGTACACGGACGGCATCACCGAGGCGCGCCGGCCCGGCGGCCGCGAGTTCGGCCTGGAACGCTTCACGGACTTCCTGATCCGGCACCAGACCGACGGTCTGCCGGTGCCGGAGACGCTGCGCCGGCTGATCAGCCACCATCTGCACTACCACCACGGGCGGCTGAACGACGACGCCACCGTGATGGTGGCGGAGTGGCACGGTCCCGAACCGTACCGGCCGGGGCAGGCCGAGGACCTCGTGGGGCTGCCCGAGTCCGAACCGGCCATCCGTCCCGTGCCCGAGTGAGCCGGCGGGTGCAGACGTTCCTGCCCTACCCCGACTTCCCCGCGACCGCCCGGGTGCTGGACACCCGCCGGCTCGGCAAGCAGCGGGTGGAGGCGGTGCAGGTGCTGCGCGGTCTGCTGGTGCCCGGCTACGGCTGGCGCCGGCACCCGGCGGTCCGGATATGGACCGGCTACCAGGAGGCACTGGTGCGGTACGGGCTCGACGTCTGCCACGAATGGTGCCTGGCCGGCCGGTCCGACACCTGCGCGGCGACGCTCCTGGCCGACCTGCGCGCGCTTGCCGGCATCGCCGACCCGCGCGGGCAGGAGGCACTGGCCGCGGCGGGCGAGCTGCCCCCGTGGCTCGGCGATCCGGCCTTCCACCGCAGCCACCAGTCCGCCCTGGTCCGGAAGGACCCGGCCCGCTACGCCACCCATTTCCCCGACGTCCCCGCCGACCTCCCCTACGTCTGGCCCGCCTCGGACCGCTGACCCCTGCCGGAAGCCGACAGCGGGGGCTCCCTGGCCGGCCAGGTCGCAGACCAGAACCGAGTGAGCCCGCGCACCAAAGCCGATCAGGCCAAGGCCGGGCCTCCGGCCAAGGCCGGTCGGAGCGTGGGCCGAGGCCGTTCGAGCACCGGGACGTGCTGGCCTCCGGCCGGGGCGTGTCCGCACAGCCGCGTCGGATCAGCCCGCGGCTCCCCCAGGCTTCGTCCGGGGCCCCCATGGCTGGGGGAGGGACTGTGCACACACGTCCCAGAGCAGGTCGACCGGGCCGATCCGGGCCTCCCGTCGCCCGGGGTGCCGCGCCGGCCGGGGGGCCCGGGCGGCGCGGCGGCGTTGTGCCCGACGTGGAAAGCGTCAAGGCGCGGCGAGGGCCGTGGTCGGGGGGAGGCGGGCGGCGCGGATGGCGGGGTAGAGACCGGCGAGCGCGCCGATGGCGAGGGTCGCGGCGAGGCCGCCGAGCGTCACCCAGGGCGGCACCACCGCCGGCCAGCCCTGGTACTCCGCGTAGCCCGCGGTGACCGCCGCCCCCAGCAGCACCCCGCCCGTCCCGCCGAGCAGCGACAGCAGCAGCGACTCGGCCAGGAACTGCGTGCGGATCTGCCCCCGGGTGGCGCCCAGGGAGCGCCGGAGCCCGATCTCGGAGCGCCGTTCCAGCACCGAGATGACCATCGTGTTGGCCACCCCGACGCCGCCGACGACCAGCGCCACCGCGCCCAGCCCGAGCAGCAGCCGGGTGAACGCCTCCCCCGCCGCCTGCCGGGCCGCGAGCGCGTCCGAGGGGCGGGAGACGGTCACCTCGTGGGGCGCCTCGGGGTTCGCCGTGGCGCCGAGCACCGACTGGACGGTCGGCACGTGCTCGTCCGCCGACCGGGTGTAGAGGGTGGTCGGATGCCCGTCGAAGCCGAGCCCGGTGCGGGCGATGGACCAGCCGACCAGCGCGGCGGTGTCCAGTTCGGGGGCGAGCGGGGCCGGTTCCAGGATGCCGACGACGGTGAACCACTCGCCGCCGACCAGCACCCGGACATCGGGCCTGGCCCGGCCGATGCCCAGCCGCTCGGCGGCCGTCGCGCCGAGCACCGTCGCCGGATACCGGCTGGTCGCGGCGTTCAGCCAGGTGCCGTCGCGGAGTGTGGCGCCGGTGGTGCCGCGCAGGTCGGTGCGCGCGGCGTACGCGGCGAGGCCGCCGGTCTCCGCCTCGGGGATCCGGTCCGTGCGGTACACGTCGACCCCGGGGAGCTCGCCGACCGCGGAGACCGACTCGACCGGGCCGATGCGGGCCACCATGTCCTCGGCCAGGAGCGGCAGCCTGGCCTGGTCACCGGTCAGCGTGGTGCCCGGGCTGACGGTCAGCAGGTTGGTGCCGAGCGCGTCCAGGGTGCGGTCCAGATCGGCGCGGGACGAGGCGGAGATGCCGACCACGGCGACCATCGCGGCGATGCCGATGGCGATACCCAGTGCGGACAGCACGGTGCGCGGTGGGCGGGTGCGCAGGCCGACGGCCCCGACCCTGACCACGTCGCCCGGCCACATCCGGGCCGGCCGGAGGGGGTGTGCCGGCGCGTCGGCGGTCATCGGCCCACCGCCGTCGCCGGGACGCCGGAACGCGTCGGTCCTGGCGCCTCGTCCGCCACCACCAGTCCGTCGCGCAGCCGGACCTGGCGGGGCAACGCCGCGGCGATCTCCCGATCGTGCGTGATGATCACGACCGTCGTGCCGTCATCGTTGAGCTCGCGCAGCAGCCGCATCACGCCGGCCCCCGAAACGGAGTCGAGCGCGCCGGTCGGCTCGTCGGCGAGCAGCAGCGGGGGGCGCCCGGCCACCGCGCGGGCCACCGCGACGCGCTGCCGCTCGCCGCCCGACAGCTCGTGCGGCCGGTGGTCGAGCCGGTGCCCGAGACCGACCCGGTCCAGCGCCTCGGCGGCCCGGCGGCGCCGCTCGCCGCCACGCAGCCCCGAGTACAGGAGGCCGTCGGCGACGTTGTCCAGCGCCGACGTGCCGGCCGCCAGGTGGAACTGCTGGAAGACGAAGCCGATGCGGCGCGCCCGCAGCGCGGACAGCTGTGCGTCGGACAGCGACTCCGTCGCATGCCCGTCGATCGCGACGCGACCCGAACTGGGCCGGTCCAGGGTGCCGAGCAGATGCAGCATCGTCGACTTGCCGGATCCCGACGGGCCCACGATGGCGGCGAGTTCTCCGCGTTCGACGCGCAGCGAGACGCCGGCCAGGGCGGTGACGCCGCCGGGGTAGTGCCTGGTCACGTCCGTCAGCGCGATCATCGCGGCATCCCCACCTTCGTGCCCTCGGCGATACCGTCGCCGGAGATCTCCACCCGGCCGTCGGCGAAGAGCCCCGTGGTCACCGGGACGTAGCGGGACGTGCCACCCTGGACGACCTCGACGCCGTAGCCGCCCTCCGCCAGGGCCAGCAGCGCTGCGACCGGCACGGTGAGCACGTCGGGGCGCTCGCCGGCGGTGAAGCCGACGTGCACGGCGGCCTGCCCGAAGGCCGCGGCGGCCTCCTCTGCCTCGGCGCCGGTCAGCCGCACGAGCACCTCCAGGACGTTCTCCGCCTCGCCGCCGCCCTCGGCGCCCTCCGCTCCGTCGCCGGGGTCGGTCATGGGGGTGACCTTCTCGACGGCGCCGGCGACGACGGTGTCGTCGGGCAGCGTCACCTCGACGTCGGCGCCCTCGCGGGCCAGGCGCTGGTCGGCCGCGTCGAGGTCCGCGGTGACCAGCAGGGCGGTGCCGGTGACGTCGAGCACCGGTCCTTCGGGGGCGACCGGATCGCCCCGCACCGCCCGGGCGCTGTCCACCCGGACGGCGCCCGGCGCGAACGTCACCCGCCCGAGCTCGACCACGCCGTTCTCCGGGAGGCCGAGGTCCTCCTGCCAGTTCTCGACGGCGGCGGCCGTGGCGTCGGAATAGGCGTCGTCCACGGTGAAGCCGGTGTACCCGAGCCGGTCGAGGTTCCGCTCCAGCTGCGTCACGTCGGGGCCCTCGGCGCCCGGCTCCATCGTCCGGTACGCGGGCGTGTCGCCGTACATCAGCACCACCGGCGCGTTGTCCACCTCGTAGAGCGCCTCGCCGCGCGTGACGCGCCGGCCGGGCTCGGGCAGCCAGGTCAGCGTGCCGGCCAGACGGCTGGCCAGGGTGGTGGCGGGGCCGTAGCCGAGCATGCCGTCGGTGGTCTCGGTGTCGACGAGCGTCTCCCGGGTCACCTCGGCGGTCTCCGGCGGCAGGCCGTCGGCCGGTGCCTCGGCCGCGTTCTCCCGGCCGAGACCGCGCGCGACGGCGGCGGCCGTGCCGAGGGTGGCGAGCAGGACCACGGCGACGGCGATCCGGGGGGCGCGGCACCGGCGCGGTCGGCCCGGCCGGCGGCCCTCCTCCTCGGGGGCCGCGGGCTCCGGCCGGTCCGGGTGGCCGCCGTGGGCGGGCTCGCCCCTCATTCGCGCTCCTCGAGGGACTGCTCGCCGTCGCCGGCCGGCAGGATGTCCTGGCAGGTCTCCTCGGCCGCCTCGTAGTCCGGGTCCTCCATCACCGCGCCGTCGAGGGCGATGCCGCCGTTCGGCTCGGGGTCGGGGAAGTCGTCCACGCCCTCGTCCCGCATGCAGTCGGCGTAGTCCTCGATCTTCGCCTGGATCTCCGGGTCCAGCGGCTCGTTGCCGCCGTTCTCGGCCGGGTCGAACTCGCGGCAGGAGGTCATGGCCGCCTCGACGGTGTTCTCGTCCTGGCCGTCCATGTTGAGGTCCACGCCCTGGCCGGGCTCCGGATCCTCCACCTGCACGCCGTTCTCGCGCAGGCATTCCGCGAAGGCCAGCATCATCTCGTCGAAGTCCATGTCCGCGGCGGACGCGCCGTCACCCTCCGCCCCGTCGCCCGAACCGCCGCTCGATCCCTCGTTCGACCCGTCGACCGCCGAGGCGACGCCGTCGCCGCCGCCCTCCGCGCCGCATCCGGTCAACGCCAGTGCCAGCGCCAGCGGCAGGGCCGCCAGCGCGCCACGGATCCGTATCCGCATCGTCTTCGTCTCCTTTAAGGGCCCGGTCGGACGCCGTGCCTCCCGACCGACGGAACCGGAGGGGACGTTTCCCTGCCGTTTCCGTTCGGCCGGCCAGCCGGAGGACCGCCCACTCACGCGGACGAAACAGCCCGGTCGCCACCATGACCAGGACGAAGGAGGCCAACTCATGCGTGTGTTGCTGGTGGAGGACGAGCCGATGCTCGCCGAGGCGATCGGCGAGTGGCTGCGGGCGGAGGCGCACGCCGTGGACGTCGTGGGGGACGGGGAGGCAGCGCTGGAGCGCGTCGGCGTCAACGACTACGACGTGGTGGTGCTGGACCGGGACCTGCCGGTGGTGCACGGCGACGACGTGTGCCGGGCGCTGGTGGCGGTCGGCGGCACCACCCGGGTGCTGATGCTCACCGCCGCGTCCGAGGTCACCGACCGGGTGGCCGGGCTCGGCCTGGGCGCGGACGACTACCTCACCAAGCCGTTCGCCTTCCCCGAGTTGGCCGCCCGGGTGCTGGCACTGGGGCGGCGCAGCCGGCCGGCCGCGCCGCCGGTGCTGCGGCGCGCCGACCTCACCCTGGACCAGGCGCGGCGGGAGGTGTTCCGCGGCGGGCGCTATGTGCCGCTGTCCAGGAAGGAGTTCGCGGTGCTCGCCGAACTGCTGCGCGGCGACGGCGCCGCCGTCTCCACCGAACAGCTGCTGGAGAAGGTCTGGGACGAGCACACCGACCCGTTCACCGGCGTGGTCCGGCTCACCGTGCTCAAGCTGCGCCGGAAGCTGGGCGACCCGCCGGTGGTGGAGACCGTCACGGGCGTGGGGTACCGCATCCGATGAGGTGGCGTCCGATGCGAACGAGGGCCCGGCGGCGGAACGGCACGCGGCGCCGGATCACGCTGCGCACCCGGCTGACCCTGATCTACGGCGGCATGTTCCTCGCCGCCGGGGTGGTGCTGCTCGGCGCCACCTACGCACTGTTCCACCAGCAGCTCGTCGGCGAGGAGTCGTCGCTCACCGTGGGCGGTCCGGAGAACACCACGAACAGCCCGACGCGGGACGAGCAGGGGGCCGAGCCGCCGCTCACCGACGACGCCGCCGTCGCCGAATGGTCGAGCGCGCAGGCGGACCGGCTGGAGGACGCCGCCGCCACCTCCCTGCTCGCCCAGGGCGGCATCGCGCTGTTGGTCGTCGGCGGCGTCGCCGCCGGCTTCGGCTGGCTCGTCGCCGGCCGCGTCCTCGCCCCGCTGCGCCGGGTCACCGAGACCGCCCGGCGGATCGCCGCGGCCCCGGCCGCCGACCGCGGGCTGCACGAGCGGATCTCGCTGTCCGGACCGGACGACGAGGTCAGGGACCTGGCGGACGCCTTCGACATCATGGTGGAGCGGCTCGACCGTTCGTTCGACGGGCAGCGTCGCTTCGTCGCCAACGCCTCGCACGAGCTGCGCACACCGCTGACCGTGGGCCGAGCACTGGTCGAGATGGCCATGCACCGGAAGTCGGTCTCGGCGGACGTCCGGCAGCTGGGCGAGAACCTGCTGCAGATCAACACCCGGCACGAGCGGCTGATCAACGGCCTGCTGCTGCTCGCCGGTTCGGAGAACGAGATCCCCGAACGGCTTCCGGTGGACCTCGCGGACATCGCCGCACATGTGGCCACGCGGACCGAGAAGGAGGCGCGGCTGGCCGGGGTCGCCCTGCACGAGGCGGCGGACGAGGCGCTCACCACCGGTGACGCGCTGCTGCTCGAACGGCTGGTGGAGAACCTCGTGGAGAACGGCATCCGGCACAACACCGGCGAGCCCGGCGGCTGGGTGCGGATCGCCAGCCGCACCCTGACCGACGGCCGGGCCGCGCTGGAGGTGAGCAACACCGGTCCGGTGGTGCCGCCGTACGAGGTGCCGGCGCTCTTCGAACCCTTCCGCCGGCTGGGCCAGGACCGGGTGATCACGGCCAGCGGTGCGGGACTCGGCCTGTCCATCGTCCGCTCGGTGGCCCGCGCCCACGACGGCGAGGCCACCGCCCGCCCCCGCGAGGGCGGCGGCCTGGTGGTGGTCGTCACCCTCCCGGCCTGCCCCGGCTGAACGTGCGGCGACCCGACGGGCCGTCAGCCCCGTCAGCTTCTGAGGAAGTCCAGGAGGGCCGGGTTGACGATCTCGGGGTGGGTCCAGGCGATGTTGTGCGGGCCCTTCTCCACGGTCACCGCCGTCAGGTCCTTGATCAGCGGGGGGAGCCGCTTCGCGGTGTTCTCGTACGGCAGGATGCGGTCCGCGTCGCCGTGGACCAGCAGCGTCGGCACGTCGATCCGCTGCAGATCCTCGCGGAAGTCCGTCAGCCAGGCGTCCACGCAGTCGTGCGCGGCGTACGGGGAGGCGTGCAGCGCGGTGTTGAAGCTGGCCGTCCACGCCTGCTCGCTGATGCGGGTGCCGCCGAACTTGTCGACGTTGTAGAAGTTGTCGAGGAATTCCTTGAAGTATGCCGGGCGGTCGGCCAGCACGGCCTTCTTGATGTCCGCGAAGACGGACGGTTCCACGCCCTCGGGGTTGTCCTCCGTCTTCACCAGATAGGGCGGTATCGCGCCCAGCAGGACGGCCTTGTCGACCCGCATCGAGCCGTGCGCCCCGATGTATCTGGTGACCTCTCCCGTGCCCATCGAGAATCCGCACAGCACGACGTTGTTGAGGTTGGCGTGCTCCAGTACCGCGTGGAGATCCTCGGCGAGCGTGTCGTAGTCGTAGCCGACGGTCGGCATGCTGGACTTTCCGAAGCCACGACGGTCGTAGGCGATCACCCGGAAACCGGCCTCCAGCAGCATCCGCGTCTGCTTCTCCCACGACGTGCAGTCGAGCGGATAGCCGTGGATGAGCACGACCGGCTGGCCGTTTCCGTGGTCCTCGTAGTAGATGTCGATGGGACCGCTGTTTTCCTGTCCGACGGTGACGAAAGGCATCGGTGCGACTCGCTTTCTCAGAAGGCGTTTCTCGTCGCCCTCGCTCTCGGCGCGGCGAGCTCCTCCGTTCCAGTGAAAACACCGCCTCAGGACCTCGCAACTTCAGCCCGCGCGAGACGACGCCAAACATCGAACTACTGTCACATCTATCCCCCGTACGGGTGAATCTGGGTGACCGGCGTTGTCGCCGCCCGCCCGGTGCTGTTCCCTCGCGACGTGAGCCGGCGGTGGCCGCCGGTGGGCGGTGTGAGGGGGCGGCGACATGTCGGCTGGCACGGTGCTGTTCGCGGTGCGGGAGTCTCCCGAGGGCCGCGGCGCCGCGGCCGCGCAGGTGGGCGCGATCGAGCGCGAGTTGCGCGCCGGCGGACTGGACGTGCGCTGGGCGGCGACCGACGCGGACGCGCTGGCCGTGCTGCGCACCGAGGCGGGCCTGAGCGCCGCCGTGGTGGCGTGGGACCTCCCGGGCACGGGGGTACCCCAGCCGACCGACCCGGCCGAGCCGGGCGGCGCCGGGGTGCTGCGCCAGGTCGGCCGGCGCTTCCACGGGCTGCCGGTCTTCCTGGTCACGGACGACGAGGACCTGGAGCGGATGCCGCTGTGGGTCGCGGAGACCGTCATCGGCTACGTGTGGCCACTGGAGGACACGCCCCGGTTCATCGCCGGCCGCATCGCCACCGCCGCGCGCGACTACCGCGAGGCGGTCCTGCCGCCGTTCTTCCGGGCACTACGGCACTTCGACGACGCGCACGAGTACTCCTGGCACACCCCGGCGCACGCCGGCGGCGTCGCGTTCCTGAAGTCGCCGGTCGGCCGGGCCTTCCACGACTACTTCGGGGAGCGGCTACTGCGCAGCGATCTGTCGATCTCGGTCGGCGCGCTCGGCTCGTTGTTCGAGCACACCGGGCCGATCGGCGACGCCGAACGCAACGCCGCCCGCGTCTTCGGCGCCGACCGCACCTACTTCGTGCTGCACGGCGACTCCACCTGCGACCGTATGGTCGGCCACTTCTGCGTCACCCGCGACGAGATCGCGCTCGTCGACCGCAACTGCCACAAGTCCGTGCTGCACGGCCTAGTGCTCTCCGGCGCCCGCCCGGTCTACCTGGTGCCCACCCGCAACGGCTACGGCCTCGCCGGCCCGCTGCCGCCGGCCGAGATCGAGCGGCAGTCGGTGGCGGCCCGGATCGCCGACAACCCGCTGGCCCGGGACGCCGCGTCCCAGGAGCCGCAGTACGCGGTGCTGACCAACTCCACCTACGACGGCCTCTGCTACGACACGCTCGAGGTCGCCAGGGCGCTGGCCCCGAGCACCCCGCGGTTGCACTTCGACGAGGCGTGGTTCGGCTACGCCCGCTTCCACCCGCTGTACGCCCGGCGCTACGGGATGGCCGTGGGGCCCGACACCTTCCCCGGGCCCGAGCGGCCCACCGTCTTCAGCACCCAGTCCACCCACAAGCTGCTCGCCGCCCTGTCCCAGGCCGCCATGGTGCACGTCAGGCCGGCGCCGCGGGCCCCCGTGGAGCACGACCGGTTCAACGAGGCGTTCATGATGCACGGCACCACCTCGCCGCTGTATCCCATGATCGCCTCGCTGGACGTGGCCGCCGGCATGATGGACGGCCCGCAGGGGCGCTGGCTGCTCGACGAGGCGGTGACCGAGGCGGTCCGCTTCCGCCAGGCGGTGGTGCGGACCGGACGGCGCGTCGCGGCGGCCGGCGACCGGCCCCCCTGGTTCTTCGGCGTCTGGCAGCCGGAGTCGGTGACGGATCCGGCGACCGGCGCGCGGCTCGACTTCGCCGACGCCCCGGCCGAGTTGCTACGCACCGAGCCGTCCTGCTGGGAGTTGGCGCCGGGCGCCGAATGGCACGGCTTTCCCGGCCTGACCGAGGGCTACTGCCTGCTCGACCCGGTCAAGGTCACGCTCACCTGCCCGGGCGTCGACGCCACCGGGCGGGCCGCCGACCGGGGCGTTCCGGCCCGGGTGCTGACGGAGTACCTGGCGACGCGGAACATCGTGGTGGAGAAGACGGACAGCTACACCACGCTGATCCTCTTCTCGATGGGGATCACCAAGGGCAAATGGGGCACGCTGCTGGACGCGCTGATGGACTTCAAGGCGCTGTACGACGACGGCGCGTCGCTGGTCGACGTGCTGCCCGGGCTGGTGGCCACGTACCCGCGCCGCTACGCCGACCACACGCTGCGGGGGCTCTGTCAGGAGATGCACGGGCACCTGCGCGACGCGCGGCTCGTGGAGCTGCTCGACACCGCGTTCCAGCGGCTGCCCGAGCCGGTCGAGCCGCCGCAGCGCTGTTACCAGCGGCTGATCAGGGGCGGCACCGAGCGGCTGCGGCTGGCCGACGCGGCGGGGCGGACGGCCGCGGCAATGGTGACCGTCACGCCCCCGGGCATCCCGGTGTTGATGCCGGGCGAGGACGTCGGCGCCCTCGACGGACCGCTGTTGCGATACCTGTCCGCCCTGGAGTCGTTCGACCGGCGCTTCCCCGGCTTCCGCAGCGAGACGCACGGCGTCACCACGGACGAGGACACCGGCGACTACCTCATCGAATGTGTGCGTCCCGGCGACTGAGTGCGCGAGTGTCCTGCACCGCAGCCCGGGTACCCGGGCCGAATGACGAGAACAGTCGGGGTGGAGGAAGAACTTCTGCTGGTCGACGCCGAGAGCGCGGCCCCGCGGGCGGTCGCGGGCGCCGTGCTGGCGGACGCGCCGGCGGACGCCGTCGTGTCGGAACTACAACAGCAGCAACTGGAGACCAACAGCAACCCCTGCACCACGCGGGACGAGTTGCTGGCTGAGATACGCACCTGGCGTCGGCGCGCCGCGGAACTCGCCAACGCCGAGGGCGCGGACGTCGCCGCCCTCGCCACCTCGCCGCTGCCGATCGCGCCCGAGCTCACGCCGAAGGGCCGGTACCGCAGGATGGCCGAGGCGTTCGGCCTCACCGCCCAGGAGGCGCTCACCTGCGGCTGCCACGTGCATGTCGCCGTCGAGTCCGAGGATGAGGGCGTCGCCGTGCTCGACCGGATCCGGGTGTGGCTCGCGCCGCTGCTGGCGCTCAGCGTCAACTCGCCGATGTGGCAGGGCCAGGACTCGGGCTACGCCAGCTACCGCTACCAGGTGTTCGGCCGCTGGCCGTGCACCGGCCCGCAGGAGGTGTTCGGTTCGGCCGAGGGCTACCACGGGCTGATCGCGTCCCTGCTGTCCAGCGGCACGCTGCTCGACCAGGGCATGGTCTACTTCGACGCCCGGCTGTCCGCGGTCCACCCCACGGTGGAGATCCGGGTCTGCGACGTCTGCCCGGACGCCAGGGACGCGGTGGTGCTCGCACTGCTGGTACGCGGTCTGGTCGAGACGGCCGCCCGCGCCTGGCAGGACGGCGAGCCGCCCCCGCGGGCCAGCGCCCCGCTGCTGCGGCTGGCCGCCTGGCGGGCCAGCCGGTCCGGCCTGGAGGACGCCCTGCTCCGGCCCGACACCCACCGCCAGGCGGCGGCCCGCGAGGTCGTCGGCGATCTCGTCGAACATGTGGCGCCGGTGCTCGCGGAGACCGGGGACCGGGAGACGGTCCGGGAGGGCACGGAGCGGCTGTTGTCCGGGGGCGGCGGCACCCGCTGGCAGCGCGACCTCTTCGCGCGCAAGGGGCCGGCCGCGGTCATCCGCGAGGCGGTGGCCCTGACCCGGGAGTGAGCGGCCGGCGACGCTCGTCGGTCGGCTCATACCCCAGCAGACAGACCCAGCAGATGGGTACGAAAGGAGAAATCATGTTCGTCGCGGGAATCGTTGTCGCCTGCGTGGTGCTGGCCATCCTGGCGTTCCTGCTGCCCCGGCTGTCCCGACACCCGGAGCGCGGCATGCAACGCTCGCTCGGGACCGGCACGCGCACCGCGGGCAGGGCGCCGGGCCCACTGGGTCGGTGGTTCAGCAAGCCGTTCCGCAGCAGCTCGCGCGCGCTCAGCCGGAGCGGTGCGGCGGGTCGCCGCACCCGCCGACGCCTGTGGTTCTGAGCCGCCGTCGCCGAACCGACGGGTCGCCCGGCCGTCTCACTCTGTGTGCGGCCGGACACCCCTTCGCGAGAGGGCGAAGAAGTGAAGGAAGTGATTGCCAGGCGAACGATACGTGATCTCCAGGTGAGGACCGTCGCTTACCGGACACGGACGGGACCTGCGGATCTACGTGGAGTAGCAGGTCGGTGACGCGCGCGACCCTTGGCGTCGGCATTTTCGGCGACCGGTTTCATGTCGTGCGTACACCCTCGTACGCGTGACGATGGTTGGTTGGGTGAAGAACCCCGTTCGAAGAGTAAGAGACCGGGGTCCAAGAGAGGACGTCACGTGATCCGGATACTGCTCGTGCACGACGCCTACCTGATGCGTTCGGCGTTGGCGTCGTTGGTCGGCGTTGCGGAGGACATAGAAGTGAAAACAGCCTCCTGGAACGACGCGGCCGAGAAAGCGCGCTGTCGCCGGAACGACGTCTGTTTGATAGACGCGGACGACCGCGGTCCGGTTCCGCTGGCCCTGGCGGCGAAGCTCGTCTGCCAGGAGGCGTCGGCCAGCGCGGTGTTACTCGTACTGGCCGAAATCGGCAGACCGGGGCAGTTACGTGAGGCGTACGACGCCAGGGCGCTCGGCTACGTCAGCAAGGACGCGCCGCCCGAGCGACTCATCACGGCCATAAGGCGTGTCGCCAGGGGCGAGCGCTTCGTCGACGACGCGCTCGCCTTCGATTTTCTCCAGGCGGCGGAGATCCCGCTGACCGCCCGCGAGCGCAACGTGCTGTCACTCGCGGCCGAGGGCGCGCCCGTCTCCGAGATCGCCGGCCGGCTGCTGCTGGCCGAGGGCACGGTGCGCAACTACCTCGCCGCCGGCATCCGCAAGACCGGCGCCCGCAACCGCCTGGACGCCATCCGCATCGCCAGGAGCGCCGGCTGGGTGTGACCAGCCACCGACCAGGTCCCGGTAGAGGGGGGAGCGGGCCAACACCTCGCGATGGGTCCCCCCGACCGTCTCCGTTCCGTCCAGCACCAGTACGTGGTCCGCCCGCAGGGCTGAGCTGACCCGGTGCGCGATGACCAGCAGGGTGGTGTCGGGCCGGCGGGCGAACGCCAGCTCGGCACGGCTCTCGGCGGCCGGATCCAGGTGGCAGGTGGCCTCGTCGAGTAGCACGACGGGTGCGGGCGCGAGCAGGGCGCGGGCCAGGGCGACCAACTGCCGTTCCCCGGCGGAGAGCTCGGCCGGCTCGACCCGGCCACCAGGGCCGCCCAACCGGTCCACGAGCTCGCCGGCGCCCACCGCCTCGGCCGCCGACAGCATGGCGTATGCCGCAGGCATGGGGCCGGGGCACAGATAACCGAGATTGTCGGCGACGGTTCCGGAGAACACGTACGCCTCCTGCGGGATCAGGGTGCGGTGCCGCGCCAGTTCCGCGGCGTTCCGCCCGGCGACCGGCCGACCGCGGAGCAGCACCTCCCCGGCGGTGGGCCGCAGCAGTCCGGCCGCCAGTCCGGCCACCGTCGACTTCCCGACGCCGCTGGGCCCCACGACCACCCAGTGCCCGCCCGCCGGCACCTCCAACGACAACTCCCGGACCACCGGATCCGCCCGGCCCCCGTACGCGAAGCTCACCCCCCGGAACACGACGTCCGCCCCCGGCGCGGCAACCCCTTTGCCGGCACCTGCCCCGGACCCCCCAGAACCGCCCACCGGCCGGTACGAGCCCTGGACGCCGGCATCAGCCACCCCCGGCAACGCGCCCTCGGCCGCCGGCACCGGCCCGCCAGGACCGCCCGCCAAGGCGTCGGCGTCCGGTCCGAACGGGTCGGCTGGCGGCCCGGTTCGGCGCGGCAGCGCCGGCCGTGCCGGCCGTGCGGCGTGCGGCGGCACGCCGTCGGCCTCCCCCGTTCCGGCTCGGCGCGGCAGCGCCCCCCGCTCCCCACCCCGCGGGGGGTCGGCCCCGACCCACTCCCCGCCCGAGCCCGGCCCGGCCCCCTGCGGCGACGCCGCCCGCTCGCCGTCAGGGGCCGGGGCACTCGCGGCGTGCGGCGGCCCGCCGGAGGCCGTCGCCGCGCTCGCGTCCGGTAGTGACCCGTGACCCTTTCCCGCGGGCGACGCCGCCTGCGTTGGGGGGTCGGAGGACAGGCGGACGGGGCCGTGCCAGCCGCGGGCCGGCCGTGCCGGACGGGGCGCCGGCTCCTCGGCCGCGCCGTCCGGCGTGTCACCCGTCCGGGACCCGTCCGTCGACCCGGACGGCGCGGGACGCGACCCGCGGAGCCAGGTGATCACCACCGCGAGCCGGGCCGCCGCCCCGCCGAAACCGTCGACGAGACTGCGCAGCGCCGGAAGCAGCGACTGCGTGAGGTACGTGAGCGCGCCGACCAGTTCGCCCGCCGTCAGGCCGCGGTCCAGCAGCCAGGGCGCCAGGAACAGCAGCAGCACGATCGGCAGATGGCCGCCGAGCGCCAGCGCGAGCACCCGGGTCACGGCCCATCTGGCCAGCGCCGTGGCCGCCCGCGCCTCCGCGTCGATCAGCGCCCGCAGCTCGCCCGCGACGCGGGCCTCCGCGCCGCAGGCGACGACGTCCCGCAGGCCCGCGGCGCAGTCGCCCAGCGCGTGGGCCAGCTGCTCGTCGGCCCGCAGCACCGCCCGCTGCCGCCGCGCCAGCGGCCGCAGCGCGAAGGCGAAGACCACGAGACCGAGCACCAGCGCGGGCAGCACGAACAGCAGCAGCCCGGGCGCCAGCCAGAGCAGCCCGGCCAGCGTGCCGACGAGGCTGACCAGGAACGTCTGGGTGACCAGCACCAGGCCGGCGAAGCTGTCGCGGGCGATCTCCACCTGGTGGGTCAGCCGGGAGACCACCGCCGTGCCGACCGGCGTGGAACGGGTCACGCCGCCCTCGACCGCCCGGCGCAGGCCGTCCCCCGCCACCTCCCGCACCAGCGCGTCGCGCAGCGGCTCCACCAGCCGCGCCACCGCTCGGTACACGCCGCCCATGCCGACGGAGCCGGCGAACACGCCGAGCGCGGCGACGCCCAGCCAGCCCAGGCCGGTCCAGGCCCGCCCGGCGAGAAAACCGTCGTCCAGGGCCCGCGCCAGCCCGTAGCCGAGCAGGAAGGTCTGCACGGCGGCGAGCACCGAGAACGCCGCGAGAGCCCCGACCGCGCCCCGGCGCCGCCCCAGGAACCGCAGTCCCTCGGCGACCAGCCCCGGCCGGGGTGCGGCGCCCGTCATGCGGCCGCCCCGTCCCAGGCCGCGCGGTAGTCCGCGCGCCGCCACAGCACCCGGTGCGGGCCGATCGCGCGGATCCGGCCGTCCTCCAGCCAGGCCACCTGATCGGCGCGGGCCGCCGTGGCGGGCCGGTGCGCGATCACCAGCCGGGTGCGTACCCCGCAGTCCGTCAGCAGCGCCCGGCCGACCCGTAGTTCGGTGACCGTGTCGAGGCTGGAGGTCGCGTCGTCCAGCACCAGCAGCCGCCCGCCGTGGGCGAACGCCCGTGCCAGGCCGAGCCGTTGCAGTTCGCCGCCGGACAGCGGCGCGTCCGCGCAGCGGGTGTCGTAGCCGTCGGGCAGGGTGCGGACGAAACCGTCGGCGCTGGCCGAACGCGCCGCCGCGACGACCTGCGTCGCCGAGGGCCGACGCGGCCCGTAGGCGATGGCGTCGCCGAGCGTCTCGCCCAGCAGCGCCGGACGTTCGAACGCGTAGCCGACCTCGCGGCGCAGCTCCGCGGGATCCAGCGTGCCGAGCGGCACGCCGTCGAGCGACACCTCACCGGAGTCGGGATCGGCGAGCCGACCGGCGAGCTCGGCCAGCAGCGACTTGCCGGCTCCCGACCGGCCCACCACCGCGACCGTGGTGCCGCCGGGCACCACCAGGTCGAGGCCGCGCAGCACCGTGCGGTCGCCGCGCCGGGCCGTGACGTCGCGAAACTCGAGGCGCCCGGGCCCGCGCGCGGGCAGCGCGCGGACGCCGTGCCGCACCGGCGGCACCTGGAGCACCTCGGCGACCCGGGCGGCGGCGCCGCGCCCGCGCACCAACCGGTTGAGGTAGCCGACGAACGCGCCGACGCCGGTGGCGATCACGGCGTAGCGGGCGGCGGCGAGCATGCTGCCGACGGACAGGTGGTCGGCCGCCAGCAGCACGCCGGCGACGGCCACCACCGAGAGTTGGAGTAGCGGGCCGAGGAGCGCGGCCTGGGCGGTGGCGCGGGCGTTGACCCGCCACATCCGGTAGCCCTGCCGGCTCATCCCGGGCAACGGGGCCAGCACCCTGGCGCGTTCGCGGTCCTCGGTGCCGGCGGCGGCGATGGTGCGGGCGCCGGCGAGCGCCTCGACCATCCGGCCTGCGAGGTCGGCCTGGAGGCGCTGGTAGCGGGCGACGCAGTCGGCGGCGGAGCGGGTGAACGCGCGCAGCAGCACCGCGAGCAGCGGCAGGCCGAGCGCGAAGGCCAGCCCGAGCCGCCAGTCGATCAGGGTCAGGGCGACGATCCCGCCGACCGGGGTCAGCATGGTGGTGAGGGCGCTGGCGGTGGCGGCCGGCACGGTGCCGGCCTGGGCGGCGTTGGTGGTGCCGCGGGTGACCAGGTCGCCGCGGGCGAACCGGCCGGCGGCCCGCGGGCCGATGTCCAGCACCCGGCCCACCAGGCGCTCCCGCAGCCGGGCGGTGGCGCGGGCGTCGGTGCTGCCGGTCACCACCGGCTCGACGGCGGCCAGCACCACCTGGGCGCAGATCAGCCCGCAGCAGACCAGGGTCCAGCGGGTGGCGGTCCTGGCGGCGTCGGGGCCGGCGTCGGGGCCGGCGTCGGCGGCCAGCAGCGCGTCGACGGCGCGGCCCAGGGTGGCGGGCAGCAGCAGCAGGAGGGCGGCCTGAACGAGGGTGAGCAGGGCGATCGCGGCCACCCGCGAGGCGTTGCGGCGGGCGGCGTCCAGCAGCATCCGGTCGGTCGGCTGCACGATGCGGTCCGTCTCCTGTTCCCTACGGCTTCCCTGCGGTCTTCCCTGCGGTCTTGGTACGACGGGGCGGCCCCGGGCGTGATGCCCGGGGCCGCCGACTCCACCGGAGCGGAGATCAGAGGCAGAGCAGGAAGCTGTTGGAGCTGTGCGTGTCACAGATCAGCAGGGACAGGCTGCTCTCGTCGCCGCCGCCGCCACCGCCGCCGCCACCGGTGAGGGATTCCTCGGTGCGCTCCATGGTCTGCAGGTCGAGCACGGTCATGGTGGTGTCCTTTCGTGAACTGCCGGAGGTGTCGCCAGGCGAGATGTCTCCGGCGTCCGGTGGAATTTCTTTGTTGCCACGATCCCCAGGAGAGGACCGGTCTTAGGGCCGCTCGGGTGGCGGCGGGAGGAAGGGCAGCCGGGCGGGCGGGCCGTCGGCGGCGCCGGCTCGGTGCCGGGCCGCGCTGCCCAGGGCCAGCAGACAGCCGGCCGTTCCGGTGGCGAGGTCCATGGAGAGGCGCATCATCTGGTCCCCCGGGAAGGCCAGACCGCCGCGGAACGGCATGGCGTACCAGTCCATGCGCGACTGTTGCGCCGCGAGGCCCGGATCGGTCGCCCCCGGCGGGGCGGTGCGGGCCAGCTGCCAGACCATTCCGGCCCGGCCCCCGAACAGACTCGCCTGGGCGTAGTAGCGCAGCCGGGCGGCCACCAGGATCTGTTCGCGGGCGCCGGCGAAGGCCTCGTCGGGCTCGTGGGCCAGGTAGTCGTCGAGCACCGCGGCGATGCCGACGCTGCCCTCCCCCAGGTACGGCATGGTGCGGACCTTCTCGTTGACCATCAGCGAGCCGTCTCGCCCGGTGACGCAGAGGTCCAGATCGCGGCGCAGCGCGCGGGCGGCGAGGTCGAGCAGCTCCCGGTCGCCGGTGCGCTCGTAGCGTCGCAGGAACAGCAGGGCGGAGCCGGCGGCGCCGTACAGCAGCCCCGCGCATCTGTGGCCGGGGGCGGGCGGCGGTTCCTGGAGTCGCTGCGCGGCGAGTTCGGTGGCGCGTTCCGCCTTCTTGTCCAGGGAGCCGTCTCCGCTGGCGGCGGCCAGTTCGTCGAGCACCAGGCCGACGCCGGCCAGGCCGCCGAACAGGTGGGCGGGCAGCCGCTCCCAGCGCTCGCCCAGCGTCCGGTCGACGAGGTCGAGCGCGGTCTCCCGGTGTCCGAGGTGGTGGAGCACGAGGGCGACGCCGAGCAGCCCGTCGTAGAGGCCGAGCGGGGATTCGGCCGACGGCCGTTCGACCCGCCGCAGCAGCCACTCCTCGCCCTCCGGGTAGGGCGCGGCGCCGGTCTCGGACAGCGCGTGGAGCACGCCGGCGGCGCCGTAGGCCAGGCAGAGTCCGCCGGCCGGGGCGAACTGGGAGATGTCGCCGGGAAACAGGCGGTCGTCCCGGTCGGGGGTGGCCGAGGCGAGGATGGCGCGGACCATCGCGTCCCGACTGCGCGGCCAGTCGGCGGCCCTGACCCGGTCGTTCCGGTCATCCGGGTCGTCGGGTCTGCGTCTGCCGGGTCGGGACGCGCCCGGTCTCTGTCCGCTGTCCTGGTCGTTCCCCCGATCGTCCCCCTGATCGTTCCCCTCGTCTCCGTCGCGCTCGATCTCGGCGACCGCCTCGTCGAGGAAGCCCGCGGGTATCTCGGGGAACTGCTCGGCGGCCACCTCCGCCAGATGCGCCGCCTTGGACCGGTCCACCGCGAGCAGCGTCGTCATCGGTATGAAGAGCGCGAGCCGCAGGCAGGCCAGCGCGTAGCGGTCGATGCCGAAGCCCGAGCGGTCGGCCGGCGCCACGAAGCCGGGGTGGGCGACGATCTGCCGGACCTCCGCGCCCTGGTCCGGATCGTCGCCGAGGTACGCCGACGCCTCGAAGTCGAGCAGCGCGACCGACTCCTCGTCCTCGTCGACCATGATGTTGAACATGTGCAGGTCGTTGAAGAGCAGGCCCCGCTCGTGCAGGGCGGACACCGCCCGCTCCACACCGCGGTAGACGGTCAGCGCCCAGCGGGTGTAGTCCGAGACGGCGGTCGGGTCGGGTTCGACCGCGAGCAGCGGGTGGCGTTCGGCGAAGAAGGAGTTGAGCGGGCGTCCCGGCAGCCGGTCCATCACCAGGAAACGGTGGTCGCCGAGCATGAACCAGTCGCGCACCCCCGGCGCGATGCCCGCCCCGGCCAGCCGGTCGAGCGCCGCCTTCTCACGTTCGAGGCGGGCGACGGCATCCGCGCCGTCGGCGGCGAGGCCAGCGTGTGGCCTGGCCTCCTTCAGCACGACCCGGTCGCCGGTGCGGGTGTCCGTGCCGTCGTAGACGCCGCCGCCGTTGGAGAAGTGCATCGCCCCGACGATGCGGTACGGCAGGTCCCGGACGGTGGTGGTGTTGCGGGCCGCGAGGTGCGGGGCCAGGAAGTCGGGCAGCGTCACCCAGTCGGGCAGACCGAAGCTGGGCTCCCTGCGGTCGGGGACCAGCCGCCCCTCGGGGTTCTCGATGGCGCTGACCAGGGCGCCCGAGCCGTCGTCACAGTAGCGGGTGGCGAAGGCGCCGTACCTGACGTAGAGCGGCCCTTCGTGCCAGCGCAGATCGGTCAGAATGTAGGGACCCGGTTCGCCGGCGAGCAGCGGGTGCAATTCCTCCAGAACGGTGCGGAGCTGTTCCTCGCCGTTCGGATAGAGAGTGGCGAACTTGCCGCTGTTGTCGCGCCTCGCGTATTTCGAGTTCCGCAGGTAAAGCAGATGCATACTCGGCACGAATTTGAAGGGTATGCGCCGCGGCACACAGTAGTCCCATAACGCGGCGGCGACGGTGTCCGCATTATCCAGGCAGGCGGAAGCATGGATTTTCCACCCCTGGAGCGGCATCTCCCCGTCCACCGGTTGGACGTGCAGCCAGTCGCCGGAACGTTGGGTCTGCCAGCCGTCCGGCACCGGCCGCCGAGCTGTTTCGAACAGCTCCTGTGCGGCCACCTTCCCGTTTGATCGCGTGGTGATGCGATCCGGACTTTCGTAGAAGTGCGGGTCGGCGAGGCAAAACACCTCGTACCGTTTGTTCATCGGGTTCCCCTCGGCGACTAGGAAGAGAGTTTCACGCCGCCGGGCGAGGGCGATAGTCATGCATGTCACCGGATTGTTGTGCAAAACGCATAGTTGAAGCCGGTAGTAACGCCGGTGTCAGCAAGGCTTTCTAGTCCATCGGAAGCAGCGAACCGAGCGGTCCCAGATCCAGGTTCAGATCGGAAACGCGCAGGCCGAACCGGTCGCAGAGCTCGTGCATGCAGGAGTCCAGACGCATCAGCGTCTCGCCGATGCGCTCCACCTGTTCCTCGTGCAGTTCGCCGGAGTCCACCCGGCGCAGCGCCTGGCGCTCCATCAGCTGCCGCAGCAACTCGACGACCGTCAGCACGAGGGCGGCGAGATCGCGGCTCACGGTGTCCGCGTCGAGGTCCACCCGCCCGGCGCTCATAGCGGCCCGCTGTCGGCCCAGGGCGACGGCACCCGGTCGGTCACCGAGGACAGCAGGGCGTGCAGGGAGACCCGCACCAGCGGCACCTCGGCGATGGCGATCACCAGATCGCCGGTGATCACCACGCCGGCCGACAGCACCCGGTCGAGCAGATCGACCAGGGGCACGCCGAGCGGGCCGTGCAACTCGTCGTCGCCCCGCCAGGGAACGGGGTCATTCGTCGCCATCGGCGTCGCTCCCGCCCACGAAGGAGTACGGCGCCCACGGCCCGGTGACGTCGACCCGCACCCGGCCGCCGACCTCCGGGTCGCGGCGCAACTCGGCCACCCGGGCGGCCAGTTCCGGCGCCCGGTGGGTGTCGACGAGATAGGCGGCGTTGAGCACCTGGCGGCCCCGTTCGGGGTCGCCGGCGGCCTCGTGCGGGCGCAGCCGGCGGGCCGCCGCCGCGATCCGGCGCAGTTCCGCGTCCACCCGTTCGGCCGCGACGGACGCCGACCGCTGGCGGTCCTCCCTGTCCCGTTGCCGGTTCCGCACCCGGTCCAGGTAGTCGCGTCCGGAGGCCGGGGCGGCGTCCGTTCCGGGGGCCGGCGGCGCGGCGGGCCGCGTGGGGCCGACGGCGGCCACCTTGACGCCCCATTCGGCCCGGCCGGCGACCCGGTCCAGCACCGCGAGGAAACGTTCGGTGTCCCTGGCGACCGCCGAACACGCCCGCTCCTCGCCGAGGTAGAGGGTGGCCAGCGGCAGCGGCACCGTGGGCCCGGCCTCGGCGGCGGCGGCCACCACCTCGTGATGGGCCCTGGCATGACGCTCCAGGGTGTCCCGGTCGGCGAGCCGCTGGCGCAGCGCCTCCGGGGTGAACGCGGCGGCCGGCACGTCCTGGACGACGAGGGCGAGCCGGCCCACCGTCAGGACGCGGACCGGGCCGACGCCCTCGGCATGGCCGGCGACCCCGGCGAGCGTCGGTTCGGCGTGCCGGGGGCAGACCGCGAAGAGGCAGACCGCGGCCCCGGCCGGGTCGACGGGGTGGGCGGGGGCGGCGAGATCCGCTTCGGGCAGGGTGGCGGGCTCCGTCATGCCTGCTCGGGCTCCTTCTGCTCCAGCGCGGCGATCTGCCGGCGCAGCCGCTCGTTCTCGTCGGCCAGCGCGTCGCGGGCGGCCCGGGAGGAGAGCGAGGGCTCCGTCTCCCACCAGTCGATGCCGGCCTTCCGCGCGGTGTCGACGGAGGCGACGAAGAGCCGGAGGCGGATCGTCAGGAGCTCGATGTCGAGCAGGTCGATCTTGATGTCGCCCGCGATGACGATGCCCTTGTCGAGGATGCGCTCCAGGATGTCCGCGAGCGTGTCGGGACGTGGCGGGCACGCCTCCACCGGCTCGATGGTTCCGACGGGCTGTACGGCGTGCCTCACCTGCGTTCACGCTCCTCGTAGTCCTCGTCCTCTTCCTCTTCTTCGCCCTCTTCCTCCTCCTCGTCCCCCTCTTCTTCCTCCTCGTCCTCGTCGCGCTCGTCCTCGTCCTCGTCGCGGTCGCCGCGCTGCTCCTCCTCCAGGGCCTCCTCGTGGTCGCGCACCACCTCGCCGTCGCGGATCTCGCCGCGCCACCCCTCCGGCGGTTCGTCGGCGATCAGCGTCACGAAGCGCTGGAAGTGCTTCAGGTCCAGGCGCAGCCGGCGGCCCTGGGCGCGCCACAGGTTGGCGGTCTTCTCGAAGAAGCCGGCCGGGTAGTACTCGACCACCACCACGATCCGGGTCAGCTTCGGGCCCACCTCGTGGAACGACACCACGCCCCGGGTGCTGGCCTGGGCACCCTCGGAGCTCCACTCGATCCGCTCGTCCGGGATCTGCTCCTGCACGGTGGCCTTCCAGCCCCGCGCGGAGGGACCGATCTTCAGCTTCCAGTCGGTGGTCGTGTCGTCGGAGCGCTGGACCCCCTGCACGCCCTTCATGTAGTCGCTGAAACCCTCGAACTCGCACCAGTGGTCGTAGCAGAGGCGCAGCGGCATGCCGATGTCGAGCGTCTCGATGATCGTGGTGAACTTGCCGCCGGTGCTCTTGCCCTTGCCCTTGCCGTCGTCGTCGCCACCGCCGCCGGTGACCTTCTTGGCCGCGTCCCCGACCTTGTCCTTGACGTTCTTGCCGACCATCTTGGCTCCCATTTTGGGCAACGACGTGGCGCCGCCCGCTGCCTCGCCCACCTGCCCGGCGAGGCCGCCGGCCCGCTCGCCGGCGGAGCTGACCGCCCGTTGGACCTGGGCGGTCGCGAACTTCATGAGCTCCTGGCGCAGCCGGTCGATGCTCTGCGACAGCAGGTCGGAGCCGCTGGGGGTCTGCTTCTCTGCCATCTCTTGCTACCTCCGTTCCGCCGAGCGGGAGCCCGAGGACCGTCCCGCCTTCTTCCTCGCGGCGTCCGAGCGGCCCACCGGCTTCCCGGACTTCCCCGACTTCTCGCTCCGCCCGGACTTCTCGGGCTTCCCGGCGCTCGCCGCCTTGCGCGATCTGGCCGCGGACCGCGCGGAGCGTCGCTCGGCCCGGTCCTCCCCCTGGTCCTCGTCCTGCTCTTCGTCCTGCTCTTCGTCCTGGTCCTCGTCCTGGTCCTCGTCCTGCTCCTCGTCCGGCCCGCCCTCGTCCGGTTCCTCCTCGTCCGCTCGCTGTCCGTCCCCGCCGAGCGCAGCGGTGCGGCTCTGCAGCCCGTCCGCGAGGGAGGAGAGGCGGTGGTTGACCACCGTGGTGGCCGCGGTGCGCCCGGCCTGGAGCAGCTGGCCGCCGAGTTGGCCGCCCAGCTTGGACAGCTGAGGACTGTCCTTGAGCTTGTGGATCCCCTCCTCCGCCACCCCCATCGGGTGCAGCCGGAACCTGCGGCCGACGACGTAGGTGGCCAGGGCGAAGGCGAGCTTGGCCTTCCGCGTCCGCCCCATCAGGTAGCCGCTGGCGATGCCGGCGGCCAGCACCGCCTTCGTTCGGTCGTTCATCGATGCCATCGGTGCCTCTCAGGCCTTGTCGGACGGGGGTCGGCCAGCGGCGATCTGCCGTTCCTGGATCCGTAGCAGCAACGACTCCTCCTCGCGTTCGAACTCGGCGAGGTCGATCTCGCCCTCCTCCAGCTCCCGGTGCAGCGCCGCCAGCCGGTCGCGTAGCGGCGCCGGATCGTAGAGCTCGCGTTCGGCGGCGTCCGCGACCTGGCCGGCCACCCAGCAGGCGCCGCGCACCGGGATCAGCGGCAGCAGCAGGAGTTCGGAGAACAGGCCCATGGCGCCTCCCTCAGCCGCATCCGGTCGGCGCCGGCGCGGCGGGTCCGGCACCGGTGGCGGGGTGCTTCGCGGAGACGAAGCTGAAACAGGGCAGCGGCCCGCTGAGCCGCAGTTCGGCGCGGCGGCGGGCGGCGTCCGCCCGGCGCGTGGCCTCGGCCACGAAGTCGTCGAGCAACTCGCGCCGCACCAGGAACGAGGTGTTGCGGACGCAGCCGGTCACCTCGGGTCCGGCGACGACCGCGTCGGCCAACGGGCTCAGGGCGTGCAGCGCCTCGGCCGCCGCGCCGGCGGCCCACCGGTGCAGCCCCTTCGCGATCGCCTCGCCCAGGCGGACGCTGGTCTCGTAGCCGGGTCGGCGCCGCGCGGCGGCCCGCAGCCGGTGCAGCCGGGGGTCGGCGCTCAGCAGATCCGCGAGCGCGTCCTCGCGCGGGAAGACCTTGAGGTTCATCTCGCACCGACCGTCGAGGCGTTCCAGCGTCTGGAGGTGCTCGGCCTCGGCGCCGGCCAGCTCGCCGAGCACCGCGTCGGCGTCCGCGGCGATCATGCCGAAGCGCATCGGCGCGACCGGGCCGTCCGCCGCCAGCGCGAGCAGGCTGCGCTGGTGCGCCAGCAGGTCGCGCCGGCGGGCCAGCAGCCGTTCGGGCGCCCGGCTGACCACGGCGGCCAGCGGGCCGGCGCGCAGCGACCGGAGCCGGGCGGGCGGCGTGCCGACGCCGGGCCGGCCGGCAGGGAGCGGGTGGTCGGCGCGGACGATGCCGTAGACGTACAGCTGGTGCTCGGTGCTCACTGTTCAGTCCTCTCGGGAGCGGCGCGAGCCGCCCCGCTTCCCTGACCGCTCGCCGCGGCCCTTCCGTTCTCTGGACTCGGCTCGGGGCTCCTGCTCGCCCTCGTCCTCCTCCTCGTCCCAGTCCTCGGCTTCGGAGTCGCCGCCGGTCAGCGCCTTTCTGGCCTTCTCTCCCGTGCTCTCCGCGGCCTTCTTCAGGCCCCGCTTCGCGCCGGCCTTGGCCATCCCGCCGCCCATCCCGCCGCCGAAGAGCTCGGGGACGGTGCGGCTGCGGGTGTCGGCCTCCAGGTCGACGCGGTTGCAGGCCTCGGCGAACCGCAGGTAGGTGTCGACGCTGGCGATGACGATGCGGACGTCGATCTTGAGGATCTCGATGCCCACCAGCGAGACCCGCAGGAAGACGTCGATGACCATGCCCCGGTCGAGGATGATGTCGATGACGTCGTAGAGGGTGCCGGCGCGGGGCACGCAGGCGACGTCGTCCCGGTAGGTCGTGGTGACGGTCATGGCGGGGGGCCTCCTTCGCGGACGGGCGGGTGATCCGTCAGTCGTCGGTCGCGCAGCGGCGGAATCGGCGCACCCGGTGGTATTCGCGGAGCTTGCCGTCCTGGTCCAGGTCCACCTGGTAGGTGGCGAGCAGACTCGTCGTGTCCGGGATGCGGTGCACCTCGATCACGTCGACGTCGACACGCCAGCCGTCCTCCTCGCGGGAGATGGCGACGACGCCGTCCACCGGGTGGCCGGTGAGTCGCTCCAGGCGGCGGGCGGCCCGGCGGGCCGCGTCGGAGGGGCCGCGTACGGGGGCGGGACCGGACGAGTCCGATCGGCCGCGCCGTTCAGCTGTGTCTGCCATGACGTCAGTTTGTGAACAGCCGGGGCCGGATCGCACCCGGTGATGGGCCGAACGGTGACGTGCTGAGCGGTGCCCCGCCGGATCAGGCGCCCGCGACGCCCGCCGGCTCGTCGTGCGCCGCGTCGCGCGGCCGGCTGTCCAGCACGCCGGAGGTGAGGAGGATGGCCAGACCGGCGAGCGGCACCACGATCAGGCCGAGCCGGATCGAACTGGCGTCGGCGATCAGCCCGACCACGGGCGGCGACACCAGGAAGCCGACGCGGCACAGGAACGAGATCACGGTGATGCCGGCGCCCGGCCACAGGCCGGGGATCTCGTCGGCGGCGTGGAACGCGGCCGGGATCAGGGTGGCGACGCCGAGCCCCGCCATCCCGAAGCCGACGATGGTGCTGGGCACCGACGGCCACAGCAGGGCGACGCTCATCCCCAGCACCACCAGCATTCCGCCCAGCCGCGCGGTGGTGCGGTCGCCGAGCCGGGACACGACCCGGTCGCCGAGCAGCCGGCCGACGGTCTGCATGCCCTGGAGCGAGGCGAAGCCGAGGCCGCCGACGAACGCGTTGGCCAGCAGCTCGTTCTGCAGATAGACCGAGCCCCAGGAGGCGCCGGAGTCCTCCACCACGGCGGCCGCGGCGGCCACCAGGCCGAGCACCGCGAGCACCCGGGCCACGGGCTGCCACCGGGCGCCGTCCCTGGTGAGGCCCGAATGGTGTTCGTCGCCCTCCCGCTCCGTGTCCTCCGCGCCCGACAGCAGGAACCGGGACGTGACCAGGGCGGCCACCACGGTCACCGCGCCGATCACGGCCAGGTGGCCGGCGAGCGGGACGCCGGCCTGGGCGGCCCCGGCGCCGGTGAAGCCGCCGAGCACCGCGCCGACGCTCCACAGGCCGTGGAAGGCGTTCAGGATGGACCGCCCGTAGAGCCGCTGGACCCGCAGGCCATGGGCGTTCATGGACACGTCGGTTATCGCGTCCAGGCCGCCGGCCACGAACAGCGCCGCGCACAGCAGGGCGAAGACGGGGGCGGTGCCGACGAAGACGATGTTGACGCCCATCAGGGCCAGCGAGATCACGGCCGACCAGGCCGAGCCGAAACGTTTGATCAGCGGGCTGGCCAGGAGCCCGATCACCAGCGCGCCGAGCGGCATCGCGGCGATGGCGGTGCCCAGGGCGGCGTTGGACAGATCCAGGTCGTCCTTGATCTCGGGATAGCGAGGGACGGCGTTGGCGAAGACGAACCCGTTGGTGAAGAACAGCGCCGCGACGGCGACGCGCGCCCTCACGGCCTTGCTGCCGACGGCAGTGGTCATAGTGCTCTCGTCCTGGCTGCGGTCGGACACATGCGACTAGCGATACTACAAGCCGCCAACCGGGTGGTATCGGGGGGAGAGATCCGCCCTCACCGACCGCGGGCGATGTTCAGCAGGGTCGCCGCCGCCCCGGCGGGCGGCTCCTCCCGCCGCCACACCGCGCGGAACCGACGGCGCAGCGCCGCCGGGTCGTCGAGCGACACCGCGGCCAGCCGGCGCCCGGTGAGCTCGTCGCCCACCACCAGCCGGCTGAGCACGGCCGGGGCGACGCCGGCGGCGGCCGCGGCCTTGATCGCGGCGGCCGAACCCAGCTCGGCGGCCGGTGCGGCGGGCTCGCCGAACCGGCCGAGCACCTGCCACAGCGCCTCCCGGGTGCCGGAGCCCGGCTCCCTGGTGAGCAACGGGGTCGCCGCGAGCTCCCGCAGCGGCAGCGGCCGGCGGCGCCTGGCCCACGGATGTCCTGGCGCCACCACGACGACCAGTTCGTCCCCGCCGACCACCCGGCTGTGCAGGCCCGTCGGCGCGTGCGGCCCCTCCACGAAGCCGAGTCCCGCGCCCTGCCGGACCAGCTCCACCACCTGCTCGGAGTTGCCCACCTCCAGCGCCACCCGGGTGTCGGGATCCCGGTCCCGCAGCGCGATGAGCCACCCCGGGATCCGGTGGTCCGCGATGGTCCGCGACGCCGCCACCCGCAGCCGGTGCTCGCCCTCGGCGTGCAACGCGGAGACCCCGCCGACCAGGGCCCGGGCCGCGGCCAGCACGGGCATCGCCCACTCCACGACGGCGGCGCCCGCGATGGTCGGGCGGGAGCCGGTCGGGCCGCGCTCCAGCAACACGAGGCGCAGCCGGCGTTCCAGCGCGCTGAGCCGCATGCTCGCGGCCGGCTGGCTGATCCCGTGCCGCCGGGCGGCCTCGCCGAGGCTGCCGGTCTCGGCGACCGAGACCAGCAGGTCCAGCACGTCCAGATCGGGTGTTCCCGGCGGCAGAGGCATCAGCCCAGCTTATGAGGTACTGCCAAATCCGTCTCTACCGATACCGCGCGCACCCGCGGATGGTGGAGACGACGGCAGGTGGAGCGGGGCGAGGCAGTCGGAGGCGCGAACCATGAGCCACTCCCCGAACGAGGGGCCCCACCCCGCCGACCGCACGTCAGGCGTGACGACCTCACCGGCTCGACCCTCACGACCGCCGGTACTCGGCGGCACCCCGTCCACCGCGGACCGTACGACCGGCGCGACACCCGAGCCGGCCACACCCGCCCCGCCGCGACCCACCCGCCGGGGCACGACCGGCGCGGCCCGTCGCCCCGACACGGCAGACCCAACCAACGCGGTCCAGACCGACCAGCAGACCGACTCCAACCACCTCCCCGCCACACGCACGCCGAACACCCAGAACCCGACCGGCGTGGCTCCTCGAACCGGCGTGGAAGAGCCGACCAACGCGGCGCGAGCCGCGAAGCGGACGGGCTCCAGCCCTCCGAGGCGGCCGGCCCGCCGCGACGACTCGGGTCGCCTCGCCGCCGGCCGCTCGACGGCGGCGCAGGCGGCCGACTCCGCCCCGCGGGTCCACGCGGCAAGCGCCGGTGTGCCCGGGGTGCTGCTCGCGGCGGCGGTGGCCGTGCCGGCGACGGTGGTCGGGGAGTTCCTGCCGCTGGTGGGCGGCCCCGTGGCCGGCCTCGTCGGGGGCGCGGCGGCGGGCGCGGTGCTGCGCCGCCGCGACCCCGGCGCGTACGCCCGATACCGGCCAGGACTGGACGCCGCGGGCCGGCACGTGCTCCAGATCGCCGTCGTGGTGCTCGGCCTGTGCCTGCCGCTGGGCCGGGTCGCGGACGCCGGCCTGCGGTCGTTGCCCGTGCTGTTGGCCACCCTCGCCGTGGCGCTGGTCGGCGCCTGGGGCCTGGGCCGGCTGCTGCGGCTGCACCCGGACACCCGGATCCTGATCGGCGCCGGCACCGGCATCTGCGGCGCGTCCGCGATCGCCGCCGTGGCCTCGGTCATCCGGCCCACGACGGAGCGCACCGCCTACGCGCTGGGCACGATCTTCACCTTCAACCTGGTCGCCGTCGCCGTCTATCCCGCGCTCGGCCGGCTGCTCGGCCTCTCGGACCCGGCGTTCGGCCTGTGGGCCGGGACCGCGATCAACGACACGTCCTCGGTGATCGCCGCTGCCTCCGCCTTCGGGGCCGGGGCGGTCACCCTCGCCGTGGTGGTCAAGCTCGGGCGCAGCCTGATGATCGTGCCGGTCTGCGTGGCGCTGCACCTCTGGCGGGCCCGCGGCGGGGGTGACGGGCGCGGCACCGGGCGCCGTTCGGCGACCGCCGCGCTGGTCCGCGCCTTCCCGCCGTTCGTGCTGTGCTTCCTGCTGACGTCGGCGCTGGCGGCGGCCGGCGCGCCGCCGGCCGGCTGGCGCCCGGCGGTCACCGAGCTGAGCGCGGCGCTGATCACGGTGGCGCTCGCCGGCATCGGCGCCGGCCTCGACCCGCGCGCCGTCCGGACCGCCGGTCCGCGCCCGTTGGTCTTCGGGGGCGCACTGGGCGCGGCGGTCGGCGCCAGCGCGCTGGCCGTCCAGCTGCTGACCGGTCAGGTCTGAGACGGCCCGCCCGAGCGGCGACCGTCGCCGTCGAGCGCGCCAACGAAACGGTCGAGGCGCGCGACCACCTGCTGGAGCAGGGCGACGGAGCCGACCGGGTCGCCCGCGAGCTCCAGCCCGTGATCGGCGTCCGGCAGTTCCAGCGACTCCACCGGCGGGCGGGAGGCGAGGGCGCGCGCGTGCTCGCCGTCCCACAGCTCGTCGCCGGTGCCGCCGACGAGCAGCGTCGGGGCCGTGGTCCGGGCCACCGCCCCGACGACCCGCTGGGCAACGAGCAGCGGCGTGAGCCAGACGGCGGGCAGCGCGCGGTCGGCGGCGAGCTCCGCGGCGAGGGAGCCCAGCGACTTGCCGATCAACAGCCCGCATCCGCCGTCCTCGGCGTCGATCGCGGCCGTCACCTGCTCGCGCACCCAGGCCACGCGGTCCGCGGGCGCGAGTTCGGCGAGGTCGGCGGGCGGCTGCCACCACAGCTCCCTGACGGTCCAGTCGTGGTTCCGCAGCACGGCGCGGGCGTAGTGCAGCAGCGGCCTGGCCGGCGAGTAGCCGGCGCCGGGCACGAGGAGAGCGACGGTCGACATGACGGCACGCTACCCACGCAGCGCCCGGGCGCCATCTAGCCATGGACATGCCATAGGCGCACCATCGAGGGTGCGGGCACCGTCTGCCCGTACCTCCAAGTCCCCAGGAGAGCCGCATGTCCACCCCCCACCCGAGCAGGCGCTCGGTCCTCAGGGCCGCCGCCCTCGCCGGCGGCGCCGCCACCGTCGGCACCTCCCAGCTGCTGTCGCCCGCCACCGCCTCGGCCTACGAGGTGCCGCCCCGCATGCGCTGGTGGTACGAGGGCCGGTTCGGCATGTTCATCCACTTCGGCTCCTACTCCCATCTGGCGCACGGCGAATGGGCGATGAACCAGGAGGGCTGGTCCAAGGCCGACTACCAGACCCAGGTCTCCGCGCCTTTCAACCCCACCGCCTACGACCCCGACCAGATCGCCGAACTGGCCGCGAACGCCGGCATGAAGTACCTGGTCATCACCGCCAAGCACCACGAGGGCTACGCGATGTGGGACTCCCAGGTCGCCAGCTTCACCGACACCACCGGGAGCACCCCGTACAACCTCTACGACTACAGCGGCTACCAGGGCGGCGACCTGCTCGGCCGGCTGAAGTCCGCATGCGAGCAGCGCGGCGTCCGGTTCGGCCTCTACTACTCGATCCTGGACTGGTGCCACCGCTCCCAGACCATCCAGGGCAGCTTCACCCAGATGTCCTCGACGGCCGCGCGCACCGCGTACATCACCGACATGAAGGCCCAACTCCAGGAGCTTCTCACCCGCTACGACCCGGCCGTCCTGTGGTTCGACGGCGACTGGTGCGGCAGCCCCGAGACGCCCACGCTGAACGACTGGTGGATCAAGGCCGACGGCCAGGACCTCTATGACTGGCTGCTGGCCCGCTCGCCCGACATCGTCATCAACGAACGCGTCAAGCGCGGCCTCGGCCTCGGCGACTTCGAATGCCCCGAACAGTCCGTCCCGTCCGCGCCGCTGTCCCGCCCCTGGGAGACCTGCGCGACCATGAACGGCGTATGGGGCTACACCGGATGGGCCGAGACCAACTACCGCTCGGTCGACGCCATCATCCAGGAGTTCACCACCGTCGTCTCCCGGGACGGCAACTACCTCCTCAACATCGGCCCGCGCGGCGACGGCACGGTGCCGGACGGCGCGGTCAACGTTCTGGACGGCATCGCCGACTGGATGGCCAGCAACGCCGACAGCATCCACGGCGCCTCCGGCAGCCCCTTCGCCGAGGAGCCCGCCTGGGGCCGCCTCACCGCCAAGGACGGCGCGCTCTTCGCGCACGTCTTCGACCGGCCCGCCGACGGGCTGCTGCGCCTCCCCGCCCTCGCCCATCCGGTGCGCCGCGCCTCGTTGCTGGCCACCCCCGACACCCCGCTCCAGCACGCCACCCGCGACGGCCACCTCACCGTCGCGGTCCCCGCCCCGACGACGACCTCCGGCACCCCGGTGGTCGTCCGGCTCGACGTCGACGGCGCCCCGGCCCCCGCCCGGGACGCCCGCCGCCGCTGAGCCGGACCCTGCCGACGAGGGCAGGAAGCACCGCGGCGCGCGTCAGGCCGCCAGGCTGGCTATGCGTTCGGACGCCTCGCGGACCCTGGCCTCGTCGCGGTGTGACCGGAGGGCGCCGCGGACCTCCCTGAGCCGTTCCCGGCCCCGTTCGGAGTGGATGCCCTCGGCGATGAGGTCCGCCGCCTTGTGGGTCGCGTCCAGGGCGCCGTCGAGGTCGCCGATCTCCTGGTACGCGAGGGCGAGCGTGCCGTAGCGGACAGCCCGGTCGCGGGGCGTGGCCTGGGCGACGGAGCGCTCCAACGCCGCGGTGGCCCGCCGGGCCTGTCCGCTCAGCAGCAGGAAGCGCCCCTCGGTGGACCGGAGTTGCGCCTCGCCGAACCACGTCAGGTAGCCCGGTGTATCCCCGGCGACCGCCTGGCCGAACGCGTCGAAGGCGCGGTTCAGGGCCTGGGCGGCGGCCCGACCCTCGCCCGCCTTGCTGAACACCGTGGTCTGGTGCGCGGCCAACGAGGCACGCATCACGGCGGGTACGTTCCCCCGCACCGCGTCCGCCGTCTCCATCAGGCCGACCGCCGCGCGCTGTTCGCGCTGGTTGGCGGCCTGAGTCGCCATGAAGCACAGCACATGCGCGCCGAGCGTGTCGTTCCCCGCGGTCTTGGCCGCCCGCAACGCCGCGCCGTAGTGCTGCTGGGCGGCGGTGTGCAGGCTGGTGTCGTAGCTCATCCAGCCGAGCAGACAACACACCTCCGCCGCCAGGGCGTAGAGGCGCCGGCCGGTCTCCTCGCTGTAGCGGCCGTTGTCGAGCATCCGGGTGATCAGCCGCAGGTCCGCGCGGGCCGAGTCGAGCAGGTCACCGCCTCCGGTCTCCTCCTCCATGGCGCGTAAGGAGTTCACCCGCTCGCTCATCCGGTCCACCGTGCCCGGCGTGACCGCGTCGCCGGTCGCGGCGGCGGCGATGGCCGGGTCGGCCGCCGCCCACTGGGCGCCCATGCCCATGAGGGAGGCACCGCCTATGCCGAGGAAGCCTCTCCGGTCCATCGAACCACTCCCCGCTAGTTGAGTCAGGGATTCGAGCGTAGCCGCCGAAGTCCAGGGGGCGGCGAACGAGGACGCTTCCCATGCGGGAAGCCAGTAGGGCCAGGGCACCGAGGCCCGTGCCGCATCGGGAACGCGCAGCATGTCAGCGATCACGCGCTGGGTGACCTCATCCGGGTCATGGTCCCCGCGTTCCCATTTGAAAACGGTGGAACGGGTGGTCCCCAGGTTATGGCCGAGCATGCTGCCATGTAATCGAACCAACTCGGCGAACTTCGTCTTGCCCAGTCCGAGCATCGCCCGGACGTAGGCCAAGGGGTGGTGCAGCACTCTGTCCGACTGACTGGTCATCAGGACCCTCCGTCGCCAACTGCCCGCTCAGCGTAGCGCCATGGCCATGGCCGGCGTGCGACAACGACGTGAGTTGAAACCCCCGTGAAACCTTTCGCCGTTCGACCGGAACGGAGGATCGTCGGTATTCCCGGGGGGAACCGGGCGACGCCAAAGGGAAAGCACAGTGTGACTCACCATGCTGGAACGACTGTCGAGAACCGAGGCCCGTTGCTTTCGCGTGTCGCCGACGCATGGCGCGGTGGCCCGGGCGCGACACCGGATCGTGTCGGTGGTCCGCGACTGGCGGCTCGGCCTGTCCGACGACCGGCTCGACGAACTGCGGCTGCTGGTCAGCGAGGTGGTCACGAACGCCCTGGTGCACGCCGGCGGCGGCTGCCGGATCGGCGTGCGCTGGACGGGCAGCCGGGTGCGCGTCGAGGTCACCGACTCCACGACGGACTTACCGCACCGCGGCGACGCGACGCGGGAGCAGGAGTCGGGGCGGGGGCTCCTGCTGGTGGACGCCCTCGCCCCGGCGTGGGGGGCGTACGCCGGGGCCACCGGGAAGACGGTCTGGTTCGAGATAGCCCCCGACGAACCCGGTCCGGAGCCTGATCCGGACCCCGCCCCGGAGTCCGAGCCCGCCGCGGGCCAGGGCCGTTCGGCGGATCCCGTTCCCGCATCCCCCGGCCGATCGGCCTGCCCCGTCCCCGCATACCCCAGCCGCTGAACAGCCCTCCACAGGTCTCAGCCGCTCGGCGGGCCCCGCCCCGGCGAGCCCGCGCCCGCAAGCCCTGTCCGATGGGTCCCGCTCCAGCGGACCTCGACCGTTCGGCGAACCCCGATCCGCCGACTCCCTTCCCCGCAGGCCCCGCGCGCGCCCCCTCCCCCCAATCCGGTCCCCGGCTCTTGCCGCTATACCGGTTTAGATGCTGTCATGGGCATGACTCGATGTCGCCCGCGACTGCGCCCTCGGGGTCCTGGAACGCACGGTTCGCGTCGACGCCCACCTCGCCGGGCGGTGAGCCGCACCCGGACCCCACGCACACCGGCATCGCTCGCACCTGTCTCCACGCGCTCCGCCCCGTTCGGCCCAGCACGCACGCGGATTGAGTCGATTCAATCCCCCACCTTCACGACCCCCCGAAAGGAATCGACGATGGGCAAGAGAGCCGCCAGCCCCGTGCACAGACGCAGATTCGGCATCCTCACGGCGGGGGTGGCCCTGGTCCTGGCCACCCTGGCCGACCCGGCGGGAGCCTCGGCCCCCACCGCCCAGCCGGAGCAGACCACCGCCGCCTCGTCCACCAGCGCGGCCAGCACGGCCGCCACCACCTCCACCGCGGCCGACGACGCCGAAACCCTCGCCTGCGGCGACGGCTCCTACACCGCCGAGGCCGTGCAGAGCGGCGGCACCTGGACCGCCCGCCGGGGCAGCAGCGTCGTCTACACCGGCAGCAGCATGCCGGACGCCATCTGGGCGGCCATCTCCAGCCTCGACGCCAACCGCACCTCCAAGCAGCGGGTCGTCGTGCGCGGTTCCGGCAGCATGAGCGCCAACTCCCGGCTGTCGATCCCGAGCTACACCACCCTCGACATCTGCGGCACGATCAACGTGACCGGCTCGGGCTCCGGCGACATGGCGCCGATCTACGCCCGGGACAAGCGGGACATCGAGATCCAGAACCTCACCCTCACCGGCAGCCCGGTGTACGGGATCTTCATGCGCAACGTCGACAACGTCATCCTCGGCAACATCGACATGCGCCTGAACAGCGGCCTGGGCATCCGGGTCGACAACCACGGCAACAGGGACGACCCCTCGTCCAACATCCGGATGGACTACGTGTACGTCCAGGGGACGAGCGCCCACGGCGTCGAGACCTACGGCGTGGACGGCCTGCGGGTCGGCACGGTCGTGGCCCGCGACACCGGCGAGTCGGGGCTGCTGATCAACGACACCATCAACGCCGACATCGGGACGGTCGACGGGCAGGACACCGGCACGGGCACCGGCTACGCCGCCTTCCGGATGGCCAACCAGAACGGCCGCATCGGCAGCAGCTACCCGACCAACATCTACGTGGACCAGGTCATCGCCCGCGGCGGCGGCCGCGGCGTCTTCTGCGTCTCGGAAAGCGGCGGCGCGGTCATCGACCGGGTCGACATCGCGAATACCGGAAGCAACGCCATCCTGATCGAGAACTGCTACAACGTGACCATCGCCGCCCAGAGCGGCACCGTGTCGGGACCGGGTGACATCCGCATCGCCGCCCGCTCCGAGTTCGCCAACACGCGCGACGTCACGATCCAGAACCTCACGGTCAACAACTCCGCCCTCGTCGAGAACCCCTGCGGAGACAACGTGACCTTCCGCAACAACACCCTGAACAACAGCAGCAGCAACATCTGCTAGCTCCGTCGCCCAGCCCCGCACCGTCCGGCTCCTCCCCGTCCGCCTGGGCGGGGAGGAACTGGTGCGCGACCCGTCCCCCGTTCGAGCGACCGGTGACGTAAGGTCCGGCACGTGATCAGTGGGCTGGGTGGTGGCGAATGGGCGGTGCTCGCCCTCGCCGCGCTGCTCGTGGGGTTCGCCAAGACCTCGATCGGCGGGGTGGGGGCCATCAGCGTGGCGCTCTTCGCGGCCGTGCTGCCCGCCCGCGAGTCCAGCGGGGCGCTGCTGCCGTTGCTGATCACCGGCGACCTGCTGGCGATCCGCGCCTACCGGCGGCACGTGGAGTGGCCGGCACTGATGCGCCTCTTCCCGTCCGTGGCGGTCGGCGTGCTGGCCGGCACCGCGTTCATCGCATGGGTGGACGACACGGTCATGCGCCGGACGATCGGCGTCACCCTGCTGACCGTCGTCTGCATCCACCTCTGGCAACGCCGCCGCCCGGCGAACCCCTCGGGACGCTGGCAGGCCCTGGTCTTCGGCCTGCTGGCCGGCTTCACCACGATGGTCGCCAACGCCGGCGGCGCGGTCATGGCCCTGTACCTGCTGTCCAAGGGCTACCAGAAGCTGGCCTTCCTGGGCACCGCCGCGTGGTTCTTCTTCATCGTCAACCTCTTCAAGATCCCCTTCAGCGCCGGCCTCGGCCTGATCAGCGCCGACTCCCTGTCCCTGAACGCGGCCCTCGTCGGCGCCGTCCTCCTCGGCGCCCTCGCCGGCCGCGCCACCATCAAGCGCCTCGACCAGAAACGCTTCGAACAGGTCGTCCTCTTCTTCACGGTCGTCTCCAGCCTCAACCTGCTGCGTTAGGCGCTGCCCGACCGCTCGTTCGGCTCGTTCGGCACATAGCCGAGATCCACCGGCGTCGCGGGCGGTCCGTCACGCCGCACGGCGGCCAGCAGCTCCGGCAGCGACGGCGGCCACAGCGCCTCCGCGGTCTCCGCCAACTCCTTCGGCGACCACCAGCGCCAGCCCAGGATCCCGTCCTCCCGATGCGCCGCGGCCAGATCGCCGACCAGATCCCGGCGCGGCCCGTGCCCGAGGAACACATGCTCGTGCTGCCGGACCGGCACCCCGACCCGGGTGTAGTCGTGCTCCCAGAGGCACAGCACGGGCCCCGGCTCGACGTCCGTCCACCCGGTCTCCTCCCACAGCTCCCGCCGCGCGGCGGCCCGCAGGTCCTCCCCCGGATCGACCCCGCCCCCGGGCATCGACCTGGGGGCACCTCCCAGGCCCCCGGGCCTGGGGGAGGACCCCGACCTCCTCGTTGTCGTACCGGAACATGAAACCGCCCCACCCGAATCCACCACCGCGACCCGGGCCGCCTTCCTCGGTATGCGCATCCCCGCATCCTGACAGGACCCCGACCTCGGCCTGCCGGAGCCCGACGCCGGGACCACCCTCCCCACCGACCCCGCGGGCGCTCACCCCCACCCGGTGACCATCCGATCACCACGACGTATCATGAGCAGCACCATGCGTAGCCGGGCGCCGGCGGCGTTCCGTTGAGCCGGCAGCCAATCCCCCGCGTATGACCACCTCGGACGCGCCCGGCAAGCTTTCCGCAAGAAGTCGGCAAGGCTTTTGTCCGGTCATGCGGCAACACACCCCCTGTACGGGCCTCCCCGGCGCCGCTTCCTTCGCGCGCCGGGGAGGCCGTGGCAGAAACAGACATGGGGGATGTCGACATGCCGGCCAACGGCATATCCGAGAACTCACACGCACATCACGGCCGAGACCCGGAACGACACTGGCTGACCCTCCCGGACCGCAAGCGGGTGCTGGCCGTGGTGCACACGGTGCCCTACGCGAAGCGACTGCGGGAGATCGTGGACCTGGCGGCGTCCGACTTCCGGATCCAGGTGCTGTTCACCGCGCCGCCCCACGAACTGGGGGACGGGGTGACGCGTTTCCTGCGCCGCATCGGAGGGCCGGTGCTGCCCTGGGCCGAGGCGGTGCGCCTGACGTACGACCTCGTGCTGGCGGCTGGCCCGCGCGGGTTGGGGGAGATACGCGGCCCCGTCGTCACCGTTCCGCACGGCGCGGGCTACCTGAAGCGGATGGTGGGCACGGCGGACCAGCAGGTCAACGGCCTTCGGCCGGCGGACATCCTGCTGGGCGACGGCAGGCTGCCAGCCGCCGTCGTGCTTCCGCACCGCGACGACGTGGTTCAGCTGGAACGCTGGTGCCCCGAGGCGGTCCCGGTCGCCACGGTGGTCGGCGACCCGGTGCACGACCGGATCGCCGCCAGCCTGCCGGAGCGGAGCGCCTACCGCGCGGCCCTCGGTCTGTGCCCCGACCACGAGCTGCTCGTGGTCGTCTCGACCTGGGGGCCACGGTCGTCGTTCCGGGACTTCGAGGCGCTTCTGCCCCGGCTGCTGAGCGAGCTGCCGCCGACCTCCCACCGGAAGGTCGCGGTGCTCGTGCATCCCAACGTATGGTCCGCGCACGGGCCATACCAGATCCACTCGTGGCTGGCACGGTGCATGGCCAGCGGGGTCGCCGTCGTGCCACCCGAGGCCGACTGGCGCCCGGTGCTCGTGGCGGCGGACTCGATCATCGGCGACCACGGCTCCGTATCGCTGTACGGGACGCTGACCGGGGCGCCCATCCTGCTGGCGGCCACACCGGCACAGGAGATCAACCCGGACTCACCGGCGGCGGACCTGGCGCTGACGGCGCCGACGCTGTCCCCGGCCGGTCCGCTGTCCGCCCAACTCGACTACGCGAGGGCGGAGTACCGCCGCGCCGAGTACGCCGTCATCGCCTCCCGGATCACCTCGGAACCCGGGCGGTTCAACCGCAACATGCGACGGCTGCTCTACCGGATGCTCGGACTGGGGCAGCCGGCGCACGACGCGCCGACGCTGCGGCTGCCGCTGCCGCCCCCGCTGCACACCTGGACGCAGGGGCTGCCGACGGCATGAACGCGAACCGCATGAACAGGAACGGCATCAACGTGAACGGAGCGAGCGCGAACGAACGGGACGCGACCGGGCGGCGCTGGGTCGGCCGAGTCGCCTGCCGGGACAGGCCCGCCACGGGCATCGCCGTGGGCATCGACGCCGGCTCGCGGCGCTGGCGCTACATCGTCTGCCGCCGACCGCTGCGGAGGGCCGTCGACGTCCACGTCGCCGTGGACGCGGACCGCTGCCGGGAGGAGAGGTGGCTCGCCTGCGCGGACGTGTTACACGGTGAACGCCTCCGGTCCTGGCCGCAGGCCGTCGCCTGGCTGACGGAGCAGCTGGCCAGGTACCCGGGGTGCCGGCTCGCCGCCACGCCGGTCGCCTCCGGCGGCTGGCTGCTCGCGGAAAACGGCGACGTACCACGGGAGTTGCCGCGGGCTCCGGCCGGCCGCCGGTGGCCCGCGTGGTACGGGGGGCTGGTCGTGTCGTGCCTGCACGGCTGGCTGGCGGACGGGCACCACCTGGCGGAGCTGACGGCCGTCACCCCGCTGACGGGCCCGCCGCGTCCGGCCCGTTCGGCCCGAGCCCGGCCAGGAGCCCGGTGAGTCGTCGCGCGTCGTCCGGGCTGTAGGCGGCGAACAGGACCCGTGCGCGCTCCAGATGGCCGCGCGCGGCGGCGGACTCGCCGGCGCGCGCGGCGTCCTGGCCGAGCATCTCCCAGGTCCGCGCCTGCCAGTGGGAGGCGCCCGCTGCCTCGAAGACGTCGAGGGACGCGCGGAGTTCGCGCCGGGCCTCGTCGTGCCGGCCGGCGACGGAGTGCGCCCTGCCGAGGAACGCGCGGGCGCGGGCGGCCTCGTAGGTCTCGGACAGCGCGGTCATCTCGTCGAGCGCCCGACCGAAGCATTCGACCGCTCGCGGGAGATCACCGACCTCCACCGCGATCTCCCCGAGCACGATGCGCGCCAGTGCCGCGCCGCGGAGGTAGCCCGTTCCGGTCCACACGGCGACGGCGTCGGCCAACCACTCCTCGGCCTCGGGGAACCGCCCCGCCTCGCGGTGGCAGGCGCCCAGACCGAGCAGCGCCTGGCCCGCGTCCCGGTCGTCGCCGGCCTCCCGCGCGGCCCGGAGCGACGTCGCGTACCACTCGATGGCCCGCTCCAGGCGACCGGCCGCGCTGAGGCCGATCGCGCCGGAGTTCAGCATCTGTCGCTCAGCCGCGCGGTGCCCGGCGTCGCGCGCCGCCGCCAACCCCAGCTCGTGCGCCTCGATCCACAGGCCGTAGTGCCGCAGCCGGGAGAAGAGCGGCCACATGGCGTCGACGATCTGCCAGGCCACGTCCGGCCAGTCGTGCTCCCGCGCCACCCGGACGGCCGCCAGCAGGTCGAACCGGCGAGCCTCCAGCCATTCCAGCGCGCCGGCCCCGTCCACGAACGGATGCGGCAGCTCCGGGGGGAATCTCGGCGTGCGGTCCAGCGTCGCCTGCACCGGCGTCAGCAGCCGCTGCGCGGCCGACGCGGTGACCACGCACCAGTCACAGGCGCGCCTGAGGGTCTCGTTCCGCGACACGTCGCTGCCCCGCCGCGCCTCGGTCTCGGCCCGCTCGGCGGCGTGCAGCCGAACCAGATCGTGCAGACGATAGAGGTCGGTGCCGACATCCTCGACGAGGTTCGCCTCGACCAGCTCGTCGAGCAGGAACTCCGCCTCGTCCAACGGGACGGGGCAGACGGCGGCGGCAAGTTCGGGTTCGAAGGCACCGATGGGCAGCACGCCGAGCCTGCGGTACAGCCGCGCCGCCGCGTCCGGCAGCACGGCGTAGGACTCGTCCAACGTGGTGCGCACGGCGGTCTCCCCTCCTTCGACGGTGAGCGCGGACAGCCGATCGCGCTCCTGCGCGAGCGCGTTGGCCATGCGCTGCACCCGTTGCCGCGGCCGGGAGGCGAGTCGAGCCGACGCCAGGCACACCGCGAGCGGGAGGCCGTCGCAGAGCATCGCCACCTCGCGGGCGGCCGCCACCTCGTTGTTGACCCGTTCCTCGCCCACCACTCGGGACAGCAACTCGACCGCGGTGTCCGTGTCCAGCGGGCCGAGCTGATGGAACACCGCGCCCTCGGGCCGCAATCCCGTCAGCCGGTATCGGCTGGTGACCACGACCAGTCCGCCCCTTCCTCCGGGGAGGAGCGGGCGGGCCTGGGCGGCGGAGACGACGTTGTCGAGCATCACGGCGATGCGCAACGGCTCGGTGATCGTCCGCCAGAGGGCCATGAGTTCGGGTAACTCCGCGGGGACCGACGCCGCCCCGAGCGCCCGGAGGAACTGCCCGAGCACCTCCCCCGGAGACGCCGGACCGTCCGCCGAGTAGCCGCGGAGGTCGGCGTAGAGCTGGCCGTTCGGGAAGTCCTCGTCGGGCATGCCGCGCAGCCACTGCGAGACCAGCGTGGTCTTCCCGATCCCGGCGCGCCCGCTCACCACGACGAGCGGCGCCGTTTCGGCGGAAGCGCGCCGGTAGAGCCCGGTCAGCGCGGCGAGATCATCCTGCCGACCGGTGAAGTACGCGGACACCCTGAGCAGTTGCCGCGGCACGGGAGGCGCCGGCACCCCCGGCTGGTGAAGGTGGATGCCGCCCTGAACCTGATTCGCCTGGATGCTTGGGCCATGGATGGCCGCCGAGCCACCGACGATGTTCGAGTGCGCGTTCGTCTGAGGATCCACGGTCCGCCCCCTCGGCCACGCGGGTCACCACCACCTGCCGTACGCGAGGCCGACCGGATGCCGGCCACGCGTACGTGCACGCTGAGCCGTAAGTACCTACCCGTTCGGCAGCCGGATAAGGCGGGACAATTTCGACCCGCGTGTGGAAACCGGCCAAAGGCTCGGCAACCCATGGCCGTCATCTCTGACACTCTGTCAAGCTCGGAAAGAGAGAGCAATCATGGCCCGCCCGGGGGAGGGCTGGTGGAGTTCCGCATCCTCGGTCCGGTGACTCTGATCTCCAACGGACGGCAGTTCGGACTCCGTTCCGACAAGGAACGGATCGTTCTCGCGTCCCTCGTCGCGGAGCCGGGTCGTCCGGTCGCCCTGCAGAGTCCTGGTCGAGCGCCTCTGGCAGGAGGACGAGCTTCCGGCGCAGCCGGAGAAGAGCGTCTATCTCAGGTCTCCCGCGTCCGCCGGGCGATCGGCGACGCCCTCGCGGCCGAGCCCGGCGACGCCAGAGCCGCCACGGATCCAGCCGCACGCGCACTCCTACACGCTCAGCGCTGGGCGCGGCGTCGGTCGACTGGTCTCGTTTCCGTCACCTGACCGCCATCGCCAAGAGGTTGGTGGCCGAGGGCAACGACACCAGGGCGGTCAGCGTTCTTCGCCAGGCCGACGCCCTCTGGCACAGCGAGGCGCTGAGCGGGCTGCCGGGGCTCTGGGCCGAACAGGTGCGTACGGACATGGCCGAGTCGCAACTCAGCGCCACTACGACCCGCATCGCCGCGGAGCTACGCCTCGGACGCTACTCCGAGACGCTCAGCGAGCTACCGGCGCTCCACGCGCGCCACCCACTGCACCAGCGGCTCGCCGGGTACCTCATGATCGCGTACTACGGCTGCGAGCGGGACGCAGAGGCGCTCGCCGTCTTCCGTGGCACCCGAAAACGCCTGCGCGCCGAGGAGGGTCACGAACCTCGCGCCCGACTGTCCCGCATCCACGACCTCATCCTCAACGGCGCTCCTCTCGAACAGCTCATCACGCTCGTGTCGGACGGCAGACGAACCACGAGGGGCACCCACGTCGGCGACACCGCGGACACGCCCCGCGCCTCTCGCTGGCGTGCTGCCGAGTCACGACGCTCTGGTCGGGCGGCAACCGGACCTCGCCCGCCTGCTGGCGGCCGCCCGGGCATCGGGCGACCAGGGCGTCGGGGGTGGTGGTCGCCCTGGAATCCATCTCGGGAATGGCCGGTGTGGGCAAGACGACCTTGGCCCTCAACGCCGCCCACCAGCTGAGCGGCCGCTTCCCGGACGGGCCGCTCTACGTGAACCTCCTCGCGCATGCGGGCGGCCAGGCGCCGCTGAGCTCCGGCGAAGCGCTGGCGTACTTGCTGCGCTACGCCGGCGTTCCGGCCGAGAAGGTTCCCGCCGACGAAGAGGAGCGCGCCGCGCTGTGGAGAACCGTGGCCGGGCGCCTCGTCTCGGTCATTGTCCTGGACGACGCCGCCGGCCCCGACCAGGTCAGGCCGCTCCTACCGGGCAGGTCGCCCTCGCTGCTCATCATCACCAGCCGCCGGAAGCTGAACGGGCTCCCCGGAACCCGCTCCGTCACCCTCGACGTCCTCCCGCCGAACGAGGCCCTGGCGCTGTTCCGCAACTTCGCGGGCGAGGAACGCAGCCGCGACGTGGACGACGGGGAACTCGCGGCGGTGGTCGAGCTCTGCGGATTCCTCCCGCTGGCCATCAAGTTGGTCGCCCACCGCTTCAGCGACCACCCGTCGTGGAGCGTGGCAACCTTGCGGGATCGGCTGTCCCGCCCCTCGGGCCGGCTGCGGGAGATCCGCGACGGCTACATCGAGATAGCGAACGCCTTCGATCTGTCTTACCGCACGTTGGAGCCTGAGCAACAACGCGCCTTCCGCCTGCTCGGCCTGCACATCGGGGACGGTTTCGACCCCATGGCCGCCGCGGCGCTGGTAGGACTGCCTCTTCCACAGGTCGAACGAATGGTGGAGCTGCTGCACCAGAGCCACCTGCTACAGGAGCCGACCCCCAACCGGTTCTGCTTCCACGATCTCCTTGGTGAGTACGCCCGCACGCTGGCGGACTCGGAGGACAGCGACGAGGTGAGACAGGCGTCGCAGGGCCGCCTCATCGACTTCCTCCTGCACGCGGCCGACCGCGCAGATCGACTCGTGTATCCACGGCGCCCGAGATTCGACATCCGTGGCGTGCCTTTACCGGAATACACTCCGAGCCTTCAAGACGCGAAGGACGCAAAGGGGTGGCTCCGGATGGAGCGCACCAGTTTACTCGCCGCCGAGGCGCACGCCCGCGCACGAGGAGACACCGAGCGAGCCGCCTTGCTGAGCCACGTTCTGGGAGGTTTCCTGGACGCGGAGGGGCGATGGCTCGACACCGCCCGCATGCATCGCCAGGCCGTTCATCACTGGCGACGCAGGGGAAACAGACGGGCTTTGGGCCTCGCCCTGCTGGACCTGGCCACGGCCCAGGCCAACACCGGCCACTACGACGCGGCGCAGGAATCCTGCGAGGGCGCTCTCAAGTTCGCACGGTCGACGCACGACGTGGAGCTGGAGGCGGAGGCACTGCGGATGCTGGGCGTGGTGAGCTGGCACGGCGGCAGGAACCAGGACGCCCTGGCCTACCAGGAGCAGGCGCTCGCCCTGCGGCGACACGTGGGCGACGACTGGCACCGAGGCCGCTGCCTGGACAACATCGGTATCTCCCTCCTCTATCTCGGCCAACTCGACGATGCCTTGGAACACTTCACGCTGGCAATCGAATGGCTGGAGCGCTCCGACGATCGGCGCACGCTCGGAAAGACCCTCAACAATTTCGGCGACCTACTGAACACCATGGGCAAGACGAAACGGGCTCGCGAGGCCTACGAGAGATCGCTTGACATCGCCGAATCGGTCGGAACACCACTGGACAAGGGAATCGCACAACTCAACCTCGCATGCGTTCTTTCCCTGTCGACCGACAAGGGTGATTCAGCTGCCGCCGAGTCCATGCTGGCAGAGTGCCTGGAGATATTCCGCCGAATCGGCGACCGGAAAAACGAGGCCAACACACTGCTCGCGGTCGGCACGTCCCGCCATTCTTCCGAATCCTTCGAGGACGCCGAAAGCCATGCCCGCCAAGCGCTGGACCTGATCCGCGCCATCGGGGCCGGCAACGAACACGTACAGGCTCAGCGCCAACTCGGGCAGGCCATCGCCGCACAGGGACGCCTGCAAGAAGGGGCTCTTCACCTGGAAGCGGCCCTTGATCTGGCCCGCCGGGGAAGCATGCCGCAGGAGGAGGCGACAGCGCTCCAGGCGCTCGCCGAGGTACGACTGTGCGAGGGCCACACCGATCAGGCGCGTACATTGTTGCGCCGGGCCATTGACCTTTTGGAGCCGCTCGACGCGACCGGCGCGGCAGCCATCCGGGACCGTCTGCGACGCGCGAACTAGCCCTTCACTCCGCAGGAATTCGTAGGTACAGACCAACGGTCGGCGGGAGACTTTGCTCTGCCGGCCGCCCGTGACTACAATCATGCGCCCGGACGGGGGTAGATCCTTAAGGAAGGCCGACCGTGCGCCACAGCAAGTCTCTGGGACGAGGACTCGCGGCAGTTGCCGGAGTCGCGATCGCCATGACCCTTTCGTCCAGCGCGATAGCCGACGACAACCAGTCGGTGTGCAATCCGGCGTCTACGGACGAAAAGCCCAACCACTCATGGTGGAACGGTCACGCTCCCCGCTCGACAGCGCACGAGCACGTCGCCCCACCCACGAGGTAGTGGACGGTCATCGTCTCAGCTCCCGCCGCCATCGACGCTCCCCCTCCTGCCACGTCTCGGTCGGCGTGAGCCCGGCGGCGGTGGCGACGGCGGCGGACGCCCGGTGGTCGGGGTGCACGTGGGCGAGCACGGTCTGGACCGGCTGCCGGCCAAGCCAGTCGACGAGCCCGCGGGCCGCCTCGGTGGCGATGCCCCTGCCCTGCCACGGAGTGCCCACCACCCACGCGACCTCGGCGACAGCGCCGCGCTCGACGGGACTGACCGTCGCCGGCACCATGCCCGTCAGACAGTCCTCGTCACGGAGCCGGATCACCCAGTTCAACCAGAAGACGGCCGGCTCGGGAGAGCCGGCCGTCATGCGCTCGTAGCGCGAGCGCAGAGCTTGCGGGGTGGCCGGGGTGCCGCCGATGAAGGTGTGCAGGTCAGGATCGGCCAGTGCCACGGCCATCTCCTCGGCATGCTCGACGAGGAGCGGCAGCAGATCCAGCCGCTCGGTGCTGATGCCCTGAGCCGCCAGCCCTTCCCCATCCCGCAGCTCAGCCACCCGTCGCTATCCGCACGAACGCCGCCCATCCAGCCCTTCCAACGACCAGGACGGCCCCGTCCGGCCGCTTGGAGTCGCGGACGAGGACGTCGGTTGACGCGTCCGCGATCTCGACACACTGGCCACCGTTCCCGGAGCTGTAGCTGCTCTTCCGCCAGCTCAGCGGCTCCGACCGTTCGATCTTCGAGTTCACAACTCCCCCAGAAGCTTCTCGATCCACGCCAGGGACTCCTTACGGAGTCAACGCCTGGGCCCGCAGGACGCCGTACGTCGCTTCGAGGCCATGGACAGCCGCGTGATCCGCCCGCGACGTGTTGATACGGCCGCGGCCTCAGCAGATGGCGCCGAAAGCGCGTTACTCGGCCGTGCTGGCCGGGACGACCCAGCGGGTCGGTTGGCCGGTGACGCTGGCGATCATGTCGTAGTCCCCGTCATAGTGCAGCACGATCGCCCCATGGCGTTCGGCGGTCGCCGCGATGACGAGGTCCGCCACCGACAGGGCCTTCCCGTTTCCCGTCCCGACCAGCCGCGTTTGCACCTCCAGCGCCCGGTCCCACACCTCGTCCGGGGTGGCCAGCCAGTCGAAGCCGCGCATCTCGTCACGGATCCGCTCCGCGTCCGCCTTGGAGCGAGCGCTGTGCAGCACCTCGACCTCCACCGCCCCGCACACGGCCAGCAGCCCCGCGTTGTGCAGCGGGTCGATCACCGCCCGGACCGACGGCTTGGGATAGCGGGCCAGGGCGGACCCGGCGTGACCCGTACCCCACACCCCGACAGTTTGTCTTCGTAGGGGCGTCGCCACTGGTCGGGAGAGGTGCGCCGCGGGGAGCCTCGTCGTATGGCGCCGACGGACCGCCTGCTGTCGCCCCACCCCGCGGCACCCCCGCTCTGCCTCCGACGCGTTCGAGCTGCGCGTCACGGCCACCCCGCGCGGCGCACGGCTGGCGCGGCGGCTGGCCGCGCAGCGGCTGCACGAGGGGGGGCACCCGCACGGCTCGGACGTGAACGACGCCGTGTCGTTGGTCGTCGCCGAGCTGGCGACGAGCGCCGTCACGCACGGCCTGCTGCCCGGCCACGACGTTCCGCTGCGCCTCGTCCGGTCGCCGGGGCGGCTGCGGGTGGAGGTCAGCGATCCCCGCGGCGAGCACCGGCCGGGTCCGCCGGAGTGTCCGCCCGGGGCGGACGCGGAGGGCGGGCGCGGGCTACTGCCGGTCGACCAACTTGCCGAGGAATGGGGCGTGGCCGCCTGCGACGACGGGATCGGCAAGACGATGTGGGCCGTTCTTCCCTGTTGACCGTAGCCGGGTGCAGATCGTGCGCATCAGGTCCCACGAGACGGGACGCCACGCGCACGATCTCCCTGCTGACGGACCCGCCCGCCTAGCCCGCAGCCTCCGTGAGTTCGAACGACAACGTCGCCGTGCCGGTCGAGGTGTTCGTGACGTCACGCGTCGATCGCGTGGCCGGGTGAGGCGACGGTCTGGGCGGCCGAGGTCGCGGTGACCGTGAGGAGGTCGGCGACCTCCTCCAGCGAGTCCTGATCGAGCGCGCGGACATGCCATTCCACCGGCACGTTCGACGTTCCCGTGAAGTGCGCCGCGTCGAAGGCGAACTCGCCACAGAACGCGCCGCCCGGCCCCAGCGTCGCGGTGTGCGGCCCGATCCCCAGCTCGTACGACACCGCGTCGGGGCCCTGCGGTGCGGACAGCCGGAAGATCGCCTCCGAGTCCGAGGTGTTCGTCACGCAGTCCCGGTTGTTCATTCCGCTCTACGCCCGCGCCGTGGAGACCCGTAAGCGTCGGGGCATGCTGGCCGATCCGCGGTCGAACCTGCGCACGCTGGTGTTCGACGCGTGGGTGCGCCGCTTTCTGGACGAGCATCCGGGCGGCACCGTGGTCGAGATCGGCACCGGACTCAACACCCGTTTCGAACGTCTCGACAACGGCACGGTCCACTGGTTCGACCTCGACCTGCCCGATGTCATGGAGTTCGGCGGGCGTTCTTCGCGGACGCCCCGCGCCGCCACAGCATCGCCGCGTCGGTGACGGACTCCTCGTGGGTCGAGCGGGTACGGCGGTCGCCAGGACCGTACTTCCTCGCGGCAGAGGCCGTGTTGATCTACCTGGAGGAGTCGGCGGTTCGGGACGTGTTCGCGAGGGTGGCCGAGCACCTGCCCGGTGCGCTGCTCGCCGCCGACACCGCGTCGAGCCCGGGGCGGACTCCCAGGACCAGGACCGCGACGACGTGCTGAGCGAGACTGCGGCCCTGATGCGTTGGCACTGCGGAGATCCACGGCTCGTCGAGCGCTGGGGCGAGGGCAGCGAGAGGGTGCCGGCCGAACTCCTCGAAAGCTGCGCCCCGTCCGGCCTTCGCGCCCCGTCCACCGCCGAGACCAACCGGTTCAACCTCTTCCGGCTCGGCTCCCCTGAACACCGGTCCGGTCGCCTCCCTCAGCCGAGCCCTGCCTCCTGGGCGAGGAGGCCGGCTCGGGACCTGTTGGGGCAGTCCAGCTTGACCAGGATCCGCGAGACGTGGCCCTTCACCGTGGCCTCGGAGAGGTACAGCCGGCGGGCGATGTCCGCGTTGGACAGCCCTTCCCCCAGACAGACCAGGACCTCCCGCTCCCGCCGGGTGAGCGTGCCGACCAGCGCCAGCGTGCTGTCCCGGTCCGCCCGACGGCCGACGGCGGTGTCCACCAGCCGGCGGGTGGCGGCCGGTGACATCACGGTGTGTCCGTCGGCCGCGACCCGCACCAGGCCGATCAGGTCCGCCGGGGGCGTCGACTTCAGCAGGAACCCCGCGGCGCCCGCGGCCAGCGCGCGCAGCACGTGCTGGTCGGTGTCGAAGGTCGTGAGCGCCACCACGGCCGGGGGTTCGGGGAGCGCGCTGATGTGGCCGATGGCGGTGAGGCCGTCGACGCCGGGCATCCGCAGGTCCATCAGGACGACGTCGGGCCGGTGCCGGGTGACGGCGTCGAGCGCGTCCGCGCCGTCGTACGCCTCGCCGACGACCTCCAGGCCGTCGGCCGTGCCGAGGATCGTCCGCAGATGCCCGCACACGAAGGGGTCGTCGTCGACCAGCAGCACCCGGATCACGCGCCCACACCCGCCGCCGGGACGAACGAGGGCAGGCTCGCGTCGACCAGGAACCCACCGTCGGCGCACGGCTCGGCGCGCAGCGTGCCGCTGATCAACTCGATGCGCCGGCGCAGGCCCAGCAGGCCGGCCCCGCCGCCCGCGCCCACCAGGCCGGCGTCGCCCGGCCGGGTCGGCGCGGTGTTGCGGACGCTCACCCGCACGCCGGCGGGCAGGTGGCAGACCTGGAGGCTGACCCGCGATCCGGGCGCGTGCTTGCCCACGTTGGTCAGCGCCTCCTGGACGACGCGGTACACCGTGCGGCCGACCACGGGTGGCAACGGGGCCGCGTCACCGACCGTGCGTGTCGTGACGGCGATCCCGACCGACTCCGTCGCCGCGACCAACCCGGACAGGTCGGGCAGGGGTTCGACGGGCTCGACGCTCTCGACGGCGACGCGGCCCGCACCCGGCGCCTCGGGCGGGTCGGCGGCGGTCAGCAGCGCGACCAGGTCACGCAGTTCGTCGAGGGCCTGGCACCCCTGCGCCCGTAGCTCCCCCGCCGCCTCCCGCGTCGCGTCGTCGGCCGTGGTGACGTGCAGCGCCCCGGCCTGGAGGACCATCACGCTCACCCGATGACTCACGATGTCGTGCACCTCGGCGGCCAGCCGCTGCCGTTCCTCCCCGCGGGCCCGTTCGGCGCGCAGCTGGTGCTCGCGTTCGGCCCGTTCGGCCCGGGCCACGACGTACAGGCCGAGCGCGGCGGACCCGCCGACCAGGGCCAGCACGGGACCGGCGACGGCGACGACGTCCGACGAGGGCGGCACGCCCAGGCAGGCGATCACGGCGACGGCGACGAGCGGCAGCCAGGCCAGACGCCGCCGCCGGCCGAAGGCCGCCACACCGTACGCGGCGAACGGCGCCGCTGCCGGCAGCAGCGTGCTGTCCGGTTCCGCCTGGGTCCCCGCAGCCGCGCCCGGCCACACCCACACGGCCGCGACCAGCACGGCGGCGAGCGCGGCGACGAACCAGGCCACCGCGACGGGCGCCCGGCGGCGGAACCACAGCGAGGCCGCGCCCGCCAGCAGCAGGCCGCAGACGACGGCGTCGTACGGGGCGCGGAAGGCCGGGATCTGGGTCGCCATGTTGACCGCGGTGAGCACGCCGGCGAGGACCATCACCCCGATGTCCACGAGCCGTTCGCGCGCCATGAGGGAACGCTATCCAACGCGTCGGGGCCGCGGTCGGATCGCGGGCGAAACCCCTACGAAAGTCCGGTGTCCCGCTCCTTTCGTGCGGACCCGGCGGCGGTGGGTCGGTCCCTTGCGCGCTGTCGCGGGCGGCCGGGGCTCGCTGGAATCGACGCATGATCACACGACGAACTCTGCTGTTGGGCGCCACGGCCACGGCCGCCGGAGCGATGACGATCGGCGCGAACCTGGGAAACGGGGCGCCGGCCCGCCCGTCCCGCCCGTCCGGTCCGGCTCGGCCGTCCGCGCCTCCGGTGCGGACCGGGCGCCTGCGGGTCCCGGGGGCACGGCTGTACTACGAGGTGCGGGGCTCCGGGCAGCCGCTGCTGATGATCCACGGCGGCCAGGTCGACGCCGGCTCCTTCGCCGCGATCGCGCCGGTGCTCGCCGAGCGGTACACCGTCATCACCTACGACCGCCGGGGGAACTCCCGGAGCCCGCTCCGCGGGCCGGTGACCGACCCGCGCCTGGACCAGCAGGCCGACGACGCCCTTCGGCTCCTGGCAGAGCTGGCCGACGACACCCCCCATGTGTTCGGCAGCAGCGGAGGCGGCGTCGTCGCGCTCGAACTGGCCGCCTGCCACGGCCATCGCCTCGGCACGGTGGTCTCCCACGAGCCGCCGGTCCCCGACGTGCTCCCGGACGCCGCGGCCGAACAGGCGCGTTACGAGGCCGTTCACCACACCTACCTCACCGAGGGCGCGGAGGCGGCGTACGCGCAGTTCGCGGCGCTCGACCCCGGGGAGAAGGACCCGGCGACCGACCTGCCCTGGCCGGGCGCCGAACTCGACCCGAACTTCGGCGAACGGATCGAGGGCAACCTGGACTTCCTGCTCGGCCACGAGATGCTCCCGTTCGTCCGCTACCGGCCGCGCCTCACCGCCCTCCGCGCGAAGCTGCCCGCGCTGGTGCTCGGCGTCGGCCACTACCGGGCCCCGGTCGCGACCCGCATCGTCGAGACCCTGGCCGACCGACTCGGCACCGCGGCCACGGAGTTCCCCGGCGACCACACCGGATACATGTGGCGCCCCGAGGACTTCGCAGAGCGCCTCCGCACGATCCTGTCCTTGACCACCATCCACCCTCACTCATCATGAGTATGCTGGCATTAGGAGATGATCGATCGCCCCAGCTCTCTCAGGAGCAAAGTTGTCTGTAAGTGATTACTCCAGCCGGGCCGCGCTCACCGCCGTCGACCTGGTCAACAGCTACGACGTGATGACCGGCGAGGAGCGGCTGACCTCGGAGTCGGCGGCGGCCGAGCTGCTCGGCCAGCGCGGCTGGGTGGTGGACCGCCCGCTCTCCGGCGCCGACCTCGAGCGGCTGCGCGCGCTGCGCCCCCGCCTCCGGTTCGCCTTCGGCAACGCCGCCGTACGCAAGTCGGTGGCGGACCTCAACGGGCTGCTGCGCGAGCTCGGCGCCCAACCCCAGCTCACCGACCACGACGGCGCCTGGCACTGGCACTACGCGCGCGCCCGGGCCCCGCTCGCCGAACGCGTCGCGACCACGTGCGTCGTCGCGCTGCTCACGGCCATCGCCGACGGGGGCGCGGCCCGGCTGCGGGTCTGCGACCGGACCGAATGCGGGAACGTCTTCGTCGACGCGTCACGCCCCGGCAGCCGCAGGTTCTGCGATGCGAAGGGCTGCGGCAACCGCGTGCACGCCTCGGCCTACCGGGAGCGCAAGCGCCATGGCGCGAGCCAGTAGAGTCATTAGTTAACTTCTATTGACTCATGATTGATTCGCCGCCTACCGTCATGCCTGTCAACCGGAGAAGAGGGAGACAGGCATGGCCGCACCCCTATCCGCCGCACCCCTATCCGCCGCACCACTGCCCGCCGCACCGCGGCTGATCACCTTCGACACCTACGGCACTCTCATCGACTGGGACTCCGCGCTGCGCGGCCACCTCGTCCGGCTGTTCGCCGCCGAGGGCGTCGACCTCGACGTCGCCGCGTTCTACGAGCGCTGGTACTACGGGCACGCACTGCCCGCCGTGTCCGGTCCGTTCCTGCTCTACCGCGACCTGCTCCGCACCACGATGACCGCGGCCCTGGCCGAGGCGGGCGTCGCGGTCGCCCCCGCCGAACTCGACGCGCTCGGCGACGTCATGGCCCGGGCCGAGCCCTTCCCCGACGCCGTCGCCGTGCTGGCCGAGGCCAGGCGACACGTCCCGCTCGCGACGATCTCCAACAGCCAGCGCGACATACTCCAGGCGAGCGCGAGGCGGCTGGGCGACCCGTTCACGCACGCCCTCACCGGCGAGGTGGTCCGCGCGTACAAGCCGAACCGGGCCCTGTTCGACCTGGTGTTGGCGCGCGCGGGCGTGCGTCCTGACGAGGTGGTCCACGTGGCGCAGTCCCAGTACGTGGACCTGCCCCGTTCGGTCCCCATGGGCATCCCCACGGTGTGGATCAACCGGCAGGGCCAGACGCTCCGGCCGGAGACTCCCCCACCCACCGCCGAACTGCCGGACCTCCGGGGCCTGTTGCCGCTGCTCGGTCTGTCATCCGCGAACGAGGGCCAGCGATGAGCGCCCGCGCCTCCGACGCCGTGCGCCGGCTGCACCTGCCCGAACGCCGCGAGCAGCTCGGCCTGTCCGTGCGGGAGGCCGACCGCCGGGTCACGGCCGCGCTGGCCGACGCCGCGCTCAGCGGCGACGACGTGCTGGACACCACCCACTTCGACACCGTCCGCTTCCCGCAACCGCCCTGGGCCGCCGAGACCCTCGCCGCGGCCGCCGCCGACGGCCGCAACGCGTACACCCCGTACCGCGGCGCCGAGACGGTTCTGGAGTCGATCGCCGGACCGCTCTCCGCGCGACTCGGCACGCCGCTCGACCCGCGCCGCCACCTCCTGCTGACCCCGGGCAGCCAGGCCGGGCTGTTCGCGGTGCTGTCCGCGGTGGTCTCCGCCGGCGACACGGTGGCGCTGTTCGACCCCGACTATCTCTTCAGCGAACGGATCCTGCGCTTCCTGGGCGCCACCGTGCACCCCATCCCGCTCGTCCCCGGCAACGGCAACGGCGACCAGGGACCGGTGCCGGACCTCGACGAGCTCGCCGCGGCCTTCCGCGCCGGCGCCACCACGCTGCTGTTCTCCCACCCCAACAACCCCACCGGGGCCCTGTACCCGCCGTCCGTCCTCGACGCCGTCGCCGCCCTCGTCCAGGCCCATGACGCGCTCGTGGTCGTCGACGAGTTGTACGCCCGACTGGTCCACGACGGGCGGGAGTTCCCCCATCTGATCAGCCGGCCCGGCATGCAGGACCGCTGCGTGACCCTCACCGGTCCGTCCAAGACCGAGTCCCTCACCGGCTACCGGATCGGCGCGGTCGTCGGACCGCCCGACGTCGTGGACGGCGCCGAGGACGTGCTCGCCGCGACGGCCCTGCGCGCCCCCGCCTACGCGCAGCATCTGCTGCCCCGTTGGCTGCGCGGCGACGCGGAGGACGAGGAGTTCCTGCGCCGGCGGCTCGACGACCTCCGCTCACTGCGCGACCACACCCTCTCCCGGCTCGCGGCCGTTCCGGGCCTGCTGACCACCCGCCCGCCGGCCACCGCGTACCTCTTCGTGGACGCGACCGCCCTGCACACCCCGGACCCCGTGCTCGCCGAACGGCTCGTCCGGGAGGCCGGCGTCCTCGTCAGCCCCGGCTACCAGTTCGGCGCCCGCGGCGTGGGCTCGTTCCGCATCTGCTACGCCCGCGACGAGACCGCCTGGGACGCCGCCCTCATCCGGATGACCGCGGTCCTGACGTCGCTCGCCAGCTGAGACGCCGCACCCGACCCCCAGAAACGGACACCCTCGTGACCAGCATGACCAAAACGACCAGCACGACCAGCACACCCACCCGCCAACTGATCGACGGCCTCGGCGTCTTCGCCCCCGACCGGCTCCCCGCGCCGGTGGTCCGGCAGGCCAAGCGCACCCTCTACGACGCCGTCGGCGCCCTGCTCTCCGCGACCTCCCCGCGCTACCCCGTGATGGCGCTGCTGGAACGGACGGTCCGGGAGGCGGGCGGCGCCGAGGAGTGCCGGCTCGCCGGCTCCGCACTGCGCACCAACCCGGCGACCGCGGCCCTCGCGAACGGCACCCTCGCCTACTACTGCGATATCGAGAGCCACCACCCCGCGGCCAACGTGCACGCCATCGCCGTCGTCGGCCCCGCCGCCCTCGCCGTCGGCGAACGCCAACGGTCCAGCGGCGCCGAGGTCCTCGCGGCCGTCGTGGCCGGCATCGACGTCGCCGCCCGCGTCAGCTACGCGCTCGGCCCGGCGGAGCAGTACGCCCGCGGCTTCCACCCGACCACGGTGGCCGGCACGTTCGGCAGCGCCGTCGCCGCCGGGCGGCTACTCGGCCTGACCGACGACCAGTTCGCCCACGCGCTCGGGCTCGCCGGCACCAGCGCCTGCGGCCTGCTCTCCTGGGTGGACGACGCCTCCGAACAGTCGCGCCCGCTGAACATCGGCCTCGCCTCGCAGGCCGGGGTCCAGGCGGCGATGCTCGCCGCGACCGGTTTCCACGGGGCGGGCGACATCTTCGGCGGCACGTACCCGTTCGGCGCGGCGTTCACCGGCCGGTGGGACCAACACGCCCTGCTGGACGGGCTCGGCGAGCGGTACGAGGTGAGCGAGCTGTTCTTCAAGCGCAACGCCTGCTGCGTCTTCATCCCCGCCAGCCTCGACGGCCTTCTCGACATACTCCACGCCGAGGGCCTCACCCCCGACGAGATCGCCTCGGTCACCATCCGCGCCCCGCGGTCCTCCTACCACGTCATCGACGACAACGCCCTGCGCTCGCACTGCGTGCAGTACGTCCTCGCCGTCGCCGCGCACCGGGGACGCGTCGACTTCACCGACATCATGACCGACCGCCGCGCCGACCCCGCCGTCGCCGCGTTCGCCGACCGGATCACCATCCGCGGCGACGACCTCCTCGACCGCCGCTCGGTCGGGGCGCGCCAGTCGGTGGGCTCGATCACCGAGGTCACCACCCACGCCGGGGCCATCCACGTGCGCGACGTGGAGTCCCCCCTCGGCGCCGCCGCCAACCCCCTGTCCGACGCCGATCTGGAGCGCAAGTTCGCCCACCTCACCGCGGACGTTCTCGACCCCGACCGCGCCACCCGGCTCGGGACCGTGATCGACGACCTCGACGCCCTCCCCGACATCACCCCCCTCACCGACCTGCTCGGGGGGTGAGCCGCGGGCGCCACCGGCCGGCTCAGACGATCTCCTTGAGCCGGCCGGTCGCCACGTCGAAGACGAAGCCGCGCACGGAGTCCTTGTGCGGCACGAACGGGCTGCTGACGATGCGGCGGACGGACTGCCGCACGTCCTCCTCGATGTCGTCGAACCCCGTTGGACCGGCGGGGCGGCGACCCTGGGGTCGGCGTCCCCTGGTTACCCGGCGGACGCGCGCCCACACTGAGTGCCCGGTGTGTTCCCGGGCCGCGGCGAGGCCGCCAGCTCGCCCCTCCGGCGCATCGGACCGAGCCGCCGTCATCCGGGAGGTAGATCGTGTCCGACGAAGCGCAGCACGCTCCGGCCGCCTCCGGTCCCGCGAGACGGAGCGTGCTCAAGGCCGGCGGGGTCGCCGCCGCGGTCGTCGCGGAGCCGGTCGCCGTCGGCGGCCAGGCCGGCGCGACCTCCGCGGCGACGCCGGAGGCCGCCACCACACCGCGCGCCGCGGTCGCCGACATCACGTTACGCGTCAACGGCGTCGACCGGCCCGTGTCGGTCGAGGCCCGGGTGACGCTGCTGGACGCCCTGCGCGAACGGCTCGCCCTCACCGGCACCAAGAAGGGCTGCGACCGCGGCGAATGCGGGGCGTGCACGGTCCTGGTGGACGGGCAGCGGATCATGTCCTGCCTCACGCTGGCGGTCATGCAGGAGGACCGCGAGATCACCACCGTCGAAGGACTCGCGAACGGCGACGCGCTGCACCCCGTGCAGGAGGCGTTCGTCCGCCGCGACGCCCTCCAGTGCGGGTTCTGCACGCCCGGGCAGACCATGTCGGCGGTCGCCTGCGTCCAGGAGGGGCACACCGGCTCCCGGGACGAGATCCGCACCTGGATGAGCGGCAACCTGTGCCGCTGCGGCTGCTATCCGAACATCGTCGACGCCGTACAGGACGCGGCGCGGGTGATGGAGCGGTGATGGGGCGGTGAGGAACTTCGACTACGCGCGCCCCAGCAGCGCCGGCGAGGCGGTCGGCCTGGTCGCCGGCACGCCGGCCGGCGCCTTCGTCGCCGGCGGCACCGACCTGCTGAACCTCATGAAGGACGGCGCCCAGGCGCTCGACCTCGTCGTCGACATCAACGGGCTGCCGCTGACCGACGTCCAGATGACCGACGGGCTGCTGCGGGTCGGCGCCCTGGCCAGGATGGTCGACGTCGCCGCGCATCCGGAGGTGCGGGAGCGACTGCCCGTGCTGTCCGAGGCGTTGCTGGACTCCGCCTCGCCCCAGGTGCGCACCATGGCGTCGATCGGCGGCAACCTGATGCAGCGCACCCGCTGTTGGTACTTCCGCGATCGCGCCTTCGCCTGCAACAAGCGGGAGCCGGGCAGCGGATGCGCCGCCCAGGAGGGCCAGAACGGCCCGCACGCGATCCTCGGCGGCAGCGCGCAGTGCATCGCCGTCCACCCGTCCGACCCGGCCGTCGCGCTGAGCGCGCTCGACGCGACCGTGCGCACGCTGGGCCCCGACGGCGAACGCGCCGTGCCTCTCGCCGACCTCTACCTCGAACCCGGTTCGACGCCCGAACGCGAAACGGCCCTGGCCCACGGCGAGTTGATCACCGCCGTCGAGGTGCCGCTGCCCGCCGCCGGCACCCGCTCCGGCTATCTGAAGGTGCGCGGTCGCGCCGTCGTCTCCGCGGCGGCGGTGCTGCGCCTGGCCGGCGACACCGTGAGCGAGGTCGCGCTGGCCTTCGGCGGCATCGCGACGCGCCCCTGGCGTTCGGCGCCGGCCGAGGACGCCCTGCGCGGCCGGGCGCTGACCGACGAGACGATCACCGCGGCCGGTCTCGCCCTGGTCGCGGGCGCGCAGCCGCGCGAGCACAACGCGTTCAAGGTCGAACTCGTCCAACGCGCCCTGCGCGACCTCCTCACCGAGTTGGGCGGCACCCCGTGACGGGCGTGGCCGCCGCGCCCGGGCGGCCAGCCGTGGCCCGGGGCGCGGAGTCCGCGCCGTGGGAGGACCTGTACCAGGCGTGGCGGACGGGAGGCACCGCGGGCCTGGCCACGGTCGTCTCCGTCGCCGGCTCGGCCCCCCGCCGGCCCGGCGCGCCGATGCTGATCACCCCGGACGGGCGGCTGGTCGGCGGCGTTTCGGGCGGCTGCGTCGAGGGCGAGGTGCACCAACTCGCCCAGGAGGCCGTCCGGGACCGCATCCCACGCCTGGTCTCCTATGGGATGAGCGGTGCCGACGCCTTCGCCGTCGGCCTGCCCTGCGGCGGCACCATCGAGGTGTTCGTCGAACCGGTGGACGCGCGGTCGTTCCCCGAACTGCCGCTGCTCATCGACCTGCTGCGCGCCGGCACCCCCGTCGTCGTCGCCACCGTCATCGAGCATCCCCGGCGCGCCGCCGTCGGAAGGCGCGTGCTGGTGACGGCCGACGCCGCCGTCGGCGCCGCCGGCTCGCCGCCCGACGACGCCCGGATCCGCGACGAGGCCAGAACGTTGCTCCGCGCCGCCAACGCCGGTCCCGCAGGGCCCGCCGGCGGCACGACCGTGCGCCTGCCCAGCGCGCGGGGCGCCGACATGCGCCTGCTCCTCCTCCCCCATGTCCCGCCGCCGCGGATGCTGGTGTTCGGCGCCAACGACTTCGCCGCCGCCCTCGTGCCCCAGGTGCGCCTGCTCGGCTACCGCACGACCGTGTGCGACGCCCGCCCGGTGTTCGCCACGCCCGACCGTTTCCCCGACGCCGACGAGGTGGTCGTGGCCTGGCCGCACCGGCACCTCGCGGAGCAGGCCGCGGCCGGCCGCCTGGACCCGCGCACCGCCGTGGTGTCCCTGAGCCACGACCCCAGGTTCGAGGTCCCGCTGCTGGCGGCGGCCCTGCGGCTGCCCCTCGGATACGTCGGCGCGATGGGGTCGCGCCGCAGCCACACCGAACGCGTGGCGCGGCTGCGCGCCGCCGGCCTCACCGAACGGCAGCTGTCCGCGCTGTCCTCCCCCATCGGGCTCGGCCTGGCCACCCGCACCCCGGCCGAGACGGCGGTGTCCATCGCGGCCGAGCTGATCCTGCTCACCCGGGGCGGCCAGGCCGCCCGCCGCTCCCCGGCTTCCGCCGAGCCCACTGAGCCCGCCGAACCCGCGACGAAGGAGGCACGACGATGAGCCATGCGGTCGGCAGGCCCATTGAACGCGTGGACGCCCGCGCCAAGGTGACCGGCGCCGCGCCCTACGCCGCGGACACGGCCGTTGACGGCGTCACCCACGGCGTCCTGGTCATGAGCACCATCGCCCGCGGGCGGGTCACCGCCGTCGACACCGGTGCCGCGCAGGCCGCGCCCGGCGTCCTCGCGGTGTTCACCCACACCACCATGCCGCGCCTGACGACGCCCAGGACCGGCTACTTCAAACGGTTCGTGCCCCTCCAGGACGACCAGATCCGGCACGCCGGACAGCCCGTCGCCCTCGTCGTGGCCGAGACCCTCGAGGAGGCCCAGGAGGCGGCGGCCCTGGTGCGCGTCGGCTACGCCCCGCAGGCCGTGCAGGTCGTGATGGCGGATGCGCTGGACGAGGCGTACGTCCCGCCGTTCGGCGGCGACGGCCCCACCGACCACACCCGCGGCGACGCCGCGGCCGGCCGGGCCCAGGCGGAGGTGACCGTCGACGCCACGTACACCACCGTGCTGCAGTACCACAATCCGATGGAGCCGTCCGTCACCGTCGCCGCCTGGGACGGCGACCGGCTCACCGTCCACGATTCGACCCAGGGCATCACCTTCACCCGCCAGTCCCTGGCGCAGGCGCTGGACGTGCCGGCCGCCAACGTCCGGGTGGTGTGCCCGTACGTCGGCGGCGGCTTCGGCGCCAAGGGTCCGGTATGGCACCACACCCTGCTCACCGCGGCGGCCGCCAGGAGCGTCGGCCGCCCGGTCAAGCTCGTCCTCACCAGGGCGGACTCCTACACCTCGACCGGCCACCGGCCCGAGACCCACCAGCAGCTGACGCTGGGCGCCCGCCGCGACGGGCGGCTCACCGTCATCGAGCACATCACCACCGAACAGGTCTCCCGCACCGAGGAGATCCTCTGCAACCCGCACGCGGCCACGTTGCAGCACTACGCCTGCCCCAACCTGCACGCGGTGCAGCGCGCCGTCCGCCTCGACCTGCCCACCGGCACCTACACCAGGGCGCCGGGAACGACCACCGTGCACGCCCTCGAATGCGCCCTGGACGAGCTGGCGTACGCCCTGGACCTGGACCCGATCGAACTGCGGCTGCGCAACGACACCCAGGCCGACCCCGACACCGGCGAACCGTACGGCAGCCGGTACCTCGCGGAGTGCTTCGACCGGGGCGCCGAGCTGTTCGGCTGGGCCGAACGCGACCCCACGCCCGGATCCATGGGCGGCCCCGGCGGGCTCGTCGGCTGGGGCGTGGCGTCCGTCTCGCACACCGCCGGCAGCTTCTCCGGCGGCATCGCCCGGGCCACCCTGACGGCGGACGGCACCGCGCTGGTGCAGTGCGGCACCCAGGACATCGGCACGGGCACGTACACCGTCATGACGCAGGTCGGCGCCGAGAGCCTGGGCATGCCCGTGACGTCCGTGCGCGCCGAGTTGGGCGACTCCGACCTTCCGGCGGCGCCGGTCTCCGCCGCATCGTCCACCACCGCGGCCACCGTGCCGGCCGTCGGCTCCGCCTGCACCACGGCCCGCGACCAGGTCATCCAACTCGCCGTCGACGATCCCGACTCGCCGCTCCACGGCCGGCAGCCGGGGCAGATCGACGTGGCCGACGGATACCTCTTCGTGACGGCCGACCCCGACGTCCGCGACAGCTACGCCGCCGTCATCGGCCGGCACGGCAGTCCGGTCGTCGTCAACAGCCAGCCGCAGAGCACCCGGCGGGTGCGCAACGTCGGCGCCGTCTTCGCCGAGGTGTTGGTCCATCCCGTGCTCGGCACCGTCCGGGTCCGGCGCGTCGTGGCGGTCTACGACCCGGGGACCGTGCTGAACCCGCGCACCGCCCGCAGCCAGGCCGTCGGCGGCATCACCTGGAGCATCGGGTTCGCGCTGAGCGAGCACACGCTCGTCGACTCGGCGTCGGGCCGGGTGGTCAACCCCAACCTCTCCGGCTACGTGGTGGCGGGCCACAGCGACGTGCCGGACCTCCAGGTCGAGTTCATCGACCAGCCCGATCCAAGCACCCCGGCGACGCTGGGCGCCCGCGGCTTCGGCGAGACCCCGACGACCGGGGCGTCGGCCGCCATCGTCAACGCCGTATACCACGCGACGGGCCGCCGCGTCCGCGACCTGCCACTCACCCCCGACCAACTGCTGTGAGCCTTTCGGCTTTTCCACTCCGAGGGCGAAAATGTCTCGGAGGCGGCAGCCGTTGGCTCGACGCGCCCCATGTCACACAATCGAAACGTGGACCTCGACGAGCTCGGCGCGTATCTGCGGACCCGTCGCTCCCGCGTGCGGCCGGCCGACGTCGGCCTCACGACCGGGCCCAGACGCCGGGTTCCGGGGCTGCGCCGCGACGAGGTCGCGCATCTCGCCGGAGCCTCCGTCGACTACTACACGGAGCTGGAGCGCGGCCGGGGCGCGCAGCCGTCCGAGCAGATGCTGGGCGCCCTCGCGCGGGCGCTGCTGCTGAGCCAGGACGAACGCGACCATCTGTTCCACCTCGCCGGACGCCGCGTTCCGCCGCCCCCGCCCGGGGCCACGAAGCGCGTGCAGTCCGAGCTCCTGGCCCTGCTCCACCTGCTGGACAACACCCCGGCGCAGGTTCTCACCGACCTGCACGAGCCGCTGGTGCAGAACCGCCTGGCCGTCGCGCTGATGGGCCGCATGGCGAACGACGCGGGTCCGGGCAGGAGCGTCCTCTACCGCTGGTTCACCGACGCGTCCACCCGCGCCCTCTATCCCCCCGCGGACCACGGGTACCAGTCACAGGTCTTCGTCGCCGACCTCAGGGCCGTGGTCGGCCGGCGCGGCGGCGACGCCCCCGCGACCGCGCTGGTGAACGACCTGCGGCGGCTCAGCCGCGAGTTCGCCGTGCTGTGGGCCTCCGGCGACGTGGGCGTGCGGCGCACCGACCGCAAGCGCATCGTCCACCCGTGGCTCGGCACGGTCGAGGTGGACTGCCAGTGCATCTTCAGCGAGGACGGCCGGCAGCGCCTCATGTGGTTCACCGCCCCGCCCGGCAGCCGCGCCCAGGCCCAGCTGGCCCTCCTCTCCGTCCTCACCCGCCGCCGCGCACGCCCGAGCCCGGCGGTCCGCCCGACCCGGCCGCTGGAAAACCACGTGCTGCGCCGGGCCGTCGAGGGCTAGGGTCCGGGGAGCCAGAGGAAACCAGAGGACCCGCGAGGAGTTGAGGCATGCCCGGTCGTCCGAGCGCGCGCTGACGTCGTAGGCCGTTGATCGGCCCGGTCATCGCGTGCTGCCCCTGATACGCGGCACAGCGAACCTTCCCCCGCCCGGCGTGCGCCGAGCGGCGGGCCTCGTTTTCCCCCGGCAACCCAAGGGGCCCCTGTGCCGTCCGCTTCTCAGGCTTCCTCCCCCACGTCCCACCCCGTTCCACCAGCGCCGCCGACCCTCCGGCGGGACCGCGACTTCCGCAGGCTCTGGATCGGCCAGACCGCCTCGCAACTCGGCGAACACTCCAGCCTGGTGATCCTGCCGCTGATCGCCGTGCTGACGCTCGACGCCGGCGCCGGCCAGCTGGGCGCCCTGCGCGCGGTGGGGCAGGCGCCGATCCTGCTGCTCTCGCTTCTCATCGGCGCGTGGGTGGACCGATGGCGGACCCGCACCGTGATGGTGCTGGCGGACCTCGGCCGGGCCCTGGTGCTGGGCGGCATCCTCGTGGTCGGCCTGCTCGGCGGGCTCGGCCTGCCGGCGCTGCTGGTGGCGGCCTTCGCCGTAGGCGTCCTGTCCGTCTTCTTCGACGTGGCCTACCAGGCGTCCCTGGTGCGGCTGGTGCGTCGCGACCAACTCGTGCGGGGCAACAGCGCGCTGGAGGGCAGCCGGTCCGCGGCCCAGATCGGCGGGCCCGCCCTCGGCGGCGCGCTGGTGTCCGCGCTGTCGGCGCCGATCGCCGCGGCGTCCAGCGCGTTGTTCTTCGCGCTGTCGTTCCTGTCGGTCCGACGGATCCGCCGTTCCGAAGCGATCCCGCAGCACTCGGAGCGTCCCCCTCGGGTCTGGCGGCGGATCCACGAGGGCCTGCGCTTCGTCGTCCGCGACGCCTCGCTGCGGACCGTGTGCCTCGCCTCGGCCGCATTCAATCTCTCCCTCGCCGCCCTGATGACCGGCTACCTGCTCTTCCTGCCACGGGAGCTCGGTCTGTCGGGCACCGCCATCGGACTGGCGCTCGCGGCGACGGGGCCAGGCGCACTCCTGGGCTCCCTGCTCGCCGCCCGCCTCCCCGCCCGTTTCGGCTATGGCCCGGTCCTGGTGTCCGCGGCGGCCATCGGCGACGGCATCATGCTGTGCGTGCCCGTGCTGCACGGCGGCCCCGCGGTGACCATCCCGGCCCTCATCGCGATCAACTTCGTGTTCGGGACCTTCGGTCAGCTGGTCAACGTCACGATCATGGCCGTCCGGCAGGCCGTCACCCCGGACGGGATGCAGGGGCGCGCCGCCGCGACCATCACGTTCGTCGGCATGGGCCTCACCCCGATCGGCTCGCTCCTCGGCGGCCTCCTCGCCCAGCAGTGGGGACTGCGCACCGCTCTCCTGGTCACGGCCGCCGGCACCCTCCTGTCCCCCCTCCTGATCGCCCTCTCCCCCCTCGCCCACCTGGGCCGCACCCTCCCCACCCCGACCTCCCCGGCCACCGGATCAGCCGGTCCGCAGTGACCGGAGCAGTCGCCCCAGCGCGGCTCTGGTGTGGGCCAGATCCTCGGAACCGGAGGAGGAGGCCAACCAGAGGGCCGCCTCGTTCATGGCCCCGGACAGCAGGTGGACCAGCGGTGCGACCGGCTGCGGGGCGATCACCCCCGCATCGACGAGGACGGTCAGCGCGTCGGCGAGATGCCGGGCCGAGGCGGCCTCGTCCATCGCCCGCCACTCGTTCCATCCCAGCACGGCGGGCCCGTCGACGAGCATGACGCGCTGGATGTCCCGATCGGTCGTCGCCGTGAGGAACTCCTGGCAGCCGGCGACCAGTTGGTCCCAGGGCTCGTCATGGGCGTCGGCGGCCGCGGCCACGCGTCGGCCCACCTCCTGCTGCGCGTCCTCCAGGACCGCGCGGAAGAGCTCCGCCTTGCCTTCGAAGTGGTGGTAGAGCGCGCCCTTGGTCACTCCGGCCGCCTGGACGATCTCCGCCAGACCCACCGCACCGTAGCCGCGGCCGGAGAACAGCCGCCGGCCCTCTCGCAGCAGCGCCTGCCTGGTCTGCTCCCGCTGCCGCGCCCGGACGCCGTGCTGGGCCATCGCGATCGCACTCCTCGTTGACATACCGACGGTACGCGAAATACCGTCCTTCACATACCAACGGTATGCGAAAGAGGTTCAGGCATGAAACTGACCGGCTTCTATCCCGTGCTGGGCACGGCGAGGCTGCGGGAGTCCGTCGACTTCTACACCCGGCTGCTGGGGTTCGAGACCACGTTCGCGGCCGACTGGTACGTCAGCCTGCGACGACCGGGAGACCCGGGCTACGAACTCGCCCTCCTCGACCACACCCACCCGACGGTCCCCGAGGGCTACCGCGTCCCCGCACAGGGCCTGCTGCTCAACGTCGAGGTGGAGGACGTGGACGCGGAATGGGACCGACTCGTCACCCGCGAAGGGCTGCGCCCCGTTCTCGAACTGCGCAGCGAGGCCTTCGGACAACGACACTTCATCGTGCCCGACCCCAACGACGTCCTGATCGACGTCATCACACCCATCCCCCCCACCGCCGAGTACGCCGACCAGTACGTCACCAACTGACCGCCCTCGCCCGACACCGCACGACCGTCGGCGACACTCCGCAAACCCCCCGCAACATGCCCCGTTGCTCCTACGCTGTCCCGGTGATCAGAGCCGTAGCACTCGACATCGGCGAGACGCTGACCCGCGACGACCGCTACTGGGCGGCGTGGGCCGACTGGCTCGACGTACCGCGGCACACCCTCTCCGCCCTGGTCGGCGCCGTGGTCACGCAGGGTCGGGACAACGCGGACGCGATCCGGCTGCTGCGTCCCGACCTCGACCTCGCCACGGCATACGCCGAACGCGACGCCGCCGGCCGAGGAGAGCACTTGGACGAGAGCGACCTCTACGAGGACGTCCGGCCGGCGCTGACCGAGCTCCGCCACCTCGGCCTGCGCGTCGTCGTGGCAGGCAACCAGACGGTTCGTGCTGGCGAGTTGCTCCGCGGCCTCGACCTGCCCGTGGACGCCCTGGCCGTCTCCCAGGAGTGGGGCGTGGCCAAGCCGGACCTCGCCTTCTTCGGTCACGTCCTGGACCTCGCGGAGGTCACCGACCCCGGCGAGGTGGTCTACGTGGGCGACCACCCCGCGAACGACATTCACCCCGCGGCCCGTTGCGGACTACGGACCGCCCACATCCGCCGTGGCCCGCTGGGCCACCTGTGGGCAGACGACCCGTCCGTGCGCGAAACGGCTACCTGGAGCATCGACTCCCTGACGGAACTGCCCGAAATCTGCGCACCGGAGCCCTCCTGACCCACCGCCTGGGCAGTCTGACAGGACCGCACCGAACGGAGCCACCATGCCACCGCATCGCCACGCGCAGGAGGTCGGGCGGCGGATCGCCTACCAGCGCCGCACGCACCGCATGACCCAGCAGCAGCTCGCCGACGCCGCCGGCATCCATGTCGGCACCCTGCGGAAGATCGAGCGCGGCGCGCGCGGCGCGCGTCACACCGTCCTCGACGCCATCGCCGACGTCCTCGGCGTGGACGTCGAGCAGTTCCGCCACGACCGTGAGTGCGCGGACACCCTCGTGCGCCGCGCCATGCCCGCTCTGTCCGCTGCGCTCTCCGCCTACGACGACCCGGACGGCGGGCCGGTCCGCGAACCGCACGAGGTGAGCAAGTCCGTGAGCGACCTGGCATCGTGGCGACTCGACGCCCAGTACGTGCGGATCATGCGCCACGGCCCCGCGCTACTCATCGAGTTACTGCGTGCCCTCGCCCAGGCACCAACCAGGGCCGAGCCCGAACTGGCCCGCCAACTGGTGCACGTGTGCCGAGCCCTCGACGCGGCGGCGTACAAGTACGACGCCGTCGACCTCTCCGCTCGCCTGATCGATCTGATGCGATGGGCGGCAGCACGCGCGCAGGACCCACTCCTCGACAGCGTCGTGGCCTACGTACGTGCGGAAACGCATTTTGCCGCCCGTGCGCACGCCGCCGGGCAACGCGCGCTGGAACGAGCCATCGACGCCACACCATCGCCGACCAGCACGCCCACGGCCGCGTCACGCGGGGCACTGCACATGCGCGCGGCCGTCATCGCCGGCCGCGCCGGCCAGAGCCAGGCCGCAGCCTCGCACCTGAGGTACGCGGCCGAGCTGGCAGGAGTGGTACCCGAACACGTCTATCAGGGCACGGCGTTCGGACCCGACTCGGTCATGATTCACGAGGTGTCGCTGGCCGTCTCCCTGGGAGAGAGCCACCTGGCGCGCGCACTGGACATCGCCCGGGAGTGGTCGCCGCCCCATCGTCTCCCCGCAGAGCGCCGCTCCGGCTTCCACATCGAAGTGGCCCGGGCGCAGCTCTGGGCGGGCCGGCCTGACGACGCGTTCGAGTCGCTGAAGCTGGCGCGGCGTATCGCGCCGCAACACGTTCGCGGACATCAGTGGGTGAGGGAGGACGTGGGCACCCTGCGCCGGCTGAAGCGGGCGGACGCCGAGTCGTTGACCACCTTCGCCGAATGGTGCGGTGCCACCTGATCGGGTGACGCCAAGTGACCCGGCCCGGGTCACTTGTTGACTCCCCTCACGGCCACCATCTGCCTGTCCGACCGGACGGCAGAGAGGACGAGTCATGACAGTGCTGGACCCTCCCCCGCCCGCCCGTCCCGAGTGGCTACCCCGCGAACGGGACGGTGTCCGCGTCGCGCCGTGTGGGAGATGGATCGACGTGGTCCAGGTCGACGCGTTCGATGGCATCCTGGCCATCGCTCGGCTTCAGCACCGCTCCGGACCGGTGATCGAGGACCAGATCGAGAACGTGGTCACCTGGCTCGTGCCCGTGCGCACGGCCGACGCCTGGCAACTCCCCGGCACGACGGTGCTCGGCACCGGTCAGGAGATCCGCGTCCCCCGCCCCGCTGGTCCGCGACCCTCCGGTGGCTCATCGAGCCGCCCGCCGTCGGGAACTGCCTCACCTCTCCCACCGTGCTGCACGACGCACTGGCCGACGCGCTCGGCGTGCGCACTGGAGAGGCACGCGACCGTGCCTCGTAACCCCAACCGCGACGACATCGACTGGCCACCCGGCACTCCCGCCCACATCCGTGTCCCGATTGGCGTCTGCCCCTGCGGCTGTGACCAGCGCTTAGCCTCGATCCACCGATCAATAGCGGGTCCAGAGCGTGGACATGAAGGCGCGGATGCTCTCTGACCTGGGACGATGGGACTTCCTACGGTTCCATGTCTATAGATCGAGAGAACATCCGCGAGATGCAATCATCCCATGCCGCTTCAGCAATCTCCGTCGTCTTCGATGAGTCGAATCTGGTGGCGGACGCGGGTCTGGTGCCGGTGATGCGCCTGGCGGAGGAGGTCGGTCTGCCCGAGCTGGCCGACGTGGCGGTGCGGCTCGGCCACGTCGACAACAGTGGTGGGGCGAACCCTGGGGCGAAGGTGATGTCGCTGGTAGCGGCGATGTGCGCGGGGGCGGACAGTATCGAGGACGCCGACCGGCTGCGGCACAGGGCGATGCCGGTGCTCTTCGCTGGGATACGGGCCCCGTCCACACTCGGGACGTTCCTGCGCTCCTTCACTCACGGCCATGCTCTGCAACTGCACGCCGTCCACCGGAAGTTCCTCGCCGCTCTCGCCACCCGCGCTCCGCTGTTGCCCGATGCCGGTCAGGTGGCCTTCATCGATGTCGACTCCACTCACAAGCGGGTGTTCGGCCCCGCCAAGCAGGGTGCCCAGATCGGCCGGTTCAGGGGCATCCGGACCCTGCATCCACTGAGAAGTGTTCATCTTGAAGTCGCTGGTCAAGGGTCTGGCGTGGATGGGTGGTGATGTTCTGGGCCTGTTCGCGGGCCGTTGTCCATTGGCAAGATCATCGGTCAGCGGTTGACTTCTTGGTGGGTGAGCACCATCAGCGCCCGCAGCAGCGGGGTCGCCCACTTCGGGTCCATCCGCAGCCGGGTGAGGATGCGCCAGTTCTTCAGATGCGCGAAGGCGTGCTCGCACACCGCTCGCTCCGCGGCGAGTAGCTTGTTGACCTGCTTCTGTGCCGTGGTGACCGGTCGGTTCTTGGCCGCCTTGTATCCGCAGATGATCGTCGGGTTGCCCTGCGGTTGGTCGTCGAGCCCTGCGAACCCCAGGTCCGCGATCGCGCCGAGCCCGGCTTCCCGCAGCCGCTCCGTGATCTTGTTGTGGCGGCAGGTGGTGATCTCCGAGGCCCGGCCCGGTCTGGCTGCTGAGACCCACAGCAGCCGGCCGCGGGTATCGACCAGCCCGATGATCAGCAGTCCGTGGCATTTGTGCTTGCCGGAGTAGAAGCTCTTCTTCTCCCGACCCGAGCGGCGTCGGGTGCGCACCAGCGTCCCGTCGATCAGCACGAGACAGCCGCCCTTTCGGACGATCTTCCGTAGCGCCCGCTGAAGCCGTTCGGCCTTGGCCGCCAGCAGCGTCAGCGTCTCCTTCAGCCACCGGTCGACGGTGGTGCGCGAGACGGCGTGGGCGCCGGCCAGGTCGGCCAGGCGCTGGTCGCAGCGGAGCGCGGCCAGCACGATCACGGCGATGCGGGCGGGCGGGAGCTTGCGCCACCGGGAGTTGATCTTCTTCAGGTGGGCGCGCAGGGTCTGAGCGAGGAATCGGAGGGTGGCCGTGGACAGCGGCAGCCGGCACTGGTACACCAGGGGATCGCAGCCCCCGGCGGGGTCGTTGTTGTTTCGCATACACCATCAACTGCCGTCGGCGGCCGCTTGGTTATGGGCGCGAGGCGGCAACAGTTGTCTGGGCGTGAAGCCGCCGTCGGGCAGCTTGTGCAGCCAGCCGCGGTCGGCCAGCTTCGACAGCTTCCCGCGCAGCGGCTCCAGTTTGCCGCGCACCTGAACCTCAGGGCCCAGCTCGGCCCCGACGTCCCTCACCCGCACCGGGCCGCCCGCTGCGCGCACCACACGCAGGATGCGCCGGTAGTCGCCGGGCAGCGCGGCCTCGTCGGGCGCATCGCGGCGATGCGGGATCAGCAGCACCGACCGTCCGGCGACCTGCGCCGAGGCAGACGCAGGGGCGGCATCGGCGGCGCACTGGGACCTGTGCAACATGGCCGCCATCCTGGCCATCGGCATCCTGTGCGACGACGGCGGCCTGTACGACGAGGCATCCAGCTACTTCAAGACGGGCGCGGGCAACGGCTCGATCCAGCACGCGGTGCCGTTCCTGTACGCCAACGTCGACGGCTACGACCTCGGGCAGTGGCAGGAGTCCGGCCGCGACCAGGGCACACCATGATGGGTATGGGCCAGATGGGCGCGTTCTGCGAGATGACCTGGAACCAGGGCGAGGACCTCTAGGGCTACGACGGCAACCGGTTCATGAAGGCCGCGCAGTACGTCGCCAAGTACAACCTCGGCGAGGACGTGCCGTTCACGACCTACTCCTGAGGCAGCGGCACCAACTGCGCGTACAACGAGCAGACCACCATCTCCTCGTCCTCGCGCGGTCAGCTACGCCCGGTGTGGGCCGTGATCGACTCCCACTACCGGCGGCGCCGCAACCTCTCGGTCCCGTACATCGAGAGCATGGCCCAGGCGGTGTACCCGGAGGGCGGCGGCGGGGACTACGGCACCACCAGCGGCGGCTTCGACCAACTCGGCTTCGGCACCCTCATGTACTCCAAGTGAGGATCGGGTAGGGCAGGCGCGGGCGTGCTGCTCGTCGGCAGACTCCCGGCACTTGGGGGTCGGGGGAGGGACGCCGGGCGGGTTCGGGGGTGGATCCCGCTCGGGATCCGCCCCCGGAGTCCGTCGCCGATCAGGCGGTCATCTGTTGCCGGTCACCGGGTGGACTGGAACTGCGTGATGAAGTCCCACGCCTCGCCCGGGACCCAGGTGTCGGGGCCGCTGCCGGTGGCACCGTCCCGTGGAGCGGGGTTGTGGTCGCCGTCGAACGAGGCCCACATCACCGGATAGCCCTCCGTGCACCCCTGGTAGGTGGTGGTGATGTGCGTCAGGCTGCCCGCAGCTGGTTCGGGGGTGTCCTGGGGGGTGCAGCCGTTGTTGGTGACGAACACGTCGCGGGAGGCTTCGCCGTTGCTGAACTGGTCGCTGATGCCGTGCACGCCCATGTAGGCGACGGGTTCGGTGCCACCCTCGCAGCCGCTGATCGGGCCGGGGGAGGACTGGGAGACGACCGCGCGGAAGACATCAGGCCGGGAGCAGGCGAGGGAGTGGCTCATGGCGCCGCCGTAGCTGAAGCCGATGGAGAAGCGCTGTGAGGTGTCGACGCAGAGGTCTGCCTCGATCATGGCGAGCATGTCGTCGGTGAAGGTCACGTCCGCGCCGCCGGTGTTGGCCCAGCCGTTGTCGATTCCCTGGGGTGCGACGAAAATGGTGCTGTTGTCCGCGAGTTGCTTCAGGCCGTAGTAGGCCCAGGTGCCCGTTTCGACGATCTGGCCCGTGGCGACGTCTTCGGCGGTGCCGCCCAGCCAGTGGAACCCGAAGATCAGCCGGTAGGGGCTGGTGTTGTCGTAGTTGTCGGGGACGTCCAGGATGAAGGTGCGGTCCTGGCCGCTGCTCTGGATCGTGTACGTGCCCTCCGTCAGCGTAGGGGTCTGGCCTCATCCTGGGGTGGTTTGAGCGGTGCCGAGGTCGTTCGGCAACGTGGCTGCGTTGGGGGTGCTGCTCAGTGCCGTGCCACCCGTGGTCACGACGAGGAGCGCCGCGACCATGAGAGGTCGGAGGAGTCTGTGCCTTGACATTGCTCGGCTCCCAGTGTCGTCATGTGGGGGTTTGGGGAGGTTGGGGAACGCTCTGCCGACCGCGGACGGCTGGCTTGTGGCCAGGTGCCGCCGGCGAGCCCCTCGCCCTGCGCGAGTTCACCGAGGACGGTGGGGACGACCAGAGCGGATCTGATCGATTGCGTTCTTCGTGTGGGAGTGGCGATTCGAAGGAGGGCTCCGGCCCGGGGGTGGCCATGACGCGTGGGCAGGTCTCGCATCATGGCCACCGTGACGGGCAGCCCTTCAGCCCCAGAACTCCATGGCTTGCCTGCCGAGGGATTCCTGGCCCGCGGTGTTGGCGTGGCAGCCGTCCGCGACCTCGCCGCTGCCGAGGTGGAACGCCCCGGGATAGATGACGTTCTGCGACGCGTCGGCGGCCGCCTGCTGAGCGAGACTCTCCGTCAGCTCCGGACCGCCCTCGCCCGCCAGGAAGCACACGTTGCCGTCGTCGTAGAGCGGCTGGCCGGTGATGTAGATCTCCGCGTCGGGGGCCGCGTGCTGGCGCGCGTTGGCGATCATCTGCGTCACCTCCTCGTAGGTGGCTCCGGCCTGGGCGAAGATGCAGATCTGCACCCACACGGCTGTCGGCGCTCCGCCGTGCTGGGCCGCCTGCTGGTCGAACCGCTGCCAGGAGGGGGAGTTGGGGTCTGTCCACGACTGCACGACCGCGCCGCCCGTTCCGTAGGGGCCCCACATGCGTGTGCCGCCGACGGCGACGTATCCCTGCGCGACGTTCTCCGCCATCGAGCAGCCGATGAATCCCATCGAGCCTTGCTGTGCTTGGGTCGGGGTGACCTGGTCGTTCGCGGCCACGCTGGAGGTCATGGGCATGACAAACATGACTATCGCGGCGACGACTGCGCCAGCAGTGCGGACGGCGCGTCGGCCGCGCAGCAGAGACGACACCCTTGGACTCCTTTCACCTTTGCTGGACAATCGGGTCATCACGGTCCCCTTTCCTGATTTTTTCGAGGGGCCAACCGGAAGTGTCGGTGGCCGAGCTCCCGCGGTCTGACGGTACGGCTGGGCATGTGGGCGGTCAACGAACACATTGACGGACACGGTTCGTTTCCGGACTGTGCCGGCGCTGTGTCGGCTCGGTTCCCAGGCCCGGGTTCGACGAATGTCGCGAGCACGTCGGGCGACCCTCGTGGCGCGCCCCAACTCGTCGAGGTGGAGAGCGATATCAACGCGTCGGCGCTCTGTCGCGCCTCGGTGCTGGCCGGGCGGAGAGATGCCCGCTTCGTGCCGTAAGAAGTGTTCATCATCTTATGATGGAAAAGCGAGTTTCCGCGGCCCGTGATCTCAACCCGTCGGGCGAGCGTGGTCATTCGGCCAGTCCGCGCCCACCGGGGGCGGGACGTGCACTCAAGCCCTACGTCCCGTCTCGAACTGGGGGCGTCCGGACCCGTTGACGGAGCCTCCTGGTGGTGGCAGCATCCACCCTCACCAAAATGGCGAAAAAAATTTCGCATGACGAACAGCCCTGGAAGGGACTGTCGATGGAGCGCCTGAGATCCGATGCAGGGGCGGCCACGCAGGCGCCCACCAGCGAGGGCCGGGGCTGGCAGCCGTACCACACCCTGTGGGTCATGCTCATGGGCGGCTGGCTCTTCAGCTACGCCGATCGCACGATCACCGGACCCGTCGTCACCTGGCTGATCGAAACCGACAACGGCCTGATCGGTCACTCCAGCAATCCGCACGCCCTCGGCGGGCTCATCGGCAGCCTGTTCTTCGCGGGCTACATGCTCACCCAGTACCCCGGCGGCTATCTGGGCGACCGGTTCGGACACCGGGCGATGCTCGCGATATCCCTGCTGTGGGCGGGTATCACTACCGTCGTCACCGGCCTGATCACCGGGCTGCTGGTGTTCGTGGCGCTGCGCGTGCTGACCGGCCTGGGCGAGGGAGTCTTCTACTCCAACGACCGCACCCTCATCGCCCGGCACTCTCCGCCGGGCAAGGTCAGCCTCGGCATGGGCGTGGTCATCACCGGGCTGTCGCTCGGCCTCACCATCGCCACGATCAGCGCCCCGTACATGATCGACTTCGGGGTGGAGGTCTTCGGCGACGACGACGCCTGGCGCATGCCGTTCCTGATCCTCGGCGCGGCCACCCTGCTCTTCAGCCTGGTCATGGTGCCCTACCTGCGGCGGCTGGGCGGTCCGCTGAAGATGGGCGGATCCACGGTGCGGCTCATCGGCATCTCCGCCGTCCTGTGCACCACGATCGTGGTGGTCTACCTCGTCGCCGACGGAGCGGGCATGCCCACCTGGGGCGTGGCCATCACCGAAACCGCACTGGCGCTGGTCCTCGTCGGCGTCATCTTCTCCCGGCGCACCGGGGACGCCGGCTCGGTCATCCGCAACCGGGACGTGATGCTGCTGTCCATCGCCGCCATCGCCATCCTGTGGAACCTGTGGTTCTTCAGCTTCTGGTCGGTGTCCATCGTGGCCGACGCCGCCGACAGCTCCTTCACCGAGGCCGCGCTGGTCGCCACCTTCAACGCCGGGGCGGGCATCCTCGGCTTCCCCGCCGGCGGCCGGCTCTCCGACTGGGCCAAGGCACGCGGCTGGGGACGGCGGCCCATGCTGGTCTGGTTCACGCTGATCCAGGGGGCGTTGGTCCTGGTCTTCGGGGCCTATCTGCAGGCCGCGGGAAAGCCGTCGCTGGTGGTCATGTCGGTGCTGCTCTTCACCACCAGCCTGTTCTTCAACGCCCTCCAGCCGATGGCCCACGCGCTCGTCGCCGAACTGGTCGAAGAGCACCAACGGGGCGCGGCGTTCGGCATGTGGAACCTCATCGGCGAGATCGGCGCCGTCATCAGCCCGGCACTCGGCGGCGCACTCTTCGACGCGTACGGCACCTGGGTGGGCGCCGTCTACATCGACGGCGCCCTGATGATCGCCAGCGCGGTGATCTACCTCTTCGTGCGAGAACGGAGAACGACGGCCCCCGCCCCCGCCTGACCCGGAGGCCCGAGGCGCCTCAGGCATCCGGGACGGGGGCGAAGCGCTGGGCGACGTGAAGGTCGGCCGCGATGGCGTCAGCCGTGGCCCACAGCTCCGGAAGCACCTCGGCCACGCACTCCTCGGCACTGCGGCGGTGGGTGTGCATGGCGACGTTGACGGCGGCGATCGCGTGGCCGGCGCGGTCGCGTATCGGTACGGCGATGGACCGCAGCCCTTCCTCCAGCTCCTGGTCCACCAGGGCGTATCCGGCGACGGCCACGCCCTCCAGGATGGCGGCCAGTTTCTCGCGGTCCGTGATGGTGTAGGGGGTCAGCGGCCTGAGGTCGGCGCGCTTCAGGCGTTCGGCGCGCTCGGCGAGTAGTACCCGGCCCATGGAGGTGGCGTACGCCGGGAAGCGGGTGCCGACGGTGATCTCCACGCTCATGATCCGCCTGGTCGCGACGCGGGCGGTGTAGCGCACGTCGTTGCCGTCCAGGACGGCCAGGGAGGTGGAGTCGTGGACCCGCTCGGTGAGCGCGGCCAGGTGAGGCCGGGCGATCTGCGGCAGCCTGAGGCGCGACAGCGGCGGGTAGCCCAGCGCCAGCACGCGCGGGGTGAGGCGGAAGGCCCCGGCGTCGGCCGCAACGTACCCCAGGTGCTCAAGCGTAATCAGGGCCCGGCGTGCGGTGGCCCGGGCGAGGCCGGTGGCCTGGGCGACGGCGGTGAGCGTCAGTTCCTCGCGGCCCGCGCCGAAGGCGGTCAGCACGGTCAGCCCGCGGGCCAGCGACTCGATGAACCCCTGGCCCAGTTCCTGCTTGGAGGCGGCGGCCCACGACGCCCGGCCCGAGCGGGCGGGTTCGGGCTCCGGCTGCTGGGCCTCGCGCAGCCGCTGCTCCATCGTGGCGGCTGCGTCCCGCATCCTGGGCAGCAGCCGCTTGCGCAGGTCCTGGGCGCTATGCCTGCTGGTATGGCTGACCAGGCTCGCCACGCAGGCCAGGGCCCCGTCCGGGTGGCGCACGGGCACGGAGAGCGCGACTAGGCCCGGTTCGAGGAGCTGGTCGTCCAGCGCCCAGCCCTGCTCGCCCGCCTGCTGCGCCCACGCGGCGAACTCCGCGTTCGTGGGTACCTCGACGGTGTCCCGGCGCGGCAGTGCGGGGAAGCCGCGGCCCAGCGGATCGGCGGCCCGGCGCCACCGCTCCCAGTCTCCCTCGCTCCAGCCGGCGGCGATCAGCGCGCCCGGCGCGGTGCGCTCAGCCGGCAGCAGGTCCCCGATGCTGCAGTTGACCGACAGCGCGCGGCGGCGCGTCGCGTGGTGGACGAAGCGGATGCCGTCGCCGTCGGGCACCGCCAGTGACACCCACTCGTCCAGCTCGTCGGCCAGGTCGCGGGCGTACGGGCCCAGCAGGTCCGGCAGGCGCAGCGCGGCCAGGTAGGCGTTGCCGAGTGCCATCAGCGGCGGAGCGAGCAGAACATCCCGGCCGTCCATGCGGAGGTAGCCCATGCGGGCGAGGGTGCCGGTGATGCGGTCGAGGGTGGAGCGGGCCAGGCCCGTCGCGCGTTCCAGCTCGGGCAGGCTGAGCGCGCCGTCGGCGTCGGTGAGCGCGCACAGCACGGCGGTGCCCCGCATCAGCGGCGCGACGGCCTCGGCGGGTGCCTCGTCTGCAGGCGCCGCGACCCGGCGAGAGGGCAGAGCCATGGGGTCTCCGTGTTCTCAGACGGAATGCGTACTCCCTGCATGCTTGCAGCGAGCCGGCTGCTCGCCCTCACCGCAGGCCAGACGGGCCGCGCTGGATTCAAGTGAAGCTTGTTCATCCTGAAGTTGCTGGTCACGGGCCTGGTGTGGCGCGGTGATCTCTTCCTTGTGCTGGTCGAGGGTGGGTGTCTGTGCTGAAGATCGTCTGTCAGCGGGCGACCTCGGTGTTGGTCAGCACGAGCAGGGCCCGCAGCAGCGTGGTCGCGTGGCGGGCGGACAGCCGTAGTTTAGTGAGGATGCGCCAGTTCTTCAGGTGCGCGAAGACGTGCTCGCACGCCGCCCGCTCGGCGGCGATGAGCGTGTTCGCTTCCTTCTTCGCCCAAGTCAGCGGGCGCGTGCGGGCGGCCTTGAAGCCGGTGATGACTACGGGGTCGTCCGCGTCGGTGTCCAGGCCGACGAAGCCGAGGTCGCCGATCGCGCCGAGCCCGGTCTGGCGCGGCCTGTCCACGATCTTGTTGTGGCGGGCGGTCGTGATCTCCGAGGAGCGGCCGGGCCGCGCCGCCGAGAGCCACACCAGCCGCCCCTTGACATCGGTGATCGCCAGGAACAGCAGGCCGTGGGCCTTGTGCTTGCCCGAATAGTTCAGGCGGTTGGCCGTGCCGTACCGGCGGCGGGCCCGCACCAGGGTGCCGTCTATGAGCACGACCTGGCCGCCGCTTCGGGTGATCCGCTTCAGCGCCCGATCGAGCCGCCCGGCTCGGGCGGCCAGCAGGCCGCAGACCAGCGGCGCTCCGTGGCGTGGGAGACCCCGTTGCCGCCGGCCGTCGACAAGGCGCTTGTCATGATGCAGAACGGCCAGCACGATCGTGGCGATCTGGCCGGGCGGGAGCTTGCGCCAGCGGGAACGGATCTTCTTCAAGTGGCCGCGCAGCGTGTCGCCCACCAGCCTCAAAGTGGCCGTGGACAGCCGCAGGCTGGACTGGTAGACAACCTCTTCAGTGCCCCCGGCGGGCTGTTGTTCTTCTTCACACCAAGCTCAACAGCCGCCGGGGGCCGCCTTGTTCCGGTGGAATCGAGCCGTCATCCGACGCCGGGCAGCGCCGTCACGGGGTGGCGGTGAACCGGCCATCGGCCGTCTTGCGCAGCCAGCCGCGCTGCGCGAGCCGACTGAGCTTGCCGCGCATCGGCTCGACCTGCCGCGGCTGGATGTCCTGGCCGAGCGCGGTGCACACCTGCTTGGCCATGACCGCCCCGTCGGCTTGCCACACCACCTGCCAGACCCGCCGGTACTCCACCGGCAGCGCACTCTCGTCCAGGCCGCGTTCTCGGTGCGGCACCAGCAGCACCGTCCGGCCCGCAACGTGCCCCGGGGCCGCCACGACAGGCTCGGCCGCGACCTGTTCCTCCAGGCGCCGCAGCACTTTCTCCGCCACTGCCAGCTCCTCGGCTTCCGCCCGCACCTCCTCCAGCTGCCTGGCCAACTGCTCGGCGAGCGCGTCCAGCTCGGCCCGCCGAGCCGCGATCTTGTCCAGCATCCCTGCCACCAGTTCCTCCACCATCAGCCACCGAATCGTGACGGATCGTAAGAGGTGGCCGACCGTCGCCGCAGCAGAACTCGGAAACCCCGCCCCGGGCTGTCAGATGATCTACGGCGCAGACACCCGTCCACGACCAGCCCGAGTGCCCCGAACCTCATCAACACCAGGTCCCCGACCAGCAACTTCAGGATGAACAAGCTTCACTGCTGGCCACGATCTGCACACCGATCTCCCGGCCGGTCATCGCCGCGGTCAGGTTGCGAAGAGGCAAGTCAGCCGACTCCCGCGGCGCCGAGCGGTTCGTCACCGAAGCCCTGGCAGGCGCGATCGAGGCCGGCTGCACCGGTACCCGAGTCCTGCGCGCGGACTCGCAGTTCTACAACGCCGACGTGGTGGCCGCCTGCCGCAGGGCCAGTACCCACTTCTCGATCACGACGGGGATGAACCCGTCGATCAAGCGGGCCATCGCCGCCATACCCGAGAACGCGTGGACGCCGATCCGCTATCCCCGGGCGGTCGTCGACCCGGACACCGGTGAGCTGATCTCGGACGCGGAAGTCGCCGAGATCCCCGCCTACACCGCCTTCACAGGCCGAAAGAAGGCCGAGCGGGTCACCGCCCGGCTGATCGTGCGACGGGTACGTGACCTGGCCAAACCCCCCACCGTCGGCGAGCAGGGCGAGCTGTTCCCCGTCTGGCGCCACCACCCGTTCTTCACCGACAGCCCCTTCGAAACCCTCCAGGCCGAACAGCAACACCGCCACCACGCGGTCATCGAGCAGGTCATCGCCGACGGCAAAACCGGCCCCCTGGCCCACCTGCCCTCGGGGAAGTTCAACGCCAACGCCGCCTGGCTGACCCTGTGGGCTATGACCTACAACCTGCTACGGGCAGCCGGAGCCCTCGCCGGAGCGTCCCACGCCAAGGCCACCACCGCCACCATTCGCGCCCACCTGGTCCACGTCCCCGCCCGGATCGCACGCTCCGCCCGCCGCCACGTCCTGCACCTGCCCTGGCGATGGCCCTGGCACGAGGCGTTCACCGAGCTGTTCCGCACCGCCCACGCACCACCCACAGCCTGACCAACCCGTCCACCCGCCCGTGAGTGCCCGACCGGAACCGACGTGGAAAAGCTGGGTAAACCAGCAGATACCGCCTGCCCACCCCCCAGCCAACGACCGAAGAACCGGCCCCTCGAACCTCAAAAGATCACATCAAAAGCCGACCGGTGAATCGAGGCTTAGGCAGCGCGCGCCGAATCTCCCTGGCAATCTGGGAGTGGACCAGCACGTTGCTCAGCCACGAGGAGTTCGGCGACGTCGATCCCTCGGCCGAGCCTGCGCCTGTCAAAGATGCCCAGCCGTCCGTACAGACGATCGTGATCTATGACGAGCCGGACACGCATCTCGACTACGGCCACCAGCGTAAGATCATGCAGCTCATCCGCGAACAGAGTGCGCTGCCCCACGTAAGCGTCATCGTCGCCACCCACTCCATGAACCTGATCGACGGCGTCGACATCGCCGACGTGGTTCATCTGCGGTTGGCAGAAGGACGGACTCTGATAGAGCGGCTGGGGGCCAACACCCATGATGCAATCGACGGCCACCTAGGGCGCATCACTGCGGCGGTCGGCTTGCGCAACTCTGTTTTGCTTCACGAGCGTTGTTTTCTAGCCGTCGAAGGCGACACTGAACAGCGAGTGATGCCCATGCTGTTCCGGCTATCTGAAGGCCAGTCCCTTCAGTCGGCCGGCATCGCCCTGTGGGCTTGCTTCAACAACGAGGGCGCCCTGCATCTCGCCCGATACCTTGTCGAGCACGGCAGATCTGTGATGCTCATGGTGGACGCCGACAGCCGAACCTTACCCAAAGGGCTCTTCAAGGAAGCTCGCCTCCAGAAATTTTGGGCAGCAGCGTAGATGACGTAGTCCGCTTCGTGGGAGAACCCGACTCATTCAACGAGCTTGAGGAGTTGTTCCCCAATGACCTGTGGGCGGCGTCCGCCAACGAACTTTGGCCGAGGGATCGACAGTGGACCGCGAATGACTTTGCCGTTCAGCGCCACGGCAAGAAATTCAGCAAGGACGTGCTCGACATGCTCCGACACAACAGCCCCAACGGTCCCAGCGGCAAGCCCAACATGATGTACGGGCTAGTGTCTCGTGATCCGGTCTGTGTTACTTCGAGTTGTTTCGGACGAGTTTCTTGACGTTGGCCGTGACAAGGCGGACCTTCGCAAGGATCTCGTCGGCGGTGGCGGTCCAGGTGAATGGTTTCGCGTTCTCGTTCCACGAGTCGATGTAGTCACGGATCTGCTTGATCAGGACGTTGACGCCGGCGAAGGTACCGCGGCGGATCGAATGCCGGGTGATGATCCCGAACCAGATCTCGATCTGGTTGAGCCAGGACGACCCGATCGGGGTGAAGTGGAAGTGCACATGCGGGTTCTTCGCCAGCCATGCCTTCACCTCCGGGGTGGTGTGCGTGGAGAGGTTGTCCAGGACGATGTGGATCTCCTTTCCGGCGTGCGGCTTGACCGCCTTCTTCAAGAAGGCCAGGAAGGTCTCGCCGTTGCGGTTCGGCTTGCATTCGCCGAGGACTTCGCCGGTGCCGACATTCAGCGCGGCGAAGAGATTGGTCGTGCCGTGCCGGACGTAGTCGTGGGTGCGCTTCTCGGTCACCGCAAACGTGACCGGCAGCACCGGTTGGGTCCGGTCCAGCGCCTGGATCTGTGTCTTCTCGTCGATCGACAGAACCACCGCGCCACCCGGCGGGGCCAGGTACAGGCCGACCACATCGGCGACCTTCTCCGCGAACGCGGGATCCTTGGAGATCTTGAAGGTGCCCGACCGGTGCGGCTTGAGATTCTCCTCGCGCCAGACCCGGGCGACGTAGTGGAAGGACACCGAGATGCCCTCCCGCCGTTTGAGGTAATCGGCAAGGGTACGCGTCGACCAGTGCGACAAGCCTGTTTCCGGCGGCGGCGTCATCTTCGTCAACGCGATCAACCGGCCCCGGGTCCGCGGCGGGACCTGCTCCTTCCCACCGCCGGGGCGACGACTGACCAGACCGGCAATCCCCCACTTCGCGTAGCGCGCCTTGTACCGGTCGACCGTGATCGGCACGACTCCGGCCAGTTCCGCGACGTCCTTGCGACGACGCCCCTCCGCGACCCACAGCACGATCTGGGCCCGCCGCGCGACATCCGCCGGAACATCCCGAGAACGCACCAATTCCTGCAGCTCGTCCCGCTGTTCAGATGAGAGATCCATACCCCGTCCAACGAACCAACCGCCATCAGGTAACTGCAACCGGATCACGAGACACTAGTGAGTAACCTCACCAGTCCTCATCAGGTCCCCGCACAGTTGCGGGAGATCTTCGGTGAGCTCAGAAAACTGGCCGCGGGTTAACCGCCCGTAGCGCTGCCTCCGCCGGGCCAGTGCCACGGCGTCGCCGCCGTGCAAGCATGCGTGCCTTGCGCTGCTCCAATGTCGGCGGTATCCACTTGTGCCATCCCACAGGCCGCTTCCACCGCTGCGCATGCTCCCGCGCCTCAAGGCCACACCAACGGCAGCCGCTTGGACCAGGTAAGCCCTGGTCATAGGTGTCTCGCTCATCAGTCATGAGTTTCACTCCCCACAGAAGATTCTTCCCTACGGCACTGACATCACCCCTACCTGTCCGGACTCGTCTTCTCCCCCTACGTCTCGGGCAAGATGAGGGCTGCCGAATCGCTAGGCGTGGGCGGGGCTTCGCGGGATGCTGGGTGGGGTGGGGGCCCAGGCGCCGCGCCGGAGTCCGGTCATCCCGAAGTCGGAGGAGCGCGCCGTGAAAGCGATCATGCGGGACGTCTACGGCTCCGCCGACGTCGTCCAGTTGCGCGAGACACCCCGCCCCACGCCCGCCCCCGGCCAGGTGCTCCTGCGGGTGCACGCCGCCGGCGTCGGTCCGGACGTGTGGCACCTGATGACGGGCCAACCGTTTCTGGTCCACCTCGGGTTCGGACTCCGCCGGCCCAGGAATCCCGTTCTGGGCTGGGACGTCGCCGGGCGGGTCGAGGAGGTCGGCGGGAACGTGACCGGCCTCAAGGTCGGCGACGCGGTCTTCGGTGTGTGCGACGGCTCGTTCGCGGAGTACGCGTGCGCCAAACCCGACAAGCTCGCGCCCAAGCCCGGGAATCTCACCTTCGGCCAGGCCGCGGCCCTCCCGGTCTCCGGCGTCACCGCGTTCCAGGCGCTCCACACCAAGGCGCGCCTCCGGCCGGGGCAGCGGGTCCTCGTCGTCGGCGCGTCCGGCGGCGTGGGGAGTCTCGCCGTCCAACTCGCCACCGCGCACGGCGCCGACGTCACCGCCGTCTGCGGCCCCACCGCCGCGGACTTCGTGCGTTCCCTCGGCGCCACCGACGTCATCGACTACACCACCGAGGAGATCACCGCCCGCTCCCGCCGCCACGACGTCGTCCTCGACATCGCCGGCAGCCGGTCCGTCTCACTGCTGCGCCGCCCCCTCGCCCCGAACGGCACCCTGGTCCACGTCGGCGGCGAAGGCGGCAGCCGGTGGTTCGGGGATCTGGGCACCCAACTCCGAATGGCCACGCTGTCGCCGTTCCAGGGCCAGAAGCTCCGCGGCATGGTCGCGGTCACCCGCCGGGGGGACCTGCTGGCCCTCAAGGAGCTCGCGGAAACGGGCGCCCTCGCACCGGTCGTCGACAGCAGCTATCCGCTGCCCGAGGCGCCCGCCGCCCTCCGTCACCTGGAACAGGGCCACCCCCGGGGAAAGATCGTCCTCAGCGTCATCCCGGACGCATGAACGTCACGCCGGCACGGAAGCGCGGAACGCCTCCGCACATCCGCCCGCCAGCCCTCCGACATCCGCCGCAGGACCGCGGCTTCGGGTCTATTGCCCCGCGAACGGGCCGGTGTTAGGTTGCGCGAACCGGTTCGCGTCGAACCGGTTCGATGCTGATCTCGAGCCGCACCCGGCTCGCCTCCCGAGCCGCACCCCCCACAGGAGGCAACCACCATGCGCCACTCCCGCACGTCCCCCCACACGTTCCACCACAAGCGCCGCCTGCGCCGCCTCGGCGGCCGCCTCACCGCCGCCCTCGCCGCGGCGACGGCCGCCGCGCTCCTGATCCCCGCCGGCTCCGGCGCCGCCCAGCCCACGCAGGAAGTCCAGCCCGCGCAGACCCTGGACGACGCCGTCACCGTCGACTTCTCCACGGACCTGGGCGCCCCGCAACACCGCGCCTCCGGCATCCTCTACGGCCTCACGGAGGACGGCTCCCAGCCCCCGGACGAGTTCTTCACCGGCATCGACTTCCGCTACGAACGGGCCGGCGGCGCCCAACTCGGCAGCCCCGGCGGCTGGGTCGCGGGCGACTACGAGCGCCGCTGGGACTCCACCCTCGCCCAGTACCAGCGCACCGTCGAGCTCGGCGGCACGTTCCAGATGCTCCCGCACGACCTCTGGGGAGCCGACGGCACCACCTCGCCCCGTTTCCCCGGCGACAACGGCGACTGGTCGGACTATGACGCCTTCCTGGACCGGCTCATCTCCGATATCAGGTCGGCCGGCATCAACCCGCAGTGGGATATCTGGAACGAGCCCGACATCACGCAGTTCTGGAACCGGTCGCAGGAGCAGTACCTGGAGATGTGGGACCGGACGTACGCCCGGATCCGCGCGGAGCTGCCCGAGACGGTGATCGTCGGACCCAGCACGGCGGGCGAGCCCGCCACGGACAACGGCTGGTGGAACACCTACCTCGACCACGTCGCCGACGCCGGTACCGTTCCCGACATCATCAGCTGGCACGAGATCGGCGGCGGATCACACGGCCAGGATCCGGTGGGCAGCAAGGCGGCGGTCGATCAGATGCTCGCGAGTCGCGGCCTCGCGGTCGACGACTACTCGGTCAACGAGTACGCCTGGCCCGACCAGCAGAACCCGGGCAACTCCGGGTGGTTCATCTCCCGTCTGGAACACGCCGACGTGGACGGCCTGCGCGCCAACTGGGCCTCGGGCGACCAGCTCCACGACAACATGGCCAGTCTCCTCACCCAGGTCGACGGCGCCTACCAGCCGCTGGGTGACTGGCAGCTCTACAACTTCTACGCCGAGATGACCGGCACGCGCGCCGAGGTCACCCCGGGCAACGACCTCGACGGCTACGCGACGGGCGACGACGAGGCGCACCGCGCCGCCGTTCTGCTAGGCACCAAGGGCTCCACCGGCAGCATGTCCGTCGATCTCACCGGTCTCGACGCGGTCGCCGGCCTGGTGCAGGACGGCACCGTGCGCGCCGTCGTGGAACGCGTCCCGTGGAACAACGGCGGCGTGGTGACCGGCCCGCAGACCGTCTCCGACGAGCAGCTGACCGTCGAGGGCAACGCGGCCACGGTCACCATCCCGTGGAGCGACTACCACGACGCCTACACCGTCACCCTGCTCCCGTCCGACGCGTCCTGACCGGGCATCGCCGCCCCGCCCCCGTGCAGCCGCCGTCGTCCGTCCGGCGCGCACACCGCGGGGGCGGGGCGCCCACGCCGTCCCCACCCTCAGCACGCGTGTTGCCCATGGTTGAGGCCGGTGTTACTTTGCGTCGAATCGGTTCGACGAGAGCCGGAGCGGGAGCGGGAGCGGTGTCATGGTGACGATCGGCGACGTGGCCCGGACCGCGGGTGTCTCCCGCAGCACGGTGTCCTACGCCCTCTCGGGCAAGCGGACGATCTCGGACGAGACCCGCCAGCGGATCGAGGAGGCGATCGAGCAGCTCGGCTTCACGCCGAACGCGGGCGCCCAGACGCTGGCGACCGCGCAGACCAAGGTGCTCGGTCTGATGCTGCGGTTCCACGAGGACGAGTTCGCCCCGGCCATGCTGCAGTACGTGCTGCCCATCTCGGACACCGCCCGGGAGATGGGCTACGACATCCTCCTGGTCACCGACGCGGACGGCTCCGCCGCGCTGCGGCGGATCACCAGCACCAAGAAGGTCGACGGGCTGATCCTGCTCGACGTGACGCACGACGATCCGCGGATCGAACCGCTGCGCGCCTCGGGAAGGCCCGGCGTGGTGATCGGCCTGCCCCACGACACCGAGGGGCTCGACGCCTTCGACCTCGACTTCTCGGCGGCGGCCACCATGCTCGTCAACCACCTGCACGAGCTGGGTCATCGCGAGGTGATCCTGGTGATGCCTCCGGAGGAGGTCTTCAAGCGGCGGGCGTCGTACGGCTGGCGCTTCCACGACGCGGTGGTCGAACGCTCCGCCCAACTCGGCGTCGTCGTCCACCCGCAGCACGGCGGGGCGCACCAGCCGACCGTCGAGGCCACCCTGCACGCGGCCCTCGACGCGCATCCCGGGGCGACCGGGATGATCGTGCACAACGACGCCCTGGTCGCCGCGTTGCCCCTGGTCCTGCACCAGCGCGGGGTCCGCGTTCCTGAAGACCTGTCGGTCGTCAGCCTCTTCTCGCGGGAGTTCGGGCAGACGTTCTCGTTGCCCTACACGGCGGTGGAGACCTCGCCCCGGGAGCTGGGTCGCATGGCGGTGGAGCAGGTGGTCCGGCGGCTTCGGGACGGCGAACGCGCCGGCCCGCACCGGGTACGCCTGGTGCCGCCCGAGCTCACCCGGCGCGGCAGCACCGCCTGAGCACCCCGAGCCCACGACCCGTGTCTCACGGCCGCCCGGTGGAAACGGCGGCGCGGGCGGCCTCCAGGCGGTGGCCCTCGATGTCCGGATCGGGGACGTGGCGCTCGAACCACCCCGGGTGGTACCAGATGCGCGCCCCGACGAGGGCCATGACCGCCGGCACCAGGGTCAGCCGCACCACGAAGGCGTCCAGCAGCACGCCGACGGCGAAGCTGAAGCCGATCGCCTTGATGGTCGGATCGTCGGTGGCCATGAACGCCACGAAGATCGAGAACATGATCAGCGCGGCGGCCGTCACCACCCGGGCGGCCAGTCCGGTGCCGCGGGCGACCGCTCCCACGGCGTCGCCGGTGGCGCTGTACTGCTCCTTGATCCGCGAGACGACGAACACCTCGTAGTCGCTGGACAGGCCGAAGATGATCGCCAGCATGATGATCGGCAGGAAGCTGACCGTCTCGGTGGGCGTGATGCCGAACAGGTCCTCGCCCCAGCCCCACTGGAACATCGCGACCTGGGCGCCGAAGGCCGCGAAAACCGACAGCAGGAAGCCGATGACGGACTTCAGGGGCACCAGGATCGTCCGGAACGCCAGGGTGAGCAGCAGGAACGCCAGTCCGACCACGACGACGAGGAACGTGGGCAGGGCGCCGGACAGCTTGGCCGACACGTCGATGTTGGAGGCGGTGTTCCCGCCCACCAGGAGGTGCGCGCCGGTGTCGCCCTCGATCGCGGACCTGTCGTCCCTGATGCGGTGCACCAGGTCGGCGGTCGCCGGGTCGTTGGGGCCGGTCCCCGGGACCACCTCGATCACCGCGAGCCGCCCCCGCCCGGCGATGGGTCGCGCCGCCGCCACGTCCGGCAGGGCGCCCAGCGTTCTGGTGAGCTTGTCGATCACGGCGCGTCCCGAGACGTCGTCGGCGACGACCAGCAGCGGGCCGTTGGCCCCGACGCCGAACCCCTCGGCCAGCAGGTCGTACGCCCTGCGTTGGGTGTCCGACGTCGGCTTGGCCGCCCCGCTCGGCAGCCCGAGTTCCATCCGGGTGGCCGGCAGGGCCAACAGGCCGAGCAGCGCCACGCATGCGATCAGCATCGGCACCCGGGCGCGCACCACGAAACGGGCCCAGGCGGCGCCCCGGGCGGCCTCCGGTCGGGTGGCGGCGTCGCGGGCCACCCGCTCCAGGCGTCCCGGGTGACGCGGCAGGCGCAGGAAGCGGATGATCCGTGGTCCGGCGAAGCCGAGCATGGCGGGCAGCAGCGTGAGCGCGATGAGCATGGCCACCAGCACGGCCGCCGCCGCGCACAGGCCCATGATGGTGAGGAACGGGATCCCGACGACCGACAGACCGCACAGCGCGATGATGACGGTGAGCGCGGCGAAGACCACCGAACCGCCCGCCGTGCCGACGGCCATGGCCGCCGCGTCCTCGCCGTCCAGGCCGGCGAGCAGGTTGTTCCGGTGTCGGAAGAGGATGAACAGCCCGTAGTCGATGCCGCAGGACAGGCCGAGCATGAGGGCGACGGTGGTGGATGCCTCGGCGATGTTCACCACCGCGGCGACGGCGGTGATCCCCATGATCGTGAGGGTGATGCCGACGATCGCGGTGACGATGGGCACGAAGGCGGGGACGAGGGCGCCGAAGGTGATCAGCAGGATGACGAGCGCGACGGCGATGCCGACCAGTTCGGGAGTCTCGGAGACCTCGGTGCGCCAGCCGGGGTACACGCTGCCGGAGTACTCGACCTGCACGCCCGCGTCCTGGGCCGGCCGCATGGCCCGTTCCACGTCGTCGAGCGCGGCCTCCGTCACCTCCCCCGGCTCGGCCGTGAACTGCACCGTGCCCAGCGCCACCCGGCCGTCCCGGGACACCCCGCGGTCGCCCTGGAAGGGGCCGACGGCGAGAGCGACCTGCGGAACGTCCCCCAGTCTGCGGAAGGCCTCCTGGATCCCGGCCCGCGGCCCGGAGTCGGTGATCCGGGCCTTGCCGTCCGTGGCCAGCACCACCTGCGTCTGCCCGCCGCCGTACGCGGGCAGCCTGCGCTCCAGCAGATCGGTCGTGCGCTGCGATTCGGTGCCCGGAATGGTGAAGACGTCGTTGGTCTTCCCGCCGCTGGCCGTCGCGATGACCACCGCGGCCACGGCGGCGGCCACCCACAGCCCCAGCACCAGCCACCGACGCCGATGGGCCCAGCGCCCCAGACGAAACAGCATGACGGACATGGCACGCCTTCCCGATCATTTCGGGATAGTATGCGCGGAAAATCCTTTAAGCCGTCTTTATGACACGTCCGGCCGCAGCGTACCGAAGGGTCCGTTCGAATCGAGGCGGGGCGCGGTCCCTCAGCCTCCGAGCAGGATGCTGAGCACCATGCGGTCCTGGAAGCGACCCTCCCAGCCCCACTGCGCGTGCCACGACTGCTGCGGATCCTCCGACCCGTACATCTGGAAGTACCACTGCGGGTCGCCGGAGCGGCAGTGGCCAGGTATGCGGCAGTGGCCAGGTACGAAAAGGCAACCCACCCGCCCCATCGGGCATCCGCCGGCCGACGAGCCGCCGGTGCGCTTTCGCTCGATCTTCGTACACTTGTACAGGTGATACCCCCTGCGCTGCTGCCGTCGCCCGTGGTGCCGCTGGCCGATCCGCGTCTGGAGCGGGCCGGGGTGGCGGTGCGGCTGAAGCGGGATGACGTCATCCATCCGCTGGTGCCGGGGAACAAGTGGCGCAAGCTCATCCCGAACGTGCGGGCGGCTCTCGCGGAAGGACATTCCCGGCTGCTCACGTTCGGCGGCGCCTATTCCAACCACGTTCGTGCCGTCGCCGCGGCGGCGGCCGCCCAGGGACTGTCCAGCGTCGGCCTCATCCGCGGCGACGAACTGGCCCACGCGCCGCGCAACTGGTCCCTGGCACGGGCCGAGGACCACGGCATGGAACTGGCCTTCCTCGACCGGAGCACCTATCGCCGAATGCTGGGCGGCCTGGAGGAGCCGGGCACCCGCCAGCGACTGGCGGCCGCATGGGGCCGCTGCTACGTGCTTCCGGAGGGCGGATCCAACGCCCCGGCGGCACGGGGCGCAGCCGAGATCGTCGCGGAGCTGACCGATCTGGGGCCCCGCGATGTGGTGTGCTGCGCCGTCGGCACAGGGGGCACGCTCGCCGGCATCGCCGCGGGCCTGCCGCCCGGAGCCCGGGCCCTTGGCATCGCCGTGCTCCGCGGGGCGACCTATCTGGACGGCGAGGTGACGCGCCTTCACGCTCAGGGGTGGGCACGGCGTTTCGACAACTGGCATATCGACCACAGCCATCACGGCGGCGGTTACGGGCGCGTCCCGGCATATCTCGAGGCGTTCGCCGCGGACTTCGAGGACCGACATCGCCTCCGCATAGAGCGTCGCTACGTGGCGAAGCTGCTGCACGGCGTCTACGACCTCGCGGGCAGCGCGGCCCTGCCACCGGGCACCCGCGTCACGGCCGTCATCACCGGTCCCCCTGACCCGCACCCGGCCCCGTGGGAGATCGTGTTCAGGGACCGGTGAGGCCCCGGCTGGTCAGGAGCGGGGCGAGGGAGTCGGAGGTCAGCGCGAAGACGCCTCCGTCGCTCGTGCTTCCGTCGCGGATGGTGAGGATGCCGACGGCCTCGCCGAGATCGTTGAGCAGCGGGCCGCCGCCGCACCGGGCGGGGAGCTGGAGCCCCGCCTTGAAGAGCCGGAGGCCCTGTTCGGTGAACTCCTCGAACCTGTTCACCACGCCGGGGAGCAGCGTCCGCGGCGGCGGCCCGGCGGCCCATACGCGGTCGCCGATCCGCAGGAGCTTGGGGTGGCCGAGGCGCAGCGGGGTCGCCGCCGCGGCGTCCATCGGTTCGGTCAGCCGCAGCAGGGCGACGTCGGTGTGGCGGGAGTCGGGCAGGGCGATGTGGTCGACGGTCCGCGTGGCGGTGTGGTCCGTCGTGATCGTGACGCGCCCGGGATCGGTCTCGTCGGCGAGGAGGTGCCGGTTGGTGACGACCAGACGGTCGGTGATCAGGAAGCCGGAGCCCACGGCGCTCCCGTTGATCGTGACGAGCGCGGCGCGGATACGGTCGAGGAACGGCTCCGGGCGGGCGGGGTCGAGCAGCGCCACGTTCAGGAGCCCGGCGTGGACGGTCAGGGTCTCGCGGTAGCCGTCGGCGTCGGCGACCTCGGCCAGGCAGCGCAGCTGGCGGCCGATGTCCTCGCGCGACTCCAGCGGCCCGCTCAGCCGACGCAGGGCCGCCAGCGCGCCCGCGTACTCGCGCGAGTCATGGGCGTTCCGGAAGCGCTGGAGGGGGTCGGGGTCGGCGGTGGCGAGCCTGACGAGCAGAGCGTTCCACGTCGCCAGTTTCTCCAGGCGGGGCCGCAGATCGTCGAGGAGCCTGCCGAGCTCCGCCGCCAGGTGCCGTGCCTCCGTCAGGTCCTGTTCCTCCGCCTCAGCCCTCGCCTCCGCCGCCGCCGTGCCGGGCGGCCGGCTCAGATGCGCGCGGGCCTTGGCGGTCAGGTTGCGGACAGGTTCCTGGACGAGCAGCGCCTCCACCTCGACGGCTCCCGAGGTGTTGAAGATCTCGACGAGCATCCGCTGCACCTCGGGGTCCACGGGAGCCGATGCGGGGCGGTAGACGGACAGACGGTGTCGCAGCTCGCGCCACGCCGCCTCGCCGTCGTCGTTCGCCTCGGCCTCGTCCGCCAGTTCCTTCAGCCGGGTGCGCAGTTCGGCGAGCTCGGACTGCCGTTGGTAGCGCCGGGTCATGTCGCCCAGCTCGCCCGGGGAGAGCAGCGTGGAATCGGTGACCCGGATGGACTTCGTTCGCCCGGTGCCCTTGTCGTGGGCCGTGACGTCGAGCACGCAGTTCGCGTCGATGGAGAACGTCACCTCGATCTGCGGGACCCCCGCCGAGGCGGGCGGAATGCCCTCCAGCAGGAACTGCCCGATCTTCGAGGCGGGGTCGAGCTGCCCGTTGAAGACCTCGATCCGCACCGCCGCCTGGTTGTCCTCGGTGGTGGTGTAGTCCTTGAGGCTCTTCGTCGGGATGGTGGCGTTGGCCTCGATGAGCGCGGAGAAGCTCTCGTTCCGCTCCTCGTCGACCACGCGGATGCCCAGCGGCAGCGGCGTGACGTCGAGCAGCAGCGTCTCGCGCAGCTTGCCGTCGAGGACGGCGGCCTGGAGCGCGGCGCCGCTGGCGACGACGGTGCGGGGATCGGAGACCACGGTGCGCTTGACGCCGATCGCCTGCTCGACGGTCTCGCGCACCAGCGGGGAGAGCATCGGACCGCCGACCAGCAGCAGATGCTCCGGCCGCTCGACCAGCGACTCCTTGAAGGTGGTGCAGGTCCGGCGCAGGCTGCGCAGTGGTTCGGCGAGGATCTCGGCCAACTCGGTGCGGCTCAGGCTGAGGACCACGTCCCTGCCCTCACCGCCGCCGGCGAAGCCGCGCAGCGTGTAGTCGGCGTTCTCCTGTGCGGACAGGCCGACCTTGAGGTGTTCGGCGGCGATCTCCAACCGACGGCGGGCAACGCCACTCTCCGGCACGTCGATGCCCTGCCGTTCCAGCCGTGCGATCAGGGCGCGGCTGATGATCGCGTCGAAGTCCCTGCCCCCGAAATGGTTGTCTCCGAACACCCGCCGCACCTCATAGACGCCGTCCCACACGTGGAGGTCACTGGCGTCGAGGGTTCCGGCTCCGAGATCGACGACGGCCAGGGAGCCCGTCAGGCCGCGCTCCCGCCCGGCGGCGAGACAGGCCGCGGTCGGCTCGTGGATCAGCCGTACCGCCTCCACGCCCGCGATCGCACAGGCGTCGCGGGTGGCGTGCTTCTGGTTGTTGAGGAAGTAGGCCGGGATGGTCAGGACGGCCCTCGGCCGGTCCAGCCGCAGATCGTGGTGGCGTTCGGCCCAGGACAGCCATGCGTCGCGGACCTGACCCAGTTCGGCCTGGGCCAGCTCGCCGACGCGTTCCCGTACGCGGGCGGCGAGGAATCCCTCCACCAGTCCGCGTGCGTGGCGGATCAGCCGGGCCGCCACCTCCTGGGGCCGATAGGAACGGTCCCGGATCCGGTAGGTCCGCCGCGTCCCCATGGCGCGCTTCGCGTCGCCGATATGGCCGACCAGCCAGTCGGCGAAGATCTCCTCCTGGGCCAGGCCCACCAGCTCGGTGTCGTCCCGGTCCAGGCTGAGCGTGGACGGGAAATGCGAGCGGCCCTTCCAGGGGCACAGCACGACCTGCCCGGTCCGGCTGTCGTAGATGGCCGCCGCGCAGGTCGTGGTGCCCAGGTCCAGGCCCCAGATCCCGGCGAACCGCCGGTCGGTCTCGGCACGGGCTCGCGCCACCCAGGCCTGCGCCCGCTCCTCGAACGCCTGCCGGGCGCCGCCGTCCACCGCGTCCAGGCCGGACTCGCGGGCCTCGGCGGCCAACTCCGGTGACAGCGCCGGATCGTGTCGCAGGCCGCGCAGCTGATCGACGACCCGGGCGCGCCGCCCATCGGCACGGAGGACATTCTCGAGGCACAGCCGGACCAGTTCCTCGATGCGCCCGGCGCGGCGCAGGCACTCCGCCAGCCGGGGATCCTCCAACGCCTCGGCACCGCGCCAGCGCAGTAGGCAGTCGGCACCGGCGGCGAACTCGCGTGCCCGCATGAAGAGTTCGACGGCCTTCTCCACGTTCTCCGGCGTTCCGGCCTCCGCGTACAGCCATGCGGCGCCGAGGAGATCGCCGCCGGACTCGCGGGCCTCGGCACGCCAGGCGCGGCCCTCGGGCGTGTCGTCGCCCTGGAGTACGCGGTCGGCCTCGCCGAACTGCCCGGCCCTGCGGAACAGGCGGTGGGCTCGATAGCGGTCCGCGGCCTCCTCCGCTCGCCGCGCCGCCTGCGCCAGTTCGCCCGACTCCTCCTCGAACCGGCTCCATGCGGTGAGCACCGTGCGCCGCTCCGCCGGCGTTCCGGCCCGCTCCAGCAGCGATTCGCACTGCCGGCGACCTTCGGCCGCGATGGCGGCGCGCAGCGCGGCCACCTCCACGACGTCGAGCCCGGCCCGTTCCAGCTGGCCGGCCACTTCCCTCGCCATGCGCGCGGCGTCGGCGAACTCCCCCCGCTCGACGAGCCCGTCGATCTCCGGCTGGCAGAGGCCGACGAGTCGGACGAGGCGTTCGGGCTCGTCGGCGGGGCAGGTCAGCAGCGCCTCGAAGAACTGCCGCAGCCGCTCATGGCATTCGCTGACCCTGTCCGGTCGCGCGGCCCGGTGAAAACACGTCAGCGCCTCGGCGTACTCGCCCTGCGAGAAGAGCAGGTCACCCGCGTGTTCCTCCAGCCGCCGCACCGCCTCGGCGTCCGGGTGGCGACGGGCCAGCTCGAGACCGGCCCGCACGTCCCCGAGCCGGGGTGAACGGGCGCAGCAGTCCAGGGCCTGCAACCGCCGCGCGCCGGTGTCCGCGAGCCGGACCGCGTCCTCGCCGCGTCCCAGAAAGCAGTGGACCTCGCACAGCTCCGGCAACAGCGCCTCGGGCAGCTGGTCGAAGAACGCGGACCACAGCTGGGTGTCGCGGCCGAGCGACGCCTTCACCAGATGCCCGCGAAGGGCGCGCGTCACCGTGGCCGCCTCGAGCAGCCCGAGGTCCTGCCAGCGCTGGAGATGCGAAACGAGCAGATCGGCGTCACGTTCGGGGCCGAGGAGATCGGCCAGGCGGTCACGCGCCTCGCGTTGGAGTTCCGCACGCCCCAGCCGAACCGCCAGCTCGAACGCGACGGACAGGGCGTGCCGATCGTCTCGTGCGACCACAGTGGCCAGCCACGCCGCGTCCGCCGGGCCGAAGGCCCGCCCGTAACGGTCGGCCGGTATCCGGGAGTCGTGGTCGCGGAAGAGCCGGGCCGCCAGGGACGGATCCGCGTCAAGCGCCAGGCGCAGCGCGGCCCCGTAGTCGCGGGCGGCGCGATCCAACGACTTCCCCGTCAGCGGCGAGACGGCGAGGGCCGCCTCCGCACGGCTCACCGCACGCGCCAGACGCCGCTGTCCGCCACCGCCCAGCCGACCGAGAAGCGCCAACGCAACTCCCTCATGAGACCGGGGCGGAGAGCTTGCCGACGGTCATGCTAGCCATCGCCCCGCGGCTCACGCGAGGGCACCGACACCGCGGCGATGCCGTGAATCCCCTCGGCGCGGCTGTCATCGAGACACGTCCGTGCTCGGACCGTCATGTTGTCGAAATAAAAGGCTTCTAGGTTCTCGGAAAACATTGTTTTCTGAGAGGTGACACTGTTGCCCACTGTCGCCGAGCGCCTGTGGGGCGGACGGTTCAAGGCCGAACCGGACCCTGCCCTGACCGAGCTCTCCCGGTCGGAACCCAGCTACTTCGACCTCGCGCCCTACGATCTGGCCGGCTCCCGGTCCCACGCCCGGGAGCTGCACCGGGCTGGCATCCTCGATGCGGAGGAACTGGGCCGCCTGCTCGCGGCCATCGACGAGTTGGACGCCGACGTGCGGGCCGGCCGGGTGCGGCCCACGCCCGGCGACGAGGACGTGCACACCTTCCTGGAGCGCGTGCTGATCGAGCGCCTCGGCGCGGTGGGCGGCAAGCTCCGCGCCGGTCGGTCCCGTAACGATCAGGCCGCCAACGACCTGCGGCTCTATCTGCGAGACCGGTCCCGCACCCTGGTCGTCGCCGTGCTGGACCTTCAGGGCTCCCTGGTCGGGCTGGCCCGCCAGCACCGGGAGACCTACGCTCCCGGCTTCACCCACCTCCAGCCGGCCCAGCCCGTGCTGTTCGCCCACCACCTCCTGGCCCACGCCCAGGCATTCGCCCGCGATGTGGACCGGATCACCGACTGGGACCGGCGGGCCGCCCGTTCCCCCCTGGGCGCCGCGGCCCTGGCCGGCTCGGCGATCGTCCGTAACCCGGAGATCTCCGCCCGGGAGATGGGCTACGAGGGACCCTGCGAGAACTCGATCGACGCCGTGGCCGCCCGCGACCACGTCGCCGAGTTCCTCTTCGCGGCCACCATGCTGGCCGTCGACCTCTCCCGGCTCGCCGAGGAGATCTGCCTGTGGGCCTCCCGGCAGTTCGGCTGGGTGGCGCTCGACGACGCGTTCTCCACCGGCAGTTCGATCATGCCGCAGAAGAAGAACCCGGACATCGCGGAGCTGACCCGCGGCAAGGCCGGTCGGCTGTTGGGCAGTCTGACGGCGGTGATCGGCAGCCTCAAGGGTCTGCCGCTCGCCTACAACCGGGACCTGGCCGAGGACAAGCGTGCCGCGCTCGACAGCGTGGAGACGCTGCTGAAGGTGCTGCCCGCCATGTCGGGGCTGGTCCGCACCCTGCGCGTGGACGCGGACGCGCTGCGCCGGGACGCCACCGAAGGGCACACCCTGGCCACCGAGGTCGCCGACTGGCTGGCCCGCCGCGGGGTGCCCTTCAGCGACGCCCACGAGATCACCGGCGCCCTGGTGATGTTCTGCGAGGAGCGCGGGCTGGAGCTCGCCGAGGTGCCGGACGCGGACCTCGCCGCCCTGGACGAGCGGCTGACCCCCGAGGTGCGGGAGGTGCTGACCCCGGAAGCGGCGGTCGCGGCCCGCACCGGCCATGGCGGCACGGCACCGGAGCGGGTCGCCGAACAGCTCAGCGCCCTGGACGCGGTCCTGTCGGCACAGCGCGCCTGGACCGGCGGATACGAGGGGCCACGCGCATGAACGAGTCAGTCGCCTGGCAGCGCGGTCAGGCCGACCCCCTACACCCCCGGCACCCCCGGACCGACGAGCCCGCGCCGGGCGTGCCCCGGGTCGGCACGCGGCTGCGCGACCTGCGTTCCGGCAAGGGCCTGAGCCTGAGCGAGGCGGCCGAACGTTCCGGGCTGAGCAAGGGGTTCCTCTCCCGGGCCGAACGCGACCAGGTCTCCCTCTCCGTCGCCTCCCTGATGCGGCTGTGCCAGACGCTCGGCATCGAGGTCGCCGACCTCTTCCAGACCCCGCAGGGACATCTGGTGCGCGCCGCGGACCGGCAGCGCCTCGCCTTCGGCGGGACGGGCCTGACCGAGTTCCAGCTCACCCCGCGCGAGGAGCAGCGCATCCAGGTGCTGCTGACGCTGATCGAACCCGGCGGCGGGTCCGGCGACGAGCAGTACACCCTTCCCGTCGAACTGGAGTTCCTGCACGTGCTGTCGGGTGACGTCACCATCGCCATGGATCGCACCACCGAGGTGCTCGGCGCGGGCGACTCCCTGCTGTTCCCCGCCTCCGTGCCGCACGCCTTCCACAACTCCGGGCCGGCGGCGGCCTCGGTGCTGTGGGTCCTCTCCCCGGCCCTCCCCTCCAGCCCGACCGCCCCCGCGACGCCCGGATCCGTCCCCGAGGAAACACAGGAATCGCCATGACCAGTCAGCGCACCGCGGCGGAACGGGCCGCCGCCGACGGCCCCGGCGCCGGCCCGCCGCCCGTCGGTGCGGCCACCGAGGCCGACCTGCTCACCCACCCGCGTCCCCACCTCGGACGCTGGGCCGGCGTCGCCGCCGTCCTGCTCGTCGTCGGCTACCTGGCCAACGCCTTCGCCAACGCGCAGATCGACTGGGGCGTGGTGCGGGAGTACCTCACCGCGGGCGTGCTGATCAAGGGTCTCGGGCTGAGCATCCTGCTGACCGTCATCGCCATGCTGATCGGCATCACGCTCGGCGCGCTGATCGCCCTGATGCGCCTGTCGAAGAACCCCGTCACCAGCGGCGTGGCCTGGGCCTACGTCTGGATCTTCCGCGGCACCCCGGTCTACCTCCAACTGCTGATGTGGTTCAACGTCGCGCTGATCTTCCCCGAGATCAGCATCCCCGGCCTGTACAGCGAGCGGACCGTGGAGCTGATGACCCCGATGGTCGCCGCCTCCCTCGGCCTCGGCATCAACCAGGGCGCGTACACCTCGGAGGTGATGCGCGCTGGCCTGCTGTCGGTGGACGAGGGGCAGGTGGAGGCGGCCCACTCCATCGGCATGGGCCGGCTGAAGACGATGCGCCGGGTTGTGATGCCGCAGGCGATGCGCGTCATCATCCCGCCCATCGGCAACGAGACGGTCGGCATGCTCAAGCACACCTCGCTCGCCTCGGCCGTCGGCGTCACGGAGATCCTGCTGGAGGCCCAGCACATCTACTACGTCAACAACCGGATCATGGAGCTGTTGATCGTCTGCGCCGTCTGGTACCTCGCGGCCGTCTCCGTGCTCAGCGTCGCCCAGTTCTACGTCGAACGGCACTTCGCGAAGGGCTCCTCGCGCCCGCTGCCCCCGACTCCCCTTCAGCGGCTCCGCGCCGCCGTCACCCGGAGGACGGCCACCTCATGAGCACCTCGACCACTCCGACGACTCCGACCACTCCGACGCCCGACGGCCGCCCCCTGGTACGCGTCGAGGCGGTACAGAAGTACTTCGGCGACCTGCACGTGTTGAAGGGCGTCGACCTGGAGGTCAAGACCGGTGAGGTGCTGTGCCTGCTGGGTCCCTCCGGCTCCGGCAAGAGCACGTTCCTGCGCTGCATCAACCACCTGGAGACCATCCACTCAGGACGCGTCTGGGTGGACGACGAGCTCATCGGCTACCACTGGCACCGCTCCAAGCTCGTGGAACTGCCCGATCGGGAGATCGTCCGCCAGCGGCGCTCCATGGGAATGGTCTTCCAGCGCTTCAATCTCTTCCCGCACCGCACCGCCCTGCAGAACGTCATCGAGGGCCCGGTCCAGGTGAAGGGGGTGCCGCAGAAGGCCGCCGCCGAACACGGCACCCGGCTGCTGGAACGGGTCGGGCTCGGCGAGAAGCTGCACGCCTACCCACGGCAGTTGTCCGGCGGGCAGCAGCAACGGGTCGCCATCGCCCGTGCGCTGGCCATGGAGCCCAGGCTGATGCTCTTCGACGAGCCGACCTCCGCGCTCGACCCCGAACTCGTCGGCGAGGTCCTCACCGTGATGAAGGACCTGGCCGACACCGGGCTCACCATGATCGTCGTCACCCACGAGATCGGCTTCGCCCGCGAGGTCGCCGACCGCGTCGCCTTCATGGACGACGGCCGGATCGTCGAGATCGGCCCGCCCGCCCAGGTCCTCGACTCCCCACAGCACGCACGGACGCGGTCGTTCCTCTCGCACGTCCTGTAGGAGCCCCCGGTCCCCTCTCCCGTCCCCCGCTCCCCCTTGTTCCCACCCGGCTCAGGAGTACCACCATGTCCCGAACAGCCCGTGCCCGTTCCCGCTCTCGTTCCCGTCGTGCCGTCGGCGCCGTCGGACCGCTGCCCGCCCTGGCCCTGGGCACCGTCCTGATCGCCACCGCCACCGCATGCGTCGGCGCCAGCGACACCGAAGGCTCCGCGGACTCGGAGAGCGGCCTGCCCGCCGCCGTCGCCGACTCCGGCACCCTGCGGGTCGGCATGTCCCCTGACTTCCCGCCCATGGAGTACCGCGACGAGGAGACCGACGAGGTCATCGGCGTGGACATCGACCTGGTCAACGCGCTCGCCGAAGAACTCGGGGTCGAGGCGGAGATCGTCGAGCAGCCCTTCGACCAGCTGCTGAACTCCGTGCAGACCGGCCGCGTCGACATCGTCATGTCCGGCCTGTCCGACACCGTCGAACGCCAGGAGACCGTCGACTTCGTCGACTACTTCGGCTCCCGCGGCCGGATCTACACCCTCCAGGAGAACGCCGGCCGGTACGCCGAGCCCGCCGACACCTGCGGCCAGACCCTGGCCGTCAGCAAGAAGACCGACTACTTCGCCCAGATCCAGAACTACAGCCAGACCAACTGCGTCGACCAGGACCGGCCCGCCATCGACCTGCTCCAGACCGACTCCGGATCCGCCGCCCGGCTGCAACTGGAACAGGGCCGCGCCGACCTCGCCATGCAGGGCCAGGAGAACCTCAACTTCTTCGAGGACCAGGACCCCGACCAGTTCGAGACCGTCCTGGACCCGCTGGAGTCCAAGCCCTTCGGCATCGTCGTCAAGAAGGGCGACGAGCAGATGTCCGGCGCCATCCTCGACGGGATGAACGCCCTGGTGGAGAACGGCACGTACGAACGCATCCTCACCGAGGCGGGCATGGAGTACGCCATCATCACGCCCGCCCTGAACGGCACGACGTCCTGACGGACCGCGCGGTCCCGACCCGGAACCCCCCCATCGACGCCATGAACCTCCCCCATCCCGACCCCACCCCCACCTCCACCCCCGCTCCCGGGCGCTGGCCCGCCGGCGCCCGGAGCGCGGTGGCCCTCGCCTTCGACCTCGACGGCCCGACCGGCCAGGCGATGCTGGACGGCTCGCTCTGGCGCAGACCCGGCTACTTCGCGCAGGGCGCCTACGGGCCCTTCCGCGCCCTGCCCCGCATCCTTGACCTGCTCGACGAGGCGGACGTCCCCGCCACCTTCTTCACCCCGGCCTGGGTGGTGGAGACCTGGCCCGACGCCTGCCGCGCGGTGGTCGAACGCGGTCACGAGATGGCCCACCACGGCTACCGGCACGAGCGGTACTGGGACCTCACACCCGAGGAGCAGGCCGGGGTGATATCCCACAGCCAGCGGATTTTCCGCGAGGTGCTCGGCACCACCGCGACCGGCTTCCGCACCCCGTCCGGCGACTGGCATCCGGCGACCCCGCGGCTGCTGCTCGACGCGGGCTTCCACTACTCCAGCTCGCTGCGCGGCGACGACCGGCCGTACTTCCTCTCCGTGGACGGCGAACCCACCCGGCTCGTGGAGATCCCCGCACGATGGGACCTGGACGACTACGCCTCGCTCGCCTACACCCGGAACCCCGACTACCCCGCGGGCCAGGACCGCATCGCCGGATACCGCGCCACCCTGGACAACTGGACACGCGAGTTCGACGGCCACCACGCCGAAGGGCTCTGCCTGACCACCCTGTTCCACCCCAAGGTCTCCGGCCGGCCCGGCCGCCTGATGATGCTGGAACGCCTCCTGGCACACATGCGCGCCACCGGCGACGTCTGGTTCGCCACCTGCCACCAGGTGGCCCGGTGGTGGCGGTCGCAGGCGTCGGCGCCCGCGGGGAAGACCGAGACAGGAGCACCACCCCATGGCTGATCCCGCCCCCCGATGGCCCGGCGCCGCCCGCTGCGCCGTCGCGGTCACCGTGGACCTCGACGCCGAACTCCCCCTGCTCGCGGCCGGGCCCGACATGGCCCGGCGGGCCAAGACACTGTCCGTCGGGCGCTACGGAACCACCCGTGGGGTCGACCGGCTGCTCGGCGTCCTCGCCGACCTGGGCGTGCCCGCGACCTGGTTCGTCCCCGGTCGGCACGCCGAGAACCACCCTGACCTGGTGGCACGGATCGCGGACGCGGACCACGAGATCGCCCACCACGGGTACGCCCACGAGGACTTCGACACCCTCGACCTGGCCGGTCAGCGCGCCGTCGTCGAACGCGGCGGCGAGGCGCTCGCCCGGGTCACGGGGCGGCGGCCGACCGGCTTCCGCGTCCCCGCGGGCGAATGGGCCCCCGGCCTGCCCGAAACCCTGACCGAACTCGGCTTCGTCTGGTCCTCCTCACTGCCCGGCGACGATCTGCCCTACCACCACCCGGCCGCCCGTCCGACCCCTGGCCGAAGGCTGCTGGAGATCCCCGTCCACCACGAACTGGCGGACCACCCCTACTTCTTCTTCAACCTCGACCCACCGTTCCCCGCCGGACAGTCCCGGATCGCCCCCTACGAAGCGGTGCTGGACAACTGGCTCACCGAGTTCACCGCCTACCACCGGTACGGGCTGTGCTACGTCCTGCGCCTGCAACCCGAGGTCACCGGGACTCCCGGGCGCATCGGACTCGTCCGGGATCTGCTCACCCACCTCCGCGCCCACGCCGACGCGTGGTTCGCGACCTGCGGCGAGATCGCCGACTGGTGGGCGGACCGTCATCCGGACAACGAACCCGGCCACCCCGCCGAGGTGTTCGCCCGGCTGACCGGAGGAACACGATGACCACCGCCCCCGCCCGCACACCACTCGCCGACCTGGCCCGGTTCACCGCCGAGACCCGGCCGGACGACGTGCCCGCCCCCGTCGTCACCAAGGCCGGGCACCATATCCTCGACACCCTCGGCGCCGGTCTGGCCGGCGCGGACAGCGCCGAAACGAGCGGCCTGCTCCGCGCGCTGGCCGCCTCGGACTCCGGCGGAGACGTCCCCGTATGGGGCACCGGGCAGACCCTGGCCCCCCGTGCCGCGGCACTCGTCAACGGCGTTTCCGCGCACGCCCTGGAACTCGACGACACCGGGGGCTGCGACCATTCGGGCGCCGTCGTGGTGCCGGCCGCCTTCGCCGCCGCACACGCCGCGCCCGAACCCGTGACCGGCGCGCGGCTGCTCACCGCGACCATCGTGGGATACGACGTCGCCCGCCGCGTCCTGGAGGCCTGCGGCGGATACGGCCCCCACAACGCGGCCGGCTGGCACTCCACCGGCACCTGTGGCCCGTTCGGCGCCGCCGCCGCGGCCGCCGCCGTCCTCGGACTCGACCCCGAGCGGACCGCCCACGCGCTGGCCCTGGCCGCCAGTCTCGGCGGCGGGACCTGGGCGTTCGTCCACGACGGCGCGATGAGCAAGCGGCTGCACGCCGGACGCGCCGCCGAGGCCGGCCTCACGGCGGCGCTGTTCGCCGCGCACGGCATCACCGGGCCCAGCCGGGTGTTCGGCGACGTATGGGGCGGTTTCCTCCGCACCATCGCACCCGACAGCGCCGACACCGCCGCCCTCACCGCCGGACTCGGTTGCGAATGGCGGATCTCCCGCTGCTCCCTCAAGCCCTACGCCTCCTGCCGCGGCACCCACTCCGCCGTCGACGCGGTGGGCGGCCTCGTCGACACCCACCGCCTGGCCCCCGACGACATCGCCTCGGTGCGGGTCCGCCTCGGCCCGTTCCTGCACGGCATGTGCGGCGGCTTCGACGTGGAGCCGCTGGCCGCCGCGCAGCTCAGCCTGCCCTATGCGGTCGCCGCCAGGATCGCGCTGGGCACCGCCGGAATCGCCGCGTACGACGGGGAACGACGGCACTCCGCGGCGGTGCGCGCCATGTTGGACCGGATCGTGCTGGAGGTCGACACCACGATGAGCACCGCCACCGAACCCGTCATCACCCTCGTCACGCGGACCGGCGCCCACCACGAGCGGCAGGTCACGGAGGTGCTCGGCTCACCCGCCAACCCCCTGGACGACGCGGCCGTCACCGCCAAGTTCCACGAGCTGGCCGGCCGGACGCTGCCCGCCGAGCGGACGCGGAACATCGCGGATGCCGTCCGCCTGTTGGCGTCGACGGCCGACGTTCGCACCCTGACCCGGCTCACGGCCCTCCCGACGGCAGCCCTCCCGACGGCGGCGCCCCGATGAAGGACCGCGTCGTGCTGCTCGACCGCCACGGCGACGTGGCGGACATCGCCGCCGAACTCGCCGGTCTGCCGGTCACCGTGAGCGCCGCCGACACGGTGCCCAGCGGCCCCGGCATCGTCGCCCTGCTGACGGGCCCCGGCACCGACCTCACCCCCGCGCATATCGCGGCCCTGCCCGACCTGCGCGTGGTCGCGGCCACGTCCGCCGGCAGCGACCACATCCCCCTGCACGCGGTCAGCACCGCCGGCGCCTGGGTGACGACGAGCGCGGGCTACTGCACCGACGAGGTCGCCGACCACACCCTCGCCCTGGTCCTCGGCCTCCTGCGCCGGATCACCGAACTGGACAGGTCGGTGCGCCGTGGCGACTGGGACGTCCAGGCGATTCCGCCGCGCCGCGTCTCCGGCACCGTGCTGGGCCTGGCCGGCTTCGGCCGAACCGGCCGCGCGGTCGCCACCCGCGCCTCGGCGCTGGGCATGCGGGTGGCCGCCTGGGGACCGACGACCCCGGAGGCGGTCTTCCGGGAGCACGGCGTGCGGCGGCACGACACGCTGCCGGGGTTGCTGACCACCGCCGACGTGATCAGCCTGCATCTGCCGTTGACCCCGGCCACCGAACATCTCGTCGACGCCCGGGCGCTGGCCGTCATGCGTCCTGGCACGTTTCTCGTCAACGTCTCCCGCGGCGGTCTGGTCGACCACGAGGCCCTGGGCGAGGCGCTACGCGACGGGCAGCTGGCGGGCGCGGCCCTGGATGTGCTGCCCGCCGAACCGCCGCCCGGCGAGACCGTCCGGCGGTTGGCCGGCGCCGTCCTCACCCCCCACGCCGCCTGGTACTCGCCCGAGGCCCGCGTCCGGCCCTTCCGGATGGCCGCCTCGGCCGTCGCCGACGTGCTGCGCGGACGAGAACCCGCCGGTGCCGTCGCCCGCCCCGCCGCCCTCCCGACCCCACCCACGCCGCCCGCAGCAGAAGGGAACCCCGGGTGACCAGCATCAGCACGACCCCCGACACGACAGAAGAGCTCAGGCTGCGCCGCGAACTGGCCGCCGTCTACCGGCTCGTCGCCCACTTCGGCATGACCGACCTGATCTTCACCCATATCTCGCTGCGCCTGCCAGGTCCCGACCATCGCTTCCTCATCAACCCCTACGGCCTGCTCTTCGAGGAGATCACCGCCTCCCGTCTCGTCACGATCGACCTCGACGGCAACCCGGTGGACCAGACCGCCCCGAACGTGCGGGTCAACCCGGCCGGTTTCGTCATCCACAGCGCCGTGCACCGCGCCCGCCCCGACGCGCAGTGCGTCCTGCACACCCACACCCGGTCGGGCTGCGCCGTCGCCGCACAGCGCGACGGCCTGCTGCCCGTCAACCAGATCTCCATGGAGTTCCACGACCGCGTCGCCTACCACGACTACGAGGGCGTCGCACTCAACCTCGACGAACAGCGCCGCCTCGTCCGGGACCTCGGCGACCATCCGGTGATGATCCTGCGCAACCACGGCCTGCTCACCGTGGGTTCCACCGCGGCCCAGGCCTTCCTGCGCATGTACTACCTCGACAAGGCGTGCCAGATCCAGCTCTCCGCCCAGTCCGGGGGAACGCCCCTCACGCTGCCGGAACCGCGCGTGCTCGACCATGCGGCGCGCCAGCTCAACGGGGAGGCGACGGAGGGGGACTACCAGGACGACGGCGCCTACGACCTGGCCTGGGAGGCGCTGCTGCGCCTCGCCGGGCGCATCGCCCCCGACTACCCGGACTGACGGGCCGGTCCTGCCGACACCCCCACGCACGCACCTCAGACCAGAAAGCCGGTGTCCCCCTTGCCGACCTCTGCCCCCGACCCCCACGCCGTCACGCCTGTCGGCCCGATGGATTCCAGCGTCACGCCCCGTTTCGCCGGACCGGCGACCTTCGCCCGGCTGCCCCGTCTCGACCAGGTGACCCGGGCCGATGTCGCGGTCGTCGGGATCCCGTTCGACACCGGGGTCAGCTACCGGCCCGGCGCGCGCTTCGGCCCCGCCCACGTACGGGAGAGCTCACGGCTGCTGCGCCCCCACAACCCCTCCGTGGACGTCGACCCGTTCGCGGTCCTGCAGGTGGCGGACGCCGGGGACGTGAGCTGCAACCCCTTCCACATCGACGAGGCGATCACCCAGATCGAGCGGGGCGCCGACGCGCTGACCGGCACCGGCGCCCGACTTCTCAGCATCGGCGGCGACCACACGATCGCGCTGCCCCTGCTGCGTTCCGTGGCGCGCCGGCACGGTCCCGTGGCCGTCGTCCACTTCGACGCGCATCTGGACACCTGGGACACCTACTTCGATTCCGCGTACACCCACGGCACGCCGTTCCGGCGAGCCTCCGAGGAGGGCCTGATCGACCGCGAGGCCAGCATGCACATCGGCATCCGCGGCCCGCTCTACTCGCGCCGGGACCTCAGCGACGACCGCGCGCTCGGTTTCACCGCGGTCACCGCGCCGGAGATCGAGATCGACGGCATGGGCTCCGTCGTGGAACGCCTACGAGCCCGCGTCGGCGACCGGCCCGTGTACGTGTCCGTGGACATCGACGTCCTGGACCCGGCCCACGCCCCGGGCACCGGGACCCCGGAGGCGGGCGGCCTGACGAGCCGCGAACTCCTGCGCGCCCTGCGGGTGTTCGGCGACATGAACCTCGTCTCGGCGGACATCGTCGAGGTCGCCCCCGCCTACGACCACGCCGAGATCACCGGCATCGCCGCCGCCCACGCCGCCTACGAACTCCTCTCCGCCATGGCCCGCCAAACGGACGTGCTGGAAGTGGGAGAACTGGAAGTGGGAGAAGAGGTGGCGCCGGCGGATCGTTGAGCACCCTCGGCGTCACGGACGGGCGGCGGCCGCCTCGACGGGACGATCGCGGCGGATCCGCTCGCGGGCCAGGGCAGCGGCCACCACGGCGACGGCGACCAGCACGGAGAGGGTGACGGTCCTGCGCCCGTTGTGCTCGGTGTCGGTCAGCATGTAGCCGAGCACGAACACGATCAGCCCTGCCGTCGCCCATGTCAGATACGGATAGAGCCACATCCGCACGACCAACTTCTCCGGGGTCTCCTGCTGGATGATCTTCCGCATCCGCAGCTGCGAGAGGCAGATCACCAGCCAGACGAACAGGGCCACCGCGCCGGAGGAGTTGACGAGGAAGAGGAAGACCGAGTCGGGGAACTTGTAGTTGAAGAAGACGGCGACGAAGCCGAAGAGGACGGACGCGATGATCGCGGTCTGCGGCACACCACGGGACGTGGTCCGCGCGAAGGCCTTCGGCGCGTCGCCCCGCACACCAAGCGAGAAGGCCATCCGGGAGGCCGTGTAGAGCCCGGAGTTCAGACAGGAGAGCACCGACGTCAGCACGATGAAGTTCATGATCTGACCGGCGTGCGCGATACCCAGAGAGTCGAGGGCCGCGACGTACGAGCCATCCTTGGCGATCGACGCGTCGTCCCACGGCAGCAGCGCGACGACCACGAGGATCGAGCCGAGGTAGAAGACGCCGACCCGCCAGATGACACTGTTGACGGCCTTCGTGACGGCCCGCTGCGGGTCCTTGGACTCACCGGCCGCGAGCGTGACGATCTCGCTGCCCATGAAGGAGAAGACGACGAGGAGCACACCGGTGAGGATGGCGCCGGGCCCGTTGGGCAGGAAGCCGCCGTGGTCGGTGAGGTTGCCGAGCCCCGCCTTGTCGCTGTCGGCACCGGGCAGCAGACCGAACACGGCAAGCCCGCCCACCACGATGAACGCGCTGATCGCCACCACCTTGATCCCCGCGAACCAGAACTCGAACTCGCCGTAGGAGCCGACGGAGACGAGGTTGGTGGCGGTCAGCACGATCATGACGATGAGGGCCCAGCCCCACTGGGGCACCGCGGGGATCCACTCCTCAAGGATGACGGCGCCGGCGGTGGCCTCCACGGCCAGCACCACCACCCAGAAGAACCAGTACAGCCAGCCGATGGAAAACCCGGCCCAGCTGCCGAGCGCACGGTCGGCGTGCGCCGAGAACGAGCCGGACGTCGGGTTGGCCGCGGACATCTCACCGAGCATCCGCATCACCAGCACGACCAGGGTGCCGACAAGGGCGTAGGACAGGAGGATGCCCGGGCCCGCGGTGGCGATGCCGGAGCTGGATCCCACGAACAGACCGGCCCCGATCACGCCACCGATGGCGATCATCGACAGATGACGGTTCTTCAGGCCCACCTGGAGGCCGTTGGTGGTCGGTGCCTGCCGAGGGGCGTGGGGTGGGGGGTCGGCATGGTCGGGGGGCGGCGGAGGGGGTGCGCTCATTATCCGTACATGCTCGAATTCACAGCGCCCAAGCACTGGGTTTGTGCGAAAGGACGCTGTGCCGGGTGCGCGGCGAGTCGCGCACCCGGCGTCCGGGCAGGCCGGGGCTGGCGAGCCGGGGGCCTTCTGCCACCGGTTCGGTCAGCGGTGGTCCCTGGTGCGGTCGACGGCGTGGAGGGCGCTGCGGGCCCGCCAGCGGGCGAGCTCTGCCAGCAGCCGGGTCCTGGTCTGCGCGGCCTCGGTGCCGGCCGCCGCGTCCCAGAGGTTGCGCGTCTCGTGCGGATCGGCGTGCAGGTCGAACAGTTGGCCCTGGTCGGAGTCGATGAGCTCCACCAGCTTCCACCGGTCGTCGCGGACCATGGTCATCAACTCGGTGCCCTGGAGGACCCCGTCCCTGACGTGCTCGGAGAAGACGAGGTCGCGGCCGCGATACTCCTCACCGCGCAGCGCGGGCACCAGCGAACGTGCCTCCATCCAGGCGGGCGGGGTGACGCCGGCCAGTTCGAGCACGGTGGGGCCGAGGTCCATCATGGCGGTCAGCGCGTCAATCCGCTGCCCGGCCACGACCCGGCCGGGCCCCCAGGCGATCGCCGGCACGCGCACGGACGGTTCGTACATGGTCCACTTCTGGCTGTGTCCGTGATCGCCGAGACAGTCACCGTGATCGGAGGTGAACAGGATGACGGTGTTGTCGAGCACCCCGCGCCTCTCCAGCGCCTCGATCAGCAGCCCGATCTGCTCGTCGATCATGGTCACGTTGGCCAGGTAGTGCCGGCGCTGGTGGCGGGACTGCTCGGGGGTGGGGTCGGCGAGGTGGACGATCGCGTCGTGGTCGTTGGCCTGATGGTGCTCGCGCAGCTCGCGCAGGGCGTCCGGCTGCCCGGCCAGGTCCTCCTCGTCGACCACGGGCAGCGGCACGTCCCGGTCGCGGTAGGCGTCGAGGTGGCGCGGCACCGGGTCGTAGGGCGGGTGCGGTCCGGGGAAGCCGATCTGAAGGAAGAACGGCTCCCGGCCCGGATAGGTGTCCAGCCACCACTGCGCGTGCCGGGAGACGAAGACGTCGGAGTGGAGCTCCTCGGGGAGTTCCCATTCGAAGGCGCCGAGCCTGTCGGCGTAGTCCTCCCGCTCGCGGTAGGTGACGCGCGTCGGCTTCCGCTTCCCGAGCAGCCACAGGGCCTTGTCCCACTGGTCGTGGAAGAACGGCAGGCCCGGGTGGTCGCGGTCCTTGTTCTCCACCACCGTGCGCTCGTGGAAGCCGAGCGGGGTCTCCAGCGGGTGCGTGTGCATCTTGCCGACGTTGACGCAGCGGTAGCCGGTCTCGGCCAGCGTCTCGACCCAGGAGTGCCGCCACAGCTGGTCGTTGCGCAGTACCCCGAGGTTGTGCGGGTACACGCCGGTGAACAGGCTGGACCGGGAGGGCGCGCAGGAGGGTGCGCTGACGTAGGTGTGCGTGAACGCCGTGCCCTCGCGCACCAGCCGGTCCAGATGAGGGGTGTCCACATGGTCGTGGCCGAGCGCCGCGATGGTGTCGTAGCGCTGCTGGTCGGTGACGATGAGGACGATGTTGGGGCGGGTGACGTCGTCGGGCATGGGGCGTTCGATCCCTTCCTGGCACTCGTTGGCTGATCTCGGTCGTCAAGAACGGTCTCGGCACCTGCCGCTGGCCGGCTCGACCGCCCGCTCGGGCGGTGCCGCGAGGTCGGCCCGGTGGGTCTCGGGGATGAGCAGCACGCAGCACAGGCTGAGCAGGCAGATGGCGGCCAGGTAGATCACCACCGGCCAGTACGACTGGGAGAAGGCCGCGGCGAGCGCCGTGGCGATGGCGGGGGTCGGGGCCCCGCCGACCAGGGCCGACGTCTGGTAGGCGACGCCGAGGCCGGTGTACCGGATGCGGGTGGCGAAGAGCTCGGAGAACAGCGTCCCCTGGATGGCGAACATCAGACCGGTGCCCACCGCCAGCATGCCGACGATGACGCCCCATGCGGCGAGGGTGTTGCCGGTGGCCAGGACGGGGAAGTACGCGAAGCCCAGCCCGCCGCACACCACGATCCCGGTCAGGTAGATCGGCCGTCTGCCGATCCGGTCGGAGAGGTGACCGATGAGCGGTATCAGCGCGATCTCCACGGCCGCGGCGACGATGAAGCCGTTCAGCATGGTGTGCTTGGGCACGTCGAGATGGTCGGTGGCGTAGGCGATGCCGAAGACGTTGATCACGTTGAAGGTGACGGCGTCGGCCATCCGGGCGCCGGTCGCCAGCAGGATGTTCCTGGGATGCTCGCGCACCAGGGCGAGCAGGGGAAAGCGGCGCACCTCGCCCGAGTCCTCGACGAACGTCTCGGTCTCCGGCAGATGTCGGCGGATGTAGAACCCCACCACCAGGAAGAGCCCGCTGGCCAGGAACGGCAGTCGCCAGGCCCAGCCGTTCACGTCCTGCTCGGGCAACAACTGCACCAACGCGAAGAACCCGGTGGCGGTCAACAGCCCGGCGGGGGTGCCCATCTGGTGGATGCTCCCCATCACGCCGCGCCGGCCACTCGGGGCGTTCTCCAACGCGACCAGCGCGCCGCCGCCGAACTCGCCGCCGATGCCGAGCCCCTGGACCAGGCGCAACGCGATGAGCAGCGCCGGCGCGAGAGCGCCCGCCGAGGCGTGGGTGGGCAGCACGCCGATGAGGAACGTGCCGCCACCCATCAGGCCGACGGTGATCAGCAGCATCCGCCGCCGACCGACGCGGTCACCGAAGTGGCCGAAGAGCACCGCCCCAACCGGCCGGGTGACGAAGCCGCCGGCGAAGGCGCCGAACGACTCGATGGTGGCCACCGTCGGCGAGGAGTTGGGGAAGAACAGGTCGGGAAAGACGAGGCCGGCGGCGATTCCGAACAGGTAGAAGTCGTACCACTCCAGGAAGGAGCCGGTGACCGAGGCACTCAGCGCACGCCGGGGAGAGACCCGCGCCGGGGCGCCACGGTCGTCTGCGGACCTGGACATGCGAACCCCTGCCTTCCGCCGGTGGTGTGCGCCGTCGAACCTCTCAGATGTGAGCTTGAATCCCTCAGATGTGGCGATGATGGTAGTGTTCCAGCCACCCGTCAATACCCGTGCGGCGATCTGGCGGCCGGGTACGGAAGACTGCTTGCGGACACGGGCGTACGCGGAGGCGGGTGCGATGGAGGAGGGAACGCGGCCGGTGCTGCCGGCCCGGGAGCCGTCGGACTCCGAGCGACTGGCACTTCAGCGGGGCGACGAGGCCCTGCTCGCCCTCATGATCGCGCGGCGCTATTACCTCCAGGAGCAGTCCAAGGTCGACATCGCCAAGACACTGGGCCTCAGCCGCTTCCAGGTGGCCCGACTGCTCCAGGAGGCCAGGCGGGACGGCCTGGTGCGCATCGAGGTCGGGCGGCCGGGCCGGATTGATCAGGAGCTGTCCACACGGGTACGGCGCGCGCTCGGCATCGAGCGGGCCGTGGTGGTGGAGACCTCCCCCAGGAACCGGCACTCCACGATCGACCTCGTCGGCGGGGCCCTGGCCGAGGTGCTGGCCGAGGAGGCGCCCGAGGGCGCGGTCCTCGGCATGACCTGGAGCCGCGCCGTGACGGTGGTCGCGGAACGCGTCCAGCGGCTGCGCACCGGCCCCGTCCTCGCGCTGGCCGGCGCGATGTATCCCCCGGAGGGGCTGCCCGGCTCGGTGGAGGTGGTGCGGATGGTCGCCGCGGCCAGCGGCACCACCGCGCACCCCATCTACTCGCCGTTGCTGGTCCCCGACGCCGGGACCGCCGACGGGCTGCGCCGGCAACCGGAGATCGCCTCGGCCATGGCGCGCTTCAGCCAGTTGCAGGTCGCTGTGCTCTCGGTCGGGGCGTGGCTTCCCGGCCAGTCCGCCGTCTACGACCTGCTCACCCCGGCCGAGCGAACGCGGCTGGCCAGGGCCGGAGCCTGCGGCGAGATCTCGGGCCGAGTCTTCGACGGCCACGGCAGGTTGGTGCCGAGCGACATCGACGACCGGGTGGTGGGTATCGACGCCGAGACGCTGCGCGCCGTCCCCCGCTTGATCACCTCAAGCTACGGCGCCCAACGCGAACAGGCCACCAGAGCAGCCGTCACCGCCGGCTTCGTCCACATCCTGGTAACCGACGACGAACTGGCGCACGCCCTGCTGACCTGAGACCGCCCGCAACGCCAAGAGTCGGCGCGAGAAGCCGTTCTCCCTGACGGTTCAAAAAAGACACCCGAGTTCGCGCGAGACCGTCCCCAAACGGGGCCCCCTCTTGACAGTCATGTCATGCACGGGCCATGATTCTGGAGATTCATTTGGAGCTGACATCTGGGGGATGACGTTGCCTCAGGAAATAAAAGAGGGATCTCCAGAAAAGGCTTCACCGGTAATACGTGCGGCAATAGAAATTCCTCTGCCAGCGTGGTCGGAGTCGATCAAAAACCCGCCGGGATTCTCTTTCGGCCGGGTCGCCGGTCTCCTCGCGCTCGTCGACGCGGTCACCGACGGCTGGGCATGCCTGGTCACACCGGCTGAGGGGGCGTGAGATGGTCGAAGTGGACGACATCACCGAACGCCTGCGGAGCGCCGGTGTGTCGCAACCGAACTACGAGGCCCAGCGGATCATCGCCTGGACTGCCCCTCGCTCTCAGGACGGTCGCACCCGAACCAGGATCGACGAGGTGATCCGGCGAAGGACGGAAGGCGAACTGCTCGCCCACATCCTCGGCGAGGTCGTGTTCATGGGGCGCAAGTTCGGCTGCGGTCCTGGAAGTTTTCCTCCGAGACCGCCTTCCCGGTTGGTCGTCGAGTGCGCGGTCGAACACGCACCTGAGAACGCCGGTCTGCGTGTCGTCGACATGTGTTGCGGTGTCGGCGCGTTGGGCATCTCCGTGTGCCTGAGCGTCGGCGAAGCCTCACTTGTCGGGTTCGACGTGTCCGCAGCCGCGTTGGGGTTCGCGCGGGCGAACGCCCTTGAGCACGGCATCCGCGCGCACTTCATCCAGGCCGATATCAGTGACGCCGGGCATGTGCCGCGGCAGGAAGCAGACATCGTCGTCGCCAACCCCCCTTACTTCGAGGCGGGGGATGCTGTGGATGACGATGCCCGACGCTGCCCACCCGAGGCCGTGTTCGCGGCCGATGGGGCTGGACAGATGGTGCGGATCGCTATACGGAACGGTGCGGCGGCGCTACGGCCTGGAGGAGTGCTCATAGTCGAGCATCATGCGCGTATGGAAGAGATGGTGGCCGAACTCGATATGGGCGACGTATCGATGTTCAAGCAGACTCGTTCCTCAGCAGGCTACATGTCCGTCTCGTGTTTCCGCCGATGACCGGTGCCTCGACCAGCTCCGGCGAGAACGCCGCCGATACCAGGTCCACGTAGCCGCCGGTCGACGACATGATCGCGATGCTCCTTGGCGTGCCTTCGGGCCGCCGACACGAGGGCCTGCGGCTTGGTCGCGAGGACGTCGCGCCACTCCCTGGTGGTCAGCAGGTCGACGTCCGGGTGGGCGCTGTTGACGACGGCGACGCCTCCAAGCCGCGGTACGCGCGGTGCCTGTGCACCGCGCGGCCTCCTGGTCGGTGCCGGCGGGCCCCAGCGTGGCCGCCGGTCAGCTACTCACTCCTCCGCTCCCGGCGCCCCCGTGGCCATCAGCCTCGTCTCCAGGTCACAGGCCGCCTCGATGAGCTGCACCGCGACGAGCTCCAGCCGGCCGGCTTCGATCTGGATGTCCTGCGCGAACTTCCGGTAGCGCTCGCGCACGTACTCGACCCGATCCGGGTCGCTCATGGGTATCCCGTGGACTCGCTTGTACTCGGCGATGTCGCGGATCACCGCGTACCGCGCGGCCACGGCCTCGAGGATGCGATTGTCCGCCGCGTCGAGCCGCTCGCGCAGATCAGCCAGGTCAGTCATCGGTTCATTCCTCTTCCACAACTCGGTGGCGCATGCGAGGACCGACCTCGGTGAAGCCCGCCCTCCGGTAGACGTCCAGTGTGCGCGACTACCCCGTGAAGACCCGTCCAGGCAGGCCGACTTCGATCAGGATCAGGCCGCGTCGCACGGCTCGTCCACCAGGCGTCGGACGAGCCGACCCCCACGCCGTTCCCCCGAGCAGATACGGACCGCCCGTGCGGATCGCCGCCTTGTCAACGCTGAGGGAGCCGAGCCCGCCGGAGACCGTCGCGAAGCAGGTCGACGACCATCAGGTTCTCCCGGCGTCGTCCAGACGGTCGATGGCCACGACGCGGTCGGCGAAGCCGACGTAGTGACCCCGCAACTCGCGCGGGACCCTATTTGGTCGCCATCCGCGCGGCGACGTCGCCTGCCAGATCGCCCACGGTCATGGACCAGTAGGGATCCAGGTCGTCGACCATCACGACGTGGAACTCGTCAGAAAGGGTGTAGATCAGGTGCAGTAGATCCAGGGATTCGAGCCCGAGTCCGGCGGGGCCCAGTACCGCGTCATCGGTGACCGTCGCCGAGTCACACGAGAGCTCTTCGACCAGCACGGTCGATATCAGCCTTATAATGTCCTCGTTCATATTCCGCTACCCTTTCACTGCCGTCCCCAGACGATCAGCCGTGTGGCCATCACAGACCTGATCACGATGCCCCATCCACCGCGATGGATACGGATTGGTCCAGGCCGCCGGGCGTCCCGCTCACCTCGGCGACGATGCGGAGGTAATCGTCAACGAGCCCCTCCGCATCGGCCCTCGCGTAGAGCTCGGCGTCGAACTCACACAGCACGTCAGTGCCGTCCGGCCCTTCCTCCAGAATGAAATGGATGTCCCGCTTGGCGTATCCGTACCGGTTGTCGATCAACCGGGTCTCCGCCCCGGGCAACGACAGTCCGGAGCCCGGCGGCACGTTCTGGTAGGCGAACACCACGTCGTAGAAGGGATCCCGGTTGGCGGACCGCTTGGGCTTGAGTTCCTCCACCAGTCGGTCGAACGGGATGTCCTGGTGAGCGAAGGCCTCCAGGGAACTCCGGTGCACGCGCCCGAGGACGTCACGGAAGGTCTCGGCGCCCTCGAGATCGACACGCATCGCCAGGGTGTTGACGAACAGGCCGATCAACGGCTCGAACTCCGGCCGCATCCGGTTCGCGGTCGGGACTCCCACGAGGAACCGGGCGGGCGCGCCCGCCCGGTACAGCGCCACCTGGAAAGCGGCGAAGAGAACCATGAACGGCGTCACGCCCTCCCGGCCGGCCACCTCGTGGACCACATCGCGGACCGACGGCGGGATCCTGGAGGCCAGGAAGTGGTTGCGACGGGACCGCGTCGTCGGACGCGGGCGCTGGAACCGTAGCTCCACCTCGGCGGCGGGCAGGCGTAACTGCCGTAGCCAGTAGCCAAGTTGCCTCTGCGCCTCGGGTCCGGCGAGCCAGTCGCGCTGCCACCGCGCGAAATCGACATACTGCAGCGGTGGTTCCTCCAGTTGCGGTGGGTGACCGCGCAGCAGGCCGCGGTAGCACTCCGAGAGCTCGGCGAGGAGGGTCTCCACCGACCAGCGGTCGAGCGCGATGTGGTGGATGTTGACGACCAGCAGCCAACTCTCCGCGCCGACGCGTCCGGCGTGTGCCCGCAGCAGCGGGCTGGTGTCAAGGGCGATGACCTCGTCGGCCCGCTCCCTGATCCATGCCTGGCACGTCTCCTCGGAGGCCGGCGTCCCCGCCTCCGGCCGCAGATCGGTGGTCTCGACCACGATCTCGGTGGGCTCGTGCGGCACGCTCGTCAGGTGCCCCCGCCGGACCTCGAACGTGGTGCGCAGCACCTCGTGGCGGGCCACGACGCTGGTCAGCGCCGCGCTCCAGATCGTGAGGTCGACCGCCCCGTCGACCTGGACGATCATCGGAACGGTCCACACCGGGATGTCCGGATCCAGCGCCGTGGTGAACCACATCCGCGTCTGCGCGGCGGACAGCACGCGCTCTCCCGTACGCGCCACCGGACTGGCTGCCGAGGCCGTGGCGGGCTCTCGCAGGAGCGAGACCACCGTGTCGGCGAACTCCGTGAGTGTCAGGGCGCCCAACACCTCGTACAGCGGCACCTCGACCCCGAGCACCCGCCGGATCCGGGCCACCACCTGGTTGGCGCCGATCGAGTCGCCTCCGAGGGCCAGAAAGCTGTCCTCGTCGCGGACGTCCGCGGCGTCCAACAGCTCGGACCACAGTTCCCGCAGGAGCCGGCGCACGGCGTTGGCCTCGGGGGTGCGGCTGGCCGCGACGACCTCTCCTGACGCGTCCTCCCCGACGTGTTCGTCGCCGGTTCCGGTGGCCGACGGCATCCGCTCGGGCGGGGAGAGGGGCATGTCGCCGTGACAGCCGACGTCGTGCAGCAGGCTCATGAATCGTCGGACCAGCTCGCGGGCGGTGTCGGCGGTGAACAGGTTGGCGTCGTATTCGAAGACCCCGGACAGACCGTCGGCGGTACCGGCGATCCGGATCGCCACATCGAAACGGATGACCGGGACATCGACGTCGGCGTAGGACAGCCGCAGCCCGCTGTCCGGGACGGCGTGGGCGTCGTCGTCGACGAAGCTGACCACCGCCTGGAACACAGGGGAGACGCCCGGACGGCGGGGAAGGTCCAGCTCACGGACCAGTGTCTCGAACGGGACCGCCCGGTGCTCGAGGACGCCGAGCATGCGTGTCCTGACGTGCCGCAGCAGTTGGCTGAACGAGCTTCCCGGATGTGCCAGTCGGACCGGGAGGATGTCGGTGAAGAGTCCGACCACGTCCTCGGCTCCCAGGCGGTCCCGGTGATCCACCGGCACGCCCAGGACGAGGTCCGCGTCGCCGGCGAACCCTGCCAGGACCTCGGTGGCCGCGGCCAGGTAGAGCATGAAGGCGCTGGCGCCGTGCTGTCTGGCGACCCCCCGCAACCGACCGGCCAGATCATCGGCAATCTCGAAGCCCACCTGCCCGGCCTGGCGGGCCGCCCGGGGACGACGTGGGAAGTCCGTGGGGGCCCGCCAGATCCCGCTGTGTCCGGCGAGGCTACGCCGCCAGTAGTCCAGGTCCGCGGGTGCGACCGGCACCTCTCTGCGGGCGATGTCGGCGGGGCCGAGGGACCGGGTCGCCGGCACGTCCGCACCGGACCTGATCGCCTCGTAGGCGGTCACGAGATCCCGGAGGACGATGTTCGCGGACAGGCCGTCGACGATCAGATGGAAGAACACGATGAGCAGGACGTGCTCGTTCTCGCCGAGTCTCACTATCCGTGCACGGAACAGGGGCGCGCACGCCAGATCGAACGGCCGCTGCGACATGTCCTCGGCGAGTCGCCGAAGCTCACCGTCCCGCTCCGCGGCGCTCGCCGTGCCGAGGTCGGTGAACGGCAGGTCGGCGGTGGTGTCCCCCACGACCTGGGTCGGCGACCCTTCCGGGTCGACGGCGATCGCGGTACGCAGCGCGGGATGTCGTTCCACCACCCGCTCGAACGCCGCCCGTAACGCCGGCATCTCCAGGTGGCCCTCGATCCTCGTGTGGCACGTCACGTTGTTGGCGGTCGCGGACCGATCGAGCCGGTGCGCGAGCCACAGCCCCTGCTGAGCGGCCGACAGCGGCCCTGACGGGATTCCCGTCGGGGCGGCGGCCTCAACCGGGGTCCGGTCGAGCGCGCGGTGCGCCAGCAGACGCCGTTCGAGCATCCGGCGCTGCTCCGCGCTGCTGACCGGCGGGCGCCCCTCATCCATGTTCACCAGGGCCTCCCGAAGCCGCCGTTGACGTGGGACGTCGGGATGGTTGGCCTCATTGCACCGCCGCCGCGTTCGGCTCACCGGAGTCCGCCACGAGCGGCTTCGACTCCTGTTCCAGGTCCACGAAGGAACGGACCTCGGGCACGGCGCCCGTGATGACGGTCGCGACGAGCACGGCCGCCGCGCCCAGCAGCAACGTGGCGCTGATGCCGAGGAGCGACACCGCCGGATAGACCAGCAGGTAGGCCAGCGGGCCGAGCGCGTAGTTGCCGATCCAGTCGAACGACATGACGCGCGACAGCACGTCGTCGGGAATCCGCTGGTGCAGTGCCGTCCACCAGAACGTCCAGTACATCGAGGCGTCGAATCCCGCGGCGAGCGCCGCGATCGCCAGCGTCCACACCGGCGCGTGGAAGGCGAGCAGCACCACCAGCGGTAGCTCCAGCAGGCTCCCCCAGACCACCCAGCGCAGCGGCTTTTTCGGCTTCATCCAGGTGACGACGACACCGGCGATGATCCCGCCCGCGCCGAGCCCGACCAGGATGAGGGCCCAGGCCCCGACCCCGCCCAGACTCTCGTCCGCGACGACGGGCCCGAGAACCATCAGCGGCACGTAGGAGAGCATCAGATATGTGGCGGACAGCGCCGTGATCGTCCAGACCCAGCGCCTCGACCTGAACTCCTGCCAGCCCTCGCGCAGTCCGCGTAGCACGCTTCCCTCGCCGGGGGTGTCGTCCTCGCTGACCCGGAGGCGACTGAGGAGCGCCGCGCTGACCAGGAAGGTCAGAGCGTCCGCCGCCAACGCGCCACCGGGTTCCCATGTCACCGCCAGCAAGGCCCCAAGACCGGGCCCCGCGATCGTGGTGGTGGCCGCGACGAGGCTCTGCAACGCGTTGGCGTCCTTGCGCAGCTCGGCCGGGACCGTTTCGGGGCCGATCGCCGACAGCGACGGCATGTAGATGGCGGACGCGGCGCCGGTGACCACCTGTAGGGCGGCCAGGTGCCACACCTCGGCCACCCCCGCGAGCAGGAGGACCGCCGAGAGGCCCTGCGAGAAGAACCGCATCAGATCGGCGAGGGCCATCACCCGCCGGCGTGAGAACCGGTCGCCGATCACTCCTCCGACGAGGAGGAACAGCGACAGCGACAACGCCTCAGCGCCCAGCACGATAGAGACGCCGCCGGCACCGGCGCCAAGCGACAGGGTGGCGAACGCGATCACGGCGACCGACGCCTGGTTGCCCAACTGGGAGATCAGGCGTGCGCTGATGAAGAGTCGGTACTCCCGTTCGGCGAGCAGGGCGCGGTAGGGCACTCTCATCAGTCTCGGCCTTTCGCCGTCCAGTCGGTCACCGTCGCGGCCACCTCGGTGCCCCTGGGCGGCGCGACGATCGAGTAGTGATCAGCATCGACAAAGTTCACCGTCAGACCGGCACCGGCAACGTGCCTCCAGTCGGCCACGGCCTGTTCGCGATCGTCCGCCCGAGCGCTGCCCTGGCCCTCCCCGCCGAGCACCAACTCGCTACGCTCGGAGGCACCGAGGAAGCGTAACGACCGTGCCGACTTCTCCGGTCTGGCGGCCGCGGCCCGCAGCATCGCGACGTGGTGGTCCCTGATCCGCGCGATGGTGTCGATGTCGAAGAGTTCGGACGGAAGCACCGGGTTCTGCCGCACGTCACGGTCGGCTCCCACCGCGTCCGACACCGTCTCGCCGACGTCCACGCGGATGGACAGGGCGTTGACGAAGAAACCCATGGCGTCCTGCAGTTTCCTCAGATTGCGGCCTGAGGCGGGAACACCGCACACCACGGTGTCGTCGCCGCTGTAGCGCTGCATCAGCAGCAGGTACACGGCGAGCATCGTCATGAAGAGGGTGGCGCCCCGCTTCAAGCCGACTGCCTGCGCGGCCTCGACGAGGTCGGCGGGGATCTCCACCTCGATCGACTCGCTCTCGGCGCGCCACGCCGCCGATTCGAGCTGCCTGGCCTGCGAGACCGCGAAGTCCTTGGTGAGGTACGCGAACCGCAGGGCGTCGACGCGGGGTTCGCCGCGCAGCTGCCCACGGTTCAGCTCGTGAAGGAACCAGAGGCGACGCTGTGTGGGCGCGAGCGGGATCTCGGCGCCTGGCTCCCTACGGGCAATTCCGTCCGCATCGCGACGACGACGTGACACCTGTAGTAAAAGTACTGCTTCGAGCGCACGGCGTTGCGCAGCGCTCATCTGCTCGACGTCGATGGATTCCTTCGGCGGCATCACGTGTCCCCGCACCAATCAAACGATTCCATTGGCCACCATCTACCACTGGCTGGTCTCATACGTTGGTCCTGCAGCGTCATGACCTCACGACGAAACACTTGGTCTCATATCGGTCCACACCGCCGCGATATGAGCCAGACACTCGTCCTCCGACCCGTGGTAGCCCGTGTCCCGCCAACCAAGGGGCAATGCACGACCGCGCCACCAGACGGAGTACTGCTCTTCGACGTTCACCACCACGATCACGCCGTCCGCCGCGGGGTTGACCACCCGCTCTTCGGGCATACGTCCTCCTCAGTCCATGCCACAAGGCGCATCGCAGCTACAGCAGGAACGCCGCGCACATGGAATGCAGATCTGGGCTCTAGGCCAGCGTCAGACTCGCTCAGTGCGAGCCTTGATGTCGATGTCGGCTGCAAAGTGTTCAGATCACTAGCGAGCCACCGCCGGCGGCGCAACAGCGCCACGGCCACGCAGATCCGTACGTAAGGATGCCTGAGGCGCGCCGATCTCTCAAGAGCGCCTGACATCAAAACTTGTCGAGTGACTTCGGCGATGGAGCGGCCGCGCACCGTCAACGCGCCCATGGCCTGGGCAAATATCGGGTGCGGCAACCCATCTCGAGGCCACCACGGAGCATCTCTACCCGTCGATCTCCGTCGCGAATCCCTGTGAATTTGCGGAGCGCTGGCTTGACGTAAGTCGGCCCCGGTGTCTACCATCGCGCACGCGCTAGCACCGCGGCTTCCCTCGCGCCCCTTGCCCTTGCAAGACGGACGGGTCGGGTGCCATCATGAGGCGACCTTGGCGCAGGTCTCCGATTCCTCCAACTGTCGCCGCACTGGAGTGTCCCTCGATGCGGGCGTTGGTCAATGCGATGGCGACCATAGCGCCATTTCTAGGTGTTTGAAGAATCAGTGAACCGCGACGGTCAGCACATTCACTCCCCGGCAGCACGCGCCGAAGCAGCAAGCATGAGGAGCCCTTTCCTGTTGGGTTACTGATATTCGGCTCGGAGGTCAAGGCGATACCCGCCCACCGGGTCGCTCCGGCGAACTCGGTCGAGACCCGATACCCGTACCTCACCGGTACGCGGACAAGGATTTCGGCCTCAATCTCCGACTGGACAGCCGGCATGGCCGGTCCCGCGTGCCAGGCCGCGAGCGTCAGGACCAGGCCCCAGCCTCGTTTGTCATCCGCACCTCGTCCTCGACGGACACCCGGTAGTGCGCCCTACTTCGGTGCCTGGAAGCCGCCGATCCTCTGCTCGAGCAGTTCGGCCAGCCGCAGCGGGGTGCGGTCCTCGAACATCGGACCGATGAGCTGCACTCCCGATCCAGTCGCGGTGGCTGAACACCATCCCGCGCAGCCGCGTCGCGTCGAGGCTCTGGTCGTCTGCGCCCAGTCCGGCGGCGCGGGTCCGCAGCTGCTCGTACGCTTCGACGGGAAAACGCGCGACGGAGCCCGGAAAAGCAACTGCGTGTAGAGCGTCGCGGCTTCGGCCAGGTCGGGCAGCAGCGGACTGTGCCGTTCGACGCGGGCGCCGCCGTCGACAAGCGCGTCGGCCACCCGGTTCACGCCGGCCCGCACAGCGGACCCGGTCGAAATGAACGGATGCTCGTCGAGAACAAGGACCCGACCGGCTCCACGGACAGCTGTACTCGACACACCATCCCAACGGGGGTCGTCCGCGGAGCCGAGGTGCGCGAAGGGGACACGGTGTTCGTCTCCGGCGTCGGCGTCGGCGGCGGCCGAGGGGCCGATTCTGTACCCGCAACCGCCCCACGCTCCGCCACAGGGGGCAGTCTCGTTCGGCGATCCGAACGCGCGGTCACGCCCGGACATGAGCGTCCAAGAGATCTGAACGCGGCTCTTGACTCGCAGCGGCAACAAGGGTGTAGCTTCTGCGCAGCCTGTCCTATTTATCGATAAACCTAGGGCAGAAGAGGGGAGCGACATGGGGCGTGAGCGAGTGGCCGCGACCTCAGCGTGTGGATTCGCGCAGTTCGAGGCGGGCCGGCACCATCGTGCGCGTCCCCGGGCTGGCACCGTCGCGGGCAGCGGCCGGGCGCATGCGCTGTTGAAGCAGGTCGAGGACGGTATCGGCCATGATGTCGTTGCCGGGCTCGACCGACGACAGGCGCGGCGTCAGGAACTCCGTCTCCTTGCCGTTGTCGAATCCGATGACCTGCACGTCCTGTGGCACGTGCAGTCCCAGGTCGACCAGGGCCCGCAGCACTCCCATCGCAGTGGCGTCGGTAAGGGCGAACACACCGTCGAACGGGACGCCGGACTGGTGCAGGCGCATCAGGGCGTCGTAGCCACCCTGCATGGTGAACGAGTCGGACTGCACGACCAGCCGCTCGTCCACCTCGACTCCCAGATCGGCGTGCGCCTGGCGGTAGCCCCGGGAACGCAGCGAGCTCATGTCATCCACACCGTCGCCGGGAACCCCGCCGATGATGGCGATGCGCCGCGACCCCGTGGTGAGCATGTGCCGAGTGGCCAGCAGCGCACCGCCGACGTTGTCCATCATCACGTGATCGAACGCGTGGGGCACCGGACGCTCGCCGATGAAGATCGCCGGGGTGTCGAAGTTCGATCGTCCGAGATCGGCGGCCTCGACCTTCAACAGGCTGATGATGACGCCGTCGTACATCCGCAACCGTCCGCGGGAAATGGCTTCCAGCTCGCGCTCTCTGCGGGCGCCGGTGCGCACGAGCGCCAAGTGGTGGCCGCCGCCTTCCAGGCCCCGGGCGAGCCGATCGGCGAGCTGCGGATAGTACGCGCCGTCGAGGTCCGGAACGATCAGCCCGACGGCACCGGTGCGGCCAGCGCGCAGGTGCCGCGCCACGAGATTCACCTGGTAGCCGAGCTTCGACACCGCGGCGAGCACACGCAGCCGAGTCTCGTCGCTCACGCCCGGCCGACCGTTGATCACGTTCGACACGGTCATCGCTGACACACCGGACTCGCGAGCCACATCCGCCATCGTCACCACGCCTCCCATCATCTCCCGAACCTCCACCCACCCCCCGATCCAAGGAGTGACCCCGATGTCGAGACGCTTCACGCGCCTGGCCACCGCTCTTGCCATGGCTACCGCGATGACCGTGACCGCCTGTGGCGGTGGGGGTGGCAGCGGGGACGGCGGCACCACGCTGTCCCTGCTGTCATGGAGCGGGGAGGAGACCATGACGCCGGTGCTGGAGGCGTTCGAGGAGGCTCACCCGAACATCGACGTCGACGTGTCCTACTCGCCCCCGGTCGCGGAATACATCCAGACCCTGCAGACCCGTGTGCTGTCGGGGACCGCTCCGGATGTCTTCCTCATCGCCGCGGAGAACAAGACCAACCTCATTCAGGGCGGGCACGTGCTCGACCTGGCCGGCGAGGACTTCCTGGCCAGTGTGCCGGAGTTCAACCAGCAGACCTACGGGGCCGACGGCGCGGTCTACGGACTGTCGCTTTCCTCCTGGGGCGGCGGCGTCATGTACAACGAGGACCTGCTGGCCGAGGTGGGCGCGGAGGCACCTCCGGAGACCTGGGACGAGTTCCTGGATCTGTGTGGCGACCTCAAGGACGCCGGCATCACGCCGTACCTGGAGGCCGTGGACGGGATGCCCACGGTGCTCGCCGCGTTTCTCGGCTCGTACGACGCCTCCATCGACCACACGATGGACGACGAGATATTCAGCGGGGAGGCGACGTTCGAGGAGCACTGGACACCGCTGCTGGAGCAGTACTACCGGCTCTACGACGAGGGCCTGGTCACGCGGGACACCGTCGGCCTCACCGGCGACCAGGTGGAGTCGGAGTTCGCCAACGGCCGGGTGGCGATGATGATCGCCGGTCCGTGGAACGTGCCCTCACTCCGGGAGGCCGCACCAGACCTGAACTTCACGATGGTGCCGGTGCCGGGGGTGGACGGCGGCGAGCCGTACCTGGCCGGCGCGGCGAGCCCCGGTTACGCGATCAACCCCGACTCGGAGAACATCCAGGCCGCCAAGACATTCCTGTCCTACCTCGCGTCCGACGAGGGCATCGAGGTCCTGCAGACCGCCGAAGGCTCCATGACGGTCACCACCAACTTCGAGCCGCCGCTTGACGAGGCACTCGACCCGGTCGTCGAGGATGTGCGTGACGGGAACGTCTACCTCCCGCAGATCGCCTGGCAGCGGGCCGAGGACGTGCTCAACGTCGAGGCGGTGGCGCAGATCCAGCGCATGGTGCAGGGGGAGATCTCCCCGCGCGAGGTGGCCCAGGCGCTGGACGACAAGCTCGCGTCGTCATGACCGTCGCCGCCACCGCCGCGCCACCGCGGAAGGGCACCGGCACCGCTGGCACCGGTTCCGGCGCCCGGGCGGCCCGCCGCCGCCGGACGGGCCCGTCCGGCGGCTGGCGTGAGGCCGCCGCATACCAGCTGTTCCTGGTCCCCGTTGCCGCGGTCTTCATCGTGCTGTTCGTCATCCCGCTCGGCCAGACGTTCTACTGGAGTCTGACCGACTTCACCGGATACTCCGACGACGTCGCGTTCGTCGGCCTGGAGAACTACCGGACCATCCTCTCCGACCCGTCGATGACCGCCGGGCTGACGTTCACACTGCTGTTCGCCGTCGGCACGACCGTGCTGACCACCGCAATCGCCATCCCACTGGCGGTGGCCCTGAACCAGCGGCTGATCGGACGGAACTTCGCCCGCTCGCTGTTCTTCTTTCCCGCCATCCCGAGCCTCGCCGTCCTGGGCCTGGTCTGGGGATACATCCTCTCCCCGCTCGGTTCAGGCGTGCTCAACTCGGTACTGGACGCGACCCTCGGGCTCGGGCCCGTTCCCTGGCTGTCGGACCCCACGCTGGCCAAACTCTCGGTGATCATGGTGGGCGTGTGGGGCGGCGCCGGCTGGCACGCCGTCCTGTACCTGGCCTACCTGCAGTCCATCCCCGCCGAGTACTACGAGGTCGCCACGATCGACGGCGCCAACGGCCGCCAGCAGTTCCTCCACATCACCCTGCCGCTGCTCACCCCCGCGATCGTCATCAGCCAGTTCCTGCTGATGACCGGTGGACTGAAGGTGTTCGACCTGCCCTACACCCTCACCAACGGCGGACCCGGCTTCGCGACGCAGACGATCACCCAGTCGATCGTCGTCAACGGCGTCGGGCAGGGCCAGTACGGCATCGCCTCGGCCCTGGCCGTGCTCTTCACCCTCGCCGTCGCGGTGCTGTCCATCAGCCAGCTGCTCATCTCCCGGCGGATCGAAAGGAGAATGCTGTGACCCGCCTCTCCCGCCGCCGTCCGCTGCTGAGCGTCACCGTGATCGGGCTGGCCTGCCTGGTCGCCACACCCCTGTACTACATCGTCGTCAACACCTTCAAGACGCAGGAAGAGATGGTGAGCTCCCCGCTCGCCCCACCCACCTCGCTCCACCTGGACAACTATCTGGCGGTCTTCGACCAGGTGCCCCTGGCGCAGAGCTTCGGCAACACCCTGTACGTCACCGCCGGCGGAGTCCTGGTCCAACTGTTCGTCGGCGCCACCGCCGCCTACGGCATGATCCTGCGTGCCACACTGTTCAACCGGATCTTCGGCGTCCTGCTGCTGCTCGCGTTCGTGGTGCCAGGCCAGGCCACGCTGATCCCGCTGTACCGCACGCTCGTGGACTACGAACTCGTCGACACCCTCAACGGGCTCATCTTCATGTACGCCGGCGGCTCGATCTTCTGCTTCTTCCTCATCCAGGGCTACATCCGCACCCTGCCCTTCGAGATCATCGAGGCGGCCCGCATCGACGGCGCCGGCGTCTTCCAGATCTTCTGGCGCATCGTGCTACCGCTCATCAGGCCCATCCTGATCACCGTCGGCATCTTCCAGACGATGTGGGTGTGGAACGACTTCATCCTCCCCAACGTGATCATCTCCACCCCGGAGAAACGCACCATCGTGCTCCAGGTCTACAACGCGGTCGGGGAGTTCTCCACCGACTGGCCGGCGTTCATGACCCTGTCCGTGATCGTCCTGGCCCCGATGGTCATCTTCTTCGTCTTCACCCAACGCCACATCATCAGCGGCCTGCTCGCGGGCGGAGTCAAGGGATGAGCCGGGAGCCGCGCGCGCCGCTCTACACCGACCCGGTGCACCATGCCCCCACCGATCCGACGCTGGTCGAGGCGCCGGACGGGTCATGGCGCATGTTCTACACCCAGCGCCGGGCCGGCGACGACGGCCCCGGCGTCCGCTGGGTGCACGGCACGGACATCGGCGTCGCAGCGTCGGACGACGGGGGCCTGACCTGGAACTACCTCGGCGTGGCCGCCGGACTCGACCCCTTCCCCGGCCGCAACACGCTGTGGGCGCCGGAGGTGGTCAGGGCCGAAGGGTGCTACCACATGTTCCTCAGCTACATCCGGGGCGTGCCGTCGCAGTGGGCGGGCCACGCCCGCACCATCCGGCACCTCACGTCCGACGACCTGATCTCCTGGCACGACCTCGGCCAGGTCCCCCTGTCGTCCGACCGCGTCATCGACGCCTGCGTCCACCGGCTGCCCGGCGGCGGCTACCGGATGTGGTTCAAGGACGAGGAGCACGACTCGGCCACCTGGGCGGCCGACTCCCCCGACCTGACCACCTGGGGCACCGCCAGGCCGGCCATCGAGGATCCGCCACACGAAGGGCCGAACGTCTTCGAGCTCGGTGGCTGGTACTGGATGGTCACCGACGAGTGGCGGGGCCTGGCCGTGCACCGCTCCGCCGACCTGACCACCTGGGAACGCCAGGGGCTGATCCTCGACGACCCGGGCCGACGGCCCTTCGACACCGGCCACGGCCACCACGCCGACATCGTCGTCGGGCGCGACACCGAAGGTGCGGAGGTCGGCTGGATCTTCTACTTCACCCACCGCCCCGAACCCCACGACCGCCACACCGACGTCCACGTGGCAGCCCTACGCGTGGTGGACGGCCACCTCCGCTGCGACCGGGACGGCCCCATCGACCTCGACCTGCGCCGAGCACGCTACCCCTCTTGAACGGCCAACCCCGCCCGACCGCCGCGCATGGCAAGGCCAGTCATCCGTGGATGTCAGCCTGCCCCCGATGCCTGTGGTCGCTCGTCCTGCTCGTTCGGGTGCCTACCTCGTGCGCGTCCTCACCCAGGTGACCAGGCTTGACCTCGCGATGTATCTCCTAGCGAAGGTGAAAGAACATGCCGACGTACGTCGCCTTGCTGAGCTGGACTGATCAAGGGGTCCGAAACTACAAGGACACCGCGAAGCGCGCCGAGGCCTTCGGCTCAGCGGTAAAGAAGCTCGGGGCCAAGCTCCTGAGTATCTACTGGACCGTCGGTCCCTACGACGCTGTGGCCATCGTCGAGGCGCCCGACGACGAAACCGCCACGGCAGTACTTCTCCAGCTGGATGGGGTGGGCAACGTCCGTTCCACAACTCTGCGGGCCTTCGGCCGAGAAGAGATGGAGCGCATCATCGCCAAGGCGGCTGGCTGACGATCACCACACGGGGCAAGCCATGGCGTCCGGCGAGTCAGCTCAGCAGCCATGGCTGACGCCTGCATCTGCCGCGTCTGGGGCACGCGACCTCTCCGTCAGACCTACACGCGCGGATGTCCTCGTTACCCGACGTCTCAGCCGAGAATCCGTACGTGAGCCGCACTCGCCAGAAGCCCTGATCGACGCGCAGCCGCTCTTCGGCACTTCGCTCCCGGTGCCCAGCCTGCTCACTGCCGCTGGTCACCGCCGCCGCTGATGTCAAACGCCCCGGAGCCGAGCCGCTCCGAGGCGTTTGGGCGTGTGCCCCCGGCAGGATTCGAACCTGCGACACCCGCTTTAGGAGTTCCCCCGGCGCACCACTCCCCCACTGGCCGCGCCAGTCCCCCGGCCGGGCCCATCCCACGGCGTACCGCCCCGATACGCCGGTGTCCGCCGCCGTTGATGTCAACCGTGGATGTCAACGACGGCGCCCGACCTCACCGCCTACGACGCCTGGCGACCTCGTAGGACGACCATCCTCCCTGATGCTTCTCACAGCGAGAGGTGCCCTTCTTCACCGGCTTCCGGCACGGCCGCCCGGTCGTCTTCGTCCGCCAGCCGCACTTCTGCGGTGTCCCTGCCATCGTTCCACCCCTGCCAGGTCGGGCTACCGGCAACGAATACCGGATTCACCTTCCACCCTGCCTTGCCATAAACATGTTCGGCAGGCGCACAACCGGTTGATGAGAGGCTCACCAGCGCCTTCCCTGCATGCCGAGCCACGGATTCAGGCGCCTATCTGCGCCGGAGGCTCCACGGTTCAGAGGCACTGCTCGAACCTCCGGCCGTCTGCCGCCGAACCGGCCGACCGGGGTAGCGTCACTTGCATGATCTCGGGTGACGGCGACACGCAGGGCGGCCCCGCGGCGTTCACGGCGGAGGTCGCGGAGGAGGTGCTCCGGCGGGCCTGCCGAAGGGCTGGGCTCGATGGCGCTGGAGCGGAGCTGCTGCGGCTGGGATCGAACGCGGTGTACCGACTGCCGGTTCGTCCGTCGTCGTACGCATCGCCGCCGACCCCCACGCCCTGACCGAGACGGAGCGCGGCGTCCGGGTCGCCCGGTGGCTGGCGACGGAGGACTTCCCGGCCGTGCGCGTGGTGGCGGACATCGAACAGCCCGTGGTTGTCGACGGGCGGGTGGTGACGTTCTGGGAGAACGCTCAGGATCGGGCCGAGTACGCGACACTCGACCAGTTGGGCGACCTGCTGCGGCGGCTGCACTGGTTGGAGGAGCCGGAGTCGCTGGGGCTGCCGTACTTCGACCCGTTCGCCCACGCCGCGAAGTCACTGAGTCGGCTGGATGGCGTGACGCCGGAGGACCGGGAGTTCGTGGAGGAGCGGCTGGCGAAGCTCCAGAAGGAGTCATGACCGGGTGGACTTCGTGCTCCCGTTCGGGGCGATCCACGGGGACGCCAACGTCGGCAACGTGCTGCAAAGCCCACGACGGCCATGCGGTGCTGATCGACCTGGACAGCTTCTGCTCTGGCACCCGTGAGTGGGACCTGGTGCTGACCTCGCTCTACTACGAGCGGTTCGGTTGGCACACCGGGGCGGAGTACGAGTCGTTCGTCTACCACTATGGCTTCGAGCTGATGAACTGGCCGGGGTATCCGGTGCTGGCGGACATACGTGAGCTGATGATGACGCTATGGCTGGGCGCGCAGGTCGGCGACGAAGCTGAGGTCGGCCGAGGAGTTCGCACGCGCGTCAGGGCGATCCGTACCGGTGGCAGCCGCCGGGACTGGCGCCCGTTCTGAGGTCGGCAGCGCCTACGCCAGTGCGGCGCTTCCGGCTCGCGAGCCACAGCCGGTGTTCCGCGGCCTGCTCGTAGAAGTCCCGGACGGCGGCTGTGTCGGCGATGCCCGCGAGGCGGTGCCGGAATTCCGCGAGGTAGCTGACGCATCGGGCCGACTTGAGCTGCTCACCGAGGTCCAGCGCGTCCAGGGCGACGCGGCATGCCTCCTCGGCTTCGCCCGCGCGGAGATGCGCGTCCGCCAGGACCATGGTGGCGAAGAAGTCGCTGCGGACGTGGCTGCCGCTCATGGCGTTCTCGGCGTGCTCGACGGCCTGCGGGCGCTGTCGACGTCGCGGAAGCAGTGGGCGGCCTCGGCGGCGAGTTCGGCCTCGTCGAAGTAGGTGATCCATTCGGGTTCGTCGCCGCTGTTGCGGCTCTCCAGCGCCTTCGGCGGCCTCGGCGAGCGCCAGTTCGCACGCGCGCCGGTCGCCGGTGCGGGCCAGGGCGCGGGCCTCCATGGCGTGGAACTGGGCCCTCAGCGTCGGCGTGGCGACGCCGGAGATGCCCATGCAGAGCGGCGCGGGCGAGGGTGGCGGCGTGGGTGTAGCGGCCGAGGAACGTGGCTTGGTGGCTCATCGCGGACAGGATGCTGCCGGCAAGGCGCCGGTCGTCGCCGTCCTGGGCGAGGCGGAGCGACTGGAGGAAGTACCGCTGGGCCAGGCCGTGATGGCATGCGTCGTAGGACATCCATCCGGCCAGGAGCGTGGCCTCGGCGACGGTCGAGAACAGGGCGCGACCGACAGCCTCCTTGTACTGGCCGTGAGCAGCGGCGCTACATCTGGGCTGAGGTACTGGATGACGGAATGGCGGGCGTGGTCGCCGCCGAATCGGTCGTCGAGCTGGGCGAAAAGTCGCATCGTCGTCTTGATCACCGCGACATCGGCGAGCCCTACCCGCGGCCCGTCGTCCGGTTTCGCTGGACAGCGGCGTGGGATCCGGGGCCACCAGCCATCGCAACGACGCTTCGCTCCAGGCGCGCTTCGGACGGTTGAGAGGCGAGCAGGGGCTCATAGCCGTTGAGGTCGGCTCGCCAGAGTTGATCACGGCCTCAACCGCCGCGTCCGGGGTCTGCGGGATAGCCGGTGTCGAGCAACTCGGCGTCGTGGCCGGTGAGGTGATTCAACCCAAGCTCGGCGCCGCTGAGCCCGAGCGCCTTGCACAGCAGCGGCCCGTAGAACTCATCGGGAACGCTGTGGCCGTTCTCCCAGCTTGCGATGCGCCGTTTCACGCTGGCGTCGGTCGGGAGGTGCTGCCCCTGTTGGGCGGCGGCCTGGCGCAGCTCCCCGATGAGCCTGAGCTGCCCCCACCCGCGAGACTTCCGTTCGGCGCGCAGCCGTTCGCCCGTGAGCGACGCCGTGTCCGACATGGCAACCCCTCATTCCCCGCTCTGGTCGCCCTCGACTCAGCACTGTACGGAGTCGAAGCCTCACACGGAACCGAGATCGCCCCGAACGTCGCCTCCCGGTCCCGTGACGGGTGATGACGGCGTGCGCGTTGGCGCGTCATCCCTCGTCACCTGTCGTCATCTCCCGGGCGCCGGGCCCGCGGCCCGATGGTGGTGACACGGCGGCCGTCCGGTCGACGCAACGGCGATGCGGAGGTGAGTGACGTGCAGATGATGACGCGGCGGGGCGTCGCCTGGCTGTCGGAAGCGGCGGACTTGCCCGACCGCTGCCGCGAGCAGTGGGCGGACGACCCGCGCCGGCCCTACGCACTGACGGTCGGGCGCCGCTTTGACGTCGTGGTGGTGGAGCAGCGGATCGGCGTGGAGACGTTCGATCAGCTGGAGCGTCACGGACTTCCCTTGGGCCCGGTGATGGCCGACTGGTCGGCGCGAGAAGTCGGGTTCCTGCTCCCGCCGGGCTCGCGGGACCGCTTCGAACGCATGCTGACCGCGGAGCGCACCGACTCTCTGGCGTACCGGTACCTCGACACGGATTCGCTCGTCGTCGTGCCGGGACCGATGCCGTTGAGCGGCGACCGGTACACCTGGCTCCTGGCTCCCTCCCGCGAGCCGAGCGTCACGCCGGCACGGACGGCCGCCCTCGCCGCGATGCTCGTCGCCGCACAGTGCGTGGTCCGACGGGCCGAGCAGTACGGCCAGCAGTACAACGGGACGGAGGGCTCCCGTGACGGATGAGCACTACGACGAGCGGCCAGGGCCCGTGGACGCGGCCACCTGGTCGCCGGCCCACTCCCGTGAGTGGTACGCGGCCCGTAGCGCCGTGGCCGAACTGCGCGATGTGCTCACGGCCGCCGGTCTGGACCGTGAGTTCCCCTACCTCCGAGCCGACCTGAACGCGTTCGGCAGGGGCTTGATCGAGCTCGGCCGCATCTCGCCGCAGACCGCGCAACGCCTCGCGGAGCTCATGCGCCTGGCCTTGACTAACGAGCGGGCCATGCAGGAACGCCACCGCACAGGCTCCAACGGGAGGAGTGACGCAGATGACTGACGCACGCGGAGTCTGCGCGAGCAGCGCAACCGACCTGACGCCCGGAGTGTCGTACGTGCGCGGCTGGGCGGACGCCAAGGAGGCGGCAGAGGCCCTCGCCGAACCACTCCGCGCACTGGACGTGGGCCACATCTTCGCCGGCCTCCGAGCCGACGTGAACGTCAACGGCGAAGGCATCGTCCACCTCGGCCAAGTCCGCCCGGCCGCAGCCAAACTCCTCGCCACACTCATCATCGAAGGACTCACGGCCGAAATGCTGCGACAGGACACCCCACAGGCCGCGCACCATCCCGCCCGCTGAGCGGCAGCGGCCCAAGCCACCCGGCCGGCACGCGGTACGAGCCAGTTCCCGCACCGGACCCGGGTAACGGCCCCGCACACCCTCGCAGCCCTCCACCATGGAGCGACGAGTGTGCGGGGCGCACGCTTTGACGACTTGGCCCTCATCGCGTCTCTCGCGCCAGCGTGCGCCGCCGGGCCGGACCGGCGCGCCAGCGCCGCAGCCGAGCCCGAGCGGCGCAACACCAGAGCCGGTGAATGACCACCTCGTTGCGAACTACGGGCACCCCGGTCGCTGAGGTCTCCCGGGCCGGTCGGCCGGCCGTCTGCGGCTGGCAAGCGTCGGCCGCGGCCACGGTGGTTGCTGTACTCCGCTGCTGTACGGCAGTTCCATCGTGCACGAAGATCCGTGACCGTCACGCATGTTGGACCGCACCCTTCAGGTCTTGACCCACGATCTTGAAAACCGTCGTGAGGTAACCCCTCACCGTGGGTTCAAATCCCACCGCCTCCGCCGAATACCAGCGAGAACGGCCCCTGACCAGCGCAACTGTCGGGGGCTGTCGTCGTGCTCGCTTCACGATCGAGGACCGTGACTCCCCGCCATTCCCCGTCTGTTAGGGCACGCAGGGGGCATGCCCCTCGGTCAGAACGATGCGGTTGCCGTACTCCGCTGTGGCACAACGCGTCCACTGATCGGGTCGGCCACGACTTGTGTTGGCCCTCGATGATGGCGCTGTCGTCCAGCCCACTAGTGTCCTGAGTCGTTAATTCGTGTGCAGTAGGCGGTGAGTGTCTCCAGGATCTCGTCGGCGGTCTTGGTCCACACGAATGGCTTGGGGTCCTTGTTCCATTCTTTGGTCCAGCCGCGGATGTCGCGTTCCAGTTGGACCACGCTGCGGTGGGCCGAGCGGCGCAGCTTGCGGGTGGTCAGCTCGGCGAACCAGCGTTCGACGAGGTTGAGCCAGGAGGCGGAGGTGGGGGTGAAGTGCAGATGGAACCGGGGATGGCGCAACAGCCACTTCTTGACCGTCTCCGTCTTGTGGGTGGCGTAGTTGTCCAGGACCAGGTGGAGGTCCAGGTGCCGGGGCACCGCGGCGTCGATGAGCTTGAGGAAACGCAGGAACTCCTGGTGCCGGTGGCGGCGGTAGTGCTGGGCGATGACCGAACCGGAGGCGATGTCCAAGGCGGCGAACAGGCTGGTGGTGCCGTGGCGGATGTAGTCGTGCGTCATCCTTGCCGGCGTGGTGGGCTCAAGCGGCAGCACGGGCTGGGTGCGGTCCAGGGCCTGTATCTGGGACTTCTCATCGACCGCCAGCACCAGGGCGTTCTCGGGCGGGGAGAGGTAGATGCCCACCACGTCGCGCACCTTGCTCACGAACTGCGGGTCGGTGGACAGCTTCCAGGTTGCACGATGTGGGGCTTGAGCCCGAAGGCCCGCCAGATCCGGGAGACGGCCGACTGCGACATCCCGGCAGCCTGGGCCATCGAGCGGTCGACCAGTGCGTGTCGCCCCTCGGCGGCGCCTGGTCGAGGTCTTGGCGACGACTGCCTCGACCTGCTCGTCAGTGATCTTCCGCGGTGCTCCCGAACGTGGCTGGTCGGTCAGCCCCTCCAGTCGGTGCGTCACGAACTTCGCCCGCCACTTGCGCACCGTCTCCCGCGAGACGCCCACCATCTCCGCGACCTGCGAGTCGACGCACCCCCCGCGCACGCCAACACGATCTTCGATCGCAACACCAGCGACTGAGCAGCGGACCGTTTCCGCGACCAGCCCCGCAACACCCGGCGCTCCTGGTCAGACAGCTCCAACGGCAACGGCTTCGGAGTCGGCATCCACCCACCCTAACAACTGCCAAGAAATTTCCGACTCAGGACACTAGTGTCTCGTGATCCGGTCTGTGTTACTTCGAGTTGTTTCGGACGAGTTTCTTGACGTTGGCCGTGACAAGGCGGACCTTCGCAAGGATCTCGTCGGCGGTGGCGGTCCAGGTGAATGGTTTCGCGTTCTCGTTCCACGAGTCGATGTAGTCACGGATCTGCTTGATCAGGACGTTGACGCCGGCGAAGGTACCGCGGCGGATCGAATGCCGGGTGATGATCCCGAACCAGATCTCGATCTGGTTGAGCCAGGACGACCCGATCGGGGTGAAGTGGAAGTGCACATGCGGGTTCTTCGCCAGCCATGCCTTCACCTCCGGGGTGGTGTGCGTGGAGAGGTTGTCCAGGACGATGTGGATCTCCTTTCCGGCGTGCGGGTCGACCGCCTTCTTCAAGAAGGCCAGGAAGGTCTCGCCGTTGCGGTTCGGCTTGCATTCGCCGAGGACTTCGCCGGTGCCGACATTCAGCGCGGCGAAGAGATTGGTCGTGCCGTGCCGGACGTAGTCGTGGGTGCGCTTCTCGGTCACCGCAAACGTGACCGGCAGCACCGGTTGGGTCCGGTCCAGCGCCTGGATCTGTGTCTTCTCGTCGATCGACAGAACCACCGCGCCACCCGGCGGGGCCAGGTACAGGCCGACCACATCGGCGACCTTCTCCGCGAACGCGGATCCTTGGAGATCTTGAAGGTGCCCGACCGGTGCGGCTTGAGATTCTCCTCGCGCCAGACCCGGGCGACGTAGTGGAAGGACACCGAGATGCCCTCCCGCCGTTTGAGGTAATCGGCGAGGGTAGGCGTCGACCAGTGCGACAAGCCTGTTCCGGCGGCGGCGTCATCTTCGTCAACGCGATCAACCGGCCCCGGGTCCGCGGCGGGACCTGCTCCTTCCCACCGCCGGGGCGACGACTGACCAGACCGGCAATCCCCCACTTCGCGTAGCGGGCCTTGTACCGGTCGACCGTGATCGGCACGACTCCGGCCAGTTCCGCGACGTCCTTGCGACGACGCCCCTCCGCGACCCACAGCACGATCTGGGCCCGCCGCGCGACATCCGCCGGAACATCCCGAGAACGCACCAATTCCTGCAGCTCGTCCCGCTGTTCAGATGAGAGATCCATACCCCGTCCAACGAACCAACCGCCATCAGTAACTGAGACCGGATCACGAGACACTAGTCTGCGGTGGAGTTGCCAGTGCTTGTCATCGTTGACCACTACTGAGTGTCATACGCGGTGCAGAGAGCGGGGCGCTGCTACTTACCACTGCTCCCTGCGATGTTCTGAGCGATCTCGTTGAGCTTGGCCACTACGGATTCGGTCCAGCGCGGTGCCCTCCATCGCATCGAGGTCAATAACATACGACATGGGTTCGACTGGGCCAGTCGGTCCGGAGACTTTCACGGTGACTGTGTACTGCCGAGGCAAGTCATTTGTCGCGAGAAGCGCGGTCCAAAAGTGAAGAACCATTCGAGTCGTCTACGCGGCGGCAGGTGTGAAATTTTTCTGCTCACAGCACGGTTGAGCCTGTCATCCCATTTTTCCCCCTCGCCGCCTCTAAACCTCGATCCACCGGTCGGATTCTGACGTCAGCGATTCTGCTTCTCGGTGTTGTGGCCGGTCGGAGGGCATGTCGTATTCGCTGGTCTGCCCAGCTTTTCCACATGCGTTCCGGTCGGGCCCTGGTGGGCGGGCTGGGCAGTGACGGTCAGGTTGTCGGAGGCGCGTGGGCAGCCTCGAACAGTCCGGTGAACGCGTCCTGCCAGGGCCATCGGTCAGGTAGGTGCAGGGTCAGGAGTCGGGCGGAGCGGGCGATGCGGGCGGGCACATGGATGGGGTGGGTCCGGATGGTGGCGGTGGTGGCCTTGGCGTGGAACGCTCCGGCCAGGGCGCCGGCCGCTCGTAGCAGGTTGTAGGACATCGCCCACAGGGTCAGCCAGGCGGCGTTGGCGTTGAACTTCGCCGAGGGCAGGTGGGCGAGAGGTCCGGCCTTGCCGTCGGCGATGACCTGCTCGATCACCGCGTGGTGGCGGTGCTGCCGTTCGGCCTGGAGGGTCTCGAAGGGGCTGTCGGTGAAGAACGGGTGGTGGCGCCAGACGGGGAACAGCTCGCCCTGCTCACCGATGGTGGGGGTTTGGCCAGGTCACGGACCCGCCGCACGATCAGCCGGGCAGTGATCTGCTCGGCCTTCTTGCGGCCGGTGAAGGCGGTGTAGGCGCTGGTCTCGGCGGCCTCGGCATCGGATATCAGCTCACCGGTGTCCGGGTCGACCACCGCGCCGGGGTAGCGGATGGGCCGCCAGGCGTGATCGGGGATGGTGGCGATGGCCCGCTTGATGGAGAGGTTCATGCCGGTCGTGATGGAGAAGTGGGTGGAGGCGCGGTGGCAGGCGGCGACCACGTCGGCGTTGTAGAACTGCGAGTCCGCACGCAGGACGCGGATCCCGGTGCAGCCGGCCCCGACCGCGCTGGCCAGAGCCTCGGTGCGAAACGCTGAGCGCCACGAGCATCGGCTGCCTTGCCGCGTCGCAGCCTCACCGCGGCGATGACCGGCCGGGAAATCGGAATGCAGATCGTGGCCAGCAGCGGGTGCAGGGTGCGTCGGCCCTGAACCGGCCGACCTGGGCACCCTGCTTGGCCGGCCCGAACACCCGCTTGTGCGTGGAGTCGATATCGATGAAGACGACCTGGTCGGCACTGGGCAGCGGCGGGGTGCGTGCGGCCAGTTCCGCGAGGAACCGGCGGTGTACCGCATGCAGTTGCAGCCCGTGGCCATGGGTGAACGAGCGCAGGAACGTGCCCAGCGTCGAGGCGGCCCGAACCCCGCCGAAGAGCTGTGGCATGGCTTCATGCCGCAGTCGGCTGGCGTCATCGATGCTGTCCGCTCCCGCGCACATGGCCGCGACCGCGACCTCGCCTTCGCCGCCGGGTTCGCCCCGCCACTGTTGGCCGCCCCCTCCAGACGTACCGCCCGGCTGACCATCCCCGGCAACCCCGCACGTTCCGCCGCCGGACCACTGACACCAAACCGGCGTCCGCGACCAGATTCGGTTCATCGAACACGGCCAGGACCGCCCCTGGGGCGGGGGAAGATTGCGTCTCGCGAGTGCTTTCTCGAACCGGTGACGTGGAACCTTCGACAGTCCCATCGTCCCAGGTCAGAGAGCACTCGCGTCTTCATGTCCGAGACACGGACAAACAATCAACCGGTGCATCGAGGCTAAACGGACGGTCAACACTGATCTCGACGTCACGGCAACAGTTGACCCCACATTTTCCAGAGTGAAGACCGGTATGCCGGAACCTCCTGCCGTGGCTGAATGTCTGGCACTACGTATGGTTGGATCGACTCACGGTGGATGCGTTTACTGAGTCTGAACTGTGCGCCACTGAAGTGAAGGGCCACGATGCTGACAACCACTGCGATAGCCGCGAACAGGTTACTCATGGCGGAGAGTATAGAAGCTGTCACTGGTGTAGCGAGGTTGGCGGAGCGGGTTTGGCCGGTGTCCTGCCTGGGCTGGGATCGAGCATGGCCAGGGGGCCGTACGCTTGCCGGCAACTCGGGCTGTCTTACCCCCATGCTCTGAGCTTGGGAATCACCGTGCAGATCGGGGGGTTGGTCCGTTAGCTGCGACGACACCACAATGGGGCTTCCACGACACGCACCCGTGTGTCCCGTCTTGACCGCCATTGACCGCCCCTTCTGGTGCGCATCTGGTGCGCCATCGTGCGGCAGTCCATCATGTCCGGAAGCTGAGCCTGGCGTGACTGCTGTAGGTGCATGGAGACAGAGACGGACTGGACGCCGTCTCTGGCGAGTTCTCGAATTGGCCCCCGGCGAGGTAGAAAGGGTAATAATCAGCTCATGTCGTTTACAGCGGATTCATCCATATACAACCAGGTTGATCCGACAGCTGACAGCCCTGCTGCCGGGCGCTGGATCGCCTGTGACGAGTCCGGGTGGGACGGGGAGCAGCTCATGGGGCGTGGCCGCTACTTCGTCTATGCCGCTGTCGCGATCGACGACTCCGAGGCTGGCCGGATCATCGAGGAGCTGCGCATGGAGACACGAGTCAAGGCCCCGGAGCTCAAGTTTGCTGCGTTCAAGGACCGCCCGCCCCGGCGCGAGGCGCTGCAGCGGCTGTGGAGGGAGGGAGGCCCGCTGGCGGGTCGGTGCTGGGCGTTCATATTCGACAAGGAGTACGCCGCAGTCGCCAAGGTCCTTGACCTGCTGCTTGAGGAGCAGGCCTACGCGGCAGGGATCGACCTTCATATCGACCACCGTGCCAAGGAGCTGGCGAGAACTCTGGCGCGGGACGGTCGCCGGGCGCTGGGCGACGAGGGGTTCGAGCGGCTCATGTCCGCGTTCGTTGCGTTCGCTTCTCGTCGTGGTCGGGGCAATGATCATGCGCGTGAGGAGTTCTTCGCCCACGTCGAAGACGCCTGGACATCCTCGACTCGCCGCAACGTCACTGACATCCTGATGATGTTGCGTAGTACCCGGCCCGAGGCGACGACGCTGCATGACGGCGCCGGGTCGCATCCCTTGCTGGAGCTGCTGGTGTCCTCCGTTGCTCAGGCAGCTCGCTGGGGAGGCGAGCAACTTGGTCAGGTGAGCGTGCTGACCGACGAACAGAAAGCCCTAACCGATGACGGCTTGGCAGACATTGCGCAGGTTGTGCGCAAAGGCTGGGGTGCGACACCGTCGACGAGGCAACGCCCGGTCGACCTGCGGGCCCTGGTCCGAGGAACCTCGGCGATCCACCCATCGATCCAGTTGGCCGACCTTGTAGCCGGTGCCGTACGAGTCGCTGCCGAACACAGCGCGGGAATTGTGCCTTCGGAAGCTGGTCGGGAGCTGTGGCCTGCCATACTCCCGTTCCTTGACGGATCAAGCGCCGACCCCGCAGCTCGATTGAAAACCGTCGTGAGGTAACCCCTCACCGTGGGTTCAAATCCCACCGCCTCCGCTTGTTCGGCCCCTGACCAGCCCCAACGGTCGCGGGCAGTCGTTGTGCTCACAGTCCGTCGGCTACCGCTACTCCCTGTGGTTCTCCGCACGATGGGGCACGCTTGGGGCATGAATGCTGGTGTGTATCTGAGTTACCGCTCGGAGTCCCGGCTCTGATGCATGCTGTTCGGCATGGACCCAACTGCGAGTAGTGCGGCTGCGATACGAGGGCTCGGTAGCATTGCGGCTGCTGGCATCAATCGGTACAGACCGGTAGGCGTCGCTAGGTGCGGAAGCGCTGAGGATAGAGCGCAGGCTTATCGACGGCTTCTGGATGCTCTTGCGAACCTAGTGATTGCGCGGAGCTACTTTGAGGGCATTGATCGTGTCGAGGGCATCAGAAGTTCGAACTTCTACGCGGAAGCCTCCCTCCGTCTCTCTGCGGCTGTTGCGGAGGTGCTGGCGGCTGTGCGTATCGTTCAGCTCTGCGCACCCGCCTACGTGATTGCTGCCGCAGAGGATGCTGCGGAAGCTTGCCGCAGCGAAGAGACTTCTGGGAAGCGCAGGGCCGAAGCCAGATTTCTGGAAGCCGCGCGCCACGATCTCGACTACAACCCAGGGCGCTGGAACATCCTGGCCAGACGAAAAGAGAGGAGGTTCCGGGAGGCACAGTCGCAGAGGCGGGCAGGCGGTGCAACTCCCAGTAGCGATCCGGTTGCCGAGTGAGGTCGGTGGAGCGGGTTTGGGCGGTGTCCTGTCGGGGTTGGGGTCGGGCATGGGCAGAGGGCCGTACGCTAGCCGGCAACTCGGGCAGCCTTGGCCTGCCCGCTGATGTGACCGAGTGGCCCCCTGGCCTTGCTCGACGCGGGCCCCGGGCCTGACAGGTGCGTAAAGCCGCGGAGCCGACCCCCAGCCACGATGAACCCCCTCAACGGCAACCGAGCTGCGACCGGTTGGTGCGCGGCCGGCGGGCTGGGCCGGAGCGGGGCGGAGACAGAGCGGCGGCCAGGGGCCGCCGCTGCCGCGCGGCGAGTGGAGCGAGCCGCCTTGAAGACGTAGAGAAAGTTTGAACCACTCAACGGCGAGTTCGAGCGTCATGGCCTTCTCCCTCGCATGGCTCGAATGACCTCTGCCAGAGCCCGAAGAATGGCAGGACGATCTTTCGGTGCCGTTCCTAACAGGGAAAGAACGACTACCACGATAAACGAGAGGAAGGCGGTGATCATAGCGCCTGCGATAGGCCATACAGCATATAGGGACATTCAGTTTCCTTTGACGGCGAGCCGGACCGTTTCTCCCCCTAGAATCGGTCCATCGCAACGAAGGGCAACTGAAGCCCCAGCCTGTGGTCTGAGCCTTCATCTATGACGCTAAGCGCGTGTTTGTATGGCCATCGGTTCGAGGCGTTTCGCCGCCGGAAGCCACAGGATCTTCCAGGCGCCGACGATGAGAAGGGTTCCTGTCTTCCCATCGCATTTCCCAGGTTATCAGCAGGAGGGCTAGAGGCGGTACATGAGCTCTAGGTCGTCGCCGGGGAGGTGGAACTCCTCTAGGGCGAGGGGCTTGGCGGCGTCGCTGAGGGCCAGGCGGAGGATGTGGAGCATGGGGACTCCCTCGGGGAGGCGGAGGGCTTGGGCCTGGTCGGGGAGGGGCATGCGGGTGCGGACGTACTCCGTGAAGTCGAGTTCGTGGCCGAGCTCGGTGAGGGCCTCGTAGAGGTGGGGTGCCGGGGGTGGGGCCTGGTCCTCGTACTTGGTGTCGAGCAGCACGGAGAACGGGACGTGCGTGCTGTGGAGTTGACGGAGGCGGCCTCGGTCCGCGGTCTGGAGCGACGGTAGGTGTACATCGGCTCGCCCGGCGGGATATGCAGCAGGTTGGCTAGGGGGAGCGGTGCGTCCGTGCGGGTGGCTACGGGTTCCTCGGCGTCGTCCCAACGGACTGCGTCGATCTCGGTGAAGCGGCCGGTCACCTCGTGGCGTAGGCCCCGCGGGCGCGTGTGGCTGGGGCGGCCGTGGGGGGAGCGGACGAACATGCCCCGGCCCATGAGGACCTCGACCAGACCGTTCGCCCTTAGCTCCGCGAGTCCCTGACGGACTGTGGGGCGCGTCACGCCGAACTGCTTCGCCAGCGCCTCCTCCGAGGGGAGCGGCTGGCCGGCCGGGTAGGTGCCGTTCAGGATGCCCGCTCGCAGGTGATCCGCGATCTGCCGGTACTTGGGCTGGGCTTTCTCCGGCGGCATCGGCCCCTCCATCGGTCCGTCGAGTACTTCGGCTCTGCTGTCGCGCCCCGATAGGACAAGAGGGGCCTGTTGTCCTGGCATAGGACAAGTTGACAACTTGTACCATCCCCTACTTCGGGCAGCTTGACAACCCGTACTACGGGCCCCACTCTGAACTCACCCGTACTACGGGTAGAAGTCATCCCGCAGGATCAGTCCTGCGGGACCGAGTGAGAGGAGGTTCTGACAGTGGTAGCCTTCCGATCGACACCGCGAAGTTCACGGGGATCATCTGCGCCGTTCCCCCGGCGCCGCGGGTCGCCAACCGGGAGACCGGGCAGGTCCGCGTCGACCGCGAAACGGGCAAGACCGTGTACGCGGTCGGGCTGTGCCTGATGGCCGGGACGTCCGCCGACGTGGTGAACGTGAGCGTGGCCGGGTGAGCCGACCGGCGTTGCGGCTCGGTATGCCGGTGCAGGTGCGTGACCTGATCGCCACGCCGTGGGAGAACGAGGGGCGGCACGGCGTAGCGTTCCGCGCCGCCGAGATCAAGCCCTTGGCCGCTCCCGCGACGGCCGGGAAGGGGGCCGGTCAGTGACCGTTCTGGCCTCCACGCCCACAGCCGGGGAGACCCGGTTCGCCTGGGTGCTCGTGGTGGTCGCCGCGCTGGGGTCGGGCCTGCTGGTCGCGGGCCCGGCCCTGCGCCGCCGCTACCCCGTGGCCTGGTGGCTGTGCGTCGGCTTCCCGGCCGCCGCTTGCGGGTGGTGCGCACCTGGCGGCCGTTGATGGCCGGGTGCGGCCTGGCGCAGAGCCGGAAGGCTGCGTTGACGGTGGTCTCCGGCCTGGTCGGCAACGGCGCCGCGCCACCGCAGCCGCGCGTGCCTCGTCGGGGTCGGATACATCCGACGGCCGGAGGGTTCTGGTTCCTGGTCCGGTTACTGCCGGGTCAGGTGCCGGAGGACTTCGTCAAGGCGGCGCCGGCCATGGCGCACGGCTGGCAGATGCACGCGGTCCGGGTCGCCGTCTGGCGGCCGGGCGTGGTGCGGATCGCCGCGTCGTTCGCCGATCCGCTCAAGCAGCCGCGCATCCCACAGCAACGTGGTCCCGGCCGTCTGCTGCGCGTCGCGGTCGGGGTGTTGGAGTCCGGGGCGGCGTGGGTGATCGACCTGCGGAAGGTCCCGCACTGGTTGATCGTCGGGGCCACCCGTTCCGGCAAGTCCACCCTGATCAACGCCCTCGTGGCCGGCCTGGCCCGGCAACCGGTCGCACTGGTGGGGATCGACTGCAAGGGCGGGATGGAGCTCTCGCTCTACGGCCCTCGCCTGTCGGCCCTGGCGACCGACCGGGGCCAGGCGGTCAAGCTGCTCGCCGCGCTGGTCGAGTTGACGCGGGATCGGATGGCGGTGTGCCGGGCGGCTCGGGTGCGGAACGTCTGGGGCCTGCCGGAGGAGAAGCGTCCCGTCCCGGTCGTGGTGATCGTGGATGAGCTCGCGGAGCTGTTCCTCGTCGCCAGCCGCCACGAGAAGGACGACGCGCAGGCGGCAGCGACCGCGCTGGTGCGGATCGCGCAACTCGGCGCCGCACTCGGAGTGTTCCTCGTCGTCGCCGGCCAACGAGTCGGCTCCGACCTGGGCCCCGGAGTGACCGCGCTGCGCTCCCGGCTCGGCGGACGGGTCTGCCATCGCGTGGCCGACTCCGGCACGGCGGAGATGGCGCTCGGCGATCTCAACCCGGACGCCCTGCACGCCGCGCAATCCATAGCACCCGAAGAAGCCGGAACGGCCGTGCTGGCCTCCTGGGACGGCTGGCAGCGCGCACGCTCGCACCTGGTCTCCGAGATCGAGGCGGAAGAGGTGGCCGCAGCATGCGCCGCCCTGACGCCCCACCTGCCCGAACTGGTCGCCGCCACGGACGGCCAGCCACCGACCGAACGATCCGACAGCGAGCAGTGAAAGGAGGTGCCTCGTGCTCCTGTCCATCTCAGCCGTGCTGCTGCTCGGCCTGATGATCTTCTTCCTCATCCGCATCCGCTACATGCGACGGATGGAAGCCACGCTCTGCATCACCTTCGGCTTCCTCCTCGGCCAGACGGCCGCCGCACCCGCGATCCAGGCGGTGCTCAACGAGATCAGCGCCGTCCTGGGCCGCATCCAGCTCTGACCCACCCCATCGACACGAGAAGGAGGGACAGCCATGCCCACACGCACCTGTACGCGAACGGGCTCCCGAGCGGGCGCGAAGTCGCCAAACCCGACCCGCTCAGGAGCTCACTCCATCCGCCACGTGAGCAGAGAAAGGAGCACCCACACCATGTCCAGCGCGAACCGATCGCGCAACTCCCGACCCACCCGGCCGCCCCGGTGCGACCGACGCGAGGAGGAACAGCAGAACTGCGCCGGCTGGGAACAGGTCGTCCTGGTCAGCCCCGACGGGCAGCGCACACACGCCTGCCCCGCACACGGCGCGAGGCTCTTCCTGGCGCACCCGGCCTGGTACTTCGGCGCCGAGACCCGACCACGGGCCATCGCCGCCGTGATGCGCCAGGCGTTCGGAGGCTCGCGATGAACGGCGCACTGTCCTCGTTGATCGAACGAGCAGCTCAGCCGGGCTTCGAGGCGTGGCGGCGCGGCATCCTCGCCGTGGGCAGCTGCACCAACCCCATTCACCTCGTCGGCGCCACCACGGTCGTGGACGCGGCGACCGGGGAAATCCTCCACACCTTCGGAGCGGACAGCGCCGGCGGGCGGCTGCTGACCGCCTGCGGCAACCGCCGCGCCTCGGTCTGCCCCACCTGCTCCCGCGTCTACAAGGCGGACACCTACCACCTCATCCGCGCCGGCCTGACCGGCGGCAAGGGAATCCGGAGACGGCATCGGCGAGCACCCTTGGGTGTTCGCCACCCTCACCGCTCCCGGCTTCGGCCCGGTGCACACCCGCCGGGAACGAGGCGGCCGGGCCGTGGCCTGCCGCCCTCGACGGAGGAACGAGCGGTGCACGCACGGGCGGCCCGCCGGATGCCACGCCCGGCACGGCGATGCTGATCCGCGGCTGGGTGAGCCGCTGTGCCCGCGCTGCTACGACTACGCCGGCGCGGTGCTGTGGCAGGCGTACGCAGGGGCCCTATGGCACCGGTTCGCCCTGGAGCTCCGCCGGGAGCTGGCTCGCCGCGTCGGGCTGACCCGGACGGCGTTCGCCGGAGCGGCACGGCTGTCCTACGCCAAGGTCGCCGAGTACCAGCGGCGCGGCCTGGTCCACTTCCACGCCGTCATCCGCCTCGACGGGCCGGACGGACCGGCCACGCCTCCGCCCCGATGGGCCACGGCAGCGCTGCTCGTCGAGTCGGTTCGCGCGTCCGCCGGGCTGGTACGGCTGCGGGCAGTTGGCGCCGGCGTCGTGGGGCCTCGCGTGCTGCACTTCGGCACCCAACTCGACGTCCGACCGATCGACGGCTTCGGGCCGGGGGAGAAGCTGACCCCTGCGGCTGTCGCCGGCTACGTCGCAAAGTACGCGACCAAGGGCGCAGAGTCGGCCGGGGCAGTGGATCGACGTGTCCGGCACGCGGCCGAGCTGGCCGAACTGCCCGTCCGAGACCACACGCTCCGCATGATCGGCGTGTGCTGGTGGCTCGGCGGACTGCCGGAGTTCGAACCGCTGCGGCTGCGGCGCTGGGCCCACATGCTCGGCTACCGCGGCCACTTCACCACCAAGTCACGCCGCTACTCGACAACGCTCGGTGCGCTCCGCTCGGCCCGTGCCGAACACCGCGCGGAGCAGCAAGGGGTGCGGCTCGGTCTGGCCGACCGGGACACGCTCACCGTGAGCCACTGGCGCTACGCCGGACGCGGCTACTCCCCCGAGGCGACGCTGATCGCCGCCTCACTCCGGGAAGGCGGTGGTGATCATGGCTGAGGAACTGCTGACGGTGCGAGAGGTTATGGCGCGGCTCAAGCTCGGGCGCTCGACGGTGTACGAGCTGATCCGTACGCGGCGCCTGGCCTCAGTCACCATCGGGCGGGCTCGACGCGTTCCCGTCTCTTCGGTGCGTGACTTCATCACCGACCGGATTGCGGAGGCGGCGTGATGGCACGGCAACGCAAGCGGAACCCGAACGGCGCAGGCACCATCACCAAGCGGAAGGACGGCCGCTATCAGGCAGCGGTTTACGTCCTCCAGCCGGACGGCACTCGGGCGCGGAAGTTCGCGTACGGCAAGACCTGGGCCGAGTGCGACACGAAGCGTCGTGAGCTGCTGGCCAAGGTGGACAGCGGCGTCCCGGTCCCGACTCGTTCGGACAAGCTCGCCGAGTGGCTGCCGTACTGGCTGGACAACATCGTCCGGCCTCGTCGGAAGCTCAGCACCTACGACAAGTACGAGGCTCACGTTCGGCTGCATCTGGTGCCGATGCTCGGGGCCAAGCGTCTGGAGTCGCTCGGCGTCGCTGACGTCCGGCGGTTCCTGGCACGGCTGGAGAAGCGGACGACCGCCGCGACGGCAAAGGAAGCGCACCGCGTGCTGCGGACGGCGCTCACGGCGGCCTGCCGCGAGGAACTGATCAGCCGCAACGTGGCGAGTCTCGTGGAGCCGCCGCGTCCGGCGTGCAAGGAGTTGAATCCGTGGACGCTGGAAGAGACATTGCAGTTCCTCGCCGCCGCGCGCGGAGATCCGCTGTACGCGGCCTTCGTGCTGGCGGTCGCTATGGGGCTCCGGCGTGGTGAGCTGGTCGGCCTGCGGTGGGCGGACGTGGACCTGGAGAAGCGGGTCCTGCACGTCCGACAGCAGACGCAGCGGCGGCGCGGCCAGATCTACGACGACGACCCGAAGGGCAGACGGCGCCGCGTCGTTCCGCTCCCCGCGATGTGCGTCGCTCCCCTGCGCTGGCAGCGCATGCGGCAGGCGGACATCAGGCAACGCGCCGGGAAGGCGTGGGAAGACAGCGGCGGCTACGTCTTCACCACCCGGACCGGACGGCCGGTCGAGCCGCGCAACGTCTACCGGTCGTTCACCCGGGTCGCGCGCAACGCCGGGCTCCGGGTCGATACGGCTGCACGATGCGCGGCACGGCTGCGCCACACTCCTCACGGCCGCCGGGGTGGCACCTCGGGTCGTGATGGAGATCCTCGGGCACAGCCAGATCAGCATCACGATGGACGTCTACACGCACGTCGTCCAGGACACCCAGCGGGAGGCGATCAGCCACATGGACCGGCTGCTCAGGAGGCGTCCCGGTCGTGATTGACCACTGCCGTTGATGTCAAACGTGGATGTCAAACGCCCCGGACCATGATCGCTCCGGGGCGTTTGCGCTGGTGCCCCCGGCAGGATTCGAACCTGCGACACCCGCTTTAGGAGAGCGGTGCTCTATCCCCTGAGCTACGGAGGCGGGGGGCACCGCCCATGGGTCGGGGGGCCGAGGACAGGTTAGCGGATCAGGGACTGGGGCGTGGGGGCGGTCGGGTTCTTAGGATGGGGAGGGAGGGGTAGTTTGTGGTGGTTTGAGCGATGACAGGAGGTGAAGATGCGATGACCCTTCCGATACGGCGGCATCGGCCGGTGACGGATGGCCGGCGGGGTACGGGGGCGCGTGATCCGTTGTCGGGGTTCGACGAGTTCCTCAACAAGATGGGGTCGCTGCTGAAGGCCGAGGGCCGGGCGGCCTGGGTCCCGCTGGCGGACCTGACGGAGACGGACGACGCGTACGTGCTGGAGGTGGAGCTCCCCGGTATCGGGCGCGAGGACGTCGACATCCAGATCGGCCGGCGCGAGGTGGCCATCTCCGGTGAGATGAAGGAGAAGATGAGAGAGAAGGAGCCCGACGGGATACCGCACTGGCGGACGCGGCGGACCGGGCGGTTCGAGTTCCAGACGGAGCTGCCGGGTCCGGTCGATGACGAGGACGCGACGGCGACGCTCCACGACGGCGTGCTGACGGCCAGGCTGCCCAAGGCGGCGGACGCCGGCGTGCGGTGGGTGGAGGTCCAGCCCGGGGAGTGAGCCGGCGGGCGGCCGGCGCGGGAGCGCGCGGCCGCCCGATCAGGTGACGGGCTCAGGCGGCCGCAGCCGCGGCCGCGGCCAGGCGGCGGGTGGCGAGGTCGGCGTAGAGGGCCGTGCCGTCGGCGAGGACCGCCTCGTCGAAGGCCGCGAGCGGCGAGTGGTTGCTGGGGGCGGTCTCCGGGTCGCGGTCCGGGAGGGTCGCGCCGAGGAAGAGCATCGCGCCGGGGACCGCGTCGATGACGCGGGAGAAGTCCTCGGCGCCGAGGATGGGGTTGGGCATGGGCTCGAAGCGTTCCTCGCCCAGGGCCTCACGGACGGCCTCCGCCGCGAAGGCGGTCTCGGCGTGGTCGTTGACGGTGACCGGGTACTGGTCGCGGAAATGGGCGTCGACCGTCAGACCGTGGGCCGCGGCGACTCCCTCGCAGACGGTGACCAGGCCGGTGCGGAGGCGTTCGAGGGCGGCCGCGGAGAAGCTGCGCACCGTGGCGGTGAAGCGGGCGGTGTCCGGGATGATGTTGGACTGGGTGCCGCCGTGGAACGTGCCGACGGTGAGGACCACCGGGTCGAAGACGTCGAACGACCGGCTGATCCAGGTCTGCAGCGCGGTGACCATCTCGCAGGCCGCCGGGATCGGGTCCAGCGACTTGTGCGGCTGGGAGCCGTGGCCGCCGGCGCCCCGGACGGTGACGTCGAGGACGTTGGAGGCGGCGAGCTGCGGTCCGCCGCGGCCGGTGAAGAGGCCGGAGGCGTGCATGCCGGAGGTGACGTGCAGGGCGTAGGCGGCGACGGGGCGCTGCCCGGACGCGTCGAGCACGCCCTCGGCGAGCATGTGGCCCGCACCGTCGAAGCCCTCCTCCCCCGGCTGGAACATGAAGACCACGTCGCCCGCGAGCCGGTCCCGGTGCGCGGAGAGCAGCCGGGCGGCGCCGGCGAGCATCGTCGTGTGCAGGTCATGGCCGCAGGCGTGCATGCGGTCGCCGGGGGCGGCGAACGGCAGCCCGGTGCGTTCGGCGACTGGGAGCGCGTCCATGTCGCCGCGCAGCAGCACGGTCGGCCCTCCGGGCTGGCCGCCGCGGAGCACGGCGGTGACGGAGGTGAGGCTCTCGCCGGTGGAGATCTCCAGGGGGAGGCCGTCGAGGGCGGCGAGCACGGTTTCCTGGGTACGCGGCAGGTCGAGGCCGACCTCGGGGGTGGCGTGCAGCGCGCGGCGCAGCCGGACGAGGTCGTCGGCCAGGGATATGGCGTCGTCGCGGAGGTTCATGACGGGCGTCCTCCCTCGGAGATGGGATCCGGGCGGTCTTCGGAGGAGACGTCGGGGACCCGGATGACCGGTGTGAGGATCGTAGCGTTGCCCTCTGGTTCGGTGGAGGCCTTGCCCGCGCTGTCGCTGACTCTGATCAGCAGCGCGACCAGCAGGAAGTTCGCGACGCTCGACGAGCCGCCCTGGGCGAGGAACGGCAACGCCTTGCCGGTGAGCGGGATCAGGCCGGTGACGCCGCCGGCGACGACGAAGACCTGGAGCGCCAGCACGATGGAGAGGCCGGCCGCCAGCAGCTTGCCGAACGGGTCGGTGACGCGCATGGCGGTGCTCATCCCGCGCTCGATGAGCAGCACGTAGAGCAGGATGACGAGGGTGACGCCGACCAGGCCGAGTTCCTCGCCGACGGTGGTGAGGATGAAGTCGCTGCGCCCGGCGAAACCGATGAGGTACGAGTGGCCCTGGCCGAGGCCGGTGCCGGTCAGGTCGCCGGCGCCGAAGCTGAACAGCGCCTGCGCGGACTGGTCGGAGACGAGTCCCGCCGGGCGCTGGTCCTCGGGGAGGAAGATCGCCATGGGGTCGAGCCAGGCCTGCACCCGGCCCTTGACGTGCGGCTGGGTGGCGGCGACGGCGAGGGCGCCGAGCACGAACATCAGCACGCCGAGGATCGCCCAGCTGGTGCGGTGGGTGGCGATGAAGAGCATGCCGATGAAGACGCCGAAGAAGATCAACGACGTGCCGAGGTCGCGCTCGTAGAAGAGGACGATGAGGCTGACCGCCCAGACCAGCAGCACCGGTCCTGCGTTGCGGCCGCGCGGCAGGGCCAGGCCCAGGAACCTGCGGCCGACGAGGGCGAGGGCGTCGCGGTTGGTCATCAGGTAGCTGGCGAAGAAGACGACGATCATGACCTTGACGAACTCGCCCGGCTGCACGGACATCGGGCCGATGGTGATCCACCGCTTGGCGCCGTACAGGTCGGCGCCGAAGAACGCGGGCGCCATCAGCAGCAGCATCGCGACGGCCATGCCGAGGTAGGTGTAGCGCTGGAGCACCCGGTGGTGGCGGAGCACGACGAGCGTCGCGATGAACAGGCCGACGCCGATGATGGTCCAGGTCACCTGGTCGGGGGCGACGGGGACCGACTCGTACTGCTCGGCGTAGTCGTGGTCGAGGCGGTCCATCAGCACCAGGCCGAGGCCGGTGAGCAGGACGGTGATCGGGAGGATCAACGGGTCGGCGTGCCGGGCGAAACGGCGCACCGCGAGGTGGGCGAGGACCGCCAGGGCGCCGAGGCCGAGGCTGTACTCGGGCAGGCCGCTCGGTATCTCGTCCGTCATGGCCAGGCCGGCGGCGGTGTGGCCGAAGGTGACGATCAGCACTGCGAAGACGACGAGGGCCAGCTCGGTGTTGCGCCGGCGCGTGATCCAGCGCCGCACCTCGCTGGGCCGGCCGTCGCGCCGCGCCCTGTCCCGTCTGCCGAACATCGGTCCCCGCCCCCTGTCCCGCCCGCCTGCCGCGCGCGTCCGGGCGGTCGCCCGGGCCCGCGCGCGCCGGCGCCGCTGGGCAACCTACCAACAGGGTCAGGGGTGCCGGCAGTACGCACCTCACCACCGGGTGACGCGGATCCGGTACTCGCCGTCCGGCTCGACGGACAGCACCTCGACGCTGACGCCGGCGGCGGCGTCGCGGAAGACCTCGCCCGGCACGAACGGGGCGTCGGTCAGGCCGGCCGTCACCTGCGGGTGGGGGTCGGCCTGGCAGCCGTCGCTGCCGGGGGTGGCGTCGGCGACGCGGACGGGGCCGAAGCCGCTGGGGGTCTCGGCGCTGACCCAGGAGACCAGCACGCCGGGGCGGCAGACGACCTCGTCGAGGCCGCCGGGGACGCGGACCTCGATGGCGAGGGCGGAGTGCTCGCCGAGGCGCACCGTCACGAGTTCGGCGCCGTCGTCGTCCCCACCCACGTCACCACGTCCCCACCACCGTCCCCACCACCGTCACCGCCAACGTCACCACCGTCGTTCCAGTCGTCCCCGTCGGTGGGGGTGAGGACGTACTCGGTGACGCCCTCGTACCGCACGCAGGCGACCTCGGCCGGGTCGAGCCAGCCGAGCTTCCACTTGTGCCAGGCCAGCAGGTCGTTGCTCGGGCCCCAGTCCTGCTCCATCACGTCCCAGTGGCCGGTGAGCGGCAGGGCGGTGCCGGGGCCCGTCCAGTACAGGTCGGGGAGGCCGAAGGCGTGGCCGTTCTCGTGGACCAGGACGCGGTGCGGGCTCTCGCCCGGCTGGTGGCTCCAGATGAAGCTGACGTTGTGCAGCGGGCCGCTGGGGGTGGCGACGAGGGGGCGGCCCGGGAAGGTGACGGAGAGCACCTTCTCGGTGGCGGGCGGCCCGGCCTCGGGGGTGGCGAGCACGTTGACCAGGTCGTACGCGGCGAAGTCCACGTCGTCGGCGAGCGCGGCGACGATCTCGCCCATCAGGCGGTTGTAGCCCTGGGGGTCGTCGGGGTGCCAGCCGGTGCCGCGGTCTATGCCGTACGCCTCGAACGGCTGGGACATCCGCAGCCAGCGGTGCACGGGAACGGGCTGGTAGCGCAGCTGGCCGCCGGAGCTGACGGCGAAGTAGCGGGTGGTCGCCGGGAAGAACTCGGCGAAGCGCTCGTGGGTGCTGAGGGTGGCCTCGGCGCCGGGGAAGTCGATGAAGAGCGTGAGGGCGGAGACCGTGCCGGTGGCGGGGGCGTACCCGGATGAGGCGGCGCCGGCCCCGGTGCCTGTCCCGCCCTGGTACGCCGCGGCGCCGCCGGCGGCGGGCATCGGTATCGCCTCGTTGAGGCCGTCGTGCCCGTCGGAGACCGGGAGCGCGCAGGCGGCGGGTGAGTGCGTGACGGGGAGTGTGGCACCGGTGAGCGCGGGGGTGCCGGGCGTGGTGGCCAGCACCAGGGCGACGGCTCCGGCGGCGGCGAGCAGGGCGCGTGGGGCGGGCAGCGGGCGTATACGGGCTACGCGGCGGGGGGCGCCGTGGGATATCCGGCGGAACGTGCCGGGGGGTATGCCCCGGCAGGTGTCGCGGGGCACCCGAGGCGCTCGGGGTATACGGGATATGCGGGGTATGCGGGGTATGCGGGGTATGCCGCGGCGGGACGGGCCGCCGGCTGGGCTGCGTGGATGCCGCATGGCCTGTCGCCCCTTCCATGATCGGCCCGGATCCTGGCGTCCACGATGTCCCTGGGGGCGGACGGGCGCGCGCGGGATGACGCGTTCGAGTGGCGGCGTTCCACCTAGGAGGCGGGGGGTACCCGGAAGGTGCGGCGATCGGGCCCGGCGAGACGCAACTATCGGCGCGCGCCGTTCGTCTTCACGGATGAGGGGACGTGTCCGTGCGAGTTGCGGCCGGGCAGGGTACCGCATCACAGAAAAAAGATGCGCTGCTTGGGAATTCTGTCCGGATTCCCGTCGTTGATTCGTTACGGATACGGGGAGCAAGGGGGCACCCGCATCGTGAGATGGATCTGATTGATCTGACTCGTATGAGAACTTACGTTCGATCACTCGCAAGGGAGCACGTATGGCAACCCGTGCCGTCGCCCGGCGTCAGGGCACTGACGACAGTGTCGCAGCGACGGGCAGTGTTCGGTCAACCACAGGCAGTGGCTCAGGTGGCGGCGACGCCACCGAGCGTGACCTGGTGGGGATGTACCTCGACGAGATAGCCCGTACGCCGCTGCTCGACGCGGCGCAGGAGGTCGAGCTGTCCCTCACGATCGAAACCGGGTTGTACGCGGAGCGCATCCTGGACGGCGAGGTGGAGCCGGCGCCCGGCGGCGCCAGCGCCTCGGCGACGCGCGAGGAGTTGGAGGCCCTGGTGGCCGCCGGCGAGCGCGCCAAGGACGTGTTCATCCGCTCCAACCTGCGGCTCGTCGTGGCGGTGGCCCGGCGGTATCCGCGCAGCGGGCTGCCCCTGCTGGACCTGATCCAGGAGGGGAACGCGGGCCTGGTCCGCGCGGTCGAGAAGTTCGACTACTCCAAGGGGTTCAAGTTCTCGACGTACGCGACCTGGTGGATCCGGCAGGCCATCACCCGGTCGATCGCCGACCAGTCGCGCACCATCCGGCTGCCCGTCCACCTGGTCGAGGAGCTCGGCCGGATCCGGCGCGTGCAGCGGGAGTTCAACCGTGAGCGGGGTCGGGAGCCGGAGCCCACGGAGATCGCGAACGAGCTCGACTCGTCCGCCGCGCGGATCCAGGACGTGCTGGACTGGGCGCGCGACCCCGTCAGCCTGAACATGGCGGTCGACGACGAGGGCGAGACCCAGTTCGGCGACCTGCTGGAGGACACCTCCGCGGCCACGCCCGAGCAGTCGGTGCTGGTGATGATGCGGCGCGAGGGTCTGGAGGACCTGATCAGCCGCCTCGACGAGCGCACCGCGGCGATCATCCGCGCGCGGTACGGCATCGAGGACGGCCGGGAGCGCACGCTCACCGAGGTGGGCAAGCAGCACGGTCTGACCCGGGAGCGCATCCGGCAGATCGAGAAGCACGCGCTGCTCGAGCTGAAGCGGATGGCCAGTGACTCCGGCTTCGACGCGGCCGCCTGACCGGACGACATCTCGACAGACAGGACAGACACCTCGGCGGCGGGGTGGTGAGGACTCCGATCCTCCCCACCCCGCCGCCACGTCTGTCACCTTCGCTTCTTCCGGCTCTCATCTGGCAGCCTCCGCCAACTGGCAGGCTGTGACACAGAACACACCCCAGACGCGAAATATCCGGGGAACCCCTCTCCGTTTAGTCAGTCGTCCGGTCGAACGCCGACCGGACGCGTACCAGGACCCGAACCAGAGGGAGTTCTCGTGAGCGCCACCGACACCCCCGCACGGCCGAGGCTGCGTGCCGACGCCGTTCGGAACCGGGAGCGCATCCTCGACGCCGCGCGTGACGCGTTCGTGGCGGAGGGGGGCGAGGTCCCCCTGGATGAAATCGCTCGACGCGCAGGAGTCGGGAATGCCACGCTGTATCGGCACTTCCCGGACCGGACGTCGCTGCTCTTCCACGTGCTGCTCTACATGAAGCAACGGATCATCGAGCGCGCGCAGAGCCTCTTGGAGGGGGATCATGATCCGTTCGAAGCGCTCAGCGAGGCGATGCTGAGCACCTCAGACGAATGCATAGGAGCGCTCTGCATCTCGTTGCTGGACTCCGGTATCGACCATGAGCATCCGGAGCTGGTGGCCAGCCGCGAACAGGTGATGTCCGTCACCCAGCGGCTGATCGACCGGGCACGTGACTCGGGCCAGCTGCGCCCGGACATCGGCTCAGGCGATCTGCTCATCGCGGTCGGCCGGCTGACCCGTCCGATGCCCGGCGGCCTGTGCCCTGGCGGTCGGATGATGGCCCGGCGGCACCTGCAGATCTTCCTGGACGGGCTCCGCGCCCCGGCACGCACCGAACTTCCCGGCCCGGCACTGGAGGTGGCCGACCTCAAGGAAGAGGTCTGGTCCAAGGGGGTCTGAGGCGGCCGACGCAGCCACGTCGCCTCCGCGGCCCCACCCCACGCCGAACGACCACCGCCATCCACCCCGATCCCATCGGACCAGAGCCCTCGTCGGCATGCCGAAACCGCGTTCAGCGCTCAGTTTCCGGCTGCCGCCGAGTCTTCACAGACAACCTCACGAGCACGACCCGTCACACCGTTACGCGTAAGACCGACCACACGTAAGGTAGCCACCTTCATGCCATCACAAACCGCCGTGAGCCAAACTCACAGCGACCTCGACCCACGGCGCTGGAAAGCGCTGATCTTCATCGCGCTGGCCCAGCTGATGGTCGTCGTCGACGGCACCATCGTGAACATCGCGCTGCCCTCGGCCCAGGTGGACCTGGACATATCCGACGGAAACCGGCAGTGGGTCATCACGGCCTACGCGCTGGCCTTCGGCGGTCTGCTCCTCTTCGGTGGCCGGGTGGCCGACCTGTGGGGCCGGCGGCGCGCCTTCATCATCGGCCTGATCGGCTTCGCCGTCGCGTCCGCGCTGGGCGGCGCCGCGCAGAACGAGGCCATGCTCTTCGCCTCCCGCGCCCTCCAGGGCGTCTTCGGCGCGCTGGCCGCGCCAGCCTCGCTGTCCCTCCTCACGGTGCTCTTCACGGACGCCAAGGAGCGGGCGAAGGCCTTCGGCATCTACGGCGCCATCGCCGGCGCCGGCGCCGCGGTGGGCCTGCTGCTCGGCGGCACGCTCACGGAGTACCTGGACTGGCGCTGGACCTTCTTCGTGAACATCCCGTTCGCGGCGGTCGCGGCCGCCGGTGCCGTGGTCGTGATCCGGGAGCCGGAGTCCGCGCGCAACCGCTCGACGCTGGACATCCCCGGCGTGGTGCTGGCCTCCCTCGGCCTGGTCGCCCTGGTCTACGGGTTCAGCCGCGCCGAGCAGGAGGACTGGACCGAGGGCGGCACGGTCACCATGTTCGTGGCCTCCGTGGTGCTGCTGGGCGCCTTCGCGATCGTGGAGTCCCGGGTGAAGTCGCCGCTGCTGCCGCTGCGCGTCGTCACCGACCGGAACCGCGGCGGCGCGTACCTCGCGCTCGGCCTGGCGATCATCGCGATGTTCGGGCTCTTCCTGTTCCTCACCTACTACCTGCAGATCGTGCGGGACTACTCCCCGGTCAAGGCCGGTGTGGCGTTCCTGCCGATGGTGGTGGGCATGATCATCGGCTCGACCCAGATCGGCACCCGACTGGTGACCCGGGTGCCCCCGCGCTACCTGATGGCGCCGGGCTTCCTGGTCGCCGCGCTCGGCATGCTGCTGCTCACCCAGCTGACGCTCGACAGCTCCTACTGGGCCCTCGTGATGCCGGCGCAGGTGCTGCTCGGCCTGGGCATGGGCACCGCGTTCATGCCGGCGATGGGCGTGGCCACCGAGGGCGTCAAGCCCACGGACGCGGGCGTCGCCTCCGCGATGGTCAACGTCTCGCAGCAGGTGGGCGGCGCGATCGGTGTGGCACTGCTGAACACCATCGCCGCCAGCGCCACCACCTCGTACCTGACGGACCACGCGGCCGACGTCACCAGCGAGCAGGAAGCGGCCGTGCTCCAGTTCGAGTCGATGGTGCACGGCTACACCGAGGCCATCTGGTGGGCGTTCGGCATCGTGGTGCTGTCCGCGGTGGTCTCCTTCGTCCTCATCAACAGCAAGGGGCACGACGGAGGCGCGGCGGTGGCCGGTTCGGGTGACGGCGACGGCGACAAGGCCGTCGACGGCGGCCAGCCGGTGCCCGTCATGGCGCACTGAGGGGCCCGCACCTCGCCACGTGGCCCCCGCGGCATCCGCCGCGGGGGCCACGTGCATGTCTCGCCCCGCGCGGTAGCGGGCGACAGCAGGCAGTGGCCGAGGGCTCTGGTCAGTACAACTCGCGGTAGGACGGATAACGCCCGCCGGGGGTGTCGACGCCCTCGGCGGCCAGCACCGCCCTGACCACGGAACGGCTCAGCACGTCCGCGCCGGCCGCCAGCAGTTCGTTGAACGCCAGGGCCGCCGTTATCGGCGTCGGGCCCGCGGGCCCGGGTCGGTCGCCGGTGGCCAGGGCGAAGACGGTGTCCCCGTCGGTCATCAGATGCGCCGGGCGGATGGCCCTGGCCAGCCCGTCGTGGGCGACGCCGGCCAGCTTCTGGGCCCGCGCCGGCGACAGCTCGGCGTCCGTCGCCACCACGGCGAGCGTCGTGTTCAGCGGGGGACGGCCGCCGACCCCCGCACGCCTGGCGCTCTCCGCCACCGCGGCGGCCAGTCGGCGCCGGGCCTCCGCATGCACGCCGGCCGACGGCCGGCGCCCCGGCTCCCCGTGCGGCGCGCCGGTCTCCGGATCCACGGCCGAGCCGGCCGCGTTGACCGCCGCCAGGGCGGCGACCGTGACGCCGGAGGGCAGCACCGCGCTGGCCGTGCCGATCCCGCCCTTCAGGCCGCCGACCGCCGCGCCGGTGCCCGCCCCCACGCAGCCCTCGGCGACCGGAGCGCCGGGCCCCGCACGCTCCGCGTCCTCGGCCGCGGCCCGGCCCATCGCGGCGTCGGGCCTGGCCCGCCAGTCGCCGCCCCGCCCAAGGTCGAAGAGCACCGCCGCCGGGACGATCGGCACCACCTGGTCGGGGTGGGGACCGATGGGGAAGCCTCGCCCGCGCTCCTCCAGCCAGCCGACCACCCCACCGGCCGCGTCCAGCCCGAACGCGCTGCCCCCCGTGAGCAGGATCGCGTCCACATGCTCCACCAGGTTCCGCGGGTCGAGGACGTCCGTCTCCCGGGTGCCGGGGCCGCCGCCGCGCACGTCCACCGCGCCCACGGTGCCGCCGCCCTCGGGCGTCAGGACCACGGTGCAGCCGGTCAGCCAGCCGTCGCCGACTCGTCCGGCGTGCCCCACCCGCACGCCGGCCACGTCCGTCAGCGCGTCCCGCGGCCCGGTGGGGGGCGACGCCGCCCCGGTATCGTCGTCACGCTCGTCGCTCATGCCCCCCATCCGTACCACGCCGGTGTCTTCCCGGCGCCTCCGTCTCCTCGGCGACACCAGGCGCGGCTCGGCCATCCAACGGACGTTTATCGGACATCAATCGGCACCCGCCAGGCTGCCCTCCATGTCGCCAGATGACCATGGCCCGGGGGACGAGAACACGGAGCACAGGCGGAGGCTCGGGCCCGCCGACGTGCTCGGCCATGCCCAGCTGCTGCGGCAGGGCACGCAGGCGGCCCAGGCGCTGACATCGCTCGGCGTGCGCAGCGGCGATCCGGTCGCGGTGCTGCTGCCGATGTGCCTGGAGTCCGTCGTCGTGACGCTCGCCTGCATACGGATCGGCGCGATGCGGATCACCCTGCCGGTCGGGGACCACCTGGGCTTCGTCCGCAACCGCATCCGCACCTCCGGCGCCAAGATCGTGATCACCGCGAACAGCTGCCGGGCCGACGGCACCGTGCTCGACGTCAAGACCGGCCTCGATCGGGCGCTGTGGGGCTGCCCCGAGGTGCGCAGCGTGCTGGTGGTGCCGCAGATGGCCCGCCCGGCCCCCTGGGTGCCAGGGCGGGATATCTGGTGGCACGAGGCGCTCGCCGCCGAGGACGTCCCGCCGCACCCGAGGGCCGGCGGGCCGTACGCTGGCGGCATGAGCGGCACGCCACAGCCGGAGGACCCATTCCGGGACCCCGATCCCGTCACGCCGGAGCCCACCCGCCAGCAGCCGCCGGCGGACCCGGTGCCCTACCGGCCGCTGACCGGGCTCCACTTCGACGACCCGCTGGACCGCGGGGCGTCCGACGACACCGACCTGGGCTGGGGCGACCGGCCCCTCGACGATCCGGACCTCAAGGCGGCGGACGTCATGCGCCTCCTCAGGGAACGGCCGCCGCACCACCTGTAGGACGACGCCCGCCGGGCTCGCTAGCGCGAGCCGTCCGCCCGGCTGTCGTCCGCCCCCGAACGCGGGGGCGCCACCCTGGCGGCGCCAGCCGCGGCGGTGTCGGGCTCGGACTGGTCGGGGTGGGACGCGTCGGCGTCGGAGGACTCGTCCCCGGAGGCGGCGGCCCGCAGGGCGATCAGCTCGTCGCGGATCTCGATGAGCAGCTCCACCTCGGTCGGGGCCAGCGGCACCTCGGACTTGGCGTCCCGACGGGCCAGGTACCGCGTGATGGGCAGGATCATCAGGAAGTAGACGACCGCGGCGGTGATGAGGAAGGTCAGCGAGGCGCTGATCACCGAGCCCCAGCGGATGGGGATCCCGGACACCACCTCTCCCGCCTTGTTCCAGTCGCAGGGCCCGCGCAGACAGGACTCGTACTCGTCCAGGTCCTGGGTGCCGAAGGCGCCGACGAGTGGGTTGATCACGCCCTCCACCACCGAGTTGACGATGCTGGTGAAGGCGGTGCCGACCACGACCGCGACGGCCAGCTCGACCACGTTGCCGCGCATCAGGAATTCCCTGAACCCGGCCAGGGTCACCCTGACCCCCGCCACGAGGCCCTTGTCCTCCTCGGTCACCGCGCTCCCTCGCTCCCGTCTCGTGGGTGTCTCCCGCTCGGTCGATCCGCTCACGCTGCCCCAGGTCGGGGAGGCATGTCCAGTCGGGATCCCACTCTCGGGTACGTCCGTGGCCATGGCTCAGGGTCATCACGGGGTCACCACCGGGCCACCGCCAGCTCCGCCGAGGCCGCCGCACCGGCGAGCGCGGCGGCGGTCTCGGGCGGCACGGCGAGCACCAGGAGGCCACCGCCCCTGGCATCCTCGGGCGCGCCCACCGGCACCTCGGCCACCTCGGCGCGGCGGGCCACCACCCGGGCCGGGGCGGGCGCTCCGTCGCCGGTGAATGGCGCGGCGGCCAGCACGTCCACCCGGTCGCCGGGCCGCAGCAGCCGGACCGCCGCCGGGTCGGCGATGCGGACGGGAGCGGTCACGAGGCGGTCGGGCCGCGCCTCGCCGCGGTCGGCCCGGTCGGCCGGCCCTTCCCTGGCGTCGGCCGCCGCGGTCGCGGGCCCGCCGGTGGCGTCGGTGCGATCGGCGCCGCCCGCGCCCCGGGGGACGGTGGCGGCGAGCGCGGCGGTGGCGGTGGCGCTGGCCGCCAGCGAGACGGCCAGCGCCCGCCGCCGGCGCCACACGGCCCGCCGCAGCCGGTGCCGCCCCCCGCCGGGCCGCACGGGCGGAAACGCCGGCACGGGGCCGGACTGCCACCCGGCGGGCGACCGGACGCCCTGCGCCGGCACAGCGTTCCGGCGCAGGCAGGCCGCGGCGGAACCCGACGCCGCCGGGCCGCCGGCGGGAACGGGCGGCTCGGGGGCACGGACCGCGAGTTCGTGCACCGCCATGCCGTACACCGCCGTGCCGTACACCGTCGCGGCCAGGGGCGGTGTGGCGAGGGCCGTCGGGCCCACGCCGGACGCGGCGTGATGTGCCGGCTCCACGGTCGTCGGAACGAGGCGGGCCGTGCCGAGCACGGTCGGCTTCGCGAGCTCTGCTCCGGCGGACATCGGGGTCGTGGTGAACGCATTCATGTGGACCACCGTGCACGCTCCGCGACGATCCTGCTGCGAGCTGTGGAAAGGTCCACAGCTGTGGATAACCTCGTCACCCACGCCGATCACGTACGCCACTCGTGCCACGCCATCGCACCACCCTGACGTCCGATTTCCGCCAGCGACGAGGCGTTTCCGCGGCCAGGATGGAGCGGCGATCGGTCGAGGCAGAAGGAACGGGAGGAGCGGCACGGTGATCCGGTTCCACGAGCGTCTCCAAGACGCGGTGTCTCGCTACGCGCTGGTCGATTCGCCCCTCGGCGAACTGCTGCTCGTCGGCGACGGCCGGGCGCTGACCCGCGTCGACCTGACGGAGTCGGCCCGCCCCGACCCGGACTGGACCGCCGACGAGACGCCGTTCCGGAACGTCGCCGAACAGCTGCACGACTACTTCGACGGCCGCCTGACCGACTTCGACCTGCCCGTTGCCGTGTCCGGCACGCCGTTCCAGCGCCGGGTCTGGCACCGGCTGGCCGAGATCCCGTACGGGGTCACGACCAGCTACGGCGCGCTGGCCCGCGATCTGGGTCTGCCGCGCGGTGCCGCCCGGGCAGTGGGCGCCGCGAACGGCTCGAACCCGGTGCCCATCCTCCTGCCGTGCCACCGGGTCATCGCGTCCACGGGCGCGCTCACCGGCTACGGACTCGGCGGCCTGACCCGTAAGCGGCACCTGCTGCGACTGGAGTCCGGCCAGCTGGCCCTCGACACGGCGGTCTGACGGACAGCCGCCCGGACCGCTCAGGCCGGCAGGGTGATGCCCGACTCCTGGCCGCCCAGGGCGTCGACGCACAGACAGGCGCGGTCCTTGGGCAGCCGCGCGACCACCTCGAAGAGGACGGTGCGCAGCCGGTCCACGTTCTGCGCGAAGACCTCGAGCACCTCGGCATGCGAGACGCCCTCGCCGATCTCCGCCCCCGCGTCCAGATCGGTGACCAGCGCCAGCGACGTGTAGCAGAGCTCCAGCTCGCGGGCGAGGATCGCCTCGGGGTGCCCGGTCATCCCGACCACCGACCAGCCCTGCGCGGCGTGCCAGAGCGATTCGGCCCGGGTGGAGAAGCGCGGCCCCTCGATGACGCACATCGTGCCGCCGTCCACCGCCTCCCAGCCGCTCTCGCGCGCGGTCTCCAGCGCCACCTGGCGCCCGGTCGGGCAGTAGGGATCCGCGAAGGTGACATGCACCACGTTGGAGAGCTCGCCGTCGGAACGCCGCTCCCCGTCGTAGAAGGTCTGCACGCGATTCTTGGTGCGGTCCACCAGCTGGTCGGGGACCAGCAGCGTGCCGGGCCCGTACTCCGCGCGCAGCCCGCCCACCGCACACGGGCCGAGCACCTGGCGCACGCCCAGCGAGCGCAGCGCCCAGAGGTTGGCGCGGTAGTTGATCCCGCTCGGCGTCCGGCTGTGCCCACGGCCGTGCCGGGGCAGGAAGGCGACCCGTCGGCCGGCGACGTCCCCCAGGAAGAGCGAGTCGCTGGGCGGCCCGTACGGGGTGTCGACGGCGATCTCGGTCACGTCGTCCAGGAAGGAGTACAGCCCGGAGCCGCCGATGACCCCTATCTCGGCCCGCGCCCCGGTCGTGCCCTCGAACGCTGCCGCGTCCCCGGGGCTCATGCCGCGGACGCGGTGCTGGTGGTGGACGCGGCGGACGACGAGGAGGACCCCGAGCCGGCCTTCTTGTCGCTGCTGCCGCTCTTGTCCGAGCCCTTGTCAGCGGAGCCCTTGTCGGCGCCGCCGGAGCCCTTGTCCGCCTTGTCGCCGGACTTGGCCGCGGCCGGGCTGCCGCTGGAGGAGGAGTTGCGGCTGTCGTTGCGGTAGAAGCCAGAGCCCTTGAAGACGATGCCCACGGCCGAGAACACCTTCTTCAGCCGGCCGTCGCAGCTGGGACAATCGGTGAGGCTGTCCTCGGTGAACTTCTGCACCACCTCGAAGCCCTCGTGGCAGGCGGTGCACTGGTACTGGTACGTCGGCACGGGTTCCTCCTGGCACTCTTCCTGAGTGAGTGCTAACGACGGTCCATCGTGCAACATTCCCCGGTCCCGCGTCTACTCACTCCCCCCGTCACACCCCCCGCCACACCTGCCGTCACTCCCGCCGGCGGCGCACCCTGCTGCTTCCGCCGGTCTGCCCCAGCCACCCGGCCAGCTTGCCGCCCCGGCTGACCGCGAGCAGCCGCCGTTCCGTCTCGTCCCGCACCGGATCAGTGGCCACCACCAGCAGCTCGTCGCCACGCCGCAGCACCGTGGTGGGCTGCGGCACGAAGCTGGTGCCGTCGCGGACCACCAGCGTCACCGCGGCGCCCGGCGGCAGCCGCAGCTCGGCGACCTCCACGCCGCTCATCCGGGAGCCCTCGGGGATGTCGAGAGACAGCAGATGCCCGCGCAGCCGTTCCAGCGGCGCCGACTCGATGTCCACCTCGACCGCCCCCTCGGCGGCTTCGCCGAACCCGAGCCGGCGCGCCAGCCAGGGCAGGGTCGGCGCCTGGAAGGCGGTGAAGACCACGACCAGCACGAAGACGATGTTGAAGATCCGGTCGCTGTCCTCGACCCCGGCCACCACCGGGATGGTGGCCAGCACGATCGGCACCGCCCCGCGCAACCCCGCCCAGGACAGCATCACCTGGTCCTGCCAGGACCGCCGGGACGGGAGCAGGCACACCAGCACCGACAGCGGCCTGGCCACCAGGGACAGCGCGAGGCCGACCGCGATCGCCGGCCAGAAGTCCTGCCACAGCCCGCTCGGATCGGCCAGCAGCCCGAGCAGCACGAACAGCCCGATCTGCGCCAGCCAGGCCACCGCGTCCGCGAACCCTCGGGTGGCGGGCCGGTGCGGCAGCCGGGAGTTGCCCAGCACCAGCGCCGCCACGTAGACGGCGAGGAAGCCGGAGCCGTGCGCCAGCGCGCCGGCGGCGTACGCCAGGACGGTCAGCGACAGCACCGCCACGGGATACAGACCGGCGGCCGGCAGCGCCACGTGCCGCAGGCCGAGCGCCCCGACCCGGCCGACCACGAGGCCGACCGCGAGGCCGATCGCCAGCTCCAGCGCCATCCCGCCGATCATCTCGGTCCAGTGCTTGGCCGCGTGGTCCATCTCGGAGAGGCCGACGACGACGATGATCACCGGCGCGTCGTTGAAGCCGGACTCGGCCTCCAGGACGCCGGTGACGCGACGCGGCAGCCGTACCCGGCGCAGCACGGAGAAGACCGCCGCGGCGTCGGTCGAGGACACCACGGCGCCCATCACCAGCGCCGACTCCCAGCCGAGTCCGACCAGGTAGTGAGCGGCCGCCGCGGTGACCCCGATGCTGATACCGACGCCGGCCGTGGCCAGCGTGCTGGCCGCGGGGATGGCCGGGCGGATGTCCCGCCACCGGGTGCCCAGCCCACCCTCGGCGAGGATCACCACGAGCGCCGCGTAGCCCAGCACCCGGGTCAGCTCGGCGTCGCTGAAGTCGACCCCGAGCCCGTCCTCGCCCAGGGCCATGCCGATGGCGAGGTAGAGCAGCAGGGTCGGCAGCCCGCTGCGGGAGGTCAGCCGCACCGCGGCGACCGCGACCAGCAGGACGAGCGCGCAGGCGAGCATGAGCTCGTTGAGGCGGTCGACAGTCAGCGGCGGACCTCCTCTGCTCCGACGGACGCTTCCCGGACTCTTCGGGCTGCTTGGACTGCGCGGATGCTGACACCGCGCGAACGCGGGAACGGCGTGCGGCGACGCTGCCAGGAACGACAGCCCCATCAGAGCAAATACGCCGCCTTTGCGGAGAATTTACCAGCATATGAACGCTGCGGCCCGGGCGGGTGACTCCCCGTAGGCTCACCCTGGTGGCCGTATGTCTATGGTTGCTTCCTACTGCCTTGCTGCCCTGTGAAGGACAGAGATGCCCCGCGCCAAGAAGCCCAGGCGACGCGCTCGTCTGCTCGTGATCGTCGTCGTGCTCGTGCTCGTGGCCGGGCTCGGCTACGGCGCCTACTGGACCGTGAGCACCGTACGGGCTTCCTTCCCCCAGACGAGCGGGGAAATCGCGCTCGACGGCCTGTCCGCGCCGGTCACCGTGCAGCGCGACGCGAACGGTATTCCGCAGCTGTACGCGGACACCGCCGAGGACCTGTTCCGCGCCCAGGGGTACGTGCAGGCGCAGGACCGCTTCTGGGAGATGGACGTGCGGCGGCATATGACCGCCGGCCGGCTGTCCGAGATGTTCGGCGAGGGTCAGGTCGAGACCGACGCCTTCCTGCGCACGCTGGGCTGGCACGAGGTGGCGCAGGAGGAGTACGACAACGAGCTGTCCGCCGAGACCAAGGCCTATCTCCAGGCCTACTCCGACGGCGTGAACGCCTACCTCGACGAGAACAGCGGCGCCGAGCTGTCCGTCGAGTACGCGGCGCTGAACTTCGAGAACGACTACCGGCCCGACGAGTGGACCCCGGTCGACTCGGTGGCGTGGCTGAAGGCCATGGCCTGGGACCTGACGGGCAACATGCAGGACGAGATCGACCGGGCGCTGCTCGCCGGGCGGCTCAGCGAGGAGGAGATCGCCGAGCTGTACCCGGCATACCCGTACGACGAGCACACGCCGATCGTCAGCGAGCCGGGCAACGGCACCGAGTCCTACTCCGAGCCGTACACCAGGAGCGAGGAGTACACCGACGCCACCGAGGGCCTCTCCGGCCAGCTCGGCGCGCTGTCCGAGACGCTGGGCGAGATCCCCTCGCTGCTCGGCCCGAACGGCGCCGGCATCGGCTCCAACTCGTGGGTCATCTCGGGCGACTACACCACCACGGGCCAACCACTGCTGGCCAACGACCCGCATCTGGCGCCTTCGTTGCCGTCCGTCTGGTACCAGATGGGCCTGCACTGCAACGAGGTCACCGCGGAGTGCCCGTTCGACGTCTCGGGGTTCACCTTCTCCGGAATGCCCGGCGTGATAATCGGGCACAACCAGTCCATCTCCTGGGGCATGACGAACCTCGGCGCCGACGTCACCGACCTGCGGCTGGAGAAGCTGGACGACGGCAACTACCTACGCGACGGCGAGTGGGTGCCGTACGAGACACGCGACGAGATCATCGAGGTGGCCGGCGGCGAGCCACGGGAGATCACCGTGCGCTCCACGGTCAACGGACCGATCATCTCCGACCGCGACTCCGAGATGGCCGACGTCGGCGGCACCGCGCCGGTGGACGCGGACGCGCCGGACCGTGGCAGCGGCTACGCGGTCGCGCTCAACTGGACCGCGCTCACCCCGTCCAAGACGATGGACGCGGTCTTCTCGCTCAACGCGGCGACCGACTTCGACGAGTTCCGGGCGGCGGCCCAGGACTTCGCAGTTCCCTCACAAAATCTCATCTACGCCGACACCGCCGGCAACATCGGCTACCAGGCCCCCGGCGACATCCCGGTGCGCGGCGAGGGCGACGGCCGCTATCCCTCCCCCGGCTGGGACTCCGACTACGACTGGACCGGCTCCATCCCGCAGGAGGACCTGCCGTACGAGTACAACCCCGAGCGCGGATACATCGTCACGGCCAACCAACCCGTCATAGATCCGGACGAGTACGACTACCACCTGACCGAGGACTGGAGCTACGGCACCCGCAGCAACCGCATCGAGGAGCTGATCACCTCCACCATCGAGGAGGGCGGCAAGGTCTCGATGGGCGACATGCAGGACATCCAGCTGGACAACCACAACGAGATGGCCGAGACGCTCGTGCCATACCTGCTGGACATCGAGATCCGCGACGACTACGTCGCCGAGGCGCAGCAGCTGCTGGAGGGCTGGGACTACTCCCAGGACGCCGACTCCCCCGCCGCCGCCTACTACAACGCCGTCTGGCGCAATCTGCTGCAGCTCGCCTTCGGCAACAAGCTGCCCAAGGAACTGCGCGTCGAGGGCCAGTGCCTGGAGGTCCCGCCGGCCGACGAGTCCGAGCCGCTGGAGGACCTCAACGGCAACACCCGGCTGATCGAGGAGTGCGGCGAGCGCTCCCCCGACACCGCGCAGCCGGACGGCGGGGACCGCTGGTTCCAGGTGGTGCTCGGCATCCTCGAGGACCCGGACAACCACTGGTGGCAGACGTCCGCCACCGCCACCCAGGACGGCACCTACAACCGGGACGAGCTGCTGCGCCGGGCCATGCGGGACGCCCGCTGGGAGATGACGGCCGAACTGGGCAAGGACATCGACACCTGGAGCTGGGGGCGGCTGCACCGGCTGATGCTGAACAACCAGACGCTCGGCACGGAGGGTCCAGGACCGGTCCAGTGGCTGCTCAACCGCGGCCCGTACGACCTCTCGGGCGGCACCGACGCGGTGGACGCCAGCGGCTGGAACGCGGCCGGCGGGTACGAGATCACGTGGGTGCCGTCGATGCGGATGATCGTCAACCTGGACGACCTCGACGACTCGTTGTGGATCAACCTCTCCGGCGCGTCCGGGCACGCCTACCATCCGAACTACGTCGACCAGACCAGCATGTGGGCCGCGGGCGAGTACCTGCCCTGGGTGCACAACAAGGACGCGGTGGACGCGACCGCGGAGAACACGCTGACCCTGACACCGGGCTGACCCCGCCCGCGACCGTCGGACTCCGGTCCGGTGTCGGCGGCCGGCCCGGCGCGCCGGCCGCCGACACCGGACCGCGTCAATCCTCCGGGACGTCTGCCTCCTCGGCGGGGAACCTGAGCACCTCCTCCGGCGTCACCGCCACATGCACCGGCCGGTCGTGGGGCTCCCTGGGCAGCCGTTCCACCACCTCGTGCCCGTATACGAGCGCCACCAGCGCCGGCTCGGCGCCCGCCGCCGCCAGCCGGGCCAGCACCCGGTCGAAGCTGCCGCCGCCGCGCCCTATCCGCACCCCGTGCCGGTCCACCGCCACGCCGGGCAGCAGCATCACGGCCGCGTCGGTGACCGCCGCCCTGCCGAGCCGTGGCCCGCTCGGCTCCATTAGCCGGGAGCGCCCGGCGTGCCCGGACTCCACCAGCCGCCCCGCACCCTCGAACACCGCCCAGTCGAGGTCGAAGTCCGACCGCAGCACCGGCAGCAGCACCCGCACCCCGCGGCCGCGCAGCGCCGCGAGCAGTCCGGCCGTGCCCGGTTCGCGGCCCACCGACACGTACCCGGCGACCGTCGCGCCCGACTCCAGCTCCGCGAGCTCCGGCAACTCCAGCGCCCGCCGTTCCAGCGCGCCCGCGGCGTACACCACCTCGTCGTCGGCCAGCGCCGCCCGCACCGCGAGCAGATCGCGCCGCACCTCGCGCTTCATCCGACGGGCCGTCCCAGCGTCGTCGTTCATGTTGCCCATGTTGCCCACGTTGCCCACGCGCTCCCTTCACGAACGGTTACAGCGTCTCCGGCGATCGGTAAACGTCAAAGGCACCCCTAGCACGACGCACACTCACAAAGTGCTCGGCGCTCGAACACCCGATGAGTAGGGTGACTGGCATGACGTCACCACGACCCCGGATCAGCAAGGCTGTCATTCCCGCCGCCGGTCTGGGCACGCGCTTCCTGCCGGCCACCAAGGCCACCCCGAAGGAGATGCTGCCGGTCGTGGACCGGCCCGCGATCCAGTACGTGGTGGAGGAGGCGACCGCCGCCGGCCTCACCGACGTGCTCATGATCACCGGGCGGAACAAGCGTCCTTTGGAGGACCATTTCGACCGGAACCACGAGCTGGAGGAGGCGCTGCACCGTAAGGGCGACGACGAGCGCCTCTCCCGGGTCCAGGAGTCCAACGACCTCGCCACCATGCACTACGTCCGCCAGGGCGACCCCAGGGGCCTCGGCCACGCCGTGCTCTGCGCGGCCCCGCACGTCGGCGACCAGCCGTTCGCCGTGCTGCTCGGCGACGACCTCATCGACCCCCGCGACCCGCTGCTGTCCGTGATGACCGACGTCCAGCAGACCTTCGGCGGCAGCGTCGTCGCGCTGATGGAGGTGGCGCCCGAGCAGATCCACCTCTACGGCTGCGCCGCCGTCGAACAGGTGGACCGGGACGGCGTGCGCCGGGTGACCGGCCTGGTGGAGAAGCCGGCCGCGGCCGACGCGCCCAGCAACTACGCGATCATCGGCCGGTACGTGCTCGACCCCGGCGTCTTCGAGGTGCTGCGCAAGACCCCGCCGGGGCGCGGCGGCGAGATCCAGCTCACCGACGCCCTGCAGGCCATGGCCACCGACCCGGCCCTGGGCGGCCCGGTGCACGGCGTGATCTTCTCGGGACGGCGCTACGACACCGGCGACAAGGGCGACTATCTTCGTTCCATCGTCCGCCTGGCCTGCGAACGCCCCGACCTGGGGCCGGACTTCCGCACCTGGCTGCGGCGGTACGTCGACGAGGAGATGCCGAACCTTGAGTGACCTCTGGTCCGTCGACGACCATCTGGCCGACGTCCTGCGGGCCATCCGCCCGCTGGACCCCATGGACCTCCAACTCGCCGACGCCGTCGGCTGTGTGCTGACCGAGGACGTCACCGCCCCGGCCGCACTGCCGCCCTTCGACAACAGTTCCATGGACGGGTACGCGGTGCGCACCGCCGACGTCGAGAGCGCCTCCGCCGAGTACCCGGCCGTGCTCACGGTCGTCGGCGAGGCGGCGGCCGGCGGCGGCGGCGCGCCCGAGGTCGGCCCCGGACAGGCCGTCCGCATCATGACCGGCGCCCCGGTGCCGCCCGGCGCGCAGGCCGTGGTGCCCGTCGAGTGGACGGACGGCGGCGTCGGCGGCGGCCCGGCGGACGCCATGACCCCAGCCGTGCGGGACGGGGAGGGCTGGGGCGAGGTGCGGGTGCACCGCCCGGCCGGCACCGGCCAGCACGTTCGGCCGCGCGGCAGCGACATCGCGGCCGGCACGCTCGCGGTCACCGCGGGCACGGTGCTCGGCGCGCCACAGCTCGGGCTGCTGGCCGCCGTCGGGCGCGCGACCGTCACCGCGCGCCCGCGCCCCCGGGTCGTGGCGCTGTCCACCGGCAGCGAGTTGGCGCCCCCCGGCACGGCCCTCGGCCCCGGCCAGATCCACGACTCCAACGGCCCGATGCTCGCCGCCGCCGCCCAGCAGGCCGGCGCCGTGGCCTACCGGACCGCCGCCGTGGCCGACGACCCCGACGCGTTGCGGGCGACGCTGGAGGACCAGCTCGTCCGGGCCGACCTCGTGATCACCAGCGGCGGAGTCAGCGTCGGCGCGTACGACGTGGTCAAGGAGGCGCTCGGCGGCTCCGCCGCGGGGGGCGTGGAGTTCCGGCGGCTCGCGATGCAGCCGGGCAAACCGCAGGGCTTCGGGATGCTGGGCGACGGGCGGGTGCCACTGTTCGCGCTGCCGGGCAATCCGGTCAGCGCGTACGTCTCGTTCGAGCTCTTCGTCCGCCCGGCGCTGCGGGCGATGGCCGGGCACGCGCCCGAGACGTGGCACCGCCCCCGGGTGCCGGCCAGGCTCGACCTCGGGGACACCCCCGGCTCTCCCGGCTCTGCTGCCCGGGGCGACGCGCCGCTGTCCTCACCGCGGGGCCGACGGCAGTTCCTGCGCGGCGTCTACACGCCGCCCGCCCCTGGCGAGACGGTCGGCACCGTCCGCCCGGTCGGCGGCGCCTCCTCCCACCTCATCGCGGCCCTCGCCCAGGCGGACGCGTTGATCGATATCCCGGAGACGACCACCGAGGTGCGTCCAGGTGCTCACCTGACGGTCGTGCTGCTGGGCTGAACGCGGAGTAACGTGACCCCTCATGAGCACCCCGCATCTCACCCACCTCGACGAGGCCGGGGCGGCCCGGATGGTGGACGTCTCGGGCAAGGAGGTCACCGCGCGGCAGGCCAGAGCCACCGGCCGGGTGCTGGTCGCGCCGCAGGTGGTGGCGCTGCTGCGCGGTGCGGGCGTGCCCAAGGGCGACGCGCTGGCCACGGCGAGGATCGCCGGCATCATGGGCGCCAAACGCACGCCCGAGCTGATCCCGCTCTGCCATCCGCTGGCGCTGTCCGGCGTGACCGTGGACCTGTCCATCACCGACGAGGCGGTGGAGATCGCGGCGACCGTCCGCACCACCGACCGGACCGGCGTGGAGATGGAGGCGCTGACCGCGGTCAGCGTCGCGGCACTGACCGTCGTGGACATGGTCAAGGCGGTGGACAAGGGCGCGGTCATCACGGACGTCAGGGTCGAGGAGAAGTCGGGCGGCGCTTCGGGGACGTGGCGCCGGGCCGCCGACGAGAACGCCGAGGACAGGGCTGCGGAGAAGGGGAGACGCGCGTCATGACGACCACGGGGGCAGCGGGGGCCGCCGGCGGGGGCACGGGCGGCGCGTATCGGGCGCTGGCGCTCACCGCGTCCAACCGGGCCGCCGCCGGGGTGTACCAGGACACCGGCGGCCCGCTGCTGGCGGAGGCGCTGGGCGAGCTGGGCTTCGTCGTCGAGGGACCGCAGGTGGTGCCGGACGGCGACCCCGTCGAGGCGGCGCTGCGCGCCGCGGTCAGCGCCGGGTACGACGTGGTGCTCACCACCGGCGGCACCGGCGTCACCCCGACCGACCGCACCCCCGAGATGACCCGCCGGGTGCTCGACTACGAGGTGCCCGGCATCCCCGAGGCGATCCGCGCGGCGGGTCAGGCCAACGTGCCGACGGCCGCGCTCTCCCGCGGGCTCGCCGGCGTCGCGGGCCGCACCCTGATCGTCAACCTGCCCGGTTCCGCCGGCGGCGTCCGCGACGGCCTGGCCGTGCTGCGCCCGCTGCTCCGGCACGCCGTGGACCAACTGCGTGGCGGCGATCACCAGCCGTGAGCACACACTGGCCCGTCGAACTGACGGACGGCGAGATCGGTCTCCGCCCCATCAGACAGCGCGACCACCGCCCCTGGCGGGAGATCAACCAACGCAACCGCGACTGGCTGCGCCCCTGGGAGGCGACCATCCCGCCCCCGCCGCCCGGGCACCTGGCGCCGCGCCGCCCCACGTTCCGCCAGATGGTCCGTCATCTGCGCAGCGAGGCCCAGGCCGGGCGGATGCTGCCGTTCGTGGTGACCTACCAGGGGCGGCTGGTCGGTCAGCTGACGGTGGCCGGCATCACCTGGGGATCGATGTGCTCGGGTCATATCGGGTACTGGATCGACCGGGCCGTGGCCGGCCGCGGCGTTATGCCCACGGCCGTGGCGCTCGCCGTGGACCACTGTTTCCTGACGCTGGGTCTGCACCGGGCCGAGATCTGCATTCGCCCGGAGAACGGCCCGAGCCGCCGCGTCGTCGAGAAACTGGGATTCCGCGAGGAGGGCCTGCGGCCGCGTTATCTCCATATCGACGGCGCCTGGCGGGACCATCTGGTCTTCGCGCTGACCTCGGACGAGGCGCCGGAGGGCCTGCTGCCCCGCTGGCACCGGCAGCGCCGGCGACGCTCCGACGCGCCCCCGGAAGGGCAGGGCTCGGCGGACCCCGCCGATTCCGCCGGAATCAAATGAGTGTTCGATACTGAACAAGGGCTGGCGCGAGCTCGGTCGCCCGACCGCGTTTATAACAATCCGAAGAATTACACGGAGGGAGCGTCAGTTCGGGCGACACACCGCCCGATTTGGCGGATGGAGTCGTGCGAATCCCTCTACCGTGTGAGCGTGAGCAGCAGTGGCCTCATCTTCGCAGTGATCGTCGGGGCCTGGGCCGCGTATCTCGTGCCGATGTGGCTCCGCCGGCAGGACGAGCTGAACGAGGCCCGTCCGACGGAGCGGTTCAGCACGGCCCTGCGGTTGCTGACGCGCGGCAGGCGCGCGGCGGCGGGGGGTCCCGATGAGGGGGCGACGGCCGAGAGCACCGACGAGGAAGCCACCCCGGACGTCTCCGCCGACCTCCGGGCCTTCGCCGAGCCCGTAACCGGGCCCAGACCCGCCTCCGCCCTCGCGTCGGCCGCCGCCTCGGCGGCCTCGGCAGCGGAGCCGCAGCGCGACGCCGAACCGGACGCGTCCGGCTCTGCCGGTCCCGGTGCCGCCGGCGCCCCCGGCAAGACCGCGGCGGCCACGGCGCGCGCGAAGGTTCTCGTCCGGCGCCGGCGCACCACCATGGTGCTTTTCCTCGCCTTCACCCTCGGCGGCGTCTTCGCCCTCTCCGCCGGCCCTGGCCTGCTCTGGGTCCCGGCGGTGCCCGCAGTGCTGCTGCTCGCCTACGTGGTGCACGTGCGCCGCCAGGAGAACCGCCGCTACAAGGTCGCGCTCGACCGCCGCCGCGCCGAGGAGGCCGCGCGCCGCCTGCACCAGCGCACCCAGGCCAGCGCCGCCGCCCGACCCGGCCCAGAGCCGGAGAAGCCGGCCAGGGCCGTGGTGGAGCAGACCGACCACGCGGAGTGGGAGGACCAGCAGCGCCACCGCGACGGCGCGGCCCCGGACGAGCCCGAGACCTGGGACCCGGCGCCCGTCCCCCTCCCCACCTACGTCAACGCCCCGGTGGCCCCCCGCACCAACCGCGCTGTGGACCTGGACTCCCCCGGCACCTGGAGCTCGGCCCGCTCCACCAGCGCCGGCACCCCCGAGCCCCGCCAGGAGCCCTCCGCCCCGCGCCGCACCCCCCTCTTCGACCAGTACGCCGACGACGACCACCCCCGCGCCGCCGGCGAATAACGGATTTCGGCCCTCCCCCGCCCCAGTGCTACAGTTTCCACGTCCGACACCACGGGCCTGTAGCGCAGCCTGGTAGCGCATCTCGTTCGCAACGAGGGGGTCAGGGGTTCAAATCCCCTCAGGTCCACGTTCCACGCAGATCGAAGCCCTCGCCAGTCATTGCCGGCGAGGGCTTTCGCGTTAACGGGCCGACCGCCGCCCGCAGAGTGTCGGCGGCAACCTCCCAAGCAGTGCCACCACAGCCCGTGGTCGCGTCGGGGGATCGTGCGCGCTCAGTCCCGTGTGCTGGGACGGAACGCGCACGATGCAGCACGTAGCCATCCGGCCGAGCCGGCACCGAATCGGTTCCCACGGGACGCGACCCGCGCGGCGGCCCTCCCGAACCACCTCGATCGCGGAGCCGACCACCGGCCGCTCGCTACCAGGCGCCAGACCGGCGTTTCCCGCTACCTCCGGGCGCCCTTGAACAGGTTGCCCTCCGTGGACAGGTAGTGGTCGGCGTAGTCGAGGCGGGGGGCGTCCGAGAAGGTCAGGTAGTAGTACTTCAGCTGCTCGGACCACCAGTAGCCGGGGCAGGCGTCGCCCCGGGCCACCGGCGTCGTGGTCACGTCGGAGATGATCGTGTAGCCGTGGGCCACCTTGGACGTCTCCACCATCAGCTCGAAGTGGCGGGCGGCGCGTTGCCGGTACACCTCGTCGCCGGTGGCCAGCCACAGGCTGAACGCACCATCGGCGAACTCCGGCCGCAACTGGTTGCCCTTGCTCTCGGCTGACAGCGTCGTGTAGTCGATTGCCTCCGGCAGCACGCCGAACTTGTCCTGCACCGCGTTCCACGAGTCGTGATAGCGGGCGCCGAGCGCCACGTCCCCGCCCTCGGCGAGCAGGCCGGAGAAGAACGAGGCCAGCTCGCTCTGCGATCGGCCGGTGATCTCCCCGGTGAAGGCATCGACCTGCGGGAACCACAGCCGGCCCTCGTGCTCCTCCACCTGGTGGGCCTTGATGCCGGCGATCAGTGTGTCGTACCAGGTCCTCAGGTCGTCGTCGCCCAACAACTTCCAGCCGTCGTAGAGGTACTCGTAGAACGAGTCGGCCGGCGGCCCGACGGTGGCGACCCTGTTGCGCCACTCGCCGGTCTCGGCGTGGATGTCGTGGGGCATCAGGTCCAGGTCGCTGCGGGCCTCGTAGGCGCCCCGCATGGCGCGCTTGGCCGCGTCCACGTACCTGGTGTCGCCGGTCCACTGGGACAGGGCACCGAACTCGGTGATGTAGGTGCCGATCTCGGCGAGGTTGGTGTTTGGATCGGTGACCTCGCCGGTCCGCAGGTTGACATACCGGTAGGGCAGGCCGACCGGTGAACTGGTGAACGCCGTCAGTAGCCGGTCGCCGAGGTCAGTGGCCAGTTCGAGCAGGCGCGGCTCGCCGACGCAGTGATAGGCCGACAACAGGCCGCCGAGCATCCGGATGTTGGTCTCGAACACCTGGAAGGACGCGTCGATGTCGAACGACAGGTTCGCCCGCACCCAGGAAAGGCCCTGCTCAAGCTCGTCGTCCAACTCCATCAGCCACAGGGTGTCCAGTGCCTCGACGGCACTGAGCCCGACCGGCTGGCCGGGCACGAAGAACTCCTCGTACGTACCGGACACCGGCTTGATCTGGTCGTGGCCGAGCGCGAGCTCGACGTAGTTCCGCCACGCCCATCGTGTCTCCTCGCGCACATCGGCCGCGAGCCTGCGCCACCTCTGGGACTGCTGGGACGTCGACGCGGCGGGAGCGGCGTGCGCCGGTGACGCGCCGAGCGCTCCGGCGGCCCCGAGTCCGGCGGCCGCGCCGAGCGTGGTCAAGAACCTTCTGCGGGGCAGGGATATGCGCATCGGATCGCTCCTCATAACCAATGACGGCCTTGTTTGCCCGAATGGCCTTCGATTCCCGAGCTCACCTTGCCAGGAAGCCGTCTCCCGTCAAGTGATCGGCAGTGGGCGGGACATCGGGCGCGACCATGCGGTCACGGCAGGGACCGTCGGCTGTCAGGGCCGTCGTTCACGGGCGTTCGCGTTCGGCTCCCCCGCTGGGCGGCGGCGTCGAGGAGGTCAGCCACGGTGCGGCGTGGTGGGACGGGGGGCACTCGTGGCGTGTTCGTCGCGGAACCCGCAGAGTATCTCCGCGAGCCGGGCCGGAAACAGCGCGGGTGCCGCCTGGTGGGGTCCCGGTGTTCAGGCGCGACGGACCTCAACGGGGGTGGTCATCACACGGGCGCCCTCGATGACGCGCGGGCCGGTGCCGGTGATCTCGAAGCGGGTGGTGAGGGGGAGGTCTTCGGCGGAGTGGCCGACGGCGAGGGTGAAGGCGCCGGGTTCGACGATGCGGTGGTGGTCGAGGCCGGTGAACGAGGTGCGGTCGGCGTGGAGGCGGAAGGTGACGTGGCAGCTCTCGCCGGGGGCGAGGCGGACGCGGGCGTAGCCGACGAGTTCGCGGACGGGGCGGGTGACCTGGGCGACCTCGTCGGACAGGTAGAGCTGGACGACGTCCTCGCCCTCGCGCGAACCGGTGTTACGGACGAGGAGGGTGGCGCTGAGGGTGCCGTCGGTGGGGATGGAAACGTCGGAGAGGACCAGGTTCTCGAAGGCGAAGGTGGTGTACGAGCCGCCGTGACCGAGGGGGTAGAGGGGGGTGGGGTCGAGGCTGGAGATGCCCTCGCTGAAGCGGCCCAGGGGTGGGGCGAGGTAGGTGCCGGGCTGGCCGCCGGGGTCGCGGGGGATGCCGACCGGCAGATGGCCGCTTGGGTTGACGCGGCCCGAGAGCACGCCGGCGATGGCCGGGCCGCCCTCCTCGCCGGGCAGGAACGCCTGCACGACGGCGGTGCAGCGGTCGGCGTACGGCCCGAGGGCATAGGGGCGGCCGGAGACGGCGACGAGGACGGTCGGGGTGCCGGTCGCGAGGACGGCCTCGACGAGCTGGGGCTGGGCGCCGGGAAGGGAGAGATCCGGGGCGTCGCAGCCCTCGCCCGAGGTACCGCGGCCGAAGAGGCTCGCCAGGTCGCCGACGCAGAGGACGCAGAGGTCGGCGTCGCGGGCGGCCTCCACCGCGGCCGGGATGCCGGAGGTGTCGGGGTCGCGGACGGGGACGCCCTGGGCGTACTCGATTCGGGCGTCCGGGAGTTCGGCGTGGAGCGCCGCCCTGAGGGAGTCGACGCGGACGCCGGTGCCGTGCTCCTCGTAGCGGGACAGCACGTGGTTGGGGAAGGAGTAGCAGCCGAGGAAGGTGCGGGGGTCGTCGGCGCAGGGGCCGAGCAGGGCGATCTGGGAGGGAGGAGTCGAGGAGGGAGCAGCGAGGGGAAGGGTGTCGTGGGGGTTGGCGAGGAGGATCACGGACTTCTCGGCGATCTGGCGGGCGAGGGCGCGGTTGGCCGGGGAGTCGAGATCGGGTTCGCGATCGGCGTCGTGATCGACGCCGGGTTCGGGGATGGGTTGCCAGTCGGGGTCGAGGAGGCCGAGTTGGGTCTTCTGGATGAGGACGCGGCGGGCGGCACGATCGATCAACGCGTCGGAGACGTCGGCGTCGCGCAGGCGGGCGTAGGCGTCGGTGGCCGGGAGTTCGATGTCGATGCCCGCGTGGAGGGCGAGGGCACCCGAGCTCGCGCGGTCGGGACTGACGCGGTGCATCAGGTCGAGGAAGGCGATGGCCCAGTAGTCCGAGACGACCGTGCCGGTGAAGCCCCATTCCTCGCGGAGGGTGGTGGTGAGGAGCTGGGCGTGGGCGGCGGCGGGGCGGCCGTCGATGTCGGAGTAGGAGTTCATCACGGAACCCGCTCCGCCCTCGCGGATCGCCATCTCGAACGGCGGCAGGATGGCGTCGGCGAACTCGCGCGGCCCGATGGGCACGGGCGCGTGGTTGCGGCCGGCGCGGGCGGCGGAGTAGCCGGCGAAGTGCTTGAGGGTGGCGATGATCCCGCTGGACCCCAGCCCGCGCACGTAGGCGGTGCCGAGCGTGGCGACGAGGTACGGGTCCTCGCCCATGGTCTCCTCGACCCGGCCCCAGCGGTAGTCCCGGACGACGTCGAGCACCGGCGAGAGGCCCTGGTGGACGCCGACGGCGCGCATGTCGCGGCCGATGGCCTCGGCCATGGCCTGGACGAGGTCGGGTGAGAAGGTCGCGGCCCAGGCGAGGGGGGCGGGGTAGACCGTCGCGCCGAGGGTGGTGAAGCCGGTGAGGCACTCCTCGTGGGCGATGGCGGGGATGCCGAGGCGGGTGGCGGTGGCGAGGTGCCGCTGGCGGGCGCGTAGCCGGGCGACGCCGGCGGCCGGGGTGACCGGCTCGCTGCCGAAGACGCGCGTGAGGTGGCCAAGTCCGTGGGCTGTCGCCTCCTCGAAGGTGCGACGGCCGGCGGCGAAGGCATGCTCCAGCGGCGCGATCGCGCCCCTTTCGGGTCCGGTGGGGGTGTCGGTCGAGGACCGCCAGTGGCTGCCGAGCTGGGCGAGCTTCTCCTCCCGGGTCATGGCGGCGAGGAGGGCCTCGACCCGCTCGTGGGTGGAGAGGAGGGGATCGCGCCACGGGGCGTGCTCGGACATGGGCGGGGCGCTCCTTCGATGGTGCAGGTGGGGCGAGGGGTCACTTGCTGAAGCCGGCGGTGAGGCCGGAGACGAGGTGGCGGCGCGCGAGGACGTACGCGGCGAGCATCGGCAGGACCGACAGCACGACCGAGGCCAGCAGGGCGGGTACGTCGGCGGAGAACTCCCCCTCGAAGGCCCACAGGGACAGCGGCAGGACGCGCTGGTCCTGGGACTGGGTGAGGACGAGGGGAAAGAGGAAGCCGTTCCACACCTGGAGCGCGTCGTACACGCCGACCGTCACCAGGGCCGGGCGGGTCAGCGGCAACGCCAGGCTCCACAGCGTGCGCCACTCCCCCGCGCCGTCCATCCGCATCGACTCGAACAGCTCGCGCGGCACGTCGCGGAGGAAGTTCACCAGGATGAGGACGGTGAGGGGGATGGCGAAGGCGATCGACGGCAGGGCGATCGCCAGGAGGGTGTCGTAGAGCTGGAGCTCGACGATGAGGTAGTAGACGGGGATGATCGCGGCCTGGAGGGGGATGGCGATGCCGAGCAGGATCGCGCGGAAGAGGTTGACGGCGAATCGGGTGCGGCTGCGGACGACGACGTACGCCGCCATCAGCGAGACGGTGAGGGTGACGGCGACCGCGCCGGCGGTGACGAGGACGCTGTTGAGAAAGTAGTGGGTGAAGTCGGCTTCCAGGACGCGCTGGTACGCGTCGAGGGTGGGGTGGGAGGGGAGGGAGAACGGGTTCTCCCTGAAGTAGTCCTCGCGGGGGCGGAGGCTGGTGACGACGATGTAGTAGATGGGGAGGATGATGACCGCGAGCCACAGCCAGCCGCCGAGCGCGCCGAGGACGTTGTAGCGCCCGTTCGGCCGGTTCGGCTTGCTGACCCGGCCAACCCGACCAGCGCGGCTGACCTGGTTCATACGCCCTCCCGTTGGCTTTCCATGCGGCTGGCGCCGGTGAAGCGGTTGAGGCCGAGGGCGACGGCGAGGCCGACGGCGGCCAGGACGAGGGCGATGACGCTGGCCCTGCCCATCTCGTACGAGCGGAAGCCCGTCAGGTACATGTCCAGCGGCAGCACACGGGTGGCGTCGCCAGGACCGCCGCCCGTCAGCACGAAGATCAGGTCGAAGTAGGTCAGCGAGCCGACGATCATCAGCGTGGAGGACGTCACCATCGTGTACTTCAGCTGCGGCAGCGTGATCCGCCAGAACTGCGTCCACGCGTCCGCGCCGTCGATCCGCGCCGCCTCGTACAGCTCGACCGGGATCTGGCGGACGCCCGCCTGGTAGATCAGCGCGTGGAACGGGATGAACGACCAGCCGATCACGAAGACCACGACGTAGAGGGCGAGGTCGGGATCGCCCAGCCAGTCCCGCGCCAGGGCGTCGATGCCGAGTCCCGTGCCGAGGCCGAAGTTCGGGTCCACCAGGGCCTGGAAGGCGATGGCGACGCCGGCGGAGCTGAAGAGGAGCGGCAGGAAGTACAGGACGGACAGCAGCGCCCGGTATCGCTGCCGGCCGGCCGTGAAGACGCCGAGCAGCAGGGAGATCGGCGCCTGGAAGAGGAAGGAGAGCGCGGTCAGCTTGACGGTGAGCCAGATCGCCTCGCGGGTGACGGGGTCGTCGATCGCCTCGCGCCAGTTGTCCAGGCCCGTCCAGGTGGGGTCGTTCAGGCCGTCCCAGGACATGAACGACAGCACCACGACGCCGAGCAGCGGCAGCACGGCGAAGAGGCCGAAGAGGAGCAGGGCGGGCGCCGCCATCCACGGCGTGGGGCCGGCGGCGGCGCCCTCCGCGCTCCTCGTACGCCTTCCCTTCACAGCGTCGCGTCCATGGCCGAGGAGAAGTCCTCGGGTGTGATCTCGCCGAGGAACAGCTTGCTGAGGTTGGTCAGCAGTTCCTGAGCCTGCGCGGGCGGCAGGGCCTGGTCCCAGGAGAGCTGGAAGTGGTCCGCGTCGCGCACCATGCCGTAGACGAACTCCAGGTAGTCGGCGTCGTCCTGCTCGGCGATGCGGTCCTCCAGGCCCGCGACGGGCGGCACGGTGCCGTTGTCGAGCAGCTCGTCGATGTGCTCGTCGTTGAACAGCGCCTCGTTCAGGTACTCGGTGGCGGTCTCCTGTGACTGGGCGGGCGAGTCGGCGGAGACGGACCAGAAGTTGGAGGGGTTGCCGACGATGTTCGACGGGTCGCCCGCGCCGCCCTCGATGGTCGGGAAGGTGGTGTAGCCGAGGTTCCCGTCGGCGACGAAGTCAGGCGCGTCCTGGACGAAGGTCGGGTAGACCCAGCTGCCCTGGAGGAGCATCGCCGCCGTTCCTGAGTGGACGAGGGCGACGTCGGCGCCGCCGTCGGCGGTCACGGAGGCGAAGCCGTCGCCGAACGCCCCGGCGTCGACCAGCTCCCTGATGCGGGTGGTGGCCTCGATGATCGCGGGGTCGGACCAGGCGCCGGGCTCGCCGTCCAGCACGCGCTGGAACACCTCGGGCCCGCCGATCCGGTCGGTCAGGTACTGGATGTACATCAGCTCGGGCCACACGCTCTGCCCGGCCAGCCCGAGGGGGGTGACGCCGGTGTCCTTGAGCGCGTCGACGGCGTCGAGCAGCTCCTGCCACGTGGTGGGCGGCTCCACCCCGGCGTCGGCCAGCAGCTGCCTGTTGTAGTAGAGGACGACGGGCTGGCTCTGGTTGTTGGGGACGGCGTACGTCCGGCCGTCGATGACGCCGCTCGCGGCGACGGACGGCAGCACCCGGTCCATGACGTCGCTGGTCTCGTCGGTGATGTCGGTGACCCGGCCGCCTTCGGCGTAGTCGGCGAGCGTGCCGCCGGCCCAGGAGAAGATGAGCGTGGGCGCGTTGCCAGAGCCGACGGCCGTGCGGATCTTCTCCTTGTAGGCGTCGTTGGCGTACCACTCGGCGCTGATCTGCTGGTCGGGGTGGTCCTCGTTCCAGGCGTCGAACGAGGCGCGGAACGGAGCTTCCGAGCCTCCGGTCAACGCCCATGCGGTGGCGCCGCCATCGCGCTCGCCGCCGCCGGGCTCGGAGCCGCAGGCGCTCAGCGCGACCGCGGAGATGACGGCGGCCATGGCCGCGAGCGTTCTTCCGGTCTTCCTCAGCTTCATCGCGTGAGTCCCTTCTCGACCGACAGGGAAGCCAACAGCGTCAACGAAAAAGTTTCTCGCTGTTTACTAAACGGATCGAAACGTAGGGGCGCCACATCCCGGTGTCAATAGGATCTCGCAACGCCAGCATCGCGAAACTTTTTCGTTGAACGACGTGTACAGTGGCGTTCCATGGCGGGAACCATCAGCGGACGCGCGACCCTGGAGGCGGTCGCACGGGCGGCGGGGGTGTCCAAGGCCACCGTGTCCAAGGTCCTCAACGGGCGCCCCGGAGTCTCGGCCGAGACGCGCGCCCACGTGCGGCGAGCGCTGCGCGGCGTCGGCTACACCCCGAGCACCGGACCGCGCGATTCCGCGCCGCGGGTGGGGGCGTTGCAAGCCGTCTTCAGCAAACTCTTCAGCCCCTACTCGATGCACATCCTGGACGGTGTGCTGGCGGGCGCCAGGGACCTGGGCGTCGAGGTGGTCACCAGCGTGCTCCGGCAAGGGGGCGCCGGAGCGCAGGCGACCACGGCCCCGGCCTCGCCCGGCGTCGCGTGGATCGAGGAGCTCAGCGCCCGCGGGCGGGCCGGGCTGATCGTCGTGACCTCCGAGCTCGCCCCGGAGGAGATCGCCGCCTGCGACCGCCTGGGACTCGGCCTGGTCGTGGTCGATCCGCGCAATCCACTCGACGAGAACGTCGTCAGCGTCGGGGCCACGAACTGGGCCGGCGGCGTGCAGGCAACCGAGCACCTGCTCTCGCTCGGCCACCGCCGTATCGCCTACGCCGGCGGGCCCGACCGCTCCGTCCCGGCCCGCGAGCGGCTGCACGGCTACCGCGAGGCGCTGGAGACCGCGCGCGTCGCGGTCGATCCGGCGCTGACGCTGCACGACGACTTCTCCGCCGACGCCGGGCGGCGCATGGCCGAGCTCCTGCTGGACCGGGACGACCCACCGACCGCCGTCTTCGCGGGAAGCGACCTCATCGCCATGGGCGTCTTCCAGGCCGCCCGCGCACGGGGCCTGACCGTGCCCGCCGGCCTCAGCGTCGTCGGCTTCGACGACACCTACGGGGCGCCATGGACCGATCCGCCCCTGACCACCATCAACCAGCCGCTGCTGGACATGGGTCGGGTGGCCACCCGCACCGTCCTGCAGCTGGCCCGCGGCGAGACACCCGACTCCCACCACGTCCAGCTCGCGACCCGCCTGGTGATCAGGGAATCGACCGCCCAGCCCCCGCCTCCCAGCCGGGCCTGAGGCCGGCGGTCCTGTTCGGCTGTGCCGTGTGGGTCACCGGATTCCGCAGCGGGCTGCCAGGCCGCGCAGGTCCGGGCTGACGCGTCCCGACGTGAGCAACCCTGAGACGAGAGTCTGAACGGCGGGGCGGGCGTGCGTCTCTTCGGGGGCGTGATGCTCGGCCGCCAGCAGCGCCTGCACGCACTCCTCTCGGCGCCCGAGCTGCGCCAGGGCGGTGGCGACATCGGTGTGGTACCTGCAACGGCGCTCGGCCGTCGGCAGGCTGCCCACGGGCAGGCCGCGAGCGGTCGCGAGCGCAGCATCGGGGTGACCAAGTGACGTCTCGGCACTGATCTTGTACAGCGCGACGGTGGCAGGGCTGAAACCGCCACCGTGACCACGCAGTGCGCCTTGGAGGTGCCGGGCCATGGCCGCGGTCTCCTCGGTCAGGTGACGCATAGACGAGTGGTCACCTGCCTTCGCTGCGGTATACGCGGCGGACTGCACAAGGAGCCCTCGGATGGCGGCCCCCGAACGACCAGCGGCGCGGAGGCCGGGTTGATCGGCGGCTCCGAGGGCTACGTCGGTGGCCTCCTGATACCAGCCGGCTCTGCGGGCGAGCACCGCGAGGCTACGCGCGGCCTCGGCGACGCCCAGCGGATCGCCGCCGACTTCGGCCAGGGTCCGGGCACGATCTGCGGCCATCCATCCCAGTTGCTGTTCGTGCAGCTTGGTGAGCATGCCTGTCGTCAGGAGGTACGTCCTGGCCAGCGCAGTGTGTGCGAAAGCGCTGCCGTCAACGGCGAGTTCGTGACCAGCGGTAAGCAGGCGCGGCAGGCGAATCGCGAGCTGGCCGTAGCGGCAGGCGTCGAAGTCGCGGGCGGCCCGCACCAGCTCCGCCTCGACGTGTGGCCGTGTGGCCGGCAGCCCTGGCGTGCTGCTGGTCCCGAGCATGGTGGCCCGGACTCGCGCCACCAGGAGCTCACCGGCCGGAGGCTGGCCGACCTCACGCGTGGAGGTCCCGGCCGCAGCGGCGGCGGTCACTGCCAAGCCTGCCAGCAGCTCCCGTCGCCGCACCGGGTCCTCCTCACCATCCCGACCTCCACGCCCGCTCGCCACCCTAGGCGGCGGGAGGCACGGGTGTCCCGAAGCGAGGCCGGCGCCACGTCGTGCTCGTGTGGGCGGTGTCAGAGGGCGTTGCGAGGATGAGCTTCATGACACCGTTGCTTCTCACCGACATCGAACGTGCCGTTCGCAGCAGCTGGGGTGCTGACACCTGCCCGCCGGAGACCCGGCAGCACTGGGACCCGGACAATCCGGCCAGAGAGCAGTGCGGTGTCACCGCTCTGGTGCTCAACGACCTGCTGGGCGGCGAGCTGATCCGCGGCGAGGTCCGGGTGAACGGCGAGCGCACCGACTATCACTGGTGGAACCGTCTGGGCATGGGAGTCGAGGTCGACCTGACCCGTGAACAGTTTCGGCCGGAGGAGATCGTCACCGGGGGCGTCGTCGTCCCGCGGCCACCGACGATCGTCCGGTTGCGCGACGAGTACGAGCTCCTCCGTTATCGGGTGATGGAAAGGCTCAGCCGCACGCAGGCGGCCGATGCCGCGCCCGCTTCCTCCTAGCCGCTCGACCTTGGGGTCGATCGCGCTCTCGCGTCTCTGCCGGTACCGTTCCGCCGGCCTGTCAGGCGATCTTGGGATGCGGCATCGGATCGCGGGCCATGCGCACGTTGGGCAACTTGCCCAGCCACGGGTCACGCTCACGGGTGAGTTGGAACCCGTGGCGCTCGTAGAACCGGATCGCTCTCTCGTTGTATTCAGTCACCCAGAGGCGCATCGGGGAGGGGTCGGCCCGTGCGAGGAACTCGCCCATCAGTCGGGCGCCGACGCCCTGGCCCTGGAATTCGTTCAGCAGGTACATCGGTCCGAGACTGACCACCTCGTTCCGACGGCCGCACAGGACCGCGACGATCTCCGTCTGGGATCGGACGACGCGGCAGAACAGCAGGTCCGGCTGGCGTAGAGCCTCCTCAATGAACTCTCGCCACTGGGCAATGCCCTCGTCCAGTGACAGCCGACCCTCGTTGATCGCAGATCCACGTCTCATCGATGCCTGCGTCCTCGTTGGGACCATCCTCACGACGAGGTGCGCCGGGGGCTCCGACGATCGCCGGCGTGAGGATCCTCGGAGCACTCGCTTGCACGTACACTTGGCGTATGGGTCACACACGTGTCGTGAGGGAGTGCCTTCGACAGGCTTCCCACATGTGTGCCCTGTATCCGGCGACCGTGGCCCGCGCCGAGGAGCCGAAGGCCGGCTGCCGGGCGTTGTACGGCCACGGCTAGCGATCCTCCACGGGCCTAGCCCGCTGTTCTCCGCTCCGTGGATCTTCTTTCCACGCGGACTGCCCCTGCTCCCGCACCGAGAGCGCCGTAAGACCATCCTGCCGAGCTGACCTGTGGCGTCCGGCTCGGCGCGGACGTTCCTGACCGCACGGTCCGCCGCACCTGCCGCACCACCCGTTCCATGCCCCCGGGCTTCGGCGTGCCAGCGTCGACGCCCATCTCTCGGCAACAGCCGGACGAACGGCCTAGCCGCACCCCTGGAAAGGGCCCCTGTGAAGTTGAGTGACTTGCTGACCGGGCACGACTACGAGGTCCTTCAGGGCGATCCGGAGACGGAGATCACCGCGGGCACGTGCATCGACGCCCACCGGGTGTCTCCGGGGTCGTTGTTCATCGCCGTGCCCGGCCACCGCGAGGGCGGTCCGGAGTCCGTCGGACCGGCGCTCGCACGGGGTGCGGTGGCGGTGCTCGTCGATGGCGGGACATCGGACCTGCCCCGATCGGTCACGACGACGGCCGAAGGCGTCTGCCTCGTCCGGGTGCCGGAACCGCGCATGGCTGCCGCCATCACCTCCTCTCGCTACTACGGCGAGCCCGGGCGGCAGATGGACATGGTGGCCATCACCGGCACCAACGGAAAGACATCGGTGTCGTACATGGTCGAGTCCGTGCTGCGGATCGCCGAGGGCGCCAGGGTCGGGGTGATCGGGACGGCCGGCAGCCGGATCGGCGACGAACTCATCCCCATGCCGAGGTCGGCGCTGACCACGCCGGAGTCCCCGGACTTCCAGTATCTGCTGGGATGCATGCGCGACCGAAGGGTCGACAGCGTGGTCCTGGAGGCCACGTCGATGGGTCTCCTGACCCACCGGGTGGACCACTCGTTCATCGATATCGGCGTCTTCACCAACCTGACGCAGGATCACCTGGACGACCACGGCACGATGGAGAACTACCGGGACGCCAAACTGCGGCTGTTCCAGGGCCTGTGCCGACGCGCGGTGGTCAATGCCGACGACCCGGTGGGTGCGCGCATCCCCGCGATGATGCCCGGCGCGGTGACCACGTACGCTCTCGACGCGGATGCGGACTATCGGGCGACCGACCTCACCATGGACGCCTTCGGCACGCGCTTCACCCTCCATCACGCCGATCAGAAGTATCCGGCGATGATCCCCCTGCCCGGCCGGTTCTCGGTCGCCAATGCCCTGGCCACCATCGCGGCCTGCCACCTCCTCGGGCACGACCTCGAAGGGTTGGTCACGGCCCTCGAACAGATGCCCCCCATCCCGGGGCGCTTCGAACGCTTCGAGACCCCGAGCGGCACGTCCGTGATCGTGGACTACGCCCACTCCCCCGACTCCCTGGACAAAGTCCTGACCACCATCAGGGATTTCGCCCCCGCCCACGTCATCACCGTCTTCGGCTGCGGCGGGGACCGGGACAACACCAAGCGCGCCCAGATGGGGGAGATCGCAGGGCTCCACTCCGACCTGTGCATCCTCACCTCGGACAACCCCCGCGGCGAGGACCCCGAGACGATCATGGACCAGATCACTCCGGGCCTCACAGCGACCGGCACACCGTTCGAACGCGTCGCTGACCGCCGCCGGGCGATCTCCCACGCTCTGTCCGTCGCCGACTGGCACGACATCGTCCTGATCGCGGGGAAGGGCAGCGAGCCGTACCAGATCGTCGGCGAGCAGTTCCTCCCGTTCAGCGACATGGCGACGGTTCGCGAACTCGCGGCGACTACGCGGTAGCGCGCCCCGCCCCTGGGACGAGGACCGCCGCTATCCGGGAGAGCCGGTCTTCATGCCCGCCGCCAGCGCCACGGCCGCCAGACCCCGATCCCGGCCCTCGTGGGTCGGGATCCACCTGCGGAAAGATCGTGAAGTCTGCGCTTAACATCAGCTCACCACCACTCGTGAACGGCCCACAGCAGATCAAAGCCCTCGCTGATCGGCGAGGGCTCTCGCGTTCCCTACGGCGAAACGAAGCCCCGCGCGACGAGGAGGCCAGCCACCCCTCGAGGTCGGGCCTCCCGCGTTAGGGGCGCCGGCACGTCATCTCGTCGAGGCGGATAGGCGGGAGGGCCTAGGGCCGTCTGTTGGGGTGTAGACGATCTGCCGGGAAGGCCGGGAGGCCCTGTGGTGAAGGATCCGAGCGCGGAGAGTGATTTCCGTGCGTTCGCTGCCAGTCGATGGCCGCGCATGCTGCGGACGGCGTATCTGCTGGCCGGTCAGCACCAGGATGCTGAGGACCTGGTGCAGAACGCGCTGGAGAAGACCTACGTCAAATGGGACCGGGTCCAACGCAGCGACGATCCGGACGCCTATGTCTGGCGGATCATGATCAACGCCCACCGGGACCGGATGCGCCTGCGGCGCGTCCGTGAGTGGCTGACCGCCAGGATTCCGGAGCGCCAGACCCGGGACACCTCGGAGCAGATTGCCCATCGTGACGTGTTGCTGCGCGCGTTGTTGCGGCTGCCGCCGGCGCAGCGTCTGGCCGTGGTGCTGCGGTACCTGGAGGACCGCAGCGAGACGGAGGTGGCGCATCTGCTGGGCCTGCGGCTGGGCACCGTGCGCAGTCAGACGGCGCGGGGCCTGGAGAAGTTGCGCCGGGACCAGGCGGTGCGGGAGCTGCACCCGGTGGCCGAGATCGGTAACCAGATCATTGTGAAGGAGACCTGCTGATGCATTTCGATGACACCGATCTCGGCGAACGGTTGGGCCTGTTGGCGGACAACGCTGTGCGTGGGCCGGCGCCGGTGGAGGAGATGGTCCGCGGGGGCCGTAGGCGCCGGGCGCGGCGCCGGATGGTGGTGGGAACGGCGGCCGTGCTGGCGGTCGGGGTCACTCCCCTGGCCGCCGCTTCCCTTCCGTCGACCAACTCCGAGCCGGCCACCGTGCCCACCGCGTCCGAGAGCGCGACCCAAACCGCTGATGAGACCGTGGACGGGCTCGATCCGACGGTGGTGGAGCTCTACGAGCAGGTACAGGTGAGTGACGATCGCGTCATCGCCCTGCTACCGGGCGGTGAGCGCTACGCGGCGGCTCCGCCAGACGCCATCGACGCGGAGATCGAACGCGCGGGAGGCGTCCCCGACGTGGCCCTGCCCGAGGACGGCTGCTTCGAGGAGTCCAGTCCGGAAGGGCCCTACCCCGGGTTCCCTCCCCTTATCGGTGTGGTCAGCACCGAGGGGGTCGAGGGCATGGTCTTCGAGACAGAGGAGGGCGAGACCCGCGACGTCAAACTCTTCACCCTGCCCGGCGATCCGGGCTGGGCGGTCTACTACGTGGACTTCGAGACGGAGGACTTCCCCTTCACCGTCAGCACCTGGGACAGCGACGGGGACAACATCAGCCACGTCACCTACATCCGCGCCGAGGACGCGGGGTGACCCCCTGACCCCCGCGCACGACGACACGGCCGGGAGCCTTCGAGGGGTGGGCTCCCGGCTGCTCGTCGTCGTTTCGCTACGGGACGGGGAGGGTGGCTTCGAAGGGGTGGCCGTTGAGGGTGCCGGTTAGTTGGGTGGTGTCGGTGGGGTGGCGGGTGGGCCAGGTGAAGTGGAGGTCGGCCGAGTTCGCCTGGACGGTTGCCGTGGCCACGTTGTCGTTGCCGAGGCGGGCCTCGCCGGTGACCGTCACGTCGCTGACCCATCGGGTCTGGTCGAGGCGTACGGCGGTGGTCTGTTGGTCGAGGGTGATCTGGCCGCCGCGCAGGCCCGGTTGTTCGGGTGCGGCGGCCAGGAGGCCGGCCTCCGGGAGGCTGCGGGTCAGGGCGTCTTCGACCGTGGCGAAGGTCGCGGCGAGCAGGCGGGCGGCCGAGGGTTCGAGGTGTCCCTCGGTGATGGTGGGGGGCGGGACATCGTGCGAAGTGAGAGGGAACGTGCCGAGCGCGGTGTAGGTTTCCGCGTCGCATCCCGGGTCCCCAACCGGGTCCTGCGGGTTGGTGAGGAACGACCGCACCAGGTCGCGTACGCAGCCGCTGTAGGTCGCCGGGTCGCCGAAGGAGGCGACGTGGCCGCCGAACGGCACGGCGACCGCCGTCCCGTTCGGGAAGCGTCCGGCGATCTCGGCCGCCTCGTCGCTGCCCATGCCCGGGTCGAGTTCTCCGCCGATCACCAGGGCCGGCACGTCGGGGTAGTCCGCGCCGGGCGGCACGGGCGGCGATTCGCGTGTCAGTGGCCAGGGCACGCACCACTGCGGGTAGGAGCCGCCGATGAAGCCGAAGACCTCGGAGACGGTGAACGGCCTGACTGGTTCGCCCCGTTCGTAGGCCGCGTCGAGCTGGGCCTGCCGCTCCTCGGGGGTGGCGTCGCGGTCGAACGGGTAGGCGAAGTCACCGCAGCTGAACGGCAGGGCCGCCGTGTCCTCCTCGTTGATCGGGATACCAGGTTCCAGGACGCCGTCGAGCACGGGTTGTGCGATCCGGCGCAGCGGCGCCGGATCGTCGTCCAGGTAGGCGGCGATGGCGGCGTTGACCTCGCGCCCGAGCAGGGTGCCGCCCTTCTTCTGGACGACCTGGGCCAGCGCGGGCAGCGGCACGCGGTCGTCGGGCCGCTCGCGGAGCTGGGCCACGAGCGCGTTCAGGCGGTCCTGTGCGCTGCCGGGCAACTCCCGGCAGGCGCGGGACCGTTCGCATACGGTGTCCAGATCGCGCAGCCCGCGGCCGAAGGTGTCCACGTTCAGCACGCCACCGTATCCGTCGGGGCGCATGGGGTCGGCGCTGTCCAGGACGATGGCGGCGGTGTGCCCGGGGAACCGGGTGGCGTAGGCCTGGCCGAACACGGTGCCGTACGAACTGCCGTAGAAGCTCAGCCGGTCCACGCCGAGCGCGCTCCTGACCGCGTTCATGTCGGCGACGGCCTGGTCGGTGGTGAAGTACTGCGCGTCCGGGCCGAGGTGGTCGGCGCACGCCTCGATGGTCGCCGGTTCGCGCACGTCGAGTCCGGGGCAGCGCAGCGGACTTGAGGTGCCGGTGCCCCGCATGTCCACGACCAGAAGGTTCTGGTGTTCGAGTACAGGCCCGAGCACCTCCTGGAAGTGCTCCACGCCGCCGGTGTAGGCCGCGAATCCGCCGGGGTGGACCAGCACGGTGCCGGCCGCGGGCCGGGACATGTCGCTGCGCGGTACGAACGCGAAGCCCGCCTCGATCTGCTGCCCGTCCGGATCATCCCAGTTCAGGGGGACGGGAACGGTCCCCACGCACCGTTCGATCGCCTCCGCGCACTCGTGGAGGCCAGCTCGTGACGCCTCGTCGGACGGCTCGTCGGACGGTTCGCCGCCCGCCGCCACCCCCGTCACGAGCGCCGCTCCGGCGAGCGCCGCTGCCGCCATCGCGGTCAGGCGGCGCGCCCGTTTGCTCCTGAAGCCCTTCACCCTTGCCGTCACCTCATGTCCCTGTCGGCTCCGGCGGAGAGGCTAGGCGGGCAGGGCGCGGGGGCACGTCGGACCGCCGGTGGATATCCGGCCCCTGAGGTCAGCCTCGGGGACTACGGGCTGGGCGCGAGGGCGGGGGTGGGACCCCTCCCCGGCGCGGCCGGTTACAACCACGGGAGACGTTGCCTCTTCTGCGGACGGAGATGCCATGACGGCGCCGCGCACCCGTACCCCCGCCAGGATGTCCGCTGCCGCCGCGCTCGCAGTCGTGGCTGTGGTGTTCGGCAGCGCCGCGCTGGTCGGCTGTGGGACGGACGGCGACGACGAGACGCCGGCGGGTCGCGCCTCCGCGTCGGACGACGCCACGGCGGATGCGGATGCCTCTATGACGGACGAGGGCGCAGGCTCTTCCTCCGCCACCCCGGAGCCCGATCCCACGACGGAGCCCGAGCCGGTGGCGCCGGAGGACGCCGAGGACGGGACGGACGTCGACGCCTGTTACGACGGCGAATGCCAGGTCGCCGTGACGGCGTCGACCCTCGTCTCGTTCGACCCGGATGTCGTGGTCGGGTCCGTGAACATCGCCGAGGTGACCGGGAGCGGCGTGACGCTGGAGCTGATGGACCAGGACGGCCCCTACGGCTACACCTCGAGCGGGGTCGGGGGAAGCGGCAGCTTCGGCAACGTCAACACCGGGCTGATCGCGTTCGAGGTGCTGGGGATCGAGGACGGCACCGCGGTCATCGGATTCTCTCCCGAGGAGATGTGATGGTGCGGACGCGTCTCGGCTCTTTCATGGTTTGCGGGCCATGCCGCCGGCGATCAGAAGGCCGGCGTCGTCCAGCGGTTGGCTGACCGGGCCGTCCGGGCGCCACAGCGGGAGCGGCACGACGCCCGGCTCCAGCAGTTCGAAGCCGTCGAAGAACGTCGCGATCTCCTCCGTGCTGCGGAACTGGCCCCGGCCCAGGGCGCCCACCAGCAGCTCCTCCAGGGCGCGCGCCTCGGGAGAGCTGTTGCAGAAATGGGAGAGGAACAGGTGGCTGCCGGGGGCGAGGCGCTCCTTGTAGGCGTCGATCACGGCGACCGGATCCTCGTCGTCGAGCACGTGGTGGATCACGGCGAGCATCACCAGGCCGACCGGGCGGGAGAAGTCGAGGAAGTCCACCACGTCCGGGTGGCCGAGCACCCCTTCCACGTCGAGCAGATCGGCCATGACGACCCTGGTGCTGGCGTTCCGCGCGAGCAGCGCCTGACCGTGGATGCGGACGACGGGGTCGTTGTCGACGTACACCACCCTGGCCCTCGGGTTGACCGACTGCGCCACCTCGTGGGTGTTCTGCACGGTCGGCAGGCCCGAGCCGAGGTCGAGGAACTGGTCGATGCCCTGCTCGGCGAGGTGGCGGATGCCGCGGATGAGCAGGTCGCGGTTGACGCGGGCGCTCTCCACCGCGGACGGCAGGATCTTCCGCGCCTCCTCGTTGACGGCGCGGTCGACGGGGTAGTTGTCCTTGCCGCCCAGCCCTGCGTCGTAGACCCGGGCGATGCTCGGCTTGGTGGTGTCGATCTCGAGCGGAAGGGGTGCGCGGTTGCCGGACGCCGCCCGGCTCCAGTCGTACGGCTGCTCGTCCTGCCGGGCCCCGTCGGGTCCATCAGGCATGCTGTCCAACTCCCTTGGCTCGTAGGCGCGTCGGCGACTCGGTGTCCGTGGGGCAGTGTCACACGGACCGGTGACGCGCGCCGCACCGTACGGCGCCGCGCCCCGGTCCCTCCGACGCATTCCCGTCGATGAACGGCCGATTCACGCGCGTGTGTGCAAGTGCACGCGCGTCCGCGCGGCGCCGACCGGGTGTTACAGCAGAGCCGCGGCCGGCTTGACCATGCCGCGGACGGTCTTCGCGTCCACGTAATCGCCGATCGCGGTCATATGCCACTCGCCGGAGAACTGCCGGATCAGCTTGCACAGGACCAGGCCGGTGCGCGGTTCGGAGGAGGTGAGGTCGAAACGCACCAGCTCCGCCTCTCCTGCTGAACCGTCGAGCAGGCGGCAGTACGCCTTGGCCACGGCGGTGAACTTCTGGCCGGTGAAGGAGTTCACGACGAACACGAGGCCGGAGACCTCGGCGGGCAGGCGGCTGAGGTCCACCGTGATGACCTCGTCGTCCCCCGCCCCCTGTCCTGTGAGGTTGTCGCCCGAGTGTGCGATGGCGCCGCCCAGCACCGTCGTCTTCATGAACCAGCAGGTCGCCAGCTTCTTGCGCTGGGGATCGAAGGCGATGACCGAGGCGTCGAGGTCGATGCTCTTGCCCCGGGACGCCGGCTCCCAACCGAGCCCCATCCGCACCACGGTGAGCGGCGGCCTACCGGTCTTGACCAGGGACACGGACTGGTACTTGGTCAGGGAGACCCGGCCCTTGTCGAGGTTGATCATGCCGCCCGGGGCCGGGCCGGCGGGAGGCGCCGGAGCGGCGGGCGGGGCCGGTGGGGACGGTGCGGGCGGCATCGGCGCGGCGGGAGCCTGCGCCGGCGCGGCCGAAGGCGGCGGCATGGCCGCGGCGGGCTGGGCGGGCGGCGGCTGCGGCGCGTCGTCGACGCTGACGCCGAAGTCCGTCGCGATGCCCGCGAGCCCGTTGGCGTAACCCTGTCCGACCGCGCGCACCTTCCACCCCGTCCCCCGCCGGTACACCTCGACGACGATCAGCGCGGTCTCGGTGGACAGGGCGGGCGGCGTGAACGTGGCCAGCACGCCCCCGCTGTCGGCGTCCCGCACGGTCGCGGTCGGCTCCGTCCCCGCGAACCGCGCTCCCCCGTCCAGGCTGGCGGTGATGACGACCTTGTCGATGTCCGCCGGGACGCTCGCGGTGTCCACGGTGATGCTGTCGGGGCTGGCCGGCGACGCCGGGCGATGGCTGACGCCGGGCCCGTTCGGCTGGTTGTAGAAGACGAAGTCGTCGTCGGAGCGCACCTTGCCGCCTGCGGTGACCAGCAGCCCCGAGACGTCGAGCGCCCTGGGCGCGGTTACCTCCACGCGAACCCGTGGGGCGGGGAGGGGAAGATTCGAGCCAGATGTCATCGTCGTCACGGCTCCACCGTACGATGCCCGCCTTCGGTCGCCGGCCGGGCGTCGATTCGTTCACTTGGGCGCGGGCACGGTCGTGCGTCCGAGGATGTGGTTCATGGCGTCTCGCAACGTCGCTTCGGGGTCGGTGCCGAGGGTGGTGGCGCGCCAGCAGACGAAGCCGTCGGGGCGGACCAGCACGGCGCCGTCCGGGCCGATGTCGGCGACGTCGCGGAAGGTGCCGTCCACGTCCCCCAACGCGGCGCCGTCGCCGTCGGTGCCGCTGTCGAGGGGGACGACGCGGTGGGCCCGCACCTCGACGTCCAGGGACGCGGCGGCCGAGACCCAGGCGTCGCCTCGCGGCCCGGCGAGCAGCAGCCATCCGGAGCCCGCGACGTCCACGGTGGACACGCGGTCGCCGCCGCGGACGAGCCAGTGGTGCGGCAGCCGGTAGCCGGGTCGCGCGTCGTCCCTGAGGACGTCGAGGTCCTCGTCCGGCTGGTCGCCCGCGATGACGGCGTCGGAACGGTAGCGGTAGAACATCATGGCGCGCAGATGGGCCCGGTCGGCGTACTCGTGTTCCTCGCGCAGCACCTCGGGGGCGCCGTCCCCTGACGAGCCGATGCCGACGTGATGGGACGCCCCACGCGAGCAGTCGACGGACAACGTGGCCGCGGAGCGGCGCTCGGCCTCGTAGGTGTCCAGCAGCGAGGGTGCCGCCTGGCCGTGCAGCACGGCGGCCAGCTTCCAGGCCAGGTTGTGGCCGTCCTGGATACCGGTGTTCATGCCGAGGCCGCCGGCGGACGTCTGCACGTGGGCGGCATCGCCGGCCAGGAAGACCCGGCCGCGCCGGAAGCGCGACGCCACGCCCAGCCTCGCCTCCCAGGGGGTCGCCGCCAGCACCTCGACGTCGACCGTCGGGTCACCGATCGCGGCGCGGAGCAGGCGGACGATCCGCTCGCGGGACAGCCGCAGCGGTTCCTCGGTCTTGCCCGGGTAGTCCATGATGTGCGTTCCCCAGAGGTCCTTGCCGTTCATCGAGCCGATCGCCGCGTAGACCTCGTCGTTGCGCACGAAGCAGAACCGTGCCTCCGGGTCCGGGAGGCCGTCGATGTCCGCGCGGTAGATGGCGGTGTCGACCGTGCCGACGACCTCGAGGTCGGGCATCGTGATCCCGAGCCGGGTGCGCACGCCGCTGCGGGCGCCGTCCGCGCCCACCAGGTAGTCGGCGGTGATCTCCCGCCGCTCTCCGGTGGCGGCGCTGACCACGGTGGCTCGTACACCCGTGTCGTCCACGTCGAAGTCCACGAGCTCGGCGTCGAACCGCACCTCGCCTCCGCGCGCCCGCACCTCCGCCTCAAGGAGCCGTTCCAGCTGGTCGCTGGTCACCATCAGGCGCGGGGAGGGAGGGCAGGTCCTCAACCGACGGCCGATGCGCGGGGGCTGACGCCTCCGCACCAGCACCGGGCCGACGCCGCGGTCCTTGAACACCATGCCGTACGGGTCCTCGGGCACCCACCCGACCTGGTCCAGTGCCGCACCGAGTCCGGCCGCGCGGAACAGTTCGATCGTGCGTGGGCTGGTGTTGGCGCGGGGGCGTTGTCCGGTGCCGCCGCGCCGCTCGACGACGAGCGGGCGAACGCCGTGGCGGGCGAGGAAGAACGCCGTGGCCAGCCCGACCGGGCCGGCCACCGACCACCAGGACGGAAACGCTTTCGGAGTCAGTCATGGCCCTCATCGTGGACGCTGAAGTCAACTTCAGTTCAATGGGCGCCATGAGCAACATGAGGAAGTGGACCCAGCGTTACTCGATCAGTCTGGTGGCTCGGTGCTTCGGCCTGCGGGTGTCCGCCCTGCGCTACTACGGCCGCGGCGAGCTGCGCCGGCTCGCGCTCGTCCAACGCCTGCACCAGCAGGGCCTGGTCAGCCTGGCCGACACGGCGACGCTGCTCGCCAACGCGCCGGCGTGCACTCCACCGACCTGGCACGACGTGCTGGGCACGTCCGCGGAGGCGCTCCGGGCACGGATCGAGGATCTGCGGGCCGCGCACGACACGCTGCAACACCTGCTGGAGTGTCCGGACCCGGATCCGATCCGGCAGTGCCCCTATCTGCGCGAGCAACTCGACGACGCGGTGGACACCGCGCTGGCACAAGACGCTGCCGACGCCTGAGCCCCGTCGCGGCACCAGCCGACGTTGATCAGGGAGGGCCGGTTGGTCCGTTGGGACATTCCGACGCCGGGACGAGCGCTGCCAGACGTTGGTACGAGGCCCAGGCGTTCAGCAGGGGCGGGACCACGGAGGGGCGGCGTGCTCGGTCGGGCGGCTCGTGGCGGGTGAGCGCGGCGCGGATCTGGTCTCCGGTCGCGCCGGGGAACTCCGAGCTCAGCAGCGCGGCGGCGCCCGCGACGAAGGGGACGGCCACGCTCGTGCCGCCGAGCGTGCGCACACCGCCGCCCGCCCCGAGGCTGGTGACGCCCTCCCCGGGCGCGGCCAGTCCGCGCCGGCCGATGGAGATGCCGAGGTTGGAGTAGCCCAGCGGCGCGCCCGTCGGGTCACACGCCGCGACGGGGATGGTGGCGGGGTGGCGGGTCAGGGCCGAGCCGCCCACCGTGGCGTCGTTGCCGGCCGCGGCGACGACGATCACGCCATGGGCGGCCGCCCGGTCCAACGCGGTCGCCAGTTCGCGCAGCCTGGGCCCGACGGCCTGGGGCGTCAGGGCCAGGCTGAGGTTGATGACCTGCGCCCCCGCGTCCACCACCTCGTCGATCGCCGCCGCCAACGCGGGCGGTTCGACCCCGGGGGCTCCGCCAGGGGTGGGCGCGACCGAGGCGAACACCGGGCGTACGAGGATCGTGCAGCCCTCGCAGAGGCCCGGCACCCCGGCCGCCCGCCGTCCGGCGAGCACGCCCGCGACGAAGGTGCCGTGGTCGCAGGCGGCGTCGCCGCCGCCCGCACAGCTCTGGGATTCCGGCGGGCCCAGCAGCCGCAGGGTGGCCGACGCCAGAAGTGGATGGCCGAGGGCCACCGGACCGTCGATCAACGCCACCCCGACGGCCGGACTGCCCGCGCCACGCGCCATCAGTCGGGGCAGCCCGACCAGACTCAGGGCGTTCAGACGCACCCGCACGCGTACGCGGCAGGGGTGACAGGAGGGGCCAGGCAGTCGTCGTAGCACCGCCGGTAGCACCTGCTGTGGCAGCGGGGGTCGAACGAGCCCTCGCACGACCGGTCGCAGTACTCGCTGCATTCGAAGTCGCAGTGAAACGGACTCGGTTGGGCGGGCACCACCGAGGCGGTGTCAGAGTTCGTCCGCGCCGGGTCCCGGCGCGGATGACGCCCGGCCCTGCCGGTCAGCGCCGCTTCCGCGGTGAATCCTGGCAATGACATGGACGATTCTCCTCTCGGGTCGCTCCGTTCAGGGAGTGCGGGCGCATCAGCACCCACACGTCGGATTCAGGCAGAACTCGACGCAGGGGCCCATGCATTCCTCCGCACAGGCGGCGGGGTTCCACGCCTGCGCGCAGATGGCCGTGCAGTGGCCCCGGCAGTCCTGCTGGCAGATGTCCGGGTCCACGTAGGCCAGCACCGCGGGAGGCACGTCGGAGTCCGCGCGCACCGGATACCGGCGCGGATAACGCCCGACGCTGCCGGTCAGCGCCGCTTCCGCGGTGAATCCTGGCAATGACATCGGAAGATCTCCTCAGTAGTGCTCGACTTCGATATACCGGGACAGCTTGCGGTGATGCAGGAAGGGGAACTGTCCCGTGACATCCACGTCGACCGCGTACTTCTCGGTAACGTCCGTCCGGCGGTCGGTATAGGAGAAGACGACGTGCACGATCGTCCGTCCGCCCCGTGAGGGTGCCGGGCGAACGTCGATGGCGGTCAGCGCCTGGTCGGCGGCATAGCGATCGACGGCCAGCGTGTAGATCTCGGCGTACCGGACGGCCAGGAAGTTGACCGCGCGACTCGCCGGACCCATACCGGAGTTGTCGGCGAGTTCCAGAATGCGGTCCAGCATTTCGGCGGCGGCGGATTCGAACTGCTCCTCGCCCACGTTCTCCGGCCGGCGCAGTTCGGCGATCAGCTCGGGCCTGTCGAAGGTGTAGATCTGGGAGACCTGCACCGTCGGCAGCATCAGTCCGGCGCAGGGGTCGCCCGGCGAGGCCGTGCCGCGGCGGCCGATGATCACGTCGACGTCCGCCGGGTGCGGGGCGGGGCGAAGGGCCTCCACCAGCCGGTCGTAGTCGGCGGGATCGGCCGGCCGCAGCAGATAGGTGTCCACTTCCTGGACCGTCAGGACGTAGCACACCTCGCGCCGCAGATAGCCGTTCTCCGTGCGGCTCAGCACCTCGTACAGCGCCTGACGGTCCGTGAGCCTGGCGGTGTCGGCGCGGCCGATGCTGTGGGCCAGTTCCTTCTCGACGTCCAGGTCGGGGAGGCGCACGTCCACCCGCCCCAGCGCGTAGACCCAGGACGGCGGCGCGGGTGCCCGCTCCGGCTCCGCCGCCGGGTGCGTGTGGTGGGCATGGTGTGCGTGGTGGGGATGGGCATGGGTATGGGCGTGAGCCGGGCGGACCTCGGCCTCCGCCGTGCCCACTGCGGCGGGCTCGTCGTCGGGCGCGCCGCCGTCCGATGCGTTGTCGTCGACGTTCATGGGCGGGGCCCGCCTCTTCCTCTTCCGGGCGTGAGGGTGAGCCAGCGGTTCATCGCCTCGGCACGTCGTTCGCAGCCGCCGCACGGCCTGAGACCCACGCGTCGCGTCGTTCGGGTGACGAGGTCGCCCAGGCCGAGGTCCTCGTCACTGACGAACCCCGGAATCCGGACCCGGCGCTTTCCGGTGTCCGGCCTTCCGGCGTCGCGCTTTCCGGCGTTCTCGGTCAATTCCCTCACCTCAATTCCATTGTCGCGCGCCCATCGCCGACACGCATCCGGAAAGAGGAGCGCCGAATTGGTTCAAAGGTAAATGAGGGGCGGCCTGAGGCGGGACCCGGCGAGAGTGGGCCGGAATTGCCGAACGTTGAACGGCTTCTTCACCGCTTCGGCGTCATATGAGGGTGTTGCCGAGGTTGTCGCTTCGTCGCCGCCCCAGCCGTCGTCGTCTCCGCCCTCGCCCTCGTCCAGCCAGCAGGCCCGCGGACGGTCGCTAGGAGGCGCCGAAGTCGGGGAGGGTGAGCGAGCCGTCCTCGGCGAGGGTGAAGCCGGGGTTGTGCGCGATCTCCCAGGCGTGGCCGTCCGGGTCGACGAAGGCGCCGGAGTAGAAGCCGACGGCGTTGGTGGCGGCGGGTTTGGTGAGGGTGCCGCCGGCCTGTTCGGCGGCCGCCAGCAGGTCGTCGACCGCGGCATCGGAGCGCACGTTGTGCGCCAGGGCGATGCCACCGAAGCCCGCTGCCGGCCCGTCCGCGAGCCCGCAGTCCTGGGCGAGCTTGTCGCGGCCCCACAGGACCAGGGCCAGGCCGCCGGCCTGGAAGAAGACCGTCTCCTCGACCTCCTGCCCCCGCCACCCCAGGGCCTCGTAGAAGGCCCGGGAGCGCGCGACGTCGGAGACCCCCAGTGTGACCAGACTGATGCGCTGTTCCATGCGCGGACCCTACGCGAGCCGCGAGCGCGAGGGCTGCAGACCCGGCGCGCCGGGGTGTTCCGGAAACTGTGGCCGGCCCGTCGCCGCCGCATCTGCCGCCGTATCTCCGCACGACCGTTGACTTCCTGATGGGGGAGCCCTTAACGTCCTGACCCCCAGCTTTCGGGAATCTTCCGGAAATTTTCGGGGAGTCGATCACCTGAGAGGCCGTCGATGAGATCCGTCCGTTTTGTCACCGTGGCGCTCGCCGCCGCTGCCCTGGCCCTCCCGTTGGGGGCGATACCGGCCACGGCCGGGGCGCAGTCCGATCAGCGGGGCGCGTCGCACTCCAACGACTGGTCCGACTGGCTCGACTGGCTGGACCGCCTGCGCTGGGCCGCTCCCGAGGACTTCGTCGTGGGCACCGCCGTGGCGGGTGGCGGCCACCACCTCGAGCAGGACTACCCGGACCCCTTCTTCTACGACCGGGAGTACCGGCAGATCCTGGGGCAGCAGTTCAGCTCGCTCTCCCCCGAGAACCAGATGAAGTGGGAGTTCATCCACCCCGAACAGGACGTCTACAACTTCGAGGCGGCGGACGCCATCGTCGACTTCGCCGACCGCCACGACCAGGTCGTGCGGGGGCACACGCTCCTGTGGCACAACCAGAACCCGACCTGGCTGACGGAGGGCGACTTCACCGACGACGAGCTGCGCGACATCCTGCGCGAGCACATCACCACCGTCGTCGGCCGCTACGCCGGCCAGATCCACCAGTGGGACGTGGCGAACGAGATCTTCGACGACCAGGGCAACCTGCGCACCGAGGACAACATCTGGATCCGCGAGCTCGGCCCCGGCATCGTCGCCGACGCGTTCCGCTGGGCGCACGAGGCCGACCCTGAGGCGCAGCTGTTCTTCAACGACTACGGCGTGGAGAGCGACAACGCCAAGAGCGACGCCTACTACGCGCTCATCCAGGAACTGCTCGACCAGGGCGTGCCCGTGGACGGGTTCTCCGTGCAGGCGCATCTGAGCACGCGCTACGACTTCCCCGGCGACCTGGCGCAGAACCTGCTCCGGTTCGACGAGCTCGGCCTCGAAACGGCCGTCACCGAACTGGACGTGCGCATGGACCTGCCGGAGAGCGGCGAGCCCACCCGGGCGCAGCTGCGGCAGCAGGCCGACTACTACGAGCAGGCGCTGTCGGCCTGCCTGGCCGTCGAGGGCTGCAACTCCTTCACGATCTGGGGCTTCACCGACCAGTACTCCTGGGTGCCGGTGTTCTTCGAGGGGGAGGGCTCGGCCACGATCATGACCGAGGACTTCGACCGCAAGCCGGCCTTCTCCGCCCTGCGCAACACGCTGTGGGCCGCGCGGCTCTGGTGACGACTTCCTGACCGGCCGTCCGCCGCGGGCGGCGGCGGGCGGCCGGTCAGGATGGAGCGGTCAGGATGGGGCGGTCAGACGGGGCGGACGGGTTGGCGGAGGATCGTGTGCATCCTGGCCGGGTCGGTCTCGCGGGTGTCGGAGAGATAGATCTCGTGATGCAAACCGGATCGCCGCAGGTTCAACCTCGCCATGTACTCGTCCATGAGCGCCAGGGAGACGGCCTCGTCGGCGTAGTGACCGTGATGGGTCATCTGCACGCACCGGCCCTCGGTGAAGGTGACCTGCTGCACCCGGTCGACCGCCGCGCCCGACGGCCGGGTGGCTTCGCGCGCCTGGTCGACCAGGGCCGGATCGAGGTCGTCGGGCAGGCGCAGGAACAGATGCCAGCGCCATTCCGCGCGGGGGACCTGCAACGGCGGGCGGGAGTCCTCGACCCACCAGCGTCCCTCGAGCGGGGCCGGGTGGGGCAGCGGCAACGCGCCGGCGACGGTGTGGAGGGCCCGCACGCAGACGCCGTACTCGTCGCCGCCGGGCTCGCCCTGTCCGGTCACGCCCAGGCCGGACACCGGGCCGAAGGTGGCGAGTTCGGGCTTGTCCGCGGCGGCGTACCAGTCGGGGGTGTCGTGGTTCATGAGGGCTCCTCCAGAGGGACCAGCAGCTGGGTGACGAGCTGGTCGGGCGGCGTGACGGCGGGGTTGCTGACGTAGATCTCCCGGAGGAACCCCGCCGGGGCGTGGCCACGTTCGGTGCACCAGGCGAGCAGGGCGCAGGCGGTCAGGGAGATCTGGTCGTAGGGGCCGGTATGGGTCCCGCGGGCGAACAGGCCACCGGGCAGCAGTTCCGTGGTGACGCCCGCCGGCGCGGCCTGTCCTTCGGACAGCGTCTCGGCGACGGCTACCGGAATGCTCCCGTCCAGGTCGATCGGGAAGAGGCCGGTCAGCCGGGTGGGGGGAGCCGGTTTCAGTGAGGCCAGGAGCCTGGTCACACAGCCCGCGGTGGCCCGGCCGATGTCCTGCGGCGATTCGGCCACGTCCCGGACGACGGCGACGCGTTGCGGCTCCTCGCGCTGGAGGGTGACCTCGGTGCTGGGCAGGCCGTGCTCCAGGATCCGCTCCAGGGCGGCCAGGGACCGACGACGCCGGGCCACCTCCTCCTCAAGCCGGTCGCGCACTCCGGTCAGGGCGAGGCCGAGGTCCTGCCCGGCCAACACGTCGCCGATGGCGGCCAGCGGCACGTCCAGCGAGCGCAGCAGGCCGATGGACAGCGCGTCCCGTGCCTGCTCCGCGCGGTAGTAGCGGTACCCGGTGACGGGGTCCACCCAGGCGGGCCGCAGCAGGCCCAGGTCGGCGTAGTGACGCAGCTGCTTGATGCTCAACCGGGCCAGACGCGCGAACTGCCCGATGGACAGCAGATCGTCGTTCATGCGGCTCAGGATGGCCCCTCCCCCGGTGGGAGAGTCCATCCGGTATCTCACCGGTGGTGGCGGAGGAGATCCGCCACACCGTCATACGGTCGCCACGACGATGAGCGTGGCGAGCAGGACGTCGAGGGCCAGGCAGAGTTCGGCGAAGGGGCGGGTGACCACCTTGCCGAGGCGGTGGTGGTGGGCGTCCCAGGCGGCGTGGCCCAGCAGGCCGCCGGCCACGAGGTAGGCGCCCAGGGTGCCGCCGGCGATCAGGGCGAGGGCCGCCGCGCCGCCGAAGGCGACCATGGCGATCGTCTGGTGCGGCAGGCGGTCCTCGGCGGCCGTGCCGCCGGGCCTGAGGCCGTAGGCGAGCAGCGGCACGGCCGCGGCGAGCAGGACCCAGGTCGCGTCGATCCCGCCGAGGACCTCGGCGGCGGAGATGACGACGAACGTCCCCAGGAACAGCGGGAACACGGCCGAGGGTCTGCGCAGGACCGAGGCGCCCAGGTAGATGACCGCGGAGGCCGCGAGCGCGGGCGCGAGGTCGCCGCCCTCGGACGGGCCGAGTCCCATGAACACGGCCAGGGCGGCGCCGGCCCAGGTGGGCCAGCGGCGGAGCACGGCCGGCCGCACCGGAGCGGTCGGCGCGGCGGCGGACGAGGCGTGCGGCGTGGATGTCATGACCGCGACTCTATAATACCCCCTAGGGGTATGACAATCCTCCGGAACGCCCTCCCCTCAGCCCTCAGTCCTCAGCCCTCAACCTTCAGCCCTCACCGCCGCCCGGGGCCCGGCGGCTCCGGCGAGGTCGCGGCGGAGTTGGTCGGTGGTGTCGAGCCTGGTCGCCGCGTCGCCGAAGGCGAAGGAGCTGGTCTCGCAGGCGGCGATGAAGTCGCCGGGGAAGCCGAGTTCGAAGTCGACAGCCGCGTTCAGGCGTTCGATCGCCTCGTGGGGGAGGGTGAGATCGACGGCGCCCAGGTTCTCGGTGAGCTGGGCGACCGAGCTCGCGCCGACGATGGGCAGGACCGCAGGCGACGCGCGCCGCGTCCAGGCGATCGCCACCTGGGCCGGGGGGACGCCCAGTTCGTCGGCGACCTCGCGGACGGCACGGACGGCGGCGCGGTCGCGCGCGGTGAACGCGGCCGGGTCGGCCGACGGGGCGGTCTGCCCGCAGGCGGCGCTTCCCGAGCGGCGCCTCCGCCCCACGGTGCGCGCGCTGCTCGACCGGCTGGAGCCCGCCCCGGCGTACGTCGTCGCGCCGGACGGCGACGTGCTCGCCCACACCGCGGGGTTCCGCCTGCTCGCGGGGCCGGTCGGCCTGCTGGACGGGGACCCGCCGAACCTCGTGCGGTTCGCGTTCACCGACGCCCGGGCGCGGAGGACCTTTCCCGAATGGTCGCGGGTGGCGGACGAGCGGGCCGCGGCGCTGCGGGCGGCGGCCGACCTCGGCGACCCGTGGGCCGCCACGTTGGCCGAGGAGCTGCACGTCACGGCCGGGGCGCAGTTCGGCCGCCGTTTCGCGAGCGCGGCGAGCCTGCCCGGGCACGTCGGCGTGGAGCGTTGGGCGCACCCCGCGGCGGGTCCGCTGTCCCTGGCGTACGAGAGCCTCGTCCTGCCGGGACCCGAGGACCACCGGCTCGTCGTTCACCTCCCGGCCGACGCGGTCACCGCCGACGCGCTCGAGGCACTCGACGCGCTCGGCACGTTCGACGCGCTCGGGCCGGCGGGCCGGGATGCCGCCGGGGGCGGCATCGGCCTGCTCGGTTCGCGGTGACGGTGACGGTGCTGGCGGCTCGGGGTCAGCCGTCGAGGTGCACGAGCATCTTGCCGGTGTTGGCGCCGCGCAGCACCCCGAGGAAGGCCGCCGGGGCCTGGTCGAGGCCCTCGATCACGGTCTCCTCCGTGTGCAGCGACCCGTCGGCGAGCCAGCCCGCCGCCTTGCCGATGTACTCAGGGAAGCGGTCCAGATGGTCGGACACCAGCACGCCGCGCAGGGTGAGCCGCTTGGTGACCGCCTGATAGATGTTGCTCGGTCCTGGCACGGGCTCGGTGGCGTTGTAACCGCTGATCATGCCGACGAGGGCGGCCTGGCCGTGCACCTTCAGGGCGCCGATCGCGGCCTGCAGGTGGTCGCCTCCGACGTTGTCCACGTAGACGTCGATGCCGTCGGGTGCGAGCGCGGTGAGTTGCTCGGCGACCGAACCGGCCCGGTAGTCGATGGCGGCGTCGAAGCCGAACTCCTCGACCACCTTCCTGCCCTTCTCCGGTCCCCCGGCCGAGCCGATCACCCTGGCCGCACCGAACAGGCGGGCGAGTTGCCCGGCGACGCTGCCGACCGCGCCGGCCGCACCGGAGACGAAGACCACGTCGCCCGCCTTCACCCGGGCCGTCTCGGTGACGGCGAGGTACGCGGTCAGGCCGGTCGAGCCGAGGGCGCCCAGATAGTCCTGCGGGCGGGCGATACCGGTGTCGACGACGGTCGCCTCGGCGGCGTTCAGCAGGGCGTGGTCGCGCCAGCCCCGGAAATGCGACACGGTCGCGCCGACCGGGATCTCCTCGACGCCGGAGTCGATCACCTCGCCGATCGCGCCGCCGTCCAGGGCCGCACCGAGCGCGAACGGCGCGATGTACGACGGGACGTCGTTCATCCGGCCGCGCATGTACGGGTCCACGGACATCCACGTGTTGCGGACCAGGATCTGCCCCTCGGCGGGCCGCGGCACCTCGACCTCGACCAGCTCGAAGTTCTCGGGCCCTGGTTCGCCGACGGGACGGGAGGCCAGCCGGATCTCGCGGCTGGCGATCGTGGTGTCGCTCATCTGGTGCTCCCTGGGTGGTGGGTCGCGCTCGGTCTGACGGCTCCACCATGCGCGAGGAGCCCTCGGATCCGCTGCAACGCGCTCCGGCTCGCCTTGCTTCCCGCCCATACGCGGTGCCGGGTCAGGACGGGCCCCCGAGGCGGGTGGTGCGGTGGGGGTGGTCCGGGTGGAGGAAGGTGAGGAGGCGGGCGGCCTCGGTCTCGACGGCGTCGGACTCCGCCGCGGAGAGCCGGCGGAGGGGGTGCACGGCCAGGGTGACGGCGGACTCGGTGCGGGAGGTGACCCAGGTCGCGGCGACCGTGCCGTCGACGAGGACCGTGGCGGCCACGGCGGCGCCGTCGCAGACCCGGCGGCGGACCGGCTCTGTCATCGTCCGGGTCCGGTCCGCGTGCGCCAGCACCACCGCGTCGAACTCCGGCAGGAAGCGCACCGGCACGGGTGTGTCGGCCTCCGGCCGGGGCGCGTCCGGGAGGTCGAAGAGCTCGCGTCCCGACTCGTCGGCGTCCACCCGTAGTTCGGGGCGCAGTCGCTCGAAGATCTCGCGCAGCCCGCCGATCCCCGACCAGGCACGCGCGTCGGCGACCGTGGCCGGTCCGAACGCCGCGAGGTAGCGGCGGACCAGCCGGCGCACGTCGGCCGCCGTCGTTCCCCCGGCGGGCACCCCGGTCCAGTCGGCGCTCGCCAGCGGAGTGGCGCCGCGGCTGTTCCACGTGCCGCTGGGGGCCGGGTGCACCAGCGGGTGCAGATACTGCACGGTCCAGCCGAGGGCGTTCGCGTCCGCGCCCGGCCGGCTGCGGGCGAGCAGCCGGCCCAGTTCGGGCCGGGGTAGCACCCGGCCGTCGGCGAGCAGCGCACGCGCCTGGGCCACCAGGGCCTCCAGGTCGACGCCGGCGGTGCGGCGGCCGAACCCGTTGCGCTGCACCCGGCGCAGCAGCGGCGCCAGCGCCGGCCGGACCAGCCGGAAGTCCGGTACCGACATGAGGTGTTGGGTGGCCCGCATCAGGGTGGAGCGCACCAGGGACCGGTTCTCGATCGCCTCGGTCAGGTCGCGGAGGGCGAACGGCTCGATCCTGCTCCACAGCGCGAGGTAGGGCGGGTTCGGGTCCTGGGCGTTCAGCCCGAGTACCTGCTCCACGGCCGGGACGACCGGGAGGCGGGCCCGGCCGAGGAGCAGTTGCCGGGCCAGCGTCGCGCGGCCCAACGCCCGCCGGCTGAGGATCGGCATCAGCGCAGCTTGCGGAAGAAGGCGCGGATGTCGGGGACCAGGAGGTCGGGGGCCTCCATGGCCAGGAAGTGGCCGCCGCGGTCGAGTTCGGTCCAGTGCACGACGGGGTGGTCCCGTTCGGCCCAGCGGCGGATGGTCACGTCGTGGGCGGAGACCAGCACGCCGAGCGGGACCGTGCCCCGTTCGCCCCATTCTGCGGAGTCGTCCCCGCCCTCGCCGTCCGCATCGTCCCAGGCGTTCGCGGACATCGTCTCGTAGTAGACCTGCGCCGCCGAGCCGGCCGTGCCGGTCAGCCAGTAGAGGGAGACGTCGGTCAGGATGCGGTCGCGGTCCACGCTGTCCTCGGGCAGCCCGTCCTCGGGATCGGTGAGCTCCTTGAACTTCTCGACGATCCAGGCCAGTTGGCCGACGGGCGAATCGGTGAGGGCGTAGGCCACCGTCTGCGGGCGCTTGCTGTTGCACTGGAGGTAGCCGTCGTTGAAGTTCTGCATCCGCTGCCAGCGCCGCCGCTCGACGTCGGTGAGGCCGTCCAGATCGCCCTCGGCGCCGCTGGGGAAGGTGATCATGGCGTTGAGGTGGATGCCGAGGACCCGGTCCGGGGCCTGGCCGCCGATCTCGGGGGCGACCCAGGCGCCCGTGTCGTAGCCCTGGACACCGTAGCGCTGGTATCCGAGCCGGGCCATGAGCTCGACGAGCACACCGGCCATTCGGGCCGGGCCCATACCGGGACCGGCCAGCGGCGTGGAGAAGCCGAAGCCGGGCAGCGAGGGGATGACCAGATGGCAGGCGTCGGCCGGGTCGCCGCCGTGGGCGCGCGGGTCCGACAGCGGTCCGATGACGTCGAGGAAGTCCACCACCCCGCCGGGCCAGCCGTGCAGCAGCAGCAACGGCATGGCGTCGGACTCCGGCGAGCGGACGTGCAGGAAGTGGACGCGCTGGTCGTCGACGGTGGTGACGTACTGCGGATGCTCGTTGAGCGCCGCCTCGTGCGCCCGCCAGTCATAGCCGGTGCGCCAGTACTCGGCCAGGTCCCTGAGGTAGGCGAGCGAGACGCCCCTGGTCCAGCCGACGCCCGGCAGCTCGTCCGGCCAACGGGTGTTCGCCAGCCGGGCCTTCAGATCGTCGATCCGGGCCTGCGGGATCTCGATGCGGAACGGTCGAAGGTCGTGCTCCGGCAAGGCGCCGTGGGGTGTCGTCGTCATGTCTCGACGCTAGGGCTCTCTTAGGTCGGTATCCGTCCTAACCTCTGGGAGGCTGGCGATATGGCTACCACGTCGGCGCGGCTGCTGAGACTGCTGGCGCTTCTGCAGACCCGTCGGTCCTGGTCCGGCTCCGAGCTGGCGGAACGGCTGGGCGTCACCGACCGCACCGTCCGCCGCGACGTCGAACGCCTGCGGGACCTCGGGTATCCGGTGCAGGCCACGCAGGGGACGGCGGGCTACCGGCTGGGCGCCGGCGCGGCCCTGCCGCCACTGCTGCTGGACGACGACGAGGCGGTCGCCGTGGTGGTCGGGCTGCGCACGCAGGCGGGCGGTTCGGTCGCCGGGATCGAGGAGACGTCGCTGCGGGCCCTCACCAAGATCGAGCAGATGCTGCCGTCCCGGCTGCGGCACCGGGTGAACACCCTGCACGCGGCCACCGTGCGGGTCAGCGGCGCCGGCCCCGAGGTCGCCGCGGACACGCTGATGGCGGTCGCCGACGCCTGCCGTCGGCGCGAGCGGCTGCGCTTCGACTACACCAGCCCGCGCCGCGGCAGTACGATCCGTTCGGTGGAACCGCACAGCCTGGTCAGCTTCGACCGGCACTGGTACCTCGTCGCCTGGGACACCGACCGCGCGGACTGGCGGACCTTCCGCGTGGACCGGCTGACCCCCCGCACGCCGACCGGGCCGCGGTTCGCGCCCAGGCAGCCGCCCGGCGGGGACGCGGCCGCCTACCTGGCCGACCAACTGTCCTCCCGGGCCTGGCCCTTCCAGGCATCCGTGGTGCTGCACGCGTCCGCGGAGGCGGTCGCGGACCGGGTCTGGCCGGGCATGGGCGTCGTCGAGGCCGTCGACGAGCGCAGCTGCCTGCTGCACGTGGGATCCGACAGCCCCGACCATCTGGTCTGGATGCTGACCTCGGTGGACACGGACTTCACGCTGGTGAGCGGGCCGCCCGAGCTGTTCGACGCGCTCCGGGCCCAGGCCCGCCGCTGTCTGGACGCCGCCCGCGACGCCCCGGGCCGGCCGGGTACGGCGCCATGAGCAGGGTCGTGAGCAGGGGAATGTCAGAGGTCGCGGCTAGCGTTGGCGATGTTCCTGGGCGGGATGGTGGATCGATTCGGGAGGGGCGCGCCATGGCGGACGCGCAGACGCGGCTGACGGAGGTGCTGGCCGACCTCGTGGCGTCGGGGCCCGAGACCGGATTGCAGCTGGCCGTCTATCTGGAGGGCGAGGTGGTGGTCGACGCGTGCGCGGGAGTCGCGGACGCGCGGACCGGCCGGGCCGTGGACTCCGACACGCTGTTCTGCCTCTTCTCCTGCGGGAAGGGCGTCACCGCCACCGCGGCCCATGTGCTCGCCGAGCGGGGCGTGCTGGACTACGACGCCCCGATCGCCGCGTACTGGCCCGAGTTCGCGGCCCACGGCAAGGACCGCATCACGCTGCGGCACGCGTTGACGCATTCCGCGGGCATCCCGCACCTGCCGCCCGGCACGACGCTCGGCGACGTCTGCGACTGGGAGCGGACGTGCGAGATCGTCGCAGAGCTGGTCCCCGAATGGGAGCCCGGCAGCCGGGCGGAGTACCACGCGGTGGTGTACGGGTGGCTGGTCGGCGAGACGATCCGCAGGGCGGACGGCCGGCCGGTCGACGAGGTGGTGCGCGACGAGATCACCCGGCCGCTGGGCATCGAGGACGACCTCGCCCTCGGCATTCCCGACGCGCTGCACTCCCGGATGGCCCACCACACCGACGACGACCACGGAGCCGAAGCGCCCCAGGCCGACCTCGCCACCCCGCTGGCTGCCATGCCGGCGGCGGCCCAGGCCAACCATCCGGCGCGCCGCCGGGCCCGCGTCCCCTCGTCCTGCGTCGGCACGGCCCGCGGCCTGGCCCGGATGTACGCGGCCCTGGCGGCCGGCGGTTCGTTCGGGGACGCCCGGATGCTGCCACCCGACCGGATCGCGCTGGCCACCCGGCCCGCCATGGCGGACACCGACGCCGGCGGGAACCCGGTCCAGCGCACCCTGGGGTTCATGCTGGGCTCCCCCGGCCTCCCCCTGCGCGATCCGCACGTCTTCGGCCACGACGGCGTGGGCGAGTCCGTCGGCTTCGCCGACCCCAAGCGCCGGTTCGCGTTCGCGCTGGCCAAGACGCACCTGACGAACGACTGGTCACGCGCCAGCACGACGCACCGAATAGCCGACGAGGTCCGCGCCGCGCTCGGCCTCGTATCCACGGAGGTTCCCGGACGCCATGGCTGACCGCGAGAAGGAGACGCTGTCATGGTTCCTGAGGGCGCAACGGACCAGCGTCCTCGCGATCGTCGACGGCCTCGACGCCGAGGCCCTGACGACGCCGGTGCTGCCGTCGCGGTGGACGCCGTTGGGGATGATCGAGCATCTGGGCTACTCCGAACGGCACTGGTTCCAGGAGGTCGTGACCGGCTGGGCCGAGCCGCTGGCGTGGCCGGACGACGACCACGCGCCGTTGACGACGCCGCGGCCATCAGCCGTGGTGTTCGCCTTCTACCGGGAGCAGTGCGAGCGGTCCGACGCCGTCATCGACGCCACGCCGCTCTCGGCGCCGCCACGCGGGCATCACCCCAGCCCTCTCGCGGCGGAGACCACCGACCTGCGGGCGATCATCCTGCACGTGATCGAGGAGACGGCGCGCCACGCCGGGCACCTCGACATCGTCAGGGAACTGATCGACGGGCGGACCGGGCTCGGGCCCCGGTAACCACGGCACGGCCGACCGGCCGTGGCCGACGTCAGCGGCGGGCGCCCACAGATTCGCGCTCCTCCTGGTCGAGGTCCTCCTCGGGCTCCTCGTCCTCGTAGCGCTCCTCCTCGGGTTCGGGGTCGTCGTCGTACCGGTCCTCCTCAAGCTCCTCCTCCGGCTCCTCCTCGTCTCCGTGCGGCTCGTCCTGCGGCTCGTGCTCGGACGCCTCGGCGGCGCGTTCCTCCTCCTCGACGGCGTCCTCGTGGGTCAGCACGACCTCACCGTCGTGGATCTCGCCGCGCCAGCCCTCGGCGGGCTCGTCGCGCGTCATGACGAACTTCCGGTAGAGCTTCAGGTCGAGGCGGGCGCGGCGGCCCTGGGCGCGCCAGATGTTGCCGGTCTTCTCGAACAGGCCCTTGGGGAAGTACTCCAGGACGAGCAGCACCCGGGTCAGGTCGTCGGTGACGGCGTGGAAGCTCACCACGCCCTTGACGGTCGCCTTGGCGCCCTCGGTCGTCCAGACGATCCGCTCGTCGGGGAGCTGCTCGGTGACCGTCGCCTTCCAGCTCCGGGTGGACTTGGCGACCTTGACCCGCCAGTTGCTCGCCGTGTCGTCGGTCTGCTCGACGCTGACGACGCCCTTGGCGAAGGTGCTGAACTCCTGGAACCGCGACCACTGGTCGTACGCCTCGCGCCGCGGCACGCCGACGTCGATGTCCTCGATGATCGTCACGCTCTTGGACTTGCCGCCGCCGCTCTTGAGCTTCTTGCCGAAGAATCCCTTGATCTTGTCCATCATGTGCGAGGTCCCCACCTTCAGGGCCGCCTGTGCGGGCAACTTGCCCTCGGTCAACGCCTGGCCGCCCTGGGCCAGGCTCTTCACCATGCCGCCGGGTCCGTCCGCCTGGGCGAGGCGGCGGCCGAGCGCGCTGGCCGCGTGCGTGGCCCGGGCCTGGAGGTACGCGCGCAGCTCCCGCTTGAGTCGGTCCACCGCCGGGTCGTCGAGCACGTCCTTCCTGAGCTTGCCGAATGCGGAGTCAGCCATCGTCGCCTCCCCGGCGGGTGGCCCGCCTGCGGGCGGTGGTGCCCTTGCCCGCTGTCTTGCCCGCCGCCTTGGACGCTGTCTTGCCGCTGTCTTGCCGGCGGTCTTGGACGCGGGCTTGGCGGGCGCCTTCCTGGTGGCCTTGTTCGCCGTCGTGCGGGACCGCGAGGCGGTCGAGGCGGACGGGCGGCGCGTCGTTCGCTTCCGGCTCGGCCGCGACTCCTCCGCTTCGTCCTCCTCTTCCGCACGCTCCAGGGCGTCGTCGCTCTCGTCCGGCTCATCCGGCTCGTCGGCCTCGTCCGGCTCGTCGCGGTCCCGGGAGCCGGGGCTCAGCGCCGAGGCGCGTTCGCCCAGCCGGTCGGCGAGGCCGCCCACCCGGCCGGTGACCGCGGAGGTGGCCGCGGACCTGGCGTTGTCCAGCAGTTCCCGCCGCACCTGGTCGCTCACGCCGGCCAGCACGGGCGCCTCTCGGAGCGCCCCAAGCAGCCGACTCGGGTCCAGGTGGAGCTTCTTGCCGGCCAGGAACATGCCGAGTCCCAGGGCCAGCTTGGCCTTCTTCGTTCGCCCCAGCAGGTATCCGCCTGCCACAGCGACGCCGATCTTGGCGTTGGTGTTCATGCCTTGCGCTTCCTTGTCCTCGGGGTCGCGGCCTTGTCCTCGGGGTCGCGGCAACTCCGTGTGCCCCTGTCTCCCGGCAAGAAACACGGTGAAACACCGTAAGTGAAGGCACGGTGTCGGCTCTGTGTCCGACGTGTCCGACGTGAAGCGTGCGGAGACGTGGCCTCAGACGGCGTCGCACCAGTCGCTGGCCGGGTAGTCCAGATAGCCGCGCGGCCCTGGGCTGTAGTACGTCGCCGGGTCGCCGGCCGACAGCTCGCGCTCGAGGGCGAAACGGTGGACCAGATCGGGGTTGGCGATGAAATGGGCCCCGAAGGAGACGGCGTCGGCGAGGCCGGCCGCGACGGCGGCGTTGCCCGACTCACGGTCGAATCCGTGGTTGACGATCAGCGGGCCGTCGAAGCTCCGCCGGTAGCGGGCGAGCACGCCGAGGTCGGGCGTGCCGGGCGTGGTGGGCACGGAGCCGCGCAGGTGCGGATAGGCGACGGGGCGGCCGTTGAACTCCGCCACCAGCTCGTCGTAGTCGGCCAGGGTGTCCTCGTCCGCGGTGAAGCGGTCCCCCGCCGTCCAGTAGGGGGACAGGCGGACGCCGACGCGCCGGCCCTGCCACGGGTGGGCGACCGCGTCGATGATCTCCAGCAGCAGGCGCCGGCGGCCCTCGCGGCCGGCGCCGTACGCGTCGGTGCGGAGGTTGAGCCGCGGGTTGAGGAACTGGGGGATGAGGAACGAGCCGAGGGCGTGGATCTCCACGCCGTCGAAGCCGGCCCGCCGGGCGTTCGCCGCGGCCGTGCGGTAGTCCTGTACGGTGCGGGCGATCTCCTGGCCCGTCATCGCCCGCGGGGTCGGCGTCTGCCTGGGCCCGGTGGCGGTGAACGTCGTCTCGTGCGGGTTGACCGCCGACGGGCCCGCCGGCTGCCGGCCGCCGAGGTGGTCGGGGTGCGAGGCGGCGCCGACGTGCCAGAGCTGGAGCACGATGCGACCGCCCAGGGCGTGCACCACGTCGGTGACCCGCCGCCAGCCGGCGACCTGCCGGTCGCGGTAGACGCCGGGGACGTTGACGAAGCCGATGGCCTGCTCGCTGATCCACGTGCCCTCCGTGATGATCAGGCCGGCGGCGGCGCGCTGGCCGTAGTAGGCGGCGTGCAGCTCCGTGGGAGCGAGTTCGGCGTTGGCCGCGCGGGCCCGCGTCGTCGGGGCCACCACGACCCGGTTCGGCAGCCGCAGGTCGCCGAGTTCCACCGGCCGCAGCAGCGGCTGGTCGAGCCGGGCCTGCGGCGGGGTCTCGGTCGCGGTCGGCTGGGTGGTGTCCATCGGTGTTCTCCCTCGTCCTCGTCGTCCGGCCGGCGGGGAGGGCTCACGTATTCTGCTCACGGGTCGGACTCACCCCCTGCCCTCCGGCCGTGTTCGGTGCCTGACCAACACAGACGGAGCGCGGCGAGAAAAGGTGACCGATGGACGAGAACGACGCGCTGGCCGAACGGTTCGAGGTGCACCGCCACCAGCTGCGCGCGGTCGCCTACCGCATGCTGGGCTCGGCCCACGAGGCGGACGACGCCGTGCAGGAGGTCTGGCTGCGGCTGGCCAGGACCGACGTGACGGGCGTGGAGCATCTCGCGGCGTGGCTGCGCGCGGTGGTCTCCCGGGTGTGCCTCGACCTGCTGCGGGCGCGCCGGGCGCGGCCCGAGGACCCGGTGGGGCCCCAGCCGCCTGACTGGCTCGCGAACGCCGGCGGCCCCGGCGGCGACCCCGAGGAGGAGGCGGTGCTGGCCGACTCGGTGGGCCGGGCGCTGCTCGTGGTGCTCGACACGCTGGGCCCGACGGAGCGCATCGCGTTCGTGCTGCACGACCTGTTCGCCGTCCCGTTCGACGAGATCGCCCCGATCGTGGAACGCTCGCCGGTCACCACGAAGAAGCTGGCCAGCCGGGCGCGGCACAAGGTGCGGGGCACTACCGCCGGGCCCTCGGCCGAACTCGCCCGGCACCGGCCGGTGATCGACGCCTTCCTCGCCGCCTCGCGCGCGGGGGACCTGGACGCGCTGCTCGCCGTGCTGGCCCCCGACGCGGTGCGCCGGGCCGACACGGCGGCGCTGCCGCCGGGCACGCCGGCCGAGGTGCGCGGCGCCCGGGCCGTGGCGGAGGAGACGGTGGTCTTCGGCCGCCGGGCGCGGCACGCGGAGCCGGCCCTGGTCAACGGCGGGTTGGGGCTGGTCGTCGCGCCACACGGCCGGCTGGTGCTGGCCCTCACGGTCACGGTCGAGAACGACAGGATCACCGCCTACGACGTGATCGCGGACCCCACCCGCCTCCACCAACTCAACCTGGCCCTGCTGCCCTGACCCGCCCGCAACCCGGTCGGGATCAGCCCGACGAGTCCCACCCGCGCTCTTCTTCGCCGCCCTCGTCCGCCCCGCGCCCCCTTGACATTCCATACACTTCTGCACTCATCCGCGCTGAAAACCTACGGCGTGTCACTCCCCGCGAGTATGCTGTCACGGCATGGGGGAAGAGCTGACGGGGAGTTGGCTGGCCCGTATTCGACAGCCGAGGGGGCCGGTCCTCGGTGCGGGAGTGCTGCTCGGCACCCGCTTCGTGTTGACCTGCGCGCACGTGATCCCGGACCGCCACAGCCCCGTGCTGGTGGAGCTGGTGGGGCCGGCGGCCACGGTCGCGGCGGTGCCCGCCCGGGTGGCCCAGGACGGCTGGGTGCCGGAGCGCGACGGCGAGCACTTATGGGGGCCGGTCGGAGACCTGGCCCTGCTGGAGTTGGAGCGGCCTCGGCCCGAGCCGGGCGCCATCCTGCTCCGGCTGTCCCCGACCCGGCATCGTCTGGTCCGGATGGTCGGCTTCCCCGAGGGAGGCGGCCGCGGGATCGAGCTGGAGGGCCGGCTCGGCGGTCTGGGCGGCGACGGCCGGGTGCAGATCTACCCCGAGTCGTCCGGCGGGGCGGCCATCCCGGGCTTCAGCGGTGGCGGGGTCGTGGACGACCAGACGGGCCGCCTCATCGGCGTCGTGGTGAGCACCTACCGCAACGCCAGAATCCACGTGACGTTCATGGTCCCCACGGAGACCGTCGTGCACCATCTTCCCCAGGTTCTCCCGTGGGTGGAGGGCCCCTCCGCCGTCGACGCCCGGTTGCGCCCGGAGGGCTCGCACCCCTCCGAGGTCGAGGACCTGGCGATTGCCGCCTCCCTGGCCCGGTGGCTCAGCGGTGACGAGACCGCGCCCGCCATCCACTCCGTGCTCGTCTCGCCGGACGATCCCATCCGGGGGTCCGCGCTGCAACGGGCGATAGTGCTCGCCGACCGGGAGCTGTCCGCCACGGACCGCGCGCGGTGGCTGGCCAACGCCCCGCCCGACGCGATCCCGCCCGTCGGCAGCCTGGACCTGGCCGTCGACGTCACCGACCAGACCCCCGCCGAGGTGGCGGAACGCGTCTGTGGCCGGATGGGCATCACCCCCCGAGCGGGAGAGACGCACGTCGGGCTTCTGGGCTCCACCACGTTGCCCCTGACCATCCTCGTGAAGGGCGTGGACGGGGCACCCGATCCCGCGGGGCTGATGGAGCTGCTCCTGGTGCTAGCCGAGCAGGGTTCTCGGATGCTGCTGGTCTTCCAGCGCGACGAGCGCGCGCGACGCACCGCCACGGCCGCCCTGGAGTTCCGCTACTGGCTCGGGTTCGCGGCCCGGGAGCTGCCCGGGACCATGGAGTTGGCCCGGCACGATCTGTCCGAGCGGCGGGACCTGGTGAAGGCCAACGTCGAGCCGGCCAGAACCGCTGTCAGCCGGGCGGCCGACGCGGTCACGGCCGCGAGCGGGCTGCTCGCTCGCCTCCCCGCGATGCGTGCGGCGGGTGCCCCCCGGCCCGGCCAGGTCGCTGATGACCTGGAGAGGTGGCGCACCATTCCCCTGAAGGCCGGCTCCCGCATCCCCGAGGCGATCAGGCAACTGGACGCGCTGGTCGCGCGCCGGGACGAGTCGCGCGGCCTGCTGAAGGCCGCGCATAAGGGTGCGCCCCCTCTGGACACCGCCGATCCGGATGACCTCAGGCTGGCGGATCTCTACAGCGAGGCGCACGACCTGCTGTCCAGGGCCCCGTGCGACGTGCCCGCCGCTAAGGCGGCGGTGGACCGCTACCTCGCCGAGCTCCGCAGGAGGGCCGAGCTCCGCAGGAGGAAGGCGACGTGACGGCCTGCAAACGACCCGGATGTGGGGGCACCCTCACGCCCACGGGGTACTGCGGCACCTGCGGCCGGCTCCCCCTCGCCCCCGCCCCGGTCGTGTCGGAGCCCTCGGTGTCCTTCCCGACACCGCCGTCCGCCACCGCGGGTGACGGCGAGATGAACCTGCCACCGGTCTCCGTCGGTGACCCCACGGGGCTGGTCATCGACATCCCCCGACCGCCCACGGGCGGCCGGCGCTGCGGCAAGGACGGCTGCCAGGACAAGGTCGGCATCCAGTACGGCGACCAACCCCCGGTGACCACCGGCCGCTGCCCGACCTCGGGGCATCCGTACACGCTGGATCCGCAGTTGGATCCGGGAGAGGTGGTCAACGGCCAGTACGAGGTGGTCGGCTACATCGCCCACGGCGGCCTCGGTTGGGTCTACCTGGCCCGCGACCGCAACCTCGACAACTCGCACGTCGCGCTCAAGGGCCTGATCAACAACAACGACGCCACCGCGCTCAGGGTCGAGGCAGCCGAGCGGCGCTTCCTGACGGCGCTCCGCCACGACCACATCGTCGGCATCAGGAACTTCGTCACCTGGAAGGACATCGGGTACATCGTGATGGAGTTCGTCAACGGCCGCCCGCTGAGCGACCTGTTGACCCCAGGGGCACAGAAGCGGATCCTGGGCCGCCGGCTCCGTCTGGAACACGTGGCCGTCTACGGCTGCCGCATCCTGGCCGCCCTGGAGTACCTGCACCAGCGCGACCTGGTCTACTGCGACATGAAGCCGGACAACGTCATCCACCACGGCGACCAGATCACCATCATCGACCTCGGGGCGGTCCGCCGGATCGACGACCGCACCTCTCCCCTGGTCTACACGAAGACGTTCCTGCCGCGTGCCGAGCTCTATCCCACCGTCGCCGAGCCGGCACCGGGCGCCGGAGGCTCGGGAGAGCGGCGCCCGGGCCCGCTGTTGTCCCCGCAGACCGACCTCTACACCGTCGCCACCACCCTGCAGACGCTCGCGCAGGCGGCGGTGGTCTCCCCCGGGGTGGCCAAGGACTCCTTCGACCTCCTGATCGCACGCGCCACCGCGCCGGACCGCGGGGCTCGTTTCGCGTCCGCAGCCGAAATGTCCGAGCAGCTGCGCGGCGTCTGGCGGCAACTGCGGGCCGAGGCCGGCGAACAGCAGGCCGCGCAGTCGACCGTGTTCGCGCCCGCCTCCGCGCTGCTGGACGACGGTCTGGGCGCGCCGCCCCCGCTGCGGCACTGGCTGCGCCCGCCCGGCGATCGGCTGCCGCCGCTCGCCCCCGGCCGCCCGGTGCCCGACCGAGTGGCCGCGGCTCTGCCCGCGCCCGTTCCGCACCCGAAGCACCCCAGGGCGGCCAGGGAGTTGCAGGTCTGCGACGCCTCGCTGGCGGTCGGCAGGCCGGCCCAGGCCCAGGCCGCGCTGGAGCGGGGTTGCGAGCTGCTCACCCCCGAAGTGGCCAGGCACGACTGGCGCGTCGCCTGGTACTGCGGGCGACTGCTGCTGGCCCGCGGAAACTCCGAGGCCGACGCCGCCGAGGTGCACCGCGTCCTCGGTCCGGCGCTCGCCCTGGACCCGGACCGGCCACGCGACGCCGGGGACTGCTTCGCGTCCGTGCACTTCGCCCTGCCGGGCGAGCCGGCACCCAAGCTCGCCCTGGCCTACTGCGCCGAGTTCGACAACCGGCCAGAGCAGGCCGACGCCTGGTACCGCGCCGTGTGGCAGCGCGATCACGCGGACGCCTCCGCCGCCTTCGGCCTGGCCCGGCTTCGCCTCGCCCGCGGTGACCGTTCCGCCGCCCGGGAGGTGCTCGACCAGGTCCCTTCGCACGCACCGCACCACCTGGCGACCCAGATCGCCGCGGTCCGTCTGCTGGCCGCCTGGCTGCCCGACCAGCCGCCCACCGCCGAGGACTTCACCGAGGCGGCACACCGCGTGCCGGGGCTGCAGCTGGACGACGGAGCGCCCGACGGCGAACAGCGGTTGCGGCTGACCACCGAGATACGCGAGTCGGCGCTGTGTTGGGCGCGCGTCGGGGAATGGCCGCCGCCTCTCCTCGCGGGCGGCCCGCTGTTCGGCGCCGTGCCCCGGGCGCGACGGCTCGGGGAGCTGTTGGAGGGCGACTTCACGTCCCTGGCGCGGCGGGCTGGCACGGCCGAGGAGCACGCCACCCTGACCGACCACGCCAACCACGTCCGTCCGATGACCCTGTTCTGACACCACGCCGAAGCGGACCAAGCGGCCGCGAGGCGAGGCGAGGGAGCGCGCCCATGACAGAAGCCGGAACGCCGACGAGCACGACGCCCATCACCCTGGAGGTGAGCCAGGATCCGGAACTCTCCGTTCGCGCGCCAGGCGACGGGATGCACGCCTTCCTGGAGCTCCGCCTGCACGACGTCGATCGGTCGCTGCTGGGCGGTGCGCCGGCGGCCGCCGAGGTGATCATCATCGACTGCTCCGGATCGATGACGTCCCCACGGACGAAGATCGACGCGGCACGGGAGGCCGCGAACGCCGCGATCGACGCCCTGCGTGACGGCACCGCGTTCGCCGTGGTCAAGGGGACGCACCGGGCCGCCATGGTGTATCCGCCCCACGAGGAGCGCCTGGAGATCGCCGATCACGACTCCCGAGCCCGGGCGAGGTCCCGGGTCCGGCACGTGCTCGCGGAGGGCGGCACCGCCATCGGCTCGTGGCTCGCCCTGGCCCGTCGGCTGCTGGCGGACAGCCCCGCCGACATCAGACACGCCGTGCTGCTCACCGACGGCAGGAACGTCAGCAGCCACGGACTGCTCTCCGACGAGCTCGCCCGGTGCGAGGGCCGTTTCGTCTGCGACGCCCGCGGCATCGGGGAGGACTGGGATGCCAGGGAGCTGATGCGGATCGCCGACCGGCTGCACGGCACCGCCGACGCCAGCCTGCACGACGCCGACCTCGTCGCGGAGTTCAGGGATTCCGTCTGCGCCTCGATGGAGCGGACCCTGGCCGGGCTCACGCTGCGGATCTCGCTGCATCCCGGCACCCGCCTGCGCTATCTCAAACAGTCGAGCCCCACCCAACGAGACCTGACTCCGAACCTCAGGCGGGTCGACGAGCGCACCGTCGAGCTGACCACACAGCCGTGGGCCAGCACCGAGACGCGCCACTACCACCTGTGCCTCGACGTGGACCCGCGGAATCGACCGCTGCACGAGAACATCCAGGTGGCCTGGCTGGAGGTGGACGGCGGCAGCGACCGGCTGCCGCCCCCTGCGCCGGTCCCGGTGCTCGTCCACTGGATCCCCGGCCAGAAGCTGTCCACGCTCGTCTCCGAACTGGGTGAGTCGATCCTCCTGCACGAGGATCTCGGCCTGGCCATCGGCCGGGGGTACGACGCCTACCACGCGGAGGACCGGGCCACCGCGCAGGCCGAGTTGGCGAAGGCAGTCCGCATCGCCGAGCGGCTGGGCCACGCGGAGATCCGGGCGCGGCTGGCGCAGGTCGTCGACGTCGACGATGCCACGGGTGGGGTGCGGCTCAAGGAGAAGGTGGACACCCGACTGCTGGCCCGCCTGTTGCTGATCAGCCGGGAGTCCACCGTCGAGCCCGTCACGGACCCGCCGCCCGCGCCCGACCCCGCCGCGCCACCCGCCGAGCTGATCCAGTGCCCGAACTGCGACACCTGGGGGCCCGCCACCGCCAACTTCTGCATCAAATGCCCGGCCGAGTTCGCGAACTCCCGCGCGGCCGAGAGCGGACCGTCGTGAGCGCCACCCGCAGCGGGCTGTTACGGCGCAGCGTGGCGCTGGCGGTGCTGGTGGTGGCGGTCGTCGGCGCGCTGTTCGTGGCCTACACCGAGGTGCACGGCGACGCCGCCCCGCTGCGCGAGGACACCGCGCCGGCGATCCTGGACGTGACCGCCGCGCAGAACGCGCTGATCGAGGCCAACAAGATCGTCGAGGACACGACGGCACAGGCCCAGGGCGAGCTCGTGGACACCGGCGGCAGCTACCGCGTCCAGATCTCGGTGGCCAACCAGAGCCTCGCGCGCGCCGCCGAGGCGAGCGTGCGCGGCGAGAGCGGTTTGCGCCAGCTGGAGACCGTCACGGGGCTGATCGTCTACTTCGCCGGCTGGTTGGAGAAGGCGGACCAGGAGCCGGTCGACACCCCGTTGCGCGAGGCGTACGAGTACTACGCCGACCAGATGCTGACCAAGAACGACGACGGCATCCTGGATCGGCTCGACGAGCTCCAGGAGGAGCAGAACGACGTCCTCGCCCGACAGGCCGCGTTCGACTGGCCGTCCCGGCTGGTCTGGGCCGCCGCGCTGCTGCTCGGCGCCGCCCTCCTCGTGCTGCTGGTCGAGACGCAGTTCCGCTTCCTTCGGCGCCGCTTCCGGCGCCGGCTGAACGCCGGGCTGCTGGTCGCGACGGCGATGGTGCTGGCGGTGCTCGGCGTGCTGACCGTCGTCACCGTCCAGACGCAGAACGCCAAGGCCGCGACCCGGGATCAGCTCGACCAGGAGCTCATCGACCCGTGGAAACCGTTGTCGGTAGCCAAGGAGGCCTTCATCAATCCTGACGATGTCTCCGAATCGGTCCGCCGGGCCGCCGCGAGGGTGGACGCCGAGATGAGCGGAACCGACCGATGGGACGGCCTGGCCGGCCCGATCCCACTCCTGGGGCTGCTGATCGCCGCCCCCGGCGCGTTGGGCCTCTGGCCACGCATCGACCAGTACCGATTCCGGAGGGTCCAGTGAGGCGCCGCCTGATCATCGCCGCCACGACGGCGGTCCTGCTCCTGCTGGCCGCCCTCATCGTCAACGCGGTCTCCTCCGCGCAGCGCACCGTCACGGTGCTGGCCTCCTGGAGCGGAAACGAGCAGAAGGCCTTCGAGGTGCTGCTGGACGAGTTCACCGACCGGACCGGCATCGAGGTCGACTACCAGGGGACCACCGCCCTGCGCGAGGTGCTCCGCTCCGAGGTGCGGGCGGGGGCACAGCCGGACGTCGCGATCCTGCCCAGCATCGGCGAGCTCCGCGAGTACGCCGAGGACGGCGATCTGCGGCCGCTCGACGACTGGCTCGGCGTGGCGGAGGACGCGGAGGGCGCCCCGAAGGCGTACGGCGAGCCGTGGGTGTCCTCGATCGACATCGGCGAGGGAGACGGGAAGCGCCTCTACTGGTTTCCGGTCAAGGCCGATCTGAAGAGCCTCGTCTGGTACGACCCAAGGCAGCACGCACGGGATGGGCTCGCCGACATCGCGGGCGACAGCGACGCCTGGTGCCTGGGCATGGGCTCGGACGCCACCTCGGGCTGGCCGGGCACCGACTGGGTGGAGGACCTGCTGCTCCAGCAGACGGGGGTGGACGCCTACGAGGCCTGGGCCACGGGGGTGGACGGGACTTGGGATTCGGACGCCATGCTGTCGGCCTGGCAGACCTTCGGCGATCTGGTCGCCGGGGACGACCCGAGAAGGGCCCAGAATTCGCTCCGCGTCGACTACCTGGACGCCTCGGGAGAGCTCGCCGCGGACGGGTGCGAACTGGACCACCAGGCGACCCACGCCCGCGGCGCGTACGACGGAAACGGCGAGGAGGTCGAGGCGGCCTTCGTGCCGTCCGCGGAGGTCTTCCCCGACATGGACGACGACCCGAACGGGTGGGAGGTCGGCGGCGACTTCGCGGCGATGTTCCGTGAGAGCGCGGAGGCCGAGGAGCTGATCGAGTTTCTCGCCGGCGTCGACGCGCAGAGGTTGTGGGCCGAGGAGGGGACGGACGACCTTCCGCCTCCGCTGTCCGCCCACCAGGGGGCCAGGGACAGCTACGCCGCGGACGCCGGTGGCGACGCCGTGAGCAGCGCGATCGTCGACACCCTGTCGGACGCGGAGCAGCCGACGTGTCTGGACGCCTCGGACACCATGCCGCCGCTGCTGCGGGACGCGTTCCAGCAGGCGGTGCTCACGTTCCTCGCCTCGCCCATCGAGTTTCTGGAGTCCGAGGAACGACTGGGTGAGTTGCTCGGGGAACTGGAGACGGTGCGCGACCAGGTGGAGGCGGACGCCCGCTGGCTGCCGTCGGCCTGCGGTTCCGGCTGACCATGCGCCGCCGGCCGGCTTGACTTCAAGGGCCGTTGAAGTTTCAGGCTGGTCTCACGGCGCTCGCGCATCGCGCGCCGTCCATGCCGTTGGTCAACCCAGGGACTCGACATGACAGAAAATCCGTTGCCGATCGCGCTGATCGTGGGCAGCACCAGGGAGGGCCGGTTCGGCCCGACCGTGGCCACATGGTTCGCCGAGGAGGCCCGGCGGCGCGACGATGTGGACGTCGAGGTCGTCGACCTCGCCGACACGCGGCTGCCCGCCGACCTCTCCAACCGGCCGGGCCCCGAGGCCCAGCGGTCGCTGGCCGCCGTGACACCGCGGCTGGCGGCGGCCGAGGCGTTCGTCGTGGTCACGCCCGAGTACAACCACAGCTTTCCCGCGTCGCTGAAGACCGCGATCGACTGGCACTACACCCAGTGGCAGGCCAAACCGGTCGGCTTCGTCTCCTACGGCGGCCTCTCGGGCGGGCTGCGCGCGGTCGAGCACCTCCGGCAGGTCTTCGCCGAACTGCACGCCGTGACCGTGCGCGACACGGTCAGCTTCCACGGGGCGGGCCAGGTCTTCGGCCCCGAGGGGCGGCCCAGGGACCCCGGCCCCTACGAGGAGGCGGCGACGACGCTGCTCGACGCCCTCGTGTGGTGGGGGCAGGCCCTCAGCTCGGCCCGCGCCGCCCGCCCGTACGTCGCCGCCTGATCCCCAGCACCAGCCCTCATCCAGGAGAACCGACCATGACCGTCCACCACGACACGTTCCCCGACCCGGCCCGGCCCGGCGTGGGGGCGGTGCTGCTGGGGGAGCCACCCCGGGGCACGGCACCCGACCGGCTGCTCGCCTCGTGGCGGGAGGGGGCCCGGCCGGCGGGCCTGCTCTCCCTCACCGTCCTCGCCGGCACCGACGACGACCGGCTGCTGACGTACGGCCAGTGGACCGACGGGGACGCCGGGCGCGCCGCCATGGCCGGGCTCGCCGACGCCGGCCCGCAGACCGAGTTCCGGCTGTACCGCAGCGGTGTGCGGGAGGACCCGCCGCCGACCGGCTGCGTGGTGGCGGTCCGGGTGGAGTTCGACGGGCCTGATCCGGAGCGGCAACGCCGATGGGTCGACACCGTTTTCGAGGCGTTGGAGTCGGAGCGGGAGCCGCATCCGGGCGGCATCTCCGCTCATTTCCACGTGAGCGTGGACGGCACCCGGGTGTTCAACTATGCGGAATGGACCGACGAGGCCGCGCACCGCGACGCGCTGACCAGGTCGGGTCAGGGCGCCGTGGGCCCGTCGCCCGTATGGCGCCGGGTGCACGCGTTCCCCGGTGTGCGGGGCAGCGAGGTCCGCCGCCACCGGCTGGCGGGCAGCCTCTCCCGGCCGAACGAGGAGGCCCGCCACTGAAGCCCGAGGGCGAACGTCCCGTCCGGCGTCACTCCGCCGGCAGGCCGAACCAGCGCAGGAGGATCGGCCGGGCGTCGGGCGGGGCGTCCTCCGGGCCGCGGGCGAAGCGGGCCAGCAGCTCCAGGTACGCGTCGTGGAACGCGTCCAGCTCCTCCCGGGTGAGATGGCTGAGGCTGCGCGAACCGCGCATCCAGCCGCCGGATTCCGGCTCCTCGGCCGCGAACCGGCGGGCCAGCTCGACGTCCTCGGCCATCCGCAGCCGGTCGAGGGCGCCGGCGACCGCGCGCTCGCTCGCCGTCATCTCGTCGTACGGGGGGCGGCGCACGTCGAGCCCGCGGACGCCCCGCCACCAGCGCTCGCGGCCGGTGGACCGCTCGGGGATGTCCTCGATGAACCCGCCGCGCTCCAGCTGCCGCAGGTGGTAGCTGAGGGTGCCGGTGCTCTCGCCGAGACTTCCGGCGAGCGTCGTCGAGGTCGCCGGCCCTTCGGCGCCGAGGTGGCGCAGGATCCGCAACCGCAGCGGATGTGCCAGGGCCTTGAGGGCCGCCGGATCGCTGATCGTCCGCCGTTCGGCACCGTCGCCGGATGCTGCCTCGCCCATGCAGTTCACTCTACCGTGGGACCTCTGCAGAGATTGCTTTGCAGAGCTTTCTCTGTAATCCTGGATTCCGGCAGCCGTTCGACTGGTTACGTCCCGTTCCGTCCTGTTCCGTTCACTGGAGTCCTCATGTCTCGTTCCTCTCCCACGTCCCGCCGCGGTCGCCGCGGTCGCCTGGCCGGCCGCGGTGCGGCATCGCTGTGCGCGCTCGCCGTGGCGGTGGGCGCCGCGGGCGGGCCGGCGTCCGCCGACGAGCCGGCATCGGCCCCGCCGGAGTTCGGCTTCGAGGACTGTCCGGCGCCCGCCGAGTTGCCCGCCGGCGCCGACCCGGCGGCGTGGCGCTGCGAGGTGATGCTCGCCACCGGGCAGCTGACCCTCGGCCGCGTGGACCGACCGATCGCGGCCCCCATGACGCTCACCTTCGCCGAGGGCACGATCGACGGCGAGTTCCGGCAGGTCTTCGGGGAGCTGACCGCCGAGCCGCTGCGCGTCAGGCATACGCCGTGGTCACTGACCGCCCGGTACGGGGGCTCCTCGGACTTCGAGTCGAACGACGAGCGGCGGGGCGAGCTGGCCCTGACCTTCGATGTCACGGGGTTCGGACTGCCGCCCGGCTGCTCCATAGGCACCGAGACCGAGCCGATCCGGCTGGTGCTGCTTGAGACCGACCCGACCACGGTCGTCTCGCCGGATCCGCTGGTCGTCGCCTTCGGCGTGGCGGACGAGCGGTTCGCGGCACCGCGGACCTCGGGCTGCGGTCCCCTCGGGCGCGTGCTCGACGCGGCGCTCGGGCTGCCGTCCCCGTCGGGGACGAACGCGCTGGACCTGGACGCTGAGGTGGCCCTGCGTTCCTACAGCGAGATACCGAACACTGCGCCCTGACGGCCCGCCGGTTGGGGCCAGCCGGTCAGACCCGTTCGGCCGGGTGGGAGGTCTCGCGGATCTCGAAGGGTGTGCCCGCGGCGGGGACGCCGAGGCCGCGCCAGGTGAAGGGAAGGCCCCGGGCGGTCACCGGGTCGGGGGTGTCCATCAGCTGGAAGTGCAGGTGGGGCTCGGAGGAGTTGCCGGAGTTGCCGCAGTCGCCCAGCCGCTGGCCGGCGCGCACCCGGTCGCCCGGCCGGACCGTCAGCGAACCGCGCCTGAGGTGGGCGTAGAGGGCGTAGCTGCCGTCGCCGAGGTCGAGCACGAGATGGTTGCCGATGACCATGGTCGCCCCGGCGATGTCGCGGAGCAGCCCTTCGGCGAGCAGATAGGCCAGGGCGGGATAGGAGTTCCGACTTAGATGGTCGCGACGCCAGTCGGAGGCGCGCACCACGGTGCCGTCGGCGACGGCCAGCAGCGGGGCGCCGAACGCCGGGAAGGCGCGGTTGCGCCGCACCGGCGGCCACCAGCCGAACGCGGGGCGCGTGCCCTCCGCCGGCTCCGCCGTGACGTCGATGGCGTACGTCTGGCCGTAGCCGTGGGTGCCGTGGCTGGGCACCCGGTCGGCCGGGCTGTTCAGCGCGGACCAACGCCCGGTGACGGGCGGCTCGACCTCCACCGGCGGTCCCGGCTCGCCGCTCGGCCGGGCCAACAGCTGCGTGACCGCCTTCAGGCAGACGGCCAGGATCAGCGGGACGAAGCCCCACCAGATCGAGAAGTCGTAGACGAAGCTGGGCACGAGCTGCGCGCAGAACGCCGCCCAGCAGCAGTGGCCGAGCACGGCCAGCGTCTTCATCGTCGTCTGCCGCGTGCCGCGCATGGCGTTCCTCCGTGGTACTCGTTCCGTCGTCGTGCCGCTGGCCCGCCGGGCCGTTCCGGCTCAGGGCTTGGCCGCCGCCAGCACCACCAGCAGCGGGACGACCCGTTCGGGCCTGACCTCGTAGCGCCCGCGGCTGGTGGTGTGCAGCCAGCCCGTGCCGGTCAGCTGCCGCAGATGGTGATAGATCTGGCCGGTGGTGCCGAGGTCCTCCAGGGCCGCCAGCTCCGCGACGGCGCGCCGACCGCCGAGGATTTCCCGGAGCAGGCGGGCCCGCACCGGGTGGCCGAGCGCGGCGAGCGACTCGGCGGCGTCCGACCAGTCGGCGTCGAGCAGCGCCCCGACGTCGTGGGCGCGCTGCCACTCGTAGCGCTCGTCGGTCGGCAGCCGCACGGAGCCGACGTACAGCACCTGGCCGTCGGCGGACTCCTCGTCGACCAGCCGGCCCTTCAGCCCCGCCAGCGCCCACAGGGTGTCCTGTCCCAGGACCGGCTCGCGGTCCCGCGCCGGCCCCTGACGCTCCAGCGCCACCACACGGCGTTCCAGCTCCGCGACGCGCTCCTCCAGGCTCATGGCGGCGATACTACGTAACTACGTAAGACCGTGCAAACGGCGAGCGGATGCTCACGATCTGAGGCGTGCCTCGATCCCGTCGAGGATCGTCTCCAGGCCGAGCAGGAACTGGCCGTCGAAATCGTCGATGTCGAGCTGGGCCTGCGCGGTGAGCGTCGGGTAGAGCTCGGCTCGCTCGACGATGCACTCCGTGGCCTGGCGGCGGAGTTCGCCCTCGTCGGCGGGGTCCCGCTGCCAGGCGCGCCAGATGTTCTCGGTCGCCACGTACCCCTGCACGTAGTAGACCAGCGTGCCGACGGCGGCGATCAGCCGCGGACCGCGGAGCCCCGCGCGGGCCAGCGCGCGGTAGAACAGCTCGGAACGCGCCAGGGAGTTCGGGCCGAGCAGCGGGCGGGTGGCGACCAGCTCGGGCAGCCACGGATGACGCTTCATCACCTGCCGGCTCCGGCCCAGCTGCCGGGTCAGCACCTCGCGCCACGGAGCCTCGGCCCCCTCGACCTCCTCGTCCCCGTTGGCGTCCGGATCCGGGGCATCCGGGGCATCCGGGGCGAGCGCCACCTCGCCCATGACCTCGTCCACGGCGAGGTCGAGCACGTCCTCCCTGCTGCCGACGTACTCATAGAGCGACATCACGGCGCAGCCCAGCCGGGCCGCGAGCCGCCGCATCGAGAACCCCGCCTCGCCCTCCGCGTCCAACACCTCGACGGCGGCCGTCACGATGCGCTCCCGGGACAGCCGCGGCCGGCGAGGCCGCTCCTCCGCGCCCCTCCCCCAGGCACCGAGTGGCCCGGGCGATGTCTCCCCGGCATGCGGTCGTCGCGGCGGCCGGGGCATCGCGGGCCTCCTTCGTCCGTACGGCGTACGGGAGACCGTACAGCTAGCTTCGGGACACCGGGAAGGCCTCGTCAGGGACGTGATCAGCGAAGGGCTCGGCCTGCACGCCGAGGGGATCGTCTTCCCCGGTGACGCGGCGCAGGCGTGGCTGTCCGGCCAGGTGCTGCGCCCGCGGGGCATCGGCCGGGACGGCAGCGACTTCGCGGCGATCCACCGGGCGCAGAACGCGCTGTTCGGCGTGTGGGCGAACGCGACGCTGCTCGCCGCCGAGGGGCGCGAGGAGGCGGAGCTCGCCGGCTACCTGGCCCGGTGGGCGCTACTGTCCGAGGCCGAGACGGCCGCGGCGCTGGGCTCGTTGCGGTCCTCCGGCATGGCCCTGTACGTGCTGGGCTACTTCCACGGCTGGCGGCTGCTCGACGCCTGGCTCGACGCACCCGACCGGACCGACCGGGTGCGCCGGCTGCTCACCGAGCAACTGCTACCGGAGGACGTCACGGTGCCCGGGCAGGACGGGGCCTAGTGTCCTGTCCTGTCGATCGATGGGGGTACCCCCATGGCTGGGGGAGGATCAGCCCGCGGCTCCCCCAGGCCCTTGAGGGCCTGGGGAGGTCAATCGCAAGGCGGAGGATCGCAGCTCGTACGAATGGGGGCACCTCCCAGACGGAGTCTGGGGGACGTACTCGCGCGATCCGACAACGCAGCGAGTGGCCGTAGCGTGGGGGTCCCCCCGAACGAAGTCTGGGGGAGTCGCGGGCCCGGCAAGATCAGCCGGACAGGGCCTAGTTCGCCGTGGGTGCGAGGGCGTCCTCGATCCGTTGCCGCAGGCGTGCCTTGGGGACCGCGCCGACCATCGAGCTCACCGGCTCGCCCGCGCGGAAAAGCAGCAGGGTGGGCAGCGAGAGCACCCCGTAGGCGCTGGGCGTCTCCGGGTTGTGGTCCGCGTCCAGGCTCACCACCGACAGCTCGGCGCCCAGGTCGTCGGCGAGCGCCACCAGCACGGGCTCCATCATCCGGCACCACCCGCACCATTCGGCGGTGAACTTGACCAGCACGGGCCGGTCGGCGGCCAGCACCTCGTCGGCGAAGGTGGCGTCGGTGACCTGGGGAAGGGTGGCGGTGGTCGACGGCATGGCAGGTCTCTCCTCTGTTCGGGGGCTGCGCGAGCGTTCGGTCAGGGAAGCCGGTCGGCGGGGCCCGGCTCGTGGTGGGTCGGGAGGTGGGGCGCCAGTTCGCAGCGCGGTTCGGGCGCCGGCCCGGGTGACGGCGTCACCGACGATTCGGCGCGGAACAGCTGTGCCCTGATGTCGTCCCTGACCGCCTGGAGCTGCGCGATGCAGTCCTCCAGCTCCGCCAGCTTGCGGCGGTAGACCTCCAGCGACGCGGGGCACGCGTCCCCCGTCGGGTGTCCGGCGCGCAGGCACTCCACGAACGGCCGGGTCTCCTCCAGGCCGAAGCCGTAGTCCTGGAGCGCCCGGATCTGTTCGAGCTGGCGCAGGTCGTCCTCTCCGTAGGTGCGGTAGCCCCTGGGGTCCCGCCGGGCGTCGAGCAGGCCCCGGGACTCGTAGTAGCGCAGCGCGCGCGTGGTCGTTCCGGCCCGCTCCGCCAGCTCGCCGATCCGCATCGGGTCCTCCTCGTCCTTCGGTGGCACGCCCCGTGGTAACAGTGGTAGCAAGGGCCACGTCGGCGACGGTATTCCTTGACGTCGGCGTCAAGGCCAGCGCGCGGCGTGGCTTGCCCTGGAGTGCACTCCAGTTCGTAGCCTGCGAGACATGAGCACTCCACAGCACCAGATCGGATCCGGCTTCGGCTTCCAGAGCACCGCCGACGACGTGCTGGACGGGATCGACCTCACGGGTCGACTCGCCGTCGTCACCGGCGGCTATTCGGGCATCGGCCTGGAGACGACGCGCGCGCTGGCCGCCGCCGGCGCCCACGTCGTCGTTCCCGCCCGGCGGCCCGCCTCCGCCAAGGAGGCGCTCGCGGGCCTCGACGGGGTGGAGACCGACGAACTCGACCTCGCCGACCTGGCCAGCGTCCGCGCCTTCGCCGAGCGCTTTCTCGCCACCGACCGCGCCATCGACATGATGATCAACAGCGCCGGCATCATGGCCTGTCCCGAGACTCGGGTGGGCCCGGGCTGGGAGGCGCAGTTCGCCACCAACCACCTCGGCCACCACGCCCTGGTCAACCTGCTCTGGCCGGCGCTCGCCGCGGACGGCGGGGGCCGCGTCGTCTCGGTCTCCTCGCGCGGCCACCTGCGGTCCGGCATCCGCTGGGACGACGTGATGTTCGAGCGCGACTACGACAAGTGGGAGGCGTACGGGCAGGCCAAGACCGCCAACGTGCTGTTCGCGGTCCGGCTCGATGAGCTGGGCCAGGACGCCGGCGTGCGGGCCTTCGCGCTGCACCCGGGCGGCATCCTCACTCCCCTGCAGCGCCACGTACCCCGGGAGGAGCAGATCGCCAACGGCTGGATCGACGCGGAGGGCAACCCCAGCACCAAGTTCCCGTTCAAGACGCCGGAACAGGGCGCGGCGACGCAGGTATGGGCGGCGACCTCGCCCCGGCTGGCCGGCCTGGGCGGCGTCTACTGCGAGGACTGCGACATCGCGGAGCCCGCCAGGGAGGACGGCGACGGGCAGGGCGGCGTGGCCGGCTACGCCATCGACCGCGAGCAGGCCGCGCGGCTGTGGACGCTGTCGGCCGAGCTCACCGGCGTCAACGCGTTCGCCTGACCGGCGCCGCCGGGCGGCGGGGAGTAGCCGGGGCGGCCTCGGCTACTCCCCGCGCAGCAGCCGAGGTACCGCCGGCCGTGCGACGACCCGGAAGGGGGCAGGACGGGAGGGTCGGTAGCGATGAGGAGTTCGTTCGAACCCGTCGCTACTGAGGAGCTGAGTACCCGTGAACACCCTGCTGCGGACTACCAGGAAGGGACCCCGTAACGCTCCCCGCGCGGGCGCCGCGGTCGCGGCGCGCGTCGTCGACGCCGTGAAGGTCTACGGCGCGGGCGGCACCGAGGTCCGCGCGCTCGACGGGGTGACCGTCGACTTCCCCGCCGGCCGTTTCACCGCGATCATGGGGCCCTCGGGCTCCGGCAAGTCGACGCTGATGCACTGCGCGGCCGGCCTGGACACGCTCACCTCGGGCGCCGCGTTCATCGGCGACGCCGAGCTCAGCGGCCTCGACGACCGGCGGCTCACGCTGCTGCGGCGGGACCGCGTCGGCTTCGTCTTCCAGGCGTTCAACCTGCTGCCGACGCTGACCGTCGCGGAGAACATCACCCTCCCGATGGACCTGGCGGGCGTGCGCGGCGACGCCCCGGGGGCACCTCCCGGGCCCTCAAGGGCCCGGGGGAGGGTCGACGCGCTGATCGACGTCGTCGGACTGCGCGACCGGCTGCACCACCGCCCGAGCGAGCTGTCCGGCGGCCAGCAGCAGCGGGTGGCGGTGGCGAGGGCCTTCGCCGGGGACCCCGAGGTGGTCTTCGCCGACGAGCCGACCGGCAACCTCGACTCGCGCTCCGGCGCCGAGGTGCTGCGGCTGCTGGGCCGCACCGTGCGGGAGATGGACCGCACGGTGGTGATGGTCACGCACGACCCGGTGGCCGCCGCGCACGCCGACGAGGTGGTCTTCCTCGCCGACGGCCGGCTGGTCGACCGGATGCCGTCGCCCACCACGGAGGGGGTGCTGGAGCGCATGCAGCGCCTGGCCGACGACGAGGGTGACACGGGTGACGAGCGTGCGCCGGAGGTGCGGTCATGAGCGGCACCCGCGCCAGCCTGCGCATCAGCCTGGCCTCGCTCCGCGCCCACAAGCGGCGGTTCGTGGGCACCTTCGTCGCGGTCTTCCTGGGCGTCGCCTTCCTCGGCGGCACCCTGGTGATGGGCGACACCCTGCGCACCGCGTTCGACTCGATGTTCGGCAGCGCGACCAGCGGCACCGACGCCGTGGTCCGCAGCGCCGACGAGATCACCGTGGGGGACGAGGGCGACACCCGGCAGCCCCTGGACACCGACCTGCTGGCCGAGATCCGCGAGGTGCCGGGGGTCGCCGCGGCGGTCCCGAACATCGAGGGCTCGGGGCGACTGATCGGCGCCGACGGCGAGCCGATCGGCGGCGGCGGCCCGCCCATGATGGCCGGCAACTGGGTCGACGACCCACAGCTCAACGCCTACGAGCTGGTCGAGGGCCGGGCCCCCGAACGCTCGGGCGAGGCCGTGGTCAACCGCGGCGCCGCCGAGGCGGGCGACCTGGCCGTCGGCGACACCACCACCCTGCTCACCCCCGACCCGGTGCGCGTGACGATCGTCGGCATCGCGGCGTTCGGCGGCGCGGACGGCATGGGCGAGACCACCTTCACCGGGCTGACCCAGGCCGACGCCGAGCGGTACCTGACGGCCGAGCCGGGTCAGGCCGAACGGATCCAGGTGCGGGCCGAGTCCGGCACCAGCCAGGGCGAACTGGTCGCGGCGCTCGACGCGACGCTCCCCGCCGGCGTGGAGGCGCTCACCGGTGAGGAGTACACCGAGGAGAACATCGACATGGTCGCCGGCCGCTTCCTGACCGGCTTCACCATGGGCCTGACCGGTTTCGCGGGCGTCGCGCTGCTGGTGGCCACGTTCAGCATCTTCAACACGTTCGCCATCGTCGTCGCCCAACGCACCCGGGAGAACGCGCTGCTGCGCGCGCTCGGCGCCACCCGCCGGCAGGTGCTCGGACAGACGCTGGTGGAAGCGGTCGTCGTCGGCACCGTCGCCGCGCTCGCCGGGCTGGCCGGCGGCGTCGGCATCGCCGCGGGCCTGCAGTGGCTGTTCACGACGGCCGGCTTCCCGTTCCCGGACGGCGAGTTGGTGATCACGGCGACCTCGCTGGCGCTGCCGTGGTCGATCGGCCTGCTGGTCTGCGTCGGCTCCGCGGTGCTGCCCGCCATCCGCGCCGGGCGCACGGCGCCGCTGGCCGCGCTGCGGGAGACCGCCGTGGACCACGCCGGGACCTCCCGGATCCGCGCCGCGGTCGGCGGCGTGCTGGGCGCGGCGGGCATCGGCCTCACCGCTTACGGCGCGTCCTCGGGGCCCTCCATGCTGCTCACCGCCACCGGCGCGCTGGTGACCCTGAGCGCCTTCGTGGCGTTGGGCCCGGTGGCCTCCCGCTATGCGGTAAGGGCGCTCGGCGCGGCGCCCCGCCGGGTGCGCGGCGTCACGGCGGGACTGGCCCAGCGCAACGCGCTGCGCAGCCCGAAGCGCACCGCCGCCACCGCCACCGCGCTGATGATCGGCGTGGCCGTGGTGTCCCTCTTCACGGTCTTCGGCGCCTCGTTGAAGACCTCGATGGACGAGACGGTGTCCCGCGCCTTCGCCGGCGACGTGGCGGTGCGCGCCCCCGGTTTCGGCCCGGACAACGGCGCGCTCAGCCCGGACCTCGCCCCGGCGATCGCCGCACTGCCTGAGGTGGAGACCGCGCTCGGCCTGGGCACCGGCGTCGCCGAGGTCGGCGGCGACGGGCAACGGCTGACCGTCGCCGACCCGGCGCTGCTGGGCCGGGTGCTGGACCTGGGCACGGTGGACGGCCGACTCGGCCAGCTCGGCACGGAGGACGTGGCCGTCTCCGCCGACGAGGCCGAGGAGCACGGCTGGGCGATCGGCGACCGGACCAGGATGTCCTTCGCCGACGGCACCAGGGGGGAGTTCACGGTCGCGGCGGTGTACGAGGAGGACGACATCGCCGGGGACTACGTGCTGACCCGCGAGGCCTGGGCGCCGCACGTCCTGCAGGACTCCGACGCCATGGTCGCCGTGACCTTCGCGGACGGCGTGGACGAGGCGGCGGGCCAGGCAGCGGTCGAACGCGCCGCGGCGCCGTTCGGCGGGCCCGAGGTGCAGACCCGCGACGAGTTCGCCGAATCCTCGGCGGCGGGCGTCGACATGATGCTGACGCTGGTCTACGCCCTGCTGGGTCTGGCCGTGCTGATCGCCCTGCTGGGCATCGCCAACACCCTGACGCTGGCGGTGCACGAGCGCACCCGGGAGCTGGGCCTGCTGCGCGCGGTCGGCCAGACCCGCGGACAGCTGCGGGCCATGGTGCGCTGGGAGTCCGTGCTGGTCGCCGCGTTCGGCACGGCCGGCGGGCTGGGCCTCGGGGCGTTCCTCGGCTGGGCCATGGTGCGGGCCACGGACTCCTCGGGCACCGGGGCGTTCACCGTGCCGCCGACGCAGCTCGCGGTGGTGGCCCTGGTCGGCGTCACGGCCGGCGTGCTGGCCGGCTGGCGTCCGGCCCGGCGGGCGGCCCGGCTGGACGTGCTGCGCGCGATCGCCACCGAATGAGGCGGCGACCGCCGGCGGACGCCGGCGCGTGAGGGGCGCGGACGCGACGTCCGCGCCCCAGTGCCGTGCTTCGGGCGTAGTACCTGAGATGTATCCCGAAGCATCCGCACAGGTGGGGACGACGGCGCCCGGGGTCACCGCCTACCGTGCTGTACGTGAGCGGAAGCGAGACGGCGCGGCCGGCCAGCGTGCGAGGCGAGTTGCGGGCGCTGCGCGGAGCCGTGCGGCGCCTGGGAAAGGCCCTGCTGGGTCCCTGGCATGACCTCGGCCGAGACGCGTTCCTCGTCCGGCCGCCGTCGCGGCTGGCGAGCACCTCCCCGCTGGTGCTCAGGCTCCCGCGGCGGTACCGGAGTCACGCGCGCTGGTTGCCGCATATCGCGCTCCTCACGGTGGCGGTCGCGCTGGCGATTCCCGCGGCCGCCGGCTACGGCCTCAACGACGACTGGGGATACAACTACTACGACCGTGGGCACGCCGTGCTCCACGCCCTCGCGGTCGGCGTCCCGCTGGCCGCGGCTGTCTACCTGCCGGTGGGCGCCTGGTGGATGTCCCTGATCGGCTGCTTCGGGATCGCGCGCCTCGACATCTCCGACGTCTGGCCGTGGACCGAGCTGACCTTCGCCTCCCACCTGCTGGTGATCACGTTCGCGGCCGCCCGCACCCGGCCGCGGGCGGTCGCGGAGATGTGGTTGATCACCTCGGCCATGGGCGTGTCCCTGGACTGGCACGACACCCGCGGAGCCAACTCGCCCGCCATGATGGCCGTCTCCTTCGCGGCCCTGCTGACCGTGGTCCTGGTCCGGGCCAACCGGGAGTCGCGGCGGGAGGTGGTCAAGCAGACGGCGGTCACCGTGCGGGAACGCTCCCAGCGCACGCTGCTGGAGGAGCGCACCACCATCGCCCGGGAACTCCACGACGTCGTCGCCCACCACATGTCCGTCGTCGCCATCCAGGCCGAGGCCGCCCCCTACCGCGTCACCGACCCCGACCCGGAACTCGTCCGCTCCTTCGTCACCATCCGCGAGAACGCCCTCCTCGCCCTCACCGAACTCCGCCGCGTCCTGGGCGTGGTCCGCGCCGCCGACTACGAGGCCCCCGACGCGCCCCAACCCACGTTGAGCGCCCTCGACGGCCTGCTGGACAACGTCCGCGACGCCGGGCTCACCGTGGAAAAGGTCATCACCGGCGCCGTCCGCGAACTCCCCCAGGGCATCGAACTCTCCGCCTACCGCATCGTCCAGGAAGCCCTCAGCAACGTCCTACGCCACGCCCCCGGAGCCGACGCCCGCGTCGAGATCTCCTACGTGCTCGGCGGCCTCGGCCTGCGCATCGTCAACGGCCCCGCCCGCCACGAGATACCCCCCTCCCCCGGATCCGGACACGGCATCACCGGCATGCGCGAACGCGTCACCATGCTCGACGGCCACATCACCACCCACCCCACCGACGACGGCGGCTACGAAACCACCGTCTACCTCCCCACGCCCCACCCCGCCCCCGAAGAGACCGCGGACATCGAGGAGCCGGCATGACGATCAGGGTGCTCATCGTCGACGACCAGGTCATGGTCCGCGAGGGCTTCTCGGTGCTGCTGAACGCCCAGCCCGACATCGAGGTCGCCGGCGAGGCGGTCAACGGCCGCGAGGCGATCGCCCAGGCCGCCGCGCTCCGCCCCGACGTGGTGCTGATGGACGTCCGCATGCCGGTGCTGAACGGCATCGAGGCGACCCGGGAGATCGTCGGCGCCGCGGGCGGCCCGGACACCCCGAACACCAAGGTGCTGGTGCTGACCACCTTCGACCTGGACGAGTACGTCTACCAGGCGCTGCGCGCCGGGGCGTCCGGCTTCCTGCTGAAGGACGCCTCCGCCCGCCAGCTCGCCGAGGGCGTGCGGGTGGTGGCCGAGGGCGAGGCGCTGCTCGCCCCGACCGTGACCCGGCGGCTCATCGTCGAGTTCGCCCGGCACGGCGCCAACACCCCGCGCCCGCCCGCGCAGGCCCGGATCGGCGAGCTGACGGAGCGCGAGACCGAGGTGCTGGCGCTCATCGCCCAGGGTCTGTCCAACGCCGAGATCGCCGAGCATCTGACGCTCGCCGAGTCCACGATCAAGACCCACGTCAGCCGGATCCTGGTGAAGCTGAACCTGCGCGACCGCACCCAGGCGGCGATCTTCGCCTACGAGTCCCGGCTGGTCACCCCGGCCTGACGCGCGCCAGGCGCCGCCGCGCGGCGGAGCGTGGTACCTGAGACGGACCCCGCGTGATCCGCTCCACAGGGGACGACGGCGCGGTGGAACAGCGCCTACCGTGCTGTGCGTGACCACGACAGGCAAGACCACACGACCGGCGACGAACGGGCCCTCTCCCCAGGCCGCCATGCGGAACGAACTCCGCATGGCCCGTGCGGGCCTCCGCAGGCTGTGGCAGGACCTGTTCGCCAACGTCTTCGCGTTCCGGCCGCTCCCTCCGTTGGGCAATCCCCCGGTGTGGCTGCGGGACTCCTTCCCCGCCCGCATACGGCCGTACGTGGTCTGGCTGCCGCACGCCGCCGTGGTGGCGACGGCGCTCGTGCTGATGCAGCTCACCGGCTGGCGCTACCGCCCGTACGACGCCCAGGAGGGCGAGGCGGCGATCAGCGTCCTGTGGGTGGGGGTGCCGTTGATCCTCGTGCTCGTCCGTCCGTTGGCCGCGTGGTGGCTGTCCCTCGCCGGCAGCGTCTACCTGGCCGCGTGGGGCCTCACCGACACCTGGCCCTGGACACCGGCCGGCCTGATCTCGCATCTGCTGGTGATGGCGCTGGTCGCCATCCGGGCGCGCCCCTGGGTTGCCACCGAGATGTGGGTGTTCACGGCCGCCGTCGGCGCGTTCTTCGATGTGAGCGAGGGCCGGCCCAGCAACGCCCCCGTCATGATCATCGGCTCCGCGGTGGTGCTGATCGGCACGCTGCTGGTGCGCGGCTGGTGGACGTCCAAACAGGAGGTGGTCAAGCAGACGGCGGTCACCGTGCGGGAACGCTCCCAGCGCACGCTGCTGGAGGAGCGCACCACCATCGCCCGGGAACTCCACGACGTCGTCGCCCACCACATGTCCGTCGTCGCCATCCAGGCCGAGGCCGCCCCCTACCGCGTCACCGACCCCGACCCGGAACTCGTCCGCTCCTTCGTCACCATCCGCGAGAACGCCCTCCTCGCCCTCACCGAACTCCGCCGCGTCCTGGGCGTGGTCCGCGCCGCCGACTACGAGGCCCCCGACGCGCCCCAACCCACGTTGAGCGCCCTCGACGGCCTGCTGGACAACGTCCGCGACGCCGGGCTCACCGTGGAAAAGGTCATCACCGGCGCCGTCCGCGAACTCCCCCAGGGCATCGAACTCTCCGCCTACCGCATCGTCCAGGAAGCCCTCAGCAACGTCCTACGCCACGCCCCCGGAGCCGACGCCCGCGTCGAGGTCTCCTACGTGCTCGGCGGCCTCGGCCTGCGCATCGTCAACGGCCCCGCCCGCCACGAGATACCCCCCTCCCCCGGATCCGGACACGGCATCACCGGCATGCGCGAACGCGTCACCATGCTCGACGGCCACATCACCACCCACCCCACCGACGACGGCGGCTACGAAACCACCGTCTACCTGCCCGTTCCCGTGACGGATCCGGACGCGGACCCGGACACCGTCTAGCCGTACCGAGACCACTCTCACAACCAGCCCGAACGAACGTCGCCCTCGGGCGGCCGAAGCCTGCCCGTCTCGCCCACCCATACCACGAACCTACTCAGTACATAGCAGGTATCCACATGGGCCACCAAGGGGGATTCCGATGACCCAGCAACGCGACGCCCGTGACCCCGGGTGGGACAACCTGCGGTTCGCCGCCGGCGCCCTGGTGGTGGTCATGCACGCCGCCGATCCGATACTCGCCGACCGCGACGGCCTGCGCTGGCTGCACATCGCCACGTGGGCGCTGCGGGTGCCGCTGTTCGCGGTCCTCGCCGGGTACTTCAGCAGCGCCGCCCCGCTGACCCGGCGTCGCGGCGGGCTGCTCGTCGAGTCCCTGGTGGTGCCGTACGTGGCCCTCCAGGCTCTGAGTGCCCTCGAGATATGGGCCATGTCCGGTTACGCGTGGCCGGACGAGGTAAAGGCGCGCACGTGGACCATGTGGTTCCTGGTGTCCCTGCTGGTCTGGCGGCTCGCCCTGCCCTACCTGGCCCGACTGCGCCACCCGCTCAGCGCCTCGGTGGTGGCGGCCGTACTCGCCGGCTACCTCCCGCTCACCGAGATCGCCCTCTTCGAGTTCTCCCGGAACGTCTGCTTCCTGCCCTTCTTCCTCCTCGGCTGGCGGCTGCGCGAGGGCGGTCTCGACGAGCTGCGTTCGCGGCTGAGCCGCCGCGCCGCCTGGACGGTGCTGGGCGTGACGTTCGCCGCCGCCTGGCCGCTCACTCGTCTCCTGGACGTCGAGTGGCTGAAGATGCGCGCCCCGTACGCCCAGGCCGCGGGCGAACAGCTCGCCGCGTCCCATGCGTGGGCGGTCCGCGGCGCCATCCTGCTGGGCGGCATGCTGGTGGTGCTCAGCGCCATCCGGCTCGTCCCGCGGCGGCGCCTGCCGTTCGTCACCTGCCTGGGCGCCGGCGGCCTCTACATCTACCTGCTGCACCCCCTGGCGCTCCGCCCGCTGAACGCCGCCGACGTGCCCGCCCGGTTCGACTCCTGGCCGGACCAGGGCGCCCTGGTCCTCGCCACGATGCTGCTGGCCGCCGCCCTCGCCTCCCCACCCGTGCGCCGCCTGACACGCCCCCTCGTCCAACCCCGCCTGCTGCGCGAACGCGTGCTGGCCAGTGCGTCTCCTCCCAAGAGATCATCAGCATTCTCGTGAAGGAAGGAAGAGATCCATGACAACGAGGACCTTGCGGCGCAGGGCGCTCATCGTGACCGGCCTCGCGGCGGCCGCGCTCGCCCTGTCAACGACCGGCGCCATGGCGGCTCCCGCGCAGGCCGTGGCCGACCGGCCGGCGGAGTTCTACGAGCAGCGGGCGCTGGAGTTCCAGGCGTACGTCACGGAGGCCTTCCCCGAGGTCGTGCCGGAGGCCAAGGCGGTCGAGGTGACCCTCCCCGCGGACGATCTCGGCGACTACTGGGACGACATGGGCTACCTCTCTCACTGGGTGTTCTTCGAGGACAGCATCGGCCAAACGGGCATCGCCCTCCAGTACGACGAGCCGGGGCACTTCGACATGACCCCGGAGGAGATCTGCGCGGAGGAGCCGCTGGGTTGTGAGTTCGAGGAACAGCCCGACGGCAGCACTCTCGTCACCAGCGTCTCCGAGCTGAACGAGGAGCAAAGGATCCTCACCGTTCGCCACTTCCGGACGGACGGGTCCGTCACCTGGGGCTCCGGCTACAACTACGACCCGAACTGGGACGGCGACGAGGGCCCGATACGCGACGACTTCTCCGTCACCGCGGAGCAGCTCGCCGAACTGGTCACCGACCCGGAGCTGACGCTCTGACGAGAAGCCGACCCGAACGCGCCATGCCGCCCGGCACGATCCGTGCCGGGCGGTATTGGGTGCCATCGGAACCGTTCCCCAAGGTCGCTTCACGGCGGCGTCGGTCGTTGGCCCCGCTCCGCTCGCGCCGCGGTAACCCCGAGTTCACGGCCGCCTGGCTTATTTGCGACGGTCGCGGATCACCCGGGCCACCGAGGAGAGGAAGAGACGTGCGCAAGCTGAACACGGCATTCGCCGCCGTCGTGGTCGCCGTCGCGGTCTCCGCGCTGGCCTGCCCGGCCCCGGCCCTGGCCGCCGCACCGACGAAGGCACCCGAGGCACCCGAGGCGCCGGAGTTGCCCACGCATATCCACGGCGGGGCGTGGCCGACCAGCCACGTGCAGGGCGTCACCGTGGACACCGAGAACGGCTTCGTGTACTGGTCCTTCACGCAGGCGCTGGTGAAGACCGACCTCGACGGCACCGTGCTCGGCACCGTCGAGGGCCTGACCGGGCACCTCGGCGACATCGACCTGAACCCGCGGGACGGGCGGGTCTACGGCTCGCTGGAGTACAAGGCCGAGGAGGCCTTCTACATCGCCGTCTTCGACGTCGAGAAGATCGACCGCGTCGGCATGAACGCCGAGACCGACGGGGTGATGACCGCCGTGCACCTCGACGAGGTGGTGGCGGACTTCACCGCCGACATGGACGGCGACGGCGAGTTCGACGGCGACACGGCCGACACCGCGGACCACCGCTACGGATGCAGCGGCATCGACGGCGTCTCGTTCGGCCCGGAGTTCGGCCGGCGCGGCGGCGAGCAGAAGCTGATGGTGGCCTACGGGGTCTACGCCAACGAGGAGCGGACGGACAACGACCACCAGGTCATCCTGGAGTACGACGTCAGCCGTTGGCGCCGGTACGAGCGGCCGTTGTCGCAGAGCGACCCGCACCGCAGCGGTCCGGAGCGCTACGACGGCAAGTACTTCGTCTACACCGGGAACACGACCTACGGCGTGCAGAACCTCCAGTACGACCCGTACACCCGGAACTGGATCATGGCGGTCTACGAGGGCACGAAGCCGGAGTTCCCGAACTACTCCTTCTTCACCGTCGACGGCACGGCCCGCCCGGTGCGCGGGGAGATCCAGGGGCAGCCGGAGCCGGAGACCGGCCGGCTGCTGAGCCTGCGCCCGGAGGGACAGCACGATCCGGCCACGGGCACGTACGGGTGGGAGTTCCACGGCAACTACGGGTTCGACGCGCTCGGCGGCGGCCTCTACTACGTGGCAGAGGGCCGTCCGGTCGGCGACGGCACGCAGGAGGGCGAGGTCTACCTCTACCGCTGGACCGGCGAGTCCCCCACCCCGTTCGAGCGGGTCACCGGTTCCTGAGCCGGGTCACGGCGGGCTCACGCGTCCGCGTGGCCCAGGCTTCGGCCGGGCGCCACGCGGTCGCGCACCAGCCGCTTGACGGCGCTCGGCTCGGGGAACCCCTGCTCGCTCCGGTCCCACACCACCTCGTCGTCCACCGACACCCGGAACACGCCCCCGGTCCCCGGCACCAGCGCCACCTCGGCCAGCTCCGCCTCGAACGTCCCCAACAACTCCTGCGCCAACCACCCCGCCCGAGGCAACCACCGACACAGGGTGCAGTACTCGATGCTCACCCGATGCGCCATGTCACTCCTCCCGTCGACCGTCAGACTCCAGGTCTACCCTCGTCGGATGGCGACTGACGAGTCGGGGCCGCTCGGGGTGGTGGGGCGGGTGCGGGCGTTCGTGCCGGAGCGGGCTCCGGTGGGGGGCGTGGTGGTGCGGGACGGTGCGTTGCTGCGGGCCCACTACGGGACGCACGGCACCGTGAATCATCCGGTCGGGTGGTCTCCGGGATCGGACGCCGAGGTGGTGCGGCTGCGCGACGCGTTCGCGGCGCGGGGGGAGCCGGTCGAGTGGCCGGTGTACGGGGATGACCCGGACGGGCTGCGGGCCGCGGTGCGGGAGGCCGGGTTCGTCGCCGGGGCGGAGCGGGCGGTGCTCGTCGCGGAGGCTTCCGCGCTTCCGGGCGGCGCCGGGGTGGTGCGCGCGGCGTACGGGCGCGAGGAGCTGGCGCGGGTGGCGGAGCTGGCCGCCGATGCCGGCGAGCAGCGGACGCCGTTCGGTGAGTTCCTGGCGGACGGCGCGGTCACCCGGCCCGGCGCGCGGGTGTTCGTGCTGGAGGAGGAGGAACGGATCGTGGCCGCCAGCTGGGCGGAGAAGCCGCCGGGCACGGAGGTGGCGGTGGTCGGCGGCCTGACGGCGCCGCGTCCCGAACTGGTCGCGGCCTGGGCCGGCTGGGCGACGGACCGGCGGCGCGGCGGCCTCACGCGGCATGTGCTGGCGGAGGCAAGCGACCCGCTCCGTGCCTTCCTGGAACGGTGCGGCCTCCGCCCGGCGACCACCGTCATCCCCTACCGCTGGGCGCCGCCCGGCGGCCCCACCTCGACCGAGCGGCCCGTGCGGCAGTTGTTCGACGATCCGGGGCACGACGCGCTGTGGGACGCCTGGCGGGAGCGCTTCGCGTTCCGCCCCGACACCGACGCCTTCCCGGGCATCGACGAACCGGCCGACTCCGCCACCTGGCGCCTGGACGAGACGGCGGACCTCGCAATCCGGGACGCCGTCCAGGCCGCCGTCGAACGCGCCCTGCGCGCCGCCGCCCGCCCGGACGAGCCGCTGTACTGGCTGGACTGGCAGCACCCCGGCTACCGCTTCGATCCACCCCGCGTCGGAGCCCCCGGCCAACCCCGGTGGCCCGGTAGCGCCTCGCCGGACGGCGACTACCACCTCTACCTCACGGCCGACCTCCGCCTCGGCACGTTCGCCCACCCCTGGGAACACACCCTCTGCGCCTTCGGCCCCACCCTCCTCCCCCACCTGACCCCGGCCCTGACCCACCTCCTCGGCACCCCCGTCCGACGGGGCCCAGGCCAGCCCTCGGGGTGGCTTCCCCCGGTGTGAGCGAGATTGGGAGGGGTCCCCTCGCCCCTGGCTACGGTCGGACGATGGATGACAGGACACCCCCTCGCCCCTGGTTACGGCAGCCCTCTCCCGTCACCGACCGGGACCGTCTCCCCCCGTGGCTCTGCGCGTACTACGAACCTGCCCGGGAGAAGCCCGCGAACTTCGGGACCCGCGTCGGCTCCTACCTGCTCGACGGCTTCTTCTTCGTGATGTTGTTGCTCGGCGGCCTCTCGCTCAACGGCCTGCTGGACGGGCAGGAGCCCGGGGGGATCGCGGTGTTCGCGGCACTCGTCCTGTGCTACCCCCCGATCTCCACGGCACGCTGGGGAGGCACACCCGGCAAGCGGATGCGCGGCATGCGGGTCGCCCGCGCACGCGACGGACAACGCCTCTCGTATGGACGGGCGTTGACTCGGCACCTGGTTCACTGGGTCCTTCGCTTCACCCCCATCGTGGGCCTGCTGAACTACCTGTCGCCCCTCTGGGACGAGCCCCTCCAGCAGTGTTTCCACGACAAGGTCGTAAGCACCGTCGTGGTGATCCGGGTCTGAATGCGGCAGCGACACCCGGAGCAGACTCGCCCCAAGCCCTTGCCGCCTCGGGCGGCGCCTCAGTCGAGGAGCGCGGCGAGCCAGTGGGCCTCGCGGTGCTCCGTGTAGTCGGCGTCGGTGCGCCAGGCGTCGCCGTGGCCCGTGTTCCAGTGGGTGAGCCATGGCTCGGTGCCCGCGGCGGCCTGGTCGCGGAGGAAGTCGTGCATGGCGCGGGTGCGGCGGGTCAGCAGCGGGACAAGGCGGCGGCGTTGGGGTTCGCCCAGGCCGTAGGCGTCGGCGAACAGCCGCAGGCGGGTGGTGGCCTCGGCGTCCGGGAGTTGGAAGGTGGGGTTGGCGGAGAGCGGCAGGAAGCCGTGGGCCGCGTAGGCGAGGTCCCACAGCCGGGAGCCGGGCGCCGCGCAGTCCCAGTCGATAAACGCCCATGCGCCGTCCGGGCCGTCGGCGACCAGGTTCCACGGGGCCAGGTCGTGGTGGGCGATGATCTCGCCGCCGTCACCGCTCGCGTCCGGGATCAACGTCTGCCAACGGGCGTCGGGCGGCGGGGTGAAGCCGGCCAGCGCGTCGTGGAGGTCGCGGACCAGGCGGGCGACCCGGACCAGCCGTGCCTCGGGCGCCATCCACCCGAAGCGGCGCGGCCAGACGGCCTCCCCCGGCGCGAAGCTCAACACCTCGCGCCCGCGTTCGTCGATCCCGAGCGGGCGCGGGGCGGCGCGGAATCCGGTCTGGTGGAGATGGTCGAGCAACGCGTGCACGGCCGGCGTCCACGGCCCGGCGGGCCGCCGCACGGTGTCCCCCACCCGCACCACGCCGGCGCTGACGTTGCCCCCGGTGAGCGGTAGTTCCTCAGCCTCGTGGTCCTCGTGGTGCATGGCGGCCACTCTCCCACCGGTCTCCCCGCCCGCGCTATCGAGAAAATCGCGTGGACAGCGGCGCGACGCGGCGCCTAGCGTGCAGGTCGGGAGACGTTTCGGGGTGAGAGGGGGGCGCATGGCGGCGATCTGGTTGCGTGCGGCCGGGCCGGACGATGCGGAGAGCGTGGCGCTGCTGCACGCCGACAGTTGGCGGCGGCACTATCGCGGCGCCTACGCGGACGCGTATCTGGACGGCGATGTGGTTGCCGAACGCCGGTCCGTGTGGTCCGCGCGGCTCGCCGCCCCGGCCGGCGGCCTGACGGTCCTCGCCGAGGAGGACACGGACGAGGACACCGCGCTGGTGGGCTTCGCGCACGTCGTCTTCGACGCCGACGAGCGCTGGGGCAGTCTCCTCGACAACCTGCACGTCGTGCACAGCCGCCAGGGGCACGGCCTCGGCCGGGTGCTCCTGACCCGCGCCGCGGAGGCCGTGGCGGAACGGGCGACGGGCGACTCCCTGTACCTGTGGGTGCTGGAGCAGAACACCGCGGCCCAGGGCTTCTACCGGGCCCTCGGCGGCAGCACCGGCGAGCGGGCCACGGTGCCACCCCCCGGCGGCGACCCAACCCAGCTCAACGGCTCCCCCAGCATGCTCCGCATCACCTGGCCCGACGTCGGCTCGCTCATCAAACCGGCCGACGGCTGACGCCCCGGGCACGGCTCATTCCCGGATGACCACGATCGTCTTCGCGAACTTGTCGTGGAGGCACTGCTGGCGGGGCTCATCCCAGATGATCCACAGATGGTGCAACGGGCCGACGGGCACCACGCAGAGGACCCAGTGGGCCAGGTGCCGGCGCAGGGCCTGCCCGTACGAGAGGTTCGCGCCGTCGTCGGCGCGCGCGACCCGTATCTCGCGCATCAGCTTGCCGGGCGTACCTCCCCAGCGCGCGGTGCACAGCGGTGAGTAGCACAGGAGGACCGCCGCGCAGAGCACGACCGCCACGGCCGGTTGGTCGCCCACCAGGCCGTTCAGGGAGACCAGGGCGAACATCAGCCCGGTGACGAACGCCGCGTCGATCAGGAAGGGCGCGCTCCGGTCGTTGATGTCGGCCGGCGTCTCGCGGCCGGGTTGGTAGTCGGGAGGGAGCCAGGGAGGAAGCCGGTCCCCGGGGCGAGACGGCGCCTTCTCAGCCATATCCGGACCCTAGCCGCGATCGCCGGGACCGGCCCCGGTCGGCGCTGGGTGGCCTTCGTGTCGGCCTGGTGACGACGCGTTCACGCCGGGCGGTCAGTCGTGCGGGCACGGATATCCGTTCCCCCAGGTGAGCCAGACCTCCTCCGCCGTGAACGCCCCGCACTGGAGAACCACCAGGGGAATGGTCTCGCGGGCCTGCAGTATGTAGACCGGCTTGTCGGGCGGCATGCGGTCCTCGTGGAAGGACAGCAGCCCTGTCACTCCCTGGAAGCTCACCTGCTCCGAGTTCAGCGCGGTGACCACCGCTGCGTTGTCGAAGTCGGTGACGTTCCCCCCGTAGGCCACCTTGGCTGCCTCCGCCAGCACGTACAGGGCATCCCACCCCAGCGCGGCGTCTCCGGACTCCAGCGCCTCCGGGCCGGTGGCGGCGAGTTGGAAGAACTCCCGCTGGTACGCCTCGACGAAGCGCTCGGGCAGCCCGGACGGGGGATTGCTGGCAGCCGGGAAGCCATGCGCCAGGTAGTACAGCGTGAGCTCTGAGTGCTCGTCGAGCAGGTTTCGCTCGTCACCCAGATTGCTGGCGATCGTGTCGGCGCCGAGCACCGTGATCGGTGAGGAGCACTCCAGGCCGAACTCATCCACGAAGGCCGTCAGGTCCGACTGTCTCCCCGCCCAGAAGACGACGGTGCGCGGTTGTTCGGCCAGCCGATCGCAGACCTCCTGAGCCAGGGCGCGGAACGTCTCCTCCGCCTCCCCGGCACCGTCGCTGCCCGGTGCCCCGTGTCGCAGCAGTTCGACCGGGCCGTTGCCGAAGTGATCGGCGAAGTCCTGAGCGAGGTTGTCGCTGTACGGATCGTCAGGGTCGTAGATCACCGCCGCGGCCTCGGTCAGCCCGTCCTCGGACGCGGCGGTGAACAACTCCTCGTGCTCCAGGAACTCCGCCGCCACCTGCGCCTGGCGGTCGTTGGTCGGGGCCAGTTGGTAGAACTGGAGCGACTGGTCGCGCAGCGCGTCGGCCGTTGCCGCCGTTCCGACCGTCGGAAGGTCGGCGTCGCCCAGCACACGAAGGGCCTCGAAGGTCTCGGCGCGGCTCTCTCTCGGCCCGACCACGCCGATGATCGGTTCGCTCTCCGCCTGCTCGACGACCAGGTCGGCCACCAGCGCGGCATCCCGGTAACTTGGCCCCGCGTTTGCCAGGAGCAGACGCAACGCCACGCGCTCGTGATTGCTCTTCGCCTCCTCGAGGATCACCTGGTGGGCAAGCGCCACGCCGCGCAGTTCCGCGACCACGTCGGACGACATGACCTCCACCGAGGACAGTTCGCTGTGGAAGTGCCCGAAATAGACCACCGTCCTGACTGGCCGGTCCTCGTCGGCGAGCGCATCCACCTCCTTGTTGGTGTCCGCCACCATGTCGAACAACGGCGTGAACTCCCCTGCCATGCCGTCGAAGTAGGCGTCGCCGCTGCTCAGCCCCAGGCACTCGCTGCCCTCCGGCTCCTCCACCTGCCCGTCCGGGCAGGACCCGTCGGAGAACGGCGGCACCGGCACGCCGGCCAGGCCGAGGCCCGCCAGCGCCCCGGCCAGCGCCAACGCCATTCCGACCGCGCGGACCCCGACGTGCACTCGGGGCGGCCAGCGCCACTGCCTGCGTGGCTGGATGCGTCGCTGGTAGCGGAAGGCCCGCTCGGCGCCGCCGTCGTCGGCCTGGTTCAGGGGCGGCACGGCCACCGCCACCTCCAGTGGGCCGCCGTGCCGGCGCGGGCTCTCCTCCAGCGTCTGGGCGGCCTCCAGGAAGTCCCCGGACGATTGCGTCTCGCCGGGACCGGCCGGAGCCACCAGCACCGTGCCGCGGCTGCGCATATCCTCGGCCGCGCTCCGGTAGGCGTCGACGAGCTTCGCCGTCCCGTCCGGCGGGCCACCGGCCGCGGCCTGCACGGGCGGGGCGAACAGCACGAACCGGGTACGCCGGGCGCGCCACGGCGAGAGCCTGGGCCAGCGCAGCGCGGCGTCCAGGTCCGCCAGCAGCGCCCACATCAGCACCTCGCCGACGTCGCCCGCCCCTTCGCCACCGGGCGCGAGCTTCGCCGCGTCGGAGTAGAAGTCCCGGCCCGCGTCCCCGCCGGCGCGCCGCCGCGCCCAGCCGGAGAACCACGCCCGCCGCCCCGTCATCCTGCGGTTCACCCGCCAGGCGAACACCCCCGGCGCGCACCATTTGATCGACCACCAGACCATCGACTGCCACCAGGGGAGCCCGTCCGGCTGAGGGCCGTCGCCGGCGCCGTGCGGCCGGCGCCGCTCGTACAGCCTCGTCCGGAGCTCGTCGACGCGCTCCTGCGGACTCGTCGGCAGACCGGCCGCACGGGCGACGTTGCGTAAGAGCGTGAACTGCCGCAGCCGCAGCCGCCCGGCGTGCCGGGGCAGCTTGCCCAGGTCGTCGACGATCCTCTCGAACATCGCGACGGCGGGGTCGACGCCGTCCGCCGCGCCCGTCGGGCCGGCGTCGATCCAGGCGTACGGCACCAGCCGCCCGTCCGCCCCGAGGAAACGCTGCCGCAGCCCGTGCAGCAGTTGGTTCGCCGCGTCGCCCGGCGGCTGCTCGTCGAGGATCACCAACGCGGCGGGGCCGCGGCGAGTGGGCGGCTCGTTGATCAGCGCCTCAAGCGCCGCCACGAGCCGGTGAGCGTCTCGATACGGGGGGACCACGCCGTCCGCTTCCGCTTCCATGCCACACCACCCTGGTGGCAACCTGTTGATCTGATGGACAGAACTAACGTGCTGTTACACAGTATTAACTCTCGGCGCCCTCGGGTCACCCGTGACGAGCACGGTCCGCGATGCTGACACGGTATTGACGGGACGGGTCCCGGGCCCTAGAAACGGTGGGTCAGCCTGCGGGGGCGTGACCGAGAGGTACAGGACCCGTCATGCCTGCCTCGTTTCTTGCCCGTCAAGTCCATCGATTCCGGCTGGTCGGCGCCGCCGCGGCCGGGCTGCTGATCGCCTCGGCGATGGTGCACGGCACCGCCCTGGCCGAGCCGACGCCCACGGCCGCGGCGCCGGCCTTGCAAGTATCAGGAAACCAGCTGGTCACCGCGTCCGGCGACCCGCATCGGCTGCTGGGCGTCAACCGGTCAGGCGGTGAGTTCGGCTGTGTCCAGGACAAGGAGATCTTCGACGGACCGACCGACCAGACCGCCGTCGACGCGATGTTGACCTGGAACATCAACACCGTGCGGCTTCCGTTGAACGAGGAGTGCTGGCTGGGCACTGCGAACCTGCCCGCGACCGCCCCCAGCGCCGCCGAGTACCAGCAGGCGGTCAGCGACTACGTGGACCTGCTGGTGGCCAACGGCCTGAACGTCATCCTGGATCTGCACTGGACCTACGGCCAGTACTCCGGGGCCGGCGCGGGCTGCGCGGACGTCGCGGCCACCTGCCAGAAGCCGATGCCCAACATGCGGTACACGCCGACGTTCTGGACCGAGGTGGCCACCGCGTTCAAGGGGAACGACGCGGTCATCTTCGACCTGTTCAACGAGCCCCACCCCGACGCGGCCAACAACTGGTCCGACCCCACCGCGGCGTGGACCTGCCTGCGCGACGGCGGCACCTGCACCGGCATCGACTACGAGGTCGCCGGCATGCAGACCCTGGTCGACGCGGTGCGCGACACCGGCGCCACCAACGTGGTCATGGTGAGCGGTCTGGAGTGGACCAACAACCTCGGCCAGTGGCTGGACTACATGCCGACCGACCCCGCCGGCAACCTGATGGCCTCGTGGCACTCGTACAACTTCAACGCCTGCGTGGACACCGCGTGCTGGGACAGCACCATCGGCACGGTCGCCGAACAGGTGCCGGTGCAGGTCGGCGAGTTCGGCCAGGACACCTGCGCGCACGACTACGTCGACCAGGTGATGGACTGGGCGGACGCCAACGGCATCGGGTACACGGCCTGGACCTGGAACCCGTGGGGTTGCAGCGGCGGCAGCGTGCTCATCACCGACTGGAACGGCACGCCGACCAGCACCTACGGCGAAGGGGTCAGGGAACACCTGCTCGCGCTGAACCCGTAACCACACCGCACCATCCGGCGGGCCGTCGGCCTTCATGCCGGCGCCGGAAGGGCCAGGGCCACCGCCTCCTCGGGGGTGGTGGCCCCGGTGATACCAGGGACCGGCTGGCCGGCCGCGGTCAGGACCCGCCAGCCGGCGAGGGCGACCACCGGGACGTCGCCGCGGCGGCAGGCGAACGCGACCTCGCTGAGCGTGCCCCAGGAGCCGCCGACCGCGATGACCGCGTCGGCCGAGCCCACGAGCACCGCGTTGCGCGCCTCCCCCAGGTCGGTGAGCACCACGGCGGACAGGTCCGGATGCGCGCCGGCGCGCGAGTCGTTCGGCCGGATCCCGATCACCAGGCCGTCCGCCGCCCGCGCACCCTCGGCCACCGCCGCCATCACGCCGGAACCGCCGCCGCAGAGCACCACGACGCCGCGCTCGGCCAGGAGTTGGCCCACCCGGCGCGCGACGGCGTACTCGGCGGGCGTGCAGTCGCTCGGCCCGCAGACCGCCACCTGGGGTGTGACAGGATGCTGGTGATGCGCTTTCATGCCGACCTCCACATTCATTCCAAGTACTCCCGGGCCTGCAGCAAGGACTGCGATCTGGAGCATCTGACCTGGTGGGCGCGGCGGAAGGGCATCACGCTCGTCGGCACGGGCGACTTCACCCACCCGGCGTGGTACGAGCACCTGCGGGAGACGCTGGTGCCCGCGGAGCCGGGGCTGTTCCGGCTGCGGGACGACCTCGACCGGGACATCGCGCGGACGCTGCCGCCGAGTCTCGCCGCGCGCCCCGTGCGGTTCATGCTGTCGGTGGAGATCTCCACCATCTACAAACGCGGGGAGCGCACCCGCAAGATCCACCACCTCATCTACCTGCCGGACCTGGACGCCGCGGCCGAGTTCAACCGCCGCATGGGCCGGATCGGCAACATCACCTCCGACGGCCGCCCGATCCTGGGGCTCGACTCCCACGACCTGCTGGAAACCACCCTGGAGTGCGGCGGCTACCTGATCCCGGCGCACGTGTGGACGCCGTGGTTCGCCGTGCTCGGCTCCAAGGCCGGGTTCGACGCGATCGAGGACTGCTATCTGGAGCTGTCCGACCACATCTTCGCGCTGGAGACCGGCCTGTCCAGCGACCCGGAGATGAACTGGCGCATCTCGTCGCTCGACCGCTTCCGGATGGTGAGCAACTCCGACGCGCATTCGCCGCCGATGCTCGGGCGCGAGACGACACTCTTCGACACGGACCTGGACTACTACGCGGTCAAACGGGCGCTGGAGACGGGCGTCGGGCACGCCGGGACGGTGGAGTTCTTCCCCGAGGAGGGGAAGTACCACGTGGACGGGCACCGCAAATGCGGGGTGCGTCTCGAGCCGCGGGAGACGCGCGAGCTCGGCGGCATCTGCCCGGCGTGCGGCAAGGGCCTGACGGTGGGCGTGCTCAGCCGCGTGGAGGAGTTGGCCGACCGGCCCGAGGGGTTCCGGCTGTCGGGCGCGTCGGGCTTCCAGAGCCTGGTGCCGCTGCCGGAGATGATGAGCGAGATCCTGGGCGTCGGGCCTAAGAGCAAGAAGGTGCAGGGGGAGCTTGCCGCTCTGACGGCCGCGTTGGGTCCTGAGCTGTCGATCCTCCAGGAGCTGCCCGAGGACGAGATTGCGGCGCACTCCCCGCTGCTGGGCGAGGCGGTGGCCCGGCTGCGGCGCGGCGAGGTGATCCGGGACGCGGGGTACGACGGTGAGTACGGCACGATCCGCCTCTTCGAGGCGGGCGAACTCCGCCGGTTAGCGGCCACCGCCGCCCCCGCGCTCTTCGAGGCGGACGCCCTTCCCGGGCGGGCAGAGCCGGCGGAGGCGGCCGGGCCGGTGGGTGCAACGGCCGGCGTGGAGCCGGGTGAAGCTACGGACACCCTTCCCGGGCGGGCCGGGACGGCAGAACCGGCACGCGCAACGGCCGGTGCGGACGCCCTTCCCGGACGAGCCGGGACGGAGCCGGCACCTGCAACGACCGCCGTGGACGCCCGTGCCGGGCGAGCCGGAACGGAGCCGGCAGAGCCGGCGCCTGCAACGGCCGGGGCGGATGCTCTCGCCGGGCCGACACGGGCAACGGCCGGCGCTCTCCGCGCTGCCGGCGACAGCCCGGCGCAAGCCGACAGCGCTGCCGGCGACAGCCCGGCGCAAGCCGACAGTACGGGGAGCGCGTTGTTGGGCGGGTTGGATTCGGAGCAGCGGGTTGCGGCCGTCGTGGCGGGTGGGCCGTTGCTGATCATCGCCGGGCCCGGGACCGGCAAGACGCGGACGCTGACGCACCGGATCGCGCATCTGGTGACCGACCGCGGCGTGGACCCGGCGCACTGTCTCGCGATCACGTTCACCCGCCGCGCCGCCGAGGAGATGGCGGAGCGGCTCGCCGCCCTCGTGCCCGCGCACGCGCCCGCGTTGACCATCGCCACCTTCCACTCCCTCGGCCTCGCGATGCTCCGCGAGCAGCACGAACGCGTCGGGCTCAGCGCGCGCTTCGCCATCGCCGACCAGGCGCGGCAGGAGGCGCTGGCCGCCGAGGCGGACGACGAGGAGCGCGGCGAGCGCTACCGCAAGGCGCTGCGCGAGCGGGACCTGGTGGACTTCGACGACCTGATCGCGCTGCCGCTCGGCCTGCTGGAGGCGGACCCGGAGCTGGTCGCCCGCTACCGGGAGCGGTACCGCTGGATCTCGGTGGACGAGTACCAGGACGTGGACGAGCGGCAGTACCGACTGCTGCGGCTGCTCGCCCCGCCCAGTGGGGGTCCCCCCGGCAATGGGGGCGTAGCCGCCGGGGGAGGGAACCTCACCGCGATCGGCGACCCGGACCAGGCGATCTACCGGTTCCGCGGCGCGGACGTCGGCTTCTTCCTCCGCTTCCAGCGGGACTATCCCGGCGCCCGTACCGTGCACCTCACCCGCAACTACCGTTCCGCCGCGCCTATCCTCGCCGCCTCGATGAAGGTGATCGCGCCGACCAGCCTGGTCCCCGACCGGGCGCTGCGCCCGATGGGCACGGGGCACGGGAACGCGCTGCCCGCACTGCACGCGGCCGGCGGCGAACAGGCCGAGGCGTCGTTCGTGGCCCGCACGGTGGAGCGGCTGCTGGGCGGGGCGTCGTTCCATTCGATGGACAGCGGTCGGGTGGACGCGGGCGGCGAGCACGAGACGGACGGTCTGGGCTTCTCCGACTTCGCCGTGCTGTACCGGACGGACCGGCAGGCACGGGCGCTGGTGGAGACGTTGACCAGAACCGGACTGCCGTTCCAGAAGCGGTCCCACGACCGGCTGGCCGACCGGCCGGGCGTGGCCCGGGTGGTGGAGGCGTTGACCTCGGGCCCCGGTCCGGTGCTGGGGCTGCTCCGGCAGGCCCGTGCCGCCCTGCCGGAAGATGCGGAGGCGGCCGGGGCCGTCGAGTTGCTCGCGCCGCTGGCGGAGCGGTGCGGGGACGATCTGGCGCGGTTCCGTGACGAGTTGACGCTCGGCGTCGAGGTGGACACGTGGGACCCGCGGGCCGACCGGATCTCGTTGCTGACGCTGCACGCCGCCAAGGGCCTCGAATTTCCTGTGGTGTTCCTGGTCGGCTGCGAGGACGGGCTGCTGCCGCTGCGCTGGCCGGGCGCCGAACCCGATCCGGAGGCGGAGGCCGAGGAACGGCGGCTGTTGTTCGTCGGCATGACGAGGGCCCAGCGGCGCCTGTACCTCAGCCACGCCGCCGAACGCTTCCGGCACGGCGAGGTCAGGCCGGCCCGGCGGTCGCCGTTCCTCGACGCGCTCGGTGGGGCCGACACGGAACGCGTCGGCCCCACCATCCCCCGCCAGCGCGCCCCCCGCGACCGGCAGCTGCGGCTCCTGTAGGGCGACTACATCTCCCAGGACTCGGTGCCGATGAAGAGGGTCCGCCGGGGCTCGTCGTACGTCGTCGCGAAGCACCACCCGGTGGGTCCGACGGTGTCTCCGCCGTAGCAGTCGGTGCCCAACGCGTTCTCGTTCAGTGGCTTCACCGACCACCGGTCGAGGCCGTACTCGGTGAGCAGGTCCTCGACCATGGCCTCGATCTCCGCGAAGGACGGCCGCTCGGGGTAGGGCTCCAACAGCTCGTACCGCAGGTCTCGCTCGAAGGCGGAGAGCCGGTGCTGCTCGTCGGTGGGACCGAGGTAGGCGATCGCGCCGTTCGTCTCGCACACCTCCCGGCCGCCCACGTACACCCGCACCAGGCCCTCGCCGTCGGCGGGCGCGCACGCGGTGACGTCGCCGACGGGCTCGAAGCCGTAGAACGCCTCCCACAGATCCCGGCAGAAGGCCACGGGGTCCTTGATCACCACAAGGCCGTGGGTGCGCACGCCGTCGTCGAGGAGGGGTTCGACGCACTCCACGCCGCTGGCGTCCGCCACGTGGCCGTCGCCCCGCAGCAGGGACACGCCGCCCGCCGTGGCGCCACCCATGACCACGGCGGCGACCGCGGGGATCACCACCAGGCGCCGCAGGCGGCCGCGCCGGGCGCGCTGGTGGGCCCGGGTCAGGATGCGCAGCCCGGCGGGGCCTTCGGGGTCGGGGAGTGCGGCGGTCTCGGCTCGCACCGGATCGGCCGCCCGGAGCCGGGTCGTCAGCTCGTCGTGGTCGTCAGTGAGCATGCTTCAGGTCCTTGGTCTCGTGGGCGTCCGACTCGGCCGGGGCCAGGTGCGAGCGCAGACGGTCACGCGCGCGGTGCAGGCGGGTCGAGACGGCGCCGGGTGATATGCCGAGGAGGTGGGCGATGTCGCCGTGGGACAGGTCGTCCCAGTACGCCAGGCGCAGCAGCTCGCGGTCCGTTCCCGACAGGTGGGCCATCGCCTCGGTGAGGTCGTGGTCCCCGCGGTCCGCGGCGGCCGCATGGGCGGCCGGGAGCTGCTCGGGTGCGGGCTGTTCCGCCGCCCGCCGCAGCAACCGGGCCCAACGACGCTGGCCGCGTGCCTGGTTGGCCAGCACGTTGCGGGCGATGCCGAGCAGGTAGAGCGCCGCCTCGTCCTCGTCGTCGGGTATCCGTCGACGCCGGCGCCAGGCGGCCGCATACACCTCGGACGCGGCGTCGTGTGCCGCCGTCTCGCTGGTCCGGCGCAGGCAGTAGGCCGTTACCCGGCGCAGGGTTGACCGGAAGAGCCGGTCGAAGTGTTCAGCCTGTGCATCCGATTCCATGCCCAGCAATGTCCGGCAGCCCTCGCGGCCTTACAGGCGAGGCGCGGACACCCCTTCCAGGAACGGATTCTAGGAACGGACCCGGCCGACGTGCTCGACATGCACCGTGTGTGCCTCCGGGTCGAGGCGGTAGAGGATCCGCCAGGGACCGTGGCGGAGGCGACGGTGGTCGGTGCCCCAGGGCGCGGAGCCCGGGGGCCGCGGGTCCTCGGCCAGCCGGTCGGTGGCCTGGAGCAGGGCGTCCACGCCGCCGGGGTCCTTGGCGAGGTGGCCGGTGGCGGCGTTGAGCGCGGCCGGCTCCCAGAGCACGTCCCAGGTCACTCGCTCCTCCCCGCCGCGTCGAGCAGGGCGCGGCGGGCGTCGTCGTGCGGTATCGGAGCGTCGCTCAGGCCGAGGGCACGGTCGCGCTCCAGGCGGGCGAGGGCGAGGGCATCCTCCAGGTCCTCGAGTTCCGCCGGCGAGACGAGCACCGCCGTGGGAACACCACGATCGGTCAGCGTGATGTGTTCGTGCTGGGCGGCTCGACGGGCCAGATCGCCGAGCTTCCCGCGCGCCTCGGCGATGGGATAGGTGCTTGACATGCATCTAGTGTACAGCTGTGTTACACAAGGGGGACCGTGTCCGTCGGGCCGTCCGGCCAGGTGACCGTCGCGGTGTCCGGCGTCAGGGTGACGGTCGGGGTGGGCGGGAGGGCGGCGTCGTTCGGGGTGTGGCCGAGGTGGATCGCGATCGCGTGCCAGCCGGTGGTGGGGGACGCGTAGCCGGGGGTGGCGCTGTGGGGGCCGAACGGGTTCGCGTCCTCGGCTCGGTGCACGGTGACCTCGCCGTCGGCGTCCGGGTGCAGCGGGAGCAGCGCGCTGGTCAGGCCATCGGCGCGGCGGACCACGCCGTCGCGGGCCTGGGCGGGAGGCTCGTCGGCGGCGATCGTGTGGCCGGTGACGCGCACCGGTGTGGCGGCGTCGGCCCGGGTCAGGCGGACCTCCCACGGGCCGTGCACCACCGAGGCGGTGAGGACTCCGTCCACCCGCGACGCGGCCGTGCGGCCGTCGACCGAGACCCGTTCGAGCTCGGCGGGGCCCGGGGAGTCCATGTCGGGCGCGGTGTGGGTGGAGTACGCGGGGCGGCTGTAGAAGGGCTCGTAGGCGTGCACGTGGGTGGTGCCGTGGTTGGCGACGCGGATGACGCCGTCGGCCGTCGTGCCGGAGACGAGCCAGCCGGGGGCGGCCAGCGCCCGGGTGAAGTCGCCGCGTTCGACGGGGAGTGGGTCCTCGATGGCGGTCCACACCGGGTGGTCGGGCGGCAGCAGCAGGCCGACGAAGCCCTTGCTGGCCCAGTACGGTGACGCGGGTCCCGAGTAGCGCTGCCTGATGCCCTCGAAACGGTGGTGCCAGCCCAGCGACAGCACGCCGCCCTCCGCCGTGGCGCCCCGGTCCAGGAAGTGCCGCAGCATGCCGCTGGCCGCCCGGCGGGTCCGTCCCGGCGGCAGCGGCGTGGCGTCGAACATGGCGCCGGCGAAGAACGGCGCGGCGGCGGCGAAACGGTAGGTGAGGGAGCGCCCCTGGAAGAGGGGGGAGCCGTCGCCGGACACCAGATGCTGCGCGTCGGTCAGGAACTGGCAGAGCCGGTCGCGGTAGCGGTCCATCGGCTCCTGGTCATGGGCGGTCCCGGAGATGCGGGAGTACCACAGGGGGTACAGGTGCATCGCCCAGCCGTTGTAGTGGTCGAAGTTGGTGACCCCGCCGTCCGTGTACCAGCCGTCGCCGACGTACCAGGCGTCGGTGGCGGCGATGGCGTGCGCGATGTCGGCGGCGGAGTGCGGCGCGCCGACCGAGCGGAGGAACGCGGCCACGACGCCGCGGAACCACACCCAGTTGTTGTCCGGCACCCAGATCTCGGCCATCTCGCCGAACCAGGCCGCGGCCTGGTCGCGCACCGCCTGGTCGAGGCGGTCCCACAGCAGGTGCCGGGTCTCGTGCAGCCCGATGGCGATGGACGCCGCCTCCACCCGGGCCTGCGGCAGTTCGGTGAGGCGCGGCCAGCGCTCCGGCGAGTCGGGGTCGGTGCCGGCCGCCAGGCCCGAGGCGTACGGGCGCAGCACCCGTTCCGCCTGTGCCGGCTCGGCCCGCGCGGCGCGGAACGCGGCCAGCAGGAAGGTGCGCGCGTAGCCCTCCAGGCCGTCGCTCCACTCGCCGGAGGCGCTGGCGGGTCCGGGCAGCGCGATGAGGGAGCCGCTGTCGTTGGCGTACGGGCGGACGGCGCCGAGCATCGCGTCCGCGGCCCACTCCCAGTGCGCCCGGGTCCAGCCGGTGTGCGGGGAGAGCCCCTGGTCGAGCGGCGGCGCCGCCGGGACGAGGGGTGGCGTGGCGGGGTGCGGGTCGGTGGTCATCTCAGGCTTCCCTCCGCGAGGCCGGCGCGCCAGCGGCGCTGGAGCGGGATGAACAGCAGGATCAGCGGGATCGTGGCGACGGCCGAGCCGATGACGATCATCCGCGTGTAGTCCGGATTCTGACTCACCGCGGTGCTCCAGGTGAACAAGCCCTGGCCCAGTGGGAAGAGATCGTTGTCGGTGATCATCACCAGCGGCAGGAAGAAGTTGTTCCAGATGGCGATGAACTGGAACAGGAAGATCGTCAGCGCGCCGGGCCCCATGAGCCGCAGGCCGACGGAGAAGAAGGTGCGCAGCTCCCCCGCGCCGTCGATGCGCGCCGCCTCCAGCAGCTCGTCGGGTATCGACCCGGCGGAGTAGGCGCGGGCGAGGTAGACGCCGAACGGGTTGACCATGACCGGGATGAGCACCGACCAGATCGTGTCGGTCATCCGGATCTCGGCCATCATCAGGTAGAGCGGCACGATGATCGCGGTGTGCGGGATGAGGACGCCGGCGATCACCACGGCGTACCACTTCTCCCGCCAGCGGAAGTCGAACTTGTCGAACGCGTAGCCGGCGGCGACCGACAGCAGGGTGGCGACGGCGGCACCGCCGACCGCGTAGAGGGCGGTGTTGAGCAGCCAGCGGCCGAAGATGCCGTCGTCCTGGGCGAACAGGTCGCGGAACTGCCGCCCCGGCTGCCGGCGCTCCCGCCGCCCGGCCCCGGCTGGCCGCTGCGCTACGAGCTGCGTCGCTGGTCCGGGCATCTCCCGGCCTCCCCCAGACTCCGTCCGGGGGACCCCCATGGCTGGGGGAGGGTCCTCGGGGCACCGCCCGGGCCCCCCGGGCCTGGGGAGGGCCGTGTGAGGGCTTCGCGACACGCCCCGGCCGGCCAGCGGCGGCGCTAGGGCTTCCTGAGCCTGCGGCGCCACCAGTACGCGTCCGGGGCCGGCGGCGCCGCCGGGTCGGGCAGCGTGCGGCGGCGCAGCCGTTCGTCCAGGGGCGCGAGCACGCCGCGGAGCTCCCGTTCGGACGGCGGTGAGAGCCCGCACACCAGCGTCTCCAGGACGTCCCGCCAGCCGTCCGCGTAGTAGTAGACGTGCTCCTCGTCGTAGCCGCAGCCCACGGGGGTGCCGAAGTAGACGACGTTGCCCGGCAGCTCGGCGACCGCGAGCCAGGCTCGGTACGCGTCGTAGCCCTTGCCGGGTTGGAAGCCGGGCCGGTCGCGTTCGATGCGCGCGACCTCCGCCAGGGCGCGCGCCGACAGGCCCGGGATCACCGCCCGGCCCTCCCAGGGCCGGGAGGGCCTCGGGGCGGCAAGGCGCACGGTCGCCGGTCGTCTGCGGGGCACCTCGTCTCCCTTCAGCCGCGCGGGTAGCGCTCCAGCCAGACCTGGGCCGAATCGCCGGGGCCGTGCAGGGCCGGGCCCTGGGTCATCTCCATGGCGAAGTCGTCGGCCAGTTCCAGGATCGTGGCCCGCCCCTCCAGCTCGGCCAGCCACGCCGGCGGCAGCGCCGTCTCGCCGTGCAGTGCGCCCAGCAGGTTGCCGCAGACGGAGCCCGTGGAGTCGGAGTCGCCGCCGTGGTTGACCGCGAGCAGCAGGCCGTGCCGCATGTCCTCGGCGACCAGCGCGCAGTACACCCCGATCCCCAGGGCCTCCTCGGCCGTCCAGCCCTCGCCCAGCGACTCCACCCGCTCGACGCTCGGCAAGCCCTGGCGGACCGCGCCCAGCGCCTGTTTCAGCGCCTGCGTCGTCTCCTCGTGCCCCGATCGGGTGGCCAGTTGGGCCAGCGCCTTCTGCACGGCGGCGTCCAGCGAGTCGCCGCGCACCAGCGCGTGCACGATCGCCGCGAACGCGCCCGCCGCCAACTGGCCGGTGGCGTGCCCGTGGGTCTGCGCCGCGCATTCCACGCCGAGTTGGAACACCAGCTGCGGCTCCCAGCCCACCAGCAGCCCGAACGGGGCGGAGCGCATCACCGTGCCGCAGCCCTTGGAGTCGGGGTTCTTCGGCTTCTCGACGGTGCCCATGGTGGCGTCGCCGAGGCCGCTGAGGCAGGCGCGGCCGGGCGCGCGCTGCGCGTACAGCCATTCCTGTTTGGCCAGCCAGCCGTCGCCGGTCCGCCGCTCGTCCGGACCCCATTCGCGCTGCGTGACGAACCACCGGCGATACGCGGCGTGCACGTCGGTCGGCGGGTGCCAGGCGCCGGTGTCCCGGCGCACATGGGCGCGGATCAGGCCGTCGATGGTGAACAGCGTCATCTGCGTGTCGTCGGTGATCGCGCCGCGCCGCCCGTACGCCGGCACGTAGTCGGTGACGCCGTCCGGGCCGTGCTGCTCCCGTATCGCGGCCAGCGAGTCGAACTCGATGCCGGCGCCCAGCGCGTCGCCGATGGCGCCGCCCAGCACACAGCCGCGCACCCGGCTGCGGAAGTCCTGCTGTTCCGTGCGCCCCCACAGGGCGCCGCCCACCGGGGCCGTCACCCCTGTGCTCCGGCGGCCGGATCGAGCAGCGGCAGCAGCGCGGGCAGCCGGCCGTCGGCCGCCAGCGCGGTCTCCTCGCGCTCCGCCGGCACCCGTCCGTAGGTGGTGGTGCGCAGCCGGGAGGGCCGGCCCGCGGCGTCGGCGATGGCCCGCAGCTCGGCGACCGAACGGTGCGAGCCGTAGGCCGAGCCCGCCATCCGGGAGATGGTCTCCTCCATCAGCGTGCCGCCCAGGTCGTTGGCGCCCGAGCGCAGCATCTCCGCGGCCCCCTCGGTGCCCAGCTTCACCCAGCTGGTCTGGATGTTCGTGATGTGCGGGTGCAGCAGCAGTCTGGCCATCGCGGTGACCGCCCGGTTGTCGCGGTGCGTGGGTCCCGGCCGGGCGATGCCGGCGAGGTAGACCGGGGCGTTGGTGTGGACGAACGGGAGCGTGACGAACTCGGTGAAACCGGCGACGTCGCGCTCCTCGTTGGCCCGCTGCATCCGGGCCAGGGTGCGCAGGTGGCCCAGCCAGTGCCGGGGCTGGTCGACGTGCCCGTACATCATCGTCGAGGAGGAACGGATGCCCAGCTCGTGCGCGGTGCTGACCACCTCGATCCAGGTGTCGGCCGGCAGCTTGCCCTTCGTCAGCACCCAGCGCACCTCGTCGTCGAGGATCTCCGCGGCCGTGCCCGGGATGGTGTCGACGCCGGCCTCGCGCGCGGCGGTCAGCCAGTCGCGGATCGACAGGCCGGCGCGGGTGGCGCCGTTGACCACCTCCATCGGGGAGAACGCGTGGAGGTGCATCTCCGGGACGCGCGCCCGGACGGCGCGGGCGATGTCGAAGTACGCGGTGCCGGGCAGGTCGGGGTGGATGCCGCCCTGCAGGCACACCTCCACCGCGCCGACGTCCCAGGCCTGTTCGGCCCGGTCGGCGACCTGCTCCAGGGACAGGCTGAAGGCGTCGGCGTCGGTGCGGCGCTGCGCGAAGGCGCAGAACCGGCAGCCGGTGTAGCAGACGTTGGTGAAGTTGATGTTGCGGGTGACGACGTACGTCACCTCGTCGCCGACCACCGAACGGCGCAGGTCGTCCGCCACCCGGCACACGGCGTCCAGCGCGGGTCCGTCCGCGTGCAGCAGCGTCAGCGCCTGCTCGTCGGTCAGCCGCGTCGGGTCGGCGGCGGCGACCGCGAGCGCCTCGCGTTCCGCGTCGGTCAGCCGTGTGGCCGCTCCGCGGCCATGGGCCGTCGCCCCGTCGCGCCTCCCGCCGTCGCCAGAACGGCCCGCCTCGGCGGCGGCCTCCGCGAGCGCACGGAGCTCTCCCCAGTCGCCGTAGACCTCGTCGAAGTCGCTGCGCCGGTCGGCGGCGCGGCCCGTCGTGTCGATGTCGCGGTGCAGTTCGGTGCGGCCGACGCCGGCGCCGCGGGCGGCCAGGGGCTCGTCCGGCTCCTGCCAGGGCAGGCCGCTCGGTATGGCCTGCTCCCTGGCCAGGCCCGTGTCGGGCTCCGCCAGCGCGGTGACGTGCGGCAGCAGCCTGGGGTCCAGCCAGGGCTCGCCGCGCTGCACGAACTCCGGGTAGATCGGCAGCCGTTCGCGCAGCCGGAAGCCCGCGGCCGCGGTGTGCTCGGCGAGCGTCTCGATCTGCGGCCAGGGCCGCTCCGGGTTGACGTGGTCGGGGGTGAGCGGGGAGACGCCGCCCCAGTCGTCGATGCCGGCGCGGATCAGCAGCGCGTACTCGCCGGCCACCAGGTTGGGCGGCGCCTGGATCCGGGCGGCCGGGCCCAGCAGCAGCCGGGCGACCGCCACCGTGGCCGCCAGCGCGCCCAGTTCGGCGTCCGGCATGCCGCGCATCGCGGTGTCCGGCTTGGCCCGGAAGTTCTGCATGATGACTTCCTGGAGGCCGCGATAGGTCCGGCCGACCCGGCGCAGCGCGAACAGCGAGTCGGCGCGCTCCGCGTACGTCTCGCCGATGCCGATCAGCAGCCCCGAGGTGAACGGCACGCTGGACCGGCCCGCGTCCTCGAGCACCCGCAGCCGGACCGCCGGCTCCTTGTCGGGCGAGCCGTGATGCGGGCCGCCCGGCTCCGACCACAGCCGCGTCGCGGTGGTCTCCAGCATCATGCCCATCGAGGCGGCGACCGGCTTCAGCCGCTGGAAGTCGGTCCAGGACAGCACGCCCGGGTTCAGATGCGGCAGCAGGCCGGTCTCCTCCAGCACCCGAATCGCCATCGCCCGCAGGTAGTCGAGCGTCGAGTCGTAGCCGGCGGCGTCCAGCCACTCGCGCGCCTCGGGCCAGCGGTCCTCCGGCTTGTCGCCGAGCGTGAAGAGGGCCTCCTTGCAGCCCTGGGCGGCGCCGCGCCGCGCGATGTCGAGCACCTCGTCCGGCGACAGGAACATCCCGTGGCCGGCGCGGCGCAGCTTGCCCGGCACGGTCACGAACGTGCAGTAGTGACAGCGGTCCCGACACAACCGGGTGAGCGGGATGAACACCGACTTCGAGTACGTGATCACGTCAGGCCGGCCGGCGGCCGCCAGGCCCGCGTCGCGCACCCGGGACGCCACGGCGCACAGCCGCTCCAGATCGGCGCCGCGCGCCTGGAGGAGCACGGCGGCCTCGGCCGCGTCCAGGGCCACCCCGTCGTCGGCCCGGCGCAGCGCGCGTCGCATCCCGTTGGCCGTCACCGGCGCCTCCGGGGGCGGTGACGGGGGCAGCCCGGGCGTCGGTACCTCCGCTCGTGAAGTCATGCCCCGAGGATAAGAGCGAACCCTTGAGGCCGGACACGGCGGCGATCATCCGGGCGTGGCGGTCGAGGCACGAGGGGGCGCAGGCGGGCACGCTGTCGTCCGCTGTCCGCCCCGGTCTTGACGGGACGTCTCCCGCGGTCCACCTCACCGTGTGACGGTGGTCACCTTCGAACACCGTGGACACGGTTCGGCACCGCTCGAAACGGATCGCACACGGATCCGACCGCACCCGGCATGTACCCGACAGTCCGCCTCGGTCGAGCTGAGACCTGAGCGTGAGCGACGAGCGCGGCCGACACACCTCGATCGGCGAACGGCTCGCCGCCTACGTCCGGGCCGAGGCGCGACACGCCCCCACGGATGCGGGTATTTCCGGCCTTCCAGGCGCGATGGCGGCGATGAGCAATCCGCTCTTCCTTACGGACAGTTCCAGCAGCTAGGCTGTAACGCTCACGTCAAGGGCTCCCGCCCGCGCCCCACGCCTGTCCTCGGCGCGGCCGGAGCAGCGGACTGGCGGGGCCGCGTGCGGCGGGCGCGGCACGCGCGGCGAGTAGGTCACGGCAAGAAGCAGGGGACACCATGGCGGCCGTTGATGAGGAGTCCGAGGGGCGATACGACCATGCCCTGGACTTCGGTCTGCTGGGGCACGTCCGGGTACTGCGGGGCAGCGCGGAGCTGCCCTCCGGCACGCCTCAGCAACGCGCCATGCTCGCAGATCTGTTGCTCCGTCGGGGGCAGACCGCAACGGTCAGCGAGCTGATCCAGGCGCTGTGGGGCGAGGAGCCCCCAGCCAACCCGGTGCCGACACTGCGCACCTACGCCACCCGACTGAGAACCGCCCTGGGCCCGCGCAAGGACGTGCTGGTCAGTCAGGGCGGCGGCTACGCGCTGCGGCTGGGCCCCGAGGACAAGCTGGACGCCGACCGGGTCGCCCGGCTGACCACGGCTGCTGAGAAGAGCACGGCGGCCGGCGACCTGACGCGGGCGCACGAGCTGTACACCGAGGCGTTGGGGCTGTGGGACGGCGGCGAGGCGCTCGCCGGCGTCCCCGGGCCCGGCGCCGAGATGCACCGCACCCGACTGGGCGAACAGCGGCTCGCGTTGTTGGAGGCCCGGCTGGACGTGGGCCTGCAGATCGGGCTGCACGCCGAGTCGGTCTCCGAACTCACCGCGCTGACCACGGCGTACCCGCTGCGGGAGCGACTGCGGGAGCTGCTGATGCTCGCGCTGTACCGCTGCGGCCGGCAGGCAGAGGCACTGGCCGTCTACGCCGACGCCCGCCGGATCCTGGTGGACGAGCTGGGCGTGGAACCGCGCACGGAGCTCGCCGAACTGCACGGCAAGATCCTCAACGCCGACGCCTCACTGACCTTCACCGGCCCGGCCGACCCCACCGCGGCACCACCACCGGTGCGTCCGGCGCAGCTGCCGGCGGCGGTGGGCGACTTCACCGGCCGGGCATCGTTCGTGGCCGAGCTCGGCCAGCAGTTGGCCACCGCCGGTGGACGGGTGATGGTCGTTTCGGCGGTCGCCGGCATCGGCGGCGTGGGCAAGACCACGCTGGCCGTCCAGGTTGCCCACCACGCACGGGAGTTCTTCCCCGACGGCCAGCTGTACGTGGACCTCCAGGGCGCCGGGCCTTCCCCGGCCGAACCCGAGGCGGTGCTGGGCGCGTTCCTGCGTGCCCTGGGGATACCCGACGACTCGGTGCCCAACAGCGAGTCCGAACGGGCCGCGCTGTACCGCTCGCTGCTGGACGGCCGGCGCATCCTCACGCTCCTGGACAACGCCCGCGACGCCGCGCAGATCCGCCCGCTGCTGCCGGGCACGCCGAGCTGCGCCGCGCTGATCACCAGCCGCCACCGGATGGTGGACCTGGCCGGGGCGCATCTGGTGGACCTGGACGTGATGAGCCCGGAGGAGGCGCTGACCCTCTTCTCCCGCATCGTCGGCGCCGAGCGGGTCAACGCCGAGCACCAGTCCGCCATGGACGTGGTCGGCGCCTGCGGCTTCCTGCCCCTGGCCATCCGCATCGCCGCTTCCCGACTGGCCTCCCGCCGCACCTGGACGGTCGCCACCCTCGCGCAGAAGCTCTCCGACGAGCGCCGCCGCCTCGACGAGCTCCAGGCCGGCGACCAGGCCGTGGCGGCCACCTTCGAACTCGGCTACGGCCAGCTCAACCGCGAGCAGGCCCGCGCCTTCCGCCTGCTGGGCCTGGCCGACGGCCCCGACATCTCCGTGCACGCGGCCGCAGCACTGCTCGACCGTGACGCCGACACCACGGAGACCCTGCTGGAGTCCCTGGTCGACGCCTCCCTGCTGGAGTCCGCCGCCCCCGGCCGCTACCGCCTCCACGACCTCGTCCGCCTCTTCGCCCGCGCGTGCGCGGAACGCGACGAACAACCCCCGGCCGAACGCGAAGCCGCCGTCACCCGCCTCCTCGACTTCTACCTGGCGACCACGGCCACGGTGCACGCGCTTGAGCGGCCGGGGGACCGACTGGTCGACCACCTTGCACCGACAGCGCGGCCCGGCCTGGCCTTCGACTCCCCAGCGAACGCCGTCGACTGGCTGTTCACCGAGGCCGACTGCCTGCTCTCGTGCGCACAACACGCGACCGACCCGGCTCGGCTCCGGGTGGCCGCGGACCTCCTGTTGGTGGCGAAGGACCTCTCCGAGTCCGGCGCCTTCTCCCTGCAGTACGAGCGGGCCTGCCACACGCTGCTCGAGGCCGCGCGGGCCAGCCAGGATCCGTATGTGGAGGGACGCGTCCGCGCTGCGCTGGCACAGGCCGAGCACATGGCAGATCGGCTCGACTCCTCCTACGACCACGGCCTGCGGGCCGTGGCTCTCGGCGAGCAGGCCCAGGACCCCTTCATTCGGGCCCGGGCGGCCGGCATCTGCGGCCTCGTTGCCCTGTACCAGAACCGTCATCAGGACGCCAACGCACACCTCAACCTCGCCCTCACCGGCTTCCAGAGCGTGGACGACCGCCCAGGCGAAGCAAGCATTCTCGGGGGCCTGTCCCGGCTCAACCTGAAGCTCGGCGCCACGGACAAGGCGGTGCAGCTGGCCGAGCAAAGTGTCTCCATCCTCAAGCAGGTGGGCGCTCCCCTGCGCCTGGCCAACGGCGAGTACACGCTGGGGATGGCCCTCTCCGAGAACGGCCAGCATGTCGCGGCGGTCAGACGGTTCACGGCCGCGCTGCAGAGCTTCCGGACCAACCGCCAGCGGCTCTGGGAGGGCATGGTGCTGCTGCGCCTCGCCGAGACACGCCTCGCCATGGCCGAGCCCGCCCAGGCGGCGACGCTGGCCGAGCAGTCGCTGGCGCAGCTGCGCAACATGGGCGAGCTGTGGCAGGCCAACGTCCTGGTGGTGCTCGGACGTGCCCTCGACGCCATCGGGCACAGCGGCCGGGCGTGCGCCTGCTGGGAACAGGCGTTGCAGGTCTTCGAGGAACAGGACAGTGCGGAATCTTCGGTCGTGCGCAACCTTCTGGCCTCCGCCGCCGTCTGAGCCTGCAACCGTCTTCCGCGGCGTTCATCGAACGTTTATTGCGTCCTGCGAGTCTCCACGCACAGCCGCTCCTCGGAAGACGGCTGAAGGGGGCTGGTCCTTGGACCGCGGGAGAGTCCGTGGGCGGCCCCGTTGCCAGAAACAGACAACGTGGGGGTGCGCCTTGATCGAGAAGAGGGCACAGGACGACCGCGCTGCCAAGAAGCCGGCCAACAAGCCGGTGGTGGACAGCGAACTCACCGAGGAGACCGCCAAGGACGCCGAGGGACCGCTCAAGCCCCTCGACAACTGGCCCAAGGACGACCCAATCAACCCCGAGGGACCGCTCAAGCCCCTCGACAACTGGCCCAAGGACGAGCCCGTCAAGAGCGGAGACTGACGCAAGGAAGCAGGACATGATCGGCTGCGGCGACGTACATCTGTCGCAGCCGATTCTTGCTGCATCCCCACGGGCATCAATACAAGCAGGCGCTACCTCGAACAATTCCGATCAACACAGCAAGAAACCACCCTGCAGGAGGAGTCTCGATGACCAGTACCCGAAGAATCCTGGCCCTCTGCGCCGCCACGGCGGCCTTGTTGCTCGGCCTGGCGGCACCCGCGGTGGCCGGATCTCACTCCGCGGCTTCTCAGCAGGTGGACCAGCCCAACGACAATTGGCCCATGGGGTCCTGACGGTCAGTAGGGCACGCATCTCGGCAGAGGCGAACCGATTGACGGTTCGCCTCTGCCACGTTTATCGCTCGTTTATGACCACCTGCCATTGTTCTTGCAACCGGTCGGAAGCAGGGGTGCTCGGCCGGCCTCCTAGGGAAAAGGGTCTGTTCGGCGGCTACGGGGGAGTCGCCGGACAGACCGAGGGGGGAGCACAAGGGGGGAAGCAGGGGGGATGTGGCCGGTTCGGGCGACGCGGAGGGGACGCCGTCCGAGCCGGTCACTCGTTTGTGAGACGGCGCCCGATCGGGCATCCGAGTAGGGTGCGGGCGTGACCGACGAACAGGCAGAAGAGTCCGAACGGGCATGGGGCGCCCGGCGGCTGGCCGCGTGGAACGGCGCGGCGCGGACGCTCGCTCCGGGGGCGGTCGCGGAGAGCGTGCGGCAACGGCTGGAGCGGCTGGCGGCCGAAGGCGAGGACGCGCACGACCTCGACGCCTGGACCGACCGCTACGGCGTCGGCATCGTCGAGGATCTGGAGAGCCGCACGGCGGAGATCCTGGGGAAGCCGAGCGCCGCGTTCTTTCCCACCGGGACCATGGCGCAGCAGATCGCGCTGCGGGTGTGGGCGGAACGGTCCGGGAACCCCACCGTCGCGATGCATCCGATGGTGCATCTGCTCCAGCACGAGCGGGACGCCCTGACCCGGGTCGCCGGCCTCCGGCCGCTGCGCACGGCGGACCTGCCGTTGCCGCCGTCCGCCGAGGAGATCCGCGACCTGGACGAGCCGTTCGGCGTGCTGCACTACGAACTGCCGCTGCGCGAGGCCGGCTTCCTGCTGCCCGGCTGGGACGAGTTGGTGGCCGTGGCGGAGGCCGCCAGGGAGCGCGGCGCGGCGGTGCACTTCGACGGGGCGCGGATCTGGGAGTCGACGGCGTTCTATGGGCGGTCGCTGCCGGAGATCGCGGGGCTGGCCGACAGCGTCTACGTCTCGTTCTACAAGTCGCTCGGCGGGCTTTCTGGCGCCGCGCTGGCCGGCCCGGCCGATGTGGTGGACGAGGCGCGGGCCTGGCGCCACCGGTACGGCGGCCTGCCGTTCCAGCAGTGGCCGGCGGCGCTAGCGGCGCTGGCCGGCCTGGACCGCGAACTGCCGCAGCTCCCGGCGTACGTGGCGCACGCCAGGATCGTCGCGGCGGCGCTGGCGCGCGGGCTGGCGAAGGGGCCCGGCTGGTACCGGGTGCATCCGGAGGTGCCGCACACCCACGAGTTCCAGGTCTGGTTGGCCGGCGAGGCCGAGGCGCTGGAGCGGGCGGCGGTCCGCCAGGCCGAGGAGACCGGCACCGCGCTGTTCCGCATGTGGCGGCCGGCCCCGGTCCCCGGCCTCGCCAGAACGGAACTCGCCGTCCGCGCCCCCGGTCTGGTCTGGACCGAGGACGACGTGGAACAGGCGGTCGCCGACTTCCTCAGCCGGATCGAGCCCTGACCTCAGAGGTGCTCGCGGCCCCGGACACCGGGATGTCACAGAATCCGGGGCTACGTCGTCCTTCGGGCATGGACAGGAAACGCATTGCGGTCACCGGTGGGACCGGGACGTTGGGGCGGTTGCTCGTCGCTGAGCTGAGCCGGCGTGGGCATGAGGTCCGGGCGCTGAGTCGGAGCTCGACGGACCATCCGGTCGACCTGGACACCGGCGCCGGGCTCGGCGAGGCGCTCGCCGGGTGCGAGGTCGTGGTCGACGCGAGCAACAACCGGTCGGCGAAGCGCGCGCCGCGGACCATGGTGGAGGGCGCGCGCCGGCTGCTTGAGGCGGAACGGGCCGCCGGCGTGGGGCATCACGTGGGCGTGTCGATCGTCGGCTGTGACCGGCTGCCGTCCGGGTATTTCCAGGTCAAGGTGAACCAGGAGAAGGTGGTGACGGAGGGCCCCGTGCCGTGGAGCGTCGTCCGGGCCACGCAGTTCCACGAGATGATGGACGAGATGTTCACGATGGGCGCCAAGGTGGGGCTGCTGCCCGTGCCGCGGGCCCGGCTGCGGACCGTCGCCGCCGCGGAGGCGGCGGCCGTGATCGCGGACGTCGCCGAGAGGGAGCCGCTGCGCGGCCGGATCGAGGTGGGCGGGCCCGCGGAGACCGAGCTGCGTGAGCTGGCCAGGACCTGGCGTTCGGTGACCGGCCGACGCGCGATGCTGCTCCGGGTGCCGGTGCCCGGCGGGTTCGGGCGGGCGCTGCGCGAGGGCGTCGCGGTGCCGGTCGCTCCCGACGCGCTGGGCCGGACACCGTTCGGCAGTTGGCTGATCGAGCGGCAGGCGAACCGCAAGGAGCAGGCCAGGCGGGAGAAGGAGGCGCAACGACGGTGACCGGGAATCCGGAGCCCGACGTGCTGCTGCGTGCGTTCGAGGAGCACCGGGCGCATCTGCTGCGGGTGGCGTACGCGACGCTCGGCTCGTTGGCCGAGGCCGAGGACTGCGTGCAGGAGGCGTGGCTGCGGCTGCGCCGGGTGCCGGATCCGGCCGGGATCCGCGACCTGCGCGGCTGGCTGACCACGACGGTCGGTCGGCTGGCGCTGGACGCGCTGGGCAGCGCCAGGGCGCGGCGCGAGCGGTACGTCGGGACGTGGCTGCCGGAACCGCTGGTCGAGCCGGCGGGCGCGGCGGCGCGGGCCGAGGCCGACGATCCGGCGGAGCGCGTCACGTTGGACGAGTCCGTGAGCATGGCGCTGCTGGTGATCCTGGAGAAGCTGTCGCCGCCGCAGCGCACGGCCTTCCTGCTGCACGACGTGTTCGGCCTGCCCTTCGAGGAGGTCGCCGAGGTCGTCGGCCGCTCGCCGGCGGCGGTGCGGCAGCTCGCCGCGCGCGCCCGGCAGCACGTCGAGCACGGGCGGCCGCGCTTCCCGCCGACGCACGACGAGCAGCGCCGGGTGGTGGCCGCGTTCGCCGCCGCCTGCCAGGAGGGCGATCTGGAGCAGCTGATCACGATGCTCGACCCGGACGTGGTGTGGCGGGGCGACGGCGGCGGCAAGGTGGTCTCGACGCGGGCGGAGCAGCGCGGCAGGGAGCCGGTGGCGGCCGGGCTGTTGGCGTTCGCCACGCGGCTCCGGTTCGACGTGCGGTTCGCCACGGTCAACGGCGCGCCCGGGCTGGTGCTGCGCGAGGAGGACGGCACGGTGTCCGTCTGCTCGCTGACCCTGGACGAGGGCCGGATAGTCGCCATCGACGTGGTGCGCAACCCCGACAAGCTGGCCGGGCTCCCCGACCTCGACCCCGGTCGGGGGCCAGCGGGGCCGGGGCGCTAGTCGAGCCAGACCGTGACCGTCAGCGGCAGGTGGTCGGAGGCGCGCGCGGCCTCGTTGTCCAGGATCCGGAAGTTCTCGAACGTCACCCCGGCCGCGCCGAAGATCCAGTCCACCCGACGGCGCGGGTCGAGATGGGTGACGCGGTCCGGGTCGCCGGCCTCGTCCTGGGCGCTGGCGAAGCCGGCCCGGCGGATCGTGTCGATCTCGCCCGAGTCGGGCTGCGCGTTGAAGTCCCCGGCGAGCACCGTGTGCTCGCCGTCGCCGTCCTGGGCGGCGGCCAGCAGCGGCTCGACCTGCGCCTGCCGGGTGGCCACGGCCTCGCCGCCCTCCAGGTGGCTGGTCAGCACGCGGGCGGTGGTGCCGTCGGCCAGCCGCACGGTGACGGACGCGTAGGAGCGGTCCATGGACCCGCCGGCGAGCGGCAGGGCGGCCGTCTCGGAGTCGACGACCGGCAGGCTGGTGAGCACCAGGTTGCCGAACTGCCGGTCCGCCGCCGGGGCCCAGACGGCCTCGGCGTCCAGCTGTTCCGCCAGCCAGGAGGCGAGGTCGAGGCCGCCCGCGCCGACCCAGCCGCGTGGCACCTCCTGGAGCAGCACGACGTGCGCTCCGGAGCCGCGGATCGTCCGCAGCAGATCGTCGGGGGCGAGGTCGCCGTCGCCGTCCACGGCGTAGTGCACGTTCCACGTCATCAGCTGGTAGGTGGCGCCCGCGGTGTCGGTGGGCAGCGGGTCGGGGGCCGGGCGCGCGGCGCCCGCGAGGGGCGGGAAGGCGAGCAGCAACGCGGCCAGCAGCACCGGCACGAACGCGGCGGGCAGCGGGGCCAGCGAGGGCAGGGACACCCCGGGCCCCGCGGAGGTCTCGGGGGTGTCTCCCGGGCTCTCGGGGTCTGGGGCGGGCTCCTCGGCTCCGGCCGCTACGGGCGCGGCCGGCGCCGGGGTGGGGGCGGTGCGGCGGGCGTGCAACCAGGCAACGGCGCCCAACGCGAGCGCGCCGGCGACGGGAAACGCCTCGGGTGCGAACCCCCGCAGCTGGTCGGGCAGCACCAGCAGCAGGTAGCCGAGGCCGCACCCCGCGCCGGCCACCGCCAGGTCCACCAGGGTGCCGTACCCGGTGCCGGTGTTGCCGGCGAGCGCGGCACGCAACACGACGGGCAGCGCGGCGATCCCGGCCGCCGCGGCCGGGGGCGCGGCGGCCGGCAGCAACAGGAACGTCAGCACCGCGACCACCAGCACGGTCGGCGCCAGCCAGGCCCCTGGGCGCCCGGTCTGGGGGGACGCGGACAGCAGGCGGGAGACGGATCCCGGCAGCCGCAGCGGCAGCCGGAACGCCAGCCGCGACGGCAGCAGCCGAGTCGGCCGGCGTGGGCGGAGCCTCGCGGGCCAGCGCAGCGGGAAGGGCAGCGCGGGGCGCGAGGACCTGGGCAGCGGCAGGGACAGCGCCCAGACGCCGAACAGCGAGCCGGCGGCGAGCCACAGGCCGGCGGTGGTGAGCGAGACCCCGCCCTGCGCGGCGACGAACCCGGGCGAGCCGAGGAACGCCCCGTACAGCGCCAGCGCCGGGCCCAGCAGCGCGAGTTCCACGCCCGCGCCGGGGCCGCGCGCCGCCCGCACGGGGCCCCGATAGGCGTCCCAGGCGAGGCCCGCCAGCAGCGCGCTCAGGAGCAGCGCCACCAGCCAGCCCAGCGCTCCTCCGCGCCACACCGGGTCCCAGGAGTCGAGGCTCAGCCGCAGCGCCACGTCGGCCGCCACGGCCAGCGCGATCGCCCGCGCCGCCCGCCCCGGTCCTGCCACGGTGTCCACGGTGCAGCGGCGCGCCGCGAGCACCAGGGCGGCGAGCGCGGCGGCGACGGCCACGGCCACCAGCGGCACGCCGCGCCCGCCGGGGAACTGCACCAGCAGCCGGGCCACCGCCAGCGCGCCCGCGGCGGCCGGCAGCGCCCGCCGCACCCCGAGCCACCAGACCAGCGGGCCGGCCAGCGCGGCGGCGGCGAAGCCGAGCGCCACCAGCAGCACCGTGCCCGTTGCGGTGCCGGTCTGGGCCCCGGCGAGCCGCAGGAGCTCGAGCGCGGTGAGGGCGGTCACCGCGGTCAGGAGGGTCGGTGTGCGGGCGGCGAGGGTCATGGGCGCCGACATTAGTCCTAACGGGGCCTCGCCCGCCCGTCAGGGTGAACGGCCGTCAGGGTGCGGTCCCGGCGCGCCGCACGTAGCGTCGATATATGGACCGAAAGATGGGTAAGTTCATAGGTTTGGCCGGAGGTGACGGTCATGGTGCGTAACGCGCTGGGGATTGTCCTCGCCGTGCTGGCGGCCGCCTGCGCGGTGGTCAGCCCGTTCCTGGACTGGTACGGCGACCGGAGCGGGCGGGACTACCGGATGACGGACCTGTTCACCTCGGACGGCATCTCCACCGACGACGCCAACCTGGTCACCGGGCTGTTCGCGCCCATGCTGATCGCGGCCGTGCTGCTGCTGGCCGGATGCGTGCTGCGCTGGGGATGGCTGATGGCGGTGGCGGCGCTGCTCGTGCTGGGCTTCACCATCCTGTGGATGGCGCGGCAGTACCAGGTCGCGGACAGCCTCTCGGTCAGCCGCGACGGTCTGGGCGAGGGCGCCGCACTGGCGCTGGTGTCCGGGGTGCTGGCGCTGGTGGCGGGCGCCGCGACCTACGGCCGGGGCAGCGGCCGGCACCGACGCGGCCGCCCGGCGGACGACGTCCCGCCGTCCGAGGAGCGCGGCGGCGACGTGGTCGAGGGCCCGTGGCGGTTCGGCCAGGAGTCGGACCGGCCGCACGGCGGCCGGGACGTGGCGTAGCCGAGCCCGAAGGAGTGCCGCGCCGGGGCGGGCGCCCGGACGCGGTGCCGGCTCAGGACTGACGGGTGCCGCGGGCCGCGTCCAGCGCGTAGACGCAGCGGTCCTTGCTGCACGCGAAGACCATGCCTCCCCCGGAACCTGCTCCCCCTGATCCTGAGGGTCCGGGAGGCACCCCCATGCCCGCCGACGCTCCGGCGACGACGGGCGTGCCGGTGATGGCGCCGCCGGTCTCCAGCTTCCAGCTCAGCCGCCCGCTGACCGCGTCCACCGTGTACAGGCAGTGGTCCTCCGAGCCGAAGTGGACCCGGCCGCCGCTGGCCACCGGCGAACCCACGATCGACTCGCCCGCGGCGAACCGCCAGCGCGGGGCGCCGCTGACCGCGTCCAGGGTGTACATGGCGGCGCCGCTGCCCAGGTGCACCAGGCCGTCGGCGACCACCACGGGCTCGGTGGACTGCCGCGCCTCGGTGCCGATCCGCCAGCGGTCGTCGCCGGTGGTGACGTCCAGGGCGTAGACCGTGCCGAGGTAGTCCGCGAAGTAGACCCCGCCGAAGCCCGAGCGGTCCGCCTGGTACGCGGGCGGGCAGAGGATCGCCGCGGGGGCGTCGAAACGCCAGCGCTCCGCCCCGCTCGCCGCGTCCAGCGCGAGCACCCGGGAACCGGCGCAGACGTACACCACGCCGTCCTCGGTGGGCAGCGTCCGCACCGGCACGCCGCCGGTCACCGAGGTGTCGCCGACCGGATACCGCCACAGCTCGGCGCCGGTGCGCGCCTCCAGCGCGTACAGCAGGCCGTCGCCCCAGGCGTAGACCACACCGCCATGCACCACGGGGCCGGTGTCCTGGGTCTCGAAGTCGGTCTGCGCGCCGGTCAGCTCCCAGAGCTGCTCGCCGGTGCCGGCCTCCCACGCCTGCACCCTGCCGCCGCGGGTGGCGGTGACGACGGTGCCGCGCTCGGCGCGCAGGGCGTAGATCCAGGAGCCGGTCGGCACCCGCCAGTGGTCCGAGCCGTCCGTGGCGTCCAACGCGTAGACGCTGGGGCCGTCGGAGGCCAACACCCGCCCGCTGTTGACCGCCATCGACCAGGCGACCTCGCGGGTCTTGAACTGCCGCCGGCCGCTGGCCACGTCCAGCGCGTGCACCTCGAACGACGTGACGTACAGCAGGCCCTCGCGGACGATCGGCGAGCCCCACAGGTCGTTGTTCATCCGGAACCGCCAGGGGCGCCAGCGGCCGGGCGTCGCCCCTTCCCCGCCCGCGGCCGGCGATCCGGCCGAGTCGGCGGACGCGGCGGCCGAACCGGACGGGACCACCGGAGGCGCCGGGGGCGCCGGGTCCGCGACGCGGGCGTCGGCGCCGCCGCCGTTGGCGGTGGCGGGGCTGGCCATCGCGGTGGCGGCGGAGGCGGACGCCGGCGGACGGGCCCAGTCGGGAGACTGCGCGACCATGGCGTCCTGGCCGTCCCTGGCGCCGGGGGCGCCTCGGTGCGGTCCTGGTCCGATGGGCATCTGCGCCCCGGGCAGCCGCACCGGCTCCCCCTGGTTCCCCCGCTCGCCGTGCTCCGCCTGGTCCGGACGCGCACCGGGGGGAGGGGATGGAGGCGCGACCGGCGGTCTGGAGGGGACGGGCGGCGACTTCGGGGCCTCCCAGCCGCTGCGCATCGGCCCGGAGGAATGCGGCACGGGAGACCGCGGGGCCGGGGGCGGGGCGGACGGAGGAGGCGGGGACGGCGGGGCCATCGGGGACGAGTGCGGCACCGGGGACGGCGGCGGAGGGACCGGGGACGAGGAGAGCGGCGACGAGGGCGCGGCCGAGGGCGGCGGCGGAGAGGGAGGAGCGGCCGGGGGGGCACCGCCGCGCGCGGGAGGCTCGGGGGCCCTGCCTCGGGCCCCGCCCGCGCCGCCGTGCACCCCGGAGCCGCGGCTGCGGCGCTGCTCGATGAGCGCCACCGCGCCCGGCGGCAACCAGGCCGAGGCGCTGCCGGAGTCGTCACTGTCCGCGAAGAGATGCGGGCCCAGCTCGGCCTGGATGTCGGCCGGGGTGGGCCGCTCCTCCGGCTTGCCCGCCATCAGCGACTCGATCAGCGGGTGCAGCTCCTCGGGCAGCCCTTCCAGGTCGGGTCCGTCGCGCAGCAGCATGAAGACGGTCTCCACCGGGTTCGCCCCGTGGTACGGCGGGTGCCCGGTGGCGGCGAAGACGAGGGTGGAGGCGAGCGAGAACACATCGCTGGCGCCGGTCACGCTGCGCGAGTCACGCGCCTGCTCCGGCGACATGTAGGCCGGGGTGCCGACGGCGACGTTCGTCATGGTCAGCCGGGTGTTCGACACGCCGGAGGCGATGCCGAAGTCGATGACCCGCGGGCCGTCCTCGACCACCAGCACGTTGGACGGTTTGAGGTCGCGGTGCACCAGTCCGGCGCCGTGGATCGACTGGAGCGCCTCGGCGACCCCGGCCGCCAGCCAGCGCACCGCCTGGGGGGGCAGCGGGCCGCACTCGTTGACGATCTCCTCCAGCGAGGGGGCCGGCACATAGGCGGTGGCCAGCCACGGCACGGCCGCCCGCGGGTCGGCGTCCACCACGGCCGCCGTGTAGAAGCCGCTGACCGCCCGGGCGGCCTCGACCTCCCGGGTGAAGCGCACGCGGAAGAGCTGGTCCTCGGCGAGCTCGCTGCGCACCGTCTTGATCGCCACCCGCCGGCCAGAGGCCGAACGGGCCAGGTAGACCAGGCCCATACCCCCGGCGCCCAGGCGGCCGAGCACCTCGAACGGCCCGATCCGGCGCGGATCGTGCTGCGTCAGCTGCTCCATATGCCTGACACCTCCCCGTTTGGGCGCTCCTTCGTCGTGCCGCCCCTTGCAGCATCTCATTGCCCCGTGGCGGCACGGCCTACCTCGCCGATTCTTCCCCGAGGGACCGACAGTGGTGAAGTCGGGGCGGGTGATGCGACGACGTGTCGGAGCCCGCCGGTCATACGCGTCATGCCTGGTGATGAGGGGTAATGGCGGGAGATGTCCGGGCGGCTTCGAGCGACATTTCGGCCCTTGCACGAGGCCGGGCGGGGCGGCGAGCCCCATTCGGATGCAGTCAGATAGCGATTTGATCACGTGTCGATAAGCTGACGTCATGACAGGACAGGTAACGACCGTCGACGGCCGGGTGGCCGGCCGGCGGGGTCAGGCGACACGGCAGAAACTGCTCGACTGTCTCGGCAAGATGCTGGGCACCTCCGCCTACCGCGACGTCAAGGTCATCGACGTCGCGCGGAAGGCGGGCACCTCACCGGCGACCTTCTACCAGTACTTCCCCGACGTGGAGGCCGCGGTTCTGGAGATCGCCGAGGGGGCGGTGGCCGAGAGCTCCGGGCTCTCCGAGCTCGTGGCCGGCCGCTCCTGGGCCGGCCGCGCCGGGCGGCAGACGGCCGAGGATCTGGTCGACGGCTACCTGGCGTTCTGGCGCCGGAACGACGCGATCCTCCGGGTGATCGACCTCGGCGCGGCGGAGGGCGACCGCCGGTTCGTGCGGATCCGCACCCGGGTGCAGGGCGCGGTGGTCAAACCGCTGGCGGACACCATCGACGAGCTCCGCGGGCGGGGCCGGTCGGGCTCGGCGGCCAAGGAGAAGGACGTGTCGGCGGCGGCGCTGGCCGGCTCCCTCGTCACGATGCTCTCCGCGGTGGCCTCCCAGCCCAAGAGCCTGCAGTCGCTGGGCGCGAAGCAGACGGACCTCAGGCCGGCGCTGACGCAGCTGGTGCACCTGGGCGTGACGGGCCGCAAACCCACGGCCGCGGCCGGCAAGTAGTCGGGAGGCTGGGCCGCCGCGCCCGGTTCCTGTCGCCGGCGCGCGCCTCCCCCAGACCTGGTGCCGCCCCGGGCCCGTCCCGTGCCGCGGAAGGTGGCTCGCACCCCCTGATGGGGGGCGGGCCGCCTGCGTATCCTCATGCTCATGTCGAGCAACCCGACGCACAGCTCGTCGCCCGACCACCCGGTCTACGTGGTGGGGGCGGGTCCGGGCGGCCTGGCCACGGCCGCGGTGCTCGGCAGCCGCGGCGTGCGGGCCGTCGTCGTCGAACGGTCGGACGACGTGGCCGCCTCCTGGCGGGGCCACTACGACCGGCTGCGGCTGCACACCACCCGCCGCTGGTCGTCGCTGCCAGGACTGCCGATCCCGCGGTCGGCCGGACGCTGGGTGCGCCGCGACGACTTCGTGCGTTATCTGGAGGACTACGCGGAGTACCACCGTCTGGATCTGGCCACGGGCGTCGAGGTGACCCGGATCGACCGCGCGACCGGGGAGAGCGGTGCGGAGCCGGGCGCCGCCGGAGACTGGCTGCTGCACGCCAACGGCGGCCGGGTGCTGCGCGCCTCGGCCGTGGTCGTCGCCACCGGACACAACCACACCCCGCTGCTGCCCGACTGGCCGGGCCGGGACGACTACACCGGCGAGTTACTGCACTCCAGTCACTACCGCAGGGCCGAACCGTTCGCCGGCCAGGACGTGCTGGTCGTCGGCGCCGGCAACTCGGGCGCCGAGATAGCCGCGGACCTGGCGGCCGGCGGCGCCGCCCGGGTGTGGCTGTCCGTCCGCACCGCGCCGCACATCCTGCGCCGCGCCACGCTGGGCTGGCCGTCCCAGGCGAGCGCCGTGCTGTGCCGGCGACTGCCGGTCGGCCTGGTGGACCGGCTGGCCAGGCCGCTGGAGCGGACGCTGCCCGATCTGACCTCGTACGGCCTGCCGCGCCCCGACACCGGCCTGTACTCGCGGGTCAGGCAGGGGGCCATCCCGCTGCTCGACACCGGCAGGACCGGGCTGATCAGGGCGGTGCGCCGGCGGCGGGTCGAGCCGGTCGCCGCGGTCGCCTGGTTCGACGGCGGCAAGGTGCTGCTCGCCGACGGGGACTCCATCAGCCCCGACGCGGTGATAGCCGCGACCGGCTACCGGCGCGGTCTCGAACCGCTGGTGGGGCACCTCGGGGTGCTCGACGGCCGCGGCGGCCCGCTGGTACACGGCCGGGAGACCCATCCGGCGGCCGACGGCCTCTACTTCACCGGCTACGCCAATCCCATCAGCGGGGCGCTGCGGGAACTCGCGCTGGACGCGCCCCGGATCGCCACCGCCATCGCCCGGCGGAGGTCCGCCGCGACGGGCCGGCGCAGGGGCCGCCGCTAGGACCGGGGCCGAACAGCGGGCTGGACAGGGAGAGGCCCCTCCCCTGCGGGGGGAGGGACCGGGGTGGGGTGACCGCGTTCGCCGAGGCCGTGGCTCAGCTGGGACCGGGCCTCGACGTCCCCTCGCAGCTCATCACCCGCTCCGGACCGCCCCGCCTCCAGGGACCGGACCGGACCCTTCCTAAGGGTGATCAGGCCACCACGGCTCGTCAATAGGTGACTGGAACCTTGCGATCGTCGCGCGCCCCTTCGCGCGCTCCCTCGTGCGCCGGATCGCCCGCCGGTGAGCAGTCCAGCTCGCACCAGACCCGCTTGCCGCGGCCCTCGCGCTGCCAGCCCCACCGGTCGGCGAGCAACTCCACCAGCTCCAGACCACGTCCGCCGGTATCCTCGCCCCCGGCCCGCCGGGGCAGCGGCGGCCGGCTGCTGGCGTCCAGCACCTCCAGGCGCAGCGGGACGGCCGGCGCCGGCGACGCGGCACCACCCTGCCGGGGCCCGCGCACGCTCAGCCGCAGCAGGGCCGGGCGACCGGTGTGCACCACGGCGTTGGTCACCAGCTCGGAGACGAGCAGCACCAGGATGTCCGCCTGCGCCTCGTCCGGGCAGGCGAGGCCCGGCGCGGCCCGGCTCAACTCCGCCAGCACCCACCTCCGGGCGCGCCCGACCTCCGCGGGCTCTGGTCCGACCTCCAGCTGTTTCTCCAGCACCTGCACCGCTCACACCATCCGAACCGGCGGACTTCGCCTCTGACCGCGGACAACCACGGCCGTGCCCAGCATGATTGACGGGCGAGTCGGACAACAAGCGCTTCAGGAATATTCCGGCGCAAAGGAGTAAGTGGGCGCCAAACTGTGCGAGACCTGACCGATTCCCTCGAACGATTGGGCGGGATCGTTTCGGCGGGCGGGTGAGCCGGCGGGACACCGGGCGCGTTCAGACGGCCGGCCAAAGCTATCCGACGGCGCGGCGCCGGCGGTCACGAACGCGGCCGAATCCGGACAGAGGCAGGACGACCTGGCGCCCGCACGCGGGCGCACGCCGGGGGTGGCGGGGCCCGCCCCAGGGGCCTAGCCCGTGCCGGAGAGCGGCACTCCCGTGGTGTCGGTGGCCGCGTCCAGATCCGGATAGCAGTCGAACAGCCGGCGGACGCCGAGCGCCGAAAGCACCCGGTTCACATGCGAGCCGTCCTCGGCACCGTGGTCCGGCAGGATCAGCCTGAGGTGCCCGGCGCAGGACCGCATCAGACGGCGGGCGGCGACGAGCACGCCGACGCCGCTGGAGTCGCAGAACAGCACCTCGGACAGGTCGATCACCAGGTCCCTGCGGCCCTGCGCCACCGCGTCGTGGACGTGCTGGCGCACGGAAGGGGACGAAGCGATGTCGAGCTCGCCGACGACCCGCAGCACGGCCCACTCCCCCCGTTGTTCCCCCTCCACCTTCAGCGCCACGTCCGCAGCCTCTCGTTCGCCGACTCGTCTCCTCGCGATCCGCTCTCCTGTGCGAAGTGCCCACTTTGCGGCGGCCCACGCCTGGTGTCCCGCCCTCCGGTCACCGGCCCCGCTCCGGGAGATGACCGGATCGAGCCCGTACCTGCACGTGCGGGGCGCGGATCGCCGTTCGGGGGCGCGCCCCCGTAGTCCCTCGCACTACATTTGACGTACGCAGGGGGCCTGAGGTTGCAACGGGTAAAGGAGGGTGGGGGCCGGATGGGGCACGAGACGCCGCCACACTGGGACCGCAGCATGCGGGACCGCCTCCGGCGCGGCGAGGCCGCGGCCCTGGCCGAACTCTACGACCGGTTCGTGTCCCTGGCGTACGCGATCGCCCGCAGGGTGCTCGACGACGAGGAGGACATCGGCCGGGTGACCCGCGAGGTCTTCGCCCACCTCTGGGAGTCGCCGGACGACTTCGACCCGGACCAGGGCCCGATGCGTACCTGGATCGCCGCCGAGGCGCACCGCCGAGCGCTCGACGAGCTCCGCGCCCAGGTGACCGGCGAGGCCCCTGCCGGGCCGAGCGAACCGGACGATCCGAACCTCCCGCCGGCAGACGGGCCAGGGACCACCAACGACCCGCTCACCCCGGCCGGCCCGAACGGGCAGCCGGTCCCGCTCCCAGCCAGCACGGCCGGAGGCGGAACCACCGCGCCACCCGGCGCCACTGCGGCCGCCGGAGCCAACGGTGCCGACCCGCCACCACTGCCGAACGCTCCGCCGGCGCCGCCGGCCCGTTCGCCGGCGGACGAGGTCGCCGGGGGCGTCGCCGGCAAGGCGGACGCGCTGCATGCGGCGTCCACCGCGGCGCGGGCCGACTACATCGTGACCGCGATGCCGGCGCCGCTGCGCGACGCCTTGGAGCTCACCCGCTTCGAGCACCAGGACTACCGGCGAATGGCCAGGGCACTGGGCATCACCGAGTCGGAGGCGTGCCGGCGCCTGCGGCTGGGGTTGCAGCTGCTGTCCACGGCCGCCGAGTACCCGATGGGCACGACCCGGGAGGAGCCATGACGGTGCCGCACGGGCCGGGGGACCGCGATGCCGGCGGGACCGCCGCCGGGCCGCCCCGGGTGCCGCGCCAGCGTCTGGGGGTACCTCCCAGGCCCATCAAGGGGCGCGGGGAACCGCGCGTTGCCCCGGACGAGGGAAGCGTTCCCGGCCATCCCGGCGAGCCGGTCGAGGCGGAGCAGCACGAGGAGCTGATGTCGCTGCTCGGCGCGTGGGCGCTCGCCGCCTGCTCCGCCGAGGAGTCGGAGCGCGTGGAGTCGCATCTCAACGACTGCGCGCGGTGCGCCGACGAGGCCGTGCGGCTGCGCGACGCCGCCACCCTGCTGGAGCCGCAGCGCAGCCTCGACGTGGACCCGCAGCTTCGCCCCCGCGTGCTGGACGCCTGCCTGGCGCGCCGCCCGGCCCGCCAGCCCGTGCCGTCGTGGGCGGCGCCCTACGACGCAGAGGCCGCGCGCCTGGACGCGCTGCTCCACGACATCACCGCCGAGGAGTGGCGCACGCCGCTCACCCTGCGCTGGTACGCGGGCGGCGCGTGGGAGCGGCGCGCCACCACGGTGGCCGGTGTGCTCGACCACCTGCTCGCCGTGGACGGCCTGCTGGCCCGCAGCGTCGGGCTGGCCGACCCGCTGGGCGGGTCGGCCGCGCCCGGCGGTCCGCTGGAGCGCACCCTGGCCTGCTGGGCGCACGGCCCGCCCGACCCGGACGAGGAGGCGGTCGCGGCGGTGGGGGCCGGGCGGCGGCAGGGCCCGAAGGAGGGCCGAGGGCGGGCCTGGCTGCCGTGGCGCGAGCAGTCCCGCGCGCTGGTGCGCGCCGCGGCCACGACCGGCGGCCGCACCGGGGAGCACACCGTGTCCCGCGCCGGCTACGGCGACCTCGGGCTCTTCCTGTGCGAGGACCCGGACGCCGAGTTGGCGCTGTCCGACGCGTACCTGGACCGGGCGTTCGCCTGCTGGGTGCACGCCGGGGACATCGCGGACGCGGTGAGCTACCCGTACGAACCGCCGTTCGGGCCGCATCTGCGGCTGCTGGTCGACCTGACGGCGCGGCGGCTGCCCGGCAGCATCGCGGGACGCCGGCGGGCCGGACTGGCGAACCTGGCCGGGCGGCTCACCACGGTGGGCAAGCCGGGCCGGACGCTGCACCTGGAGGTCGAGGGCGCGGGCGGCGGCGACTGGTACATACCCCTGGACTCGCCGGGCGCCGCCATCTCACGCGCTGCCGCGCGGGACGCGGTGGCGCACGTCGCGCTCGACGACGTGGTCTTCTGCCAGCTCGCGGCGGGCCGGGTGACGCCGGAGGAGGCCGCCGCGGGATCCGGCGTGGCCGGCGACCGGGACGCGGTGCACGACGTGCTGTTCGCCGCGGCCGACCTCTCGCGTCTCTGAGGCGGCGCCCCCGATCAGGCGAAGACCACCGTGCGGTGCCCGTTGATCAGCACCCGCCGCTCGCTGTGCCATTTCACGGCGCGGGCCAGCGCCTGGCACTCCACGTCCCGGCCGACCGCGACCAGCTGCTGCGGGGTGAGCTCGTGACCGACACGCTCCACCTCCTGCTCGATGATCGGGCCCTCGTCCAGCTCGGCCGTCACGTAGTGCGCCGTCGCGCCGATCAGCTTCACGCCGCGGGCGTGCGCCTGGTGGTACGGCCGGGCGCCCTTGAAGCTGGGGAGGAAGGAGTGGTGGATGTTGATGATGCGGCCCGGCAACTGCTTGCACAGCTCGTCGGAGATCACCTGCATGTAGCGGGCGAGCACCACCAGCTCCACCCGCTCCTCCTCGACGAGGCGCAGCAGCCGCGCCTCCGCCTCCGGCTTGGTGTCGGCGGTGACCGGAACATGGTGGAACGGGATGCCGTAGGAGCCGACCAGCTCGGCGAAGTCGGTGTGGTTGGAGACCACGGCCGCGATCTCCACGGGAAGCGCGCCGATCCGGGTGCGGAACAGCAGATCGTTCAGGCAGTGGCCGAACTTGCTGACCATCAGCAGCACCCGGGTCTTCTCCTCGGCGGGGCGCAGCTGCCAGTCCATCTGGAACGAGTCGCCGACGGCGGTGAAGCTCGCGCGCAGCTTCTCCGGGGTGAGCGCGGGCTCGACCGCCGAGAAGTGCACTCGCATGAAGAACAGGCCGGTGTCGCGGTCGCCGAACTGCTGGCTGTCCTCGATGTTGCAGCCGGTCATGAAGAGGTAGCTCGACACGGCGTGCACGATGCCCGGTTTGTCGGGACAGGAGAGCGTCAGGATGTACTGCGTCGGCGCCGGGCCTGCGGCCGGACTGGGGGCGGCGTCGGGGGACGAGGCGGTCATGGTGCCCAAGCGTGGCACATCCGCGGCGGGCGCGCGGATCAGACCGAATGCAGCATGACGGCGAGGTCGTCGAGCGATCCGGGGGGCGTGTCCGGGTCCTCGCCGTCGTTCGTCGCGAGCCTGATATGCGCCTCGCGCGCCGCGCGCACCGCCTCCGGCCAGCCGTGGTGCTGGAGGTAGGCGACGACCGGGGCGTCCGGGCCGACCTGGTGCATGATCCGCAGCACCCGCAGCACCGCGACGTCCACCAGGGACGCCTCCTGGGCGTCCCGGAAGACCGTGCCCAGGTACTTGTCCGCCGACCAGTTGTCGAGCCAGGTGTCCTCGACCAGGCGGTAGACGGCGTCGGTGACGTCGCCGTAGCCGGGCAGTTCTGGCATCCAGCACTCCTGGTGGAACACCGGGTCGGAGAGCATGTGCAGCGCGGAGCGCACGTTCGCGCGCCAGCGCCACCACGGCATGTCGTTGAGCGGCATGCCGACCATGGTGCGGGAACGGCGGGCGTTAGGGAATGGCTTGGTCATTGGGCCTGGTCCACCATCCGGTTCACAGCTGGGTCGCCGCGCGCTCCGGGAGTCCGTACTCCCTGGCGATCGGGTTCCACAGCTCGGCAGCCTGTTCCTTGGCCTGGGTCGCGGTGCCGCTGGCCACGTCGCCCTGCGAGGCGTTGTCGGTGTGGCTCGCCTGGTTGCCCCGGCAGACGTCGCGGTCGGCGCGGGCCTCGTCCGCCCAGGCGGCGTAGTACTCGTCGGCCTCGGCCGACGCCTCCCACGCCTCGGTCAGCGAGCTGGACAGATCCGCGTTGTCCGGCAGCTGGTCCAGCTCAAGACCCTCCAGCCGGTCGACGAGGTTGGTGCGCTGGTCGGCGGCGGCGCGCAGGTCGCGGGCGGCCCGGGGCAGGCGCTTGCAGGACTTGATGTCGTCCACGGCCCTGATCACCGAGTCGCGGCTGTTGTTGCTGTCCTTCAGCAGCTCGGAGAGGTCCTCGGCCTGCTGGCGCGCCACGACCTCGTCGTCGTCCCCGGCACCGCCGGCGCCGGTGTCGCCGCCCTCGCCGCCGGAGCCGCCGCTGGTGCCCTCGCCGTTCTCCTCCTGCTGCTCGGTGTCCGCGGTCTCGCCGCCGCCCGAGGGGTCGTCCTCGCCGGCGCCGCTGAGCGCGGCACCGGCGGCCAGGCCGACCACGGCGCAGGCGACCACCACGATGGAGACCAGCACGGCGGGGGAACGGCGCCGACCCTCCGCCCGGCCCTCCGCCCGGCGGGCGGCGCGGCCGGGTCCCGGACCCTGCGGGCCGGCGGCCGGCACGGAGACGGGTGCGGCCTGGGGGGTGGATGCGGACCGGAAGAGGTTGTCGAAGTCGCTGGACACGCCGCCGCCCGGGACGCTGGGCAACGCCTGGGTGGACTCGACGCCGGTCTCCGGGCGGACCGGCTGGCGGGGCTGCGGGCCCGCCTGCGGCTGCGGCCGGCGCTGCCGCTGTCTCCCCCCATGCGTCGCGGCCCGCCTGGGGGCACCTCCCAGGCCGTCAAGACCTGGGGGAGGTACGGCCCGGATCTGGGTGGTCGACTCCGGATCGCCGGCCTGGCCGGGCGCCGCGACGGCCGGGGTGGGTCGAGTCTCGGTCACGTCGGCGTCGCGGACCGGCGGGATCAGCTCGGTGGCGCCCTCGTTGTCCACCGGGGGCGCGCTCGGCCGCGCCGGCGTGACCTGCTGGGGCAACGCGCGTATCTGCGCCGTGGCCTCCACATCGCCGGCGGGGGCGTCCACCACCGGCGGGATCAGCTCGGTCGCGGCGGCGTCGGGCGACAGGGGCGCGGACGCGGACGCCGACTGGGGCGGCGGCCCCTGCGGCGGCTGCTGGTGCGGCACCATCAGCGGCATGGGGCCCGGGGGAGGCTGCGTCGAGTCCGGCGCCCCGTGCACACCGGACGGCGCCTGCTGGTGATGCGCCACCGGCCCACCAGCGTGCGGCGGACCCGGAGGAAACGGCTGGCCCGGGCCCGGAGTGCCGGGCAACGTGCCAGGCGACGCCGGGTGGGGGTCGGGCGGGGGCGGGGCCGCGGGCATGGGTGGGGTGGGTTGCTGCGGGAGTTCCCCGTGGTGCGGCGCCGGCGGCAGGGAGGGGGCGGCCGCCCCCTGCTCGGGGCCCCAGGGCTGGCCCCACGGCTGGCCCGTCGAGGGGGCCCCGGCGGAGGGCTGGTCCGTCTTGGGCTGCGCACGCGGGTCCCACGGCTCGCCGTTCGAGGGCAGCACAATGCCCTCGCGAGGCTCGTCGTCCCGTCCGCTCTGGCTCGTCACCCGGGCCACGTTAGCGGCTCCCCTGAAGAGTCGTCGAACAGCTCAGCTGGAGCCACGGGCACCGCAGTTGATCATCCGGGACCCGGCCGGCGGGCCGGCCGGGGTCGGGGCGGCTACAGCCGGGCGGTGAAGTCGCGGACCACGGCCTCCTCTTGGTGCGGTTGCAGCCGGTTCCTGAAGTCGCTGAGGTAGTCGGCTGCGCGCCCCGAGCGGAGCCCGGCGAGCACGGTGTTCGCCTCCTCCGCGGAGTGCAGCGCGTGTTCCAGGTCACCCCCCTGCAACTGTCCGGTGGCGAGCAGCAGCAGTCCGATGGCGCGCCGCCTGGCGCGGGTCGGCGGGTGTCCCGCCAGCGCCTCGGCGGCCCGCTGTTGCGCCGCCTCGCCCTGGTCCAGGTCGCGGTGGCAGTGGGCCAGCTCGTCGGCCAGGTAGGCCGCGTCGAAATGCCCGATCCAGGCGGGATCGTCTCCGCTGTCCTCACCCGTTCGGTCCATCGCGGCGAGCGCCGCGGACGCGCATCGGCGGCAGCTCTCCTGGTCGCCGAGCTGCGCGTGGCCGCGCGCCTCGGCGGCGAAGAACAGGGCCTCGGCGCGGGGCGTGATCCGGCCCTTGGCGCCCTCCTGGGCCGCCCTGGCCAGCTGGATCACCTCGCGCGGGTTGCCCAGCTCGGCGGCGAGGTGGCTCATACCGGCGGCCAGCACGTAGCCGCCGAAGCCGCGGTCCCCGGCCGCCTGGGCCAGGCGCAGCGCCTGGATGTAGTAGCGCTGGGCAAGGCCCGGCAGGCCCCCGTCCACGGCCATGTATCCGGCCAGCTCCGTGAGCCGGGCGGCGGCGCCGAACAGCTCCCTGCCGACGGTCTCGCGGTAGGTCCCGCCCAGCAGGCCGCCGACCACACTGTTCAGGTAGTGCACCACGACCGGGCGCACGTGTCCGGAGCCCCAGCGCCGGTCGAGGTCGACCAGCGCGGCCGTGGTGGCCAGCACCGCCTCGACGTCGGCGCTGCCGACCCGGGGGCCCGAGCTCCGGGCGACCTCGATGTCGGCCGGGGTGATCAGCCAGTCCCGGCTCGGCTCCACGAGGGCGGCGGGCGCGACGTGCGCGGCGCTCGACCCGTACAGGCTGCCGCTCCCCGGACCGTCGTTCTCCCGCCGGGCCACGTCGGAGCGCCACAGCTCGGTGGCCTGCTCCAGGCAGTCGGCGAGGCCGACGGCGAAGTGCAGGCCGACCGAGGAGCCGAGCTGCCGGGAGTTGCCCATGCCGATCTCGTCGACCGTGACGGGGCGGCCCAGCTTGCGGCCCAGCGCCTCGGCGATGACGTCGGGCGCCCGGCCGCGGGGCTGCTGACCCCGGATCCAGCGGGCCACGGAGGTCTTGTCGTAGCGGAAGTCGAGACCGCGCTCCGCCGCGCACATGTTGACGCGACGTGCCAGCCCCGCGTTCGAGCATCCGGCCTCCCGGATCAGGGAGAGCAGTCGCTCGTTGGGCTGACGGGCGATCAGTGGTCTGGCGGTCATCAGCGGCTCCCACTAACGGTCACTTACCGGGCTCATGACTGCCCGTTCCGTTACGGGTCCATCCCCTACGCCCCCGTTGATGCACCGATGCGCCCCGAATGCGGGCCGGGGGCTCAACGAGGCGGCCCAACAGCCGTAACTCCCGCCTGTCTTCCGAGTTGTGTTCGATGTGGAAGAGAGCATCGGAGTCACCTCAGGCGCCAACGTCCCCTGGCAGATCCCCCCGTTCCCCCCGAGTCCGCCGGCGGCGCCGCGCGGCTCCGCCGAGAGCCCGTCGCGAACGCCCGCGCGGGGCGCCGCGCGCGCGTCCGGGGCGCGCCCGGCGCGCCCGGAGGCGCAGGTCGCCACCCAGGTTCCCGCCCAACCCCCGTCCGCCAAACGGAAGATGAGGCCGGGGCTGCAGCCGCGTCAGCCGTCCGCGACCCGGTCGTACGCGGCGCCCGCGCTGGAGCACGCCGTGCGGTACGTGGAGGAGCGGCACTGGGATGTGGTGCCTGGCGCCTGGTTGGAGTTCGGCCCGTCCGGCACCCGGTGCTCGTGCGGCGATCCTGTGTGCCAGGCGCCAGGGGCGCACCCCATGCGCCCCGAAGGGGCGGTGCAGGCCACGGGCAGCGCGAGCGCCGCCCGGCGGTTGTGGACCGTGGAGCCGCAGGCCTCGATCCTGCTGCCGACCGGGCGCTGCTTCGACGTGCTGGAGGTGCCGGAGGCCGCCGGCTGCCTGGCGCTGGCCCGGATGGAGCGGCTGGGCACGGCGCTCGGCCCGGTCTGCGGCACACCGTACGGCCGGATGATGTTCTTCGTGCTGCCGGCCAGCGCGGGGAAGGTGCCGGCGCTGACCCGGCGGCTGGGCTGGGCGCCGGGCAAGCTGGACCTGATCGCGTGGGGCGAGGGCGGGTATGTGCCGGCGCCGCCGACATGGCTCGGTCCGCGCGGCCCGGTGCGGTGGGTGCGGGAGCCGACGGCGGAGAACCGCTGGCTGCCCGACGTCGAGGCGCTGCTGCCGGCGCTGGCCTACGCCTGCGGCCAGGAGACCCGCTGACCGCTGACCGCCGCCCGTCCGGGCGGCCGCTCGGAAGGTGGGCACGAGCAGGAGGGCTCCCGCGGGCACGCCCTAGGGTGAAGGGCATGACGGTACACGGGGAGCGCGGCGGGACCAGTGCGGAGGCGGCGGGGGACGCGAGCTCGGACGCGGCGGGCGAAGGGCCCGTCGCCGTCCGGGTGCGTGGACTGTGGAAGCGGTTCGGTGAGCAGCCGGCGGTCGCCGGGATCGACCTGGACCTGCCCGCGGGACGGTTCATCGGCCTGGTGGGCCCGAACGGCGCGGGCAAGACGACGACGCTCTCCATGATCACCGGACTGCTGCGGCCGGACGAGGGCCGGGTCGAGGTGGTCGGGCGGGACGTGTGGCGGGACCCGGCCGACGTGAAGGCCCGGATCGGCGTGCTCCCCGAGGGCCTGCGCCTGTTCGAGCGGCTCTCCGGGCGGGAGCTGCTGACGTATCTGGGGCGGCTGCGCGGGCTGCCGGTGGCCGAGGTGGAGCGGCGCGCCAGCCAGCTGCTCGACGTGCTCGACCTGTCCGCCTCCCAGCACAAGCTGGTGGTGGACTACTCGACGGGCATGCGGAAGAAGATCGGACTGGCGGCGGCGCTGCTGCACAACCCCGAGGTGCTCTTCCTGGACGAGCCGTTCGAGGGCGTCGATCCCGTCTCCGCCCAGACCATCAGGGGGGTGCTGGAGCACTACACCGCCTCGGGCGCCACCGTGGTCTTCTCCAGCCATGTGATGGAGCTGGTGGAGTCGCTGTGCGACTGGGTGGCGGTGATCGCGGCCGGGCGGATCCGGGCGCACGGCACGCTGGCCGAGGTGCGCGGCGACGCGGAGTCGTTGCAGAGCGCGTTCCTGACGCTGGTGGGCGCGCAGGGCAATCCGTCCGGGCAGAGCCTGGACTGGCTGGGCGGCGGTGCGCGGTGAGCGCCCCCGCCGCCGGCCGGGTGCCGGCTCCCGGCGGGCCGCCGGCCGAGGGGCCGCGACCCACCCCCGGCGCCCCGGTCCCGGTCTCCGGCCGGACCGCGACCGCGGTCTTCGTGCAGCTCAAGCTGTCGCTGATGCGGAACGGGCTGCGCCAGTCCTCGGGCCGTTCGGCGGCGTTCGTGGGCTCGGTGGTGGTGACGCTGCTGTTCGGCGGGTTCGGGCTGCTGGGTCTGGTGCTGCTGCGGGGTCACGAGAACGCGGCGGACGTCGGCATGGTGCTGGTCGCCGTCATCGCGCTGGCCTGGGCGTTCGTGCCGCTGTTCGTCGGCGGGCTGGACGAGACGCTGGACCCGGGCCGGCTGGTGATGCTGCCGCTGCGTCCTGAGCGGCTGGTGCATGGCCCAGCTGGTGGCCTCGCTGGTGGGCACCGGGCCGCTGTTCACGCTGCTGCTGCGGTCGGCGCCGTGCTGGCCGTCGCGGAGGGCGTCGCGGGGGCGGTGACTGGGGTGCTCGCCGTGCTGCTGGTGCTGCTGGTGTGCCCGACGCTGACCCGCGCCGTGGCCACCGCCAACGCCCGCCTGCTGACCAGCCGCAAGGGCCGCGACATGGCGATCTTCAGCGGCATCGTGATCGCCTTCGGCATCCAGGGCGTCAACGTGGCCGTGTCCCGGTTCAACGGCGAGGAGGGTCTGGGGCCGATCGAGGCGACGGCGGACGTACTGCGCTGGGTCCCGCCGGCCTCGGCCGTGGACGCGGTGCGGGCCGCGGGCGAGGGATCGTACGGGGTCGCGGCGGTGGGCCTCGGCGCCACGGCGGCGCTGTTCTGGCCCTGCTGCTGTGGTGGTGGCAGCGCGCGCTCACCCACCTGATGACCTCCCCCGACGCGTCCACCCTCCAGGAGCCGCCGGACGAGAGCCGGGAGCGGGCGGGCGGTTCGGGCGGGCTCGCCGCGCTGCTGCCCGCCGACCGCACCGGCACGGTGATGCTCCGCACCCTGCGCTACGGCTGGCGCGACCCGAAGACCAAGATGGGCTGGGTGATGGCGCTCGGCATGGGCCTGCTGCTGCCCGCCGTCTACGCGGCGCAGGGTAACAGCAACGTCTACAACGCCTGCTGGGTCTCCGGGCTGCTCGGTCTGCTGATGTACAACCAGTTCGGGCAGGACTACAGCGCCTTCTGGCAGGTCGCGCAGACCATCACCTCGACTCGGGACGCGTTCGTGGAACTGCGCGCCAGGGCGCTGGCCATCGGGCTGATCGCGGCGCCGTACACCGCCGCGGTGGTGCTGCTCTCGGCGGCGATGATGGGCGAGTGGGAGGCGCTGCCGGACTCGATGGGCCTGGCCCTGGCCGTGCTGGGCGCGCTGTTCGGCGTGGGCGCGGTGACCACGGCGCGGTTCCCGTACTCCATCCCGCAGGACAACCCGATGAAGAACGTGGCCCCGGGCCAGGGTTCGGTCGCCTGGTTCAGCATCCTGCTCGGCACGCTGGCGGGCGCGGTGCTGTGCTCCCCGGTGATCGCCCTGACGATCTGGTTGAACGTGGCGGACAGCGGTCTGACGTGGGTGGTGCTGCCGGTGGGCGTCGGCTACGGGGCGCTGGTCGCCTATCTCGGCCTGCGCGTGGGCGCCGGCATGACGGCCCAGCGCCTGCCGGAGATCCTCGTGGCGGTCAGCAAGTCGTAGCCCGCCGGACAGGACCTACTAGGCCCTGTCCTGCCGATCTTGCCGGGCCCGCGACTCCCCCAGACTTCGTCCGGGGGGACCCCCACGCTACGGCCACTCGCTGCGTTGTCGAATCGCGCGAGTACGTCCCCCAGACTCCGTCTGGGAGGTGCCCCCACTCGTACGAGCTGCGATCCTCCGCCTTGCGATTGACCTCCCCCAGGCCCCCAAGGGCCTGGGGGAGCCGCGGGCTGATCCTCCCCCAGCCTGGGAGGCTGGGAGGTGCCCCCATCGATCGACAGGACAGGACCTAGCCGGTCGGGAGGGTCCGGGCGAGGAAGGCGCCGACCGGCTCGCGCCATCCGTCCGGGTGGTCCAGATGGGCGAGGTGGCCGGCGTCGGGGACGTCGGCGTACTCGCCACGCGGCAGCACCCGCACCATCTCCTGCGCCTCGGCGCGGCCGAGCTCGCCGTCGATGCCGCGGATCACCAGCGCCGGACAGCGCACCTGGGCCAGCTCCTCCCAGTGCGCGTCGTGCACCCAGCCCTCGCGGGCGGCCAGCATCTGGTCCCAGCGGAACGCCGGCCGCCAACCGTCCGGCGCCTCGGTCATGACCTCGGCGAAGAAGTCGCCGCGCGCCGGGTGCGGTCGGTCCAGCGTCGGATCCTCCTCGCCGAACCAGCGCCGGACGCCGGCCAGCGTGGCGAACGGCAGCGGCCAGGAGGCGAACCACTCCTCCCACTCCCGCTGGGAGCTCGGGCCAAGCGCCGAGGCCCGCATGTCGCAGAGCACCACCGCGCGGACCAGCTCTGGCCGCCGGGCCGCCAGTTGCCAGGCGGTGAGCGCGCCCATCGCGTGCCCGATCAGCGCCGCCGGAGCCAGGCCGAGCTGCTCGACGGCGGCCGCGGCGTCGGCGACGAAGGCGTCCCGGTCGAACGAGCCGCCGGACGGCTTCGCGCTCTGGCCGTGCCCGCGCTGGTCGAGCGCGATCGCGCGGTATCGGCCTGACAGCCAGCGCGCGGTGTCCGCCCAGTGCGCGGCGCGGCCCATCAGGCCGTGCAGCAAGAGGATTCCAGGGGTCGCGCCCGATTCGGCGTCGGAAGCCCGGGGCGGGGCCTTGGGCGGCTCAGCGAACTCCCACGCGGCGAGCCGCGCTCCGTCGTGCCCGGTGACGCTGACCCTTCGCACCATCCGCACCGACCCCCTGCTCCCGCTGTGTCCGCTGCTCCAGTGGTCCCGCCGCATGTGCCAGAATATCGAAACTACGTTCGAAAAGGCCGTTCATCAGCGTCAATCCGCTCGTTCGAGTGATGCCGGGCAGGCATCGGGGGCGGTCGCCGAGGGGAGACAGCAACGGGGAGGGGCACCGACCCCGAGAGCTCGGGGCCTTGCGGGTCGGGTCAGTGGAGAGGGGTGTGAGGTGGGCCGGCCGCGACGCGCGGCCGGCCCGCCCACGGCTGAGGCTCACCCGGCGGCTCACCCCTTGGCCACGAAGACGTGCATCGCGACCGCCGGCTCCAGTTCGGCCGCCTCGCCGCCGCTGCCGACCTGCACACCGCCGCCGGCCCCCGAGGTGACGCTCACCGAGGCCCCCGGCTGCACGCCGGCCCGCCGCAGCGTCTGCATCACCTGCGCGTCCGCCTGGATCGGCTCCCCGATCCGGCGGACGATGACCGTCTTCCCGCCGTCCGCGTCCAGTTCGGACAGCGCGACCATGCCCTCCTCCAGGAAGGGGTCGGCCTGCACCGTCTCCCCCAACTCGGCCAGGGCCGGGATGGGGTTCCCGTACGGGGACTCCGTGGGGTGGTTGAGCAGCTCCAGCATCCGCCGCTCGACCGCGTCGCTCATGACGTGCTCCCAGCGGCAGGCCTCCGCGTGCACGTGCTCCCATTCCAGACCGATCACGTCCACCAGCAGACATTCGGCGAGGCGGTGCTTGCGCATCACCCGCTCGGCCAGCCGGCGGCCCTGCTCGGTCAACTCCAGGTGGCGGTCCCCTGCGATGATCAGCAGCCCGTCCCGCTCCATGCGGGCGACGGTCTGGCTGACGGTCGGTCCGCTCTGCTCCAGGCGCTCGGCGATCCGCGCGCGCATCGGGACCACCCCTTCTTCCTCCAGCTCCAGGATGGTGCGGAGGTACATCTCGGTGGTGTCGATGAGTCCGGACATGAAAGCCCCTAGATTCCTCGTGCGGTGGCCCTCGTCCAATTGTGACGTACGCCAGTGACAACCGTTCCCGTTCTGCGATACCAACGGGCGCGGATTCGTGCCACGGATCCTTGACCGGGAAAGGGGACTTCCACTCATGAGCGACGCCACCCTCGGCAGCCAGTATCTGGACGCCGCCATCGGACTGCTCACGCGGATCCGGGACGAGGAGGCGGACGGACTGGCCCGGGCCGCCGCGCTGGTCGCCGACACCGTCGCCGCGGGCGGGAAGCTGTTCGCCTACGGTGCGGGCCACTCCGCCCTCCCGGCGCAGGACCTCGTCTACCGGGCCGGCGGGCTCGCCCTGGTGAACCTGCTCTCGGTGCCGGGCACCACCGGCGTGGACGTCACCCCGGCCACCCTCGGCAGCGCGCTGGAGCGGGTCGGCGGCCTGGCGCAGGCCACCCTGGACAGCAGCCCGGCGCGCAGCGGCGACCTGCTGATCATCGTCTCGCTGTCGGGGCGGAACGCGCTGCCCATCGAGATGGCCTCGCACGCCCGCTCGCTCGGCCTCACCGTGATCGGGGTGACGTCGCTGGCCTATGTGGCGGGCGAGGGCGGCGCGACCGCCTCCCGGCATTCCTCGTGCACCTACCTGAAGGACCACTGTGACCTGGTGCTGGACAGCGGCATCCAGGTCGGCGACGCCGAGCTGACGCACGACCGGATCGCGGCGCCGTTCGCCCCCGCCTCCACCGTGGTGGCCGCGGCGCTGCTCCAGGCGGTGATCGCGCAGGCCGCCGGGGAGTTGGCGGAACGGGGCGTCGACCCGCCGCTGCTGCGCTCGGCGAACCTGGACGGCGGCGAGGCCTGGAACGAGCGGGTGTACGCGGAGCACGCCGACCGCATCCTGTGGCGGTACCGCGCCTAGTCAGGGGCGGGCGGGCAGCCGGGCCGGCGCGGCGGCGCGGAAGAAAAAGAGCTTGTCTCGGCCCGGACCGTCCGCCTAGCGTATGGGGTACACGAGAAGGGAGGTGGTTCGGCAGATGAGTGAGAACCGGACGCGTGAGGTGACTGCGGCCTAACGGCTGTCGTCCCACGACACGTGGAGCCGGCGCCGCCGGCCAATCCCATGCAGTCACCCGATCCGCGGGCCGCCGGTAACGTCCGGCCGGCTTCCCCGGCGCTCCGGCGTCAGGGAACCAAGGCCCGCGGGTCGTTTCTTTTTGTCGTTCTCCGTTATTTTCTGACCGGCTCCCTTTTTGGAGTTCGGGGGTGTCGGGTTCGGGGTTTCTCCGCTTTCGGCCCCCGCTCGCCGCCCGTCAGGGGCAGAGTCGCTCGACCGACCACCGCTCGCCGGCCCGGACGTAGCGCAGGCGGTCATGCAGCCGGTTCTCCCGGCCCTGCCAGAACTCCACCGTCTCGGGCACCACCCGGTACCCACCCCACTGCGGCGGGGCCGGCACGTCCTCGCCCTCCGGATAGCGCTCGGCCAGCTCCGCGTACATCCGGTCCAGCTCCGCCCGCGAGGCGACCTTCGACGACTGCTCGCTCGCCCACGCGCCCAGCTGCGAGCCGTGCGGCCGGGTGCGGAAGTACCCGACGGACTCGTCCCTGCCGGTGCGGGACGCGGTGCCGGCGACGATGACCTGCCGGGCGATGCCGTGCCACGGGAAGAGCAACGAGACGTGCGGGTTGGCCTCGATCTCCTGGCCCTTGCGGGAGCCGTAGTTGGTGAAGAACACGAAGCCGCGCTCGTCGAAGTGCTTCAGCAGCACCGTGCGGGAGCTGGGGCGGCCCCGCGCGTCGGCGGTCCCCAGGATCATCGCGTTCGGCTCGTGCAGTCCGCTCCCCACGACCTGCGCGAACCAGTCCTGGAACTGCACGAACGGGTCCGCGGAGAGCTCCTTCTCGTCGAGCCCTGCGTCGCGGTATCTGGCGCGCATCGCGGCCGGGTCGAGCTGACGGCCGGCGTCGCCGGCGTGGGCGTCGGCGGCGTCACCGGCGAGGGCGTGGGGATCGATGCGGGGGTCGGTGCTTGCGTCGTTGTCGGCGTGGGGCACGCGCCATATCTTGCATCACGCCGCTGACAGTGGTGACCGCGGCCGGGTTTTGTCCCACGCTCTGTGCCTGGAGGGCGCCTGGCGGGTGCCTCGAGGACACCCGTGGTTAAGGTGGCGCCTAAGCCAGCCCGTACGAGGAGTCCCCCCATGTCCGAGGCCCACGCCGCCCCCGACGACCCCCGCGACACCGCGCCGGACGCCCCGCCCGCCTTCGTGCCGGGCCTGGAGGGCGTCGTCGCGTTCGAGACGGAGATCGCCGAACCCGACCGGGCGGGCGGCGCCCTGCGCTACCGCGGGATCGACATCGAGGACCTGGTCGGCCGCGTGTCGTTCGGCCAGGTCTGGGGCCTGCTGGTGGACGGCGCGTTCGAGCCGGGGCTGCCGCCGGCCGAGCCGTTCCCGCTGCCGGTGCACTCCGGCGACGTCCGGGTCGACGTGCAGGCCGCGTTGGCCATGCTGGCGCCGGCCTGGGGCCTGCGCCCGCTGCTCGACATCGACGCGGTCCGGGCCAGGGAGGACCTGGCCCGCGCCGCCGTGATGGCGCTCAGCTACGTGGCGCAGTCCGCCCGCGGGCCCGGCCAGCCGATGGTGCCGCAGCGGGAGATCGACAAGGCGGACAGCGTGGTGGAGCGCTTCATGCGGCGCTGGCGCGGCGAGCCCGACCCGCGGCATGTCGCCGCCGTCGACGCGTACTGGACGTCCGCGGCCGAACACGGCATGAACTCCTCCACCTTCACCGCCCGCGTCATCGCCTCCACCGGCGCGGACGTGGCCGCCGCACTGTCCGGCGCGGTCGGCGCCATGTCGGGACCGCTGCACGGCGGCGCGCCCTCCCGGGTGCTCGGCATGATCGAGGAGGTGGAGCGCGCCGGCGACGCGGCCGCGTACGTCAGGGGCCGGCTGGACGCGGGCGAGCGGCTGATGGGTTTCGGCCACCGCGTCTACCGCGCCGAGGACCCGCGGGCCCGGGTGCTGCGGCGCACCGCGGAACGACTCGGCGCGCCGCGCTTCGAGGCGGCGGCGGCGCTGGAACGGGCGGCCCTCGCCGAGCTGAACGCCCGCCGCCCCGACCGGGTGCTGGCCACCAACGTGGAGTTCTGGGCAGCGGTGGTGCTGGACTTCGCGGAGGTGCCGGCGAACATGTTCACCGCGCTGTTCACCTGTGCGCGCACGGCCGGCTGGTCGGCGCACATCCTGGAGGAGAAGCGGACCGGACGCCTGATCCGCCCCTCCGCGCGCTATGCGGGCCCCGCGACCCGCGATCCACACGACCTCGTTGCCTACCCGGCAGGAAATGGAGCGCGCGCCCGCACCGCCGGCTCCTAGAGTGCGGGGGTGGACTACAGCTACTACCTCGCAGACGTCTTCACCCAGCGACCCTTCAGCGGCAACCAACTCGCTGTCTTTCCCGACGCGCGCGGGCTGTCCACGGCGGACATGCAGGCGTTGACCCGGGAGTTCAACTTCTCCGAGACCACCTTCGTGTTGCCGGCCGAGAGCGACCGGCACGATCCGCGCGGCACGCGTCGGGTGCGGATCTTCACGCCCGCGACGGAGTTGCCGTTCGCCGGCCACCCGACGGTGGGGACGGCGGCCGTGCTGGCGGCCAAGGAGGGGGTCGGCGACGCGAACGGCGAGCTCGTGTTGGAGGAGGGGGTGGGCCCGGTCGCGGTCCGGGTGGAGGGCACGTTCTCCCGGTTCACGGTGACCGCACCGTACGAGACCGCGGACGACGAGCCGCCCGCTCCCGAGGTCGCCGCGTCGCTCTCGCTGTCCGCGTCCGATCTCGTCGAATGCTGGTACGGCGGGGTCGGCGTGGGGTACTGCTTCGTGCGGCTGCCGGACGCCGCGACCGTCGACCGGGTGGTGCTCGACCGGGGCGCGTGGTCCGCCGGTATGGCCGGCCGCTGGTCGCCGCACCTGTACGTCTTCGCGGGCGACACCCGCGACGGCGGCCGGCTGCACGCGCGATCGTTCGTGCCCGAGATCGGGGTGGGCGAGGACCCGGCCACCGGCTCGGCCTGCGCCGGCCTGATCGCGGGCCTGGCGCTGCGCGGTTCGGCGGAGCCCGGCGGCACCGCGGAGGAGAAGGGCCAGGACGAGGCGGAGTTCTCGCTGACGGTGGACCAGGGCGTCGCCATGGGCCGGCCGAGCGAGATCGAGGCCACGGCCTACATCCGGGACGGCAGCCTCACCGGGGTGTCCATCGGCGGCCACACCGTCATCCTCGGCGGCGGCACACTGACGGTGCCCACCGGCTCCTGAATCTCGTCGGGCCTGGTCTGACCTGGTCGGGGACCCCGTGATGCCCCCGTTCACCTGACGTGGCCCCCTCGGACGCCTACCATGGCTGTGCGTGACGGCACGAACGGGTTGAGCGACGAGGGGGTCGGGCTCGGTGACACGTCCTGTGGTACGACGGCTCGACCCGGAGATCGTCGGCGTCCAACCGTGCCCCGCCTGTCACCAGCGCCCGGTGAAGCTGCCCGGACTGACCCAGGCGTTATGCCTGCACTGCTTCGCGGCCGAGCGGCTGACGTACGAGCGCCAGGCCGCGGGCTCCCCCCGCTACGTCACCGCCAGTATCGCGGGTCCCGACTGCCCCGCCTGCGGCAGCACGGACGTCGACGCCGACGGCGCCCTCTGGTGGTGCGAGGCCTGCGGCGCGTGCACCCGCGTGGCGAGCTGACTCAGACGGGTCCCGTGGCCAGGGGGCGGAGGGCGTCGGCGAGGGCGTCGCGTTCGACGAGTTGGTAGTAGGTGGACGCCGGGTAGTAGGAGGACTCGGGGCAGGAGTCCTCGGGGCTGGTGGTGCCGTCCAGGGTGAATTCGTCGACCAGCTCGCCCGTCCTGGCCTCGAACACCCGGAACGTGTAGCGCGCCGCGCGCACCTCGGACTCCCCGTTGCCGCCGAACGAACCGCCGGCGTAGGCGCAGGTGCCGACGACCGCGCCCGCGTGGCCGCCGTTCTGGTACTCGCAGAGGACGAGCTGGGCCGGCCCGTTGAAGGGCACCGCGACCCAGTCGTCGGGCAGCCCGGCACCCGCGCCCTCGTAGGGACGAGGGCCCACCGTGAACTGGGCGACGGGGTGCACCCCCGCGCCGGCGTACGCCGGGCCCTCCGGGGTGTAGGCGCGGACGGCGTCGGGGTCGTACGGGTAGCCACCGCATGCCTCGTCCGAGGTGCGGGTGGGCGGCGGGGGTTCGGGCGTCGGGATCTCGCGCGGGTCCGGCGACCCGGAGGGGCTGGCCGTGGACGACCCCGCGTCGTCCGCGTCGTCGGTGCTGCTTCCGTCCCCGCCGTCGCCGCTGACGCAGCCGGCCAGGGCGAGCGACAACAGTAGCCCGCCGACCGCCAGGCACCGCAACCCGCCGGCGTTCCCTCGTCGTTGTTTCGCCGTCATGGCCCTGCCCCGTCCGTGCGTCGTACCGTCCGGCCCCCACTCTCCCCGACCGGGTCGGGGTCCCCTCCCGGCCCGCGGGGAATGATCACACCATGAGCGATGCGGACGATCCTCGCGCCGACGCCCCGCCACCCCCTCCCCATCCGCCCGAGCGTGCCTGGCACAACCGCGTCCCGTCCCCCTTCCACGCCCGGCCGACGGGCACGACCTTCCCGCGGGCCCTCGGCGCCACGGCGCTATGGGGCGGCGTGCTCGGCGCGTTCCTCGCGGGCGCGGCGACGCGGAACCCTCCGGAGGACGAGGCAGCGGCAGAGCTGGTCCTCCTCCTCGCCGGCTCCACCCTGCTGGCCACGCTGCTCATCTGGTGGATCACCCGCAGGCGCCGCCGCCCCTTCTGGCAGCTCGCGCTGATCGCCCTGCCGCTTTTCCTCCTCTCCTCCGTCCTCGTCGACCTCGCCCAGCAGTACGGTCCTGAGCTCCGGCAGTCCCGGGACTAGCCGCCGCAGCCGCTACCCCTCGCCCCGCGCCCCGCCGGCGGCGCGTCGGGCCCGGGCGCCCAGGTCCCCGAGGTAGGCGGCGAGTTCGGGTGGTTCGTGGACGGTCAGCTCGCAGCCGAGCATCAGCAGGCGGGCCGCCAGCCATTCCAGGGTGTCGGCACGACCCCGCAGCCGGCAGGAGCCGGCGTCCACCGGCTCGACCTCGCCCGCGGCGGCGCCGAGCCGGCGGGCCGCCTCCTCGGCGGGCAGCTCCAGGGTGGCCAGCACCTCGTAGGTCGGCGCCAACGCGTACATCCGGCGCGTCACGAACGCCGCCGCGTCCGCCTCCGGCGGCTCTCGGGGCGGCACCCGCACCCCCGTGCGGCGCGGTTCGCGGACCCGGTCGACGCGGAACACCCGCCAGTCCGCGCGGTCGTCGTCGTACGCCAGCAGGTACCAGCGGGAGCGGGCGGCGACCAGCCGGTACGGCTCGACGAGCCGGGCGGACGGCTCGCCGTCGGCCGGCTCGTAGCGGAAACGGACGCGCTCGTGGGCGGCCACGGCGCCGGCCAGCACGGTCAGGTGCTCCGGGTCCACGGCCGAGGGCGAGCCGCCCGTCTCCAGCGGCACGGTCGCGGCGCCGAGCGCGCCGACCCGGCGCCGCAGCCGGGACGGCAGCACCTGCTCCAGTTTGGCCAGCGCCCGCAGCGACGCCTCCGCGATGCCCGTCACCGGCGCTCCGGCGGCCGTCCGCAGGCCCACCCCGATGGCCACCGCCTCCTCGTCGTCGAGCAGCAGTGGCGGCATGGCCTGCCCGGCCGCGAGCCGGTAGCCGCCGACCGCGCCCCGCGTCGCGTGCACCGGATAGCCGAGCTCGCGCAGCCGGTCCACGTCGCGGCGGACGGTGCGCGGGCTGACGCCGAGGCGCCCGGCCAGCTCAGAGCCCGGCCATTCGCGCGGGGTCTGCAGCAGGGAGAGGAGGGCGAGGAGCCGGGCGGGCGGGGAGTGCTGCGAGTTCACCGGATCGCTCATCCGGACAGGATGCCCGAGATAGCGGTCAGGATCTGACCTATAGGGCTCCTACGGTCGATCCCATGAGCACTCAGCAGACAGCACACGCCGACATCCGCCCGTTCCGGATCGCCGTCGACCAGGCCGACCTCGACGAGCTGCGCGACCGGCTGACCCACGCCCGCTGGCCGCGGGAGCTGCCCGGCGACGGCTGGAGCCGCGGCGTGCCCGGCGGTTATCTGCGCGAGCTGGCCGAGTACTGGGCCGAGGGCTTCGACTGGCGCCGGCAGGAGACCCGGCTGAACGAGTTCCCGCAGTTCCTGACCGAGATCGACGGCCAGGACGTGCACTTCCTGCACGTTCGCTCGCCCGAGCCGGACGCGTTCCCGCTGATCCTGAACCACGGCTGGCCGAACTCGTTCGTCGAGTTCGCCGGGATGATCGAGCCGCTGACCGCGCGGGGCTTCGACGTGGTCGTGCCCTCCGTGCCCGGTTTCGGCTTCTCGGCGCCGCCGCGAGAGGCGGGCTGGGACGTGCCGCGGGTGGCGCGGATATGGGCGGAGCTGATGCGCCGGCTCGGCTACGACCGGTACGGCACGCAGGGCGGCGACCTCGGCGCCTACCTCGCGCCCGAACTGGCGGCGGCCGATCCGGACCGGGTGGCCGGCGTCTACGTGATCGGCGGCCTCGGCTTCCCGACCGAGGACGACCTGCCGGAGCTGACGGAGGAGGAGCAGGCGTCCTGGCAGGCGGTGATGGGCCAGGACTGGATGAACGGCGTGGACCACCACGCGCTGCTGCGCGCGGCGCCGCAGACGTTCGCCTACGGCTGGCAGGACTCGCCGGTCGCGGCGCTGGCCTGGATGGCCCAGAAGTTCCACGAGTTCACCACGGCGGACCGCCCGCTGGACCAGGTGCTCGACCGGGACCTCTTCCTCACCAACGTCAGCCTCTACTGGCTGACCGGCACGTTCGGCACGTCCTCCTGGCCGATGTACGACAGCGCGGCGGGACTGGCCTGGCCGACCGGCCGGAAGACCGCCCCGACCGGCGTCTTCGAGCGGCTCCCCGCCGGCGGTCCGCCGCCTCGCCGAACGCCACACCACGATCCTGCACTGGCCGACGGACAACCACGCCGAGCACCATTTCGTCGCCATGGAACGGCCGGAGGCGCTGGCGGCGGACCTGGCGGCGTTCTTCGCGAAGGTCCGTTGAACGAGTGGTAGCGCTCAGGGGGTGGGCAGGGCGGCGAGCCAGCCGGTCAGGATCTCGTTGACCTCGGCGCGGCGCTCCTGCTGCATCCAGTGTCCGCAGCCGTCCAGGATCTGCGAGGAGACCAGTCCTGGCAGGGTGGTGGGGAACGCCTCGATGGCCTGGGCGAGCCAGGTGGTGGGGCCGTCCAGGGTGCCGCCGACGAACAGGGAGGGCTGGGTCAGGGGTTGGCCGCGGAAGTCGGCCAGATCCGCCCAGTCCCGGTCCATGTTCCGGTAGCGGTTGAGTCCTCCGGTCAGGCCGGTTCGCTCGAACTCCCCGGCGTAGACGTCGAGCTCTTCCTCGCTGAGCCAGTCGGGCAGCCGACCGGTGGGGAACCGGTCCCGCAGCGTTCCGCCGCGGCTCACGAACTCCGGAGCCGGGGCGTCGGGCGGCACCCTGGTGTCGCCGGAGAGAGCCGCGTAGAAGCCCGCGAGCCACCCGCGGACGTCCGGTTCGATCTCGGCCTCGGCCCGTCCTGGCTCCTGGAAGTAGGAGACGTAGAACTCCTCGTCCCCGCCCATCCCCGCGAAGACCTCGCTGGGCCGGGGCCCACCGGGCGGCGCGTAGGGGACGCTCAGCAGTCCGACCGCGCGGAAGACGTCCGGCCTGACGAGGGCGGCGTGCGCGGCGATGGTCGAGCCCCAGTCGTGCCCGACGATCACCGCGGTCTCCTCGCCAAGGGCCCGCACCACGGCGACGTTGTCCTCGATCAGGTCGAGCATCCCGTACGCGGCCACGTCCACCGGCTTGGCGGAACGCCCGTAGCCGCGCACGTCCACCGCGACCGCGCGGTATCCGGCCGCGGCCAGCACCGGCAGCTGATGGCGCCACGAGTACCAGAACTCCGGAAACCCGTGCACCAGCAACACCAGGGGACCGGCGCCCTGTTCCACGAGGTGGACTCTGCCGGCGGGAGACGGGACCAGACGATGCGTGACGTTCATGACCGGAGTGGACTGCGACATTCCTCGATCATGCGAGAGGCACAACGCACCCGACGAGCCCTCTTGCCGCTTTGGCAAAACCGCTCGGGTGCTCGGGTGCTCGGGGAACTGGTCCTCACTGCGGGCGGGACAGCAGCCCTCGGTCCAGCGCCACGACCACCGCGTGCGTGCGGTCGCTGACGTCGAGCTTCGCGAAGACCCGCAGCAAATGGGTCTTCACCGTCGCCTCCGCGATGCTCAGCCGCCTGCCGATGTCGGTGTTGGAGAGGCCGTCGGCCACCCCGTTCAGCACGTCCAGTTCCCGCGCGGTCAGCGCCACCGGGGTGGGCCGGCGCATCCGGGCCACCAGCCGCGCCGCGACCCGCGGCGCCAGGACGGTCTCGCCCCGGGCCGCGGCCCTGATGGCGTCGACGAGCTGCTCACGGGTGGTGTCCCTGAGCAGATACCCCAGGGCACCGGCCTCGACGGCGCGTTCGGTCTCCTCGTCGGTGTCGTAGGTGGTGAGGATCAACACCCGGGTCGCGGCGCGGCCGGCGGTGATCTCGGCGGTGGCGGCGACCCCGTCGAGCACGGGCATCCGCAGATCGACGAGTGCCACGTCGGGCGCGAGACGTTTCGACGAGTTCCACGGCCTCCCGGCCGTTGCCCGCCTCGCCGACGATGTCGATGGCGGGCTCCGCGGCCAGCAGGGCGATCACACCGGCCCGCATGACGGTGTGATCGTCCACCACGATGACGCGGATTCTGGTGTCTGCCATGTCACACCTGATCGTTCGTGGGGATCATCGCGAGGACGCGGGTGCCCTCGCCGAGGGAGCTGGTGACGGTGAGCTCGCCGCCGAGCTCGGCCAGGCGTTTGCGCATGCCGTCGAGGCCGAAGCCACGGGAGTCCTCGAGCAGGAAGATGTCGGCATGCAGCGAGCCCTGGTTACGGTTGCGGGCGCCCACCAGCCAGTTCTGGTCCGCTTCGAAGCCCTTCGCGTGGGAAGGCGCGTCGGTTTCGGTCTCGGCCTGCGCGGTGATGCGTCGTTCGAAGCCGTCCACGGACTCGCCGGGCGCCTTGATAGCGAAACGGAGCCGGTGGGAGGCATAGCTGTAGCGCCCGCGCATGCCACGCCGCCCCGGGTTCGGCTCGATGAAGTACGAGAGCGTCACCCGGAGCTCAACGGTGGCCGCCCCCAGCTCTCGTAACTGCTCCAGTGGCCAGGGAAGTTCGTGAAGCTTGAGCTCCGCCATGCGCACACCGCGGCGGTTGTCCCGCCGGAAGGGAACCAACTCGCTCTGGACGATGAGCGTGACCGCGTTGGCGGCGCTGGACAGCACCCGCGCCTCGTTCGGCACGCCCCAGCCGTAGCGGCAGACCACCTCGCGCATGAGCTGGTTCTTGCGCAGCCTGGGTCGACCGGAGGGCTTGTACAGGCCCTCGCCCATCATCGCTGGGGTCCAGCGCGCCTCGTGCACCAGCAAGGCACGCACGGCCTCGGGAAACAGGTCCGGGTAGGCGGCATGGGCAAGCGCGGCGAGCCGGGCGGCCTGGGCGGTGGCGGCGCTGGTCGCACATGTGGAGCCGATCAGTCGGTACGCGTCCATGTGGGTGGTCGTCACGCTCACCGCATCGGGTGCGTCCAGCAAAGTTTCCCCCGGGTCGACCAGGAGGTTGCCGCCCTCCAGCACAATGTCCGGCTTCACCGCAGACATGCCGGTCAGCGCGACAGACGTCCTGCTGAAGGGAGAGAGCTGACCGGCTGCGGCAAGGGGGCGAAAGCCCGTGAACGAGGGGTCCTGAGGCACCTCGGTGAGCTCGGTACAGGCCCCAACGGTAAGGACGTTGTGCGCCTGAGCCGGCTCCTCGATCCGCGACAGATCACACAGTGCCAGGTAGTCCAGATCGCCCTCGGGGGTGCGCATCTGTTCCGGCACCAGACCTCGGATATTGCCCGCGCTGACCACGACCAGCCTGGACGCATCCGGGTCGGGGGCGCCCAACAACTCGATTCGGTCATCGTGAGCCACCACGTCCGTGCCCGCCGCGAGTGCGTCCAACACGGCTGACCACAGGGTCGCTCTGCCGTCGACCTCCTTCCCTCCGCCTTCGGACTGCCGAGTCACGGCCATGGAGAACACCCGGGCGCGTGGAGGCCCCCCACTCGCACCCTCGATCTCGGCTGTGGCGACGGCGTTTGCCGTCACCTCGGCGTATGTGCGTGGATGCGCCGCGGCCTCCGAGACGCCATCGAGAATCTTCACGGACTCCAGGCCGTGCGCCAGCACAACCGCGCTGTTGCTCCGTAACGGCCGGGCGAGATCCCCGTAGAGTGCCAACCCTGCCATTTCGGTGCCATGTCCGTGCCGGTCGGCTGGAGTCCGCTGCGGAACAACGCTGAAAGCGCGCCCGAACAAGGCGGGCTTCAGGAGCGGGTGCTGCTGGCTCACCCCTGTGTCCAGGATGCACACCGTTGGAGCCTCCCGGGGCGCGGCCTCGACGCGGCCCACGAGGTCATCGACCAGTTCGTGTTGGAAGGAACGGTCGACGGCGTGCAGTTCCTGAGCGAAGCTGGGGCGGCGGACCTCCACCGGGCAGGCGTTGGTGGCGAGGAGGGCCGGCAACTCCTCGCCGGTGGCTCGCACGTGAGCGATGAGCCGCTCCCCGACAGCGATCGCCGCCTCAGCCATCGGCCATCGCTTCTCCGCCGCCAGCTCCCGCAGCGTCGCGACCGGGTCCGCCTCAGCGACCCGCGGGTCGAACCACAGCTCCCACCAGCGGTTCTCATCTGGCGGCGGCAGTAGATCGTCCTCCTGCCACAGGTGCTCGATCAGTGCACGCTGAACCGACTCCATGTTGGCGACCAAAGCCGCTTGTCGGGGCCTGCCGCTCTCGGTGTCGCGCGTGAATGCCTGGATGCGCCGAGTGAAAGCCGCGACCTGCCCGTACGGCAGCCAGACCAAAGCGTCTTCGGGCCGCTGCTCGACGGGCGGACGTACGCTCATCAGGATCAGACCGGAGCTGTCCAGCGCCTCCAGTGCGAGGCTGTGCCCGGCCGCAGCCTCAATGTGGAGTGCGAAACCATCCGCCCGGTATGGCTCGGGCGCCTCGTGGCGGACCGCTGCGGCCTCTCGGCGCGCCCGTTCCAGACCACCGACCAGGCGGGACACATGGCCCTGACGGTCCGAGCGGTCGGCAGGGGAACTGCCGGGCACCCTCGAGGGCTGTTTGGCAGACCGGCTACGAGCCTGCCAGGGAACAAGAAGGTGGGGGGTGTTCTGGGAAGAGCTCTGGTCAGGCATGGTGCAACGCGTGCCGCTCGCTCAGCGCGTTCAGCAACAGCTTGTCGTCGATCACGTCGTTCCCCCCAGGATGGCCTGTTTGGCGGCCGACTCGGCGGCCTTCACCAGCTCCGCGTGGCTCAGCCCGGACACCCGCTCGCTCACGGCGGGCCACCGCACTGTGCTGGTGTCCATGCCATTGAGTCGACGCCGCATCACCTCCACCGCCTGTTCCGGCGTCGGTGGCTCGTATGGCAACACCAGGTCGAAGCGCCTGAACAGCGCCCGGTCGAGGATCTCGTGGTGGTTGGTGGACGCCACCACCAGGCTTTCCGACGGGGCCTCGTCCAGAAATTGCAGGAAGGAGTTGAGGATGCGCCGGGCCTCCCCCACGTCGTTGCCGATGGTGCGCTGGGCACCCAGTGCATCGAACTCGTCGAAGAGGTAGACGGCGCGGGTCTGCGCTACAGCGTCGAACACCAGTCGCAGTTTCGCCGCCGTCTCCCCCATGAATCGGCTGATCAACGCGTCCAGGCGAATCGTGAACAATGGCAGGCGCATCTCGCCAGCCAGCGCGGCTGCCGTCATGCTCTTGCCTGTGCCTGGAGGGCCCGACAGAAGGATTCGATGCACCGGGGTGAAGCCGAAGCGCTCCAAACGAGCGCGCTGCCGCTGCTCGTGCAGCACTCGGTCCAATGAGGCCCGCAACTCGGCTCCGAGCGTCATGTCGTCGAGCCGGAGGTCGGGATACCCGGCGGTCAGCAGATGCGCCAGTTCCCCACGCGGCTGGACCACAGGTGTCGGTCCGACCCTGCCGGTCGTGGTCTTCGCGCCCTGCTGTCTCATCGATTCGACGAGCTCGCGCAGCTCCACCGCGAACTTGCCGTGTCCCTGCCTCGCGGACTTGGCCGCGACCTGGAGGGCGACGCTGTAGAAGCGGTCGTCGTCTGCCTCGGCGTGTGCCCGTACGAGGGCCTTGAGGTGCTCAGCACTCGCCGCCATCCGCGTCGCACCTCCCCGAGCAACCGGTGCGCGTCCCCGGACCGGACGGCATCACCCACCGGCATCGTACGGGGACCTTGCCCGGCCCGCCCTACTTCAGACCCGTAGGGGTGACATCCGTGCGGATGATGTTGACGCGGGCCGCCGCTCGCGCGGGTCAGCCGTGGGCGGGCTCGGGGGCGGGGTGCTCCACGGCCCAGGTCAGGGCGTCGTCGGCGACCTCTTCCCAGCCCTCCTGCGCGGCGGTCAGATGGTCACGTCCCGCGAACTCGTGGTAGTCGGTGACGGCGTCCGCCCCCCGGTAACGACGGTGGTTCTCCCGCACCACCGAGGCCGGGACGAGGGCGTCGGAGGTGCCGCCGATCAGCAGCAGCGGCGCACGGTCACCGTTGCGATAGTTGACGTAGGACGCGGCGCGACGCTTGGGGGTGAGGTTCGCGAAGGCCACCTCGAACAACGGACGTCCGGGCCCCGGGATCGCGAGACGCGCGCGCTCCCGCGCCGCCTGCTCCAGGCTGACGGTGTTGGCGAACGCGCGGTGGAACTCCTTGTCCGTCAGCGGAACGGCACGGTGGCGGTTGGCCGGTTTCCCCAACACGGGCCAGGTGGCGCCCAGCACGGACGGCGGCAGCCGGAACACGCCCCTGGGCTGCGCAGGGTGGATGGCCACGCCTGCCCGGCCGAGCCCGCGGTCCAGCAGGATCTGCACGACCAGGCCACCGTAGGAGTGCCCGACGAGGATGGGCGGCTCGGGAAGTGCTCGGATGAACGCCTCGTAGTGATCCGCGATATCCCGCACGGAGATGTCCGTCGGGGCCCTGTCGTGGTCGAGCGGCTCGTCCAACGGGGAGACACCGGGCCAGCCCGGCGCGTGCGTCTCGTGGCCGAGCCGGGTGTAGCGGTCGATCCACGGCTGCCAGCTGTGCGGCGTCATCCACAGGCCGTGGACGAGGACGATGGGGGGCTTGTTCGTCACCATCACGCACTCCGACCGTTTTGTCGGTTTTACCCAGCCTGCGCGCCCCTCCCTCACCTGTCAATTCAGCCCGTCGAACGCCCCCCGCTTCACGGCACCGAGCAGGGCGGCCGCCCTTGCCGGGCTGGCGACGGCTATGACACCCGGCTCGTCACCCTCCCGCACCAACACGGAGCCCGCTTGGCGGGCGAGTTCGACGCAGGAGTTATCGCCGCCGTTGGTGGAGTACGAGGACTTTTGCCAGTGAATATCCGACATGGAGCCCCTCATGCTTCTTTGAGAACGGCGTGGAGAATGTCACGCGACTTCTCAACACTGAGCGTCACATTTTCAATCCTGTCCAGGATAAGACGATATCTGCGCAAGGCGACCGGCGTATCCAGTAGGGATGTTCCAGTCGGGGTGTCGAACTGCACCGTATCCAGCGGTTCGACCCGGCCACAGACGTAGGTGATCGACGCACCGGCGTCGGGGAAACCTCCAGCCGAGAAGGGCAGCACGCGCACACTCACGCCGTCCCGCTCCGATGCTTCCAGCACGTGGCGCAACTGGGCCCTCATGACAGTTGCTCCGCCAAAGGCCAGTCGAAGCGCAGCCTCGTGGACGAGGAACGTGCAGCGCGGCGGATCGTCCCGGTCGAGCACGTCCCGTCGCCGCATGCGGAAGGAGAGGAAGCGTCGCAGCTCGGAGGGACTTGGTTCCGGGGCGTCCGTGGAGAGCACTGCCTTGGCGTACTCCTCCGTCTGCAACAGGCCGTGGAAATGCATCACCTGAAGACCGCGCATTCGCACGGAGTGGTGTTCGAGCTCGGCCAGGTCAAGCGCGGCCGCCGGCAGTTTCCCTCGATAGTCCTCCCACCAGCCCTTGCCACGCTCCTCGACCATCGCGGCAACAGTGTCGACGTAGGCTCGCTCGGCGCACTGGTACACCCCTGCGAGTGATCTGACACGCTCCTCGCTGACGCCCAGCCGACCGGCTTCGATGTTGCTGATGCTGGTGCGCTCAATCCCCAGTCGCTCCGCCGCCTGCCTCACGTTGAGCCCTGCGGCTTCGCGCATTCTCCGCAGCTCAGCGCCAACTCTGCGCTGCCTGGCGGTCGTCGTCGGCCTCGGCATGCCCCGACTATGCCACGATTCACCAGATCGTCTACTCATTCATCGAGCTCGGTTAACTAGTAGACCGCCATCGACTATGGTACCGCTCAGTGACCCGGCAACTACGCCAGGGAGGGATCTCGTTGACAGCCATCGCCGCGCCCCGGCTCATGCATCCCCACCGGTACCGACTCATCGCTCCGAACGCGCCCGACACTCCGCAGCTCGCGCGGGATCACGTGGCGTACCTTCTGCTCCGCGAGCGGCTGCCCGATCTCGCGGACGATGCGCGGCTGCTGGTCAGTGAGGTGGTCACCAACGTGTACCAGCACACGACGACGACGCTGCTCGCCGTGGACACCACCCTCCACCCGGACCGGGTGCGCGTGGCCGTGCGGGATGGGGACGCGTACGGGGCCGAAGCGATTCGGCCCAGGGCGGCAGGGCCGGAGCGGGATGGTGGGCGCGGGCTGGCGCTCGTGGATCGGCTCGCCTCACGGTGGGGGGTCACGGTGCACGGGGGCGTCCAGCCGAGCGGGAAGGCCGTGTGGTTCGTCCTCAAGCGCGGGGGATTGTCAGTGGGGTCTGTTTGACTCGATCCCATGACTGAGCGAGAGGTGTTGGTGCTGGGGGCGACGGGCTCGACGGGGCGGCGCGTCGCCAGGATGCTGCGGGACGCGGGCGTGTCGGTGCGGCACGCGTCGCGGCGCGGGGCCGTCCGGTTCGACTGGACGGATCAGGACACCTGGGAGCCGGCCACCGCCGGGGCCGACGCGATGTATCTGATGGCGCCGCACGAGCTGCCGGTCGATCCGGCCTTCGTGCGGTGCGCGGTCGAGCAGAGCGTGCGGCGGATCGTGCTGCTGTCCAGCCAGGGCATCGAGGTGATGGGCGACGAGCGGCTGCTGGCGGCCGAGCGGACCGTCCGCGACTCGGGAGTCGAATGGACCATCGTGCGGCCCGACTGGTTCAACCAGAACTTCGACGAGGGCTTCTTCCGGCCGGCCGTCATGGCCGGCGAGCTGGCCCTGCCGCTGGGCGAGCTGCGGACGGCGTTCGTGGACGCCGACGACATCGCGGCCGTGGCGGCGACGGCGCTGACCGAGGACGGGCACGCCGGCCGGAGCTACGAGGTGTCAGGACCGCACGCGCTGTCGTTCGAGGAGGCGCTGGAGATCATCACCCGGGAGTCGGGCCGGCCCGTGCGCTATCTCGGAGGCGACGCGGACTACCGGGCGGCGCAGAGCGCGTTCGGCATGCCGCAGAACCAGACGGAGGCGGCGCTGGCGGCGTTCGCGGCGCTCCGCGAGTCCGGCGACGGCGAGCCCACCGAATCGGTGCGCGAGGTGACCGGCCGAGCGCCGATCCCCTTCGAGACCTACGCCGCCCGCGCGACGGCCCACGGCGCCTGGCGGGACTAGCTCCTCGGGCGGGCGTCGATCAGGAAGCGTTGGGAGTGGGCCACGAAGGGGCCGTGGCGCTCCATGAAGGCGTGGAGTTCGGCGAGGCGGTCCCGGTAGGCGTCCACCGTGAAGTCCGGCACGGTCCAGATGACCTTGCGCAGGAAGTGCACCACGGCCGCGATGTCGAAGAACTCCATCCGCAGCGCCTCCTGACGGAGGTCGGTGACCTCCAGGCCCGCCGCCTCCGCCTCCGCCACGACCGACATCGGGAAGCGCTCCATCTTGACCGGCTGCGCGCCCATCATGAAGTCCTTCAGCTCGCGCACCGTGCCGGCGCCGATCTGCTGGGACAGGTAGGTGCCGTGCGGGCGCAGGACGCGGCGGACCTCGTCCCAGCGGGTCACCACCGGATGGCGGCTGACCACCAGGTCGAAGTGGTCCGTCGGGAACGGGAGGTCGGCCTCGTTGTCGAGCTCGGCGACGGTGGCGTCGAACTTCGCCAGGTTGCGCCGGGCTATCGCCAGGTTCGGCGGCCAGGACTCCGTCGCCGCCAGGACGGGCGGCGCGACCGGGATGGTGGCCAGCACCTCGCCGCCGCCGGTCTGGATGTCGAGCGCCGCCTCGGCCTTCGCCATCCGCTCGGCGATGAGCGTGGTGTAGCCCCAGGACGGGCGTTGCTCGGTGGCGCGTCCGACGAACCAGGAGAAGTCCCAGCCCTCCGTGGGAACGGCGGCACCTTCGGCGAGTAGCTCTTCGAACGTGGGCATGGCGGAGATAATGGCAGGTCACGAACCGGGTTCCGTCAGCGGGTTGCCCGGGCCGGCAGCCTCCTGAAGGGCTGAACGAACGGCCAGGTGAGCGCGCGCACGGGTGGGGAGGCGAGGGTGGCCGCGGCCAGGACGCAGAGCGTGACCAGCACGCGCGCGGGGGCCGTAGCAGCGAATGCAGAACGTAGATGTACAGGCCACCCCATTCTGCGAAGGCACCGGGCTTCCTGGCCTCACCGCACGGTACGAAGTTCGGGCGGCCACTGCGCCGTGCCTCATGCCGTGGTGTGAGCCGCGGGCGCATATCCGGTGGAGTCGCGGTCGACGGGTGCGTGATGATGCCGGCATGAGCGTTGAGCCGACCGCCGCACCAGCCACGCAGCCGACCGTCGCCCGGCGCGCCGGGCCCGGCGATGTCGCGGCGCTGGTGCGGATGCGGGGGCTGATGTTGGCTGACATGGGTCTGATCGCGGCGCCGGACGAGGGGGCCTGGCGGGAGCAGGCGCTGACCTGGTTCGCCGAAAAGCTCGCCGACCGGGACGACTTCGCCGCGTTCGTCGTGGAAGAGCCGGAGCTCGGCGTGGTGAGCAGCGCGGTCGGCTCCTGCGACCAGCACGCGCCGCTCCCCGCCAACCCGAGCGGCCTCTACGGCTACGTCTCCAACGTCAGCACCGACCCGCGCCGCCAGCGCCGGGGGTATGCGCGGGCCTGCCTCGACGCCCTGTTGCGCTGGTACGAGACGGAGACGCCGGTGCGGGTCGTCAACCTCAACGCCACCACCCACGGCCTCGGCATGTACACCAGCCTCGGCTTCGCGGCCCCGCGCTATCCCTCCCTCCAGACCCGGCTGTCCGGCTAGTCGGCGAGGCGGAACGCCAGGACCATGTCCCACTGGGACATGTCGGGCTGTTCGGCCGGGTCCGTCAGGTACTCCTCCAGGCGGCAGCCCCAGGCCTGGCCCTCGGGGGTGTCCCGGGCGTCCCAGGTGAGCCCCTCTTCGTCGGCCCAGGCCAGCAGGTCCCCGGTCACCCGCAGCAGATCGTCGGGGTGGCCGGTGTGCGCGACGGTGGCGAACCGTCCGCCCGGCAGCACGGCGCCCGCGACCCCGCCGCCGGGCTCGGGCCCGGTCGCCAGGTCCGGCGGCGGGGCGGCGACCGGCACGCCCACCGCCACGTCGAGGCTGCGCTCCATGTCGATGACGTGGTACCGGAAGAACGGCGCCCCGGCCGGCGGGATCCCGTGGACGCCGAGCCAGGCGAAGAGCTCGGGGATGCGGTCGGCGATCTCGGCGATGGTCTGCATCGTCACGTACGAACGGAGGCCCACATAGGGCTGCTCAGGGCGCTCGACGACGGTGGGCGTGGACGGAGGCGGCTGCGCGGGGGTGTCGGTCATGCCGACAGAGACCCGGCGCGGTGCAAAAACTCATCGCTCCGGGGACGTACGCCCGTCTACACTCGCCGGCCATGACCGATCTGGACGAACAAGGGCGCCCGGAGCCACCGCTCGCGGGCGACGAGGCGGCCACCCTCCTCGGCTTCCTGGACTTCCACCGCGCCACCCTGGCCTGGAAATGCGAGGGCCTGGACGCCGCCGGGCTGAACGCGACGGTGGTGAAGTCGTCGATGACGCTCGGCGGGATGCTCAAGCATCTGGCCTTCGTCGAGGAGATCTGGTTCTCCCGGCGGCTGCACGACCGGGAGATAGGGCCCCCGTGGAGCGAGGTGGACTGGGACGCCGACGAGGACTGGGACTGGCATTCGGCCGCCGAGGACACCCCAGAACAGCTCCGCGCGCTCTGGCAGAACACGGTGGAGAAGTCCCGCGCCGAGGTCGCGGAGGCGCTGGCCGCCGGCGGCCTGGACCAGCCGGCCCGGCGCGGCATGTCCGACGGCCGCCACCCCAGCCTGCGTTGGATCCTCGTCCACATGGTCGAGGAGTACGCGCGGCACAACGGTCACGCCGACCTCATCCGCGAGTCGATCGACGGCGCCACCGGCGAGTGAACACCGCGCGCCTCACCCGCGCACCGCGCCCGAGGTGAGGCCCTGGACGATGTGCTTGCTGGCGAAGGCGAAGAGCACCATCGTCGGCAGGATGGTGAGTACCGCGGCCGCGGACATCGAGCCCCAGTCGATGTTGAAGCTGGAGATGAAGCCGTTCAACGCCGTGGGGATCGTCTTGTTCTCGTCGCTGTTCATCAGGGTGACCGACAGGAACAGCTCGTTCCAGCAGTTCACGAAGTTGAAGATGAACGCGGCGGTGATGCCGGGCCGCATCACCGGCAGCAGCACCCGGAAGAGCGCGCCGATACGGGAGAGACCGTCGATCATGGCGGCCTCCTCCAGCGCGTCCGGGATGTTCTCGAAGAAGCCGCGCAGCATCACCGTGCAGAACGGGATGCACATCGCCACGTACACCAGGACGAGGCCGAAACGGTTGTCGACCAGCCGCAGGTCGGTCATCAGCAGGTAGAGCGGCCCCAACGCGATGAACCCCGGGATCATCTGGGTCACCAGCGCCGCCATCAGCACCGCGCTCTTGGTGCGGAACTCGAAACGGGCCAGCACGTACCCCGAGAGCATCGAGATCACGGTCGCCGTCACCCCCGCGACCGTCGCGACGACCAGGCTGTTCATGAGGTACACGCCGAACTCGGAGTCCTCGAACAGCCCGGCGTAGTTCTCCAGGGAGAACGACTCGGGCCAGTAGGCGATCGGGTAGGAGAAGACGTCGCCCGGGTCCTTCAGCGACGTGATGGTGATCCAGTACAGCGGGAAGACGGTGATGACCAGCCAGAGCGTGAGGAAGAAGATCCGGGTGACCCGCCCCGCGGTGGACTCCTTGTCGATCACGACCGCGCTCCCCTCCGCTCGCGGGTGGCCAGCAGGTAGAAGACCGAGAAGACGAGGAGGTTGGCGATGACGATGAGGCCGAGCGCGGACGCCTTGCCGTAGTCCCCCTGCTGGGTGATCTGGATCATCCACGTCGTCACGATGTGCGTCTGGTCGTTCGGACCGCCGCCGGTCATGCCGAAGATGATGTCCGGGAAGTTGAAGATCCAGATGATCCGGAGCAGCACGGTCAGCGCCAACGTGACCCGGATGTACGGGATGGTGATCTGGAACAGCACCCGGGCCCGGCCCGCGCCGTCGAGCGCGGCGGCCTCGTACAGCTCCCCCGGCACCGACTGCAGCGCGGCCAGGATCATGATCGCGAAGAACGTCACGCCGTACCAGACGTTCGCGATGATGATGGCGGTCATCGCAGAGCCCGGCTCGGCGAGCCACGGGACGGGCTCGTCGATCAGCCCGGCCTTCTGGAGCAGGTCGTTGACGACGCCGAACTCGCTGTTGAACATCCAGCGGAACAGAATGCCGATCAGGAACCCGGACACCGCCCAGGGAAAGAAGATCAGCGCCTGGTACAGCCCGCGGAACGGGAAGCGCCGGCGGAGCCACAGCGCGAGGGCGAAGCCGATCAGGAACTGCGGGACGAGGGAGGCGACCACCCACAGCACGGTGTTGCCGAGGACGGTGCCCCAGGCCGGATCGTCGATGATCGCCCGGAAGTTGTCGAAGCCGACCCAGGAGAGGTCGGACAGGTCCGCGAGGTTCCAGTGGCGGAACGCCATCTGGCTGCCGCGGAGCATCGGGTAGTAGACGAACACCGCGACGAAGAGCGCGGCGGGGGCCAGGTACGCGGTGATGACCAGGCCACGGCGCGCGGTGAAGGCCGGCCGGGGCCGGCCCCCGCCGCGGGCCGGGACGCGGGCGGGGGCCTTGGCCGGCCGGGTCGAGGGTGGGCTCACGTCCGCCGCCCGGTCAGCTCTCGTTCTGCCATTTTTCGGTCCAGTAGGCATCCCAGCTGTCGAGCAGCTCCGCCGGGGACATGTCGCCGAGCAGCACGGACTGCACCTCCGCGTCGGCCTTCTGGGCCCATTCGGTCCACCAGGGCGCGTCCCGGGGCTCCGTTACGGTGAGGTACGTGTCGGACTCCTCGGTCATGGTCACGTAGCTGGCCCACGGCCCGGTCCGGTAGAACTCGTCGTCGGCCGCGCCGTCGAGGATCGGGACCAGGCTGTTCTCCTTGCTGAAGGTCAGCGACGCCTCGCCCTCGGCGAGGAACCGCACCAGTTGCATGGCCTCGGCACGGTGGTCGCTGTTCTCGGCGACGCCCCAGCCGGCGGTCGCCAGCGGCTGGACGGCCTTGCCGCTCGGTCCGGTCACCAGCGGGGCCGTGCTCCACTGCTCCTCGTCGATCGCGTTCGACTCGCGCACCGAGGCGATCACCTCGGGGTCCTGGAGCAGGAAGGCGGTCGAGCCGTTGGAGAACCCCTCGACCATCTCCGGATACCCCCAGGAGACGGACGACGGCGGCGCCGCCTGGTCGAACAGCGCGAAGTACGTGTCCAGGGCGTCCTCGGCCTCGGGCGCCGAGAAGATCGAGCCGCCGTCGGCGAGTTGGTAGCCGTTCTCGGGGTCGATCGCGTCGGCGACGTACGCCTGGATGGCCGCGGTGACGTTGCCGGCGGCGCCGAGGCCGCCGCGGAACGCGTAGCCGTACTGGCGGTTGTCCTCGTCCTGGATCGCGGTGGCCTGCTCCAGCAGGTCATCCCAGGTGGCGGGCGGTTCGTCGAAGCCGGCGTCGGCGACGAGGTCCGTGCGGTAGAAGAGGCTCAGCCCGTAGAAGCCGTAGGGGAGGAAGTAGGTTTCTCCCTCGGCGTTCTCGGCCGCCGCGGCGGCGTTGTCGGTCAGGGCGTCCCAGCCGCCCCAGTCCTTCAGGTCGCCGCTCATGTCGTGCAGCCAGCCGTTGGTCGACCACGGTCCGACGGTGGTGTCGCGGACCTCCAGGACGTCCACGCCCTCGCCGGACTGGAGCATCTGCTGAAGCTTGTTGTCCGCCTGGTTGGTGGGCGGCGAGACGAGCTCGACGTCGATGTCGGGGTGCTCGGCCTCGAAGTCCTCCAGGAGTTCCTCCAGCAACTCCGTGCGGACGGGGTTCGTCAGGCTCTCGACCATCTGGAGCGTGACGCCGCCGCTGCCGGCCGGGCCCTTGGCGCAGGCCGGCAGCAGCAGTGCCGCGGCGGTGATGCCGACCGCGGCCACCACTCCTGCCTTCCGTGTTCTCACCCTTCTGCCTCCCTGGTCTCGCTGGTCTCACTGGTCCCGCTCGGCCCGCCGGGTGCGGGCCCAGGTGCCGAGCAGGGGAACGCAGCGCTCGGCGAAGTACTCGAAGTCGGCGGCCGTGGTGTACACGTGCGTGGACAGGCGGAGGTAGCCGACGCCGCGGAACGCGGTGAACGCCGCCGCCACGCCCAACTCGTCGGCCACCCGGTCGCGCAGGGCGCCGGCGTCCGCCTCGCCGGTGACCAGGCCGTCGGGCAGGCGCACCAGCCGCAGGGCGTTGACCGGCATGCCCACGTCGACGGCGCAGCTCTCCCCGGCCAGTTCGGCGAAGGCATCGCCGATGATCCGTTCCGCGTAGTCGGCGAGCTCGCTCAGATAGCCGCGCGCGGTCTCCCAGCCCCAGGTGCGCTCGACGAAACGCAGCGCGGTCGGCGCCGCCAGGTAGCTGGTGACGTCCACCGTGCCCTGGGTGTCGAAGCGCTCGGGGAACGGGTCGCCGGCCCCCCAGGAGTCGATCAGCGGGTGGAGCTGGTCCCGCAGCGGGCCCCGCGCGACCAGCGCCGAGGCGCCGCGCGGGGCGCAGCCGAACTTGTGGAGGTTGCCGATCCAGAAGTCGCATTCGAGGTCCGCGAGGGGGTCGTCGATCAGGCCCGGCACATGGGCGCCGTCCACGAGCACGGGTATGCCCCGGCGACGCGCCGCCGCGCTGATGCGCGCCACGGGCAGCAGGCGCGCGGTCGGCGAGGTGATGTGGTCCACCACGACCAGGCGGGTCCGGTCGCCGAGTTCGGCGATCACCGCGTCGGCCGCGCGTTCCGCGTCGGCGTCGAGCGGGATCCGCGCGGTGCGGACGGTGCCGCCCCAGCGGCGGGCGAGGCGTTCGGCCCCCATGGTGACGGCCCCGTAGCCGTGGTCGGTCACCAGGATCTCGCCGCCGGGCCGCGCCGGCAGGCTGCCGTAGACGACGCTGGCGCCGCCGCTCGCGTTCGGCACCAGCGCCATCTGGTCGGGGGTGATGCGCAGGAACGCCGCGATCTCGGCGCGGGCGGCCGCGATCCGCCGGGGGACCGACACGAACCAGGTCACCGGGGCGCGTTCCATCTGGGCGCGCAGCCGGTTCTGGTCCCGCTGCGCGACGACCGGCACCGCCCCGTACGAGCCGTGGTTGAGGTGCCGCAACGTGGGATCGAGCGACCACGCGGCCGCGGCGGCTCGGCCGTCGGGCAGGAGCAGCGGCTCCGGTGCGGTGATCTCCCGTGCGCCCCGTGCGATACCAGCCAAGTCATCAGATCTTTCTGGACAGGTCATGAACAAGACATATGATGATTGCGCGGCATCGTGGCACAGAGCCGCAGGTGGCGCAAGACTCTTCACCCCGACTCATCTGATGACCTGGAGTGTCCGGGAGGGCAGCGTCCGATGACTCGGTAGGATGACCGGCGGCCGGGCGGGGCCCCGGTCCGGGTGGAGGGGGAGCGATGTCCGCAGTCGACAAGGCGTTTCACGGCCTACGGCACATGATCGCCACGGGGCGCCTGGGCGTGGGGCAGCGCATGCCGCCGGAGAACGAGCTGTGCGAGGAGCTCGGCGTCTCCCGGGGGTCGCTGCGCGAGGCGGTACGGATGCTCACCGCGTTGCGGGTCGTCGAGCCGCGACACGGCTCGGGCACGTACGTCTCCCAGCTGCGGCCCGAGGACATCATCGGCAGCCTGTCGCTGACCGTGGATCTGCTGCCGCTCAGCGGGCTTCTGGAGATGTACGAGCTGCGGCGGGTGCTGGAGGCCCATGTCGCGGCGCAGGCCGCGGCCCGGATCACGCCGGAGACGCTGGAACCGCTGCTCGGCTACCTGGACGCCATGGAGGCGATCGAGGCCAGCGAGGACCCGTCCGCGATCACGGAACTGGACCGGCGCTTCCACTCGGCGATCGCCCAGATCGGAGGGAACCGGACCCTGGAGTCGCTGCTCGACGTCTTCCGCGCCCGCTCCCGCGCGTACCAGGTGTTCACCCTGCCGGAGAGCGCCGAGATCAAACGTGCGAGCGATGCGGAGCACCGAGCGATCGCCACCGCGCTCGCCAACCGCGACCCGGTCGCCGCGGCCAACGCGGCGGCGACCCATGTCGCGCACACCGAGCAGCTGCTCCACGCCTTCCTGCCGGGCCCCGACCAGGACGACGTGGACCGCCCGGCGGCCGCGGGCTGAGCGGGATCCGAACCGCGGTCCGGTCTACGGCTCGGGGACGAGGGCGAGGACCTCGATCTCCAGCAGGAGGTCGGGGCGAAAGAGTGCCGCGACCTGCACCGCGGCGCTCGCGGCCGGGTCGCCCGGGCCGACGACCTCGGCCCGCGCGTTGAGGGCGACCTGGCCGGAGACCGCCACCAGCCGGTCGGTGCCGGTGACCACACGGATGTAGCCGGCGCCGGGGATCACCCCCTCGGGTGCCGGGATATGCGTGAAATGTCGCTGACCGCTCATGGCGCGAAAGATTATCTCGCCGGGGTGAACCGGCGCGGGGGCTCGTCCGTGTGATGGGGCAGCGGGGGGCCTCCGATCGCCTCGGTTCCCCGCAGACGCGGCCGTCCCGCCCCGAACCCTCGCCAGGGACGTTCTCGAGACGGGACGGCCGCGTCGCCCTCGCGGCGATCAGCGCGTCGTGATCCGCTCGTCCGGCTCCTGGCGCCCCTCGCCCCCGCCCTGCTTCGGCAGCGGCGCGGCCGCCGCGGCGGATCCGGTGTCCACCGGATCGGTGCTGAGCGAGTCGATGAGCGCGTCCCGCTCGTCGTTGCCCTCCGGCTTGATGAGGCCGATGACGATGTAGAGGACGAGCGAGGTGAGCAGCGGCAGCCCGACGACCTGCGCCTGGGTGGCGTCCTCCACGATGTAGAAGACGAAGTACCACACGGCCAGGCCGCCGGCCCAGGAGGCGATCGCGGCGGTCGGGCCGTTGCGCCGGAACCACGGCAGGAGTCCGAGCATCAGCGGGATGGATATCGGGCCCATGGTGGCCGCGACGAGGTCCACCACGACGTCCAGCACGAAGCCCTCGCCGCCGGTGGTGATGGCGATGAGCATGCTCAGCGCGACGAACAGGACGGTGGTGACCCGGGCGAACGTCAGCTGCGCGTGCTCGGTGAGCCGCCGCACCTTCGGCACCAGGACGGGCGCGATGTCGCGGGTGATGACCGCGGTGATGACGTTGGAGTCAGAGGCGACCATGGCCATGGTGTGGGAGAAGAAGCCGGCGAGCAGCAGCCCGATGAGGCCGGCCGGCAGCAGCTCCTGGGCCATCGCGATGTACGACTCCTCGCCGTTGTCCAGGTTGGGCACGATCAGCGGGGCGGCGAACATCGGCAGGAAGAGGATGAACGGCCAGACCAACCACAGCCCGCTGGACAGCAACGCCGAACGGCGGGCGTCGGAACCGGTGGGCGCGGCCATGTAGCGCTGCGCCAGGTTCCACATGCCGCCGTTGTACTCGAACGTCTTCACCAGCAGGAACGCGAGCACGAGGATGGTGGTGACATTGTCGTTCACCGGATCGTTGTGGTCGGCCGGCAGGTCCTCCCACATCGTCCAGGCGAAGCCGACGCCCAACTCGCCCATCACCGCGATCAGCATGGCGATGCCGGCGACGGCCTGAATGACGAACTGGCCCATGTCGGTGAGCACGTCGGCCCACAGGCCGCCCACCGTCATGTACGCCATAGTGGCGACGCCGGTGAGGATGATGCCCCATTCCAGCGGGATGTCGGCGAAGCCCTTGAGCAGCACGGAGATCGCGACCCATTTGGCGGCGATGTCCACGACCTTCAGGGCGGCGCCGCTGTAGGCCAGCACCTGCTGGGTGGGCAGGTTGTACCGCCTGGCCAGGTACTCCAGCGGGGACTTGACGTCGTGTTTGGCGCGCAGCCGGTTCCAGCGCGGGGCGAAGAGGAACGCGCCGACGCCGACGCCGAGGCCGATGGTCAGCGCCCACCAGACGTAGACCGTGAGACCCGAGTCGTAGGCGACGGCGGCGAAGGCGACGAACATGACGGCGCTGTAGCCCGACATGTGATGAGAGATGCCGGAGAGCCACCAGGGAATCTGGCCCCGGGCGACGAAGAAGTCGGCGATGGTGTGGATGCGGTTCTTCGACCACCAGCCGATGGCTACCACCACGAGGAAGTAGCCAACGACCACGGTCCAGTCGAGCGCGGACATCACGGCTCCCGAGGAATGTGGGAAGGGGAGGGGAGGGCGAGAGGTGCTGTGCGGCGAGTGGATGGTGCGGCGAGCGAGTGGTGCGGGTGCCGGCGGGTCGGGGACGCTCGGCTGGCTATCGGGGCGTCACCAGTGCGCCCGGCGGGGGTGGAAGTCGGGGTCGAAACGGCGCATGTAGGCGGTGTCGTCCCGGCGCCTGACGCCGCAGCGACGGTACTGCTCGTGCATCACGGCCAGCGCGTCGCGGTCGAGTTCGACGCCGAGCCCGGGCCCGTCGGGCAGCGGCACGGCCCCGTCCACGAAGCGCAGCGCACCGGGCGCCACCACGTCCTGGCCGTCCTGCCACGGGGTGTGGGTGTCGCACGCGTGGTTCAGATTGGGCGTCGCGGCGGCCAGATGGGTCATGGCGGCCAGGCTGATGCCCAGGTGGCTGTTGGAGTGCATGGACAGCTCCAGGCCGAACGTGTCGCACAGCGCGGCGACCTGTGTGGAGCGCAGCAGGCCGCCCCAGTAGTGGTGGTCGGTGAGCAGCACCCCGATGGCGCGCTGGGCGACGGCCGGCGGCAGGTGCTCGTGGGTGACCACGCACATGTTGGTGGCCAGCGGCATCGGCACCTCGGCGGCGACCTGGGCCATGCCCTCGATGTCGGGCGCCGGGTCCTCCAGGTACTCCAGCACGCCGTCCAGCGCCTTGCCGACGCGGATCGAAGTGGCGGGCGTCCAGGCGGCGTTCGGGTCGATGCGCAGCGGCAGGCCGGGGAACGCGTCGCGCAGCGCCAGCACCGCCTCGATCTCCTCGTCGGGCGGCAGCACGCCGCCCTTGAGCTTGATCGAGCCGAAGCCGTACTCCTCGATGAACAGCCGGGCCTGGGCGACGATGCCGTCCGGGTCCAGCGCGGGCCCGAAGCGGTCCGCAGGGTGCTCGGGGGCGTCCGGATGGGCGGCCCACTTGTAAAAGAGGTACGCGCTGTACGGCACGGCGTCCCGCACCGGCCCGCCGAGCAGGTCGGCGACGCGCAGCCCGGCCGCCTTGCCCCGGATGTCGAGGCAGGCGACCTCGAACGGGGAGAAGACCCCGTCGACCGTCTTCTGGCTGCTGCCGGCGCCGGTCAGGCCGTGCTGGTCGGTGAACACGTCCCCGCCGACGCTGGCCGCGACCCGCGCGTAGAGCTCGTGGTGCGCGTGCACCTCCACCCTGGCCTCGACCAGGTCCTGGGCGGCGGCCCGCAGCCGTGCCAGATGTGAGAGGTCGCCGTAGGTCTCGCCGAGGCCACTGACGCCCTCGTCGCTGACCACCTCGACGACGGCGCGCAGCGCCCACGGCTCGTGCACGCCGCTGGCGTTGAGCAGCGGCGGGTCGCGGAAGGCGACAGGGGTGATGTGAATCTCGCGAATCCGCATGGCCCATCGTCCTCCGGCGCTCTCGGGCTGCTCCTACGGCGTCCTCCGACGTTCATCCTTATGAACAACGGCCATTCTCATGAACGCACGTGGCAAAGGTAGGAGCACCCCAGAGGGGCGTCAAGGGGATGAACTGCCGCGGCGGGTCGAACGCCGGGTCGGGCGCTCGGGGAGCGCCTCCGCCAGGACTTCCGCGAGGTGGCGGGCATGCCGGTCGCCGAGCTGGGCCAGCTGGGTGCGGCAGGAGTACCCGTCGGCCAGCAACTCGGCGTCCGGTGGGGCGCTGCGGACGGCCGGGAGCAGGACGTCCTCGGCGCAGGCCACGGAGACCTCGTAGTGCCCTCTGGTGAAGCCGAAGTCCCCGGCCAGGCCGCAGCAGCCGGCGGACAACTCGCCGGTCAGCCCGGCCCGTTCGCGCAGCCGGCGGTCTGCCGCGTCGCCCAGCACGGCGTGCTGGTGGCAGTGGGTCTGCCCGGCCACCGGGCGGTCCAGGCGCGGCGGCGTCCAGTCCGGGGCCTGCTCCTCCAGCGTCTCGGCGAACGTGCGGACCGCGGCGGCGAGGCGCCTGCCGCGCGGATCGTCGGGCAACAGCTCGGGCAGGTCGGTGCGCAGGGCCGCGGCGCACGGCGGTTCGAGCACCGTGACCGTCAGACCGGCGTCGAGGACCGGCTCCAGCACGTCGAGGGTCCGACGCTGCACCGCGCGGGCGCGGTCCAGCTGGCCGGTGGTGACGTATGTCAGCCCGCAGCACACACCCCCGGCCGGCAGCATGGGGCGCACCCCCGCCGCCAGCAACACATCCGCGGCGGCGACCCCCGCCTCCGGCGACAGATACGTCGTGAACGTGTCGGGAAACAGCAGCACGTGGCCCTCCGGCCGCCGGCCTCCGGGCTCCCCACCGGCAGCACCCGGCCCCGGCGCGGCGCGGTCCCCCGCCCCGGACTCCGGATCGAACCCGGCGCCCCCAGCCGTCCCCTGGCCCGGGTCCGAAGTCCGACCCGAACCGGCCGCGCCGGAGCGTGGCTTTTCGCCTGAACCGGAATCGACCCCGCCGTCACCGGCCCCACCGGACGCCGAACCGCTCTCCCCGGCCACGCCCGGCGCGGAACCCCTCCCCGAACCAGCCTCGCCAGCCCCACCCGACGCCGTTCCCGCACCAGAACCTCCGCTGGACTCCGGACCCGAATCACTCGGGGCCGCGCCGGGCCCGCGGCCCGGGTCCGCGCTCCCGCCCGTGCGGGGCGGCAAGCCCAGGGGCGGCAAGCCCTCCGTGGCCACGGGGAGATGGGGGGCGAGGAGGCGGGTCAGGGGGGTGTGGGGGAGGCGTGGGAGGGGGCGTTGGGGGGCGATGCCGGCGAGGCGCTTCGCGAGGGCGGCCACCGGCGGCACCCGCGAGGCGAGGTTGACGAGCGGCACCAGCCGCAGCGTCCCGAGCAGCCGCAGCCACTGCGGAAGCCGGCCCATCGCGTAGTGCGCCGCCGGGCGGCGGCGCCCCGCGTAGTGGTGGTGCAGGAACTCCGCCTTGTACGTGGCCATGTCCACGCCGACCGGGCAGTCGCTGCGACAGCCCTTGCAGGACAGGCACAGGTCGAGCGCCTCGGCCACCTCGGGCGAGCGCCAGCCGTCCGTGATCACCTCGCCGACCAGCATCTCGTGCAGCAGCCGCGCCCGGCCCCTGGTGGAGTGCTGTTCCGCGCCGGTGGCCCGGAACGACGGGCACATGACGTTCGGGCCCGCCGCGTCCTCCCGGCATTTGGCCACGCCCACGCAGCGCCGCACCGCCGCCGAGAAGTCGCCGCCGTCCTCGGGGTAGGCGAACGCGACCGGGGGCGGGCGGCGCGGCAGGCCGAGGAAGCGGAGGTTGGCGTCGAGCGCGGCGGGCCGGGCAATCACCCCGGGGTTGAGGCCGCGGTCCGGGTCCCACAGCGATTTGAACCGGTCGAAGACGCCGACCAGTTCCTTGCCGTACATCCGCGGCAGCAGTTCGGCCCTGGCCAGGCCGTCGCCGTGCTCGCCGGAGAGCGAGCCGCCGTGCCGGACCACGAGCTCCGCGGCGTCCTCGGAGAACGCCCGGAACCGCGCCACGCCCTCCCGGTCGAGCAGGTCGAAGTCGATGCGGACGTGGATGCAGCCGTCGCCGAAGTGGCCGTACGGCAGGCCGCGCAGCCCGTGGTCGCGGAGCAGCGCCCGGAAGTCCCGCAGGTACGCGCCGAGGCGCTCGGGCGGCACCGCGCAGTCCTCCCAGCCGGGCCACGCCTCGCTGCCGTCCGGCATCCGGGTGGCGGTGCCCGAGGCGTCCTCGCGCACCCGCCACAGTGCCCGCTGCGCGGCCGGTTCGGTGACCACCGCCTGGTCGAGCGAGTCCGCCGCACGGCACAGTTCGGCCGCGTGCGCCAGCGCCTCCGCCCGGTCCGCGCCGCCGACCTCGACGAACAGCCACGCCTCGCCACGCGGCAGGGTGGCCCGGGCGAGCGGGTCGGGCACCAGCTCGCCGGCCATGCCCTCCACCGTCAGCGGGCCCCCGGGGTGCCCCCCGCCGACCTTCCCGACCTCGCCCGCGCCGGCCAGCCCGCCGGGGCGGGCCAGCCCGGCCGCCGCGTCCGCCGCGGCCGACTCGTCGGCGTACCCCAGCACGGCGAGCACCCGGGCCCGCGGCGGCTCCACGAGCCGCACCGTCGCCTCGGTCAGCACCCCGAGCGTGCCCTCGCTGCCGGTGAACGCCCTGGCCCAGTCCCGGCCGCGCTCCGGTAGCAGCTCGTCCAGGGCGTAGCCGGAGATGCGGCGCGGCAGGTCGGGGAAGCCGGTGCGCAGCAGCGCCAGATGCCGGGACGTCAGCTCGTCGACGCCCGAGCGCAACGGTTCGGGCACGCCGTGGCCGCCGCGCTCCAGGCGGGCCGGCTCGCCGCGGTAGCCGAGCACGTCCAGCGCGACCACGTTGTCCGCGGTGGTGCCCCAGGCGACCGAATGCGAGCCGCAGGAGTTGTTGCCGATCATGCCGCCGATCGTGCACCTGGCGTGGGTGGAGGGGTCGGGGCCGAACGTCAGGCCGTGCCGGCCGGCCGCGTTCCGCAACGTGTCGCAGATGACGCCCGGCTGCACGACGGCGGTGCGGGCCGTCGGGTCCACGCCCAGGATGCGGTTCATATGGCGGGTGAAGTCCAGCACCACCCCGATCCCCGTCGCCTGTCCGGCGATGCTGGTGCCGCCGCCGCGGGGCACCACGGGCACCCGGTGCTCGCGGCAGACCGCCAGCGCCGCCGCCACGTCCTCGGCGTCCCGCGGGGCGACCACGCCGAGCGGCACCCGCCGGTAGTTCGAGGCGTCCTGGGTCACCAACGCCCTGCTCTGCGCGTCGAACGCCACCTCTCCGCGGACGCTGCCGCGCAGCGCGTCCGCCAGCGCCGCGGCCTTGCCGATCCCGGTCCGACTGATCCGTGTCCGTTGCATAGGGACAGGGTGCCCCGTCACGCGCCGCACTCCCGGAATCCTGGCCCCTCGAACCACATAACGTGACACCCGGCAGGGAAGGGCTAACACCCAGAAGACCACCCCAGACGACCGGGAAGTCACCTATAGTGTTGGCCAATTGCACCGGGGATCGATCTGCTCACCCTGTCCCCCGGTCATATCCGATCTCCTCCGCTCACGAGGACTCCGATTCATGACAGCGCTCACCATCCAGGCGCGCCGTAAGACGGAGCGTCCCCCCGCTCGGCTGGTCCTGCTCACCCTGCTCGTGTCGGTGACCGTCACCGGTGCCGCATGGCTGGGTGCGGTGTACGCGGCTCCCGACTCGTTCGAGGTCCCGATGGCCTGGGGTGCCGGCGCCGCCGCCGTGGCGCTGTCCGCCGCCGTGGCGACCGCGTCGTACGGCATCAGCCGCAGCCGCCGGCTGCGCGACCGCCTCGGCGCGATGGAGCGGGACTCCATCCGCTTAGCCGACGAGACCGTGCCCGCCCTGGTCCGGCGGCTGCGCGAGGGCCAGTCGGCCGATTCGGCGCTGGCCAGCACGGCCGCGACGACCACCACCGCATTGGCCGGGGAGTCCCTGGGAGAGTCCCTGGCCGAGAAGCAGCAGAAGAAGCAGAAGAGCGAGCAGGACCAGAAGAGGGACGAGCGCCGTCGCGGCCGCCGGGGCAGGAAGAGGTCGGCCGAGGCCACGTCGGCGGAGCTCCTGGCGGACGCCGAGGTGCGGGTGCTGCGGGCGCTCGCCGAGGAGGTCGGCCGCAGCGAGGCGGGCCGGGCCGCCGCGATGTCCGCGTGCGCGAACGCCGCGGGGCGGATGCAGGCCCTGGCCACCAGCATGCTGGCCGACCTGCGGGACATGGAGCATCGGCACGAGGACGAGGTCGTGCTGGCCGACCTGCTGCACCTTGATCACCGTACCGCGCAGGCCGGACGGCTGGCCGACAGCATCGCGGTGCTCACCGGGGCACGATCGGGCCGGCGCTGGGCCAAGCCGATCGTGATGGAGAGCATCCTGCGCGGCGCGATGGGCCGCATCGGCAGCTACCGGCGGGTGCGGCTGCATTCGGCGGTCGGCGTCGCCGTCGCGGGCCACGCGGCGGAGGGCGTGATGCACGCCCTCGCCGAACTGCTCGACAACGCGGCGAACTTCTCGCCGCCCACCGCGGAGGTCCACGTCTACGTGGAGGAGGTCCCGGCGGGCGTCATCGTCACCGTCGAGGACAGCGGCCTGGTGATGGGCGAGGTCGCGCTGCGCCGCGCGGAACGGGCCGTCTGCCGCGAGCAGCCGCTGGACCTGACCGCCCTCTCTGGCACCCGGCTGGGGCTGGCGGTCGTCGGCTGCCTGGCCCGCAAGCACGGCCTGGCGGTCACCTTCCGCCCGTCGGCCAGGGGCGGCACGGGCGCGCTGCTGATGATCCCGCACGCGCTGCTCAGCCAGCCCCACGAGACGCGTCCGGCTGCCCGCCGGGCTGACGGACGCCCCGCCGCGGCGATCGCGGGCGCCGCACGCCCGGCCGCCCCCGCTCCCGGTCCCGCCCCCACGTCGATGACCGGTGGCCCGACCAGCGCGGACACCGAGGGCGTGATCCGTCATGTCCCGATTCCCGCAGGGCTCACGGACGCGAGCGACTCTCACGGCACCGCGGCGCCCCGCGCCGACACCGGTGCGGCGAGCGTGCCGCTGGGGACGGACGAGCACGCTCCGCTGCCGGAGGCGGCCGAGTACAGCTCGGGCGGGCTGCCCAAGCGGCGTCGCGGGCACGCGCTCGCCGCCGCGCACCCGGACGGCGTGCCCGGGACCGAACGCCGGGAGCGCCGAGAGCGGACCGTTGACGACGACGCGCGCTCGCTCGTGGACTCCGCCGAACGCTTCCGCGCGTTCCGTCGCGGGGTGCGCGGCGAGGCGCCGGAAGGTGGCGAGGCCACATGACCCCGTCCTCCACCGGCATCCGCCGGTCCGCGCCGAGCTGGCTGCTGGAGAACCTGCTGTCCCGCACCCCGGGCGCCCGGCACGCGCTGGTGCTGTCCCGGGACGGCCTGAAGCTGACCCGCACGCCCGAGCTGACCGAGGACCAGGCCGACCAGCTGGCCGCGATAGCCGCCGGTATCCAGAGCCTGTCGCACGGCGCGTCCGTGGAGTTCGGCGACGGCACGGGCGGGGTGCGGCAGTCGATGACCGAGTTCTATGGCGGCATCCTGTTCATCGTCGAGGCCGGACACGGCGCCCATCTGGCGATGGTGGCCGACGAGGACGCGGACGCGGGCCTGATCGGCCACAACATGCACGAGCTGGTCGAGCAGCTGTCCGAATACCTGGCCGCGCCGCCCCGGCAACCCGAGGCGGATCTGCGGGGCCTGCCCGGCCGGGCGGACTTATCCGAGGAGGGCGGGGCGGCATGAGCCGCCCCGTGCGGGACGAGAATCCCGACCGCCTGTACACCGTCACCGGGGGACGGAGCCGAGCGGACGCCAAGGTCTTCGACCTGGTGACGCTCGTGGTCAGTGAGTCGGATCCGACCCCCGGCATGCAGTCGGAGCACGCACGGATCCTGCGGATCTGCCGCCACCCCACCGCCGTCGTGGAGATCGCCGCCAACCTCCGGCTCCCGGTCAGCATCGTCAAGATCCTGCTGAGCGACCTGTTGGCCATGGGCCGGATCACCGCGCGCCATCCGAGCTCCGTCAGGGGCACCACCACGGCGGACGGCACGCACATCACCGACCCCGATCTCCTTGAGCAGGTGCTCGTTGCCCTCCGCAATCTCTGAGACGGTCGCCGAACCGTCGCACCACCACCCGCTGCGGCCCACCGCGGATCGCGGCCTGAAGATCGTCATCGTCGGCGGCTTCGGCGTCGGCAAGACCACCCTGGTCCGTTCGGTCAGCGAGATCCGCCCGTTGAACACCGAGGAGACGCTGACCCAGGCCGGCGAGAGCCTGGACCACCTCGCCCCGGGGTCCGGCAAGTCGGCCACCACCGTGGCGTTCGACTTCGGGCGGATCAGCCTGGACGAGCGCACCGTGCTGTATTTGTTCGGCGCGCCAGGACAGGAGCGGTTCTGGTTCCTGTGGGACCGGCTCTTCTCCGGGACCCTGGGCGCCGTGGTGCTGGTGGACACCCGGCGGCTCGCCGACTCCTGGTACGCCATCGACCGCCTGGAGCACCACGGCACGCCGTTCATCGTGGCGCGCAACGACTTCGGCGGCCGGCGCCACGCGCCCGAGGAGGTGCGCGAGGCGCTCGACCTGTCCCCCGGAATCCCGCTGATCGACTGCGACGCGCGCTCCCGGGAGTCCAGCAAGACGGTGCTGATCACGCTCGTCACGCACCTGCAATCCCTTGCCGCAGCAGCCGCAGCACAGGAGACGTCTCGGTGACCCCGCCCCCCAATTCCTCGTCGCAGCCCGCGCCGCCGCCCGCGCTCGCACCCGACGCCGTGCCGCTGACCGGGCCGCGCTTCCACACGGACCCCGCGTCCCTGTACCGCGAACTGCGGGACACGCACGGGGCGATCGTGCCCGTGGCGCTGCCCGGCGAGGTGCCCGCCTGGCTGGTGATCGGCTACCGCGAGCTGCACCAGGTCACCGCCGACAGCGGGCTGTTCACCCGGGACATGGGGCTGTGGAACCAGTGGCCGCGGATCCCCGACGACTGGCCGCTGCTGCCGATGGTCAACCGGCGGCAGCCGTCGATCTACTACACGGTCGGCGCCGAGCACCAGAAGCATGTGGACATCGTGGTCCCGTCGCTGGAGCGCACCGACCCGTTCGAACTGCGCAAGCACGCCGAGGAGCTGGCCGACGGGCTGATCGACCGCTTCTGCGACAAGGGCGAGGCCGAACTGGTCGCCGACTACGCGCGGATGCTGCCGGTGCTGGTGCTGGCCCGGGTGGTGGGCTTCCCCGACGCCGAGGGCCCCGGCCTGGCGCGGGCCATGAAGGCCCTGGCGGACGGCGGCGACGACGCCATCGACGGCCACCGGCACCTGGCCGCCGCGATGACCCGGCTGCTGGCCGCGAAGCGGGCGCTACCGGGCGCCGACCTGGCGTCCCGGATGCTGGCCCACGAGATCGAGCTGACCGACGAGGAGTACGTGCTCGACCTGATGTCCGTCACCGGCGCCGGCCATCTGCCCACCGCCGACTGGCTCGGCAACACGCTGCGCCTGATGCTCACCGACGGCCGGTTCGCCGCCTCGTTGGCCGGCGGCCGGCACAGCGTGGGCGAGGCGATGAACGAGGTGCTGTGGGAGGACACCCCGACCCAGATCCTCGCCGGCCGCTGGGCGTCCCGCGACACCCAGCTCGGCGGCCGGCACCTCCACGCCGGCGACATGCTGCTGCTCGGCCTGGGCGGCGCCAACGGCGATCCGCAGGTGCGCCAGGAGGGCCAGCCGTACACCGGCGGCAACAACGCGCACTTCTCCTTCAGCCACGGCGAGTTCCGCTGCCCGTTCCCGGCGCAGGAGATCGCCGAGGTGATCGCCAGGACCGGGATAGAGGTGCTCCTGGACCGGCTGCCCGATCTGGAGCTCATCGTTCCCGCGGACGAGCTGGTGCGGCGCCTCTCCCCGTTCCTGCGGGGCATGACGGCGCTGCCCGTGCGCTTCACCCCCACCCAGGCGTTCCACCCGAGGCCGCCGATCCCGTAGACGACCGGAGGAATTCCGATGACCTGCCCCGTATCGCGCGCCGACGCCTCCCCCTCGCCCCTGGTTCTCGACCCGCTGGTGCGGGACCTGCAGAGCGAGACCCGGCAGCTCCGCGCCGCGGGCCCGCTGGCCCGACTCGAACTACCAGGCGGCGTCACCGCCTGGACCGTGACCACGCACGACGAGGCCAAACGGCTGCTGACCGACCCGCGCCTGGTCAAGGACATCAACGCCTGGGACGCCTGGCGCGACGGCCGGGTCACCCGGCGCTGGCCGCTGATCGGCATGATCGACACCGGGCGCAGCATGTTCACCGTGGACGGCGCCGAGCACCGGCGGCTGCGCGCCAAGACGGCCCAGGCGATCACCGCCCGCCGGGTGGCGGAGCAGCGGCCCGCGATCGAGGAGATCACCGCCCGGCTGCTGGACGAGCTCGCCGCGCGTGGCGCCGAGCTGGCCGCCGAAGGCCGCCCGGTGGACCTCAAGGCGGTCTTCGCGCTGCCGCTGCCGATGACCGTGATCAGCCGGCTGATGGGCGTGGACCCGGCCGAGCACCCGCGGCTGCACCGCCTCTTCAAGGCGTTCTTCAACGGGTTTACCCCGCAGGACGAGCGGCTGGCCGTGATCGACGAGCTGGACCAGATGTTCGCCCGGATGGTCGAGGAGAAGAAGGCCCAGCCGGCGGACGACCTGACCTGCGCGCTGATCGAGGCCGAGGACGGCGGCGAACCGCTGACCGACGAGGAGGTGGTCGGCAACCTCAAGGCCATGGTGGGGGCCGGCCACGAGACCACCATCAGCCTCATCACCCACGCGGTCCGCGCCCTGTGCACCCACCCCGACCAGCGCAGGCTGGTGCAGGAGGGCCAGGTGTCCTGGGAGACGGTGGTCGAGGAGACGCTGCGCTGGAACACCCCGACGCCGCATCTGCTGATGCGCTTCGCCACCGAGGACGTGGAGATCGCGGGCACGGTGATCGCCCGCGGCGAGGGCCTGGTGATCTCGTACCACGCGATCGGCTGGGACGAGCGGCAGCACGGGCCGACCGCGGACCGCTTCGATGTGACCAGGCCCGCCCCCATCCGGCACATCACCTTCGGCCACGGGCCGCATATCTGCCCGGGCGCGGCGCTGGCCCGGCTGGAGGCGGCGATCGCGCTGCCGGCGCTCTTCGGCCGGTTCCCCGCGCTGGATCTCGCCGTGCCCGACCAGGAGCTCCGCAACCTGCCCATCGTCACGCAGAACGACCTGGTCGAGGTGCCGGTGTGGCTGGAGCCCCGGGCTCGGGCCTGAGCCCCGGTCACTGCGGTGGGACGCGAAGCGATCGGCACCGATCACCCTCCGTCCACGAAGCGGAGCGATTGTCTCAGCGGACGGACAATGCGCTGTCTCGGCAGACGGACGGACTACCCTCCGACTCGTGGCCGATATCGATATTCCCGCTGACATCAAGCCCGCCGACGGCCGGTTCGGATCGGGCCCCTCCAAGGTGCGCACCGAGGCGCTCGCCGCCCTGGCGGAGACCGGCAGTTCCCTGATGGGCACGTCCCACCGGCAGGCCCCTGTCAAGAACCTGGTGGGCCGGGTCCGCTCGGGCGTTCGGGAGCTGTTCTCGCTGCCCGACGGCTACGAGGTGGTGCTGGGCAACGGAGGCTCCACCGCGTTCTGGGACGTCGCGACGCACGGGCTGATCGAGGCGAAGTCGCAGCACCTGTCCTTCGGCGAGTTCTCGTCCAAGTTCGCCAAGGCGGCCAGCCGGGCGCCCTGGCTGGACGAGCCGTCCATCGTCTCGGCGAACCCGGGCTCGCACCCGCTGCCGCGCGCCCAGCGCGGGGTGGACGCGTACGCCCTGACGCATAACGAGACCTCCACCGGCGTGTCCATGCCGATCCAGCGGGTGGCCGGCGCCGACGAGGGCTCGCTGGTGCTGGTCGACGCCACCTCGGGCGCGGGCGGCCTGCCGGTCGACATCACCGAGTCGGACGTCTACTACTTCGCCCCGCAGAAGTCGTTCGCCGCCGACGGCGGGCTGTGGATCGCGGTCTTCTCGCCCGCCGCGCTGGACCGCGCCGAGCGGATCCACGCCTCAGGACGGCACGTGCCCGAGTTCTTCTCGCTGCCCACGGCGATCGACAACTCGCGCAAGGACCAGACGTACAACACGCCGGCCCTGGCCACGCTCTTCCTGCTGGCCGACCAGCTCGACTGGCTGAACGGCAACGGCGGCCTGCCCTGGGCCACGCAGCGCACGGCGGACTCCGCCGGCCGGCTGTACGCCTGGGCGGACAAGCACGAGCACGCGACCCCGTTCGTCACCGACCCGGCGCAGCGCTCGCAGGTGGTCGGCACGATCGACTTCGGCGACGGCGTGGACGCGGCGGCGATCGCGAAGGTGCTGCGGGCCAACGGCATCGTGGACACCGACCCCTACCGGAAGCTGGGCCGCAACCAACTGCGGGTGGCGATGTACCCCGCGGTGGACCCGGCCGACGTCGAGGCCCTGACGGTCTGCGTGGACTACGTCATCGAGCGTCTGTAGCGCGCCCGCGCGGTGCGCAACGGCGAAGGCGCCCGTCCCCTCGGGGACGGGCGCCTTCGCACGTCTGGCTGGCGGCTGGCCGGCGTCTGGCCGGCCGAGCCCTAACGGCCCAGCGCCTGGTACTTGCGGACGGCGAGGGGCAGCGCGATCGCCGTGATGATCAGCGGCCAGACCACGGCCATCAGCAGCGCGTGCTCCTCGATCCAGCTCCCCCCGCTGGGCATCGGGTTCCCGTACAGGTCGCGGATCGCGTTGGCGGTGGACGAGACCGGGTTCCACATCGCGATCGTGCCGAGCCAGTCCGGCATCAGCGACGGCGGGGTGAAGACGCTGGAGATCATCCCGAACGGGAAGGCCACCGCGAAGAGGTTCCCCGCGGCCTCCTGGTTCGGCACCAGCAGGCCGAGGAACACCCCGATCCAGATCAGCGCGAAACGCAGCAGGAGCAGCAGCACGAACGCGTAGAGCGTGGCGAACAGGCCACCGTCCGAACGCCAGCCGACGATCAGCGCGATGCTCGCCATGACCACGAGGTCCAGCGCGGCGTGCAGCAGGTCGGAGACGCCGCGCCCGGCGACCACGGCGGACGGCGTCATCGGCATCGACCGGAACCGGTCGGTGACCCCGCGCTCCTTCTCGATGGTGACGGCCATCGCGGTGTTCATGAAGCCGAAGGCCATCGTCATGGCGAACATCCCCGGCATCGCGAAGTCCTTGTAGTCGGCGCCGCCGCCGACGTCCATCGCGCTGCCGAAGACGTACACGTAGAGCAGCACCGAGACGATCGGGAAGCCGAGCTGCCAGGCGATCAGCGAGGGCTGCTTCACCAGATGCGTCAGATCGCGCCTGACGATGGTCCAGCAGTCGGCGAACGCCCAGTACAGCCGGCGCTCGGGGCCGGCCAGATGCTCGGCGGCCGGGGACGGGCCCCCGGCGGTGGTGGCGGTGCTCATGCGGTGCTCCCCTCCTCCGCGGGGCGCTCGGCCCTCGCGCTCTCCCCGTCCTTCGCGGTCTCCGTGGTCTCCGTGGTCGTCGTGGTCTCCGTGGAGGTCTCTCCGTCGCCGCCGGTCAGGCGCAGGAAGACCTCGTCGAGGGTGGGCCGGCGCAGCCCGATGTCCGCGATCCGCGCCCCCGCCTCCTGGAGGGTGCGGGCCACCTCGGTCAACGCGGCCACGCCGTCCGACACCGGCGCGTGCACCTGGAGCCGTTCCTCGTCGGTGCGCGGCCCGACGCCGCGGGTGACCCGGGACACCGCCTTGACCGCCACCGGCAGGTCGTCCGGCTCCTCCACCACGACCTCGATGCGGTCGCCGCCCACCGCGCGCTTCAGCCCGGCCGGCGAGTCCTCGGTGATCTTCCTGCCGTGGTCGATGACGGCGATCCGGTCCGACAGTTGGTCGGCCTCGTCCAGATAGTGGGTGGTGAGCAGCACCGTGGTGCCGGCCGCGGTGAGCTGGCGCACCGCGGCCCACACCTCGCTGCGCCCCCGCGGGTCGAGGCCCGTCGTCGGCTCGTCGAGGAAGAGCACCTCGGGCGCCAGGATCATGCTGGCGGCCAGGTCGAGCCGGCGGCGCATACCGCCGCTGAACGTCTTCACCTGCTTGTCGGCTGCCTCCGCCAGCGAGAACCGCTCCAGCAGCTCCTCCGTCCGCCGGCGCGCCCGCTCGTGGTCCAGGTGGAACAGCCGGGCGAACATCCGCAGGTTCTGCCGGGCCGTGAGTATCTCGTCGACGGCCGGGTTCTGCCCGGTCAGCCCGATCCGGCGGCGCACCTGGCGCGGCTGGCGCCTGACGTCGTACCCGCCGACCGTGGCCCGCCCACCGTCCGGGCGGAGCAGGGTGGCGAGGATCCGGACCGTGGTGGTCTTGCCCGCGCCGTTCGGCCCGAGCAGGCCCATCACCGTGCCGCGCCTGACGGCGAGGTCGAGGCCCTCCAGCGCGGTCTTGTCTCCATAGCGCTTGCGCAGCCCTTCGGCCACGACCGAGTGGTCGCCGGTGTCAGCCATGTGCCCCGTCCTGTGCATCGTGGGTGGTGGAAATAAACTGGGTACGTTGTACTCACTATAGCCTCACAGCGTACGGCGTACCCAGATTATTTCCGCCGACAGACTTTGGAGCGGAGCGGCACCATGACGACGGCGCACAGCGGAAGCGGGGACCTCAACCGCAGCCTCCAACTGCTCTGGCGGGGCCGGGAGACGTCCACCCGGGGGCCCAAGCCCGGCCTCACGCTGGAGGGCATCGTCGCGGCCGCCGTGGAGCTCGCCGACCGGGAGGGGCTCGGCGCGCTGTCGATGCGCCGGGTGGCCACCGAACTGGGCGTGGGCACCATGTCCCTGTACCGCTACGTGCCGGGCAAGGGCGAGCTGCTCGACCTGATGCTCGACCACGTCAACGATCCCGGCGAGGAGGAACACGAGGAGCACCGCCACAAGGGCTGGCGGCATCTGCTGGAGCTGGTGGGCGTCGGCATGTTCGACCTCTACCGGCGCCACCCGTGGCTGCTCCAGGTCAACCAGACCCGGCCGCTGCTCGGTCCGAACTCCCTGCGCGGTTTCGACATCGCGCTGTCCTGCCTGGACGGGCTCGGCCTGACCGGACAGGAGAAGGTCTCCGTGATCGTGACCATGGACGCCTACATCACGGGCATCGCGCGGGTCTACATCCTGCACCAGCAGGCCGCGGAGGAGTCAGGCATCACCGACGAGGAGTTCTGGGCGGCCCAGAGCCCGATCATCGAGACGGCCATGCACACCGGCTGCTACCCGCACGTCTTCCAACTCGACGAGGACAGCTTCGCCCTCCCCTACGACGAGTCCATGCGCTTCGGCCTGGCCCGCCTCCTCGACGGCCTGGAAACCTTCCTCGAAACCCGCCATCCCCGTTGACGGCTAGCGGACGTAGCGCTTGAAGATATCCGTCTCCAGCGTGAAGCCGACCGGCTCGGGGAGGGCGACCTCCTCGCCGAACGGGACGGTGTGCGTGTCGCGGTAGTGCCCGTGCTCCGGCCCGCTGTGGACGGTGACCGTGGCGGCGTCACGGTCGATCAGCAGGTACACGGGGATGCCGGCAGCTGCGTAGGCCGCCGGCTTCTCGCGACGGTCGCGCCGGTCGGTGTCGCTGTCGTAGGAGGTGATCTCGACGGTCATCAGTACCCCGTCCGGATCGGCCCACTCGCCGGCTCCCGCGAAGTGCCCGACCGGGGCCAACGCGCCGTCGGGGCGAACCCGGCCCTGCCGGTACGCGTCGATGCGCAGCCCACGCTCGCGATACAGGTTCAGCTCGGGCCGCGCCTGCATACAGCGCCTGATCAGCCACATATCGATCTCGTCGTGGTCGCCGTCCGGCACGCCCTTAACCTCTACTCGCCCGTCGATGAACTCCAGCCGCACGGTCTCGGGCGCCGACGAGGCGAGCTCCTCGAAGTCCTCCACGGCCATCTGAGGTCTGCTCATGGTTCCAAGAATCATCCGTGCCTCCTTCCCGCGCAAGCATCCCCGCGCCGGACGGCGCCCGCCACGTGATCACTCGTTCGACGGGCGACGGCCGGCGATGCCGAGGCGGCGCAGGCCGACGATGACGACGACGGCGAGGGCCAGGATCAGCACCGTGGACCCGGAGAGGCCGTCCCCGTCGTCCTCGTCGCCGGTTCCGCCCTCCCCCGCCGCCTCGTCGCCCGACTCCCCGGACTCGCCCTCGCCCTCCTCCGGAAGCGGTTCGGCGTGGTCGGGGCGCAGCGCGCCCGTCAGTTCGGACGGCTCGACCTCGCTCTGCTCGCCCTCTGTGCCGAACATCACCGTGCCGCCGTCCGGTGTGAAGGTGACCGACTCCCCCTGGTCCTGGAACGGCATCGGCACCTGCTGGTCGATCGGCGTGGGCGCGTCGTCCTCCCAGCGGTACATCTGCGAGGTGAAGTAGCCGCGCAGGAACAGCCGGGTGCCGTCCGGCGAGAACGCGCCGTCCGTCGCCCACAGCTCGATGTCGGCGACCGGCTCGAGCGTGGTCACGCCCGACTCCGACAGGCCGTCCTCGGGCGCCGCGTACAGCGTGCCGCCGTCGTCGTTCTTGTCGGCGACGTAGACCCGGCCGGTCTGTGGATGCACCATCAGCGCCTCCGCGTCACGCGGCCCGTCGGCGTACGTCACCGGGTAGACGGTCGGCGTGACCGTGGCGTCGGCGAGCTGCTGTGGCTCGGCGAAGCGGTAGATCCACACCTCGGGCCAGTTGCCGCCCATGTTGTCGCCGATGTCCCCGACGTAGAGGTCGCCGTCTGGTCCGATCGAGATGGCCTCGATGTCCCTGGCCTCGACTCCTTCCAGCGTGATGGTGGCGAGCGTCTCTCCGGTCTCCGAGTCGACGGCGTACACGTACGGCAGCGAACCGCCGTTCGGGTCGCTGTCGTTGTGCGTCCAGTACACGCCGGGGTGCCGGCTGCTGGCCTGGAGGCCGCTGGACTCGGTGATGCGCGGGTCCTCGATGGTGAACGCGGATGGTGAGTCCGCGATTGCGGGCGTGGGCGCGGCCGTCGCGACCAGGGGCGCGAGCAGCGGCGCGAGCGCTAAGGCGATGACGGTCCGGGGCGACATGGGCCCAAGCCTGCCATCCGGTCACATCGTCAGAGCACCGGGAACGCCAGGAACAGGCCACACACCATCACTCGGTGAAGCGTTTGCATCAACTCGGCATACACACAGAAAATTTATGACCGGCATAACTAACAAATCAGACAGTTGGATTGCACAGCCACATGCGCCCAATCTAGGTTTCCTGCCCATGAGTGGACATGGTCAAAACATCCCGGCGCACACCGCGCCCCTGCCGACCCCGGCAGCCGACGACTCGCAGAAGCTGGTCATCGTCGGCATCGTGGGTTCGGCCCTCGCCCTTCTGGGCTCCTTCCTCGCCTGGGTCTCCGTGGACGTCGACGGTGGCTCCGAGACGATCGGCGGCACCGACGGCGACGGCGTCTTCACGCTGATCACCTCGGCCCTCGCGATCGTTCTGCTGGTCGTCGGCATGGTCAAGAAGAACGCCAAGCTGGCCGCCGCCTCCGTGCTGCCCTCCCTGGTCACCCTGGTTTTCGGCGTCCTGAACTTCGCCTCCCCGACGCGCCTGGCCCGCACCTACGTGGAGAACGAGGTGCCCGACGCCTCCTCGGAGGAGATCGACGGGCTGCTGGAGTCCTTCGACTTCAGCCCGACCGTCGGTCTGTACATCGTGCTGCTGGGCTCGGTGGTCGCCCTGATCGCGGGGGTCATGGTCGGCCTGAAGGCTCGCTCCAGCAACTGATCGCAACCGATCGCACACGCACCACCCTCCGCGCTGTCGGCCCGCCAGGGCCGACAGCGCGGACGCTTGCCTAGAGTGCGCTCCACGGCGTTGGCTGGGGGACCATGAAGTACACGCAGCTTGGACGCACCGGGCTCAGGGTGAGCCGACTGGTCCTGGGGACCATGAACTTCGGTCCGCATACCGATGAGGCGGACAGCCACACCATCATGGACGCCGCGCTCGACGCGGGCGTCAACTTCTTCGACACTGCCAACGTTTACGGCCACGATCCGCGGGGCCGCACCGAAGAGATCATCGGCTCCTGGTTCGCGAAGGGTGGCGGCCGGCGCGAGAAGGTCGTGCTCGCCACCAAGGTCTACGGCAGCATGGCCTTCGACGGCGGCTCCACCTGGCCGAACCAGGACAAGCTCTCGGCGGTCAACATCCGGCGGGCCGTGGAGGCCAGCCTGAAGCGGCTGCGCACCGACCATATCGACCTGTACCAGTTCCACCACATCGACCGGCGGACTCCCTGGCAGGAGATCTGGCAGGCCATCGACGTCCTGGTGCAGCAGGGCAAGATCGTCTACGCCGGTTCCTCCAACTTCGCCGGATGGCATATCGCCCAGGCCAACGAGGCCGCCGCGCGCCGCGGTTCCCTCGGGCTGGTCAGTGAGCAGTGCCTGTACAACCTCGCCGAGCGGCGCGCCGAGATGGACGTGCTGCCGGCCGCCGAGGCGTACGGGCTCGGCGTCATCCCCTGGTCGCCGCTGCAGGGCGGCCTGCTCGGCGGCGCGATCCGCAAGGAGCGCGAGGGCGGCGCGCTGCGCAGCTCCGGCGGCCGGTCGGGGGAGGCACTGGCCGACGAGACGCGGCGCAAGCAGATCCAGACATACGAGGACCTGGCGGAGAAGCACGGCCTGGCCCCGGGCGAGCTGGCCCTGGCGTGGCTGCTGACCCGCCCGGCCGTCACCGGACCGATCGTCGGACCGCGGGTGGGCGAGCAACTCGACTCGGCGGTGCGCGCGGTGGACCTCGAACTCAGCGAGGACCTGCTGGGCACGCTCGACGAGATCTTCCCCGGCCCTGGCCCCTCACCGGAGGCGTTCGCCTGGTGACGCGCCGGTCGCGGCGGCGTGGGCGTTCAGCCGCCCAGCGCCGCCGCGACCGCGACCACGGCCAGCAACAACACGAGGGCGGCGCTGACGAGCCGCGTTCTGGTCTTGGTGTTCACCCCTCCACGTTAGCCTTGCCGGCGAGTGGCCGGCCGACCGACCGCGCGTGGCCGGGTGCCTCGGGCTCTCGACCCGGGGACACGGACGGCGTGCCCGGTCCGGTCACGCCCCCGCGTGGGCGCCGCCGGCGAGGGGCCAACCGGCCGCCCGGACGTAGGAGCCCGGCTCCTCGTCGGGGGTCCGGCTGCGCATCAGCACCAGTTCGGCGGCAAGCCACTCGCGGCCGGTGAACGGCGCCAGTGCCGTCGTGTACGGGGCGAACGACACCGGTTCCGGCGCGCGCACGTTGCGGGCCACGGTGAGGTGCGGCCGGTAGTCGGGGTGGCGTTCCGGGGTCTCGGGCAGGCCCAGCGCGAGCCCGGCCTCGGACGTGGCCGCCGCGAGGGCGGCCAGCGCGTCCCGGTCGCCGGCGACGCCCGCGCCCAGCGCCCACTCCCCCAGCGACTCGCCCCCGGCGAGCCGCAGTGCGAACGGCTCCCGCGCCCGCGCCGCCTCGGCCAGCCGCTCGCGCAGCGCCGGCAGCGCCGCGGGGTCGGAGATCTGCCCGTAGTAGGCCAGCGTGATGTGCCAGCCGTCCCGGGCGGTCCAGCGCAGCCGCTCCGCGCCCGGCAGCCCGCCCAGCTCCCGCACCACGGCGGCCAGTTCCTCGGCCACCGCGGGCGGCGGCAGTATCGCTGCGAAATAGCGTTCGCTCACTCGTTCGGTCCTCCGTTCATCCTGCGGGCTAGCATCTCCCAGATGGAGATCAGAAAGGGCGGGGAGGGCGACCTCCCCGTGATACTCGGCATGCTGGACGACGCCGTGGCGTGGCTCGTCGCGCGGGGGCGCACCGGGCAGTGGGGCACCGAACCGTGGTCGGCCAGGCCGCGGGCGGTGGAGCGGGTGGGCGAGATCGTCAGGTCCGGCACGCCGTGGCTGGCGGAGATCGACGGCCGGCCGGTGGGCACCATCACGCTGAGCCCGGAGCACAGCCCGTACGTGTCGCCGCCGTCGGAGCCCGAGGTGTACGTGCACCTGCTGGTCACCGACCGCCGCCACGCCGGGCGCGGCATCGGCGCCGCGCTGCTCGACCACGCGGTGGCCGAGGCCCGCAGGGAGGGCGTCGGCCTGCTCCGCGTCGACTGCTACGCGGGCGACGACGGCCGCCTCGTCGAGTTCTACCGCGGCCAGGGCTTCGAGCCCACGGAACGCTTCACCGTCGGCGACTGGCCGGGCCAACTCCTGTCCCAACGCGTCTGACCTCCGGTCGGGACCGGCCACCCCCAGGCGCCCAGGCCCCCAGGGGCCTGGGGGTGGGGCTGGGCGAAGGACTGTGTGCATCCGCCTCGGGCCGAGGGCCGATGGCGTGCCCGGCCACCGGCGGCCTCGCGTCAGACGCCGAGCGCATGCCGCGTAGGTGCCAGCCACGACGGGGCCGGGTCCTCGCGGGCGACCGCCGCGCGGTGACGCGCCGTGGCCCGGGCCGCGAGACGGCCACCGTCACGGCGGAGCCGTTGACGTGCGCCGGGCGCGGAGCGCTTGCCGCGTGGAGCGGGCATGGCGCTGTCGGGCCCTCGTGGACCCGGACGCGCGTGCGCCCCATGCCTGGGAGCACCGGCCCGGGCGGCGGTGCGTGTGGCGGCATCCGCCGCACGTCCGGAAGCCCACAAACCCCTACGCAACGCACCGGCCGCCCGCCCCCGACCCCGACGCGCCAACCCACGGTGGCGGCTCCCCCGCGCGGGAGCGACCCCGCCGACAGGCGCCCTGCGCGGGAGCGACCCCGCGCGGGAGCAACCCACCACGGCAGCGACCCCGCGCGGGAGCGACCCCGCGTGGGGGCACTATGCCGTCGCGGTCAGTTCCTCAGGGTCGCGGGCGTCGCGAGGGACCAGCATCACGCCCCGGTGGCCGGCGCGCAGGCTGATCCGGACCCGTAGGCCGGCGATCCTGGCGAGGACCAGCGCCACCACCGCCGTCGCGAGCACGCAGATCGCCCCGCCGGTCAACATGCCGGCCCGGGGCCCGAACGTGTCGGTGACCCAGCCCAGCAGCGGGCTGCCGATGGGCGTGCCGCCCACGAAGACCATCATGTACAGGCTGATCACGCGGCCGCGCATGGCCGGATCGCTGGCCATCTGGAGGCCGCTGTTGGCGGTCACCACGAAGGTCATGCCGGCGAGCCCGATCGGCGCCATCAGCAGGGCGAAGAGCAGGAAGTTCGGGGCCAGCGAGGCGGCCAGCAGCAGCACGCCGAAGAGCGCGCCGGACAGCACCGTGAACCGCATCCGCCGCCCGCCGCGCCGCGCGGCGAGCAGCGCGCCGGCCACCGAACCCGCGGCCATCAGCGTGTTCAGCAGGCCGTAGGTGTCGGCGTCGGCGTGGAAGACGTGGTCGGTGTAGGCGATCACGAAGACCGGGAAGTTGAAGCCGAAGGTGCCCACGAAGCCGAGCAACACGATCGGCCACAGCAGGTCGGGACGACCGCGGACGTAGCGCAGTCCCTCCCGCAGCTGGCCCTTGCGACGCGGCGCCCGTTCGGCCGGGACCAGTTCGGCCGGGCGCATCAGCAGCAGCCCGATGATGGGCGCGATGAACGAGAGACCGTTGCAGAGGAACGCCCAGCCGCTGCCCACCGTGGTGATGACGACGCCGGCCACGGCCGGGCCGATCAGCCGGGCCGACTGGAAGTTCGCGGAGTTCAGGGAGACCGCGTTGCGCAGCAGGCGGGGCCCGACGATGTCGGTCACGAAGACCTGCCGGGTCGGGTTGTCCACGACGGTGATCAGGCCGAGAACGAGCGCGAGCGCGTACACGTGGTAGACGTTCACCTGGCCGCTGAGGGTGAGGACGGCCAGCGCCAGACCGGTGAGGCCCATGCCCGCCTGGGTGCCGAGGAGCAGCTTGCGCTTGTTGACCCGGTCGGCGAGGACGCCGCCGTAGAGCCCGAAGAGGAGCATCGGCAGGAACTGCAGGGCCATCGTGACGCCGACGGCCGCGGCGGAGCCGGTGAGCGTGTGCACCAGCCAGTCCTGGGCGATGCGCTGCATCCAGGTCCCGATGTTGGATACCGAGGAGCCCAGGAAGTAGATCCGGTAGTTGCGAATTCGCAGGGAACTGAAGGTCGTTATCGGGGGCGAGTCGTCGCTGGGTTTTCCGGTCGGGGCGGGGGCGGAGTCTGCTCCGTGTCCCGAACTCAAGTGGAACACTCCTTCTCGCGGGGGCGTGCGGGTCGTTCCGGTCGGCTCGGTGGGGGTCGCGGTGGGGGGGTGGCTCGAACGTCACAGGTGCGCGAGCTTGTGCAGCACGGGGGCGGCGTCGCGCAGCCGGGCCCACTCGTCCTCGTCCAGGTGAACGGCCAGCTGGCTGAGCCACTCGTTCCGCTGGGACCGGCTCGCGTCGAGGATGGCCTGGGCCTGGTCGGTGGCGGCCACCACCTTCTGCCGGCGGTCCTGCGGATGCGGCTCCAGCCGGACCAGCCCGCGGTCCTGGAGCACCGCGATGATGCGAGTCATGGACGGCGGCCGCACGTGTTCCTTGCGGGCCAGCTCCCCCAGCGGCATGGCTCCGCAGCGCACCAGCGTGCCGATGGCCGACATCTCGGCAAGGCTCATCGTCTGGTCCACCCGCAGATGGCGGAGTCGACGGGAGAGTCGCAACACACCCATCCGCAGGGTGTTGACCGCGGCGAGGTCTTCGGCGCTGTCCAACGTGGCGTTCGGCATAGCAAACAGATTATCTCATTAGCTTGCCTAACGAAATATGTGTGCCGCCACACCTCGTCGGCGATCCGCGCCAGGCGCCTCGGTAAACTCCGCGTCAAACGGTCAGTACTGACCAGGAGGGGGCGTCCGGATGCGCGTGAGTGAGTGGACGAATGGGCAGCGCGAGTCCCCGGAGCCCTACGAGGGCAACGTGGTGGCCACGATCCTGATCGGCACCGTGGCCTGGGGCGTGCTCTTCGTCGTACAGCTGCCGTTCTACGGGTGGTACCGCGACCACGGCCACGAATGGTGGCTCTGGTGTTGCCTCACCGCCACCGGCGGCGGCCTGCTCGCCCTCTGGTACGTCCGCCGCCGCGAGGCCGCGCTGCGCGCGGCGCGCGGCGCGCGCGGAGAACCAGCCGCGGGCGAGGGTCCGTCGTCGAGCGCGGATCGCGAAGCGTCCGGCTCGTGACGGCCGAGCGAGACGGCCGCCCCGGATCGGGCCCGCCTCGCGCGGAAGCGCCGCCCACAGCGGGGGCTGGTCCCAGCGCGGGCCGGCACGGTCTCCGTTCCGCCGAGGTGGCCGAACGGGTGGCGCGGGGGGAGGTGAACGACGTTCCGGTGCGGTCCTCGCGGTCCACCGGCGAGATCGTCAGATCGAACGTCTTCACCCTGTTCAACGCCATCATGGGCACGCTGTTCGCCATCATCCTGGTGGTCGGGCCGATCCAGGACGGGCTCTTCGGCTTCGTCGTGGTGTTCAACGCGCTGATCGGCATCATCCAGGAGCTGCGCGCCAAGCGCACCCTGGACAACCTGGCGGTGGTCGGCGAGGCCCGGCCGGTCGTCCGGCGGGACGGCGAGGCCCGACAGGTGGCCACCGCCGAGATCGTGCTCGACGACGTCATCGAGCTCGGCCCTGGCGACAAGATCGTGGTGGACGGCGTGGTGGCCGAGGCGGACGGCCTGGAGGTCGACGAGTCGCTGCTCACCGGCGAGGCAGATCCGATGGTCAAGCACCCCGGCGACCCGGTGATGTCCGGCAGTTTTGTCGTCTCGGGCGGCGGCGCGTTCACCGCGACCAAGGTCGGCCGGGAGGCGTACGCGGCGCGGCTCGCCGAGGAGGCGTCCCGGTTCACCCTGGTCAACTCCGAGCTGCGCAACGGCATCGGGAGGATCCTCAAGATCTGCATCGCGCTGATGGTGCCGGCCGCCATCGGGCTGGTGCTCAGCCAGCTGCTGGTCGAGCACAGCGACACGTTCGAGGCGGTCCGGCGGATGGTCGCCGGCATCGTCGTCATGGTGCCCGAGGGCCTGGTGCTGATCACCTCGGTCGCCTTCGCCATCGGCGTGATCCGGCTCGGCCGCCAGCAGTGCCTGGTGCAGGAGCTGCCGGCGATCGAGGGGCTCGCCCGGGTGGACGTGGTCTGCCTGGACAAGACGGGCACGCTCACCGAGGGCGGCATGGACGTCTCCGAGCTCCGCGTGCTGGACGGGGACGAGGAGCGGGCGCGCCAGGTGCTGGGCGCCCTCGGGGCGGCCGACCCACGGCCCAACGCCAGCCTGAAGGCGGTCGTCGAGGCCCATCCGGAGCCGGCCGGCTGGCGCGCCACCGGCACCCTGCCGTTCTCCTCGGCCCGCAAGTACAGCGGCGCGGCGTTCGTCGAACCGGACGGGACGGAGAGCGTCTGGCTGCTGGGCGCGCCCGACGTGCTCCTGCCGGAGGGCGATGCGCGGCTGTCCGCCGTGGACGACCTCAACGCGCAGGGGCTGCGGGTGCTGTTGCTGGTGCGCTCGGAGCGGGACCTGGAGCATGCGGCGGTGGCGGACGCGGCGGCGGTGACCCCCAGCGCCCTGGTCGTCCTGGAGCAGCGGCTGCGGCCCGAGGCCCCCGACACCCTGCGGTACTTCGCCGAGCAGTCGGTGGACGCGAAGGTCGTCTCCGGCGACAACGCGGTGTCCGTCGGCGCGGTGGCGGCCAAGCTGGGCCTGCGGGGCGCCGAGGCGCCGGTGGACGCCCGCCGGCTGCCCGCGGATCCTGACCCGATGGGCGAGGCGGTGGAGCGCGGCGCGGTGTTCGGCCGGGTGTCGCCCCAGCAGAAGCGGGAGATGGTCGGCGCGTTGCAGGCCCGCGGGCACACCGTGGCGATGACCGGCGACGGGGTCAACGACGTGCTGGCCCTGAAAGACGCGGACATCGGCGTGTCCATGGGCTCGGGTTCCGAGGCCACCCGGGCGGTGGCCCAGATCGTGCTGCTGAACAACAGCTTCGCCACCCTGCCGTCCGTGGTCGCCGAGGGCCGCCGGGTCATCGGCAACATCGAGCGGGTCGCGAACCTCTTCCTGACCAAGACGGTCTACTCGGTGTTCATGGCCTTCGCGGTCATCGTCACCACCGTGCCGTACCCGTTCCTGCCGCGACACCTGACGCTGCTGTCCACTCTGACCATCGGCACGCCGGCGTTCTTCCTCGCCCTGGCGCCGAACCGGGAGCGGGCCAGGACGCACTTCGTGCGCCGGGTGCTGCGGCTCGCGGTGCCGTTCGGGCTGGTCGCGGGCGCCGCCACGTTCACCGTCTACCTGCTGGCGCGGGCGCACTACGGCGGCACGAGCGCGACCCGGGAGGCGGAGACCTCGGCGGCGACGCTGACGCTGTTCCTGATCGCGCTGTGGGTGCTGACCATCGTGGCGCGGCCGCTGAGCTGGTGGCGGGTGCTGCTGATCGCCACGATGGGCGCCGGCTTCGCGCTGGTCATCACCGTGCCGATCGCCCAGGAGTTCTTCGAGCTGGAGCTGGTCGGGCGACAGATGCCGCTCACCGCGGCGGCGTTGGCGGCGGCCGCCGGCATCCTGCTGGAAATCGCCTTCCGCCTGGCCCCCCACCACGTACCGGACTTGCCGTCCGCATGACGGCGCCGCCGTGGCTGGACCCACGCGGCAAGCGCTCCGCGGCGACACGTTCGCGAGCGGCTCGCCGTGGCTTGAGGTCCACGCGCGGGGAACCGCCCATGCCCGGCACACGCCAACGGCGGACCGGGGCCACGACGCGGCGGTCGCCCGCGAGGCCCCGACCCTGTCGAGGCTGCACCCACACGGCACGCGTTCAACGGCCCTCGCCGCCGCGGAGACCGTCTCGCGTCTGGGCGTGCACGACGGACCGGCGCCGTGGCGAGGGCCCACGCACCAAGCGCCCTATGGCCGGCCCACACCAACTGCCCCCACCCTGGCCGGCCCCGACACCGCAGACCGCCCCGCGGCCGGGCCGGCGCCACCGGGTCGCGTCGTGTCGAGGGCCCACACGGCAAGTGCTCCCTGGTGCGGGCCCACGCGAACGGCCCCCGCCGGGGCGGGGGCCGTTTCGTGGCCGTACGTGCGTGACGGCCCCGTCGTGGCGGGGGATCACGCGGCAAGCGTTCCGCACTGGCGGCCCGGAGGCCGCCGGGGCCGCCAGTGCGAGTTCGAAGGGGCGGAGCGTCAGTCCTCGTTGACGTCGTCCGCGCCGGGGCCACCGGACAGCTGGTCGGCGGCCGGGCCGCCGTGCAGCAGGTCGTCGCCGCTGTTGCCGTAGATGATGTCGGCGTCGGGCCCGCCGAAGAGCGAGTCCTTGCCCTCGCCGCCGCGGATCAGGTCCTCACCGCTGTTGCCGTAGATGATGTCGGCGCCGCCGTTGCCGTCGATCTGGTCGTTCCCGCGGCCGCCGTAGAGCGAGGAGGAGCGGTTGCTGCCCCACAGGTTGTCGTCACCGTCGTCGCCGTAGGCGACGCTCGCGCTGTTGAGGCCGTCGTCGCCGGGGCCGCCGTACTGCATGCCGCCCGTGAGCCAGTCGTCGCCCTCCTCGCCGAAGATGAAGGTCCCGCCGTCACCCCTCAGGTTGTCGTTGCCGGAGCCGCCGTGCACGAAGTTCTCGTCGCCCGCGGTCAGCACCAGCGAGTCGTGGCCCCCGCCCAGATCGACGATCACGTGCGTCCAGAAGTCGCCGAACTCCGTGAGCGTGCAGACCACCCGCGTGCTGTCCGCCTCGTCCGGGTGGACGCAGCCGTCGCCGACGGCGATCGGCACCACGTCGTCGATGACGAACTCCGTGCCCGCGGTGGATCCCTCGCTGATGGTCACATAGCTGTGCACGTCACCCGAGGTGTAGTAGACGGCGTGCCCGCCGTCGTCGGTGTACGCCGTGCTGGTCGTGTCCGCGGCGGCCGACCCGGCCGTCAGTCCCGCTCCCGTCAACGCGATGGCGCCGAGCACCACCAGCGGTCGCCGGACGGCGTGCGCCGGTCGACCCGAACGCGCCCTCGTTCCCCGTGTCCTACGCATGATTCCCTCCCCGTTTCCGCCCCCGTGCAGGTGCCGCTGCCTGTTAGACCCGCGACGGACGGGATGGTTGTGCGGAGTCAGGCGTCAAGCTGGGTGGCGAATCCGGTGCGCCAGCTGGGCCGCTCCGGCGCCCAGCCGCGGGAGCGGGCCAGGGCGTTGCTCGCGCCGCGCTGCCAGTCCTGGCCGCCGCTCGTGGGCTCGGGCGGGGGCACGTCCAGGGCCCTGGCCAGCACCGGCAGCCATTCGGCGGCCGCCGCGGGCTCGTCGTCCACCACGTTGACCGGGCCGGCGGGCCACTCCAGGGCGGCGACCGCGGCCCGCGCCGCATCGTCCACGTGCACGAACGAGCTCACCGCCGAATCCGGCCTGAGGCTGCCGAGGAAACGCGCCTCGGGATCGCCGGCGAGCGCCCGGGCGACCGCTCCCCCCGGCGCGTACCAGGTGCCGGGGCCGTAGAACAGGCCGTAGCGGAGCACCACGGCCTCGGGCAGCTCCGCCACCGTCTCCTCCAGCGCGCGCACCGCGTCCACCATGCCGGCGCGCGGCTGCTGGGTGGTCGGGTCGAGCGGCACCGTCTCGTCCGCCGGGCCTTCACCGGGCGCGAACGCCCAGGAGATCGACTGGGCCACGATCCGGCGGACGCCGGCCGCCTGCGCCGCGTCCACCAGATGGCGCGTGCCCACCCGGCGCAGCCTGCCGTTCGCCGCGCCGTCCGCGGCGCCGAGGTCGGTCATCTGGTGCAGCACCACATCGGGTGCCGCGTCGGCGACCACCCGACGCAGGTCGTCCGGGTCGAGCGCGTCGGCCCGCACGGCCGCCGCGCCGCGCTCCCGGAGCCCGGCCAGCCCGGCCGCCGACCGGGAGGCAGCGGTCACCTCGTGCCCCGCCGCCAGGAGCCCGCGCACGAGCGGCCGACCGACGGCGCCGGTGGCACCCGTGACGAAAACGCGCATGGGGTCAGGCTAGTCGGAGCCCTCGGAAGTGCCCGCAGCTGCGCCCCGGCGCGCGACGGCGGCGGCTCGGGCACGAACGCCTGGGTCGGCCTGCCACCGGGCATGACGACCCCGCGGGAGACCGCGATCGCCGTCTGACGGCCGGACCACGCGACACACCCAGCGCCCCAAGGGCCCGCCGCGGATGCGACGGGCCCTCGGGTGGGGGATTCTCTCGGTGGTCGCTATGCGTCAGGACGCGACCAGGGTGAGGTCGAGGGTGCGGGCCTTGGAGACGTTGCCGGCGTTGTCCCATGCCCGGTAACGGATCACATGGTCGCCGACGTCGTGGATCATGAACGGATCCGCGTACCGGGTCCAGGTGCTGCCGTCCAGCGTGTACTGGATCCGGTTGACGCCGGAGCCGCCCTCGTCCGCCGCGGCCAGCGCCACCGTCGCCATGCCGACGTAGGCGCCGTCCGCGTTCTGCTCCCCCTCGACCGTCGGGGTCACCGTGGGAGCGGTGGTGTCCTCCGGAGCCGCGACCACCGCGACGGCGGTCGACCCCTCCTCCGAGACGTTGCCGGCCACGTCGGTGGCCCGGTAGGTCACCGTGTGCTCGCCCGGCTCGTCGAGCGGGACGGGCTCCGTGTACTCCGCGAACTCGCCGCCGTCGACGGCGTACTCGACGCTCTCCACGCCGGAGCCGCCCTCGTCCGTCGCCTCCAGCGAGACCGTGGCCGAGCCCACGTAGGCGCCGTCCGCGTTCTGCTCGCCCGCGACGGAGGCGGTGACCTCGGGCGGGGTGGTGTCCTCGCCACCGCCGTCCTCGGTGACGACCAGTTCGCCCTGCATCTGGATATGGCCGGGGATGGCGCAGTAGTAGCGGTAGGTACCCGGGGTCAGGGTGACCGTGGTCTCCCACCGCCCGCCGTTGGCGTCGTTCGGGCTGGCCATCAGGTTCACCGACACATCGGTGTTGTAGTCCGAGTCGGAGACGTCGAACGTCAACGTGTGCGTCATACCGGTGGTGTTGCCGGTGGCCGCACTGTTCTCGAACACCAGCGTGGTCTCGCCCGCGACCGCCGTGGTCGGCGCGGTCTCGTAGCTGTTGAGATCGTTGTCGGCGGTCCAGGTCAGCACCTGTTCGGCCGAGGTGGCTCCGCCGTCGCGCTCCCCTGCCTGGGCGTTCGGTAGCGCCGCCAGGGCGAGCGCCGTGAGGGTTCCCATCACCCCGGCCACCAGGCGAGTGCCATGCTTCATCGGTTGTCCCCTTCTGCTGATCGCTTTCCGTGCTGCGTCATGTGGTGCACCCGCGGGTCAGGAACGGGCCAGATCGGCGGCCGCCGGTGTGGGCGGGCCACCCTCGTAGGTGACCTGCCACAACGCGGACTCGTCGTCGAGGTTGAAGAAACCGCGGCCGTAGTCCAGCACGTACATCGTGCCGTCGGGCGCGAACTTCCAGTCCATGAGGTTGCGGATGCCGCCCTCGCCGGCCGGGATGATCTCGTCCAGGCTCTCGGCGTGCACCGGAAGCCCGCCGCTGCCGGCGTTCTCCGGGTCCATCACCACGGCGTGCCGCGGCTGGTCCTGGTCGTAGAAGTCGCCGACGAACCATTTGCCGTCCCAGTACTCGGGCCAGGCACCCTCGCCCGCGGCGTCCGCGTCGTAGCGGTAGACCGGGCCGTTCATCGTGGCCTGGCCGCCGCCGGTGAGCCAGGGCAGCAGCAGGGACTGCTCCTCCAGCACGTAGCTGGGCAGGCCGTTCTCGTCCCGCGGGTAGTCGGGCGCGCCGCCCTGCGGCGAGTACCAGATGTTGTTCGGGGTGACCGGCGGGATCTCCACCAGGCCGGTGTTGTTCGGGGACTCGTTCCGCGGGTTCTCGCAGTCGTACCAGCCCTGCGGCTGGTCCGGATCCGGCAGGGCCCGGTCCCGGTACGGCTGGTTGTTGCCCATGCAGTACGGCCAGCCCCGGTTGCTCGCCTCGGTGATGACGGCGAAGGTGTCGTACTTGGCCGGGCCCCAGGTGGTGCTCGGCTCGGGGGCGTCGGGTCCGACCCAGCCCGCGTACAGCCAGTCGGTCTCCGGATCGATCGCGATGCGCGCCGGGTTGCGCACGCCCATCACGTAGATCTCGGGCCGCGCCTGGTCGCCGTTGCCCTCGTCGCCGGTGAAGAGGTTGCCGGCGGGGACGGTGTACGTGCCGTCGGCCTCGGGGTGGATCCGGAGGATCTTGCCGTTGAGGTCGTTGGTGTTGCCCGCGGTGCGGCGGGCGTCGGCGAAGGACACGCCCTGGAAGTTGGGCTCCGGGTTGTTCCCCGAATAACCCTCGCTGAAGCCCGAGGAGTTGCTGTCTCCGGTGGCGATGTAGAGGTTGCCCTGGGAGTCGAAGTCCATACCGCCGCCGGCGTGGCAGCAGCTGTGGATCTGCACCGGCCAGCTGAGCAGCTCCTGTTCGGAGGCCAGATCGAGTTGGCCGCTGGCCTCGTCGTAGGTGAAGCGGGAGACCCGGCGCTCGCCCATATGGGTTTCGCGGTTGATCTCCGAATGCGGGGTCCAGTAGAGGTAGATCCAGCCGTTCTCGGCGAAGTTCGGGTCGAGCGCGATGCCGAGCAGCCCCTCCTCGCTCTTGATCAGCTCTCCCCCGCCGCCCCTGTTGCCGAAGACCTCCAGGGTCGCGGCGAGGGTGACGTCCCCGGTGGCCGGATCGTAGACGTGCAGGGTGCCGGAGCCGAGGCCCATGTTCGGCTCGGCCCAGTCGGTGACCAGCGGGGCGCCGGCCCATTCGCCGCCGCGGCCGATGTAGAACACCCGGCCGTCATCGGCGATGTCCAGGCCGTGCGGTTCGCCGATCTGGTCGAGCTGCTCCGGCTGGTTCGGCACGGTCAGCCGTTCCGCCGCGTAGTTGGCGGTGATGGTGGCCTGGCAGTCGGCGCGGGCCAGCCGGCTGGTCCACAGCAGCGCGCCGCGCAGATGGTCGCGGAACTCCGCCTCGGTGAAGCTCTCTGACGTGCCGCCCATGCCGGTGTAGAACGAACGTCCGCCGTCGTAGTCGCGGCACCAGGAGACGGGGTGGTCCCAGCCCATGGCACCGGTGCCCGGCTGGTAGCTGTTCTCCCGCACCCGGGCGACGGTGTGCACGTCACCGCTGGGGTTGGTGTCCCAGTTGTACCAGACGTCCGAACGGCTCCATTCCAGGGGCAGTCCGGCGGTCGAGGGGTTGGTCCGGTCTCCGACCTCGACTACCGCCTCCTGGGCCTCGGTCGGGCCGCCCGCCTCGGGGCGGGACCCGATCAGGCCGGTGAACCACGACGACTCCGGCTGCGCCAGCGCGGCGTCGTGCACGCCAAGGAACCCGCCGCCGGCCTGCACGTACTCCTGGAGCGCGGTCTCCTGATTTCCGTTCAGCACGGCGCCGTCGGCGGACAGGAAGACCACGGCGTTGTAGGCGGCGAGTTCGGTCGGCTGGAAGACCATGGGGTCGCTCGTCGCCACGACGTCGAACTGCTCCTCGACCGGGCCGGCGGCCCCGATCTCCTCGATGGCCGTGATGCCCGCCTGGGTTCTGCCCTCGGGGGCGTCGGCGGCGTGGAACACCAGCACCTGGACATCCGCGCTGCCCGGCAACTCCGCGTACGGCCGACTGGAGTCGTTGGGTTCGTCGTTACCTGTGGCGGCCGGGGCTGCGCCCAGCAACGCCAGTGTCATCACACCTGCGAGTGTCAGCACCTGTGGCTTGCGGCTCATGACTCGTCCGCTTCTCTTTGGGGGGACTGCGACTTCTTCCTCTATCGAGGACTCCGACGCCCTAGGAAGCTAGACCACTTTCGCCAAGCCGCCAATGGCTTTGAACGGAGAACTACATACTTTGTCCTGAGGCTGGCTAAAGTCTTGTCGTGCTCATACCATGTGGCGCGATCAGATGTAACAGCGAGGAAGGCGCACCACATGCGGCGACCAGGCTTCTCCCGGCGGTCCTTCGCCACCGGCGCGGCCGTGACCGCCCTGACCCCGGCAGCCCTCACCGCGGCCGCGCCCCGCGCGTCAGCTGAGCGCGCCGCGGATCGGTCCAGGGTCGCACGGGTCCACCAGATCACCCTCTACGCCGAGAAGTTCCCCGACGGCCGGATGGGCTACGGCCTGGAACCCGGCAGCCCTCAGATCCCCGGTCCGCTCCTGGAGATGTACGAGGGCGACAGCTACGAGATCGAACTCGTCAACAACATGGACGTCGAGGTGAGTCTGCACGTCCACGGCGTCGACTACACGATCGACAACGACGGCACCGCCATGACCAACAGCACGGTGGCCCCGGGAGCCAGCCGCGTCTACACCTGGACCAGCCACGCACCAGGCGCGCGCGACGACGGCACCCGGATCGCCGGCAGCGCGGGCTACTGGCACTACCACGACCACATCGTCGGCACCGAACACGGCACCGGCGGTCTACAGAAGGGGCTCTACGGCGGGCTCGTGGTGCGCCGCGAGGGCGACCCACTGCCGGACAAGCAGTTCACCATCGTCTTCAACGACATGACGATCAACAACCGGGCCGCGGACAACCCGTACAACTTCTCCGCGATGCTCGGCGAACGCGTCGAGATCATCATGATCACGCACGGCGAGTTCTACCACACGTTCCACATGCACGGTCACCGCTGGGCCGACAACCGCACCGGGATCCTGGCGGACGCCAACGATCCGAGCCGGGTCATCGACAACAAGATCTGCGGCCCCGCCGACTCGTTCGGCTTCCAGGTGATCGCGGGCGAACACGTCGGACCCGGAATGTGGATGTACCACTGCCATGTCCAGAGCCATGCCGACATGGGCATGGTCGGGCACTTCACGGTCACCGACGCCGAGGGCAACGTTCCCGCCACCACGGGACGCGCCACCGGCGGGACCGGACACGACCACGGCTGACGCCGACCGCCCTGCGGCGCCCCACCGTTGACCGTGTCCCCGGCCGCCCGGAGGGTTCCCCACGCTCCCTCCGGGCGGTCGCTCCGTTCCGGGCGTGCGGGGCATCGGGTCAGTCGAGGCGGGTCAGTCGAGGCGGGTCAGTCGAACCAGCGCGCCGTTTCCAACTCCTCCTCGCGGGACGGGTCCTCCAGCAGCGCCGCCAGTTCGAAACGGCGCGGCCACTGCCCCGTGGACCAGGCCAGGCCGGCCGCGAGACCCTCAACCGTGGCCGCGTGCAGCGTGCCGTCGGCCCCGAGCCGCCAGTCCAGCTCGACCCCGTCGATCACCAGCTCCTCGTGCTCCACGTACGTGGCCGGTGTGCCGTCCCCGAGCAGCAGCCGCGCCTCCTCGAGCACGTCCCGGGCCGTGCCGCCCTCCGGCGGCGCCGCCGGCAACGCGGCGGACAGCGGGCGCGCGTCCAGCACGGCGGCCAGCGCGGACGCCCGCGCGGGCGGCACCGGCAGCAGCGCCCGCCCCGCGGCCAGCGGCAGCAGGTCGGGCGCGTCGGCGACCAGGGCGTCCGCCGCCGGAACGACGCGCGACTCCCCGTCCACCACCGCCCGCAGCTCGTCCGGCAGCGTCACCTCCGCCGGGTCCAGGTCGGCCAGCAGCCCGTAGAGCCCGTGCAGCTGAACGCCCGTCACGGCGCGTTCGGGGTCGGCCAGCCGGGCGAGCAGTTCGGCCGCACCCCCCGGCTCGTCCAGCAGTGCGCGCGCGGTGGTGCGCACGCCCAGGGCGCGCAGCACCTCCTCGTCCGCGTCCGCCGTGTCCGCATCGTCGTACAGGCCCGCCAGCAGCGGGTCGCCGTGCGCCGCGCGCAGCCCGGCCGGGCGGCGCCCGTCGAGCACCGGGGCGCCGCGCAGCCACCACGCGGTGTACGAGCGGGCCGTCCGCACCGAACCGTCCGGCATCCGCACCCGGATCGGCGTGGTCAGCGCCTCCCGGAACGGCGGCCGGGAGAGCAGCGACAGCGCCTCGGGCCAGCGGTCGTCGTCGATCAGCTCCAGGTCGCGCACGGCCACCAACTCGGCGGCGACCGGCGGCAGCGGGCTGTCGGGCAGCGCGTCCAGCGTGTCCTCGCACCACACGTCCACGGCGTCCAGCAGCCCGGCGTCGTCGGGCTGGGCGAACCAGCCGGCCGTCCCCGGATCGCGCGGCTCCAGCTCGTCCGGGTCCAGCACCACATCGCCGGCCCGTATCAACGCCAGATCGGCCTGCACGCCCACGGCGGTCAGCGGCTGCTCACCCCAGCGCTCCGCCAGCTCCGGATCGCAGGCCGCGAGCTCGCCCTCGCGGATCACCCGCTGGAACGGGCTGTCCGGATAGACCAGATCGCCGGCCGGGGTCAGCTCACCGTCCTCGTCCGGCAGCGCCAGGGCGGACAGCCACGGCTCCTCGTCCGGCTCCAGACGGGCGTCCCTGACCAGGGCGAGCACCGTCTCGGCCAGTTCGGCGGCCGGCATCGCGTCCTCGTCCCACACCTCCGCGTCGGCGACGTCCGCCGAGGCCGCGACCGCCGCCCGCACCTGCGGGGTGGCCAGCACGGCGCGCGGGGTGGCGGGATTGGCGCCGAGCTTCTCCAGCAGCGGGTGCGCGGCCTCCGGATGGGCGACCTTCAGGCCGAGCCGGCTCAACTCGGCCGGCTCGGTGCCCGGCACGGGCAGCAGCACCCGGCGCGGCCCGATCGTGGTGCGTACGGGACGCGCCGCCTCCCCGAGCGCGCCGGCGTCCGGCTCCGCCGCCGGCCCCAGTACCGGCCCAACCGCCGGCTCCACGGCCCGGGCCCGCGGCTCGGGCCGGCGGACGCCGTCGTCGGCCAGCGGCACCGGCAGCCCGGTCAGCAGCTCAGGGTCCACCCCGACCAGCGACTCGTACAGCCGCCACCACCAGTGCGGCGGGCGTTCCACGCCGGCCAGCCGGTCGATGATCTCGCCCAGCGAGACCCGCGCGACCTCCAGGACCCGCAGCTCCGCGCGGCGTTCCAGGCCGGCGGGGAGCAGCGTCGGGAACAGCTCGGCGAGCACGGAGACCGTCTCCGCCCCGGCCCGCTCCACCAGTTCGGCGTCGACCGGGCGGAGCGCGTCCGGCACCGCCGGCTCGTCACCGTCCGCCTCCGCCTCGCGCGCCTGGGGGGACCTCCCAGGCGCCCCGGCGCCTTGGGGAGACTGGGCCGCCGCCGCGCTCGGCAGGAACGCGGTATGCGGCAGTCGGTCCAGCAGCCGGCCGCGGAGCGCGCCGTCCAGCTCGCCGCGGCCCAGCGGCCCTGGGACCAGGCCGAGCGTCTCGCCGGTCACCGGGCGCCAGGCGGCCAGCAGCGATGTGTAGGCGTCGGCGGCCCGGTCCAGCAGATAGTCGGTCAGCGGCCCGGGCGCCACATGCCGGCGGGTGGGCTCCAGTGGGAACGAGGCGATCAGCAGCGCCGGCAGACCCAGGGCGTCGTCGGTCGGGGTCGGCGCGTGCACCACGGCCGGGCTGGCCGGCGTGGCCGGCGCGCCCTCGGCGTCCACCGGCACGGCCCAGGTCACCGACCAGTGGCGGCGCTCCCGCTCCTCCAGAGGCCGGTCCGCCAGCAGCTCGGGCTCGGCCTCGCCGCCGACCGTGGCGACCCGCCACCGGGTGGAGCGCACGGCGCTGCCCGCCGGCCCCGGTTCCTCGGTGATCTGCGTGTACGGGCCGAACTGGCGGCGGGTCAGGGTGCGCACCCCGCCGCCCGGCGTTTCGACCGTGACCTCGACCAGTCCCGGCAGCGTGAGCAGCAGCGTGTCGTCCACGGCGTCGAGCAGCCGTGTCGCCAGATCCTCGGCGGCCGCGTCCCGCAACGGCAGCACCACGGCGGTGTCGTACCCGTCGGGCAGGACGCTGGGGGCGGACCCCGAGTCGGGTGCGGAGCCTGAGTCGGTTGCTGAGCCTGAGTCGGGCTCGGGGCCCGGCTCCGAAGGGCTCGCCGAGTCGGCGTCCTGGCCGGATTCGCCCGGCAGGGGCAGGGGCAGGCGGAGAAGCGGCACCGCATGGCGTTGGCCGGCCCTGCGGTCCAGCTCCTCGAGCAGGCCCGGCGACTCCGCGCCGGCCGCGCGGGCCAGCTCCGTGGCCTCGGTCAGCGACCAGCGCACCCCGCCCGCCGTGCTCAGCATCTGCGGCTCGTCGCTGACCGTCAGGACCGCGGCGAAGCCCACCCCGAAGCGGCCGACGCTCTCGCTCTCCGACTCGCGTTTGGCGGAGGCGCGCAGCGTGGAGAGCGACTCGACGCCCAGCGCGTCCAGCGCGGCGCCCGTGTTCGCGACGACCAGCACGCCGTCCCGCAGCCCGAGCCGCAGCCGGCCCGGCTGCCCCGCGCGGGCCGCGGCGTCGGCGGCGTTCTGCGCCAACTCGACCACCAGCCGGTCCCGGTAGCCGCCGCGCGCCAGGTCCTCCTCGGCGTTCGCGTCCTCGCGGAACCGGGCCGGGGACGCGCGCCACGCGCTCAGCACGCCGTTCCGCAGCCGCTCCGTGCCGAACGGGTCGGCGCCGGCGCCGGGCGCGCCAGAGGCGGCGGCTTCGGTGTCCGAGGGGGCCGCCTCGGGGCGGTCGTCCAAGGGCTCGTCGGTGGTCACGACTGCGACAGTACCGGGTCGCCTTCGGCGGCCGCGGGCGCCAGGGTGCCTTGCGGTCCGCAACGCGGCCGGATGCTAGCCTCGACCGCCGATGCCCGATATATCGCTCCTGCTCATCGCCGGTCCCGCCGTCCTGTTGGGCTCGGTGGTGCAAAGCAGCATCGGGCTGGGGCTCGCCCTGATGGCCGCGCCGGCGATGGTGTTCGCCGGTCCGGAGATGATGCCGGGCGCCCTGCTGATCACGACCATGACGCTGCCGGTGCTGACCATGCTCGGCGACCGGCACGCCATCGACTGGGGCGGCCTGGCCTGGAGCCTGCCGGCCCGGGTGCCCGGCGCGCTGGCCGGCGCCTGGCTGGTGGGGGTGCTCACCCCCGAGGCGCTGGGCGCCGTGGTCGGTGTGATGGTGCTGCTCGCCGTCGCCGCCACGCTGTGGGCGGTGCGGATCCGCATCGGCCCGGCCTCGTTGATGACGGCCGGGGCGCTCGGCGGCGTCACCGGCACCGCGACCGCGATCGGCGGACCGCCGCTGGCGCTGCTCTACCAGCACGAGTCCGCGCCCCGGGTGCGCGGCACGCTGGGCGGCTACTTCTCCCTCGGGGCGATCATCTCGATGGGCGCCCTGCTGCTCAACGGGGAACTGGCGGCCGAGCAGGTGGCGACGGGCCTGGCGCTGGTGCCGTTCGTGCTCACCGGGTTCCTCGCCGGCCGGCCGCTACGCGCCCGGCTCGGCGCGGGACCGGTCCGGACGGCGCTGCTGGTCGTGGTCGCCGCCTCGGGCGTCTCCCTGATCGCCCGCGCGCTGTGGAGCTAGCCCCTGTCCGGCCCACTCGGGACGGCGGGGATCAGAGCGGGTCGGCGCCGAGGTGGTCGATGACCGGTGGGGCCGGCGGCTCGGGCTTCGGGCTCTCGGCCGCCTCGGAATGCGCGCCGCAGCCGTAGGCCAGCGAGACCACATGCCCGTCGGCCGGCGAGAACTCGTTGGCGCACACGCCGAACGCCTGCCGCAGCGAGCCGGCCATCGGCACCAGGAAACCGCAGCTGACGCAGGACGCCGGGGCGGCCTGGGCCATCGGGGTCTGCGGCCCGTAGTGCTCGTCCCAGCGGTCGGCGGCGTCGTGCAGCCCGTACCAGGAGAGCACCCGGCTCCGGCCGAGCCCGAGTTGCCTGGCCACGTCCGCGATGGCGCCCCGGTCCGGCGGCGGCGTGACGGTCTCGCTGGTCGGCTCCGCCCCCGAGGCCCATCGGCCCACCGCGGCGGCCCAGCCGGCCGGCGCGCCCGCCTCGGCGGCCTCCTCGGCCGTGACCGCCTCCTCGGTCGTGGCGGCTGTCACGGATGCCTCGGTCGGCGCCTGAGCCGGCTCGGCCGGCTCGGCCGGCTGGTCCGTCGCGGACCGAGCCGCCGGATCGGCGGGGCCCGGTGGTTCCTGGTCGGGCGGCAGTTCGCCGGCCGGCGGCAGGTAGCCCGGCTCCAGCCTGGTGTCGTCGAACTCCGCCGGCAGCAGGTCGCCAGGACGCAGGTCGCCGGGGCGCAGCCGCTCGCTCCACGGCACCCACTCCGGCGCGAGCAGCGCGTCAGGGCCGGGCGTCAGTGCCACCTCGTCCACGGTGACCTGCTTGGACCGGGACGCGCGGGTCAGCGTCACCCCCCAGCGCCACCCCGGATATCCGGGGTCCTCACTGGCGAAGAAGTGGGTGACCAGCCGGTCGCCCTCGGCCTCGACGCCCAGATGCGCGCCGAGGCGCTGGGGATGGGCGGCCTGTTCGGCGACCTCCCTGGCCAGCGCCACCGCGTCCGCGCACAGCCGGTCGGGGGTACGGCTCCGGGCGCGGGCCGCCGGCCCTCCTCCGCCCCGGCCGCCGCCGTGGCCCGCGCCGTTGACCTCAGCGCTGGTGGCAGCACTCACAGGACACATACGAATCGACTCTCCTACGCCGTTGTCCGGTGCGGGCCCCTGCGGACGAACGGAGCTGACGGAGCGGCTGCCCAGACGGGGTCGGGGGCCGCTGCGACGTCGTGCTGTACGAAGGTGAGGCGCACCAGCCGACCACGCTACCGCACGCACGGCGGGCGCCCGCGACCAGAGATCGCCGGCGACCCGTGGCGGGGCGCGGTCGGGGGTTGATTCAGGAGGGCCCGGGGTAACCGAAAGAAGCTGAACGAACCCGAAAGGGACGCGAAGGAACCCGTAACAAGGGGCGACGAATCCGGACCGTTCCGGCAATTCATCCCCACCGACCGCTTAGGCTGGCAGCCGTGGCAGCTGACAGTTCGTCCAGGACCGAGGGCCCGGGAGCAGACTCCCCGGCCCTCCGAGCCGTTGCGGCGACGGGCAGGGCACTGCACGCCGCCCCGCTTGCGGTCGGCCGCCGCATCCGCCGGGTCACGCACGCACACGGCGCCGGCGAGACCGGGCTCAGCAAGCTCATCGAGCTGCACGCGGTGCACTCCGCCGGCGACATGTTGATCACCATGGCGCTGGCCTCCACCATCTTCTTCTCGGTGCCCACCGACGAGGCGCGCGGCCGGGTGGCGCTGTACCTGGCCATCACCATGGCGCCGTTCGTGCTGCTCGCGCCGATCATCGGCCCGCTGCTCGACCGGCTGCCGCACGGCCGGCGGGCGGCGATGTCGGCGGCCCTGCTGGCCCGTGGCCTGCTGGCGCTGGTGATCGCCGGTGCGGTGGCCGGCGGCGCTCTCGCGCTGTACCCGGCGGCGCTGGGCGTCCTGGTCTGCTCGAAGGCGTACAACATCGTGCGGGCGGCGGTGGTGCCGCGGCTGCTGCCGCCACAGATCTCCCTGGTGAAGGCGAACGCGCGGATCACCCTGACCGGCCTCGCCGCGGCCGGCGTCGCGGCGCCCATCGGCCTGGGCCTCAACGCGCTCGGCGAGCGGTGGCCACTGTACGCGGCGTGCGCGATCACCGTGATCGGCGCGCTGCTCTGCTTCCGGCTGCCCGGCCAGGTGGACCTGGCGCGCGGCGAGAGCAAGCTGCATCTGGCGGAGCTGGCCGAGAGCCGGGCGGTGGCCAGGGATCATTCCGGCCGCTGGCGCGGCGGCGCGGGGACGCTGCGCGGGGCCGGCTCGACGGCGGTCTTCAAGGCACTGCTGGGGAACGCGGCGCTGCGTGCGCTCTCCGGTTTCCTCCTCTTCTTCCTGGCGTTCCTGCTGCGCAACGACCCGCTGCCGGGACTGACCGCGGAGTTCTCGCTGGCGCTGGCGGGGGTCGCGGCCGGCACGGGCAACGCGCTGGGGAACGCGCTCGGGAACTGGCTGCGCGAACGAGCGCCCGAGCTGCTGCTGCTCACCGTGCTGCTGATCGCCGTCGGGGCGTCCGGCGCGGCGGCGCTCGCGTACGGCACGGTGACGGTGGCGGCGATCTGCGCGGCGGCGGGCATCTGCCAGGCACTGGGGAAGCTGTCGCTGGACGCGGTGATCCAGCGGGACGTTCCCGACGTGGTCCGCACCTCCGCCTTCGCCCGCTCCGAGACGACGCTGCAGCTGTCCTGGGTGGTCGGCGGTGCCATAGGGATCCTGCTGCCGCTGAACGGGACGGTCGGCATGACCGTGGGCGCCGCGATGGTGCTGATCGGGACGGCACTGACGTTCCGCAGCCTTCTCTCCATGTCCCGCCGCGGCACGGGCACGGCGCTTCCGCGCGTGCGCTGACGCTTGCCGCTGATGCTGCGGGGACGGTGGGGGTGGGCCGAGGGCTGGCGCCTCGGCCCACCCCCACCGCCGGGTAGCCTGCGCACATGACCCCGACGAGCCCGCCGCCGCCCGAGCAGCCGGCCGCCGTCAGGTGTGTCAGCGGGGACCGGCTCCGTCGCCGTGCCGGCGGCAAGCACGGCGACCGCGCCGACGCGGTGCGACGCCCGGCAGTCGGACAACGCCGTCACCGCGTCCGCGAAGACCACCACGAGGGCGAACCACCATCCGTCAGGCGAACGCCAGCGCCGAACACAGCGACCTGGCACGGCTCCCGGCAGCCCGACAGCGCCATCACCGCGTCCGCGAAGACCACCACGAGGGCGAACCACCCAGCGGCCGGAGCGGGCCCCGCACTCGCGGGCGACACGGCACTCGCTCGGGCGCGGCGTTCGTGGGGAAGGGCTGAGCTGACCGTGGTGCGGATTCTGGTGGTCACGGCCGTCGCGGCGGAGCGGGACGCGGTCGTCTCCTCGGTCACGGCGGCCACCGGCGCGGCGCCCGAGGTGGTGGCGCTCCCCGGAGCCTGGGAGCTGCACCGGGTCGTGGCGGCCGGGCCCGTTTCCTCGTTCGACGTTCTCGCCGCCGGAGTCGGCCCGGCCGCCGCGGCGGCCGGCACCGCGACCGCCCTGGCCGTCGCACCCGTCCGCCGCGGCCCGTTGGCCACGCCCTCGGGCGAGCTCCACGCCGAACCGCCGGACGTGCCCCACGCCTCGGGCGAGCCCTCCGGTGGGAAGCCGCTCGTGCCGCATGTCTCGGGGGTCATGGCGCCGGGGGCCGTTCCCGGCGTGCGGGGTGAGGTCACCGGCCCGGTCGGGGCGGCGGGTGTCGCCTATGACCTGGTGGTGTCGGCCGGGATCGGCGGTGGGTTCTTCGGGGTGGCGGCGTTGGAGGGGGTCGTCGTGGCCTCGTCGATCGTCGCGGCCGACCTCGGGGTGCGCACGGCCGACGGGTTCACGGACCTCGCCGCGCTGGGCTTCGGGCGGGTGGTGCACGAGCCGCCGGCCGCGCTGGTCCGGGCCGCCGCCGACGCGGCCGGTGCCGTGCTGGGCCCGGTGCTGACCGTCGCCACCGTCACCGGCACCGCCGAACGCGCCGCCGAACTCGCCGCCCTGCACCCCGGCGCCGCCGCCGAGGGCATGGAGGGCTTCGGCGTCGCCGAGGCCGCCGCCGCGCACGGCGTTCCGGTGCTGGAGGTGCGGGCGATCTCCAACCCCGTCGGCCCGCGCGACCGCGCGGCCTGGCGCATCCCGGCCGCGCTGCGCGCGCTGAGCGGCGCGTTCGCCCGTATCGAGCCCGTCCTGCGATCCGCGTCCGGAGGGACCGACCATGGCACCGCCCCCGACTGAGCCGCGTCCGCTGAGCGTCTCCTACTCCCCCTGCCCCAACGACACGTTCGTCTTCCACGCCTGGTCCCACGGGCTGGTGCCGGGCGCGCCGCCGGTCGACGTGACGTTCGCGGACATCGACATCACCAACGACCTGGCCGAGCGTGGCGAGGGCGACGTGCTGAAGATCTCCTACGCCGCGCTGCCGTGGGTGCTCGACGAGTACGCGCTGCTGCCCTGCGGCGGAGCGCTGGGCCGCGGCTGCGGCCCGCTGGTGCTGACCCGGGAGCCGGCGGCCGGCTCCGCTGCCCTCACCGATCCTGCGGAGCTGGCCGGACGGACCGTCGCGGTGCCGAGCGAACGCTCCACCGCGTACCTGCTGTTCCGGCTGTGGGCGGCGGCCAACGTGCCGGGCGGGGTCGGCGAGGTGCGGGTGATGCCGTTCCACACGATCATGCCGGCGGTCCGCGACGGGCAGGTGGACGCGGGCCTGGTCATCCACGAGGCGCGGTTCACGTTCCGGGCCTTGGGACTGCACCAGCTCGCCGACATGGGCGAGCACTGGGAGGGCAGCACGGGACACCCGATCCCGCTGGGCGCGATCGTGGCCCGCCGCTCGCTGGGTGCGGAGCGCCTGGCGGCGATCGCCGACGCGATCCGCGCCTCGGTGCGGGCGGCCTGGGCCGACCCGTCGGCCAGCGAGGGGTACGTTCTGGCGCACGCGCAGGAGATGGACCCCGAGGTCGCGAAGTCCCATATCGCGCTGTACGTCAACGAGTTCACCGCGGACCTGGGTCCGGCGGGCCACGCCGCCGTGCACGATCTGCTCGCCCGCGCGGCGGCCGAGGGCTTGCTGCCACCGGTGCCGCCCGACCGGCTGCGGATGCCCTGACCGGCCGCCCGTTGCAGCCCCTGCGGGCTGGCCCCGCCGCCGTGGACCAGGGTCGGGACGGCGACCGCGGCGGGCGACTGACGTGGCACCCGGGCGTCGTAGCCCAGGGTGGGTGCGACCGCGGGTCGGCGACGGCCGGTTCGGGGACGCCCACCTGCGTCATGAACTGCGCCCCGGCGTCGTCCCTGCGCCCGGCGTCGAGCAGCGCGGTGAGCCGTTCGCTGTAGGCGCGGAGCGCCGCCGCGTCGGCAGGCCTAGCGGCCCGGCTCGATGCCCAGGCGGGCGGCGGTCAGCATCGCCGCGGCCAGGGCGCAGGCCAGGACGTGGGCGTCCGGGAGGCCCCGCGCGGCGAAGGCGCGCCGCACGCTCTCCAGCAGCGCGAAGAACGTCAGCGCGCGCCGGCGGTCGCATATCCGCTCGACCTCGGGCCCGGGCACGCCCCAGCGGCGGAGCGCCACGGCCGGTTCGCCGGCCATGACGAGTCGGGCGCCCTCGCCCATCCAGGCCGCCCCGGTCTCCCGGGCCTCCTGCACCAGCATGCTCAGGTGCAGGCTCGCCGGCCGGCACTGGAGCGCGTCGAGCACGGTGATCGTCCGCAGATAGGACCCGGGCAACGGGGTGTGCACCGGCGCCGAGCCGAACATCCCAGGGGAGAACGGCCGGGCGGCCTCCGAGGTGGTCGCCGCGGCCTCCGTGGCGGCGAGCGGCGCGTCCAGGAACGTCGTCCCGAACTGGCGCATCTGCGGGTTCAGTTGGTCCAGCATGAGGGCGGTTCTGACGCGGGCGGGCGGATGGGTGCAGCCGCGGCGGACGAACAGGGCCCGCTCGGTCAGGTGCACGGCGAGCATGGCGATCAGCGGACCGAGCGAGCCGAGGTCCAGGGCCCTTGCGATGCCCGGCACGCCGGCGAACTCCCGCTCGCCGGCCCGCCGGACCGCCCGGTGCGCGAGCAGATCGGCGGCCAGCTCCCGGCGCTGGCCTTCGGAGCAGGCGGGGAGGTACTCGTCGGGGGACAGGGCGCTGGGAGCCGACCGGTGCCCCAGCACGTGGTGGGCGATCTCGTGCCCGACGACGAACTGGGCGGCGAGATGCGCGAGCAGCCCGGCGATCGGCTCGGCCTCCGGGGCGAGGCGCAGATCCAGCTTGCCGGCCAGGGCGAAGATCCGCTGGTTGGTGGCGTAGTACCGGAGCAGCGCGGTGAGCGCGTCGGGGTCGCCGGCGAGGCCGCCACGCGCCGTCGCACGGGCGACCCGCCACAGGGTCCTGGCGCGGGACCCGGAGGCGAATCCGGCCAGCGAGACGGCGAGGAACCTGGCGTAGTGGGCGCACAGGCTGATCGTCGCGTCGGCGACGTTGACCAGCCCTGAACCGTCGGCGAACGGCGTCAGCTGCGCCGACACGGACTCGTTGAGGGTGGCCACCACCCGGACCGAGTCGAGTCGCTCGGCGCTCGCCCCGAGGTCGGCCATGGCGACCTTCACCTGACCGGCCACCAGGTCCACGTACCCGGCCACCGCGTCGCCGTCGTCCCGCGCCCACGGGCTCGCCAGCCAGTCGGCCCGGGCGGCGTCGAGCTGCCGCAGGTCCCGTTCGGCGCCGAGGTCGCCCAGCCGCTCGCGCATGCCCTCCAGTTGCGCCTCGCGGTCCGCCCTCAGCAGCGCGTGCCTGCGGTCCGCCATGCTCGCCGCGCGGGTCATGACGGCGCCGGGGCGTTGTGGCAGAAGGTGCCGAGGCCGACCCGGGCGACGAGCACCGCGACCAGCGCGGCCGTCGTGGGGTCCTCGTCGGCCTGGCCGAGCACCTCGTACACGGCCACCGCGTCGATCAGCCGGTCGGACCCCGTGGTGCCGAGCAGCGGCCGGGCCCTCTCGTGATGGCAGATCCGCCGCTGCAACTCGCGCCGTTTGTTCGCGAACCACTGCCGACCGAACCGCCGCCGCTGCTCCTCGTCGTCCGGCGAGAGCGCGGGCCCCTCCCCGAGCAGTGCCGCCCCCAGAAGGGCGTACAGCTCCTCGTCGCTCTTCGCCCGGTACGCCTCAACCCCCATGCGACCCACCCCTCATGCCCACCGTCGCCAGGTGTCAGAAGGATAAGCCGAGCCACCACACTTTGTTCACAACTCGTGCGGATTCGCGCACAGATCTGGCACGCGGAAATCCAGGGCGGGCACGGGGCCTGAGGGGGCGTCAGACGTCGAGCTGGTCGGCCACGGCGCGGAGCATGCCGGCGATCTTGCGGCCGCTGGTGCGGTCGGGGTAGCGGCCGCGTTCGAGCTGCTGGGAGACGCCGTCCAGCAGGGTGGTGAGGTCCTGAACGATCGAGGCCAGCTCGTCGGGCTTCCGGCGCTGGGCCGCGGCCACCGAGGGCATGGGGTCGAGAAGGGTGACCGTCAGGGCCTGGTCACCGCGCTGGCCGGCGACGACGCCGAACTCCACGCGCTGTCCCGGTCGCAACGCGTCCACCCCGTTGGGCAGTGCCGAGGAGTGCACGAAGACGTCGCCGCCGTCGTCGCGGGAGAGGAAGCCGAAGCCCTTCTCGCTGTTGAACCACTTGACCTTGCCGGTAGGCACGTGTCCTCGTCCTCGCACTCGTCCCTGGCCAGCAACCGGCCAGTGCCATTGCCATGAGCAATTCGGCGGGTCCCCGGGACCCGCCTGCTCCCAGGCTAACCGCCTCGGGCCCGGTGACAAGATGGCGCCGGGCGGTTTCGGAGGATGACTGCCCCACGCTGATCGCAAGTATGCTCCCGCCCGCAACGATCAAGCCGAACCGCCGCGTGGACAAACGAAATCAGCCACGATCAAGGGACGATCAGGGACGAACGGCCAGGTGGTCGGCGAGCCAGCCGGGGAAGTGAGTGAGGTCGGGCAGCACCACGTCCGCGCCCGCCGCCCTGAGCTCCGCCGCGTCGCACGGACCGGTCGGCACCGTCACCGAGACCGCGCCGGCGGCGATCGCGCCGCGCACGTCCCCCACGTGGTCGCCGACGTAGACGCTCGCCTCGTGCGCCCGCAGCGCCTCCGCCTTGGCCTCGGCCCACAGCGAGCCGATCACCGCGTCCGGCTCCAAGCCGAGATGCGCCGTGTGCAGTTTCGCGTTCGGCTGGTGCTTGGCCGTCACCACGATGGCCCGGCCGCCCCGCTCGTGCACCGCCGCGATGGCCTCCCGGGCGCCGGGCATCGCCGGGGTCCGCTCGATGGCGTACGACACGTAGATCTCGCGGTAGCGGTCGCCGACGACGCCGAGCGACTCCGCAGGGAACCAGTGTGCGAGCTCCACCTCCAGCGGCGGCCCGAGCCGGCTGATGGCCAGCTCCGCGTCGATGAAGGTGTCCGTCTCCGCCGAAAGCGCCTCGTAGGCCGCCTTGATGCCGGGACGGGAGTCGATCAGGGTCATGTCGAGGTCGAAGCCGACGGTGAGCGGGGGCAGAGAGACAGGCATGCGAACCATTGTGCCCATTGTGGCCGACAGCAGACCGTACACTTAGGCTCGCCTAACCTAACCTCCCATGATCGCCCCACCAGCCCGACCGCACCGCCAGCCGTGAGGAACGCATGCACGTCGTCGCCCCGCCTGCCGGCGAACGGTCCCCCAAGTCCCGGGGGCCCGGGAGGCGCTCCCACCGGCGGCGGTTCGGCTGGCTGGCCGCCGGCGTGGCGGCGGTGGGCGTCGCGACCCTGCTGAGCCTGGCCTACGGCAGCCGCTCGCTCGGCCTCGGCGAGGTGACGGACGCGCTGCTGCACGGCGGCGACGACCCGGCCGCCCGGGTGGTGCGCGAGCTGCGGCTGCCGCGCACCCTGATCGGGCTGATGGTCGGCGCCGCGCTGGGCATGGCGGGCGCGGTGATGCAGGGCCTGACCCGGAACCCGATCGCCGAACCCGGCATCCTCGGCGTCAGCCAGGGCGCCTCGGTCGGGGTGGTGCTGGCCATCGCCTACGCCGGCGTGCACACGCTGGCCGGATACGTGTGGTTCGCCTTCGCCGGGGCGGTGGTCACGGCCGTCGTGGTGTACGGGATAGCCGCGCGGGGCCGGGGCGGGGCGACGCCCGTGAAGCTCGCCCTCGCCGGCGCCGCGATCAACGCGCTGCTGGCCTCCGTGACCGCCGCCGTGCTGACCACCCAGGCCGCCACGCTGGACGAGTTCCGGTTCTGGCAGATCGGCTCGCTGTCCGACAGGGACGCCGAGATAGCCGCCCGCGTCTGGCCGTTCCTGCTGGTCGGCGCCCTGCTGACGTTCGCCGTGGCGCGCGGCCTGGACGCCCTGGCGCTCGGCGAGGACGTGGCCAGGGGCCTTGGGCAGAACGTCGCGGCCGTCCGGATCACCGGCGGGCTCGGGGCGGCGGTGCTGACCGGCGCGGGGGTGGCCGCGGCCGGCCCCATCGCGTTCGTCGGGCTGGCCGTGCCGCATGTGGCGCGGGCGCTGGTGGGCGGCGGGCACCGCTGGCTGCTGCCGATGTGCGCGCTGCTCGGCCCGGTGCTGCTGCTGGTCGCGGACACCGTGGGGCGACTGGTCTTCCCGCCCTCCGAGGTGCCGGCGGGCGTGATGACGGCCCTCGTCGGCGTCCCGTTCCTGGTGTTCCTGGTCCGCCGCACGGGAGCGGTGTCGTGACCGGGAACGTGACGTCCGAGCCCCTGACGAAGGCCGTCGCGGTCCCCGCCGGGTACGCCGTGCTGCGCAGGCACACGCGCGCCTCGTTCCTGGTGCACCGCCGCGCGGCCGTGGTCGCCGCCGTGCTGACGGTCGCCCTCGCCGCGGCCTGTCTGGCCAGCCTCTGCCTGGGGGAGTCCACCGTGGCGCCGGGCGACGCGGTGCGTTCGGTCTTCGGGGCGGAGTCGGACGCGGACTTCGTGGTCGGCGTCCTGCGGCTGCCGCGGCTCACCGTCGGGCTGCTGGTCGGCGCCGCGCTCGGCGTGGCCGGCGCGCTGATCCAGAGCGTCGCCCGGAACCCGCTCGCCAGCCCCGACGTCATCGGCGTCACCCACGGCGCCGCCGCGGTGACCGTCTGGGCCCTGATGTACGGGGTGGGCTCGGCCAACGCGCTGCCGTACCTGTCCGTGGCGGGCGGCCTGCTCGCCGCCGCCCTGGTCTACCTCCTCGCCTGGCGCGGCGGGCTGCACGCGGCCCGGTTCGTGCTGATCGGCATCGGTTGCGCCATCGCGCTGCGCTCGGTCACCCAGCTGTTCCTCACCAAGGGCGACTACCGGGAGGCGCAGCAGGCCCTGGTGTGGATGACCGGCTCGTTCAACGGCCGCGGCTACGACCAGGCGACGCCGCTCGCCTGGGTGCTGCTGGCCCTGCTGCCCGGCCTGCTGTGGGCCGCCAGGGCGCAGCGCACGGTGGTGCTCGACGACGACACGGCCACCGCGCTCGGCGTCCGGCTGGGCCGCACCCGGCTGGGTCTGGCCACCCTCGGGGTGTTGCTCGCCGCGGTGGCCACGGGCGCGGGCGGTCCGGTGGACTTCGTGGCGCTGCTCGCCCCGCAGATCGCCCGCCGGCTGACCAGGACCGCACAGATCCCGCTGCTGTGTTCGGCGCTGGCCGGCGCGTTCCTCACGGTGGCCGCCGACGTGCTGGCCCGGCTGCTGCTCTCCCCCACCGAACTGCCGGTCGGCGTGGTGACCGCCGCGGTCGGCGCCCCGTACCTGCTCTGGCTGATCGTCAACAACCGCGCGGACGCCCGCGCCGGCAACCATCTCAGGGGCCCACGCATGAAAGGACGTGCATGAGCTACCGGCTGAGCGCCCGCGAGCTGACCCTCGGCTACGACGAGGGCGGCGCCGTGGTGGAGGGGCTCGACCTGGACATCCCGGACGGCCGGTTCACGGTCGTCGTCGGCCCCAACGCCTGCGGTAAGTCCACCACCCTGCGCGCCCTCGGCCGGCTGCTGAAGCCGCGCCACGGCGCGGTGCTGCTGGACGGCCAGCAGCTCGCCCGGCTCCCGACCCGGCGGATCGCCCAGGCCATCGGGCTGCTGCCGCAGTCCCCGGTGGCGCCCGAGGCGATCACCGTGGCCGACCTGGTGTCCCGGGGGCGGCAGCCGCACCAGCGCTGGTGGCAGCAGTGGTCGCAGGCCGACGAGCGGGCGGTGACGGAGGCGATGGCCCGCACCGACGTCGCCGAACTGGCCGACCGGCCGGTGGACGCGCTGTCCGGCGGGCAGCGGCAACGGGTGTGGCTGGCCATGGCGCTGGCCCAGGAGACGGACCTGCTGCTGCTCGACGAGCCGACCACGTTCCTGGACATCGCGCACCAGGTGGAGGTCCTCAACCTGGTGCGGCAGCTGGTCACCGGATCCGAACCGCGCACCGTCGTGGTGGTGCTGCATGACCTGAACCAGGCCGCGCGCTACGCCGACCACCTGGTGGCGATGAAGGACGGGCGGATCGCCGCGCAGGGGCCGCCTGGCGAGATCGTCACGGCCGACCTGGTGCACGAGGTCTTCGGCCTGGAGGCCGTCATCGTGCCCGATCCGGTCACCGGTTCGCCGCTCGTCGTCCCCGGCGTGCCCCTCCCCTTCGTTCCGATCCAGAAGGAGACACCAGTCACATGAACCGTCCCCACCCCCCGCTCCCTCCCGTCCGCCTCGCCGGTCTCGATCGTCCCGCCGAACACCCCCGCCGGCGCCCGCTGCGGCGCGCGCTGCCGGTCGCGCTCGTCGCGTTGGCCGCCATCTGCTCCCTGGCCGCCTGCGGCGGTTCGGACGACGCGGCGGCGGAGGACGAGGCCACGCACACCGTCGAGACGGTCAACGGCCCGGTGGAGGTGCCGGAAGATCCGGAACGGGTGGTGGTCCTCGACACCGGCGAGCTGGACACCGCGCTCACCCTCGGCATCACCCCGGTCGGTTCGGTGCACGCCCTGGCGGAGAACGACTTCCTCAGCTACCTGCCGGCCGAGGACCAGGAGGGGATCGAGGACGTCGGCGCCATCGCCGCGCCGAACCTGGAGCGGATCCACGAGCTGGACCCGGACGTCATCATCGGCAACATGTCGCGCGACGCCGACCGTTACGACGAGCTGTCGGAGATCGCGCCGACCGTGATGGCCGAGACGACCGGCGTGACGTGGCGGGAGAACTTCCTGCTGCACGCCGACGCCCTGGGCCGGGCGGACGAGGCGGAGCGGATCGTCGCGGACTACGAGGAGCGTGTGGGGGACCTGACCGAGGCGCTGGGCGGCGCGGAGGCGGCGGCCGATCTGGAGGTCAGCATCCTGCGGTTCGTGGACGGCGCCGACACCCGGCTCTACGGTCCGGCCAGCTTCATCGGCACCATCCTGGAGGAGGTGGGCGTGGGCCGCCCGGCGATCCTGGACGAGGCGCAGGACGGCTTCGCCGTGGAGATCAGCTCGGAGCAGGTGGACCTGGCCGACGGCGACGTCGTCTTCTACTCCTCCTATGGCTCCACCGAGGGCTCGGGCGAGGACGCGGCGGTCGGCGGGCCGCTGTGGGACACGCTGCGGGCGGTCGAGGAGGACCGCGCCTTCCGGGTCGACGACGACCTGTGGTTCCTCGGCATCGGCTACTCGGCCGCCGAGCAGATCCTCACCGAGCTCCAGGAGCACCTGACCTCCTGACGCGCCGCACGTCGCCGTCACGAGGGCCCGAGGTCCGGGAGGGGTCGGGGTTCGGGGGGTCGGCGGGCAGCCGGATGGTGAACGCCGAACCGCGGCCCGGCGTGCTGCGCGCCTCGACGTCGCCGTGGTGCACCTCGACGAGGTGCCGGGTGATGGCCAGGCCAAGTCCGCTGCCGCCGGTGGCGCGGCTGCGGGAGGGGTCGGCGCGGTAGAAGTGGCGGCCGACGAGACGCTGACCACCCTGCTGCTCGTGCTCGGCGGCGTCTCCCTGCTGGTCGGCGGCATCGGGGTGGCCAATACCATGGTCATCGCGGTGCTGGAACGGCGCTCCGAGATCGGCCTGCGCCGCGCCCTGGGCGCCACCCGGGCGCATGTCCGGCGGCAGTTCCTCGGCGAATCGGTGCTGCTCGCCGGCCTCGGCGGGGTCGGCGGGGCGTTGTTCGGCGGAGTGGTGACGACGGCGTTCGCGGCCAGCCGGGACTGGCCGTTCGCGCTGCCGACCTGGGTGCTGGGTGGTGCGGCCGGCGCGACCGTACTGGTTGGCGCACTCGCGGGCGCATACCCGGCGACGCGCGCCGCCCGGATGCCTCCGACCGCCGCGCTGTCCACCGCCTAGCCCCCGGGCTCCTTCGCCCAGGCGCACGGCGCGGTGCAGGCGCCGTGCCCGAGGACCCCTGCCGCCCCCTCGGATAGCACCGCGGCAGGGGTCCTCGCCAGTGCCGACCCGGGTCAGCTGACCTCCAGCCACAGGGCGGTCGCGCCGAAGAGGACGGCCAGCGCGCTCAGCACCGTCATCGCGATGTGCAGCCACGCCTCTCCCGGATCATGGGAGTACAGCTCGGTGCAGGTCCCGCGGTCATCACGCTCCTGACCAGCGGTTTCTCCGTGGAACCTGAGCGCGTAATCCGGTGCGGGCGGCAGATCGATGACGACGCCGGTCAGGCCGAGCGGCAGCGGGTCGGGCAGGTCCCCGCCCGCCCGCGGGGAGTCGTGGCATTCGGCGGGCGGGGACGTCGGGGGCGGCGAGGGCAGCGGCGGGGTCGGTGGCGGGGTCGGTGGCGACGGCACCCGCCGCGACGGCGGGAGTGCGCGAGTGGCGCGGGTAAGCATCGACATCTGACGCTCCTTGGCAAGCGTTCCGAGCCTTCTCCACCATGGTTGGCCGCACCGATGCTCACGCGGGAGTTGACCGGCGTTGACTACTCTGAGAAAGGAGGTCAACACCACGGGGGAACGTCATGACCGACCTGTCACGCATCGACCTGTCGCAAACCGACCCGACGCGCACTGATCTGTCGCGCACTGCCGATCCGAACCATCCCGCCGCCTTCGCGGCGCTGGCCCGCCGCGCGCTGCACGAGGCCGGCTATTCGATGCGCGCCGCCGCCCGCGCCATCAACTACGACGTCGCCTACCTGTCCCGGGTGCTGAACGGCAAGCAGCCACCCTCGCCCAAGCTGGCCGCGTCCCTCGACCGGCTGCTGGACACCGGCGGCGTGCTCGGCGAGGCCCTGCGGCGCGGCCTGCCCGAGGACCCGCCCGGCGAGGAACCGCCCGGCATCGCGACCGGCATCGCGGAGGACATCGCCCGGTTGCGCGCCTCCACCGCGCACCTGTCCGCGCACGCCGCGCGCTACGGCGGCGAGGAGATCGTGGACGCCGCCGTGCGGCTGTGGCGCGGGGCCCAGGCCAGGCTGGAGCGAGGGCTGGTGCCGGAGCGGGCGCAGCCCGGGTACCTCGCCGCCCTGGCCGAGGCGGCACTGGTGGCCGGCTGCCTGCTTGCCGACGCCGGCCGGCGCGGGGACGCCTGGCGGACGAGGTTCCGTTCCGGCGCCCGGGTCGACGAGCCGCCCGAACTGGGCGAACCGGGCAGGCTCAGCCAGGTCACCGGATAAGCGCGCCGGACCGCTCAGAACACGCCGCTCAGAACACCGAGCCCTCAAGCCGCTGTTCGGTCCAGACGGTCTTTCCTGCCCGGGCGTACCGGCAGCCCCAGCGGGACGTCAGATGGCCCACGAGGAACAGCCCGCGCCCGTTCTCGTCCGTGGTGCGGGCGCGCCGCATCCGGGGATGGGTGTTGCTGGGGTCGGAGACCTCGAGCACCAGGACCCGGTCCCGCACCAGGCAGACCCGGATCGGCCCGCGGGAGTGGCGGACGGCGTTGGTGACCAGTTCGGAGACGACGAGCCCGGTGGTGAAGGCGAGGTGGCTGAGGTTCCAGTCGGCGAGTTGCCGGGCCACCTCGTCGCGGACGCCGGCCACCACCGCGGGCTCGGCGGGTAGTTCCCAGCGGCGGACGTTCTCGGGCGGCACCGTCCGGGTCCTGACCAGCAGCAGCGTGGCGTCGTCCTCCCGGGACGCGGCCAGGTCGGACACGATGTCCGGACCCTGGACGGTCAACGGGCGGTCGTCGTACGGCACCTCGCCGAGCCGCCGGCGCAGCCGTTCCCTGCCCTGGTCGATGTCCCGGCCGCGGGCGGCCACCAGACCGTCGGTGTAGCAGCCCAGCAGGCTGCCGCCGGGGAGCGTGAGGGTGGTGGCCTCGAACGGCACGCCGCCGACGCCGAGCGGCGGTCCCGGGGTGATCGCCACGTGCCGCGGTTCGGCGCCCGGCCGCACCACGACGGGCGGCAGATGCCCGGCGCTGGCCATGGTGCACTGCCCGGAGACCGGGTCGTAGACGACGTACAGGCACCTGGCGGCCTGCACGTCGGGCTCCGAGCCGCGGCCGTCGGCGTCGTCGTGGTCGCGGGGGTCGTCGGACTCGGCGGCGCCCGCCTCGGGCTCGTGATCCCGCACCACATGCAGCACCAGGTCGTCCAGGTGGCTGACCAACTCCTCCGGATCGGGGTCCTGGTCGGCGAGCGTCTGCAACGCGGTGCGCAGCCGCGCCATGGCGGCCGTCGCCCCCAGACCGTGCCCGACCACATCGCCGACGACGAGCGCGACGCGCAGGGACGACAGCGGGATGACGTCGAACCAGTCGCCGCCGACGCCCACCCCACCGGCCGGCACGTACACGCCCGCGGTCTCGGCGGCGGCGATGTCCCGCACCCTGCGCGGCAGCAGGCTGCGCTGGAGCATCACCGCGGAGCGGTGCTCCCTGGTGTAGCGCCGGGCGTTGTCCAGGCCGATGGCCGCCAGGGAGGTGACCTCGGTGAGCACCTCGGCGTCCTCGTCGTCGAACGGCGGACTCGGCCGCATGCGCCACAGCGTGCAGGTGCCCAGCACGATGCCGCGCGCGTACAGCGGAACGGCCGCGGCCGAATGCGCGTTCGCCGGCACGATCAGGTCCAGCTCGTCGGGGGACAGCGGCAGCGCGGCGCGCAACTCGGCGATGTCGGGCGCCAGCACCGGCAGGCCGCGCATCATCGGCTCCATGAGGTCGTTGCCGGGGATCGGCGGCAGCTTCCGCCTGACCGGCAGCAGGCCGGCGGGCCACGCGCCCGGCGTCGCGGCGACGGCCACCCGCCGCAGGTTGACCTCGGGGCGCGCGCCCAGCGGCCGGGGCTCGCCGCCCAGCAGCAGCACCGCGTCGGTGAGGTCCACCGTGACGATGTCCGCGAACTCCTCCACCAGGACGTCGGCGAGCGCCTGCGCGGTCTCGCCGACGTCCAGCGACCCGCCGATGCGCAGGGCGGCGCTGTACGCCAGCCGCCGGCGCTGGAGGCGGGTCCCGCGGCTGGTCTCGGGGCCGATGGCGTCGCCGGAACGCGGCCGACCGTACGGCTCCTCGCTGCTGGGTGAACGCATCGCCGTTCGCCTTCGTCGCCTCGGCCTCTGGCCGGTGGTGCTTGTGGTGCTCGTGGTGCTCGTGGTGTGCATCATCCCCGCCGCCCGGCCGGCGGCGCGACTCGACGGGGGCGTGGGGACAGGCGGGAGGGGGCGGGCCCGGGGCCCTCTCCCGGGCCCCGTCGGGGGGCCGGGAGGTGCCCCCAAGCGGGTGATCCCGGCGCCCCTGGGCCACCGTGCGGAGAGTCGCCGAAGGGAGCGCGGCGACGCGGTCAGGTCAGGTCAGGGACCCGGTCACCGTCGCCACCTGGTGCGCCAGGGCCGCCCGGGCGGCGTCCGAGATCCGTCCCGGCCAGGGCCGTTCCACGATGCCGGCGAAACGTTCGAGCGCCGCCACGGCCCGGTCGGTGCGGCCCCGGTCGAGGTGACGCCCGGCCTCCTCGGCGGCGAGCGTGAGCCGCAGCGCGGCGAGCGTGTCCACGTCGCCGCTGGTGTGGTGCTCCGCGACCGACTCGGCGAGGGCGGCGACGGCGCCCGGCGCGTAGTAGTCGGGCACCGGGACCTGGGACCAGTCGGTGTCGGAGGCGAGGTAGAAGCTCGGGTACGACGGCTGGTTGTAGGTGGTCTGCTGGCGCGCCACCTCGGCCCGGTACTGCGGGTCGTGCATCAGCGTGTACATCTTGTGGTCGGTGACCTCGGTGCTGACGTAGACCCGCATCGCGTTCTGGTCGAGGGTGGGCAGGAACAGCTCCTCGCGCCAGTCGCCCAACACGTCGGCGACCAGGGAGGGGTTGCCCTTCCACCAGTTGTTGGTGGTGGTGCCCTCGGCGGTCAGCAGGGTGCCGCGGGTCCAGTCCTCGATGGTCGGCGTCTGGTACGTCTCCGTGGTCGCGCCGTGGATCTGCTGGGTCGTCAGGTCGGCGGCCCAGCGGATGCTCTGGTTACGGCCAGGGATGGTGTCCCCGAGCCGCTCGCCGGTCGCGCTCCACAGACCCACGACACCGTCCGTGCCGTCCTCGGGACTGGCGGCCCAGGTCTCGTAGCCCGGCAGCTCCGGCTCGATGTCGCCGATCATGGCGCGCGCGGTGTCCACGCCGGTGTAGCCGCCGAACAGCACGTCTCCGGTGGCGGCGTCGCGCATCGTGTAGCCGTAGGGCGCGGACGTGCCGCCCTCGTGGGCCGCGAAGATCTCCAGCCCTTCGCGGTTCGGGTCGATGTCGGTGACGTGCATGGCGTCGCCGTGCCCGAGCCGGGCGGAGGCGCCCGGGTCCGCGCTGCCTTCGGGCAGCTCGTCGAACGAGCTGTAGAGCAGATCGCCGTCGTCGTCGAGCGTGGCCGAACCGTAGACGACCTCCTGCCGGCCGTCGCCGTCCACGTCCGCGGCGCTGAGGGAGTGGAAGCCCTGCGTCGTCAGGGTGCCGTATTCGGGATCGGTGCCGTCCACGCCGTGCGGGCCGTCGTTGAACGGGTTGGACATCGGGGTCCAGCCACTGTCCGCGTACCACTCCTCGCGCAGGTGGTGGCCGTCCCAGCGGTACGCGATGACCGTGGAGCGGGTGTAGTAGCCGCGGGCGAAGATCGCCGAGGGGTGCTCGCCATCCAGATAGGCGACGCCGGACAGGAAGCGGTCGACCCGGTTGCCCGGTTCGATGCGGCTCATGGCGTAGTCGCCCCACATCAGGCCGTCGTCGTGGTGGGCCGGCTTGTACCGGATGGTCTCCAACTCCGCGCCGGTGGCGCCGTCGAAGACCGTCAGGTACTCGGGGCTCTCCAGCACAAAGCCCTCGAACGCCCGCAGGGCGTTGCGGCTGCTGCGGCTGGGGGCGTAGACGTCCATGAAGTAGTCGACGAGGGATTCGGCGTCGGCGCGCGAGAGCGGGTACTCGTAGGGCTCGCGGTCGGTGATGCCCAGCGCCTCCTCGATGGTGGCCGGCCAGTTGCCCGCTTCCACCTCGGGGTGCTCGTCCCAGCCCCGGAACATCTCGACCAGATGGTCGTAGTAACCCTCGGCGCTCAGTCGGTAGTCGTCCTGGTGGGAGTAGCCGGCGCGGACGTCCGCGCGCGGCATCGTGATGTACTCCTCCGACGCGACCTCGCCGTCCTCGTCGTACCGGGTGATGCTGGTGCCCGGCGCGGTTTTCATCATCAGCTCCGAGCGGCCGTCGCCGTCGAAGTCGTAGACGGGGAACTGGGTGTAGTGCGCGCCGGAGCGGATGTTGACCCCGAGGTCGATCCGGTACAGCAGGGTGCCGTCGAGCTCGTAGGCGTCGATGTAGGTGTTGCCGGTGTAGCCGACCTGCGAGACGTCCTTGGAGTTCGACGGGTACCACTTCACGAGGTACTCGTAGGCGCCGTCGCCGTCCACATCGCCCACGCTCATGTCGTTGGCGCCGTAGGTGTACTCCTCGCCGGCCGGGGTGACGCCGTCCGCGGGTCGGGTCAGCGGTATCTCGTAGTAGCCCTGCGACCAGGGGGAGACGGCCTCGCTGAGGTCCACCTCGGCGCCGTCCACGACCGCGGCCACCCGGTACTCGCTCCCGGAAGCGGCCTCGGTGTCCAGGTAGTTGGTGCTGTCCGTGACGGTGGCGACGCGCTCGCCGTCCCGGTACACGCGGAAGTCGACGCCGGCCATGCCGGTGTCGGTCGCACCCGTCACCTCGTCACCCAGCAGCCGCCAGCTCAGGAACACCCCCTCCCCGGTCTCCACCGCCACCAGCCCCCGGTCCAGACGCTCCAACTGCACGCCGTCCCGGCCGCCGTTCCCGTTCCCGCCGGCCTGGGTGGTCTGGGCGGCCTCGGCCGCCGGTGCCCCGCCGGTCGCCGCCAGGCTCCCCGCGAGCAGCGACGCCAACAGGGCGGCCCTCCAACGTCCGCGTCCGGCTCCCCGGTGTGTCAGCACGTGGTGCACGTTCGTTGCCTTCCGAGCGCGAGTCGGCTTGATTCGGGAATTGAGTCGTTTCAATCCCGCCGATAGCGCGGGACGCTACGAGCTCATCCACCGGCCGTCAATATGTCGCGCCGATTCCGCGTGGGCGATCCGGCGGGCAGACCCGGTCGGCCGGTTCGGCGTCAACCCACGGGAAGGGCGCGGAGGGGGCGTCGAGTTGGTCGGCGTAGAAGTCGAGAAAACCGTCCGGGTCGGGGCCCGCGTTCTGCAGGACGAGGCGGTCGAAGCCGGCCTCCGCGAACGCCTGGGCGGCCGCCACGCAGCGGGCCGGGTCGGGGCCGCAGGCGAACTGCCGCAGGATGTCCTCCTCGCGAACGGTCGTGGTGGCGGCGGGCGCGGCCGGAGTGGGGGTTCGGGACGCGGTCCCGGGCGGAACGTGCGCGGGGCGTCCCGCACGCCGGGACGGAACGCGCACAAGGTCACTGGCGGGGCCGGTGGAAGCCACCATGGCCTGGGCCACGTTCGGAACCGCTCGTCTAGTCAGCGCGCCGGAAACGGAAGGGCTCCACACCCTGCAGGCCCGAAGGAGTGGCCTCCAAGGTGTCCCCGTCGACCACGACGTCCAGGCTCACCGGAACGCTGACGGTGATGCACTCGGAACTGAACGCGATGCGGTACTTCTTACGGCCGCCCCCGTCCTCGTCCTCGGCCGTCACCTTGGCGTCCCCGCACAGCCTGTTCGGCGAGGTGCCGAGAATGGCCTCGTCGTTCTCGTCGACGCGGATTATCGCTCCGTCCGCGAAGTCGGAGAACCCCGTCGGCTGCGGCCCGTCTGCGACCCACTCCCCGGTGATCGGCTCCGACTCCTCGGAACACCCGGCGAGCAGCAGGACCATGGCGAAGGCGGGCACGGCGAGCGTTCGGCGCATACGGATCTCCTGCTGGCCGACGGCTGGGTGGGCGGCAATTCAAGCAGACGGGACGCTTCGGCCGACGGCCGTCGCAGACCTCTCGGTGCGGTTGTCGTATCGCCGCAGTGCGCCGACGCCTGGCCGACGAGGAGGGCTGGTCGACCCGGTGGCTTGGGTGATCGAGCACTACCAGGTGGCGGGGGCGAGCAGCCGGTCGAGCGCGCGGCGGGTGCGCGCCGGTGCCGACGAGTCCGCGTGCAGCTGGATGGCCTGGTTCAGCGCCAGGTAAAAGCCCATCAGCTCGAACGTCGCCTGCTCCGGGTCGGTGTCCGCCGCCCAGCCGCCGGGAAACGCGTCGCGTTCGTGCTCCAGGTAGCCGATCCAGGACTCGCAGACGGCACGCAGCCGCGTCAGCCCGGGCCTCGCGTCCGCCACCGGCTCCCACACCATCCGCGAGAACATCGCGGAGGCGCGTTCCAGGGCGGCGAGTTGGAGCGCCTCCTTGGTGCCGAAATGACCGAGCACGCCGGCTCCGGTCCTGCTCCTCAGCTTCGGCGGCGGCCTGTCCTGGCGGGACAGGTCGTCGCCTGCCCCTGAGGAACGTGCGCATTCCGTCCCGCTTACCGGGACGGTGGGCGCACGAAAAGTCCGCGCGAGGGCCCGCCGTGGACGGCTACCGTCGCGGGTGTGACCGACGAGGCGGACGAGCTGACCCTGCAGGAGGACCCGCACCGCCGCGTCGTCCGGATCGGCGGCACCGTGCGCCGGCCCGCCCAGCCCTGGACGGCGACGGTGCACGCCCTGCTGCGCCATCTGGAGGCCGTCGGCTTCCCGTACGCGCCACGCGTCCTCGGCTTCGACGCGGAGGGCCGCGAGATCCTCGGCCATATCGACGGCGACGCCGGCCCGCTGGGCTGGGCGCCGATCGTGGAGGACGACGGGCTGGTCGCGTTCGCTCGGCTGCTGCGCGACTACCACGACGCCACCACCGGATTCTCGCCGCCGGACGACGCCGCCTGGGCCGTCGGCGCGGGCGGAGCCCGCGACGGCGAGGTGATCTGCCACGGCGACTTCGGCCCGTGGAACATCGTCTGGCGCGGCCGCCGGCCGGTCGGCCTCATCGACTGGGACTTCGCGCACCCGGCCCCGCCGCTGCACGACGTCGCGTACGCGCTGGAGTACGCGGCCCCGTTCCGCGACGACGCCGAATGCCTGCGCTGGCTGCGCTATCCGGAACCCCCGGACCGCCGCCGGCGCATCGAGATCTTCTGCGCCGCCTACGGCCTGACCTCGACGGACGGCATCGTCGACGCCGTCGCCGCGGCCCAACGCGCCACCCTCGCCGTCTCCCGGGATCTGGCCGCCCGCGGCCACGAACCCCAGGCCACCTGGGCCGCCGAGGGCCACTTCGAGGAGCTCGAATCCCGCATCGACTGGACCCTGACCCACCGCCACCTCACCGAGTAGCCGAGCAGCGGCGGGGGTTACGGTGCTTTGGTGGCGGATCTCGTGGGGCAACTGCCCGCGCTGGTCGGGGTGGTTGTCGGTGCGGTGGGGTCGTATCTCGCGGTCGCGCTCGGGGATCGGGCGCGGTTTCGGCGGGAGCGAACGGATCGCCGTTGACGGGGCGAGACACGAGGTCACGCGTAGCGCGCCGTGATGCGGCGGAGGTGGCGGAGGACGGTCTCCAGGTGAACGAGACTGCGGGGTCGATGAACGTTGCGGTGGCGCCGGCGGCGTGGCCGGCGTCCGCCGCTTGATCAGCCGTCGCCGCGTGGGCGTCGTGCGCGCCACAGCAGGAACGCGGCGCTGGTCAGCGCGGCGCAGCGCAGCAGCATGCCCCAGTGGTCGGCGAGGGCGTCGCCGGCGGAGCCCTCCACGAGTGGCTCGCCCCAGTAGCCGTTCGCCCGGCCGAAGAGCCACAGCCCGTAGCCGCCGGCGACCAGGCCCGGCATGCCGAACGTGGTCCACTGGGCCTCGCGGCGGCTGAGGCGCGGGGACCAGTAGGCGAGGGCCCAGCCGAGGCCGAGGGGGTAGATGGAGCCGGCGACCGCGCCGGCGACCAGCAGCACGACGCCGAGCAGCTCGAACGGGCCGCCGACCCGGCCGGTGGCGAACGCCTGCCGGGCGATCCGGCGCAGCGGGCGAGGGCGGCGCCGGGCGGGGGCGGGCGCGGGCTCCGACTCCTCCGGCGCGTCGTCGTAGTCCGGATAGTCGTCGTAGTAGCCGTCGTCGTCACGCTCGTCGTAGCGCTCGTCGTCGGCTCGGTCCGCGTCGCGATCCCGGGGGCGCCGACGCCGGTCGCCGTCCCGCTCCCGGTCGCCGTCCCGGTCCGAGTCCTTGTCCAGCGGAACGCGCCGCCGGGGGCGGCGGGCCGCACGGTCGGCGTCGGCGTCGTCGTCCTCGTACTCGGGGCGCAGCAGTTCGGGGATCACGCCGCCGAAGAAGCGGCCGACCTGGCCGTCCCGCCAGTGGTCCGTGGGAGGCGGCTCGACCCGGCCGGGCGGCAGGTCGAGCGGCGAGGACTCCTCGGTCGGCGGGTCACCGCCGCGCCGGTCGCCCTCCGACCGTTCCGACTTCTCCGACCACTCGGACCGTTCCGACCGCCGGGGCCGCTCCTCCGGAGAACGAGGCGGCGGCACCGGCGTCGCGCGCGGGGGCGCCGGGGCCGCCGGGCCCGGGGAGTCCGCCGCCGCCGCGACCACGTCCTCGGGGCGGCCGATCCGGCCAAGGATGCGCCGCACCTCCCGGTTGCTGCCGGCGCCGCCCGCGGCCGCGCGGCGCTGGCCGATCTCGTCGCGCAACCGGTTCACTAGGGCGGCGCGTTCGGCGGCGGACATGCTGGTGCCGTGCGCCAGGTCGCCGACCCGGCTCAGGTAGTCGTACACCAGCTTCTCGTCCTCGACGCCCATCCGACTCCCACGCCTCGCAACCGGGTTCGCGGCCCGGCCCGCGAACCACCGCCACGATGCTAGCCAGTACCGGCCGACGCCCGCAGGCCGTGCGCGGGCCCCAGGGCGAAACCGACGCGCGACCCGACGCAGAACCTGGGAGAACGCCGTTGTTCATCGGGGGTTCACCGAGACCCGCACAACGCGCTACCCGCGGCTCGTTTGATGGTGAACGTCCCTGCCGGACACCCCACCCATGCCCCCAGGGAGCCGGACCATGGCGAGTGGCCCTTCGACATCCATCACGGCCGTCACGGCCCAGCGCCACGGCATGGAAGCACTGGGAGCACTGGGGGCGGGACCGTTGGGGGCACTCGAGGACGGTAGGGACGACGCGCGGGGCCCGGCCGCCGCCCGGATACCGCTCGGCTCGAACCCGGTGGTGCTGCTCGCGGACGCGGACGAGCGGATCAGGCAGGGGCTCACCGCGCAGCTGGCCAAGTACCAGGTGTCGGTGGTGCACTGCCCGGACGGCGCGGTGGCGCTGCTGGAGGCCGGGCTGCGCAAGCCGGACGTGCTGCTGGTGTCGGCCGAGCTGCCGGTGGTGGACGGCGCGACCGTGCTGCGGCTGGTGCGGCGGCGGCTGTCGATCCCGGTGGTGCTGGGTGTGGGTCCGGACGACACGGCCCAGGTCGGGCCGGCGCTCGCGGCGGGGGCGAGCGCCTGCGTGGCCCGCCCGTACCGGCCGCGCGAGGTGGCGCAGCTGCTGAGCCTGGCGGACCGGGGGAACCGGGGCTGGGACCAGCCGCTGGTCTGCGGGCCGCTGACGCTGGACCCGAGCACGTACGAGGTGCGGATGCACGGGGTGTCCACGGCGCGGCTGCCGCTGCGGGAGTTCCAGCTGCTGCATCTGCTGATGCTGCACGCGGAGAAGGTGATCACTCGTGACCGGATCCGAGCGGAACTGTGGGGTGACGGCGCGCGGCGCTCGAACACCATCACCGTTCACATTCGCCGCCTCAGAGAGCGGCTCGGCGACGACCCCCACCACCCGGAGATCATCCAGACGGTGAGAGGCGTGGGCTACCGGCTGGTGCCGCCTGGCGGCTGAACGGCGGCGCAGCGGCCGGGCGCGCGCCGGTCACGTACGCGTGACGACTTCCTTAACGATTCCGATTCTTTTTGTGAAACAGACGGTTCCGATGAACCACTCTTTCTGTTCACCTTCTGGCCCTCGCCGCTTCGCTGGCCGCTCTTACGTTGCCCTGGACGCTTCAAGTCATCCAATGCGTTCCAGCCGGCTGGCTGGCGTTCAGAAGGAGCAATGGCCATGCGCAACTGGCGCGCCAAGTCCGCCGTGATCGTAGCGGTGTCCGCCCTGGCCCTGTCGGCCTGCAGCAGTGACAACGAGGAGGCCAACGGCGACGGCGGCTCGGACGGCGGGTCCGACCTGTCCGGCACCCTCGACGGCGTGGGCGCCAGCTCGCAGCAGGCCGCCCAGGAGGCGTGGGTCGTCGGCTTCAACGCCGACAACCCGGACGTGCAGATCAACTACAGCCCGGACGGCTCCGGCGCGGGCCGCGAGCAGTTCGTCGCCGGCGGCAGCGACTTCGGCGCCACCGACTCGTACCTCACGGACGAGGAGGGCGAGCTGTCGGGCGCGATCGAGCGCTGCACCGATCTGGTCGAGATCCCGATGTACGTCTCGCCGATCGCCGTGGTCTTCAACCTGGAGGGCGTCGACTCGCTGAACCTCCAGCCGGCCACCATCGCGCAGATCTTCAACCAGGAGATCACCAACTGGAACGATCCGGCCATCGCCGAGGACAACCCCGACGCCGATCTGCCCGACCAGGCGATCACCCCGGTGAACCGCTCCGACGAGTCGGGCACCACCGAGAACTTCGTCGAGTACCTGTCGACCACGGCCCCCGACGACTGGACGCACGAGGTCAGCGGCGACTGGCCGGTGGAGGGCGGCGAGTCCGCGCAGGGCACCTCGGGCGTGGTGACCGCCGTCGAGGGCGCCCAGGGCACCATCGGCTACGTGGACGCCAGCCAGGCCGGCGACCTGGGCTCCGTCTCCGTCGGCGTGGGTGACTCCTTCATCGAGTACTCGCCGGAGGCCGCCGCCGCCGTGCTGGGGGTCTCGGAGCGGGTCGAGGGCCGCGGCGAGTACGACTTCGCGTACAACCTCGCCCGGGACACCACCGAGGCCGGCGTCTACCCGATCGTCCTGGTCTCCTACGGCATCGCCTGCGCCACCTACGACGATGCGAACCAGGCCGAGCTGGTGCGGGAGTACTTCTCCTACATCATCAGCGAGGAGGGCCAGCAGACCGCCGCCGAGCAGGCCGGTTCCGCCCCCATCTCCGACGAGCTGCGTCAGCAGATCCAGCCCGCGGTGGAGGCCATCTCCGCCGGCTCCTGATCGCCGCGACGTTCCCCAGGTCCGGGCGGTCCCCCTCGGGGCGACCGCCCGGACAGCGGCCATCTCAGACCTGACACCCCACACACCACGATGCCCACACACCACGATGAAAGGAACACGGTGGCGTCCACCAAGAACGGATACGCGCGCAGCCGGGGAGCGCCGCAGCGCGTGGGGGACCGCATATTCGCCGGAACCGCGACCGGTGCGGGCGTCCTCATTCTCGTCATCCTCGCCGGCGTCGCCGCCTTCCTGGTCACCGAGGCGTGGCCGGCGCTGTGGGCGCCCGCCGAGGACATCGGGGACGACGGCGACGGCATCATCCTCTACATCTGGCCGCTGCTGTTCGGCACGCTGCTGGCCGCGTTCCTGGCGCTGCTGATCGCGGCCCCGCTGGCGGTGGCGATCGCGCTGTTCATCACGCATTTCGCACCGCGCCGGGTGGCGAGCAGCCTCGGCTACCTCGTCGACCTGCTGGCCGCGGTGCCCAGCATCATCTACGGCCTGTGGGGCATCGCCGAGCTGGCGCCGATGACGGTCGGCCCGACGGAGTGGCTCAAGGAAAATCTCGGGTTCATCCCACTCTTCGAGGGCCCGGCGTCGCAGACCGGACGCACCATGCTGGTCGCCTCGATCGTGCTGGCGGTGATGATCCTGCCGATCGCCACGGCCGTCATCCGGGAGGCGTTCCTGCAGACGCCGCGGCTGCACGAGGAGGCGTCGCTGGCGCTGGGCGCCACCCGCTGGGAGATGATCCGGATGTCGGTGCTGCCGTTCGGCCGCTCGGCCATCATCGGCGGGCTGATGCTCGGGCTCGGGCGGGCGCTGGGCGAGACCATGGCGGTCGCCATCGTGCTGTCCGTGTCGCCGGGCGCCGTCACCTTCAACCTCATCGGCAACGGCAACCCGTCGACGATCGCCGCCAACATCGCGCTCGACTTCCCCGAGTCCTCCGGCATCGACATCAACACGCTGATCGCCTCCGGGCTCGTCCTCTTCGTCGTCACGCTCGCCGTCAACATGGCGGCGCGTGCGGTGATCAACCGGCGTCGCGAATTCTCGGGGGCCAACTGATGTCCACCTCCCTTCAGAAGCACGACGACCACGACGAGGCCGCCCGCCCGCTGCCGGTGTCCGCCGTCCCGCTCGCCCACGGCTCGCTGCCCCGCCGGGCGGCGCCCGTCACGCTGCTGGCGTTCGTGCTGGCCGCCGCGGCCGGCTACCTGGCGGGCCTGTCCCCCGCGTTCTGCGCGATCTTCGGCGCGGTCGGCTACACGGTGGTCGTCTACGTCTGGTCGCGCCGCGTGGAGGGCACCAGGAAGGCCACCGACCGGCTGGTGACGGCGGTGGTCACGTCCGCGTTCCTGCTGGCGCTGCTGCCGCTGGTGTCGGTCATCATGACCGTGCTCTCCAAGGGCCTGGAGCGGCTGGACTCCGATTTCCTCAACAACTCGATGCTGGGCATCGTGGGCGAGGGCGGCGGCGCCCACCACGCCATCATCGGCACGCTGATCATCACCGGCATCGCCACGGCGATCTCGGTGCCGGTGGGCCTGATGACCGCGATCTACCTGATCGAGTACGGGCGCGGCCGGCTGGCCCGCTCGATCACCTTCTTCGTCGACGTGATGACCGGCATCCCCTCCATCGTGGCCGGACTCTTCGCGTACGCGCTGTTCGAGCTGTTCCTCGGCCCCGGCACGAAGATGGGCATCATCGGCTCGATCGCGCTGAGCGTGTTGATGATCCCGGTGGTGGTGCGCTCCACCGAGGAGATGCTGAAGCTGGTGCCGAACGAGTTGCGCGAGGCGTCGTACGCGCTGGCGGTGCCGAAGTGGCGGACGATCACCAAGGTCGTGCTGCCCACCGCGATCGCCGGCATCGCGACCGGCGTCACCCTGGCCATCGCCCGGGTGATCGGCGAGACCGCGCCGCTGCTGATCACGGTCGGCAACCCGACGGGTGACAACTTCAACCCCTTCGACGGCCAGATGCAGACGCTTTCGGTGTTCGCCTACAACAGCTACGCGCACCCGGGCCTCGACAAGCAGGCGTACATCGACCGCGCGTGGGCGGCGGCGCTGCTGCTGATCGTCATCGTCATGGCGCTCAACCTGGTCGCCCGCCTCATCTCCCGCTTCTTCGCCCCCAAGACCCGCGGCTAGCTAAGGACTCACAGTGGCCAAGCGCATCGAGGTCCAGGGCCTCGACATCTACTACGACAAGTTCCTCGCCGTGCAGGGCGTGACCATGACCATCGAGCCGAGGGCGGTCACCGCCCTGATCGGCCCGTCGGGCTGCGGCAAGTCGACGTTCCTGCGCACCCTGAACCGGATGCACGAGCTGGTGCCGAACGCCCGGGTCGAGGGCAAGGTGCTGATGGACAACGAGGACCTCTACGGGTCGAACGTCGACCCGGTGAACGTCCGCCGGCATATCGGCATGGTCTTCCAGCGCCCCAACCCGTTCCCGACGATGTCGATCTACGACAACGTGGCGGCCGGCCTGAAGCTCAACAGCAAGCGGATGAAGAAGTCCGCGATGGACGACCTGGTCGAGACGTCGCTGCGGTCCGCCAACCTCTGGGACGAGGTCAAGGACCGGCTGGCCAAACCGGGCTCGGGCCTGTCCGGCGGCCAGCAGCAGCGGCTGTGCATAGCCCGGGCCATCGCCGTGCAGCCGGACGTGCTGCTGATGGACGAGCCGTGCTCGGCGCTCGACCCGATCTCCACCCAGGCCATCGAGGACCTGATCCTGGAGCTCAAGGCCGAGTACACGATCGTCATCGTCACCCACAACATGCAGCAGGCGGCGCGGGTCAGCGACACCACCGGCTTCTTCAACCTGCGCGCCATCGGCGAGCCGGGTGGCCTGGTGGAGGTCGACGACACCACGAAGATCTTCTCCAAGCCCACCAACCGGGCCACCGAGGACTACATCTCGGGCCGCTTCGGCTGAGTCTCCCCCAGGCCCTCGGGGGCCTGGGAGGTACCCCCAGCCGACCCGCGGACCTCAACGCGTAAGGACGGAACGGGTCCATGCAGACGCGGCTCGTCAGGGCGGCATCCCGCGGCGGGATGACCGCCCTGGCCCTCGGCACACTGGCCTCCCTGATCCTCCTGACCACGCTGACCGGCTGCCAACGCGGCGACGGCGGCCTGACCCGGGGCACGCTCTCGGCAGAGGTGTCCGGCTCGGGGGCGACCTTCCCCGACCCCGTGTTCCAGGAGTGGCTCAGCCACTACACCACCACCGTCGAGACCGGCGTCGCGCTCGACTACCGGGCCGTCGGCTCGGGCGGCGGGATCGAGCAGTTCCTGGCGCAGACCGTGGACTTCGGCTCCTCCGAGCGCTATCTGCAGGCCAGCGAGCTGGCCGTCGCCGAGGACGTGCGCGGCTGTCCGGCGGTGCAGTTCCCCGTGCTCTTCGGCTCGGTGGTCATCGCGCTCAACGACCCGGCGCTGAACGGCCTGGTGCTGACCGCCGACGCGCTGGCCCGGATCTACGACCGGCAGATCACCCGCTACGACGATCCGGCGCTGGTCGCGCTCAATCCGGACCTCGACCTGCCGGACGAGGCGATCCGGCCCGTGCACCGCACCGACGGCTCCGGCACCACCTACGTCCTCAGCCACTACCTGACCACCGAGGTCCCGTTCTGGGCCGACGAGTACGCGGAGGGCACGGACATCGGCTGGCACCAGGGCACGCTGGGCGGCGAGGGCAACGAGGGGGTCGCGGCCACCGTGCTGGACAGCGCCGGCGGCCTCGGATACGTCAACCAGTCGTACGCGCTGGACAACAAGCTGGCCACCGCGCGGGTGGTGAACGCCGACGGCAACCCGATCGAGCCGACCCTGGAGGCCACCACCGCGGCCTCGGTGGAGGCGGAGGCGGACATCCCGCCCAACTTCCAGTTCAACGTCGACGGCGTCGGCGGCCAGGGCTACCCGATCGTGGGCGCCAACTGGATCCTCGCCTACACCTGCGGCTACTCCGAGGAGGTGGCCGAGGTGCTCAGGGACTTCTGGACCTGGACGCTCGGCGACTCGCGGGCCACCGCGGTCGCGGAGCAGCTCGGCTACGCCCGGATGGGCCCGGACCTGCGGGACCGGGTCACCGAGGAGATCCAGCGCATCAACTCGGAGTAGGACCGGCGGGGCGGGGCCCGTCGAACCGGCCGCCCCGGATGGCGGCGAAGAGCCCGGCCAGCCGCGCCGCCGTGGTGCGCAGCATCGTCGCGGTGGGGGCATCTCCCAGGGCGGCACGGCCCGGGGGAACGTCGCTCTCCCGCAGCAGCAGCCCGCGGCCGTCGCGCGCCAGCTCCACGCAGCTCTCCCCGCCGCCGCCGGAGAACGAGGAGCGCTGCCACTCCCGCCGCCGGCCCGGTCCGCCGTGCCCGATCCCGCCGCTCATGGCATCTCCGGTCGTGGCATCTCCGGTCATGGCATCCCCGGTCTCACAGTTCTCTGGCGATGTGATGGACGAGCTGCCGGGACTCCGCGGGGTCCAGCGACACGTCGTCGGTGCGCCCCAGGAAGGTCCGGTAGCCGGCGAGTTGCGCGTCCGCGTCGAGGTAGCGGCCGCCCAGCGGGCCGTCGATCTGCACGGTGTCGAGCTGCGGCACCACGCCCGTCGCGTAGACGACCGGCTGCGTCATCTCGAAGAACTCCTCGTTCGTGAACGGGACCACCCGCACCGTCACATGCGGCAGCTCCGCCACCCGCATCAGATGCTCCAGCTGCGCGCGCGCCACCTTCCGGCCGCCGAACCGCATGCGCAGCGCCGCCTCGTGGATCACCGCCTCCAGCCGCGGCGGTTCCTCCCGCTCCAGGAGCTCCTGGCGCCGCATCCGGTGCTCGGTGCGCGCCTCGACCTCCTCGTCCTGGAGTTCGGGACTGCCACGGAACAGCGCGAGCGCGTAGTCCCGGGTCTGCAGCAGCCCCGGCATGGAGACCGTCTGCACGGTCCGCAGCCCGACCGAATGGTGCTCCATCTCGGCGATGTCCAGGAAACGAGGAGCAAGAATGCCCCGATACTCGTCCCACCAGTACTGTCCGCGCCGCTCCCGGGCGATGGCGCACAGCGCGTCGAGGAGGGCCTGGTCGGCGCATTCGTAGAACGTCGCGAGCCTCAGAATGCGCTCCTCGCTGACGCCGATCCGTCCCGACTCTATGTGACTGATCTTTCCCTGGTCGGTGCCGAGCATCTCCGCGGCCTCACGCGCGGTCTTGCCGGCGCGCTCCCGCAGTTTCCGCAACTCCGCGCCAAGTCGGGTCTGTCGTACGGTGGGATTCTCCCTCGGCGGCATCGTGCATCCGGTCCTTCCCTTGACTGGTCCCGAGTCTGCCGCCCCATCACCCCTTGCGTCCACTCACCTACATCGCCGTACATTTGCGTCACTGCACGGTGTTCGCACCCGACCAGAACGAGCCACGCACCAGGGGGGCACGAGAGGCCGAAAGTGACCAGGGGTAAGCATGCCCCCGGCTGTGCGCCGGCCCAGCGCGGGCGCAGCGGCGGGCGGAGCGGGATCCCCCCGGCGCGCGGCCGGCTGCGCTCCATGCCGGATGTCCGTCGTTGCCGGTACCGTTGGGCGGATGACCCCAGGGAGCCGCCGGACCGGGGACCGCCCCCACCCCCGCACCCTCGCCGACGAGCTCCGCGCCCGCGGTGACGAGGAGTTGACCTGGCTGCTGCGGGCCAGGCCGGACCTGCTGTCGCCGCTCCCCACGGACCTCTCCCAGCTGGCCACCAGGGCCGGCACCCGCGCGTCCGTGCTGCGCGCCCTGGAGCGTCTCGACACCTTCACCCTGCAGACCGCGGAGGCCCTCGGCGTCGCGCCGCAGCCCTGTCCGTACCCCGACGCGCTGACCGCGCTGCTGCCCGGGCCGGACTGCGCGGCCCGGCTGCCGCACGCGATGGACACGCTGCGCCGGCACGCCCTGGTATGGGGGCCGCCGGAGGCGCCTCGGCTGGTGCGCACCGCGCGGGAGCTGCTCGCCCCCACCCCCGAGCGGCCGAGCGCGACGGGTCTCGGGCCGACCGTCGGCGAGGCGGCGGCGCGGCTGTCCCCCAGCCGGATGCAGCAGCTGCTGTCCGCGGCCGGGCTGCCCTCGACGCACGACCCGGTCAGCGCCGCGGCCGCGCTGACCGAGCTGTTCGGCGACCGGAAGCGGATGCCCGCGCTGCTCGACCAGGCGTCCGAGCGGTCGCTCGCGGTGTTGGACCGGCTGACCTGGGGCCCGCCGTACGGCGCCGTCCCGGCCCGGCCGGGCCCGCCCCTGCAGTGGCTGCTCGACCGTGGGCTGCTGCTGCCGCACGCGCCCGGCACGGTGGTGCTGCCCCGGGAGGTGGCGCTGCATCTGCGCGGCCGCACCGGCGGCGGCGCGCACCGCGAGCCGCAGCCGCTCCCGCCCGACCTGCCGACGCGCATCCGGCCGCCCGGCGCGGGCGCCTCCGACGTGGCCGCCGGCACCACCGCGTACACGGCGCTGACCGTCGTCGACGCGCTGCTGACCTCCTGGGAGGCCGACGGCCCTCCCGTGCTGCGCGCCGGCGGGCTCAGCGTGCGGGAGCTGAAACGTACCGCCGTCGCGCTGGACGTCCCCGAACCGGAGGCCGCGTTCTGGATCGAGCTCGCCTACGGCGCGGGGCTGCTGGCCGCCGACGGGGAGCCGGACGAGCGGTACGCGCCGACGCCCCGGTACGACGACTGGCTGGCCCAGCCACCGCAGCGGCGCTGGGTGCGGCTCGCCGCGTCGTGGCTCGCCGCCACCCGGGTGCCCGGCCTGGTCGGCAGCCGGGACGCCAAGGGGCGGCTGCACGCCGCGCTCGGCCCCGGGCTCGACCGGGGTCCCGCGGCGGAGCTGCGGCACCGGGTGCTGGCGCTGCTGGCCGAGCTCCCGCCGGGCGAGGCGCCGGAGCCGGGCGCGGTCGCCGCCCGCATCGCGTGGGAGCTCCCCCGCCGGATGCCCGAGGCGATGCGCGTCCAGCTGACCGACGCGACGCTTGCCGAGGCCGAGCGCCTCGGCATCACGGCCCACGGCGCCCTCTCCTCCTTCGCCCGCGCCCTCCTCCCCCCCACCGCCACCCCAACGGCCAGCACCGAACCGCCGCCCGCGAACCACCCCGACGCCGAGGTCACCGAACAGGACGACACCGGACCCGTCGGCCAGAACCGCACCACGGTCACCGACCAGACCGACACCGAACCGCCCGCAGACCCCCCAGACGCCGAGGTCACCGATCACCCCGACGCCGGGCCCGCCGGCCAGGACGGCGCCTCGGGAGACTCCCAGGGCCATCCGGGCCTCGCCGCCACCGAGGCCTCCGGCATCCCGAGCCCGGCCGGGCGCGCGGCCAGCGCTCCGGCCGGAGGCGGGGTGGCGGGGTCCGGGGCCGCCCAGGCCCCGGCAGGAGCCGCCCGGCCCGGCAAGGCCGGCAAGGCCGACGCGCGCGCCTCGCGGGAAGCGGAAAGCGCGCGGCTGCTCGCCGAGCGGCTGCCCGCGCTGCTGGACCACTTCCTGCTCCAGGCGGACCTCACCGCCGTCGCGCCGGGCCCGCTGCAGCGGGAGCTGGCGCAGGCCATGGTCGTGGCCGCCGAGGTGGAGTCGACCGGCGGCGCCACCGTCTACCGGTTCACGCCGTACTCCGTCCGGCGCGCCCTGGACGCCGGCTGGTCCGCCGCCGACCTGCACGCGTTCCTCGCGGAGCGCTCCCGCACGCCCGTGCCGCAGCCCCTGACGTACCTGGTCGACGACGTCGCCAGGAAGCACGGCCGGATGCGGGTCGGCGCCGCCACCAGCTATCTGCGCTGCGACGACGAGGCCGCGCTCACCCAGCTGCTGGCCGACCGCCGGACGGAGGCGTTGCGGCTGCGCCGGCTGGCCCCGACCGTGCTGGTCTCGGCCGTCCCGCCCGACATCCTGCTGGAGCGGCTGCGCGAGCTCGGCCTCGCGCCCGCCGCCGAGGCGGCCGACGGTGCGGTGCTCACCCTCCGCGCCACTTCGCACCGCACCCCGCCGCGCAGCGCGCCCCATCCGGCGCCCGAGGCTTCGGGCGCCGACGCGGACGCCACGCTGCTCGCCGCCGCGGTCCGCGCGCTGCGCGCCGGGGACGACGCGGCCAGCGCCGCGTCCACCGCGGCCGCCCCGGCGGGGAACGCGCCGCCGGTGCCCGAGGGATCGCCCCCGCGCACCTCCTCGGCCGAGACCCTCACCATCCTCCAGGACGCGGTCAGGGCGGGCGCCCTCGTCTGGATCGGCTATGTGGGCGCCGACGGCATCGCCGGGCAGCGGGTGCTGTCCCCGGTCAAGGTGGAGGGCGGTTTCGTCACCGGCTTCGACCACACCGCCGAGGAGGTCCGCACCTACCCCCTGCACCGGATCACCGGCACCCACCAGCTCGCCCGGTAAACGAGTTGCCCCCGTCAGTAGGGTGACAAGGTGATCATCGTTCCCGAGGCACTGGCCGCCGCGCACGAGAAGTACGGGGGCGAGGCCGGTCTCGCCTGGGTCGATGCGCTGCCGGCACTGGCCGCCACGATGCTGGAGCGCTGGGAGCTGACCCCCACCGGACCGGCCAGGCACGGGGTGGTCGCCCTCGTCATCCCGGTCACCCGCCCCGACGGAACACCCGCCGCGCTCAAGCTCCAGCCCGTGGACGAGGAGAGCGCCGGGGAGCCGCAGGCGCTGCGCGCCTGGCGCGGCGACGGCGCCGTCCGGCTGCTGGAGCACGACCCCGAGTCCGGCACCATGTTGCTGGAGGCGCTGAACCCGGGCCGTTCGCTGGACGACGTGCCCGACGTCTTCGAGGCGCTCGCCACGCTCGCCGAGCTGATGGCCCGGCTCGTCACCGCCCCACCGCCGTCGGGGCTCCGGCATCTGGGCGATATCGCGGCCGGGATGCTGGACCGCACGCCCGCCGCCCTCCCGCGGCTCGCCGACCCGGCGCACCGCCGGCTGCTCTCCGACTGGTCGGCGGCCGTCCGCGAGGTCGCGAACGAACCGGGCGGCGCGCTGCTGCACTGGGACCTGCATTACCAGAACGTGCTGGCGCCGCTGCCCCAAGCGCGCGCCGCCGGCCGCGAACCGTGGCTGGCCATCGACCCCAAACCGCTGCTCGGCGACCCCTGCTTCGAGCTGCTGTCCCCCCTCTGGAACCGCTTCGTCCCCGACGCCGCCGACGTGCTCCGCCGTTTCGACCTGATGACGGAGACGCTCGGCCTGGACCGCGGCCGCGCCGTGCGCTGGACGCTGGGCCGGATCCTGCAGAACAGCCTGTGGACCGCCGAGAGCGGCGACCCCACCCTCCCCGCCGACGTGACCTTCATCGCCGAGGCCCTCCTCCCCCGCCGCTGATCCACGTCCGCGGCCACCTGCCGCCGGGTGCGACACTTGAGGCTTGGCCACGACCGACCAGCCGGCATCTGAGGAGAGGCGCATGGAGAGCGGGCCGCTGATCGTGCAGAGCGACAAGACGCTGCTGCTTGAGGTGGACCACGAGCACGCCGAGGCGTGTCGCCGGGCCATCGCGCCGTTCGCCGAGTTGGAGCGGGCGCCCGAGCACATCCACACCTACCGGGTCACCCCGCTCGGGCTGTGGAACGCCCGGGCCGCCGGGCACGACGCCGAGCAGGTCGTGGACGCGCTGGTGACGTACTCCCGCTATCCGGTGCCGCAGTCGCTGCTGGTGGACGTCGCCGAGACCATGGCGCGGTACGGGCGACTCACCCTCACCAAGGACCCGGCGCACGGCCTGGTGCTGGTCAGCACCGACCGGCCGGTGCTGGAGGAGGTGCTGCGCGCCAAGCGGATCAAGCCGCTGGTCGGCGCCCGCATCGACGCCGACACCGTGGTCGTGCACCCGTCGGAGCGCGGCCAGATCAAGCAGGCGCTGCTGAAGCTGGGCTGGCCCGCCGAGGACCTGGCCGGGTACGTGGACGGCGAGGCGCACTCGATCGAACTGCACGAGGACGACTGGGCGCTCCGCCCGTACCAGCGGCAGGCCGTGGACGGCTTCTGGCACGGCGGCTCCGGGGTCATCGTGCTGCCCTGCGGCGCCGGCAAGACGCTGGTCGGCGCGGGCGCGATGGCGCGGGCCAGCTCCACCACGCTGATCCTGGTGACGAACACGGTCGCGGCCCGGCAGTGGAAGGCCGAGCTGGTGCGGCGCACCTCGCTGACCGAGGAGGAGGTCGGCGAGTACAGCGGCGCGCGCAAGGAGATCCGGCCGGTCACCATCGCCACGTACCAGGTGCTGACGACCCGCCGGAAGGGCGTCTACCCGCATCTGGAGCTGTTCGACTCCCGGGACTGGGGTCTGATCGTCTACGACGAGGTGCATCTGCTGCCCGCGCCCGTGTTCAAGTTCACGGCCGACCTCCAGGCCAGGCGCCGGCTCGGGCTGACCGCCACGCTGGTGCGCGAGGACGGGCGGGAGTCCGACGTGTTCTCGCTGATCGGCCCCAAGCGGTTCGACGCGCCGTGGAAGGAGATCGAGGCACAGGGGTACATCGCGCCCGCCGACTGCGTGGAGGTCAGGGTGGACCTCACCGACTCCGAGCGGCTGGCGTACGCCACCGCCGAACCGGAGGAGCGGTACCGCTTCTGCGCCACCACCGACGCGAAGCGCCGGATCACCGAGACGCTGGTGCGGCTGCACGCGCGGCAGCAGACGCTGGTGATCGGCCAGTACATCGACCAGCTGGACGACCTGGGCGCGCGGCTCGGCGCCCCGGTGATCAAGGGCGAGACGACCAACGCACAGCGGGAGAAGCTGTTCAACGCCTTCCGCTCGGGCGACATCGGCGTGCTGGTGGTGTCCAAGGTCGCGAACTTCTCCATCGACCTGCCGGAGGCGACGGTCGCCATCCAGGTGTCCGGCACGTTCGGCTCCCGGCAGGAGGAGGCGCAGCGGCTGGGGCGGGTGCTGCGGCCGAAGGCGGACGGGCACGAGGCCCGTTTCTACTCGGTCGTCGCCCGGGACACCATCGACCAGGACTTCGCCGCCCACCGCCAGCGCTTCCTGGCGGAGCAGGGCTACGCCTACCGGATCATGGACGCCAGCGAGCTGACCGCGTCCTCCCCGGACGAGAAGGGCGAGGGCGAGACGACGCTGGACGGCGTCTAACCGCGCCGAGCGCCCGCGCCGGATCGCCGCGCCGGATCTGGCGCGAGGTCGGCGGCAACCTCCTGGCCGGGCGGTGGCGACTGCACGGGTGAAGGTGAGTGTCCCCCCACACGCCCACCACGGGCCCGTGGTGGGCTGACCAGCGGGTGGTCAGGCCGCTGATCAGCCCGCCACGCACGAGCGGTAACCGGGCAGCTCGGGCCCGGTTACCGCTCCCCCACGTGCCCGGCCGTGTTCCCCGCCGGGCCGGCGTGCGTCGGGGGCACCCCGTGGCGTCAGTGCCTGGGGGACCGAAGCCGCACCCCGGCGTGCGGCTCGACGTGCTCATCGACTCTCCCCAGGACCACGACCTCGAAGGCCACGCCCGCGACGACCCGGACGGCACGCAGTGCGTTGCCCAGCAGGTGCCTGGAGTGCTCTCGCGCTTCACCCGAGGCCGTGGCGCCGGGGAGGGCCCCGGGAGAGTGGACAGATATGGCGCTCATGTCCTCAAGAGTGCTCCTGAGCAGCGGGGAGCCACATCGGTCGCAGGGTTGATTGTCGGATTCACCCGAGTCACCCGAATGGGCTAGCTCCCCTGAGGCGGACCCGGGGTGGACCCCGAGAGCCACTCCAGGGTGCGAGGAAAACGGTTTGCGCCCCGGGCCGGCCCCGGCCTAGGCTCCCGTGCTCTGCCTCCCGGGCCGCAGCGTCCAGGGAGCCGACCGTACGGCAACCGGTCGGCAGCCGTCCGTATCCCCGCTCCACCCACCGGAGGCTTCCGCCGTGCCCGCCCGACCTTCTGCCGACCCCTCCACCGACTCCGGACCCCTCGAAGCCGAGCGCGCCCATCTGGCCGCGTCCCGGGCCGCGCTCCGCGCGATGCGCGCCGATGTCGAGTCGCTCGACATCCGCGACGTCGCCGCGAACTGGGTGAATGCCGAGGTGCTGGCCTCGGAGATCGAGTTGCGCGTCAAGGCGCTCGCCGACCTCGCCGGCACCCCGCTGTTCTTCGGCCGCCTCGACTACCTGCACGCCCTGCACGAGGACGCCACGGGCATGGGGGCACCTCCCGGGCCCCTCGGGCCTGGGGGAGATGCGCACCGCTTCTACATCGGCCGCCGGCACGTGCACGACGCCGCCGGCGACCCGATGGTCATCGACTGGCGCGCCCCGGTCTCGCAGCCGTTCTACCGCGCCACCAAACGCGATCCGCAGAACGTCGCGCTGCGCCGCCGCTTCGGCTACGACGGCGGCGAGCTGACCGCGTACGAGGACGAGCACCTCACCGACCAGACCGAAGCGGAACGTTCCTCCGCGCTGCTCCAGCGCGAGATCGAACGCCCGCGCGTCGGCCCGATGCGGGACATCGTGGCCACCATCCAGCCGGAGCAGGACGAGATCGTGCGCGCCGCGCTGTCCGGCACGGTCTGCGTCCAGGGCGCCCCCGGCACCGGAAAGACCGCGGTCGGCCTGCACCGGGTGGCGTATCTGCTCTACGCGCACCGGGAGCGGCTGGCCCGGAGCGGCACCCTGGTGATCGGCCCGAACCGCTCCTTCCTGCGCTATATCGAGCAGGTGCTGCCCGCGCTGGGCGAGCTGGAGGTGCGGCAGAGCACGGTGGACGAACTGGTGGCCCGCAACACCGGCGTGGAGGTGCGCGGCACGGACCCGGCCGGCGCGGCGCTGGTCAAGGGCGACGCGCGGATGGCGGCGGTGCTGCGCCGGGCGGTGCGCTCCGGGGTGCGGATGCCGAGCGAGGGCGTGGTGGTGGTGCGCGGGTCGCGGCGCTGGCGCGTTCCGGTCCACGAACTCGAGGAGCTGGTGCGCGAGCTGCTGGCCCGGGACATGCGCTACGGCGCCGCCAGGGACGCGCTGCCACAGCGGATCGCGCACCACGTGCTGGTGCGGATGGAGCACGCCGGCGAAGCGCCGGACGACCGGGTGCAGAACGCCGTGGCCCGCACGCCCGCCGTCAAGGCCGTGGTGCGGGACTGCTGGCCGCCGGTGGACCCGGCCAGGCTGGTGCACCGGCTGCTGTCCGACCCGGAGTTCCTGGCCGAACAAGCCGAGGGCGTGCTCACGGCGGAGGAGCAGCGGGCGATCCTCTGGGCGAAGCCGCCGCGCGGGGCGAAGTCGGCGCGCTGGTCGCCGGCGGACGCGGTGCTCATCGACGAGGCGCGCGATCTGGTGGAGCGCACGCCGTCGCTCGGCCACGTGGTGCTGGACGAGGCGCAGGACCTCTCGCCGATGCAGTACCGGGCGGTGGGCCGCCGGTGCAGCACCGGCTCGGCCACGGTGCTCGGCGATATCGCGCAGGGCACCACGCCGTGGGCCACGCCCGACTGGGCGGCGGCGCTCGACCACCTCGGGAAGCCGGCGTCGACGGTCGAGGAGCTGACGCAGGGCTTCCGGGTGCCGCGCGAGGTGATCGCGTACGCCTCGCGGCTGCTGCCCGCCATCGCGCCGGGCCTGGCCGAGGCCACGTCGATCCGCGAGTCGGCGGGCTCGCTGGAGGTCCGCGCCGTCCCCGGGGAGCAGCCGGCCGCGCTGGACGGGGCCACGGTGGCCGCCTGCCGGGACGCGCTCCGCAACGAGGGCTCCATCGGCCTGATCGCCGCCGAACCGCGCATCGCCGCGCTCGGCGCGGCGCTGGACGCGGCGGGACTGCCGTATCTGGCGCCGGGCGAGGAGACCTCGCAGACGGCCCGCCTGACGCTGGTCCCGGCGACGCTGGCGAAGGGCCTGGAGTACGACCATGTGGTGTTGGACGAGCCGGCCGCGGTCGTCGCCGCGGAGCCCGACGAACGCACCGGCCTGCGGCGCCTGTACGTGGCGCTGACCCGCGCGGTGTCCGGCCTCGCCGTGGTCCACGCCGCACCGCTGCCACCCGCACTCGCCGCGCCTCCCGTACCGGCCCCCGCCCCCGCCCTCGACGCCGCCGGCTCGCCCGCCACCTGACCTCCCCCATCCGTACCGAGCGGCCGCCACTCCGGGCCTGGCCGTCGAGGCCACCCCGCTCGGCGGCGGTGGCCCGGCGGGTCGAGAATGGGGGCATGATCACCCCGGAGGACGGGCTGCTCGACCGGTTCGCCGCGCTGCTCGGCCCGGAGTGGCGGCCGCTCGGCGAGGAACTGCTGGTCAGGTGGGCCGAACCGCAGCGGCACTACCACACGACGACGCATCTGCGGACGATGCTGGACCGGCTGGCCGGACCCGAGCTGGCCGGGCACGCCACGGACCCGTCGGCGGTGGCGCTGGCGGCCTGGTTCCACGACGCGGTGTACGACCCGCGCGTGTCGGACGCCGAGAACGTGGAGCGCAGCGCCCAGCTCGCCGAGCACCGGCTGCCGCCCACCGCCCCGAAGTCGGAGGTGGTCCGCCTGGTCCGGTTGACGGCCGGCCATGACCCGGCCGAGGGCGACGCCGACGGCGCCGCGCTGTGCGACGCGGACCTGGCCGTGCTGGCCGGCTCGCCCGAGGAGTACGCGGCGTACGCCGCGGAGATCCGGCAGGAGTTCGGGTTCGTCCCGGACGACGCGTTCCGCGAGGGCCGCGCCGCGGTCCTGCGCCGCCTGCTCGCGCTCCCCCGGCTCTTCCACACCCCGCACGCCGTCGCGCGCTGGGAGCCCACGGCCCGCTTCAACCTCCACGGCGAGCTGCGGCTGCTGACCGGCTGAACTCCGGTACCGCGGGACGGATCGGAAGTGTCAACCTTGGTCGGACGCGCGTGACCTGACGACCGATGCCCGGGCGCCCTCGGACCCGGCGAGACTGCCGAGCGATCGACCGATCCGACCGATCCGACCGAGGAGGCAGTCCGCATGAGGTTCATGTCGTCACCCCACCGGCTGGTGGGGGCGGCCGTGGTGGTCGCCGGGCTCGTGGCGGCCGTCGCCGCCGCCCCCCTCACCGCGGCCCCGCGCGAGGGCCCCGAACATTTGTACGTGGCCCCCTGGGGCGACGACGACTGGCCGGGCACGGCGGACCGCCCGTTCGCCACCCCGGAGGGCGCCCAGCAGGCGGTCCGCGAACGGACGGCGGAGATGGACGCGGACATCGTGGTCAACCTGCGCGGCGGCACGTACTCCCTCACGGACCCCCTCCGCTTCTCGGCGGCCGAGGGCGACGGGGGCACCGGCGGCCACGACGTCGTCTACCAGGCGCACGGCTACGGAACGCCGTGGCAGGAGCCCGTCACCCTCAGCGGCGGCCGGGAGGTGACCGGTTGGCAGCCCGCCGACGAGGTGGCCGGCGCCTGGCGGGCGGACGTCGGCGATCTGGAGACGCGCCAGCTCTTCGTCGACGGCCGCCGCGCCCCGCGGACCGCCCTCGGCGGCGGCCTGCCGGGCGAGGCCATCCCGATGCCGACGGGCTACGCCGTCCAGAACACCACTCCGCAGTCCTGGCAGCGGCCCGAGGACATGGAGCTCGTCTTCAACGGCGGCGCCGAGGGCCTGCCGTACTCCGAGGCCAGATGCGGCGTCGCCGCCGTCGAGGGGGACGCGGAGTGGACCATGATCGTCGTGGACGAGCCGTGCTTCGGCGACCTCAAGGAGGCGTACGACAACGACGTCCCGGGCGCGGTGCCCGGCGTCCCGACGGACGTGGAGAACAGCCTCAGCCTGCTCGACCAGCGCGGCACCTGGTACCTGGACCGCTCGGAGCCGGGACACCACATGCTGTACTACCTGCCGCGCGCGGATGAGGACCCGCGCGAGGTCCCGGTCGTCGCGCCCGTGCTGGAGACGCTGCTGGCGGGTGAGGGTACGGCCGACGCGCCGCTGCGCGATCTGGCCTTCCGCGGGCTGACGTTCACCCACGCGACCTGGCTGGCGCCCGACGAGCCGACCGGTTTCCCGCAGATCATCGGGAGCTGGTACTGGACCGAGGGCGAGCTGGCGCGGATGCCGGGGCACGTCACGTTCCGGGCCGCCGAGGGGATCACCCTGGAGGGCAACCACTTCATGGCGCTGGGCGGGCAGGCCCTCACCCTGTCCGAGGTGGGCGCGGACAACACCGTGCGGGGCAACGTGTTCGACGACCTGTCCGGCGGCGGCGTGGAGCTGCACGGCTCCGGCGGCGGCAACCGCGTGACGGACAACCGGGTGCGGGACGTCGGCCTCGACTACCGCAGCTCCATCGGCATCGTGCTGGAGGGCGCGCCGGACTCGACGATCGCGCACAACCAGGTCAACGACGTGCCGTACTCCGGCATCTGGGGCGAGTCGCCGAGCGGCCTGCTCGTCGAGAACAACCTGGTGTACGACGCGGTGCGCGAGGTCCCCGACGGCGGCGGCATCTACCTGCCGTTCGCCCAGGGCACGTCCTTCGAGGACGGGGCCGTGGTGCGCGGCAACGTGGTGCACGACGCGGGCGGCGTCGGCCTCTACCCCGACGTCGGCGCCGACTGGGTCACCCTGAGGGGCAACGTGCTCTTCGGCAGCGAGAACGCCGTGAGCGGCGTCGAGCCGGGCCGGATCAACATCGCGGACAACTACTGGGACGACGACGAGCCCTACTGGTGGCCCGAGGACACGCCCGCGGATGGCGTCACGCTGTCCGGCAACACGCTGCTGCCGGCCGCCGACCCCGTTTCCGCCTGCCGCGCCGACGCCACCTGCGCGGACATCCTCGCGAACGCGGGCCCCCGCCCGGGCCGCTGGGACGCCGGCCACTGACCCGACAGGACCGTCGGGACGCACGTGCCCACGCCGTCCCGACGGGTCAGCCCAGGAGCGGCATCGGACCCTCAGCCGGTCCCCGGGGACGGTGAGCGCGCCGGTGTCAGCACGCTTCGCGGTCCCTGGCGACCTGCGAGGGACGCGCCTCCGCCTCGTCGTGGGAGGCGACGACCCGGGAGCGGCTCGCGTCGCGGGCCTGGAACGCGGTGGTGACGATGGCGCCGGCGACCAGCACGGCGCCGACCCACGCGGTCCACACGTAGCCGAGCCCGGTGCTGATGACCACACCGCCGATCCACGGCCCGAGGGCGTTGCCGGTGTTGAACGCGGCGGTGACGGTGGCGCCGGCCAGCGTGGGCGCCGTGCCGCCGGCGACGTTGAACATCCGGGCGTTGAGGCCGGGCGAGGCGACGAACGCCGCCAGGCCGAGCAGCCCCGAACCCGCGACGACCGCGACCGGCACGTGCACGGTCAGCGCGATCAGCACCAACACGCCGGTGCCGGCGGCGAACCCCGCGTACAGCGTGCCGAACATGTGCGCGTCGGCCATCCGCCCGCCGATGATCGTGCCGAGCAGCGCGCCGACCCCGTACAGCACGAGCACCACCGGCACCCAGCGCTCGCCGAGCCCGGTGACGTCGGTGAGCAGCGGGGCGAGGTAGGAGAAGAAGCACATCGTGCCGGCGGCGAAGAGCGCGATGGTGACGTTCGCCAGCCACACCCGCGGGTCCCGGTAGATGCGGGCCTCGGCGCGCAGCCGCGGCGGGCGCGCGCCGGCCGCGGCGGTGGCGCGCGGCACCAGGAACACGACGCCGAGGAAGCCGACGGCGGTCATCAGGGCGACCGCCCAGAACGCGGCGCGCCAGCCGAGGTGCTGGCCGAGCAGCGCGCCGCCCGGCACGCCCGCGATGTTGGCGATGCTGAGGCCGCCTATCATCACGGCCATCGCCCGCGCCCTGGCGCCGCGCGGCACCAGCGAGATCGCGACGCCCGCGCCGACCGCCCAGAAACCGGCGCACGCCAGGGCGCTCACCACCCGGCAGGCGAAGAGCACGCCGTACCCGGGCGCGAGCGCCCCCACCACATGCCCGACGCCGAAGACGGCGAGCAGCCACAGCAGCGTCAGCCGGCGCGGCAGCCGCTGCGTCGCGGCGGCCAGCAGCGGCGCGCCGACGACCATGCCGATGGCGAACGCGGAGATCAGCAGGCCGGCGGTGGGGATCGACACGTCGAGGTCGTCGGCGACCTCGGGCAGCAGCCCGGCCAGCATGAACTCCGAGGTGCCGAGCGCGAAGACGGCGGCGCCGAGCACGTACACGGCCAGCGGCAGCCGCCGGCTTCGTGCGGGCGCGTGAGAAGAGTCAGGTTGGCGGTACGGCAAGGCCCCACCTCCGGTGAGTATTCCGCCGTACGCGCCGAGCGCACGCGCCGAGGACGCGGCGTCCCCGACCGCCCGTGGGCCAGGCGCCGAGTATCGCGCGGACGGTTGGGGGGGTCAACGTGCCCGCTCCTCGCCCGTGGTGCCCCGCCCGCGCCAGCGGGCCCGGCGGCGCAGCCCGGCGGAGACCAGGCGGTGCACGAGTTCCTTGCTGCCGACCTCGACCGCGCCCATCCTGACCGCGTCCGCGTAGCGCTCGGCCGGCAGATCGTAGTGGTCGCGGGAGAACGCGCGGCGCGGGGCGCCCAGCCGGTCCGCGAACGCGTGGAGTTCGGCGTACGAGGCGTCGCTGACGAGATGTGACCACATCCGGCCGTGTCCCGGCCAGGTGGGCGGGTCGATGTAGACGGTCATCGGGTGTCGGCCAGCCCGCCCAGCGGGGCCACCGTGCGTCCGGTGACGCCGCATACCCAGCGCGGGTCCTCGCCCAGCTCCGGCAGCACCTCCAGCGCGTGCGGCTCGTCCTCCCGATCCGGCACGCAGAGCGGGCAGATCGGCCAGCGCCCGACGCCCTCCAGCAGCGCGTCCTGCACGTCCTGGGCGAGCAGTCCCGGCACGTAGGCCGCGCCGGCCGGCCACTGGTCGGTCCACCAGCGGCGATGCGCCACGGCCTGCTCCAGGGCGGAGACCTCCTGCGGGCCGGCCACCCCCTCGGCCGCCAGGTCGGCCAGTACCAGGGCCCGGCCCCGGTGTATGGCGGCTTCCGAAGGGTTTCCCGAAGATCCCTGCTCCATGACCACCATTGGACCAGACTTGTACGAATTACTCCCATGGGGGTTGACGAAGCAACGGCACGAAAATACGTTTCACCCGTGAGGAACGCTATGAAGGAAAATTTCGTCCGGCGGGGGGCCCGCGCGCGGCCCGTGCCCGTGGCGCCCCGGCCCACGCCTCCCGAGCCCGGTGCGCTGGCCGCCAAGGTCCGCACCATGGCGCCCTCCATGACCCGTTCCATGCAGCGCGTGGCGGAGACCGTCGCCGGCGATCCGGCCGGCTGCGCGGCGCTCACCGTGACCGGCCTCGCCGAGCGCACCGGCACCAGCGAGGCCACCGTCGTCCGCACCGCCCGGCTGCTGGGCTACCCCGGCTACCGGGACCTGCGGCTCGCGCTGGCCGGGCTGGCCGCCCAGCAGGCGTCGGGCGCCGCGCCCGCGGTCACCGCCGACATATCCGTGGACGACCCGCTGCGGGACGTCGTGACCAAGCTGGCGCAGGACGAGCGCCAGACCCTGGCCGACACGGCGGGGGCCCTGGACCTGGCCCAGCTGGAGGCGGCGGTCAGCGCGCTGGCCACGGCCCGGCGAGTGGACGTCTACGGCATCGGCGCGTCCTCCCTGGTGGCCCAGGACCTGGCCCAGAAGCTGCTGCGGATCGGGCTGATCGCGCACGCGCACTCCGACCCGCATCTGGCCGTGACCAACGCGGTGCAGCTGCGCGCGGGGGACGTCGCCATCGCGATCACCCATTCGGGACGCACGGTGGACGTCATCGAACCGCTCCAGGTCGCCTTCGACCACGGCGCCACCACCGTCGCGCTGACCGGTCGTCCGGACGGCGAGGTGACCCAGTACGCGGACCACGTGCTGACCACCTCCACGGCGCGGGAGAGCGAGCTGCGCCCGGCGGCGATGTCCAGCCGCACCAGCCAGCTGCTGGTGGTGGACTGCCTGTTCATCGGCGTGGCACAGCGGACCTACGAGTCGGCGGCACCCGCCCTGCACGCCAGCTACGAGGCGCTGGCGCACCGCCACACGCCCCGGGGGCGCTGACCGCGCGCTCCCGGCGCGCCGGCGTCTCACGCTCCACCCGCGTCATCTGAGCCACCGAGCTACCCCACACCACCGTTTCCCCACGGAGAGCCGCGCCACGATGTCCACCAGCCCTTACGGTGAGTTGCAGACCGAGCTCGACGCGCTGACCACCGAGGCGTACCGACCCGAACTCGCCGAGATCGACCAGCGCTCCACGTTCGACATTGCCCGGGCGATGAACGACGAGGACACCGGGGTGCCGGCCGCGGTGACCCGGCAGCTGCCGCAGATCGCCGCCGCCATCGACGCGGCGGCGGAGCGGATGGCCCGCGGCGGGCGGCTGCTGTACCTGGGCGCGGGCACCGCGGGCCGGCTCGGGGTGCTGGACGCCAGCGAGTGCCCGCCGACGTTCAACACGGACCCCAAGGAGGTCCTCGGGCTGATCGCCGGGGGTCCCGACGCCATGGTGACGGCGGTGGAGGGCGCCGAGGACAGCAGTGAGCTGGCCGCGGCCGATCTGGACCAGCAGGGCGTCGGCCCCGACGACGTGGTGGTGGGCATCTCGGCCTCGGGGCGCACGCCGTACGCGGTCGGCGCGGTGACGCACGCGCGCGCCAGGGGCGCGTTGACGATCGGGCTGTCCTGCAACGCCGACTCCCCGTTGGCCGCCGCGGCCGAGCACGGCATCGAGATCGTGGTGGGACCCGAGCTGATCACCGGCTCGACCCGACTGAAGGCGGGCACCGCGCAGAAGCTGGTGCTCAACATGATCTCCACCATCAGCATGATCCGGCTCGGCAAGACCTACGGGAACCTGATGGTGGACGTGCGCGCCTCCAACGCGAAGCTGCGCGCCAGGTCCCGCCGCATCGTGCAGCTCGCCACCGGCGCGCACGAGGACGTCATCGAACGGGCGCTGGCCGCGACCGGCGGCGAGGTGAAGAACGCCATTCTCACCATCCTGGGCGAGGTGGACGCGGCGACCGCCGACCGCCTGCTCGCGGAGTCCGGCGGCCACCTGCGCGCCGCGCTCACCCTGGCGCACGCCACGTCGACAAGCGGCTGACCGGGGTACCACCATCGGGTGACGGACGTACCCGATTGCAGTGATTCTTCAGCTTTTCCTGCTTATTGCCTGGACGGGAGGGTGATCTTCGTGGTGTCTCGCACCCACAGTGAAAGGAGACGCTCATGCGCAAGGCACGCAGGATCGGAGCCGTGGCCGCCCTCGTCGGATTCCTCGTCGGGGCAGTGGTGTTGGGCTCGGCGGGCTCGGCCGGGGCGCTTGAGGCCGATCTGGGCCTGACCCCTGCGGCCACCGCGGTCGCCGAGGCCGCGGAGATCGCCGTCACCCCCTGACCCCCAAAGCACCGTCCGAACGCTGCGAGGGGCGACACCCGCGAACGGGTGCCGCCCCTCGTCGGCGTTCGTCTGACAGCGGCAGGACTCAGAAGTCCATGCCACCGCCCATGCCGCCCGCCGCGTCGGCCGCACCAGCGGCGGCCTTCTCCGGCTTGTCGGCGATGACCGCCTCGGTGGTGAGGAACAGGGCCGCGATGGAGGCCGCGTTCTGCAGCGCGGAGCGGGTCACCTTGGCCGGGTCGATGATGCCCTCGGCCAGCATGTCCACGTACTCTCCGGTCGCGGCGTTCAGGCCCTGACCGGCCGGCAGGTTGCGCACCTTCTCCGCCACGACGCCGCCCTCGAGACCGGCGTTGATCGCGATCTGCTTCAGCGGAGCCTCGAGCGCCAGCTTGACGGCGGCGGCGCCGGTGGCCTCGTCGCCCTCCAGGTCCAGCTTCTCGAAGACCGTGGAGGCCTGGAGCAGGGCCACGCCACCACCGGCGACGATGCCCTCCTCGACGGCCGCCTTGGCGTTGCGCACGGCGTCCTCGATGCGGTGCTTGCGCTCCTTCAGCTCCACCTCGGTCGCGGCACCGGCCTTGATGACGGCCACGCCGCCGGCCAGCTTCGCGAGCCGCTCCTGGAGCTTCTCCCGGTCGTAGTCCGAGTCGGAGTTCTCGATCTCGGCACGGATCTGGGCGACCCGGCCCTGCACCTGGTCGCTGGAGCCGGCGCCGTCGACGATGGTGGTCTCGTCCTTGGTGATGACCACCTTGCGCGCCCGGCCGAGCAGGTCGAGCGTGGCGTTCTCCAGCTTGAGGCCGACCTCCTCGGAGATGGGCTGGCCACCGGTGAGGATGGCGATGTCACCCAGCATGGCCTTCCGACGGTCACCGAAGCCCGGGGCCTTGACGGCGACGGACTTGAAGGTGCCACGGATCTTGTTGACCACCAGGGTGGACAGGGCCTCGCCCTCGACGTCCTCGGCGATGATCAGCAGCGGCTTGCCGGACTGCATGACCTTCTCCAGCAGCGGCAGCAGGTCCTTCACCGCGCTGATCTTGGAGTTGACGATGAGGATGTACGGGTCCTCGAGCTCCGCCTCCATGCGCTCCATGTCGGTGGCGAAGTAGGCCGAGATGTAGCCCTTGTCGAAGCGCATGCCCTCGGTGAGCTCAAGCTCCAGCCCGAAGGTCTGCGACTCCTCGACGGTGATGACGCCTTCCTTGCCGACCTTGTCCATGGCCTCGGCGATCAGCTCGCCGATCTGGGTGTCGCCCGCCGAGATGGAGGCGGTGGAGGCGATCTGCTCCTTGGTCTCGACCTCCTTGGCCTGCTGCAGCAGGGCCTCGGAGACGTGCTCGACGGCCGCCTCGATGCCGCGCTTCAGCGCCATCGGGTTGGCGCCGGCGGCGACGTTGCGGAGACCCTCACGGACCAGCGCCTGCGCCAGGACGGTCGCGGTGGTGGTGCCGTCGCCCGCGACGTCGTCCGTCTTCTTGGCGACCTCCTTGACCAGCTCCGCGCCGATCTTCTCGTAGGGGTCCTCGAGCTCGATCTCCTTGGCGATGGACACACCGTCGTTGGTGATCGTGGGGGCGCCCCACTTCTTCTCCAGCACGACGTTCCGGCCCTTGGGGCCCAGCGTGACCTTGACGGCGTCGGCGAGCTGGTTCATCCCGCGCTCAAGGCCCCGCCGCGCCTCCTCGTCGAACGCGATGATCTTGGCCATGTGAAGTGGTCCTCCCATATACGGGGGTGGATTGCTCCGGACCGCGTGTGGCGCCCGCGACGGACGGCCCACGCCCCGGCGGTACCCTGCACCACCCGACCGCGGACCTCACCGAACCGGTCCTTGCTGTCACTCTCACCCTCAGAGTGCTAACGCCCATGATTAGCACTCGCCCCCCGAGAGTGCAAGCCCACCCGGAGGGTGGTCAACGAGGGGCGGCGGTCGGGGACGTGGGAACGCACGAGGCCCCGCCCCCGGTGGTGGCCGGGTGCGGGGCCCTGGTGAAGGTTGCGGTGCGGTCGGCGTTCAGGCGGTGACGCGGACCATGTCGGCCTGTGGACCCTTCTGTCCTTGCGAGATCTCGAACTCCACTCGCTGTCCCTCTTCCAGGGTGCGGTAGCCGTCCATCTGGATCGCGCTGTAGTGGACGAACACGTCCGCACCACCGTCGACCGCGATGAAGCCGTATCCCTTCTCCGCGTTGAACCACTTGACGGTGCCCTGAGCCATTTCCTAACTCCCCTATTGCCGGCCCTTTCACGAGGCCGCACTTCGCGGACCCGGGTCACACTTCACAGACCCCACCCCCGGGCGATTGGGGGTGTGCGCCGGAACGCTCGACCGCCGCTGAATGTATCTGGACGTACGCCCAGTGCAACAGGTCATACGGACGAGAAATTGAGACGAGCCAGAACGGGCAAACGGCCCATATTAGCTGATAGTTGAACGTTTTTCCACGGCTCAACCGTGCCAATCAGACAATTGGTGCGACGATTTTCAGCCGCTTTCCAGCCCGATGTGTCGCGAATTCATATGCGGGGGGCGGCCATTGCCCGTTGGGATCACTGTATCTCCCCCCGAACGCCGCTCCGCCCCGAGGTCACGCCTCGGGGCGGAGCGGGACGGAGCGGGCGGACCGACGGGCCGGGTCCGGGGTGGCCGGGGTCAGCCGCCGGCGACCGCGGGGATGATCGACACGCCGGTGCCGTCCGGTGTGGGGGTGTCCAGACCCTGCTCGAACCGGACGTCGTCGTCGTTCACGTAGACGTTCACGAAACGGCGCAGCCGGCCCTGGTCGTCCAGCACCCGGGGGCCGATGCCCTGGTGGTTCTTCTCGAGGTCGGCGAGCACCTCGCCGACCGTGCCGCCGTTGGCGGTCACCTCCGACTGTCCGCCGGTGTAGGTGCGCAGGATGGTCGGGATACGGACGGTTACGCTCATGCGATCTTCACTTTCCGTGAGTCACTTTCCGGGCCGAGTCGAGAGGGCGGGGGCGTCACCCGAGGCCCGCGGCGCGGAACGCGTCGAGGCTCGGCGCGATGGTCGCGGTCGGGCCCGCGGTGGGCGCCACGGCGTCGAGGGTCTTCAGCCCGTCGCCGGTGTTCAGCACGACCGTGGTGAGGCTCGGGTCCAGTGTGCCCGCCTCGATCAGCTTCCTGGTGACGCCCAGCGTCACGCCGCCCGCGGTTTCGGCGAAGATGCCCTCGGTGCGGGCCAGCAGCGTGATGGCGTCCACGATCTGCTCGTCCGTGACGTCCTCCACGGCACCGCCGGTGCGCCGCGCGATGTCCAGCACGTAGGGGCCGTCCGCCGGGTTCCCGATGGCCAGCGACTTGGCGATGGTGTCGGGGCGGACCGGCCTGACCACGTCGTGCCCGGCGCGGAACGCCTGGGAGACCGGCGAGCAGCCGGCGGCCTGCGCGCCGAAGATCCGGTAGGGACGGTCCTCGACCAGCCCGAGCGCGATCAGCTCCTTCAGGCCCTTGTCGATCTTCGTCAGCTGGGAGCCAGAGGCGATCGGGATGACCAGCTGGTCGGGCAGCCGCCAGCCGAGCTTCTCGCAGATCTCGAAGGCCAGGGTCTTGGAGCCCTCCGAGTAGTACGGGCGGAGGTTCACGTTCACGAAGCCCCAGCCCTCGCCGACCGAATCGCCGATCAGCTCGCTGCAGAAGCGGTTGACGTCGTCGTAGGTGCCCTCGATCGCGACCACCTCGCCGCCGTAGACCGCGGCCATGACGACCTTGCCCTGTTCCAGGCCCTGCGGGATGAAGACGCAGGAGCGCAGTCCCGCACGGGCGGCGGCGGCGCCCACGGCGCCGGCCAGGTTGCCGGTGGAGGAGCAGGACAGCGTGGTGAAGCCGAAGGCGCGGGCTGCCTCGAGAGCGCAGGCCACGACGCGGTCCTTGAAGGAGTGCGTGGGGTTGGCCGAATCGTCCTTGACGTACAGCTCGCCGGTCACACCCAGCTCCGCGGCCAGCCGGTCGGCCCGCACCAGCGGGGTGCAGCCGGGGTTCAGGTTCGGCCGCTCCGCGACCGTCTCGGGCACGGGCAGCAGCGGGGCGTAACGCCAGATGCTCTGCGGTCCCGCCTCGATCCGGGCGCGCAGCGTCTCGGGGTCGCCGCTGGGCAGCTCGTAGGCGATCTCCAGCGGCCCGAAACAGGACGGGCAGGCGAACTCCGGGCTGAGCGGAAAGCGCTCTCCACACTCCCGGCAGGACAGTGCGGCGGCCGGGCCGAGGTCGACGGCCGGCTGGGAGGCGGTGGCGGGGGTGTGTGTCGTGAGCACAGACATGGGAAACGAGGCCCTCTCCTCATCTTCCCCGTGGCGACTCTCGCCACAGGCCGGAATTGGCACCTTCCCCACCGGGAGCCTCGTGGCGTCACGAGAACCGGCGGAAGGGTTGCCGGGGCTTCAACGGGCCGTTCCCTCTGCCCCTCTGGATGAGCGGTATGAAGTTGTCGGCAGGCCCCGATATGCGGAGGACACCTGCACTGCCCGAGACTGTAACGGACGGCCCGCACAATGATCCGGGCCGTCCGATCCGCGAGACGCAGCGGGCTCTGGAGCGGACCCACCGAAAAAAGCGGAGCCGACGGGTTCGGACCCCGCCAGGAAGGGGCAGATACGGCCATACGGGTTAAAACATGGCCGAACGCGAACAGGAGCGACATTCGTGCTGGAAGAGGCTGAGGAGTGGCTGCACCGCCGGTCCTGGGACGCCGCTGACCGCTCACTGCCGCAGTTGCTGGCCGCGAAGCGGGCGGCGGGTTCGGAGGGCAGTGTCAGCGTGATCCTCCCCGCGCTGAACGAGGAGGCGACCGTCGGTGCCATCGTGGAAACGCTCAGGCGCGACCTGATGGAGCGCGTCCCGCTGATCGACGAACTGATGGTGGTGGACTCCGGCTCCACCGACCGCACCTCCGAGGTGGCCGCCGCGGCGGGCGCCAAGGTCGTCCACCGCGACGAGATCCTGCCGCGGGTGCCCGCCGTCCCCGGCAAGGGCGAGGTGCTCTGGCGCTCGCTGCTGGCCGCCAGCGGGGAGATCATCTGCTTCGTGGACGCGGACCTGAGGGAGTTCGACGCCCAGTTCGTCTCGGGCATCCTCGGGCCGCTGCTCACCGAGCCGGACGTGCAGCTGGTCAAGGCGATGTACGACCGGCCGCTGGGCGACCAGCCGTCCGGCGCCCGGCAGGGCGGCCGGGTCACGGAGCTGGTTGCCCGCCCGCTGCTGAACCTGCACTGGCCACAGCTGGCCGGGGTGGTACAGCCGCTGGGCGGCGAGTACGCGGCCCGGCGCACGCTGCTGGAGCGGCTGCCGTTCCCCGTCGGATACGGCGTGGAGCTCGGACTGCTGATCGACACGCTGCACGTGGCGGGGCTCGACGCGCTGGCCCAGGTCGACGTGGGGGTGCGCAAGCACCGGCACCAGGACGGCCAGGCCCTGGGCCGGATGGCCGCCGCCATCATGCGGGCCGCGCAGAGCCGGCTGCCGGGCGGCACGCTGCCGACCCGGCAGGGGATCACTCAGTTCGAGCGGACCGAGGCCGGCGGCTTCGCGCCACAGACCCACCAGATCAACACCGAGGAGCGCCCGCCGATGGCCAGCGTGCCGGAGTACGCGGCCCGCCGGTTCGGGTGACGGCGGGCGTGTCCGGTGGTGCGGATGTGACGTGGGACACGTTTCGGCACGCGCGTGCCTGGCTAGTCTCCGCGCGTGCCCGATCCTTCACGGAACGTCTTCACGGAAGGTTGAGCCCGCCATGACCGCTGACGTCCTCGTCGCCTCCAACCGCGGCCCGGTGAGCTACGCGGTGGCCGACGACGGCTCACTCGTCGCGAAGCGCGGCGGGGGCGGGCTCGTCTCCGGTCTCAGCGCGCTCGGACCCGACGCCGGGCTGTGGGTGTGCGCGGCGCTCAGCGAGGGCGACCGCGAGGCCGCCCGCCGCGCCGGGGCCCGGCTGGACCCGGAGGGGACGGGCGGGCAGGCGGTGCGGATGCTGGACATCCCGCCCGCGACCTTCGACGCGGCGTACAACGGCGTCGCCAACTCCGTGCTGTGGTTCGTGCACCATCTGCTGTACCAGACTCATCTCGAACCGGTGTTCGATGAGGAGTTCGAGGCGCGCTGGGCCGATTTCGAGGCCTACAACGCGGCCTTCGCCGACGCGCTCGCCGACGAGGCGGGCGAGGCGACGGCGGTGCTCGTGCAGGACTACCACCTCTCGCTGGTGCCGGGCATGCTCAGGGAACGCTGGCCCGGCCTGCGCGTCGGACACTTCTCGCACACTCCGTGGGCGCCGCCCGAGCTGTTCCGGGTGCTGCCCGACCGGATCGCGCGGCAGCTGCTGCTCGGCATCCTGGGCGCGGATCGCGCGGCGTTCCTCACCCGACGCTGGGCCGACGCGTTCGCCGCGTGCTGCGCCGACGTGCTGGGCGCGGAGGTGTCCGCGGACGGCACCACGGTGACCCTGGACGGCCGCACCACCCGGCTCGGGGTGCACGGGCTCGGCGCCGACGCGGACTTCCTGCGGGACCGGGCGCACCGCGCCGACGTGGACGAGCGGCTCGCCGAGCTGCGCGCGCAGGTGGGGGATCGTCGGACGATCGTCCGGGTCGACCGCACCGAGCTGTCCAAGAACATCGTGCGCGGGCTGCTGGCCTACCGTCGGCTGCTCGTCGACCACCCCGAATGGCGCGACCGCGTCGTCCACCTCGCGTTCGCCTACCCCTCGCGGCAGGACCTGGCGGTCTACCGCGACTACACGGCCGAGGTCTCCCGGGTCGCCGAGGGGATCAACGCCGAGTTCGGGCGGGACGGCTGGACGCCGGTGCTGCTGCACGTCAAGGACGACTTCGCGCGGTCGCTGGCCGCCTACCGGATGGCGGACGTGGCACTGGTCAACCCGATCAGGGACGGCATGAACCTGGTGGCCAAGGAGATCCCGGTGGTCGCCGAGGGCGGCTGCGCGCTGGTGCTCTCCCGGGAGGCCGGGGCCAGTGCGGAGCTCGGCGAGGCCGCGCTGCTGGTCAATCCCTACGATCTCGCGGGCACCGCGGAGGCGCTGCACCGCGGCCTGTCCATGCCGGCGGAGGAACGCGCGCAGCGCACCAAGCAGCTTGCCGCGGCAGCCACCGCACTGCCGCCGCGCGACTGGTTCCTGGCCCAACTCGCGGCACTGCGCGGCTAGCCGGGCCCGGCCCGGTAGAACTGCGGCCCTTGCCCAGGCGTCTTCCACAGCGGTCAGTAGAGGGAGAACCTGGTCGAACGTGGAGGGGGCTGGGGATGTCTCTGGAGGGCTCGCGACCGTACGGGTCGCCGCCGATGCCCGCCTCGGAGGCGGACCGGGCCCGGGCGGGCGACGTGCTGAGGGCGGGCTTCGCGGAAGGCCGGCTGAACCAGCAGGAGTTCGAGGCACGGCTGGACCGCGTCCAGCGCGCCGGCACGGACGGGGAGCTGCACTCGTTGGTCGCCGACCTGCCGCACCAGCCGGCAACCGATGCCGCTGGGCCCTGATCTGCGGGCTGCTGACCCCGGCCACCTGGGGCCTGACCGCGATCCCCTCGGTGGTGCTCGGCCACAAGGCCCGCGCCAGGATCCGGCACACCCACGAACGCGGCGCCGGCTACGCCGTCACCGGCCTGATCTTCGGCTACCTCGGCATCACCTTCTGGATCCTCCTCTTCGCCCTCCTGATCCTCCTCACCGACGAGAGACGACAACCCCGCACGAGGGGCAACGGCGCCCGCGCGCAGCGGCGACGATGCAGGCCATCCGCGCGCCACACCGCACCCGCGGCACGCCCGACACGGCCACCGCACAGCACACCCTGGCCACGACAAGCGACCGACACCGCAGCACAGCCCTGCCGGCTACCCGCCCAGACCGGCGTCGGCGCCAGGGCCATCCACACGCCGCACCAGGCCAGCGGCGCCTGACCGGACACCGCGAAACGCCGCGCGGCAAGCGGTGAACGGCTAGTGGAGGGTGGCGACGAGGGTGGTGAGGAAGGTGGTGACGCCTTGGGGGCCGTCGACCGTGAGGTCGGTCGCGGCGGTGAGCTCGGCGACCTCCTCGCTGCCGCTGCACAGCCGGAGCCCGGGGACGCCGGCGTCGCGCAGCGCGACGACCGCCTCGAACGCGGCCAGGTCGCCGAGATCGTCGCCGCCGTAGAGCACGGACCCGGCGTCGGTCTCGCGGACCAGCGCGGTCAGCGCCTCGCCCTTGTCCATGCCGGGCGGCCGCAGCTCCAGCACCAGGCGCCCCGGCTCCAGCGTGAGCCCAACGCGCGCGGCAAGCGCGGTCAGCGGGTCGCGCAGCAGCGCGAACGCGCCGGCCGGGTCGGGGGCGCGCCGGGTGTGCACCGCCAGCGCGCCGCCCTTGTCCTCGACGGTCGCCCCGGTCTGCCCGAGGATGCCGGGCAGTTCCTCGCGGGCGGCCGCGATACCGGGGTGCGGGGGCGGTTTGCGCAGTTCCCCGGTGGCCGCGTCCCAGCGCTCCGCGCCGTAGGCGCCGAGCACGGTGAGTCCGGCCAGTTCGGGGTGGCCGTCGAGGCCTCCGAGTCGCACCACGACGTCGGCGGGGCGGCCGGTGATGACCGCCACCGTGCCCACCCGGCCGGCGAGCCGGCCGAGCGCGGGCACCGCGTCGGGGTGGGCGCGGGCCTGTTCGGGATCGGGGACGATCGGGGCCAGCGTGCCGTCGAAGTCGAAGGCCACCAGGGCCCGTTCCGGCTTGGCGACCAGCGCTGCCAGGCCCTCACGGCCGGCCGACGTTCGCGGCACGGGCAGATCGGCGGGCAGCGCGGCGTGGGGGTGTGCGGGCGGTTCGGCGGGAGAGCCCATGCGGCGACTCTAACCCCCGGCGCACCCCCGCCGCGCCCCCACACCCGAGGCTCGGCGGGCCGGTCAGTGCCCGCCGTGGCGGCGGCCCTCGCGGCGGCGGCGGAGTCGGTTGACGGTGACCGGATCGTGCGCCAGGGCCGCGGGGTCGTCGAGCAGCGCGTTGAGCAGTTGGTAGTAGCGGGTGGGGGAGATGCCGAGGCGTTCCCTGATGGCCCGCTCCTTGGCGCCCGCGCCCGGCCAGGAGCGGTGTTCGAAGTCGAGCACGGCCCGGTCGCGTTCGGAGAGCCCGCGCTCCCCCTGGCCGTCCCCCGGCTGCTCCTCCGGCTGGGACCCCGGCTCCTCGCCCGGCGGCCGCTCCTGCTCGTTCACTCCGGCAGTGTAGGCACGCCCCGCGGCCGCACCGCCAGGCATCTGCCGTCAGGCGCCGGCTCGTCGGTCGGCCTCCTGGGCCTCTCGCTGGAGCCTGGCGAGTATCCCCTCGATGTTGCTGTCCGGCCGCGTCGTCTCGCCCACGCCGCGGGAGAACGAGACCGCGACCTCGGCCCAGGACACCTTGCCCACCGGGTAGAACGTGGCGGTGGGCAGCTCGTCGAGGAACGGCACCAGGCGCTGCCGGTCGGGATCGCTGCTCCCGCTCAGCGCGTCGGCAGCGGGCGTGGTGACGGGCAGGAACTCGTAGCGCTCGGGGAAGCTCGCCACGGCGTTCGTGGTGAAGACGTAGTCGAGGAAGGTGCCGATCTCGGTGCGCCGCCGCGCCTGGTTGAACGCCATGACCCACGACGCCTGGCCGAGCGCGGTCCGCGTCGGCCCTTCGATGCCCGGCATCGGCGCCGTGCCGTAGGCGACGCCGCCCACGTCGGCCTGCCGCATCAACAACGTGTCGGCGATGACCATGCCGACCTCGCCGGCGGCGAAGTCGGCGTAGACCTGCTCGCGGGTGGTGCGGTCCGGGTTGCCGGAGCCGGTCAGTCCTTCGGCCACCCACTCGTCGCGCAGCCAGGTGAAGGTGTCGACGTTCGCCGGCAGATCGATGGTGTAGCTGCCCACACTGTCGGTGAGGCCCCCGCCGCCGCTGAGCATCCAGGTGACCGCCTCCACATGCGCGGTGTCGTCGGCGAGCGGCAGCCCGAACGGGGTGCCGACGCCCGCGGTGCGCAACGCGACGGCGGCCTGCTGCAGCTCGTCCCAGTCCTGCGGCGGCGCCTCGGAGTCGAGGCCGGCGGAGTCGAACAGCTCCTTGTTGTAGAAGAAGCGGGTGATGCTGGCGGCGAACGGCATCGCGTACTGCACCCTGAGGCGTTCCCCCGCGTCGGCGATGGAGGGGATGAAGTCGGCCAGCACGGGGAGCGAGAGCAGCTCGTCGGCGGGGTGGAGCAGCTCCTTCTCGGCGAAGTCCGCGAACGCCGAGATCTGCGCGATGTCGGGCGGGTTGCCCTCCTCGACCATCCGGTTGACCTCGGCGTTGGCGTCCTCGTAGCGGATCACGGAGACGTCCACGAGAATGTCGGGGTGCTTGGTGCGGAACTCGGTCACCACCTCGTTCCAGTACCGCTCGGTGCTGCCGCTGTCTGACGCGTCGCCGTACTCGGCGGCCACCAGCTTCAGCACCACCTGGTCGTCGCCGGAGTCGGAGCCGCAGGCGGAGGTGGTGGCCGACAGACCGAGAGCGCCGGCCAGACCGGCACCCATCCCCATGAACCGCCGACGTCGCACGTTGGAACCCCTTTGCCGTAGACATCCCCTCATCGCCCCCCGGGGGGCGCCCCGAGTCTGCCGCGCCGCGTGCGAATCCTCACCGCCCGTGTGGATATCGCTTTCACAACAGCCAACCCTCGGAGGTGGTTTGACCCCTTATCGCGCGGGGCAATCTGTTGATCTTTCCCCCATCGTCGCCGCGCCGCCACAGAATGGACTAGACCTCTCTGCGGGATGTGGGTGAGACTGGGCACGCCCCTCGGGGCTCACCTGCCACTTCGCGGAGGTTCCCACCCATGACTTCCCCCAACGCGTCTCCCGGCTCCGCCGGAGCCCCCGCCGCGTCCCACCGCACCGTGCTGGCGGGGGCGCGGGTGGTGCGGCCCTCCGGCGTGGTCGAGGACGACCGGGTCGCCGTGGCGGGCGGCGTCTTCCTCGCCGGATCCGAACGGCCGGTGCCGCGCGGCGAGAGCGTCGAGGTGCTCGATCTCGCCGGGCACTGGGTCGTCCCCGGTTTCGTCGATCTGCACGTGCATGGCGGCGGTGGGGCCTCGTTCTCCGCGGGGACCGCCGAGGAGGCGCTGACCGTCGTCGACACCCACCGCCGGCACGGCACCACCACGATGCTGGCGTCCACGGTCACCGGCGATCTGGCGGAGCTGGCCGCGCAGGCGGGGGCCCTGTCCGAGCTGGTGGAGCAGGGCGAGCTGGCCGGCATCCATTTCGAGGGCCCGTTCATCGCGGCCAACCGCTGCGGCGCGCACGACCCGGCGCTGCTGCGCGACCCCGATCCGGCCGAGGTGGGCAAGCTGGTCGAGGCGGCGCGCGGCACGGCGCGGATGCTGACGCTGGCGCCCGAGCTCCCCGGCGGCATCGAGTCGGTGCGGCTGCTGCGGGACAGCGGGGTGATCGCCGCGATCGGGCACACGGACGCCAGCTACGAGACCACCCGGCAGGCCATCGAGGCGGGTGCGGGCGTGGCCACCCACCTGTTCAACGCGATGCCGCCGCTGGCCCACCGCTCACCAGGGCCGATCGCCGCGCTGCTGGAGGACGAGCGGGTCGCCATCGAGCTGGTCAACGACGGCACACACCTGCACCCGTCGGTGCTCGGGCTGGCCTTCCGCACGGCGGGCGCGGCGCGGGTGGCGCTGATCACGGACGCCATGGGGGCGGCCGGGATGGGCGACGGCGTGTACCCGTTGGGGCCGCTGAAGGTGACCGTCGCGAACGGGGTGGCCCGGCTGGCCGAGGGTGAGGAGGGGGCGGGCGCCATCGCGGGTTCCACGCTGACCCTGGACCTGGCCTTCCGCCGGGCGGTGACGGTGGACGGTCTGCCGGTCGAGGAGGTGTCCCGGGCGATCTCGGCGACGCCGGCCCGGCTGCTGGGGATCGACGACCGCGTGGGCTCGATCGAGGCCGGCAGGGACGCGGACCTGGTGGTGCTGGACGAGGCGTTCCGGGTGGTCGGGGTGATGCGCCGCGGAGCCTGGCTGGTCCGGCCCGGGGTCCCGGCGGCGGAGCCTGCCGCCGGCGGGCCTACAGCTGGTGATCGGTGAAGTAGATCTGGTCGATCAGCACGTCGCAGGAGTCGGAGCAGGTCAGCTGGACGGTGTTCTCGCCCTGCGTCAGGTCGACGAGGTTCCAGGTGCTCACCCAGCTCTCCTCCCACGCGTCGCTCGCCGGGTTGTAGTCCCGGGTGTCGATCGGGTCGTCGCGCGGCTCGCCGTTCACCGAGAAGCCGAGCGACTGGCCGTCGGCGACCGCCGAGTAGCCGGTGTACATGTAGTACTGGCCGGCCTCGCCCTGGAAGTCGAAGGTCCAGGTGACCGAGGCGCCGGAGGCGTTGAGCCCCGTCAGGTACGAGCCGTCGGACGATCGCGCCCCGGTGACGGTGGAATCCACGGCGGGCCCGGACGACAGGCTGAGTGACGCCAGGTCGGCCTCGGGCAGCTCACCGGGGTCCTCGGGGGCCGTCGCGTCGCCGCTCGGGTCGGGGTCGTCCCCGTTCTCTCCGCCGCTCTCGCCGCCCGACGTGTCCGTCGTGGCACTCGGGTCGTCGCCCGCGGTGTTCTCCGAGTCGTCGCCGCTGAAGAGTATGGCCGCGCCGACCCCGACCACCACGGCCAGCACCACCGCGATGGCGCCGATCAGCAGACCGTTGCGGCGCGGTTCCGTGGAGTGCCGGCGTCGGTCGGGGGGTCCGCCGTACGGCGGGGCGCCGCCGGGCTGGGTCTCCGGCGCCGCGTAGTACGCGTCGGGCTGCGGCTGGCGCGCCTGGGTGCTGCCCACCGCGGGGCTGCGGTTCTGCCCGCCGTAGGTCCGCTCGCCGACCGGGCGTACCTGGTGGTAGGAGGACGGCGGGCGTGGCGGCGGCGTCGACTGGCCGCCGGCCGACTGGCCGCCCTCCGGTCGGTAGAGGTAGGCGAACGGGTCGTCGTCGTGGTCCGGCGGCATGCCTCCGCCGTTGCTCCCCGCACTCATCGACTCGCTCCTCACAGCGTGTGTCTCGCCCCGCCCTGCGTGTACGGGCGCGAGCCTACCGGGTCGGGCGGACAGACCCGACCCTTCGCGCGACGCCCGGCCACGCCGGGGCGTCAGCCCGCCCGGCGCCTGCCGTTCGAGCGCGACCGCTTGTCGACATACATCCGCTGGTCGGCGGATTCCAGGATCTCCTCGGTGGTCATTCCGCAGGCCGCCCAGCTGATGCCGAAACTCGCCCCGACCCGCACCGAGCGGCCCTCCACCCGGATCGGCGGGATGATACCGCTGCGTAGCCGGACCGCCAGGTCCGAGGCGTCGGCCTGGCGCAGGCCGTCGGCGAGCACCACGAACTCGTCGCCGCCGAGCCGGGCCACGGTGTCGTTGTCCCGGACGCCCTGCTCCAGCCGGCGGGCCACCTCGACCAGCACCGCGTCGCCGCAGACGTGCCCGAAGCGGTCGTTGATGGACTTGAAGCCGTCCAGATCGCAGAAGAGCACGGCCAGCCCCTTGCCGTCCGCGCCCGGCGCCTCGGGCGGGCGGATGTGCTCGTGGTGGTCGTACGACCGGGGCGGCGGGGTGCCCAGGCCCTCGAAGGCGTCGGGGGCGCCCGGCATGGGGGCACCTCCCAGGCCCTCAAGGCCTGGGGGAGCGTCCCCGGCCTGGCCGAGCTGATCCAGCGGCACCTCGCAGAGCCGGTTGCCCAGCCGGGCGCGCAGCTCCGCGCTGTTCGGCAGGCCGGTCAACGAGTCGTGGCTGGCGCGGTGCGCCAGGGCCAGCTCGTGCCGCTTGCGCTCCTCGATGTCCTCGACGTGGGTGAGCAGCACCTGCGGGCCGTCTGTGGCGTCGGCCACCACGGAGTTCCGCAGGCTGACCCAGACGTAGGAGCCGTCTCGGCGCAGCAGCCGCAGCTCGGCCCGGCCGCCCTCGGCCGAGGTGCGCAGCAGCACCGCGGTGTCCTCGGGGTGCACCAGATCGGCGAAGCTGTAGCGGCGCAGCAGCGTGGCGGAGCGGCCCAGCAGCCGGCAGAGGGCGTCGTTGACCCGGATCAGGTGGCCGTGGTTGTCGCCGCCGACCTCGGCGATCGCCATGCCGCTGGGCGCGTACTCGAAGGCCTGCCGGAAGCTCTCCTCGCTGGCCCGCAACGCCTGCTGCTCCTGCTCCAGCCGGACCAGGGCGCGCTGCATGTTGCCCCGCAGCCGGGCGTTGGAGATGGCTATCGCGGCCTGCGAGGCGTAGAGCTGGAGTGCCTCGCAGCCCCAGGGCCCCGGGCGCTTGCCGTTGCGCGGCTTGTCCACCTCCAGCACGGCGAGCAGTTCGCCGTCGGAGGCGTACATGGGGGCGTAGAGGCGGTCCATGGGGTGCCACTCGTCCGGCGTGCGCGGTGCTGGTCCGGTGATATGCCACTGCGGCACGTCGTCGTGTTCCAGTACCCAGCCCTCGGTGTAGGGGATGAAGCGCAGTTCCCCCCAGCGCTCCCCCATCGACAGCCTGCGGTCCCAGGAGTCCCGCGAGCCGGTGCGGCCGGCCATCGCGGCCTCGGCCTGCTCGTTGCCGGCGACGGCCGCGACCAGCAGGTCTCCGTCGGGGCGGACGAGATTGACGGCGGCGAGTTCGAAGCCGAGGGCCGCGACGGCGCCGTCGGCGATGGTCTGCAGGGTGTCTGCCATGCTCCGGGCGGTGTTCAGCCGACCCACGACCTGGTGTAGATCGCGTAGCGAGGCGAGGCGCACGTAAGGCTCTGTATCCGTTTCCATCACTCCCCCGGGCCGGATGCACGTGCAGATACCAAGGCCACTGAATCACAGGGAGCTGCCTGCTAGGTACACAGGGTCAGTAATTAATTGCCTACTGTGAGCTATGTCACACTGCGGAGGGGCTCGGTAGCGGGACGTAGGACGAATCCGCCGGACCGAATCCCGTGGAGACGGACCGAGTCCCGGGAAGACGGTGGTCCTGGTCCCCTGGCCCGATGCGGAGCGCCGCCGTGCGCCGTTAGCTTTACTCACGTGTCCCTCTCCTCCCGGCAGACCGCCCGCCCCGCACCGGCCGCCCGGCACGACGGGCCCGCCGGCGTCCCCCGACCGCACGAGATGAGGGAGCCTGAAGGGGTGAGCGAGGAGGATTTCCGTGGCGCGATGGCCCGGCTGGCGGCGGGTGTGGTGCTGGTCACCGCCCACGACGCCGAGGACGGACCGCGCGGTGCGCCGGCCGGGATGACGGCGACGGCGTTCCTGTCCGTGTCCCTCGACCCGCCGCTGGTGCTGGTCAGTGTGCGCACCGAATCCCGGATGGACGAGTTGCTGGAGCGCCAGCCCCACTGGGCGGCCTCCCTGCTGACCGAGGAGCAGCGGGCCATAGCCGGCCGGTTCGCGATGAAGGGACGGCTCAGCGACCAGCTGCTGTTCCAGGAGGTGCCGCACGAGATCGGCGTGATCAGCGGGGCCCCACTGATCACCGGATCGCTGGCGACCCTCGAGTGCCGCACCGAACAGCGCGTGCCGGCCGGGGACCACACCCTGGTGGTGGCCCGGGTGCTCGCCACCTCGCTGCCGCACGTCGACGCCGGCCCGCTCACCTACTACCGCGGCGCGTATCGCCGCCTGGGCTGAGGGCCGCCCGAGCCGGGGTGCGCCCGGGCCGGGGTGTGCCGGCTACCAGCCGTCGGAGGAGCCGCGGCCGGGCGAGCGGCCCCGTTTGAGGTCGGCGCGGTGCTTCTTGTCCCGCAGCCGCCGCTCCTGCGCCCCGCGCGAGGTGCGGCGGGCCTTGCGCGGTGGGGGCGGCGGCGCGGACGCCTCGGCCAGCAGTGCGGCCATCCGGGTGAGGGCGGCCTGGCGGTTGCGCCACTGCGACCGGTGCTCGGCGGCCCGCACCACCACGACGCCGTCGTGCAGCTTCCCCGCCAGCCGCTCCAGCGCCCGGCGCCGCCAGGCCTCGGGCAGGGCCCGGGTGGCGGCCAGGTCGAAGAGCAACTCGACCTGGGTGTCGGTCGTGTTGACGTGCTGGCCGCCGGGTCCTGAGGAGCGGGAGAAGCGCCAGCGCAGCTCGGATTCGGGCAGCCGGACGGAACCGCGGATCACGGGGCCGCGGTCGGCTCGTCGGGCTTCGCTGGGATCTGGTCCGGACACGCGTTCCAGGATCCCCGGCCGATCGGCGGACCGCATCCCTGTTTTTCCCCGGAGCTCCCCTGGAACCGGGCCACCCCCTGACATCGTTGGGGCGGGTAAGAGTAACGTCATCGCAAAGCGATCCTGAGCGAACCTGAGCAACGAACAAGGGGATCTTCAATGGGTGTGAGCCTGAGCAAGGGCGGCAACGTCTCGCTGAGCAAGGAGGCGCCGGGCCTGACCGCCGTCACGGTCGGCCTCGGGTGGGATGTGCGCACCACCACCGGGGCGGACTTCGACCTGGACGCCAGCGCTCTGGGGGTGAACGCCACCGGAAAGATCGTCTCGGACCAGCACTTCATTTTCTACAACAACCTCAAGTCGCCGGACGGGACCATCGAGCACACCGGTGACAACACGACGGGTGAGGGTGAGGGCGACGACGAGCAGATCAAGATCAACCTGGCCGGCCTGCCGGCCGAGGTGGACAAGATCGTCTTCCCGGTGTCCATCCACGATGCCGACGCCCGTGGACAGAACTTCGGCCAGGTGCGGAACGCGTTCATCCGCGTGGTGAACCAGACCGGCGATGCCGAGATCGCCCGTTACGACCTGACCGAGGACGCCTCCACCGAGACCGCGATGGTCTTCGGCGAGATCTACCGGTCCGGCGCGGAGTGGAAGTTCCGCGCGGTCGGCCAGGGATACGCCTCCGGCCTGGCCGGCATCGCCCAGGACTTCGGCGTCAACGTCTGAGACGACACTGCGTGTGGCTATCTGCCACGAGCACGAGATGTGGGCCGGCCGCGACACCGCGACCGGCCCACACGTCTCACCCGGCACGGACCCCCCGCCCTCCCCGCGCCGTCAGTAGCACCTGCGCTGCCGAGCCGCTCGCAGGCCGTAGCCGCGACACAGACCCTCCGCGCGCGGCCACACCCTCCCCCAGCCTCCGGCCGGGGGACCCCATCCAGCCCCTGATCTGCAGCCGCAGCACGAGCCGGGGCTCCACACCGCGGTCGCCAACCCGCCGTCAGGCGTGTCTGCGCTGGCGAGCCGCCACACAGACCCCGGCCACACACCGCGGACGCGACACCGCTCGCCTCCGAACCCGCGCCGTCAGGCGCGTCTGCGCTGGCGGGCCGCCTCGTAGAGCGTGACGGTCGCGGCGCTGGCCGCGTTGAGCGAGCTGGCCGCGCCGGTCATCGGGATATGCGCCACGTGGTGGCACAGCTCCCGCCAGCCGGCGCTCAGCCCGCCCGTCTCGTTGCCCACGGCGAACAGCACGGGCCCGGTCAGGTCGAGGTCGGCGAGTTCCTGCTCGCCGTCCTCGTCAGTGCCCACCACCGTCACCGGCTGCTCGTTCGCCGCCAGCCAGGCCGCCACCTCGCGGTGCCCGGCGGCGCGCACCACCGGCAGCGCGAAGAGCGAGCCGGTGCTGGCCCGCACCGCCTTCGGGTCGTAGACATCGGCCGCGTGTCCGGTCACCACCACGCCGTGGGCGCCGAACGCGTCGGCCGAGCGGATCAGCGTCCCGACGTTCCCCGGACTCACCGGCCGGTCGAAGGCCACGCCGAGGAAGTCGGGACCGACCGGGATGCGGGTCAGGTCGTCCGACGGCATCGCCACGACCGCGACCAGCTCCCCCCGGTCCTCCTTCTCGCCGAGCTCGGCGAGCAGCTCCGGCGCCAGCGCGAACGTCTCGTCCGGATGCGCCCGCACCAGTTCCTCGGCCCACCGCGACGGGGGGCGCTCGCCGTCGCGCAGCAGCGCGCGGACCGTCCAGCCACACCGGACGGCCAGCGTGATCGGCCGCACCCCCTGGACCAGGAACTCCCCGAGACGCTGCCGCTTCGCGCGGTTGACCTGCAGCGCCTGCCACTGCTGGAACCGCGCGTTGCGGGTCGTCACCCTCCGAACGTTCACGTCGGCGAGCGTAGTTGACCTTCGCGACGTTTGCCGGCCGGCTCCGCGACAAGATGTACCCCATGCACGAGGCCAGGTACACCGAGGACCGCGGGTGGTACGTCGTCGATCCCTGGGGCCACATGGTCCACGTCCACCTGGGCGGGGAATTGCGCGCGGCCTTCTTCGGCGAGGAAAGGGAGGCGGCCGAGGCACTGGCCGCCCGCCTCGACGAACAGTCTCTCGAATAACCCTCGAAAAAATGGTCGAGGGTTAATACGCCTTCCACCGGTGGTTGCAGTCCATGCAGTTCCAGTAGCCGTCACCTGCGCCGCTCGGTGTGACGTTGGTGCTCCCGCAGGACGGACATTCCATGACGGCGCCCTCTTCCATCCGATTCCAGTGACGGACTCATTCTGCGCCACGCACCGCTCCGATAAACGGCGAAGAATTCCCCCGGAGAATCGCCCACTCGTCCGGTCAGGGCAGTCCGGGCGCGGTCAGTCCGGCTCCACCAGCCGGATGCCGAGCTGAACCGCAAGCTGCGGGGCCAGGTCGAGGAGTTGGGAGGCGGTGATCACGGCGCCCGCCAGGCGGTCCACGCCCCTGGCTATCTCCAGCCGGGCCGCCGCGCGCAGGTCCACCTCGCGCAGCGTCGCCTGGTTGAGATCCACGCCGCGCAGCTCGCAGTCGTCGAACGACACCCGCTCCAGAGTCGCGCCCGCGAAGTCCGGCTCCACCAGCACGCAGCCCTCGAAGGACACGTCGACGAGCCGGGACTGCCGCAGGTTCAGATAGTCGATCTTGCCGCCGCGCACCAGCACCCGGTTCAGCGTGGCGCCGCTGAGCTGGGTGCCGCCGAGCCGGGCGTCGCGCACCTCCACGTCCCGCAGCTCCGCCTCGGCCAGCATCGTGCCCACACCACGCGGCTGGTCGACCAGACAGTCCACGAGCCGGGCCCGTTTCAGCCCGGCCTCGTCCAGCGCGCACCGCCGCAGCGCGCAATCCAGGAAGTGCGCCCCCTGCGCCTCGTTCCCCGCCAGGTCGAGGTCGGCGAACTCGACGCCGTCGTAGTCCCCCTCGATCTCCAGCCCTGGCTCGTCGAACGCCCGCAGCTCCGGCAGGTCGTACTCGGGCAGCCGCGGACGCCGCACCGACTTCTCGCGGGCCTTCGATCGCCCCGTTCGTTCCACCATGCCGGCCATCCTGCCCCACGGCTCTGACAACGGCTCTGACAACCGCTCTGCCACCGGGCCCGCACCGCGCGGGGTTGACCTCAAGTTCTGTTGAGGTTGCAGGCTGGCGGCGACGCGGAAAGCGAGGAACGCCACCATGCACGCCATCCAACTACACGCCTTCGGCCCGCCCGAGAATCTCCGCTACGAAGAGCTGCCCGACCCCGAACCAGGCCCTGGACAGGTCCGGGTGGTCGTCGCCGCCGCTGGGGTCCACCTGATCGACACCGCGCTGCGCGCCGGCCATCACCCCGGCCCCACCCCGGTGCCCGAACCGCCCACCATCCCGGGCCGCGAGGTCGCCGGCACGGTGGAGGCACTCGGCGAGGGGGTGGACGCCGACTGGCTCGGCCGCCGGGTCGTCGCCCATCTCGGCATGGTCCCCGGCGGCTACGCCGAGCTCGCCGTCGTCGGCACCGACCGGCTGCACCGGCTCCCCGACGGGCTCCGCGAGGACCACGCCGTCGCCATGGTCGGCACCGGCCGGATGACCATGGGCATCCTCCGCTTCGCCGACCTCTCCGCCGGCGACACGGTGCTGGTGCTGGCCGCCGCCGGCGGCATCGGCGCGCTGCTCACCCAGTACGCCGCGCATCGGGGCGCGGTCGTGATCGGCGCGGCCGGCGGAGCGGCCAAGACCGCGGCCGTCCGCGACCTGGGCGCCGACCTCGCCGTGGACTACGACCAGCCCGGATGGGAGGAAACCGTGCGCGCCGCGTTCGGCGACCGCCCCGCCACGTACCTCTTCGAGGGCGTGGGCGGCGAACGCGCCCGGCGCGCGCTGGGGCTGCTCGCACCCGGCGGCCACCATCTGAGCTACGGCTACGCCTCCGCCGGCTTCGACGAGACGGCGATGCTGCAGCCCTCCGCGGCGGAGACGGCCGAACTCGGCATCACCTCGCGGTCGGTGCTCGGCCCGGCGCTGTTCGACCGGATCGGCGGACCCGAGAACCTCCGGGTCCTGGAGGACGAGGCGATGGCCCACGCCGCCGCCGGCACGCTGGTCCCGCTCGTCCACCACTTCCCGCTGGCCGAGGCCGCCCAGGCGCACCACGCACTGGAGTCCCGGGCGACCATCGGCAAGGTCGTGCTCATCCCCTGAGTCGGTCCGGCCCTGAGCCAACCCGGCCCTGAGTCAGTCCGTGACGCGGACCGCCTCCAGCAGCACCAGCCGCTCCGGGTTCTGGATCGGGGCACGCACCCCGACCACGCCCAGCGTCCGGCCCGGCAGCGTCACCCCGCCGTCGAACCACACCGGACCGTTGTCGGAACCGCGCGTCCGGTCGCCCGGCGGGAGCGGCGCCACCCGGTACTCGGCCTCCGGGTCGAGCCCGGGCAGCCGCACCCGTCCGGGCGGGGAGACGACGCTGGTGGCCATCTGCACCAGCGCGTAGACCGCGCGCGAGCCGTCCTCGGCCACCACCCCGTGCACCCACAGCGCCGGATCGGGGTGGTCGCCGCGCACCACGGCCCCGGTGTGCAGCAGCGGACGCAGCTCCTTGTGCAGCCTGATCCACTCGGCGAGCGCCGCCCGGTCCTTCTCGCTGGCGCGGGTCAGGTCCCATTCGATGCCGAAGTGGCCGAACAGGGCGGTCCCGGCCCGGAAGGGAAGGGGGTGGGTGCGCCCGGTGGTGTGCGAGCGGTGCGCGCCGACGTGCGAGCCGAGCAGTTCGGGGGTCAGCAGCAGCCCGGTGTAGCGCTGGATCTGCTGCCGCTCCAGGGCATCGATGCAGTCGCTGGTCCACACCCGGTCGGTGCGCTCCAGGATGCCGAGGTCCACCCGGCCGCCGCCCGAGGAGCAGGACTCGATCTCCAGATCGGGGTGGCGGGTCCGAAGCTCGTCGAGCAGCCGGTAGACGGCGGCGGTCTGGGCGTGCACCCCGGCCTGTCCGGTGGGGCTGTGCCCGGCCTCCACCAGATCGCGGTTGTGGTCCCACTTCAGGTAGGTCAGTCGGTACTCCTCGACCAGCGCACCGAGCCGTTCCAGCAGGTAGGCGTACGCCTCCGGGTGGCCGAGATCGAGCACCTGCTGGTGCCGCGACTCCGGCGGCAGCCGGTCGCCGGTCGCCATGATCCACTCCGGATGGGCGCGGGCCAGATCGGAGTTCGGGTTGATCATCTCCGGCTCCACCCACAGCCCGAACTCCAGGCCGAGCCCGCGCACGTGCTCGGCCAGCGGGTGCAAGCCCTCGGGCCACACGCCCTCGTCCACGTACCAGTCGCCGAGCCCGGCGTGGTCGTCCCGGCGGCCCCGGAACCAGCCGTCGTCGAGCACGAAGCGCTCGGCCCCCACCTCGGCGGCGAGGTCGGCGAGTTCCTTCAGCTTGGCCAGGTCGTGGTCGAAGTAGACGGCCTCCCAGACGTTCAACGTCACCGGGCGCGGCGTGCGCGGGTGCCGCTCCCGGCCGCGCAGGTAGCCGTGGAAGCGCCCGGCGAGCTCGTCCAGACCGTGCCGCCCGTAGCTGCCGTAGACCCACGGCGTCGTGTACGACTCGTCGGACCCCAGCGCCAGCTCGCCGGCGAGCAGCAGTTCGCCGCCGCCGAGCAACGAGACGGCGCCGACGGTGCGCTCGGCCAGCGACCGCTGGTTGCCGCTCCAGGCGACGTGCAGGCCCCAGACCTCGCCGCGGCGGAAGCCGAAGCCGGGCTCGCCCGCCACGTGCACGGTCACCGCGTCGGTCCCGGTCCGGCCGCGGCGGTTCTCCCTGAGGTGGCTGCCGATGGTGAACTCGTGCCGCTGCGGGGTGCGCTCGCGCAGGTGCCGCCCGGTCATGTCGAGGATCTCGCCGGCCTGTTCGGGCACCGGTAGGGCCAGCAGCACGCCGGACAGCGTGAACGGGGCGGTGGTGGGCTCGGCCCGGCTGGTGACGGTGGCGCGCTGGCGCACCAGACCCGAGGCGGTCAGCTCGATCTCCAGCCGCAGTTCGAGCCGCGCCCGCACATCCTCGGCGGTCACCTCGACGGACCGCTCGCCGGTCTCCAGGGCGGTGACGGCGAAGGAGGTGGAGAAGTCGGCGCCGGCCCGGTGGCCGGTCAGCCCGGGCGTGCCGAGCCAGCCGGCCGAATGCTCGGGCAGCAGGCTGACCGGCACCACGATGTCGACCGTGTTCGAGGCGATCTGCGGCGTCTCCGCCCGGACCAGCGCTGCCAGGTCGGCCTCTGACAGCTCGCCCAGATCCTCACCCCAGTGCATCACGCAGGGTAGCCGAGGTCCGGTGCAGTCCAGCACCAGGCTGGTCCCCGCGGAACGGAGGTGGAGGAGGGTCCCGTCGCGCATCTGCGTCCTCTGATTGATCCTGTTCGGACTTGCGCGATCTTTCTATGTTCACCGCGGCCACGGAGTCAACAGCCCGTCCGCACGGTGGTCGCGGCGCTGGTCCGGTCGTGGTGCCCTCGCCCCACAGATGGTCGCTCAGCGTGCCGACGGGAAGCGCGTGGCCCGCGTTCACCACCAGGCTGGCCAACAGCACCCGTTGCTGCCCCGCCCGCCGCGCGAACCTCGACCGGGCCGAGAATCCGAAACGCCGCGATCGTCCCCGCTCGTCTTTGCGGCGGCCGACGATACCCGACCGAATCGGGCCCCTCGTGGGGGCTTCCCCCCACCTCAACGCTCGGGCCAGCGTGAGTGACCCGACGCCCACCGGCGGACCAGCATGAGGCCATGCCCCTTCCCCACCCCTCGCGCCGCGTCCTGCTCGGCGCCGCCGCGCTTTCGGCCCTGTCCCTGCCCCTCGCGACGACCCTCACGTCAACCCCCGCGCAGGCCCGTTCGGGAGGCGTCCGGCTGCGGCTGCCCGCCCCCACCGGCCCGTACCCGATCGGCACCGTGCCCGTACACCTCGTCGACCGCTCGCGGCCGGACCCGTGGCTGAGCTCGCAGCCGCACCGCGAGCTGATGATCAGCGTCTGGTACCCGGCCCGGGACACCGCCGGACACCCGCTCGCGCCGCATATGGAACCGGGAGCGGCGGCACGTTGGGACGCGCTCTCCCCCCACCGCATCCCCCAGGGCACCGTCGACTGGGCCGCCACCCGCACCCACGGCCGCCTCGGGGCTCCCGTCGACGCGCACGGCCTGCTGCCCGTGGTGCTGTACTCGCCGGGCGCCGGCGACCCGCGCACCTGGGGCACCGTCCTGGCGGAGGAGCTGGCCAGCCGCGGCTACGTCGTCATCACCGTCGACCACACCCACGAGTCACCGGGCGTGCAGTTCCCCGACGGCACGGTCAGGACCAACGACGTGCTCTTCGCGGAGCTCGAACGCGCGGAGGCCGAGGGCACGATCCCCGTCCTGCTGGAGAAGGTGCTGCGGACCCGGATCGCCGACACACGTTTCGTACTGGACCAACTCAACACGCTGCCATATGCATTCGCACGAGCGCTCGACCCCACCCGGGTGGGCATGGCCGGCCAGTCGGGAGGCGGCTTCACGGCCGCACAGACCATGTACGAGGACCCGCGCATCGCGGCCGGGATCGATCTGGACGGCACGTTGGAGTACAACCAGGAGCCGAACGGCACCAACCTCTCGCCGGTCGCCAGCCACGGCCTGACCCGCCCGTTCCTCCTGATGGGCCGCGACGGCAGCGACCACACCACCGAGCCGTCCTGGGCGGCGTTCTGGGACCACTCCACCGGCTGGCACCGCGACCTGACCCTGCTCGGCTCCCGCCACCAGACGTACACCGACCTCACCGCGATCATGCCGCAGACCGGCCTGCCGCCCGCCACCGTCGAGGCGGCCATCGGCACCGTCTCCCCCACCCGCGCGACCGCGGCCGTCCGCGCCTACACCGCCTCCTTCTTCGACCGCTGGCTCCGCGACCACGACGACCACCTCCTCGACGGTCCCTCCCCCCACCACCCCGACATCCACTTCGTCTGCCCGTAATGGAGTTGAGCCCTCCGCTCGGCCCCTGTTATCTCTTGATCATGGTGTCGGGACAACGGATCAAGCTGCGACCGATGGAGCCGTCGGAGGCCGACGCGCTGTGGCGCTGGAACCACGACCCCGACGTGATGCGCTGGATGAACGACGGCTACCCCCAGTCCCTCGCCCAGGTCAGACAACGCCTGACGGACCGCCCGGCCAACGACTACGGCGAACTCCTCCTCGGCATCGAGGTGCTCGCCGACGAGCGCCTCATCGGCCTGGTGCGCCTGCGCGACGCCGAACCCGAGCTCGGCTGCGCCGAGTTGGACCTCTACCTCGGCGAGAAGGAGTACTGGGGCCAGGGCTACGCCACGGACGCCACCCGGACCATCTGCCGCTACGGCTTCGAGAAGATGCGGCTGCACAAGATCTCACTCACCGTCGTCACCGAGAACGAGGCCGCCCACCGCGTCTACCTCAAGGTCGGCTTCGTCGAGGAGGGCCGCCTCCGCCAGATCTTCCGCCGCGACGGCCACTGGTACGACATGTTCACCATGGGCCTCCTCCCCACCGACCTCCGCTGACCCCTCGCCCTGGCGACCGCGCTCGCCCTGCCGCGGGCCGAAGCCGGCCGTGTTCGATCGCTGCCTCGGGGGAGCTGGGAAATCACGTGCCGCGTGGTGCCCGACCGTCGCAAACCCACGCGTGGCCACCCCGAGCATCGACAGGACCAAACCCGGCTCGTCCCCCGCCCCTCCCGACCGCGCTGGCCAGACGTACCTTCGACACAATCCCGCCACCGGCGCTGGTACTGCGCGGCATCGTCAGCGTTCAGGTGGGCCGCCAGGCACTGGCCAAGCACCTGTTCAGCGAAGTGGGCAGCTTCGGGACAGTCGCCTTGCGACTGTCTTCGCGGCGGCGGTGCTGATGCTGTTGTGGCGGCCGTCGCCACGCATGCATCGTCGCGCGTGGACCGTAGCGCTCAGCTACGGCGCGGTCCTCGGCCTGATGAACCTCTGCTTCTACCTGGCGCTGGCCCGACTGCCGCTGGGATCGCGGTGACCATCGAGTTCCTCGGGGGCTCTGGCTCAACTTCCGTAAGGCGGTGGCTTTCCGGCAGATCAGGGAAGGTCGCGCAGGCGGATGACCGCGTTGCCTTGGTCCAGATCGACCCTGGAGTGTGGAGGGGCACCGTCCCCCTCTTCCTCACGGAGCAGCGTGATCGTCTCCCGCTGTCGTATCTCGTGTTCCTTGCCAGGAAGGAGGCTGGCGTGCAGCATCTCGAAGCCCGTAGCCGAGACCCCGCCACCGCGCGCTCCGCCCCGCCAGGACAGCAGCACTCGATCGACGAAAGCCACCGCGATCAACAGGATGACCAACCCCGGCAGCGTCATGAACACCACGATCTCCACAGGGCGGCCTCCCAACTCACCTACCAGTCTCCCCGACAACCCGCGTCCTCCACAGCCAACGGAGAGCCACGAGATCACGACCATTGAGCCAGAGTCATAACTCGTGAACAAAGCCACCCCCGGCTACCGGTTCCGCTGCTGTGGTCCCTGAAACAGGCGGCACCGCGGCGGTCGGCATCGCGTAGCCGACCGCTACAGCTGCTTGGCGAGATCGCGCGCGACGTCGATGGCGATCTCCCGCGTCCGGATCGCAAGCGGGGACTCGGTGCGCCAGGCGGGCCAGTGCAGGGACAACTCGCGGGCGGGCGATGGCTTCAGCCGGTGGATGCTGAGCTGGTCGTCGGACCAGGCATCGGTTCCGTGCAGGGCAAGCCATGGCAGCACCGCCCAGCCGATACCCACCCGAACCATCGACAGGATGGTCTCGTGGCCCGTGGTGCGAAACACGAACCGTGGCTGTGCGCCGGCGCGGACGAGCGTCCGCTCCAACCATCTTTGGTGATAGGTGGGCGGCCAGGCGACCATCGGAGCATCATCGAGCAGCTGCACCCGTACCGGGCCATCTGGGAACGCGCCTGCGCCCACCACCAGGAGGTACGGCTCGTCGAAGAGTCTGACGTGCTCGACGTCGCCTTCGACCGGGCCGTCATGGAACAGCAGGTCGAGATCCCCGATCCGTGGATCCTCCGGCGTCACGTCGGACAGCCTGATGTCGCAGCCGGGATGCTCGTCCAGCAGCCGGCGTATGACGACCGGCAGGATCAGGTTCGACACGCTCTGGAAGGTGCCGATGTCGATCCGGCCGATACCCGCCCGGAAACGATCGACGGCGTCGGTCAGCGCCTCCGCCTTCGTCAGCAGATCGCGGCCGTGGGCCAGGACCACCTCGCCGAGCGGCGTGATCCGGACGGGCCTCGGCCCGCCGGGCCGGTCGAAAACCGCGCCGCCGACGGCCTTCTCCAGCGCGGCGATCTGCTGGCTCACCGACGATTGGGTGTATCCAAGCCGGGCCGCCGCTTGCCCGAACGTTCCTTCCTCGGCGATCACGGCCAGGGCCCGCAGGTAACGCAGTTCGACATCCGCCATGGATCTAACATAAGCGATAGCGATCGATTTGATTCGAAACTATCGCTTTTCATAATACGGCTTCCGACCTAGCGTCGTTGCCATGACGAACGCGAGCACGATCAGCCCGTCAGCCACGGCAATCCTGAGCCGACCGTCGCGGCCGCACCTGGGGTTGCCACAACTGATCTGGGCCCTGGCGGCCACGCACTTCGTCGGCCGGGCCGGGGGTGTGGTGCGGTCGTTTCTGGTGCTGTATCTGACGCAAGCGCAGCACCTCTCGCCCGCGACCGCGGGCGCGGTAGTCGCGGCTGTCGGTGTGGGAGACATCGGATCCCAGTTGCTCGGTGGCTGGTTGGGAGACCGGATCGGTCGGCGCAACACGATGCTGGTGGGGTTCGTGGGTGCCGCTGTGGCGCTCGCCGCGCTCGGTGCAGCGGATTCGATGCCCGAGATCTGGGCGGCCGCCGTCGGTGTCGGGCTGACGATCGAGCTGTTCCGCCCGGCCGGGTCGGCCGCGGTGGCCGACCTGCCCGCGAAACAACGGATCCGTGCGTTCGGGTTGCTCTACTGGGCAGCCAACCTCGGCTTCTCGGTCGCCACGATCACGGCCGGGATCCTGGCCAGGTACGGGTACGGGCTGCTGTTCTGGATCAACGTGGTGGCCTCGCTGGCCGCGGCGCTGATCGTCTGGCGGCTTGTGCCGGAAACCCGTCCGGCGGGGTCGACACGGACACGGCGGGCGCTGCTGCCCGTTCTGCTGCGTGACCGGTTGATGATCGCGATGATGGCGATTCACGTCGGCTACTTCACGCTGTTCCTGCAGGCGTTCACCACGTTGCCGCTGCTGATGACGGCCAACGGTCTTGGTCCCGGAACGTACGGCGCGGTGCTAGTGCTGAACGGGATCGCCATCGTGGTCGGCCAGCCCTTGGCGGTCCGGTTGCTCGCCGGCCGTGACGGCAGTGCGGTGTCGGCCGTTTCGATGCTGCTGGTCGGGGTTGGCGCCGCGCTCGGCGCCGTGAGCCACGGCACCGCGGGCTTCGCCGGATCGGTCCTGATCTGGACCCTCGGTCAGATCGGTATCGCCGTCCGGTTCGGCGATACCTTCGCCGACCTCGCACCTGCCGAGCTGCGTGGCAGGTACATGGGCCTCGCCTCAACCACCTGGAGCATCGGCGCGGTGCTCGGCCCGCTGACCGGAACCGCGCTGCTCGATCTGGCCGGACCAACCGTCCTCGGATCGGCATGCGCGATCAGTGGGATCGCACTCTTCGCCGCTCAGCGGGTGCTCGCACCGGCACTGCGCCGCCGAACCGCGGCGCACGACGAATCCCGCGAAGCGAACAACGACAACGACAGGAAAGGCAGTGCCGCATGAGTACGTATGTGTTGATCCACGGTGGCGGAGACGACGGCTGGTCCTGGCACCTGGTCGCCGCCGAACTCCAGGGCCGGGGACACGAGGTGGTGGCTCCGGATCTTCCTGGCGACGAATCGGCCACGTTCACCGACTACGCCGACGCGGTGATCGAAGCCGTCGGCAACCGGAAGGACCTGGTCGTCGTCGGCCACTCGTTCGGCGGGTTCACCGCACCGCTGGTCGCCGATCGACTCGCGGCCGAGCTGCTGGTCCTGGTGGCCGCCATGATCCCCGCGCCCGGGGAATCGCCCGACGACTGGGGACGCAACACCGGATACGGCGAGGCAGTGCGAGCGCAGGCGGCGCGTGACGGTGGCCGCACCGGCGCCGCCGATCCGTACGTCAGCTTCCTCCACGACGTACCGCGTGCGCTCGCGGAAGAGGCAATGCGCAGGGAGCGGGCACACCCGTCACCCGCCGGGAGGAAAGAGCCGTGGCCGCTGGACGCGTGGCCGGATGTCCCCACCAGGTTCGTGCTGTGCACCGAGGACCGCTGCTTCCCGCCGGACTTCCTTCGCGGGCTGGCCGCCGAGCGTCTTGGCATCGTCCCCGACGAGATCGCCGCCAGTCACTGCGTCGCGCTCAGCCGTCCCACGGAACTAGCCGACCTCCTCGAGAGCTACCGATGACATCGGCGCTTATCCGGTGGCGCAGATGGGGACGCGCGTGACGTGCGATTCCGGCGGAACGGGCGCCAGGCGTGGGAAGAGCGCGACACCGTGTCCGTTGGCGACCAGGGCGGTGACGGCCGTCCAATCCAGGACAAGGGGCCGACTGATCACCGCCGTCGTCTCGGGAACCCTGATCACTATCCTGGCCGCCCGCACGGTGCGGCCGGACTGATGGGAGCAATTGTCATGACCAAGTTGCGTTCGGCGCTCTGGCTTCCGATCTTCGGCGATCTCGCCGAACCGGCGGTGGTCGCACGGCTGGCCGCCGAGGCGGAGGAGGCCGGCTGGCACGGCGTGTTCGTGTGGGACCACCTGCGCTGGCAGGCGCCGGTCAGGCAGGTGGCCGACCCGTGGATCACGCTGGCCGCGATCGCCACCGCCACCGAACACCTTCGCTTCGGCCCCATGGTCACTCCTCTTGCCCGCCGTCGGCCACCCAAGGTCGCCAAGGAAACGGCGACGCTGGATCGGCTCAGCGGCGGCCGCCTCACCCTCGGCGTCGGCCTCGGCAGCAACCGCTTCGCCGACGAACTGCGCGCGACCGGCGAGGAGCTCGACGATCGGCGGCGGGGCCAGATGCTCGACGAGTCACTGGAGATCCTCACCGCCGCATGGTCCGGCGAGCCGGTGCACCACCACAGCCAGCACTACACCGTCGACGGCGTCTCCTTCCTCCCCCGGCCGGTTCAGCGGCCCGGCGTGCCGGTGTGGGCGGCGGGGTTTCCCGGTAACCTCAAACCGCTGCGCCGTGCCGCCCGGTACGACGGCTTCTTCCCGGTCAATCTCGAACACCCTGACCAGGTCGCCGATATCGTCACCACCATCACCAATCTCCGCCAGCCAAAGACGACCCCGTACGACATCGCCGTCGCACTCCCACCCGGCACCGATCCGGCGCCCTACGCCAATGCGGGCGCCACGTGGTGGCTGGCGGAGTTCTCGCCGGACACAGTGTCGCTGGACCAGGTGCGAGGCGTACTCCGCGACGGCCCGATAGCGCCCTGAGACGCCGGACCGTCAGACGCGTTCGTTCGCCGGGAACGGCCGGGCGACCTCCAGCAGATACGCGACGTCCCACAGCGTGCGCTCGGCTCGGTTGTCGCGTTCTCCGCGTACGTCTGGCTGGTGCAGTCGGCGGCCGTGTCGCTGGTCGCCACGTACGCGTACGTGAACCCGCTCGTGGCCGTACTCCTGGGCTGGCTGATCCTTTCCGAGCCGGTGAGGACCTCGACCCTCGTCGGTGGCGCGATCCTCGTGGCTGCGCGCCGGCCCCGTTACCGCGTCGCGAGCGGTACGGCGCGTGGCCTCTCGGCGGAAGGCCCCCGCCGGCCCCGTGACACTCACCCCGGCTGGTGTCCAGCCCAACCGGACACCAGCCGGGTCCCCGCCCCATCGCGGACGAAGGGAACTTCTGTGCCGCGCACGACGATGCCCAGTCGCTCGCTGCCCACCGCCGACCGGAACTACCCGTGTTGAGCGAGCACGGGCGCCGCCGCTGTATCCGCTGAAGTGAGAACGCCAGGTCAGAACCCTCTGGCGTGGGGTTCTCGGATGAGCCGCCTGTCGGATCGAACCGACGACCTACTCATGACAAGGAACCGGAGTAGCCCCCACCAACGTCCGACGACGTCCGTCTACGCAGGCCAGCCGAGGCGCTGGACTGCAACGGACGCCGCCGGACACCCCCGTACCGCTACTGATCTTGCAATCAGAGGAAATCGCCGGCGCCCGCAAGCTCACCACCAGCGAAAAGGAAGCGAACCGGGCGCTCGCCGCCGCACGCGCCCCGGTCGAGCACGCTTCGCCCATCTCAAGAACTGGCGGGTCCTCACCAAACTCCGCACCGACCCCGCCCGCGCGACCGGCCTGCTGCGCGCCCTGTTCGTCCTGACGAACCTCGAAGGAGTCCGCTGAAGCTCGCAGCCACGGAGCGTCACGGAGTCCACGTAGGTTTCCGAAGCTCGATCGCCGATTACCGGAAAGTCATATTCGGCGCGGTACGGCTCCGTCCTGCCAGCGGTAGAGGTCGCGCAGCAGGGAAATCTCGGCGCCGTGATGGATCAGCTCCCTGTTGACGTGTAGGACGATGCCCTCCATGGGAAACCGCTCGGGACCCACCGTGGGCGGATTCTCCAGGTCAGCGTCCGAGAGCTCGCGGACCCCCGCGTTCCATCTCCCATACATCTCATCGAGCTGTATTAGCGCCTCGTCGGCGGTCCCCGCATAGGCGAATGTCTGGGAGTCGACGTCCTGGCCGCCGAAGTGCCATCCGACCCGATAGCCCAGGCAGGAGACGATGATGTGCGCCAGCCGCCAGGCAATCGTGGTCACCGGCGCCGGCACCGGATCAGGGGACGCGGAGTCCACCGTCCATTCCCCCGAACCTGCCGACATCGGTTCGGCCGACGGACCACGTGGGCGGATGCTCCAGCAGCCGCGCACCGGCTCCCAGAAGTACTCCTCATCGGCAAGACCGTCCAGCCGCGGCCGCAGGTTCTTGCGCCAGTGCCGGTCCAGCTGCTCCGCGAGCCGCTCGCTTCTTGTCATTTCCGCACACTACAGACAACGGAGACTGCGACCCTCGCGGACGCCGTCGCCGGCCGTGGGCCGCGAGAGCGTGCCGCACTGCAGCGCGGAGGGCTGACCGCAAGCTCGCAGCAGCTCCCCGGTACACCCAGGTGGCCTCTCGCTGACGTTCCCGCTCGTCACGGATACCGGCCCCGGGGAACACTTGGCCTTCTCGTCCTGGGTGTCGGTGCCGGTGACTAGCGTGAAGGGGCGTCTTGTGCCGCTGCATTGAGAGGACTTCCCGGTGCCGGAGACCGTTCTGCCCACCGCTGGGCGACTGAGCCCCGTACGGGATGACCACGCCTGACCCTTCCCCATCATCAGCGGCAGCCGTTCGCACCTGCGGTTGCGGGTATGGCCGACGAAGGACGGCGGCATGGGCGGGGGTAGCTGCCGGACGCCGTCGTCAGGGCCGGTTCGGGTCGGAGTGCACCACCAGGAAGAGCGACCAGGCGGGCGCGGCTGGGTCGTCCGGGCGGGCGGCGAACTCGTCCAGCAGGTCCTTGAGCCGGGTGCGGAACTCCTGCATCTGCGGCGGTGGCAGGCGCAGCGCCATCCTGGTGCCCTCGGCCTCGGCCGCGGAGACGAGGTCGAGTTCCTCCAGGAACGCGTCGAGCATCGACCGGTCCAGCGCGGGCGTTTCGATGTGCCAGCTCTTGCGCGTCGCCAGATACGGGATCTCTCGTGCGCCGCGCGCGCCGCGTCGTTCTTCCTGCGCCTCCAGGAACCCGGTGCGGACCAGCGTTCTGGTGTGGTGCAGCACGCTGGCCGGGTCTCGGCCGAGAATCGCCGCGATCTCCTTGTTCGTGCGCGGCTCCCGCACGCAGATGCGCACGATGCGCAGGCGGAGGGCGGAGGCGAGTGCCTTCGCCTCCGCGTCGGTCGCCGGCCGGCGTTCGGTCATGACCAGCAGCCTACTGAAGAGCGGACAGCCCGTTGAAGGGGCGGAACGCAAGTGATTGACAAAACACAATCACTCGTCCAGGGTGCCGCTATGCCCTTCACAGCCCGGGGATCCGCGGATCTCCCGCCACGCCCACCGTGGCCCGAACGAACGAGGTCAACCATGCCGAACCGTCCCGGAACGACCGGCGGGACCGCCGCTCCCGAGAGCCCCGCAGAACGGGCGGATGCCCCGCCGAACAGGCGGACGGTCAGTCCCGTCGAGGCTCCCCCGGGGCCCGGGGAGAGGGCGAACGACTACGACCGTTTCGCCGAGGCGTACGCGGCCGAGAACGAGACCAGCCTCCTCAACGCCTACTACGCGCGCCCCGCGATCGTGGACCTGGCCGGCGACGTGGCGGGCCGCCGGATCCTCGACGCCGGCTGCGGCGCCGGCCCCGTGGCCGAGGCCCTGCGCGAGCGGGGCGCCGTCGTCGCCGGCTTCGACTCCAGCGCCGGGATGCTGGAGCTGGCCAGGCGGCGGCTCGGCGAGGGCGTGGTGTTGGAACGCGCCGAACTGGGCGGCCCGCTGCCCTTCGCCGACGCCGGATTCGACGACGTCGTCGCTTCCCTGGTCCTGCACTACCTGGAGGACTGGACGACGGCCCTGGCCGAACTGCGGCGCGTGCTGAAGCCCGGCGGCCGCCTCATCGGGTCCGTCCACCACCCCTTCGTCCAGCATATGACGGCACCGCCCGGAACCGACTACTTCGCGACCCGCTCCACCTCCCAGTGGTGGGAACTCGGCGGCACCAAAAACCTGATGACCTTCTGGGACCGGCCGCTGCACGCGATCACCGACGCGTTCACCGCGGCCGGCTTCCGGATCGACGTCATCAGCGAACCGGCCCCGGGACCCGGCACCCGCGAACGGTTCCCCGAGGTCTTCGAGCAGAAGGAGTCGGGCAAGTTCCTGTGCTTCCTGTTCTTCGTCCTCACGAAGGCATGACCTCCACCCCCCGTAGGGCGGGCCCCGGCTCGGGACCCCGGCTCCGGAGCCGGCCTCACGCACGCCTCGTACGGTGTCGCCGATGTCGAGGACCATGACGCCGTCGATCTTCTCGATGTGGCCCTTTCCGAAGCGGACCCACACCGGTAGGCACCGGCGTCGCGGGCGAAAGTGAGCTTCTGCGCGGAGGCCGGATTCGGGGCGGAGTCGATCTCCACCACGATGTCCGGACCGCCGGGCAGCCAGATCACCACGTCCAGCCGCCCGTAGCGGCCCTTGCCATCCGGGACGACGGGCACCCACAGCTCGCGGTAGGGCCTCGTCGTCTGTCATGGACAGCACGGCCCTGGTGAGACTTCGGGTGATCTCGGCCGTGGTCGGGGCCGGGGGCTGTTCGCCCAGTTCTCGGCCACGGCCTCAGCGGCGCCTTGCGACCAGTCGCCGAGGACTTCCCCCAACAGGAACGCGATGGTGTCCAGTTCGTCGGCCGCCGCTGGCTGCGTGCGGCGGCCGGTCAGCTGGTGGAACCAGCCCTCGGCCCAGTGCGCCTGGTCGACCAGCCACAGCACGCCATCCGCCGCCGCGGCACGGCCGGCCGCTTCCTTCGTCGGCACCAGTGTCGCGGCGGCAGCCGCCACCCGCGCGAGGAACCGGTCACGTAGGCCGTGTCGGCTCTACGGCAAGTCTTGTGCGGTCTCGACAACCCAGTGCCGATCGGCCGATCATCTCGCCAGCAGCCACGGTGCACGCCCCCTGCACGCTTGTCCACCGGTTGTCCACCGAAGACCGTTACGAGGGACCCCAACGGGCCCCGGCGACCAGCACGAACGGCCACCGGAAGGACAAAAGCCCACGTCAGCGAGTGCTGAGCAAGGAAGTTGGCGGAGCCGCCTGTCGGATTCGAACCGACGACCTACGCATTACAAAGGAACCAGACCAGTAACCACCAACGTCCTGCGGCGTCCGTCTACGCAGGTCAGCCAACGTGCTGAACCACGACGGACACCGCCGGACATGTGCCTACTGCTACTGATCTTCCAACTGACATCACCAGTCCAGCAGGGGCAGCCGTTCGGCCTGCTCACCTGTTCAGACACCGGATGACGCGGAGTCACTCTAAAACGAACAGCCAGAAGCATGTAGATGCGACGATATCTCCCATTATCGCAAAATCTCTCGGCGCAACCCTGTTCTTCAGTCATCATGACGGACGCCCCAATGATCTTCGCCCGCCTCGAACGCATTAGCGAACCCTTAGATACAGGAGCGAAAAAATTGCCTTTAGTGCTCCACTTTCTCAACGTAGGACACGGAGACTGTACCTTTGTTGAGTTCCCCTCAGGGCGTATCATGATGGTCGACATCAACAATAGCAAGTCGCTCCCAGAAAAAGATGTAGAGGCACTGGCTGAGGACAGCGGCCTGTCGGTCTATTCCTTTCGGAATCTTCCGTTGAAGGAGGGCAGATCGTGGGAGGACTACTACAAATCGTTACTCGTTGATCCACACACATACTATCAAGAGAAATTTGCTGGGAAAGAGGTTTTTCGTTACGTACAAACACACCCCGACATGGATCACATGAGTGGCTTACACAGATTTTTTTGGCAAGAGAGAGTTCCACTGAGCAACTTTTGGGACGTGGCTCACAGCAAAGAATGCGATGAAAGTGACTTCGAGTCAAGTCACTATTCCTACCTTGACTGGCTGGTGTACAAAATTCTTAGATCAGGGCACGGCCCCAAAGAGGAGGACGGAGAGCCCAACGAGCACAAGGTCCTGAACTTACTCCGCGATGATTCAGGGAGTTTTTGGGAAGAGGACGGAATCGAAATCCTATCCCCTACCGATACACTAATTCAAGAATGCGATAAATCACTCAAGTTCAATAACTGCTCCTACGTCCTGCGTTTGTCATACGGCGGACGAAAAGTAATCCTTCCCGGGGACGCTGAACGGCCAGCGTGGCAATCAATCCTTGACCATTGCACCGCCAACGGTCTGCAGTGCGACATTCTGAAGGCAGCCCACCATGGTCGGCAATCAGGATTTCACCAGGAGTCCGTAAATGCTATGGCCCCGACTGTTGTTATCTGCTCCGTGGGGAAGAAGCCTTCGACTGACGCATCCTCTGAGTACGCGCGCGTGGCAAATTACGTGCTTTCGACACGGTACAACGGAAGCATGAAAGTTACCATCTGGCACGACGGGGACATCTGGGTGCAGAATCATAAAGGCGAGCGCATCGCTACAATCACTGAATAGAGCCAGGGCGATAGCATCAGGATGCTCGGATTTGACAGTCTGCTAGGCACCTATGTATTACATGCTCGAATTATGCCGGCAGCCATCGTTCTTTTTCCCCCCTTTTCGGCGTGCATGGCGATCAACGTGGATCATAATCCCGATCCACGTCGACTCACGGTATTTTCGGTGTTCATGATCGCTTCCGCTTTTCTTTTGGAGCAAGTAGTCAGAGACAAGGGACGTCGTCTACAGGATTCACTATGGGATTCCTGGGGCGGTCCTCCGGTGACATGTATTTTGCGGCATAGGGACACCAAGAATTCCCTTCTGTTGGCCCTTCGACACAAGAAGCTCAGCACTGCAGTCGGAACACCTATGCCCACGCGCAGACAAGAGCGATCCAATCCCCATAAGGCCGACGAAGTATACGAGGTGGCCGTCCATTACTTGATTTCAAGAACTCGCGACCCAAATATCTTCCCTTTAGTCTTTACGGAGAATCGCAGCTACGGGTTCAGACGAAACATGCTCGGCCTGCGGCGAGCAGGATTTTTGCTGTCATTCTTTACGGCGTTCTACTTATTCGCGATCCAGATCATCGGCAACGAAGCACGCGACCCACTTATCATTGCCACTTTGGCAATCTCGCTGCTCTCGTTCCTTGTATGGTGGAAACTTGTTAGTCCAGTTTGGGTAAAGAGGTCAGCGGAGAGATACGCAGAGCAATTATTCAATGCTATCGACCACCCGTCCGTCTGCACTAAATATCTCGAAAATCCCGGTTCTGTAGAGGGATTATCGATTGAGCATGCCTAAGCGCGCAAGAGCCGAATAAAATGAGTGTTCAAGCCCTGTCCTCCACCGGCCCACTTCGTTATAGCGGCTCGCCACACCCCTCAGCAGTTCCTCGATGCGTCGACGGATTCGTATTACACCACCTTGCAGGTCTGGCCCTCTCTGAGGGGCCCCGGGCGAGGTCATGGACTGTTCCCGAACAGGAAGTCTAGAGGATTAGCCTCACTTTTCGCTTTCCGCCTTGCATCCTCGACGGCCTCCAAATTCTCATATGCCGTCCGTCAGATTGGCCGTATTCGATACTTGATAGACCAAAGTAATTGGCCAATCCTTCATATCTCTGATCAAAGAATGACAAGCGGCGGAGTAAGTACGACACCATGCTTCCAATTGGGGGATCCTCGATATGGTCGGGATCCATGTCAAATGAATCAGTTGCCGAATGGAAGTGAACAGTCGCTACTCCGTGGCCAAACTCATCAGGATCCCAGAGTGTTCTTGTAAGCCACGACGCTAAATCCGCTACGCACACAATATCGAGAACATCATTTGGATGCTTCACATGAGTCTGGATGGAGGAGGCGAGCACGTCAGAAATCCGTTCAATAACCTTCTCTTTTTCTGACCGCCAGGCATGAGAATGCGCGATCAATCCATAAATGATTTCTCGCCCGTGTGCAGCATAGATAGTCGACTTTGCCGCACTTGCCCTCTCCACGACTTCCTCGATATGCCTTCTCTTAAGGGTAGTCTTACATTCAAAGACCCCCACCACTTCGGAGGCAAGGTACATCTTTTTCCCGAGCATACCTTTCGGGTATGAGGATGGAAGAAGTGCTACGTCTACCTGATCCGTCGCGGCACCATTGGCACATAGAACACGTCCCTTGACCGCCACATTCATGTCGCCGGGGAGCCATTTTCGAAAAAGGGACGCCCAATTCTCCTCGCCCTCGTCTCCTGCGGTTCCCGGGTCCTGTGTAGCCCTGGATCTGATCCTTTCATACTCCAACTGCATCTCAACGGTTGCCTGCTTGAGGTAGGAGATAAGTTCAGATCGTGCCATCGCTAGCCATTCTTCGAAGCCATAGAAAATTGACCGTAGACATTATGTCTACCCAACCTCGTTGGACATCATTCCCTTCGCTTTGACAGCCAGACTCGTTCGAAGCACTAAAGATAATTACTAGCCATCGGTCTCTCAATTGGATTCAAATGGAATACAGGTGAGTTGCCGGCCGGCTGGGCGTGGATGTGGGTGTTGATCAGTAGGGCGTCCGGCGCGGTAGATGGAGTTGTAGAGGGTTGTGCTGTGGGTGCGCAGCTCGATGCCGGGGACGGTGAAGAGAGGGCGGAGGAGGAAGCAGGCGTTGCGGATGCGGGCGGGCATGGCGTCGGTGATGCTCTCTTCGGCGCCGCGGATGGCCACGGCCGGGCTGTCGGGGTCGCCCAGAAGGAGCCGCACGCGGACGCCGGCTGCGGCGTTGTCGGCGAAGGTGCGGGGGATCGCCGCATCCTCGAAGAGGAACAGGCCGCTGTAGACGGGGACACCGATCTCTCGTTCGGCGCGGGCGAAGAAGGTGCGCCAGACATCCGGGGGGACCTGCCAGCGGTGGGGGTAGATCGCCTGGACCTCTGACGTGCCAGTGGTACCGCTGGTGGGGTGGGCAGTCGCGTTCGGCCACAGGTCGTCAACGGGGACGTCGACCAGCTCGCTCACGCGTAGGGGGTTGCGGCGGTGGGGTACGCGACCTGCGAGCCAGCGTTCGACAGTCGGCGGGACCTTTGGCTGCAGTGACGGGGCATGGGGTGTTCAGGCCGCCCGTGAATGAGGCGCACGGCAGTCCGTGGCGCTAAGAGGGTGACAGCTCGTGCAGCCGTTCACGGTTCACGTAGTCGGTGATCCAGGGCGCCGACAGGTGTTCGGCGGGGATTCCAGCGAGGCCGGCAGCAAGGTGTTCGCGGGCGGTCTTCTTGTCTCCGATGGCGTCGTGGGCGATGCCCTGGTTGAGCAGCTGGAACGCCTGCCCCCGAAGCCAGTAGGCCGCCTCGGGTGGCGTCTGGTTCGCGGCACGTTCGGCGAGACGTTCCGCCGACCGTAGGAGCGTCCTGGCAGCCGACATGTCACCGGCCTTCGCTGCCTGTTCGGCAGCCCGGGCCGCGTTCGCCGCCCGTTGGGTCACGTGGACGCCCTCGGTGCGGGTCACGGCGTCGAAGAGCAGAGCGGATTGTCGGTGATCGCCACGTGTCCGCCAGTGGCAGGCGAGGAAGTTCCGCGACTGTGCGAGCAGCGGCCCCGACCTCGCTTCGTCGGCGAGTTGTTCCGCCTCGCGGAGTACCGGCACGGCGCGGTCGGACCGCATCTGGACGTGCAGCCAGCCAAGGAACGCGCAGTGTTCGGCGACGACTTCGGCCAGCGCGTCACGCTCCGAACCGCGTGCATCGCGCAGGAGTCCCAGGAGCACGGCTCGGTGTGTCTCCGCCGCAGGCAGCAGCGGCACCGGACCCACAACGTCGTCCGCCCGCCGCTGGGCGGACAAGGCGCTCGCGAGAGCACCGACGGCCGCTTGGTCGAGTCGGGTTGGGCGCCGCATCGCGTGCTCGATGCGCTCGTCATCCTCGTCCAGGTCGAGCAGTTCCGCGACGGATTGCCGTAGGGCGGCGGATGGCGCCTGCCGACCGTTGAGAACGCGCGAGAGGTACGCCGGGTCGTAACACATCTGGCGGGCCGCCTCGGCGGCGCTTAAGCCCTTCTGGGCGAGTGCCGCACGCACATTCCCGATGTCCATGATCGTCCCGGCTTCGGTCGTCAATGGTTTGTCAAGGCCAGACCCCACTGTACCGACGGAGTTCGGCGCAGGAACGAGTCAACAAGGTGGCCCCGCGACGGATCCAGCGTCCGGGGCCATGGCCAACGCTGCGAAGGAGCGCCGACTTGTCCGACGATACGAGAGACGATCCCCCGCCTTCACCTCCCATGGGCGAGGTCCCACCGCCGGCCGTGCCTGTCGGATGGGTTACGTGTACGAGGTGCTGGACTGACCTGCCATTAGGAGAGGACCACGACTGCCCGGGTTTCCGACCCGACCCGGCACGCCACGACACGGAGCCGGGGCCGTGACCACCGTGGCCGAGCAGGAGGAGAAGGTCGAGACTCGACCGCCGAACGCCGAGGGACTGACGGAGCGGCAGCTACTCGGGATTGACTGCGCCTGCTGCGGCGCATACCTCGGCGTCCAGGCCCGGCGACTCGGCGAGATCGAGGACCGCGGCTACCTGCTCCAGCTCTTCGCCTGCCATGCGCACTGTGCGCCGGCCCCGTTACCGCGCCGCGAGCGGTACGCCACCTGGCCCCCCGGCGGAAGGCCCTCGGCAGCCCCGTGACGCTCACGCCCGGCGGGTGTCCGGCCCAACCGGACACCCGCCGGGTTCACGCACCATCGACCTCGAAGGGAACTGACGTGCCGCAGCAAGACGATGCCCGAGATACCCCGCGAGCAGGCCGTCAGGCTGTACCGCTCCGGGCAGTCCATGGCTGCCCTGGCCCGCCGGTACGGCGTGTCCGCCGGCTGGCTCGCCGGCCGGTTCCGGGAGTGGGGCGAGCCGGTGCGCGACCTTCGCGCGGCGCAACGTGTCCGGATGGGCCAGACACTCGCCGCCTACCGCCGCCGCATGGGCCTCCCACCCTGACCCGAGCCGCCCTGCCCCGCCGGAATCGGACCTGGCTACGGGAGAGCGGCTATGCCTCGCCGAGGAGGCGTAGGTCGTGGTGGTCCCTGAAGTAGGCGTAGTCCTTGAGGTTCAGAGTCGCCAGCGGTAGGTCGTACGTGAGGCAGCATGCGGCGATCCACATGTCGTTGACCGGGCGGGGAAGACCCGCCTTCGTCGCGGCGGCGGCCAGCTTGCCCCAGGTGCTGGCAACCGCGTCGTCAGCGGGCAGGACCGGGATGCCGGAGAGCCAGTCGGCTAGCTCCTGGCGGCGGCGCCCGCCCCACGCGCGGAGCTCGGTCCACTGGGTGAGCTCACCGAAGGTGACGAACGTGATCAGCGGCCTTCGCCCGACAAGGCGAGCAGCCAGCGGACCAGGGAGCTTTCCCTTGTGGATGAGGGAGGCGACGTCGGTGTCGAGAACGACGGGCTGCATGGAAGACGGCCTTGACGGATCAGGCGACGTCGCGGCGGCGCTCGGCGCGAAGGAAGGCAAGGAACTCATCCAGTTCCTCGTCCGACTCGAAGGTGTCGGCCCTCAGGTCCTCCAGCGAGCGGATGGGCTGAGTGTCCTTGGCAGCCAGCAGTTCCTCTACAGAGAACCGAGGCCGGAGGGGATACACAGGGTGTTCGGCGTCTGCCGCGTCCATGTAGCCTCCCTTGCCGCCATGACCATCAGTGCAGGTGAACCTCCATGGTAGCCACCGACGAACCCCTTCGGGCGCATCTGCATCGATCTCGTGCTGGCGGGATGGGGGCGAGGGGTAGAAACCCTGGGGCGACCATCCCCGCAGCTACTGCTACTGACTCTGCTACCAGCGAAACCCAGGAGACCGGCAGCAACGTCGTTGACCTGGGGAGGTGGCGGAGCCGCCTGTCGGATTCGAACCGACGACCTACGCATTACAAGTCCAGCAGCGGCTACGTCAGAGGGTGCCAAGCCGTGCTACCTCGTGCGATTTCTCCTGGTCACCCCAGGTGCGACATCCCAGACGGTGGCACCTCTTCCCGCACCGTCCAGAGGCATCCGTCCACCGCCTGTCCACTTCCGACCCCGGTCCGGCACACCGCAGCAGCTCCGAGCGGCTTGTTCCGAGCCGACAACATGGTCGCGGATAAGGCGTGAGGCTGGGGTAGGCAACGGCTGGGGGTGATCGGCGCGGACGGCACGTGGCCGTTGATCGATGTCCGATGCCCGGGAGGGATCGGCAGCTGGGCGACCATGTGCTGCCAGATGTCTGGTTCGCGGGCCCAGCCGTGCAGGGCTTCGCGGCGTTTCCGGCAGTCGATTTAGAGGTCGTTTTCTCCCGGTGTTTCATCCCATAGATGGTATTTGGTCCTGTGGTGTTGGGTCTCGCCAGGAGACGGGCGTCTCTCCGGTGAGGCGGCGGGCCATCAGGTCGGTCATGGCTAGGTGGATCATGGCTTCGGAGCGTGCGGGCAGGGTCTCGTAGTCGCGGGCCAGGCGGCGGTGGAGCATCAGCCACCCGTAGGTGCGTTCCACCGTCCAGCGCCTGGGAAGTGGGGTGAATCCTCTGGTCCCGGGGGTTCGTTGGACGATTTCCACGTCGATGCCGAGCGCGGCGGCGTGCTCGATGAGGTGCTGGCGGTAGCCGCCGTCCACCCAGACCTTGCGGATCGAGGGATGGCCGGTGGCGACCGTGTTGATCAGGTGGGTACCGGCCACGGAGTCCTGCACGCTCGCGGACGTGACCAGCACCGCGACCAGCAAGCCGAGCGTGTCGGTCACGATGCTCCGCTTGCGGCCCACGATCTTCTTCGCCGCGTCCGTGCCCTGCCCGGCGGCGGGCACGCTCGTGGAGGTCTTGACGCTCTGGGCGTCGATGACGCACGCGGACGGGTCAGCGCGCTTGCCCTCCTTCTGCCGCAGCAGGCTGCGTAACAGGCCAGTGAGCTGGACGAACACGCCATCGCGCTGCCACTTGGCGAAATAGCCGTACACGCTCAGGTGGGGCGGGAAGTCGTGCGGCAGAGAACGCCACTGCACGCCGGTCCGGTCCACATACAAGATCGCGTTCATGATCTCGCGCAGGTCGTGCTCCGGCGGGCGGCCGATATCCAGGGCGCCCCGCCGCCGCTCGGCCCGCCAGGCGGACAGCACGGGCTCGATCAACGCCCAGCGGGCATCGGACAGGTCACTCGGATACGCACGTCGCTCAGCCATGACCCGGGAATACCGCTTACAGGCGAGTGCGCCCAGGCGCGCAGGAATCCCGCGGGAGTAGTAGCCCACGACGGGGCGCCTTGGGATGAGACAGGCACAAGCCACGCTCTGCCCCAGCCGCCACCCCACACAGCACGAGCGTCACCCCCACCCCGTCAGGCCCATCGAGACGACGACCCCGCGGCGAGAAACGCAGGAGAAAGTGCACTATCAGGGAGAAAACGACCTCTCAGATCTTGTTTGTGCCTTCGTACAGGCTTTGATCGAGTCGCAGTCGGTGTACGCGGCGGGCATGCGGGCCGCGGGGTGTCCTGAGGCGTCCAGGGTCTGCTGGGCGGTGACCCAGGCACCGGGCCGGCCGGTGTCGACCTGGGACACCGAGTCGATGCCGTAGTTGGCCAGCGTGCCGGGCGTGAATGCGATGTCCGCTGTGGCAGATGCGGCCAGGTGAGGGCGGATCCACAGGGGCATCACGATCTGCACCGCCGCGAAGGCTGCGAGAGTGGCGCCCATGGCGGCCACGGTGCGGCGGCTCACGACACCGAGTACGACGCCTAGCAGGAGGGCGAAGAGGACGTAGGCGATGGGGACGACCGCGATGCTCGACAACGCTGCCGGCCGCTGGCCGCAAGCGGAGTCCTCGGCCGCGGAGGGACTGCGGCTGGCCCAGGACCTGGGTGCCGACCACATCGCCTCCCACTGCCGCACCAGCCTGGGCTGGCTCGCCGCGGTGCGTGGTGACGAACGTGCCGTCGCGGAGGCCACCGCCAGGGCTCTGGAGACGTCACTCCCGTAGGGCGTCCGCGCACTGAGCGCCGCCGTGTACTGGAACCGCGGCATGGCCTCGCTGTTTCGCGAGCGTCCCGAGGAAGCGCTGGACATCCTGGTGCGCCTGACCGAGCCGGGCCATGGCGCGGAACACCCGACCTTCGCGCTCCTGGCCGCTCTCGACACGGCCGAGGCGGCCGTGCGCGTCGGCAGAAGCGACCTCGCGGACGAACGGGTACGGGTGCTCGAAGCCTGGGCGCGGCACACGGGAGCGCCGTGGGCCCGCTGTGCCGCGCACGTCACGCGCGGGCTCCTCGGCGGCGCCCGGGCCGAGGGTGCCTTCCGGGCCGCACTCGACGTGCCGGGTGCCCGATCCCACCCGCTGCTCTACGCGCGCGCTCAGTTGTCCTACGGCGAGTGGTTGCGACGGGGCCGCCGGCGGACCGATGCGCGCGTCCGGATCGGCGCCGCCTTGGAGGCGTTCGAGCGGCTCGGTGCCGAGCCGCTGCGCCAACGCGCGCAGCGCGAGCAGGACCTCACCGGAGCGCCGGGACGCCGGGGAAGCTCGGGCACCAGGGCGATGAACCGGCTCACCGCCCAGGAGCGGCGAGTCGCCCAACTGGCCGCCGAACAGCTGACGAATCGCGAGATCGGCGTACAGCTGCGGATCAGCCACCGCACCGTGGGCCACCACCTCGGGAACGTGTTCGCCAAGCTCGGCATCAACACCCGAACCGAGCTGAGCGACCTCCACGCCGGTTGTGAGCCGCCGTGAGCGCAGGGAGGCCGCGGCGGAGCGGGCGCGCGACGCCTCCGGCGGAAACGACGGATTGCCCGCCCGATTCGCTCACCGGCCCTGATTTGTAGCGTCGCTGACGTTGTCCCGCGGACCCGCGGCGAAACGCCGTGCGACGCATGACGAGAGGTCACCTCATGCCTAAGTCCGAAACCCTGCCCCACGCGCGCCACTACATCGACGGGCAGTGGCAGGACTCCGGCTCCCGCGGCGAGTCCCGCAGCCCCGCGACCAACGGCCTGCTCGGCACCTTCGCCGACGGCGGTGCCCGGGAGGCGAGGGCCGCCGTGGCCGCGGCCCGAAGGGCCTTCGACTCCACCGCCTGGTCCCGCGACCGTCACCGGCGTGCGGCAGCGCTGCACGAACTGGCCGACCGGCTCGAGCAGCGCAAGGACGAACTGATCACCCTCCTGGCGCGGGAGAACGGGAAAGTGCTTTCCGAGGCGGCCATCGAAGTCGAAGGCACCATCCCCAAGCTCCGCTACCACGCGGCGCTGGCCCTCACCGACCACGGCAGGGCCGGCGAAGTGCGGCCCGGCATGTACTCGATGACCCTGCGCGAAGCCGCGGGCGTCGCCGCGGTGATCGTGCCGTGGAACTCACCGGTCATCCTCTCGGCGCGTTCCTTCGCACCCGCCCTGGCGGCCGGCTGCACCGTGGTCATGAAGATGCCGGCGCAGACCGGCCTGGTCAACGGAGTGCTGAGCGAGATCATCGCCGACACGCCGAGCCTGGACCCGGGCGTGTTCAACGTCTTCACCGAGAGCGGCAATACCGGGGCTCCGGAGCTGGTCTCCTCCCCGGACGTCGACGTGCTCAGCTACACCGGCTCCACCGCGGTCGGCCGCGTGATCATGGAACAGGCCGCCCCGACGCTGAAAACGCTGTCCATGGAGCTGGGCGGAAAGACGCCGATGCTCGTCTTCGACGACGCCGACCTGGACGCCGTCGTGCCCGTGCTCACCAAGGCCGTCACCATGTTCGCGGGCCAGTTCTGCATGACGGGCAGCCGGATACTGGTCCAGAGCGGCGTGGCCGACGAACTCCGGCGGCGGCTCGTCGCCGCCCTCGAAACGGTCCGGGTCGGGCCCGGCGACGACCCCTCCAGCGAGATGGGCGCCGTGATCGACGAAGGAAACGCCCAACGGGTCGAACAGACCGTGGCCGCCGCGGCCGACTACGCCACCGTCCTCGTGCGGGGCAAGCGGGATCGGGCGCTCCTCGGCCCGTCCCTGATCGAGGTCACCGACGTGTCCTCGCCGATCGTGCAGCGCGAAGTGTTCGGGCCGGTCGCCACCTTCGAGGTGTTCGACTCCGAGGCCGACGCCGTCGCGCGTGCCAACGCCACCGAGTTCGGCCTGGCCGCGAGCATCTGGACCCGTGATGTCGACCGCCCCCTGCGCGTCGGCCGCGAACTGCAGGCCGGGACCGTCTGGACCAACACCTGGGCCATGGTCCACGACCAGTTCGAGGAGGGCGGCTTCAAGCAGTCGGGAGTGGGCCGCCTGAACGGCATCCGCGGGATCGAGGAATTCCAGGAGACCAAGCACCTCGTGCATGTGGCACCGCAGCTCTGACAGCTCTCGACGGCGGAATGAGAATCGATGACCGAGACGGACGACGTCGGCCCGGCCGACGTCACCCTGCTGACCGCGCGCGCTGTGGAACCCGGCTACGAGCAGGACTTCCGGGAGTGGTTCGGGCGGGTGACCGACACCGCCTCAGCGTTTCCCGGACACCTGGGGGACGGGTTGTTCCGGCCTGCCACGGCCGCCGGGCCATGGGTTCTGATCCACCGGTTCCGCGACCAGGAGTCCGCGCGGCACTGGACGACGTCACCTGAGCGGGCCGCACTGTTCGACCACTGCGAGGGCCACCATCAGAGCGAGGTGGCGCGTCGCGAACTCTCCGGAATGGAGACCCTGTTCACCACTGCGCACGACACGCCCACGACGGCGCCGCCTCGGTGGAAGATGGCGCTCGCCGCCTTCGCGGCCGTACTCCCGATCTCCCTGATCGGCAACGGTCTTCTGGGGCCGGCGCTCCGTGCCTGGCCGCTTGTGGCGCGGGTGCTGATGCTCGCGCTGCTGTTCAGTACGTTGATGACGTATCTGATGATGCCGGCTGTGACCCTCGTCCTGCGCCGTTGGCTCTATGCCGCCACCTCGACCGCGCGCGAGGGACCGACGCGATGACGCGGCCGCTTGGGCGGACCGCGCCGTCTTGCGGCTCGGCTTTCAGCGGGACACTTCCATCGTCTGACGCAGCAGTTCCAGGGTCTGGTCCACGCCCTGGTCGGCCAGGTGGATGGTCGACGAAGACGTGGTCGACGTCCGTCTCATCTCCCGTACGGGGGATGATGTCCGCGATCTCCGGCACGGTCGACTCGGTGGTGGGGTTGATCCTCAGGATGGCGTCGATGCCGGCCGGGTCGCGGCCCTCGGCCTCGGCGAAGCGGCGGACTTCCCGCAGCGGCTGGTTGATCACGGCGGCGGGGTCCTCGGGTCCTGCGGCAGTGAGCGCTTTCCAACCTCATGTTGACGCATGGTGAAGGACGAGGACGGCCTTCACCACGTCGGTGATCCGATTGGTGCTGCAGCGGAGTTTCCGCAGAAGGCGCCAGCCCTTCAGGGTGGCCATGGCCTGCTCACCAACGCAACGAATCTTGGCGTGGGTGGTGTTGTGACGGCGCTTCCACCTCTTGAGGTGACTCCGCGAAACGGCACCCGAACGGGCCCGCCTGCGCCTTGATACGCCTTGTCCGCCCAGCAGCTTGAGCCCTGCGTCGACCAAGGCGTCGATGATCCCGTGCTGCCTGGCGGCGGTCAGGTCGTGGGTCGAGCCGGGCAGGGCGGGAGGCCCACAGCAGCCGTCCGAACGGGTCGGTGAGACCCATGAACGTTCATGCCGTGGCGTTTGTGCTTCCCGGAGTAGTACGGGGTGTCGGCGGCGATGCGGTCGATCGGCAGCAGGGTGCCGTCAAGGATGACGAACGCCTTCTCCTGGATCGTCTCCATCGCTTCGGTCAGGGTCGGTGCGAGGGCTGCCAGGAGGTCGACGGCCTCGCGTATGTAGCGGTAGACGGTCGCGATCCCGATGCCGAACCCGGCGGCGAGCCGGGCGTAGGTGTCACCGCACCGCAGATGGGCAAGGGCGAGCAGGGCCTGCGGTGCTGCGGGAAGTCGCCTCCGCGGGTCCCGATCTCCCGTCGCCTCACTGCCAGTTGCCCGGTCAGGAACCGCAGGCTGCGGTTGGACAGATCGATCGAGGACGGGGTAGACAAGCACGCGAAGCTCCTGGCAGCACGGGTGATCTTGGTCGAGAACCCGCTACCAGGAGCTTCGTCATTGCGCAGGCTTGTCCAACCCTCGGTCAGCGCCGCCATCTTCGGATGAGGCCCAGTGCCTCTCCCGGGTTCAAAGATTGGAGTTCATTCGGTCGGGGCGGGACAGATGCTGCCGATGACCTGTTTCAGCGGCCCGTGTGATCGCCTCGAGTACCCGGTGGCGATCGAGTGCGACCGCGAAATCCGGCGCATCGGCGGTTCCGTCGCGGAGGTCGGCGGCGAACTGGGCGTAGAGGCGGGCGACCCCCGCTGCGGGTGCGTCGAGTTGCAGGTCGGGAGCCGCATAAGCGGGGGGGACCTGTAGCACTTGGACAGGCTCGCTGCCGCGGCGCAGCGTGATGGTGAAATCGGTGAAATGGATGTAGCCCGACGCCGACTCCACACGCACACTGCCCTCGGTGCCCTGGATCTCCCATACCATCGCCGAGCCGGCAGACTGCCCGGCACTGTAGTGCAGCGAAGTGACGATCCCGCCTTCGAGAACGCCGGCGACGACGATCTCATCCGGCGCGTCCTTCGGCAGCGACGCGCCATCGGAGAGGCGGACGCCGTCACCGCGCTGATTGGCGACGACGGCGGACAGACTCTCGAACGTGCCGAGCACGCGCGCAAGCGGTTCGAGCCCGTGGCCGAGCATGATGCTCAGAAGCGTGGCGCCATGCTTTGCGTGAGCCATGTACTCGACCGGCGGGTCATATCGGCCGACCCACATGGCGTCGGTCAAATGCGCTCGGATGCTCGTGCTGAGCGGCTTGCCAATCACGCCTTGCGCGATGAGGTCGCGAAGGAAGAGGATCGGCGGGTGCAGGCCGCCCTGCAACCCGACAACCGTCCGCAGCCGCCGCTCGCGGGCAAACCCCTCCAGCGCTTCGGCCTCCGATAGGTTTCTTGCGAGCGGCCATTCGCAATAAACCATCTTGCCCGCGGCCAGCGCGTCGGAAACAATCTGCTTGTGCTCCGGCACCTTGACCGCAACCACCACCAGGTCGACCTCCGGTCGCACGACCAGAGCCTCATGTGTGTCGAAGGCGAGATCGGCGCCCAGCCGACGAGCGGTCGCGTTCGCGCTCTCCATACGAGTCGTACTGACGGCGCGGATCTGGAACGCGTCGAGCGCCTGCAGCGCCGGGACGTGAGCAATTCCGCCCCAACCCCGATCGGCACTGGCCCCGATAAGGCCGACGCCGATCCGGGTATTTGCTGAATTCGTCATTAGGATGCTCCTGCCGTGTGCAGCCCGGCAACGCTCTCCGGGCTGCGTCACGATGATTCGTTTCCGGACAAATGCGTGGGCACTCGGTCTCACCATGGCGAGCGAGCAATTATTGCCGTTCGCGTAGCGGCCGCGGGGTTTGAGCCCGAGTGACCCAAGCGCAGGTTTTACACGTGAGCCCAGTGGGCCTCGAGTTCGCGCGCGACATCGGCCGGACGCTCTATCATCGGCCAGTGCGAGCTGCGCAGCTTGAAGACGGCACGTGCGCGTGTGGCATTACCGAGCTCGTCGGCGAAGCGGTGAGGAAGAAACGGATCGTCCAGGCCCCAGATCACTAGCGCTGGTGCGGTCACGTTGCTCAAACCTGGCTTCCACTCCGCCCCGACCTCGATCGCCGAACGGTAAAGGGCGAGAATGCTTGCTCTCATAGTGGCATCGAGATGCCGGACCGATTCGTTTGCCGCGTCGCGCGGCATCTGCGCCTCGTTGAGGCTTGCTGCGAACGCCTCGAGGTCGAGGTCCGCCATCCATTGCTCGCCCTCGCCTGGCGTTTGCCAGATCTTGGCAAGATAGTGCCACGGATACTCCGGATCGATTGGTCCGCTGATGCCTGTCCATGTCCGCACCAGATCTGGTCGGATAGACGCGAGACGGCCCGTGAGCAGAGACCCCCAATCATGACCGACCAGGTCGACGGGTTCGCCGATTTCTTCGATCTTCTTAATAAGCCAATCGAGATACTCTTCTTTCGTCGACGTGAATCCCGCTGGTAGGGGTACGCCAAACCCGGGGAGATCGATCGTCACAATATCTTCGCGTTGAAGATAGGAACGGACGGTGTCCCAAAGCCGGTGGGTATCAGGTACACCATGGACGAGGACTGCAGGCATTTCGGATTCTCCAATTGATTGTTGTCGTGGTTGAATGGCCGGTCGGCCGAGTCAGGGAAGGAGGATGACTTTGCCGTGGGTGTGGCCCGTGGCGACGAGGCGATGAGCGTCCGCGGCCTCGTCGAGTGGGAAGCTCCGGCCGATGCGTGCGGTCCATGCGCCGGCGGCGATCAGATTCAGGGCTTCCTGGACAGGGCCGCGGTCGCGGTTCCCGCTGCCCCCGGGGCTGAATGCGACGCCGTGTTGTGCGGCATCGCGGTCGGCGAGCGTCACGATCCGGTCGGGGCCGCCGAGAAGATCGACGAGGGCGGGAAGGAGCCCCTTGCCGGCGGTGTCGAGCGCGGCGTCGACCCCGCCCGGAGCGGCGGCACGGATGCGGTCGACCAGGCCCGGGCCGTGGGCGACAGGGGTCGCTCCGAGACTCCTGACGAAGTCGGCGTTGGCAGTCCCGGCGACGCCGATCACCGTCACACCGCGCTGTCGCGCGAACTGCACGGCGGCGCCGCCCAGAGCACCGCTCGCGCCGGTGACCACGAGCGTCTCACCCGGGCGAATGTTCAGAAGCCCGAGAGCCCTCGCCGCGTTGTCGGCGCCGATGACAGTAGCCGCGGCCTCCTCGAAGGAAACGCCGTCGGGGATCGTCGCGAAGTTGCTGCTGACCGTGTACTCGGCGTAGGAGCCCTGGGTGGCGGAGTCCGGCCACCCGGCGACGCGGTCGCCGACCACGCCCTCGTCGACGCCCGGGCCGACCGCCTCGACGACGCCGGCGAACTCGAATCCGATGATGGCGGGAGCACGCAGGCGGAACGCTCCGGCGCGTGCCAGGATCTCCGCCGGGTTCACCCCGGCGGCGTGAACCCGCACCAGTACTTGACCCGGACCCGGCACCGGTCGCGGGGCCTCCGCAACCCGCAACACGGAGGGTTCGCCGAACGAGGTGATGACGGCGGCTTTCATGATGATCCTTCTCATATACGAGGGTCATTTGCTCGCACCGTTCAGAACGGTGTCAGGTCAGGAAGACCGGAGGATTCTCGCCCCGCAGGCGGTAGTCGGGCCGGGGCCGTTCGAGGCGGATCGATTCCAGCACGGTGTACGCGTGGTACTTGGTCTGGGTGGTGGCTCCTGCCAGCCGTTCCCACCAGAGCCGGCCGTCGCTCGTCTCCTTCTCGAGGACGTGGCGGGTGGTGTAGTTCGCCATGGAGCTGATCCAGTTCTCGGTACCGACGAAGATCCTGTTCCAGCCGGTGCCGGTCACGATGTCGGCGAGCGCATCCGAGCGGCTGAACCGCTCGACCGCCGCAGTCGCCCCCTCGAGCACGTCGGTGAAGTACTCCACGCACAGCTTCACCTGCTCGTAGGTGCCGTAATGCATGTGGTGCCCGCCGACGAAGTAGTCGAAGTCGTATTCGAGGATCTGGGACTGAGCCTCGTACCAGCCGGAGATGTTCTGCGAGGCGTCGCAGTGCATGAACGTGACGCTTCCCGGACTGACGATGTCGACGGCCGTGAGCACCTTCTGCCGCGGTGCGTAGATGAAGATGTTGCCGGGGCAGTGGTTCTCTCCCCTGTAGGAGAGCTGCAGGCTCACGCCGCCCACTTCGAGGACGAGTTCGTCGTCGAACGTCCTCGTCGGCAGGGGGCGCTTCGGGTCGGGGAAGCGCTCCAGGAGTTCCTTGGTGATGCGGTGGGCGACGATCTCGACGTCGGGACCGAACACGGAGGCCGCGCCGATGTGATCGGCGTGCCAGTGGCTGTAGATGACGTGGGTCACCGGTCGGTCGGTGATGTCCTCGATCGCCGCCAGCATGTTCTCGCCCAGCGTCGGGGGTGCGTCGATCGCGACCACGCCCTCCTCGGTCACCACGAATGCGGCGTCGTAGCCGGCACTGGTGACCCAGTAGAAGCCGCCGCGCAGTTCTTCCACGTGGTAGCCGTACTTCTGGAAGTGCTCGCTCTGGAAGTACGGGGGGTAATATCCCGCGGGGTCCAACGGGTCGTCCGCCCCCGCGCGGGGGAATCCATAGTGGTCGATCCCGTAGAAGCTCGGGGTTTCTTCGACGCTGATGGGTATCTGACTGCTCTGGCACACCGGCGGGACGCCTTTCTGTGTTCTTGGGAAGCTGTCGAACGGGTGGTCTATCCCGGTGACATGAATCGAAGGACTGCCTTGGTGACGCGGCCTGAGCCCGCATCCTCGAACGCGGTGTTGATATCGGCGAAGTCGTAGAAGGACAGCAGTCGGTCGATGGGGAACCGGCCCGCTCGATAGAGCTGGGCAAGGTCGTTGATCAGGAGCGACGAGACGGCGTCGCCCTGGATGATGCCCTGAAGCGACTGGCCGAGCGTGAGCCGGCCGGCGTCGAGCATGGCGCCCGTTCCTTCGTGGAACGCCACGAAGCCGAATCGGCCCATCGGTGCCAGGGCGCCGACCCCGGCGTCGAGGTTCTCCGCGCGGCCGCTCGTGTCGAGGACGTACTCCAGACCGCGTTCGTCGACGGCGCGGAGCGCGCCGGTCAGATCCTCGACCCGGCCGGGGTCGACGAGGTGCGTCGCTCCGAGATCGCGGGCCAGATCGAGGCGGCCGGCGTCGACGTCGACGGCGACGATGGTGGTGGCACCCGCGACATGTGCCGCCATGACCGCCGCCAGGCCCACCGCTCCCACGCCGAAGACCGCGAAGGACGCTCCCGTCGGCACGGCGAGGGCCTTGAGTACGGCCCCCGCGCCCGTCTGCAGCCCGCACCCCAGCGGAGCCATGACGTCGAGGGGCAGATCGCGGGGGACCTTGATCGTGTTCCGTTGGTGCGTCAGGGCGTGGGTGGCGAACGAGGACTGGCCGAAGAAGTGACCGTGCGGCTCAGCACCGTGGGCCACGTGGAGACCGTTCGAGCCGTCCAGGCGGGCACCTGCGAAGTTGGCCGCCCAGACGTTGTCGCAGTAGGCCGCGTGCGAGGACATGCACGGCTTGCAGCGGCCACACGAGTGATAGGAGAGGACGACGTGGTCACCGGGCTCGACGGTGGTGACAGCGGCCCCCACGCGTTCGACGACTCCTCCTCCCTCGTGTCCCAGCACCACCGGCAGCGGCGTCGCCATGCGCTGTGCCCGCACGTGAGCGTCGGTCGCGCATATTCCGGTCGCGACCATGCGAACGAGTACCTCGTCGGACCGCGGGTCCTCGATCTCGATGTCGCGGAATTCGAAGGGCCCGTCCTGCGCTTCGAGAACGGCGGCGCGCGCGGAGGTGGTCATACGCCGTGAGCCTGCCGCGAAGCGCCGCGAGGGCCATGGTGACGAGGGACTGACATCATCAACGACTCCCTGATCGGGGGGTGGGCCTCAGGAACCCTTCAGCGGGTCCGAACCTATGTCGGCCGCCCGTGCCCGCGGATCGGTCGCCGTATCCGTCACGGCAGTAAGGCACGGTGCCGCGAGGTGCGGTGGCGTCAGTGCCGGACGCCGGTCCGGGCGGCTTGTTCGACTCGGGCGATGAGACGGCTGTTGTGGGCGGCGTGCTGGAATCCCGGGGTGTGGTGGGTGCCGTTCGTGATGTCGCGGGCCAGGCTGGCGTAGACCTCGCCGACGTTGATGGAAGCGCCCGTCCAGATGTCGGCGGCGGTGGGTCCCGCGCCGGTGGCGACCGGGCGGTCGGGCGCGGTGAAGTCGACGCTCGACGAGAGGGTGAGGTCGCCGACCTGAACGCCCGCGGGGTGGTCGCCCGTCAGCTTCAGCCAGCCCTCCGATCCGCGTACTTCCAGACTGAAGTGGGCGTCGGGGGCGGGCACGCCCGCCAGGATCTGCACCCCGACCGGCGCCCCCGAGGAGGTCTTGGCGATGGCGTCGAGGTGATCCGGGACCTCGCGGACGGATATCGCGCCGGTGTCGACCAACTTCACCTGGGGCCAGAGGAGTTCGGTGCGGGCGTCGATCTCGGTGATGTCGCCGAGAACGGCTTCGACCACATCCAGGACGTGGCCCGCGGCGATGGTGAGGAAACCGGCTCCGGACGCTGCCTTGTCGAAGTACTCGTACGCGCTCACCGACTCCGGGCCGTTGCCGAAGGTCGTCGCGGCGACTCGCGCCGAGAGCAGCCGCCCGAGCCGGCCCTCAGCGATGATCTCCGCCGCGCGGCGTACCGAGGGGTTGAGCCGGCCCTGCAGGCCGATCGCGGTGTGCAGTGAGCCGGCCGCCTCAGCCATCTCTTCCGTCTGCGCGACGGTCGCGCCCAGCGGCGACTCCGCGTACACGGCCTTGTTCGCCGCGAGGGCCGCCAGGACGAGCTCGCGGTGAGCCGGGACCTTCACCGCGACGGTGACGAGGTCGATCGAAGGGTCACCGATGAGCGCGTAGGGGTCCGCGAACCAACGCTCGGCGCCGAACGCCTCGGCAGCGCCGCGCGCGCTCTCCTCGTGCCGCGTCGCCACACCGGCCAGGTGGAAGTCGGGCTGTGCCGCCAGCGCGGGTATGTGCGATGCGCCCGCCCAGCTCGCCTTCGTGTCCGCGCCGATGATGCCGACCCGAATGAGATTGCTTGACATGATGTGGTGTTCCGTTTCTTTCGCTGAAGCAAGACGTGGTGTGTGCGGGGCGACTCGGCGCGTTCGCGCTTCTCTCACTGGTCGACGGCGGCCATGTCGGGCTCGGCATGGCGTTCGCCGGACGCCGGTGTGAGGTTGTTCAGGCGGGCGATCTGACCCGGGGTGAGTCGGATGCCGTCGGCGGCGCTGTTCTCCTTGAGGCGGTCGATGCGTTTCGTCCCCGGAATGGGCGCGATGCCGTCTCCTTGCGCGAGCAGCCAGGCCAGAGCGACCTGCGCGGGCGTGGCCCCGACCTCGTCGGCGACCTCGCGTACCTGGTCGACGATGCGCAGGTTGCGCGTGAGGTTGTCGCCGGTGAACCGGGGATTGGAGCGACGCCAGTCGGCGGCGTCCAAGCCGTCCAGGGTGCGGATGTCACCGGTGAGAAAGCCGTGTCCCAGCGGTGCGTAGGGAACCAGTCCGATGCCGAGCTCGCGCAGCGTGGGCAACACCTCGGCCTCCGGGTCCCGCGTCCACAGCGAGTACTCGCTCTGGACAGCGGCCACGGGATGGACCGCATGGGCCCGGCGGACGGTCGCCGCTGCCGCCTCCGACAGTCCGATGTGGAGGACCTTGCCCGCCTCCACCAGCTCGCTCAGCGCCCCCACCGTCTCCTCGATGGGAGTGTTGGGGTCGACCCGGTGCTGGTAGTAGAGGTCGATGCGGTCGGTTCCGAGCCGCCGCAGTGAGCCGTCGACAGCCGTGTGAATGTTGGCGGGGGTGCTGTCCGGGCCCGGCCGGCCGGTGTGGGAGACGAGGCCGAACTTGGTGGCGAGGACGACTTCGTCCCGGCGGCCCTTGATCGCGCGACCCAGCAGTTCCTCGTTGACGTAGGGGCCGTACACCTCGGCGGTGTCCAGATGGGTGACACCGAGGTCGACGGCGCGACGAATGGTGCGGATCGACTCGGCTTCGTCCCGGCCGGCGCCGGTGTAGTACGCCGACATCCCCATGACACCCAGGCCGATGCGCGGGACATCGAGCCTGCCGAGCGACGTGGACTGCATCTGTTGTCCATTCCGTGTGGGGCGGGCCTCAGCGCCGCAGAGCGAACTTGACGCGTCAAGTTCTACTCCTTCGAACTTGACGCGTCAATAAGTGGGTCTAGGATGTCCTCATGGCGAGGACGGCAGATGACACGAACGGCCGGCGCCGTCGGCGACCACGGAACGGGCCGACATCCGAGGCGACGGCTCGTGCCGACGAAGGCTCCGACTCGGGGGAGTCCACCGGTCCGGTTGCCGAGACGCGATGGCTGAACGGCGACGAGCTGGCGGCGTGGCTGGCCAACTCCGCGATCATGATCAGCCTGCCGGCCGCGCTGGATGCGCGCATGCAGCGCGAGGCTCAGCTGACCTTCTTCGAGTACATGGTGCTCTCGGTCCTCTCCGAGCAGCCGGATCGCACCATGCAGATGAGCGCCCTGGCCGCGCGAACGGCGGCGTCACTGTCGAGGCTGTCCCATGTCGTCGGTCGGCTCGAGAAGCGCGAACTGCTCGCACGGAAGCGGATCCCCGGTTCCGGAAGGCGCACCACCGCGACGCTGACCGAGGCCGGTTACGACGTAGTGGTGGCGGCGGCGCCGGGACACGTCGCCGCAGTCCGCGAGTACCTGATCGATGATCTCGGTCCTCAGGAGCTGGCGGCACTGCGCCGCATCGGTGCCGCGGTGGACACGGCCATCAAGCGCGGGCAACCCGACGCGGGCTCTGCGGCTTCGTCTCCGGGGGACGGCGCGGTGGACGGCCAGTCACCCACGATTCATCCGGCTTCACAGCCTCCGGCCGACACCTTGATCGTGACTCCCCGCGGGCCCGCCGGCCAAGAGCCTGACCAGCCCTAACTGGCGGGCGTGAGTGATGTCCGCGCAGCTTGCGGGCCGTGCTGGGCTGCACCACAGCACGCGGCCTTCACCGTCCGTGACGACCATCGACTTGACGGCGTTCTGCTGTTCTTGCCGGAGATGAACTTGCATACCCAAAGCGGGTGTGAGCCGGAATGCGAGGGCGGCTCGGCAGGGGGGTGTCTGCGTCAGAGATCGCACGTAGTGCCCGTAACGCACATCGAACCCGGCCCGAACTACTGTCGGTGTGGGCGCTAACCTGTGACTTTCTTGCACATGCTTTTGATTCACATGTTTCCGATGACGCAGCACTTCGAGTGCGTGGCGATTCTTGAGCCGACGGCAAAGGGCTTCTGACCTGCGGTTTTGCATGTGCGTATTATGTGCGGTGTGGGCGTTACGGGCGATATCTTGACGCTGAAATGACGCTCGTGACGCTAACTTGACGCTCGTTCTGATGGGGTGTCAGGCGTCTTCGGGACGCTGTTCACGCCGCCTGCAGCGGTGAGGCCGCGGGACCCAAGAGTCCGCACTATTCCGCCTGGTGAGCCAGCGTACGTCCATCCTGGGTGCATGACTCAGTCCGAACCCTCGCTGGCTCGCTGACGCACCGAATTCATGGCGGTGACCAAACAGATACATCTTTGACGACCTACGCCGCAGCGCGCTGCTGGGTGGGGACGGCTGAACAAGATCCTGACTACCTGGAGGGCCCCTACAACCTGGACGGACTGGCGTTGCCGAGCTGGACTACCCGGTCCACGACGGCGTCGGGGCGACATCGTCCAGCACCGGATCAACAATCCATTTGACTTGCCGGATGACTGGGTCTTCGAGGACCCACGCTTCCAACTCTTCGATGGTCCTGATGAGGTGCTTCTCGCCTTCCTGGCAAGGCTCGTTCATCCAGAGGTACAGCCCGACGTCGACCAGTCATCCCGACGAGTCGAGGAGCTGAACCGCCTCCTCGGGCCGGACGGCTGGACCTTCCGCGCCTTCGAGTTCCTGTCGGGTCGGCCGATCTACACACGGTCCCCCCTTCCGGCCACTGGCCCGATGGTCTCGCTGCCGCTCGCCAACGACGACACCGGCAAACTCGACCTCGTTCTCGGGCACACCTACAGCCTCCTCGACCGCGAAGGCGAGGAGGTCGCCCGCGACCTGCTCCGCCCGGCCGTCCTCACGCTGCGCTGTGACGGCGGCATTTGTCCGCCCCATGCCCGGTGACGGATGGACGGTTGATACGTACGAGGCTGTCCTCACCGTGGATCGAGCTCTGCTGCCCGCCTTCACAAAAGCGGTCACCGACGCGATCTGGCAGAGACTCCAATCCGTGCTCACCAGGCTCCAGCGCGAAGATGTTCAGTCTCTCGTGGTCGAAGGCGACAGCGCGCCCCTGCCAGCCGTCCCACCGGACTGGAGGAACCAGACGGCCGAGCCCGACCCACCCGTCGTTCGGCGTCTCCGCATCGGTCCGCCAACCACGGAGTTCAACGTCGCACTGCAGGACTTCTCGGTTCTTGGGATACGCGGCCACCGATTTCCCGACTTCTACGACACGCGCAGGGGGCGTCTGATCACCGAATTCCTCCTCGACGACCGGCCGCAGGTGGCCACGTTGTGCCATGTCACCCTCATCAACAAGGACGGCGTCCTCTCGCCCAGGATCAAACTGTGGAAGAAGGACAAGACCAGGCTTCAAGGACAGCGGCCATGGAGGCGATCCGGGCCTCGAGGCCCTCAGATCGTCAAGGCGCTCGTGACACCAGTGATGTCCACGAGAACTTCTGGAAGGTCATCAGCTTCCTCCAGGGCTGCGTCGGGCTGGACCTCCCCGGAAGCAGCCTGCGGCTGGTTGTTGGCGACCAAGCCGAGTTGGCTCGGCTCCTGGCCGACCAGGACCGCACGACGCTCCTCGAAGCCGTCAGGACCGCTGTCGGCGGTGCCCTCACGGAAGAGGACATCCGGCTGATCAGCAACCGCAAGTGCAGGCGTCGCCTCAAGACGGCGCGCTCTGATCCTGTTTACGAGCTCCAAAGGGCGCAGCTCGCTGGCCTTCCGGGCGGCATTCGCTGTACCGCGACAGGGCACGCACGCTGCCAGCCCGTCAAGGAAGCCGCAGGTCCCGCAGCTGTCGCCGGGAGGTGATGCTCAGCTTGCGGAAGATGCTGCGGAGGTGGGCCTCAATGGTGCGCGGGCTCAAGAACAGCTGTGCGCCGACCTCCCGGGAGGTCGCCCCGGTAGCTACCAGCCGGGCGATCGTCAACTCCTGTGCGGTGAGCGCGTCCGAGGGCTGGGCGGACCGACTGCGTGGGTCTCGCCGGTGGCGCGCAGCTCGCGGGCGGGCGTGCGGCGAACGCTTCCGCACCCATGTCCGACAGCATCTGGTGGGCGGTGCGGAGCTGCTGGCGGGCGTCTTGGCGGCGGCCCTCGCGGCGTAGCCACTCGCCATAGACGAGATGAGTCCGGCCAGCTGGGTGGCCACTCGGCAGTTTCGTAGCTGCTCGATCGCCTCGCGGTAGTACTCCTCGGCCGCCGGGCCGGTGCTGACCAATGCCCATGAGCGCGCTGCCAGCCCGAGCCCCCACGGTGTGCCGCTGGCCAGCGCCCGTGAGCTGAGCTGGTCCAGCGCAGCGGTGGCACGCTCCGGCCGGCCGCTACGGCATGCCGCTTCAATGAGCTCGGAGTGGGCCAGGTTGCTGTGGGTCAGCTCGTCGGACTCGAAAGCCCGCGTCGCAGCGACCAGAGCCGCAGGGTAGTCGCCCAGACCGTTGTGCAGCACCGCCATGGCGTACTGCGCCAGGAAGTCCTCAGTTCGGCCCCCACGTCCAACCGCTTCCCGGACCATGGTCGCGTGGATCTCGGTGGTCTCGTCCGAGCGGCCGCGCCAGGCAGCCAGGATGAGCTGGCCGTGGAGCACGGGCACAGTTCTGGTCGCGGCCGCGATCGCGGTCTGCTCGGCGGCCCGGGAGAAGTCACCAGAGAGCACCAGCATGACGGACTGGACGAGCAGTGCTGCCGGGAGCGTGGCCAGCGCGCCGGCTTCCCTGACCAGCCGGACATGACGAGCGGCCAGCGCGTGCACCATCTGGTCGTCGAAGACCGACATCGCGGTGCGGCCGGCCAGCCACAGCCAGCGGCGGTCGTCGCCGTCGTTCACGGCATGATCGTCCCGCTCGTGACGATTGAAGGCGTCCAACGCCCGCCGCAGCCCGGGCACTCCTGCCGCGTAGCCCTGCGTGAACGTCGTCACCAGCCCGTCGAACAACAGATACACCGGCCTCGGCGACTCCGGTGGTGCGGGCGCGGCCCGGGCTGCGTCGGCCACCGCACGCACGCCGCAGCCGCCGGGTCCGCGGTCGCCAGTAACGATCGCCGCATCGAGCGCGTCCAGGTAGGTCTCCCGGGACAGCGCCGGGTCCAGCGGGGCGAGGCTCTTGGCGGCGTCCAGCAGCATCCGCGGCCCCTCGCCGCCCCTTGCCCCGTGGAACGCGATCCGAGCATGCAGCAGCTCTAGGCGGGCCTGCGCCACGGCGTCCAACGGCCCGGCCGCGGCGACTGTCAGCAGCTCCAGGGCCTCGGACGCACCGGCCTCGTGCTTGGCGTGCGCAGCTTCCAGGGCCCGTTCCCGCCGGACGGCCGGCCTAGGGGTCAGCTCGGCCGCACGCTTCAGGAACGCCGCCGCGGCGGCCAACCCGCCGCGGGCGCGGGCCCGTCCGGCCGAACGCTCCAGCTCCGCAGCGGCGTCCTCATCAGTGCCCACCACCGCCTGCGCGCGATGCCAGGCACGCCGGTCCGGATCGACCTGCTGGTCGGTGACGGCGGCCAGCGCGCCGTGCGCCCGGCGCCGGTCGGTCGGTGTGGCCGCCCGGTAGACCGCCGAGCGCACCAGCGGGTGCCGGAACCGCACACGGAAGTCGAACTCCAGCAGCCCGGCGGCCTCCGCGGGCGCAGCCGCCTGCGGGCGATCCCCAGCTCCGCGGCCGCGCGCCACAGCGACGCCGCAACCCCGGTCGGTTGGGCGGCAACCACCGCCTCCTCCGCCCGTCGGCAGGCGAGCTGTTCGCGCGACGCCAAAAGCCGTCCTCGATCCCGCCCGGAATCCTCACCACGTCCGGCAGCTCGAACCCGCCCGCGAACTGCACCGCCGGAGCACCCCGGGGTAGCTCCAACAACGCCAGCGGATTGCCGCGCGCCTCGGCTACGATCCGGTCGCGCACCACATCGTCCAGCGGTGCGCGGACCGCGGTGGCCAGCAGCGTCTGGGACGGAGGCCCCCAGCCCCGCCAGGCGCAGCTCCGGCAACCCGCTGAACGCCTCGACGTCGGTCACACCGGGATCGCGCAGCGCAAACACCATCACCACCCGCTCGGCCCCCACCCGCCCGGCCACGAAAGCCTGTGCGCAGACGCCTCATCGAGCCACTGCGCGTGCTGGACCACACACAGCAACGGCCCGTCCTCGGCCAACAGGCTCCACACCGCCAACCCCACCAGGAACCGGTCCGGCGCAGCACCCTCGCGTAGCCCGAACGCCACCCCGAGCGCGGCCTGCTGCGGCTCGGGCGGCTCGACCGCCCGCGCCGGAACGGCGCGCCAACTGGTGCAGGCCCGCGAACGTGAACTCTGCCTCGGCCTCCACCCGGCCGCGCCGTGAACCCCGAATCCCATCGCCACGGCGGTCTCCCGCATGTGCTGCAAGAGAGCGGACTTGCCGATGCCGGCTTCCCCGCGCACCACCAACACCCCGCTGTCGCCGCCCTGCGCCCGAGCCAGCAGCTGCTCGAGCGCCGCCTGCTCGGCGCGCGTCCCACGAGCATCGCCTGGTCCTCCCCTGGCGCCGACACGGCGTCTATCCGGTAATTGTCACCGACGCGAAGCGCGCGGGCAGCACCGGTCATCAAGATGCCAGCCTCCCCCGCGCCGGGCGGTGACGGATAAGGGATTTCCACCGACGCGGACCAGGCGCCTTCCCCGCGACTCTGAGAGCCGACAGCAGAGCGACCGGGAAGGGAGCGGCCACCGTGATCAGCACCGAAGTGTTTTTCCCCGCCGACGAGGAGTCCTCCCGCTACGGCAGCAGCGCGAGCGGGTGCGTCCACGCCCTGGCCCTACCGGGAGCTGCACGGCGGTGGGGCGGGCTGTCGGAGGCCGATCGCCGGCCGGCGCCGGCTCACGCGCCCCTACCACGCCGAAGACATGTGGGCCGACGACACGTCGGTCGACGACACGACACCTGGAGGGAACAGCCGTGGCCTGGAGGCCCCGCCAACTCGCCGATCTCGCCGGCGTGCCAGCCGGGAGGCTGATCGTGGACAGGACCGGGACCGGAGCACAGGGCGAGCGCAACGACGTCGGGATCGTGCTGTTCGCGGACCGCGCGCCGCTGGTCTCGCCGTCTAGCCGACCCGGCCGACCCGGAGTCCACGGCCGGCAACGCCACCATCGCCGAAGCGACAACGATCGCGGTACGGCGGCTCGTCGGTCAATAGCAGGCACACCACCCTCGGAAAGAAAAGATCATGGGACACGTAACCATCGGGAACGAGAACAGCACGCCGATCGAGCTCTACTACGAGGACCAAGGCGCGGGTCAACCCGTCGTCCTCATCCACGGCTACCCGCTCAACGGCCACAGCTGGGAGCGCCAGACGCGCGAGCTGCTCTCCGCCGGCTACCGCGTCATCACCTACGACCGCCGCGGCTTCGGCCACTCGTCGAAGGTCGGCACCGGCTACGACTACGACACCTTCGCCGCCGACCTGAATGCCCTGCTGGAGACCCTGGACCTGCGCGATGTCGTCCTCGTCGGGTTCTCGATGGGCACCGGCGAACTCGCCCGCTACATCGCTCGATACGGCCACCAGCGGGTCGCGAAGCTCGCCTTCCTGGCCTCCCTGGAGCCCTTCCTCGTCGCTCGGGACAACAACCCAGACGGCGTGCCCCAGGACGTCTTCGACGGCATCGAGGCCGCGGCCAAGGGCGACCGCTACGCCTGGTACGAGCAGTTCTTCTCCAACTTCTACAACCTCGACCAGAACCTGGGCAACCGCATCGGCCAGGAGGCGGTCACAGCCAGCTGGAACGTCGCCATCTCCAGCGCCCCCGTGGCCGCCCATGCCGTCGTCTCCTCGTGGATCGAGGACTTCCGCGACGACGTCGAGGCCGTCCGGGCCAGCGGCACGCCGGCCCTGATCCTGCACGGCACCGCCGATCGGATCCTCCCCATCGAAGTCACGGCCCACCGCTTCCGCCGGGCCCTGCCCGACGCGCAGTACGTGGAGATCGACGGCGCCCCGCACGGGCTGCTGTGGACTCACGCCGACGACGTCAACGCCGCCCTGCTCGCCTTCCTGGGAGACCCACTCCCTAAGGGCGTCCGCCCCGGTTCGGAGGAGTCGCCATGACCACGGCCACCGGCGCCTCGCCCCGCGGCGCCGAGCTCGACGTGCGCCCGCGGCGAGCGCCTCGTCCATACGCTGCCCGTGCCGTGGCAGCGGTTCGGCGTGCTCGATGCGCAAGCTCGTCATCGGCGATCGACGAACGGGACCCGACCCTAACCGCGGCGGCGGGGCCATCGGTCAAGGTACTCGGGCCCGTGGTCTGCGGGCCCAGAAGCACCTGCGGCAGGCCGCTGAGCATGCGCACACCATTCACGGACAGGTCGGCACCCCCGAACGGGACCCGGCTCGGTGGGGTGTCACTGCCACAGCAGGGGCCCGAGGATGCGCTCATCAGGATCCGAGCGGGGCTCACCGGCATCGCGCTCGTGCACGGGGTCGGCGTCCTCGTCGGGGCGTCGGACGATCCCGCCGACCTCGGACGGTACGGCACGGACCTCTGGGGCCGGAAGATGGTCACGGCTGAGAGGACGCGATGAGGGCAACCGATGCTCCGGCTCCGCTCGTCGGACGACAGGCAGAGATCGCTGCCGTGACCGAGGTGCTCGACCGAGCCCGCCGTGGCACCGGTGGCGCCCTGGTGCTCTGGGTGAGCCGGGCATCGGCAAGACCGCACTTCTCGACCACGTCACCGCGGCGTCTCCCGATTTCGCCCCGCTGGCGGTACAGCCCGCACGGTGCGAGTCCGGGACCCCCTTCGCCGGCCTGGACACGCTGCTCCGGCCGGTCGGCGCCTGATCGCGACTCTTCCGGTGTCCCAGGCGGCAGCGTTGCGAGGCGTGCTCGCGGGCGAGGTCACCGCAGCAGGCCGGTCGCTCACCGCCGTGGCGGTCCTGTCCCTGTTGTCGGCGCTGGCAGTCGACCGCCCGCTCCTGATCGTCGTGGACGACGCGCACCGGCTCGACGCGGAGACCGAGTTCGTGCTCGGATTCGTCGCCCGGCGGGTGGGGACCGATCCGGTGGTGGTCCTGGTCGCCGGCCACGACGCGCCGCCGGCGGATCGTGGGAGGGGGTCGATCCGCTCGCGGTGGTCTCTCGCTGACGACCACGCCGCCCAACTGGTCGGCGCCGCCCACCCCGGCCTCGACGGCCCCGAGGTCACCCGCGCGGTGAAAGCAGGTGGGGGCAACCCGCTGGCACTGCACGAGCTGCCTATACCAATCGACGATCCTGCCGCCGGCACGGTGCCCGTGGGGCCCCGACTGGTAAGGCCTTCGCCGAGCGCCTGCAAACCATGCCGACCCCGGCACGCGAGTTCGTCGTGCTCATGGCCGCGGCTCGTGCCGACGGTGATCAGCTCACGCTCGCACGGTCAGCACGTTCCCGCGCCGCCGAGGAGCCGGTCTGGGAGGAGACGACCTGGTCGGGCCTGCTCGCCGGGACGCCCGACCGGCCTGCGCTACGGCACCCGGTGGTCCGGGCCGCTGTCTACGCGAGCGCCTCCCCGTCTGAGCGCAGGAACGCCCACCGGACCCTGGCCGCCGCGCTTCCCCCGGGCAGTCGCGGGCATGTCTGGCACCGGGCCGCGACCGTTCACGACGTCGACGAGGAGATCGCCGGGCTGCTCGAGCAGACGGTGCCCTCGGGCGCCGGCGCAGTACCGATCCTGCGGCGGGCCGCCGAGCTGTCCGCCGACCCGGCCGCTGCGACCCGCAGGCTCGCCGGCGCGGCCGTGGCCGCCTGGCACGGCGGCGACGCACGATGGCGCGTCGGTTGCTGGCCGATGCCCGGAGCCTGACCGACGAGGTCCTGGCCACCCGCGCCAGCCGCGGCCTGCGCGGGGTACTCGAACTCGCCGAGGGGTCTCTGGAACGGCCCACCGATCGATCAGTCGCGAATCGCCGCGTTCGATGATCCGCGCATGAGAGTGGAGCTCGGCGCCGCTGCCCTGCACGCGGGATGGTCCGCGGCCCGCGACGACCTCGTCGGCGAGACCCTCACTCGTCTCGCGGGGCTGACGACCCCTGGGCTGCCCGAGGTCCTCCCGATCGTCCGGACGTGGTGGGGGCCAGCGACGGACCCGGCACGGGCGGTGTCGTCGGCAGAACTCGGTGACGTCATGGCGCACATCTCCCGGGTGGAGTCGCAGCTGCTCCCGGCATCGCCGCTCGGACTGGTGTGGGGCCTCGACGAGCCACTCGCCGATGCCGTGCACGCCCTTGTCCGCAGGCGCCGCCGTCACGCCGATGGCACCTCGCTTGCTGCGGCGCTGGCTCGGATCGCGCGACTCGACATCGCCGCGGGCCGGTGGAGCGCTGCGGAGGACGCCGCGGCCGAGGGGCTCGCGTCGGCCGAGCGGATCGGTGCCGAGCACATCGCTGCGGAGTGCCGGAACTGCCTCGGGTGGCTCGCCGCCGCCCGCGGTGACGGCCGCAGCGTCGACCATCTGACCGTTCGAACCCTGCAGCTGGCCAGGCCGCGCCGCGACCGTGCGGTCAGCGCCTCGGCCCACTGGAACCGTGGAATGGCCGCTCTGGCGGCCGGTCGCGCCGATGCTGCACTCGACCTGCTCGCCCGCTTGGACGAGCACGGGCACGAGGCAGCACATCCGATCGTCGCTCTGCTGGCAAGCCTGGACACGATCGAGGCCGCCGTGCACGCGCGGCGGCCGGAGATCGGCCAGCGCCGCGCCGAGGCGCTCGACGCATGGGTACGGCGCATCGGCGCGCACTGGGCGAGATTCACAGCGCACCTGGCACGCGCACTGCTGGACGAACCCGCCGCGGAACGGTCCTACCGGGCGGCGCTGGACGTGCCCGGTGCGTCCCGGCGCCCGTTCGATCACGCACGGGCCCGGCTGCTCTACGGCGAGTGGTTGCGGCGACAGCGGCGGCGCCGAGACGCCCGCCAGCAGCTCGACGCCGCTGCCGAGACGTTCCACGCACTGGGAGCGCGCCCGATGCTCGAGCGGGCCCGGCGTGAGCAGCGTCTGATCATGGCGCCCGCACGCCGTGCCATTGCCGCCGGCACGGGCATGGCAACGCTGACGGCACAAGAACGCCGGGTGGCCCAGCTTGCCGCCGGCGATCTGACCAACCGGGAGATCGGGGCCCGTCTGCGGATCAGCGACCGCACCGTCGGGCATCGCCTGTCCAACGTGTTCGCCAAGCTGGGGCTCTGCTCACGGCGCGACTTGGCGGCCACCGGCATCGCCGGACGGAGATGATTCCGGCTCGGTCGCGACGCCTGACGAGCTCGTGCATGGTAGGCGGTGAGACGTCGCGAGCTTCGGTGTGACCTGGGTTCACGTCTGCCGGTCGGCTTCAGGTCCACGGTCTGCTGGTGAGACAGCAGGCCGGCGACGGCTTGGATGGTGTCGCTCATGTGCTCGCGGCGGCCGAGGTGGCGGGCCAGGGCCCGCCAGTTCTTCAGATGGGCGATGCCGTGCTCGACCCGGATACGGCGTGAGGAGTGTGCCTTGCGCTGGCGTTCGTGCATCTCCTCGTACCAGTCCGGGGCGTTCTTCTTGAACTTGCGGTGCGGTGGTGTCACCACCCGGCCACCGGTCTGGGCGCCCAGGCCCTGGTAGTCGGCATCGGCGAGGATCTCCACCGCGGGCCCGTCGACCAGGAGCTTGACCAGCCCTAACTGGCGGGCTTGGGTGATGTGCGCGCAGCTTGCGGGCCGTGCTGGGCTGCACCACGGCACGCGGCCTTCGCCGTCCGTGACCACCATGAACCGCCCCGGGTCTCGTGGGGATCGTGATGTGCCCCGGGACTTGCGGAGTCGGCAACAGGACGGCCGGACTCAACGAGGTCGAGGACCTTACGGCGAAACTCCGGTGGATAGCTGCGGGGCATGTGGGCCTCCAGAGGCGCTGGATGACTGATTGTCCAGCAACCCGACTCCACCGAACCCGGGGCACATCACTGCCCGGAACTTCGAGGCAATCACCGAATGCCGTCACGAAACGTCCTGGATCGACACCGCACAGCGCTTCGTCTGACAGCCACTTGACCTGCTGCGTTGACAGACACTGATTCCACAGAAAGGGCGGGAAGTCGGCGGGCATGGCCCGCCACTTGATGCCGTTGTCGACCAGGTAGCGGACTGCGTCGATGAGCTGGCGGTGGCAGTAGCTCTCCGGCCGGCCGCCCCGGCCGTCCATCCACGCCGGCGTGGGAAAGGCCCGCCGCACCACCCTCCACTCGCCATCCGTCATGTCCGAGCCGTAACGCTGCCGGCGGTCCGGGTGATCGGCCGCGTTCCCGAACCTGTGGGCGAGGCAGTCACACGAGCGGGTGGACGCGCTGGACTCCGCGGATGCGGCCACGTACAACTGCGACACAGGGCCTCCTGCTGCTCTGGCTTCGACAACCGCGAGCTACCAGGAGGCCCTCTCTTCATGCGTGCGCAGCCGCCAACCCACCCGATCCAGGTCCCTGTTCGACAGAAAGCGGCTCCACGATCGGAAGGACAACGGCTTCTTAGGCGCCCTTCGTGGAGCCCGTTCGCGATGGCGTCGAGCACCAGCTCGAAGTCGTGGAGTCTGCCATGTGCGCGGAGGCGCTGGGTCACCTTGTTGCCGCAGTCCTTCTTGCCGGCTACGAGCACGACATCTACTGCGGCCAGGTCAGCACTCGCGGAGCCTGCCCATCATTGCCCGCTGCTGCACACGACGCGGATCCGGTCTGAGCACCCCGCCGGTGGTAAAGCGAACCTTCACCTGGCTCCGCGGCTTCGATGACTCCCATTCTAGGAATGCCACACAGTCTAGCCCTCGGCCGTCAAGCCCTTGGTTTGGTGCGGCCGGGTTCGCGATCTAAAGTCCAGCATGGCCCTCGAGGCAGAGTCCCTGTCTCCCGTCGCTGACCTGTGGCGGTTCCTGCTGCTCGCGTTGGTGAGTGGCAAACCCAGCGTGTGAGGAGATGCTTTGTGTATCCCTTGAGAATACGAATGCGGCTGGCCGCCGCACCCAGTTTCTAACGAGCGCTTGACGCAATCCGATTGGCGGGGACCGATTCATTGGTCGCTTCCGCCTTTGGTGCGGTGCCGGCGACTTTCGCGAGGAGCCGGCACCGCTTTCCCCGGAAAGGAAGGAGCTACTGCCATGCGGAGTGCGATGACACCGTCCGCTGGACGGTCGAGGCCCCTTCGTGAGGGGACGCTGGTATGAAGAAGACTGTTGGAGCCGGCATCGGTATTGTCGCGTTCGGTCTGTTGCTGAGTCCGTTGCTCTTTCTGGTGGTCGCCGGGAGTGCCGTGGCCTCTTGCGTCGCCGGCAGTCCACAGCCTGTGGATGCCGCGACGGCGGTCGAGGTGGCCGAGCACGTGAAGCGGATCTTGAGCAGTGGCGCTGGAGGACTGGACGACCCGGCTGAGCAGGTGCCGAACGCGGAGATCATCCAGGCCACCGGCGTCGCGATGGGCGTGCCCGACCGGGGTCAGGTCGTGGCCTTGGCGGCGGCCCTCCAGGAGAGCCGACTGCGGAACCTGGGCTACGGCGATCGGGATTCGTTGGGTCTGTTCCAGCAGCGGCCGTCGCAGGGCTGGGGAAACGCCGAGCAGGTTATGCGGCCGGTGTACGCCTCGACGAGGTTCTACGAGGCGCTGCTGGAGGTCTCCGGCTGGGAGTCGCTGACGGTCGCCCAGGCGGCCCAAGCGGTGCAGAAGTCGGCCTTCCCCGACGCCTACGCCGGGTGGGAGCCACTGGCCACCGCGCTCCAAGAGGCGATCGAGCCGCTGGTCGCAGGGACCGGAGAGGCGTCGTTCGGAGCCGTTGGTGTGGACGGTTGCTCGGCCGTCCCGGCAGGTGCCGACGCGGGAGAGGGCATTCCAGCAGGGATTCTGCCTGCTGGGTACCGGGTCCCGCAGGACGCGCCACCGCAGGTGCAAACGGCGATTCGCTGGGCGCTCGGCCAGCTCGGTACCCCCTACCAGTGGGGCGGCACGTGCACCGACCCGCACGGGCCCGACCCGATGGGGCGTTGTGACTGCTCCTCGTTGATACAGCAGGCGTACAACGCCGCCGGGATCGACTTGCCCCGGACGACCTACACCCAGGTCACGGAGGGCGAACCCGTCTCGGTCGACGACCTCCGGCCGGGAGACCTGTTGTTCACCGAGGGCAGCGCGGACGCGCCCGACCACGTCGGGATGCACATCGGTCAGGGCCTGGTCGTCCACGCACCCGAGAGCGGCGACGTCGTCCGCGTCGCGTCCCTCGATTCCTGGCTACCGCAGATCGTCGCCGCCCGCCGGGTCGTCTGAACGGCCCACGGCCCGCCATCCACTCCCCCGTCCGGGTGCGGCTCCGCACCCTCGCATCGAACCGGAAGAACTCGTGACGCCTCTCCCCGACACCCTCCTCCGACTCGCCTACGACCCAGGCATCCAACCCAACGAGGGCGGCCTGCCGGGACTCTCGGTCCTCAAGCAGGTGGTGAGCTCCATGAATCTCTTCGCCATCGTCGCCGTCGTCGGCGCGCTGGCGCTCAGCTCGTGTGTGTGGGCCTGGGGGCACCACAGCGGCGGCCATCAGGCGGAGGCCAGCGGCAAGAAGGGCGTGCTGGTCAGCCTCGGCTCGGCCCTCCTGTTGGGCGCGGCGAACGGCATGGTCGCCTTCTTCTCGGCGCTGGGAAGCGAGGTCCACTGATGTTCCCTCGTTCTCCATACCGCCGGGCACTCATCGGCGGTCGCCGTCCTGGCCGCGCTCGTCTCCCTCGCCGGCCTGATCTCCTTCCTTACCCGCGACGATGCGGCGCCCGCCGACCCCGAGGCCCCAGCGGCGCCTTCGGAACAGCCGGCCGAGTCCTCCGCCTCGCCTTCCAACGCGCCCTCGTCACCGGACGCCGCACCCCACGACGCGCTGCCGACTCCCCCGTCCACCCGCGACCCGCTCGCGTTCGGGAAGGCGGCGGCGGAGGCGTTGTGGTCCTACGACACGCGCACCCACTCCCCGGGGGAGCTACGTGACGCGCTGCACGCGTGGCTGACCAGCGAGACCCAGTACGCCGACGTCGACTCGGTCGAGTCGTACATCCCCTCGCAGACGTTGTGGCGGCGGATGTCCGACAACGGCCAGTACGCCACCGCCACCGCCGACGAGGCGCGCTTCCCCGTCTCCTTCACTGAGGCCCTCCAGGCCGACCCGGAAGCGCTCACCGAGGCGTACGTCTACGCCGTCACCGTCTCCGGCAGGCAGGAGATCGCCTGGAACGGCTCCCCTCGCGGCGGTGCCGAGAACCGCTCCGTGACCCTCGCCGTCCAGTGCCGGCCCGAGCAGCCGTGCGCGCTCAGCGGCGTCCTGCCCCATGTCGCGCCCTGATCAGCCAGCAACCCAAGCAACACCGGTAACGAACGAAGGGAGGTAGGACGGTGGACGCATGCGAACTGCCCCTGATGTCCGCCGTGTGCGACGCCGGCGGCGGCTTCATGGCGGATGCCAGCCGGATGGTGACGGACGGCATCGGCGAGTGGATCGCCGAGTCAGCGGGCGACCTGGCAGCCAGCGCGGCCGACCTGGCCGCACGAGCCGTTGACCAGACAACGGTCATCGACCTGAACGCCCTGGTTTCGGGACAACTACGAGTTGCTCCTGCCCATCGGACTGATCCTGACCGTGGCCACCTTCTGCATGCAGCTCGCCCTCGCCGCGTGGCGCAGGGACGAACGCGCCCTGGCGCAGGCGGCGTTCGGCACGATGACGGGCGTCCTGTTCGGCTTCTGCGCGCTGTCCTTCACGGCCGTCGCGATCACGGTGGTGGACGCGCTGTCCGGTGGCCTGTTCCAGGCGGCGAACATGAGCGTCGACGACGCGGTACGGCGCCTGGTCATGGTGTCGCAGCTGGAGACGATGGACACGCTCGGCTGGGCCGTGCCTGCCCTCGTCGCGCTCGGCTTCGCGATCGGCTCGTTCATGTACTGGGGCGTCATGGTGGCCCGCAAGGTCGGCATCCTCGTCCTGGTCTCCCTGGCGGTCTTCGCCGGCGCCGGTGGTGGCTGGGAGGTGGCGAAGCGGTGGCGCCGCGGCTGGATCGAGGCCACCGCCACCCTGGTCGTGTCGAAGCTCCTGATGACCGTGGTGTTCCTGATCGGCGTCAGCGCCATGGGTAAGGCGGATGCGGACGACGGACTCACCGCCCTGTCGGACGCCCTGGCCGGCATCGTGATCATGGCCATGGTCCTGCTCTGCCCGTACGCCACGTACAAGTTCGTCCACTGGGCATCGGACGGCGGCGGCCAGGACGACGCGCACCGCGCTGGCACGGCCGGGTTCGCCGCGATCGCGGGAACCGCCAAGACGGCCGCCACCCTCGCCGTACAGATGCACACGGGCAGCCCTGCCCCACAAGGGCCGGACAAGATCCCGGGCGCCGGAGAGGGCGGCGTCGTCTCGGGCATCGACCCGAGCGGCGGCGCCAGCAACGAGGGGCTCCGACGCGGAAGCGCCGAAGCCGCGGACAACGTCCCACCACGGCGAGAACTCGGACGCCTCCGGCGACAAGGGCGGCGTCCTGACCCAGCCTCCTGGCGTGCCCGCCTTGATCCCCAGGTCCCCGGACGCGGAGCTGGACGGCAACGAGACGGGCGGCGGCCCGGAGTCGAGCGGAAGTACTGCCGCGCGGCTCGCCGGCACCGTGGACCCCGCGGACGCTGTCGCGAACCCGGCGTCGGCCCCCGCCGCGGATCCAGCCGCCGGCCCGCCGCCCAGCACCGGCTCCACGGGAACGAACCACTCGGACCCACCGCCCACAGGAGCCTGACGGCCTGCATCACCGAAACGGCGGCGACCCACCCGGTTGCCCAGGTCAGGACCACCCCGATCGCACTCCCTGAAAGGGATCGCCCCATGCCCGGCAGAGCTCCGCACCTCCCGTCTCCCCCGCCCACCCCCGACGACCAGGAAGCACCATGCCCCATCCCCCCGAGGCCCCCATGACGCCCACCGTGACCTTCCCGCACCGCCCCCGGCGCGGCATCCTGCTCGGCCTGACCGTTCCGCAGCTGATCGCCTCCGCCCTCACCAGCCTCCTCCTGATCGCCGTGCTCATCACCGGCGGAGTGGTCGGCGCGCTCCAGCTCACGCCGCTATGGGGCGCCGCCGCGTTGCTCACCTTCGGCCGTCATCGAGGGCGCTCCCTCGCCGACTGGACGCCGATCCTCACCCGTTACGGCCTCCGCCGCCTCGGCGGGCAACTCATCTGGCTCGCCTACCCGTCGCAGCGCCCCGCTCGCGAGGGTCTGCTCCACCTGCCCGGCGTCAGCGCCAGTCTGCGCGTCGTCACCGCCCCCGACCGCCGGCACGGCGCCGTCCACAACCCCCACGCCGGCACGCTGACCGCAGTGGTGAAGGTGAACAGCCGCGCCTACGCCCTGCTCGACTCCGCCACCCAGGCCGCGAACATCGCGGGCTGGGGCCGGACGCTCGCCGCGTTGGCCCGCACCGGCCACGTCGCCCGCATCCAGGTGGTCGAGCGCACCGTGCCCGACTCGGGCGACGCGCTACGCCGGTACTGGGAGCGGCACGGCCGGCCCGAGACGCCTCTCGCCGGCCCGCTGTACGGCGAGTTGCTCAAGAGCGCGGGGCCCACCGCCGCCCCGCACGAGGCGTACGTCGCGGTCTCGCTCGACTGCCGGGCCGCCCGGCGCCTGATCAACCAGGCCGGCGGCGGCCTGAGCGGCGCCTTCAGCGTCCTTGGCCAGCTGACCTCGACCTTCGAGCGGGCCGCCCGCACCGCAGGGCTGAACCCGACCGGATGGCTGGGCGCCCGGGAGATCGCGGCCCTGGTGCGCACGGCCTACGATCCGGCCGCCCTCACGGCGCTCACCCGCTGGTCCGCCTCCGGGCGCCCGCAGGCGGACCCGGCCGCCGCCGGCCCCGTGGTGGTGGTCGAACATCCCGACCACATCGCCACCGACTCCGCCGTACACGCCACCTACTGGGTCGTGAACTGGCCCAGGACGGAGACCAGCCCGGGGTTCCTGCACCAACTCGTCTTCGCCGCCGGCATCCGCCGCACGCTCTCGCTGTTCTACGAGCCGAAGCCGCTGGACGGGGCATTGCGCGACGTCCAGCGCAGGAAGTCGTCCGTGATCGCGGACGCGGCCGAACGCGCCCGACGCGGCCAGGTCGACAGCGAGTCGGATTCGATCGAGTACCAGGACATCAAGCAGCGCGAGCGGCAGCTGATCGCCGGTCACGCCGATGTCGCGGTGACCGGCCTTCTGACCGTGAGCGCCGACTCCGAAGAGGAGCTGCGCTCCGCGTGCGCCGTCGTGGAGACCGCAGCCGTCGCCGCCCAGCTCGATCTGCGGTTGCTCACCTGGCAGCAGGCCCAGAGCTTCGCCGCCGCCAGCGTGCCCCTCGCCCTCGCCGTCTGACGTGGGCCCGTCTTCCACCACGCCTTCTCCCCGATGGAGCATCGCCATGCCGGGCGCCACGCCCCCGTCCACACTGGGCTTTCTGCCCTTCGCGACCGCCGCGCTCGACTTCCACCGCTCGCTCGACCTTCCCGGCGACGCGCTCGTCGTCTCCCGGACCGAGTTGGACACCGTGCACGCCCACCTGGTCGCGCTGCACGGCCTCCTGGATGACCACGCCGTTCGCGCGAGGTCCCTGAGGCCGAACGGACACGACCGGCTGCGCGCCGCCAGCATCCGCGTCTGGCAGGCCGCGGATCACCTCCACGCCACGTACCACGCGGTGCCCCGGACGGTAGGCGAGCAAGGACACGGGCTGCCGGAGGGCGCCCCAGAGCTGACCATCTGCCAGCGCCACCAAGTGGCCACCCGCCTGGTGCGCCGCCGTACCACCCCAGCCGACCTGCACGCGCCGTCCCCGGCCGCGTCCGCCGCTGACCCTCTGCCCGCCACCGACAGGAGACACGCCATGCCCAGGATCCGCGCCAGCGCAACGCCGCTCTTCGTGCCGCGCAGGTCATCCCGCGCCGAACGAGAAGCGCTCCGCGTCGGCTGCGCCGAGGCCCGCCGCCAAGCTCGCCGTCGCCCACACACCGCCGAGGCGCGGCAAACGGGAACGCCGTCGATCCCGAACTTCGCGCTACCTACCCGCCATCCGGACGCCCCGGCCCCGCGTCCGCCCGCGGCGGAAGGCTGCGCCTGCCCACCCAGCGGATGACCACCGCGACCGTCAGCGGCGCCTACCCCTTTCTCGCGGAGGGCGGTCTCGGCGCGGAGGGCATCTTCATCGGGCGGGACGTGCACGCCGAGGCGGCCTTCTGCTACGACCCGTTCTCCCTCTACGCCTCCGGTCGGATCGAGGGGTTCACCAATCCGAACGCGGTGCTCGCCGGCATCATCGGCATGGGCAAGTCGGCGCTGGCCAAGTCCCTCGCCATCAGGGCCATCGCCCACGACTACCGGGTCTACGTGCCGTGCGACCCGAAGGGCGAGTGGACGGCCGTCGCCCGCGCACTCGGCGGGAGCATCGTCGCCCTCGGACCGGGCCTCCCGGGGCGGGTGAATCCGCTCGACGCTCCGCCCCGGCCCGCCTCGGTGCGCGAGCGGGACTGGGTGACCGAGATCCGGAAACGCCGCCTCCTGCTGGTCGCCGGCCTGGCGCGAACGGTGCTGGGGCGAGACCTCCTGCCGAGGGAACACACCGCGCTGGACCTCGCCCTGGACCTGGTCGTCGCCGAGGCCGAGGCCTGCGGCACGGTGCCACTCCTCGGCGAGATCGCGCACGCCCTCGGCTCACCCGACCGACTCGCCCAAGCCATGGGCGAGCGCGCGGTCGGAGGCTTCCGCGGGGCCGGCGGCATGGGAGCCGCGGCCGAGGACCTGGGCCATGCCATGCGGCGCCTGGTCCACGGAGACCTCTCCGGCATGTTCGACGCGGCGAGCACCGTCGCCTTCGACCCCACCACGCCGATGCAGTCGATCGACCTCTCCCGGCTGGGCGGCGTCGGCGACGACACCGCGATGGTCCTCGCGATGACGTGCGCGAGCGCCTGGATGGAGTCCGCCCTGGCCGACCCGGACGGCGGCAGGCGTTGGGTGATCTACGACGAGGCGTGGCGCGTCATGCGACACGTCGGCCTACTGGAACGCATGCAGAGCCAGTGGAAGCTGTCGCGTGGGCTCGGCATCGCCAACCTCATGGTGATCCACCGGCTTTCCGACCTGTTGGCGGCCGGCGACTCCGGCTCCCGCAGCCGCGTTCTCGCCGAGGGCCTGCTCGCCGACTGCAGCACGCGCATCATCTATCGCCAGGAAACCGACCAGTTGACGGCTGCCGCCTCGCTTCTCGGCCTAACGGGCGTCGAGACGCAGGCCGTCTCCGCCCTCACCAAGGGGCGAGGACTGTGGAAGGTCGCCGGCCGGAGCTTCATCACGCAGCACCTCCTCCATCCGACGGAGCGCCGCCTGTTCGACACCGACGCCCGGATGCTCGACAAGCCCGCACCGCTCCAGCCGACTTCGTAACCGACCGGGTGGCCTCCTGGAGCACTCGCTGCCGTCGCCCCCAACCGCGACCGCCCTACCCACAAACCTTCGCCCAACCCCAAGCCACCGGAGCCCCCATGCCTCGCACCAGAGCGCAGCGCCCCCGCGCCCCACCCCGTTGCCCCGCCCGCACCACTCCCTGGACAACGCCATGCCCGCACCGCGTGCCCGAACTCCCTCGATCACCACCGGCATCGACGCGCTCTTCTACCTCTCCTTGTGCACCCTCGGCGTCGCCATCGCCTTCGGCTCCGTCACCTGGGTCACCGGCACCCTCACCGCCGCCCTGGCAGGCGCCGGCCCCCGCGCACCGTTCGCGATCACGGACGCACTGCTGCGCCCCGGCTCGCTGTGGCCGCGCCTGAGCCCGACCGCCCTGCTGATCGGCGCACGGATCACCCCCGGCCTGCTGACCCTCGGACTCATCCTCACCGGCCTGACCTCGTACCGCCGGCTGGGCCTCGGCGGCCCGCGGAAGGGCCTCGCCCGGAAGTCCGACCTGGCCCCGCTGCTCGACAGGGAGATCACCGCCAAGGCCAAGAGCCTGCGCCCGAGCCTGTCCCACCTCGAGCCCAAGGCCGTCGCCCCGCGGACCGGGGCATCCTCCTCGGCACCCTCTCCCCCGGCCGAGCCGCCATCCGCGCCTCCTGGGAGGACGTCCTCGTCGCGATCATGGCCCCGCGCAGCGGCAAGACCACCGGGCTGGCCGATCCCCGCGATGCTCGCCGCGCCCGGCCCGGTGATGCTCACCTCGAACAAGGCGGCCAACGACGCCTTCACCGCGACCATCGACGCCCGCGCCGCGGTCGGCAGGGTCTGGACGCTCGACCCGCAGCAGATCGCGCACCACCCGCGCGAGATGTGGTGGGACATCCTCGCCGACGCCCGCGACCTCGCCGGCGCCAAGCGCCTGGCCCGGCACTTCGTTGCGGCGTCGGTCGACGAGTCCCACGGCGGCGACTTCTGGTCGACGGCCGCCTCGAACACCCTGGGCGCGCTCTTCCTCGCCGCCGCATCCGCCCACCGGCGGCCGATCACCGACGTACTCGGCCTGGCTGGCCTCCCCGGCCGACCGCACCCCGGTGGACCTGCTCACCGACGCCGGCCACCACGCGGTCGCCGCCCAGCTCCAGGGCACCGTGAGCGGCGCGACCGAGACCCGCGACGGCATCTACGAGACGGCGCGGCAGTACGCGAGCTGCCTGCTCGACCCCGAGGTCGCCGCCTGGGTCACCCCGACCACGAACGTTCCGCAGTTCAAGCCCGCCGACTTCGCCACCTCCCGCGACACGCTGTACCTGCTCAGCAAGGACGGCGGCGGCAGCGCGTCGGCGATCATCGCGGCGGCGGCCGACGCGGTGATGCGCGCGGCCGTCACCGTCGCCGAACGCTCCGGCGGCCGGCTCGACCCGCCCGTGCCTGTGCGTCCTCGACGAGGCCGCCAACGTCTGCCGCATCTCCGATCTACCCGGAGCTGTACAGCCACCTGGGCAGCCGGGGCGTCATCCCCATGACCATCCTGCAGAGCTACCGGCAGGGCCAGAAGTGCTGGGGCGAGGCCGGCATGGACGCCCTGTGGTCCGCCGCGACCATCAAGATCATCGGCAGCGGCATCGACGACAGCGACTTCGCCGACCGCCTCTCGCCGACTCATCGGCGACCACGACGTGCAGACCACGTCCGTCACCGCCAGCGAGGCCGGCAAGTCCACCTCGGTGTCGATGCGCACCGAGCGGATCCTCCCGCCGGACGCCATCCGCGCCCTCCCCAAGGGCAAGGCGCTGCTCCTCGCCACCGGCATCCGTGCGGCGATGCTCAACCTCAAGCCCTGGTACAAGGAGCCCGCCGCCAAGGTCCTCGGCCCGGCCTCGGCCCGCGCCACGAAGGCGATCACCGAGCGCGCCATCGCCAAATCCGGCGAGCACGACGCCCTGGAGCTCGCACCATGAGCGACCCGACCCTGCGCGTGCTGTCGCTCGGTGCCGGCGTGCAGTCGACCAGCCTCCTCCTCATGGCAGCCGACGGCCACCTGCCCGGCTCTGGACGCCGCGATCTTCGCCGATACCGGCTGGGAACCGCGCGCCGTCTACGAGCACCTCGACCGGATCGAACGAGAGATCGCCCGACCCGCTGGCATCCCGATCATGCGGGTCTCCTCCGGCAACATCCGCTCCGACGCCCTGGACCCGTCCAAGCGGTTCGCGTCGATGCCGCTGCACATCCTCAACCCGGACGGCCGACCCGGGCATGGCCCGGCGCCAGTGCACCGGCCAGTACAAGATCCGGCCGATCAAGGAGAAGGTCCGCGAGCTGCTCGGCTACCCCCACCCCCGGCGCGTCCCCGCCGGAGTCTTCGTCGAGCAGTGGATCGGCATCAGCGTCGACGAGTTCGACCGGGCGAAGGACGCCGACGTCGCGTACATGCGGAACCGCTTCCCTCTGATCGAGCACGGCCTCTCCCGCGCGGACTGCCTGCGTCTGCTGCGCTCGCGCGGCTTCGGCGGGACACCGAAGAGCGCGTGCCTGGGCTGCCTGAACCTTCCCCTTGATCGTGGACACCTGGAGACTGGGACATGTGAGCCCGGAGGAAGTAGTGCCAGGTGGGAAGTAAGTACACGAAGCGGTACTCGGAGGAGTTCAAGCGGGACGCGGTCGCGCTGGTCGGCTCCTCCGGGCGGACGGTGGCCGAGGTTGCCCGGGAGTTGGGGGTCAGCGGCGAGAGCCTGCGGGCCTGGGTCAAGCAGGACCGAACCGACCGGGGCCAGGGAGCGCCGGGCGAGCTGACAACCGCGGAACGGGAGGAACTGCGCCGGCTGCAGCGGGAGAACGCCGAGCAGGCCAGGACGATCGAGGTACTGCGAAAAGCGGCGGTCTTCTTCGCCAAGGAGAGCGATCGATGAGCGAGGTCCATGCGTTCATCGAGGCGGAGAAGACCACCTTCGGCGTTGCTCTCCTGTGCCGGGTGCTGAAGGTGGCCCGCTCCTCGTTCTACGCGTGGCTGGCCGGCAAACAGGCCCGGGCCGCCCGCAAGGCGGCCGACGACGCCCTGGCCCACGAGGTCACCACGGTGCACCTCGCCTCGAACGGCGCCTACGGAGTACCGCGCGTCCACGCCGAGTTGCGCCGGCAGGGTCACCGGGTCAACCGCAAACGGGTGGAGAGGGTGATGCGCGAGCGTGGCATCGCGGGCGTGACCCGGCGCAAGCGCCGGTCGCTGACCCGCCCGGCGAGGAAGGCGGTCCCCGCCTGCGACCTGCTGGGCCGTGACTTCACCGCACCCACGCCGGGAGTGAAGCTGGTCGGCGACATCACCTTCATCGCCACCGGCGAGGGCTGGCTGTATCTGGCGACCTGGCTGGACCTGGCGACCCGCGAGATCGTCGGCTACTCGATGGCGGACCACCACCGCGCGTCCCTGGTGGTGGATGCCTTGCGGATGGCCACCGGCCGCGGACGGCTCCAGCCCGGCTGCATCGCACATTCGGACAGGGGAAGCGAGTACACCTCCGACGAACTCCGCCGCGAGATACGTGACTTGGGCATGCGGCAGAGCATGGGCCGCACCGGCTCGTGCTTCGACAACGCCGCCGCCGAGTCGTTCTTCGCGGTGCTGAAGGAGGAGATCGGCGTCCGGCACTGGCCCGACCGGGCCACCGCCCGCGCCGAGATCTTCGCCTTCATCGAGACCTTCTACAACCGCAAACGGCTGCGCAAGCACCCGGTCTGGGGCTATCTCACCCCACTGGAGACCCGACAGCGACACGAGCAAGGACACACCCTCACAGCGTAGGAAGCGAGTGTCCAAGATCACGGGGAAACTTCAGGGGTGGCGCCGGTCTTGGAGGACCATAACCACACCGGCGGGGCATCCCGCTCCTTCGACAGGTGCCCGACCTTCAGGCGGATCAACGTGCCCTCGACCAAGGGAAGTTCGCCGTCGTGGTCGAGCCATGACGAGCGGTGAGTGAGCCGGGGGTGAACCCGGTCCCACGCCTGGGTCTCGGCCTTGCCGTAGTTGGTGGTGGCCGTGACCGTGGTGACCGCGGGCTCGGGCCAGGTCTCCGGCTTGGCGAAACGGAACTCAGGGCCGTGCTTGGGCGGCCGGCCGTTCGTCCCCGGCCGGCGGGGCGGCTTCGGCAGCCGCATGACGCGGTCGGACCGGACCCTGCCGACCAGCTCGACGGGCAGGTCACGCAGGACCCAGGCCAGGCGGGTGACGTCGTAGCCGGCGTCGCTGACGATCACGATATGCGGGTCGCCGGCCTGCCACTGGCCCGCTGCGATGAGCCGTTCGACGACACTCCTCAGCTGGGCTGCGGTGATCGCGGTCGCGTCGTCCGCCGGGCCGAGCCGGACCGCGTCCAGGATCGCGGTCCATGACGTGGCGCCCGGCTCCAGCACGGCGACGAAGGAGTAGGGCCAGCCCGGGATGAACTGCGAGGCTGTCTTCGCCCGGCCATAGACGTGGCAGAACAGACGCTCTGCCGAGCACGGGGCGTCCGAGCGAAGCCACGGTGACACATCGACCGCCAGGACCAGGCGCCCGCCGTCGAACCGCGGCAGTGACAGCCCGGCCAGCACCGTCCGCAGCCGATCCGTGTCGATCCGGCCGTGGTTCAGGCCGCCGTACATCGCTCCGTGCCCACGACGGTGCTCGGGCAGCAGCGTCAGGTCCACCGGGGACTTCCCCCCGCCATCCGCACACAGCACCGCATCCGCCAGCTCGAACAACTCATCGCGCCGAGCGGTCAGACACTCGTAGAACTCTCCCCGGAAGCGTGACGCTTCCGCGAACGCTTCCCCTACCGCAGCTTCAGGCAGCAGACTCACCCTCACGGCCTTCGTCTTGGTCAGTGCACCTTGGTCGGAGCACATGATCAGACGAAGATCGCCCCCGTGTCCGGCGAATCCCCAGGTCAGCGACTCAGTTCGAGACACCGTTCGAGGCCGGAAGATAAAGAACAAGTTAAGCGCCGACGGAACAGTACGTCGAGGACTACTGCGGTTTGACCCTCAGGTTGACGCCAAGCTCCAACACCGCAGCATCAAGTCGCGGGGACGACGCCGTCACGAGGACTCCCGACCAGGCTCTGGATGAAGCCGAAACTTCAGGAGATCGAACAATCCAGCCGGGAGCTGAAAGACGCAACGGTGGAAAGATGAAACACTGCTGCGCGGAAGCATCAAGTTTCTCCTCATGCTTGGCATCCTGTCGGCGTCGAATAGCCAACAGCCGCAGATGCGCGATCTCGCAGAGGAGGATTCAGTGCCTCGGCTCGCTCCCCAGGACGATCAGCTTCGCAACCGCTGCGAAGATCAGATTGACCGCCTAAGCCTTCCGCATCGCTTCAGCACCGAGCAATTGCGGGATGCCGTTGCGCTCCTCAGGGGTAAGCGGATCATCCTGAAGCCACTCAGCACGCTCGGTGCCACGGATGCTCCATGCGGCATCCGTCTTGAGATGCCCGAGGTCGACCTTCTCTTCTACGAAGAGAGCACATCGTTGCTTCACCAACGGCATATTCTCACGCATGAGCTGTGCCACGTTCTGTGCGATCATCCAGGAAGCCTGCAACTGGATGCCGAGGCGACACATCCACTCAACTTCAACCCGACCCTCGTCCTCCGTATGTCCGGGCGAACGAGCTACGCCACCGAGGATGAACGCGAAGCCGAGATGATGGCAACTCTGATTCAGCAGCGCATCTATCGTGAGCGCGACCTCCCTGCCAGGCGACCTGCAACGGGCGCTCAGAGCTGGGAGGCAGTGTTCTCCGGTCCTGGCAAGAAGGGTTGAACCGCCCCCGATGAACACGTTGTTTCTGGGAGTCGCCGCTGTCATGGCCCTCGCCGCGGGCTACTGGGCTCGTGGACGTGGAGTCCAACGCCCTACGGGCACGTGGGCCATGGTCGCCATGTTCGCCGCATTCGCCGGCTCCTTCGCCTCGTACGCGCCGCTGGTGTCGGATGCCATCGAGTCGGTTGTGCCGCACGCCGCGCGTCTGCTCAGCAACTCTTTCACCATGGCCGGCGCGACGGCGATTCTGATCTTCACCTTCCAACTGAACGTGGAAGCCGAGGAGGCACGCCCCCGAATTCGTGTGCGACTGATGCTCCTGGCCGGCGTGGTCCTCACGATGACCCTTCTGTTCGGTGTGGAACGACTGACGGGCGACTCCGCATACGTCTACGCTCTGTACGTCCTTGTCTACATCTCCTCCCTCCTCCTCAGCTTGGTGGACTTCCTTCGACAGACGTGGAGCCAATCGAGATCCGCGCAACGCCAAAGCCTGCGCATTGGACTGCGCGTGGCGTCCGTCGGATGCCTCCTCGCCCTGATCTACGTCGCGTACAAGCTGGCTGTTCCCGTCTCCATCGGCCTCGGCGTGCCGATCACTTCGGATCAGCATCGCGAACCGTGCTCGTCGGTGCTGGTCTGGCCGTGCGGGTTCAGCGTCGCCACTCCGGCGCTCGCGGTGCTCCTGATCACCGTGGGCCTCACACTGCCGAGGATCACCTCGCCCATCAGCCAGGCACTGCACCGACGATGGGAGGCTCGGTCCTACGCGACGCTCGGACCGTTGTGGGAAGACCTCTCCTCTGCGGTGCCGGAGATCATTCTGTGGCCCGACGACCCGGTTGGGAACACCTCCCGGAAGGACGTCGGTCTCCTCCTGCATCGACGCGTCATCGAGATCTACGACGCCGTACTCACCCTTCGCCCGTACCGCTCGAAGGCCGTGTACGACATCGCGCACCACGCCTTCGCCACGAGCGGCAAGGCGGAAACCGCTCACGGCCAGGCCGAGGTCGAGGCGTGCCTCCTGAGAGCCGCCGTCCGGGCCAAGCGATCCGGTTGCGATCCCCACCCCGAAGTTGCTCCCCCAGCTCTCGGCATGCCCTCACGGGACGGCGACCTACGCGCCGAGACCCAGTGGCTGTTGGCACTCGCCCGCGCCTACTCGAGCGAGGAGGTCATCCGCCTCGCCTCGACCGAATCATTCTTGACAGCAGGAGTCTCAACATCGTGACTGACCCGACCCAGGACCCCGGGTTCTTCCAGGATCCCTACACCGTCTACTCCCGGCTGCGCTCCACACACCCCGTGCAGCCGATGCCCAGCGGCAACGGCGGGCGCGTCAGCTACGTCATCACCGGACACGCCGAAGCCCGCCAAGCCCTCGGCGACCCCCGGCTGTCCAAGGACACCGCCGCGTTCTTCGCCGGCCGACCGTCACGGCGTGACCTCCATCCCGCGGTATCTGAGAACATGCTGGCGACCGACCCGCCCGACCACACGCGGCTGCGCGCGCTGGTCACCAAGGCGTTCACCACCGGGGCCGTTGACCGACTACGCCCGTACATCGACCAGTTGACCCACAGCCTCCTCGACCAGCTACCCGTCGGAGCCAAGGCCGACCTGGTGACCAGCCTCGCCGTCCCCCTGCCGGTAACGGTCATCTGCGAGCTGCTCGGCGTACCCGAAGGGAACCGGCCAGACATCCGACGCTGGTCCACCGACCTGTTCGCGGCCGGGCAACCCGAACGCATCGACACCGCGTCCCACGCCATCGCCGGCTACATGACCGACCTCATCGCAGCCAAGCGACGTCAGCCAGGCAACGCGCTCCTGGACGCGCTCATCGCGGCCCGGGACGGTGACGACCGCCTCAGCGAGGAGGAACTCGTCTCACTCGCCGTCCTCCTGGTCGTCGCCGGCCACGAGACGACCACCAACTTCATCGGCAACGCCGTCTTGGCCCTCCTCCAGCATCCCTCCGCGCTCGCCCAGCTGCGCGACAACCCCGACAAGATCGCGGGCTGCCTCGACGAACTGCTCCGCTACGACGCACCGCTGAGCATGGCCACCTTCCGCCACTCCACCGAAGCCCTCACCCTCGGCGGCACCCAGATTCCGGTGGGCGTCCCCGTCCTGGTCTCCCCCGGCGCCGCCAACCGCGATCCCCAGCGCTTCCCGTCGCCCGACCAGCTCGACCTCGCGCGAGACGCCACCGGCCATCTGGCCTTCGGCCACGGCATCCACCGCTGCCTCGGCGCCCCCCTCGCCAAGACCGAGACCGAGATCGCCCTCCGAGCGCTCCTGACCCGCTTCCCCGCCCTCCGCCTTGCCGTACCGCCCGACGAACTTCGCTGGCGCCACACTCGGCTCATGCGGGGCCTGGTCGCCCTACCAGTGTTGTCCTGACCGACGACCCAGGCGATCAGGTGCCGCCGGCGCTGCCGCCGTGAGCGACGATCGCCAGCACCATCGTTCGTACTACGGCTTCAGACGACAGGAAATACACGCTGTCTGCGGCGCTTGATCACAGGGGGCCTTCTTAGCACACTTCGTCACGACATCCTCAGTCAGATTCGTCAGACACTGGGGAAGCGCCAGTCGGGGGTTTCGGGACCCGTCGTGAATGGCGAAGCGTGAGCGTCAATACGTCAGGGGAATCCGTGCGGCGAGGATGAAACCACTTTCCTCTCGGCAAGGTCATGGGTCGGAGCGAGCCAGAAAATCCTGAAGCTCCTGATGCCGGAACTGATAGGCGATCCCAGCCGTCCGCATCAGACCTACCTCGCAGCACCAGTCCAGAAACCGCCCCAGCCGCCACGGCAGCTCTCGCCCAGACAGCCGCCGTGTCCACAGGAGCAGCGCGAGATACCGCAGTCCGAGAACCCCACCCCAGGATCGGCGTTCCCCTCGCGGGGAACCACTCAGCAATCTCCTCAACGGCTCAACGGCGTACCCGGATGCAGGGCCCAAGGCAAAGAGGACCACGATCCCGGCGCCCATACTAATCAGCATGAATGCCATGCCGCTCACAATCACTAGCACGATCTCGCCCATCAACACGAACACGGACGCGCCTTCGACGGTGTCGGATTCGGGTGCGGCGGTGAACACCAGCCCCAGCGTCACCACGCCCGAGAACATAAGCGCGACACCGAATAACGGCACGGAGAAAAGATCGCGTTGCATCAGCCGCCGAGGCCCTGCCCCGCCGGCCACCTCGGTCACGACAAATCCCCGCGCCAGCCCCAAGGCGATGCCCAACGGCAGCCCCATCATGAGGACAGATATGAGTCCTATTAGCGATCCAGCGACCACGCCACTCGTCGCCCCTACGACAGTCCCTACCACGACCCCCAAACCCACGCCGATCAGCAAACCCAGCCAGAAGCCGGTCGCCAGGCTGCGCTTACCTTGCGCCGTCTTGAGGCGGCGAAGGTCCGTCTGCTCCGGCTCTGGCCACGCTTCTGCCCAAGAGGCAGCGCCCAGCAGCGCCGCGATGATGATGATCGCGGACGCAATGAAAAGCGGGGAACGAGTGATGAGCCCTCCGCAAAGCACCACGAGGGCCCAGGTCAGCCAGGGGGCGGCGGGAACGAGCGCCGCCGTGAGCCGAACGCGGTGATCACCAACCAGCGGCCACAGCTCGTGCAGCACCAGATCCGAGCCCGATAGTTCCCGACCACTCACCTTCCGGGTGGTAGTGGCGTTCGTGTGCAAGTAGCGGGCCAGCACTGTCAGCCAGCTACGCACCTGCTGCGATGTGTATGGGAGGGGCCAGACTCCGGCTTGGCTAGGGAAGAAGCGAGGGACAGTGGCACTGCGGATGAAGAGATCCAGTAGGTGATCGCGAATCCTGTCGAGGGATTGCAGAGCAGGGCTGAGGAGGTCTCGGGGGTCACGGACCCGGGCACCCGAGTCCGGGTGACGCTCGTCGTAAACGGCCACGGCCACGGTCAGTCGCCAGGGGGTAGACAGTGCCTGGGCAAGTGGACTGGTGGGGTTGGCCCGGATGACATCCAGGACCGGTTGCCAACGGGTCCGGTCGGAGGTTCGGGACACGATAAACGCGCGAGCCCCATTAGGGCTCACCGGGGAGATATCGATCCTGGCGGCGTCCTGCGCCCACACCTCCACCGCTTCCAGCGCGGCATAGGAAGCGCTACGGCAGGTGATGACCGCTTGACCCTTGGCTGTGCCGTGCAGATAGGCATTCATCGACGCCAGAGTCGCTGCAGCACGAGAGGAATACACCGGCGTACCGTCAGCGTCCATCTCATCCAGCCCGTCCAGTATCGGCAGCACCAGCCGGGCAGCCACGAGGGCGGCAGCGGCCTTCGGGCGCAGTCGGTAGATTCGGGTCAGCTGGTCCGCCACCCATTCCTGAAGGCTGTGGCGGTGTGGATCAAAGGCGGACAGAGACAGCCGCACCGGCACCGGACCATCCGATTCCCGGTCGGCTAAGAGCAGCAACACCAACTGCAGCGCCAGAATGGTCTTGCCCGCGCCCGGGGCGCCGGTGATCACTAGGCGTCCCGGGCTCAACTTGCGGTAGAAGCCGAGAACCTCCTGCAGCGTGCCGTGAGTGTCGGCGCCGTCCGCGTTGTGGGCCGAGGCGGGCACGAACACAAATTCCAGATCGATGATGCGGTCGCTGCCTCCCAGCAGCCGCTGCCGCGCCTCCTCCTCCCGCTGCCTGACCTCGACCGCCAAACGGTCAGCCAACCCGACATGGTCAGTGTCCTGCCACACCAGTGCCGGTAGGGCCAGACAGGCGCCCATCAGCAGACCGACCAAACCGAGCACTACTCCGGCCGGATCCACCTCACCCGTCCCTGCCCCGCCGACCACCGGGATGACCACAGCGACAGCCGCCAACCCGCTCCCCAACACCAGCCTGCCGATGCGCCCTCTCCCCATGGCCTCATCATCGCCCGACTGCACGGCCACTGTGGAGGACATCCCAGCGGTGTCGTTCCTCCCTCACAACGGAGACGGTGACGTAGGCGGACGGTGCTCAATGACCGATCAACACGGTGACTCGAACGCAGAGCATGTCGCGGCGGTAGCCCAAGTCAAGGGTGATGGTGGCCGGCTAGTTGCCAACCTCGCATCACTGCAGGGAGACATCTCACAAGGTCAGGCTCGGAAGGCGCCGTTGCGAGTGCCGGAGTAAGACACTGGCAAGACCGGCAGTTCCGGCGCATCGAGTGCCGCCTGGGTCTGCCGTAGCTTCCCTGAGGGCGTGCACTTCTCCCCATGCGCTCACCCATACGAGCTAATCTTGTGGCACGATGGGCACATGCGTCCGAGGCAGCCATCATCCTCCCGACATCTCGGGCTGGTCGTGATCCCCCTTGGCGCGGGTCTGATGGCGACACTCTCCCTACTGATCACGCTCATTGCACCGCTGCGTGACACTTCTCAGCCAGGCATCCCGGCCCAACTGCTCATATAAGGCTCCTGCCCTGCTCATGAAGCCATGAGACGGGGGCGGCACGGGCCGCCCGCAGGAGCGCCTTCGTGACGCGTTGCTCCCGTCTTGCCGACGCAGTGAAGGGTCTTGCAAGTCGTGTTTCAGTTTCCTGACAGCACTCCGATGTGGGCGATGGGTATTGCGATCGTAGCCGGGGCGATTGCGACTGTACTCTTCGCCTCAGCCCACCTCGTGAAGAATTTGCCCAAAGGAACGTTCAATCGCTTCTTTCAGTATCGGGAGTTCAGACTCAACGCTTTGGTTGGCGACAAGGCTGGGCGCATGGCCACAGCACAGAAACGCATGTTGGCGTTCTGGGGGTTCACCCTGGTCTGCCTGTTGATCACAATCTCTTTGATCTTCCAATAGTGACTCGGCGTCCGTCTCGGCTCCTCTCCCACCTACTGCGGATAGCCGCCCGAGCACACCCGACCCCAAATTAAACAACTTCCGCCCTCCGAATGGACTGCTCATGCGAATGAAGAATAAGTGACTCTTTCGCGCTCTGGTTGATGACAAAGTGTGGCGGCCCGGGGGTCGTTGAAACGCCTGGCGAGACATGAATCCTCGAACTTCTTCGTAGGACGGCCGCTACGTCACGTTCATTCGACACCTCCTTCGAGTCCCAGCCCAGCGCTCCTGAGCAACCCTCACCTGGGGTGGGACACTACTCAAAGCCGGTCTCAGCAAGAAAATGAATTCCGGTCAGATCACCCCGAGGCCGCCTTAGACGACGATGTGAGCAAGAGCTCCGAGGGGGCTCACCCCTTCTGAAGGGGTGAGCCCCCTCGGAGCTCCTAGTCGTCACAGTAGGACGGCAGGTTCATGGTCGGCCAGGAACGGTCCTCTCCCCGCTCCCGATTCGGCGGTCTTCACCCACTCGACGATCTTGTTGAGGACACAGGCGAATGGCTCGGTGTCTTCATAGAGATTCCTGAGCGTCGTGACGGCCGCAGCCCGCACCTCTGCGTCATCGGCGAGCGAGTGGTCGCGCAGGGCGAGCACCGGGTTCGTCGTGGAGCCCGAGGTCGTGGTATTAGTGGTGAAACGACCCTGCATCGTCGCCGCGCGGTATCGCCTTAATCCAGACGGCCGCAAAACGTAGCTGGAACCGTCTCGGACAATGCATGAGCCCTTGAGGTCACTCGGGCCTTTCGTCGGCGAACATCCTCACATCGTCGATTGCGTCGGCTGCCGCCCCCGACAGTTCGGGATCGTCCAACAGTCGGGTGATGACGGTAACGGCCTGAGGCGAGACCTCGCCGTGCAGTCGGGCGAGATGCCCGAGAGCGAGGGCTGCCGCTCGTCGCACGTCGGCGTGCGGATGGGTGGAGAAGTGAATCAGCCAGCGCTCAGTCCACTCCCTGTCGGGAAGTTGAAGAGAGACGGAGATCAGGGCCTCAGCGATGCCATGTACGTCTCCGGCGCGAAAGACCTCTTCGGCTTCCGCCGCCGAGTACCGCTTGGGCTGCTGGTACTGCATGTGCGTGCTTCCTCTCACGGGGCGTGGTCATGACGGTGGCGGTAGGATCTTCCCCTTGTTCGTCACAAGCCCCGCTCGCCGTAGCGCGCTCTGCATCTGCTGGGTCAGCTCATTCCAGGTGCGGACGTGCCCATGGTAGATGCCGCTTCCGTTGAAGGTCTCGTCGAAAACCGCGAACTCACCTGATCTGTAGTCCACGCCTACTCGCCTCGTCGTGTTCGGGTTGAAGCTGATCGATTCCTCAAGCGTCCTCTGCGGATTCGACGGCTCCGGCGCGGCGTTACCTCGCTGGTTCCTCCCATGCTTGGGCGACGGCTGGAACGTCAGACCCGGCTCGTTCGACGACGATCGCGGAGGGCCGCCTGCATCGTTGGCCGCCTCGTTGTAGGCGATGGCCGTGCCGGTACCCAGGATGCCGGCGGCCACGGCGGCGCCTGCCAGGTTGGCGCTGACAGCCGCCCCGCCGGTGGCCAGGCCGCCGGTGATGCCAGCCAGGGCCAGGCCGCCGGGTGGGAAGAGGGCGAACAGGCCAGCCGCGAAGAGGGCCAGGCCGAGGTAGAAGAGGAAGTTGTCCAGGGCCGCCAGCAGAGAGGCGCGGTCGGTGTCGACGATGTCGGCATCGAGGGGCGTACCGATGACACGCAGGTAGAGCAGCCAGCCGCCGGCTATCGCGCCGCCCGTGCCGGCCAGCAGGCGCAGGACCAGCGCGGCGAGCGGCTCGCCGAGGGGTTGGGCGCGAGTGGGAGGCCAAGCGCGGACGAGGAGGGCGAGCACGACGAGGGTGAAGGCCAGGGACGCGGCGGCGCAGCCGAAGAGGACCCAGGTGCCGGGTGAACGGGTGAACCACTCCCCCAGGGCGTGGGTGGAGGGGAAGTTCCCGGCGACGAGGTAGAGCAGGGCGGGCAGGGCGAGGAGCAGGGGTATCGCGAGGAGGAGCCAGCTTCGGGGTCGGGCGGCTCGGCGCGCGGCGCGGATGCGGTCAGGGTCCCAGCGGCCACGGTGGTGGGCGTGGTCGAGCAGCGCGGCGGTCTGGGCGACGGTCTGGCGCAGCGGTTCGACGGTGTGCAGGTCATCGGTGCGGGTGCGGGCGGCGGCGTACAGCAGTCCGCGGCGGGCGCGCACGAACCGGGACACGCCGAGCGCGGTGTACGGCAGGTGACGGTTGCCGGCAGCGATCAGCCCGCCGGCGTGGCCGGGACGTTCGCCGGCCAGCAGGACGCCCGGGACGGTGGCCTTGGCCCACCGCAACTGCCGCCAGTCCACGACAATCGCGCCCAGCAGGATCACCGTGGCCACGGGGACCAACAGGTCGTCGGCCCAGCTGACGGCGTCGTAACCGTTGTTGACCGCCCAGTGGTGCCAGATCGCCGCCGCCAACGGCAGCACGGCCAGAGCGCGGCGCCAGCCACGGCTTCGGATCAGCAGCCCAACGGCTAGGCCGTCCAGCGCACCCCAGGGAACATGGCGGACGGTCCCGATCGTGCCGTCGAAGCCGAGGCCGATCTCGACCACCCCGGTCGAGGACGGCAACCAGGCAAACAGCACCTCCTCAACGGACGGGTAGTAGGCCGCGTTCAGGCTCAGGCCGGCCTGGCCCATCCAGCCGCCGTCCGGCATGGACCTCAACGAGTTCGGGTCCGGCGGGTTGTTCAGCAGCGTCTCCAGCAGCCCGAACCCCGAGCCGATCGCCGCACCCAGGACCACCCAGTCCGCCAGGCCCCACTGCCGCCGACGCACGCCGAGGAAGCAGGCGGCCAGCAACAGCGCCACCGCCTTGGCCAACTCCTCGGCCACCGGCGCCACGCTCCGCGACAGGGAGTCGGTGACCTCCTCCGGAACGCCGCCGGCCTCCACCGCGATCCGCCACCAGCCCAGGGAGACCACCAGCACCAACACGCCCGAGCCGTACGCGCCCACCACGAACGCCAACAGCACCGTCGACAGCCGCGTCGCCCGCACCGGCCAGGCCAACACCGCCAACTGCAACACGCAGTAGACCGCCGCGCCCACCATCACCAGACCCACCGGCACACCCCCAAGTACCCTGTGTGAGCGAGACGTTGCAGAACAGCCTAGATGGTGCGACCGCAGGCTCGTCAGGCAGTCCTCCCAACGACCAAGGAAAACTTCCCGGGCCTCTCCTGATCCTGATCGGCACGCCCGGGGACAAGGGCTCACCATGCTCGCCCTGGCTCACACCTGTTCGGCACGGGGGTATGTCTGCAGGCAGTGTTGGAGCGGCGGGCTTTCCGGGAAGTCCAGGTCCAGGAGGTGGTGCGTGGTGGCCTATCGCGGGCTGGTCCTGGACTTCGCTGGGGTGCTGGCGACCGGGATCAGGGAGTCGATCGCGGAGTGGTGCACCACGCAGGGCCTGCCCACGGGAGCGTGGCGCCACGCCCTAGAGGTGGACCCAGCGGGCCGTGAGCTGTACCGGGCCCTGGAGGCCGGGCGGATCTCGCAGGCCGAGTGGAACCGACGAACCGCGACGTTGCTCGGCCTGCCCGAAGCGGACAACCTCATGGGGCGCGCCTGGGCCGGCGTGCGACGGGCCGAGGAGATCATCGCCCTGGCACAGGCAGCCCGAGAGACCGGGATGACGGTGGCCATGCTCTCCAACAGCTTCGGCCTGGACCCCTACGACCCGTATGCACACGTCGGAGTGTGGGACCTGTTCGACGTGGCGGTGATCTCCGAACGTGAGGGCATCGCCAAGCCGGACCCCGCGATCTACCAGCTCGTCCTGGACCGGATGGGCCTGCCGGGAAAGGAGTGCGTGTTCGTCGACGACCAGGCGATCAACCTTCCGCCCGCGGCCGCGCTGGGCATCACCACCGTGCACGCCGGCCCTGGCACCACCTACGTCCAGCAGCTCACCCAGATGCTCGGCCTGCCACCAGCACGCACGACCTGATTCTCGAGCGCGCTCTCACGCAGCCTGAAGACTGGGATCGGCCGCCAGGGCGGCGGCGCGGTCGTGGAGGGTGCGGATGGCGGGGTGGTTGGCGTAGTGGTCGGTGGCGGCGGTCAGGGTCAGCACGCGGGAGCGGATGAGGGTGCTGTCGAGTCGTTCGGCGAGGTCCAAGGCGCCGCCGGCGACCGCGCCCGCGCGTTCAGGCTCGTCCTCGTCCAGGTATGCGGCGGCCATGCCGATCATGTCCATCGCTCGCACCCGGTCGTACCCCTCGTCGCGCAGCTCGATGGCCCGGGCGAAGTGGGTGCTGGCGGGGCCGATGGGTCGGTTGTGCAGGAGGAGCAGGTCGCGGTGCGCGACGGCGGTGGCGCCGGCGAGTTCGGCTGGGGTGAAGTAGGCGATCCACTCCTCGACGGGTTCGCCGGTCGTCTCGGCCTCGTGGAGGTGCTCGGCGGCGCGGCCGAGCATCGTGCGGGACTCCTGGTGGTCGCCGAGGGCAGCGAGCATCCGGCCACGTTGTGCGGTCAGCATGCCGAGCAGGCGCTGGTTGTGGGCCGGGCCGGCGATGGTCAGCGCCCGGTCGAGTAGGGCGAGGGCGTGGTCGGGGTGGCCGAGGTAGACCATCTGGTGTGCCATGCGTGAGACGACCTCGGCGCCCCGCCCGGGGTCGTCGGCCTCGCGGGCCAGGGCCACCGCGTAGGCCCAGTACCGCTGGGCGATGCCGTACAGCCCGGCGTCGTGGGAGGTCCAGCCCGCGAGCTGTGCCAGGTCCGTCGCCGCCTGGTAGAGGCGGCGGGTGACGGTCGGGGATTGCTGGTCGCGCAGCAGGCCGATGACGGTGTTGAGTTGGGCGACGATGGTCTGCCGCCACAGCTCTCCGCCGTGGGAGGCATCGAGGGCTCGCAGGTGACGAACGAGCGCTTCGACGCCCTCGACCTCGTCCGTTCCGATCTTGCCCGCTACGGGCTCAGCCGGTCCGTTAGGGACGGAGCGCCATAGGCGGTCTGCGGCGGCCAGCAGCGGAGCGCCGAGCGCGAGTTGGGTCAGGTCCCGGCGGGTCAGCGTCATCAGGTCACCCCCGGCGAAGCGGTGCAGGGACTCCAGCGTCTCCCGCATGGTGTCTGGGCCCCAGGCGGGGTCCAGGGGGTCGGCGCTCGGACGAGCCAGTCCGATGTCAGCCAGCGTAAGCCGTTCGCCGAAGTGCTCGCGCAGGACGGCGAGGAGGAGGTTCGGGACGGGTTCGCGCGGGTGTTCGCCTCCCAGCCAGCGCCCGACCCGGGCGGTGTCCACCGCCACGTTCAGTCCGGTCGCCTGTGCCAGGGCGTTGATGCGGCGAGCGGTCTGTCGGTTGGAGAGTCCTGCCAGGCGCAGGGTCTGGGCCAGGCGGTCGTTCGGCGTGCGCGCCATTCCCGCAGCATCACCGATCCGCAACCCCTCCGCAACCCCCTGTAACCCTGGTCCGCTGACCTCGGAGGCGTCACGGTGAAAACGCGTCATCAACGTCTCGGGGCCCGTCATCAGAAGTTGAGCGTTCTGATCACACCGAATCGAGCGCTCCTCGGGTCCGCACCACGGAGGTACCTCCCATGCGGCATACCGCCAACACGCCTGACACGTCTGCCGGAAGCTCCGCGTCCACGACCCGGCCGTGTGTGACCTACTTCGACGTCGTCCGCGACGGTCGGGCTGAGGCGGTGCAGATACTGCTGGACGGCTACGCGGCCGCGCACTGCATGAAGGTCGTGGCCCGGTTTCAGGACCGCATGGGCTGCGTCGACCCCAGCGAGAAGCCGGAGCTGGGCAAGGCGCTCGACCTCGTCCGAGCCGGCGGGGCGCAGGTCCTGCTGGTGATGAGCCAGAGCATGATCTCCGTCCTGGCCGAGGAACGCGCCTGGGTGTCCGCGGAGATCTCGGCTGCGGGCGGCGCGGTGGTGGTCATGGGGTGGCCCCGACGAGAGGCAGCGCTGCTGCCCGACGGGGTGGCGGCTCATGGCTGAGTGGGTTCCACCTCAGGTGGGTGGCCGGGCCATCCGGTTGTCGGTGGCCGGGACGACGGTGACGGTCAGGTCTCCGCTCCCGGCGGTTGTCGAGCGGGTCGCCCGCTACGTCGGCCCGTGGTGGGACGTCGCGCCTGGCCAGGCAACGACCGGGCCCGTGGTCACCGCCCGGCTCGGTGGGATCGAGGACCTGGAGCGGGAGGTGGCCGGCGGCGCCTGGCGCGAGGTGCCCTACCCCCGGGCGGCGACCCGTTACGCCCGCCTCCGCGCCGGCACCAACGTCGTGGCCGTGACCCCAACCGAACGCCTCGCCTTCCGCTACATCCCGTCCACCGGGCGGATGGAGGTCCACGGCCCTGAGCCGGAGGCGTTGATCCGGGCCGGCGTCCGGGCGGCGCGCGAGTTGGTGCGCGCGCAGCTGATCACGGCCGGGTGGGTCGTTCTGCACGCCTCGGCCGTGGTGGCTGCGGACGGTCGAGCCGTGCTCGTTCTGGGCGGACGAGGTGCGGGGAAGTCCACGGCCGCGTTCACTCTGGCCTCGCGGGGCGCGCGCCTGCTCGGCAACGACCGGGTGTTCGCCCGTGCCCGCGGCGACGGTGCCGTGGAGCTGGCGCCGTGGCCGTCCGGCGCTGCTGTGGGCCTGGGGTTGTTGGGCGCGCTGGGGTGGACGCGGATCGTTCGCCAACGTCTCCCCGGCGGAGCCGAGCCGCATCCGTCGCAGGATGCGAAGGTGACGGCGGCGATCGCCGCCGGCTGCACCGAGCGGCTCGGCGCCGACGGGCGGGAGTTGAAGGCGCACCTGCGGCCACACGAGTTCGCCGAGTGGTTCGACGTCGCCTGCGCGTCCTCGGGCCGGGTGGCGGCGGTGTTCTTCCCGGCCGTCCGCGAGGGCGTCGTGCCCGGGATCGATGTGGGCCGCCGGGTCGCGGTGTCGGAGTCGGACTTCATGATGGGCGACCAGGAGGACTCCTACCCCGACATCTTCGGGCTGACCGACGGTCAGGTCGGCGGCACCGCGCACGCCCGGGCTGCCGTGGCCGCCGCGCTGGGCCGCCTGCCCACGCATGCCGTGATCCTGGGACACGAGCCGGGCGCGAACGCGGCGTTCCTGACCTCGCTGCTGGCCAAGCCCGCCGCCGCGGCTACGAGGGCAGTCCGGTGAGCGCCACGGGCAGCCGACCGGTCGCGGTGCTCAGCGCGGGCCGGCTGCTGGTGGTCGAGGCGCCGCTGACGCTGCCGACGTGGTGGCCGCAGATCGCGCCGCATCTGCCCGGCACCGCCGCCCACGTCGTACCCTCCCGGCTCCCGGCCGCGTTGACCGGCGTGGCCCGGGTGCCGGACGGGCTCGGGCTGCAGGATGCGCGGCGATGGTTGGGCGCACAACTGCACCGGACGCACCTGGAGTACGGAACGTTGTGCGTTCACGCCGTCAGCCTGTGCTCGCCCGACGGCGGCGGGGCGGTGCTGCTTCTGGGTGGCCACGGCGCGGGCAAGACCCTGGTCGCGCTGGCCCTGGCGCGTTCGGGATGGCGCGTGCTGGCCGGCGATGTCACCCTGCTGGACTGCACAGGCCCGGCTCCGGCAGTGCTCGGCGGCACCACAGCGATGCTCGCCCGACGCGCGCCGACCAGCCGGTGGTTCCCCGACCTCCGCTTGGATCCCGCCGGTCCGTCGATCGTGGACCTGGGCGGGCGCGCCGAGTTGGCCGTCGCCGCCCCGGGGCGGCCGGTCCCGGTGTCGGCCGTGGTGGTGACGGACGTCGATGGCGACCCAGCCGCCGGTGACGGCGCCGTCGAGCTGCTCGACGAGCACGTCGTGGCCACGGTGTGGCTGCGAGCCAGCGGTCACCTGCTGGACCGGCTGATCGCGCACGATCGGGACGCCCTGCCGCTGCGCTCTCTGGAGGATGCGCCGGCCGCGCGCCATCGGCTCGGCCTGATACAGGCCCTGACGAAGACGCTGCCGGTGCACGCGTTGTGGGGCTCGCCGCACGCCATCGCCGTACGGGCGGCGCGCCTCGCCGTCGATCACGCCGAGGAGAGCCATGACGCCCTCCGCTGACACCGATGCCAGCACTGGCCACCACCGTTACGTCGGTGCCCGGGTGCGGCTGGTGGCCGGCCGGGCTCGGCTGCAACCACCCGTCCCGGCGCCGGCGAGCATGGTGGCGGGTCGTTTCAGCGTGCTCAGCCCTGGCACCGAGCGCCGCCACCTCGCCGGTGGCGCCTCACGCGACGCCGGCTACATGACCCTCGGCCGTGGCAGCGACGCCGAGGGCTGGACGCTGGCACCGGTGCCGCACGGCGCCGCGTTCGACCCGACCCTCCCGGGAGCGGTCACCGCCCCGCCCGGGGTGCCCGCGACAGTGGCGGCGGTGGCTCGCTTCCAGCAGCTCGCCGTCATCGGGCTCGCACGCGTGCCGCCGTACACAACGCTGCACGGCACCGTCATCGTCGGCTCCGGACCGGTCGCGCTGGGCTGCGCGCTGGAACTGCTCCGCCGCGGGGCGGTCGGAATGCGCGTGATCACCACCCGCCGGCACCCGGCGATCGCCTCGGTGCCGGGCGTGCGGTGTGCGCCCTGGCTCCACGGCACGCACCCCGGGGACTCGGGCCTGGTCATCGATGCCGCCGGGACGCCCGAGCGCGCCGCCGCGCTGCTCGGGCCCGGCGGAACGCTCGGCCTACTCGGCACGCCACCGCGAACCGCTGCCGTGACGGCGTTGGGCGCGCACCGAGGCGGATGGACCGTCATCGGGATGCACGAACTCGCGCCCGCCCCGCCCGGGTACTACCAGGACGCCTACACCACGGCCGCCACCTGGCTCGCCGAACGCTTCAGCCCCGGACAGCTCTCCGCCTGGTGCCGGATCGTCCCCGGCGCCGAGGCGCCCGAGATCTACCGGCTGCTGGGCTCGCCCGGCCGACCGGCCGAACCGGTCATCCTCTTCGATTGGGAGGCCCGGTGAACGCATCTGGGCCGGTCGGCCTGTACAGCATCTCGCTGCACGGTCTCGACGTCCCCGACCTCCTTGCCTGGGCCGCCGGGCACGGGATCCCGTTCCTGCATCTGCGCGGCGGCCCACGCGGGTTCGCTCTCGCGCGACGCGACAAGGCCACTCTCCGGGGATGGCGGTGCTGCGCCGCGCAGGCCGGAGTACCGATCACCGGCGTCACGGCCGACCTGGACCTGGCCGACCTGCTCGCCGGCTCCGCCACCCCGCGGGCCGCGGCGCGCGGGGAACTGCTTCCCTCGCCGACGCCGCCGCCACCGTTGGGGCGGGGTGGGTGCGGCTGCTGGCGCGTACCGAGCCGCGTGGCCGTTACCTCGCGGCGTTACGCACCGGCGAGGTCCCGGGCGCGGCGTTGCCGTTGCTGGTGGAGTTGCACCACCCACGGTGGCTGGCGCCGGCCGCTCACGTGGCGTTGGAGTCCCTGCTGAACCGCACGCCTCGCCTACGGCTGCTGGCCGACACCGCCCAGCTCACCGCGGCCCTCCCCGAAGCCGGTCAGGCATTCGACGCGGTGCTCGACACCGTTCTCTCCCGCGCGGAGGTGCTGCACCTGTCGGACGACGGCGCCGGCTTGCACGTGAGTGGCCATGACCGGGTGGCCCAGCTCGTGGCCCGGCGGGTCGTCGCGGGAGTTCCTGTCGAGGTCGCCGTCGAGTGGACCGGCACGCCGCGCACGACCACCGAGTGCCTGACCCGTTACCGGGCCGCGTCCGCGTGGTGGCACCGCCTGGTCGAGCGGGCCGTAACCGGTGCGCGTCCGCAGTCCTCGGCGGCCCTTAGGGTAGTTGATCGCTCACCAAAAGTGACGTCGAGCGAGAAGCCGCCAGAGACGGAGCAACGGACCATGCCACACTCCACGGCCACCTCACCCTCCACCACCCGGATCTCCGAGATCCTCGCCGAGTCCTACGGGCTGACCAGCGCCTGGCTGCGCCGGCTCGACGGGCAGGTCAGCGTCAACTACCGGGCCCAGACGTCCGACGGACGGGTGGTGTTCGTCAAGCACTACGTCGACGACACCGACCTGGCCGCCGCGCCCGGGGCGATCGCCCAGACGCGGTTGGCCAGCAAGCACGGCGTGCCGGTCGCCGCCGTGCTGCCCTCCTCCGACGGGGAACCGATCACTCGACAGGGCGACACCGCGTTGTCGGTGTGGGAGTGGATGCCCGGACACACCGTCGAGGACGGACTCAACCCGACCCAACAGGCCGCGGCCGGCCGCACGCTCGGCCGCATCCACGCCGCCTTCGCCGACCACCCGACCAGCGCCGGCCCGTCCCCGAAGGCCGAACGGTGGCTGCACCCCGACCTGACCAAGCGGCACGCCACCATCGACCAGATCCTCACCCTGGTCAACGAGCGCACCGACCCCGACGCCTTCGACCAGCAGGCCGCCGCCACTCTGGAAGAGCGCCGGGCCCAGCTCCACCGCCTCCCCGCGCTGCTCGCCGATCTGCCGCCCCTGCACACCCAGGTCCTGCACGGCGACTACAGCCCCAAGAACCTGCACTTCGACGGGGACACCCTCGCCGCGGTGGTCGACTTCGGGCCGCCGGAGCCGTTCCTGGTCGCCTACGAACTGGGCCGCATCGCGTTCGACCCCCGCTCGGTGGTCCACAACCCCGACTGGATCACCGCCGGCCTCACCCTGATCACCGCCTACCTCGACGCCAACCCCCGCCTCCCCGCCGCGGACGTCCGCTCCTGCGCCCGCGTGGCGCTGCTCCAACTCGCCACCAGCCTGTACGGCGTCAAGGAGCACTACCTCAAACCAGGACTCCACCAGGACGACCTCGACCGGTTCTGGGTTCTACGTCACCAGGCCGCCACCCGGCTCCTGGACCACCTCGACGAGGTCGAGACCGCACTCGCCGCAGCGGCCGGCAGCAGCCGACCGCTGCCGTAACAGCAGAAAGGGCGACGATGACCACCGCACTCTCCAAGCCGAGCCGTCCCACCTGGGCCATCCTGCGTGGACCCATCGGCGAGGAACAGATTCGAACCATCACCCAGGACGTCGCCGCCACCCACGGCCTGGCCACTGAACCTGCCCGAGACGGCGTCGTGGAACTGACCGACCCGTCCCGCCCAGGCCGGGAGGTGACGCTGCGCTGGAAGCCCCTGGCCCCGCAGCCGCCCCGGACGCTCGGCCACCAGTTACCGCCCCCCGCCAGCGTCGAGATCCTCATCGACCCCGGCCCCGACGCCGACGCCGACATCGTCCAGGAACTGCACGAGCGGCTGACCGCCGTGACCGCCGCCTACACCCCGCGCGAACTCGACGGCATCCGCGCCTCGATGCCCCTCCTGCGCCGCCACGCCGTCCCCGACTCGGCCTTCGACGGCTGGGCACTGATCTTCCGCGACCACTTCCTCGAACACAGCGTCGGCTTCGTCCTGTCCATGGAGCGTGCCGGTATCTCATCGGAGTGGATCTACGCCCTGGACAAGGGCGACCAGACCGCCGGCCGCGACCGGGTCCGCGCCACGTTCCGCGCCCGCGGCTACCGCACCGGCGTGCTCGACAACACCGTCATCAACCAGCCCGCCGACCACGCCGCCGAACTGGCACGCGCGAGCGCCGACATCGACGCGTTCATCGACGCCGCCCACGCCGCCGGCCGCAGGGTCCTCGTGGTCGACGACGGCGGCATCCTCGCCCGCGGCTACGGTGCCGCCGACGCCCCACGCCGCGTCGACGCCGCGCTGGAGCTGACCGTCTGCGGCATCAAACGCATCACCGCCGCCGGCCCGTTGGGCATCCCCGTGCTGAACATGGCCCGCTCCCAGATCAAGACCCAGCTGGGCTACCCCGAGATCGCCGACTCCTGCCTGCGGCGGCTGCGCGCGATCCTCCCCGACCGCAAGTTCATCGGCCGCACCGTGCTGCTCATCGGCTACGGCACCCTCGGCTCCCGCCTGGCCCCGGCGTTACGCGCCCTGGGCTGCCGACTCGCCGTCGTCGACACCAACCTGCCCACCCTCATCACCGCCGCCGAGGCCGGCTACACCACCTTCCGCACCGCGGCCCAAGCCCTGCGCGCCACCAAGCCGTTCTGCGTCATCGGCACCACCGGCGAGACCGCCCTGACCGAGGACGACCTGCCGCTCCTGCCCGACGGCGTGTTCCTCGCGCCGTTCGCCACCCGCGACTTCTCACTGCTCGCCCAGCGGGAAGCCGACGAGATCCCCGGCATCGGCCTCCACTACCAGCTCGGCGACGGCCGCGCCGTGACCCTCCTGGGCGACGGACGCAGCCTCAACCTCTTCGAGGCCGACTCCATCCCCAACCAGGGCTACGACGCCTACCGCGCCGCCACCCTCATCGCCGCCGCCCACCTGTGCGCCGACCCCAACCGGCTACCGCCCGGCCTCCACACCCACCCCGCCGACACCGCGATCGCCCAGGCCGGCCTCTTCGAGTCCTACTACGACCTCTACCTCAACCCGCCCATGCCTTCGGAGCCGGCGTCGGTGACGCGCGCCTGTGTCATCGGCTACGGCGTCGCCGGCCGCCTCCACACCCAGATCCTCGAACGCCTCGGCGCCGACCTGACCATCATCGACCCCAAGCACCAGGACCTGCCCACCACGCACCGCGCCTTCACCCACCAGGTCAGCGAGCTACCCGCGAGCGTCGCGGCCGGCATCGACCTGTGGTCGATCTGCTGCCCCACCGCCGACCACCTCCCCGTTCTCCGCGCCATCCTGGCCCACGACCCGGCCGCCCGCGTCCTGCTGGAAAAGCCCGCCTGCCGCCCCGACGAGATCGACGCCTTCACCACGCTGCTGGCCCGGCACCCGAACGCCCGCGTCCTCGTCAACGACCAGTACCGCCACTCCCGAGCCCTCACCGCCCTGACCGACCTCGTGCAGCGCCTGGAGCCCGACGCCCCGCCGCACCAGATCAGCGTCACCTTCACCAAGGACCGCACCGGCGACATCGCCGCCGGCCGCTTCATCGACCGCGACTACGGGGTCCTGGGCTACGAGTGGCTCCACATGCTCGCCGTCCTCGCCCGCATCCTCCCCACCCCGCTCCTCGACGCCCACCTCACCGCCGACCCCACCACCAGCCAGCTCTGGGCGACCTATGACCCCGACCTCTTCGTCTCCGCTCTGACCGAGCGCACCACCCTCACCCGGGACGGCGGCGGCCCGCTCCACCTCGAACTGGCCTCCTCCATCCTCGGCCCCCGCATCCTCCTCGGCCACTCCCTCACCCCGGGCTCACCCTGGCGCCAGAACATCCGCCCCACCGACGACCGCCACCGCCACGTCAGCCTCCACGCCGGCACCACCCACTTCGCACTCCACCTCGAACCCGTCACCACCCCCGACGGCTGGCAACTCGACCGCAACCACCACCGCCTCACCGCCACCCGCAACGGCCAACCCCTCCACGACGAGGTCATCCACGACTCCCCCCTGGAAACCTCCCTCCACCACGCCATCACCCACCTCACCGCCACCACCCCTGCGGCTCCCCCGGACCTGACCCCCCTCCGCCGCATCGCCACCCTCGCCAACCACCTCCATCGCACAGCCCCGCACACCCAAACCGCTCCAGTGGCCACGGACGAAGACTGCATCCAAGTCTCCTGACACGATGCGCCGACCAGCCACTCGGCCGACACGGCTCCTCGGGGTACAAGGGCGGAAGCACGACATGGCAGAGCGACGGTGCATCCCCACGTACGCGGGGCCGACTCGGAACCGCGCTCCCGGTGGCCCGCACCGTCTTCCTGCCAGGCGTGGCCGAGCTGATGGCCCGGCAGACCCATATCATGCTCACCGCCCAGCGCCACCGCTGAGCCTCGACGATGCGCCCGCTCTCCCCGAGCTGGCCCTGTAGTTCGGGCTGCTCATGGCCGAGGTCGGCGAGCGTTCACCGTATGGCGCAAGTGCATGCCCGACCCGTTCGAACCCTAGTGCCGCCACCCAAGCAAAACAGCCTCTGACCTGCCACAATGCGACTCAAGGGCTTTGCTGATCCCCCTCGAACACACTCAGCGCAAAAGAACCTTGTGTCCACTATGTCTCACAGTCGTTCACCTCCTGACCAGCGTCTGTGGCCTATTTGTGGCCAGGAACGAGCCCAGACGGTCTCACCCGCGCTGTCGCAGCCGAGCGGAGATCCTGGCGTTCGCCGCGTCGTCGCTGCCGTTGATGAACTTCGCGTAGACCCGGAACAGCACGGCCACACCGTGCCCGGCGCTTGGGTACCGTCTCCGGATCGACGCCGGACGCGAGTCGCACCGACGCGGCCGCGTGTCGCAGGTCGTACGACCGTTTGGCCAGCGAGGTGCGCAGCAGCTCCGCTGGCAGCACCTCCCAACTCCCTCCGGCGCATGCGCTGGGCATCACCACCATTCACGCCCGCCCCGGACACACCGACTACTTCAACGCCTTACCTAGATATTCGACTTGCCCCCAGACGCCGCACGCCACCTTCGAGGTGACTGTCAATGCCCTGTCACCTGGACCCAGGCGCCTGCGGCAACATCCCGGACTCCGCCCTGCAGGGCTTGTGAGAACCGGCCGTTCCCGACGACGCTGTCACCGTCCAGCGAGGGCCGGGTGGTCGGGTCGATGGCCTGGGACAACCAGTGCAGCCCAAGGCCCACTTCAGTCAGGCGGGGTGAGCGGGCGACACGCCAGGAGACACGTAGAGGATCGCAACGGCACGTAAGTCGGTTTAGTTGACACGTGAGAGTTGAGAAGCACACGTAGGTTGCGTATGCTCATCGGCGGACGCCACCGAGGCGTCCCACACTGAGGAGACGAACGTGACGGTCGCCGAAAAAACCGAAGGTCTCACTCTTCCGCTGGAGATCCTTAACGTCGCCGAGGTCGATGACGCCGGTGGCGTACACATCGAGTGCCAGATGACCGGGGCCTACCTCGTGGATCTGTACAAGAGTGAGTTGCTTTCCCTCACTGGCAACATCCGCCCTGCGCACATGGAGGGCAAGCGGCTTATCGGCAAGACGAAGACCAAGGTCAACAAGTGGACTAGCGAACTGCTCGACAACGAGGCAATCATCGGCAACATCTCGGTCAGGCTCGATCCGAGCAAGTCTGTCTATGAAGTCTGGTTCGACGATGAAACCGGGCAGACCAATCTGACCATCACCTCAGGCGTGCTCGACTGTGCCGTTGACTCTCTCTCACGGATCAAGTCCATCCTGGCTGCTGCGGACAACCCGCTGGGGAGCTTCGACCTCAGCACCCGCTTTCAGGTACGGATCTGGATGCTCGATGATGCGCTCGCGAAGAAGGTCGCGACCATCTACAACACCCGCGGCGACAAGGTGAACGACTCCACCGCGAAGTACGCCTACTCGGAGACCAAGGAGCAGGAGCTCGCCCGTAGGCTCGTCAACGGCAGCGAGCACTTGGGCCAGGACAACATCGAGGTCCTCGCCAACTCCGTATCCGCCAGCTCACACAAGCTGACCGCCTACAACACCGTCAGCAGGGCGATCGAAACCTCCTGGAAGGGCGGACCTGTCACCACCGCCGACCTCGAAGCACAGTCCAGCTGGCTGATCAGCGCATGGGATTCCCTGGTCAAGGTCCGCCCGGAATACGGCAAGCTCTCCACTCCGGCGCGCCAAGCTCAGCGGAAGAACACCATCGCCACCAGCGCCGTGGCGATCTATGGTCTGGTCGGCGCGATGTCCGCGATGTACACCGACCACGTAGAGCCGGAAGTTGCGTTCAAGGCCATCGCCGCCAAGGACGACGACGACTTCTTCGCCTGGGACAACCCGGTGTGGGCGGCCGCCGGCATCGTCACGCCGAGCGGAACAGGTACGGGCGCACTCGGTACCCGCAACAGCTTCCCCGCTCGTCGCGCGGCAATCCGTGTGCTGTGCGAGGCTATGAACCTGGGCGCCGACGAAGACGAATAAACCGGATGATGTAGCCCACTCCGGCTGAGGGCGCGGCGTCACCTCGCCGAACGGCGTCCCCGTAGCCCTCCGCGGCGGTCGTATATGGGTCCTGTCTAGGAGCCCAGGCCTGTCTGGGTGCCCGACCGGCGCCGATGTCGGCCTGGCAAGCTCCACGGTGACCAGGGCTACGACTACGCTCACCTGCGACGATGGCTACGGGAACGTCGCATCACCCGGAAGATCGCACGCAAGGGAGTCGAATCCAGCGAACGCCTGGGCCGCCACCGCTGGACCATCGAACGCACCTTGGCCTGGCTCGCCAGATGCCGCTGCCTCCACCGCCGCTACGAACGCACAGCCACCCACTTCCTCGCCTTCACCAGCATCGCCTGCGCCCTCATCTGCCCCGCAGATTCGCCAAATGAGATGAGCTGTTAGCGATGCTGTCGACGTGGGGTGTCCGGAGGACGGGCCGGGCCCCTGTCTACGTGCCGGAGGCCTGTCGGTGGGACGGTGTCGGTCTGTGGCTGCGGTGGTGGTGGCGTCGTTGACCGAGGCAGTGTGGAGCGGAGGGTGGCCGCGAGGCGGATGGAGTGGCGGTGGGCGTGTTCCGCGACTGTTCGCAGGGCGGAGATGTTCTGGGCGGGGAACCGGCCCGCTCCGGCGGCGGCGCCCGCGGCATCGCCAGCTGTGCGGGCGACCTCGTGATAGATGGCGGCCGTCTGCCGCTCGGCGGAGGGCTCGTCGGGCATCAGGGCCCGCCAGGCTTCGCGGAGGGCGCGGGTCGCCGAGGTCGGTGATTCCCTGGTCCGCGCCCCCATGTCGGTTCGCGTCCAGGCTGCGAATGCGCGAGCCACCTCCCTGGCGGCCTTGCGCTCCTGCGCGGCTGAGGCGTAGGGCGCGTTGAGGGGTGGGCTGCCGGGCAGGATGGAGATGCGGTGGAGGGCGGCGTCGAGGCGGGCGCGGGGAATCGCTGTGCCTGCGATCTCGGCGGTGGCCAGAGTGGCGGTGACGGCGTGGTGCTCGGAGTCGGCCGCCGGCGCGTAGGCATCCGCAAGGGCGTCGAGGCGGCGGGCAGGAACGGGGTACCAGCGCAGCTGACGGGGCAGACCCGGCGGGCGGCCCTCGATCCGGACGGTCACCAGAGCCGGGCGGGCGGCGTGGAGGATGTGCGGCCCGGCATGGGCGAGTCGCTCACCGGTCGCCGGCAGCCGGTAGACCCCGGCGAGCAGCGGCCCGAGTCCGCCAGCGTCCGCCAGCACCTGCCTGGCCGGGCGCGGCTCAGCCCGGACTCCGGCAGTCGGCGACCACCCAGGGCCGTACAGCAGCTGGCCCCAGCGAACGGCGATGGCGTGCGCGTCCAGGGTCGCCGGGTGCGGGGTGGTACGCGGTAGTGGGACCGCTCCACCGTTCCTGACGACGTCGTAGGAGAAGCGCGGCAGGCGGGGATGCTCACGCGGGTCGCGCAGGTCCACGATGTGCTCCCACGCCGCCGCGTTCTCCTGCCAGGCCATGGCCGCCCCTCGCAACTGGCCTGCGACCTCCCTCAGTCCACCAGCGAGCTCGGAGTGCTGCTCGTCGGCCAGGTGCAGCAGCACCCGCCCGGCGAGCAGGTGTCCCAGCGCCAGAGAGCGGGCCATCTGTCGCAGGTCCGAGCCGCTCAACGGCCGCTCGCCGCCGACGAGGGAGGCTTCGTGAACCGCCCGGCCAATCCGGTCGCAGGCGTCCTCCACCCGCCGCACAGTCCCCCGCAGATCAGGAGCCTCAAGCCGATCCGGCAGGAACACGGGCGCGGCCGGCAGGGCCTCGATCTCCACGGCCGTCCCCTCTGCTGCGGCCACCCGCCCCAAGGCCGAGGCGCGCACCGCCTCCTCCCGGGCCATCAGCAGCGCCGCCCGCACCGCCGGCTCGTCGTGCTGTTCCGCCAGGTTGGCGAGCATCCGGCTGGTCCCCCACATCAGCCCGGCCAGCCGGACGGTGACGTGCCGCTGCACCGCCGCCTGGGCGAACAGCCGCAGGTAGGGCGTTGCCGGATGTCCGTCAGGGAGACGGTGACTACCCAGCAGATCCCGGCTCGCGGCTACCTGCTCGTCAGCCGCCCCCAACGCGCGCACAGCAGCATCGGCCGAGGCGCCGGGCCGCGCCGCCCTCACCACCGCCTCGCGTACACACCCCAGCACTCCCTCCACCGCCCGGCCGAACTCCGTGCCGCGCAGAGACAACGCTCCACGCGCATCGGGGCGGGACAGCACGGCGGGATAGAACGCGATCCGTTCCACCAGGACCTGCAGCTGCTCCAGCGGTCGCACCGTGGCCGCCGCCGGCAGCTCGGCAGCTGCCGCCCGCACATGGCCGACCGCCAGGTCCAAATACTCACCCCAGGGCGCCGCCATGCCTAGCTCCGGACGGCGCTCAGCGCCCGACCCGCGCCCGCCGCGTGGCCCGCCACCTCCCGCAGCCGTGACGCGGCCGCCGGCTCCAGCTGAGCCACGGCGGTCAACCGGAGCGCCGTCAGCTCCAGCAGCTCCACGCACGGCGCCACCGCGGCAGCGGGATCGCTGGGCACCTCCACGGGCTGGCCATCGCCCGGCGGAAGCAGACCCGCCAGCCCCGTGGCGCAGGCTTCGGCCGCCGCCGTCGCGTGCACCTCGTCGAAGCCCTCCACCCACGTGACCGCGTCCGCCACCCGCTGAGCCAGGTCCAGCACGTCCCAGGAGGCCGCGAGCACCGCCTCCGCCCGCTCGCCGGCCAACGCCGCCGCAAGATCCTCCATCGTCGTCATCGGTCTCCGCCTCCTCCAGAGTCGTCGGCACCTGGGCGTTTCTCGCCGATGCCCTCCTCGGACCCCTGCCGTTCGAGTGCAAGAAGCCTCAGCAGCTCGGCCGTGACCACGCGATAGGCGTTGCCGAGCCGGAGGAGCCTGACCGGGTACGCGCCCCGCTTGGCGAGTTCGTAGCCGGTGGAGCGGCCGATCATGAGGGCGCGATTGGCGGTGTCGAGATTGACGACCGCCGGCAGCGCCAGCAGCTCGTCCCTCGTCAGTGCTCGTGCCGCACGAGAAGAAGTAGAGGACATGACGACACCCTCCGGGGTGGTTTCCGGGGCGGCTTACGCCCCAAAGAGGTAGCACAACATCACGGCCGCACCTTTTGGCCGCATAACGTGCCGCCATGAACCCCGATCAGTGGCCAGCAGCCTTCACCGCAGGCGTAGCCCGTCGGATGCGGGAGGCCCGCCGGAGTGCCGGTCTGACCATGGCCGATGTTGCCCAAGGCGCGATGGAGCGCGGCATGGCAGAGATCACCGAGCAGACCATCAAGAACCTCGAGTCCGGCCGCAGGGCGAGCATGGCCATCACGGACTTCCTCGTCCTCGCCGACGTGCTGCAGACCCCTGCGGTCTCCCTTCTGTTCCCCCTCGGCACAGCCGCCACGACGGAACTCCTTCCGGGGAGGACGGTCTCCACCTGGGACGCCCTCGCCTGGTTCACGGGCGAGACACCCATCGCCCAACCACCCCCGGAAGGAAGCCCGCGCGAGGTGCTCGACACCTTCCGCACCCACGGCGACCTCGTGGCCGCCGCGCTGTCATCCAGCGCCCTCGCCAGGGAACGGCGACGAGCGGCGACCACCACGTCGGACCCCCTCCGCCGAACCGCCCTGCTGGAACGCGCCGCCGCCTACGAGCAGCACGCAGTCGAAGACCGACGGGAACTGCGCACCTACCGCGACCGAATGCGCGACCGCGCCCTCGCGCCACCTGCCCTGTCCGAGGAGCTGACGCCCGTCGATCAGGCCGAGCCCCAGGAACTCCAGGAGGTCAACGAGTGAAGAACGGATCGATCTCCCGACGCTGCCGGTGCACGGATCCCGCCACGGGGAAGGACTACGGGGCTGCCTGTCCGAAGTTGAAGAGCTCCCGCCGACATGGCACCTGGACCGTTTTCCAGGAACTGGAGCCGGGACAGGACGGCCGCCGTCGGCGCTTCCGCCGCGGCGGCTTCGACACGGCCACCAAGGCCCAGGAGGAGTTGGACAAGATCCGCGCGCTCCTGACGCTGCCCGAGGAGGACGACGCCTGGGGCAGGACCCAGATCAGCGACCTCATCGAGAGCTGTCTCAACGCCAAGACCCCGCTGCCGGACTACGACGAAACACGCCGCCGCTTCCAGGCCGGTCAGCCGCTTGGCTCCAAGACGACCGTCGCCGAATGGCTCGACACCTGGCTGGCCGGACGCAAGCGTCTCCGCCGTAGCGGAGCCGCACGCTACGAATGCGACATCCGCATCCACCTCAAGCCCCACCTGGGCCACCTCCGGCTGGACAAGCTACGCGTCCACCACATCGACACGATGTTCGACGCCATCAACGAGCACAACATCGAGATCCAGGAGCAGAACGCCCAACGCCGCACGGTGCGCGACGAGCTGCGTGCGACTCCGTACAAGGGAGCCGAAAACCGCGCACGACGGAAGTGGCTCACCGCCCAGCTCGACGCCATGCCACCGTTCCGGCGCATCACCGGCCCGAACACGCAAAAGCACATCCGCGACACCCTGCGCGCCGCGCTGAACGTCGCCATCGCCCAGCAGGTGATGCCGAACTTCAACCCAGCGGCACATGCGGAGCTGCTGCCGGGCACCAAGCCCAAGGCCCTCGTCTGGACCGACGAACGGATCGAACACTGGCAGCAGACCGGCCGGCGGCCCTCGCCGGTCATGGTCTGGACTCCTCAGCAGACCGGCCATTTCCTCGACTTCGTCACCGAGGACCGCCTCCACCTCCTCTGGCGGCTGATCGCGTTCCGCGGGCTGCGCCGCGGCGAAGCCTGCGGCCTGCGCTGGGTCGACCACTCCGCCGCCGCACAGTCCCTGACCATCGCCACCCAGCTGGTACAGGACGGCTGGGAGATCCTCGAGGGCGCCCCCAAGACCGACCACGGCGTGCGCACCGTCGCACTCGACGACGAAACCGCCCAACTCCTCACGACCCACAAGGCACGCCAGGCCCGTGAACGACTCGCCTGGGGCGACGGCTGGCAGCACACCGGCCGCATCTTCACCCAGGAAGACGGCTCCCTACTCCACCCGGGCAAGGTCTCCGACCTCTTCGAACGCCGAGTAGCAGGCGCCGGCCTACCTCCGATCCGCCTCCACGACCTACGCCACGTCGCCGCCACCCTCATGCTCTCCGCCGACATCGACGTCAAGGTCGTCTCCGAAACCCTCGGCCACTCCGACACCCGCATCACCCGCGACATCTACCAGTCAGTCCTGGACGACCTCGCCCGCGACGCCGCCGAGAAGGTCGTCCAACTCGTACCCCGAGCCCGCAGGCACCCCGAACGAGCCAAGGACACCGCAACACCCACCCTCCCCCGCCAGCCAGGCCGCTTGTATCCGCCCCAACAGGGCCCTGAGACAGGCGCGGAGCGCTCGGCCTGAGGCATGCGCTCGGCGGGGGCACGCGAACACGATGGCCAGACGACAACGACCCGGCGTGGCTTGCTCCAGCCGCCCGCCCGGTCGCCGTCCCTCGCCTTCGACGATTGCTGATCTTGGTGCTGGGAGTCGTCCGGCGGTGGTGCCGATGGCCACGGCGCGGGCGCCGCCAGCAGGCCCTGCGAAGCGGGGTGCGCGCCTCCTGTGCCCAACCCTCCCGGTCGGCCCCTACCCGCCGCGTAGTCCCTGCGCCCGGCTGGCAGGACGCCAGCCAGCCGGCGGCCGGCCGGGGCCACTCCTCCCCCACCCGCCTGCCTCCCCCTCGTAGCCAGCTCTCATGGTCATTCGCATGGCTAGGGAGCCGGGAGGCGGCGGTCACGTAGGCCGCCCACCACCGCCACACCGCGCAGGCGTGGCTCAGCTCCGTCGTAGCTGTGGTCGCGCCCCGAAACGGGGGGTTTGAGACTGGTGAGCTCACATGTTGAGGTGTCGCGTATTCCTTGTCGCCGAGAACGCGGTCTCACGTTGAGTGACGCGAGACCGAGCTGGGGCGGCTTCTATTCCTCGTCAAGGAGGATGTTGGCGAGTTCTTCCACCTTCTCGGTGATGATCTGGAGCTTCTCAGCGTCCCGCGAGGTGTTCATGCGGCGAAGTGCGACCTCGGCCGCCTTGCTGCTACCGTCGCGGAACACGGCGTCGACGACGGCGGCAGCAGGGGTGCCGCGTTTGTAGAGCGTGATGACGGCGTACTGCTCACCAGGGATATCTGCGGGCAGGTGCGCGAGTCCGAGACCGTCGAGACGACGACTGATGCTGGCACGGACGTGAACGCCGAGGCGGCCAGCCTGCTCCAGGTCACGCAGAAGCCACATGACGACCCGAAGAACGCCGCCCGACTCTTCGACGGCGTGCCGCAGTTCCTCCCAGCTCTCGACCTGACCGTCGGCGTCGACTGCGGTGAGGTCGAACACAGGTGTAACCATAAGGACCCCCCCTATTTTGAAGACAAGGAAAAACTTAAGCTTCATATTATCCTTACGGATCTGCTTCGTCCAGAGGTTGGCGCTGACCTGGTTGCATGTAGAGGCCAACGAGCGCAGCGGCGATCCGGGGCCGCAGGGGCGCGGAGTCGTCTTGAGAGTCCTCCGGAGAATGGAAAGTCGGCGGTGCTGGCGGAGTGGCGTTTGGTCCCGGTTGATGACCTGGGGTAGCAGGGTGAGGCGGGGCATCCGGTTCGTCTTCATGCACCAGCGGCGCCGGTCGCTGCGGCCCAGCAGCGAGTACCGCGAACCCACCGTGCAGGAGTGGGAAGGCTCACTGTCCCACTCCGAGCTTCGGAAGGTTGCCCTGGGCGTCTGCACCCGTGACTTCGGCACCTCATGTATCCACGAGCACGCCTGCTTCTCTGAACCCACTGATCGTTTGCTCGTAGCCCGGAGGCCCCATGTTCCTCGCGGAGCCCTCGGCGAGCTGGATCAACTCCGACCTGCGCAAGTTCCTCATCGGCTGACGGGACTGGATGCGGCATCTGAGTCCGAGGGTCAGTCCAGCCAGTGCACGAGACGGGCTTCATCGTGGACTGACAGGGCACGTTTCTCTAGGCCGAGCGCGTACTGCCGGGCCTCGTCGCTGCCCTGCGTCAGCACCAGGCCGGACATGCCCAGCAAGCGGGCGCTACCCAGGCAGGCCACATCCAGGGCCAGAGCGAGCATCTCGGGGGAGATGTCATGGGCGGACAGAATGCCGTCGCGGTAGCGGGCCATGTGAACGAGGCCGATGGGTGTGCTATGTGTGACCTGGCTCAGTAGCGAGTACGCCACCGGCAGCCATCCCGGCTCTGGGTATGGCGCCCCCATGAGCAAGAGCATCTCGTCGATCGACGGCGGCGGCTGGCGGCCCTTGGCTATCGCCTCCGGCCCTCCGACGACGTTCTCGGGCAAACGCAAGAGTCTCGTGGCGGCGGCGAGAGCCACGCCGTTGCCGGCGAACAGCTCGATCGTCTTCTTCTTCCGTGCCCGGAACTCGTCGAAGTAGCGGGTGGACCGCTGGACGAACGCGTCCTCGTCCTCCGGGTCCTGCACCAGCCAGGTAAACCGGGCGGCTTCCTCCAGAAGCATCCGCGCGGCGAACACCGACGTGACACTGGCATGGTTCTCGAAGGTGCTCATGACGGTCGAGAACGTGGAGTGGGCCCCGGCATAGGCGAGGACGCTCGCCAGTTTGGCATTGCCGTGTGCCCACGGACTGGTGCTCCAACTGTTGACGAAGTCGTCATACTCCCGGGCCACTGCGACGACCGGGCCAGCCTGGACAATGTCCGGCAGCAGATCATCCCGGGCGACCAGAACCTTAGGACGAAGATACCGTTTGCGTTCCTTGCTCCTGACCTTCGGCGCGCCAGCGGCAGGATCCGGACCACCCAGACCATGTACCACGCTTGCCGCGGCAACCACATCCTCGGTCAGCCGCATCAACGTCCCGAGGAAGCCGCCCTGCTCGACCTCCGGCGGCCAACATTCCGGAACAGCTGCGCACACGCCAAGAAGCGTTACGGTCGCGCCCACGGCCGCGACATGCATGAAAAGCGCTTCGTGATCAGCCCGCAGATCGTAACCCGGTACGCCGCCGGAGGCCATGCTGCTCTGCAGACCCAGGAGGTTGCCGTGACCAGCATGCTCCAGGACCCTCACCGCCCCCCGAAGCCCTGACATGGCCAGCATGCCCCGGGCAGCCTTCAGCAGCTCCTCAACACCTCCGCCGATCAACGCGGGCGATGCTGGCCGCGTCGGTGAGGAAGCGAGGAACGTGTCGAGGAGCTCTGCAGCATTTGGAAGTGACGGCGCTGACAGCGCCGACAGCGCCGCTCCCGTCAGGTCGGTGACGCCATTCAGCGGAACGAACCACCGGGCCAAATTCGGGCAGCTCACGTTGTGGTCGTCCAAGTAGCCGCAGATTCGGTCACGCTCATCGAGCATGCTGCCCAGCAGAGCTGGTCGCCGCTCCGCGGGGGACTCAGCGATCCACTGCCAGAGCAGCCCGTCATCGAACAGACTGCGAGCAAGCGCCCCCACGACCGTGCCACCCATCCCGGAACCCAGCAGCGAATCGGCGCAGGCGTATCGCCAGCGTGCGTACGGAAACGCCGACTCGGCGAGGAACTGATCGCCCGGCCCGTCGAAGTGAAATACCGCAGGTAACGTGTCGAGATGAAACCGCAGCGCTCGCGTCGCTGCCCGCAGAGAAACGATCAAAGGGTCTATCTCGCGCCCGTCAGACCACGTGCCGTCAGTCCCGTCCGATTTCCCGCCCATGCCCACCCCGTCTGCCGATCCTCCCTCGCCATTCTCCCCTTCCCACCCGGGGCCCGAACCGCCCCGTAGCTGCTCTCGCAGCCTCCGTGCGTCTCTGAACTTGCGCTCGTGAGGTGATCGAGCCAGGAATGCCCGTGTTCGTCAGCGGTGGTGCTGTAGAAGACCAACGCTCTTGGTGCGGTGCGCACGCTGGGCCAGGCGACTACGAAGGCCGGTGCGAGGCGCTTGCCGCGGGGGCGGGTCCGGATGCCCGCCTCTGCGGAGGTGGAGTTCGACGCAGGTGTGAAGCAGATCGACACTGGCTACCAGTCATGGATAGCCATGGCCCACTCACCCATGCGTCCGCTGATCAGTTCATTCCACTCGTCGGGCTCCCAGTTGTCAGGCTCGATCAGATGTTGCGCGGTGCGCTGGCCGTCGGTGGTGGAGGCGACGGTGTAGGTCTGGGACGGTGAGAGGGTCTGGAAAGACAAAGCACGGGCCCCCCCGGCCGACCGGTGGGCCTGGCTCGTCATCGCCGCCCACACCCAGCTCGGGCTCGCCCGCCCGCTGGTCCACGACTTACGGCACCCCTGAGCCAGGCCAGCCCTGCAACACCGGCTCACCCAGTCCGGGTCCAGCGCGGGTTCAGGTACATCATTCAGCTTGTCGCTACTCCACGACGAAGCATTGTCCGGTTTCCACAATGCCGTCGTCTGCCTCTCATCGCGCCCCTGGCCACCCCGGTGCACTGTTCATGCACGGTTGTCCACCGGTCGTCCACCGACGGCACTTTTGAGCGGCCGCGACGGGGGAAACGAGGAGGTGACCACGGATCACGAGAAAGAAAAGACCCAGGTCAGCGGAGTGTTGGCCTGGGCCTGGCGGGAGCCGCCTGTCGGATTCGAACCGACGACCTACGCATTACAAGTGCGTTGCTCTAGCCAACTGAGCTAAGGCGGCAGCACTAGCAGCCGTTCGGCCGCTGAGGCGGATCCAGAGTACACGGGCGCCCACCTGCGCGGTGGCTCACCAGGGGAGGGGGCCGTCGGCGTCGAAGTAGCCTCCGGTGGGGCCGTCGGCGCCCAGCCGGGCCATGCGCACGATGATCTCGGCGCCCTGTTCGACGGTCTGGGTGCCGGTGTTCCCGTTCAGGTCGGTCCTGGTGAAGCCGGGTTCCACCGCGTTGACGCGCATGGTCGGGAACGCCTTCGCGTACTGCACGGTGATCATGTTGACCGTCGTCTTGGACGCCGGGTAGGCGATGCCCGGGTAGGCGTGCGCCGGGTTGGACGCGTCGCTGACGCGGGTCAGCGAGGCCAGGCCGCTGCTGACGTTGACCACGACCGGGGCGGCGGAGCGCCGCAGCAGCGGGAGGAACGCATGGGTGACGCGCACCGTGCCGAAGACGTTCGTCTCGAAGAGCTGCCGCATCATGTCGGCGGTCAGGTCCGCGGCGCCGATCACGCTGTTGTCGGGGCCCCGCTTCTCGATGCCCGCGTTGTTGACCAGGACGTCCAGGCCGCCGTCGGCCTCGATGGTCCGCGCCGCGGCCGTCACGGACGCGTCGTCGGTGACGTCGAGCTGGACCGGACGGGCGCCCAGCAGATCGGCCGCCCGACGCCCGCGTTCCGCGTCCCGGCTGCCGAGGTACACGGTGTGCCCCGCGGCGACGAGCCTGCGGGCGGACTCGAAGCCCAGGCCCTTGTTTGCTCCGGTGATGAGGGTTCTCGTTGTCATGCTCCTACGGTGTGGCCGCCGGGCGCGGTCAGCCAGACGTCCTGTCTTCCTGGGACTGCCAGTACCAGGAGCTCGCAGGTCGATGCGGGCGGGGCGGGTGCACAGTGGGGTCATGGCGACCACGGAGTTCGGGCACACGGTGCGGCGCTGGCGCGACCGGGCCTCCCCGGAGGCGACCGGGCTGCCCGTGGGCGGTCGTCGGCGCGCGGCCGGGCTGCGCCGCGAGGAACTCGCCCTGCTGGCCGGGATCTCGGTCGACTACGTCACCCGTCTCGAACAGGGTCGGGCCACTCACCCGTCGGAACAGGTCGTGGAGGCCCTGGCCAGGGCGCTACGCCTGTCCGGCGCCGAACGCGAGCATCTGTTCCACGTCGCCGGGCTCGTGCCACCCGGACAGGGCACGGTGCCCGGCTACGTCACGCCGGGCGTGCAGCGGATGCTGGACCGGCTGACCGGGACGCCGGTCGCGGTCTCCGACGCGGCGTGGACGCTGCTGTTGGCCAACCCGCTGTACACGGCGTTGATGGGCGAGCGACGGGGCAAGGAGCGCAACGCGGCGTGGCGCACCTTCCTCGGCTCGGGCAGCCGCGTCCGGCACACCCCCCAGTCGCAACGTGCGCTGGAGGTCGCGCAGGTCTCCGGGCTGCGCGCGGCGGCCAGCCGGTATCCGGCGGATCTGCGGCTGCGGAGCCTGATCGGGGAGCTGCGCGCGAACAGCGACCGGTTCGCGGAGCTGTGGGACTCCGGCGCCGTGGGCCGGCTCGAGGGCGGGCGCAAGACCGTCGACCACCCGCGGGTGGGCCCGCTGACGCTGGACTGCGACGTGCTCAGCGTGGCAGGCAGCGACCTGCGGCTCATCGTCTACACGGCCGAGCCCGGCACCCGGGACGAGGAGCGCCTGGCGCTCCTCGCCGTCCTCGGCACCCAGTCCCTCGTCGGCTGACCGGTTGACCGGATGATCTGCTGACCGGCCCGCCGAGCGCGTGTCACGGAGCGTGGTCGAACGGGGGCGCATTCGGGCACCCACCGTGCGTGTTCGTTCGCTCAGGCTGGTGACAAACGTTATCTCTGCGAGTTAGGTTCACCTCCAGTCCACCTGTGTGGGCGATGCAACCTTCCTACTCGGATCGTCCGGCACGTTCCTGCCGGTAGAAGGAGACAAGAGGACATGGCAACGGTCACGTACGACAAGGCGACTCGGGTCTACCCGGGTTCCGAGGTCCCCGCCGTCGATCAGCTCGACATCGCGATCGAGGACGGCGAGTTCCTCGTCCTGGTCGGCCCCTCCGGTTGTGGTAAGTCCACCTCCCTGCGGATGCTCGCGGGCCTGGAGGACGTCAACGGAGGTTCGATCCACATCGGTGACCGTGACGTCACCCACCTGCCGCCGAAGGACCGGGACATCGCGATGGTGTTCCAGAACTACGCGCTGTACCCGCACATGACCGTGGCCCAGAACATGGGCTTCGCGCTCAAGATCGCCGGCGTGAACAAGGCGGACATCCGCACCAAGGTCGAGGAGGCCGCCAAGATCCTCGACCTCACCGAGTACCTGGACCGCAAGCCGAAGGCGCTCTCCGGCGGTCAGCGGCAGCGTGTCGCGATGGGCCGCGCGATCGTCCGTGAGCCCCAGGTGTTCCTGATGGACGAGCCGCTGTCCAACCTGGACGCCAAGCTCCGCGTCCAGACCCGTACCCAGATCGCCGGCCTGCAGCGCCGCCTGGGCGTCACCACCGTCTACGTGACCCACGACCAGGTCGAGGCCATGACCATGGGCGACCGGGTGGCGGTGCTCAAGGACGGCCTGCTCCAGCAGGTGGACACCCCGCGCTCCATGTACGACCGGCCGAACAACCTCTTCGTCGCGGGCTTCATCGGCTCCCCGGCGATGAACCTGATCGAGGTGCCGATCACCGACGGCGGCGTGAAGTTCGGCAACAGTGTGGTGGCCGTCGAGCGCTCCGCGCTCTCCGAGGCCCAGACCAAGGGCGACACCGCCGTGGTGGTGGGCTGCCGGCCCGAGCACTTCACCCTGGTCAACGGTGACGACGGCGACGCCGGCTCGCTGTCCAAGACGGACGCGGGCCAGGGTGCCGGCCTCGCGGTCACGGTCAACGTGGTCGAGGAGCTCGGCGCGGACGCCTACGTCTACGGCACCGCCGAGGTCGGCGGCGAGGTCAAGGACCTGGTCATCCGCGTCGGCGGCCGGGAGATCCCGGAGAAGGGCGCCACCCTCAACGTGGTGCCGCAGTCGGGTGAGACCCACGTCTTCTCCACCAGCACGGGCGAGCGCCTCAGCGACTGACCCGGGCGGACCCGAGCACGTCGCTCAGCGTCCTGAGGGCCGGTCCTCCGCACATGTGGCGGAGGACCGGCCCTCTGCACGTCAACCTCCGATTCGAAAATCGCGACCTGTTCTCACCCGCACGAGTGGCTTGGTGTCATCATGTCGCTACTCCTCGCTACGATCAGCAGGCCCCCAGGCTGAGTGAGCTGAGCCAACCGCCAGTTCTCAACTTCTCAACCGTCACGCGAGGAAGACCTTCAGTGATTCAGACCATCCGCCGCATCGGCAGAACACTCGCCATCGTCCTCCCGGTTCTCGTGGTGCTGTCCGGGACGCTGGCCGTCGCCCGGGTGCCGTGGGCCGGCCTCCCCGCAGAGGACCCGGTGCTGGCCTCCTCCGCACAGCAGAGGTCGCAGACGCCGCAGGACGCGCTCGCCGAGCGGCTCCTCACCACCCTGCGACAGCAGGACCCGACCGTCGCCCTGACCCAGCTTCAGGAGGCGGTGCAGGACGAGCCCTCGTTGGCGCCGCACTGCGACGAGATCGCGCGGACTCTGGGCGAGGCAGCCGTGGAGAAGTACGGCAGCGCCGAGCGCGCCCAGCGGCACGCCCGCCCCGTCTGCGACACGTCCTTCGCCTCGGGCGTCGCCGCGGCGAACTAGCCACGGCCGAGGGCCGCGAACGCCACGAACGCCACGGGCGGTGGTCCGGAATCGGGCCACGGGCTCCCGCCCGCACGTGGGTTGGGACGTCCGGGCCACCGCCGCCCGGGAAGGCTTAGGCTGCGGGCATGAGCGACGTTCCGCGGTACGCACCGCAGCCCGCGCAGCCGTCCCAGGCCGTGATCCTGGCCGGCGGCCAGGGCTCCCGGCTGCGGCCGTACACCGACGACCGGCCCAAGCCGATGGTGGAGATCCCGGGCACCGGGCTTCCGATCGTCGGCCACCAGCTGAACTGGCTGGCCGCCGAGGGCGTCACCGACGTGGTGATCTCCTGCGGGCACCTCGCCGAGGTGCTGCAGAAGTGGCTGGCCGGTGCCGACCTCCCGCTGCGGGTCACCACCGTGGTGGAGAGCCAGCCGCTGGGCCGCGGCGGCGGCCTGAAGTACGCCGCCGCCGCCCTGCCGCGCCCGGACGAGCCGTGGTACGCCACGAACGGGGACATCTGGACGCGGTTCTCGCTGGGCGAGATGGCCGCGTTCCACGCCGAACGGGACGCCGCCGCCACGCTCGCGCTGGCCCGCCCGAGCATCCCCTGGGGCGCGGTCGAGACCGACCGCTTCGGGCATGTGCTCGACTTCATCGAGGCCCCGCCGTCGCCGTACCTGATCAACGCCGGCGTCTACGTCTTCGCCGCCGGGTTCGCCGCGCTGCTGCCCGACCGCGGCGACCACGAGCGGGCCACCTTCCCCCGCCTGGCCAGGGAGCGCCGGCTGGCCGGCTTCCCCATCCCGCAGGGCGCGTACTGGCGGGCCATCGACACGGCCAAGGACCTCACCGAGGCGGCCAGGGAGCTCGCGGCCTCGGCAAGGTCAGAGCCCTCCTCCTAGGACCTAGGAGGAGGGGCCGGCGGGCCGCTCCCGCAGCTCGTCGACCACGGCGATCTGGACGATGCCGGTGTACCCGACGACCGTGCCGGGCTCGGTGCCCGTCCCGTCCTCCTCGACCTGGACGATCCGCTCGCCGAGGTACGCGTAGCTCGCCTCGTCGAAGATCCACTCGATGCGCTGGCCGTCGTTGACCCGGGCCACGGCGAGGCCATCGTTGCCGACGGCGTCCTTCACGTCCTCGACGAGGAAGACCCCCGGGATCTGCTCCGCCGCCCGGTACAGCGCGGCGCTCAGCTCCGGCGGCACCAGCTGTCCACGCAGCAGGCTGCCGATGGTGCTGAACGCCCGCTCGTCCGGATCGCTGCCCTCCCCCTCGCCGTCCGCGTAGATCAGGGCGAGCAGTTCGGCGGGGTCGGTGGGCAGCGTGCTGAGGAAGTCGTACGAGGGGTTCGTCAGCTTGGGTTCGCCGCCGCCGATCGCGACGCCCTCCTCGCCGCCCGCCAGCTCGTCGTACGGCTCGAGGAGCCAGCCCTCCCGCCCGTCCGGCGACATCCACGTCTCGCGGCGGTGCAGGTCCTCCATCACGGACGAGGACTCCCCCGTGTCCAGGTTGAAGTCGCTGGACAGGAAGGCGTTCTGGGTCTCGAGGTACACGTACTCGTCGGGTTCCGGAACGGGCAGGTCCTGCCCGGCGGCTGTGGTCGCGATGTGGTCGATGACCTGGGCCAGGGTCAGCGCTGCGGTGGGCGGCGCGGGCGCGTTACCGCCGTCGCCGTCCGACGGCTGGGTGACGACGACCGCCCCGGCGGCCACGGCCACCGCCAGCGGCGCCGCGATCAGGGCCAGGCGGCGGTAACGGCGCCGGGGCGGGGTGGGGGCGGAAGGTGTGGCTTCCTGTCGCGTTTCCTGTTCGAGCGTGATCTCGCGCATGAGGTGCTCCTCGAGGTGCAGGCGACGGTCGGGAGGAAGCACCGGCTCGCCCGGAGCCGGCAACAGAGCCGCGAGTTCCTCGCGGCCGGCCGGCGAGCGCCGTCCCTGCCAGAGATTGCGCATCATCGGAGTCCCTCCTGGTTCGACCGGACCGCCGAGAACCGGCGATCACCCCTCACTTGTCCGCGCCCACCGGGCGGTTCCGTCCGGCTCAGCTCCTCATCCGTGAGTCGGCGCAGCCGGTCCCGCGCGCGGGAGAGCCGGGAGCGCACGGTGCCCACCCGCACGCCCAGCGCCGCGGCGGCCTCCTCGTAGCCGAGTCCTGACCAGACGCAGAGCATGAACACCTCCCGATGGGCCGGGCGCAGCCGCTCCAGGGCCCGTCTGGCCGCCACGAGGCGCTCCGCGTCGGCCATCCGCCCGACCACGTCGTCGGCGAGGTCGGGCAACGGCTCACGGGGCGGCAGCCGGGCCATCGCTCGGGCGTAACGGCGCTTGGCCCGGGTGGTGTTGCGCAACACGTTGACGGCGATGCCCATCAGCCAGGGGCGCGGGCTGTCGCCCTCGTCGCGGAGCCGCCCGCGCAGCCGCCAGGCCTCCAGGAAGGTCAACGAGACGACGTCCTCGGCCAGGGACAGGTCGCCCGTGGCCCGGGCCGCGTACCCGTAGACCAGCTGGGCGTGGGCGGCGAAGAGCTCCCTGAACGCGTCCGGGTCGCCCGCCCGGAGGCGGGCGTGCATCGATGGTGAGTCCACGGTGAGCCTTGTCCGGCCGACGGCCCGGGTTCCCGTGACGCCGGTCACATGATGGCAGCCCTTGCGTGGGCTCAGCCGAGCAGGCCTCCGATGGGGCCGAGGCTGCCGCCGTCGTCGCCCTCGTCGGCCGGGGCGCTCTCCTCGGGCGCGGACTCGCCGCCGCCCGGGTCGGCGGGCGGCGCCGTCTCCTCCTGCGGGGGGTACGGCTCGGACTCGGGCGCGGACTGCCGCGGGGCCGGCACCGTCTGCTCGGTGGTGGGCGTCTGCTGGTAGGACTCGGTGCCCGAGCCGCCGGTCCCGCCGACCACGGGCGCGCCCTCCTCGGGCTCGGCCGTGTCCGCGTCCGGCCGCGAGGTCTCCTTGGTGTCGGCCGCGTCGTCCTGCTCCGCCCGCTGTTCGGCGTCCTGGGCGGGGTCCTTGCTGGGCGAGCCGCTGGACTCGTCCCGCGCCTCGTCCTCCGGCAGCTGCTCGCCCGGCAGGTGGTTGACGGGTGGCTCACCCGGCTCGGGCAGGTGCGGCAGCTGCGAGGAGCGCACCGCGCTGCCCAGCATCGAGCCGACGAGCAGCGCCGAGCCCAGCAGCAGCGCGGACAGCGCGGAGCCGCGGCGCAGCACCCGGCGGCGCAGTTCGGACAGCGGGGCGCGCGGCCCGAGGGTGCGCCAGGCCTCGCCGGCCAGCCGGGCGTCCAGCGAGTACACCGGGGCGCCGGCGATGAACAGCGGGCTCCAGGCGGCGAGCAGGATGACGTCGGGCGTGTCGTAGGCCGGGCCGTGCTGCCAGCTGACGGTGACCAGCAGGGCCAGGGAGAGCGCGGCGCCGAGCGCGGCGGCCAGCCGCTGCCACAGGCCGAAGACGGTCAGCACGCCGACGACGAGCTGGGTGAAGGCGACGGACAGGCCGGCGCCCACCGGGTGGGCCAGCGCCCAGCCGTGCAGCGGGGCGGCCACCGACCAGGGTTCGAGCCCGTGCAGCCAGGAGAACAGCGAGCCGCGCTCACCGCCGTCGAAGTACACCGGATCGGTGAGCTTGCCCATGCCCGCGTAGAGCGAGATGAAGCCGAGCAGGACGCGCAGCGGCAGCAGCACCACGCCCAGGCTCATCCGGCGGCCCGGGTAGAACGCCTGCCGGCGGCCCTGACCGCGTCCGCGGGCGTGGCTGGGGCGCCCGGACCGCGACCGTCCGGGTCGGTCGGGGCCCACCGGTCCTTCGGCCAGCACCGGGTCGAGCGGCTCCGTGTGCTCCCCGGGGGCGGGGGAACGGGGGCCGATGACGGCGGCCCCGAGATCGTGGATCTGACCGTCCATCCCGTACGCGTCCGGCGCGGGCCGGCGGACCCGCGGCAGCACCTGTGTGGCGGTGATGCCGGAGTCGCCGCGGCGCCCGGCCCCCCCGGCGGTGCGCACGGCCTGGAGCAGGGTGCTGGCGCCCGGGTCACCCGGGGTGCTGCGGCCCGACCACACCAGCGGCCGGCGGCGGCGCTGCGCCGCCGGGATCCGGGGCAACAGCGTCGTCGCCATGGCGTCGGCACCGCGCCCGGTGGCCCAGGCGTGGGGCGAGGTCGCGGGCAGGACTACCCGGAAGCTCGCGTGGTTCACGACCACCTGGGCGGGGTCGCACGGCACCTTGACCATGTTCAGCACCGGCTCGTTCAACGAGGGGCCACGGGGTGTTCTGGTGTCCACACTCATCTAACCGAGTGACAGTGGTTTAAGACACTGCCTTGACCCCGACAAAGTCTGTCCGCGACCCGTCAAGCCGGTTCGGCGCCCGCTCCGCACCCCCTCGGCACCGGCGCGGGCCCGGCTCAGCGGCGGCGGCGGGCCGCCTCGTGCAGCACGATGCCGGCGGCCACGCCCGCGTTGAGCGATTCGGCGTCGCCCGGCATCCGGATCCTGGCCCGGATGTCGCAAACCTCTCCGACCAGCCGGGACAGACCCTTGCCCTCGCTGCCGATCACCACCACGACGGGGTCGGCGAGCACGTCGAGCTCGGTCAGCTCGGCGTCGCCGTCCGCGGCCAGGCCGACGACCATCAACCCGGCCTTCTGGTACGCCTGGAGCGCGCGGGTGAGATTGGTGGCGCGAGCCACGGGGGTACGCGCCGCCGTGCCGGCCGACGCCTTCCACGCCCCCGCGGTCATGCCGGCGGCGCGCCGCTCGGGCACCACCACGCCGTGCCCGCGGAAGGCCGCGGTCGAACGGACGACGGCGCCCAGGTTGCGCGGGTCGGTGACGCCGTCGAGCGCGACGATCAACGGCGGCTGGCCGGCGTCGAACGCGGCGGCCGTCAGATCGTCCGGGTGGGCGTAGTCGTACGGCGGGACCTGGAGCGCCAGGCCCTGGTGGTTGAGCCCGCCGGTGATCCGGTCGAGCTCCATGCGGGGCGCCTCCATCAGGTGCACGTCCCCGCGATCCATGGCGAGCCGCACCGCCTCGGTGACGCGGTCGTCGGTCTCCAGGAACTGCTGCACGTACAGCGTGGTGGCGGGGACGCCGCCGCGCAGCGCCTCGACGATCGGGTTGCGGCCGACGACGAGTTCGGCGGAGGAGGTGCGGCGGCCCCCGGCGCCCGTCGGGCGGCCGCCCTGCCGACGCGCCTTGGCCTCGGCGGCACGCTTCCGGGGGTGACCCGTGCGCTGCTCGGCGGCGGGCGTGGGGCCCTTGCCCTCAAGGCCTTTGCGGCGCTGGCCGCCGCTGCCCTTGAGAGCGCCCTTCTTGTTCGACTTGCGCCGGCCTGGGCGCGGGCTGTTGCCTGGCATGGGGTGGTGAATCCTTAGGTCGCGGTGGTGGCCGGGCGGGGTACGGCTCGGCCGGTCCTCGGTGGATGGTGGGGCGTTCCGCGGTTGCTCAGCGGTCGGTCAGGGTTCGGTCAGCTGTTGGTCAGTGACGGACTGCCGGCGGCCCGCCGGCGATCCGCGTCGGGCTAACCGAGCTCCCAGCGGGAGCCGTTGGGGGTGTCCTCGATAACCAGGCCGGCCGCCTGCAGCTCGTCGCGGATGGCGTCGGCGGTGCCGTAGTCCTTGCGCTCCCTGGCGGCCTGGCGCTGGGTGAGGACGAGCCTGACCAGGGTGTCGACCACGTCCGTCAGGTCGCGGCTGCCCGGGGCGCCAGGCGCCGTGGCGGACCAGTGCGGGGACAGCGGGTCCATGCCGAGCACGCCGAGCATGCCACGGACCAGGGCGGCCAGCGCGGCGGCGGACTCCTTGTCGCCCTCGGCCAGCGCGGCGTTCCCCTGGCGCACGGTGGTGTGCACGGCGGCCATGCCCTGCGGCACGCCGAGGTCCTCGTCCAGGGCGGCGGCGAACTCCTCCGGCACCGTCGTGGCCGGCTCCACGGGGCCCACCTGCTCGACGGCGCGGTGCAGGAAGCCCTCGATGCGGCTGAACCCGGCCTCCGCCTCCAGCACCGCCTCCTCGCTGTACTCGATGGTGGAGCGGTAGTGCGGGGTGCCGAGGTAGTACCGCAGCACCACAGGACGCCAGCGCTTCACCATCTCCGAGACCAGCACGGAGTTGCCCAGGGACTTGCTCATCTTCTCGCCGGCCATGGTGACCCAGGCGTTGTGCATCCAGTAGGCGGCGAAGTCGTCGCCGAACGCGCGGGACTGGGCGATCTCGTTCTCGTGGTGCGGGAAGACGAGGTCGATGCCGCCGCCGTGGATGTCGAAGGCGTTGCCGAGGTACTTGTGGACCATGGCCGAGCACTCCAGGTGCCAGCCGGGGCGGCCACGTCCCCACGGCGACTCCCAGTCCGGCTCGCCGCGTCTGGCCGCCTTCCAGAGGGCGAAGTCACGCGGGTCGCGCTTGCCGGTCTCGCCCTCGCCCGAGGGCTGGAGCAGGTGGTCGAGGTCCTGGTTGGACAGGGCGAGGTAGTCGGAGTAACTGCGCACGTCGAAGTAGACGTTGCCGTCGGCCGGATAGGCGTGGCCGCGGGCGATCAGGGTGCGCATCATCTCGATCATCTCCGGCACATGACCGGTGGCGCGCGGTTCGTAGCTGGGCGGCAGGCAGCCGAGGGTGGCGTACGCCTCGCTGAACGCCCGCTCGTTCTCGTACCCGATGGCCCACCAGGGGCGCTGCTGTTCGGCGCTCTTGGAGATGATCTTGTCTTCGATGTCCGTGACGTTCCTGACGAACGTCACCTCGAAGCCGCGGTGGGTCAACCAGCGGCGCAGGATGTCGAAGTTGAGGCCGGAGCGGATGTGGCCGATGTGCGGCGGGGCCTGGACGGTCGCGCCACAGAGGTAGATCGAGACGCGACCCGGCTGGAGCGGGTGGAAGTCACGGATCTGCCGGGCGCTGGTGTCGTACAGGCGTAGTGTCACGCGTCAAGAGTAGTGGGCGTGGACGGCCCCGCGCCCTCTCCTGGGCGCGGGGCCGTCCAGTTGGCCGCGGCGCCGCTCAGAGCAGGTCGCCCTGGCCGACGATCTTGGCCGGGGCGAGCCTGAGTACCACCCGGGGCGGGCCCTCGCCGGCCTGCGGACTGAGCTCGGCGAAGCTCGCCGCGTCCGTGTACTTCCGGGCCAGTTCGTCGATCAGCTCGTAGGCGCCCTCGGTGGTCGTGGTGACCCTGCCGCGGATCTCCGCGTAGCTGTAGGGCGCCTCGGGGTCGGTGACCACCACGGAGGCCCGCGGGTCGCGCTGGAGGTTGCGGTACTTGCGGCGGGCCACGGTGGTGGACATCAGCAGCTCGTCGCCGTCGCGGGCGATCCAGACCGGGGAGAGCTGCGGGCTGCCGTCCGGCTGGACGGTGCCCAGCGTGACGAAGGCCCTGCCGTCCAGGATGCGCTTGAGCTTGTCGGAGAGTGCGGCTGCCACGGTGACACCTCGCGGGGATGAGGACTGGCGGCGGTACGACCTGCCCGGGCAGGCTAGCCCAGCGTCGGCGCTCGGCGGGGCAGCAGCAGCGCCGTGGCGATCGCCGCGAGTCCCTCTCCCCTGCCGGTCAGCCCGAGGCCGTCCGTGGTGGTGCCGGAAACCGAGACGGGGGCGCCCACCGCCTCGGACAACACCTGCTGGGCCTCAACGCGCCGGGTGCCGATCTTCGGGCGGACGCCGATCACCTGGATGGCCACGTTGCCGATGTCGAAGCCCGCGTCGCGGACGATCCGGGCGGCCTCCGTCAGCAGCGCGACACCGGAGGCGCCTGACCACTCCGGACGGTCGGTGCCGAAATGGGCACCCAGATCGCCGACGGCCGCGGCGGAGAACAGCGCGTCGCAGGCCGCGTGCGCGGCCACGTCGCCGTCGGAGTGGCCGGCCAGGCCCTGTTCGGCCGCCGGCCAGTGCAGACCCGCGCACCACAGCGGGCGGCCGGGCTCGAAGACGTGCACGTCGGTGCCGACGCCGACCCGCGGCACGGCGGGCGGGCTAGAAGCCATCGGTCTGCCTCCGGCGGGCGAGCACCGCCTCGGCGAGCACCAGGTCGAGCGGGCGGGTGACCTTGAACGCCTCCTCGTGCCCCGGCACCAGCACCACCCGGACGCCGAGCCGCTCCACCATGCCGGCGTCGTCGGTGGCGCCCTCGTCGCCCGGGCCCTCGGCCAGGAGCGGCGCCTGGCCGCCGGCCTCCGCGGCGATCTGGTCGGCGGCGAGCTTGCGGTGCGCGGCCAGCAGCGTGGCGCGGTCGAAGCCCTGCGGGGTCTGGACCGCGCGCAGCAGCGACCGGTCGGGGGTAGCGAGCACCGCCTCGGGCTCGCCGTCCTCGCTGGGGGCGGCGATCTGCTTGACCGTGTCGGCCAGCGGCAGTGCCGGGACCACGGCAGGGGCGCCGGCCAGCACGGCGGCGGCCACCGCGTCCACGGTGTCCACCGGGACCAGCGGCCGGGCCGCGTCGTGCACCAGCACCACGGCCACGTCCTCGGGGAGCGCCTCCAGGCCGGCGCGCACGGACTCCTGGCGGGTCCGGCCGCCCGGTACCACCAGCAGGTCGACCTGGCCGGCGGTGGAGGGAGGCGGGTATTCGTCGAGCAACAGCCGGACGCCCGCCACCTCGGCGGGCGGGGCCACGACGACGACCAGGGACACGTCCCGGGCCTGGGCCATGGCGCGCACCGCGTGCACCAGGATCGGGGTGCCGTTCAGCTGGCGCAGCGCCTTGGGCGCGCCGGGGCCGAGCCGCACCCCGCGGCCGGCCGCCGGAATGACCGCTGCGGTGCGTGCGGGCCGGCCACGGGAGTGTGTGGTGTCTGACATCTGTGAGGAGTACAGGTTTGTTTCCAGGGCGGTATTGGGTATGGCCTCAGCGTGCCGGGTACGACACCGATCGGTCCCTTCCGTGACAAGCCGGTCGCGGCCCATTGCGGGCATACACGGGCCCGGCACGCTTCAGAGAACGATAGGTAGCATTCGCAGCGCCAACTGGCAGCAGCAGGCCGCTGCGGCACGTTGTGCACGACGTCACATGGTGGTGATGCTCGTCGTCTGATGACGCCAGAGGCACACGTCTTTTAGTGTGACTGCCGCACCGCAAGTGACGCCGTACCCGGTTATCGGGCCGAGACGGTTAAGGGTGCTGGATCGTCATGGATGGAACGATTGCTCGACGGGTGACCGCCTGACATGTGACCGCTTGACGTGTGACCGACCAGCACCACGTGCGTGGTCGCGACATGCGTGACCGTCTGCGCAATCGTCGAGATGCGGCCGGTCAGGATGCGAGAACCTCGTCGAGCAGCGATTCGGCCTTGTCCTCGTTGGTGCTCTCCGCGAGAGCCAGCTCGCTCACCAGGATCTGCCGAGCCTTGGCCAGCATGCGCTTCTCGCCGGCCGACAGGCCGCGCTCGCGCTCGCGACGCCACAGGTCGCGCACGACCTCGGCGACCTTGATGACATCGCCGGAGGCCAGCTTCTCCAGGTTTGCCTTGTACCGGCGGGACCAGTTGGTCGGCTCCTCCGCGTACGGCGCGCGCAGCACCTCGAAGACGCGGTCAAGACCGTCCTGCCCGACTACATCGCGCACGCCAACGAGTTCGGCGTTTTCCGCCGGCACGCGCACTTCGAGGTCGCCTTGCGCAACCTTCAGTACCAAGTAGGTCTTGTCCACGCCTTTAATCTGTCGAGTTTCGATTGCCTCGATCAGCGCGGCCCCATGATGGGGATAGACCACGGTGTCGCCAACCTTGAACGTCATGTGACAGGTACCCCTTCCGTGGCTTTCCAGGGTAACACGGAGAGACGCCCCTTTGAATGGCGTTTTCGCAGGTCAGACCGCCTCTTGGGGGTTGACAAGGGCGCCCTTCCCGTGCTTCGCGAACGCTCGGGGGGTGGGTATCCGCAGGTGAGAGCGGGGTTTGAGGAAGCCGCAACTCGATTGATCAACACGAAGGCGAACGTCGAGAAGTTCGACACGTCGAGAGCATCCGTCCGTTTTGTCCCGATTGACGGAATGGCCCGCGCGAACGGCGTCGCGCCCGGTGGGGTGGGTGAGGATGGCCGGGGGGCGCTGGGTACGCTGTGGCCGCTGAGAGATCTTCCCGCCGGGCCGGCGGGTACCAGTCGGTCCGCCTTGTCGTGAAGAGGAGATGCCGCCGCCGTGAGCAGCAGCCTTCGACGCGGTGTCCTCGCCGCCGCCATGATCGCCTTTCCCATCACCGCACTGGCGGCCTGCGGCGCCGGTCACAACGCCGCGACCGACGAGGTCCGGCCCGACAACGCCTACGCGCAGGTCGAGGACATCAAGGTGCAGAACGTGTCCGTGATCCTGCCGGAGGATGCCGACGGCATGGCTGGGATCACCGCGCGGCTGTTCAACAACGGCTCCGAGGACCAGACCCTGGAGGCCATCCGGCTGCCCGGCACCGGCGAGACGGTGGAGCTGACGTCGGCCGAGGGCGAGAGCGGCGTCGTGGTGCCGGCGGGCGGCGACCTCGCGCTCGGCGGCGAGGGCAACGCCTCCGCGGTGATCCAGGACGCGACAGCCGGCGGCATCATGCTCGGCAACGCTCAGCATCTGGTCTTCGATCTGAGCGAGACCGGCGGCATCACCCTCTACGCCCGGGTGGTGGGCGACACCGGCGACTTCGAGCACTACGCCGACTGGGGCCCGACCCCGACGGCCGAGCCCACCGAGACGGAGACCCCGGACGCCGAGACCCCGGACGCCGACTCCACGGACGAGTCCACCGGCGAGGCGACAGGCGAGGAAACGGACGGCGCGACCGGCGAGGAAACGGACGAGGCGACCGAGTAGTCGTTCCCGGCCTGTCCGACCCCGGCCGAACATGGCTGTGGGGCACCCGCGAGGGTGCCCCACGCATGTGTCGCCCCCGGTGTGCGGGGCTGTCGCGGGTTACGGCTCGAACTTGTAGCCGAGACCGCGCACGGTGACCAGGTAGCGCGGGGCCCCCGGATCCGGCTCGATCTTCGCGCGCAGCCGCTTGACGTGGACGTCGAGCGTCTTCGTGTCGCCGACGTAGTCCGCGCCCCAGACCCGGTCGATCAGCTGCATCCGGGTCAGCACCCGTCCGGCGTTGCGCAGCAGCATCGCCAGCAGGTCGAACTCCTTCAGCGGCAGGTCGACCTTGCGTCCTGAGACGGTGACCACGTGCCGGTCCACGTCCATCCGCACCGGGCCCGCCTCCAGGGCGGCCGGGCTCTCCTCCTCCGACTCCCCGCGCCGGCGCAGCACCGCGCGGATGCGCGCCACCAACTCCCGCGAGGAGAACGGCTTGGTCACGTAGTCGTCGGCTCCTATCTCAAGGCCGACCACCTTGTCGATCTCGCTGTCCTTGGCGGTCACCATGATGACCGGCACATTCGAGCGGCCCCGCAGCTGGCGGCAGACCTCCGTGCCCGGCAGGCCGGGCAGCATCAGGTCGAGCAGCACCAGATCGGCGCCGTTGCGCTCGAACTCGTCCAGCCCCTCGGGGCCTGTGGCCGCTATGGCGACCTCGAAACCCTCCTTACGGAGCATGTACGACAGAGCGTCGCTGAACGACTCCTCGTCCTCGACGACGAGCACTCGGGTCACGGGAGGACCTCCCGGGCAGAATCGTTGGTGCGGGTGATGTTGGGGACAGGGGTGTCGGCGATGTCCGCTGCGTCGGGGACCTCGGTGGTGTGAGGGGCGTCGGTGGTGCGGGCGGCGGAGCGGGTGTGCGCCGCCTCGGGGCGCCGGAGCGACCGGGGCACGCGCGGGGCGCGGCGGGTGTCGGGGTCCGGCTCGGCGTCCTCGTCGCCGGTGTCGGGGTACTCAGGGAAGTCTGCGGGTTCGTGGAGCGTCCCGCCGAGACCGTCGCGTTTGCGGCGGGCCGCCTGCTGGCGTTCCTGCGCGCTGCCGGGCTCCGGCAGTCGCAGCGTAAAGGTAGACCCCTGGCCCTCGGCGCTCCAGACCTGAACCTCGCCGCCGTGCGAGGCCGCCACGTGCTTGACGATGGCCAGGCCGAGGCCGGTGCCGCCGGTGGCACGAGAGCGGGCCGGGTCGACCCGGTAGAAGCGCTCGAAGATGCGGTCCCGGTCGTTCTCCGCGATCCCGACGCCCTGGTCGGTCACGGAGATCTCGACCATCTCGCCGCCCTGGGCCGAGACCCGGGCGGCGGCGATGGCGACCCGGGTGTGCGGCGGGCTGTAGTTCACGGCGTTCTCGACCAGGTTGCCGAGCGCGGCGGCGAGCTGGCCGCGGTTGCCCCAGACCTCGACGCCGCTGGTGCCGCCCGCGGCCATGGTGATCTGCTTGCTGCTCGCCTGCTGGCGGCAGCGCTCCATGGCCTCGGTGACCAGCTCGTCCGCGGTGACCAGCTCGGCGTGGGTGAGCATGTCGTCGTTGTCCTGGACCCGGGAGAGGTCGATCAGCTCCTGCACGAGATTGGTCAGGCGGGTGGCCTCGTTCTGCATCCGGCCGGCGAAGCGGGTGACCGCCTCGGGGTCGTCGGCGGCGTCCAACACCGCCTCGGAGAGCAGCGACAGGGCGCCCGCGGGGGTCTTCAGCTCGTGGCTGACATTGGCCACGAAGTCGCGCCGGATCGCCTCGATGCGGCGGGCCTCGGTGAGGTCCTCGACCAGCAGCAGCACCAGCCGGGAGCCCAGCGGTGCGGATCGGGCGGAGACGGCGAGCACGTCGCCCCGGCCCTGGCGCTTACCGAGCCGGGGCAGGTCCAGCTCTATCTGCCGTATCTCGCCGTCCCTGCGGGTGTCGCGGGCCATGGTCAGCATGGGCTCGACCGCCAGCCGGCCGCCGCGCACCAGGCCCAGCGCGTACGCGGCCGAGCTGGCCTTGACCACGCCGTCGCTCTCGTCGAGCACCACGGCGGAGGAGCGCAGCACGGACAGCACGGTGTCGACGCCGGGTGGCAGGGCGACATCCATGGTGAGGGGGGTGCGCAGGGGACGCGTGCGTTCGCGCTCGCTGACCCGGAAGGCCAGCATGGCGATCACGCCGGTACACACCCCGGCGATCGCGGCCACCGCGGCGACCGCCGCGTTCACGTCCATATCCTCAGGTTATGCGGGGCTTGGCCGTGGGCCACAGGTGTGACCGAAGATGCTCTTCCCGCCGCCCGCGAGAGTTCACCTTCGCGACAACGACGATTCACTTGGCCGGGCGGATGCGGCTGCTTTCTGAGCGAAGCTTGATAGACCCTGATAGATATGGGCGGCCATAGCGGCCGAGTGGGTTAGCGGGCGAGGCGCAAGGAAGGAAAGTCATGCGCGACGTGTATCACGAGGAGCTCGACGCGATCAGCGACAGCCTGGTCAAGATGGCGCGGTTCGTCGGTTCCGCGATAGGCCGGGCCACGACGGCCATGCTGGACGCGGACCTGAAGCTGGCGGAGGCCGTGATCGACGGGGACGCGCAGGTCGACGAGATGCAGCGGGACCTGGAGAACAGCGCCATCGCGCTGCTCGCCCGCCAGCAGCCGGTCGCCACGGACCTGCGGATCGTGGTCACCAGCCTGCGGATGAGCGCGGACCTGGAGCGCTGCGGCGACCTGGCGCAGCACGTGGCCAAGGTGGCCAGGCTGCGGTTTCCCGACTCCGCGGTACCGCAGGACCTGCAGGCGACGATCCTGGAGATGGGACAGCTCGCGCAGCGGCTGATGGCCAAGGCCACCGAGGTGCTGATCACCAAGGACGTCGAGCTGGCGATGCAGCTGGAGCAGGACGACGACGAGATGGACTCGCTGCACCGGACCCTCTTCCGGCATCTGCTGGACGACCGGTGGCACCACGGCATCGAGACGGCGGTGGACGTGACGCTGCTGGGCCGCTACTACGAGCGGTTCGCCGATCACGCGGTGTCGATCGCCCGCCGGGTGGTGTTCCTGGTGACCGGCGAGCACGCGGACGAGTTCGAACCGGAGCCGGAGGCCACGGCCTAGCCGGCGTACGCCGGTGGCAGTGGTGGGGGCCGGGCGGGCGGTCCCGTGGCCGTCGTGCTCCCGCGCGCCCCGCTGCACTCCGTTGACAGTGCCACGGGCCCTGGGCATCGATGAGGAGGACGCATCGAGACCCGTTGCCCAGGAGGCCCCGTGGCTGCCACACCCGACTCCCGCACCCCGATACCCGCTCCCACCTCCCAGGCCCCGGCCGAGCACCGCCCGCTGTCCCTGCCGCTGCTCGGCGGCTGCGGTTGCGGGTCGGGCTGCGGCTGTGGCTGCCAGTCCGGCGGCGCCTGCCAGTGCGGCGGCAACTGCGGCTGACGCGGGTGGCGGCCCAGGAAGGCGGCGGCGCCGGCGTTTACCAGGGCAGGCGCGCGTGGAGCTCGAATGCGCCGTCGTCGGCGCCGTGGCGCAGTGTGCCGCCGTCCAGCACGGTGCGTTCCTCCAGGCCGGCCAGGCCGGCGCCGGCGCCGGGGATCTCGGCTGGCGAGGTGCCGTCCGGCAGCACGTTGCGCACCAGCACGGTGAGGCCGTTCCCTGGGCGGCCCTCCAGGGTGACGGCCACCGCCTCGCCCGGGGCGTGTTTGCGCGCGTTGGTCAGGCCCTCCTGGACCACCCGGTAGACGGTGCGCTGCACCTGACCGCGCAGGGTGCCGGCCAGTCCCGCGTCGTACCGCCGCACCAGGGTGACGCGCTGGCCGGCCTCCTCGGCCTCGGCCACCAGGCCCGTGATGTCCGCGATCCGCGGCAGGCCGACCTCCGGGTCGCCGCCCCCGCCCGCGGCGCCAGCCGCCGGGGCCACGCCGCGCAGCACGGTCAGCACCGCGCGCAGCTCCTCGAGGGCCTGGTGCGCGGTGTCCCTGATGAGCTGCGCGCTGTCGCTGATCTCGGGTCCTGACAGCGGCACGGCCGAGCCGGCGGCCGGTCCCGTTCGGTAGGCCAGGGCGCCGGCGTGCACCGACAGCAGCGAGATGCGGTGGGCGAGCACGTCGTGCATCTCCCTGGCGATGGCCTCGCGCTCCGTGCGGCGGGCGTCGGCCAGGCGCCTGGCGTGCTCCACCCGCTGCCGGTCCGCATCCTCGTGCAGCCGGGCCACCAGTTGTCGTCTGGCCCGGATGCCCGCGCCCCAGGCGAACAGGAAGAGGTAGAAGGCGACGACGAAGGCGCAGGCGAGCCAGCCGCCCTCGTTCGGCACGCTGAAGATCACCAGGTACGGCATCGTCGCCGCGATGTTCAGGCCGAGCACCACCAGGGCCGGCCGCCAGGGGACGCGGATGCCGAGGTTGAGGATGACCACGGTGAGCGCGCCCATGAAGGTGGCGGAGATGGCGCCGATCGGCGCCATGGCGAGCGCCAGCAGCATCGGGAAGCGGCGGCGCCACCACAGCGCCAGGCAGCTGAGGGCGCCCAGCGGCCAGTCCAGGGTCCGGATCCACTCGGGCACGTAGTCGCGCTGGTCGGCGGTGGCCGCCAGCACCGCGTACAGGCCCAGCGCGAAGAGGAAGAGGAAGACGTCGACGACCCAGTCGCGGCCGCTGCGGTGGACCGGGCGTCCCCGGCTGGCGAGCAGCTCCCCGGGCAGCAGCCAGCGATGCTCCCACTCCGCCTGGTGGCCGACGGGCGGGCCGCCCGGGGCCACTTTCTCGGTCATGCGTCCGAGAGTACGGGGACCCGGGCGGCGTCACACACGGTTACTTTGTGACTTGGGGTGACTACTTCTTGCCCTGGTTCTTGACGGCCTCGATCGCGGCCTGGGCGGCGTCCGGATCGAGGTAGCGGCCGCCGGGGGTGACCGGGTGGTAGTCGGCGTCCAGCTCGTACAGCAACGGGATGCCGGTGGGGATGTTCAGGCCCACGATGGCGTCGTCCGAAACGCCGTCCAGGTGCTTGACCACGGCACGCAGGCTGTTGCCGTGGGCGGCGACCAGCACGGTGCGGCCGGCGGCCAGGTCCGGGACGACGGCGTCGTACCAGTACGGCAACGCCCGCTCCAGCACGTCCTTCAGGCATTCGGTGCGCGGCCGGAGCTCGCTGGGGATCAGGCCGTAGCGCGGATCGTCGCTCTGCGACCATTCGGCGCCGTCCGCGAGCTCGGGCGGCGGCGTGTCGTACGAGCGACGCCACTCCATGAACTGCTCCTCGCCGAACTCGGCCAGCGTGGCGGCCTTGTCCTTGCCCTGGAGCGCGCCGTAGTGCCGCTCGTTCAGCCGCCAGGCGCGGTGCACCGGGATCCACCCGCGGTCGGCGGCGTCGAGCGCGAGGTTCGCGGTGCGGATGGCGCGCTTGAGCAAGGAGGTGTGCAGCACGTCGGGGAGCAGGCCGGCGTCCTTGAGCAGTTCGCCGCCGCGGACCGCCTCCTTCTCGCCCTTCTCCGTGAGATTCACGTCCACCCAGCCGGTGAACAGGTTCTTCGCGTTCCATTCGCTCTCGCCGTGGCGGAGCAGGATCAACTTGTACGGTGCGTCGGCCATGTCCCGAGACTAGACGAACGGGCATGGGGGCTCTGCGGGACCTCAACGGTCGAGGGCCGAGAAGCGGCCGACGGCCAACGGCACGAAGAGGGCGAGCAGCAACGCGGGCCAGGCGACGGCGAGCGCCACGGCGTGCTCGGTGGCCCAGGATGCCTCGCCCCAGCCCTGGTTGCCGAACAGCTCGCGCACCGCGGCGGCGGTGGCGGACATCGGGTTCCACTCGGCGAGCGCGCCCATCCAGTTCGGCATGGTGTCCGGGGACGTGAAGGCGTTGGAGAGGAACGCCACGGGCCACACCAGGATCTGCACGGCCTGCACCAGCTCGGGCCGTCCGGCGAGCAGTCCCAGGTAGATGCCGGCCCACAGCAGGGCGAACCGCAGCCACAGCAGCAGGCCGACGGCGGCCAGCGCCTCGGCGAGGCCGTCGTGCCAGCGCCAGCCGATGGCCCAGCCGGCGACGAGCATCACCGCCAGGCTGGCCACCGACTCCAGCATGTCGAGCAGGCTGCGGCCCACCAGGACCGAGGAGCGGGCGATGGGCATGGAGCGGAAGCGGTCGAGCACGCCCCGGTTCACGTCCTGCGCCATCGTCACCATCGTGCCCTCCAGGCCGAACGCCATGGTGAGCGCGAGCATGCCGGGGACCAGGTACTCGCGGTAGTCGCCGCCGCCCTCGACGGCCATGCCGCCGCCCAGGAAGTAGGCGAACATCACCAGCATCATCACGGGGAAGACCAGGCCGACGACGTGTTCGCCGCGCTGGCGCCGCCAGTGCGCCAGGCCGCGGCGGGTCATGGTGAGCGAGTCGACCAGGACCCGCCGGGACCGAGACGGCGGGACGGGGGCGGAGAGGGGGACGCCGGGCCCCACTGTGGTGCTCGTCATGCGCGAGTCGCCTTTCAACGGTGGAAAAGGGACGGTCGGTGGTCGTTGGGGAGGCCACGGTTCCGGTAAGCCACCGGAGCGTGTCCCGCGGAATCGCGGGAGGAGACGGGCGTGCGGCGCCGCGGGCGGACGGTGATCGTTGGCCGGGCCACCGGTTCGCGGACGTCATGCGTTCGTCGATGTCACGCCTCTGCCCGGTCGCCGCGATCGGCGGTGAGGTGGAGGAAGACCTCGTCGAGAGTGGGGCGGCGCAGGGCGATGTCCTCCGCGTCGATGCCGGCGTCGGACAGCGCGCGCACCGTCCCGGCGAGCGCGGCCATCCGGTCGCCCACCGTGGCGCTGACCAGCCGGCGGTCCGGGTCGGTCGTGGTCTCGCGCGGCCCGTCGGGGCCGCCCGCGGCCCGGCCGACCAACGACGCGGCCCGCCCCAGAAGCGCCGCGTCGCGCACCACCACGTCGATACGGTCGGCGCCGATCCGGCGCTTCAGCTCGTCGGGCGTGCCCTCGGCGATCCGCCGCCCGGCGTCGACCACCGAGACGCGGTCGGCGAGTTGGTCGGCCTCCTCCAGGTACTGGGTGGTCAGCAGCACGGTGGTGCCGCCGCCGGTGAGCGAGCGGATCGCCTGCCACACCTCGGCCCGCCCGCGCGGGTCGAGCCCGGTGGTCGGCTCGTCCAGGAAGAGCACCTCGGGCCGGGTGATGAGGCTGGCCGCGAGGTCGAGCCGCCGCCGCATGCCGCCGCTGTACCGCTTGACCGCGAGGCCGCCGGTGTCGGCGAGGTCGAAGCGCTCCAGCAGCGCGTCGGCCCGCCGGGCGGCCCCGGCGCCGCCGAGGTGGTAGAGCCGGCCGAACAGGTCGAGGTTCTGCCGCCCGCTGAGCTCCTCGTCCAGGGCGGCGTGCTGGCCGAGCAGGCCGATCCGGTACCGCACCTGGTCCGGGTCGCGGGTCACGTCGAGCCCGGCCACCTCGGCGCGGCCCGAGGTGGGCCGCAGCAGGGTGGTGAGGATGCGGACGGCGGTGGTCTTGCCCGCGCCGTTCGGGCCGAGCAGGCCGTGCACGCTGCCGCGCGGCACGGTCAGGTCCAGGCCCGCCAGCGCCTGCTTCGTCCCGTAGCTCCTGGTCAGCGACTCGGCGACGATGGCGTCTGTCACCGGCCTCACTCCCTTCGACCCGCGACCGTGGGTGGCACCCTTGATCGCCGGAGGTAGTAGTCAAATTTGATTAGCCAGGAGAGTATCCCCGGCGGCGTTAGTAGTCAAACTTGATTACTCTGGTCTGTGAGGCCCAGCACGGCGCGGTGAGAGACTGCCCCAGGACGGGGCCGCAGGGCCGGGAGGAAGGGCGACGGATGTCGGTGATGCGGCTGCTGGTGCTGGGCGCGGTGCGCCAGCACGGCAGGGCGCACGGCTACCAGGTGCGCAACGACCTGGAGTTCTGGGGCGCGCACGAATGGTCGACGGCCAAACCCGGATCGATCTACCACGCCCTGAAGCAGATGGCCAAACAGGGCCTGCTGCTGGCGCACGAGACGGCGCCCAGCACGGCCGGCGGCCCGCCGCGCACCGAGTACGAGCTGACCGAGGCGGGCGAGGAGACCTACCTGAATCTGCTGCGCGAGTCGCTCCGCGCCCACGACCAGCGCACCGACGTGCTCACCAGTGCCGTCGGGTTCATCGTCGACCTGCCGCGGGAGGAGGCCATCGCGCTGCTCCGCGAGCGGGTCGCGGCGTTGGAGGGGTGGCGCGACGAGGTGGACAAGCACTGGACGCCGCAGGCCACGCCGGCGGAGTGGGGGCATATCGGCGAGGTGATGCGGCTGTGGGTGCACTCGGCGGTGAGCAGCGCGGAGTGGACGCGCGGGCTGATCGAGCGGCTGGAGGGCGGGGCGTACGTGATGGCCGGCGAGGGCCAACGCAGCGTGGAGGTGCTGCCCGAGGGGATGGACAACCCCTTCGGCTAGCCGGCCGTCAGAGCGACTGGCGGAGGCTGCTGAGCAGTTGGCGGGTCTCCACCGGGTCGAGCGCGGCGCCGGCCAGACCGTCGAGCACCCGCTGGTAGGAGGCGACCTCCTCGAGCTTGTCCAGGTAGAGGGCGCCGGTGAGCTGCTCCAGGTAGACCAGGTCGGAGAGCTCGTCCTCGGCGAAGCGCAGCAGCGTGAAGGCGCCGGACTCGGCCACGTGGCCGCCGTGGGAGAACGGGGCCACCTGGAGCGTGACCCGCGGGAACTCGGAGAACTCCAGCAGCCCGCGTAGCTGCTCGTCCATCACCTGCCGGCCGCCGTAGGGGCGGCGCAGCGCGGCCTCGTCAAGCACGCAGTGCAGGTGCGGGGCGCGCTCGGAGAACAGCAGCTTCTGGCGCTCCAGGCGCAGCGCGATGCGCCGGTCCACCTCGGGCCGCGGCAGCCGGCCGCGGTGCCCGCTGACGACGACGGCGTGCGCGTACGCCTCGGTCTGCAGCAGGCCGTGGACGAACTGGACCTCGTAGGTGCAGATACGTTCCGCCGCGGCCTCGAGCCCGACGTAGGTCTGGAACCAGCCGGGCAGCACGTCGTTATAGCTGTGCCACCAGCCGGCCTGGCCCGAGGACTTCGCGAGGTCGATCAGCGGCGCCCGCTCGGCGTCGTCGATGACGCCGTAGAGGGTGAGCAGGTCGGCCACGTCGCGCTGCTTGAAGCTGACCCGGCCCAGCTCCATCCGGCTGATCTTCGACTCGGAGGCGCGGATGGCGTAGCCGGCCTCCTCACGCGTCACACCGCGCGCCTCGCGCAGCCGACGCAGCTGGGAGCCCAGGAGGATGCGGCGCACCATGGATCCGCTCTTCACGTCCGGCGCACTGTCCAGGCTGGTGATGTTGGCGGCCCCGGCCGCGTGCTCCACTGTCCTGTGCGTAGTCATGGCTCACAGCCCTCCAGGTCTGACGGTGCGAAGTCTGCCACGACCACGCTCCGAACGGTGCCCGTTCGATTACGGTCAATCAAATTTTTTCGTGCACGTGCAGCTGCTCTTGCATTTGCCGTGAGCGTTGGGAACGATGAGACCCGCGCGTTGGGCAACCAGTGCGTCGAGTACGTCCCTGCCGCGCGACACCGGCTAGGCGGGGTACGGGGAGAGTGCCGCCGCGATCGCCAGGAGTGCCGCGTCATGGGGACCAAAGGACCGCCCATGCTCGACCATTTAGGGCAACCGTCCTCCCCCATCGACACGCGGACCCCCTCCTCGACAGCGACGCTCGGCCTGCCGGCGCAGGCCGATTCCGTGTGTCGGGCCCGCGACTTCACCCGCTCCACGCTCCAGGGCTGGCGTCTGGCCGAGCAGTTCGACGCCGTCGCCCTCGTGGTCTCCGAGCTGGTCACCAACGCGCTCCGGCACGGGGTGGGTGCGGCGCTCCAGGGCACATCGCGCGGCCGGGCCGGGAAGCCCGCGGCCAGCGCGGCCGTCGAGCTCGAACTGATGCGGTACGCACGGCGTCTGATATGCGCGGTGCGGGACGGCAGCGAGGCGGTACCGCGGATGAGCACCGCCGACGGCGTCGCCGACCCGACCGCCGAGTCGGGCCGCGGCCTGCACCTGGTCGACTGCTTCAGCGACGGGTGGGGATGGCGTCCGCTGACCGGCGACCGTTGCGGCAAGGTGGTCTGGGCCGTCTTCAAGCTGTGACGCAGGCGGTGACGCCACGCATCAACGTCAGACAGCGACGTCAGACAGCGACGTCGGGGATTGAGCTTCGTGTCGAGCTGACCTCGGGGCGGCTTCGGCACGCCACGACGCCGGCGCGAGGACCCTCCTCCATGGGCCGCCGCGCCGGGCCTTTCGTCAGACGATCAGGTGGTCGAGCTCCCCGTCCTTGATGGCGCGCAGCAGCGCCTTGACCTCGGCCTGGGTGTAAACGAGCGCCGGGCCCTCGGGGAAGTTGGAGTTGCGCATGGCCACCTCACCGCTCGGCAGCCTGGCGAACTCCGCGCAGGTGCCTTGCGAGTTGCTGTGGCTGCTCTTCAGCCAGGTCACACCCCGGATCTTGTGAGCGGCCATGCCGTTATAGGTGTCGGGCACTGTGTCTCCCGGGTCGTGCGGTGGTGCTCGGCGGTCGGTGCCCCACGGATTCCACGCCACGCAGAGTCATGGGATCCAGCACCGCCGAGCATAACCGCGGCTCCTGTGCATATGCACGGGATAATGCACGTGCACAACACCCCGTCGCCCCCTCGTCACACCCGGTTCTCAGACCGCCGATCGCGGCAAGGCGTCGTCGGCGAGGTGTCATCGATGAAGACGGATGCCGCGGCTACCGGGTTCCCCGAACCGGGGCAACTACGCCCCGAACGCCACTCGTTCCATGTGCGGGAGGCCCCGGCGCGCGCCGCGCGCCGGGGCCTCCCGCCGTCCGGGACGGCGCCCTGACTCAGATCACGGTCACTCTCCGGAGGGGCCCTCCAGCTCCTCGCCCGGGGCGACCGGGGTGCCGAACTCCGGCGTCCCGTCCGCGTTCCACTCCACCGGCTGGGCCCGGGTGGTGCGGTTGCTGCCGCAGCCGTCCGACGCCGAGGGGTTGGCGTGGTAGACCATCCAGGTCTCGCTGCCGTCCGGCGAGGTGAAGAACTGGTTGTGCCCGGGACCGTAGACGCCGGCGGCGTCGTTGCGCTCGAAGACCGGGTCGGGGAACTTCGTCCACGCGCCCGGATCCATCGGGTCCCCGGTCAGCTCCATCAGCCCCAGCTTGTAGTCCGGGGTGTCGCAGTGCGAGGCGGAGAACGTCATGAACGTGCGCCCGTCATGCTGGAGGATGGCCGGGCCCTCGTTGACCGCCGCGCCCGACTGTTCCCAGGAGGCGGTCGGCGTGGCGATGCGCACGCCCGTCCCCGACGGGGTCCAGGGGTTCTCCATCGGGGCGATGTAGATGTTCTGCGAGCCGCCCTCCCAGAAGGAGTGCAGCAGATAGAGCTCGCCGTCCTGGGTGAGGTAGGTGCTGTCGATCATCCACCGGTCGTCGCCGTACGGGTCGACCTGGCCCTTGTAGGTGTACGGGCCCATGGGGTCGGTGCCCGCGCTCTCCAGGACGTGCACGTTCTGGTGGTCGATGTTCTCGGCCACGCCCGCGCTGTAGGTGAGGTACCAGCGCTGCCCGTCGGGGCCGTCGAGCAGGTGCAGCTCGGGTGCCCAGAAGTTGCAGCACCGGCTCGGCTCCGTCTCCGTGTAGACGGTCTGCGGTGTGGCGGTGCTCAGCCCGCCGAGGGTCTCGGCGCTGCGGATCTCCCAGTGCGAGCCCCAGGTGGTGGCGACGTGGTAGTACCGCCCGTCGTGGTAGACGACCGACGGGTCGGCGCCGTTGGGTCCTGACACGATCGGGTTGGTGAACGCGGCGGTCGGCGTGGGGTCCGAACTCGCCGTGGTGGCCGCCGCGCCGGTGGGGTCGGCGGTGGCGACCGATCCGCCCGGCCCGAGCAGCGCGACCGCACAGCCGACGACGGCGGCGAGCAGCGCGGCGAGGCGACGCGTTCCGCGGCGCCTGCGTCGTTGCCTGGGGGGCGAGGTGGAGGTGGGGGATGTGGGGGTCATAGCGGCTCCTCAGTGTCCGATATTTCGAACCTGCTTCGGAATTACGGACAGGAGCGAAGCTAGAAGCCGACCAGGGCCCGGTCAACCCCGCCTCCCCGGCGGCTGATTCATGGCTTTGTCACGACCCTGGCACGGTCACCACCGACGTTCTCCCGCCTATACACCACCACACGCTAGGGTGGCCGACGTGAAGAGCACCTTGACTGGAATGCGACGGATTCAGACCGGACTTGCCGCCGGCCTGACCCTGTTGGCGTTGACGGGGACGGTCTCCGGCTGCTCCTCCGACGACGGAAACGAGCCGATTGAAGGGGCTTCGACCGAGCCCGGCTCATCGGACGAGACCGACAACGAGGCAAACGAGAACGAAGCGGCGGATATCGCCGCCCTGACAGACCTCTACGAGGCGTACTGGGACGCCATGGTCGAGCTGGAGAACAGCACGGAGCTCGATCCCACGGTCCTGGACGGCCTGGCCACCCAGGTGGCGGCCGAAACGCAGATCTCCCGGATGCGGAGCTACCACGACCAGGGCATTCACCGCCAGGGAGAACCGACCTTCGGAGACGTCACCGTCACGGTGGACGGAGACACGGCCACCGTCGAGGCCTGCAAGAACGAAGCCGACTGGAAGTTCGTGACCGAGAACGGCCAGGAGATCGACGACCCCGCGTTCGAGAACCTCGGCACACCCCAACCCAACGTGCTCTCCGCGGAGCGCGTGGACGAGGGGTGGCAGATCAACGAAACGCTCTCGATGGAGGAGGCGACGATCTCATGCTGACGTCGTTGATCGACAGAACGAGCCTGCCCGGCAGATGGCTGCTCGCCCTGGCCTTGCTCGTCGGCGCGCTGGCCGTCCTGAGCCCGTCCCCCGCCGCGGCCGATCCCAACTGCCACTGGGTCAGCAAGGACAACGGCGAGATGGTCTACGTCTGCGAGGACGGCTCCGACGGGTCGGACGGCGGAGACGGGGACGGCGACGGCCCCGGCGGCGAGCCGGCGTGCGACATGAGCCTGGTCGAGGGCTCGCCCGACGCCTGGTGCGAAGGCGAGAACGCCTGCTGGGCCAACATCCCGTCGGCCGCGTACCCGACACCCGACACCTGGCCGTCCGAGCCGCCGACGCCGGACTCGGTCTACATCTTCAAGAACTGCTACGGCCCCGACGGCGGCGTGGTCTACCAGGACTGGGGCTGGTACGAGCCCGACACGCCCTCCATCGAGGAGTTGGCCTGGGACGCGTACGGCGCCCTCCAGGCCCCGCCGTTCACGTTGGCCTTCAGCCCGCCCACCGAGTCGGTCATCTACATCGACACCTGGTGGTGGGCGGACGGCGCCCCGGCAGACGCCGTCACCGGTAGCGCCGCCCTCGGGGTGGTCGCGGTCGCCGAACCCGACCACATGGAGGTCGATCCGGGCGACGGCAGCGGCACCATCACGTGCGACTTCGTCGTCTCCGAGAGCGACGAGTGCACGCACACCTACGACCGGGCCTCCGACGGCTACCCGGCCCGCGCCCGCCTCGTCTACAACGTCCACTTCGAGCAGAACGGCAACGTCATCGAGCCCACGGGCCTTCCCGAGACCTTCGAGAGCCCCTGGCAGGAGACCTCGGTCCCGGTGACCGAGGTCCAGGCGAACGTCGTGCGCTGACGCGACGGTCACACGCCCCGAGACGGGCCCCGCCACCTCTGGCGGGGCCCGTCTCCGTTGCGTCTGCGAGCTGTCACGACCCGGCCACGGGTACCGCACGACCCTTCCCTCACCGTCCGTACCCCGGGTTAGGGTGACGCCGTGACTACCAGGCTGAGTGGCGCAAGGCGTGTCCGCACGGGGTTAGCGGCCGGCACGCTGCTGTTGGCGTTGACGGGCACGATCGCAGGCTGCTCCTCCGACGACGGCGGCGACGAGCCGATCGAGGGTACAGAGACCGAGTCGGAGTCGCCGGACGAGACAGGGGGAAGAACGGCGAGGCCGCCGCGGAGGCCGAGGCTGGAGGATCTGTACCTCGCCTACTGGGACGCGGTCGATACAGCTGGAGAACGGCGACGAACTCGACCGGTCGTCTGTTCGACGGCATCGCCACCACCGGCGTTGTGGAGGCCGAGGTGGGCCGCGTGAGCTCGTTCAAGGACAACGGGATCCACCGCGAGGGTGAGCCGACCATCGACGACATCACCGTCACCATCGATGGCGACACCGCCCGCGTCGAGGCGTGCAAGAACGAAACTGGCTGGGCGGTCATCGACGACGGCGAGGAAGTCCCCGACGCGGTGCCCGAGAACCTCCTGCAGCCGCACCCCAACGTGGTCACCGCCGAGCGCGTTTCCGGCGAGTGGCTCATCAACGCAACCCTTCCGACCGAGGGAGCGACGATCACATGCTGACCATCTCCGGTAGACGCGTCTTACCTTTACGACTGCTCATCGTCGCGGCACTCGCCGCCTGCTTCATGTCCCTCACGGGGTTGGGCACGGCAGCAGCCGACCCCGACTGCACCTACGAGGACAGCAGCTCGGGCTACCTGGGTTACGACTGCACCGACACGACGCCTGGTGAGAACGGCTCGGACGGCGACGGTGGAGGTGGCGGCGAACCCACCTGCGACCTGAGCCTGGTGGAGGGCATCGGCAAGGACGACGCGGCCCGGTGGTGCCAGGGCACGGGCGCCTGCTGGGCCAACATCCCCGCTGTGCTGCCCGAAGACGAGTGGCCGGACAACCGCCCGAGCGACGACCACGAGTACATCTATAAGTCATGCGTGGACGCCAACGGCAACGTCATCGACGAGGGCTGGCAGTGGTACAGCCCCGACGAGCCGTCCATTGAAGAACTGGCTCAGCAGGCCTTCGGTGAGCTCGAAGCCCCGGCCTTCACTCTGTCGTTCAGCCCGCCCACCGAGTCGGTGATCTTCCTCGACACTTGGTGGTGGGCCGAGGGCGCCCCCGCCGGCCCGCTCACGGGCAGCGCGGCCCTAGGCGTGCAGGCGATCGCCGAACCCGACCACATGGAGATCGACCCGGGTGACGGCAGCGGAACGATCACCTGCGACTTCGTCACCTCCGAAAGCGACGAGTGCACCCACGTCTACGAGCGCGCCTCCGACGGTTACCCCGCCCGCGCCCGCCTCGTCTATGACGTCCACTTCGAGCAGAACGGCAACCCGCTCGACGTTCCCGGCATGCCGGAGACGTTCGAGAGTCCCTGGCATGAGGCCACCGTGCCGGTGACCGAGGTGCAGGCGAACGTCGTGCGGTGACGGCGCCGAAGGTACGAACGAGGGCCGGGTGGTCGCCGTGTGGCGGGCACCCGGCCCGTTGCGTTGGCCGGCGGCTAGGGTGGCGCCCGTGAATACGAGGGTGAGGGGCGTGGCCTGGCTTCGTGCCGGACTGGCGGTCGGCACGGGCCTGTTGGCGCTGACGGGGGCGGTCGCCGCCTGTTCGTCCGACGGGCAGCCGGAGCCGGAGCCGCGGAGCGACGCGGCCACGGAGGTCGAGGTCGAGGCCCCCGTCGTCGAGGTCGAGAACCTGTACCGCGCCTACTGGGACGCGGTGGTCCAGCTGGAGAACGGGACGGAGCTCGACCGGTCGTTGTTCGACGGCATCGGCACGACGGGGCTGGTGGAGGCCGAGGTCGGCCGCGTGAGCTCGTTCAAGGACAACGGCATTCACCGCGAGGGTGAGCCCGTCATCGAGGACGTCACGGTCACCGTCGACGGCGATATCGCCCGCGTCGAGGCGTGCAAGAGCGAGGCCGACTGGCAGGTCATCGAGGACGGCGAGGTGGTGCCCGACGCGGTGCCCCCGAATCTTCGGCGACCGCACCCCTTCGTGGTCACCGCAGAACGCATCTCCGGCGAGTGGCTGATCACCGCGACGCTGCCGACGGAGGCAGCGACCATCACCTGCTCGTGACCGAGGTGCACCGAACGTCGTTCGGCGAGAAGCGATGAGTGGCATGAGCACGTAACATGGCTGCCTGCTCTTGCGGGCTTACCGGTCGATTCGGGCGGGAAGCCCTCGTGTTCGACCGAGGAGAGGCGCCATGACCACCCCGGGGCACCAGCCCGAGTACGTCTTCGACCAGGTGCAGATAGGGCGGGGGATGCGCCCCCTGGCCCAGCACGGGTTCATCACCATCGACCGGGGGGTGTTGAGCCTGCTCGGTAGTGATCAACGAGTGATCGCCAGTGCGCCGATCCCGGAGATCGCCTGGAAGCGGACCGCCCTCACCCGCGGTAAGAACCTGTCTCTGGTGATCAACGGCACGAAGTACTTCGTCTCCCCGGGCTGGGGAAACCATGTCGGCGATCTGGTCATGCCGGGGCAGACCAAGGATGTGCAGGCCGCCATACACGCGTTGCAGGTGGTACTCGCCCAATACGGAGGCATCGCCGCGTAGCGCCGTCGCCCGCCCCGTGATGCACTGGTCGGGAGGGGTGATGGCGATGAGCGGGATAGCGCGGGCGCGGTTCGCAGGGGTGACCGCACTGGTGGCGGTGCTCGGCCTGCTGGCCGGTTGTGACTCGCAGCAAGAGAACGGCGGCGGGGGCGGCGGCCAGGACGGCGGCGATCCGGGGGACGAGGTCAGCACCTCGCCGTTCACCGGGGAGAAGCTCGACGACGGCCCCTCGCCGGTGCTCGCCGTGAAGATCGACAACGTCGAGGCCGCGCGGCCCCAGACGGGTCTCGCGGACGCCGACATCGTCTACGTGGAGCAGGTCGAGGGCGGGCTGAGCCGGTTCCTCGCGGTGTACTCCGAGGACCTGCCGGACCTGATCGGCCCGGTCCGCAGCGGCCGGGAGTCCGACCTGGAGTTGCTGGAGCAGTTCGGCGAACCGGCCTTCGCCTACTCCGGGATCCAGGGCGCCCTGGAGCCGCTCTTCGAGGACGCCCCGCTGTTCCGGGTGACCCCCGACGCGGCACCCGAGGGGTACTCGCGCGGCTCCGACCGCCCCGCCCCGTACAACCTCTACGGCGATCCGGCCGCCCTGCTGGACGCGGCGCCGGACGCGAGCGAGGCGTCGGACATCGGCTTCCGCTTCGGCGACGCCCCGGCGGGCGGGGGCGAGGCCGCCGAGAAGTACGACGTGCCGTTCCCGGCGGCGGGCTTCACGTTCACCTGGTCGGCGGACGACGAACGCTGGGAGGTGGCCCTGGACGGCGAGGCCAGCGACGCCGCGCCGGCGACGGTCGTGGTGCAGAACGTGTCGGTGCGCGAGTCCGAATACCACGACGTCACGGGCGCCTACACTCCGTACACGGAGACCACGGGCTCGGGCACCGCGACCGTGCTCCGCGACGGCCGCGCGTACGAGGCCGAGTGGTCGCGCTCGTCTGCCGACGACGGCACCGAGTTCACGACCCCGGACGGCGACCCGATGCGTTTCGCGCCGGGCCCGGTGTGGGTGCTTCTCGCGGAGGAGTGACCCGCTCCGCGTCGGCCCGCACCGTCGCCGCGCCGCGCGCCAACGACCGCGTCAGGGCCAGCGACACCGCGAGGGACGCGACGGCCATCACCGCCATCGCGTCGCCCGGCGCCAGTACCTGGGCGACCGTACCGGCCAGCGTGGCGCCCACCGCCTGCATCGTCAGCATGCCGGCCGAATGCAGCCCGAGCGCCTGACCGCGCGTCTCCGCCTCGGTCAGCGCGACGAGGCGTTCCTGGAGCAGCAACGTGGCCCCGTAGCCCACGGTGGCGACGGTCACCACCAGCACGCCCAACGGCAGGGGCAGCGGCAGCGCGAAGAGCAGGAACGGCGCCGCCAGCAGGAACCGCAGCGGCGTCACCAGCCGGGCCCGCCAGGCCGGCGACACGAACCGGCCGAGCACGGTGTCGCCGGCGAGCATGCCGAGCGCCCCGGCCACGTAGAGCACGCCGGCCGCCCCCGGGTCGTACGGCACGAACAGCGCCTCGCAGCCGACGATCAGCCCGTTCGGCAACCACAGCGCCAGGTAGAGGTGGCGTCGCGCGGGCAGCGACCACAGCTCACGGTTCACCCGCCACGTCTCGCGCGCCGAGGCACGCCCCGTGGCCGCCGGTTCACGCCGGACCAGGCCGAACCGGGCGACGGCGGCGGCGAGGAGGAACAGGCCGGCGGCGATCAGCAGCGTCCCGCGCGCCGAGGCGAGCGCGATCAGCACGCCGCCGAGGGCGAAACCGGCGATCTGCATGGCGCCGGAGGCCATGTTGATCACCGAACGCCCCAGCAGATACCCCTCGTCGGGCACGATCCGCAGCAACAGCCCCCAGCGCACCCCACCGGTGACGGAGGCGACCAGGCCGAGGCCGAGCACCAGCGTCAACGCGCCCCACACCGGCAGTCCTGGCAGGGCCAGGACCAGCGTGACGCCGGCGAACACCAGCGCCCCGCCCACCGTGGCGGCGCGCGGCGGCAGCCGGTCGGCGGCGGACAGCAGCGTCGTCGCGCCGATCATCTGCGCGAAGGACGAGCCGAACATGCTCAGGGCGGCCAGCAACGGGGATCCGGTGTCCTGGTACACCAGCACGCCGAGCGCGAGGCCCTGCACGGTCTGCGCCGCGATCTGGGCGGCGACGGTCGCGAAGAGCACGGGGAACTCGGGCAGACGGAAGAGCTCGCGATAGCTGCGCATGCCGGGAGTCTCGTCCCGGTGCCCGGACCCGCCTACCTTTTCGTGTGAGGACGAAACGAAACAACGGCCACCACGAGGGGGGCGGCGTGGGTGTCTGGGTGATCGACGCGGACGTGCTGGCGCGGAGCCGGTTCGCCCTCTCCCCGCTGGCCGAGACCGTCGCCGCGCTGCTCGCGCTGTTCGGCCGGAGCGTGCAGCCGGGGCGCGAGGCGTGGCGGGCCGCGCACGCGCCGGCGTTCCGCGCCAGGCTCGCCGCCGATCCCTTCGCCGACCTGTTCGTGCGCACGACGCTCCAGCCGGGCTGGCTGCCGGACTTCATGGTCATCCCGCCGGTACGGGACGACGAGGGCATCGAGGAGGAGCTACGGCGCGTGCGCGAGACCCCGGCGGACTTCGCCGCCGCGGGTCTGGAGAGTGAGCTCAACGGTCCGCTGCCGCCCGCCCTCCGCGTGCCGGACCTGACGGAGAAGGCCGCCGACCTGCTCGCCTGGGTGTGGACGCATACGGTGCGCGCGGAGTGGCCGCGCCACCGGCGGGCGTTCGAGGCGGACATCGTCTCGCGCACCCAGGCGCTCAGCTCCGGCGGTCTGGCGGCGGCGTTGAACGGGCTGCGGCCGGGCCTGCGGTGGCTCGGCGACGGGCGGCTGCGGATCAACGCCTACGCCTACCCGCCGCGCGAACTCGCCGACGTGCAGCTCTTCTTCATCCCGACGACGGTTCGACGGGGGTGGGTGGCCTGGGACGAGCCGGAACAGCGTCGCTTCGCGGTGATCTATCCGTGTGCCGGCCTGCTCGCCGACCCGCCCACCGCTCCCCCGCCGCTGGCCCGGCTGCTCGGCCCGGTCCGCGCGGCGATCCTCGCCCGGCTCGCCACCCCGCACAGCACGACCCACCTGGTCGCTCTCACGGGCTATTCCCTCGGCTCGGTCGGCGGCCATCTGCGGGTGCTGCGCGAGGCGGGCCTGATCCACCGCCGCCGCTCCGGGCGGATGGTGCTCTACTACCGCACGACGCTCGGCGACCGCCTGGTCGGCCTGTAGATCGGGGCAGGCCAGCCGGGCGAGGGCCACGCGTCGTTGACTTAAAGTTATGTCGAGGTTCTAGGCTGTTCCCTCATGAGCATGGAGATCACCGCCTGGAACGCGATGTACAACGCCAGGCACGCCCAGGACGACCAACGGCCGTTCTCGAAGGAGACCTTCCGACGGATCGCCCGCTTCGCCCGGCCGCACCGCAGGGAGCTGGTGCTGTTCCTGGTGCTGAGCGTCGGCACGGCGCTGCTCGCGGTCGCCACGCCGGTGCTGGCGGGCCGCGTGGTGAACGCGATCAGCGACAACGAGAACGAGAGCGTCGTGGTCCGGCTGGCGCTGCTGATCGCGGCGATCGCCCTCGCCGAGGCCGGGATCGGGCTGTTCGCCCGGTGGCTTTCGGCACGGATCGGCGAGGGACTGATCCTCGATCTGCGCACCGCCGTCTTCGACCACGTGCAACGGATGCCGATCGCGTTCTTCACCAGGACCCGCACCGGCGCGCTGGTCAGCCGCCTCAACTCCGACGTGATCGGCGCGCAGCGCGCGTTCAGCAACACGCTCTCCGGCGTGCTGAGCAACTTCGTGATGCTGCTGCTGGCGCTCGGCGTGATGGTCTCGATCTCCTGGCAGATCACCGCGCTCGCGCTGCTGTTGCTGCCGGGCTTCGTGCTCCCCGCCCGCCGCATGGGCACCCGGCTGGCCCGGCTGTCCCGGGAGGCCAGCAACCACAACGCCGTGATGAGCAGCCAGATGACCGAGCGCTTCTCGGCGCCCGGCGCCACCCTGGTGAAGCTGTACGGGCGGCCGGAGGAGGAGTCCGCCGAGTTCCTGGTGCGAGCCCGCAGGGTCCGCGACATCGGGATCCGCACCGCGATGCTGCAGATGGTCTTCGTCACCGCGCTCACCCTGGTGTCCGCGCTCGCCCTGGCCCTGGTCTACGGCCTCGGCGGCTACCACGCGCTGCGCGGCAGCCTGGACTCCGGCGCGGTGGTCTCGCTGGCCATGCTGCTGACCCGGCTCTACGCCCCGCTGACCGCGCTGGCCAGCGCCCGGGTCGAGGTGATGAGCGCGCTCGTCAGCTTCCAACGGGTGTTCGAGGTGTTGGACCTCAAGCCGCTGATCGAGGAGCGACCGGACGCCCGGCCGGTGCCGGACGGGCCGGTGGCCGTGGAGTTCACGTCGGTCGACTTCGCCTACCCGGCCGCCGACAAGGTCTCACTGGCCTCCCTGGAGGAGGTCGCGACGCTCGACACCCGGGGCGGGGAGCAGGTGCTGCACGGGGTGTCGTTCCGCGCCGCGCCCGGCCGGATGGTGGCGCTCGTCGGCTCCTCGGGCGCCGGCAAGTCCACCATCGCGCAGCTCACGCCCCGGCTGTACGACGTGGACGCGGGCGCCGTGCGGGTGGGTGGCGTGGACGTCAGGGAGCTGACCACGGCCTCGCTGCGCGAGACGGTCGGCATGGTCACCCAGGACGGGCACCTCTTCCACGACACCATCGGCGCCAACCTGCGGCTGGCCCGTCCGGACGCGGACGACGACGCGCTGTGGGACGCGCTGCGCCGGGCCCGGCTGGCGGAGCTGATCGCCTCGCTGCCCGACGGCCTGGACACGGTGGTGGGCGAACGCGGCTACCGGCTCTCCGGCGGGGAACGGCAGCGGCTGACCATCGCCCGGCTGCTGCTGGCCCAGCCCCGGGTGGTGATCCTCGACGAGGCCACGGCGCACCTCGACGCCAGCTCCGAGGCCGCGGTGCAGGAGGCGTTGGCCGAGGCGCTCGCCGGGCGCACCTCCGTGGTGATCGCGCACCGGCTGTCCACGGTGCGGGCCGCCGACCAGATCCTGGTGGTGGAGCGCGGCCGGATCGTGGAGCGGGGCACGCACGAGGAGCTGCTCGCGGCCGACGGCAGGTACACGGAGCTGTACCGGACCCAGTTCGACGAGGGCCCCGGCACGGAGCCGGCCATCGTCGAGCCGGCCGCCAAGCCGTCCGCGGAACCGGCCGCCGAGCCGGCCGCGGAGCCGGATGCCCCGCCACGGGCCGAGGTCGGCGCCTGACGGACCGTGCTCCGGCGCTCGCTCTCCGCTCCCCCGGTCGGCGCACCAGGACGGGCGAGGGCGGGGGCGGGCGCCGAGCATGGCCAGTATGACCCTCAGACTTGATCATCTTCGCCGTTGCACGATCGCCGCCGATCTCGGCGCGGCCCGCACCCGCGTCTACCTCAAGCACACAGGGCTGATCGTCGACGAGCCGTCCGTCGTCGCCATGAACACCCGCAACGGGGCGCTGATCGCGGTCGGCGCTCCCGCCGAACGGATGGCCGGGCGCACGCCCGCCAACATCCGGGTGGTCCGGCCGATCAACGGCGGGACGGTCGTGGACATCGAGATGGCCCAGCGCATGGTCCGCGCCATGGTCGGCACCAAGCTCCGGCGCGCCTGGCGGCGCAGGCCGCTGATGCGCGCCGCCGCGTGCATCCCGCACGACGCCGATCCGCTGGCCCGGCGGGCCGCGCTGGAGACGCTGATCGGGCTCGGCGCCCGGCGGGTGGAGCTGGTGGACAGCCTGATCACGGCCGCCATCGGCTGCGGGCTGCCGGTGCAGCACCCGGAGGCCACGATGATCATCCAGTGCGGCGCGGCCACCACGCAGGTCGCGGTGCTGTCGCTGGGGTCGATCGTGGCGGCCGAGAAGGTGCAGATGGGGGGCGAGACGATCGACCGGGCGCTGATCGCGCACCTGCGCAACCAGCACGAGCTGCTGCTGCCCAACCAGGCGGTGCGCCCGCTGCACACGGCGCTGGCCTCCTCGGCCGACCAGGTCGCCGAGGTGCACGGGCGGGACGTGGTCACCGGGCTGGCCCGCATGGTCCGGGTGGACCCGGAGTGCCTGCGGAACGCGGTGATGCCGCCGCTGGTCGCGCTGCTCGACGCGATCCGGGCGGTGCTGCACCGCTGCCCGCCCGATCTGGTGGCCGACCTGGTGGACCGGGGCGTGGTGCTGACCGGCGGCGCCGCGGTGCTGCCCGGTCTTGACAGCACGATCAGGGAGAGCACGGGGATGCCGGTGAGCGTGGCCACCGACCCGGGCCTGTGCGCGGTGCGCGGGCTCGGCGCGCTGGTGGAGATGGGGTCGCGGTCGGCGACCGCGTCGGACGAGCGGGCGGCGGGGAAGGCTGCCGCGAGGGCCGCGGAGAAGGACGGTGTGCAGGACGCCGAGACCTCGAAGGCACCCGGCCGGCGCCGGAACCGCAAACGCGCCAAGCCGGAGCCCGCACCCACGCGGCGGCCGGCGGCCAAGGCCGACGCGCAGTCCCCGGCCGAGGCCGGAGGCCGGACGACCGGAAAGCTCTCGGCGAGAGCCACGACGCCGTCCGAGCAACAGCCCGAGACGCGGTCCGCCACGAAGGCCGAAACACAGCCCAAGCCGCAGCCGGCGGCACGAGCCGACGCCAGGGCCGGCGCCGGGTCCGAGGCGCGGCCCTCGACGAAAGCCGACGCGCAGTCCCCGGCCGAGGCCGGAGACCGGACGACCGGAAAGCTCTCGGCGAGAGCCACAAAAACACCGTCCGAGCAACAGCCCGCCGGCAAGGCCGAAGCACGGCCCGCGGCCGGGTCCGAGGAGAAGACTCAGGAGAAGGCCGAGGCGCTGTCCGAGGAAGAGGCCGCTTCGAAGGAGGCCCCCGCCGCCCCACCGAGCGGCTCGCCATCCGACACCCCCGACACCGCCGGCGGCCCGGACGGCAAGGAGCCGACGACCGAGCCCGCGACCGAGCCGTCCGCCGCCTGACGTAGCATCCCGGGCCATGGACGAGCCCGCGCCGCGCCACGCCCCGGCCGCCTGGCGCGGCCAGGGACCCGTCGTGGCCGCGGTGGCCTGCGGCGGCGGCCTGGGCTCGGCGGCCCGGTACGGCGCCGGCCGGCTGTGGCCGACCCCGGAGGCGGGCTTCCCCTGGACCGTGCTGTGGGTCAACGTGACCGGATGCGCCCTGATCGGCGCGCTGATAGTGCTGACCTTCGAGGTCTGGCCCGGGCCCTACCGGCTGCTGCGGCCGTTCCTGGGCACGGGCGTGCTGGGCGGCTACACCACCTTCTCCACCTACAGCCAGGACGTGGCGAACCTGCTGGACGCCGAGCGGGCGCGGGCCGCGCTCGCGTACCTGGCGCTGACCGTGGTCGCGGCGCTGGCGGCGACGTGGCTGACGATGGCGGCGACCCGGGCCGTGGCCCGCGCGGCACGCCGGCCGGCCACGTGAACTGGCTGCTGGTCGTCGTCGGCGGCATGGTCGGCGCTCCCCTGCGCTACCTGACCGACCGCACGGTGCGGCTGCGCTCCGACTCCGACTTCCCCTGGGGCATCCTCTGCGTCAACGTGGCCGGCTGTCTGGTGCTCGGCATGCTGACCGGGGCGGTCGCCGCCGGGACCGCCTCCGCCGAGCTGCGGCTGCTGCTCGGCACGGGCCTGTGCGGGGCGCTGACCACGTACTCCACCTTCTCCTACGAGACCGTCCGCCTCGCCGAACGAGGCGCCGGCTGGTTGGCCGCCGCCAACGTCGCGGCCAACGTGCTCGCGGGACTGGGCGCCACGGTCACGGGCCTGGCACTGGCCGAGGCGGTCTGGGGCCCGGCCTGAGATCGGGGTTGCTCAGCGCCCGCCGGCGGGCACCTTGGGGCGGTCGGCGGGTGGGGGTGTCGGCGGGCCGGCCGCTCGGCGGGTGGCCGGTTCGTGGACCAGGAGGGCCACCAGGAGGGCCGCGAAGACCGCGGCCAGGCCGGCCGTCAGGTAGATGCGGTCCAGCGCGTCGGCGAAGTCCGCCAGCGTGCGCGGCGGGCCGCCCGCCGTGAAGAGCGTGCCGAGCACCGCGACGCCGAGCGCGAAGCCGAGCTGCCGGAAGGTGTTGAGCGCGCCGCTGGCCATGCCGGAGCGCTCCTGCGGCGCCGCCGCCAGGGCCGCGGACACCAGCACGGGGACGGCGATGCCGACGCCGAGGCCGGTCACCGTCAGCCCGGGCAGCAGCACCGTCCATGCGGAGCCGGGCGAGATCGCCGTCTGGAGCAGCAGCCCCACCCCGATCAGCAGCACCCCGACGGAGATCGGCAGGCGCGGCGGCAGCCGGTCCAGCAGGCGCCCGCCGACGCCCGCCACCACGAACACGGTCACCGCCATCGGCAGCACCGCCAGCCCCGCCCTGACCGGGCTCAGGCCGAGCGCGTACTGGAGCCAGAGCATCGTGTAGGTGTAGTGCGCGAACGCGGCCCCGGTGAGCAGCGCCGCCGCCGTCATCAGCGCGGCGAACGACGGCCGCCGCAGCAGCCCCAGGTCCAGCACCGGGAGGGCGCGCCGCCGCACCACGGCCCGTTCGATCGCCACGAAGACCGCCAGGGCGACCGCCGCGCACACCAGCGCCCCCAGGGTCAGGGGCTCCGACCAGCCGTGCTCGCCGCCCCGGATCAGCCCGTAGACCAGCAGGGCGGCCGAACCGGTGAACGCGGTCGTGCCCCACCAGTCGATCCGGCCGCCCGCCGGGTTCCGCGACTCGCCCACGGTCCGCCAGGTGAGCCACAGCGCGACCGCCGAGATCGGCAGGTTGACCAGGAAGATGGTGCGCCAGTCCAGGTACTGGGTGAGCACCCCGCCGAGCAGCACGCCCAGCGCGCTCGCCGCGCCGTTCACCGCGCCCCACACGCCGAACGCCACCCCGCGGTCGCGTCCCGTGTAGGTGGCGGCCAGCAGCGGCGCGTTGCTGGCGAACATCGCCGCGCCGGCGACGCCCTGCACGACGCGCGCCGCGATCAGCAGTTCCGGACCCGGCGCCAGACCGCAGGCCAGCGAGGAGACCGCGAAGCCGGTGAGTCCGATGAGGTACACCCGGCGCCGGCCGTACCGGTCGCCGGCCGCGCCCAACGCCAGCAGCAGCGCCGCCAGGGCCAGCGCGTACGCGTCGAGCACCCACTGCTGGGCGGTCAGCCCGGCGTCCAGTTCGTGGGCGATGTCCGGCAGCGCCGTGACCACGATCGTCACGTCGATCAGCAGCATGAAGTTCCCGAGGCAGACCGCGGCCAACGGCCACCATTTCCCGTTTCCGTGCATGCGACCAGGCTCACCGGCGAGCGGGGCCGAACCCAGCCACCCGCCTGGGAACGGCGAAATCCGACATCTCCTACCCTTCTGAGGATGAAGTCCGCCCCGGAACGCGCCGCCACGCCACGATTCGACGAGATCGACAGACGCCTCGTGCACGCGCTCCAACTCGACGCCCGCGCCTCGTTCGCCCGGATCGCCGGCGTGCTCGGGGTGTCCGATCAGACCGTGGCCCGCCGCTACGCCAGGCTGCGGTCCGCCGGCCGGCTGCGGGTGGTCGCGCTGCCCAGCGCGCGGGCGCTGGGCGAATCGTGGTGGACCGTGCGTCTGGAGTGCGTGCCCGGCGCGGCCGACGATCTGGCCAGGGCGCTGGCGCGGCGCGACGACACCATGTGGGTGAGCATGGTGTCCGCCGGTACCGAGATCACCTTCGGGGCACGCGCCGGCGAGGGCGGCGCGCCGTTGCTCGACCGGCTGCCGCGCACCCGGCAGGTGGTGCGGATGACCGCGCACTGCCACCTGCACACCTTCTTCGGCGGCGCGCTGAGCCTGGTCAACAAGCTGGGCGCGCTCACCGAGGAGGAGATCGAGCAGCTTCGCCCCCCGTACCCGCTCCGGTCCGAACTGGGACCAGGGTTGGAGACCGACGCGGCCCGGTTGACCGCGCTGACCGAGGAGGACCGCCGGCTGATCACGCCGCTCACCCACGACGGGCGGACGTCGGTGACCGAACTGGCGGCGGCGACCGGCTGGTCGCAGACCAGCGTCCGGCGGCGACTGTCGGAACTGCTGGCCGCCGGGGCGCTCTACTTCGATGTGGAGTACGACTGGCGGGTCTTCGGACTGGCCGCCCGCGCGGCGCTGTGGCTGTCGGTGCCGCCGGCCGGGCTGGCGGCAACCGGCGAGGCGCTGGCCACCCACCCCGAGGTGGCGTTCTGCTCGGCGACCACCGGCCCGAGCAACGTCTTCGCCGTGGTGGTGTGTGCCGACACCCGGGCGCTCTACACCTACCTCACCTCCCGGGTCGCCGCGCTGCCCGCCGTGCAGCGCATGGACACCTCCCCCCTCACCCGCGTGGTCAAGGGCGTCGCCCCGCTCGACGCCGCGCCGCCCGTGCTCCCTAGAGGCGGCGCCGCTGGCGGGGCAGCGCGTGGCGCGGGGTATGGACCAGGGAGATCTGGCGGACCAGCTGGTGGAAGGCGATGAGGGCGGAGACCGGCGGGAGCCCGGCCACCGCCATCTCGGTGACCTCGCGGGGGGCGCTGACCACGCACAGGCCGACCGCCAGCCCGGAGAACAGGATCATCACCACCCAGGAGTGCACCACCCGCCGCTGATGGAGCGCCGCCCGCAGGATGGACAGCGAGGCGACCAGCCACGGGCCGTAGATCAGCAGCGGCCACCAGTCGGCCAGCGTGCCGGAGACGCCCGTCGAAGCCGCACCCCGCAGCGGCTCGTACGAGATGACGCCACCCAGCACGCTGAGCATGGAGACGATGCTGACCGCCGCGGAGGCGAGCAGCAGGTTCGCCAGGCGCATCCACCACGGCGGCCCGGTGCCGGGGCTGGCGGTGCGCCGACGCCGCCAGCGGAACGAGCGCCGGCGCTTGCGGTGCCGGTGCGCGGCCACGACCCCGGGCTCGACGTCCGCCATGCCGGACTGCATGCCGGACGACATGGCGGACGCCGAGGACATGGCGGCCGCCGCCGTGGGCATCGCGGTGGCGGCCGCGGCCGCCGCGGCGGCTTCGGCCGCGGCGTCCGAGGCGGCGGCGCTCTGCAGCAGCCGGGCCAGCTCGCCCTCGAAACCGTGCATCTCCTGGGACACCTGCGACATCGGAGACATCGGGGACATGGTGTCCATCGGCTCGAAGGGATCTATCGGGACCTGCGGGGGGACCTGCGGGTTGCCCTGGAGGGAGAGCAGCATCGTCGCGTCGAACGGGGCCGCGTGCGGGTGTTCCGGGGTCATGCCTGACCAACGAGCACACGTTTGGCCCAGATGTGGTACATCTGAGTGAATCTGGGCCGAATGCGCCCGGCGCACGCTCTCCCGGATGTGCCCGCCGACCCGGAAGCCGCCCGTGGTGTCATGGAGGGGGCAGGGGACAGGGATCACTGCCAGTCCACCGCGAGAGATGAGGCGTGAGGTTCATGACCACGCACTACGACGTCGTCGTCCTGGGCGCCGGGCCCGGGGGGTACACCGCGGCGGTCCGCGCCAGCCAGCTGGGGCTGCGGGCCGCGGTCGTCGAGGAGAAGTACTGGGGCGGTGTGTGCCTGAACGTCGGGTGCATCCCTTCCAAGGCGCTGCTGCGCAACGCCGAACTGGCGCATATCTTCACCCACGAGGCGAAGACGTTCGGCATCCGCGTCGAGGGCGAGGGCCGGGTCAGCTTCGACTACGGCGAGGCGTACCGCCGCAGCCGTAAGGTCGCCGAGGGCCGGGTCAACGGCGTGCACTACCTGATGAAGAAGAACAACATCACGGAGTACACCGGCCGGGGCACGTTCACCGACCCGCACACGATCGACGTCGCGCTGTCCGCCGGCGGCAGCGAGACCGTCACGTTCGACCACTGCATCATCGCGGCCGGCGCCACCACCCGGCTGCTGCCCGGCACCTCGCTCAGCGAGCGGGTCGTGACGTACGAGGAGCAGATCCTCACCGAGGAGCTGCCAGAGAGCATCGTCATCGCGGGCGCGGGCGCGATCGGCGTCGAGTTCGCCTACGTGCTGCACAACTACGGCGTCAAGGTGACGATCGTCGAGTTCCTCGACCGGCTGGTCCCGCTGGAGGACGTCGAGGTCTCCAAGGAACTCGCCCGCCAGTACAAGAAGCTGGGCATCCAGGTGCTGACCTCGACCCGGGTCGACGCCATCGACGATGCGGACCGGTCCGCCCCGGTGCGCGTCACCGTGACGAACGGCAAGGGCGAACAGCAGGTGCTGGAGGCCGACAAGGTGCTCCAGGCGATCGGCTTCGCGCCGCGCGTCGAGGGCTACGGCCTGGACGCCACCGGCGTCGCGCTCACCAAGCGGAAGGCCATCGCGGTGGACGGCCGGGGCCGCACCAGCGTGCCGCATATCTACGCCATCGGCGACGTCACCGCGAAGCTGATGCTGGCGCACGCGGCGGAGGCGATGGCCGTGATCGCGGCCGAGACGATCGCGGGCGCGGAGACCATGGAGGTGGACTTCCGGATGATCCCGCGCGCCACGTACTGCCAGCCGCAGATCGCCAGCTTCGGCCTCACCGAGGCGCAGGCGAAGGAGGAGGGCTACCAGGTCAAGACGGTGAAGTTCCCGTTCACCGCGAACGGCAAGGCGCACGGTCTTGGCCAGTTCTCCGGCTTCGTGAAGCTGATCAGCGACGAGCGCCACGGCGAACTGCTCGGCGGCCACCTGATCGGCCCCGAGGTGACGGAGCTGCTGCCGGAGCTGACGCTGGCCCAGCAGTGGGACCTCACCGTCCACGAGATGGCCCGCAACGTGCACGCCCACCCCACCCTCGGCGAGGCCGTCAAGGAGGCCATCCACGGTTTGGCCGGCCACATGATCAACATGTGAGGGCCCCGCTCCGCGCCACCTCCGACGGCGCGTCTCCGACCAGCGCGGAGGCGGGCCGTCGTGGTCGTCAGCCCGGCTCAGGGCCGCAGCAGAGCGGCGGCGGCCTCGGTGCCCGTGAAGCGGGCGAGGGCCTCGGCGTCGAGGCCGACACCGAGGCCGGGGCCGTCGGGGATGGCGAGCATCCCGTCGTCGTCGAGTACCCACGGGTGGGACGTGATCTCGTCGACGTAGGGCGATCCGGTGACGTACTCGACGAGGTCGGTGTCGGGCAGGGCGGAGGCCAACTGCAAGTCGGCGGCCAGCCCGACCGCGGTGTTCCAGCCGTGCGGGATCAGCCGTACGCCGTGATCCTGGGCGGCCCACCCGATGCGTCGCTGGTCGCTCAGCCCACCGACCTTCGTCACGTCGGGCTGAACGATGTCGAGCGCCCCCGCCTCGAGCCAGGGGTGAAAGCTCTGCCGGCGGGTGAGCACCTCCCCACCCGCGATGGCGACCGGTGCCTCCCGGCGTAGGTGGACGAAGTCGTTCAGGGCATCGGGGTTCAATGGTTCCTCGAACCAGGCGACGTCGTAGCGGTGCAGCATCTCTGCCGTGCGCAGGGCCCACTTGTACCCGTTCGACCAGGCGCTGTCGCTGCCGCCGGCATCGACCATGAGCAGCGCCTCGGGACCGACGGCCTCTCGAGCCGCGGCCACGATCTGCTCGTCCAGGACCGGGCTGACCCGGCCGAAGGGCCCCCAGCCGATCTTGAACGCGGTCCATCCCCGTTCCGCCAGCCGGCGCAGCCGATCGGCCAGGACCTCCGGCCGGTCCATGAGCAGGGACGCGTACGGGCGCACGCGGCTCCGGTAGCGTCCACCGAGCAGGCGGCCGACGGGCTGGTCCGTGACCTGGCCGAGAACGTCCCACAGGGCGGTGTCGATCCCGCTGATCGTGTGGGTCACCGAGCCGCCGCGGCCCAGCCAGAACGTGGCGCGGTGCAGCCGCTCGGAAACCCGTTCCGGCTCGGTGGCCTCCTGGCCGATCACGAGGGGCCGCAGGATCTCCAGCGCGCCACGCACCAGAGCCTCGCTGGTGAACACGCTCCCGATGCCGACCGGCCCCTCGTCGGTGTGGACCGCCACCAGGGTGTGGACGACGTCGTCGTGGGTGAGCTCCTCCTGCCACCCACCCGCGGGGGTCGCTCCTCGCAGGCCGGCCACACGAATGTCACGGATTTTCATGGTTTCTGTTCCCTCCGAGGGATGGGCCCGCACGGCAGAGTCGGGCTTTGGCAGACGGCACTCCCGGCCTGGTAGATGGTCATCCATCTACGATCCGGGTCGGGGGTGGACTAGGGTTACTCACGGTCGGCCCGCATCCGGCGAGCCTCGATGGGGACGGAAGACGTGACGAGCTCAAGGCCCATGTCGGCGCCGACGTCAGCGATGCCCGTGTCGCGACGGGACTGGATTCTCAACTGGCTGAGACAGGCCATCGCGACCGGCGAGCTCAAGCCCGGCGACCGGCTGGTCGAACGGGACATCTCGACTCGCTCCGGGGTGAGCCGTGGCCCCGTCCGCGAGGCGATCATGATCCTCGAACAGGAGGGGCTCGTCGTATCCCACCCCTACCGCGGCGCCGTGGTGTCCGGTGTCTCGCAGCGCGAGGTCCGTGAGGTCCTGGTACCGATCCGTCTGACGATCGAGCGCTTCGCCTTCCGCGACGCCGCCAGGAACCTTTCCCCCGAGCTGCTCGACCGGCTGGAACGGCTCGTGCGGGAGATGTTCGAGGCGGCAGCGGGCAGCGGGGCCTCCGCCGAGCGGCTCGCCGACCTCGACCTGGCCTTCCACGAGGCGGTCATCGAGGCCTGCGGGCACACCCAGACCCTGCAGATCTGGCGTGTCATCCAGCCACGGGTGCGCGCCTATTTCGTGCGCGACGCGCCGGCGCACCCCTCCCCGGAAGAGATTCCGCAGCAACATCAGGCGTTGCTCACCGCCCTGCGCTCCGGCACCCCGGCCACCGTCGACCGCGCCGTGGTCCAGCACATCGAGACGTATCTGGGCGACGACGCCGGGGCCCCCGCCGAACCTGGCTGACTCCTCACCAACGAATCCTGGACTGCACGGGCGTCCGGTGCTGGGATCGGCGATGATCGAGAGGCCAGGACCGCCATTCGTCGATCAACTCGCCGAGTGCACCGACCGCGGCCTCGAAGATCACCTTCCCCTTCTCCGGGGTGGCCTTGGTCGGGTCCCCGTGGACACCGGTCTCGGTCCAACGGCTCCAGTAGTCGGAGAACCGGACGTGGTATTCGGACGTGCTGTCCGAACTGACGTATCGCCCCTCGACGTCGTTATCGGCGACGGCCGCTTCCATCCGGACTCGCTCGGGTGCGAGATGGAGATAGAGCGATGTCTCGAACTCGTCGGCATGGGCCACGGTGGTGGTCTCGCGGATTCCTTCGAATGCTCCCCGCGCGAGAGCGAAGTAGTTGACCGCGGCGCACAGGGAATCCGTCTCCAGCACCGTCTTCCGTGCGATGAGGTCGATGAGCGGCGTGTTGGAACCGTGCCCGTTGACGACCAGGATCTTGCGGAAGCCGTGGTAGGCCAGGCTCTTGGTGATATCCAGGCAGAAGGCGACGAAGGTCTCGGGCTCGATGTGAATGGTGCCGGGGAAGTCGATGTGGTGCAGGTTGAGTCCGAAGGAGACGGGCGGCAGCACGAGCACCCGGTCGGGCGCGCGCCGCCCCGCTTCGAGGCAGACCCGGTGGGCGAGGAAGGCATCGACGTCGAGCGGCAGATGAGGCCCGTGTTGCTCGATGGCACCGGTGGGCAGGAGCACGCACGGCTGTTCGGCGATCGCGTCCTTCATCTGCGGCCAGGTGAGCCGGTCGTAGCGGTATTCGGGTTCTGTGGTCATCGCGTTCTCCCTTGGGGGGATGGTGACTTGGGTGAGTGGTTGGCGCCGCTCCGACCGAACGTCACTGCACGAGCTGTCTCACCTGATCGGCGACGAGGATCACGGAGAACACGCCGAATGCCAGCACGATCATGTTGAGGCTGACGAACCTGGTGCCGCGCAGGCGGATGGGGTGCGGTAGATGCCGTCGGTTCAAACGGGCGAGCAGGATGGAGTAAATGAACATCACGACGCCGCTGAGGGACGACGAGATCACCAGGAGCACCACCGGCTGGTCAAGTCCCGTCAGGAGAACGACGCTCGCGAAGACGATCATTCCCCACACCACACTGACGTAGAGCCGGCTTTCCGTCCAGAAAGTGCTCTTCCGCAGATAGCTCACCTTGAAGGCGTCGGCGCACAGGCGCGCGACGTAGTCGAGGATGCTGATGTAACCCACGATCAACGTCGCCGCGCCGGCTATCCAGAAGACGAGGCCGAACCAGGGGGCGACGAGGTCGGACAGGGCTTCTCCCTCGGCCTCGATGAAGCCGATGTCCTGTTCCAGGTCCCGGCCGTACACGGTCGAGTACGCCAGGACCGAGAGCACGACCATCGAGACCGCGCTGATGGCGACGAAGGTGATGAGCTGTTCGCGGTTGGCGACCCGCCACCAGCCACGCCAGCGCCGTAGGTTGGCCTCGTCCGTGGGAAACATGTGCCCGATCGCCGGGCCCGCCGACTCCTCACCCGTGATCGGGGAGACGATCCGGGGGATGTACGCGCCCATCCCGAAGCCCTTGTCCCTGACCCAGTTGCTGATCACCAGGTTTCCCGTCCCCCCGACGCCGGCAAAGGCCAGCGCGCCCACCAGAAGCGGGATCCCGAGATCCGTGGGGAACGTTCCGACGCTCGCCGTCCCCGCCGCCGCTTCCTTCCAGCCCTCGGCCGTCGTTCCCACGGCGACCGCGACGGCGAAGAAGAGGACGACCACGGCGATCTTCACCGAGACGATCTTCTCGACGGTGCTGTAGATCACCGGTGAGAACGTGAGGACGAGGCCGGTCAGCACGAGCAGGCAGATGGTGATGACGGCCACGTTCCCGCCGCCGAAGATGTACGTGAGTATCGTGGCGCCGCCCGACGTCCACCCCGGCCACGCGTTGGGCAGAATCGCCATCACGGCGAACAACGCGCCCCAGGGCTTCCACAGTCGGGTGAACCCGGTGACGGCGGTCTCGCCGGTTGCCAGCGTGTAGCGCTCCACCTCCATGTTGATCACGTACTGCATGCCCACCCCGGCCAGGGCCGCCCACAGGAAGACCAGCCCGACCTGGGACGCCACGTAGGGCCACAGCACGAACTCGCCGGAGCCGAGGCCCGCGGCGAGCAGGATCACTCCGGGTCCCAGGACCCTCCGCAGCGGCACCGGCTCGGGCAGATCTCGGTAGGTCAGCGGTGGCAGGTATCTGTCCGGCGGTGCCACCCCGCGTGCTGTCGCGGGGCGACGCCGTTCCTCGCTCGAATCGGTCAGTCGTTCGCCCATGGCGAGCACCCTAGGAACCAAGATGGCAGATGGTCAACCATCTGTCGTCAGCTGTCTGCCGTCGAGCGGGGGGCGCGCACGCAACGCGACCAAGCCACTGCTCGCCTGGGTCAAGGGGTGGGCGCCTCGGCGGGCTGGGGCACTGCTGACGGTTGACGGATGCAGATCGTGCGCGTTACGTCCCGTTTCCCGGGACTCCACGCGCACGATCGCGACTGTCGTTCTCGCCGCGGTCGACCGTTTCGAACAGGGTCGCGGCCTGGGTGGCGGTGTGTGTGGCCCAGCGGCCGGTGCTGAGCAGGGCGAGGGCCAGGATGCCCAGGCCGAGACCGAGCACCATCCACCACACGCCCTGCGCCGCGCCGGTGAACGCCGTGCCGCCGCTGGTCCAGGCCGGTCCCACGATCGTCCCGGCGATCGCGACACCCAGCGTGGTGCCGGTCTGCCGGCCGGCGGAAGCCAACGAGGTGGCCACCCCGGCCATCGAGCGGGGCATTCCGGAGACCGCCGTGTTGGTGATCGGCGGGTTGACGGTGCTCAGGAAGACGCCGAACAGCAGGTAGATGGTGAGGACGGCCGGCAACGGGGTGGTCGGTCCGAGCCACAGGGACGCGCCGCCACCCAGCGCCAGGGCGACCCCGGCGACCACCAGCGGCAGCCGGGGACCGCGCACTCCGATCAGCCGGCCGATGAACGGGGAGAGCACGAGGACCAGCGCCCCGACCGGGAGCAGGCACAGCCCGGCTGCCAGCGCCGACAGGCCGCGCACGTCCTGCAGGTACTGGGTGGTCACGAACAGGAACGCGCTGAACCCGCACAGGGCGACGAGCGCCATCGCGATCGCCGCGCTGAACGGCACGCTGCGGAACAGGCGCAGCTCCAGCAGCGGGTCGGCGCGGCGCCGCTCGTAGCCGAGGAGCCCCAGCACTCCGAACACGGCGACGGCGAGCAGGCCGAGGATGACCGGCGAGGTCCAGCCCAGCCACGTGGATTCGATGGTCGCGTAGACGACGCTGCCCAGCACCAGGACCATCAGGGCCTGGCCCACCGGATCGAACCGGCGCGCCCGGGCGGCGCGCGACTCGGGCACGAACAGTGCGGTGCACACGAGCGCGGCGGCCACGATCGGTACGTTGACCGTGAAGACGGAACGCCAGCCGAAGACATCGACCAGGGCGCCGCCGAGGATCGGCCCCAGTGCCAGCGACAGGCCGGCCATCGACCCGAAGATCCCTATGGCCCTGGCCCGTTCGGCCGGGTCGGGGAACGTGTTGGCGGTGATCGCCATCGCCACCGGGTTCAGCATCGTGCCGCCGAGGGCCTGCAACGCCCGCGCCGCGACCAACCATTCGATGCTCGGCGCCAGGCCGCACAGCAGCGACCCCAGGCCGAAGGCGGCCAGCCCGATCCGGAGGACCCGCCGCCGCCCGACCCGGTCGGCGGTGGACCCGGCCAGCACCAGGAAACTGGCCAGCGTCAGGGTGTACGCGTCGACCGTCCACTGCAGCCCGGACACCGAGGCGTCCAGGTCGCGGTGGATCTCCGGCAGCGCGACGTTGACGATGGAGATGTCCATCACCACGACGACCATGCTGGCGCAGCAGATTGCCAGCACGAGGAGGCGACGCCGCCGGCTGAGCTCACCGACCGTGCTCTGGCCCGACCCTGAGGAGCTCATGACACGACGCTAGGCCCTGGAGCACACCCGAGAACAAGGAGGACGCAGGGTCAGTTGGCTGTGACGGGGTATTCGCCCTGCGGGTCCGGCCGGCAGGCTGACTTCTCGACGGCGGCCTGCATGAAGGGCTGGATCAGCTCGGAGAGCACCCGCACCGACTCGTCGTCGTCATCGGGATGCTCGACACGCAGGCCGACCGTGAACCAGTCGATCATCTCGCCGGGCTCGCAGGCCGTCCCGGCGATGGCGAAGCCGGGCCAGACCATCGCCTCGAACTCCCCGTCGACGGGACTTCCGTCCTTGACGTCGTAGTCGTAGTTGCGACCGACAGCGTCCATGTAATCCTGGAAGCTGTATGCGCCTGACGTCTCGGAACGGATGATCTCGTTGCCGTCCAGACCGATCTCACAGCTGTCGATGGCCATGAGAGTGTCGTCGGGATAGTCGGTGACGATCAGATCCGACCCCGGTGGGAAGAGTGGGTCGTACAGGTCCTTGGCCAGGTCGAATCCGCACAGCGTCTCGGGCACGGCGTACTCCCGCTCCGTGGGACCGCTACCACTGCAACCGGCAACGAGCGCGGCCACCGCAAGTGCGATCGCGACCCGCGTCAGACGTTCAGTCAACGGACCTGTCCTCGTTAGCTATTGTCCCAGTTGTACCCATCATCGAAATGGGCGAGAAGTTCATTGGTGATCCCGTCCTCCAGGTCATCGATCGTATCCGCGTTCTGGTGCCCCTCTCCGGCCGTCCGCACGGCGAACTGAGCTGCCTCCAAAGCATCCAGGCGAGACTGTGTGTAGAGACCGTTCGCGTCCTCGTAGTACTCCGCGGAGTTGTCTCGTTTGAAGCTGTCGATGAGGCCTGTCGTCAGTTGCTCCGCTCCCCAGTTGAGCGCGCCTCCGGCACCCGGGATCCTGCCGACCGTCTCGCCCAGCACCAGACCCGACACGTTCGAGGCCAGGTCGAGACGGCTGTTGAACTCCTCATCGGATGCGATCCCGGCCTCGTAGGTCGCCGAGGCACGCCCGTCGGCCAGAATGCCGGCCACGATGAATCCGGGGACCACCGCGTTGTTGATGCGCTCCGACTGGTCGACCGTGGACTCCGTGGGCGAGTTCATGGCGACGTCGACCGAGAGGGTCGTGTACGCCTGCTGCGCTCCCATGAGGGCGGCGTAGCCGTCCGGGTTCCTGGCGGTCTGGGCGAGGAACGCCTCAAGATTCATGCCGGCCAGGAACGTCGGTTGCTCGTTGAACTGGTCCAGCGGGTCGATCTGGTGGCCAAGCTCGTACTGGAGCTCAGGCATGAAGGCCGCCCCCATGATGCCCATCTGCGGCCGCAGGTCCACGAACGGGCCGTCGTCGGCGATGAGGGCGCCGTTGTCGGCGGAGAAGCGCTCCATCACCTCGGCCATGATCTGGTCGCCCTCCGCCGTCCGGGCGAACGGGTCGTTGCTGCCGGCGCGGTGGCCCGTGGTGGCGGCCTCCAGGGCGCCGCCGAAACCGCTGTAGTCGAAGCCGGGGAGGCCGTCCTCGCCCGCGGGGACGAGGGGGTGCGACCAGTTCCGATCGATCAGCCAGTCGAGGTTCTCCTCGTTGCTCAGGTACTCGGTGGCCGCGTCCGGGTGCTGGCCCATGATGCCCAGGACGCTGTTCATGGGGTCCATCGCGATGCGCGAGTCCGGCGTGCCGACGTCGAAGTAGTTGGCCTCCATCGGACCCATCATGGACAGCCAGTGCTCGTCGTCGGTCTCGGCGGCCTGGAGGTCCTCGGCGACGTCGACGAGGAAACCGGTGGAGTAGCCGTTGCCCTCCTCCATGAGGTTCAGCAGCATCTGGTAGCCGGCGGTGTTGACCATGCCGTGCGGGATGTCCTCGGTGAACGTCACCTCGTACGTGCCCCGGCCGGCCTCGTAGAAGTCGGCCATGAATTCGTTGTACCACTGGGCCTGGGAGGTGTTCTCCCAGTGCACGTAGGTCGGGTCGCCCGAGGGGGGCTTGCCGACGTCCGTTGCCGAGGCGAGGGAGTTGGCGATGTTCGTCTGGAGTTCGGCGAAGCCGGCGCGTAGTTCCTCGTCGGCGGTGCCGGCCATCTCGGGCAGGGTCTCGGCCAGCCGGACCAGGCCCTCCGGGCTGATCTCGGTCATCAGGGCGCGGTTGAAGTCACCGCCCAGCGGATCGTTGTTCTGGTTCTCCAGGAACTCGTTGAGCGCGGTCAGCTGCGAGAGCGACAGGTCGTCCGCGTTGATCAGGTCGTTGGTCAGGTCGGCGGCCTCGGCGAGGTTGGAATCGCCGGAGCGCTGGAACGCCTGGAGCCGCGCGGCGTACGCCTGGCCCTGCGGGGTGTTCTCGACCCACTCGTCGTACTCCTCGGTGCCCGGCTTCAGGTTGCCGGGCACGAAGAACGCGCCGGTGAGGATGGTGGCCATGTCCTCCCGCAGGCGGTTGGCCTCGTCCGGGTCCTCCATCTCGCCGGCCCGGTCCTGGATCTGCTGGGACAACTCCAGGAAGTTGTCCATGCCCATCTGGTCGACGAGCGCGGCCGCGAAGTTCGGGTCGTTGGCGAACGCCCCCAGCAGCGGGGCCATCTGCTCGATGTCCTCGTCCGTGAGCTCGCCGTCCTGTGCCAGGGCCAGGAACGCGTCGATGTTGTCCTGGCCGAGCACCTCGAACGCGGCGTACGGGTCCGTCTCCACGTCCGACGTGCCGTCGCCGTACATGATGTCGGTGTAGTCCGGCATCGGGACGTCGCCGCGCAGCAGCGACGCCTTGTCCCGCAGTTGACCCGCCGTGTCCATCAGCCAGCCCAGTAACGGGGCGAGCGTTGTCATCTGCGCCGAGGCGTCCAGACTCCTGGCGCGGTCGAAGGCGCTGGCCAGGTTTCCGTACGTCGCGCCGTCCCCGACCGGGCAGAGCTGATCCGCAAGTTGGTCTAAGTGATCCGGGTTCGCACTGTTGGTCTCCCCCATGGCTGCCGCCTTCCCCTCCCCGTGCCCGAGTCGGTCACCCGACGTCCCCCGGTCGAGTTGCTCACGATGCTCGGTAGCACTGACGTTAATGGCCATGCTCGGGTCATGTGCAGGTAAAACGCGGAGAGGTAACGGAACTGTTACGCGAGCAACGGGTGGGCGGGCGCGCCGGCCGCGGCTACTCCCGGCGGCGTACGCGCCGCCGCGGGGCCGTGCCTATCGTGAGGCCGTGCTCGGGATACGGATCGCGGTCAGGGACGTGGCGGTGACGGTCGGGGTCGGGTCACTGACCGCCGCCGACCTGGTGGCGAACGTGCGCGGGACCCGGGAGGACGACTGGTTCAGCTGGCTGGCGCTGGCCGTGTCGCTGGCGGGGCTGCTGGCGCACCGGCTCCGCCCCCTCGTTGCGGCGCTGGTGACCGGCGTCGGGCTGGCGGCCTGGACGCTGTACGGGCATATCGGCGAGCTGTTGAACCTGCCGGTGATGGTCGCCCTCTACCAGGTGGCCGCCCAGGGCGACCGGCGACGCACGGTGCGCACCGCCGTGGTGGCCGCCGTGGCCTCCGGTGTGGTGGCGGTGGTGTCGGGGCAGGAGGAGGGGCGGCCGTTTCCCTCGCCGGTGATGGAGATGATCTGGCCGCTGGTGCCGCTGCTGCTCGGCGAGGTGGTGCGCGGCCGGCGCGAGCTCACCGCGTACTACGCGGAGCGCGCGCGGCGTGCGGAACGGGAGCGTGAGCTGGAGGCGGCGCGCCGGGTGCGCGCCGAACGGGTGCGGATCGCCCGCGAGGTGCACGACATCGTGGCGCATACCGTCTCGGCGATGACCGTCCAGGCGGGGGTCGCGTTGGACGCGCTGGACCGGCGGCCGGATCTGGCCAGGTCGGCGCTGCGCCAGGTGCGCGCGTCGGGCCGGGAGGCGGTGCGGGAGCTGCGGGCGACGGTGACCGTGCTGCGGGACGACGAGGCGGCGGACGCGGCGGAGGGGGCGCCGGAGAACGCCCCGGCGCCCGGCCTGGACCAGCTGGAAGAGCTGGTCGAACGGGCCTCGGCCGGCCGGCTGCGGGTGACGCTGGCCGCGGAGACCGGCGACCGGGCGCTGCCGCCGGTGGTGGAGCTCGCGGCGTACCGAATCGTCCAGGAGGCGCTGACCAACGTGCTGAGACATGCGAACGCCCGGCACGCGACGGTGGCGGTGCGCGGGGACGCCGGCGGGTCCCTCGTCGTGGAGGTCGTGGACGACGGGCGCGGCACCGGCGCCCACACCGGCGCCCACGAGTGGCCAGGAGAAGGGGCCGGCTTCGGGCTGCTCGGCATGCGCGAGCGGGCCGCGGCGGTGGGCGGCGCGCTGGAGTGCGGGCCGGCGCCGGGCGGCGGCTTCCGGGTCAGGGCCGCGCTGCCGGTCGGGGAGGACCCATGACGATCCGGGTGGTGCTCGCCGACGACCAGACGGTGGTGCGCGCCGGCTTCCGCGCGCTGCTGGAGCTCAGCGACGATCTCGTCGTGGTCGCGGAGGCCGAGGACGGCGCGCGGGCCGTCGAGGCGGCGCGGCTGACCCGCCCCGACGTGGTGCTGATGGACATCCGGATGCCGCGCGTGGACGGTCTGGAGGCCACCCGCCGGATCGCCGCCGATCCGGCGCTGGACGCCGTGCGGGTGCTGGTGCTGACCACCTACGAGGCCGACGAGTACGTCTTCGAGTCACTGCGGGCCGGCGCCGCGGGCTTCCTGCTCAAGGACGTGGAGCCGGAGGGGCTGCGCGCGGCGATCCGCACCGTGGCCGCCGGGCAGAGCCTGCTTGACCCGGCGGTCACCCGACGCGTCATCGAGGAGTTCGCGCGGCTGCGCGCGCCGCTCGCCGAGGGCGCGCGCCGGCTGGCGCCGTTGACCGGCCGGGAGCGGGAGGTGATGGCGCTGGTGGCGGCCGGCCTGTCGAACGAGGAGATCGGCCGCCGACTGCTGATGTCGCCGCTGACCGCGAAGACGCACGTCAGCCGCGCGATGATCAAGCTGGGCGCGCGCGACCGCGCCCAACTCGTGGTGCTGGCCTACGAGACGGGCCTGGTGCGCGCCGGGACGGGCGGTTAGGCCGCGCCCTGCATAGTTTTCCCGTGCTCCACCCGTCTGACGGGTGAGGCGGTCAGCCGGCCGTCCTCATCGAAGGGAGAGCACGTGGCAATGCGAGGAACGCGGACGCGTCGAGGGATGGCCGCCGTCGCGGTCTGCGCGGCGGTGACGGCGGTGACGGTCTGGACCCCGGCCAGCGCCCAGAGCGCCCACAGCGCACCGGCTGCCCCGGACGGGGCGGGGGTGGCGCGGCAGGTCACCCTCCCCACCGGCGAAAAGGTGCTGCTGGACGAGCGCGGCCGGGTGGCCGGCGTGATCGGCGACGCGGGCGCCGGCGGAGGGCTCGCGGAGGGCCAGGGGTGGAGTGTCGACGGGTACGACAGCATCACCCGTGACGGCGGCACCCAGGTCATCCCGCACGCGGCCCGGGCCGGGATCGAGGAGGGCACGCTGGACCCCGGCCTGTTCAACGTCACCGAGCCCGGCCACGACCTGTCGCCCCCGACCGAGCGGGACGTGGCGGCGGAGACGGCGAACGTGGCCCTCGCGGCCACCGACCGGGCGGGCGAGGCCACGCCGTTCTGGGACGCCACCATCGTCGATCTGGAGACCTTCGAGCGCATCTACGTGGCACCCACGGACCCGAACGACCCCACGGTGGAACTGGAACTCCCGGTCGGCGAGTACGCGGTGTACACGTCGGTCGACTACCGGGACAACGGCGAGGCCACCGGATACGACTGGCTGCTGATGCCGCATGTGTCGGTCACCGAGGACACCGTCCTGGACTTCCCGGCCGCCGCCGCGGAGGAGATGGACCTCACCTTCGAGGACGAGCCAGCCGCATCGACGCAGATGTCGCTCGGATTCGACATGCCACTGGTGGGCACCGACAGGGGGTTCTCGAGCGTGTGGACGGTGGCCGGCCGCCCGCCGGACGGCATCGGCACCGCGCAGCTCGGCGAGCCCTCCGACGAGTTCGCGCTGAGCGGTTCGGTCTACAAATGGGTGAGCGACGGCGATCGTGAGTTCCACACCGCCGACTCCCGGACGGACGGGTTCTACACCGGTCTGACCCAGCACACCGACTCGCAGGACCTGGCCCGCATCACCGCCGAGGCGGGGATGACCATGGAGGACTCCTGGGGCATCGTGGTCACCACGCCGTCCGTCCCCTACCTGGTTGGCATCGCCAGCGAAAGGCTGCCGATCAGTCGCGACGTGTACGTCCGGGCGGACGCTGCTCTCTGGTCGCACGACTTCTCGCAGTACGGCAGCGGTTTCGAGTCGGCGTACACCGCGGGCGACACGCGCGCCTATCGTCCGGGCGAGGAGTACCGGGAGACGTTCAACACCGGCGTCTTCGGGCCGGTGATGTCCACGGCGGACGACGGCCTGTTCCGGCTGGGGAACACCCTCTACGGCGCGGTCAACCTGCTCGCCGACGGCGCCGGCCACCGCTCTTATGACCCATGGGGCTACGGCGAGGACCCGCTCTACGAGGGCGCCGTGACCACGCTGTACCGGAACGGCGAGGAGTACGCCACGGCCGAGGGCCCCGTCGAGGAGGTGGAGTTCGAGCTGCCGGCCGAGGAGGCGGAGTACCGGCTGGTCACCACGATCGAACGGGACAGCGCGGTGTTCTCGGTGAGCACCGAGGTCGTCGCCGAGTACACCTTCACCTCCGCCGCCGGCCCGGAGGACGGCCCGGTGTCGGTGCCGTCGTACGCGGTCCGGTACTCGCCGGAACTGGCATTGGACAACACCGCGCCGGCCGGTGAGACCGTCGAGGTCCCGGTCACCGTCCAGGGCTCGGCCGCCGGCGCGGACCCGGCGTCGCTGGACGTCTCCGTCGCCGTCTCCTTCGACGGCGGCGGGACGTGGACGGACGCGCCCGTCCGGGACGGGCGGATCTGCGTCGACAATCCGGCGGCCGGCGGCAGCGTGTCGTTCCGGGCCGAGGTCGCGGACCGGGACGGCACCACCGTGACCCAGACCGTCATCGACGCCTACCGCACCCGTTGACCCGGGCCCGTTGACCGAGTGCCTGTTCGGCGCCCCGGGACTACCCGGCGGCGTCGAGCAGGCGCAGGCTCACCGAACCGGCCTCGAACGCCGGGTCCTTCCAGGGGACGTCCATCCGGCCGGTGTCGATCTCCTCGACCTGCCAGCGCTTTCCGGCGAGCTCGACGACCTCGCCCACCCCGATGTCGCGATAGTCGGCCTGCTCCACCTGGCGCGACATCGCCAGCACGTTGAAGCGCGGCGGGTCGCGACGGATCTCCGTCACCACCACGCTCAGCCTGGGCTCGCTGCGCTTGGTGCGCGGGATGTGCCAGTGCAGCTTCCAGATCCCGTCGCGGGTCACCGGCCAGTTGCCTGCGGTCATGGCCTGCACGTCCTCTCTGTCGGTGCCCGTGCTCATGACGGCACGTCCGTCGCCTGCGGGTCCTCGAAGTACTCCTCGAACTCGTCCGGGGTGCACTCGATCGGCGGGTAGTCCGTCTGGCCCCACGGGTTGCCGATCAGGATGTTGCCGTTCTCCTTGACTCCGACAACGTAGTACGCGTGGTTGTCGGTGTAGCCCTTCCAGCCCTCGGGCGGGTCCTCGCCGGTAGAGGACACCGTCACGGCCCTGCCGTTGCTGAAGGCGTCCTTGACGTTGTCGTAGTCGCTGCCGAACCAGCCCCCGCCGATGTCCTCGGCTTCACCGCCGGTGAGGTGCGGCACGGCGTCCTCCGACCAGCCGCCCTCGATGGCGCCGTAGGTGCCGCGCGGGTCCTCGTCGAAGGTCTGTGCGAAGGCCTTCTCGTAGTAGGCCGGCCAGCTCTCGCCGTCGCCGTACGCGCCGACCGGATCGCCGTTCTCGTCCAGCGGCAGGTCCGCGGTGACGGTCACCCACTGCATGTTGCCCTCGGCGTCCCATATTCGGACGCTGACGGTGCCGTTGTCGTTCTCCCTGATCCCGTCCTGGATGAACTGCGGATTCGCCTGGGCGAGCGACGCCAGCGACGCCAGGTACCAGCAGTCGCCGAAGGAGCCCTGGTTGATGTCCTTCACGTCGACCGAGAGGCCGTCCGCGTTCGGGGTGCTGAACAGCGGGTCGCCCGTGGTGCCCCACTCCTCGCTGCCGTCCAGGTGCTCGCCGTTGTCGAACGACGGCTGGACACCGGGGAAGGCGTCGACGAACTTGTCCAGGTTGCTCGATCCGACATCGGCGAGGAGGTCGCTGAGGTGGGCCGTGCGCTCCTCGTACGTGATCCCGGTGAGATTGAACATCTGCGGCTGGTTGAGGATGTCGTTGTACTCCTCCAGCTGCTCCGGCGGGACCTTGGACATGACGATGTTCAACTCGGCCGGGCTCAGGCCCTCCAGGTCGCCCATCGCATCCAGCAGCGCCTCGCGACCGCCGACCCCGTTGAAGTCGCCCTCGTCGAGGTCGTCGAAGAAGCGCACCGCCTCGTCGATGTCCTGCTGGCTGGGCGGGTCGTCGTCCAGGAAAAGGTCGCAGGAGGAAACGGGATACCCGGCGTCGTCCAGCTCCTTGACGCCGTCGAGTTGGTCGCAGCGGCGCTTCATCTCGTCCGACATGTTGTTCAGGTCGTCGTTGAGCGCCATCGGGAGCGTGCCGGTCCCGCCGAACGGCAGCGCGTCGAAGACCGCATCCGTGATGGCGGCGGTGCGCACCTTCTCCAGGTCGCCGTCGTACGTGGCCGGGCCCGTGGCCATCGCGGTGTGCGCCTTGTTGAGAACGTCGGAGATGTCCTGGTGCAACGTCGGCGACCCGTCGCCCAGGGTCGTGAGATCCCCCGCCAGCGACCTGATCTGACCGACGTCGAAACCTCGATAGCTCATCAGTTGCCCCCCTCGTCGTCCTCGCGGCTGCCGGCCTCGTCGTCCATCTGGCCCGCCTCGTTGTCCCAACGGCTCGCGTCCGCGACCAGGTTCTGCGCCATGGTGCGAAGGGTCGACTGCTGCCCCTGCAGGTGCCCCGTCGCCTCCTCCGAGTACGGCCCGGTCCAGATCGACGGGTCGTCCCCACTCGCCTTCGTCACGGCCGAGTCGAGGTACTCCCCCAGCGAACCCGCCAGCTCCCGCGCCCGGGTGGCGGCCTCTCGCAGTTTCTCGGCTCGATCGCCGAGTTGCTCCGGCGTCAACTCGTCCATGCCGCACACACCTTGTTTTCTGGTCCCCGTCTATGCGGCGTTGACGCTAGCAAAGGGTGTGGCCGGGGTCAGGATGTGTATGGGAGGCGTTACGAAATCCGGACGGAGCGCTGTCTGGGACGGCACAACCCGCGGTTCACAGCGCGTGGCCGCCGGCAACCTGGAGTACCTGTCCGGTGATCCAGCGGGCCTGGTGCGAGGCGAGGAAGACGACGGCGTCGGCGACGTCGGCGGGCTCGCCGACCCGGCCCATGGGGACGATGGTCCGCGCGTGGTCGAAGACCTCCTCGCTCATCCAGCCGGTCTGCACGGGCCCGGGGGCGACGGCGTTGACCCGGATGCCGGCGCCGGCCAGATCGAGCGCGGCGGCGCGGGTGAACGCCTCCAGCGCCGCCTTGGACGTGCCGTAGCCGATCTGGCGGGGGAACGCGCGGGCGGCGTCGGTGGAGACGTTCACCACGCAGCCGGGCTCGGCGCCCCCCTGCCGGCCGGGGATGCGTCGGGCCAACTCGGCGGTGAGCAGCGCGGGTGCGACGGCGTTGATCCGGTAGTGGCGGCCGAGGCCGTCCGCGGTCAGCTCGTCGATGGTGTCCGGGCTCTCGCAGTGCGCCGCGTTGTTCACCAGCACGCCGACCCGGCCCAGACGCGCCTCGACGGCGTCGAACAGCGCGGGCGCGGCGTCCGGCGCGGCCAGGTCGGCGCCCACGGCGACGATGCCGGCGGCGGCGCCGCCCAGCCCGGCCACCAGTTCCTCGGCGGCGCGCGCCCCCGGCGTGACGTGCTCCCACCGCACGCCGGGCGGGGTCTCGGTGGCGTCCGGGTCCGGCGCGTCGAGGTAGTGCACCGCGACCCGCGCGCCCTGGGCCGCGAACGCCCGCACGGTCGCCGCCCCGATGCCGCCGTTGCCCCCGGTGACCAGCACCACCCGGTCCGCCAGTCCCGTATCGATCACGGCCGCATCATCACCCCGGCGGTCACCGCGTTCAACCGGATTACCGCCGGTGCGCGGCGCGGCTGCGGCGCGACGCGCGGTCCGGGACTCCCCCTGCCGTCCCTTCCGCTCCTAGGGTGGCCCGCATGAACGACGGCACAGACAGGACAGGCGGTTCGGACCTCGGGCTGGAGCTCAGCGTCGTCGCCGCCTCACGGGAGGACGACCGACCGCCGTTGGAGGCGGTGCGGGTCGGGGTGCTCGCGGACCGGCTGGGGTACCCGGAGGTCTGGCTCGGCGAGGGCCCGACCTGGGACGCGTTCGCGCTGGCCACCGCGATCGGGGTGCGGGCCGAACGGATCGCGCTGACCGCGGGCCCGGTGCCCGTTTCCGTGCGCGATCCGGCGACGATCGCGCGCGGCGCGGCGGGGGTGGCCGCGCTCACCGGGCTACCGGTCGGGGTGGCCCTGGGCGCGTCCAGCGTGCGCGTCGTCGAGGAGGTGCACGGCCGGTCGCGGGCGAAGGTCGCCGGCGTGCTGGCGGAGAGCGCGGCGGCGGTGCGCACCCTGCTCGGCGGTCAGATCGCGGAATGGGGCGGCGGCTTCCGGCGGCGGCTGGCCCCGCCCGGCGGGGCGTTGACCGTGGCGGCGTTCGGCGACCGGGCCATCGCCACCGCGGCGCAGCACGCCGACCGGATGGTGCTCGACCTGGTCTCTCCCGAGCAGGTGCGCGAGCTACGCGCCAAGCTGGACGCGGCGACGGAACGGGCCGGCCGCCCGGCCCCGCCCCGGCTCGCCGCCTGGCTGCCGGCGGCCGTCGATCCGGTGCCCGAATCGTACGCGCATATCCTCGGCGGCATCGCCGGCTATCTCACGGTGCGCGGCTACGCCGAGATGTTCGTCGCGGCCGGCTACGGCGAGGCCGTCGAACTGGCCCGCGCGGGCGCCCCGTTCGAGGAGCGGCTGGCCGCGCTGCCGCGGGCGGCGGCGAGCATGCTGGGGCTGGTCGGCGATCTGGCGACCGTGCGGGCCCGGCTGGCCGAGTACGCCGAGGCGGGTCTCGACGAGGTGGCGATCGCCCCCGCGACCAAGGGCGACCCCGACGGCCGCCGCACCCTGACCGCCCTGGCCCCGGCCTGAGCCGACCCGACCGGGCTGGCCCGACCCGACCGGGCTGGCCCGCTCCCGCAACTGGGCCGGAGTGCGAGGCGGGCGAGCGGCTACGCTGCCCGGATGCCTGACGCCGGTGCCGCGACCGCTCGTTCCGCCGCCGTGGCGGCCCTGCTGACCGAGCGCTGTGGCGGGCCCGTCAGCGTCGAGGAGTGGCGGCGTCTGGAGCCGTGGGCCGTCGCCCGGGCTCGGCTCGGCGGCGGCGCGAAGGCGCCGGGGTCCGTCGTCGTGAAGTGGGTGCGGCCGTTCCACCGCGACACGGCGCCCGACGCCTGGCGACTGCGTACCGAACTGGCGGCGCTGCGCTTCCTGGCCGAGGACCGCGGCCTCGCCCTGGCGCCGCGGGTGGTCGCCGCGGATCTCGACGCCGAGTTCGTGGTGCTGGAGGACCTCGCGCCGCGCACCGCGCTCGACTCGCTGCTGCTCCGCGACGGTGCCGCCGCGCACGCTGACCGGCTGGCCGCGTTCGCGCGCGTCTGCGGCGAGTTGGGCGCCGCCACCGCCGGCCACGCCGGTGCCTACTACGCGCGCAGGGCGGCACTGGGGCCGGTGGATCCGGCCGCCGACCGGGTGGGTCCGTTCGCCCGGTTACGGGCGGAGGCGCGCCGGCACGCGGCGACGCTCGGCGCCCCGCTCGCGGGCCGGGCCGCGTCCGATCTCGGCGCCGCGCTCGCCGAACTGACGGATCCCGGCCCCTTCCTGGCGCTCGGCAACCAGGACACGCAGCCCAACAACGTCCTGTTGCACGACGATGGACCCGCGGACCCGCGGCTCATCGACTTCGAGTTCGCCGGCTTCGCCCACGCCCTGGTCTCCGGGGTGTGGCTACACGTTCCCGGGCCCGCGTGGATGTCGGTGGGCGACCCCGACACGAGCGGCCGCGCCGACCACTACCGCCGCGCGCTGGCCGAGGGCGTGCCGGAGGCGGCGGACGATCGGCGGTACGGCCGGGGTCTCGCGGCGGCGTGCCTGGACTGGGCGATCGTCCGGCTGCAGCGCCTCGCGGTGCTGGACGCCCGGCCGGCCGGGCACCCGAGCCGGCCGCAGCTCGTCGCGACGCTGGAGGCCGCGGCGCGCGCCGCCGAGGCGTTCCGGGCGCTGCCGCATCTGGCGGGCTGGGCGCGGCGGGCGGCGGACCTGCTGCGGCGGCGGTGGCCGGACGCGGACCTGGACCTGACCGACCCGGCGGCGTTTCCGGCGTTCTCGCCGCGTCGCTGAGCCGGCTACGCCGGCGGGAGTAGTGGCCGACTCCCGGTGGCGGATGGCGGGCGTGGCGGCGCTGCCTAGCGTCGGGAGCATGATCGAGGCACACGAACTCACCAAACGATACGGGGACGGCACGGCCGTCGACCGGTTGTCCTTCACTGTCAGACCGGGGCGGGTGACCGGCTTTCTCGGCCCGAACGGCGCCGGCAAGTCCACCACCATGCGGCTCGTCCTGGGGCTCGACGCCCCGACGTCCGGCCGCGTCGAGGTCGCCGGGCGACCGTACCGGGAGCTGGCCACCCCGCTACGGGTGGTCGGCTCGCTGCTGGACGCGGGCGGCGTGCACGGCGGCCGTTCGGCCTACCAGCATCTGGCCGGGCTGGCCGCCAGCAACGGCATCCCGCGCCGCCGGGTCGACGCGGTGCTGGGCCTGGTCGGCCTCGACCCGGGCACGGCGCGCCGCCGGGTGCGGGGCTTCTCGTTGGGCATGGGGCAGCGGCTGGGCATCGCGGGCGCGCTGCTCGGCGACCCCGAGGTGCTGATCCTGGACGAGCCGGTCAACGGCCTGGACACCGAGGGAATCCGCTGGATCAGGGACCTGATGCGCTCGCTGGCCGCCGAGGGGCGGACGGTGTTCCTGTCCAGCCACCTGATGAGCGAGATGGAGCTGACCGCGGACCATCTGGTGGTGATCGGGCGCGGTCGGCTGCTGGCGGACGCGCCGATGCGGGAGTTCCTGGAGTCGCATGCGGGTGCGCGCACGCTGGTGCGCGCGCCGGAGGCGGAGCGGCTGCGGGAGTTGTTGGAGGACGCGGGCGCCGTGGTGCGGCCGGACGCGCGGGGCGGCTGGCTGGTGGAGGGCCGGGACGCGGCGGCCGTCGGCGAGTTGGCGCGGGCGAACGGGTTGGCGCTGCACGAGCTGACCCCGTCCCTGTCCTCCCTGGAGGAGGTCTACACGGCGATGGCGGCGGACGCCACGGTGCACCGCACCGGGCCGGCGCAGCATCAGGGACAGGGGGTCGTCCGGTGAGGGCGGAATGGGCCGGACGGGGCACGTTTCGGCGGGCGTTGGCGTACGAGTGGATCAAGTTCCGCAGCGTGCGGTCCACCGTGGGGACGGCGCTGACGATGGCGCTGCTGCCGGTGCCTGGCGCGGTGTTCGTGGCGGCCACCGAAAGCCTTCAACCCGACGACACGGTGCTCGGCGGCAGCCTGACGATCGCGGTGCCGGCACTGGCGCTGGCGGCGGTGGTCGGCGCGCTGGTGGTGTGTGGCGAGTACGGCAGCGGCACGATCCGCACGACGTTCGCCGCGGTGCCGCGCCGTGGCGTCGTGCTGGCGGCGAAGGCGGTGCTGGTGGCCGGGCTGCTCTACGCCCTCGCGCTGCCCACATGCGCCGGCGCGTACCTGGTGGGTGACGCGCTGCTGGGCGACGAGTACGCCCAGGGGGAGCCGCTGCCGGCGCTGTTCGGGATCGCGGCGGCGTTCTCCCTCGCCGGGTTGCTCGGGCTGGCCCTGGGCACGCTGGTGCGGCACGCGGCAGGGGCGACCACGGCCGTGGTCGGCCTGTTGCTGCTGCCGTCGATGCTGGGGCCGCTGTTCGGCGAGGCGGAGCGGTGGGTGGCGGGGGTCTCCCCGACCGCGGCGCTGGAGAAGCTGACGCAGACCTCGGACGCGTCGGCGGAGGCGGTCGGCAACCTCGCGGCGTGGCCGTCGTTGCTGCTGGTCACCGGCTACACGGCGGCGGCGCTGCTCGGCGCGGGCGTCGTGCTGCGCCAGCGCGATGTCTGAGCGCGCAGACAGAGTCACTCTCAGTGATGACGCGGGGGACCGGGAGGAATCCATGACACATGTCCGAGGTCACGAAGGGCATCGCGGAGGGCGTCCCGACGAATGGGGCCGCCGCCGTTTCGTGCGGGGCGCGGCGGGGGCGACGGCAGCCGGCACGCAGCTGTCCGGCGCGGGTCCGGCCGCCACACCGGCGGTCGCCGCACCGGCCGGTGAGCGCCGGATCCGGGTGGTGGGAGAGGAGCGGGTGGACGAGCGGCTGCTGCGGCTGACCGTCGACTCCCCCGCCCTGGGTGGCACCGGGACGGTGGAGCTGCTCCTGCCGACCGGTTGGGACCGGCGCGGGCCCGACGCCGGCTGGCCGACGCTCTACCTGCTGCCCGGCGGGGACGGCGAGCCCGGTATCTGGACCGAGCAGCACCTGGTCCAGGACATCGACGAGCTCCACCGGGTGCTGGTGGTGATGACGGGCATGCCGCTGTTCGGCTTCCACACCGACTGGTGGAACCACGGCGCGGGCGGGCCGCCGGCCGTGGAGACGTTCCACGTGCACGAGTTGATCCCGCTGCTGGAGCGGGAGTACGGCGCGGGGCGGCGGCGGGTGGCCGGCGGTGACTCGCAGGGCGGGTACGGTGCGCTGTGCTACGCCGCGCGCCACCCCGGGCTGTTCCGCGCGATCGCCTCGTACAGCGGCGCTCTGCATCCGCTGGCCCACCCGGAGGTGTGGCTGGGCGGCGCGCAGTTGACCGGCATCGACGGGATAGCGATCTGGGGCGATCCGGTGGCCCAGCGGGCCAACTGGCGGGCCCACGACCCGTACCACCTGGCCGACCGGATCGGCGCTGTCCCCGTGTACATCTCGGCGGGCGACGGCACGTTCGGGGTGCTCGACGACCCGGACCGGGAGGACGACCCCGTCATCCCGGGCACGGAGGAGGTGGCGGAGTCGTTCCCGGCGAACGTGATCTCGTTGACCGAGGCGGTGATCGGCCGGGAGTCGCGGGCGACGGCGGAGCGGCTCATCGCCGCCGGCACCCCCGTCACCGCGCACTTCTATCCCGGCACGCATACCGGGACGTACGGGCGGCGGGAGGTGCGGCTGTCGATGCCACTGCTGTTGGGCGCCCTGCTGGGATAGCCCCGCCCTCGGCTCAGGGGGCCGAGGGGGACTCAGGGGGCTCAGGGCCGCACCAGGGGCAGCGTCTTGCCGAGCACCTCGCGCGACTCGATCGCGGCGTGCGCGTCGGCGGCCCGTTCCAGCGGGAAGGTCCGGCCGATGACCGGGCGGATCTCGCCGGCGGCGGCCGCGGCCAGCGCGCGGCTGATCCGCGGGACCGCGGCGCGGGGCGTCACCTGGACGTCCGCGATCCCGCGCAGCGTGATGCCGCGGCGCTCCGCCTCCGCCGGATCGACGGGGGTGAAGCCGCCGCCGGGGGCGCCGTGCGTGGACACCCGGGCGCCGTCGACGACGAGGCCGAACGCGATGCGGCCGATCTCGCCGCCGGCGCCGTCCCACAGCACGTCGATGCCCCGGCCACCGGTCGCGGAGCGCACCGCCTCGTCCCAGCCCGGTTCGGTGTAGTCGACGGCGAGGTCAGCGCCCAACTCCCGGATCAGCCGCAGCTTGGGCCCGCCCCTGGCGGCACCGGCGACCCGGGCCCCGGCGGCCGGCGCGAACTGCACCAGCAGCACGCCCATACCGCCGGCCGCGGCGGTGATCAGGACCCTCCCCCAGCCATGGGGGTCCCCCCGGACGAAGTCTGGGGGAGGCTGGGGGACCGTCGTGCACCAGCGCCGCCGCCTCGCGCACCCCGAGGCCGTCGGGCACGGGGATCAGGGCCTCGGCGTCCGCGACCACCCGTTCGGCGTAGGCGCCGTTGGCCACGCCGATGGTGACCACCTCCCGCCCGAGCCAGTCCGCGGCCACGCCGTCGCCCACGGCCGCCACCCGTCCGGCGGCGCCGCCGCCCGGCACGTACGGCGGCTCAGTGGGGAACCACTGGGTGGCCAGGCCCCGCCGGATCATGGTCTCGATCTGGAGGGTGTCCACCGCGGCCACCTCGATCACCACCTGCCCGGCGCCGGGATGGGGGAGGGTCGGGCGCCTCCCTGACCTCCAGCGCCTCGGGGCCGCCGAACCGCATGGCCTGAATCTCTCGCATGGGCGCTGCTCTCCTCGTGATCGTCGCGCTGCCGTCGCGCTGCCGTCGCGATGTCTCGGTGTCGCCGGTCGGCGACACAGGAGCAGTCTGAAACTTCAAGCAATCTTGAAGTCAACCGGCCGCCCTCAGGCGTCGCCGTCGGCCGCCCGGCCGCCATCGCCGTCGGCACCGCCACCGCCACCGCCACCGCCACCGCCGGCGCCGGCGCCGGCGATGTCGCCCTCGATCTCGTCGTGGAGCCGGGCACATATCCGGGCCAGCAGTCGGGACACATGCATCTGGGAGATGCCGAGCTGCTCGGCGATCTTGCTCTGGGTCATCTCCTCGAAGAAGCGGAGGTAGAGGATTGTCTGTTCGCGTTCGGGAAGATCGCGCAACTTGGGCTTGATCGCCTCGCGGTAGACGACCTGGTCGTACCCGGGATCGGGCAGGCCCAGCGTGTCGTTGAGCGTGTATCCCTCGCCGGTGCCCGGCACCTCGGCGTCCAGCGACAGCGGACTGTAACTGTCAAGGGCCTCCAGGCCGATGCCGACCTCCTCCGGCGACAGCCCGGTGCACTCGGCGATCTCGGCCACGCTGGGCCGACGGTCGTCGAGCCGACAGTCCAACTCCCGACTGGCGGCCCGCACCCGGTTACGCAGCTCCTGTGTGCGGCGCGGCACGTGCACGCCCCACAGGTGGTCGCGGAAGTGCCGCTTGACCTCGCCGACGATCGTCGGCACGGCGTAGCTCTCGAACGCGCAGCCGCGCTGCGGGTCGTAGCGGTTCACGGCCTTGACCAGGCCGAGCGCGGCGACCTGCTCCAGATCCTCCAGGGATTCGCCGCGGTCGCGGAAGGTCCGGGCGAGTCGCCCGGCCATCGGCATCCACGCCCGTATCACCTCCTGGCACAGCTCCTCGCGCTCCGGCCCCTCGGGGAGCGCGGCGATCCGCTGGAACTGCCCCGCGGTGTCCGGGGCGTCATCGTGTGGATGCCGCCCCCGTCTGGTGTGCCTGGTTTGCCTGTCTCCGGTGCGCACAGACGCAGTGATCATGGCAGCTCTCCCAAGGCGTTGAGGCCAGTGCTCTGGTCACTCTCAGCACTCGCGCCGGCAGGCCCTGCGGTCTGCCGAAACGCGCCTTTCGCCCGAATTGCTCGGAAGCACGAAGACCCCATGCCCGGCCCTACTGGGCACGAAACGACGTCTTCGGCATCGGTCCTCACAGCAGTATCAGGTGCGCTGGAAGATGACGCGACAGCAAACAAGGGCGATCGGAAGCCGCCACGCCACGTGCCCGTTCGTCACGTTCCGTGGCAGCATGGAGGGTGCGCGAGGCCCCGGACCGGAGTACCGTGGGGAGACGGTCCGATATTCAACTACCTCGTGTGGCGCGTCGCCCCGCTCTCTCGCTGGAGGCCCCCCATGGACATCCTCGTACTCATCGGCCGGATCCTCTTCGCCGCACTCTTCCTCAACTCGGCCATCGGCCACCTGACCCAGAGCAAGGCCATGGCGGGCTACGCCGCCTCCAAGAAGATCCCGGCCGCGCAGGCCTCGGTCCTCGGCTCGGGGGCGCTGCTCCTGCTGGGCAGCCTGAGCGTCCTGTTCGGCATCTGGGCCGACCTCGGCGCGCTGCTGCTCATCGCCTTCCTGGTGCCCACCGCCGTCTTCATGCACAACTTCTGGACGGTGCCGGACGCCGAGGCCCGGCAGGCCGACATGATCCAGTTCCTCAAGGACATCGCGCTCGCGGGCGCGGCGCTGATGCTCTTCGCCCTCTTCTCCTTCGCCGGCGACGACCTCGGCCTCACCCTCACCGGCCCGCTCTTCGACATCAACTGACGGCCCGCCGGCACCTGATAGCTTCCAGTAGCTTCCTTCAGGACGGCCCGCCGGACGGCCCGAGGTTCACCCGAACGACGGGGAACCGCCGCAGGTGGCGGACCGTTCGAACTATGACGAACGGGACGAAGTGCTGGGGGCGGGAAGGGTGAGACGCGGGTGAACCTGCTCGACGTGGTGCTGCTGCTCGCGGTGATCGGCTTCGGCTTCTCCGGATACCACCGCGGGCTGCTCGCCGGCCTCGTCTCGCTGGCCGGCTTCGTCGGTGGCGCCGCGCTCGGCGTCTGGCTGCTCCCGTACCTCATCGACCCCATGCGGCCGGACACCATGGGCTCCACGCTCGCCGCCCTGGTCGTCGTGCTGCTGCCCGCCGCCGCCGGGCAGGCGCTGGCCTGGCCGTTGGCCGAGCGGCTGCGCTCCGCCCTCGTCTGGGCGCCGGCGCGTTGGGTCGACGGCGTCGGCGGCTCGTTGCTCAACGCGGCGGCCGTGCTGATCGTCGCCTGGATCGCGGCCAGCAGCCTCTCGCCCACCCCCTCCCCCGGGCTGAATCAGGCGATCCAGGACTCCAGCGTGCTGGGCGGGGTGCAGGACCGGATGCCGCAGCAGGCGCCGACCTGGTTCAGCCGCGCCTCCGACGCGCTGAACGACGCCGGCTTCCCGCACGTCTACAACCCCTTCGAGAACATGCCGACCGCCGAGGTGCCCGCCCCCTCGGGGGACAACGTCACCGACGCCGCGGTCAACGCCGCGCGGCAGAGCACCGTCAAGGTGCACGCCAGCTCGGGCTTCTCCGGCCAGGCCGGCAGCGGCTTCGTCTACGACGACGACCTGGTGCTGACCAACGCCCATGTGGTGGACGACGCCGGGGCCGTCTCCGTGCAGGTCGGCGGCGTCGGCGAGTTGTACTCGGCGGAGATCGTGGTGTTCAATCCGGACGCCGACGTCGCGCTCCTCCAGGTGCCGGGCCTGGACGCGCCCACGCTGCCGCTCACGGACGACGCCGACGACGCCGAGCCCGGCGACCCCGCCGTGGTCGCCGGATACCCGGAGGACGGCGGCCTCGACCTCCAGGCCGCGACCGTCGCCGGCCGTTCCGCCGCCCAGGGCCAGGACATCCACGGCGACAACGTCGTCACCCGCGACATCTACACCGTCCGCTCCACCGTCCGCCCGGGGAACTCCGGCGGCCCCCTGCTGACCACCGACGGCCAGGCCGCCGGCATGGTCTTCGCCCGCTCCGTCACCGACGACGAGACCGGCTACGTCCTGACCGCCGACCAGATACGCGCCGCCCTCTGACGCCTCGCGGGTCCGGCCTCCGCCAACCCCCGCAGCACCTCCCGCACCGCCTGCGGCGTCCACACCTCGCGCGCGCCCGGCCGGGTCGCCAGGTACTCCGCCGCCCGCGCCGCGTCCCACCCGTGCCCGGCCACCAACCCCGCCCCCAGATGCCGGAGATACCCCACGGACGGGGCGTTCAGCGGCAGGTGCCCGGAGTCCCACCCGCGTGGCGCGGTGAAGGTCAGCACCGGGAACCCGGCCTGTTCCCCCACCCGCACCAACGTCTCGTACCGCCCGGGCCCGAACCGCGCCCGCCCGGTCCGCAGCACCCCCGACAGGTCCAGGTCGACCCCGGGCGGGCGCCCCATCTCCTGTGCCGCGATGTCGGAGAACTGCCCGGCCGTCAACAGGTACGCCCGCGCCGGCGTCTCCTCGTCCGCCGCGCCCGGATCGTAGAACGCCCGCCCGCCGCCCCACACCAGCGACTCGGTCGCGAAGTACAGCACGCCGGGCAGCAGCAGCGACGCCGACCGCCCCGGCGGCCGGGGATCGCGGCACCCGGGGTGCGAGCGCCGCCCGCCGGGAGGCGTGCCCCCGCGCAGATAACAGGCCAGCCGCTCAGGGTGCATGTTCGATCCGTAGGCCGCGTACCAGACGCGCACCGGCCGACGAACCACGGATGGCCGCTCAGAAAACTCTCGCCCGGCATCCACCACTTGGCTCTTCCTCCCGGGATACTCACTGCGGTCCACGGCACGCACTTCCACCCACTTCGCAGCATCCCCAGGAGGACTCGTGGCAACTCCCACCCGCCGGCACGCCCTCGCCACCCTGGCCGGCCTCACCACCACCGCCGCCCTCGCGTCGCCCGTCACGGCCGCCGCCCGCCCTCGCCCCCACGGCCCCACCCCGCTGCCCCAGGCCCACGCCCACAACGACTACGAGCACGACCGCCCCCTCCTCGACGCCCTCGCGCACGGCTTCAGCAGCGTCGAGGCCGACATCTGGCTGGTGGACGGCGAACTCCTGGTCGCCCACGACGAGGTGGACCTGGACCCGGCGCGCACCCTCCGCTCCCTCTACCTGAACCCGCTCGCCGCGCTCGTCCGCGCCAACGGCGGCTCCGTCTACCGCGGTTCCGACCTCCCGCTGCAACTCCTCATCGACATCAAGAACACCGGCGAGGCCACCTACCGCGAACTCTCCCGCCAACTCCGCCGCTACGCGCCCATGCTCAGCACCGCCGTCGGCGGCGTGTACGGCTCGGTGCACGAGGGCGCGGTCACCGCCGTCATCTCCGGCGAGCGCGACGCCCGCATACCCATGGAGCAGGAGCACGTCCGCCGCGCCTTCTACGACGGCCGGCTGGAGGACCTCGCCACGGACGGCCCGAACCCGTCCGCGTTCATCCCGCTCATCAGCACCAACTGGACCCAGAGCTTCAGCTGGCTCGGCGAGGGCCCCTTCCCGGCCGCCGAACGCGAACTGCTCCACTCCATCGCCGGCACCGCTCACTCCCGCGACCAACGCCTCCGCTTCTGGGCCACCCCCGACACCCCGGGGCCGGCCCGCGAGGCCGTCTGGCGCGAACTCCTCGCCGCCGGCGTCGACCACCTCAACACCGACGACCTGGCCGGCCTGGAGGCCTTCCTCCGCACCCAGCCGAGCCACCACTGACCGGTCACCGCTACGGTCCGCGTCTCGGCCGGGCCGTTCGGTGGGCCCAGGCCAGGGCGCTCGCCCCGGTGCCAAGCACCCAGAGGACGGCCAGCCCTGACCAGGGGCCGTCCGGTGCGCGGAGATGCGCCGCGACCAGCGCGGCGAGGACCACCATCGGGCCCCGCACATGCCAGAGGACGGCCTGGATGGGACCGGTGTTGCCCATCGGCGTTTCGTGGCCGAGCAGCAGGTCGCCCGGCATGACCCCGCGGTAGGCGCTGACCAGGGCGGCGCCCACCAACGCCGGAACGCCGGCGAGCAGCAGCGAAGGCCCGAGACCGCCCGCCAACGCGACCGGCAGCGCCCCGGTGACCAGCAACAGGGCCGCCGGCAGCAGCCCGTGCAGCAACGCGAGCCGTTCCGCCGACCACGGCAGCGCGCCGGCGCGCCGCGCGTCGTCCGCCTCGACCCGTGCCGGTTCGGCGAGTTGCGCGGCGGCGAGGTAACCAGCCAGCAGCGCCGCCAGCGTGAGATACCCGCCGCCCGCGTCCCGTTCCTCCAACGAGGCGCAGACCAGCGCGACGGCCCACCACACCGCCGCCCACACCAACCGCCCCGGCTCGCGCAGCAGCCCGGTCGCGTCCCGCCACGGCACCAGCAGCGCCGAGCGGCGGGGCATCGGCACCCGGCGCCCCGGCCGGGGCCGCCGGCCGCTGGCCCGGCGCACGGTGGCACGGCCCTGCCGCAGGTCGAACGCGTACAGGGCGGCCGTGATCCGCACCGCCACCGTCGCCTGTTCCCGCAGCACCCGCGCGGGCAGCCCGGGCACCGCCCGGCGGGCGGCCACGAGCGCGACCGCGACCCCGGCGGCCACCAGCACCGCGGCGCAGACCCCCATGAGGCGCGGCACCTGCCCGCCGGCCGCGAGCAGCGGCACCGCCGCCAGAGCGGCCAACGGCACCGGCACGGCCAGCGCAGGACGCACCGCGCCGACTCGTTGGACCGCCACCCCCGCCGCCACCCCGAGGCAGGCGGCGGCGGCGCCACCACCCGCCCCGGCGAGCACCGCCTGCCACCATCCGCCACCACCCAGCGCGTGCACCACCAACCCGGCCACGCCGCCGCCCACCCCGCCGAGGCTCGTCGCGAACGCCACCGCCGCGTGGAACCGCGGCAGCACCAGCGCGTCACGGTCGACCGGATGCGGCAGCACCCACGCCACGGTCGGCGCGTCCAGCCGCACCGGCCCGCGCCAACGCGCCCGCAGCGCCGCCGACACCGGCATCGCGACCAGCACGGCCGGCGCCACCAGCGGCAGCGCGTCCAGCACCCGACCGGCCGCCGCCCCGTGCCAGTCACCGTCCCCGGCCGCGCCGATCACCGAGGCGAGGTACGGGACGCCCCATACCGCGCTCAGCAGGGCGACGCAGTAGAGGACGTAGACCCGGCGCCTCCGCTCGGCCCGCCGTTGGTCGGCCCTCAGCTCCCGCAGATACTCCAGAGCCGCTCGGGCCGCCACGGCCGCAACCGCCTCGTCGGACTCACCGGACTCACCGGACTCGCTGGACTCACCGGCCTCGCCGGCGTCTCCGGACTCAACGCTCGACGTATGCACGCAACCGCCCGTCGTCCAGCGTGAACGCCCGATCCCCGACGGCCGCGGCCAACCGCGCGTCATGCGTGGCGACCAACACCCCCGCCCCAGCCCGCTTCGCGGCGTTCACCCGCAGGGCCACCTCCTCCCTGGCCCTCGTGTCCAGATGCTGCTCGGGCTCGTCCAGCAGCAGCGCCTCGTACGGACGCACCCACGCGGCCGCGAGCGCCAACAGCTGCGTCTGCCCCGACGACAACCCGGACGGCAACGCGTCCGCCTGCCCGGCCAACCGGTGCTCGCCCAACACCCGTTCCACGATCGCCCCGGCCTCGTCCCCCGCCCCGTGCGCCAACGCCACGAACGTCAGGTGCTCCCGCACGGTCAGGTCCGGATAGCAGGCCCCGGCCTCCAGCACGGCCGCCACCCCGACCCTGAATCCGGGCGCGTTCTCGTCCGCCGCCTCCCCACGGAACGTCGCCTCGCCCTCCACCGGACGCTCCCGCCCGGCCGCGATCCGCAACAACGTCGACTTCCCTGCCCCGTTGTCCCCCACCACCACGACACACTCCCCGGCCGTGACCGCCAGCGTCACCCCGACGAGGACATCCCGCTCCCCATAGCCGTGCCGCACCCCCGCGAGCCCCAGAACATCCATCCCCCCATGGAAACAGCCGCCCCTTCGGCCCCTCGCGCGGGTGTCGGATCTCGGATTGGCCACCGATTCGCACATACCCGCCGCCCTCCGCACCGATCGGGCGTACTGTCGGCTCACCCCCACACGGCCCTCGCCGTGGCGGCCCCTCCCCTCAGCGGCGAGGGCCACCCCATGCCATGTCAAGGAATCCTTGACAAGCTTCCGATTGTCAAGGAACTCTTGACACATGGAATCCGCATCAGCACCGGACTCACCCGCCCGCCCCGCCTCCCGTCCGGCCCCCGGCCTCGCCTGGCTCTCGTCGCTGCTGGCCCTGACCAGCGCGCTGCTCGTGGCGCAACTTGTGACGGACAGCGCGCTGCTCCTGATCCTGTTCGCCGTGGTCGGGCTGACGACGTTCGCCACGGGGGTCGCGTTGGCCGCCCGACTGACGCAGGCGCAGGGGCGGGCGGGCGCCGACGCCGCCAGGCTGGACGAGTTGGAGCCGCTCCCGCCCGCGCCGTCCGCCACGGACGACGAGGACCGGCCGTGAGCGACGGACGCGCCGACCTCTCCGAGCCTTCGGCCGGGGGGACCTCCATGACCGAAGGGGAGGCGAGCGCCCTGCGCGAGGCCATCGCCGAAGCGGTGTTGGCCGTCCGCCCGGAGAGCCGCGGGGACCTGGACAGCGACCCCGCGGCCCATCTGGTCATGGTCGCCGCGTCCCGGGTCGCCGCCGAGGAGACCAGTCGGCTGCTGCGGCAGTCCATCAACGGTGCCCGCGCCGCCGGACACAGCTGGGAGGTCGTCGGCCGGCTGCTGGGCATCAGCCGCCAGGCCGCGCAGCAGCGCTTCGGGGCGACGGCGACGGTCCCGACCACGGGTGCCAGCGGGGCCGTGACGACCTTGCCGCAGGAGGCCCCCGCCGCGCACCGCAGGGTCCTGTCCCCGCTCAACGCCTTCAACGAGATGGAGGCCCTGGCGCGGGCGGGTCGCCGCGGGTGGCACGTCGTCGACTACGGCTACCTCCACCACCTCGTCGAGTCGTCACCTCGGCAGTGGGAGCACCAGCGGCTGTGGTGGCCGACGCGGCGCCGGCGGCGCCGGATGGACGAGCAGGGCTGGGAGCTGATCGCCCCCTCGGACTTCGACTCGCCCTGGGCCTACTACAAACGGCCCCTGGACCTCTCGCCCGAGCCCGGTCTCGAATGACCGTCGCACCCTCCCCCAGCCTCCGGCCGGGGGAGGGTGCGACGGTCACCTCAGGTCGGGGCGGGGACATCGTCGATCCAGGTGTAGCGAGTGCCGCCGCCCTCGGTGGAACGGAGTTCGTAGAGGCCGATGTCCCGGTCGGCCTCGCGGGCGGCGAGCATCAGGGGCAGGACCGCCTGGCCGGTGATGATGAGGTCGACCGTCCGGCCGTGGCGCGGGCCGCCGTCATAGCGGACGCGGATCACGTGAGGCGAAGCGGGAAACGCGCTGGACTCAGTCACGCATTCAGACTATCGGGGCACTCTGACATCAACCGGAGCCTGGGATACCCCCAATCACCACCATTTCGGGCAGCGCACCCAACACCGCCACCCGAATGAGTGAGAGCCTTGGCCAGCGGTCGGGACGCGCCGCTCAGGGCGCCGGTCGCAGCACCGAGCGCTGGCGGCCGAGCCCGCTGATTTCCAGTTCCACCACGTCGTCCGGCGCCAGGTACGGGAAACGACCGGAGAGGGCGACGCCCTGCGGGGTGCCCGTGTTGACGATGTCGCCGGGCTCCAACACCAGGAACTGCGAGAGGTGGTGCACCAGCTCCGCGACGCCGAAGATCATGTCGGCCGTGGTGGAGTCCTGCCGCATCTCGCCGTTGACCCAGGAGCGCAGCCGCAGCGCCTGCGGGTCCGGCACCTCGTCGGCGGTGACCAGGACCGGGCCGAGCGGGTTGAACGTCTCGCAGCTCTTGCCCTTGGACCACTGCCCGCCCGACTCCTCCAGCTGGTACGCGCGCTCCGAGACGTCGTCGCTGACCGTGTACCCGGCGACATGCGCCAACGCCTCCTCGGGCGAGGCGACGTACCGCGCCCGGCGGCCGATGACCACGGCCAGCTCCACCTCCCAGTCGGTCTTCTTCGAACCGCGCGGGATCAGCACGTCGTCGTTCGGGCCGACGACCGTGTTGGGCGACTTGTAGAAGAGAATGGGGCGCTCGGGCGGCTCGGCGCCGGACTCGGCGGCGTGCGCCGCGTAGTTCTGGCCGATGCAGAGCACGGCCGAGGGGCGGGCGACGGGCGCGCCGACGCGCTCCCCCTCGATGCTGGTCTCGGGCAGGCTCGCGGGGTCGGGAACGAGGCTCGGGTCCTCGGCGAGCGCGGCCAGGAACGCTCCGTCGATGTCGCCGGTGACCGGGCGCAGGTCGTGGTGCTTGCCGTCGGCCGCGACGAGCACGGGACGTTCCAGGCCGGGCTGGCCGATCCGCATCAGACGCATGGTGAAGTGACTCCTCGTTCGCGTGACGGGTTACGGGTGGGCGTTGGGTGGCTCGACCAGTGTCCCTCACCCGGTCGGCGGGCCCTCAGGCCGGACCCGACCGGTGCCTGTTCAGCCCGCGACGGTGACGTCAGGGCCGGCCACCGCCGGCTTCCGGCCCGCGGCCTCACGCGCCGGCGCCCGCTCCGCGACCAGGCCGCGCCCGAACGGCCGCCACGCCACCACCGTCAGCACCGTCATCACCACCGCCGCGAACCAGAACGGGCCGGTGATTCCGAGCACTCGGGCGATCGGGCCGCCGATCAGGGCGCCCAGCGCCGCGCCACCCATCCCGAACATCTTGAAGACGCTCTCCACTCGCCCGCGCAGCCGGTCGGGGACGGCCCGTTGGCGCAGCGTCCTCTCCACCGCCCACCACACCGAACCGTGGACGCCGAACGCGACGAAGACGGCTCCGGCCACCCACGCCGTGCTGGCGAGTGCCCACCCGACGTGCGAGAGCGTCTCGATCACCAGGCCCACGCGCAGCAGCACCGACGGGCTGAACCGCGCCTGGAGGCGCGGCGCGACGACGGCGCCGATCAGGCCGCCGACGGCGCTCGCGGTGAGGAAGACTCCGTAGCCGACCTCGCCGAGTCCGAGCCGCTCGCGCCCGTAGAGCACGAGAACGGACAGGGCGGCCATCAGCGTGATGTTCATCAGGCAGAGCGCGACGCTGATCATCCGGATGCCGGGGTGGTGCCACAGCCACCGCACGCCCTCGGCGATGTCCGCACGCAACGACCGCCGGGGCGGGGTGGTTGCGTCGGCCCCGGGTGGCGGCCCGTCCGGATGGGGAGCCGGGGCGTCGGCGCCGCGGCCGATGCCGCGCAGCGTCGAGATCAGGATGGCGGCGAGCACGAACGTCATCGCGTTGATCCCGAACGGCAGCGCCGCGGCGGTCACGAAGAGCACCGCGCCCAGCGGGGGCGCGGCGAACTGGTTGAGCACGAAGAAGACGGCCGACATGCGGGAGTTGGCGCGCGGCAGGTCCTCGGAGGCGACGACGGCCGGGATCAGCGAGGCCGAGGCAGTGTCGGCGAGAGTCTCGCACACGCCGAGCAGGAAGCCGGCGGCGTAGACGGCCGGCAGCACCGTGGCCGGATCGTCAGGCCTGAGGGCCACGGTGACGGCCAGACCGCCGACCACCGCGGCGCGCACGGCGTTGACGACCACGATCAGCCGCCGGCGGTCGAGCCGGTCCACGAAGACGCCGCTGACGAGGGAGAACAGCAGCCACGGAAGCTGCTGCGCGAACATCGCGAGGCCGACGAGCACGGGGTCGTCGGTGACCGAGGCCACCAGCAGCGGCGCGGCCGCCGCGGCGATGCCGTCGCCGATGTTGGAGACCGCTGAGGCACCCCACAGGCGGTTGAAGTCCCCGCCGAGGCCCCGTTTTCCACCCCGGTCCCGCCGCTCGCGTCGTCGCCCCAACCGCCTCACGCGCGCAGGCTACGCGCCCGTCACGGCCGGGTGCGCGGCATTTTCCGCGCACCCGGCCGTCCCCCAGCCCGCGCCCCTGCCGGGGCGTCCCCGCGGGGTGCCCTCAGCTCTCGACCTTCGGCATCTCGCCCACCGTCCGAGACGGATCGAGGATCGAGAACGTGGCGCCCTGCGGGTCCTTGACCACCGCGTACCTGCCGTAGGGGCTGTCCTCGGGGCCGGCGGTCACCTGGCCGCCCATCTTGGTCGCCCGCGCGGCCGCGTCGTCGCAGTCCTCGACGGCGAAGATCACCTCGATATGCGCCGGCACGTCCGCCGGTATGTCCGGGCCCATCGGGAAGCGGCCGAGCATCATCGTGCCGCCCACCTCGAAGACCTTGTAGTCCATGTCGGAGGCGTCGCCCATCCGCTTCGCGGCGATCGGGAACACCGCGGGGTAGAAGGAGTCCACAGCGTCGACGTCGCGGGTGGCGATCTCCGCCCAGCAGAACGACCCCGGATCGCCCTGCTTCGAGAAGCCGGTGTGCTCGCCCGGCTGCCAGACGGCGAACGTCGCCCCGCTCGGGTCTCTGGCCGTCAGCATCGTGCCGAACGGGCCCACCTGCATCGGCTCCATCAGCACCTCCCCGCCGTGCTCGCGGACGCGCCGCGCCGTCGCCTCGATGTCGGACGAGGCGAAGTACAGAGTCCAGGCGGCCGGCGCGCCCTCCTGCCCGGGCGCGGCGGGCGCGAGGGCGGCGACGTCCTTGCCGTCGGAGCGCGCCTGTGTGTAGTTGCCGTATTCGGCGGAGCCCTCCTCGAAGGACCAGCCGAACAGCTCACCGTAGAACTGCTTCCCGCCCTCCAGGTCGGGCAGCGTGACGTCGGCCCAACAGGGCGCGCCCTCGGGATGTTCAGGCATGGCTCTCGCCTCCAGGTCTGGTGTCCGGTCGCGTGGTCCGGTCGCGTGTCTGGTCCGGGCTGATCGCACGTGTCTCGTACGGGGCCGGAGGTCGTGTCGGCCGTCCGCCCGATACACGACATTCGCCCGACTGATTTCGTACACATGTACGCTTGGACGACACGCTAGCCATGATCGGCACGGCGCGCAGCGCTGAGAATTCGAACACTTGGTCAATTGTTCTCCCGCGGATGCCCGGCCGCCCGCTCGCGCCCCCCACAAGCGCGGCACGCATCGCATCCACCCGCCGCGCCCGACCTCCGCACCGCCCGCCAGCGCCCACACCCCCAAACGGGTGGTCCGGTGCCCGGCCGCCGTACGGTTCCGGCCGTCACGGCCGGATCTGTGCCGCGTGCGCGCGCCGGCGGGCGCCGGGGACGGGGCGATCGGGGTCGGCGAACGCCTCGGCGCGCATCTGGACGCCCTCCCCGACGCCGCGCTGCGCCCTGTCTGGGTGGGCATAGACCAGCGCATGATCGTCTGGGCCCAGCCGCCTCGCCCCGGCCGCGTCGGTCACCGGCTCCTCCGGGCGGAACGGCGGCGCACCGCGCCAACGCACCACTCCGCACCGAACGAGGAAGCGACCGCCGTGCCCGACGATCTGCCGCCCCACCACCGCCGCTCCGGCCCTCCCGCCGGCCCTCCCCCAGCCTCCGGCCGGGGGGACCCCCAGCCAGCCGCCAGCCGGCTGGACGGCCAGCCCCGCGACCCGTTCGGCGATCCCGACTTCGCCGCCGACCCCCATGCCGCGCTGGCCCGGCTGCGCGGCTCCGCGCCGGTGCACCACATCGTCCTGCCCGACGGCTCCACCGCCTGGTTGGTGACCCGGGACGCCGACGTCCGCCGCTGGTTGTCCGACCCCCGACTGTCGCACAACAAGCGGCACTCCCACGGCGGTTACCGCGGCTTCTCGTTGCCACCCGCGCTGGACGCCAACCTGCTCAACAGCGATCCCGAGGACCATATCCGGTTGCGCCGCCTGGTCGGCCGGGGCTTCACCCCGCGGCACGTCGCCGCGTTGGCGCCCAGCGTCGAAGCCACGGCGCGCCGTTACGCCGACGCGCTGCTGTACGAGATCCAGGCCGCCGAACCCGCCCCCAAGCACGAGGCCGAGCACGCCGGCGGCGCCGCCCAGCCCACCGCCGCCCAGCCGATCACCGATATGGTCGCCGGCTTCGCGACACCGCTCCCGTTGACCGTGATCGGCGACCTGTTCGCGCTCCCCGAGCCGGACCGGCGGCCGTTCGCCAGCTGGGTCTCCACCATGATCTCGCCCCAACGCCCCGAGCTTGTCCCCGAGTCGGTGACCGCCATCCACCACTACCTCACCGACCTGATCGCCGCCCGCCGCGCCACCCCCGGTGGCGCCGACGACCTGCTGACCTCCCTCATCGCCGCCCGTGACGGGACCGACCGGCTCACCGAGGACGAGCTGGTCTCGTTCGCCTTCCTGATCCTCGGCGCCGGTATCGAGAACGTCCAACACACCCTCAGCGCCGGGCTGCTGGCCCTGTTGCGCCACCCCGACCAGCTCGCCGCCCTGCGCGCCAATCCGGACGCCCTGCTGCCCGGCGCCGTCGAGGAGTTGCTGCGCTACGCCCATCCCAACCTGACCTCGATACGCCGCTTCACCACCGAGGACGTCGAGATCGCGGGCGTGCGCGTGCCGTCCGGCGAGACCGTGCTGCTGTGCCTCGCCTCCGCCAACCGGGACCCCGAGCGCTACGCCGAACCCGAGCGTTTCGACATCCGCCGCGACGACCACGGCCACCATCTGGCGCTGGGGCTCGGCATGCACTACTGCCTGGGCGCCCCGCTCGCCCGCCTGGAGTTCCGCCTCGCGCTGACCGCCCTGCTGGAGCGCTTCCCCTCCCTGGACCTCGCAGCGGAGGCGCCCCGCTGGTCGACCTCGTTCCGCTCCCACTCCCTGGCCCGACTCGCCGTCACCTCTTCGGCCCTGCGCTCCGGGGGCCGTCCTTGACCGCCCCGTGTCCCGGGCCCCGCGCGCGGCCGGCGTTACGCGCCGGCGCGGCTCGGCGGGTCCCCCCGGCCGAAGGCTGGGCGAGGCTCCGCGGTGGAAGATCCGGCTGTCTGATGAGCTTAACGGAATCAACGCGCGCAAAGTTCGCAAATTCGCTCAGCGGGCGCACGGGGCGGTCGCTCCGAGCCACGGTCCGGTCGGCTCCCGCGAGAGTGTGTGACTCGAAGTATCGTGGTGATCACCTTGTGGTGATGCATGGGTTCTGCGCCTGCCCGCCGTTCGCCAGAGGCGAGCGCGGCCGACCGGGGCCGCGCTCGCCACGTTGGACACAAGGAGTGCGATGAGTTCGACCCACGAGCGAGTTGACCTGCTGCTCACCGAGGAACTCGGCGTGCCGCGCGGCGCGCTCGCCCCCGACGTATCGCTGGAGACCCTCAGGCTGGACTCGCTGGCCCTGGAGGAGCTGCGCTTCCTGGCGGAGGAACGTTTCGACATCGACCTGGCGGACGCCGCGATGACGCCGCGCAGCACCGTCAGCGACCTGGTCAGCCTCATCGAGAGGGAGGTGAGCGCCGCGTGAGCGGGCGCGGCCCGGACCCCTTCGACGCCGCCGTGACCGGCCTCGGCATGGTCACCGCGGCGGGCAAGGACGTGCCGACGACCTGGTGCCGAGTCCTCGACGGAACCCCGGGAACGGTCGGCCAGATCCCCCAACTGGCTGGTCTTCCATGTGACTTCGCTTACACCATCGATGACGGCGAGGACCGTCTTGACGTGGACGCGATGCTTGGTCGTTCGCTCGCGCGCACGATGGAACGTTTTGCCCAACTTGCCGTGATTGCCACCCGCGAGGCCCTCGCCGACGCCGCGCTCGACCCCTCCGACTGGGACGCCACCCGCGTCGCCGTCGTCATCGGCAGCTCGCACGGCGGCCTCGACGTCTACGACGAGGGCACCCGGATGATGGCCGCCAAGGGCGACCGCCGCATCTCCCCGATGGTCACCCCGCTGAGCCTGCTCAACCACGCCGCCGCCAGCGTCTGCCTGGACACGGGCGCGCGCGGGCCGAGTATGGGCATGGCCGCGGCGTGCGCCTCCGGCACCTCCGCCATCGGCACGGCCCGGCTGCTGCTGCGCACCGGGCTCTGCGATATCGCGCTGGCCGGCGGCGCCGAGTCCATGCACTCGCGCACCGTCATCGGCTCGGCCTGCCGGGCCGGCGTGCTGTCCACCCGGCGCGACGACCCGGCCACCGCGTGCCGGCCGTTCGGCGCCGACCGGGACGGCATGGTCACCGGCGAGGGCGCCGGCGTGCTGGTGCTCGAACACCCGGCGCACGCCCGCGCGCGCGGCGCTCGGGTGCTCGCCCATATCAGCGGCTACGGTGCCTCCAACGACGCCCACAGCCCTGCCGTCCCGCACCCCGACGGCACCGGCCTCGAACAGGCCCTACGCGCCGCACTCGACGACGCGGGCCTCGCGCCGACCGACATCGACCACGTCAACGCGCACGGCACCGCCACCATCGCCAACGACGCCATCGAGGGCGCCACCCTGCACCGCGTCCTCGGCGACCACCCGCTGGTCACCTCGACCAAGGCGGCCACCGGCCACACCCTCGGCGCCTCCGGCGCCATCGAGACGGCCCTGACCGTCCTCTCCCTGCGCCACCAGACGGTCCCCCCGACCACCAACCTCGACACCCCCGACCCGACCATCGAGATCCCCATCCAGTCCGAGCGCCCCCACCCCACCACCCTCCACGCCGCCGCCAAGACCTCCCTCGGCTTCGGCGGCCACAACGCGGCCCTCATCCTGACGGCATCGTGATCCGGCTTCCCATCTCGACTTTCGCTCCGTGCACTCGGCCGCCCCACCCGCCTCCGCTTGCGGGATTGCGCGATCATGTTTGACTCTGGGCACCTCGGTGCAGTTGGCCGCCTTGGAGGGATGACCCTGACGGCGTTCGATGAGGCGGAGCGCCGAGCGTGGGCGGGGCGCGGCGCGGTCTATGCGGGCAGCTTTGCCAGGCTCTGTGCGTACCCGGTGCCGCGACGTCTCGACGCCGCCGGAGTTCGGCGCGGAACTCGCGTCCCGGATGTGGGAACAGGCACGGGGACCGCAGCCGTGGTCGTCTGCGAGCGGGGGGCGCAGGTCACGGCGGTGGATGCCGAGCCCGGCATGGTGGCACTCGCCGCGCGGGCGGCACCCGCCCCGCCCATCTGCCCGGCCTGGCGCCCGACGACGACTTCCCGCGCACGGAGCGGGCCTTGCCGCGCTGCTGAGCGACGCGGGATTCGGGGACGTCGCCTGCGAAGCTCTCCGCTGGGACCACCGGACGACACCGGAGGAGTGGTGGAGCGGCCCCGCTTCGGGAGTGGCGACCATGGGGCAGGTCGTGACCAGCCGGCCGCCGGCGACCGTCGCGAGGATCAAGGCCCGCTTCGACGCGCCGAGCGCGGAGTTCATCGACCCGGCGGGCGTGCTGGTGCTCCCTCACGCAGCGATGTTGGCGCAGGGCCTTGCCCGGAAAAACTGAAAATGTAAGAGTCGGCGCATGCCAACTGTTTTCAGGGGTGCAACTCCCTACTGCTACGCGAATTCGCTTGCGATGGTGTTGGGCACGGATTCACCCCCGCCATCGGCGATCGAGGTGTTGACCGGTTCGCCTTTCGGCGTTCAATTCGAAGGTGGCCTGCCCTATTTCGATCCTCTCGGTTGGGACCCCGACCTCGGGCTCGACCAGGCCATCACTCTGCTCGGCCTGACCTGCCGGCGTACCAGCGGAGGCGAGGCCCAGGAGGCCGTGAGCCGGTTGCGGCACGCCAGCGAACGGGATCCGGTGCTGGTGGGCCCGGTTGATATCGGCCTGCTCACGCATCAGCCGTGGTCGACTGGTACGGCCACCGGCATGGACCACTGGGTTGTGGTGCTCGGCGTCGACGACCAGCGAGTGCTTTTCCACGATCCCGATGGTTTCCCCTTCGCCACCCTGCCAGTTGCGGATTTCCTCCTGGCGTGGCGTGCGGACCAGGTCGAATGCGCTGGCCCGTTCACCATGCGCAGTGAATTCCGATGGGTGCGGCGGGTCGAGACGGTGACGGCACTGCGTGATGCCCTGCCCATGGCGTTGGGATGGCTCACCGGCCGCCCCGCGGAAGGCCGCCCGGTGACCGACGACACCCGGGGCGGTGCGGCGGCCCTGGAGCATCTCGCCGATCGCATACAGGCCGGCCTGGACGACCGCACCCGCCAACACCTGCTCAACTTCGCCGTCCGGGTGGGCGTCCGGCGCCTCGCGGACGCGTCGGTCTGGCTGGACGCGATCCGCGAGACCCGAGCCGCCACGGTGGCCGATGAACAGGCGCGGCTGCTCGGCAGCGTGCAGTTCAGCCTGGTCACGGACGACACCGGCACGACGGCCGCAACGCTCCGACAGATGGCAGTCACCTACGACCGCCTCTGCTCCGCCCTCGCCTCACCGAGCGCAACGGCCCCCGTCAGACTCGGGCCGTGAACCTGATCTCGACGAGCAGTTGGGGGAAGGCCAGCCGCCGGATGCCGATCATGGTGCTGGCCACCCGGGGGTCCGGCCGGCCGTAGGCCTCCTTGCGCACCGGCCCCGCCACGGCGTAAAGCGCGTCGGCGTCGAGTGTGTAGATGACTTCCTCGACGACATCGTCCAGAGACGAGCCGAAACGCGAAAGCAGTTCCGCCGCGTTGGCATAGCACTGGCGGAGCTGGTCGCCCATGGCGGAGAAGTCGGTGACCTGTCCGTCGTCATTGACCGGAGCAGGGGCGACGAGTTCAGGTCCGTCGTGGGCCACCTGGCCGGAGAGATAGATGGTGTCGCCGTGCTTGACCGCTTGGACGTACCCGTAACTCTCCTCCCAGGGAACGGAGAAGGTTTCCACCCGGTCTACGTTGCTCATGGCGCTCCGATCATCAGACGTGAGTTCCGTCGGGACTGCCACGACGCTATTCGCGCAGGTCAAGGTGGGCCAGACATGGTTGTGCCAGCTACGGCAAGGATCGTGCCAGCCTCGGGCAACGTAGGCTGGACGGGAGGCGCGGAGACCAGGGAGCGGAATTGCGATCCACAGAGGGCGAGACAGTCGTCGCGATCCTTGCGGTGCCGCGCGTGTATGCGCTGGACGTGAGCATCCCGGTGCATGTGTTCGGCCAGCATTCCGGTTATCGAGTCCTCATCTGTGGAGATCGCGACCTCGCACCCACCCACGTGGCCACGGATATCAGGCCGACGCATTCCCTTTCCGATGTGGAGCAGGCCGATATCGTCGTGGTGCCGGGCTACGAGGATCCGAATCTCCCGGTCCCGGCAGACCATCTGAAGGCCCTCCGGGTGGCGTTCGAACGAGGCGCCCGCGTCGTCGCCGTCTGCACGGGTGTGTTCGCGCTCGCGGCCAGCGGCGTGCTGAACGGGAGGGCGGCCACGACACACTGGCGCCATACCGAGCAGCTTCGGCTGAGGTACCCGGACGTCGATGTCGTCGAGAATCGACTGTTCGTCGAGGACGGGCCGATTCTCACGTCCGCAGGCGCCGGCGCGGGAATCGACGCATGCCTCTACATGGTCCAGGCCGACTTCGGGACCACCGTCGCGGACGGCGTGGCGAAGGACGTCGTCTTCTCCGCCGTCCGGGGCGCGAACGAACCGCAGTACAGGGACGCGCTCGCCCCTCCTCGCGACGGCCTGCACGCGACGCGGGAATGGGTGATCGAGAACATCGGAGCGTCGATCACCGTGCAGCGGATGGCCGACCACAGCCTGCTCTCGCGGAGGACCTTCATTCGGCGTTTCGCGCATGAGACGGGCATGCCTCCCATGCAGTGGGTCACCCTGCAGAGAATCATCAGCGCCCGCCGACTCCTCGAGACCTCCGACTGGACGGTCGAGAGGATCGCCGGAGCCACCGGTTTCGGCACGGCCGCGAACTTCCGCACCATCTTCCGCAGAGAGCTGGGCCTGACCCCGACCGCCTACCGAAAGTCCCACGCCCTGCTCAGCCCGGCCGCCCCCCGCAGCGGACAGCTCCACGTCTAGGACGGATTGCTCAACACTTCACGAGATCGTGCGCGTAGTGTCCCGTTCGGCGGGACTGTACGCGCACGTAACTCAGACTTAGCGGTGTCATCGCGCCCGAGGGAGACGGCGAGGACACCTGCACGGCCTACTTCGAGCACCGCCTGTACGAAAGCGACGAGGGCGAGACGGCCGCGGGTAAGGCTCGGCGGCGGGGCTGGCGGAACGAGATGTTCATGCGGCTCCTCACCCAGCGGCGCAACGTACCACCGGCCGCCGGACTCCGGAACGGCCCCGGTGGCGGCCCGGAGAAATCGCGTTGCCGTCCAGGGACGAGCGGTGCCTAGGGTGGTGCCCCATGCGCGACCAACCCTCACTCCGCATCGCCGACCGCGCCCTCTCCTACGTCGACTTCGGCGGCGACGGTCCGCCGCTGCTTGCGCTGCACGGGTCGTTCGGTCGCGGAACGATCTTCACCCGGCTGGCCAACGACCTCGACGGCCGCGCCCGCGTCATCGCGCCCGACCAGCGCGGGCACGGGTTGAGCGACCGCACGGACAACTACGAGCGCGAGGGCTTCATCGAGGACGCGGCGTTCCTGCTGCGGGAGTTGGGGTTGGCGCCCGCCGTCGTCCTCGGGCACTCGCTGGGCGGCATCACCGCCTACCAACTCGCGGCCCGCCACCCGGAACTGGTCTCCGCGCTGATCATCGAGGACGTCGGTCCGGTGATGCGCCGGCCCGAGATCGCCCACCCCGTCCTCGACGTGCGCGGCTGGCCGACCACGGCGCCCACCAGGGACGAGCTGGCCCGCCGCATCGAGGCGGCGGGCGTTCCGGACAGCGCGTACTTCATCCACAGCGCTGTGGATAACGGGGACCACTGGCGGCTGCTGTTCGACTGGGACGACATGATGGCGGTCCAGGAGGGCGGCGTCGGCGACTGGTGGGCCGACTGGCTCGGCTCCACCTGCCCGGCCGTCGTCCTGCACGGCAGCCAGAGCACGCTGCTCCCGTCCGACCTGGCACGGACGATGGTCGCCCGCCGACCGCACACCAGCCTCGTCAACTTTCCGAAGGCCGGCCACTGGATCCACGACGACGCCCCCGCCGGCCTCGCCGCCGCCGTCGCCGACTTCCTCGACCGCCTGCCCTGACCCGGCGCGCCCCGGGGGCGAGTGCGTCAGCGGCCGCCGGCGACGCGGAGGATCGCGCCCGTGGTGTAGGAGGCCTCGGGGGAGAGAAGCCAGACGATGGCGTTGGCGACCTCCTCGGCCGTGCCCGGGCGGCGCATCGGGACGGCCTCGCTCATCCGCCAGGCGCGTTCCGGGTCACCCATGGTGGCGTGCATGTCGGTGGTGATCGCGCCGGGCTGGACGGAGTTGACGCGGATCCCGTCGGGACCCAGCTCCTTGGCCAGCCCGAGCGTCACCGTGTCGACCGCCGCCTTGCTCGCCGCGTAGTGCACGAACTCGTTGGGGCTGCCCAGGGTCGCCGCGCCGGAGGAAACGTTGACGATGGCGCCGCCGGAACCGCCGTGGCGGGGGGACATCTCCCGCACCGCGCGCTGGGCGCAGAGCAGGGCGCCCATCAGGTTGACGTCGATCACCCGCCGCATCACGTCCGGTGGCGTCTCGTCGAAGCGGCCCAACGGTCCGGTGATGGCCGCGTTGTTCACCAGACCGGTCACCGGGCCCAGCCGGTCCTTGGCGACGTCGAAGAGCCGGTCCACATCGGCCTCGACGCTCACGTCCACCGGCACGGTCACGGCCTCGGCGCCGGCCTCCCGCACCGACGCGGCCACGGCCTCGGCGGCGTCGCCGTCCCGCACGTACCCGACCGCGACGCGGTGCCCCGCCCGGGCCAACCGCAGCGCGACCGCCGCGCCGATCCCCCGGCTTCCGCCCGTGACCACCGTGACCTGCTGTTCCATGCGCGCGAGCCTAACCCGAGGCCCTCTCCGCCCTGCGCGCCAGGGTGCACGCCTGCGGCCGTTTCCGCCCCTCCATCCACATCCGCGCCGCGACCGCGAACCCCGCCTCCGCCAGCGCCTCGTCGACGCGGTCGGGCGAGAGCAGGTAGGTGTCGTACGAGACGGCGTGGCCGTACGCGCGCTGCGGGCTGAGCCGCTCGTCGCCCACGTGGAACCCCACCAGCAGCAGGCCCTCCGGCGCCAGCGCCCGATGGAACTCGGCGAAGAGGGCGGGCAGCTCGTCCGGCGGCGTGTGGATGATCGACCACCACGCGACGATGCCGCCGAGCGCGCCGTCGGCCAGGTTCAGGGCGGTCATCGTGCCCACCTCGAACCGCAGGGCCGGGTGCCTCCGGCGGGCGTTCGCGACCATCCTCGGCGAGAGGTCGACGCCGAACGCGGGCAGGCCGAGCCCGGCCAGGTAGTCGGTGACCTGGCCGGGCCCGCATCCGAGGTCGGCGACCGGCCGCGGCCGGTCGCCCCCGTCGGCGTGCAGGAGGTCGGCGAACGCGTTCAGCATCGTGCGGCCGAGCACCCCCTGGGCGAACAGCGCCGGAACGGTCTCGGCGTACGTGTCGGCGACGGTGTCGTAGGCCGCCCTGGTCGCGGTCAGGTGGTGAGGCTCGGGCACGGCGACGACCCTATCGGCGCTCATACGGAGCCGTGGCGGCGCTGGGTGCGGAGGGCGAGGCGGGCGGGGAGGGCCGTGGCGACGAGGGACAGGATGATCGCACCGGCGGCGATGGTCGCGGCGGGCGCCGGGGCGATGGAGACGCCCGCGCCGCCCGCCATGCCGGCGCTGAACGAGGAGAGCGTCGCCAGGCAGATCGCCGTGCCGAGGGCGAGCGCGGTCGCCGCCACCGCGAGCGCCTCGAACCGCAGCATGGCGAGCACCTGGCGGCGGGTCGCGCCGACGAGGCGGAGCAGGGCGAACTCCCCCGCGCGGTCCGCCGTCGACATCGCGAGGGTGTTGACGGCGGCGATGGTGGTGAAGGCCAGCACCAGGCCCATCGCGATGTAGGCGACCTCCGCGCTGGACCGCCGCTCTTCGGCCTGCGCCTCGACGAGGTGGCTCGCGGGGGCGACGGCGACGGCCGGGTAGTCGGCGGCGAGCGCGTCGGCGAGGCGAGTCATGAACTCGGCGGAGCCACCGGGGTCCCCGGAGCCACCGGAGACAGGGCCGCCGGCGACGAGGACGGAGTCGCTGAGCGGGTTGTCGATATGGGCCGCGACGAGGGCGTGGGCCATGGTCAGGTCGCCGAAGCCGAGTCCGCGTTCGTAGACGGCGGCGACCGTGAGGGTGACGGGCGTTCCGTCGCCCAACACCAGGGGCATCTCGTCGCCCGGCCGGAGCCCCTTGGTGGCGGAGACCAGATCGCTGATCGCGACGCCGTCCTCGCCGAGCGCGGCGAGGTCGGCCAGCGTGCCGTCGGTGACGGCGAGGCGCATCGTCGCGTCGAGCCCGTCGAGGGTGACGCCCTGCACGGTGTACTGGTCGAGCCCTGGCGAACGAACGGTGGTGTGCACGACCTCGGTGACGGCCGTGACGCCGTCCAGGTCGCGCAGCCGGTCGGCGGCCGGCCCCGGCACCCCCGAGGCGCCGGGGGCGGCGGCGAGTACGGCGTCGGCCACGATGCCGTCCCGCACCTGCTGGTCGGCGGCCTCGGCCAGGGTGGTCTGGGTGAAGAGCACGGTGCCGGTCATGGCCGTGAGCAGGGTCAACGGGGTGATGACGGAGGCGAGACGGCGCGCGTTGGCCCGGGTGTTGTGGGCCGCCAGGTGGCCGGCGGGGGTGGTGAGGCCGCGCGGCAGGAGCGCGAAGGCGGCGCGGGCGACGAACGGGCCGAGGAGCGCGACCGCGACGGAGAGCATCAGCACGGTCAGATAGGTGACGGGCATGGCGGCGGGTTCGGTGCGGAGCACGGACAGCACGAACAGCAGCACCACGCCGCCGGCCAGCACGACAAGCCCGGCGAGGAGGCGGCCGAGTCCTGGTCGGCGTTCCACGGTGGCCTCGGTCAGCGATTCGGCGGGGCGGAGGCGGGCCACCCGGCGGGCGGAGAGCCGGGCCGCGAGTTGGGCGACGAGGAGGGTGCTGAGCACGGCGGCCAGCGGGGGGAACGCGCTCCGCACCATGGACAGCGTCTCCGGGATCACGCCCAGATCGACGAACTGCTCGTACAGCAGGCGGGCCAACGGCTGTCCGGCCGCGGCGCCGAGCAGGCCGGCGACGAGGGCGACGGCCAGCGCCTCGCGGCCGATCAGGCCGCGGATCTGCCGGGGGGTGGCGGCGATGGCGCGGAGCAGGGCGAGTTCGCGGTGACGCTGCTGGATGGTGAGGGCGAAGGTGCCGACGACGACGAGAACGGCGACGAGCAGGCTGGTGCCGCCCATGGCGCCGCCCATGCTGATCAGTTCGACTCGGGCCTTGCTGGCGTCGAGGAACTCGGCCGGGCCGCGCCCGGCGCCGGTATGGGCCTCGGCGGCCGGGGTGCTGGTGCCGGCCAGGGCGGCCTCGATCGCGTCGGCGAGCGCGGCCGGGTCGCCGCCGGAGTCGGTACCGCTCTCCGGGAAAACACCGATGGCGGCGACCTGTCCGGCGTGGCCGGCGAGGCGGCGCGCCTCCGCGTCGGTGAAGAAGACGGCGGACTGCTGGGCGGGCGCCTCGGCGGTGACGCCGACCACGCGGTACGTGGCCGGGGCGCCGGTGGCCTGGACGGTGACGGCGTCTCCGGGGGCCAGGCCGGCCCGGTCGGCCAGGCCGCGGTCGAGGACGATCTCGTCGTCGGCGCGCGGCGCGTGGCCGCGTTCCACGTGGAACGGCGTGAGGACCGCGGAGGTCCAGGCGTGGCCGAGCGACTCGTCCGCGGCACCGGGAACGGGCGTGCCGTCGTCGGCGATGAGCACGGCGGGGAAGGTGAGTTCGGGGACGGCGGCGTCCACGCCCGGTACGGCCTCGATCCGTTGGACCGTGTCGGCGGGCAGCCAGGCGCGTTCGTAGACCGGTTTGGCCTTGTGCTTGGTCTTGTCGCCCTTCTGCTCCTCGTGGTGCACGTCCTGGTCGCCGGAGACGACGATCGGCGTGCCCGCATAGCGTTCGGTGGCGATCTCGCCGCGCAGGCCGGTCTCCAGCAGCGTGCCGCAGGCGGTGACGAGGGCGGCGGCGCAGAAGAGGGCGAGGCACGCCCCGACGAAGCCGGCCTTGCGGGCGGCGATGGTGTGCAGTGCGTAGCGCAGCATCAGACCCACGCCCCGAGGTGCGTCATGCGCTCCGCCACACGGTCGGCGGTCGGCGCGGGCATCTCGTCCACGATGCGGCCGTCGGCGAGGAAGAGGACGGTGTCGGCGTGCGCGGCGGCGACCGGGTCGTGGGTGACCATGACGACGGTCTGTCCCGTGTCGTCCACGCAGGCGCGGAGCAGCGCGAGTATCTCGCGGGCGGTGACGGTGTCCAGGGCGCCGGTGGGCTCGTCGCCGAAGATGACGTCGGGGCGGGTGATCAGGGCGCGGGCGATGGCCACGCGCTGCTGCTGGCCGCCGGAGAGCTCGGCGGGGCGGGCGTCGGCCTTGCCGGCCAGGCCGACGCGGTCGAGGATCTCGGCCAGCCAACGCCGGTTGACGCGCTCACGGTTCAGGCGCAGCGGCAGGGCGATGTTGTGGCGCACGGTCAGGGCGGGGACCAGGTTGAACGCCTGGAAGACGAAGCCGATGCGGCGGCGGCGCAGCTTGGTGAGCCGGGTCTCGTCGAGCGTGCCGAGGTCGGTGTCGCCGAGCCAGGCGGCGCCCGAGGTGACCCGGTCGAGTCCGGCGGCGCAGTGCAGGAACGTGCTCTTGCCGGAGCCGGAGGGGCCCATGACGGCGGTGAAGGTGCCGGGCGAGATGGCGACGGAGACACCGTCGAGCGCGCGGACGCCGCCGCGTCCGCCGCCGTAGACCTTGGTCACGGCGTCGAGGCGGAGGGCGGCAACGCGGGGCGCCGCGGTGGCGGTCCCGGTCGAGAACCTGGTCATGTCAGTCTTCCTTCTCGCTCCGCCGGCCGGGGCCGGCGTCGGGGTCCTGCTCGGCGTCGGGATCGAGGGACTCGGAGTCGGGGGGTGCGGGGAACGCCAGAAAGCGGGTGAGGACGGTGCGGGCGTCCGGCGGGGTCTCCTCCGCAGGCCGCTTGTAGCGGTTGAGGAGCGCGATGTAGTCCTCGAAGAGCTCCCGCAGCTCGTCGAGGGTGAGCCGGATGGTGCCGCGCGAGTACGGGAACGCGTCCATCCAGGCGCCCACGTCCGCCCCCTGCGAGTTCTGCAACCAGGCGAAGAGCCGCAGGTCGGAGGCGTAGGCGAGGCGGTTCATCTCGTCGACGACCTGCCGGGTCTCCGGGTCCTGCTGGCTGCGCGGCGGCAGCCGCAGATCCTGGGACACGGCGCGCCACCAGCGTTCGCGGCCGTGCGCGCCCCGGTCGCCGGTGGTCTCCTCGACGAAGCCGAAACGGGCCAGGGCGCGCAGGTGGTAGCTGGTGGCGCCGGTGTTGAGGCCGAGTCCGCGGGCGAGGGTGGCGGAGGTCGCGGGACCGTGCATCGCCAGCCGCTCCATGATCTGGAGCCGCCGCGGGTGCGCGAGCGCCTTCAGGCCGTCGAGTGAGGGTGTGTACGCCATGTGCACAATCATCTGTGCACAGCTTCCTGTGCACAATCTGGTGGGCACCCGCGCCCGGGGTGGGGTTAACCCCCTGCCAGGACCCTGGAACGTTGCGACCGATGCGACACGCGCCGAAATGCACTTGCGCCCGCCTTCCGCCGGGGGGCACCGTGCGGCGGGTGGTCCGCGCCGACGCGCGGCGCAGCGGAAGCGAAGAACGCGAAGTTGGAAGAGGGTGGAAGGAGTGTCCGTGCGACGGGTCGATGCCCCGGAGATCCGGGTGTTTCCGGTGGCGGACAAGGCCGCGGGTCCGTACGCGCTCGCCGCCGGTCCGGACGGCGCCCTGTGGGTCACGCTCGCGCACGGCGGGCGGATCGCGCGGGTCGGCGTGAACGGCGAGCTGACGGCGACGTACGACCTGGACGCGCCGGACTGTCAGCCGACGGTCATCACCGCGGGGCCCGACGGCGCGCTGTGGTTCTCCCGTACCAAGGACCATCGCATCGGCCGCGTCACGACGGACGGCGGGACCACCGCCTTCGGGGTGCCGACGCCGAACGGCGGTCCTTATGGCATCGCGGCCGGTCCGGACGGGGCCCTGTGGTTCACGGAGATGAACGCCGACCGCGTCGGCCGGATCACCACCGACGGGGAGGTCACGGACTTCCCGCTGCCCGTCACGGGCGCGTTCCCGTCGGCGATCTGCGCCGGCCCCGACGGGGCGCTGTGGTGCACCCTCAACCAGGCGAACGCCATCGGCCGGGTCGGCGTCGACGGCGCGGCCGAGGTGTACCCGCTGCCGACCGCGGGCGCGGGTCCCGTCGGCATCGCGAGCGACGGCGAGGCGGTGTGGTTCGTCGAGATCCTGGCCGGCCAGCTCGGCCGGATCGCGATGGACGGCGCGATCCAGGAGTTCGCGTTGCCCGACCGCGAGGCCAAACCGCACGCCGTCGTGGCGGTGGGCGCCGGTGACTGCTGGTTCACCGAATGGGGCGGCAACCGCGTCGGTCACCGCACCCCGGACGGCGAGATCGTCGAACACGACCTGCCGGCGTCGGCCGCCGCGCCGGCGTCCGAGCCGCACGGCATCTGCGTGGGCCCGGACGGAGCGCTGTGGGTGGCGCTGGAGACGGGCGCGGTGGCGCGGGTCGGCCGCCCGTAACTACGCCGCGGAGCCGGCCAGGATGGTCTCGATCTCGGCCAGTTCCTCGGCCGTGAAGTCCAGGTTGGCCGTGGCCCCGACGCTGTCCTCCAGCTGCCGCACGCTGCTGGCGCCGATCAGCGCGGACGTGACCCGGCCGCTGCGCAGCACCCAGGCGATGGCCATCTGCGCCAGGGTCTGACCGCGGCGCTGGGCGATGTCGTTGAGCGCCCGAGCGGTGGCCACCGTCTCGTTGACCCGCGTCTCGTTCAGGAACGGGCTCGCCCCACCGGCCCGCGAGTCCTCGGGAATGCCGCCGAGGTAGCGGTTGGTGAGCAGGCCCTGAGCGAGCGGCGAGAACGCGATCGAGCCGGCGCCGACCTCGTCGAGCGCGTCCAGCAGCCCGTCCTCCACCCAGCGGTTGACCATCGAGTAGGAGGGCTGGTGGATCAGCAGCGGCGTGCCCAGCTCGTTGAGGATGCGGGCGGCCTCCCGGGTCTGCTCGGCGGAGTAGTTGGAGATGCCGACGTAGAGCGCCTTGCCCTGGCGGACCGCGGAGTCCAGGGCGCCCATCGTCTCTTCCAGCGGGGTGTCCGGGTCGGGGCGGTGCGAGTAGAAGATGTCGACGTAGTCGAGGCCCATCCGGTCCAGGCTCTGGTCCAGGCTGGCGAGCAGGTACTTGCGGGAGCCCCATTCGCCGTAAGGTCCTGGCCACATGTCGTAGCCCGCCTTGGTGGAGATGACCATCTCGTCGCGGTACGGGCGGAGGTCGCTGGCCATGACGCGGCCGAAGTTCGCCTCGGCGGCACCGGGCCGCGGGCCGTAGTTGTTGGCGAGGTCGAAATGCGTGACGCCGAGGTCGAACGCGCGCCGCAGGATGTCCCGCTGGCCGCCGAGTGGGTTGGCGTCGCCGAAGTTGTGCCAGAGGCCGAGCGAGACGGCCGGCAGCTTCAGGCCGGAGCGGCCCGAACGGCGGTAGGTCATGGTCGTGTCGTAACGGGTGGACGCGGCGAGGTAGCTCACGGTTCTCCCTGCTCAGAACGTCTGTATGGCACCAGCCGACGATCGTGCCACGCGAGCCCGCCCACAACCAGCGACTTACGCACCGGACGAGGCGGCCGCGACCAGCCGGTCCAGGGAACCGGCGAACCCCTCCCAGGCGATGTCGGTGTCCGCGGTCCGCCGGTGCGGGCGCCGGAAGTCGTCGAGGTAGACCGTGAGGTCGTCGAGATCCCAGCGGATCCGGTACAGCAGCAGCGTTTCCCGGTCAGCGCCGGGCGGGGCGCCTTCGCCGGCGCCATTGGCGGTGGTGTCAGCGGCGGTGGTGTCAGCGGTGGCCAACCACCACAGGTCCCGCTCCGGCGGCGCGAGGCCCACGGTGTCCCAGTCCACCAGCCGGAGCCGGTCCCCGCTCCGAACGACGTTCCCGGGGTGCGGCTCCCCGTGCGTGACCACGTACTCGCGGCCGGCGGCGGCGACCCGGTCGGTCAACGCGTCGAACCGGCCCAACACCGCGCGCAGCGCGCCCGCCCCGTGTCGGGCGAGCAGCCGGCGGGCGGGCTCCGCGAACGGTCCGCCCGTCCACGGCCGGTCCAACTCCCCCAACGCGGCCTCCAGTCCGGCACGCCCGGGCAGGTCGCCGGGCTCCTTCACGGGCAGCGGCACGCCCGCGCCGCGGGCCTCGCCCGTCACCCCGTGCAGCTCGCCGAGCATCCGCCCCACCGCGGCCCTCTCCCCCGCCGTGCGCCACGGCCCGAACTTCCCGGCGCCGCCCTCCACCTGCGGGAACACCGCGACGGCGAACGCGTCGCCCAACGGCCGCACGCTCTCGCCGCGTCGGCCGGGCACCGGCCCGACCACGAAGTCCAGGCCGTCCGCTCCGGCGAGCCAGGCCGCGACCTCCATCGCCCGCCGCAGCTCGTCGAACGCGCCCTCGCCCGTCAGCTCCGTCACGGTCACGAACCACCGCACGCCGGCGCCGTCCTCGGCGGCCCAGTGGTGGTCCCCGAACCCGACGGGCAGGTACCGCAGCCCGCCTCCCGGTTGGACGTCGAGCCCCCAGCCCTCCCGAAGCGCCCCGGCCAACGTCCCGTCGTCCAACCCGTCTGGTCGCGTCTTCACGCCCCCACTCTGGTCAACGCGCCGAGGCCGTGTCGACGCTTTTAGGCTGACGGAGGACGAGGGCGGCACGCTGACGCTGACCCCCGCCGGGGAGGCCGGGCGACACCGGGCCCGGGAGCGCAACGCGAAGGCGCACCGGCAGATGCACGAGGGCGTCGGGACAGGCGAGTACGTGGCCGCGCTCACCGTGCTGCGCCGCGTGATCGACAATCCCGGCGGGGACAGCGACCTGCCCTGAGCCGCGGGCGCCCCGGGGTCAGAGCGGCTGCACGTACGCGGCTCGCCACTCCGGGGAAGGATCGGTGCCCGGCTGGGTCCAGTACTCCCGGCCGCGGACTATTCGCCCGCCCCGCACCGTCCAGAACGACGCGACCCGGTGGAGCCCCGCCGTCTCGTGCGGAACCTCCACCTCGGAGACCACCTCCGCGCCGTCCGCGACGATCCGCAGGACCCGTATCTCCCAGCCCTCGGGATACTCCGCGTTGACCCGGACGTAGTGCTCCCGGCCCACGATGCGCTCGCCGCTGACCGGCCACTCGACGACCACGTCGTCGGCCAGCAGCGCCCCGAGCGCGTCCCAGTCCCGCGCCGCCATCCGGTCCCAGAGCTCTCGCACGACTCCCGAAGGTTCCATGTCCGCATCGTCGCACCCACCACTGACAACGCCGGGCCGGCGGCCGAGCGCCCGCGCGGGTCAGTGGTGCTGCGCCGCGGTCAGATCGCGTTGCAGCAACACGGTGTCCAGCCAGCGGCCGTGCTTGTGTCCGACGCCCGTGAGGCGGCCCGCCTCGGCGAAGCCGAACGCCCGGTGCAGAGCGGCCGAGGCGCCGCCGCCCGGTTCGGCGATGACCGCGATCAACTGCCGGACCCCGGCCCGCGCGCAGGAGTCGACCAGCGCGGACAGCAGCGACCGGCCGATGCCCTTCCCGGTCCAGCCGGGCGCGAGGTAGATGGAGTCCTCCGCGGTGTGCCGGTACGCGGGTTTGGGCCGCCAGGGCCCGGCGTAGGCGAAGCCGACCACCTCGCGGACGACGGACCCGTCGGTGACGGTCGCCTCCGCGACCAGGAACGGCAGGCCGCGTTCGGCGAGGTCGTCGAGCTTCTGCCGCCAGGCGGCGACGCTGGGCGCTGACTCCTCGAACGTGGACACGGAGCCGACGACGTAGCCGAGGAAGATCTCGGCCACCGCCGGGAGGTCGTCGGCCGTCGCTGGGCGGACGGCGATGGTGTGGGACTGGGTCTGGGACGGGCCGGGCGGGACGTATGAGGGCATCGGAGCACCTGGAATTCCACTATAGAGAAATCAGTGAATATTATAGAGGAATGATCGACCTCGCCGCACTGGGCCGGCGCGTCCAGACCGCCCGGCGCGACCGCGGCCAGACCCTCCAGGAGCTGGCCGCCGCGGCCTCGGTCAGCGTGAGCATGCTGTCGGCGGTCGAGCGCGGCCAGAAGGCGCCCACCGTCGTGGTGTTGGCCCGCATCGCCGACGGGCTGCGGCTGCCGCTGGCCCGGCTGATCGAGGAGCCGGGGGAACCGCGGCTCGTGGTGCGCCGCGCCGCCGAACAGGACGTCAGCGTGCACGAGCCCGGCGGCTGGCGCCGGGTGATCCTCTCCCCCGTGATCCCCGGCGTGAACTTCGAGTGGATCCGCTCCACGCTCCCTCCGGGCTGCGATGCGGGGCGCTTCCCGGCGTACGCGCCGGGGTCACACGAGTTCGTCGCGGTCGACACCGGCACGCTCCGGCTCTCCCTCGGGAGGGGGGCGACGGGGACGCCAGTGACGAGGCCGGCGACGGGTCCGTGACGCTGCACGCCGGCGATTCGGCCTATTTCGCCGCGGACGTCGTGCACGGCTACGCCAACCCCGGCCGCACGCCCTGCACGTATCACGTCGCCGCGCTGATCATGCGCCCGCGCACGCTCCCCACCACGGCATGAGTCCGTCCCCCGGCCGGCGGCGCGGGGGACGGACCCGGATGACGTGGGATCAGACGCCGGCCGCCACGGGGCGCTCCGCGTCGGCGCGCTCCGCGCCCCGTTCGTCCGCGGCACCGGCCTCCGCACCGGCCTCCCGCACCCGCCTCGGCCAGGGCCTCGGTGCCCGGCTCCGGCGCCCCGTGCGCCGCCTCGCGGGCCCGGCGCGGCAGCAGGAACCCGAGGGCGAAGGCGGCCACGGTCAGCGCCAGCGCGATCAGCGTGACGTGCCGCGAGGCGTCCAGGAAGTCGGCCACCACCGGCCGGGCGCCGATCGCCGAGAAGAAGACCGTGCCCAGCGCCGCCACGCCCAGGCTGGCGCCCAGCTGCTGGAAGGACTCCAGCAGCCCGGAGGCCGAACCGACCTCGTGGTCGCGGATCTCGCCCATGATGATGTCGAACAGCGGCACGAAGATCATGCCCATGCCGAACCCGTAGACCAGCAGCGGCAGCGCCAGGTCCCAGCCGCCGAGACCAGCGTCCGCCCGGTCGAGCACCACGTAGACCCCGGCCAGCCCGACGCTCATCAGGGACAGGCCCAGGTGCAGGATGCGGCGGCCCATCCGGCCCATCATCGCGGCGCCGAAGCCGGAGCCGAAGAACGCGCCCACCGCCCACGGCGCCATGGCCAGGCTGGCCTCGATCGGGGTGTCGCCCAGGCCCAGCTGCAGCAGTAGCCCCGTGGTCAGCGAGAACCCGACGATGGAGCCGAAGAAGACGACGGTGAAGGCGACGCCCGAGGTGTAGGACCGCTTGCGCAGCACGCTCAGCTCGACCAGCGGGGTGGCCCCGGCGCGGGAGCGCCGCACCTGCCGGACCCCGAAGGCGACCAGCGCGGCCACCGAGCCGGCCGCCACCGCGAGCAGCCAGGCCGGCCAGTCCAGCTCCCGGCCCTGCACCAGCGGGTACACCAGCAGGAACATGCCCGCGCCGCCCAGCAGCGCGCCTATCCCGTCGAGCCGCAGCGTCCGCGACGGAGCGGAGGTCGGCAGCGCCGCGCGGCCCGCGAGCAGGCAGAACACGGCGAGCGGCAGGTTGATGAAGAAGACCATCCGCCAGCCGGTGCCGAAGAGGTCCGCGTCCACCAGCACGCCCGCGACCACCGGGCCGAGGATCGTGGAGAGGCCGATGACCGGGCCGAGCGCGCCGAACGCCTTGCCGATCTCCGCCGGCGGGAACAGGTCGCGGATCAGGCCGAACGCCTGCGGGATCATGATCGCGCCGAACAGACCCTGCGCCACCCTGGCACTCACCAGCACCCCGGGCGACCAGGCCAGCGCGCAGGCCATGGAGGCGACGAGGAAGCCGGCCACGCCGATCAGCATCAGCCGCCGGCGCCCGTACATGTCACCCAGCCGTCCGCCGGTCAGCAGCCCGACCGCCAGGGCGAGGGTGTACGAGGCGGCGATCCACTGGAGGCTGGCGTCCGAGCCGCCGAGGTCCGCCTGGATCGACGGCGCGGCAACGTTCACCACCGTCGCGTCCAGCAGGTTCATGATCATCGCGGCGAGGACGGCGAAGAGCCCGAGCCAGCGCCGGTTGCGCGTTACGTCTGTACCAGTCGTGTTCTCCATGTCCAGTAGGCTCCCAGCGCTATAGGAACACTACGTTCCTAATGGGAGGGCAGCCTTCATCTCATGTTGGAAACATCAGCCCGCATCCTCCGTCTCCTCTCGCTGCTGCAGATGCCGCGCGAGTGGAGCGGCACGGACCTGGCGGCACGCCTGGACGTCACCACCCGGACCGTACGCAACGACGTCGAGCGGCTGCGCCGGCTCGGCTACCCGGTACACGCCACGCGCGGCGCGATCGGCGGCTACCGCCTCGGCGCGGGCAGCACGCTCCCCCCGCTGCTGCTCGACGATGAGGAGGCGGTCGCCGTCGCCGTCGGCATGCGCACCGCCACCGGTGGCTCGGTCACCGGTATCGAGGAGTCGGCGCTGCGCGTGCTGGCCAAGCTGGAACAGGTGCTGCCGCCCCGGCTGCGCCGCCGCCTCAACACCCTCCAGACCTACACGGCCACCGTGCCCCCGCAGCGTTCCACGGAGCAGGTGGCACCCGAACTCCTCACCACGATTACGGCCGCCGCCCGGGACCACGAACGCCTGCGCTTCGACTACGTGACCCGCGCGGCGGCCTCGGCGCTGCGCGACGTGGAGCCGTACCAGCTGGTCAACTGGGGCCGCCGCTGGTACCTGGTGGCCTGGGACACCATGCGCGACGACTGGCGCATCTTCCGGGTGGACCGGATGGGCGAGCCACGCACGCCCACCGGCCCGCGCTTCACGCCCCGGCCGCTGCCGGACGACGACCTGGCGGCGTACGTCTCGCGCAGCGTGGCCTCCGCCTCCTGGCGCTACACCGCCCGCGTCACGGTGCACGCCCCGGCCGAGACCGTCGCCGAACGCCTCCCCCCGTGGGTCGGCCCGGTCGAGGCGGTGGACGAGCACACCTGCGTCGTCTCCTCCGGGTCGGACAACGTCGAGATGCTCGCCGTCTGGCTCGGCATGCTCGGCGCCGACTTCACCATCGACCCCACCGCCTCCCCCGAACTCGCCACCCAACTCCGCGCCCTCGCCACCCGCTACGAACGCGCGGCGGCCGGCTGAGGGGACGGGCTCCAGTCGGTTGTCAGTGGCGCGTGTGAGGATGAACCGTGACCAACGCACCATCCCCACTCGCCCCTCCCACCCCTCCCGCCGCTGCTCCTCCCACCCTCGTCCCGGTCCGGGACGGCCACCGGCTGGCCGTCCGCCGGGGCGGCCCGCCCGCCGGCGCGCCGCTGCTCCTCCTGCACGGTTTCCCGTGCACGAGCCTGATCTGGTCCCACACGCTCGAGCCGCTGGCCGAGGCCGGCTTCGACGTCGCCGCCCCCGACCTGCGGGGATACGGCGACTCGGACTTCGCGCCCGACGACTACTACGACTTCGCCGCGTTCAACGGGGACCTGGTCGGCCTGCTGGACGCCCTCGGCTGGGAGCGCGCCGTGGTGGCCGGCCACGACCTCGGCGCGATGGTGGCCATCGACCTCGCCAACCGCCACCCGGAGCGGGTGGACCGGCTCGTGGTGCTCGACGACTCGATGCCCGACCTTCCCGAGGCGTTCGCCGCGGCCGGCATCCCGCCGGGCCGGCCCAAGCCGGCCGTCTACGACTACCAGCGCCGCCAGGGCCTGCACGCCGACGAGCTCGTCGCCGAGCTGGACACCCCGGAGCGGCGCCAGCGTTACGTCGCCGAGTTCTACGGACACCGGATGTGGTGCCCACCGGACGCCTTCGACGACGCCGACCTCGCCCTGCTGACCGAGCCGTACGCCGACGCCGACCGGCTGCGCGCCTCGTTCGCCGACTACGAGGTGGTGATGGGCACCCGCCCCATGTCAGGTCCCGAGCTCATCGACCGCCCGGTTCGGCAGCCGACCCTGATCCTCGTCGGCCAGGACCAGGTCACCCTCGGCGACCACATCGCCGAACGCTGCGCGATCGCCTTCCCGGAGGTCGTCGGCCCGTTCTTCGTCCCCGGCGCCGGCCACTTCATGCCCTGGGAGAAGCCCACCGTCGTCCACCGCGCGATCACCTCCTTCTGCGGAGACCTCCTGTCCCAGGCGGCCCGCGGGGACTGACATGTCGGATGAGGCGGCCGACCGGCTGCTGGCCGCCGGGCGGGCGTTGCACCTGCGGCGCTTCATGGGACCATCCCCGTTCGACCTGGACGCATGGCTTCGGGAGGGCCTGGACAGCGACCATCGCCCCTGAACGCGCCATGGGCTGCCCATCCTCGTCCCAGCCACCCATCGGCGCAGCCTCACTCCGCCCATCCGGCGACGCCAGCGCTTGGGGCCATGGGGCAGCGGGCAGGCCCGCAACCGTTCCGGTGGCGGCACGTCAGGACACGAACTTCGACAGGTCGTCCAACAGGGCGGGGGCGACTGTTTCCTCGGCCACGGCGATGCCCTGCTCCGTCATGGCTCCCACCAGATCGGGATCCCACGGAGCAGGGGTGAGCCTTCCCAGTTCCGGCCCTGCCGTGGCGGCCGTGGCAGCCGCCAGATAGTCCGTCGCCAACATGCGCCATGGCCGGGCAGACGTCTTGGAGAGGACGTAAGCGGCGATCCGGATGCCCTCCCCGTCGAAGTCCCCGTGATAGCGCAGCGAAACGCCAGCGGAGGCAAGGTGCCGGAGGAGAAGGATGACGGCGCTGTTAGGCCACCCCGAAGTACAGACGAGAGTTGGGCACCGGGTTCCGAATCGCTGTAGCGCCAGTGCGAGAACACTCGGGTTCTCCGTCACGTGCACGACATCGGTGGTCAGTTGAACGTCGCCCGCAACGCGCAGTTGCGCGAGCGTGAGGGAGACGCCCATGCCCGCGTCGGCGCAGATCGTGGCCAGCCGACCAGCCGTTCCACCGCTGTTCGACAACGGTCGGAGCCCAGCGACCAGCACGGTCGTCGAGAGATCGTCATCAGCGATGCCCGCTCTGGCCCACAGCGCTCGGCGCGACTCGGCTCCGTCAGGCATCGCGGTGCCGTACTGGGTGGTCAGGGCTCGCAGCACGAGGGCGGACAGCCGGGTGCCGTCGTCCAGCGCGTGCGGGTCGCCGTGGAGGACGCGGGCGGCGAAGCTCGGCAACGGCTCGCCCGCGGCGGGCAGGGCGGCAAGCACCGTCAACGCCCTGTTGAGCGTGGAGCGGGTCCGGTCGACCGACCCACCGATGAGTCCCTGGCCCCGCAGGTGGGTGACCCATTCAGCCAGAGCGGGCTGGGATCTGACAGCCTCATGGCTTTTCAGCCAGTCCCACAGGGCGGTGCGCTCCGTCTCCCGGAGCTCCCGTTCACGGGCCCGGTCGCCGACAGGACCGAGGAGGGTGGTGACGACCTCGCGCACGCCCTGGCCACATGCCTCGCCAAGCACCGCGTCGAGGCGGGCGAGGGGGATGGTGGGGCGAGCGTCCGGCAGCCGGTCGAGGCCGAGAAGGTCGGCCAGTGCCTCGCGTTGATCATCGTCAAGTGGTCCCAAACGGACCCGGCTGACCGAGCGCCCGGAGGATAGCCGGTCATGGACCGCCTGCCACAACGGGCGCAGCGCAGGCTGATCCAGGTGAGCTGGCACGGAGGGTATGTCGCTCATGCTGGGCTGGTCTCAGACTCCGACGCCAACAGGTCGACGCCGTCCCAGGTAAAACGAGCGCTGGTCACGGCGTCGTCGCCGTCGTCGCCGGTGATCAGCTGGTGGATGGCGATGCCGGGCATCTCCCGGTAGGTGCACCACTCGTGGTCGGAGGTGAGCATGAGGTCGAGGTCGAGGGCGCTGAGCAGGGCGAAGATCTGTCCGCGGTTGGTCGTGTCGACGCCGACGAAGACCTCGTCGAGGAGGATCAGTCGCGGCGCCTCCGGAACGGTCTCGTAGTGCGCTGCGACGGCGGCGAAGAGCGGTAGGTGCAGTGCGATGGCCTTCTCACCTCCGGACAGCGCGCCGTGGAGCTTCTTGGTCAGCAGCTGCCAGCCAGCGCCGTTGGCACGGTCGAGCTTGACGACGAACCTGTGCCAGGCCGTGTAGTCCAGCACCTCGGACAGGTGCTCCTCCCAGCTGGCGGCCGTGTTCCTGGTCCTGGCCTCCTCGACTCGGTCTCGGAAGAACGCGTGCAGCGCGTCTCGGTCCGCGTTCGTGAGGTCCTTGGGCTTCTTGAGCAGCAGTGCGCGGGCGGTCTTGGTCCCGGCGGGCAGGTCGGGGTTAACCTGCCACACCAACCGCACCGCGACCCGCGAGGCGGTGCGGACACCGGCCAGGTGACCGTTCATACGATCGACCAGTTCGTTCGCCTGACGGATGCGCGTCGCGAGGTGACGGCGGGTGTCCCCGGTGAGTGTCTGGTCGAACAGTTCCCGCTCGGCAGCGGTGATGTCCTCCCGGCTGCGGTCACGTTCGGTGGTGAGGGCGTCGAGCAGCCCCTGCGCGCCCAGCCGGACGCCGTCCAGGGAGGCGCTGAAGACCGAGACGTTGTCGTCCGCCGTGAGGTCCAGGTCGGCCCGACCGCCAAGCGGCTGACGCGCCTTGTGCACGGCCTCGGACAAACGGTTGGACCACTCCTGGAGGTTCTTCGCGGAGTAGGCGAGGTGCGGCCAGGTCGCCGAGACGTGACGCGCGGCCTCCAGCGTGGCGCGAACGCCCTCCTGGCCCGTGAGGGAGAGAGGCTCGCCCGCGTCGTCGGCGAAGCCGAGGCCACCCATCTCACGGAACCGGCGCGCTGCGTCGTCCCGCGCGCCGACCGCCGCGTCGCGACGTTCGGCGTCCTCCTCTCTCGCCTTGTCCAAGGTGCCGATGCGCCGGGCCAGTTCCTCCAGCTTGCTGGTCAGGGCCTTGGTTGTGTCGAGGGCCCGGTTTCGATCCTTGCGGTGCTCGGCCAGGCGTCCGAGTACCTCACGATAGTCCGCACCCACCGCCCTCTCGGTTTCCTGCAATTGAGCCGCGAGTCGTCGGTGCGCCGTCTCGGCCTCGTCGGCCGTCGTCGCCTGGTCGGTGGCGAGCCCCCTGGTCTCCGACGCGTGTTCCTCGGCCGTGGTCGCCGCGTCGCGCGCGGTTGTCCAGGCATGGTGTGCCGCCAGCCAGGCGTCACCGACGTCGCGGAACGTGTCGATCACGGCCGCCACATCGTCCAGTGCCGCCCGTCCGGTCGGCAGGGCGTACTCGGCCGCGACGGCGGCGAGTGCCCGCAGGGCCAGGGTGGCTGCCTTCTCCCGGTCCGTCAGCCACTTCGAGGCGGAGGCCACGGCACCGTCCACAGCCGACACGTCGGAGGCCGCCCCCCGCAGGGAATCCTGGGAGCGGTTGACGTCGTCGTGGTCGGGCCGCTCCGCCAACTCGGCATCGAGACGGTCGCGGCGTCGGGCGAACGCCCGCAGTTCGTCCTCAACGGCCGCGAGGCTGGCCTCGGTGTCGCGGAGCTGTTCGGTGAGCTCGGTGACGCGCCGGCGCCTGGCTCGCTCCCGTGCGAACGCCCCGATATGCGCGGCCTCCGCCTTCCGCCAGCTGCCTGTGGCGGCGGCCAGGCACCAACTGCCGTCCGCGCCGACGGCCGCCGGGTGATCGTGGCGCGCCTCCGGCCCGTACGCCACCCCGCGGAGCAGCCGGACCACGCGATCGGCAGGCACGGGGATGCCCGGCTCGGGGCGCAGCACGTCCAGCAGCGACGCGCCGGGGGCGGGGGCGGACAGCACGGGGGCGGCGAGAGTGTCGTGGCCCGGCACCTCGACGTCGTCGTACGGTCCGACCCAGGCGTCCAGCAGGCCGGATGCCTCAAGTGCCGCCTCGATGCCGGCCTGGTCGGCGGGCGGCACGTCGTCGCGGAAGGACAGCAGCCGCCACAGTGGCGCACCGGCCATCAGCGAACGGTCGGCGGTGCGGGTGTGCGGTACCGGCGGCGGCAGGTCGGCCTCCCGGCGCAGCCTCTCGACGGTCTTGGCGAGTGCGTCGCGGCGCTGGCGAGCCGTGTCCCTGGCCTGCCGTGTGGTGGCCTCCCCCTCCGCGATGGCTCCCACCACTGCGCGGGCCATCGGCTCGACCAGCGCCAGCACCGCCGTCTCACCAGCGGCGCGGGAGGTCAGCTCGTCCAGGTCGGGAAAACGCAGCTCCGTGCATCGACGGGCCCAGTCCGCGAGTCGCTCGGCCTGCGCGTCCACGGCAGCCTCGTGGTCGCGGGTCGCCTCGTCACGGCGACGGATAACCTCCGCAAGCTTCTTACGAGCCTCCTCCAGGCTGCGCTCGGCGGCCTCGCGTGCGTCCACGGCCCGTTCGTGGTCCTCCAGCTTGCCCCGCACCGTGCCAATCTGCTGTCTACGGCTGCCGGTCGCGCCAAGCAGCAGCGCCCGCGCGGGGGTCGCCGTCGGCTCGGCGGCAAGCATCGACTCCATCTCCTCACACACGGAGTCCAGTGCTGCTCGCCGCGCCACCCGGCGGGCGTCGGCGAGCGCCTCGGCCATCCCCTCCTGCTGGAGCTCCGCCCGGCCTCGTTCGTCCCTCGCGCGTTGGGCCGCTACGGCCGCCCGCGCGAGCGCGGCGTCGGCGGTGTGGCGAAGCGCACCGGCCGTCCGTGCGGCCTCAGCCGTTCGGGACCTGAGCTGGTCCAGCTCCCTGCCGGCCTGGTAGGCGTCCAACCCCGTCAGGCCCTCGATGGCGCCTTCCAACTCATCGACGCGACGCTCCACCTCCCCCCTGCGCTCGGCGGTCTTCGCGTGCTCGTTCTCCGCGCGCGTGTGCTCCTCCTCGCTCTGCCGGGCGACGCGTGTCAGGTCGTCCATGTCCGTGGTGGCGGAAATCAGTGACGCGGCAGCGCCACGGAGCACCCGCCGGGCGTAACCGCGTTGCTCCGCGGCCACGGTGGTGGCGGCTGTGACCTCCTCGTCGAGCTTCAGCACCTGCTCCCGCTGGCGGTCGAGGCGTTCGAACCCCTCCGCGAGCTCCGCGACCGCGCCCTCACCGACCGGGGGGAGGGCGCGGGACAGCAGGGTGGAGAGGAAGGCCGGGTCGAGGCGTTCGGAGAGCTTCGGAGTGCGCAACTGCAACAGGGCGGTGATCAGCGCCTCGTAGCGCTGCTCGTTCAGCTCGGGGAAGAGCACGGAGCAGACGGCCGAACGGTGGTCGGCCGCCGACTCGTGCGCCGTGCCGTGCCCGCCGATGGCTTCGGCCAGCGCGGCACGGGTCAACGGCGCTCCCGAATCAGTGACCAGGGACAGGCCGGCGGGCTCACCGACGCGCTGGGTCGTGGTGAAGTAGTCGGCGTGCGCCCCGGAGGTGTGGACGCTGGCCTGAAGCCTGGCCCCGCAGGTGAACCACTCCGGCTCGGCGTGGGTCTCCCGTCCGAACTCGACCCACACGTACCCCACCCGTGTCTTGCCGGGCGCGCCCTCACCCATGAGATTCCAGTGCATGTTCCGCTCGGCACCACCGAAGGTGGACAGGCGGTTCGGCCGCAGACTGGCGTCGAAGAGGAACGGCAGCAGCAGCTCCATCGCCTTCGACTTGCCGGTGCCGTTGGGGCCGCGCAGCAGCAGGCGTCCCTGGTGGAAGGTGAAGGTCTCCTCGTAGTAGCGCCAGACGTTGACGATGCCGGCGCGGGTGGGCCGCCAGCGCCGTCGACCACCGGTGCTGTCCGGTGCCGCGGCGACGGCACGAGAGCGGAGTTCCGTGACGGTCACTGAGGCTCCCTGGTGGCTTCGGCGTGAGCTGTATCTCTGGGCTCCGCACCGAGCTGGTGGCGTACAGCGACGTCGCGGTACCGAGCTGCGGCCGGTCGGGCGACGACCCGACCGCTGATCCGGCGTACCAGGCCGAAGTCGTCCAACACGCCAACCGCGTCGTCGGCCAGCCGCCGGCTCCCGTCCACTTCTTGGTAGGTCTTCGCCCAACGCGGATGGGCACGTAGCAGGTCGGCGGCCTCCGCGGCGAGTTGTTCGGGTGTGACGCCGCCGGGCGCGTCGCTGATCCGCCCCAGCAGGAGCAGCGCCGCCACCCGCGCCGTTCCCGAGTCGTCGGGGAAACGGCTGTCGGTGGCGATGCCATCCGGGTCGACCAGCAGGAAGCCTTCGGCGCGCTCCTCCAGCACGAGACCGGCCTGCTCGGCGGCGCGCCGCAGGATCTGGCGGCCGGTCGGGGACGTGAGATAGGCCAGCTCGTCGTCGGACAGCTCGTCGCGGTAGACCACGGGATCGTCGAAGAGCCGGCGCAGCACGGCGTGGCGAAGCCAGAGGTTCCGCTGTGTGCTGGACCGCCCATCGGGCACGACCCCCTCGCCATCGCCGCCGCCCGCGTCACCGTACCGGCTTTCCCTGGTCAGCTCCCCCAACAGCTCCTCGAAACGCAGCGGCACCTCAACCGGCGGCACCGCGAGCCGGGAGGGTCCTACGGGAGCCGCGAGCAGCCGCATCAGCACGGTGGCGTCCACGCGGTACAGGACCTTCGCCTCCGCCGAGTCGACAAACGCTTCGGTCGTCCCGTCCATGGTCGTGAGCGCGCCGTACGACTCCAGTGCCCGCAACACGTCCACGAAAGCCATCCGCTCCGCCCGGACAGCCGTGTCGAAGGCGGGCAGTGCCGTGTCGGCGGCCGTGGCCTGGACGACGCGGTCGGCGAGCAGGCCGATGGTGGTCACAGGCACGGACAGCAGTTCGGCCGCGGCGACGCACAGCAGGGTGTAACGGCGTCGGTCGAACGGCGCCCGGCCGGCGCGGTGTCGGCGAGCCGGGCTCGGCGTGCCGCCAGACCGCGGGGGCGCGTCCGCCGTGGAACGGATCTTGAGCAAGCGGGCGTATCCGAGGCGTGGCTCGACCACCAGCGTCCAACCGCAGTGGTAGTCGAACCATCGCGTCAGCGGCTCCCTGCGGCGCCGAATCACGTCGAACGCGGACGGGTCGCCGCGCTCGGTGATCAACGGCTGGGCGAGCAGCAACCGTATGCCGCGCGCCACGTCCTCCCGTTCGGCGATCACCATCTGGTTGCCGAGGTTGCTCATCCGGTTGCCTCCTCCCCGGACGCGTTACTCTGCGGGCTCCGGGCCGTCGATCGACGGGTCGCGCCCCAGGCCCGGATCTCGACGAGGTAGTCCGGTGCGCGCATTCGTCCGTGCCGGGTGCTCAGAACGGCCTCCCGGCGGTCGGGAGGCGGGCTCAGCACGACCTCGGCCCGGCCGTCGCCGGTGACGGCCCGCCGAGCACCGGTGCTGTCCGGGCCGGCCGACAGAGCCCTGCCGATCAGGTCGAGCAGCCGGGCGAAGACCACGGTGTCCAACTCACGGAAGTGGGAGAGCCGGGTCGGCCCGCCGGTGTCCAGCAGTTGCCACGCCGCCTCCAGTTCGGCGCGTTCCCGCCGGGCGCGCTCGGCGCGGGTCGCCTTGATGCTGGCGACGTCCCGCACCCTGCCGGTGCGGGAGAAGCGCTCCGTGCGACCGCCGGTGCGCAGCAGCGCGGAGACGGGCACCGGCGGTGCATCGGCCCATGACCGGGCGGCGGGAATCACCTCCGGGTCGGGGTGAGTCAGGTGAGCGTGCCGTGCGGGGGTGAGTCCGAACGCCGCCTCCCACAGTCGGTGCAGCTCCGACTCGCCCGGGACGACAGCGAACCAACGCGCCAGCTCCCTGAAGTCCTGCACAGCGCTGGACGAGCGACGACGCGACTCGGTGAGCCGGTCGAGGACCTGCAGCAAGGTCACGATGGCCCGGCGGGCGACGTCGTGCAGTTGATCGACGCGGGCCAGCGTCCCGTCAACGGGCAGGAACCACGCTCGCAGTCCGTCCCAGCGAGCCCTGCGTCCGGCCAGCCACGCGGGGGCGGGATCGCCACCGGGCGTTGGCGGCAGGTCGGCGCCCCGCAGGGCCCGCTGGTGCAGCACGCTGACGCCGCGCTCCTCGACTCTCGCCACGGCCGCGGCGACCGAGTGGGCTCGCTGGTCGAGGTTGACCAGGAACTCCTGGAGGTACGCCACCGTCGCGGCCTTGACCTCTTGGAACGTCGTCAGATCGGCTCCCTCGGCGCGCAGCAGCCGTTGCAACTCGCCGTTGAACGCCTTCGTGTTGGTGACGAGCGCCTCCAGGTGTCCCTCCAACTCCATGAGGGCGCTGAAGACCTTCCGGTCCCGCGACGCCGGCTGTTCCAGGAGCAGGCAGAGCTCGTCGAGCCGGTCGGTGATCGCCTCCAGCACCGCCGTCTGCAAGGCGCCCGTCGCAGTCAGGACCGACAGGGCGTGCCGCACACCGGCCAGGGCCGCTTCTCCACGCCGGGTCAGGGAGTACTGCAGGTTCCGCCGCTCGTACTCCTCGGCAGTGCGGTAGTGCTCGGCGTGGTTCTGGATGACGTCGAGCAGCAGCCAGCCCTGAAGAGCCTTCAGCGCTTCGTGCAGTGCCTCGTCGGTGACGGCGTCGAGCCAGCCCACAGTCCGCAGCCGTGCCCGCACCTGGTCGAGGCTCAGGGCGGTCTCCAACCGCTCGTTGGCGGCGCCGAACGCCTGAAGGATCGCGAGGTACAGCTCGGCCCGTTCCCCTGTCGTGAACCGGAACATATCCAGCGGCACTCTGCGCAACGATCCTCCTTCCCTAGGTCACCCCACGGTACTGATCGTCACCGACACTCGCGGACTTTTCTCCTTCTGCACCGCCCCACAGGCAGAACCGCACAGGTTCGCGCAACACGGCTCGAGGCAGTTCCTGGCCGTGCCGGTGCGGCGCCCGGTGCGGCCGATGCGTTGGAGGAACGAGGCGGCCGTCGCCGGGGCGTCGATCTGGATGACCCGGTCCAGGTCGCCGACGTCGATGCCGAGTTCCAGCTTGCTGGTGGAGACGATGACGCAGTCGCGCGCCTCGGCGAACGCCTCCTCGGCCCGGCGGCGCTCGCCCACGGACAGCGAGGCGTGGGACAGGAACGTGGTGACCCCCGCCAGCGTTCGCCTATTGCCACAGTCTGTAACCGCCGGGCCGGGCCGCGCTCACGAACGGACGACGTTCATTCGACTCGTGCTCCCTGGAGCTGGTTTGGCGGGAATGTGCGACCCGTGGAAGTTGAGCCATCCGATGGATGGCGAGCGTGCGGTGCGATTTGCAGATGCGGGCCAAGTGGCCTGCCATTCGAGGGGAGATGCAGGCGATGGTCACTGGCGATACCGAGATCCCCACCGGTGGAGGGGGGTGACAGACGAACAGGTCACTGAGCGTCAGCCTCCGGATTCGCCGGCGTAGACCCGGCCCAGCTCCGCGGCGAGTCGCCGCCGCGGCGTGGCCAGCACCCGGTCGAGGCCCTCCTCGATGGTGGACTCACCGCGGCAGGGGGTCAGGAAGTCGGGAAAGTAGCGCGCGGCCGGGCACAACCGCACCAACTCCCGGACCGTGGCCACCAGCCCGTGCCGCCGCAGCGCGCCACGCACCTCGCGCCGCCACGGCGCGAAGGCCAGCTCGGCCTGCCGGTTCTGCAACAGGTGCAGGCTCAGCACCGTCTCCCAGAGCGGATCGACCCGCTCCGCCACCCGCAGCCGGGACCACTCCCCACCGTCGAACCGCACGAGCAACACGGGTCGCCGGCCTACGCCTGACCGCACAGGGCGGGCGACTTCTGGCGGACAAGCTCGGTCATGGTCCCTCTCACAAGGCGTCAGCAGGTGCGTTGGCGGAGGCTCGGCGCGTCATGTCGGGCCCCCGTATCAGCAGGAGCTGGAACAGGTGCGGCGCTGCCTCGACGGCTGAAGCGAGCCGCCGTCGCCGTCGCCGCCGACCACCGGGGAGGCTGAGCCGCCCGAACCTCAGCGAGGTCCCCAGGGGCGGTGCCGGCATCCCGCCCAGTCGCAGCGGCCGTCGGACGGATGGGACTTGTAGACGTAGGACGGGAAATCCTCTTCAGCCATGAAGTTGGTGCTGTCGAGATCGGCCTGGAGCGCGTAGCCCGGGTCTGCGTCCATGAACGCCCAGAGCGGCCCGCCGGTCGGAGCACCCTGCATCGGGCCGATCCGCCTGATCACCCAGGGCACGTGATTCGCGGTCCAGACGCGATCCCCAACACCCACACGGTGCCCGTCGCCGGTCAGAAAACGCTTGGCCATCGTCCTCCCCTACCCTCGGTGCCTTCTCCGAACCCGCAGGCCGCTCTCTAGGCTGGTCCCCAGGTCGATGATCAAGGAGCGGTGCAGTGCGGATAGTGCGACACCAGGTGGGCGAGGCGGCGGTTTCGGCGGCGCGCGCGGACTTCGTGAACCGGATCGGGGGACAGGTGCGGTCCATGTCGAAGGCCGGCCCGATGGCCACGCGCGAATGGCTGTCGCTCGCGGACGAGTTCCTCGACTACCTGGGCGCTCTCTCCGTCGAGCAGCCCGACCTCGACACCCCGGAGGCCAGGGCCGTTCTCAAGGACGCCACCGAGTCCGCGGCCGGCGCCGTCGCGTACGCGGCCTACCACCCGCACGTCTCCTTCCAGATCACGCTCGACTACGTGAACTTCGGAATGAGTTACGACCCCGCCGGCGCGAAGGACGTCAGGGACCGGGTGAGCCCGCAGGAATGGATCGACGCGTTCTGCCTCACCATCCTCTCGGACAAGGCCATGGCTCACGGGGAGGCCTTCCACTTCGCCCGCGAGGAGTTCAGTGCGAACGCGGCGGGAGATCCCGCCGTCGAGCTGATCAACGGCCTCATGGCCCAGGTCGTCGGCGACACGGGCGACGAGACCGCGCACCACCCGCCGACCGCGCAGGACAAGCTCGCCGCCGTCGATACCGCGTTCGGCCGGCTTCGGAACCGGGCGGAGGAGAGCGGCGAGGCCCTTCTCGATCGGCCGCAGACCGTCGGGCTCCAGACGCTACGCGCCCTGGCCGCAGAGGACCGCGAGGCCTTCGACTCCGGACTGGCCACGCTCCTGCTCCGGCACAGCACCCACCCCGGACCCGGCGCCCGGCCGCGCAGCCTCCTTCCGCTCCTGCCGCTCGCCCTGGCCGCACTCGCGTACCGAAGCCTGGGTTGGGCGCCGGCTCTCGACACCGGCTACCTCCCGCGCGCGCTGGTCGGCGGCTCCGAGACCACCGGCCCACGCGTCGGCGGTCTCGGTCGCGACCGCCGCCCGACCGCCGTCGCGGCCCTGGCTGCCGGGCCCGTGGTCGTCGACCGGCCGATACCGGCGCAGCCCCTGACCCCGGAGAGCGAGGCCCTGTTCGAGAAGCACACCCGGGCGGCCTTCACCCCGCAGGACGGCGAACCCCCCGCCGTGTGGCGGCTCGGCAGCGCCCTGCGCCACCAGACGATGCTCTTCAAGACGCGCGCCTCGCATTCCGCCGACGTCACGGACGTCCAACTCGCGAACCTGCGCCTGGCCTCCCAGCTCGGGGCGGCCCTGTTCCGTATCGCCCTCGCCGAGCCGGGCACCGAGGCCGAGGTGACCATCGACGGCCACACGCTCGTCTACCCAGCCACCCGGGGCGAGACCATGGGCCCCCACCAGTGGCAGATCGCCACCGCCTTCGCACTGATCACCGGCGTACGCGAGGATCTCGCCCCACTGGTGCTCACCGGCCCCACCTACGCCCACCAGGACGGCTCCGCGTTCACCTCGTACCGAGAGGCCCTCCACGACTACCTCAGGGGCGAGGACCCCTGTCCGGCGACACAACGGGCCCTGCTGGACGGCGAGAAGGCCAGGGACTGGGGCTTCTTCCCGCCGCCCACGGTCCTCTTCTCACAGCTCGTCGAGGGCGACGAGGAGAGCTTCAACCTGGCACTGGCCGACGCCCTCGAAGCCCATCGCGACCACTACCGGGTCGCCGACCGAGCGGAGGACTCCGACGCCGCGATCGACCTCGACGTCCTGGCCCTGACCTGCCACGCCCGCCGCCGAGGCTGGACCATCCGGATCGAGTCCCCCTATCTACCGCAACGCCTGCTCCACGCGGCCAAGCCGTTCTGAGAACGTGCCGACCCGGCCAGCCTTGAAGCCGCGCTACACGACTTGCGAGTACTTCCTGATCGGCAAGGGCCGCCGGTGGGGCAGCCCTCAGGCCACCCGGATGCGAGAACTCGCCGAGGCCATCGTCAACGACGCGGAGTTCCGCCCGGGGGTGAGCCGGCGCGAGTGCGGCGTGACACCACGCCCACCGTGAGCCGAAAGGGACCTGGGTGAGGCGCTGGCCGCGCACCGGGCGTTGGACAGCAAGCGCGGCGTCGGCAACGCGCTGCGCATCCTCAGCGACGTGCAGCGCGAGTGTGGCGCGGTGTCGGAGGCGTTGGAGACGGCCCGGCAGGCGGTGGACATCGCGCTCGGGCTGCGCCACCGGGTCACGGAGGGCTTCTGGTTGTTGTCCCTGGGGGACGCGCAGCGGGAGAGCGGCGAGCATGCCGAGGCGTTGGAGTCCTACCATCGGTCGGCGACCATCCACCGGCGCGTCGGGGACCGCAGCCGGGAGGCGTTGGCCTGGCAGGGGGCGGGCGAGACCTACCGCGCGATGGGACGGGTCGACGAGGCCACGGCCTTCCACCGCCGGGCGGCGGCGACGTTCCACGAGCTGGCCGACCCCTGGCACGAGTCCCTGGCCCTGGCCGCCCTCGCCGACGCCCTGCACGACACGGACCCAGCCGAGGCCCGCACCCACCGCACCGAGGCGCTGCGGCTCCTCACCGACTACGACGACCCCCGGGCGGTGGCGGAGCGGGAGCGGCTCAACGAGTCACTGACGGGTCCGTCATAGCCGCACCTACTGCGCGTCGCCGAGGACGTCCTCCAACAGGAGTCGGGCACGGGCGGGCACAGGCTCGTCCGGGAAGACTTCAGCGAAGACGGCAAAGATGTCATCCACGGTTCGGAGGTCCAGAGCTTTGACGAGGAACGCGATGTCCTCCGCATCAGGTGGGCGTGAGGCCAGGACCTTCATCGCCAGGAGATGGCGAGGCGAAGCGGCCGACAGACGGAGCCCAGGATGGTCGAAGATCCGTGGGGCCTCCGGATCACCACCGGGGGCGACGTAGGCGCTGCCCTGCTCGTTCAGCCACCACGGTGGCAGGCCGAGCTTCTCAGCCACCGTACGAGCCTCTTCGAGCACGACACCGTGCGGAACGAAGACGGCGTCGATGTCACGCGTCGCTCGTCGCGCGTCATAGGCCAGCGCCATCGCGGCACCGCCGAAGACGTAGATCTCAGCGATGACCCCACGACGGGCAAGACGATCACCGAGCATGCGAAGCGCCCGTTCGATCTCCTTCCGTCCGAGAACAGGGGCGCCGGTCACGCCACGTCCAAGGCACGATCGGCGACGATCACGCCGCGCCGACGAAACGCGGAAGGGACGTGAACCATCGCGTCCACCCGTGCGGCCGCAGTGTCGAACGGGAACCAGAAGCGTGGGAGGACTCGCTCCTCGGTCCATGGCTCGGCCGCTCGCCCTTCCTTTGCGGACAGGTGCTCGGCGAGGCCGGCGAGGAACGCGTCCCAGTGCTCGTCCCCGGTCGGTGGTGGCTCCTCACGCAGCAGCGCCAGCCGCTCCCCCGCTGGCTCGTGCTGGTACTCGTGCAGGAACTCGGCCACCATCCGCCACTGCTCACGCGGCTCGGCGTCGCGCAGCCACCCGGCGAGGACGACGAGCGTCGCCGGACGGTAGGGGGGCGGTTGCTCTTCGTGCATGGATTCAGGGTAGCCCGATCACTCAGTGCCGGGCCGGTCGACGAGGTCGCCGGTCTTGAGATGGGCGAGAAGGGCACGGGTTGCGGCGGGGGTGGTGGTGAGGACGGTGGCGGGGTCGTCGCTCTCCCGGAGGTGGATGGAGGTGGCGGTGGCGGCCAGTTCGACGCAGTCGCCGTTGGGGTTGCCGCTGCTGAACGACGACTTCTGCCACTCAAGGTCCGGCATCGGGTAGTGCCTCCAGTACGTACCGCAGGTGCTGAACAAGGCGCAGAGAACTGTTCACATTGTCCTCGTTCGGGCTCAGTGGTGACAGAGCCGCTGCGCTGAGCTGCTCGAAACCTGTTACGAACTGAGCGATCTCCGCGGGATCGTCGAGGAACGACGATGTCACCGGGTGCTCGACGTACAGGGTGCGCAGCTCCGGCACGCTGGCTTCGAAGACGACGAACGGGGATGTGGAGGTCGCCGGGTAGGTGGGGGCGCGGAAGGGCAACAACTGGATCTCGACATGAGGAAGGCAAGACAGCGTCACCAGATGCTCAAGTTGGTCGCGCATCACCGATGGTGGGACGAAGTGCATGTGAAACGCAGCCTCATGGACCACGGCGTGGAACAGGGGCGGCGCCTCGTCCCGCAGAATGCGCTGCCGGTTGCCACGGAACTCGATGGCCCGTTCGGTTCGTGACTGCTGCACAACCGGTGCGCCGCTCTCGATGAGGGCTCGCGTATACGCGGGCGTCTGGAGCAGACCCGGGACATAGACCCACTGAAACGATCGGTGGGCTCGAGTCGTCGCTTCCAGCTCCGCCAGATCTCGGGCACGGCCGTCCACCGAGTCGGCGTACTGAGTCCACCAGCCTCGCCCCTTGGACAGAGCCATCCTCACCAGCTCATCGACCAGTGGGTCACCTGCTACACCGTAAGCCTTGGCCAACGTCCGGAGCTTGTCCTCCGCGATGCCCGCTCGTCCGGTTTCGATGTGGCTCATGTAGGCACGGCCAAGTCCGACGTGAGCACCGGCATCTGTGGCCGAAAAGCCCGCTGCCTCCCGCAATTTGCGCAGCTCCGTGCCCACACGGCGTTGTCGTTGGGTCGGGTTCGTTCGCAGTCCCATGTCGTCTTCCCTAATCGAGACCTCCGCCGACCGTCCACACGGATGTGCCAAGACCACTCGATCGGATTGATTCTCCAGGAGAAGTAGAGCCAGCTATACGCCAATCGCTAGCGTTGTGTCTCGAAGGTCCGGCCATCTCGAAGACCGAAGCGCACCCATCACCATCGCCGTTGGTGTGTGGGCAAGCCACGGCACAGCGGGCCTGGATGACAGGCCACACGCAGCACAGAAGGGGCGGCAAGCCCATGGCCATCACCGCGTTGAGAGTTCCCGACGTCCGCTCCTACCGCTTCGTCGGGCCGAACACCCCCGACGCGCCCAAGCTCTCGCGGGACCATGTGGGGTGGCTGCTGCGGCACGCGCGCAGCCCCGTGGCCGTGGACGTCGCGGAGCTGCTGGTGTCCGAGCTGGTGACGAACGCCTACCAGCACACCACCGCCGCACGAGTGTCCGTGACGACCACGATCGAGCCCGGCGGCGTGCGTGTGGACGTGCACGACGACGATCCGAGGCCGTTGCCGGTCAGGATGGTCGGCGCCGCCGCGCCGCTGACCGCCGAGCACGGTCGCGGCCTGTTCATACTGCAACGGCTTGCGGCGCGGTGGAGCTGGGAGGCGGGGGCACCCGGCAAGAGCGTGTGGTTCGAGCTGGGTCAGGCGTAGCTGAGGCCGATGCCGAGGGTGGTCTGGGTCGGGAAGATGCCAGCGTGGACGAGGTCGAGGACCGGGGGGAGCAGCAGTTCGGCGAGGCGGGCGGTGGCGTCCGGGCCGAGGGTGCGCCAGGGGGCGGCGGCGAGATCGTCGGTGAGGTGCTCGACGGCCGTGCGGGACGCGCGGCCGTGGTCCGTGAGGGCGCCAGAGGAGTCGAGCCAGCCGCGGGCGGTGAGGCGTTCGCGGGCGGCCGACCACTGTTCGGGGGACCACTGGCGGCTGGAGAACACCTCCTCCGGCGCCGCGCCCATCGCCGCATGCGAGACCAACGACTCGACGCCGTCGAGCCCGTGGGCCAGCAGGGCCGCGATATGGCCGTCGCCTCGGTGCTCGCGGAGGATGATCGCCGCCTGCCACAGCGTCAGATGCGGCTGGTCGTCGTCCGGCGGCCAGGGCAGCGCCGCGTTCGCGGCGGCCAACGGCCGGCCCGCGGTGTCGGCCGCCTCGGCGGCGCGGCGGGCCAAGGCGGCGGCCTCGCGCAGCTCGGGAGACTCGACGCGGTCGCCGAGCAGTGAGCGCAGGGAACGGTCCACGGCGGTCAACCGGGCCCGCAGCACCGCCGCCGGCGACGCGGTCTCCCAGGCGTCGGCGACGTACCGGCGGACCATCGCGGGGTTGAAGCTGTAGAACGTGGCCGCGACCAGCTCCGGCGAAGCCGCGCCGAGCGGCGCCGCGCGCAAGGCGAAGTAGCTCGGCCAGCGCTCGTCCGTCCCGTAGCCGAGGGCGGCGGCCTCCTCGGCCGCCTCGGGCGCGTAGTACAGCGTGGCGTGCACCGGCTCCAGCAGCTGCCACAGCTGCCGGGCACCGGGCGGGGGCTGCTGGGTCATGTCGATCCGTCCTCTCCACCGAAGCAATTTAGTCAATGACTAGATTGCCCCCGAGAAGCAGATCTTGTCAATGGCTAGTTCTCGTCTAGAGTGGAGTCCGTGTCCGAAGAACGCGCCTACCACCACGGCGACCTGCGTCGCGCCGTCCTCGACGCCGCCCTGGACGTGATCGCCGCGCAGGGCGTCGCGGCCGTCAGCCTCCGCGACCTCGCCCGCCGCGCCGGCGTCTCGCACGCCGCGCCCGCCCACCACTTCGGCGACAAGACGGGGCTGCTCACCGCCGTCGCCGTGGAGGGCCACAATCTGTTGGCCGACGCCCTGACCGACGCCGACCTGCGGGAGATGGGCGTGCGCTACGTCCGGTTCGCCCTCGACCATCCGGCGCATTTCGAGGTGATGTCCAGGCCCGAACTGCACCACCGCGACGACCCGACGCTGACCGCCGCCCGCCACCGCGCCGCCGCCCGGCTACGCACCGGGCTCGACGACCACGCCGACCCGGAACTGGCGGGCCTGGCCGCCTGGTCCCTGGCCCACGGCTTCGCTGCCCTCCACCTCGCCGGCCGCTTCCCTGGCGATCAGGACCCCGAGGAGACCTTCCGCGCCCTGAGCGGCTACCTCTTCACGGGGCCCGACGCGGCGGCGCGGCGACGGTAGCGTCGGGCCATGCCCGAGGACTCCGTGGCGCGCTTCTACGACGAACTGGCCGACGACTACCACCTGATCTATCCCGACTGGGACGCCAGCATCCGCCGCCAGGGTGCCGCGCTGGACGCCCTGATCGGACGGGAACGCGCGGCCATGCTCGACTGCGCCTGCGGCATCGGCACCCAGGCGATCGGCCTGGCGCTGCGCGGGCACCGCGTCACCGGGACCGACCTCAGCCCGCGCGCCGCCGCCCGCGCCGCCCGGGAGGCCGCCCGCCGCGGGCTGACACTCCCGACGGCTGCCGCCGACATGCGGCGCCTGCCGTTCCCCGACGGCCGGTTCGACGCAGTCGTCTGCGCCGACAACGCGCTGCCGCATCTGCTGACGGAGGCGGACGTGCACGCCGCCCTGATCGAGGCCGGTCGCGTGCTGCGGCCCGGCGGCCGACTGCTGGTCAGCACCCGCCCGTACGACGACCTACTGCGCGACCGCCCCGCCTCGACGTCCCCGCAGGTCCACCCGGCTCCCGAGGGCGGCGAGTCGACCATCACCTTCCAGCTCTGGCACTGGTACGACGACGGCGAACGCTACGACCTGGAGCACTTCCAGCTCGTCCCGGCGAACGGGACATCGGGCGCGGAGTGGGATGTCCGGGTGCGCCGGACCACGTACTGGGCGCTCGGCCGGGACCGGCTGACCGGTCTCGCGCTCGACGCGGGATTCGAGGACCCGACGTGGAACACCCCCGCGGAGACCGGCTTCTTCCAACCGCTGCTCGTCGCCCGCGCCGGCCCCCGTCCCGGATGACCTTCCTCAGGTGACGGTCGGCGGAGATCCCGCGAAGCCCTCGGCCGCCCAGCGTTCGCGCATCCCCTCGACGGCCATGATGGCGCGGAACGCGAGGGCCCGCCGCCCAGCCAGCGTCTCCAGGTCTCCCCACGGTTCCGGATTAGCGAAACCGTACGCCGCCGCCTCGCTCCTGACCACCTGCCAGAGGCGGTGGTCGTCCGGCGCGGGCGCGCCGTACAGCTTCGTCGCCAGACGGTCGGCGCCCACCGCCATGTCGAGGGCCACCGCGTCAGGATCCTGCTCGTCGACGAAATGCGCGGCGAGGTCCAGCAACGTGAACCGTCCCTCGGCGATCGCCTCGACGACCCCGACACTGCCGAGGCTCCGCACATCGCCGTCGAAGAGCGCATGGCTCATCACCTCGGCGACGGGCAGCTGCCGCAGCACCTCGAAGGGCGTCCGCCCGAAGTCCCGCACCAGGCGGCGCCCCAGTGCGCCCCAGAGACTCGTCTGCCACCCCAGGTGACCCGGGGTCTCCGGGATCAGCTCGTGCAGAAGCTCCACGCCCCGCGCGAGCTGGTCGCCCACGACATGCCGGACGACCTCGTCTGCCGGAGCATCGTCGACCCGCCCGAGCAGCTCGGCGACCAACCTCCTGGGGCAGGAGGACCACCACGTCACGCGTCGGAGCAGGTCGAACGCCTCGGCCCCGGCCAACCGACGGCTCAGTCCGATCAGCACATCGTCGAACCCCGGTGGTCTGGGGTCGGTGTCCACCATCCGCCTGAGCGCGTCCGTGCCGCCGGGGGCGAACAGGTCCCCCGCGAGTTGGTCACGCAGCTCGTCCAGCCAGGCCGCGTCGGCGTCTTCCCGCCGACCGTCGAGGAGCCAGGCGAGGTGGCGCAGCCGGGCCGCGTTCGGCTCGTCGCCGAGGAACTCCCCGACCACCGTGGCCGCCGAGGGCCCGCCACGGCACTGGACCAGCAGGTCCCTGAGCCAGCGGCGGACGGGGCTGCCATCCCGGGTGTTCGCCTGATCCGCCGGATCGTGGTGCCGCCGCAGGTGGCACAGCAGGGCGTACGCCTCGGCTCCCGCGAGGTCCGCGCTCAGCAGATGCAGCCTGTCCTGGAGCGGCCCGGCGACGGCCGCCTCGACCCGTGCGCGCTCCTCGGTGACCTCGCCGGCGCAGATCGCGCGCAGCCCGTCCCGCACGACCCGGTCGGGGAGGTCGTCCGGGGTGACGCCGAAGGCGAAGTAGCGCGGGAAGTAGTCCCAGACGACGGCGCGGCGCTCCCGGTACGCCTGCCTGACCGCCGTCGCTCGCGGCTCGGGCAGCGCGAAGATCTCGCGGAGCACGTCCCGTTGCCCGTCCGGCACCTGCTCTTCCTCCAGCGTGCCGAGGTCGGTGACCGGCAGGGCGAGCTGCCCCAGCCGTTCGTCCGCCGTGCCCGGCCGGAGCCGGCAGGTGAACCGGTCCCGGCCCGCCGCCACGAACGCGTACAGCTCGGGGACGTGCTGCTGGAGAAACGTCAGCAGCGCCAGGTCCGCCACGTCGATCTCGTCGGGGTCGGCGAGCGGGAGGTACGTCGCCAGCCGGGCCAGATAGCGCTGGACCGCACGCGGCTGGGTCAGGGTCCTGGACATCAGCGCGTCCCAGGCCGCGTCGATCCGCCGCCGCTGCGCGCGGGTCAGGCTCACGCCGAGGTGGTCCATCAGCCCGGCGAGGCCCTCCGTGAACATCCGCTCCAGGTGCAACGGCAGGATCGGCGGCAGGTCGAGCGGGTACTGGACGATCTTCTCCAGGTAGGCGCGGGCCCGCGCCTCGTCGCCGCCTGACACCGCGGTCTGGCCGAGCAGGTCGAGGACCGTCCGCTCGTCGTAGGACAGCAGGTAGTAGAGCATCGGCAGCCGGCCGAGCAGCCGCACGGCCCGGAACACCTCGGTCAGCTCGTCGGGGTGCAGCCGGTCGACGTCGTCGATGACGACCAGGATCGGCGCGCCCACCTCGCGGAGCCGGTCGGCGACCTCTCCCGCGCGCTTCTCGATGGTGTTGTCACCGAACGCACGCTCCGCCGTTTCGGCGAGCGCCTGGCCGGCGACCGGTAGGGCGCCCAGCAAGGGCGAGACCTTCTGGGCGTAGCTGCGTAACGCGTCGGTGGCGCCCCTGGCGCCCTGGCGGCGCGGCAACGCGGAGCCGATGGTCTCGAAGAACTCGCCGATCAGCGACGTCGCGTCCGCCGTCGCCCAGGGGTTGAAGCCGACCACCCGCCACGGTTCGGACATGGCGCCGCCCACCAGCCGCAGCAGCGACGTCTTGCCGCTCCCCCACGGGCCCACCAGCGACATCACCGCCGACTCGCTGCCCGCCCGGACATCGTCCAGGACAGCCGCGACCCGTCGCGCGAAACGGGCCCGGTCGAGCAGGTCGTGGCCCTCCTCGGCGATCGGATCGTCCGTGTAGCCCCGCCAGCGCTCGCCCATCGCCCCAGTCTGCTACCGCCGGACCGCATCGGGCTACGGAGGGAGTTACGGCACAACCAACCGCGATCACCAGGGCCGCCACCGCGCCCCGGCGGTGGCGGCGTCGCGGTCAGCGTTGGCGCGCCGGGCGGACGATGATCTCGTTGACGTCGACGTCCGCCGGCTGGCCGAGGGCGTAGGAGATGGCGTCGGCGATGGCGGTGGCGGGGATGGCCTCCGCCCGGTACGTACGCATGGCCTTCTGGGCGCCGGGGTCGGTGATGGTGTCCGCGAGTTCCGATTCGACAACGCCGGGCGAGACGGTGGTGACGCGGATGCTCGGGTCGGACTCCTGTCGGAGCCCCTCGGTGATCGCCCAGGCGGCGTGCTTGGTCGCGCAGTAGACGGCGCCGATGGGCACCACCTGATGGGCGGCGATGGACGCGACGGTCACGAAATGCCCGCCGCCCTGCCGCCGGAAGTGGGGCAACGCGGCGGCGATGCCGTACAGCAGGCCGCGCACGTTGACGTCGATCATCCGGTCCCATTCCTCGACCAGCAGCGCGTCCAGCGGGGACAGCGGCATCACGCCGGCGTTGTTCACGAGCACGTCGACGCGGCCGTGGTCGCGCGCCGCGGCGTCGACGAAGGCGGCGACGTCCGCGCGGTCGGTGACGTCGAGGCGCCGGGTGTCGACGCTGCCGCCGGCCTCGTGGATCGTGGCGACGACCTCCGCGAGGCGTTCCTCGCGGCGGGCACCGATGACCACGTGGTGGCCCTCGGCGGCGAGTCGTTGGGCGGTGGCCTGGCCGATGCCGCTGCTGGCACCGGTGACCAGGACGATCTTGGGTGTGGTCGTGGTCATGCTGAGGGCTCCGGATTCTTGGGGTAGTCGGCGCCGAGGGTGACCGCCCGCCAGGAGTCGAAGGTGGCGCCGAGCGTGGTGAGTCGGGCGGTGGCGATGTCGTACGCGGACCGGCCCAGCAGCAGGCGCAGGGGCGGGTTCTCGGCGCTGACCGCGTCGATGATCGCGGTGGCGGCGCGGTCCGGGTCGCCGGGCTGGTTGCCGTAGGTGGCGAGGGTGGACTCGCGCCGCGCCCCCGCGGTCTCCGCGTAGTCGTCGATGCGGACGGCGGACTGCTTCATGGACGGGCCCGACCAGTTGGTGCGGAATCCTGCCGGTTCGACGATGGTGACCCGGATGCCCAGCGGCGCCACCTCCGCCGCCAGCGACTCGGAAATGCCCTCCACCGCGAACTTGGTGGCGTGGTAGTAGCCCGTGGCCCCGAAGGCGGCCAAGCCGCCGATCGAGGAGATGTTGACGACATGACCGCCGCGGCGAGCGCGCATGCCCGGCAGCACGGCCCGGGTGACGTCGATCAGGCCGAAGACGTTCGTGTCGAACAACGCGCGGATCTCGCGGTCTTCGCCCTCCTCGACGGCGGCGAGATAGCCGTATCCGGCGTTGTTGACCAGGACGTCGACGCGGCCGAAGGCGTCCGTCGCCGCCTGGACGGCATCGGTGATCTGGGCCGGGTCGGTGACGTCGAGCGCGAGGGCCAGGGCGCGGTCCTCGTGGCCGGCGACGACGTCGGCAACCCGGCGGGGGTCGCGGGCGGTGACCACGGCGCGCCAGCCGCGTTCGAGCACCGCGCGGGCGAGGGCCCGGCCGAAGCCGGTGGAACAGCCGGTGATGAACCACACCGGAGGGCTGTTTTCAGATGACATTTCGGGCATGGCGATACCTGGGGGTGTCCTTTCGGCCATCGAATGGTCGTGAGGTGGGATGTCGGTGCGGAGGCGGAGGTCGAGGGTGGAGGCAGCGGAGGGTCTCAGCGTGGAGTGCGGCCGACCGCTCCCTCGGGCGAGCGGGGCATGTCGGCCGCGGCGAGGCTGCCGAGCAGCGCGAGCGCCTGTTCCGAAGGGCTGCCGGGGTCTGCCTGGTAGACGACCAGCTGCTGGCCGGGGGCGCTGTTGACGGTCAACGACTCGTAGTGCAGCGTCAGCTCCCCGACCAGGGGGTGGCGGAAACGCTTGGTCTCGTGGGTCTTCTGCCAGATGTCGTGGCGGGCCCACAGCCGGCGAAACGGCTCGCTGCGCAGCGACAGCTCGTCCACGAGCCGCGCCAGCCGGGGATCGTCGGGGTCGGCGCCGACGGCCGCACGCAGGCCGCCGACGGTGTTGACCGCCGCCCGCTCCCACTCGGGATAGAACTCCCGGGCGTCCGGATCGAGGAACACCAGCCGCACCAGGTCCCCGCTGTGCGCATGACCGGCGAACAGGGCCCGGCCCAGCGCGTTGTCCGCGAGCACGGTCAGGCAGCGCCCGATGACGATGGCCGGGGTGTGCGTCCAGGACTCCATCGTCCGCAGCAGCTGCGGGCTGACTCGCTCCCGCTCCCGCTCCGGCGCGCGGCGGGAGCGTGTCGGGAGGGGACGGGCGAGCCGGTGCAGGTGGGCGGTCGCCTCCTCGTCCAGCTCCAGGGCGCCGGCCAGGGCCTCGACCACCTGCGATGAGGGGGTGCGTTCGCGGCCCTGCTCCAGCCGGACGTAGTAGTCGGTGCTGACCCCGGCCAGCATCGCGACCTCCGCGCGGCGCAGGCCGGGGACCCGGCGCCGCGGGCCGGCCGGAACGCCGCGGTCCTCGGGACGCACGCGTTCGCGGCGGGCCCGCAGGAACTCACCGAGGGGGTTGTCACCGGTCATGTCTTCGAGGCTAGACGCGAACGAGCCGTATGGACACGGCCGAAGGGGGCCGCGTTACTCCCACCCTCCGCGCGCCTCCCCGGGCACGCGTCAGCGGGTCCAGACGGTGCCGCGGGCCTCGTACTCCAGCATCGTCTCCACGCCGAGGGCAGCGTCGGGGCCGAACTCGCGGCGGGTGAGCCAGAGGCCCAGCTCCAGTCCCGCGGTGATGCCGCCGGCGGTGACCAGGTCGCCGTCGTCCACCACCCGGCCGGGGGTCAGCACGCCGCCGCGGGCGGCCAACTCGTCCTGGGCCCCGTGGTGGGTGGTGCACGGGCGGCCCTCCGTCAGCCCGGCCGCGGCCAGGACGATCGCGCCCGTGCAGACGGAGGCGATGGTCAGGCCGCGCCGGGGCGCGTCGGCCAGGGCGGCGGGCAGGTCGCCCCGGTCGATCTCGGCCCAGATTCCGGGGCCCTCCCGGCGGGTGTAGCCGCCGCCGGGCACCACGATCAGATCGGCGTCGTCCGCGGACCAGCCGTGGTCCACGGGCACCCGGGTGCCGTACGCGGCGGTGACCGTCGTGCGGGGCCCGCCCATCGCGACGTACCGCAGGTCCACGCCGTCCGGGCTGTGCATGCCCGCGGCGCCGAACACCTCGTACGGCGCGATGAAGTCGAACTCCTCCACGCCGTCGAACATCACGACGTGCACCCGGTACGGGCCGCCTCGACGTGGGGTCGAGGCCGCGGCGGGCGTGCCGAGAGGGCCTGCGGCGACGGCGGTGGCGCCCGCCGCGCCTGTGCCGACCAGGAAGTTTCTGCGTCCGATGGTTCCGTCACGTCTCATGTGCCGAGCGTGGCAGGGGCGTTGCGGCGGCGACAGCGGCGACGGTGACGTCCTGCGCTAGGTTCCTGTCATGCACCGGGTCGCCGTTCTGGCGCCGCGCGGCGCGGTCGGGTTCGACGTCGCGGCGGCCTGTCAGGCCTTCTCCCTCGTCCGGCTCCCCGACGGTTCGCCGCCGTACGAGGTGTGGGTGTGCGGCGACGCGCCGGTCACCGTCACCGCCGCCGGTGCGGACTGCTTCGGCCTGACGCCGTCCCGCCCGTTGGGCGCCGCGCTGGAGGCGGAGACCGTCGTCGTTCCCGGGGTCGCCGGCCACGACCCGGCGCCGCACCCCGAGGTGCTGACGCTGCTGCGCGCCGCCGCCGAACGCGGCGCGCGCGTCGCGTCGATCTGCACCGGCGCGTTCCTGCTGGCGGGCGCCGGGCTGCTGGACGGCCTCACCGCGACGACCCACTGGCTGGCGGCGGAACGGCTGGCGCACGAGTACCCCGAGGTCACGGTCGATCCCGAGGTGCTGTTCGTGGACCACGGCCAGGTGCTGACCTCGGCCGGCGTGGCCGCCGGGCTCGACCTGTGTCTGCACCTGATCGCCCGCGACCACGGCGCCGCGGTCGCGACGAGGACGGCGCGCGCCCTGGTCGTTCCGCACCGCAGGGACGGCACGATGGCGCAGGTGGTGCGCCATCCCGACGGCGAAACGGCCGGCAGCAGCCTCACTCCCACGCTCGACTGGCTCTACCGGAACCTGCACCGCCCGTTGACCCTCGCCGACATCGCGCGGCACGCCGGACTGAGCGTGCGGCAGTTGCACCGCCGGTTCAAGGCCGAGACGGGCGCGACGCCGCTGCGCTGGCTGCTGTGGGCGCGCGTCGAACGGACGCGGGAGCTTTTGGAGACCACCGACCTGCCGATCGAACAGATCGCGCACGTCACCGGGTTCGGCTCGGCGGCATCGCTGCGCGCCCATTTCCGCGACCGGATCGACAGCAGCCCGTCGGCGTACCGGCGGGCGTTCCGCGCACGCGTCTGACCGGTCGGGGTCTCGCGCCAGGTCTCGCCATGTCACGGTTCGCCGCGTCCGCCGTGTCTTGAGGGTGTGGAGCTTGCGGGCATGGAGCTTGCGGGCATGGAGACGAACACGAGGCACCGGGTCGTGGTGCTGGGCGCCGGTTACGCCGGGCTGCCGGCGGCGAAGCGGCTCGCCAGGGGGGTGCGCGCCGACGAGGTCGAGGTGATCGTGGTCAGCGCCGACCCGACTTCCTGGAACGGCCCCGGCTGCACCAGTTCGCCACCGGCCAGACGCTGCGGCGGCACCCGTTGCGTCGTTTCCTCGACCCGGCGGGCGGGCTCGGTACTCACAGCACCCGGAGGAGAAGGGGCGTCAGCCCAGGTCGCCGCGCTCGACGCAGAACTCGTTGTCCTCCGGGTCGGCCATGACGACCCAGCCCCTGCCGTCGGGGAGCGTGCGGTCCTCGAGTTGTCGGGCGCCCAACGCCAGGGCCCGTTCGACCTCCTGGGCGCGGGTACGGCCCGTCGGCTGGAGGTCGAGGTGGAGGCGGTTCTTGCCCACCTTGCCCTCCGGCACGCGCACGAACAGCAGGCCTGGCCCGCCGTCCGGGTCCTCGATCAGCACCTCCGCATCGCCCGGCTCGTCCTCTTCGGACACCGGACGCCCGAGCAACGCGCTCCAGAACCTGGCCAGTTCGTACGGTTCGCCGCAGTCGACGGTGAGATGGCGGATGGTGGCGTTCACGAGGTCCCTCCTCGGTTGAGCAGCGCCGCGCACCAGCGGAAGTGGCCGTCGCCACCGTCCGAGGAGAACAGATCGTAGGTGGTCAGGGCGTAGACCGCCTGGTAGAGGGCCAGCAGCTCCGGGGGATGGTGCAGGCGGGCGGCGAACAGGCGGGTGAGCGTGGCGACATGCTCCTCGGCGTACGGCCCGTACATGTCCCAGACGGCGGCGGTGACGGCCGCCTCGAAGGCGGGGTCGCCGGCGGTGGTGAAGAAGCCGAAGTCGAGGACGGCGGTGGGGCGGCCGTCGTCGTCGACATGGACGTTGGGCGGCACGAGATCGCCGTGGATGACGGTGACGGGGGTGTCGGGGAGCGCCCGCAGCGACCGAACGACCCGGCTGACCATGCCTGCCAGTCCCGGCACCTGGGCGGCGAGCAGGTCGCCGTGCCGGCCGGCGGCGCGTTCGACGAGGGCCGCGAGGGCGTCGGGGAATCGGGTGTGGCCACGCCACAACGGGCGGTCGTCGCCCTGCACGCCGAGGCGCCGCATGGCCTCGGTGCCGGGCACGGTGGCCAGGCCGCGCAGGACGGTCAGCAGGGCGTCCGTCTCCTCGGACGTCAGGCGCGGTCCCGCCGGTTCGGCCGACGAATCGCCCCGGAACGGCGCGCCGGTCAGCTCGCGCTCGTAGCTGACGACGACGCCCTCGTGCTCCTCCACGTCCAGGATCTCCGGCGTCGCGAACGGCAGCCGACGGCGGGCGATGTCCTCGTACACCTGGCGGGTGAGGCCGAGGTCCGCCGGCGGCCGCCCGCTCCACACCTTGGCCACGACGCCCTCGTCCAGCCGGTACACCATCCCCTCGACCCCGGCGGCCAACGGCCGCGCCGAGGGGTACCCACGACGAACGAAGTGCTCGACCCAGACGGCGCTGGGCCTCTGGCGGTAATCGGCCATGGGTGCAGTCTTCATCGGTTACCCGCCCCGGCGCACCCGACTTTCCGGGCGGGGTCGCTACCGCAGGGTGCGGCCGGTACGGGAACGCAGGTCGAACGAGGACGCCGCCGGCCTCTCGGACACCCGGTTTGGGCCGGCAGGGCCAGACACCGGGTAGTGACGCTGAGAAACGCGCGCGGGCTGCGCGACTGGTGTGCGCCGTTCCGGCGTCACTAGGGTTTCTGTCATGGCTCGTGGGCACAGCGCGCCGCCGTCCGGCGCGGAGTTGGAGGAGTTGGCCGAGCGGCATCCCGAGGAGCGGGAGGAACTGCTGCTGGAGGCGGCCAGCGAGTGGGGCAGGGCCGGGGAACACGACCGCGCGATCGCCGTGTACGGGCGGCTCCTGGCGGAGGGCTGCGACAGCCCGCAGCTCGTCGAGGCTTACCGGATCGGCGAGCTCTGGGAGGCGGGCCGCGTCGGCGAGGCCAAGGCGGCGGCGGCGCGGTTGCGCGCCGCCCACCCCAAGGACTTCGGCGCCTGGTATTTCGTCGGCGAGATGTTCGAGACCGGTGAGGAGTTGCGGACCGCCGCCGAGTGGTACACGGCCGGCATCACCCACGCACTCGGCCCGGCGACCCCGTTGACCACCGAGACGATCGAGGCGGCGCCCGACGCGCATGACCTGGAGATGCTGATCATCGGTCGCCACCGGGTGCGGAGGCTGCTGGAGCAGCCCCACGACGAGACGGATGACCTGGCCGACGAGGTGCATGAGGACCGAGCAGGTGCGCTTTTGGGTGCGCTGCCGCTGGACGAGTTGCACGATCCGGAGCGGTTGCGGGCCCAGGCGGACGGCGATCCGGAAGTTCTGCGGGAGACACTGGAGCGGCTCTCGACCTCGTTTCCGGCACAGCGTGTGCAGCAGGCGAGCCACGCCCTGTACTGGTCCGAGCGGGAGTTCGCGGAGCTGCTGCGCCGCTGGCCTACTGTGGGCGGGGGCCTCGGCACGAGTCACACCGAGCACGCGCACGACGTCGAACGAACCCTGCGCGGCCTGTCGGAGTCCGGCGAACCGCGCGTCGCCGTGGTGCACGGGACGGCGACCGACTACGCCGCGTTCGCGGAGGCCGATGGCCGCCCGCCAGAGGCGGACGCAACGGTCGACGCGTACGCGGCCCACCTGGCGGCCACCGGCAACACGCAGCAGTGGCCGCCGGCCCGGAACGGCCCGTGCTGGTGCGGCTCGGACCGCAAGTACAAGAAGTGCTGCGGCAGCCCCGCGGTGGCGTGAGCGGGCCGGCCGCCCGTTGCCTGTCCGGCCGGCTGACCGCGGGGCCGACTGGGCCCGGTCCTGCCGATCTTGCCGGGCCCGCGACTCCCCGGACTCCGTCCGGGGGGACCCCCACGCTCCGGCCACTCGCTGCGTTGTCGGATCGCGCGAGTACGTCCCCCAGACTCCGTCTGGGAGGTGCCCCCATTCGTACGGCAGGACAGGACCTAGGGGTGCTGGGAGGCCGGTTCGGTGGGGTGGGGGGCGGGTTGGACGGCGAGGAGGTGGACGTCGACGCTCTCGCCCTCGCCGACGGCGCGCCAGCTGTGGGGGGTGCCGCCGGGGTAGCTGATGCTGTCGCCCGGGCCGAGCAGGTACAGGTCGCGGCCGTCCCGGGTGCCGAGGTCCACCTCGATCTCCCCCTCCAGGACGTAGACGAACTCGTCTCCCGGATGGCTGTAGTAGTCGCCGTGGGCGGTGCGCAACCCCCGGTACTCGACCGGGTGGACGCGGAGGTGCGGGGTGCCGAGCACCCGCGCGGTGCCGACGCCGTTGGGGACCGAGGGGCCCTCGCCGGCCCGCACCACCCGGGCCGCCACGTTCCGGCCGTCCGGTTCGGGCACCGAGGTGGCCAACAGGCTCTGCTGGGTGGTTCCCAGGGCGATGGCGATGCGGTAGAGGGATCGCATGCTCGGGTGGGTCAGGCCGCGTTCGAGCTGGCTGAGGAAGGGGTGGGACAGCTGCGACGCCTTGGCGAGCTGCACCAACGTGAGCCCGTGCTCCTTGCGCAACCTGCGGATGGTGGCGCCGAGTTCGGCGCGCTGGGCACCGTCCGTCTCACTGCGGGGGGCGGGCATGTGTGGATCCTATGGGTCGGGGGTGGGGCGGTGGCGAGCCACGGCACGTTTTACGCCGAGGATTTTCCCGCACTCCGGCTACCCACCACTCCTGCGATGTTGATAACATCAACATCGTACCCAGCCCAGGGAGACCGCATGCCATCGGCCGTAACCGACACGGTGTCAGACGCGGCCTATCGGAATGCTATGGCGGCACTCGCTGGCGGGGTATGCGTGGTGACCACCGCCGACCGCGGCGGGCGGCCGGCGGGGTTCACCAGCACCGCGGTGATGAGTCTGAGTCGTACACCGCAACTGATCGCCGTGGGCGTCGACCAGCGCAGCCGCACCCTGCCGGTGCTGCTGGGCAGCCGCCGCTTCGCGTTGAACGTGCTGCACGCGGACAGCGAGGACGTCTCGCGCCGCTTCGCCGACCAGTCGGCGGACCGGTTCGCGGACCTGGAGGGCGTGGCGTGGAGCACCGAGCATCCGGCCGGGCATGCGGCGCACGGGGCCCCTGGCGGGCTGCCCCTGCCGCTGCTGCTCGGGCACAGCTCGTACGTGCTGACCTGCCACGTCACACAGGAGATGCCGGCCGGCGACCATCGGCTGATCATCGGGGCGGTCGAACGCATCCTGCCCGGCGAGAACGACCCGGGGTCGCTGGTCTACCTGCGCCGCGGCTACCACGCGTTGAGGGCCGCGTGAGCGGCGGGGAGGTTGCCAGAGGCGGCCCCTCGACCCGGACCCCCTTAGTCGCCAGGCCACGGCGGCGAGCGCGACGGCCCATGGTGCGGGGCCCGCTCGTGCGGCGCCCGCTCGTGCGGGAACCAAGGGTCACGTGGGTGCAGCGGTTCGTCGCGCGGGGGTCTATCGTGCGAGGGCAGAGCGAGCAGAGGCGGAAGGAGTGCCCGCGTGCTGCTGCGTAACGCCCGCCTGCCGGACGGGACCGTGCGCGACGTGCTGCTTGACGGCGACCGGGTGCGCCGGGTGACGCCACCCGGCGAACTGCCTCCCGGCTGGGCCGTCGAGCACGCCGGCGAGCGCGCCAACAAGGGCGGCGGCGAGATGGCCACCCTGGACCTGTCGGGCCACCTGCTGCTGCCGGCGCCGGCCGAACCGCACGCCCATCTGGACAAGGCCCTGACCTGGGACGTCGCCGGGGCCCCGCCCGGCGACCTGCCGACGGCGATCGAGGCGTGGCGGGCGTACGCGGCGGGGGTCACCGAGGAGGACGTGGCCCGCCGGGCCCGCCGGGCGCTGGACGAACTGGTGCTGAACGGCGTGACGGCGGTGCGCACGCATGTCGATCTCCTGCCGGGAGACGATCCGTTGCGTGGCTTGCGGGCCCTCTTGCGGCTACGCGAGGATGAGGCGGTGCGGGGCAGGACCGAGGTGCAGGTCGGGGTGCTGCACGCCGAGGCACCGGAGCCGCTGCTGCGTGAGGCGCTGCGGATGGGCGCCGACGTGCTCGGCGGCTGCCCGCATCTGGCCAGCGATCCGGTCGCCGCCGTAGAACAGGGGCTGCGCCTGGCCGAGGAGTTCGGCGTCCGGCTCGATCTGCACGCGGACGAGAACCTCGAACCGGCCTCCCGGGACCTGAAGCTGCTCAGCGCGGCGCTCCGAAGTGACGCGCGTAACCAGCCGAAGGACGGGGCCGGCGGTGGGCTCCGCTGGCCGGTGGTGGCCAGCCACTGCGTGAGCCTCGGCGCGCTGCCGGAGGCGGAGGCGAAACGGCTGGCCAAGGAGGTCGCGGCGGCCGGCATCTGCGTGGTCACGCTGCCGTTGACCAACCTCTACCTGCAGGGACGCGAGTCGTCCGGTCCTGTGCCGCGCGGCCTGCCCGCGCTGCGCGCGCTGCTGGAGGCGGGGGTGACGCTCGCCGCGGGCGGCGACAACGTCCGCGACCCGTTCAATCCCGTGGGGCGCTTCGATCCCCTGGAGACCGCATCGCTGCTGGTGACGGCCGGGCATCTGACCCCGGAGGAGGCGCTGCACGCGGTCACCACGGGGGCCAGGGCGGCGCTCGGGCTGCCGCCGGCCGGCCCGGTGGAGGGGGCCGTCGCCGACCTGCTGGCCGTGCGCGCCGACTCGTTCTCCGAGGCACTGGGCGCGGCCTGTCCGGAAAGGATGGTGTTCCGTGCCGGACGGCTGGTGGCCCGCACCCGGGTCGCGCGAGAGTTGCGGTGAGGCGCGTGGGCCGGACGTCAGCAGCGGTGTGCTGCCGGGACGGCCGCGACAGCGGTGAGGAATGGGAGGCCCGTGAAGGAACGCCAGAGGGCGTGGACGGGGACTGTGAATGAATCCTGGTCCGAGACCATCGGGAAGCGACCAATGTCCATGATATCAACATCCCTAGCCTTGCCCCGCTGGGCTGAGTGAGAGGAGGCGTCCGGAAGATGTCTGTCACTGTCGAGACGGCGCTGCGCTTCGACGGCGTCCACAAGACCTTTCCCAACGGCACGACCGCGCTCGCGGACGTGAACCTCGCCGTGGGGGCGGGCGAGTTCGTCGCCGTGGTCGGCCCCTCCGGCTGCGGGAAGTCAACGCTGCTGCGGCTGGCGTCCAACCTGGACCCCGTGACCGCGGGCACCGTGCAGACCCCGCACAGCGACTCGTTGGGCTACGTCTTCCAGGACCCGACGCTGCTGCCCTGGCGCAGGGTACTGGGCAACGTCGAACTGCCCGCGGAGCTGGCGGGCGTTCCCAAGAACGAACGCCGGGCGCGGGCCCGGGAGGCGCTGCGGCTGGTCGGCCTCGAGGGCGCGGAGAAGCAGCTGCCGCGCCAGCTGTCCGGCGGCATGCGGATGCGCGTCTCGCTCGCCCGGGCGCTGACGATGCGGCCGGCGCTGTTCCTCTTCGACGAGCCGTTCGGCGCGCTCGACGAGATCACCCGGCTGCGGATGCAGGAGGAGTTGCAGCGCATCCTGACCGAGCAGCGGTTCTCCGGTCTGTTCATCACGCACTCCGTCACGGAGGCGTGCTTCCTCGCCAGCCGGGTGGTCGTGATGTCCTCCCGTCCCGGCCGGATCATCGCCACCTTCGACGTTCCCTTCCCGCACCCGCGCCCCGCGGAGCTGCGGTACGACCCAGACTTCGCGAAGATCGCCGGAGAGGTCTCGGCGGCGTTGCGGGGAGGAAATCAATGACAGCGCAGGCCGTCGGCTCCGCCACCAAGGACTCAGGCTCGGGGCCCGACACCCTCGCCCTCACCAACCCGCCGCCGCTGCGGCCGGGGCGGGCGCACGCGAAGAGCGGCGGCGGCAAGGGCCGGGAGCGGCTGGTCTCGATCGTCGCGCCGCTCTGCTCCGCGGTGGTCGCCATCGGCATCTGGTACCTGATCAGCTATGCCTTCCTGGACGAGGACCGTCGGTGGATGGTGCCGCCGCCCCACGAGGTGCTGAACCAGGGAATCCTGGAGTGGGAGCAGCTGGACCCGAAGCTCGACGCGCTGATGCTGACCGCCAGGGTGGCGCTCACCGGCCTGTTGATCGCCGTGGTGCTCGGCGTGAGCGTGGCCGTGCTGATGAGCCGGGCCCGGTGGCTGGAGCGGGGGCTCTACCCGTACGCGGTGATCCTGCAGACCGTGCCGATCCTGGCGATCGTGCCGATGATCGGCATGTGGTTCGGGTTCAGCCTGCCGAGTCGCACCGTGGTGTGCGTGATCATCGCGCTCTTCCCGATGATCGCCAACACCCTCTTCGGCATCCAGTCCGTGAACCGGGAGCACCACGACCTGTTCACCCTGCAGCGGGCGAGCAAATGGGACCGGCTCGTCAAGCTGGAGCTGCCGGCGGCGCTTCCCTCCATCTTCACGGGTCTGCGGACCTCGGCGGGCCTGTCGGTGATCGGCGCCGTCGTCGGCGACATGTTCTTCCGGCAGGGCGAGCCCGGCATCGGCACACTGCTGGACGTCTACCGGCAGCGTCTCCAGTCCGCGGACATGTTCGCCGCGATCATCCTGGCCTCGCTGTTCGGCGTCGCGGTGTTCTTCGCGTTCTCATTCATCAACCGTCTGGCGGTGGGCTCCTGGCACGGTTCGGGCACGGACCGATAATGTGCTCACGCCTCAGGTGTCGAACAACGTCTGGGGATTAGCACTCCTGCACGTACAGCACATGTGCACGTTCTGCACCAACCCTGCATGTCCTGCACGTCCTGCCCCGGGGTGACACGCCCCTACCACCGTCCAGGAAGCCCGCCATGTCCTTCACCAAGCGCTATCAACGCATCTCCGCGACCCTCATCACCTCAGCCCTCGTCCTCACCGCAGCCACGGCGTGCGGCGACGACGAGGGAGACGCGGAGTCGGCAGAGACCCTCCAGTCCGCGCCTCCGGAGCAGCAGCTCGGCGACGTCTGCCCGGAAACCATCGTGGTCCAGACCGACTGGGAGCCGGAGATCGAACACGGCACCCTGTACAACCTCATCGGTCCGGACTACACGATCGACACCGACCAGAAGCGCATCACCGGCCCGCTGGTGATCGACGGCGCGGACACCGGTGTGGACATCGAGGTGCGCGCCGGCGGTGGGGCCATCGGCTACCAGAACATCCCCTCCCAGATGTACCTGGACGACGACATCATGCTCGGCATGGTCTCCACCGACGGCGCCATGAACGCCGCCAGCGACCGGCCGGTCACCGCCGTGTACTCGTTGATGCGCAAGAGCCCCCAGATGCTGATGTGGGACCCCGAGACCCACCCGGAGTGGGAGGGCATCGAGGACATCGGCGAGAGCGACGCGAAGGTCGTCTACGTCTCCGGCAGCTCGTACGCGCCGCTGCTGGTCTCCGAGGGCCTGGTCGAGGAGGGCCAGCTCGACGCCAGCTACGACGGTTCGCCGTCCCGCTTCGTCGCCGACCCGAGCATCGCGCAGCAGGGCTACGCCACCGCGGAGCCCTACATCTACGAGAACGAGGTCGACGCCTGGGGCAAGCCGGTCGAGTACCAGCTGCTCGCCGACGTCGGCTACAACATCTACCCGCAGTCCCTCACCGTGCGCTCGGGTGAGCTGGAGGACAACTCCGCCTGCCTGGAGAAGCTCGTGCCGATCCTGCAGGAGTCGGCCGTCGACTTCGCCGCCGACTCGCAGCCCGTGGTGGAGCTGATCGCCGAGGTCGTCTCTGAGTACAACACCGGTTGGGTGTACACCGAGGAGACCGGGGCGTACGGCGCCGAGGCGATGGTGGACCTCGGCATCCTGGCCAACGAGGAGGACGGCACCATCGGCAGCTTCGACATGGACCGGGTCGAGGACGCGCGGGAGAAGTTCACCCCGATCGTCACCGAGTCCGGCGCCGAACTGCCGGAGGACCTGAGCGCCGAGGACCTCGCCACCAACGAGTACATCGATCCCTCCATCGGATTGCAGTGATCAAGTCATGACGCAAGAGCCCAGATCCGCGACCCTCTCCGCCAGCGAGATCCGCCGACTCACCGAGCTCGTCGCCGACGAGCGGTTCACCCGGGCCGCCGCCCCTGGCGGCGACGGTCCGGGAGCCGGCGGGGCCCGTCCCCACACTCCGGGCATCGAGGAGTTCAGCACCGAGGCCGCCGAGTTGCTCGGCGCGGACGCGGTGCTGCGGGACGAGCCGTCGCTGACGAAGGCGTCGCGGGACTGGGCTCATATGTCGCCGATTCTCGCCGCCAAGGCCGCGGCGCTGCCCGCCGGGCGCGCCGAGGTGGTGCTGCGGCCCACGTCGCACGAGCAGGTACCGGGCATCCTCGCGTTGGCGCACCGCCACCGCGTGCCGGTCACGCCGCGCGGCAAGGGCACCGGCAACTACGGCCAGGCCATCCCGCTGGCCGGCGGCGCGGTGCTCGACCTCACCGCGTGCACCCGGATCCTGGACGCCGGCGACGGCTGGATCAGGGCCGAGGTGGGCGCGAAGATGTCCGAACTGGAGGCGTACGCCAGGTCGCTGGGCCAGGAGCTGTGGATGTTCCCGTCCACCTTCGGCACCAGCCTCGGCGGTTTCCTCTCCGGCGGCAGCGGGGGCACCGGCTCGCTGGTGCACGGCACCAACGCGGACGGCTTCGTCACGGAGCTGACCGTGGTGCCGTGCACCGAGGCGGCCGAGCCGTTCACGGTGCGCGGCGCGGACGCGTTGCCGTACATCCACGCGTACGGCACCACGGGCGTCCTCACCACGGCGACCGTGAGCCTGCAGGCGGCGCGGGCCTGGACCGGCCTGTTCGCCACCTTCGACGGCGACGGCTGGGGGGCGGCGACCACCACCCTCGGCGCGCTGGTGGCGCTCGACCCGGCGCCCCGGCTGGTGTCCCTCGACGAGCCGGACCTGGTGGAGACCTACGCCCCCGATCCGGCGCTGGAGCCGCGGGCACCCAGCCTGCGGGCCATCATCGAGGAGGAGGCGGTGCCGGCGGCCAGGGAGCTGGTCGAACGGCACGGCGGCCGGGTGCTGGAGATCCGGCCGGCGCCCGAGGGCCCGGCGCTGGTCAGCTCCCTGTCGTTCAACCACCCCACGTACCACCTGATGAAGGCCAGGGAGGGCTACTTCCACCTGGAGGTGGGCGGCGACGTGCTGCTGGGCGACCTCACCGAGGTGCGGTCCGTCTTCCCCGGCACCGTGCTGCACCTGGAGGGCATGCGCACCGGCACCGTGGGGATGCTGATGGCGCACTACCGGGACGAGCAGACCGTCTACCAGGGCATCGAGGCCCTGGAGGCGCTCGGCGTCCGGGTGCACGACGTGCACAACTGGTACGTCGACCGGCGGCTCGACCTGGTGCGGGAGACCGCCCGCAGCACCGACCCGCTGGGCCTGCTCAACCCCGGCAAGCTGCTGGTGCCCTCGGCGCACCCCGCCTGAGCCGGCGAGCCACCCATGGCACTGACCCGCTTCATCGAGCTGACCGGCCCCGACATCGCCGCGCTGTCCCCCGACACCGTCGCCGTCCTGCCGGTCGGCTCGATCGAACAGCACGGGCCGCATCTGCCCGTGGCGACCGACCATCTCATCGCGGAGGCCGTCGCCGAGGGCGCGGCCCGCGCCGCCGCCGAGCACTGCGCCGTCACGCTGCTGCCGGGCCTGGTCTACACGAAGTCCGACGAGCACGCCTGGTCGCCCGGCACGCTGTGGCTGAGCGCCACCACGCTGCTCGCGGTGCTCGACGACCTCGGCCGCTCGTTGGCGGCCGGACCGGTGCGGCGCCTCGCGTTCGTCAACGCGCACGGCGGCAACAGCGCGCTGCTCGGCGTCGCGCTGCGCGAACTCCGCACCCGGCACGGCCTGTTCACGTTCCTGCTGCACGCCTCGCTGCCCGCCGACCAGGGCGGCGCCTCGCCCGCGCCCGAACTGGGCATGGGCGTGCACGGCGGACTGAACGAGACCTCCGCCATGCGCCACCTGCACCCGCATCTGGTGGACATGGGCCGGGCCGCCCGCAGCGTGCCGGAGCATCTGGCCGAGTACCAGCACATCGGGTTCGGCAAGCCGGTGGCGTTCGGCTGGACCAGCGACGACTTCGCGGCGGGCGACGGGCCGGGCTCCGGCGTCGTCGGCGACCCCACGGGCGCCACGGCGGAACGCGGCCGCGTCCTCGTCGAGGCCGCCGTCGACCGCGCCGCCGCCGCACTCCGCGAATGCGCCCACTTCCGTCCCGACGCCCCGCCGCCGGGCTGACCCGCCCGAGGCCCGTCAGCCAGCGTCGGGCGCGCGCCAGGCTCCTGTCCAGTCATACAGCGGCGCCGTGGTCGCGTACTCGCGCAGGTCCGCGATCCTGCCTCCGCGAAGCCTGGCGACGGTGGCGCCCTCGAAGGTCGCGGCCTCGCCCTGCCACGTGCAGGAGAAGCTCCACTCCGTCACCAGGACATCGCCGGCCGTCGCCTCCGAGGTGATCCGCCAGGCATCGACGGAACCCCCCGCTCCGAACCACGCCCGCATCCACTGCTCAACGCGGTCGTGGCCCCGATACACCGGGCCGTAGGACTCCGTCACCACGCAGTCCCGCGTCAACGTGGCCAGAACCCCGGCCACGTCATGCCGGGTCCACGCCTCGATATAGCGCCGCAGTTGGTTCGCCTGGTCTGTCTGGTGCGCCTGATTCGCCTGGTCCACCGCCCGATTCAACCACCCGCGGCCCGGCGACCCGCGCATGGCGTCCGCCCGCCCCGGGATCGCCGGGGCGGGCGGACGAACGGGACGGCCGCGTCAGGGCAGCGCGTCCACGTGCGGCCCGACCACGTTGGACCAGGCGTTGCCGGAGGCCGCGTCCCAGTTGACCGACCAGGTCATCGCCCCGCGCAGGTCGGGGTACGTCTGGTCGGGCACGAACGAGCCGCAGCTGGTGCCGCGGGTCAGGCAGTCCAGGGCGGCCGTCACCACGCCGGGATCCACGTAGCCGGAGCCGGCCGCGCTCGGCGAGGCCGGCACGCCGAGACCGACCTGGTTCGGCGCCAGGCCGTTCTCCAACTGGATGCAGGCCAGCGCGGTGAGGAAGTCCACGGTGCCAGCGGAGTAGACCTGTCCGTCGCAGCCCAGCATGGAACCGCTGTTGTAGTACTGCATGTTGACGACTGTCAGGAAGTCCCGCGTGTTCAGAGCGAGTTGGAAGTACTCGGTGCTGGTGTTCTGCATGTCCAGCGTCTGCGGCGCCATCGTGTAGACGAGGTCGTCGCCCGCCGAGGCGTGGATCGACTCCATCGCCTGGGTCAGGTACTGGGCGTTGATGCCGGCCTCCAGGTCGATGTCGACGCCGTCGAAGCCGTACTCGTCCATCAGTGCCAGCGTGCTGCTGGCGAACGCCTGCGCCGAGGCGGAGTCGTTGATCGCGACGGTGCCGTTGGCGCCGCCGACGGAGATGATCACCGAGGCGCCGGCGGCCTGCTTGGCCGCGATGTCGTCCTTGAACTCCTGCTCCGAGGCGTAGCCGACGGCCGGGTCGAGCGTGAAGCCGATCTCCCCCGGCGTGCCCGTGGCCTCGGCGAACGAGACCGCGATGATGTCGTACGCCTCGGACACGTCGCCCAACTTCTGCACGACGGACCCGTTGTCGAAGTTGTGCCAGTAGCCGGTGAGCGCGTGCCGCGGCACGGCCGTCGTTCCGGGGTCCGCGCCCGCGGCGCCGGCCGTCCCGACGATCGTCCCCGCCGCGACCACCGCCCCGACCGCGGCGGCCACTCCGGCCACTCGCCATCGACGGGCACGCGTCGTTGAGGTGCTGTCCACTTCGCCTCCGAGATATGTGGGGGATGGAGGAAACGGTGGCCACCGTCGAGCTAAGAATGTGGTCCAGACCATTGCCCGCTGTCAATGCCCCGGCACGATTCGCTCCCAGACGCTCCCCCAACCCGAAGTACGCCCGGCGATAGGGTTGTTACGCGGTGTAGGAGTCCGGTGGCGAGGAGCGGACGGAGGGGGCCGGCATGGCGGCGGGGGACTCGGCGATGCGGCGGGCACAGGAGGCCCGCCGGCGAGAGCGACGGTTACGCGAACAGGTGGCCGCCGCCCGGCTGGAGGCCGAACGCTGGGAGGCCGGCAGCGAGGGGGAGCGCCGGATCGCCGCCCATCTCCTCGTGCTGACCGAGCACGGCTGGCGGTTGCTCGTCGACCGGCACTGGCCGGGGACGCGGTCGGCCAACATGGACATGCTGCTGGTCGGGCCCGGCGGCGTGTACGTCGTCGACGTCAAACACTGGCGATCCGCACCGACCGTCGCCGACGGCCGGTTGAGCGCCGGGGGGCGGCCCTGTGACCCGGAGGTCGGCAAACTGCTGGCGATGACCGCGACGGTCGAGCGGTCCATGGCGCGGTTGGGCATGTCGCCGGTCGCCGTGCCGCCGTTGATGGCCTTCGCCGGCCAGCGCGTCGAGGCACGAGTGGGGCGGGTCCGGCTGCTCGGCGAGCACCAGTTGGTGCCCGCGTTGCTCCGCGAGCCGACCAGGCTCAGCGCCGAGATGGTCCGAGCGGTCGGCGACCACCTGGAGCGGGAGTTTCCCGTCTACGAGGACTCCAGCCTGCCGAAACGCCCGCGTCGACACGTCCCCCAGGCACCCGACACCCGGCCGGAGGCAGCGGCGGACGACACGCTGTTCGACGTGCGGAGCGTGAACGAGGCACTCTTCGAGGCCGCCAGGCGGGAGCCCATCGAACAGTGGATGACGTTTCTCGCACCGGCACAGCTCGGCCTGGTACGGCGACGCTGGAGCGGCCCGGCACGCATCAGCGGCCCCGCCGGGACGGGCAAGACGGTCGTCGGGCTGCACCGCGCGGCGCACCTCGCCCAGCGCACGACGAAACGAGTCCTGTACGTCACCTTCGCCAACAACCTGCCGCGGGTGCAGAGCTCCCTGCTGCGGATCATGTCGCCGTCGGCGGCCGACCGCATGGACTTTCGCAGCCTGCACGCCTGGGCCCGCGACTTCCTGCGCGAGCGCGACATCCCCGTGCGGCTGGACGTCGGCCGGGCCGAGACCGCGTTCAGCCTGGCGTGGAAGCACGTCGGCCGGGACAGCTGTCTGGCCGAGATCGATCCCGCGCCCGGGTACTGGCGCGAGGAGATCCACCACGTCATCAAGGGCCGGGGCCTCACCACCTTCCCGCAGTACGCGGCGGTGCGTCGGCACCGCCGGCTGACCAGCCTCCGGCGGCCACACCGGGAGGCCGTCTGGGCCCTCTACGAGCGGTACGAGCGGATCCGCGTCGAGCGCGAGGTGCACGACTTCGGTGATGTGCTGAGCCTCGCCCTCGTCGAGGCCGGGCGGCGTCCCGAGCGTTCCCCGTACGCCGCCGTCGTCGTCGACGAGGTGCAGGACCTCACGCTGGTCGGCGTGCGCCTGCTCCACGCCCTCGTCGGCGACCAACCGGACGGTCTGCTGCTCATCGGGGACGGACAGCAGGCCGTCTACCCCGGTGGCTACCGGCTCTCCGACGCCGGCATCGACATCCGCGGCGATCGCGGCCAGGTGCTGCGCGTCAACTACCGCAACGCCGAGGAGATCCTGGACAGGGCCATGGCCATGGTCGCCGACGACCCGTTCGAGGACATCGACGGCACCCCGGTCATCGGCCGGCCCCAGGTCGAGACCACCTACCGCGACGGCCGGGTGATCCAGGTCGAGGGCCGCACGGCGGCGGAGCACGACCGCCTGCTCCTGGACGACCTCAGGGAACGCACGGCGGACCACTGGCCGGACACCGCGGTGCTCTGCCCGTCCAACCAGGCCATCGCGCACTACCGCCGTCTCTTGGCGGACGGACGCATCCCGGTCTGCCCGTTGGAGCAGTACGAGGGGAGGCCGGTGCCCGGCGTCAAACTGGGCAGCTATGTGAAGGCCAAGGGGCTGGAGTTCAGGCATGTCTACCTGCCGCGGCACGACGATCACCTCAGCCGGGGTGGGGCCATCGGCGACGCGGTGGCTCGGGAGCGGGCGGCGCTTGCCCGCAGCCAGCTTTTCGTGGCCATGACCCGGGCGCGGGACACCCTCTGGCTGGGCGGGATCCGGCCCGCCGCGGCGGATGCCGTGGACGGCGGCTGACGGCCTGGTGCGGCCGGCCACTCCGGCCGGCCGTCCCGGTCGTGCCGACACGGTCCGCGATGTTTGCGTCGCGCACGGTGCTGTGGAGATCTGGTCGGGGTACGCCGAGCGGGGGGCATCGGTGCTGACTAACGTGATAGCAAGGCAAGGGCTGCGCATCTAGGAGGTCCAGTGATCGTCTCCCATGCCGACGGGGACGCCGGACGGCAGGAGACGCCGGAGACAGCCGAGCGGCCGCGGACGGCGGAAGGACTGCTCGGCGGTCTTCCCGACCTACCCGACCTCGGGGTGTACCTGGTGGATCACCAGGGCCTCATCATCGAGGTGAACCCGCAGGCCGAGAAGCTGCTCGGCCGCCCCGCCGAGGACCTCATCGGCCAGGACGCCCACGATCTGCTACATCGCGACCGGCACGGCCACACGATCCCCCGCGCCGAATGCCAGATGATGCGAGGGCTGCTGGGGGAACGCACGGCGCGGAACGACAAGGGCTGGTTCGCCCGCGGCGACGGCTCTCCGCTGCCGATGTCCTGGCTGGTCGCCCCCTGCCGGTACGTCGACGGCGAGGACGGGGCGCTGGTGATCTTCCACCGTTCCGGTGACGCGGAGCCCTCCGAATGGGAGCAGCGCGACCCCGCGGCCCCGCTGACCGAGCTCGAGCGCCTCACGCTGCTGGCCGAGACGACCACGCTGCTCACCTCGACCCTGGTGATAGAGGAGGCGCTGCGCCGGCTGGTCCGGCTGCTGGTGCCCCGGCTCGGCGACTGGGCGGTGGTGGACCTCATCAACGAGGGCGGCGACGTGTGGCGCACCTCGGTGATGGGCCACGAGGAGGGCACCCTGGCGCGCCGCGAGGACCTGGAGGGGCCGATGCCGCCGGTGCCCCCGGAGTCCCCGATGCCGCTGTCCCGGGCGCTGCGCGGGGCGTCCGCGACGCTGACCGGTCCCGAGACCTACCAGGGTCCCCCGGACTCCGGCATAGCCGTGGTCCAGAAGGAGCTCTTCCGGGCGACCGGCATGCACTCCGCGGCCATCGCGCCCATACACGGTCTGCGGGAGGTGCTCGGGGCCCTGACCCTGGGGCGTGCCCAGCGGCCGGGCGCGATCGGCACCGCGGAGCTGTCGTTGCTCAACGACATCGCCCGCCGGGCCGGGCTCGCGCTGGACAACGCCCGCCTGTACCAGCGGCAGCGCCGGGTCGCCGAGACCATGCAGCGCCACCTGCTGCCGCAGCTGCCGCACGTGCCGGGGGTGCGGATGACCGCGCGCTATCTGCCGGCGCCGCAGTCCTCCCAGGTCGGCGGGGACTGGTACGACGCGTTCGTCCTCCCGAACGGCCCGACCGCCCTGGCGATCGGCGACGTGGTCGGCCACGACCTGGACGCCGCGGCTGGCATGGCGCAGATCCGCAACATGCTGCGCGCCTACGCCTGGTCCGCCGAGGAGGACTCCCCGTGCCGGGCGGTCGAGCGCCTCGACCAGGCGATGGTGCAGATCGTCGAGGCATCGATGGCCACCATGGTCTTCGCCTGGATCGAGCGCGTCGACGGCGCGTGGCGGCTGCGCTGGACCAACGCGGGACACCCGCCGCCGCTGCTGGTCCAGCACGACGGGCAGTCCCGTTTCCTGGACGCCGGCCACAACGTCCTGTTGGGCGCGGGCGCCACCTCGCCCCGCACCGACGCCGTGATCACGCTGCCGCCCCAGGCCACGCTGGTGCTGTACACCGACGGCCTGATCGAGTCGCCAGGACACTCGCTCGACGAGGGTCTGGCCCGGCTCCGTCGGCACGCCGCCGCGCTGGCGCACCGCCCGTTGGACAACTTCTGCGATCTGCTGCTGGACCGCGTCCGCCCCACCGACAACGAGGACGACGTCGCCATGCTCGCCGTGCGCATGCCCACGGTGCCCTGATCCCCTGATCCCCTGATCCCTGGCCGCGAGCCGACGAGTTCGCGACGTCGGAACAGAGGACGTGTCCGACGGCGCGGACGCGGTACCCGGTTGGGGTGCGTTCATCGGACAGCGGCCGTCGCCCGGCACCCGCCGGGCGGCAGGCCGCTGCCCACCGACGACCTGTCGGCGACCATCCCCAAGCGCGAGGTACCCGCCGTGAGCATGCACACCGGCCGTTACGTGGCCCGGCACACGTCATCGAGCACCGCCGAACTCCTCGGCTGGCTCAGCCTCGACAACACCTCGACCGCCATCCCCCTGGCGCGCCGGTTCGTGAGGATCGCGCTGGCCGCCCGTGGGTACCACGACCACGCGACGACGCTGGAGCTGATCGTCTCGGAGCTCGTGACGAACGCGGTCATCCACGCCAGAACCGCGCTCGACCAGCCGATCTGGATCCGGCTGACGGCCCGGTCGTCCTCGTTGCGCCTGGAGGTCCACGACACGGACGTCCAGCTGCCGGCGGCCCGCCCGCTGGAGGGCGAGAGCGAGTCGGGCCGCGGCCTGCACATCGTCCGCGCGCTGACGGACCATTCGGGCAGCTACCTCAGCCCGCGCGATCCCGGGAAGATCGTCTGGTGCGAGCTGGCCAGCGCGCAGCGCGAGCGCGAGGAGGCTCGCGCGGCCTAGGCTCGTGGAGTGATCGAAACCGAACGACTCCGGTTGCGGCCCCTGGGGGTCGAGGACGCGGACAGCTGGGTCGCGCTGCACGCCGACCCGCGGGTCAACCGCTTCGTCGGCGCGTACTCGCGGGAGCGGTCGGTGGAGCGGCTGCGGGTCCACGGAGCGCCAGTGGGCCGAGCGGGGCCACGGGCTGTGCGCCGTGTACCGGCGATCCGACGGCGCGTTCCTCGGCCGCACCGGACTCAACTACATGGGCGCCCTTTGACGAGACCGAGCTCGGCTGGACGTTCGCCGCGGAGTACTGGGGGCGGGGCTACGCGACCGAGGCGGCCCGGGCGTGCCTGGGCCACCGCCATGATCCACCCGGACAACGCCGCCTCGATCCTCCCCCAGGCCCTGCGGCCTGGGGGTGCCCCCAGCGCCGAACGGCTCGGCTTCACGTCGCTGCGCGACGACATGCTGCTCGGTGCCCCGGTCACCGTGTACGCCGCGCACCGTCCGGCCGCATCCTGACCGCCGGCCCCGACAGCCCTCGTCAGCGCCCGTCAGCGCGTCAGCGCCCGCGCAGCACCTTCCGCGTCTCCCGGTCCACCTGCCTGGCCTCGCCGGTGGGCACGACGACGACCGGCACCTCCGCGCCGGGCGGGCTGATCACCTCCGTGTCCGGCACCGCGCCCTCGATCACCCGCAGCCCGCCGCGCAATCCCAGCGCCGTGAGCCGGGCGCAGACCTCCTCCCGCACCTCGGGCTGGTCCTCGCCGATCTCCCCGGTGAACACCAGCGCGTCCAGCCGGTCCAGCGAGGCGGCCATCGCCGCGACGCCGCGCCGGACGCCGTGCGTGAAGACGTCGAGGGCCAGCACGGCCCGCGCGTCACCTGCCGCGCGGGCGCGGACCAGGTCGCGGGTGTCGCCCGAGGTGCCGGAGAGCGCCAGCAGCCCGGAACGGTGGTTCAACGCCTCCGCGATCTCCTCGGCGTCCAGCCCACGCCGGGTCTGCAGCCACGTCAACGCCCCCGGGTCGACGCTGCCGCTGCGGTGGCTCATCACCAGGCCTTCCAGCGGCGTGAACCCCATCGTCGTGTCGACGCTGGTCCCGCCGCGTACCGCGCAGGCCGAGCAGCCGCCGCCGAGGTGGGCGATGACGACCTGGAGCTCGTCGGGCCGCCGCCCGAGCGCCTCGGCCGCCCGGGCCAGCGCCCACGCGTAGGACAGGCCGTGGAAGCCGTAGCGCCGCACCCCGTGCTCCACCCGCCACGCGTCGGGCACCGCGTACTCCCGGGCGTCGGAGGGCAGCGCGGCGTGGAAGGCCGTGTCGAAACAGGCGACGTGCGGTACGTCGGGCAGCGCTTCGCGCGCGGCGTCCACCACGGCGAGCGCCGGGGGCACGTGCAGCGGGGCGAGGTCGGCGGCCCGCTCCAGCAGGTCGCGCACCCGCCCGTCGAGCAGGGTGTGGTTCCGCAGTTCGGGCCCGCCGTGCACCACGCGGTGCCCCACCGCGACCGGCGGTCCCACGTCCGCCAGCAGGCGGCGCAGCTGGTCCGGCGCGTCGTCGCCGGGCGCCGAGGCGCTGTCCCGGGTGGCGACGACCGTTCCGTCGCCGTCGAAGACGGTCAGGTGGAGGCTCGACGAACCCGCGTCGGCGACCAGCACGAGCCCGTCCTCGACCTCTGACATCCCGGCTCCTCCCAGCCGCCCCACCTGTGTGTGCGGCGGCATCCGGGGTACCCCGGGGAAACGCCACGGAAACGGAGACCGCCCATGGCACAGGAAGGCCGAGGGAGCGAACATCGCGGGAGCTCGGCGTACCGCCGGGCGGCCGACTACGTGGCCGCCGCGCTGATCTTCCTCCAGGACAACGTGCTGCTGCGGGAGCCGCTGCGGCCCGAGCACACCAAGGCGCGACTGCTCGGCCACTGGGGCTCGTGCCCCGGCATCACCATGGTCTACGAGGCGCTCAACGCGCTGGTCCAGGAGCGAAACGCCGACGTGCTGCTGGTGACCGGACCCGGCCACGGCGCACCGGCCAACCACGCCAACCTGTGGCTGGAGGGCACCCACGAGGAGTACGACCCCGTGTTCGCCAGGAACGAGGCCGGGCTGACCGCACTCGCCCGCCGCTACTGCGCGCCCGGCGGCCTGCCCAGCCATCTGTCCCCGGCGCTGCCCGGCACGATCCACGAGGGCGGCGAGCTCGGCTACGCGCTGGCCACCGCCTTCGGCGCGGCGTTCGACGCGCCGGACCGCCTGGTGGCCTGCATCGTCGGCGACGGCGAGGCGGAGACCGGGCCGACGGCCGCCGCGTGGCACTCCCCGAAGTTCCTCGACCCGGTGACCAGCGGCGCCGTCCTGCCGGTGCTGCACCTCAACGGCTACAAGATCTCCTCGCCCACCGTGTTCGGCACCATGTCCGACGCCGAGCTGACCGCGTACTTCCACGGCCTCGGCTGGGACCCGCGGATCGTGGACATGCGCGAGGAGCCCACCGGCGACGCCATGATCGGCGCGGTGCGCGCGGCGCACACCACCATCCGCGAGATCCAGGCGGCGGCCCGGGGCGGCGCCCGGCCCGTCCGGCCGGCCTGGCCGGTGCTCGTGCTGCGCAGCCTGAAGGGCCAGGGCGCCCCCGCCCGGGTCGGCGGCCAGCCGCTGGAGGGCACCTTCCACGCGCACCAGATCCCGTTGCCGCACGTCAGGGAGGACCCCGAACAGCTGGCCGCGCTGGAGGCGTGGCTGCGCTCCTACCGCCCAGGGGAGCTGTTCACCGCCGACGGCCACCCGAGCCCCGAGGTGCTGGCCCGCTGCCCGGAGGGCGGCCGGCGGCTCGGCATGCAGCCGGCCGGCAACGGCGGCCGGCTGCGGGTGCCGCTGGACCTGCCGGTGCTGGAGCCGTACGCGGTCGACATCGGCAAGGGTCCGGGCGCCGTCTCGGTGAGCCCCAACCGGGTGCTGGCCGAATGGCTGACCGAACTGGTGCGCAGGACCGCGGAGGACCGCACGTTCCGCATCGTCTCCCCCGACGAGCTGGTGTCCAACCGGCTGGACGCGGTGCTCGACGCCACCGGCCGGGCCTACACCTGGCCGGTCGAGGGGTACGCCGAGTCGCTGGCGCCGGACGGCCGGGTGCTGGAGGTGCTCTCCGAGCACAACTGCCAGGGCTGGCTCCAGGGCTACCTGCAGACCGGGCGGCACGGGCTGTTCCCCACCTACGAGGCGTTCGCCGCGATCGTCGACAGCATGCTGAACCAGTACGGCAAATGGCTGAAGATGTCGCAGGAGGTGCCGTGGCGCGCCCCCGTCAGCAGCCTCACCTACCTGCTGACCAGCGAGGGCTGGCGGCAGGAGCACAACGGATACAGCCACCAGGGCCCCGGCTTCATCAACAACGTGCTCAACCGGAAGGCCACCGTCACCGGCGTCTACCTCCCTCCGGACGCCAACACCCTGCTGGTCACCATGGAGCACCTGCTGGCCGACACCGGCCGCGTCAACGTCGTCGTCGCCGGCAAGCAGCCCGCCGCCCAGTGGCTCGACCTGGACGCCGCCCGCCGGCACTGCGCGGCCGGGGCCTCGACGTGGCGCTGGGCCTCGACCCACGATGGCGAGGACCCGGACCTGATCCTCGCCTGCGCCGGCGGCATCCCCACCGTGGAGACGCTGGCCGCCGCCGACCTGCTGCGCCGGGACCTGCCGGGCGTGCGGCTGCGCGTCGTCAACGTCATCGACCTGTGCGCGCTGGCCCCACCCCGCCGCCATCCGCACGGCCTGCACGAGGCGGACTTCCTCGACCTCTTCGGCGCCCACACCCCCGTCGTCCTGGACTTCCACGGCTACCCCTCGGCCGTGCACGAACTGCTGCACGGCCGTCCCGGCGCCGAACGGTTCCACGTCCGCGGCTACGTCGAGGAGGGCAGCACCACCACGCCGTACGACCTGCTCATCAGCAACGGCGTCTCCCGGCACGATCTGGCCATCACCGCCCTCGACCATCTGCGCGGCCGGCCGGCCGCCACCGGTGATCTGGCGAGCCACTACGCCAACCGCCGCGACGCGATCCGGGAGGAGCTCCGCCGCACCGGCATCGACCCGCCGGAGATCACCGAATGGACGTGGCAGCCGTGAGCCCGACCGGCGCAAGCGACCTGTCGAAGGGACGTGAGAAACCGTGCAGCACGACGAACTGATCGGAAAGGTCCAGGCGGTCGCGCAACTCCCCGACCGCGGCTCCGCCGAACAGGCCGCCCGGGCCGTGCTCAGGACGCTCGCCGAACGGCTCCCGCCCGGGACCGCCGCCCATCTGGCGGCCCAGCTCCCGTCAGGTCTTGACACCGCGGTCGTGGGCAGCACCGCCGCCGAGGAACGCGCCGGCCGGCCCGCCGACCAGGCGGAACGCTTCGACCTCACCGCGTTCGCCGGCCGGGTCGCCGGACGCCTCGGCACCACGGACGACGACGCCGTGGAATACTCCGCCGCCGTCCTGGAGGTCCTCGACGCGGCCGTCGCCCCCGAGCTGATGACGAAGGTGGCCCACGAGCTGCCCCCGGACATCCGCGAGCTGCTCCCCGCCCGCCGCGCCAACGGCTCCGGCGGCTAGGCGCCATGCCCCCCCGCCTCCCCCGGCGATCGCGACCGTTCTGTCCGTTTCGCACCTCTCTGGGCGGTAACCCGCCCACCGACCGGACCCGAACCGAGGCAGGTCCCAGCGACGGTCCTGGAGGGACATCGTGCGTATCGGAATCATCGGCGCGGGCCGCATCGGCTCCACGCTCGCCCGGCACTTCGCCGGCATCGGGAACGAGGTGGCGATCGCGAACTCGCGAGGACCGCAGACGCTCCAGGACCTCGTGGCCGGGATCGACGGCCAGATCCACGCCGCCACCGCCCGGGAGGCCGCGGAGTTCGGCGATCTGGTGGTGGTGAGCATCCCGTTCGGCCGTTACCGCGAGCTGCCCGTCGAGGAACTGCGCGGCAAGGTCGTCATCGACACCTGCAACTACTACCCGAGCCGGGACGGCCACTTCGCCGACCTCGACGACGACGCCACCACGTCCAGCGAGAAGCTCCAGCAGTTCACGGGCGCGGACGTGGTCAAGGCGTTCAACGCCATCTACTCGGAGAACCTGCGCGACCGCGCCCGTCCCCCCGGTCATCCGGACCGCCTGGCCATCCCGCTCTCCGGCGACGACGACGGGGCGAAGGGCGTCGTCGCGCAGCTCGTCCGGGACATCGGCTTCGACCCGGTGGACGCCGGGACCCTCGCCCCGGGCGGCCGCAAGCACCAGCCGGGCAGCGACGTCTACACCGCCGAACTCTCCGCCGACGAGGCCGACCACCTGCTGCACGCCGCCTGAGCACGCCCCTGAGCACGCCCCTGAGAGGAGATCCCGTGAAGGCCGTCGTATGGCACGCCGTCGGCGACATCCGCCTGGACGACGTTCCCGAACCGAAGATCCAGGACACGTACGACGCGCTCGTCCGGATCACCACCTCCGCGATCTGCGGCACCGACCTGCACTTCGTGCGCGGCACGGTGCCCGGCATGCGGGAGGGCCGGGTGCTGGGCCACGAGGCGGTCGGGGTGGTCGAGGAGGTCGGCTCGGGGGTGCGGAACCTGAGCCCGGGCGACCGCGTGGTGGTGCCGTCCACGGTGGCCTGCGGCACGTGCAGCTACTGCCGCGCGGGCTACTACGCGCAGTGCGACAACGCCAACCCCGGCGGGCGGCTGGCCGGCACCGTCTTCTTCGGCGGCCCCGAGGCGGCGGGCGGCCTCGACGGCCTCCAGGCCGAGTACGCGCGGATCCCGTTCGCGCACGTCGGCCTCGTGCCGCTGCCCGAGACCGTGGACGACGGGCAGGCGATCCTGCTCTCCGACATCTACCCGACGGCCTGGTTCGGCGCGCGGCTCGCGGAGATCGGCGCCGGCGACACCGTCGCCGTCTTCGGCGGCGGCCCGGTCGGCCAGGCCGCCATCTCCTGCGCCCGGCTCCAGGGCGCCGGGCGGATCCTGCTGGTGGACGGCGTCCCCGACCGCCTGGACCTGGCCCGCCACCAGCACGCGGAGCCGATCGACTTCAACGCCGAGGACCCCGTGCAGGCCATCCGCGAACTGACCGGCGGCATCGGCGTGGACCGGGTGATCGACGCGGTCGGCGTCGACGCCGAGCACCCGTCCCGCGGCCCGGCCGCCTCCGACGCGGACGCGCGCGAGGAGTTCGCGCACGAACGCGACGAGGCCGTGCCCGAGGAGAACCCGCACGCCGGCACCTGGGTGCCCGGCGACGCGCCCAGCCAGGCCACCCGCTGGGCGGTCGAGGCCGTGGCCAAGGCCGGCACCATCGGCACGGTCGGCGTCTACCCGCCGCAGGTGGAGCATTTCCCGTTCGGCGCGGCGTTCATGAAGAACCTCACCCTCAAGATGGGCAACTGCGACCACCGCCGCTATGTGCCCCATCTGGTGTCCCTGGTCGCCGGCGGCACCCTGGACCCCACCCCGCTGATCACCCGCTGGTCCCCCACCGAGGACGCGATCGAGGCGTACCAGTCCTTCGACCGGCGCGAGAGCGGCTGGACCAAGGTCGCCCTGGCCCTCGGCGGCCCCGGCGCCATCCCCCCGCCCACCGGCACGGCCGCCGGCTGACCCCGCCCCCCGAGAAGCGGCCCGCGAGAAGCGGGCCGCGCCGGCTACCAGCAGACGAACCCGCCGTCCACCAGCAGGTCCGTGCCGGTGACGAAGCTCGCGGCGTCGCTGAGCAGGAACACCGTGGGCCCCACCATCTCGTCCACGGTCGCCATCCGCCCCAACGGCGTGTCCGCCTCGAACCGTCGCACCCGGTCGGCCACCTCGGGGCGTCGGTTCATGGGCGTGCCGGTGTAGCCAGGGCTCACGGAGTTGACCCGGACTCCCCGTTCGCACCATTCCGTGGCCAGGCTCCGCGTCAGATGGGTCACCCCGGCCTTGGAGGCGTTGTAGTGGGCCTGGGTCAGGCCCCGGTTCGCGATGACGGCCGACATCGAGGAGATGTTGACGATCGCCCCGCCGCCGTTGCGCAGCAGCGCGCGTCCCTCGGCCTGGCAGGAGAGGAAGACGCCGGTGAGGTTGACGTCGATGACCGCGCCCCACTGTTCGGGCGGCATCTCCTCGGCCGGGGCGGCGTTGGCGACGCCGGCGGCGTTCACGGCCAGCCGGAGCGGGCCGAGCGTCCGCTCGGTCTCGGCGACGGCGTCGGCGAGTTCCGCCGGCCGCGTCACGTCGGCGGCCAGCGCCACGGCACGCCGCCCCGTGTCCTCGACGGCCCCGACCGTGCCGGTCAGGTCCGTGCTCGGCAGGTCGAGGCATCCGACGTCGGCGCCCATCTCGGCCAGCCCGATCGCCAGCCGCTGGCCGATGCCGCTGCCGGCCCCGGTGACGAGGGCGACGCGGTCGTCGAGTCGGAAAGAGGGTGCGGACATTCGGTGCCTCCTGTGGCGTTCTCAGGGACGTGCCGGGACTTCTTGCTGGTCGTGCTGCTCGTGCCGGCCGACGAGGCGGCTGGCGACGCCGAGGTCGGTGATGAGGACGTCGATCCAGTTGCCGAGCAGCGCCGCCTGGATCGCCGCGAACTTCCGGTCGCCGCCCGCCACCCCGATGCGGCGCGGGACGGCACGGTAGTCGTCGGGGGAGATGCCGATGACACGGTCGTTGAGCGCCGTGTCCAGCAGGGCGCCGTGCTCGTCGAAGAAGTGCAGGCAGATGTCGCCGACACCGCCGAGGGCGCGCAGCTCCTCCTGGTCGTCGAGGGGAAAGATGTTGCCGCTCTGCCGCAGCAGCGGTGAGGGTTCGAGGCTGCCGATGCCCACGATGGCGAGGGTGAGGCGCTGCCACGCCTGGGCGACGCTGGCCACCTTGGGGTCGGCGACGATGGCGTCCCGCGCGGTGGCGCTGGCGACCAGGCCCGGCGCCGACATGAAGACCGGCTCGGCTCCCGTTATGTCGCTCAGCCGTCCCATCAGCCTCGTGGCCTGCACCTGGACGCGCGGATCGCCCACGCCGCCGACCAACTGCACCGCCTCCTCCAGGAAGCGGCCGCCCGGCCGGGAGCGCATCGCCTCAACCGACGCCAGCAGCGTGGCACTCCAGGAGGAGATGCCGAGCCGGTCGCCATCCATCAGCGTCGTCTCCAGGTAGACGGCGGTCGCCGCGCCGAGCGCGGGTATGACGGCGTCGGCCTCGCCCTCGACGTCCACCACGACCACGTCGCGCAGCCCGAAGCGGGCCGCGATCTCCTCCTCCAGATCGGCGAACACCCCGTCAGGCGGCACCACGATGGTGCGCACGATGCCGAGCCTGGCGGCCTGGTTGAGCAGCCGGGAGACGCGGGGCTGCGAGATGTGCAGCTCCTCGGCGATACGGGGCTGCCGCATCCCCTGCTCGTGGTAGAGGCGGGCGACCCGGGTCATCAGGCGCACCTGCTCGTCGGCGGTCGCCATCCGGGTGGTTCGGCGGCCCACCGCCTCTCGGGATCTGTCGGGCGGAGTCATGAGGTTCCTTCAGGCGTCACGTGGCACGTCGGCCGACCGGGAGTAGCGGGCCAGCGCCCCATCATGCCGTCGCCAGCCGCATCACCGACGGCCCTGTCGCCTCCTCCGCCCCGAGGATGCCGCGCTGTCGGCCCCGGCTGAGCACGAGCACCCGGTGGGACAGGCCCAGTACCTCGTCGAGGTCGGAGCTGACCACGACCACCGCCATGCCCGAACGCGCCATCTCCGCGATCACCTCGTAGATGGCGGCGCGCGCGCCGACGTCGATGCCGCGGGTCGGCTCGTCGAGGATGACCACCTTGGGCCTGCGTTCCAGCCATTTGGCGATGACGACCTTCTGCTGGTTGCCGCCGGACAGCGTGCGCACCGGCTGGCCGGCCCGGCCCCTGACCGTCATCCGCGAGATGGCGTCGTCGGCCACGTCCGTCACCTGGCGCGGGGTGAGCCAGCCGCGTGGGGCGATGCGGTCGAGGTTGGCCAGGGCCACGTTGTCGCCGATGGACAGGTCGAGCACCGCGCCCTGGTCCTTGCGGTTCTCCGGGACCAGCACCAGCCCGGCCGCGATCGCGTCGCGCGGCCCGCGCAGCCGAAGCGACCGGCCCTCGACCGACACCGTGCCCCCCGTCACCGGGTCGACGCCGGCCACCGCCCGCACCAGTTCGGTGCGGCCGGCCCCGACGATCCCGGCGATGCCGAGGATCTCGCCCTCGTGCACGTCGAACGACACATCCGTGAACGACGGTCCGGTCAGCCCGCTCACCCGCAGCACCTCACGGGGTCGGGGCGTCCCGGTGTCCGGGAAGAGGCGTTCGATGGAGCGGCCCACCATCTCCTCGACCAGTTCGGTGACGGGCACCTGCGCGGTGGGGTGTGAGGCGACGCACCGACCGTCGCGCAGCACCTCGATGCGGTCGCAGATCCGGGCGATCTCCTCCAGCCGGTGGCTGACGTAGACGAACGACACGCCCTCCCGGCGTAGCGCGTCGATCCGCTCGAAGAGGGCCTCCGTCTCCTCACCGCCGAGTGCCGCCGTCGGCTCGTCGAGGATCAGCAGGCGCGCGTCCAGCGTCAGCGCCTTGGCGATCTCCACCTGTTGCTGTGCCGCGACGCTCAGCGCGCGCACCGGGCGGGTGGGGGAGATCTTCAGGCCGAGCCGCCGCAGTTGTTCGGCGGCTCGCTGGTTCATCGCGCTCCGGTCGATTCGGCCCCGGCGGTAGGGCAGCCGGCCGAGGAAGACGTTCTCGGCAACGGAAAGGTCGGGCAGCAGCCGCGTCTCCTGGTGGATGAGCCCGATGCCCCGGGCGATCGCGTCGCCCGACCACTTCGGGGCGTACGGCTGCCCGCCCCAGGTCATGTGGCCGGTGTCGGAGGGGAAGGTGCCGGCGATGATGTTGGAGACGGTCGACTTGCCGGCGCCGTTCTCGCCGAGCAGCGCCACCACCTCCCCCGGCCGCACCTCGAGGTCCGTGGGGTGCAGCGCCTGCGTGGCGCCGAAGCGCTTGGACACCCCCCGGACGACGAGACCCTCGCGGGGCCCCGCCGCCGGGGTCTGACTGCTGGAGGTCATGCCCTGCTCGCCTTCCGTGCTCGCCTTCCGTGGGCTGGTCATGCCGTCAGGGGTGCTCGGCGAGATACTCGTCGGCCTTGGCCTGGTCCTGCGTGGTGAGCAGGAAGGCGTCCAGCAACTGCTCGGCCGGGACGTCCTTGCCGTCGATGATGTCCAGGGCGGTCTGCACGGACATCCGTCCCATGCGCTGGGTCTGTTGGACCATGGTGGCGTCGATGGTTCCGTCGCGGACGCCCTCGATACCGGCCACATCGCCGTCGAACCCGACGATCAGACGGTCCCCGCCGCCCTCCGACCGGGCGGCCTGAGCCGCGCCGAGGGCCATCGCGTCGGCCTGCCCCCAGAAGACGTCGATGTTCGGGTTGGCCTGGAGCATGTCCTGGGCCACCGTGAACGCCTTGTCCTGCGCCCAGTCGGCCGGCTGCTGGGACACGACGTCGATGCCGGGTGCGCCCTCGAGCGCCTCCTCGAAGCCCTGCTGCCGGTCCACCTGGGGCGTGGTCCCGATCTGGCCCTGGAGGATGGCGAGGTCGCCCTGTCCGCCGGTCTCGTCGATCACCCACTCGCCGAGCGACCTCGCCGCGGCGACGGAGTCGGAGGCGATGAACGACTGGCCGGGCGCGTCGGGCGGGTTACGGTCCACCGTCACGACGGGGATGTCCGCCCGCTCGGCGGCCTCCACGGGCACGCCGGCGGCCGTGGCGCCCGCCGGAATGTAGATGATGGCGTCGACCTGGCGGCTGACGAAGTCCTGCATCTGGCTGACCTGCGTCGCCGCGTCGCCGCGGGCGTCGGAGACGACGACGTCCACGCCCTTCTTCTCCGCCTCGGCCTCCACCGACTGCTTGATCTGGTTGAAGAAGTCGGCCTGAAGGTTGGCCACGGCCAGGCCGATGGTGACCTCCTCGCCGTCGCCGCCACGCCCGCAGGCGGTCAGGCCGCCGGCGGCCATCACGGCCGCGATCCCGATGCTGATGAGCTTGCGTCGTTTCATGTGAACCACTCCTGTGTGGTGACTGCTTACTGGGCCGCTCAGCGGGCTCACCGGGACTCACGCCGGCGCAGCACGTCGAGCATCACGGCCAGCGCGATCACCACACCGATGACGATCTGCTGGACGAAGGGGGAAACCCCCAGCAGGTTGAGGCCGTTGCGCAGCACCCCGATGATCAGGACGCCGAACACGGTTCCGGTGACGGAACCCACCCCTCCGCTGAGGCTGGCGCCGCCGATGACGACGGCGGCGATGGTGTCGAGCTCGTAACCCGTGCCGACGCTGGGCTGCGAGGAGTCGAGCCGCATCGTCAGGAAGACGCCCGCCAGGCCGGCGAGCAGGCCGGTCACGGCGTAGGCGGCCACGGTGGTGCGCCGGACGTTGATCCCGGCGAGTCTCGCGACCTCCGCGCTGCCGCCGATGGCGTACAGGGCGCGCCCGCCCGCCCGGTAGCGCAGGTAGGCCCAGCCCGCGAGGTACAGCACGACGAGCACCAGGGTCGTGACGGTGAAGACGCCGAGGTAGCGCGTGACCGACAGGTTGTCGAACCAGTCGGGGAACCCGACGATCTGCTGTCCGTCGGTGATGACGTTGGCCAGGCCCCGGGCGATCGACATCATCGCCAGCGTCGCGATGAAGGGCGGCAGCCTCGTGAACGTGATGCCCAGGCCGTTCGCCAGCCCGCAGGCGCCGCCGACGGCCACCGCGGCGACGGCGCTGGCCCACACCGGCCAGCCCGCTTCGTGGGAGAGCCAGCCGAGTGTCATGGACGCCAGCGCCAGCACCGCGCCGACCGACAGGTCGATGCCGCCCATGACGATCACGGCGGTCATGCCGAGCGCCAGAAGGCCCAGCACGACGGCCTGGTCCAGGATGTTGAGCAGGTTGTTCTGCGTCAGGAAGTGCGGCGTCGCGATGAAGAAGACGACGCACAGCGCGAGGAGGCCGAGCGCGGGACCGCGCGATCCCGTGAGGACGCCCATCGCCCAGGGCGGCGCCTGGAAGCGGCGCACGCCCGGCGCTATGTCGGGTGCGGCGGTCTTGTCCGTTGTGCTCATCGGATCCTTCCCAGTGGCTCAGCGCCGAGGCGCTAGTTCATGAACATTCCGCCGTCGACGTTGATCGCCTGTCCGGTGATGTAGTCGGCCTCCTCGGAGGCCAGGAAGAGCAGCAGGTTCGCGATGTCGTCGCCGGTCCCCGCACGCCCGAGCGGGATCCCGGCGACCCATTCGGCCATCAGCTCACCGGGCGCGTAGTCGCCCAGCAGCCGCCCCCACTCGCGGTCGTTGTAGTCCCACATGTCGCTGCCGACGATCCCGGGGCAGTAGGCGTTGACGGTGATCCGGTCGGCCGCGAGTTCCTTGGCCAGGCTCTGGGTGAGCCCCACGACGCCGAACTTGCTGGCCGCGTAGTGCGGCGTGTAGACGAAGCCCTGCCGGGCCTGGCCCGAGGCGGCGTTCAGGATGCGCCCGCCGGCGCCCCCGCGCCGCATCAGCGACGCCGCGGCCTGGGCACACAGAAACGCGCCCGTGGTGTTGACCGCGAGGACCCGCTGCCAGTCGTCGAACGCGAGGTCCTCGAGTCGGCTGATGGTGATGACACCGGCGTTGTTGACCAGGATGTCCAGCCGGCCCCACGTCTGGTCGGCGAGCGCGAACGCCCGGTCCACGTCGTCGGGGGAGGTGACGTCCGCCGGTATGCCGAGGACGGCGGCCGGACTGTCGGAGGCCAGCCGCCGCGCCGCCTCGACGACGGCCGGGTCAGCGTCGACCATCAGCACCCCGGCCCCGTCGGCGGCGAACCGCTCGGCGATCCGCAGCCCGATGCCCCGGGCCGCCCCGGTGACCACGGCGCACTTTCCCGCGAACCGTCCTTCGGTCCGTGCTGGCGCATTCATGAGACGTCTCCTGTGACGGTGGATTCGGGTGCCCTGGCGGTGGTCATCGCTGTCCTCGTTCGCTGGCGACGGTGCCGGCGCCGGCGCCCGACATCAGCTCCCGCGCGGCGGCGGCGATCCCGTCGGCGGTCAGGCCGAAGTGCTCCAGCAGGAACGCGGCGCTGCCGGTGGGCGCGAACTCGCGGTGCACGCCGAGGATCCGCATGGGCACCGGGTGGTGCTGCGCGACGAACGTGGCCACGGCCGCGCCGAGCCCGCCCGTGGTGGTCGCCTCCTCGGCGGTGACGATGCCGCGGGTCTCCCTGGCGGCCCGCAGCACGGCCGCGGTGTCCAGCGGCTCGACGAAGGTCATGTTCAGCACGCGGAGGCCGATGCCCTCGGGTCGCAGCAGGCGGGCCGCGTGCAGCGCGCGGGAGACCAGGGTGCCGACGGCCAGCACCGTGACGTCGTCGCCGTCGGTCAACTGGACGGCGCGGCCGGGCTCGAACGGCGCGCCGCCGGGCGTGACGTCGGGAACCTTGAAACGGGGGATGCGCAGGTAGGAGGGTCCCTCCTGGCGGGCCGCCCAGCGCACCGCGGCGCGGGTCTGCACCGGGTCGGCGGGCACCACCACGGCGAGGTCGGCGATGGCCCGCATCCACGACAGATCCTCGATGGAGTGGTGGGTGGGCCCCAGCTCGCCGTAGGCCATGCCGGGGCTCTGGCCGCACAGCACCACGGGCAGGCCGTTGTAGGCGGCGTCGGTCTTGATCTGCTCCGTGGCCCGGCCGGTCAGGAAGGGACCGGCGGCGCTCACGAACGGGACCAGCCCGCCGTTGGCCAGCCCGGCGCCCACGCCGACCAGATCCTGTTCCGCGATGCCGACGTTGATCAGCCGGTTGGGGAAGAGCTCCTTGAAGCGGACGAGGTTGCTGGAGCCGACGGAGTCGTTGCAGACCACGACGACCCGCTCGTCCGCGGCGGCGAGTGCGATGAGTTCGTCGGCGAACGCCTGCCGGCAGTCGTGGACCGGGGCGGATTCGACGAGATCGGCGGTCATCGGCTCAACCCCTCCAGCTCCCCCAGTTCCGCCAGCGCGGCGCGCACCTGGTCGGCGTCGGGGATCTTGTGGTGCCACTCCACGCGGTCCTCGATGAACGACACGCCCCTGCCCTTGACGGTGTTGGCGATCACGGCGACGGGGCGGTCCGTCGTGGCGGGCCGCAGCGCGCCGAGCAACTGCTCGTGGTCGTGGCCGTCCACCTCCCGCACCTCCCAGCCGAAGCTGCTCCACTTCTCCGCCAGCGGTTCGAGCCGCGTGGTCTCCTCGGTGCGGGCGCCCTGCTGGAGGCGGTTGCGGTCCACGACCGCGGTGAGCGAGCCGAGGCGGTGGTGCGCGGCGGTCATCGCGGCCTCCCAGTTGCTGCCCTCCTGCAGCTCGCCGTCGCCGAGGACGACGAACGTCCGGTAGGAACGGCCCGACAGCCGGGCGGCCAACGCGCAGCCGACGGCGACAGGGAACCCGTGCCCCAACGGCCCGGTGTTCGTCTCCACCCCTGGCACCTTGCGTCGGTTGGGGTGGCCGTTGAGCGGGGAGAGCGGGGCGACGAACGTGGCCAGCTCGGAGAGCGGAAAGAAGCCGCAGCGGGCGAGCGTCGCGTACAGGGACGCCGCGCAGTGCCCCTTGCTGAGGATGAACCGGTCGCGGTCGGGGTGCTGAGGGCGGGCCGGATCGATGTCGAGCACACCGCCGAAAAGCGTGGCGAGGATGTCGGTGACGGACAGATCACCGCCGATATGACCGAGTTGGGCCCTGTCGATCATCTGCACGACGTCGCGGCGCACCTCGGCGGCCATCCGCCGGAGCTCGCGGACATGGCCGGATTGGTCGCCACCGGTGGCGCGACGCCGCGCCTGGAAGCGCTCGGCGCCGTCGGGATCTGTGCTGAGCATCTCGGATTCCTTAGGTCCAGCCCCCTGAAACAGCGACCACTCGGCCGCATGGGCTGGTAAGTCGAGACCGAAGTAGCGAATAGATATTCATTAGTGAATGAAAGATGCCTCACCGTAGGGCCGTTTTCAGACACGTGTCAACGGGTTGACGACCGGATCTCCTACGCACTCATCCGCTTACCGAGAGCGACCACATGCGAGCACGCCAAAGTGCCCCCTCCCGGGAGGGAGGGGGCGCGTGATCGGCAGCGAGGGGTCAGCCGGGGGTCAGTCGGTCAGGTGGCGTGGCCGGGGGCGGCGGGGTGGAGGGTGGCGAAGGGGGTGTGGGGGTTTGTGCCGTCGGGGTGGTGCCAGCCGGCGGTGACGTGGCCGAGTGGCCGGGTGTCGGCCGGTTCGGGCGTGAGGGCGCGGTGTACGCGGAGGGTCAGCGGGCCGGGGGTGAGGGCGATGTCCGTGGTCTCGGGGCCGTGGGTGACCGCGCCGATGGTGAGGCCCGCCGGCGTCAGGCCGTTCTCGGCGCAGTGATGCGTCACGGAGGGGTCGGGGGCGTCGCTGATGCTCTGCGCCTGGGGTTCGGCGTCGCCGACCACGAGGGCGAGGAGCTGGCGTACCAGCACCGGGTCGTGCGTCCCGTCGTACACCCACCGCGTCCCCAGCACCCCGTGCTCGGACGTGCCGACGAGGGCGGACTCGGCGCCGTCCAGTGGCGCCCCCCGGTAGGTGAGCGGCACGTGGTACGCGACGGTGCCGTCGCTCACCACCATGAACTCGATGCCCACCTCGCCCGCCGGATCGTCGAGCCGGAAGCCGCCGGCCTTGGACAGTTCCGGGGCGGCCCCCGCACCGCGGTACCAGGGCCGGCCGGGCAGCCAGGTCGCGAGCAACTCCATCTTGGTCGGCGCCATCGTGGTGTGGTGAATAACGGCCATGCCGCGGCTCCTTCGATCATCGGCAAGGATCGGCTCCTCATCCGGACACCAACACCCGCCGGCGCGGATGTCATCCCGCCGGCGCGACCAAACCGCACGATCCCGGCACCATTGTCGAATGCAAATTCGATAACTAGCCTGGCGCAGACGTGAGTTGCGGGGGCCCGCAGTCAGAGGAGATCGCGTGAAGGGCATTCCACTCGGCAGGCGCATCGCCGGGGCTCTGCTGGCCGTCGGGACCGCCGTCGCGGGCCTGTTCGCCGGCGTCAGCCCCGCCGCCGTCGCCGCGCCGCCCGCCACGACCGTGGCCGCCGACCCGGGCGAGCCGGGAGACCCGAACATCCACTTCACCGGCCGTTGGGACACCAGCGACTCCGAGGCGTACACGCCCTACTGGGCGGGCGCGTACCTCGACGTGGGCTTCACCGGCACCACCGTGCAGTTGCAACAGCGGGACACCATCGACCTCTGGGTCAGCATCGACGGCGGTCCGCTCGTCGGCCACACCAACGTCAGTGGGCTGGTGAACCTCACCCCCGAGCCGTTGGCCGACGGCGAGCACACGCTGCGCGTCACCTACCGGGTCGTCGCCGGGTCCTACACCGGCGACGCCGTCTTCCAGGGGCTGACCCTGGACTCGGGCGCGACCACGTACGCGCTGCCCGAACCGGAGAACCTGATCGAGTTCGTGGGCGACTCGATCACGGTCGGCACCACGACCTCGTTGAACCACCTCACCGCCTATCCGTGGCTGATCGGCGAGCAACTGGGCGCCGGGCACACGGCGATCGCGCAGGGCGGCGCCTGTCTGGTCGCGGCCGACTGCGTGGGCCTGGAGGACCAGTTCGCCAAGCTCAACCCCAACGCTCCCGACCCCGACTGGGACTTCTCCCGCTACCAGGCCGACGCCGTCGTCATCAACCTGGGCACCAACGACATCGGACACGACGTCAGCGCCGAGGAGTTCGGGGAGGCGTACCTCAACCTCCTGCGCACCGTCCGCGCGATGTACCCGGACGCCTGGATCTTCGCGTTGGAGACCTTCCGCGAGCGCTATATCCCCGAGACGCAGGCCGCCGTGCAGACCGTGACCGACGAGGGCGACGGGCGCGTCTCCTTCGTCGACACCACCGGCTGGCTCGGCGACGGCGACCTCAGCGACGCCGTGCACCCCAACGACCAGGGCCACCGCACCATCACCGAGCATCTGGCCCCGATCATCGCCGAGCGCCTGTAGCCGGAGTCATCCATCCGTCATTCGACAGTCGTTCGCACAAGCCACGGTGTTGAGGTACGTGTTCTCGTCTCAGAGGAGATCTCCATGCGACGCGCCCTCACCATCGCGGCGGCCGCCATCGGGCTGTTCACGGTGGCCATACCGTCCTCGGCACAGGCCCAGAGCGCTCAACCGCGGAACGTCACGGTGCAGGAAACCATCGTGACGGTCCGCGGCGACATCGCGGGCGCCCCGGCCCGGACGGGCCCGTTCCTGAACGCCCCGATCAACAGCACCATGCCGCCGGGAAGCCGGATGTACGGCCTCTGCTGGGGCATCGGCGACTTCGTCTCGGGAGGCGGCGTCGCGCACGACCACTGGGTGAAGGTGGAGAACGCAACGGTCGACGACCTGTGGGTGTGGGGCGGCGACCTCGTCGGCAACGAGAACGGCAACGTCCCCAACCAGTGCTGATCGCGTCCTGACGCCCGCCACCATATGGCGGCGGGCGTCAGGTTCCGCTGAACGCGACGGCCCGGGCGGTCTCGAAGGCGCCCTGCCGCAGCGTGGCGGTGAGCCCGAGCAGGTCGGTGGTCGAGGGGTCCCGTTCGAGAGAAGTGCGCAGGTCCGCCATGTGCCGGCGGCGCAGTTCGGTGTTCACGTTGAACTTCGCGACCCCCAGCTCGCGGGCCCGCCGCACCTGTTCGGCCGGCAGGCCCGACGTGCCATGCAGGGCGACGGCGACGGGGACCCGGTCGACGAGCTCCGCGAGGCGGTCCCAGTCCAGCCGCGGTTCCTGCCGGTAGGAGCCGTGCACGTTGCCGACCGCGACGGCCAGGCAGTCGACGCCGGTGCGTTCGACGAAACGCACGGCCTCCGTCGGATCCGTGAGCGCCCCCGCGGCCGCCGCCACGTCGAGGTCCTCGTCGCCCTCGACACAGCCGAGTTCGGCCTCGACGGCCGCCCCGGTCCGCTCGGCGGCCACGACCGCGGCCCGCACGAACCGCGCATTGGCATCGTCGTCGAGCCGCGAACCCCCCCAGGCCCTGGGGGCCTGGGAGGTCCCCCCGACGCCATGACGCCATCCGCGCCGAGGTCGAGGGCCTGGCGGATGCGTTCGAGATCGGTGCCGTGGTCCAGCTGCACCCGCACCGGCACCCGGGCCTGGCCGGCGACCGCCACCAGCGCGGCGAGCAGCCGCGGGCCGGCGGCCCCTTGCCGCATCGCCGCGTCGGAGATCATCAGGACCGTCGGCGCGTCCGCGGCCTCGGCCGCCTCGATCACCCCCAGCGCGGTCTCCAGCGTGTAGCAGGTGAACGCCGTGAGCGGCGCGCCCGCGGCCCGTGCATGGGCCAGCCCGGCTTTCACGATCCCTCTCCGTTTCCTGAAGCCGTTCCCCTGCGGCCCGTTCCCCTGAAGCAGCTCCACGATGTTCCGCAGCACCCCGTCGTCGCCGACGTTTCCCGGCACGACCACCTGGTGGTTCGCGCCCGGCGCGCGGCGGTCGAGCCGCCACAGCGGTACGCCGGTCACCACCTGCCCCAGCACCCGCGCGGCGTCGGAACCCAGCGCCCGGGTCGCGATGTCGGCGCCGGTGATGCCGCCCTTGGAGACGACGCAGTCCGCCGCCCGCGCCGCCGAACCCACCACCCGCACCAGCGCGTCCATGACCACCGCGCCGTGGCGCAGGTCGCCGTGGGCGGCGCTGCGGGTTCGCGGGGTGGCCACCACGGCCAGTCCGCGCGTGGTCAGGTCCTCCCGCAGCCGCCCGGCGAGGGCGTCGAGGTCGGCGGCCGCGTCGTGGTCGGCGGCCAGGAGTCGTTCGGCGGCCGGGAGCAGCCGGGCCGGCACCGGGAGCCGGGCGAGTTGGCGGCTGGCGCCCTCGGTGTGCGAACCGCAGGCGACGAGGACGGCGCGGGAGGCGGGCGGCGCGACGAGCCGGGCCGAGGTTCCGGCCAGCCCCGCACCCCGCACCCCCGCCAGCCCGACTGATCCGGCGACCCGGCCGCGGGGGACCCCTCCCGGCCAGCCTGGGCTACAACGGACGAAACCGGCGACACCGCCGCACCGGCTGTTGGGAGGCCCCATCATGCGCAGGCCGACGTTCCGCCACGTTGCCGCCGCCGCAGGCGCGTTGGCGTTGGTCCTCGCCGCGGCAGGCTGCGATTCCGGAGCGAACCTCCGCGGCCCCGGTCTCGGAGCGGCCACGAACTCCCCGTCCGAGTCCGCCTCGCCCTCCGAGTCCGAGTCCGAGTCCGAGCCGTCGCCGGACGCGTCGTCCCCCGAGCAGACCTCGGAGGAGACGGAGAACGAGGGCGGCTCGGGATCCGGCGGCTCGGAATCCGGCGGCTCGGGGGTGGACGCCTGCTACGACGGGACCTGCGAGATCACGGCCGTCGAGGGCACCGAGATCCCCCTCGACCCGGGCCTCGGCCTGGGCCTGGACGCGATCTACATCGCCGATGTCGGCGGCGACCTCGTCACCGTGGCCCAGGACTTCGGTTACGTGCAGACCGGCCCGGGCGGCACCGGCACCCTCAACGGCCTGAGCTTCGAGGTCCTCGACATCGCCGGCAACGAGGTCACCCTCCGCCTCTACCCGTGAACGGACGAGTCGCCGCCCTCCGGCGACGACCCCCTCCCCTCACCTTCCCCAGATCTGGCGGTACGCCTCGCGGTAGCCCTCGGAGTCCCAGAACGCCGCGCCGCCGCTGTTCTCGCTGGTGGTGATGTGGACGGGGGCGACGTAGCCGCTCGCGGGCTCGCCGGAGAAGGCACGGTTGAACTCGTCGATGATCTGCCATCCGTGCTCCGACAGCGGCTCGGGCACGGTCGCGGCCTGGAACTCCCTGCCGTTGATGCGCTCGAAAGCGGACGGATCGCCGTCACCGGCACCGATGTTGAACGGGGCGCCGTCGCCCTCCAGATCGGCCGCCCGCAGGGCGGGGGTGGCGTGGTCGAAGTACAGGTCGTTGATGGCGGCGGAATGGGTCCACCTGCTGCCGAAGCGGGAGAGCAGGGCGGTGACCCTGTCGGCGGTGCGGCTGCTGGCCTCGGGGATGGGAATGTCCTCGTAGCTCAGCACCGTGACGCCGGCACAGGTCGCCAACTCCTCCTTGATCAGATCGGACTTGTTCTTGGCGAAGGGCATCCCCGCGTCGGTGAACAGGACGACGCCCGCGTTGCCGTTCGAGTCGGCGATGATCCAGTCGGCGCTGATCTTCGCGACCTCCTCCACCCTCGTCGTGACGTTGGTGAAGAGCTCCGGGTCCTCGCTGGGACCCGGGGTGGCGACGGCATGCCAGCCGATCACCGGGATGCCCGCGTCGTTGGCCCGCTCGACGTGCTCGGCGGTGGACTCCGGGTCGAAGCTGCCGACGACGATGCCGGAGGGGTCGAGGTCGAAGGCCTCGTCGAAGGCGGCGTCGATGCCCTCGGCCGTGCCCTGGCCGTCGAGTATCTCGACGTTCCAGCCGATGGCCCAGCCGGCTTCCTGAACGCCCGCGGCGACACCGGCGATACCGGGGTTGGTCATGGTCTGGGCGATGTAGACGATGGTCTGGTCCGGAACCGCCTCCGGGCCCGTGGTGGGTCCCGACCAGGGGGTGTCGACGTTCTGGGCCTCCTCGACGGCCGCTCTGGCGTCGGCGACGACGCTGGGGCAACCGGGACCTCCCGATTCAGCGTCAGGGGAGGGAGTGGCGGATCCGCTCTCGCACGCGGTGACGGTGAGGGCGCCCACGGCCAGGAGCGCGACGGCGGACACGGGCGCCTTGCGGATGGGGTGCACAGGATCTCCTTACGGGCGCTACCGGCACGACAGAGCACGCGAGTGTACGGATCGGGCGGGAGGAGAGGCAGGGTGACGGAACGTGGGACGCGGGGGCGGCGGCTACGACCGGGCCCTCGCGGTGGCCCGGGGCTTGTAGGGGACGGAGAGTAGCAGGGAGTGGCCGAGACCAGACAGTCCTCGTCCGCACCGGCGGCCACGGGCAGCTCCGTTCCGCCGGCCACCGATGGCCCTGCCGCGCCGGTGACAGGGGGTGCCGAGGGGACGATGTGCCACCGAACTCACCGCTCACGAACAACGCGGAATCCCCGAAGACCCCCCGGAATCCGCCACACTTGACGAAGACTTTGCAATCAAGTGCTGATCGCGTAATATCCGCGATCGGATCATGCCGGTAATGTCCCGCACCCGGCCTTCGGCGGTCCCTCATCAGTGACACCTAGGTCACCAACCCCGCTCATGAGCACAGCGAAGGAGGGACCCGGTGTCTGCGAACCCAGCGGACCCGTCATCCGGGCCCGATCAGCCCCAGCACGTGGACACCTCGTCACGGCTCCCCCAGCGAGCGCGCGCCCTCCTGGACCGGTGGCCGTTCCGGCGGAAGCTCAACGTCCTGGTCATCGCGCCCGTCGTGGTTCTCGGCACCCTGCTCGGCCTCGGCGTAGTGGGTCAGATTCAGGAGGCCCTGCGGGCCCACCGGACCGCGGAGTTGGTGCGCGACACCGAGCAGGTGGCGGCGCTGATCAACGAGGTGCAGGCCGAGCACCGGCAGGCGCTCGTGCTGTCCGTGGAGTACGAGTCGGCCGAACCCAGTGACCCGCTCCCGTCGTTCAGCGACTACCGCGAGGCGCAGCGGCGGACCGACGAGCGCATCGAGGCCGTACGGTCGGCGTTCGGCTCCGACCTGCCGGACGACGAGGCGCAGGCGCTCGAGTACCTCGACGGCCTCACCGTGCTCCGCGAGCGGCTGGAACGCGGCCACGTCGCCAGCGCCAACATCGACCCCGCCTATTCGTCAGGGGTCGACTACCTGATCGACGGCATCGGACTCGACCGGTCCCCCGAAGGCTCGTCCTCCTCGATCATCGCGCTGCTCGACACGGTGCTGCGTGCCGACGCCGCCCACGCGGCCTTCGAGAGCGCCGTGTTCTCCGCGCAGACCCGGGACGCCAACGCCCTCACCGAGTTCAGCCATGCGGTCGGCGCCCGGGAGCTGTACCAGCGCCAGGCGGATCGTTTCGTCCGGATCGCCACCCCGGACCAGATCCTGACGCTCAGCGGCATCGAACGCGGCTCCGAGGAGCACGGCATCGAGTCCCGGTTCGCGGGGCTCCAGGTCGACCCGAGTTCCCTGCAGGCCCAGACGCCGGACGAACTGCGGGACAGCATGGCCGACGGAGCCGAACAGGCCGACACGCGCCTGCACATCACCCGTTCGCTGATCGAGGAGATAGCCGCCCAGGCCGACGACGCCTCCGGAGCCGCGCTGCGCCAGGCGCTGCTGATGGCCGGTCTGATCCTGCTCGGCTTCGCCACCTGGCTCGGCTTCACGGTCCTGGTGCGGCGCTCGGTGGTCCGTCCCCTGGCCGCCCTGACCGACGCCGCCCAGCAGGTCGTCGACGTGGCCGGCCAGGAGCTCGCCCGGGTGGCGGACGACGAGTCCGCCGACGCCGACGCCACGCCGCTGCGGCCGCGACCGATCCCGGTGCCGGTCCGCGACGACATCGGCAGGCTCGCCGAGGCGTTCAACGAGGTTCAGGTCACCGCCGGCGCGCTGCTGGAACGTCAGGTGCTGAGCCGGCACAACGTCGCCGAGATGTTCGGTAACGTCGGACGCAGGGTGAGCAACCTGGTGACACGTCAGCTCACCCTGATCGACGCCGTCGAACGTGAGGAGACCGACGCCGACGTGTTGGACCGGCTCTACCGCATCGACCACATCGCCGTGCGCCTCCAGCGCAACGCCGACAGCCTGATGCTGCTCGCCGGAACCCGCGAACCGGGCGTCGACGCCCGGCCGACCGCCCTGGCCAACGTCATCCGCGCGGCGCTCAGCCAGATCGAGGGATACCAGCGCGTCTCCCTGCGGGCCGAGACGGAGTTCACCGTCCTCCCCGACATCACCGGCGACCTGACGCTGATGCTCGCCGAACTGCTGGAGAACGCCGCCTCGTTCTCCCCGTCCCACACCCCCGTGGAGGTGGCCGTCCGTCCTGGTACGGACGTCACCGCGGACGGCGGTGCCCTGGTCGAGGTCATCGACCACGGCCTCGGCATGAGCGCGGAACGTCTCGACGAGGAGAACTCCCGGCTGATCCGCCGCGAACGGCTCGATCTCGTCCCGACCAAGGTGCTCGGCCTCTTCGTGGTCGGCAGCCTCGCCCGGCGCTGGGGCGTGCGGGTCGCCCTGAGCCGTACCCCGGGCGGCGGCGTCACCGGCAGCGTCTGGATCCCCGCCGCGCTCCTGCTGGACGTGCCGGAGGAGATCCCGGAGGACATTTCGCCGGCCACGAGCCCGGCCGGCGCCGCGGTGGCGGTGGGCGCGACCACGACCGTGGCAACGGCCGCCGTCGAGCGGCAACCGCCGGCCACGGCGCTGCCCGCCGCCGAACCCACACCGCCGACGACGCAGGCCGCTCGGCCGCTGAAGCGGCGGGTGCGGGGAGCGACGCTCCCCCGGACCACCACTCCGGCCCCGTCGGCCGACCGCGAAGCCCCGACCGTGAGGCCGCCCGTCGACGCCGACGCCGTCCGCTCCGAACTCGAGGAGCTCGAGTCCGCCATCCGCAGGGCAGAGCAGGACAGCTCCCCGCCCCGGTCGGACGACGCACCATCGCCACCCCATGAACAAGAGGAGTCGGGCAGTGACCACGCCGACCACGCCGACAGGTGACGGCAATTCCGAGGTGGCGGAGCCCACCGACCTGCGAGCCGCCGCTGCCGATTTCACCTGGTTGCTCGACCGCTTCGCCACCGAGACCGCCGGGGTCGTCGACGCCATCGCCGTGTCGTCCGACGGCCTCCTGATAGCCGTTTCCCAACAGCGCGAACAGGGCGATTCGGAGCGGCTCGCCGCGATCGTCTCCGGCCTCACGAGTCTCGCCGCGGGCGCCTCCGGCAACTACGGCCTGGGAAGCCTCAACAAGGTCATCATCGACCTGGAGGGCGGCCATCTGATGGTGTCGTCCATCGGATGCGGCGCCGTTCTCGGCGTGGTGGCCACCAAGGAGGCGAAGCTCGGCAACATCGCCTACGAGATGACGCTCTTCGCCAACCGCGCCGGGGCGGCGCTCACCCCGCAGTTGGTGCTTGAGCTGAAGAAGAGCGTCGGCGCCACGTCGGCCGGCTGACCCGAAGGGATCGCGATGGCCGTCGGCGGATCAGGACCGCATGAGAGACCCGGGGAGGAAGCTGGGGAGGAGCCCGCCGAACGCCCCTCGGCGATCCGGCCGTTCCTGCTGACCGCCGGCCGGGTGTCGGGGAACAGCACCGTGCCGCCGCTCCCGCTGGAGACCCAGGTCGTGTCGACGGCGGCCGGGCTCTCGGTCCTTCACTCGCTCACGTTCGAGCACCACGACATCGTCGCCGCCTGCCGCCGGCCGCAGTCGGTGGCGGAGCTGGCCGCCCGACTCCAACTGCACCTGAACGTGGTTCGTGTGCTGGCCGGGGACCTGTGCACCGCCGGGCACCTGGCGGTCCACCGGCCGGACGCCGGCACAGTCCAGGACATCTCCGTACTGCGAAGGGTTATCGATGGTCTCCGTGCCGTCCCCGACTCCGGGGGCACACTCCGCGGCACCAGCTGAACAGCCAACGCTGCCGCTGCCGGTCAAGATGGTGATCGCCGGCGGCTTCGGCGTCGGCAAGACCACGGCCGTGGGCGCGATCTCCGAGATACGGCCGCTCACCACAGAGGCCGCGATCACGGAGGTCGCGGCGGGTGTGGACGATCTGACGCACACGCCAGGCAAGGCCACCACGACGGTCGCCATGGACTTCGGCACCATCACCATCGACCCCACGCTGAAGCTGTACCTGTTCGGCACGCCGGGCCAGGACCGTTTCGGATTCATGTGGGACGACATCGTCGAGGGCGCCATCGGCGGACTGGTGATCGTGGACTCCCGCCGTCTGGATGACTGTTACGCGGCGGTGGACTACTTCGAACACCGGGAGGTCCCGTTCGCGGTGGCCGTCAACGCGTTCGACGGCCAGGTCGAGCACGATCTGGACGAGGTGCGGTGGGCACTGGACATCGCCGACCACACGCCCCTGCTCGTCTTCGACGCGCGCGACACCGGCTCCGTCAGGGACGCCCTCCTGGTCGTCCTCGACGTCGCCCTCTCCCGCGCCGAAGCCGCCAACGTGACCTGAACCGACCCGGAACCGACCCCGAACCGACCCGGAACCATGGGCCGAGCTCAGCGGGCGGGGAGGCTCTGCTCGGCCCAGATCGTCTTGCCGGTGTACGTCTGGCGGGTGCCCCAGCCCTGCGTGAGCTGGGCGACCAGGAGCAGTCCGCGGCCGCCCTCGTCCGAGGTGCGGGCCCGGCGCAGATGGGGCGCGGTGCTGCTGCCGTCGGAGACCTCGCAGATCAGGCTGCGGTTGCGGATCAGCCGGAGCTGGATCGGGGCGTCGCCGTGGCGGATGGCGTTGGTGACCAGTTCGCTGACCACCAGTTCGGTGACGGTCACGAGCGTCGCGTCGTCCAGACCCCAGTCGGCCAGCTGTTCGCGGGCGATCCTGCGGGTGTCGGCGACGGCGGCGGGGTCGCGCGGCACGTCCCAGGTGGCGACATGGGCCGTGTCCAGGGCGCGGGTGCGGGCGATCAGCAGCGCCACATCGTCGGCGGGCCGGTCCGGGAGAAGTGTCTGGAGCACGGTGTCGCAGGTGTCCTCCAGGGACGGGGTGGGCCGGGCGAGCACCTCGCGCAGCGTGTCGAGGCCCTCGTCGATGTCGCGGCCACGGGCCTCGACGAGCCCGTCGGTGTACAGCGTGAGGACGCTCCCTTCGGGCAGCTCCAGCTCGGTGACCTCGAAGGGCAGGCCGCCGAGCCCCAGGGGCGGACCGGCGGGGACGTCGAGGAACTCCACGGCGCCGTCCGGGGTCGCCAGCGCGGGTACGGGATGGCCCGCGCGCGCCACGGTGCAGCGCCGGGAGACCGGATCGTAGACGGCGTACAGACAGGTGGCGCCGAAGTCGCCAGAGGGGCCGTCCGCGCTGTCGGCCTCGGCGGACAGGTGGATGACGAGGTCGTCCAGATGGGTCAGCAGTTCGTCGGGCGGCAGATCGACATCGGCCAGGGTGCGCACGGCGGTGCGCAGCCGTCCCATGGCGGCCGAGGCCTGGACGCCGTGGCCGACCACGTCGCCGACGACGAGGCCGACCCGGGCACCGGAGAGTGGGATCACGTCGAACCAGTCACCACCGACGCCGGCCCGCCCGCTGGCGGGCAGGTAACGGGAGGCGACCTCGACGGCGGCCCGCCGGGTCAGCCGTTGCGGGAGGAGGCTGCTCTGCAGGGTGAGGGAGGTGTGACGCTCGCGGGTGTAGCGACGGGCGTTGTCGATGTACACGGCCGCCCTGGCGGTGATCTCCTCGCCCAGCAGCAGATCGTCCTGTTCGAAGGGTTCCGGACGCTGGTGGCGGGAGAAGGTGGCCACGCCGAGGGTGATGCCGCGCGCATGCATCGGCACGGCCAGCACCGAGTGGAAGCCGAACCGGCGCACCCGCTCGGCTCGGTCCGGGGCCTCGCGCTCCCATTTGGCCATCCCGCGGGCGGTCACCTCCCGGATCAGCGGCCGGCCCGTGGCCAGGCATTCGGCCGCGGGTGAGCGATCCGGGTAGCTGGCCACCGTGCCGCGCTCGACCACCGCCTCGGGGCAGCCCTCCAGCACGGACTGGCAGGCGACCCGCCGCAGCATGACGGGGCCGCTCGGCGCGCCGGCGCGTGGGTCCTCGCCGCCTTCGATGGAGGGGAGCAGGTCGACGGTCGCGAAGTCCGCGAGTTGGGGGATGGCCACGTCCACGAGCTCCTGTGCGGTGCGGGCGAGGTCCAGGGTGCTGCCGATGCTGGAGCTGGCCTCGTTGAGCAGGACCAGACGCTCCCGGGCCAGATGCTCCTCGGTCATGTCGCGCGCGGCGAGGAGCACCCCCTGTGCCGTTCCCTCCGCGTCCCGCACGGGGACGAGTGCGATGGTCCAGACGCTCTCGCGCTCATGACCCGCCAGGCGCAGGGCCACCTGCGTCTGCTGCGGTTCGCCGGTCTCCAGCGCCCGGCGCATGTGCTCTTCCGTCCGGTCGCTCTGCGGGCCGACCACGATCTCCGTCACGCGCAGCCCCCGCATCGCCTCCTCGGGCAGCCCGAGCACACGTTCCATGTCCGCGTTCGCCCGCCGCAGCCGCAGGCTGGTGTCGTAGAGCGCCATCGTGGACTGGGACTGGGTGAACGCCGCCATCACCAGTGCGTCGTCCTGGGTGGGCGACTGCGGGCGGGGCAGCGGGGAGACCAGGAACCACCCGTCGTCCGGCGGGCGACGGTGGGCCAGCAGGCGCACCGTGAGACGGCGGCCGTCCCGGTGGCGGAGCGTGGCCGTCCCGTTCCACCTCGGCAGCGTCGCGAGGGAACGCAGGGTCTCGGCGGGCGGCTCCCCGTCGAGCAGCCTGGCCGCGGGCCGGCCGACGACCTCGGCGGGCGGGTATCCGAGCAGCCGGCGCGCTCCCTCGTTCCACCCGGTGACGATGCCGCGCGCGTCCACGGTGGCGCGGGCCGTGGCCGCTTCCGCGGCGGGGTCCGCCGACCACGCCGCCCGGTGCTCCCCGGCGCCCTCCGATCCCGTCATCGCGCCCATCTCGCCCTCAGCTCGCTCTTTCCACCATGGGCCGCCACCCGACCAGAAGCAACCGATGGCCGCGTCACCACGGGACCCTCAGCTGCGGACACGCTGGGTGACGACGATGCAGCACAGGACCACGACGGCGGTGAGGGGCACCAGGGGAGAGAGCTCCTCGCCCATCAGCAGCACCGACCAGACGAGGGTGATCAGGGGCTGGGCCAGCTGGATCTGGCTCGCCCGGGGCACGCCGATGACGCCCATGCCGCGATACCACAGCACGAAGCCGCCGAACTGGGACACGGCGGCGATATAGGCCATCCCCACGGTCGCCTTGGCGGTCAGGTCGACCGGCTCCCAGGGCAGGGCGAGGGCCGTGACGGCCACGGAGACAGGCAGGGCGGCGACGACTCCCCAGGCGATGACCTGCCAGCCGGGCATATGGGCGGCGAGCCGTCCCCCCTGGGCGTACCCGGCGGCACAGACCAGCACGGCGCAGAAGAGGTACACGTCGCCGAGGGTGGGCAGTCCGCGGCTCTGCTGGAGGGTGAAGGAGACGACGGTGGCGGCGCCCAGTACGGCGGCCGCCCAGAAGGCGCGGGGTGGGCGGCGGCCGGTGATCATGGCCGAGATGACGGCGGTCGCCAGGGGGAGCACCCCGATGACCACGGCCGAATGCGCGGTGGTGGAGACCTGGAGGGCGAACGTGGTCAGCAGGGGGAAGCCGATGACGCATCCGCCGGCCACCGTCAGCAGGCCGGGCCAGTGCGCGCGTTCGGGCACGGGCACCCGGGCGCCGGCCAGACACGCGGCCGCCAGGAGGCCGGCCAGCAGCCCTCGTACGCCGGTCGTCGTCCACGGGCCGAGGCCGTCCAGGACCCACACCGTGGTGGGGAAGGTGAGCGAGAAGGACACGACCCCGAGCGCCGCGAACAGGGTGCCCCGGCCCGGAGCCGCTACTGCCGCCGGCAGAGTAGCGCTATCCTGTGCTGTCATGAACGAGCATAGCAGTCTCGCTCAACTGCTCATTTCCCTGCGGAATGAGCTGATGCGCTACTCGGAAGGAGAGAAGCTCCCGTCCAGCAGGGAGCTGGTGAACCGCTACGGGGTGAGCCCGGTGACGGTGTCCCGGGCCGTCTCCGTCCTGGCCACGGAGGGCCTCGTCGTCACCCGGCCGGGAGCCGGCGTCTTCCGGACGGCGCCCCGGCGCACCGCGAGCACGCTGGGGGACGTCTCCTGGCAGGACGTGGCGCTCAGCGCGGACTCGTCCTCGGGATCCGTCGACGCGAGCGCCCGGATCGCCAGCGCCGGCGGAGTGCTGATGACGCTCACCGCCCCACCGCCCGAGGTCATCGACCTCAACGGCGGGTACCTGCACTCGGGGCTGCAACCCGAGTCCGCCCTGGCCGCGGCCCTGGCGCGTGCCGGCCGCAGGCCCGGCGCCTGGTCCCGGCCGCCCGTCGAGGGGGTCACCGAGCTCAGGCAGTGGTTCGCGAACGACATCGGCGGGCCGAACGGTCAACTCAGCGCCTCCGACGTGCTGATCACCGCGGGTGGCCAGGGCGCGCTCACCACCGCGCTGCGGGCGCTCGCCTCGCCCGGCACCCCCGTTCTCGTCGAATCGCCCACGTACCCCGGTGTCCTCGCCGTCGCCCGCGCCGCCGGCCTGCGCCCCGCTCCCGTTCCGGTCGACGCCGACGGTGTCCGCACCGACCTGCTCGACGAGGCGTTCCGCGCCACCCGGGCACGGGCCTTCGTCTGCCAACCGCTGTTCCAGAACCCCACCGGCGCCGTCCTGTCCGCGCCGCGGCGGGAGGAGGTGGTGCGGATCGCCAGGGCGCACAGCGCCTTCGTCCTCGAGGACGACTTCGCCCGCCGCCTGGCGCACCCCGACTCCCCGCACCCGCCGCCGCTCGCCGCGGACGACCCGGACGGGGTCGTCGTCCACGTGCGCTCGCTGACCAAGGCCACCTCGCCCAGCCTCCGGATCGGGGCCCTCACCGCCCGCGGACCCGTGTACGAACGCCTCCGCGCGATCCAGGTGATCGACAGCTTCTTCGTGCCCCGCCCCCTGCAGGAGACCGCGCTCGAACTCGTCGGCTCCCCCGCGTGGTCCCGCCACCTGCGCGCGCTCGCGACGGCCCTGCGCGACCGCAGGACCACCGCCCTCGCCACCCTGGGCCAGGTCCTTCCCCGCCTCGTCCCCGGCCAACACCCCCGCGGCGGCTACCACCTGTGGTTGCGGCTCCCCGAGGGCACCAACGAGAACGACGTCGTCGCCGCGGCCCTGCGCGCCGGGGTGGCGGTCACCCCCGGCAGCCCCTATTTCGTCGCCGAGGCCCCCGGCCCCCGGCTGCGCCTGAGCTACGTGAGCACCCCCGGCACCGGGCAGATCGAGGAGGGCATCCACAGACTCCACCAAGCCTGCCCCCAACTCGGCGGCGACCCCGACCACCAGGCCCCCTGATCCAGGGCCTGTTCCCCGAACAGGGGTCGTGCGCGGGGATGGTCCGGTCCCTAGCGTTGTCCGTGGCGGACGGCCGGGGTAAACGAACCGGGGCGTCCCGCCTGACCGTAAGCCGGCGTCCGGGATGCCCGGACGCCACTCACCCAACGGAGGTGGCTTTCGTGGCCAACGAAAACCCGTACGAGGTTCCCACCCTGATCGAGGTCGGCGACTTCGCCGAGCTCACCCAGCTCACGCGGGTGGCCGAGTTCCTCGACAGCGTGTGGGGCGCCTGGTGGCTCTGAGCCACCCGTAGGCCCGCAGGGCTGAGTGAAACGGGCGGCACCGCAGGGGCGGCCCCCTGACCGCGCCGGCCGTACCGCACCCCGATCACTCCAGCAAGGGGGTGGCCCGACCGGCGCCACATGCCGGTCGGGCCACCCCACTCTGGCACTCCGGTGGAGGATACGTATGGAATTCGTGGTACTTCCCGACCATCCGGCCGGCGCCGAGGCTCTCGCGCTGGCGCCGACTCCCGGGTTGCCGCGCCCCAGGGTGATCGAGCACCACTCCGGCCGGCCCTGGCTCGTGGGCGACTGGCGGGACGACGAGATCGTGTCCGTCTCCGCCGGCCCGCGGCGCCTTGTCCTGCTCGGCTGCACCACCGCGCAGCCGGACGCCCTGGCCGCCCGGCTGGGCCGGGTCCGCTCTCTGGCGGATCTGGACGACCTCGCCCGCCTGGCCGCCGGCAGCTTCCACCTCGTCGCGTCGCTCGACGGCCTCGTCCGCGTGCAGGGCACGCTGTCCACCGTGTGCCAGGTCTTCCACGCCACGGTCGCCGGCGTGACGCTGGCGGCCGACCGCCCCGAGGCGCTGGCCGACCGCATCGGCGCGGCCGTCGACGAGGAGCGGGTGGCGCTCGAACTGCTCTCGCCGTTCGGGCCTCCCTCGCCGCTCAGCGAGGGTTCGGTGTGGCGCGGGGTGCGCAGCCCACGCATCGGGCACTGCCTGGAGATCGACCGGAACGGCGCCGGGCGGACACGGCGTTGGTGGACACCGCCCGCGCCCGAACGCCCCTTGGGTGACGGCGGCTTCGTCCGCGAGGCGCTGTTCGACGCCGTGGCGGCGCGTACCGCGGGCCAGCCCGTGGTCAGCGCCGACCTGTCGGGCGGTCTCGACTCGACGAGCCTCTGCTTTGTCGCCGACCGTTCCGGCGGCGCACCCCTGGCGACCCTGCACTATGAGGCGCACGGCGGGCGGGGCGAGGACCTCGCCTGGGCGCGCCGGGCGGCGGCCGAACTGCCGGGGGCCCGCCACGTGGTGGTGCCGCCGGCGGAGGCGCCGGACTGGTACGCGCCGTTCGTGCACACCCCGCACGACCGGGAGGGCCCGCTGATGTTCGCCCGGGGCCGGGCCACCGTCGAGCACCAGGCCGCCCTCGTCTCCTCCTTGGGCGCACGCCGTCACCTCCAGGGCGTCGGGGGCGACGAGTTGTTCCTCCCGGGTTCGATGTGCCTGCACGGGCTGATCCGGCGCTCCCCGTCGGCGGCACTGCCGCACGTGCGCGCGATGCGCTCCAGGCGCCGCTGGTCGCTGGCCACGACGGTGCGCACGATGGTGTCCGCGCCGTCCTATCCGCGCTGGCTGGCCGCCCAGGTGGGCGGGCTCGCCGAGGAACGGGACTGGCGCTCGGACGCGGACTGGGAGATCTCGCCGAAGCTGCCGCCCTGGATCACCGCGGACGCCGCGGCGACCGTGCGCCGCGTGCTGCGCGAGGCCGTCGCGGCGGGCCCCGAGCCGCTGGCCGCGCTCCCGGTCCAGCACGACATGCTATGGATCAACCGGGTCAACGGCACGGTCGTGCGCCGCAATTCACGCATCGGCGCGCACGCGGGCGTCACCTTGCACGCCCCGTACACCGACGACCGGGTCCTTGAGGCCGTCCTGTCCGTGCGCCTGGCCGATCGCGTGGCTCTCGGCCTCCTCAAGCCCGTGCTCGCGCGGGCGCTGGACGGTGTGGTGCCGGCCGGGATCCTGCACCGGACCGGCAAGGACGACGCCAGTCCTTCCCTGTACGCGGGACTGCGCCGGCGGCGCGGCGAACTGCTCGACTTCGCCGCGGACACGCGCCTGGCCCGGATGGGCCTGATCGACGCGGCGGAGCTGCGCCGCCTGCTCATCGGCACCCATGCCGACACCCGGCCGCTGATGCCCTTCGACGCCACCCTCGCCTGCGAGTTGTGGCTGCGGGCCGTGTCCCCCGCGGGCACGACCGCCCCGGCCCCCACGTCCCGAACCACGTAACCCGAACCACGTAACCCGAACCACGTAAGGAGGCACGATGACCTTCGCCCTGGTGCCCGGGGTGTCCGTCGCCGACACCGAGAACGGCACCGTGCTGCTCGACGAACGCAACGGCCGTTACTGGATGCTGAATCGCACCGGCGCCGTGGTGCTGCGCTGCCTGCTGGACGGCGAGTCGCCTCAGGAGGCCGCCCGGACGCTGCTGCGGCGTTTCCCCGACGCGCCCGGCCAGGCCACCGCCCACGTGGACGGACTGCTCGACGCCCTGCGCACGGCCAAGGTGATCGCCCCGTGAGCGGCTCGACCCTGCACCTGGAGTCGGCCGACGCACCGCCGTGGCGCCTGCGCCAGCCGGCCCGGCTCGCCACGGGCATGGCGCGCCTGCTGACCCGGCTGCCGCCGGCCAGGCTGCGCCGGGTACTGGCGTTCGCGAGCCGGGGCGCGCGCCCCGCGAGCGCGGCGCAGGCGATGCGGGCGCGCAACGCCGTGGTGTACGTGAGCCTGGCCTGCGCGGGCCCGCGCTGCCTGCAACGGTCCATCGCCACCGCGCTGCTGTGCCGCCTGGGCGGCACCTGGCCGCAGTGGTGCATCGGCGTGGTCACCGAGCCCTTCGGAGCACACGCCTGGGTGGCCGTGGACGGCGAGCCCGTCGGCGAGGACACCGACCGCGTCCGCGCCTTCCACGTCATCATGTCCGTGCCGCCCCGCCGATGAACGCCGCCGAGCCCGACGCGGCGATCCACACGCGCGGACTGCGGCGCGTCTACGGCGACGCGGTGGCGGTGCACGGCCTGGACCTGACGGTCGCCGAGGGGGAGAACTTCGGTTTCCTCGGCCCCAACGGCGCAGGCAAGTCCACCACCATCAGCATGCTGTCGACCCTGCTGCGCCCGAGCGCGGGACGGGCGGCCGTGGCCGGGATGGACGTCGCACGCCGGCCGGACGAGGTCAGGCGCAGGATCGGCGTCGTCTTCCAGGAGCCGACCGCCGACCGGCAGCTGACCGGGTGGCAGAACCTCCGTTTCCACGCCCGCCTGTACGGGATGTCCCGGCGCGACACGCACGCCCAGGCCCGGGCCTCGCTGGAGATGATGGGACTGGCCGACCGGCGCGACACGCCGGTGGGCACCTACTCCGGCGGCATGCAGCGCCGGCTCGAAGTGGCCAGGGCCCTGCTGCACCGGCCGCGGGTGCTGTTCCTCGACGAGCCGACGACCGGACTCGACCCGCAGAGCCGGGCCCAGGTCTGGCAGAAGCTGCACGAGCTCGGCCGGCAGGACGGTGTCACCGTCTTCCTGACCACGCACTACCTGGAGGAGGCCGAGAACTGCGACCGGATCGCCGTGATGGACCACGGCCGCCTCGTCGCGCAGGGGACGCCGCACGAGCTCAAGTCGGCGATCGGCGCCGACGCCGTGCACCTGCGGACGGACGACGACAGGGAAGCGGCCCGGTCCATCCGTGAGCAGTTCGGTCTGGAAGCCGAGGCCGGTCCTGACGGCGTGCGGGTCAGGACGGCCGACGGGGCGCGCTGGGTGCCGCGGCTGTGCCAACTGACCTCGGGCGTCACATCGGTGACGGTCACGAGGCCGAGCCTGGACGACGTCTTCCTGCACCACACCGGCCGTTCCCTGCGGAATCCGTGAGAGGAAGAGGGCCGTGAGAGGAAGAGGAAAGGGAGCCGACGTGCTGGAGTCCACCGCGGAGCGTCCCGGCCGGCTCACGACGCGGCCGGCCGGCCGGCGCGCCGCCGAGCTGACGGCGCTGCGGGCGCTGGTCCGACGGGAGATGACCCGGCTGGTCGCGAGTCCCGCCCAGGCGGGACTGACGCTGCTGAATCCCCTGCTCTACTTCGTGGTCCTCGGGACCGGGCTGAGCGGCATGGTCGGGTCCGCGTCCGGCGCCGGGGACTACATGACGTACATGTACCCCGGGATCCTGATGATGGCCGTGCAGATGCCCGCGCTGAACGCCGGGATGTCCATCGTCCGCGACCGCGAGACGGGGCTGCTGCGCGCCGTGCTGGTCGCCCCGGTCCGGCGGGACACCTTTCTGGTCGGCAAGTGCCTGGGCAGCGCGGCGACGGCGACCGCGCAGGGCGTACCGCTGCTCGCCTTCGTCGGCTTCGCCGGGCTGCCCTACGACCCGCTGCTGCTGCTCGCGTTGCTCGGCGAGCTGGCGCTGGTGTCGTTCACCCTGACCGCGTTCGTGACCCTGGCGGCCGTCTGCATCACCCGGATCGAGACGTTCCAGTCCGCGCTCGGCGTGACCATGCTGCCGCTGTTCTTCCTGTCGGGCGCGCTGTTCTCGGTGGCCGGCCTGCCGTTGTGGCTGGCCGCGCTGACGCTCGTCAACCCGCTGACCTACGCGGTGGACGCGCTGCGGCAGACCGTGGCCTGGGGCGCGCCGGGCGGCGCGCTCGCGCCCGGGCCCGAATGGGGCGGCTGGGCACCGCCGCTCGTGGTCGAGCTGATGGTGATGTGCGCCCTCGGCCTCGCCGCCCTGGCGCTCGCGGCGCGCCGCTTCTCCCGCGCCGAGTAGCCGGAGACCAGAGGCCGGAGGCCGGAGGCGGCGGCGATCACGTCGACGGCGGCGTCCGCTGGGTGGAGTTCGCGACCTCGCCGGGGGTGACCAGGCCGTCCTCGATCGCGCGGGCCAGCATGTCCGCCTTCGTCGGTGCGGCCCTGCCGACCTGGGCGTACTTGACCCGGGCCCGTTTGATGTACATGTCCACGGTGTGCACGGACACACCCATGCGGCGAGCCACCGACGCCTTGGACATGGATTGGAACCACCACAGAAGCGACGTCCGTTCCTGAGGGGACAGCCGGGGGCGTACCGGGCTGCGGTCGGACACCAGGACGCCGGCCGTCGTCGGGGGCACATAGGGTCGGTCGGCCGCGGCGGCGCGCACCGCGTGGAGCAGGTGGGCCTGACCCTCGCTCTTGGCGACGAAACCGCTGGCGCCGATGTCCAGCACCTCCATCACCAGCGATTCGTCGGTGAACTGCGAGAAGACGACGACCCGTTGACCGGCTGCGGCGAGCACGCCGATGTCCGGGAGCACCAGCCGCCCGTTGAGGTTGAGGTCCACGATCAGGACGTCCACCGCGTCGGAGCGGAGGTCCGCCGTGGTCTCACCCGTGTGTCTGACACGCACGCTCGGCTCCTCGGCCAGCCAGGCCCGGACGCCGTCGATCACCACCGGGTGATCGTCGACGATGCCGACGTCGAACCCGATCTGGGGACGGGCCATCGAGACTCCAGCCACAGCAGGTTCTCCTTCTCGTCGAACATCACCGATGTGTCAGTGGAACCGGACGTGCTCAGCGCGACGGCGGCCGCGGCGTCGGCCATCACGCTCACCGTGACCTCACCGGCCGTCGCGACGACGGTCACCCGGGCACTGACCTCCGCCGCCGCCAGCGCCAGGAGCGGCCCTTCGGTCAGCCGCCGGCGAACCGCCACGGGAACGTCGGGCAGTTCCCCGTAGCAGACGAACGTGACGTCCACGTCCCGGCGCTCGGCGACGTCGGCGCAGGCCCGGAGTTCGTGCAGCAGAGGGTGGGCCGCGTCCTCCGTCTCGGCGAACAGCCGGCGCAGCCGCGCCGCCTCGATCGCGCTCAACCGCCGCACGGCGTCGTCCCCCGGGTGCGCCCGCCCCTCGGCCAGGTCACGGAGCAGCGGTGCGATGCGGTCGCGCAGGTAGCGGTAACGCCGCCGCCGCTCGGCGTGCCTGGTCTCCTCGGCCGCCTGGCGCGCCAGGCGGTCCGCCTCCGCCCGCGCCGCGCGAGCCGTGAGTTGGGCGGTGTGGTGCAACTGCCGGGTGAGCAGGGCGAAGGCGAGTTGGATGCCGGCCGTGGTGTAGGACTGGGTGATCAGCCGGGTCCAGGGCACCAGGGTGTCCAGCTCGCCGCTCACTCCGAGCGCGATCACCGTCATCGCGACGGTGCAACTCAACAGGACGACCAACTCGTGGATCGGACGCTGTATCAGCAGCAGCACGCCGAACCAGCCCACCGTGTTCGCGGCCCAGCCGATGTCGCTGATCGCCTGGCCCTTCGGATAGGTCGCGACGGCGACGGCGCCGGCCAGCAGGGCGACGAACGTCAGCGCCGGGGCCACGCGGCCGCGCAGCGCGGACCGGAGCAGCAGCGTGGAGCCGATCAACTGGACGGCGGAGAGCACCAGCCAGGCCGCGAGGGTCGCCCACGCCGGCTCGTACCGCGACCAGCCGCGGACCAGGATCAGGGAGTCGACGCCGAAGTGCCAGATCGCGACGACGACCACCACCACGATGCTGTTCACCTGGGTGTAGCGGGCCGCGATCAACTCCCCCCGCGGCGCGCGCACGTCGCTCCTCACCGGGGCCACCGCAGCATGACGCGGACCCCGTCGCCCGGCCGTGTCTCGATCCGCGCGCCACCGCCCACCGCCGCCATCCGGCCCACGATCGACTCCCGAAGCCCCCTACGGTGCGCGGGCACGGCCGCGAGGTCGAAGCCGCGTCCCCGGTCGAGCACGTCGACGACGACACCGGCGCCAACCACCTCCGCGCGCACCTGGGCCACCGTGGTGCCGGCATGCCGGACGACGTTCGTCAGGGCCTCCGCGACGGCGTCGGCGAGTGCGGTCACGACCGGCTGGGGCAGCAGCACCGGCACGAGCCCGAACTCCACGGTCAGCGCGGGCAGTCCCGGCCGCGGCGTCGAGGCCGCGGCGCGCAGGGCCACATCCAGCGGGACCACGTCCAGCGGGACCAGGAGCGCGGGGGCGGCGGGCGTGCCGTCCGCGTCGGCCGCCAGGCCGTGGATCACGCCAAGGTCCGCCACAGCGCGGCGACGCAGCGCCTCGGAACGGTCGGCGATCGCGCCGGTGCTCACCATGGTGAGTGTGGCGAGCACGGTGTCGTGCAGTCGCCGCTGGTGGTCGCGTTCGTCCGCGCGGGCCGCCGCCCTGGCCAGCTCGTTCGCCTGCGCAACGGCCTTGGCCGCCAGCGCGGAGTCCGCCGAGCGGGCGGCGCGGCGCAGCAGGAGAAACATCCCAGCGCTCAGGACGCCTTGGAGCGCGAGCACGATGGGTGCCTCCCGCAGGCCCGGGGCGCCGACCGTGTAGGTCGCGGTGATCACGGCGGTCGCCAGGAGCCCGTGGGGTTGGCGCAGTAAGAACTGCGCGTTGAGCACGGTGACGCTGGCCATGAGGTCGATCCACCCGCTGCCGGCGCTCGCCGTCAGCACCGGGTCGGGCACCAGCTGACCGTGGAGCAGGCAGAGCGCGGCGCAGATCGCGACATCCGTCACGCCGAGCCGGAAGGTCGGACCCCCGCGAAGTAATCGGACGCCGGACGTGCCCGCCCAGACCAGCACTCCGGTGACGGAGAGCAGCACCCACGCGGGTTTCGCGGCCGACGCCAGCCCGAGCAGGGCGACCATCGCGGCCACCGCCGCGCTGGACAGCCGCAGGATCACGATGACCAGCAGGGCTTGGCGCTCCAGGCTGAGCGTGGCGGGACCGGCGGCAGGGACCACACCGGGCCCCCATAGCGACCGTATCGACGCCGAGACATGCTCAGTGCGCTCACGTTGCTCGAACATCAGCCCATTGCCCCCGTAGGCGAGGGTTGGTCATCCTCATGACGACGATACGGGTACGAGTGCGCCAGCAGAAGGCTTCTGTGAAGGTTTCGGGACGGCGGGCCCGGGCGGGGCAGACCCGGCGCCCAGCCACCGGCGCCCGGCGGCGGATGGGACAGACGCTCTGAAGCCCAGACCCATGACGATAATGCCGTTGACCTGGGCTTTTGACGGAGCCGCCTAAGGGAATCGAACCCTTGACCTACGCATGACGAGGGCATGCAAGATCGTGCCGGGGATGGACAGCGGAGCCCAATCCTGTTTCTGCTTGTCAGACTCAGGCGCCTTCTCATCAAGGAGGAAGCGGGCCCTTCCCCATGTGATCCCTGCGGGCATACGCCGTGGCTCCGTAAGCACCATCGCGGTCGATCTGATGCGGCACGACCGAACTCTCCCCGGTGTACGGAAGTTCGCCACCCGCATCGGAGCACTCACCTGACCCTCGCCGAACGGGCGAATCCGTCAACCGCGGCGGCCGACGTGCGGACACAGTTCGCACTGCCGGTAACCGCCGGGCAGTGTGCTGTCGAGAGGCCCTCGCGCCTACTCGACCGTGCCCGCGTCCTTGAGGTACGTCAGCACGGCGCGCACCCGGCGGTTGTCGTCGTCCGAGGTGGGCAGGTCGAGCTTGGTGAAGATGTTCGAGGTGTGCTTGATGACCGCCCGTTCGGTGATCACCAGTCGTTTCGCGATCGCGGCGTTGGACCGACCCTCGGCCATCACCCCGAGCACCTCCAGCTCCCGGGCGGTCAGCCGGGTGATGGAGCCCTCCCGCGCCGTACTGCTGCCGCTGAACAGCCGCGAGATGACCTCCGGGTCCATCGCGGTGCCGCCGCGCGCGACGCGGTGCACGGCGTCTATGAACTCGTCCGGGTCGAACACCCGGTCCTTGAGCAGGTAGCCGATGCCGCCGTTCCCGTCGGCCAGCAGCTCCTTGGCGTAAAGCTGCTCCACGTACTGCGACAGCACCAGCACCGGCAGTCCGGACAGCTCACGGCGGGCCTGCAACGCGGCCTGGAGGCCCTCGTCGGTGAACGTCGGGGGAAGACGTACGTCCACCACGGCCACGTCGGGACGCTCGTCGACGAGGGCTCGGAGCAGATCCGGACCGTTGTCCACCGCCGCGGCGATCTCGAAGTCGTACGCCTGGAGCATCCGGATCAGGCCGTCTCTCAGGAGGAACTGGTCTTCGGCGAGGACAGCACGCACGGCAGCTCCATGGTGATTGTCGTCGGGCCACCAACTGGGCTGGTGAGGGCCAGAGCGCCATCAAAGGTAGCAAGCCGCCGCTCCATGCCGCGCAGCCCGGTGCCCTTCGCGGGATCCGCGCCACCGGCGCCGTCGTCCGTCACCTGGGCGCGCAGCATGCCCTCGGAGTACCAGACGTCCACCGTGACATTCCGGGAGGAACCGTGCTTGGCCGCGTTGGTCAGCGACTCGGAGATGGCGAAGTAGATCGCGGACTCCACGGGCGCCTCCGGCCGGCTCGGCAGCTCCGCGTTCACCTCCACCTGGAGCGGGCTGTCCATCCCGAGGGCGCGTACGGCGTCGGCCAGGCCGCGGTCGGCCAGCACCGGCGGGTGGATGCCCCGGACCAGGTCGCGCAGCTCGTTCAGTGCCTTCGCGGAGGCGGTGCGGGTGTCGACCAGGATCGTACGGGCGGCCTCCGGGTCCTTGCTGAGCAGCCGCTCGGCGACGCCCAGGTTCATGCCCATCGCGACCAGCCGGGCCTGCGCGCCGTCGTGCAGGTCCCGCTCGATCCGGCGCAGCTCGGCGGCGCTGGTGTTCACGGCGTCGCTTCGGGTGGCGGTGAGGTGGTGCACCTTGCGCGCCATCTCGGTGGGGCCGAGCAGGCCGTGCGCGAACCGTGCGTGCACCCGCAGCATGGCCGGGCCCATCAGGTAACCCAGGAGCATGAAGGGGACGCCCAGCACGGCGGCGGTCAGCGCGGTGCCGCTGTTGTTGACGTGCACCAGCAGGTACCAGTTGTTGCCGCCCGCGTCCACGATCGGTTCCCAGAGGAAGGGCATGATGACGCCGAAGAGGCCGTAGGCGAAGACGGTCAGCGGCAGCACCAGGATCAGCACACCCACCACCGGGTTCACCAGCATCCACAGCAGGTCGCGCCAGGTGGCCGGGTCGCCGAGGATGCCCATGGTGCGCTGGAGCCAGCCGGGCTCGGTGTCCCGGGTGGGGAGGTACGGGTCACCGATCTCGACGCCCGACCAGTCCCGGGCGCGGCGACGCTGGATGTTCATCACCCCGCGTGCGGCGATCGCGACGGCCGGTACGAGGAAGACACCGACGCCGACGCTCAAGAGGGAGATGACGATCACCAGGATGGTGAAGAGCAGCACCTCGACCGGCGCGAGCGCGAGGAGCGCCAGCGTACGGCCCATCGCACGGAAGGCGCTGGAGGGCCGCAGGTCGTCCTTGCGACTGCCCCCCGGGCCGCGCTGCTGGTCGTTGCTGACGATGCTCATCCCGTGTTCCCCTCAGCCGGCGGCTGGTTACCGCTGTGCAGATCCCAGTCTGCAGACCGGGGCGAGATTTCTCATGGGACCTCAGTGGCCTCTCCCAGGGTGTAGTTAAGTACCCTTCCGAGACTACTCAGGGCCATCGCAAGTACGGTCCGCGAATAGTTGGCTTGCTGTCATCGGAAGTTCCCGAGTGCGGCCGAAGGAGCCAACAGATGACAGCCCGACGGGTCCTTGCCCCCGTGACCCTGGTACTCGGACTCGCCCTGGTGCTGCTGGGGGGACTCACGACAGCCTTCGCGACGCCGGCACACCAGACGTCGCCGCAGCGGGTGCCGAACGCCCCGTCCGATCCGGACGAGTGGGGCGCGCGGCTGGACAGGCTGCTGAACCAGCAGTTGGACGAGTACGACATCCCGGGCGCCGCCGTGTCCGTGGTGTCCGCCGACGAGCAGCTGATGGCACGGGGTTACGGCGTGCCGGACTCGGATCACGAGAACCAACGGGTGGAACCGGACCGTACGGGCTTCTTCATGGGCTCGGTCGCCAAGGTCTTCACCGCGGTCGCGGTGCTGCAACTCGCCGAGGACGGGAAGCTGGACCTGCGTACCGACGTCAACGAGTACCTGAAGAGCTTCCAGATCGAGGACACTTACCCGGGCAAACCCATCACACTCCACAACCTGCTGACCCACACCGCCGGCTTCGACTTCAGCATCGTCGGCACGGCCAGTGAGGACCCGCGCGACGCCGGGGACCTGGGCGAGAGCCTGGCGGACAACCAGCCGGACCGGGTGCGCGAGCCCGGTGAAACCGCGGCCTACGACAACTACGGCGTGGCGCTTGCCGGTTACGTGGTCGAGCAGATCACCGGGCAGCCCTTCGAGGAGTACGTCCAGCAGCAGATCATCGAACCGCTCGGCATGTCCCGTACGACCTTCGAGCAGCCGCACCCGACGAGGCTGGAGGACGCGCTCGCCCGCGGGCACCGGCCGTCCGACGGCGGGCAGGAGACCACGAGGGGGCAGTACGGAGCGTGGACCCCGACGGGGGCCGCCGCCGTCTCCACCGTCACCGACATGGGCCGGCTGATGCGGGCCCTGCTGGGCGACGGCCGGCTGACCGACACGCGGGTGCTCAGCGGCGAGTCCGTAGATCTCCTGGAGCAGCGGCACTACGGCAACGACGAGCGGCTGCCGGGCATGGCGTACATCCTGGAGGAGCGCCGGCACGACGAGCACCGCTACCTGGTCAAGGACGGCGACATACCGGGCTTCCACTCCAACATGGTGCTGTTCCCGGACAGGGACCTCGGCGTGTACGTCAATTACAACGGCGACGGCGACGTCGGCAAGGCCGCCCTGGCCGCCGACGAAGTCGCGGAGCTGGCCGCCGAGCTCGTCTACGGCGGGGAGGCGGAAGGCACGTCCCAGTCGACCATCCAGGAGGACGTCGGCCAGTACGAGGGCAGTTACCGCTCCAACCGCACCAGCCACTCCGACTTCACCCGCGCCTCCGCGCTGACCGGCTCGATCGAGGTCTCGGCCGGCGACGACGGCATCCTGACCACCAACGGTCCGCTCAGCGCCGACCCTGACATCACCGAGCAGAAGTGGCGGCAGATCGAACCGGGCGTGTTCCAGGAGATCGACGGCGACGCCAGGATCGCCTTCGAGGACGGTCAGCTCACGGTGAGCACCGATGTCGCGGTCGCCTTCAACAGGGTCCCCTGGTACGAATCGCCGAAGCTGCACATGCAGTTGCTCATCGGCGGGCTCGTCCTGATCTCGCTGACCATGATCTGCTGGCCGATCATCGCGCTCGTGCGCCGCTCCCGTGACCCGCGCCCCGGGCCGCGCGCGGCCCGGCTGCTGGCCTGGGCCAACAGCGTGCTGCTGGGCGGGGTGGCGGTCTGCTTCGCGCTGCTGGTCGCGGACGCCAACGTAATGAACCAGACAGTGTTCCTGGGCGACTCGCCGCTGCTGACCGCCGTACCGACGCTACTCGCCGCCTCCGGGGTGGCCACCGCGGCGATGCTCTGCTGCGCGGTGCTGGCCTACTTCCGCCGCTGGTGGGGCTGGGTCTCGCGACTGCACTACGCCCTGACCGGGTTCGCGGCGGTGATCGTCCTGATGCTGGCCGGGAACTACGCGCTGTGGGGCTGACTCCGCGGCTCCGGTCGCTCACGCATCGCTCGCGCAAGCGAAGTCGCGGCACCCCGGCCGCGTGACCCGCCATGCCCCGCTCACCAGAAAACCCCAGGTCACGGGCTACGTGACCTGGGGGATCATGGAGCCGCCTAAGGGAATCGAACCCTTGACCTACGCATTACGAGTGCGTCGCTCTGGCCGACTGAGCTAAGGCGGCGAATGCCCAGACAGTCTACATGGGCCGAAGTCGAGCTCGCTCGCCCCTGGCGACCCGCGCTCTTGTCTGCACTCTGTCAGACACTGACCCTGGAGGGAGGCCACGTACCCCTCCTCCACGCCTCCGGTCACCGTGGCGAGTTGGAGCTCGCAACCGTCGCTGAAGACCATGTCGGAGTCCAGCGAGACGCGGGTGAGGTTGGCGGCGCTGTTGCCGTAGCCATCGCCGTCGTAGACCGTCTCGGAGACGTCCTGGGGGAGGGCGAGCTGCGAGGTCTTGGAGATCGCGCCCGAGGCGGTGGCCTCGGCGAGGCTGGGGTAGACCTCGAAGTGGACGTGCGGCCAGCGACCCGGGTAGCAGCCGGGGAAGATGCTGGTGAACGTCACCGTGCCGCTGGCGTCGGCCTCCTGCACCCCGCGCAGGTAGTTCTCGTTCTCCACGCCCGACGAGTACAGGGAGTAGGCGCCCACGGCGTCGCAGTGCCACAGGTAGACCGCGACGCCCTGAAGGGGCGTGCCGCAGCCGCTGGCCGCGTCGGTGAGGGTGAGGGTGATGGTCAGCGGGACGCCCTCGGCGACCCCGCTCGCGTTGCCGAAGCTGGAGCGGATGTCGCTGCGGACGATGCCGCTCTGGGTGAGTACGTCGACCCCGTTGGAGCCGTCGGCCGGATAGGGGCCGGCCGTCTCCTCCGGGATCTCCGCGCAGGCCGCCGCGGCGCCGGCGCCGTTGGCGGTCGAGCCGCTGGCCTCGGAGTACGCGGCCGTGGTCACGGCGGCCAGGCCCGTTCCCGCCAGGAGCGTGATCAGGCGCCGACGCTGGAGATTCGGCAGGTCGAAGGAGAGACCCCTGTCGTGGTCCTCCAGGTCGCCGCTGCTGCGGCTGAGGGGGTTGTTGTCATTGATGCTCATGGTCTCCAGGCAAACCCATGACCATGAGAAACCGCTGAAGAGATAGTCATGCACAGGTCAATTGAGCACCGAGTCCGGATTTCGGGCACATCGTGCGCGAACCGCTACCACCTCGGCCCCGCGGAACACCAACGAACGATGGCGCGCCGGAACGGGATCACGCGCACGGGCCTGATGGTCCTGGCCGCAACCCCGGCCATGGTCAGAGACCACCCGCAGGACATCCTCAACGACCTACGCCTGCTCCCGGCGGGAGGCCCGTACGGGCCCTGGCGGCGAGTGGAACTCGACCGGCCTTGACGGCGGATATCAACGCACCGAACGTCGCACCATCCGCCGCGATGATCCTGTCGGGGTCCTCGCTCTCGCGGATCAGGACGCCGTGGTCAGCCCTGGCCGCGACCTCAACGCAGTTGTTGCCGCCCTCTTCGGAGAAGGATGACTTGTGCCACCGTATGTCTGACACCTTCGGCCCCTTCACAGCTCGCGGGAGATGGTCCTGATGAGATCGCGGGTCTCCTCAGGCCGCAACGCCACCTGCGCGATGATGTCCAGTCGTCGGCGGTAGTTGGCCAGCAACGTCGGCGAGTCGACGAAGACCGCGCCCGTCGGGGAGTCCAGGTGAACGGTGTCCAGACGGGCGTTCTCACCCCGCGCGTACAGGAGCGACTCACCGATCATGGGGAACCCTCCCGCCTCGAAGGGAACGGCTCGCAACGTGACGTTGTCACGGTCGGAGGCTTCCAACAGCTGTGCGAGCTGCGCCCGAGCCACCTCGCGACCACCGATCCGCATCCGCAGCGCGGACTCGTGGATCAGCCCCACGTAGGGAATCGCCGCGGCTCCCGTGACGACCCCCTGCCGCGCGAGCCGGTGGGCCACTCGCAGCCCAACCTCAAGGCGCGGCAGGGGCGGGTAAATGAGATCGAACAGGGCACGCGCATGCTCCTCCGTTTGGAAAAGGCCCGGTAGGTGGGCGGTCTGCACCGTGCGGAGTTCGGTCGCGTGGTGCTCGATCTCCGACACGTCGAGGAAGCCGGGTGGGATCTTGCCGCGGTACTCCTCCCACCAACTTGTCTTGCGGCCGCCCGTACGCCGACGCTGAGGGTTGGCGCGGTGTGCCGTTCGCGCACCCGAGCATGGACGGCGGGAAACACGACGGAGGCCCGATGCCGCCCGAGGCCCCACGCCCGCCCGACCCCAAGCCCTCAGACGGCGCGTAGCGGCACCTGAAACACCCTGCCCCGCCCGTGCGCTACCCCGTGGCCCACGGCCGGGGCGTCCTGCTGCCACCGCCAGCGACCTCTCGAACGTCCGTGACGATCCACGCCGCACGACACCGCCTGTTGTAACGGTGTAACGATCCCCCACGGAACCGTCCCCCGCTCTCGCGGTTGGTGTGGGATGCCTGGACAGACATGTCACGCACGACGCGAGGAGGGGGAAGCATGGCGCGAGCAGAGAGCCTGCGGAGAGTGGCGCGGGAGGTGGCCGGCGGGGCCGATCCGCGAGCCATGGTGGAGGAACGGCTGCGCGGGGGGCGCGGCGGGAACGGTGATTCCGACGTGTCGCGGGAGCGTGGTCCGGAGCGTGGAGCCGGCGGCAGGGCCGAGGGCGGCGCCGAGGGCGGGGACGGCACGATGGACCCGGCCGACTTCCCGCCAGCGCGGGAGCAGGGCGGCAGCATCGAGACCGTCATGGAGCAGCAGACGGTGCCGCTCGACGAGGCCGGAGAGGCGCTCAACCGCAGCGACCAGCGGCGTGACGGTGGACAGGCGGTGCACGCCATCTGTCCGATGGTCCTCCCGCGCGGCCGCTCGTTCCTGAGCATGCTGCCGGTGCTGTTGCTGCTCGCGGTGGTCGTGGTGGGAGCGGTCGTCGCGGGGACGGTCTCCTCGAACGTGGTGACGAACCCGCTGTTCGGGGCACACAGTTGGGCGCTCGCCCTGCTGGCCGTCGTCTTCGTCTGGTGGCGGCAGGGCATGGTGATGGTGCCCGACGGCTGCGCCGCGCTGATCACGCGCTTCGGGAAGCTGGAGCAGGTGGTCGGCCCCGGCCGCGTGGTCCTGCTGAACCCGTGGAAGCGCGTGTCCTACATCATCAACACCACCCGCGAGTACCCGTTCAACGCGCCGGTGCGCGAGGCCCCCACCAAGGGGGGCGTGAAGGCGTCCATCGACCTGTTCATCCAGTTCCGCATCAGCGACCCGGTGGAGTTCGTCTACACGCTGGGCGCGGTGCGCGGCTTCGAGGAGAAGCTGAGCAACGCGGTCAGCGAGACGATCCGCAGCCTCATCTACGAGCAGGAGGCCGCCGACATCTACAACATGGTCGGCGAGGACACCGGCCGGCTGCTCGACCAGCTCAACCAGCAGTTCGAACCGGCCGTGGAGCTGACCAACGCCAACATCACCCACGCCGAGCCCGCCGACCGCGGCTACCGCATGGACCTGGCGGCCCCCGAGATGGTGCGGGTCGCGAAGGAGGCATACAGCCACGAGTACGCCCTCCAGTTGCGGAAGGAGCAGGACGAGGGCGACCTGACGAAGGAGTTGGCCTCCCGTCAGGAGACGCTGTCCGCGATCCAGGCCGACATCGCCCAGTACCAGGCGCAGATGGACACGGCGGTGGAGCGGGAGACGAACCGGGCCGAGGCCCTGGCCCGGCAGCGTTACGTGCAGGCCGAGTCGGAGGCCAGGGCCAACGCGGCGCTTCTGGAGGCCCAGGCCCTCGACATCCGGGCGGTGACCGCCGCCGAGGCCCCCGAGATCCTGGAGTACCGCTACCAGCAGCAGATCCTGGACACGCTGGAGCGGGCGGCCGACCACCTGCCGACGCTGGTGCGGATCGGCGGCTCCGACGGCGACGGCGGCGCGGGGGTCGACTTCCTCCAGTTGGCCAGGGAACTCGTCGGCGAGCGCGGCGCGGAGTTGTTCACGGACGGCGACATGGCCGCCGTCCGCGCCCGGTTGCGGGAGGTCTCGGACCGCATCGCCGAGCGCCAGGAGGAGATCGACGCCCTGCTCGACGCCGAACCGCGAACCGTCGTGGCGGCGGCCCCGCTGCGTTCCGAGGGCACCGACGAGACCGAGGGAGTCGAGAGGTGAGCACCGTGTCCACGAAGCGCAGGTCGGTCATATCGGAGGCGGTCGCGCCCTGGAGCGATGTCGCCCAACTGCTGCGCGGCGGCGAGGCCGGCACCCTGATCCCCGTCATCATCCCCCGCCACCGTCGCAGGCTGTGGTGGATGTTGCCGTTGTGGCTCGGCGTGTTCGCCGTGCTGACCGGCGTGATGGCGACCGTCCGTGGCGCGGACGAGGCGTCGACATCCGACATCGCCTATGACGCTCTGGCGGGGCTCGCCTACGCTTCCGGAGCGCTCCTGCTGCTGGTCGGCGCGCTGTGGTGGTGGCGTTCCTCCATCGTGGAGATCGAACAGGGCACCAACGGCGTCCTCACGCGCTACGGGGCCGTGACCCGAACCCTGGACCCCGGCCGGCACTACCTGTGGCACCCATGGTCCCGGGTGGACTTCGTGGTGGACACCTCCACCGAGATCCCGTACTCGGCGCCGGTGATGGCCTGCCCGACCCGGGAGAACGTGCCGCTCCGCTCGATCGAGTTCTTCCTGAAGTTCCGCATCATCGACCCGGTGCTGTTCGTGCGCATCATCGGCGCGGGCAACTTCGACATCGTGCTCTCCAGCGCCGTGCAGGACGCCATCCGGCAACGCGCCCGAATGGTACACACGGAACGCGCCTACGACCTGCGGGGCTCGGACGTGGCCGACATGCAGGAACTGCTCAACCGTCAACTGTCCCGCTACGGCGTGCGCATCACCGGCAGCAACATCCCGGACGTGCAGCTGCCGGCCCAGTACCAGCAGCACCTCGCCACCCGGGAACGCGTCGCGAAGGAGCGCACCGCCTACGACCAGGAGTGGGGCCTGACCCGCAAGCGGCGCGTCGACAGCCTCCAGATGGACATCGAGCGGGCCAAGAAGGTGCGCGACGCGCGCATCGTCGAGGTGAAGGCGGCGCTGAACCGGGCCCGCGAGGAGGTCGCCCAGCTGCTGGAGCAGCAGGAGACCAACGCGCAGCGGGTGCGGTTCGAGATCGAGACCCGCGGCCGCAGCGGGCTCATCGCGGCGGAGAACGAGGCCCGCGCCCAGCGGCGCCTCGCGCAGGCGTACCGGGACAACCGGGCCGTGCTCCAGTACGAGCTGGCGCGCCGTCGGCTGGAGGTCGGCGCGTCCCTGGCCGGCCGGGCCCCGCGGCCGGTGGTGGTCCGCACCGACGGCGCGGGCGGCGACACCTCCGCCCTGGCCACCCTCCTCACCGCCCAGCTGCTGCCGAGGCTGTCCGCCCTGCCGCCCACCGACGACGAGGCGTAGGTCGCTCTCCCGTCTCCGTCGGGCGCCCGGAGGCCCCGAGCGGCACTCCGCCGGCTCGGGGCCTCCGGCCGTTTCGTCCGGACGGCGTCGCGTGGGGCTCGATGCGCCTCCCGGCGGCGGTCGCGTGCGCGGTGCCGTCCGCTGACGTCCGGAAAGGAAGGCGCACGGTGCCATCCGGTGGGGTGGGCGGCACCGCGGGCCGGTCGCGGGTCAGCAGCTGGTGCCGTCCTCGGGGCTGGTGCCGTTGAGGAGGTAGGCGTTGACGGCGTCGTCGATGCAGGGGTTGCCCATGGCGTAGGCGCCGTGGCCGTCGCCGTCGTTGGTGAGGAGGATGCCGGACTCGAGCTGGTCGGCGAGGCCCTCGGCCCAGGCGTACGGGGTGGCCGGGTCGCGGAGGGTGCCGACGACCAGGATGTCCTGGGCGCCCGCGGCCTCGATGGTCACCGGGTGGCCGGTGGGCTCGACCGGCCAGACGCCGCACTGGAGGGTGGCCCAGGCGAAGTCGGTGCCGAACGTCGGGGACGCGTCCTGGTACTCGTCGACGGCGTCCTGGACCTCCTGCGCGTTCTCCGTGCCGGCCGGGCTGTCCAGGCAGCTGATGGACGGGAAGGCGAACATGATGGTGCCGTAACTGCCGTCCGTGCCACGCTCGTTGTACGAGTCGGCGAGCTCCAGCAGGCCTGTGCCCTCGCCGTTCTGCGCGGCGGTCAGCGCGTCGCGCAGCTGCGGCCACAACGACTCGGAGTACAGCGCCTGGGCCACGCCGGTGGAGGCCAGGGACTCGGTCAGCGGGCGTTCGGCGTCGCCGGTCGGCAGCGGTTCGGCGTCCACGTCGGCGAAGAGCTGGCTCAGCGCCGCGGACGCCGCGTCGGCGCCCTCCGTGCCCAGCGGGCAGTCGGTGTGGCCGGCGCAGTCCTCGGCGAACGAGCGGAACGCCGTCTCGAAGCCGCCCGCCTGCTCGCGGTCGGTGTCGATGGTGGGCAGCCGCGGGTCGATGGCGGCGTCCAGCACCAGCCGGCCGACGCGCTGCGGGAAGAGGCCGGCGTAGTACGAGCCGAGCTTGGTGCCGTAGGAGAAGCCGACGTAGGTGAGCTGCTCGTCGCCGAGCGCGGCGCGCAGCACGTCCATGTCGCGGGCGGCCTCGACGGTGGAGATGTGCTCAAGCAGCTCGCCCGCGCTCTCCTGGCAGCCCTCCCCGAACTCCATCATGGCGGCCTCGAGCGCGTCCATCTCGGCGGAGTCGTCGGGGGTGCGGTCGGTCTCGGTGTGCTCGTCCATCTCCGGACCGGGCAGGCACTCTATCGGGTGACTCCCCCCGGTGCCGCGGGCGTCGAAGCCGACCATGTCGTAGGTGGCGAGGATCTCGGGCGGGAAGAGATACGACGCGGTGCTCTGCGCGAAGTCCACGGCGGAGGCGCCGGGACCGCCCGGGTTCATCAGCAGGGAGCCGGCCCGGCTGCCGGGTCCGGTGGCCTCCGAGCGGGTGACGGCCAGCTCCAGGTCGGACGACTCGTCCGGGTTCTCGTAGTCCAGCGGAACGGTCAGGGTGGCGCATTCGAAGCCGCCCGCGCCCCCGCCGGAGCAGGGGCCCCAGTCGAGCTCCTGGTCGTAGTACGACTGGAGGTTGGCCGGGATGTCCTCGGGGAGCGCTTCGAGTGGCGGCGCGTCGGGGACGGCGCGGTCGTCCTGTTCCTCGCCGTCCTGGCTCGCACTCGCCGAGGGATCGCGATCGGTCGGGCGCTCGTCGTCGTCCGAGGCACAACCGGAGACGGAGGCCGCGACGAGGGCGGCGGCGGAGAGGGCGAGGGTGAGACGGCGGGCGGAACGACGTGTGGGGCGTCGGGTCGAACGAGCGGGCTGCATGAATCCCCCGAGGGTGCGGTGTGCGCGTCTGGGGCGAGCGTAGTCCTTCGCCCTGTGGATCACCGCAGGGCCATGGTCATGGCCTCCACGGCGAGCAGCGGCGCGACGTTGCGGTCCAGGGCGGCGCGGCAGTCGAGGACGGCCTCCATCCGGCGCAGCGTCCGCTCGGGGGTGGAGGCGGCGGCCACCCGCTCGACGGCGCTCGCCGCATCCCCGGCCAGGGCGACCTGGGTGCCGAACTGGCGGGCCAGCACGTCGCGGTAGAACCCCGTCAGGTCGGTGAGCGCCAGGTCGAGCGCGTCCCGCTGGGTGCGGGTGGCGCGTCGCTTCTGACGGTCCTCCAGCTCCTTCATGGCGCCCGCGGTGCCGCGCGGCAGCCGCTTGCCCTCGGCGGCGCCGAGGGCGGTGCGCAGGTCCTCGGTCTCCTTGGCGTCCAGCTCCTCGGCGCGCTGCTTGGCGTCCTCGGCGGCGGCGTCGACCAGCTCCTGGGCGGCGCGCAGGCAGCCTCCGATGTCGGCGACCCGCTCGGGCAGCCGCAGCACGGTGGCGCGGCGGGCGCGCGCCCGCTCGTCGGTGGCCAGCCGCTTGGCGCGCCCTATGTGGCCCTGGGTGGCCCGGGCGGCGGCCAGCGCGACGTCCGGCTCGATGCCGTCGCGGCGCATCAGGACGTCGGCGACGGCCGGAACGGGCGGAGTGCGGAGCGCCAACTGGCGGCAGCGGGAGCGGATGGTGGGCAGCACGTCCTCCGTGGACGGCGCGCACAGCAGCCATACGGTGCGTGGGGCGGGCTCCTCCACGGCCTTCAGCAGCACGTTCCCCGCGCCCTCGGTGAGGCGGTCGGCGTCCTCCATGACGATGACCTGCCAGCGTCCGCCGGCCGGTGAGAGCTGGGCGCGCCTGACCAGCTCGCGGGTCTCCTTTACGCCGATGGTGAGCAGCTCGGTGCGCACGGCCTCGACGTCGGCGTGGGTGCCGACCAGGGCGGTGTGGCAGCCGTCGCAGAACCCGCAGCCGGGCTGGCCGCCCAACGCGCGGTCCGGGCTCCGGCACTGGAGCGCGGCGGCGAAGGCCCGGGCGGCGGTGGAGCGGCCGGATCCTGGCGGGCCGGTGAACAACCAGGCGTGGGTCATCGCGGAGCCGGCCACGGCGGGCTGCTCGCCCCGCGCGGCGGCGGTCACGTACGCGTCCGCGTCCCGCGCGGCAGCGGACAGCTGCGCCACGACGGCGCTCTGCCCGACGAGGTCGTCCCAGACGGCCATCGCGATGCACCTCCCCTTCCCGGTGGCCCCGCCGGTAGGGACCGGCGCCGGTGCGACCCATTGTGGGGCACGGCACCGACACCGGACCGACGCGGCAAGTGTGGCGAGGGGGGAGGAGGGGTGGAGAGGGGCGGGCGGGGAGGCCCGGAGGGCGGGGAGGCCGTTCGGTGGAACCTCGGCAGGATGCGGCGCGGCGGACTGCGGAGCCGAACCGGCTTCGTATCGGTCATATGGGATGTTTGCCACATGATCAACTTGATGCTCATGCGACGGGCGGCCCTGGCCGCGGTCCTGGCCGGCGGCGCACTCGCCGCCGGTCCCGGCACCGCGCAGGCCGCCCACGAGCAGGACAACGTGCGGCACCAGGGGCAGAGCGGGTTGCGGGTCGACGAGAGCGGCTACAGCATCGCCCGGGGCCTCTTCGCCCAACTCGGCACGGCGGCCGACCAGTCGGAGACCCTGGCCGTCTATCCGGACGGCCCGGAGGAGGACCGGCTGGAGACGGTGGAGGTCAGCACCGTGGGAACGGCGACCGGCGTCGGCGCGTTCGCCAGCGGCGACACGGAGACCGGACTCGCGGAGGCCGACGCCGGCGTCGCCGAACTGACCCTGGACTTCGACGCGATCACCCTCACCAGCGGCGAACTGCGGGCGGCCTGCGCGGCCGTGCCGGGGATGTCGGCGAGCGGCTCCACGTCCCTCACCGACGCGGTGATCAACGTGCCGGGGATGCTGGACATCCGGCTCGACGAGGCGCCGGAGCCCGGGACGGTCATCCCGCTGCCGAACGACCTCGGCCAGGTCGTACTCAACGAGCAGCACATCCAGCCGAACGGCTCGCTCACCGTCAACGCGATGCACCTCATGCTCGACGATCCGACCGGCACGCACACCGGGCAGATGATCATCGGCTCCGTCAACTGCGCCCCGGGCGTGGAGGACGACCAGGACGAGGCGGATGAAGCGGATGAAGCAGATGAAGCAGACGAGGAGGGCGAGGAGGAGAGCGCGGGCAACGCCGACCCGACGCGGGAGTCGGTGACGCGACGGGAGCTGCGCAACGGCGACGGCGACGACGCTGGTGACGACGCCGGCGACGGGGGTGAGGAGGCGGCTGACACGTCCGAGAGCCGCTACCGGGTCTGCGTCACGGAGCCGGACGACCGCGAGGCGGGCGACGAGTCCTGCTGGTAAGTCCTGCCAGCCCCGAGCGCCGGCCCCGCCGGGCGGGCGCCACACGGCCGCGCGGACCGTCCCCACGACGGCCCGCGCGGCCCGGCGGCCCGGCCGGCCCTAGCCGACCGGGTCGTCGGGGTGCCAGGAGAGGGTGATCTCGTCCGCCCCGAAACCCTGGGCGATCAGCTCCGCCTCGGTGGGCGCATCGGGCCCGGTGCCGAAGACGTAGACCCAGTCGCCCTCGGCCAGCACCTCCCACAGCCGCCGCGCGTCCGCGTCCCGCAGGGTGACGCAGCCGCCGGCGCCGCTCGCCAGCAGTTCCTCGTAGGTGCCCTCGAACTCCGTCTCGCCGTCCCTGATCGTGGCGAAATGGTCCTGCTCGCGCTGGTACACCTGGTGCCAGCCGCCGTCGGTCATCAGCCCACCGCGGCCGTCGCGGATCGGCACCGGGCCGAAGAGCACCCGGCCCTCCCAGCCCTGCTGCACCCACAGCAGCTGCCGGGTCAGGTCCACGCAGGCCACCTTGTGCTCGACGACCGGGCACTCGCCCATCTCGTTGGGGTTCTGCTTGGCCTCGACGACGAGCATGGCGCGGTAGGCGGGGGCGCCCGCGTAGCCGTCGGCCGGCTCGACGCCGGCGCGCAGCTGGAACGCCCGGATCGACTGGCAGTCCGCCACGGACTGTTCGCCGTCCACGTCGAGGCCCAAGTGGGCCTCCAGCTCCTGCTGGTACGGGCCGGTGCCCGCGTCGCAGTCGTTCGTCACGACGGCCCACGCCGGCGCGGTGGGCAGCGTAGGCACCAGTGGCAGCGCCAGGGCCGGCAGCAGCCAGGCCACCGCGCGCGTCGCGTACTTCCGTGTCGGTCCACTCGTCACCCTGTCTTCCTACGACGCCCGCGCGCCAACGGCCCGCCGGACGGCGCGTACGGGCGACGCTCACGACCAATCGGACGAACGGACGAGGGGCCGCCCGGCCCGGCCGGCGCTTCGCGGAGCGAGGGCCCGGGCGAGTGGACACGAGCGGCCCATGCCCTGGGCCGTGCGAGTGGGCAGGCTACGGGCGCGAGGCCCTCGGCGCGAGCAGGCGCACAGCGCTGCGCTGCTGGGCCCGCCCGGCCCTCCGGCAGAGCCGTTGATGCCCCCAACCGTGCGGACCGGCCCGGGCGGTGGGCAAGGGCGCCCCGTGCCCGCGCGCCCGCGCCGGTGGGCAACGGCCGGGGGTCAAGCGCTCAGCGTGAGCCGGCCCGGGCGCGAGCACCGCCGCGCTCGCCCCGTCCCCCGACGGGGCCGTTCATGCGTCGACCCACCCGCCCGGGCAGGTCCGGGCGGGTGGGTCGGGTGGGAAACCGTCAGCGGCGGGGGCCGTCGTCCTCGTTGTCCTCGGGGCGCGGGCCCAGCAGCTCGTCGGCCAGCGTCGGGACATCGTCCAACGGCGTCTCCTCGGCCCATTCGGGACGCGAGCGTCCGCCCGACCGCCCCGACTCCTCCTCGCCGACCTTCGGCAGCGGCTTGGTCTCGTCGACCGCGTCGGGGCCCCGGCCCGGGCGGCCCATCGGGATCTCCGCCGTCTCGTCGTCCGCCGCGGGCGGCGCCGGCTTCTCCGACTTGACCTGCGGCAGCTGCATCGTGTCGGTGTGGTCCTCCGCCGCCAGCCGCGCCTGCTCGGCGCGCAGCAGCGCCTCCTCGGCCTTCCGCTGCTTCTCCCGGCGCCGCTCCTCGGCCTGGGCGCGCAGCCGCGCCTCCTCCTCGGCCTCCCGGCGGAGCCGCGCCTGCTCCTCCTGGCGCGCCCGCTCCTCGGCCTCGCGGCGCAGCCGCTCCTCCTCGGCGCGCCGGCGGGCCTCCTCGGCCTTGCGCCGCGCCTCCTCGGCCTTCCGCGCCTCCTCCGCGCGCCGACGCTCCTCCTCCTCGCGCCGCTTGCGCTCCTCCTCCTCGGCGCGCAGCCGGGCCAGCTCCGCCTGGCGCTCGCGCTCCAGGCGCTCTTCCTCCTCGCGCCGCCTGCGCTCCTCTTCCTCGCGCCGCTTGCGCTCCTCCTCGGCCCGCTGGCGCGCCTCCTCCTGGGCCCGCACCTCGGCCTCGGACAGCGGCAGCATCTGGTCGAGCCGGTGCCGGGCGGCGGTGGTGACGGACTCCGGGTCCTGGCCCGCGTCGATCACCAGATAACGCGCCTGGTCGGCGGCGGCCAGCGCCAGGAAGCCGGCACGCACCCGCTGGTGGAACTCGCTGGGCTCCGACTCCAGCCGGTCGGGGGCCTCCGTGAAGCGCTCCCGCGCGGTCTCCGGGGAGACGTCGAGCAGCACGGTCAGATGCGGCACCAGACCGTCCGTGGCCCAGCGGGAGATGCGGGCCACCTCGGTCGGCGCCAGATCGCGGCCCGCGCCCTGGTAGGCCACGGACGAGTCGGTGTACCGGTCGGAGATGACGATCGCGCCCCGCTCCAGCGCCGGGCGGATGACGCTGGCCACGTGTTCGGCCCGGTCGGCCGCGTACAACAGGGCCTCGGCGTGGTGCGAGAGGCCGGTGGCCTCGACATCGAGCAGTATGGCGCGGAGCCGCTGGCCGACGGGGGTGGCGCCGGGCTCCCGGGTGACGACCACCTCGTGGCCCTTACCGCGGATCCATTCGGCCAGCGCCTCCACCTGGGTGGACTTGCCGGCGCCGTCGCCGCCCTCGACGGCGATGAAGAAGCCGCTGGCGGCCGGGGCGGTCTCCGGCTCGATGTCCCGCACCGCGAGGGCCAGGTCCTGGCGCAGCGAGACGCCACGGCGGTCGTCGGTGCGGCCGAGCACGAACGCGGCCACCGGCAGCAGCAGCGCGCCGGTGATCATCAGCGTGAAGCCGGCGCCGCCGTGCTGGATGGTGAAGTCGCCGCGGTCCACCCGGTGCGGGCCGATGAGCGCGGCGGCCAGCGGTGCGGCCACCGCCGCCAGGGCGACGGTGACGCGCAGCACCGCGTGCAGGTGCTGGGTCAGCCGGGGCCGGCGGAAGTCCTCGGTCTCCTGGTCGAGCAGCGTGTGCCCGGTGTGCGCGGCGATGCCGGCCACCAGGCCGGTGGCCAGCGCGGTGAACTGCACGGTGGCCGGGTCGGAGATCAGCCCGACGCCGAAGATCCCGAGGCCGGTGAGCGCCAGCATGAGGGCGAACAGCCGCCGCCGGGACAGCCCGGGCAGCGTCCGCGGCGCGAGCCGGACGCCCACGGCGACACCGCCGGTCAGCCCGAGCACCAGCAGGCCGAACGTGACCGGGCCGCCGCCCAGGTCGCCGGCGTGCAGCGCGGCGAGCGCGACCGCCGCGGCGATGCCGGCGGCGAGCGCCGCGCAGCCCAGCACCAGCACGGGGATGGCGCCGGTGCGGCCCTTCTCCGGGGTGGTGCCGGCGGACGGGCGGCGCAGGCCCTCCAGCGGGGAGACCGGGCGGCGGGACTCGGTCGCCGGCAGCGGCAGGAAGTACAGGACGGAGATCGCGGCGGCGAAGCAGCCGGCGGCCACGTACGAGGCGAGCGCGGCCTGGTGGTCGCCGAACCAGTCGACGCCGGTGGCCAGCAGGTTGCCCAGCAGGGTGACGGTGACCAGCACGGCGGCGGCCGCGGGCAGCGCGAGGAACGCGCCGCGCTGCCACAGCCGGCGCAGCGCCTCGTGGTGGTCCGGCAGCGGGCGGACCGCGGCGCCCTCGGGGGGCGGCGGGGGCAGCAGGGCGGGCGCCACACTGTCCCGGGCGGCGACCCAGACCCGTTCGGCCACGCCGGTCAGCAGCACGGTGAGGAGCAGGTAGACGAACGCGCTCTCGGGAACCCAGTCGATCCACAGCGGGGCCACGATCAGCAGGGCGGCGCGCACGCCGTCGGCCCCGATCATGGTCCAGCGGCGGTCGAGTGGTCCCGAGGGGGCCAGCAGGCCGGCGATCGGGGCGAGCAGCACCGCGCCGGCCAGCAGCGTGGCCAGCAGTCGGACGCCGATGACGCAGGCGACGGCCAGCGCGACGCCCCGGTACTCGCCGCCGAACAGCTGATCACCGTCGGGCTGGACGTGGAGTGCCGCCTGGATGCCCAGCAGGATGAGCACCAGCACGGACAGGACGTCGCCGACGCCGCCGGTGAACTGTGCCTCCCAGAGCCGACGCAACTCGGGCACCTGGAGCAGCGCACGCCGGGCGCGCTCGCGGGAGTCCGCCACGAGCGCCTCGTCGGTGGCGCCGGCAGCGGGGTCAGCGACCTTGGGTTGCTCCGCACTCGTCATTCGGCCAGCGTAACCTTGGCCGGCCATGGGATGACGCGCTACCCGAACATTTGCCCGGCGAACGGGTGCTGTTACGGGTGGGGTTACTCTTTTTTCGCGCGGCCCCGTTCTGGGGCGCGGCGGAGCCGGGCGCGGTGCCCACGGTCTTTGCACCGCTCTTCACACCGCCGTCGCGGGCCGACCTACTGGTCCGACGAATCCGAGGACTTCTGCGCGGTGGTCTTCTTCGCCGGGCTCTTCTTGGCCGCCGACTTCGCGGTCGTCTTCTTGGCGGTCGTCTTCTTGGTCGCGGTCTTGGCGGTCGTCTTCTTGGCAGCCGTCTTCTTCGCGGGAGCCTTCTTGGCGGTCTTCTTGGCCGGGCCCTTGGCCCGCTTCTCCGCCAGCAGTTCGTAACCGCGTTCGGCGGTGATCGTCTCCGGATCGTCGTCGCGGCGCAGCGTCGCGTTGGTCTCACCGTCGGTGACATACGGGCCGAAGCGGCCGTCCTTCACCACCACGGGCCGGCCGGTGACCGGGTCCGCGCCGAGTTCCTTCAGCGGCGGCCGGGCCGCGGCGCGCCCCCGGGTCTTGGGCTGGGCGTAGAGCGCCAGCGCCTCCTGAAGGGTGACGGTGAAGAGCTGCTCCTCGCGCTCCAACGAGCGGGAGTCGGTGTCCCGCTTCAGGTACGGGCCGTAGCGGCCGTTCTGCGCCGTGATCTCCTTGCCCGTCTCGGGGTCGGTGCCCACCACGCGCGGCAGCGAGAGCAGCCTCAGGGCGTCCTCCAGCGTGACGCTGTCCAGCGTCATCGACTTCAGCAGCGAGGCGGTGCGCGGTTTGGCGGCGCCCTTGCCGGCCTTGGCGGTCTTGCCGCGGCCGCCCTTGGCCGCGCCCTCGGGCTCCGGAAGCACCTCGGTGACGTACGGGCCGTACCGGCCGTCGCGGGCCACGATCTGGAGGCCGCTCTCCGGGTCGGTGCCCAGCTCGAAGTCGCCGCTCGGCTTGGCCAGCAGCTCCTTGGCGAGCTCCACGGTGAGCTCGTCGGGCGGCAGGTCGGCCGGCACGTCGGCGCGTTTGGCCTCCGTGGTGCCGCCCTCCCCTGTGCCCTCCCCCGCGACCGCCGCGGCGGTGTCGGCCGGCGGCTCCGCGGGGCCCTCGACGTACGGTCCGTAACGGCCGACGCGCAGCATGATGCCGTCGCCCACCGGGAACGAGGAGATCTCCCTGGCGTCGATCGCGCCCAGGTCGGTGACCAGCTCCTTCAGCCCGGCCAGATGGTCGCCGCCGTCGCCCGTGGCCTCGCCCGCGGCCTCCACGGAGACGTCGCCGGCCCCGTCGATCGCGCCGTCGCCGAAGTAGAAGCGGCGCAGCCACGGCACGGCCTGGGCGTCGCCGGTGGCGATGCGGTCCAGGTCGTCCTCCATCTTCGCGGTGAAGTCGTAGTCCACCAGCCGGCCGAAGTGCTGCTCCAGCAGGTTGGTGACGGCGAAGGAGAGGAAGGAGGGGACCAGAGCGGTGCCCTTCTTGAAGACGTACCCGCGGTCGAGAATGGTGCCGATGATGGTCGCGTACGTGGACGGGCGGCCGATCTCCCGCTCCTCCAGCTCCTTGACCAGCGTGGCCTCGGTGTAGCGGGCGGGCGGCTTGGTGGCGTGGCCGTCGGCGGACATTGCGCGGGCGTCCAACGGGTCGCCCTCGGCGACCTGCGGCAGCCGCCGCTCGCGGTCGTCCAGCTCGGCCGCGGGGTCGTCGGAGCCCTCGACGTACGCCTTGAGGAAGCCGTGGAAGGTGATCACCTTGCCGGTGGCGCTGAACTCGACGTCCCGGCCGTCCGCGGCGGTGCCGCCGACCCGGACGGCGACGGACTGGCCGACCGCGTCCTTCATCTGCGAGGCGACGGTGCGCTTCCAGATCAGCTCGTAGAGCCGGAACTGCTCGCCGGTGAGGCCGGTTTCGGCGGGGGTGCGGAAGCGGTCGCCGGACGGGCGGATCGCCTCGTGCGCCTCCTGTGCGTTCTTCACCTTGCTCGCGTAGACGCGGGGGCGGTCCGGCACGTAGTCCGCACCGTACAGCTGCGCGACCTGGGAACGCGCGGCGGAGACCGCAGTGTCCGACAGGGTGGTGGAGTCGGTCCGCATGTAGGTGATGAAGCCGTTCTCGTACAGCCGCTGGGCCACCTGCATGGTGGACTTCGCGCCCATGCCGAGCTTGCGGGACGCCTCCTGCTGGAGCGTCGTGGTGCGGAACGGGGCGTACGGGGAGCGGCGGTAGGGCTTGGACTCGACGGAGCGGACGGCGAACGTCGTGTCGGCGAGCGCGGCGGCGAGCGTCCTGGCCGCCTCCTCGCTGAGGTGTTCGACCTGCTCGGGGTGCTTCAGCCGGCCGTCGGGGCCGAAGTCGCGGCCCTGGACGACGCGCCGGCCGGCGACCGAGGAGAGCCGGGCGTCGAACGTGCCGTCCTCGGGGATCGTCGCGAAGGTCGCGGTGAGGTCCCAGTACTCGCCGGAGCGGAAGGCGATGCGCTCCCGCTCGCGCTCCACGACCAGGCGGGTGGCCACGGACTGAACCCGGCCCGCGGACAGCCGGGGCATGACCTTCTTCCACAGCACGGGTGAGACCTCGTAGCCGTAGAGCCGGTCCAGGATGCGGCGGGTCTCCTGGGCGTCGACGAGGAGTTGGTTCAGCTCGCGGGGGTTGTTGACCGCCTCGCGGATGGCGTCCCTGGTGATCTCGTGGAAGACCATGCGGCGGACCGGAACGGTGGGCTTCAGCACCTCCTTCAGGTGCCAGGCGATGGCCTCGCCCTCGCGGTCCTCATCCGTGGCGAGGTAGAGCTCGTCGGAATCGGCCAGCAGCTCCTTCAGCTTTCTGACCTGGTCCTTCTTATCGCTGTTGACGACGTACAGCGGCTGGAAGCCCTCGTCCACATTGACGCCGAGCCGGGCCCAGGGCTGGCCCTTGTATTTGGCCGGCACCTCGGCGGCGCCGTTGGGGAGGTCACGAATGTGCCCGACGCTGGCCTCGACCACGTAGCCGGGGCCGAGGTAGCCCTTGATCGTCTTCGCCTTGGCGGGCGACTCGACGATGACGAGTCGGCGTCCGCCGTTCGCGGTATCGCTGGTCGGGGCCACTTCTTCTCGCTCTTCTCTCCGGTTGGGGTCTCGACGTCGGCTCCCGGAACGGCGCGGCCCGGGAACGTGCTCATGGTGCGGAGTGTGACGGTACCTCCCGCCTCCGTGTCAAACGGGAAAAGCCCTCAGCCTTGGAACGGTAACCCGAAGCCCGCGCCAGCGCCGACTAGTGCTCTGGCAGGATGTCGGTGGCCCGTCAGTCAGATCAGGCCACACATCAAACACCCAACCGCTCAAAACAAGGGGGGAAGATGTCAGATTCCAATCCCTACCAGAATGGTCCCGGCCAGCAGCCGCCCCAGGGTCAGCCGGGGTACGGCTATCCCCAGGGCCCGCCCCAAGGCGCGCCCCAGGGCCCGCCGCCTGGCCAACCGCCGGGATACCCGCAGCAGCCCTACCCCGGTGCTGCTCCCGGCGGCGCTCCCGGAGCCGGCTATCCGCAGCAGGGCGGGTACCCCGGCGCGCCCGGCGCCCCCGGCGCCCCCGGCGCCCCTGGTGCACCCGGTCCGATGTACGGCGGCGACCCGAGCGCGCCCTACGGCTTCGACGCGTACGGCCGTCCGTACTCGAACAAGTCGAAGATCATCGCCGGCGTGCTGCAGCTCCTCATCGGAGGCGTCGGCGCCGGACGCTGGTACACCGGCCACACCGGCATGGCCGTAGCCCAGCTGCTCACCTGTGGTGGCCTGGGGGTCTGGGCGCTGGTGGACGGCATCCTCTTCCTGGTCAAGGACGACCGCACGGACGCCCAGGGCCGGCCGCTGCGGAGCTGAGGCTGCCGATCACCGTGAGGACGCCATGAGCACGTCCACCAGCCACCCGGCGCGAGGCAGCTGGGCCCGTGCCCTGCTGCGCCGCGCCGGATGGCTGGCCCATCCCGCGCTGCCGCCGCTCGCCGCGCTGGGCGCCGGCTTGGCGGGGGCCGCGTACCTGTGGGGCACCAACCCGCACGAGGGCGGCCGGCTGCTGCCGCGCTGCCCGTTCAACTGGGCGACGGGGCTGGACTGCCCGGCCTGCGGCGGCACCCGAATGGCCTACGACGCGCTGCATGGCGATCTGCTGGCCGCGTGGCACGACAACGCGGCGCTGCTGCTGCTGGGCGTGCCGCTGGCGGCGTGGCTGGGCGGGCGCTGGCTGTACGAGGGCCTGCGCGGCCGGCGTTACCGGCCCCGGATGCGCGGCTGGGCCGTCGCCACGGTGCTGGGCACCGCCCTCGGCTGGGCGGTGCTCCGCAACCTGCTCTAGGGCCGCACGGCGCGGGATCGCGGTCGATGCCCAGGAGCCCGCCGGCGTGTGGTGCCGTGCGGTGGCGCGACATTGGCCGACGAGCCGTCTGGAGCGCTGGCCGGTGCGAAGGCGTGACGCGGGGCGCGCGACGCCCCGGCTCACCCCGAAGTTCGCTCCGGGACTCGCCCCGCGACTCACTCCGAGTCGGGGGACTCCTCCTCGGACTGGTTCCCGTCCGGCTCCTCCGTCTGGTCGCCCTCGTCCTCCTCGCCGCCGGGCTCCGGGCTCGGCGACTGGCAGCCGGGCTGCTCCGCCATGGCCTCGCCCAGCTCGCCCGACTGGAGTTCGCTGAGCGCCTCGTCCCCGCTCTCCCCCAGCTCTGCCAGCCGGTCGGCGATGCCGGTCAGCCCGTCCGCGAACTCGGACCGGTCCGAGGTGTCGAGGCCGTCGATGGTCTCCTGCAACTCGCCGTAGGACTCCGAGATGTCGGTGAGCTCCGCGACCGCCTCGCGGCGCAGCCGCGCGCCGTCGTCCACCGGCGGCTCACCGGCGTCCTGGACCGCGGTCGCGAGGGCCGCGTAGGCGTCGGAGATGTCGCCGAACGCCGCCGAGTCGGCCTCCTGCACCTCCTCGGGGGACTTGTCACCCTCGCTCGCCTCGGTGATCGCGGCGCTGGCGTCCTGGATCTTCTCCACCTGCGGCTGCAGCTCCCCGCAGACCCTCCTGGCCCACGCCTCGGTCTCCTCGCCGTTGTCGTCGCCTCCGCACCCTGACAGCGTGAGCGTCAACGCCGCACACCCGGCCAGCGCAACCCCGAGCTTCCTCTTCACCGTTGTCCCGTCCCTTCGTGCTGCTAGGGCGGGAACTTACACGCCGAGAGTCCCTCATCCGAGTTATTCGGACGACTGTCGGCCGGTATTACAGCCATTGGACCCAGGTTCGCGCCGGCGCTCAGCACTCGGCCTCAGCGGAGCGGCAGCGCCTCGGCGAGCGCCCGCCAGGCGGGCAGCGGCAGGTCGTGGCGGGGGTCATCGGTCACCACCTGGAGGGCGACGTGGTCGGCCCCGGCGTCCACGAAGTCGACCACCCGGCGGCGCACCGACTCCTCGTCGCCCAGCGCGAAGACCGCGTCGAGCAGCCGGTCGCTGCCGCCACCGGGGAAGTCCTCGTCCGCGAAGCCGAGCCGGCGCAGGTTCTCGGTGTAGTTCGGCAGCCGGAGGTACCCGTCGAGGTACCCGCGCGCCGTGGTCCTGGCGCGCGCCAGGTCGGTGTCGAGCACCACCTTCAGCTCGGGCGCCAGCACGGCGTCGGCACCCAGCCGCTCCCGGGCCAGCGCCGTGTGTTCGGCCGTGACCAGGTACGGGTGCGCGCCGCCCGCCCGGTCCCTGGCCAGCTCCAGCATCCGCGGGCCGAGCGCGGCCAGCACCCGGCGGTCCGCCGGCACCGGCGTCGGCGCCTCGTCCAGCTCCGTGAGGTACCGGCGCATCGCGGAGTACGGCCGCCGGTAACGGTCCCCGGTGCGCGCCCGGTGGCTGACGCCCAGGCCCAGCACGAAGCGACCGCCGTGGGCCGCCGTGGCCGCCGCGTACTGGGCGGCGACGTCGGCCGCCGGATGCTCCCAGATGCTGAGGATGCCGGTGGCCACGGTGATCCGTGCGGAGGCGGCGAGGAGCGTCTCGGCGTCGGCGACGCTCGGGCTGCCGCCGAGCCACACCGTGCCGTAGCCGAGCCGGTCGAGCTCCCGCACGGCCTCGGCCACGTCCCGGCGCGCCGCGGGGTCCGTGCCGCGCAGCGCGACGGTCCAGATGCCGATGTGTCCGAGCTCACCGGCCAGCCGGCGTCGATCGTGTTCCATGGGGGCGACAACCGGCCGGCCGGCCGGGGCTATTCCGGTCCTCGCGCCGTTCACCCTCCCCCAGGCCCTTTGGGGCCTGGGAGGCGCCCCCATGGCGGACGACCGCCGGCCGAACGGGCTGGTGAACGGCCGCGAGGGCCCGATACGTGGGCCGCCGAACGGTCAGCCGCTGACGATCTGGTCGCCCTCGATCCGGACGGAGAACGACGGCAGCGGCTCGGGCGCCGGGCCGTCGAGCACCTCGCCGGTGGCCGCGTCGAAGATCGACTGGTGGCAGGGGCAGTGCAGTTCGGCGCCCTCGGGGGCGACGGTGCAGCCGTTGTGGGTGCAGATGGCGCTGAACGCGGCGACGGTGGTCTCGTCGGGGCGGAAGAGCATGGCCTCCTCGCCGTCGATGGTGACGGCCGTGGCCTCGCCGACCGGCACGTCGTCGACCGAGGCAAGCCCACCGCCCCCGCCGTCGTCGCCGGTATCGCCGGAGCCCGAGTCCGAGTCCGAGTCGTCGTTCGCGTCAGAACCGTCGGAACCGGCGGAGCCGCTGTCGCTGTCGCTGTCGTCGTCGCTGCCACAGGCCGTGAGCGCCACCGCGCCGGCGGTCCCGGCTGCGGTGGCCAGCACGGCGCGGCGGCTGGGTGAGGTCGCTGTCATAACCGAACAAACGAGAGGGGCCCGCCCCGGGTTCAACCCGGGGGTCGATCGATCGGAAATCTATAAGAAATTCATGAGAATGAGCATCCCGGGAGGCGCTCGGGAAGGATTTTGGGGAGTTCCGGGAGAGAATCGCCGCAAGTCGTTCGCTTGTGAACCAACTGCCCGTCCGCCTCGTATGGAGGGGCATGATCGGTTGGACCCTGCGGGCACTTGTGGCGCTCGGACTGCTCGGTTCGGCGTGGGTGCACCTGGTGGTGTGGCAGGACTGGGCCCGCTACGACGACATGATCGGACCGCTGTTCGCGGTCAACATCATCGCCGGACCGGTGCTCGCGCTCGCCGTGCTGGCGTGGCGCTCGCACTGGCTGCCCGAGGCGGCGGCGGTCGGCTTCGGCGCCGCGACGCTGGCGGCCTATGTCATCTCGCTGACCTCCGGGCTCTTCGGGGTCAAGGAGCAGTTCCGCACCGAGGAGGAGCTGTGGGGCGTGATCACGGAGGGGGCCTGCCTGGTGTTCGGGGCTATGCTCCTCGCCCTGAGGTTTCTCCGGTTCCGGCCGCTGCGGCTCCGGCAGGGAGAGGGCGGACAGACGGTATGAGCGATGGGGTGGGGGGAGCCGCCGGACCCGCCAGGGGCCTGCGGGCGGAAGACCAGTTGATGCGTGCCCTGCACGACGAGCACGCCGCCGCGCTGTGGTCCTTCGTGCTCCACCTGACGGGCGGCGACCGGGCCCGCGCCGAGGACGTCGCGCAGGAGACGCTGCTGCGCGCCTGGCGCCACCCCGGGGTGCTCGACCAGTCGACGCGCTCCGCCCGTTCCTGGCTCTTCACCGTGGCCCGCCGGATCGTCATCGACGGCTGGCGCTCCGCCGCGGCACGTTCGGAGATCACCACGGACGAGCCGCCGGAGCAGGTCGCCCCCGACGACATCGAACGGGCGGTGCAGGGCTGGCTGGTCGCCGACGCACTCGCCGAACTCTCCCCCCGGCACCGGGAGGTACTGACTCTCTGCTACTTCCACGGGCTCTCCGTGGCCGAGGCGGCGGCGCGTCTCGGCGTGGCGGAGGGCACCGTCAAGTCACGCACGCACTACGCCCTCCGTTCGTTGCGCCTGGTGCTGGAAGAGAAGGGCGTCACGCAATGAACGAGCTGGACCCGTTCGTCACGTACGACGCGGCCTACGTCCTCGGGGCGCTCTCCCCGCAGGACCGCGCGGCGTACGAGGCGCATCTGCGGGAGTGCGGCGAATGCGCCCGCGCCGTGCGGGAACTGGCGGGGATGCCGGGGTTGCTGGGCCAGGCGCAGGGCGTGCCAGGGGTGGCGTCGCCTCCGGCCCCGTCACCGCCGCCCGCGTTGCTGCCCGCGCTGCTCGGCCGGGTGGCGACCCAACGGCGCCGCCGACGGCTGGCCGGGCTGGCCTCGGCGGGGGTGGCACTGGCCGCCTGCCTGGCGCTGGTGGTGCTCGTGCTCTCGCCGGACGAGCGGGACGACGAGGAGGGGCCGCGGCCGATCGCGATGACCTCGCTGGTCAACTATCCGGTGGAGGCGAGCGTGAGCCTGTCGGGCGCCGCCTGGGGAACCCGGGTGGACATGCACTGCCTCTACGGGATCGAGGAGGTCACCGAGTACGTTCTGGTGGCGATCACTCGTGACGGTGACGCCGAGGAGCTGGCCAGCTGGTACGTGATGCCGGACCGCGACGTGTCGATGAGCGTCGTGACGGGGCTGTCCCGAGAGGACATCACGACCCTGGAGGTCCGCAGCGCCCAGGGGTACACCGCCCTGCGGGCGGACGTGTCGCAGACGACCTGAACGGCACGACGACCACGACCACCACCCCAATGATCATGGGAGTTCGCTAGGGTCGGCAGGCATGTCGCACAGTCACCCTCAGACACCGCAAGAGCCCGACCCGGCGGGCAACACCCAGATGTTCCAGGCGTTCGTCAACGGCGAGGCCTCCGGCGGGGCTCGGCCGTCGGCCATGCCCGCGACGCCGGCCCCGGCGCCCACCTCCGCCTCCGGGCCACGGCTCGGCGTGATCCTGGGCGTGGTGCTGGGCATCGCCGTACTGGCCGGGGTGGCCTGGCTGGCCCTGGGCTGAGCGCGCCACGAGCCGGCTCGCGCCGGGTCGTGTCCACACCGTCGCGTCAGGCGGTGCTCCCCCGGACTTCGTCCGGGGGCACCATCGCTCCGCGCACGGCAGCGCACAGGTCAGAGGATCGCCCTCGTGGGCATGGAAGTCCCGCTGACCCCCGCGGGGGTTGGGGGAGTAATGCGGCGCGCCCAGCGACGCGGCGAGGGAGGGAGTTGTGCGGCCACGCCGTGGCCCTCTCTTGTCCCGGACCGGCGGCCGGCCGCCGGTCCGGGCTTTCGTCACTCCTCGGCCGTGAGGCCATCGCGCAGCTGCGCCAGCGTGCGGGTCAGCAACCGGGAGACGTGCATCTGCGAGATGCCGACCTCCTCGCCGATCTGCGACTGGGTCATGTTCCCGAAGAAGCGCAGCATGATGATCCGCCGCTCCCTGGCCGGAAGTCGGGCCAGCAGCGGCTTGAGGGACTCGCGGTACTCCACGCCCTCCAGGGCGGTGTCCTCGTACCCCAGGCGGTCGGCGAGCGAGCCCTCCCCGCCGTCCTCCTCCGGTGAGGGCGAGTCGAGCGAGCTGGCGGTGTAGGCGTTGCCCACGGCCAGCCCGTCCACCACCTCGTCCTCCGACACGCCGAGGCACGTGGCGAGTTCGGCGACCGTGGGGGAACGGTCGAGACGCTGGGACAGCTCGTCGCTCGCCTTGGTCAGCGCCAGCCGCAGCTCCTGGAGCCGGCGCGGGACGCGCACGGACCACGAGGTGTCACGGAAGAAGCGCTTGATCTCGCCGACCACGGTCGGCATGGCGAACGTGGGGAACTCCACGCCGCGTTCGCAGTCGAAGCGGTCGATGGCCTTGATCAGGCCGATGGTGCCCACCTGGACGATGTCTTCCATGGGCTCGTTCCGGCTCCGGAACCGGGCCGCCGCGTAGCGCACCAAGGGCAGGTTGAGCTCGATGAGGGTGTCCCTGACATACGTACGCTCCGCGCTGTCCGGGTCCAGGCCGGCGAGCCGCTGGAACAGCGAGCGCGAGAGGGTGCGGGTGTCGAGGTTGTCGGTTTCCGCGGGAGGTTCGGGCGGCAGCGAGGGTGTCTGCTGCTCGGGTACATGCGGCGTGCCGTTAGTGGTGAGCACCTTGGAGCTGCCCAGTTCTACGGACATGCCACCCCCTTGAGGTCGTGGACGGGTCGCGGCGGCGCACCCCCGGTGGGACTCGGATGAGCCCTCACGAGAGGAAGCGCCCTCTCGTGGATACCGGAGCTGCCGCTGCGGCAAACGCGGTTCTAGCAGAATGTCACAGGTCGTCAACACGATGTAGCTTCTTGTCGATAAAACGGCACAGGTGGTGCCCGAGTTCCCGGAGTTGGGGTCCATCTTCCGGCTTAGTTCTCGCTCGGATTTCCGGTTCTGAGCCGGGTGACGCTGCGGGCCAGCAGCCGGGAGATGTGCATCTGGGAGACGCCCAGCTCGGCACTGATCTGCGACTGGGTCAGGTTGCGGTAGTAGCGCAGCAGCAGGATGCGCCGCTCGCGCTCGGGCAGCTGCACCATCAGATGCCGCACCAGCGCCCGGTGCTCCACGCCGGCCAGGCCCGGGTCCTCGTAGCCGATCCGGTCGATCAGGCCCGGCATGTCGTCCCGCTCCTGCGCCGCCTCCAGCGAGGCGACCCGGTAGGCGCGGCCGGCGTCGTGGCTGGCCAGCACCTCCTCCTCGGGGATCTGCAGGCGCTCGGCGATCTCCCCCGCGCTGGGTGTTCGCCCCAGCGCGACGGTGAGCTCCTCGGTCGCGCCGCGCACCTGGGCCCACCGCTCGTGCAGCCGCCGCGGCACGTGCACGCTGCGCACGTTGTCCCGGAAGTAGCGCCGGATCTCGCCGATGATGGTGGGCATCGCGAAGGTGGGGAACTGCACGCCACGGCCCAGGTCGAAGCGGTCGATGGCGTGGATCAGGCCGATGGTGCCGACCTGGACGACGTCCTCCATCGGCTCGTTGCGGCTGCGGAAGCGCCGGGCGACGTACCGCACCAGGGGAAGGTTCGCCTCGATCAGCGCCCCGCGCACCCGGGCGTGCTCGGCGGTGCCCTGTTCCAGCGCGGCGAGCTGCTCGAAGAGGGCCTGCGTCAGCGCGCGCGCCTTGACCCCCCGGCTCTGCTCCGCCGCTGCCACCTGCCGACCACCCCTTCACGCCCTGCGGGCTCTTCGCGCTGCTCGCGCTCCTCGTGGTGCAAAGCAAAAGCTGTCATAGCATCACAAGACAGGAGCACGGTGTGCAAGCACCGCGTCACGACGTGTGTCCGGCAGTCGGGGTGTCAGCTGATCAGCTCGGCCAGCAGATCGCCGACGCCCTCGGCGGCGCCCGAGACGGCGAGGAAGCCGAGCCCGACGAAGTCCGCGGACCGGTCGGGAGAGGCGACGACCGCGTAGAGCACGGCCACGGCCAGCAGGTAGAGCGCGATCCGCCGCGCCTGCACGAGGGTCACCGGGCACCCGCCCGGTACAGGTCGCGCAGCAGGGCGATCTCCGCACCGTGGTGAAGGGTCTCGCGGTTGATGTGGAGGACGAGGGCGGCCATCGGAGCGTCGGGGTAGTGCCGCTCGGCCGGGCCGCACGGGCGGGCCAGAGCCTCGCGGCCGAGCGCCCGGACGCCGCGTGTCCACCGGTCGTAGGCCTCGTCGAGCTGGGCCAGGCCCGCCGCGGCGGTGCCGCCGAAGGGCCAGCCCTCGTCGGTCACCGGCGGCCCGCCGAAATGCCGGGCGGCGCGCCGGCCGAGGCAGTCGACCACGAGGTGGCCGATCCGCCAGGCGATCGTGGTCACCGGGGGAGGGTCGGGCGCGGGGTGCTCGGCGTCCCTGCCGAACGTGCCGTCGTCGCGCCGCCGCAGGCTCCAGCAGCCGGGCACCGGCTCCCAGAGGTACTCCTCGTCCGTGAGCCCGTCGAACCGCGGGCGCAGGAGGGTCTGCCAGTGCCAGTCGAGCTGCTCGACCACCTCGGCGGGCCAGTCGACGCCCGGGCGCGTGTCGCCGTCCATGGGACGACCCTAGAGGCACGGAGGGCCGATGAGGATCTCCGGAATCGGCCAGGCCCACTCGTCGGCCGGCCGAGACTCCCCCACGGCAGTCCGAAACGAGGGCCTCACCGCATTTCTTCCAGTGGGGCCGGCTCGTCACGATCGACCACGCCGAGAACAACGCAACTGGGTGGGCGCTGGACCACCACAACTACAAAGAACGTCCCGTCAGGCTGGCTCTGACCGCAGGACACCCCGCGCTCTGGACGACGCGGGGCCCGGTCCGCTCCGGACCGGGCCCCGCGTCGTCGTACAGCAGTGCGGTAGCGGAGGGATTTGAACCCTCGGTGGAGTTGCCCCCACACTCGCTTTCGAGGCGAGCTCCTTAGGCCGCTCGGACACGCTACCGAGAGGAAGCCTATCCCACGGGTGGCGGTGCGCAGAAACGGGAATGGCCACGGCCGGCGGTCAGCGGGAGCGGAAGAAGTCGGTGAGCAGCCGGCCGCAGTCCTCGGCGAGGACGCCGCCGATCACCTCGGGTCGGTGGTTCAGACGCCGGTCGCGCAACGCGTCCCAGAGCGAGCCGGCCGCGCCGGCCTTCGCGTCGATCGCGCCGTAGACGAGCCGGTCGATCCGGGAGAGCACGCTGGCGCCCGCGCACATGGTGCAGGGCTCCAGGGTCACCACCAGGGTGCAGCCGGCCAGCCGCCAGTTGCCCAGCTGTTTGGCGGCCTCGCGGAGCGCGAGCACCTCGGCGTGCGCGGTCGGGTCGCCGGTGGCCTCGCGTTCGTTGCGCCCGTGCCCGAGCAGCACGCCGTCGGGACCGCCGGGCCCCAGGACCAGCGCGCCGACCGGAACGTCTCCGGTCGGCAGGGCGGCGCTCGCCTCGGCGAGCGCCCGACGCATCGCGGGCCGCCACGGGTCGCGCACCGGATCGGGCGCGCGGTCGGCGGCGGCCTCGGCACGAGGTTCGGTGGGTGGTTCGGACGCCGGGCCTGTCACTCCCGCGGCCTCGAAGCCGTCACCTGACCGCCTCCAGCACCTCGGAGCAGCCCAGCGCGTCGGCGATCTCGCTCAGCGCGTCGTCCGGGGTCAGCTTGAGCACCGTCCCCGCGTCGATCCCCAGGTCGGCCAGCACGTCGGCGTGGCCGAGCGGCCCTCGGGGCACCTCGTCGGCATCCGCCGACTCGTCGTCGCCGTCCGGAGCCCCGTCCTCGGTGCCGTCCAGGTCCACGAGCTGCTCCAGGACCCGCGGGTCCTCGGGCTCGCGACCCAGCAGCTCGTCGGTCAACAGGATCTCGCCGTAGGCGCTGCGCATCGCCCGGGCTGCGTCGGAGATGAACACCCTCGGATCGTCCTCACCGTCCACCCGGACGATCGCGAACCAGGATCCCTCCTGCTCGATGCAGACGAGAACGGTCTCGTCGTCGGGAACCGTCTCGCGCGCCAGCTCGGCCAGCTCGTCGAGACTCTCCACGTCATCGAGGTCTCTATCACTCGCTTCCCAACCATCATCGGTCCGCGCGAGCAGTGCGGTGAAGTACACCGTGACTCTCCCCACTCGGTTCGGCAGTGCCACCTGCATCGTGGCAGAAAAGGGTTGCGCTGTCGGGTAACTCGGCAGTTCACCAATGGAATGTCCGTTCCTGCACGGACCACTCTCCACACGGACCCCCGCCGTGTCCACCTGGATAGCCGGGCCGGTGTGCCGCGGCGCGCGTCAGTTCGGTCCAGGGTGTTCCGGGGGTGTCAGCGGCGTTCGATAGTGTCGAACTCATGCGGATCCACGTCGTCGACCACCCGCTGGTGGCGCACAAGCTGACCACGCTGCGCGACGAGCGCACCGACTCCCCGACGTTCCGGCGACTCGCCGACGAGCTGGTCACCCTGCTGGCCTACGAGGCCACCCGGGACGTCCGCACCGAAGTGGTCGACATAACAACGCCGGTTGCGGTGACCACGGGCGTGCGGCTGTCGCATCCGCGCCCCCTGGTGGTGCCGATCATCCGGGCCGGGCTCGGCATGCTGGACGGCATGGTCCGGCTGCTGCCCACCGCGGAGGTCGGCTTCCTCGGCCTGATACGGGACGAGACCACGCTCGAGGCCACCATGTACGCGAATCGCATGCCGGAGAGCATGGCGGGTCGACAGGTCTTCGTACTCGACCCGATGCTGGCCACCGGCGGCACGCTCGTGGCGGCCGTCAAGGAGCTCATCGGGCGGGGCGCGGAGGACGTGACGGCGATCTGTCTGCTGGCGGCTCCCGAGGGCGTGGAGCGGCTGGAGAACGAGCTGGCCGGGGCCCCGGTGACGGTGGTGACCGGCGCGTTGGACGAGGCGCTGAACGAGCAGGGCTTCATCGTCCCCGGACTGGGTGACGCGGGCGACCGGATGTTCGGCACGGCGTAGCGTCCCGTTGGTTCGACCGTCCCCGACGGTGGGGAGGTTCGCACGCGGCTTCGGCGGCTGAAGGGCGCGTCCGGGCACGTCCCGGCACGTCCCGGCGGCGGCGCGCACCGGACCGGCTGCCCGGGGCGGGAAGCCCTCAGCAGGCGTCCGGCTCCGTGGACGGACTGCCGTCGGCGGCCTCCTCCGGGTCCTGGAGCTCGGCCAGCCGCTCGTCCGCCTCGCGGGGCGCGAGCAGCTCCGTGAAGTCCGTGCCGATCACCAGGTCGACCTCGGCCGGGCCGCCGTCGGCCTTGGGGTCGCCGGTCTCGGCGTCGTCCAGTTGGGCGCCGACCACCGCCAGCGCGCCCGATTCGTCGGCCTCGGTGGCGGCGAGGAGCAGTCCGGACTCCGCCACCTTCCCGTCGAGCGCGGCGGGCGCGTTGTCCACCTCGCCGATGACGAACCCGCGCTGCGCGAGCGCGTCGGCCGTCTGCTGGGCCAGGCCCGTGCGTTGGGTGGCGTTGTACACGTTGACGGTGATGTTCTTCGGCTCGGGCAGCTCGGCGGGCAGCATCCGTTCGGCGTCGGCCGCCGGTTGGCAGTCGGGTCCGGGGCGGGAGGCGCCAGCGGCCGTCGCCGGGCCGCCGTCTGACTCCTCGTCCGCCGTGAAGACGTCCACCAGCTGGAGGGTGCCGTAGCTGAGCAGGCCGATCAGGGTGAAGGCGGCGAGGGCGCCGAGGACGACCCGCCCGCGGCGCGGGCGGCGGCGCATTCTGGGGTAGCGGTTCCCCGTGATGCGGTACTTCCGGCCACCCATGCCCGGTGGTGTCAGCATGCTCATGGCCGCAGCGTAGCCAGCGGAAACCCGGCTGCCTACTTATGATCAACTGAAAGGGCGCGCGCACCCCGAACGCAGCAACGCATCGCGGAGCACTCGGCGGGCTGGGCGGGGGCTGAGCGCACTACAGCTCTACAGCTCATTGCAGCTCAAGAACGCGAGCGTGCAGCACCTGCCGCTGCTGGAGCGCCGCGCGCACCGCCCGGTGCAGCCCGTCCTCCAGGTACAGGTCGCCCTGCCACTTCACGACGTGTGCGAACAGGTCGCCGTAGAAGGTGGAGTCCTCGGCCAGCAGCGTCTCCAGATCGAGCTGGCCCTTGGTGGTGATCAGCTGGTCCAGACGCACGGGTCGCGGCGCGACGTCTGCCCACTGCCGGGTGTTGTCCCGGCCGTGGTCAGGGTACGGTCGTCCGTTTCCGATGCGCTTGAAGATCACACGGAGAGACTACCGGGCGGGACGCTCCGTCCGCAGCCTCGTGCGGGACCGGAGCGCGACCACCGGCTCACTCCGGCGTGCGCCACGCGTACGCCCCGACTGCGTGGGCGATCACCCGCGCGTGGGTCTCCAATGCCGCCGTGTCAATGTTCTCCAGATCGTCGCAGGACTGGTGGTAGCACCCGTCGTAGGGGGCGTCCGCCGCGCCGCCCCACAACCCCACCTCGGCCTCGGTCTTGACGTCCTCGGCGCCGCTGAAGGTGCCGCCGACCGGGATGCCGGCGTCGAGGAACGGAGCGTAGTCGCTGCGCCCGTTGAACTCCGCGGTGCCGGGCGCCACGCCGCGCGAGCGCAGGAAGTCGGCGAGGTCGCGGGCGATGGCCGCCGAGCCCGGCGGCGGGGCGCCGCCGTCCGCCGCCTCGTCCTCGCCGTCGTAGACGAAGAACCCCGGATTGGGCGAGCCGATCATGTCGAAGTTGAGGTAGAGGGAGATGTCCTGGCGCTGCGTCAGGGTCAGCCGCTCGACGTAGTGTTCGGAGCCCAGCAGCCCGAACTCCTCGGCCGACCACAGTGCGAAGCGCACCGCGTGCGGGTGGTCGGCGGGCGCCTGCGCGGCGAAAAGCAGCGCGGCGTTGAGGACGCCGGCGGCGCCGGAGGCGTTGTCGTTGAGGCCGGGACCCTCGACGACCGAGTCCAGATGGGCACCGACCATCACCACCTGTGAGGGGTCGCCGCCGGGCGTCTCGGCGACGACGTTGACGGTGGTGCGCTCCTCGGTCAGCTGTTCCAGTTCGATCCGGACGGTGACCTCCGCGCCCGCGGCGACCTCGGCGGCCAGGGCCTCGCCGTCGGTCTGGGCGAGGCCGCCGGTGGGGATCAGCGCGTCGTCCGGATCGCCGAGCGTGCCGGCCAGTGCGCCCGGCACGTTGTTGTAGACGAGCACCGCGAGGGCGCCGGCCGCGGCGGCCAGGGCCTGCTTCTCGGCGAAGGTGCACTCGCCGCGGGCGACCAGGGCGATCCGCCCGGCCTGGCCGCCGGCGGCGTAGTCCGCCGCAGCGCATCCGGTGCCCGGCACGGCGGAGAGCGCGGCCGCCAGCCCGCCCTCGGGGGTGTTCGGCGTGTACGTCATCGCGTCGACCGGGATGCCGGCCGAGCCCTCCGGGTTCTCGGGATCTTCCGGATCTTCCGGGTCCTCGGGGTCTTCCAGCCGGGTGAGCCGCTCGGTGAGCGTCTCGACGTAGCGGAACGGGAAGCGCTGGTAGTCGACGTCGTATCCGACGGCCTCCAGCAGCGCACCCGCGTACCGCGCGGACCGCTCGTGGCCCAGGGTGCCGGCGGCCCGGCTGCCGCCGCTGGCGTCGGCGATCCGCTGGAACTCCGCCAGATGCCGCAACACTCCGTCGGCGGTGGTGGCCGCGACCAGCCGGTCGGCCAGCCACTCCCCCGCCGCATCGGCGTCTGCGTCTGCGGCGACGACCACGGGGGCGGGGGCGGGCGCGGTGCTGGCCAGCGCAGGCAGCACGAGCAGGGCGGCGACGATCAGCGCACGGGGGCTCATGGCAGCGCAGCGTATCCGTAAATGTCATAAATGATGATGATTGTCGGCCTGGTGGCTCACCCGCCTGGCGCCCTCGTCACCCCGGAAGGGAGAATCCAGGGCCATGGCGCCCTCGCAGTCCCCTCAATCCCCGCAACCCCCTCGGTCCGCACCGCCCACCCGGTCCGCACCGCCGGAGACCTTCGACGCGCTCGTGACCACCCTTCGCGAGCGGGGCGAGGCGCTGACCCGGGCGCAACGCAGGGTCGCCGAGCGGGTCCTGGCGGACCCGGAGGGCGTGGCGTTCATGACGGTCTCGGAGCTGGCCGCCGCCGTCGGCGTCAACGAGGCGACCGTCGTGCGGTTCGCCGGGAGCCTCGGCCTGCCCGGTTATCCGGGACTGATCCGGCTGTGCCGCGACCGGCTGCGCGAGCAGGCCCAGCTGGTGCGCCGCTACGAGAGCCTGGAGCCGCTCAGCGCCGAGGGCGGCGACCCGCTGGAGCGCGCCGTGGCGCTGGACCGGGCCAACCTCACCCGCACCTTCGCCCGCGTCGACCCGGTGACCTGGGAGGCGGCGGTGGGCACCCTGGCCGAGGCGCCGCGGGTGCATGTGATGGGCATGCGCAAATGCCACGCGCCGGCGTACCTGTTGAGCTACCTGCTCGGCATGACGCGCGAGGACGTGTCCACGCTCACCGGCGTGGCCGGCACGCTCACCGACGAGCTGCGCCGGGTCCGCCCGGGCGACGCCTTCGTGTCGGTTTCCATACACCGGTACGGCGCCGAGACGGTGCGCGCCGCGGCCTGGGCGCGGGAGCGCGGCGCCCGGTGCGTCACGCTGACCGACAACCCGGCGTCGCCGCTGGCCGCGTCCGCCGAGCACGTCTTCTACGTGGACGCGGCCGGGCCCTCGGTGCTGCGCTCGCTGACCGCGTTCACCGCGCTGGTGCAGGCGCTGGCCACCGGGGTCGCCACCCGCCTCGGCCACCGGGCGCGTTCGTCGCTGCTGCGCGAGGAGGAACTGCTGGACCAGTTCCGCGTCTACCATCCGCCGACGTCCTGAGGCGGACCCGGAGCCGGGGGCGTCAGGCGCCGGCGAGCGCGTCGTGCACGGTGGCCACCGTGGTGCCGTGTGTGGCGGCGCGGTCCCCGAGCCAGACCAGGAACCGGTCCAACGTGTCGGGGGTGACGGCCAGCGCGGCGTGGGCTTCGGTGGCGCACGGGTCGCAGACGCGGTGGAAGACGAGCGGCACCCAGCCGCCGCCGTGTGCCTCGGCCTGGGTGACGTATCTCTGCAGCGTGGCCAGGCCGGTCTCGGCATCGGCCGAATCAGGGGTCCGCACGGCGTACGGGTCGCGCGGGGGCAGCGTCTCGGCGTGGTCGCACCCCTCGCAGGTGCCGGGGGAGACCAGGCCGCCGACGTCGCGGGCGGAGTCGTAGCCGCAGTCCGCCACCAGGCTTCGGGCGTCCGCGTCCTCGGCGCCGTGCGGGTAGGCGAAGCTGGAGACCTGGAAACCGTGCTCCCGCAGGGAGTTCCGGTCCTGGCAGACCTGCCGGCGCCGTTCCTCGGCGGTCAGCTCGGTCAACGTGGCGTGGTCCACGGTGTGTCCACCGATCTCGTGGCCCTCGGCGGCGAGGGTGCGGACCTGGTCGACCGTGAGGTAGCCCGTGGCGTCCAGCCGTCCGCTGCTGAGGAAGAAGGTGGCCGGCAGATCGTGCTCGGCCAGCAGCGGCCGGGCGTTGTCGTACTGGTCGGCCGTGCCGTCGTCGAAGGTGAGGCTGACGACGGTGGCGGCGCCGTCACCGGGATGCGCGGCGGCCTCGGTGGGCTGGAGGGTCAGCGCGGCGAGGCAGGCGAGGGCGGGGAACAGGCGTCGCATGGGGTGGTCCTTACGGGGCGGGGCGGGGCGGACGGTGCGAAGTCAGGGGAACAGCCAGGGCGGCGGCCACTGGCCCCGGGTGAGGACGAAGAGGTAGAGCGGGGTGGCGAGCGCCCATCCGGCCAGCCAGCCCAGGCCCCTCATGTCGGGCTCCGGGACCACACACCGCGCCGGATGGTGACCAGCGCGTACGGCAGCAGCCAGGACAGCAGCGTCGCGGAGAGCAGGCTCATCAGCGGGCGGTAGCGCCAGCCAGGGCAGCCGGGGTGGTCCAGCCGGTAGGCGAGTCCCCACAGCAGGCCCTTCGCCACGATGCCGGACAGGTAGAGGGCGGTGAGCAGCCACAGCCCGGCCAGCGGCGCCCACAGCAGGTGCCGCACGACCATGGCGGGGGCGGCGAGGACCAGCAGCGCATGCCCGTAGAACAACGCCGCCGCGCCGGGGCCGCGGCGCCACATGAAGCCGCCGGTGAAGCAAAGGTTGCGGAGGAAGCTCTTCTTCCACCGCACCTGCTGCCGCAGGAACGGCCGAAGCCGGGCCGGGGCGGTGGTGAGCACCCGGGCAGACTCGACGTAGCCGACCCGCCACGGCAGCTCGGGGTAGGGCGTGGCGCGCACGAACCGGGTGTCGCGGTGCCGCCGCTTGAGCCGCGCGCCGTGCCGGAACTGTCCCAGCACGTACCCGGTGAGCTGCCGATCGGTGGCGAACCGGAACTCGCCGCCGAGGAAGCGGTCGTCGGCCCAGGCCGGCAGGTAGTTGTAGACGGCGTCCCGGCGGAACACCGCGAGTGGCCCGGACACGCACGTCACCGAGCCGACGGCGGACTCCGCCGCCTTGGCGATGCGGAACTGGCCCTCGTACCAGACGTCCTGCATGCGGGTCAGCAGGCCGGCGTCCGCGTTGCGCACCCGGGCGTGGCCGCTGACCGCGCCGAGCTCGGGATGGCGGACCAGCGCCGCGACGCAGCGACGCAGCGCGTCGGGGGCGAGCACGCAGTCCGAGTCGGTGAAGGCGAAGACCGCGCCGTCGGCGTGTTCGGCGGCGCGCACCAGGGCCCGTTTCTTGCCGACGTTGCGCTCCAGGTGCAGCACCCGGATCGGCAGTTCGCCGGCCAGGCGTCGCAGCACCTCGTCGGTGCCGTCGGTGGAGGCGTCGTCCACCACGACGATCTGGAGCGCGGGGTAGTCGCTGGCGGCCATCGACCGCACGCAGTCCTCGATGCCGTCCCGCTCGTCCTTGACCGCGAGCAGGAAGCTCACCCGGGGGCGTTCGGGCAGCGGGGGGAAGCGGTCCAGCCGGCGCGGCCGGCGGGGCAGGGTGCCCGTCGCCGGGTCCCGGTAGCGGCCGTACGCCAGGTGCAGGACGGCGACCGTGGTGGCCAGCACGAGGAGGCCGTAGCAGGCGAGCGGCAGGAGGAGCGGCGGTCGGTCCAGCCGGGGCAGCGCGACGGCGAGGAGCAGCAGCGGCGGCAGCGGGAGCGCCAGGAGCAGCAGGCGGCGCGCGGCCGGCCGAGGGCGCGGGGCCGGGCCGAGGGGTGGATCGAGGGTTGGATCAGGGGCCGGGGCTGCGCTGGGGCGGGTGCGGGTGCGGGTGCGGGTGCGGGTGCGGGTGCGGGTGCGGGTGCGGGGAGAGCGTCGCGCGGGTCATACGACGGCCCGGTGCTTGACGTCGTCGAGCCGGTAGGTGGCGTCCAGCACCAGCACCTGGTCGGCCAGCCAGGACAGGTCCTGGTCCGGATGGGCGACGTGCACCAGCACCAGGTCCCAGGCGTGCGCGGCGGGGTGCGGCACGTGCCGCAGGTACTGCCCGGCCCCGCCCGGCGCGGCGCCGGGCAGCGTGAGCGAGGGGATCAGCGGGTCGGTGTAGGCGACGGTCACGCCGGCCGCGGCCAGCTCCGCGAGGATGCCCAGCGCGGGCGACTCCCTGATGTCCGCGACGCCCGGCTTGTACGCCACGCCGACCACCAGCACATGGGCTCCGGGACGGGGCACGCCGCGTTCGGCGAGCACCTCCAGGGCGCGCTGGACCACGGCGCGCGGGCGGGTGGCGAGCGCCGTCATGGCGGCGTCGATCAGCGGGGTCGCGACCCGCTGGGCGCGCAGCTGCCACAGCAGATAGTGCGGGTCGCAGGGGATGCAGTGGCCGCCGGCGCCCGGTCCCGGCAGGAAGCGCATGAAGCCGAACTGCTTGGTGGCGGCGGCCCGCACCACCTCCATGACCTCAAGACCCAACCCTCCGCAGGCGGTGGCGATCTCGTTGGCCAGCGCGATGTTGACCGCGCGGAAGGTGTTCTCCAGCAACTTGGTCATCTCGGCGGCCTCGGGCGAGCTGACGCGGTGCACGCCGGCGGCGGTGGGCGCCACCACCTCGGCCGCGCGCCGGCCGGACTCCGGGCCGAGGCCGCCCACCACCCGGGGCGTGTCGGCCTGCGGGTGCGCCGCGCGGCCCGGATCGATCCGCTCCGGCGCGCAGGCGACGAAGACGTCCCGCCCCGGTCGCAGGCCGCGAGCGGCGAGCGGCTCCGCGAGCAGCTCCCTGGTGGTGCCGACGTAGCTGGTGGAGGCGAGGATCAGGGTCTGGCCCGGCACGGCGCGGGCCACCACGGTGGCGCAGGCCGCGCGCACCGCCCGCAGGTCGGGTACCTGGTGCGCGTCCACCGGCGTGGGCACGCAGACGAGCACGGCGTCGGCGGCGCGCAGCCGGTCCGGGTCGCCCGTCAGCTCGAATCCCGGGCGACCGGCGTGCGCGCGCAGCCGCTCGCGGTCGGCGGGCAGCAAGTCGACGCGGCCGGCGCGGATCGCGTCGAGCCGGGCGGCGCTGCTGTCGAGCCCGATGACGGGCCGGCCGGCGGCCCGCAGCGCCAGGGCGGTGGGCAGGCCGACGTAGCCGAGCCCGACCACCCCGACGGCGCCGGGCGCCGGCGTCGGCCGGCGCGGAGGGGCCGGAGCGGGGGCTCGGGTGGGGGAACGGTCCGGGGAAGGGGACAGGGTCGGGGCAGCGAGACTCGGTGATGACGTTCGCATGATGCGCAGATTATCCGTGAATCTTCCCATTTGCGCTCATTAACGTCCGCCAGGGGCGTCGCCCGGTGGGTGGAGCGGCCCCGGATGAGTGACCTTCAGTGCGCGAGCGCGGCCCGCAGTTGGGCCAGGGCGTCGGAGATCCAGGGCAGCGCAACGGGGTCCTCGCCGGCCGCGACGGTGCGCAGCGCCTGCCAGCGCCGCTCGTCGGTGTCCCCGTAGAGCAGGCTGGTGGCCACCCGGACCCGCGGCGCGGCGGGGTCGTCGCCGAACGCGACGCCCGGCAGCACGCCGACGCCGTGTCGCTCCAGCAGTGTGTGGGCCAGCGCCGCCCCGCCGGCGTTGCCGGGGAGCTCGGGGTAGAGGTAGAAGCCGGCCTCGGGTGGGCGGCAGCGGGCGCCGGCGGCGGTGAACTCCGCGTGCACGGCCCGGGCCACGGCGCCGTGCAGCACGCGGGCCCTGGCGACGTGTGCCAGCAGCTCCGGCGGGTCGTCCAGCACGTGCGCGGCCACTTCCTGCATCGGCGCGGCGAGCGCCGACCAGATCTCGCTGGCCACCCCCGTCAGCTCGGCGCGCAGCCGCTCGCCCCACGGGCCGTCCGGCAGCCGGGCGAAGCCGATCCGCCAGCCGCCCAGCGCCATCGACTTGCTCAGGCCGCCGGTGACCACGGTCCGCTCCGGCAGATGCGCGGCGGCGCGCGGCGGGGCGGAGCCGTCGTGCGTCAGCTCGGCGTAGATCTCGTCGGCGATCACCGCCAACCCGTGGCGTTCGGCGATCGCGCACACCGCCCGCAGGTGCTCGGCGCGGGCCACGGTGCCGGTCGGGTTGTCGGGGACGGTGAGGATCAGCACCCGCGGATCCGCGCCGGCGGCGCGGGCCTCGCGCAGCGCGGGGACCAGCAGGTCGGGGTCGGGGACGCCACCGGCCTCGGCCGGCACGGGCACGCCGACGACGCGTTTGCCGGTCAGGGCGCTCTGGGCGGCATAGCTGACCCAGGCGGGGCGGGGCAGCACCACGTCGCCGGGGAGCACGGCCAGCAGCGCGAAAAGCAACGGCTTGCTGCCCGGGGCGAAGATCACCTGTTCGGCGCAGGTCGGCAGCCCGCGGCGCGCGAACCAGCCGGCCGCGGCCTCCCGAGCCGCCGCGGAGCCGGCGACCGGCCCGTAGCCGCCGAGCCGCGCCGCCCGCGCGAGCACCGCGGCGACGCCGTCGGGCACCGGCAGTCCGGCCTCCCCGAACCCGAGGTGCAGCACCCGATGGCCGGCGGCGCGGCGGGCGCGCACCGCCTCGTCGATGGCCAGGGTCGGGGAATGTGCCGTCCGGATGGTCGGCGCCTCGGTGGGGGCCGCCGTGCTGGTCGTGTGCATGCGCAACATTCTCTGCGATGCTTCGATGGGACGCAACGAAAATTGCATCGCACGGGAGCGGCCCCGCGCCGCGGATGCGCCGGGCGGGCCGACGCGGTGGGTCAGCTCCCGCCTCCGCCGCCTCCCCCGCCGTCGCCACCACCACCGCCGCCGCCGTCTCCGCCACCACCGCCGCCGTCTCCCCCGCCGCCGTCACCGCCCCAGCCGTCGCCGCCGGCGCCGGGTCCCGAATCGCATCCGCTCTGGCCCAGGCCGGTGAACCAGGGCTGGCTCCAGACGTCGGGCGACGACGGATGCGGCTGGGCCCGCCGGCTGCCGAAACGCACCTGCCCGGTGCCGTCGCCGAGCCCGAAACAGACCGCGAAGAAATGCGCCATCACCGCGTCCAGCGGGTCGCCGCCGGCCAGCCGCACGTCCGCGAGCGGCAGCACCACCAGGTTCCGGCCGGCGCCCGGCGCCGGCCGGATGAGCAGCGCGACCTCCCGCCCGTCACGGAGCAGTCGGGAGGAGCGGGCGTCCTGCCGCCACAGCTCCCACCGACCCTGGGGCGCCTGCACAGCGACGAGGCGCCGCGACCTCCGCGCCGCCTGGGTGACCCACAGGTTGGCCGGCGATTCGCCGACCGTCACGGTCAGCCGCGTCGCCGCGTCCCGGCCGGCGACCAGCCCGTACGGCCCGCGCAGCCGCACGGTGGGCGCCCTCGGGCCCCACACGTCGGCCCGCACCAGACGGCGTTCGACGGTGACGGTGATCGGCCCGAGCGGACCCGGCGCCTGCCGTCGGGTGATCCACAGCGGCACCCCCTCGGCCTCGGCCTGGCCGACGATGGCGGCCAGGCTCTCCGGGCCGCCGGACAGCCAGACCGCCAACTCGCCCAGGCAGCGCGCGAACTCCGCCGCGCGCCTGACCTTCACCGGGAGCACGGCGCCGGTGATCCGCACCACGGGCACCACCCCGGGCCCTTCCGGTATCTCGGACAGCAGGCGTTCCGCGCCACCCCCGCCCAACCAGCTGCCGCGCCGGTACGCGTCGGCGATCGCCGGCGCGTGGAGCTCGGCCACCCCCATCCGCCGCTGCCCGATCCGCAACTGCGCCGCGTCCAGCTCGACGTTGGCGACGAACGGGTTCCTGGTCCTGTCCTCATAGCTGAGTTGCTGCATGTGCTTCCCCCGTCATGCTCTCTTCCCCGCCCTCTTCCCCGTTTCGCGCTCCCCAGTGCCAGGCATCGAAACCACGGGGATGGGCAGAGGTTGATTACTCACACTTCACGAACGCCCGTTTCATTCGAAGGGCTGCTGCCGATGACGTCAGACAAGGCCGAGCCGGTTGCCGGCCGCACGGCCGAACAGCCGGCCAGAACCGATGTGGACAAGGCCCTGCTGGGCCACGCGACCTACCGCAGCCTCGGCGAGCAGCGGCTGACGCCCGCCGAGGAGCGCTTCGAGAAGGCGCGGCAGACCACGGGGCTGTGGCTGGCCCCGCTGGTGAGCGTCGTCTTCCTCTTCCTGCCGCTCGACATGGAGGTCCAGCAACAGCAGCTGGCCGCCGTGCTGCTCGGCGTGATCGTGCTGTGGGTCACCGAACCGGTGCCCATCCCGGTCGGCGGTCTGATCGGCGTCGGCGCCATCGTGGTGCTCGGCGTGGTGCCGGCCGACGACGCACTGGCCCCCTTCGGGTCCTCGACGATCTTCACCTTCATCGGGGCGTTCATCATCGCGCAGTCGATGCTGCGGAGCGGCCTGGCCCGCCGGTTCGCCTTCCGGATCCTGTCGCTGCCGGGCGTGGGCAAGTCCACGTTCCGGGTCATCATCGCCTTCGGCGCGATCACCTGCGCGCTGTCCGCGTTCATCTCCAACACGGCCACGGTCGCGATGTTGCTGCCCACCGCGCTCGGCATGCTCGCGGTGATGGCCAAGCTGATGCAGGAACGCGGCGTCGTCGCCGAGAACTTCGACCCACTGCGGCTGCGGCTGGGCGCGGCCCTGGTGCTGATGCTGGCGTACGGGGCGAGCGTCGGCGGCCTGCTCACCCCGATCGGTTCGCCGCCGAACCTGATCGGGCGCGAGCATATCGAGCGGGTGACCGGCGAGAAGATCTCGTTCCTGGAGTGGACCGCGACCGCGCTGCCCATCTGCGCGCTGATGTTCGTCGCGCTCTGCCTCGTCCTGCTGCTGCTGAACCGGCCGGAGATCCGCCGCATCGACGGCGTCGAGGAGTTCGTGCACCAGCAGCGGGCGGAGCTGGGCCGAATGTCGCGCGCCGAGAAGAACACGCTGGTCGCCTTCGGCGTCACCGTGACGCTGTGGATCGTCCCCGCCGTGGTGGCGCTGATCGCCGGAACGGACTCCTCGGCGTACGCGACCGTGTCCGACCGGCTCGACGAGGGCGTGGTCGCGGTGCTCGGCGCGTCGTTGCTGTTCCTGCTGCCGACCGACTGGAAGCGCCGGCAGGCCACGCTGAACTGGAGCGACGCCGCCAAGATCGACTGGGGCACCATCCTGCTCTTCGGCACCGGCATCATCTTCGGCACGCTGCTGGCGGACACCGGGCTGGCCGAGACGATCGGCAATTCCGCCTCCGACTGGCTGGGCCTGACCGACGTGCTCGCCATCACCGCGTTCGCCGCGCTGCTGGCCGTCGTGGTCTCCGAGACGACGAGCAACACGGCGTCGGCCTCGGTAGTGGTGCCGATCATCCTGCCCATCGCCCAGGCCGCCGGCGTGGACCCGTTGCAGCCGGCGCTGGCGGCGACGTTCGCGGCGTCCTTCGGCTTCATGCTGCCGGTGTCCACGCCGCAGAACGCGATCGCCTACGGCTCGGGGCTGGTCCCGATCACCCGGATGATCCGCTCCGGCATCAGCTTCGACATCATCGGCGTCATCCTGATCATCCTGTTCCTTCCCGTGATGATCACCGTCGTCGGCCTGGGCTAGGCCGGCCTCGGCTGAGCCAGCCGCCCGCCGGCCGTGTCGCATGACGGCCGGCGGGCGGCACCGACGCAGAATCCAGCGGTGACGACCGACCGTTTCCCCGTCTGGCACCGCCCGATGCGCGCCCGCTCCACCGACGAGGAGCACCGGGCCGCCACGCCGCTGGAGCTCTTCTTCGACCTGTGCTTCGTCGTGGCCGTCGCCCAGGTCTCCGCCGAACTGCACCACTACCTCGCCGACGGCCACGCGGGGAACGCCCTCGGCAGCTACCTCGCCGTCTTCTTCGCCATCTGGTGGGCGTGGATGAACTACTCCTGGTTCGCCTCCGCCTACGACGTGGACGACGTGCCGTACCGGATCGCCACGCTCGTCACCATCGCGGGCGCGCTGGTGCTGGCCGCCGGCGTGCCCCGGGCGTTCGCGGACGACGACTTCGCGTTGGCGGTCACGGGATACATCATCATGCGGGTGGCGATGATCAGCCTCTGGCTGCGCGCCGCCGTGACCGACGCCCCGCACCGGTCGACGAACCGCCGATACGCCGCCGGGCTCGGCGCCGCCCAAGCCCTCTGGGTGAGCTGGCTGCTCCTGCCGCCCGGCTGGCAGACACCGGTCTTCCCGGTGTTCGCGGCGTTCGACCTCGCCGTCTCGCCGTGGGCGGAGCGAAGGGGCGCGAGTCCCTGGCATCCGCACCATATCGCCGAACGCTACGGGCTGTTCACCATGATCGTGCTGGGCGAGTCGGTGCTCGCCGCGACGATGGCGGTACAGGCGGCGGTCGACGCGCACCAGGCGAGCGGCGAGCTCTACGCGGTCGCGGGCGGCGGGCTGGTCACGGTGTTCGCGATGTGGTGGATGTACTTCGCGAAACCGGCCCATTTCTTCCTGTCCTCCACCGACACGGCGACCTTCGTGTGGGGCTACGGCCACTACCTGGTCTTCGGCGCCGCCGCGGCGGTCGGGGCGGGACTCGCCGTGGCCGTCGACCAGGTCACGCACCACGCGCACACCTCGGCCACGGCCGCGGCGGCCACCGTCACCATCCCGGTCGCGCTCTTCGTCCTGACCCTGTGGGTGCTCCAGGTCCGCCCCTACCACGTGGGCCCGCGCCACGGGCTGCTCTACCCGGCCGCGGCGGTGCTCATCCTGGCCGTCACGCCAGCCGGCCCGGCGATCGCCGTTCCGGTCACGGCCCTCGTCCTCGCCGCCCATATCGCGGTCGGCGTCCGGCTGCACGAGCTTCGCGCCTCCGCGACGGACGAGGCCGTATGAGGCGGTGTGAGGCGGTGTTACGGTCGGGGCCAAGCGGGGCTGCGGACGGGGAGGAACGTATGGCCGAGCTCGCCAAGGGTGGGAACGCACCGCTCGTCGAGGGCGATGTCACCGCCGAACTGCGGTACGTCGGCGGCGCGCTGGACGTCAGCGCGCTGCTGCTGGGAGCGGACGGGAAGGTCCGCTCCGACGACGACATGGTGTTCTTCAACCAGCCGAGCGCCGAGGGCGGCGCCGTGACGCTGGCCGACGGGACGCGGCTGCGGCTGGAGCCCGGCGCGCTGCCGGAGGCCGTGCGGCAGGTGGTCGTCGTGGCCAGTTGTGATCCGGGGGACGAGCGCAGCACGTTCGCCGAGGTGACGGAGCTGGAAGCGGTCGCCACCCAGGCCGGCGCCGAGCCCGTCGCGTTCCGGGTGCCGCCCATGACCGGCGGCGAACGGGCCGCGGTGCTGCTGGAGTTCTACCGCAGGGGCGCCGGGTGGAAGGTGCGGGCGGTGGGCCAGGGGTACGCCTCGGGCCTGGCCGGGCTGGCCACCGACTTCGGCATCGCCGTGGACGACGACGGGACGGACGACCTCACATCAGAAGACGCCCGGACGGTGGCGCTCACCGAGGCGATGGCGGAGGCCGCACCCGCGGCGCCCGTCGTGCCCCCGCCGCCCGCGACCCCACCACCCGCGACCCCACCGCCCAACCTCACCAAGGCGCCGCTCGGCAGCATCAGTCTGGAGAAGAGCGGCGCGGTCTCCCTCAGCCTCGACAAACAGGACCGCGAGCTGATCGTGACCGCCGCGCTGGAATGGGACGGCGGCAGCGACAGCCGGCGGCGGCGCGGCGCCGACCTCGACCTGTACGCGCTGTTCGTGCCCGCCGCCGACGCGCTGCGCGGCGCGTTGCCGCCCGGGACCGTGGTGCCGACCGACCACCAGCCACAGGGTGCTCCGCTGTGGACGCCGGAGCAGGCCCACGCCTCCGAGGCGTGGCGCAAGGCCGCCAGGGACGCCCGGGCCAAACAGGGCAAGGCCGACGCGGCGGAGAAGCAGGACAAGAAACAGGCAGGGGTCGCCCGGGACTTCGGCGTCATCTACTACCGCGCCCTCGGCTCGGTGCGGCACGACCCGTTCATCGCCCTGGACGGCGACTCCCGCGCCCCGGGCAGGGAGACCATCCGCATCGCCCGCCCGGACGAGCAGGGCTACGTGCTGCTCTGCGCGTACTCCGCGCTGAGCAACGGGTTCGGCTCGTTCCGCAGCTTCGGCGCCAAGGTCGTGGTCACCGACGGGCGTGGCTCGACGGTGACCGTGCCGCTGTTCGAGAAGACCCGGACGCGTTACTGGGTGGCCATCGCCCTCGTCGACTTCTCCGACCCGGACGGCGCGGCCATCCGGCATATCGAGGCGTACAGCGCGCGGATGACGGAGCGGCGCCCGGTGCTGCACCCGGACGGGACGATCGAGATGAACGCCGGTCCGGTGGAGTTCAAGAACCGGAGTTGAGCGTCGGGCCGCGCCGGGCCACACCCGTGAGGGCAGGTCCCTCCGGCGCGGCCCGACGCCGCCCAGATCGCCGGCTCGCTATGTCACCGGCCCCGCGGGTAGTCGATGTCCGGCTCGGGCACGTTCGCCCAGTCGGTGTCGGCGGCGAGGTAGAAGCCGGGGTAGGCGGGTTGGTTGTAGGCCGTCTGCTGGCGCGCCACGTCCACCCGGTACTGCGGGTCGTGCATCAGCGTGTACATCTTGTGGTCGGTGACCTCGGTGCTGACGTAGACCCGCATCGCGTTCTGGTCGGTGGTCGGCAGGAAGAGTTCCTCGCGCCAGTCGCCGAGGACGTCGGCGACGAGGGAGGGGTTGCCCTTCGTCCAGTTGTTGGTGGTGGTGCCCTCGGCGGTCAGCAGGGTGCCGCGGGTCCAGTCCTCGATGGTCGGCGTCTGGTACGTCTCCGTCGTGGTGCCGTTGACCATTTGCGTCGTCAGGTCCGCGCCCCACCGGATGCTGGCGTTGGTGCCCGGCGTCTCGCCGCCGAGGTTCTCGCCGGCGGCCGACCACAGGCCGGTGTCGGAGGACTGGAGCGGCACCGACGCCCAGCTCTCCAGGCCCGGCACGTCGGGCCGGACGTCGCCGATCATGCCGCGGCCGGTGTCCACGCCGGTGTAGCCGCCGTAGAGCACCTCGCCGGTGGCGGCGTCGCGGAGCGCGAAACCGTACGGCGCCCAGGTGCCGCCCTCGTGCACGGTGAAGATCTCCAGACCCTCGCGGTTCGGGTCGATGTCGGTGACGTGCATGGCGTCACCGTGCCCGAGCCGGGCGGAGGCGCCCGGGTCCGCGCTGCCCTCGGGCATCTCGCCGAACGAGCTGTAGAGCAGATCGCCGTCGTCGTCCAGGGTGGCCGAACCGTAGACGACCTCCTGCCGGCCGTCGCCGTCCACGTCCGCGGCGCCGAGCGAATGGAAGCCCTGCGTCGTCAGGGTGCCGTATTCGGGATCGGTGCCGTCCACGCCGTGCGGGCCGTCGTTGAACGGGTTGGACATCGGGGTCCAGCCACTGTCCACGGTCCAGTCCTCGCGCAGCCGGTGGCCGTCCCAGCGGTAGGCGACCAGGGTGGTGCGGGTGTAGTAGCCGCGGGCGAAGATCGCCGAGGGGTGCTCGCCATCCAGATAGGCGACACCGGACAGGAAGCGGTCGACCCGGTTGCCCGGTTCGATGCGGCTCATGGCGTAGTCGCCCCACATCAGGCCGTCGTCGTAGCGCGGCACGGGATAGCGCACGGTGTCGAGTTCCGCGCCGGTGGCGCCGTCGAAGACCGTCAGGTACTCGGGCCCGTCCAGCACGAAGCCCTCGAACGCCCGCAGGGCGTTGCGGCTGCTGCGGCTGGGGGCGTAGACGTCCATGAAGTAGTCGACGAGGGATTCGGCGTCGGCGCGCGAGAGCGGGTACTCGTAGGGCTCGCGGTCGGTGATGCCCAGCGCCTCCTCGATGGTGGCCGGCCAGTTGCCCGCTTCCACCTCGGGGTGCTCGTCCCAGCCCCGGAACATCTCGACCAGATGGTCGTAGTAACCCTCGGCGCTCAGTCGGTAGTCGTCCTGATTCGAGTAGCCGGCGCGGACGTCCGCGCGCGGCATCGTGATGTACTCCTCCGACGCGACCTCGCCGTCCTCGTCATAGCTGATCACCTTCGTGCCGGGCGCGGTCTTGAACATCAGCTCCGAGCGGCCGTCGCCGTCGAAGTCGTAGACCAGGAACTGCGTGTAGTGCGCGCCGGAGCGGATGTTGACCCCGAGGTCGATCCGGTGGAGCAGCGTGCCGTCGAGCTCGTACGTGTCGATGTAGGTGTTGCCGGTGTAGCCGACCTGCGAGACGTCCTTGGAGTTCGACGGATCCCACTTCACCACGTACTCGTAGGCGCCGTCGCCGTCCACATCGCCCACGCTCATGTCGTTCGCGCGGTAGGTGTACTCCTCGCCGGCCGGGGTGACGCCGTCCGCGGGTCGGGTCAACGGTATCTCGTAGTAGCCGTCGTCCCGCGGCGACACCGGATCGCTGAGCTGGCCGCGGTCGCCTCCCCGGCGGACCGGGGCCACCCGGTACTCGCTGTCGGGGGACGCCTCGGTGTCCAGGTAGTTGGTGCTGTCCGTGACGGTGGCGACGCGCTCGCCGTCCCGGTACACGCGGAAGTCGACGCCGGCCATGCCGGTGTCGGTCGCACCCGTCACCTCGTCACCCAGCAGCCGCCAACTCAGGAACACCCCCTCCCCGGTCTCCACCGCCACCAGCCCCCGGTCCAGACGCTCCAACTGCACGCCATCCCGGCCGCCGCTCCCGTTCCCGCCGGCCTGCGCGCCGGCCGGCAGGCCGCCGGCCAGGGTCACCCCGGCCGCCAACGAGGCCAGCAGCGCGACCGTCCAGCGCCTTCTGGCACGTCTGTGGTGTGTCATCGGGGCGTCCTTCCGCGGCGGCATTGAGTCGTTTCAATGCGCGAGACGGGCGCGACAGTACGAGGGCGGACGCCGACCGTCAAGAGGTCGCGCGACTACGCACCCCGGCGCGGCGCACGCCGCCGAGCCGAGCGGGCGGTCCGGTGCGAGCTGCCGTCGCGGTTGGGCCGTGCCGGGCGTCGGGTGGCCGGCCGCGGCGTCTGCTTCTGGGCGTCGGCGTTCAGGACCACCGGAACGCCGGAGGGTGCCCGCGCTCCGGTGATGCGGGCGAGCTCGGCGTCCTCGGAGTGGACCCGGGCGACATGCGGGGCGATCTTCGCCGCAGACATCAGGCGTTCCATCGCCCGGCGCTGGTCGGGCAGCACGAGGGTGACCACGCTGCCGGAGCCCCCGGCGCGGGCGGTGCGACCGCCCCGGTGGGTGTAGTCCTTGTGCTCCGTGGGCGGATCGACGTTGACGACGAGGTCGACGTCGTTGACGTGGATGCCGCGCGCCGCCACGTTGGTGGCCACCAGCACGGTGACGTGTCCTGAGCGGAAGTGGTCGAGGGTGCGGGTGCGCTGTGGCTGGGACTTCCCGCCATGCAGCGCCGCCGCCCGCACGCCGGCGGTGAGCAGCCTCGTGGTCAGCCGGTTCACCGCGTGTTTGGTGTCCAGGAACATGATGACCCGGCCCTCGCGACCGGCGATCCGGGTGACCAGGGCCTGCTTGTCGTCCTTGGACACCTGCAGCAGGTGGTGCGCCATCGTGGTGACCACGCTCGCGGGCGGATCGACCGAATGCAGGACGGGGTTGTTGAGGAACCGGTTCACCAACCGGTCCACGTCGCGGTCGAGCGTGGCGGAGAACAGCATCCGCTGGCCGTCGGCGGGCACCTGTCGGAGCAGCCAGCTGACCTGCGGGAGGAAGCCCATGTCGGCCATCTGGTCGGCCTCGTCCAGGACGGTGACGGCGATCTGGTCGAGGTGGCAGTCGCCGCGTTCCACCAGGTCCCTGAGCCGTCCGGGCGTCGCCACGACGACCTCGGCTCCGTCGCGCAGGACGGCGGCCTGCCGGTTGATCGACAGCCCGCCGACCACGGTGGTCAGCCGTATCCGCAGGCTCCGGGCATAGGGAGCGAGGGCGTCGGTGACCTGCTGGGCCAGCTCGCGGGTGGGGACGAGGATCAGCGCGCGGGGGCGGCGCGGCTCGGCGCGGTGTCCCGCGGTGCGCACCAGGAGGGCAAGGCCGAACGCGAGGGTCTTGCCGGAGCCGGTCTGTCCGCGTCCCAGCACGTCACTCCCCGCGATCGCGCTGGGCAGCGTCGCGGCCTGGATCGGGAAGGGCACCGAGATGCCCTGGCGGGCCAGCTCGTCGGACAGCTGCGTGGGCAGGTCCAACTCGGTGAACGAGGCGACGGCGGGCGGCGCGGGGGCGTGGTCGGGTGACAGCACCGATTTCCGCCGGGCGGGACGCCGCCTCGCGGGTGGCTGAGCGGTCATGGCCTGAGCGGCGGTCGGCTGGGCGGTGGTGGGTCGGGTGAGGGTCGGTTGGGCGGTTTTGTCGTGAAGGGTCGGGCTGCTGCGGTTGCGGCGACGACTCAAGGGGGGGCCTTTCTGGAAGCACGACGAGCCGGGGCCCGCACCCCTTCAGGTGCGGGCCCCGGCTCGTAGCGTGTGGCTGTGGGCCTTATTCGGGAACGATGTTCTCCGCCTGCGGGCCCTTCTGGCCCTGGGTGACGTCGAACTTCACGCGCTGGCCCTCGTGCAGCTCACGGAAGCCGGAGGCCGCAATGTTCGAGTAGTGGGCGAAGACGTCCGCGCCGCCGCCGTCCTGCTCGATGAAGCCGAAGCCCTTCTCGGCGTTGAACCACTTCACGGTGCCGCTGGCCATGTCAATCTCCTCTAAGGGGAAACAGTGCTGGAATCCGCGGAAAACGGATCCTCGGAAGGTTGCTGCAATGACCCCATCCGGAAATGACCGGCAAAAAAATAAGGCACATCCGTGGAGTTAGTCCCGTGGACGCACCAACATCTATGGAAAACCAAAACCGCAACTTGTTCCGAGCCTATCACAAGGATCCCCCGGGGTGGTGGTGGACCATGGGCGAGTACCAACGCGGTCTGCCAGGAGGGCACAGCATGCGCATCGTCGTAGTCGGGGCAGGCATCGCGGGAGCGAGTGCCGCGTACCACGCGAGCGGGCTCGGGGCCGATGTCGTCCTCGTCGACCAGCCCTTGCGGGGGCGGGCCACCGACGCCGGGGCGGGCATCGTCTGCCCCTGGTCCAGTCGGGTGGCCGACCCGCATCACTTCCGGCTGGCCAGTGACGGCGCCCGCTACTACGGCCCGCTGGTGGCGGAGCTCGCCGCGGCCGGCGAACGGAACCTCGGCTACCGCCGGGTCGGCGCGCTCAGCCTGGCCGCCGACGACGAGGAGCTCGCGGAGATCCTGCGCCGCACGGTGGCCCGGCGCGATTCGGTGGCCGACACCGGCAACGTGGAGATCCTCGACGGGGACCAGACGCGCGAGCTGTTCCCGCCGCTGGCGGCCGACTCACGCGCGGTCCACGTGCCGGCCGGGGCCCGGGTGGACGGCCGGCTGCTGCGGGACGCGCTGCTTCGCCAGGCGGAGCGGCGCGGCACCCGGCTGCGGCACGGGCGGGCCACGCTGGTCCGTTCCGGCAACCGGGTCGGCGGGGTGGAGGTGTTGGGGGCGGGCGGCCTGATCGAGGCCGACCGGGTGATCCTGGCCGCGGGCGCGTGGACGGCGGACGTGCTGGCGCTCGTCGGGCTGACGGCGTCGGTCGTGCCGCAGCGCGGCCAGATCGCCCATCTGGCGCTGCCCGGCACGGACACCTCGCGCTGGCCCGTGGTGCTGCCGAGCGGCAGCGCGCACTATCTGGTGGCGTTCGACGACTCCCGGGTGGTCGCGGGCGCGACCCGGGAGACCGGCTCTGGCTTCAGCTACCAGGTGACCGCGGGCGGCCTCGCCGAGGTGCTCAATGAGGCGCTCGCCGTCGCGCCGGGGCTGGCCTCCGCGGTGCACGTCGAGACCCGCATCGGCTTCCGACCCATGGGCCCGGACGTCCGGCCGCTGCTCGGCCCGGTGGCCGGGCTCGCCGGCCTGGTCGTGGCCACGGGGCTGGGCGCGACCGGCCTGACCATCGGCCCCTGGGCCGGCCGCCTCGCCGCGCTGCTGGCCACCGACCACGACCTCCAAACCGACCTCGGCCTCGACCTCACCCCGTACGCCCCGCTCCGCCGCCCCTGACGCCGCCCCTGACGCCGTCTCGGGGACGCATTCGCGGGTGGTCGACTCAGCGCAGCAGGAGTTCGGTCACCATCGGCAGGTGGTCGGACGCCTCCGGATCCTCGGTGACCACCCGCGCGGTGACCGGAGCGAGGTCGGGGGACGCCAGCACGTAGTCGATCCGGGCGTGCGGGTCGAGCGCGTCGTAGGTGAACCCTTCGCCGTCGCCGGCCGCCGGCCAGACGTCGTCGAACACCGAGGTCAGCGTCGTGATCTCGGGCGTTTCCGCGGTGGCGTTCAGGTCGCCGGTGAGCACGGTGCGGCGCGGGCGGGTGCCGAGGAGCTCGACGATCCGCGCGGCCTGCTGCTCCCGCTCCAGGTTGTCGTTGTGCTGGAGGTGGGTGACCGCGAAGGTGACGCGCCGGCCCCTGACGTTGAGCGAGGTCCTGAGCAGGCCGCGCTGCTCGTGGCCGGGGAACAGCGGCAGCGGGGTGTTGGACGAGGACAGGATGGGCCAGCGGGAGAGGACCGCCGTGCCGTACTGGCGGCGCGGCTCTCCTGGTGTCAACGGGTCGAGGTCCAGGTTGGCGCCGTAGGCATGGTGCATGCCCAGCCGCCGGCCCAGCCACGCCGCCTGGTCGACGAAGCCGCTGCGGTCCGACCAGTGGCGGTCGACCTCCTGGAGGCCGACGGCGTCGACCCGCAGGTCCCTGATCACCCGGGCGGTCCGCACCAGGTCCAGGACGTCGGCAGGGCTCGCGCCGTGGTGGATGTTGAAGGTGGCGACGCGCAGGCGCTGGGGGTGGGCGGAGGCGGCGGCCGGGGTGGGCGCGGCGAGCGTGGCCGTGCCGGCGAGGCCGAAGCCGGCGGCGAGGAAACCGCGGCGGGAGGTCCGGATGGTGTCGTTCACGTCGATCAGTGTCCGCACGCGGGTCGAACAACGCCATACGCGGGCGTTAACCGCTCGGGGTGAACCGCGGTCGGCTGAGCGGCACCGCGTGGCCGGTCGTGGCCAGCCCTTCCCGGTGGCCGCGGTCGCGTCACCGGGGCGGTCACGTCGCCGGGCGAACCGGGGGTGACGGGGATCTGGTGGCCTTCCGCCCCCAGCGGCCACAATGTGCGCTCGCGACGAGGAGGGCGGCGGAATGGGACGCAGGGTGTTCCCGGGCCGGTTCCCCGGGGCGCGGATATCGCTGGCGGGCCAGGTACTCACACTGCAACTGGCGCTGATCGTGGTCGTGCTCGTCGTCGTGGCCTGGGTGTCGGTGGTGCAGGCGAACGCCGACTGGCGGCGGACCGAGGGCGCGCGGCTGCTGAGCACCGCGGAGTCGGTGGCGGCGCAGCGGGTGGTGCGGATCGGGCTCGCGGACGCGGCGCGGGTGGGGGCGCTGCACGCGCCCGCGGAGGGCGCGCGGAGCACATCGGGGGCGTCGTTCGTGGAGATCGCGCGGCTCGACCGGCGCATTCTCACCTCGGCGGACCCCCAGCGGATCGGGGAGCCGCTGGAGCTGGGCGGCAGCGACGTGCTGGCGGGCCGGTCGTGGGTGGGGTCGGTCACGGCGGTGGGTGGGGAGACCTCGCTGGTCGCGCATGTCCCGGTGTTCGGGGAGGACGGCGAGCCGCTGGGCGTGGTGGCGGTGGGGAGCGAGGAGCGGAGCTTCACGGCGCGGGTGGAGGCCGCGGCACCCGACCTGCTGCTGTACCTGGGGATCGCCTCCTGTCTCGGCGTGGCCGGGTCCTATCTGCTGGCCCGCCGGATCAAACGGCAGACCATGGGGCTCGAACCGGGCGAGATCACCGCGCTCGTGGAGCATCGGGAGGCGATGCTGCACGGGATCACGGAGGGCGTGGTGGGCCTGGACCGGCAGGGCAGGGTCACGCTGGCGAACGACAGTTGCCGGGAGCTGCTGCGGCTGCCGGCCGACGCGGCCGGGCGGACGCTCCGCGAGCTGGACGTGGAGGAGGTGCTGCGGGAGGCGCTGACCGGTCCGCGGCCCGACCGCGACCGGGTGGTGGTGACCCGGGACCGGGTGCTGACGCTCAACCGGATGCCGCTGGTCGCGCGCGGGCAGGCCATGGGCTCGGTGACCACCCTGCGGGACCTGACCGAGCTGACCGCCCTCCAGCACCAGCTCGACACCACGCGGAGCGCCACCGACACGCTGCGCGCCCAGGCCCACGAGTTCTCGAACCACCTGCACGTGATCGCCGGGCTGGTGGAGCTGGCGGAGTATCCGGAGGTCAGCCGCTACGTGCGCGGGATCAGCGGGACGCACGCGCGGCGCACCGCCCGCGTGCAGGCGGCCGTCGCCGACCCCTCGCTGGCCGCGCTGCTGATCGCGAAGGCGAGCCTGGCGGCGGAACAGGGGACGGCGTTGCGGGTCGCCCCGGACAGCGCGCTGGGCCCGGTGCCCGAATCGCTGGCCTCCGACCTGGTGACGGTGCTCGGCAACCTCGTCGACAACGCGCTGGAGGCGGTGCGCGGCGGCGGCCCGGACGCGCGGGTGGACGTGGAGCTGACCGAGGACGCGCAGGAGGTGCGGGTGCGGGTGCGGGACTCGGGTTCCGGGGTGGCCCCCGAACTGGCGGAGTCGGTGTTCCGGCAGGGCTTCAGCACCAAGGCGAGCGGGCGGGGCCTGGGGCTGGCCATCACGCGGCTGGTGTGCGGGCGGCGCGGCGGCGGCGTCGCCGTCGACGGGGCGGCGTTCCTGGCCAGGCTGCCCCGCGCGGCACCGGAGCGCGAACCGTCCGCGACGGAGACGGGGGTCGGATCGTGATCGGGGTGCTGGTCGTGGACGACGATTTCATGGTGGCCCGGCTGCACAGCACGGTGGTCGAGCGCACGCCGGGGTTCCGAATCGTCGGGCAGGCGCACACGGGCGAACGCGCGCTGGCCGCGGTCCGCGAGCTCCGGCCTGATCTGGTGCTGCTGGACATCTACCTGCCGGACATCAGCGGCCTGGACGTGCTGCGCGAGCTGCGCGGCGGGGCGGCGTCGGGAGCCGACGTGGACGTTCTGGTGATCACGGCGGCGCGGGAGATGGAGACCGTGCGGAGCGCGCTGCGCGGGGGCGCGGTGCACTACATCATCAAGCCGTTCGACGTGCCCGTGCTCCAGGAGCGGCTGCGGGGCTACGCCCAGCGGCGCCAGGAGCTGGCGGCGCTCGCGGCTCCCGGTCAGGACGACGTGGACCGGGTGTTCGGCACGGCGTCGGCGGTGCGGCTGCCGAAGGGCCTGTCGGAGGAGACGGCCGGGCTGGTGCGGCGGGTGTTGGCGGCGGGCGACGAGGGCGAGGGACTGTCCGCGGCCGCCTGCGCGGAGCGGGCCGGGCTGTCCCGGGTGACCGCCCGGCGCTATCTGGAGCACTTCATGGCGACGGGGCAGGTGACGGTGTCGCTGCGGTACGGCGGCACCGGCCGCCCGGAACGGCGCTTCCGCCTCCGCGCCCCGTGACCGCTCGCCCGTCTGTGCCCTTGTCCGGGCCAGTGAACTTTATGAATAAAAGGAGACTTACGTTCGCAACGGGACCAGGCATGGACGGGCCGCCGGGACCGCTGCACGATCGTCGCCGTTCGCCTCACAACGGAAGGGCGGTGTCTGCGTGCGTCTGCGGTTTCTCATCTCCGTGCTCTCGGCCGCGCTGATCGTGCTCGTCGTGCCCCCGCTGCTGTCCTCGGACGACTCAGCGGGCGGCGGCACCAGCATCCCGGGGCTGCGTTTCATGGTCCCCAACGAACCAGGCGGCGGCTACGACATCACCGCGCGCACCGCCGCGGCCAACGCCGAGGACGCCGACCTGACCGGCACCATCGAGGTGTTCAACCTGCCAGGCGCGGGCGGGACGGTCGGGCTGAGCCGCCTCGTCTCCGAACGCGGCAACGGCCGGATGGCGATGTCCATGGGCCTGGGCGTCGTCGGGGCGGTGCACACCAACGACACCGACGTGACGCTCGCCGACACGACCCCGATCGCGCGGCTGACCGAGGAGCCCGACGTCGTCGTCGTGCCGGCGGACTCCCCCTACCAGGACTTCGGGGACCTGCTCGCGGACTGGCAGGACAATCCGGAATCGCTGCCGGTGGGCGGCGGCTCCTCCCCCGGCGGGCCCGACCATCTGGCCGCCATGCTGATGGCCGAATCGGCCGGGGTCACGCCCCGGTCGGCCAACTACATCTCCTACGACGGCGGCGGCGAACTGCTCGCGGCCATCCTCGGCGGCGAGGTCGCCTTCGGCGTCTCGGGCGTGGGCGAGTACCTCGACCAGATCGAGGCCGGGGAGCTGCGGGTGCTCGCGGTGACCGGCGAGGAGCGGGTGGCGGGGATGGACGCCCCCACGCTGACCGAGGCCGGTCTCGACGTGACGTTCACCAACTGGCGCGGCATCGTCGCCCCGCCGGGCCTGAGCGACGCCGAACGCGGCCGGCTGATCCGGCTGTTCGAGGAGCTGCACGACTCCGAGCAGTGGCGGGAGGCGCTGGCCCGCAACGGCTGGACCGACGCCTTCCTGACCGGTGAGGACTTCGGGCGCTACCTGGAACGGCAGGACGAGCGCGTGGACGAGACGCTGAGGGAGCTGGGGCTGTGAACGACACCGGGTCTACGGGGTCTACGGGGTCTACGGCGCACACGGGACAAGGGCTGACCTGGCGGTGGGCACGGGAGCACTCCGAACTCGGGGTGTGCGTGCTGCTCCTCGCCCTCAGCGCGCTGGTGCTGGGCGACGTGCTGACCATGGACGTCGACGTCGCACAGCGCGGCCCGGTGGGCCCGAAGAGCGTGCCGACCGTGGTCGGCGTCGGGCTGCTGGTGGTGGCCGTGCTGCTGGCCGTGGACGTGCTGCGGGGCGGGCGCGGCGAGGCCGAGGGCGGCGAGGACGTGGACCTGACCGCGCCCGGCGACTGGCGCACGGTGCTGCTGCTGGCCGGAGTGTTCCTCGGCGGCGCGGTGCTGTTCGAACCGGTGGGCTTCCCGGCCGCCGGGGCGCTGATGTTCTGGGGTTCGGCCTACGCGCTCGGCAGCCGGGCCCACACACGTGACCCGTTGATCGCCGCGGCGCTGTCCGTCGTCACCTATCTGGTCTTCGACAGCCTGCTCGGCATCCCGCTGCCCGGCGGCCCGCTGATGGAGGTGCTGTAGCCGTGGATTCCCTGAACTCCCTGATGGACGGTTTCGGAACGGCCCTGACGCCGACCAACGTGCTGTGGGCCGCGCTGGGCGTGCTGCTCGGCACGGCCATCGGCGTGCTGCCGGGCATCGGTCCCGCGATGGCGGTGGCGCTGCTGCTGCCGGTGACGTACGGGCTGGACCCGACCGCCGCGTTCATCATGTTCGCGGGCATCTACTACGGCGGCATGTTCGGGGGCTCCACCACCTCGATCCTGCTGAACACCCCGGGCGAGACCGCCGCGGTGGTCGCCGCCATCGAGGGCCATCCCATGGCCCGTTCGGGGCGCGGCGCCCAGGCGCTGGCCGCGGCGGCGATCGGGCACTTCACCGGCGGCGTGATCGGCACGCTGCTGCTGGTGCTGCTGGCGCCGTCCATCGCCGACTGGGCGGTGGACATCCACGCGGCCGACTACTTCGCCATCATGGTGCTGGCGTTCATCGCGGTGACCTCGGTGCTCGGCAGCTCCCGGATCAGGGGCTTCGCCTCGCTGCTGATCGGCCTGACGATCGGCCTGGTCGGTCTGGACGCGCTGACCGGGCAGCAGCGGCTGACGTTCGACGTGCTGCAGCTCGCCGACGGCATCGACGTGGTGATCGTCGCCGTCGGGCTGTTCGCGGTCGGCGAGGCGCTGTGGGTCGCGCTGCACCTGCGGCGCCGGCCCGACGCGCCGATCCCCGTGGGCCGTCCGTGGCTGGGGCGGCAGGAGCTGCGGCGCACGTGGCGGCCGTGGCTGCGCGGGCCGGTGATCGGCTTCCCGTTCGGCGCCATCCCGGCCGGCGGCGCGGAGATCCCGACGTTCCTGTCGTATGCGGCCGAGAAGCGGCTGTCCAAGCACCGCGACGAGTTCGGCAAGGGCGCCATCGAGGGCGTGGCGGGTCCCGAATCGGCCGCCTCCGCCTCCGCCGCCGGCACCATGGCGTCGATGCTGACGCTCGGCCTGCCGACCACCGCGGTGGCCGCGGTGATGCTGGCCGCCTTCCAGACGTACGGCATCCAGCCGGGACCGCTGCTGTTCGAGCGCGAGTCCGAGCTGGTGTGGGGCCTGATCGCCTCGCTGTTCGTCGGCATGGCGATGCTGCTGGTGCTCAACCTGCCGCTGGCGCCGGTCTGGGCGAAGCTGCTGCGCATCCCGCGCCCCTACCTGTACGCGGGCATCCTCTTCTTCGCCGCGGTCGGCGCCTACGCCGTCTCCGGCACCTCCTTCGACGTGTTCCTGCTGCTGCTCATCGGTCTGCTGGGGCTGCTGATGCGGCGCTACGGGCTCCCCGTGCTGCCCGCCGTGCTCGGGGTGATCCTGGGCCCCGCCGCGGAACTCCAGATGCGCCGCGCCCTCCAACTCAGCGACGGCAGCCTGTCGGGGCTGGTCAACACCCCGCTGGCCGTCTGCGTCTACGCCCTGATCGCCGCGATCCTGCTCTGGCCGCTGGCCCGCACCCTGTTCCGCCGCTCCCGCGGCCGGACCGCCGGCCGCTGACCCCGCGACCCCGGCGCGATCCCCTACGCGCCGGCGACCCCGGCCGCGACGTCCCCTCGTCCGCCGGAGGTCCGCGGGGGAGCGTCACTCCCCCGGTGGCGCTCCCCCGCGTCCCCGCTTCCCCGCGGTCGGGCGTGGGAGATGACTACCGTCGCTCCCCCACGTAGCGGGCCGGTGAGGTGCCCACCGCCGCCGTGAAGTCTCGGGTGAGGTGGGCCTGGTCGGCATAGCCGAGCTCGGCGGCGAGCGCCGCCCAGTCGATGTCCGTGCCGCGGTCCGCGCGCTCGGCGGCCTCGTGCAGCCGGGCGCGGCGCAGCACCCATTTGGGACTGGCGCCGACGTACTCGTGGAACAGCCGCTGCAGCCGGCGCACGCTGACGTCGAACGCCTCCGCCACCTGGTTGACCCGGTACAGACCGGACGCGGTGGTGATGTGCGCCACCATCGCGGCGACCTCCTCGGCCACCGGATCGGGCGCGGGCAGCCGGGCGAGCAGGAAGGAGTCCACGTGGGAGATCAGCGCCGGTTCTTCGGGGTCGCGGAGCACCAGCTGGTTGACCCGGTCCGTATCCGGCCCGAAGACGTCGGCGGCCGGCACGACCTGATCGGCGAGTTCGGCCACCGGCCGGTCGACGAACGGGCGGAACCCGCCCGGGCGGAACTTCACCCCCAGCACATGTCCCGCGCCCTCCAGCCGGCGCACGAAAAGTGACCGATGGACCCCGTACAGCCGCGCCTCGGGGGCCTCGAAGACCAGATGAACGTTGGGGTGGGTGAGCACCTTCTGCTCGTGGGCCGGCCGGCCGTGGCAGTCCCAGCGCACCAGCCAGTAGAACTCGACGAGGCGCGCCACCTCCCCGCGCGGCTCGTGCCGGGACAGGCTGACCACGGCCGCCGCTCGGCCGGGTCCCAGCACCCCTCGTCCCAGATCCGGGGAGGTCATTCCGCCAGGCTAGCTGTCGCGTTTGTTCAAGACGCCGACCGGCACGCGACCCATGATCGAACGCATGAACGACAATGCACCGCACCCCCTGCACCCCCTCATGGCCCGCGCCGCCGCGGAGGCGGCCCGCATCGCCCGCGGCGTCCGTAAGGAGCATCTGGACGGGCCGACCCCCTGCACGGACTTCGACACCCGCACCCTGGTCAACCACTGGGTGCTCTACACCTCCCACGGTCTCGAACACCGGGCCCTGAGGAAGGACCTGCCGGAGGAACTCGTCGCCCGCGACTTCACCGCCGACCCCGCCTGGGCGGACGCCTACGCGGATCAGCTCGACCGAGCCGTGGCGGCCTGGTCGGAGCCGGCCGTCTGGGAGGGGGAGGTGGACCTGGGCGACATGGCCATGCCCGCGGCGACGATCGCCCAGATGGTGATCAAGGAGATGGTGGTGCACGGCTGGGACGTCGCCCGCGCCACCGGGCAGCGGATCGACGTCTCGGACGACCTGGCGCGCCTGATCCTCGCGGTGGTCGAGGAGCACGCCGAGATCTACCGCCAGTACCAGGGCTTCGCGGAGCCGGTCCCCGTCCCCGCCACCGCCACCCCCTTCGACCGCGCCCTGGCCACCTCAGGCCGCGCCCCGCAGTGGACCCCACCCACGCCGACGGCCTGAGGGCCCCGGCGGCGTCAGGAGTGGGCGCGGAGGGCGGCGATCAACCACTCGAAGGCCGGCACCTGGGGCGGCCTCGGCGGCCAGCCGTTGAGCATGCCCAGGAGCTGCCAGTACCGCTCCACCCGCCGGTCGGTGAAGGTCGCCAGCTGGTCGGCCAGCGCGAGCCGCTCGGGAGCGGGCAGACCCGGGTCGACGATCCGGCTCAGGATCTCCGCGCCCTCGGCCGACTCGGGCGCGACGTCCGCGCGCACCGCGCCGCCGGCGTGCTCCTGGATCCGCCCAGGGTCGGGACCGGACGGCCGCACGTCCGCCCGCGCGCCGGCCAGGGCCATCTCCCGGGCGCGTTTGCGGAACGCCTCGTCCCTGACCAACTCGGCCAGCTCGATCCACGCCTCCACCTGCTCGGGCGCGGGCTCGTCGGGCAGTTCCACCGGCAGGGTGCGCATGTTCTGGGCGATGTGGGCGCCAGGTGTCTCGGTGTCGAGGCCGTCGAAGGTGTCGCTGACGAAGTCGTCGATCATCCGCCGCCGCTCGCCGGCGGACATGCGGGCCAGTTCGTCCATGAGTCTCATCTCCTCGGTCGTGCTGCCACGTCGAGCGACCACCGCAGCACCGCACGCCGCACCTGTAGTCGGCGGATCTCCGCGTCCACCACGCGCAGGTGCGCGCCGGCGACGTCCCGCACCGTCGCCTGGTTAGCCAGGACCCGGCGCACCGTGTTCAGTTCCAGACCCAGTTCGCGGAGGGTGCGGACCAGATCGAGACGGGCGACGGCCTCGGCGTCGTAGAGCCGGTAGCCGCCCACCGAGCGGCAGACCGGCGTGACTATGCCGCGGTCGGACCAGAAACGGATCGTCCGCACGGCCAGCCCGGTGCGGCGTGCCAGCTCGCCGATGGTGAACAGGTCGGGGTGGTCGCTCACGAGGTCACACCATCACCCCTCCAGCCGGTGGAGACTCAAGCCCTTTTCCTTCCCGGCCGACGCCAGGCTAACGGGCGAGGCGACGACGTCACCGGGCAAGGCGGGTGCGGAGTTCGGCGGCGGCGCGCCGGGCCGCCGCCCACTCCTGTTCGGTGGGGTCCAGGTGCCGGTGAGCGGTGAAGAGCGTGTTCAGCCTCGACGTTGTCCTCGCCACCGGCCCTCTCGCGCACCAGATCGAGCATCGCGGACACCGGGTCGTGGCCACGCCGCCTGCTGAGCGAGGAGAGCACGTCGTCCAGGCCCGCGAGCAGGTCGACGGCTGGGGCGGTAACCGTGCCGCCGCTCCTGTCGAGATGTTCCTCGTACCGGTCCTGCCAGAACTCCACCCGCCATGCCGGCCACAGCTCGGTCAGCACGGGCATCAGGCCGGTGCCGTGCTCCCCCAGCCACACCCCGGCGAGGCGGGCATCGGCGTCGACGTGTAGTCCGCTCGTGGGGATCTCCGGCAGTTCCAACCGTGACCGTCCTCCCTCGGGGAGACGGTTGAGCAGGCCGGGTCCCTGCAGGCGGTGTGAACGTCTCTGTACAACGGGTAGACGGTGATCCCCTTCGCCGTGCGAACGGTCAACAGGTGAACCCCTGCCTCCAGATCGGTCTCCGTCTCGTCCGGCATCGCCCACTCGTCGTTGAAGTACACGACTTCGTGGGCCGGAGCGCGGACAACGGATCGGTCCACACCGGCCGCCGCGGCGACGTCACCCATGCCGTCGTAGGCCCACCGCACGTTCCAACCGGGCCAGGTCAGCTCCAGCAGCGCCAGGAAGGCTCGCTTCGCTGGAAGTTCCCACATGAGCTGATCGCCGTAGAACACCAGCCGCCGTGTGGTGTGATCGACGGTCGCTCCGCCGTCGGCCCAGTTGTCGTCCAGCCAGTCACGCTCGGGGTTACCGCAGCGGTGCTGCGCAGCGATGAAACGGCTGGCGGCCGCCGGACCGGCGACGAGCACCGAACAGACAGAGTCAGCGCCCCAGTGCGAGTAGTGCAGCCGCACACCATCACCGTCGATCAGAACAAAGTTGGCACGCGCCCCCATGGGCGCCGACCTTACCGATGGCCAACAAGACCGCAACAGCCATGGGGCGAGTCGCGTCGGCGCCCAGAGGGAGGGCTGCTGACCGGCCGACGCACGGCCAGCGTCGGCCCCCAGGATCTAGCTCAAGTGTTCGATTGCAGCCGTTGTCTACGGCAAGAGTCAGGTGAGTGCCTCGGACCACCGGACCGTAGGTAATCGAGATGGCCGATACGACGAGCCGACGCGTGAGCGGGCGGCTAGGCTGCCCGGAGAGGCCGAGGTGGAAAGGGGACAGCGTGCTGCTCCGTTTCCGTACGGCCAATGTACGGTCGCTGCGTGACGAGCAGGAGCTGTCCTTCGTCGCCCCCGACGACCAGCCAAGTCCGGTGGCGCATCGGCTCGCGCTCGGCGGCGACCGTTCCGCCTTCGCGTTCCCGCTCGTCGGCATCTTCGGCGCCAACGCCTCCGGCAAGTCGAACGTGCTCGCGGCCCTGGTCGACATGCGCGGAGCGGTCCTGAACTCCTACGGCCGCTGGGCCGCCTACGACGGCATTCCCCGGCGTCCCTTCGCCCTGGACGCCAAACAGGCAGCCGAGGGCAGCTTCTTCGAGACGGACATCGTGATCGACGCGGTCCGCTGGACCTACGGCTTCGAGCTGGGCCCCGACCGGGTGCTCGCGGAGTGGCTGCACAGCTATCCGCACGGGCAGCGACAGATCTGGTTCGATCGCGACGCCACCCGCCCCGAGCAGTACCGCTGGCCCGCCAGTCGCGTCCGGGACCGCGGGCAACTCGCCCGCCGCACCCGGCCGAACGCCCTGCTGCTGTCCACCGCCGGCACGGACAACCACCCGCAGCTCTTCCCGCTCTTCCACTGGTTCCGCCGCAACCTCTCGCTCATCAACCCCGAGGCCGAACGCACCCAACGCGAGCAGTTCACCACCCGGGAACTGTCCGGTGACCGAGCCCGTCGTATCAACGAGCTGCTGCGCGTCGCGGACCTGGGCATCACTGGCGCCGAGGTCGCCGAGGAGGCCGGGGCAGCCACGGTGCGGCTCACGCACCGTTCGGCCGCCGGAGAGGTCGCCTTCGACTGGCAGGACGAGTCCTTCGGCACCCGCTCCTGGTTCGCCCTGCTCGGGCCTCTTCTCCTCGCCCTCGACGAGGGGGCAGTGCTGCTGGTCGACGAGTTGGACGCCAGCCTGCACCCGTGGTTCGCCGCCGAGGTCATTCGCCTTTTCCACGACCCGGCCACCAACCCGAGGGGTGCGCAGCTGGTCTTCACCTCCCACGATCCCTCGGTGCTCAGCACCCCGAGCGGCGGGCGACTGCTGGAGCCCTGCCAGGTGTGGCTGACGGAGAAGGACCGCGACGGCGCGACGGAGCTGTACCCGTTGACCTCCGCGTCGCCTGGCGAGCACGAGGACCTGATGGCGTCCTATCTGGCCGGTGCCTTCGGCGCGGTCCCCTCGCTGCTGGAGGGCCAGATCGCCCGGCGACTGATCGCCGCGACCGACACCGACATCGACGACCCGGAGCGGAGCTGATGGCACGCACGAGGGGGAAGGACTCGCTCGGCCCCGCCAAGAAGCACCGCGGCCGGCGGCGCCGGGTCGTGCACGTCTTCACCGAGGGCAAGGTCACCGAGCCCTCGTACATCGAGATCATCAGGAAACGCGGCGAGTACGCCGACCAGACGACCACCGTCGAGGTGCGGATCGCCAACGCCACGGCCCCGGGCTCCCAGCGGAAGCCGATCAAGCTGGTCGAGGCGGCGACGCGGCTCATGCGGGAGGTCACCCGGGAGGCCAAGCGCAGCGGCGTGAAGAAGGAGTTCTGGCCCCAGGTGTGGTGCCGTTCGACCGGGACCAGCACGACTCCGTCGACGAAGCGCTCAAGCAGGCCGGAGAGGCCCACGTGGGCGTCGCCTTCTCCCATCCCTGCTTCGAGGTGTGGCGCCTCCTCCACCACAAGCCGGTCACCGGCACCTTCGGCGGCGTCTGCGGCCAGGCGGAGGCCCGCCTGCCCTTCGCCAAGGACACGCCGAACATCAAGGTCGTCCTCCCGGCGCAGATCCCGAGCGGCAGCTACCCGGATGTGAAGAAGCGGGCGCTGAAGATGAACGCGGCCCACGGCGACCACGTCCCGCTTCCACATCGCGACCCGTACACGGACGTCTTCGCGTTCGTCGAGGACGCTCTGGGCATCACGTCGTACTGACGTCCGGGGCGGCCGGACGGACACACGGAAGCCTGCGCGGGACGCGCGATAGTGTCGGGTTTCGTGAGGACCATTCTGTGGGCGGATAGGGCCACCGAACGGACGCGGGATGAGCTGCTCCGGGTGGTAAGTGCGGCGAAGCATCGGGTGGCTCCACGCAAGCGGTCCAAGGCGCCCCAGCAGCGTCTGGCCTGGCCGGAGCGGCAGTTGCCTCCAGACGGCGCGGCGGAGGACTACCAGGCGGCCCGGGAGAAGGGGGCTCGTGCATTCACGCTGTGGCGGGATCCGGAAAGTTCCCGGGAGGCGTTCGCGCACGTGGTGACACTCTCGGCGTCACCGAAGCAGGGTGCGGAGTACGAGATCCGCGGCGCGGACGACGAGCGTCTGGCCGTGATCCGCCGCGAACCGGCGTCATTCTGGCGGCTGCGGCGGGCCCGCTGGAGCGTGCGACAACTGGACCAGGACGAGAGGCGCTTAGCGGCAGCTCGCAAGGGGCGTATCGTCTGGTGGTGCGTCTGGTTGCCCTTCTGGCCTGTGCAGTATCTGTTGCATCTGGTGAGCTTCGGGGACTACGACGAGGTGTTCGAGCCGCGCCGGCTGCGATTCCGTAGTGCCGGGCGCGTGGTGCTGGACTACCGAGGTAATCACGAGGATCTTGAGGTGTTGGCGGATTGGTGGGATCCGCGGGTGACCACCGCGCTGCTCGTGCTGATCCACACCTGGGACTCCGACTCCGGCGCGAAGTCCGATCACCCGTCCTTTGCCTGAGCCGCGAGAGCGGAACCTCAGAACAGACCTCCCGCGAGGTCCCCGACCCCGTCGACCAGCCCACCGGCCGCGTCGAGGGCCGTGTCGGCCGCGCCGGTCATGGTCTCCCCGACATCGTCTGCCGTATCGCTCACGAAGTCGGTGGTGCTGTCCCAGGCGTTGTCGACGGCGTCGGTCGTGGTGTCCCAGGCGTCCGTGGTCCAGTCCCAGGCAGCCTCACCCCAGTCGGTGATGTTGTCCCAATTGTCCCAGATCAGCGCGCCCCCGTACAGTCCGGCCGCGATGCCCGCGGCGATGGCCGTTCCGGGACCGGGAAAGGCCAGGGCGATCGTCATCGTCGCGCTGGAGAGCGTGCCGGTGAGGTCGACGGTGTATCCGGAGGGGTCGTTCTGGAAGGCGGTGATCGGGTTGCCCTGCGAGACGAGGTCCGCCACCCCCAGACCGGTGCTCAGGAGCCCTCCGGCGACTCCACCCCAGCGCAGCACGCCCGCGGAACCGGCCACTCGGAAGATGTTTCGCGTCAACGACTCCGGAGCGCCACCGAGCAGCCGTGCCACGCTGCTTCCAAGACCGGACGCTCTGGCGTTGAGCTGATTCACTAGCTGTCGAGCTTCCCGACCGCCCAAGCCAGGCAGCTCCAACCCGCCCGCCCCGAGCGACGCCAGGCTGGCCGCGAACCTGCCGACCGGAGCGACAGCACCACCCGTGATGAGGTCTCTTCCCGCCAGCAAGGTCGCGACCCCCCGACTGCCGAACGCGTTGATCAGGTCACCCGCCGCCCCCTTGAGGTCGTTGCCGAATCCGAACGCCGGGGCCAGCCACGAGCCAAGCCCGCCGTCGTCCCGGGCGGTGTCGGCACGCTGTCGCAGGTCGTCCGCCGTGTCGATCGACCACTGCTGTAACGGCTCCAGCGAGGCCAGCTCGCCTCTGGCGTCGAGCTGGCTGGCGCGGGTGAAGAGCTCCTGTAACTCCCGGGCGACGCCCGACTGTCCGTCCTCCGCTTCGAGCAGACGAGCGAGGTGCTCCAGATGCTCCGGGTTGACCTGACGCACGACTGACGTGCTCCCTCCCACGACCCCCGACCGGCAGGCCGGCCGATGTGGAGCCGCCCTCATGGCGGCGGCGCCCCGGGCTCTCCCTGCCCCGGGCGCTCAACGCGCGTTGCGCCGCCACTATGTGACGGCGTGGTGTTGCCCGGACAACAATAGGTCACCAGGGGGGACGCTGGGCGAGGAGTTTCCCGAACGCCCGGTAACGCCATAGCGCCGGTATGTCGCTCAGCACCAAGCCGTGAGGGAGTAGTCGCACGTGGCCAAGCTCACGCTCGGCGCAGTTGGAGCGGCATGGGGTGGACGCACGTCCCGGGGCGGGAGGTCGGCACACTCGACACAGATGCGCCGCTGCCGGCGGGCACGCTGGGCGCCGCGCTGGGCCGGGTCAACGCCCGGGCGGCGGACGGCGAGCCGTGGATGGACGACCGCGACGTCCGGGGCGCCATCGCCGAGCTGACGGCCGTTCCGCTCGGCAAGGGCGTCGTCCAGGCCAACCTCGACACCACCGACCTGCTACTCAACGGTTGCGTGCTGCCCGCCCCGTCCGCCGCGCACGGCGGACCGTCGGCGTAGCCCTCCGCTTCAGGCCGGCGCCGGAGGCCCGGCGGTCAGGCTGGGTCCGACGCGCTCTGGGGCTTCTGCCAGACGGAGATGTGGGACCTGCTGTCGGCGGTGAAGGGGGATTCGGTCCAGTCGGACCAGCGTTCGGTGGGGGTGAGGTTCGCCAGGCGGGCCATGAGGTCGAGTTCGGCGGGCCAGACGTAGCGGTGGGGGGAGCGGAACGTGTCGGCCCGGCCTTCGACGATCCGGTAGTGGTGGGAGACCACTCGCTGGTTGGCCAGGTCGTAGGTGTCGAAGCCGAGGTGCTCCGGGCCGATATGGAACGGGCGGGCCGTCTCGCCCGGTGGCAGCCGTTGCAGGTCGGGGATCCAGAGCTCGATGACGAAGCGGCCGCCCGGCACGAGGTGCCGGGCGGCGTTGCGGAAGCACTCCACCTGCTCGTCCTGGGAGAGCAGGTTGCTGATGCCGTTGTAGACCAGGTAGACGAGGCCGAACTCGCCCGGCGCCCGGGTCGTGGCCATATCGCCGAGCGTCACCTCGATGTCCTCGCCGCCGGGCTTGAGGCGCAGCCGTCGCGCCATGGGCTCGGACATCTCGATCCCGGACACCCGGACGCCGCGGGCGTGCAACGGGAGCGCGACGCGGCCCGTGCCCACGGCGAACTCCAGGACCGGGCCGCCTACGGCGCGGGCGCGGCGCTCGAGGAAGTCGACTGCGGGATTCAGCACCTCGGGCGCGTACATGTCCGCGGAGGCCTCGTCGTATCCCTGGGCCACCTCCTCGTTCCACAGGTCCGCCAGCAGTTCGGGGTCGTCGCTCATGACGTCGAAGGCTGCCAGGACGGTGTGGCGTCGCACCACCGAGTTTCCGGCGGTGCGGCTGCGGTGGGGCGCGTCAGCCGACCGGGTTCCAGCCGTCGTCGCCGGCGAGGTAGGCCTGCGGGGTGTACTCCGCGGCCTCCTCGTCGGACAGCTGCGGGCGGTTGTCGTTGACGCCGGCGCCGTCCCCGGTGTTCTGGTACTCCAGGAACCGGGCGTTCTCCCAGGTGGCGTCCGACATGTCGGTCCACGGCTGGTCCGAGGCGATCGTGCCGGACAGCTCCGACTCGCGGTACAGGACCTGCGCGTCCTGCCGCCACGGCCGGCCGAGTTGGGTGGTGCCGTCGGTGGCCCCGTTGATCACGGAGTCGTAGAAGAGGAACCCGTACTTCTGGTCCGCCGGGGTGCTGGCGGCGGTGATCGGGCCGCCGGTGTCCCGCTTCTCGTAGATCTTGCAGCGGTGGAAGACCGCGATGCCGCCGCCGTAGATGAAGTCCACCGTGCCCTCGATGTACGAGTCGCTCACGTAGACCCGGGCGCCGTCGTGGACCTGGACGGTGTCCTGGTCGCCGAGGAGGCGCACGTCGTCCAGGAGGATGCGGTCGGCGTCCAGGTAGCCGGCCAGCGCCTGGTCGCCGGTGTCGGAGGAGTTCTCGTCGAAGTCGTTCGCGAACGTCAGGTTGTCGGCGTAGAAGTCGTGGCCCTGCACGACGAGGGTGGCGCTGCCCTCCGTGCCGAAGTCGCCCGCGTTCCGGCCCTCGACGATCGTCACCTCGTCCTCCTGCGCACCCATGCCCAGGAACGTGACGTACGGCTTGTCCTCCGGAACGATCACCTGCTCGCGGTACTCGCCCGGCGCGATCTCGATGGTGACCTCGCTGGAGTTGTCGCTGGGCACCGCGTCGACGGCGTCCTGGACGCTGGTGTAGTCGCCGCTGCCGTCGGCCGCGACCGAGATGACGGTGGCCGCGGTGGTGCCGGTGGTGCCGGTGGCGGCCGGCTCGGCGGCGCCGACCGGGGTGACGTACAGCCCGAGTACGCCCCCGCATACCGTCGCGGCGCCGGCGGCGGCCAGCAGCCGGCCCCTTTTCGTTCGCTCCATGATGTTCTCCCTCGTCCGTCGGTTCGAAATTTTCGACCACTTCGGTTGGAGCAGCTCCCGCGGTGAGTTGCTGCGAGAGGCCAGTTGGTTGCCGAGGGAACGCGGATTGATACGACCGCCCCGGGAGCGTCGGGCGCTCCCGGGGCGGGGTGATGGTGTCGTCAGTATCGGAGCCGGGCTCCGTTCTTTTCGGTCAGCCGGTGAAGAGCTGGGTCGCCTTCCGGATGAGCTCGACGAGCCCGTAGGTGAAGGGGAGGGCCACCCAGAGCCAGGCGACGGCGAGGAGGGTGCGCTGGTTCATCGAACGACTCCTTCGGGCTCAGCGGCGGGCGGATCCACGGTGGCCGGCTCGTGGTGCCGGGGGTGCACGGGCCGGACGAGTTCGTTGGCGACGAAGCCGACGACGAGCAGCGACACCATGACGAAGTAGGAGAGCGTGTACAGCTCGAGGCCGGAACGGCCCGCCTCCTCCTGGCTGTCCGCGATGGCGTTGACGATCAGCGGCCCGAGCACCCCGGCGGCCGACCAGGCGGTCAGCAGCCGGCCGTGGATCGCGCCCACCTGGTACGTGCCGAACAGGTCCTTCAGATACGCGGGGACGGTCGCGAAGCCGCCGCCGTAGAAGGAGAGCAGGACGAGGGCGGCGACCACGAAGAGCAGCTTGGAGGAGTCCCCGGCCAGCGCCAGCGTCAGGTAGAGCAGCGCGCCACCGCCGAGGTAGAAGCGGTAGATGTTCTTGCGGCCGACCAGGTCGGAGGACGACGACCAGGTGATGCGTCCCGCCATGTTGGCCAGCGAGAGCAGCGCGACGAAGCCGGCCGCCGCCGCGGCCGTGACCGGCGCGTCGGTCCCGGCGAAGACGTCCTGGATCATCGGCGCGGCCTTCTCCAGGATGCCGATGCCGGCCGTGACGTTGCAGCACAGCACGATCCACAGGAACCAGAACTGCGGCGTGCGGATGGCGTTGCGCGCGGAGACGTTGGCCGTGGTGATCAGCGCCCGGGCGCGCGGGGCGACGACCGCCTCGCCCTCCCGGCCCGGCGGGCGCCAGTCGGGCGCGGGGACCCGGACCAGCAGCACTCCGAGCGACATGAACACGGCGTAGACGCAGCCGTGCACCGCGAACGCCGTGGCGATGCCGCCGGTGTCGGTGCCGAAGCCCTCCAGCATCCGGTCCGACCAGGGGGACGCGATGAGCGCGCCGCCGCCGAAGCCCATGATGGCGATGCCGGTCGCCATGCCGGGCCGGTCGGGGAACCATCGGATCAGCGTGGAGACGGGCGAGATGTAGCCGATGCCGAGCCCGACGCCGCCGATGACGCCGTAGCCGAGCACGACCAGCCAGAACTGCTCGGCCCACACGCCGAGCGCGGAGACCAGGAAGCCGGACGAGAAGCAGACGGCCGAGACGAACATCGCCCAGCGCGGCCCGTTGCGCTCCACCAGCGTGCCGCCGAAGGCGGCGGACAGGCCGAGCATGACGATGGCGATCTGGAACGGCAGCGCGCTCTGCGTGCCGCTGAGGTCGAGCGACTCCTCCAGCGGGGGCTTGAAGACGCTCCACGCGTACGCCTGGCCGATGGCCAGGTGCACCGACAGGGCGGCGGGTGGCACCAGCCACCGGCTCCAGCCGGGCGGGGCGATGGTCCGTGAGCGGTCGAGGAAGCTGGCCATGGCCATGGGCACCTCCGGACGAGGGTGAGCGGCCCTCCGCCGAAGGTAGTTGAATCTTCCATCGATGAACCCTCGCGGAAGGCCGGGAAATATCCCTCGCATCGGTGAGGCGGCCGGCCCGGCGGGGTCGGGATACTGGCGGGGCCTGCTGTCTGGTGAAACGCCGGGAGAGTTGCCCTATGAGCGGGAAGTCACGGATGCACGCGCTGGCCGACCGGCTGCGCTCCACGAACCCGTACGTGGTGGACGTCGCCCTCGCGGCCGTCGTGCTGGTCGCCGTCTCGTTCCAGTTCGTGATCCCGGAGCGCGGCGGCTACGAGGTCACCTGGCAGGGCGTGCTGCTGGGGATCGGCACGGCGGTGCCGCTGGTGTGGCGGCGGCGGGCGCCGTTCACGTCCGCCATGGTGGTCAGTTTCTTCACGGTCAGCATGGCCGTCCACCACGCGCCGCCCCCCGACGTGAACTACGCGGGCCTCGTCACGCTCTACACCGTGGCCGCGCTCTCCCCCCGTTGGCAGCGCTGGTACATGCTCGTCGGCTGGACGGTCGGCTGCTCCGCGGTCATCGCGATCATGAACGGCGAGCCGATCGAGTACGCCTTCCACCTGCTGTGCATCGTGACCGCGTACGGCATCGGCGTGCTGACCCGGATCCAACGCGCCTACACCGCCGCCGTGGAGGACCGGGCGCGGCGGCTGGAACAGGAGGCCGAGGCGGAACGGGCCCGCGCGGCGGCGCGGGAACGCGCGCGCATCGCCCGGGACATGCACGACATCCTGGCGCACGCGGTGAGCCTGATGGTGGTCCAGGCCGAGGCGGGGCCCGTGGTGGTGCGGGCCGACCCGGACCGGGCGGAGGCGGCGTTCGACGCGATCGCCGGCGCGGGGCGGGACGCGATGGCGCAGCTGCGGCGGATCCTGGGGGTGTTGAAGGAGGAGCCGAACGGCGAGGACGCGCTGGCTCCGCAGCCGACCGTGGCGGGCCTGCCCGAGCTGGTGCGGCGGGTGACCAGGACCACCGGGCTGCGGGTGGAGCTGCGCACCCGGGGCCGGCCCAGGCCGTTGCAGCCGGACACGGAGGTCGCCGCGTACCGGGTGGTGCAGGAGGCGCTGACCAACACCGTCAAGCACGCGGGCCCGGACGCGACGGCGCTGGTCGAGCTGGACTGGGACGACGAGCGGAACGAGACGCTCGTGGTGACCGTGACGGACGACGGGCGGGACGGACGCGGTGGTGGTGCCGGCAAGCGGCGCGGGCAGGGACCGGGGCACGGGCTGATCGGGATCCGCGAACGCGCCGCGGCCTGCGGCGGCAGCGCCGAGGCGGGCCCGGCCGACGCCGGCGGCTTCCGGGTCGCCGCGACCCTGCCGACCGTTCCCCGTAGGGTCGCCGCGTGAGCATACGGGTGGTGGTCGCGGACGACCAGGAGCTGGTGCGCAGCGGCTTCAGCATGATCCTCGACGCGCAGCCGGACATCGAGGTGGTGGCGGAGGCGGGCGACGGCGCCGAGGCGGTCGCCGAGGTCGGCCGGCACGCGCCGGACGTGCTGCTGCTGGACATCCGGATGCCGGGCATGGACGGCATCGAGGCAGCCCGGCGGGTGTGCGCCGACAGCGACTGCCGGGTGGTGATGCTGACCACCTTCGACCTGGACGAGTACGTCTACGAGGCGCTGTACGCCGGTGCCAGCGGCTTCCTGCTGAAGGACGTGCGCCGGGACGACCTGGTGCACGCGGTCCGCGTGGTGGCCGGGGGCGAGTCCCTGCTGGCGCCCTCGGTGACCCGGCGGCTGGTGGCCGACGTCATCCGGCTCCGCCGCGCGGCGCGCGCCCCCGACCCCTCTGGTCCTTCCGAGCGACTCGCGGTGCTGACCACCCGTGAGACGGAGACGCTGCGGCTGCTCGCCCGCGGCCTGTCCAACGCGGAGATCGCGGCGACCCTCGTGGTCAGCGAACACACCGTCAAAACGCATGTCAGCAACGTGCTCAGCAAGCTGCACCTGCGCGACCGGGTGCAGGCGGTGATCTGTGCCTACGAGGCGGGACTCGTCGTCGCGGGCGAGGTGGCGGGCGGCGAGCCTCCCTCCCGCGAATGAGTGCGGCGGGCGGGAAGACCGCTCGCCTCGGCGATCCGCCGCCCCCACCGCACGGCCGACTCTGAGTGGCGAACCGGACGACCAGTCGGACGACCCGGACGCCCCACCGAGGAGGACCCGTGCTCACCGCATTCGCCCGGACGGCCACCCGCCGCCCGTTGACCGTTCTCTTCCTCTGGTTGCTCCTGCTGTTGCTGGGCTTCGGCCTCGGCACCGGCGTGTTCGGGCGGCTCACCGACACGGTGGAGTCCGTGCACGGCAGCGAGGCCGAGCGCGCCGAGGAACTGCTGGAAAGCGTCGACCCGACCGGGGAGTCGATCACCGCGCTGGTCACCGGTGAGGACGTGCGCGACGCCGGGCTGCGCGCCGCGGTGGACGGCGCCGTCGCCGACGTGCGCCGCATCCCGAACGTCGCCGAGGTGCCCGACCCGTACGAGACGCCGGGACTGGTCGCCGACGGCGGGCGGGCGGTGCTGATCCCCGTCACCGTCGTCAGCGGACTGGACGACGACGTCGAGGAGGACGTCTTCGGCACGGCCGCCGACCGGTTCCGGGAGGTCGGCGAGGGGGAGGTGCTGGTCAGCGGCGGCCCGCTGCTCGGCGAGGAGATGGGCGAACGCGCCCAGGAGGACGTCGCCCGCGCCGAGATGATCTCGCTGCCCGTCGTGCTGGTGCTGCTGCTGGTGATCTTCGGCGGACTGCGGGCCGCCGCGCTACCGCTGCTGGTGGCGATCGGCGGGGTGGCCGGCGCGTTCCTGGCGCTGTTCGCGTTCAGCATGGTGACCGAGGTGTCGGTGTACGCCGTGCAGACCACCACCATGCTGGGTCTCGGCCTCGCGGTGGACTACGCGCTGCTGATGGTGGTCCGCTTCCGCGAGGAGCGGCGCGACGCGCCCGACCCCGACGACATCCCCGCGATCGTGCACCGCACGGTAGCCGCGTCCGGGCGCACCGTGCTGTTCTCCGGCCTGACGGTGGCGGTCTGCCTGAGCGGGCTGCTGGTCTTCCCCAACACCTTCCTGCGCAGCATGGGTCTGGCCGTGGCCGCGGTGGTCGTGGTGGACATGCTGGCGGCGCTCACCCTGCTGCCGGCGCTGCTGGCGCGGTTCGGCGCCCGCATCCCGGCGGCGCGCGCTCCGCGCGGGGGCAAGGAGCCGGGCCGGTTCTTCGCCCGGCTGGCACGCGTCGCCATCCGCCGCCGGCTGGCCGTGCCGCTGCTCGTGGTCGCCGGTCTGGTGACGCTCGCGGTCCCGGCCTTCTCGATGACCCTGGCGGTCGGCGACGCCCGTTCGCTGCCCGAGGACGCCGAGGCACGGCAGCTGGACGACGCCCTCCGCGCCCACTATCCGGCGGGCAGCGGTGTCAGTCCGGTGGTCGTGCTGCTGCGCCCCGGCGCCGACCCGGAATGCGTCGAGCGGTTCTCCTCGCTGCCCGGCGTCGCCGCGGCCGAGACGACGGCGCTGCCGGACGGCGGCACCGTGCTGGAGCTGACGCCGACGGGCACCGTGGACGGCCCGGTCGCCACCGGTCTCGTCGAGGAGGTCCGCGAACTGCGCGGCGACGAGCCGGTCCTGGTCACGGGCACGGCGGCGCATCTGGTGGACTTCCGGGCGATGTTGGCGAGTCACGCGCCGTGGGCGGCGGCGATCGTGCTGGTCGGCGTCGCGGTGCTGCTGTTCGCGTTCACCGGTTCGGTGCTGGTGCCACTGCGCACCATCGCGACCACGCTGCTCAGCCTGGGCGCGGCGCTCGGCGTCGTGGTCTGGGTGTTCCAGGACGGGAACCTGGCCGGCTGGCTCGGCACCCAGGGGCTCGGCGCGCTGAACCTCACCGCACCGCCGCTGACGATCGCCATCGCGTTCGGCCTGGCCATGGACTACGAGCTGTTCATCCTGGCCCGGATGCGGGAGAACTGGCTGCGCACCCGTGACGAGCGCACCGCCGTGGTCGAGGGTCTGCGCAGCTCCGGACGGGTGGTCAGCTGCGCGGCACTGCTGCTGGCGATCGTCTTCGCGGCGTTCATGACCGGGGGCTTCTCCCCGATCCTCCAGGTCGGTCTGGGCCTGACGCTGGCGGTGCTGATCGACGCGACGATCGTCCGGATGCTGCTGGTCCCGGCGACGATGGCGCTCCTCGGCCGCCACGCCTGGTGGGCCCCGGCCCCGCTGCGCCGCCTGCACGACCGCTTCGGGCTCAACGAGGCGCCGCCGGCCGCGCGCCCGGCGGCGGCCGCCGAACGGGAGCCGGCGCTGACGGCCACGGCGAAGCCCTCGTCCTCGACGGGCGCCTAGCGATCCCACCGAGCCCTGACCGCTGGATCCCGTGGCCCGCAGGGCACGAACCTCACTCCGAGCGGGCCGGCGAACGCGATGAACGCCTCGTCGGTTCGCCGGCCCGCCGGGGGGTCACCGACCCTGTGCGCGCACACGGATCCGTGCCGGGTTGAAGGTGAGGCGGCCGACCGAGACCGTGTCGACGACCTCGCGGTAGACGCCCTGGAGGCGCGCGTCGACCACCAACAGGGGTGTCCCGAGGGGAACCTGGAGCTCCGACGCCAGATCCTCACCGGCCGCGACGGCGCCGACGACGTGGTCGACGAGGTCCACGTTGATGTGCTCGACCTCGGCGAGGAACGTCGAGACGCCGTCGGTCAGGGCGTCGATGTGGATGCCGTGCCCGCGCAGGACCTTGGGGATCACGTGTTCGCCGAGGGCGGCCGGGCCGGAGTCGAGCACGTACTTGCGCCGCACGCGGTAGACCTCGTCTCCTTCGGCGATGCCGAGCCGCTCCGCGTCCACCCGTGCGGCGCGCTCCAGGGCGACCGCCACCCACTCGATGTGGAACGGTTGATCGCTCCGCGCGAAGAAGTCGGGGATGGAGACGATCTCGTCGATCGGGTAGGCGAGCGGGGCACCCGCTTCGGGTGCGACGAGCGTGTCGCCGACGATCAGCGTCCCGACACGGCGACGACGAACGACCACTCCGTCGCTTTCGAGGCGTGCCAGCGCCTCCCGCAGGGAGTTGCGGGAGACACCGAGTTCCGTGCTCAGGGCCGCCTCTGTGGGCAGCCGGTCCCGTCCGCGGCGCCGGTACTCGTGTATGAGGGCGACGAGCCCCTCGTGTGCGCGCTCAGCGGCACTGTGCATCGTCATCGCGGAACCCTTCACTTGAAAGGTAGAACCAATACCGGGAACTTTAGCGAATCATTCCGTTGACACGCTGGCGATGCGCAAGGCATGCTCCCCTATCAAAGGTAGGATATATCATTCATCAATGATCGTACGAATGTGATTGAGGTCGATGGAACCCACAGCACGAACGCCCATGCGGGCAACTGCCGCGAGACCACACGAAGAACGACGCGATCCTGCCACCTCACGTGACCCGACCGCGCCCGCGCGGGACGCACCCGGCGGACCGTCAGGCAGAGGCGTCGTCGTGCGTCGGATCGCGGCGAACAGCGCCCTCGGCACGCTCGGGTTCGTCCTGATCGTGTCAGCCTGGCACACAGCCGCTGCCCTCGAGCTCACCCGGCCGGGGCTGTTGCCGCCTCCGCTGGAGGTCGGCCGGGTCATCGTGGACGGCCTCACATCGGGGCCGCTCCTGTCCGATCTGCTGGTCAGCTGCCGCCGCGTGGTGGTGGGTGTGGCCATCGGCATGGTCCTCGCGATCCCGTTCGGGTTCGCGCTGGGCTGGTTTCCGCGGGCCCGGGTGACGTTCAACCCGCTGGTGAACTTCTTCCGAGCGCTGCCGCCCATCGCACTGGTGCCGCTCGTCGTCATCTACTTCGGTATCGGCGAGGTGGCGCGCGAGGTCATCCTCGTCTACGCGGCCTTCTTCGCGACCGTCATCATCGTGTACGAGGGCGTCGGCGGCATCGAGGAGAAGTACGTCCGGGCCGGCCAGACGCTCGGCACGTCGCGGCTGGAGCTGTTCACGAAGATCGTGCTCCCGCTCTCCACTCCGCACATCTTCACCGCCGCCCGGGTCTCCCTCGGGATCGGCTGGTCCTCGCTCGTCGCCGCGGAACTCGTGGCGGCGCATGACGGGTTGGGCGCCTCGATCCAGAACGCGAGCAACTTCCTCGACGTCCCCGGGATGTACGCCGGCATCATCCTGATCGGGCTCTCCGCCCTGGTGATGGATCTCGCGATCCGCGCCGGCGCGGTCCGGGTGCTGCGCTGGCAGGACAGGGGATCGCGATGAGTACGACGACAGGAACCGGTGTCGTGGTGCACGACGTCAGCAAGGGATTCGGCAAGGGCGGCAAGCGGGTCACCGTTCTCGACCGCGTCTCGCTGCACATCGACGACGGCGAGTTCGTGGCCGTCGTGGGCCCGTCGGGTTCCGGGAAGAGCACGTTGCTGAACACCATCGCCGGGTTCATCGCTCCGGACGCGGGACGCGTCGAGGTCGACGGCGAGCTGGTCACGGGCCCTGGCCCCGCGCGTTGCGTCGTCTTCCAGGAGTACGCGGTCTTTCCCTGGCTCACGGTCGCTCGGAACATCGACTTCGGGACGCGGCTCCGGGGCTGGACCGGCGATCGGGCACGCCGAGCCGAGATCGTCGACCGCTACCTCGACATCATGGGGCTGACGGCTTTTCGCGACGCCCTGCCGAAGACGCTCTCGGGCGGCATGAAGCAGCGGGTCGCCATCGCGCGGGCGTACGCCGTCGATCCGGCGATCCTCCTCATGGACGAGCCCTTCGCGGCACTCGACGCCCAGACCAGGGAGCAGATGCAGGAGGTGCTGCTGGAGATCAACCAGCGCGATCGGCGCACGGTGCTCTTCGTGACGCATCAGGTCGAGGAGGCGCTCTTCCTCGCCGACCGGGTGGTCGTCATGGCCGCCCGCCCGGCACGGATCCGCGAGGTGATCGACGTGCCCTGGGGCGCCGAGCGGAGCCACGACCTCAAGCTCACCCCCGACTTCATCGCCCTGCGACGTCGCGTCGAGGGCCTGCTGCGCGACGACGCCGGCGAACGCGTCTGACGACCACGCAAGGAGAACCATGAACAGGAACGTCATCGTCGCCGGCGTCACCGCGACCGCCGCCGCCGCGGCGCTCGTCTCGTGCTCGGCGGACGCGGGGCGGCAGCCGAACAGCGACGGCGTCACCACGGTGCGCGTGGGCTACATCCCCGGAGCGCACGACGTCGCCCAGCTCTTCGTCGCCGACGACGCCGGATACTTCGCCGACCAGGACATCGCCATCGAGGCGACCCCGTTCCAGACCGGGATCGCGATGTCGCAGGCCCTGACCGGGGGCAGTATCGATGTCGGCGTGATGGGTGCCGTCGTTGCGAACTTCCCCGCCCGGGGGCAGGGCAAGGTGATCGTCCTCGGCAACCAGCAGGTCGACATCCACCAGATATGGGCGACCCCGGAGTCGGGGATCGAGAGCATCGAGGATCTGGCGGGGGCCCGGATCGCGACGACGTCGGGAACGGCATCGGACCTGGTACTCCAGGCCGCGCTCGATCAGGCGGGCCTCACCCGCGACGACGTCGAGATCGTCAATCTCGAGATGCCGTCGGTGGCCAACACCTTCGTCACCGGCGGGGTCGACGCGGCCTCGTTGTGGGCGCCGTTCGACCAACAGGTAGAGGAGAACCTCCCGGACGCGGCCCTCGTCGCCACCGCGGCGGAACTCGACTCGCCCATTTCCGGCGGATGGGTCGCGGGCACCGCGTTCTACGAGAACGAGCCCGAACTCGTCCGGGGCCTGGTCCGCGCCTGGCAGAGGGCCAACACGGACATCGTCGCCGATCCGGAGGCCGCGCTCGACGTCTTCTGCCCGCGCATCGAGGAGAACATGAGCCGCGACGCGTGCGAAACCCTCTACGCCAAGACCGAGGCGTACCCGAACGACGAATGGGCCGAGTTCTACGAGGACGGCACCGTCGTCGACTGGATCAGCAGCATGCAGGCCGTCTTCGAGGAGATCGGTGGGCTGGAGGGCGCGACGGTCGACGCCGAGGAATACGTCGACACGTCGACCTTCGGCGAGGTCCTGAATGACTGACCCGGGGACCGATCCACGCACACCCCGGCCCAGGCTCACCACCGGCATCAACTCCCAGACCGTTCCCGGTCTGGACGCCGAGGCGTTCCTCCGGGGCGCTCAGGCCAGCGGCGTGGCAGGTGTGGAGCTGACCGGCGAGCTGATCGCCTCCGCGCCCGCGGCGGTGGCGTCGCTGCTCGACGAGACCCGGCTCCGTCTCTTCGGCGTGACCCCGACCCCGGCGCTGCACCACTGGCACTGGCGTTGGACCACCCGGACCGAGGAGCGGCTGCACGCCGAGATCCGGCTCGCGGCCGAACTCGGCGCGGACTACTTCGTCATGCCGTTCATGGACCCGCGCGGCGATGCCCGGAGCGTCGCGCACGGGCTGGCACGCGCGCTGCCGCTCACCACCGGTACCGACATCCGGCTCGCCGTCGAGCCGATCGGGCACCATCCGGTCCTTCCACGGGCGGAGCAACTCGCGCCGACGCTCCGCCGCTTCGACGACGATCGGATCGGCCTGCTCCTCGACTCCTTCCACTGGTTCCGCGCCGGTCACGATCCGGACGACCTCCACCTCTACGAGGACGTCCCGATCCTCGCGCTGCAGATCTCGAACGCCAACGAACGACCGACCCCGGAGCTCCTGGGCTACCGCGACCGGACCTTCCCGCTCGACGGACGCTTCGACGTCGCCGACCTCTGCGCCCACGTCGTGGAGCTCGACCACGGGACGCCGATCATCGTCGAGGTCATCGGAGACATCGCCGCGACCACGGCGCCCCGTCTCGCCTTCCGAACCGCCCAGACCCAGCTGGCCAGCATCGAGGCCCACATCGACGGACTGGAGCTCCAGCGTGCCTGAAACGCCCAACATTCTCCTCATCGTCGCGGACCAGCTCATCGCGGACCTGACCGGCGCCTACGGCCACCCCGTCGTCCGCACGCCGAACCTGGACCGCCTGGCGCGCCGCGGCGTGCGCTTCGACGCCGCGTACTGCCCCGTTCCGGTGTGCTCGCCGTCCCGCAGCTCGATGCTCTCCGGCCGGTTCGCCTCCACGAACTCGGCCTGGGACAACGCCGCCCCGATCGCGTCCGACCTGCCGATGCTCCCGCACTATCTCGCCACGGTGGGATACGACACCGCGCTGTCCGGCAAGATGCACTTCGTGGGAGCCGACCAGGAGCACGGCTTCGCCAAGCGTCTGACGACCGACATGTTCCCCAGCACCCTGGCGTGGACTCCGGACCGCGACAGGGTCGGACGGTTCACGCATCCGGCGAACCCCTGCGGTCCGCCGATCGCCATCGACTACGTCACCTCGGGGCCGGTCCAGTGGACCGAACAGTTGCAGTTCGACGAGGAAACGCACTACCGCGCGCTCGAATTCCTGCACTCGAAACGCACCGAGCGACGCGGATCGCTCCAGGTGCCGACGCCGCCCGCCGACGAGCGCCCCTGGTTGCTCGTCGCGTCCTACCACCACCCCCACGAGCCGTTCCTCACGCCGAGGAAGTACTGGGACCTCTACGCCGACGCCGACATCGACCCCGTGCGCGTCCGCGGCGGCGCCCACATCCCGCGCTCGGCCATGGACGACTGGGTGGACACGCTCCACGGCGTGGACGGCGTCGACCTCTCGGACAGCGAGGAGGCGTACCGCACCCGCCGCGCCTACTACGCCCTCGTCACCTACATCGACGACAAGGTCGGCGAGTTGCTCGACACCCTTGAGGAGACGGGCCACGCCGACGACACCCTCATCGTCTTCACCAGCGACCATGGCGACATGCTGGGCGAGCGCGGCATGGTGCAGAAGCGCACCTTCTACGAATGGTCGGCACGCGTCCCACTCATCATGGCGGGCGGCCCCGTCACGGCACGCGGCACGGTCTCCACCGTTCCGGTCTCACTCGTCGACCTCGTGCCGACGGCGTGCGAACTCGTCGGCGTCGAACCGATCCGCCCGGACGGACGGAGCATCCTCCCCGAACTCACCGGCGGATCCGTCGAGGAGCGGCCGGTGTTCGTCGAGTACCACTCCGAGGGCGTCTACGCGCCCTGCTGGATGCGCCGGTCCGGAAACCTGAAGTACACCTACGTCCACGGCCACGGCCACCAGCTCTTCGACCTCAGCACGGACCCGCGGGAACTCGTCGATCTCTCCACCGACCCCGGACACGCCGACGACGTCGAGGCGGCCCGGGCGGACATCCTGCGCCGGTTCGATCCCGACGACATCGAGGCCCGGGTCCGGCGGAGCATCGAGGACCGCGAACTGGTCCGGAGCGCCATGGCGACCACCGGCGCCGTCTGGGCGTACGACCCCGATCCCGCACTCTTCACCCGCTACTGGCGCGAGACCTGACGCCCGCGACGCTCCGGGACGGCGCGCCCTCAGGGACGATCAATCCCGTCCGGGGGCGCGTCGTGAGGGTCCTCCTCGGTGAAGTTGACGATGAAGGACCCGGCGGCGCTGTCCTCCGGGCGGAGGACGAGGAACCAACGCCCGTCGGCGCCGGCGGCCTCGACCAGCCGGGGAGTGGTCGAGGCGTCGTCCTCCCACTCGATCTCGACGCTGGTGCCCCGGTCCGGCGCCCAGCCGACCGTGACCCCCGGCGACGTAAGCGGTGCGCGTGCGCGTTGATCAGGGTGCGGCGCACGTACGCGTCCGGGCTGTTCGCGGTCGACACCCGGCGCCACGCCACGAAGGCGCGCTCCAGCGTCGTCTGCGCCAGGTCCTCGGCGGCGTGCTGCTCGCCCGTCAGCAGGTACGCGGTCCGCAGCAGGCGGGGCCAACTCACCGCCATGTACTCCTGGAATCCCGTGTCCCGGGCGCTCGTCCGTGCGCTCATGCAGACCTCCTTCGCGGGCCTCCTCATAAGGGAGTCCACGGGCCCCGGGTTTCGTTGCCCCTCGGGGTGCCCGGAAGCCCTTGCGGACACGCGCGACCCCGAGGGCACCTGGACCCTCTCGGTGTTCGACGAGGCGCACTCTTCGAGGGCACCCTCACGTCCTGGTCCCTGCGGTTCTGAGGGCCGCGACCGCCGCGTCCGGATCGTCGGCGTAGAAGCGCAGCACCCGGGCCGAGGCGCGGCGGCCGAGCGGGCGGGTGAACGCCACCGGTTCGGCGAGTTCGACCGTGACGTTGGTCTGGCTGCCGACGGCCAGGTCCAGCACGTCGTCGTCGCCGACCCGGAGCAGCCCGCCGCCGGGGAACCGCCGGTCCAGCCGGACGGCGGCGATCCGGTCGGCGGGCACGGCGACGCGCACCAGCGCGCCGTACCGCAGCCGCAACGAACCGTCCTCGCCGACCACATGCGGCCGGACGACGCAGGAGGCGTGCAGCGCCACCACGAAATAGCAGCCCCACAGCCCGAGCACCAGCAGCACCCTGTGCACCAGCGGCCAGGGTATGAGGAACGCCAGCGCCACCGTCTCGACGACGGACACGAAGAAGAACACCAGGAAGACGGCCGTCTGCCCGCTCGCGTACGACACCGGGGTGTCGCCCGCGGCGGGGCGCACCCCGTGCGGCGGACGGCGGAAGAGCCAGCGCAGCAGGCTGGTGGTCAGCACGAGTTCGTGGCGCATGAGCCGGTACGTCGCCACCACGGCCCGCCTCATCCGGCACGCTCCCGCAGCAGCTCGATCGCCTGCCGGATCGCCTCCGCCTGGGCGGGGGCGTATTCGGCGAAGAACGCCTCCGCAAGGCCGCTCTCGGCGCTCCCCGCCTCGTCCGCGCCGTCCCACACGCGGATCGCGCCGGCCACCTCGTCCGGCAGCATCGCGGCGATGTCCCAGGCGACGCCGCCGACCCGGGGGTCGTCCTCCGTCGCCTCGGCCAGCTCGTCCATCCGGCCGTAGATGTCGTACGCGCGTCGCATCGCGTCGGGCTGTGAGTTCATCGTCCGCAGCAGTCCCTCCAGCCAGTCCCGGGAGCCCGCCCCCGGCACCCCGTCCAAAAGCGCCAGCAGCTCCCGTTCTCTGGCCGCCATCGCCGGTTCGGGCCCCGGCAGCGCGGCCGAGGTGCGGGTCATCTCCGCGAAGACCGCGGCCAGATCGGGCGACACCGGCCCCTCCGCCGGCAGCCCCTCGCCGCTCTCGGCCCGCCGCAGCAGCTCCGCCAGCCGCGCCCGGCGCTGCCGGATGTCCTCCTCCTGCCGGACCAGATCCGCGTCCAGCTCCGCGAGCACCTCGGCCAGGTCCCGGCCGGCGTCCGCGGCGAGCACGTCCCTGATCTCGTCCAGGGCGAGGCCGAGTTCGGTCAGCCGCCGGATCCGGGCCAGTTCGACGGCGTCCCGCAGGCCGTAGGCCCGGTAGCCGTTGGCCTGGCGGATGGGCTCGGGCAGCAGCCCGATCCGGTGGTAGTGGCGCACGGTGCGGGTGCTGACCCCGACCAGCGCGGCGAGCTCTCCGATACGCATGCCGCCAGTAGAAACGTTGACGTCGCGACAAGGTCAAGCGTCGGCACGGCGCGGGCCTCGGGACGGCGCGGGCCGCGGCGCGGCGACGGCGCGGGCGGCGGGTCAGGGCCGCAGCCGGGCGGCCCTGGTCTGCAGGTAGCGCCGCTCGGGCAGGCTGAGCGTGCGGCTCGCCGCCCGCCCGTACGCGTCCCGCGCCGCGTCCCGCTCGCCGGCCCGTTCCAGCAGGTGGGCGCGGACCGCGTGCAGCCGGTGGTGGTCGCCGAGCGAAGGGTCCTCCGGCGACCCGGCCAGCCGGTCGAGCTCCGCGAGCCCGGCCCGCGGGCCGCGCACCATGGCCAGCGCCACGGCCCGGCCCAGGAACGCCATCGGCTCGGGCGCCAGGCGCACCAGCACCCCGTACAGCGCGAGGATCTGCGGCCAGTCGGTGTCCTCGGGACGCTCCGCCTCGTCGTGCAGCGCCGCGATCGCCGCCTGCACCTGGTACGGGCCGACCGGGCCCGCGGCGAGGGACCGCTCGACCAGGGCGACGCCCTCCGCGATCGCGTCGCGGTCCCACCGGGTGCGGTCCTGGTCATCCAGCGGCACCAGCTCGCCGTCCGGATCGGTGCGCGCGGCCCGGCGGGCGTCGGTGAGCAGCATCAGCGCCAGCAGCCCGGTCACCGCACCGTCCTCGGGCAGCAGCCGGTGCACCGCCCGGACCAGCCGGATCGCCTCCCCGGCCAGCTCCGCACGGCGCAGCTGGCTGCCGGAGGTCGCGGTGTGGCCCTCGTTGAACATCAGGTAGAGCACCTGGAGCACGGCCGCCAACCGGGCGTCGCGGTCCCCCGCGTCCGGCTGCCGGAACGGCACGCCCCTGATCCGCTGTTTGGCCCGGCTGATGCGTTGCGCCATCGTCGGCTCCGGGACCAGATGGGCGCGGGCGATCTCCGCGGTGGTCAGGCCGCCCACGGCGCGCAGCGTCAGCGCGATCTGCGCGGGCGGGGTCAGATCCGGGTGGCAGCACAGGAAGAGCAGGGTGAGCGTGTCGTCGGCGGCGGGCGCCCGGCCCTCGCCCGGCGGCGGCGCGGTGAACGCGTCGCGCGGGGTGAGCGAGGCGACGGTCTCCTCGCGGCGCCGGCGCGCCTCCTCCTGGCGAAGCTGGTCGGTGAGCCGGCGCGAGGCGACCCGGATCAGCCAGCCGCGCGGGTTGTCCGGCAGGCCCTGCGCCGGCCACTGCTGGGCGGCGGCGAGCAGCGCCTCCTGCGCGGCGTCCTCTGCCAGGTCGAAATGCCCGTACCGGCGCACCAGCGCGCCGAGTACCTGCGGCGCGTGGTGGCGCAGCAGGTACTCGACGTCGGTGGCGCGTCGCGTGGACATCGGGGCCCTCAGCTGTCGCCGGCGCCGTCCATGATCTGCCGGATGACCGTGGGGTACTCGCGGCTGCCCTCGGGCGCCGGGCAGCGGGAGACGCGCGCGGCGATCTCCGTGACCCGCTCCAGGCTCGCGCACTCCAGCACCCAGTAGCCGGCGAGCACCTCCTTCGTCTCGCCGTAGGGGCCGTCGCTGACCACCGGCCGGCCGTCGGCGCCGGCGGTGACGTGCCGGGCCTGGGCGGGCGCGGACAGGCCCTGGGCGTCGACCAGCTCCCCGGACTCGGCCAGATCGTTGTTGATCTCCCCCATGAAGGCGTACATGGCCTTGAGCTCCTTCTCCGACCAGGCCGGGGCCTGCGCGGAGCCCTTGCCGCCCATGGCGTCGTAGTCGGCCTGCGCTCCCAGGACCATCACCAGGTACTTCATGACTCTCTCCCTGCTCTCCCTGACTCGCTGTGCTCGTGCTGCCCCTCGCGGGCAACTCTCACAGGAGACGTCGAAGCCGGCGACGCGTCCTCGACGGCCCGGCGGGGTTTTTTCTGGGCGGCCGATGCCGGCATCAGCCGATCGGCTGATGGCGATCCGAGCGAGACGGCCGATGTGGCGGGCGTCGGCCACGCGGGAGGCTCGGTGGCATGGCGATCATCGAGGTCGAGGACCTCCGCAAGGCGTACGGCGGCACACCCGCCGTGGACGGGGTGTCGTTCGCCGTCGAGGCGGGCGAGATCTTCGGCATCCTGGGCCCGAACGGCGCGGGCAAGACCACCACCGTCGAATGCGTCGAGGGCCTGCGCAGGCCCGACGACGGCCGGGTCCGGGTGGCCGGGCTCGACCCGATCGGGGACCACGACCGGGTCACCCGAGTGCTCGGCGTGCAGCTCCAGCAGAGCGAACTCCAGCCCAGGCTCACCGTCGGGGAGGCGCTGGAGCTGTACAGCGCGTTCTATCCCGACCCCGCCGACTGGCGGCAGCTCGCCGCCCGGCTCGGCCTCGACGACCGCCTCGACGTCCGCTTCTGCAAGCTGTCGGGCGGCCAACGACAGCGGCTGTTCATCGCGCTGGCGCTCGTCGGCAACCCGCGGGTGGTGGTGCTCGACGAGCTGACCACCGGACTCGACCCGCGCGGCCGGCGCGATACCTGGCGGCTGATCGAACAGGTGCGGGACTCCGGGGTGACGGTGCTGCTGGTCACCCACTTCATGGAGGAGGCCCAGCGCCTGTGCGACCGCATCGCGCTGATCGACCGCGGCCGGGTCACCGCCGTCGACACCCCGGCCGGGCTGATCAGCCGGACCGACGGCGCGACGATCATCTCGTTCACGCCGTCGGCGCCGGTGCCCGAGGCGGAGCTGGCCGCGCTGCCCGGCGCCACGGCCGTGGACCGCGTGGCCGAGCGGCTGACGGTGCACGGCAGCGACGAGACCGTCAACGCGGTGATGTCGCTGCTGGCCAGGTGCCGCGTCACGGCCCAGCAGCTGCGGGTCATCGACGCCACGCTGGACGACGCCTACCTCGACCTCACCGCGCCGGACCCCACCGCGACAGACCAAACCGCACCCCAGCACGCCGCACCCCACCACGAAGGCAGGGACGACTGACGATGTCCGCGCCCATATCCACTCGCCCACCCGCGCCCAGCCGCGCGCCCGCGCCGCGCGGCGCCTCGGCGGCCGTGCTGCGGTCGGAGGCGCGGCTGTTCCGCCGCGAGCCGGCCGCGGTCTTCTGGATCATCCTCTTCCCGGCGTTGCTGCTGACCGTCCTGGGCCTGATCCCCGCGATGCGGGAGGCCGACGAGGAGCTCGGCGGGCAGCGGGTCATCGACCTGTACGTGCCGATCGTGGTGCTGCTGGCGATGATCGTGGCCGGCGTGCAGAGCATGCCCGTGACGCTGACCAGCTACCGGGAACACGGCATCCTGCGCCGGCTGTCCGCCACCCCGGCCCGCCCCCGTTATCTGCTGACCGCGCAGCTGGTGCTGCACGGCGCGGCGATGCTGCTCGGGCTGCTGCTGGCGCTGGTCGTCGGCCGCCTCGCCTTCGACGTGGCGCTGCCGTCCCAGCCGGTCGGCTACGCGCTGACGCTGCTGGTCGCCGCGTTCGCGGCGCTCTCGCTCGGCGGGCTGCTGGCGTCCTTCTTCGGGACCGTGAAGGCGACCCAGACCGTCGGCACCGTCGTCTTCTTCCCGATGATGTTCACGGCCGGCGTCTACGCCCCGATCAGCACGCTGCCCGACGCGGTGCGCGACATCGTCGTGCTGACGCCGTTCGGCGCGTCCTCGCAGGCGCTCGACGCGGCGGCCGTGGGGGACTGGCCGAGCTGGACGCATCTGGGGGTCACCGCGCTGTGGGGCGTGGTGCTGGTCTCGGCGGCGGCCCGTTGGTTCCGCTGGGAGTAGCGACCCGGCATGCTGACCCCCATGGCCCGGCTCCACCCCGCCCCCGACTCCGCCGCCGACTCCGCCGCCGCCCAGGACCGGTCCGCCCAGGCCGGCGCCGCGGCCACCCCCCGCCACGGGATGGCCGACCTCGGGCAGTCCACCTCCGCGCCCCTCCGGGATGCGGCCGACAGGGCCGCCGCCGATGCCGACGCCGGGGTGAACGCGTGGTGGGCGTCCTTCTTCCGGTGGGGTCCGTACGCCCTGCTGGGCCTCGGCACCGGGCTCGCCGGGGCCTCGGCCGGCCAGCTGATGACCCCGGGCCAGGTCTACGCCGCCGCCGCGCTGGCTCCCGTCGCGTTCCTGCTCCAGTTGGTGTGGCAGCGCCGCGGCGGCACCCCGGTCGCGCCGGGCCGCTGCGGGCGGTACTACTACGCGGCGCGGCTGCTGCTCGCGTTCGTCCTCACCTGGCTCAACCCCTTCTTCGCGATCTACGCGCTGATGGGCTACTTCGACGGCCCGCGCCTGCTGCGCGGCCGTGCCCTGTGGGCGGGGCTGCTGGGCACCGCGGTGATCATGGCCGGCTCGCAGGCGGGCGGTCTACCGCCGGCCGACGCCACCGGCTGGGTCGCGTGGGCCGCGCTGTTCGCGCTGAACGGTTCGCTGGCCGTCATCTTCGGTCGGCTCGGCGTCCACGAGGCGCATGCCGCGCAGGTCAGGAGCGACACCATCGAGGAGCTCGCCCGCACCAACGCGGCGCTGGAGCAGGCGCTCGCGGAGAACGCCGGGCTGCACGCGCAGCTGCTGGTGCAGGCCAGGGAGGCCGGCGCCCAGGACGAGCGCAGCCGCCTGGCCGCCGAGATCCACGACACCCTCGCGCAGGGCCTCGCCGGCATCGTCACCCAGCTCCAGGCCGCCGAGGACGCCGCCGACGCGGGCGCCGCCCGCGCCCATCTGGACCGCGCCGCCACGCTGGCCCGGCAGAACCTCGGCGAGGCGCGCCGTTCCGTGCACAACCTCGGGCCGGTGGCGTTGGAACACGACGCGCTGCCCGAGGCACTGCGCAAGCTCGTCGCGACAGCCACGCCGGGCGGGCTCGCCGCGCCGGGCGAGTTCACCGTCACCGGCACCGTCGAACCGCTGCACGACGAGATCGAGGCGACGCTGCTGCGCATCGCGCAGGAGGCGCTGGCCAACGCCGTCCGGCACGCCGACGCCACCCGGATCGGCGTCACCCTCTCCTATATGGGCGACGAGGTGTCGCTCGACGTCCGCGACGACGGCCGCGGTTTCGACCCGGCCGCTCCGCCGCAGGCGGGGACCGGTGCCGCCGCCGGCGGAGGCTTCGGGCTGCGCGGCATGCGGGCCCGCGCGGAACGCGTCGCCGGCACCCTGGACGTCGAGTCGGAGCCGGGCCACGGCACCGCGGTCTCCGCCCGCGTACCGTTGGTGCGCCATGGCTGAACGCGTTCCGACCGCTCCGATCACGCTGCTGATCGTCGACGACCACCCGGTGGTGCGGGACGGGCTGCGCGGCATGTTCACCGCCGCGCCCGACTTCGAGGTGCTCGGCGAGGCCGCTGACGGCGTCGAGGCGGTCAGGATCGCCGCCTCGCTCGACCCTGATGTGGTGCTGATGGACCTGCGGATGCCCGGCGGCGGGGGCGTCGCGGCGATCGCCGAACTGGTCCGCCGGGGCGTGCGCGCCAAGGTGCTGGTGCTCACCACCTACGACACCGACTCCGACACGCTGCCCGCCATCGAGGCGGGCGCGACCGGCTACCTGCTCAAGGACGCGCCGCGCGACGAGCTGTTCACCGCCGTCCGCGCCGCCGCCGCGGGCCGCACCGTGCTGTCGCCGGCCGTCGCCTCGCGGCTGGTCTCCCGGGTGCGCGGCCCGGGCAACGAGCCGCTCAGCGCCCGCGAGCGCGAGGTGTTGGAGCTCGTGGCGCGGGGCACGTCCAACCGGCAGATCGCCGCGTCGCTCTTCATCAGCGAGGCCACCGTCAAGACGCACCTCGCGCACGTCTACGCCAAACTCGGCGTCAACGACCGCGCCGCCGCGGTGGCCACGGCGTACGACCGCGGCATCCTGGGCTGACCGCACGCCCCCTCGTTGACCGGGCCCCCCTCGTCGGCCTGCGGCGACACAGGAGGCGTGCCTCAAACGACCGTCAAGGGGAAGTCGGAGTGGACCCGTTGTGCCACCGCCAGCCGGGCGGTGTGCCGTCGCACCGACAGGAGGACCGCACATGCTGGCAGTCGCCGCGGCCGTGCTCTTCGGCATCGCCTTCATCATCAACGCGTCCGACACCACCACCGAGGACATCTTCAGCCCGACCAGCCTGATGTTCGCCGGGCTGACCCTCCTCGCGCTGCACGTGGCCGGCATCGGCAGCGGCTGGGCGGCCCGCGCCCGCACCCGCAGACGCTGACCGCGCGGTCCGGCCCCGCCGCCGTGCACCTTCACCCCCTCCCCATGGGTGTACCCAGCACCACCCACGTTCGGGCCGTGGGCCCAATGTCCGCGCCCGTCCGCGTCCGTAGCGTCATAGGCATGGCGCACAGGGCGCCTGTTCGGGAAGGGGCGACGATGTTTCGCAAGCGGCGCGGGGCCGGACCCGCAAGGAGTGCCGAGGCTCTGCGTCTGGTCGGGGTCAGGAAGGTCCACGGCACCGGCGGCAACGCGGTGACCGCCTTGGACGACGTGACACTGAGCCTGCCGGCCGGCAGCTTCACCGCCGTGATGGGCCCTTCCGGCTCCGGGAAGTCGACGCTGCTGCGCTGCGCCGCCGGTCTGGACCGGCCGGACAGCGGCATCGTCGTGGTGGACGGCGAGGAGATGACCGGCGCCAGCGAGGCCGAGCTGACGAAGTTCCGCCGCCAGCGGATCGGCTTCGTCTTCCAGCAGTACAACCTGCTGCCCACCCTCACCGTGGCGCAGAACGCGACGCTGCCGCTGAAGCTGGCCAGGCGGCGGATCGACCCGCACCGGACCCGGGAGGTGCTCGCCCTGGTCGGCCTCTCCGACCGGATGGGCCACCGCCCCGACGAGCTCTCCGGCGGGCAGCGACAGCGGGTCGCCATCGCGCGGGCGCTGCTCGCCGAGCCCACCGTGATCTTCGCCGACGAGCCGACCGGCGCGCTGGACACCCGCAGCGCCCGGGACGTGCTCGAGCTGCTGCGGGAGGCGGTGCACGTGCACGGCCGGACCGTGGTGATGGTGACCCACGATCCGGTCGCCGCCTCGTACGCCGACTCCGTGCTGTTCCTGGCGGACGGCCGGCTGGCCGGGAGCCTGGCCGCGCCGACCGTGGACGCGGTCGCCGAGCGGCTCGCGCATCTGGGCGACGACGGGCACGTCCCGCGCACGGCCGCGGCGCCCGCCGCGCACGGCACCGACGCGACGCTCGCGCTGGGGGTATGAGTCGATGTTCACCCTGGCTTTGAGCTCGATCCGGCAGCGTCCCGGACGCTTCGCCGGCACCCTGCTGGCCGCGTTCCTCGGCGCGGCGATCATCATGACGTTCAACTCGCTGCACGACACCGCCGGCGCGGCCGGCGTCGACTCCAAGAGCTCCGAGACGCTGAGCGTCTCGGCCGGCGTGGTCGGCGGCTACGGCACCCTCCTGGTGTTCTTCGCCATCGCCTCCACGCTGACCGTGAACGTCCGGCAGCGCGAGGAGGAGATCGAGCTGCTGCGCTGCACCGGCGCCACCCCCGCGCAGATCAAGCGGATGGTGGTCGGCGAGGCCGCCGTGGTCGGGCTCGTCGGCGCGCTGCTGGCGATCCTGCCGGCGATGCTCGGCGGGCGGGCGCTGCTCGGGATGTTCCAGGACACCGACCAGGTCGCGGAGGACGTCGAGCACACCTTCGGGTTCATCGCGCTGTACTCGGGCTTCATGATCACGCTGCTGACATCGGCCGGCGCCGCGTTCCTGGCGGTGCGGCGGGCCACCCGGGCGCGCGGCGCGGCGGAGGGCCGGCGGCCACGCGGCCGGCTGCGCGCCATCGCGGGCGGCGCGGCGCTGGTGGTCGGCGCCGGCAGCGTCAGCTCCACCTTCGCCTTCGAGTCGACGGACTCGGCGCTGATGGCGGCCCCCGCGCAGGGCGCGATCCTGCTCTCGGTGGGCTTCGCGACGTTCTCGCCGGCGCTACTGCGGACCCTGCTCGGCTGGCTGCGCGGCCCGATCGGCGCGGTCGCGGGCCCCAGCGGCTACCTGGCGGTGCGGAACATGCGACAGCGCGCCGAGCGGCTGGCCGGTGTGCTGATGCCGCTGGTCGTCTTCACCGGCATCGCGACGGCGACGCTGTACATGCAGGCCGTGGAGAACGAGGCGCTCGACGCGTCCGGGCTCACCCGTTCGGTGGACGACAAGAACATGGAGACCCTCAACCTCACGGTCGTCGGCATCATCGTGGCGTTCTGCTGCGTGATGCTGATCAACACCCTGTACGCGGCGACGTCCTACCGGCGCGAGGAGTTCGCCCGGCAGCGCCTGGTCGGCGCCACGCCGGCCCAGGTGCAGGGCATGGTGCTGACCGAGGGCCTGCTGCTCGCGGTGACCGGCGTGGGCCTCGGCTCGGTGGCGGCGCTCGCCGGCATCGTGCCGTTCACCGTGGTCCGCAGCGACACGGTGCTGCCGCAGCAGGGCCTGGGGATCTGGTTCGGGGTGGTGGCGATCGGCGTCGCGGCGACGCTGGTCACCTGCGTCGCCACCACGCGCCGGGCGCTGCGCGTGCCGGCGGCCGAGGCGGTGTCGCTGGCCGCATGAGGTCACCGGGGGCACAGGGGGCGGTCGCGCACGCGGCCGCCCCCCGGCGTTTCCGGTGGCACGCCGGGATTGCACCCCCGGGATTGAACTGGTGGGTCCGGGGCACCCGGCGAAAACCGCAGCGGGGCCCGCGGCGGTGGTCGGCGGAGAGGCGTCGCGGAGAGGCAGGGCGGTCATGGGCAGTGTCGAGGCGTCCGTCGACGTCGGCGTCCCCGTCCACAAGGCCTACAACCAGTGGACGCAGATGGAGAGCTTCCCCTGTTTCATGTCCGGTGTGCGGCGCGTCGACCGCCCCCGGCCGTCCCTGACGCACTGGGTGACCAGAATCGGTCCGGTGACCCGCGAGTTCGACGCGGAGATCATCGAACAACACCCGGACGAACGCCTCAGCTGGCGCACCCTGCACCGGCCCCGGCACACCGGCACCGTGTCGTTCGCGGCGCTGGGCGACGAACGCTGCCGGGTCACGCTGCGGATCGACGCCGCGCCGCGCGGACTCCTGGAGCGAACCGGTGAGACCCTGGGACTCGTTCGCCGCAGGGTCAGGGGCGACCTGACGCGCTTCAAGCAGTTCATCGAGGGGCAGGAGCGCGAGACCGGGCGGTGGCGTGGCGAGATCAGCCAGAGCCACGTGCGACACCACGCCGAGGCACAGGGCCCCGACGTTCCGGACTGGCCACACGGCTGAGCCTTCAGCGGGCAGCGAGAGAAGAGGATGATGGGCGTGGTGCAGGAGCCCCCGGTCGAGGACCCTGGCGGCGACCAGGCGGAGATCAGCAGGCCCAAGACGTGGGCCGCCGGCGTCCCCGCGGTGGCCAGCGCCCTGCGGTACTCGCTGGGCCAGACATCGCCGCGACGCACCGCGTTGACGCTGCTGAACCTGAACCAGACCGCCGGCCTGGACTGTCCGGGATGCGCCTGGCCCGATCCGGCGCCCGGGCACCGCGCGAAGAACGAGTACTGCGAGAACGGCGCCAAGCACGTCAACGACGAGGCGACCTCGCGGCGCGTCACCGCCGACTTCTTCCGGCACCACTCCGTCGGCCAGCTGGCCGGCAGCTCCGACCAGTGGCTCAACCAGCAGGGCCGGCTCACCGAGCCGATGGTGAAACGGGAGGGCTCCGACCACTACGAGCCCATCGGTTGGGACGACGCGCTGCGGCTGATGGCCGACGAGCTGAACGGCCTGGACTCCCCCGACGAGGCCGTCTTCTACACCTCGGGCCGGGCCGGCAACGAACAGGCGTTCCTGTTCCAGCTCCTCGCCCGCGCCTTCGGCACCAACAACCTCCCCGACTGCTCCAATATGTGCCACGAGTCGAGCGGCGCCGCGCTGAACGAGACGCTCGGCGTCGGCAAGGGCAGCGTCAGCCTGGTCGACCTCCACCACGCCGACCTGATCATCACGCTGGGTCAGAACCCGGGCAGCAACCACCCGCGGATGCTGACCGCGTTGGAGGAGAACAAGCGCAGGGGCGGCCGCATCGTCGCCGTCAACCCGCTGCCCGAGGCCGGCCTGCGGCGCTTCAAGAACCCGCAGAAGCCGCGCGGCGTGGTCGGCCGCGGCACGCAACTCGCCGACGAGTTCCTGCAGATCCGGCTCGGCGGCGACCTCGCGCTGTTCCAGGCGCTGAACCGGCTGCTGCTCGAGGCCGAGGACGCCACGCCCGGCACCGTGCTCGACCGCTCCTTCATCGAGGACCACACCAGCGGCTTCGACGCGTTCGCCGAGCATGTGCGGGGGGCCGTCTCGTGGCCCGACGTGCTGGTCGCCACCGGGCTGGCCCGCGAGGAGATCGAGCGCCTGCGCGACCTGGTGCTGGGCAGCGAGCGGATCGTCGTCTGCTGGGCGATGGGGCTCACCCAGCACAAGCACGCCGTGCCCACCATCCGGGAGATCGTCAACTTCCAGCTGCTGCGCGGCAACGTCGGGCGCCCCGGCACCGGCGTCTGCCCGGTGCGCGGCCACAGCAACGTCCAGGGCGACCGGACCATGGGCATCTGGGAGAAGATGCCGCAGCGGTTCCTCGACGCGCTGGGCAAGGAGTTCTCCTTCACGCCCCCGACCCACCACGGCTTCGACACCGTCGAGGCCATCCGGGCCATGCGCGACGGCCGGGCCCGGCTCTTCTTCGGTCTCGGCGGCAACTTCGTGCGGGCGACGCCCGACAGCGAGGTCACCGAGCGGGCCATGCGCGGCTGCCGGCTCACCGCGCACATCTCCACCAAGCTGAACCGGTCCCACGCCGTATGCGGCGAGATCGCGCTCATCCTGCCCACCCTCGGCCGTAGCGACCGCGACGTGCAGGCCGCCGGCGAGCAGTTCGTCACCGTCGAGGACTCGATGAGCCAGGTCCACGCCTCCCGCGGCCGCCTGGCGCCGGCCTCGCCGCATCTGCTCAGCGAGGTCGCGATCATCAGCCGGCTGGCGCGCCGCGTCCTCGGCGACAAGGTGCCGGTGCGGTGGGAGGAGTTCGAGGGGGACTACGACACCATCCGCGACCGGATCTCCCGCGTCGTCCCCGGCTTCCGCGACTACACCGCCCGCGTCTCCCAACCCGGCGGCTTCGGCCTGCCGAACCCGGTCAACGAGGGCGTCTTCAACACCGCCACCGGCAAAGCGACCTTCTCCCGCAACGACTTCTACGCGCCGCCGCTCCCCGAAGGCCACCTGCTGCTGCAGACCCTCCGCTCGCACGACCAGTGGAACACCGTCCCGTACACCATGAACGACCGCTACCGCGGCATCCACGGCTCCCGCCGCGTCGTCCTGGTGAACCCGGCCGACCTCACCGCCCTCGGCCTCACCGACGGCTCATTCGTGGACCTGATCAGCCACTGGCACGACGACATCGAACGCCGCGCCCGCGACTTCCGCCTCGTCTCCTACCCGACCACACCCGGCTGCGCCGCCGCCTACTACCCCGAGACCAACGTCCTGATCCCCCTCGACAGCGTCGCCGACACCAGCAACACCCCCACCTCCAAAGCCATCCCCATCCGCCTCGAACCCACCACCACCCCACAGCCCGGCTGACCGCCGTCAGTCGCGCGGGCCGACACGCTCGATCGCGTAGTCGTCCATGCGAACCCGGCACGCCTCCCCGGTGCGGGGATCCCAGATGAAGATGCGCTCGCCGGTGGAACCGAACGAGACGAGCGTCCGATCTGTCGCCGGCTGACAGCCGAGGTAGGGCGGGTTCTGCGCGATCGGATCGACCCGCACGAAATGGGCCTGCACACCCAGGTAGGAGTCGGGCAACCTGCCCTGGCGGATCATGCTCTGATGCCTCAGTGCCTCGGCACGTGCTCCGAGCATCGTGTCGAGGACGGTGAGCGCTCCGCTGATCACCGCGACGGGAATGATCAGGACGGCGAGGAATCGGAGCACCGCGCTCGGCACGTGGAAGTAGCGGGCGAACCCGAGCGGTGTCAGGAAGACCGCGACGACCAGCCACCCGCCGAGGACTGTGACGATCGAGGGCCACACGCGCCAGAACTCCGAGATCGGTATCGAGGAGGAGTCCTCGATCTCGAAGGCACCGAAGTAGATCTGGTGGAAGAGCCCGCTCATTCCGGGCAGACCAGCCAACCCCACGGTAACCACCAGCGGGACCGCCCACGACGCGAGCACGCCGCCCGATGTCCCCGCGAGGAGACATCGCATCCCGAAGAACACCATCAGCACGAGCAGTACGAGGAGCCCGGACAGGGAGCCCATGGCGACGGAGAACCACGAGAAGGCCGTCACCACGCCAAGCATGAGCCCGAGACAGAGAAACCTGCGGGCCGGCGTGATCGGTAGCACAGCGACGCCGAGAATCACCATCAGAAGCCCGGCCAGCGCCAGGAGGGCGAAGCCGAGGCCGAGCCAGGGCGAGTAGCGCCAGGGAACTCCCATGCCCGTCGTGCCCAGGGCCGTGCTGCCCATGCCCGCCACCGAGCAGTAGACCGCCATGCTGGTCCGCCTGCGGTCGTCGACGTCTCCGGATCGCGCCGGGTCCTCTCCCCAGATGCGGTGTTCCCGAAGCCGGTAGCGGCCCCCGTCGCCCGCCTCGCCGAGGCCGTTCTCCGCCTCGACAACGGACTCGCCGTTCGCCAGGGCCACGGAGCGGCCGGTGTCGAGGAGGCCCAACGCGCTGGACACCGCACTCAGCCACTTCCGGCCGGGCCCTGACGGTACCCGCTGCACGCGATAGAGCCGGGGGGCCTCGGGTGGGTGCACGAACTCCGCCGACCGGACCGTGATGTCGATCGCATGCAACGTGGCGAGGTAGCCGACCTCGCGAACGGCGGCGCGGCGCACGAGAAACTCGGAGCCGGCGAGGAAGACGTCCACGACCGCGAGAACCCGGCCGGTCCGGTGGCAGGTCGACACGTCCTCGCTCAGGTACCACCCGCGCCCCTGCACGACGGCACGTAACCGCTCCAGGTCCGCCCGGTCATCCGCCACCGACACATGCACCCGCACCCGCCGCAGCGCCACACCCTGCCGCCTCAACACGCTCCCCCGTTCACCCGTTGGCGCCTGCCTGACTACGCACAGCCAGGCTAGGAGATGCCTCGGACATTCACGGGTCGCGGCGCCTCGTCATGCAGGAAGGCCGTGACCGCGCTCGCGGTCACGGCCTCCTTCCGGCTCGGCACGTCCCGTCTCAGCCGCGCGTGCCGGGTTTGGGCATCGGCCTCGGCCGGGGTTGGGAACGCGGCAGGGGCCGGGTCTGGGGGAACGGCCGGCCGCCGTTGCCTCGCTTCGCCTGGGGGGAACGCTGTCCGGTGAGCTGAGCTCGCATGGGAATCCTCCTGATCGCTCCGAGTGATGTACTCTGACTGAAGTGCTTTGAACGTACTACTGCACTCGCAGTGGTGTCAACAGCTTTCCTCGGGAGACCCTCCATGCGGCAGAACCCCGCCCGGCGCACGGCGTTGCTCGACGCCGCCATCGAAGTCATCGCCCGGGAGGGCTCCCGCGGGCTGACGCTGCGCGCCGTGGACCAGGAGGCGGCCGTGCCGGTCGGCACGGCGTCCAACTACTTCGCCAACCGCGCCGAGTTGCTGCGCCAGATCATGGACCGCACGTCCCAGCGGCTGACCCCCGACGAGACGGAGCTGAAGGCCACCATGGCGGCCCCGCCGTCCCGCGAGCTGGTGGCCACCCTGCTGCGCCAGCTCCTCGACCGGATGCGCGCCGACCGCAGCAGCCACCTCGCCATGCTGGAACTGCGCCTGGAGGCCACCCGCCGCCCCGAACTCCAGGCCGACCTCACCCGCAGGTTCACCACGATGCTCGACGACAACATCGACTGGCACCTCGACGCCGGCCTCCCCGGCGACCGCGCCACGGTGCTCCTGCTCTATCTCGCCATGCTCGGCCTGATCGTCGACGACCTCACGGTCCCCGAACTCCTCGCACCCCACTCCCCCGGGGCCCTCATCGAGTCCCTGGTCGCCCGCACTCTCCCCCCGACCGACCAGCACTGACCTCCGCCGCCAGTTGAAGCGCGGGAGGCCGGCGCGCGCTCCCGGCGTACCTCTGTTCGTCGGCGCCGGGGCGCTCGGCGTGCGAGGGGGCGCTGACGTGCGGTGGGCGCCGTTCAGTGGGGTCGGGTGCGCGGGGCCGCCCGTAAACGCCCGGAACGGACATCTTGCCGGTGCACAGGGCGCTCGTCACACTGCGAGCGGGCCCGGCCAGGACCCACCCCCGAACGAGAGGCATTACATGCGCCAGTTACGCAGGGGCGCCGCCGTCCTGTCCGCGGCCGCCCTGCTCCTCACCGCCCTGACCTTCGTCGCGGGTCCCGCCCAGGCGGACGTGCGCCCCCACGTCGCCGACCTGTCCAACGGCGGCTTCGAGTCGCCGGTCGTGCCAACGAGCACCCCCTTCGTCGATCTGGTCGCCGGTCAGACCATCGGCCCGTGGACCGTGGGCGGCGACAGCGTCGACCTCAACTCGCCCCGGCAGTGGGACGCGGCCGAAAAGCAGCAGTCCCTCGACCTGAACGGGAGCGCCCCCGGCAGCGTCACGCAGACCATCTCCACGTTCCCGCTGACCACGTACGTGGTGACCTTCCAACTGGCCGGCAACCCGGACGGCGGCCCGGCCGTCAAGACCGGCGTCGTCGAGGTCGACGGCTCGGTCGTGGCGGACTACTCCTTCGACGTCAGGGGACACTCCCGGCGCTCGATGGGCTACGTCGAGCAGACGGTGTACTTCACCACGCTGCTGGACACCTCCGTCGGCCTGACCTTCGCGAGCAGCACGAACGGCGCCTACGGTCCGGTCATCGACGACGTGCAGGTGAGCAGCTGCCTGCTGGTGATCTGCCTCTAGCACGCGAACGCGCGGCCCTGACACGCCGCCGGTCGTGCCCGTACCCCGGGTGGACGTGGTGCGGGCACCGCCGACGGGCGAGGCGTCAGGCACGAGGGCGGGTGCGAGGGCGGGCGGTGTCGAGGTAGCGGAGAACCGCGGCGACGCGGCGGTCGAACTGGTCGGGGGGGAGAGGTCGAGCTTGGCGAAGATGTTGCGGATGTGTTTGTGCGCGGCGCCGTCGGTGACGACAAGCCGCCGGGCGATGGCCGTGTTGCCCAGTCCCTCGGCCATCAGCGCGAGCACGTCGCGTTCCCGAGGGCTGAGCCGTTCCAGCCGGGTGTCGTGGCGGCTGCGGGTGAAGAGCTGGGCCACGACCTCGGGGTCGATGGCGGTGCCACCGGCCGCGACCCGCCGCAGCGCGTCCAGGAACTCCTCGACGCGCCCGACCCGTTCCTTCAGGAGATAGCCGAGCCGGGTGACGCCGCCGACCAGCAGCTCGGTGGCGAAGGTCTGCTCGACGTAGGCGGACAGGACGAGGACGGCCAGGTCGGGCTGGCGCCACCGAACTCCCCACCCGCCGGTCCCTCCGCACGCCACCCACCGACGCCCTCGCCAGCCATGAGTAGCGCCACGCGCCGAGCCCAAACCCCGAGCCGCACATCTCATCCGTTCGAGCGAATTTCGGCTTCTCGAACGCGTGCGCCGGTCATCAGTCGGATAGTGAGGACATCGCAGGACCACACTTTCCGTCTCTTCCAAGGGATCTCATGCGCTCCGAGGCGATCAGCCGTGTCCAGCTCGTCTTCTCCCTCTTCGACGCCAACGGCAACGGGCATATCGAGGCGGACGACTTCGACCTCATGACCGCCCGTGTCGTCGAGGCGGCCGTCGAATCCGACGAGGCGGCGAAGACCGCGATGGTCGCCGCCTTCCGCCGGTACTGGACCACCCTCCTCACCGAACTGGACACCGACCACGACGGCCGCGTCAGCTTCGACGAGTACACGGCCTGTGTGCTGTCGCCCGAGCGCTTCGACGCCACCATCGACGAATTCGCCGTCGCCCTCAGCACGCTCGGCGACCCGGACGGCGACGGCCTCATCGAACGCCCGCTCTTCATGGCGCTGATGACGGCGATCGGCTTCGACCGCGCCAACATCGACGTCCTCTTCGACGCCTTCGGTCCCTCGGACGACGACCGCATCACGACGGCGACCTGGGCCGAGGGCATCCGGGAGTACTACGCCCCCGACCAGGCGGACACCCCGGGCAACGCCCTGGTCGGACCCCCGCCGAGCCCGTGACCGACCCCATGACCGACCCCGTGCCCGGCCCGCTGCCCGGCGTCGAGGACGGGGTCGAGGACGGGGTCGGGCTGACGGCCCTGATGGTCGCCGCGGCCCGGGCCATCGAGACCCACCGCGACGACGCCCTCGTCCACGACCCCTACGCCGAACGCTTCGTCCGCGCCGCCCAGGCGTCCGCGCACTGGCCGGTCCACCCACTACAGGTCCCGGACGGCGAGGCGAACCCGTTATGGGGTCGGCTGGGTCGCTACTTCGGCCTGCGCACCCGGGTCTTCGACGACTTCGCCCTCCACTCGGCCCGTTCGGGCGCCCGCCAGATCGTCCTCCTCGGCGCGGGCCTGGACACCCGGGCCTTCCGCCTCGACTGGCCCACACACTGCACGGTCTTCGAGCTCGACAGGGCAGAGGTGCTGGCGTTCAAGCACGAGGTGCTGGCCAGCCTCCCCACCACCCCTCAGGCCGCGCGCACACCCCTCGCGGTCGACCTCCGCACCGTCTGGGCCGAGACCCTCACCGACGCCGGCTTCGACCGGACCGTCCCCACCGCCTGGCTGGCCGAGGGCCTCCTCCTCTACCTACCGGCCGCCGCCGAACGCCACCTCATCGACACCGTGCACCGGCTGAGCGCGCCGGGCAGCGCGCTGGCCTACGAGGCCAAGCTGAACTGCCCGCCGCCGGGTGGGCCGAACCACCCGATCTACGCCGCGACCCGACGGCAGACCGGCATCGACCTCCTCGCGCTGTTCGCCAACGAGCCACGCCCCGACTCCGCCACCGACCTCACCCGCCGAGGATGGTCGACCTCGACCCACACCCCGTACCACTTCACCCGCCACCACACCCGCGGCCCCCTCCCGGAACCCAACGACGCCCTCTCCGACAACCGCTGGACCTTCGCCACCCGCCCGGCGACGACCACGGCTCAGGTCTGGCCGTAGCGCGTCGGCAACGGCTCCGGATGCCGTGCCAGACTGGGGCCCTCAAGGGGGCGCCCGACGGAGCGAGGGGGGCACGACCCGGATGGGGCTGGATGTCGAGAGTCGGCCGTCAGATTCGCCGTACGTCGAGCGGGTCTGGCGGAGCCGCAGCCATGACGTGGACCGGATGACCTCGATCGCCACCGCGCACGGCGAGCTGATCATCTGGGCGCAGGCCGGCCAGATCAACGTGACCGTGCGCGGCCCTGAGCTGGCGGCGAGCCAGGCCCCGGTCCCCGAGGACGCCACGTTCTTCGGGATCACCTTCTCGCTCGGCACCTCGATGCCGCATCTCCCGGTCGACCGGCTCGTGAACGGGGCCGCCGAGATTCCCGACGCGACGCGCCGGTCGTTCTGGCTCAAGGGCTCCGCCTGGCACCACCCCGACTACGACAACGCCGAGGTGTTCGTCCGCCACCTGGTGCGCCAGGGCCTGCTCGTCCGGGATCCGCTCGTCGAGGCGGTGCTGCGGGGAGCCTTGCCTGACGTGTCCGAACGCACCGTCCAGCGGCGGTTCCTCGCGGCGACCGGCCTCACCCGCGGCGCCATCCGGCAGATCGACCGCGCCCGGCAGGCGGCGGTCCTGATCCAGGAGGGCGTGCCGGCCCACGACGTGGTCCACCGGCTCGGCTACTTCGACCAGCCGCATCTGGCACGGTCGTTGCGGCGCTACGTCGGTCGGACCGCCACGCAGCTCGGCACCCTCGGCGACCCCGGCGCGCCGAGCCCCGCGGACCCGCTGTCGCTTCTGTACAAGACCTGAGCTCACGCGCCCGCCTAGCCTCCCCCTCGACCCAGGTACTGTGCTGGGACACAGGGAGGGAGTTTCACCATGCGTAAGGTCGTTTCGGGTCTTTTCGTCTCGCTCGACGGGGTCGTCGAGTCGCCGGACAAGTGGCAGTTCGCGTTCGACGAGGAGATGGGCGCGGCGGTGGCCGCCACGCTGGAGACCACGGACGCGGTGCTGCTCGGCCGGGTGACCTACACCGAATGGGCCGGGTACTGGCCGACCGTCACCACGGGGGAGGACGCGGGCTTCGCGGACTGGATCAACAACTCCCCCAAGTACGTCGCCTCGACCACCCTGGACAGCGTCGACGAATGGGCGAACAGCACGCTGCTCAGGGGCGACCTGGCCGCCGCGATCGGGGAGCTCAAGTCGGGCGAGGGCAAGAACATCTCGGTCGCGGGCAGCCCCGGCCTCGTCCGGTCCCTCATCGCCCAGGACCTGCTCGACGAGTTGGTCCTGCTGATCCACCCGGTGATCGCCGGCGAGGGCCGCAAGAAGCTGTTCGCCGACGACGCCCCGCTGAAGAAGCTCGAACTGGCGAGCGCAGAATCCACCAGCAGCGGCACGATCGTCGCCACCTACCGCCCGGTGCGCTGAGGGACGCTGAGATGCGCTGAGACCCCGAACGGTGGACCGCGCCCGGGCGGCGTGGTCCACCGGTGCGGTCACGCGGTCTCGTCGAGCAGGCGGCGGTGCTCGGCGGGCAGTTCCAGACGAACGCCGGCGATCGCCTCGTCGAGCTGCTCCGGCGTGCTGACGCCGACGATGGGGGTGACGGCGGGCTCTCCCCCCGTCAACCACGCGAGGACCACCTGGTTGCGGCTGACCCCGAGTTCCTCGGCGACCCGGCCCAGGGCGGCCAGCCGCCGGGTGTTGCCGACATGCTCGTACGCCTCGGCCAGGGGCCGGTCGGGACGGGTGTAGGAGCCGTTGAGCAGCGCGGTGTAGGCCCACAGGGTGAGCTCGGAGTCGGTCCTGACGTAGTCGAGCGTCTCGTCGGTGACCCAGCCGAACGGATGGTCCTGGCCGTGGACGGGCGCGCCCGGCCGGGGCCGCAGGTACGAGTGGCGCAGCTGGAGCGCCGTGAACTCGGCCCAGCCGCGCCCGCGGGCGATCTGCCGCGCCCGCTCCACGCGCCACAGCGGGTGGTTGGAGGAGCCGAGCCGCCCGACCGTGCCGGCCTCCACCAGTTCGGTGAGGGCGCCGGCCGTCTCCTCCAGACCGGCGGCGCGGTCCTCCATATGGGTCCAGTACAGGTCGATCCGCTCGGTGCCGAGCCGCCGCAGACTGCCCTGTGCCGCGGCCTTGATCGCCGCCGCGGACAGCCCCTCCCGGTTGGCGGGCCATTCGCCTGGCCCGATCGGCTCCGCGCCGACCTTGGTGCTGAGGTACACCCGGTCCCGCATCCCGGGACGCTCGGCCAGCCACTGCCCGACGACCTCCTCGCTCTTCCCGCCGTGCCCGTCGGGATCGGCCCAGAAGGCGTAGCAGTCCGCGGTGTCGACGAGGGTCCCCCCGGCGTCCACGAACCGGTCCAGGAGATCGAACGAGGCCGGCGCGTCCTGCCTGGTCCCGAAGTACATCGCGCCGAGCGCGAGATTGAGCGCGGTCATGAGGGTCCCTTCCCTAAGCCCCGCCGGGGCGGGCGAGAACACCGAGCCTGGCACCTGGAGCGCTCTCCAACGCAAGCGGACGGCGTCGACGTTTGGGACCCCTCCCCCGACCTGCTCCCCACAATGGGCAACCGGCCCGCCGTGGTTCGTCCAGGGGAGGAAGATCCAGTGGACCCGACACCAGCGATGCCCGACCATCCGCCACGACCGGAACCGTCCGAGCCCGAGCCCGAGCCCGAGCGCGGGACCGAGCCCGAGCCCGAGCCCGGATCCGGTGCCGCGCCCGCTCGCCGCTCCTGCGAACCTCGCCCACCCTTCGGCCGGGGGGACCCCCAAGCCGCCGCGCTCGCCAACGCCTCCCTCCTCGGCATCGGCTACGTGCTGCTCGGACGCCGGCGACTCGCCGTCGGCGTGGCGGCGGCCACGATCGTCCTCGTCGCCATCCTCGCCTCCGGCGCGCAGTCCACGTGGTTCCGGGCCGCCGTGCTCCTGTGGTGGGTGGCCCTCATCGCGCACGGCTGGTATCTCGCCGGGGGATGGCCACGACGCTCCGAACGGGACGCGGGGAACACCGGCCGCGGTCGGCCGCCGGGTGCGGTGCGGAAACAGCGGCTCGTCGCGCTCGGCGTCGCGGCTCCCGTGCTGCTGGCCTTCGCCGTCCTTCGGATCGACGCCTCCGCGATGGAGCGGGACGCGGCCGAGGCCCACCGCGAGGGCGACTGCGCGCGGGCGGTGTCGACCCTGGACGAGCTGTGGGCCGGCCACCAGGTGGCCGACGCCCGGCTGGTCGCCCGGGCCGACGACAGCATCGAGGCGTGCGAACTGCTGCTGGAGGCCGAGCGGCAGGCCGAGGACGACCGGTTGCGGGCCGCCCAGACGCTGGAGACGTACCAGGACCATCCCGCGGCGCTGTGGGAGGGCGCGCCCGGCCGGCGGGCCGACCTCGTCCTCGCGGAGGCCGCCGAGGAGCTCGACTCCGCGACGCGGGGCGGTGACACCGCGGCCCTGTCCACCGGCTTCGACCATCTCTCCGCGGTGCTGGGGGAGTTCCCCGGCCAGAAGCCCGAGGTCGATGAGGTCCTGGACGGCTTCCTCGACGCGCTACCCGTTGCGGACGCCTGCGACACCAAGGACCTCACCGACTGGCTCGACCGCCGGCCGACCAGCGACGACGCGCTGGACCGCGCCGCCGACATCGTTCCGCGGATCGCGCCCGCGGCCATCGTCGAATGCGGCGACGACGCCATGGCGGACGACCACTGGGACCAGGCCAGGGAGCGCTACCAACAGCTGCTCGACGAGTACCCGGACCACGATCTCGCCGCCCAGGCCACGGACGGGGTGGAACGGGCCGAGACGGCGATCGAGTTCGACCAGCTCCGCGAGCTCCTCGCACCAGGCTCCGGCTCCTCCGGCGACCAGCCCGCGTACTGCGACGACCCCGCCCCGTACCGCGGCGCCGAGCCGTTTCGCAGCGACGGCAGCAACCCCGCGCTGATCTACGGCGAGCCCGACAGCCACGCCGGGCACCTCCCCTCCTCCTGGCTGGCCGACAGCGCCGGGGACGCCGTGCTGGTCATCTGCGTCGGCGATCTGAAGGAGGGCACCTCGGTCGCGACCTGCCGGTACGAGACCCCGCTCCATGACTTCGGCAAGGACGTGACGTTCCACAACCGGAGGTTCCCCGTCGAGGTCTACGAGGTGCGCACCGGCGAGCAGGTGAGCGACACCCGCATGGAGATCGGCGGCACCAGCTGCCCCTCGTATGTGGAGTACGAGTACTACGGGATCGACTCGGGGCCGCCATCGGACATGTACGTCGACTCGTCCCCCTCGGACGTGCGCGGCGCCTACGAGTCGCTGATCACCCCGTGACGGCCCTCGGAGACGGCCGGGGTGAGGAGGTCGGGGTCGCCGCGGCGGTTGAGGCGACGCAGGAACGTGAGGACGCCCGCGTAGCCCATGCCGAACGACAGCGGCGCGTCCTGGCCGTCCAGCGGGATGAACTCCGGTGCGCCGTCGGGACCGTGGCTGCGCGTCATCAGGTGCCGCGCCACCCGCTGGGCGGCCGCCCAGTACCGGCCCTCCCCGCTGTGCACCGCGACGTCGATCAGCATGCTGCCGACGCCACAGACGCCACAGCACTGCGAGAGGTTCTCCATCCGCGGGATCCAGGCAGCGCAGGCGTCCGCCGCCGCGCGGCCGGCCCGGGCCGACTCGGGATCGGCCAGTACGGACCCGGCGTGCACCAGCGCCCGCGCCGCGCCCGACAGACCCTGGCACCACGAGGCGGTGATCGGCACGGCGGAGGAGGCGAGCGCCGCCCCGATCATCGGCTCGACCTGTTTGACCAACTCCCGCGCCCGCGACCGCGCTGCGTCACGCAGCGCCGCGTCGCCGGTGCGCGCGACGGTGCCGACCAGGGCGTCGAGTATCCCCGCGCGCCCGTGCGCGTAGCCGACGGTCGGGTCGACGCCCGCGCCCGCCGGCAGTCCTGGAGCGTCCGCGTCGACGGTGAGCTGCGGCTCCTCTGGGCTCGCCAGCCGCTCGGCGTGCCCCCGGGCGATGGCCAGATGCTCGGGATCCCCGGTGGCGTCGCTCAACAGGAGGTGGCCGAGTCCGATGCCGGCCACCCCGCTGAAGAGGTCGTCGTTCGGCTCGGGTTCGGTGCCGCGTGCCACCGACGGCACGTCGATCCCCGCGGCCCTGGCGCGGGCGAGGAAGAGCTCGATGCCGGTGGTCCCGGACAGCAGGCCCTCCGGCCACCGGATGCGTTGGGTGGCCGCGTGCGCATGCGCGGCCAGGCGTTCGATCACCGCGGTCACGCCGGGGCGCTCGCGGTGGTGCAGGAGTTCCAGGCCGACGCCGGCGCTGCCGGTGTAGACGTTGGCGTCGACCGCGCCGATCTCCGAGGGCTCGCTGTCCAGTTGGCGGCGGCCGACCTCGGCAAGCACGAGGTCCAGCACGCGCTCCTCCATCGCGTCCGGCGAGGTCCGGGGCGGCGAAGGAACGGCCGCCGGCCGGGCGTCCCGGGCGGGCTCGTCGCCGTCGTCGCGCCACCGCCCGGAGGCCAGGGCGCGCAGCACCCGGTCGGCCGTCTCCCGCTCGCCCGACAGCAGCCCGTCGACGGCCCCGAGTACCCGACCGAACGCGCCGGCGTCGTCGTCGTGCTGCGCGGCCAGGGCCTGGAGCATCCGGCGGCGCGCCAGATCGAGATCCTTGATCTCGGGGAGCGGCACCATGCCGGTGGCGGCGAAGCCGAGGAGCATCCCCAGCGCGTAGGCGTCGTCCTCCGGGCGCGGCTCCTCGCCGGCCAGTTGGCGCGGCGGGGCGAAGCCGGGGGTGCCGCCGGGGAAGAACACGCCGTCCAGGGCGGTGAGACCGAAGTCGATCAGAGACGGCTCGCTGCCGTCAGGTCCCAGCACGACGTTGCGCGGGGTGAGGTCGCGGACGATCACGCCACGGTCGTGCATCGCCAGGATCGTGGTGGCCAGTCGGGTCGCCAGCGTCAGGAACGCCTCGGCGGGCGCGGACTGTCCCGGCGGCTGGAGCACGCCGTGCAGCCGGACGTACTGGAGGAGGTTGCGCTCGCCCACATCGCTGGTCACGAGGTACTCGTCCGGCCCGTGGGCGAAATGGTCCACGAACGCGGGCACGCCCGTCACGCCCTCGCAGGCGTGCAGGATGCGCCGCTCGTTGCGCAGCCGGGTGCGCGCGTCGACGGTGCCGGGCCCCTCGCCCACATGCGCCCGCGCCTGTTTGACCACGACCGAACGGCCGGTCTCGGTGTCCTCGGCGCGGAAGACGTTGCCCTGGGCCGCCTGGTAGATGCCCTGCGTGACGCGGTATCGGCCGCCCAGCGTCATGGTGTTCTCGCCGGTCCCGCCGTCGTCGGCGTGCCGCTCGGTGAACGGGTCGGTGGCCCAGGCGGGTTGCCGGTACTCCATGGTGGCGCCCGCCTCGAACCACTCCCCCGCGGGACCGGGGATGCGGATGCCGAGCGCGCCGTGCTCACCCGCGAACCAGCGTGCGGCGAACGGGCCGTAGCGGTAGTAGACGGGGGCGTCGTCGGCCACCCGCCGGTCGCTGAGCACCCGCGGGCCCTCGTGCCCGCGCAGCAGTTCGGCCAGGGCCAGGCCGAGCGATCTGACCTGGTCAGGAGCGGGGTAGATGGTCACGGCCTTGCCGACCGTGGCGGGCGACTCGCGGCCGTGGTTCATGATGGCCAGGACGGTCTCGGAACGCGCGAGTTTGAAGTGGTAGCGCTCGGCCAGCAGCACGGGCAGCAGCCGGTCCGCCAGCCGGGGGAAGGTGTCGCTCCGCGAGGAGACGTGCAGCTTCCAGCCGTGCTCGTGGATCGGGACGCCGCGCGGGGCGACGCTCAGCCACTGGACGCCGACGTGCACGGCCGGTGGGCCGGGGTGATCCGCGAGCTCGGGAGCCGCCAGATGCCGCCGGACCAACGCCTCGCCCTGCCAGCCCTTCGGTGCGGCATCCGTCATCCGCTCGCCCTCCCCGACCCCCGCCGCGTCACGCTCGGCCGGGACGTTCACTCAGCGAAGGCGAGGCTGTTGTCCGTCAGGCGGCAGTCGGTGCCGATGCAGGAGCAACTCATGGCACAGCGGTCAGGGGCCTGGATGGCCCGCTCGACGTGATCGAACGACACCAGAGGTTCGACGACCCGCCCACCGGCGACCCGCGGGGTCAGTTCGGAGAGAATATCCACAGAAACCTCTCTCAAAAAGGAACATTGACCAACACGGCGACCTTAGCAACCGTGAAATCGGCGGCCAACGGTGTGATTCGGCCGATTCCCGCACCCTCGTTGACGACCTTCGACGGTCTGTCCAGACTCGGCCCATGCCCGTCTCCCCGGACACCGAGCCCTCGCCGATCGAGCGGCTGCTGGAGGCCGCGGACCTGCTCGGTCCCTACGCGATCCGGGCCGCCGCCACCCTCCGCATCGCCGACCACATCGCGGCCGGACACCGCACGCCCGAGGCCATCGCCCGGGCCGCGGGCACGGATCCGGACGCCACCCGGCGGCTGTTGGACTTCCTGTCCCGCCGCGGCCTGTTTGCCGAGGTAACGCCCGGAGAGTTCGCGCTGACGCCGCTGTCGGAGCCGCTGCGCCAGGACCACCCCAACGGACTCCGCACCAGCCTGGACCTGGACGGAGTGAACGCCCGCTCGCAACGCGCCTACCCCGGGCTCATCCACACCCTGCGGACCGGCCACGCCGCCTACCCCGAGTCGTTCGGCGCCGGCTTCTACCACGACGTGGACGACGACGCCGCGGTGGTCGCCGCGCACCGCGCCGGCCGGACCGTCCGGCCCACCCCCGTCAGCCTGGCCCTGGCGGACGCCCACCCCTGGGACGACGCCGGCCACGTCGTGGACGTCGGCGGCGGTGCGGGATCGCTGCTCGCCACGCTGCTGCCCCGGCACCCCCGGCTGCGCGGCACCCTGGTCGACCTGCCGCGCACCGCCGCCGCGGTGGCGACGGCAATGGCCGGTAAGGGTCTTGCCGACCGGTGCACGACGATCGGCGGCAACTTCTTCGACGAGGGCGTCATCCCGGCCGGCGCCGACGTCTACGTGCTCCTCAACGTCCTGATCGACTGGGGCGACGACGAGTCGCTCCGCATCCTCCGGCGCTGTCGGGAAGCCGCGGGCACCGCCGCGCGCGTGCTGTGCGTGGAGTGGGCGCCACCCGAGCGCGGCCGCGGGGTCACCCACGCCGACCTGCACCAACTGATCCTGAACGGCGGCCGAGTCCGCACCGAAGCTCAACTCACCCAACTGGCCACCACCGCCGGCCTGCCCCCCGACCCCACCCTCCGCCACACCCTCCCCACCGGCCACCTCGTGCTGACCTGCACCCCCGACCCGCCCGGTGCCAGTCAGTCCCGTTCGCGGGCGAACAGCTCCAGATGAGCGCATTCGGGACAACGGTAGGCATCGATGCGCCAACGCGGTCGGCCCATCCTCTTGGCGCCGCCGAACACCCCACGTTCGAGGACGCCTTCGATCCATCGCCCGTACCCACGGGAATGCTGGCCGGAATCCTCGACGAAGCCGGGTTGTAGTCCTGACGCGCCGCAGTGCGTGCACTTCATCTGATCCATTGCCGGATCCTGGGGGCCAACGAGCGGGTTCGCTGGTATGACTGTCCTCAGGGGTCGGCGCTTCGAGACGAGGCGACGAAGGAATGAGGGGGAAGCCGTCGATGGTGGCGGACGAGGCCGTGATCGGCTGTACCGGGGTGCTGGTCATCGGCACTCGCGGAGACTCCGGTCCCGGCGAGGTCCTGGTGCGGATCCGGGGCGGATCCGAGGCGTTTCTCGCCTGGTCCGACGAGCAGCTGCCAGCAGGGGCGACGGTTCTGGTGATCGAATCCCGCGGCAGCCGCCAGGTCAACGTCATCGAGTGGGCCGATCCATTGGACGCGTTGGCCGGGGACGCCGGCCACGACGGTTGAGGAGACACCGATGTTCACTTACCGCGTTCCCGCTCCCGATCAGGCGATGCTGATCACGGGGGGCAGGCGGGGACACAAGGGAGCGCCGTTCCGCGTGGTGATCGGGCACGGCAAGTTCGTGCTCCCGGTCTTCCGCAAGGCCCGCTTCCTGTCGCTGTCGATGCACGAGGCCGAGGTCGCCGAACACTGCGTGACCGGGCAGGGCATCGCGCTGACGGTCCGCGCCGTGATCGCCTTCAAGGTCGGCAACGACACCGAGAGCATCGTCAACGCCGGACAGCGGTTCCTGTCGAACCAGGACGAGATGTCGGTGCTGACCGGCCGGATCTTCGCCGGACATCTGCGCGCCATCATCGGCTCCATGACGGTCGAGGAGATCATCACCAAGCGGCAGAAGCTCGCCACCGAGGTCCTGGAGACCTCGAAGAGCGAGATGGGACGGATCGGCCTGATCGTCGACTCGTTCCAGATCCAGTCGATCGACGACGGCGACACCGGCTATATCGACGCGATGTCGGCTCCGCACCAGGCCGCCATCCAGCGGGAGGCCAAGATCGCCCAGGCACGGGCGGCGCAGGCCGCCGCCGAGGCGGAGCAGGAGGCCGCGCGGAGGCAGGCCGAGTACGCGCGGCAGACCGCGGTGGTGCAGGCGCAGTACTCGGCCGAGGTGGACCGCGTGCAGGCCGAGTCCGCGCAGGCCGGGCCGCTGGCGCAGGCGCACGCTCAGCAGGAGGTGCTCGCCGCACGGACCGAGCTGGCGGAGCGCGCGGCGAGGCTCCGCCAGCAGGAGCTGGTGGCCGAGGTCGTGAAGCCCGCCGAGGCCGACGCCGAGCGGATCAGGGTGCTGGCACTGGCCGAGGCGGAGCGGATGAAGATCCAGGCCGCCGCCGCGGCCTCCCACGACCGGGTGGCGCTGGACCAGCAGCTGATCGAGCAGTTGCCGCAGATCGTCAGGGAGGCCGCGGGCGGCCTCTCCCAGGCCAACGTCAACGTGCTCAACGGCGCCGACGGCCTCGGCGAGATCGCGGCGGGACTGGTCGGCCAGGGCCTGACGATCCTGGACTCGGTCAGGCGCAACCTGGGCACGCCGGAGAACCCGCGCACCCCGATCGACGGCCCGGCGGACACCAAGGACGCCTGACCACCCTCCCGGACCCCCCGACGGACGGGGCGGCCGAACGTGGCCGCTGCCGTCCGTCCCCGGGGCGGCGCTTGACCTCAATCATTGTTTAACTTCTACGGTCGTGGTCACCGGCAGCAGCCAACCAAGGAGGCAGTTCCCATGGCCAAGACCGCCGTTCCCGAGCACTACCGCAACGCCGTGATCGCCCACGCGATGGTCGACGGCGCCACCGCCGCTATCGACTTCTACGCCAAGGCATTCGGCGCCGAGGAACTGTTCCGCATCGACGGCCCGGACGGACGCGTCGTGCACGCCGAGATCAGCATCCACGGCTCGGTCATGATGCTGGGCGATGCCGAGGGGCCGCTGTTCAGCGCACCGACCACCCTCGGCGGCACCACCGTGGGCCTGCACGTCTTCGTCGACGACGTCGACGCCCTCACCCAGCAGGCCACCACAGCCGGCGCGGAACTGTTGCAACCCCCGACCGACCAGTTCCACGGCGACCGCACGGCCCTGCTGCGCGACCCCTACGGCCACGTCTGGGTCTTCCTCACCCACCAGGAGGACCTGACCCCCGACGAGATCGCCCGCCGAGCCCGGGAGCTCTTCACCGAGCGCTGAGGGACCTCGTCAGTGGAGCAGATAGGCACGTCGGTGGTCATGCGGCGCACCCGAACGGAACGCGCTTGATGCGCTGCTCTGATTCTCGCCACCAGGGTTCAGTTCGGGCCGGTATGCCGATTCGGGGATTCCCGGCCTGCCCGTCGGGACAGTCCTGTGAACAGGCCCATTGATTCCTGTGGCCGCGCCCATTCCTGCGGCGTCACCAGTCGCTCACCCGTTCAAACGTTCGGGCTTCCCGCCCGCCGATATCGGACCTTCGCTGCCCGTCTTCTGTCCGAAGTCGAGAAGATATTCGAAACCGGGTCCGGCAGGCTATGGGTCCACGCGATCAGCGACTTCAAGGAATGGACGACATTCGGCCACGGCATATCCGTCGCCTACGACGAGCACGGTTCTGTTGACATAAGCAGAGTAGCTGGCGGGCAGGCAATGCGCGGCGATCTGCAAGTCCAACAGGGAAAACTCTCCGTATCCACCGGTAACCCACCGCAGATCAGGTACCTCTAGAACCCACACCGCCGGAGCGACCCGCCCTCCGGCGGGCCGCTCCACATCCGAGCGAGGAATTCCGCGGCACCGGGCGGCACCGGCGGCGCCTCCGGCGTCGGTCTACCGAGTTGCTTCGAGCGGCTCGATCTTGAACTGCGACCAAACGATCTTGCCGAACGGCTCGCGCAGCTCCACTCCCCACTCGTCGGAGAAAGCGGCCACCAGCAGCAGTCCCCGGCCAGTGGCGTCAGTGTCGACCGGCGCACGGACCACAGGCAGCCCACCACCGCTGTCGTGCACTTCAAGGCGCACGACGTCCCCATCGAGGCCGACCCTCACCAGGAAGCCGCCGGACGCCGCGCCGTGCACCAACGCGTTGGTAGCCAACTCCGACACGCAGACCCGAACATCACCCACCCGCCCGCGGCGCCCCCACTCGGCCAGCACCCGGTCGACGAACTCCCGTGCCTGACCGACCGACACGGGCCGTGCGACGAAGAACCGCTGCTGCGTGCTGGTCATGACTGTCCCCACCAATCGGCATCCAAGACGCAGCGACGGCCGGCAGTGCTGCGGGCGACGCGTATCGAGGAGTTGGCCAACGGACCAGCATCGATCCGCCGCCAACGTCGGGCCGCTATGGCCTAGGTCGAATCATCGACCGTCCCGCTTTCGTTCCACTTTCGTCCCGCCGCAGGCGGTGACCACATGACGTGTGGCGGCCGTGCACCAGTGGAACGGACTGGAGACCAGGCCCCTGCGCGAACCCAGCAGCTTCGAGTCCCTCCACCACACCGGCTCCACCACCCGCCTCATCCCCGCCTGACCCGCTCCGAGTGAGCGGTGTCGTCCGCCGGCGCCCCCTCGGTCCGCCGCCCTTGGAGCCGTAACCTGCGGCGAATCGAGGCGTCACGTGACCGACGGGAGATGCTCGTGATCAACCTGCCCTTCAGCCGACCTGGCCGCTTCTGGCGTGGCAATCTGCACACGCATTCCGACCGCTCCGACGGGGCGCTGCCGCCCGAAGCGGTCGTACATCGCTACAGGGAGGCCGGCTACGACTTCCTGGCCATCACCGATCACTTCCGGGCTCAGTACGAGTTCCCTCTGACGGACACCCGGTCGCTACGCACTCCCGGTTTCACCACGCTGCTGAGCGCCGAGCTGCACGCCCCGCGCACGGAGTTCACCTCGGAGTGGCACATCGTTGCCGTGGGACTGCCGCTGGGATTCCAACCCCCCGAGCCCGGCGAGAGCGGACCACAGCTGGCCCGCCGGGCACGAGCTGCCGGCGCGTTCATCGGCATGGCCCACCCCGCTGCTTCGCTGCTCACCGTCGCCGATGGGGAAAGCCTGGACGCGGCCCACGCGGTCGAGGTCTACAACGCGCTCTCGGCGCGCGAGGACCGCGGTGACAGCTGGCACCTGACCGACATCCTGCTCAACCGGGGGCACCGGCTGACCGCCTACGCGACCGACGACGCCCACTTCCAGCCCCAGGACCCACCAGGATGCGCAGCTTGGGTCCAGGTACGCGCCGAATCGCTCGACCCGGAGTCGCTCCTGGCAGCCCTCAAGGCCGGCCACTACTACGCGAGCACGGGGCCGGAACTGCACGACATTCAGGTCGAGGAAGGTGTCATCACGGTGCGCTGCTCATCGGTTCGCAAGGTACTGATCACGGGGGGTGCCCCAGGCGCGCAGGTGATCGAGGGCGAATCCCTGACTGAGGGTTCCCTACCTGTTGCGATGTTCGAGCGCACCTACTGCCGAGTCACCATCGAGGACATGACTGGTGGCCGCGCCTGGAGCAACCCGATTCACCTGGGCGTGTAGCCGCCTCCTGCGTCCGGCGGCAGACCGGTGGTCGTCGGCCGGGCCGACCTAACTGGGCAGTCAGTCAAAAGGCTCGGGGGCGACCGGAAGTCGTTCGCTGTATGGCCACGTGAAGGTGCGGTCAGGTTGGAGCAGTGCTTCTCCCCAGTGGATGGCGTGGATGCCGTTCTCCGGGTCGGCCGTGAAGAACACACAGACGAGCTTCGTGGAGGCACCCAGCTCCTCGAACGTCTGGTGCAGCTCTTCGTACTCCTCCGTCGTCAGGTCCTCGTCCAAGGGGAAGAGCCCTTCCGGATGTTGCGGTCCGTGCCCCAAGAGCATCCTGCGACGAGTGGGGGAAGCGTTGGACGCGAGTCGAGCACGCTCAAGCGGCCTCGGACGATCGGCGTACTTGAAGGGAAAGAGCGCGTGGTCGTTGATGACTGCGTACTCGTACCCACGCACGTCTCGCACGGTTTCACCCAACTCCTGTGCCGCATCGGCCAGGTTCTCGCGCACTGCCTCCGCGAGTGTGGCACCGTAGGGACTTCTCTTCTTCAACCGAGCCGTCAGGTGCACGGCATGAGCCCGCGCATGCGCTCGGGCCAGTTGTGTGGGGACGGCAGCAGCGAGCTTGCCGGCCTGTTGCCCGAACCGTTCTGTCGCCCAGGCTGAGGGCACAACCCGGTCGTCACCCACCGCGGACATGCAGCCGCTCCCCCTCTCCGCTCACCTACCTCTCCACATGTGTGACATGTACGCGAAGGAGTGCACAAGTGAGCAAACCGGCCATGGGGAGCAGAACGGCGATGTCTTCACGCCGGGCTTGCGGCGCAGTCCGGAGGCATGCGGTGCCTGCGGAGGGTACCGAGGGTGCCGGCGCCAAGCCAAGGGCGGACAACTCGATTGCCATACCTTGGTATGGTGTTTGCATGGCAAGTAAGAAGGTGACGATCACGCTCGACGAGTCGCTCGTGGAGTCCTTGGCTACGGTCGCGCGAGAGGCGGGTGTGCCGCTGTCACGCCTGATCGCCGGTGCCGCAGAACGCGAGCTGCGGTTGCGCGCTGGTCGCGCCACGGTGCAGGAGTGGCAGGCGGAGAACGGAGCCTTCACCCCTGAGGAACTGGCCGCGGCGCGGGCGGAGATGGCCGCCGCCGATGCCGAATACCTGGGCGGTGGAGGAGCCGTCGCCGCGTGAGCATCCCCTACGTGTACGACACGGGCGCGTTGATCGCCATCGACAACAACGACCGGCGCATGTGGGCTCGGCACAGCCTCGCCCTTGACGACGGCCGCGACATCTACGTTCCCGCCACCGTCGTCAGCCAGGCCTGGCGGGACGCCCGGCGCCAGGCACGCCTCGGCAAGCTCCTCGCCAGTTGCCGCGTCGAACCCGTCGGCCTGGAGGTCGCCAAGGCGGCCGGCGTCCTGTGCGGCAAGGCCAGAACGGCGGACGTCGTGGACGCCACCGTCGTCGTCATGGCCGCAACACGCGGCGCGATCGTCTGGACCTCCGACCCCAACGACATCCACACCCTCGCCGACGCCCAGGACATCAAACCCGCCCTGGTCATCCGCACCGTCTGAGCGGCATACGTGTTGACCGAGACGGAACTACGAAGGCCCCCGGCCGTGGATGGCGGCGGGGGCCTTCGTGCAGCCCGGTGAGAGCTGGGCGGAGGATACGAGATTCGAACTCGTGAGGGTGTGAACCCAACACGCTTTCCAAGCGTGCGCCCTAGGCCACTAGGCGAATCCTCCGCCGGACACGATACAAGACTCGGGAGGCTGGTCGCGAACGGCTTCGGGCCGGGAGCGGGTGGGGTGCGGCGGACGGGATCGGGTAGGGTTGGCGCCAGCCCCTCACGTGGCGTTATCTCGCTGAACTCCCCCAGGGCCGGAAGGCAGCAAGGGTAGGCGGGCTCTGTCGGGTGCGTGAGGGGCCCTTCGTTGTCGGTGGGGCCCGATATCGTCGGGGTTGTGTCCTCCCTCGCGCTGTACCGCCGCTACCGCCCCGAGACCTTCGCCGAGGTCATCGGGCAGGAGCACGTGACCACGCCCCTCCAGCAGGCCCTGCGGAACAACCGGGTCAATCACGCGTACCTCTTCAGCGGCCCGCGCGGCTGCGGGAAGACGACGAGCGCGCGGATCCTGGCCCGCTGCCTGAACTGTGAGCAGGGCCCGACGCCCGAGCCGTGCGGCGAGTGCCAGTCGTGTCGAGACCTGGCGCGGAACGGGCCTGGCTCGATCGACGTGATCGAGATCGACGCCGCCTCGCACGGTGGCGTGGACGACGCCAGGGAGCTGCGCGAGAAGGCGTTCTTCGGGCCGGCCGCGAGTCGTTTCAAGATCTACATCATCGATGAGGCGCACATGGTCACCCCGGCCGGGTTCAACGCCCTGCTGAAGGTGGTCGAGGAGCCGCCCGAGCATCTGAAGTTCATCTTCGCGACGACCGAGCCCGAGAAGGTCATCGGGACGATCAGGTCGCGGACCCACCATTATCCCTTCCGGCTCGTCCCACCCGGCACGTTGCGGGAGTACCTGGGCGAGGTGTGTGAGCGCGAGGCCATCCCGGTGGACGGCGCCGTGCTGCCGCTGGTGGTGCGGGCCGGGGCGGGTTCGGTGCGGGACTCGATGTCGGTGATGGACCAGCTGCTGGCGGGCGCGACCACGGACGGCGTGACGTACGAGATGGCCACCGCGCTGCTCGGGTACACGGACGCGACGCTGCTGGATTCGGTCGTCGACGCGTTCGCGGCGGGTGACGGCGCTGTCGCGTTCGACGTGGTGGACCGGGTGATCGAGGGGGGCCACGACCCGCGCCGGTTCGTGGCCGACCTGCTGGAGCGGCTGCGCGACCTGCTGATCCTGGCCGCGGTGCCGGACGCCGGGGAGAAGGGCCTGATCGACGTGCCGGCCGACGTGCTGGAGCGGATGAGCGTGCAGGCCGCGAATCTCGGACCGGCCCAGCTGAGCCGGGCGGCCGACCTGGTCAACACGGGCCTGACGGAGATGCGGGGCGCGACCTCGCCGCGATTGCAGCTGGAGCTGATCTGCGCCCGGGTGCTGCTGCCGGCGGCGTACGGCGACGAGCAGGCACTGCTGAGCCGGATCGACCGGCTGGAGCGCGGAGCCGCCCTGGCGGGTGGCATGGCGGGTGGCCTGGTGGGCGGCGGCGCACCCACCGCGCCCAGTCCGAGCCCCAGCACCGGCCCCAGTCCCGTTCAGGAGCGGGCCGAGGCGCTGATGGGAGAGGGGCGGAGCAACGGCGCGGCGGCCAGCCCTCCCGCTCCTGCCGCGGCTGGCGGCGCGGCGCCGCAAAGCGCGCCTGGTGCGTGGCCGGGCGGTAGCCGGCCGGGCGGGGGCGCCGGGCCGGCGGTAGCCGGGCAGACCGGAGCAGGACCGACACAAGAGGGACCCGCGGGCGAAGGGCCGGGCGGGTCGGAGCCGGCGGGGGCGGCGCCGGCCGGGCGGGCGCCCGGGGCGTGGCCCGGGGCCGGATCGCCGGCGGACGGCGGGGCCGGGGAGCGCCCGGCCGCCGCACCGCAGCCGGCACAGCCGGCACAGCCGGCACAACCGGCACAGCCGCCGCGAGCGACGCAGGCCACGCCGCCACCGCCGGCGCCGGCATCCGCACCGGCCGCCGCCCCAGCCCATGCGGGGGGTGGCGACGCCGGCCGGGTGCGGCAGATGTGGCCGCAGATCCTGGAGGCGGTCAAGGGCCGCCGCCGCTACAGCTGGATCCTGCTCAGCCAGAACGCCCAGGTCGTCGGCTTCGACGGCACCACGCTCCGCCTCGGCTTCGCCTCCACCGGCGCCCGGGACAACTTCATGAACAGCGGCAGCGAGGACGTGCTGCGCCAGGCGCTGAACGAGGCGATGGGCGTGCAGTGGCGGATCGAGGCGGTCGTCGACCCGACCGGCGGGGGCCCGCCGCCCGGTGGGCCCGGCGGTCCCACAGGGCCCGGCGGCGGGGGCGGACCCCAGCCGCCCGCTCCCCCGCCGCATGTGCCGCCACCAGCCCCGGGCCCGGGCTCAGGTCCGGGCTCAGGTCCGGGCGCGGCGAACCCGCCCCAGGCACCAGCCCAGCAGCAGGCGCACCAGCCGCCACCCCCGAACGCACCGCCCCAACCGTCCGTGCCCCGCCCGGCCACCGAGCAGGCGCCGTCGTCGACCGCCGCTCCGCCCCCACGGTCTCCGGCCGCCGCCCCCGACGCCCCCGCCGACCCGTACGGCCCGGACGTGCATGAGATCGACGACCTCGCCGGGATGGGCGACATCGACCCGGAGGACCCGCCGGCTCCGGCCTGGGGCGGCGGCGGGGGCGCGGGCGCCGCGGGTGTGAACGGCGCGGAGCTGATCGTGCGGGAGTTGCAGGCGACGGTCATCGAGGAGTTCCGCCACGAATGAGACCGTAGGGGCACGAGCCCTTAGGCTCATGCCGTACGGATTCTTCGTTCTCTTCGACGGACCTGGAGTGAGGCCGTGTTCCCTGGTGGTGGGGTCGACATGCAGCAGTTGCTGCAGCAGGCCCAGAAAATGCAGCAGGATCTCGCCGATGCCCAGCAGGAGCTGGCCGAGACGTCCGTCGAGGGCTCGGCGGGCGGCGGACTGGTCAAGGCCACGGTGACGGGGTCCGGGGAGCTGACGGGCCTGGTGATCGACCCGAAGGCGGTGGATCCGGAGGACACCGAGACGCTCGCCGACCTGGTGATCGCCGCGGTGCGCGACGCGAACAACGCGGTCCAGGAGGTGGCCCAGGAGAAGCTGGGGCCGCTGGCCCAGGGCCTCGGCGGCGGGGGCATCCCGGGGTTGCCGCTGTAGCCGCGCGCTCCGGCCTCAAGCACCGCCAAAGCACCACCACAGCACCGCCAAAGCACCATCGCAGCACCCCGCAGGCATCGGAGACGTGGAGGCTCCCCGTGTACGAAGGCGTGGTCCAGGACCTCATCGACGAGTTGGGCAGGCTGCCCGGCGTCGGTCCCAAGAGCGCCCAACGGATCGCCTTCCACATCCTCCAGGCCGAGGCGGCCGACGTCCGCCGGCTCGCCCACGCGCTGACCGAGGTCAAGGAGAAGGTGCGATTCTGCTCGTTGTGCGGCAACGTCGCGCAGGAGGAGAAGTGCCGGGTCTGTCTCGATCCGCGCCGTGATCTGGCGCTGCTGTGCGTGGTCGAGGAGCCGAAGGACGTGGTGGCGATCGAGCGCACCCGCGAGTTCCGCGGCCGGTACCACGTGCTGGGCGGCGCGATCAGCCCGATCGACGGCGTCGGCCCGGATGACCTGCGGATACGGGAGCTGCTGGCGCGCCTCGCCGACGGCAACGTCACGGAGCTGATCCTGGCCACCGATCCGAACCTGGAGGGCGAGGCGACCGCCACCTATCTGGCGCGCATGGTCAGTTCCCTCGGGCTTCGGGTCACCCGGCTAGCCAGCGGACTGCCGGTGGGGGGAGACTTGGAGTACGCCGACGAGGTCACCTTGGGGCGTGCCTTCGAGGGAAGACGACTGCTTGATGTGTAATGCAGGGCGATGCACACCCGTCGCGTCCGGGCGCTGATCCGGGCCGGCGCAGACGAGGGGTCCGCTGGGGGACCCCCTGGGGAGGCGACCGCGTGATGTCCAAGAACGCCGGGACCACCGACACTGGCGCCGCCACGGGCGCGACCGCCGAGGCGGCGGAGGCCGCGGGGCGGTCGGAGCGGACGCCAGTGGCGTCCGACCTGACCGCGGACGGCCCCGACAGTTTCTCCGTGCAGATCGCGGACCAGATCGACGCGTTCAACGTGGCGGTCGCCGAGGTCGCCACGGGTGACGACCCGGACAGCGCGATCCCGTACCTGCTGCTTCAGATCTCCCAGCTGCTGCTGGCCGGCGGGCGGCTCGGCGCGCACGAGGACATCGTTCCCGAGGAGCGGTACGAGCCGGACACCGGCCCGGAGCCGGACATGGACGAGATGCGCGAGCGGCTCGCGGGGCTGCTGGAGCCGGTGGACGTCTATTCGGAGGTCTTCGACCCGTACGTGCCGCGCAGCACGCCGGTGGCCTCCCGCATCTCCGACGATCTCGCGGACATCATCTCCGACCTGCGACACGGCATGGCCCACTATCGCGAGGGGCGGGTCACCGAGGCCCTGTGGTGGTGGCAGTTCTCCTACCTGACGAACTGGGGCCCCACGGCGAGCGCCACGCTCCGCGCGTTGCAGTCCCTGGTGGCGCACGTCCGGCTGGACACGCCGCTGGCGGAGCTGGACGGGCTGGACACGGACAGCGCGGCGGAGAGCGACGATCTGGAGCGCCAGGCGGGGCGGGTCATGGAGGCCGAGATCGCCACCCCGCTGGGCCTGAAGTCCGGCGGCTCCTGACAGCCGCGAGCCACCAGCCCGCCCGAACGCGAACGCGACGGTGCGCGACGGGTCATCCCGCGCGGCGTTTGCGCTCGGCGCGCCATTCGGCGACGACGGCCGCGACATCGAACGGCGCGAGGTTCAACGGCGGGCCCTCCGGCGGCCGCCGGATCGCCTCGCGGATCCGGTCGTTGATCTCCTCCAGGATCTTCCGCACCCGGCGCTCGGACGGCGCCGTCCTGGCCGCGGCCAGGGCCTCCTCCGCGTCCTTGCGCAGCGCGAGCGTCGGGGGCAGCACGGAGACGTTCTCGCGCTCCAGTTTGGCCCTGAGCCACCAGTTCTCGTCGTAGGGCGTGTGCTCGTCGCGGAGGGGCTGGCCGGCGCCCGACAGGTTGTCGAACGCGCCGCGCTCGGCCGCCTCCCTGATCTGCCGGTCCACCCACGACTCGAAGCCGACGCCGGGTGGCTTCCGTTCGGTCATCGTGCGGCCCCCTCGCCTCGCCATGGCTGCCACCGACATTCTCTCAAAGGGCCAGCCGCCGCAAAGGGCCAGCCGCCCACGGTCGGCGCGGTTCAGCCGACGCCGTACAGGTCGGCAGGGGAGACCAGCGCCAGATCGGCGGTCACGGCCGCCTGAGCGCGGAGCTCGTCCGTGAAACCGGCGCCGCCGAAGCACAGCAGCCGCGCGGTCTCGGCGCCGCACCGGCCCTGGGCGGCAAGGAGGTCGCGGATCCGGCGGAGGCGGTCGACGTGGCCGAGACCCATGATCTCGCCCCACTTCGCCTCGCCGATCGCGAGCAGCGGCTGGCGGTTGTCGTCGTCGAGACCGAGGACGACCACGTCCACCTCGTGACTGGTCCTGCGGGTGGGGTCGTTGACGGTTCCCGAGGCCACCCGGTGGGGGTGGTCGGCCAGCAGGTCGTCGGGGGCCAAATGCCGGGTCCAGACGCGGCAGAGGTGCTCGAAATGGGGACCGAGGACGTTCGCCGCGAAACGTCGTTGGCCCCGCTGCCACAGTCGTTCGGTGTCACGCGGGGTGCGTGCGTGCTCCAGGTCGGCCCAGACGGGTCGCATGACCGCGTGGTAGAAGGTCACCAGGGGTTCCGCGACGCGGAAGTGGCTGCGGTTGTCGCGGAACGCGTCCGGCTCCCGCGTGATCAGGCCACAGTCCTGGAGGACGGTGAGGGGGTGCGCGAGATCCCCCGACTTCCGGCCCAGGTAGGAGGCGATGCCGCCCCGACCCGCGTTGCCGGCCGCGATCGCCGCCAGCACGGAGTGATAGAGGCCGGTATCGCGGAGGTCGGGCTCGTCTGCGAGCAGGTAACGGGCCTCGCGGAACAGCGGACTGGTGGGTGAGAGCACCGTCCGGACCACCCAGGCGTCGAAGTCCGCGGGGTCGGCCGGGGTGTCGTCGCGCGCGAACTCGCGTCGGTAGGCCGGGGTACCGCCGACGATCGCGTTCAGCTTCACGGCCAGAGCCGGGTCGCCGAGGACTCCCCAGAACTCGGCGGCCAGTTGGTGGTCGAGCGTCGGCACGACGAGTTCCAGGCCGGCGCGGCCGCGCAGCGGGGCGTTGCCGCTCAGCAGCCCGCCCATGAAGGACATCGCCGAGCCGCAGAGCAGCAACCGGGCGCGGCTCTGCTCGCGCTCCGGCCGCAACGGCGCCAACGCGTTCTGGAGGATCGAGGGGAGCCGCGGATTGGCTCGAACGAGATAGGGGAACTCGTCGATCGCCACCGGGAGGGGCCCGTCCTTCCCCAGGGCCAGCAGACTGTCGATCGCCTCGTGCCAGTCAGAGAAGGCCAGCGGCGCCGATGCTCCCACATGGGTGGCGACGCGCTCCCCGAGCCGGCGCAGCGATTCGGCGTCCGTCGCCTCGTCGGCCGCGAAGTAGAACCCGCCGACGGCCTCACACAGCGCCCGCAGGAGGTACGTCTTACCCTGCCGTCGCCTCCCGGACACGACACCCAGCGTCGCCCCGGCCCGCCCATCGCCGGCGAAGCGCGCCAACGCCTCCCACTCGCGATGGCGGTCGAACATGCCACGAGGACGGTCGAGGACTTCCCGCACCATCACACTCCGTTACCAAGGAATACTCTGCCTCATTTTTAAGAGGTATGGCTATGATAACCGGAGCCACGACAGCATGATCCCGCAGCAGCGGCGGCCTGGCACGGTGACGGGGTTCGTTGTGACCTCCCTAACGTTTCCCCTCGTTTCCGTGTGTGCCTAGCCCAGCCGGGCAGGGTTGGCAGCTGGAAAGGGCGGAGGTAACGGTTCCGCTCGGTAGACTTTGTCCGGTCGTGGCCGCCTTGTGGCTACGGAGAGTGAGAGAGACGGGAGCGAGCAGCGTGGGCCTGGTCGTGCAGAAGTACGGCGGCTCCTCCGTCGCCGACGCCGAAGGCATCAAGCGGGTCGCCAAGCGGATCGTGGAGGCGAAGAAGAACGGGCACCAGGTGGTGGTCGTCGTCTCGGCGATGGGTGACACCACGGACGAGCTGATCGACCTCGCGGGAGAGGTGTCCCCCGTCCCGGCAGGACGCGAGATGGACATGCTCCTGACCGCCGGCGAGCGGATCTCCATGGCGCTGCTGGCGATGGCGATCAAGGCCCTGGGGCACGCCGCCCAGTCGTTCACCGGCAGCCAGGCCGGCGTGATCACCGACTCGGTGCACAACCGGGCCCGGATCATCGACGTGACGCCCGGCCGCATCCAGTCCTCCGTGGACAAGGGGAACATCGCGATCGTCGCCGGCTTCCAGGGCGTCTCGCAGAGCAGCAAGGACATCACGACGCTGGGGCGCGGCGGTTCGGACACGACGGCCGTGGCGCTGGCCGCGGCGCTGGACGCCGAGGTCTGCGAGATCTACACCGACGTCGACGGCGTCTTCACCGCCGACCCGCGGGTGGTGCGGAAGGCCAGGAAGATCGACTGGATCGCCTTCGAGGACATGCTGGAGCTGGCGAGTTCCGGCTCCAAGGTGCTGCTGCACCGCTGCGTCGAATACGCGCGCCGCTACAACATCCCGATTCACGTCCGGTCGTCCTTCTCCGGCCTGAAGGGCACCTGGGTCAGCAACGAACCGCAAGGGAGCCAGCCGGTGGAGCAGGCAATCATCTCCGGGGTCGCGCACGACACCTCGGAGGCCAAGGTCACGGTCGTCGGCGTGCCCGACAAGCCGGGTGAGGCCGCGAAGATCTTCCGCGCCATCGCCGACGCCGAGATCAACATCGACATGGTGGTGCAGAACGTGTCCGCCGCCGCGACCGGTCTGACCGACATCTCGTTCACGATGCCAAAGGACGAGGGCCGCCGGGTGATCAGCGCGATGGAGCGGCAGCGGTCCGATATCGGCTTCGAGACGCTGCGCTTCGACGACCAGATCGCCAAGATCTCGCTGGTCGGCGCGGGGATGAAGACGAACCCCGGGGTGGCGGCGACGTTCTTCGAGGCGCTCGCGGGCGCCGGCGTCAACGTCGAGTTGATCTCGACCTCTGAAATCCGCATCTCGGTGGTGACCCGGCAGGACGACGTCGAAGAGGCGGTGCGCGCGGTGCACACCGCGTTCGGTCTGGACAGCGAAAACGACGAGGCCGTCGTCTACGGCGGCACCGGACGGTGAGCCTCGCCGAGGCCCTCCGGGTAAATGTGAAGGTTTCGTGACCTGTTCGTACGACGGTACAGCTTGCCCTGAGCGGATTCTGCGGGGGACGATTTCAACTCCCCGCGTCTACATGGATTCTGGAGACGAACCAGGACCCGGCGGAACCAACGCGGCGCGCGGGGCGTCCTCACAACTCCTCCGGAGGCGTGAGACGCAACCATGACCGGGATCATCGGGGTGAGGCGGTAGGCATGAGGTCGTATGGCTCCCCAACCGGCAATCTACCCGCGCCATACAACCTTTCCGGGGGAAAGCGTGTCCAACTGGCGTGGCAGAAGTCCTCGATCTCACGGCAGGCCCCACCAGGCGACGCCTCCCGCGACCCGGCTCGTCCTCGCACCGAGGCGATCCGCGCGGCGGGGGCATGCCGGTGATCGCCCCCGTCCCGGCCTCCCAGCCGGCCGCTGTCCGCCCGCTGGGCGACGACACGGACCCCGGCGCGGTGGTCGAGGGTATCGCCGAGGTGGTTGAGGGCACCACGGTGGACTTCCTCACCGAGACCTACCGGGCCCACTACCGTTCCCTTCTGGGCCTGGCCGCTCTGCTGCTCGACGACACAGCCTCCTGCGAGGACGTGGTGCAGGAGGCGTTCATCCGCGTGCACGCCGCGCGCAGCCGCGTGCGCGAGCCGGAGAAGACGCTCGCGTACCTGCGACAGACCGTCGTGAACCTGTCCCGCTCCACCCTGCGTCGCCGCATACTCGGCCTGAAGCTGCTTTCCCGCCCCATGCCGGACGCGGCCAGCGCCGAGGAGGGCGCCTACGAGCAGTTGGAGCGGGCCGACCTGATCAAGGCGATGCGAGGCCTGCAACGCCGCCAGCGCGAGGTGCTCGTGCTGCGCTATTTCGCCGACATGAGCGAAGCCGAGGTGGCCAGCACCCTGGGTATCTCGGCCGGTTCGGTCAAGGCGTACGGCTCACGCGGCATCGCGGCACTCCGCGTCGCCATGGAGGCCGTCCAATGAACGACCGCGATCCCGACTTCCGGCGCGAGCCGGGAGAACCGGATGCGGGTTACCCGTATCCCGCCGATCCCCTGGACGAGTTCGAATGGGGTGAGCAGCAGGACGACCCCGAGGAGATCCTGCGCCGCCTGCTGCGCGACACCGTCCAGCCGATCGAACCGTCCCCCGACTCCCTGGAGCACCTCAGGGTCGCCGTGCCCGCGCGCCGGCGCCGCCACCGGCAGCTGCTGCTCGGCGCCGCCGCCTCGGTCGTGCTGCTGGGCGTGGGGATGCCGCTGATGGTCACCTCGGCCGCCCGACTGGGCGCCGGCGAGGGCGAGGCCGTCGGCGCGGACGAGCACGGGTACCTCGCCGAGGACGGCACCGTGGTGGACGGCGGCTCCCCCGGCGAGCCGGACACGTACGACTCGGGCGGCGCCGAGACGGCCTCCCCCGAGGATGGTGCCGACAGCGGCACCGGCGGCGAGTCGAGCAGCCCGGGCGGCGACGACCAGTCGAGCGCCGGGGACGAGCTGGAGGACTGGGAGTCGTTCGGCGCCGCCTCGCCGACCTGTACGCGCTCCCAGCTGGGCAACGCCGAGACGGTGATGCATGAGCCGGACGCCGAGGGGCGGATCTACGGCGCGATCCGGATGGACAACGTCTCCGACGAGGCGTGCCGGATCGACGGCACCGGCGAGCTGGTGGCGCTCCCGCTCGGCGCGACGGACAGCGCCGACGTGCAGATCATCGACCGCACGGAGGGCGACCGGGCGGAGGGCCTGCCCACCCCCGACGAGTCGTACCAGGAGCTGATCCTGCCGCCCGGCACGGGCTACGAGGTGCAGTTCGCGTACGTGCCCGAGGCCGAGTCGGCGAGCGGAGGCTGCGTGCAGTCCGACCCGTCGCCCGACCCGACCGAACCGGTGGTGGGCACCGACGACCCGGCGACCGTTTCGGACACCGGGGACACGGGCGGCACCGCCGAGGGCTCCGAGGGCGACAACAGCGGCACCGGTGACACGGGCGACAGCGGTGACAACGGCGACAACGGCACCTCAGAGGGCGATTCCGGCGACAACGGTGACAACGGCGACAACGGCCAGGGCGGCACCACGGACGGCGGGACCGGCGAGACCGACGAGGGCGTGATGCTGCGGTACACGCCGGCCGCCGGCGAGCCGGAGGCCGCGCAGCTGAACCTCGCGGGCGTGTGCACCGGCACGGTGTACCGCACGGGCGTGCTGGAGGCGGAGACCCCCTGAGCCCGGTAACGGTCACCGGGGGCCGGCGGTGTCCGCGCGGGCCAGTACCGTGGGGCGCGTGTACCGGTTCCTGCTGACGCCCCGCTGGTGGGCGATCAACCTCTTCGTGGTGCTGTCGATTCCGGTCTGTCTGGTCGCCGGCACCTGGCAGCTGGGCCGCTTCGAGGACCAGGTGGACAACCACCGGGAGGCGCAGCGCACCGCCGAGGCCACGGGCCCCGCCCGGCCGCTGGCCGAGCTGCTGCCGGTGACCACCGAGACCACCGGCGAACGGGCCACGGTGACGGGGACGTACGACGCCGAATGGCAGCTGCTGGTGCCGAACCGGCTGCTCGACGGCAGGACCGGAAGCTACGTGCTGACCATGCTCAGGCCGGCCGACGGCGGCCCAGCGGTGCCGGTCGTGCGCGGCTGGCTGTCCGGGCCCGCCGAGCCGGATCTGGCGCCCGAACCGCCGGACGGCGAGGTGACCGTGGTCGGGGCGATCCAGGGCGCCGAATCACCCTCGAGTGTGAACGCGCCGACCGCACTACCCGCCGGACAACTCGGCGTGATCTCCGCCGCCTCGCTGATCAACGTGCTGCCGTACCCGGTGGTCGACGCGTGGGTGACGGTCAGCGACGCGACCGCGCCGCTGACCGCCGTGCCGCCCACCGCGCCGGCCGGGACCACGCTCGACGCCGACGCGTTCCAGAACCTCGGGTACACCGCCGAATGGTTCGTCTTCGCCGCCTTCGCCGTCTTCATGTGGTACCGGCTGTTCCGGCGCGAGGTGGAGACCCGGCGCGACGCGGCGCTGGGCCTGCCGGTCACCCCGCCGCCGGTGCCGGCAGGTGCCGGAGCGCGAAGTGGATCTCCATCGTCACCTGCTTGATCCGCTCCTCCACCACGAGCGAGCCGTGCCCGGCGTCGTACCGGTACACCTCGTGCTCCGCGCCGCGCGCCGCCAGCCGGTCCACGTAGTTCTCGATCTGCCGGATCGGGCAGCGCGGATCGTTCGTGCCCGCCGAGATGTGCACCGGCGCCCGCACGTCGTCGACGTACGTGATCGGCGAGGAGGCGCGCCAGCGCTCCGGCTGCTCCTCCGGGGTGCCGCCCAGCAGCGTCCGGTCCAGCGCCTTCAGCGCCTCCATCTCGTCGTGGTACGCGGTGACGTAGTCCGCCACCGGCACCGCCGCCACGCCGACCGTCCAGGCGTCCGGCTGGGCGCCGAGCCCGAGCAGGGTCAGGTACCCGCCCCAGGAACCGCCGGTGAGCACCAGCCGCTCGGGGTCGGCCACCTTGTTCGTCACGCACCAGTGGCGCACCGCGGCGATGTCCTCCAGCTCGATCAGGCCGATGCGGTGCTTCAGGGCGTCGGTCCAGGCCCGGCCGTACCCGGTGGAGCCGCGGTAGTTGACCCGGACGACGGCGAAGCCGTGGTCCACCCAGGCCGCGGGCCCGGCGGCGAAGGCGTCGGTGTCGTGCGCGGTCGGTCCGCCGTGGATGTCGAAGACGGTCGGGAACGGACCCTCGCCCTCCGGGGTCTGCACCAGCGCGTGGATGGTGCCGCCTGGACCCTCCACCCACAGATCGGTGACCGGCACCGAGGCCGGCGGGCGGAACCCGGGCGGCTGCAACACGATGTCGCCCGTGGTGGAGCGCACCTGCGGCGGCTCAGCGGCCGAGGACCACAGGAACTCCAACGTGCCGTCGGGCCGGGCGGTGGCACCGGAGATCGAGCCGGCCGGGGTGTCCACCCGGCTCAGCCGGTCGGTTCCCCACTCCCCGGCGGGCGCGCCGCCCAGGTCGCAGCGCCAGAGCTCGCTGCGCGCCCGGAAGGCGTGGGTGATCAGCAGCGCGCTGCCGTCGTGGTACCACTGCGCGTGCGTGTCGCCGGGCAGGCCGAGCTCCAGCTCGGTCACTGCGCCGGTCAGCGGGTCCCAGATCATCGGCTCCCAGCGGCCGCGCCGCTGGTGCCCGACCAGCAGCCGCGGGTCGCCGGCCACCGGCGCGAAGCCGAGCACCGACAGTCCGAGCTCCTTGGTGCCGCCCTCGGTGTCGTCCAGCTCCGCCACCAGCGTGCCGTCGGGGCGGGCCACCCGCACCGCGGAGTGCATGGCGTCGCCGTGCTCGGTGTGCTCGATGGCCAGCAGGGTGCCGTCGAAGGACAGATCGCCGACACCGGCCGACTGCCGGTGCCGGTAGATCTCCACGGGCTCACCGCCGGGCGGGGCCACGTGGATGGTGGTGCCGTCCTCCTCGGTCGTCCGGCCGATCACCACGGTCCCGTCCCGGCCCAGCGCCAGGCCGGCCGGATACGACGCGTCGACGCCGGGCACGGCCGGCTCGTCGGGCCCGCCGTGGAACGGCTGCCGGACCCACGTGCCGAACTCGTCGCCGTCGGTGTCGTTGAACCACCAGATCCACTCGCCGTCCGGGGACAGCCCGCCGCTCACCGTGCCGTTGGGCCGCTCGGTGGCCTGCCGCTGCTTTCCGCTCGACCGGTCCCAGGCGTACAGCTCGAAGGTGCCCGTGGCGTTCGAGATGAACAGCGACCGGTCCGGCGCGTCCTCGGCCCACTGCGGCAGCGAGACCCGGGGCGCGCGGAACCGCTTCTCCCAGTCGGGCATCGGGGACGCCGGGCCCCCGGACGGCGGCGCGGCCCCGGCCGGCGGCTCAGTCATCGTCGGCTTCCCCACGGATCTCGACCTGCATCTCCACCTCGACCGGCGCGTCCAGCGGCAGCACGGCCACGCCGACCGCGCTCCGCGCGTGCCGACCGCGCTCGCCGAGCGCCTCGCCGAGCAGTTCGCTGGCCCCGTTGACCACCTGCGGCTGGCCGGTGAAGTCAGGGGCGGAGGCGACGAAGCCGAGCACCTTCACCACCCGCTCGATCCGGTCCAGGTCGCCGATCACGGACTTCACGGCGGCCAGCGCGTTCAGCGCGCAGATGGCCGCCAGCTCCTTGGCCCGCTCGGGCGTGACCTCGGCCCCGACCTTGCCGACCGCCGGCAGCGCGCCCGCCACCATCGGGACCTGGCCCGCGGTGTAGACGTAACGGCCGGTACGCACGGCCGGCAGGTAGGCGGCCGCCGGGGGGACCACCTCGGGCAGCGTCAGGCCCATCTCCCCCAGCTTCGCCTCCACGGCGCTCTGCCCACTCATGCCTCATACCCCTTGTCAGCTTCTCCGCCCGCGCGGCATTCCGCGGGAATCGTCGCCCGCTGCGGCCCGGCAGCCGCGCGTCCGTCGCTCACGACTGCTTCTCCCGCTTGAAATAAGCCACCAGCTGCTCCGGGTTCGGCCCAGGGATGACCTGGACCAATTCCCAGCCGTCCTCTCCCCAGTTGTCCAGGATCTGCTTGGTGGTGTGCACGAGCAGCGGCACGGTCACGTATTCCCACTTCGTCATGGTCCCGACTCTAGTCGTAGGCTCGCCAGGGTGAGCCGGGAGAAGTGGGGTGAGTGGAGTGCCTGACGGGGCGGGCGCGCGCCGGCTGCACGTGATCAGCGGCAAGGGCGGCACGGGCAAGACGACGGTGGCCGCCGCGCTCGCACTGGCGCTCGCGGAGGAGGGGCGGCGCACCCTCCTCGTCGAGGTCGAGGGGCGGCAGGGCATCGCCCAGGTCTTCGAGACGGAGGCGCTGCCGTACGAGGAGCGCCGGATCGCCATCGGCCCGGGCGGCGGCGAGGTCTACGCGCTGGCGATCGACGCGGAGCTGGCGCTCCTGGACTACCTGCAGATGTTCTACAAGCTCGGCGGCGCCGGGCGGGCACTGCGACGGATCGGCGCGATCGACTTCGCCACCACCGTCGCCCCCGGGCTGCGCGACGTGCTGCTCACCGGCAAGGCGTGCGAGGCGGTCCGCCGGCGCGCGGCGGACGGCGCGTGGGCGTACGACGCCGTGGTGCTCGACGCCCCGCCGACCGGGCGGATCACCCGCTTCCTCGGCGTCAACGAGGAGGTCGCCGGGCTGGCCAGGGTGGGGCCGATCCACCACCAGGCACAGGCGGTGATGCGGGTGCTGAAATCGGCCGAGACGGCGGTGCATCTGGTCACGCTGCTGGAGGAGATGCCGGTGCAGGAGACCGCCGACGGCGTCGCCGAACTGCGCGGCGCGCGGCTGCCCGTGGGGAGCGTGGTGGTGAACATGGTGCGCCCGCCGGTCGGCGTCGAGCTGCCGGGCGCCGAGATACCGGGCGAGGGCGGCCTCGCGCCTGACCGGGACCCGGACCCCGCCGCGCTGGCGCGGGCGTTCGGACGGGCCGGGCTGCGGGCGCCGGCCCGGCTGGTGGCGCCGCTGCTGGCCGAGGGCCGGGAGTACGGGCAGCGGCGGGCGTTGGAGCGCGCCCAACGGGGGGCGCTGGACGGGCTGGAGCTGCCGGTCAGGGAGCTGCCGCTGCTCGCCGAGGGCGTGGACCTGGCGGGCCTGTACCGGCTGGCCCGCCGGCTGCGGGAGCTGGAGTGGTGAGGGTGGTCGCGTGGTGCTGATCGAGGACGACGCCGCCGCCGGCATCGGCCAGCCGCCGCGGCTGGCCGTGGACCGGCTGCTGGACGACCGGGGCACCCGCATCGTGGTGTGCTGCGGCGCGGGCGGGGTGGGCAAGACCACCACGGCGGCGGCGCTTGGCCTGCGGGCCGCGGAGCGGGGGCGGCGGGTGGTGGTGCTGACCATCGACCCGGCGCGGCGGCTGGCGCAGTCCATGGGGCTGACCGAACTGGACAACACGCCGCGCCCGGTGCCCGGCGTCGTTCGGTCCGGCTCGGGTGACGGCTCGGGTGACGGCGAGCTGTTCGCCATGATGCTGGACATGAAGCGCACCTTCGACGAGATCGTCGAGGCGCACGCGGAGCCCGCGCGGGCCCGCGCCATTCTGGACAACCCCTTCTACCAGGCGCTCTCCGCCGGCTTCGCCGGAACCCAGGAGTACATGGCCATGGAGAAGCTCGGCCAGCTCGCGGGGCGCGAGGACGCGCCCTGGGACCTGATCGTGGTGGACACCCCGCCGAGCCGGTCCGCGTTGGACTTCCTGGACGCGCCGCAGCGCCTCGGCTCGTTCCTCGACGGGCGGTTCATCCGGGTGCTGATGGCGCCGGCCAAGGCCGGCGGCCGGGCGGGCCGGAAGGTGATGAACCTCGGCATGGCCGGCCTCTCGCTCTTCGCCGGCTCGCTCGGCAAGGTGCTCGGCACGGCGCTGCTGCGCGACGTGCAGACCTTCGTGGCCGCCATGGACACGATGTTCGGCGGCTTCCGCACCCGGGCGGACGCCACCTACCGGCTGCTCCAGGCGCCCGGCACGGCGTTCCTCGTGGTCGCCGCGCCCGAGCAGGACGCCCTGCGGGAGGCGGCGTTCTTCGTGGAACGGCTGGCCGACGACCGGATGCCGCTGGCCGGGCTGGTGCTGAACCGGGTGCACGCCTCGGGCGCGGGCCGGCTCAGCGCGGAACGCGCGCTGGCGGCGGCGGAGATGCTGGCCGGGAACGGCGCGGCGGGTGAGCCGGGCGCGACACCTGAGGGCGACAGCGGAGGCCCGGACGTAAAGAATCTTGCGGACGACGGCATTGTGGATCTTCACGAGGGGCAGACTGGCACTCGGAACAACCACAACAGGCAGAGCCGGGCCGATAGTTCAGCCGCGGGCTCGTCGGTCGGCCGCTCTCCCGAACCCAGCTCTCCGGCCGACGCAGCGGAGTACCAGGCGCTGGCTGCTGGTCTGCTGCGCGTGCACGCCGATCGCATGCGGCAGGTGGCTCGTGAGGCGCGCATGCGCGCCCGTTTCAGCGCCGTGCATCCCGAAGTGCCGGTGGTGGAGGTGGCCGCCCTGCCCGGCGACGTGCACGACCTGGACGGACTGCGCGCCATCGGCGAGCGTCTGGCCCGCCCGGACCAGCCATAACGGGCACGCCACGAGCACGGACCGTGCTGCGGTGGTGCCGCCGTGCACGCGTGAGCATAGACCCGCGCGGCGCACATGGCCATGCCCACGACACGGCCAGCGCCACACGGCGCTCGGCGCGCCCGAGCGCGAACGTGCCAGGGCAGCGGACGTCGCACGGCGACGCCTTTCCACCCCTCTTTCCGCTCCCTCGCGCACGACGGGGCGCCCTCTGCGCTCCCGACCGCCGTTCGCACGCTGCGCGCGTCGCTCACACCGGCGCTCGGCCGCCGTCATCCACGCCGCCGTCATTCGCCCGCCTCGGCGCCTTCGCGCCCACGCGGGTGACGCCCCAGGAGGCCCGCCCACGGGAAGCGGCAGCGCGTCAGCCCGCCGCTGCCGCGTAGTCGTCGACGTACTCCGCCAGCTCACCACCCTGCCGGCGCTCACCGCGCGGTCCACCGCGCTCGTATTCGCTGCGCGCCGTCTCCAGCAGGTGGCGCCAGGAGGTGACGGTAGGCCGTCGGCGCAACAGGGCGCGCCGCTCGCGCTCCGTCATGCCACCCCAGACGCCGAACTCCACCCTGCTGTCCAATGCGTCCGCGAGACACTCGGTGCGAACCGGACAGCCATGACAGACCGCCTTCGCCCGATTCTGTGCCGCGCCTTGTACGAACAGTTCATCCGGATCCGTCTCACGGCAGGCCGCGTGCGCGGACCAATCGATAACCCAGCTCATGCCGGTGCCGTCCTCTCCCGAATCGAGGCTCCCCCACGGCGGCAAGTGGCATATGCACTCTCACCCTTGCCAGTTGAGGACGTTACGGAAGGCGGCGGGGGCGCAACACCCCCAGTGGGTCTAATCTTGAATGGCCCGTTCGGACTATGGCGTCGCCGCAGGTCACCCGACGGAGTGACGGAAGCGTGGCAAGGCGGTATCCGGGCGCATAAGTGTGAACGGATCACCAGGGTAGGCGAACACCTGCCCTGCTGTCCGGCGTTTGAGAACGTAGGCTTAACCGCATGGGTAGAAGGCGTCCGGGTCGCGGAGTGAGCACGACGGGGCAGGTGGCCAGGTTCCTCGGGGTCAGCGTGCTCGCCGGGGGGGTGCTGGCCGGGCTCGCACTGCCCGCGATCGGCGCGCTCGGGCTGGCGGCCAAGGGCACCGCTCAGGGGTTCGACGAGATCCCGGCCATGATGAAGAGCCCACCGTTGAGCCAGGTGACGACCATCCTGGACGCCCAGGGCGACAAGATCGCCGACGTCTACGCCCGGAACCGCACCGTCATCCCGTTGGACGAGATGTCGGAGAACATGCGGCAGGCCATCGTCGCCATCGAGGACGCCCGCTTCTACGAGCACGGCGCCGTCGACCTGCACGGCATCCTCCGCGCGCTGAACAACAACATCGAGGCCGGCGGTGTCTCCGAGGGCGCCTCGACGCTGACCCAGCAGTATGTGAAGAACGTCTTCGTCGAGGCCGCGGGCGAGGACCAGGAGGCGATCGCCGAGGCCACCGACCAGTCGGGCGCCGACGGCCTGGGCCGCAAGATCCGCGAGATGAAGTACGCGATAGAGCTGGAGCAGCAGCTCACCAAGGACCAGATTCTCGAGAACTACCTCAACATCACGTACTTCGGCCAGCAGGCGTACGGCGTCGAGGCGGCCGCCCAGCAGTACTTCTCCAAGTCCGCGAACGAGCTCGAGGTGCACGAGGCGGCGCTGCTGGCCGGGCTCGTGCAGTCCCCCTCCCAGTACGACCCGGTGGCCAACCCCGAGGGCGCCACCGATCGGCGCAACACGGTGCTCCAGGCCATGGTCGGCACCGACGACCTCACCCAGCAGGAGGCCGACGAGGCCAAGGCCATGGATCTCGGCCTCAACATCAGCGAGCCGAGCGAAGGCTGCATCACCGCGGTCGCGGATGCCGGCTTCTTCTGCGACTACGTCCGCGAGGAGTTCCTCAGCAACCCGGTCTTCGGCGAGACCAGGGAGGACCGTCAGGCCATCTGGACGCTCGGCGGCCTCACCATCCAGACCACGCTCGACCCGCAGGCGCAGCAGGCCGCCGCCCAGGCCGCCGAGGACCACGTCAACGCCGACGACGAGGTGGCCGCCGCCGTCGTCCAGGTCCAGCCGGGCACCGGACACATCCTCTCCATGGCGCAGAGCCGCCCGTACGGCTACGACATCGAACAAGGTCAGACGGGGATCAACCTCAACGTCTCGGCCGGCATGAGCGGCAGCACGGAAGGCTTCCAGCCGGGCTCGACGTTCAAGCCGTTCACCGCAGCGGCCGCGCTGGAGAAGGGCATCTCGCCGGCCCAGGAGTACACCACCGGGTACGAGATCACCATGCCGATGTCCGACTACGAGGACTGCGAGGGCGTGCCGCGCGGCTCGGACACGAACTCCGAATGGGACGTGCAGAACGAGCTGGAGAGCGAGACCGGCACCTGGGACATGACCTCGGCGCTCGCCCAGTCGATCAACACGTACTTCGCCAACCTGGAGCGCCAGGTCGGCCTCTGCGAGACGATACAGATGGCGGAGAGCCTGGGCGTGAAGCGCGGCAACGACCAGCCGCTGGACGCCAACCCCTCGGTCACGCTGGGCGCGCAGGAGACCACGCCGCTGATGATGGCGACCGCGTACGCCACGTTCGCGAACCGCGGCACCTACTGCGAGCCGGTCGCGATCACCGGGGTGACGGACGCCGACGGCGAGCAGTTCCCGGTCCCTGAGTCGGAGTGCGAGCAGGTGATGTCCACGCACACCGCGGACACGATCAACGCGATGCTCCAGGGCGTGGTCCAGGACGGCACGGGCCAGGCCGTCGGCCTCACCGACCGGGCCAACGCCGGGAAGACCGGCACCTCGGACAACCGTAAGAACGTCTGGTTCGTCGGCTACACCCCGGAGCTGTCCACGGCGGTGCGGGTCGGCGGCGTCGAGTCGCTGCAGCCGATGGTGGACATAACGATCGGCGACACGTACTTCGAGGAGGCCAGCGGGGCCGGGGTCGCCGGGCCGATCTGGAGCCAGGCGATGACCGACGCGCTGGTCGACGTCCCGGCCACCGAGTTCAACCCGGTCGACGTGCCGCGCGGCACCGACGACGACGAGCCGGAAGACGACGGCCCGGACCTGCCCGACTGGGACGACCTGCCGGATGACTGGGACGACTGGGACGACTGGAACAACGGCAACGGCGGCGGAAACGGCAACGGCGGCGGAAACGGCGACGACGACGTCTACCCCTGGCCCTGACCGGCACGGCCAACCGGCGCGCCCAGGTCCGTTCTCCCCAAGCGGGGCGGGGCACCGGCCCGCGAAGGAGCCCGCCCGCGCGTAACACCCCGCCACCGGCTCACCGGTGGCTCGCGGCGACCGCGTCCGGCGACCCCCACGACTCGGGCCTCGGCGCCCCGGGTCCTCACTCCCCCGCCCGTCCGTCCGGCCGGCCGGAGGGCCAGCGACTCAACCCTGGGAAAGGGCCCGCTTCACCGCGCCGGCCACCCGGCCGCCCTCGGCCCGCCCCGCGACCTTCGGCCCGACGACCTTCATCACCGCGCCCATGGCCCGCGGCCCCTCCGCACCGCCCGCCCGCGCCTCGGCCACCGCCTCGGCGACCAGCACGTCCAGCTCCTCGTCGGTGAGCTGCTTCGGCAGGTACTCCGCGAGCACCTCGCCCTCCGCCCGCTCCCGCGCGGCCTGCTCGGCCCGGTCGCCCTTGTCGAACGCCTCCGCGGCCTCCCGGCGCTTCTTCGCCTCCCGGGTGATCACCTTCTGCACCTCGTCGTCGGAGAGCTCGCGGGCCGTCTTGCCCGCCACCTCCTCCGTGGTGATCGCCGCCAGCGTCATCCGCAACGTCGCGGAGCGCAGTTCGTCGCGCGCCTTGATCGCCGCCGTCAGGTCGTCGTGAAGTCGGGCCTTCAACGTGGTCATGCGCACCATTGTGGCAGCAGGTGTGACGCCTGTGACGGGAGCGGATGCCCGCCCCCTGAGCCATCTGCAACGATGGGGCCATGCGCGCCCGATACGGCATTCCGTTGGCCCTGACCGCCCTCACCACCGCGGCCGTCGGCTACGCGGCGGGCATCGAGGTCCGCTCGTTCCGGCTGCGCCGGGTGGCCGTCCCCGTGCTGCCGCCCGGCCGGCAGCCGCTCCGGGTGCTGCACGTCTCGGACATCCACATGGTCAGAGGCCAGCGCAAGAAGCAGCGCTGGCTGCACTCGCTCGCCGGGCTCCACCCGGATCTGGTGATCAACACCGGAGACAACCTCTCCGACCCGGACGCCGTCCCGGAGGTGCTCGACGCCCTCGGTCCGCTGCTGGAGTTCCCCGGCGCCTACGTCTTCGGCTCCAACGACTACTACGCGCCGGTCTTCCGCAACCCGGCCCGCTACCTGCTGGAGCGCGCCAGCGGCAAGCACGGCCTGAACGGCAACGCCCCGGCGGAGCACGTGCCGCGCAACCCGTGGTGGGAGCTGCGCGACGCCTTCGACGCGGCCGGCTGGGCCAACCTCACCAACGCCCGCGGTCGGGTCAAGACCGGCGGCACCGAGCTCGCCCTGACCGGCCTCGACGACCCGCACATCCGCCGCGACCGCTACGACGAGGTGGCCGGCGGCCCCGAGCCCGACGCCGACTTCTCCATCGCCGTGGCGCACGCCCCGTACCTCCGCGTGCTCGACGCCTTCACCGCCGACGGCTACCCGCTGATCCTGGCCGGGCACACCCACGGCGGCCAGCTGTGCATCCCGTTCTACGGCGCCCTGGTCACCAACTGCGATATCGAGCCCGAGCGCGTCAAGGGCCTCTCCACCCACACCGCCGGCCCGAACCAGTCCCACCTCCACGTCTCCGCCGGCTGCGGCACCAACCGCTACACCCCGGTCCGCTTCGCCTGCCCCCCGGAGGCCACCCTGCTCACCCTCCTCCCCCGCCAAAACCAGATTTCCCGTACGCCAGACGGTCGGCTAGAGTAGTTCCCGCCGTGCCCAACCGCACGGCACCGGGGTGTGGCGCAGCTTGGCAGCGCGCTTCGTTCGGGACGAAGAGGTCGTGGGTTCAAATCCCGCCACCCCGACAGAGAAACTGCTGATGGGGCCTACCTACTCAGGTTGAGTAGGTAGGCCCCATCGGTGTTGCGTGACTAACTGCGTGACTACAGGTTCACGTCCCCGATCGAGTGGGCTCCCATCCAGCGGCTGCGACGGTGACACTAGGTACTGAATTCAGTACCTAGTAGAGTGTCGCCGCTAAAGTTCGGGGTATAGGTGGCGGAGTCGGATCCTTGCGTCGCTGGTGGTGAAGTGCCAGTTGACCTGGCGTTGATCGTCGTTGGTGGCTTGCTGCCAGGCCGCGAGTTCGGCGTTGAGGACGTCAAGGTCGGCGATGCGGCGGTCGAGGCACTGGCGGGTGAGCGCAGCGAGTTCGATCTCGGCGATGTTGAGCCAGGAGCCGTGCTTGGGGGTGTGGTGGATCTCCAGACGGGCGGCCAGTTCGCGGGCCTTGGCGGGCTTGAACGTCTCGTAGAGCGAGCCGATGGTGTGGGTGTTGAGGTTGTCCATGACCAGCACCACCTTCTCCGCGTCGGGATAGTCGCAGGTCAGCAGCTGGTCGACTTCCTCGGCCCAGTCCAGGCGGGTTCGTTGCCGGCGGGCGTTGACGCGGCGGTGGCCAGCCAGTGGCTCGACCCACACGAAGATCGAGCAGGTCCCACCACGCACGTACTCGGAGTCCTCCTTCAGGTCATGCCCCGGAGCGGCGGGGATGGGGGCGCGGGCGTGATCGAGGAGCTGGTAGGGCTTCTCGTCCATGCAGACCACCGGAACGGCAGGATCGTAGGGCCGGACGTAGACGTCGAGGACGTCCTCCATCCGTGCGACGAACTCGCCGTTTGCCTGAGCGGGGATAGTCCAGCACTTCTTCAGATGAGGACGAAGCGCCGTTTTTTAAAAATCTTCCCGATGGTCGAGTGGTCCAGATCCGGCATGTCGTCCATCAGCGCGACCTGCTTCTCCAGCAGTCGCAGCGACCATCGCGACCTGCCTGCCGGGGGCGTCGAGCATCCCAGCGCGATCAGCCTGGCCTCGACCTCGCCGGTCACGATCGGCTCGACCGGCGGCGTGGACCGCTTCTTACGCCGGATCGTGGCCCCGACATCGCCATCATGCTCGATATATGCCCTGGCCACGTTCGTGATCGTCTGCGGGTCGACTCCGACCCTCTCGGCGACCGCGCGCCGGCCCGGCGGCCCACCGACACTCTCGTCTAACTCCAGCAGGATCCGCGAGCGCCGTACCTCCTGCGCCGGATGCGCGCCCGTCCGCACGATCCGCGTCAGCCATTCACGATCGTCAGCACTCAACCTCACCGACGGCAAACTCGACCGCGCCATGACACGCCCTCTGCGGCAGATAGGGGGAAGACCGCCACGAACGGTCTACCACAACAACGACGTTTAGCGGCGACACTCTACTAGTGCCGTGTCAGGCAACGTTCGCCTTGTTGACGACTGCGCGTAGGTGCTTGTCCTGGGCGTGGTTGTTTCGCCAGATGATGTAGCGGCGGCCCGCGACGAGTTTGTACGAGGAGAGGTGCTTCCACTCGCCGAGGTCTTCCCGGAACGTGTTCAGCGCACGGCGGATCTTCTGCAACGAAGCCTCTTCGCGCAGCTGCACACAGATGCGGAGTGCGACAACGTCGCGGAACGAGTAGAGGATCGGCCTCTCGCTGGAGATCTCGGGCACGAGCACGGCGCCCTTGGGCCCGGCAGCTCGGCGCCGGTGGGACAGCTGGCGCAGCGTCGCGCCGGAAAGAGCCGCGGCGAGTTTGGGTTCGTACGACACCGCACGCGCCTCCTTCCGCCCCTGCCGATACGGGCCTGAACGTACCCCATTCTCCTGGAAGCCACTCGGCGCAGAAGCCGAGGGACCCATTCAGGGGCCTGGCACACGTCCGCGGCATTTTCGGCCACTCACCGGCGGCACCCGGCTGAGCCGCGTAACCTCACGGACATGGGGGCATCAGCATCCGGTGCAGGTCAGGACGCCGGCGAGGAGGCACGGCGGCGGCTGGACGCGTACACATACCTCAGCGCGCCCGAGCGGCTGGAGCACGTCGCGATCATGCGGGTTTTCTGCGGAACGCTGCTGGCGGATCTTGCCGTCCCAGACATCATGGCGAAGCTGCGTCACAGCGGTGGTTCCGCCGCGGGACTCGACGCCGACACCCTCACGGTCCGGCTGGAACAGCTGGTGACCTGGGGAAACCTGCTGCGCAGCAGCCACACGGTGAAGGCATCCAGCATCAGCGAGTACCAGCGTTCCCGCTCGCGCTACCAGCTGTCGAAACTGGGCGAACGCATCCAGCGGGACGCCGACGGGGTCCTGTCCGAGGCCGACGCCGCCCGCGAGGTGAGCAACGAACTGCTGGCCCTGGTCGAGCGCGGGCTGCGGGAGCTGGCCGACCTCGTGACCGCGCCGGGCGGCATCGAGCCCCAGGACGGACTGGAGCGGATCAGCACGCTGTTCGTGCAGTTCACCGAGTTCGCGGACTCCATACGCGACTTCTACGCCTATCTCGGCCAGGTGCTGTCCCGCTACGACCTGGACAGCGCCGAGTACCAGGGCTTCAAGGAGCTGCTCCTGGACTACGTCGAGGCGATCACGGAGGACGTGGCGTTCCGCGCGCCCCGGATCTCGGCCGCGCTGGACACCCTGTGGCCCCACATCCCGGCTCTGCTGGATCGGCTGGACGCCCACGCCCAGGGGCTCACCGGGCTGTCGGCGCAGGGCGAAGGACGCCTGGAGGTCCGGGTCCAGCGCAGCCGGGGCCGCGAGCTCGCGGACTGGGAGGGCCTGCGCGGCTGGTTCAGGGACACCGATGGTCAGGGCAGTCAGGTCGATCAGCTGCGGGACGCCACGCTGCGCGCGTTGCAGTCACTGCTCGCCAACGCCAAGCGGATGCTGCGGTCGGCCACCGGGGAGATGTCCCGGCGTAAGGATCTGCTGCGGCTGGCCCGCTGGTTCGAGGAAGCGGCGCCGCAGGACGCACACGACATCGCCGTCGCCGCTTTCGGTCTGTACGGCGCCCGCCATCTGGGCATACCCCCGGCCACCGACGAGGTGGTGCCCGCCTACACGAGCTGGTGGACCGGTCCGGTGGTCGAGGTGCCGGTGGCCCTGCGGGAGAGGGGCAGCCGTGCCCAGCGGGGCCGGGCCTCCGCGGTGGAGGATCACTCCGCGCAGAAGGAGCGGCTGCGGGAGGCCGCCCGGCAGCGGGCGGCGGCCAGGACAGCGGCGGCGGACGAACTGCGCAGCGCGTCGGGTAGGTTCGCCGACGTACGACTCACCTCGGCGGCACTCGGGCTGCTCTTGGAACTGCTCGCCACGGCACTCGGAAACGCTCAGCTCAGGAGACTCGCCGATACAGACAGGGAGGGTCCTGCGGGCTTCGGCCTCGACTCGGCGCGCAGCGAGGACGCCGAACTGGGCATCAGGCTCACCGTGCTCCGGACGGCGGGCGCGCGAACGGTGCTGTACTCGGCCGACGGTGACCTGCTGCTGGACGATCTGGAGCTGGACATCAGCCGTATCACCGCCGCCATCGACGGTGAAGGTGCTGTCGACGGCGAGGCTGAGGTGAGTGTGTCATGACCCTTCCCTCGACGCATGACGTGGCCTTGGCCGCCGAACGCCGTACCGCCGCCCGGCTGTTGCTCGCGCACCCCCTGGTCGCGTCCGACGGCCCTCATGCCGATCTCTTCCCGCTGATCCGCAGGCACGCCGACTGGCTGGGCAAACGGTTCCAGCAGGTGCTCGGCTACCGCCTGCTGGTCGACAGCTCCTTCGCCCGGCTGTTCAAGGCGGGACTGGGAGCGGGATCAGGTCACCGGCTGGAACGTTCCACCGGCACCCCCTTCACCCCGCACACATACGCCTGCCTCGCACTGGCCCTGTCTGTTCTGGTGACCGCGCCCGAGCAGATGCTGCTGTCGCACCTCGTCGCCGACATCAGAGCCGCTGCCGCTGACGCGGGGATCGAGCTGGAGGAGACGGGCCGGGCGGCCGGGAAGCGGACCCTGGTGGCGGCTCTGCGCCAGCTCGTCGAGTGGGGCGTCCTGATCGAGACCGAGGGCCAGGTGGCCGCGATCGCGCAGCAGGCGGGCGGGGAAGCCCTGATCACGGTGGACCGGGAGCTGGCACGCGTGGTCGTCGCCGGCCCGCTCGCGCAGGCCCGGGACGGCGCCGACCTGGTCCGCCGGGCAGCGGACCCGGGGTTCAGCGGGCCGCGCACCTACGTACGCCGAATGCTCGTCGAGACACCTGTCGTCCACCTCGACGAGCTGACCGACGCCGAGCGCGACTGGCTGCGCACCCGGCAGCGCCGGGAGGCCCAAGCTTTCTCCGAACTCCTGGGTCTGGAGATGGAGATCCGCGCCGAGGGCGTGGCGCTGGTGGATCCCGAGGAGGAGCTGACGGATCTGCACCTGCCGGGCACCGGGACCGTCGCACAGGCCGCGCTGCTGCTGGCGGAACGGCTCGTGGAACAGCTTCGGCCGCAGGAACCGGGGCATCCGGCGACCGGCGGGACGCTCGTCATCGGGGTGGCTGTCCCGGACGGTTTGGTGGACGAGGTGCTCGCCGAGCTCATCGTCGAGTACGGGCAGCGCAGTAACTGGCAGCGCGGCTACCTGGAGGACCTTCCCTCCCTGCGGGAGGCCGTACTGGACCTGCTGGTCCGCATGCGGCTGATGGCCCGAGCCGGGCGGCTGCGCGCCGAGGGCGAAGGGCTGCCGGAGGGGTACGCCGAAGAGGCGCCGGAGGGACGCACGGTGACCGATGTCCGCGGCGCACGGCCCGGCGGCGAGGGCTGGGTGCTGCTGGCCGCGGCGGCGCGCTACGCCACTCTCGTGACCGTGCGCCCGGCTGCCAAGCCTCGCCAAGGTACCGATGTGCAAGAGGAGTTGCCGCTATGACCACCGATGCGCGTGGCCTCGTTCCGCTGCCGCGTTCCGGCGCTGCGACAACCACCGGCCGCGCGACGACCACCGGCACCCGCTTCCGACTGCACCGGGCGGGCATCCAGAACGTCTGGCAGTACGACACCCAGGAGTTCTCCTTCGGCGACGGACGGCTGCTACTGCGCGGCAAGAACGGTGCGGGCAAGTCCAAGGCCCTGGAGATGCTGCTCCCGTATCTCCTGGACGGCGATTCCCGGGCGCTGGACGCGACCGGCACCGGCCGTACCACTCTCCCCTGGCTGATGCTGGACGGGTTCGAGCAGACCAACCGTCTCGGCTACCTGTGGGTGGAGTTCCAGGGCACGACCGACGACGGCGGCCACCGTCACCTGACGCTCGGTGCCGCCATCCGTGCCTCGAAGTCGACGCAGAAGGCAGTGCCGACGTTCTTCGTCACCCCGCTGCGGATCGGCGAGGACCTGCACCTGGTCGAAAGCGGGAAGCCGCTGCCGGTGGACCGACTCAAGGAGATCGTCGGCTCCGACAACACGACCGAGCGTGCGGTCATGCACCGCTCCCGGGTAGCCCGGGACCTGTTCGGCATCACCGACGCGACGCGCTACCGCAACCTCACCCAGCTCCTCCATCGACTACGGCGCCCCACAGTCGGGGACCGCATCGAGCACGGGGGCCTGGCCGCCCTGCTGAGCGAGACCCTGCCGGGGCTCGACGAGGACGTGGTCGAGAAGGTGGCGCGCAACCTCCACGACCTCGACGCCGTACGCGACGAACTCGGCCGCCTGGAACGCACCGACACGGCACTGCGCACGTTCCTCACCAGTTACCGCGGCTACCTGGCCGGAGTCCTGCGTACCTCCGCGCAGCAAGTCAGCCACGAGCTGGGCGTCCTCGCGCAGCGGCGCCGGGCGACCGGAGACGCCGCACAGCGGACGGGCGACCTGCGGACGCAGGAGGAGGAGTCGGAGGGCCAGCTGGAGACCCTGCGCGAGGAGGAACAGGCAGCCCGGACCGACCTGGCCGCCTTGCACGCCAGTCACGCCTACCGCAGCCTGCGCGAACTGTCGGAACGCCGCGGCACGGTGGAGGCGCTACACACCGCCGCCGTGGCTGCCTTCACCACCCTGCGCAACGCGCACGACGCGGAGGAGAGCACGTCGGAGCGGCTGGCCGAAGGGGTCGAACACCTGGGGAGTCGGCTGGCCGAGCTGGGAACCGAACACCGGGAACTGCTGACGCAGGCGGAGAAGGCCGGACTCCCCACCGGTCATCTCGGCGAGGCGGTGGCCCTGTCCCGCACCGTCCCATCCCAGTCCACCGAGACAGAGCTGACGACTCCAGACGGGGGGACGCGCACCGTACGGCACCGGTCGGCGGCCCGTGTGGACACGGTCACCACGCGGGAAGGACTGCGGTCCTGGCAGAACCAGCTGGAGGACGCCGAGACGGTCGCGAAGAACCGGGCCCGGATGGTCCAGGAAGTGACCCGCCTCATCTCGCGGGCGGACGCGGCCCGCGCTGGAGCGGCTCAAGCCGATGCCGAGCGGGAACGGCTGGAGGGCGAGGCGGAAGAGGCCGCCAGCCGTCTAGACGTCAGCCGCCAGAAGGTCGCCGAGGAGAGCGGCACCTATGCCCGCGACGTCGCCAAGTGGGCGGCGCACACGCGGGCCGCATTGGGGCCCGACTGCCCGTCGCTGGACGCCGTCCATGCCACGGTCGGCCACGAGACCTCCGCCGACGCACCGTTCGCGGACCGCACGCTGCCGCCCGACATCGACAGCCAGGCGTGGCGAACCGCTCAGGCCGCACTCGAACCGTACGGCGAGGAACTCACCGGACGCCGGGACGCACTGGCGCTCAGCGTCGGCCGACTCGATGAGGAACTCGACCGCCTGACGGAGCAGAAGCGGGACTGGGAGCAACGTACCGACCCTGAGCCGTCGGCCCCACACCATCGCATCGCCGAGAGAACGCCGGGCAGCGGAGCCCCCTTCTACCGGCTCGTGGACTTCGCGGACGACCTGGCACCGGTCGACCGGGCCGGTCTCGAAGGGGCGCTGGAAGCGAGCGGAATCCTGGACGCGTGGGTAAGCGCGGACGGCGTCCTTCTCGATCCCCGCACCCGGGACACCCTCCTCCAGCCCGGCCCCGCTCTGTCCGACGGACCGACTCTCGCTTCGGCCCTGCGCCCGGCCCCTGAACCGGGGTGCGGTGTGACGTCCGAGCGCGTGGAGGGTCTGCTGGCCGCTATCGCGCTCACACCGGCAGCGCAGACCGCCACACACAACGCGGTTTACTACGACGGCAGTTGGCGTCTGGGCGTGCTCAGCGGCCGTCACGACAAGGGCGACACCGAGTACGTGGGGGCCGCCGTACGCGCCGAGACCCGGCGGCGCATCCTCGCCGAGCTGGAGGAGCGGATCGCGCGGACGGAACAGCGGCTGGCTGACGTCCGCGAGGAGCTCACCGTAACCGATGCCATGCGTCGGGCTCTCACACTCGCGGAACGGGACTTCCCCCGGGCGCAAAATCTCGCGAACGCATGGAGCAGGGCCGAATCAGCCGACAAAACCCTGCGTGACCTGACCGTCAAGGCGACCCGGGCGGCACGGCAGGCCGAGGAGGCCCGCGCTCTCGCGGTGTCGGCGCGTGCCGAGGCGGACGCCACCGCGACCGCCCACGACCTGCCCGGCGACCGTGACGCATTGGACCGCGTACGCACCGCACTGGCTGCCCTGCTCAGCGGTGTGGGACATCTACGCAGAGCGGTCGGCGGCACGGGCGAGCGGCTCGGCACGAATCAGACGGATGCCGAACGGTACGAACGTGCCCGAGAGGATCGCCTGGCCGCGGAGGAGAGCTACCGGGTCCACCTCACCGGACTGCGCACCGCTGAGCAGGACCTGCAGACCCGCGAAGAGGCCATCGGATCGTCCGAGGAGGAAATCCTCACCCGCGAGCAGAAGACCAAGCAACGCATCGCGAACACCGTCCGCGCCCTGCCTGGGGCACAACGAGCCCGCGACGACCTCCACGACCTGCGCGTGCGCGCGGAAGAGGACGAGAAGCGTCTGCGCGGGACCCTGGCGGACCAGGAGACAGCGGTCATCGACACCGGAAGCGCCCTTCGCGGTGCTCTCGGCCGACCGGAAGTGGTACTCGGCGCCGGCCTTGATCGGCCCTCGCTGCCCGAGTACGTGTCGGACGATCCCAGCGTGGACGTCCGCAGCCGTCTGCGCGCGCTACGGGCCCTCGCCCAGGCCGTGGAGCAGGCACTCGGCCGCCCGAAGGGCGAGGTGTCGGACAGCGCCCTGCTCAACCGGCACACCGATCTGCGCGACCAGCTGGCCGGCGGATTCGACGCACAGCTGGAGGAACGCGACGGGATCAAGGTCTGCCGACTGGTCGACGACCACGGGTCCCATGACGTCGCGGCCGTCGGCGAGCGGATCGCGGGCCAGGCCGCGGAGGCCCGGGGACGGCTCACCGAACGCGAGCGTGAGGTGTTCCAGCGGTTCCTGACCGGCGAACTCGGCGACCACCTCTCGGCACAGGTCATCACCGCAGCAAACCTGGTCGCGGCCCTCAACGACACCCTGCGGACCGTACGCACCTCCCACGGTCTCGGCGTCGAGCTGCTGTGGAAGCTGGACGAGGACGTGGACGCGGACGTGCGTGCGGCCGTCGAGCTGCTGCGCAGTCCGTCGAGCCTCAGGACGCGCGAGCAGACCGAGCAACTGCGCGAGGTACTGCAACGCCGGATCGAGGACGCCCGACGCGCCGACCCGTCAGCCGGATACGCAGCCCATCTGCGGACCGCACTGGACTACCGCGACTGGTTCCGCTTCCACACCTTCGTGGTCGAGGACGCGGCCCCGGGCCGCCGTCGGAAACTGACCGGCCGGACCGGTCTCAGTCAGGGCGAGCAGCGGGTGCTCTCCTACCTCGTGCTCTTTGCCGCGGCTGCCGCCCACTTCTCCAGCCTCGCCGAGTCGGCACCGCACACGCCGCGGCTGATCCTCCTGGACGACGCGTTCGCCAAGGTCGACGAACCCACTCATGGACGGCTGGGCCGTATCCTCGTCGACCTCGATCTCGACTTCGTCCTCACCAGCGAGCGGCTCATGGGCAACTGGCCCGAGGTTCCGTCTCTGCACATCTACGAGTGCCTCCGTGATCCCCATGTGCGCGGGGTCGCCACCCTGCACTACACCTGGAACGGTCGGCACAGGCGTCTGGTGTCCGTGTGAGCAGGCTGCCCTCCGCGACGCACGAATGGCTGGCAGGGCCTGGACTCACCCGGCTCTGGGAGGGGGTGCGAAAACGCCTGGAAAGCAACGGCGTGCAGGCCACGGGTTCGCTCCGGCTGACTTCGCTGAACGCCCAGGAACGCAACGACCTGTCTCTCCTCCTGGGTAAGCCCCTCACCGGTGCCGCCGTGACCATACGGCTCGACGTGCTCGACGCACGGCTACGTGCCTCAGCCGCCGGACTCGGCCTCAGACAGACCCTGGAGAAACTCGGCCCGCCACTCACCGACCGCCGTGCCGCCCGCGCGGACGTGGCGGCACGGCGGGAGCTGGTGTGGTCGTCCCTCGCTTCGGCACTGGATGCCTCTCCGCTCGCCAGCCAGGAATGGCCCCGGCAGTGGTACGACCTGTTGCGTCGTGCTGGCGTTCCGAGAGGAGTGGCGCCCGAAGCGGCTATCTGGACACTCCAGCAGGCGGTCCAGGTCCTCACCGCTCTCCTCGGCCCCGAGAGGGGCGGCGCACTCGGCCGAGGAGAACTCGCCGCAATGGCGACCGGTTCCGCGCACGGCCTGGACGACGGCACCTGGCTCGCACGCCTCGTCCAACGCGGCGTCGCCCTCGCCCATGGCACCCAGTTCCCCGACGACGCGGCTGGTCGACGCGCTCTGTGGCGGCTGGTGTCCGTCACACCGGACGAGGTCTCCAGCACAGTGCTGACCTACGGGCTGCGCCCCGATGGCGAGGGCTGGCGGGAGCGTGCTCTACGGGAGCGGGCCGCGCATCACGCCGAAGTCCACCTCACACCGCGCGACCTGCATGCCCTGCGGCTGCGACTCCCCGCCGGAACGCTCATCCGCATATGTGAGAACCCTCGCGTGGTGGAAGCCGCTGCGGACGCGACCTGCGTCCAGCCCCTGGTGTGCACGTCCGGCAGCGCCGCCACGGTGGTCTTCACGCTTCTCGACGCCCTCGCCGCCGCGGGCTGCTCATTCGCCTACCACGGCGACTTCGACTGGCCGGGGATTGCTCTGGCCAACCGGGTCATCCGCCGCTACGGAGCCCTGCCGTGGCGCATGGGCACCGCGGATTACGAGCACCTGGCCGCTCGCAGTCAGGCTGAGGGCATCCCTCAACTGGCGCTCGACGGCCAGCCGGTCAGCGCGGACTGGGACCCGGATCTCACCCCTGCCATGACCGCCCTCGGCGTCGCGCTCCACGAAGAGACGACCCTCGATCTCCTGGTGGACGATCTGTCACGCCAGACGTAGGGACGTCGTCGATCTTGTGACTGAGCGCTTCGTTTGGCGAGTTGATCCTTAAACCTGAATAGGGTGTCGAATAAGTCGAATTTTGATGCCATTTTAGGCTTTTTCATGGTGTTCGGCTCGACCCCGAGGTGTGCTGCCGCCATGGGCGAAGTGCGGATCAACGAAGGCACAGCGCACCCCTTCCCACGCTTACCTCCTCCTCTGGCTTGTCTTGCAGGAGCTGCCGAAGTAGGACTATGCAGCATGGGAAAGATCGACGCGCTGGTGCTCTACTCGGCTGTCCGCCTTAACGCAAGGTTCTACGACAGGTCTAACAACAAAAGTGCTGGGACTGGTTCCGGTTTCATAGTCACCGACACCGCAGAGAACCGATACCTCGTCACGAATCGGCATGTACTGGACCGCAACTTCGAAGAGTTTGGTGGCTGGGCAATCGAATCGGTGAAGGTGGACAGTCAGTATCAGTCTGCCGCGATGGATATCTTGGACACGGTTCCCCAGCAGGTCACCATCACTGATCCGGCGCCGAAGTTCCTAGACAACGAAATGGTTGACCTGGCAGTCCTGCCGCTCGATACACTCCATGGTCACTCCCAGGCCCTAGCCGGCGAGGGGGCGTTCAACAGCCTCCCGGTATCCATGCTGGCCACCACCACTGACTTCGGACTTTGTCATTCATGCAGGAAAATTTGCCAGTAGTGCACCGCCTCACGTTGACGCCGCATCAGGCGAAGGCTCTGCGTGTGCCCGTCGAAGCCGTTGCGCAGCGAGAGAGAATCTGCTAAAGGTACGGGGAATCGTCTGTGTCGAGGGATGGCTTGTGGGGGATCGGGTCGAGGTATCGTCAGGCTGGCTTCATGACCGACGCAGACGAAGGTCCGCCGCATGAGCCCGGTCCTGGACACCGCGTTCATGCGCCCGCAGGATCGGGAGGAAGTGCTCCGGCACGCGCTGTGGGAATCCATGGTGGCGGTCGACATCGAGCACCATCGTCCGGCTGAGGACATCTCCGCTCGCATGGGGCTCGGCGCCGTTGGACCCCTCATTACCTGTTCGGCGCGGGCGACCGCGGCCACGCTCCGCCGGACGGAGCGGCTCGCCCAGCAGGACGAGGAGCCGGCCGTCTTCCTCGGTCTTCAGATGACGGGCACCAGCCTGGTGGTGCAGAACGGTCGCCAGTGCCTGCTGAGGCCGGGAGACTTCGCCGTCTACGAATCGACCGCTCCCTACACACTTCTCTTCGACGAGGGAGTCGACGGCCACTTCTTCCGTTTCCCCCGCGCGGCACTCGCGCTCCCCGAGCGGCTGCTACGAGACATCAGCGCGGTCCCCCTGGGACCCGACAACCCCATTGCGCGCCTCGCCTTCACATACTTCTCCCAGCTGGCCGTCAGTGACGACATGCACCAGCGCGTGCACGCCGACACCGTCGTGGAACCCAGCATCGAACTGCTCCGTGCCGTCCTGGCGTCCCAGCACGGTAACTCCAGCCTGGCCAGAGCACCGTTGGAGGCGACACTCAGCCTGCGGATCACTCAGTACCTCCGGGCGCACCTGACTGATCCCGATCTGTCGGCGGCACGGATCGCCGCCGCACACGGCGTCTCCGTGCGTCATCTCTACGCTGTGCTGTCCCGGTCGGGCATCAGCCTCGGCGACTGGATCCGTACACGCCGCTTGGCCGAATGCAGGCGAGAGTTGGCCGGCCCGAACGGCCGACTGCGGACCATCGCAGCGATAGGACGAAGGTGGGGCTTCGTGGACGCGACCCACTTCAGCAAGGTGTTCAAAAAGGCATACGGAATCTCGCCTCGGACCTGGCGCGACCAGAACCACCCCCGCTCCTCCGCATGATGCTCTCCGCACGGCCGCGCTTCGCGCGACCGACCTTGCACGCTCGGTCTGGCGCTGAAGCCAGGCGACCAGTGCGGGGAAAGAACCGGAAGAAGAAGGAAGATCGGGGACGAACAGTACGGTGACAGTGGGCTGTTCGTCCGCGATCGGAACGGGCCCGGGTTGCGGGCCGTCACAGGCACCTGGAGCGGTACACGAACGCGACGCGGCCCGCAGCGGGTCCGGGCTGTGTTGGCGTTGATGGGAGTCGGGGTCTGTCTGCTGGGAGCCGCCGCGTGCGGTGAGGCGGACGCGGTCCAGTCCGATCACCGGCGCTCCTGCCTTCGTCGTCTCCTGCGAATCCGCGAGCCCCGCGGCCTTGGGTCCGTGCGGTGTGTATGAGTGGTGGACAGCAGACACCCAGGATGCAAACATATTCATCATGCAGCATGATCATGCATCGTCTCAAAGTACTGCGCCCCTTATGTGGCCAACGGGTTTCCACGCCTATGCAGGACACGGTGGACTACGCGAGCACGGCGGCGACGACATTTCCATCGTCCTGTCGGACCGGCCGGCCATCAGCGCCGCGATGTTCACCCGGAGCCTCTTCGCGGGTCCGGCCGTGGTCCTCAGCCGTCGGCATGCCGCGGGACGCACCCTGCGTGCCGTGACGACGCTGGCGCAGAACGCAAACGTTGCCACCGGGCGCCAGGGCGAGGCGAACGCCGCGGAGGTCGTCCACCGGGTCGCCGAGATCGCGGGCATCCCGAAGGACGAGGTACTCATCGGCTCCACCGGCGTCATAGGTCGCCCGCTGCCGATGAACACCATCCGTGCGCACTTCGACGAGACCGCCGCGCGCGGCCTCACCGCGTTCGTGGCGGAACCGCTGGATGTGGCTCGCGCGATGATGACCACCGACACTCGCCCCAAGACGGCCGTACGGACCGTGGGGCAGGCTCGCCTCGTGGGCGTCGCCAAGGGGGTCGGCATGTTGGAGCCCAACATGGCCACGATGCTGGCCTACGTGTTCACCGACGCCGGCATGTCCCCGGCCGACCTGGACACCGCGTTGCGTGCCGCGGTGGATCGCACGTTCAACTGCCTGAGCGTCGACTCCGACACCTCCACCTCCGACACGGTGGCGGTCATCGCCAACGGAGCCGCAGGACCGGTCGACCCGGCCCAGTTCTCCGAAGCCCTCGCCGACCTGTGCCTGGACCTCACCAGGCAGTTGGCCAGTGACGGCGAAGGCGCCACCAAGCTCCTGCGCGTCACCGTCGGCCGGGCCGGCGACCACGGACAGGCCAAACGCATCGCCAAGAGCGTGGTGAACTCCCCGCTGGTCAAGACCGCCGTCCACGGTGCCGATCCCAACTGGGGCCGAGTGCTGATGGCCATCGGCAAGAACACCGACGACACCGACATCGCGCCGGACAACGTCACCGTGAGATTCGGCGACATCGAGGTCTATCCCGAAGAGCCCGGGGCCGACACCCTCGACGAACTCGCCGGCATCATGCGCCAGGACGAGGTCGACATCGTCATCACGCTCGGCCTCGGGGAAGCCGAAGCCACGGTCTACGGCTGCGACCTGTCCGCCGACTACATCCGCATCAACGCGGACTACACGACATGACCGGACACGACCGCGGCAACGCGTCCCCCGCTTCCCCTGCCGTTCTCGTGATTCCCCAGTGGCAGGGGTCGGCAGCAACCCATCCGCGACGGCTGGCCGAGGGCGCACACCGGCTGAGCGCGCTACTCCCCGCGGCACGACGCACGGTCGTCGACATCGACCCCCGTCCCGGACAGGACCGGCACGGCGTACACCACCTCGACGCGCTGACCCGCTCGTTGGAAGCAACCAGGGCAGCACTGGGCCGGAGCGGCGAGGGCCCGCTGCTTGCCGTGGGCGGCGACTGCGGTATCGAACTCGCGCCTGTCGCCCACGCCGTGGCACGCCACGGGGACGGCCTGGCAGTCGTCTGGTTCGACGCCCACGCGGACCTCAACACCCCGGGCACGTCCCCCTCTGGCGGCTTTCACGGAATGGTGCTGCGCACCCTGCTCGGCCAGGGGCCCTCACAGCTGTTGCCCAGGCCCGAGCTGCGGCTTTCCACCCGGCAGATCGTGCTAGCGGGCGTTCGTGCCCTCGATCCCGCCGAGCGGGACTTCATCAAGTCCGAAGGGATCCGAGCCCTGTCCGTTCAAGCTCTTCGGGAACCGAGCCACCTGGTTTCCGCGGTGGCGGACACGGGAGCCACACACGTCTACATTCACCTGGACCTAGACGTGCTGGACCCCCAGCACTTCCCCAGCCTGTCCTGCCCGGAACCCGACGGCCTGCACCCCGACCAACTGCGCACCGCCCTGCGTGTGCTCACCAAGCGATTCAACGTTGCTGGCATGGGGATCACGGAGTACGCCCCCACCGCCGACTCCACCGGCAGTGACCACGTGCTCCGCGAGATCCTCGACGGCATGGCCTTCCCCTAGCGAGAGAGGCCCACCTCTTACCCCGGACAACGAAACAGGCGCCCGCGTCTTACGGGGCCGGGCACCCTGCCGAGGGGACCGTCCGGGGCGAGGAGGCGAATGTCCTCGCGGCGGACGGCGAAGGTGGCTGGGGCGGAGTCGCGTTCGGGGTCCCAGAGCCAGATCCAGTCCTCGGAGCTGCCGAAGGACAGGACCGGATGGTCGGTGGGGACGGGGCCGTTCTCGACGGCAACCCGTCCGCCACACCCCGCCCCGTCTCCCCTGTCACGTCCACGAGACGAGGAAGAATATCTGGGGGTCCTACCCCGTGCCATCAACCCGGCCACCACCTGCACGAAAGCCCGAGCGGCAGCCCAAGCGGCTCCCGCAGACGGACCACCAGGATGGATCACGGCTGGGATCACCTCTTATGGCGGCCCATCACTCAGTGCGTTCTCATGACCACACTCGCGCCCTCGCCCGCCAGCTGCGTGCGTTGCGCGAGGCACGCGGGTGGACGCGTGAGGAGCTTGCCGAGGAAGCGGACGTCACCGTCGGGACCCTGGCCCGGTTGGAGGGCGGAGGAGCGAGCCAGCCGGGCTTCTTCACCGTGGGCTCGCTCGCCGAGGCTCTTGGAGTCTCCCTCGATGACCTGTTCCGGGAAACGAACGTCGCTCCGGGGCTGTGGTCCGCCGGTACGAAGGTCGCGACATCGCCTCGTTCGTCGCCTCGCTCATCGACTGCCGTATTGATGTCGTGGCCGATGTACGGCTCACGCCCATCAGCCGCAAGCCCGGCTTCAGCAAGACCCGCCTCGGACTGGCGTTGGCCGAGGCAGGCATCGAGTACACCCATCTCAGGAGTCTGGGAAATCCCAAGGACAACCGGGCGCCGTTCTGGGACGGTCGCCTGGATGTGGGTCGAGCACGGTTCCCGGAATGTCCTGCGCTCCGATGCTGCCCAGTCGGACCTCGACCGCCTCGCGACCGCGGCCTGGTGGAGATCGGTGTGGGTGTCGATCCCGCCGACCACCGCTATGTCCCGTGCTGCCATGCTGGTGAGTGCTGCCCTTCCAACGTGCGCCGATGGGAGGGCACGGGCCGGTCGGGCAGACGGACAAGACAGTGATGGAACCTCTGGCCAGGCTCCTATGAAGTCACAGACGCCCGACCGGCCACGTGCCGAACGGCATCGCCTGGCAGACCGACAATTCCTCACAAGGACAACCGAAGCGTCAGTCAGGCGGAGAGTCAGACCTCCGGGCGATGCCATGGCCAATCCTCACCGTCAGGCGTCGTCGGACAGGATCTCCGTGAGGGCGTGGGAGGCCTGGCGGATCATGCCGGGGTTGGTGTGCCAGTAGTAGGGGAGGGCCACCACGGCCTGGCAGAGGGCCCAGCCGCGGCCGCGGAGCCAGGAGGCCTCGTCCACCTGGAGCGCGTCGCGGAAACGGGTGCGGCTGGGGCCGGTGAAGACGTTCCACGCCGGTTGCAGATCGCAGGCGGGGTCGCCCACGTTGAGGGTGCCGAAGTCGATGACCGCCGACAGGCGGCCCTGCACGACGAGGAGGTTGCCCGGGAGCAGGTCGCCGTGCAGCCAGACGTCCTCGCCGTCCCAGGCCGGGGCGGCCAGCGACTCCTCCCAGGAGCGCAGGGCGGCGGCTCCGTCGATCCGGTCGCCGAGTTCGGCGATCGCCCGCCGCACCCCCTCGTCGCTCTCCGCGAGCGGGCCGCCTCGGGCGCCGGGCGGGCGCGGGGGCGCTCCCGCCGTGTCGATCCGGCGCAGCGCCCGCACGAACGCGGCGAGGTCGACGGCCGCCTGGTCCAGGTCGTCGAGCGTGCCGTTGGCGTTCGCGCCGGGAAGCCACTCGTGCACGGACCAGACGAACGGGTAGTCCTCGGCCGGCTGGCCCATGGCCACCGGCACCGGCACGGCGAGTGGCAGGTGCGGGGCCAACCGCGGCAACCACTCGGCCTCCTTCAGCGCCTGTTCGGTGGCCCATCCGATGCGCGGCAGCCGGGCCACCAGGCGGTCGCCGAGCCGGTAGATGTCGTGGTCGGTGCCGTAGGAGTCGACCAGAGCGACGGGCAGCTCGGCCCAGTGCGGGAACTGGTGCCCAAGCAGGCGGCGTACGAGGGGGATGTCGATCGCGATCTCGTCGGCGTGCATGCGGGTGGTGGCCATCCGCGTCATGTTCACGAATCGCGACGGCCGTCACAACCGGATTTCCGCTGGAGGCCCCGCACGGCGGTCGACTGCCCCGGTCGCGGCGGCCGTGGGTCAGGGGGCCTCGGACGCGGCGGCGAGGGGGATGACCCTGGCGGTGGCGCTGGCGACGGCGATGAGGTGACCATCGGCGTCGGTGAGCGACGCCTCCAGCGTGGCCAGGTCCCCGGCGCGGTGGACGACACGTCCCCTGCCGACCAGGCGCCCCGGCCTGGCGGGGCGCAGGAACCTCGTCGACATCTCCAGCGTGGACTGGAACTCGTCGGGTCCGAGCGTGCCCAGCAGCGTGGGCCCCACGGTGTCGTAGAGCATGGCCCCGAGGAAGGCGCCCAGGACATTGCCCGTGGGGTTGGTGAACGCCTCGGTGGCCGTGAACTCCAGTTCCATCGTGCCGTGCTCGACGTCGGCACCGAGGAGCTTCAGCCCGAGGGTGGCGGCCGCGCGGGGCATCGGCGCACGGCCCTCGATCGCGTCCCAGAACGGTCCGGTTCGGTTGCTCATGTCGGTCCTTGGCTCGGTTCCTTGGTGAAGCGTGTCAGGGGGTGTCGAGGTCAGGGGCAGCGTAGGCCCAGCCGGTCCAGCGGTGGACGGCGATGGCGATGACCGGGCCCGTCGGGCGGTCGGCGCGGTACTGGGGGTACTTGGCGGCGAGCGCGTCGAGGGGGGCCGTGCGTTCGGCACCGCGGAGGATCGTGGCGCGGCCGTCCGCACGCGCCCACCAGAGCCTGGTCCAGTCCTCGTCGTAGACGTCCACCAGGGCGCACACCTGGTCGTTCTCCGCGATGTTGCGCAGCCGCCTGAGGTCCTGGTGGCGCTTGGGCTTCTGGTCGACCGCGATGAGGAGCGTGCCGTCGGTCCCGGCGGCGAACGTCGCGGGGACCAGATGCGGCCGGCCGTCGGCGGACGCGGTGGCGAGCCGGAGGACGCGCGCCTCGGTGAGCCGCCGGCGGGCTTCGGTCTCGGGGAGTCGCATGGGTCCGTCGTACTACTCGGAGGGACTACGGACGAGAAACGGGGAACCCAGGACTGATGTTCGAGAACTTTCAGGCCGAGACCGTGCAGGTGAAGAACGCGTCCATCTTCGTGCGACACGGCGGCGAGGGCCCGCCGGTGGTGCTGTTGCACGGGCATCCGCGGACGTCGGCGACCTGGTACCGCGTGGCGCCGTTGCTGGTGCGGCGGGGGTTCACCGTCGTCTGCCCCGACCTACGGGGCTACGGGCGGTCCCGCGGCCCGACGCACACCGCGGACCACGCCGGGTACGCCAAACGCGCCATGGCCGACGACGTCGCCGCCGTGGCCCGGGCGCTCGGGCACGAACGGTTCGCGGTGGTCGGCCACGACCGCGGGTCGTATGTGGCGCTGCGCCTGGCGCTGGACCACCAGACGGCGGTCTCCCGGGTCGCACTGCTCGACTGCCTGCCGATCAGCGAGCATCTGTCGCGCATCACCCCGGACTTCGCGACGCGGTGGTGGCACTGGTTCTTCTTCGCCCAGCCGAACGTGCCCGAGCGGGTCATCACCGCGGATCCGGACGCCTGGTACCGGGGCGACCCCGACCGCATGGGCCGGGAGAACCACGACGAATGGCGCGCCGCCACGCGCGACCCCGAGGTGGTGCGGGCGATGCTGGAGGACTACCGGGCCGGCCTGACCGTGGACCGGCGGGACGAGGAGGCGGACCGGGCTGCCGGCGTCCGGGTGCGCTGCCCCGCGCTGGTCCTGTGGTCGCTCCGCGACGACCTGGAGGAGCTCTACGGCGACCCGTTGGCGATCTGGCGCGACTGGGCCGACGACGTGCGGGGACACGGCATCGACTCCGGGCACCACATGGCCGAGGAGGCGCCGGAGACGCTCGCCGCCGCGCTGGGCGACTTCCTCGCCGGGTGACTCCCCTCGCCCCCGCTCTCGCCAGGCCCGGACCCAGACCCGAACCCGGACCCGGACCCGCGTCCGGGTTCGAACGGCGCGCGGGTGCCGGTCACCCGATGGGCGGGAGTTCGGCGCACCATGGTTCCGGTGCCGTGCCAGCGCATAGCATCCGGCCATGAGCGAGGCATCGGCGCTGCCCGGGCAGCCCAGGATCGGCACACCTGAGGGGCCCGCGACGGCCCGGGCCGCATGCGTGCTCGCGCCCAATCCCTCCCCGATGACGCTCGACGGCACCAACACCTGGATCCTCGCGGAGCCCGGCGCCGAACTGGCGGTCGTCGTCGACCCCGGGCCGGCGCACGAGGGGCATCTGCGGCGGGTGGCGGACACGGTGGCACGGGCCGGACGACGTGTCGCGTTGACGCTGCTGACGCACCATCACGACGACCACGCCGCGGGGGCGGCCCGGTTCGCCGAGCTGACCGGCAGCCCCGTGCGGGCGCTGGACCCGCGGCTGCGGCTGGGCGAGGAGGGGCTGGGGCTCGGGGAGGGGGTGGACGTGGGCGGCCTGGAGCTGCGCGCCGTGGAGACCCCGGGGCATACGGCGGACTCGCTGTCGTTCCTGCTGCCGGCGGACGGCGCGGTGCTCACCGGGGACACCGTGTTGGGGCGCGGCACCACCGTGGTCGCCCATCCGGACGGGCGGCTCGGCGACTACCTGGCCTCGTTGCGCCGGCTGCGGACGCTGACCCAGGCGGACGGGGTGCACACGGTGCTGCCCGGACACGGCCCGGTGCTCCAGGACGCCCAGGGCGCCATCGACTACTACCTGGTGCACCGGGCCAACCGACTGGCCCAGGTGGAGACGGCGGTGGAGGCCGGCCACCGGACGCCGGCCGAGATCGTCGCGCACGTCTACGCGGACGTGGACCGGGCGGTGTGGCCGGCCGCCGAGCTGTCGGTGCGGGCGCAGCTGGAGTACCTGCGGGAGCACGGCCTGCTCTGATCCGCCGGGCGGGCCCACGGCGGGCCGGCCCACGGACACGCCGCACCGGGCACGGGCACGGTACGGGCAGGGCGTGCGGCCCGGAGGGCTACCGGGAGCGGCGGGCCAGGCGCTCGATGTCCAGCAGGATGACGGCGCGCGCCTCGAGCCGGAGCCAGCCGCGGGCGGCGAAGTCCGCCAGCGCCTTGTTGACGGTCTCCCGCGAGGCACCGACGAGCTGGGCGAGCTCCTCCTGGGTGAGGTCGTGCACCACGTGGATGCCCTCGTCCGACTGCACGCCGAAACGGCGCGAGAGGTCGAGGAGCGCCTTGGCGACCCGTCCAGGGACGTCGGAGAAGACCAGCTCCGACATGCGGTCGTTGGTGTGCCGCAGGCGGCGGGCGACGGCCCGCAGCAGTGCGGCGCCGACCTCGGGGCGCATCTTCAGCCAGGGTTGGAGGTCGGGGTGGCCGAGACCGAGCAGCCGGACCTCGGTGACGGCGATGGCGGTGGCGGTGCGAGGGCCCGGGTCGAACAGGGACAGCTCACCGATCAGCTCGCCGGCGCCGAGCACGGCCAACATGTTCTCCCGGCCGTCGGGGGAGGTGCGCTGGAGCTTGACCTTGCCCTCGGTGACGACATAGAGCCGGTCGCCCGGGTCACCCTCGTGGAAGAGGGTGTCGCCGCGCGCCAGCGTCACCTCGGCCATGGAGGCGCGCAGCTCCGCGGCCTGCTCGTCGTCGAGCGCCGCGAAGAGCGGGGCGCGCCGCAGAACGTCGTCCACGAGTTCTCTCTCCTTGTCGGCCGGATCCGTGCGGTGCTGCTTGCCATGCTTCCCTGCGAAGGTGCGCACGATACGCCCACATGATGCCGGACGGCTCAGCAGTGCTATCAGTCACAAGTTTGGCGTACTGGGACACCCCTGCCCACGACCGGGGGTGGTTCCCGGGCGGATCGTGCCCCGGGACAGGGCGAATGTCGGTGCCGCCGTCTAGGCTGGCCGGGTGGTCAAGAGCCGCACGGGCGCATGAGGTAGGGGCCCGGAAGCGTGAGGAAGTGAGGGCCGGGCGGGTGAAGGCAAAACAGGATTCAGCTGAGAGCGAACGGCCGGTGCGTGGGGCAGCCGGCGCGGCCAAAGGGGCGAGCGCGGCCGGGGTCCGGCGTGCGCGGCCGGAGAGCCGGCTCGCGATGGTCCGTCGTGCCCGGAAGATAGACCGCGTCCTGGGCGAGGTGTACTACTACGCCCATCCGGAGCTCGACTTCGAGGACTCCTTCCAGCTGCTGGTGGCGACCATCCTGTCCGCCCAGACCACCGACCTCCGGGTGAACCAGACGACCCCCGGGCTCTTCGCGAAGTACCCCACGCCCGAGGACATGGCGGCGGCCGATCCGGCGACGCTGGAGGAGCTGATCCGCCCCACCGGCTTCTTCAGGAACAAGGCGAAGTCCCTGCTGGGCATGTCCACGGCGCTGCGGGACCGGTTCGGCGGGGAGGTGCCGGGCCGGCTCGAGGATCTGGTCTCGCTGCCGGGTGTGGGGCGCAAGACGGCTCATGTGGTCCTGGGGAACGCGTTCGGCCGGCCGGGCATCACCGTGGACACGCACTTCCAGCGGCTGGCGCGGCGCTGGCGGTGGACGGAGCAGACGGATCCGGAGCGGATCGAGGCCGAGGTCGGCGAGATCTTCCCCAAGAAGGACTGGACGATGCTCTCGCATCACGTGATCTTCCACGGGCGCCGCGTCTGCCACAGCCGCAGGCCGGCGTGCGGCGCATGCCCCGTGGCGGACCTCTGCCCGTCCTTCGGCGAGGGCGAGACCGATCCGGAGAAGGCGAAGCAGCTGCTGAAGTACGAGTTGGCCGGCCAGCCGGGGCAGCGGCTGAAGCCGCCCGCGGACTACCCGGGCCGGCCCGCTCCCCCGCTGGGAACGGCATGACCGGATCCCGCCCCGACGCGGATCGCCTGGACCCCTTCGAGCCACTCGATCCCCTTGGCCCCGTCGCTCCCGTCTCCCCGCACGACCCCCTCGCTCCGCTGGCCCCTCTCCGCTCCCTCGGCCCGGGGGCCGGGGCGGGGCCGGGCGACCGGAGGCCGCTGGGGCTGGTCGCGGAGTCGACGCTGCCCGAATGGCTGCGGCCGGTGGCCCGCGCGGCCAGGACGATCAGCCCCAGGCAGCTGAGCCGCTTCCTGCCGCCGCCGGACGGGGGTCGGCCGTCCGCGGTGCTGGTGCTGTTCGGCGAGGGCGCGCAGGGCCCGGAGTTGCTCCTGCTCCAGCGGGCGACGTCGCTGCGCGAGCACGCCGGCCAGTCCTCGTTCCCCGGCGGGGCGATCGACCCGGAGGACGGCGACCCGCTCGGCGAGGGCGCGTTGCGCGCCGCGGTGCGGGAGGCGCAGGAGGAGACCGGTCTCGACCCGGGCGGTGTGCGGATCTTCGCCACGCTGCCCCGGCTGTACATCCCGGTCAGCGGCTTCGTGGTGACGCCGGTGCTGGCCTGGTGGCGCGACCGGACGCCGGTGGGGCCCGTGGACCCGGCGGAGACCGCCCGAGTCTTCGCCGTGCCGATCGCCGAGCTCGCCGATCCGGGGCGGCGCGGCACGGCCGTGCATCCCAGCCGGTTCCGTGGCCCGTGCTTCCTGGTGGCCGACACGTTGGTCTGGGGCTTCACCGCCGGGGTGATCGACCGGATCCTGCACTACGCGGGCTGGGAGCGGCCCTGGGACAGCGGCCGGGAGATCCCGCTCGACCACCACGCGTGAGAGGTCGGCCGCAAGGCGTGAGAGTCTTAGGGCGTGACGGGCATGAACGCGCTCGACGTCCTGCTGTTGTTCGCCGCGGTGTGGTTCGCGGTCGTGGGCTACCGACAGGGCTTCGTCGTCGGCATGCTTTCCGTGGTCGGCTTCGTGGGCGGCGGACTGGGTGCGGTCTACCTGCTGCCGCTGGTCTGGGACGAGGTCGGCGCCGGGGGTGAGCCGGGTGTCGCGGGCGCCGTCGCGGCGGTGCTCGTGGTGATCCTCTGCGCCTCGGTGGGGCAGGCGCTCACCACCCACCTGGGCAACCGGCTGCGCGAGCGCATCACCTGGTCTCCGGCCCAGGCGCTGGACGCCACCGGGGGCGCGCTGGTCAACGTGCTGGCGATGCTGCTGGTCGCCTGGCTGATCGGCTCGGCGCTGGCCACCTCCACACTGCCCACCATCGGCCGCGAGGTGCGCGGTTCCCGGGTGCTGCTCGGCGTCTCCCAGGTGGTGCCGGAGCGGGCCAACACCTGGTTCACGGACTTCAGCTCGATCCTCACGCAGCACGGCTTCCCGCAGGTGTTCTCGCCGTTCGCCGGCGAGCCGATCACCGAGGTGCCGCCGCCCGACCCGTCACTGGTGGACGACGCGGCCGTCGCCGCGGCCCGGGAGTCGATCGTCCGGGTCGCCGGCACCGCGCCGGACTGCGGCAAGATGCTGGAGGGCACCGGCTTCGTCTACGCCGAGGACCGGGTGATGACCAACGCGCACGTGGTCGGCGGCGTCGAGGAGCCCACCGTCCAGGTCGGCGGCGAGGGGCAGGTCTACCCGGCGCGGGTGGTGCTCTACGACTGGGAACGCGACGTCGCCGTGCTCGACGTGCCAGGGCTGGACGCGCCGGCCCTGGAGTTCGCCTCCGGCGACGCGGAGAGCGGGGACGACGCGGTCCTCGCCGGCTTCCCCGAGAGCGGCCCGTACGACGTCCGCCCGGCGCGGGTGCGCGACCGCTTCGAGGCGAACGGCCCCGACATCTACCGCCGGGGCACGGTGAGCCGCGACGTCTACTCGCTGCACGCGACGGTCCGCCCGGGGAACTCGGGCGGCCCGCTGCTCACGCCGGACGGCGAGGTGTACGGGATGATCTTCGCCAAGTCGCTCGACGACGGCAGCACGGGATACGCGCTGACCGCGGACGAGGTGCGGAAGACCGCCGAACGCGGACGCGCCGCCGACCAGCCGGTGGACAGCCAGGCATGCGCGATGTGAACCCGGGCGCACCAGGCGCCGGGTGAACGGGGGAGCGGCTCGGTCAGCCGCGTGGGTGTCGGAGGCGGACGCCCACCCATCGCGCCCGGCGGCGGAGGATATCGGGAAACCCGATATGCGGATCCGGCCCGGGGCCCGCCGGCATACGCCGTACAGCGCGCTGTCCCCGGGCGACGGCGCCATTGCCGCTTCGATCACGTGCCACGTCACGGTAGTCGTGCGTCCAGCCCATATCTCGTCCCTGCCCCTGGTCCAAGGTCAGTAACCACCCGTCGAGGAAGTCGATCGGCGTATGCGGCAGGCACATGACACCGACGCTCGGGTGTATCCGCGGGCTTCTGGTCTGGACCGGTGGCGCCACCAGCGGCGAAGCGGGCGCGGGTTGGCCGGACACGGGGCCGACCGGGCTACCGGTCGGGCTACCGGTCGGGCTCGGGATCGCGGAGCCAGTCGATGAGCTCGCCACTGAACGCGACGGGATCCTCCTCGTGCGGGAAGTGCCCGAGGCCGTCGAACAGCCGCCAGCGGTAGGGCGCCTCGACGTACTCGCCCGACCCGGCGGAGCTGCGGGTGCGCATCACCGGGTCGAGCGAGCCGTGCAGGTGCAGTGTGGGCACCAGCACCGGACGCTTCATCCGCCGGTTGAACTGCACGCCGTCCGGCCGGGCGATCGAGCGGATCATCCAGCGGTAGGGCTCGATGGAGCAGTGCGCGGTGGAGGGGATGGCCATCGCCCTGCGATAGACCTCCACATCCGCCGGCTCCGGCTGACGCGGCCCCGACCAGGCCCGCAGCAGCCGCCCGACGGCGGCGGCGTCGTTGGCCACCAGCTGACGCTCCGGCAGCCACGGCCGCTGGAACCCCCAGATATGGGCGCTGGCCGCGGCCTGCCGGGGGTCACTCAGCAGCGTGGAGCGCCAGTTCCGCGGGTGCGGCATCGAGACGACGGCCAGCCGCCGCACCAGCTTGGGTCGCATCACGGCGGCGGTCCACGCCAGGTAGCCGCCCAGGTCGTGACCGACCAGGGCGGCGTCCGGCTCGCCGAGCGATCGGATCACACCGGTCACGTCGAGCGCGAGGTTGGCCGGGTCGTAGCCGCGGGGGGTGCGGTCGGAGCCGCCGACGCCGCGCAGGTCCATGGCGACAGCGCGGTACCCGGCGTCGGCCAGCGCGGTCAGCTGGTGCCGCCAGGTCCACCAGAACTGCGGGAAGCCGTGCAGCAGCAGCACCAGCGGCCCGTCGCCGAGCTCCGCGATGTGGAACCTGGCGCCGTTCGCCGCCACGTCGCGGTGGGTCCACGGGCCGTCCCTGAGGATCACCGCGGACCGCGCGCCGGAATGGTCGCCGGCGGTCATGCCCGCGGGCCCGCCTTGGCGGCCGGGGCGCGGTCGACGGGCGCCGCTCCGCTGACGTGGCCGTCGGGCCCCGCGGCCTCGCCCGCGGCGCCGGTGGCCGCGCGCGGGCGGGGCTTGACGCTGGACAGCACGCCGGCCGACTCCCGCGCGGACTGCATGCTGCGGGCCGGCGGCGAGATATGCCCGAACCACACCTTCGCCATCAGCCCGAGCAGCCCCGCCAGCACCAGGTACAGGCCGCCGACAATGGTGCAGGCGACGGCGAGCGGGATATCCCACCAGTTCCGCAGCCAGAACGCCAGGCCGAAGCTGAACAGCGGCACCGAGAACAGCGCGAGCACGCCCGCGACGCTTCCGGCGACGCTGCCGAACACCGCCCGTTTCACGTCCTGCCGGACCTCGGCCTTGGCCAGCGCGATCTCGTCGTGCACCAGCGCCGACAGATCGGCGGTGGCCGATGCGACCAGCTCCCCGAGGCTGCGCCCCTCGTCGGCTGCGCTCATCGCGTTCTCCCTCTTCCCTCTCCCGTGAGAGCGATTGCCCCCTGGTGCACGTGACAGTAGTGGGACGCTGGTGGCGCGTCAGTCGTTGACACCGCACCATCGCTCTGGGGAGTGATGAGGGAGATTTTATCGGGGTTTCATCCCGGGCCGATCACTCCTCACTGGCGGCGGTGGGGAGCTTCGCCTGGATGAGGTCCATCACCGAAGAGTCCGTCAGCGTCGTGACGTCGCCCATCTCGCGGTTCTCCGCGACGTCCCGCAGCAGCCGGCGCATGATCTTCCCGGAACGGGTCTTGGGCAGCTCCTCGACGGCCAGGATCCGCTTCGGCTTGGCGATCGGGCCCAGCTCCTTGGCCACATGGGCGCGCAGCTCCTCCACCAGGCCCTCGTCCTCTTCCGAGCCGCCGCGCAGGATGACGAAGGCGCAGATGGCCTGCGTGGTCTGCGGGTCAGTGGCGCCGACGACCGCGGCCTCGGCGATCTTGGGGTGGGAGACGAGCGCCGACTCCACCTCGGTGGTCGAGATGTTGTGCCCGGAGACGAGCATCACGTCGTCGACCCGGCCGAGCAGCCAGATGTCGCCGTCGGCGTCCTTCTTGGCGCCGTCGCCCGCGAAGTACCGGCCGGGGAAACGCGACCAGTAGGTGTCGAGGAAGCGCTGGTCGTCACCCCAGATGGTGCGGAGCATCGACGGCCACGGCTCGGTCAGCACCAGATACCCGCCGGAACCGTCGGGCACCTCGTTGCCGTCGTCGTCCACCACCGTGGCGTTGATGCCCGGCAGCGGTACCTGGGCGGAGCCCGGCTTGGCATCGGTGACGCCGGGCAGCGGGCTGATCATGACGCCGCCGGTCTCGGTCTGCCACCAGGTGTCCACCACGGGCGTGCGGTCCCCGCCGATGTGCTTGCGATACCAGATCCACGCCTCCGGGTTGATCGGCTCACCGACCGAGCCGAGGATGCGCAGGCTGGAGAGGTCGAACGAGGCGGGGATGTCGTCGCCCCACTTCATGCAGGTGCGGATGGCGGTGGGGGCGGTGTAGATGAGGGTGACGCCGTACTTCTGGACGATCTCCCACCAGCGGCCGTTGTGCGGGGTGTTGGGCGTGCCCTCGTAGAGCACCTCGGTGGCCCCGTTGGCGAGCGGCCCGTACACGATGTACGAGTGGCCGGTCACCCAGCCCACGTCGGCGGTGCACCAGTACACGTCCGACTCGGGCTTGAGGTCGAAGACGGCGTGGTGGGTGTAGGCGACCTGGGTAAGGTAGCCGCCCGAGGTGTGCAGGATGCCCTTCGGCTTACCGGTGGTGCCCGAGGTGTAGAGGATGAACAGCGGGTGCTCGGCCTCGAACGCCTCCGGGGTGTGCTGCTCGGGCTGCCGCTCCGTCAGCTCGTGCCACCAGACGTCACGGCCGTCGGTCCACGAGATGTCCTGCCCGGTGCGCCGCACCACCAGCACGCTGCGCACCCGGGCGGCGCCCGGCCGGGTCAGTGCCTCGTCCACGGCGGGCTTCAACGCCGAGGGCGCGCCACGCCGGTACCCGCCGTCGGCGGTGATGACGACGCGGGCGTCGGCGTCCTCGATGCGGGTGGCCAGCGCGTCGGCGGAGAAGGCGCCGAACACCACCGAATGCGGGGCGCCGATCCGGGCGCAGGCCAGCATCGCGACCACGGTCTCGGGGAGCATCGGCATGTAGATCGCGACGCGGTCGCCGGTCCGCACGCCGAGCTCCGTCAGCCCGTGCGCCGCGCGGGAGACCTCGCGCTGCAGTTCGGCGTAGGTGAGCGTGCGGGAGTCGCCCGGCTCGCCCTCGAAGTGGATCGCCACCCGGTCGCCGTTGCCGGCCTCGACGTGCCGGTCCACGCAGTTGTACGCGACGTTCAGCCGGCCGTCGGCGAACCATTTGGCGAAGGGCGGGTTCGACCAGTCCAGGGTCTGGGTCGGCTCCGTCTCCCAGCTGAGCCGGCGCGCCTGCTCCGCCCAGAAGCCCAGCCGGTCCGCCGCGGCGGCCTCGTACGCCTCGGCGGTGACATTGGCGTCGGCGGCCACCTCTGCCGGAGGCGCGAACCTCCGCTCCTCCGTCATGAGGTTGGCCAGGCTCTCGTTGCTCACGAGACATCTCCCCTGCGGTGCGGTGGTGTCAGGTGTTCCCACAGCACAGCCCATCAGCCTCGCGATCCTTTGACAAGGGCAACCGCATCCCTGGTGTAGACCTCTACCGCCGAACGGCCGTGCCGCCGCGACGGACGGCAGAACGGCGCGCCGAACGGCGATGGGGGAACGTCTCCCCCAGGCCGGGCTCAGGCCCGGGGGAAGCTCGCCAGCAGCCCCGGCTCGTCGGTCTGCCGGCTGGCGGGCGCCTCGCCCGGCAGATCCTCCGGCAGCACCGCGCCGAACTCCGGCGCCGGCCCGTCGCCCCCGCCCAGCACGTACGCCTGGGCCTGGCCGACGTGGAAGTACATGCCGCGCAGCTCCAGCGTGCCCTCCGCCAGCCGCTGGGCGACGCATTCGTGCCGGGCCAGATGGTCGAGCTGCTGCACCACGTTGGTCAGCGCCAGCGCCTCCAACGGGTCGGCGGCCGGGCGCCCGTCCAGCCGCGGCACCGCGCCGTCGAGGACGGCAAGCCGCGCGGCGCTGGGCCGGGCGTGCCGCAGCCACCGCTCCAGCGAGCCGCCGAGGGCGCCCGGGGGCGCGTCGGGGTCGGCCGGTCCAGCCGGGGTGGCCGCGTCGTGCAACGCCTGCATGGCGCCGCAGCCGGAGTGCCCGCAGACAGTGATGGTGGTCACCCGCAGCACGGTCACCGCGTACTCGATGGCGGCACCGACCGAATCGTCGGCGCTCTCGGTGCCGGGCAGCGGCACGAGGTTCCCCATGTTCCGCACGGTGAACAGGTCGCCGGGACCGCTTGAGGTGATCATGCTGGTCACCAGCCGGGAGTCGGCGCAGGCCAGGAAGAGCTGCCCGGGACGCTGCCCCTCCTCCGCGAGCCGGGCCAGCTCGCCGCGCAGCAGCGGCGCGGTGGTGCGCTGGAAGTTCCGCACGCCGCCGAGGAGCTGGTCGTGGGGCGTGGTGGGGTCGCCGCCCTGCGTCGGGACGTCCGGTACGGCGCCGAGCCCCGGGTCCGGGACGGCGGCCGGAACCGGTGCGGTGCACTGGTGGTCGCGCCAGGGCTGCCAGGGGTGACAACGGTGCGCGGTGTCGGGCTCGCGGAACGTGCCCCAGGCCCTGAGGGCTTGGGAGACGCCGTCGCCGCCGGCCCGGGCGGTGATCTCCACCGGCGCGCCGTGCGCCGAATGCGCCGCGCGCCAGTCGTGCAGGGTCTCGAACGCGGCGTGGTCGGTGAACGTGCCGTCCAGCTCCACGACCGCCGGCGTGCCCTCCGGCACCTCGGTCAGCGCCCGGCTCAGCCGGGGCACCGCGAGGAAGGTCAGCTGCCCCTCGACCCTCACCTGATGCGTGCCGTCCGGGAGCCGCGCGTGCCGGATCCGGGTGTGGCCGAGCCGGTGCATCGCCACGGCCACGGCCACCGCGACGCCGATCGCCACACCCTCCAGCACGCCGAGCAGCGCGGTGCCCAGCGCGGTCGCCGCGTACACCAGCACCTCGCGGTGGCGGCTGACGGTGCGGATGTGGGTCAGGCTGACCATCTGGATGCCGACGACCATCACCAGGGCGGCGAGCGCGGCCAGCGGGATCAGCTCCAGCAGGCCGACCAGCAGGCCGGCGGCGAGCAGCACCCAGAGGCCGTGCAGCAGGGTGGCGCCGCGGGTGACAGCCCCGGCGGCCACGTTCGCCGAGCTGCGCACCGCGACGCCGGTGATCGGCAGGCCGCCGAACAGGCCGGAGACCACGTTGGCCGCGCCCTGGCCGCGCAGCTCGCGGTCGAGGTCGGCGCGGGGCACCCGAGGACCGCCGGCCCGCTGCCGGATGGTGGCCAGCTTGTCCACGGCGACGGCGGAGAGCAGCGACTCGACGCTGGCCACCAGCGTGACGGTGAGGACCGCGGCGAGCAGCCCGAGCACCGGGCCGTCCGGCAGGTCGGGCAGCGCGTGGCTGGACCAGGACGGCAGGTCGACGCCGGGCAGCCGGACGCCGGCGCACGCGGTGAGCGCGGCGGCGAGGGCGGTGGCCAGCGCGACGGCGACGAGCGCGGCGGGCGCCGCCCGGCGCACGACGTCGCCGGCCGGGCCGGGGAGCCGGGGCCACAGCAGCAGCACCGCGATGGTCAGGCCGGCGACCGCCAGGCCGCCCGGCTGGATCTCGGCCAGCTGGTCGGGGAGCTGCGCGAGGTTGTCCAGGGCCGAGCTCTCCGCGCTGCCCCCGAGCACGATATGCGCCTGGGCGAGCGCGATGGTGGCGCCGATGCCGGCCAGCATGCCGTGCACGATGGCCGGGCTGACGGCGAGCGCGGACCGGGCCACCCGGAGCACGCTGAGGCCGAGTTGGGTGAGGCCGGCCAGGGCCGTGATGGCGCAGGTGGTGCGCCAGCCGTACTCGTGGATGAGCTCGGCCGTGATCACCGTGAGACCGGCGGCGGGGCCGCTGACCAGCAGCGGGGCGCCGCCCAGCGAACCGGCGACGAGCCCGCCGACCGCGGCGGCCACGAGTCCGGCTTGGAGCGGGGCGCCGGTGGCGAGGGCGATGCCCAGGGACAGCGGCAGGGCGATGAGGAAAACCGTGATGGAAGCGGACAGGTCGGCGCGGCGGGGCATGGTCGGCTCCGTCCTTGGAGTCGTGGGGGGAGTGGGGCCGGTCCGTCAAGCACAGCGTTAAGCAGAGCGTTAATCACAGCGTTAATCACAGAGCGTGATGCTATGGCTACTCTCAAGTGCCGGTAAATGAAGAGTAATGCCACGTAAAGCTCAGCTCTAGACCCACATCCCGCTCACCGCCATAAGTCCCCCGATAGAGTGAATTAATCATTTAAACAGCTTGTCTTACTTCACTCTTTCCCTCTCATATCGGAGCTTTATCCGGATGCCCTGTCGAGCGAGAGAGAGGGAGGACCGATGGCGGTCGCACGCAGACGGCCCGTGGCGGGATGGGGGACGCTCGCCGCCCTGACCACGCTGGCTCTGGTCAGCACGTCCTGTTCCGGGCCCGGTGCCTGGAACCTTCCGGTGCCGAGTCCCGACGAGGGCGCGGAGCCCCGGGAGGCGCCAGAGCAGTCCCTGCCGCGGCTGATCGGCGACGGGTCGACGGCCTACACCGGCGCCCAGCCGGGACAGGAGCATCCCGAGGCCGCCCGGCTCGCGCCCGGCGAGGAGCCGCCGCAGTTCGTCGTCTTCTCCTGGGACGGGGCGGGCGAGGACGGCACCGAGCTCTTCTCCCGGTTTCGGGAGCTCGGCCGCGAGTACGACGCGGACATGACCTATTTCCTCTCCGGCCTCTACCTCCTCCCCGAGGACGAGCGCGAGCAGTACCAGCCGCCCGGCCTTCCCCCGGGCTCCTCGGACATCGGCTACCTCAGCGACGAACACATCGCGGACACGTTGGAGCAGTTGCGCCTGGCCTGGCTGGAGGGCAACGAGATCGGCACCCACTTCAACGGCCACTTCTGCGGGCCGACCGGGGTGGCCAGCTGGTCCCCCGAGGACTGGAAGTCGGAGACCGAGCAGGCCACCTGGATCGTCGAACACTGGAAGACCACCACCGGTTTCACCGATCTGCCCCCGCTCCCGTTCGACTACGAGGAGGAGATGATCGGCGGGCGGGCGCCCTGTCTGGAGGGACAGGAGAACCTGCTCGCCGCCGCGGCGGACATGGGGCTGCGCTATGACTCCAGCGGCAACGGGCTCCAGGTCTGGCCCGGCAAACAACACGGCGTGTGGGACATCCCGCTGCAGTCCGTCCCCATGCCGGGGCGCGAGTTCGAGACGCTCTCCATGGACTACAACTTCATGGTCAACCAGTCAGGCACCGCCAACGGCGACCCCGCGATGTACCCCTACTGGGAGGCCCAGATGAGCGACGGGCTGCTGGCCGCCTTCGACCGCGCCTACGACGGCAACCGGGCGCCGCTCATCGTCGGAAACCACTTCAACGAGTGGAACGACGGGATCTACATGGACGCCATCGAGTCCGTGATCGTGGAGCTGTGCCCGCGGGACGACGTGCGGTGCGTGTCCTTCCGGCAGCTGGTGGACTGGCTGGACGCCCAGGATCCCGAGGTGCTGGAGCGGCTGCGCACCCTGGGCGTCGGCGAGTCGCCCTCCGACGGCTGGGACGCCTTCCTCCGCAAGGGCTCGGACACCACGAAGGACCCGGCGGATTCGGCGGATTCGGCGGAGGCAACCGAGCCAACGGACGAGCGGGGGACGGCGGGGGCGGCGGCCCCGGAGCAACCGGCCCCCGCCCAGGGCGCGACCGGCCAGTGGGGCGCACCGCCGGCTCCCCCGGCGCCTTAGGCCGGCTGCGGGCTCGCCTCGGCGGCCCGGGTGGGCGGCTCGCGCAGCACGAAGCCGGGATCCACCTGGGCCGCCAGGTCCTCACCGGTCCGCTCGTTCCCCCAACTCGCGGCGTTCTTCAGGTGGAAGTGCACCATCTGCCGGGTGTACCGCTCCCAGTCGCGCAGCGGGTACGTGGCGTCGGCGGCCTGGCGCAGCGACTCCAGCGACCGCCGCACCGGCTGCTCCAGCGCGTCGAACGGCCGCTGGACGCCGCGCTCCAACGCCCGCACCCAGTCCGAGTGCCCGAGCGTCACCAGCAGGTCGTCGCCGACCCGATCGCGCAGGAACGCCACGTCCTCCGGGCCCTGCACCTTGTTCCCCACCACCCGCAGGGCGATGCCGAAGTCCCGCGCGTACTCCCGGTACTGGCGGTAGACCGACACGCCCTTCCCGGTCGGCTCGGCGACCAGGAAGGTCATGTCGAAGCGGGTGAACAGGCCGGAGGCGAAGGAGTCGCTGCCGGCCGTCATGTCGACCACCACGAACTCGTCCCGCCCGTCGACCAGGTGGTTCAGCAGCAGCTCCACGGCCCCGGTCTTCGAGTGGTAGCACGCCACGCCGAGGTCGGCCTCGGTGAACGGGCCGGTGACCAGCAGCCGCGCGGCGCCACCGTCCAGCGGAACGGGACGCGCGCACGGGCCGAAGACCGGGTTGTTGTCGGCCAGCCGCACCAGCCGGGAGCCGGCGCCCGGCGGCGTCGTCTTGATCATCACATCGGCCGAGAGGATCCGCGGGTTGTCGCCGCGCAGGTAGTCCTTGATCAACGGCAGTCGCGCGCCAAGCGGCGGGAGCGCGGCGGCCTCCTCCTCGGCGAGGCCGAGGGCGACCCCGAGGTGCTGGTTGATGTCGGCGTCGACGGCGGTCACCGGGACGCCCGCCGCGACGAGATGACGAACGAACAGCGAGGACAGCGTGGTCTTGCCGCTGCCGCCCTTCCCTACGAAAGCGATCTTCATGTTCAATAGCGTAGTGGCGTCCGGTGAGCAGTTGTGCGCGCCCCGTTCGAGAATCCACTCGAACATGGAGGCGATCCCCGACCGGGGAGCCGACCCGCCTAGGCTGCCCGGCATGACCGCCGACGCCCGACCCTCCGACGCCGAGGCCGATCCGCTGGCGCCGCTGGCCGACCTGCCCGGCGTCCCCGCGGCGATCGACGCCGCCCGAACCACCGTGGATCGCCTCTACCGCCACCGGATGATGCGCCGCAGGCACCCGGAGATCGCCGCCGAGGCGGCGCTGCGCGGGGCCCGCGCCTCGGCCACGCTCGCGGGCGCCGACTGGGCGCTGGAGGAGGTGCGGCGGCGGCAGGACTACGGAGGTGACGCGGCGGCCCGGACCGTGGGTTCGGCTTTGCGGGTGACCGCCGAGGCCGGCGAGTTGGTCGCCGTGTGGCGAGGTTCGCCGCTGCGGGTCCTCGCCCGGCTCCACCTGCTCGCCGCCGGCGGACGGGAGGGGCTCCGGGGCTCCGGAGCGCCTGGAGGAGAGCTGGCGGACGCGGTGGGCCGGCCGCGACGGGCCGGCGAGCCGGTGGCGGAAGAAGCACTGGCGGGGCAGGAGCCCTGGGCCGGCCTGGGCGCCGCGCCGGACGCGGGGGAAGTGGCCGCCCGGCTCGACGCGTTGGCCCGGCTGGTGGTGCGCGGCTCGTCCGCGCCCGCGCTGGTGACGGCCGCGGTGGTGCACGGCGAACTGCTGGCGCTGCGGCCGTTCGCGTCGCATAACGCGCTGGTGGCGCGGGCGGCCGAGCGCGTCGCCCTGGTCTGCGGCGGGCTCGACCCCAAGGCGGTCGCCCCCGCCGAGGTCGGACACGTTGAGCGCGGGTCGGCGGCGTACGGGCGGGCCCTCGCGGGCTATTCCTCGGGCACCCCGGCGGGCGTGGCGGCGTGGATCGAGCACTGCGCGGCGGCCGTGGCGTTGGGGGCGCGGGAGTCGGCGGCGGTCTGCGAGGCGCTGCAACGCGGCGCGGCCTGACAAAATGCGGCGGCACCGCCGAGGTGCCGCCGCGTTACATGTCCACCGGGTGATCAGGCGTGCGCGGTATGAGCCGATCAGGTCGGGACTGATGCCCGTCTCCTGGTGCGGCTGGCCCGGTTGGCGGGTCGGCTACGCGTGGGTGCCCGGTATTCATGCGTCCGGTCCGTGGGGCCGTGATGAGGGCGGGATCCTCTCGGATGCCGCTGGTCTCGCGGGCCGTTGACTCCATTTGTACTCCTCACGGACGGCAGGCGAAAGTGCGCAGCCGGGAGGAGCAGCAGATTTTACTTGCACCGTCAAACAGTCAGACTCTCCGGTACCGACGCGGCGGTCCGACGGCGGCTCGCGAACCACACCAGGCCAGCGGCACACGCCGCCGCGGCGACGGCGGCGCCCGCGGCCAACGCCGGCCGCGTGGACCAGGAAAGCGAAGGGATTCGCTGCCGCAGCCGCACTGGCCGCTCGAAGGCGAGCACCGGCCAGCCACGCGCCACCGCCTCGCGGCGCAGGGCGCGGTCCGGGTTGACCGCGTGCGGGTGGCCGACGGCCGCCAGCATCGGCACGTCGGTGATCGAGTCGCTGTAGGCGTAGCAACGGTTCAGGTCGTAGCCCTCGGAACGGGCCAGCCCGGCTATCGCCTCCGCCTTGGTGGGGCCGTAGGCGTAGTAGGCCACCTCGCCCGTGTAGCAGCCCTGGGCGACCACCATGCGGGTGGCCACCACCCGGTCCGCGCCGAGCAGTTCGCCGATGGGCTCGACCACCTCCGCGCCGGAGGAGCTGACGATCACCACGTCCCGCCCCTCGGCGTGGTGCCGCTCGATGAGGGAGGCCGCCTCGTCGTAGATGATCGGATCGACCACCTGGTGCAGGGTCTCCGCCACGATCTCCTTGACCTGGCTGACGTTCCAGCCCTGGCAGAGAGTGGAGAGGTACTTCCGCATCCGCTCCGTCTGGTCGTGGTCCGCCCCGCCCAGCAGGTAGACGAACTGAGCGTAGGCGGTGCGCAGGACGGCACGGCGGTTGATGAGTCCGCCCTGGTAGAAGGACCTGCTGAAGGTCAGGGCGCTGGACTTCGCGATGACCGTCTTGTCCAGGTCGAAGAAGGCGGCCGTGCGGGGGGAGACCGGCGACACAGGCGGAATTTCCACGAGCCGAGCATACGGGCCAGCCATTCGGCGTACGCTGGGGCGCGTGGGTTTGCCTGAGAAGCCTCTCGGGTACACCATGGAAGTCACGGATCGTTCGCGACCGTGCTAACCCGGTCCGACTCCTCCCCCCCGAGTCGGCCGAGGAAGACGACCCCCGCTCTCCCCCCCGGCGGGGGTCGTCGCATGTCTCCGGCATATGTGTCGACACCCATCCCCACCTGCGGTCACCACTGTGAGTGACTGAATTTTCCACAGCCCTGTGGTTATCCACAGATTCGGGGCGAGGCCCCCACGCCCCCGTCCGCGGCGGCACCGTGGAACGCGTCCAGCCAGATGCGTTCGGTGATCGACCGGACGCGGACCGCGAAGGGGGACGTGTCGTGTCACGGTCCATTCTGATTCTCACCGAGGACGAGGAGCTCCTCGACGACCTGCTGCGGCTGTGCGCCGCGGCCGGAGCCGAGGCGGACGTGCTGTCGGGCGCGCCGCCCGACGCGGAGCGCTGGACGCGGGCGCCGCTGGTGCTGGTCGGCGACGATCGCGCGGCGGCGAGGCCGGCTCCTGGCCAGTGGCCGGGACGCCGTCCCGGCGTGCTGCTGGTGGGCCGCGACCTGGACGACCACACCGTCTGGGAGCGCGGCGTGGCGCTCGGCGTCGAGCAGGTGATCCACCTGCCGGACGACGAGCCGTGGCTGGCGGACCGCATCGCGGACGCGGTGGAGGGACCCGAGCGGCCGGCGCTCACCGTGGGGGTGCTGGGCGGCTGCGGCGGCGCCGGTGCGTCCACCCTGGCCTGCGCCCTGGCGCTCCGCGCGGCCCGGCAGGGGCGGCGCACGACGCTGATCGACGGCGACCCGCTCGGCGGCGGCCTGGACGTGCTGCTCGGCGGCGAGCGGGAGCCGGGGCCGCGCTGGCCCGCGTTCGCCTGTGCCCAGGGGCGGCTGTCGGCCGCCGCGCTGGAGAAGTCGCTCCCCCGGCCGCACGGCGTGAGCCTGCTCAGCTGGGACCGGTCGGGCATGGTGCGGCTGCCGGCCGACGCGATGCGCTCGGTGCTGACCGCCGCGCGGCGCGGCGGCGGAGTGGTGGTGCTCGACCTGCCGCGGGTGGCCAACGACGCGGTGACCGAGGCCCTCGCCTGGCTGGACCTCGGGCTGCTGCTGGTGCCAGGGGAGCTGCGGGCCTTGGCGGCCGCGCGTCAGGTCGTCGGCACGGCCGGCTCGCTGGTGCGGGACCTGCGGGTGGTGGCCCGCGTGCCGGACAGTGGTCGGGGCCTCGCCGGCGGGGAGCTGGCCCGGCTGCTGGGGCTGCCGCTGGCCGGGGAGCTGCCGCAGGAGCCGGACCTGTCGGCCGCCGCCGAGCGCGGCGAACCGCCGGGCCGGGACTCGGGAGGCGTGCTGGCCCGGTTCTGCGACGCGCTGCTGGAGCGCGCCCTGCCCGCCCCCGAGGCCGCGGCATGAGCCGCGCATCCGGCCTGGAGCCGGTGCCGCCCCCGCGCCCCCGTTCGTCCGCCCTCTCCCGTTCCTCGTCGGTCTCCCGTTCCTCGTCCGTCTCGCCCCCGCAGCCCGCCTCACCGCACGCCTCCGCCGCGCCGGCCTGGTCCGGCCCCGCGAGCCGGCTGATCCGGCCGGCCCGGCGGCCCCTGCCGGGCGCCGAGCCGTCGCGGCTGCCCGACCTTCCCGAGCTGCTGGAGGCGGTGCGGCTGCGGCTCGCCGAGGAGGGCGCGGAGCCCACGCCCGGGCGGGTGGCCGCGGCACTGCGCGACCAGGGCCGGCTGCTGGGGGACAGTGCGGTGCTGGCCGTGGTGCGGGCCCTGCGCTCCGAGTTGGTCGGCGCCGGGCCGCTGCAGCCGCTGCTGGCCGAGCCCGAGGTCACCGACGTCCTGGTGAACCGGCCCGACGAGGTCTGGGTGGACCGCGGCCGAGGGCTGGAGCGGGCCACCGTGCGCTTCCCCGACGCCGCGGCGGTGCGCCGCCTCGCCCAACGGCTGGCCGCGGCGGCCGGCCGGCGCCTGGACGACGCCAGGCCCTGGGTCGACGCCCGGCTGCCCGACGGCACGCGGCTGCACGCCGTGCTGCCGCCGGTGGCGGTCGGCTCGCCCTGCCTCTCACTGCGGGTGGTCAGGCACCGGGCGTTCGCCCTGGCCGAGCTGACGGCGGCCGGCACGGTGCCGCCCGGCGGCGAGCGCCTGCTGCGGGCCGTGCTCGACGCCCGGCTGTCCTTCCTGGTCACCGGTGGCACCGGTTCGGGCAAGAGCACCCTGCTGGCCACGCTCCTCGGCCAGGTGCGGCCGGACGAGCGGATCGTGCTGGTCGAGGACTCGGCGGAGCTGCGGCCCGACCACCCCCACGTGGTGCGGCTGGAGACCCGGCCGGCCAACCAGGAGGGCGCCGGCCGGATCGAGCTCGGCGATCTGGTGCGGCAGGCCCTGCGGATGCGCCCCGACCGGCTGGTGGTCGGCGAGGTCAGGGGCGGCGAGGCCGCGGTGCTGCTCGGCGCGCTGAACACCGGGCACGAGGGCGGCTGCGGCACCGTGCACGCGAACGCCGCCTCGGACCTGCCCGCGCGGCTGGAGGCGCTGGGCATCGCCGCCGGGCTGCCCCGCGCCGCGCTGCACAGCCAGCTGGCCGCCGCCGTGTCCGTGGTGCTGCATCTGGCCAGACAGCGGGACACGGGCCTGCGCCGGATCGCCGAGGTGCACGTGCTGGAGCGGGACGACGCCGGCCTGGTGCACACCGTGCCGGCCGCCCGCTGGTCCCCCGGCGGATTCGCCAGGGAGCCGGGCTGGCCCCGCCTCGCGGAGCTCTGCGCCCGGGGAGGTGAGCGGCTGTGACGGGGCAGGCCGCGCAGGCGGCCCAGTGCGTGGCGGCGCTGTGCGTGGGCGCCGGGGCGTGGCTGCTGGTCGACGGCGACCCATGGCGGCGCCGGTCCTGGCTGCTCCCGACCGGCGGGGCCGCCCCGCCGCCGGTGACCCGGCCGTGGTCCTGGCTGCGCCTCCGACCGCGTTCCCGGCCGGGTTCCCCGGTCGTGCCGGGAGGGGGACGCCGCGCGGAGGACGGCACCGTCCGTGTCGTGCTGGGCTGCCTCGCCGGCGGCGGCCTGGTGGCGCTGTGGGGTGGCTCCCCGCTGCCGCTGCTGGTCGCCGGCGGGCTGGCCCCGCTGGCCGCCGCCCGCTGGCGCCGATGGCGGCGCGCCCGGGCGGCCGACCGGCGGCGGGACGCCGTCATCGAGCTGTGCGGCACCGTGGCCGGCGAGGTGCGGGCGGGCCGGCCGCCCGACCAGGCGCTGGCCGCCGCCGACTGGGCGGCGCTGGGCGGGTCCGCCACGGCGGTGCCGGCGGCGGCCAGATACGGGGGCGACGTCCCGGCGGCGCTGCGGGCGGGCGCGCAGCCACCGGGCGCGGACGGGCTGCGCGGCGTGGCCGCGTGCTGGCAGGTGGCCGTGGACGGCGGGGCCTCGCTGGCCGCCGGTCTTGAACGGGTGGCCGAGGCGCTGCGGGCCGAGCGGGACCAGGACGAGGAGCTGCGGGCGCAGCTGGCCGGGCCCCGGGCGACGGTGCTGACGCTGGCGATGCTGCCGGCGTTCGGGCTGCTGCTCGGCGCCGCGATGGGCGCGGAGCCGCTTCGGGAGCTGCTGCACACCCCCGCCGGGCTGGTCTGCCTGGTCGGCGGGGCGCTGCTGGAGTGGGCGGGGTTGGCCTGGACCGCGGCGATCATCCGCCGCGCGCAGCGCCCGCCCCCGGCCGGTCGCCCCGCCGCGCCGTCACCGCCGGCGGGCGCCGGGGCCTTCTGGCGGAGGCGGCTCCCGACCGGGCTGATCTCCCGGTGGCCCGTCCGGTGGGCGAGGCGCACCCGGGCCGCCCGGCTCTGCGACCCGCCGGACGATGCCATGCCCCACCCCGCCCCGGCCAGCGTCGAACCGCCGCGGCGGCGCCGTCGGGCGGCGGCGGACGACCGGCTGCCGCTGGCGACGGAGCTGCTGGCCGCGTGCCTCGCCGCCGGGGCCGCGCCGGGCGAGGCGGCCGCGGCCGTGGGCTCCGCGCTCGGCGGCCCGGTGGGCACGGCGCTGCGGCGCGCCGCGGCCGAGCTGCGGCTCGGCGGCGAACCGGCCATCGCATGGGGCAGATTCGGCCAACTTCCCGGAGCAAACGGGCTGGCCCGTCGGCTGGAGCTGGCGCACGGCAGCGGCGCGCCGGTGGCCCGGGTGGTGGCGGCGGAGGCCGCCGAATGCCGGGGCAGGCGGCTGCGCCTGGCGCAGACCCGCGCCCGCCGGGCGGCGGTGTACGTGACCGGCCCGCTCGGCCTCTGCTTCCTGCCCGCCTTCCTGCTGACCGGCGTCGCCCCGGTCGTCCTCGGCCTGGCGAGGCGGCTGTTGTGACCGCGTCCGAGCGAACCCGACAGACCCCGAGCTCCAGATCCCGAGCAACCAGCAACCAGCAACCAGCAACCGAGAACTGTGAGGAGCCGATGATGTGTCTGATCCTCGTCGCGTGCGTCGCCCGCGTCGTCCGCCGTCTGCGGGGCCTGCCCCGGGCCGACGCCGGGATGAGCACGGCCGAGTACGCGGTGGGCACCCTCGCGGCGGCGGCCCTGGCGGCCCTGCTGTACGAGGTGCTCACGTCGGGAGCCGTCTCCGGAGCCCTGGAGCGGCTGATCGAGCGAGCCCTCAGTGCCGAGCCGTGACCCCCGGCGGAACGACCGGGGCTACGTCACGGTCGAGGCCGCCCTGGCCGTGCCCGCCCTGGTGCTGCTGCTCGGGATGCTGCTGTGGGGCCTGGGCGCCGTCGGAGTGCAGCTGCGCTGCGCCGACGCGGCCCGGGCCGGGGCGCGGGCGGCCGCCCGCGGCGAGGCCGCCGCGACCGTCCGCGAGGTGGCCGAGGCTGCCGCGCCCGAGGGGGCGGTCGTGCGCGTGGTGCGGGACGGCCCCCTGCACCGCGTCCAGGTCGAGGCCCGGACGCTGGGCCCTGGACCGCTGGCGGTGCGCGTGGCCAGAGAGGCGGTGGCCCGTGCCGAGCCGAATGCAGAGCCGAATGCCCAGCCGGAATGAGACGGCCGGCGACCGCGGCTCGGCGACGGTCTGGGCGACCTTCGGCGTCGCCCTGCTCTGCCTCGCCTTCGCCGCGCTGCTGGCGCTGGGCCAGGTCGCGGCGGCCCGGCAGCGCGCCGCCCAGGCGGCCGACCTCGCCGCACTCGCCGCCGCCGACCTGGCGCTCGCCGCGCCGGGGCGGGCGTGTGCCGCCGCCCGCGAGGTGGCCGAGGCTCAGGACGCCCGGCTGGTGCGGTGCGACCTGGTCGGCGAGATCGCCGACCTCACGGCCGAGGCCAGTGCCGGGCCCTACACCACCACCGCGAGGGCCCGCGCCGGCCCGGCCTCGGCGGCCCCGCCGGCCAGGAGCAGCCACGCCCCGGCGCCCACGCACAGCGCCGCCGCGACCTGGGCCGCCTGCGCGGCCTGTCCGGTCACAGCCGCTCACCTCCCCGGGCCCGGAGCTCCCCGGAACGAGCCTGAGAAGGCCGCCGGGCGGGCCGGAAAGCGGGGCGCGGCCGATCACGCGTTCGGCCCGACCCCGGCGAGAGCCAGCCGCAGCACCGCCCGACCGAGCTCAGCGCAAGAGCCGGGTCAGGAGGCGGATGGCGCCGCCCTTGTGCAACGGATCATTGCCGTTACCGCATTTGGGGGACTGGATGCAGGACGGACAGCCGGCCTCGCATTCGCAGGCGTCGATCGCGTCGCGGGTGGCGGTCAGCCACTGCCGGGCGGTGTGGAAGGCACGCTCGGCGAAGCCGGCGCCGCCCGGGTGCCCGTCGTGGACGAAGATCGTGGGCAGCAGGGTGTCCGAATGCAGGGCCGTGGAGACGCCGCCGATGTCCCAGCGGTCGCAGGTGGCGAAGAGCGGCAGCATGCCGATCGCGGCGTGCTCGGCGGCGTGCAGGGCGCCGGGCAGGATCTCCTGGTCGACGCCCGCCTCCGTGACCTGATCCTCGGTCATCGTCCACCAGACCGCGCGGGTGCGCAGGGTGCGGGGCGGCAGGTCGAGGCGCGTCTCACCGAGCACCTCGCCGGTGACGATCCGGCGCCGCAGATAGGAAACGACCTGGTGGGTGACCTCGACGGAGCCGAAGCAGAGCCGGGCGTCGCCCCAGGGGAGCTCGATGTCGGTGTCCAACACCGACAGCTCGGTCAGGTCGCGGGCGGAGGTGGTCCACGGCGGGTCCTCGGCCGCGACCAGCGCGACCGAGCCGGCCAGGTCCAGCTCCCTGACCACATAGGTGCGCCCCTGGTGGAGGTGGACCGCGCCGTCGTGCACGGTGGTGTGCGCCGCGGCGGCGTCCACCGTGCCGAGCAGCCGTCCGGTTCCCTCCTCCACCACCCGGACCGGCTCCCCGCCCTGGCCCCTGATGTCGACCATGTCGGCCGGCCGCTCCCGGCGCGTCCAGTACCAGCCGGTGCCCCGGCGCCGCAGCAGGCCACGGGACTGGAGCTTCGGGAGCAGTTCGGCGCCGGTGGTGGCGAACAGGTCGTCGGTGAGGTCGGCCTCGGTGAGGGGCAGTTCGGCGGCGGCGGCGCACAGGTGCGGGGCCAGCACGTAGGGGTTCCCCGGGTCCAGGACGGTGCTCTCCACCGGCCGCCGGAAGAGCGCGTCGGGATGGTGCACCAGATAGGTGTCCAGCGGGTCGTCCCGGGCGACCAGCACGGCCATCGCGCCCTGCCGCTGCCGCCCGGCGCGGCCGGCCTGCTGCCACAACGAGGCCCTGGTGCCGGGATAGCCGGCGAGCAGCACGGCGTCGAGCCCGGCGACGTCCACGCCGAGCTCCAGGGCGCTGGTGGCGGCCAGGCCGAGCAGCTCGCCGGAGTGCAGGGCACGCTCCAGGGCCCGCCGCTCCTCCGGCAGGTAGCCGCCGCGGTAGGCGGCCACCGCGGCCCGGTCGGCGCCGACCAGCCGCTCCTGGGCGATCACCGCGACCAGTTCGGCACCGCGCCGCGACCGGACGAAGGCGACCGTCCGCACCCGGTCCGCGACCAGGTCGCTCAGCAGGTCGGCGGTCTCGGCGGTCGCGGTGCGGCGGACCGGCGCGCCGCGCTCGCCCCGCGCCTCGGTCAGCGGCGGCTCCCACAGCGCGAAGACCAGTTCGCCGCGCGGCGAGGCGTCCTCGGTGACCTCGACGACCGGCAGCCCGGTCAGCCGGGTCGCCGAGGCGGCAGGCTCGGCCGTCGTCGCCGAGGCGAGCAGGAAGACCGGGCTGGCCCCGTAGTGCGCGGCCAGCCGCCGCAGGCGGCGGAGCACCTGGGCCACATGCGAGCCGAACACGCCGCGGTAGACGTGGCACTCGTCGACCACCACGTAGCGCAGCGCGCGCAGGAAGGAGGACCAGCGGCGGTGCCCCGGCAGCAGCCCGCGGTGCAGCATGTCGGGGTTGGTGAGCAGCAGGTTGGCGTGCGCCCTGGCCCAGGCCCGCTCCTCGGGGCCGGTGTCCCCGTCGAACCCGGCGGCGCGCACGTCGGTGCCCAGGGGGGCGGCCAACCGCCGGATCGCGCGGAGCTGGTCGGCGGCCAGCGCCTTGGTCGGCGCCAGGTAGAGGGCGGTCGCTCCCCGCCGGCCGGCGTCCCGGCCGTCCAGCAGCGCGCTGAACACCGGCACCTGATAGGCCAGCGACTTGCCGGACGCCGTGCCGGTCGCCACGACCACCGACGCGCCGGCCACGGCGTGCCCGACGGCGGTCGCCTGGTGCGCCCAGGGCCGGTCGATCCCGGCGACCCGCACCGCGTCCACGACCTCCTCGCGTATCCCTTCGGGCCAGGCCGCATGGCGGCCTTGACGGGCGGGCAGGTGCTCCGTGTGGGTGACACGCGTGGCCCGATCGGACCGGTCGGCCAGACGGTCCAGCACCGCCCGGGGCGACGGGCGGCGCGTCTCGGCTGGGCCCGCAGCCTGCGGGAGATACTCCTGGGACATCACCACCGAGTCTGACACCTGCGTCTGTCACTGGTCCGACGGACAATGGCTGTAAGACGTCGTCCTGGGCAGGCGGTAAGTGGTTGAATGCCTTGGCGGTTGCCGATCCGTCCCCTGCCGTCGGCGGGGATACCCAGGCGGCGACCGCCCGTTAGCAAGGTGCTGGAGGATCCGTGGACCTGTCCCTGTCTACCCGGACCGTAGGCGACCGCACGGTCGTCGAGGTGGGTGGCGAGATTGACGTATACACCGCGCCCAAGTTGCGCGAACAGCTCGTCGAGCTGGTCAACGACGGCAACCACCACCTCGTGGTGGACATGGAGCGCGTGGACTTCCTGGACTCGACGGGGCTCGGCGTGCTGGTCGGGGGCCTGAAGCGGGTGCGGGCGCAGGAGGGCTCGTTGCGCCTGGTCTGCAACCAGGAACGCATCCTGAAGATCTTCCGGATCACGGGTCTGACGAAGGTCTTCCCGATCCACGAGTCCGTCGACGAGGCCGTCTCGGCGACCGACTGAGTGGGGCGCGGCCGGCCGGGGTGGGCGACTGTGTCGACCCCGGGCGGGCATGCGCGTCCGTCACGAAGTCAAAAGTGTCATATTCATCACCGCGACCGCCCCGGGCGCCGACGGTGCCGGCGTCATCGGCCCGCGCATCCCCCGGGGCGGCGCCTCCGCACGATCAATGCACGACCGAGGGGTGTCGCATGGCCACCGTCGAACTCCGCTTCAGCGCGTCTCCCGAACACGTGCGCACCGCCCGGCTGGTCGCCGCGGCGGTGGCGCGCAGGGCCGGAGTGCATGAGTCGGTGCTCGACGAGCTCCGCCTCGCCGTGGGTGAGGCGTGCAGTCGCGCCGTGGGCCTGCACGCGGCGCACGGGCTCGCCTCCCCGGTCCGGGTGGCGCTGACGGAGGGTGAGAAGTCCTTCTCCATCGAGGTCGGTGACGACGCCCCGAGCACGGTTCCCGCGCCACGCGACCAGTCGGGGACCGAGAGCGCCGAGGACACCGACCAGCTGGGCCTGGCCGTGATCAGCGGGCTGGTCGACGATGTCGAGGTCATTTCCGACGCGCGCGGTGGCAAGATCAAAATGAGCTGGCCCACCGCCACCGCTTCCATCCCCTGATCAGCGGAATTCCCGTAGTCGATCTTCAGCCATGGAGATCGTTTATCCACCGGCTGCCGTAATTTCGCATCCGGCCCTCTGTTTTGATCGAAGTCACCTCTCTACACTCCGGGCACGTCTGTTCAGCGCCGGAGCGTCGAGGAGGACGAATGGCGGGCCCACTGCAGCATCATCCGTATCTCGGGAGGGCGGCCGAAGTCAGTCTGGCCGTCGACGACGTCGAGCTCACCGGCGGTAATCGCGCGCTGATCGTGATCATCGCGCTGATCGCGATCGCCGCATTGGCGGTCGCTGTCGTGCTGGTGCGGCAGGTTCTCGACGCCGACGAGGGCACGGACAACATGAAGAAGATCGCCGCGGCGGTGCAGGAGGGCGCCAATGCCTATCTGGCACGCCAGCTGCGGACCCTCGGGATCTTCGCGGCCGTCGTGGTCTTCCTCCTGTTGCTCCTACCGGCCGACGACTGGAATCAACGCGTCGGCCGATCGTTGTTCTTCTTGATCGGCGCGGGCTTCTCGGCCGCGACCGGCTACCTCGGCATGTGGCTGGCGGTGCGCAGCAACGTCCGGGTCGCCGCGGCGGCTCGTCAGGCGAACGAGTCCGAGGGCACCGACCAGATCATCCCGGTGCGGCACCAGGCCATGCGGCTGGCGTTCCGCACCGGCGGCGTGGTCGGCATGTGTACCGTCGGCCTCGGCCTCCTCGGCGCCACCTGTGTGGTGCTGGTCTACGCGGCCGACGCGCCCCGGGTGCTGGAGGGCTTCGGCCTGGGCGCGGCCCTGATCGCCATGTTCATGAGGGTCGGCGGCGGCATCTTCACGAAGGCCGCCGACGTCGGCGCCGACCTGGTCGGCAAGGTCGAGCAGGGCATCCCCGAGGACGACCCGCGCAACGCCGCCACCATCGCCGACAACGTGGGCGACAACGTCGGCGACTGCGCCGGCATGGCCGCCGACCTCTTCGAGTCCTACGCGGTCACCCTGGTCGCCGCGCTGATCCTGGGCACCGTGGCGTTCGGCGACGCCGGCCTGGTGTTCCCGCTGCTGGTCCCCGGCATCGGCGTGCTGACCGCGATGGCCGGCATCTTCCTGGTCTCGCCGCGGCGCTCCGACCGCAGCAGCATGACCGCCATCAACCGCGGTTTCTTCATCTCCGCCGCGATCTCGCTGGTGCTGGTCGCGCTGGCCGCGTTCGTCTACCTGCCGGACAGCTTCGCCGACCTCGACGGCGTCAGCGACCAGGAGATCCTGTCGCACGACGCCGACCCGCGGCTGTTCGCGCTGGTGGCCGTCGCCATCGGCATCGTGCTGGCCGCGGTGATCCAGCAGCTCACCGGCTACTTCACCGAGCCCAGCCGCCGACCGGTCCGGGACATCGGCAAGTCCTCCCGCACCGGCCCCGCCACGGTGGTGCTCTCCGGCATCTCGCTCGGCCTGGAGTCCGCCGTCTACACGGCGCTGCTGGTGGCGGGCGCCGTCTACTCGGCGTACATGCTGGCCGGCGGCACGATCATGCTGGCGCTGTTCGCGGTCGCGCTGGCCGGCACCGGCCTGCTGACCACGGTCGGCGTGATCGTCGCCATGGACACCTTCGGCCCGGTGGCCGACAACGCCCAGGGCATCGCCGAGATGTCCGGCGACGTGGAGGGCGACGGCGCCCAGGTCCTCACCGACCTGGACGCGGTCGGCAACACCACCAAGGCGGTCACCAAGGGCATCGCGATCGCCACCGCGGTGCTCGCCGCCGCCGCGCTGTTCGGCTCGTACCAGGACGCCATCGTCGAGGCCGTGAACGACGTGGGGATGACGACCGAGGAGGTGTTGAACGCGAACACCCTGAGTCTGGACATCTCGCAGCCCAACAACCTGGTCGGCCTCATCATCGGCGCGGCGGTGGTGTTCCTGTTCTCCGGTCTCGCGATCAACGCGGTCTCCCGCTCCGCCGGCGCGGTGGTCTACGAGGTGCGCCGGCAGTTCCGCGAGCACCCGGGGATCATGGACTACACCGAAAAGCCGGAGTACGGCAAGGTCGTGGACATCTGCACCAGGGATGCGTTGCGCGAGTTGGCCACGCCGGGACTGCTCGCGGTGATGGCACCCATCGCGGTGGGCTTCAGCCTCGGCATCGGGGCGCTCGGCTCGTTCCTGGCCGGCGCCATCGGGACCGGCATCCTGATGGCCGTGTTCCTGGCCAACTCGGGCGGTGCCTGGGACAACGCCAAGAAGCTGGTCGAGGACGGCCACCACGGCGGCAAGGGCAGCGAGGCGCACGCGGCGACCGTCATCGGCGACACGGTGGGCGACCCGTTCAAGGACACCGCGGGCCCGGCCATCAACCCGCTGCTGAAGGTGATGAACCTGGTGGCGCTGCTGATCGCCCCCGCGGTGGTCACGCTGAGCTACGGCGACGACGCCAGTGCCCCGGCCCGGGCGCTGATCGCGGCCGCGGCCATGCTGATCATCGTCGTCGCGGTCTACGTCTCCAAGCGGCGCGGCATCACGATGGATGACGACGAGTCGGACGACACGGCCGCGGGGGTCGCCGACCCCGCGCCGAGCGGCACGGTCGCGGGCACGCCGATGCCCTGATCCCGCCCCATCCGCCACGGGAGCGTTCCCGGGCCCCTGAGAGGGCAGGAACGGGCCGCCGCCACGTACGCGTGGGGGGCGGCCCGTTCGTGCGTGCTGAGCCGCCAGCGGGCGGCTGAGGGGCGCCACGGACGGCGTGCCGGACAACGTGGCGGACAGCGTGGCGTGGGCAGCGTGGAAGCCGAGACACGTTCTCGTCCGAACGGGTGGATCTGTGGGCAAATACCCGCCACGGCTCGGCCGGCCCGTTACGTTCGCCCGGCCTGATGGCTTCACCCGTCTCGCTGGAGAGCCCATGACCACCATGCCCGACACTCCGTCCCTACCGCTGCGCGAGAGCACCGAGATCCAGGGCGACATCATCGCGGGCTTCCGGAAGGACCACGCCCGGCTGCTCTTCCTCAGATTCGACGACCGATGGCACGCCCGGATGTGGCTGAAGCACCTGCACGGGCGCATCGCCACCACCCGGGACGTGGCCGCGTTCAACGTCGACTTCCGGATGGCCAGGACCCGCCTGGCGGGCCACGACCCGAGCGATCTGACCTGCGTCTGGCGCGGCGTCAGCTTCACCCATCAGGGCCTGGTCACGCTGGTCGGCGGCAGCCCCATCGCCGACGTGCCCTTCGGCACCACACAGGAGGCGTTCCTCCAGGGCATCGCCGCCCGCAAGGACGTGATCGGCGACCTCGACGACAGCGACCCGCAGCACTGGCTGTTCGGCGCCGACCACACGGACCCGGTGCACGCCGTGCTCACCGTCGCCGCCGACCGGCCGGAGGAACTGCGGGCGGCGCTGAGCCAGGAGCGGCAGGAGATCGCCTGCCACCGGCTGTCCATCGTCTTCGAGCAGGAGGCCGCCACGCTGCCGGACCTGCGCCGCGGCCAGGAGCACTTCGGCTTCAAGGACGCCATCAGCCAGCCGGGCGTCCAGGGCTTCGACGAACCCGACCCGGACAATCCGGAGGAGCAGCTGGGCAAGCCCGGCACCCGGCTGATCCCGGCCGGCGAGTTTGTCATCGGCTACGGGCTGGACCACCGGAAGCCGCCGTATCTGCCGGACTGGATGACCGACGGTTCCTTCCAGGTGGTGCGGCGACTGGCCCAGGACGTGCCCGGCTTCTGGCAGCAGGCCGCCGACCAGCTCAAGGCGCTCCAGGAGCAGGCGGCGGTCCCCGACGAGGCCGACGACCACTGGCTGGCCTCCCGCCTGGTGGGCCGCTGGCGCTCGGGCGCGCCGGTCGCCACGTACCCCGACGGGGAGCCGGAGGTGCCGCTGGCGCCCGAAGCCGAGAACGACATCAGCTTCTTCGACGACCAGGAGGGGCGGACCACACCGCTCTTCTGCCACCTGCGCAAGACGAACCCCCGCGACGGCCTCAAGCCCAGGGCCGACAGCGAGGACACGGTGACGGAGCAGGGCATGCTGGACGGCCACCGGATCATGCGCCGCGGTGTCCCGTACGGGCCGCCGCTGGACCTGGGTGACGGGCTGATGGAGGCCGGCAGGGCGGGCCTCGAGGAGGACCCGCGCGGGCTGGTCTTCGTGTCCTACCAGGGGGACCTGGTCCAGCAGTTCGAGTTCGTGCAGCGCAACTGGGTGAACGGCGAGGACTTCCCCCAGCGGGATCCGGCGGTCGGCCGGGACAGCGTGATCGGCGAGGACAGCACGGTCTCCTTTCCTGCGGAGCGGATCGGCCCGACCGAATGCGTGCAGCTCGGCATCCAGCGGTTCATCCGCACCGAGGGCGCGCTCTACGCCTTCGCGCCGTCCCTGACGGCGCTGCGGATGCTCGCCGACGGCGAGATCCCCGTCGGCGGCGGCCCGTCGGAGGACCGGGTTCTGGCGGCGCCCCAGGAGCTCCGGATCGACGAGGTGATCAGCTCGGGCAAGGCCAGGTTCCGTTACGAGGCCACCGGGGAGCTGACGGTGCGGGACGAGAACGAGGAGCTGCTGTGGTCGACCGGGACGGCGGGCGCGGGCGGCCTTGAGGGCGCGTTCCGCGAGGACGGCGACCTGGTGGTGCTCCACTTCCTCGGAAACGTCGTGTGGTCCAGCGGCACCGCAGGGAATCCGGGCGCCGTCCTGGTGGTCGGCGTCGACGGCGACGTGTCGATCCGCGCGACGGACGGCACCGTGCTCTGGCACACGGACACGGCGCACTAGGTCCTTGCCGGACGCCGGTGCGGTCCGGGTCACCGGCGCACCGGCCGCCGGTGGTCGGAGGTCCGGCACCGGGCGGCATCACGCGGCTGGCTCAGGGGTGGCTCAGGAGCGCGGCTCAACGACTGCTGCGCGGGCGGGCGCGGGCGTGGCTGGCACCGCCCGCCCGTCGCCGGCGCCGCCGGCCCGGTGAGCGTGGGGCCGAGGCCCCGCGGGGCGGCGTGGGCTCAGCGGTCGCGGCGGCGGTCCGGGCGCCAGACGACGATGGCGGAGGACTGACGGACGTCCTGGTATGGGACGAGGTCGCGGCGGTAGGAGGCGTGGAGCTGGGCCTCGCGCTGGCGCATCGTCACCGCCGCGCCCTCCAGTGCCTGCTGGAGCTCGGTCACCTTGGCCTGGAGCGCCGCCACCTGGTTCTCCAGCTCGATGATCCGCTTGATGCCGGCCAGGTTGATGCCGGCGTCCTGGGACAGCCGCTGCACCTCGCGCAGCAGCTGGATGTCCCGTGCCGAGTACCGTCGGCCGCGGCCGGGGGTCCGGTCGGGGGAGACCAGACCCAGCCGGTCGTACTGCCGCAGCGTCTGAGGATGCAGCCCGGAGAGCTGCGCCGCGACCGAGATGACGTAGACCGGAGTGTCGTCGGTCAGTTCGTAGGGGTTACTGGGTCCGTTCCGGCCGTCCATCTCGCTACTCTCCCTTCGCGGCCTCGAACAGCGCGGTCCGAGGATCCTCGTCGCCGGCCGCGTCGCGGTAGCTTTCCAGGGTCTTCCGCGCACGGTCGTCCAGCTCGCGCGGGACGACCACCTCTATGGTCACCAGCAGGTCGCCCCTGGTGCCGTCCTTGCGCACCGCGCCCTTGCCGCGCGCCCGCATCGTGCGTCCGCCCGGCGTTCCGGGCGGCAGCTTGAGGGTGACCGGGCCACCACCCAGGGTCGGCACCTTGATCTCACCACCGAGTGCCGCCTCGGGGAAGGTCACCGGCACGGTGATGGTCAGATTGTCACCACGGCGTCCGAACACGGGGTGCTGATCGACGTGCACCACGACGTAGAGGTCGCCGTTCGGCCCGCCGCGCTCGCCCGGCGCGCCCTTGCCGCGCAGCCGGATCCGCTGCCCGTCGGAAACGCCCGCCGGAATGCGGACCTGCATGGTGCGGGAGCTGGTGGCCCGCCCGCTGCCGCGGCAGACCGTGCAGGGGTCCTGGGCGATCAGCCCACGGCCCCGGCAGTCCACGCACGGGTCGGTGAGCGAGAAGCCGCCGCCCCCACCCCGGCTGACCTGGCCGGTGCCGACACAGGTCGGGCAGACCCGCGGGGTGCCGTTCTTGTCGCCGGTGCCCGAACACGCCTTGCAGGCGGCCGAGGACGACATGCGCAGCGGCACCGTGGCCCCGGACACCGCCTCCGTGAAGCTCAGCGTCACCTCGGACTCGATGTCCTGGCCGCGGCGCGGCGAGGTGCGGGTGCCGGGGCCGCCCCGGTTGAACAGGCCACCGAAGACGTCGCCGATGCCGCCACCGCCGAAGCCGCCGGCCGCACCGCCGCCCGGTCCCTGAGCCTGCCCCGGGGCACCACCAGGACCGCCGGGACCGCCGAAGAGATCGCCGAGGTCGAAGTTGAACTGGCCGCCTCCGCCGGGCCCCGGACGGAACCCGCCGCCGCCGAAGAGGGCGCGCGCCTCGTCGTACTCCTTGCGGCGCTTGGCGTCGCCGAGCACGTCGTACGCCTCGGAGACGTTCTTGAAACGGTCTTCAGCGCGGGCGTCGCCCTTGTTGGCGTCCGGATGGTACTCGCGGGCGAGCTTGCGGTACGCCTTCTTGATCTCCGCCTCGGTGGCATCCTTCGGGACGCCGAGAACCTTGTAGTAGTCCTTCTCGATGAAGTCCTTCGTGCTCATCCTCGGCGTCCCTCCTTCCCCGCACGCTCTGCGGCGCGCTCCCCGGACCGATCTCTGGCAGGCACCGCCGCATCAGCCCTTGTCCGGGCCACCGCTCTCCTTCTGCTCCGGCTCGCTCTCCGACTCCGACCGCTCGCCGTCCGCCGCGTCCTCGTCCTCGGTGCGCTCCTCGTGGGAGTCGCCCTCGGCGCGCTGCACGCCCGGCTGCGGTTCCGCGACCCCGACGCGGGCCGGTCGGATCGTCCGCTCGCCGATGCGATACCCCGGCTGGAGGATCTGCACGCACGTGGTCTCGGTGACGTCCGGCGAATAGCTGTGCATCAGCGCCTCGTGCACGGTCGGGTCGAAGGGCTCGCCCTCCTTGCCGAACTGCATGAGGCCCATCTTCGCCGCCACGGTCTCCAGCGCCTCGGCGACCTGCTTGAAGCCGCCGACGAGCTCGCCATGGTCCCGGGCGCGGCCGATGTCGTCGAGCACCGGCAGCAGCTCGGTGAGCAGGTTGGCCACGGCCATCTCGCGCACCGCGATCCGGTCCCGCTCGACCCGGCGGCGGTAGTTCTGGAACTCCGCCTGGAGCCGCTGCAGGTCCTTGGTGCGCTCGTTCAGCGCGGTGCGGGTCTGGTCCAGCTGGGCGGTGAGGGCGACCTGCTGGACGTCGGTGCCGTGGGCATCGGAGTGGGGGCCGGCCCCGGCCGGGGAATCCCCGGCCGACGCCTCCCCGCCCTTGCCACCGGCGCCGGTGGTCGGGCTTTCGTGGGCCGGGGAATCCCCGACGGACTCGGCCGGCGCATCGGGGCTGGCCGCCTCGGCGTCGGGGACCTCGGGCTCCTTGTCGAAGCCCTTCGGGTCCTGAGTCACGCGGCACCGCCCTTCGGCTTCTCGTCGTCCACGATCTCCGCGTCCACGACGTCCTCGTCGGCGCCCGCCTGGCCGCCGGCACCCGGGCCGCCGGCCGCGGAGTCCCCGCCGGCACCCGCGGCGCCGGTCTGCTGCGCCGCCTGCGCGTCGGCGTACATCGCCTGGCCCAGCTTCTGGCTGGTGGCGGCGACCTTCTCGGACGCCTCGCGGATGGCCGCGGTGTCCTCGCCCTTCAGCTTCTCCTTCAGGTCGACGATGGCCGCCTCGACCTCGGTCTTCACCTCGGCCGGCACCTTCTCGGAGTTCTCCTTGAGGAAGTTCTCCGTGGTGTAGACGAGCTGCTCGGCCTGGTTCCGCGTCTCGGCGGCCTCGCGGCGGCGCTTGTCCTCCTCCGCGTACTGGTCGGCGTCGCGCATCATCCGCTCGATGTCGTCCTTCGGCAGCGCGGAGCCGCCGGTGACAGTCATCCGCTGCTCCTTGCCGGTGCCGAGGTCCTTGGCGGAGACGTGCATGATGCCGTTGGCGTCGATGTCGAAGGTGACCTCGATCTGCGGGACGCCGCGCGGCGCCGGGGGCAGACCGGTCAGCTCGAACATGCCCAGCTTCTTGTTGTACGCGGCGATCTCGCGCTCGCCCTGGTAGACCTGGATCTGCACCGACGGCTGGTTGTCCTCGGCCGTGGTGAAGATCTCCGAGCGCTTGGTCGGGATCGTGGTGTTGCGCTCGATGAGCTTGGTCATGATGCCGCCCTTGGTCTCGATGCCGAGGGACAGCGGGGTGACGTCGAGCAGCAGGACGTCCTTGACCTCGCCCTTGAGCACGCCGGCCTGGAGGCTGGCGCCGATGGCCACGACCTCGTCCGGGTTGACGCCCTTGTTGGCCTCCTTGCCGCCGGTCAGGTTCTTCACCAGGTCGGCGACGGCGGGCATCCGGGTCGAGCCACCCACCAGGACCACGTGGTCGATCTCGGACAGCTGGATGCCGGCGTCCTTGATCACGTTGTGGAACGGGGTCTTGCAGCGCTCGAGCAGGTCCGAGGTCAGCTGCTGGAACTGCGCCCGGGTGAGCTTCTCGTCCATGTGCAGCGGGCCCTCGGCCGAGGCCGTGATGTAGGGCAGGTTGATCGTCGTCTCGGTGGACGAGGACAGCTCGATCTTGGCCTTCTCCGCGGACTCCCGGAGCCGCTGGAGCGCCATCTTGTCCTTGCCCAGGTCCACGCCGTGCGCCGACTGGAACTGCTTGACCAGGTGGTCCACGACGCGCTGGTCCCAGTCGTCACCACCGAGGTGGTTGTCACCGTTGGTCGCCTTCACCTCGACCACGCCGTCGCCGATCTCCAGCAGCGAGACGTCGAAGGTGCCGCCACCGAGGTCGAAGACCAGGATCGTCTGGTCCTCCTTCTCGAGCCCGTAGGCCAGCGCGGCGGCGGTCGGCTCGTTGACGATGCGCAGCACGTTCAGACCGGCGATCTCGCCGGCCTCCTTGGTGGCCTGCCGCTCGTGGTCGTTGAAGTACGCCGGAACGGTGATCACGGCGTCGGCGACCTTCTCGCCCAGGTACGACTCGGCGTCCCGCTTCAGCTTCTGCAGGATGAACGCGCTGATCTGCTGCGGATTGAAGTCCTTGTCGTCGATCCCGATCCGCCAGTCGGTGCCCATGTGGCGCTTGACCGAACGGATGGTCCGCTCGACGTTGGTGACGGCCTGGCGCTTGGCGACCTCGCCGACCAGCACCTCGCCGTTCTTCGCGAAGGCCACAACGGACGGCGTGGTCCTGGCGCCCTCGGCGTTGGTGATGACGGTGGGCTCACCGCCTTCGAGAACACTGACGACGGAGTTCGTCGTGCCCAGGTCGATGCCGACCGCACGTGCCATGTCGATTTCCTCCAGCTGCTTGTTCGCGTTGATCGCGCTCGCTTGAGTGGGACAGGCTCAAGAGTGCATCAGGTCGACGGGGCCCGTCAAATGACCTGAGCGTGTCCGACTCAACTCTTTTCCGCCCGACCTGCTCACCCCGGGGAAACCGCTGGTCACGCGGCCCGTGCTCGGCCGTCCGCCGCGTCCACCGCCTCCGCCGCATCGCCGGGCTCCGGCCGCAGCGCGAGCAGCGCGACGTCGTCGCCGATGACGGCCACGAAGGCCGCCAGATCGCGCCAGACGCTGTCCACCAGCTCCTGGGGACCGGGCACGCCCCGCTCCACGAGCCGGGCGGTGAGCCGCTCGGTGAACGGGTAGAACGCGCCCCGCGCGTCCCGCGCCTCGATCACCCCGTCCGTGTACCCGAGCAGTACGTCACCCGAGCGCAGCGGCGTCGCCGTCACCCGGAACTCGACCCGGTCGGCGGCGCCCAGCGGCGGCGCCGGCTCCACCCGCAGTTCCCGCAGCGCACCGTCGCGGATCAGCAGCACGGGGGGATGTCCCAAGCTCACCACGCGCACCTCGTCGTCGTCCAGTGCGAGCTCCAGCAGCACCGCCGTGGCGAACAGCTCGGCGTCCCCGATCGCCGCCGCGTCCACCGTCATCCGCCGGTCGAGCCGCGCCGCGACCCCGCGCAGGTCCGGCTCGTCCAGCACGGCCTCCCGGAAGGCGCCGAGCAGCGCGGCGACCGTGCCGACCGCCGCCAGCCCGTGCCCCCGCACGTCGCCGACCAGCGCCCGCACCCCGTACGGGCCGTCCCGCACGTCGTAGAGGTCGCCGCCGACCAGCGTGGCGCGCAGCGCCGGGCGGTAGAGGCCGGCGCAGCGCACCTGGCCGACCCGGGGCGGCAGCGGCGGCAGCACGGCGCGCTGGGCGGCCTCGGCGACGCTGCGGAAGACCACCAGGTTCCGGGTGTACCGGGATCGCACCCAGGCGACCAGCACGCTGAACACGGCGACCGCGCTGACCGCCGCCAGGTCCCCGCCGCTGATATGCGGCGCTCGGGTCTTCGGCAGCACCAGCACCAGCACCACCCCGGCGCCGAGCAGTGCGGTCTGGCGCGGCCCGTAGATCAGCCCGGCGAGCGGCGGCAGGGCGGCGAGGAGGGTGCTCAGCTGCGCCCAGGTCGGCGTGATGGGCTCCAGCACGGCGAGCATCACGAAGAGCGCCAGCGGCAGCACCCGGAGCCAGCGCGGGAGCAGCTGGCCGCCGGAGCCGACGGGCCCCGGCGGCAACGGCTCGGGCAGCTGGCGGCCCTGCGGACGCTCCGCCACTTACGGAACGCCCGTGGGCAGGCGGGCGGGGTCGGCGGGCTGGTCGAAGGGCTGTTCGGTCGCGGCCGCCTCGGCGCGCAGGTCGGCGGTGCGGTCGCGTATGTCCGCGAGCGCCGCGTAGAGCACGTCGCCGGGACAGTGCGTGTAGAAGATGTCGCGGTGCCCGGCTATCACGTCGAGCTCGGCCTCCGTGCCCTCGGGGAACCGGCTGGCGTCGTTGGTGGACACCAGCTGCACCCGCCCCAGCGGGTCGCTCTCCGGGCTCAGCTTCCACGCCGCGATGCTGGCGATGGCGGCGAGCAACGGCTCCGGCGGGGCCTCCACGTAGCTGAAGTCGCCGAGCGCCGCTATGCCGACGCTGTCGTGGTTGAAGCCGGTGGTGTGCGCGCCGAGCACGAAACGGTCCACCCCGCCGGCGCGCCCCTCGTAGATGGTGCCGCACTTGTCGACGACGAAGTTGTAGCCGAGGTCGTCCCAGCCCTGCCCCACCACATGGTCGACCTGCATCGCGCGGAGCATGGACGGCACGTCCGCGCAGTCGTAGTCGTCCGGGTGCCCGGTGTGGTGCACGAACGCCGCCTGCGCGGCGCCCGTATACGTGACGGGTTCGGTGCGCAGGCTGTCGTCCGCGCCCCATTCCGTCCGGCTGACAATCACCGGGCGGGGCGCCGCGGGCCGGCGTTCAGCCGCCCGCGGTCGCTTCTTCTCCGCGGATATCGGCGGTCCGGACACCGTGGGGACCACCCACGTCGCCACGAGGGCCAGCGGCAGCACGACCAGCACCGCGGCCCAGACGCCGGCCCGGCGGGACACCGGCCGGCGCCGCCGGCGCGGACCCGGCGGTCCCGGCTCGGCCGGCTCGGCCGGCGAACCCGGCGTTGACCCCGCCGCTGATTCCGGCACGGCTTCCGGCGCTGATTCCGGCGCTGATTCCGCCCCTGCCGCTGACCCTGGACCAGACATGGCACCCAATCTGGTTGTTTCCTGCACGACACGCACATCGGTGTACCGCATTCAGGGCACCCTCCGGTTTCAGGGAAGGATCTTGATGGCGCTCGACCAGTTCAGGCCGAGCGGCTCCTGGATCGAGATGTGCAGCAGGCCGAGGCCCTCCAGCTCCCTGGCCCGGCGCAGCGGACCCATGTCCAGCGGGCGCAGCCCGCCGGAGGATGCCAGTTCGGCGACGGTCAGCTTGGCCTCCGGCTCGTCGCCGGCGATCAGCACGTCCAGCGGCCGGCCGGTGGTCTGGCCGACCAGCAGGGTGCTGGCGAGCGTGGTGTTGAACGCCTTGACCACCGGCGCGCCGGGCGCCGCCTCGGCGGCGATCTGCTCGGCGGCCGAGGTACCGGGCGGCACCACCAGCGAGTCGAGGGTGGAGAAGTCCACCGGATTGGAGATGTCGACGAGGACGGACCCGGTGAGCGCAGTGCCGTAGTCGGCGACCACGTCGCGACCGCCCGGGTAGGGCAGGGCCAGCAGCACGACGTCGGCGTCCTCCACGCCGATGGCGTCCGAGGCGTGGACGTCGGCTCCGAGGAGCGCGCCGCGCAGTTCGTCGGCGAGATCGGCGGCCTTCTTGGGGTTGCGGTCGATCAGCCGGACGGTGTGGCCCCCGGAGAGGGCGCGGGTCGCGAGGCCGCGGGCCATGCGGCCGGCGCCAATGATGCTGACGATCATTTCTCCATGCGAGCACGCGGCTCCGGGGCGCGCATCTCAACGCACGCCGCGAGTGCGCAGCTCAGGAGGCCGCCTTAGGGAGCGCCCGGCTCGGTGAGGAGTTCCGCGAGCACGGTGGCGTGGCCGTGCTCCGGGTCGCGGGCAGCCGTCAGCAGCGTCACCTGGCCGGTGCGCACCCGTTCGCGCAGCCGTCGCAGGGCCTCGGCGGCCTCCTCGGACCCGGCCAGTTCGGCGCGGTACCGCTCGCGGAACTCGGGCCAGGCCTCCTGTCGATCCGTGGCCGCGTGGTACCAGCGGCGGAGCTCCGCGGACGGGGTGACCTCCTTGGGCCACTCGTCGACCCGCGCCGCGGCCTTGGCCAACCCGCGCGGCCAGAGCCGGTCGACCAGCACCCGCAGGCCGTCCGCCGGCTCCGGCGGAGCGTAGGCCCGGCGCAGCCTGATGCGGGTTTCACGTGAATCGTCCGTGCCACGGGCCATCGCGCCTCACGCCCTCGTCGTCTTCCGCGCTTCCGCTTCGTCTCCGCGCTTCCAGTGCCGGTCGCCCGCCTCAGTCTGCCGGGCCGGTCAGCGGCCGATCCTCGCGGAGCGCGTCGAAGAGGCCGTCCGCGACCGGCTGGTCCAGCAGCAGGCGGTTGTCCTCGCTCGGGTGCGGCAGCGTCGGCACGGTATGGAATGTCAGCCCGTCGTCCGGCACCGCTCTGACGTCCCCGGCCAGCGTGTACAGCCGCTGCAGTGAGTCTAGGCCGGGGTCGGCGGTCACCGCCGAGGTCATCGCGTCGAACACCGGATAGAGCGCGGTGGGGTTGGTCACCAGCCCTTTGTCGAGCACCTTCTCGTACAGCAGTTGGAGGAACTCCTGCTGCCGCGCCAGCCGGTTCAGGTCGCTGCCGTCGCCGACGTAGACCCGGGCCCTGACGTACGCCAGCGCCTCCTCGCCGTCGAGCAGTTGCCGCCCGGCGGGCTGGTCGTGCCCCACGTTCGGGTCGTGCTCGGCCTCGTCCAGCACCACCTCGATCCCGCCCACCGCGTCGACCGCCTCGACGAATCCCTCGAAGCCCAGCACCAGATGGTGGTCGATGCGGATGTCGGAGAAGCCCTCGAAGGTGCGGATCGTGCAGCCGGCGCCGCCGAACTGGTAGGCCCAGTTGAACTGCGCGCGCGCCGCCTCGTGCCGCTCCCCGTTCCAGCCCTGGCAGGCCGGGATGTCCACCACCACGTCGCGCGGCATGCTCACCACCTCGGCGCGTTCGCCGTCCGCGGAGAGGTGCAGCAGCAGCACCGTGTCCGAGCGGGCGCTGCCGGGGGCCGAGCCCCAGTCCGAGCCGATCACCAGGATGTTCTGGCCGTCGTTCGCCCCGGCCGCGGGGCGGTCCGCCGCGTGCCGGTCGAGGGCGTCGGCCGCGGCGTGGTCGGTGCGGATGTTGTCGTCGAGCCGCTGGTACGCCCACAGTGCGGTGCCGGCGGCGATCGCCAGCAGCACGCCGAACGCCAGCAGCGACCACCACAGCACCTTCTGACCGCGCGTCATCCCGGCGCGCGGCATCCCCGTGCGGGTCACGCCGGTACGGGTGAGTCCACCCCGCGTCAGTCCGCTCCGCGTCAGTCCGCCCCGCGTGAGTCCGCGCGCCGTGCCGTCACCGTCGCCCGCAACCGCGCCCGCGCCGGGGCCCGGGCCCGCCTCGGCGCCATCCGCTTTCTGGCCGTCCATCCAGGAAACCGTAGGGCGGCTATAAGACATTCGTGATGATTTGCGCATGTTTTCGTGCGATCGACGGCGTGCGCCCCCCGACTGGACCCGTTAAGTTACCGACTAGTACGCTCGTGATCACTGAGCTATCGTGCAAGCTCGCGTCCGTCCGGAGGTTCGAGGAGTCGCCATGCAACTCGTCGCGATCGTCGTCACGCTGGTGCTCGGCGCGGTGGCCGTCGCGCTGTTCGGCCGGGCCGTCGGGCATATCGTGCGCTCGTTGCGGCTGGGCCAGCCGGTCCCCGCCGGCGCCCGCACCGACTCCCCCAGACAGCGCACGCTCACCCTGGCCCGGGAGTTCCTCGGCCACTCCCGGATGAACCGCTGGGGCGTTGTCGGCGTCGCGCACTGGTTCGTGGCGATCGGCTTCCTCACCCTGGCGCTGACCATCATCCAGGCGTTCGGCCAGCTCTTCGAGGCCGACTGGACGCTCCCGGTGCTCGGCGGCTTCCTGCCGTACGAGGTCTACGTCGAGCTGATCGGGACGCTCACCGTGCTCGGCATCCTCACGCTGATCACCATCCGGCTGCTGAGCCTGCCGTCCCGGGCCGGCCGCAAGTCCCGCTTCGCCGGCTCCACCGCCTGGCAGGCGTACTTCGTCGAGTACGTCATCGTCGTCATCGGCCTCTGCATCCTGACGCTGCGCGGCCTCGAGGGCGCGCTGCACGGGGTGGCCGGGCCCGACGGCGGATACGAGGCCGGGTACCTCGTCTCGTATCCGCTGGCCGCCGCGTTCGACGGGCTGTCCACAGGCACCCTGCAGAACCTGGTCTACCTGGTGGCGATGGTGAAGCTCGCCACCACCGCGATCTGGGCCATCACCATCGGCCTGCGCACGGACATGGGCGTCGCCTGGCACCGTTTCCTCGCGTTCCCCAACATCTGGTTCAAGCGGAACGCGGACGGCGCGCCCGCGCTCGGCGCGCTCCAGCCGATGACCTCGGGCGGCAAGCCGATCGACTTCGAGACGGTGTTCGAGGAGGAGGGCGGCGAGGAGACGCAGTTCGGCGTCTCGAAGGTCGAGCACTTCTCCTGGAAGGGCCTGCTCGACTTCTCCACCTGCACCGAGTGCGGGCGCTGCCAGTCGCAGTGCCCGGCGTGGAACACCGGCAAGCCGCTGTCGCCGAAGCTGCTGGTGATGTCGCTGCGCGACCACGCGCACGCCACCGCGCCGTACCTGCTCGCGGGCGCCGCGGCGGGCGACGGCGCGGGCGGTGCCGCGGCGGGCAGTGCTGCGGACGGCGCGGGCGTGCTGGACCGGCCGCTGGTCGGCACCGCGGAAGAGCAGGGCGTCATCGACCCCGACGTGCTGTGGTCCTGCACCACCTGCGGCGCCTGCGTCGAACAGTGCCCCGTGGACATCGAGCACGTCGACCACATCGTGGACATGCGCCGCTACCAGGTGATGATCGAGTCGTCCTTCCCGTCCGAGGCCGGCACGATGCTGAAGAACCTGGAGCGCAAGGGCAACCCCTGGGGCCTAGCGAAGAAGAAGCGCCTGGAGTGGACCAAGGAGGTCCCGTTCGACGTCCCGGTGCTCGGCCAGGACGTGGAGGACCTCACCGAGGTCGAGTACCTCTACTGGGTCGGCTGCGCCGGTGCCCTGGAGGACCGCGCCAAGAAGACCACGAAGGCGTTCGCCGAACTGCTGCACATCGCGGGCACCCGTTTCGCGATCATGGGCGGCGAGGAGACCTGCACCGGCGACTCGGCCCGGCGACTCGGCAACGAGTTCCTCTTCCAGCAGCTCGGCCAGCAGAACGTGGAGACGCTCAACGAGGCGTTCGGCGAGTCCGCCACGAAGAAGATCGTCACCACCTGCCCGCACTGCTTCAACACCATCGCAAACGAGTACCCGCAGCTCGGCGGCGTCTACGAGGTCATCCACCACACCCAGCTGCTCCAGCATCTGGTGGACGCCGGCAGCCTGGTCCCGGTCACCCCCGTGAACGGCCTGGTCACGTACCACGACCCGTGCTACCTGGGCCGCCACAACAACGTCTACACCCCGCCGCGCGAGATCATCGGCCGCGTGCCCGGACTGCGCAACGAGGAGATGCACCGTCACAAGGAGCGCGGCTTCTGCTGCGGCGCCGGCGGCGCCCGGATGTGGATGGAGGAGCGCATCGGCAAGCGCGTGAACGACGAGCGGGTGGACGAGGCGCTCTCCCTCAACCCGGACATCGTGTCAACCGCCTGTCCCTTCTGCCTCGTGATGCTGAGCGACTCGGTCAACGCGCGGGGGGAGCAGGCCGAGGACGTCAGGGTCGTCGATGTGGCGCAGTTGCTGCTGGACTCGGTCAAGACGAACGACGACACCGAGCCGGAGAAGGTACGTTCGTAAGCGTGGCCGGTTTCCGAAGGCAGCCCGACGATCCGTACGGGCAGCAGTACCCGCAGCAGCATCCCCAGCAGCCCCAGTACCCACAGCAGCCGTATCCGTACGGCGGCGGCGACCCGTCGTACCAGCAGCAGCCGTACGGTCAGCCGCACGGGGGCCCGTACGGCGATCCCGGCCCCGGCGGGCCCGGGTACTACGACGAGCCGGGTCCCGATCCGCAGGCGGCGCCCCCGGCGCCCCCGCCTCCGCCGCTGCACTGGAAGGAGCTGCTGAGCGGCATCGTGCTGCGGCCCAGCGCGACGTTCTGGCGCATGCGGGACTACAGCATGTGGTGGCCCGCGCTCATCGTCACCTTCCTCTACGGCCTGATCGCCGTCTTCGGCCTCGACAGCGCGCGGGAGTCGGTCCTCGACACGACGACCTCGACGCTCATCCCGTACCTGCTGGTCACGGGCGTCGTCATGGTCGGCGGCGCGCTGCTGCTGGGCACGGTCACCCACAACCTGGCCCGGCAGTTCGGCGGCAACGGCCTGTGGGCGCCGACCGCCGGTCTGGCCATGCTGATCATGGCGCTGACCGACGTGCCCCGGCTCGCCGTCGCGCTCTTCCTCGGCGGGGCCGATCCGGTGGTGCAGGTGATCGGCTGGGCGACCTGGCTGGGCGCGGGCGCGCTCTTCACCATGATGGTCAGCCGATCACACGAGATCGCCTGGCCGCGCGCGCTCGCGGCGTCCTCGATCCAGCTCCTGGCGATACTCGCCCTCGTCAAGCTCGGCACGCTCTGAGCGCACGGCCATCGGTCGTCAGAAGTCGACGAGGACGGTGTCGTCCACCCTCCCCACCGCCTCCTGCCCGAACCGCTGCACGTACGCGTCCCTGATCTCCTCGATCTCCCGGTCGCTGACGCCCGCGTCGGCGACCGGGTACAGGAGTGTCAGCTCGTACGACGTCTCCTCCTCGACCACCCCGTGCGCGTCCCGCCACTGCCCGTACCCCTGCTGAACAGTCAGGCCTTCAGGGAACCGCGGCGTGACCACCTCATCCACGAACCCCCGGAACTCCGCGTCACTCACCGGCTCCCCGCCTCCCCCAGGCCCTTGAGGGCCTGGGAGGTGCCCCCATGGCCGCGCCGTCCCGAACAGCAACCGCGTCTCCGCGTACCGCTCCGCCTGGTCCGCCTGCGCCACCGTCTCGACCGGCTCGTCCAGCACCGCGTACGCCCCGGTCGCACCCCCTCCCACCAGCACACCCGCCCCTAAGACCAGCCCTGCCAGAGCCCTGTGTGACCACATCCGCATCTCCCTCCGTCGCCCGTACAACGATCACGCCGCCGATGGGTGGCGGCGGGGCGTCGAGGGCTGTTTGAGGAGCTGGACTAGGCTCGGGGCGTGCTTCTGTCAGACAAGTGCATCCGGACCGAGATCGACGCGGGCAGGGTGCGAATCGAACCGTTCGAACCGACGATGATCCAGCCCTCCAGCATCGACGTGCGGCTGGACCGTTTCTTCCGGGTGTTCGAGAACCACCGATACCCCCACATCGACCCAGCGATCGAGCAGCCGCACCTGACACGCATGATCGAGCCGGAGGGCGAGGACCCGTTCATCCTCCACCCGGGAGAGTTCGTGTTGGCCTCCAGCTACGAGGTCATCACGCTGCCCGACGACATCGCCTCGCGCCTGGAGGGCAAGAGCTCGCTGGGCCGCCTCGGTCTCCTGACCCACTCCACGGCCGGCTTCATCGACCCCGGCTTCTCCGGGCACGTCACGCTGGAGCTGTCCAACGTGGCCACGCTGCCCATCAAGCTCTGGCCGGGGATGAAGATCGGCCAACTCTGCCTGTTCCGGCTGGAGACGCCGGCCGAGCGCCCGTACGGATCCTCCGGCGTCGGCTCCCGCTACCAGGACCAACGCGGCCCCACCCCGTCCCGCTCCTACCTGAACTTCCACCGCACCCGCGTCTGAGATGCGCTAGGCTGTCCCCCACGTCGCCGGCCCAGGCCGGCATGCGGGCGTAGTTTAATGGTAGAACATGAGCTTCCCAAGCTCAGAGCGCGAGTTCGATTCTCGTCGCCCGCTCCAACAGTGACGGCCCAGGTCAGGGACCAGATCCCCCACCTGGGCCGTCGTGTTGTCTGGACCAATCCACGCCCTGCGTGCCAGAGCAGGTCAGGCGACGGTGAACTCCGCGTCGCCGAAGTCGGCCACGACGCGCAGTTGGCCGCCAAGGGCCTCCACGTAGGAGCGGAGCGTCGCCAGCTCGGTATGACTGACGTCGCCATGTTCGATCGCCGACACCCGGGGAGCGGATACGCCCATGGCGTCGGCGACCGCTCGCTGCGTCAGGGCCTGTTCCCGGCGGATCTCGGCGAGCCGGTGGGCTCGCACCTCGGCGACGAGCCGATCCATCGAGTCACGCTTCTGCTCCGGCGACCGCACAGGCAGCCCAGCGGCTTCGCGGCGCTCGCGTGCCCTGCGCTTGGTCTCCTCCCAGCTGACCGCGCTCATCCGTACTCCCTCTTCCCAAGATCAGTGATGTGTTCCCGGTAGCGCTCCTCGGCGAGCGGGATGCTGCGCTCGTACCAGCCTCGCCAGTTACCAGCCTTGTCGCCCGCGACCAGAAGCACCGCCCGCCGGACGGGGTCGAAGGCGAAGAGTATGCGGATCTCACTGCCACCGGATGACCCCGGCCTCAGCTCCTTCAGATGGTGATTCTCAGCGCCCTTGATCCGGTCCACCAGCGGCCGCCCCAGAGTCGGCCCCGTCTCGGCCAGAAGATCGATGGCGTCTTCTACCTGCTCAGCGCTCTCCCAGTCCTCCTCGGCGAGCCTCTCGAACCATGCCGCGACCTCCGCGACGAGCACCACTTCCCATTGAGCCACATCAGGGATGTTAACGCAAGCGTTAATGTGCTCGTGATCCCCCGACCTGAGCCCCACTAGTGTCTCGTGATCCGGTCTGTGTTACTTCGAGTTGTTTCGGACGAATTTCTTGACGTTGGCCGTGACAAGGCGGACCTTCGCAAGGATCTCGTCGGCGGTGGCGGTCCAGGTGAATGGTTTCGCGTTCTCGTTCCACGAGTCGATGTAGTCACGGATCTGCTTGATCAGGACGTTGACGCCGGCGAAGGTACCGCGGCGGATCGAATGCCGGGTGATGATCCCGAACCAGATCTCGATCTGGTTGAGCCAGGACGACCCGATCGGGGTGAAGTGGAAGTGCACATGCGGGTTCTTCGCCAGCCATGCCTTCACCTCCGGGGTGGTGTGCGTGGAGAGGTTGTCCAGGACGATGTGGATCTCCTTTCCGGCGTGCGGCTTGACCGCCTTCTTCAAGAAGGCCAGGAAGGTCTCGCCGTTGCGGTTCGGCTTGCATTCGCCGAGGACTTCGCCGGTGCCGACATTCAGCGCGGCGAAGAGATTGGTCGTGCCGTGCCGGACGTAGTCGTGGGTGCGCTTCTCGGTCACCGCAAACGTGACCGGCAGCACCGGTTGGGTCCGGTCCAGCGCCTGGATCTGTGTCTTCTCGTCGATCGACAGAACCACCGCGCCACCCGGCGGGGCCAGGTACAGGCCGACCACATCGGCGACCTTCTCCGCGAACGCGGGATCCTTGGAGATCTTGAAGGTGCCCGACCGGTGCGGCTTGAGATTCTCCTCGCGCCAGACCCGGGCGACGTAGTGGAAGGACACCGAGATGCCCTCCCGCCGTTTGAGGTAATCGGCAAGGGTACGCGTCGACCAGTGCGACAAGCCTGTTTCCGGCGGCGGCGTCATCTTCGTCAACGCGATCAACCGGCCCCGGGTCCGCGGCGGGACCTGCTCCTTCCCACCGCCGGGGCGACGACTGACCAGACCGGCAATCCCCCACTTCGCGTAGCGCGCCTTGTACCGGTCGACCGTGATCGGCACGACTCCGGCCAGTTCCGCGACGTCCTTGCGACGACGCCCCTCCGCGACCCACAGCACGATCTGGGCCCGCCGCGCGACATCCGCCGGAACATCCCGAGAACGCACCAATTCCTGCAGCTCGTCCCGCTGTTCAGATGAGAGATCCATACCCCGTCCAACGAACCAACCGCCATCAGGTAACTGCAACCGGATCACGAGACACTAGGCCACACCACAGCGCCCCGACCACCGTGCCAGATCGCGTGGGGAACCGGGGTCAATCACGGCCTTCAGCGGGCCGCTCACGGACGCTCGGCGCGCGGTGTTTGCGCAGGTCAGGAGGGTTGCGGGGGCCGGAGGACGCGGTGATTCCCAAGCTCAGAGCGCGGGTTCGATTCCCGTCGCCCGCTCCACGACGAAGCTCCAGGTCAGCGGCCTGGAGCTTGCTTGTCGTCTAGACCTCTCCAAGCCCCTCGCACCACTTGCGCATCACTTGAGAGGGCGGTATGAGATTTGATGCCCGATTCGCTGCTTCGTCTGGGGTGAGTGGGCAGGTCGCGGCGACGCCGGGCGGCTTACGGCCGCGGCTGGGTGAACAAGCCCTGCTCAGTCTCGATCAGGATCCCGCGCGCGACAAGCTGCTTGAGCTTCAGGCGGGCGTTGTTGACGGTGTTGGGTGCGATCTGCAGGTCCATCGCCTCGCACACCTGCCGGGCCCGCAGCGGGGGCGGGAGCGGCTCGGGCAGCTCCAGCAGCGTTTTGCGGGTGATCCGGATCTCCTCGGTGGTCCGGTGAAGCTCCGCCAGCTGCGCGGAGAGTTCCGCGATCCGCCCACCGACCGCCTCGGCCCGCGCGGCGAACTCCCGCTCGCGCTCCTGCAGCCTGGCCAGCACCGCCCCGCGCGTCAGCTCCCCGCCGGTCATGCGGTGCGCCAACCCCGCGCGGCAGCCCCCGTCAGCCGGCGCGGTATCACCGCGGTCATCGCCCAGTACAACCACGACTCGGAGGTGCGGGGCAGGTGCTCGTAGTCGCGCACCAGCCTGCGGTGCAGCATCAAGATCCCCTAGGCGCGCTCCACGATCCACCGCTTGGCCTGGGGAACGAACCCGGTCTGCGCCGGATTGCGCTCCACCATCTCCACCTCGATGCCCACCTGTTGGCCGTGCACGACGACGGCGTTCTTGAAGCCTTGGTCGACCAGTGCCTTCTCGACGGTGTCGGTGTCGGCGGCGACCTTGTCCAGCAGCGTGATGCCGACGGCGTTCTCGTGCGCCGACGCGGCCACCACGACCACCGCGATCAGCAACCCCAGGACGTCAACGGCCAGGCCGCGCTTGCGGCCCGGTACTTTTTTGCCGCATCACGCCCCGTCGTCTGCGTGGGCACCCCGGCCGCCGCGTGCACCGCTCTGGGGGTCGAGCACCACCAGGCTCGGCTCCGCCTTCCGGCGCGCCTTCTCCCGCCCCTGCCAGCGCAGCAGGTCGTGGATGGTCTGGTCGGTGCCGTCGTCGCGCCATGTGTAGAGGTAGTACTTCACCGCGCCGGGCGGCGGGAAGTCGTGGGCGAGCGCCGGGACCACGACGACTTCTACATGCACGTGGCGCGCGAGAACGAACATGGAGACCCATCACATTGGCTTCCACTACGCACAACCGGCAGCCCTGCAGCTGCATCAATAACTTCAGGAGGCTCCGTCGCCGGACGTGCCTGTGATCAGTGGAGTGTGGATGTCTAACTTGACGGTAGAGCGGATTGAAGATCGAGATCTGCCGGCTACGACTAGACGCCTGCGGTGGGCGATCGGAGCCTCGGCTCTGACGCTCGTCTGGACTGCGATGTTGGCGATACCAGCTTCGAGTGCGGCAGCGCCGAGCGTCGATCCGTACAGCTGGACCGAGACGCCGATCGGTCAGCCTGGCCTCATGATCGAGGACGTCGACGCCGCCGACGGCGCCGCCTGGGCCGTCGGGTCCGAGTACGGCGAGCGGCTGGTGGCGCTGCGACGTGACGGCGACACCTGGATCGACGCGACGCCGGACGTCTCAGGAGACAACCTCGTGGGGGTGGCCGTCGCAGCTGCCGCCGACGTCTGGGCGGTCGGCTGGAACGATCCAGCCGACGATGGCACGACCAGTCCTCTGGTAACGCACTGGGACGGCACGACGTGGGCGGAGATCCCGAGTCCGGCTGAGATCGGCGCGTTCGACGACGTCGTCGTAGACGCCGAAGGCACTGTCTGGGTGACCGGCTGGGCTCGGATCGGCTCCGCCGAAACCGCTGTCGTATACCAGTACGCCGACGGCGAGTGGACCGAGTACGCCGACGGTCTCGAGGACGCGATCAATGGCAACAGCCTGACGGTGCTGGCTCCCGACGACGCGTGGCTGGCGCTCAACCCCGGCCTGGCACATTTCGACGGCACTTCCTGGACCATGGTCGAGGAGTTCCCTGCTGACGGATCGCAGATCTTGAGCGGCATCGCCGCTGTCGACGCCACCGACATCTGGGCGGCGGGTCTTCAATACACCGGGGGCGCGATCCAGCCAATCGCCTGGCACTACGACGGCTCGGAGTGGAGCAAGGTGCAGACGCCGAACGTCTCGGCACAGGTCTACGACGTGACTATCGTCGAGGGGCAACCCGTCGTCGTCGGCGAGGAGCTCGATCGTGACTGGGCCTCGACACCCCTGGTGCTCACGACCAAGGCCGGCGCTAAGGATCCACGCCTGGTCCAGGTCGCGAGTCCGACCACGAACGCAGTCGTGTTGACAAGTGCCGACGCCGATGCCGGACGGCTGTGGGTTGCCGGCGGAAACATCGACGTATTCACCGGCTTCGCCGCCTACGCGGAGCTTCCGTGAAATGAGTGGGCACCGCCGACCGATTTGGTGGACATCAGCCTCGTCCGGCGGTTCGCCCGTTATGTCCTGCGCCGGTTGATGGGCAGGGCCTTCGCCGTCGCTGCGGTCTGCGCCGGGTTTCCACGGGCCCGAGGGGTACGGTTCTCCTCCTCTCGGTGCGTGTGGGGGCGGGGCGGGGCGGGGCTGTCAGGTCGTTGATCCGCTTCCATCTGGTGGTGAACGCCTCAGCCCAGGGCCAGGTCCGCTCGATGCGCAGCTGCGGCGGCGGGCGTGGGCCGCGAGGTGGGCGGGCAGGTGGTAGAGCTGAAAGTGCGTGGTGTCGGGTTCAGCGTCGGCTAGAAGGTCACTGAAAATCTTGTCGGTGGGGGCGGTTCCGCTGGGAGCCGCCCCGCGCTGCGGTCAGCTGGTGGCCGGGGCGAGGGGCCAGGTGGCGCCGGTGCGGGTGAGGTCGAGGTTGATCAGGCGGCGGAGGTTGAGGGCGGCGGCACTGTTGTGGAGCCAGCTGTCGTTCTTGAGGGTGCCGAGGTATCGCAGGCGGCGGTTGCCTTTGGCGGTCAGCCAGGCGATGCCGCGTTCGACGGGTGGCTGCCAGCGGCGGTAGGTGTCCCTCCAGGCGATCTTCGACTTGCCCGGGGCGGCGTAGTCGTGAGCGGTGCAGTACGCGGCGGCGGCGGCGTCGGCGGCGCCGGGCACCTCTCGGATCACCCGGCGGACTGCCGAGATCAGCTGGGTGACCTTGTCCTGGGTGGCCACCGCGTCGTCGAACACCGTGGAGTCCAGCGCCCGCCGCCGCTTCCCGCGCAGGATGCCGGTGGCGGCCACGACCTCCTTGACCCGGGTGAAGATCCGCCCCGGGTCAGAGGACCGCTGCAGCCGGCGCCGGAAGTAGGTCAGCAGCGACGGGTCGAACGCGGTGTCGTACAGGCCCAGCCCGCACGCTGCCTTCCACCGCGGATCGCACCGCAGCTCCGGCACGGTCTCCACGTCCGAGGTCCCGAACGGGCTCTGCAACACCACCGTCGCGGCCAGCACCTGCGGTGGCAGTGACGGCCGACCGTTGCGTGAGGCGTACATGCCCGCGAACATCTCCGGCGGCTGCAGCCGCTCACGGTGCTCGGCCAGGAACGCGAACACACTGCCCGCCGGGATCAGCTCCCGGCAGGTCTCCCAGACATCCGGCCCGACCGTCTCCCCAGCCCATTCCCTCTGCACGCACACCAGTCTGGCCCCGCGACAGCAGCCGCAGGGCCAGAACCAACGATTCTCAGTGATCTCCTGGGCCGCACCTTGTCCGCTCGCTGACGGCCTGGGTGGGGTCTGTTCAGAGCCACTCGCTGGACACATCCCGTGAGGGGACCCGCGCGGCTGACCCAACCTTATGACGGCCCCCGGAGTCAGGTCAGATGAAGGGGGTGGCGTAAGACGATGCACACCGAGACCAGCGGCATGAACGCACTGACGTTCGAGGAATACGTCGGCGTCATCTGGCCGTCGCTGTACCGCAGCGCGTATCTGCTCACCGGCAACCACGCAGACGCCGAGGACATCGCTCAGCAGACATTGTTGAACGCGTATCGTTCCTGGTCGCAGGTCATCCGGTCAGACTCGCTGGAAGCGTACTTGCGACGCGTGCTCACCAACGTGTTCTTGTCGGCCCGCCGCCCGAAGAAGCGGCGGCTGGAGCTGTTGACCGACAACCCGCCCGAGTGCGACGCCGCGCAGCCGCCGCACGGGCCCGAGGACCGGTTGATGCTCTGGCCGCATGTGACGACACTGCCGCCGCGCCAGCGCGCGGTGATCGTGCTGCGCTACTACGAGGGCCTGAGCGAGCAGGAGATCGCTGACGTCCTCGGCTGCTCGCGCGGCACCGTGAAGTCCACCGCACATCACGCCCTCAAGGCGTTGCGAGCCGCCCTCGGCTCGGAACGCACCGACGGGAGAGAGCTAGCATGAATGCCGACGTCGAAGAGATCCTCAGGCGTGAGTTCCGCGAGGTGGCCTCCGGCCTGCAGGTTCCGGTACTTCCGCCCATGCCGCAGGAGCCCGTCCGCAGCCAGCGCCTCTGGCGGCCGCTGCTGGTCGCCGCCGTGACCCTCATCGTCGTGGGTGTGGTCGCCGTGGTGTCGTCGTACTCGTACGGCGGGAGACCGCAGCCGGCGACGCCGCCTACGGAGGCGACAGAGAGGCCCTCTGCCCGTCCCCTCACTGCTGACGCGCCGACGGTGCCCTACGTGTTCGACGGCCGCTTGTACGTCGGGGGGAGCAGCTGCCCGGGTCCTGGTGGACCGTGGACCAGGCCGGTGGCGCCTGGGCCGCGCAGCGCGACGACGACACCTGGTGGTGGGGCACCGGTGCCGGAAACACGCCATCTCCGGCACGGTGATACTGCAGCCTCGGCTCTCTCCCGACGGCAAACTGCTGGCGGTCGGCACCACCACGCAGAACGGCGGGCGGGTATGCTCGTCGACACGCGGTCCGGTGAGACTGTCAACACGCTGCAGTTTGATGCGACCGGGCCGGGCGATCCGAACGCGCTCGGCGTCGTCGCGGTCACCGAGGACACCAAGGTCTTCCTCAGGAGCGACAGCCGGCGTCTGATGTGGCTCGCGGCCGAGGGCGACGAGACTGTCAACCTCGACACCACCGCGCCCGACCAGTGGGTGCAGGGCGCGCCACCGCCGGTCTGATCGTGTTCGACGGCACCAAGGACGGCGAGCGCGATGCCTCATACCTGGCGGAGGCCTCCGACTCGGGGGCGCTGAGTCGGTTGCGGACGCTGCCGGGCGAAGACGTCGAGGTCAACCCGTCCGGCACTTGGTTCGGGTACGGAGGTGCCTGGGGCGGCGGATTCCCAGACGATTCCCGAGATCACGGCGCAGACGGTCGACGGCAGCAGACAGCTCACACTGCAGCCGCCCGACAACCGGCAACTCCTCCTCATGACCTGGGAGGACGATGACCTGCTGCTCGCCGAGTTGCACACCGACGGAAGCCCCACGGGGCTGGCACGATGCAGCATCCGCGAGAACAACTGCCGATCGACCCCATGGTCTGCGGGCTCCCGAACCAGCGGAATCCGCCCCGGTTCACACCATCAGGCGACGACAGAACCACTCAAGAGCTCACAACTGACCTTCCCCTCGTAGCGAGGAGCCTGTGATTGCAGAGGAAGTTGGGATTCATGGGGTCCAAGCAACGCTCGTATGACGCGGAGTTCCGTGAGGGT